>JADJWF010000001.1 GCA_016716505.1 Verrucomicrobiota bacterium
GCGTCGAGTGCGCACCACCGTTGATGACATTGGCCATCGGCACCGGAAGCACCTTGGCGTTGGTGCCGCCGAGGTAGCGGAACAGGGGCTGCTGCAGCTCTTCCGCGGCCGCTTTGGCAGTGGCAAGCGAGACGGCAAGGATGGCGTTGGCGCCAAGCTTCGACTTGGTGTCCGTGCCGTCGAGCTCGAGCATCGCCCGGTCCACCGCCACCTGGTCCTGGGCTTCCATGCCGCGGAGCTTCGGAAGGATCTTCCCGGTGATGTTGGCCACGGCCTTCTGGACACCCTTGCCGCCGAAGCGTTTCTTGTCGCCGTCCCGAAGTTCGATGGCTTCATTTTCGCCCGTGCTCGCACCGCTGGGCACGGCGGCGCGGCCGATGACGCCGCTGTCAAGGATGACGTCGGCTTCGACGGTGGGGTTGCCCCGGGAGTCAAGAATTTCGCGTGCTTTGATGTCGTAGATGGTGCTCATGGTTCGTGTCCTTTTGCGTTTCCGATGTGAATGCCGAGTGGCGCGGCGAGTGTCGGTGCGCCCCCCCCAAGCGTCAAGGCGAACCCGGTCCAGGGTTTTCAAAACTGGAAAGAATGTGGGAGCAAAAACTGGACTGGTCCCGGGCAGGCGTTCGGCGGCGGCGTGTGGGCCGGGCATGTTTCCCCAACGGTCCCCAGGCGGAAGACCCTAAACGCGCCGTTCCAGTGTCCTCGTGGAGCGGGAGAAGAAGGCTGCTTTTGTGGCGGGGTTCTGGACTGCCAGGCTCCTGCACACTCCAGACGCGCTTTCTCGTCAAGCTGATCGCGGATTCGAGAGACGATTGAGTTGTGCCTGGAGGTCGCGCGGGAGGTTCGAGCCGCCCATCGCGTTCATCGCCGCGCAGCGGGTGACGGTCTGAGCCGGCCGCGCTTGCCTCGTAGAGATGGAGGCAGAAAAGTCTGGGAAAGGGTTTCGAGAAGACCGCCGAACCATCTGCCGCCTCCGGACGCCGGGGTCGCGTTTGGATTCACAACCGGGCACCCTCGGCCAGCCGCCGGTGATCCGAGACGTGAGGGGTGGCAGACACCCGGGCTGTCGGGTGGGGACGTCGCCGCCAAGCTCCTCACCGCTTGTCTCTTGGCGGTCCCCGTGGAGGAGGGAATTGCCCGTCGAAATGCGGTCCCAGTTGAAAACGAAGCCGCCGGCCGGAACGCTCAATCGTGGGGCTGGTGTCACGTTCCATGGGCCGCCACCGGGTCTGGAGGTTAGCCCGGCAGGTGCGCCGTCGCGCCGCCGGCTCACTGGGCGCTCAGGGGGACTGACCTTGAGGTTCCCGCCAAGACGCCTACGCTCGCGGCGGATCACGAAGCCCCAACCATTTGTCAGCCGCCACCATGAACCCGAACGCCATCATCTGTCCGCACTGCAAGCGCGAGGTGCCCCTGACCGAGGCCGTCGCCCATCAGGTCCGCCAGCAACTCGAACAGGAGCTTGAGGCCCGTCGGCAGCAGCAGGACCGCGCCTTTGCCGAGAAACCCCGGGAGCAAAAACTGGCCGCCGAACGCAAAGCGCTCGAGGCCGGCCGGCTTGCCCTGGCGGAGGAGGTCGAGCGGCGGCTGCGCGAGGAACGGGCCAAACTCGCCACCGAGGCGCGCCAGCAGGCGGAATCGAAGCTGGGGGTGGAACTCCAGGATTTGCGCCTGAAGCTGGCCGACCAGACCCAGCGTCTCGCCGCCGCGCAAAAGGTTGAACTGGAGTTGCGCCAGCAACGACGCGCCCTCGAGGAGCGGCAGCAGGCCCTTGAACTGGAGGTCGCCCGCAAGCTGGACGAGGAACGGGCGCGGATTCGTGAGGCGGCGCGGCAGGCGGCCGCCGAGGAACAGCGATTGCGGCTCGGGGAAAGGAAGCACGTTACCAGTCTCCGCGGCAAGATCAGACAACGCTCAAACAGAAGGCGGAACAGGGCTCGCAGCAGGCGCAGGGCGAGGCGCTCGAACTCGAGTTCGAGGAACAACTCCGGGCGAGCTTCCCCACGGATGAAATCATCCCCGTTTCCACCGGCGTGCGCGGCGCGGACGTGCTGCAGCGGGTGCGGACCGAGTCAGGGCAGGATTGCGGCACGATCATCTGGGAAACCAAGCGCACGCGAAACTGGCAGCGCGGCTGGCTCGCCAAATTGCGCGAGGACCAGCGCGAACACCGCGCCGAGATCGCGGCGCTGTTGACGATGGCCCTGCCCCCGGAGGTGAAGAACTTTGCGCTGGTCGAGGGCATTTGGGTGACGGATTTCGCCAGCGCGCCGGGGCTGGCGGCGGCGCTGCGTCAGGGCCTCATCGCCGTGGCGGGCGCGCGTCGCGCCGAGACCGGCAAACAGGAGAAAGCGCAGGTGCTCTACTCCTACCTTTCGAGCACCGCCTTCCGCCAGCGCATCGAGGCGATCGTCGAGGCGTTCGTGACCATGAAGGCCGATTTGGACGCGGAGAAACGCGCGATGACCAAGCAGTGGGCCAAGCGCGAAAAGCAGCTTGAACAGGTGGTGCAAACCACGGCGTTGATGTACGGCGATCTGCAGGGGATCGTCGGCCAGACCACCCTGCCGGAAATCGCGACGCTGGAACTGCCTGGCGCGGGCGAGACCGGTGATCGGTCGGGCGGGGCAGCTTGACGGGTGCAACCGCCGGGCGTAAGGCTTCTCTACGATGCAAGTCGTTGAACAAGCGCCTTCCCTGACGGCCACTCCTGCGGCGTACCTGCCTCCGCTGGAGAACGGGGAGCGCCTGCGGTCCGGCGAGTTCCTGCGGCGCTACGAAGCCATGCCGGAAGTCAAGAAGGCCGAACTGGTGGAAGGGAAGGTGTATATGGGATCGCCGGTGAGAGCGGATCTGCACGCTGAACCTGACGGGCTGATTCATCTGTGGTTGGCCACTTACGCGTCGAGATCGGCTGGGGTTAAATTTTACCCGAACACCACCCTCCTGCTCGACGCCGACAACACGTTTCAGCCGGACGCGGTTTTGTGCCTGCCTCCGGAGCGTGGGGGACGCACGCGCATCAACGCCAAAGGCTACCTCACCGGCGCGCCGGAGCTGGTGGCAGAGATCGCCGCCAGTTCCGCCTCACTGGATCTGCAGGAGAAACTGCACGTGTACCGCCGGTGCGGCGTCAACGAATACCTGGTGTGGCGAACCGCCGAAAACCGTTTCGACTGGTTTCTGCTCGAGGACGAGGATTATCACCCGCAGACCCTTGGCCCCGACGGGCTGTTGCGGAGCCGTGTTTTCGTCGGCCTCACGCTCGACCCCGCCGCGTTGCTCGCCCGCGATGGCGCGCGATTGCTGGCGAGCCTTGCCAAGTAGCTCTTCGGACGACTCGCGGGGCCACCGTGGTTTCCCCGGGGCGGGTCTCCCGCCGCCGCACTTCCCCGCGGCGCTCAGGGCAGATCCACGCGCACCAGTGTCCCTTGTTTGTTGCGGGCAAACACGCGGTTGCCGGCGACCAGCGGCGCCGTCCAGCTTTCGCCGCCGAGCACCTGAATCCGGCCGGTTTCGCGGTAGCCGGACGGGTCGGGCTGGACCACCACCAACTCGCCGCGGGCGGTGAGGATCAACAAGCGCTGATCCACCAAGGTCAGGTTCGCAAAGCCAAAACGCTCCCGGGCCCAGACGACCTCGCCATCGGCCAGGCGCAGGCACCGCAGTTCACAGCGCCCGCCGTCCTGCTGGTTACCGTCAATCCCGTAGAGGTGCTCACCCACCACCGCGAGATTGGCGAAATGGCTGCGTAGATTCTTGTTGGCCCACAGTGGTTCACCCGCGGATCCGATTCGAACCACCCGGGTGCCGTAGCCGTAGCCACCACTCAAGACCACCCGGTCGCCGGCAAGGAACGGTTCGGCCGACGTCACCCCGTACGGCACTTCCCAAGGTGTGGCCCACACGAGCTTGCCGTCGGCCGGGTCCACGATCACCCACTGACTTTCGTTCGCCAGCGAGACCAGTTGGCGGCCCTGATAGATGACCGGCTGCGGCGTGGTGTAGCCCGAGGTGCCCACGGGCTCGGTCTTCCAGACCGTGGAGGCGCGCGAGGTGGATTTCCAGGCGACCTCGCCGCTCGATGCCCGGATCGCCAGGCCGTGATCGCCCACCGACCAGATCAGCAGGTCGTTCCACCGCAGCGGCGAACCGCTGAAGCCCCAGTACGGTGGCTTCTCGCCGACTTCCCCGGGGAGGTCGCGCCACCAACGCAAGCGGCCGGTGGCCGCGTCCAGACACAATAGCCGGCCATCGCGGCTGAGCGTGTACACGGCGCCCGCGTGAACAAATGGCGTGGCGCGCGGCCCCGGTTCGTCGGGTTTGGCGATGCCCATCGCCCGGCACGGATACCGGTACTGCCAGCGGACCTCTCCTCGATCGGCATCGAGAGCGGTCACGATGTCTTCGTCGGCAACGTTGCCAAAGGCGAATACTCTGCCGTCGTCCACGGCCACGCTCGAAAAGCCCGCCCCGATCGCAACCTCCCACGCGACCTTCGGTTCGCGCTGACTCCAGTCCCAGCGATCCGCCAGCCCGACCCCGGCAGCCAGCCCGGCGACCAGGACGAACGTCCGCCCCATGCGCTGTGCCTGGCGCGGCACCCATCGAGAGAGAATGACTTTGCTCATGGCGGCAAAAGTGATCCACCAGCACGGAAAGGCAACCCAACTCAAGGCCGGCTCGCTGCCGGAACTCCGCGCGGTGGCGCACCGGCGGCCGACCGCCGGTTCACCAATGCTTTCTGGACTTCCACGACCACGAACGCGGCTGCGCTGAGGGCCCCAATGCGGAGCCATTCTTCCAGGCCGATCGGCGCGGTCTGGAACAACGCGTTCAGGAATGGCAGATACGTGATGCCAGCCTGCAGCAGGAGCATCCCGGCGATGCCCAGCCACAGCGAGCCATTGCGGAAGAACCCGATGGCGAAGACGGAGTGGCGCAGGGATCGGCAGTTGATCAGGTACACTGACTGGATGAAGGCCACCGTGTTGAGCGCCACCGTCCGTGCGGAATCAATCCCGGCGCCCCGATTCAACTCCCACTGGAACAGACCGAACGCGGCAACGAGGATGAGCAGACCCACCAAGACCACCTGCCCGAGCATCTGGCCCGTCAGGATCGGTGCGTTCGGAGCGCGCGGCGGGCGTTGCATGAGATCCCGCTCCTTCGGTTCCAGGGCCAGGAACAGCCCCAGCACGCCGCCGGTGGTCATGTTAATCCACAACACCTGCAACGGCAGAATCGGCAGCGTGGCCCCGACCAGCGCGGCGGCCAGGATGACCAGGCCCTGGCCCACGTTGCTGGGCAGCGCCCAGGTGATGATCTTGGTCAGATTGTCGAAAACATTGCGCCCCTCCTCCACGGCGGCCTCGATGGACGCGAAGTTGTCGTCAGTCAGGACCATGTCTGAAGCTTCTTTGGCCACCTCGGTTCCCGTGATGCCCATCGCCACGCCGATGTTCGCCTGCTTGAGCGCCGGACCGTCATTGACGCCATCGCCGGTCATCGCCACCACGTGGCCCCGCTCTTGGAGCGCCTCGACCAACCGGAGCTTCTGTTCCGGCGCGACCCGGGCGAACACCGAGACCTTTTCGGCGGCCTCGATCAACTGTTCATCCGACAATGCGGCCAGGTCCTTCCCAGTCAGCGCCGCTGGTTGGTCGGCCCCGGTAGTGGTGCCCGCCAGTCCCAGTTGGCGTCCGATGGCCACGGCCGTCCCGGCGTGGTCGCCGGTGATCATTTTCACCTGGATGCCCGCGCGGTGACAGGCCGCCACCGCCTCGATCGCCTCCGGCCGCGGCGGGTCAATCATCCCCTGGAGACCAAGAAAGGTGAACTCGCGCGGCAGGTCGCGCGCGTGAATCCGGCTCGTCGCGGCTGGCACTTCCGCGCGCGCAAAGGCCAGCACTCGCAGGCCGGCCGCGGCCAGCCGGGCCACCTCGGCCTGGATGCGCTCGCGGTCGAGTGGGACCGTGTCGCCGCGAAGCGTGACGGCCGACGAGCACCGTTCGAGCACCACCTCGACGGCACCCTTGAGATAGACCCGTTTGCCTCCGGACTCCCGGTCCTCGTGCAGCGTGGCCATGTATTGATGCTGTGACTCGAAGGGAATGGCATCCACCCGCGGCCAGCGGGCGGCGGTGGTGTCGCCGCCCAAACCCGCCTTCCGCGCCGCGACGATCAGCGCCACCTCGGTGGGATCCCCCTGCGCATCCCAGCGGCCGTCTTTCTGGACAAGTGCGCTGTCGTTGCAGAGCAGCCCCGCCAGGAGGCACTCGGACAAGCCCGGAGCCTCGTCCGGAGCCAGGGGCTTGCCCTCGAACGCCAGGTCGCCCTGTGGCTCATAACCGTTACCGGCCACCTCGACGCGGGCCTCTCCGACCACCACCTGCCGCACGGTCATTTGGTTTTGTGTCAGCGTGCCCGTCTTGTCGGAGCAGATCACCGTGGTGCTGCCGAGGGTCTCCACCGCGGGCAACTTGCGGATGATGGCCCGCCGCCGGGCCATCCGGGCGACGCCAATGGCCAGGGTGACGGTGACCGCCGCCGGCAAACCCTCGGGGATGGAGCCCACGGCCAGCGCGATCGCCGAGGACACGATGTCGTCCAGCGGCTCACGTCGCCACAGGCCCAGGGCGAAGACGATCGCGGCCAGGACGAGGATCGCAACGAGCAGCTTGTGACCAAACGCGGCCATCTTGCGGGTCAAGGGCGTTTCCAGGCTCGGCGCCGCTGCGATCATTTCCGAGATGCGTCCGACCTCGGTGTGGTCGCCGGTGTTGACGACCACCCCGCGCCCCTGCCCATAGGTCACGAGTGTCGAGGCGTAAGCCATGTTGGCGCGGTCGGCCAGGGGCGTCTCCGGCGGCAACTCCGCGTCGGCGCTCTTCTCCACGGCGGTGGACTCGCCGGTGAGCGCCGCTTCGGCCACCTGCAGGTCACGGGTGGCGACCAATCGCAGGTCGGCCGGCACCTTGTCGCCGGAGGACAGCAGCACGAGGTCGCCGGGAACCAGTTCGGTCGAGGGCACCCGCACCGTTTTACCGGCGCGGATCACGTTGGTTTCGGTCACCAGGCTTTGGGCCAGCGCCTCGATGGCGCGCTCGGCCTTGGCTTCCTGGAGGTAGCCAATCCACGCGTTGACCAGCACCACCCCGAAAATCACCGCTGCGTCCACGTAGCCAGCCATGAGCAGCTTGACGCCTCCCGCGGCGAGCAGCAGGTAAATGAGGGGATTATGGAACTGGGCGAGAAAACGCTGCCACGCGCTGCGACCTTTCCGGGGCGTGAGCTCATTTGGCCCGAACCGCTGCCGCCGATGCTTGATCTCGAAGAGGTCGAGACCCTTCTCCGGGTCGGTTTCGAGAAGTTGGGCCACCTCCGCGGGTGGCAGGTGGTGCCAGTGATGGCCGATTAGTTCGTGCATGGTGTGACCTCCGTTGGACTCAGTGGCCCGCCCGCGCCAGCAAGGCGGTGAGCAGACCAAACAGCAGCAGCCAGACGACTCCGACGACCGGCCAGGCCCGCAAGCGCGACTCCACGTCGGTCACCGCGCTGGCTGCCCTGGCGGCATACGCGGACCAAAGGACTTCGCGCGCAGCAGGTGCCGGATCGTCGCTGCGGCCGGCGTCCGAATCATCGCTCCGCGGCCGGCGCAGGGTCAACCGCTCCAGCAGGCGTTCGATGACCACCCCCATGTCCCCCGCCGGCAACCAGCGGCTCAAGTCACCGGAAAACCAGCGCCGCAGTCGCGCGCCCAGCGCGGCCAGTGCACCGCCAAAAAGCAGCGGCCACAATGCGGACCACAGTTTGTCCGGCGCCAGCTTCGCCGGCAGCAACTCCAGCGCGCCGGGCAACAGCCAGACACCGGCGAGCATGGCTGCCAGCAGCCCCAGCCACGGCAGCCACAGGCCGCGCGGGGCGGCCGGTGCGACGTGGCCGGGCCGCGGCCAGACCAGCCACAGAAACCGGGCCATTTTCAACGTCGTGCCGGCCGTGGCCAGCGGCAGCAACACGCCCAACGCCAGCGCCCAACCTTCCGGCAGGAAGCCGACGTTTGCCTTGAGGGCGGTTTTGGCCAGCGCCCCGCTGGTCAGCGGGGCCCCGGCCAGGGCCAACGCCGCCAGCAACAACCCCAGACCCGTTAAACTGCGCTGCAGCCGCGTTCGCGCCGCGTGCGCCGGGCCAATGCTCAGGAAGAGCGAACCCTTGGCCAGCGCGTGGTGCGTCGCGTAGATCAGCACCGCCGCCAGGATCTCGGCCCACGCCTCCGGTCTGAACGCGGCAATGCCGAGACCGGTCATGATGATGCCCATCTGGCTGATGCTCGAGTAGGCGAGGACGGTTTTCGGATTCGCCTGTGCGACCCCGACCAGCGTGCCCAGAAAGGCCGCGCCGAGCCCGGCGCCGATGAAGGTGATGCCGCATCCGGGCAAGGGGGCTTCGCCCAACGGCAGGAACCGGATCCAGCCCAGCAGCCCAGCCTTGATCATCGCGCCGCTCAACACCGCGCTGGCCGGCACGGGAGCGGCCGGGTGCGCCAGGGGCAGCCAGAAGTGCAGCGTGAGGGCGCCCGCCTTGATGCCGAAACCGGCCAGCAGCAACGGCAACGCCGGCCGGCTGATCACGCCACGATGCAGTTCGGCAATCGTCACGGTATCCCCGGCCACGACAAGAAACACCAGCCCGGTGAGGATCAGCACCTCGCCCACCATCGCCAGCGCGAGGTAGATGCGCCCGGCCCGAAAGGCCTCGGCGTCGCCGCGATGGAAAACCAGCCCCGCTGACGCCAGCCCCATCAAGGCGAACGCGGTGTAAAAGGCGGGAACGTCGCCCGCGAGGATGAGCCCGAAGTTGCCGGCCATCGCCAGCAGGAAAAACAGGTAGAAGCGCCCCGGATTCGGATCTTTGGCCAGATAGCCCCGCGCGTACCAGCCGGAGGCCAGGTATAGGACGCTGGTGAACGCGAGAAACACCCGACCCACCGCGTCCAGTTCCAGCACGGGATGGTCGAGCCACGGCAGACTCCACTGCGCCCCGGCGGGGTTGGCCCAGGCGAGCACCAGCGCCGGTGCCGCCGCCAGCGGGGTGGCGCGCTTCACTCCCTCGCGCCACGGTCGCACGCTCAGCAAAAGCGCCATCACCGCGGGGGTTGCGACAGCGAGCAGGGACAGGGAAGCGGTCGCGACGTTCATGGCCCGTACTCCCGCGCGGCGATCAATTTCACCCAGGCCAGCGGGCTGAAGGCCGATTCGGCAAACACGCCCGCCCAGATGACCAGCGCCGCCGTCACCAGCGGTGCCGCCAGCAGCATCCAGTGCGTTTCCCACCGGCCGAAGGAATGCTCCGCGGGCCATTTCTCCGGCGGGGGGAGGAACCAGGCGCGATACAGGATTGGCAGAAAATAGGCCGCGTTCAGCAAGCTGCTTGCCGCCAGCACCACGGTCACCCAGTGGTCGCCCGCCGTGACCGCGCCCTTGGACAAATACCACTTGCTCACGTAGCCGGCCAGCGGCGGCACCCCGATCATCCCCAGCGCGGCCACCGTGAAGGCGGCCGTGGTCAGCGGCAGACGCCGGCCCACGCCGTTCATTTCGCTGACCCGATGGATGCCGAGCGTTTCAGCGTAATTCCCCGCGCCGAAGAACAGCGTGATCTTCAGGAGGCCCTGGTGAACCAGATGCACCAGCCCGCCGATCGCGGCCAGCGGGCCCAGGATGGCTGCGCCCAGCACAATGTACGACACCTGGCTCACCGTCGAGAAGGCGAGCCGTTTCTTGAGTTCGTCCTGAAACAACGCGCACACGGACCCGTACACAATGGTGACGCCCGCCGCGATGGCCAGGGGTGGCAGTACCCCCAACTCCGCCGCATTCTCCGCGCCGTACACGTCGTACACGATGCGCACAATGCCAAAGGCCCCCGCCTTGACCACCGCCACCGCGTGGAGCAGCGAGCTGACCGGCGCGGGCGCGACCATGGCCCGCGGCAGCCAGCCGTGCAGGGGCGCGATCGCGGCCTTCACCCCGATGCCAATCATGAAAAGCAGAAACAGCCATTGAAGTTCACGCCGGTGGCTGACCATCAGCCCCTGTATCACTCCGCGTTCCTTGAATGGGACCGGCCCCGCCAGGCTGTACAGCCAGGCCACCGCCAGCAGCAGGATCGCCCCGCCCAGCAACGTGTACGTCAAATACACCCGGCCGCCCTGCAGCGCCTTCCTGGTGCCGCGATGCACCACCAGCGGGTACGTCGAAACCGTGAGCAGCTCGTAAAAGATGAGGAACGTCATCAAGTTGGCCGACAGCGCGATGCCGGTCGTGGCCGTGACACACAGGCTGAAGAAGCCGAAGAACCGGCTGCGATGCGGCGAGTCCTCGAGATAGCCCACCGCGTAAAGCGTCGTCCAGAACCAGAGCACGGTGGACAACGTGACGAACAGCATCGAGTTCGCATCCGCCCCCAACGCGAGCGGCAATCCCGGCAGAAACTCGAAACTCCACGCGTAAGTCTTGCCCAAATAGACGCCCCGCAACAGCGCCGCGACCAACACCAGTTTGAGGCCGGCGCCGAGCAGGTTCAGCCACGTGCGCAACCGATGGCTCTCCTCCTTGAGGAAGAAGATGATCAGCCCGGTCAGCAAGGAACTGCACAGCACTCCGAGCAGCGTGAGGCTGAGCACGTTCATGGCCACGGCCCTCCCAGCCAGAGCAACTCCACGAACCAGCTTCCCGCCAGACCCATTCCCACCGCCACCAAGGCCAGCGCCAGCGCGGTCCCCTCCATGATCGGCGGCACGGGGCGAACCCACGTGCCCGGGACCGCCGGAGCGAAAGCACGCGTCATCACCCGCATGATGTAGGCGGCGGCGAGCAGGCTGCCGACGAGGATCACCGCCGCCACCCACCACTGCCCCTCCCGCAAGCCCGCACTCAACAACAGCCACTTGCCTGCGAACCCGCCGCTCGGCGGCAGCCCGACGAGGCTCACTCCCGCCAGGCCCAGCGCGAACGCCGAGACCGGCAGCACCTGTGCGATGCCGGCCAGTTCCCTGATCCGGTCATGGCCCGCTGCTCGCAGGATGTTGCCCGCCACGAGGAACATCGCCGTCTTCGCGCACGCGTGTGCTCCGAGCAGGAGCAGTCCGCCGCACCAGGCGCCAAAGCGACCGTCACGGCCCGTCATCAGGGGAAACACCAGGAACAGATAACCAAGTTGCGCCACGGTCGAGTAGGCGATCAGCAGCTTGAGCCGGGATTGCGTCAGGGCGTTGATCGAGCCCCACAGGATGGCAGCCGCGCCCAGCATTCCGAACAGCCGCGCCGCCGCCGGCGTGTGGAACACGGGCAACGCCTCGAACCACAGTCGCAGCAGCAGGTAAAACGCTCCTTTCACGACCAGTGCCGAGAGGAGCGCGCTGACCGGCGCGGGCGCGTTTGCGTGAGCCGGAGGCAGCCAGAAGTGCAGCGGGAACAACGCGGCCTTTGCGATCAAGCCGCCGGTCATCAACGCCAGCGCCACCGTGAGCGCCGGCCCTCGTGGCGCCCTCTCGGCCACCAGGGCGAGGTCCACTGTGGCGCACTGACCATAAACCAGCGCCACCCCCAGGAGGTAAAACAGGGACGCCGACAGGCTGACGAACAGGTAGCGCAAGGCCGCCCGCAGCGCGTCGCCCTTTCCCTCCAGCGCCACCAAGGCCACCGCCGCGAATCCCAGCAACTCGAGCGCGACGTACAGGTTGAACAAGTCCCGGCTCAAAAACAGCGCGTTCAGCGCTGTCCACAGGAACAGCAGCAACGGCCAGAAGTATCGTTCGCGATGGCGCGCCTCGGGGCTGTCCGCGGCACGAAGATACGGCGCCGCATACCCCGTGACCGCCACGGCGATCAGGGCCGTGAGCGCCAACAGCAGGACCGCGAGCCCATCCGCTCGCAGGTCAATCCCCAGCGGCGCGCCCCAGCCGCTGACGCGATGGCTTTGCACGCCGCCTCCCAGCACCGCCCGGATCAGCGACAGCACCGCGATCCCCACTACTCCCGCCGCGGCCCAGGCCATCCCCCGCCCGCGTTTGGGAAACGTGAACGCCAGCGCGGCGGCCACCAGCGGACCGAGAATCAAACCGCTCATGGACCACGCGGGAGTCATCCGGCGTCCTCTGGTTCGGAACCCGTCTCGGCGGACGGCGGCTCTTCGGGCGCGGGAGTTTCCTCGTTGGCTTCGAGCGCTTGGACGCGATCCGCGAGAGCCAGCGCCAGGCCCGTCGCGCACACGGCGACGACGATGCCCGTGAGCACCATCGCGTGGGGCACGGGATCGGGCATCGGCGCCGCGGCTTTCAGAGCGAGCGCCAGGAACGCAAGGAAGACGCCGCTGCCCATCACGTTCAACGCCATGATCCGCCGCAGCAAATGCGTCTGCACCACCAGCGAGTAGAACCCGATGGCAAACAGCGCCAGCCCGGCGAGCAGATAAAGACGAGGATCGGCGTCAGGCATGGCGCGTGGGGCAACGGGTGGACCGCAAGTCGGACCGCCGAAAAGCGCGCGAGCTGCCGGGGCAAGAACGCCACGACTGCGAAACCGTCAGGCGAAAACACTCCCGACTCCTGGTCGGCCGGCAGCTCGGTCCTCCTGATTGAAGCTTTCGCCCTTCCGCGCTCATTTCTCTCCCGGCCTTCCTCCTAGGTAAAGGAGTCCCAAGGTCAATCCGATCGAAACCAGCGCCGCTGCTTCAATGACGAGAATCCACGCGCCGGCCTGGCCGGTCGGGTATTGCAGCAGACCGCCGGTCCATCCGAGGGCGACGGCGCCCGCCACCCCGAATACCAGCACGCCGATCGTCAACCCGGTGCGAACGAGCCGTCCCCGCCGCAGCAGGCGTCTTCCCAGGCCGCTCAACAGCGCGAGCACGAGGGCGCCGGCGAGCAGCGCTCCGCCCTGAAACGCGCCGCCCGGAGCCGACGCGCCGATCCACAGAAGATAACCTGCCCCGACCGCCAGCAGTGGAAGCACCCAGCGCAGCAGCGACAGTAACAGCGGTCGCTCGCGCAAATCGGCGGCCGGCCACTCCCCGCGGCGCAGCGCCCACACCCCGACGATGGCCAGCAGCAGCACGCCGATTTCCAGCAACGTGTCGTACGCGCGGAAGTTCAACAGGACAGCCGTCACGGGGTTGGTGACACCGCTGTCCGGCAGACGCGCGAGGGCTTCCGCCGTCAGCCCGCGTGCCTTCGCGGGCAGCGAGAGCGCAGCCCAGGCGAGTGTGCCCAGCATGGCCACGGACAGAGCGCCCAGAAGTACGCGCGAAAAATTCTTCGCGCGGTCCTTTGCCCACGGCCCGGTGGCCACGCCAGCCGGTTGTCCGGCTGCCGCCTGTTCCCGCCGCCGCATCCGTACCAAGGCTGATAGGATCAAAGCCCCGGTCAGCCCCGAGCCGACCGCCGCCTCGGCCAGCGCCAAATCTGGCGCCCGCAATCGCAGCCAGGCCATCGCGAGCAGCAGCCCCAGCGCGATGAACTCGATCACGCCCCGAAACAGATCGCGGTCGTTCAGCGCGCGCCACGCCAGCGCCACCACCACGAGGACCAGTGTCCCGTCGAGCAGTTGCGGGATCATGGCGACTGCCGCGTCCAGGGCTTGAGCCCGCGCCGGACGGCCTCCTGGCCGATCAGGAAGCATACCGTGGAGCTCGCCGCGAGAACGAGCCCCCAAATCAGAGCCAGCTTGAACACCTCGACGCCGTTCTCCGCCCGCAGCATCAGCGCCAGCACCGCGAACCCGAGCCCGACGTTGTCCGCCTTGGTGAGCGCATGCAGCCGCGAGTAGAGGTCCGGAAAACGCAACAGGGCCACCGTGCCGGCAACAAAGAAAAACAACGCCGGCACCAGCAGCAGGGCGGAGAGAAAGTCGAGGAAACTCATGGCCGAGGGTCCTCCGGGAAGTCGTCAGGCGGCCAGCCGCGCAGCACAAAGGCCACGCCCAGTACCGCCGCCAGCGAGGCGAAGACCAGGGCGACGTCCACCGCGCCGGGAATCCCGAGGGCTTTGCCCAGCAGCAACACCACCGCGACGCCGGTGGTGCCGAACAGGATGGCCGCCAGCAGGCTGTCCGCGCGCCCGGCCTGGCGGAAGACTTGCGCGAGGCCCAGCACAATCGTCAGCAACAAGGCCAACGCGGCGGTCAGGAAGACCGTGCTCATCACGGAGCCCCTCCTTCCGCCGGCAGCGTGATGCCGAACACCGCTGCCACGCGCCGCTCGAGCTCCCGCAGGTCGGCCTCGACCCGCGCCGACTGATCCAGCACATGCACCTGTATTCTGTCTGGCGCGATTCCGACCACCGCCGTCCCGGGCAGCAAACTCACCGTGCCGCAAAACAGGTGCCGCGCCGGGCCCGCCGGCAGGCGCAGCGGATGACTGATGAGGCCGGGAGAAAGGTCCGGCCGCGGCGACAAGGCGCGTCGCGCCACGTCCCACCCGCCCAAGCAGGATTCGCGAACAAAGTAAGCGGCGAAGGCGAGAGCACCCCCCGGCGACCACCGCCACCTGACGCCGGGCCAAAGTCGGGCGCTGATCCACGCGGCCGCCAACACCGCGGGCAAGCCTACGATCCACGAACTCCCGTCGTCGCCGGTGAAACCCAGCCAAACCAACGCGAGCACGACTGCCCGGCCCACCAGCCGTTTAAGGGCGGCTGGTGGAAGCGATCCGTGGCGGGTGGCGTTGACGGTGAGCGCGGGCATCTTCCAGTTCGCGACCCGCGATGTTAGTGTCACCGGGCTGCCGCCGCCAGTTCAGCCGGACAATTCCCCGCCGCCAACCGGAGCGGCACCGGACCGATCCCGCCGGATTCACCCCGGAAAAGCAGAGGCGCGGAGCCTTGGCGGACTCCGCGCCTTGGAGAACGGGCGTTCGACCGGCGGCTACTCCGGTCGCAGGTTCGTTGCGTACCAGAGCTGCGCGATGCCCTGCCATTCCGGATCGTGGCCGGAACCCCAGCCCATGTTCAGGAGGAGGTCATGGTCGGTGTTGAGCGTCTTGCCCTTCTTGGTCTTCCACTCCCATTTGCGATAGCCGTAAGCGACGGGGTAATGGGCGTACTTTCCGATGCCCACGATGCTGATCTTGCCCTGGTTGAGCGAGTCGAGCGCGCGGTTCCGGCAGCCCGGCGATAAGTAGGGCACCCCGAACTGGTAGCTGCCCTTGAGCTTGACGTTCCGGGCCATGGCCCACTGCTCGCCCAAGTGCATCATGCCCGGCAGCGTCGCCGCGCGGTCCAGCTTGGGAAAGCACTTCTCGTCCACGGAGGCGAAGACCGAGCGCAGGCAGGCCAGGATCGAGGGGAAGATGTCGGCGTTCTTGGATGGCCGCATGAACTCGGGCGAGTCGGCCAAGGCCGTGTCGCCGAACAGCCGGGGATACCCCTTGCGGTCCCAGTGGCCGTAGAACATCGCCCACGCGGTGGGGCCGCAGCCGCTGACGGTGGTGGGGCACATCTGGGGATCGTTCCAAACCTGGTTGTATTTCCGCTGCTCGGACCATTTCGAGACGAGCTTCTCGACTGTGATGGTCCAGCCGGCCTGCTTGCCGGGGATGTACTCCTGCGGTGCCACCCCGTGGGCCGCCAGCCGGCCGCCGGTCGCGCCAAGCACGTCCACCACGCAGCGTTCGCGGAAGCCGTCCGCGTACCAGAGCGTCACCAGCGCCTCGCCCACGCCCACGCCGGTCGCCTCGGCCCGACCGGACGCCGGATTCACCGCCACGCGTGCGATGGCCGGATCGCTGCTGTCCGCGCGCTGCACCGGACCGGGCCGGCTGCCCAGCGCAACGGTCTGGCGGAGCGGGACCTCGACGGTCTTCGGCCCCGCGCCCGCGAAGTCCCACGCATCGGCTGCCACAGCGGCGCGCGCCTGTCGGACGGCGACGAAGACCGGATGCGTCCGCCACGCGGCCACAAACTCCGCGTACGTGGCCGCCGCGCGACCTTGGATGCGCGGCCCGAGCGGGCCGGTCGGCGGCGTGGTACCATCCGTCTCGTACGTCAGGCCCTCCGGCGGGATCTGCAGGATTTCCGGGTCCAGCAGGTAGGGCGCAGAGCCGAGGCTGGCCACGGGCTGGCCGGCTTCGTTTTCGGCCACCATGAAGGAGTCATCATAGCGCACCAGCCGCACGCGGATGCCGGGGGGCACGCGGTCGAGCAGCTTCTCGAACCGCGCCACGCCGGCTCCCGCCGACGCCGGCACCGGCACGTCGCCGCGATGCAGACACACGGTCACCGAGCCGGCGTCCGGCCGCGGGTCGGGGCCGGCTTGGTTGTGGGTGAAGACGGGGTTGGGGTCGCCCGGAGGGCGCGGCGGCTCGGGCGCGCGGCGGAGCTTGAACTCGACATACGCCGGCGCCGTGCCGTCGGCGTGGGCGGGGTCGTAGAACAGCGCGGCCACCTCGCCCAGCTCGACCGGGCCCGACTCGGAGTCGGTCTCTCCGTCTGGCGCAGGACGCGCGTTCAACGCCCGCACGAAATCCTCGGCCACGGCGCGGGCCTCGGTCGGCGCGTCGGCGGCGGCGATGACCGGGCCGGCACCGGCGGCGATCCTGAGACGGAACGCGGCCATTGCCTGGTCCGCCGGCACCACGAGGCTGCCGTCCGGCATCACCTGGCCGGGAGCCACAGGATGCGGCTGCCAGGTCTGGAGGTTGGTGGAGCGCTCCATGGTGATCTGCGCGGCCGACATCGAGCCGGCCAGCAACAAAAGCCCCGCGGCAGTGACGGTCAGCAGGCCGCTTGAAACCCGCAGGGCCGCGGTTTGGGGGATGGGAGGAATTCCGGAAGGCGCAGGATCGCCGTTTGCCGAGCCGGACCGATTGAATGAGAAGGGATCGTTGATCTGCATATCAGTTCACAGCGTGTTACGGGAAACTGCGAACGCAGGTTACGCGGTGGCAGATCCGGCGACGAAAAACGAACCGGCGAAGCAGCCTGTGGTCGGCCGCCTCACCGGGGCTGGTGGACGAGGCGCGCAGACAGGTCGCCGAAATCCTCCCCTGCCGCCGGCGGCGCGGCGTCCCAGTCGAGCCCCAGCCCGCGCAGCGCCACACGCAGGCGATCCAGCCGCCAGGCGCGCAGGGAGCCTTCCCCACCGCCGGCCAGCAGGCTCGCGGAGTCCGGCGCCAGCGCCAGCGCCGTGATGCGGGCCGGAAAGGCGCCGTGCAGCGTGAGCAGCCCGTGCCCGCCGGGCAGCGCCAGCAGGCGCACGTCGTGCCGGTCCACCACCACCGCCAGCAGGCGACTGTTCGGCGCGAAGGCGGCGACGCCCGTTTCGGTCGCGTCGGCCAGGCCGGGCAGCGGTGTCGGCCGCCAGTCGCCGGTGGAAAACAGCCGGCATTCGCGGCCTGTGACGACCAACCAGCGGCCGTCCGGGCTGAAGGCCGCCGCCGGCCGCGGCCCCGCCGCGGTGGCGAAGACTTCGCGCCCGGAGGCCGTTTCCCAGACCCGCACCTGCCGGTCCTCGGGGCCGGCCGTGGCGGCCCAGCGCGCGTCCGGGCTGAGCGCCACGCGCTCGACGCCCGGGTGCGGGCCGAAGTCCGCGAGGCGGTTGGTCAGGGAGGCGTCGTACAGCGTGACCCGGCCGGCCCGGGCGTCCGCCACGGCGAGGCGGCGGCCCTCCGCATCGAGCGCCAGGCCGTGCAGATGCGCGCCCGGGATGAGCGTCCAGCGTTCCCCGACCTCGAGCGCGCCCGGCGCGGCGTCCGCGAGGGGCCACCAGCTCACGCCGCGCTGGTCGGTGGCCAGCACCGCGCCGGCCGGGTGCAGCCGCAGGTCGCGCGTGCCGGCGGTGTTGAGCGGCGTCAACGGTCGGCCGTCGCGGCCATGGACGAGCAGCCCCCGCGCGTACCCGTGCAGGACGGCCGCCTCGCGGCGCGGGCCGAAGTGGATGCCCAGCACCTCGTCCCGCACCGGGGCGAGCGCCCGGTCCTGCGCCAGCGCGGCGCCAGGCAGGTGCAGCGCCTGCACGACCCCGCGATCGAGCAGCGGCCCCACGCGGTCCGGCCCGTCAAAGCCCAGCCGGCGGGCGCGGCCGGAGGCCTGGAGCAGGCGGCGCTGCGTGACGAGGTCGAACACCGCCACGCCATGCCCCGAGGTGCCGGCGGCCAGCCGTCGGCCGTCCGGGGAAAAGGCAAGCGTCTCCACCGCGCCGGCCTCGGTGGG
Organism: Verrucomicrobiota bacterium; assembly: GCA_016716505.1. Taxonomy (GTDB): domain Bacteria; phylum Verrucomicrobiota; class Verrucomicrobiia; order Limisphaerales; family J093; genus JADJWF01. Next base: position 18,206 of record JADJWF010000001.1, read on the forward strand.
CAGCAGATGAAGCAGCCGCCAAGGCGCCTCGCCGGTGTCCGGGCCCTGCCAGACATAGATCCGCCCGCCGCGGGTGCCGGTGGCCAGCCGACGGCCGTCGGCCGACCACGCCGCGGCGGTCATCAGCTCGCCGCCGCTCAGCCGGTACACCCGGCGCCCGTCGGCCAGACGGAACAGGTCCGTCATGTTCGTGCGCGCCCGGCCGCCCGCGAGCAGCGCGCCGTCCGGCGAGACGCTGAGGCACAGCCAGCCGCTGTCGGCGTTCGGGCTCGGATCCGGCGGCCGGAACTCGAGCCGCACCGCGCCGCTCTCCAAGTCCACCACCGCCAGGGCGTCGTCCGCCTGCTCGACCACCGCCCAGCCGCCGTCGGGCGCCAACACCGCCCGGCTGAGCGGGCGGGGCGTCTCGTGGACCAGCCGGCCCGCAGCCAAGTCCCACAGGCCCACGCCCTCCGGATGCCGCAACACCGCCCAGCGCAGGTCCGCACTCGCGTCCTCGATCGCCCGCACGCGCCGAGCACCCAAGGAAACCTCCCGCTCCGGCGAGTCCGAAGGCCCGCGCAGCCGCAGCCGCCCCGGTCCGGAGGCCTCGAGCCGCACGCCGGCGGCCAAGTCCACCCAGATCTCCTCGAACGGGGCCTCCGGCGGGAGGTCCAGGAGCGGCTCGGTGCCGACCTCCGGCAGCGCCAGCGCCGCGGCGGCCTCTCTGCGCGCCCGCACCGTGCCCGCCTCGTCCAGCCCCAGCGCCACGGCCTGTGCCACCCGGTCGAGGATGGCTTGGCGGGCCAGCGCGTCGCCGCCCAGGCGCAGGGCGCGCGCCTCGTCCAGCAGTGCCCGGCGCAGATGCCCCACCGCCGTCCGTTCGGCCCGCGCCAGCCGTGCCGCCGCCACGGCGGAACCTGCCGCCACGCCGAGCAGCGTCAGCCCCAGCAGCGCGCCCAGGACCGCCACGGCCGGATGCCGGCGGACCCAGCGCCAGGCGTGCGCCAGCGGCCCGGCCGGCCGCGCGCGCAACGGCTCGTGGCGCACCGCGCGTTCCAAATCCTCCGCCAGCGCGGCGGCGTCCGGGTAACGCCGGGTCGGTTCCTTCTCCAGGCATTTCAGGCAGATCGTTTCGAGGTCGCGGCTCACCGAGGGGTTCAGCCGCCGCGGCGACACCGGCTCCGCCTCCGCCACCTGGCGCAGCACCGCCGCGAGGGTGTCGCCCTGGAAGGGCGGCCGGCCGGTCAGCAGGTGGTACAGCAGCGCGCCCAGGGAATAGACGTCGGCCGCCGGCCCAAGTTCGCCCCGGCCGCGCACCTGCTCGGGCGCGGCGTAGGCGGGCGAGCCGAGCGCCTGGCCGGTGGCCGTGAGTTCGGCGCTCGAGCCGCGCAGCCGCTTGGCCAGGCCGAAGTCCGTGATGCGCGGCTGGCCGAAGGGGTCGAGGAGGACGTTGGACGGCTTGAGGTCCCGGTGCAGCACGCCGTGGTCGTGCGCGAAGGCCACGGCGCGGGCGATCACGGCCAGCAGCTCGGCGGCGCGTCGGCCGGGCAGCGGCCCCTGCTCCGCCACCAGCGACGCCAGCGTGCGGCCTTCCACGAAGTCCATGGAGAAAAACGGCTGGCCCTCGTGCTCGCCGACCTCGTGGATGGCCACGATGTGGGGATGCTGCAGGGCGGCGGCGGCGGCGGCCTCCTCGCGGAAGCGCGCCTGCGCCTCCGCGCCGGCGAAGTGCCCGCCCAGCAGCACCTTCACCGCCACCTGCCGGCCCAGGCTGCGTTGGCGGGCGCGGAACACCACCCCCATGCCGCCGCGCGCGACCTCCTCGAGCAGCTCGTAGTCGCCCAGCACGCGCACCGACGCCGGGAAGAAGCCGGCGGCGCCGGCCGGGTCGGCCGCCTCGCGCAGCAGGCACACCGGGCAGAAGTCCGGCCGCACGCCGGCCGGCAGCGGCGCGCCGCATTCCGGACAGGCGGTCTGGGCGGTGGAAGGCACGTTCCGCAGGGAGATAAGGGAAGGCGTGCGGGCGGGTTACGCCGACACGGCCACCACGGCCAGCAGATGCCGGAGCTCCTCCTCGAGCTCGGCCGGCGTGGCGACGGTCTGGGCGACCTCCTCGCGGATGAGTTCCCGGTAACGCTGGCGCAAGCGGAAGGCGGCCAGCTTGACCGCCCCCTCGCTCAGCCCGAAGCGCGCGCCCAGGCGCTCATAAGGCTCCGGCTCGCCTCCCTCGGCGGGCAGCAGGGCGGCGCAGAGTTCCGCGCGGCCGCCGGCCTCCGCCTCGGCCAGCAGCCGCTGCCGCACCAGCGCCAGCACCGTGTGCGCCCACGCCCGGTCATACACGCGCTCGTCCGGGCCCGGCGCGGCGACGGCGCGCTCGTACTCGCCCTCGGCCGCCGCGACGTCGAGCGGCACGAGGCTGGCGCGGCCACCTCGTTTCCAGGTCATGGCGCGGTCGCGCTCGTCCCGCACGAAGTGCTGGAGCGCCGTGAGCAGGAAGGTGCGGAAGCGCCCGCGCGCGGGGTCCGCGCGGCCCAGCCCGCGGTTCTCGATCAGGCGCGCGAAGAAGGCCTGCGTGAGGTCGGCGGCGTCCTCGGGGCCGTAGCCCATCCGGCGGACATGCGCGTAGAGCGGCGGCCAGTAGGCGCGGCACAGCGCCTCGAGCGCCGCCGCGGCGTCCGGGGCCGCCGTCTCCTCGCCGGCCTGCAGCACGACCTGCCAGCGCGTGGTGAGGAAAGGGCGCGACTGCGCTTCGGCATCTGAGGGAGTCATGCGATCGGCCTTGGGAACTATGGGGAGGGGCAATGCGAGGTCAAGACCACGGTCATTTCACCTGAGGAGGGCAGGCCACGGAGACGCGCCGCGATGGCCAGAGTTGACTGGACATTTTCTTTTGCCTGCGGGCCGCACCGGAGCGGAACCGAAGACCAGACCGCGCCCGAAGGCGCTGGCCACCGCCACGTGACCTTCCGGCTCCTCGGCCCAGTGGCGCGCGCTCTCTCTTGTCATGGCCGCGTTACGCCGGGCCGCCTCGAACTCCAATTGCATCGCAGCCAGAGCCGGGCGCTCCCACTTTGGCCGGAGGTTCTTAACCGCAAGGCACCTCGGGACCGTTCAACGGGTGTCGCCAGTTCAGACGGAAGAATCCTGACCAAACTTTTCTTCGCGCAGATTCTGCGATTGACGGCCCGGAGCCGGCCGATACTGTGTCCGTTGCGCGAAGAACGCGTAGTGTGTCAGCGTGACAGAGGTTCGTTAGCCCGGAAGAAGCAAGGCGGCCCGGAGAAATCCGGTCAGTCGCCAAGTTCGCCTTCCGGGTTTTGTCGTTTATGGCGGCTTCGGCGAGATGCGAGTGCAGCTCCCCCGAACGGTTCTTGGCGCGGAAAGTCCGATTATGAGCAACGAAAGCAGACTGTTCGTGGGCAACCTGTCGTTCCGCACGTTGGAGTCCGATCTGAACGACTTCTTTTCGCAAGCGGGGGTGGTGACGTCGTGCAACATCATGCTCGACAAGTTCACGGGCAAGTCCCGGGGCTTCGCCTTCGTCGAGTTTTCGACGCCAGAGGAAGCCAACAAGGCGGTGGAGATGTTCCACGGTAAAGAACTGCAGGGACGTCAACTGACGGTCAATATCGCCCGGCCGCGGGAAGAGCGCGGGGACCGGCCTCCGCGTTCCGGCGGGCGCTAACCGGACTCAGTCCGGTCTGGTGACGGGTCCGCTGAGCGGACGTCCGTCTCCCTTTCAACAACCCGATCTGGCTGCCTGCGGGTAGCCAGGTCGGGTTTTCATTTTGGCCGCGCCCCGGTGGCAGGGATCGGTGGTGGATCGCGTTCGGTGAACAGCGTCTCCCAGGAACTGAGGCGTCTCCGCACGGAGTCGAGGTCCAGTCCCGCCGTGGGCGACGGGAAGGGCTGCAAGAGTTCGGCGGCGCGTCGGATCAAGCGACGGGCGGGAGCGGTTCGCCCTTGCCGCCAATGCACGAACGCGCCCGCCACCTGGATCAACGCCTTGTAGAAGTCCGCGATCGGACCTCCCCTCACCTCGAGCCAGCAGGGTTCCAACTCCTCGTGCGCCTCGAAGAACTGGCCGGAGTTGAAGCAGCGAAAGAACCCGGCGTAGCCCGGAGGACGCGAGCGCAGTTCTGTGGCTCGCGGCAGAGGCAGTTGGATCGCCGGATTGGCATGGGACGGTTCAGGCACGGCAGCAACGAAGCGGTGCTGCGGGCGCTGTCAAGGCCGCTCCATCCACCGTGAATCCGCCCGCTTCCCTCGCAGGGCGAGCGGTTGTTTTTGTCGTTCGGTCGCATCGGGCGGCGCCCCCAGGAATCCGCGCCGTCGTTGCGGTTTTTGGGCAGCGGTGGGAGCCATTCACGTGATGCTCGGAGGACAGTCCTGACGGAACAGTCAATCTTGCCGCAATTTCTAAGAACAACGCCAACTTTTGATTTAGGTCAAAAAAACTTGTTTGACATTGGAAGCGCGCATCGGCTCCGTAGCACCGGTGCGCCGAAAAATTTCATTCGTGGCGCGCGGGGTGGTGGTTCTGTTGGCAGGTTGGTTCGCCGCCGCTCTCGCCCAAGTGCCTGCCTTGCTCCACCACCAAGGGCGCATCGCCGTCGGCGACCTTCTTTTCGATGGCGTCGGCCAGTTCAGGTTTGCGATCGTCAATGGCGACGCGACCGCCACCTACTGGCGAAATGCTCCCGATGCCGATTCGGATGGCCAGCCCGATGCCGCCGTCTCCATCCCAGTCAACCGGGGGCTGTACTCGGTACTGCTGGGCGACACGGCGCTCCCGAACATGGCCGCCCTGCGACCGTCCGTTTTCGATCAGCCGGCCGTATTCCTGCGCGTTTGGTTTGATGACGGCGTGAACGGTCCCGAGCGATTGGTGCCGGACCAACGGATCGCCTCGGCGGGCTATGCGCTGGTCGCAGGCAATGTGCCGGACGGCGCCATCTCGGCGGCGAAACTCGCGCCCGACGCCTTGGGCAGTCTGACCGCGCAGATCGCGGCGCTGAATGCCGCGCTGGCGGATTTGACCGCCCGGCACGAAGCGCTCGCGGCTTCGTTTGCATCGGGATTGCCGGCGGGCGTGCCGCTCGTTTCGCCTGACCCGGCTGACGCCGCGCTCACCAGCCAAGGCTACTCCACTTTTATGACCGTGCCATCGCCGGCCTGGGCGAATGGTGCGGCTGCCGGTGCGCCGTCTGCGCGTCACGGTCACTCTGGCGTCTGGACCGGCCAGGAATGGTTGATTTGGGGCGGCAGTTTGGGGGCGGGCTTGTTTTCGAAAACGGGCGCCGGGTATGACCCCGCGCTGGATCGTTGGCAGGCCCTGCCCGAGGTGGACGCGCCGACAGCGCGACGGGGCCATTCGGCGGTGTGGACGGGTGACGCCATGTTGGTCTGGGGCGGCTTCGGCACGACCTACCTCAACAGCGGTAGCGAGTTCAGGCCGGCGGGTTTGAACTGGACTCCGTTGGCGACTGCCGGGGCGCCGGAAGCCAGGGATGGCCATCTGGCCGTCTGGACCGGCTCGCGCATGTTGATCTGGGGCGGATTCAGCGGGGCTGGGCTGCTCGTCAGTGGGGGGCTGTACGATCCGGTCGCAAAATCCTGGTCCGCACTGCCAACTACCGGCGCGCCGGAGGGCCGCCTCGGTGCCGCCGGGGTTTGGACGGGCGCTCGCTTCGTGATCTGGGGCGGACTCGGGGAGTCGGGTGAACTCGCCTCCGGGGGAATGTTGCCGTTAACGGGCGGTACGACGGCGGGCGCATGGACCCCGACCACCACCGCTGGCGCACCGTCCGCCCGCGCCGATCACACGGCGGTCTGGACCGGGGAACGGGTGCTGTTCTGGGGCGGACGGGTTGGTGACACGCCTCTGAACAGCGGCGCCGCTTTCAATCCATCGGATAACACGTGGACAGCGCTTCCGACCGCTGGCGCGCCCGATCCGCGCGCCAGGCATGTCGCGGTGTGGACCGGGACGGAGATGTTGGTTTTCGGGGGCGAAACCGCCTCCGGCCCGACCGCCACGGGTGGCGCCTACAACCCCGCCACCGGCAAGTGGCGCAGCCTGACCACCGCTGGATCTCCGATCGCGCGCAGTGAGACCGTTGCCGCGTGGAGTGGCACCGAACTGCTGGTTTTTGGCGGTCGGGCCGGCAGCACGCCGTTGGCCGCGCTTCAGCGCCTCAATCCCCAGCCCACCTGGTATTTCTACCGCAAGCCATGAAGAAGAATCTCCCGGTCTGGATTTTGTGCGCGTGGGGCGGACTGTGGTCCGCCCAGGCGCAGTGGGTGACGCAGACGCTCTCGCTCAAGGCCGGCTGGAATGCGGTCTTTCTGCACGTGGACGCCACGCACGCGACGCTCGACCAACTGATCGGCGCGGCCGCGCCCATCGTGACGCCCATCGAGCAGGTCTGGCGCTGGAATCCCAATCCGGCCACCCACCAGTTCATTCAGTCACCGCAGCAGCCGGTGGACACGGGCAGTCAATGGTCCGTCTGGCGGCGGTCGGGCGGCGCTCCCGCCACGCTCGACCGGCTGACGGGCAACACCGCCTACCTTGTTTATTCGACTGCCGACTACTCCTGGCAGTTGAAGGGCCAGCCCGCGCTGCCGAGCTACCGCTGGTCCACCTCCGGCCTGAATTTCTTCGGTTTTCCGACCGTGCCGACCGGCGCGCCGAGCTTTGAGGATTTCCTCGCCGAGGTGCCATCATTGCAGTTCAGCGAGATCTTCCAGTATCCGGGTGGCGAATTTGGGGCCAACAACCCGCGCCGGGTTTTCGCGTTGCGAACGACGCCGGTCCGCCGTGGCGAAGCGTTCTGGATTCGGGCCGGCGAGGTGTATAACCACTACTTCGGCCCGTTCGAAGTGACGGCGGCCGGCTCCGGACGGGTGGCGTTCGGCGACACACTGAGTTCGTTTAGTTTTCGACTGCGCAACCAGACCGCGGCGGAGTTGACGGTCACGATGGAGTTGATCGCCTCGGAAGCGCCGCCCACGGGGCAGCCCGCCATCGTCGCCGTCCCGCCGCTGCTCCTGCGGGGTCCGCTGAACACGGTGGACCTCACCTACGGCGTCTCCGACCTGCCGGTCAACACGCCGCAAACGTGGACGTTGGCCCCGCGCGGAGAACCGGGTTCCGAGGCGGAGATCGTTCTGGGCCTGGACCGCGCGGCCATCACCGCCAACGTCGGCGACCTGCTGGCTGGCGTCCTGCGGCTTACCGATTCGCGCGGCCACAGCCAGATTGATCTGGCGGTGTCCGCCCAGCCGGCCTCGCGGGCCGGGCTGTGGGTGGGCGCGGCGGCGGTGACCGAGGTGGGGCAGTACCTGCAGTCCTATTTGCGCGACAGCGCCAACCAACTGGTCGTTCAAGAGGACGGCCGGTACGTGGTGACGGAGGTGATCACCAACCTGACGGCGGTGCCCGAGCCGTTTCCGCTGCGGCTGATCGTGCATAACCCCGCCACCGGACCCGCGAGGCTGATGCAGCGGGTTTATCACGGTTACAATGCGGCCACCAATCCAATCGTGGCCAATCTGGAATCGGCCCTCGCTCGCAACCTGATTGCCGAGTCCCGCCGGGTCAGCGCCAGCCACCTCCCGTGGTCGGACGCGAACCAGGGTTGGAGTTTCTCCGGCGGCCTGGCCCAGGACGCGGTGATTGTCACCACCGTGACCACCCCCTTCAACGATCAGCGTTCCAATCCCTTCCTGCACACCTACCATCCGGACCACGACAACCTGGACGCGCGTTTCCGCAACGAACTTCCCCGCGGCTCCGAGTCCTACACCCTGGTCCGCGAAATCACCCTGGCCTTCAAGCCGCCGGCCAACGACTTCAACAGCCGCGTGTCGGCCGGCCTGACGCTGGGGGGCGACTACCTCGAGACCCTGCGTGTCCAGGGCCTTGCCCGCGGTGGCGGGGCGGTGGACGAGCGCCGCTTCGACGTCAAGGGCGTCTTTCAACTCAACCGCGTCTCCGATGTGCCCACCCTGACCCTTGTCCCATGAACCCGATGCCTCCGCGCCCAACTATGAGCCGTGCAAACTGCCGTCCTCCCGACCGGCCAGAAAGCCGGCCCGAACGTTTCCCGTCTGTTGCACCCTCGTTGAGCCCGACCCCGAAAACCATCCCCGCCAGCCCGTTGAACCTCCCTTCCCCTGTCGCCATGTCCCCACACCGTTCTGACCTAGCCATGAAAACCTTGAACTCCCGTCCCGCCGCCGGTGGCTGGCTCCGTCTGTCCGCCGCGTTTGTCGTCGTCGGCCTCGCCCTTGGCCTGGCTGTTCCGCGCACCCTGTCCCAGGCGAACCCCCGGCCGCCCGAGCGCATGACCTACCAGGGCTTCCTGGTGGACGGCAACGGTGTTGCCCTCGGCAATACCGCGCCCAAGAACTACGACATCATCTTCCGCATCTGGAACCACGAAACCTCGACCGCCACGGCCAATCTGCTCTGGGGCGAGCAGCAGACGGTGACGGTGGACAAGGGTTACTTCAGCGTGCTGTTGGGTGAGGGGGCGGCCGTGGCCGGCATCCCGAATGCCGGTATCGCGTTGTCCTCGCTCTTCCGGGGTGCCACGGCCTCGGACCGCTGGGTAAGCATTACCGTCAAGGGCCTCGGGAGCGGGGGCGCGGACGTGGACATCGTGCCCCGGCTGCGGCTGCTCAGTTCGCCCTACGCCTTTCTCGCGCACCAGTCCACCAAGCTGGTGCAGGACAACGGCACCGACCTGATCGCGGCGAGTGGTAATGCGGTGACCGTCAGCGGTCCGGTGACGGCCAGCAGCTTCACAGGCACGGGTTCGGGCATCACCGGGCTGAACGCGGGCAACATCTCGGCGGGTACGCTGTCCGCGGACCGATTGCCCAACACCGTGGCGCGACGGGACCAGGCCAACACCTTCACGGGTGACCAGACCACCAGCGGTCACCTGCGTGTGGGGTTGTTGGAGAATTCGCCGGTGGGCAGCGCCGGCTACGGCAAAGCGCTCATCTTTTCCGGAGCGCCCCGGCTCGGGACCACATGGAACAACGACAACAGCGATCCGTTGTGGATCGCGCGCTACAACACGGCGGAGAATCAGACCCAGTTGCGGATCAACCTCGGCGATGATCCAGGATCGGCCACGGATCGGCTCGTGATCGGAACCACCTCGCTGGGCGGTGCTGATTTCAATCAGACCGGGACCTGGACGCCGCTCTTCCAGATTGATGCGCGCGGTTCGCTGGAATTCCGGCCCGACCTGACCAAGGAGGTTAACGCGGGAAAAATCGGCTACGAGCTGTTCACTGCGGGTGCTCTCGACATCGTCGGCGCGGGGACAACCTCGTCGAATCGCAAGATAAAGTTCTATTCCGAAGGGGGCGCCGAGTTCACAGGTGGCATTACCACCTCGGGCGGCATTTCGGCGACCGGTCGGATGACTCTGAACGGGGGATTTCTCGCGAAGGGCGGTTACCCGGGCGGTAACGGAGTGAATAATGTCGGCTACGCCTTCTCCGGCAACGGGGGCGACAACGACTCCGGCATGTTCAGCGATACGGATGGCCATGTGCGCTTCACGTCCAACAGTGAACTGAAGCTGAGCGTGTATCCGAGCGGTGTATTTGTTCATGGCGGACTGTTTTGCGGCAGCATGCCGTTCGGCGACTACCGGAACGTGCAGTGGAACGACAGCTCCGGTCGGTTCGGCTATGACAACTCTTCGCGGCGCTTCAAGGAGAACATCACGCCGCTGAAGGACGATTTCGCGGCCCTGTTAAAGATGGAGCCCAAGACCTACACCCGGCCTGGCGCTCCGGACCGGTGGGAGATCGGGTACATCGCGGAGGAATTCCATGACGCCGGCCTTACGCGCTTGGTCGAGTACGATCGCGAGAACCTGCCGGATGGAGTCAATTACGAGAAAATTTGCATCTATCTCAACGAGATCGTCAAACGCCAGCAAGCCAGCCTCGAGACCTTCCAGGCCCGGTCGGCCTCCCAAGAGGCGAAGATTGCCGCGCAGGAAAAGGAACTCTCCGACCTGAAAGTGCGGATGGCGGCAATGGAAAGGATTTTCCGTGAAACCATGGCCACAGCCCTGGAGGCGGAAAGCCACGTGCCTCGGTTGGCCGCGGGTCGTCTCACTGAACCTCGTTGAGGGTGCCGACGCGCGGTTGGATTCCCAGTGCCGTGCTTCTTTCCCTGTTGATGCCCATGAATCCGCCTCGAAAGCTGCTCCGCGCCACGCGCTGGGGTGTTTTGGCTTGGTGGGTCGCCGCCAGTGCTCAAGCCCAGTTAGCCTTGCCGATTGAGTTTCGGCACATCCACGCGAACGACCTGAAGCTGAACGCCCAATGGCAGGCCGGTCCGCCGACGGCGACCGGGAATGAGTCCACCGGCGTCCATGTGGACCCGACGGCCCGCCAGTTCCGGAATCTGCTCTCCGTGGGAGCGGGCACCGGATTGAAGCAGAGCGATTGGGAGGCGGTGCAGGGCTCGCCCACCCTGAATGCCGGCGCCTCGCCGTTTTCGGGGGCCGTGGCGGCCGAGATGCGGCTGCCGCGGGCGACCGTCAACGGGACGGTGGTCATGGTGCTGCGGCAAGGTCACGTGGGCGCGCCATTCCTGAGCCGGCAGGTGTCCTTCGCTTTCGGTTCCATCGTGGCGGCGCCGGAGAAGAATGAACAGGGCGTGCTGCTGACCAGCATGCCCAATACGGCCTACTGGCTGCCGGAGCCGTTTTACGACTCGAGCGTCTTCACGACGAACAACCACGCCAATCGGCCGTACTACTGGAGCCCCCACGCGCGGCAGGTTTATGCCATTCAGTCGGGCCCACTGGCGATCACCTGGCGCAAGGCGCAGCCGTACACGGCGGCCAATCGTCCCAGCTACACCAACCCCAACGGCCCGGTGAGCTGGCAGACCAACGGCGCCAACATCTTTCTGCTCTACACGGAGCATTACATCGTTTCGGGCAGCGCGGTGAAACCGCCGCGCAAGATGCACTGGACCCAGCGGGACTTTCAGTACATCGGCGTGCCCGTGCAGGTGCCCTCAGCGCGGGTGAACGCGGTCAACATCGTTTATAACAGCAACTTTCCCCGCACCGTGCCGGAAGAGTACCGGGGCGTGGGCAGTACCTCGCCCACAGAAGGCTCGGGCAACGCGGCCCTCGAGGAGTTGCGGACGCTGTGGTACGACCGGCAGCAGGGGGTGATCAAAGCCTACAACGCGGAAGGACGGGTGTTCGTCGAGTTGCTCGGCGACCAGCGGGCGGATGGCCAGACGTACCAGCAGTTGGGCTTTGAGATCGTGGACGTCACCAAGCAGGCCGTGCCAGAGGACGTGGCGGTGCATCTGGGCGAAAGAATCGTGCCGCCGGGGGAGGCCTCGGTGGAGGAGTTGCATCCCGAGCCGGTGCAGCAGGCGGGCGCGCCGACGTTTGCCTATCGTCACGTGGCTTCCAACGGGCGGCTGGAGTTATACGCCGTCCGCGAGACGTTCAATCTCAACGACTACCTGATCCACTGGCTGGAGGAGGGCGTGGCGTCGCTGCGGTGGCCGAAGGTCTTCGGGCGCTACCAGCTCGGCTGGCCGACGGACATGAGCCGCTTCACCCATTACGTGCGACCGCCGGCGGCGACCGACGCCGAGGCTGAACTCACGGCCATCGCCTTGGATCCGCAGAACGCGCCGACCATCGAGTACCAGGACGCCCTGGACGGCGAGCGGGCCAAGTTCACGCCCGACCTGAAGTTTTACACGCGGCTGGACGAGCAACACCCGGTCCATCGCACGTTGTTGCGCTACGTGTCGGGCGGACACATCGCCTTTGAGCGTGTCCTGTCCACGCTCAACACCGCGCTCAAAGGGGTGGTGGGTCTGCCGGGCGAGTCGCTCGATCTGCCGGTGGGCTTGCGGCAGGCCGGCGCGAACTCGGTGCTTCGCCTGGACGGGACCGCCGGAACCTACGGCCAGCTCCCGGCGGGCAATTACTTCGGGACCGGCGGCTTCACGATCGAGTCCTGGGTCTTCGTGCGCCAGCAGCGGCCCTGGTCGCGGGTGGTGGATTTTGGGAACGGACCCAACGCGGACAACATCGTCCTGACCCTTGCTCACGGCGCCACCGGTCGGCCTTCGATCCACATCTTCCGCGGGACGACCGACACCCGGTTGATGGCCAATTCGATCCTGCCCGTGAATGAGTGGGTGCATCTGGCGGTTTCCTTTGATGGCACAACGGCCCGGATCTACCTCAACGGGCAGTTGGACGCTCAGGGGCCCCTCCAGCCCGCCACGTTGATCGGCGACCGGAGCAACGCCTACGTCGGACGCAGCAACTGGGGCGCGGATCCGCTGGCGGACGCCGATTTCGACAATCTGCGCCTCTGGTCGCAGGGCCGGTCGCCCGGCGAAGTGTTGGAAGGCATGAACCGGACGTACCCGGCCGGCACTTTGGGATTGGTGGCGCAGTTTACGTTTGACCGGCTCGAGAATCCGGCCACGGACAGCAGCGGGAACGGCCTGCACATGACGCTTCATGGTGGAGCGGAGACGGGCGTTCGCGGCCTGAACCGCCTTACGGCCACCCGCTACATCACCCAGACCGTTCCGGTGGGGCAGCGCATCGTGGCACCCACCGGCGAACTCGGGTCCGACGGCAACTCGGAGTATCTGGCGGGGTACATTCTCGCGAGCGAGGGCAACTCGTATCATCCGGGGGCTTATCGCGATCCGTTTGTCGCGGGCTTCGAGACCGCGAACAAAGGAGCGATCATTCCGGTGAACGCGATTCCCGACCGGAACCGGCTCGAGGTCTGGTGGTTCCGCAAAAACAGCCCCAGCGCGGGGTACAACTCGGGCAACACGCTGCTGGGATTCCGGACGTCGTACTGGCCGGCGGTGGTGGGGCGCTACACCATCCAATGGCCGGCCAACCCGCGCGAAATTGTTCTCGCCAGCAAGCTCGGCGGCACCCAACTGACCACGGCGGAAGCGCTGGGAGACATCTATTTCCAAAACGACCCGGCCCTGCCCGGCTACAACCCCAACGAGGAACACGCGCTCATGTCGGGCGGCACCCCGTTCGCGACCCGGGACGATTTGAACGTCCTCAGCCCGGCGGACCAGTACTCCTCTCATCCGTTCGTGCTGGTGGATTACCTGCATCCGGATGGCCGGCCCGCCATGGCGGTGTTCAAGGTCCTGCGTGAAAAGCCCGAGGCCGGGTGGGTCTTCGACTATCCGGTGCCGGCGGGTCAGTTGCTGCAGCCCCCGCCCCCTCTCACGTTTCTGCCGAAGCCGATCGAGGGAAGTGGTGACGCCGCGTTCAATTACAACACCGAGCCCACCGGCGGCGATGGCGATCTGCCGGGCGGTTGGAACGTGCCGGCGGATGCTCCGGCCGCCTCGCACACCCTTCAGGTCGTGGTGCGGGACCTGTACGAGCACACGCGGGTGACCAACAACGTCACACTGGAGGTCGTCGCCACCGGCACAGTTCTGGCGCAGGCACCACTGGTCATCGTGAGCAGCAATCAGTACACCGGGACCGTCATCGAATTCCGGGACCGGGCACCGTTCCTGGCCCGTTCGCCCACGCCGACCAACAGCTTTACGCTGCGGTACTACTACAAGACCTTGCCCAGCTTTGCTTGGCCGGGGATCGCCGACCCGCCCGAGCCGGGCAGCATCGTCCCTTACCTCCGCAAGATTGACCCGAACACCGGGCAAGTTCGGCGGCGACCCGACTCGAAGCCCACCCGCGTCGTTGAATATCGTTTATCGGCCCTTCTGGCCCGAGCAGGATCCGAAGGACTCGCGCAAGCCCGTCCCGGACCTTGCCCTATGGCGGCACCTTGGTCGAACCTTCCCGGCGGGTTCCCCGGCGTGCGCGACTTCAAGACGGCCCACATCCTCTACCAGCAGTCCATCGCGGCCGACCTCGCGGCGCAGGCCCACAGCGCGGTCTTGCACGACCCCACGCGGGCCAAGATGGTGGATATCACCACGCAGTTCGCAGACCAGATCCCGGCCGGCGTGCAGACGGAATACTATCAGGGCAAGCAGTATTTCCCCGGCCTGCCGCCGCATTTGGGATCGCGGCTCTACATTGATCCGAACATCGGGTCGAAGGGCAGTCTGGTGTTGATCGGGAAGTACAACAAGGAGTTGCTCGGCGAGAGTTACCTGCACCTCAACGTGCTTCGCGGAGCCGATTTGGCCGCCGTCCACGCGCTGTGCCCGACGGCCGACACGGCCAACTACCCGAAGTGGGTCGCCCTGGTGAACGCGCTGGCGACGGCGGTGGAAACCTTCGTCGAAGACGTGCCCGCGCGGCCCGGCCGATACAAGCCGGACCCGCTCCAGACCCGCAGCGTCGGGGTGGGCGAGCTCGCGGTGGTGGAGAACCACAATACGGCGGTGGACTCCTACGCCCTGAGCGCCACCGGACCGGGCAGCGGCTACATCACGCTGGTGGAGTCCAGCGGCACCGCGTTCACCCAGCCCGGCGACCCCGTGCAATTCCACATCTTCCGGGTCGGTGGCGGTCTGCATCGGGGCGAGTTGAAGATCATTCCGGCGGCGAACCCGTTGAGCGAACTGGTCACCTTCCAGCACAGCGCCGATCTCGCCGGGCGGTTCAACGAATACGAATACGAATGGAAGATCGCCGCGCCGGTGGACGGCTTTCCGCCCTTGGAGGACCCGGAGATGTCCCGCTACCTGCCGCTCACCAATATCGTGGCAGACCTGCCCCGGTACACGCTGGGGGGCGCGGGCATCCAGGCGTTGGGCGACAACTACGTCGTCGTGCGCTATCGCCCGATCAGCGCCGGCCATCCGCTGCGCAATCAATGGTCGGAGTGGACCCGCCCGGCGCTGGCGGAAGGCTGGATCAAGCGTGTCCTCGCGGGCATCAATCCGTTCAACCAGCGGATCAACGACCTCTTCAACAACCGCGTCAACACGGACGTGAGCATCATCACCCAGGCGGGCCGGCGCTGGGAAGGCGACGTCGCCCTGAATCTCGACACGATCTACAACTACGGCCTGATCGAGATCTACGAGACCGTGCTGCGGCGCGGGCGTTCGTTGAGCATCGAGTCGGGCTACAACTACGGTCCGGCCAACGACGCGCTCCTGCTGGCGGCCGGCTACCTGAATGACCTCTACCTGATGCTCGGCAACGAGGCCTGGGCTGACGCGGCCAACCCGACCATCGGCATTGGCACGGCCAACAACACCTACGGTGACATCGCCACGGCGCTCTTTGCCTTCCGCGGCCAGGTGCCCACGCTGCTGGAGGAGGAACTCGCACTGTTGCGCGGGCGGGACGACTTCTTCCAGCCCGGCGTCGAGATCACCCCGGTCTATAACCGGCTGATCTGGAATTACACGCGGGGCATTGACGCCGGCGAGGTCATCTACGCGCTGAACTACAACATTCAGGAAAACCCCGATCAGTCACCGGACGGCGTCATCAATGCGGCGGACGCTGCGCGCATGTTCCCGCAAGGCCACGGTGACGCCTACGGCCACTACCTGACCGCGCTCAAGGGTTACTACTCGCTGTTGATGAACCGGTTCTTCGACTGGGTGCCGCGGATCGAGGCAGTCAACGTCCTCGGCCAGCCGGTGTCGGTGGATTATCAGGACGAACGCAAGTTCGCCGCCGCGGCGGCGGCCGTGGCCCGGACGGGGCGGCAGGTGTTTGATCTGGTCTGGCGGAAAGATTACCTGCCGGTCACGGAGAACGGCTGGGAACATTTCTCACCCACGCGCGTGAACCCGCGCCGCGAGTACCAAACGGGCGACGGCCCCAAGAATCCAGAGCGATTCTGGGGGATGGATCACTGGGCCAGCCGGGTGGGCCAGGGCGCTTATCTCCACTGGATCGTCGGCAACGCCATCCTGCCCCACGAGGACCCCATCCCCACGCATGAAGGCATCCAGAAGGTGGATCGCACCACGGTGCCTGAACTTCGCGAGTTGGCGACCATCGCCGCCGGCCTTCAGACCGCGTTGGAGAACGCCGAGGGTGGGCTCTCGCCCTTGGGCATTCCGGAGGGCGGCCTGGCCTTCGACATCAATCCCTACCAGGTCATCGGCATGGAGAACGGCACGCACTTCGAGCAGATATACCAGCGTGCCAAGACGGCTCTCAACAACGCGGTGGCGGCTTTCGATGATGCGAAGGACGTCACCCGGCTGATGCGCTCGGAGCAGGACTCCCTGGCCGAACTTCAAGACGCGGTCGCCCGTCAGGAGCGGGCGTACACGGTGTCGTTGATCGAACTCTACGGGACGCCGTATCCCGACGACATCGGGCCGGGCAAACTGTACCGCCAGGGCTACGACGGGCCGGACCTGATCCACTTCAAATACGTGGACCTGCCGGAGGTCTCCTTCCCCGAGCTCTGGAGTTACTCGAACACCACAGAGTGGAAGATTCCTTTGCGTGACCTGCCCCCGGACTGGGTCACGAAGCACGCGACCAACATCAACCTGCCGACGATCACCAACATCACCTTCAACATCGGGCCGCACGGGTACGCCGAGAAGCCCGAGGAGTGGACCAGCCGCCGCCGGTCCGTGGGCAAGATCCAACAAGCGATCTCCGAGGAGATCCTCGCCCACATGCGGCTGCGCCAGACCATCAACGACCTCGCCGGCGACCTCGTGGTGTTGCAGAAGGCCATTGACATCTTCGAGGCTGACAACAAGACGTGGAAGGACATCTTCGACGCCAAGACCGGCCTGGCGGCCGCCGACGAAGTTCTTGAAAAGGTCAAATTCGCCAACGACCTGTTCCAAAAGTACCAGGAGTCGCTGAAGGAGGACGTTCAGTTGACCACCAAGTCACTGACCTCCGGCCTGCCGTTGAGTTTCATCGCCGGCATGGCGGCCGGCGGTGACCTTACCTCAGCGGCCCGCACGGCGCTCGAGGTGTCGGGGTTCACGCTGAAGACCACCTTGGACAAGATCGGGCTCGCGCGGTACACGGTGGTCGCGGCGTTGGAAACCGCGACCTCCAGCATCAAGCGCTGGACGGAGCATTCGCACATCGGCGGCCTGGAGCGGGAGCAGGAGCTTCGCAGCGCCGTCCATGATCTGGGCAACAAACTGGGCGACATGCAGGCCCGCATCTGGACCGTCAACGAACGCCTCCGCGAGCATAACGACAAGCGGGACATTGTGCGGACGCTCATCGCCCAGGGCGATGCGATCCAGGCGGAGCGCGAGATTTTCCGCCAGCGCTCGGCGGCGGTGGTGCAGGGCTACCGCACCCGCGACGCCGCGTTCCGCATCTTCCGCAACGAGAAGCTCGAGCGCTACAAGACGCTGTTTGATCTGGCGGCCCGCTACTCGCTGCTGGCGGCGAACGCCTATGACTACGAGACCGGCCTGCTGAACACGACCGCCGGCCGCGCCTTCAAGAGCCGGATCATCAACTCCCGCGCGCTGGGCGTGGTGCGGGACGGGGAGCCGCAGTTTGCCGGCAGCAACACGGGAGACCCCGGCCTGTCCAGTGCCCTGGCCGAGATGCGGGCGGACTGGAGCGTCGTGCGCGGCCGGCTGGGCTTCAACAGCCCCGACGCCTACACCACGACCGTTTCGAAGCGGACCGAACACCTCCGCATTCTCCCCGGAAGCGACGGCGACACCGCCTGGCAGGATGTGCTCCACCGGGCCCGGATGGATAACATCCTCGAGGACGCCGACGTGCGCCGGTTCTGTCTGCAGGTGGACCCCGGCAACGGATTACCGGTGCCGGGCATCGTGCTGACCTTCAGCACGACCATCGCCGACGGGCTGAATCTGTTCGGCGAGCCGCTCGCGGCCGGCGACAGCGCGTTCAGTCCCAGTTCGTTCGCCACCAAGATCTTTGCGGTGGGCGCGGCCTTCGAGGGTTACCGCGGCATGGGCACCCCGCCCGCCAACGGTTCGGCGGTGGGCGATGCGGGAGGCGTTTCGCCCGACGAACCCGGCTCGTGGTTCCTCGATCCGGACGCCCTCGCGGCCACTCCGTACGTCTATCTCATTCCGGTCGGCGTGGATTCCATGCGCACTCCGCCGCTGGGCGATGCCAGCCGCATCCGGACTTGGAACGTCGAGGACCTCGCCATTCCGTTGCCGTTCAATATTGGCGCCTCCGCCTTTTCCGAGCGTGGCGTCGTCCAGTCGGGCGACACGTTGAGCGAGCCGCTCTTCACCCGCCGGAAACACCAGGCCTTCCGCCCGGTGCCGAGCGCGGATTATTTCAACCTCGACATCTACTACGGCGGCGATCTGCTGCGCTCGCAGTACACGAACAACCGCCTGATCGGCCGCTCGGTGTGGAACAGCCAGTGGAAGCTCGTCATCCCCGGCCGGACGCTCCTGAACAATCCGCACGAGGGTCTGGACCGTTTCATCCGCACGGTGAAGGACATCAAACTCCACTTCGTGACCTACTCGTACTCGGGCAACTGATCTCCCACCGAATGGATCCGGCCATGAATTCGTCTCTGTCTCGCTCGTCGGGTTTCGCCCCGTGGGCTGTTGGTCTGCTGTGTGTCGGCTGGTTGTGCGGCGTTCCCGCCAAGGCGTTCCCACCCGCACCGCACCACATGGTGTACGGCACGGTTCGGGACGAAATGGGCAATCCGCTCGGCGGTACCAGCGCCGAAGTCTGGCTGGAGGCGCAGGGCCGGACGCTCGTCCGGGCCCCGATTGCTCCCAGTGCCGAGCCCGGCGTGAACTATCGTTTGAACATCCCGATGGACGCCGGCGCCACCGCGGACCTGTACAAGCCGACGGCCCTCCGGCCGACGGTGCCGTTTCGGATGCGCGTGCGGGTCGGCAACGTGACCTACCTGCCGATCGAAATGACCGGCGCGTCACAGTTGCTCACCCGGCCCGGCGCGGCCTCGCGTGTGGACCTGACCCTCGGGGTGGATTCCGACGGCGACGGTCTTCCCGATGCCTGGGAACGGGCCCTGATTCAGATGCTCGGCGGGAACTTGGGCCTCGAAGACATCCGCCCCGAAGATGATTCCGACGGCGATGGCCTGTCGAATCTCGACGAGTATCTCGCCGGTACGTACGCGTTCGATCCCGAGGATGGCTTCGTGGTGGCCATCGTTCCCGGCTCGGCGGAGCAGCCCGTGCTGGAGTTCACTGCCATCCGCGGCCGCAGCTACTCCATTCTCGCCTCCGAGACCATGGAGAGTTGGACGCCGGTCAGCTTCAACCTGCCCGGGGATCCGGAGGGCGCGGCCGGTCGCTCGAATTTGCGGGCGGCGGACACCCGGTTGATTCGCGCCCGTGTGCCGCCTGCGGGTGAAGGCGGGCAGACGTACCGCTTCTTCAAGCTCGAGGTGCGTTGACGGATCAACTGGATGAGTCTCCCTGTCGGATCGTCAAGGTGAACCAATTCTCCCATCAACTGCCCGTCGGGCCCGCGTCGGGTGCCGCCCCTTCTCCGCGGGGAAATCCGAAGCCTCGGGCTATCCTGTGGAAGCTGCTTGCCGGCTTGGTTCTCCTCACACTGGTTGTGGGCGCATGGCTGTGGTTCCGGCCGCACTCAGCGGCGACCCAGCCGACCGCCACGATGGCCGAATTGATCCGGTTGGACGGCCGGCTGGTGTGGCGCTCGGCGACCAATCGGGTCTTCTCCGGCTGGCTGGTCGAGGCGCACGCCGATGGCACGCCGCGCTCGCGCTCTTGGATTGCGGACGGCGTCTTGAACGGCGTTTCCGAGGGCTGGCACACGAACGGTCAAATCCAGGTGCGTGAACACTTCGTAAATGGCATTGCGGATGGCTTGCGGGTCAGGTGGCACGCCAACGGGGCGACCCAATCCCTCGCCACGATCGTGCGCGGGCGCATCGAGGGCCGCTTTCTGCGCTGGCGTGAGGACGGCTCGCTCGCCGAGGACATCGAAATGCGGGACGGCCAGCCCGATGGCCTCTCGCGGGCGTATTTCCCCAGCGGCTTCGTGAAGGCGGAGGTCCACCTCAAGGCTGGGCAGGTCGTAGAGCAAAAGTTCTGGAAGGACGGGGAACGCCCCGCCACCGCGGTCGGGGTCGTAGCCGCGTCCGGAAGCCGTTGAATGTCGCCCGGTCGCACCAATCGAACGAAAGAACGGCTGGTTTCGCCGGTGCCTGCCTGCCGGCGCGGCCGATGGGCCATGGCGCTGCTGGGCGTGGTCGCCCTGCTCGCGCAGGGTGACGAGATGCGATCGCCCCACTACGTCCTGCGACACGCTGCGCTCAACCCGGGAGGGGGCGAGGCCGTTTCCACCCGCTATCGCCTGGTGACCGCGACAGGAGCCTTCGGCGGCCGGGCGGTTTCAACCGATGGTCGGATCGCGGACCGGCAGGGGTTCGCGGGGGCGCTGAACGACCCGCCGCGCGCGGTGGCGGATACGGTTCGCCGGGCGCCCGGGCAGCCCGTGAAGATCCGCGTGGGCGCGCTGCTCGGGAACGATTCGGATCCTGAGCTCGACAGCTTTTACTTGCGCGATTTCGCCGAGTTCAGCCGGGCCGGAGGGACGCTCTCCTTCGACAATGGGTGGCTGCTGTATGAGCCGCCGGCCAGTTTCAACGGGGCCGATGACTTCGACTACACGGTCGAGGACGCCGCCGGCAATGTCGGCGCGGCGCTCGTCACGGTGCTGGTGGCCGGCACGGGTCCCGAGCCGTCGCAGAATCTGGTCGCCATCGAGTTGCTGCCCAACGGTCACAAGCGCATTACGTTCGCTGGAATCGCTCGTCGCTGGTACACCCTGCAATGGGCTGACTCACTGCCCGCATCGGCCTGGAACGTCCTGGCCACCGTTCAAGCCGACGCGCGGGGAATCATCGAGTGGGTGGATGCTACGCAACCCGCGCCCCCGGAACGCTACTACCGGACCGTTGCCGAATGAAGTCGCCGAGGAACAAAACGGGGAGCCGGCTGATCGTCGTTGTTGCTGCCGGTGCGCTGGTGGGCCACGCCCAACTGAGGTGGGATGGCACGGACGCAGACGTGGATCACCCCGCCCACGCCATCGGGATGGCCTCCTCTCTGTCTGGTGCGCTGACCGGTGGTTTGTCGGAGGCCTCAACTCTCCGCGTGACGCCGAGCCGGCGTCGGCCGGTGCTGGTTCACCCCGTGGCCGTGCCGCCGGCGATTCCTTCGGTGACTCCGGTGGGGGGAGGCCCGGGAGGTGGGTTTGCGCCGCAGGTCTTCAACTTCCCGGTCAACCGCGCGATTCCTGACGGCGACTTTTCCGGCCTCGCGGATTCCCGGATATTACCAGCGGGCCTCGCTCCGATTCAATCGGTGGCGGTGACGCTCGTCCTGGCACCGATGGGTGACGGGGGCTTCGTGGGTGATTTGTACGCCACGCTGACCCATGAGAGCGGCGGCTACGCAGTCTTGCTCAACCGGTTGGGCCGGCGTCCCGGCAGCCCGTTCGGCTACAGCGACAATCTCTCGCTCAATCTGACGCTCGCCGATGCCGGGCCGGCGGACATTCATCAGTACCGGCTGACGCTGACCGGCAGTGAGGTGGTGCCACTCACGGGAACTCTCACCGGCTTGTGGCAGCCCTCCGGCCGCAAAACCGACCCGCTGGCGGTGCTGAAGGACGATCCGCGCGACGCGATGCTGTCGTCGTTTGCGGGTGCGGATCAGGCCGGGCGATGGACGCTGTTTGTCGCGGACGTCAGCGGCGGGGGCGAGTACCGGCTCGAGTCCTGGAGCCTGTCCATCACCCCGGTGCCGGAGCCGGCTGTGGTGTTCGGGGTGCTCGGTCTGGGAGCGTTGACTTGGGTCCTGTCTCATCGTTTGCGCCGCCGAAGGCCGTCGGTTTGAGGAAGGCTGTCGGCCCGTCGCGAGGCCTGATCGCTGGGCCGATGGCATGCGCGAATTTCCGGTTGCAGCCCATCGGGGGGTGGCAGAGTTTCCCGTCATGGCCGTCGCACAACTCATTGCGGACCGGCGCCAGCCGGCAACCCGCCCCGGCTTGGCTGGGTTTCCCCCAAGGCCGCTGCGTGCCGCAGCGACCGGATGGGTCAGCGTCGTTTTGGGCGGGTGGCTGGTGCTGGCGGAACCTCCCCCGGCGGACTCGGGCACCCCGCCCGCGTTGGGCAAGGTCTCGCTCGATCGCGCCAACCGTTCGATCTCCTTTCCCGCCTCGGTGAATCAACGGAGGGGCCTGGTCGAGTACGTCATCGTGACCGAGCGCGGCAAGACGCACGAGAGCGTGTTGCGCACGGACGTGGAGCCGCAACACATTCACCTCGCCTTGCTGCTGCTGGACGCGCAGCCGCCCAGTTCGCCCGAATTCCCGGCTGATCCGGCCGCCCCGCTGCCGGGCGTTCCCGTGCGGATCGAGGTGAGTTGGGCCGAGGGCGGACGCGAAGTGCGCCGGCCGTTGGAGGACCTGGTGATCACCACCAATCGCGGCGACCGGCTGGCGCGCGGCCCTTGGGCGTACAATGGGTCTTACATCTCGCGCGGCACGTTCGTGGCGCAGCAGGAGGGTTCGATCGTCGCGCTGCAGGTGGATCCCTCGGCCCTCATCAACAACCCGCGTCCGGGCCGCGAGAACGACGAGTTGCACCATGCCAATCCGGCGACCTTGCCGCCGGATGATCGGGTAGTGACCGTTTCGATCCGGTTGCTGGATGTGACCCGCACCAACACTCCCATCCTCCGCGTCCCGACCGAAAAGTCCCCCGCCGTGACGGGCCCCGAAGCTGCGCCGCCGATTTGATGAAAACCTCGCTGCTGTTTCCGTTGCTGGGCCGCGGCGCCGTGGGCGCCGTGCTTGTCTTCTTTGTCGCCCAGGCAGCAGAACCCGCCTCCACCGTGGTCCCTTCACCCCGCGACCTGTCCCTGCGGAACGAAGTCCAGCGCGCGATTGATCGCGGACTCGACTGGTTGCGGCGGAGTCAGGACACCAACGGGTGGTGGTCCACCGCCGACCATCCTGCGGTGACCGCGCTGGCGCTCACGGCCTTTCTCGGCGACCCGAGCCGGCGAGCCCGCACCAACGCGGCGCCCGAGATTGAGCGGGGCTTCCGGTACCTGCGCGACTCGATGAAGCCCGACGGCAGCCTGCACCGGGGCGCGCTCATCAACTACAACACCGCGATCAGCGTGACCGCCCTGGCGGTGCTCGGCGACCCGCGCGACGAAGATTTCCTGCGCCGGGCGCGCCGGTTCCTTGTGCAGTCCCAGAACGATTTCGGCGAGCCGGGGCGCGTGGACACGGAGTTCGACGGCGGCGTCGGATACGGCGACAAGTACCGGCACTCGGACATGAACAATACCCTGGTCGCGCTGGAGGCCCTGCGCGCCACGCAGCACCTCGCGGCCGATCAGGGCAACGCCGCTGGCGCAGACCTGAACTGGGCGGCCGCTATTCGCTTCCTGGAGAGCTGCCAGAACCTGCCCGGCCGTAATCCGGCCGCGTGGGTTTCGGACGATCCGCGCGACCGCGGCGGGTTCGTTTATTATCCCGGTCACAGCATGGCGGGCGGGGTCACGAACGCCGCGACGGGCAAGGTGTCGTTACGTTCCTACGGCAGCATCAGTTACGCGGGGTTGCTCAGCTACATTTATGCCCGGCTGGAGCCGGACGATCCGCGCGTGCAGGCGGTGCGCGACTGGCTGGCGGCGAACTACACGCTCGAGGAGAACCCCGGGATGGGCCAGCAGGGCTTGTACTACTACCTGCACCTCATGACCAAGGCACTGCACGCGGCGGACCTGGACCGCCTCCCGCTGGCGGACCACCGCGTGGTCGAGTGGCCGCGGGAAGTGGCGTTGCATCTCCTCAACCTTCAGCGAGCGGACGGCTCTTGGTGGAACGAAAACAACCGCTGGTGGGAGCGCGACCCGAACCTGGTGACTGCCTACGCGGTGATGGCCCTGGAGATGATCTGGCGCCGGTTGTAGTCGCGGCTTTTTTCGCCGGGAGCAGGTTGACTCGACGAAATTAGAACGGCCGCCTGATCTGGTCCGATTTCCCGGAATCGGCGCTGACTGTCAATATCGGTGGCTTTGCTTGAAGTGCCAAGGCCCCCCTTTGAGGCTGCCAGAGCCAACTCCCGCCGCAAAGGACGCGCCGCTTCCGTGGTGTCCGGGCTGGCCCCGCGGTCCCGAAGGTTGCGGAAACGCTGCCGTTTTGGGTTTGCCTCGGCGGTGTTGGCTCTGCGGCGTCCCTCTGGCGACGCCGAAGGATGGTGGTGCCGCTCGCTGGGCGTTGATTAGGGACTGTCGAAGGGTTTCGTCACCACGATCGCCTAAGAGCGCGGTAGTTCCTGTGGTTTGGTTCGCCGGACAGGCTGAACCGGTGGGACGGCTACGACTTCGAGTCCGTCTCCCGCCACGCCGGGGACAGCCGGCCTGCGGGGCACGGGCGGTTGCCTTTGCGGTTGGCCGGTAGCGCCGACATTCTTGTCGGCCAGTAACGCCAACTTCCCGGTTGGCACGACTGCCCGGGGGTAACGCTGCCATGCGTATCGGCCCGGCTGCCGGTCAGGAGACCGGCGATACGAGTGCCGGTGCCGGCTGGAAACCCGGCCGCTTTTGTAGCACCGACACTCTTGTCGGCCGGTGAAGCCGGCTTCCCGGTCGGCATGGTTGCCCGGGGGTAACGCCGGCATTCTTGCCGGCCCGGCTGCCGGTCAAGAGACCGGCGATACGAGTGCTGGTACCGGCTGGAAACCCGGCCGTTTTTGTAGCGCCGACATTCTTGTCGGCCAGTAAAGCCAACTTCCCGGTCGGAACGGCTGCCAAGGGTAACGCTGCCATTCTTGCCGGCCCGGCTGCCGGTCAGGAGACCGGCGATACGAGTGCCGGTGCCGGCTGGAAACCCGGCCGTTTTTGTAGCGCCGACATACTAGTCGGCCAGTAACGCCAACTTCCCGGTCGGAACGGCTGCCAAGGGTAACGCTGCCATGCTTGCCGGTCCGGCTGCCGGTCAGGAGACCGGCGATACGAGTACCGGTGTCGGCTGGAAACCCGGCGGTTTTTGTAGCGCCGACATTCTTGTCGGCCGGTAACGCTGACTTCCCGGTCGGCATGGTTGCCCGGGGGTAACGCCGGCATTCTTGCCGGCCCGGCTGCCGGTCAGGAGACCGGCGATACGAGTACCGGTGCCGGCTGGAAACCCGGCCGTTTTTGTAGCGCCGACATTCTTGTCGGCCGGTGAAGCCGACTTCCCGGTCGGCATGGTTGCCCGGGGTTAACGCCGGCATTCTTGCCGGCCCGGCTGCCGGTCAGGAGACCGGCGATACGAGTGCCGGTGCCGGCTGGAAACCCGGCCATTTTTGTAGCGCCGACATTCTTGTCGGCCGGTAACGCTGACTTCCCGGGCGGCATGGTTGCCCGGGGGTAACGCCGGCATTCTTGCCGGCACGGCTGTTGGTCAGGAGACCGGCGATACGAGTGCCGGTGCCGGCTGGAAACCCGGCCGCTTTTGTAGCGCCGACATTCTTGTCGGCCAGTAACGCCGACTTCCCGGTCGGCATGGTTGCCCGGGGGTAACGCCGGCATTCTTGCCGGCACGGCTGCCGGTCAGAAGACCGACGTTGCAGGTTGATCGCTGGGCCACTGGCACTTCCGCCCAGCCCGGCACATCTTGGTGGCCTCTGGCGATGAGGGCTTGGAAGGGCTGCGCGAAAACCTCTTTCCCCACTGCCCCTGGCGGCCGAATCGCTGGCATCTCGCCCAAGCCGTTCGCGCCTTCACCGGGGCGGACCATGCCGATTTCCGCCGCCTCGTGACGCCGGTCCGGAACGCCAACCGCGAAGCGGCGCTGGCATCCCCGCCGCGCCAAAAGCCTGTTCCGCCACAAACGACTCCTCGACCGGTTGCCAGCTTGGAACGCCCGGCGGAAAACCAAGCTCCAATTCCACCTCAACCCCCAACCGCCTTGCTCTCCCCCCAACTGACTGTTGACGAACACTACCGCTGGGCTGACTTCAAGGAATGAGCTTGCCCTCACTGCGGAAACGGCCACACTCACCGGTGAACGGTCGGTCGCGGACCGCCTCCCAGTCTGACCCGGCCGTTCATCGCGCGAAGCCGCTCAGATCGCATTCAACAACGATCAATGCGCGCGCGGAAGAGTCGGTTCGGGGCGTAGCGTAGCCTGGCTAGCGCGCTTGTTTCGGGTACAAGAGGTCGTGAGTTCAAATCTCACCGCCCCGACCACTCTCTCCTTCCCCGCAAACCGGCGCTGCTCTGTTGGACGGTAAGTTTGTAAGGGTGGGAGAGGAGTTACCTCGGCCGGAACTCTAGGTCACCGCGCGCAACCACCTGCCCTGTTGAGCCCTCAGTATCGGCGTTTTTTGCGCGCGTCCCGGCTTCGCGAGATTCGCCCTCGGGAAACCGCCATGGCTTCGCCGGGCGACGCCGGTCGAAGCGAGCGGGGGTCGGGCCGGAGCCGATGATCCTGTCCCCTCCCGGCTTATTCGTACCCGGAAGTGTCCACCGGACCGGTCTTGGTGCGCTCTCGAAGATAAGCGCGGTATTCCGCCGGTTCGACCACTTTGAGCAGGCCGCGCATCTGGGAGTGTCCGTTGCCACAGAGTTGGCCGCAGGTGATCAGGTTGGTGCCAATCTGGGTCGGGGTGAACCAAATGGGATTGCTCAAGCCGGGAATGGCATCCTGTGCCACCCGCATCGTCTTCACCGCAAAGTTGTGAATGACATCAAGCGATGAGATGTAAGCGATGACCGGCTTGTTGACGGGAACCACCACTTCGCTGCTCTCGACCACGACATCGTCCTTCCCGGCTGGGTCTTCCGGGTCAATCCCGAGCGGATTCTGGGCCGAAAGAAATTTCGGGTCGCCCTTCGCAAACACGCCGTCCGCCCCCGGATGGCGGGCGATCCAGTTGAACTGCCGGCCGATGACGCGGATCACGGTGGACTCCTCCGGTTTGGGGAAGTTGCCCGCCGTTCCGCCGCGTGCCCAAATGGGGATCGCGAGGCCGATCAGCAGCACTGCTTCCACCCCCGCCACGCCCACTTCGAGATAGCTCGACAGATGACCCCGGACGCCCACCGGGTCGGCGGTCGCGCGTCGCTTTTGGGCGTAACGCCACAGGCAAACGAGGAAGAAGATGCCCCAGCCGATGGCCAGCACGACCATCAGCAGGTGGACGTAGAACAAAAGCAGGTCAATCTGGCTCCCATGCGCGGAGGAGACCGGCGGCAGACCCAGCAGTTTGGTGATCGTATTGTGCATGTGAACGAGGGTTCAACCGGCCGCCCGCCGGATCTGGGCGGCCCGTCGGGCGAGGAACACCATAAAACCAGCGATGCCCCCCAGGACCAGCCCAACCACGCCGAGGAGGAACAGGATGCCCATGTTCATGCCCTCAGCGAGGGCGGAGTCGGAGCGGCCGAAACAGGTGGCGCAGGCCAGCAAGGGGGCGGAAGAGGGCCCGCCCAACAAAACGAAGATCAAGAGCAGGTTTCGCATGACGATTCAGAGATAGCTGAAATCCCGCAGTTTCCTCAGCATCGCCCGGAAGTACACGATCAATGCCACGCCCCCGAGCAGGGACGCGGCAGCCAGGACCAAGTCCAGCCAGCCCCGGTCCTCCAGAAACACGCGCACTTGCCAAGCACCGAAACCGAGGCACAGCGCAATCGCGGAGATCAAGAAAACGACGTGGAAAGCCTTGAGCGACATCAGCGGAGGAGGAAATGGTGAGTTTGATCCGCTTCCGAGAGAAAGGGCAGGAAGATCAGGGCGACGAAGAAGATCGCGGTAAGCACCAAGCTGGAAATCACCATGCGTTTCTCGGTGATGAGGTGCATGAGGAAACCCGCCACCAAAGACGCCTGCGCGATGGCGACGGCGAGCACGGCGGCAATCTTCACGCCGGTGGCCAAGGGCGCGAAACTGGATAATACGATCAAAATGGTTCCCAGCGCCACCGCCCCGAAAATGATCAGGTGCCGGCGGGCTTCTTGTTGCAGAGCTTGCGAATTGTTGTCTGACATGGCCGCTACAGGATGTACATCACCGGGAACAGAAAGATCCACACCAGCTCGACGAAGTGCCAGTAAAGCCCGGTCACCTCCACCCGGTTGGTGAACTGCTCGCGGGACTTTCGCCACAACCGATGCCCGGCCCCCCAATGGTAGAGCATCACGACGATGCCGCCAACCACGTGCAAGGCGTGGAGCCCGGAGAGCGTAAAATAGATTGCGAGGTAGGTGTTGCGCCAGGGACCGAAGCTTTCGAGTTTGGCGATTTGCTCGACCGGCAGGCGCAGGGTCTGGTGGGTCGAATCCGGAACCGGCTCACCCTGCTTGGGGGCGTCCGGATGGAACGCGATTTCCCGGGGGGCGTTGGCCGAGGCTTTCAGCTTGGCGAGCGACCAGTTGAACGGTCTGCCCTCGATGTGGCCGGTCAATTCCGTGCCGTCCTTCAGCTTCACGAAGTAGTGGGTGAACTTGTCGTGGTATTCAAAGCTCTTGATGCTGATGAACAGCAGTGCCAAGAGGATCGTGCTGCCCATGTACAGCTTGAACTTGCCGAAGTCGTTTCCCTTCAGGGCAAGCCAGGACATGACCACCGTGATGCTGGAGCCAATCAGGACAAACGTGTTCAGGGCGCCGATTGGCACGCTGAGCAAACCTTGCGGCCACTCCGGCGAGCCGACGCGCAGCAGGATGTAGGAGGAAAACAGCGCGCCGAAGAGCATCACTTCGGACGCAAGGAACAGCCAGAGGCCGATCTTGGCGTTGTACACGCCCGTGTCAGGCCGGGCTTCAGCGGTGTAGGGAATTTCCATGTCAAGAGGCGGGATCGCGGCAGCCGGCATTAATCCGGTTGGTTCTGCGGCGTGAAATCCTGGGGGCGGCCCGGAAGGCTGTACTCGTAAGGCCCGCGATGCACCACCGGCGGCCGCGTGAAATTGCCATGCGGCGGCGGCGTGGGCGTCTGCCACTCAAGGGTGGTGGCCTGCCAGGGGTTGTCCGACTCGACCTTGCGCCCGTTCCGAATGCTCCAGAAGAAGTTGATGATGAAGGGCACTTGAGCCAGCCCCAGCAGCCACGCTGCGTGGGAAATGCCGACATTCAGCTTTATCGCCGTCGCAAGACCGTGCGCTAAGTCAGGCGCGGCTGAATAGGCCGCCCCACCGTCGTACATGCGGCGGTGCATGCCCTCCAGCCCTTGAATGAACATGGGCATGAAGATCAGGTTCATGAAGATGAGCGACAGGACGAAATGCACCTTGCCCCAGAACTCGTTCATGGTTCGGCCGGTGATCTTCGGGAACCAGTAGTACACGCCCGCGAACAGCGCGAAAATGGTTCCCGGCGCCACGACGTAGTGGAAGTGGCCGATGACGTAATACGTGTCATGCAAATGGATGTCGGTCGCGCTGAAGCCCAGGGGCAGGCCCGTGAGGCCGCCGATGCCGAACATCGGCAGAAACGCCAGCGCGAAAAGCATCGGGGTGTTGAAGCGGATGGAACCACCCCAAAGAGAAAGGAACAGCGACGTGAGGATGATCACCGAAGGGATCGAGATGATCATCGTCGTGGTCTGGAAGAACGTGCTGATCTTCGTGCCCATGCCCGTCAGATACATGTGGTGCGCCCACACCAGAAACGAGATGAATCCAAGCGCCATGCTCGCGTACACCAGCGACTTGTAACCGAATATCTGCTTGCGGGTGTTGTTCGCGATGATTTCCGCCACGATCCCCATCGCCGGCAGAATCAGCACGTACACCTCCGGATGGGCGAGAAACCAAAACAGGTGCTGCCAGAGCAGCGGACTGCCACCGCCGCTGACCTCGAGCATTTGCCCTCCGACCACCAGACCGGTCGGCAGGAAGAAGCTCGTTCCGAACAGATTATCCATCAACTGCATGATGCCGGCGGCCTCGAGTGGCGGGAACGCCAGCAAGAGCAGAAAGGCGGTGACCAACTGCGCCCAGACGAAGAACGGCAGCCGCATCCAGTTCATGCCCGGCGCCCGGAGTTGAATGATGGTGGTGATGATGTTCACCGAGCCGAGCAGCGAGGACGTGATGAGAAACACCATTCCCAGCAGCCACATGGTCTGGCCATCAATCTGGCGCGCGAGGTCCGCGACCGTCGCCAGCGGGGAATAAGAAGTCCACCCGGACTTTGCCGCGCCGCCGGGGATGAAAAAGCTGGCCAGCATGATGGCCCCACCAACGAAATACACCCAGTAGCTCATCATGTTGAGCTTGGGAAACGCCATGTCCGGCGCGCCGATTTGCAGCGGCACCAGGTAGTTGGCAAACGCGCCGGCTGCCAGCGGCACGACCGCCAGAAAGATCATGATCGTGCCGTGCATCGCTCCGAAGGAGTTGTAGAGGTCGGGCGACATGATGCCACCGGTGGCCATGTCCGGTCCGAGCACCTTGAGCAGGAGATCCCCGAAGACGGGGATGGGCTTGCCGGGGTAGGCGAGCTGCCAGCGCATTAAAGCCATCAGCCCGTAACCGAGAAACATGAACAGCAGGGCCGTGATGCCGTACTGGATTCCCACCACCTTGTGGTCCGTCGAGAAGATGTACTTCCGCACGAAACTCAACTCGTGATGGTCGTGGTGGGCGGTTTCGTGGATTCCAGCCGTCGCCGCGGTCTGCATGTGGTTCGCGTTCAATTCCAGGCTGACCGTTTTTGTCAGCTCCTTGGACAAAATTCGTTGACCGTGAAGGTACAAACCAGCCCCCCGGTGTCAACCGTGACGCGGGCTCAAATCATTCGGTCGAGCACCAGCAAGACCAGCAGGGCGGGCAGGTAAAGGATCGAACCGAAAAAAAGGCAACGTGCTTCGCGGTCGGCGAGCGTCCGTCCAAACCGAAGCGACAAAACCAGAAACGCTGCCGTCAGCGCCAACAGGATGGCGCCGCCGACGGGGCCCGCCAGACCTGCGGGGACCGCCATCATCGCCGCCACCAGCAGCAACGCCGCCGCCACTCCGGAGTGACGCGCGGTGGACCGCCCGGTCGGATCCACCACTGGCAGCATGGCGTAACCGCCTCGCGCGTAATCCTCGCGGTACATCCAGGCGATTGCCAGAAAGTGCGGGATCTGCCAGAGGAATTGGAGTCCAAAGAGCAGCCAGCCCCCCCAGCCCATCTCGTCGCGTGCCGCGATCCAGCCGATCACCGGCGGCAACGCGCCGGGGATGGCGCCGATCAGCGTGTTCCACACCGTGACTGTCTTCAGCGGCGTGTAGATGAGCAGGTAGCTCAACAGCGTGGCACCGCCGACGAAAGCGGTCCAAGGACCGGCGGCCACCCCCAGCCAGACCAGTCCGACCACCCCACAAGCCAGCCCAAACCTCAGCGCGGTGGCCGGCTCAATCCGACCGGCCGGGAGCGGTCGCCGACGCGTGCGCACCATGCGCGCATCGCGATCACGCTCCCAAAGTTGGTTGAGCGTAGCTGCCCCCGCCGCGAGGAGGGCGGTTCCGGCCAGAACGTGTGCCAGCTTCCAACCATCCACGCTGGCGGGAGAGCCAAGGTAAAAGCCAACGAAGGTCGTCAGCAACACGAGCAGCGTCAGCCGGGCCTTCACCAATTCCGCGAAGTCGGCAAGCCGCGCCCGGATCGCCAGCCGGGGAGGAGACAGGACTTCAGCCGTGGCTTTCATTCCATTGCCATGATCTCAACCCGCGGTCGTTGCCCCAGCCAGACCGGGCTGCGGCTCCCGGCCCGTCGGTGAAGGCTCAACGAAGGCTGGCCGGACGCGGCACATGCGCGCCATGGCAGCCGCCGCCGCGCTCGCCACGACGAGCGTCAGCGCGCCGGTCACCATGTGCAGGGTGGCGATGTCCGCCGATTTGCCGGTCCAGACAGTCAGGGCGCCAAGGGCGATCTGGATGCCAATCAGAGCCAGCCAGACCGTCGTCAGGCGCCCGGCAGGCGTCTTCCGTCCAGCGTCGCGCCAGGTACGGAAGGTCAACCACGCAGCGAACGCGGCGATCAGGTAGGCGTTGGAGCGATGCAGCATGTGGAGGATCACGTCCGCTGCTTGAATCGGGCGCTGGGCCGTGGCTTCAACGCGCGTCCGATTGTAGGAGGCGAGCGACGTCGCGTCCGTTTTCGGCCAGACGCGGCCGTAGGCCAGCGGAAAGTCTGGAACTGCCAGCCCCGCGTGCCGATGGCGCATCGCCGCCCCAAGACCCAGTTGCGCCACGACCAACACGACCGCCAGCCACCAGGCTCGCCGGAGACCGGGGGCGGCGATCGAGCCGGGTGCGATGCGATCCCGCCAGGCGCCGGAAAGCAGGGCGATGAAACAGATGAGCACCAGGAATCCCTGGGCGAGCATCCCGTGGACAAACCCCAGTTCATCTGCAAGCCAGACCACGCGCAACCCCCCGAGGGTGCCCTGCAGGATCACCGCCGCGAACGCCACCACCCCCAGCCACCGCAACGCCTGGCGATCCCGGGCAAACCGCGCCAAACCCCAGACCATTGCCACCGGAGCAAGGGCGGCCAGCGTGATAAAGATGGGCACCTGCCACGAGCCCATCCTTCCCAGCAATCCCGCCACGCCGGTCATGACGATCACCCCCAACCAGCGCTGGCGACCGCTGGTCTCCCGCACCCAAAGGCCCACGGCCAGCACGGTGGTGAGCACGCCGACCAGCACACCCAGCAGGCGATGGGAGTGTTCGTACAGAATTCCTCCCATCCAGTGCGAAATCGGGAACGTGTACATGCTGTACCCGTACGAATTCGGCCAGTCCGGGACGGACAGCCCAGCACCTCGGCTCGTCACCAGGCCGCCGACGCTGATCAACAGCAGCGTGGCCAGCATGGTAAGCCAGGCAAACCGTGACCACGGTAGGCTGGTGGGGTTGCTGCTTGAGTTGTCGCTGGGCTGGAGCGCCATGACTAAAAAAGAACCGCTGTTGCACCTCGGCCCCAGCGGTTCCGTTGGACGAGTAATGGTCGCCCGTCGGGAGGTTGGTTTCAGCTACCCGGGAGCTCAACCGTGAAGTTCACTTCCTTCTTGTCGCCCTCGGCAACTTCGATCTCCTGGGTCAGGCCCTCGGCCGTTCCGTGCGTCTTCAAATGGTAAGCCACCACCGTGTACTTGCCCGCCGGCAGGCCCCCGGGCAGTTTGAATTTGCCGTCCTTGTCGGTCACCGCGAAGTACGGGTGGTCCATGACGCCCACGTAGGCGAACATCCACGGGTGAACATCGCACTTGAACCGGACCAGCACTTCCCGGGATGGGAAGGTATGGTCCTTCACCATGCCTTTGACCGGCTGACCGATGTTGAATTCCTTGTTGCCCGCCGCCTTGGGCGTCGCGTGGACGTTATGCATCAGGGGGTCGGAGTTCTTGATCTTGAAGAGCTGGTTGGTCATCACCCCCATCACGTACGGTTCGTACATGCAGCCGACCTGGTCCAGTTCCGGCACTTTGTCGGACGCCGGTTTGCCTGCGGGAGCCTGTTTCAGGTACACGAAGACGTTCGCCAAGCCACCGTCTGGCGACACGACGTAGTGCCGGGTGGTCACGTCCTTGTCGTGCAGCTTCCCGCACATGGCATCGAATTCGATCTTACGTTCCGGAGGCGGCGTGCCTTTAAGCGACACTTTGCCCGAGATTTCGGCGGCGGACACCGCCAGACCACCCGCGAGGGTGGCGACAGCAATGACTGATGTTCTGGTCATAAATAAACCGATGTGAAGTTGCGACTGCGACTCCCGAGGAGATGTAGCATCAGGCGGAGTCGGCGCAAGAGCATTCCCCCGATTTGGCCACCGCTGGCACCAGCACCGTCGCGCCCCGGGCGCTCGCTCCCGCGCGACCCACTGCCGGCAACGCCGGCTCAGTCGCTTGGGCAGGAAGAGGAGTTCGTCATCCGCGTTTTCACCCGCCAGCCCGGGCAGTCGTCCCGCAAATCCAATACCTTGATCGCAACCATCTGGTTGCAGGCCCGCAAGGCGATCAGGCCGCAAATCGGGTTGGCCCGCAGCGCCGTGCTGGGCGGCGCGTTGCAGGGAAGTCGGCGCGCTCTAAACTGCGGATGGTGCAAGATTGCTCACTTCCCCTCTCCGTTCGCGACCGCCTTGGTCGCTTGCTCGGTTCTCTCTACGGGCCGGCCGTTGGGGCCGAGACCGCAGACAATCTGTGTGTGGCGATCAAGCAGCACTTGGGCACCGTGCCGGCGTCGCCCGCCGCGCAGCCGCTTTCCGAGCGGGATGTCCTGCTCATCACCTACCCCGACCAGGTGCGCGAGCCGGTTGTCGCGCCGCTGCGGACGCTCGCGCGATTCTGCCAGGAGCAACTCGGCGATGTGATCAGCGGCGTCCATCTGTTGCCCTTCTACCCGTGGTCCTCCGATGATGGGTTTGCCGTAAAGGACTATCGCGCCGTTGCCCCCGAATATGGCTCCTGGGCCGACGTGGCAGCGTTTCGCCCACGCTTCGATCTGATGTTTGACGGGGTGTTCAACCATCTCTCGGCAGGATCCGAGTGGTTCCAGCGGTTTCTCCGGGATGATCCGGCGTTTCGGGACTTTTTCGTCACCGTGCGGGGCGACGCGGACCTTTCCCAAGTCCTCCGGCCAAGGGCGCTGCCGCTGTTGACAGAATTCGCCACCGCGCGGGGGCCGGAGCGCGTTTGGACTACCTTCAGCGCGGATCAAGTGGACCTGAATCTCAAGAACCCGCGTGTGCTGCTGGCGTTGGTCGAGACGCTGTTGTTTTACGTCGGGCAGGGTGCCCGGTTCATCCGGCTCGATGCGATTGCCTTTTTGTGGAAGGAGCCGGGCACGCCCTGCATCCACCTGCCGCAGACGCACGCCGTCATTCAGATTTTTCGCGCGGTGCTTGATGCCGTCGCGCCCGACGCGCGGCTCATCACCGAGACCAACGCCGCACGCCGACAACCTCGCGTATTTCGGCGACGGCACCAACGAGGCCCAACTGGTCTATAACTTCGCCCTGCCGCCACTGGTCCTGCACGCGCTCCTCCGGGGTGACGCGCGAACCCTGACCGCTTGGGCGGCAACGCTCCGGACGCCTTCGGATCAAACCACGTTCTTCAATTTCGTGGCCTCGCATGACGGCATCGGGCTGAACCCGGTGCGCGGCATCCTCCCGCCGGCGGAAATCCAGTTCCTGGTCGAACGGTGTCGGGCGCACGGCGGGCTGATCGGCCTCAAACAAAATCCCGATGGCTCCACCAGCCCTTACGAGTTGAACATCGTTTATTTCGACGCCGTGAACGACCCGGCGGCGGAGGAGCCGCTCGCCATCCAAGTCCGTCGTTTCCTCGTCTCGCAGGCGATCCTGCTCTCGCTCGCCGGCGTGCCCGGCATCTACTTCCACTCGCTGTTCGGTTCGCGGAATGACACCGACGGCGCGCGGAGCAGCGGCATTCCCCGACGCATTAATCGCCAAAAACTGCCGCTGGCGGAGCTGCGGGCAGAGCTCGCCCAACCCGGTTCGCTGCGCGCCGTGGTTTTCAGGCAGTATCGGGAGTTGCTCCGGGTGCGTCGAGGCGAGCCGGCCTTCGCGCCGCGCGCACCCCAGCGAATCTGGGACGTGGACCGCCGGGTCTTTGCCGTCGAGCGCACGGCGGACGCGGGGCGGTCAGTGCTGTGCCTCCACAACGTCAGCGATCAACGAGTGATGCTCGATCTGGTCAGCCAGGTCCCCGGTGTTTTGAATCCCCGGCGAGACTTGGACCGATGGCCCCAGGGCGCTCCTGGTTCCTGGGTGGACTTGCTGGCCAAGGCGTCGGAAGCAACGCCGATGGACGGCGTTGCCCGTTGCGCGCCGGATGGTCGAACGCGGCTGGTGCTGGAGCCCTACGCGGTTCGCTGGCTCGCGGCGGCAGGCTTGGGCGTGCGCCAGCTCGTGGCTGCCGGTTAGCGCGCCGCGCCGGCGAACCGGCTCGGGTTCCCCGGACCCGGGCGCGTCAGCGGGTGGCGCGATCAGGCTTGCGCTTGCGCGTGAGGCGTCGTGGCGACTACGCTTCGTCCATGTCTGCCGCACTTTCCGCACGCCTCGCCGTATGCAGTTGGTCGCTCCAGCCGGCCTCCGCTGAAGACTTCTTCGAGAAGCTCGCCGCCACGGGGATCTCGCGCGTCTCCATCGCGCTCGACCCCATCCGCGAGAACGCCGGCGGCGCTTGGTCCAACTTCAAAGAACACGCGGCGCGACGGGGGATCACCTGCGTTTCGGGCATGATGACCGCAATCGGCGAAGACTATTCGACCCTTGAGTCCATCAAGAGGACCGGCGGTGTTGTGCCCGACGAACACTGGGAGGGCAACTGGCGCAATTTCCAGGCGAACGCCGACCTGGCCGTTCACCTCGGACTCAAGTTCGTCATGTTTCACGCGGGATTCCTGCCCCACGAAGAGAGCGATCCCGACTTCGCCAAGCTGCTGGATCGCTTGAGCCGCATCGCCGATCTCTTCGCGGCGCGCGGGATGGCGATTGGCTTCGAGACCGGCCAGGAGACGGCGGACACGCTCGCAGCCTTCCTGCGCAAACTCGACCGTCCGAACGTGGGCATCAACTTCGATCCGGCGAACATGCTCCTCTACGACAAGGGCGATCCCATCGCGGCGCTGCGCACGCTGGGGCCGTGGCTCCGGCAATGTCATTTGAAGGACGCCACGAGGACGAAGGTTCCCGGGACCTGGGGCGAAGAAGTCGTGCTGGGGACCGGGCAGGTGGACTGGCGGGCGTTTTTCGGGGTGCTCCGCGAACTGAACTTCACGGGCGACCTGTGCATCGAGCGCGAGGCCGGCGCCCAGCGCGTGGCCGACATCCGCGCGGCGCGGGCATACCTTGAATCGTTGCCGGTCTGATCCGTCGCTGGCAGTCCACGCCTTCTGTTTCAAGCAGTAAGCATCAACCCTCAACTCGAACAAAGCTTACCATGGTCAACGTCGGCATCATCGGTCTCGGCTTCATGGGCCAGACCCACATCAAGGCCTACCGGCAAATCCCTGACGCCAACATCGTCGCCATCTGCGACGCCGTCCGCCTGCCCGCCGATGGCAACCTGACCGGCGTGGCCGGCAACATCGCGGCCACCGACCAGATCCGTTTCGACATGTCGGTCGTCAAGGGCTACCGCGACTACCGTGAACTGCTCGCCAACCCGGACGTGCAGCTCGTGGACATCTGCCTCCCCACGCCGCTGCATGCGGAGACCGCCATCGCCGCCTTGCGGGCCGGCAAGCATGTGCTCTGCGAAAAGCCGCTGGCGCGCACCACGGCCGTGTGCCGGGAGATTGTCGCGGTCGCCCGGCAGTCCCAGGGCTTCTTCATGCCGGCGCACTGCCTGCGGTTCTGGCCCGAATGGGCCTGGCTGAAGGCCGCGATGGACGACGGCCGATTCGGTCGTGTGCTCGCCGTGAAACTGACGCGCCTGTCCGAGCCACCGGGCTGGAGCCAGGGCACCTACCTCAAAGGGGACGACTCCGGCGGTGCGCTGTTGGACCTGCACATCCACGACACCGACTTCGTGCAATTCTGCTTCGGCCGACCCAAGGCGGTGTGCTCCACCGGCCAGAGCCGGCTCAGTGGCGCGATTGATCACGTCACCACCATCTACCGGGTGGCCAGCGGCGCGAGCGTGGTGGCCGAGGGGAGTTGGCTGATGGGGCCGGGCCACGGCTTCAAAATGGCGTACCAGGCGGTCTTCGAGAACGCGACCGTGGACTACGACTGCACGCGCGGCACCGAAGCGCTCAAAGTGTTTGCGGCGGGGAAGGGGCCGCAGGTGATCCAGTGCGAGGGGGCCGACGGCTACGTGGGCGAGTTGCACCACTTCATTGAATCCATTCAGGCCGGCCGCCCGCCCAGCGTCGTGACCGGCGACGACGGCCTCAGCGCCGTGGAGATCTGCGAGGCGGAGGAGCGGTCCGTGAAGACCGGCCAGTGGGTCGCGCTGCCGTAGCAGCGGACCAAGTCAGAGTTCCCCGAGGAGGCGCTGCCTTGGAGCCGGCTCCGGCCGTACGGCCTTCGGCAGTCCGGAGGGGATTCCGCCGTCGGAGTAAGTGGGGCAACCGGCGGGGTGTTTGGGGGGGAAGTGCGGTGACACGTCGGGCGACATTTGGGACCCGGCGATTTGGAAAGAACTCGCTCTGGCGATTTGGTAACCAAGTCAGAACGAGGTGGCCGATGCGGCACCGCTTTGGAAAGACCGTGATTCGTTCCAATTGTTTTTTGTCAGCCAGCGTTCAAGAAGATCGTCCAGGCTCGCCTTCACCGCTGCATCCATCTTAATCGGCGGCAGCCCAGGGGCGTTTGAAGCCTTCGCCGGGCAGTTTCTTCGTCGCGTCAATCGCCTTTCTTCTTGGCGCGCCGTTTCACAGACCGGGTGGTAGCGAGCGCGTCGCGCAATACCGGAATCGTCAGTTTGTCCTTGGGCCGGTTGGCGGCAATCTTGCTGGCAAGAATCCGCTCAAGGGAAAGCACCTTGAGCTTGTGCCGGCCCAGCGGAATGTCCACACAGTTTTTGATCTCTTCGGCAAACGATCCCAACCCGTCCATGCGAATGACAATGTCAAATAACTCCGCGCCTGCACCCGCGAGCATCGGCGGATTGTTGATTGACGGCGGAACATACGCTGCGCCGACTTCTTGCAACGCGCGGGAGATTCGGGGTTCGCCAAGGTTTTCAAACCAGAGGTCAACGTCCTGGGTGACGACGGGCGCGCCCTGCAGCGTGGCGGCGGAAAGCCCGACGACCATGAACCGGACTTTGCGCTTCAGAAGAACTTGCAGCAGGCGCAGTTCACTTGCGGAGAATGGCAGCGGCGCGGCCACGGATTAAGCTCCTTTGCAGTCGTTCCAACGGCGGTTGCTCCAATAGGATCAACGTGTGCCGGACATTGTCGGGGTCTGCGTGTGGATGATCGGCCAGAACCTTGCCAACGCGGGCCGACAAACGCAGCGCCCAGCGCCTGGCCTCCACGGCGTTGCTGAATCGTGCGTGTTGTTTCATGCGGACATGCGTAGTTTAAGCGGCTGTTCAGGACTTGTCACCGGCATCGCCCAGCAACCTCTCCACCTTCGCCTTCACCGCGGCATCCATCTTGATGAGCGGCGGCCAGGGGCGTTTGAAGCCTTCGCCGGGCAGTTTCTTCGTCGCGTCGATGCCGAGTTTGCTGCCGCTGGCGATTTCGCTGGTGGCGTGGTCGAGCACGTCGGCCGGGCCTTTGGTGAAGATGCTGTCGCGTTGCGGGTCGGTGTTGGCGCAGAGGCGGAAGAGGACTTCGCTGGTGTTGTGAACGTCCACGTCGTCGTCCACGACCACGATGTACTTGGTGAACATCATCTGCCCCATGCCCCAGAGGCCGTGCATGATTTTGTAGGCCTGCATCGGGTAGGTCTTCTTGATGCTCACGAAGACGAGGTTGTGGAAGACGCCTTCCGCCGGCAGCGCGATATCCACGATCTCGGGGAAGTTCATCTTGAAGATGGGCAGAAAGAGTTTCACGGAGGCGCCGCCGATGTAAAAATCTTCCATCGGCGGAATGCCGACGATGGTGGCGGGATAGACGGCGTCTTTGCGGTGCGTGATGGCGGTGACGTGGAAGACAGGATACGGCTCGGGCAGGGTGTAATAGCCGGTGTGGTCACCGAACGGGCCTTCGTCGCGCAGCGGCTCGGTCGGGTCCACGTAGCCTTCGATGACGAAGTCGGCGTTGGCCGGGACTTCCAGATCGCATGTGACACATTTGACCAATTCGACCGATTTTTTCCGCAGGTAACCGGCCAACAGGAACTCGTCGAGGCCGTCCGGCAGCGGCGCGGTGGCGGCGAAGGTGAACACGGGGTCGCCGCCGAGGAACACGGCGACCGGCATGCGTTCACGGCGCTCGTAGTAGCGTCGTCCATGGCGGGCGGCGACTTTCTGGAGTTGCCAGTGCATGCCGGTGCTCCGGTCGTCATAGACCTGCATGCGATACATGCCGACGTTGCGCTCGCCGGTGTCGGGGTCTTTGGTGACGACGCAGGGCAACGTGATGAAGCGTCCGCCATCGAGCGGCCAGCATTTGAGGATGGGGAGGTTGAGAAGGGTGGGCGGCGAGTCTGATCTCCGGGATTCGAGATTCGAGATGGTCGGAGCTTGGGGCCACGGTTCGGTGCGCGGGGAGGGTGGGTCGAACCGGTGAACCACTTCCTGACATGGGCCGCTCTTGACCGCTTTCGGTTTGGCGTGGCGGAGG
This sequence comes from Verrucomicrobiota bacterium, assembly GCA_016716505.1. GTDB lineage: Bacteria > Verrucomicrobiota > Verrucomicrobiia > Limisphaerales > J093 > JADJWF01. The sequence continues at coordinate 58,414 of JADJWF010000001.1, forward strand.
TCGAGGGCGGTGGAAAGCAGTTTGATGGCGTCGCGGAAGGATGTGGGAGGTTTGGCCTTCATGAGGGAGCCGAGTTCGGCGGCGACCTCGTCCACGGTCTCCGCGCCCAGGCTGAGGGCCATGCGTTTCCAGGAGCCGAGGGTATTGATGGCGACGGCAAAGGGTGAGCCGACACCGTTCACGGTGGGTTTTTCGATGAGCAAGGCCTTGCCGCCGCCGGGCGATTTCATTTCGCGGTCGGCGAGGACGGTGATTTCCAGTTCGGTGGCGACGGTTTGCGAGATGCGTGTGAGTTCGCCGGCCCGGTCGAGCGTGTGGATCCAGTCACGGAAGGAATCGAATGCCATGGTGACGGCAGGGTAGCAGCAGGGAGCGTTGGCGCCAGCGCCGTGGGGGCACCCGGCCGGGACCCTGATTTCGCGGCGCTCCCCTCGCTGCCGGCGCCGGTAGCGTCCGCACGGAGCGAACGGCGCCAAAGGATCAGTCGTCGCCGCGCAGGACGGCCAAGATTTGCGGATGTAGCGCCCGGCTTGCGCCCACGACCGCGTAGTTGCGGTCGAATGGCTCCGCGTCGAGGCGGAAAACCACGTCGCACCCATCCAAGTCAGTGAAGCGGCCGCCGGCTTCACGGAAGGCAAGTGCCGGCGCCGCGATGTCCCAGATTTTGGTGCAGTAGTTGACGAAGCCCCCCAAGCGACCGTCCACGGTGTAGCAAACGTCCACCAGCGAATTGGTGGCGCGGACGTTTCGGGCGCGATTGACGAGGCGCCCCAGCGCGGCTGCCTGGCGGTGGTTTTCCGAAGGATCCGGGGAAGCGTCCATGCAGCACGCACAGAGAACCGTGTTCAGTTCAGTGGCGTCGGTCAGGCGCACGGGTTGCCCGTCGCGTTGGACCCCTTGCCCCGCCTCGGCCAAGTAGAGTGTGTCCGTGACCGGCAGGTAGAGGCCGCCGACGATCGGCGTTCCGCCGTCGAGCAAGGCGATCATCACGCCAAACCACGGCAGCGACGCCGCGAAGTTGGAGGTGCCGTCGAGCGGGTCAATGACCCAGGTTCGCCGGCTCCGACCGGGTCGGAAGCCCGTCTCCTCGGCGATGATGCCGTCGTCCGGAAACCGCTCGCGCAGGCGGGCGACAATGAGCGCCTCGGATGCGAGGTCGGCTGCCGTGACCACGCTGCTATGGTTTTCCTTGAGTTGCGCCGGGCAGCCGCGGGCAAGATGCTCGAGCAGCACCTGACCGGCGTCCCGCAGACACTCGCAGAGGAAGTCGCGCACGGGGTGGCGGCGCGGTCACACCGAGGGCGGCGCGGCAGCGTTGGTGGCGGACGGCGGCACGCCCATCGAACCTGACACGCGCCACTCGGAATCCTGGCGGAGGTAGAGCGTTTGCGTGGGGAAGGCAAAACTGATTCGGGCCGCGTCCAGCCGCTCCTTCACCTTGACGTTCAGCTCATGCATGCCGGCGAAGTACTCTTTGAAATCGGTCCCGTTCCACCAGTGGATGATGTTCAGGTTGAGGTAGAACTCGGCGAACTTGTCGAAGCCGACGATGAGATCCTTGGTCTTGGGGTGGGAACGATAGATTTCCTCGAGCAATGCCTTGGCTTCCTGCACGCGGTGGCCGGGCGTGTCGTAGGTGATGCCGATTGTCATGATCGTCCGGATGTGCGGGCGCTTGGAAATGTTCGTGATCGCGGCGTTACCGACGGTCTTGTTCGGGATCGTCACGAGGTGGCCGTCCAAGTTGCGAACCCGCGTGCTGCGCAGGCCGATGCTTTCCACGAAACCGTCCACTTGATCGAACTTCACGCGGTCGCCCACGCGGAACGGCCGGTCCATGGATACCGCCACGGCGCCGAAAAGGTTGGCGACCGTGTCTTGCGCGGCGAGGCCGAGCGCCAGACCGCCGACCGAAAGCCCGGCGAGGATGCTGGTGATCTTGATGCCGAGGTTGTCACAGGTGAGCAGGACCGCGATGGTGATCACCACGACGCTCAAAACCTTTCTCAAGAGGGGCAGAAGCTGGTCATCGAGCACCCGATCCTCCCGGGCGGTCAGGCGCTTCTGCCAATGGGCGAGCAGCACGCTGATCGCCTTGAGCACCATGAAGGTCAGGGACCACGCCACGATCAGGCGCAGCCCCAGCGAGAGGTAGTGTTCCACATACGATGGCCAGCTCATCATCCGCAGCCCGATATGGAGCAGGATGACCACCACTAGGACGCGGATCGGCCCCTGGAGGATCTCAATGAGCAGGTCATCCACCACGGTTTGCGTCCGTTTCGTCCATTGGCGCAGCCGACCCGAGATCAGCCAGTTCAGGACGCGGGCACTGAACACGGCGAGCGCGAAGTAGAGCACAGCGGCGACATACTTCCACAAAGGTTGACCGAGGAATTCGCCCTGCAGCGCGCCCACCCGCTGCAAACCGAAGGTCAGCGTGTCCTGGTGTTCGGTAATGATCCGGTCGGCGGTCGCCCCGAGGGCTTTCACCGGGGCTGAGAAAGTCTCCGCCGCCGCGGTCTCAGCGGCCTCGAGTTTCGAGGCGTCTTGTGCCGAGGTCCAAACGCTCCAGACGGCAACCGCCAAGAGAAACGCCAAGGTGCCGAAGTACAGGATTTTGAAACGAGTCTTCATGGACTTGATCCGCAAAAAGGCCTGGTTCTCCGTGGTCGCTTTCCGCCCGGCTACATCCCCGAATTCCAAGGGTTCATCGCCCGATCATCACTCGGCGCGCTTCCGGCCAAGGGTGTGGGTGGCGTGGCCGTAAAACACTTCGGCGCATTCCATGATGGTCTCTGACAGGGTGGGATGCGGGTGAACCGACAGCGCAAGGTCTTTGGCGGTCGCGCCCATTTCGACGGCCACCACGCCCTCGGCGATCAGTTCGCCGGCTCCATGTCCTACGATCCCCACGCCCAACACGCGCTCGGTCTCCGGGTCAATGATCAGCTTGGTCATTCCGTCCGGCCGATCAAACGTGAGCGCGCGGCCCGACGCGGCCCACGGGAACTTGGCCACTTCCACGGGAATGCCCTTGGCCCGCGCCTCGGCTTCGGTGATGCCGCACCAGGCCAGTTCCGGGTCGGTGAACACCACGGCGGGGATGACGAACTCCGGAATGGTTTCGTGCTCGTCCAAAATGGCCTCGACGGCGATGCGCGCCTCGCGGCTGGCCTTGTGCGCCAGGAGCACGCCGCCGCAAATGTCGCCGATGGCGTAGATGGACGGTTCCTCGGTGCGCTGCCGGTCGTCCACGATGATGAAACCCTTTTCATCGCGAGTGACCTTGGTGTTTTCGAGCCCCAGGTCGTCGCCGTTGGGAATGCGGCCCACGGAAACGAGCACGCGATCGTAGAGTTCTTCCAGTTGCTGCCCCTCGTGTTCGATGACGACGCGGATTTGCGCGCCCTTGGTGGCCATGCTCAGCACTTTGGCCTTGGTGCGGATTTCCTTGAAGTTCTTCTGGGCCCGCTGGGCGATAGGACGGGCGAGGTCCGGGTCAGAACCGCCAAGGATGGTGTCCGCCGCCTCGACGACAACCACCTCGCTGCCAAAGGTGGCATAGACCGTGCCCAGCTCCATCCCGATGTACCCGCCGCCAATGACCAGCAGGCGCGGGGGGATTTCCTCGATCTCCAGCGCCTCGGTCGAGGTCATGATGCGAGGATTGCCGAGGTCGAATGCCTTGGGCATCGCCGGCTTTGATCCCGTGGCCACGATCGCGTGGTCGAAGTGAACGAATTGCTGCCCCGCGGCGGTCTCGACCCGCAGCGTGTGGGGATCTTCGAGGTAAGCGCGCCCGGTGATGACGGTCACGTTGCGTTTCTGGGCCAACTGGGAGACGCCGCCGGCCAGGCGCGTGAGGATGGACTCCTTCCACGCGCGCAACTTGCCGAGGTCCAATTGGGGTTCCGCGAACGCGATGCCGCGGTGCGCCGATTCCCGCGCGAGCGTGACCGTATGGGCGGCGTGCAGCAGAGCTTTTGATGGAATGCAGCCCCGATTGAGGCAGACGCCCCCCAGGCGCGGCTCGCGTTCGACGAGCACCACCTTTTTCCCGTGATCGGCGGCGTAAAACGCCGCCGCGTACCCCCCCGGGCCGGCCCCGATGACCACAATCTCTGTCTTGATGGGATCCATATCGCGAATGACTCAGAGCTTCACCAACGCTTCGTCGAAGTTCTCGATCGCCTGGACGAGGTCCACGCTGAACCGCGCGGCGCTGCCGCCGTCAATCACCCGGTGATCGTAGGACAGGGCCAGCGGGACCAACGTGCGGGGCTCGAACTGATTGTTCCGCCACACCGGTTTCACCGCGCCGCGACCGATGCCGAGAATGGCCACTTCGGGGACGTTCACGATCGGCGTGAAATGGGCACCGCCAATGCCGCCCTGATTGGAGATGGTGAAGGTGCCGCCTTTGAGATCGTCCGCCGTGACCTTGCGCTCCCGGGCCTTGCGGGCGAGTTCCTCGAGCTCGCGCGACAGTTCGACGAGGCTCTTCTTGTCCGCGTCGCGGATGACCGGGACGATCAGGCCGGCGTCGGTGTCCACCGCGATGCCAAGGTGGTAGTAAGACTTGATCACGAGGTTCTCCTCGGCGGCGTCGAGGCTGGCGTTCAGCAGCGGATGCTTTTGCAGCGCGTTGACCACGGCCTTCACGAGGAATCCAGTCAGCGTCAGCTTGGTGCCGCGCTGTTCGTACGCGGCGAGGTACTTCTTTCGCAGCGCCATCAAACCGGTCACATCCGCTTCGTCGAACTGTGTCACGCGCGGGACCGCGTTCCAGCTCTCGCTCATGCGTCGGGCGATGGTTTGCCGGAGCGGTGACAACGGCTTGACGGTCACGGGCCCCCACTTGGCGAAGTCAATGGTTTCACGGACGGCCTTCTCGCGGGCACCCACGGGCGCCGCCGTGGCCTTGGCCGCAAGGCGTTCGAGGCGCTGGATGTAGGCCCGTAAATCGGCCATGACAATGCGACCGCCCCGTTCACTCCCGCGAATCTTGCGAAGATCAATCCCCAACTGGCGTGCGAGCGAACGCAGGCTGGGCGACGCCGCAGCGGCTCCTGAAGATTCCGAACCGCCCTCTTCGGGCGGTGGAGCCTCGTCAGCGGACGGCTCCGGTTCGGGTTCCGCAGCGGCCTTGGTGGGGACGGGCTTCGGAGCCGGAGCGGCCTTGTTCGCGGCGGGCGCGGCTGGCGCCGGAGTTGGGGCGCCCTCACCTCCGGCCAGGGTGATGAGGCGCTGCCCGACGCTGACCTTGTCGCCAGGTTTCACGTGGACCGCCGTCACGGTGCCGGCAGCGGTCGAGGGAATCGAGGCGACCGCCTTCTCGTTTTCCAGTTCGATGATGGGCTGATCCTTGCTGACGGCGTCGCCTTCCTTCACGAAGACGCTGACAACCACGCCGGAATCGGCACCTTCACCGAGTTTAGGGAGCTTTACGTCCATAGGCGCGAAAAAGTAGCGCGGAAGAATCGTTTTCCAACGCCAAATGGAAAGCAGAAAGAATCGTCGCTCGCGCCCCGCGCCCGGTCCCCCGCGGGCGACGCTGGACTTGTTAAAGGGGGGCACGCTTGGTTCTCTGGCCGGCGCATGGCGGTTTCGAACTTCTTCACCGCGGCGGACTGGGTCGTGATTGGGCTCTACCTGGTCGCCGTCATCGGCTTCGGCCTGTGGCAGGGCCGGGGGCAGACCTCGACGCGCGACTATTTCCTTGGCAGCCAGCGGATGCCGTGGTGGGGCGTGGGGTTTTCCATCATCGCGACCGAGACCAGCGCGCTGACCTTCATCGGCGTACCGGCGATGGCGTTTGGCGCGGACGGGCTGACGTTCATCCAGATCATTCTCGGCTACGCGCTGGCCCGGGTGATCCTTGCCGTGGTGCTGGTGCCCCACTACTTCAAGGGCGAGATCTATTCGCCTTACCAACTGTTCGCGCAGGCGTTTGGGCCGGCGGCGCGGCGCACGGCGGGCGGTTTTTTTCTGATTGCCGGCCTCATCGCGGCCGGGGTGCGCGTGTACGTCACCTGCATTCCCCTGCAACTGATGCTGGGCTTCGGCGAGGGCGGCATGGTGTGGGCCATCGCGCTGTTCATCGTCCTGGCGCTGGCCTATGTCTATTTTGGCGGCGTCAAGGCGGCGGTCTGGGTGGAGGCGGTGCAATTTCTGATCTTTGTCGGCGGCGGGTTGTTCACCCTGTTTTTCATTCCGACCCTGATCGAAGGAGGCTGGAACGCCGCGCTGCGGATCGCCGGCGAAGGTGGCAAGCTGCACTGGCTCAATCTCGACTTCACGCTGGCGAAGCCGTTCAACCTGTGGATGGGGCTGATCGGGGGTACGGTGTTCGTAATGTCCTCGCACGGGGCCGATCAATTGATCGTTCAGCGCGTGCTCACCTGCGGCAATGTCCGGGCGGGCCGGCGCGCACTGATCTTGAGCGCCGTGTTGATCGTGCCGTTGTTCCTGCTGTTTCTCCTGGTGGGAGTGCTGCTCTGGGCGTACTACCAGGCGCATCCGGAGATGCCGATTCCGTTGCCCGAGGCGCGGCCGGGGGTGAGCAAGAACGACTACGTGTTTCCCATCTTCATTCTCACCGAGGCGCCGCCGGTCGCTCGCGGATTCTTGATCGTCGCGATCCTGGCGGCTGCGATGTCATCGGTCAGTGCCGGACTCTCGGCCCTGGCTTCGGTGTTTACGATGGACTTCTACAAAGGGCTGAGCCGGGTCCCGCGGGACGAGGCGCACTATTTGCGGTTCAGCAAGGCCTCGATGCTGCTGTGGGCCGTACTGCTGGGGGCGGTGGCGGTGCTCACCAAGGAAGTGACCAGCGTCATCAACGCCGCCCTTGCCCTGAGCGGCCTGACCAACGGCGCAATGCTGGGGGGGCTGATCCTGTCCCTGTGGTGGCGGCGGGGCAGCCCGGTGCCGGTGATCGCCGGCATGTTGACCGCGTTTGCCGCGATGGTCGGGATCTACGCGTTCCTGCGGCAGGCGATTGCCTGGCCCTGGTTCACGCTGATTGGCGCGACGATCACGATCACGGTGGCAGCGGTGGTCCGTCGGTGTTTGCCCGGCACCGGTGCAGCGGTGGCTCGCGTGACCGGGTGACCGCCGGCAGGCGGAAGCGCGCGAGGGGCGCCCAGACTGGCCCGCTGGTGAACAACTCCGTTTGCGGGAGGGAGGTTGTCTCCCTACCGTCTCCGAGCATGAAGTTGCGTTTGACTCCGGGCCGCTGGTTGGCGGTCGCGTGGTTGGGTTGGCTCTCGGGTTGCGGCACGCCGCCCAGCACACCGCCGCCGAGGCCAACGAGCGTTGCTCCGACGCCCGTGTTTTTTGCGGCAAAATTGGCGGAGATGGATGCGGCGATCGAGGAAGCCATTGCTCAAACCAACTGCCCGGGCGCGGTGCTGTGGGTGGAGCGCCACGGAACGGCATACCATCGCGCCTACGGCAACCGGGCGGTCGTGCCCGCCGTCGAGCCGATGACCGAGGACACGATTTTCGACGCCGCGTCGCTGACCAAGGTGGTCGCCTGCACTCCGGCGATCATGCTGTTGATCGAGCGGGGGCTTGTGGAACTGGACTCGCCGGTGAGCCGCTACCTCCCGGAGTTCGCGGGCGAGGGACGCGAGGTCGTTACGATCCGCCACTTGCTCACACACACCTCGGGGTTGCGCCCGGACATCAGCCTGAAACCCGACTGGACAGGCCGGGACGCGGCGCTGAAGTTGTGCCTGGCGGAAAAACTCACCGCGAAGCCGGGAGAGCGCTTCATCTACAGCGACACCGGTCCCATCCTGCTGGGCGAGGTCGTCCGTCGGCTGACGGGCAAGGATCTGGACGCGTTTCTCGCGGCAGAAGTGTTCGGCCCGCTTAGGATGTTGGACACCGGGTTCAACCCGCCCGAGGCGAAACGGTCGCGCATCGCGCCAACCGAGGTGGAAGATGGCGTTCCGTTGCGCGGCGTGGTGCATGATCCCCGGGCGCGGCGGATGGGCGGTGTGGCGGGACACGCGGGGCTGTTCACGACTGCAGCGGACCTGGCGCGGTTCAGCCGCATGCTGCTCAACGGGGGCGAGCTTGAGGGGGTGCGCGTCTTCCGACCGGAGACCGTGCGCCTCATGACCACCGTGCAGTCGCCGCCGGGAGTTGCTGTTCGCCGGGGTTTGGGCTGGGACATTGATTCGGGCTATGCCGGCCAGCGTGGAGAAATCTTTCCCATCGGCGGCTACGGGCACACCGGATGGACCGGCACATCGCTGTGGATTGACCCTTTCTCGGGGACGTTTGTCATCCTGCTTACCAATCGAAATCATCCGACTGAGGCCGGCAACGTGATTCCGTTGCGGCGTCGGGTGGGGACGTTGGCGGCGCAGGCCGTGATGGGGTTTAACTTCAGCTACGTGCCGGGGGCGCTGGCGCCGCAGACGAACTCGCCCGTGACGCCGCGCCGCGCCACGGGAGCGGGCACGGCAAGCGAGAGGCCGGCCGCGGCAACCAGCCGCGTGCTGAACGGAATTGACGTGCTCGCGCGGCAGGGCTTCACGCCGCTGCGCGGTTTGCGCGTCGGCCTCATCACGAACCACACCGGGCAGGATCGCGAACGCCGGTCCACGATTGACCTGCTGGCACAGGCGCCCGGGGTGAAGCTCGTCGCGCTGTTCAGTCCCGAGCACGGCATCCGGGGCGCCCTCGACGAGAAGGTCAGTGACAGCATTGATGAAAAGACAGGGTTGCCCGTGTTCAGCCTTTACGGCGACACGCGGCAGCCGAGGCCGGAGCAACTCCGGGAACTCGATGCGTTGGTGTTCGACATTCAGGACATCGGCGCGCGGTTCTACACGTACATCTCCACGATGGGGTTGGCCATGGAAGCGGCTGCGAAGGCCGGCAAGCGTTTCTTCGTGCTCGACCGCGTCAATCCCATCGGCGGTTTTGCGGTCGAGGGACCGGTCCACACGGGCGAATCCACGTTTGTCGCTTTTCATCGGATCCCGGTCCGCCACGGCATGACGGTGGGTGAGTTGGCCCGGCTGTTCAACGCCGAGCGCGGCTGGAATTGTCAGCTCACCGTCATTCCGTGTGAAGGCTGGTCACGCGGCCAGTGGTTTGATCAGACCGGACTTCCCTGGACCAACCCGTCGCCGAACATGCGCAGCTTGACGGCCGCCACCCTGTATCCCGGCGTGTGCCTCTTGGAAGCCTGCGCGGTGTCGGTCGGGCGCGGGACCGGAACGCCCTTCGAGATCGTAGGCGCGCCGTACATCCACGACGGCGAATTCGCGGCGGCGTTGAACGCCTCCGGGGTGCCCGGCGTGCGGTTTGTGCCGGTCCGCTTCACGCCCGAGGCCAGCGTCTTCAAGGGACGGTCGTGCGGCGGAGTGCAGATTCTCCTGCTGGACCGTGAGGTGCTGAACGCCGTGGACCTCGGCCTCGCGCTGATTCAAACCCTGCACCGCCTGTATCCGGACCAGTTCAATCTCGACAAGGTGAACAACCTCCTGTTCCACACGCCGACGCTGGAGGCAGTCCGGGCGGGCAGGCCGGCTGCCGAGATCAAGGCCGGTTGGGCCGGTGAGCTGGAGGCCTTTATCAAGCGGCGCGAGCCGTTTTTGCTGTACCGCTGAGGGGCGCGCTGGCTGCGGAGGCGCGGCGCACCCGCGCGTCGTCCGGTTTGGTCGCGCAGCGGTTCGTCACCCCTCGGACGAACGCGGTTGATTCAGAACAGCAGTTGCAGGCCAAAGATGCCTTGCAGCGTGTTGCCGAGCTTGAGCGTGGCTTCCTTGCCACCGCCGCTCACGGAAGTGTCCCCCAGATACAGGTACTCGGCGCCGAGGAAGATTCGCAGACCGGGATTGATGTCGTAGCCCGCGAGCGCGCGGCCGTAAAAGCCGACGAGGAACTCGCCTTCGCTGAATTCTTGATGACGCGATGCGGGGGAATGACACCGTCCAGCCCGAACGCGCTGGTCGTGCGGGTGATGTCACCGCGCAGGGTGTCGCCGGCGGTGAATCGAACGTCGAGCGCCGAGATGGCCGCCTCGGCGCCAAGGATGGCCGCACGGTCATTCTTGAGCGGCCAGAGCTTGAGCACGCGGCCGTAGGTGAGTTCGACGCCGGGCATGAGGTCTCCATCGAGATCCTGCGAGCGGCCATCCCGCGGGCTGGACGTGACGGAGTGCAACAACAGGGAATCGGTCTCCAGATTCACCTGATTGTCCGTGGCGTAGCCCCAGTTCCATGTCTTGCCACCGGCATTGCCGCTGACGTCCGTTCGAACGTAACCGTCGTCGAAATTGGGTGCCGCGATTCCCTGATAGCTGACGTTCTTGAACTCGGCCGTGAGGCCGAAAGCGGCCTTTACTCCCACCGCCAGGCGATTCCGAGGAATCGTGGGGTCTTCGAAATCAAACGGCGTCGCCTCTTGGGCGCAAAGGGACGCCGCGCTGAGCAGACAGGTGGTGGCCCGCAGGGCAACGGGGGCAAGATGAGCGTTCATGCGAAAAGCGGTCGAAGTGGTGACGGTCAGTTTGACTGCAGGACGCGGTAGAAGCGGTTGGTGCCGGGACCGGGCAGGGAGACGGTTTTAGGCGGTCCGTTGTCAATCCATTGCACCCGCTGGCCCGTGCCTCGCAGGGGCGGCAAGGAGGTGGCCCAGTTGGTGGAATCGGCGGAGGGCGCGTATTGGACGTAATACAACCGGTTGGAGATCGTGTTGAATTCGACGAGGGCAAGGCGGTCGCGAAACACGACGCGCTCAATTCGTGGGCGGCCGGTCTCGACGATCAGTGGGGCCAGCGGCGACGCCACGTGCGCCTCGTACCTCGGCGTGGGACGAGTGACCCGATCGCTGACGTAGTACTCGGCGGTGAGCTCCACCGATTCTCCAGCGGCAAGATTGAGGACCTGGAGCACGGGGCCAACGCTGGCCGTGCCGCTGAGATTTTGGAGGCGGACCTGGTTGGACAGCGAATCGAGGCCCAAGCCGGCCACCGAGATCCACGCTGAGGCCAGATTGGAGTTGCCGGGATTAATGACCGTGAGCCGGTCCCAGAACAGACCGGCCTGATTGATGAGCAGGGCAGGCTCGGCGGCCGGGCGGACCACCGGGAGAATCACATTGTCCACCGCCAGACTGACGGCGTTGGTATCGAACACGCGGGTGGCGACCGGTTCTTCAAGGAGTCCCAGCGCGGCAGCAGCGCCGGTGGCACCGGTTTGAAGAGTGAAACTGACTTGGAGGATGACATTGGTGGCCGGCATCAAGAATCGGCCGGGGGGCAGCGCCAGCTTTACGCCCAGCCGCCCCTCGTCGAGGCGACTGTCATCCAGTTCCGGAAGTACGGGCTGGGCGACCAAGTTGGTGGTCGCTGGGCCCACGATGTTCGTGTTGCCGGCGTCGAGTGGTGAAGAGACCCCGAGGTAGGTAACCGCGGCGGGATTCCAAGCCAGCGTGAATTCAATGCGATTCTCGTTTCCCTGGGCGGCCAATTCCACGGGCACACGCACCTGACCCGGCTCCGGTTCGGTGTACCCGGCGAGCCGGAGTTTGCGCGCCGTGACGGGGCGAACGGTCAGTTGCGCGACCTCGCTGGTCACGGCGCCGAGCAGATTGGTCACAATGACCTGATAGGCCCCCGAGTTGGTCACCGTGGTGACCGGGATGCTGATGATCGGCGTAGAGGCACCGCTAATGGCGGCGCCGTCCTTGGTCCATTGATAGCTCAGCGGCGCGGTTCCCGTCGCAACGACGTCCATCGCAACGGCCTGACCTTCATAGACCACCTGGCTCAGAGGCTGCGTCGTAATCGTCGGCGGCAGGTTGGTCTCAGCGGACGCCAGCAGGGACGTGATCCCTACGGTGGCCAGAAGGAAACATTTCATCATAGCGCATTGTCGGCAACGGGATCGCAGTCGTTCGCCCAAAGCGCAGTGGGCGCGTGGTTCCCGTCGAAGCGCGACCTGTCTAACTGGTGGCGGGGACAAGTCAAACAAACTTCCCCGAGGGATTGGGAAAGGCTGGGTAGATCGTGACCCCCCGGTGGTGAAGCTCAAGGTGTTGAGCGCCCGCCGCAAGGAGGAGCTGCTGCGCCTCCTCCGGAGGAGGCGCAGCCGCGGCGCGCAAAACTTGCCATCCTCCCGGCGTGCACAGCACCTACTTTGAACTCTATCGCATGAAGACCGACCGCCACTGGCTCCATCAGAAGCTCGCCGCCTTCGCCCGCGCTCACGGCCTCAAGGCGGCGGCACGCGAGTTCGGCTGCGCCCGCAACACCGTCCGCAAATGGCTCCGCCGCCACGTCCCCGGCAAACCTTCCGCGCTGGCCGAACTCTCCCGCCGCCCCAAGCGCTGCCCGCATCAAACTTCCGCCGGAGTGGAAGGGCAGATCGTCAAGCTCCGCCAGCAAACCGGCTTCGGCGCCGAGCGCCTCCAACACGAGTTTGCTTTGCCCGTCAGTCACAACGCCATCGCCCGCATCCTCCGCCAGCACCACCTGACCCGGCCCCGCAAAAAGAAGCCCACCACCAAAAAGCAGCTCCGCCACGTCAAACGCCTCTGGCCGCTCTTTGGCCAGCTCTCCGCCGACACCAAATATTTGCAGGACATTCCCCATTACTGGCCACAGATGACCCGCCTCCAACTGCCCCGCTTCCAATACACTGCCCGCGAGCCGGTCTCCGGCGCCTGCTTCACCGGCTACGCCGACGAACTGTCCAAGTCCTACGCCACCTTCCTGGCCGAACAGCTCTCCGTCCATCTGGCCGGTCACGGCGTCGATCTCTCCCGCCTGACCTGGCAGACGGACAACGGCTGTGAGTTCCTCGAAAACCAGGACGAGCAAGGCCTGCCCGCCGCCGTCCGCGCCCTGGGTTCAAGCCATCGCTACATCCCGCCCAAGCGTTACACCTGGCAGAGTGATGTGGAAACCGTTCACCGCCTGGTCGAAGACGAGTTCTTTGATCGCGAAACCTTCACCGGCCCGGCCGATTTCTGGCGCAAGGTCACCACCTACTGGCTTTACTTCAACCTCGTGCGCCCCAACCGGGCCAAGGAATGGCAAAGCCCCCTGCAAATCCTCCAGGCCCAGGCCCCGGCGCTGGTCGGGGCGGTGTTAAACTGGCGTCCCCTCAACCTCTCCAAACGCCACCACCTCTACTTGCCTTACCCCCACCACAGGGGTCACGATCTACCCAGCTTTCCCTACTTCCCCGAGGGATGCCTCAGTTGTTACGATGGGAACGGAGTTCATAGTGGGAGCCGGGCGAAGCGGGCACCGGCAGGACGAAACCCTGGAAATCCGGTCTCCGCACTGGCCAGCGCGACCGTTTGAGGCGGCCGAGGGCGTTGGGGGGTACCCGCGCGGACCGGCAGGCAAAGCGCCGCCATGCCGCCGGCACCCGCATCCGCGCCACCCATTGTCGGGAGTGCCATGCCATCCGGCCGGGCACCAGCGCCAGCTTCTTCATCAGGGTCTTCACCCGCCAGACCCGGCAGCCGTTATTCACGTCCAGCAGCTTGATCGCCACCATCAGGTCGTAGGCCAGTGCGGCGATGGGAGAGTCATTCTGGTTGGCGACCCGCGCCAAGCTCGGCGGCCGATGACGGTCCCAGCCGCTGAGCGACTCGCTGAAGAGCGGTTCCATGTCGGCATTCAAGTGATGCCGCTCGCCCACCCGTGCCGGGTCGGTCTGCCCGCCGTCGCGGGCAATGAAGCCGCAGCGGTCAAAGAGCCCGTCAGCTCACCGCAAACAACTGGGGCGCCTCATGGTCCCAAGAGGCGATTGGCTTGTGGGCGAACGCTGGGACACGAGTGGCAGGGGGGGAAGGCCAGATTGGGTCTGGCGAGCCGCCTGCCGGCGGTTGTGCGCTTGGCGGGAGGGGCATTTGGCGGACCGTAGGTGTTTTCGGCCGGGCAAGGCCTGTTTTTGGGGGACCAAGCGGGTTTTCCCGGCCGGCTGTGCGTGGGGCGGGGAAAATGTTTCTTCGGGCGGCCGAACGGCGAAAATGGGACGACAATTCTGTTTGACAACACCCGCCGCCAGAACTAGAAAGCGCCGACATTTCAACGGTTTAACAGTGCAGGGTGAGCGGTTCACTTGCCGAAGAGCCTCAAAGATTTATGAAGACACTGATTACGTGCGCCAGTCTCGCAGCGGTCGGCATGACCGGTGTGCAAGCCCAGAGCGAAAAAGACGCAGCCCCGGCCAAGCCTTTTCAGGTCTATGCCAGCGTCCGCGGGTTCTACGACGACAACTACACCACGGGACCCGACAAGGTTCCGGCGAGTTATCCCGCGGGATACATGGAGAAACGCGACAGTTGGGGGTTCAGTGTCGCCCCGGGCGTGTCGCTTGACGTTCTGCGGGACCAGACTTCGATCCGCTTGGGTTACGACTTCGACTACCGTTACTACGAAGATCGGCCGGATAACAACGCCGACATGGCGCACAACTTCAAGCTGAACCTGAACCACCGTTTCAACGAGCAGTTCAAACTGGAAGTTTTCGACTCTTTCGTGATCGGCCAGGAGCCAGAGTTGCTGAATCCGGCGGACGGGCAGGCGACACAGGTGCTCCGGGTCAGCGGCGACAATATTCGCAACTACGGCGGTGTGGGGCTGCTGGCAAATTTCTCGGAACACTGGGGCTCGCGTGTCAATTACGCGAACACCTTCTACGATTACGATTTGGAAGGTGATGGCAGCTACTCGGCCCTGATGGACCGCATGGAGCACTTGGCGACCGTTGACCTGCGGTACCAGTACAACCCGACGGTCCTGACTCTGATCGGTTACCAGTACGGTCTGATCGAGCAAACGAGCGATGACAAGCTGGCGCTTGGATCTTCGTTGTCGGCGGATGTGCGCGACCGAAATTCCCACTACGGATTCCTGGGTGTGGATTACGACCTCAGCAGCCAGTTCAGCACCCAGTTGCGCGGTGGTGTTCAGTACACCGAGTACCCGAACGCGCCGGCCGGAAACGACGACGACTTTGTGTCGCCCTATTTCGATGCCTTGCTCATGTTCAGGTACTCGAAGGACAGTCGGGCTCAGTTGGGAGTCAAGTACGGCTTGAGCCAGACCGACGTGGCGGTGACGTCGGCCTCTGACTCGGCGATCACCCAGGACGCGGAATCCCTGACCGTGTACGCTGCGGTGGTTCACCGCCTGACGTCGCGTCTGTACGCGACCGCCCGTGCGCAATGGATGATGGCGAACTTTCACGGGGGCGTCATGGACGACGAGCAAGACAACTACTACGGGGCGGACGTCAGCCTGACCTACGAGATCAATCGTTACTTGGCCGTCGAAGCTGGCTACTTGTGGGACAAGCTGGACTCCGACATCGAAGTCCGCCGCTACTCCCGCAATCGGGTGTTCGCCGGTATCAAGGCGACCTTCTGACCGGTTGACAGGTTCGAACTTGTGGGAGGCTGGAACCCGGTTTCTGGCCTCCTTCTTTTTTCTTCGCCATGGAATCGAGCAAACCCGCCGTCACAACGCCCCAATCGGAAAGTCAGTACCATTTCCTGGATTACTGGCGGATTATCCGGATCCGCAAGACGGTGATTCTCGCCGTTTTTCTTCTGGTGGTGGTCACCACCACAGCGGTGACGTTCGTCCTCAAGCCCATTTACGCCTCCACCGTTCGGATGGCGGTTGAGAAGGACTACAAGGACATCACCCCCCTGGGCCAGCAGCAGATTCAGGCGGGTTTCGATCCGTACTTCATCGAAACGGAATTCCAGAAGATCCAGTCCACGCTGGTGCTGTATGAGGTTCTGGAGAGGCTGAGTCCTCCGGATCAACTCGACCCGGAGAAAAACCTGCTGCGCCGGTGGGCCGAGCGGTACAACGAAGAACAGCTCACGAAGCAAGAGGCGTATCAGATTCTGCGGCGCAATCTTGATGTCCGCCAGGCGCGCAACACTTCGCTGATCGAGGTGCGCGTGTACAGCGAGGACAAGCAGGAGGCCAAGGACATCGCTGACGCGATCGCTGAAGTTTACAAGACCAGCCGGGTCAGGTCGAAAAAGCAGCAGACCGAGGGGGCCATCCGGGAGCTGGAAAAGCAGTACGAGGAACAAACCAACAAGGTCGCCACCTTGGCAGCCGAATTGGACCGCTTGCGGACGGAACTGGGGATTCCTGATTCGGGGACCGATTCTTCCGCGAGTTATCAAATCTCCGTCGAGCGGGAGGCAGCCAGCGCTGCCGGCGGACAGTTGGTCTTGGCGCGAACCGAACTGGTTTTTTACGAAAAGACGCTGGAAAGCCTCTTGTCATTAAGCCGGGCAGACCTGCGCGAGGCGATTCCCACCGTGGTGCAAGCGGAACAACTGCTGCCGCAGTTGCTCACGGATCTATCAGCGGTGGAAGTCAACCTCGCCACCGCCCGGAAGGACTACCAGGACGAACACCCGGATGTCCAACGGCTGCTGGCGCGAAAGGAAACGCTGGAACGGCAGATCGAGGCCCGCTTGACCGGCATCTTGACGGGCCTTTCGAACAAGGTGGTGTCGTTGAGCGGTCGAGTGGCCGAGCTGGAGCATCAGGTGCAGCAGGTCAAACTTCAGGTTGCCGAGGAAGCCAAGCGCTCCCGGTCCTACTGGCAGCTCAAGCGCAAGTTGGAGAATGAGCAGCGGATCGCGGATGCCCTCCAACTGCGCCTGACGCAGGAGCGGGTGGATTCCGCGCTGCCGACCTCGTCTATCGTGGAAATTGTGGATCGGGCCGAAGTCGGGCTGAACCCTGTACGGCCAAAGCTGATCTTGAACATCGCGCTGGGCGTGGTCGTGGGGCTGATCATGGGTGTGGGCCTCGCCTTCTTTATCGAGTACCTCGACACCAGCGTGAAGACGATTGACGACGTGGAACGATCGCTGCAGACGCCCGTCATCGGCGTGATTCCCCAGAACGTCGGCCTGCTCATGGACGAGGGGCCGGACAGTCCGCACGCGGAAGCCTATCGGGTTTTGCGGACCAACGTCCTCTTCTCGCGCAAGAATCCGCAGTACAATACGCTCACGGTGGTCAGCGGCGGCGCTGGCGAGGGCAAGTCCACCACCATCTTCAATCTCGCCACGGTCTTCGCGCAGAACGGCGCCCGCGTGCTGGTGGTGGACTCGGACCTCCGCCGTCCCAGTTTGCACAAGTTCCTGAACGTGTCGAACAGCGTGGGGCTGACCAACTTCCTGCTGAAGCAGAACTCACTGGAAGAGGTGGTTCAGACCACCAAGCTGCCGACGCTGGACTTTTTGCCGAGCGGCAAACTGCCCAGCAGCGCCTTGGGCCTGCTCAATTCGACCCGGATGCAGGACTTCATCAAGGACGTCAAGCAGCGGTACGATTTCGTGTTCTTTGATTCGCCGCCGATCATGGGGGTAAGTGACGCCTCCATTTTGGCCAGCGAAGTGGATCTGGCGATTCTCGTGGTCCAGTACCGCAAGTATCCCCAGGCGATCAACCTGCGGGCGAAGCAAATGGTCGAAAAGGTTGGCGGCAACCTGCTGGGGGTGGTGCTGAACAACATCAACATCTCGCAGGACTCGTACTACTACTACTACAGCGGGTACTACTACGACTACTACTCGAAGGACGACTCCGGCGAGGGCGCCGAGCCCAAGGCCCCGGCGGAGCCGAAGACGGAGACGGCATCCGCGAAGGCGGGCCAGCTCGAGCAGAAGTTCTGAGTTCACAGGTCACGCGTGGGGGACATAATCACGGGCCATGAAGCGAAAACGGATGACACTGATCAGCGGTTTCGTCGCGTTGACGGCGATCCTGATTTTGGCCGGCTCCGGCTGCGGAACCACGGGAGGCGAAACGACGGGAACGGGACCGCAAGGGGTTGGCTCCCGGACGCTCCCGGCGGCTCCGAGCATTGACGAAGTGCGCGTTGGCGACCGGCTGACCATCACCTTTACCGACGTGCCGCAAGCGCCGCCGCCGATCGAGGTTCGGGTGCCCGACAGCGGCGAGATCGCCTTGCCGCTCGACGTCAAGGTGCAGGCAGCGGGCAAGAAGACCGGGGAGTTGGCGGAGGAAATCCGCAAGAAATACGACACGTTCTATCGCCGCCTGTCGGTGAACGTCCGCCAGGACGATCGCTTTTTCTATGTGGGCGGCGCGGTTCGCAAACCCGATCGCCATCAGTACGCCGGCGAGATGACGCTCTTGGGCGCGATCAAGGCCGCTGGCGACTTCACCGACTTCGCCAAACGGAACAAGGTGCAGGTGGTGCGGCAGGACGGCACCCGGCTGGTGGTGGATTGCAAAAAGGCGCTGCGCGATCCGCGGTACGACGTGCCGATTTATCCCAATGACAACATCTACGTGCCGCAGCGCACGGGTCCCTGGTAAGACCCGGGTGAAGGATCCGGCACGTCGGGAGGCAATGGTGCCGTGGTGCTGTTGAAGGTTCTTTCGGGCAAGGCGGCGGGCCGTGAAGTCATGGCCCGCCGTTTCCCTTTTGTCGTTGGCCGCTCGCCGGACGCGGGTTTGTCCCTCACCGACGATGGCGTGTGGGAGCAACACTGCCGCCTGCTTCTGAAACCGGGCCGGGGCGTGGTACTCGTCGCGGCCGAGCAAGCGGCGAGCCTGGTGAATCTGGAGCCCGCGCGGGAGGTTCAACTGCGCAACGGCGATCTGATTCAGTTGGGCGCGGCGACGCTCCAATTCTGGCTTGCCCCGCCGCGGCAGGCGGGACTTCGCCTGCGGGAGGGGCTGACGTGGTTGGCGATTCTTGGTTTGGCGGCTCTCCAGATTGCCACCGCGCTTTCGCTGACACGCTGACCGGCGACCGCCGGCTTTTTGCGTGTCAACACCGCCGTTGGCATGTCAGGCTGACGCCATGATTCTGACGCCCGACGAAGTTCAGAGCCTCGTTCAAGCCCGGCACGCCTCGCCCCACAGCCTCCTCGGCATGCACCCGCTGGGCGGGGGACGCGGAGTGGTCGTCCGCGCGTATCTTCCCAACGCGGCAAAGGTCGAGGCCGTGCCCGTGCATGAGCCGGCGATGCCGACCATCCTTCTGACCCGACTGGACGAATCCGGACTTTACGAGGGGGTCAGTCGCGCGACGGACCGGGTGTACGCCTACGACCTCATCGTCACCGATTATCAAGGCCACCAGCGACGCTCGCGCGATGCGTACTCCTTCCTGCCCACCTTGGGCGAGCAGGATCTCTACCTCTTCGGCCAAGGCAACGAGCGCCGCATCTACGAGAAGCTGGGCGCGCACCGCCGCGTGCTTGATGGGGTGTCGGGGGTCAGTTTTGCCGTCTGGGCGCCGAACGCGCAGCGCGTGAGCGTCGTGGGCGACTTCAACGGTTGGGACGGCCGGTACCATCCGCTGCGGCTGTTGGGGCCGTCAGGCGTTTGGGAGGTTTTCGTTCCAGGGCTGGGTGAGGGCACGCTTTACAAGTTCGAAATCCGCAACCACGCCGGTCACATCGTGCTCAAATCCGATCCGTACGCGACTTTCTTTGAAGTCCCGCCAAAGAACGCCGCGATCGTCTGGGACACGAAGAAATTCTCGTGGACCGACGACGCCTGGTTGAAGCGGCGATCGGAAGTCAATCCGCTCCGTTCACCGATCAGCATTTACGAGGTCCATCTCGGTTCCTGGCGAAAAAAGTCCGCCTTCGAGTCATTCGGATTCCGGGAGCTCGCGGGGCCGCTGGTGGATTACGTGCGGCGGATGGGCTTCACCCACGTCGAGTTCCTGCCGGTGGCGGAGCACGCCTTCTACCCGAGCTGGGGCTATCAAGTGACGGGGTTTTACGCCCCCACCAGCCGCTTCGGGACGCCGGAGGATTTTCAATTTCTGGTCAATGCCCTTCACGAAGCGGGCATCGGCGTGCTGGTGGACTGGGTGCCGGCGCATTTTCCGCGGGATGACTGGGCCCTCGCCCACTTCGATGGCACGGCGCTTTATGAGCACGCCGACCCGCGCCAGGGCGCGCACCAGGACTGGGGCACGCTGATCTTCAACTATGGCCGGCACGAGGTCAGAAACTTCCTCACCGCCAATGCGCTGTACTGGTGCGAGCGCTTTCACGTGGACGGGCTGCGGGTGGACGCCGTGGCATCCATGTTGTACCTCGACTACTCGCGCAGAGAGGGCGAGTGGATCCCGAACGAATATGGCGGCCGCGAGAACCTCGAAGCGATCGCCTTCCTCCGGGAGTTCAACCACCTTGTCCACACGGAGCATCCGGGGGTGATCACCATCGCGGAGGAATCCACCGCCTGGCCGCAGGTCACCCGCCCGCCATATCTCGGTGGTCTGGGGTTCAGCCTCAAGTGGAACATGGGCTGGATGCATGACACGCTTGGCTACTTCAAGCGCGAGCCCGTCTTTCGCAAGTACCACCAGAACGACCTCACCTTCGCGATGCTGTATCACCATCACGAGAACTTCGTGCTGCCGCTTTCGCACGACGAGGTCGTTCACGGCAAGGGGTCTCTGCGCGGCCGGATGCCGGGCGACGATTGGCAGGGCTTTGCCAACCTGCGCTGCCTGCTCGGATACCAATGGCTTTTTCCGGGCAAGAAACTGCTGTTCATGGGGGGGGAACTGGGCCAGCGAAATGAGTGGAATGCCAACAGCGAACTCGACTGGTGGCTGCTTCAGGCCGGGCCGTTCCACGCCGGGGTTCAGAAATGGGTGGCCGATCTCAACGCCCGCTACCGCGCCGAACCCGCGTTGTGGCAGGGGGACTACGACCATGACGGTTTTTGGTGGGTGGATTGCAGCGACCACGAGAACAGCATCCTCAGCTTCGTCCGTTACTCGCACGAGATTGCCGCGGCTCCGGCGGGCAGCCATTCGATCTCGCGGCCGGCCACTCATCTTTTCGTGGTGCTCAATCTCACGCCGGTGGTTCGCTACAACTACCGTCTCGGCTTGCCCAAGGAGGGCTTCTGGCGGGAAGTGCTCAACAGCGACGCCGCCATATATGGGGGCAGCAACGTAGGAAACGCGGGCGGGGTCACTGCGGAGCCGGTGCCCTCGCACAACCAGCCGTGTTCCGCCGTGTTTACCTTGCCGCCGCTGGCGATCGTGGTCTTTCGCGCGGAGGGATGACGCTCCCGCTGCGGCCGCCGGAGCCCGGGAGCGGTCTAAGCCGTTGTCGCGAGCCACGGAACGGAGACAGATTTCGGCATGAACTTCCGGTCCAAGATCCTCACCTCCGCCACTCTGCCGGTCTGGCGCGAGCAGATTCGCACCCGGGGAGAGCGGCTGGTGGTGACCAATGGGTGTTTCGACATCTTGCACCTGGGCCACGTCACGTACCTCGAAGCCGCCCGAAACCTGGGGGACGCTCTGCTGGTCGGGTTGAACAGCGACGCCTCCGTCCGGGCCATCAAGGGACCGCACCGCCCGGTGAATCCCGAAGCCGACCGGGCGGCGGTGCTGGCGGCCCTGGAGTCCGTCTCGGCTGTCTGCGTATTCGGGGAACCGACCGCGCTCCGATTTCTGGAACGGGTCGCACCTGACATTTACGCCAAGGGTGGCGACTACACAGTGGACACCATCAACCAAGAGGAGCGCCGGCTTGTGGAACGCCTCGGCGGACGAGTCGAGATTATCGGCGGGGTCCCGGGTCGTTCCACCACCGCAATCCTCGCGCGCATTCTGCAGGAATGAGCGGGCCTTGGCGGGCTGGCGTCATGCGTTCACCTGTTCGCGATGGCGCTGCGCTTCTCGCTGGATGGACCTCCGGGTCTGGGCGTCCAGTCGGGCGAGGTTTTTCAACTGCATGGTCATCCGTGGGTTGGTCCGCAGCCGTGCTTCGTGACGCAGCAGAAAATCCCAGTAAAGTGAGGTGTAAGGGCACGCTCGCGGGCCGGTGGCTTGGGCCGGATCGAAGCGACAGCTCGCGCAGTAGTTGCTCATCCGCTGGATGTATTTGCCCGAGGCAACGTACGGCTTCGAGGCCATGATGCCTCTGTCGGCATATTGCGACATTCCCAAGGTGTTGGGCAGCTCGACCCACTCGACGGCGTCAACATAAACGGCCAGATACCATTCGTGGACCTGGCGCGGTTCGACGCCGAGAAGCAAGGCGTACAGCCCCGTGACCATCAATCGCTGGATGTGGTGGGCGTAGCCGAATTCGAGCGTTTGGGTGATAACCGTGCGCAGGCACGCCATGTCGCTTTCACCGGTCCAGTAGAACTTTGGCAGCGGGTGGTGGGCGCCGAGGCTGTTGCGATGCAGATACTCCGGCATCAAGCGCCAGTAGATCCCGCGCACATACTCGCGCCACCCAAGAATCTGGCGGATGAATCCCTCGACGGCCGGCAATTGGGCGTGGCCATTTTGCCAAGCCCGCTCGGCCGCCGAGATGACGTGGCGCGGGTCCAGGAGCTTCAAGTTCAAGGCGGCCGAAAGCCGCGAGTGGTAAAGCCACGGTTCTCCGGTCCACATCGCGTCCTGGTACCGCCCGAAGTTCGGCAGCCGGTGCTCGATGAAGTCGTCCAAGGCCGCGCTCGCTTGGGCGGCCGTGACCGGCCAGGCGAAGCGGTCCAGCCGACCCGGGTGGTTGGGAAAACGGCTCTTCACCAACGCGAGCACCTCGCGCGTCAAGGCGTCTGGCGAAAATGACGCGGGAGCCGGAACTTGTCCGGGGCCAGACTTGCCGAAGCTGCCCCGGTTCTCGATGTCGAAATTCCACGCGCCACCGGCCGGGTTTTCGCCGTCCATCAACACGCGGTGCTCCCGCCGCATCTCCCGGTAGAAGAACTCCATACGCAACTGCCTTCGCCTCGCGGCGTGCGCGGCGAAGCGGTCGTGGGAACACAGAAAATGGCGATCGGGACGGATCAACACGGGAACAGCGTGCTCATGGGCAACGCGCAGCAGAGCATCGCGGACCCGCCACTCACCGGGTTCAACCACGATCAACTGCTGCGGGCGCAGAAGGCGGATCGCCGCGCCAAGTTCAGTCGCAAGATCGCCGGCATTGTCCGGAGCGTCGAGCGGCCGGTAGTGGACCCGGTGGCCCTTAGCCCGTAATACCTCCCGAAAGTGCCGCATCGCCGTCAGGAACATGGCGATGCGCGCTTGGTGCGACCAAACGTACGTGGACTCTTCGGCGACTTCCGCCATCCACACCACGTCAACGGCCGGGTTGAAATCGTCGAAGGCTGCGCTGCCAGTGTCCAGTTGATCGCCGAGGACGAGCACCAAGTGGCGCACGGGCTGGCTGGCAGGCGGCGGTTGGCTCACGCTCATGGGCGGGACCCTAGTCCAACCGTTCCTTCGAGCAATCTCCGTCGGGGTCGGTTGCGCCGGTCCGCCGAGGCCACATATTCGGCGGGGAGGAGCAGGTGCCGATGCCCGAATATACGCTGAAAACCGAATGTTGGTTGCCCCGCCGGCGGGATGAGGTGTTTCCCTTCTTTGCCGACGCTTCCAACTTGGAGGCGATTACGCCGCCTTGGCTGCGCTTTGAGATTCTCACCCCAAGGCCGATTCCGATGGCCAAGGGGACCTTGATTGATTACCGGATCAAGGTTCATGGTTTGCCCATCCGTTGGCGGACTGAGATCGCGGAGTGGGATCCTCCGCGCCGCTTCGTGGATGTTCAATTGCGAGGCCCGTATCGCCTGTGGCACCACACGCATACCTTCGAGGAACGCGACGGCGGAACGCTCTGCACGGACTTGGTGCGCTACTGGCCCCGCGGCGGGGCATTGATCCACCGGCTTTTTGTCCGTCGGGACGTCGAGCGCATCTTTGCTTACCGCGAACAGCGGCTTGGCCAAATCTTCGGGCTTGGGGAAAACCGCCGGACGGCCCGGTGAGCGACCCAATCCCTGTGGGGCTTCGGAGGGGAGCCCTCCTGACGGGCCGACTCTCAGAGCCAGTTCGGATACCGCGTAACCTCTACCTCGTGCACCCCGGCACGCCGCGTTCGTGGTCGGTAAGGTCGCTTCGGCTTTCAGACTTCTTCTCCAACACCGAATCGCTTACGGGCAACTCGTTTTAATCCTCGATATGGATGACCCTTCGATGTGTCGGGCGTTCAACCGTCTGTATCAAGCAGAGTTCACGACCGCCGGTGTCTCGATGCCTGTTTTCAAGCGAAGCGGGAAGCGTCGTGAGTTTCTGCTTGAGCGGGTCGGGTGGGTTGTTTACATCGTTTAGCACGTTTTGAACGCTGTTCTTGGAGCCGCGGTCAAACTGGCACTTGATCGCCGCGTCCGAAAGGGCCTTGCGAAGTCACGGGGACGAAGTGTGCCCGGATCCTGAGCTCGGGGTGGAAAGTCCCGGAACCGAGATAGCTTCTGCCATCTTGAGGTCGAAGACCTGCCGGGAATTTATTGAGGTTGGGGGGAATTTGTGCCGGCGTCTGGGGTTGCCCCGGAGTCTGGGGCAAATTTACGGGATTCTTTACCTTTCGCCCCAACCTCTTTCCTTGGACCAGATCGCCGAGGAATTGCGCATCAGCAAGGCGAGTGTCAGCACCGGAACCCGCCAACTCGCCGTGTGGGGTGCGGTAAGACAGGTGTGGGTGCCGGGAGAACGGCGGGACTTCTTCGAGGCGGTACCCAACGTCGGCCGGATTTTGCGCGACCTGTACGAGAACGTTTTCAAGCCTCGTTTGGCCGCTTCAAGAGGCCAACTGGATCGAATGTTGAGCGAACTTGGCCAAGACCATGGCAACTCAACTCTTTCACCAGAAGAACGCCGTCACGTGGAAGTCCGGCTTAAAGCCTTGGTTCGCCTGCAAGACCGTTTGCAATCTGCCAGTTCGTGGCTGGAGAAACTCCTGTAACCGATTCGCCCGGAGGCCTTTGCCCTTTCCATGAGCCAAGAAACTGAACAAATCGCCGTTGTCGGATTGGGCTACGTCGGTTTGCCGCTGTCCCTGCAGTTCGCCCGGTCCGGGGTCAAGGTCATCGGGCTGGACATTGACCAAACCAAAATCGAACGGTTGCTGGCCGGCAGGAGTTACATCAAACACATCGCCGATCCGGCGATTGCCGAACAAGTCGGAAACGGCCGCTTTACCGCCTCGACCGATTTCAGCCGGGTTAGGAGCGTTTCTGCGGTGATCATTTGTGTCCCGACACCCCTGAACAAGAATCGTGAGCCCGACATCTCCTACATCCTGCAAACCGGAGAGGCGATTGCTCCCCATCTGACTCGTGGTGTACTGGTGGTGCTCGAATCCACCACTTATCCCGGCACGACCGACGAAGACCTCCGCCGGGTGCTCGAAAAAGGTTCCGGTTTGAAGGCAGGGGTTGATTTCCACCTGGCTTTTAGTCCGGAACGGGAGGACCCGGGCAATCCGAAAAGCGTTGTTGCCCAAATTCCCAAGGTGATCGGCGGCCTCACGCCAGCCTGCCTCGAACGCGCTCGATCCCTGTACGCGAGAGCCATTCAAACGGTGGTTCCGGTCTCCTCGTGCCGTGCGGCCGAGGCGACGAAACTGCTGGAAAACATCTTCCGCAGCGTCAACATCGCTCTGGTGAACGAGCTGAAGATGGTATATTCAGCGATGGGAATAGATGTCTGGGAGGTCATCAATGCGGCCAAGACCAAGCCGTTTGGTTACATGCCGTTCTATCCCGGGCCGGGCTTGGGAGGACATTGCATCCCGATAGATCCGTTCTATTTGACTTGGAAGGCTCGCGAGTACGGTCAGCACACCCGGTTCATCGAGCTGGCGGGCGAGATCAACACCGCCATGCCGGAGTACGTGATCAATCGAGTGGCGGAGGCGCTGAATTCGATTCGGAAGCCTGTCAATGGGAGCCGGGTTTTGATACTCGGGCTGGCCTATAAACCCGACGTGGATGATGATCGTGAGTCGCCCAGCTATCTTCTGCTCGACCTTTTGAAAAGGCGCGGGGCCGAGGTGGCCTACTACGATCCCCACGTACCGGTCATTCGTCCCACGCGCGAGCATCCTCACTGGGCAGGCACCAAGTCGGTCGAGTGGACGCAACCGGTGATTGGCTCCTTCGATGTTGTGCTGATTGCCACCAACCATCAGGCGGTTGACTACCGCCAGTTGGCCGATTGGGCGTCCTGCATTGTGGACACCCGGAACGCCATGGCTGGCGTTCCCACCAAGCCTGGCCAAGTTTGGAAGGCGTGACGGCGAGGCTTCGGGCCTTCGAACCACATCAAAAATCCCGGCTCACGCTCGTCAGAGACTTGTTTGGGCAACGTTCTGGCTTGAGTTGATTGTCCCCTCGCCCGCTCGGGCGGATTCGCTTTGAAAGTTCTCGTCACCGGAGTCGCTGGCTTCATCGGCTCGTACGTCGCTGGCCGGTTGTTGGACCATGGGGACGAAGTGGTTGGCCTTGACAACCTCAACGACTACTACGATGTGCGACTCAAGGAGGCCCGACTGGCGCGACTTGCGGGCCGAAAAGGTTTCACGTTCCAACGACTCAATCTGGCTGACCGCGCTGGCATCGAACAGCTCTTTGCGGAGCGCCGCCCGCTACGGGTCATTCACCTTGCTGCGCAGGCCGGGGTCAGATATTCGTTGACTAATCCTCACGCCTACCTGGAGAGCAACCTGACGGGTTTCCTCCACATTCTCGAGGGCTGTCGCCATCACGGCGTGGAGCATTTGGTGTATGCGTCGTCGAGTTCGGTGTACGGGGCCAACACCCGGATGCCCTTCTCGGTCCATCACAACGTGGATCATCCGTTGAGCCTTTATGCCGCCAGCAAGAAGGCGAACGAGTTGATGGCACACACGTACTCCCACCTCTACGGCTTGCCGACCACTGGCCTGCGGTTCTTCACGGTTTATGGGCCATGGGGCCGGCCTGACATGGCCCTTTTTCTCTTCACCAAGGCCATCATCGAGGGTAAGCCGATTGACGTCTTCAATGAGGGGCGGATGCGCCGGGATTTCACCTACGTGGACGACATTGTCGAAGGCGTCCTCCGGGTGTCAGCCCGGGTTCCGACGGGGGACCTGCAGTGGCGGGGCGACCAGCCAGATCCAGGCACCAGCCGTGCGCCCTACCGTCTTTACAACATCGGCAATAACTCGCCGGTTGAGTTGATGTATTTGATCGAGACGCTCGAACGAGCCCTCGGCAAGCAGGCCATCAAGCGAATGCTGCCGATGCAGCCGGGCGACGTTCCCGCCACGTACGCCGACGTGGACGATCTGGCACGCGACGTGGGTTTCAAACCGGCGACGCCCATCGAAGAGGGAGTGCGTCGGTTTGTTGCCTGGTACCGGGAGTTTTACCGGGTTTGAGGCACGCCTGTTGTGAACCCTTAAGTCTGTGGAAGTCAGACGCGCCGTCATCACTGCTGCCAGCCGCGACCAACGCAGGCTGCCGTTGCAGACCTTGGTGGACCGCGATGGGTGTCCCAAGACCGCCCTGCGCATCTTGGTGGAAGAGATTTTGTCGGCGGGCATCGAAGAGGTTGCGGTGGTGATTTGTCCGGGCGATGAAGCGGTGTTCTCGGCCGCTGCGGCAGCCCATGCGCGACGGCTCCGTTTCGTTGAACAGGCGGAACCTCGGGGCTATGGCCATGCCGTTTTTTGCGCGGCGGAATTCACCGGGGACGAGCCGTTTCTACTGCTCGTGGCCGACCACCTTTACGTCAGCGGCCCGGCTGCCACGTGTGCGCAGCAAGTGGTGGGAATCGCCCGCTCTGAGCGATGCGCGGTGTCGGCGGTCCAGCCCACCCGCGAGAGCAAGCTGCCGTTCTATGGCGCGGTCGGTGGTCGCCTGGTCGCGGGTAAACGGGGCTTGTACGAGATCAGTGACGTGATCGAAAAACCCACGCCCACCGAGGCGGAACAGCGCCTCGTCGTGCCCGGGCTCCGCGCGGGACACTATTTGTGCTTTTTCGGGCTGCACGTGCTCACGCCGGCTGTGATGGATTTGCTCTCCGCTGACGTGGCGGCGGCAGACAAGGACACTCGCGTGCAACTCTCGCCCGCATTGGCGCGGTTGGCTGGTCGGGAGCGCTATTTGGCCGCGGAACTCGCGGGGTATCGCTACGATCTGGGGCCAAAGTACGGCCTGCTCTCGGCCCAGCTCGCCCTGGCGCTGGCCGGCCGGGACCGCGACGAAGTGCTGAGCGGCCTCGTCGAATTGCTGGGCCAGCGTCAACTCGCGTGAGCCGTCTGGTTTCCATTATCACGGCCTCCGACGAGACTCGTAACACGCCGCTGGATCGCGTCTGCGCCGACCTGACTGCAAGAGAGTTGCTCGACGAGTGCGCGGCTCTCGATTCCTTCCGCCGGCGCAGTGACAACCTTTACGAGCGCGTACGTGCGCTGTTCTTTCTGTATGCGATCCACCGGTTCCATCTTCCCGACCGTTTCGCCAGCGCTGATGGTTTGGAAGGGGCGATCAAACTGATTCCCTTCCGCGGTTTCGAGCACCTCCTTCATCGGCGTTTCGAGGAGGCCATCGAGGCCTTTCTTGGGGCCCAGGCGCGTGGAGGGCCGGGCGATGCGCTCTCCAGCGCCCTGTCTGCTGCCTACCAGCGGCTCGGCTTCCAGACGCTCGCCGATCAGGTCCGACGCAGTGTTCGCTCGGTACGCGGCAATCAATGGATGTTCCGCATGGGACACCCAGCGGATCATCCACTGCGCATTCGGCCGGAATTGCTGGCGCGCGACCCGGCAACCGGCGCTTACCCGATCCTGCGCGAACGCACGCCGGTGCGCATGGATCTGAGCCACAGCGGTTGGAGCGACATCTTCTTCCTCGGGATGGATTACCCGGAGGGCGCGCGTGTGCTGAACGTTTCGATTGACCTGGGCGTGCATGGTCGGGACGCCGCCCCGCAGCCGCCCGTGGAGGTCTGCCTGCGCGTCATTGACGAGCCGGTGCTGCGACTGACCAGCGTTGACCTTGGGGCCACGGCGACTCTGGCGACGCTGGCGGAGGTGTTTGATTTCGCGAAGGACTATCTCGGGCTGCTCAAAGCCGCGATGATCGCCGGTGGTATCGTGCCGCCAGGTGTAGAAGGATCCGGACAAAGCCTGGCAGATCTCTTGGCCCAATTGGTTGGCGGTGGACGCGGACTCGAGTTGGTCAGCCATGTGAACGACATTCCGAAAGGGTCGCGTTTGGCCGTTTCGATCAACCTGCTGGCCGCGATGGTGGCGGTTTGCATGCGGGCTACCGGCCAGGCAGGGTCGCTCACCGGGCCCCTGGCGGAACACGAACGGCGGTTGGTTCTTGCCCGGGCTTTGTTGGGGGAATGGCTGGGCGGCAGTGGCGGCGGCTGGCAGGACAGTGGCGGCATCTGGCCTGGGATGAAGTTGATTTCCGGCGTTCTCGCTGGCGAGGGAGACCCTGAGTTCGGCATTAGCCGCGGGCGCCTGATGCCTGCGCATCACATTCTATCCGACGCGGAATGCTCGCCGGCGACTCGTGCTGCGTTGCAGGAGAGCCTTGTGCTCGTCCATGGCGGCATGGCTCAGAATGTCGGCCCGATCCTGGAAATGGTTACCGAGAAGTACCTGCTCCGTTGCGAACGCGAGTGGGTGGCCCGGCGGAACATGGAGGCCATTCTCGATGAGATCCTGGGCGCTCTGCGCCGCGGGGACATTCCGGCAATCGGTGCGGCCACCACGCGAAACTTCTTCGAGCCGATTCAGACAATCATCCCGTGGGCGACCAACCTTTTCACGGAGACGCTCATCGAGCGCGTTCGTGCCGCTTTCGGCGATGCGTTCTGGGGCTTCTGGATGCTGGGCGGCATGTCCGGCGGTGGCATGGGATTCATCTTTACCCCGGAACGCAAGACCGAGGCACAGGTTCGAATTCAAGAGTTGATGTCCGCCACCAAGCGGGAACTTCAAGCGGCCCTGCCATTTGCCATGGAGCCGGTCGTGTATGATTTCGCCATCAACGAGCGTGGCACATGGGCCGAGCTGCTTCCCGCGCCCGACGCTCTGATGCCTGCGGGCTACTATGCTCTCGTGGCACCAACGTGGTTGCGACAGGACTGGCGATCACTGCCGTCGGCCCGGCGTGCTGAGCTGGACCGCTTCGGAGCGGCTTGCCGGACGCGACCGGAACTGCGTGGCATGGTTCAGACGCTCTTCGATGCGATGTTGCCCCGCGGCAAGACTGAGACGGCAGGCGAGAAGTCCTTGGCCGCCTTACTCGAGGAGCACGGGTTCGATCGCGTCCAGCACGAGCAGATTCGCGCCGAGTTGAAAGAGGGGCACATCGGCCTTGCACAGAATCGGCTACCCGTCAGCACAACCATCGAGGATGTCCAACCCGGCGATGTGGTGGACGTGCGGCCGCTGAGCGTAGGACCTTTGCGTGGGAGGGCGGCTGACCTGCGGGCTATAGGCATGGAAGCCCTGCGCAACGGTGAGGTCGCGGTTTTCACCTTGGCGGCGGGTGCCGGCAGTCGCTGGACCCAAGGCGCGGGCGTCGTCAAGGCGCTGCATCCTTTTTGCAAGCTCGCGGGCGCGCATCGCACTTTCATCGAAGTCCATCTGGCAAAGAGTCGGCGGCAGTCCCAAGCGGCCGGCACGTGGATTCCCCACGTCATCTCTACCAGTTTTCTTACCCATCAGCCAATTGCGGAATGGCTGGAGCGCGTTGGCAATTACGGCTATCCGGGTCCAGTTGCCCTGTCCCCGGGCCGCTCCATTGGCCTGCGGCTGGTGCCGATGGTCCGGGACCTCCGCTTCGCCTGGGAGGAGGTGCCGCAGCAACTCCTCGACGAGCAGCAGCAGAAGGTACGCGACAGCTTGCAAAAGGCGCTGATCGCGTGGGCCCAAAACGCCGGTGAAGGCAGCGATTACACGGACAACCTGCCGTCGCAGTGTCTTCATCCCGTGGGTCATTGGTACGAGGTTCCCAACCTGCTGCTGAACGGCACGCTGGCTCGCCTGCTGGCTGACCGGCCTCGGCTCAAATACCTCCTGTTGCACAACATTGACACCTTGGGCGCTGATGCCGACCCGCTCATCTTGGGCCATCACATCGCGGGCGGTGCCGTGCTGACATTTGAGGTCATCACCCGTCGCCTGGAGGACCGCGGCGGCGGGCTCGCTCGGGTGAATGGTCGCGCGCGTTTGGTTGAAGGCCTAGCGATGCCCCGCGAGGAGGTTGAGTTTCGCCTGGGCTACTACAATTCGAATACTTGCTGGATCACCATCGACCCGCTTCTTGGACTATTCGGGCTTTCCCGGCTGGACCTGCAGGATTCGGCCAAGGTGGCAGCGGCGGTCAGGAGGTTGGCAGCACGGATGCCGACCTATCTGACGCTCAAGGACGTGAAGAAGCGTTGGGGTCACGGCCAGGAAGATGTATTTCCCGTTGCTCAGTGGGAAAAGCTCTGGGTGGACATGACCGCCCTGCCCGAGGTGACCGCACAGTTCTTGGTTGTGTCGCGCCGGCGCGGCCAACAACTCAAGGATCAGGCGCAACTCGACGGCTGGCTGCGCGACGGTTCGGCTGCCCATGTGGAAAGCCTGTGCGCGTGGAAAAATTGATCGGGCCAAGAGCACCGGTGTGGTGCGCCAGTCGGACGTTTCGCCAGTGCCGGGCGCGCAAGGAACCTGAAGTTTCCGAAGCACGACTCCCTTGAGCGGTTCCCTAAATTCCTTTGAGCTGGTAATCCGTTAGCTTGGACCGGCTCCTTCCAGACTCGGCTGAACCTCGCCTGCACCGCTTTGCCGACCGGGCGACGGGAGTCCTGCTGATTGCGATGGTGATCTTTTCGCCTTGGGCCTTCGGTGGCTGGCCCAAATGGTCCATTTGGACGATGAACGTCGGCGGCTACGCCTTGGGCTCGCTGTACTTCGCCAAGATCATAACCCGCTGGCGAACGGGTTTCCGTCCCGTGCGCTGGGGAGGACGCCAGCCGGCCTTCATCCGCTACGGCTTGGGAACGATCACGATCCTGCTGCTGGCGTGGTGCCTCACCAGCGCCATCAACGCTCGGGCAGTAGTGGACCTCGAAAAACTCGTGCTCGTCGAAAAGCCGCGCTGGATTAGCTGGTTGCCCCACAGCTACGATCAACCCTCGACGTGGTTCGCCTTCTGGCAGTATTTGGGGCTGGCTGGAGTCTTCTGGGCGTTACGGGATTGGGTTGCCATCGCCACCCCGGGGGAACAGGTTTTGCTCGCGCGCCCAGACCTTTCGCAAGACCGGCTCGGTCCATCAAACTCGCCCGACCACGATTACGCTTCTCCCTCCAGGAGCTCCTTATTCCCGCTGTTCCTGATCGTCTCAATGGCTTCCTTTGGGTGTTGTGCGTAAACGGTGCGGCCGTGGCTTTGGTTGGCATCATTTCCACCTTTGACAATCCGTCGAAGGTCCTCTGGCTGCTGCCGCACGAGACGCGCGCCGGTAATTTTTTTGGTCCCTTCTACTACCGAAACCACGGTGCGGCGTTTGCAAATCTGCTCTGGCCAGTCTGCCTCGGTCTCTGGCTGGCGCACAGCGTCCGAGCGGAGCGGACGGGACTTGGTTTTCTCGCTTCGCTCGGCCGCTCGCGGACTACTTTGCTGCCGTTGTGCGCGGTCGTAATGGTCGCGGCTCCGTTTATCTCCAGCAGCCGTGGCGGCAGCGTCGTCGCGGTGTTGTTGTTAGCCTCCTGTGTTCTTGTCCTGTTGTTCGCTCTCGCATCGAGTCGTGTGGTTCTCGCAGCAGCGGGTGCGGTCATCATCGCCGGCGGTGGGGTGGGGCTCGGGCTGGCTTGGGAATCGCTCCAACAGCGCTTTGTCCATGAGTTCTTCGCTCGACCGACAGGAGTCGGAATGCCGCTCACCGAGTACACGATTCGCGCCAAACTTCGGATCCCTTCAAAATGGGATCCGTCGCGTTCTACGTTTGTGGGGCTCTCCGACAGTCCAACCGTCTTGTGGGGTTTGCCGGGCACGATGACACTGTCGCTGCGGAAGGGCGGTGTGTTCGAGGCCCGATTTGTTGGAGCCAGCCGCAGTCAGGTGCTGACGTTGGCCGCGACCAACGAGATTTTGGCCGAGGTCGGCCGGATGGTCGAGGTCATCTTCACCCATCGTGCGGTTGAATCGGCGGTTTACCTGAACGGTGAGGAATTGATTCTTTCCAAGTCGCAGACTCAGGCCGGCTTTGACTGGCCAGCCCGGCCGGCTGCGGCTTACCTGTGGGTCGGCCGCGGTGCCGGCGGTTCTCTCAAGTTCAACGACCGCATCGAAACTGTGACATTGTTGGCTCGCGCCTTAAGTCCGTCTGAAATCAACATAGTGGCTGACAGGGATCCGAGGCCGGTTTCGGCCATTTGGCTGGGCGCCGAACAATCTCGCCGCGCATGGGAGGACTTTCAGCCCGTCCTAGATGTCTTCCCGCAGATGGTCTCGCCTCGCGTTTGGATTGAGACGGGCCTTGGCGGTCGGGCTGAGATCGGCGAAGCATCCCGCAGGATGATGGCTGGTTATCCGGCCATCCTTGGGAGCGGCCCTCTCTCCTATGCTTCGCTTTTCCGTGTGTTTCAGGGGACAGCCGATCCCAACCGCGACTGGTTTGCCCACGATGACTATTTGGAGACTCGAATTACTTTCGGCCTTTTGGGTGCGGGTTTGATCTACACAGGACTGGCACTCTGTCCCCTGGCTGCCGCGACATTCGGAGGAGCTCCCGTGCCGTGGTGCTTGGGGGTGGCGATGCTATTGGCGCTGTCGGGTACCTTCTTCCACGCCCGGTTCGACTGGATCTTCCAGCTTCACTCTCTGTTGTTCATCGGCGTTTGCTTGGTCGCTATACTGGGATGCTCTAGCCTGCGCCGGCACGGCGCCGGGCCGGGAGCGTGAAACCGGATGGATCGGTGTCAATCTCTTGCCCAACAATCCGATTATGGAATTCATAGATCTGAAACAGCAGTATCGCCGTTACCAAGCTGAAATTGATGACCGAATCCGGAAGGTTTTGGAGCATGGCCATTTCATCATGGGCCCGGAGATCGCAGAACTGGAGGCCGCTTTGGCTGCTTACGTGGGCGTCAAGCACGCCATTACCGTGGCCAGTGGCACTGACAGCCTCGAAATCGCGTTGCGCGCGCTTGGAGTGGGGCCGGGGGACGAGGTCATTACCGTCGCGTTCACGTGGATCAGTACGGCCGAAGTCGCGGGGTTGGTCGGTGCCAAGCCGGTCTTCGTGGACATCCAGCCGACCACCTACAATATCAACGTTGACCTAATCGAGGCGGCCATTACGCCCCGCACCAAGGCGATTCTGCCCGTCAGCCTTTTTGGCCAAATGCCTGACTATGGTCGTATCAACGCCATCGCTGCGAAGCATGGGTTGCCGGTCATCGAGGACGGTGCCCAGAGTTTCGGTGCCACGCAGCGTGGCCAGCGAAGCTGTGGTGTGACACTGATTGGCAGCACCAGTTTCTTTCCGGCCAAACCCCTGGGCTGCTACGGCGACGGCGGCGCACTGTTCACCAACGACGACGGGCTGGCGGAGCGGATGCGGGCGATTCGCACCCACGGGGGCCTCAAACGCCATCACCATCCGTTGGTGGGCATGAACGGGCGGTTTGACACCCTTCAGGCCGCCGTGTTACTGGCCAAGCTGCCGCACTTCGAGCAGGAGGTGGCGCGCCGCGGGGAGATTGGGGCGCGTTACAGCGAAAAGCTTCGGGAGGTGTGCGTCGTTCCCGAGGTGACCCCAAACAACACGCATGTGTATGCGCAGTACACGGTTCGGGTGCCAAACCGCGACGCGGTGGGGGAAAAGCTCAAGGCCCGGGGCATTCCCACGGCGGTCTATTATCCCAAATGCCTCCATGAACAGCCGGTCTTTGCCAACAACGGCTGCCGGTGGGGCGACCTCCCCGAGTCCGAACGGGCCTCACGGGAGGTGCTCAGTCTGCCGATGCACCCTTTCCTGGATATCGAGGAACAGGACCGGGTGATTGCGGCGGTGAAGTCAGCGCTGACCTGATTGTTGGCTTGGCAATCTCCGCCTGAAAACCTTTCCCGTAGCAGCCGACGTGAGGCGGCTGAGACTTAAAGCCATCCCTGGTCGCAGCAAAACTCAGGAAGCTCTGTCTTTCCCCGTGTCGCGTCCGCGGTCCTCACGCGGCGCGCCGGGCTCACCGTCGCTCCCCGTCTGTCTTCCTTAGCACTGTCCCATCCTTGATCATGAATGCACCTTCCTTTCCGCGTGACCTGGCCCTGATCGGAGCCGGCTATTGGGGCAAGAATCTGGCGCGCAACTTCCGCGATCTTGGCGCCCTGCACACGCTGTGCGACTCGAATGCCAGCGTGCTGGACACCTACGGGAACGACTACGCCGGGATCCCCAAATGCACTCAGGTCGAGGAGGTAATGGCCAACCCAGCCATCCACAAGGTCGCCATCGCCGCTCCCGCGGCGCTGCACTACACCCTGGCCAAAGCGGCACTGCAGGCCGGCAAGGATGTCTTTGTGGAAAAACCGCTCTGCTTGGACGAGCGCGAGGCGGAGGAACTCGTGGCACTGGCCGCGTCATCGGGTCGGATCCTCATGGTGGGCCACCTCCTCCAGTACCATCCCTGCGTCCGAAAGATCCAAGAGCTGCTCGCCGGAGGCGACCTGGGCAAGTTGTATTACGTGACCTCGAACCGACTGAACCTTGGCAAGATTCGCCAGGAGGAAAACGCCCTGTGGAGTTTCGCCCCCCACGATATCTCGGTAATCCTGTCCTTGGCTGGCCACCGCTTGCCCGAGCAGGTTCAGTGTGTCGGCGAGGACTACCTCAGCGACGGGGTGGCGGACACCACGGTGACGCTGCTTGGGTTCCCGGGCCGTGTCCGAGCCCATGTGTATGTGAGCTGGCTCAATCCCTTCAAGGAACAGAAGCTGACGGTGGTGGGATCCAAAGGAATGGTCGTCTTCGATGATACCCAACCCTGGGGACAAAAATTGATTCTGCACCGGGACTACCTGACATGGGCCGGGGGGCAGGTCCCGACTCCATCGAAGGCCAAGGGCGAACCGGTTCTGGTGGCGGAAACCGAGCCCCTCCGCTGTGAATGCCAGCACTTCCTCGATTGTTGCCGCGATCGCACGGCGCCGCGAACGGATGGGGCGGAAGGACTCCGCGTTCTCAAGGTGCTGCGGATGGCCCAGGAGAGCCTCGAGCAGCAGGGTCGGCCCCTTGGCGACGCTTCAGAGAACCAAAGCGCCTCGAGGGGGCGGACCGGCGCACCGGACCGCGCCGTGTCCACAACGGTCGGCGCCGCTGCACCGGCAGGTGTCGGCATGCAACCGGACTATTACGTCCATCCGACCGCCGTCGTGGACGAGGGCGCTGTCGTGGGCAGGGGCACCAAGATCTGGCACTTCAGCCACGTCATGAAGGGGGCGCGGATCGGAGAGCGCTGTGTCCTCGGGCAAAATGTGAACGTGGACAACGGCGCCATCTTGGGCAACAACGTCAAGGTTCAGAACAACGTCTCGGTGTACACCGGCGTCGAGATCGAAGATGACGTCTTCCTCGGGCCCTCGTGCGTCCTCACCAACGTCACCAACCCCCGCAGCCAGGTGAATCGACACAGCTTGTACGAGAAGACCCGCATCCGGCGCGGCGCCACTGTCGGGGCCAATGCCACCATCGTCTGCGGAATCACCGTGGGACGGTACGCCTTCATTGCCGCGGGGGCCGTGGTGACTAAAGACGTTCCCGACTATGCGCTGATGGTGGGCAACCCCGCCCGCCAACAAGGCTGGATGAGCCGCCACGGCCACCGCCTCAAACCGGGTCCCGACGGTTTCCTCACCTGCCCGGAGACCGGCTACCGCTACCAGGAATCCGATCACGGCACCTTGCGTTGTGTGGACCTGAGCGAGGATGCCCCCCTGCCTCCGGAATGGTCCAAGGGAACCAGGTCCTACGACGAGTTCAAGCGCTGATCCCCCTCCACGGCCGGGGATTCGCACGCTGCTGCAAGTCCCGACGGGGCACCCATGACCAATGGCCAGGCCCCCGTCAGCAGGATTCCTCCATCGGCAAACCCCGCTCAGTTCGCACCTCCTGTAAGAGATCCGGCTCAAAGGTAGGGCGCGCACTCCGCTGCGCGCCGGACAAGGGATACTCTAAGGCCCTGCAGATCTTCACCGATCGAAGGCTCGAAAGAATCGTAACCCGCATCTCTACCAAGAAACGGAGCCAATTCGGGATTTCTCACGGAGAAATCCCGAATTGGCCCTTCAAGAATCGCCGGTTCATGATCCTTCCCTGTCCGTTCGCAGTTCCTACCGCTGCTATGCGGGGGACAATCGCACCAACCCGTCTCGCCCGTTGGCTCACCAACAGCCCCGCACACTTCGGTGGTCATTGAGTCGTTGCCCAGCATGCCTTTCCGCATTCTCACCGTGGTCGGTGCCCGACCCCAGTTTATCAAGGCCGCCCCCGTCAGCGCGGCCCTGCACCAAGCCGGTATCTCCGAGTATCTCGTCCACACCGGCCAACATTACGATCGCGAGATGTCGGAGGTGTTCTTTGAGGAGTTGGACATCCGCCCCCCGGATCTCAACCTGGGCATCGGCTCTGGCACGCACGGCGCCCAAACCGGCGCCATGCTCTCCGCCCTCGAGCAGGCGATGCTGGCCCAACGACCCCACGCCGTTCTCGTCTATGGCGATACAAACTCCACCCTGGCCGGCACCCTCGCCGCCGCGAAACTTCAAATTCCGGTGGCCCACGTTGAGGCCGGCCTGCGCTCCTTCAACCGAACCATGCCCGAAGAAATCAACCGGATCGTGGCCGACGCCCTGAGTCATTGGCTCTTCGTTCCCTCCGACGTCGCCCGGGACAATCTTCTCCGCGAGGGTGTGCCCGCTGAGCGGATCCATTGGACGGGCGATGTGATGTATGATGCGCTTCTACAGTTTCGCCAAAGGGCCTCCGAGCGCTCGATCATCCTCCAGCGGCTCAACCTAATCGGCCAACCCTACGTCTTGGCGACCATACACCGGCCAGCCAATACTGATGATCATGCGCGGCTCATGACAATCCTTGCAGGCCTGGCGCTCGTGGCGCGCGAACTGCGCGTGGTCCTTCCCCTGCATCCACGCACCCGCGCGCGGCTCGACGGGATGTCGGCGAAGCCCGCCGGTTTGGTGGAGATAATTGAACCGGTCGGCTTCCTCGACATGATTCAGCTTGAGGCGTCCGCAGAGGTTATCACCACCGACTCCGGCGGCGTGCAAAAAGAGGCCTTCTTCCACGGCGTTCCTTGTGTGACCCTGCGCGAGGAAACCGAATGGGTGGAAACCGTGGCCCTCGGCTGGAACCGCCTCTGCCCCCCGACCGGCGCAGAAACCATCGCTGCGGCCATCCTCGCCGCGCGCGGTGTCCTAGGTAAACCAGCGCATCCTTACGGCGATGGTCGTGCTGCTTGTAGGATCGCGAAAGTAATTCTCTCCGTGGGCGGCTTATAGCTAGTTCGCCTCCTATTTGCCGCACATGTAACTAGTTAAAAGTCGGTCACTCATAAATCCCTCAGCTTAACGTAAACCCGGCATAGGCAAACAGTTAAAATACTGCCTACATTGTCAAATTGCTAGATTTGATCTAAAGCGAAATCTTACTGAGTAATCCGTAGTAAAGGCGACATTGCGGCAGCGCTTCCAGTTCGGCAAGCCTAAGTCCCGTGCTTGCACGGCTCGAACTGTGTCGCGGTGATACTAATAAATTACCTTTTATCTCTCGTCGATTCTTGGCATGAGGCAAGGCCACCTCCCATTCCCCAGTTCTCCGGCTTTCGAGCCGATGCTGTCTTGAGTCAAATGCCGCTGATTGACCTTATCGCAGGCGCTCGCCCCAACTTCGTGAAGATTGCCTCAATCATTGAGGCTATCAAGGAAGCACAAGCGCGCGGTAGCGATCTTCGATACCGACTCGTCCATACGGGTCAGCACTATGACCGGTCGCTGTCGGGCTCTTTCTTTAAGGATCTTGGGATTCCATCCCCCGGCGTCAACCTGGAGGCTGGCTCAGGCACCCAAGCGGAGCAGACGGGAGCAATCATGGTACGCTACGAGAAACTGCTGACCGCCAGTTCCTCCGATCTCACGCTAGTGGTTGGCGACGTCAACTCCACCATTGCATGCGCGATCGTGGCTCGAAAGCTCGGGATTCCGGTGGCTCACGTTGAGGCCGGCATACGGTCAGGCGACTGGACTATGCCCGAGGAAATCAACCGAGTGGTAACCGATTCGATCTCCAACTGGTTTTTTACCACGAGTGAGTGGGCTGGAGAGAATCTACGACGCTCGGGGGTTGATGTGAGTCGCATCTTCTTTGTCGGAAACACCATGGTTGACACCTTGCTGCGCCACCTGCCCCGGCTCCGCCCGCCGTCTTGTTGGACCGAGCACAATCTCGCACGAGGTCATTACTTTGTGTTGACTCTCCACCGGCCGAGCAATGTGGACGAACGGAGTCATCTGCTCGAAACGGTTCGCGAAGTTGCGACGGGTGCCCAAGGCGGGTTGGTTATATTTCCCATTCATCCCCGTACGCGCAAAGTGCTGGGCGAATCAGTGCAGGGCGAGTTGCCGGAGAATCTTATCTTAGTGGAGCCGCTCCGCTACCTCGAGTTCAATTTCTTGGTGAAGAACGCCAAAGCAGTAATTACGGACTCCGGCGGAATAACGGAAGAAACCACGGTGCTGGGGGTGCCCTGCTTGACTTTACGCGACTCGACGGAACGCCCAGAAACGGTTAGCATCGGCACAAATGAATTGGTGGGTAGTGATCCTGGACGTATCAAACCGGCATTGGCGCGCGTGATCAAAGGATTGTGGAAGAAGGGATCCATTCCGGCTCTTTGGGATGGTAACGCTGGGCATCGCATAGTCGGAGTCCTTGAAAACCTCAGGACTCTGATTTGATATGCGTCGTAGATTGAGAAAATGACATGTGACTTGAGAAGTTGCACTCAAAAAAAACCCTCACTCTGGAACCCTTTGCGCGCTGTAAAGTTGGTTCGACTCACTCCCTTCGACACGTCGACCGAAGAGGGCCGGGCAGATGAACGGGTCCGTCGTCTGGCCCTGACAGCAGTAACGGCAGCGGTCGCCAAGGTGGTTTCGATGCTCGCGCCATTGGTAACCATCCCGTTGACGTTGCGGTATCTCGGCGACGAGCGTTACGGCCTCTGGATGGCGGTCACTTCTCTGGTGGGAGTGCTGGTGTTCGCTGACTTCGGACTGGGAAACGGGGTGATGTCGGCAGTGTCTCGGGCCACGGGCAAGGAGGATACGAACGAAATCCGGCGGATCATCGCGAGTGCCTACGCGATCCTCACGTCTGTTGCGGTGCTGCTGCTATTGATATTTCAGCTTGCGTGGCCGTTTATCAGGTGGGAGAACGTGTTCAATGCTACGACTCCTCC
This sequence comes from Verrucomicrobiota bacterium, assembly GCA_016716505.1. Classification (GTDB taxonomy): domain Bacteria; phylum Verrucomicrobiota; class Verrucomicrobiia; order Limisphaerales; family J093; genus JADJWF01. The sequence continues at coordinate 98,782 of JADJWF010000001.1, forward strand.
GGCAACCGGGGAAGCGCGGTGGGTCGTTCTGGTGGTCGCTGTCTTCTTCTTGGTGAACATCCCTTTGGGGTTGGTCCAGCGAGTTCAACTGGCGTTGCAGGAGGGGTTTTACAATAACCTTTGGCAGTGTGCCGCCAGCATGTTGAGCCTAGCACTGGTGGTCCTAGCCGTCTGGCTGCGTGTAGATCTGCCAGTCCTTGTGCTGGCCGCTACCGGGCCTCTGACCATCATGGCCGCAGCGAACTCGTGGTGGCTCTTTCGTTGTCGGCATCCACAGTACTGCCCGACCTTCCGTGATTATGAGCGCCGTGTCGGATCGGACTTGCTTCGTGTGGGGGGGCAATTCTTTGTCCTGTCGCTGCTGCTGGTCTTGGGGATGAACCTGGACAATTTGCTGGTCGCTCACTTTGCCACTCTAAGGGATGTGCCGGAGTTCTCGGTCCCGGCCCGCATCGCGGCAATCGCCCACTCCGTGACCGGTATGGTTTGTCTGCCGCTTTGGACCGCCAACGGGGAGGCCTTGGCCCGCGGCGACTGGCAATGGGTCCGCCACACCACCCGGCGGATGTCACTCTTGTGCGCGGTCGGGGCCATGGTATTAGGCGCGTTGCTGATCGTGGGCGGTGATCTCCTGCTACAAGTTTGGATCGGTACAGAGTTTCGGGCGGGGATGTTGCTGTGGTCCGGCTTTGCCGCGTGGATCGTTCTTCAGGCGGGCATCAGCCCCTACTTCATGGTACTCAACGCCACGAATACGCTGAGAGTGCAGATTGTGGCTTTCCTGGCATTCTTGCCCGTCGCGACCATCCTTAAAATACTGGCGATCCGATACGTCGGTATCGCGGGCATTCCATGGTCCGGCACGGCCGCCTACTTGGCTCTCGTTATCCCGCTGGTGCTCCGCGCCTGTCAGCGCAGGTGGGATATACCCGGTGTGAGTCTCGGCAACGGAGGCATTGCTTGATTCAGACATCCCACTTGTGACATCTCAAACAGTTTCAATATCAGCTAAAACCAACTTAAACAGATGCGATCGGCGTCTGGGTTTGGACGGTCTCTTGTTGTCGTGTGCCTTCTTGGTCGCCTGGCTGGCATTGGTGGTGCGGTTACAAGCAGGTGAGATGATCGAGGACCCGCTTCGGCCCGGGCAGTTCGTGTTCGTTGCTGGGACGGGGACAGGTGTCATGTACCTGCGAGCGCTGTCGGTTTTGCTTTTAGTCGGGGCTGGGATAGTTGCAGTGAACGCCCGGCGTCCGGCAAAGTTGGCCTCCTACTGGTTGCCGGTATTGGCCTTGAGCTTGGTCTATGCGCTGAGCTGGTATCTCCGGAGTTTCTCGCACTTCCTTGAGGTCGTCTATAGCGGGATTACGCCCGAGACGCCGATTGTGTGGATGCTCTTGTTCGCGACGGTTGCCCGGCCCGATCGCTCATGGTCAAAGAGGGAACTGGCGTTTCTGTCGGGCTTGACCTACTTGACGCTGGGATTGTCATGGTATCATTCCATCAGCCTGCCGCAGTTCGGCTCGGTTCGGCACGCGGGTGTCAGTCCTAGCACCTATTTCACGGTGGCGGCCTTTTGGCCGAGCGTGTTTCTGCTATTCAAAGACGAACAGCCCCGCTGGCTGGGAAGCGCCTTTCAGCGGCTGCCGATCTTCCTCTGTCTCGGTTTGTCGGTGTATTCCCGTTCGCGGGGATGGACGCTTCTGGCTCTGCTGGCGATCGCCATCCGCTTCGCGCTCGACGTGAGGCGCGGTCAAGTAGCACGATATTTCGCCATTTGGTTGCTCACTGGATTCGCGGTCGCAGTGCTTGCCTCCTACCAGACCGACCGATTGGTAGGAAACTTGGAGGGCTTGATCCAGCGCCTCGATCAGGATACGCGAACCGAGCAATATAGCGCGTTCTTCGCCCAGATGTCTTTCGCTGATTTAGTCGTCGGCGCGGGACCCGGATCTAAGTATGTACTCGGCGACCAGACATTTTCCTGGATCGATAATCAGTATCTGGCCGTCCTGATGAAGTTCGGTGCGCCGGTGCTGGCTGGCTACTTCGTACTCGTCCTGCTTCCTGGTCTGCGGCAGCTTTCGCGCTGGCGAACCACGACGGTGCTGCCGGAGGCACTGACAATTCTCCTTTGGTGCTTGGCACTCGTCGGTGTATCAACCTATAATGCCATCGACCTAACGCCTCAAAACATCTTGATCTGTTGGATGGGTGGCCGTTGTGCGGCGGCGTGGAAGTTGAAAGAGGTAATGGAAGGGGTTCCTCGGCTTTCCCCTTACCGCACGAAACCGTCCAATGGTGATGAAGTTCAAATGAACCGGGTGCGCCACAAACGCCTTGTTTCTTGATGGTCAATCGTGACAAACTTGGCTCGACAACATTGGTGTTCCACTGCATCTGGCGTAGATGCTCGTTGCCAGGGATCGCAGCTTGCGCGGCGCATCGAGTCTGGCGCCGTAGCGCGCACCGCCAACGCCGGAAGCTCTGGTAATCCGTCACGGCGACCGAGTATGCCTGCCCCGCGGAGTTCACGCCGCGTGGTGCATGTCAAATCTGGCAGGAAATTGGCTGGATGGAATAACCGCTTTGTGCCTGTCTTAAACCGACCGGAACCGGTTACCAAAAGCAGCCGAGACCGTCGCTGGCGGGTTCATTGATATTCGGGGCAGCGGTTTGGTCAAGTTCCCTTGTCCGGACACCGGCGCTCACTAGCACGGAAATGCTGAAGCAGGTGCCAATGCGATGATTCCAGTCACAACCTGTACTAGCGCCGACGGTCGGCTACCTAGGATGGACAGGAGAAGGAACGCGCCCGCCGACCGGCCTTTTATGGCGGTGACCGCCGCTGAAACCTAGCCGACTGAGATGCTCGTGCCCCGAGTGACAAACCTGCGTACGCTTCGGCAGATTGGAAGTCTCAGGTCAAGTCGCCCGCACTCGCTGCTCACGTCCTCGCCGGTTGATTGCAGGGCTTCGGCCATAATCCTGTTGTCCGATAACCGGATTCCAGTGGTGCGACGCAGTAGTGTGGGGACAATTCGTCATTACGGTAAGTTGTTAAATACCTGAAGTAAATCGCATGGCAATCAAAACAAACCAAGACATAGATGCTCGCCAAACTTCGGACAGCTACCGTCCCGGATGGGCTCGTGTGTGGCAAGCTGACACAACTACCACCAAGGGCATTGTGGCTGGGTTCCGGCGGCGCCTAGGAGCGGCGTTATTCCCGAAGATCGCGTTGTTCAATTACCTCCTAGTACAGTGGCTTGACCAGTATCTAAATCTTAAGAATATGCGAATTTTAGAAATCGGCGGGACCGGATCACTTGGGCTTCTCTTGGCAAAGCGTTGCAGGCATTACACACTCATTGACTACTCGGCGCCGGCTGTATCAATAGCGAGCCAGCGCCTAAGGCAATTTGCCAATGCCACTGTGGTGCACGCCGATATGTTCGACTTCTTGCCGACCGTGCCGCAGGACGTAGTGCTGTCAATGGGATTATTAGAGCATTTCTTTGGCGCTGAGCGCGAGCAGGTACTCAAATCTCACGTTCGGATGAGTTCGCAATTCATCTGTATAGGAACCCCATCAGATATTCCTCCAAATTGGTGGCGACATTATCGCTATGAATTGACCAAAGCCTATCCTTCACAGCGACCGGTATCAGAGTCCGAGCTATTTGAGCTGACCGTGTCAGTTGGCCTCCAACCGGTTGCCATGACACGAATTGATCCGACCTATGGAAGGCGTTGCAATGCGTTGAAGCGGTTGCTGTTCGGCTGGCGGTCTGCTATTCAGGGTCGGCGTGGATGGGGAATTGATTCTGAGGATGGCGGATTGGTGGTATTTCTTGCATCGCTCAGAGCGCGATGAGTAGGATGCACTGGTGGAACTAACTGCCTCTATCGGTAGCACCCGGAGTTAGCCAATCATTCAGCAGTCTATGGATAAATAATAAGACACGCTAGACACTTTCGACCACTCCGGTTAAATATGCACTTCAAGGTTCAGCCTTGCTTAGGGCAGGCGGTAACAATAGAAGAGTGAATCCACGCGAACAATATTCGGCCGTAAATATTCTTTTTCACCGGATTCATCGCGGGCAGCCCCTCCCGATGGTAGCATCGCGGCTATTGGAGCGAATTAGGGTGCCTATCGCTGGTTGGCGCCGTAGATCGCGATGGCGGTCCGAGAGGCCGACCGATCCGAACGGGATACCGGCGACTATCGGCGCGGAGTCGGCCAGACGGGTCTGGGGAGGACTCGGAAGTGGATGGTGCGGCTCGAATGAGGCGATTCCTTGGGAGGTGCGGCGGCGGGTTGCGGAGGAGGCTGAATTGGCTTCTGTTGGACGACTGCGTGGGCCGGGAGGTATGATTTGCTCTGTTCAAAACAGAGACGGGACTTTCAGATGGCATGAGGACACCGCGACTGGCGCAGTCTTTAGCTCGGAAGATTACTACTTTGATTCGCGTAGAGTCATAACAGCGGCCAAGGGCTCTGACATCAAAGTTCCGTGGGAACTCTCCGAATTTGGTCATGTGCGAGCGTGGGTGCTTGATGGCCCACGGAAGAGGAGTCCGTTGTTCCTGGCTCAATGGAACGACTGGATGGAGAAGAATCCACTGGCGAGGGGAGTAAATTGGGCCTGTACCATGAAGGTGGCCGTGCGGGCAATTAATTGGTCGTTAGGCATGGCGTGTTGGTGGGACGAGTGGGATGTGTCCACGCGTCGAAAATTCTGGGCCGCGATGTACGATCACGGGCGATTCATTCGTGACAATCTCGAGTGGTCTCCAACGGACCGGTATAATCACTACTTTGGCGACATCGTTGGTCTGGCAGTGGTTGCTGCGACGATTGGGAATCACCAGGAAGCGGAGGAATGGGGAGCTTTCGCCGCCCGGGAGATAGCACGCGAGATTCTTGGGCAATTTGCCCCGGATGGGTTGAATCGTGAGCAGAGCACTGCCTATCACCGGCTCATGGTTGAACTGGCTACCATCGGGGTCCGCGCGTGCGAGGTTTTGAACCGACCCGTGCCGGCGGCATGCCGGGACCGTTTGGCGGCCGCCTATCGCGCCATGCGGGTATTGGGGGGTGAAACAGGGCAGATGCCGTTGGTCGGTGACAATGACAGCGCGAGTGTTCTTCGGGTGTTGCCGCGAGAGGATGGAGAAACCAGCTACCTGTGGGCGATCGGTGCCCGCCTGCTCCCAGAACAAGCATTGGACTCCGGGCCAGTTTCTCCGGAGTATTTGCTGTTGTTTCCGCCCCCCAACGTGATGCCTGGGACTCCGGTCGCGCAGCCCGCTAAGGTGTCACTGGTTGGCCAAGCGCTGGCTGACTCGGGTTTCTTCGTATTGGGGGACTCTCGAAACCGCATGATTCTCCGCTGCGGCCCGCTCACCTATCGGCCGGTCGGAGCGCACCGGCACATGGACCAATTGTCGTTTTCCCTTTGGGTGGATGGTTTCGAGTTGCTCGTTGATCCGGGGCAGTTCTGCTATTCTGCTTGGCCTGAAAGGGGCATGCGCTACCGGAAGAGCTCGGCGCACAATACCGTCGAGGTGGATGGTTTGCCGCAATCGTGGGCGTATCAGCCGCCCGGCGGCTACTGCTACACGCTCTTTGGGGATCCGCGCCCCCGTTGTGAACGGTTTCAGGTGGATTCTGGGCACGCAACCTTCGTTGGTGTTCACTCTGGTTATCGTCGTCTTCGCCGGGGAGGGGACCACCGGCGGATCTGTGAATTTGATGCCACCCGGCTAACTTGGGAGGTCCGCGACGAGGTAAACTGCGCGGCCGATGAAGGCTATCGGTGGTATTTCCATGTCCACCCGGCGGCGGTGATAACCGAGATCGCCCAAGGCTGGCGGATCGAGCGCGGATCGGTGGGGTTGGAGTTGGCATGGCAACGTCCGTCAATGGTTCGCTCGGTAATTCTCGACGGAGCCTATGCGCCAAGGTACGGGATTGAGCACCGAGCTTCAACTCTGGTCGTGTTTCAGCCGGCGGCCAGTTCGGCGGTCGCCGAGTTCCAACTGAAGGCGGTCACGCTTCAGGACCAGCCCTGACACCACCGGCTCCAACGGCCTGCTTGGACCGCCATAGCGGGAGACCGGTTCTCGGCTATCATTGCGAATTCAGGAATTGCCAAAGTGAAAATCCTGATGTCGCACGTCGGTCGCAAGGGAACCACCGGATTTGGCCGGACTTACTCACTGGCCCGGGGGCTTGCAGGTTTGGGGCATACGGTCTCGCTTTTGACGACTCAAGAGACGGGTTTCCGACTCCCTTGGCTGGTAGAAGACGTGGATGGAGTAAGGGTCTATGCCACGCCAGAGCTAATGACTGCGGGTTTGAGCGACGGCGGATATGGCGTGCTCAGCACGGCTCTCAAGACCCTGTTTTGGGGGCCTCGCCTGTACGATATCGTTCATTCGGACGTAAGCCATCGTCCGGCTTCCGGCTGGCCCTGTCGCTTCAATCGCTGGTTGCGTGGGTCGGCTTACATCAGCGAGTGGTGGGACAATTACGGGCGAGAGGGCCAGTTAGCTCACCGGGACCGCCCGCGCACGGTGCTGGGGCGTTTCTTGCAGCGCTACGAATGTTGGGCCGAAATCGAGAGCCGGCGCGCTGCGGATGGCGTGGTTGTTTTGTCAGAGGCGGCTCGCAAGCGGGCAATCAGTGTCGGCATCCCCGGGGACAAACTGGTGGTAATTCACGGTGGATGTGAAACGGAGGATATTCGCTTTCGAGAACCTGGTAATCGTTCTGGTGGCTATTTAAAGGATTGCACCCTGATTTTTGGTTTCATTGGTTTGACGACAGGAGATGAGCAGGATCTTGCGCCCTTCTTAGGCGCCTTCACCTTGCTTTGCGGCGCGCTAAACTTGGGCCTAGTGACGTGTGGAGGCAAGCAGTCCGTCAACATGAAAACGAGGTTGCCGGCTGACCGCATTGTTGACCTCGGGTGGCTGAATTTTCGGCGTGAATCCCACCGCTTGACTGATGTGGATGTGTTCGTGCTGGTCAAACAACCAAACGCGAAAAACGCCTGCGGTTGGCCCAACAAGCTGGGCGACTACTTGGCTTTCGGGCGGCCGGTGCTGTGCACTCGCTACGGCGATGTGGCACCCTTAATGGACCAGCATCCTGACTGCTTCTACCCCGTTGACTGGTCGGAAGCTTCGATCCTACAGACTCTCCGGGCCATCGCTACCGAGTCACCTGTGCGCCGGTTGGAGCGCAGTCGGTACGCCCGGCGGATCGCCGAGGAGTTGTTCAGTTGGAACGCGAAAGCTCGCGAGTTGGAATCGTTTTACCGGCGAATTCTCGTCAGCCGCAAAAACAACATGTCGCGCGATGAATAGTTCAGGCACCTATCGGCAGACACGCGTCAATATGTACATTCGTACGAATGTACTCCAATCTGATCCACGGGTACTAAAGGAATGCAGAAGTCTCAAAAGTTTGGCGGCTACCGTTTCCATTTGGGCAGTCACCGCAGACAATAAGCGGGCCACTGGTATGCTACCAAGAGATGTACCGTACCAGACGGTTTCTCTGGCCACTAGGCGGATTGGACGCCATGGAAGGATGGGAGCGGTGAAACTACTCGAGATGACCGCTCGTGTGCTCGCTGATGTTTTGCGGGCCCGTACCGACGTAGTCTGGTTGCATGACTTGGACATGGTCTTGGTGCCGGCGTTGGCGAGAAGGTTTCTAACCCGGCGCAGCATCAGGTTGGTTTGGGACCAACACGAGTACCCGGCGAGTTCCATGCTTACAAACAAGGGCTTTGCAGCTTGGTTTCGGCGCTCCAACGCTGCCTGTGACTGCGTCCTGCATGCGAATGCCGCGCGTCGAGATGCCCTCGTTGCGTGGCTGGGCGAGCGTCGGGCGGAATCCCATCTGGTCTTGGAGAATCTCCCGGCCCGGGATTTTGCCGGGGCTCCGCGTCAAGAGCTTCCCCAAAAAGTTCAGGCGTGGCTCCAACTACGGCCTTTTCTCGTCAATTTCGGCGGATTGCAGGAAGTACGGCGGGGCAGGGAATTGGTGGAAGCAATCTTGCGGTTCCGAAAGGCGGCCCTGGTGGTCGTTGGGGCGAGTGATAGCGCTCTTTGTGGCGCGCTCGAAAATGTTCATGGCGCAAGATTCCGAGAGTGGGTATATCTGCAGCCGAGCGTGCCGTATGCCGCTGTGCCGGCTTACTTGGATTCGGCCGCGGGCAGTGTCATCCTTTACCGTGCTGACGAAATTAACCGAAAGTACTGCGCCTCAAACAAGCTCTACGAAGCCCTTGCGCGAGGATGTCCAGTGCTCGTGGGAAATAATCCTCCGCTGCAGCAGGCGGTGAACGAAACCGGTGCTGGGGTTGTTCTAGAAGATGACGGCGAAAGTATTGATGGAATTTGCGCGGCTATGGAAAAGCTGCTTTGCCAGCGACACGATTTGTCAGCGGCGCTACTTTCTGGCAGCCCCCTTGTTTGGGAAACGCAAGAAAGAGTGCTGGCTCTCGCAATAGGACGGTCCGGTGGCATGGATTAATCACCAAGCTGCAAACGCTTACTCATGCCTACTAACTCAATGCGAGAAATCACGGTCTTTACAACCTGTCACCCGACCGATGACGTCCGGGTGTTTGAGAAGGTTGCCTGCTCGTTGGCGGATGCCGGGTTTAATGTGGGGTGGGTCGGACCAGGGTGGCGCAACAACGCTGCAAACGGAGAGATATTGCCCGGCATAGACCACTCCCTGTTTCCAAAGTCGGCAGGGAAATTGGGCCGTTTATTCACGTTCGTTCGCGCATACCGGGCAGGGCTTCGGCGTAAAAATACCGGTGTTTATTACTGCCCGGAGCCGGACGCAGCCGCAGCGGCATTCCTCTTGGCGCGCCGGCAACGGATTCCAGTTCTCTTGGATCTCCATGAGCTTTATCACGGCTCAGCCAAGTCAGAATGGGGCAGAATTGTCAATAACCGCTTGACTTCGGCGGTAATCCAGCGGGGCGTTCGCCTAGTAGCATCTTATAGTGCGGCGGTCATGGCGGTAAACGAATCTGTATTAGATGCATACACGAAGATGGGCCGTCTTGGAGCGGTTCCTGCCTACGTAGTCCGCAATTTGCCGCCGAAGTGGTTCGCTGGCGCGGCCGCAACAGTTGAACGACCGGCTGCGTGTTTTCGGGTTATGCACGGCAAGTCCGAGCGCAGTCGCGGTACTCGAATATGTCTTGAGGCGGCGGCAATCGCTGCTCAGAGGATCCCAAACCTCTCGGTCGTCATGTTCAAGTCTAGCGAACGGGAGACCATGGACGACCTGCTGGGAGCGTGCGAGGTGGCTGACCCCGATGGAGTTTTGCGGCGCGTCGTGGACCTTCGCGATCGAATCAGCATGCGGGAAATGCCAGCTACCATCGCGGAATGCGATTGCGGCTTGATTCTCTACGGTCGAGCTTTGGGGCGCCTTAGTCTGCCAAACCGCCTGTTTGAATACATGGCGGCGGGGATACCGGTTGTAGCTCCGACATATTCCTCAGAAATCGTAAAGGTTCTTACGGAGGTGGACTGCGGCCTGAGCGTGGATGCGGAGGACCCGCTGTCTGTCGCTGACGCGCTTGTTCAAGTGGCCTCGCACCGCGAACGTGCCAAGCGATGGGGCGCAAATGGGCGCTCCGCATTTCTCGAGAGATTCAGTTGGGAGTCTGAGTTCGCACCCGTTCTCAGGCTGGTGGCAAATTGGCTACGCGATCCGTCAAAGTAATTCGCACGCTAATAGGAGGATACCAAGATGCTCGAGGGGCTTCGAAAATGGTTAAATGAAAACCAAAAGATGTATTTGCTGTATAGGCGCGTTCGCGTGTTGTGTATTCGGTTGCGTTACGGGTTGTGGGGTGTTCATCCCACATCGTTGGTGATTCAGCCGCGGTTCGTGAGCTGCGACTTGCAGACTGGCGCCTACTGTTCTATCAGTCACGGTGCCTGGATCGCACCCAAGGTTCGGCTGGGAAACTACGTGCTGCTCGGGCCGGAAGTGGCTATTATTGGAGGAGATCATGTGTTTAACCTGCCCGGCACACCGATCACCTTCAGTGGTCGGCCAGCGATGCCGGCAACGGTGATCGAGGACGATGCGTGGATCGGGCAGCGCGCAATTGTCAAGGCGGGAGTTAGAATCGGTCGAGGTGCGATTGTTGCTATGGGGTCGGTCGTGACGCGGGATTTCGAGCCGTTCACCATTGTCGCCGGGGTGCCTGCACGGTTCCTGCGGCGTCGATTCCGCTCACAAGGGGAGGAAGAGATCCATGACCGGATGCTGGCTGAACCCGCTCGCCCTGGCCAGTTCTGCGGGCCCAAGCAGCGTCTGGCGCGCTGATTACCACCCAGATTGGGCATCAGCCCGCGCAAGTTTCGTTTTCCATGTTCACTCAAAGTACCCTTCTAATCACCGGCGGTACGGGGAGCTTCGGCAACGCAGTCCTCAAGCGCTTCCTGCGTACAGATATTGAACAGATTCGCATCTTCTCTCGCGACGAGAAAAAGCAGGAGGATATGCGGCATCTGTACAAGGATGGGCGGCTGCGGTTTTATATTGGGGATGTGCGGAACTTGGACAGCCTGGAAGCTGCGTTGGCGGGGGTGGATTTCGTCTTTCATGCTGCCGCCCTGAAACAGGTTCCCTCATGTGAGTTCTATCCAATGGAGGCCGTCCGAACCAATGCGATCGGGACCGACAACGTGCTCCAGGCGGCCGAGCGAAATGGGGTGAAGCGCGTGGTGGTGCTGGGCACGGACAAGGCGGCGTATCCGATCAACGCGATGGGGATCTCGAAAGCCATGATGGAGAAAATCATGGTGGCGCGATCGCGGGTGGCGGCTGAGAAGGGCCTGGTGTTTTGTGGCACACGCTACGGCAACGTCATGGCTTCCCGGGGATCGGTCATCCCGCTGTTCTTGGAGCAGCTCGAGTTGGGTCAGCCCCTCACCATCACGGACCCGGCGATGACTCGGTTCATGATGACGTTAGAGGATGCCGTGGATTTGGTGGTGTACGCGTTCGAGAACGGGCAGCCGGGCGACCTGTTCGTGCAGAAAGCGCCTGCGGCAGCCATTCAGACCCTGGCCACGGCGGTCAAGGAACTGCTGGGCGTGCCCGAGCACCCGGTCCGCGTGATCGGGACGCGTCATGGCGAGAAGTTGTACGAGACCTTGCTGACCCGAGAGGAAATGGCCAGAGCAGAGGACTTGGGTAGTTATTTGAGGGTGCCGGCCGACAATCGTGATTTGAACTATGCCCTGTATTTCTCGGAGGGTGACGCGAGGGTAGCACAGGTGGATGATTACAACTCGCACAATACCCGGCGGCTCGGGGTCGAGGAGATGAAGGAGCTGTTGCTGCGGTTGCCGGAGATGCGGGAAGCGATTGCACGACGGAAAGGGAAATTGGGTACGCGATAGGCGGGCGGCTACGTGTGGCCACGGTGAAGCCGGGAAATGCAAAAGCTCTGAGGTAGAAAGACTAGGGGAGAAGCTTGAAGACTGACGAGACAAAAATACTGAGTGGCGCTGAATCTGATCGGATGACCGTGCTGGTGACGGGAGCTAGAGGATTCATTGGCCGGCACCTCGTCGAGGCTCTGGGACGGCTTCCGAACACCGAGGTGATCGAGTGTGATGTGGGAAGTCGTGAGGCCGATCTCGAGCGGGGATTGCGAACAGCCGACGTCATCTTTCACCTGGCGGGCGTGAACCGTCCGAAGAACGACTCAGAATTTCAGACAGGCAATGCTGACTTCACCACGCAGCTTTGCGCGAAGCTTGCCTTGCTCCGTGATTGGCAGTCCCTTCCGGCCTCTCCCGTGCTGGTTTTTTCCTCATCCATTCAGGCGGCGTTGGAGAATCCCTACGGTTTGAGTAAGCGACGGGCAGAGCAAGCGATCGCGGAGTGGGCCGGCCGGCAAGGGGGAAAGGCGTACATCTTTCGCCTCAAGAATGTCTTCGGGAAGTGGTGCCGGCCGAATTACAACTCGGTCACCGCGACGTTCTGCTATAACATTGCCCATGACCTGCCGATCACGATCAGCGATCCCGACCGCGAACTCGAGCTGGTCTATATCGACGATGTCATTGAGGCGTTCTTGGGGGTGTTGGGAGAGTGCAAAGCAGGGGGCGGGAGGCGGGAAGCGGGCACCAGTGGCCGGGCTGTCGCATGCGAATTTCGCGAGGTGGGCCGGTCGTTCAAGGTGACGCTGGGCGAGCTGGCCGCCCGGATCCGATCCTTCCGCGAATCGCGTTGCAGCCTGGTGTTGCCGGATTTCAGCGATCCCTTCAACCGTTGTCTGTACGCCACGTATCTGAGCTACTTGGATGGGCCGGACTTCGCCTATGCCCTGGAGCAAAAGACAGATCCGCGAGGGACACTCGCTGAGTTTGTGAAATCGCCATCGGCCGGTCAGATTTTTGTGTCGCGAACCAGACCGGGGGTCACCCGCGGGAATCACTATCACCATACCAAGACGGAGAAGTTTCTGGTGCTCGAGGGCGAGGCAATCATCCGATTCCGGAGGGTGGCGGGCGAGGGGAGCGGCAAAGGGCAAGGGTTGGGTGAGGTGGGTAGCAGAGAGAGCGGGAAGCACCAGGCGGTAAACGCCGAGCAGTCCCTCACGGCAACCTCATCGGCCCCCGCTTGCTCCTTGCGAGTTCCCGCGGGCACCGACCTGATCGAGCACCGGGTGAGTGGGCGCGATTTCAAGGTGTTGGACATTCCGCCCGGTTACACGCATTCGATCGAGAACGTGGGTCCGGGCGAGCTGGTGACGCTCTTCTGGGCCAGCGAAGTTTTCGATCCGACCAAGCCGGATACCTACGCGATGAGCGTCTTGGGCGAAGCGGGCAGCGGGAAGGGGCTGGAAGTAAATGGGTAGGCGGCAAGCTGGAAGGCATCGAGGCCAACAGGGATTCCTGACAGATAAATCCCGGTTGAGTGCTCGGTGACGGCTGCAAAGCTCTTTTCACGTGCAACGTACACTCTTACCTTGCCTCTGATCTCTTACCCCTTAGCGCGCTTGTGAAAGTCCTCACGGTCGTTGGAACCCGCCCGGAGATCATCCGGTTGTCGCGAGTGATCGCAAAATTGGACCAGCACACCGATCACGTCCTGGTCCATACCGGTCAAAATTACGATTACGAGCTCAACCAGATCTTCTTTGAGGACCTCGAGATCCGGAAGCCCAACCACTTCCTCGAGGCCGCCGGAAAGACGGCGGCTGAGACCGTTGGCCAGATCATCGCCCGGGCGGATGAGGTCCTGGCCCGCGAACAGCCCGATGCCTTCCTGGTTCTGGGCGATACGAACAGTTGTCTGGCGGCGTATCCGGCGAAGCGGCGCAAGGTGCCGATCTTCCATATGGAAGCGGGTAACCGATGCTTTGACCAGCGCGTGCCGGAGGAGATCAACCGAAAGCTGGTGGATCACCTGGCGGACATCAACCTGCCTTACTCGAGCATCTCGCGGGAATATCTGCTCCGCGAAGGGTTTCCTCCGGACCGCGTCATCAAGACCGGCAGCCCGATGTACGAGGTGCTCCATTACTACCTGCCCAAGATCCAACAATCGTCCGTGCTCGAGCGACTGGGATTGGTGGGGCGGGAAGTGCCCGTCGTGCCCTACTTCCTCGTCAGCGCGCACCGCGAGGAGAACGTGGATGCGCCGGCCCAGTTCCAAAAGCTGATCGCGGTGCTGAATGGTCTGGCGACCGAGTACCAGGCGCGCGTGATCGTCTCGACCCATCCCCGCACCCGGAAGCGAATCGAGAGCGAGGGGGTTCGGCTCGATCCTCGGGTCGAGTTGTTGAAGCCGTTCGGGCTCTGCGATTACGTTAAGCTCGAACTTCACGCTACCTGTGTGCTGTCGGATAGCGGGACCATCACCGAGGAATCTTCCATCCTGAACTTTCCGGCCCTGAACATCCGCCAGGCGCACGAGCGGCCGGAAGGCATGGAGGAAGGCGCCGTCATGATGGTCGGGTTCGAGTGGCCACGGATCCGGGAAGCCCTTCAAGTCCTCGCCAATCAGCGGCACGGCGACCAGCGGGACCTTCGGATCGTCGGCGATTACCACGTGCCCAATGTCTCCGACAAGGTCCTCCGCATCGTTCTCAGCTACGCGGATTACGTGGGCCGAACGGTGTGGCAGCGGGGGGTGGGTTGAGTCGGATTTGTGCGGCTGCTCCTCCTGACGCAACTGTTTCATCCGGAGCCGAACTGGCTCAAGGGTTTGGCTTTTGCCCGGGCTTTGCAGGCGGAGGGCATCCAGATTCAGGTTCTCTGTACTTTCCCCAACTACCCTGGCGGCCGAATCTACCCCGGCTACCGGCAGCGGCTTTGGCAGCGGGAGGAAATCCAAGGGATCGAGGTTTTCCGGGTTCCGGTCTATCCCAGTCATGATCGTTCCGGGCTCAAGCGGGCCCTGACCTTTGGCAGTGCGGCGGTGGCCCTGGCGACGCTCGGGCCGTGGCTGGTGAGGCGTCCGGACGTGATTCATGTCTATCAGGGGCCGGCGACGCTGGTGTTGGCGGCCCGGGTGTTGAGTTGGCGGTTTCGTTGTCCATTCCTGTTGGACGTGCAGGATCTCTGGCCGGAGAGCGTGCTGGATTCCGGCATGTTGCGGTTGCCGGGGGCAGAGCGCCTGCTCCACTGGTGGTGTGATCGGTCGTACCGGCGGGCGGCCCGAATCGTGGTGCTGTCGCCGGGCTACCGGGCGGCGATTGAGCGTCGGGGGATCCCGGGCGACAAGCTCAGCGTGGTGTACAACTGGTGCGATCCGCGACAGGAAGAACCGTTGCCCGAGCCGGGTCCGCCCGATCCGCACGGTCTGGGAGGGAGTTTCAACGTGATCTATGCGGGGAATCTGGGGCCACTCCAAGCCTTGGAGACCGTCCTCGAGTCAGCCCGGCGAGTTCAGGATCGGCATCCCGAGGTCCAATTTGTTTTTATCGGCGACGGGGTGCAGAAAACGGCTCTCCAGCGGCAGGCCGCGGGCTTGGATTTGAAAAACACGCGGTTCCTAGGGCGCCTGACCGGACCCGAGTTGAGAAGTGCACTTGCCCAAGCTAGGGCGCTGCTCATTTCGTTGCGCGACACGGCCCTGACACGGGTTGGCATCCCTTCCAAGACACAGTCTTGCCTGGCTGCGGGGCGTCCAATCCTCGCCGCCGTCGAAGGCGAAGCGAGAAGGGTGATCGAAGAAAGCGGGGCGGGGGTGGTGTGTTCCCCCGAAGACGTTGCGGGTCTCGTTGAGGGGGTGGAGCGATTGGTCCGCATGCCAGATTCCGAACGGGAAGCCTACGGGAAAAGGGGACGAGAGTTTTATTTGCGCGAGATGTCGTTTGCAGCCGGTCTGCCGCGAATGCGCGACCTGATCCGGGAAGTGGCGAAAGCTGGACATGAAGGCTGATTGGATTCGACCGCTACGGACCGAGGACCTGGTCAGAGTGTGTGCGATTCATGAGGCAGCCTTTCCCGGTTTCTTTCTCACCTTTCTGGGTTCGGCGTTTCTAGCGGAGTTCTATGGGGCGTTCCTGCGGGAGGAGCAAGGGATCGCCCTAGTGGCGGTCGAGCAGGGTGGGCACAGGGTCATTGGCGCGGTCGCGGGGCCGCTGGTCCCGCGGGGTTTTCTGGCCGGCTGGTAGGGCGTCATTGGTGGTTTTTGCCTGCCCGGCGGTCTCCGGCTCTGCGTGTCGTTCATCTTTGAGGTTCGCGACTTGTGGCCGCAGATGTTGCTGGACATGGGTTTCTTCAAGCCTTGGCGTCCGTTCATCCTGTGGTTAAGCGGGTTGGAAGTCCGTCTCTACCGGTGGGCCTGCGAAATTATCACGCTGCTGCCCGGGAGCTGGCAATCACATTGCGGGCAAAGAGGTCGTATGTAATAGGATCACTTGTATTCGAATCGGGGTGGACTTCAGCCTTGTACCCCGGCCCCAAACGCCTGCGGAGGAAAAACCGTTCGTAATCACTTA
Organism: Verrucomicrobiota bacterium; assembly: GCA_016716505.1. Classification (GTDB taxonomy): domain Bacteria; phylum Verrucomicrobiota; class Verrucomicrobiia; order Limisphaerales; family J093; genus JADJWF01. Next base: position 114,807 of record JADJWF010000001.1, read on the forward strand.
CGCGGGCTCCATCGGTTTGGCCACTGGCGTGGACCATATCGTTGCGGTGGCGCGCCGGTTGTGGCAGTTGGGCTGGGGGGGGAGCGGGTCCAGTTGCGAAATTACGGGCAAAGGCCGGACGAAGTCCGGTTGGTTGAGGCTTGCCGCTGTGAGGACTTGGCGAACGTGGACTTCAACGAGCCGCTCCCCAAAACGCGGGTGGATGGCGACGCGCCGAGGGCGCACTTCTTTTTTTGTACGTTGCGGATTCCCCGCTCTATCGGTAGGGTTACAGCATGAACAAGCTGTTCGATTACCTGGCGTGTGCGCGTCCGGTGCTTCTGGTGGCCAAGGCGCCGTACGATCCCGTGGCTGCGGCCCAGGCCGGTCTGAGCGTTCCGCCGGGCGATCCGGTCGCGCTCGTCCAGGCGGTCCAGCGGCTTGCCGCGATGCCCGCGGCCGAACGCTGGCAGATGGGTCTCAACGGCCGCCGCCATGCTGAACGGCATCATGACTTCAACATGCTCGCGGAACGCTTTGAAGGCGTCTTGCACCGCGCTGTGACGGCTGGTTCAACAAGTTTCCCGCTAAATCTATGAAAAAAGAGAGCGGCATACACGAGCGGCGACCTTGTGCCCAAATAGAGTTCAACCTGTGCCCCGAAGTATTTTCTCGGTTGCAAGGAAACGAAGAGTGCTTTCGTTCAAGGCTTGATGGCAAATGACTAGAGCCAGTAACCATTTTGCCGCGCCTTCTCACGGGGAACTCCTGCCGGGGTGGCATCACGCGACAAGTTCTCGGGCCGAGTTCCGAGCGGAGTGTTGACATTGGGAAAGGCGGCGACAGGGGCAGGTTTGATCGTTTTCGGTGCTGGCGGGCACGGGAAGGTGGTGGTGGAAGCAGCGTTGCTCTCCGGGTGGCAGGTAGGTTGGGTAGTAGATGATTCCCCTCGGCGCTCTGAAGTTTTGGGCATCGCGGTCAGTCGCCACGATTTATCCGGCCGGGTTGTGGAAGGAGGCACTCGCTTCATCGTCGCGGTCGGAGACAATCGAAGTCGCGCCCGGATTTTCGATGAGTTGATTCGAAAGGGTCTCGAGTCGGTGGTCGTAACGCATCCCGCTGCGATCGTTTCGGCGCACGCGCAACTGGGCGGGGGCACTTTCGTGGGGGCGGGGGCGGTGGTGATGGCGGGAACCCGAATGGGCAAGGATGTCATCGTGAACACGGCAGCTTCAGTGGACCATGACTGCGAAATTGGCGACCATGTCCATATCTGTCCGGGGGTTCGATTGGCAGGTGAAGCGAAGATTGGGTCGTTCGCGATGATAGGAACCGGAGCGGTTGTTCTTCCACGAGTTCGCGTTGGTCAGCATTGCGTGGTCGGAGCCGGTGCGGTGGTCACGAGGGACTTGCCCGAGTACAGTGTTTCAGTGGGTGTGCCCGCAAGGATTACCCGGCATTTGATTAATCGTGACGTCACGTTCAACAACTCCCAATAAATCGAGGATCCTTCTCTCCGTTCCTCACGCTGCAACGGGAGAATTGCTGTGGGTTACGGAGGCTTTTCAAGGCAATTGGCTTTCTACCGTTGGCCCGAATCTCGATGCACTCGAAGCGAGTATTTTCAGCCGGTTTGGTCAGCACGCGGTAGCGCTGAGTTCCGGGACTGCGGCAATTCACTTGGGCCTGCGACTTCTAGGCGTCGGCCCGGGGGACGAGGTGCTGACCCCGACACTGACTTTTGCGGCAAGTTGCAATCCCGTACGATATCTCGGGGCAACGCCGGTCTTTATCGATAGCGACCGAGCGACGTGGAATCTTGATCCAGGGCTCCTCGATCGGTTTCTCCACGCACGCGCGCGTGTGAATCGGCTGCCGAAGGCCGTGTGCGTCGTTCATTTGTTCGGGCAGAGTGCTGACCTAGACCCGATTCTTGAAATCTGTGATCATTACGGATTGCCATTGCTGGAGGATGCCGCCGAAAGCTTGGGAGCGCGATACAAAGGTCGGCATCCCGGTACGCTAGGACAGGTGGGAGCGTTTTCCTTTAACGGCAACAAGATCATCACGGGCACGAGTGGGGGGATGTTAGTGTCCCGGCACCGGGAATGGGTCGAAAAAGTCCGGTTTTGGAGCACGCAGGCACGCGATCCCGATCCTCAAGGGCTTCGGAATTACGTCCACTCGGAGATCGGCTACAACTACCGGCTGAGTAACGTTCTCGCGGGCATCGTGAGGGGGCAGTTGGAGGTGCTCGATCTGCGGGTGCAGCAGCGGCGGGCCGTGTTTGAGCGGTATCGTCGGGCGTTCGCCGATCTTCCGGGTATCGAGCCGCAGCCAGAGGCAGACTTTGGCGGTGGGGACGCCCAAAATGGAACTGGGACGGAGCCGCCGGTTGCCGTCGCTCCAGATAACGGGCAGGCTATCAGCGCAAATCCCCATTCGGTTCACACCCGCTGGCTGAGCTGCTTTTTGGTGGACGAGGCGGAGTTCGGCATGTCGGCGGCGGACCTGATCCGTTATCTGGACGCCACCAACATCGAGGCCCGCCCGGTCTGGAAGCCAATGCATACACAGCCGCTGTACCGAGGCTACGAGTGCATCGGTGGCGAAGTGGCGGAAGACCTGAATCGTCGGGGTATTTGTCTGCCCAGTTCGAGTTCGCTTTCGGAAGAGGACCAGCAGTACGTGATTGACTGCATCTGGGAGGCTCATCGGCGAGCGCGGTCGGCCAAGCCACGGTCGGTGGCCTTGGGGGGGCTGTCCTGATGGCGATCGGCAGGCAATGGCTTTGCCGGTTGGTACTGACGGTTCACCGGCGCAATGGCGGACAACTGCAGGAGTTGGATACCAACCTGCGTCTGCTGGATCCCTCGTTGAGGTTGGACTCGCTGGATCTTGCCGAGATCATGGTGGCGATTGAGCGCGAGACGGGTCAGTCGCCCTTTGACTTAGCCGTGCCACCGCGGACTTGGGAAGATGTACTGCGCATGGTCGAGTCCAAGTAAGTCGGGCCAAGTCAAACCGCTTCGAGGCGCGCCTGACGGTTCAGTTGGGCTTTAAGTCTCAAAAAATTTCGGCGGTCTCCGCGTTTGGAACGAATGTCAGATCAGGCTCCTGGTGTAATCCAGGTGCGGCCCTCCCAACTGGAGGATCTCGCCGGTGTGTTTGATCAGATGGAGGCCGGCGGTACCAATGTGGCGCTTTTGCCTGCGCTTGGCGACCGAGCGGTGCCACGGTTGGAGGAAGCGGCTTTACCTGAAGAACCTTCGGGTTGGTTGGCGGTGACCTCCTCCGGCTCGACGGGTGTTCCGAAAGTTGTTTGGCGTCGGTGGACGGACCTGAGGGTGGGCCTCAGTCATCGCCCGGAAATCCGTGGCTGGTGTTGGGCTGCCCCTTACGCACCGTGGACCTTTGCGGGCGTACAGGTTGCGTTGCAGGCATGGTTGGTGGCGGGACGAGTGGTTTCCCTTCCTCACGACTGGACCGAGGCATGGAGAAAGCTCGAACAAACCCGCCCCGACGCCGTTTCAGCAACTCCCACCTACTTGGATCTCCTCCTTCAGGAAGAGGCATTACCAGCCTTTTCCGACACGCATCAGAGACAACAATCAAAAGAGGCACCGAAAGGTTTCCCGCAGGCGGCCGGGTCGTCCGAAATGTCGGCGGAAACTGCTGGTTTTCGACGCGGATGGTCCCCTCGTCAGATAACGTTGGGCGGAGAGCCCCTCCGTCCGGGTGTTGGCCAACGCTTGGCAGCTCGCTTCCCGACTGCCCGGTTCACCGTGGTTTACGCGGCGGCTGAGTTTGGGGTCATCGCGACCACCCATCGCATGGACGGCTGGTACGAACTGGCCGCGCTCGATGGTCGGTTTCCGGGAGGTTGGCGCCAAGAGGATGGGGTTTTGGAACTCCAGCGGGGTGGCGACTGGCGGAGCACCGGAGACTTGGTCGAAGTTGCCGGAGACCTGTTCCGGGTCATTGGACGGGCGGATGGCGTCGCGAACGTGGCCGGTACCAAAGTCAACTTGGCGCAAGTCGCCGCCGTGGCCGAAGAAGTGCCTGGCGTGCTGCGAGCAGTGGCGGTCGCTGAGCCCAACTCTGTTACCGGTCAAGTGGTTTGTCTGCGATACGCGCCAGCTCCCGGCCTTGACAGCAGCAAGCTTGCAAACGCCCTCGAAGCTCACCTTCGGGCGCAGTTGCCCAAGGCAGCCTGGCCTCGAAAGTGGGTGGTTGACCAGGTGGCACCAGTCCACAACGCCAAGCGGGCGGTGGGATGAAGCGCGTTCTGGTTACCGGTGGATCCCGAGGGCTGGGTTTGGCCATCTGCGAAGACCTCTTGGTTAGGGGGTGGAGCGTCGTGTCTTGTTCGCGGGCATCAACCCCGGCGGTCGAGGAATTGCGAGAAAAGCACGGCGAACGGTATTCCTTCCACGCCACTGACCTGTCGCAACCGGGGGCTGTGGATGCCTTGACGGGCGCGGCCCGGTTGATTGACGGGGTGGATGCCTTTGTAGCCAATGCCGCTGTGGGAACCGAGGGCTTGCTGACGCTGACTTCCGAGCGCGTCATCCGCGACTGCCTTGAGGTCAATCTGACGTCCACGATCCTGCTGACCCGGAAAGTGGTGAAAGGGATGCTGGCGCGGGGTGGTTCCCTGGTTTTTATCTCGTCCGTGGCGGCTCGGACGGGTTTCTCCGGACTCAGTGTGTATGCCGCGACCAAAGGGGCTTTGGTATCCTTCTCGAAGGTCTTGGCTCGGGAATATGGTGAACGTGGCATCCGCTCGAATTGCGTGCTTCCCGGGTTTCTGGAAACCGACATGAGTGCGACGTTGCCCGTCGAGCAGCGCGAGCGTCTCCGGCGACGGACGCCCCTTGAGCGTCTCGGAACCGTTGGTGACGTGGTGGGAGCCGTGCGCTTCCTGCTTTCGGACGAAGCACGGTTTGTCACAGGGACGGAGTTGGTCGTGGATGGGGGATTCAGTGCCTGACGCCTTGCCGCCCGAACTGAGCCCGGCGCCACTGCTGTCGGTCGAGGAGCTGAGGCGTGGCCTGCGGCATTGCGGCACGGGCGTGAAGGTATTTCGGGGTTGCCGCATCTTTCCGCCGGAACAAGTCTCCCTCGGCGATTTCACGCAAGTGGACGAAGGCGTCTGGCTATTGGCAGGTGAGGGAACCATTCGAATCGGCCGCCATGTGCATCTGGCCTTTGGCAGTTCGGTGAGTGGCGGGGGGTCGTGTGAGATCGGCGACTTCGCTGGGATCGGTGCTGGTGTCCGTCTGATCACCGGATCCGAAGTCGCCGATGGGAGTGGGTTGACGAATCCCACTGTGCCGCCAGATTTGCGGGTGGTTAGGCGTGGGGCCATCCGAGTGGGGGCGCACGCGCTGGTTTACACGGGGGCGATCGTTCTGCCTGATGTGGAAATCGGGGAAGGGGCGGTTGTCGGGGCCGGATGCGTGGTGCATCGGAGTCTGAAGCCGTGGGCCGTTTACGCAGGACATCCATTGATCCAGGTTGGCGTGCGGCCGGCTGACCGAATTCTCGAACTGGCGAAACGATTAAGTTGTGGGCGAGCAGGATACATGAGCGATGAATGATTTCTCTGAAACGCGCACTCCGGCGGTGGCCAAAGTGGCATCGTATCCGGGATGGATTGCCGTCATGGGGTTGATTGTGGTCGGCCTGTGGTTGTTTCCCAACGTTTGGTACCGGCAAACGATTGCCGGTGAGGCAAAGTGGTTGACCGAGGTAACCAACGTTGCCGGCTGGAAGTACACCGAGATTCCCGTGGACAAATCGGCCGAAAAGACTCTGGTGGCGGATCGGTTGGTCAACGGCGAGTTCACCAATCAGACCCGCGGCGGAGTAGTCCGGGTGTTTCTGGCCAAACGCTACTCTGAGAAACCCCACGATATTGGATTGTTTGTGCATACCCCCGATCGCTGCTGGACCGAGGGCGGTTGGAAGATGGAGGCGACGTCACCCGACGCGGCTGACTTCACGATCCATGGAATTCCGATGACGCTTGAGCGACGGATCTTCGTCGCCCCGGCTCAACGTGAGTTGGTGTATTTCGGTGGGTTGGTTGGGGGGCAACCGCTACCCTATCGTCTCGACCATAATTTGTCAGTGGGCATGCGGGTGGCGGCGGCCGGAGGCGGACGGGCTGTTGGTCATGGTGCAAGGGCATCTGACGATCGCTTCTGGCAACGTGTCTGGGATTCGTTCGCCAGTCGTCGTCCTTTGCTGGGGCCGAAACAATTCATCAGGATTTCCACGCCGGTCATGGATGGAAATATTGAGGCCGGAGAACGCCGGATCCGCGAAGTGCTCGACCTGTGGCTGATTCCTCGGGATTTCCGCGAAGAAATCGAGGAGTGGCGCAGCCGACAACAAATCTGAGCAGATGGAAATCTTTCCTTTCTCGATCGAGAGAGAACACTTGTTGAGGTCCGAAGCTGGGCGTTTCACTGTGTTCTGTGTTGCCCCTGCCACCTGCGAGGCTTTCGGCTCCGATACTTGCCCATTGATCGCCCGGCAGACCATGAAATGAAAACTGCCGATCTGAACCCGACCAAGCCGCCGATGGCCACGAAGCGCAAAGTTTCCCTCGAAGTAGTCTGGCTGCTCGCTCCATCGCTGTTGGCGATGGCCTGGCTGGTGTCCAAGGCGCAATGGTTCTGGAACAACCAGCCCGATCTTCAGTTCGGTTGGATTGTGGTACTGTTGTGTGGCTACTTGTTTTACGAGGCACTGGAAAAGCAGCCGGTGGTGAGTGTTCGGCCACGATGGTGGAGCGTGGCGCTGTTTCTAGTCGGCGCAGGTGGCTTGTTCGTGGTTCAAGTCTACCAGGTGGCATTCGGCACCAATGCCGCCTCCATGTGCGGTCTTGCCACCATGATCATGCTCGTGGCCTTTGCCAACTTGGGGATCGTGTTTGGCTGGCGGGGCATCACCACGTTCGGTCTGGCTTACGCGTTCATCCTGATCGCCATGCCCATGCCCGGCTTCATCCACGGGCCCATCGTGAACGGTCTTCAGAACAAGGTGGCCGTGATCAACACCGAAGTTTTGAACCTGATGGGCATTCCCGCTCAGCGGGTGGGCAGCTTGATCCACCTCCCCGGTGGAACGGTGGGTATTGACGAGGCGTGCAGCGGAATTCGCAGTCTTCAGTCCACCGTCATGGCGACGATCTTCATCGGCTACCTCACCCTTAAACGGGTAAGTTTTCAGATCTTGCTGTTGATCGCAGGCATCGGACTGGCGATTTTCGGAAACTTGGTGCGGTCCCTCTACCTCAGCCTCACCGCCAATGCCCAAGGCGTAGAGGCGATCAACCGCGTCCACGACGCAGCGGGTTGGACAATCCTCGTATTCACAACGGTGGGGGTAATCATCCTCTCGTGGCTCTTCAACAAACTGGATCAGGTTGCGGCCAGAGCATCGCAGTCGGCGACGGAGGCGGCCGGCCTTCCGGCTGGAGAAGTGTCAAATCCGCGATAACTCGAGCCTTTGCACCGTTTAGTAATTCGGAAGAATCGCAACCCGCGCCGGGGTGAAACGCCTGTTTGATTTGCTGCTGGTGGTGGGCACGTTGTGGGTTTGGTTTCCCTTGCTTGGTCTCATCGCTGCCTTGGTCCACTGGAAGCTTGGCACTCCGGTTTTCTTCATTCAGCCCCGCCCAGGCCGGAAGGGCAAGGTGTTCCCGCTGATAAAGTTTCGGACCATGACCGATGCGCGCGCTGCGGATGGACAACTCCTGCCCGACGGGGCCCGCTTGACGCCTTTCGGAAGATGGCTGCGCTCCACCTCGCTGGATGAATTGCCGGAATTGTTCAACGTGCTGTGCGGTCACATGAGTCTAGTAGGGCCCCGGCCACTGTTGTTGCGCTACCTGAGTCGCTACTCGGAAACCGAAGCGGTTCGCCATGCGGTCCGCCCCGGCTTGACGGGCTGGGCTCAAGTCAACGGGCGGAACGAGGCGAGTTGGGAGGCGCGTTTCCGGCTCGATCGGGAGTACGTGGAGCGGCAGTCGTTGAGGTTCGATGCGCAAATCGTTTGGCGGACGTTCTGGGCGGTGGTGCGTCGCCATGGGATCTCCGCAAGCGGGCAGGCGACCAAGGACGAGTTTCGGGGAACGGACTAGTTTCGGTCTTGGACCACAAACACCGAATGTCAGACGAAATACCCGTCGGAGTAGTCAGTCTTGCGGCCGTCAAGGCGGGCAGCGCCCCATCGGGCGCTCGATCTGGTCTGGACTCATCATCTTCCATGCCACCCTCCCGGCGTGCCTTTGTGGAGTGAACACCGTCCTGCCACGCGACCGGATTCCGAGTGTGTTTCAAAAACCAGCGGGTCGAGCTGCGATTTTGATTTTGGTTTACGGGATCGTGCTCTGGTTGGCCCACTGGTTGGCGTTCCAGTTACGGTTCGACTTCGCTGTGCCAGAGAGTTCTCGGGATGAGCTGAACCGAAGCTGGCTCTGGGAGGTGCCGTTCAAGCTGATCGTGCTGGCATGGTTTGGCCAGTTCTCCGGTTTGCTGAGTTACTTCAGTGTTCCCGACTTTCTGCGCATTCTGGCCGCGAATGCCTTGGTGTCGGGTATCATGTTGGTCGGCCGCCTGCTGCCCGTGCCCATCGAGTGGGATCCGCGCGGGGTCGTAATGCTCGACTTCTTCCTCTCGGTAGTGGGTCTGTCCGCAGTCCGACTTGGCTTCCGGCTGGTGCGCGAACGCTACCTGATGGACGACTCGCCGCCGCGCCAGCGGAAGCGGGTGGCGATTATCGGCGCGGGGGATGTGGGAGCCAGCCTGGCGAAGGAACTCCTCGCCCGAAAAGGCCTCGGCATGGAACCGGTGGCCTTCTTCGATGACGACGCCGGCAAGTGGCATTCGCGGGTCCACGGAATTCCTGTCCGAGGCGCACCAGATCTTCTCCGTCGCGAGCACAAAAACCTGGCCTTGGACGAAGCGGTGATCGCGATGCCGTCGGTCTCCGCGAGACGGATGGGTGAACTGGTTCGGCTCTTGACTGAAGTGGGTCTTCGTTTCGAGACCGTTCCATCGTATCATCAATTGGCGACAGGGAAGGTGCGGGTGAGCCGGTTGCGGCCGGTGGAAATCGAAGACCTCCTGGGGCGGGAGGAGGTCGAGCTGAAGGTGGACAATATCCGGCGTTTGCTGGCCGACCGGGTGGTGGCCGTGACCGGCGCGGGTGGCAGCATTGGATCGGAGTTGTGCCGGCAGATTGCGGACTTTAATCCCAAGCGGCTCCTGCTCATCGAACAGTCCGAAGTGCAGATCTTCCAAATCGAGCAGGAACTGGTCCGCAGCGGCCACGGCGGCACCATCCTGCCGTTGGTGGCAGACATCCTCGACCAACCCCGGATGCGGTTTATTCTGGAACGCTTCCGGCCCGAGGTGATCTTCCATGCCGCCGCGCACAAGCACGTCCCGATGATGGAGAGCCAGCCCGGAGAGGCCATCAAGAACAACAGCCTCGGTACGGCCAAGCTGGCCGAACTCGCCTTGGTCTCAGGGGTGGACCGCTTCGTTCTCATTTCGACCGACAAGGCAATCAACCCGACCAACGTGATGGGCGCCAGCAAGCGGCTGGCGGAGATGTACGTCCAAGCCCTCCACGCGGCGAATCCGGGCCGGACCAAGTTCATGGCCGTCCGGTTCGGCAACGTGCTCGGGTCGTCCGGTTCGGTGGTCCCCACCTTCAAGAAGCAGATCGAAGCCGGCGGGCCGGTGACCATCACCCACGCCGAGGTGACCCGCTATTTCATGACCATCCCAGAGGCGGTGGGATTGGTATTGCAAAGCGCGGCGCTGGGCGAAGGCGGCGAGATCTTCGTCCTCGACATGGGGAAGCCGGTGAAGATTGTGGATTTGGCGCGGCAACTCATTGAGTTGAGCGGTCTGCGGCCCGGCGAGGACATCGAGATCCAATTCACCGGCCTGCGTCCGGGCGAGAAGCTGTTCGAGGAAATCACCCATCAAGGGGAGGATTTCCGGCCGACTGATCATCCGAAGATCATGCGGTTCGTGACGACGCCGCCGCCAGTCGAGCGGCTGCGCGCGGCGCTGGACGAACTGGTGGGACAAATGCACGTCGCCGAGCCGAACCAGTTCAAGTTGGAAATTCAACGAATCGTTCCCGAGTACAAACCCTACCTGACGTAGCGGTTTGCGACAGCTTTTATGAAAAGCCCGGCCCTTGCGCCAGGCTTTTTCGTTGGCACGGGAAGTTCCCAGCGCTCGCCGGAGCGTTGACGCGGCGGTACGCTGCCGGTTCCTGCCACAACGCCGCTGAGCCAGTCCCGATGATCTGGACGCCGAGAGGGCCGCCCCAACCTCCGTTTGGCACCCACGGTTTCAAGATCATCTTCGCGCCTTGGCGGATCGGTTTCGCGGGGCGCGACGGTTGCAACGGCCGGACCCGAATGCTAGGTTCAATTCACTTTCAAATGGCTGACGACCAACGTAACGAAGGAAACCGCGGGGATCGCAAGGGGGGCGAAATGAGGGTGCCGCCGCGCGCCTGGCTGCTCTGGCTGGCAATCTTGAGCATTATCCCCCTGCTGGTGTTCTTCAAAGACCGAACCGACACCCGTTTCCGCACTTTGGTCCACACCGAGTTCGTTGAGTTGGTCAACAACGACCGGATCATTGAGGCCACGATCAGCTACGATCCGCAGTCCATGCTTCGGGAAATCGCCGGCAAGTACCGGGATCCCGCTGATCCCGACGGCCGCCCGGTTCCCTTTCGCATCGAAACCCGGCTCTCCGAGACCCTTGAACAGCAGTTGCTGAACACGGGACGATTCAAGCTGGTCAAGCCGAACACCTTCTTGATGGGCCTGCTCTACAGCATCTTGCCGTTCATCCTGCTTGCCGCCTTGGTGTACTTTTTCCTGATCCGCCAGCTCAAGGCCGCCGGCCGGGGCGCGTTAAGCTTCGGCAAGAGCAAGGCGCGGATGCTGAACAAGGAGAAGAACAAGACGACTTTCAAGGATGTGGCCGGCATTGAGGAGGCCAAAGAGGAGGTCTATGAGCTGGTCGAGTTCCTCAAGGACCCGAAGAAGTTCCAGCGCCTCGGCGGCCGTATTCCCAAGGGGATTCTGATGGTCGGGCCGCCCGGCACGGGGAAGACCCTGCTGGCGAAGGCCATTGCCGGGGAGGCCGATGCGTCATTCTTCAGCATCAGCGGGTCAGACTTCGTCGAGATGTTTGTTGGCGTTGGGGCCAGTCGTGTGCGTGACATGTTCGAGCAAGCCCGAAAGAGCACGCCCTGCCTCGTGTTTATTGACGAAATTGACGCCGTGGGCCGGAGCCGCGGACATGGTTTGGGCGGCGGCAACGACGAACGTGAGCAGACTCTCAACGCCCTGCTGGTGGAAATGGACGGCTTCGACACCCAGGAAGGCATTATCATCATCGCCGCCACCAACCGGCCCGACGTGCTCGATCCCGCTCTGCTGCGTCCCGGACGTTTCGATCGGCAAATCACGGTGAATCTGCCGGACGTGCGCGGCCGCGAGGCGATTCTGAAAGTTCATGCCCGCAACGTGAAGCTCGCCCCGGACGTGGACTTGTCGGTCATTGCCCGCGGCACGCCAGGCTTCTCCGGCGCGGAACTCGCCAACCTCCTGAACGAGGCAGCCCTGCAGGCGGCGAGGCAGAACAAGAAGGCGATCACATTGGTCGAGCTCGAGGAGGCGCGCGACAAGGTCCGCTGGGGCCGCGAGCGCCGCAGCCTCGCGATGACCGACGAAGAGAAGCGTGCGACGGCGTGGCATGAGGCCGGACACGCGCTGGTGAACGTGCTGCTCGAACACACCCACCCGCTGCACAAGGTCACCATCATTCCCCGCGGCCAGTCGCTCGGCTCCACCATGTGGCTGCCCGAGAAGGACCTGCTGAATCGCCAGAAACGGGAACTCGAGGATTTGATCGCCGTCACGATGGCCGGGCGCATCGCCGAACAACTCGTCACCAACGACGTGTCCACCGGTGCGGCTGGCGACATCCAGCAGGCCACGCAGATGGCGCGGGCGATGGTTTGCAGCTTCGGCATGAGTGAACGGCTGGGAATGGTCCAATACGGCGAGGACAGCGAGTTCGTTTTTCTCGGCCGCGACATGGTCCGCTCCAAAGGGTACAGCGAGAAGACAGCCGAGGAGATTGACAATGAGGTCAAACGGATCATTGACGACGGCTTCAAGCGTGCCAGCGCCCTGATTCATCAGCATCGGGACAAGCTCGAAATCATCGCCCAGTCCTTGCTCGAGTTCGAAACGCTCGACGGGGCGCAAGTCGAGGAAATCATCAAGACTGGCAAGCTCACTCCGCCTCCGCCGGCCGCCCAAGGCGGACCGCCGACCGGCGCCAAGGCCGCCACCGTGCTGCCTGAAGTCGCAAAGCCGGTTCCTCCGAAACTTCCTCCAGGACTCGCTGCTCCCGCGCCGGCCACCGCCTGACGTTCGAGGGGGGTGTCGTGCGCGGGACAGGGTAGAGCCTCCCGCGGCCGCGGTCGGATCCGCTCAAAATGGGCTTTGCCGCCTCGGCCGGGAAGACTACCTTTCCTTCGTCACCTGAAGTGAATGCGACCGCGCCACTCGCCCGGCCTGCCGCTCCCGCGGGCGACGGTTCATGGGCCGGGTTCCCGTCGCAATGAGTGGACGCACCGCGGGAGAGATAACCGAGCGGGTGATGCGGGCGCGGGTTGAACGAAAGGAATCACCATGAGCGGTCTCCAAGAAATCGAACGCTGCGCAGCCTTCATCACGGCGCAAGTCCATGAACCGCGACGCGGAGCCGCGCCACGCCGACTCGCCATCACGGTGTCCCGCCAGACCGGCGCGGCCGAGCCAGCAGCGGTGGAACCGTTGCTCCGCCTGCTGCAAAGCCGGACGCCGAAGGGCGAACGCCCGTGGACGGTGTTCGACAAAAACCTGGTCGAGAAGGTGTTGGAAGACCACCACCTGTCCTCCGAGTTGGACCGGTTCATGCCGGAAGATGCAGTGTCTCCGGTGGAGGACGCGATCCAGGAAGCGCTGGGACTTCACCCGCCCACTGATGAGCTGGTCCGCCAGACGGCTGAGACCATCCGTCGCCTCGTCGAGCTCGGGAATGCGATCATCATCGGCCGCGGAGCGAATGTGGTGACCGCCGACATGCCACATGTCTTTCACGTCCGGCTGGTGGGTTCCCTGGACCGCCGTATCGAGCGGATCAGCCGGCTGATGAAACTGGGTCGCAAGGAGGCGGAGGCTTACATCCTGAAGGAGGACCGGGCGCGCGCCCGATACCTGAAGCGGCATTACAACGCGGACGTGGACGATCCACTGCTCTATCACCTGGTCCTGAATACTGACCGGTTCGCGACCGAGGTGGGCGCGGAAATTGTCGCGGAAGCAGCGCTTCGCTTCGCGCGCTGAGGGCAACCCGGTCGCCTCTTGGCGGCGGAGCAAGGTTGCGGCTTGTGGAACCCGGTCCCAGGCGGTAGCGTCATCGCACATGTCGCAGGGTGTCCATCTGTCGCAACGAATGTCGCTCCAGCAAGTGCTGGCGCCGCAGTTGCAGCAGTCGCTGGCGTTGCTTCAGGCACCCCTGCTGGAGTTGCGGACGCTGGTGGAGCAGGAGCTTCAGCAGAACCCGGTGTTGGAAGAGTTGTCCGCCGCCGAGCTCTCCCAGCAGGAACGACGGGAAGAGGGGGAGCCCGCCTATGAATCGGACCCGGCCGAGCCGCCCGCTGACGTCAAATACGATCCCGCCACGGAGCGGCCCAGCGGCCCCGTGGATGATTTTCAGGCGGAGTTTGATCGCCTTGCCCAGGTGGACCGGGAATGGCGGGAGACGCTGGCGCAGGCCAATGCGCCCATGCGCAGTCGCGAGGAGGAATCGGAACTCCGGCAGCACATGTTCGATTCGCTGGTGGCCGGCACGTCGTTGCAAGAGCACTTGCTGGAGCAGGTGCGCCTGTCCGAGCTGACCGACGCCCAGAAGGCCATCGCCGAGATGATTGTCGGCAACGTGGACGATCATGGCTACCTCCAGTCCAGTGTGGATGAGCTGGCGTTCGCGACCAACACGCCAGCCGCGGAAGTCGCTGACGTGCTCAAGGTCGTGCAGGGCTTCAACCCTCCCGGCGTCGCCGCCCGCGATCTCCGCGAGTGCCTGCTCCTGCAACTCGAACGCGCCGGGCGGACGGAGACGCTGGAATACCGGATCATCCGCGACCACATGGAACTGCTCGGGCGGCGGCGGTTTCCCGAGATCGCCCGGGCGGTGGGGGAAACGGTTGAGGCGGTGCAGGCGGCGGCGGAGCGGATCAGTCATCTTGAGCCCCGCCCGGGCCGGGAGTTCTCCGCGGGGGACAGTGTGTACGTGGTGCCCGAGCTGTTCATCCAACGGGTTGGCGATGACTACGTGGTCACCGCCAACAACGACTCGATCCCCCACCTGCGGATCAGCAACACGTACAAGGATCTCATGGCCCAGCCGGACAGCACCGACGAAGTCCGGGACTACATCCGCGAGAAGATTCGCGCCGGCAAGTTTCTCATCAAAAGCATCCAGCAGCGGCAGCAAACGCTGTTGAAGATCGGGCAGGAAATCGCCTCGCGGCAGCGGGAGTTCATGGAGAAGGGCGTTGCCTATCTGCGCCCGATGACCATGGCCCAAATCGCGCAGGTGGTCGGTGTTCACGAAACCACGGTCAGCCGCGCCGTTTCCGGGAAGTATATTCAAACGCCCCAGGGCGTGTTCGAGATGAAGTACTTTTTCACCTCCGGCCTGCCCACCGCCAGCGGCGACGGCATGTCGAACGAAAGCGTCAAAAAGATTCTGGCGGAGATGATCGCCGCCGAGGACCGGACCAAGCCGCTTTCGGACGAGGAACTGGTCAAACGCCTGGGCGAGCGGGGCATCATGATCGCCCGCCGTACCGTGGCGAAGTATCGGATGGAATTGAACATCCTCCCGTCGCATCTCCGGCGGACGTATTGATGGGGCTGTGCCGCCGTCTTTGCGTTGCGGGGAGTCGGCTGCCCGACAACGCTTCCAACTTCGGGGATCTTCCCGCGCCACTGTGAACATCTGCCGCTGTCCCTGGCCGAAGTCCGATCTCGAGATCGCCTACCACGACCACGAATGGGGTGTTCCGGTCCATGAGGACGCGCGCCTGTTCGAACATTTGTTCCTGGACACCATGCAGGCGGGTCTGAGTTGGTCCCTCATGCTGCGGAAGCGCGAGAATTTCCGCCGCGCCTTCAGTGCCTTCGACCCGCAGAAGATCGCCCGGTACGATGACGCGACGATCGCCCGGCTGTTGGGGGATCCCGGAATTGTCCGCAACCGTCTCAAAGTGCGCGCCGCGGTCTCCAACGCCCGGGCGTTCCTCCTCGTTCAAGACGAGTTTGGTACTTTCGACCGTTACATCTGGCGGTTCACTGGCGGCAGGACGATTCAGAATGCGTGGACCGCCATGGCCGAGGTGCCGACGCGCTCTGCGGAATCCGATGCCATGAGCCGGGACTTGGTCGCGCGGGGATTCAAGTTCGCCGGATCCACCATCTGCTACGCTTTCATGCAGGCAACCGGGATGGTGAACGATCACCTCGTTACGTGCTTCCGCCATGCGGCGGCAGGGTTCCCGGCAAAGGCGCGCTGTTGACCCCGAAGAGTTTTGCCCCTTGAAGCCGCTGATTTGAGCCGGGTCACCCATGAAGGCGATTGCCACCCCTGATGCCCCTCCACCGGTTCGCCGGAGTTCGCCGGTGAGCGTGCTCGACCTCTTCACCATCGGCGTCGGACCGAGCAGTTCCCACACGGTGGGGCCGATGCGCGCCGCCCGCCGCTTTGCGCTCGCGCTGGCCGATACCGGCCGGCTGACCCGTACGGCGAGGATCGAAGTGCATCTCTTCGGCTCGCTCGCGCTGACCGGCCGCGGACACGGCACCGACCGCGCAGTCTTGCTGGGACTGGAGGGAGAGACCCCGGAGAGCGTGGACGTGGACACGATTGAGGCGCGCGTCGAACGAATCCGTGCCCGACGTCGTGTGCGCCTCGCGGGCGTGCGCGAACTGGATTTCAACGAACCGGATGATCTCCAGTTCCACCAGAGCGAGGTCCTGCCCGCGCATTCGAACGGGTTGCGGTTCGTGGCCTTCGACCCGGGCGGTGCGGAACTGGGCCGGGTCGTCTTCTACAGCGTGGGCGGTGGTTTCGTGGTGACCGAAGAGGAACTCGGCGGGGGGCGAACCGGCTGCGATCGGGCGCTGGAGTTCCCGTTCCACAGCGGCGACGAGCTGTTGCGTATGGCGGACGAAAGCGGGTTGACCGTCAGCGAAATGACGCTGCGCAACGAAACCGCGTGGCGGCCGGCGGCGGAGACTCGCACCCGGCTGGCGCGGGTGTGGGCGGCAATGAACGACTGCGTCGAGCGCGGCTGCCGAACCGAAGGCGTCCTCCCGGGCGGGCTCGAGGTCACCCGGCGCGCGCCGCGGATGTTCCGCGAGTTGACCGAGCAGCCGGAAGTCAACTTGCGCGATCCACTCGTGATCATGGACTGGGTGAGCCTGTGGGCCATGGCGGTGAACGAGGAGAACGCGGCGGGCGGGCGCGTGGTGACGGCACCCACGAACGGCGCGGCGGGTGTCATCCCGGCGGTCCTGTCTTATCTCGTGCGCGTCCGGGGAGCGGGTGAGGAACAGGTCATTCGCTTTCTGCTGACGGCCGGCGCGATCGGACTGCTTTACAAGTTCAGCGCTTCCCTTTCGGGCGCGGAGGTCGGCTGCCAGGGCGAAGTCGGCGTGGCCTGCTCCATGGCGGCCGGGGCGCTCGCCGAGGCGCTCGGGGGAACCGTCCGGCAGGTGGAAAACGCCGCCGAGATCGGCATGGAACACAATCTTGGCCTCACCTGCGATCCGGTAGGTGGTCTGGTTCAAGTGCCCTGCATTGAGCGCAACGCAATGGCCGCCGTGAAGGCGATCAATGCGGCCCGTCTGGCGTTGGCCGGCGACGGCAGCCATCGCGTCTCGCTGGACAAGGTCATCGCCACCATGCGGCAGACCGGCGCCGACATGAGCGCCAAATACAAAGAGACCGCGCGCGGTGGGCTGGCCGTGAATGTGATCGAGTGCTGACCGGCCGGGCCGGCCGCCGGGACACGGCGGGGATGGCTCAACCGCGCGCTGCGGCGGGCAGCATCTGGATCGAGCGGCCGATGGTCAAAAAATGGAGCCAGGCCTCCGTGACCGGACGCCCATGAATCCGCTCCAGCGCCCTGGCGTACAGCGCGAGTTGCGAAGCGTAGTCGCGGGCCTTTTCGGTCACCGTCTCTGCCGTGACCTCGTCCGTCTTGAAGTCGAGCAACCACAGTGAATCAGGGCGCCGCACGACCAGATCGGCGACCCCCTGCACGACCACGAACTCCTCGGCCGCCGTATTGGCCCCGACCGGCAACCCCCACGCCCGCAAGTCGGCCACCGTCAAGCGCGCCGTGAATTCCAACTCGCGATAGACCGCCGCCGGATCCTCGGCCACCCGCCGCCCGAGATCGCTCGTCCAAAACCTGGCCAGCGCCCCAAAATCTAGGGCGTCGTGCTCGGCGGCAGTCAATCGTCCGGCCGCCTGCAAGCGCGCTGCTTCGCTAACCAGCTCGGCCTGGCTTCCGACGCGATCCAGCGCGACGTGCTGGAGGAACCGATGATGGGCGACACCGCGTTCGGCAGCCGTCAGCGCGCGGGCGGCAACCCGGCGAAACGCAGACGACCGGAACCATTCGTGCGCTTCGTCGTCGGTCTCCTCCACCAGTCGCCGCCGTAGGGCTGTCACGGAGGTCTTTGCGGGCTCGGTGGTGCTGGCCTGATCCGGGTAGGTCCAGTCCAGGCGGGCGATCAACTCCTCGGCGGCCGCATCCTCATCGGCGTTCACTTTCGGTCCGCCACCGCCTGCGGCACTGGTTTGGGGCTGTGGCTCCGGTTCGTGATCCGCCAGAGCCCGTTCGATTTCCTGTGCCGACATTCCGTCGGGAGAAGCCGGCGCTCCCTCAACGATTCGCCACGCCAACAGCCGGCTTTCGCCCGTGCCGACGTCCAGCCAGTCATCCCGCTCCGTGAGGTGCCCCAGCAGTGGGCCAATCCAGTCGAGGCATGACCGGGCACCGACGATGTCCGCCACCGAGAGCGTGGTCCGGCGTGAGTCCTTCCACTGCTCCTCCGCGTGTTTGCGGGGTGTGCTGCCCACGAGGATCAGGCGATCCACGGCGCGGGTTGCCGCCACGTAGAGCAAACGTTGCTCCTCGCCCATCTGTTCCCGTTCTTGGTGCCGTTTTGCCAGCCAGTGGGGCAGGCTCGAGTACGTGCTCCGGTTGTCGGGCGTTTTGACGAGCGGACAAAGCCCGAGGGATTCGTCAAGGATCACCGAAGCGTTGAGATCGGTAAGGTTGAAGCCGGTGCCCAGCGCCGCCACGACCACCACGGGAAATTCCAGGCCTTTGCTCTGGTGAATGCTCATCAGCCGAACGGTGTCGCCGGCCTCGAGGTTTGCCGGCTCCGGGTCGAACTCGACCGCCTGCTGCGCCGCCACCTGGCGGAGGAAGCGGTACAGCCCCTGATGCTGCAAGTGATCGAACTGCCGCACCAGCGTGAGCAGGCGCTGCACGTTGGCCCGCCGTTGTTCGCCCTGGGGTTGGGCCAGCAGCCAGTCCTCGTAGAGAGTGTCGTCGAGCACGGTCTCGAGGCACGCGGACAACGCGCCCTGTCGCGCCTGCTCGCGCCAGCGGACGAAGCGATCCAGGAAACGGTCGGCTTTCGCCGCGCCGGTGCCGGATGACGCCGCGCCCTCCCGCCGGAAGCGCAGCAGCGCCAGCCAGAGCGGCGCCGACCGGTCCGCAAGCCGGATGGCGGCCAGTTCGTCGAGGGTCATGCCCACCAGCGGCGAGCGCAGGACGGCGAGCAGCGGCAGGTCCTGTATGGGATTGTCGAGCAAGGTCAGCAGATTCAGCAGGTCGGAAATCTCGATCGCGTCGTAGAAACCGCGACGTGACGAACTCAGGGGAATTCCGAACCGCTGGAAGACCCGGGCAAACGACTCGGCCCGCTCGCGCGGCCCGCGCAGCAAGATCACCATGTCGCCCCAACGGACCGGGCGAAACGCGCGCTCGGATTCGTCCCACACCGGCAGCGGCTGCTGCTTTAGTGCTTGCAGCCGTTGGGCAATCCAGCGCGCCTCGGCTTCCACGTCGTTCAGGGAATCCGGCGCGTCGCCCTCCCCCTCGGCATCACTCCCGGCGTCGTCTTTTGACTTGAGTCGCAGCCATAACTCGACTCGGGGAGCGACGCTGTCTTTGTCCCCGCGGGCCAGCGGCTCCCGTTCGCCGCGGTTGCCGAACCTCAGGCGCGTTTCGTCGTTGTACGCCACTCCCCCGATTTCGGGCCGGAGGCAGCCGGTGAAGAGCGCGTTCACGAAATCCAGAATTGCCTCGTGGCTGCGGAAGTTGTCGCGGAGCGACACCGAGCGGCCTTCGCCACCGCGCCAGGTGGCGGCGTAGTGTTGGAAAATGCGGGGATTCGCCAGCCGGAAGCGATAGATGCTCTGCTTCACGTCCCCCACCAGGAAGCGGTTGCCCGGCGCCGGCCGGCTCAACGCCCGCAGCAGACAGTCCTGGGCAGCGTTGATGTCCTGGTACTCGTCCACGAGCACGTGCTGCAACTGCGCGGCGCAAGCCCGGGCCAACGCCGTTGGCTGGCCAGCTTCGGCGTTCCAGAGCAGCCGCAGGGCGAACTGTTCCAAGTCGTGGAAGTCCACGGCGGCCAGTTCGCGTTTCGCGGCCGCGTAGGCGGTGCCGAACTCCACCACCAGCCGCGCGAGCGCGAGCAAGTGCGGCCGGATCCGTTGCCAGTCCTCGAGCAACGGGTCGCCGGCCGGGGACCGTTCGGCAAGCGACCCGAGAAACGCTGCGCCGGCGAAAAACTCGGCGCAGGCCTTGCGCACCGTGCCTTTGCTCTTGGTGCGCTTCCACACCGCGTCGTCGTCCGCGGCTTGAATCGCTGCGCATGCCACTGCGATGTCCGATCGCGAAGCGGTTCTCGGACACCGCGCGAGGATGGCGGCGCACTCGCGCAAAATGGGATGATCCTGCCTGGCAATCACTGGTTCCCACTCCGCGCGCAGGTCGTCGAACCCGTCACGCAAAAGTCCCTCCCAGTCCGGCGGCGTGTCGCGCTGGTAAGCAGCCTCAAGCGCCCTCAGCCAGCCTTCCGGGTGGGGCAGCGTCTGCGCGTATTCGTGAACGCGCCGGACCAGCCGGCGAATCGGTTCGTCTCGGCCGTCGCCGTACGTGACGATCAACTCGCGCACGGCCTCGTCCTCCGCGCTTCGCCCCCGATAATGCCCCTCGAGCACGGCGGAGAGCGTCTCGGCCGCCAGGACGAGCGCCCGGCTTTCTTCCAGCACGGTGATCTGCGGATCGAGGTTCAGTTCGTGGAAGTGATCGCGCACCAGGCGCAGGCAAAAGCTGTGCAGGGTGCCGATCGGCGCGGTATCCACCAAGGCCAGTTGTTCCGCGACTCGCTGGTCCGCCGGGCGCTCCGCCAGCACCTCGCTCAGGCGCCGCCGAAGACGGTGTTTCATTTCCGCCGCCGCGGCCTCGGTGAACGTGACAATCAGGATTTCGTCAAGCGAGCACGGCGAGCGCTCGTCGAGGAGTCGCGCCAGGCACCGCTCGACCAGCGTACGCGTCTTGCCGGTGCCGGCACCGGCCATGACCAGCACGTTGCCGGGCGTCTGGATGGCCTGCTGTTGACTGGGCGTGGGCGACGGCATGAAGACGGACCGTGGCGGTCGAAGCGCCGATCCTTCCCTACAGGTTGAACTCGGGCCCGAGGTAGATCTCCCGGGCCTTCGGATCGTTCACGAGAAACTCGCCGGGACCTTCGCACAGCACTTCGCCCTTGTGGATGACGTACGCGCGATCCACGAGTTTGAGCGTTTCCCGCACGTTGTGGTCGGTGATGAGAATGCCCAGCCCGCGATCCCGCAGCCGGCGGACGATCTTCTGCACCTCATAGACGGCGATCGGGTCAATGCCGCTGAACGGCTCGTCCAACAACATCAGCTTGGGACTGGTCACGAGCGCGCGGGTGATTTCGAGGCGCCGCTTTTCCCCGCCACTGAGTTGGTAGGCCTTGCTTTTGGCCAGCGGGGTCAGGTCCAGTTCGTCCAACAGGTATTGCAGGCGGAGCTTTCGTTCCTCCCGGCTCAGCCGGCAGGTTTCAAGGATGGCCAGCAGGTTTTGCTCGACCGTGAGTTTGCGGAAGACCGACGGCTCCTGGGTCAGGTAACCAATGCCCAACCGCGCGCGCTGATGCATGGCCAGGCGGGTCAGCGGCCGGCCGAGGAATGTCACGCTGCCGGCATCGGGCCGCACCAACCCGACGATCATGTTGAAGGTGGTGGTCTTGCCCGCCCCATTGGGTCCGAGCAGGCCGACGACCTCACCCGCGTTGACGTGGATGGAGACGCCGTTCACGACGCGCCGACCCCGGTACTCCTTGACGAGGCCCTCGGTGGCGAGGAGCTGCGGTTCGGCGGCGGTCGCGATGGCGGGTGCCGGCGCCGGTGCGGCGGGCTGGGTTTCGGCACTCATGTTGGGTGAGGGACAACCCAAATCAACCAGCCGGACGCCGCCCGGCCATCAATCTTCTGGGCGAGGCAAACCACGCGCGGTTGCTATCATGTCGCCGGGGGCGGGTAAAACCGATTTCGAGCGTGCGGCTGTCCGGGCGCAACGGAGCGGTTCAGGGCACCGCTGAGAAGCGCTGCCGTGCGAAGACCAACGACGGGTCAGCCGCCTCCCCCTCCGACCGACGGAGTCACGGCCGCCAGCGCAGGGCAGGGTGGTTGGTACGGGCCTTGCCGGTCGCCGAGTCCCAGTAGTCCGCCTGCCGGAAACGCGCGGCGTGGCCATCGAGAAAAACAAACTGCGCCCCGCCGCCGTGCAGGTTCGTATGCACGTAGTTCCAGTAGCCGACAGCCGGCAAGTTCTTGGAGTCGAAGAGCCAGACCAAGTTCGGGAGGCCGTCCAGATGGCTCAGTTTGACCGGACGATTGTCTTCGGCCGTGCCGTTGATGTGTTCGTTGAGGCAGTAGTGGAAGAGGTTTCGCCCGTTGCTGCGCCGGGGGTTCGCGGGACAGATGAAGATCGAGCGACCCGGTTCGATGGCGGCATTGGTTCGCCACGGTTGGTCGTGGTACCGCGGCAGTCCCAGTTGCCGCGGCAGCAACACGTACCAGCCGGTATTCGTCGCGCTGTCCGAGGGATTGGGCGTGCCTTCGGGCGGCAGGAAATCCTCGTGGTCGGACGCATAGAGCTGCGTGGCCAGGCCCCACTGGCGCAGGTTGTTCAGGCAGGCAACATCGCGCACGCGGAGCTTCGCCCGGCTCAAGGCAGGCAGGAGCAGGCTGGCGAGGGTCGCGATCACTGCCACCACAACCAGTAGCTCGAGCAATGTGAATGCCGCGCGCTTCATGGCCCGGATGACCGGGCCGGTTTAGTTCACGCTGCGGGCCGAGGCAATCTCCAACGCGGCGCTCCCGTCACCGTGCGATCAGTCATCGTCGTCATCGCCGCCCCGGGCGGTAATCGCCCAGTCCGGATAGGGGTCCTTGGTGCCGCGCATGGCGCGCCACAGGATCCGGTTCAGCGTGTCCTCGGGCGCGCGGTCCACCTGGCGGAAGTTCATGCGCGACGACGCGAGGGCGTCCCGCCGGAGTTGCGGGTCGGCGATGGCCCTGGGATCGGGATTCATCTCGTCCAGCGGCACGTTGTTTGGCACCGCCGTGAAGGGCGTGAAGTCCGGCGTGTCGGTGAAGCAGTCGAACATCGGCGTCGCGCTCGCGTCGAAGGCGTTCATCGGCGGCAGGCCGAGGATCTGCTCGATCGTGCGCAGCACGCTCGTCGTGTTGTACTGCGTGCTGATGACGGCCCCGCGTCTGGCGTACGGGCTCGCGATGTACGCCGTCGTCCGGTAACCGCTGACGTGATCAAAGCCCGCCTGCGGGTCGTCTTCGATGCCGATGATCGCCATGTCCTTCCAGAAACGCGAGTGGCTCAACGCCTCGACGATCCGGCCGAACGCGAGGTCGTTGTCCGCGACCGTGGCGGCGGGGGTCGGGCAGTTGCGGCTGGTGCCGCTGGTGTGGTCCTGCGGCAGGCAAATGATCACCAGTTGCGGGTATTCCCCCCGGGCCTCGAACTCCTTCAACTCACGAATGATGAAATCCGCCCGGTACTGGTCCGGGACGGACATCTCCCAGCCCACGTAGTTGGTCGGTGAGAAGGGCGCGATGGTGGGGATCATCGGGTAGCTTTCGAAGATCACTTCGTTGCTCTCGCCCTTCCACGTGCGGTAACAGGCCAGGAAGTCGGGGGTGCCCTTGCGCCCATCGCGCCAGCGGACGTTCGGGGCCATGAACTCGCCGTAGTTGCGGATGCTGATTTTGTTCCGCAGCGCATTGTCCCAGATGAAGCCGGCGGGCGAATAGGCGAGCGCATCATCCTCGTCCTCGCCCATGCCGTCGGGGTAGCTGCGCGGCCACCCGGCAAAAGACTTTTCCAGATAGTCCGTGCCAAAGGCGGTGGTGCTCCACTGGTGACCATCGGCGCTGAGGATTCCGGCGCAATAGGTGTTGTCCAGGAGCACAAACTCCCGCACCAGCTTGTGTTGGTTGGGGGTGACGTGCTCCCCGAAGATGCACAGTCGCGGGTCGCCCTTGCCTTTGCCCAGCGCGCCGAGCACCTGATCGTACGTGCGGTTCTCTTTGATCACGTACACCACGTGCTTGATGAGGCTCGGTTCGCCAATGCGCTCGGGGA
Source organism: Verrucomicrobiota bacterium (assembly GCA_016716505.1). Lineage (GTDB taxonomy): Bacteria > Verrucomicrobiota > Verrucomicrobiia > Limisphaerales > J093 > JADJWF01. The sequence continues at coordinate 138,681 of JADJWF010000001.1, forward strand.
TCGCCCGCGGGCGCTGACCACGCCGGGGCGGCTTCAGCGACTCCGCGATGCGCTCCTGACGCAGATTGTCGTACACCGTCTGCGACAACCGGGCCAGGTCGCGTGGACGCGGCAGCGGCACGAGCGAAACCGAGCCGTGGTAATGGTGCGAGTTGAAGCCTTCGGCGCCCGGGGCAGCGCCCGTCTCGCGATAGGGTTTCGGTTGAAGCGGGTGTCCCTTGATGTTGGCGACACAAAGCTGTTGGCGGGGCGCGTCCAGCACCAAGGCGCCCGGAAACCACCCCACCGGGAAGAGACCGCGCATCTTCGAGCGCTGGCGGGTCGGCGAGAAGTCCACCACCGCGATGGCGTTTTGTGTCCCGTTGGCGACGTAGAGCGTTTTGCCGTTGGCCGAGAAGGCCAGCGCGTTCGGCGATGCCGCGAGCAGATCGCTGGGCTTGGGCTTTACCCAGATCGTTTCCGCCACCCGGTCGGTCCGGGTGTCAATCACGCTGAGATTGTCCGCCGCTGCGTTGGCGCAAACCAGCCAACGGCGATCCGGGGAGAGCGCGAGGGCGGAGGCGTGAAGGCCGGTCAGGATGTCGAAATCCGGCCGCGCCGCTCGCTCGTTCACGTTCAAGTGAACGACGGTGACGGATCCCTCGCTGGCAATGTGCATCACCGGATCCACCCGCACCTGGGTGCCGCGACCGGCAGGACCAACCAAGTCGCCCGAACCCGGCCGTCTTCCGCCCCAATTGCTCACATACGCCTTGTCGCCCAGCAGCACCACATCGTACGGCGCGACGCCCACCGCGAAGGTGCGCAGCACGCGGCCGGTGGCGGCGTCCAGTTCAAGGAGCGTGTTGGAGAGATTGCCGCACACGTAGAGGCGGGAGCCGTCCGGCGAGAGGGCCAGGCCGGCGGGGATTTCTTCCTTGCGCCGCGGCGCATTGGCCGGCGGCAGCGGCAGCGAATGCGAGGGCGAGACCGAGCCGTTGGCGTCCACCAAGAACACCTTGATGCTCCCGTTCACGTTGCTCAGGAAGATGCGCCGCCCGTCCGGCGAGAAAATGACGCCGGTGTAGCTCACCTGCCCTTTGGTATCCGGTTGCAGGATGTTGTCGGACGCCATCGGCGGCAGCGGTTCGTTCTGTTTCTCCGAAGGAAGTTGGACGCGCTGCAGGATTGCCCCGGTCGCCGGATCGAGCACGATGAGTTCGCTCGTTTTACCGGAAACGACCAGCCGGCGTCCATCGGGTGAGAGCGCCATCGCCTGTGGCCGCAGACCGGCGAGATCGGTCTGTTTCCCCAGCGGCGTAACGACCTGATTTACGGGCAGGACCGTGCGGTTGCCGTCCTTGCGACCGACAGTTTCGGCGTCGGTGGCGAGGGCCGGCAATGCGGTCACCAGGAGAACGGCGAGCAGAGGTCGTAGGGCTGTCCGCACCGACAAGCCACGGCAAACAGATTTCACACGGCGAGTCTAAGGAGGCGCCCCCCCGCGGCAAGCCGTCGCCGTGAAAATTCGCGGTTACGATTGGCGAGGTCCACCCGGCTTCGTCCGCACCTTCAGGTTCCGAAACGCCACTTCGCCGCCGTGGTCCTGCAACAGGAGATGGCCGCGGACTTTGGTACCGAAGCCGGCGAGACCCTTGAATTTGCTCCGCGCCACCGCTGCTTTGACCTCCGGTGAACCGAGTTGGTAGGTCAACACGCAGACGCCGTTCAGCCAATGCTCCACCCGGTCACCTGCCACCACGATGCGCGATTGATTCACTTCGCCCGCTGGTTTCGGCGCCTCGAGGGCTTGGAGCGGCAGGACGTCGTAAAATGTTGCCGTGCGATGGAGGTCGTTCGTGCGGGCCGGTCGGGCACCGTCGTCGAGCAATTGGTATTCGTGGCCGATGGCCCCGGGCCGCCCGCCCACCACGAAGTATTTCAGACCGCTGTTCGCACCGGCCCCGATCTGCCAGTCGAACACCAACTCGAACTCATCGAACTCCGCCTCCGTGATGATGTCGCCGCCGGGGCCGCGCCGCTTGAGCCAGCCGTCTTCGACGATCCAGCCGGTCCGCGGAAACTCCTTCTTCCCGAAGCCCCGCCATCCCTGGGTGGTCTGCCCGTCGAACAGGAGCTGCCAGCCGGCCTCCCGCTCAGCGTCCGAGAGCGTATTGGGTGGGCATTCGCTGGCAGGGCAGCGGACGACCGTCAGGAAGCCCACGAGCAGCGAGGCGACGCAGCAGAAGGGTACATTCATGGGCGGGTTGTAGCGGCAGGTCACCGGCACGGTCAAACAACTTGCAGCGAAGGATGGCCCGACGTCCGGCATGGGAGGCAGTACCGGCGATTGGCCAATTGCCGCATGTCCTTCCACGGCTCCACGCTCCGCATCTGCAAGCGCCCGGCCATCCCCGTCAGCGTCATCGTCGTCTCGGCACGCAGCTTGGCCGCCAGCTTCAGCTCGCCCCGATCCCCTTGGCGACGCGCCGCCAAGTCTGCCTCCGTCCATCCCAGCTTCGCCAATCCGGGCACTGGGACGGTGTGCTCATAGATCTGTGGAATGTCCTCCGGAGCCTTGCCGTCGGCGATCTGCCAGACGCCATCCAGAGAATGCGTAAGGCGGGCGGCCGCCGCGTTCACAGTCGCGCAATGCATCACCAGTCCGCCCGCGAGCCAAAACGAAATGGAACGCATCCAGAACATGGGGTGGCGTCTCATCATGGTGTCATTGGGTTCTTTGGTTCACCTGGCGCGATACAGGCTGATCGCCAAGCGCGAATGCTCACGGTGGCTCACTGTCATTGTCCGAACTTGCTGCCGCTGGGCGGGCGTGGCGGCGCCTTGCCGATGCGACCGGGTTGCCACTCGCGCGCGATGTGGATGTCGTTCGCGACCTGTTCCGCCAGCTTGGGAATGTCCACCACGCCGACCCGGTTGTAGAGCAGCGGCTGCCGGTATTGCCGGGTGTAGGCGGAGGCGTAATCCCGCCAATGGCCCAACGCGGCCTCGAGATGTCTGACCGCCTTCACCTGATGCGCAGCCTGCCGGCTGGCATCGAAGAGGGCAAGTTCGCTGGCCCCTTCGATTTTGGCCGCGTAGTAAAGACCGAGAAACGCAAATGCCTCCATGTCGCCCAAGGTGTGCCGCAGCTCCTTGTTCGCGCCCTGACGCGGGCGGAGTTCCGCCACGACACGCAAGGCAGCAGTGGCGTGTTCCCGAAGCCTCGCCGCCACTTCCGGCGGCGTGAGGCCATCCATCGGCCTGCCCGCCTCCAACCGCTCCCGCCACTCGCGGATGGTGAGGGTGCCGCTTTCGGGCATGCCCTCGCCCTCGATGAAATGGCGCACGGTGTAAAAACCCTGGTGACGCGGATGACTGAGGCAGGCTTCTGGAAACCAGCGCAGGTCAATGTTGCCCCAGAAGAAGCGCGTGACCTCGGGGATGACTCGGGAAGCCGCGCTCCAACCGGCGAGGAGTTGCTCCGCCCGCACTTCGGGAAAGCGCGCCGCCAGAGTGCGGCGGAAAAACTCGTCGCTCAAGGTCGGGTCGTAGCTGAGTCGTCCCCAGAGGAGGAAGCTGAACCACTGCTTTCTCATCACGAGCTGGCGCGGGGTTTCGGGCTCGAGGTCCATGGCCTCGCGCCCCCAGCAATAGCCGTCCGGTCCCATGTAAAAGCCCGCCACCTTGTCCGGCCCGGGCATCGCGGTGATGAAGTCGCGCGCGAAGGCGGGATCACCCCAGCGGAAGCTGTAGATGTCATCGTTGCGAACGGTGAGCCAGGAGCGGCGCGCGGGGGACAATTCCGGCAACAAGGGTTTGATGAACGGCGGATTGGTCATGCCATACATGTGGGCCACGGCGTATTTGTAGCTGAAGTCAAAAGGCCCCGGGTAATCCTTCCAGCGCTGCATCACCCGATCCAGCCCCGTCATGTGAAAGCGATGAATCAGGCGGAACGGCCGGTCCGGTTGTTCCTTGAGCGCGTCGCGGACGCCCTCGCCGTAGGTCTGCCAGAGCCATTCCTCCTTGTCGAGGTCGCCCAGCATCTGACCCATGTGTTCGCCTGCCGTGATGCCGATACCCGCCAGCAGCGGATAAGTCCGCACCAATTCCCGGACGCTGGCGCGGAAGTAACGCACCAGGTTCTCGTCGGGCTTGGCGCGCCGAAGACCATGCTTGCCCTCCTCGCTGAACAGGAAGGTGTTCCAGGTAAACCAATACACCTCGATGCCGCGATCCGCCGCCATTTGCAGGACCTCGCGCCAGAAGGCGATTTTCTCCTCAATGGTCATGCGCCTGACCACTTCGGCGCCGTCGAGGAACTCCGGTCGGAACATTCGCTCGCCGCTGAACGGGAAGGTTTCGTCGAAGCAGTCGCGGCGGCCGCGGAGCACGTCGTTCAACGCCACGTCCGGATACTCCGGCACCTTCACTAGGCTGGGAAAGGGGTTGAGATTCCAAAGGGAAAGGACGTTGAACCGGTGCCGGGCCATCTCGTCCAGGAACTCGCGCCAGAAGTCGCGACTCCACATCTCGGGAATGTTGGCCTGCGCGGCGTCGCTGTTGTCCGAGTAGCTCGGCGTGCGCAGATCAAGCGGGATGTTGAACTTGATGCCGCGCCGGGCGATGAACGGCTGACGCCGTTCGGAGGTCAGGGCCTCGAGCGTCCCGAGTCGAATCGCCTCCGCCACCTCCAATCCTCCATACATCGCGCCGGCCGCGTCGCCGCCCCGGACCACGACTGCGCCGTTGGTGGCGCGCTCGATCTGATAGGACTGGGGATCGAGTCGCGTCGGCGCGATCTCGATCAGGACGGCTGGCGGCGCGGGTGATGCCACTGCGGCCCGACGGATTTCCTTCGCGGCAAATTCCAAAGCCGGAATGTTGCCGTCATAAGTCAGCGTGGTCGGCGCGGCGGCTGGGATGGAGAGGTTAAACCCGCCGCTCAACGCGACGACAACGACCACGGCGCGGAGGAACGAGTTCATGGCTCTCGAAGCGGTTTCTTGGCCAGTTCGATGTCCTGTTCCACTTCCGGCAGCAGCGCCGACCAGGAGAAGGGTTTTTCCGCGCTGGAGGGCACGGGCAGTTGGTTGAAACGGCTGCCCAGATCGGCCAGGCGTTTCCAATGCGAGCGCGCCTTCTCGAGTTCCGCCACGGCGCGTTGCTGCTGGGCGGCGTCCTGGTTCGCCCGCGCGGTGGCCAGCGCCACGCCGCCGCGCAGTTTCGCCGCGAAATAATCGCTGTAAGCGCACCATGCCTCGATGTCCGTGAGTTCGCAGTCCAACCTGGGCGTGACCCCGCCCTGCTGCCGCAGTTTGGTGACGAGCTTGAGGGCCGTCGCGCGGTCGCGGTCGAGTTGCTCCGCCAGGTCCAGCGGCGAAACCGTGCCCTCCGGAACGCGGCCGGTCTTCACGAAACCGGCGATGTTGACATAGCGCCGGGTGTCGAGGACCGGGTGGCTGATGAACTTCTCGATGTCAATGAGCTTGCGCGCGGCGTTGTCAATCCACGAGCAGAATCCTTCGGTGTAAAGCGACCCGTCCCAAGTGCCGCGGTGGAAAGAGGCGAAGTGCAGCGGCACGCGGCTGGCCAGTTTCCAGGCCGCGAGCAAATCCCGCCCCCGGTCTTTCCCGAACCGCGCCGCTAACAGACCTTCAAAGTAAGCGTCTGGCGTGGTGGAATCATAGAGCAGCCGGCCCCACACGGCGTAGAAGAGCCATTGCCGCTCGAAGGCCCAGCGCCAGTCCTTGTGCGGGCCTGGTGCAGTGATGTAATCGAGCGCCGGCACGTAGCACTCCGAGCCAATGATCGCGCCGCCGACATAGTTCCGGCCCTGCTGCCGCTGGAGAAAGGCCCGGACGAAATCCGGCTCGCCCCAGCGGAGGATGAACATGTCCTCGTTGCGCATGGTCCAGACCACCTGGTGGCGGGTGGGTGGAGGATTCCAGTAGGCATCCGAGAGCGGGCCGCCATGCACGATGAACAGATCAGGGGAGGAATGGGCATGCGACCAGTTGTGTTTGAATTCGACAAAGACGGGCGGGGTGACGTTGGTGAGGCGGGCCAGCGCCTCGATGTGAGCACGGGAGCGGCGGTCGTTCTCCTCGCTGGTCGTGCCGCCGGAATGAGTGGTGGCCGAGAGCGGGGCGCGATAGATGAACTTTACCGGTCGGCTGGCCTCAGCCATGGCCGCGAAAAAAGTCTGGTCGAGCCATTCGCGCCTTTCATCCGGGGTCATGCCGCCCATGCGCTCGCCCAAGGTGATGCCCAGTCCGGTGAGGTCGGGATACTCCTCGAGCACCTGCCGCACGACGTCGCGCGTGTAACGAACCACCAGTTCGCTGCGCGTGGATTCCTGGCCGTAGTGGGAGAGCGTTTCGCTCCAGCGCGCGACGTCGTGCGCGCGGGCAAATTCCGGCGAGACGAAGATGTTCCAATTGAGCAGGTAGGTTTCGATGCCGCGTTCCTTGGCCAGCCGGAGGATGCCGTTCCACAACCGTCTCCAGTCCGCCAGTTCGGCGTCGGTGAAGGGACAGGCCTCGGGAAAAGACTTCGGCCGAATCATGTAAGTGTATGGATGCAGGCTCCAAAGCGTGAGCACGTTGAAGCGGTTCTCCGCCATCATGTCGAGGAAGGCTTCCCAGAAAGCCAAGTCGCGGCAGGTCTGATCGTGCTGCTCGATGGCCGGGCTGGTGCGGTAGGCTGCCCACGGCAGGTTGAACTTGATGGCGCGAAAGGCGAGGGCCGCGGTTACGTTCTGTTCGCGGACCTCGTCAAGAGCAGTCCCACCTCGAATCTGCTCCGTCAAATCCAAGAGGCCATACATCGCGCCGCGCTCTTTCTGGGCGGTGATCCGCACGACTGAACCGGCCGGCCCTTCGACGCGCTCCAGCCGGTAGCCATCGTCAGCCGGGTTGCTCCCGCTCTCAGCTTGCCGATGCAGGACCTGGATCGAGGCCGGCTCACTGGGGGATCGTCGCGACAAGGAATCACCCCGCGCTTTCAAAGCACCTTCAAGCCGGTTCAGCGCGAACTGGATGGTTGGCGAGTCGGGGCGGCCACTGTCACGTCGGCGGCTTCAAGGGTGGCCGTGCTCGTGAAGCATGCCCCGACCAGAAGCAACAGGGCCCGCGAGGTTGCAAGTTTCAGAGTCTTCATAGAGTGTTTGAGGAGGCGTCTAGCCAACCAGGCAGAGCGGGAGGAGCGATGCAGCTTGACGGTCCTGGCAGCGCATCCCCCAGTTCCGATTTCAGATTCGAGCAGTCCGATTTCACGATTCCCTACCTGCCGGTGAGTTCGATCTGCACGCCCTGGGTGGCCGCCTTGTCGAGGAATAATGCGCGCTTCCCCTGCGTGCCCTGATGCGGCTGCGGTGCGGTGGGCACCGGCGAAGCCTTCATCGCCTCGTCCACGTCGTCCACCTTCAGGCAGAAGTGGTGCAAACCCGGCCCATGCTGCGCGAGCCACGCGCGCAACGGATGATCGGGCGTGAGCGGCTCGACCAGTTGCAGGTGCGCGTTGCCGAGGTCGAGATGGGTGAGGCGCACGGTGGCGTTGTTCACGTCCTCGGAGTAGAGGACGGTGAAACCGAGCGTGTCGCGCCAGAGCTTGAGCGCGGCTTCGGTGTCGGGGACGGCGATGGCCACGTGATCGAGGCCGGCGCAGTTGGGGAAATTGCCTACTGGGGATTGGGGACTGGGGACTGGGGACTTGAGATTTGAATCGCGCGTCCTCGCGGTCTGGACAGACTTGGTCAGCATTTTGAGCAGTTGTTCCGCCTCATCGGCGATGGCCCCCACCCGGGATGCGGGGAGCAATTCGGTTCGAACAGTGAAGCGCAGCCAGCCATAGGTTTCCCTCATTTCCTTGGTGGCTATGCCGAGCTTGTGGACGAAATCGTCCCGGCTTTCGGCGGACCGTGCTTCATCGTAGTTGGGAGCGGATGAGGTGCCGCAACGAACGAGCTGCCCGGCGACATGACGACCGAGACGATTGTCCGGCAAGGCATCCACCACCTTGCCCACGCGGGCCGCGAAGTTCCACAGACGCTCAGAGAAGTCTTCAGCTCTCATACTCGTCCAGATCCGAAATCCCAAGTCAACAATCCCCAGTCAAACATCACCAACCTCCACTGGCCGTCGTTCCTCCGCCGACCGGTACACCGCTTCCTGGACCGCCAGCGTTTTGAGGTATTCTTCGCCGCCCGTTTCAAATGGCCCGCCGTCCAGCAGCCGGTCAATGAAGTGCCGTTGCGTAAAGTAGCAGCAGTCGCCGGCGAAGTTTACATCGGCGCGGGTGTAGGGAATCTCCACTTCGGGCCGGCCCAGCGGCTTGAGCGTGAGCCGCGAATCCGTGTAGAGCCGGAGACTGCCGCCGTTGCCCTCGACCAGCATCTCGCCGAAGGTGTAGCGCGGGTTCGCGGCGGTGGTCTCGTTGTAGCGATTGGCGTCCCACAACCCGATCGCGCTGTTGGCAAACTCGAACACCAGCAACGCACAGTCTTCACCCTTGATGACCGGATTCAGCCGCCGATGCCAGGCGGTCACGCGCGCAATCTCACCGGCCAGGTAGCGGTAGGTGTCAATGAAATGCACGCCGTTCTCATAGACCAGCAGGCGCGGATAGTCGCGGAAGTACGGCTGGCGCGGGATGTAAGCGTTCGCACCCCAGCCATCGCCCATGCGCGAGCGAAAGGACAGCGAGAAAAGCTGGTCGCCAATCGCGCCCGCGTCGAGTTGCCGTTTGATCTCGCGATACCAGGGCTGGAACCGCCAGTTCTCGTGGACCATGAAACGCACCTTGTGCGCGGCGGCGTCCGCGACGATGGCCCGGGCCTCGGCGAGCGACGGCGCGAGCGGCTTCTGGCAGATGATGTGAATGCCGCGCTTCGCCGCCTCGGCGCAAATGGGCGCGTGCGACGGGGGCGGCGTGATCACGTCCACGAAGTCGGGTTTCTCGGCGTCGAACATCTCCCGGTAATCGGCGTAGAGTTTTTGATGGCCAAACTTGCGGGTGATTTCGGCGGCCTTGACCGGGTCACGGTTGCTGAAGGCGACGATCTCGACTTCCGGGATGCGCTGCCACGCCTCGTATTGAAAGTGGCTGAAGTAGCCCGCGCCAATGCAGACGCCTTTGAGTCGCTTGGTAGGTGGAGTGGGCATGGTCAACTTGTTTGGAAATGGGAATCTTGAAATCGGTCATCGGGCATCTGTAATCGGGCATTGGCCCGGCAATGACCGATTTTCGATTTCCGATTTTCAGTTTTTAAGATTCCCGTTTCTCCTGCTGTGGAGAGGGAATCGTGAAATCGGGCAATGCCCGACGGCCTTGGCACTCGCCGCCAAACCCAGATTCCAGATGACCGATTCTCAGTTTTCACGATTCCACGCTTTGAATCTTCCTCTCTGGCCGCGCCAACAGCCAGCAGACGATGGCCAGGCCGCTCAAGGCCGCTGCGGTGTAGAAGAACGCCACGTTGCCGCGCGCGGACTCCGGCAGATACGCAAAGGCCAGCGCCGTGATCGCCGAACCGAGGTTGCCCGCCATGTTCATCGTGCCGCTCACCGCGCCCGCGTGCGGCCCGCCGATGTCTATGCAGAAGGACCACGAAGGACTCAGCGTCATATCCGCGCCGAAAATGGCGACCGACAACCACGCCACCGCGCCCAGTGGCGTTGCCTGTTGCACGCTCATCACCATGCCCAACGCCGCCAGCGCGAAGCCGATGATGGCCGGCGCGCGGCGCGACCATGTCAGCCAGCCGGCGCGATACAGCCGGTCCACCAGCCCGCCGGAAATCACGTTGCCCAACGCACCGGCCAGCAGTGGCATCATCGCGTAAAACCCCGCGTCCACGGCGTCGAGCGTGTATTTCTTTTTCACATAGGGATACAACCAGGAGAGCGCGAAGAAGAACGTGAAATTGCTGCCGAAATATTGCGTCATCATCAGCCACAAATTGCCGGAGCGCAGCAGCGCCATGACGCGGAGCGGCTGCGGGAGCAGTGGCTTGCCAGCCGCCGCGTCGGGGCGACTGGCAAGCCGCCCCTCCTGGCCTTCCTGTCTTTCCACGAGGATGTAATCCAGTTCCTTTTTCGGCAGCGTGCGATGCTGGCGCGGGTCGTCCCGAAACCACCACCACCAGAAACCGGCCCAGCCAAAACCCACGACCATCAACACGATGAAGGTCAGCTTCCAGCCGATGGCCGCAATGAGCGCCGCGATCAGGGGCATGGCCACCGCCGCGCCGACTCGCGAGCCGGAGAAGTTGATGCCCTTGACCAGGCCGCGCTCGCGGACGGGAATCCACGAATACACCACCTTGGCCATGCCCGGAAACGCGCCCGCCTCGCCCGCGCCAAAGATGAACCGCACCACCAGCAGAGAAACGAAGTTCCACGCCGCCGCCGTCAGCCCGGTGAAAACCGACCACAATGTCACCACCGTGGTCAGCACCGCGCGCCCGCCGAGCCTGTCCGCCAGCGCGCCGGAGGGCGTTTGAAACAGCGCGTAGCCGAAGGCAAACGAGGCCAGCACCCAGGCCCATTGCTTGTCCGACAAGGCCAACTCCGAGACGATTTCATCCTTGGCCGTCGAGATGCAGGTGCGGTCCACGTAGAGCAACAGGGACAACAGAAACGTGCCGAAGACCAGCCAGGCGCGCGTGGGGATCAGGCGCATACGCAGTCCGGGGTGGAGGTGAAGGCGCATTTGCGCCAGGCGTCCAGCAAGCCGTCCGCGCCGCCGACGTTGCCGGGAAAGATGACGTAATCGAGGCCGGGGAATTTTGTCTCCGGCCCCAGTTGCCACACCGGCACCCCGGGCAACAACTGGCCGAGCACCCTCGCGCGCTTCACGCCCAGCGCTTTCGTCGCAAGGTCGCTGGACGTGATGCCGCCTTTGGCAATGACAAAGCGTGGAGAACACTCGAGGCTGCGAACGATCGCAACCAGCGCCTCGGAAACCAGCGCCGCGATGCCCAGGCTTTCCGCGGCATCACGGCCGGTCAACACCTCGCGGCTGGTGAATACCACCACGTCCCGACCGGCTCGCAAATGCACCTGCACCGCCGCTCGCGCCGTCGCAATGGCTGCGTTCGCCCGCGACGGCTTCAGTAATTCCCCGACGGGCAGTTCCACCGGCATCACGGCTCCCGCCGCCAGCAGCCGGTTCAATTGCTCCGTGGACTTGGGCACATGCGAACCGACAACAATGAGCCCACCGGTCGCGGGAGCAGCGGCACCCTTGCCGCCGGACGCGGCTGCCGGCTGATTCGGCGGCTGATAAACCGCCGCTCCGATGGCCAGCCGCGATGCCACAAACGACGCGGCTGTGCGGTAAAGGAAACGCCGGCCGGCCAGTTCCGCGCGCAGCGCCGCCAGCGCGAAAAAGTCCACGTCGCGCGGATGCGCCGCGTTGACCACACCCACGCTGCCGCGCGGCAGCGCCAGAAGCTTTTCGGTCACGGCGCGGGTTGGTTCCTCCATGGAAGCGCCGATGCGCAGTTCGCGCAGGCTGATGGAATGAACGGCTTCCGCGCGAATCCGGCCGGCGGTCTTCTCCTCGACCCATTCCCGTAGATTGGAGTGGCGGTAGCCGAACGCGGCGTCGAGCGCGAACGGCGTGTCGGCGGCGGGCGTGAGCTTGTCGCCCTCGGCCACGTAGTGGACATCGTCAATCGTGAGCCGGCCGCCGGCCTCGAAGTAGGGAATGAGCAGCGTCGCGTCGAACGGGCCTAGTTCCTCGGCGAGCGCGTCGGTTTCCGCCGGGAAATGGCCGCGCAACGTGGAATCGCTGCGGCTGACGATGGTGAAGGGAGCGGCGGCTGGAACGGCGGAATGCCTGTCGCCGAGACCGTGAGCTGCGGCTCTCGGCGACTGGTAAGCCGCCGCTCCTTTCAAGTGCCGCGCCACCTCGAGATTCAACTCGCGCGCCGCCACCGGCGTCAGACTGCGCGAGTTTGTCAGGATGTAGAAGCACGGTTCGGGTTCGGCAAACTCCGCGCGCAGCGTCGGCTCATCCCATACGGTAAGCACCGGCACGTCATGGACGGTTTGCGTGCCGGTCGGGTCGTCATCCAGCACCACCAACTTGCGTCGGGGACGGGCGGCGTTGATCGCTCGGATGGCTGGTCGCAAATCCTTGGGCCATGGCGGCGGAAAGCTGGAGAGCAGAGCCGACTTATTCATGACCAGCGCTTAGCAGCGGCGGGATCCTGGAGCGGCGGCTTACCGGCCGCCGCGGAGTTGTCCGGCTTGGCTGGGTGGCTGGCAACCCGCACTTCCCCGTTTTCCTTGGCGGCTGGTAAGCCGCCGCTCCGCTCGGCATCAAGCGTTTGCTTGACGAACGGGGCCTCAAAAAGCGCGAACTGACCCTGCTGCAACCGCGCCCTCTCCGGATTGCGACGAATGTAGCGGGCGCATCGCCAGAAATGGCGCGCGTCGCGGATGATGCGGTCAAAGTAGTCCTTTTGCCACCACTCACCGCGCCGACGAAGGATGCGATTGACTGCGCGGGCGGAGAATCCCTTCCACGCGTGCAGCACCTGCTCGAGTTTCCACTCCCGGCAAAGGCTGAATAGAGCATGGACGTGGTTGGGCATGATGACCCAGCTCAGGTGCCAGTGGCGAACCGCATCCCAGTGCATCAACGTTTCGGCCACCAGACGTCGCACTTCGGGTATCCGCAGGTGACATTCGCCCGCGCCTTGATCCAACCAGTTCTCGATCGTCGCTGAGAACCGCCGGTCGTACTCCTGCTGCTGACGCGCGGACCACGGCGGCGGATTCCACTTCAGCCAAGCCTCCCGCTCTGCCCGCCACTGATCGAGGGTTTCTTTTGGGAGCGAGTCACCGAGGTGGAACGTGACAAAGTAAGTCGCTCCGGGCTGTTGCCAGTGTGGCAGACGGTTTTCCGTATGGCGCACCTCGGCGAACCGGTTCAGAAAACGCAGGTCGTCGGTGGATTGCGGAGGTGAGCCGGCTGTTTTCATCAGTTGTGGAGCGGCGGCTTACCAGCCGCCGCTGAGTTGTCCGGCTTGGCTGGGTGGCTGGCAAGCCGCACTTCCCCGTTTTCCTTGGCGGCTGCCAGGCCGCCGCTCTGCCCCTCCACGGCGAACGCGCGGCAGGGGCAGCCGTCGCCGCCCTCGATTTTCAGCGGCAGCGCGGCAAAGAAGGTTTTCGGCCCGGCCAGTTGCTCCAGGTTCGTCAGCCCCTCCACAATGACCACACCGCCGCCCAGCAGGACTTTGTGGATCAACGTCACCTCCGGCAGATGGTTCACGTCCGCCACCGACGGCGGTTCGACGCCGAGGATTCTCACGCCGTGCGCGACGCACCAGCGCGCCAGGGCCTCGCTTACGCGCGGCAGGCCGTCGCGATAGAGCGCGGGGTTGTCCGCGTGCGCGCTCCAGCCGGTGTGCAGCAACAAACTGTCACCGGGTTGGAATTGATTTGCGACCGTGCCCAAATGAGTGATCTCGATCAGGGCGCGCGGCGGCAGGTTTGGAATCCTGACCACCCAGGCCGGCCCCATGAGCCGGTCGAGAGGCATCTGGTCAATCGTTTCCGGGCCGGCGCCAAAATGGACGGGGGCATCCAAGTGCGTGCCGCAATGCGAGTAAAGATGGAGCGTGCGCGCGTTCCAGCCGTCGCGTTCGAGGGTGCGCGCCGTTTCCCAATCCACCCCGCGCTGGCCGCGGCGCAGGGTGAGAGTGAGGTCAATCAGCCGCATGAGGGGAGGAACGGCGGCTTACGAGCCGCCGCGGAGAGAAGCGTGATGGGCGGGTTTAAGGGGAATCCCGGCGGCTGGTAAGCCGCCGCTCCGACCGCCGCTGCGGTAGTCGCCTGTTTCGTGGACGCCGCTCATAACTGTTCGATGATTTTGTCGGTCAGTTGCGTCGTAGTCAGCCGACCACCAAGATCGGCGGTGCGCAGCGTGGGGTCGGCATATACCTGCTCAACGGCCCGACGGATGCGGGCCGCGGCAGCCACGGTGTCAGGGTGGGCCAGCCATTCGAGCATCATCGCCGCCGAGAGAATCATGGCGGTGGGATTGGCGATGCCTTTTCCGGCAATGTCCGGCGCGGTGCCGTGCGAAGGCTGAAACACCGCGCACTCGTCGCCGATGTCCGCCGACGGCGCCATGCCCATGCCGCCCACCAGCGCGGCGATCAGGTCCGAGAGTATGTCGCCAAAGAGATTCTCCGTGAGCAACACGTCGAAGCGCCGCGGGTCCTTGATGAGAAACAGCGAGGCGGCGTCCACGTAAACGTGGTCGGCCTGCACGTCAGGGAATTCCTTCGCCACGTCGTTGAACACCTGGCGGAAGAACACCATCGAGGGCATGACGTTGGCCTTGTCCACGAGCGTGACATGGCCGCGGCGTTTGCGGGACTCGCGAAAGGCGGCGCGGGCGATGCGCTCGGTGCCGCGGCGGGTGATGGTCATCAAGTCACAGACGCGGTCCGCATTCACGCTGTGACCGTGGTGACGGGTGGAGAACAGACCCTCGGTGTTCTCGCGCACCAACAGCAGGTCGAGGTCACCGGCGTGGAAATTCTTCAACGGACTGTCGTTCGTGTGGTAAAGACGCACGGGCCGCAAACCGCAGTAGAGGTCGAGTCGCTCGCGCAGGTCAATCTGCGGGGTCAACTCGCGGCCATCGGGCCAGCGCACGCTCGGCAGCCCCATTGCGCCAAGCAACACCGCGTCCGCGCGGCGGCACGCTTCAAACGCAGCCTCGGGCAACGGGTCGCCGTGACGGAGATACTCCGCCGCGCCGACGGGCTGCTCGGTGAACGCGAGGCGCGCTCCGCGCATTGCGGGCTGCAAGTGACACAGCACGCGAAGCGCCTCCGCGCACACTTCCGGGCCGATGCCGTCGCCGGGCAGGACGGCGATTTCAAAGACCCGCTCCGTGGTGGCGACGGACGCGGACGGAGCGGGGTCAACCGAGTGTTTCAAGGGCATCCTTTCACGGTCGCACCAAGACTACCCAATCCTGCTCCGGATCCTCTGGTGGTTGGCCGAGGTCCACCACGCCACCGCCCTGGACACGAGCGACCGAGCCGGTCCGCAGCGGCCCGCCCGCGCGGGGGTTGAACCACTCGACGCGGAAGGACTTCGCCGCGCCGGCAAGGTTCAGCGAGGTCGTGCCACCGTTGGGCAAATACACGAGGTAAAGTTCGCCTGCCCTGGCCAGGCAGTATTTCGAGTTGTCATTCTTCTCGTTGCCAATGAGCGCGTTGGCGTTGTGCATTTCCCAGAATGGAATCTTGTTCGCGAGAAAGAACTCCAGCGCGATGCGGCAGTAGTCCCACGATTGATCACGGCTGCGCCAGTCTTCGCACACTAGGTCATTCTGCGGCAGCGCGTAGCCGAAATAGTATTCCACCCCCGCCCCCCCGGCCATGAGGTTGCCCCAGAGCGTGAGTTTGCGGATGCCGTGCAGGTCGTAGCCCACGTCCTTGCCGTCGCGCGTTTTGCCGGCGTAGCCAGCGTAGCTCGGGTCGGGCGGCACACCGGTCTCGGCGCTGCCCTGCTCGTCGTTGGCAACGACCCACCGCCGACCAGCCCTGGCGGAGTCGGTAACCCAGCGCAGCGTCCAGCGATGGACCTGGTTCCAAGCGCATTGCACGGAAGCTCCTGCCAGCAGGGAACCCTCGCCCAGCAGCGGCACATACACGCGTTCCTGCCAGTCCGGGTAGGTGTGAATGACCACGGAGTGGCGGTAGGGATCGTGGTCGTGGAAGTAGCGGGCCATCGCGCGCTGCACTTCCGTAGTCTGCGTGTTCTCCTCGCCGAGATTCCAGTTGAGCGCGAGGTGATGAGCGAAACGCGCGATGAGTTCGCGGTAATACAGCTTCCGCTCGACGCCCAATTCGCCCGCATCCAGAGCCTGCGCGGCGCCCGGCCCTTGGAGGTCGTCGTTCTCGGTCTCCTGGGTCTTGAAGTGCAGAAAGAGGCCGAGTCGCTGGGCGTGTTCAAAGACCCTCTCCCATTGATCCAGCTTGGAGCAGTCGTAGTTCAACTTCGCGTCGCGCGCGACAAAGGGCCAGACATTGTCGCCGTCGCCGCCGGCGTTGTAGGTCAGGAACGACACGGCATTGCAGCCCTTGCCGGCTAGGTAATTGAGCGCGCCGATCAGGCCCTTGCCCTTGCCGTCCTTCCAGGTCGGGTCGCCGGGCTTCCAGTCCTGCACGTGGGGCTGCCAGGTCTTGAGTCCGGCGGGCGCGGCCTCACCGGGACGGGCGGGCGTGCCGGCGGGCTTGTGAGCGGTGGTGCCGTCGAAGTCCACATAAGCGAGCAGCGTCTCCGGGGCGTCCGCACCCGCTTTGAGGAAGAACTCCTGCGTGCCGGCGAATTGAAGGTGATGCCGGCCCACGTACTGCAGGCGGCCGCGAGCGCGGAAGTCGCGACCGGTCTTGTCAGTGGGGCCGACAGTGAACGTGCCGGTCCGGCCGTCAAAGGGCGTAACTTTCTCGACCGGAGCGTGGTCATCCACGGCGGCGTGCGGGCCTTTCAAGAAGCTGACCGTGTAGGTCCAGGTGCCGGGCTTGTCCGGAGAAAGGTGCGCGCGCCATTTCGTGCCGGACTCGGCGGAGGTTTCACCCGCGTTGCCGTCGGCGGCAAAATAGCCCGGTACCTGGTAGTCCGGCGCGCCGGACTCATGGCGGAAGCGCACGGTGAGACGGTAATCCGTGAAGGGATTCGGGTTCAGGTCGCGCTCGTGGGCGAACGGGCCATCCAGGGTTAGCGTCACTTTGTGCCATTGTTTCAAGTCACCCGTGACGGTGACACCCCCTTTGCCATCTGGGAAACGCGGCTGGACCAGAGCCTTGGCGGCGGCAGCGGCGGCGTCCTTGTCGAGATTCGCGTGAATCCACGCCGCGAGCGTGCTGCTGCCCCGGCCGTAACCCCCGGGCAGTTCACGCAGGTCTCGGGTTTGGATTGCGGGCGGCGGACCCCAGTGGGAGGGGAAAGGTTTGTTCGCTGCCACCAGCGGGAGCGGCGGCGGCAATTGCCCGGACTTCACGATGGGTGCCGGTCCGCCACCGGTCGGTTGATACTCCGGCCGGTTGACCAGAATGAACTTGTCGAACTCGAACCCATCCTCGCGCAGGCTGAACTGGACGGTGTGTTCACCGGGCGTGGGGATGTCCAGGTAGATGGCGTGCGGCACGCCGCAGTGTTCCTGTTCGGTGCGTTGCTTGCTTTCCCATCGCCAGGAGTCCTTGCCGTCGCACCATTGCATGCGCTGGCCGCTGGCCGGCCATTGCCCGTTCAGGCCGACGTGTAACCCGTTGTCCTCGGTGCCGGTCGAGTAGGCCCGCACCCAAACGTAATAGCGGCCCGGGCTGCCGAAGTGAATGCGGTAGCTCAGCACCGCCGCACGGCCGGGTTCGGGGAAAAAGTTCTCGCCCGAGATGAGCGGGTCGCTGTGAGTGCGGCGGGTGTCGGGCAGGGCCTCGAGATACGCGCCGCCGCTCGCGCCGGCCACGTGCGAAGGGTCCCCGTCCGGCTCAACGGACGGCGCTTGGTCGCGCGTGGTGAGGTGCCAGGCGCGCTTCTCCGTCAGCGTCTGCTCGAAAAAATGCTCCGCTTCGACCGCGACCAGTCCGTCGCGCTCCTCAAAGACGAGGTCGCGTCCGACGATCGGGCGCGTGAGGGAGAGCGAGTCGGGCTGAGCGGCCCAGGGCAGGCCAACCAGCGCGAGGGCGAGGGGCAGTGTCGTTTTGAACATAAAGCGAGTCTGTCAGTTGGGCGGTCGGTTGTCAGCGGCCGATAGACTTGAACCGCAGAGCGGGTGCGCGCGGCGACCGGACGGGGCCTACTCCCGCGACGTGCTGCGCTCCATCAGCCATTCGAGGTCTTTGTTTTCCGGGGACGGGGTCAATGGCGCGGTGGGCTTGAGCGTGCGCGGGTCGCGCCACCGGCGGATTTCCGAGTGCCCGTCGGCAAACGAGATGCCGCCGGCGTCGCCGTGGAAGGTCGCGGGCAGGTTCCCGATGGTCCACAGGCGTGGGTTGCGCGGCTGAAAGCCGTCCATCAACACGACAAAGAACCCGTCGTTCAGATGGTCCGGGCGCTCGTCAATGAACACCCAGAGCTGGCTCGGCGGTGGGCTGTTGAAGTCGCTGCTCTTGCGAAAAATGCGGTATCCCGGCGATACAATGCCATCGGTCTCGAAGCCGACGTAGCCATTGGCGGACAGGCTGCGAACCCGCGGCTTTCCGCCCACACTGACCTTGTCGCCGGGACACTTGTAGGAAGTGATGGCACCGGCCATGTAGGCGCCCAGTTGCGCGTTGCGGAGCAGCGCGGTGTTTGTGTTGTCGGAATTGCCGGGTGAGAAATCCATCCAGCCGACCACCCAGCTTTTCTCCAGCGTCGTGGCCACGGCCGGGTGGGTGCCCCGGGCCCGGTCCCCCCCGATGTTGCCGGGCAATTGGTCGTCGTGGTCCATCGGAAACTGCAGCCAGGCCAGGGTGAGTTGGCGGGTGTTGTTCATGCAATAGATACCCTGGGCCTTGCCCTTGGCGCGGCTCAACGCCGGCAACAACATCCCGGCGAGGATGGCGATGATGGCGATCACCACGAGCAGTTCGATGAGGGTAAAGCCTCGCGCCTCGTGCTGCCGGATTGTTGGCCGGGGTCGCCTCATGGCTTCACCTGGGGATTGATTCGGGCAGAACCCGCCCGGCGGCGCCGACCAGGGCCGGAAACACCACCGGACGGGTGTCTCAATTTCTCGAAGCCTAGCGGCGCAACCGGAAGAACTTCGTCCCCGTGGCCGGCACGCGCTGCGGGTTGGCCTGATTGGCCGCATCGGTCCAAACGCCCGTGACGGCCGACGCCTCCTGCAAGGTGCCGCCGCCGGTCCAGGAGAGGATGACGTCGTTGCCCTCCCGGGTCACCGGGTTGAAACGGGGCGGTTCATCCGGGAGGTTGAGGACCCAGCGGATGGTGGCGTCGAAGATCGCCCAACCGTTTTCGTTCCAGTTCGCCACCATACCCGGGCCGGCAATGCCCATCTGTACACGTCGAGCTGGGAAGACGTAGTCGCCGGTATCCGTGCCGGCCTGCACGCCAAAAACTGCCGGGGTCGTTCCGTTGAGGGCGGTGCCGAGCAGACCAAAGGCGTAGTCAGGCGCCGTCGAGGCGCTGTGCCACGTGCCGCTGGTGACGCCCTCCTTGACGAGGCGGACCGTGCCAGACAGTCCAGCGGCAAACGGCGAGAGCGGATCGGTGACGGTCATGGAGACGAAGTCCGCACCGGCGATTTGCGTGCCACCTGGACCGAGGCGCCAGTCCGCCACGTTGGCCTGCTCGACGTTGATCGCCGGGATGGGCAGGTCGTTGTTGCGCAGGAAATTGATGTACGGCCGGGCGCTACCGGAAGAGACCGCCTCGGAGTTCCAAATCAGTTTGTACTGCATCAGGAACGCCTTGCCCGCCTCCGGGTCCGCGTTGCCGGAACTCTGGGCGGACACGGTGCCCTCCGGCAGGTTGTCCACGTCCATGCCAAACTGGGAAGCCAGGCGTTGCGCGATGAGGGTGTCGCCCGCGCTCAGCCCCACGACCAGCGCCTTTTGCCCGGTCCGGGTCTGGAAGGCCCAGGAGCCCACGGCGCCGGCGTACTCGACGGTCACATTCACGGTGCGGCCGCCGCCCCAGCCGCCGGGCGGATTGTAGGTCAAGGTCGTCCGGTTCCCCTGCGTGCTCGAGCTGAAGGTGACCGGGGAGTTGTTGACCTTCAGCACGGGGGTGTGGGCGCCGAGGTTGACCAACACGACTTCGATCGGCGCGTTTTCCGCCACCCCACTGGCGGCGATTCCCGGGCTGACCGAATCCACGTACGGCCGCGATGGCACGGTCAAAGTCCGGAATGCCTTCACCGCCGCGGCATCGTCGGCGTCGTTCACGAGACTACGCTGCGTGTCCTCGGCATCGGCGGTAAAGAATTCGACCTGTGCGGAGACGCCCCCGAACACCGTGTGGACGATGCGAAAGCCATAAACCCCGGCCTGCTGCACCTCGAGCACGGCCTTGCGCACCGCCAGGCCCGCATTGGAATCAAACCACACCACCGGCTGCCGAAACAGATCGCGCGGGTCGTTGCGGTGGATGGCAATCTGCACGGCGTCGTAAGCGTTCACGCCGATGGTGATCAGACCCTGCGGCAATTCGAGCCAGGCGATTTCCTCCCAGGCAAAGGCGTTCACATTGCCCGTGGCGGAGTAGGAGTCATCCGTCCAGCCGGGGAGCCCCGGGTAACGCCGGTCCGGATGACCGGTGAACGAGTTGAACAGGCCCTCGTCCAGCGGCTCGTTGGGCGGCGCGGCGTTGATGCTGTAATTGATCACCGTGGTGTTGGTGAACGTGCCGTCGGCGGCGACCGGATTGGGGTCGAATGGATCCGGATGCTCCGGGGTTTGCACGAGATTGAGGTAGGGCGCGGGCGGATTGAGCGTGTTGTCAATCAACTCGTCCCGGAGTTGGGCATTGGCCCGGCCAATCGAGGCGTTGAACGACTGGCTTTGCCGGGCGATGTGAACCTTGCCGACGAAGCCGCGCTGCGCGGCGTCCCCCGAGCCCGCAGGGTAGGCGTGGTCGGCGGGGATGACGATGGGCTGCTGAGCCTGGAGCAGGACTCCGGTCAGCAGACCGGCGCCGAGGGCGACGCGGGTCAACCCCCGGAGGGTGAGCAGATGCGTTTTGGATGTCTTCATGATGCGTTTGCTTTGCGGGTCGGTTGAGGTGGGTTTCGTGAATCCTTGCCAGGGGTGTTCGCCGCGCGACCTCCCCGACCGGGGCCGCCCGAGGTCTTTAGGCATCAAGGCCTGCCCCGACTCCAGGCCTGCCGAGAAACTCGAGAACTGCCGCACGGAGCGCGGGCGGGCCACAGCGCAGTTGGAGCGGGCGAACATGCGTGGGAGCTTGCTCGGCCCGGCCTGACCCGTCCATACGCCTTTCCGTAATTTTCTTGTGTTTTTACGGCAGTAACGGCAGAAGGCGGCCATGGCTCCTCAACGCGCCTCTGGAACACGGCGCCGTTTTCAGGTTGCCCTGTTGATCGAGACTTCGAACGCCTTCGCCCGCGAAGTCCTCCTGGGCGTCCGGGATTGGATGGAGGCCCACGACACCTGGGCCGTGCATCTCTCCGAACAGGGCCGTGGCAACGAGCCGCCGGGCTGGCTGCGGCACTGGCAGGGGCACGGCATCATCGCGCGCGTCGAAACCCGGGAAATCGCCGCCGCGGTGCGCCGCCGCAATGTGCCCGTGGTCAACGTCAGTGCGGCCGGCGTCACGGAAGAATTCCCCACCGTCATCAGCGACAGCGCCGGCATTGCCCGGGCCGCCGCGGAACACCTGCGCGAGCGTGGCCTGCGCCAGTTCGGCTACTGCGGGGACGCCCGTTTTGCCTGGTCCGAGAGCCACGGCCGGCACTTTGCGGCGCTCGTTTCCCGCTGGGGCTGTACCTGCCAAACCTATCCGGCCGCCGTGGACGACGCCGCCGACTGGGACCGCGAGCAGGAAAAGCTCCGGGCGTGGTTGCGCGTGCTGCCCCGGCCGTGCGGGGTCATGGTGTGCTACGACATCCGGGGGCAACAGGTTCTGGATGTCTGCCGCGCGCTGGGGCTCCGGGTGCCGGATGACCTCGCGGTCATCGGCCAGCACAACGACGCGCTGCTGTGCGAGCTGTGCAACCCGCCCCTCAGCAGCGTCATCCCCAACGCCCGCCAAGTGGGCTGGGAAGCGGCGGCGATGCTGGACCGCTGGATGCACGGTCGCGCGCCCCGGGTGAAGCGCCTTGAAATCCCACCCCTGGGTGTGGCCACCCGACAGTCCACCGACCTAGTCGCCGTGGGCGACGAGCGCCTGGCCCGCGCCGCCCGTTACATCCGGGAGCATTACCGACAGCCGTTCATGGTGGACGAACTGGCGCGGGCGGCGGGACTGTCACGCTCCTTGCTGGAGCGAAACTACCGCGCGGCGTTTGGTCTGGCCCCGTGGGAACACGTCTTGAAGCTGCGACTGCGCGACGCCGAGGCGCTGTTGGTGCAGACCCGGTGGAGCGTCGCCGAAATTGCCGAGCGAACCGGCTTTGGCGCGGCGGCATACTTCAGCGCCGCCTTTCGCCGGCTCACGGGCCGCCCGCCCTCCGCCCTGCGCGGGTAGGCGGCAACAGATCGTCTGGTGAGGTGCGGCGGGTTGTGACAACCCGTTCTCGACTCCATGCCACCAGCAAACCCGGGCCTATGGGGCGAACTGACCGCGGACAACTTCGCCCTGCCGACCGAGGAGACAGCCAAGCGGGTCTCCACCTACCAGAACGGCTCGCCCACCACGATCATCGGCCCGCCGACCAGCGGGACGCATGTGCTGGCCGAGTTTTGGCGCGATGCGCTGGGCGGGGAATGGGGCTGCACCGTGGCCGGCACTTTGCAGCGCTCGTTTCCCGCTGGGGCTGCACCTGCGTAACCTATCCGGCCGCCGTGGACGACGCCGCCGACTGGGACCGCGAGCAGGAAAAGCTCCGGGCCTGGCTGCGCGGGCCGCCCCGGCCGTGCGGGGTCATGGTGTGCTACGACATCCGGGGGCAACAGGTTTTGGATGTCTGACGCGCGCTGGGTCTCCGGTTGACGGATGACCTCGCGGTCACCGGCCAGCACAGCCAGCACAACGACGCGCTGCTGAGCGAGCTGTGCAACCCGCCCCTCAGCAGCGTCATTCCCAACGCCCGCCAAGTGGGCTGGGAAGCGGCGGCCATGCCAACCTTGGACAGTCCGAAGCCATGGTTTGACCCCTGTGCCAACCGCGGTCGAGCGGAGGAGAGCGCTACTTGAGGACCAGCCGATAGAAGCGCTGGAATTGCGACACGGCCTCCTCGTCAGTGACCTCCACCGGTTGGTCCACCAGCTTCACGCTCACCCAGTCTTCCCATTGACTCAGGTTGCTGGTGCGCTGGATGTACGCCGTTTGGCCTGTGGGCCCACTGAGCGTGAGCCGTGCGCCGTTGCGCGTCACTTGAATGGGGGCAGCGAACTGGGGCCGTGCGGGTCCCGGCCCGGCCGCCACCTGCAGGATGAACAGGCCGCGCTGTCCCACCGCATACAGCTTGTCATCCTTCACTGCGACGGCTTGAGCGGGGAACTGGTGATTCCCACCGGCCCGACGAGGGTCTCTCGGATCTGTAACGTCAATCACGAGAATGCCCGCATCGGTGGCCAAGTAGGCATAGTTGCCGGAAATGGCGACGCCATTGACCGTGGCGAACGTGACGTATCGTCCCAAGAACTGGGGATCGCCCGGGTAGGAGAAATCAATGATCTCAAGTCCCCCATAATCGGGGTGATCGAAGGGCGGGATGGGCGGATCATCAGTGAAACTCGCGAACAACCGCGGGCCACTGCTGGCTATTCCATTGAAGTATGGATCCGGATCGTCTTCCAAACCAAGCAAAGGGCTCGCCAGATACGTGACGAGCCGCCACGGCTGGGAGGGAGTACTCACGTCAACGATATCGATGCTCTTACGACCGGACACGCACACGTGATTGCCCGTTTTGACAATGCTCTCCCATTGCAGCCAACCTTTTTCCAACCAGGCGGTCACTTGAGGGAGAACCGGGTCTTGCATATCGAAAATGGATAGACCCCAACTCTCGAGCACATACGCGTGGGTCTCGGTTACGACAAGGCGGTCGGCATAAACGGCGTCGCCGGTGTAACCACCCACCCGGCGAGGAGCGGTGGGATTGGCCACATCCAAGGTCTCGAACCCGGCCTCGCTCGCGGCCAGGAAGGCGTAGGTTCCCACAACCGCCACGTCGCGTATTGTCGCCTTCGAGTTGTACACGCCGACCCGAACCGGATTCGCCGGATTGGCGACGTTGATCACGTGCAAGTTGGTGAGGGCGGCCACATACACAAAGTTACCGGCCACCCTGACGGTACGGACATCCTTGCCGGCAACTTCGGTCCAACGCCCGAGAATCACCGGATCGAGCGTGGCGGCGGCGGCGTGATAAGCCGACTGGCCGGCGGCAGCGAAGGAAAGAAGATGGGCGAGGAGATATCGGGCCTTCATGGTTGCGTTGCTCGCGTCCCCCAACGGGCCGGGATCCTAGCTCTTGCCCACCTTCCCGTGGAGGATCGAGCGGCAGGCTATGTCGCGGGCTGGGTCAGGCAAGGAAATTTTGCGCAACCGGAACATCCTCCTCATCCTCCTCGCGATCGGCGGCGGCTCAATAGGTGACCGCCGGTGGCAGATTGCCCATGCCCAGATCACCGTCCGCAAGGCCACGACCGGGCGTGAGGGGCGGGTCCAGCGCCGGATCGCGGAAGTCCTTGCCGCCCTGGCTTGGAGGTTGGAACTCGCCTAAAGCTCTCGGCGGTCCTCTGCAGCCTCGTGTCACGCCTTCTCCCTCGTCTCCAACGCGCGAGCACCGCTCACGCGCGGGTTGGAGGCTGGGCAACAGCAAGTGAAGTCCGCCGGTCAATCCCGCCGAGTGGTGCCCGTTGGGCTGGTCACCGCCCTGAGGCTGCGCCGCTCGGGCCGGTTCGACACGAAGTGGGAATGAACTCTTGTCGGCCTCGATGCCGCCGGGATGACTGCGCTCCCGGTTCGTCGTCCATGATGCAACTCGACCCAGCCCACCAGCCTTCGCCGCCTTCACGGGCCTCGAGTGACATCACGGCGAGGACGCCTGGGCGCGGGGAGGAAGCAGTAGGGCACGAGAGCAGAAGCGCGGCCATACGACTGCTCTGGCGCGTCAAGGTGGACGCGGAGGAACTCATCCCGATGTTCGCGGAGCGCGGGTTGGTCGAGTTCGGCCAGGGTCCGGAAGCGATGTGGGCGGGCGAGTAATCCGGTGGACGCACGCATCGCCGGGGGACGGCCGTCCGCAAGACAACCGGCAGTGCGCCGCTTGTCGACTGCCCAAGCAGGCCGGTTGACTGGGGCAGCCTTCGAGGCGAAAGGGCCCTCGCCCCTGCTGTGCACAAGGGAAAGCTGGGTAGATCGTGACCCCTGTGGTG
Organism: Verrucomicrobiota bacterium; assembly: GCA_016716505.1. Classification (GTDB taxonomy): domain Bacteria; phylum Verrucomicrobiota; class Verrucomicrobiia; order Limisphaerales; family J093; genus JADJWF01. Next base: position 163,708 of record JADJWF010000001.1, read on the forward strand.
GGGGGAAGGCAAGTAGAGGTGGTGGCGTTGGGAGAGGTTGAGGGGACGCCAGTTTAACACCGCCCCGACCAGCGCCGGGGCCCGGGCCTGGAGGATTTGCAGGGGGCTTTGCCATTCCTTGGCCCGGTTGGGGCGCACGAGGTTGAAGTAAAGCCAGTAGGTGGTGACCTTGCGCCAGAAGTCCGCCGGGCTGCTGAAAGACTCGCGATCAAAGAACTCGTCTTCGACCAGGCGGTGAACGGTTTCCACGTCACTCTGCCAGGTGTAACGCTTGGGCGGGATGTAGCGATGGCTTGAACCCAGGGCGCGGACGGCGGCGGGCAGGCCTTGCTCGTCCTGGTTTTCGAGGAACTCACAGCCGTTGTCCGTCTGCCAGGTCAGGCGGGAGAGATCGACGCCGTGACCGGCCAGATGGACGGAGAGCTGTTCGGCCAGGAAGGTGGCGTAGGACTTGGACAGTTCGTCGGCGTAGCCGGTGAAGCAGGCGCCGGAGACCGGCTCGCGGGCAGTGTATTGGAAGCGGGGCAGTTGGAGGCGGGTCATCTGCGGCCAGTAATGGGGAATGTCCTGCAAATACTTGGTGTCGGTGGAGAGTTGGCCGAAGAGCGGCCAGCAGCGTTTGACGTGGCGGAGCTGCTTTTTGGTGGTGGGCTTCTTTTTGCGGGGCCGGGTCAAGCCGTGCTGGCGGATGACACGGGCGATGGCGTTGTGGGAACAGGGCAGTTGGAACTCGTGCTGGAGGCGTTGGGCGCCGAAGCCGGTTTGCTGGCGGAGCTTGACGATCTGCCCTTCCACTCCGGCGGAAGTTTGATGCGGGCAGCGCTTGGGGCGGCGGGAGAGTTCGGCCAGCGCGGAAGGTTTGCCGGGGACGTGGCGGCGCAGCCATTTGCGGACGGTGTTGCGGGAGCAGCCGAACTCGCGTGCCGCCGCCTTGAGGCCGTGGGTGCGGGCGAAAGCGACCAGCTTCTGGTGCAGCCAATGACGATCAGTGCGCATGCGGTAAAGTTCACAATAGGTGCTGTGCATGCCGGGAGGATGGCAAGTTTTGCGCGCCGCTGCTGCGCCTCCTCCGGAGGAGGCGCAGCAGCTCCTCCTTGCGGCGGGCGCTCAACACCTTGAGCTTCACCACCGGGGGGTCACGATCTACCCAGCCTTTCCCAGCAACCGTTGAGTCGGCCCTTGACTCACTCCGGGCCGACCAGTAGTTATGCCGTTGTAACTCCGTATTGGCCCGCACGAGCCCCAACGTGCCAGCGTTGCGATCGGTCGGTTTCGCGGGCGAGAAAGCTGGACTGCTATGCAAAAGCTGAAATCCTCATGGCGAAGCGCGCCAGCCTTAGGCGTGCGAGCTGAGCAGGAGACGGGTGGCCGCGCCAGGGTACCTGGGGGCGGGAGAATGGGGTTTACGCTGATCGAGCTGTTGGTCGTGATTGCGATCATCGCCATCCTGGCTAGCATGCTGCTCCCAGCCCTCAGCCGGGCAAAGTCCAAGGCGACCCAGACCTACTGCCTGAACAACCAGAAGCAGATCGGCTTGGCGGTGAACATGTACGTGTCGGACTATCGGGAGCGGATTCCGCTGTGCCGGAACTGGGGCAAGGCCTGGCGGGGCGATCACGACCTGCGCGCCGACGACATGTGGATGCCGGAGTTGCTGCAGCCGTACATCGGCACGAACACCGCGAAACCTAAAAGCAACCGACCGAGCGATCAGCGACTGGTCAGCGGCACTTACGCCTGCCCCGCTGGCCTCAAAATGAAGTTGCCCGCCGGCGAACCGGGGTCGTCGTTTACCCAGGGTTTCTTCTTCGACAACGACGGCGTGACCTACGTCTGGAATCACATCTACCTGAAGCGGGATCGGAGCAGTTACGAGGTCAGCAAGCCCGTGAGCGGACGTCCCGCAAACGACATCCCCATCCCCTCCAAGGCCTGCCTGGTCTGGGAGATCCCGTATTGGAACTACAAGTACATGCCCCACAACCGCGGCATCAACATCGTGTGCGCGGACGGTCACGCGGAGCGCACCAAAGGCAGCGCGACCGAGTACGATTGGTGGGCTTTCCACAGCCGCGACGGCTGGGAGCTGGATTAGTCGCTCTGCCGGTTGGATGACCCAAAGACCCTACACCCATGCTATGAATACGAATCCCAGACCTCGCGGATCGCCGGTGCGCGCCCTTCTGCGGCTCAGTCGAAGTCGCCTTTGGCTCGGTCTTGCCGCCTGCGGTGTGGCCGTGATCACGCCGCCGCGGAGGCGCAAACCGCGGTGATCGCCTACGCCGTGCCGGCGAACACCGTCGGCAACCAACCCTTCGGCGGCGCCCTGGGTATGGAATTCGACGTTGACAACCCCATCCTGATTACTCGGTTAGGCGTGTTTGACGACGGTAGCGATGGCTTGAGTTTGCCGATTACCGCCCGGCTCTACGATCGCTCGGATCTCTCCGAAATGGGCCACCATCGAGTTCACGCCGGAGGATCCAGGCGAGTTGGTGGGGGGTGGCCGGTTCAAGACCTTGACCACGCCCCTGAACCTCCCTGCGGGATTCCGGGGTACCGTGGTGGCCTTTGGATATGGAGCCGAGGAGCGGCTTTTCAACACCGGCAATCGTCCCGATGACGTCGCCCAGTTGGGCTTGTTCGACGGCGCCTGCTTGACGTTCGTTGGAGGCGGACGCTTCGGTAATGCCGGAGAGTTTCCGGGTACGCCGAACGGCGGACCGCGCAACCGCTACGCAGCCGGCACCTTCTACTTCGAGCCCGTGAGCGTCGGCCCGACCCTCTCGATCAGTCGTACGGGCGACAAAGCCACACTTACCTGGTCTGGAGGAGGTAAGTTGTTCAGTGCGCCAAGTGTGAGCGGGCCTTGGACCGAGGTTCCCGGCGCCACTTCGGCCTTTGAGATTATGCCGACTGAGGCGCAGGCGTTTTACTCCATCCGGCTCTAGTCTCCCTTATGAAACCACACCGCACGGCCACGACTCGCCGCGATTTCTTGCGCGTTTCAGCCACGGCCGCCGCGGGAGCCGCGCTGACGCGTTTGGATGTGTCCCGCACGGCCCACGCTGCAGGTAGCGAGGTCATCCGCCTCGGGATGATCGGGTGGGTCGGACGCGTTTCTGATGAGAATCAGGCCGGACGGGTCCGTCGCTTGGACCCGGCTCTGGGGCTCCTCCGGTCCCGATGCCGCCCATGATGTTACCGTGGCTGCGGACGGACGGGTATATGTGGTGGGCCTGGCGAGCGGCGACCCTTTGATGGCGAGCCCGGGCCGGGCGGGGCTTTCATGACTTGTTACGGCGCGGACGGCGAAAGGCAGTGGACCCGGCGCTGGGGTGGGGCCGTGAGTACCGCCGGTGCGGTGGCCCTGACGGCGGACGGCGGGCTGTGGTCGGCAGGGACAACCGTGGGCGGTTTCGACGGCCAAGCGGCTCTTGGTCTGGAAGATCTCTGGATCTCGCGCTGGACGGTGAGCGTCCCGATCAAGATCGTCGAGGGTCCCGCCATCGAGGGACTCACCGAGTCCACGGTCGGTATTGCGTGGACCACGGACCAGGCTTGCGACAGCGAGGTGCGGTTCAGCCGCAGCGCCTGGACCTGGGAAGGAACCGTAACCGACGCCACCCCCGCGTTCGACCACCGTGTGACCCTGACCCAGCTTCACCCCGACACCACTTATCGGTATCAGGTCCGTTCCGCGGGTGCCGGCGGCAACGCGGTCACAAGTGACGGGGGCACGTTTCGGACCTTCCCCTCCCAGACCCCGCCGGCGGTGTCGCACCTCACGTTGCGTGGCGGCGGTTGGCCGTCGCGAATCGGTTGCGACGTCCGGCCCGGAGTGGATCGCGTCGAGATCGAGGTCAAAGGCGTTCATCAGGCGACCCTCTACGGTCCGCCCTTCGAGTGGGCGATCCCGCCGAGCGCGGTGGGGACCAACGCGCTGCTGTTTCTGGACGTTCTGCAGGTCGCCGCCGGAGCGGCCGGGCGTCCACTGGGCTTGCGGACGGCGCGCGCGGGCCTGCAGGTAATCATGGTAGAGTTGGTAGCAGCGGCGGCGGGAGATCTCCAGTTGCTCGGCCACCGTGGCGAGCGACACGCGCTCGGCGCGCAGTTGGGCCAGCAAGTGGCGGATGAACGGAGCCCCGTGTCGATGGATCAGTTGACGAGGTCTCTTTGCATCCGGCCAGCTTGGGGGCTTTGCCCCCAAACCCCCAAAGTTTTTCGCTTAGGATCCGGGTTGATGAGTCTCCCTTGCCGGAGAAACAAAACGCCGCGAGACCAGAGGGCCTCACGGCGGAGTCGAAGGGAGACTCAACCCTGGTTGACCGTGCCGCTCCGGTTGCGCTTCCGCAGAGCCGTATCCGGCAGGCCAACGCGCCATCCTAACATCAAAGGGCTGGTGCGGTGCAAGGGGGGGGCGGAACCGATTCGCAGTTTTGATGTTCCGCGGTTGGGCAATTTTGATGTTCCAGTGTGAAATTTTGATCGCCCCGCGACAGACTCCACTCCCCGGAAGTACGGAGCACCAAGCCACTCGGGTCGGTTACCTGTTTTGGGTAACGGCGGCGCGTTCAGTCGCATCGGAGGCGGTAGAAGCGCGTCCCCGAGGTTGGGATCAAGTGGACCCGAGCCAGGCCGTTGGTTAGTTCCATGGTGGCATCGGTGACGACCGTCCACCCGGTCGGTGCACCCAAGTGGGAGGTTTCTTCCACCATGCAGTTTGGGCGTGCGACAGGCCATTCAAGGATCAAACGGCCCGGTTCAAGCCGCGCGGTCAGCGACCCGGCATCGGACGTTTCGAGGGCCCGATAGAAACCCATTGCGTCGGCTGCCTCCGGGAGGCTTACGCGCATCCAGGTGTTGCTCAGCACCAGCCGGCTTTCCTGGAGCCATGCTGCATCCCGGAGGGCGGGGGTGCTTTCAATGAGGTAGGTTTGGCCGGGCCGGCCGTAGAGCGTGAGCGTGGCGGTGCCCGCCGAACGCTCGAGATCCGCCACGATGGGTTGTCGGGCAATAACAAAGACCCGCCCCGGCTTCCCGGCGCCGTTGTCGTACACCGTCCCATCCGAGCCAATTCCCAGCACCTCGGTGGCATCAAGATGGACGACGGTGGAGTCCTCCCGAGGCGGTGCGTAAAAACTCAACCGGGCGAGTTCCTGGGTGCCCAGTAGCTGACTCCCAGGCTGAAGGGCGAAAGTCACCCGGAACAGGTTGGTGGTCACTCGTTCCAGTGAGCTGGCACTCAGCCCTGGAGCCCGCGGTTGCAACACCAGATTGGTCAACGCGGCTTCGTCCGTCGTTAGGGTGAAGCTCACGTTGGTCAGCGGCACCCCCGCCACCAACCCCAGCGGAACGAAACCGGCCTCGCCCGCCAGCAGGTTGGTGGTGCCGACGCCGAGCGCAAAGTCGCTAAGCGCGTCCACCACCGTCACCCGGAAGGTCTGCGTGGCGGCCAGACTGCCCGGGCCGTTGTCCCGCACCACCACGGTGATCGTGTTGGTCACCCCGCCCTGCGTCTCGCTGGGCCGCCAGCGGAACAGGCCGCTGGCCGGGTCAATCATCGCCCCCGCCGGCGGGTTGACCAGACTCCAGGTCAATTGCTGCGCCGGCAGGTCGGCGTCGCTGGCCACGTTGGTCACGATCAGCCAGCGGCCTTCCAGCACGGTCGCATCCTGAATCGGCGACAGTACCGGTGCGCTGTTGACCTCGTTGACCACCAGGCGGAACGTGTTGGTCGCCGCCTTCGACGGCACCCCATCATCGCGCACGACCCAGGTGATGATATTCGTACTCGGCCCGTGGGCCTCGCCCGTCAGCCACCGCATCTGGCCGGTGGCCGCATCCATCGTCAGACCCGGCGGCCCGGCCAACAGGCTGAACGTCAGCCGGTCGGCCGGCACATCCTCGTCCGTTACCACCGGGGTCAGCCTGAACTCGCTGCCCTCGTCGAGCACCTGGTCCGCCGGCGGCGTGATGGCCGGGGCGTGATTGACCAATGACACGGTGGTCTGCGCGTCGGGCGTGGCCGGCACCTCCTCGCGGTTGCCGGCGGCGTCCACCGCCCGGCTGTAGAAGGCATACTGCGAGCCGAATTCGCCTTGGAACACGGCGCTCGTCAGCCGGGTGCGCTGCAACCACGGCACAAACGCGCCTCCGTTCACCGACACGAACACGTCGTAGCCGGCCACGCTGCCGGAGTCATCCGCGCCACTCCACTGCACCGGAAACGCTTCCCGACTGGCCGCCGGCAACGCCGCCACCTGGCTGTCGGGCGCGGTCGTGTCCGGCGCCGGCAGCGGCTCGTAGTGCAGCGTGTAGCTGCCCGGACTGTTGTGGTCCAGCAGGTGCAGGATGTTCTCCCGGATGGGCCGCCGACCCAGCCCGATGAAGGTGCGGTCGGTGCTCCAGGCGTTTGTACCCACGCTGATCTCCGCGCCGTCCGACCGTACCACCCGACGCAGGAGGAACTGGCCGTCGCCCGGCTCGGGCACGCGCAGGTAGGCCCAGCCGGCGGGCATGGGCGCGGTCAGGTGCACCTGCAAGTGACCCGCCCCCGGCGGCGCGTCCACCGCGGCGGTCTCGACCACTTCGACCAGATTGGTGCTGCCGTCGCTCAGGTAAAGCGTATCGGGTCGGTCGTTGGGATCGGGCAAGTCATTGACCAGGAAGTCCGGCCGCCCGTCCTCAAAGGCTCCGCCGGCCTGGACCAGGTGGATCATCTCGTGAATGGTCACGTCTTCGATGAGCGAAGTCGCGCGGCCGCCCAGCGAATCTTCATGCTCGAAGGTGGCCCGGTAATCCACGAACAGCCCCTGGAGGGTGGAGGTGAAAAGCCAGCGGCCCAGCACGGTTGAGCCGGGGCCGATGTCGCCAAGGTTCATGGTCAACGACGGCACGGTGTTCCGTCCCGCGACCTCCGAGGCAATGATCTGGAAGTCAATCAGCAGCCCCTTCTCGTTTTCGACGATGCGCGGCTCGGCGGAGGTAATTCTGAAGTTGCGGGCCTCGCCCCGGCCCACGTTCTCGACCAGAACCGCCAACGAGAACGGCACGCTCGGCTCGATGACCTCGGTGAACGGATCGTCGCTGAACACGTCGCGGTCGTGGAAGTAGCGCAGTCGCAGGCGGGCGTTGGGATAGACGTTGACGCCGACGGGCACGAACACGGCCGAGGCGGCCGCCGGGCCGACCCGATAGCTCATGGACCCGCCCACATAATAGCGCGTGACGCCCTCGGGCGCGGCGTCGTCGGTGGGCAAGATGATCCACCGGGCGCGGCCCGTGCTGGCGGTGGGCATGGCCCACAATTCCCGAGCCACGTCGAAGGCGTTCGTGCCCGGCACGCCCGGATCGGTGACGATGAGGCCGGTGAGTTCCGGCGGCAGGATCACGAACCGGTCGTTGGCCAGGTTGCCGTTTTCGTCGTAGATCGAAACGGCCACATTCAGGTCGGTGAGGGGCAGGGTATCCGATTCGTTGATGATTTCGAGCGTGGCCCCGATGGCTTTACGGGTGAGCACGGCCTCCTGTTCAAGTTGGAGGCGGACCTGGGCGCAGACCTCCGCTCCGGAAGCGGCTCGCGCGCTCCCTTCGCCCGCGCTGGCGGTGACAATTGCGGGCGTGACGGGCCGTGGTGGCAACGCCACGTAGGTGACGTGCCGGGGCCTTGTCAATGCGTACCCCGCCGACGCCGGCGAGGATACGACCTGGCCGGTCTGCTCTGAGGCCGCGCGCGCCAATTCGGCCGCGCTGGTATAGTTGAACATCTGCGCCACCGCGTCCGCACTGTCGGTTTGAGCCGACGCCAGCGCGTTACCCTCGGACCAGCCGGACCAACTGGACAACGTGCAGCATCGGTTCGTAAGCAGCACCTCGGTCCACCCCTCCTTAATGAAGCGCTCCGTGCCGCGGAGGGTGATTGAGCCTTCCAGCTCCAATTTGGCCACCAAGCCGTCGAAGCAACCCTCCAGTTTTCTCGATCCGTCGTTGCAGCCGCTGAATCGGAGGCTCAATCCGGTCTCGTAACCCACAGCCGCCTTGGCGGTGCCCTCGGTCGGCACCCCAGCGACGAACACGGTGAGCTTGGCGCTGCCCTTGAAACCGGCGAACACCTTGGCTCCCACCGTGCCTACCAGACACAGCTTGAGATCGCGCAAATGACACTTGGTAGAGAGTTCCGCATCCACCGTGCCGTAAGCGGTGAACTCCAGCCCCGCGAGGACGTCGAATTTGGCTTGGACCTCTTCCCCGGCGACGATCAAGGTCTTTGTGAACTCCGGCTGCAGGCCGTAGCCGATGATCAATTCCAAGCCCAGGCCCAACTTGCCCTTGGCCTTCAACCCCACCTTGCTCTCTGCGCAACAGGTGCAAAGCTGGGCGGCGGCCGTCGAACTCAGCCGCAAGCCGCGCAGCTTCATGCCGGGCGCGTTCACGTTCAGGTAAGCGTTCACCGCCTCCTTGATAGGACCTGCGAGGTCGTACCGGAAACCGGCCTGGGCGGACCAACAGGCCTCGGAGAAAGAGTCCGGCTCGCAGGCGCAGGGATCCTTCGCGCGCACGAACGGCCGGCTCTCACTAAAGGTGAGTTCCATCGGCCCGGAGGCCACACCGCCGGAGAGGCGGCCACTGGTCGGCGGCGTCTCACCCACGAAGGGAATGCGCGAGGCACCCGCGTTGGTGGGCGCTCCGCAATCCCAACGGGCATGGGGAATCCAGATGGGGACCTTGTAGGTCACGCCAAAGGGACCGCAAAGAAGGATGTGCTCCCAATGGGCCGGAATCTCGCAGACCTTCGAGTCTGAAGCGGCCGTGGCCTTGCCTGCGCCGTGTCGGACCCGTTTGATGAGCAGCGGGACGGTGATCGAACTGCGCGCCGGCAACTCGCCCACGTCGCTGACCAGTGGCGTAAGCGTCCAATCCGGGTGCGTGCCGAAGACGAGTTGTCCCCTCTGAGCGGCGATCAGGCCATGGTTGGTGATCTTGAGGTCCACCTGCGCCTCGTCACCCTGAACCTGCGCCAGGTCAATCACGTTCGGCTCCACCGTGACCACCGGCGCGGGCACGGTCGTTTCGAAGGTGGTTTCCAGCGTGATCCGCGTCCGGTCCTCGATCTCGATTTCTTCGACCGTCCAAGTGTAGCGGACCACTTGGGTGCGGAGAAAGATTTCCTGGTCGTTCAACTCGCCCGGTTTGACCTGCACCGTGCCCGTGGTGGTGTCGTGGCGCGGCGCCGTGGCTTCGAGGTTGTAAGTCCCTTCGGGCAGGTTCTCAAAAAGCAACTCTCCGGCCGCGTCGGTCTGGCCCTGCGCGACCACCGAACCGTCGTATTGATCCCGCAAAATGATCGTCACGCCCGCCAGGTTGGTCAGAGGTGTCCCATGGTACGTGGCCTCGTCCACGGTCGTGAACCTCACGCTGCCGCGCGCGTCCGAAACCACCCTGACTTTGAACGGCACCGGCACGAATAGACCGTCCCCGGACACACCGAGCGTGCCGGTGAACTCGCCCAGGTTCAGGTCCGCCGGCGGGAGGAACTGGAGCGCGAACCGGTTCGTCGCGCCCGCCGCCACCGGTGGAATGGGATTGGTGGATACCACCTGCAGCCACGAGACCGCCGGCAGGGAGAGTGTCAGGGCCGAACTGGGGGCGCCGCCCACGTTGACGACCTCCAGCTCGACCAGCCGCTGCTGGCCGCGCACCACGCCGACGTTGAGCGTGCCCGGATTCACCGCCAGGCGCGGGCGCAACGGCTCGATGATCACTTGCGCCGGCACTTCTGCGGTCACGCCTTCGGCGGTGGTGAAAATGAACGTGAACGTCACCAGCGATTCCTCCTCCACCAACGATGTGACCGAGTAGCTCACGGTCACACTGCCGGAAGCAGGCAGTGTGTTTGTGACCTGGGCCTCCACCCGAATGTCCGGCGTCGTGCTCGCCCGCACTTGCAGTGCCTGCAGCGGCACGTCGGTCAGGTTCTCAAGCTGGAACGCGCCCGTCAGGGTCGTGAGCGACACCATTTGATGGCTGATGACCGACACGCTGGGTTTCATGCCCAGCAACCTGAAGGCATCCTGCGCCGCCGTGGTGCTGACACCCGGATGGTCCGCGCCCACCTCGTAGTAACCCGCCTCGCCGGGCAACGGCGTCCACGTAATCGCGTAGTTTCCGTCCGCGTCTGTGACCGCCGAGATGATCCGCCGGGCGCCCTTGTGAAGCACGTGAATGTTCACCAGCTTGAACGGCACGGGCGATCCGACGTGATTGGTCGCCCGCCCACGCAGCGGCACCGGCGTGCCCGCGAGCGCCGTGGTCACATCCGTTTCTACCGTGGCCCGGTACGCCGGCCCGACCTGAAGAGCGGTCCGACTGATGGCCGTGTTGTTGTCCTCCAGGCCTTCGGCCACGCGATTGTCCGGATCGGTCTGGACGATCAGCCAGTACGACCCGCTGTCGCGCGGCATCCGCACGGGCAGCGTCTGCTCGAAGTACTGGCCGGAGGGCAAGGCGCCGTTGAAGGCGTACTGCCCCACGAGTGTGTCGTCGCCCACCGTCGCGTCGTGGGAGAGAAAGACGCGGGTGAGAAAGTTGCTGCCAGCCGGCACGAAGCCCTGGTTGGCGACCCGGTACGTGATCGAAATGGAACTCTCCGAATCCGCAGACGGCGGCACGTCGAGCTGCGCGACGACCAGGTCCGGCAAGTCCGTGTCCGTCACCGTGACCGTCTCGGCCGCCCCGGCAAACCCATCGGCGGCGGCGGTGATCGTGACGGTTTGGTTGCCGTCGTTCACCCCGTCATTGATCGTGGTCAGGGCGAACGTGGCTGACGGCTGCCCTGGCGGAATCACCACGCTCGCCGGCACGGTCGCTTCGGTCAGATCGCTGGACAGCACTGTGACCGTGAGCGCATTGGTGGGCGGGGTGTTCCGAGTCACCGTGAAGGTCGTCGCCGGACTCAGCCCCTCGCGGACCAGCTTCTGCGCCGCGGTCAAACCAAGCGCCGGGCCGTCGTCGTCGGTCACGGTCAACCGGTCGGACCCGATGGCAAACAGCCGCGTGGCCGACCCGGAGGCGAGGACGAACCCGCCGATCTCGGTGGTTTGCGGCCCGTCCGGCACGGCGTCATCCACGGGCGTCACCACGAATTGAACCGTGGTTTCGCCGCCTGGAATCACCACCAGCGCGGGCACAGTTGCCGCGGCCGGATTGCTGCTGACCAATTCCACGGACAGTGGGCGGGCGCTGGGCAGATTGCGCGTGACCGCGCCCAGCAGGGCTTGCGCGCCGGCGTTCTCGCTCACGGTGTGGTTGGCCAGGCTGACCGTGACTTGCGGCCAATCGTCATCCAGCACGTTGAGGGTCGCCGAACCGCCAAGGAAACCGGGCGCGCTCGCCGTCACGAGGCACGGTGTCGGGGCTTCCACCAGGCTGTCGTCCACCGCAATCAGGTCGAAAGTTACGCTGTTCGAGCCGGCCGGCAGCGTGACCGTGCCGGGTGCCGCCAGGTGCCCGGGATTGAGGCTCTCGATCAGCACGGCCAGTTCGTTGCTCACACCCCAGGTTCGTGTGACCGTGGCGGCCACCGGTTGCCCCTCAATTACCTCCGCCGCCGCGAGCGTGAGCGTCAACTGTGGGCGGTCTGCGTCGAGCACCCGCAGCACCGCTTGGTCGAAGCGGACCCCCGGCGCCGTGGCCGTCAGCAGCACGGCTTTCGGCCCGTCCACGACGTTGTCCGGCACGACTATCAGGTCAACCGTCGTCATGGCCGCCCCTGCCGGGATTGTGACCGTGGCCGGCACGCGCAGTTCGTTGGTGTCGCTGCTGGTCAGCGTCACCTCAAGGTTGGTGGCGAGGCTGCCACTTCGGGTGACGGTACCAATCACGGCTGCCGCGGCGCTTTCGCTCACCTCGGTCACGGGCAGGTGCAGCGTAAGCGTGCTTTCCATCGCCAGCGCGTCGGCGGAGAACGCCGCGTTGTTGGTCTCGGCCAGTTCGATAAGGTCCCCGTCGCTGTCCACCACCACCAGGAACCATACTTCACTCCACGGCAGCGTCGTGGGCATCGTGACAGCCTGCGTGGTCGTCAAGAACTCCCCGGCGGTCAAAACATTGGTGACGGTGAACGAACCAAGCAGCATGTCGCTGCCCAGATTGGTGTCACCCGAAAGGTACACGGTCTCGGTCCACGGACCGGTAGCGACGGCCGTTCCGGCGTTGGTCACGGTCCATACGAGCGCGAGCGGCACGCCGGGCGCCGCGGACGCGGGCGCAATCAGGTCCGTGACGGCCAAGTCCGGCAACGGCGGTAAATCGAGGGCCAGCGGCACGCTGCGAAGGTTGTTGGCTTCGGCGGCCTCCGGCTGGGCGTCCTGGTAATCGGCCACCGCCACCAGCCAGAATGTCCCCGGAAGCGAGTCCGCCGTCAGCGGCAACGTGACGTTGGCCGAACGGGCATAACCGCCGCCCGCCGGCAACGGGCTGGCCTCCGCCGCCACCGTCACCAGCGGGGTCGCGCCGGCGATCGAGTTGCTGACCGCGCTCAGATACACCCGGTCGCTCCAGGCGGCCGCGGCCGATGCCGTGCCCACGTTGGTCACCGCCCAGGTCACCGCAATCGTCTGCCCAAACTGCGCCGAGGCCGGCGCGCTCAACCCGGCCAGCGCCAGATCGGGCGTCAGCAGGGTCACAGGCACGGCAGCCACCACCGCGTTGTTTGTCTCGGTGTTCTCAAGGACTTCGTTGTCGGCGTCCGCCGTCACGACCAGCCAGCGGTTGCCCGCGGCCGTGGCGGGCAGAATGACGAGACCGGTTTGGGACAGCGCGGTGCCGGCGGCCAGCAGGTTGGTGGCGGTGAAGCTGGCCAGCGTGACCGCGCCTTCCCCGGCGGCGTTGGTGGCCAACTGCACGCGGGACTTCCAGGCGGCAATGACGTGGCCCGGGCCGAGGTTGGTCACGGTCCAGCCCAGGTTCAACGGCTGCCCGGCCAACGCGGACGCGGGCGCGGTGAGGCTCGACACCGTCAGGTCGGGCAGGAATATCGTGAGGTTGGCCTGGAATGGCGCGGCCATCGGGTTGCCGGCCAGGTCGGTGATCTCCGGCCCGATCGTGATGGTGAAGTCGCCCTGCGGCAATGGCCCGGCCAGCGTCACGCGGAAGCTCGTAGCGCTGAGGCTGCTCACGCTTTGCACCGCAGGCGCGTTCGGGCCGCTGATCGTCACGTCCGCCGTCGAAATGCTGCTGGCGGCGTAAACCGAATCGAGGTTCACCTCGAAGGAGGTCATCGTATTTGAGACGATGCCGGATGGGCTGACGCTGGTGATGCTTGGGCCGGTCTTGTCTATCGTGAAGGTCGCGACGTGCTCGCCGCCCGCGGTCAACTGGCGGATCAGGACGTTATCCACGTCCTGGTTCGCATAGCCGCCGCCGGTGTAGGCTCCGAAGCCGAAGTAGAACTGGGGCGGAATCGCATCCACCGGAATAATCTGTGATACGTGCGTCACCGCGCCGGTGGGCGAAGTGATGTGGGCGGTCAACAAGCCGGCGCCGTCGAACTCGACCTCTGCATGCCACAAGCCCGTATCAATGAACCGCTGCGGCACCTTGACCTGAATCGCCTTGTTCACGCTGCCGTTGGTCCCGGTCCAGCCGATGGCGATATGGTCGCCGTTGGTGTCGCCAGGATTTCCCACCGGATGACCGTAGCTATCCAGGAAGAGGTGAAACGCAGGAGCGTTGTCCCCTTCGCCGTAAAAGAAGGGTGTGCTCGGCACGTGCGACAGGATGTTCAGCGCAATGCCGTCCGCGCCGGGGCCGTCTTCATCGCCCACGCTACCGCCGTTGGACATGTGGAAATCGAAGCTCAAAACAAAGGGCCCCGCGGGCAGGGGCTGCGTGAGAACCAGCGATCCCTTCCGCTGAGTGGTGGCCGGCGTCAACCGCACGAAGCCGCCACTGTTCCATGCCGCGTGGCCGAGCAGCGTCCAGTGACCCGGTAGGCTGGTGAACTCCTGACTCTCGAACAGGCTTCCGCCCACCATGAGATTGCCCGACAGGTCCGTGATGAACGGGCCGATCCGCACGGTGTAGTCCCCTTCCAGGGATTGGCTCGGAATCAACACCTCAAAAGCAGTGCCGTCCCCCGGTGCCACGGGCTGGATGGTGAACGTGGCGGAGTTCAATGCCCCGCCCGGCGTCACCACGCTGAGGTCGGCAGCGGTGAAACTGTCCATGTTGATCCGTTCGTCGAACTGCACGGTCAACCTGCTGACATTGGTGTTGAGTACGCCGCTGGGCGTAAATGCCACCACGGCCGGCCCGACGGTATCCGGCAACACCGTCAGCACGGCCACCTGGCTGGTGACGGCGCCGACCAGGTTGCTGACCACGACAAAATACGGGCCGGCCTGGTTGGTGCTCACCAGCGGCAGGTTCAGCACAGCGTTGGTCGCCCCGGCCAGCGGCCCGCCGTTGAAGAACCATTGGTAAGCCAGCGGTTCGCTGCCAACCGCGCCCACCAGGAACGTCACGTCGCGTGTGGCCAGCACCACCTGACTGGCCGGCGGCTGGAAGATGAGCGGCCGTTGCGGCGCGCAGTTGGCCGACGCAAACAGAAAGACGATCTCCTCCGCCACCAACGCCCGGTTGAACACCATTGGCTCGTCAATTAGGCCCGGGAAGTGGTCACAGTTGCACCAGACTTCGTTGCCCAGGCGTGTGCCGGCGGATGTGCCCACATAACCCGCCGCCACCGCCGCGGAGGCCCGCAGTTCACCGTCCACGTAAATGCGGGCGGTGCTGCCGTCGCAGGTGCCGACCACGAAATACCACGTGCCGGGCACGGCCTGGACGCCCGAGCCGACCGTGAACGTGCACCCGCTCGGCGGCTTGCTGAGCAGGCCAAACACGCCGTCCTGCATGACGATGCCCCAGTCGGCGCATTCGGCAGCCCCGCCGAGAATGGTCCGCCGCCCGGCCGGGGCTGCGGAGGGTTTGACCCAGGCGGCCACGGTCCAAGTGCTGCCGGGCGTCCAGCGGCCGGTGTCAATGTAATCGTCCGCCCCGTCCAGGCTGAAGGCCGCGCCAACCTTGCCCGCGGCGAACGCGGCGCCGTTGTGGAGGGTGCCGTGATGCGAGCCGGCCCGATCATTGGCATCGCTATCAGCCGGCCACCAAGCCACCAAGTTCGGGAGCGTGTCGCCGCAGGCGAGGACCGTGAGCGTGGCCACTTGGCTGGTAGCGACACCCCAGAGGTTGCTGACCAGGGCAAAGTAGTTGCCGGCCTGGTTGGTGGTGACCTGCGGCAGATTCAAGACGGCGTTGGTCGCCCCGGCCAGCAGCCCGCCGCTGAAGAACCATTGGTAGGCCAGCGGTTCGCTGCCAACCGCGCCCACCTGGAACGTCACGTCCTGCGCGACCAGCACGACTTGATTGGAGGGCTGGCGGGTGATCGTCGGCAGCACGGTGCCGGGCGTCAGCTCGACCTGGAAAACCACCCCGACGCTTTGCCCCAGGTTGCCATTCTCGCTCAACGAAATCAGGGCCAGTTCCAAGTAATCGCCTGCCAGCACGGGCTGGGTCAGCACTGCGGGGCCGCCCGAGCCGAGTTCAAACCAGCAGGGGTTTGCGGCGTCGTAGGGATCGCCACTATAGACCTCGCCCGACGTCAGCACGATGCCGTTCTTGCGCAACTGCCAGCCCACGCGCCGGCCTAGGTCCGCCGGCATCCAAATGCAGCCGCGTATTTTCGCCACACCGTTGGTGGGACTGGTCCAGCGGGCCTTGGTGACATCCGACCCGGTCCGGTCCTGTTCCGCGCTGTGGGCCACGACGTTTGTGCCGCCCTCTCCCAAACTCCACACCGGCACGTGGGCCGTCTCCGGATAGGGCTGGTCCGCCCAGCCGTAACCCGGTTGGTAGATGGTGAACAGCGCGCTCTCGGATTTGTAGAGCGACCAGACGCCGAAGGGGTTTTGGTTGGTGCTCCAGTCGGCGGCCAGGTCGTAGAGCACGCCGGCCCGGGCTGCTGCCGCGCTGATCAACGCCCCCAATGCCAGCATGGCGACACCGGACAGCGTCCGGGCCCGGCCAAGCCCGGCCCGTGAGCAGATTCCTCTGAGGCCACGATCACCGGCCCGCAAAACCCGGTTCGGGCCGGACCACCAGACGCTGCAGCGACGCGACCGTGGACTGAGAAAGTTGAACCAGAAAACCTTCGCTGCGGCAGGAGCGGATGACGGCCTGACCGCACTCTTCCTTTGCCCTTTCATTTCGGCTCCCGATCGAGGTTGTCGGCGGGTCGGCCGGTTCAGCGCTCCCGTCTCGGCGAACCGCACGTTGCGCCTCGTCTCGATGACGAGATCCTCAACGCTCAGCCACAAAGCCGACCCTCCGCCCGCACCTCAAATCCGAAAGCTGCCCCCACCAACAAACCGTGCGATCAGTGCTGAAGCGCAGGCTAGAACTGATTCGGCGACTATTAAAGTCAAGCTTCAAAGTCAATCAGGTTTTAAACAGCATGTGGGAAAGGCTGGGTAGATCGTGACCCCCCTGTGGTGAAGTTGAAGGTGTTGAGCGCCCGCCGCAAGGAGGAGCTGCTGCGCCTCCTCCGGAGGAGGCGCAGCAGCGGCGCGCAAAACCTGCCATCCTCCCGGCGTGCACAGCACCTACTTTGAACTCTATCGCATGAAGACCGACCGCCACTGGCTCCATCAGAAGCTCGTCGCCTTCGCCCGCAAGCACGGCCTCAAGGCCGCCGCCCGGGAGTTCGGCTGCGCCCGCAACACCGTCCGCAAATGGCTGCGCCGCCACGTCCCCGGCAAACCTTCCGCGCTGGCCGAACTCTCCCGCCGCCCCAAACACTGCCCGCATCAAACCTCCGCCGGAGTGGAAGGGCAGATCGTCAAGCTCCGCCAGCAAACCGGGTTCGGCGCCGAGCGCCTCCAGCACGAGTTTGCGCTCCCCGTCAGTCACAACGCCATCGCCCGCATCCTCCGCCAGCACCACCTGACCCGGCCCCGCAAAAAGAAGCCCGCCACCAAAAAGCAGCTCCGCCACGTCAAACGCTGCTGGCCGCTCTTTGGCCAGCTCTCCGCCGACACCAAGTATTTGCAGGACATTCCCCATTACTGGCCGCAGATGACCCGCCTCCAACTGCCCCGCTTCCAATACACTGCCCGCGAGCCGGTCTCCGGCGCCTGCTTCACCGGCTACGCCGACGAACTGTCCAAGTCCTACGCCACCTTCCTGGCCGAACAGCTCTCCGTCCATCTGGCCGGTCACGGCGTCGATCTCTCCCGCCTGACCTGGCAGACGGACAATGGGTGTGAGTTCCTCGAAAACCAGGACGAGCAAGGCCTGCCCGCCGCCGTCCGCGCCTTGGGTTCAAGCCATCGCTACATCCCGCCCAAGCGTTACACCTGGCAGAGTGATGTGGAAACCGTTCACCGCCTGGTCGAAGACGAGTTCTTTGATCGCGAGTCTTTCAGCAGCCCGGCGGACTTCTGGCGCAAGGTCACCACCTACTGGCTTTACTTCAACCTCGTGCGCCCCAACCGGGCCAAGGAATGGCAAAGCCCCCTGCAAATCCTCCAGGCCCGGGCCCCGGCGCTGGTCGGGGCGGTGCTAAACTGGCGTCCCCTCAACCTCTCCAAACGCCACCACCTCTACTTGCCTTCCCCCCACCACAGGGGTCACGATCTACCCAGCTTTCCCTAATTTTCGTGTGCATGATCCGCGACAGGGCTGCTCCGGCACCGAACTGAATCGCAGTTATTGATGGAGCCCTGTCGGCCCGACGGAAGATTGGGGGGGCGGCTTGGTGAAAGAGCGAGCTTGCATCCTCCGGGGCGATGCATTGCAGGAACGCCCCCGATTGGCTTCCGTCCCCGGTTCGCTCGCCGACGCGTCGGCAAAAGCGGGCGGAAGCGCTCCGATGGCGACGTTCCAGCCTTCGCGCAGGACCCGGCGGTTCTCGGGCCGCTACCGCGTCAGGGCCGCCTCCTACCTCGTCCGCCGGACTCGAACCTGCGCTCGTCAGGCCCTCTCCGGAGGCAAAATGTTTGGCAAATGTTTGGTTCTCGGGCATAGGAAGGCCCGGAATTGCAGGGGTTTGCATGGGCTTGCCGGTTTGGCAAGGAGAAGCAGTAAACCCCTGCGAGCCAGGCTTGCAGGGGCTTGAAATTGGTTGCGGGGGTAGGATTTGAACCTACGACCTTCAGGTTATGAGCCTGACGAGCTACCGGGCTGCTCCACCCCGCGTCTCACGAGCAGCAAAAGGTAGGGCCAGTGCCTGGGTACTGGCAAGCTTTTTTCGTTGGTGTTCGGTGTTGTCACTTGGCGGGGAAGAGGATCACGACTCAAACAAACCGAAAAGTACGGATGAACCTCGCCCGCGGACGGTCGCTTACCCCATCTCCATGAGTGGCGGCGCTACGGTAGCCGGTCGCTTGGCTTTGGTCCATGACCTCGAACCAGCCATCTTGGAACCGACCCGCGCGGCGGGACGTCAGCCCAATTCCCGTGCCTTCGCCGCCCCCGAGACGCTTGGCTCGCCAACAACCGACACCGCTGCACCGTCCAGCGTTGGCGCACGCTGCTCTGGCTGACCGCCACTTCCGTCCGGACCTCCACGTGCTCTTGAGCGACGGCGATGAAGGCTTGGAACGGCGGCGGGAAAACCAATTCCCCCACCGCCCTTGGCGGCTGGATCGCTGGCAGCTCGCCCGAGCCGTCCGCGCCTTCACCGGGCCGGATCAAGCCGAGTTCCGCCGCCTCATGACGCTCCTCGGGAACGGACAGCAAGGAGGCGCTGGGGGCGATCCGCACCGGCCCTCGGTGGGGCTGACGGTCCAGGGAGTCTTGCGCTCTCTTCGGCTACCTCTTGGGCAACCGGGAGGGGATTTACGCCTGGCGGCAACTCCATCCCCGGCGCCAGCCTGGAACGCCTGGTGGAAAACCAAACCCCGATTTCACCTCAAACCCATCCCGCCTTGATCTCCCCCAACTGACCGTGGACGGCCACTACCGAGGCCCGGCGTGCCGACCCTTTCGGTTTGACCCTGAACATAAATGGCCTAGCGTGCGTCCAACCGCGCGCGAAAACGCGCTTATCGTCTTATGAATCAGAAATCGAACCTGCAATCACCCGGTGCCGAGTCGCGCCGGAGTTTCATCAAGAAGGCTGCCACCGCCAGCGCCGTCGTGGCTGGCGCCAACCTTTTCAAAACACCTGTCTATGGCGCGGACTCCGCCCCCTCGACCGGCCGCGTCATCGGCGCGAACGACCGGATTGTATTGGGTATCGTGGGGCTCGGCGGGCAGGGCATGTTCCACCTCCGCACGGCGAAATCTCTGGCGGAAAAGAGCAACGTGGCCATCGGCGCGGTCTGCGATCTCTGGAAGAAACGTCTGGACGGCGCCAAGGCCGAGGCCGGCAGCAACCCGAAGACCTACGACGACTACCGGAAGATGCTTGAGGACAAGGACATTGACGCCGTCCTCTGCGCCACGGTGGATCACTGGCACGCCCGCATCTCGATTGATTCGATGAAGGCCGGCAAACACATCTACGTGGAGAAGCCGATGACCCGTTACCTGCCCGAGGCATTCGAGGTGTGGGATACGGTGAAGGCCACCGGGAAGGTGTTCCAGGTCGGGTCGCAGGGCTGTTCGGACGCGAAATATCAGAAGGCGGCTGAGCTGGTGAAGGCGGGCAAGATCGGGCCGTTGGTGCTCGGGCAGGGCGCGTACATGCGCAACAACCCCAAGGGCGAGTGGAACTACTCGATTGATCCGGACCTCAAGGCCGACAACGTCAACTGGCGCGCGTGGATCGGCACGGACATCAAGAAGCAGGTGGACTTCAACGCGGATCACTTCTTCCGCTGGCGCAAGTACTACCCCTACTGTGCCGGGTTGCTGGGCGACCTCTTCCCGCACCGACTGCATCCCTTGGTGCTCGCGACCGGTAATCCAGAGTTCCCGCTGCGGGTGGCCGCCCTCGGCACCAAGAAGATCGGCACCGACAAGAACACACCGGGCACCCCGGTGCGCGATGTGCCCGAATGCCTGACGCTGATCGCCGAGTTCCCGAACGGCTACTCGCTGATGGTCTGCTCCAGCTCGGTGAACGAGGTCGGCGTGCCGGATGTGATCCGTGGCCACATGGGCACGCTCTTCATCGGCGGCAACAAGGTTGAACTCAAACCCGAGCGGCCGTTCAGCGAGGACATTGACCCGGAGACCTACGACAACCTCGTCCCGGTGGAGGATGTCGGCGTTCACCAGGCCAACTGGTATTCCTGCATTCGCACCAACAAGCTGCCCAACGCCAACATCGAGCTGGCCATCCGTGTCCAGACGGTGATTTCGCTGGGTGAGATGGCGGACCGGCTGGGCATCACCTGCCACTTCGACGAGAAGACCCGCAAGGTGACCGACGGGACGGGCCGGGAAGTGAAGCCGTTGAACTACGGCGTGCTCGAACCTTCCTGAACGGAATGTCTTAGGCATGGCGCGGGGCTCGCCGGCTTTCCCGGCGGGCCCCATTGCTTTTCAGTCTCCGCTCCCATGTCCGCCCTTGCCGTTGCGCGCCATGCGATGAACACCCGTTTCGAGGTGCTGCTGCACGGGGGCAACCCCATCGTCCTGCGGGCGGCGGCGGACGAGGCGCTGAACGAGATCGAACGCCTCGAAGCGCAACTGAGCCTGTTCCGGCCGACGAGCGAGATTGCGCGAGTCAATGCCCACGCGGCGCTCGAACCGGTGCGAGTGTCTCCTCCGGTGTTCCGGTTGTTGCAACGGGCGCGTGAATTGTGTGCGGCAACCGACGGCGCGTTTGACCCCACCGTGGCGCCGCTGCTGCGGGCCTGGGGATTCCTCGGCGGGCCGGGCAGGGTGGCCCGGGCGGACGAACTCGAAGCCGCGCGGGCTCTGGTGGGCATGCTTCGGGTTGAACTGGATCCGAAAGCACTGACGGTTCGCTTTCCGCTACCGGGGATGATGCTGGACCTCGGGGCGATCGGAAAGGGTTACGCGATTGATTGCGCGGCGGACGCACTGCGCGAAGCGGGAATCGAAAACGCCTTCATCCACGGCGGCACGTCGAGCTGCTATGCCATCGGGACCGCCGAGGACGGCGCGCCCTGGCGGGTGGCCGTGAACACCCCTGGCCCCCCGGACGCGGTCCCGGCCGGCCCCACAGCCGCACTGCCCGAAGCCCTGGAAGTCGTCCCGTTGCGGGACGAATCACTGGGCGTGTCAGCGGTGGAAACCAAGGCTTTTCGGGACGGCGAGCGAACCTACGGGCACGTCTTGGACCCGCGCACAGGCGTTCCCGTTCAAGCGGCCCGCCTGGCAGCGGCGGTCCTGCCGAGCGCAACCGAGACGGACGCCCTTTCCACCGCGTTGATGACGCTCGGTTCGGGTGGGCTGACGCTGCTGCGAGAGCGTTTTCCCCGGGGCCGCTTTCTCGTCGTTGCCAGCGGCGCACAGGACAATGAGTGGGCCGTGCATCGCGTCGGCTTCGCTTCACCGCTGGCCGGTGGCTGATCCGCGCCAAACCCGCGACGGCGTATCAGGCTTGAGGAATTCAGTGCAGCGGTCACAGTCCGCGTGGAGTCTCTTGCGATGAAACTTTCCCAATTCATCTGTCTCGCCGTCGCAGCCCTTCTCGCCGGCGGCGTATGCACCCGGGCGGCCGAGGCCTTCATCGGCGTCGGCGCGAAACCGGCGCCGGGCGCGGAAATCCTGTTCGACGGGTCGCGCGAAATGCTCGATGCCAAATGGACTTACTGGGAGGGGCCCCGGTTTGCCTCGTCCCTGCCCATCAAGTGGAAGATCGTGCCGGATCCCGTGGACGGTGGTACGTGCCTCTCGACCTTCGACCCGGCAGCCGAGGGCGGCAAATACGGCGCCGCCGACATTGTCACCAAGAAGCCCTATCGGGACTTCCGCCTGCACGTGGAGTTCCTCGTCATGGAGCCGGGTGGCAACAGCGGCGTCTATCTTCAGAACCGTTACGAGATTCAAGTGCTGGACGGCGACCGGACCAAGCACGGCATGGGCGCGGTCATCAACGAAACCGACTCGCCGTACCACGCTTACAATGGCGTGGGCAGGTGGAACGCCTACGACATCGTCTTCCGCGCCGCGCGCTTCCAAGATGGCCGGCGCGTGGAGAAGGCGATGCTCACGATGTATTTCAACGGCCAGAAGGTGCATCGCAACGTGCCGATCAACCAGGTATGGGGCGGCCCGAATTCCGGCGTGGATGGCGGGAATGACGGCGGAAAAGGCATCACCGACACGCCCCAAGGCATCAAGCTCCAGGCCGAGGGACACGACGTCCGCTATCGCAACATCTGGATCAAGGAACTCGACCTAGCCACGCCGGACACCGACTTCTGAGCGGGGTTCACGCCGCTGCGTGATCCGCAGCACCCGGGAACCCAACGGCGACCTCCGCCACCAGCGAACCGCCCGGGTAACGTCGTCGCGCCGGTCGGCGGTCACGAACCTTGATCGGGTTCCGCCACGCTCGTGATTTCCCCGCTCGCGAGCCGCGTCCGCAACCGTTGACCCGCGGTGACCTCGCCTGCCGCGCGGATCACGCGGCCGGTGGCCGCATCCCGCGTGATCGAGTAGCCCCGCGCGAGCACCTGCGCCGGCGACAGCAGACGGAGCCGTTCGCCCAGCAGGGCCAGCCGGTGCGCGCGATCGTCGAATCCACGCCGCGCTGCCTGCACCAGGCGGAGTTGCAGTTGCTGGAGGCCGTTGCGCTGACGGTCCAGTGCGAGCCCGGGCCGCACCCGCTGCCAGGCCGAACGGACCGCCTGCCAACGGAAGCGCCGGGCGTCGAGTCCAGTCCGTGCCGCGCGCATCAGGCTGGCCAGCAGGTCGTCCAGCCGCTGCCAGTGCTCATTCAGCCGGCGCCGCGGGTGCGCGCGGGTCAGGCGGCCGGCCAGTTCGGCAAGGTTTTGCCCCGCACGGTCGAGCCGCGCGCGGGCGAGGGCGGCGAGGCGGAGGGGCGCCTCCTCCACAAATTGCCGGCTCGCGCAAACGCCCTCGGTGAGAATCTCGGCGGCGGCGCTCGGCGTGGCCGCCCGCACGTCCGCCACGAAATCGCAGATCGTGAAGTCAATCTCGTGGCCGACGGCGGACACCACTGGCAGACGCGACGCCGCGACCGCCCGGGCCACGCTCTCCTCGTTGAACGGCCACAAGTCCTCCAAACTGCCGCCGCCCCGGGTCACCAGGATCACGTCCAGCTTCAGCCGGTCCGCGAGTTCGCTCAGCCGGCCAATCGCCGCCGCGATTTCAGCGGCGGCGGCCTCGCCCTGAACCCGGCACGGCGCAAGGATGAACCGCAGCGCCGGGTCGCGTCGTTCGCAGACGTGGAGCACGTCCCGTAGCGCCGCGCCGGTGGGAGAGGTCACGACTCCGACGCAACGCGGAAAGCGCGGCAAGGGGCGCTTGCGCTCCGGCGCGAAGAGCCCTTCCGCGGCGAGCTTCTGCTTGAGCCGCTCAAAGGCGAGTTGCAGCGCGCCGACGCCCTGCAGCTCGATGGCTTTGACAATCAGTTGGTACTGCCCCCGCGGCTCATACACGCTGAGCTCGCCCTGCAGCAGCACCTTGCGGCCGTCTTCGAGCAGGTCGCGAAAACCCCGGGCGTCGTTGCGGGAAGAGCACGCAGTTCAACTGGGCTGCGGCATCCTTGAGCGTGAAATACGCGTGGCCAGAGGCCTGCAACCGCAGATTCGAAATCTCGCCCGAGACCCAAAGCGGACCGAAGTGTTGCTCCAGGAGCCGGCGCACCTGCGCGGTCAACTCGGCCACGGTGAGCACCCGGCGCGTTTCGGCGACCGGAAACAACTCGCCAAAATCCCACTGTGAGGAGCTGGTGCGCGGCATGGCAGGCGCGGGCTATTTATGGTCGCCGGGCATCGCCTCCGAAACGCGGGTGATGGAGACCGCGTGACCGTTGCGCGGCTCGATCTCAACCAGCGCGCCCTGCAGGAGCACGCGGCCGGTGGCCACCTCGAACCGCTGCGGCACGCTCGTGAGAAACCGGCGGATCACCGGCTCAATCTTCCGCCCCAGCACACTTTCGTGCGGCCCGGTGAACCCGGCGTCAGTGAGGTAGGCGGTGCCACCCGGGAGGATTTGCTCGTCTGCCGTTTGCACATGGGTGTGCGTTCCGACCACCGCGCTGACCTGTCCGTCCACAAACCGCGCCAGCGCGATCTTCTCCGCCGTGGCCTCGGCGTGGCAGTCCACGAAGATGAGCCGCGTGACCGGGCGCAGGCGCTCCACTTCGGCCCGCAGCGCGAAGAACGGATTCTCCAAACCCTCCAGGAACGACCGCCCCTGAACGTTGATCACCGCGAGCGGTGGCAGCCCCGGCTTTTCCACCACCGTGCTCCCGTGACCGGGCGTGTCAGGCGGATAATTCACCGGCCGCAGAAAGCGGGACTCGTTGTGCAGGAGCGTGTTGACCTCCTTTTGATCCCACAGATGGTCGCCCGAGGTGATGACGTCCACCCCGCCGGCAAAGAGTTCGGCGGCGGTGTTCATGGTAATACCCGCGCCGCCGGCGGAGTTCTCGCCGTTGGCGATGACGACATCCACTTGGTGCCGCTCGCGCAACTGCGGCACCCAGTACCGCACCGCGCGCCGGCCCGGCTCTCCGACGACATCCCCGACGAACAAGATCTTCATGCGCCGAAGCTAGGGAGCGAGCGCCGGGAAACAAGCCTGCGGTGCCCGAACCGGGGCAAAACAACGACCGCCTGGGATGCCACGGACAGTTTCTCGCCGATCCCGGGCAGGCCCGCGGTCAAGAGGGAATGCAGGCTGCCCCGGATGGGCGCAGCAGCAGCGCGAGGTCGTTACCCGGCTGGACAGGCAAGGGGATTGACTCAGCGGGCGAGGCCCCTAGAGTGCCCCGCGGTTGCGGGTGTAGCTCAATGGTAGAGCTCCAGCCTTCCAAGCTGGCCACGTGGGTTCGATTCCCATCACCCGCTCCATTGTGGAGAGGTGGCCGAGTGGCTGAAGGCGGCGGTTTGCTAAACCGTTGTACGGTCAAAAGCCGTACCGGGGGTTCGAATCCCCCCCTCTCCGCCATCCCGTTCCCCTCCCCGGCGGCTCGACGGCGAATTCGCCCGCGAACCGCAACAAGGCTCAAAGGATGACCTGCCCGCTCTCTCTGGTCGGCGGCTGCCAACCAATATGGGTCGGCCTCCCTCGCCGCAGCCTCTCACGAGGGCCGGGCCTTGCCGGCGGGCGTCGCCTCACCCCAATCGCCGGTTGGCAGCACGGGGCCGGAGACCTAGTTTGACGGGGCCGCCTGACGACAGCGGACGGACACATGGCCGGAACCATTCCCCCTCACGTCATCGAGCAGATTCGCGCCGCGAGTGACATCGTGGACGTGATCGGCTCGTACCTGCCCCTGAAGCGCGCAGGCGGAAACTTCCTCGCGCTCTGCCCGTTTCATCGGGAGAAGACGCCCAGTTTCAACGTCAGCCCTTCGCGGCAGATCTTTCACTGCTTCGGCTGTCACAAGGGCGGGGACGTTTTCCGTTTTGTCCAGGACTACGAGAACATCACCTTCATCGAAGCGGTGCGCCGACTGGCGGAGCGCGCGCGGATTCCGCTGGAGTTTGAGCCATCGCCTGGCGCGTCGCAGACCCGCTTCCTCAAGGAGACGCTGTTCACGATTCACGAACAGATTTGCCAGCGCTGGCAGACGGCCCTCAAGGGGGAAGCGGGCATGGTCGCGCGCGACTATCTCCAGCGGCGCGGCGTCAGTGATGAGGCGGTGAGGCTGTTCCGGCTCGGCTATGCCCCGGACGCGTGGGACGACACCGTCGGCTGGGCGAAGTCGAAGGGCCACGACCTGGAGATCATGACGCAGGCGGGGCTGATCGTCCGAAAAGAACCGGAGGGCGGTGGCCCGGCCCACTATTACGACCGGTTCCGCGGGCGGCTGATGTTCCCGATTTGCGATGAGCAGGGGCGGGTGATCGCCTTCAGCGGCCGGATCCTCCAGGGCGACGAAAAGACCGCCAAGTACATCAACTCACCCGAGACGCCCATCTTCACCAAGGGCCGGGTGATGTTCGGCCTCGACAAGTCCAAGCGCGCGATCCTCGACGCAGGTTTCGCCATCATCTGCGAGGGCCAGCTCGACCTGATCGCCTGCTATATGGCGGACGTGAAGAATGTTGTCGCGCCCCAAGGCACGGCGCTGACCGGCGATCATTGCCGCATCCTCAAGCGCTACGTGAACGAGGTGGTGTTGTGCTTCGACTCGGACACGGCCGGGCAGAACGCAGCGCTGCGTTCGCTCGACGATCTCATCGCGTCGGGGCTGGCGATTCGTGTGGCCACCGTGCCCGCCCCGGACGATCCCGACAGCTTCATCAAAGCCAGGGGCGGCCATGCCTTTCGCGAACTGGTGGCGGGGGCGAGAGGCTTCTTCGATTACCTGCTCGATCGCCTGAGCTCGGAGAACGACCTGCGGACCGATCGCGGCCGCAACGCGGTGGTGGCGGGCATGGCCGACGCACTGCTCAAAACGGGCAACGCGGTCCTCACCGACACCTACGCGCAGAAGACAGCCCAGCGGCTGGGTGTCAGCGTGGACGCGCTGCGGGCCGAGTTCAAACGCGCCAGCCGGGCACCGCGAACGGTGGTCCGGGACGCCGCCACGAACGTGCCGCCTGATTCGATCGAATCTCCGCCACCACCTTCGGTGGCGGAGTCCTGGCTCCTCAAACTGCTGCTCCTGGATTCGCCGGCTCGCGTTCCCGAGAACAGGGAGGCCGGTACGACCAAAGAGCGCCCTGAGGAGGTGGAACCCGATGCGGAAGCCCTCGTTGCGTGGGCCATGGACCATCTGGACCTGGAGTGGATTCAACACGACACGGTGCGGCGTTTGATCGCCCAGCGCTTTGAAGCGCAACGGGCCGGGACTTGGCGCGGCGTTGCCGCGTGGCTCACCGAGCTGGCCGACGATCCAGCCGCCCAGCGACTCGTCACCGAACAGGTGGCTGAGGGGCGGCCGGTGAAGCATCGCCAGACCCAGCTTGTGGATGTCACGCGCCGGTTGCGGGACGCGGCCATTGACCGCGAACTGCTCGCGCTCGAAGGACAACTTCGAGCGGCGGAAGCAGGGGGAGGCGGGGCCGGACTGGAACTGCTCGCCGCGCAACAGCGGCTCCGGCTGGCCAAGCGCGAGCCGCTGCGGCCGATCATCGAGTAGCCAGGGTTGGCGGCGAGGTCTGCGGCCGGGGTTCCGCATTGGTAAGCCGCGACCGCCTCGATTCAGGCAAACAGCTCCCGAACGAACCGACACCCAGCCCTTAAAGCCAAAACGCCGTTCCCTTTCGGGAACGGCGTTGTGAGAGATCAGCCGAAGCTTACTTGCGGCGGAAGAACAACAGGGAAGCAGCGCCCAACAGACCCAGAGCGATCGTGGAAGGCTCGGGAATCAGGGAGAAGCCCTTGAAGTTCACCAAGTTGTCGGGCACCGCCGGGGGTTCGCCGTGGCCGCCGGTCGTGATGGCGAACACTTCAGATTTGCCCGCTTTGCCCGCTGCCAACGCAGCGTCAAAGGAGCTGAAACTGGAGTCCCAAGCCCACAGTTGGGCGAAGCCCGAGCCGCCCAGTGCGATGCCGGGGACAGCAATCGGGTTCGGCGTACCGCGCCAATAGCCCGCGCCACTCCCGGTCAGGAACGGAGAGACATTCCCGATCGGAGCCAGCGAAGCCTCGGTCGCACCCGCGTACAACTGGCCGACGTAGGTGGGACCTGTCAACTTGGTCACGCCGTCCGATTCCGTGACGACTTGGGATGATCCGACGGCACTGGGCGTCGTACTGAGGTTCAAAGTGCCTTGAGCCATCGCTCCGGCACACGCAATGACCGCAACTGCGGCGAGTATGTTTTTCTTCATATTTGGGTTTTTACTGACTTGAGGTACTGGGTTGCTAGCACTCAGATCAAGCGGACAAGAGCATCAATTGTTGACGCTGAACGTCCGGGTCCACGTGGCGGCAGCCGCCTTCTTGACGAAGAAGCCCTGCCCCACGGCCGGAGACGGAGTTTGGTCCCAAGCGCCGAACTCGTAGGTGAAGATCGAGTAGCTCTGGCTCGGGCAATTGAAGAAGTACACCACGTCACCGTCCGCCGCTGGGAATCCAAGCACCGTATCCAACGCTCCGGACTGGGGAACCTTGGAGGAGACGAGCTGGAAGCCCGCCACCAGCGGGGTGGTCAGCGTGCCCTGGGGCACCTCGCCGACAAAGGTGACCTTTGTGGCGGACGGCACCTTCACGAACGCCGCTTCGCCCGGGGCGAGGGTCTCGTCGGGACGCTCCCATGCGCCAAACTCGAAGGTGTTGATGGTGTACGCGCCGTTGACGAACTTGTACACGGCCGTCCCGTCCGGAACGCCCGAGAGCAGCTTGCCGACGGTGTTATTGCCTTGGCCCGCGTCCAACTGGTTCGCGATGATCGAGAAACCAGGGCAGAGGTCCACGTTGATGTAGCCAACCGCGTTGACCGAGTACACTTGGGCCATCGAGGTCAAAGCCCCGGCGGCACCCAGCGCAGCCGTGATGACTAACGTTTTTGTTCTCATGATGTGTTTGTTGTTTCCGTGTGCGCCACTAAGGTGCCAGACCCTTCCGACGGTTGTCAAAGGCAAAAATTTGCGCGGAAACAACCGGTAGTGTTCGTCTACGGTCAGTTGGGGAGATCGAGGCGGGATGGGTTTGAGGTGGAATCAAAGTTTGGTTTTCTACCGGGCGTTCCGTGCTGGCGGCCGGGCGCGGAGTGGGGAAGGGCCAGCCGTTGGAGGGGGCGAAGAGGGCCAGCGGGGTGGTGTGTTTGTCGGTGAGGCGTAGGCGGGTCGAGCCGCGGGCCTGGTTCCGGCGCGCGCGGCCGGGGTAATGGAAGCTCTGGTGGACAGGAGAGTGGCGGACCGGACCTTACCGCTTGTTGGGCTCGGCGACGCGGGCGAGGCCGTTTTTCAGCACGGCTTCCGATTTGCGCCGGGTGGCGCGCCGCCGGAATCAGGGGCGGGCACGGTGGCCATCAGGTCGAGGACGGCAGGGAGTCCGGGGTGGGCTTTGGGGGACCGACCCGACCTCGCCAACGCCAAGCCCACCGTCGCGCTCCAATACCCGCGGGACTTTCCAACCACCCGATCAGATTGCCAGCAGCTCCTCGGCCGAGACTTGGCGAAGGTTCGCCTTCCGGACAAGGCGACGACATCGCTCCAAGTCGTCGGCCTCGATCAACAGCACCGCGCGTCGCTGGGCCACGAATCCAGACGCGTTCTCCACGTTGATGCCTTCGCCGGCGAGGCACTCGGCGACCAGGTTCAAGCCACCCGGGCGATCCTCAACTTCAATCGCGAGGACCTCAACTTGCGACACGGCGATGCCGTGCTGCCGGAGGGCTTCGTAAGCGAGGCTGTGTTTGTCCACCAACAGCTTGATGACCCCGAACGATTCGGTCGAAGAGATGGTTACCCACAAGATGTTCACGCCGAGGTCCGCCAGAACCCGCGTGATTCGCGCGAGCTGCCCGATCTTGTTCTCGGCGAAGGTGGCCAGGAGTTTTACGGCACTCATGAGTGGAAGCGCGGAAGGTCTGGGGTTCCGGCGCCCGAAAGTCAACTGCCCGTTGTGATGGTGCCGGCCACCATCCTGAGTTGCGGTCCCGTGGCCGCCGCCGGCACAGTGCGCCCGAACGTTACACCGCCGAGCCGCTCCAGTTGAGTTTGGTGCGGAGGGTGTCGAAGAACGAGGTGCCCGGAAGCCGAACCAGCGGTGCCACGAATCGGCTCCGACAGAAGCGCATCACCTCGCCGGGGTGCAGCGCGATGGGCGTCTGACCGTCGGCGGCCAGAAATGTTTCCACCCGCTCGCTCAGCAACCGGACTTCGACAACCGAGCGCAAGCTCACGATCACCGATCGGCTGGACAGCGTGTGGGGACAGATCGGCGTCAGCGCAAAGACCTCCGCTTGGGGGCTGACCACCGCACCCCCGGCCGCCAGCGAGTAGGCCGTCGAGCCGGTGGGCGAACTCACGATCAGGCCATCGCCGCGGTAGCTGGTCAGCAGTTCGCCGTCCACGCGCACTTCGAGCTCGATCATCCGCGGCACGGTTCCCCGGCTGATGACAAAATCGTTCAGGGCCAGTTCGCGTTTGGACGGGGCATCGGACGGAGGGGTTCCCCGCACCCGGGCTTCGATGAGCGGACGCTCATCCAACAGGCATTCTCCCCGCCAGGCCGTTTCGAGCGTGGCCGGAAGCTCGCGTAAGTTGCAGGCCGTCAGGAATCCCAGCGTGCCCAAATTGACGCCAAGAATCGGGGTGCCGCTGCCAGCGGCGTTGCGGGCCACGCGGAGAATTGTCCCATCGCCGCCGAAGACCAGCAGGAGGTCACACTCCTTGCCGAGGGCGGTGTCCGACGGCAGTTCGGAAACCGGGAGCCCGCCCTGGTGCGCGGTGGCGCTGTCCGCCACGACCTCCCTCCCCGCGACAGTCACGAGTCGCAAGGCCCGGCGCAACGCGGCCCGCCCGGAGGGTTTGTCCGGGTTGGCGATCAGACCCACTCGGCGAATGGGATCAACCAATCTTTTCAAGCAGCACGAGAAATTCTTTGTTTCCGGCCGGGCCAAGGAGCGGGGATTCCACCACCCCGCTCCAGCGCAACGCCGGTTGCTCTCGCACAAAGGCGGCCAGTTCCGCAAGCACGCGCTCGTGAATCAGCGGGTCGGTAATCACGCCAGCGCCCCGGTCCACCTCGGCCTTGCCCGCCTCGAACTGGGGTTTTACCAGCGCGATGATCCGGCCGCCGGGGCGGACCAGGCCCGCGGCCGGGGGAAGCAGCAGCCTCAGCGAGATGAACGAGCAATCCACGGTGACGAGGTCCGCCGGCGCGAAGCCGGCCGGCATTCGGTCCGGCGAGAGCTGCCGCGCGTTGGTCCGCTCCATGACCACGACGCGCGGGTCCTGGCGTAGTTTCCAGGCGAGTTGCCCCTGACCAACATCAACCGCGTACACCCGCTCCGCGCCGTGCTGCAGCAGGCAGTCGGTGAACCCTCCGGTCGAGGCGCCCAGGTCCACCGCGATTCGCCCGGCAACGTCCACGCGGAAATGGACCAACGCATGTTCGAGTTTGTGCCCGCCACGACTGACAAAGCGTTCCGGCGCCGCCAGACCGACCTCGTCACCCTCCGTCACGGACTCGCTGGGCTTGCGAGCCGGTTGGCCGTTGACCGTCACGCGACCCGCCATGATGGCGCGTTGGGCTTGCTCGCGGGAGGGACAAAGACCGCGGGTGACGAGCGCGATGTCCAGTCGGGAGCGCGTCATCGGTCCTGCTCGGCGAAGGCCCAGAGATGGTCACGACTGCGCACGAAGAGCGTTCCGCGGCTGATTGCCGGCGTGGCCATGACCGGCTCGCCCAAGGGGTTGCGTGCCAGAACCTCCAACGTGTCGCCCGCCCGCCAAACCACCGCCGTGCCGGGCTGCGAGATCGCGCACACCTTGCCATTGGCGGCGACCGGCGAGGCGTAGTAATCGCCCAACGCTCCGAGCCGTTCCTCCTGGTACGCCGGCACGCCATTGGTGGCGTTGAAGCACGAGGCAATCCCCCCGTTGCGGACCAGATACAGCCGGTCCCGATACCACAGGGGCGATGGCACGTACGGCAGGCCGCGCGTCTGCTTCCAGGCGACATGGCTGGCGGTGACGTCACCGTTGCCGCCGGGGCGCACCGCCAGCAGCGCGTTTTCCGAGCGGTTGAAGATGCTGGCAATCGTCTCGTACTCGGTGCGGTCGAGCCGGTCGTCGCGGTTCGCGTCCATGTAGTGGAAGTGCTGCCGTGCGGGGCCGGGCGGCGCTTCCTCCCGCGTCAGCCGGCCGTCGCCATCGGCGTCGGCGCTCGCGATGAACGAGTCCCACGGCGCCACCCGCGGCACGCCCGACCCGGGGGTCCACCCGGCGACGAAGAGCAGTCCGTTCCCCGTGGCCGGACTGGTACACAGCTCGTTGGGCAGACCGCTAACACTCCACCGTTCGGCGCCGTCGCGGGCGGCATAGGCCACCGCGCGAAGGGTCCCGGGCAGAAGGATGTGCGTCTCGCCCGCCCAGTCGAAGACCAAGGGCGTGCCGAACCCGCGGCGGAACTCCTCACGCGGCTGTCGCCACGCGACAGAGCCATCCGCTTGTCGAAGGGCGAGCAACTCCGAGCCCGTGTCCTGGTCGCGGGCCAGAATCAGCAGATCGTCGGTGAGCACCGGCGAAGACCCCACGCCGTGTTGGGTGATCGGTGTGGGCAGGGGCCGACGCCAGAGTTCCCGGCCTGTGAAATCGTAGCAGGCAGCGCCAAAGGCTCCGAAGTACACCCAGACGCGGTCGCCATCGGTGACCGGGGTGGGTGCGGCCGGGTTGTGCAGCGCGGCGTGTTTCCCCGCCGTGTCCGCCGGCAACGCCCTTTGCCAGCGCGGCGCGCCGGTCTGGCGGTCGAGGCAAAGCGTCACCAAATCCGGCTCGACGTAGCCGGTCAGGAACACGTGATCCCCCCAGACCACGGGAGAGGAATTTCCCACGGGCGTCTTCACCTTCCAAGCGACGTTGGTTTCCCGCCCGAAGTGAACGGGAAAATCGTCCTCCTCCGCGAACCCGGCGCCGGCCGGGCCCCGGAACTGGGGCCAATTGCCCGCGACCATGCAGGGAATGACCGCCAACAAGGCGATTGCCGCCCAGCCGCGAGGACGGGCCGCAGCCGACGGGACTCCCTTGAACGGGTCACCGGTCTGACGCTTCGGCAGGGAACAGTCGAGGCGGTTATTCACCATTCGCGCTCAGGTTCAATTGGGGGATGCGGGGGCGACGACCTTGAAGTCGCGCAGGCTGCGGACCTTCTCCGGAACGCCGCCCGCCAAGCTTGCCTCGAGCCGGTAGTCGCCGGGTTGACGGGGCATCGGCACGGTGAAGCGCGCTATGCTCTGTGCCCACGGCTCAACGGTGGCCGCGACGTTCGCGCTGAACACGGCACGGCTGCCGGCCAGAACGCGCAGGCGCACCCGACCGGTCTGTCGTTGGCCCAGGTCGTTCGTGACCACCACGGCGACTTCCCGCTGTTCGCCCGGCGAGACGGTGTCGGCCCAGAAGTCCGCCATGATCCCCACCGGCGCGAAGGACTCGCGCACGAATTCGTAGAACTTCCGTTCGAAAGTCAGCTTCTCGACATCGGCCCAATGATCGCTGGTGGCGCCGCCCACGGGCCGGGGCAGGTCGCCGGGTCGCGAGTAACCCAGGAGGCAAAAATGCAGCACGCCGGCGCACTTGCGGCCCGCGCGCCAGAATTCGGTCTTGGCGGCCAGGGTGCGGGCGTACAGCTCGCGTCGTTGCTCGACGGTCGCGTTTGGCCCGAGGAGTTGCGCATAGACCGGGTCCGTCAGGCAGGTGGGCTGGCCGTCGCGCGTGAGCCAGAGCCAGGCGTATTCGTTGATCAGAATGGCCGTCTGACGACGTCGCTGCGGCTCTTGCAGCGGGGGCGTGGGGGACACGGTCGGCATCTGGCGCAGGCGAAAAACCTCCTTGCCCTGCCAGGCGCCGATCATCAGGTACGGATGTGCCTCGACACAGTCAGTGTCGCTCTGCGGTTCGCCCCAGCCGTTGTCCCACGGGCGATTTGAGAGGTCGAGGGCGCGGACGGCCTGGAGCGCCTTGCCGGTTTCGCTGGTGAAACTCTCGTTCTGCGCGTCCCAAATCACGACGCTCGGATGGTTCCAGCGCTCGCGCATCCAATCCGCATACTGGGGTATGATCTGCTCGGCGGTGGGACGTTCCGGGCATTGGTCCCGCTCCCCGCCGAGCAGCCAGATGGGAAACTCGTCCTGAATCAAGATGCCCAATTCATCCGCGATGTCGTACCAAAACTCGGGCGGAAACCCGATGCAGTACCGAAGCGAGTTCCAGCCCATTTCCTTGACCCGCTGATGCAACCGGCGCACCCAATCTGGGCGCCACGGCCGGTCGCCGCGTTCGGCGTCCTCGAAGAATCGGTACAGGGTGATGTTGCTGCCCCGGAGGAAGTACGGCTTGCCGTTGAGCAGCGCGCGTCCCGTGGCCGGATCGAACCGGAAAGCGCGCATCCCAAACCGAGTCGAAAGCGCGTCCGGCCCGGTGCTCGTCTCGACTTCGTAGAGGAAAGGATCTTCCGGCGACCACAGACGGCAGCCGGCGATCGGGATCACGGCCTCGACCGTGGCCTCCTGGTCGCGTCGCAGCGAGACGGTGGCAGAACTTGCCCGCCCGACAACGCGCCGGGTGTTGGCCTCACGAACGGTGAACTCCGCGCCGCTCACCGTGTCCGGCCCGGAGTTGCGCAGCGTCGTGACCACCCGGACCGCTTGCGCGTCCAGATCCGGCACCGTCTGCACCCGGACGATGTGCGGCGTACCGGACAGGATCAGTTCCACCGAGTCGAAGATCCCCGGGATGTACCGGTACTTTTCGAAGTCCCAGCCACCAGGCACGTCGGGCGGGAGAAACTTCCGATGCGCCAGCACGCGGATGACCACCTCATTCGCACGACCGCCGCCGCGGAGCCAGCGGCGCACGTCGTACCGGGCCGGGGTGAAGCTGGCGAGGCTCTCGCCAACGGGTTGGCCGTTGAGCCAGACCTTCGCGCCGAACATCGCCTTGTGAACCTTCAACTCCGCGACTGGCGGGATGTCACCGGCGAGGGAGAAGCGGCGGCGGTACCAGAATGCCTCCCGCCGGTCATTGTCGTCCCCGACTCCGACGAACGGTGGATCGGCCATGTCGGCGAGGCCGGGGACGGGCACCCGATGATCGAAAGCGGCCGGCATCTGGTCGCGCCGGCCCTCGGCGATTTCCCACGGACCATCCAGCTTCAACTCCGTGCGGCCGCGCGCGACGTAGTTTCCGGCGGCGAGGACGGTTGGTCCGGAGAGGGCGCAGACGAGGGGCAGCAGCAGGCAGTTCCAGGCAAGGCGCAAGTTCATGACAGTGGGGGCCGAGTGCTCACGTGGCCAGCGTTTCGCAAATCGTCACCCGACGCAAGGCAGGCTTGCCGGCCGCAGCCAGCACCATTCCCGCGGCGGCGTTCGTTGCCGAAGCGGGGCGGACAGATCCGCCCGCCCGGGTCACGGATCTCGGGTTGGCGGGTGAACTGTGGTGCTGCCAGTTTCCTCCCGCCGCAGCGTAACGCCGATGAAGCGCCATTCCGCGGCGAATTGCTCGAAGGCAAGCTCTCGCCGCCCGCGAAACGGATCGCCAAGAACGATCCGGTCGCTCGTCACGTCGAGCACCGCGACCACATGATCCGTCAGGAGGGCGAACTTCACCCACGCCAGCGCCGGTGTTTGCTCCTGCAGTTCGTCCACCGACCGGAATGACCGGTGCGTGGCCCGCAGGCCGGCACGGCCATAGTGAGAGTTTAGCCGCCCGGCAAGAAGGTCCGGCGGGGTACCCGTGCTGGCGGTTGTCGAGAACAGGAGCGCCAGTTCGCCTTCGTCCGTCGTGATTCCCAGCCGGTTCAGGGCGGTGACCGTCGCAGCGGGTCCGCAGGTGTAGTCGGTGGTTTGGCGACACACGCCGTCATCATCGAACTGGGTCACCAGACCCGCCAGTTCCCGCCTGCTTGGCTGCCGGCGCCAGCGCGGAAGCCCGCAAAAAGGGATTCGGGAGGGCTCCGACCCCGGTTTTTCCGCTCTTTACACCCCGCCCCCGCCCCCGCCATCCTCGCTGGATGTCAGTGACTCGTCTCGAGAGTCGGCGGGTGGAGGCCGCAGCCAGCAAAGTCGGACGTGTGCTGGCCTCCGTTCACGACTTGGAGGCCGCCGTACAGCGGTCACAAACGTATTTGCTCGGGATCCAGAAGCCCGAGGGCTACTGGATCGGCGAATTGATCGTGGATTGTTCGCTGGTGGCCGACATGGTGATCTACCACCACTGGGATGGCAGCGTGGACCGGGAGTGGGAACGCAAGGCCATCAACCATCTGTTCTCGCACCAGCTTCCCGATGGCGGTTGGAACATCTACACGGGCGGTCCGCCGGAAGTGAACGTCACCGTCAAGGCCTACCTCGCCCTGAAGCTGGCGGGCGTGCCCGTGACGGACCCGCGGATGCTGCGGGCGCGATCCGTGGCGTTGAGCCTGGGCGGCGTGCCGCGCCTGAACACCTTCTCGAAGCTCTATCTGGCCCTCGTGGGCCTTTATCCGTGGAAATACCTGCCGACCATTCCCTGCGAGGTGCTGCTCATCGGCAAATGGTTCCACGTGAACTTCTGGGACATGAGCAACTGGTCGCGGGTGATGCTGGTGCCGCTGGCCATCATCAACCACTTCCGCCCGACCCGCCCGCTGCCCAATGGCGTCACCCTCGATGAGCTCTACCCCGCCGGCTACCACGAGCGCGACCTGCGGTTGCCGCGTGATCCGGAGATCTTCACCTGGCGCAACTTCTTCCTTGCCCTGGACAAGCTGCACAAGTTTGCCGAGGCGTGGGCGCGTCTGGGGATACACCCCTTCCGGCGTCGCGCCCTGAAACGGTGCGAGGAATGGATTATCGAGCGAATGGAGGGCTCCGATGGCTTGGGGGCGATCTTTCCGGCCATGCTCAACTGCCTGATCGCGCTGAAGGTTCTCGGTTACGCGGACGACCACCCCTTGGTTCAGCGGGCGTGGACGGCCTTGAAAGAACTCCAGCACGAGGAGCCGGACTCAGTGCGCATCGAGCCGTGCTTCTCACCGGTATGGGATTCGGCCATCACGGCCATCGCGCTCCGGGAGTCCGGCGTGCCGGAGGACGATCCGCGGATGAAGGCCGTGGGCCGCTGGTTGCTGGAAAAGGAGATCCGCTTCCGTGGCGACTGGGTTCAGAAGAATCCTGCCGAGGTCGAGCCGAGCGGCTGGGTCTTCGAGTTCGCCAACAAGTGGAACCCGGACGTGGATGACACCGCAATGGTCCTGCTCGCCCTGCGACTCATTGCCACGGACGACCCCAAGGCCCGCGATGCGGCCTACCGTCGCGGGCTGAACTGGATGCTGACCTTCCAATGCAAGGACGGTGGCTGGGCGGCCTTCGACAAGGACTGCACCAAGAACATCCTCACCAAGGTGCCCTTCGCCGATCACAACGCGATGCTGGATCCGGAGTGCGCCGACATCACAGCCCGCATCCTCGAGGTGCTCGGTCACGAGAAGTTTCCGCTGGATCATCCGCAAGTCGCCCGGGCCATCGAATACCTGCGGCGAGAACAAGAGCCGGACGGCACCTGGTACGGACGGTGGGGCGTGAACTACATCTACGGGACCTGGCAGACGCTCCGCGGGCTGCACGTGCTGGGCTACCCGATGAACGAACCCTGGCTCCTCAAGGCGAGGGACTGGTACGAGAGCGTTCAACACCCGGACGGCGGGTGGGGCGAGCGTTGCGACACCTACGAGGACCCGGTCTTCAAGGGCCGCGGGCCCAGCACCGCCTCGCAAACCGCCTGGGCCGTCATGGCGTTGTGTACGTTTGGCGACCCTGACCGGCCGAGTCTGGTGCGGGGCGTCGAGTACTTGATCCGCACCCAGAATCCGGATGGCTCCTGGAGCGAGGAGGAAGTGACGGGCACCGGCTTTCCGAAGGTCTTCTACCTCAAGTACGACATGTATCGGAATAGCTGGCCGCTGCTGGCTCTGGCCACCTACCGCCAGCTTTGCGAGCGCGAGGGCAAGCCCATCAACGGCATCTCGCGTGCGCTGGGCGAGTCGCTCCGGGTGGTCACGGCCACGCCTTCCCGCTAACCGAGGGCCCCCGCCGCCGGCCCACACTGGCACCGGCGGGCCCTGGCAAACGCATGTTCCGCATCGGGTCGGTCCCGTACCTCAACAGTCTGCCGTTGACCTGCGGATTGGAGGCCGAGACGCGGTTCGCGCCGCCGTCCGAACTCGCGCGGCTGCTCCAACGCGAGGAATTGGAGGCGGCACTCGTCAGCGTGACCGAGGTGCTCTTGAGCGATCGCTACGAGGTGCTGGACGGCGTGGCCATCGGTTCAGATGGACCCGTGCGGAGCGTCGTCCTCGCTCATCGCGTGCCGCTCAACGAGGTGCGCGCCGTCCATTGCGACCCGGCGTCGCTCACGAGCGTGAACCTCCTGAAAGTCCTGCTTGCGGAGCACCGCCTGGCGGCGCGGTTTGTCCCGCTTACGGATTACCGCCTGGCCGCCGAACTGGACGCCGTGCTGCTGATCGGCGATCGCGCGCTCGACTTCTCCCTCACCGGCCATCCGCACACGGTCTGGGACCTGGGCGAAGCGTGGCGGGGCATGACCGGGCTGCCGTTCGTGTTCGCCGTCTGGGCGTTGCGGCGGGGAGCGCACGCGGCGGCCGACCGGGCGCGCCTGCGCGAGGCCAAGCGGCGCGGCCTGGCGGAACTCGACCGGCTGATTGCGGCGTGGCCAGCCTACACCCCGGAATTCCGCAAGCGCTATCTCACCGAAAACGTGAGGTTCGACCTGGGGCCGGCGGAAAAGGCCGGGCTGGAACGGTTCGCCGAACTCCTCGCCCGCCACCAGACGGGCCGCGTCCATCCGGTCCGTTTTGTGGCCTGAACCGCCGGGGGGCTGCCTCTGTCTTAAACCTCCCAGCCCGGACGGGCCGGGGGATTGATCATTTCCCGGGCAAGGGCCGGCCCGGTCAACGTGCGGGTGGCGGCGTCCCAGCCAAGGCGTTCGCCGGTCCGAATGGCCATCGTGCTGAGGCACAGCGCCTCGGTGACGGTCGCGGAGAACTCGAAGTTCGCCCCAGTGGGTTGCGACCGGTCGTGAATGGCGTTGAGCCACTCTCGCTCATTGCCCGGCGACCGCGGCAGCGTCTTGGGCGGCTCGGTGAACGTCCGCATCCTGGCGCGCGGAATCAGGCGTGGCCGGCCGCCCACGAAATCGGCGAGGATGCTCCCGGCCTCGCCCACGAACAGCAGCCCCTCGGCGTCGAGGCGTTCGTCAGCATCCAGTTGGGCAGGTCGTTCCGGCCGCAGGCCGCCCTCAAACCAACGCAGCGCGACCGCCGGTCGCCCGCCTGCCGCCGGGAAGTGAAGGTGGACGAGGGACGCCTGCGGGTAGCTGTCCGGATAGCGGTGGGTGGAGCTCGCTTCGGCCGTCGTTGGCGCGGTCAGCTTCAACACCCGAAAAATCGTGTCGAAGCTGTAGCAACCCATGTCGCCGAACGCGCCGCACCCGAAGTCGTACCACCCGCGCCACACAAACGGCAGATACGCATGGTTGAACGGCCGATAGGCGGCCGGTCCCAGCCACAAGTCCCAGTCCAAGCCCGCAGGAACCGGCTGCGCTTCGCTCGGTGTCGGCAGGCCCTGCGGCCAGAGGGGGCGCGAGGACCAGTTGAGGACTTCCCGCACCGGTCCGATGGCGCCGGCGGCCACCCACTCGCACAAGCGGCGCGTGTCCTCTGAGGCCTGCGGGCCCACCGCCACCTGGGTGGCCACTTTGGTTTCCCGCGCCACTTCCGCCATCCGCCATGCCTCGTGCATCGTGCGGGTCATGGGCTTCTGACAAAAGACATGTTTTCCCGCCTTCATCGCGGCGATCGAAATGACCGCGTGGACGTGGTCGGTGCTGCCGACCACCACGGCGTCGAAGTCGCGCTCCCGTGCCAGCAACTCGCGGAAGTCCGCGTACGCGGCGCAGCCGGAGGAACGGTTCGTGCCGAGGCGCTTCGCGTTCCACGCATCCACGATCTTGCGGCACGGCTCGTACCCGGCCACGCCCGTGGTGCAGCGCAACGTGGGCGTCAACTGGATCGGCTGGTTCGGGCTCAGCCACTCCCAGCCGGAACCGACCTCGAGCAGCCGATGCACCGCGTTGCAGAATTCGTGGTCGCTCCACTGCGGATAATCCGCCGCCTCGCGCACCGGGTCACAGACCGCGACCGCCTGGACATCCGGCTCCTTGAGGAAGTTCAGCATCACGCGCAGTCCCTGCGATCCGACTCCGATGAATGCGACGTTGATGCGGCTGTTGGGAGCCGCGGCCTGGCCGCGTCCCAGCACGGCGGCAGGGACGAGGCTGAACGTCAGGGCGGCCTGGCCGGAGCGGGCAAGAAACGCGCGCCGCGAGGCGACGGGGTAACGGGAAGCTTTCATGGGTGAATCCTGGCTTTGTTGGGCGGGAGCCTACGAGCGGCGCCGCGAATCGCAAGCGCTCCGAGCCACCGGGTCTCCCGCCGGTCCCATCCGCCTTGAGACCGCAGCCGCCTTCACGGTTGAATCGCGCGGTGAAGGCTCCCTGCGTCAGCGTCGTCATGCCCGTTCGCAACGCCGTTGCCACGGTGGGTGTGGCCGTCCAGAGCATCGTCGAGCAGGCGTTCACCGACTGGGAACTCGTGGCGGTGGATGACGGTTCAACTGACGGCACGGACCAACGGCTGAGACAATTGGGGGCCGGGGAACCGCGAATCCGCGTCGTGTACCGCCCTGCGCGCGGCATTGTCGCGGCCCTGAACGAAGGGATGGCGCTCGCGCGCGGCCGGTTGATCGCCCGGATGGACGCGGATGACGAGTCTCACCCCGAGCGATTGGCGCAGCAGGTGGCGGCACTCGAGCGGGACCCGGGTTCGGGCGTGGTGGGAACGCGGGTGGCCTTCGGGGGCGACCCGCTCGCGCAAGCCGGTTACGCGCTGCACGTGGCCTGGTTGAACGCGCTGGTGACACGCCGTGAGATCAGTCTGAACCGGTTTGTGGAGTCGCCGTTTGCCCACCCCTCGGTCATGTTCCGGCGCGAGCTGGTGGAGCGCCACGGTGGGTATCGTGACGGACCGTTTCCGGAGGATTACGAGCTCTGGCTGCGATGGCTGGAGGCTGGCGTGGAGATGGCGAAGGTGCCGGCCACGCTCCTGACGTGGAACGATCCGCCTGGCCGGCTGTCGCGCACCGACCCGCGGTACGACGCGGAGGCATTTCACACCTGCAAGGCACCGTACCTGGCCCGTTGGTTGGCGCGCCACGTCAGCGCGCGGCGGCAAATACTGGTCTGGGGCGCCGGGCGGCCGACGCGGCGGCGCGCGGAGTGGTTGGTTCGCCACGGGGTGGAGATCCACGGCTATGTGGATGTAGATCCGCAAAAGATCGGCCGGCAGTTCGCTGGACGCCCAGTCGTGGGTCCGGACGCGGTGCCGTCCCCGGATGCGGTCTTCATTCTCGGCTATGTCGCCAAGCGCGGCGCGCGGGAGCTGATTCGAGATTGCCTGGGCAGGCGCGGGTACGAGGAGGGACGCGACTTCCTATTGGCGGCCTGATCAGCGGGCCTTGGCTCGCAGGTTGAGGATCTTGAGCGCGTTATCGCGGTAGAGCTTCCTCAATATCTTGGGCTTGAGATCGAATCCGTGCAGCGGCCAATGGTAGTTGAAGAGGTCTTGCGCGTAGAAGTGCTCGTCCGCCGTCTCAAGGATCCGGAACGTGGTCCGGTACATCTCCGCGTTGTAACCCATGTCGGTGCCGTAGAGCAGCCGGTCTTGGTACTGGTGGAAGAACGCCGCCATGTAGCGCGGGATTGGGGCGGTTTCCCCAAAGCGCGCGCCGATGTCGGCGAACAGGTTCGGATAGGCATCGAACATCCGGCCGAGGAGGGACAGGTCGTAGCAGCAATTCGCGAAGTGGCAGGCGATAAAGGTGGTGCGCGGATGCTTCTTCACGGCGCGCTCCAGCGTGGCGATCACCTTCTCATGACCAAGGACATCGGGCGATGGCGGGATGTGCCACTTGAAGGCGTTCATGAGGCCGTCGTTGTGCCGGTCCATCGGCTCGTACATCCAACGGTCCTCGCCAACATGGACATTGACGGGCAGACCGAGTTCCGCGCACTTGGCGAGAATGGGGTCCATCCTGGGGTCATCGAGGTGCATGCCGCCGGAGTTGCCGCGCAAGCCACCGCCCTTGTCGCTGAGTTCACCGACGCCCCGGGCGCCGGCCCGTGCGCAGCGTTCCAATTCGGCCACCGCAGCCGGCCCAAAGCCGGGTTGATCGAAGCCGGTATAGTCAATGCCGCACCAGACATCGAATCGCTTCGGATGCCGGCCGTAAAGCGCCAGCAACTCGTCGAACCGCTTTCCCGTCGCCCCGGTCAGAATGATCGTTTTGGCAATGCCCACCTCGTCCATCGTTCGCACCCAGCGATCCACTTCCCCGGCCGTGCGAGCATAGGCGTGGGAATGCACGTCAATCGCCGGGTAACGGGCCTTCTCGACCCGCGTCGCCGGCACCCGGAAAATGGATTTCGGCCGGTAGTCTTTCAGCAGCAGGCGATCGGGTGGCGTAACGCCAGCGTCAGCGCTCAGCGCACGCATCGCGACGATCAACCCCGTGACCCCAAGCGCCGAGGCGAGGAAACGCAGGCGGGCACGCGAGCCGCGCGACAAGTGGTCAGCGGGGCGGGAAAACTGGTTGCGGAGGTGCGCCAATGGCGGGACACAGTGACGCGGGGAGACGCTTTGGATCGTGGTGGTGCTCATCCGCGTGAGTCTAGGTCACGCAATGACGCGGGCGCAACGAACAACCCCGGTCGGGAATGGTCGGATGTGGCCGGTTTGCGCAACGATGCCAACTGGCTTTCGACCACCGTGGTCATTTCTCGCCAGGTGAATGTTACGGATCGGTGTGGGAAGCCCGGATTTGCAGGTTGGTACAAGGGCTGCTACTCTCTGAACCAACGATGCGGAGTTCCTGCGACGGAAGTCTGCTACGGCTCCCCGCACCGGTCATCAAGGCTGGTGCAGACCGTCCTACCTGCATCCTGCCTGGGAGAACCGGGGTCTGATACGGTCTCCTCTTCTATTGAAGTCGCCTGGCGGCCCTTCGGGGCCGCCAGTTCTGTTTTCAGCGAGGCCACCCGGCAAGGGTCGTGGTGAGTCCGTCTGGCGGGCGGGAATTCGTTTTCGGTGGCCAAGTCCCGCCACGCGCGCCACACTTACGACGGTTAGTCCAATGAATTGCGTTATCAGGTTTGCTCGCCATAGGCATCTGGCGGCCATCTCGAGGGGCTGGCGCGGGTATCTTGCCTGGGTTGTGGCGCTGGGTGTCGGGTCCGGCCTTGCCGCCCCGATTTCCTTCACCCGTGACGTTCAACCTCTGCTGGCCGAGAACTGCCTTGCGTGTCACGGCCCCGATCCCTCGGCCCGCAAAGCGGGCCTGCGCCTGGACACGAAAGAAGGGCTGTTTGCGCCGAATTCCAAAGGCCGAACGGCCGTGGTCCCCGGAAAGCCCGAGCAAAGCGAACTCTGGAAGCGGATTGTGACCGAGGACCCGGACGACCTGATGCCGCCGCCCGAATCGCACAAATCATTGACCGTTGAGCAGAAGGAACTGCTCCGCCGGTGGATCGCCGACGGCGCCGTGTGGCAAGGCCACTGGTCCTTCATCAAGCCCGAACGCCCCGCCGTCCCGCAGCCGGCGGACGCCGCGTGGGTCCGCAATCCGGTGGATGCGTTTATTCGGGTGGCGCTGGAAGCCAGGCAGCTCACTCCCGCGCCGGAGGCTGACCGGCGAACACTCGCGCGGCGGTTGTCCCTGGATCTGACCGGTTTGCCGCCGGCGCCCGGGGAGGTCGAGAGGTTTGTTGCGGACCGCTCCCGCGACGCGTACGAGAGGTATGTCCGGCGCCTGCTGGCGTCGCCGCACTACGGCGAGCATCGCGGCCGATACTGGCTGGACGCCGCCCGCTATGCCGACACGCACGGCCTGCACTTCGACAACTACCGCGAAATCTGGCCTTACCGCGATTGGGTGATTCGCGCCTTCAACCGGAATCAGCCTTTCGACCAGTTCGTCATCGAACAGGTCGCCGGCGATCTGCTGGAGAATCCCACGGACGATCAACTGGTCGCCACCGGTTTTCAGCGTTGCAATATCACCACCAACGAAGGCGGGACGATCGAGGAGGAGAATCTGGCCATTTACGCCAACGACCGTGTCACCACCACGGGCTG
The DNA here is from genome assembly GCA_016716505.1 of Verrucomicrobiota bacterium. Classification (GTDB taxonomy): domain Bacteria; phylum Verrucomicrobiota; class Verrucomicrobiia; order Limisphaerales; family J093; genus JADJWF01. Next base: position 207,745 of record JADJWF010000001.1, read on the forward strand.
GGTGTTCCTCGGCCTCACGATGAATTGCGCGGCCTGCCACGATCACAAATTCGACCCGATCACGATGAAGGACTTCTATTCGATGGAAGCCTTCTACCGGAACACCCAGCAAACGGGCTTCGACCGCAACTGGCGGGAGGGCGATCTGTACATGGTCGTCCCGCAAACCGACGCCGACCGCGCGCGCTGGAAGGCTCTGCCCGGCGAGATTGCCGCCGCGCAGCAGGCGCGCGAAGCGCAGGTGGCCTCCGCCGACGCCGCCTTCACCAACTGGGTTACGTCGGCCCTGCCGCCCCGCGCGTCGCGGCCCGCGAAGCTCAGCGGCGAGGTGCTGCGGCTCGCGTTAAGCGAAGGCAACGGCACGAACACCATCGCTGAAATCGCGGGCCGCCCCGTGCTTCTCGGCGGCCCCACGAACTTGAACTGGCGCGGAGGGATTCTCGGGCCGGCGCCGGTGCTGACCACGGACAATGGCTTTCTGATCGGCGATGTCGGAGACCTCCGGGCCACCGAACCGTTCTCCGCCAGCGCCTGGGTGTTTGTGCCCGAAGATTTCAAGGGGGGCGGCGCGATCCTGGCGCGGATGGGCGGTGAGCCGGAGAAGCATCGGGGTTGGGATTTCTTCGTTCGCGACGACCACTTCGGGATTCATCTCGTGAATCAGTGGCCGAACGTTGCGCTGAAGGTTCGCTCGCAGGACAAGTCGCTCCGGCGCGGCGAATGGCATCACCTGGCGGTCACGTACACTGGTTCCACCCGGGGCGAAGGGGTGAAGCTTTACCTCGACGGACTGGAGGTGCCGGTCAATCGGGACCAGGACCGGCTCGAAGGCTCGATCCATTCGCCTTTCCCGCTGCGGCTGGGACAGCGCGAACGGGGGGACAAATTGAATGACGTGGCGGTCCAGGAGGTCCGCCTTTTCAATCGCAAACTGGATGCGGCGGAGATCGCGGTGCTGGCCGTGGAGCCGCGTCTGCCCGAGGTCCTGGCCCGTGTGGACTTCGCCAGCACCAACAATCCAGCCCGCGACCTGGCGCGAAGCTACCACCGCTTCACCCAGCACCGGGGCTGGCGCGAGTCCGCCAAATTGCTCAACTCCCTTGAGAACGAGCAGTACACCATCCGGGGACGCAGCCCGGTGACGCACATCCAACGGGAGAAGCCTGATTCGGTGCCGACCGCCCACATCCTCTTTCGCGGCCAGTACGATCAGCCCCGGGAGAAGGTGTTTGCCGGGACGCCGGCCGTGCTCCATCCCATGCCGGAAGGGGCGCCCACCAATCGCCTCGGCCTCGCGCAGTGGATCGTGTCGCCGGAAAACCCGCTGACGGCCCGCGTCACCGTAAACCGGTTTTGGCAGGAGATCTTCGGGGTTGGGTTGGTGAAGACGGCGGAGGACTTCGGGGTGACGGGCGAGCCGCCGGCGAACCAGCCCCTGCTCGACTGGTTGGCGGTCGAGTTCATCGAAAGCGGCTGGGATGTGAAGCACCTCATCACGCTGCTGGTGACCAGCGCCACCTACCGGCAGAACAGCGTGGTGACCCCGGAAAAGCTTCTAAAGGACCCCGACAACCGCCTGCTGAGCCGGGGGCCGCGCTTCCGCATGGACGCGGAGATGATCCGCGATTACGCCCTGGCTGCCAGCGGTCTGCTGGTGCCGAAGATTGGCGGCCCCAGTGTGAAGCCCTATCAGCCGCCTGGCGTGTGGGAGGCGGTGGCGATGCCAGAAAGCGGCACTCGCTACTACGAACCGGACACCGATGAAGGTCGCTTCCGCCGCAGTCTCTACACCTTCTGGAAGCGCGCCGCGCCGCCGCCGGCACTGGATCTTTTCAACGCCCCCAGCCGTGAGGTCTGTACCGTCCGCCGCGAGCGCACCAACACGCCGCTGCAGGCTCTTGCAACGTTGAACGACCCGCAATATCTCGCGGCCGCCCTCAACCTTGCGCGGCAAGCCCATCTCGATGCCCGGGGCCGTCGCGAGGAAACGTTGGCCTTCATGGCGGAACGACTGCTGGCGCGCCGCCTCACCCCGGCGGAGCAGGGAATCGTGAGCCGCTCGCTCAGCGCGATGGAGGACTTCTACCGGGCGCAACCCGACGAGGCGGAAAAGCTGCTCGCCGCGGCCAACTGGACGGCACCCGCCACCGGTAACATCCCCGCGGTTGAACTCGCCCCTCTGACGCTCATCGCCAATCAGTTGTTGAACCTCGACGAGGTGTTGAACAAATGAATCCGCTCCAGGACTACGTCCGTTACGAAACCCGTCGCCAGTTCTTTGCCCGCGGCAAGAACGCCCTTGGCTACGCCGCCCTTTCCTCCCTGCTTGGCCATTCGTTCCGGCTCTGGGGTGAAGACGCTGCCGCGCCGGCCGCCGCCGGTCCTGGTTTGCCGCACTTCCCGCCCAAGGTGAAACAGGTGATCTACCTGCACATGGTCGGGGGGCCGTCACAGATGGACTTGTTCGACTACAAGCCGGTGATGGCCGACTGGTACGACAAAGACCTGCCAGACTCGGTGCGGATGGGCCAGCGGCTGACCACCATGACCTCCGGCCAGAAGCGTTTTCCGATTGCGCCGTCGAAGTGGAAGTTCTCGCCCGCCGGGCAGTGCGGCCTGTGGATGAACACCGAGTTGCTGCCACACACCGCGAAGATTGTGGATGACCTCGCGTTCATCCGCTCGATGCACACAGAGGCCATCAATCACGAGCCGGCCATCCTCCACATGCAGACCGGGAGCATGGTGCCGGGCCGGCCGTGCATCGGTTCGTGGGTCAGCTACGGGCTGGGATCGCTCAACGCGAACCTGCCGACCTTTGTGGTGCTTGTGGCCGAGCCGACCAACAAAGAACAGATCCAGGCCATCAGCGCGCGCCTCTGGTCCAGCGGATTCATCTCCGGCGAGCACGCCGGCGTCTCCTTCCGCAGCGCCGGGGACCCGATCCTCTTCATCAACAATCCGCCGGGCGTCCCGAGCGAGCTGCGCCGCACGCAGCTTGATGGCCTGCGCGCCTTGAACGAACTCACGTACCGCCAAGTCGGCGACCCGGAGACCCACACGCGCATCCAGCAATACGAGATGGCGTTCCGGATGCAGGCCAGCGTGCCAGAACTCACCCAAGTGGCCAACGAACCGGCCTCCACCTACGAACTCTACGGCGAGGAGGCGAAGAAGCCGGGAACTTTTGCCTACACGTGTGTGCTGGCCCGGCGGCTGATTGAACGCGGTGTCCGGTTCGTGCAGGTGTACCTGAACAACTGGGACCACCACGGCAACGTCGCCGGCCGCCTGCCCAGCCAGTGCCGCGATATTGACCAGGCCACGTACGGCTTGATCACCGACCTCAAGTCCCGCGGGCTTTTTGACAGCACGCTCCTGATCTGGGGCGGCGAATTCGGCCGCACGATCTACAGCCAAGGCGGCCTCTCGAAGGACAACTACGGGCGGGACCATCACCCGCGGTGCTTCACGATGTGGCTGGCCGGCGGCGGCGTGAAGGGGGGACCATCCACGGCGAAACGGACGAGTTCAGCTACAACATCATCGCCGACCCCGTGCATGTGCGCGACCTGCACGCGACCATTCTCCACTTGCTGGGGATTGACCATCGGCGCTTTACGGTCAAGTGGCAGGGCGTGGACATGAAACTGACCGGCGTGGATGCCGAGGCCCACGTGGTGAAGGAGATTCTGGTGTAAGGGGCAGGCGGCGGGGGGCCGTCACGATTCGGCCGGCTTCGCTCAGGCGCGCACGTACTCGGCCCGCTTGTGGCACTCGTCCACAAACGCGTCCATCAGCGGCGTGCGTTTGCCGACCCACATGACCCCGACGACCACCGGTGGAAACTCGTTCAACGGAACCAGTTTGACCTCTTCCGAATACCGGGTCTTGGGGACATAGAGACCCAGCCCGATGCCGAAGCCGTTGGCCGCGTAGGTCTCGACCAGCGCCAGCGAACTCACTTCGAGGCTGGTGAACCAGTCCACCTTCCGCTTCGCCAGACACGCCTGGAAGTGACGGCAGATTGGCTCCTCCGCCGGCAGCGCGATCAGCGGTTCGGTGATGCGGTCCAATTCCCAGAGCTCCTCGCCCGATTTCAACGCGCTGTCCTCCGGAACCACCAGCGCCAGCGAAAGCCGGATCAGTTCTTCGGTCTTGATCGGCGCCGGCGGTTTGCCTTCCACCGCCGTGATCGCCAGGTCAATTTCGTGACGCTGCAGCCATGCCTCGAGTTGCGGCCGATAACCCTCGCGCAAGAAAACCTTCATCTGCGGGAAGCGTTTGCGCACGTTGACCACGACGCCCGGCAAGTGATCCCGTTGCACCACCTCGGAGGCGCCGATGCGGATCCGCTGCGCCGCCCCGCCTCGAATCCGCTCGGCCGCCGCGTCCACTTTGCTGAAGAACGGGTGGATGAACTCGTACAGTTCCTCGCCCGCCGGGGTCAGCGCGAACGGCCGCCGATGGAAGAGGGTCACGCCCAGGTTTTCCTCGAGCGCGATCACCTGCGCGCTCACCGCTGGCTGCTGGATGCCGTAGGGGATGTTGCGGACCGCCTCACTGATGCCGCCGTGGCGGGCCACGTAGTAGAAAAGCTCCAGGTGGTGGATGTTCATGGTGGAGGTCGTTGGGCGAGAAGGCTACCTGCCCGGCGCTCGCCGGGCAAGTCACGCGAACCGATCCAGCCCACTCCGGTGGCGTTCATCCCGGCGCGCCGAGGAGCCGGCCGGGAACGCTTTTCGACTTGCGAACGAATTAGGACCGGCGATAACTCACGCATGAGCAACCAAGCATCCTCACTGCCCGACTACATCACGAGCGCCACGCCGAACCCGGCGGCCAACCGCGCGCCCTGGCACAAGAACATTGCCCCGACTTACGCGGGCATCTTCCTGTGGTTCGTGTTCTGGGATTCCATGGCGGCAAACGGTCTGTCCGTGGGCGGTCTGGTGCCCACGTTGTTGGGCATCGTTCTGGGTGGCCTGATCTGCCATTACCTTTTCTACGTGGTGCCTGGCAACCTCGGCGTCACCACCGGCCTGCCGCTGTACGTGGTGGGCACTTCCACCTTCGGCGCCGTCGGTGGGCTTATCATGCCAGGTTTCCTGATGGGCGCTCTGCAGTTCGGCTGGCTGGGCGTGAACACGTTCGGTTCCTCTGATGCTCTTGCCAAGGGATTTGGCGCGCCTGGCCTTTACGTGCCGCTGTGCATTGTCTGGGCGCTGGCCGCGGCGTTCGTTGGTTTGAAAGGCATTCAGTACGTCGCCCGGGTGGCGACCTACCTCCCGATCATCCCGCTGGTCGTCCTGATTATGGGCCTGTTCATGTTTGGCGGGTCCGCCGGCAAGTATGCCCCGGCCAATCCGCCGGCGGGCGGTGCCGTGCAGGCGATTCTGCTGATGGTGGCGGCCATCGTCGGCTTCTTCGCGACCGCCGGCGCGGCGGGCGTGGATATTTGTATGAGCGGCCGCGACAAGAAGGACGTCAGCATGGGCGGCATCGTGGGCATCATCATCGCCATCGTTTTCACGGCGGGGATCTCGGTCATCTGCGTCGCCGGAGCACGAGCAGCGGGCGTGATCGGGCCGGAGGAGTCGCTCATGACCAACGCCCTCGGCAAGAAACTCTCGGGCGGCGTGTTCGCCATCGTGATGATCGGTCTGACGATCGCCTCGTTCCCCGGCGCGTGCTTCTCGTCGTTCATCGCGGCAAACAGCTTCAAAACCGTCATGCCGAAGGTGAACCCCTTCCTGTCAGTGGGCATCGGCGCGCTCATCAGCATCATCCTCGCGGTCACCGGCGCGGCGGGCAAACTGCCGAGCGTGTTCGGTCTGATCGGGGCGTCGTTCGGGCCCATCGTGGGCGCGATGGTCGTGGACTACTTCCTCGCGGGCGGCAAGTGGAACGGTCCGCGCGCGGGCTTCAATCCGGCCGGCTGGATCGCGTGGGCGCTTGGGTTCATCGTCGGCATCCTGCCGAATGCGATGCTGCCGGAGGCCATCCGCGTCGCGATCCCGTGCGCGCCGGTGGCGGCGTTCATCGTCGGCGCGGTCGTGTACTTCGCCTGCGCCAAGGCGGGGATGCTTTCCGCCACCGTCCCGCTTCCGGAGAAGAAGTAACCTCGGTTGAATCTCAGCCTGGGCGGCTCCTGGCGGGGCCGCCCATTTTTTGTCGCCGAAAACCCACGGGCCCTTGCTCGTTGGTGGAACCGTAGGTACGCTGACTCCGCTGTCGCGGAAAACCAGCCGCCCGCATTCCGGGCTTTGATCAAAACCGCATGACGAACGCTGCTGAATTTCGTTCGTTTGCCGCCGACCTCCTTGCTTGGATGGACGCGGTGGGGGAAGGGAACAACGTCGCGGATCGGTTTCCCACCCTCGCCTGGCGACTCTTCGGACTTCAAAGCGAATGCGTCTCACCCTTGCGCGACCTGTGCCGGGCCCGGGGAATCGCTCGCGACGCGCTGCGCGACTGGCGGGACATTCCGGTGGTCCCGACCCGGGCGTTCAAGGAGTTTTCCATCACCAGCTTGTCGCCGGACCAGCAGACGGCCGAGTTTCGTTCGAGTCAGACCACGGGCCGCGATTTCAGCCGCTGTTCTCACGACCCCGAGTCACTGGCACTTTATGAGCGATCGGCGCTGACATGGTTTCGCGTGGCCCAAGGTCTGCGTCCGGGCGATCGTCGCCGGGTGTTGGTGCTGACTCCTCCGAAGGCCGAGGCGCCGCACTCATCGCTGGTTCACATGTTCGACTTGATCTGCCGCGCGCACGGCGACGAGGGATCGGCATTCTTGTCGGCGGGGGATTCGACCGGCGCGTGGGTGCTGGCAGCGGAGGCGGCTTGGGCGGCGCTCCGCGAGGCCGCCGCCGGCAGCACCCCGGTTCTGTTGCTGGGCACGGCCTTTTCCTTTGTGCATCTGCTGGAAGGACGCCCCACGGGACAACCGCCGGTGCGCCTGCCCACCGGCTCATTTGTGCTGGAGACGGGCGGCTACAAGGGGCGTTCCCGGGAACTGCCCAAGTCAGACCTGCATGCGGCGCTCGGGAAGGCGTTGGGGCTTGCGCCGCAGTGCGTCCGCACGGAGTACGGCATGTGCGAACTTAGCTCCCAGGCCTACGACACTTTTCGCGGAGATCCACCGGCGGGCCCGCGCGTCTTCCGCTTCCCCCCGTGGGCGCGAGCGGTGGTGGTGTCGCCGGAGACGGGACGCGAAGTCGCCGACGGGGAATCGGGTTTGCTTCGGGTGTATGATCTGGCCAATGTGCGGTCGGTGCTGGCGATCGAAACGGAGGACCTGGCCGTCCGGTGCGGCGCCGGGTTCGAGCTGCTGGGGCGCGCGGCCCGGGCGGAGCCGCGCGGCTGTTCCTTGATGCCCGCTGCCACCTGACCGGGCGCCCGCTCCCTGACCGCATCCCAAGATGCAACTCCCGCAGTACTTTCTCGCCGACCTGCCCGATCGCGCGGCGGTCACGCCGGCGGTGGTGACGGAGGCGTGTCTTTCCCTGAAGAGCAACCGCCGGCAGTTCCTGCGCGAACGCAACACCGACAGCATGGTCGCGGCGATCGCGGCGGTCGCCGAAGACTGGCTTGATCCCGACAACCCGTTCCGCCGGCTGGCCTTGGCGGAGGGACCCTCGGCGCTGGGCTTTTCGCGGGAGACGCTATCGGCCGGTCTGGATGCGTTTTTCCGCACCCTGACCGCGGAGAACCTGCGCGCGCTGCTGACGCAGGATCTGGGAAACAACCAGCGACTCGAGCGGCTCTCGCCCGCCGAAGGCGAAACCTATCCGCGACAGCTTGCCTTCGCCCAAGGCCCCCCGCTGGTGGCACACATCACGGCGGGACGTCTCCCGAACCCGGTGCTGACCAGCATGGTTCATGGACTGCTGCTCCGGTCGGCCCAGTTCGTCAAGTGCGCGACCGGCACCGCGCTGTTGCCGCGGTTGTTCGCCCACTCGCTGCGCGAGGTGGAGGCCAAGTTGGGTGCCTGCCTCGAGATCGCCGAGTGGCCCGGCGCGTGCCACGACCTCACCGACGCGCTCATTGCGCAGGCGGATTGCGTTACCGCGATGGGCAGCGATGAAACCATCGCGGCGATCCGGCGACGGGTGCCTTGGAACACCCGCTTCCTCGGCTACGGCCACCGCGTGAGCGTGGGCTACGTGGCCGTCGAAGCCATGTCCGCCTTCACACTGCCCAAGGTGGTGGCGGCCTGCGCGCAGGACGTGATCGCATGGGACCAGTTGGGGTGCCTCTCGCCCCACGCCATCTACGTCGAAACGGGCAACCGGCAGACGCCGCATCGGTTCGCAGAACTGCTGGCGGCCGAACTGGACCGGCTCGAGGGAATCTGTCCGCGCGGACGCCTGTCGCTGGACGAGGCGGCCAGTATCGCAGCCCGGCGGGGCTTCTATGAAATCCGTGCCGCCCACTCCGGCGACACGGCCTTGTGGCGCAGCGAGGGCTCCACCGCCTGGACCGTGGTGTACGAAAATGATCCGCGGTTTCATCCCTCCTGCCTGAACCGGTTCGTGTACGTCAAAGCGGTCGCCGGTGTGGAGCAGGCGCTGGAAGGTCTCGATTCCCTTCGCGGGCAGGTCTCGACCGTCGGTCTGAGCGCCAGCGGATTGACGGAGCAACGCTTGGCACAGCGCTTTGCGGCATGGGGCGTGACTCGCATTTGTCCGCTGGGCCGGATGCAGGAGCCGCCCCTGACTTGGCGGCATGACGGCCGGCCCAGTTTGGCCGACCTGGTGACGTGGACGGATTGGGAGCCCGGGGGCCGGGGATAGGTCGCGCTGGCAGCCTCCCCTGAGCCAGTCTTGCCGACGCGCAGGCACCCTTTGCGACAGCATCCGCACCGACGGTCCAACTGTCCCGCAGCATGGCTTTGTCGGTACCCGGTTTACAGGAGCGCGGCAGATTCACCCGTTCTTCAGTGTCCCGACACATTCCTGTAACCGGGTCTGTGCAGGTTCAGTCACGAGGTGGCGGGAAACGCCCGGGAGAGCCTGCACGGAAACGAGGGCGGAACTTTCCTGCTCCGGCGGTTCTGCCGGATTGGCGTTTCACCATCAAGGCGTTAAGTTGTCCAGTCGGGTACCATGCAAACAAAACAAACCATGAGAAAACATCCCAATCGTGAGACGTGGGTGAGCCGGGGCTTCCTCGGCGCCGCCCTGTTGGGCCTTGCTTCCGCGCAGGCGCAGACGGTCATTCCGGAATCCGTGGCACTGCCCGCCTCGGCGCTCGACAAGACCAAGCCGGGCTTTTCTGTGCGGGTCTTTCAAGCCACTGGGCCGGAACTGCCCAACACGCTAGTCCGAACGGAGGACCAAATCGCCGGACTGTTGATCAATCCCGCCACGGGTCAGCCGCACGCCAATATTGCCGACCTGTCTGGATTCAACCCGGATGGCACTTACGACGAGCCCGCGACGATTTCGTATGGCGCAGCCTTCTTCCCGGGCATCCCGGGCACGGAATTTACCGTGAACAATATCGCACTTGAGGCAATTACCTACGTCGAGTTGAACCCGGGCACCTACACGATGGTGGTCAACAGCGACGACGGCTTCCGTGTCTCCACCGGAAACGTCATGGACCGCCTGGCCGAGATCAGGCTGGGGGAATTCGACGGCGGACGCGGAGCCGGGGACACCGTCTTCAGCTTCACCGTAACCAAGGCCGGCGTCTATCCCTTCCGCCTGATCTATGAACAAGGCGGTGGCGGCTACAGCGTGAACTGGTACACGGCGGAGAACGGTAATCCGGCGAATCGCGTTCTCCTGAATGATTTGGGCGGCACGCCAAGTTACCGTGCGCTGCGGCCCGGCGCGGTCACCGCCGGTCCCGCCATCAGTGCGGTTTCCCCGCTGCCGAATTCCCTGAACGTGGCGCCATCTGCCGGGATCACGGCGATTATCAAGGACGGTTCAACCGCGTTCAACGCCGCCTCCTTCCGCCTGCTGCGCAACGGAACGGACGTGACTGCGCAGGCGACCATTGGGCCGAAGTCGGGCAACGCCACCAAGATCACCTACCGGCCCTCGACGCTGCCTCCGGCGCTGGCAGTTGAGGAGTACACGCTGGTTTTTGACGATCCGACCGCCACCGGCGGCCGACGCGAGGCCCGGATGACCTACACCGTTGCGCCTTACGCCAACTACAATCTGCCGGAGCCGATCTGGCTGGAGACCTTCGACGGTATCCCGGAGGGAACCCTGCCAACCGGCTGGACGACCGTCACTCCCTTCTTCCCAGGGGGCTTTGAGGACCTCGATGACCCGAATTCAGACAGCTATCTGCAATGGGTGGTGATTTCCCGCCAGCGGGTTGTGGACATCGGCGCGGCGAATCGCTGGGACGCCGGGCGGCGGCTCAACACGCCCGAGGCCTACATCAACGGCCAGCGGGTAGAGAGCCTCATTCAGGGCCAGTTCGCCTACCACGAATCGGACGTGCGCGGTGGCAGTCAGTACGCCGAGCTGTTCTCGCCGACGATCAATCTCAGCGGAAAAACGGACGTCCATCTCGTCTATCACAGCATTTACGAGCAAAACCAGGACAACATCGCCGGCGTGGAGTACTCCGTGGACGGCGGGACCACCTGGTTGCCCGTCGTGTACATGCTTGACGTGCCCGACATCCTCACGAACCCCGACGGGACCGTGGACGTGGTTCGCACTTTCGACACCCAGTACGGTGATGTGGCGCGATACACCGACCCGGTCACTGGCGAAGAAGTCGGTGGATCCTACGGGGCGTTCGTCAAAGCCGCCCGCAGCACCTGGCCGAATCTCGGCCCCTACATCAGCGGTCGCATCAACGACAACCCGACCGAATCCAAGCGGATTGAGAAGTTCCGCCTGCCCGAAGCGGATAACAAATCCGCGGTGAAACTCCGCTTCTTCCAAGCCGGTACCGCGAGCTGGTACTTCGGCGTGGACAACGTGGGCCTCTACTCGATCACCACGATTGATCCGCCGTCGTTGACACAGCAGCCGGCAAACTTGACGCGGATCGTCGGCAGCCCGGCGATCTTCGAGGTCGGCGCCTCCGGGCAGCAATTGAGCTATCAGTGGCAGAAGGGCACGGAGGACATCCCCGGCGCAACCGCGGCGACGTTGACCATCGCGGCCGTCAAGCCCGCCGACGCCGGCCAGTATCGTTGCGTGATCACCAATCCCGGCGGCAGCGTCACCAGCGCCTATGCGACGCTCACGGTGTTGCAGGTGCCGGCCGACGCCGCCAGCCTGCGCAATGGCCTCGAGGTGTACCTGCCCTTCGAGAACAACTACAACGACGCCTCCGGCAACAACCGCAACGGTACACCCGTCGGCAACCCCACCTTTGCCGCCGGTAAGGTCGGCAGCGCCGCGGTCAAGGTCAGCAGTGTACGCGCGGACAACAACTACAACTTCGTGACGTTGGGGCAGAACGATTCGGTGCCCTTCGGCCAGACCAGCGATTTTACCGTCGCTTTCTGGATGAAAACCGAGCGCACGGCGGGCGACCCCTCAATCGTGGCCAACAAGAACTGGGCCAGCGGCAATAATGTGGGCTGGACCATCGGGACCCAGACGGACGGGCGAATCGAGTGGAACTACCGCCGCACAGGCGCCGACGGGCTCAGCCGCAAGGACCTCGACCTGATCCAACGCGGCAACCTCCTGAACACCCCGAACTGGGTCCACGTTACCGTGGTTTGGAAGATCAACGGCGATGCGGAGACGTACTTCAACGGGGAACTGGTGGACGCTCGCTCGATTGCACCGGGCACCGGGGACATTTTCGATTCCGCGTTGTCGCTGAACCTCGGTCAAGACGGCACGGGGAGCTACGGCAGCGGCGAATGGGATGGCCTGCTCGACGAAGTGGCCATCTGGTCCCGCGCCTTGACCAGCGACGAAGTCCTGACGCTCTACGGCTTTGGCCTGTTTGGCGACAGCATCCTCGCGCCGCCGATCAACAGCCAGCTTGGCGCGCACCTGAAGTTCGATGGCGATTTCCAAGACGCATCGGGCGCGGGCAATCACGGTACGGCGGTCGGCGCACCGACGTTCACGGGCGGCGTCAGCGGCCAGGGTGTCCGCCTGAACACCGACAAACCGAACAGCGTGTTCAACTACGTGACCTTGGGCAACGCCCCGGGTGTGCGCTTCGGCGAAACGGCAGACTTCTCGGTCTCGTTCTGGGCCAAGCTGAACGGTTGGAACGCTGACCCGGCGCTCCTTGCCAACAAAAACTGGGGCTCGGGTAACAACGTGGGCTGGGTAATCGCCACCGACGGCGACGGCCGGGTGCAGTGGAACTATCGCCGCCGCGATCCGGACTCCACCCGCCGGGACTTCGACAGCGTGGGCGGCATCTTCAGCGACAACGCGTGGCACCACGTCGTGGTGGTCTTCGGCATCAACGACCAGGCTGTGACCTACGTGGATGGCTTGGAGGTGGCCCTCGACCGCAACGGCGCTCCCGCCCGGAAGGACCTGACTCCCTCCACCGGCACGCTGTTTGATCCAGCTCTGCGCCTGAACATCGGCCAGGACGGCACCGGGGCCTACTCGGACGTGGACCTGTTCGACGCGGTCATGGATGAGGTGGCGCTGTGGAACCGCAAGCTGTCCGCCCGCGAAGTCGCCCTGATCTACAGTCGCGGTCTGGCAGGACAATCACTCGACGGCACCGGCACGCCGCCGTCCGAAGCGCCCGTCATGACCTATACGGTGGCCAACGGCCAGCTCACGCTGAACTGGCAGGGAACCGGCTTCACCCTGCAGGAGAACTCCAACCTCGGAAACGCGGCTGGCTGGACGGCCGTGGCGGGCGCGGGCGCGAACAGCGCCACCGTGCCGATTGCCACGGGCATCAAGTTCTACCGGCTGGTCAAATAGTGATCGCCGCGACGGAGTAGCGAACGAAAACTCAAGTTGGCCGGGGGGCCTCGGCTCCCCGGCCAACCCATCAACAAAGCCTGATCGCAATGAACACCCTGACCTGCCCCTCTGGCCCTACAACGAATCGCCGCGGTTTTACGCTCATCGAACTGCTCGTGGTCATTGCCATCATTGGCATTCTGGCTTCCATGCTCTTGCCGGTGCTGGCCAAGGCCAAGGAAAAGGGCCGACAGGCGTCCTGCATGAGTAATCTGCGCCAGATCGGGCTGGCGCTCGTGATGTACGCGGAGGACAACCGCGACGGGCTGCATCACGTCGGTGGGGAGGCGCCGAACCACGGCATGTGGACGGCCAGTCCGAACAGCACCGTGCTCCTGCCTGCCAATCACCCGAACGCTTATTGGGGCCTCGGGTATCTGCCCTACGTGCAGTCGGTCGGCACCAACTGGAACTGGCGCAGCGCCATCACCATCTGGAAATGCCCGTCCGCCCGCATCGTGGACGAATGGCGCGAAACCGGCATCCGGTACCCGATGACTTTCTGGCTGAACTCGAGCATCGGCATCAACGCCTATGCCGTCGAGTCCCCCGATCCGCGCAATCCGAACTCCCGCGTCAGCGGGCCGCGCAAGATCAGTTCCTTCGAAAGCCCGGTCTCCACGATCTTCGCGCAGGACGCCGCCGAGCAACGCATGGAGGGACCCGCTGACTCCCTCGGCCTTTTCCCCGGCTACTCGGAGTGCCTGACGCAGTGGAAAAACGATCTCGCCTCGTACTACCCCGGCGTGAAAATGGAGAATGAGTGGTGGCGCCATAACCGCCGTTGCAACACGATCTGGGTGGACGGACACGTCAGCGTCATCAACTACACCCAGAAGGGCGTGGACTACCGGTGGTACACGGGCGATCCGCCCCTGCAAAATCCACGTTGAGCCTCCACGTCCGGCCGGCCACGATGCTGTTCAGGCCGATCCAGGCCGCTCAACCGCGAATGACCCGCGAACCTCGGCCGCACTCCCGTATTGACCCCGCCCGCCGATTTTCCCCCCAGTCACCATTGGCCCCATGAAACACCGTCTTTCTCTGCTCCCATCCCTCGTCGTCAGTTGCTTCTTGATCGGCTTTGGTGCCGGCTGTGGTGCCGGCAAACCGCCGAAGGAAATTGCCGCCACGGATATCCCGACCGAGTCCCGTAATCTGTTCGCGAAGGCCGCGCCGGAAGTGCGCGAACTGGCCGGCAAGGCTCTGGCCGCGCTGGACGCTCAGGATTGGGCAACCGCGTGGGTGACCTTTCAGGCGATTGGTCAGCGCCAGGACCTTACCCCCGAGCAGCGCCAGTTTGTGGCCAGCGCGGTCATGACCTTGGGAGCCGAGATGCAGAAGGCCGGCGCTCAGGGCGACGAACGCGCCCAGGCCGTTCAGCGGATGCACACCATTTCCAAGTAGCGGGCCGCGTCCCCAGCACGCATGAGCGCCCGCCCCGCGCCCCTGTCGCCGCCTCGCGCGTGGTTCCTGGTCGGCGCGCTGGTCCTTGGCTACATCGGGATTTACCTGTGCCGAAAAAACTTCTCAGTGGCGGTGCCACTGATCCGGGAGGACTTTTCCCTCAGCAAGGAGAACATCGGCCAGATCGCCAGCTACAGCACGCTGGCGTACATGCTGGGCAAGTTCGCTTTCGGGCCGCTGATTGACCGCGCGGGTGGGCGGGCGGCCTTCCTGGCGTCGCTGCTGGCGGTGGCCGTTTTCGGCGGCTTGGGTGGTCTGGTGGGTTCGTTTCCGATGTTGGCGCTGGTGTACAGCCTGAACCGGCTCGCGGGCTCCGCCGGCTGGGGCGGCATGGTCAAGTTGGTGCCGGACTGGTTGCCGCCGCGTTCGCTGCCCCTGGCGATGGCGGTGCTCTCGTTGGGGTTCGTCTTTGGCGGCGTCTGTGCGACCCTGCTCGCCGGGCAGATTGCCGAATGGAGCGGCAACAACTGGCGCTGGGTCATGGGCGGTCCGGCACTGGTTTTGGCGGCCATTCTGATCGGGTGCTGGCTGGTGCTGCCGCGCGTCGCGCCGGAGACCGCGAGTGACTTCGGCGCCCTCCCGGCGGGTTCGTCGGCGGCGGCCGCGCCCGCCGTCCGGTTTGAGTTCCGGCATCTCCGGGATCTGTTGTTCATCCGGCGCTTCTGGATTTTGCTCGCGCTCAGCTTTGTGCTGACTCTCCTGCGCGAGACGTTCAACACGTGGACGGTGGATTTCTTCAAGACTTCCGGCGGGGGAGAACTCTCCACCCGCATCGCGGCGTTTCTCTCGACGCCCTTTGACGCGTTTGGCGCGGCGGGCATCCTCGCGCTGGGTTGGGCTTTCGGCCGCCTTGGTGCGCGGGGCCGGATGCGGCTGCTCGTGACGATCCTGGGCGGGCTGGCGGGATTGATCTGGGTGTTGCCCGAATTGGCGGAACGCAACCTGTGGCTGGCGACGGCCGCCCTCGGCGGGGTCGGGTTTCTCGCTTACGGGCCGTACAGCCTGCTGGCAGGAATTCTCGCGGTGGAGATTCGGGGCAAGGCGTACGTGGGCACGGTGGCGGGGCTGGTGGACGGCGTGGGCTACCTTGCGGCCATCCTTGCCGGCCGGCAGTTTGGCCGTATTCTCGACGTTGGCGGTTACGGTTTGGGTTTCACTTGTCTGGCCGCGCTGGCCGCGGTGGCAGCGGTGTTGTGCTTGTTCTTGTATCGGCGGGGCGAGAACCCCGGTGAAATCGCCGCGAGCGATTCGCCGCCGCTGGCAACGGGAAATGTCGCCAAATCGTAACCTCGCTTCTCTTGGCGCAGTCTGGAGAAAGCGTTTCCCTGTCGTAGTTTGACCGTCGTTGAACTGGATTTTTGCATGAAAACCTTTGTTGCTTTGGCTTGTGGCTTAACCCTGTCCCTGCTGCCCGGCTCACGGGCCCAACTCGCCGTGACCGAAGTGATGTCCTCCGCGGCCAACACCCTGAACGGGCAGCCCGCCACCCAAAACTCCGATTACTGGGAGCTCACCAACTTCGGCGACACGCCCCTCGACCTGACTGGCTACAAGTTCAACGATGACGGGCCGCTGATCTCGGCCCGCACCGAGCCCTTCCAAGGCCTCATCATCGGCCCCGGCGAATCCGTCCTTTTCGTCCGGAGCGACGTCAACAAGGATGAGCAGTCGGTTCGGGACTGGTGGGGGCCCTCACTGCCCGCCGCGGCCCAAATCCGTTTCTACCCCTCGCCGGGCTTCTCCTCGAACGGCGACATGGTCCAGGTCTGGGACCCGCAGGATCGGTTGGTGGATGCCGTGACGTATGGAGCAGCCGTTCGCGGTCGCAGCTTCACCTACGACGTCACGACCGGGGCCTTGACCAGTCTTAGCACCAACGGCGTCCACGGCGCGTGGCTGGCGGCGACCGCGGACGACCACGGCTCCCCCGGCGTCAACGCCGGACCGGTACCTTTGGCCATCACCCAACAGCCGGCTGCGGCCACCGTCCCGGCCGGCAACTCTGTAACCTTGGAAGTCGCCGCCCAAGGGCTCCCGCGTCCCCGCTACCAGTGGCGGAAGGACGGGGTGGACCTGCCCGACGCCACCCGCGCCACGCTCACCATCACCAATGCCCAGGCTGCTGATGCCGGGCTCTACTCCGTGCGGGTCCACAACGGACTCGCGACACTGCTGAGTGACGAGGTCCGGATCACCGTGGATCTCGGAGCCACTCCTCCAGAACTCACCCAACTGCCGGTCAGTCTCTGGGCGTATGAAGGACAGACGGCAACCTTCACCGTCGCGGCGCTCGGGAATCCGCCGCCGGCTTACCAGTGGCAGCGGGACGGCGTGAACCTGAGTGAGGGGTTTCCGTACGAGGGCGTTCAAACCGCGCAACTGAAAATCCACAACGTCCAGCCAGGCGAACGCGCCACCTACACGGTACGCGTGAGCAACGTCGCGGGTAGCACCAACGCCAGCGCCACCCTCACGGTGACCCGCAAGCCGCGACTGGTGATCACCGAAGTGCTCTCCAGCCAGGCAACGAATGCCGACGGCTCGTCCCTGGGCCATCAGGATTGGTGGGAACTCACCAATCTCGATGACTTTGCGGTCAACTTGCGCGGGTATCGCTTCGACGACTCTTCCGCCACCCTGACGGCCGCTTTCACGGTGAAGGACGACCTGTTCATCGAACCCGGTGAATCTGTGATCTGGGTTGAAACCATGACCGCGGACGCCTTCCGCCAGTGGTGGGGCGCGGACCACCTGCCGGCCAATCTGAAGATCATCACCTACTCCGGCCCGGGCCTGGGGCTCAGTTCCGCGGGCGACGCCATCAACGTGTGGAACGCCGCGGCTGCGGACGACGCTGACAAGGTCACGAGCGAGGTGTTCTCCACCGCCACTGCCGGGGTGTCGTTCGGATACAACCCCGACTCTGGCATCTTCGGCGACCTCAGCGTCGCGGGGGTGTTCGGCGCGTTCGTCGCGGCGGAGCTGGGCGACATCGGCTCGCCGGGCTGGATCCGCAACCCGCCGCCCCGGCCGAACTTCGTGTCAGTGAAGCCCACGCCCGCGGGTATCGAGTTGACGTGGCAGACCGTACCGGGCGGGCGCTACTCGCTCGCTTACAAGACTGCCCTGGACGCGGCGACCTGGCAGACACTCAGCACCCAGACGGCCGCCGGCAACACGACATCGTTCGTTGACGCCAGTACCGACCCGCATCGCTTCTACCGGGTCCAGGCTGAATGACGCGAAATCCGAACAGCCTGTCTGCCGGGCCTTCCGCCGCGGAATCGCGTTTTCGGCGGGACGGTTTCACCTTGATCGAGTTGCTGGTGGTCATCGCGATCATTGCGATCCTCGCGGGCATGTTGCTGCCCGCCCTCAGCCGCGCGAAAGCCAGCGCCCAGCGGATCTCGTGCGTGAACCGCCTCAAGCAATGGGGCCTGGCCTTGGCCCTCTACGCCGAGGAGAATCATGATCGCCTGCCGCGCGAAAGCTTCGGGGGCAGCGCCATGCTCAACAACTGGGCGCAGGTGCGGGACCCGAACAACAACGACGTGTGGTACAACGCCCTCCCCCGTGCGATCGGCCTTCGCCCCGCTGCGGACTTCTTCACCAACCGGCCCGCGTTTCATGCCCGCGATTACTTCGGCCACTGCCCGGTGGCCAAGTTTCCCAGGGAGGCGTTGACTCCCACCGCCAACTTCCCGCTGTTCTCCCTCGCGATGAACTCGAAGCTGATCAACGGCGGTGAACCCACCGTCAAGGTCAGCGCCATCCAGCGCCCCAGCCAGACCGTGGTCTTCCTCGAGAACCGCCTGCCTGACGAACCGAAAGTGGACCCGGCCCAGGCCGACAACAACCTCGGCCAGCCCAGCAGTTTCGCGAACCGCTTTGTCGCCCGCCACGGCGGCAGCGGCAATCTGGTGTTCGCCGACGGACACGTCGAAACCCTCAAAGGCTCCCTCGTGGTGGAGACCCGTGCCGGCAACGCAAATCGCGGCCGGGCCATTCTCCCGCAGGAGCGCATCGTCTGGACGCTGGATCCGGAGACCAATCCCAACTGACGCCGACGCTCGCGGCGTTCTGCGGGCGACCCTCTGCGTTCACTTCTTCCAACGGCGCCCGGTCGCCTTTGCTTTTCAATCCGGCGCCCCCCATCCTCGCCCAGCAAATGAAGATTGAACTGGTGGTTTTCGACATGGCGGGCACGACCGTTCGCGACGACGATTCGGTCAACCGTTGTCTGCGCGACGCCTTGGCAGCCGGCGGGTTAGCCGTCAGCCGCGACGAAGTAAACGCGGTGATGGGCATTCCCAAGCCCGACGCCATCGCCGCCTTGCTCGCTCAAAAGCAGCCGGCGTCAGCCCCCCCCTCCGCCGCCCGTGTCGCCGAACTGCACAACGACTTTCTCCGCCGAATGCTCGACTTTTACCGGACCGATCCCTCCGTCGGGCCGATGCCGGGCACACTGAAGTGCTTCGCCGAACTCCGCCGGCGCAGCGTGCGGCTGGCGCTGGATACCGGTTTCAGCCGCGACATCGTGGACACCATCCTCCAACGCCTCGGCTGGAACGCGCCGGGCTTTCTCGACGCCACGGTCGCCAGCGACGAAGTCCCCCGCGGACGGCCGCACCCCGATTTGCTCATCGAGGCGATGCGCCGCACCGGGGTCGCTTCGGCTTCGCAGGTGGCCAAGGTCGGCGATACGCCCTCCGACCTTCAGGAGGGCACCGCTGCCGGGTGCGGACTGGTCATCGGGGTCACCAACGGCACGCACACCCGCGAGCAACTTGCCTCGCACCCGCACCATCATCTGATCTGCTCGCTCGCCGAATTGCCCGCGCTATTGGATTGACCCCATGATTCCCGCGCCGCACCTGCCCACCGCCCGCGACCCGCTGTTGTTCACGCCGGGTCCGCTGACCACCAGTCTCGCCGTCAAGCAAGCCATGCTCCACGACGCGGGGTCATGGCACTTCGAGTTTAACGCCCGCGTGGCGTGGATTCGCGAGGAACTCTTGCGCGTGGCGGGTTTGTCCCGTGCGGCCGGCTGGGAGGTCGTCTTGTTGCAGGGGAGCGGCACCTTCGGCGTCGAAGCCGTCTTCGCCACGTGCGTGCCGCCGAACGGCAAGGTCGCCGTGCTGGCCAACGGGGCTTACGGCGAACGCGCCGTGCAGATGCTGGTTCACGCAAGGATCCCTTACGCGGTGCTGCGCACGCCCGAGCACGTGCCCAATGACCCGTTGGCCTTGGACCAGTTGCTCGCCAGGGATCCGGCCATCACCCATGTCTGTGCCATTCACTGCGAGACCACCTCCGGCATTCTGAATCCGATCCACGAACTCGGCGCGGTCGTCCGCCGGCATGGCCGCACCTTGATCGTGGACGCGATGAGCAGTTTCGCGGGGATGCCGATTGATTTCGACGCCGCGGGCATTGACTACCTGGTTTCCTCCGCGAACAAGTGCGTCGAGGGGGTGCCCGGTTTCAGCTTCGTCTTCTGCCGTCGCGCCAAGCTGCTGGCGTGCGAAGGCTGGGCGCGCAGCCTGAGCCTGGATCTCCTGGCGCAACTTCGGGGCTTCGAGAAGAACGGCCAGTTCCGCTACACCCCGCCGACCCACAGTCTGCTCGCCTTCGAACAAGCCCTGCGCGAACTCGAACTCGAAGGGGGCGTGGCCGCCCGCGCCGCGCGGTACCGGCGCAATCACGAGACCCTGCTCACCGGCATGCGGACCCTGGGCTTCGCGCCGTACCTGCCGGCGACGGTTCAGAGCCACATCATCACGGCCTTTCCGTTTCCGGACCTGCCCGGCTTTTCGTTCGACCGCTTTTACCGGCGCTTGAGCGACCTCGGCTTCATCATCTACCCCGGCAAGCTCACCCAGGCGGACACTTTTCGCATTGGCACCATCGGCCGGGTGTTCCCGGCGGACCTGGGGCAGCTCGTCCACGCCATCCGTCGAATTCTCCTGGAGATGGGCTGGACCCCGCCGGCCGGTGCCGCCCCGTCGTTGCAACCCGCTATCTCATGAGCGATCCGGCTGAGCCGCTCCCGTTTACCCCCGCTGCCGAAGGCGACGTCAACGCCTCCCCGCAGCGCGCGGCCTGGCAGGCGGAAATGCTCGATGCCAACGCGCGCGCGTGGCTGGCCGAAGACGCCCGCTGGTTCCTGCACCAATCCCTGTCCACGCCGTGCCTGAACGTCCTCCATTCCGCCCGGAACGCTGAGATCGAAGACCTTCAGGGACGAGCCTATCTCGACTTCCACGGGAACTGCGTTCACCAGGTGGGCTTTGGCAATCCGCGCGTCGTCGCCGCCATCATCCAGCAGCTCCAGGAATTGCCGTTCTGTCCGCGCCGGTACACAAACACCACCGCGATCAAGCTCGCCCGCAAGCTGGCTTCCCTCGCGCCCGGCGACCTGAACCGCGTGCTGTTTGCGCCCGGCGGCGCCGAGGCCATCGGCATGGCCATCCAGCTCGCCCGGGTCGCCACCGGCCGGTTCAAAACCATCTCGATGTGGGATTCCTTCCACGGTGCCACCCTCGAGGCCAGTTCAGTGGGCGGCGAAACTCTGTTCCGCTCGCGGCTCGGTCCGCTGCTGCCCGGTTGCGAGCATGTTCCTCCGCCTGATCCGTGGCACTGCCCGTGGGATTGCCGGGGCGAATGCCGCCTGAAGTGCGCGGATTACATCGAGTACGTCCTCGAGAAAGAGGGCGACGTCGCCGCGGTGATCAGTGAAACGGTCCGCTCCGCGCCGTTCATCCCGCCGCCGGATTACTGGCGCCGCGTCCGCGCCGCGTGTGACCGGCACGGCGCCTTGCTCATCCTCGACGAAATCCCCACCGGCCTCGGCCGAACGGGTCGCATGTTCGCCTGCGAGCACTACGGTATCGTCCCGGACATGCTGGTGCTGGGCAAGGGGCTGGGCGGCGGGGTGATGCCGCTGGCGGCGCTGATTGCTCGCGATCCGCTCAACGTGGCGGCCGACCGTGCGCTCGGTCATTACACCCACGAAAAAAACCCGGTCGCGGCCGCCGCCGCCTTGGCGACGATCGAGTTCATCCAATCGGAAAACGTGCTCGATCACGTCAACGAACTTTCGGCGTATGCGCTCGGCCGGCTCCGCGAAACGCAAGCGCGCCATCCGCTCATCGGCGACGTGCGCGGGCTGGGACTGATGCTGGGAGTGGAACTGGTACGGGACCGGGCGACCATGACTCGCGCGTGCGCTGAAGCGGAACGCGTCATGTACGAATGTCTCCGGCGCGGCCTCAGTTTCAAGGTCACGATGGGCAACATCCTCCAGCTCACGCCCGCGCTAACCATCACCCGCGAACAATTGACGCGAGCGCTGGACATCCTCGAAGATGCCCTCCGGGCGGTAGAGGCATAGCCTCCTGACCGGCGACCGCTCATCCCGTTGCCAGCCGGCCTCGGCCGACGCGCGGCGTCCCGACCGTGGTGGTACTGAGGCTCATAAGAGGATATGCAAGTACACTTTTAAGTTGACCTCGAAGTCGGGTTATGGCTGCATGGCACCGGTTTCGGTCGCAGACACACGCTCATGTTGGGACTCTCGCAAACCACCGGTTACGCCATCAAGGCGCTCGGCTGCTTGAGCGAACCGAACTGCGCCAACCGGTCCACCCCCGAAATCGCGCGCTGCGCGAACATCCCCCAACCCTATCTCGCGAAGATCATCCGGTCGCTGGCGCGACACGGGCTGGTCAACGCCCGCCGGGGTGTGGGCGGGGGCGTTACCCTGGCGCGGAACCCGGATCAGATCACGCTGCTCGAGGTCGTGCTGGCGGTCGAAGGGGAAAACTGGTTGAGCGATTGCTTGTTGGGCATGGACGATTGTTCCGATCAAGCGCGCTGCCCCACCCATTCCTTCTGGATGCGAATCCGGCAGGAAATCACCGACGAGTTGGCCAAGACAACGCTCGCGGCCATCATCCGGTTCCGGGGCGAGGAGACCAACCGGGCGTGCTGGCTGCACCCGACCAAACCCTCCGCAAAATCAGTAACCATCAAAAGAAAGTCATCATGAAAACCCTCCTACCCATCACCGCTCCCTCCGCCACAAGAAGGCAGCAGCGCGTCCGTCTCGGACTCGCCAGCCTCGGTTTGGCCCTGGGCGTTGGTCTGACTAGTCCGAACCTCCACGCCTATCCGAACAGCGCCACCACCACGGGCAACAGTTGCAGTGTCTGCCACGGTCCCAACGGCTCCGGGCGAAGCGTCCCGGGCCTGCTGGCCATTACCGGCACGACCAAACTAACCGACCTGGGCAAACAACTCGGCGGTCAAACGCGCGGCCCGCTGAAAACCTTTGACGTTCTGCCGGGAAACGAGGTGGACCTCTCGGTGCAGGTTCTCCCCGCTGCAGGTTTGGCCGGGGCCGCGACCTATTCGCTTCAGTTCAAGCGCCTTGAGATGTCCGGGCAGAAGTACAGCACGAACAACTTTCTCACCTGGGCTGACGCGAACCCTGCCGGCAGCGGCTGGGTGAAGCGCGACAATCCCTCCGTGCCTGCGGGTGTGACGGATCCCTATTTCACCAAGGACCTGGCCCAAAACGAGACCGGCACTTTCACCTTCCGGCTGGCGGTCCAGAATCAAACCCCCGTGGACGTCTATGACCTCGAGTTTGCCATCGCAGGCGTGGACGACAATGGAATGATCTACTACGACCGCCACTTCTATCTCGCGGTGATTGCGCCAGAACTCCTGACCGACCAGGCCGTGACCTGGTCCGAAGCGCTCTCCGCCGCCGGATACGTCTTGCAGGTCGCGGACAGCCCGGAAGGACCGTGGCAGAATTACACCGGAGGTACGGCGGTGATTGACGGCAGCAATGTGGCCCTGATGCACGTCTCTGGGGGCAGCAAGAAGTTCTTCCGCCTCTACAAGCCGTAGCCCGCTGGCGGCTCGCAACCTCGGTCTGAGACAATCGAGTTCGGGGGTGGTCGGATTCCGACCGCCCCCGCTTGCTTTCGGGGGCCGTCCATGGACCGGCCACACGGGATCCGTGTCGTTGCCATCTGCCGGGCGTGCATCAGGTACGCCGCACCCGCCCCACCAGCAGCGCCCCCGCCATGAACAACACCGCACTATAACCGAAAGCCACGCTCGTCCCAAAAGCTGTCCACAGCACGCCCACCACTGCGCTCGACACGAAATCGCCCACGCCGTTCACCGTCGCCAGCACGCCGAAGCCCATCCCGTGATGCTCCGCGCCCACCAACTCCGCGCACAACGAATCCTCCAGCGTCTCCTCGATCGCCACGTACACCCCGCCCAGCACGAACACCGCCGCCAGCGTCCACACGTTCAACGGCAGTGCAATGATCAACATCGCCATCACCGCCGCCATGCCGTAACCCGCCGCCAGCACACGCGGCTTCGGAAACCGATCCGCCAGCCAGCCCGCCACCAAGGCAAAGGCCGCGTAGAAAACATTGTGCGCCACGTAAAGCCCCACCGCGACGCTCGCCGCCTTCGCCGCGCCCAACTCCGGCGTCAACTTCTGCGTCGCCAGCAATATCAACAACGTGTGCGCAAAGTCCCCCGCGCCGAACAGCCCCACCGCCACGAGAAACTTTCGGTAACGCGGCGGCAACGCCCGCAGCCGCGCGCCAAACGAAATGTGCGGCACGGGCTTCCGCTGCCGTTCCCGCACCAGCAACGTGATCGCCGCGACCGCCAGAAGACCCGGAATCAACGTCAGCGCGAACAACGTCGGATAATGATGCCCCACCAGCGGCAGCAACAGCAGCGCCGTCGCCGGGCCGACGATTGCCC
Organism: Verrucomicrobiota bacterium; assembly: GCA_016716505.1. Taxonomy (GTDB): domain Bacteria; phylum Verrucomicrobiota; class Verrucomicrobiia; order Limisphaerales; family J093; genus JADJWF01. Next base: position 231,960 of record JADJWF010000001.1, read on the forward strand.
CCAGCGTGTCCATCATCCGCTCGAACCCGAACGCCCGCCCGTAAGTCTCCGGTGTGACCGCCGCCGCCAGCAACGCCTTGCGCACCGGCGTCCGCACGCCGCGCCCGAACCACGCCGCCGCCCGCGCCAGCAGCACGTGCCACGCGCTGGTCGCCAGCCCGAACGCCGCCGTGCCCAGCGCCGTCACCAGATACCCCGCCACCGCGATGGGTTTGCGCCGCGGCAGTTTGTCCGTGTAATACCCGCTGGCCATCTTGGCGAAGCTCGACAACCCGTCGCTTACGCCCTCGATGATCCCGAGCCACGCCGCCGCCACGCCCATCGTGGCCAGAAACGCCGGCATCACTGTCGTGGCGATCTCATGCGACCAATCCGCGAAGAGCGACGCCAGCCCGATGCCCAGCACCGTCCCATTGAGCCAGCGCGGGCGGCGTTTGGACTGTGCGTCGTCAGCTTGCATCGCGTAGTGGGCACGGATGACGCGGAAGCTCTCCGTGGTTATGACTTGCGGTAGCGCCGCGATGAACTCGACCCGCCATCTTGTTTCGCGGTCGGCCGGCCCTGCGATGTCATCGTTGGCTCTTCCAAAAGTGTCAACTCAGTGGCGACCGGCGGTGATTTCAAACCAACTTCTTTCAAGACGGCGTCCGGGATTTCCAGCATGTCCAGTTGACGCGGTTCAACTTTCAACGCGCCTCCTCCGTAAGATTTGCCGGCAAACACCAGGTTCTCGAGTGTGGCGGGGTGATTCAAGGCACGCCAGAGCCAGCGCACGGCGTCGGGCCGGGAATCCCAAGGATACACACACAAGAATCCGGTTAGCGGGACAACGCCCGCCTCGTTCAGAATGAAGCGGCAGTCCCGGCGGCCGAGATAGGCAAACAGGATGGGCGGAGGCATCCGCTGCTCCATTTTATACCAGGGTCGGCGACTTTGAATCAGGGCCCGCTCGTGCAGCCTCTGCTGCTCACCTTGGTCAAGATAAGATCGCAGCGGCGCTGGTAGGCGCTCCTTGGCCGTGCTGTCCAAGTTCAGCAGCCACGTGGGACGGCCTTGCCTTTCCAGCGTGGCCAGCGTTTCAGGTTTCAGCGTGTCGCCGGGACAATCCCGGGTTCTGCCAATGGCTCGCACGAAGTAACGCGCGTCCAAATTCAGTTCGGCAATCTGTTGTCGGGTCAGGAAGAAGAAGTCGTTCGCGCCGGTGGCGATTCCGCGCATGATGCGGGCGAAATGCGACAGCGGAACGCCTTGAGACAAGGCGCTCCGGGGTGGCCGCGAGAGACCGGTGGACAGGGCCTCAGCGAGTTTGCGGTCGTGACAGACCAGCGCCAGATGGTCGCTATTTCCGTTCGCCAAGCGACGCAGGGCTTGCGTGATGGCGTCACTATCACGCTCCAGCACTCGTATCCACCGAAGACAATCCTGGGGCGTGTTGTTCGAGATCAGGAACACCATTGCATTGGTATCCACTTTCGGAAACGGCGCGGCCGTCGCGTCGAAAGTCAACACTGCCTCCAAGCGAAATCGCTCGCACAGCCGATTCCAAAATGCCCGAGAGGAAATGCCCTCGCAGACATCTGCAGGCAGCAGGAAGGCCAGCCGGCCGCCGGGGGCGAGGAGTTCCAGGCATTTCAACAGAAAGTAAACGTGTAGTCCGACACGGCCATCCAAAGGAAACCCCAAGACCCGCTCGGCAATCCGGCGCAACTCCAACTTGCGCAGCTCGCCGAGGCGGTGGTGGCGGATGTAAGGGGGATTGGAGATGATCGCGGGAAGGGTGTGATTCAAATGCGCGCTGATGAAATCACCTACAACCACGTCGTTAAAATCTGTCGGCGACAGGCCGAGTCGCTCGCCATCCTCAAATGACCGCTCGTGCAACTCGTAGCCAGCGAGCTTACCGGCGAAACCTGCGGCGCGTGCGGCTGCGAAAAACGTCCCCGGACCGACTGCGGGGTCAAAGAGAGTTCCGGGCTTAAGTTCAGTGACCCAAGCGGCCATCGCCTTTGCCAGCCAAAACGGCGTCCAAAACTGCCCCTTTTCCCGCAAGGCTTCGCGCTGCGGGCCTGTGCCTGGCAGGTTCTGGAATTCATGGGCGATCGCGGCGGACAACTTCATACCCGCCTCCGTCCTGAAAGCTCGCGGAGGACCTGCAGAGCCTCGCCTGACAACTGCAACCGACCGCCGTCAAAGCTCACGTAAGGAAGAATGTGCCCATTCTTGTCCTCGACGAACGCGGGCAAGAGCCGCGGCTCTTCCGCGCTGCTGCCCAGCGGATAACCGTAGTGATAGTAATGTTTGAAGATGGTTTTCTTCGTCGTCGCGCCGCCCGGAGCTTGGAAGGTCTGAACCGTTGGTTCGGTAAGTTTTTGGGCGACGAGTTCCTCCGCGCGGTCGAAAGCCAACCCGTAAGCAAGGTCGAAGAAAACATGCCAGATGTGAACGGGCACATTCTGCTGTGCCTGCCATTGGCGCAGAGGCTCGCGGTCTTCTTCCTTGATGATGATCGTGGGTAAAACTGCGCCTTTCTTCAGTCCGGGATTTCCGCCCAGCCGCCGTTGAGGCCGCAAGGGCGTGGCGAAATCGGGCATCTTCCGTGCCCGCCACAGGCTGTTCTCACACTCCACGGCTGCCAGTGCAAACTTCAGCAACTCCAGCAGCCGCTGATCGTCCTCGGCGATGAAAGGCAACTCCGCCAAACCGCCAGCCTTGGCAATCGCTTGTTCCACGGCCGGTTTGTCGCTGGCGCAGAAGACCAGCAAATCCGGGCGCTTGATCTTGCCCAGCCCCGCCGCCTCCAGCCGTTCGAAATACAACTCAAACTCCCGGACGCTTCCGGTCGGCGCTGTGCCGCTCGGGCCATACGGGATGGCCACGAATTCCTTGGTGTGATTGACCGCCTCGATTAGCCGCTTCTCGCTCCAAACTCCTTGCGACCATCGCATCAGGAAATCGCTGCCGCGCAGCCGTCGTGGATTCAGCCAGAATTCCAGCCAAGACAACGGCGGCGGACTTGCTAGCACACCATCCAGTTGCTCGTCGCAAACTGAAAGCCAGGCTTCGAATGGATGGTCGTGAATCGTCACGCCCTAGTCATATTCGATTCTTGCGTCTCGGCCAACCAAGTTCGCTCCTTCACCCAAGTCAGCCATTGATCAACGATTGCGTTCTGGCCACCGCTCGCACCAGAAACGTGATCGCCGCCACCGCCAGCAAACCGGGAATCAACGTCAGCGCGAACAGCGTCGGATAATGATGCCCCACCAGCGGCAGGAACAGCAGCGCCGTGGCCGGGCCGACGATTGCCCCGAGCGTGTCCATCCACCCTCCGTAGCAGGGCTACTGCGGAGGACGGGTCATCCGCTCGAACCCGAAGGCGCGCCCGCAAGTCTCCGGCGTCACCGATCCGGCCAGCAACGCCTTGCGCACCGGCTTGCGCACGCTGCGCCCGAACCATGCCGCCGCCCACGCCAGCAGCACTCAGGAGCGCGGGGAGCAGAGCCGCCCCGCCGGTCGCATCAACCATCGCAGCCGCCGATTGGCCGCTGCTTGGGCGATTCTTCCGCCCGTCCAAGGGAACGAGCAGTCCTGTTCGACGCCAGCAACGAAAAAGGCGCGGACCGAAGTCCGCGCCTTGAGCAACCCACGCGCTCGGGTTCACCGAGCGATCCGCCGGTAAGCGGCAAACCCCGCCAGACCAAGGCCGACGATCAAGACCCAGCCGCGGGGTTCCGGCACGGTGAGCACGAAGGCCATGTCGAGCGACCTGGTTGGGTCAAGCGGATCGCGCAGTTCGTACCAAGCGGTCTGCCCGCTGATGCCCAAGTCCGCCCAGGTGGCATCGTCGCCCCAATGGTTCAGAGAAGTTTTCCAGCCCCAATAGTGGCCGGTGTCAGTAATCCCCATCGCCTGCACCGAGAGCCAGTAAACGGTCCCCGGCTGCTGCCGGAAGTAGTCTTGCGGATCCAAGGTGAAGTTGTACTGCCAGACCTTTTGCTCCGGGGACAAACCGGAGGGCGAATTTAGGACCTTGTTCGGGTCGTAGAATAACTCGCCGACCGCGTCTCCCCAAAAGCGGACGGTTGGTTGCAGCGTCTTCGACCACAGGACATCTCCCGGCCGGCTATAGTCGCCCGGATTCGGGCCCGCCGGGATGTCGCTGTAGATCGTGAGGGAGAACAGACCGGGCCAGCCTGGTGGAGGACTGTCGCTCCACCACGAGCCCCAGACATGGATGTCCGTCACCGGCCGTGGGTCATTGCAGAGCCAATCGTCGGCGACGATTTTGCTCACGGGCGAGCCACCCGGATAGATGGCCTGACTCGACAACACGTTGTATCCGCCGGGGCCCATCTGGGGCGACTGGACCCATTTGTCGCGTGACGGGTCAACCGGCGGATCCCAATCGGCGAGCGTCGGCAAAGCCAGAACGCTTGCCGCGAGGCTGCGGAATAGAAGTTGAATTCTCATGGTTGCCTTTCTGGTCAGCGGCCTTTCCCGCCGAGGTGGTGGTGGCAACCGGGGTTGTCATCGTCACTGGCACGTTCGTTTTCTGGAAAGGCAAGTCCCTTCTAACCCTGTTTGGCTGACGCTTAACCCGTTCCCCATCGCCGGCGTGATGTCAAATGGAACTTTTCCGCAGCGGGCGGTCACTCCCGCCTGCGACCACCTTGCGGGTAAAAGTAGTCTGCGGCCGAGGTTCGGGCGGGGCGGGTGGGTGCGGTCCGGTGGAAACTCCTGCCGCAACCGACCCGTCAACCGCGCTCGCTACTGCCCGTCGCGGGCGGATGCCATCTCTTTCGCCGCGCCATCCTCGCGGACGATGCGCGGGGTGACAAACATGACGAGTTCCTTCTTCTGCTTGGCCTCGGTCACGCCTTTGAAAAGGTATCCCAAGACCGGGATGTCCCCCAGCACGGGCACTTTGCGCTGCGACTTCGAGCTGGCGTCCTGGATCAAGCCGCCCATCACGATCGTCGCACCATCGGGCACGCGCACCAGCGTGGAGGATTGCTTGATGTCAATCTTCGGGGCGGTGGCCGTGCGGCTGGGTGAAGTCACCGTTTCGACCAGCGAACTCAGCGTTGGCGAGATGTCGAGGGTGATCCAGTGGTTGGAACTGATCTGGGGTGTCAGGGCAAGGATGGTTCCGACCGTGATGGTGGTGATTTGGTCGCCCTCGGTCTGAATTGTGCCGCCTTGGTTCTGGTAGAAGGCTGAAGTTTGGGAAAAGAAAGGGATGTCGGTGGCCACTTTGATCAAGGCCGTCTGGTTGTTCAGGACGCGGACGCGCGGCTGCGAGACAACCTTGACCTCGCCCTGCGCCCGCAAGGCCTGAAGAACCACGTTTTCGTTCAACACTGCCGAGTTCCGGGAGTCGGGCCCGCCGAAGACCCAGGCGTTCCTTGAGCTCAAGTCGAAGGCGTTCGGCAGCAGCTTGAAATCCCCGCCGGGCTCGGGTGCGAGGGCATCCACTCCGACCGTTTGGGAACCTGTGTAGCCGGAGGACTGGGCGACGATCTGGGCGACTTGTTGCCAGTTGACGCCCCATTGGAACTGATCGCCCAAAGTCACATCGTAGAGTTTCGCTTCGATGTCCACCTGCCGTTCGACAATCCCGTCGAGGGTCGCGAGGTAATTGGCGAGTCTGCGATGCGCGCTGGGGCGGTCGGTCACCTGAATGACGCCGGCCGTGAGGTTGATGGCGAGGGTCTCCTTGCCCTTGGGGGTCAGCACATAACTCAACTCCTCTTTGAGTTCCTTCCAGAAATCCACTTCGTTGTCCTGCTGCAGGTTGATGGACGAACCGCCCATGCTGCCGCCGGCGCCGCCCATTCCGCCGCCAGCCCCCATGCCGCCGCCCGCCATGGCGCCACCGCCGCCGGCCATGGCGCCTTGTCCGCCCATTCCACCGCCGGTTCCCGAACTGGACGTCATCGTGGCGGAGCTTTGCCCCTTGCCCTTGCGTGAGAGTCGCAGGTAGTCCAACTGGTACGTGCGCGTGACGTGGCTGTTGATCCGGATCAGCCCGTTGTCCTCGCTCCACTCGCAGTCGTTGGCCTCCAACAGCGCGCGCATCATCTGCTCCAGGGGCAGATCGAAGACAGAAAGCGTGACCGTGCCGCTCACGTCGTTATCGGGGACAATGTTCAGGCGGTTGGCTTTTGCGAAGAGCGCGAGCGCGGTTTTGAGTTCCAGGTTGTCCGCCGTGAAGCTGAAAAGCCGCTTACCTTGTGTGTGGGCGGACACAGGATCGGGCGCCGCCTCTTGCGCGGGGAGACCAGGCGTGCTGGCGATCAGCAGGGCTGCCGCGGTCACGGCCAGAGACACCGGCTGGCGACGGCGGCCGCCGGAAGGCAGGATGGAGTTGGCGGAATTCATACGTTGGGCGGGTGAAAACACAGGGCGCGACTGGCACCGTCCCATGCGGCACACGAAACGGAGGGGAAATCCCAGATTTGGTCTCATGGCTTGCCTCCTTCGCCGGCCCAGAGCTGGAGTGCGGCCACGACGCGGTTCACGGAATTGGAGCCGCCGGTCACGTGGAGTTCGACCACGTCCACGCGCTTCTCCTCCCGGGCCAGGGAGTCGAGGAAGCGCAGCACCCGTTCATAGGGCGTTCGCGTTCCTTCCACATCGCGTGAGGGCTGGAGGGTGAGAGAAAGCGTGGCGGGAACCACCGCCACGGCCAGATTCGACGAGCTCGTGATCGCCGGGCGGCCGAGTTCGGCGGCAGCGTCCAGGGCCAGCGGAACCATGTCCAGGCGCAGTTGCGTCAGCCAGTGCTTGAGCGTTTCTGGCGTCGAGAACAGAAGCCCCTGTGCGCGCTGGTAGTCCGCCGCGAGTTTGGCCAGTTCCTCCGCGCTCAAGCGTCCCTCCATCAGTCCGATCTCGGTGGAAAGCCGGTTGATCTGGGAGGCCGCCTCCCGCGCCTCCCGTTGGACCGGCACCAGTCGTTGATAGCACCAGAATGCGACGGCCGCGGATACCAGCAGGGGCAGTCCCATGGCCGCCCGGATCATCCAGCCTCCGAGCGTGAGCGGTTTCTTCTTTCGAATCGTTCGCGGGGGTGCAGGCGGGGGATCGGCCGGCGGCTCAGTCCGGGGCCGCTCCCGGCCCGGCTTCGGGCTGGCAGGGGCGAGACCGAGCCGGGAAGGCGACGGCGCGGCGGACAAGGTCGGTTCACTCATGGCTGCATCCATCCCTCGATGACGAACCCTCGCGCCGGCGTGGATTCAACGGGTGTCGCCTCGGACAGAGCGAAAACCCAATCCACGGGCTTGGGCGACGGTCCCGCGGTTGCGACGTTGGTCTGGGCATGTTCTGGAACCGGCGATCCCGGCAACTGCAGTCGCAGCGGTCCGGTTGCCAGCCGGTTGGTCAAAGTGGCCACCGCCGCCTGGGTACTCGCGGGGCCATTGGTCGCGGGTGGTTGCCGCATTCCCGCCAGGCGCAGGCGCCAGACGTCCCCTTCGCGCCGCACCAAGAAGTTCGTGACCACCAACTCGTGCGGGACGGCATCTGCGAGGTAGCCGAGGGCCCATGCCGCCACCGGCGGCGGGCGGTTGGCGGCCACCTGATTCACCAACTCGCGCTGTTGCGCGGCGGCCTGTTGAAGTTCCTGCAATTCCCGGTGTCGGGCCTGCAATTGGGCCGTCTGTGCCCGCAAGCCTTCCAGATTCGCGAGTTCCGCTGTCCGCATGCGATGGAGCGAGTAGGCCACGGCGAGGCACGCGAGCGCTGACAGCGCGGTGGCGGAACCGACCACCCAGGCGAAACGATGTCGCTGTGGCGCCATTTGCTGCTCCCGGCTGACGAAGTTCTGCGCCGCGGCCGGTGGGACCCGCAGAACGGTTCGTGCCCAGTAGTCGGGATGGGGGTCAGCCGGGCTGGGTCGGGTGGGAAGCCCGACTTGGGCTTGCAGTTCGGCTGCCCGTTCCGCGGCGCCGGAGCCAAACAAGTAGAGCGCCCGCACGTCTGTGCTGTGCTGCTGGTTCACGAACAGCATGGTGCGCCGCAGGTCCAGCGCGAGTGCGGGCAGCGAGTCGTTCCAGTTCCCGGGCAGGGCTCGGGCCAGCAGGACGCGGCCGTCGCTGTGCCCGACCACCACGGTCGTGGCGCCGCCCGTGTCCGCGGCCAACATCACGACGTCCGCTTCGGGGGTGGGCAGCTCTTGCAACTGTTGTTGGAGCACCGCCGTCGGCGGAAATACGCCGGTGAGAAAGAGGTTCGCCTTCCTGGCTCCGGCCAGCAACTCCTCGAGCAACGGCTTGGGAAAGAGGTTGAGGAGAAACCGGGGCGTGCCCTTGATGGACTCAACGGGGTACGCGCTCCATGCGGCCCTGGTGGTGAACAGCGGTCCACTTTGCTGCTGGGCCGCGCGTTCGAGCAGCTTGGTCAGTTCCGCCCCCTTGGCCGGGGGAACTTCCACCAACTGATGCGCCAGTCGCGGATGGGCCAGTACCAGTGAAACCGTTTCTCCGGAATAACCCGTGGCCGCCACCGCCCGTTCCAGCAGTTCGGTGAACCGATGCGTTCCCTCGACGGGGTCGGGACATTCCCACGCGCCCTGGAGCTGTCCGCGGTGAATGGCCAGCGCGCGGAACCGCTTTCCCAGCCAACTCACGCTCAGCGTATGGGAATACGAGCCGAAGCCTGAGCCGCTGCCGCGCCTTCTGGATTGTACGTTGAGCATGAAATCGTTTCTGCCGGGGCCGCCGGGCGGGGGCGGCGCGGGTTCAGGTGTTGTTCAGTCGGATCGAGGTGTTCCAGAAATGATTCGTTCCGCTGACGGGCGCGGGATAGCCGGTGTCGCCCCAGGAAGTGGACGGCCAGACCAACGAACTGAGTACGGTCCACCAGTTCACCTGAGTGGTCGGATGAATCGTCAGACTCGTTTCATCCGTGAAACGGAGCACGCGCGGGGGAAACGAGTTGAGAACGCGGTACTGCACCGGGGCGGGATTGGGCATCACCACCTGCCAGTGCGGCCGGCCCAAGGCATCCACGGCGTAGAGGGTTTGCCGCGGCTGGGTTTCGCCGAGGAACTGGGCGCTGAGCAGCCAGCCCGTCGGCAACGGCACGCTGCCCGTGATGATTTGGTTGCAGTCAATCGAATGCCGCGACCGCAGGGCGCCCGAGCGATCCACGGTCGAGAAGTAGTGCAGCGTGCGGGCCGCTTCTGGCCAATGCACGGCGGAAGCCACCAAGATGGCATTGGTATCGGCCCCGAGCACGCGGTGGTCAACGTAGCCGTCCTCCTCCGTGGGGGGCAGGGGGATCTCAAACAAGCTGCCTACGTGCAGGTTCGTCTCGAGCGTGGCGAGGCGAATCGAGTACTGGGTGCGGCGACTCAGATCGATCAACCATGCGCCCCCTGCTTCCTTCCAGTAGCCCTCGGGGAACACGATATCCGTGAGCGTGCCCTGAAAGACCATGTTGGTATCGTAAACGGAGGCGTTGCTTCCGTAGAGGACATGAAGCCGGTCGTCCTGAACAATGATCCGGCCCGGGTCCAGGTAGGGAAGGCTCCACGCGCCGCTGCTGATTGGCACGCCGTTGGTGAGGTCGAGCAGAAACCATCGCAGCGCACTGCACCACAGCACCCGGTCCGGCCCGCCCAGCACCACCCGCGTCAACTCGGGATCCACAGGCAACGGCTGGGGCGGGGACCAGGACCAGAGCTGGTTGCCGGTTGCGCTGCGGCGCTCGACCACGGCGGAATTCTCCACGTCCCAGACCGCCACGTAACCGCCGGCGTTCTCGGGCAGCACACAGTTCAGACGATTGGTGCCTTGGGGTCCGGCGAGGGTCTGCGTGGCACTGAGAACCACGTACGGATTCCCGAATTCAATCGTCTGCGCCTGACAGCCAAGGGTGGCCCAGGCCAACAGGGCGACCGTCTGCCACGCCCGGACCGACCGCCAACCCGACCGGCCCGGTCCGCGGTGGCTCCGAGCGGCCAGCCGCGAAGCACCGCGGTGGCGGACGGTTGGGGAGGCCGCCGGCGGCACCGGAGCCTCGCCCGCAGAGGTTGGAACTTTCATAGACGACACAAGACAGGGGTTTTCGAACGTACACCGCGTCAAAACAAATCCTCCTTCTCGGGACCGAGCCATTGCTCGATCAAATTGGTTCCGCGGCCGGCGGGCACCTTGGGTGCCGGCACGTGCGAGGTGAAGGTAATGCGATCCTCGCCGTCAGCGCCCCGGACCAGCACGCCATCCGGGTCAATCCGCAGAATCCGGTACTCTGCGAGCTGATCCCCTTCTGCGTACACGCGCTGGTCTATCACCGCCAGCCGGCCGCCCGTTTGCAACCAGAGGGCCATCAGTTTGAAACGGCTCACAGGCGTCGCCGGGGCGGCCTGACGGGGCCCCGTCAAGCGCGCGACTTGGAAGGGGTCCCGCGTGGGCCGGTTAAGCCGGCGAGGCCATTCACGGGTGAGTTCGTCCAGCAACATCCGGTTGGACGCCAGAACGTTCGTCGGCAACGGCGTCGCTGTGACCGCAGCCTGGGCGGTGCCCTTCGACGGGTCCAAGGCTGCGCGGGCCGGTGGCCGCCGGTCCTGCCACCACGCCCAAGCGCCAACCGCCACGGCCAAGAGTATCACCACCGTCAAAATGGACGACTTCGGGTTCACGGGACCGTGGCCTTCTTGTTGCAATACGTCGTCAATTGCGACGCCATGCTGCTTTGCGAACTCTGGACGGCGTTGCGCAACGAGGTGCTGGTGAAGCCGCCGTTGGCCCAGGCGACGTAGTTGCTCATGAACACCCACATGCTGGATGTCACGCTGGACTGAGTGACCCCGCCCACCTTGTACACGTTGGGAGGGCCGGACATGAAAATCTCATACGCGGCCTGCAAGTCCTGTCCTGTGCGCCGCGGCGGAGGCGGGGTCATGAACAGCCGCCCGCGCCAGATCTCCTGGTCGTACACATAAGAGGGGAACCATTGATAGACCGGGCTGTTGGTGCTGGACGCGGCGTCCGGCACGACCTGCAGCACCTGCAGGGTGCCATCGTGTCCGTGGAGGCCCAGTACCGTGCGCGAGAGGTAGTGGGCGGAGTAAATCGGCGCTGGCAGAACCACGGGGGCATTGGTGTTGTCAATCGAGTAGCGCCCCATCTGGCGCGAGTTGTTGTTCAATACAACCTGCGTGAACAGCGGTTCCAGATTAAGCCGGCGCACGAGGATGTCTGCCCACTGCCCCCCCCAAGTCCAGCCGGCCGGCTCGGTGCCATCCGGGGCGTCCCAGAGCGCGTTGAAAACCACCGTCGCGTTGGTACCCGGATCCGCGATCACCGCCGGTAACCCGGAACCGAGGCTGGACGCCACCAAGATTCGTGCTCCGGCCAGATTGGTCACGCCTTGGACGCCCTGCGTGAATGGCAGGTTTGCGGCCGTGGTCGAGCCGAGTTGAAGAGCCGGGTCGTAGAGAAACACCCGGGTGAGGCCGGCGGCATTGGTGGCCACCATGCTTGCTGGCCAGCCCAAGACAGTGCCCACGGCCGCCGGGATGGTTGCCGGGGCCGGCACCTGCCGGGTACTGAGAATGTGCTCTCTCAGCCCGCCGAGGATTTCGGTCAGGGCCCCCGACTCGCGCTCTCGCATCTGCCACTCGACCTGCCGCAGCACTGAGGGCGAGACCGCCAACGCCAGGATCAGCAGCACCGCGAGCACCCCGATCAACTCAATCGTCGAAAACGCACGATTCCGCGAGCGCCGGTGGCGGTTGCCGGATCCGGTTTGCACTTGGGGAGAGGTCATCGCGACAGAACGGTCAATTCACCGAGGCCTTCTTGTCGCAGTAGGTGGTCAACTCGGAGGCCATCAAGGCCTGTGCGTTCTGCACGGTGCTCTTTCCGGCAGCAGGAAAGCCGGCGGTTGCCCAGACCACGTAATTGCTCATAAATAGGTACATGCTCATGGTCAGAGTGGATTGAGTGACCGAACCGACGTGGTACACGTTGGCCGGTCCGGACATGAAAATGTCGTAGGCCCATTGCAGGTCCTCGCCGGTGTGCTTTTGGGCATCGGTGCCTTTATAGAGAATTCCCCGCCATTGCCCGCCCTCATACACGAAGGTTGGCGTGAGCAGGTAAGGCGGGCCGTTGGTAGCCAGAGGCACATCCTGCAGGACCTGAATGGCCTGCAATTTATACGGCGAGGCGTGGCTGTGGAGGCCAATCCGCGTGCGAACAAAGTACATCGTCGTGTAATCGCAGGTGGGCAGTTGGCGGGTGACGTTGGTGTTGTCCACGGAAAAACGGCCCATCTTCGACGTATAGTTGTAGTCCAGCAGGTGGATGCGGGTGATCAGGGGATCCAAACTCAGGCGGACGATGCACATGTCCTCCCAGTTGCCGCCCCAGGTCCAGCCGGCGGGCTGCGTTCTATCGGTGGAATGCCAGAGCATGGAAAACACCTGGGACGCGTTCGTGCCGGGGCTGGTGATGACGGCGGGCAGAGGGTCGCTCAGGCTGGAGACCAACATCAGGCGGAGATTGCTCACGTTGGTGAAGCCCAGGATTCCCTGAACGAAGGGCAGCGTTGAAGCGGTGGTCGAACCGATCCGGAAATTGGGATCCACGAGGTACACCCGGGGCCGCCCGCGCGCATTGGTGCGGACCATCCCGATTTCCCAGCCGATTTGGTCTGCGATGTTCGTGAACACTGTCGTGGCCGCCGGCACCGAGCGGCTGTCCAGGATGTAATTCCGCAGGCCGGCGGTCAGCGCTTTGAGCGCGTCCCGCTCCTGCCGCCGGGCTTCCTCGTCGGCCTCGCGAATCCCCGACGGCAGCAGCGCAAGGGCGAGAATCGCCATGACCGCCATCAGCGCGATCACTCCCAGCAGCGAGAAGCCCGCGGTGACGGTCGAGTCCGGCGGCGCCGTTTGGCTGCGGGGCGTGGCGGCAGGGAATGCGCTCGCGGTTCTCATGCGGTCGTCAGCGGTAGATCAGCAGATCGCTTGAGTAATCCTGCAAACCTTGCGAGCCGGCGCTGGCTTGTTCGTAGCCAGGGATGTGCGGCCACGGTGGGCCGCCATAGAAGTTGTCGAGCGACCATTGCCCGAAGCAGTACAGGAATTGGTACATGGCATCTATCACCCACTGTTGCGTGGCGTATCGCCGCGTGTAGCCCGGGGGCGGTGGGGCAGCGAGGAAGCGGTCCACCATTTCGCCGAACCAGCCGTTGGAACGGTTCGGGCCATAGCGCAGGTACCGACCCCAGCGGCCGTTTTCGAAGGTGTATCCCACGTCCTCCATCAGGTACTCGCGCCCTTGCAGCGAGTTGTCCGCGTAGTGGAAGTTCAGCACGGTACCCGTCAGGAGCCAAAACTCGCGCCGGCTGCCCACTGGCACAGAGGTCAGGGTGTTGGTGCTCTCCACGGAGTAGGGGGCCGGATAGTAGAAGTCCACGTTCTCGAGAATTACGCGGCAGAATAATGTTCCCGCGTCTAGGCGCTGGATCTTCAGGTCGTCCACCAGCCCAGCCCAGCCGCTCAGAGCCGACGGCAGGGTGTTGAGCGGGGCGTTCCACACGGAATCGAACTCGGCTTGGGTCGGGCCGCTCGTGCGGGCTGGCAACGGGGCGCCCACACTGGAAATCACCGCCAGTCGCACCCGTTGCGGGCGCACGCTGCCCTGGGCCGTCTGGGTGTAGGGCAGGGTGGAAGGGCTGGCGCCCACCTGGCACTGGGGATCCAGCCAGAACCAGCGCGGATTACCGGCGGCGTTGTGGGTGATGCGGCTGACCGGCTGGGCCAGGTCGGCCGCGACGATCCCCGCGAGATTGGTCGGCGCCGGGATGTACTTCGTGCGAATCACCGAGTCCTGCAACGTCTTGGCCAGGGTGTTCAACGTGGTTGCTTCCGCCTTGCGTGCCGCGTCGCGCATGCGGGTCAACACGTTCTCGGCGACGATCGCGCCGAGGATCGCCAACACGGCCAACACGCCGATCATCTCGACCAGGGTGAACCCGCGGGCTTGCCGGCGGGGAGGTAGAGTCGAAGTCTTCATCGAGAGCCTCCGTTCACTTGATGGTTCCGATCATGCCCAGGATGGGCAGGAAGATCGCGAGGGCCACAAAGCCCACGATCACCACGAGAAACAGGATCAGCGCCGGCTCGGCCACCGAGAAGATGCGCTTGATCTTTCGGGGAACGACCAGGTTGTAGTACTCGGACACGTTCTCCAACGCCTTGTCGAGATTGCCCGTCCGTTCCCCCATCACCACCATCCGCTGGAGCAGCGACGGGAAGACAGGATGGTGCCGCATCGCCTCGCTCATCGTTTCGCCGGTCTCCAGGCGCGCGGCCACGTCTTGAATCACCCGCGCCACCCACACGCTGCCCACGAGGCCGGTGGTGAGTTTGAGGGCCTCCACGATGCCGATGCCGGCGCGGTACATCACCGCGAGGTTCTGCGCGAACCGCGACATCACCAGCATGTGGATCAGCTCCCCGAACAACGGCAGCCGGAAACGCGCCTTGTCAAATCCCACCGCGAAACCCGGTGACAGCCGCCGCCCGAGCCCGACCGCGCCCGGTACACCGACCAGCAGCAGCACCCACATCCACCACGTGGCCTTGGCGAAGCCGCTGATCCCGAACACCACCCGCGTGGGCAGCGGCAACGGCACGTTCGCCGCCGTCAGCAGTGACACAAACCGGGGGACCACGAAGGTGAAGAGAATCATCACGAACAGGCAGACCACGAACAACACGATGGCCGGGTAGATCGTGGCCTGCCGCACGTCCGCCAGGATCTGCTCCTGCCATTCGAGATACCGGCGCAACTCCATGAAGGACTCCGGCAACGTGCCGCTGCGTTCGCCCGACTGCACCAGGCTGGTGAACTGCCGTGAAAACACCGAGTGCCGCGCCAGCGCCTCGTGCAGGGCCGCCCCCGCTTCCACCTGGTCCTTCACCTGTTCCAAGATCTGGCGGAAACCGGGGTTCTCGCAGTCCTCCGCCGCCACCTGCAAGGCGGTCATCATGGGGATGCCCACCTTGAGCTGGAAACTCATCAGGATGCAGAAGTTGATCAGCTCGCGCCGCGACCCGCCCTTCGCCATGCGGCGGCCGGTGAGCCGACGGCGGGCGGCGTGCTCGGGGCGCGCCTCCACCAGCCACAGGCCCATCTCTTGCAACCTGGCCTCAAGGCTCGACTCATCCGCGGCCGCCAGCCGGCCGCGCACTTTGCGGCCGCCGTGGTCCATGCCGGTGTAGAGGAAGGTGGTCATGGCAAGCTGGTCTTTGCGTTCAGTGCATGCGGGTCACCCGCAGGACTTCCTCGACGGTGGTCTGCCCGGCGAACACCCGCCTCAGTCCGTCGGTGAACATGTCCTTCATCCCGCCCTCGCGGGCCAGCCGGGCAAACTCCTGCGCGCCCGCCCGGCGGACGATTGGCTCGTGAAACGGCGCGCCCACCGGCATCCACTCGAAGATGCCCAGCCGGCCCCGGAAGCCCGTGTTCTTGCACGCCACACAACCGCGCCCGCGCCAGATCGGCGGCACCGGCCCGGCCGGGACGGGGACTTCCAGCCGGGTGAGCAGCGCGCCCGGATCGGCCACCGGCTCCTTGCAATGGTCGCACAAGCGGCGCACCAGGCGCTGGGCCAGAACGCCAATCAGACTTTCCGGCAGGAGAAACGGCTCCACGCCCATGTCCACCAGTCGCGGGATGGCCCCCGGCGCGTCGTTCGTGTGGAGGGTCGTGAAGACCAGGTGCCCCGTCAGTGCGGCCCGGACCATGAGTTGCGCCGTCTCCGTGTCCCGTGTTTCGCCCACCAGGATGATGTCCGGATCCTGCCGCAGCAGCGTCCGCAGCCCCGCGCTGAAGGTCAGCCCGATCTCCTCGCGAATCTGGGTCTGCCGGATCCCGGGCATCCGGTACTCGATGGGGTCCTCGAGGGTGAACGTACTGACGTCGGTTCCGGACACCTCGCGCAGGATGGCGTACAGCGTTGTGGATTTGCCGCTGCCGGTGGGGCCGGTGACGATGATGACCCCGTGCGGCCGGTCAATGGCCGCCCGCACCGCGCGCTCCGTTTCCTCGGACATCCCCAGGCCGCTGATGCTCAGCAACTGCGCGTTCGAGTTGAGGATGCGGACCACGAGGTTTTCCCCGTAGGCGGTCGGCAACGCCGAAATGCGCAGGTTGATCTGCCGCCGCCCCACATACACCGTCGCCCGGCCGTCCTGGGGCAGCCGCGTCTCGGCCACGTCCATGTCCCCGAGGATCTTGACGCGGGTGGTTACCGGCGATTGCAGGCTCTTGGGGATGAGCACGTCGGGGTACAGTACGCCATCGAGCCGCACCCGGATGCGCATCATCTTCTCCTCCGGCTCGAAGTGGATGTCGCTGGCCCCGATGTTGACCGCGCGGGTGATGATCTGATTGACGAGCCGGATGACCGGCGCTTCTTCCTGGCTGGCGGCCGCCAGATCCACCTCGGCCTTCGTCGCCAGGCGGGCCGAGAGGCTCTCCTCGGCCATGATCTGGTCAATGGACTCCTGGATCGTCTCGCTGCCCTGCTGGAGGCTGTCGAGGAAACTCAGGATGTCCTGCTCCGTGGCGACCACCACCTGGATGTGCAGGCCGGTCATTTGCGCCAGCGTGTCCATCGCCAGCACGTCCATCGGATCTGCCACCGCGACCGTCAGGGAGCCGTTGACCCGGGAGACGGGCAGCACCCGCAGGCGCCGGCAGACGTCCAGCGGCACCAGATCGAGCACCGCCTGATCAATCATCAGCTTGTTCAGGCTGACGAGCTCGGCCTGGGCCTCCTGGGCGAGGAACCGCGAAAGCTGATCCCCGCCCACGAGACCCAGCTCGACCAGGATCGAGCCAAAGGCGCCGCCGCGCCGGCGCTGCTCGCGGAAGGCCAGCTCAAGCTGGCCCTCGGTGATCAGCCCGGCGGCAATCAGCCGCTCGCCCAGCGCCGTCGTGGGGGAGGGGGGAGCGGTTGGGGTTTGGTGGGTGGTGCGCATTCCGGGGTGGCCGTTCGGCGCCGCCCGCCGGCCCCGGGTGAGGCCGGCGGGCGCGGTGCGTCTCAACCGTCCAAAATCCGCGGTTGGAGGGGCCGCGCGCTCACTCCTCGCGTGGTGAGCTTGCCGTGGCCGTCTCGCCGGTGGCGCGGCGCGGGGGCCGACGCTTTTCGGCCGAAGTCTGCTGGCGCGATCGTTGCCACGGGTACCGAGGGAGGGGGAGGTCGCGTACGGCTTTACCGAGACCGGCAGGCGGACTCAAAGGGAAGTCCGCCTGCCGTGAAGGGACTGACCCCAGCGTCAGCCCCGACCGTCAAAGGCAGTTACTTGTGGGCGAGGTAAACGCGAGTGTTGGCTTTGCCACCGGCGATTGTGTACACCACTCTGCCTTTGGTATCGGCAACCGCAGGGTTTTCTTCAGTCATGCCAGTTCCTGGGATGTCATCGGCGGTTCCCAAGGTGCCGTCGGCACCGGCTGCCGTCGCGGTTCCGGGGCCGTCAATCCGCCGACTCAGTTCAATGGCGTCAGCAATCGCAATGGCACCGAGGTCAATGTACACGACTGTTCCGCTCGCGGCTGAGTTAGCTCCGCCCGTGCCGTCCAAGTTGTTGAATTTTGGTGCAGCCATGGCCGCCGCGTCCGCCGTCACCACATCCGATGTTGCTGCTCCAATCTTGGGCGTGAACGGGTTTTCCAAGTAACCTTGTGAAATCAATGTTTGGTCGAAGTCAGTCTGCGCCGCAGGAAAAGATCCCTGTTTGGCGAAGTAGCTCATTACGGCTGCCTTTACTCCGTTACAACTAGCGACTGTGTTGTTGTACCGCGATTCATCAATCGCGGCGAAGATCTTCGGGACCAAGATGGCCGCGAGGATCGCGATGACGGCCAGCACGCCCACCATTTCGATCAAGGTGAAGCCGTGGCGTTGTGGTTTGAGTTGTGGTGTCTTCATACCGTCTGACTTTGTAGGACTGTTTTTGTTGGGTTTGTTTTTGTTCGGGGCCGGGCACCCGCCCGGGCTACCCGCCTTCCCGCGGCCGAAGCCGGCCACCGGGAACGCATTAGGAGTTCACCAGCCAGTTCCTTAAGAATCCATCTTATCTACTGCGTAGGCGATACCCCTTAACACCTCGTGTCCTTTACGTAAGCAACCACTTACGGAAGAAATGCGTAAGAGATTCCCAGTACGTGTGGCTGCTCCTCTTTCACGGAAGCGGGTGGGGCCACAAATGTGGAATCGCTTCTGTTTTCAAGCCTCGGACAGCACTGCGAGTCCGCAGCCACGTAAGCCTCGCCGGCCGGCTCAGAAGCTGTGCCAACCCCGGCGTCCGGGAACCGACCGGAGGGACACTGATCCCCGGCCGGGATGGCAACGATGGGCAAGCTTGCGTCATTCCCCACCGCCAGCCGGCCGGCGGGCCCTCCCGGGCAGTCGTTTCACCTCCCTGAGCGGCCCCGAGCACCGTCCCAAGGTGATCAAGCTCCGCGTGACGTTGGCGGTGGGGGAGACCCAAGCCGCCACGCCCGCCGTGGGCAGCGGGTCGGAACGGTGGCGGAGGAGGATGGCGCCGTTCCCGCGAGGGATCTCCCCCCCCCGCGCAGCTTCCCCGCTATGGCCTTCTTCGTTGCGCCCGCGGCGGTGGCTCCCTTAGCCTGCCCGGGACGCGCGACATGAAGGTCTATATTGACGGCAAGTTTTACGACGAGGCGAAGGCGAAGATCTCGGTCTTTGACCACGGACTCCTGTATGGCGACGGGGTGTTTGAAGGCATCCGGGCCTACCACGGCCGCGTCTTCAAGCTGAAAGAGCACATTGACCGGCTGTACTACTCAGCGAAGGCCATCCTCCTGACCATCCCGCTGACGCCCGAGGAGATGACCCGCGCGGTGGTGGCCACCTGCAAGAAGAACGGGATCCGCGACGGCTACATCCGTCTGGTCGTGACGCGCGGCATCGGCACGCTGGGCTTGAATCCCAACCGCTGCAAACGGGGCTCGGTGATCATCATCGCCGGCAAGATCCAGCTCTATCCGCCGGAACTGTACGAGAACGGGATGGAGATCGTGACGGTGCCCACCACGCGCAATCTCCACAGCGCGGTGAATCCGGCGATCAAGTCGCTCAATTACCTCAACAACATTCTCGCCAAGATCGAGGCAAACACCGCCGGCGTCGAGGAAGCCATCATGCTCAATGCCGAGGGCTACGTGGCGGAATGCACCGGGGACAATCTCTTCGTCGTCAAGGCGGGCCAGTTGCACACGCCGCCGCTCTACGCCGGCGCGCTCTACGGCATCACCCGCGGCGTGGTGATGGAACTCGCGGCGGCGGAGGGCGTGAAGGTGTCCGAGACCAACCTGACTCGCTACGACGTCTTCAACGCGGACGAGTGTTTCCTGACGGGCACCGGCGCGGAAATCATCCCGGTGGTCAAAGTGGACGGCCGCGTGGTCGGCACCGGCAAGCCGGGTCCGCTGACCCGGACGCTGGTGGCCAAGTACCACGCCCTGACTCAGACCTCGGGCGAGCCGATCCGTTGAACGCGGGCGTCAGGCCTCGCGGTAGCGCTGGGCAATGGGGATTCGGCGGCCGACGCCGAAGGCCTTGCTGGTCACCTTGAGTCCGGGCGCCGCCTGGCGGCGCTTGTACTCGCTGAGGTCAATCAAGCGAATCACCCGCCGCACGGTCGCCGCCTCGAAACCTGCGGCCACGATCTCCTCGGCGGACCGCCCCTCCACCACGTAGGCCTCGAGGATCGCGTCCAGCACCTCGTACGGCGGCAGCGAATCCTGATCGGTCTGATTGGGCCGCAACTCGGCCGACGGAGGCTTCGTGAGGCTGGCCGCCGGGATGATCTCGCGCTCGCGATTGATCCAGCGGGCGAGCCGATAGACCATCGTCTTGGGCACGTCCGCAATGACTGCCAGCCCGCCGCACATGTCGCCGTACAGGGTGCAATACCCCACGGCCAGTTCGCTCTTGTTTCCCGTGGTCAGCAGGAGCGAGCCAAACTTGTTCGAGAGCGCCATCAGGATCACGCCCCGCAGCCGGGCCTGCAGGTTTTCCTCCGTCACGTCCTCGGCGAGCCCCGCGAAGACCGGCGCAAGCTGCTGCTTCACGGTCGCGAAGGCGGCCTCGATGGGAATCACGTCGTAGCGAATGCCGAGGTTGGCCGCCAGGACGCGGGCGTCCTCGAGGCTGCCCGCCGACGAATACGGCGAGGGGAGGGAGACGCCGCGGACGTTCTCCGGTCCCAGGGCTTCGGCCGCCAGCGCGGCCGTGAGGGCCGAGTCAATGCCACCGCTCAAGCCGAGCAGCGCCGACTGGAAGCCGCACTTGTGCAGGTAATCCCGCAGCCCGAGCACCAGCGCGCGGTAAAGTTTTTCCTCGTCCGAAAAATCGTCCGGGTCGGTCGCTGGTGCGGCCACCCCGGTGTCCGCGATGACGAAATCCTCGGCGAAGAGCGCACCGCGGGCGAGCAGTTGTCCCCGGGCGTCAAACGCCAGACTCGCGCCATCGAAGACCAGTTCGTCGTTGCCGCCGACGAGATTGCAGTAAAGGAGCGGGCGACCCGTCTTGGCCACCAGACTGGCCAGCATGGCGTGGCGTACCCGGTTCTTGCCCAGGTGCCACGGCGATGCGGACACATTGACCAGGCATTCCGCGCCGGCAGCCGCCAGTTCGGCCGCCGGATTACGCCGGTAGCGCCGGTCGCGCCAGAAGTCCTCGTCGTTCCAAAGATCCTCGCAAATCGTCAGGCCGATCCGGCGGCCGTTGAACTCCACGGGCTGGTTTTCGATGGCAGGCTCGAAGTAGCGGTCCTCGTCGAAGACATCGTACGTGGGCAGCAGCATCTTGGCGCGCGCCGCGAGCACCCGTCCGTGCTGCAGCAGCGCCACGGCATTGGTCGTCTCGCGCCCGGGGCGAACGGGGTTTTCGCCGACGAACCCGACGATCAAACCGACCGGCCCGGTGGCGCCAGCCAGCCGTTGCAACACGGCCAAGTTTTCCGCCACAAACCGGCGGCGCAGGAGCAGGTCGCGGGGCGGGTAGCCGGTGATCGCGAGTTCGGGCGTGACGACCAACTCCGCCCCCGCCGCGATGCCGCGCTGGTAGGCGGCGAGGATTCTGGCCTCGTTGCCGGCCAGGTCGCCGACGGTGGTGTTCAGTTGAGCGAGTGCGACGCGCATGGCGGCCTACCAGACCTGGGACTTGGCGGCCAGCGTCTCGCGCAGGCGCCCCTGGGCGGTGGTCACGGCCGTGCCGGGCTTGAGTCCGTGGCGCTCGAAGAAGTCGGGTGCGGTTTCGAGCACGAACTGGATGTTCGCGGACTTGGAAGGCACCGAGGTTTCATCGCCCGCCCGCAGTTGCACGATCTCTTCGATCACGCCCTCACCATTGATGTACGCGGCCGCGATCGGAAACTTCACGTTGCGCATGTAGAAGGCGCGTTGGTCCGGACGGCGAAAGACGAAGAGCATCGCCTCGTTCGGGCCGATGCGCTCCCGGAACATCAGCCCGGTGGCCACCTGCGGGACGGTCAGGCAGACCTCGGCCTCGACCTCGGTCGCTCCCAACCACAACCGAACGGTAGGCAGGCGCGGCAGGGCGTGCGGGAGGTGCAACGTGACCGAGTTGGTCGGCGGCGGCGCGGGCGGGGCCGACTCCTTGGGCTGACAAGCCGTTAGCCCCAAACCACATCCGACCAGAACGCACCACTGCAATAAACCGCGCATGAATCGAGGATGCGGACGCGCTTGCCGGAAGGCAATCCGGCAGACGGAGCGTGGAACGGAGGGGGCGTTGTCCCCCTGCGGCGGCAAAACTTTGCGATCGGTTTGACAAGACCCCTCCTGCGGTCACCCTGCCAGTGATGTTTAATGACCTCATAAGTTTCCATGCGTTTCGGGCGGCTCGCCGACTCGGCGGCCTCGCGGTGGTCGGTGGAGCGTTGACGTTGCGGTTGACGCTTTGCGTTTCACCGTCTGCGACGGCCCAGTGCGACCGTCCGGAATGGCAGGCCGGCGAAGCCCTGCGCGGGTTCAACGGCGTGGTTCGCGCCACGACGCTTTGGGATCGCGATGGTGCGGGCGGCGAGCCGCCGGTCCTGGTGGCGGCCGGGGCGTTTTCCATCGCGGGCGATACGTTCGCCAACAACATCGCCATGTGGAATGGCCGCCGGTGGGAACCCCTCGGCGCGGGGACGCCGGCCGGGGTGAATGGCGAAATTTGGTCGCTGGCGACGCTGCCCAACGGGGAGTTGGTGGCCGGCGGGGTCTTTCAGCGCGCCGGCGACGGCCTGGCCTCGCGCATTGCCCGTTGGAACGGCTCGACGTGGTCGCCGCTGGGCAGCGGGATGGGCACGCTGAACACCACGATTGTCCGCACGCTGGCGGTGTTGCCCGGCGGCGACCTGGTGGCGGCGGGGCGTTTCATCAGCGCCGGCGGGCAAACGGTGGCCAACATCGCCCGCTGGAACGGAGCGGCGTGGTTGCCCCTCGGCAGTGGTCTGGGCGGGAATCCGGCCGACGTCAACGCCCTGCTCGTGCTGCCGGATGGCACCCTCGTCGCTGGCGGTACCTTCACGACGGCTGGCGGCGCGGCCATTTCGGGAATCGCCCGGTGGGATGGCGCAAACTGGCTTCCCTTGGGCGCGGGGCTTTCGGGCAATGTTCGTGGTCTGGCCCGGTTGCCAAATGGCGACCTGCTCGCCGTCGGGAAAATGTCGGCGGTGGGCAACCCGGGGCAGCAGAACGTACTGCGATGGGACGGCACCGTGTGGGCCGCGTTGAACCCGCAAGCTCCGATCGGGCCGGACTCACAGACGGTCCACGTCACGCCCGAAGGCGTCATCGTGGTGGGCCATGCGACAATATGGTTTTGGAATGGCGTGGGCTGGGAGGCGCTCGGCGGGGGTGGCGTCGGCACCTTTTACTCGTTTTGTCAGTTGCCGGACGGCGACCTGGTGGCGGCCGGGGATTTCTTGGCGGTTGGTGGGCTGCCCGCGTCGCCCGCCGGCACGCGAATTCACGCCAGCGCGATCGCGCGATGGGATGGGCGTCGGTGGAACTACTTCGGATCGGGTTTCGGGGGTCGCTCGCGAAACCACATCTATGCGCTGCTGCCGTTGCCCGAGGGAGGCGTGATCGCGGGCGGCGCGTTTGATGCCGCGGGGGCCGTCGAGGCGGTGAACGTAGCGCGCTGGAATGGCCGCCAGTGGTCCGCCCTGCCGCAGACGGGCCAGCTCAACGGTGACGTGCGGGCCCTGGCCCTGGACGCCGATGGTCAGGTGCTCGCCGGCGGGGCATTCACCGAGGCGGGCGGGCGCGCGGCGCGCGGAGTCGCGCGGTGGAACGGGAACGACTGGTTTCCGCTGGGCACCGACGTGACCTCCGGCACGCCCGTGGTGGAGGCGCTGGCGGTCCTGCCCGGTGGAGACGTGGTGGCGTGCGGATCGTTTTCTTCCCTGGGCGGCGTGAACGCGCGTGGTCTCGCGCGGTGGAACGGCACGAATTGGGCGCCCTTCGGCTCGGGCATCCTCGGTAGCGCGAGCTGCCTGGCTGTGATGTCCAACGGTGACTTGGTGGTGGGCGGAGAAATCACGTCGGTGGACGGGGTGACGGTGGGCCGGCTGGCGCGCTGGAACGGCATGGCGTGGTCCGGCTTTGGCAGCGGGATGAACGGGGCGGTGTACGCGCTGGTGCCGCTCCCGGACAACCGGCTCCTGGCCGGGGGCAGATTCGGCACCGCGGGCGGGGCCACGGCCAGTCGCGTGGCGCTGTGGGACGGCGCGGTGTGGCGGCCGCTGGGGCCGGGCATTCCCGCCATCAGCACGCCCCAGGTGAACGCGCTCGCGGTGCTGCGCAACGGTCAGGTCATTGCCGGCGGCAACTTCACGCGGGCCGGGACGGTGATCACGGCCAACCTCGCCCGATGGGACGGGGTGAGTTGGAGCGCCCTGGGCAGCGGCACCAGCGGCGCGTTCGACTCGTACGTGTATGCCCTGGCGGCGCTGGGCGATGGCGGCTTCGTAGTGGGCGGAGGTTTCGCCGCGCTCAACGATCGCCCTCATGCCCTGTTCGCTCACTGGGGCTGCCCGGCGGTCCAGTCCCCGCTCCGGATCGCGGAGATTTCCGCGGCCGGCAGGGCGGTGCGATTTCGTTTCAGCGGCACCCCGGGCAGGACTTACGCGGTGGAACACGCGCCGCATCTAAACCAGTGGACGCGCATCCAAGGCGGACTCGACGGGGAGGCTGAATTTGAGGACGCGG
This sequence comes from Verrucomicrobiota bacterium, assembly GCA_016716505.1. Lineage (GTDB taxonomy): Bacteria > Verrucomicrobiota > Verrucomicrobiia > Limisphaerales > J093 > JADJWF01. The sequence continues at coordinate 256,229 of JADJWF010000001.1, forward strand.
ATCGTGGGCGGCTGGAGCAAGCGGCGGGTTTTTATCGCGTGGTCGAGGAGTAGTCCCTGCGGGGGGTAGGTTACCGAGGGAAACCGGGCATTACCGCCGAGCGGCCGGGGAGCAGAGCTGGCCGGTTCGGGCGGGCGGGAGGTTGGGAGGAATTGGCCGGGTGATTCCTTTCGCGGTCCCCGGCCAATGCGTGGGCGGGCCCGGTCAGCGCAAAAAAAACCGCGCCGCTATTGCGCCGGGGCGGCAATTTGCTAAATGGTCCCCCGACTTTTGCCGGGCGTGGTTGCCCGACGCCCGTCCGGACCTGAAACAAAGATGAGCAACACCCAGTTGCGCCACGAATGCCGCGGAGAACCTCGCCTTGGTTTGCCGCCGAAGCAGGGGCTTTACGATCCGCAATTCGAGCACGAAGCCTGCGGGGTGGGCTTTGTCGTCAACGTGAAGGGGCAGAAGGCCCACAGCATCGTCAAGCAGGGCCTGCAGGTGCTGGTGAACCTGGATCATCGCGGGGCTTGCGGCTGCGAGGCCAACACCGGCGACGGCGCCGGGATCCTGCTGCAGATGCCGGACAAGTTCCTGCGGAAGGCGGCGGGCCAGGTGGGCATTGAGCTGCCACCGTACAAGCAGTACGCGGTGGGCATGGTGTTCCTGCCGCCCAACCCGGAGCAGCGCAAGGGTTGCGAGCGCCTGTTCGAGGTCATTGTCGCGGAGGAAGGCCAGGAAGTGCTCGGCTGGCGGACGGTGCCGACGGACAACTCGATGATCGGCCCCACCGCCCGCGCCTCCGAGCCGTACATGCGGCAGGTGTTCATCGGCCGCAATCCGAATCTGGCGGACGACATGGCCTTCGAGCGCAAGCTCTACGTCATTCGCAAGCGCGCCGTCCGCGAGGTCCGCAACTCCGGTTTGCAGGGGAGCCATTACTGGTACATGGCCAGCCTGTCGTACAAGACGCTGGTCTATAAGGGCATGCTGACGCCCGGCCAGGTGCCGCAGTACTACCCGGATCTGGTGGACCCGGCGATGGAGTCCGCGCTGGCGCTGGTGCATTCGCGGTTCAGCACGAATACGTTTCCCAGTTGGGAACGCGGGCACCCCTACCGGTACGTGGCGCACAATGGCGAGATCAACACACTCCGCGGCAACATCAACTGGATGCACGCCCGCGAGGCCATGTTCCAGTCCGACCTGTTCGGCGACGACATCAAGCAGATCCTGCCGATCATCAACACCAACGGCAGCGACTCGGCCATGTTCGACAACTGCCTGGAGCTGCTGGTGCTCGCCGGTCGCTCCCTGCCCCACGCGATCATGATGATGATCCCGGAGCCGTGGCAGAACCACGAAACCATGAGCGACGCCAAGAAGGCGTTTTACGAGTACCACTCCTGTCTCATGGAGCCGTGGGACGGACCCGCTTCCATCGCGTTCACCGACGGGATTCGGATTGGAGCCGTCCTCGACCGCAACGGCCTGCGTCCGTCGCGCTACTACGTGACGAAGGACGATTTGGTGGTGATGGCGTCCGAGGTGGGCGTGCTCGACATCCCCCCGGAGCGAATTCAAAGCAAGGGCCGCCTGCAGCCCGGGCGGATGTTCCTGGTGGACACCGAAGAGGGCCGGATCATTGCGGACGAGGAGATCAAACACCAGGTGGCGTCGGCCCGGCCCTACCGCCAGTGGCTCGACAAGCATCTGGTTGACCTCGCGCAACTCCCCGCGCCGGCGTCACTGCCCGAGGTGGATCACGCCACCGTGCTCCAGCGGCAGCAGGCGTTCGGCTACACGTTTGAAGACCTGCGGGTGGTGATGGCGCCGATGGCCCGTGACGGCGTTGAGGCGGTCGGCTCGATGGGCGCGGACACGCCGCTGGCGGTGCTCTCGCAAAAGCCGCAGCCACTCTACAACTATTTTAAGCAACTCTTCGCGCAGGTCACCAATCCGCCGATTGACTGCATCCGCGAGGAGATCGTCACCGCCACGGAAACCGCCACCGGCTCGGAGCGGAATTTGCTCAACCCCGAGCCGGAGAGCTGCCACCTGATCAAGCTGAAGATGCCCATCCTCACCAACGAGGAACTGGCCAAATTGCGGCACGTGGCGCAGGGCGACTTCCGGGCCGTGACGCTGCCCATTCTGTTCAACCCGGCCGAGGGTGGCCGCGGTCTCGAGAAGGCCATGGAGGCCATCTATGCCAAGGCGGATCGCGCCATCGCCGAGGGGGTGAACATCCTCATCCTGTCCGATCGCGGGATTGACGCGGAGAACGCGCCCATCCCGGCGCTGCTCGCCGTCTCGGGCCTGCACCACCATCTCATCCGCACGGGCACGCGGACGCGGGTGGGGCTGATCCTGGAATCCGGCGAACCGCGCGAGGTGCATCACTTTTCGCTCCTGATTGGCTACGGTTGCAGTGCGATCAACCCGTACCTCGCGTTCGAGACCCTCGACGACATGATCCGCGAAGGATTGCTCAAGAACGTGGATCACAAGACCGCCTGCAAAAACTACGTCAAGGCGGCGGTCAAGGGCGTCGTGAAGGTCTGCTCGAAGATGGGCATTTCCACGATCCAGAGCTATCGCGGCGCGCAGATCTTTGAGGCGGTAGGCCTGAGTCGGCGCGTGGTGGACAAGTACTTCACCTGGACGCCCTCGCGCGTCGAAGGGGTGGGGTTGACATCATCGCCGAGGAGGTCTTGCAGCGGCACCGGCGGGCCTTTCCGGACCGGCAGGTGGACGGGCATACGCTCGACCCCGGCGGGTTTTACCAGTGGCGGAGCGATGGCGAGTACCACCTTTTCAACCCGCAGACGATTCATACGCTGCAGAAGGCGGTGCGCACCGGCAGCTATGATCTCTACCGGGAGTACGCCGCGCTCGTGAACGAGCAGATGCACAACATGAGTACGTTGCGCAGCCTGCTGGATTTCAAACCGCGCCAGCCGGTACCGCTCGACGAGGTCGAACCGGTCGAGGCCATCCTGCGCCGGTTCAAGTCCGGGGCCATGAGCTACGGCTCGATCAGTCAGGAGGCCCACGAGACGCTGGCCATCGCCATGAACCGGATCGGCGGCAAAAGCAACACCGGCGAAGGCGGCGAAGACCCGGCTCGCTACACGTGGACCAACGAACGCGGCGATTCCAAGAACTCCGCGATCAAGCAGGTGGCTTCCGGCCGTTTCGGCGTGACCAGCTACTACCTGGTCAACGCCCGCGAACTGCAGATCAAAATGGCCCAGGGCGCGAAGCCCGGCGAGGGCGGCCAGTTGCCCGGCCAGAAGGTGTATCCGTGGATCGCGAAGGTCCGCCACTCCACCCCTGGCGTGGGTCTCATCTCGCCGCCGCCGCACCACGACATCTACTCGATCGAAGATCTGGCCGAACTCATTCACGACCTGAAGAACGCCAACGAGCACGCCCGGATCAGCGTGAAGCTGGTTTCCGAGGTGGGCGTGGGCACCGTGGCAGCGGGGGTCGCCAAGGCCCATGCGGACGTGGTGCTGATCAGTGGCTATGATGGCGGCACTGGGGCTTCGCCGCAGACTTCCATCAAGCACGCCGGCCTGCCGTGGGAGCTGGGCCTGGCGGAGACCCATCAGACGCTGCTCCTCAATGGCCTGCGCAGCCGCATTGTCGTCGAGACCGACGGCCAGTTGCGGACCGGGCGGGACGTGGTGATCGCCGCGTTGTTGGGCGCTGAAGAGTTCGGCTTCGCCACGGCGCCGCTGGTGGCGATGGGTTGCATCATGATGCGCGTGTGCCACCTGAACACCTGCCCGGTCGGCGTCGCCACCCAGGATCCGCGACTGCGGAAGATGTTCACCGGCCAGCCCGAGCACGTGGTCAACTTCCTGCGGTTCGTCGCCATGGAAGCCCGGGAATGGATGGCGAAGCTGGGCTTCCGCAGCATCAATGAGATGATCGGCCATACCGAGGTGATCGAACCGCGTCGCGCGATCGAGCACTGGAAGACCAAGGGGCTTGATTTTTCCAACATCCTCTACCAGCCCGACGTGCCGCCGAATGTCGGCCGCTACTGCACGGAGGAGCAGGACCACGGACTGGATAAGTCGCTCGACAAGACCGAGCTGCTCAAGGCTTGCGAACCGGCCATCCTCCGCGGAGAAAAGGTCCGCACGGAGCTGCCCATCCGCAACGTCCACCGCGTGGTCGGCACGCTGACCGGCAGTGAAATCACCCGGCGGCACGGACCGAACGGCCTGCCCGAAGACACCGTCCGCATCCACTTCAAGGGCTCGGCGGGCCAAAGCTTCGGCGCCTTCCTCCCGCGGGGCATGACCTTCATCCTCGAAGGCGACGCCAACGACTACATCGGCAAGGGCCTGTCGGGTGGCAAGATCATCGTCTATCCGCCGGCCGGTTCTTCGTTTGCGCCGGAGGAGAACATCATTGTCGGCAACGTCGCCTTCTACGGCGCGACCAGCGGTGAAGCGTACATCCGCGGCATGGCGGGCGAGCGCTTCTGCGTGCGCAACTCCGGCATCAGCGCGGTGGTCGAGGCGGTGGGCGATCACGGCTGCGAATACATGACGGGCGGCCGGGTGGTCGTGCTGGGGCCGACCGGGCGCAACTTCGCCGCCGGCATGTCCGGGGGCATCGCCTACGTCCTCGACGAGAACGACGATTTCGCCCGTCGTTGCAACCAGCAGATGGTCGGCTTGGAGCGCCTGGAGGACCCCGAGGAAATCGCCGAACTCAAGGTGCTCGTGAAGCGTCACGCTGAATTCACGAAGAGCCAGCTCGCGTTTCGCATCATCGTGCTCTGGGAAGACTACGTGCCGAAGTTCGTGAAAGTGATTCCCAAAGACTACAAGCGCATGCTCCACGCCATGAAACGCGTTCAGGAAGCCGGCCTGACCGGCGATGAGGCGTGGATGGCCGCGTTCGAGGAGAACGCCCGCGATGTGGCGCGCGTGGGCGGCGGCTGAACGCGCCCAACTGCGACCCGAAGTCATGACCGCCATCGCCAACTGCGGGACCCTCGACCAAGCCCTCCGCGTGCGCCTGGCGCTCGATTCGGTGGGCATTCCGTCATTCATCCCGGACGAATCGTCGGCGACCTTGGCTCCCCATCATTTCTTCACCCACGGGGCAGTCCGGGTCCAGGTGCCCGACGACCGGGGGGAGGAGGCCCGCCGCGTCCTCGCTGATCTAAGCGAACCAACGTGACGCCCGCCTTCCAACCGCGTGGATCAGCCGGCGGGTCGCCGCGGGCCTCGCTGCACTTTGAATTTCCATTTCATGGGCAAACCAACGGGCTTCATTGATTATCTGCGGGAACTCCCGCTGGATCGCCAGGCCATCGAGCGCATCAAGGACTGGAACGAGTTCCACGCCCACCTCGAGGACCGCAAGCTCCAGGAACAGGCGGCGCGCTGCATGGATTGCGGCACGCCCTTCTGTCATACCGGCCGGATCCTCAACGGCATGGCCTCCGGGTGCCCCATCAACAACCTGATTCCGGAGTGGAACGACCTGATTTACCGCGGGCTCTGGCGTGAAGCGTTGGAGCGGCTCCACAAGACCAACAACTTTCCGGAGTTCACCGGCCGGGTCTGCCCCGCGCCCTGCGAAGGCTCCTGCAACGCCGGACTGGTGGCCGCGCCAGTGACCATCAAGGAAATCGAGCGCAGCATCATTGACCGGGCCTGGGAGAAAGGTTGGGTCACCGCCCAGCCGCCCGAGGTCCGCACGGGCAAACGGGTCGCCATCGTCGGCTCCGGCCCGGCGGGCCTGTGCGCGGCCGCTCAGCTCAACCACGCCGGCCACGATGTTACGGTCTTTGAACGAGCGGACCGCATCGGTGGCCTGCTGATGTATGGCATCCCGAACATGAAGCTGGACAAGCGGTTGGTGCAACGCCGCGTGGACCTCCTGGCCGAGGAAGGCGTCAACTTCCGCACCGGCGTCGAGGTGGGCCGCGACTTCCCCGCCCGCCGCTTGGTGACGGATTTCGACGCCGCCATCCTCGCCACGGGCGCAACGGTGCCGCGCGACCTGCCGGTGAAAGGCCGCCACCTGAACGGAATCCACTTCGCGATGGATTTTCTAACCGCCAACACCCGGCGCGTGGTGACCGGTGGCGCGAATGGCGCCTTCATTTCCGCCGCGGGCAAGGATGTGATCGTCATCGGCGGCGGCGACACCGGGACGGATTGCGTGGGCACTTCGATGCGACATGGCTGCCGAAGCCTCGTGCAGCTCGAGATTCTCCCGCGTCCGCCGGCAGAGCGTCAGCCCGACAATCCCTGGCCGGAATGGCCCAAGATTTACCGCATGGACTACGGCCAGGAGGAAGCCGCCGCCGTGTTCGGTGCCGACCCGCGCGTGTACCTGACCACCGTAAAGGAATTCCTCGACGACGGGCAGGGCAACGTCGCCGGCGCGGTCACAGTGGAGATCAAGTGGGTCAAGGACGCTTCGGGCCGCTACTCCGCCCAGGAAGTTCCGGGCTCGGAGAAGAAGCTCCCGGCGCAGTTGGTGCTGCTGGCGATGGGATTCCTCGGACCGGAGCAAAAGCTGCTCGATGAACTCAAGGTCGAGCGCGATGCCCGGACCAACGTGAAGGCCGAGCACGGCCGCTACACGACCAACGTGAAAGGTTTGTTTGCGGCGGGCGACTGCCGCCGCGGTCAGAGCCTCGTCGTCTGGGCGTTCAACGAGGGCCGCGGGGTCGCGCGCGAGGTGGACCGCTACCTCATGGGCTCCACCCTCCTGCCGTAGTTTGACCCGAGTCCGGCCAGCCGCCGACCTCGACGAAACCGGCAGAGGGTCGCGTTCGGCTTGAGGCGGCGAGTCTTCCCACTCCAGTCAGCCAGCGGCCAACCCGCCTGACCTCCCGCTCGACACGCCGCCGCCACCGGCGGTAGGTTCATCGGGTCCGCCATGAGAGCTAAGCTCGCAACCCGAAGCGTCTCGGGATGCGGAGTGTTCCGGCGAAGCCGCACCCGCCGGATGAGTTCGTCATCCCGCCGATCCCGCAGCCCCGACAACGGGTCGGGCGTCCGCGTTGAACGCGCGCCGGCGTCTGGGCCGGAGCAACCGACCGGGATGAATGGCGGTGCACGCCTGCCGTGACGATTCCAACCGCCAACGAGAGCCCGCCCGCTCCGCTGCGGAGGCGGCGAGGCTGGAGGATCGCAGCGATCATCGCGGGCATCGCCATCGCCTTGCTCGGCGGCGCCTACTACCTCTTCCGATCCGTCGAACGCACGGTAAAGGACGCCTACGCGGTCTGGTGGGCGGCCGACCTTGTGATTCAACACATGGAAACCCACCACGGGGCGTGGCCACGCAGTTGGGAGGAACTGCACGCCACGGAAAGATCGGCCTACAAAGGCGTGGCTTCCACCAACCTCGATGGCTCTTGGACGGCGGAGTTTCGACCCCGCGCCAGTATCGAAGAGTTGCGGACGCGGGTGGTGATTGATTTCCACGTTGACCCGACCCAACTGCTGACGCACCCGCCACCGTCGAACGGACCGCCGTTTCGGGTCATCTATCTGCGCGATGGACGAAGGCAGCATTTCGTCGGGAAGGAGCCCAATGCGATGATTCGGGAATACTTGCAGTGGAAAGCCCGCCAAGACACCGTTCTCACCACACCATGACTCGGCCCGCCATCCCGTTTTCTCCGCTTCAATCATGAAATACCAACCTCTGGGAAACTCCGGCATCTCCGCTTCGGTCGTGGGCCTCGGCGCCTGGGTGATGGGCGGCGGCACAGTTTGGGGCCAGGACCCCGACGACCGCGAATCCATCCGGGCCATCCACGCGGCGCTCGACCTCGGCATCAACCTCATTGACACCGCACCCGCCTACGGTTTTGGCCGCAGCGAAACCGTGGTCGGTCAGGCGCTCCAAGGCCGGCGCGATCGGGCCGTGCTGGCCACGAAGTGCGGCCTCTGGTGGGACGACACGCGCGGGTCGTTCTTTACCGAGTTTGATGGCCGGCCCATTTACCGCAGCCTGCGGCCGGATACCATCGCCATTGAGATCGAGAACAGTTTGCGGCGGCTGGCCACCGACCACATTGACCTCTACCAAACCCACTGGCCGGCCGTGCCGCCGGACGCCACGCCGATTGCCGACACCATGGCAGCGCTCGTGAAGCTGCGGGAGCAGGGGAAGATTCGCGCGATCGGCGTGTGCAACGTGTCGCCCGCCGAACTCGAAGAGAGCCTGCGCCACGGCGGCATCGTCAGCGACCAGTTCCGTTACTCGATGCTTTACCGTGCGCCGGAGAGGGACGTGTTGCCGCTCTGCGCCCAGAAAGGCCTGGCCACCCTCACCTACATGTCGCTGGAGCAGGGGTTGTTGACCGGCAAGGTGGGCATGGATCGCGTCTTCAGCCCCGGCGAATTCCGCACCAATGCCGCGTGGAATCCGTGGTTCCTCCCCGCGAACCGCCGCCGCGTCCTCGACCTGCTGGCCGGCTGGAAGGACCTCACCGACAAGTACGCCTGCACGCTGGCCCAGTTGGTCATTGCATGGACGGCGGCTCAACCGGGCGTGACGCATGTCCTGGCCGGCGGACGTAACTCCGCGCAGGTGACCGAGAATGCCCGGGCTGGCGAACTGACCCTCGAACCGGCCGATCTCGCGCGGATCCGAAGGGATGTCGTTGCGCTCGGGGAACCAGCGGCCTGAGGCCTCCGCTCGCCTGACCCGCCATGCAGCGACGATTCCAGCGAATCCTCTGCGGTGTCGCGGTTGTCCTCGCAGGCATGAGCGCGTACGGCGATGGCGTTTTGTCGCTGGGTCTCGGAACGGACCGGCCTGACGGTGACGCTGCCCTCCGAGGCGCAATGGGAGTGGGCCTGTCGCGCGGGCGCCGACACAGCGTTCTGGTTTGGCGGGTTGGACGCCGATTACTCGTCCTTCGCCAATCTGGGCGACTAGCGGCTCGCGGAGTTTGCGGCCGACACTTCGCTGGACAACTACTCCGCCGCCCGGCCGATGGTAAATCCCAACCGCTACGACGACTGGATTCCCCGCGACCACCGCTTCAACGATGGCGGATTCGTCACCGAACCCGTGGGCTGCCATCGGCCCAATCCATGGGCCTGTGTGACCTGCAGGGCAACGCTTGGAAAGGGACGCGCTCGCCGTATCGCCCGGGCGTGCGTGGGGACGGGGCCCCGGCGAGCGAGACGGGCGAGTTTCGAACCGTTCGCGCTGGTTCCTGGCGGGATCGGCCGCAACGTGCCACCGCCACCGCGCGTCTGGGTTACCCGGCCTGGCAACGTGTCTTCAACGTCGGTTTCCGCGTCGTGTGCGAAGACGCGCCGATGCCGTTCTCGGCTGGCGGGCAATCGGGTGGAACGGCATCGCGGCGCGCAACCCGGGAAGTCGCCCATTCGCGTTGATACCACCGCTCGAATGAACACAACCATCTCCTCCCGCCGCGCGTTTCTGCGGCGGGCGACGTTGCTGGCTGCCGCTCCGGTGATTGCTCCCCGTGGTGCCCTCGGCACGGACGCCCGCGCCTCGGCGAACCACCGTCTGGGCATCGGATTCATCGGCACGGGCCGTCAGGCCGTCCTCGCCAACCTCGTGCTGTTTCTGGTCCACAGCGAGACTCAGTTGGTGGCCGTGTGCGATGTGGATTCGTGGCGGCTGGAGCAGGCGCGACGGAAGATTGAGGACCACTACTCCGTCAATCGCCCGGCCGGTTGGAAGGGGCTTCAAGTGACCGGCGACTTTCGTGAAGTCCTGGCCAACCCGGCGGTGGACGCGGTGATGATCTCCACGCCGGACCACTGGCACGCGTACATGGCGATCGCAGCCGCGCGGGCCGGAAAGGACGTTGCGCTCGAGAAGCCGATTTCGCTCTCCGTCCGCGAAGGCCGCGCGATCGCCGACGCCATGAAGCGCCATGGCCGCGTCTTTCGCACCGACACCGAGGTGCGGACGGAGGGGGCGTTTCAGAAGCTGGTGCAAGCCGCGCGCAATGGGCGCCTCGGCCGGATCACGTCAGTGGAGATCGGCGTGCCGAAGGAAGCGCCGCCGTTGGGACGCGCCCCCACCGTGGTGCCGCCGCCGGCGGACTTGAACTACCCGCTCTGGTTGGGACCGGCCCCGGAAGCGCCCTACTCCGAGGAACGGGTGCATCCGCGGGAGAAGCTCTCCGCCCGCCCGGGATGGATGCAGATTCAGGACTACAGCCAGGGCATGCTGCTTAACTGGGGCGCCCACCTGATTGACATCGCGCAGTGGGCCCTGAACGCCGAGACCACCACGCCGGTGGAAGTCACCTGCACCGGCTCGTGCCCGGACGACCTCTACAACGTGCCGCAGGCGTTTGAGGCCCGCTACCGCTACGCCAACGGTGTCGAACTCCGTTACACGATGGCCGGGCGACCGTTCGTCCGCGTCGAGGGCTCGGACGGCTGGGCTGAAGCCGAATGGTGGCGGGGCGTCAAAGCCAGCCGTCCGGAGATTCTTGAAGCCCCCTACGGCGACAGCGACTTTCGCGCGCGCGGGCCGCACGAGAAGGTGGACTTCATCGAAGCAGTCCAGACCCGGCGCGAGACTCAGATCCCCGCCGAAGTCGGGCATCGCACCTGCACGGTGTGTCAGCTCGCCTTCATCGCGCTGAAGCTGGGGCGCCGGCTGCGCTGGGATCCGCTCGCCGAGCGCTTCATTGACGACGCCGAAGCCGACCGGCTGCTGTCGCGGCCGGTGCGCGGCGAATGGGCGCTCGATAAGCTCTGAGGCGCTCCGCCGCGGTGGGCGGGAGCGTTCTACGGTTCCCGCCGTCTAATCCGAAGTTGCCCGCCCGGTGGGGCGGGCGCACTGTCGTCCAACTGTTGGGGCTTATGAAGTACATCCGGGTTTTTCTTTTGCTGGTTATGTTCACGTTCAGCGCCCTCCCGGCCACGCCACGCGAGGCCGAGTGGAAGAAGGTCGAGGAGGCCATGCAGCAGGGACTGCCGCAAACGGCGATCGAGGCCCTGGGGCCCATCATTCGCGGGGCGCTGGCCGACCGGGCGTGGGCTGAGGCGACCAAGGCGATTTGCCGCCGGATCGCGCTCGAAGGTCAGATTCAGGGCCACAAGGCCGAGGAAAAGATTACCCGCCTCGAGGCCGAACTCGCGACCGCCCCGGGCGAGATCCAGCCTCTCCTCCAGACCGTCCTTGCGAATTGGTACTGGCAGTACTTCCAGCAGAACCGATGGCGGTTCCTGCAACGCACCGCCACGGCGCAACCTCCCGGCGAGGATTTCACCACTTGGGACCTGCCACGCCTGTTCGCGGAAATTGACCGTCACTTCACTGCCGCACTCGCGGCGGAAGCGGTCCTGAAAACCATCCCGATCGCCGCCTTCGACGACTTGCTCACCAAAGGGACCTTGCCCGACTCGTACCGGCCGACGCTCTACGACTTCATCGCTCACGAGGCGCTCAAGTTTTGCACCAGCGGCGAGCAGGCGGGCGCCCGGCCGCAGGACGCTTTTCGCATCTCGGCCGACGATCCGATCTTTGATCCCGCGCCACAATTCCTCGCGTGGAAGCCGGTCACCACCGAAACCAACGCCGCCGCGCTCAAGGCGGTGCAGCTCTACCAGGCGCTCCTCCGCTTCCACCGGGATGACGCAGAGCAAACGGCCTTCCTCGACGTGGACCTGGCTCGTCTCACCTGGGGCAAGAACATTGCGACGGGCGCATCCGTACCGGCCCGATACGTGGCGGCGCTGAAACGGTTCGCCGAGCAGAACGGCGACCACGAGCTGGCCGCGGTGGCCCTGCATGAGTGGGCGGTGCAAGTGGAGAATGACGGAAACCCGGTCGAGGCGCGCGAGCTGGCCCGAAGGGGCCGGGACGCCCATCCGAACAGTCCCGGTGGCCGGCTCTGCGCGAACTTGATCGCCCGTCTCGAAGCCCGCTCGGCGAGCCTCACCACCGAACGGATCTGGAACGCCCCGTGGCCGGAGATCACCGTGCGCTACCGCAACGTCACCAACGTCTGGTTCCGCGCGGTCGAATCGAACTGGGACGATTTCCTGAGCCGCCAGCATCGCCGGCCGGAGAACCTCAGCGAGGCCGAGCGTCAGGCGGTGCTGGCCCGGGCGCCGTCGCTGGCGTGGTCCGCGCCGCTGCCGCCCACCACGGACCTCAAGGAGCACACGGTGCATCTGCCGGCGCCGACCACCTTGAAGCCGGGATTCTACTTCCTGATCGCCAGCCACAATCCGGAGTTCACGGATGCCGACAATCAGCTCTCGATGACCGACATCTGGGTCAGTGACCTGGCTCTGGTGATTCGCCAGCGCGAGGGCAACCTCGAGGGATTCGTCCTCGAAGCCCTGACCGGCGAGCCGATCTCCGGTGCGCGGGTGGAAAGCTGGTATCTCAACAACCGGGGCGAGCGCGTCGCCGTCCCGGCAGTGGCTACCGACGAGGAGGGGTTCTTCAGCCTCACGTCACCGGACAATCGCGGCATCCTGCTCAAGGCCACTGCCCGAAACCAGTCCGTGGCCACTGCGGACGAATACCATCGGTGGCGTGGTGAACGCGAAGCCAAGCCCTTCACGCAGACAATCTTCTTCACCGACCGCGCGATCTACCGCCCGGGCCAGACCATCCAGTACAAGGGCATCTGTCTTCGCGCGGATCAGCCGGCGGATAACTACGAGGTGCTCAAAGGGCAGCGGCTGACCGTGGTCCTCTACGATCCGAACAACAAGGAAATCGCCCGGCAGGAACACCGTGCCAACGACTACGGCTCGTTCAGCGGCAGCTTCACCGCGCCACGCGACCGGCTGATGGGTTCGATGCGCCTGCAAGTCATCAGCGGCCCGCCGGGCGGGGCCGGTTTTTCGGTGGAGGAATACAAGCGGCCGAAATTCCAGGTCGTCCTCGACGTGCCGAAGACGGCGGCCAAGTTGAACGGTGATGTTAAAGTGTCCGGTCACGCCACGGCGTACACCGGCGCGGCCATTGATGATGCGGAGGTCAGGTACCGCGTCGTCCGCCAGGTGCGGATGCCGTGGTGGTGGGGTTGGGGCGGTCGGCGCGGCGGGTGGCCGTTCGGGGAAAGTCAGGAAATCGCCCACGGCACGCTGCGGACCGGCACGGACGGGCGGTTCGAAATTTCGTTCACCGCGACACCCGATCCGTCCGTGCCAGAAGCCGACGAGCCGACATTCGATTTCGAGGTCCATGCTGATGTGACGGACGGCTCCGGCGAGACCCGGTCCGACTCACGCTCGCTTCGTCTCGGCTACACGGCGCTCGAGGCCCGACTCTCGGCTGACGGCTGGCAGACGTCCGAACAGCCCGTGCAGGTGAGCGTGCGCACGACGACGCTCGACGGCGAGCCCCAGGTCGCCGAGGGCTCTCTCAAGATTCACGCGCTGATTGCGCCCGAACGGGTGCAACGCCCGCCGGTGCGGGGCATCAATCCGCCCTGGCAGCCTCGTGACGGCAGCAGCGACGAGACCGTTGCGAACCTCGCCGATCCCAACGACTGGCCCTTGGGCGCCGTGGTGTTTGAGACGGGCTTCACCACGGACACCAACGGGGTCGCGACTGTGTCGCGCCTTCTCCCCGCCGGTGCCTATCGCGTCGTGGTCGAGACACAGGATCGGTTCGGCAAGACGGTCACCGGTCGTCTGCCGTTGCAGGTGGTCAACCCCGGGGCGGACAAGTTCGCCATCCGGGTGCCGCACTTCCTCGACGCCCCGTCGTGGGAGGTGCAGCCGGGTGAGGAGTTCTCGGCGCTTTGGGGCACGGGCTACGAGACGGGTCGCGCGTTCGTTGAGATTCAGCATCGCGGGAAGCTCATTCAGCGCTACTGGACCAAGCCGGGTACCACGCAAGCCCGGATCCAGCAGACCGTCACCGAGGCGATGCGCGGCGGGTTCACGCTTCTGGTGACCTTTGTCAGGGAGAACCGTGCCCACGTGACCGTCCGCCCGATCAGCGTCCCCTGGCGCAATCAGGAGCTTGCGCTGCGCTGGGAGCATTTCACCTCGAAACTCCAGCCCGGTCAGCGCGAGACGTGGACGCTGGAAGTCCGCAGCCCAAAACCCGGCGGTCAGGAGGCGGAGCGCTGGGCGGCGGAGTGCGTCGCCACCCTGTACGACGCCTCGTTGGACGCCTTCGTGCCGCTCAACTGGCCGCGCGGGTTCGGCGTCTTTCGACAGGAATCCTCGGATGTCACCTCTTGGTTCGCCAACGTCGCGCGGGGTTGGGTGCCGTTCCGCAACACCTGGCAGGTCCCGCAGTTGCCGGTCGAGTTGAGCTACCGCGACTTCCCGCCGGAGTTACGTGAGAGCTTTTTGCCGCAGTGGGCCATGATGAGGCGGCATGCGCTGGTCGCCCAGTCGGCCGCGGGCCCGGCGGGCGAGGCGATGGTTCTGGCGTCGCCCGCCCCCATGGCCGCCGCCGAGGGCCTGGCGAAGGCCGGAGTCGGCGGTGCCGCCTTGGCCGAAGCGGACCGGGCGGATGCTGTTGCGGCAAGGCAGACAGCGGCTCCAAGCGGAACAACTCCGCGGCCCGACCTGGCTCAAGTGTCGGCCCGCCGGAACCTGAACGAAACCGCCTTCTTTTTCCCGCACCTGTTGAGTGACACCAACGGCGTTGTGCGGCTGCAATTCACCCTGCCCGAGGCGCTCACCGAATGGCGTTTTCTCGGGTTTGCCCATGACCGCCGGCTGCGGGCCGGTCTGATCGAAGGCCGCGCGGTCACCGCCAAGGACCTCATGGTCCAGCCCAACCCGCCCCGTTTCCTGCGCGAGGGAGACGTCATTGAGTTCACGGTCAAGGTCTCGAATCAGAGCGACCAGACCCAGCGCGGCCAGGTGCAGCTCACCTTCAACGACGGCTTCTCCGATCAGCCGGCGGATGCGCGCCTTGGCAACACCACGCCTGCGCAGCCTTTTGAGATCCCGGCCCGCGAGTCGCGCAGTTTCGCCTGGCGCATCACGGTGCCCGACGGCCTGTCCGTGCTCACGTACAAGGCGGTGGGCGCGACCGCGACCGTGTCCGATGGGGAAGAGGGTTTCGTGCCGGTGCTTGCGCGCCGGCTGCTGGTGACCGAGTCCCTGCCGCTGCCGATTCGCGGCCCGGCGACGAGGCAGTTCAACTTCAAGTCGCTCGCGGAATCGGGCGCGTCCGACACGCTCACGCACCAGAGCCTGACGCTGCAAGTGGTCTCCCAGCCGGCCTGGTACGCCGTGATGGCCCTGCCGTACCTCATGGAATTCCCGCACGAGTGCAGCGAACAGACGTTCAACCGCTACTACGCCAACACGCTGGCGCGGCTCATCGCAAACTCGGATCCGAAGATCCGCCGCGTGTTCGACCTCTGGAAGGGGACCGCTGCCCTCGAGAGTCCCCTCACAAAGAACCCGGACCTCAAGAGCGTGTTGCTCGACGAATCGCCCTGGGTGCGCGAGGCGCTCCGCGAGACCGAGGCGCGCCAGAACGTCGGGGTGCTGTTCGATGACAACCGCCTCGGGTCCGAAATGAGCCGCGCTCTCGACAAGTTGCGCGAGGCCGCGCTGCCGGATGGCGGCTGGTCGTGGTTCCCGGGCGGACCGCGCAACGAATACATCACGCTGTACATCGTCACGGGATTCGGCCGCCTGCGGCATCTCGGCGCCGACGTGCCGATGGACCTCGCCCTCCGGTCGCTGGAACAGCTCGATGCGTGGATGGCCCGCCACCACGCGCGTATCGTCAAGGACTGGAAGACGCCAGAGGACTACGTCCCCTCGTCCACCGACGCGCTGTACCTCTACGGCCGGAGCTTCTTCCTCAAGGACCGGCCCCTGACGCCCGCGACCCAGCCGGCGGTGGATTTCTTCCTCGCCCGTGCCCGCGAACACTGGCTCAAGACCGGCGGCCGACAGACGCAAGGGCACCTGGCCCTCGCGCTCAACCGGTTTGGCGACCCGGCCACCGCCCAGGCCATTGTGCGGTCGTTGAAGGAGCGCAGCGTGACCAGCGAGGAACTGGGCCGCTTCTGGCGCGATACCGAGTTGAGCTGGTGGTGGTACCACGCGCCCATCGAGACGCAGGCCCTCATGATCGAGGTCTTCGCTGAGGTCGCTCAGGACACTCAGGCTGTCGAGGATTGCCAGGTCTGGTTGCTCAAGCAGAAGCAGACGCAAAACTGGAAGACCACCAAGGCCACCGCCGACGCGGTTTATGCCCTCCTCCTGCGCGGGAAGAACTTGCTGGCGAGCGACACGCTGGTGGAACTGACCGTCGGCGGGAAAAACGTAACACCGCACCCGGGAGCGAAGCCCAATGGCGGCGGGGGGCAGCGGGCGGCCGTCGAACCGGGCACCGGGTTTTACGAAGTCCGCTTCGTGGGACCGGAAGTGAAGCCGGAACTCGGTGCCATGACGGTGAAGAAGGTGGATGATGGCGTGGCCTGGGGCAGCGCCCATTGGCAGTACTTCGAGGACATGACCAAGGTGAAGCCGTACGAAGGCACGCCGCTCAAACTCAAGAAGACCCTGTTCACCAAGAAGAACACCGATCGTGGGCCGGTGCTGGAGGCGGTCCGGGGGCCGGTGGCCGTAGGCGACGAGCTGGTGGTGCGGATTGAACTGCGGGTGGACCGGGACATGGAATACGTCCACTTGAAGGACCATCGCGGCAGTGGCACGGAACCGGTGAGTGTCCTCAGCGGCTACCGGTATCAGGACGGCCTCGGCTACTACGAGAGCACCCGCGACACGGCCAGCCACTTCTTCATCGCGTACCTGCCGAAGGGCACGTACGTATTCGAGTACTCCACCCGCGTGCAGCTCCGCGGCGAATACCAGACCGGACTGGCCAGCATTCAGTGCATGTACGCGCCCGAATTCAACAGTCACTCCGAGAGCTTCAAGCTGGTCGTGAACTAGCGGTCCGACGCGACGAGCGCGCGCGAATGGAGTCCGCACCCTGCCGGGTCCGGGATGCTGTTGTCACGGCTTGCCGTCGGGGGCAGGTGGAAGCGCCGCGACACTGGGGCGACTGCCAGCCGGGCGCTGCGGCGGGGGCTGCGGAAGCGGCGGGACTCGTCACCGAGGGGGGCGTGGCCTCGGGCTGGGTTCTGCACGCCTTTCACTTGCTCCCCCGCGCGGCCGGACGGAGATTGGCCCGCCATGCGGATTCTGGTGGTCGAAGACGATAACAAGATCGCCTCGTTTGTGGTCAAGGGCCTGCAGCAGAGCGGGTTTGCCGTGGATCGCTGCCCCGACGGCGAGGAGGCGCTGCCCCAGGCCCTGACGGTCAATTACGACGCGGCCGTGGTGGACATCATGCTGCCGAAGCTGGACGGGATCAGCCTGGTGCGCCAAATGCGGGCGCGCGGCGTCAAGACGCCCGTCATCTTCTTGAGCGCCCGGGCGACGGTGGATGATCGGGTGCAGGGATTGCAGGCCGGCGGCGACGATTACCTGACCAAGCCCTTCGCCTTCACCGAGTTGTTGGCGCGCGTTCAGGCGCTGATTCGGCGGGCCTCGCAAACGACGGAACCGACGCGCCTCGTGGCGGGTGATCTGGAGCTGGATTTGCTCGACCGCTCAGTGCGGCGCGCGGGGGAGGCAATCGAACTGCAGCCCCGCGAGTTTGCGCTGCTGGAGTATCTGATGCGCAATGTCGGCCGGGTCGTGACCAAGACGATGATTCTGGAGCGGGTCTGGGATTACAGCTTCGACCCGCAGACCAACGTGGTGGACGTGCTGGTGCATCGCGTGCGGGCAAAGGTGGACCCTGAGAAGCGGCGCATTCACACGATTCGGGGAGTGGGATATGTCCTTAAGCCCAATTAGCCGGTTCTTCCGGAGCTTCAGCTTCCGGCTGAATCTCTGGTACGCGGTGCTGTTCACGATGAGCAGCTTCGCCATCTTCGTTCTGCTCTACTACCGGCTGGCGGAGGTGCTGGAGAAGAAGGAGTTCGAGGTGCTCCAGTCGCGCACCAAGGTTTGTGCCGCAATCTACCAGGCCGGAGGCACGCGCTCGCTGCGGTCATGGCTGGAACGCCAGCAGGGCCAGCCTGGCGAGAAGGAATACTTTGTCCGGGTGGTCAATCGCTGGAACGTCCAGGAACTCCTTGTGGTGCCGGATGACTGGGTCACGTTCAAGGATGAGCCTGCCGGCATTGAGGGCTACCGGCAGCGGGTGGGCGTCATCCGCATCCCGAAGGATGCCCAGCGCGATTTCGCCCTGTCTTCGATGACCTTTCCGGACGGCACGCTGCTGCAGGTCGGCCGCAGCACGGATACCCGCGTGGCGTTGCTCAATCCGTTCAAGCGGACCTTTGCCCTGGCGATGGGCGGGGTGATCGTGCTGGCGTTTGGCGGGGGCGCGCTGGCCTCGTATCGCGCGCTGCTGCCCGTCCGGCAGATTGTCAGCATCGCCCGCTCCATCATCGAGACCGGCCGGCTGGATGCCCGCGTCCCGCAGCGCGAGTCACAGGATGAACTCGATGAGCTGGCCCGACTCTTCAACTCCGTCCTGGACAAGAACCAGGCGCTGATCCGCGACATGCGCGAGGCGCTCGACAACGTGGCGCACGATCTTCGGACGCCGCTGACCCGGCTTCGCGGCACGGCCGAGCTGGCGTTGCGCGCGCCCGATGACGCGGGCGCCCGCGAGGCCCTTGCCGACTGCGTTGAGGAATCCGACCGGGTGTTGAGCATGTTGAACACGATGATGGACATCGCCGAAGCCGAGGCCGGCACCATGCGGTTACACCGGGAGAGCCTTGACCTGTGCCAGCTCGTGAACGAGGCGGCCGAGGTCTATCAATGCGTGGCCGAGGAAAAGGGCATCCGGTTGCGCCGCGACCTGCTGCCGCCGTGTCCCGTCAGCGTGGACGCCAACCGCTTCCGACAGGTGATCGGCAACCTCCTCGACAACGCGATCAAATACACGCCGGCGGCCGGGGCCGTCTCGGTCAGTGTGCGGGAGGAGGGCGCGACGGTGGTCCTGCGGGTCCGCGACAACGGCGTCGGCATCGCGCCGGAGGAACAGCCGAAGATTTGGGCGCGCCTGTATCGGGGCGACAAGAGTCGCTCGGAGCGTGGACTGGGACTGGGACTGAGCCTGGTCAAGGCGGTGGTTGAGGCACACGGGGGCACGGTGGCCGTTTCCAGCCAGGTGGGCGAGGGTTCGGAGTTCAGCGTGCGATTACCGAAAGCGTCGGCGGTCAGCGACCCACGGGTTGGGCGGGCCGGGAATGCGCCGAAGGCGAGCGCAGAATCGGGGAGCCGGTGAACGTCGCGCTGGCGGGGCGGCGGGCTGGGGGCCCCAAAGCGGCCGTCTTCAGCCCGCGTGTTGCGTGGCCGGGTGGCGAATCAACAGGTCGTGGGCTTTCCGGCGGGGCGTTGGAGGGACGGGCTCGCCGTAACCGACGCGCAGCAGGATTTGGGGGCAGCCCCCCACGCCAGCCGCTGCCGCTACTTGTGGCCGAAGTTCCTCAACTTCAATCGGCTGATTCAAATGGGACACGCTCACGCCTTCGCTCTGCGCGTGGAGCAGGACGCTCTCGAGGGCCTGGCCAGCCTGCATCCAGGCCAAGGGATCGTCGGTGTTGGTGCCCAAGAGCAGGAGGGTGGGGGAGTGCCGGACAATATCGAGGTCATGCGCCGCCTGCCCTTTGCCGAGGTTGAAGGTGCGGACCAGCGATGGCCCGGCGAACGAGAGCCAGTCCTTGATGCCGAGGTCGTGCGCGGGGATGCCGTCGGCGTGATGGGCGGGGTCTGTTCGCATCCACGCCGCCAGTTCCTGGCGAAAGGCCTTGCTGGCCCATTGCCGGCGGTCGGCCTCGGCCACCAGTTCGGCCATGGCCTGCCGCGCCGTGTCATCCTGAATTGGAATCAGCCAGGCGCCTTCTCTCCCCGCGGCGTCGGCCAGCTCGGTGAGAATGGCTTCGGGCACGGGATCCGGCCGGAAGGGTTGACGATTGGTCCGGCGCTGGCTGATGGCTTGAAACAGGAGAATGTCTTCGGTGGACGTCTCCCCGCGCAGACCCAGGTGGAGGCGGGCGGTCAGGTTGGGATCATTCGGCTCGGGCCACAACTCGACGCGGTATTGGAGGCCGAAGTATTCCGCTGCGACCCGCAGGTTGAACAGCGCCGCGCCACAACTCAGGGTCAGTTCGCGGTCGTAAGGATCAATCGCGCGAACGGCCCGCGTGCGGTCCGCGTAGATCTCGACGTTGGAGACGTTGATTTTGAAGAGCCACGGCTGGGTATTGTGATTGGACGGGGCCAGCACCGCGTAGCCGAGGAGGAAATCGAGCTGGTCCGAGGTATAGCTGTCGGTCGGGAAGTCGTCGGCCGAGATGTTCCAAGGAGCGAGATGCGGATTCATAGGCGGAGGAAGTTAAAGCTTCGACGCGCCCCGGACCGGGCGACTTCAACTCCCCGGCCAGCCGGGATCAAAGGGACCAGCCAGCGCGGTACTCGTGCTGAATGAACTTGTTCGCGGCAGGCTCGTTTCGGGCGATCAGCCGGTCGGCGTCCCACTCGATCCGCCGGCCCACTCGATACGCCACATTACCCAGCAAGGCGGCCTCGGTCAGCGCCCCGGAATAGTCGAAATTGCAGGTGGTGCGCCCGCCCGTGCGGATGGCGGCCAGCCATTCCTTGTGATGGCCGATCGAGTCCGGGATGAACGGCGCCGGGGGCTTGAAGTCCACGAAGTCTTTCTCGGGCAGCAACTGGTGGCGGGTGTAGTCGGCGAGCAAATCCCCTTTCTCGCCCACGAACAGCACGCCGCTCTTGAAATACTCGCGCGGTTCGCCGGTCAGGCGTTCCGGCTGCTTGCCGCCGTGATACCAGGTGAGCGTGACTGGCGGCAGCGTCTGGTGGCTGTACGACGAAAGTCGCGAGGGATATTGAAAACGCACGATCGCCCAGGGAGGCGCGGATTCGGGGTGGACGGGCAGGCCGTCCACCGGTTCCGCTGCGGTCGGATGGCGCAAGTCGAGCGCCCAGTGGGGCAGGTCCATGAAATGGCAGCCGAAGTCCGCCAACGAACCGCCGCCGAACGCCCACCAGTGGCGCCAGTGAAACGGCGCATACTGCGGGTGGTAAGGTCGAAATGGAACTGGCCCCAACCAGAGGTCCCAGTCCAGCCCGGCCGGAACCGGAGGAGTGTCGGTGGGCTTTTCCATGCCGCCATAGGTCGCGCCAACCCAGACGTGAACCTCGCTGACGGTGCCGATGGCGCCGGTCTGCACCAGTTCCACGACGCGGCGGTAGTTTTTCCCGGCGTGAATCTGGGTTCCGAGTTGAGTGACCCGCTTCGTTCGCGCGGCGAGGTCGCGGACGGCACGACACTCGGAGATGGTGCGGGTCAGGGGTTTTTCGCAATACACGTGGCGTCCGCTCTTCAATGCGCCGGCGCAGGCGACGGCGTGAGTGTGATCCGGCGTGCTGACGACCACCGCATCGAGATCCTTTTGCTCCAGCATCCGGCGGAAATCGGCATAGGTCCGGGCGGACGGGTGCTTCGCGGCCGCCACTTCCAGCAAGTTGGCATCCACGTCGCAAAGGGCGGCGACGTTGACCCAGTCCTTCTCGCGGGCGACTTCCTCCAAATTGGCCGCCGCCCGGTTGGCGACTCCGACGAACCCGATGTTGAGCTTCGAGTTGGGGGAGTTCTGCGCGAAATTCACGCGCGATACGCCAAAACTCACGACGGCGCCGGCCGACGCGATACGAAGGAAGTGACGGCGAGTGAACGGAGAATTCATGGGGCAAGTGAAGGCCGCCACCGGTCGGTCGTCGAGTGAAAAGCCGGCGGTTCGAGGAAACCACTGGAAAGAAAAGAGCAGCGGACCGGACAACCAAAAAACCGGCCCGCTGCCCACCCTAGATACCAACCACCAACCCCTCCGGCTCGCTTCAGACGGCACCGCGACCAACCTCACGGGCCAGCGAACCGAAGAACCAAAACCAGACTCCCGTTGAAAAAGCAGAAGCGGTGCCAGAAAGGTCGGCCCGATGACCGCGTCGCGTGCCGCGGAACGGGCCGCTGATGACCGGGGCCGAAGGGAGTTCTTCGCCGCCCGTCGGGACTCCAACCGTGGCGGAGCGTTTTGGGGGGCATTGCGCTTTTCAGGATCCTGTTGCGCCAAAAGGCGTCCGCCCCAAGACCCGTCGGTGACTCCCGCGAGTCTCGCGTTCAAAACGGTTTCTTGACCTGCACCGGTTGAACTTGAGCCTCGAGAGAAATGGGCGTACTGGAGGCCCATGAAGTTGCTGAACCGCGCCGCCGTCATCCTCGCCGCTGCGAGTCTCGAAGCGCAGTTCGCCGGCGGCAGCGGAATGATGGGCGGTGGCCTTTCGGGCGTGGGCGGGAGTTCGTTCGGCGGGGTGATCGTCGCGCGGGTCAATGTCGCCCCCAGCGGCGGGGGCCTTGGCTTGCAGGGCGGCGGCATGGGTTTCCAAGGTGGCGGGGGTGGCGGGCTCTTTGGCGTGACTCGCCCGTCGCTGATGGCGACTCCCAACACCCAGGCGGCGCAGTTCTTCAGCTCTGGAGGCGTCAATCTCCCGGTGCGAGAGGCGCCTGCGATTGGCGGGGCGGCGGCAGGAGGGATGTATTTCGCTGCCCACAGCCCCAGCCGGAATTCAGCCACCGGGCTCGTCGCGACGACTGATTTCCACCTGCCGGCTCCGGCCGAAGAACCGTTGCCCGCAGTGCCGTTCGCGCCGCCTCCTTCCCCGGTCGGCAAGACGCCAGCAGCGACCGTGGCTGGCGACTCAGTTGCGGCCGCAGGCATCCAGCCCCCTGCGGCGGCAGTCGCGGGAGCTTCGCCTCGTCCACCAGCTCCGCAAGCCTCACGGTCGGCTCTCCGCACCCACAACACCGGCCCGAACCCAGCGGTACAGTCCGAGTCTTCGCGCAGGCCGGTGGGGCCCCGGCGCTGAACGGACTGGGCCGGCCCGCTCGCTTTCCAAAGCGCAGCGCAACGCTCGCGGACGTTGTCTTAGCTCCGCAGAAAGCTCTTCAGCATCCAGAGGGTCTTCTGGTGAATCGTGATGCGGGCAATCATCAGGTCCTGACTCTCGGCGTCGTTCAGTTCGCCGGCGAGGTCGCGGGCGCGGGCCGCGTCGGCGAGGAGCTTCTCGTTGGCAGCGATCAGGGCCGTGACGTAGCCCTCTTGGGACAGCGGGGCTGCGAACTCCTCCATTTGCGCCTCGCGGGCGAAGGTGGCGAGTCCGCCGATCGCGTACGCTCCGAGGGCGCGGATGCGTTCGGCAAGCTCGTCAATCGCGGTGAAGAGCTCCTCGTACTGGGTCTGGAACGCGGTGTGGAGGGCAAAGAAGCCGGGACCTTCCACGTTCCAGTGCGCGGAGTGCGTGAGCGCCATCAGGGCGTACGAGTCTGCCAGCACTTGATTCAGGCTACGGGTGAGCTCTGTGGCGGTGGTGGCCGATGATGATTTGGGTTTCTTCATAAAACTTCTTGGCTCTCTGACCCACAGTGCTTAGGCCCAATGACTGCTGGCGTCAACCGGGACCCCGCTCCGCTGGAAGCGCAGCTCCGGCGCGAACGGACGCGAGACGCGGCGATGATCCCCGCGAGAAAATCAATTTCGCGTTTGTCCGGGCGCGTGATACCAACCTGCGATGAACGCGGCAGGCGGGTTAACGCTTGTACCCCCGCCCCGCAACGTGAAACCTGTTGAGGCCAACGATGAAAGCAACACTCAAGAACGGGGCAGCCGCCGCCGAGGCGGTCGGCCCAAGCCAGACGAGGAAGATTCTGCCAGGCCTCCTGTGGTTGCTGTTGATGGCGGGACTGACCGGCTGCTCGATCAAGCAATTCGCGGTCAACAAGGTTGGAGATGCCCTCGCGTCGGGCGGCACCACCTTCGCTAGTGACGAGGATCCCGAGCTGATCCGCCAGGCGGTACCGTTCAGCCTGAAGCTGATGGAGAGCCTCCTCGCCGAGAGCCCGCGGCACAAAGGCCTGCTGTTCGCGACCGCGAGCGGCTTCACCCAGTATGCGTACGCCTTCGTCCAGCAGGACGCAGACGAGCTCGAGGACCAGGATTTTGCGGCGGCGGAGGCCATGCGCGCGCGGGCCAGGCGGTTGTATCTCCGCGCCCGCGACTACGGGCTGCGCGGCCTGGAAGCCCGTCACCCGGGGATTGGCTCGGCGCTCCGGGCAAACCCCACCAACGCTGTGCGCGTCGTCGCGAAACGCGACGTTCCCTTGCTTTACTGGACGGCGGTGTCATGGGCGGCCGCGATTTCGCTCAGCAAGGACGATCCCCAACGGATTGCCGAGGTGCCGCAGGCCGAAGCCCTGATTGACCGCGCCGCTGCGCTGGACCCGGATTGGGACCGGGGATCCATCCACTCATTTCTCATCACCTACGAGATGGTCCGGCAGGGCGCGGCGGGCGATGCCGCCCAACGGTCGCGGCGCCATTTCGAGCGCGCGGTGGAACTCAGCGGCGGCAAGCTGGCCGGACCGTATGTGTCCTTCGCCGAGGCGGTGAGCGTGCAAAAGCAGGACCTCGCCGAATTTGACGCGCTGCTGGCCAGGGCCCAAGCGATCAATCCGGATGACCAGCCGGAAACCCGTCTGGTGAATCTGGTAATGCAACGCCGCGCGCGCTGGCTGCTTTCCAAGCGCGACGAACTGTTCCTCATCCCCGAATCCACACCCTCGCAATAACCACATGAAAACCCGATTCCGAATTCTTTTGCCAGTGCTCGCGCTGGCGTGCGTCGTCGGTTCGTACTGGTCAACGCCCCGGGCCGCCGAGCGCATCCGGCTGGCCACCCTGGCCCCTACCGGCAGCAGCTATCACAAGAGCCTGCTGGCGATGCGCGAGGCCTGGCGCAAGGCCTCCAACGGGCAGGTGGATCTCATCGTGTTCGCGGACGGCAAGCTCGGTGGCGAGGCGGACACCGTCAGCTTGATGGGGATCAACTCCGTTCAAGCCGCGATGCTCACCGCGGTGGGGCTGTCCGAGATTGAGAAGGCGGTCGCCGGTCTCCAGAGCATTCCGATGGGCTTCCGCGATTTCGACGAGGTGGATTATGTCGGTGAAAGGCTGCAGCCGATGCTCGAGGAGCGCCTCGACAAAAAGGGATTCGTGGTGCTGTTCTGGTCGGACGCGGGCTGGGTGCGGTTCTTCTCGCGCCGGCCCGGCTTGTTCCCGGACGACCTGCGGCGGCAGAAGCTGTTCAACTGGGCGGGCAATCCCGAGGAACTCCAGATCTACCGGTCCGCCGGTTTCACGGCTGTTCCGCTCGAGACCGCGGACATCCTGCCCAGCCTTCAGACAGGATTGATTGATGCGACGCCTGCACCACCCGTGTTTGCCCTCGCCGGACAGATTGACACCCGCGCCCCACACATGCTGGAGATCAACTGGGCACCGCTGGTGGGCGCCTGCGTGATCCGCAAGGCCACGTGGGAGCGAATCCCAGCCGCGCTGCGCGGCGAGTTGCTCAAGGCCGCCCAAGAGGCCGGCCGGGAGATCAAGGCCAATGGCCGCAAGGAAAGCGACGAAGCGGTCGCCGCCATGGTCAAGCGGGGCCTGAAAGTGACGAAACTGACGCCGGAGGCGGAGGCGGAGTGGCGGCGCGTGGCGGAGGAGGTTTATCCGCGCATCCGGGGAACCATTGTGCCGGCGGACATCTTCGACCAGGCGCGCAAACTGATCGCGGAGCGCCGCGCCGCCAAGGCCGCCCAACCGTGAATCCCGAACTGCCAACGGTTCCGAGCGTCGCCGGCGGCCCGCCGTGGCTGGTCGCGCTGCGCCGCGCGGAGGATCTGCTGATCGTCCTCGCGTTGGCGATCATGGTGGCGCTGCCGTGCGCGGAGATTGTTGCGCGGAAGTTTTTTCAAGCCACGGTACCGGCCTCTTCCACGTGGGTGCAGCACCTCGTGCTCATCGTCGGCATGTTGGGCGGGGCCCTCGCCGCGCGGGACAACCGGCTGCTCTCCTTGTCCACGCTGACCACCTTTTTCCCCCCGCGCGCCAAATCCGCCGCGCACGTTTTCGCCAATGCGGTCGCCGCCGTGGTATCCCTCTGCTTGTGCCTGGCCAGCTTGGACGTGGTGCTCGAGAGCCAGCGCCGGGGCAGAATCCTTGCGCTCGGGATCCCCATCTGGGTGATTCAGCTCATCCTTGTGCTGGGATTTGGGGCGGTCGCGTTGCGGCTGCTGTGGCACGGCGGAAACACCTGGCGAAAACGCCTGCTGGCGGTCGCCATCGCGGCCGTTCTACTGGGGATGATTCGCTGGCTGCCCTTGGAACCGGCCCAACTCCGGCTGCCGGCGCTGGTGATTCTCATCGCGGCCGCGATCTGCGGGCTGCCGGTGTTCAGCATCTTGGGCGGGGCGGCCCTGATCTTCTTCTGGTCGGGTGGCGATCCCGTGTCCACCATTCCCAACAAGCACTACACGCTCACGGTCAATCCCACGCTGCCCAGCATTCCGTTGTTCACGCTGGCCGGTTACTTCCTCGCCGAAGGGGGCGCGGCGCGGCGATTCGTGGCACTGTTTCAGGCGGTGTTCGGCGGGATTCGGGGTGGGCCGGCCATCGTCACCGTCATGGTGTGCGCGTTCTTCACCTCGTTCACGGGGGCGTCCGGGGTCACGATCCTCGCTTTGGGTGGGCTGTTGATGCCCATTCTGATGTCCTCGGGCTATTCAGAACGAAACTCCCTCGGTCTCCTGACCGGGGCCGGTTCGCTGGGGCTGCTCTTCCCGCCCTGCCTGCCGCCGATTCTTTATTCGATCGTCGCGAGCAGCGGTGGCGCCACCAGCATCCGCATGGAGGAGATGTTTCAAGGGGGGCTGTTGCCGGGTCTCCTGCTCATGGGCATGACCATGGCCTGGGGCGTTTCGCGGGGGTCGAAACAGGCCGCCCGGGAACACCGCTTCGACGCGCGCGTCGCGTGGGGCGCCATCTGGGCGGCCAAGTGGGAGTTGCTCATCCCGGTGGTGGCGTTGGTGGCGCTGTTCGGCGGCTTCGCAACGCCGGTCGAGGCGGCGGCCATCACGGCGCTCTATGCGTTCGTCGTGGAGACGTTCATCTACCGCGACCTGAAGCTGCTTCGCGACGTGCCGCGCGTCATGGCGGAGGCCGGCCTGCTCATCGGGGGCGTGCTGCTCATCCTCGGGGTGGCGTTGGGCTTCACGCATTTCCTGATTGTCGCGCAAGTTCCGGACAAGGGAGTCGAGTGGGTGACCGCCACGATCGAATCCAAGTGGCTGTTCCTGCTCGCCCTCAACCTGGTGCTGCTGATCGTCGGCTGCCTGATGGACGTGTATTCGGCCATCGTGGTGGTCGTGCCGTTGCTGATCCCGGTGGCCAACGCCTTCGGCATAGACCCGATCCACCTCGGGATCATCTTCCTCGCCAACCTCGAGCTGGGTTACCTCACGCCGCCGGTGGGCATGAACTTGTTTCTGGCGTCGTATCGTTTCAACAAGCCGGTGCCCGAAGTTGCCCGGGCGTCCCTGCCCATGCTGGGCGTGCTGGCGGTCGGTGTTCTGCTGATCACGTACCTGCCCTGGTTGACCACTTGGCTGCCGGGGCAACTCAAATAGCGGCCCTCTTGAGCCTGCGGTCGGGACGGCCGCGCAGGCGATGCCCATGACAACCTCCACCGCCCATGCCGCAAAGGACCTGGCCGGCCGATGGGGGCGTGACCCGGACCGGGCGTTTTCAGCCATCAGACGCCGGCTCAAGCGAAAAGATTTTTCAGCAAGATCAAGGAGCTTGAAGCAGCGGCAAGACAGTTGAACGACCGCCTTCAAAGGCTGAGGCTGCCTTCCGATGAGGAGGTGATCCGCCTCGCTGCCGATCAATGGCGGGCAGAGCTTGCAGCCGGGATGTCTCCCGCAGAATGGGAAGAGACCCGCCTGAGAGTCCTGGCGATGCTCGGGAAGGAAACCGGCGATTTAGGGGGAATTCTCCTGGGCATCAGCGCCGAACAAGCGCGGGAGCTCATGGCCATACAAGCAAGGCTGTTTGACGCCCGCGGCGTGGATCCGGTCGTGGCTTTGGCAACGTGGAGTACGGATTTATTCAATTCGTACCCGGACAGCGATGACTTAATTGACGCTGAATTCGAGCGTGCGGCGCGGCGGTTGGATTGGCCCGAGGAGGTCGCGATCAGCGCCTTCGAAATGGAGCGCGCTTGGGGGGAGGAAGTGGAGGCGCTGCGGAGAAGGAGTGGAATCGAGCAGGCAGAGCGGGATCGCGCGCAAGAGGCCCTCCGGGTGCAGGCGCGCGACGCCCTTCGCACGGTGCTGGGTGACGACGCGTTCGAGGTCTATCGCCGGAACAATGGCCAATGGCTGAAAGACCCGGAACCGTAGGCGAGACCGGGCGGCTGGCCTCGGCAAACCTCAAGCGGGAGGCGGGCGCTGGCGGATAGGGCAGGGGGCTTGCGGGTTCGACATGGCCGAGGACGCGGAGTGGAGGGGGAGCGGCAACCGGTGGTCGAGGAGAAAGTGGAGCGAGCGAAGGGATTCGAACCCTCGACATCAACCTTGGCAAGGTTGCGCTCTACCAGACTGAGCTACGCTCGCTTCCGAAGACGGGCGGAAGGCTACGCGCCAGCGGCTCCAAGGCAAGACCCGATTTTGGCCAGCGGCGGCGTGGCGGGTGTTCGTCAACGGTCAGTTGGAGGGACCAAGGCGGGCGAAGCCAGGGCCGGCAATCGTCAGGATGTCCAAAACTCGCGTCGCCGCGGAAGGAATGGTAGGACCAGTTGACCGCCAATGCCGGATCACTCTCAGTCGTGCTTCGATGACCCCGCCGCCGCCCAACAGCGGTTTCTCTCGCTGTTCCTGCGCAGTGAGCGGGAGGTTTTTCGCTACGTGGCGGCGCTGGTCCCGCATGTGCCGGACGCGGAAGATATTGTGCAAGAAACGGCGCTGGCCCTGTGGGAGAAGTTCGACGCCTATGATCCCTCGCAGCCCTTCACGCCCTGGGCCTGCCGGTTTGCCCTCAACAAGGCGCGGCAGTGGATCGAGCGGCGTCAACGCTGGCAGGCGCTGTTGGACCACGGTCTGGCGGAGGAACTGGCGCTGCGGCGGCAGGAGTTGCAGCCGGAATTGGAGCGACGGCTGCGGCACTTGGAGGATTGCCTCGGGCGGCTGCCGACCGAACAGCGGGCCCTGGTGGAGGGCTACTACTACGAACGCGCGGACGTGGAATCCCTCGCCCGCCGTGCGGGCAGCAGTGTCGCGGCCACCTACAAGATGTTGCAACGAATCCGGCAATCCCTCCGGTGCTGCATCGAGCGACAGGTCCAACCGGGAATGCCATGAGACTGGAGCACCCCTCGCCGCAGTTCGAGGACGCGGTGGCCGCCGTGTGTCACGGCACCGCCTCGGAGGGCGAGTTGCGCGCTCTGAACGAGTTGCTCCGTCGAGACCACCGGGCGCGGGACGAGTACCTGTTGCGGGTGGCACTGCATGCCCGGCTGGCTTCCGACCCGGAGTTATTTGCGTCCACAGCGGCGACCGCGGCGGCCGAATGGCGCGGGGCGCTGGGGGCAAAGAAATCGAGGCCGTCGCAAACCGCAGTTCGCACCGAGACCAGCCCGGTGAAGTGGTTGTGGCCGGCGTTGGCCATGGCGGCGACTCTTGCCTTGATCGCCGTAATCGCCTGGGGCATGTGGCGGCGGTCACCCAAGCCTGACAACGGAGACGCGAGTTCCGCGGTGGCGATGTTGGTGCGATCGGTGGATGCGCGATGGGGCCAGGGCACACCCGTGCTGCGGATGGGCAGTCCGCTGCCACCGGGCTTGCTGCGACTGGAAGCCGGGATGGCCCAGGTGGTCTTTTATCAAGGCGCGCGGATGGTGTTTGAGGGACCGGCGGAGTTGCGGCTCGTGTCGGTGACCGAAGCGGAACTGGGCTCCGGACGCTTGCTGGCGGAAATCCCGCCTCCGGCGCGCGGTTTCCGGCTGCGAACCGCTCAAGGCGAGCTGATGGTCCCGGGCAGTGCCTTTGGGGTGGCAACGACCCCAGAGCAGACTGAGGTGCAGGTGTTCGACGGCGAGGTGGAGTTGCGTCCACTGGCCGGGCTGAAACAGTTGTTGCCTGCGGGCCAGCGAGCCGTGTTGGCCGCCGGTAACGAGGTCCGTCGCATGGAGGCGCGCCGGTCGGCGTTCGCGTCCCTGTTGGCCTTCCACGAGCGTTCGCTGGCCGCGGCGGCGTTCCGCTACGAGCAATGGCAGTTTGCCAGCGCCTCGCGCAAACCCGACCCGAATCTGCTGGTCCATCTCGACTTCCTCGACTTTGACCCGGCGGACTGGACGTTTCGCAACACCGCGCAGTCCGGTCACGCATGGGTGGCGGGAACAGTGATCGGCGGTGAGCGCGTCGAAGGTCGCTGGCGGGAGAAACCCGCGCTCGAGTTCCGTGGTGTGAATGACCGGGTCCGCTTGGACGTGCCGGGCGAGTTTGATGCCTTGACGCTCTCGGCGTGGGTGTTGGTAAAGGGGCTGGACCGCCAGTTTAATGCGCTGTTCATGTGCGATGGCTTTGCGCCGGGCACGATTCATTGGCTGATTCGCCGCGATGGCGTTTTGGGTCTCACCGTGTTCGGCTCGGAGCCCGGCCAGTTCCAGATTCTGGCCAGTCCACCCGTGATCACGGTAGGACAACTGGGACTTTGGACCCACCTCGCGGTCGTGTTGGACGGTCCGGGAGGACGCGTCACCCACTACCTCGATGGGATGCCCGTCTCGCGACACTTCTTGGAGATGGAACCGCCGTTCCGGATTGGCCCCGCCGAACTGGGAAACTGGAACGGGGGGAGCGAGGCCGATCCGCATCCGATGTTGATCCGCAATCTCAGCGGGGTGCTGGATGAATTCGAACTGTTCAGCCGGGCGCTGAGCGAACAGGAAATCCGCGAACTGTATGCCCGAGGGAATCCAGACCTGTGAAGTGAATGCCGCGTTCGCGCAGGTGGGGCTCGCTTTCCCCAAGGGACACTCTGGCCGGCCAGTCTGTGGCCCGTGGCCATCCCGCTGGGATCCAGTTGCGTGTCGTGATCGAAACGCCAGGCAGTTGCCCCGGCAGAGATTTTTCGGTGGATACAAACTTCGAAACGCTGACTTGACGGACGCCGTTACCCCAAACACTCCATGAAAACATCAATACCGCTTGTCGCCCTGGCTTCCTGCCTGGTGGGATCCTTGAGTCTGTCTCAGACCGAGTCGCCGCCGGTAGAGGATTTCAAACCCTCTTCATTGAACCAGCCCGGGAGACAATACCCACAGGTCAACTCTGAGCGACGAGTCCGCGCCCGTATCGTGGCACCGCAAGCCCAGACCGTCGTGCTCGACTTCTTGGGGGGTGCCAAGTACCCCATGACCAAGGAGGACGACGGCGCGTGGAGCGTCGTCACGCGCCCGCAGGACGAGGGCTTCCATTACTACCAGCTCGT
Source organism: Verrucomicrobiota bacterium (assembly GCA_016716505.1). Lineage (GTDB taxonomy): Bacteria > Verrucomicrobiota > Verrucomicrobiia > Limisphaerales > J093 > JADJWF01. The sequence goes on from JADJWF010000001.1 coordinate 287,649, forward strand.
CATTGACGGGGCCGGCGTCCCGGACCCCGGCACGCGGTACTTCTACGGCGGTAGCCGCTGGGGCAGCGGCGTCGAAGTTCCGGCCCACGACCAGGAGTTTTACGCGCTGAAGGACGTGCCGCACGGGCAGTTGCGCGAGACGCTCTATTTCTCGAAGCACGCCAATGCCAACCTCCGCTGCTTCGTCTATACCCCGCCGGACTACGACAAGGATCCGACGAAACGCTACCCCGTGCTCTACCTCCAGCACGGCGGCGGCGAGGACGAAACCGGCTGGGGCAGCCAGGGCCGCGCGGGCTTGATCATGGACAACCTGCTCGCCGCCGGCAGGGCCAAGCCGTTCATCATCGTGATGGCCAACAGTTACATCCCGGGAGTGCCTCCGCCGGCGCGTCCGCCGGGAGAAGCCGCGCCGGGCGGACGCCGGTTCGATTTCGGCGCGTTCACGAGGGTGCTGCTGGAGGATTTGATCCCGTTCGTTGACGCCAACTTCCGCACCCTGGCCGACCAGCCGAATCGTGCGATGGCCGGCCTTTCGATGGGCGGCATGCAGACTAAGGCGATCACGCTGCCGAACTTGGACAGGTTCTCCCACATCGGGATTTTCAGCGGCGGCAGCATCGCGCCGGCGGACATCACGGACATGGACGCCTTCAAGCAGAAGGTGAAGGTCGTGTTCATCAGCTACGGCAGCCGCGAACTGGAGAGCGGCCGTTACAGCTTCGGCGGTGACCCGCGGGCCAACACCGACGCGCTCAAGGCGGCGGGTGTGAATGCCTACTTCTACGTCTCGCCCGACACCGGGCACGAGTGGCAGTCATGGCGGCGGAGCCTGTATCAGTTCGCGCCGCTCATTTTCCAAGAGCGCCCAGTGGAAATGGCGGCGGCAGTGCTTCCGGCGTCGGGGGCCTCCACGCCGGCCGCTCCTCCCACGACCGCTGCGGTGACTGCACCCGCCGTACCCGCCGCCGGGCAGCCCATTCGTATCAAGGCCGGCGTCACCACGCCCGTGAGAGATGCTGACGGCAACCTCTGGCTGGCCGACCAGGGCTTTCAAGGAGGCCAGACCATCGAGCGCCCCACCCTTCCGATTGCCAACGCAACCAGTCCCGACCTTTACCGCGCTGAGCGTTACAGCATGGATTCCTTCTCGTGGTCGGTGCCGAACGGCCAGTACCTTGTGAAGCTGCACTTTGCCGAGACTTTCGAAGGCATCACCGGTCCGGGTGAGCGTGTGTTCCACTTCAACGTGCAGGGCAAGGACTTCAAGGACTTCGACCCTTGGGTCAAGGCCGGCGGCTTCGCCCGTGCCTACATCGAGACGGTCCCAGTCGAGGTCACCGATGGCAAAATCAGGATCACGTTCACGCCGAAGATCGAGAACCCGCAGATTTGCGCCATCGAGATCATCCCCACGGGCACCGGGACCGCGGCCCCCGCCAACATCAGCGGCGTTTGGAAGGCGGACTTCGACTCTCAGATCGGCCATCAGTACTACGCTTTTACCTTCAAGCAGGACGGCACAACCCTGACTGGCAAGGCGAACTCAGAGATCGGCGATCGCCGTCGCGAGGCCGAGCTTCAGGAGGGCAAGGTCGTTGGTGATGCGATCTCCTTCGTGGAGATGCTGAATTTTCAGGGCAACGACATCCGCATCCGCTACACCGGCAGGCTCTCGGCCGATGGTAGTGAAATCAAGTTCACGCGCGAAGTGGGCGAGTTCGCCCGGGAGGAGATCGTGGCCAGGCGCGACCGGGCGGCAGCCGCGGCTCCTCCGTCGGCAAGCGCACCACGCAGCCAAGCGGTGCGGGCAGGTGGCGGCGGGCGTGGTGGATTCGGGGGACCCATTGAGTTGAATCCCGACGACAAACCCGCCTTCGACGATCCGCCCCCCGGCATCGCGGCCAAACGCGATGGCATTCCGCGTGGCAAGCTGGAGATGATCGAATACGACTCCAAAACCGTCGGCACGACGCGCAAGATGCAGGTCTATACCCCGCCGGGCTACTCGGCCGACAAGAAGTATCCGGTGCTGTACCTGCTGCACGGCATCGGCGGCGACGAAACGGAGTGGCAGCGCTTCGCCACCGTGGACGTCCTGATGGACAATCTGATCGCCGACGGCAAGGCCGTGCCCATGATCGTGGTCATGCCAAACGGGCGCGCCCAGAAGGACGATCGCGCCGGCCCCAACGCCATGGCCACCGCGCCCGCGTTCGCGGTCTTCGAGCGCGATCTGCTGGATGACGTGATCCCGGCCATCCAGGCGCGCTATGCGGTGCAGGCCGACCGCGAACATCGGGCGCTTGCCGGCCTGTCCATGGGCGGTGGCCAGGCGCTGAACTTCGGTTTGGGCCACTTGGACACCTTCGCCTGGGTGGGCGGTTTCTCCTCCGCGCCCAACACCAAACCGCCGGCGGAACTGGTGCCTGACCCTGCCGCCGCGGCCCGTCAACTGAAACTGCTGTGGCTCTCGTGTGGCAACAAGGACGGCCTGATCCGCATCAGCCAGGGCGTCCACGCCTACCTCCAGGAACACAACGTGCCCCACGTCTGGCACGTGGACGGCAACGGTCACGACGCCACTCACTGGCGAAACAATCTCTGGCTCTTTGCCCAGCGCATTTTCAAATCGAACTGACCGGACTTCATCCCTCCATGTTGAAACAACATTCCAAGTCCCGCTGGCCCTTGAGCTGGTTCGCCGCAGGACTCTGCGTCACGGCTGCAACTGTTCTGTCGGCGGAAACGCCCGCGCTCAAGGAGGTCTTCCAAGGCCACTTCCGCGTGGGCGCGGCGGTTAACCGCGCCATCGTCACCGGCACCAGCATGCGCCGCAGCCCCGAGCTGGTCAGGCAGGACGTGGCGCTCGTCAAGGCGCAATTCGATCACATCGTCGCTGAGAACGACATGAAGTGGGCGCTCATCCATCCACGGCCGGGACCGGACGGCTACGACTTCGGCCCGGCCGACGCCTTTGTGAAGTTCGGCGAGGACAACAATCTGTGGCTGGTCGGACACACGCTCGTCTGGCATTCCCAGACGCCCAACTGGGTGTTCCAAGGAACCAATCTCCCGCCCGCGGAGACAAACGTTGTGGCTTCTGCTCCCGCCGCATCCCCGGAAGCGGCCGCAACCAACGCGCCCGGCGGGGGCCGGTTGGGACGAGGTCCCGGTGGCGGCTTCGGGCGGGGCGCTTTCACCGGGCCGCGCGCCTCCCGCGAGGAGTTGCTCGAGCGAATGCGCGAACACATTCACACCGTCGTCGGCCGCTACAAGGGCAGGATCAAGGTGTGGGACGTCGTCAACGAAGCGCTGTCCGACAGCGGTACGAACGTGCTCCGGAACTCACTGTGGCTGCAAATCATCGGGCCCGACTTCATCGCCAAGGCGTTTCAATTCGCCCACGAGGCCGACCCGGATGCCATTCTGCGTTACAACGATTACGGACTGGAGAACCCGGCCAAGCGCCGCAAGCTCATCACGCTGATCCGGTCGCTGCGGGAACAAGGTGTGCCGGTCCAGGCCATCGGCTCACAGGCGCACGTCAATGTTTCGATCACCTTCGAAACCATGGATCAGGCGCTGGCCGAAATGGCGACACTGGGCCTGCCCATTCACATCACGGAACTCGACGTCAACAGCGCCGCCGGCGGACAGCGCGGCTTCGGGGCGGACATCGCCGACAACGCAACGACCACACAGGGCGGGTTGGTGAGCGATGCCGATCAGCGACTGGCCGAGGCCTACGCCGGCATCTTTCGGGCCTTCCTCAAGCATCGCGACTCCGTGAAGATGGTGACCTTCTGGGGCGCGAATGACGCGAACTCCTGGCGCGCGCAAGGTCGTCCGCTGCTGTTCGATGGCAACAGCCAGCCCAAACCCGCGTTCCACGCCGTCATCGCGGAGATGAAGAAGGCGACCGAGGTGAAGTGAGTTCGGCGGAGAGCCCTCGCCTCTCTGATTCGCGCACGGAATCTTTTGCCAAGCGAACCCAATCCAGGAACCGCGACGTCCATCCGATGATCAAGCCCATGCACTTCCCCTCATCGTTTCCATGCTGGCGCATGAATCCGTGCGCTTGGGTTTTCGCAGCGCTCCTGGCCGCCGCTTCAGCAAACACGGCCGGCACCGATCCCGGGCCATCGCTGCGGCAGGCGGCCGAGGGATCGTTCGTTATTGGCGTCGGAATCCATGATCGAATCCCCGCGCGGCCGCAGGACTGGCCGTTGCTGCGGGCGCAGTTCAACTCCGTGACCCCGGAGAATTGCCTCAAGCCCGATCCGGTGCAGGTGGCCGAGGGGCGCTTCAACTTCAGCCTCGCTGACGCTTTTGTGGACTTCGCGGTCTCCAACCGGCTGCAAGTGGTCGGCCACACCCTCGTCTGGGCCAAGGACGACCGCACCCCGCCGTGGTTCTTCCGCGACGGCGCCAATGCGGCCGGCCGCGAACTGCTGCTTGCCCGCATGAAGGCCCACATCGAAACCGTCGTGGGCCGCTACAAAGGCCGCATTGCCCAGTGGGACGTGGTGAACGAGGCCCTGGACGATGGCACCAACTACCTGCGCGACTCTGGCTGGTCGCGGGTCTGCGGCGAGGAGTTCATCGTCCGCGCGTTCGAGTTTGCCCACGCGGCGGACCCGCAGGCGCTGCTCATTTACAACGACTACAACAACGAACTGCCGGGCAAACGCCAGAAACTCATCCGCCTCGTCCGCTCGCTCCGCGAGAAGAATGTGCCCCTCCACGCCGTCGGTTTGCAGGGGCACTACGAAATTGACCGCATCCCGTTTGAGGACCTCGAGGCCACGCTGGCGGCCATGCGCGAACTGGGCGTCAAGGTGGTGGTGTCCGAGCTGGACATTGACGTGATTCCCCGCAGCCGCTGGTGGGCCGAGGGCGGCAAGTATCGAGCTGAGTTGGCCCGGTGGGATCCTTATCGCGACGGCTGCCCGCCCGAAATCTTGGAGCGGCAGGCCGAACAATACGCCCAGCTCTTCCGCCTGTTCCGCCGCTACGCCGACGTCATCGCGCGGGTTTCGTTTTGGAACCTGCACGATGGGCAGAGTTGGCTGAACGACTTCCCGTGGAAGCGGGTCAACCATCCATTGCTCTTCGACCGTGTCGGCCAGCCGAAGCCGGCATTTGACGCGGTTCTGAAGGCCCTCCGAGAGACACCCCCGGGCGACAGGCCTTAGCCCCTGGCAGTGGCACCGACCAATTATGAAAACATCCCTCCTCACAACCCTTCTCGTGCAAGCGGCCGGGTTCACGCCCACCGCCCTGGCCGATTATCCCATTGCCTCGCATCGCTACCTGGCGGACCCCTCGCCGCTGGTCACCAAGGACCGCGTCTATCTCTACTGCTCGAACGACGACGAAAGCCCGGTCGGCGGCAGCTACAACATCCCGAACGTCATCTGCGTTTCGAGCAGCGACATGAAAAACTGGACCGATCACGGCTCCGTCTTTCGCGCCGCCGACGCCACCACGTGGGCCAAGAAGACCTGGGCGCCCGCGGCCATCGAGCGCGATGGGAAGTTCTTCCTCTACTTCGGCAATGGCGGGGCGAACATCGGGGTCGCCACCGCGCCCACGCCCATCGGCCCGTTCACCGATCCGCTGGGCAAGCCTCTCCTCACCCACGGCACACCCGGCGTCCAGCCCGCCCGCAACATGTGGCTCTTCGATCCGGGCGCGTTCATTGACGATGACGGCCAGGCCTACCTCTACTTCGGCGGCAACGGCGACGACAACGTCCGCGTGGCCAAGCTCAAACGCGACATGATCAGCCTCGACGGCGAGGTCATCAAAATGAACGCGACGAACTTTTTCGAGGCCGCCTGGGTCTTCAAACGCAACGGCCGCTACTACTTCACCTACTCCACGACCCCGCGCGCCCAGATGCGGATTGACTACCTGATGAGCGACCACCCCATCAACGGATACACCTACGCGGGCGTTGTGGCGGATCAGCCCCCGGTGAACTTCAACAACAACAACCACTCCGCCCAGTTCGAGTTCAAGGGCCGCTGGTATCACGTCTTCCACAACCGCATCGTCGCCAAGCAGGCGGGCATCCCGACCGGCTTCCGCCGCAATCTCGGTATCGAGGAACTCGGCTTCAACGACGACGGCTCCATCAAGCGGGTTGTCTATACCACCAACGGCGTCGCGCAGATCGGCCACCTCAATCCCTATGCCCGCGTCGAGGGCGAGACGTTTAGCGCACAGAGCGGTGTCGAGACCGAACCGTGCAGCGAAGGCGGCATGACCCTGACCGATCTCAACAACGGTGACTGGGTGCTCGTCTCGGGGGTGAATTTCGGGGACCAGGGTGCGAAGAAGTTCAAGGCCAGCGTCGCCAGCGCCGGCGAGGGCGGCGTCATTGAACTGCGCTTGGGCGGCCCGGATGGCAAGCTCATCGGCACCTGCAAGGTCGAGAACACCGGCGGCTGGCAGTCGTGGAAACCGGCCACCTGCGACGTCTCTGGCGCGACCGGCGTGCAGGACCTTTGCCTCAAGTTCACCGGCGGCGACCAGCCCCTGATGAACTTGGATCACTGGCAGTTTGAATGAAGTCTCTCGGAACTTCTGCGGAGCGGACCGCACTGGCGTTCAAGCACGCTTTCGGTGTCGCGCCAGCAGTCCTGGACTGCGGCAGTCCTCTGCCGCTTTCGCGCCGCACTCCGCCAACCGCCGACCTCCCCCCTGTCCTCGCCGACAGGAATTTCGGCGCTCCCGACGTCTCGCTGAATTACGCCGCCCATCAATTCCCAAGATGAACCGCAAGCTCCTACCGCCAGCCGCGCTTTGCGCCAGCCTGACCCTCGCCCTCTGCGCCGCCGAAACGCCGCACCGGGCCACCAACCCCATCATTTGGGCCGACGTGCCGGACATGGCCATGATCCGCGTGGGCAACACCTATTACATGAGCAGCACGACGATGCACCTGAGTCCGGGTGTGCCGATCATGAAGTCCAGGGACCTGGTGAACTGGGAAATCGTCAACTACGCCTACGACATCCTCGACGACGTGGACGACCTCAACCTGGCCAACGGCAGGAACACCTACGGCAAAGGCTCCTGGGCCAGCAGCATCCGGCATCACAACGGGACGTTCTACGTCACGACCTTTGCCCAGACCACTGGCAAGACCTATGTCTATACCACCAAAGACATCGAGAAAGGGCCGTGGCAGGTGAAGTCCTTCCGGCCCATGCTGCACGACCACAGCCTGTTCTTCGACGACGACGGGCGGGTCTATATGCTCCACGGAGTCGGGCGGCTGCGTCTGGTCGAGTTGATGGAGGACCTTTCCGGCCTCAAGCCGGGCGGTTTTGATCAGGTGGTCATCACGAATGCCGGGGCGCCCGCCGGGCCAAACCTGGGACTTCCCGGCGAGGGATCGCAGCTCGTCAAGCACAACGGCAAATACTACCTGTTCAACATCGCCTGGCCGCGCGGCGGGATGCGCACCGTGGTGATCCATCGCGCGGACAAACTCGCCGGGCCGTGGGAGGGACGCTTGGGCTTGCAGGACAAGGGCGTCGCACAGGGCAGCATCATTGACACGCCGAGCGGCGAGTGGTGGGCCTACCTCTTCCGCGATGCCGGCGCAGTGGGCCGCATCCCCTACCTCGTGCCCGTGAAGTGGGAGGACGGCTGGCCTGTGCTTGGCGTGGACGGGAAAGTGCCGGACACGTTGAACCTCCCGCCCGGTCGCGGGCTGATCCCCGGCATCGTGGCCGCGGATGAATTCGACCGCAAACCCGGCGACCGTCCGCTGCCGCTGGTCTGGCAGTGGAATCACAACCCGGACAACCAGCTTTGGTCGCTCTCGGCGCGACCCGGTTTCCTGCGACTCACCACCGGCCGGGTGGACGCGGATTTCCTCGCCGCCCGGAACACCCTCACCCAGCGAACCATCGGCCCGGAGTGCTCCGGGACTACCGTGCTGGACGTGACCGGGCTGAAGGACGGCGACTTCGCCGGGCTGGCGCTGTTGCAGCGGCACTACGGCCTGGTGGGCGTAAAAGTCGAGGCCGGCAGCAACTTCGTGGTCATGGTCAGTGCGCCATCCGGCTCACCCGTCGAGGTCGAGCGCGTGCCCTTGAGCCAGAAGACCGTGTTCCTCCGGGCCGACTGCGACTTCCGCAACCAAGCCGACAAGGCCCGTTTCCTCTACAGCCTCGACGGCAAGACCTGGACGCCGATCGGCAACGAACTGCGGATGCGCTACACCATTCCGCACTTCATGGGCTACCGCTACGGCCTGTTCAATTACGCGACCCAGGAGCCGGGCGGCCACGCAGACTTCGACTGGTTCCGCGTGAGCGCGACCGGAGCGACCTGGGTCGGTGAATAGAGATTCGCTGGGCGACTCTCCGCCTGGCAACGGAATGCCGAGAACGCCCAAGCGGGCATCCGTCTCCCCCTCCGTGCCCGTTAGAATCGGTGCTGGGCACGAAATAGCGTTTGACTACGGGTTACCTTGCTCTACTAGCTTGCCTCACGCTTTCGGGCGCGGTCGCAGGGGTTATTCGGGAACCTCCTCTGGCCGCCTAGTCGGCCTGCGCGCGACCTGAGGGCTGGTTGGGCCGCTTCGCGAAGCAGCTCGAAATTGCGCACGCGTATGACTCACTCGAATCCGTCCTGCGCCGGTCAGCCTGACCCGGGGAAAATGGGCGCCCGGGGTTTCACCCTCATCGAACTGCTGGTGGTGATTGCCATCATCGCCATTCTCGCCGGCATGCTGTTGCCGGCGTTGAGTCGCGCCAAGACCAAGGCGCAGGGCATCCAGTGCATGAACAACCATCGCCAGCTCGGGCTCGCGTGGCGCATGTACACCGAGGACAACAACGACGTGCTGCTTTATGCGAGTGAAAACCCTTCGGTCCGCAGCACCTTCTCCGGATCTTGGGTCACCGGCACGCTGGACTTTGACCCGAACAACCGCGCCAACTGGGATCCTGATGTGGGGATCAAGAAGAGTCCCATGTGGCCGTACTGCGGCAACAACCTGCTGATCTGGAAATGCCCCTCCGATCGCTCATCGGTGGTCGTGGCTGGGCAACGCAAACCGCGCGTGCGCAGCATGTCCATGAACGTGTACCTCGGAGGGTGGGGCGGGACAGACGGAGGCTGGGGAGCCCCGATCAGTGCGTACAAGATGTTCTTCAAGTACTCCGACATGAGCGACCCGGGGCCCGCGAAGACCTTTGTCTTCCTCGACATGCGGGAAGACAGCGTGGACATGGGAAATTTTGCGGTGAACATGGCGGGTTACCCGAGCGAGCCGACCAAGTACGGCTTCTGGGATCTGCCGGGTTTTTATCACAACCAGGGCAGCGGGTTTTCGTTTGCCGACGGCCATTCAGAGATGCGGCGCTGGGTAGATTCGCGAACCACGCCGCCGCTCAAGAAGGGAGTTCCGGTGGAAGACCGCCTCAGCAGCCCGAACAATCGCGACGTTGCCTTCCTGCAGGACATCGCCACGCGACCGAAATAGCTCTCGGCGGCCTTCTCCGGTCGCCACCTGACCAGAAGATCGCTCTGGATCAGGCGTTCGGGTGATCACACGCGGCGCGCGGCCAGGGTAGGTTCGCGCCGGTGGCAAGGGCACGGGAGGCTGGCCGGTCGCCCAGCGGTTGAGGCATGGCGAGGTTGGGCGATGAAAGCGCCCCGAATCAACACTGTTGACCCGGTGCGCCACGGCCGGAGAAAACTCATCGGCGGGAGAAAAAGAAACCCCGGCACTCATTCAGCGCCGGGGTCTCGTGACGACAGGCGTTCAGTCGTAAAGAGCGAGCGCCTGACTTGATTGGGCGATTACTTCATTTGCTCGACCCGGAAGTACTTCTGCGGGCCGGCGGGTTCAACATGGGGCATGCTCTGATTGGCCGACGGCGTGTAGGGTCCGTTGACGGTCCCGGCCTCCAGCAGGCGACCGGAACCGCGCCAGAAGATGTTGACTCGGTTACAGCTCGCGTCGGTGGTCGGCGTCAGCATCACCGGGCGTGTGGTGACGGATCGGTACGCCTTCAGCGCCTCGGCGTCGTTGGGGTCATTGACCAGCACCCAGGTGTCGTCCTGCTTGCGCTGGGCCAATTCGAGTCCGTAACCGCCACTGCCCTGCTTGCTGACAATGCGGAGCGGATAGACGCCGGGTTGCGGCGCGTATAGCGTAACATCCCATCGCCCAAAGAAGCCCTCCCAGTCCGGTCCCAAAGCCGCAGGTCGGCTGTTCTCCCGGAGGTTGACCTTTACCGGCCCCTGAGCCAGCAGGGCGATGAGGTTGGTGCCGTCCCGATGTCCGATGAAGATGCAGGGAATATCCACGCCCGTGGCCGTCCCGCCCATGAAGATTGGCGGGCGGTCGGGCCGGTCTCCGGATTCGTCGTTGAAGATGATCACCGCCTTGGCACCGGCCGCCTTGGCGTTGGCTGCCTTGATCCCAAAGGCCACGGCTCCCCGCTTGAGCAGGACGGCGCTGTCTTTGGCGGCGGCCGCATTCGCCAAGGGCTCGTTGCCCAAGAGCGGGTCGGCAGCCACCAGATTGAGCACCAAATCCTCGAGTGGTAGCGGCACGCAAAAGCCTCCGCCCGGTCCGCCCGTCCAGGTCGCACACATCGCGATCCGGGTGCCGGCGAGGGAGCAGGGCTCCACAATCTCGAGGGCGCCGAAGTGGTGGTCCTGCGCTTCCGCTTGGAACATCCGCGGGGTGTCGTCGCTGTACAGTGAGAGGTTGTAGAGGCCCGCTTTCGGGAGTTCGAGGTAAGTACGCACCTCGGTGGCGAAATGGTCGGCGCTGCCGGTGGTGCCCGGGATACCCGGCACCGGATCATCCGGCGTGATCAGGTTTCGCGTGCCGGCATCAGTGTCGTTACCGATGTTCAAGGTTTGCAGATGCCACCAGCCATCCGCTTTGGGATACCGGTCATCCTCCAAGTTGGCCACGTTGGTTCCCCCCAGGAAGACGCCCGCCAGCAGGGCCTCACCCAGCGAGCCGGAGCCGTTTTCGCCGCTCACAAAAGGCGTGGCCAACTGGACGGTTCGCACCGCGAACCCGCGTTTGGTTGCGTCGCCCGAACCGAGCGGATACGAGAGCGCCGGATCGAGCTGGAAGGCGTCGGCCATCATGAAGGTCCAGGTGTTCGTGAAGGTCTTGCCGGCACTGTCGGTGTACACGAGCGTGACGGTGTTTTCGGAACCCGGCTCCAACTCGGGCACGTTGGTCAACGTGACCGTGGTGATGCCGTTGGCCTTGGTGGCGGTGGACTGACCGCCGCCGTTGAGGGTCAACCGGGCATTACCGGGTGACACGGTGGTGCCGTCGTCCCGAATCTCGGCGAAGACCGGTGTGCCGGGCAGGACGTCGGTGACCATGAAGTTCTGGATGCCGGCGATGTTGGGTCCGGGCGACACACGCCGCACGTAGGCCGGCAGCGCCGGACCGCGCGGGTAGCTCTTCAATCCCCCGGGAGCGCTGAGGAGCGTGAGGACTGTGCCCGTCGCGTCCACCGTGAACCACTCCAGGTCGCCCTGCTGAACGCCGATGTTGTGAATCAGCCGGATCGGGTAAATGCCGGCCTCCGGAACGAAAAAGGAGAACAGGTAATTGCCCGGAGCGTCGCCGTCGTACTCGCCCAGCACTGTGGCAAACAGGTCCTTGGGACTCCGGCCCTCGGCGTCACCAACCGTAACCGAGAAGCTGTCCCAGGACTTGATCCCCATCGTGTACCCGCCCGCGGCGGGGAATTCCACGAAGGTCAGGATTTCTGTCGCAAGATTGTCGGCATTCCAGTCCAACCCACCCGCGCCCGGCGTGCCCGGCCACTTGAGGTCGGGAAACCCATTGTTCGCGGTGAAATTCCCCTTTTCGGGAATCTGGTAGAAGTTGTTCAGGTTGACCACGTTTGTCCCGCCGGTGAGCGGATTGGTCAGATAGAAGAACCCGTTGGCATCGGCGCCGGACAAGTCCGCGAGATTGGCACCCAAGATCCCCTCAAGCTGGTCCCGGATATTTCCCAGCGCGGCTCCATTGTCGAATTCCACCCCGTCGAGTTGGTGGACAAACAGTCGAAAGCCGAGCGCAGTCTGATCCACCTGATTGGCGGGAACGGCCGCGGTCGGCGAGATCAGCGCGGTGGTCGTTACAAAGGACCACGAGTTGGTGACGGTCAGCGAGGGATTGCCGAGGTCCGAGTACACCAGCCGGACCGTGTTGGTGCTCCCCAAAGCCAACGGGCTGGCGGGCGTGAATCTCGCCGTGGTCTTGTTGCCGGACTTGGTGACGGTCTGCGTCCCGGTCGTTGCGCCATCATTGACCGTCAACTGGATCGAGTTCCCGTCCACCGCCACCGTTTCGTCCACGAATTCGACGATGACGTCGGTGGCCGGGCTCACGTTCGCCGCACCGATGTTCGGAAACACGCTCGCCACGTAGGGCCGCAACGGACCTTCCCGGTACGCGACGGCGACGCTATTGGTCGCGTCGTTGATCAGATTGCGGTTGCCGTCCTTGTCGAAGAGGTACCATTCCCAACCGGTGGCCCCGGTGGCGTTGGCCCACAGGCACCGGAACGGGTAGATGCCCGGCTCGGGAATGTTCAGGAGAATGACCCGGGTCTCGGTCATGCCGCGCGTGCCGTTGAACTGTCCGAGGGTCAGTGCGAACCGATCCCGCGGGTTGTGCCAGGTCGTCACCTTGAAACAGTCATCGCTGCCGACGCCCATCTCGAACAGTCCCGCCGCCTTGAACTCGAGAAAAACGATCGCCTCCGCCGCTGCTTGGTCGGCGGTGAGCGTCGTGCCGGGCAGGCCCGGAATCGGCCGGTCCGGATAGCCGGGGCCAACGAAATTTCCGTTGTCGCCACCTTCGCCTGCATCGTGGCGGAAGTTGAGGCCCACGTCGCCACCGAGCACGAAGTAGCCTCGTGCGGCATCGTAGGTGTAATTCGGATCGCCAAGGTTCGCGATGTTCGGACCGAGGTCGCCGGCGATGAGTCGCTCGACGGCGGTCAACTGTCCCTGGGTGTCGAAGCCCTCGACTTGGTAGGTGCGGATCAGCGCGCCTGGCTTTGAAGTGTCAACACCGCCCGTGACGCGCAAGGCGGGTGGAATCTCCGTCTGCGCGGCGGCATCGGGCGTGGTTCCGAGAAATCCGCCCGCGAGACAAATTGCGAGCGCGATGGAGGAGTGGGGTAGGCATTTGAGTTTCATAGACTCGCTTCGGTTTTTGGCGATGGGTTGTTTGTCACCAAAACGTTACACGGCGTACACGGACCGCCGACCCATGTAAAGCGAATCCAAACCGACGAAGGCAATTGTCGCGTTGGACGAAATCCCGCGTCACGCCGGAGGGAGGCGTCGCCGGTCACGGACCGAGGCCTGGGTTTCTGAACACGATAGACGCGACCTGGCAACGCCCAAGGCCCGCGTTTGAACGGGAAATGATCCGCCTCTGAAGTGGCACTCCCTTCCCGCGAAACGAGGATCGCATGTTCCAACTGCAGGCACTTGGAGCGAGCCCTTTGAGCGTCTCTTACCAGCAGGCTCGGGCGATAACACGCTGCGGTTGGTTGTTCGCTGCCCGTTCGCTCGCTGGTTTGAGGCGAATCGGACGGCGGGATGATCTCGTGTCTTGGCAGCCGACCCGGGCGTGGTTTATCACCTGGGCGATGAAACTTCCTGCCTCTCCGGACTCCCCGCTGCCCCGTCGCGAGTTCCTGAAACTTTCCTCCGCCGCAGTGGGCAGCCTGGCGCTCAGCCGGCTGCCCGCCGTGGCCGGGCCGTTCACGCGCGCGGATTTCGAGAAGCTCGTGCCCGCGGACAAGAAGTTGAGTCCGGATTGGGTGCGGTCGCTCTTCGCGCGCGGCACCCGCACGGTGTACCGCGGTCGTGACCTCGAAAAGATCGGCATGCCCGTCGGCGGCATCGGATGTGGCCAGGTTTATCTCGGCGGCGACGGCCGGCTTTGGCACTGGGATATCTTCAACCAGCACATCGGCACCGGCCCGGAGCACTACGCCAAGCCCATGACGCCGCAGTCGCCGTTCGATCAGGGTTTCGCGCTCCGGCTCACGTCCGGCGGACGGTCGCAGGTCCGCGCGCTCGACCGCTCGGGCTGGACCGACATCCGTTTCACCGGCGAGTACCCGCTCGCCTTCGTCGAGTACCGCGATCCGGATGCGCCGGTTGCCGTTTCGCTCGAGGCCTTCTCGCCGTTTATTCCGCTGAACGTGGACGACTCTTCGTTGCCCGCCACGGTGATGCGTTACACCGTTAAGAACACCAGCGCCGAGCGGGTCGAGGTCGAGATCGCGGGCTGGCTGGAGAACCCCGTCTGCCGCCACAGCGGCCAGACACGCGACGTGCGGCGTCGAAACCGCGTCGTCCGGCGCACCGGTTTCGTGGCCCTGGACTGCAGCGCGGAGGCGCCGCCTGAAGACACCGGGCCGAAGCGTCCGGACATTCCGTTTGATGATTTCGAGCGGGAAACGCATGGCGACTGGACCGCCACGGGCACGGCGTTTGGCGGCGGCCCGGTCGAGATGGACAAGATGCCCGCCTACCAAGGCAAGGTCGGCGGCCAGGGCCGGCGCGTGATCAACTCCCACGCCAGCGCGCCCGGCGACGATGTCAGCGCGAAGGACGCCGCCACCGGCACGCTGACGAGCCGGCCGTTCACCCTCGAACGCAACTTCATCAGCTTCCTGGTGGGCGGCGGCAGCCACGCAGGCCGCACTTGCGTGAACCTGCTCGTGGACGGCGAGGTGGTGCTCACCGCCACCGGCCGGAATGACAACCGCATGGCCCCGGTGGTCTGGGATGTGCGGCGCTGGGCCGGCAAGACCGCGCGCCTCCAGGTCGTGGACAACGAAAGCGGCGGCTGGGGCAACATCAGCCTTGATGACGTCGTCTTCACCGACCAGCCGCGCCGCCCGGCCGGACCGCTGGCAGAGGAAACGGATTTCGGGACGATGACGCTCGCGCTTTTGGCGCGGGAGTCAGACTCCAGAAATCAGAAGTCAGAATCGGACACCGGGCTGGCGGAGCTCCCCGAGGGAAAGCTGCCGGAAGCGGTGTTCAACGCAGTGTCAGGGGACCAAGCCGTGGCCACGGCGCCCTTCGGCCGCCGGCTCGCCGGGGCGGTTGCCCGTCGGTTGGCGCTGGCGCCGGGCGAATCCGCCGAGGTCGTGTTCGTCGTTGCCTGGCATTTCGCAAATCTGCGGATGGACCGCCTGCCACCGGGCCGGCACTACGCCACCCGCTTCGACTCGGCGTTGGCGGTCACCGAGTACCTGTCGCGACGTTTCGAGACGCTGCGCGAGCAGACGCATCGCTGGCATGCCACCTGGTACGACTCGACCCTGCCGTACTGGTTCCTCGACCGCACGTTCCTGAACACCTCGATCCTCGCCACGTCCACCTGCTTTCGGTTTGCCAACGGCCGGTTCTGGGGCTGGGAGGGCGTTGGGTGCTGCCACGGCACCTGCGGCCATGTCTGGCAGTACGCGCACGCGGTCGCCCGGCTCTTTCCGGTGTTGGAACGCGACACCCGCGAGCGCGTGGATTTCGGCCTAGCGCAGCAGCCGGATGGCGCCATCCGTTTCCGCGCGGAGTTCAACGACATTCCCGCCGTGGATGGCCAGGCCGGCACGATCCTGCGCGCGTTGCGGGAGCACCAGATGACGCCTGACGATGCCTGGCTCAGGCGTAACTGGCCGGGCATTCGCAAGGCCCTCGAGTGGCTCATAGCCAAGGACGGCGACGGCGATGGCCTCATCGAAGGCAACCAGCACAACACACTCGACACGGATTGGTTTGGACCCGTGGCCTGGTTGAGCGGGATGTACCTGGCCGCCCTGCGCGCGGGTGAGGAGATGGCCCGGATCGTCGGCGACGACCCCTTCGCGCGCCGCTGTCGGGAGATTTTCGACCGCGGCCAGCCCAAGCTCGTCGCGGAGTTGTTCGACGGCGAGTACTTCATCAACAAGCCCGACCCGAAACACCTCGACGCGATCAACTCCGGCACCGGCTGCCACATAGATCAGGTGTTCGGTCAGAGCTGGGCGTGGCAGGTTGGACTCGGTCGCGTATTGCCGGAGAAGGAGACGGTCTCCGCGCTGAAATCCCTTTGGCGTTACAACTTCACGCCCGACGTCGGCCCGTATCGCGCGGCCTACAAGGCGGGCCGTTGGTACGCGATGCCGGGCGAGGGCGGCTTGCTGATGTGTACCTTCCCGCGGTCCGACTGGGATTACGCGCAGGCCAAGGGCAGGGGGCCGGACTGGGCCGCCGGTTACTTCAACGAGTGCATGAACGGCTTCGAGTACCAGGTTGCGGGGCACATGCTCGCCCAGGGCCTGGTCATGGAAGGGCTGGCTGTCACGCGCATGGTCCACGATCGCTACCACCCGTCTCGGCGCAATCCGTGGAACGAGATCGAGTGCGGCGACCATTATGCGCGCAGCATGGCCAGCTATGGGGTGTTTCTGGCCGCGTGCGGCTACGAGTACGACGGCCCCCGGCGCCGGTTGGGCTTCGCCCCGCGCCTCACGCCGGAGCACTTCCAGTGCGCCTTCACGGCGGCGGAAGGCTGGGGAACCTTTTCGCAGCAGACAGAAGGCTCAAGGCTCGACTGCCGAATTGTCCTGCGCTGGGGCCAACTGCGCCTCAAAACGCTCGCGCTGACGCCCACGGGCGGGCTGAAGCCGCGGCGCGTGTCCGTGACCTTGGCGGGAATTCCCGTTGCCGCCTCGGTGGCGGGAGAGGACGGACGGCAGGCGGTGGAGTTCGAGCCGGAGATCACGGTGCTGGAAGGTCAGACGCTGATGGTCGAGCTCAGTTGACCGGCGACTGCTCGCGCTGGCGACGAGACGCGGCTTCCGCAAGGGATTCCAAAAGCGAGCGAGGGACGAACTGGCGTCCGTCCCTCGTCCAGCACTGGGGCGACTCGGGCTGCCCCCCGCGCCGCCGGCTCAGATGAATTCGTTGATGAGGTTTTCGAGGTATTCCTGGCGGCCACTCTCGTTGGTCGTCACTTCGCCCAGTTTCATGGCGTACTTCTCAAGTTCCTTGAAGCCGACCTTGCCCTTCTCGATGTCCTTGCCGATGCCGGTGTCCCAGGAGCGGTAACGATTCTTGACGAACTGAGCGAGGCGACCGTCTTTGCGAATCGCCGCCGCGATCTTGAGCCCGCGGGCGAACGCATCCATGCCACCGATGTGGGCGTGGAAGAGGTCCACCGGCTCGAAACTCTCGCGACGGCATTTGGCATCGAAATTTGTGCCGCCGGTCGTGAAGCCACCGTACTTCAAGATCGTGAGCATGATCTGAGTGGTGAGATAAATGTCGGTGGGGAACTGGTCGGTATCCCAACCCAGCAGCAGATCACCGGTGTTGGCATCAATGCTGCCCAGAGCCCCCGCGGCGCCGGCCACCTCGAGATCGTGCTGCATGGTGTGGCCGGCCAGGGTGGCGTGATTGGTCTCGATATTGAGCTTCAGATGGCGCATCAGGCCGTACTCGCGGAGGAAGTTGAGGCACGCCGCGGCGTCGCTGTCGTACTGGTGCTTGGTGGGTTCCTTGGGCTTGGGTTCGATGTAGAACTGGCCCTTGAAGCCGATTTCTTTCTTCCAATCCACAGCCATGTGGAGAAACGCCGCCAGATGATCCAGTTCCCGCTTCATGTTCGTGTTCAGCAGCGTGGAATAGCCTTCGCGTCCACCCCAGAACACGTAGCCGGCGCCGTCCAGTTCGTGGGTGACCTCGATGGCTTTCTTCACCTGCGCGGCCGCGAAGGCGAAGACGTCCGCGTTGCAGCTCGTGGCCGCTCCATGCATGTAGCGCGGATGGACGAAGAGACAGGCGGTGCCCCAAAGGAGGCCGACGCCAGTATCCTTTTGGTACTTCTTCAACTCCTTCACCACGCGGTCGAGGTTTTTGTTCGTCTCGACGAGGTTCTTCCCTTCCGGGGCAACATCCCGATCGTGAAAGGCGTAGAACGGCACCCCCAGCTTCTGGCAAAACTCGAACAGCACGGGTACGCGTTTGAGTGCCATGGCCAACGAGTCCGTGCCGTCTTCCCAGGGCCGCTGCCACGCGCGGGTCATGCTGAACATGTCCGCGCCGATCCCGCGCATAGTGTGCCAGTACACCACTGAGAAGCGCAGGTGCTCCTTCATGGTTTTACCTTCAACGACTTCGTCAGGGTTGTAGTGCTTGAAGGCGAGCGGGTTCTTGGAGTCGGGCCCTTCGTACTTGATGGCGGGAATGCCGGGGAAGAACTCTTTCATCGTGCGTCAAATGATTGTTGTGGTTTCGTGAGGTCCGGGAATCTCGAGGATGGCCCGGCGTCGCCGGGAAGGTATGCGGCCCGGTTGGCGGCTGACAAGAATGGACTTCACGCGGGCGGATGGAGGCGTGGCGCAGCATTCGGCAACCTGCTACCGAATTCCAAGCGGCCGCGCTGCGGGGGCCGC
Organism: Verrucomicrobiota bacterium; assembly: GCA_016716505.1. GTDB lineage: Bacteria > Verrucomicrobiota > Verrucomicrobiia > Limisphaerales > J093 > JADJWF01. The sequence continues at coordinate 306,137 of JADJWF010000001.1, forward strand.
TACGCGGGAAAGCTGCTCCGCGTGGGTGTGAGGGAAATGGGATCAGCCCGGAACCGGTCAAATCCCGGCAACGACCGGGTTTTCGACCATTCGGGGGCCACCGGCGAAAAAGCGCTCGGCCATTGCCAGTGCCTCGGGCAGGCCACGCGCGTTGCCCACCGACACCCAGAAGTGATGGCCAAAGGCGAAGTTGGCAGCGAAGTACTTCGTCAGTGACTGGACCCGGCGCAGTGCGGTCAAAGGCGGGAAGTCTTCGGCGATGTAATCGTACAGGCGTCGCCAGATGGTGGCTGAATCGGGCGCGGGCGCGCCGTCCCAGCCAGCCAACAGCCACGGGCGCGCGAGCAACATGCGACCGAACATCACCGCGCGGGCTGGCTGGAGATGAGTGGCGAGGCCTTCGACTTGTTGTCGCGACACGAGGTCTCCGTTGGCAATGATCGGCAGTCGAGTGACCGAAGCGGCCCACGGGAACAGTTCGTGGCGCGCCCGCCGCCGGAACTTGTCCTCAAAGAAACGGGGATGGAGAGTTACGGCATCGAAGCCTGCGTCCTCCAACACGCGCAGGCGCTCAGTAAAACGCGACTCCCAGTCGGGACGGCGGCTGCCCAGCCGCACCTTCGCCAGCAACGGGCCGGGCCAGGCACGGCGCGCTTCCCGGGCCACCAATGTGAGGGCTTCCAAGTTTTCAAACAGCGCACTGCCGGCCTCCGTGGCCCGCACCGAGAAGGCATCGCAGGCGAGATTGAGATCCACCGCCTCGACGCCGTGGGCGCCGAGACGGTCCATCACGCGATTCAAAGGATCGCCCGCGCGCACCATCAGTTGGAAAACGACACGACGCTCGACGGCGTGCCGCCGCAACCAAGGCGAGCGTTGAAAATCTTCCCCGAGAATCTGCCGGGCGGCGAGCATCTCCGTCCACACTGCCCCGCAGCCGCCCAGTTCGGCCAGCAAGCGCCGGAAGGCGCTGTGCGTGAAACCCGCCAGGGGCGCGGAAAAACGCGCAGGGGCGAACCGAATCCCGCGGATGATGCACTCGTCGAACATCGGTCGAGCCTACCCGATTTCCCAAACCGCCGCACCGGTAATGGCCAGTTCGATACGGGTTGGCGCCGGGGCATACCGCTCCCAGACCCTGTTCGTCGCGCGGCGGCCCGGCTTTTGTCGCCCCCTTGTGTTTGCGTTTGACGCCGCTCCGCCGCGCCAGTGTATTCCCTCCGCAGCGAGAGTGCCGGCATGGTGCCGGCCCGCTTCTTCATCATGAAAACCACAATGTCCCGTCGTACAGTCCTCAAAACGTCGGCCGCCGCGGTGGCGGCGGCAACGTTGTCCCGTCGCCTCGGCGCCGCCGAAGCGGCCCAACTCAAGGGCAACATCAACCACTCCGTCTGCAAGTGGTGTTACGGAAACATCCCCCTGGACGAATTCTGTGTGGCCGCAAAAGGAATGGGGATCAAGTCGGTCGAACTCCTGACGGTGGACGACTTCCCGACCCTCAAGAAGCACGGCCTTGTCTGCGCAATGGTCAGCGGCGTGCCGGGCGGCATTTCCAACGGTCTCAATCGCGTTGAAAACCACGACAAGATCGTCGCGTTTTTCGAAAAGACAGCGCCGCTGGTGGCGGCGGCCGGGTTTAAGAACATCATCTGCTTCTCCGGCGATCGGAAGGGCATGTCGGACGAGGAGGGGCTGGAGAACTGCGCCAAGGGGCTGAAGCGGGTGGCCCGCATTTGCGAGCAACACGGGGTGGTGGCGGTGATGGAGCTGCTCAACAGCCGCGTGGACCACCCGGATTACATGTGCGATCGGACGGCGTGGGGCGTCGCGCTCTGCAAACGGGTGGGGTCGGAGCATTTCAAGCTGCTGTACGACATCTACCACATGCAAATCATGGAGGGCGATGTCATCCGTACGATCAAAGGTGATCCCGGCAAGAAGATCGAGGCAGCCGCGCCGTACATCGCCCACTACCACACGGGCGGCAACCCGGGCCGCAATGAGATTGATGAGACCCAAGAGCTGAACTACCCGGCGATCATGCGCGCGATCGTGGCGACCGGGTTCAAGGGCTTCGTGGCGCAAGAGTTCATTCCCAAGCGCGACCCGCTGACTTCGCTACGACAGGGCGTTATGATCTGCGACGTCTGAGCCGCGACACAATTACGTTGGCTGCGAGCAGGCGCCCTTCGGGGCGCCTTTTCTGCGCCCACGAACCGGCGCGGAGAAATAAGAAGGGCTGGCCTTGCGGCCAGCCCTTCGTGTCAAACTGGATGACCCAGATTAGTACGACGTCGTGGACTCGATCTCAACGATCGGCGTCTGACGCGCGCGCGTGGTCACTTGGAACTCGACGCGGTTGTCACCGATGGTAGTGGCCTTGCCCTTCACGGTGTAGGTGATCGTCTGCTTGAGCGGCAGGCGAGCCACCGGCGCCCAGGTAACGGTCTTGCCGCTGACCTGGCCGTTGTTGGACGGCGCGAGCGGCGTGATGCCATCCGGGAACACCGCCTTGACGGTCACGTCCTGCAGGTCAAGCCCGCCACCTTGGTTGGTCACCTTGATGGTGTAGGTCGTTTCTTCACCCACCTGGATCGGATCCGGATCATCAACCACCTCAACGAGGATCGCGTTGATGCCCTGGATCACCACGCTGCAGGAGGTGGTGGCCGGGTCGGCGCAGACACCCTTGGTCGTGGCGTTGAAGGCGTAGTTGCCGGCATTCGCCGCCACGAAGGTCGCGCAGACCTTCTTGCTGGCGCCCGGAGCGAGCGAGCCGAGGTTCCACGTGGCAGTACTACCGCTGGCGGTGCCGCCTTCGGTCGCGGACCGGAAGGTCACGCCAGCCGGGATCGCCACGTCGAGGACAGTGTTGGCCGAGGCGGCGTTACCCGTGTTCTTGACCTCCCAGCAAACCTGGAACGGCCGGCCGAAGAATTCGGTGAACTTCAAGCCTTCGATCTCCTTGTCCGGCGGCACCGTGCAGGCCACGGCCAAGGCCGGTTTCACTACCGTCACCGACGCCCGTGCGGCCGCCTCGACGCCTTCGGCCGAGGTCGCCTTGGCCGGGTTCTCAAACGAGCCCGTGCGGGAGGCCTTCGCGACGAACGAGAATTCCTTCGACTGGCCCGGAGCGAGCGTGCCCGCGTCGAACGAGGCCGTGTTCTGTCCCGCGTCGGTCGTCAAACCCGCCGGCAGGGAGTCGGTGACGCGCACGTTCGTCAACTGGCTGCTGCCCGTGTTCTTCACCACCAGCTTGACCGGGATTGGATCGCACTGCACGACCTGCGCCGGCATGGTCTTCTCCAACGCGATCGCCGGCTTCACGACCAGGATGGTGTCGCAGATGACGGGCTTGAATGAAGCGGTGCAGCAGCCGCGGATCGTGCCGGGCTCATCGGCGCGGCCACGCACCCGGATTTCCTTGGTCTGCTTCGGGGCCAGTTCACCCAGATTCCAAGTCGCCTCATTGGCGCCCATCTGAGACGGTTCAGGCGTGGCGCTGCTGGCCTTGAAATTGGGGGTGTGGTCGCACGTGACGGTCACGTCTTGCAGCGTCAGGTCGGTCAGGTTGCTGACCTTGTACACGACCTCGAACTCTTTGCCGGCCAACACCTGGACGGGCAGGGTCTTCTCAACCAGCAGCGCACTGGTCCGGCGGTCGCCGGTCGGGAAAGCCGCTGAAGAGGTCTTGAATCCGGTGGGGGCAGGAGCCGGAGCGGGTTCGGCGGTCGTCACCTGGCGAGGCGCAGGCGGAGGTTCTTCCGCTTTGAACTCCTGCGTGGCTCGAATGGGGTGTCCGTGAGTGGGATCCTGGCAGAACGGATTATGAGGTTCCGAGCCGGACCAAGAACCGCCGCTCTTGGACGCACAGCCAGTCAGAAAGACGGCCAGCGCCGCCGTTCCGACCAAGCCCAAGGTTTTGAAGTACTGAGGTATTGTCATTTCGTTTGATTGGTTGAGTTCGCCTACGTGGCCTCAGACGGTAGCCAAGCCGGCCGAGGAGTCAAACGATTTGAACCCGCTGGAATTTGGACGTCCGTACGCCGCCAACTGGCCTAATGATTCCAGCTTGTCGTCAGAAGCCGGACGCAGTACAAGATTGCCCATGAAGCCGCTGCCTAATCCCACTGCGGAGAGTCGGCTTTGGTTGGGGCTCCCCCTCCGTTCATTTCGAAAGGCATTCCATGAAACGTTTCCTCCCCCGCGAATGTGACGGCTGCCCGATGAATCGGCGCCGATTTCTGACGCGCAGTAGCGCCGCGACGGTCGGGGCGCTCGGTTGGCTGCGCTCACACCAGTGGCTCGAGGCCGCCGATTCGCCGGCGGAACGGACGCGCATCCGCGTCATTTACGCTCTGCACGCGCCGCAGCAGCCCGGCCCGGACTGGCCCAACCAGGGCTTCGATTTCCGGCCGGTGATGGAACGGGTGGACCAAGCGTTGGCAACACGTTGCGCGGGATTTGATTTCCTGTCTTCCACCGCCACCGGTCCGGAGCAGGCAAAGCAGATCCTCGATGCTGACCAAGCCGCCAACCGGGTGGACGGCTACCTCGTGTACCAGATGAACTGCTGGAATCAGGTGGTCCAGACCATCGCGACCAGCGGCAAGCCGGTGCTGTATGCGGACTTCCAGTATGGCGGCAGCGGCGGGTTTCTCGTGTACAATGCCGCGTTTCTCCGCAACAAGGCGGCCAACGTCGGTTTCGTCGCTTCCTCAAATCTGGGCGACCTGGTGGAGGCGGTGAAGTGTTTTGCGCTGGTGACGCGCGGCGGTAGCGTCTCGGAATTCGTGGCGGCCACCGCTAACGTCCGCGCGAAACGGACGCCACGGGCAGGTGACCTGGCGACCCGTGCCGATGACTTGGCGTGCCTGTCCACCGACGATTGCCTGCGCCAGATGAAGGCGTCTCGCGTCCTGGCAGTGCGGGACCAGAACGCCGGAGAGGAACCGTCCATCGCCGGCATTCCCGTGCAGAAAGTACCCTTCGCAGAGTTGAACGAAGCGTGGAAGAACGCGGACCGGGACGAGACCCGGGCCGTTGCCGACCGTTGGGAAAGCGCCGCCGCCAAAGTGGAAGGCGTTTCGCGCGAGACACTGGAGGCGTCCGCCGCGATGTACCTCGCGGAAAAGGCGTTGCTCAAGCGGCATCACGCCAACGCCATTACGATCAACTGCCTGGGTGGCTTCTACGGCGGCCACATTCACGCGTACCCGTGTCTTGGGTTCCACCAGTTGTTGAACGAGGGGCTCGTCGGCGGGTGCGAGTGCGATGTGCGCTCGGCCGCCACGATGGTCATCGGTTCGATTCTGACTCGCGGGCGCCCGGGCTATATCTCTGACCCGGTGATGGACTCGGCCAAGCGCCAGATCATCTACGCCCATTGCGTGGCGGCGAACCGGGCGTTTGGTCCGGCCGGCCCGGCGAATCCGTTTGAGATCCTGACGCATTCCGAGGACCGCCAGGGGGCTTCCGTGCGTTCGGTGCTGCCGACGGGCTACCTCACCACGACGCTCGAATTCGACCAGGGGCGGAAGGAGATTCTCTTGCATCAGGCCCGGGCCGTGGACAACGACCCCGACGACCGCGCCTGCCGCACCAAGCTTTGCGCCGAGCCGCTGGGCGATTTCGAGAAGCTCTTCCGCGAGTGGGATCACTGGGGCTGGCATCGCGTGACGTTTTACGGCGATCTCAAGGCTCCCATTTACGCACTCGCCGACGCGCTCGGCTGGCGGGTGGTAGAGGAAGCCTGACCCTGGGCGTCGGGGCCTTCGTTCGGGCCCCGTTTTCGTGGGTGGCGAGGGCCTCTGACGCCATGGGAGTGCCGGGCCGCCGGCGCTTTCGCCGTTGCTGACCGGGATTCGCATCCGTAGGGTCCGGGCATGGAAATTGCCGCTGCGGACGATTCATCCGCCAGTTCGCTGCCCGCGCCGCGCCCGGATGGGAGGCGGGCTGACCAACTGCGTCCCGTCAAGTTCACCAACCACTTCGCGCCGCACGCGGCCGGCTCGACCTTGATCGAGTGGGGAAACACCCGGGTCATCTGCGGGGTGAGCGTGGAAGAAGCGGTGCCCCGCTGGATGAAGGAGCAAGGCAAGACGGGCGGCTGGGTGACCGCTGAATACTCGATGCTGCCCTACTCGACGACCCCGCGTAAGCCGCGCGACATCTCGAAGGGCAAACTCGACGGTCGTTCGCAGGAGATCCAGCGGTTGATTGGCCGGGCGATGCGGGCGGCCGTGGATCTTGAGAAGCTGGGCAGCCGGACTTTGTGGGTGGATTGCGACGTGATCGAGGCAGATGGTGGAACCCGCACGGCGGCAATCACGGGGAGCTTCGTTGCGCTCGCCCTGGCCATCGGCAGTTTGCGGGAGACCGGGCTGCTGGAGGAGAATCCCTTGCTGGCACCGGTGGCCGCGGTCAGCGTGGGGCTCGTCCACGGACAACCCCGGCTTGATCTGGACTACGCTGAGGATGTCGCGGCCGACGTGGACATGAATCTGGTGATGACGGGCGCTGGCGAATTCATCGAAATCCAGGGGACGGGCGAAAAGGGCACGTTCAGCGATGCGCAACTGGCAAGGCTGCTCGAACTCGGCAAGGCTGGCATCCGCCAGTTGATGGCCGCTCAACAGTCGGCGCTCGATCTTTGAGTAGGTCCCAATGAGCGCAGCCCACACGCGGCTGATCCTCGCGCGGCACGGCGAGGTCGAGCCACGCTACCAGCGGGTGTTCGGCGGCCGCATTGACATGGGCCTTTCGGATCATGGTCACGAGCAGGCGGCACGGCTGGCGGATTGGCTCGCGGGCATCGAGTTCGCGGGCGTTTACGTGAGCCCGATGAAGCGCGCCCGTCTCACGGCCGCGCCGCTGCTTGCCCGCAATGGCCACGACGCCCGGTTCGTGGAGGCGCTGCGCGAAGTGGACTTTGGGGCGTGGACCGGGCTGACGTGGGAACAGGTGCAGGAGCGTCATCAGATCAGCGCCTTCGACTGGTTGCACGCGCTGGATCGAGGCGATTTACCCGACGCCGAACCCGCCGGTGCATTCCAACGCCGGGTTGCCGGCGCAGTGGACGACATCATCGCGAGTCATCCGGGCGGAACTTCGCTGGTTCTGTGCCACGGTGGGGTGATTCGGGCGGCACTGGCCCACCTCATCCGGGTGCCGTTGCCCAAGACAGCCCGGTTCGAGATTGACTACGCGAGCGTCTCCATCGTCGAGATCGCGCCCCACCGGGCGAAGATCACGCTGCTGAACTACACCCCGTGGCGGTCGCTGCCATGAGGGAACGACTTACCCAGGTGTCGGTGCGGGTGCCGGTGGAGGAAGAGGACCCGGTCGCGGACTTGTTTGCCGAAGTGTTCCGCCAACCCGCCGCCCTGGCGACTGACGCAGATACGCTCGTCACCGAGGTCAGTGCCTACTGCGAGTCGGCCGCCTCGTGGACGCCCGCGCGTGCCGCGAGACTTGGCGCCGGCTTGGAGCGGCTCCGGCGAGCGGGCCGGCTCTCCCGCCAGCCGCGTGTCCGGGTGCGCACCATCCGCACCCGGGACTGGGCCAATTCCTGGAAGCGGCACTTCAAACCACTGGACATTGCCGGGCGCCTGCTCGTGCGGCCGAGCTGGAGCCGACGGCGGCCCGGGCCGGGTCAGGTCGAGGTGGTTCTGGATCCCGGCTTGAGCTTTGGGACTGGCCAGCATCCCACCACGGCGTTTTGCCTGGAACAAGTGGTCCGCCACCGGCCGGGCCGCGAGCCGCGGGCGCTGCTCGATGTGGGCACCGGATCCGGCATCCTCGCGATCGCGGCGGCGAAACTCGGGTACGCACCCGTCGAGGCATTCGATTTCGATCCGACCGCGGTGCGCGCCGCGGCCGAGAATGTGGCCCGCAACGGCGTCGCGGACCGCGTCCGCCTGCGCCGACGCGACCTGACGCGCCTGCCGCGAACGAGCCGGGAACAGTTCGATGTTGTCTGTGCCAATCTCCTGGCCGATCTGCTGGTGCGCGAGCGGGGGCGCCTCGCGGCCCGGGTGAAACCAGGTGGAATCCTGGTGCTGGCGGGAATCCTGGCGCGTGAATTTCCGGCGGTGCGCGCGGCTTACGAAGAGCTTGGCTTCAAGAAACTGGCCGGACGCCACATCAACGAGTGGGAGTCGGCCGCGTTCCGTCTCCTGACCACCACGCCAACCACTGGCAATCATGTCTGAACCGCTCAAGCTCGCCGGACCGGAATTGCGTCGGCTGAAAAGCGCCGCCCAACTCATCAAGCCCACGTTGAAAATCGGCAAGGCCGGGCTGACCACCGAGTTGCTGGGCGCGCTCGATGCGGCGCTGAACGAGCACGAACTGGTAAAGGTGAAGTTCGAGGCGTTCAAAGAGCAAAAGCGTGAGTTGGTGCCGCAACTGGTCAGCCGCAGTGCGAGCGTCCTCATCCTGCGCGTCGGCAATGTGGCCGTGTTGCACCGGCCCAAAGCGCCCTCCGCCGAAGCCCGGGTGATTGCCGAAGACTGACGGCCGGCGATTGGCTGGTCGGGCTTAATGAAGCTTTGGAAGCCAGCGAGGCCCGGGAGGGAGTGGCTCGTGGGGGCTGGGCGATTCAAGGTCCCGCGAGCACCAGGAACGACTTTCCCTGCGGCCGTCTGCGGCCACCGCCGCCACAGAACAACACCCCAAGCGCTTCCGGAAACGCGTCGCGAGGGAAACCTCCTCGACGCTGTCTCCGAGTTCGGCGACCACGGGAAGCGGGCGGCGGAACAGTGAGGTGAGGGCCGGGATTCCGGTTGAACCGCGCCGGGTTTCGCGAGTAGAACCCGCGCATGGGCGCACAGTGGAAACAAGCTGGTCGCGAGGCGGCCGCGCAAAAGAAGGGCCAGATCACCAGCAAGCTCGTCCGCGAAATCGTGGTCGCTGCCAAGCTTGGCGGCGGCGACCCGGACCTGAACGCCCGCCTCGCGGCGGCCGTGGAAAAGGCCCGCAAAGCGTCAGTCACGCGCGATACCATCGAACGGGCCATCAAGAAGGGTTCCGGGCAGACGGACGAACCGGTCGCCATCGAAACAGTGGTGTACGAGGGGTTCGCACCGCACAAGGTTCCCGTGATTGTCGAGTGTCTGACCGACAATCGGAATCGCACGGCCCCGGAAATCCGCAACCTTTTCAAGGCGGGTTCGCTGGGCCAACCGGGGAGCATGGCCTTCTTCTTCGACCGCTGGGGCGTGGTGGAGGCGACGCACGCCGACCGGAGTCGTGACGCAGAGGCGGACGCCATCGAGGCGGGCGCGCAGAATGTGGAGCCGCTCGAGGCGGAGGAGATCCCCGAGGGGAGCATTGGCGCCCGGTTTCTGACCGACACGAAGGATCTCGCCGCCGTGAGCCGTTGGCTGAAGGACGCCGGCTGGCAGATCGTGGCGAGCGAGATGCGTTACCTGGCAAAGAATCCGGTTGAACTGGGTGACGCGGCACGCCAGGAGGTCGCCGAGTTCCTGAACGCGCTCGACGATCACGACGACGTGCATCGCGTCTATGCCGCGCTGAAATGAGGCGGCGGGCGGGAACACCACGACCTCACGCGTGAACGCACGAGCAGGCACGACTCGCCGGGATGACCCGCCGGCGACCGAAGCCGGCTTCATGCGGCTGGCCTTGCGGCTGGCCCGGCGGGCGTGTGGCTACACCTCGCCCAATCCGATGGTCGGGGCGGTGCTGGTGAAAGGCGGCAAGATCCTGGGCAGCGGCTGGCACCATCGGGCGGGCGAGCCACATGCCGAAATCGAGGCGCTCAACGATGCCCGTCGGCGGGGCCGCTCGCCGCGAGGCGCGACGCTGTTCGTGACCCTCGAACCCTGCTGCACGCACGGCCGGACTCCACCCTGCACAAGAGCCATCATTGAGGCGGGCTTGCGTCGCGTGGTGGTGGCGGCACCCGACCCGAATCCCGCTCACGCGGGGCGCGGCTTCGACCTGCTCCGGGCCGCTGGCATCGAAGTGGAAGTGGGTTTGCTCCGGGAGGAGGCCGAGCGGCTGAACGAAGCCTTCAACCAATGGATCGTTCACCGGACTCCGCTGGTCACGCTCAAGGCAGCGATGACCCTGGATGGTCGCCTCGCGACGGCGACCGGCGAATCCCAGTGGATCACCGGTGAGCCGGCACGGCGGGTGGCGATGCGACTGCGGCGCGAGGCTGACGCGGTTTTAGTGGGGGTGAACACGATTCTGGCGGATGACCCCGAACTGACGGTTCGTGGGGCTCGCGGTGATCGGACCAAGGCATGGCGACGCCTGATCCTTGACTCCCGCGCACGAACTCCGTTGTCCGCCCGCGTTGTGAATGATCAACACGCGGGGCAGACAACGATTTTCATCGGCCAGCAGGCACCCCGTCGGCGATCGGAAGCGTTGGCCGCTCGCGTGAACGTGGTCGTCGCACCGCCCGCGCGGTCTGCTTCCGGAGCGCGTCACTTGGACCTGCGGTGGATCCTCGGCCAACTGGGGGCCGCCGGTGTCACCCACCTGCTGGTGGAGGGCGGCGGTGCGGTGAACGGCTCGTTCTTCGACCAAGGTCTGGTCCATCGCGCGGCGTTCTTTTACGCCCCGATGGTGCTCGGCGACCGGGACGCCCGGCGGGCGGTAGCGGGCCGCGGGGCGCGACACTGGCGGGAGATTCATCGCCTGACCCGCGTGGCCTGGCATCGGGTGGGTGGGGACCTCCTTTTAACCGCCCGGGTCTCCGGCCCGGCAGCGGCCCAAGCGCCCTGACCTTGCAGGATGACGCTGCCCGCAGCGCGCCCCAGAGCGGAGGGCGGTTTGCGGAAGGCACTCTGGGCCCGGCTCGAGCGCTACGAGTGAGATGGATTGTGGCAAATGATGCTGAATCTCACGGGCGCGGTCCTCCACTGCAAGAACGCCCCGGCCAACTTCGGACCGAAGTTCTGCGTGAGGCCGCTGCTGGCCGACAGCCACGTCGGCAATCCCTGGAAACGTGCGCCATCAACTCCTGCCGGATCGCTCGCCCCCCGGATGACGCTGATCTGAGGCCCGGAGCGGCATCGCTTGGCCCCGCCACCCCCGAACTTCTTGGGTTCGAGCCAGCGTGCGCTCCCCTTCGCTCCCTCCGGCCGTCAGCGACAATCACATCGTGTTGATGGGGCGGACGCTGCCAAAGATGCGAGTTTTTGCTGGCTTGAGCGTCACGGCGGCGGAAGTCTGCGGCTGTCAATTCTTCATCTCGCATCGCGTCATGAAAACACGTTCAAACCTTCGTCGGCTTTCGGCGGTTTTCGCCGTGGCCGCAATCATTCCGATCGGCTGCGCGCAGCGGCAGGAGGTCCGGACAATCGCCGAAACTACGACTGTGACCGCCGCGCCTCAGCCGCCGAATCCCCCTCCGGCACCAGTTGCGGAGCCACCGTCGGCGCCTGCGGCCAACCCTCCGGCCAAGGAGGTGAACCAACTGACGCTGCCGGAGTACCAGCGGGTTTTCCCGTTGCCGGGCGATAATTGGACCCTGCTCTTCGATGGTGAAACGCTCAAAGGCTGGGAGCGCACCAAGTTCGCGGGCGGTGGAGACGTGGAGGTCGAGCGCGGCGAATTGCGGATCGGCATGGGCGCGATGCTATCCGGCGTGAATCTGGTCGCCACGAATGACATTCCCCGTTACGGCTACGAACTGGCCCTCGATGCGATGAAGCTCGACGGCAGCGATTTCTTTTGCGGCCTGACTTTCGTGGTGGGCGACTCGTGCTGTTCGCTCATCATTGGCGGTTGGGGAGGGGGACTGGTGGGCATCTCGAGCATTGACGGCAACGACGCCTCGATGAACGAAACGACCAAGTTCATGGAATTCCCCGCGCGGCAATGGTTCCGGGTTCGGGTACGGGTCACCCGCACCAAGCTGGAAGCGTGGATCGGCGAGGCGCAGGTCGCCAACGTGACGCTTGAGGGCCGCCGACTAACGGTGCGACCGGGCGAGATCGAGTTGAGCCAACCCTTCGGGATTGCCACCTATCAGACGAGCGCGGCGTTCAAGAACATCCAGTGGCGCCCCTTGCCGTGAGGCGGTCATGCGAGCAGCGCTGGCGACTCTTACCCCGCGACCCGCAACCTCGGCGGCCGGGGAGACAAAAGTAACCAGAAGCCAGTCCGCACAGTGAGCTACGACCTGGATTCGATCGAAAAGACCTGCCAGCGCGTGGGGCTGCGTTGCCGACGGCCGGAACCGGAGGAACTCCACGCGGAAATCATGCCGGACGCGTGGCTGGTTTTCGCCAACACCGAAGACGGAACCGACACGTATCTCGGCTTCGAGGGGTGCCCTTGGCACAGCCATGGTGAACTCATGCTGATGAACGGACCGTCCACGTGTATCGAATACGCGCCGGAGGAGGTGGTCGAGGCGATTGCGTCCGGAGAAATCCTCGTGGTGTCGCAGTACGATAAAGGCGCGTTACGGGATCGGTGGCTGGTGCATCGTGAGGAGGCGTTCGACGTCCGGTACATCGAGAGCGGCGAGGAAATTCGCATCTGGAGGTTTTTGCTCCCTTCGCGTTCCAGTCCGGAGACTGATGGGTAGGCCCCACAGCCCGGTTCCCCCGGACGTGGCCGGAGCCGACGGTCTGCCGGATGGAAACGGTTCGGCGATTCTATCCGATTTCCGGGCGCTGCCACGGTGCCCGGTACGGACGCCGTAACCGCTTCGTTGCCTCGGGGTCGCCTTTGACCTCGCGTTTGACCGGGTCATAGACCAGTGGCCGGCCGAGTTCCATGGAGAGGTTCGCGAGGATGCAGCTCGCCGTTGAGATGTGACCCTCCTCCACGTCGGCCACCGGCCGGCTGCGTTTCGCGATCGCGGCCAGAAAGTCGAGCATGTGCCGGCGGGTGGCGGGGGCGGCGTTCAACTCGATGTCCTTCTCGGTGACGTCCTCCGGATACTGCTCGCGCTCGAAGAGGCATTCGAAGTGGAGAGGCTTGGCGTTACGGTCGTGAGGGATGAAATCCGCCCGCATGGTGCTGGCCTTGAGGGTGCCCTTCTCCCCGTAGAGGAACAAGGCCCACGGGTAGTCCGGGTCGGGAGGTGTACCCCAGGTGCGGTGTTGCCAGACCGCGTTAAAGCCATCGTATTCAAAGATGGCAGTCTGGGTGTCCGCAATGTTCGATTTGCCGTCCGTTTGCACGTAAATCCCCCCGGTGGAGGTGATGCGCTTGGGCCACCGCAAGCCGAGCAGCCAGTTGACCGTGTCCAGCATGTGAACGCACATGTCGCCGGTGATGCCGTTACCGTACTCCATGAAGGTCCGCCACCAACGGCGATGCGGCAGGCCGTCATAAGGTCGCAGTGGCGCCGGGCCGGTCCACATTTCGTAATCGAGGAAGTCGGGTACGGGCTGCACGGGCGGATTGCCGTTGGCGCGCATGTGGAAGTAGCAACACATCTCCACATGGCCGATCCGGCCGAGGAGCCCGGCGTCCACGACCTGCTTCTTCACGTCAATCAAGTGCGGCGTGCTTTTGCGCTGCGTCCCAATCTGGACCACGCGCTGGTGCCTGCGGGCGGCGGCGAGGATCGCTTCGCCTTCCATGACGTCCACGCTGATGGGCTTCTGGAGATAAACATCCGCGCCCGCTTCGAGGGCCGCGATCGCCTGCAAAGCGTGCCAGTGGTCCGGGGAGCCGATGATCACAATGTCGCACTGGTGCTGTTTCAGCAGGTCGCGGTAGTCGTTGTAGGCGGGTGGCCGCTTCCGGGACTTCTGCCGCTGGCTGGCGATTTCGACGGCGCTGGCCAGCATGTTTTTGTCGGGATCGGCGATGCCCACAACTTCGGCGGGTGCCACCTGGATCAGCCGCCACAAGTCGCTGGGGCCGTACCAGCCGGCACCGATCAGTCCCACCCGCTTCGGCCTTTGATTCACCAGTTCCACGCCGTCGGCACCGAGCGCGGATACCGCCAGCAGGGCGGACGCGCTTTCGAGAAAACGCCGACGGTTGATCATGAAAGGGACGGGGGACAGTCGGGCAGATGAGAGGGCGGAGCGTGATTTCATGGCGGCGGAATTTCAGCTACCCCCGGCCGAAATCAAGCCGGCCCTCGAAAAATCTCCGGCAACTCCGGAGGGCGCCGCAGCCCGCGGCGAGTGGCGAATCGGGGCAAACTCAGCGGCGAAGGATCCCCAGCAAGCTCCGCGCGATCGGGAGTCCCTCCCTCACCACGTCCCAAAGCCGGAGCGACCTTCGTGCAACCAGCCAACCGGCGACGGGCGCGACCGCAAACAACCACGGCCGGATCGCCTGCCCCAGGCGCACCGCCAGATCCACCCAGCCGAGCGACGCCACGGCGGTTCTAAGGTTCAGATCCAAGGTCGCCCGCTGCAGTCCGCTTTGCGCCAGCAGCAACTGGCGGCGTTGCTCTAGGTCCCGGAGGTTTTGTCCGACAAGCATTCCCGGTCCTTTTTCAGTTCGTTCAAGGTGCCAGAAAACGGCTTGGGGCCGGACTTGAGCGAGCGCTGGATACTCCACGCTACCAGGCCGGTCGCCGCTCCGTACACGAGGGCAAGGCCGAGCAATGCCCCCAGCGGCGACCAACCCCAGAGCACATACACGATGGTCGCGGTGACCAGGCCCAGCGTAAGAATGCCGAGGATGATGATCAGGGCGGTCCGCAGCAGCAGGTCCACCAGGCGCCATTTTTCCTGCTGCAGTTCGACCGCGAAGAGTTCCAGCCGGGTCTGCACAAGACCGAGCCCGGCGGACACGGTCCGACGCATGGAGGCAAACAAACCCCGGTCGCTGGCGGCGGGATCACCCATCGCCTACTTGCGGCCGATCAGCACGCCCAACAGGACCCCGAAACCGAAGGCGGCACCGATGGACTCGTACGGGTGCGCGCGAATGACCCGGTCCGCCGCGCGTGCGCCTTCCAGCGTCCGCTCACCAAGCTGTTGATACGTGGCCTTGGCCGACTCAAGGGCCTTGGCGAGGCGGTCGCGGGCAGCCTTGGCCTGGTCGTTGAGCTTGTCGCCCATTTCACCGGCCGTCGCTTTGAGCATTTCCTCGGCGTCGCGCGCGAGAGCGCGCAGGTCTTCCGCCAACTTTTCGCGGGTGGGGGGAGCACTCATTTCTTTTTGAATTTCGCCAAAGTACGTTTCCATGGCTGGTTCATTCGTTTGTCAATCGCTTCTCGCCATCGGGAAGTGTCACCGGCCAACCCACAGTGACGCGACCCGAACCACGGTCAAAGTGACACCAAACTGGGGCCCCGTAAAGCAAAGCCGAAACCCGGCACGACGCCGGCATTTTAAAGCTGCCCGAAAAGCGCGCCGGGGATTGATGGGCATCAAGGACGCTTGCGTGGTGCAGTGGCAACATTAGTTCCGTTCGGCGACCGCGCGACAAGCATCGGTTCGGTCGGCCTGACCAAGAACGCATCGAAAACCACAAAACTGAAACCTATGTCCATGTTCTGTTACCAGTGTGAGCAAACCTCGAAGGGAGTCGGCTGTACCGATTTCGCCACCTGCGGCAAAGACCAGGATACCGCTACACTCCAGGATCTGCTGGTCCACGCCACCAAGGGGATTGCCCAGTTCAATCACCGCGCCCACCGGCTCGGAGCCCGGGACCGCCAGATTGACCGTTTCATCCTCGAGGCGCTCTTCACAACGGTGACGAACGTGAACTTCGACCCCGCGCGCCTCGAAACCATGCTGCGGGAAGCGGCGGCGGTTCGGGATCGCGCCCGGGCGCTTTACGAAGCCGCGGCGCGCCAGGCGGGTCAGCCCGTTGAAAAATTCAACGGGCCGTCGTCGTGGCAGCCGGCAACCACCCGTGCCGGGCTACTGGGGCAGGGCGAACTGGTGTCGCTGCTCTCGCGGCGGGATCGTTTTGGAGCGGACGCGGCCGGCTTGCAGGAACTCTTGCTGTACGGCGTCAAAGGGGCCGCCGCCTATGCGGACCACGCGATGCTGCTGGGCCACGAGGCGGATGCGATTTACGACTTCTTCTCCGAAGCCCTCGCCAGCCTGGCCGAGGAGGTCCCGACCGTGGAACGGTTGTTCGGGCTTTGTCTCAAGTGCGGCGCGATCAACCTTGAGGTCATGGCCCTGTTGGATCGCGCGCACACCACCACCTACGGCCACCCGGTGCCGACGCCCGTGCGCATTGAACCGGTGAAGGGCAAGTGCATCCTCGTGTCGGGCCACGATCTCAAGGACCTCGAGGAGTTGCTGAAACAGACGGCCGGCAAGGGCATCAACATCTACACGCATGGGGAGATGCTCCCGGCCCACGGTTATCCGGGCCTCAAGAAGTACCCGCACCTCGTGGGCAACTACGGCGGCGCGTGGCAAGACCAGAAGGATGAATTCGCGAAGTTCCCGGGCGCGATTCTCATGACCACGAACTGCATCCAGGAACCTCAACCCAGCTACAAGGCCCGCATCTTCACTTCCGGCATGGTCGCCTGGCCGGGCGTGCGTCACATCGCGGATGGCGATTTCTCCCCGGTGATTGAGGCGGCGCTCGCCGCCCCGGGATTCGCCGAGGACGGTCCCGCGAAGACAATCCTCGTCGGCTTCGGCCACAATGCTGTGCTGGGTGTCGCCGACAAGGTGGTGGAAGCAGTCAAGACAGGCGCGGTGAAACACTTCTACCTCATCGGCGGCTGCGATGGCGCGCGCACCGGCCGCGATTACTACACAGAGTTCGCCGAGGCGGTGCCCAAGGATTGCGTCATCCTCACGCTGGCCTGCGGGAAGTTCCGGTTCAACAAGCTCGACTTCGGGACCATTGGGGGCCTCCCACGCTTGCTGGATGTGGGGCAATGCAACGACGCCTACTCGGCGATCCAGATCGCGGTGGCGCTGTCGAAAGCGTTCAATTGCGGCGTCAATGACCTGCCGCTGTCGCTGATCCTGTCTTGGTACGAGCAAAAGGCCGTGGCCATCCTGCTCACGCTGCTCCACCTCGGCATCCGGAACATCCGGTTGGGACCGACGCTGCCGGCGTTCGTGTCGCCAAACGTGCTCAAGGTCCTGGTGGAGAAATTCAATCTCATGCCGATCAAGACGGCTGAGGAGGACTTGAAGGCAACGCTCAGCCTGGCGGCGTAACCCAACCCGGGCCGGGCTGCCTCCGCCTGGGGGCGGCCCGGCGGTCGCAGTGGGTCGAGCGCCCGGCCCCGCGCGCCTCGCTGGACTGCCAACGTGGCGGGGCAGGGAACGCGAGGTTCGTTCCGGGCGAACGGTTCAATCCAATTGCTCGCGTCCGAGGAGGCCCTGTCGGCGGGCGTGGCGGCCGTACACCCATTCAAACAGCGGCGCGGCCATCAGGGTGGTCACGATCGCCATCACCACCATGATCGAGAAGAACGTGGTCGAAATGATGCCGCGTTGGAGGCCAATGTTGAGAATGATCAGTTCCATCAGACCGCGCGCGTTCATCAGCGCACCGATGGCCAGTGCGGAGCGATTATCTTCACCATGCCAGCGCGCGGCGGCCCAGCAAGCGCCGCCCTTACCGAGACAGGCTGCTGCCAGCACCACCAACGCCACCAGCCAAAGCTGCGGCGTGTCCACGAGATCGAGACGGGTGTTCAGACCCGAGTAGGTGAAAAACAGGGGCAGCAAGAGCGCGACCGTGAGCGGTTCGATCTTCCGTTGCAGATCCTGCGCGAAGAAGCCCTTCGGCATCGCCACGCCGAGAATGAACGCGCCAAAGACGGCGTAGATCCCGATGACGTCCGTGTACCACGCTCCCAGCATGACCAGCCCCAGCACGAAGACCAACATGGGCTCCCGGATGGTGCCGTCTGCTTCCGCACGGGCGCCCAGCGGCGCCAGCAACTTCCGCCCAACGGTCAACACCACCAGCGCGTAAGCCGCCCCGCCACCGATCGCCTTGGCGGCGACGATCCAGTTGTGATCGAGGCTCGCCACCACCACCGCCAGCACACACCACGCCGCGCCATCGTCTATCGCCCCGGCTGCCAGGGCCAACGTGCCCAGCGACGTGCCCGTCAAACCGCGCTCGTAAATGATCCGGGCGAGCATGGGGAACGCCGTGATGGCCATCGCCGCCCCCACAAACAAACCTGCCTCGAACGGGTCCACCTTCGGTCCAAACATCCCCGGCTCGCGGATCAGCCACAGGCCGATGGCTGCGCCCAGCAGGAACGGCGTGACCATTCCGGCCACCGACACGGCCGCCGCGCTCCGCGCCCGCGCCCGCAGCAGCTCCGACCGCAGCTCCACGCCGACGAGGAACATGTACAGCGCCAACCCCACTTGGCTGACGGCGAAGAGGATGGCTTTGGACTGTTCCGGGAAGAGCCACCCCTGCGCGGCAGGGAACAGCAGCCCCAGCAGGGAGGGCCCCATGACTACGCCGGCGATCATCTCCCCCACGACTTGCGGTTGGTGAATCAAACGAGCCAGCCAGCCGCACAACCGGCACACGCCGAGGATGAAGGCGAGCTGCAGGAAAAAACGAACGGACAGTTCGAAGGTGGTCAGCATGGCCGCCGGCCAAACTGCCGGCCGCGGAAATCACGTCAAATCCTGATTCGCGTCGGGCTCCGTCGTCTCCCTTGCACGCGCCAGAAACCGCTGCACCGTCTGCCAATCCGGGATTCCCGCCTGACCGCCGGGCCGGGTGGCTTTGAGAGCGGCAGTGGCGGACGCAAGACGCAGGCATTCCTGAACCGGCAGACTCCGCGCCAACCCGGCCGCATAAGCCCCATGGAAAACGTCGCCGCAGCCGGTGGTGTCCACCGCCTTCACCGGGAAGGCCGGCAGGTGCCGCGGTTCGCGACATTGGCCGTCCCGCCACCAGCACCCTTGGGCGCCGCAGGTCACGACCACCACCGCGCGGTCGTCACGCCAGAGTCGCATCACTCCCGCGGCGGCTGAACGCGCGCCGGTGAACTGCCGGGCGAAGTTCTCGGAGACGATCAAGTGATCGGACAACGCCAGCAACTCCTCGAACCGGGGCAGATCGAAGGTCTCCAAGTCCGCCACCACCGGAATCCCGTGCCGGCGCGCCAACTGCGCGGCGCGAATCATCCCCGGCAAACCCCACCGGTCCACCAACAGAACGCGGGCAGACAGGATCACATCCCGCGCTGGTCGGCGCGGGTCTGCGCCCAGCGCGCCGGTGACATCGTACAGGATGGTGCGGGAACCGATGCCCTCTTCGACAAGAATGACTGACCGTACCGGGCGTACATCGTGGCGGTGAACGACGTGGTCAACGCAAACTCCTTTGCCGGCGAAGGTGTCCAGCACGAACTGCGACTCTGGATCGTCGCCAAGCGCTCCCGCGTAAGCGGCGCAGGCACCGAGTCGGCTCGCCGCCACCAACGCGGTGGCGGTCAGCCCGCCGCAATGGCGCTCGCGACGCAAAACCTGCTGCTTGGAATCGGGTGCGGGAAACTCACGAATGAACAACAGGTCATCCACGGCGACGCAGCCCAGCCCGAGCACGTCGAATTGCTTGCGGATCCCCGGCGAACCCGGACGGGATTTGGCCTTCGATTTTGGCGGCGGAGACTCGCAACCGGCACGTTTCGGCAAGGAGGTTGTCACGCCGGCGGTATGCCAGAAATGCCCCGTGGCTTTCAGCAGAATTCCATCGGTCAATTCCTCAGGGGCGTTGACGACCGCGCCCTCGCGGGAGTGGCTTTTCATTTGTCTGGCCGGGAAGGGGCGGCCTAAATCCCCGGCATGGACTGGCTCCAAAACCTGCTGTGGCACAACGGGAACTTCCTGGGCATCGAATGGCATGCTTGGAAGGTGGTGGGCTGGCTCGGCAACGTCACCTTCTTCTCGCGATTCCTGGTGCAGTGGTACGCCACCGAAAAGCAGAAGCGCGTGGTCATTCCAGCGGCCTTCTGGTGGCTGAGTCTCACCGGCGCGCTGCTCCTGTTTTCCTACGCCCTCTTCTACCAGCGCGACTCGGTATTCATTTTCGCCTACGCCTTCACCTGGATTCCCTACATCCGCAACCTCGTCATTCATCACCGCACAACCGCGAGCGCGGGCGGCTGTCCCGACTGCCAGCACGAATGCCCCCCCGGCGCGCGTTTTTGCCCGCACTGCGGACGGGCCTTGCCGGATTCTGGCGGGGCGGATTGAGCAACGGTTGCGGGTCGGGTACCGGGCGGCTTTGGATTGGACGATTCGTTGCCGAAAGTTCGTTTGCGCGGCCTGGTTGCGCGGAGTACCTTGCAATCAGACTGCGCGGCGAACTTCGGTCACACTTCACAGGTTGGCGACCGGCGGGTGGCCGGCCGGTCGGCTGACGCAGCGAGCCGATAACTCTTCACACATCATGGCGACCCCAGAAACCAAGACGGTTCAGACCTTCTCCATCAAAGCGCCCGACGCGCTCAGCGTGATGTTGGTGGGAGATTTCACTCACTGGCAGGAACATCCCGTCGCGATGAAGAAGGGCGCCGGCGGGATCTGGACCACCTCGGTCCAACTCGCTCCCGGTACCTACCACTACCGTTTCCTCGTGGATGGCGACTGGCGGGATGATCCCGAATGCACGGTCCGGGTGCCGAATCCATTCGGCAGCGAGAACGCGGTCCGGGAGGTCAAGTAGCGCGGCCCTGCGTCGTCGGCGGGGCTACCCGGGCACCGAACAGGAAACCGCGAATTACCGCGGCCGCCGGTCGGGCCGATTCGCCGCATCCGCGGCCAACAACAGCGCTCCCACCGGAACGGCATCTTCCCGCAGAGCGGCGAGGAGGATGCGCGGGCCGGGCTGGAAAGCGTCCATGACATATCGCGGGAGCGCCTTTTCGACGCCCGCGCGCAGTGGTTCCCCGAGCAAGGCCAATCCGCCCCCGAGGACGATGGCTTCGGGATGCAGCAGGTGAACGGCGTGGGACAGGCCGAACGCGAGGTCGTGGGTGGTGTCCTCCAGGATGCCGATGGCGGTGTGATCGTGCCGACGCAGGGCCTCCCCGAGGTGCCGGGCTTCACCGCCGGATTGGTCCGCGATGAGTTGCGCGAGAATCCCGTTTGGTTCGCGGGTGATCTGTTCGCGAATGCGGCGGTCCACCGCCCACCCAGCGCACCGGGATTCCACCGTCGCACCTGATCGGTCCAGTCGAACGTGTCCAATCTCCGCCTCTCCCGGCATGGCTCCGTGGTAAATGCGTCCATCCACGACCAAGCCACCTCCCACCCCGCTCCCCAGGGTGACGTAGAACACGGGGTTGAAGCCGCGGCCCGCTCCGCACCGGGCCTCAGCCAGCGCCGCGACGTTCGCGTCGTTATCCACCCGGACGGGTGCGCCGGTGAGGTCGGCCAACCATCGGCCCAACTCGAAATCCGCCCAGCCTTCCACGTGGTGCGAGACCCGGATTTGTCCGGTGCGCCAATCCACCGGGCCGCCAAAGCCAACCCCGACGGCCCGGCAGCTCATTGCGGATCCCCGCGTGCGCAAGGTAGTCTCCACATGGCGGCGAATCCCAGCCGCCCCCTCGGCACGGTCCACCGCGAAGCGGAACCGCTCGCTGATCCCGCCGTTGTCGTCGCCCAGCACGATTTGCAGCTTCGTGCCGCCGATTTCGATGCCAGCCAGGGGCAGCGGGTCACTCATGAAGGGGTGCGACGTTCGCGGAGGTTGCGTCGAACCGCAGTCAGGCCGACTCGCGCGGGCGTTTGGTGACTACTTCCACCGACGCGCGGTTCTTGGCGATCATGTTGGCTGGCAGGATCCCCCGCCAGCTCACGTTCGGGTAGATCAGCGCCCCGCGTCCCACGATGCTTCCCGGATTGAGCACCGCATTGCAGCCCACCTCGGCGTGGTCGCCCACCAGCGCGCCAAACTTCCTCAGCCCCGTGTCGAACGGCTTGCCGTCCACTTCGACCGTCACGTTGCCGGCGACGACTTTGAGGTTGGAGATTTTGACCCCCGCCCCGAGATGGGCCTTGTAACCGAGGATGGAGTCGCCGACGTAATTGAAGTGAGGCACCTGCGCCCCGTTGAACAGGACGGCGGTCTTGAGTTCGCAGGCGTTGCCGACGACGCAATCATCACCGACGATCACGTTGTCCCGGATGTAGGCATTATGGCGGATGCGACAGTTTCGGCCGATGATCGCCGGCCCCTGAATCATGGCGCCATCTTCCACCACGGTTCCCTCGCCGATCGAGACCTGTTCGCCGATCCACGCGACGCCCTCGCAGCGATTGCGCAGTCCCGGCCGCAGATGCCGGAGGAGATGATCTTTGAGGCGTTTGAGGGCATCCCACGCGAACTCGCAGCCGTCAAACAATGCCGCATGTTCAGTCTGGGTCAGGTCAAACAAATCCGTCGGTCGGAACATGCGCGGGAGATTAGGGCGGGCGGGCGATCGGGCAAGCCCGGCCACACGCGCCGGGACCTTGCAAACGCCCGGCCGGCCGACTCTGGCGAGAAGCCTCCGTGCGGACGCCAAACCGGTCGTGCATCCCCGGTTCAATCTTCTGCGGCGCAGCAGGACCGGAAGCGTTTGGCGATCGCCAAGGTGCGAAGCCGCGGTCGCTCGACGTGCCCCGCCGCGGGCTACTCGAAAACGTGCTGGAATCTGGGGAGCGTTGGGTTGGACGAAACCGTTCCGGGGAAGTGAATGGCCGGCGGGATCGGGTGCTGGGTGGCGCACCCATCAGGAGTTGAACCTGAAACCTTCTGATCCGTAGTGATAACCAGGGCCGTTGGCTTCCATCGGCTTACGTCACCAAACCTGCGGTTGTTTGGCTTTTGTTTGGGAATCTGGCCCGCCATTGCCAAACCTATTGCCCAGCGTTGCAACCACTTGCACATCATTGCCTGGGTTCCTTGAACTGCGCCGCTCCAGCAACTGGTGGTATGGGGTCTTCACCGTCAACGGCCGCCGCCAGGTCCTCAACCTCAAAGTTCCCATCACCGGCCAACGCCCGCCCAAACGGACGATGCTCGGCGATGACGAGTTCGAACGCTCCCGCGGCCGCGCCCTGGCCGAGTATGAACGGCGCCGCCGCCAGTTCCGCGAGGAACGCAACACCGAGGGCGTGCTCCGCAAGTTGGTCGAGTTGAAGACCGGCCAGGAGGTCCGCTTCCCCAGCCTGGCCGACCTGCCCCGGCTGTGGGCGGAGATTCCCCGCCGCCACGCTCCGGGTGAACACGACGCCGAGCAGTGCCTGACGATCCTCAGACGATTCACCGCCTTCGTGAGTGACGCGCAGCCCGCCGCGACCGAGTTCGTCGCCGTGACGGCCGCCGGCCTGCGTCCCGGCGACACCGTGACCCTGACCGACGCCCCGCAAGGGCTGGCCGACGTGCGGTTCCGGCTGTTGGGGGTGGACATTCCCCGGCCGGAATCGGCCGAGATCGTCCTGACCGTCCGCGAGGACACTGCGCATCTGTTGAGCGAAGGCCCGGACGTTGCCGCGGATGAGCCCACCGACGCCGCTGTGCTCGAAGTCTGGGACGGCGGCGACTTGAGGGGCAACGTCACGACCTCGCCCGCCGGTCCCTACCCGCTCACCCACGCGGCGCTGGTCGGGTTCCTCGGTTCCGAGAAGACGTTCACCGTCCGGGCGTACCTCGCCCTGGGCGGCTACCGCAGCGCCGACTACGACTCGGTCACCGTCACCCGCTCCTGACTTCCCGTTCCTCGACTCTCGATCCTCGACTTCCCCAATGAGCACCATCACGCCTTCCCATCTCAACGACGTCAGCGACGCCGCCACGTTCCTCGCCCTGGTTCAATCCAACTTCGCCATCCTGGCCGAAGAGATCGCCAAGCGCGTGGCCACGTACCAGAACGGCAGCCCGGCGACGATCATCGGCCCGCCGACCAGCGGAAGCCGGGTCCTGAACGAGTTCTGGCGTGATGCCCTCGGCGGCGAGTTCCGTTGCACGCTGGCGGGCACGCCGGGTACGTGGATTCAGATCCGGCCGGCGGCGGTGACGGCGGACCCGTCAAGCCGCGCGATCCCCGTCGGCTACTGGAGTTGGAATGTCACCTCCGGTCACCTCAAACGCCACGCCGGTGGGTACGTGTGGGAGGTGCCGGGAGCGTAGGAACGGCATCACCGACACGCCGACGCCGGTCCAGGTTCAGGGGGTCAATGACGGGCTCGTCACCGCCCTCGCCCTGTTAAATGAGATCCGGGCGGCGTGGGTAAAAGTGGGGTTGGTCACGGGTCGGGTCCAGCGGTTCTTGGGGCCGCACGGGCGGGCCTGATTTGACCTTGATCTTCGGGGGCCGGATTCCCATCTTCGCTCCCGACGTCTCCGATAAGACAACGCCCAGTTGAAAGGCCATCGCAGATGAACTTCCACGCTCTCCCTCGCCTCCTTCCGGCCCTCCTTGCGACGGTGCTCGGACTCGGTCTCCACGCCCAAGCGCCCACCGCCCTCAGCATCCAGGATGTCTCCCACTTTTACGACCAGCCGTATCTGCTGGATTTCAATTTCGCCCTGCGCGACCAAAACGACAAGGCCCTGATCCTCGACCCGTCCCAGATCACGGTGGTGTGCCGCGAAGACGGCACGCCCATCAGCGCGTCGGAGACCGGCTTCCGCCTTCTGGCGGCGGCCAACAAGCAGCTCAAGTGCTTCCTGGTCCTCGATTACACGCTCAGCATGGCCGATCCGGCCGCGAATGGTGACAGCGACGGCGACGGCCTTTCCGACGCCCTCGAGACGATGGAGGCTGCCGCCAAGACCCTCATCGGCACGTTGAATCCAGACGCGCAGGTGGGCCTGTACGAGTTCCATCGCGAAGACGCCGCGCATCCACCTCAGAAGGTCAGCGACCTGACCGTGGACAAGGCGGCCCTGACCAACCACATAGACCGCATCTGGACCGACTATGTGCAGTGGTTCCCGGCGGCGACCCGCGTCTGGGACGCCGTGTACGCCGCGATTCAGGAATATCCGACCAGCCGGGTGGTGGACGAGCAGCGGGTCGTGGTCTTCCTCTCGGACGGGCGCGACGAATCCAGCACGCGCCGGCCCAACGATGTCATCAGCGCCGCCCAAGACCGGGGCGTCAAAGTCTATCCCATCGGTTTTGGCGACGAGTTGACCCCGGCGCCGCTCCAGAACATCGCCGGTTCCACCGGCGGCCGGTACTATCCCGCGCTGACGATTCCGCAGCTTGCCGAACGGTTTCAGCAGCTCACCGACGACCTGCGGGGCAACTACGTGCTCCGCTGGGCCACCCTCAAGCGCACCGGCTCGTTCACTCCTTCCTTCTCGCTCACCTACCAGGGGCTGACCGCCACCCACTCCGGTCAAAGGTACTATCCGGGGAGCTACGCCGGTGATGTGCTCCAAGGCCGGCTGGTCTTTGACGCCGCACTGGATGAAGGCGAGGCCACGGTGGGTCTGCGGGCCTACTATATTCCGCGGTTCATCACCCGGCTGCGCTTTCAGTACGCCAGCGACAAGCCGCTCACCGTGCAGCGGGTTCCGTTGGCTGAGGGCGGGATCGTGCCGGACACCTGGCTGTTTGAGCACAACGCCACCGAGCACTGGATCGAACTGCGCAGCCCGAATCCGCAGAACATCTTCACCGCCCTGCCGTATGCCACGCAGGGCAGGCTGTTGCGGTTCGTGCTCACGGGCGTGGCCGACCTGACCACTTGCTTCTCGAACTTCTCGGTGGACAACACGCTCTACACCGCCGGCGGTCAGACCTTCGTGATTTTGAACACGGCTCTGGTCGGGCGCCTGGGACAGACCATCACCTTCGCGCCGCTCGCGGATCGGTTGCTGAGCATGTCGCCCTTCACCGTCTCCGCCACCGCCAGCAGCGGATTGCCCGTGACCTTCCGGATCGTGAGCGGGCCGGCGACGCTCAGCGGCACCTCGGTCACCCTGACCGGCACGGGGCGCGTGACGATCCGGGCGGAGCAGGCGGGCAATGACACGTACAGCGCGGCCGCCGTCGAGCAGTCCTTTGAGGTCATTGACCGACTGCCGCACGGGACGCCACTGGACTGGCTGGCCCGGTACGGTCTGACCAGCGATCTGATTCAGGCGGAACTGCTGGATCCCGACGGTGACGGTTCGCCAATGTGGCATGAGTACCGGGCGGGAACCAACCCGACCAATGCGGCCTCCGTGTTGGCCCTGAGCCTCCCGGACTGGCAGGCTGGCGGCTGGCAAATCGCTTTTCCCTCCCAGAACTACCGGAAATACCGGATAGACACCTCGGAGGACCTCAGCACTTGGACACCGTGGCAGACGGAGGTGCCGGGTGACGGCCAACTCCTCAGCTACGTGGACCCTATCACAGGTCCCCAGCGGTTCTATCGGGTGGTTCAGACCCAGATCAACGAGCCTCCGCCTGGCATGGTGTGGATCCCGCCCGGGACATTCCTGATGGGCAGTCCGGCGAGCGAGCCGGCCCGGTGGAGCGATGAAGGTCCACAGACGGTGGTCACGCTCAGCCGGGGGTTCTGGCTGGGGAAGTACGAAGTGACCCAGCGGGAGTACCTGGCGGTGATGGGCAACAACCCGTCGTATTTCACCGGCGACCTGGACCGACCGGTCGAGCAGGTGAGCTGGCACGACGCGGTGGCGTATTGCGAGAAGCTGACCCAGCAGGAGCGGGCGGCGGGGCGGTTGCCGGAAGGCTACGAGTATCGGCTGCCGACCGAGGCCCAGTGGGAGTATGCGTGCCGGGCGGGGACGACCACGGCGACGGCGTTTGGGAACAGCCTGAGTTCGACGCAGGCGAACTTCGATGGGAATTACCCCTACAACGGCGGGGCGGTGGGTCCGTATCTGGGCCGCACGACGAAGGTGGGCAGCTATTTGCCGAACGCTTGGGGACTGTACGACATGCACGGGAATGTTTGGGAATGGTGTGCGGACTGGTACTCGGATTCGTATCCGGGCGGCGCCGTGACGGATCCCCGGGGGCCTATCTCGGGCTCGATCCGCGTGAACCGCGGGGGCGGTTGGTACTACTTCGGGCGGGACTGCCGGTCAGCGGTCCGGGACAGGGGCCACCCGTCGGTCACGAGCCACCGCCTCGGGTTCCGCGCCGCCCTGGTTCCGGTTCCCTGAGGCCTCTGGCCTTTGACCTGAGCTTTAGGAGCAGGAGAATGAGCGCCGCAGCGCTGAAGGCGGAGCGAGGAGGCGAGGGACGAGCCTCCGGCGAACGCCGAAGGGCTGCGGCGCGGGTTGGAGGGAAGGGAAGGCGGGGGTCGCGGGGGCGCAGCCCCCTCGTTTAGGATTTTGTGCAATACCAAATCTACACGGTGGCGTTGAGTGCGGGGGCGAGCGGCACCGACGAGTTGAATCGTTTCCTTCGCGGTCACCGGGTGCTGGCGGTCGAACGGCGGCTGGTGGAGGCCGGCGCGAACTCCTGCTGGACGTTTTGCGTGGAATACCTGGAGAGCGGAGCGGGGATGACGCCCTTTCGAGCGGAGGCGCGCGTGGATTACAAGGAGGTGCTCACGCCCGAGCAGTTCGCGCGCTTCTCGCGGCTGCGGGAGCTGCGGAAAGCGCTGGCGGATCAGGAGGCGGTCCCGCCCTACGCGATTTTCACCAATGAGCAGTTGGCCGCCCTGGTGCGCCTGGAGCGAGCCACCAAACCAGCGATGGCCACCGTGCCCGGCGTGGGTGAGGCGAAAGTCGCGAAATACGGTGACCGCTTTCTGGCCGCGCTGGCGGAATCGCTCCCCACACCGGCACCGCCAAGCCCATGAAACGAGTGGGGCAACTCATGACGGCGGTCATTGAGCCGGACAACCTCCGATTAGCCTTCTGGAAAGCGGCCCGCGGAAAGGCCGACCGGGCGGAGGTCCAGCGGTATCGGGCAAACCTCGAAGCGGAATTGACACGGCTGCGATTGGGGCTGCTGGACGGGACGTATCCCATTGGCCGCTACCGGCGGTTTGTGGTCCATGATCCCAAACGGCGAACCATCCACGCGCCGGCGTTCGCGGAACGGGTGCTGCACCACGCCCTGATGAACGTCTGCGAGCCCTGCTTTGAGCGGTGGGCAGTGCAGGACAGCTACGCCTGCCGGAAAGGCAAAGGCCAGTGGGCCGCGGTTCGTCGGGCCGAGGGCTTTGCGCGGCGTGCGCCCTTCTTCCTGAAGCTGGATATCCGCAAGTACTTTGACAGCGTGCCGCACGAGCGCTTGCTGGCGCAATTGGCGCGGCACATCAAGGACTCGGCTATCTTAAGCTGGTTTGGCCGCCTGCTCGCGAGTTACCAGGCGAGTCCGGGGCGCGGCTTGCCGATTGGGAGCCTCACTTCGCAGCACCTGGCCAATTTCTACCTGGGCCGCCTGGACCGATTCGTGAAAGAGCGGCTCCGCTGCGCCGCCTATGTGCGGTACATGGATGACTTCTGCGTCTGGGGTGAGAGGAGCGCCGAGCTCGCCGCAGTCCGCCGGGAGATCGAGGCTTTCTTGGCGGAGGTGCTGGGCCTTTCCCCCAAGCCGACGCCGTACGTCAATCGGACGGAGCGGGGAATGGACTTTTTGGGGTGCCGGGTCTTTCCGGGGTACTCAACTTTGAATTCGCGGAGTCGGCGGCGTTTCCGCAGGAAGCTGGCCCGGTATGAATCGCGGTTTGAAGCCGGGCAGTGGGATGAGGATTGCCTGCAGCGGCACGTCCAGACGCTCGTGGCGTTTACGCGGCAAGTGTCGGCCTTTCGATTTCGTCAGCAGGTACTTGAGGCTTTGGGGCAACGGTCAATCGGGCTCGAACCGCGTGAACCGCGGGGGCAGTTGGAACAACAACGGGCAGAACTGCCGGTCAGCGAACCGGAACAGGAACCACCCGTCGAACACGAACCACAACCTCGGGTTCCGCGCCGCCCCAGCTCAGGTCAAAGGCCGGAGGCCGAAGAGAACTGAACCGGCCGTTGTCCTGCTCCGGTCCGTTGGAGACCGGACAAAGCGACACCCAAACCGGCCTGGTGCCAGTAGTGGGGTTGGATGACCTTGCGAACGCTCCGGGCCGGTTCACTCACGGCACCGTGGGTCCCTCTGGGTGGGGTGCGTCAGCGCGGCGCTGGCTCCGTTTCAGCCCGCTCTCGCGCCGTTGCCCTGCCCGCCCTCGCCGCCGGACTTGAATCCGGCCTCGTCAGGCGGTTTTCAGGGGCCAGATGTTATGAGCCTGACGGTCTGAGGTTCCAGAACTCCCCCGCCTGCTCTCGCGTCACCAACTCCCGGTAGTCCGTGAGGAGAATCTGCGGGTTGTTGCCCAGTTCGGGCGCCACCGCCGCCACGCCCTTGATGGCCGGCAACCACGACGGCGCGGCCGTGTGCCGCAGTAGGTCCTTCGGCGAGTTCCGTTAAGTCGAGGTGGTCTGTTCAAGCGTCGGCCGGCACCGGTCCAATACCGGAATTGGCGGGGCCACCCGCTTGATGCCCGGTCGGTAGGGAGGAGGGGGGATCGCGCGGTTGCTGAGGTCGAGTCTGCCGGGCCAACTGGTGCCTGATCCCAACGACCGGGCCGGCGTCAGCGCCAAAAGTTTGGCGATTATTTGGAAACCTTGCCGGCGATTGCCCCGTAGTGCCCGTGATTGCAGGCGATCGCCAGAAGGGGGTCGAAAGGGGAGTTTAGCAGGCGAACGGGCGTGGCGTCAGCGGCTTACGTTTTCGTAAGTGCTTGATGGGGTGGCGCACCCATCAGGAGTTGAACCTGAAACCTTCTGATCCGTAGTCAGATGCTCTATCCAATTGAGCTATGGGTGCTCCCACCTGCGCCGCAACGTATGCGACCGCGGAACCGCGGCGCAAGCGATTTTCGAGCCGCAGCCAGGGTCGCGGCTCCGGCCCGGCCTGGATTCGCCCGGAGAATCGCGCCGCACCGCGCCGCGCCCCCGGCCATTGCGGCACCCGTGGCGCGCAGAAGTCGTCCCACAGCCGTGTGAGCCTGCCGGTAAGAGCGGCTTCCGATTTCGACCAGCGCGTGCCACGCTGGCGCCGCGATGCCAAGCAGCCAAAACGTTTTCGATGACGCACCAGACAGCGTGTACGACGTCCGTACCAAGGCCCCCGGTCCGGCGGGTGCCCTGCCGCTCACCGAGGAGATGCTCCGCAACCGGCCCAGCGGCGATTTGTTCGGACTGACCCAGAACGCCGGCATGGGGTGGAACCCGGCGGAGTTGGGGGGAAAACAGTTCCTCGTGCTCAGCACCCAAGGAGGCCTGCGGGAACCCGACGGGCGACCGGTTGCGCTGGGATATCATACCGGACACTGGGAGATCAGTCTCCTCGTCGAGGCGGCGGCGCGGGAGTTCAAGCGGCGCGGTGCCATCCCGTTTGCCGGCTTCGTCTCGGATCCCTGTGACGGTCGCACGCAGGGAACCACCGGCATGTTGGACAGTCTCCCTTACCGCAACGACGCCGCGATCGTCTTTCGGCGGCTCATCCGGTCGTTGCCGACGCGAGCCGGGGTGCTCGGCGTGGCCACCTGCGACAAGGGGCTGCCGGCGATGATGATGGCGCTGGCCGGGTGCGGCGACCTGCCGAGCGTGCTGGTACCAGGTGGCGTGACGCTGCCGGCGGAGCACGGTGAAGACGCCGGCAAAGTGCAGACGCTCGGCGCGCGGTTCGCGCACGGGATGATTACGCTGGAGGAGGCGGCGGCATTGGGGTGCCGCGCCTGCGGTTCACCCGGCGGTGGCTGCCAGTTCCTTGGGACCGCCGCGACCTCGCAGGTGGTGGCCGAGGCGCTCGGGCTGGCCCTGCCGCACAGCGCGCTCGCGCCGTCGGGGCAGCCGGTTTGGACGGATCTGGCCGTGCGGTCGGCCGCCGCCCTGATGGACCTGGAGGCGCGCGGATTGCGGGGCCGGGACATTTTGACCGAGGCAAGCCTTCGGAATGCGATGGCCGTTCACGCGGCGTTCGGGGGTTCGACCAACCTGTTGTTGCACATTCCGGCCATCGCGCACGCCGCCCGGTTGCGACGGCCGGTGATGGAGGACTGGCTGAAGGTGAACCGCGCAGTGCCGCGCTTGGTGGATGTGCTGCCCAACGGACCGGTGCATCATCCCACGGTGAGGGTATTTCTCGCCGGCGGCGTGCCGGAGGTGATGCTTCACCTCCGGGAACTGGGGCTGCTCGAACTCGATGTGCTGACGGCCGCCGGCTGCTCGCTGCGAGAGATGCTGGAGGCGTGGCGGAACTCCGAGCGGCGGCAAAGGTTCCGCGAGCTGCTGCGCCGCCTGGACGGCGTGGATCCCGACGACGTGATTCTCTCGCCGGACCGTGCCCGCGAGCGCGGGCTGACCAGCACCGTGGCGTTCCCCCGTGGCAACCTCGCCCCCGAGGGGGCTCTGATCAAGAGCACCGCGATTGATCCGGCGGTCGTCGGGGCCGATGGCGTCTTTCGCCATGAGGGCATGGCCAAGGTGTTCACATCGGAGCGGTCGGCGATGGAGGCGGTGAAGCAGGGACACATTCAAGCGGGGGACATCATGGTGTTGGCGGGAATCGGTCCGCTCGGAACCGGGATGGAGGAGACGGCCCAGATCACCATCGCCCTGAAGCACCTGCCATTCGGCCATCGCGTGACGCTGATCACCGACGGTCGCTTCTCGGGAGTCTCCACGGGCGCGTGTATCGGGCACGTGGGGCCGGAGGCGCTCGCCGGCGGGCCGATCGGCAAGGTGCGCGACGGAGATCGCCTTCGGGTGATCATTGACCGAAATCACCTGGACGGCGCGCTGGATCTGGTAGGCGCGGACGGACGCGAGTTTTCCCCCCCAGAAGGCGCGGCGGTGCTGGCGGCGCGCCCACCCCGCGGTGACTTGAAGCCGCACCCCGCCCTGCCCGAAGACACCCGGCTCTGGGCCCTGTTGCAGCAGGCGGGCGGTGGCACCTGGGGTGGTTGCGTGTACGATCTCGAGGCACTGGCAAAACGGCTGGCTTGATCGCGCCGGCAGCGCAGCCGACACTGGTTGCCATGAAACCCCTTGGACTGTTCGCATCTTTGCTCGTGGCTGCGCTCGCGACGAAAGCCGGCGAGCAGGTATTGATCGTGGCCGATGAGTTTCCCGCGATGCGGGTCTTGGCCGATTCTTTGGAGCAGGAAGAAGGGTGGCGCAGCCGGATCGTCAGCCAGGGCGAGCTGCCGGCGGTGCTGGCGGATTTTCGGGCCGTGGTGGTGTACATCCGTCGGGCACTCGAGGCGCGCACCGAGAAGGCGCTCATCGAGTACGCGGAAGGCGGTGGTAAGTTGGTGGCCCTGCACCACTCGATCAGTTCCGGCAAACGCACCAATCAGTGGTGGTTCGCCTTCCTGGGCGTGGACCTGAAGCCGGGAGACGCAGCGACCGGTGGCTACCGGTGGATCGAGCCGGCAACCCTCTCAGTGGTGGCACTCACCAACCATTTCATCACGACCAACAAGGTCGCCTGGCCGGGGCAATCTGCTTTTCGACGGGAGAAGGGCACGGCAACCGAGCGGCTGCCGTCATTCACCTTGCACGACTCCGAGGTGTATCTGAACCACTCGCTGGTTGGGCCGCGAACGGTTTTGCTGGGCTTCCAGTATCGCGACGCCGAAGGTGGGGAGTGGATGCAGGAGCGCGCCGGTTGGTTCAAGCCTGCCGGGAGGGGCTGGTTGTTCTACTTCCAACCCGGCCACAGCGTCCGGGACTTCGAGGAGGCGACCTTTCGCCGCCTGGTCATCAATGCCATCGTGTACGACCCAAGGTAGGCCCGCGCGAGTGGCGAAGTTCAGGGCCGCGCGTGCGCCCCAGCATCCTCTCCGGCGGCAATCCACCGTGGCGGAGTGGTGTGCCGCCCTGCTGGCGACCTTGGCGTTGGCCGGACAGGCCCAGGTCCTTTACGACGGGGGCAAAGGCAACTTGCCTACCGCTCAAGGTTGGAGTTATGCAGCGGTTCCCGGGACCGCCACCCAAGGGACCATGGAGTCGGGTGTCCGCTTGAACACGCTGGCCCTGAATGCCGAAAGCGCCGGCTATGCGCGGACGATTTCACCCGCGTTGGAGCGGGCCGAAGGATTTGCGGTGGCCGTCCGCTTTCATCTGCGGACCGAGCGACACACGCGCGAGGAACGCGCGGGCTTTTCCGTGATTGTCCTGGGGGCGGACCGACGCGGAATCGAACTCGGGTTCTGGGCCGACGGGGTCTTTGCCCAGGCCGACGAGCCCTTGTTCTCACGAGGCGAGTCGGTCGTTGTTGCGCTGGCTGATGCGCCGGTGACGGCGGTGATCGCGCTGAGTGGCGAACGGTATCAGTTGTTTGTCAACGAGGTGCCGGTCCTGACGGGACCCATCCGGGACTACACGGCTTTCTCGGGCTTTCCGGACGTGTACGAGACGCCGAACTTCATCTTCCTCGGGGACAACACGAGTTCCGCCGCCGCCGAAGTGGATCTGTTCCATGTTGCGATCATTCGGCCGCCCACCCTTGCCGTGACCGCCTCCGGCGCGCTGCGGTGGTCCGGGATACCCGGCCAACGTTATGCGGTTGAAAGCAGCACGGACCTGCGCCATTGGACGCGCGCCGGCACCGCGCACTCGACGACGGAGGAATTCTCGTGGCAACCGTTCTCCGAACTGGCCTCGGAGCATTTTCGCGTCGCGTTTCCCTGAATCCTCGCCCGGAAAGCACGCGTGGGTAGCCGACCGGGAGTGATCCGAAAACAAACCGGCCGGAGCGACGGGAAATCGTCTCCGGCCGGGCGGGCCCGCGTAGCCGCGGGCAATTCTCAAAACGGGCGGCTGGCGTTTTACGGGGTCAACGAGCCGGCCGGGGCGTCCTTGTTGATGGCTGCCAGCACTTCATTCGTGAGGTCGGGCACGCCGGCCTGGTACACAATCAAGGGGGTCTGGTTGACGCTTTCACCGGCGGTGTCCAGCACCAGCGCGTAGCCGGCGGCTTTCGCGCGCTTGCCCACTTCCTCCCGGATGTCGCGGAGGATGTTGTCGCGCATCCGCTTGATCTGGTCGGTAATCTGGCTGCGGAACTGCCGTTCGAAGGTCGCCACGCTGGACTCGATTTCCTTGATCTCGGCGAGTTTCTGTTCGGCCGTCTTTTTACGGCGGTCCCGCTCATCGGCCGCCACCGCGGGGTCGTTGGCGCTCTCGACCAGCTTGCGATACTCGTCGTTCGCCTTCTGGTAGTCGTCCACCATCTTCTTCCGCTCTTTCTCGAACTCGGACTGGCGGTCTTTGACGGTGGAATCGGATTGTTTGGTCTTCCAGTAACCGTCGAAAACGGTCTTTAGGTTGATGACCGCCACCTTGACTTCGGCAGCCTGGGTCATGGGGGCCAGAAGGCCGAGGGTGAGGGCGAGCAGCAGCGGTTTCGGTCGGATGAGGTTCTTCATGTTTTTTGTTCGCAGTTCAAAGCCGTTCACAGATCGCGGTTCCAGCCGATGCCGAACTGGAAGCGACCGTCTCCGTCGTTAAACTTCTTGTCGTACGTCATCGGGATGGCGTAGTCCAGCCGCATGGGCCCCAAGCCGGGAATGTTCAGGCGAATGCCGATACCGACATCGTCACTGTACGCGCCATAATCCGGGCCGGCCGTTTTGAAGCTGTAGGGTTCAGGATACACGTTCCCGATGTCATAGAACACGGCGAAGCGAATTCGTTCAATAATCGGGATGCTGTATTCGATGGAGGCGAACCACATCGTGCCACCGCCGACCGGTTCGCTGCCGTAGGTCGAATCGCGCGGTCCGACGTCACGGAAGTCGTATCCGCGCAGGTTCCACATGCCGCCGAGGTAGAACTTGTCGTACAAATGAACGAATTCATCGCCGCTGTGGGTATCCACAACACCAATGCGGCCGGTCAATTCGATGATATGGCCCTGCAGGAAGCCGCGGAAGTAGCGGCTGGCGGAGAGTTCCAGCTTGTAGAAATCCGCGTCGCCGCCCAACGGGCCTCCGGCGTACTCCGTCATGAAGTAGGTCCGGCCGCCGCGGGAGGGGAGCAGCACGCTGTTGCGGGTGTCGTTGCCGATAAGACTGCCAACCTTGGATACGAGGGTGTACCCTTCCTCACGCCTGACCTCGGGCGGGACCGGATCCACCGTCTGGATGTTGCCGTCCGCGTCCACCGTTTGGAAGGTGGCGGGCATGTCTTCATACCCGACATTCTCGATGGTGTAATCGAGTCCCCCGATCCAGAAGTCGTTCCACAGCGTTCGGCGCAACCCCACTTTGCCACCGCCCAGGGATTGGTCATAGAGTTTGCTGTAGTACCCCAGTTGCCGGTAAAACAAGTCGAGGCTGAAGGATAGCTTTCGCCCGAGGAACCAGGGCTCGATGAACGTCAGCACGTAATCCTGCCGTCGCGTGCCGAACTGCGTCCGGAGCCGGAGCTTCTGCCCGCCGCCCGTGCTGAAGAAGTACGGCCACTTCAGGGCGTCGGAGTTGGCCTGCCCAATCTCCAGAAAGCCGACCAGACCGTCCAGCGAGCTGAATCCGGCGCCGAGGCGGAGGTCGCCCGTGTTCTTTTCCTCCACACCGATCACCAGGTCCTTCTTGGTCGGGACATCCGTGGGTTCCGGCGACGCATCCACCTTGGCGAAGTAGTTCAGGCCGTAAAGGCGGTTGGTACTGACGCGCACCCGGACCATGTCGAACACCTCGCCGGGATTCACCGCCAGCTCCCGCCGGAGAACCTTGTCCTTGGTCTTGGTGTTGCCGCGAATCTCGATGCGCTCGATGAACGACTTGTCGCCCTCGCTGATGCGGTACACGAGGTCAATGGTTCCTTGCTCGATGTTGGGAATACGGCTCGGCGTGACCCGCGCGTCTATGTAGCCACGCGCCCCGTAGAAATCCTCGATGCCCTCGCGGTCGCGGGCCAGACCTTTCGGGGTAAAGATGGCGCCGGCGCCGGTCTGCAGGCCGCGATACACCTTGTTTTTGTCGCGCACGACGACCCGAGCCAGGATTTCCTCGGTCGGGAAAAGCTTGTTTCCCTCCAGTGCCACCGACCCCACCCGGTACTGCCGCCCCTCCGAAACGAAGAACTTGATAATCATCTCGGCGGGGCTCTTCTCTTCGAACTGGACGTCCTTGATTTCGAAATCAATGTAGCCGGCGTCCCGGTAGAACTCGACCAGCCGCTCCCGATCCTCCTCGAACACCTCGTCCTTGAGTTTGCCGCTGCCCGTCAGCCAGGAGAACATCCAGTGCCGGCGGGTCTTGATGACCCGCCGCAACTTGCCCTGCTTGAAAGCCTCCGCGCCGATGAATTGCACATCGTCAATCTTCACCTTCGGGGCTTCCGTGATCTCGAACGTGACCGTGCCCTTGCCCAGCCGGGCGTCAATGACCGGCACGTACTCGACCTTCGTCTTCTGCCGCCCGGCCTTCTGGTAGCGCTTGAGAATTTCCTGCCGGTCGTTGAACAGCTTTCTTTCGTCCAACGGCTCGCCCACCTTGGAACTGAGCTTCTTGCGCAGCTTGCTGTCGCTGAGGGCCTGGTTCCCGGTGAAGAGGATCTGCGTCAGCGTCGGCTTGCCCTGCACCTTGTAAACGAGGCGCAGTCCGTCCGCTTCGGGCTCGGCGGTCACCTGGATGTTGTAGAAGTAGCCGGTGGCGTAAAGACTGCGGACATCGTCGTCCACGCTGTTGCGCGTGTAAAGATCCCCTTCCTTGACCCGGATATTGGACCGGATGAGCGCATCGCTGCACGCGGGCGGCCCGATGTGTTCGATGGCGATCCCTTTGATGCGGCCCTCGGCGATCTGCGAGCGCGCCGGTCCCGCCAGCAGGCAGGCGAGAGCAATCACCAATGGTCCCCGCAGGAGAATGGAGAGAACGCGTTCCATGACGTATTGCTAGGCGTCCGCGGCACCCACCTTGGAGGCGCTCTCGTAACGGGTGTAGGACCGGAAGAACGTGAGATGCACGTCCCCGGTGGGGCCATTGCGTTGCTTGGCGATCAACAGATTCACGGGCAGGGCGTCGGCGTCCGTCGGAGCGTCGTCATCGTCATCCGCCGGGGCGGGCTTCTTCGGATTGTTCGGATCGGCTTTGTACAGCAGGCCAACAAGGTCGGCATCCTGTTCGATGGCGCCGGACTCGCGCAAGTCGGAAAGCCGGGGCCGGCGCGTCTTGTCCCGCTCAACTTCGCGGTTGAGCTGGCTCAGGACGATCACCGGCACTTTCAGCTCCTTGGCCAGGGCCTTGATGCCGTTCGAGATGTCGGAAATTTCCTGTTGCCGGTTGTCTTGCGCCCGCCGGCCGACGGCATGGAGAAGTTGCAGGTAATCAATGACGAAGAGCTTGATCTGGGCCTGCTGGTGCATTCGGCGCGCCCGCGCCCGCAACTGCAGAATCGAAAGCCCCGGGGTGTCGTCAATGATGAGCTTGGCTTTCGACAGTTGGCCGGCGGCGGCCGTGAGCTTGGGGAAGTCCCGTGGCTGGAAGAACCCCTCCCGCACGCTACGGAGGTTGACCCGCGCCC
Source organism: Verrucomicrobiota bacterium (assembly GCA_016716505.1). Lineage (GTDB taxonomy): Bacteria > Verrucomicrobiota > Verrucomicrobiia > Limisphaerales > J093 > JADJWF01. The sequence continues at coordinate 343,547 of JADJWF010000001.1, forward strand.
GGGAGCACAACATGCGCATGACCAGCGATTCGGCAGTCATCTCCAGGCTGAAGACCCCGACCGGAGAATTGCCTTCGGTCGCCACGTACTCGGCGATGTTCATGGCGAGGGAGGTCTTGCCCATGCTCGGGCGGGCCGCGATCACGATCATCTCCCCGGGGTGAAGGCCGTTGGTCATCTTGTCCAGGTCGCGAAAGCCGGTCGCCAATCCGGTCAACTGCCCCTTTCGCTCGTGGAAACCTTCAACCGTGGAGACGGCCTGCTTCACCAAAGTCTTGATGCTTTGGGTCGAAGACTCCACCCGCTCTCCCGTGATCCGCAGGACGTCGCGTTCGACCTCATCCAGCAGTTTCGCCACGTCGTCCTGTTCTTCGTACCCGCGCGCGATGAACTCGGTGCAGCTCTGGATGAGCCGGCGCAGGATGTACTTCTCCCGAACGATCTCGAGGTAGTAGTCCAGGTTGGCGGCCGACGGCACGGCATCCATCAGTGCGGAGAGCGCGGTGTAGCCTCCGACCGCCTCCAGTTGATTACGGTCCCGCAGGCGTTGTCCGAGCGTCACCAAGTCCAGCGGCTGGCGGGCGTCGTACATTTCGACCATCGCGGCGTAAATGGTCTGGTGCCGCAGATCGTAGAAGACCTCCGGCCCCTGCTTCAGACGTTCAATGCAAACACCCAAGCCTTCTTGAGGCGATAGCAGGACGCACCCCAGAACCCCACGTTCAGCCTCGATGGAATGAGGCGGCAGCCGGTCCTGGCGCAACGGATCCGCGGCGGCGGTTTTCTGCCGGCGGGATCGTTTCAGATCGGCCGCACTCGTCGCCGGGATCGTCGCCGGGGAGGCTGACTCCTGATTGGCGGTTTGGTCACTCAAGGGCGAAAAGCAAAACCTCTTCTCGCCCGGTCGGCAATACCGGAACAATCTCGCATCCGATGGGGAAGGGCCCTGAGGTGCGGGTGATCTCCGCGAGCTCCGCCTGGCCCCTGTTCCACTCCCTTCTTTACCCGTTTGGGTCTTTGATGATGTGGCGCTTGCACCCAGGTCGGCCGGACTTCCCCTCCGGCCCGGTCTTCCCCATCGCCTCGATCGTCGTCCGCTTACCGAAAGGGTCTGATCCGCTGGCCGCCTCCCGCCACTTCTGCCGCCTTCGCCTCCTGGGCGAAGCCGCCCTCCCGCGGAAAGTCCGCCAGCCGTCAACCACGTTCGCTTCGGAATGACGGAGGTGACCGCGGCGATGGCTCCAATCCGATTGACACCCAAGTGCGGCGTGCCATACCGCTGGCCATGCGTTTCCTCTGCTTGTTCCCGGCCTCCCTTTTTGCCGCGCTCCAACTGTCAGCCGCCAGCGACGCCGGTCCAGTCTTCGCGAGTCCCGACGGCTCCGTCCGATTTCACCTCACGACTGACGATGCCGGCCACCTGCGGTACTCGGTGGCCAGCGACGGGCGCATCCGCCTCGCTCCGGCTCGCGCTGGAATCGTGGTCGAAGGGCGTGACTTGGGCGCGGAGGTGGAACTGGGAAAGCCGGTGACGTGGCCCGTCCGCGAAACCTTCGCCTGGCGCGGCAACAAGACGCTCGCCACCAATCATTGCCTTGCCGCTGCGGTCTCCATCCGTCCGCGGTCCGGCGTGGCGGCGTGGACGCTCGAAGTCCGCGTCTTCGACGATGGCGCGGCCTTCCGATACCGTGTCCCCGGCGAAGGCCCTCGGCGCGTCCAAGGAGAGGCCACCGCCTGGCAGATTCCGGCCGCAAGCACACTCTGGCTGCAGACGGACACGGATGACTATGAAGGCAACTACCATGCGGTGCGCGCCGACCAGGTGCCGTTGGAGGAGCGGGTGCAGGACAGGACGTGCCCCACGCACATCGGTCCACCTCTGACGGTGGTCTATGCGGATGGCGCGTTCGGCCTGATCAGCGAGGCCGCTCTGTTTCGGTATAGCGGACTGACACTGCGACCGCGGGGCGACGCGTTGTTCACGGCAGCCTTCGAGGACGATCCCCAAGGCTGGTCGCATGACGGGGAAATCGTCTCGCCGTGGCGCGTCATCGTGCTGGCGCGTGACCTGAACGGCCTCGTCAACAGCGACGTGATCCCCGCGCTGTGTCCGCCGCCCGATCCGGCGCTCTTTCCCGACGGCATGAACACGGCATGGTTGCGCCCCGGCAAGGCCCCCTGCACGTGGATGGTCTTCGGCAACGACGGCGCGCAATGGGACAAGCAGCAGTGGTTCGTGGACGTGTCCGCTGCCACCGGTTGCGAGTACCTGCTCGTGGACGCCGGTTGGCGCAGTGAGCGATGGGGCTGGCTCAAGAACGGTGGCGACGTCTGGGCGCGAGCCGCGGAACTGGTGCGCTACGGGGCGGAGCGCGGTGTGGGCATCGTGCTGTGGCACGCGTATCCGGACGGCCGCGATGACAGCCCCGGCCTGACCACTGTGGAGGCCCGGGAGGAGTTCTTCCGCGAATGCCAGAAAGCCGGCGTCAAGGGCGTGAAAGTGGATTTCTTCAATTCGGAGAGCAAAGCGGTGATCGAGGCCTACGAGGACCTCGCCCGACGCGCCGCGAAGTACCAACTGCTGATCAACTTCCACGGCGCGAACAAGCCCACCGGCGAGGCGCGCACGTGGCCGAACGAGATCACCCGCGAGGGCATCCGCGAGCAGGAATACGTGCTCTGGGACACGCTGCCGCTGGCGCACTATGGCGCGCTGCCATTCACGCGGATGGTGGTCGGCCACGCGGACTTCCTGCCGGGCTATCTGCAGGAGCGGCATCTCAAGAACACCACCCGCGTCTTCCAGATGGCCAGCGTGATCGTCTTCAGTTCGCCCTTCCTGTGCTGGCCGGACAACCCGGAGGCGTACCTGAACAGTCCGTGGCTCCACTTCGTCCGCTCCGTGCCGGTCGTTTGGGACGAAACGCGCGTCCTGCCGGGCTCCGTGATCGGCGACACCGTGGTGTTCGCCCGCCGCAAGGGGGACGAATGGTACGTGGCGGCGCTGAACTGCCGCGAGACGCCTCAGACCCTGGCGCTCGACCTGGCGCCGCTGGGCATCACCGGCGAGGAACTCACGGTCTATCGCGATCGAGGCCCGAAGGTGGGGCTGGACATCGTGTCGGGAATCCGCGGGGCGGAAGCGTCGCGCAAGTTGGTGGAGACCCTCCCGCCAGGCGGCGGCCTCATCGCGCACTTCGGCCCGGTCGGCGAATACGCCGGCTGGCGGTGAAGGGGGTGCGTTCCCCCGGGGCGCGAAACCCGGCGCGCGCTATCTGCGCGTCGCCGTGACCGGCAATCCGGGGGAGGTCTATCGGTTGGAGTTCTCCAGCGACTTGCGGTCCTGGCAGGAACTCCAGCGCTTCCGAATGCCCCCGATGGCGTCATGGAGCTGGATCTATGGCCCAACTGCCCGTACTTCTTCCTCCGGGCGCTGCTGACCGTTTGGTGAAAGGAGCCGGGTCTCGATCAGCGTCCGTGGGCTCTGGTGCCGGGGCGCGACGGCGGCGGCGATCCGACGGAAGAGGCCATCGCCTCGGGGCCCTGCCGCTCACCCCGTCGCCAGATTGGCCTCAAGAACCGGCGATCGAGTGGACGCGGGACGGGGCAAGATTTCGGCGGACGGTTCCCACACTTTGACCGGCTGATAAAACGTATCCCGTTGCACCGGCTGCCGGCCGGCCTCGCGGATGGCTTTCACCAGTTGGGCTTCGGTCTGGAGCTGCGGCGCGGGACCGCCCGCCATCCGGAAGATGTGTTCCTCCACGATGGTGCCGTGCAGGTCATCCGCCCCGAAACTGAGTGCCACTTGCGCCAGCTTGAGCCCCAGTCCTACCCAGTACGCGGTGATGTGGTCGAAATTGTCGAGGTACAGGCGGCTGACGGCGATGGTCCGCAGAGTGTCAAAACCGGTCGGCGGATGCGTGATGGGAAGCTGGTTGTTTTCCGGCTGGTAGGCGAGGGGGATGAAGCCGGTGAAACCGCGCGTCTCATCCTGCAGCTCACGCAGCCGGCGGAGATGGTCCACGCGGTCGGCCAGTGTCTCCACGTGGCCGTAGAGCATCGTGCAGGTGCTGCGTCCCCCGAGCCGATGCCAGGTGCGATGCACGTCCGCCCATTCCTCGGCGGACTCCTTGCCGCGGGCGATCTTCTCCCGGACCGCCGGCGCGAAGATTTCCGCGCCGCCCCCGGTGAGCGAGTCCAGACCGGCATCTTTCAGGGCGAGCAGCGTGGCCTCGACCGACTTCTTCGCCAGCCACGCGAGGTGGAGGATTTCGATGGCGGTGAAACACTTCAATTGCAGCCGCGGATCGAGCGCCTTCAGCTCGCGCAGCAGATCGAGGTAGTAGCTGAACGGCAACGAGGGATGCAGGCCGCCGACAATGTGCAGTTCCGTAATGCCCAGCGCGAGCGCTTCGCGGGCTTTGGCCACCAGTTCCGCCACCGTCAGTTCGAAGCCATCGGCATCGCGTTTCTTGCGCGCGAAGGCGCAGAACTGGCAGGAAAGGATGCAGTAGTTCGAGTAGTTCAAGTAGCGGTTGAGGATGTAGCTGGCCCGGTTCCCAACGCGCCGTTCGCGGGCAAGGTTGGCCAGCGCGCCCAGGGCATTCAGGTCCCTCGTCTCGAACAGCCGCAAGGCGTCCGCCTCCGACAGCCGTTCGCCAGCCGCCACCTTGGAATGGAGGTCCGCCAACTCACTCCGCTTGATCAGGAAGTCCATCACGCGCGAGGAGCCTAGCACCAACCGGCGTGAAATCGAGTCGGGCACCCGGACAGAAAGCCCGGCGCGGCCCAGAGACCGATTGCCCGCGGCGCCGCGTTTCTTTAGTTTTGTCGTTCGTCATGAATCCTCTCTCATCCCTGCTCGGCCGCCGGCAGCGCGAGCTCCTGCCCGGGCCAGCTTGCGTTCTGACCGTCACGGTCCTCATTGCGGCCGCCTTCGCCCGCTCCGTCGCCGCTGCCGATCCCGTCTGGACCCACCTGACCAGCCAGCGGGGCGAATTGCCGATGCCGCCCGGGGGCTCCAAGCAGCAGACCGGCGCGGTCGTGGGCGATTTCGACGGGGACGGCGTCAACGATTTCATTCTCAGTTTTCGACAGAAGCCGCCGGCGCTGGTCTGGTATCGCCGCACCGCCACAGGCTGGACGGCGTCTGTGATCGAGAAGGATTACCTCACCATCGAAGCCGGCGGCGCGGTGCATGATATTGACGGCGACGGCGATCTGGATGTGGTCTTTGGGGGCGATTGGCAGAGCAACGAGGTCTGGTGGTGGGAAAACCCCGCGCCGAACTTCGCTCCCGACATCTCGTGGCGGCGACACGTGATCAAGTCGGGCGGCAAGAACCAGCACCACGACCAGGTCTTCGGCGACTTCCTTGGCACGGGAAAACCGCAGCTCGCATTTTGGAATCAGCAGGCCCGGACGCTCTTTCTGGCTGAGGTGCCCGCCGACCCGCGGAGCGCCGGCGCCTGGCCGTTGATTGAGGTGGTCTCCGGTGCCAGCGCCGGTTCGACCCCGTACACCGAAGGGATGTCAGCGGCCGATGTGGATGGGGATGGCCGGCTGGACTTGTTGGCGTATCACTCTTGGTTCAAGCACATCGGCGGCGGGAAGTTCAAGGCGGTAAAGGTTGCGGACGAGGGCGGCCTGATCTTTGCCGGCCGTTTCAAGCCGGCGAAGCATCCCCAGATCGTCATCTCGCCCGGCGATGGCAAGGGCCGCTTGATGTTCCACGAATGCACGGGTGACCCGGAGAATCCCGCTGACTGGCGGGGCCGGGACCTGATCGGGCGCGAACTGATCCACGGCCACAGCCTGCAACTCGGCGACATCAGCGGCGACGGACACCTCGACCTTTTCGTCGCCGAGATGGCCAAGTGGCGCGACAAGGAACCGAATCCCGACCACCCGGGGGCAACGGCGTGGATTCTGTACGGCGACGGCCGGGGCCAGTTTCGCAAGACCGAGTTGGTCGTCGGCCACGGCTGGCATGAAGCGCGGCTGGCCGACTTGGACGGCGACGGTGACCTCGACTTGCTGAACAAGCCGTACACATGGGAAACGCCGCGGGTGGATGTCTGGCTCAACGCCGGCACCGGTCCACGCCGGGCGCGCTGACGCGGCGGTCTGCGCCAGCCGTGAACGACTGCCACCGTCTGCTTCCTTGCAGAAAGCTTTGCAACGCCTGCGACCCGGGCGCCTCCGAGGGAGCCCGGCACTCGGGCGCCGGCGCGCCGTCATTCTCGGACGGCTCATGGAGGCGGCCCTCGCGGCGCCGGAAGTTCAACCGCAAGCCCGTCTCATCGGACGGCGGTTGGGGCAGCGCCGCGCGGAGAGCTTGGCGGTCATCCCCTTCAGCGGGGTACTCGGATTCCTGAGTGCCGCCGGATCGGAAACCGAAGCGCGCGCATTTCGGGCCTGGAAGACCGAGCCCGCCGGCTGGTTTCGGTTCAGCACCGACGCCGGTTTCCGCACGCTCGTGCTCACCGGAGCCCCTCGCTTCCTCCGGCCCAACTTCTTGAACCAGTTGGTTCTCGAGCGCGGGGAACGCCTGGGCGGCCTTCGCCCGACGCCCGGCGCAAACCGTGGCTCCAAGCCTTGACGCCGCGCCGCTTCCGCCCTTCGTTGCGTCGCTCGGGGCAGATGACTGTCCCTTGGCTGAGGAGTGGATTCGATCTCACAACTGGCTCTCGGCGCGTCCGTGAGCGTGCTGGTGCTGGGTCGCCGGACTGCAGTCTGGCGCGCGGCGCTCTGGGGCGGCGTGTGCGGCACGCTACCTGACCTCGATGTGCTGCTCGATTATGGCGACCCGATCCGGAACATGACGTTCCACCGGGCGGAGAGCCATTCCCTGTTTTACCTCACGCTGCTGTCGCCCCTGATGGCCGCGCTCGCGCGGTGGGCTCACGGCACCCTGGTTCCCTTCGGGCGCTGGTGGCTGGCCCTGTGGCTCGCGTTGTTCACGCACCCGTGGCTCGACTGGCTGACCGTGTACGGAACGCAACTGTTCCTGCCTTTCGATGGCAGGCCGGCTGGCTTGGGCAGCCTGTTCATCATTGACCCGTTGTACACGCTGCCGTTGGTGGTCGGGTTGCTTGGCGCCGCGCGGGCTTCCGGAGTTGCCGGCTGGCGTTGGAACGCCCTCGGCCTCGCCGGTTCGTGTCTTTACGCCGCCTGGAGCGTGGCGGCCCAGGCGACGGTCCGGCACCTGGCCGCCCGGGATTTGCGCGCGCAGGGGATCGAGTTCGAGCGCTTGCTGGTGACCGCGACTCCATTGAACACCGTGCTCTGGCGCGTGGTCGCGATGACGCCGGACGGTCGCTATGTTGAGGGCTTCCGGTCGCTCGCCGATGGCCGCGGGCCGATGCGCTTCGACGGGTTTGATGCCGGCGCGGACCTGCGCGAGGCGCTGCGCGGGCAGTGGAGCGTCGAGCGGATGGCGTGGTTCGCGCGGGGCTTCATTGCCCTGCGCGAGGAAAACGGGGACGCCTTCCTCGCGGATCTGCGGATGGGACAGGAGCCGACTTACGTCTTCACGTTCCAAGTGGCCCGGCGCGATGCGGACGGGCAATGGGCCGCTGTCCCGCCGGTCGCCGCCAACCAGCCATTGCGGGCCAGACGCAGCCTCGGCTGGGTCTGGGCCCGAATGTGGAATCCCGAGGTCCCGCCGGTGTCGGCAAAGACGGAACCAAAGCGGGCGCCCCGGGCGGAGGAGGCACGCGGGGAAAAGGGCAGACTGCCAACCGACCCGGAGAACGGCGGGAGGGCTTGACGCTGCCGGCGCGGGGTGCCGAGTCTCGGCCCGTGAGATTTCCCTTCGAAGTTTTTGGGCTGCACTGGCGGTTCTCGTGGGTCCTCGCATCCGTGCTGTTGCTTGCCGTTCCTGGAGCGCTGAGTTCCCGTGCTGCCGGGGCGACCTGGGACGGGCCGCCGGAACGTCAGCGGCAGGGCCAGTTCTGGCGCTACCACTGGTACGAGCGCGGCCTGACCAATGCCAATCCCGCTTACGAACGGCGGTTCCGCGTCAACTCGCCCGAGGCGGTTCTCCACGCGGAGTTTGGCCACCGGGTCGAGGCCCGGGAGAATGGCCTGATGCTGATCAAAGCGGAGGAGAACCTGTTCCAGTTGACGGCGGCCGAGTTCTACTGCGAAGCGTGGGGTGGGCATCCCGGTACAGCCAACAAACGGATCACCGTCAACGGCCGGACCACCTACTGGCTGCCCCGCGTTGGCACCGAGGAGGGGCACTGCACCTACTTCTACCCGGCGGTGCCGCTCCGACTGACCGATCTCGTCAACGGCTACAACGCGGTTCAATTCGCGGTGGATCAGGGTTCCACTTTTTGGGGCCACATGCTCGTGGACAATGCCGCGCTCCGCGTGGCCCTGACCAACGGCCATCCCGACCTGGTCAAGCGGGGGCTGGCCCACTTCACGGCCGCGGTGAAGGCGACACCGCAGCAGTCGGGTGACGGTTTTCTCCTCACGTTGGAATGCCCGCCGGAAGCGGCGGTGAGCATTGCCAGGGTGGACTTTCACGGTTGGTACCACGGCTATGACGAAAACGGCGACGGGCGGCGGCTCGACTGGCACGGGTTCACCAAGCATCGGGAGCCGGTGGCCACGCTGGGAGTCGTCACCGCCCCGCCGTTCGCGCTGGCTTGGAACACCGCCATGTTGCCGGCGCAGAAGGATGTCGCGGTGAGGGCGGCGGTGCGGTTCAAGGACCGTCCGAACCTGGTTTTTCTGACCGCCGCCACCGGAGGGTTGGAAATCTCCGACCGTGCCGGCGTCGAGGTCGTCCTTTTTGCGCCGCACGACCAGCCGGTTCCGTTCTGGTCGCGGGCGGGGCAGCGGAAGTCCTGCCATCTCGATCTGGACGTGGCGCCCGGGCGGATGGAGCGGGCCGAACTCCATGTTGTCACCTGGACCGGTGGCGCCGGTTCGGTGAAGGAGTACTTCACGCTCAACGGCGTTCCCTACCCGGTGGCAGAAGGCGGGCGCCACGAACTGATGTACAGCCGCGTCCCGGTGGATCCGCGGAATCTCCGCCGCGGCTTGAATCGGATCGAACTGCTCTCCGACACCGACCATCACGGCATCGAGATCATCCACCCCGGTCCGGCCTTGATGGTGAGATTTCGCCGTGGCGAGTAATCGGGGGTGGCGCCGCCGCAACGTGGGATGCCTGGCCCAAGGTCAGGTCGCCGCGCCCGGTACGGCGGCAGGCTGTCGGCCCATCGTCACCGGGAGGTGAAGAAGCGACGGTCTGCCGGGGCTGTGTTTCCCGGTGGCGGGCACGCCCGCCGGCCGGCGGCCGTTTAACGCGCCGCCTTCCTGAGAGCCGCCTTGGTGGCGGCTTGCAGCGCTTCCAGTTCGGGCCGCAGTTCTTCTTTCCGCGCCCGCGTCATGCGGTCAATGAAGAGGATGCCGCGCAAGTGATCCTCTTCGTGCTGGATGGCGCGGGCGAGCAGGCCGCCGCAGCGGAAGTTCAGCGGCTCGCCGCGCTCGTTCAACGCGGTGACTTCGATGGACTCCGGACGGGTGATGTCGGCGTAGAGCTCCGGGAAGCTCAGGCAGCCTTCGGGTCCGGCGACCGGCTCGCCGATGGGCGTGATCTGCGGATTGATCAAGGCCAAGGGCATGAAGGCTGCCACGTCGGCCGGTTGTCCGTTCAGTTCGAGGGTGGAGGGACGGTCGGTCACCTCGCGCACGTCAATCACACACACCTGCAACGCCCGGCCCACCTGTTGCGCTGCCAGCCCGACCCCGTGCGCCGACCGCATGGTGTCGAACAGGTCGGCGACGAGCTGTTTGATTTCCGGGGTGATCCTGGAAACCACGGCACCGCGCTCGCGCAGCGCGGGGTGACCGTATTTGACGATCTCGAGAATCATGGCGCAGAGAGCTGCGGGTTGTGGCCGCCTTTGATCGAGCCCGTTCGGAAGCGAAGTGGCAGCCAGCCGCTTTGATCCGCGGGCAAAGCTTCCGGCGGGCGCTGCTCAGTACGCGACGCTGGCATCTTGCAAGAGACTCGCGACCTGCTCGACCGAGGGACTGACGGCCGTCCGGACGTAGTAGCCGCTGGTGGAAACTCCGGTGAGCAGCGCGTTGGTATTGTCCAGCCCCAGCAGTTTCCCGAGGCAGAAGCCGGAGTTGAAATGATCGCCGGCCCCGGTGGTGATCTTGGGCGTCGCGGAAACGGGTCCCGAGACGAGAGCTGTTCCCTCCTTCGAGACGGTCAGCGCATAGGAGACCGGATGCACGAGGAGCGTCTGCACGGGCACCCGCTCATAGATGGCGCGTGCCAGCGCGGTGAGCTGCTCGGGAGTGTCCGCCGGGGCATCGAGGTCCAGCGCCTTGGCGACCTCGTGCGCTTCCTTTTCGTTCAAGCCCAGGATCACATCGAACCACTTGCCAAACCGGGCGACGAGGTCGAGGGCGTGAACGATGTCCGCTTTCTCCCTCTTTTCCGGGTCAGCGAGATCCACGAACAACTTGCGGCGCGGGCCGGTGAGTTGCGGGCAGATGTCCTTCTGGACCTGCGCCCAGACGTCGCTCATGTAGGGGAGCATCGTCCAGTTCACGAAGCCCACGAGGTCCGCCGACCCGAGGTGGCCCCGGAGTTTGTCCACGCCAAACCGCTGCTGGATGTTGGCCCAGTTCATGTCTTTCAGCGCCTGGTGTTTGCCCAGCATGACCTTGCCGTCTTCGAACTCGACGGCGTACGTGTAGCCGGGTTCGGCGATCGAATGCACGGCCGCCCGTTTCGTGAACTCCTTTTGGAACACCTCGTGGATGGTGGGGTAACCCAGGACACCCAGATAGGTCACCTTGAGTCCGAAACTGGCGAGGGCGTTGGCCATGATCGGGCCGTTGCCGCCGAGCTTCATCATCTGGCTGACCAGCTCGATGTTCGTGCTGCGGCCGGCGGCGGCACTGATACGCTCGGCCCATTGCTTCATCTGGGTCAGGCGTGTCCACGTCTCGGCGTTCTGCCGTTTGTCCACCACGTGCAGGATGTCGTCCACAAACCCGTCGAGCCCGATGAAAGCCGACAGTTGGGGAACACGGTTGGCTGCGGCCAGCAAACGCCGGGCGCACTGGTTTCGGAGGTCTTGAGAGGTTGGCATGAGGAAATTGCTTCGGAATGGCGGCTGGCCAGGGTCAGTCCGTGTTGACGCCGGCCACTTGTAAAATGTGTTGCAACTCGTCGTCGGAAAAAAAACGGATGTCCACCGACCCCCGACCCTGGCGGTAACGGAGGGTCACTTTCGTGCCAAACCGCTCGCGCAGGCGGCCCTCCAGGTTCTCGACGTGAACATCGCGGGGAGGAGCGGAACGGCCGGCGCCGGAGCGGGGGGGCGTCGGAGCCGCCCGGTTGGTCAGATCAGCGACGAGGTCTTCGGTCTGGCGCACGTTCAGCGCATCGCGGATCACCCGCTCCGCGGCCAGTTTCTGTTCTTCCGGCGACGCCAAACCGAGAATGACCTTCGCGTGGCCGACCGTGAGATGGCCGTCCCGCAGGTAGGCCTGAACTTCAGGCGGTAGCTTCAGCAGGCGGAGCGCATTCGCCACCGCGACGCGACTCTTGCCAACCTTGGCAGCGACGTCCTCCTGCCGAAGGTGAAACTGCTCGATGAGCCGCTGGTAGCCCTGAGCTTCCTCCAGCGGGTTCAGATCCTCCCGCTGCAGGTTTTCGATCAGCGCCAGTTCCAAGACCGCGTCATCCGTCGCCTCGCGCACGATGACCGGTACTTCGGTCAGTCCGGCCAGTTGCGCGGCCCGCCACCGGCGCTCCCCCGCGATCAATTCGTAGGCATCGCCGACCGGCCGGACTACCAAGGGCTGAACGATGCCCTGCTCCCGAATCGAGTCCGCCAACTCGCGGAGGGCCGGCTCGGCGAATTCCTTCCGGGGCTGAAACGGACATGGCCGCAAGCGATCCAGCGGGATCTTGACGACGCCGGTCGGACGACCAGCCGCGGCCGGTGCCGTGGACTCGGTCGGAAGTCCGGGTGCCGCGGGACGCGACACTGTCGCGGCCCCGCTCAACAGCGCACCCAAGCCGCGCCCTAGTGCCGGTCTAGACATGGAGATCAAGTCTGGCGAAACCGTCTTGGCGTTGTCAATCAGCGGGACGAGACGGACCGGCCCGCGACCTTGATCGGCGCATCGGAGAACAGTGCCCAGGCAGGGAGCGGACTGCTCCGAGGGGATTGTTGCGCCCGCCTCCGCGTCCTTGCTGCCAGGGTGGGACCGCGAACGCCGCGCGGGCTACTCTACTTCGCCGGCTCCACGGTGGCCAGGCCGAGGTCAATGTACTGGCCGCCGCCGGTCTGGCGGCAATGAATGGCGATCAGGTTTTTGCCAGGCTTCAAAGCCGCCCTCCCGGCGGCGTTGAGCGGCACCGTTTCGTAGGCGGTGGTGTAGCCGCTCACCCGCGCCGCCAGCACGCCGTTCACGTAGATTTCTGCGTCCTCGTCGTGGTGCAGCCAGAGCTCGGGATTGCCGGAGAGGGACGGGATTTCGACTTCGCGCCGCAACCAGATGTTGGCGGTGTTCCAGACAGTGTTGACCACTGCTCCCGGCGTGCCAGCCGTGCCGAAGCCGCTGCGGCCCTCGCGCCAGCCACTGGCATCGAAGTCCGGCTGGAACCAGCCCTCCGGCGGGCGCTGCGTGGTGTAGCGCCAGATTCCCGGCTCTTGATCGGCGGCCGGCAGGATCGCCCGCACGAGCGGCGGCCGGGGCATGGGCGCCCAGTTGGCGGCCTTGGTCTGGTCGCGGCCGGCCCACTTTTGCCAGATGGCCCGGTCGTAAAGCATCTGGGCGAACACACCGCCCACCACGGGCCGGGCGGTGAAGCCCACCTTGCGCGCGGTTTTGGTCTGGTACCAGTCTGTCATCGGCGAGCGGTCGGGCGTTTCGTTGAGGAAACGAAACACTGGATCGGTCAAGGCCTCGAAGTCGGCGCGGTCCTGCGTGAGCGTGGCGGTCCAGAGAATCCAGTCGAGCTTGGTGTAGGTCTCGCGGTTGTCCAGCGGCAGGCCGTAGCGGTTCTGGACCCGCCGGTAGTGCGCCATCTCTTTCTTCGCGACTTCGGCCGGGAAGAGATTCAGCCCCAGGATGCGGTCCCAGATGAGGTTGTACTTCTGGCTCCAGGTGCCAACCTTGTCGAAGGCCAGACGGAAGTGGTCGCCGTCGTCGGCTTCCTTGACCCAGCGGGCGGCGAACTCGCGGGCGAGCCTGAAATACTCGTCGGCTTTGGCCTGCTCTCCGCGCATCTGACAGAGCTTGGCAAAGGCGCCGAGGCCGCAGATCGCCTTGGCGCTGAGATTGACGTTGTGGGCGAGGTGCCCGGCGAAGTCGTCGGTGCAGAGCTGGTTCTCGGGATCGTAGCCCTTGGCCTTGAGATACTCGGCCCATTGCTCGAGCTGCTTCCAGTAAAGGTCCACGAAGTCGGCGTTCCCTTCCATTTGCGCCACCGCCGCCATGAGGATCAGCAGGTTGCCGGACTCCTCGACGGGCATCTGGTTTTCCTCGCTGCGTTCGCCGCCGCCATAGACCTGGCCGTTGGCGTGCGGATAGGTGCCGAGGTCGTGCGGCGCAAAGGGGAACTTCCAACGCTCGCTCGCGGCATAGTTCATGAACGGCACGAGGAACGACTTGGCCAGCGACGGGCCCAAGAGCAGGAACTGCGGGGCCATGGGGTAGAACACGTCCGAGGTGGCGATGCAGCCGTTGGAGTGGTTCTCTTTCGAGAACTGCATCGGCTGACCGTTGTCGTCCGCGACGAACTTGCCCGCGGCGAAGCACTGGCGGTAGGCCAGGGCGCAGAGCGTGGCGTACTTCTCGCCGCCAGCGCGGGTGAGGTCGGCCATCAACTCCTGGTCAAAGGCAGCGCAGCGGGTCTTGAGCGACTCGTAGTCGCGCGCGGCGGCTTGGAGCAGGTCGGCGGCTTCCCAGCCGTTGCGGCGCCAGTAGGGCCGCAGATTCTTCTTCATGTACTGGATCGAGTAGAGATCGTCGTAGGCCAGCATGAGCCAGCGGGAGACGGGGGAGCTGCCGACAGCGCCCAAGGTTGCGCTGAACGCGCTGACGGGCATTTCATCATTCGCCGCCCGGGGTTGGCGCGGATCGGCCTGATTGGAAACCTTGCCGGATGCTAGGAAAGCCCGGCGGGCCACTCCGGCGGACGTGACCTCGTAGTCACCGAACTGCGCCGTGTGTGCCACCGTGTAGAGGTGGCCCCAGTCAATCCGAAGATCGTCGCCTTTCTTGGCGAGAACCGGTTGCTCCTGGCTGCCCATTTTGGCGATGGCCAGGACCATGGGCTTGGCCATGCCGTCGGGAGTTCGCTGAGACTGGACGGTCAGGCTGGAGGTCTCCCATGCCACCGCCTGCCCCGGCTCGTTGACCGTGATCTCCGCCGCCGCGTCGAAATAGACCGCCACGTCGTGGGTGCGACCGTCGGTGGAAACGAAGTCCCAGGTGAGGTACGTGACCGGCCGGGACAGCAAGTCAATGGCCTCGGGCAGCGCCGGGGTCATGAAGGTGAGCGTCAATGCCACGCCGCCTCCCTCGAACGTGTAGATGGTCCGTGTCGGCAAGACGGTCAGGCTCTTCTGCTCCAGTGCCGGTACAGTGCGCGGGGCAGCGCCCATGACGCGGTAAGGCTTGCCGTCAATCCGCACCAGGCTCGTGAGCCGGTGGGGGCGACCGGTCCAGTGCGTGGTATCCACGTCGGTCAGCTTGTCGCCTTGCGACCAGATGCTGAAGTAGGGGTCGTGCGCCACGAGCGGCGTCGCCGGTGGGACCAGCGCGGCGCCCTGCGAGACGCGTTTGGGCGGCGGGCTGTAGAGCTTCTTGGCTGCCGCCGTGATGAGCTTCTCGTCCATCTTCACCAGCGCTCGGTCATAGGTCATCAGGCCGTTGACCTCGATCTCGACGTCCGTGGTTTGGGTATAGACAGCGGCGGCGAGTCCGGGGGCGCCGGTCATCGGATGCAGCTTGTCGAGCAACGCGAGATAGGCCTCGGTGAGCTCGTCGCTCGACTTGTAGCTGACGTAACCCCAATTGCGTTCATCCTGCCAGGTGTGGCCCTTCACCGGCATGCCCAGGCCGCCGAACTCGCCCAACACGACCGCGCGCTTCTCTTCGAGCGGCGGCACCGCCGGGCCGGGATAGCTGTGGATGTCGTGGATGTCGCCGCAGCGGCGGTCGGTCCAACCGGAAGCGTTGATCACCAGACGGGTCGGATCCCAGGACTTGATGAGGTCCACGATGCGGCAGGTGTCCCACTGGCCCCAGCCTTCGTTGTAGGGCACCCAGACCACGATGCTGGGATGGTTGTAGAAGCCGTCCACCATGGCCTTGAGCTCGCGCTCGAAATTGGCGCCGGATTCCGGCGTGCGCGTGATGTCGGGGTCGCGGCTGCCGATGTAGCGGTCGCCGCTGGGCATGTCCTGCCAGACGAGCAGACCGAGCCTGTCGCACCAGTAATACCAGCGGGCGGGCTCGATCTTCACGTGTTTGCGGGCCATGTTGAACCCGAGCTTCTTGGTCATCTCGATGTCATAGCGCAGGGCTTCGTCGGTCGGCGCGGTGTAAAGGCCGTCAGGCCAAAAGCCCTGGTCGAGCGGGCCGAACTGGAAGAGGGGCTGGTTGTTGAGGAAGAGGCGATTGATGCCGTCGGCGTCCCTGGCCACGGCGATCTTGCGCAGACCGAAGTACGACTCAATCCGGTCCACCGGCCTTCCGCCTTCCAAGAGCGTGAGCCGCAAACCGTAAAGGTGGGGTGAATCGGGTGACCAAAGTTTGGCGTCGGGGACTGCCAGGGTGACGCGCGGCACGAGTTGGGGAGGCAAAGAGGCCGTGGCGACCATTTGTTCCACCACGGCTTCGCGGATGACCTTGCCGTCATCGAGCAGTTCCACTTTGACGGTGGGTTGGGCGCCGGTGCCGAGGGCATTAGCCTCCACGGTTACACTCGAGCGATCCACATCCGGTGTGATGCGGACCCGTCGAAAGTGCGCGGGCGCCACGGGCTCGAGCCACACGGTCTGCCAGATGCCGGTAGTGGGGGTGTACCAGATGCCGCCGGGTTTGCGGACCTGTTTGCCGCGCGGCTGATAGCCGGCGTCGGTGGGGTCCCACACGGCCACGACGAGTTCCTGCTCGCCGCCGGGCTTGAGCGCCTCGGTGATGTCGAAGCTGAAGGCATCGTAGCCGCCGGTGTGAGAGCCGACCTCCTGTCCATTCACCCAGACGGTCGTCTGCCAGTCCACCGCGCCGAAATGCAGCAGCACGCGCTGGCCCTTCCAGTTGTCCGGCACCGGAAAGGTGCGGCGATACCACAGGCGCTCGGTCTCGTTTACCCGCTTCATCACGCCGGACAACGCCGACTCAATCGGAAACGGCACCAAGATTTGACCGTCCCAAGTGGCGGGCCGCGGCGCGTCCTTGGCCGCGATGGCGTAGTCCCAGAGGCCGTTGAGGTTTGCCCACTGTTCGCGGACCATTTGCGGCCGCGGATATTCCGGGTGGACCTTCTGGGGCGAGACGTCCTTGGCCCACCGGGTCAGGAGCGGGCCGGGCGCGGGTTGCCAGTCGGCAGCGCGCGCGACGGAGAAGTCGCCGAATCGGAAAGGCAGCAGACAGCCGGCAAGCAGGAGGCCCGCCAGATGAGCGCCCGGCGCAACGCGAATGTGTTTCATGAGCTGCAGTGTCCCTTGGGGACGTGCTCTGCGTCAACGCGGGAACACCAAGATCCCATCATGGGGAGCGGAGCGGGCACTGGAAAGACGGCCCTGCGAGCGCCCCGGAACTCGCCGGTAGCACTTTCCCGAAAGGCGTCTCGGCAGGCTGCCGCCAAGTTCCCCGAGCCGACCCGAAGTCAGGCTGTGAGTCGTCCGTTGCCTGAGTTACGCACTCCGCGCCCGCCGCAACCGCCACACCCCGCGCAGGTCGCGCCAGATCGTGGACGCCAGCTTCACCGTGCTGTCGGGCTCGTCCACCCAACGCACCGGCTCTTCCGCCGTCCGCCAGTCCTGTCGTTGCGCCAGCACCAGAAGCTCGGTGTCGAAGAACCAGCCGTCGTCCCGCACCTGTGGCAACAACGCCAGCGCCGCCGACCGCGTAAGCGCCTTGAAGCCGCATTGTACGTCGTGGACCGCCAGCCCCAGTCCTGGCGCTGGCTCCAGTGGGAGTTGACCGAAACCCAGGACGGCTTGCCGTTCTCCGGGGACTGGGAACGGGAGCAGTTCCAGAAGAGCGCGCGAGCCGAAGGCGCCTGTCTCCTGCGCGCCCACGGGACTGCGCGCGACCCGGCCAAACCGGGGCAGACCTACGTGCAACTGACCGCAGCCGCGAGCCAGCCGCGCCCAAGCCTCAAACCAGTGGCCGACACCTTTCGCCCGCGTCGTGGCCCGGAGCAACCACGTGCTCAACCGCGTGCCGTTCAGCCTGGGCCACGGCACCGACACCGGCCTGACCTCCTGCGCCGGGAACTTCCTCCCGGGCCTTGGCGGTAGCAGCTTCAGACAGTCCAGCGCACAAGTTGGTCGCACTATCCTGTTGCCGCGGACGTGGACGTCCGCGCCCCAGGCGTCCGCCATTGGTCGCGCGCCGCGGACGGGGACGTCCGCGGTCCAAGCGGCGGCCGGACGTTGTCACCGGAGCGCGGACCTTCAGGTCCGCGGCCAGGCCCGCTCTTCATTGCTTGGGCCGGCCAGTGCTAACCGACTGCGAACGGCGGGGCCCCAACTCCCGGATCGGCCGTACCGCCGACCTCCCGGTCGGCACCGGGGCCGGCTGGAAAGCCGGCGCTACCGGGGGCCGACACCTTTCGCCCGCGGCGTGGCCCGGAGCAACAACGTGCTCAACCGCGTGCCGTTCAGCCTGGGCCACGGCACCGACACCAGCCTGACCCCCTACGGCTGCAACCACCGCTTCCGGAGCCTTGCCACCGGCGACTTCAGGAGACGCGGCGTTGGAAGTTGGCTGAACCAGCCTCTCTGCCGCGGACGTGAACGTTCTCGCCCCAGGCGTCCGCCGTTGGTCGCGCCATCTGTTGCCGCGGACGGGGACGTCCACGCTCCCAAGGGCGGTTGTGGGTTCTCGACGGAGCGCGGACCTTCAGGTCCGCGGCCAGACCCACTCTCCAATGCTTGGACCGGCTGGCGCTCACCGACTGCAAACGGCTCCGCCGCAACTCGCGGATCGGACGTATCGCCGACCTCCCGTTTGGCACCGGGGCCGGCTGGGAAGCCGGCGCTACCAGTGGCCGACACCTTTCGCCCGCGTCGTGGCCCGGAGCAACAATGTGTTCAACCGCGTGCCGTTCAGCCTGGGCCACGGCACCGACACCAGCCTGACCCCCTGCGCCGGGAACTTCCTCCCGGGCCTTGGCGGTAGCAGCTTCAGACAGTCCAGCGCACAAGTTGGTCGCGCGATCCTGTTGCCGCGGACGTGAACGTCCGCGCCCCAGGCGTCCGCCATTGGTCGCGCGCTGCGGACGGGGACGTCCGCGGTCCAAGCGGCGGCCGGACGTTGTCACCGGAGCGCGGACCTTCAGGTCCGCGGCCAGGTCCGCTCTCCAATGCTTGGACCGGCTGGCGCTCACCGACTGCGAACGGCGGGGCCCCAACTCCCGGATCGGCCGTACCGCCGACCTCCCGTTCGGCACCGGGGCCGGCTGGAAAGCCGGCGCTACCGGGGGCCTACACCTTTCGCCCGCGTCGTGGCCCGGAGCAACCACGTGCTCAACCGCGTGCCGTTCAGCCTGGGCCACGGCACCGACACCGGCCTGACCCCCTACGGCTGCAACCACCGCTTCCGGAGCCTTGCCACCGGCGACTTCAGGAGACGCGGCGTCGGAAGTTGGCTGAACCAGCCGCTCTGCCGCGGACGTGAACGTCCGCGCTCCAGGCGTCCGCCATTGGTCGCGCGCCGCGGACGGGGACGTCCGCACTCCGAGCGTCAGCCTTCCGCCACACCATCCTGTTGCCGCGGACGGGGACGTCCACGCTCCCAAGGGCGGTCGTGGATCCTCGACGGAGCGCGGACCTTCAGGTCCGCGGCCGGGCCCGCACGCGAACGCTTGGACCGGCTGGCGCTCACCGACTGCGAACGGCGCCGCCCCAACTCCCGGATCGGCCGTACCGCCGACCTCCCGTTCGGCACCGGGGCCGGCTGGAAAGCCGGCGCTACCGGGGGCCGACACCTTTCGCCCGCGTCGTGGCCCGGAGCAACCACGTGCTCAACCGCGTGCCGTTCAGCCTGGGCCACGACACCGACACCAGCCTGACCTCCTGCGCTGGGAACTTCCTCCCGGGCCTTGGCGGTAGCAGCTTCAGACAGTCCACCGCACAAGTTGGTCGCACGATCCTGTTGCCGCGGACGTGAACGTCCGCGCTCCGGGCGTCCGCCGTTGGTTGCGCCATCACGCGTCGGTTCGAGGCCGCGACTTCCGCTTTGCTGGCGGCGCCTGGGCCCGTGCCGGGTCTCCTGCCTCGTGATGGCAGGCGTGCTTCGGAGACTCAACCCGCGCGAACCACTTCACCGCCCTTGGGGAACCCAGACTTCACTCACGAGGATGGAGGAATCTATCGTTGTCCCCCTGGTCCGGTGGCATCCCGGGGTCGCCGAACTTCCGTCGTTCGCGCAGATGGGCGCGCAGGTCGAGGATTGTCTTGAGCGCCAGCAGGATGATCAGGCCGGACTGGGGCGAGCCCAAGGTGACGAGGATGAAGCCGCTCGCCAGCAGCGCGACGTGCAGGACCACCATTCGCGCGTAGGGCTGAGTCATGAGGCGTGGCAGATCAGCCCGGCGATATTCCCCCGCTCGCAGGAAGTTGCTCACGAAGGAAACACCGTGGCTGATCACCAGGCCCGCCAGCGCCCAGCCGAGATGCTTCTGGCCGAGGACGGCGGTAACGGCGGAAAGACCGGGGGCCGGGCCGGAGCCAAGGTGTTCCTGTCCGAAAAGCATGAAAACGAAACCGCCGTGGACCACGCAGAAGATGCCGTAGTGGGCGCAGAAGAACGCCGTCAGCAACACCGCTGCCGGCAATTGACCGGCGCGCGTCAACCCGAGGGTCAGCAGTTTGAGGGCGCTGAATCCGCCCAGCACGATGTTTTCCAGCCAGAACAGCAGGATCAGCGGAAAGACCTCCCAATGCAGCATGAGGACGCCGACCAAGGGCACGGCGTTGGCGAGCAACAAGGCAATGACTGACGGCCGGTGCCAGTCGGCCGCTCGCGCGGAACGCGGGGTTTCGGCAACGTCCACCCGCGGAGCCTGCCGGGGCTGATCTCGGCGCGCAATGACGCACGCACCCGGGGGGGCGCCCCGGCGTGGCACGTCCGCGGGCAAACCGCGTTTTCTGCTGTTGTCCCCCCGCGGGGGTTTTCGCAGTATCCGCCGCGCATGAGCGCAGATACGAGCAAGACCGCCTCCCGCCCGAAACCGAAGGAAAGCCCCGCCGGTCGTTGGATTTCGTTCCGCCCCGAGATCAAGGTGCTGGATTGCACCATCCGCGACGGGGGACTGATGAACAACCATCAGTTCGACGACGGCGTGGTGAAGGCGGTGTACGAGACGTGCGTCGCGGCCGGCGTGGACTATATGGAGATCGGCTACAAGGCGTCGCGCCGGAACCTCAAGGTGGGCGAGTACGGCGCGTGGAAATACTGCCTCGAGGAGGACATCCGCCGGATCGTCGGGGACAACCCCACCTCGCTGAAACTCTCGGTCATGGCGGACGCCGAGAAGTGCGACTACAAGGAGGACATCCCGCCCAAGTCGCAGAGCGTCGTGGACATGGTCCGCGTGGCCACGTACATCAACCAGATCCCGACCGCGCTCGACATGGTGAAAGACGCCCACGACAAGGGCTACGAGACGACCCTGAACCTCATGGCTGTCTCGACCGTCCCGGAGCGGGAACTGAACGAAGGTCTGGAACTCATGGTCACCTCCGAGGCGAAGGCCATCTACGTGGTGGACAGCTTCGGCTCGCTCTATGGGGAGCAGGTGAGTTTCCTGGTCAAGAAATACCTCGGCTACTGCAAGCCGGCGGGCAAGGAGGTGGGGGTCCACATGCACAACAACCTTCAACTTGCGTTCGCCAATACCGTGGAGGGCATTGTGCGCGGGGCGAACTTCCTCGACGCCACGCTGGCCGGCCTCGGCCGCGGTGCGGGCAATTGTGCGATGGAACTGCTGCTGGCGTTTCTCCACAACCCCAAGTACGACCTCCGGCCCGTGCTGGGCTGCGTGCAGCAGCACATTGAGCCGCTGCGAGCAAAGCTGCTGTGGGGCTTTGATCTGCCGTATCTGTTGACCGGCTATCTCAACCAGCATCCGCGGGCGGCGATCAAATTCAAGGAAGCCGAACTGACCGGCGAGAAGGGCGACATCCTCAGGTTTTACGACACGGTCACCGAGTAGCCTCGCCTCCCTCCGGCCATGAGTTCCGCCCACTGGCATCTCATCACTTCCCATGCGCCGTTGTTCGGCATCGGGTTTTCCCTGGTGCTGCTCGCTTGGGGACTGCTGCGACGCAGCGCGGACGTTCAACGCGCCGCGTTGGGCCTTTATGTGGCCAGCGCGCTGCTGGTCTTGCCGGCGTACTTCACCGGCCAGCCCGCCTTGGGCGCGGTCAAGGGGGTTCCCGGGTACGCGCCAGAAGTGGCGGATCGCCATGCAGACGTGGCCGCGCTGTCGCTCGCCGCGACCTTGGTCGCCGGCGGGGCTGCCGCGGCAGCGATGGTGGTTTCACGACGCGGCCAGGGGTTGTCGCCGCTCTGGGTCGGGGCCATCGCCCTGACGGGGCTGCTGGCGGTGGCGAGCCTGGCCTGGGCGTCGAATCTGGGTGGGCAGATTCGTCACGTCGAAATTCGCTACACGCCGCAATGATCACGGCGTCGCACGCGCAATCATGTTAGGCTCGGGCATCGTCAAGGGTTTCGTCGAAACGGCGCGGAATTTCGTGGGCAGCTTCCACGACCCGGAGCGGCTGGTGACCATCGAGTACCCGGATGAGCGTCAGGAGTTGCCCGAGAACTCGCGCAATTTCCCGATGCTCGTGTACGACGGCGACGACCCGATGAAAGGGCTGCGCTGCGTGGCCTGCAAGATCTGCGAGAAGGAGTGCCCGCCTCAATGCATCTACATCGAGGTCGAGCGCGACGCCAAGGGCAAGGCGCTCAAGCACCCGCGGATCTTCGACCTCGACATTTCGGTGTGCATGAGCTGCCAGATCTGCGTGGAGGTCTGTCCCTTCGATGCCATCAAGATGGATACCGCCTTCGAGCTGAGCACCGACAACCGCTTTGGCGGGCTGTTGTTGAACAAGCACCAACTGGCGAAACCCAATTCGTATTACCGGGCGATTCACCCGCTCGAAGCCGCCGAGGTGGATGAACGGCTGGCAGCCGAGCAGGCCAAGGCAGCGGCAAAGGCGAAAGCGGCGGCGGCGAAAGCGCCGGCTCCCGCCGCCGTCAACGCAGTGGCGACCTGAGCGATGTTCGAGCTCTTTGACCAGTTGTTCGTCAACCTGAAGCACGCCGTCGTCGGCGCGTTGCCCGAGGGCTGGCGGGGGCTGGCGTCGCCGTTGATTTCCGCGGCGGCAATTTTGGGTGTCTTCGCGTCGCTCTTCGCGCTGACGGTCCTGGTGGAGCGCAAGGGGCTGGGCCGCATTCAGAACCGGCCGGGGCCCAATCGCGTGGGCCCGGCGGGCCTGCTGCAGCCGTTGGCGGATTTCATCAAGGCTCTGACCAAGGAAGACATTGTCCCGGTCTCCGCCGACAAGGTGCTCCACTTCCTCGCGCCGGTGGTGATGCTCGCGCCCGTGTTGCTCGCCTACGCCGTGCTGCCCTTTGGCCGGAACATGGTGGCGGTGGACTTCGATGCCGGCCTCTTGTTCTTCTTCGCCGCCGGAGCGTGCGTCGAGCTGGCCGTCTTCATGGCAGGGTGGTCGAGTCACAACAAGTTTTCCCTGCTCGGGGCGATGCGGGCCATCGCCCAGATGATCAGCTACGAACTGCCGCTGATTCTCGCCACCCTCGGGGTGGTGATGCTGGTGGGCTCGCTGTCGCTCGAGGACATCGTGGACAGCCAGGCCGGTCACCACTGGGGCTGGTTGGCCCGGTGGTGGGTGTTCACGCCGTGGGGGCTGGCGGCCTTCGTCATCTTCCTCATCGCCGCCACCGCTGAGTCGAATCGCGCCCCGTTTGATCTGCCGGAAGGCGAGGCGGAACTCGTGGCCGGGCATCTGGTCGAGTACTCCGGCTTCAAATACGCCATCTTCTTCATCGCCGAGTATCTCGGGCTGTTTGCGGTCAGCGCGCTGGCGATCACGCTGTTTCTCGGGGGCTGGCACGCGCCGGTGGCCGGGCTGGACTGGCTGCCCTCGTGGTTTTGGTTCGGCGTGAAACTGGCCGGGTTCATCGTCTTTTTCATCTGGGTGCGGGGAACCCTGCCGCGCGTGCGGGTGGACCACCTGATGGGCTTCGCATGGAAGTTTCTGCTCCCGCTGGTTTTGTGGAATCTCGTGGTGGCGGCCGTGTGGTGGTACTCGCGAGGGTGGGCGTTCGCCGGCGCCGGAATCCTGCGCTGGGTCGGGTGCGCGGCGATGATTCTCATCCCGTACTCGCTGCTGGGCCGCGCGTTGTACACGCGCCACGGCCTCGGCCCACGGACCTATCGGCTTGTCGCGTGAAGACCCGATGAACACCGCGCTGCTGATTTTTGCGACGATCACGCTGGCCGGAGCCGCCGCCGCGATGACCCTTCGGAACCTGATTCACTGCGCCCTGGCCGGGGCTGTGGCGTTTCTCGGCCTGGCCGGGTTGTTCCTCGGATTGGGCGCGGAGTTTGTCGCCTTCGGACAGGTGCTGGTCTATGTGGGCGCGGTGGCAATCCTGATCGTGATTGCCGTCCTGTTGACCCGGCCCGCGCGCGTTGCGGGCGAATCCCCGCGGGTCGAGCCGTGGTTGCCCGGTGTGGGCATTGGTGTGTTGGTGACCGGCGCCCTGGTGGCCATGGTGAAGGCAAGCCTCGTGGCTCGGTCGCCGGAGGCGGTGTCGTCGCCCGCCGCCCCGGTCAAGGCAATCGGCGAACGGTTGATGACCACGTACGTCCTGCCCCTGGAGGTGCTGGGGCTGTTGCTGACGGCGGCATTGATCGGAGCGGTGCTGCTGGCGCTGCGCGATCCCGGGGAGGCGCGCCGGCCATGAGCACCCTGCAGAGTTTCCTGATCGTCTCGGCCTTGCTGTTTGGCATCGGCCTGACGGGTGTGTTGACGCGCCGGAACGCGATCCTCGTGCTGCTCGGCATCGAGTTCATGCTCAACGCGGCGAACCTCAACTTCATCGCGTTTTGGCGATTCGGCCCGAATCCAGAAGCGCTGACCGGGGTGATGTTTGCGCTGTTCGCCATCGCCGTGGCGGCCGCGGAAGCGGCGGTGGGTTTGGCGCTGGTGATCGCGATCTACCGCCATGCCCGGACCGCGAACCTCGACGCAGTGGAGGAGTTGAAGGGGTGAAGGCGCGAGGGCCTCAAGCGTGCGGTAGGAACTGCGTGCGACGCACTCGTGGCCGCCTCGGCGACCTCGCCCGGCTCCCCCGGCGCCCTTCCCGGATGCTTCCGCTGTCCTGCTGACCAGCGTCGCATGACCTCACCCGCCGCCTATCTCTGGCTGATCCCGGTGCTGCCGCTGCTGGCGGCGGGAATCTCGGCCGTGCTGCCGCGGGCAAGCCGTCGCTGGGCCGCCGGGTTGGCGATCGCGTCCCTGGCGGCTGGACTCGGTCTGTCGCTGATGGCGTTTTTCGCGACGGTGGGAACGGCCTCGCACGGGGCGGTGGCGCATGACCCGCGCAACTTTCCGTGGCTCTCGCTCGGCGGAGAAGCGGTCCGGTTGGGGTGGGTGCTCGACCCGCTGACCGCCGTGATGCTGGTGATGGTGACCCTCGTGGGGCTGCTGATCTTCATCTACAGCACCGGCTACATGGCGCACGACGACAACTTCACCCGGTTCTTTTGTTTCCTGGCACTGTTTGCCGCTGCGATGCTCGGGCTGGTGATCGCCAACAGCCTGTTGCTGCTGTTCATCTGCTGGGAACTGGTTGGGCTGGCTTCGTATCTCTTGATCGGCTTCTGGTACCGCCAGCCGAGCGCGGCGGCCGCGGCGAAAAAGGCGTTCATCACCACGCGCATTGGCGACCTGGGTCTGCTGCTGGGCATGGTCTGGCTGTACCATGAGACGGGCACGCTGCTGTTCTACGACGACGGCCGCGGCTGCCTCGAGCACTCGGCACTGACCCAACTGGCGACGCAGGCCACGCTCGGGGGAATGGGCCTTTCGACCGCGATTTCACTGCTGATCTTCTGCGGCGCGATTGGCAAGTCCGGCCAGGTCCCGTTGCACGTGTGGTTGCCCGACGCGATGGAGGGCCCCACGCCGGTGAGCGCGCTGATCCACGCGGCGACGATGGTGGCGGCGGGCGTGTTCCTGCTGGCGCGGATGTATCCGCTGATTGCCGCGCACCCCGTGGGGACGCCGGCGGAAACGGCGGCGCTGCAGGCGGTGACCTGGGTGGGAGCCATAACGGCCGTGTTCGCCGCGTGCATCGCTGTGGCGCAGAATGATCTCAAGCGGATCCTCGCGTATTCCACGGTTTCGCAACTGGGCTTCATGATGCTGGGGATCGGCGTGGGCGGCGTGGCCGTGGGGATGTTCCACCTGATCACCCACGCATTCTTCAAGGCGCTGCTGTTTCTGGGCGCGGGCTTGGTCATTCACGGCTGCCACGAGGAACAGGACATCCGGCGGATGGGTGGCTTGCGTCGTTGGATGCCGGTTACGTTCGCGACCTATGCCGTCGGGATGCTGGCGCTCGCGGGCTTCCCGCTGGTGTTCTCGGGTTTCTGGAGCAAGGACGAAATCCTTCACGCCGCGCACGGTTGGCCGGTGTCGAAGGTGCCGCTGTATCTGGGCCTGGTGGGGGCCTTGCTCACGGCGTTCTACATGACGCGCCAGGTGTGCCACGTGTTCTTCGGCGAGTGGCGCGGCGGGAACGGGCGCACGGCTGGCGCGGCGACGCCCCACGAAAGCCCGCCGGTGATGACCGTGCCGCTGGCGGTGCTGGCCGGCTTCGCGGTGCTGCTGGGCTTCCTCGGCACGCCGGCATGGCCGTGGTTCCAGGCCTTCCTGACGGGCGAGGAACTGGCATTCAAACCGTCGAAGCTCTTCGCGTGGGAGCATCTGTCACTGCTGCTGGCGTCGTCCTGTCTCGCGCTCGGTGGCATGGCGCTGGGCTGGTGGTTGTACGGCCGCCGGCCCCTGGACAGCGCTGAGTCGCCGGACGCCCTCGCCATGCGGTGGCCGGCGGTGTATCGGGTGCTGGCCGGCAAGTTCTTCGTGGACGAGTTGTACGAGGCCACCGTGGTTCGCTGGCACGCGGGTTGGGCGCGAGTCTGCGACCTGCTGGACCGGTGGCTCTGGGGTGGAGCGGTGCTGGCCCTTCAGGGGATCGCTTGGGGGCTGTCGTGGGTGAGCAAGGTCCTGGATGAATTCGGCATCAACCTCGGCTTCGATCTGGTGTGCGGGCGGGTGCGGCGCGCCGCCGGGCTGACCGCCACTCTGCAGGATGGCCGGCTGC
Organism: Verrucomicrobiota bacterium; assembly: GCA_016716505.1. Lineage (GTDB taxonomy): Bacteria > Verrucomicrobiota > Verrucomicrobiia > Limisphaerales > J093 > JADJWF01. The sequence continues at coordinate 370,214 of JADJWF010000001.1, forward strand.
CCAACTATCTGCGGGCGCTTGCGCTGGCATTGGCGCTGTTGCTCCTGTTGCTGACCTGGGGGGTGAAGGGATGAACTCCGTGCCCCTCCTCTCTTTGCTGACCTTTACCCCGCTGCTCGGCGGCCTCGCGCTGTTGTTCGTGTCGCCGGCCCGATCGGCCACGGCGCGCCGGCTCGCGCTCGCGGTAAGCGGCCTGGTGCTTGTCCTCACCCTGGTGATGCTGGCCGGTTTTGACTCGCGGCGGGCGGACCTCCAGTTCGTTGAGCGCGGCGCATGGGTGCCGACGCTGGCGGTCGAATACTTCCTGGGCGTGGACGGGCTGGGCGTGACCCTGCTGCTGCTGACCGCGCTGGTGACGCCGCTGGCGTTGCTCCTCTCGGGGCGGGTCGAGGAACGGGCGCCGCTGTACCATTCGCTGGTGTTGTTCGTTCAGGCCGGGCTCGTTGGTACGTTCACGGCGCAGAACTTTTTCCACTGGTTCCTCTACTGGGAGCTCAGCCTCGTGCCGGCGTTCTTCCTCGTGCGCCTGTGGGGTGGACCGGAACGCGGGCCGGCAGCGACGCAGTTCTTCGTCTATACGATGGTCGGCAGCATCGCGATGTTGCTGGCGTTCCTCGCGTTGTTCCTGGCGACGGGCCGATTCAACTTTCCCGAACTCGCCGCGCTGGCCGCGGATGGCGGGCTGGCCGCCGCCTTCGCGGGCAAGCTGACCTGGGCCAGCCTCTCGAACGAAACCCTCGCGCTGCTGGTGTTCGGCGGCGTGTTTCTGGGACTGGCGGTGAAGGTGCCGGTGATCCCCTTTCACACCTGGCTGCCGGCCGCGTACGCGGAGGCGCCGTCGCCGGTGACCATGTTGCTGACCGGGTTGATGTCGAAAATGGGCGTCTATGGTTTCCTGCGCATCCTGGTGCCGATCTTTCCGGACCAACTTCGCGCGTGGCTGACACCACTGCTCTGGCTGGCGGTGCTGACCATCGTCTGCGCAGCGGCCGCGGCCTTTGCGCAGCGCGACCTGAAACGGCTCCTCGCGTACTCCTCGATCAACCACCTGGGCTACTGCCTGCTGGGAATCTTCGCCGCGCTGCGCGCCACTGGCGACGACGCCCGGCTGGCGGCCGAGGCGGTGGCCGCGCTCAACGGGGTGGTCCTCCAGATGTTCAATCACGGCCTGACCGCGTCCGCGCTTTTCGGGTTCATGGCCCTGTTGGAACGGCGGACGGAAGGGCGGCGCAACTGCGACGACTTTGGCGGTCTGCGGCAGGTCGCGCCGGTCTTCTGCGGGCTCATGGGCATCGCCGTGTTTTCGTCGCTGGGCCTTCCAGGGCTGAACGGTTTCGTGGGCGAGTTCCTGATTTTCAAGGGCGCCTTTCCGCTCGCGCCGTGGGCGGCAGCGTTGTCGGTATTGGGTCTGCTGATCACGGCGGTCTTTCTCCTCACGCTGATGCAGCGCGTGTTTCACGGTCCGCTGAATCCACGATGGGCGTCATTCCCCGACCTCACGACCGGTGAGCGGTGGCTGGTCGGGCCGGCGATCGCGCTCCTGTTCGTGCTCGGCGTGTATCCGCAAGTGCTGGTGGGTGTGTTTGACGCCACGATCACGGCCACGGCCGGCCGGCTCGCCCCGTAACGACGATGCTCGCCTGGACGATCTATCTGAGTTTCGCCGGAGTGGTGGCGCTGATGCTGTGGCCGCGGGCCGGTGCCGGCGTCGCGCGCTGGCTCGCGCTGGTCACGGCGCTCGCCGGCCTGGTGGTGGGTTTGGTCGGGGCGATCCGTTTCGATCCCGCGGCGGGCCTGACGACCGTGGTTCGCCTGCCGTGGATTCCCGCGCTGGGCAGCGAGTACTTCCTCGCGGTGGATGGTATCAATCTCGTGCTGGTGGTGCTTACGGGGATTGCCGCCGTGGCGGGCGTGCTGTTCGCCTGGAACATCGAACAGCGGCCGCGCGAGTTCTTCTCCTTCTATCTCGCACTGATCGGCGGTGTGTACGGCGTGTTCCTGAGTTTTGATCTGCTGCTGCTGTTCGTCTTTTACGAGATCGCGATCATCCCGAAGTACTTCTTGATCGCCATTTGGGGCTCGACCCGGCGCGAGTACGGCGCGATGAAGCTGGTGCTCTACTCGCTGGTGGGCAGCGCGATGGTGCTGGCCGGCATGGTGGCTGCCGTCGTGGTCGCTGCCCAACAGACTGGACAGTCCACGTTCGATCTCGCGGCGCTGGCGCAGGTGACGTTCGCGCCGGCCTTCCAGAAATGGGCGTTTCCGCTGGTGTTTGTGGGCTTCGCTGTGCTGGCGGGCCTGTGGCCGTTCCACACCTGGGCGCCGACCGGTCACGTCGCCGCGCCGACCGCGGCTTCGATGCTGCTCGCGGGTGTGGTCATGAAGCTCGGGGCCTACGGCGCCTTGCGCGTGGCAATGACGTTGTTTCCAGCGGGGCTGCTGGCATGGCAAACGCCGCTGGCGGTGCTGGCGGTGGTGGGCATCGTGTACGGGGGCGCTGGTGGCGCTGGTGCAGTCGGACTTCAAGTTCGTGATCGGCTACTCGAGCGTGAGCCACATGGGTTTCGTGCTGCTGGGACTGGTGACGCTCCACCACCTCGGCGTCAGCGGCGCCGTCCTGCAGATGTTTTCCCACGGGATCATCGCCGGCCTGCTGTTCGCCGTGGTGGGGCGGATGGTCTATGACCGCACGCACACCCGCGAGCTGGGCGAGCTCGAAAAGTTGAACTTGAACCGTGCGCTGCCGTTTGCCGCGGTGACGTTCGTCCTCGCGGGCGTGGCCTCCATGGGCCTGCCGGGTTTCAGCGGTTTTGTGGCGGAACTGTCCGTGCTGGTGGGCGCCTGGCACGCCTTCCCCGCCCTGGCCGGGGTGGCGGGCTTGGGCATCCTGGTGGGCGTGGCGTTCACCCTGCGGGCGATCCAGAAGGCCTTCTTCGCCGATACCCTTCCGCCGGGGAGTCCCCCGCCCGCGCCATCGCCGGTGCTGGAGCCGATTTCATTCCCGGAGCGGGTCGGGGCCGTGCTGCTGATCAGCACGTCGCTGGTGATCGGGTTGTATCCGCGCCTGCTCCTCGACCTCATTACTCCGTCGGTGGTGACGCTGCTGGACAACCTGCGGAAAGGAGCCGCGCTGTGAACCCGTTCAGCTATCTGGAGGCGCTGAGGCTGGCCGCGCCGGAAACGGCGCTGGCGGTGGCGGCACTGGCGGTGTTGTTCGCCGACCTCGGGGGGATGCGTGGGGAATCGCTCCGCCACCGCGCCATTCTCGGCGCGGGCATAACGGCGGTCGGTGGCGCGATGGCGCTGCTGTGGCTGGGGTTCGCGCCGGGTTACGGAACGATCGCCGAGGGCGTGTTGGTCACCAGCCCGCTGACTCAACTGGTGAAGGCTGGGTTGGTCCTGCTCACTTTGCTGGTGGCCGGACTCTCACTGGATCCGCGGTTCACCGGCCACGTGGGCGAGTACTTCAGTCTGCTGCTGCTCGGAACCATCGGCATGATGGTGCTCGTCAGCACGCAGGATCTCCTGATGCTGTTCCTCGCGCTGGAACTGACCAGCCTGCCGCTGTACGTCCTGGCGGGGTTCAACAAACGCGACCGCGCCTCCGCCGAGGCGGCGCTCAAGTACTTCTTCTTTGGCAGTGTCGCGGCGGCGTTTCTTCTCTTCGGTTTCAGTCTGCTCTACGGCGTGGCCGGCAGTACCCGCTTGCCGGTCATCGCGGCCGCCGTCGCCCTCAAGCCCCCGGATGCGCTGACGCTCGTTGCCCTCGTCTGCGTGGTGATGGGCTTCGGATTCAAGGTGGCGGCGGTTCCGTTTCACCTCTGGGCGCCCGACGCCTATGAAGGCGCACCCACGCCGGCGGCGGCCTTCATCGCGTCGGGATCCAAGGTGGCCAGCTTCGCCGTTTTTGGCATCGTGTTGGCGCAAGGCCTGGGGCCGATGGCCGGGGGAGCGGACTGGCACGGCTTCACGACGGGTTGGCTGCCGTTGCTGGCGGTGGTCGCGCTGGCTTCGATGCTCCTGGGCAATCTGGCCGCCATCGCGCAGCGCAGCGTGAAACGCCTGTTGGCCTATTCGGCCATTGCCCATGCCGGCTACTTGCTGCTGGGGTTGATGGCGCTGGCAACGCCCGCAAACCGCCCGGCCGCCCTCGCCGCGATTCTGTACTACGCGATCACCTACGCTCTGAGTACGGTGGGAGCATTCGGCATCGTCGCGGTGGTCGAGCGCGCGACCGGCAGCGACGCGGCCGATGGCTTCAACGGCCTGGCCCGGCGTTCGCCCGCGCTGGCGCTGTGTCTGATGATCTTCCTGCTGTCGCTGGCGGGCATCCCGCCTCTGGCCGGGTTCCTTGGCAAGTTCTATGTCTTCGTGGCGGCGACCCGGGCAGGGGACGGCTCGCTCAGCCTTTTCTGGTTGGTCCTGGTCGCCATCGCCCTGAGCGTGGTGTCGTTGTACTACTACCTGAAGCTGCTCAAGCGCGCGTATGTGCTGCCGCCAGACGGGGCGGTTCCCGCGACGCGCCCGGACGTGATGGAGTTCGTCGTGATTGGGATGACGGCGGCCGCGGTTCTGGGGCTGGGCGTGTTCCCCCGCGCGCTGCTCGAGCCGCTGGCCTTGGCCATCCAGCAGGCGGGGTTCTGACGGTGAAGGCGGTGGCCCAACGACAGGCGACGAACTCCGGCCTCGAAAGGGGCCAAAATTCAAAAGCCCCAGTGGTTCGCGGTGAAATCCTCAGGCATGTCCGAAAGGCGTCCACCGCCGCAGAGTGAACGCCCCACGCAAGCGCCCGGGAACGGGGGGTTCCTGGCCCGTGGCGGCGGTTGGGTGCTGGCGCAATCCTTCACGATGCTTCTGGTGCTGGCGGCAGGTCCGCTGGCATCCGGAGGTCAGCGACCGCCCTGGCTGGCGGCAGTGGCGGCGATGCTGTTTCTGCTCGGCGCTGGGTTCGGAATCTCCGGTGCCTGGGTCTTGGGGCGCAATCGCACGATCTTTCCGAAGCCAAACGAGGGTTCGCAACTCATCCGGCACGGCGTTTATCGGCTGGTTCGGCATCCGTTGTACACCAGCCTGACATTGCTGTCGCTGGCTTGGGCCGCGTGGTGGGCAAGCGGTGTCACCGTGGTGATTGCCCTGGCGCAGGCGATCTTGCTGGACTTCAAATCCCGTCGCGAAGAGGCCTGGCTCCGGGAGCGGTTCCCGGACTACGCCGACTACGCCCGTTGCGTGCGGCGTTTCGTGCCGTGGCTGTATTGACCCCCGGGATTGCTCTCGGGTGGCTGGACTGACTGCCGGTCTAGGGAATGGGCCAGGCGGTGTCGCCAATCAGTCGGCAGCCTGCGCCACGACGATCCGCTTGATTCCGGGAACGGGTCAGATCCCGAGGGCACGCCCGCCGGGAACCTCCGGGAAGCCTGCCGCGAGAAATGAACCGCGTTTCAAGCGGTGAGCCCGGCGAGGCGTGCTCGGCGCTTCTGCACGGCTCGGTCGCCGGAGTTCTTTGGCTGTCACAGGGTGGGATGGAAGACAAGGGCTCGATCAAAAGCCGTACTATGGGTGACCCTCATCCGGCGAGCGGCCATCTGGTCCGTCTCCGCAGGCGCGCACGCCGGTGCGCAAGGCGTTGCTGGCGGGGGCGGTCACGCCGGAGACCTACGGGCGGGCGTTCGGGTTCGAGCGGATGATGGATACGCTGGGAGCGATCGTTGGCCCGGCGACGGCGCTGCTGTTGCTGCCGTGGAAAGCCATAAAGACTGTTCATTCGCCGACCAGTTCGCTAATTTCGCACTATGCCAGCCGGCCAGAACGAAGCTTTTTCCCGCGTCCTGATTGACAAGGCGCTGGAATTCAGCGGATGGAACTTGCTTGATCCGGAGCAAGTCCAATTTGAACTGCACACGGCGACTGGCCGCGCCGACTATCTTCTCAAAGACCAGCTTGGCCGGACGCTCTGCGTTCTCGAAGCCAAGCGCGAAGACCGCGACCCCTATGACGCCAAAGAGCAGGCGCGCGGCTACGCCGAGAATCTGAACGCGCCGTTTGTCATTCTCTCCAACGGGCGCGAGCATTGGTTCTGGAACTTTCAGCGCGCAGACCAGCGCGACGCTTACCGCATTGAACGGCTGCCGTCGCGCGATGATTTGGAGCGCGTGCGGCTGAAGAATCTGCAACCGCCGCGTCCGCTGCAAACCGAGGTCATCACCCCCGCCTATCTGCGTTCGCTCAAGCCCGACCTGACCCTGCGCGGCTATCAAATCCGCGCGATGGATGCCATCGCCAAGGGCTTCGACAATGAATCACGCCGAAAGTTCCTGCTCGAAATGGCGACCGGCACGGGCAAAACGCTGCTCTGCGCGGCGCTCATCCGTCGGTTTCTGCTCACGCGAAACGCCGAGCGGGTTCTGTTCATCGTTGACCGCATCGAATTGGCCAGACAGACGCTGGAAGACTTCAATGTCGTGCTGCGTGATTATCACCCCGTCATCTATAAAACAGCGCGGCGCACCGGCGAACTGCTCGGTTCATCCGTCGTCATCGCCACGATTCAATCGCTGATGATGGATCGCCGTTACCGCGAGGAGTTCACGCCGTTCTATTTCGATCTCGTCATCAACGACGAGGCGCACCGCTCCATCTACGGCGACGCCCGCGAAGTCGTTCAGTTCTTCCAGGCCACGCGCATCGGCCTCACGGCCACGCCCAAGGCATATCTGAAGAACGTCAACATCCAGCAACTGGCACAAGAAGACCCCAAGACACTCGAAGCCCGTCAGCTTCGCGACACCTACCACTACTTCGGTTGCGAGCCGGGCCAGCCGACTTTCCGTTACGACATTGCCGATGCCGTGCAAGACCCGGAAGGCCCGTTCCTCTGCCTGCCGAAGATTTACGATTGCCGCTCGGACATCACGACGCAGGCGTTGCAGGACGCTGGCTGGACAATCGTCGTCAACGAACAGGAGGAAAACTTCAAGATTCAAGACTTGGAGCGGAAAATTTTCACGCCCCATCGCAATCGCGTCATGTGCGAGGCGTTCCTGCGCGAAGCGCAACGCGACCCCACCGGACAGATTGGCAAGTCTATTGTTTTCGCCGTCAACCAGACCCACGCCACGGCCCTCACCAAAATCCTGAACGAGATGAAGCCCGGCATCGCGCTGACCATCACCTCGCGCATTCCCGACTCATCGTCGCTGGCCAAAGAGTTCCGCGATGGCAAACGCCCCGAACGCATCGCGGTTTCCGTGGACATGCTTACCACCGGCTACAACTGCCGCGACCTGCTCAATGTGGTGCTCATGCGCCCCGTGTTCTCCCCGACCGAATACATTCAAATCAAAGGCCGGGGAACGCGGCGGTTCACGTTTGTGGTCGGCAACACCGAATACGAGAAGAAGCATTTCTTCCTGCTCGATTTCTGCGCCGTCGCGGAATTCTTCGAGGAGAAATACGATTATTCCGCGCCGCTCAAAGTCCCGCGCGCGGGCGAGCGGCGGGCCGTGCCGGTGCGTTACGAGCCGGGCGACACCGGCGGCATGATGCTGCGGGAGGGCGAGGAAGCCACCGCGGAAACGCCCGAACGCTCCCGCGAGATTCCTGTGTGGGAAGGCACGGACCGGATCGTCAGCCAGGAAATCCGCATCGTCGGCCCGAACGGCGAGAAAGTGGACGTGATGACCTTTCGCGGTTCATTCGAGCGCGACCTCAAGGAGTTTGCCGAGGTTGATCCGGACTTGCCGGAAGCCGTCGCAGCCGAGGACGACGACGCCATCGAAACCATTTTGCAGGAACGGTTCTATCACCGCCCGGAGATGTTTTACGCGCTGGACAAGCTCGTCATGTCTTACGGCGTTCCCGCGCCGACGCCCGCCTTCGTTTACAACGCGCTCGGCAAACGCCCGCTCCCAACCAAAGACGAGGTCGTTGCCGACACCGTGGATTCCATCGCCGCGCGCTTCAATCTTCGCTACCACGACACGAAGTGGCTCAACGCCACGGCTGACCTCGTCAGCGACGATTCCGAAGCCCTTGCCGACTTCCTCGCCGGTCGCCTGAACAAGCTTTTTCAGCGCAGTCAGTTCCGCACGCTGGGCGGGCTGGACGCACTCGCCCGCTTCACCGAGCGCGACCAGGTCTTTGAAGCCCTGCGCCAATCCTCGCTCGTCCAGTGCTCGCGTTTGGCGGTGAAACAAGCATCTGCGAAATGAACACTCAACCCTCACCCCGGCCTACTTCCCTCAAAGGCGAGAGGGAGACACTGAACGCGCCAGTCGTATTGCCAGGGTCGGACTCGCCCGCAGCGCCAATTCCCTCTCCCCTCCGCCGGGAGAGGGCGACGGGAAGCATGCCGCCCCTGTCGCCAGCACCGGACTCGCCCGCAGCGCCGATTCCCTCTCCCCTCCGAGGGGAGAGGGTCAGGGTGAGGGGTGCTCGCCGCACGCGCGCCACCGCGGCTCGCGATTTCTCCCGTGAACTCCGCAGGAAATCCACCGATGCCGAGAAACGGCTCTGGCGTTTGTTGCGTGACCGGCGTTTCAACGACTTCAAATTCCGCCGCCAATACCCGTGCGGAATCTACTTCCTGGACTTCTTCTGCGTCGAAGCCCGGCTGTCCGTGGAACTGGACGGCGGTGGACACGGTTTCCCGGAGCAGCGCCAGCACGATGAGGAACGTGAACGCTTTCTCGCGGCGCAGGGGATCAAAACGCTGCGTTTCTGGAATCATCAGGTGCGCGGGGAGCTTGAGACGATCCGATTTGAAATCTGGTATGCGTTAATGGAGCGGACGGGGCGCGCAAAGGAGATTGCTGCGTTCCTGCCCAGGCCTCACCCTCACCCCAACCCTCTCCCCTCCGAGGGAGAGGGAGAAGCAGCGCGCCTTGACGAAGGATGCCGCGCGCGGACTGCGGAGCGACCGCCCGGATTCGTTCTCCCCCCAGACGAGGAAAGGCCTTGCTGATCCTGCTTCCTTCGTCCCTCCGACGGGGGGCGGTCCGCGTCAGGGGTGCATTCCGAAATTCCAGAGCGGAATATCAAAGCCTGCGCAACACCGGAAATAGCCCCACCAACTCCCTTATGCGCAAACCCGAAACCCAGCGCGATTCCGTCGTCAAGTTGAGCCAGAGCAACGGCTCAAACTTCTTCTCCTCCGGCCTCCGCCAGAAGGTGGACCAGCTCATGAACATCCTCTGGGCCGGCGGCGTGAACAACCCGATGGATTCCATCGAGCAGCTCTCCTACCTCATCTTCCTGCGCCTCCTCTCCGAACGCGACGAACAGGCCGCGCTCATCGAGAAAAACTACCAGCGCATCTTCTCCGGCTCGTGGGCGCGCTACGCCTGGGGCAACTTCGTCACCCTCACCGGAAACGAACTGTTCGACACCCTCCGCAGCGCGATTGAAAAACTCCACGAACTCCCCGGACTCACCCCCACCGGCCGGGAACTCTTCCGCAACGCCACCCTCAAAATTTACGACCGCCCCACCCTCCGCGCCGTCGTCCAGGTCATCGCCGGCATGGACCTCGCCCCGCGGGAGGGCCACGACGTGAAGGGCGACATGTATGAATACCTCCTGAGCAAGCTCTCGCAGTCCGGCACGAACGGCCAGTTCCGCACCCCGCGCCACATTATTGACCTGATCGTCGCGCTTGTGAACCCCCAGCCCGGCGAGCGCATCTGCGACCCGGCGTGCGGCACGGCGGGCTTTCTCATCTCCGCCTACACGCACATTCTGCGGCAGCACACCCAACCCGCCGACCTCGCGCGCGGCATCGTGGACGGCCAGTTGCTCAAGCAGGCGCAATGGGATTTTCTGGACCGGCACGCTTTCACCGGCTTCGACAACGACGCCAACATGGTGAAGATCGGCATCCTCAACCTCTATCTCCACCAGCTCGAACGCGCCAAAATCGAGCACCACAACCCGCTCACCACCACCCTCCGCGGACAATACCCCGGCCCGCGCTACGACGTCATCCTCGCCAACCCGCCCTTCGCCGGCCGCGTGCAGAAGGAAAGCATCCTCGCCGACATCGCCCTCGATACGCGCGACACCGAATTGCTCTTCCTCAAATGGTTTCTCGACCACCTCACGGACCATGGCCGCGCCGGCGTCATCGTGCCCAACGGCGTCCTGTTCGGTTCGGGCCGCGCCGACCGCAAGGTGCGCGAGCTGTTGCTGACGACCTGCGAGCTGCAGGCCGTCATCGCCCTGCCGTCCGGCGTGTTCAAACCCTACTCCGGCGTCGGCACGGCGATTCTCATCTTTCAGAAGCACCCCCTCACCCCGCCCCTCTCCTCCAAGAGGACGAGCGAACAGACCATCGCCCGCATGGCCAAACCGACCACGACAGGCGAGCTGAGCGCAGGCGCGGATTCCCTCTCCCCTCCGAGGGGAGAGGGTCAGGGTGAGGGGTGGACCGGCGCGACCAAAGAAGTCTGGTTCTACGAACTCACCGCCGACGGCTTCACGCTCGACGACAAACGCACGCCCACCGAGGCCAACGACATCCCCGACATCCTCGCCAAGTGGCCGAACCGCGAGGAAGGGCCGAACAGCTTCCGCGTGCCCATCGAGAAAATCCGCGACAACCGCTGGTATCTGATGCCGGGAAACTACAAACCCGTCCGGCTCGATGCCGTGAAACACGACCCGCCCGACCAAATCCTCGCCGATGTGCTCAAGATCGAAGAGGAGATTTCCGCTCGTGCCAAAGCCCTGCAATCCATGTTAACTTCGACCCGCAAATGAACTACCAGAACATCATCACGATTGAGCCGGGCAAACGCGGTGGACGCCCGTGCATCCGCAAGATGCGCATCGCCGTGGCCGACGTGCTCGGCTGGCTGTCTGCCGGCATGTCCCATGAACAAATCCTCAGCGAATATCCCGAACTGACCGAAGAGGACATCCGTGCCTGTCTGGCCTATGCCGCGGACCGTGAACGCCGCCTCATAACCGCCTCATGAAGCTGCTGTTCGACCAGAACCTCAGCTTCAAGCTCTGTGAACGGCTGGCCGACCTGTTTCCCCATTCCCAGCAGGCACGCCTGCTCCAGCGAGAACCCGATGCCGCCTGTCTGGAGATTCTCTGAGGCATGCGATTTGCCCGCCCCAAGGTCGTGAAACCCAACCCGCCCGACCCAATTCTCGCCGATGTCATCCGCATGGAGAGGGAAATCACCGAGGGGGCGGAAAAGTTGAAGGGAGCGATTCGGTGAGCACGAGCCCCCTCACCCCGACCCTCTCCCCCAAGGGGGCGAGGGAGAAGCCACGACACGGCGCAGGCAAGGCGACCGTGACCACCGCAACCCTCGCGCCCGCCATCATTTCCCTCTCCCCGCCGAGGGGAGAGGGCCAGGGTGAGGGGTGGCAGCGCACCACGGAGGCCGCACCATGAGCAAGTGGCCGATAACTGCGCTGGGCGATGTCGCGCGCGTCAGCCCGGAGCGGATTGAACCGCGTGACTATGCCGACCGCGCGTTCAACTACGTAGGGCTTGAACACATCGAAAGCCACACAGGCCGTTTGCTGGATAGGCCGGAGACTCCCAGCGCGGACATCTTGAGCACAAAGAATGTTTTTCGACCGGGGCAAATTCTCTACGGCAAACTGCGGCCTTACCTGAACAAGGTCCACCTGGCAGCGAACGAGGGAATCTGTTCGACCGACATTGTCGTTCTTAACTGCGACCAAAAGCGAATTCGGCCCGAGTTTGCTGCATACTACCTGCGCTCGGATTTCGTGCTTGCCGCGGTTAAGAACAAGATGGCGGGCGCAAACCTCCCGCGTGTGGATGCCAAAAGTCTATTAAGCATTCCGACGCCCCTTCCCCCGCTGGCCGAGCAGGAGCGGCTGGTGCGGCTACTGGACGAGGCCGAGGCCTTGCGCCGCCTCCGCACCCAAGCCGACGAGCGGACCAACGACGTCCTTGCCGCAATCTACGACATGCAGTTCGGCCATCCGGTCAGCAATCCGAAACGCTGGCCGATGCGGAAGCTCGTGGACCTTTGCTTCCCGAAGCAGTGGCCAACAATTTCCCAGGAAGAACTGACCGAGACGGGCTTTCCGGTTTACGGAGCAAATGGCCGAATTGGTTTTTACCATTCCTACAACCACGAGCAGCCGACGGTGCTGATAACCTGTCGCGGTGCGACGTGCGGCACGATCAACGTCTGCGAACCAAAGTCCTATGTCACCGGCAATTCAATGGCGTTGGATGACCCGGATGAATCCGCAATCACTCTCGAGTTCTTGGAGTGGACACTTCGCGTGCGCGGAATGAACGACACAATCACTGGCGCGGCGCAGCCTCAAATCACGCGCAAAAACCTTGAAGGCGTCTCGATCCCCACACCGCCCATCGGAGTTCAGGAGGCATTCGGCCAGCAAGTTGCCGAAATCCGCGCGTTGCAGGCCGCGCAAGCCGCCAGCCGGAAGCGGCTCGACGATTTGTTCCAATCGCTGCTGCACTGCGCCTTTCAAGAAGAGCTATGACCGGCAGCCTGCGCCAAGCCCGGCCCAACGGGCTGTCATCCCCGAGTCGAGGGCAGGACCTCGGGAATTCCAGGCCCAACGGGCCGTCATCCCTCAGCCCAGGGCAACGCCCTGGGAACACGGCCACCGACAATCTCCTGCGGCCTGAATGGCCGCGTTACCATCACCGATTCCGTTCCGACGATGGGCATCGCATCCGTGGCCGCCACGGATTATCCCGCCCCTTCAGGGCGGACCTTCCGGTTGCGGGCCGTATCCCCAGCCCGATGGGCTGGGCTGAGGAATCCCGCGCCGTCGGCGCTGGACCGGCCAGGCCCAACGGACCACCATCCCCGAGCCGAGCGCAAGACCTCGGGAATTCCAAGCCCGACGGGCCGTCATCCCCGAGTCGAGCGCAAGATCTCCGGAATTCCAGGCCCATCGGGCCGTCATCCCTCAGCCCAGGGCAACGCCCTGGGAACACGGCCACCCACACCACCCCGCGGCCTGACGGGCCGCGTTAACCCCATGCCCCAATCCCTCGCGCGCATCCTGGTCCACCTGATTTTCAGCACGAAGGACCGTGTTCCCGTGCTCACGCCCGCCATCCGCGCCGAACTGCATCCATACCTGTCGGTGGTTCTCCGTGACAACGATTGCCCTCCCCTCAAGGTGGGCGGCGTGGAAGACCACGTTCACCTGTTCTTCGGACTGTCGCGCACGCTCACGGTTGCCAAGGTGGTCGAGATCGTGAAAACCAGTTCGTCGAAATGGATCAAGACCAAAGGGCCGGAGTTCATGGCCTTTCACTGGCAGAGCGGCTACGGCGCGTTCTCTGTCAGCCAGTCCGACGCCGACGCGGTCGTTCGTTACATTGAGAACCAGGCCGAGCACCACCGCCGAACCACGTTTCAGGATGAATACCGGAAATTCCTTGAACGCTACCAGGTGTCTTACGATGAACGGTATGTGTGGGATTGAGTTTATTCCGCCCCTTCAGGGCGGAGGCATGGGGCTGACCCGTATTCCCAGCCCATTGGACTGGGCTGAGGAATCCCGCGCCGTCGGCGCTGAATCCCGGCCCGCGCCTGTTTCGTTGCTGGTGGTCGCTTACCGTTGCGGCCATTTCCCTCTCCACTCCGAGGGGCGAGGGTTAGGGTGAGCGGTGACCTCGCCACCGAATCCGCCATCGTCGAGTTCCTCGAAGCCGCCCAAGAAGTCATGGTCGGTTACGGCTTCTGTTCCGACTACCCGAACATCCGCCACGCGGGAAATCCCAAAGGCGTCTTGCGCCCGCTCGCGGCGCGCGATGCCACCGGCTTGAGCGTCCTGCTCCTGGCGTTCTCCGGCTACCTGTCGCCGAATGTGGACGAACAAATCGTCTTGGGCGTTTGATCTCATCCCACATTGGCGTTGATTTGCGTCTATTCGCGGTTTCCTTTGCGTCCTCTGCGTTCTCTTGCGGCAGAGCGAAGATGAACCAGAGCTTTCAGCGGCGGGCAGGATTGAGTATTCATTGGTGCGGTTCGCGCACATTCCGCGATGCACACTGACGACGCACATTCCAAACACCTGCCTACAGGGCCGACACGGGCGGGCCGCCCGCGCTGGCTTAACGGCACGGTGCTGGGCATCGGGCTGGCGTCGCTCTTCGCGGATTGGTCGCATGAGATCGCCACGACGGTGATGCCGGCGTTTCTGGCCAGAATGGGCGTGGCGGCGGCGTGGTTCGGGCGCGGGGTGAGGACGCCGGTGGGCAAGGCGTTGCTGGCGCCGGCGGTGACGCCAGAGACCACGCGAACGGTCTGAAAGCGCGGTGGGCCATTATGGGGCGCGCCCGTTAGTCTGTTGGAAAACGCCGAGGCGACGTCCACACAACCGCGAAGAACGTGCCAGCCCTTTGGGGCGCAAGTCCTGACCCCGCGCCGCTCGCGGCTTTGCCCCTCCCGTGATCCGGCGTGGAAACGCTCAATACCTCATTCAGATCTTTGTGCCACGGCACCCAACCACGGGGGCAACAGCGATCGCCGCTCTGAGGTGCGGCGCGGACCGCCCCCGGCAACGACGAACCGTCATGGGAAAACACTGCGGCGCCAGCGTCGCGCCGCGCTGCGCCAGTTGCCGCGGCGCGGGGGGAAGGGAATGGCGGGAGCGGCGGGGCTCGAACCCGTAACCTCTGCCGTGACAGGGCAGCGCTCTAACCAATTGAGCTACGCCCCCCACCAAGAAGCGCGATCAAGCTAGTGAAGCCGCCGTTGCGGCGTCAACCGCGTTTTTGGAAGCTGTACGTTGCGGCCAAATGTTCGGCGCGGTGTTGGCGCGAGGGAGCGGACCGCACCACCTTGCCGTTCGGTCCCGCACCACCCGGATCAATCCGGCTGCACCAGTTCGTCCGCGCCGGGCGTCGGTCTGGGTCCCCGCGGCTGGCGATCCATGTCGTCCGCTACACCCCCCACGGCCTCGATCAGTTCCGCGCCCGGAGAAGGCGCAGACCGCAAGCGGAGATTCCCGGTGGCTGGGTTCACGAACAGGCTGGTCCAGTCACCGGCGAGGTTGTGGCGCAAGGTCATCCGGCTGGAGGACTCGTTCCGAAGCGGCGGACCGCTGAGGAGGTTGTTGGCGACCACCAGACCGTCATTGTCGTGGACCAGCCGGATGAGTCTGCCCAGGCGGTTGGTGGGATCGTGGATGGTGTTATGCGCGATGAGGCAGTCGTGCGTGAAGTCGGCCACGATGCCGTTTTCCGGGGCGCGGGTGATGAAGTTGTTTCGGACCACGCACCGCCTCGCGTGAACGGGCACCTCGGCCGGCTTGTGTGAATTGCCCAGGGCGATCCCGGTGTCGCAGTCCACAATGATGTTTCGTTCCACCACGCAGTCTTCGGTTTCGTGCCAGAGGAAAACGGCTCCCCGGGCTTCGCGGGTGCGTCCCTGGATGCCGATGAACACATTGTCTGCGATCAGCCATCCTCGGGCGTACATGACGTCAATCCCCCCCGACGTAATTCCCGTTGAAACTCTCCGGCGTGTCGGCCGGGTCGTCCTCGAAGCGTTTCGGGCGGTCGTTGTAGAAAAGGCAGTACTGGATGCGGCAGTCCCGAGGGCGCAGGGATTCGAGCCGATCGAGGGGCACTTTGACCCCCTTGACCGCGCGCTGCCAGATGTTGCGCAGGATGCAGTTGTAGAGCGTCACGCGCTGGACGCCCGAGTCCGAATTGATCTTGAGCCCGTTGTGCGGGACGTGTTGCAGGGTCAGGTCGGCGAGCGTCACTCCCGCGCAGGCGTGCAGGGCGACCAATTCCCCGTCCTGACTCCGCGCCCCGTCGAGGATCACCTTCGCGCGGTTGCCGGATTCCCCCCGCAGCGTGACGCCGTCAGTGCGAATGCGGAGACAGCGGGGCAGCCAATAGTGGCCTTCGGCAATCAACACCGTACCGCCCGGTTTGACCGTTGCCACCGCGGCGAAAAGTTCTTCGACCGTCGCCACGCGACTGACTTCCCCCGGCGGCGGTGGCAACGGTGGCGCTTGCGGAAACCACGGTTCACTCGGGGGCAACGCCGCCACGCCTTCTGTCGCCCGCGCCTGCCCATGCTCCGGGAGCCCGGGCGATCCGGCCGCGCCGGCGGCCCGAGCGGCACCACCGATCGAACCGGTCAACAGGACCAACAGGACCCACAAGGATCCGTTCCGCGTCGGGCTTTTCATCGCCCCCAGTCTGCTCCCCGGCCGAGGCAGAAGCCAGCTTCCGCGTCCATTCGGACGCGCCCGCCCCGCGCGCCTTGGCACCCGCGCCGCGTGTGATACTGTGTGGCCCAGATGAGCGTAAATGCCCTGTTGGACGGACTTCTGAGTTACGTCTGCCTCCTGATTCTGCTGACCTTCCACGAGTTTGCCCACGCGTGGGTCGCGTGGAAGCGGGGCGACGACACGGCCTACAACCTCGGGCGCGTGTCGCTCAATCCGATCGTTCACATGGAGGTCATCGGCACCGTGGTGCTGCCGCTGGCTGTCGTGTTCCTGTCGGCTGCGAACTCGGGATTGGCCAATTTCATCATCGGCTGGGGCCGGCCGGTCCCGGTCAATCTGAACAATCTGCGGCACCCCCGCTTCGACGACACGCTGATCGCGCTGGCCGGGCCGGCCATGAACTTCGTCCTGGCGGGTCTCATCGTCAGTCTGGCGCGCGGGTTCGAACTGGCCGGCCAGCCGCAGATGGTGGACGTGGCCATCCGGATGGCGGCGATCAGTCTGCTGCTGTGCTTTTTCAACCTGCTGCCCATCCCGCCCCTGGATGGCTCGCACGTGCTCAAAAACTTCACGCAGATGAGTTACGAGACCTATTTTCGCATGGCCCAGTACGGGTTCATCATCGTGATCCTGGCGATTCAGGTTCCTCAGGTGCGCGGACTGATTCGCGACGCGACGTTTGGCTCGCTTCTCCTGTTCGCGCGGCTGGTCGGGCTTGGTATGGGTGGTTGAACCGGGGCCTCATCGGATGACCGCACCGATTGGCATTGCGCTGGGCGACGTGACCGGCATCGGTCCGGAAATCACCCTGAAGGCGCTGGCGGCGCTGGCCGACGATCCGGGGGCGCGCTTCCTGATCATCGGTGACCCCGGCTGGTTAGACCGCGCCAATCGAACGGTGGGGGTGACGTTGGCCCCGTGGGCGGAGAACGCGGCGGCGCGCGTGACCGTGCTGGCGGCCGGACCGCCGCTGCCAGATCGGCTTGAGCCTAGCGCTCCGGAAGCGGCCCGCGCGGCGGTGGCGGCCCTGCGGGAGGGGGCGGCCCGCTGTTTGCGCGGCGAGTTGGCGGCGCTGGTCACTGCCCCGGTGTCCAAGGAGGCCATCGTCCGCAGCGGACAACCGTTCGTAGGGCAAACGGAATTCCTCGCCGAACTGGCGGGCGTGCCCAACCCGGTGATGATGCTGCTCGGCGAAGACGATCGCGGGCGCTGGTTGCGCGTGGCGCTGGTGACGACCCACGTCGCGATCCGCGACGTCGCGGCACAAATCACGCGCTCGAGGCTGGAATGCGCCATCGAACGGGCGGCGGCCGCCTGCCGCGAGCTGGGCCTTTGCCGGGCGCGCGTGGCCGTATGCGGTCTCAATCCTCACGCCGGTGAGGGCGGGCAGTTCGGGACGGAGGAAATCACCACGATCGCTCCGGCCGTTCACGCCGCGCGCGCGGGGGGCCTCGACGTGTGCGGCCCTTTGCCTGCCGACACGTTGTTTTACCACGCGCTGCGGGGAGAGTACGACGCGGTGGTGGCGATGTATCACGACCAGGGCCTCGCGCCCCTCAAGATGCTGGCTTTTGAGCGCGGCGTGAACTGGACTCTTGGCCTGCCTTTCATCCGCACGTCCCCCGATCACGGCACGGCGTATGACATCGCCGGCCGCGACCGCGCAAACCCGTCCAGCATGATCGCGGCGATTCGTCTCGCCTGCCAACTGGCCGAGAAACGGATCCGGGCAGCCTGAGGTTGTTGCCCTGCGCGAGAAGGCCGGTCCTTGCCGCGTGACGGCGCCGTCCCGCAGAATTCGCCCGGATGCTTACGCTCGCTGATGTCAGCAAAGGCTACGCCGGACGCACGCTCTTCGCGGGCGTCTCGCTTACTCTGACGCGAGAGGATCGGGTTGGCCTGATCGGCGCCAACGGGGCGGGCAAGTCCACCCTGTTTTCGATTATCCTGGGGCAGGAGCCGGCGGACACGGGCGAGGTCACCTTTCAGCGCGGCATCCGCTTGGGCCACCTGCCGCAGGAAAGCGCGCCGGCCGGCGACGAAACGGTGCTCGAACTGGCGACGGGGGTGTCTCCCGAGCTCGTGGAGACCCAGCGCCGCCTTCGCGAACTGCGGGCGTGCCCTGACAGCGACCCTGCGGAAGTGCATGAGTGGGAGCGGCGCTTCGAGGACCTGGGCGGGCCCGACTTGGTCCCGAAAGCCAAGCAGGTGCTGGCGGGTTTGAGCTTTCGGCAGAGGGACTTCGACCGACCAGCACGGGAAATGAGCGGCGGCTGGGTGATGCGGGCCCACCTCGCCCGGTTGCTCGTGCAGGAACCGGATCTGCTCATGCTCGACGAGCCCACCAACCACCTGGACCTTGAGGCGCTGCTCTGGTTTCAGGGTTACTTGAAGACCTACCCGGGCGCGATCCTGATCATCTCGCACGACCGCGAGTTCCTCAACGAACTGGTCACGTCCGTGATCGAGTTGCGGCATGGACGGATGTTTCGCTATCGCGGCAACTACGATGACTTCCTGGAGCAGCGGGAGGCCAATGAGGAGCATTTGCTGGCGGCCTTCAAGAACCAGCAGCGCGAGATTGCGCGGCTCGAGCGGTTCATCGAGCGGTTTGGGGCCAAGAACACCAAGGCCAGCCAGGCGAAGGCCAAGCAGAAGCAGATTGACCGGATGGAGAAGATCGCCGCACCGCAGAGTGACGAGGCGACCATTGACTTTGCGTTTCCCCAGCCAGAGCGCAGCGGCCTCAAGGTGGTGACGCTGGACCGGGTTCACTTCGCGTACGACAGGACGGTCGTGTACGACTCGCTGGACTTTGTGGCGGAGCGCGGGCAGCGGACTGTGCTCGTGGGCCCGAACGGCGCGGGCAAATCCACCCTCCTGAAGCTCCTGGCGGGTGTTTTGACTCCTCAGGCGGGCGAGCGGCGGCTGGGGCATAACGTCAAGGTCGGGTACTACTCGCAGTACCGGGTCGAGAT
Source organism: Verrucomicrobiota bacterium (assembly GCA_016716505.1). Classification (GTDB taxonomy): domain Bacteria; phylum Verrucomicrobiota; class Verrucomicrobiia; order Limisphaerales; family J093; genus JADJWF01. The sequence continues at coordinate 389,415 of JADJWF010000001.1, forward strand.
GTTGAAGCCCGAGCTGACGGTCCTCGAAGAAGCCTTCAACACGCCCCAGCGCTTCACCGAGACCTTCGCCCGGACCGTGCTCGGATCGTTTCTGTTCCGTGGCGACGACGTCTTCAAAAGAGTGAGTGTGCTCAGTGGTGGCGAAAAGAGCCGCCTGGCACTGGTGAAGTTGTTGCTGGACCCACCCAATCTGCTGCTCATGGATGAGCCGACGACGCACCTCGATCTCGCCAGCGTGGATGCCCTCTTGTACGCCCTCCAGCAGTTTCAGGGCACCGTGGTCTTCATCAGCCACGATGTCTATTTCATCCGGCAGCTCGCGAATCATGTCGTCCACGTCCAGAACGGGCGCGTGACCGCCTACCCCGGCGATTATCAGTACTACCTCGACAAAACCGCCGCCCTCCGTATGGCGGCACAGACTGCCCCGCCAAAAACCGCGGCGGCTGGCGGGGGCCGGAACCCGGCGGGAAACGCTACGGCCGCACAGGAACGCCGGGAGCGCAAGCGGGCGGAGGCTGAACAGCGCCAGGAGCGGGCGCGCCGGTTGCGGGAAGCAAGACAGGCGGTGAGCCGGCTGGAGCAGGAGATCGCCGGTCTGGAGACCCGGCAAGCTGAACTGACTCGCGAACTCGAAGCCCCGGCAACCTACGCCGAGCCCGGTCGGGCGGTAATCGTGAACCGGGAGATGCAGGAAGTCCTTGCGCGTCTGGCCAACCTGACCGCCGACTGGGAGGCCGCAGCCACCCGACTGCACGAACTGGAGGCGTGAAGCGAAGCAAGGTGGCCGGAAGCAGTCCGGTCGCCAGCAACGTCGCCCACGCGGACCGCCTGTTCACACGCAGCGCTCGCGAGGTGACCGGCGTTTCCGGTGGAAATGGGCGTGGGCAACGAAATTAGAACCGCTCGCGCGTTGACTTGGAATTCCACCCCACCTAATTTGTCGTTGTGACCGCAAGACTTGCAAAGTCACCTCGCAAGCTCGCCCCCTGTCCGGGGCCGTCGCGGAATCGCCACCGCCCCTCGCTTTTCTGACGTCCACCATGAACACCAACGGCAAGAGTATTGTCGAGGCGCTGACCAACTCCAAGTTGTTCCTCGACTACCACCGGGCCTTCGGCGACATGACCGGGCTTCCCTTGGCGCTGCGCCCGCTTGAATCCTGGCAACTGCCCTATCACGGACGGCGAAACGAGAACGCCTATTGTGCCATGATGGCCTCAAAGAGCGCCGCCTGCGCCGCCTGTCTGCACACGCAGCAACGCCTGAGCGAACTGGCGCAGGAAGCGCCGCGAACCGTGACGTGCGTGTCCGGGATGTGTGAGACGGCCGTGCCCGTCCGGCTGGGCGACCGCCTCGTCGGGTTGCTGCAGACCGGCCAGGTGTTCCGCAAGAAGCCCACGCAGGGCCAGTTCGAACACATCGCCAGACTGGTGGAAGGATGGGAGCTCGAAGTGCCGCGTTCGGCCTTGCGACGCGCCTATCATGCGACCCGGGTCTTGTCCGCGACCGAGCACGATGCGGTCATCCGGATGCTGGGCATTTTCGCGCAGCACTTGGCGCTGGCGAGCAACCGGCTGGTGATGCATCAGGACCACAATGAGCCGCTGATGGTTCAGAAAGCCAAGGAGTTCATTCAGCAGCATCAGTCGGAGGAACTTTCCCTGACTGATGTAGCGGAGGCGGTGAACGCCAGCACGTTCTACTTCTGCAAGGTGTTCAAGAAAGCCACCGGGATCAATTTCACCGACTACGTCTCCCGGGTGCGGATCGAACGCGCGAAGAATCTCGCGCTCAACCCCAACCTGCGGATCAGCGAAATCGCGTTTGAAGTGGGGTTTCAGTCGCTCACGCATTTCAACCGGGTCTTCAAGCGGATTACCGGCGTTTCCCCAACCGTCTATCGGAGTCACCTCCCGACGGCCTGATGGCGCCGCTTCTTGGGACGGGAGGCGTTTCGCCAAAGCGCCAACCCCACAATCGGTTGTTGCCAAGAGACCGCGTAAGGGTCAGGAGGCAGGCGAGCCGTTCCCCGTGCCGGCGCTCCTCTTCATCGAGATGTGGAGGCATTCCCGGGTTGCGCGATGAGTTGGTGGCTCGCTCCTCAGCCGTGCGCACGGTACGTTGCAGCGACCAATCCTCGCGGGTGGAACTCGCAGAAAAAGGTTCGCAACTGACAAACTTGGGCTAACCTCTGGTTCATGAAAGCCAGGGTTCTTTGGGCCGGATTGATCTGGGCAGTGGGGCTGCTCACGGTGGGTTGCGGTCCCGGCAAACCCACCAAGCCGCTGCACACCGCCGTGCAGGAGGGCGATTACCCGGTAGTGCGGCATCACATCGCGGCGAAGTCCGATCTGAACGCCAAGGACAAGGCAGGCTGGACCGCGCTGCACGTGGCCGCCATGAAAGGCGACCTGCCGATGGTCCAGCTCCTCGCCAACGCCGGGGCGGACGCCACCCGAACGGGACCCGGCGGAAAGACGCCTCTGGATGTGGCTCGCGAAAAAGGGCAGAAAGCGGTTGCGGAGTTCCTTGAGAGCAAGGTCCAGGCAACGGCGGCCCCCACGCCGGAACGACGCGGTCGCGGCCTGATAGACGGCGGGCTGGGCGTCTCCGACGTGCTGGACGCGCACTGACAGGGCTTGGGGCTCGGGCTACGCCCGCCAGGCAATCTTGCCCCCGACGATCGTCAGCACCGCGCGGCCCTTGAGGGGCCAGCCGTAAAACGGGCTGTTCCGGGATTTGCTGGCGGTTTCTTCCGGCTGAAACACCCATTCGGTCTCCGGATCAATCACCGTCACATCCGCATCACAGCCCGCGGCCAGGGAGCCTTTGCGGGCGAGCCCCAGCAGCTTTGCCGGCCCGCACGTGTACTTGGCGATGACCTGCGGCAAAGTCAACCGACCCGAGCCGCAGAGCTGCATGAGCGAGAGCGCCAGCCCGGTTTCAAGGCCGGTGATGCCGAAGGGCGCGAAGTCGAACTCAACCTCTTTTTCGTGGCCGCAGTGGGGCGCGTGATCGCTGGCGAGCACCTCAATGGTGCCGTCCACCAGGCCCTCGAGGATTGCCTCCCGGTCGGCCGCGCTACGCAGCGGCGGGTTCATCTTGAAGTTGGTGTCGAACGCGGGCCACTGCGGTTTGGCGGCCTCCTCTGAATATCCGAACAACCCCTTGCCGTCCGTTCGCCAGAACTCGGCACTGCCCGCCAGCGCGGCGTCCGTCAGCACGAAATGATGCGGACAGGCTTCCCCGGACACAGGAACCCCGCGGCTGCGGGCCTCCCGCAGCAACCGCACGCTGCCTGCTGCGCTCAAATGCTGACAATGCACGCGCGCGCCAGTCCGCTCCGCCAGCAGGATGTTCCGCGCCACGATCAGTTCTTCGCCCTCCGCCGGCCACCCGCGCAGGCCGAGCATCGTGCTGTAATACCCTTCGTGGGCGACGCCCTGCGTTACCAGCGAGTAGTCCTGGCAATGGTCCATTACGAGCAGTCCGAACATCGTGGAATACTCGAGGGCGCGCCGCATCAGTTCGTTGTTTTGCACGCAATGCCCGTCGTCCGTGATGGCCACCACACCCGCCTTGTGCAGCGAACCGATCGGTGCCAATTCCTCCCCGGCAAGGCCCTTGGTGATTGCTCCGGCCACCAGCACGTTCACGCGCGCCTCGGCCTTGGACTTTTCGTGAATCCACGAAACCGTGCCCGGGGTGTCAATCACCGGCGCGGTGTTTGGCATGCAAACAATGGTCGTGAAACCTCCTCGCGCCGCCGCCGCCGTTCCGGTGGCGATGGTCTCCTTGGCACTCTGCCCCGGTTCCCGCAGATGCACATGCAGGTCAATCAGGCCGGGGCAGACCACTTTGCCCTGCACGTCGAGACGGTCCGCGTCAGGGGGCGCCTTGGCGGCCGCCTCCGGGCCGACCGCCACCACCTTGCCGTGGGCCAGCAGCACGTCGGCGACCGCGTCGAGCTTTTGTTGCGGATCAATCACCCGACCGTGGAGGAGAAGCAGCGGTTTCATTGGCTGCCGGGAGATTGAATTCCCGTCTGTCGCGGGCGAGCAAAAAACAGGGCCGGGCTGCGTGTTGCCTTCCGCCCGTCTCAATGCTTGAAGTGGCGGGTGCCGGGCGCTTCCATCGCCCGGGCCGGCGATCGCTATCCGCGCCCGTTGCCAGCAGCTTTACGCATGTCCCATCCCGCATCTGCCAACGATTCGCCAACCGCGCCATCGTCACCCTTTGTCCACCGGCACCGCGTGAGCTACGCCGAATGCACGGTCGGCAATCACGTGTACCATGCGCGGTACCTGGATCTGCTCGAGGTCGCGCGCGGCGAGTTCATGCGCGCCTGTGGACAGCCCTTCCTCGCGTGGCAGGAGCGGGGCTGGGTCTTTCCCATCGTGGAGACCCGGCTCCGGTATCTGCGCCTGGCGCGCTACGACGACGAACTCGCCATTCAAGTCCGGCTGACGGCGCTCCGGGGCGCCCGAATGAACTTCGCCTACGTCATTCGCGAGGCGGAAGGACGGACGGTCGTCGAAGCCGAAACCCTCCACGCCTGCGCCGGACTGGATGAACGGCCCCGCCGCCTGCCGCCGGAACTCATTAAGGCGCTCTCCGCCTGGCTGGTTCCGACTCCGTCACCGGATGGCCGCTGAGAGCGAGTCGCTCGGAGGAGGGACTGTTTCGAGGCGGGACGCTTGTGCGGTCGCCTTGCCGAAGAGCTTCCGGGCTGGCGCGGCAGCCACCGCCGGGAAACCTCAATTGGGTCCCATCAGTGACTTGACCTGGCTCCAGGCTACCAGCGCGTCCCGCAGGGATTCGAGGTAGCTCAGTCGCGCCGCGGCCCACTCGCGGCGCACCGGCAGCAACTCGGCCAGGCTGATGTCGCCGAGGGTATATCGCGCTTCGGCGGCTTTCACCACCAGCTCGGCCCGCGGGAGGATTTCTGTCTGCAGCGCGCGGCTGGAGGCGAGGGCGGTGTTGAGTTGCAGGCAGGCTTCGCGCAGGCGTGCCGTCAGTTCGTTCTGGGTCATGCGGGCACGCGCCTCGGCGGCGAGCACCTCGGCCCGGGCTTCGCGGAGCCTGCCTTGATTGCGATTAAAGAGTGGCAGCGGGATGCTCAACGCGACATCGAAGGTGTTCTCCCGGCTCGCCTCCAGACGGTGATAGAGCACTTCCACTTTCACGTCGGGGATGCGCTCGGCTTTGGCCAAGTCCACGCGCGCGGTGCGGGCACGGAGGTCCGCCTCGGCAAGCGCGCTTTCCGGCTGGGCGTACAGGCTGGCGGCCAGGGTTTCGAGCGTGGGAATCTCGAACGCCATCTCCAGCGTCCCGTCCAGGGACTTCACGGCCAGGCTGGCATCTCCCATCGCCGAGGCCAGCGCGACCAGCGCCTGCTCGCGGAGGGACTCGGCGCGCTGCAACTCAACCTGGGCGCGGGCCAGATCCATCTCCACGCGCGCCAGGTCTTCGCACAAAGCGTCCCCGGCCTCGAGGCGCGCCCGGGTGGTCGCCACCGCCCTCGTGGTGCTTTGCAGGATCTCGTTTTGAGCCTGATGCGCCTGCTCCTGATACAACGCGGTGGCGAAGGCGCTCCGGACGCGCCGGTGAATTTCCCGGCGCTTCACCTCCAGTCCACGGGCGCGGACCTCGCGGTCGAGCAGCTCGGCGGCGCGCGCTTTGGCAAGGCGGCTGCCGAGCGGGATGGTCTGCCCGATCCCGGCCACGTATTCTTGGTCTTTCGCGGCGTTGCGGCTGAACGGGATTTGCTGCGCGCCGAGAATGGCCTCCGGATTGGGAAACGCACCGGCCTGCCGGGCGCGGCCTTCCGCGGCCTCGATCAAGGCCACTGCCTCGGCGATCTCGGGCTGCCGCAGGTCGGCCAGTTCAAGGGCCTGTTCGAGGGTCAGGTGTTCCAACTGTCTGGTGGCGGGCTGCGCATCACTGGCAGCCGACACTGCGGCGGCACCTAGAAGTGCGAAGAACGCAACAGGGAGTAAGCGATGGATTGTCATAACAGATCGTGGGAGTTGGCGGACTGCGAAGCAGAATGATGGGTGGCAAAACCATTCCGCACCCATCGCTGGGCCGTATTTCATCATTTTGCCAGGGATGATTCTGCCATGCGTCCGACCGGCCGCCCGAAACGCAGGTAAAGCGTCGGGACGATCACCATGTTCAACAGCATCGAAGTCAGCAGGCCGAACAGGATGACCAGCGCCATCGGGGTCTGGATTTCGTTGCCCGGCCGGCCGCCGGACAGCACCAACGGAATCAGCGCCAGACCCGCCGCCAGCGCGGTCATCAGGATCGGCGCGAGCCGTTCGAGGGAGCCGCGAAAGACGGCTTCGCGCAGGTCGCGGACGCCTTCCTTCTCCTGCAAATGACGAATGTGCGAGACGAGCATGATGCCGTTGCGCGTGGCGATGCCAAACACGGTGATGAAGCCGATCAAGGACGCCACGCTCAGCACGCCGCCGCCGGCGAACACCCCCGCCACCCCGCCGATCAAAGCCAGCGGCAGGTTGAGCATCACGAGCGCGGCGTCGCGGGCGGAGCCGAAGGCCAGGTGCAGCAGGAACCCGATGCCGACGACCACCGCCACGCCCAGCAACAGCAGCGCGCGGCTGGCACTCGCGGCGCTCTCGAACTGGCCGCCGTAAACCACGCGATAGCCGGCCTGCGCCGCGACGAGCGGGTTCACCCGCTGCTGGATGTCGCGCACGACGGAGGTCACATCGCGCCCGGCGACGTTGGCCGACACGACGATTTTCCGCTCCACCTGCTCACGGCTGATCGTGTTCGGGCCGGTGTCCTTGATGATGCGCGCCAGCGTGCGCAGCGGCACCTTCGCGCCGGCGGGCGTGTCAATCAGCAAGTCGCCCAGCGTGTCAGTAGTCCACGGCGGCGTGATGGGACCAGACGCCGGAAGCGGCGGGTCGGCCAGCCGCAGCACCAGCGCGAAGGCATTCTGCCCCTCCAGCACGGTGCTCACCTGCAAGCCCTGGATGGCCGCCTGCAGTGTGCCGCCCACTTCGCGGACGTTCAGCCCGTGCCGCGCAAGCGCGGGCCGGTCGAACACGACGCGCAGCACGGGCACGTCCACCTGCGGTTCGAGGCTGAGGTCCACCACGCCGGGCACCGTCTCCATCTCCTGCCGCACCTGGTCGCCGAGCGTGCGCAGCTTGTAGAGGTCCGGGCCAAACAGCTTCACCGCGATGCTCGAGCGCGAGCCGGAGAGCATGTGGTCAATGCGATGCGAAATCGGCTGGCCGATGTTGATGACCAGGCCGGGGATGCCCGCCAAATCTTCGCGCAGAGCGGCCAGGAATTCCTCCTTGCTGCGGTCTTTCATTTGCAGCGAGACCTCGATTTCGGAGGCTTCGACGCCCAGCGAATGTTCATCCAGCTCGGCGCGTCCGGTGCGGCGACCGACGTTCACGACTTCCGGGTGTTTCATCAATGCCTGGTCCACCAGATGCGCGAGTACTTGCGACTCCGGCAAGGCGGTGCCCGGCAGCGTGCTGGTGGTCAGGGTGAGGGAGCCCTCGTTGAACTCGGGCAGAAACGAGCGGCCCATGAACGGTGTCGCGGCCAGCGCGAGCAGCAGCAGCGCGAGGGCGGGGACCGTGACTCGCCAAGGATGGTCGAGCGCGGGTCGCAGCAGGCGGGCGTAGTGGTGCTTGAGCCAGTGGGTGAGGCTCGGTTCCGTGCCCCGCTGAACCGCGCGGCTGTTGGGCAGGAGCAGCGAGCAGAGCGCCGGTGTGACGGTGACCGCCACCAGCAGCGAGGCCAGCAAGGCCACGAGGTAGGCCTCGCCCAGCGGCTTGAGGAGGAGACCTTCCACGCCCGAGAGAAAAAAGATCGGCGTGAAGACCAGCGCGATGATGAGCGTGGCAAAGACAATCGAACGGCGGATTTCCACGCTGGCGGCCAGGACAACGCCCAACGCGGGCCGGCGCTCCGGCTCCGGCCGCAGGGCGTTTTCGCGCAGCCGGCGGAAGACGTTCTCCACGTCAATCACCGCGTCGTCCACCAGCGCACCTATGGCGATGGCCATCCCGCCAAGAGTCATGGTGTTGATGGTCTGCCCCAGGGCGCGCAGGGCGAGCACGGACGCCACAAGCGAGAGCGGAATGGCGAGCACGGTGATGAGCGAGGCACGGAGATTCGCCAGAAATAACACCACCACCAGGACCACCAGAACCACGCCTTCGAGCAGCGCGGTCTGCACGTTGCGGATGGCTACTTCGATGAACCCTGCCTGGCGGAAGACATGGCGGTTGAGCCGCATGCCGGCGGGCATTTTCGTTTCGAGGTCGTCCAGCGCGGCATCGAGTTCCCGCGTGAGGGTGAGGTGTTGGCACCGGGTTGCTTCGAGATGCCGAGCAGTACGGCGGGCTGGCCGTTGGCGCAGGCCTCGCCGCGGCGCGGGGATTCGCCGATACGTACTTCGCCCAGGTCGGCGATGCGCGTGGGCACGCCGTCGCGCACGGTCACGACCGTTTCGCCGATGTCGGTGAGGGATTGGAAGCGGCCGATGCCGGTGACGAGGTATTCGGAGCCGCTTTCGTTAACGAAGCCGGCGGAGATGTTTTCGTTCGATTCCCGGAGCGCCGTCACCACCTGGTTGACGGCGACGCGGTGGATGCTCAGGCGAGCAGGCGAGAGCACGACCTGGAACTGGCGTTCGCCGCCGCCGGTGGGGGTGACCTTCGCGATGCCCGGCACGGCCAGCAGGCGGCGCTTGAGCACGGTGTCCGCCCAGGTGTGCATCTCCGTGGGCGTCTGCCGGTCGGAGGTCAGCGCGAGAAACATCACTTCGCCCATGATGGACGTCTCGGGCATCAGCGTGGGTGGCTCGACCTCGGGCGGCAGCGTGGCGACAACGGTCTGGATTTTCTCCCCGATGATTTGCCGGGCGCGATACGGGTCGGTGCCCCAATCGAACTCGGCCCAGATGATTGAGAGACCCACAGCGGTGGAAGAGCGCACGCGGCGTACGCCGGGCGCGCCGTTGATAGCCGATTCCAGGGGAAGGGTGACTTGGCTTTCCACTTCGAGCGGGGCCATCCCGTGGGCTTCCGTGATGACCGCGACGGTCGGCGCGGTGAGGTCGGGGAAGACGTCCACGGGCATCCGCAACGCGGTGTGGGTGCCGAAGACGAGCAGCAGGGCGGCCGCCGCGATCACGAGCGCGCGATTGCGGAGGGCAAATTGGATGAGGCGATCGGTCATGGTGATGTTGGGTTCAGTCGGGAGAGTGAGGCCCGACAATTCTGGCACTTCCAGGTGGCCTGGATCCCCGGCGGTGGCCGGCACAGTGTGAACCGGTTCGCGGTACGCCGGAATGACTCCCACGGACTATGTCCAGTTCCAGTGCATCCCCCAGTTGGCGGCGAGCAGGAGGAGAAGCGTGTGGCCCGGCGCGCCAGCGTCCGCCTCAATCGCGCCGCAGTTACCGACAACTTGGGGATGCACCGGTCCGGTTCGACCAAGGCGGTTCGATGTTGCCGGTCTGCCATTCGGGTGTTACCTATGCCCCCATGCGAACATTGACGGTCAAACTTGAAGCTGACCAAGACCTGTGGCTGGAACAACAGGCGCGCGCCCTGAAACGCTCGAAAGGCGGCATCATTCGCGAGTTGATCAGCGAACGGCAGATGACGAAGCGTGGCAGTATCGGTCATGTGTTGCGCGATTTGTGCGGTTCGCTCGCGGGTTCCAAAGACTTGAGCACCCGTCCTCTGACCGGTTATGGCCGCGCCAAGACTGGTGTGTGACACCGGACCGTTGGTGGCGTTTCTGAATCGCGGCGACCAGCATCATGACTGGGCGCGTGACCAGTTTGAACGCATTGTTCAGCCCTTGGTGACCTGCGAAGCAGTCCTCTCGGAAGCGGTATTTCTTCTGCACAGCGACGGACTGCCCGCCGATCCGCTGTTGGAGGCCATTGACCGCGGTGCGGTGGTGGTGCAGTTCTCGGCCGAGGAGCACTGGCCAGACCTGCGACGTTTGCTGGCCAAGTATCAGAATCTGCCCATGAGTTTCGCCGACGCGTGTCTGGTGCGGATGGCTGAATTGGCGGGCAGGTGTCAGGTTGTTACCACCGACCAACACTTCCGCATTTATCGGCGACACGGGCGGAACATCATTCCCTTGCTGGCGCCGTTTTGAGTTTCGACTTCGCATGGCCGCGGCTTGGAGTGTTCCCGCTCCGGTCTGCTCCGAATCAATGTGCGTGCCCATGCGCGGGCAGGGCGCTGGACATGGAGGCCAGCCGGACCGCGTAAGCACCCCGGGTGACGACGCGTTCGCCGGCCGCAAGGCCGGACAACACCTGCACCCAGTTGCCGTCCCGGATGCCGAGGATGAGATAGCGCTTGTCGAAGGTCTCGCCGGCCACTTGCACGAATGCGATGGGGTGTCCGCCTTCCTCGACAATCGCAGTGTCCGGGATGGCCAGCGTGTCCTCGGCGCGGTTGGTCTCGACGTAGAGGTCCAGGATCTGTCCAACGCGCAGCCGCTGGTCCGGGTTTTTCACTTCATAAATCAGCGGCACGGTGCGCGTGGCCGCATCCACTTGCAGACCCACCGAGACGAGCCGGCCCGCGCCGTCGGCGGTGAGGGGGAAGAGCCTGCCCGGCTCACCCGGCAAGCCATAGCTGGCGGCTTTTGTCGCGCCGAGGCGCGCTACCCCGGCTTCGGGCACCTGCGCTTCGATGAACACCGTGCCCGCGTCGAGCACGGTGAACAGCGGATTTTCGGCGGAGACGAACTCCCCGACCGCCGCGCCGGACTGGCTGACGATGATGCCGGAGATGGGTGACCGCAGTTCGATGGCCGGCAGGTTGGAGCCGGGCCGCGGATCGCCTGCGCTGACCGTCGCCTGCCGGTAGGTGGCTTGCAGCGCGAGCGCCGCTTCGTGCTTCGCCTGCGCGGTCTTGAGGGCGAACTCCGCCTCCTGCAATTCGCGCCCGGAGCGCGCCTCCGCCGCCACGAGTTTGGCGAGGCGGTCGCGGGTCACCGTCGCCTGCTCCAGCGCCAGTCTCGTCCGTACGACTTCACCCTCGGCTTCCACCAACCGCGCCCCGATTTCGGAGAACGAGGGCTGAAGCAGCGCCAGCACCTGCCCCTTCTCCACCTTGTCGCCGACGAGCGGCATGGGCTGCCCGTCCGCCAAGACCAACTGTCCCGCCAATGGCGGCGTCACCCGCGCCAGCGAACCCGGACGCGCTGTCACGATGGCCGGCAGACGCAGTTGCTCGACCAGCTTGCGCGTGGTCGCCAGCTCCGCACCGGCGTGGACTTTCCACTGCTGCTCCTTGAGGAAGCTGATGCCCTCGGGCAGGGGCGGGGCTTCCGCATGCTCAACCGCGTGAGCGTCAGGGAAGACCTTGACGCTGGGGAACGCGATGGTCTCCTCGCCGTCCTCAGTCGGCACGATCAGCGAGACGCTCCATTCCCCCGCCTTGGGGAACGTGAGCATGGCCTCGTAGATGCCGGCCCGCGTCGGCGCGTTTTCCACCCGGACGAGCGGCGGCTCATCGCCCAGCTTCAGGTGAAACCGCACCGGACCTTCCCGCCGCGGCTCCAGCGTTTTCAAGTCCGTCACATGCGTCACGAACCTGGTCGGCGTGCCCGCCACGACCAGCCGGTGCTCGGCAAAGACCTCATGCCGCTCACCGAATACGGTGAGCTGCGCGGTCTTGGGCTCGCCATCATGATCATGGTCCGCATGATCGTGCGGCGCGCAGCCGCTCAAACCGCCAACCAGCGCGCCGGCCATCACAAGGCGGGCGCACTGGCGCCAAAAATTCGTTTTCATGGTCGTAGAAACTTCCTTCGATCCAACAAGGTTGCGGGGTGCTCTTGAAAAAATGCCCAAGTTGGCGGCCGCCGAAGCACGGGGCCGCGTGCGATTCACCAGCAGGGGATCGTCAGGCGGAACAGACGCCGCCCAACGCGAGACCCAGTCCAACTGGGACTTTCAGCCGGGGCTGGAAGGCGCGCGGACGGGGAGGGCCGCGCGAAGGGAAAACTGCCAGGAGCTGGCCATCTCTGGCGGGGCAGGGGAGGGGTGTTCCCGCTGCTGCGCTGGGGCGGAGCGCGGGATCATCCCCCAGCTCCCGGGAGCGCTTCCCCAGGTCTTGGCTGCGGCGGACACGGAAACAGAGTTGTCTTCGGGTTTGTAGAGCCCGGACTCCACCGCGCCACAAACGTCCTGGCTGCAGTCGCCGGATTCCTGTTGGTCGCTTTCAGTGCCACAGCAACTTTGGAGAAAGGCGAAGACAGGCAGCTTCTCCAGGGCGCAATGCATCGAGGCTGGCAGCCAAAGGGCCAGCAACAGGCTTGCAATGAACCGGGTCAGGAAGCTCACGAGCGCGGAAAGGTACCGAACCCGCCAGCTCTCGCAAGTTGTGCCCGCGAGGTTCTTGAAGCCCCTCCATCGTTGGGAGGCGCATGGGGTTGGCGGTTGACGGGGGTGGCGGGCGGAGGAAGCGGGGGACGTGTCCCTGCTTGAGAGCCGGCGTTTTTCAGGAGCCTGCTCGTGGCAGGCAAACCGGTCGCCCCGCGTGCGGGTGAAACTCATTCATGCCGCAGGGCCTCGATGGGATCGAGCATGGCGGCGGCGCGCGCCGGGTAGAGACCGAAAACGATGCCCACCGCGCCCGAAATGCCGAAAGCGACCAGCACCGACCACAGGGTCACGATGGTTTTCATGTCAGTCGCCATCGAGACAACGACCGGCGTCAACATGCCCACCAGCACGCCGATCAATCCGCCGCCGATGGAGAGCACCACGGTTTCGACCAGGAACTGGAGCGTGATGTCACGCCGTTTGGCCCCGAGCGCGCGGCGCACGCCGATCTCGCGGGTCCGCTCGGTGACGTTCGCCAGCATGATGTTCATGATCCCAATGCCGCCAACGAGCAGCGAAATCGCGGCGATGGACCCGAGAACAATGTTGAAGCGGCGCTTGGTCGCTTCCGCCTCACGCAGGAGTTCCAGCGGGACGATCAGCTCGTAGTCGTTTTGGTCGTGGAAGCGCCGGAGCAGCGTCTTGATTTGGGGATCCGCTGTTTCGACCGCGGCGGTGTCCTGCATCTGCACGGTGATCTGGTGCAACTGAACTTCCTCCGCCTCGAAGCTGCCGGCGGTGCGGCGGATCAGCACCTCGCCGAACCGGGTGCGCGAGGTGGACAGCGGGATGTACACGTTGTTGTCGAGGGGCTGACCCTCCATCTTCCCGGCCTGGGTGCGCTGCTCGGCCTTGCCGGTCTCGCGGATGATGCCCACCACCCGGTAGTAGAAGGCATCCACCTTCACCGAATGCTGGAGCGGGTCCTCGGTCGGGAACAGCCGCTGCGCGAGGCCCGCCGTGATGACGCAGATGTTGTTTTGGTGACGCTCGTCCAGATCGGACAGGAACCGGCCACGCACCAGTTCCACCCCGGTGACTTCGGTGAAAAAGGGGAGCGTGCCAATGACCTGGCAAGGAACCTCCGTGCGGCCGAAACGAACGTTTTCACGGATGATCCGGCTCGGAACAACGCGTTTGACGCCGGGAATTGTGGCCTGCAGCCGGGCGCCGTCCGCGTAGGTGAGTCCGTATTTGAGGCTCATGCCGCGCGGGCCGCCACCGCCCTGTTGCTGCCGGGCGGCTTCGGGGGGCTTCAGGCTCCGGATGAGAATGTTGTTGCTGCCCAGCTTTTTGATGGCTTCCTGCGCCGCGTAGGAGGCGCCCTCGCCAATGGCGAGCATCGCGATCACCGAACACACGCCGAAGATGATGCCCAGCATCGTCAGGGCCGAGCGCAGCTTGTGCAGCATCAGGCTTTTGATGCCGAGGCGGATGATGGCAATGAGTTGGAGGCGGAGCATGGCGCTCAGGAGGCCGACGGCGTGGGCGGGGGGCGGTTGATGACTTCCCGGTCAATGACACCGTCCTTCATGTGGATGACGCGGTGGGCGCGAGCCGCGACCTTGTCGTCATGGGTGACCAGGACGATCGTCTTGCCCTCGCGGTTCAGCCGGTCAATCAAGTCCAGCACCTCCGCGCCGGTCTTGGAGTCGAGATTACCCGTCGGTTCGTCCGCCAGAATGATCAACGGATCGTTGACCAGCGAACGGGCAATGGCCACGCGCTGTTGCTGTCCGCCGGAAAGCTGGTTCGGCCGGTGATCCAGCCGGTCGCCGAGGCCCACGAGGTTGGCCAGTTCGCGGCAACGGTGCAACGTCTTCCCAAGGTCGTGTCCCTGGTAAAACAGCGGCACTTGGATGTTCTCCAGCACGGTCAACTGCGGGATCAGATTGTACGACTGAAAGATGAAACCGATGCGCTCGCCCCGGATGGCCGAAAGCGCATCGTCATCCATTTGCGAGACGTCGTCGCCGCCCAGGAAGTACTGGCCGCCGGTTGGGCGGTCCAGGCACCCGATGAGATTCAGCATCGTGGACTTGCCGGAGCCGGACGGCCCCATGATGGCCATGTAGTCGCCCCGGCGGACGCCCATATCCACGCCCCGGAGGGCATGGACCCGGTTTTCGCCGCCGAGGAAGTAGGTCTTTTGCAGACCCACAGTGCGGATCATCCACTCGGGCTGGGAGGCGAGGCTGGCCACGGAATCAGCGCGGAGAGGTCTGGGATTGGGGAGCCGGCCCACCCTCGGGGCCGCCGCCCTGGCCGCCTGCCCGGTTGCGCCCCCCGCCGCCGCCCGGTCCTCCCTGACCGCCAAACCGCTGACGCATGGCCTCACGCATGGCCGTTCGCTCTTCTTCGCTCAGTTGACCGTCGCCGTCCTTGTCGAATTCCTTCATCATCGCCTCGCGGTCGAACCCGGGCGGACCGCCGCCGCCCGGCCCGCCTTGGGCAAACCGCGCGCGCATGGCTTCCCGCATCGCGGATTGTTCGGCCTCGTTGAGCTGGCCGTCGCCGTCCTTGTCGTACTGCCGGATCATTTCCTCCTGGTTGAAACCGCCCCGTCGCGGCGCTCCTTCCTGGCCGGCCGCACGGTCACCGCGCGGAGCGTCCGGCACGCTCGCCACTTGCTCGGCTCCGGGGGCCGGTCTTCCGGAACCAGCCGGTGAAGCCGCTGCCCCCGTGACCGGGGCGATGGCGGGCGCGTTGGTGGCCATCGTCCGGGCCTTCTCGCTGTCCGCCAGCAGACTGCCTTCCAGATCGCGCGAGCCGGTGTCCAACGGCGGCGACAACAGGACCCGTTCGCCCGGCTCGAGGCCGGAAACAATCTGGATGAAGCGGGTGTTGAAGAGACCCAGTTCAACCGGCCGGGGCTCCGGCTTGCCGCCGCGGACCACGTACACCACTGGGCGGCCCTTCAGGGTGGTGACGGCCTGAATGGGGACCGAAATGGCGTTGGCGATGTTGGTGATGATGATCTCGGCCTTGGCAGAGACGCCTGGTTTCACGTCGGGCAACGGATCGGTGATGACCACCTCGGTGTTGTAGAGCTTCAGGTTGGGGTTGCCCCAGCGGCTCTGCGAATCGGGGAGCAGGGCGACGCGTTCCACCGTCGCGCGAAAGGGGGAGTCGGGCATGGAATCGAGCACGACCAGCGCGTTCTGGCCGGCACGGATGAGATTGATGTTCGACTCATGGATCTTGACCGTCACCTTCATCCGCGAAGTGTCGGGCAGCTTGATCAATTCCTGCCGGTTGCGGACGGTCGCGCCCTCCTCGATCAAGGACTCGCTGCTGAACCGGTTTTCGCCCGTGGCGTACACCACCAGCCCGTCCTGCGGCGCCAGGATGCGACAGGCCTCAAGGTTCTTGAGGTCCCGTTCGAGCTTTCGCTGGTTGAGCACCAGGGTGTTGGACTGGGTGATCAGGTCAGACTCGTACTGAGCGATCCGGCGCTCGCTCTGTTGCAGCACGCGTTCGAGTTCCTTTTCCGCCTCCGTGACGGCGGCCACGGCCTGCGCCTCCTGTTTCTTCAGGTCGAATTCCTGCAACAGGAACAGGGTGTTGGTGGCCTTGATCATGGCGTTGATGGAGTTCAACAGGGCCACCCGGTCGGCATCCACGGTCTGCTTCGTCTCGTAGTTCTTGGCGAACAGATTGGTCGAATTGCGGTATTTCTCCTCGTTGACCTTGAGCTGGGCCTCGACCTGAAGCAGCGAGTTGCTGGCCTCCAGCAGCGACACGGCCGCGCCGCCTTCGCGGAATTTGCGCAACTCGAGTTCCGCCAGTTGCAGCTTCAACTTGGCGGCGCTGATGTCGCTGTTGGTCTGGCTGCGCTGGATGTCGAGGGTGAGCTGGGCGGTGGTCAGGGCGTTGGCGGCCTTCTCGGTGTTGATGCGCTGCTGATTGACCTGGTCCTGGGCCTGGGCGGAATCCAGTTCCACCAGCAAATCCCCCTTTTTCACGAAGGATCCCTCCTTCGCGATGTAAATGATGCGCGCCGTGCCTTCCACCTCGCTGCGCACCACCACCTCGCTCACGGCCGCGAGCGTCCCGCCCTCGACCACCGACACGGTGAAATCCCCGCGCTTGACCTCGTAAAACTCGGTGGCGGCGGTCGCGCCCTTGGAAGGGGCCAGCAGCCACCACAGCAGCAGGAGCAGAATCGCCACGCCGGCCCACAAAGCGGGTCGGCGCTTCAGGGCCAGCGGCCCGGGTGAGGGAGGTGCTTCGTTCATGGTTTGGGCTCCAGAAAATCGTCCGGCGGAATCAACCGGTCTGCGGGCATCTCCAACGGAGGTCGCCCCCGGTCAGCCGGCGAAATTTTGCCGGTCAGCGGGTCGGTCAGCCAGAATCGCCCCTCGTCCGCGAGAAGAATACCCGCATCCAGCAGCAGGTCCAACCGGGTGCCGAGGTAGGCCACCGTCGCGAGCGTCAGGTCGTTCTGCGCCCGAATCAGCGAGTCCTGCGCCTCGCGGACGTCGCGGATGTTCGCGCGGCCGGCTTCCAGCAACATCTGGCGATTATCCACCAACCGTTCGGCGACCCGCAGATTTTCCTGCCGGCTCAAGTAATTGAGGCGCTCCTGCTCGAGCGTCCGCAGCCCCCGGTCTATGCGGTTCTTGAAGTTGTCCAGGGTGGCCACGACACTCCGTAACTGGGACTCAAACGATATCAGGGCGCTGCGGTAGGAGTTCCGCTCGCGCAGCCGATCCACCGGCAGGTCGAGGCTGACGCCAGCGGACCAGCGCGCCTGGTCAAAGTCAAAGTTCGCGTAATCATCCGGCGCCTCGGACGACACCGAGGCGTTGCCGGTGAAATTCAGGCCGGGCCGGAGTTGATCGGCCGCCAGCCGCACCTTGCGCTTGCTGTCCTCGAATCGGTCAATGGCGTTCAACACATCCATGTGACGGGCGATGGCCATGCGGAACGCCGCCTCGCGACTGATCTCCACCGGGATCAGGCCGGTGCGCTCGAGGTCTCGCAGGTCGGCATCGTCCAGCGTGATGACCTCGCTGATGGGCAGCCCCAGTCGGAGCTTGAAGTTATCGAGGCTCGTCAGGTAGGCGGACACCGAATTGATGTAGGTGATCCGCGCGGACAACTCCGCCACCTGGGCATCGTCCACGTCGCTCTTGCGCACCCGGTCCACCGAACGCGCCTCCAGGTACTGCGTCGTCTCCACGCGCCGCAGGTAGTTCGTGTAGTTGTTGCGGACCGTCGCCTTTTGCGCCAGCAGGCTGAAGTAATCCTGGACCACGTCCGCGGCGAACTGGCTTTGATACAGACTGAAGCTTCGCACGGCGTACACCACGTTGCGCTCCGCCTGGGTCAGCGCCTCGACCGTGGGATCGTTTTTGCCGAAGCCGCGCAGCAACGGCTGGGTCAGGTTGACCGTGAGCATGTTGATGGCGGAATCGTTGCCCACCTGCACCGGCGGGTTGCCGGCGAACCGCCCGGTGAAGTAGCGGATCAGGTCATTGCCCAGCGCGAGACTCAACCGCCCACCAGACTTGAGAAGCTGACTGACCCCGATCTGGCTGTTCACGGTGCCGGTCTGCGTCTCGTCACCGGTGCCGCGCAACGTGCCCGTGGACTGGGCGACGAAATTCGGCGAGAACGAGTGCCGCGCCCCCGTCAGGCTCAGTGCCGTGAGGTAGAGCTGCTCCTTCTGAGTCTGGTATTCGCGGCTGTTGGCGACCGCCAGCCGGAGAGCTTCCTCGACATTCAAGGCCCGGCGGTTGGTGGCACCCCGGGCGTCAATCAACTCCTCCGGTGCGATCTCCTTGGGTGGCCGCCCCGAATACGGCGTCGCGATCGTGAACGCATTCGTCCGGCCGAGGACTGCCCGGTCGTAATCCTGGAGGATTCGGTACACGTCCTTGTCGGCGGAACTGCGGTAGTGTTTCGTCCCGCACGCCGTCAACAACCCCAGCAAAAGCAGCGCGCCCAGCCAGACGAACCTCTGGCTGAGCGCGCGCTTCGTGCGAACCAACCTAACCACAGTGCGTCTCACGGCCTCTCCGCATACCACGGTTTGATGACGGTTGCCATCCCATCCGGGTTACACGCCGCTCAACATTCGCCGCTGGCTGACGCGCTCTCACCGCGCCTTATTCAAACGGGTCTTCCGTGAATGGTGCGCTGCGCAAGAGCTGCGCGCCCGCAGCCTGAGCTCATCCCCCCGGCGGCGCTCCCGATCCAAACCGAGCGCTTCCCAGCCGCGGTGTAACCGTCTGGCTGCGATGCGCCAGAGCCTCGCGCTATCCGCTTGCGGCGCGCGGGTGCGCGGCCAACAGTCGTCCGCAAACAAATGTCCGCATCCCTCTTCGATCTCATCGTCATCGGCGGCGGCCCTGGCGGGTACGTCGCCGCCATCCGGGCCGCGCAGCTCGGCCTGAACGTCGCCTGCGTGGAGAAGGAACCCGTCCTCGGCGGCACCTGCCTGCGCGTCGGCTGCATCCCAAGCAAGGTGTTGCTCGAATCCAGCGAACGCTTTCACGCCGCGCAAACCAGCCTCGCGGCCCACGGCGTGAAGGTCGGCGCCGTGGCCCTCGACCTCCCGACGCTTCTCAAGCGCAAGGACACCGTTGTCAGCACGCTCACCAAGGGCATCGAGGCGTTGTTCAAGAAGAACAAGATCAGCCGTTACCAGGGACACGGCCGGCTGGCCGGAGCGGGGAAGGTCCTCGTGACGAGCGGCGGCGGGACGATGGAACTCTCCGCGTCCCACATCCTCCTGGCCACGGGCAGCAAGTCCGCGTCGCTGCCGGGCGTAGAACTGGATGGTGACCGCATCGGCACAAGCACCGAAGCGCTCGGCTATCCCGAGGTGCCCCGGCGGCTGGTCGTCATCGGTGCCGGCTACATTGGCCTCGAGCTGGGCTGTGTCTGGCAACGACTCGGCGCCAAGGTCACGGTCCTCGAGTTCCTCGACCGCATCCTGCCCGGCATGGACAGCGAAATCGCCGGCGAAGCCCAGCGCCTCTTCACACGGCAAGGTCTGGAGTTCCGGCTCGGCACGCGGGTCAAAGCCGCCCGCCGTCGTGGGGACGCATGTCTGGTCGAAGTGGAGAACGGTGATTCCATCGAATGCGACCGGGTGCTGCTCGCGGTCGGCCGGGTGCCGAATACCGATGACCTCGGCCTCGACGCCGTCGGCATCACGCTCGACGAACGGGGACGGATTCCGGTGGACGAACAGTTTGCCACCCGCGCCCCGGGCGTGTTTGCCATCGGCGACGTCATTCGCGGTCCCATGCTGGCCCACAAGGCGGAGGAGGAAGGCGTGGCCGTGGTGGAGCAACTGGTGAAGGGGCATGGTCACGTGGACTACCAGCTCATCCCCGGTGTCGTGTACACCCATCCCGAGATCGCCACGGTGGGTCAATCGGAGGACGCGCTCAAGCAGGCCGGCACGCCGTACCGCAAGGGGACCTTCCCGTTCCTGGCCAGCGGGCGCGCGCGGAGCGTGGGAAGCACGGATGGCAAGGTGAAGATGCTCGCCCATGCCGAGACCGACCGCGTGCTGGGCGTTCACATCATCGGCCCGAACGCCGGCGAATTGATCGGCGAAGCTTGTGCGGCGATGGCCTTCGGCGCCAGCAGCGAGGACCTCGCCCGGGTCTGCCATCCCCATCCCACGTTGTCGGAGGCGCTCAAGGAAGCCGCCCTGGCCGTGGACGGCCGGGCGATTCACGCGTAAGCGAACGCAACCGGCGGCGGCCAGCCGGGGGCGCCTAACGCCGAATCGGGTCGAGGATGGCCGGGTTTTTGATCTCCTGTTGCCGCGCCAACAACAGGACCTTGCTACGCACCTCGGCCGATTTGGGATCGGGATCGGCAAATGGCAGGAACAGGCGGCCCCGGTGCTGGCTGTGAACCGGCACGATGAACAGCATCCCGCCCGGCAGTTCGAGGGATCGCTCCGCCACGCCACCCTGAGCGGCTTGTCCGCTCTTGTGCGCCGATTTGGGGCTTACCCAAAGACTGGACGGTTTGGACGCGACAGCGTAAATCTGCGGCACTTGGACAGGCTGCGAAGAACAGCCTTGGCAGGCTGGAAAGTGTGCTGAACCCCGAGGAGCGGGTGGGTGACTTGTTAAGGCCGTTCACTTTTTGAAGAGCGTGTCCGGCCGGGATGGGTCTGGCCATCCCCTCACTCGAAACCTTTAGTTTATGCAGACGGATAGCATCCGGAAGAAGCTCGTAGCGACCGCGAAAAGCCTGGCCCGCGAACACAAAACGACGCTCGACAAACTCAAAGCCGAGCATGACCAACTGGCCCGCCCCGACTTTCTCTGGCATTACCTGCTCCAGAGCTTTGCCACGATGGGGCGGGCGGCCGGCTGGCACGGTTTGATCGGGAACAAGGTTAATTATGACAAGGTGCGCTACGAAACACTCGCTCGCCTTTCTCCAGAGGCGCGCGCCGCACAGGTCGAGCAAACGTGCCGCTCGGCGAAAATCCGCATGCCGGCCAAAAAGGCGGGTTACATCCTGGGGTGCTTCCAACGGGTTCGTGACCTCGGCGGCCTGGAGGGTGCTAAGCGGGCCTTGTTCGCCCAGAAGGGCCGCGACGCCAAGATTCGGTTCCTGAAAACATTCCCGGGAATTGGGGACAAGTATGCCCGCAACATCATGATGGACGTGTACCACGAGGACTTCCGGGACTCGATTGCGATTGACGCGCGCATCAAGGGGCTCTCCCAGCATTGGGGATTGTCGTTTCGCTCGTATGCCGAGCACGAGGCCTTTTACCTGTCGGTCGCCGAGGAGGCGGGGCTTAACGGTTGGGAGTTGGACCGGCTCATGTTCCGCTTCAAAGACCAATTCCAAGAGCGAGTCCGATAAGAAGGGCCGGTATCAGCTTGTGGGGGGAAGCTTGGATTCTTGCCGGCCCGACGGGTCGAGAGGGGAAGACCTCTGACTTGGTATCGGCGTCGGGGGGGCCGCTGAGGCCCTTCGCGTGGGGCCGACGGGGCCCAGCGAACCGCTGCTTCTCACTCCCAAGGCCAGGCGAGCAGCTCGGCCCGCAGGCGCTCCAGCGGCAGACCGACAACATTCGAGTGGGAACCTTGAATTCCCGCGACCAGTTCTTCCCCTCGCTCCTGGATGGCGTACGCGCCCGCCTTGTCGAGGGTCTGGACGGCCGCGACGTACGCCGCGATCGCCTCCGGAGACAGGGAGCGGAAAGTCACCTCGGTGACATCGGCAAACAGTCGCTCGCGATGACCGCGCAAGTGCAGCAGACACACGCCGGTCAGAACCTGGTGGGTCTCGCCGGACAAGAGCGCCAGCATCCGCCGGGCGTCGGCGTCATCCACCGGTTTCCCCAGCGACCGTGTGCCGAGATAGACCACCGTGTCCGCGCCGATGACCAGATGGTCGGGATGGTGTTTGGCCACGACGCGGGCCTTGCGGTGCGCGTTCAAGAGGCACAACTCCCGCCCCGTCAATTCATCGTGTTCCGCCTCCTCGGCGTGGCCCGGCACGACCTCGAACCGGACGCCCAGCCGCGCCAGCAGCTCGCGTCGGCGGGGCGACGCGGAGGCAAGGATGATCGGCGGGAGGTCCGGCAACGGCGGTTCGTCCGCTGGCCCCTTGGGGTCGGTTCCGGCTGCGGGCGGAAGATTCATGGTCTCGGGAGCACCGTAGTCGTCGTTCGCGTATCGGACAAGGCTCGGCGTGATGGAAGGCCGGGACTTCACCTGCCAAGGCTGGACAACGGCTGCGGTCCCAGGAGGCGCAGCGAGTCGCGACCGGGAATCCGGTAACGCTCCAAGCCGGGCCACGCGATGGGGCAGCCTTCCCAGACGGCAGTGCGCTTCACGCGTTGTGGCTCGCCACGACGCGGTGTTCACGCCGGCGCGAGTTCGATGCCCACGGGGCAATGGTCGGACCCCATCACCTCGGGTCGGATGAACGCGGCCTTGAGGCGCGGCCGAAGTGCGGCGGACATCAGGAAGTAGTCAATGCGCCAGCCCACGTTCCGCGCCCGCACCCCGGGCATCTGACTCCACCAGGTGTAGTGTCCGCCGCCCGACTCGAATTCGCGGAAGGTGTCCACGAAGCCCGCCTTGATCAGCGCCGTGAAGCCTGCGCGTTCCTCCGGGGTGAAACCGTGGTTGCCCATGTTGGCCTTCGGGTTCGCCAGATCCAGTTCCGTGTGCGCCACGTTCAGGTCGCCGCAGAAGATGACCGGCTTGCGTCGCTCCAGCCGGCGGAGATAACGGCGGAAGTCCGCGTCCCATTGCTGGCGGTAGGCGAGGCGCGTGAGTTCCCGCTGCGAGTTGGGGACATAGACGTTCACGAGGATAAAATCCGGGAACTCCGCTGTCAGGACGCGCCCCTCGCGGTCGGGCGCGCTGGGGCCCATGCCGCGGGTCACGGCCAACGGCCGGGGTTTGGTGAAAATAGCCGTGCCGGAATAGCCGGGCTTCTCGGCCACATGCCAGAACGTCGCGTAGCTGACGGGCCAGAGCTGCTCGATGTCATCCGGCGAGCAGCGAGTTTCTTGCAGGCAGAGCACGTCCGGGCGCTCCTGTTCGAGATAATCGAGGAACCCCTTGCGCAGAATCGCGCGCAGGCCGTTGACGTTCCAGGAGACGAGTTTCACCGCGGCCAGACCACGTCAATCCGGTTGGTGTCGCTGACGCCGATCTCGACCTCGGTCGCGTTGCGGTAGAGCGTGAGGTCACTGGTCACCCTCGGCGCCTGGTCAATGCGCCGCTGGCGTTCCAACTCGAGAATTGCCAGCACGTCCAGGGCGACCGGATCGCGGCTGAACCAGAGCTGGTTCAGGATGCCCGAGTAGTGGAGGAGCATCCGCTGCTCGCCCGAATACTGGGCCAGCAGGGCGTCCGTGATGTTCAACACCACCCGGTCGCCAAGGATCGGCAGGGCGTAAATCTCGGGCACGGCGACGACGAGGTTTTCCGGGTTGTTCGCGAACCGGAGCGCGTTGTCCACGCTGCCGAGGGACAGACCCAGCAAGTGTCCGGAGGCGCCGACCAAGTTGTGGTTGAGGAGCGGCGCCACGCTGATGATGCGCGTCATCCCCTCGCTGACCAACCGCGAGACGTAGGAACGACGCCCCAAGGTGGGGCCTTCCCGGCCGAACTCCTGATCGCCCCAGAGCGGCGTGCCCACGACCGGACTCTCGTAGAAGTGATTCGTGTCCCAGCCACCCTCGCTGGCCGCAGCCACCCGGACCCCGTAGCGTTCACCCAGATCGGTGAAGCCCGCCAGCCGGAGGTGAACCAGGTGCTTGTCCCAGATCACGAGACGATTCTTGGAATGGCCGGCACCGAGAAGGCTCCGCACCAGCGCCTCGACCACGGCCGGCCGGGTCCCGCTGATGGGGCCGGGCGAGGCATGTACCTTGATGCCGATCACGTCGTCGGGCCTGACCAGCATGGCCCACGCGTTCGACACGGTGGTTTGCCCGGTCAGGTTCGTCAGACCGCGCGCCAGCATCCGGTCAATTACCTCCAACTGCGGGCGAAAGGCCACGGTGGCGGCGGCATCCTCGACGATAACGACCGTCGCGCGGGCCGGTGGGCGACTGGGCGTGACGATGGCGGGTGTCGTTGGAACGTCCTGGGCAGGAATGTCCTCGGCCCGCCCGCCGGACAACAGGAGAGCAGCGAGCAGCCGGCTGACCGCGATGCGACGCTGGGGCCACCGCGCGCTGGCTCCCGGGCGCGGAAAAGCAGGCGCCTCACAGGATCCGGCGCGCGGACTCCGGGGTGCTCGTGCTGATTCGCGTTGGAACGGCTGCATCGGGCGGGAGAATTGACCTTCGCGGCTTCGAACTTTGGACGGCCGCGCGCAGTGACGGCGGCCCGCGTTCCTTGACGCCTTGCAGGGTGAATGCTACCACCCGCCGACATGCTGACCACCGAAAAGTGGGGCGCGACTTCCTCTTCCCCTGGCGCTCGCTTCCCGGCCCGCTGCCCAATTCCTCCTTCGGGCACCGGCCGCCGCTCACGTTTGCTTGCCGGCTGGCTGCTCGTGTTGCCGCTGCTGTTCGCCGCCTGCGAACCGCCCGGCCCCGCCGCGTTGCGAAAGGGCCAGCAGTTGATCGCCTCGGGGCGTCCAGCGGATGCGGTCGAGCCGCTCAAGCGCGCGATCCGGCTGCTCGGCACCAACGAGGTGGCGGTCGCGCAGGCGTGGAACCACCTCGGGCTGGCTTATCACCACTCCGGGCAGGCGGAGGAGGCCTTGGCAGCGTACGCAGCGGCCCTGAGCAAGGACTTCAACCTGTTTGCGGCGCGGTACAATCGCGGCGCGCTGTTCCTCGAGTTGAACAACCTGCCCGCCGCGATCAACGAACTGACCACGTACACCGCGCACGAGCCGCGAAACCCGGACGCCTGGCTGAAGCTGGGCATCGCCCAGTTGCGTGCCCGCCAGTACGAAGCAGCGGACCGCAGCCTGCAGCAGGTGCTCGCGCTCCCGGCGCCGCCGGCGGTCCACGCGGAGGCGCTGAACAATCTCGGGGTCAGCAACGCGCAACGGCGGCGGACCCGCGAGGCGTTCCAGTTTTTCAACGCCGCGCTCAAGGCGCAGACCAACTACGCGCCCGCCATTCTCAACCAGGCCATTGTTGCCCAGCAGCAGCTCGGCGACCGGCGGCTGGCCTTGGGGCGGTATCGCGCCTATCTCGAAATCGCGCCCGAAGGCCCGGCGCGGACTGAGGTCCAGGCGCTTGCGGAGGCTCTCGACGCTGCGCTCAACCCTCCAGCCGTCGCTGCCGCGCTTCCGGAGCAGCCGACCAATCCTCCCGCGGCGGCCGTTGCCCTCTCGAACCTCACCGAAATCCTCACGCGCACCTCCTCGGTGGCGGTGATGGTGCCGCCGCCGGCCACGAATCGGATCGTCGGCCAGACCAGTTCGCCGCCTGCGATCGCGACTGCGCCCTTGGCGGAGCCGCAGACCAGCGCGCCCGCGCCGATCATTGTGGTGATCACCCAGGTCGTGACCGCTCCGCCGCGGCCGGTGATCACCCAGGTGCCGCCCGACGTCGTCGAATCACTCGGGCCGCCACCGCGGGCGACTGCGGTCACGACCCCAACCCGCCCGCCGGCCGAGCCGCCGCCGCCCGCCCGCCGCCCGCCGGCGGTGGCTCCGCCGGAGACCACGCCGACCGAGATCGTTGAAGTGGAGCCTGAGCCCGAGATCAAGCCGGCCCGGGATGTCCCGCCCGCCACCGTGGCCTCAACACCCGCGCCCCGTCGCGACGCGGCAACGAACGTCACCGCGGCGCCGCTCGTGCGGCCCATCGGGTCAGACCGCGCAAACGAAGAGAGGGAGAAGAAGTCTCTGGTCAGCCGCTTGAATCCGCTCGGTTGGTTCGGCGGGAACGATGAGGACGCCGACCGAAAGGCGAGGGAGAAGGCGGAGAGGGAGGCGGCCAAGGAAGCGAAGAAGCGGGAGAAACAGCGCGCAGCCTCCACGCCGATCCCGAGCCGGCCCACTGGCGCGACGACCGCGCCGCCCGCCCCCATCCAGCCCGCCGAAGCTGCGGCCCCGGCGCCGCCGGCCCCGGCACCCGTTTTTCCCCGTTACCGGTATCGGAACCCGGTGGTCAATCAGCCGGGCGACCTCGGCGCCGCCCGGGCACCCTTCGAGGAGGGACTACGGGCGCAGCAGGCGAAGCGGTTCAACGAGGCCATCACCGCCTACCGGCGGGCGGTGACCCTCGCGCCGGGCCACTTCGATGCGTGGTTCAACTTGGGCGTCGTCGCCGCGCTGAACGGAGATACCCAGACGGCGCTGGAGGCGGGCGAACGGGCGTTGGCGATCAAGCCCGCGGACCCCAACGCGCGTTTCAACCTCGCCCTGGCCCTGAACGCGGCGGGTTATCCGCTGGACGCGATTGATGAACTGGGGACCGTCCTGGCAACCAAGGCCGATTTTGCCGACGCCCATCTCACGCTGGGGGGCATTTATGCGGATCAACTGAAGGACATTCCGCGGGCAAAAGCCCATTACCAAAAGGTCCTGGAACTGGCGCCGCGGCACCCCAACGCCGCGGAGATTCGCCGCTGGCTGGCGGCCAATCGGTAGGGCGCCGCCCCGGTCTCCGGCCGCGATGCCGCGTCCCGCGGTGGCGGGCGCTGGCCGGGTCACAACGCGGTCATCCAGCGGTACCACCCCGGCCGTACCCTGACCGCCACCGCGCCGCGGGGATTGGCTGTCATTCGGCTGCCGTCGTACTCGTACCTGCGGGCGGCAGGAGATGGCAGCGTTGATCCGTCAACTCCCTTCACTTCACCAGCCGGAAGAGCCAGGGGCCGTCGGCGACCGGGAAACTGTGGGTGTTCCCGGTCACGTCGGGCACCGTCTCCCAAGCTCCCTGTCCCGGTGGCCGCCGACGCTCCAAGCGCCACCCCTACTGGCCAGCCACGGTTTGCGGGACCAGTACAAACGGCCGACTGGTGCCGGTCAACACGCCCGTACCCACTATCGTATCCGCTTGGCTGAGATCTTCGGCGTTTACCAGCATCCATTCGGATGGCATCCAAGTGAGATAAGCGTCGTTCAGGTTCAACAGGTCGAACGGGAGCGACCGGGCTCCGTTGGCCCTCTCTCCTTTCGTGACCGAAGCTTGCGCGTCCACGCCCCCCGACGGCGGAGGCTGACGCGCGCCGGCTGTTTTCAGCCGCGCACGGCGGGACGCGGATACCGCATCCCGGCGCCAGCTCACTTCTTCGGCTCCGGCAGGACTTCCGCCCCGGCAATCTTGAAAGCGAAAGCGTACCGGCAGGGCAGGGTTTCGCTGTCGAGATGCGGCAGTTCGATGGTCAGGGTTTCCCCTTCGAGGCGGGCGGGGAGCGGGCCCGGATGGCCGAGCAGGGTCACGCTCGGCCGCGCCGGAGCCTTGATCCCGCGCAAGACCAACTTCGCTCCGGGCCAGCCGGGGGTGATGGCGTACAAGGCATCGGGCTTCCTGGTGTAGAACACCTGTTTGACGGCCTTGCCCTCCTTCGGCGCGAAACCGACCTGTTTCATCAGGTCGTACTCGATCATGTACTGGCCGTACGCCTGGCCGGGCCGCTTGCCGTCGCTCCACTGGCAATCGCGGCCGGCGAAGCGGGTGCCGTAGATGGCCTCGCCGTTGACCTTGAGCCAGTCGCCAATCTGGATGAGCCGGTCCTGCATGATCACCGGGATCCGTCCGTCGCCGGTGGGCCCGATGTCCAGGAGCAGGTTTCCGCCGCGGCTGACGAGGTCAATGAGCACCAGCAGGAGTTCGCGGGCGGATTTGTAGTCGTCAATGTTTTCGACGCGGCTCCAGCCGTACGAGTGGCCCATGCCGCGGCTTTCTTCCCAGGGATGCGAGTCGTCAGCCATGCCGGCGCCGTACTCGGTGGTGAAGTAGCCCCCATGCTGGTGACGGCATTCCTTGCCCCAACGGTCGTTGATGACCACCTCGGCGCGCGCGGGGGACTCGTTGAACAGCCAGGCCAGGAACTCCTCGCTGCGCCAATCCTTCGAGGGCAGGTCCCACTCGCCGTCGGCGAAGATGATCGCGGGCTGGTAGCGGGTGACCACGTCCTTGAACTGCGGGAGCATGTGTTCGGCCACGTAGCGGGGGCGGTCGGTGCGCCAGAGCGGGTTGAACCACTCGTAGAGCGAGTAGTAGAACCCGAACTTCAGGTCCCGCTTGCGGCATGCGACGGCGAGGTCGCCCAGCAGGTCGCGTTTGGGGCCGGTGGAAACGGCGTTCCACGGCCGCCCCCAGGTTTTGTCCGCCTCGGCGCTGGGCCAGAGGGCGAAGCCATCGTGGTGCTTTGAGGTGGGGACAATGTACTTCGCGCCGGACCGGGCGAAGAGGTCGGCCCACTCATCCGGGTTGTAGTACTCGCATTTGAACAGCGGGGCGAAGTCCTGGTACTCGAAGTTCTCACCCCAGACTCGCTGGTGGTGCTGCCACCAGACATTGTCCGGTTTCTTGTCCGCCATGTTGTGCCAGTACCACTCGGCGTACTGTTTGGGCGCACCCCAACCGGGCACCGAGTAGATGCCCCAGTGGATGAAGATGCCGAACTTGGCGTCGAGGAACCACGTCGGGGTCGGGCGTTTGTCGAGCGACTCCCACTTCGGTTCGTAGCGGGTTTCGGCGGCGCACGTGTTGGCCATGATGGCCAGGCCGGTGGCGAGGGTGGCGGAGCGGGAAAGGAGGCTGGGGATGTTCATGGTGACCAATTCCGTGGCCGTTAGCGAAGCAAGGACCCGCCAGCGGGTCAATGCGGTTGGTTTGTGGTTGCCAGCCGGCCGGACCGCCGGCTAACAGGTCCGCATGGAATCGCCGCTGCGCTTCGCCGAGCACCTTGGCTTGCCCGCCCGCCAGCCGGAGACGCTCAAGGATTGGTATGTCCGTGCGCTGGGCGCCGAACTGATCTTCCAACAGCCGCCGGCGTTTTTTCTTCGGTTGCCCGGCGGACTGTTGATCGAAATCTACGGCGCCACCGGCGACACGGCAGCCACCCGCGACAACGGCGTGGCGGGGTGGCGTCACCTGGCGCTGCGCGTGGATTCCATCGAGACGGCGCGCCAGATCCTCGAGGCGCGGGGCGTCACCTTCGACGAGCCGGTGAAGCCGGCCGGTGGCGGCGGCCGGGTGCTGTTCTTCCGCGATGCCGAGGGCAACCTGCTGCATCTGGTCGAGCGGCCGGCAGGAAGCGTTTTTGCGTGATGCGGGACGGCGTGGGGCGCTGAGGCGAGGAGTTGAAAGACGTGACCGATACGACGGCCGGCGACGATTTCGCGACCCGCTTTGGCGGGGTGGCGCGCTTGTTCGGGGCGGCCGGGCTCGAGCGGCTCCGCGCGGCGCACGTGTGCGTCATCGGCGTGGGCGGGGTGGGCTCTTGGGCGGTGGAAGCCCTGGCGCGCAGCGGCGTGGGTCGGCTAACCCTGGTGGACTTGGACGACGTCTGCATCAGCAACGTGAACCGTCAGTTGCCTGCTCTCGCTGGGGCCATTGGCCGTCCCAAGGTCGAGGTGCTGGCGGAGCGGGTTGGGGCCATCAACCCCGCCGCCGTGGTCGAGCCCCGGCTGCAGTTCTTCACGGCCGGTACGGCCGAGCAACTGCTCGCCGTGCGCTACGACGCAGTGGTGGACGCGATTGACGATGTCCCGAACAAGTGCCGGCTCATCGCCGGCTGCCGCGCGCGGGGGCTCCCGCTGATCTGCTGCGGCGGCGCCGGCGGTCGTCGCGACCCGACGCGCGTGCGCGTGGCCGACCTGGCAGCCACCTCGCACGACCGCCTCCTCAGCGAGGTGCGCCGTCGCCTCCGCAAGGAACACGGCTTTCCGCCCGAAGGAGAACCGTTTGGGGTGGCGTGTGTCTTCTCCACCGAGCCTCCCGTCTTTCCCCAACCGGATGGCGGTGTCTGCGCGGCGCGTGCGCCTGACCAGACGGGCGCCGACCTGCGGCTGGATTGCGATGCGGGCTTCGGCACGGCGACGTTTGTTACAGGCGCGTTCGGGTTCGCCGCCGCCGCCTGGGTGGTGAGCCGCCTGGCGGACGGAAACATTTGTCTCTCGTCCGTTTCGGGAGGGGAGAGCAAGGCGGGTGGGGTTTGAGGTGAAGTTGGAGGGGTGGCTTTCCACCCGGTGTGGCAAGCCGCGGGTGGGGCCGCAGGGGGCCAGCAGGGCGGCGGAGGCCAAGAGGTCTTTGTGGACCAGCGATGCGCTGGCCAGGCGCATGTGACTTTCGCGCGGCGCGATGGACGCCCGTTTCGCTGCTGTTACACTGGCTTCATGAACTCCTCCATCCATCGCGGAGGGCCACTTGAATCACCCGCCAGTCTTTCCGCGCGTCGCGACCGCGTCGGCGGCCCCCCAGACGACCGGACAATGGCAACGCTGATCCCGGGCGGGTGTGGGTTCACCGCTGGTTCACCCGCCAGGGCGCTTGTCGCGGCAGCCTCCACCGCGCTGTCGCTCGCGATCCCTTTGCTGGCGCAGCACGCTCCCATCGCGGTCAGCCTGCCGCCGGGAGTGGAGGTGGTCTGGGACCTGGCGAAGTCGCATCGCGAGACCACCCCGACGCGTGAGCGAATCTGCATCAACGGCCTTTGGCGCTGGCAACCGGCCGATGCCAGCGCGGCTGCCGTGCCGAAGGAGAACTGGGGTTTCTTCAAAGTTCCGGGGCCTTGGCCGGGGATCACGGATTACCTGCAGAAGGACTCGCAGATGGTTCACGCGCATCCGGCATGGGCCAACCCGCCTCTGCGAGACATTTCGGCCGCGTGGTACCAGCGGGAGATCTCGATTCCGGCGGATTGGTCCGGCCGGCGCCTCGCGCTCACCGCCGAAACGCTGAATTCGTTCGCGGCCGTGTTTGTGGACGGGCGGCGCGTGGGCGAACTGACGTTCCCCGGTGGCGAACTCGACCTCACGGACGCCTGTCGTCCGGGCAGCCGGCACGAACTGTCGCTGCTCGTCCTCGCGTTGCCGCTCCACGGCGTCTTACTCGCCTACACGGACAGCGCCTCGGCGCGCGAAGTGAAGGGCAAGGTGGACCGGCGCGGCCTTTGCGGCGATGTCTTCCTGCTCAGCGAGCCGCGCGGCCCGCGCGTGACGGGCGTGCGGGTGGCGACTTCCGTCCGGCGCGGGGAGATCGCGGCGGAGGTCGCTCTCGCCGGCTTGGAAGCGGGCCGGCGCTACTCGCTGCGCGGCAGCGTCTGGGAAGACGACCGCGAAGTGAAGCGGCTGACCCCGCGGCCCTTCACAACGGCTGAGTTGAGCGAGGGCCGACTGACGTTGCGCGAGGCGTGGCGGCCGGAACGGTTGTGGGACATCCACACACCGGACCACCAGTACGATCTGCGCGTGACGCTGCGGGATGCGGCCGGCGTTGAGCTGGACGTTCGCCCGCCCGCCCGATTCGGCTTTCGCGAGTTTTGGATCGAGGGGCGGGACTTTTACCTCAACGGTACCCGGTTGTTCCTCTCCGCGGTGCCCCTGGACAATGCCCAAGTGGGCGCTGCCGCTGCAACGTATGCGGCCGCGCGGGAGAGCTTCGCTCGTTTGCGTACGTTCGGGATCAACTTCGTCTATGCCCACAACTACGACTGTCAGCCGGGCGCGCATTTGAGCTTCGGGGAAATTCTGCGGGCGGCGGACGACTGCGGCATGCTGGTCGCGCTCACCCAGCCCCACTTCAGCGCCTACGCTTGGACCGGCCCGGAGGCCGGGCGGACGAACGGTTATGCCCGGCACGCGGCATTCTACGCCGACGTCGCGGGGAACCATCCGTCCGTGGTCATGTACGCCACCAGCCACAACGCCACCGGCTACTACGAGGACATGAATCCCGATCTGATGGATGGCCGCCAGGACCGCCGCGATTCGTGGGCGGCGAACAACGTGCGTCGGGCGCTGCAGGCCGAGGCCATCATCCGGTCACTCGATCCTCACCGCATCATCTATCACCACGCGTCGGGCAACCTCGGTCCGATGCACCTGAGCAACTTCTACCCGAACTTCGTGCCCGTGCAGGAGCTGTCGGACTGGTTCGGCCACTGGGCCACCAACGGCGTGAAGCCGGTTTTTCTCTGCGAGTATGGCGCGCCGTTTTCGTGGGACTGGGCGATGTATCGCGGGTGGTACCAGGGCCGGCGCGAGTTTGGCAGCGCGGCCGTGCCGTGGGAGTTCTGCCTCGCGGAATGGAACGCCCAGTTCCTCGGCGATGCCGCTTTTGCGATCAGCGAGGCGGAAAAGCGGAATCTCCGCTGGGAGGCGCGGCAGTTCCGCGAGGGCCGGGCATGGCATCGCTGGGACTATCCGCATCCGCTGGGCTCGACGGACTTTGCCGAGCGCGAGCCGATTTTTGCCCGCTATTTCAGCGAGAACTGGCGGGCCTTCCGCACGTGGGGGCTCTCGGCCAATTCGCCGTGGGAACACGACATCCTCTTCAAGCTGCGGCCGGGCCTGAACCGGAATCGCCGCGAGGCCCTGCCGGTGCACTGGGCGAACCTGCAACGGCCCGGCTTCAGCCCGGACTTCCTTGAGCAGCGCTACGAGCGGATGGACCTCGCCTACGAACGCGCGGACTGGCTGCCGACCCTGGGCGCTGAGGCCCTCATCCGGAACAATCGCCCGCTGCTGGCGTGGATCGCCGGCAAGCCCGGGCGCTTCACGAGCAAAGACCATCTCTTCGTGCCGGGCGAGCGCTTCGCGAAGCAGCTCATCGTGATCAACAACTCCCGCCTGCCTGTGCGGGCGGATTGTGTCTGGTCGCTCGCTCTGCCGACGCCGGTCGCGGGCCGGGCTCGTCTCCAAGTTGAAACCGGTGAGCAGGCGCGCGTTCCTTTGTCATTCACGCTCCCTGGAGATCTCGGCCCCGGCGAGTATCGGCTCTCGGCGCGGGTCGAGTTCGACCCGGGAGAAGTCCAGGAAGATGAGTTTGCGGTTCACGTCTTACCGCCGCCGGCAGCGAAAACGGGAAGTGACGCGACGAGTGCGACCGGGCGGTTGGCGGTCTTCGATCCGCGCGGCGAAACGGCGGAGTGGTTGCGGGACCTGGGATTCACGTTCGATCGCCTGGAGGCGACGGCGAGCCTGGCCGGGCACGAGTGGCTGGTCATCGGCAAGGGTGCGCTCACCGTGGATGGGCCGGCACCCGACCTGCGGCGGGTTCGGGAGGGCTTGAGAGTGCTGGTGTTTGAGCAGACCAGCGAAGTGCTGGAAAAACGGCTCGGCTTCCGGGTCACCGAATATGGTTTGCGCAACGTGTTTCCGCGCGTGCCCGACCATCCCGCGCTCGCCGGATTGACCGCCGAGCATCTCCGCGACTGGCGCGGTGAGGCGACCCTGCTGCCGCCGCGGTTGAAGTACGAGGCCAATCCGAAATTCTACGGCGCGCCCACGGTGACGTGGTGTGGTCTCCCGGTGACACGACTCTGGCGCTGCGGCAATCAGGGCAACGTCGCCTCCGTGCTGATCGAAAAGCCCGCGCGGGGGAATTTTCTGCCACTGCTGGAGGGCGGGTTCAGCCTCCAGTACAGCCCGCTGCTGGAGTTCCGTGAGGGCCGTGGGGTGATGCTGTTCTGCCAGATGGATGTCACGGGCCGCACCGAGGCGGAGCCGGCCGCCCGGGCGCTGGTTGCCAACCTCCTCGCCTACCTCACTCGATGGCAGCCCGAGCCAGAGCAAGAGGCCTTGTACGTGGGCGACCCAGCGGGGTTGAAGCACCTGCAAGCGGCGGGTTTTCAGGTGAACGAGTACCACGGAGGGGACGTGCCGCGAGAGCGCGTCCTGGTGGCGGGCGCGGGTGAATCCGGGTCGCTGGCCGCGCACCGGGAGCCCATCGCGAGGTTCCTCGCCGCCGGAGGACGGATGGTGGCGTTCGAAATGGGTGAGGCCGATGCGGCGATCTGCCTCCCGGAAGGCGGCCGCGTGGCCGCCAGCGAACACATCAACGCCGTCTTCGCGCCGCCTGCTCTTGCTTCCCCCTTTGCGGGCATCGGGCCGGCGGACGTGCATTCGCGGGCGCCGCGCGTCATTCCGCTGGTGAGCGACGCGGCTCTGGTCCTCGGTAATGGCGTGCTGGCAGCCGGGCCCGGGGCGAGGGTGGTCATTTGCCAGGTGGCTCCCTGGCGTTTCGACGATCCGAAGAACTACGGGTTGAAGCGAACGTTCCGGCGCACGTCTTTCTTGGCGGCCCGCCTGCTCGCGAACGCCGGTGTCGCCGCCGAAACGCCGCTGCTGGCCCGCTGGTCCGTGCCCGTTCGGTCAGACGAGCCGGGGCGCTGGCTCGAGGGCTTGTATCTGGATCTCCCGGAGGAATGGGATGATCCGTATCGGTTCTTCCGCTGGTAGCACCGTCTTGCCTCGGAGCGTCAAGCTCTCCGGGGTTATCAGCAGATGCAACGCTCGCGCGACGGGGCGTTCGCCGCACCGCCCCACAACCAGCCGAGCAGCAGGAATGCCGTCCAGCCGATCGCCGGGATGTAGAGGCTGAACTCGACGACGCTTTGCAGCGCCCACGCGAGCAGCCCCAGCCACACGGCGAAGTGGAGCGGCTCCCGGCGGGCGCGTCGGTGCAGGGCCACGAGCGAGCCCACCACGAGGGCGCCGTAGAGGACGGCACCGACCGCTCCGGTGTCAGAGGCCTGCTGGAGATAGTCGTTGTGAGTGAGCATTGCCATCTCGGCCTCCGGCGGTTTGATGCGACGGTAGCAGTGGGCGAAGGTGCCCGGCCCGCTGCCGAGCAGCGGATGCGCGAGAAACGTCTTCCAGCCGGCCGCCCAGTAGTCCATCCGCGCCGCCGCGCTGGTGGCGCCCTTGGCGAAGTAGCCCGAGTAGCGCCACGCAAACCCGGCCAGCCCGATCACAGCCGCCGCCATGATCACGGCCAGCCGCACGCGCTGCGGCAGCGGCAGGTGGAGGACCACCACAAACACCACCACCAACGCGATCAGCCAGCCGGCCTTGGATCCCGACCAGTACAGGCACGCCAGCCCCGCCCAGCCGGTCAGCGCGGTCAGGGTCAGTCGCGCGACGCGGGGAAGCCGCCTACCGCCCCGCCAGACGAACAGGCCGACGGCGGGCAGCAGGAGCAGGATCGCGCCGGCGAGGGCGTTGGGGTACATCATCGTGCCGAAAACGCGATTGCTCGCCACCCGCTTGAGATACTCGGGGCTGAGTTTGTCCCAGTCTGGCTGCGCGTAGATCAGGCGGCGCGTGGCTTCCAGCCCGCCGTAATGCTGGTCCAGTGCGCTCCAAAGCATCCACGCAAAACCCGCCGTGACCGGCAACCAGAAGGGCGTTCCCAGTCCCCGGCCCCCCAGGCCGCGCCACCCGACGTAGAAGCACGCCACCGCCGCCGCCAGGTAGGGCAGGGTGACGCGGGTCAACTGGGAATCCACCGTCTGGCTCGCACTGACGAATTGCCACAACAACCAAGTTGCCGGCAGCCAGGCCAGCCACGGCGGGCGTGCCGGCTTTGAGCGGATCAGGCCAAGGGTCAGCAACGCCAATGCGGCCAGCGAGACGTACCCCCACGCCAGCGGCCACGGCTGGAAGATCCATTCCATGGCATCCCGGGGCGGGGTCACCAGGCGATCGAGGATCGCCGGGTTGCCGAACTTGGCGAGGCTCAGCCCCACGAAGCAACCGGCCGCGGCCGTGACCGCCCGTTCCGACCGTTTGCCGGCGGTCGTACCGGATATGCCGTTCAGCTCGGCGTCTTGCCGGCCGGTCTTCACAGTTTGAGTTTGAGCAGGCCGACCTCCAGCGTCAGGGCCTCTTGGGCGTTGGTGAACAGCAGCCGCTGGGTGCTCTCGAGGGTGCGAAGATTCTCCATCGCGTCCTTCGCCGAAATCCGGCGGGCCACCTCGCGCGAACAGGCCGACAGTTCCGGCAAGACCTCGCGGCCCTGCCCCACGCCGACGGCGTGCAACCAGACATCCCGCAGCCACCAGTACAGGCCGCCCAGCAGGTCGCCGCGCTGCCGACGATACTCGGCTTCGACCTGGGCCGCCTGTTCCCGTTCGAGTTGCTCGCGCAATTCGGGTTCCATGTCCGGGAACTTGGCCAACGGCGACTCCGCCTCCAGTTCGTCTTCAATTGCCTCGCGCATCGCACCAAGGCGGGCGACGAGATTGCCCAACAGCCGGTAGCGGGGAAGCAAGCCGGCGTCGTGCTTCGCCGCCAGTTCGGCAAACTCCCGCACCCACGCGAGATGGGCCTCGTGCGGCCGGCCGGGCTCGCCGCCCAGGTTGAGCCGCAGGCAGCGCGAAACGATCGTATCCAGCAGGCGTTCGGGTTCGGCGGTCAGCAGGACCAGCACGCAGTGCGGTGGCGGCTCCTCGAGGGTCTTGAGGAAGGCGTTGGCCGCGGCGGTGTTCATTCGGTCCGCCGCCACCAGCAGCGACACTTTGAACGGCGACTGGAACGGCTTGAGATAGACGTTGTCCGTCAGCACGCGCGGCGGCTTGTCCTCGCGCCGGACCAGTTGCTGAATGCGGATGACGCGCAGCTTGGATTCGGGCCGGACCCAGAGAACGTCCGGGTGACTCTCCTCCTCGATCTGCCGACAGCTCCGGCACCGGTCGCAGCAATCCAGCGGCGTGCCGTGGGGCGAGCGGCGCGGCGGGGTTTCACAGTTCAGCGTCTTGGCCAGGTTGCGACCGAACAGCTCCAGGTCTTCGAGTCGCGCTCCCGACACCAGATAAGCATGGCCCAAGCGGCCTCGTTCCACGCTCCGTTGAAACAACGCCACCGCCTGCGAGCCGAATCCCAGGGACGCCAACGCCATCGGCGAAGAAGCTTGCGGAAGGTCCCGGCCGGTGCGAGTCGAAAGTCGCCGTCCGGCAGCGAGTGCGCGGCGGGTCACTCGAACCGCGCCGGCTGCCCGGTCGCCGCCAGCACGGCACGCCATTGAAGACCGGCGGGATCGAGCTGCTTTTGCGTCGTGGCCAGCAGCTCGATGGGGACGTGGACGTACTGGTCGTGAATCAGGCCGATCACCAGACCGGTCTTGCCGGCCATCGCGGCATGGACGGCGTTGCGCGCGTAAAAGTCGCAGAGGATCGAGTCCTCGGCATCGGCCTTGACGCTGCGGATCGAGTAGCTGGGATCAAAATAGCGCATCACGCAAGGGACCCCTTCGGCTTTGAAATACGCCTCGATTCGTTCCCGCAGATACAGGCCGATGTCCCGCAACTTGACGTTGCCCGAGGCATCACGCTCGGGTTCGAGGTTGCCCAACAGATCCTGGCCCGCCCCTCGGCCACCACGACCACGGCGTGCGCCCGGCGGAGCACGCGGCGCTTCAGCGCCGCCAGAAAACCGCGCTCCCCCTCGAGGCGAAACGGCACCTCGGGAACGAGGCAGAAGTTCACGTCCTGGCTGGCAATCGTGGCGCCGGCCGCGATGAACCCCGCGTGCCGCCCCATCAGGCGCACGACGCTGATGCCGTTCTGGACGCTGTGCGCTTCCGTGTGGGCGCAGTCAATCACCTTGCACGCCTCCTCGATGGCGGTGAGGTAGCCGAACGTGCGGGTCACGAAGGGCACGTCGTTGTCAATCGTCTTGGGCACTCCCACGACCGCCAGCGGATGGCCGCGTTTCCTCGCCTCCTGGAACAACTCGTTGCCGCCGCGCTGGGTGCCGTCGCCACCGATGGTGAAGAGCATGTTCACGCCGCGGGCGATCAGGCTCGACACGGCCGTGGCCGTATCCACGGGGCCGCGCGAGGTGCCCAGCACGGTGCCGCCTTCGCGGTGGATGTCGTCCACCAGTTCGGGCGTCAGCACCAGCGGCTCCCGCGCCCGGGCCGGATCAAGCCCGCGGTAGCCGTCACGGAACCCCAGCACTTCCTTGACCCCGTAACCGTGGTGGAGTTCGTGAAAGATCGAGCGAATGACGTTATTCATGCCCGGGCAGAGCCCGCCGCACGTGATGATGCCGGCGCGAACTTCCGGGGGGTTGAAGAAGAGCTGGGCGCGCGGCCCGGCGAGTTCAAAGCTCAATTCTTCCGCGGTCAACTCGCCCGAGCGTTGGACGAGCCGGTGGGGCACCCGCGCGTCATCGGGAACCGGGTGGGCAATGGGCGAGGGATAACGGGCATCGCCGAGCGTGGTGATGGTCATGGCAGCTCAAGAGTCTTGTGATTTCCGCGCGACGATGGCGATGGCGGTCCTGCACTGGTGCCGTCGGGCGCGATGTTGCCGGTTCGCATGGCCGGACCGGCGAGGCGAACGGTACAAGTGCGCTTGCGGGAGCCAAGGAGGAAGCTGCGACCGGCGGGGTCCGGCGGCGGACCACTCCTGGTGGCAGCTATCGTTCCGGGGTCTGTTGGCCACCCGCGGCAGGGGACGCGGGCAGAGGGCTTGTCCCCAGTTCTGGTGACTGGTCCGGACCGGCCTTCGCGGTACCTTAGCCGCGTTGTGACCGACGTCCGTTCACCCATGGCAAGGTTCCGAGCCTGTCAGCAGCGGGCAGTCAGCGAAGGCGTCGGGGGACAATTTCAGGTGGTTGTGATGGCCACCGCGTGATCGTTCAAATTTGTTGTTGTTTCCGACAGAGCGGCCGGGCGAAAGCCCGGCCGTCCTGTTTGGTGGCCGGTCGGTTTCCTTGCGGGGGAGTTTCGGTGTTCCTACCTTCGGCGGCGAGTGGGCAATGTTTTCTTCCAGCCGGGCAAGGGGCGGGCGGCGGGCGTGCGGGACCTCTTCGGCGGCATCGCGAAACGCTACGATTTTCTCAACGACCTCCAGAGCTTTGGGTTGCATCGCTGGTGGAAGCGTCGCCTGGTCAAGCTCGCCGCCCCCGGACCGGGGAAGGTCATGCTGGACCTCTGTTGCGGCACCGGTGACGTCACGTTCCGGCTGGCTGCCGCCGGCGCCGCAGTCGTGGGGGTGGACTTCAGCGAACCCATGTTGGCGGTTGCCCGGCAGCGCCGGCGGGCTCGGGGGCCGGACGCGAAGGTCGTTTTCGTTCAGGGCGATGCGCTGCACATTCCCTTCGCGGACGACACGTTTGACGCAGTAACCATCAGCTACGGTTTGCGGAATCTCGCCGGCGTGGCGGACGGACTGCGCGAGATGTGGCGGGTCGCCAAGCCGGGCGGACGGCTGTTGGTGCTGGATTTCGGCAAGCCGGACCGGCCGTGGTGGCGCTCGGTCTATTTTGCCTACCTGCGCTGGCTGGTGCCGGTGTTTGGCCGGGTCTTCGCGCGCAACTCGGAGGCCTACGCGTACATCCTCGAATCATTGCAGCATTATCCCGCGCAGCGCGGGGTGGCGAGGCTGATGCAGGAACTGCCCGCGCGTGACGTGCGCGTGTTCAACCTGCTGGGCGGCGTGATGGCCATCAACCAAGCGATCAAGCTCCCGGCCTCGCGACGTTCTCCGGCCTGACGGCGCGGCAGGGTAAGTGTCTCCGGGAAGGCCAGTCGGGGAAAGCCACGACCTGAAATCCGGGCGGATCACCAGTCGGCTCCTTTGCCCTCTGCGCAGTGATGAGCCGGGAAGATTCGGATGGCGTTGCCGCATCCGGGATTTCTCCTGCGGTGGTCGGGGTTGAGTTGCCTTCCGCGTCATCGGCGTTTGCCAGGTTGGGGCTGGTGGCAGCGGGTTCCGGGCGTGGCCTGCGCTTGGTGGAGACTCAACGGACTCAAGGTCGCGAACACCGCCAAAAACGCCGCCGCTGCCCAACAGAGTATTTTTGAAAGCCACTCTGCCCGGAAAACCCGCCGTTGGGCGGAAACGTGGGCGTTGACGAGGTGGGCAACTGATCAAAGAGCGATCAGCGGGACCTTGTCGGCGTTTGCTACGGAGTAAACGCCGCCCGCAGGCAGGCAAGGCTGCGGGTGGCAATGACCTCCGGCCCCTCGTCGAAGTTGAAGACCTCGACCGACACGAAGCCGTCGTATCCCACCTCGCGCAACGCCGCGGCGATGGGCTTGAAGTCCATGTCGCCGAAGCCCGGGCCCTTCAGGTTCGGATCGTTGGCGTGGAAATAAGCGAAGTGCGGCCACGAGTCCCGGATGATCTGCGGGATGGGTTTCGCCTCTGAAGACATGGCCTTGACATCGAGGATGATTTTGAGCGCCGGCGAGTTGAGTTCGCGGGTCAGGCGGATGGCGTCCTCAGCAGTATTGATGAAGTTCGTCTCCACCGGCGCCAACGGTTCCAGACAGATCGTCACGCCCCGGTCTTCGGCGCGCTTCACGGCGTCGCGGAATACCTCCAAGGTCCACTGACGGCCATCCGCGACGGTGACACCGTCAAGCAGGCTCCGCTGTTTGGGCGAGCCCACAACGATGAATCGCCCTCCCAGGTCGGCGCAAAAATCGGTGAGGTCCACGAAATAGCGGGCGGTTCGCCGGCGGACGGATGCGTCCGGATGCGTCAGGTACAGGCCCTCCGTTTTTACGAGGACCCAGTGAATGCCCGAGATCGCGAGCCCCGCGCGGGCAGCGGATTCGCGGATGC
Organism: Verrucomicrobiota bacterium; assembly: GCA_016716505.1. Classification (GTDB taxonomy): domain Bacteria; phylum Verrucomicrobiota; class Verrucomicrobiia; order Limisphaerales; family J093; genus JADJWF01. The sequence goes on from JADJWF010000001.1 coordinate 429,795, forward strand.
GTTGGCGCTCCGGCGCGGCGATTTCCGTGACATGATTGGCGATGGTGAACGGCGCGATTTCGACCGCGTCGTAACCGGTCCGGGCGGCGAAAGCGAAGGTGTCGTCCAGTTTCCAGCTTTGGAAGATCTCGTTGCAGATGGCGAACTTCATTGGGGGATGGTGGACGGCGGGCGGGCCGCTACTCGATTCCCAGCCGGCGCTTGCCTTCCGGGCTGATCATGCTGGGGTGCCAGGGCGGATCCCAGACCATCTCCACCGTGGCGGATGCCACGCCGGGCAGAGCGGCGATGCGGTCGCGCGCGTTCTGGGCGATGACTGGTCCCATGCCGCAACCCTGAGTGGTGAGGGTCATTTTGACGGCCACGTTGGCCGTGCCGGCGTCGGTCCGCTCGATTGCCAGGTCGTACACCAGGCCGAGGTCAACGATGTTGACCGGGATTTCCGGGTCGTAGCACTCGCGCAGGGCGTCCCAAACCATCTGCTCGCTCAAGGGGTCGCCGGGTTGCGGACGCGACTTCATGTCCCCGGCGGTGAAGGGCTCCAGCCCGAGGGCGTCCGCGTCCTGGCCGGCGATTTGGAACAGGCCATCGAGGGCGCGCACCGTCAACGAGCCGCCCAAATTCTGCGTGATTTCCACCACGGTGCCCGCTGGCAGTACCACTGTGTTGCCTGCCGGGATCTGGACAGCCGGACAATCGCGCTCGAGATCTACCGAAATGCCAGGTTGCATGGCGGCAAGGTAGCGACCGGGCCCGGATTGGCAACGCCGCGCCACAGCGCGGGCCGTCAGGTCAGATGTACAGGGCGAACTCGAGATCGCGCAGGGCGACGCTCATGAACGGATAGCGTTTGGCCGGTTCCCGTTCGATGCACTTGAGGATGATGCGTTCCACGGCCACCGGAATGTCGGGGTTGATTTCCCGCGGTCGGCGAAAGTCAAGGTCCCGGTCCAACTGCCGGCGGAGGACCTCGTCCGGCGAATCGCCCGGGAAGGGTTTTTCGAAGGTCAGCAGTTCGTAGGCGGCGACGCCAAAAGCGAAGATGTCGGCGCGATGATCCACCGGCTCCCGCAGAAGTTGTTCGGGCGACATGTAAGTCGGCGTGCCGGGGTTCTTGTCGAGTTTCTTCGGGACTTCCGGTTTGGGGAGGGCGAGATCGAAGTCCACCAGGCGCACGTTGCCGTTGCGGCTCACGAGGACGTTTTCCGGCTTGAAATCCAGGTGCATGAAGCCGCTTTCATGGACGTGCTCCAGCGCCTTGCCCATGTCGATGAGAATGTTCCCCACGTACTCCTGCAGCACGGGATCGTTTTGAGCCATGAGCAGCTTGAGGTTGGCGCCCTCGACGTACTCCATCGCCAGGTAAAGCGAACCGTCAATCTTGCCGTGCCCCAGGTAGCCGATGATGAAGTCGTGGTTGTGGATGCGGGACAGCACCTCGCAACCGGTCTGAAACCGTTTGCGCGTCGTGAAATCGAAGAAGCTTTCCGAGTGCAGCAACCGGATGGCGATGACGCGTTTTTCGGCGTCGGTGGCCAGCCAGATGTCGGCCATGCCGCCGCTGTTGATCAGCTCGTGCAGGTGATACGGCCCGAACGGGCCGGGTTCCCGGCGCGAGCCCGCGGCAGGTGGTTTGCGGCCAAAGCCAAACATGTCTCCACTTCAGAGGGACGCGGGGAGGCTGCGGTTACTTCGGCGCCACGAGCCGGAGGAATTCGGGGTTTGCCCGGAGGCCCTCGAAGCGGGGATCGCCCGCAGCCAGGGACTGCAGGTTGGTGGCGCCGGGTTCGGCTGCCAGGCGCGCCTGACTCAGACTGATGGCCTTGGTCAGCGAGGCAAGCGCCTCGGCCGTCCTCCCGTTGGCCGCCTGCGCGCCGGCAAGGTCATACCAAAGCTCGGGCGTGTCCGGAATCACCTGAACCAGCCTGGCCAACGCCGCCTCCGAGCGGGCATATTGGTTCAATTCGACGTAAGCCTTGGCCACCGAGAGCAGGGTGGTGGCGTCCGCGTTCGGGCGCGCGACGAGGTCGTCGAGGATGCGGAACGCATCGTTCGACCGCTGGAAGGCGAGGTAGTTGCCGACCAGGTTGAACGCGAGTTTCAGGTCGTTGGAGTTTCGCTGGTACTCCAACTCCATCTGGGACACCAGCCCTTGCGCCTGGGCGGCGCCCGCGAGGCTCTTCTTCATGCGCTCAAGCTGTTCCGCCAGGAGATATGCGTAGGAACCCGGCTCGTCAAACTTGCGGGCCGTCTGCGCCAGCGCCAGGGCGTCATCCACCCGGTTGACACTGATCAGCAGGTTGGCGAAACGGCTCAGGGTTTCCGGGCTGTACGGGCAGAAGGCGAACGCCTGTTTGAAAGCGAATTCCGCCTCGCGCAGGACGCGGTCGGATTCCTCGACGGTCTTGGGGCGCAGGTCGGGCGGGCAATCCGGTCCGAGCCGCCAGGCGTACATGCCGGCGATGGCGTTGCGGAGCTTCGAGAAGGACTTCTGCGCGTCACTGTCGCGGACGAATTTGGGGTCCCCCGTGTACCCGCGCAGATTGCCCCGGCGGTACACCCTTTCCACGAAGGCGCAGATTTCCGGAATCGGCGTATCGTAGGTGATCCAGTTGCCGCAAAGCCGCTCCGTGTAGCGCGTCCAGAACTCGTGATCCCGCCGGACGATCTCCTCGGTGATTTCCCGCACTGGCTCACGGTTGATCTTCATGATGATCCCGAACGGCGTGAGATGCGGGAACATCCAATCGAGCGGGAAACTCTCCTCGACAAAGAATTCGTGGCCCGGGTTCCGGTCAAAGATCACCTTCGTGAGCAGGGCGTTGATGGACATGACCGCCACCTGCCCGGTTACTTGGGCGCGCCCGTCAGGCGTCAGAATCACGTTCTCGCCGTATTTGAGTTGTCGCGGCTCGTTCGGAAACATTTCGTCGTGCGCTTTGCGGCGCGCGGCATCCGTGACGTATTGGTAATAGCAGTTGTTGAGATCCTCGGGCGTCGGGCAGTAAATCTCTTTCGGCGGATAAACCCCCTCCCGTCGGCGACGGTCCTCAACCCGCTGGCCGAAAGCCATCAGGGCATCATCGAACGGGCGAACCACATTCGTGAAGCTGCCGATGAACCGCGCAAGCGTGTTGGTGCGGTGCCATTCTCCCGCCAGCTTCTTCTTCCGATCCTTGCCGCTGAGGGCGAGATTCTGCGCCCACAGCACCATGTCGCGCAGGAAGGGCGGGTCCACCTGGGTGCTGCGGTTGTAGTGGGCGCGGATGTAGTTGAGGTAGGTGGCGTCCGCCAGCGCGTTCTGAGTGATGATGTACACGTCGCGCCGGTCGAATTTCGGGTCCCGGCGGTCTTCCGGATCCACGAAGCTCTCGGCGAAGATCATGTACGTCGGGCAGAACCGGCCGGGGTCTGTGCCGCCAAACAGTACCGCGTCCCGGGTCATCTCCGGGTACAGATCAAACGGCGGCGTGAACATGTCGTGCCCGAACCAGAAGCCAAAGAGGTGACCACGCTGCTCGTTTTCCGCCCAGTGAGACACGATGGAAAACAACGGGATGGCCGCAAAAAACCCGAGCACCAAGCCGGGTCGAATCACCTCGCGCTGCAGGAGGATGGTCGCGACGAAGCCCACGACCAGCAGGAGTACGAAGATCGCCGCCACGATCGAATAGACCGGCGCGGTGAAGTAGAGATTGGATAATGTGCTGGCCAGCCCGCCGAAGAACGCGCTCAACCCGGTGATGCCGGCCGCCGGATCGGCATGGATCTCCTGGACTTCCGCTCCCAGCCAGTACAAAGCCAGCGCCGCCGCGGCCGCCCCGCCATACAACGCCCACTCCCTCACCCGTTCATAGTGGGTCAGGAGCATCGCGCCCAGCAGCGTCAGCCCGAAACCGAGAAACATCGCGATGGTGACGTGGGAAGCGGCGAAGAAGACCTTGGTCAGGTCGCGGCTCTGCCGGTCCGTGGTGGGGTTCAGCAGAATCAGCAACAGAAAGGCCAGGCACACATAGATCGCCGTGTTGCCGATGATCCATGCCCGTTCCCGCTTCGCGAGCACGCGGAGGAACAGGAAGGGCACGATGGCCATGACAAGGAAGACGATGTGGAATTCGTCCGCCGCCCCCTGGAAGTACATCCAGATCTGCTGCAGGAACTTCAACGGCTCCTCGAGAATGTTGGTGGGGTTGGTCTTCTCGTACTGGCCGCGCGTGAAGGCGTGGACGAAGCCGTCCCAGGTGCGTGGGTAGCCCCAATTCATCGGCGGGTTCGTCGAGGAAAAGATGGGCATCAGAAAGTAGAACGACGCGCCGGCAATCCAGCAGAGGAAGGTCCAGATCACCGGCGGCCATTCGTCGGTAACCCGGCCGGTGTGATGCAGCAGATAGGCAAAGCCGGCGATCGAGCCCAGCCCCACTGCGTGGAAGATCATCAGGAGCGGCTTGTTTTGATCGAAGGCCGTAAGCACATCCATGCCGATCAAAACCACGCCGAACAGGTAGAAGATCGAGTTCACCATCAGCGCGTTCCGACCCAGGCTCGGCCGAACCAGGGCGATCAGCACCTCCAGGCCCATGGCGGCGACAATCAACGTCTGGTGGTTGTTGAAACAGATGCCGAACAGGAAGCCGGCGATGTACAGGTACCGGTAGTGCGTGGGCCGGAACGTCCAGCACAGCAGGCAGACGAGCACCCCCACGTAAGACAGCACGCTCAACGTATAGACCTCGACGATGATGGCCTGGCTCCAGATGAACCCGTTGAAGCCGATCATCAACGCCGCGACCAGGCCGGACACGAAGCACAATTCATCCTCCCACAACCGCTTGATGTTCTTCAGGTCCGGGATGCTTTCGAGGATCATGCTCGACCCGCGAGACACGATCAGCCCCAGCAGGCCGTTGGCGAGCGCCGCCGCCACCGCCGACGAGACCGCAACGCGGAAGGCCACGTTCGAAAACGGGATCAGCACCGTGAAGAGCCACGTGTACACCGTCCACACCGGATACCCCGGCGCGTGGGGAACGCCGAGGTAGTAGGACCCCACGGCCAGTTCCCCGCTGTCCTCGAGCGTGAGATCGGGGGCGAGCGTGATCAGGTAGGCAATCAGCGTGACGGCCGTCGTGATTCCGAAGGTCAGCCAGTCCACGCGGCGGAAGATCGGCGTCGGGGCGGACTGGTTCTCCGGCGCTGGCGGGCGGGCGGACGGCTTCCCCCCGCCCCCAGGGGCGGCGGGCGAGGGTTGGGCCGTCCGTTTCTTGTCGTTGCTCATGACATCAGGCGACTGGCTTGGCCCGGATCAGCGGGCCCGAAAAGCGGGATACTTGAACGACGGATGCCGCGGTTTGTCCATCCGAATGTCGTGCGGTCGCGGGGGAAGCCGCGCCGTTCATTGGCAGTCCGGGCACAGGCCGAAGAACTCCAATTTGTGGGTCACCGCCCGGAAGCCATTCGCGGTGGCAATCCGCTGCTGGATCTCGTCGAGAAAGCATTCGTCCAGTTCCACCACCCGCGCACAGCGGGTGCAGATCAAGTGGTGATGGTGTCCGTCCCTCCCCTCGGCGACCAATTCAAACCGCGCGATGCCATCCCCGAAATCGAACCGTTGCACCATGCCCAGATCCGACAGCACCTTGAGGGACCGGTACACGGTCGCCAGGTCGCACGGTTGGCCCGCCAAAGCGGCGTGGATTTCCTTCGGGGTCTGGGGATGGCGGCTGTGGCGGAGGCTCTCGAGAACAAGCTGCCTTGGCCCGGTCAGCTTGCGGGCGCCCCGGCGGAGCCGGTCGGCCAGCTCGGCCAAGTTCGCGCCCCGATGCTGGCAATGCTGGTGTCCAGTGCCCATCAGGAGACTTCAGTGGAAGACCACGGTCAGCACCCCCAGGCCGGTGCCGATGAGAATCGCCACCAGCTTGCCGCGGTTGAACCGGTGCAGGTCGCTGCTCTCGAACAAAATCGTGGTCGAGATGTGCATGAAGATGCCGATCACGATCGCGGTGAGTTCCCGCGTGTGACTCGCGAGGGGGGTGTTGGCGCTGAGCGTCATGCCCAGCGGCCCCATCAAGGCGAAACCGCCCAGGATGGTCAACGCCCGCCGCCGCTCCAGCCCCGCGCGGAACAGGATCGCCAGAAAGGCAATCGAAACCGGGTAATTGTGAATCACGATGCTCCACAGGAGCAGGTCCCGCGATGCGTGGTCGTGGTGGCCTTCGGGGTTCCCCAGCGCCATGGCCTCGATGAATGCGTGCAGGTACAGGCCGGCAATCACGCCCAGCGGCAGCCGGTGCTCCAAATCGTGTGCGTGCCCGTGCTCCACCCCCATCGAGATGGTGTCGAGCACGATCTGGATGAAAAAACCGGCCAGAATCAGCGAGCCCACCCAGATCCCCGAGTGGTCGTGCGCATGCTCCTCTCCGTGAACGTGGTACAGTTCCGGGAGCAGGTGCAGACAAGTGATGCAGAGGAGGTAGCCCCCGGTAAAGGCGTTGAGAATCTTGAGCTGGGCCGGGCGGTCCAGTTTGAACTGATACACCGTCACCGCGCCGGCGGCGATCGAGGAAATCAGCAGGAGATAGTCGGCCCAAGGATGCATGGTCGTGCACAACGCCGGCACGAACTGCAAACTATTTGCAGCGCCGGTTCAAGCAAAAGGCGCCGGGCCAGCGGCAGGGCAACCTCAAGGCACGCGGAGAGCCTGGCGTGCGCGTTTGATCGCCCGCGTCAAGCGACGCTGGTAATGCGCCGGCAGCGCCGTGTACTTGCGCGGCAGGATGCGACCGGAATCGGTGGTGAATTGACGGAGGAGATTGACGTTGTGGTGGGTCAACATGTCCACCGTGAAGTCAATCTTCGGCTTGGGCCGCGGCGTGCGGCGTTCGGGACGTCCGGACCGTCCGTTGCGGTCCTTGCGATCAGGATGGGTTTTACGGGGCATGGGCGCTTACTTGATCTCGCGGTGGAGGGTATGCCGGCGCAGGAAACGGTTGTACTTCATCTTCTCGACCTTCTCGGTCTGCGTCTTCTTGTTCCGGGTCGTCACGTAGCGGGAGGGCGGCTTGCCTTCCTTGCGTGCCTCGGTGCACTCGATGATGACTTGTTCGCGGGGCATGGGGAACTACTCCTTTTCCTTCACCGGCTTCTCTTCCTCTTCCAAATCCTCCTCGACTTCCGGCAGGCCGGCCGAGTCCACGGAACCGAGCGAGGCCAGCCGGCGCTGTTTCAGCGCGCCCTCCCGCTCCAGTTGCGCTTGGGCTTCCACGGTAAAGCGGGTCCACGGAATCGCCTCGAGCCGCGCCTTCGGGATGGGTTGACCGGTCAGCTCGCAGATGCCGTACGTGCCGCGCTGAATTCGTTTGATCGCGGCATCAATCTCATAGATCGCGTCCTGATCGGCCGACAGCAGGCTCAGGGCGAAGTCCCGATCGAAATTGTCCGTGCCGGCGTCGGCCATGTGCAGGCTGTAACTGTCCATTTCCTCGGCGGACTCCTTGGCCCGTCCCGACATCTGGTTGGTCAGCCGTTCGCGGAGTTCAAGCAGGTTTTGGTAGTACTTGGCCCACTCGGGTTTCACGGGCGCGCGGCCATTGGCCGGCCCCGCTCCCCCGGCCAATCCCAGAATGGACGCCGCCGTCGCCGCCTTGACCGCTTTGGGCGCGGGCGCCTTGCGGGCGGGAGCGGTTTTGTGCGCCGTCTTGTGCGCGGCCACCGTGCGCCCTGGGGACGGCTTTGCCTTGGACTTCGTTGACTTCTTGGCTGTCACGGCCGGAAGTAAATCAATTCGCTTGTGTTGAACAGACTCAATCGCGGCCCGATCATGCCCGCAGGGCGACCCGCGAGCCGGCCGAAAGGCCGCGAAACATAGCAAAGGCGATTTCGCGCGCCACAAAAATCGCCGACAATTTCGGCCGCCGTCTCATGGCAGGATTCAACCTCCCGGGACGACTGCCAGGCGGGGGCTGGTTCCCCTCAAGCGGTCGTCGGCCCCGGAGCCGGTTTGGTCCGGATGCCCGCCGAAACACGCCCCGGGGACCGGCCCCGCGGCCGCAGCCGACCGCTCCCGGGAGTCATGCCGCCCCCCGGACCGCCAGCGCCTGCGACAGGCGGGCGAGCAGGCGCTGCCCGCGGCGTTCCGCCTGCCTTCCGCCTTGGGAAAGTTCGTGTTCCCAGATGCGCAGCACCCGCCAGCCCGCCGCGCGCAACGCACGGTTCACCTTCCGGTCCCGGGCCTTGTTGGCGGCCAGCTTCTTCCGCCAGAACGCTGCGTGCTGGCGCGGCTTCGTGGCGTGCCGCGGACAACCATGCCAGAAACAACCATCCACGAACACCGCCAGCCGGCGCTTCGGAAAGACAAAATCGGGATTCACCCGCAGCCGCAGACGGGAGTCCGCGCCAGCTCGCCCCGGGGCCGTCCGCCGCGAAGTGGCCGCCGACTGACGGCGGCGGCGGCTTCGCACGTTCAGTCGCTGGTGGCGGCGCCACCCTGTGATGCCGTGCCGGCGGAACACCGCCGCCAGCGCCAGTTCCGTGTCCCGGTTCCCCCGCGAGCGGATGCGCGCCATCACCTGCGAGCGCTTCTGCTTGGTGAACACGTCAGGCATCGTTCAATTGCCACCCTTTACGGTCGGCGCGCGGCCAGTTAGCATTTATCAGCATGATCGTTCCGCTTTCCAAAGTGCAACTCCGACAGGACGAGGACGGCGTGTGGATCGCCCGGTCCAGGCTGCTTCCCGGCTGCCATGCGCACGGGCGCGACCGCGGTGAAGCCATGCTTCGCTTCCAACAGGCGGCCAAGGTGCATCTGGAGGCGCTGCTCGAAACGGGCCGTCCCATCCCGCCCGCGTTCCGCGACAAATTTGTTCTCACCGCCTGAGCTGTGGGCAAGTACCCTTCGTGGAACTGCCGGCAACTTGACCGTCGACTCCGGGAAATCGGCTGCGAACTTGTCCGCACCACCGGCAGCCACCGGCACTATTCTAATCCGTTTCACCCCGAGCGCCTCATCACGTTCGCGTGGCATCCGGGCGACGTGCCCCGCGGCATCATTGCCGATATCTGCGATGACCTCGGCCTGAGCCGCGACGACTTCTACTTCAAGAAGTTCTAAGCCCCGCGAGCGAATCCGCGCCATCACCTGCGAGCGCTTGGCTGGGGTGAAGACGTCAGGCATCGGGCCGTCACGAAGGACACGAAACGCGCGCCACGGATCACGGACGCGTGGTTGGACACGGATTACCCCTCACCCTGTGCCGCGATCGCGAACATCTCCACCAGCGCCCGAATCCTCTTCAACCCCAGCCCCGGCCGCAGCCGCAACTGCTCCCACGTCAGGACGGCGTACGATGAAACCATATCCCGCCTGCGCGTCCGGACCCACTCGCGGCCGGTGTAGGCCTCCAGTCCCTCCAATGTGCGCGCGTCACCCAGGAACTTGTGCCGCAGTCTTTCCCAAGTGCCGGCCAGGGCTTCCTCCTCCGACCTCGGCGCGACAAACGCCGCCTCCGCCAGTTCCGCCTGCCAGTCACCCTTGAGCGCGATTTCCTTCTTCCGGAACGCCTCCCAGCACTCGGCCTTCTTGGACGCCTCGCCGATGTTCCCCTGCTGGTGGTTCAAGTGTTCCCACGCTTCTTTGCATACTGCTTTCACCGCTTCGCAGAGCGCGGGTGACAGCCGCTGCTCCGCCCAGATGCGGTTCAAGTCAATGCGCCGTCCGGACTTCTCCGCCAGCCAGGCCACCGCGTAGGCCACGCTGTTCGCCCGGTAGCCCTCGAGGTCCAGCGTGTCGAAGAGCTTCTCCGCCGTCCGCCACAGGATTGCCTTGGCGACCGCGTGGCGGAAATAATCCAGGTTCACCTCCGGCTGGCCGTCGTCCTCCATCCGCTCGGCGAAGCGGACAAAGTTCTTCTCTGCGCCTAGCAGGCTGTTGAAAAAGTCTCTTTCGAGCAAAAAACCACGCAAAAACCCCAATGATCTTGAGGGGCGCTTTTTCAAAACATGCCTTTTTCAACACCCTGCTAGGCAGACGAAATGCGGCAGCCCGAGCCAGGCGTGCTCATACTTGGCCAGGTCTGTCTTGGTGAACTTCTGGTTGGGCGGATTCGACTTTTCCCACTCCCGACGCCGCGCTGGTGTGCCCTGCCGGGCCTTGTCGTCCAGATACGAGCCGCGGGCGCGCTCGTAATACCAGTGCGTGCCGCGCGCCAGGCCGCCAATGGCCGGCGCCCAGACCGTCCGCGAAAGCTGTTCCAGTTGGTGATGAAACGGCCCGTTGGCCGCCAGGTCCGCCGCGTTGACCTTGTTCTGGCTGTTGGCGTAGCGGGCGATGAGCGGCACCAGTTCGCCAATCCGTTCCGGCTCCTTGAGCACCGTCAGCTTCACCTGCACCACCACCTCGTCCACGCTCAGCCGCTCCTTCTTCATCGCGTGGTAGATGCTGGCGGTGGTCTGGCCGCCGTTGACGATCTGAAAGTCCCGCGCCCATGCCAGCCCCATCTGGCCGTCCTTGCGCTTCGCCAGCCGCACTTCCGCCGCCGTGCAACACAGGCCGTTGTTGTAAGCCAGGAAGCGATGCGGTTCATCGCTGATCGTCTTCTGCATGCCTTTGTTCACGCTCTTCCCCTTGCCCAAGTAGGCCCGCACGTTTCGCTCCAGCAACCGCTGCCCATGCTCGCCGTAAATGCGCGCCAGCACCCGGCCCGGCATGAACGCCAGGTAGGTCTGGTATTCCTTCGTGCCCTCCATCCCGGCCAGGCACGGAACGGCGCCGCCGAAGTCGTTTTCAAAATCCAGTTCGATCACCTCCCGCTGCCCCACCTTGAGCTGGCTCAGCTTCTTCAAGTCCCACAGCACGTAGCGCAACTCCACGCCGTCCAACCGCTCCTCCTCGATGTCCTCCGCCCGCGCCACGCCGTCCGTCAGGAAGAAAAGTCGCACGGTGGTCAGGGAATCCTTGGCCTCGTGAATCTGCCGGGCGATCTCGAAGGCGTCGTCGTGATTGTCCCCGGCTTGGGTGTGGAATCCCTGCTGCGCCCGCCGCAGGAAGCCGAGCAGCAGTTTGAACTGCTTGCGGGTTTCGGTGACACCGACCGTCGGCACGCCCTCGCCGCCGTGGTAGAGCGTGACGAACAGATCGAGCGTCGCTCCATCGCCGGAGAGCGCCCAGGCATTCAATTTCGCCGCCGGCCAGGGCCCCCGACTCTCGGCCCGGAACGGACGGTCTGGCAGCACTTCGGCCCCGTCTGCTTCGTTGTGGCCGGCGAGTTCCTCCAAGCACCACTCGGTGAAGCCGCGTTCCAGTTCATCCGGGGGTGCGTCCTCGGCGCAACGCAGGCGCACCTCCTCCCGCACGTCCTGCGCGAACTGTTCCAAGGGACTCAATGGTTCCGGTCTCTCGTCTGGCATGGCTCACCTCTCTAATCGCATTCAATCCCGCCCGGCCTCCGCCGCCGCTTCCAGCAGCCGCAGCAGCCGATCGCGTTTCGCGTTGCTCAGCCCCGCCGCCTTGAGCTTCTCCCAAGTCAGTCTCGCAAACTCCGACACCTCGTGGCTTCGGCGCGAACGGTCCCAGTCCAGACCCGTCGCCGCCTCCAAGTCGCCCAGCGCCCGCTTGTCCTTGGCGAACCCCTTGCGAACCTGTTCCCAGCGCTCTGCATCGGTCTGGGGTGCTTCCGCCGCCGCAGGCACGACCGCCGTCCCCTTCTTCCCCTTCGGCCGCCGCTCCGGCAGGCGGCTCAACTGCCGCACCGCCCCGGCCACCCGCGCCCGGACCGGCGCGTCCTTGTCCGGCTTCCACTTCCGGGCCTGCTCCAGAAAGTTCTCGTCGCCCAAGTCGGTGTAGATTAGGTCTTCGTCCATCTTGATCCGCACCAGCAGCGGGAACCGCACCGCCTGCCCGCTGATGATCCCCTGGCCCGGCCCAAAGCCCGGCAGCATCCGCGCGTCCTGCTCGCTCAGGTTCTCCATGATCTGCTTCACGAAGTTCTGATCGCGTGGGTTGACCAGACGGAGGATCAGGAACGAGTTGCACTGCGAGAGAATCGTCTCATCCACCCGGTTGGGCCGCTGGCTGATGAGCATGAGGCCGGTGCCGAACTTGCGCCCCTCCGTGATGAGCTTGCGGATAGTTTCCAGTGACGGCACGTCCTCCGTGCCTCCGCGCGACGATGGGATGAACGTGTGCGCCTCCTCCACCACCGCGAGGAAGGGCGGAATCCGGTTCGACAGGTTGGCGCGATGCTCGTAAAGCGCCTCCAAGAGAATCGAGGCGATCGTCGTCTGCGTCAGGTGGTCGTAGCCGCCGAGGTAAAGGATGGACACGGTCTTGGGCGCGACGATGCCCTCCGGCCGGCCCTGTGGATCGGGCATCTTCTCGAATTGAAGCTGCTTCAACTGCTGCCGCATCCGCTCATTCGTTACCTCCATCCGCTCCAGGCGGGCCTCCACGACGCCAAGCTGGCGACGGCAGACGGAGAGCGTCGGCAATTTGCGCCTGTCGTTCGCCTGCCCGGCCTTCTTGGCCAATGAATCCCGCAGCCCCCTTGATGTAGCGGAGCACCGAATCGCCCTCCACCGGGTCCACTTCCGCCAGCGACTCGCCCAATACTTCCCGCTGCGGCTCGGTCAACCCCTCCGTCATCTTGTTGATCAGGATTTCCACGATGTGCCGGTTCTGCTCCGTCATCGCGATGTGCGGGTATAGCAGCTTCACCGTCGTGCCCGGAAAGACCTCGCGCTTCTGCCACAGCCCCAGGTAGTCGCCGTGCGGGTCGAGGATCAGCAGCGGATAGCCCTGCTCGATCAACTCGCGCAGAATCCGCCGCGCCGCCACCGTCTTGCCGCCGCCGGTCATGGCCAGGATGGCAATGTGCCGCGCCACCACCCGGTCGGCGGAAATCGCGATGTCCACGTCCTGCCGGGCGATGAGCGTGCCGATGTGCAGCGGCGTGTGGCCGGGAATCCCACCCGCCAGGAGTTCCTTGATCGCCGCCGCTGGCGGATAGAGCACCTCCGCCGCCGGCTGCACCGGATACGTCAGCGGGTAGAGATGCTTGAACCCGGCATCCGCCGGCGAGCAGCCGAGAATCAGCACGCCCGCTTCCAACCGGTCCCGGCTGTTCGAGAGAATGGTGTCCTGGAGCGACAGCCCCTCGTTCGATAGCTCCTGTGCCGCCTCGTAGGGGAAGAACGGGTTGTAGCGGTTGATGCTGACCACCCGGCCCCAGACGTAAATCCCCTGCGTGCCCGCCCGCGCCTCGTCCGGCACCTCCATCCGCACCGCGACCAGGTCGCCCACGCGGGACTTGAAGCCATCCGTGTTGAAGCCAAATCCGAAATCGCGGTTCCAGAGCACGAAGCCGACTTTTTGCCATTGGTTCTGAGCCATAGCCAATGTGCTAAACTAGCACACTGCCAGCGGCGCAGTCGCGTAAAGTGCCTGAAAAATGCCGCGAAAACAGGCAGTCAACCTGGTTGGCGAACGTGTCAAAATAGCACGTCGCCGCCGGAATCCGCCCCTGACCCAGGACGACCTCTCGGGCCAACTCGCCGCTTACGGAATCCAACTCGACCGCATTCTCATCTCGCGTATCGAGAGTGGCAGCCGCTATGTGACCGACGTGGAGGTCCGGGCGCTCTCCAAAGTGCTTGGTGTGACCCCAGGCTGGCTGCTTGGCATGGAGAAGTAGGCCATGCCAGCCTTCTACCGAGCGACCGTTGCCGAGTTCCTACGCGCCGATCCAGCCGCCATCCTTGGCGAGTTGAATCTCCAAAGCCGGAATGCCGTTTCAAGTCTTCGACTGGCCACTGTCGTTTCTTGGGAGCGGACGATCGCCGTGCTTCGAAGCGGCTTGGCCGAGGTGGCTGCGAGAATCCCCGCAGCCGGCGACTGGGGACTGCTGCTCGAATATGAAGTGCCCAGACGCGACTGCCGGATTGACTGCGTCCTGCTTGCTGGCGGGATGATCATCCTCTTGGAGTTCAAAACAGGGGAGGCGGAAAGCCCTGCGGCAGCCAAACGTCAGGCTGAACATTACGCGATTGAACTTCGTGACTTCCACCGCGAAAGCCAAAGCAGATGCATCGCTCCGGTGGCCGTCCTGGCTGAAGGAGATGCTTTCGATCCCCCGTCTGCCGGGGCTGCAGGCGATCAAGTGCTGCCGGTCCTGACGGCAAACGGCGCCACACTCTCCACTGCGTTGCTGCATCTGACCCAGATGTGCCTGGCTGAGTTGGCGGCCCCTCAGATTGACTTGGCCGCGTGGGACGGTTCCGCTTATGCGCCGATTCCGAGCATCGTGGAAGCCGCTCAGATGCTTTTTGCCCACCAGAGCGTGCGCGAGATTTCCCATGCGCACGCCGAAGCCTACAACCTCACCCGAACTGCGGACGTTCTGGTGAGCGCAGTTCAGCGGGCGCAGCGAGACAGCCGGAAGCTCGTCTGTTTCGTGACTGGCGTTCCGGGAGCCGGAAAAACATTGGCGGGGCTGAACGCTGTCCACAGCCCGGACCTAATTCGGAACGGGCGACCGGCCGGCGCGTTCCTGTCTGGCAACGGGCCGCTGGTCAAGGTCGTGACCGAGGCTTTGGCGGCGGATCACCACCGGCGAACGGGTCAAAGTCTGGACGAGGCAAGACGGCGAGTTCGCACATTCATCCAGGGCGTTCATAGCTTCCTCAAGACCTACCGCACGGCAGACCGGCTGCCGCCGGAGCACGTCGTGGTCTTCGACGAAGCGCAACGGGCGTGGAACGCGGAAAAGGTCCGAAAGGAACTCCTCCGCCGTGCGACAAGCGAGGAGCGAGGGTTGCTCGATTCGGCGAATTCCGAACCAGCTTTGATGCTGAGCATCATGGACCGATGGCCCGATTGGGCGGTCATCGTCGCGTTGGTTGGTGGCGGGCAGGAAATCCACGATGGCGAAGCCGGGCTGGCCGAGTGGGGTCGCGCTGTGCGTGAGCAGTTTCCACACTGGGAGGTGGTGGCATCGCCGGAGGCGCTGACCGGCGGTGCCAGCGTTGCGGGCAGCCGGCTCTTTTCCGAGGGCGTGGCAGATTCGATCATCGTTCAGCAAGAACCACACCTGCACCTGCCGGTCTCCGTCCGCTCGTTCAGGGCGCAGTCCGTTGCGGAGTGGGTCAATCATGTGGTCAGCGGTAACCCCGACCACGCCTCGCGGGTGGCTGCACAAGCGGCGGGGTTTCCCATCAAGCTAACGCGCTCGCTGGACGAGGCCCGCCGTTGGTTGCAGAACCAAACGCGCGGCTTCCGGAGATGCGGGTTGCTCGCGAGTTCTGGCGCATTGCGGCTCCGCGCACACGGCATCGAAGTCTCGTCTGGATTCAGAAGCGGGTTCCCGTTTGAAGAGTGGTTTCTGGCCGCGCCGGAAGATGTCCGTTCCTCAAACCGCCTTGAGGTCGCGTTGACGGAGTTTGAATGTCAGGGCCTGGAACTGGACTGGGTCGCCGTGTGCTGGGGCGGCGATTTCACATGGGGCGGCGAGGGTTGGCAGTTTCGGCAATTCAAGGGCACAGCCTGGCAGTTGGTGCAGAAGGCGGTGACGCGGGAGTTCATCCGCAACAAGTATCGGGTTCTGCTCACGCGAGCGCGTGAGGGAATCGTGATTTGGGTTCCCGACGGAAGTGTGGCCGACGAAACGAGGCCCCCCGACTGGTTTAACTCGACAGCAGCATTTCTTTCGAGTTGCGGGGCGGTAACGCTTTGACCCGCGGCGGCACCGCGTTGCCGATGAGCCGGAAGGCGTGGGTGCGGGCGGCGGGGAAGCGGAACCAATCGGGGAAGCTTTGCACGCGGGCGGCCTCGCGCGGGGTGAGGGAGCGGTTCTGCGTGGGGTGGATGAACATCAGGCCGTCCTTGCTCAGGTGGGCGACGATGGTGGAGCAGGGCTGCCAGCGGCATTGCCGGGTGTAGCGGTCCCGGAACTTGGTCTTCTCGTAGGGGAAGGCGAACTTCACGCCGCGCTCGCGCATGGCCACGGCGGAGTTCTCGCCCTCCTTCAGCCGGGCGAAGTCGCCGAGGTCGCGCTTCGCTGTGGGGGCGGGCGACGTGGTTGGTGAGTTTCTCGGCGCGGTCAATCTCAAGGACGTCGCAGAGGTAGCGCCGGGCGCTTTCCCCGACCTGCTCGATGTGGTGGCGGCGGCGGGCGAAGTCGTAGTCGCACTCGTCCTCCCCGCCCCCGGCGCGGAGGATGGGCAGGTCTCCGATGGCGTCCCAGAGCGTGGGTCGCGCAGACTGCCAGTCAGTCGAATCGAGGATTGCCAATCCGCCGTCGTCCCCCGAATCCGAAGCGCTCCGGGCATCGGAAGTCTTGCCGAATGGAATTCGGCGATACGGCAGATTGGAATTCCGCGCTACGGCACGCGGGGCGGGTTTGAGTTCGCTTGGAAAATAACCGGTCAGGTCAGCGCGGACGCCGATGATGAGCTGGCGGCGGCGTTTCTGCGGCACGCCCAGAGCCCACGCGTCCTCGATCTGGCCGTGGACGCGGTAGCCGGGATTGCCCACCGCCCGCCCCAGTTCGCGGGCCTCCTTTTGGACGCGCGTGAAGTATTCGCCGCCCGCCGCCGTGCGCAGGCCGGGGACGTTTTCCATCACGAACACGCGAGGCTTGAAGAAGTCCGCGAAGCGCAGGAAGTCGCGGTAAAGGTGGCGGCGGGGATCGGGCGTGAGGCGCTGGCCGTGATTGGTGCCGTCGCGCCGGCGGGCGATGGAAAAGCCCTGGCAGGGCGGCCCGCCAACGATGACGTCCACGAGGTCCGTGCCCAGCAGGGCCGCCAAGTCCGCCGGGTCGAAGGCCGTCAAATCACGCTCCAAGACGTGCGCCACGGGGAGTAGATCGGGGTGCCGGCGCTCGACAAGGTTGGCGCGAAGGGTGGCGATGGCGTGCGGATCGTGATCAATCGCGGCAAGCACGTGGAACCCCGCCCGTTGCATCCCGAGCGTGAAGCCGCCGCAGCCGCAGAACAGGTCGAGGCAGGTGAGGGGGTGGTTTAGTGGTTCAGAGCGCGACTTCGAACGGGGAATTCTCTTCCCCGAAGGCGGCGCGGGAGCCGCCGCCTCGCTGGGCAGTGCCTGCCCGCGAGAGGCGAGCACTCCAGATGTTCGCCGCCCGTCCATCAGTCCAGGCCCTCCACGAGTTTGGCGGTGGGGATGCCCAGCGCCCGCGCCAGGCGGACGACGTTCTTGATGCCGGGATTACGGACGCCGCGCTCGATGCCGCTGATGTAGGTCTGGTCGAGGCCGGCTTTTTCGGCGAGCGCCTCCTGCGTCAGGTCCAGTGCCTCGCGTCGGCGTCGCACATTGAGACCGAGAGAGAGGAGGGTGGAGTCACGCTTGAGCATGACTCATAGTCCATGCTTGGAGGAGGCAGAAGTCTATGGACGATGAGTTCTAAATGTGCTGCGACAGCACCTTGCCGGAAGCGGGCCGGGTATCCGCCCGGCTGCATGAAGAGCCCGGCGGGCGGGCCGATTTTGGGGCGAAGAGGCAAGGTCGTCGGCCGTGCCGGTGAGGGGCAGCACACGGTTGGGCCGTGGAGTCCGCCGGGCCGGCCGGCGCTTCACCGGTTTCGAGCACGGTTCCCGCGGAGAGCGCCGGGAGGCTGCCCCGCCGCGAAGGCGGGCGCACTGTCGGGTGCGTCCGTTTCGCGCGAAGCGTCGGGGACGGCGGCAGTCCCCGGCCGCCCTTGGGCGGGACACCCTCTCATTGCCGAACGCGGTAGTAGCGCGCCGCCAGGGTGGGCGGGATGCGGAGTGGTGAGCTGCCGCTGACATCGCCCCACGGTCCCGTCACGGCCGCTGCCGACTGCAAGGTGCCGTTGGTCCAGACGATCACCACCTCACCCGCCTCGCGCGCGATGGCCAGCGTCGGCGGCTGGGTGGTCCGGGTGATCAAGCCGTAGTGGATCAAGACCTCGTCCGGCGACAGCGGCGCGGCATAGACAGCGACTTCGTCCAGGTCGCCTTCGAAGAACGCCGACGGTTCCGGGGCCGCCAGTTGATCCCCCCCCATGCTCAAGGGGCGAATATCGTTGGGTGCGAACGGAGCCGGGCTTTTGCCCACGAGCCGGCCGTTCACGTAAAGCCGTTTGGTCTGGCCATCGCTGGTCCCCACCAGATGCGTCCATTGCCCGATCTCGACGGCCGGCCCCTCGGTGACATCCCAACCCGCGAGGTCGCCGCGCCCGGTCAGGAACTGCCAGCGGTTTGCGGCGCCCGCCACCAGCGCATAGCCACGCTGGGGATTGTCCACGCGCGAGGCGACCGCCGCGCGCGGACTGCCGGCCCCGCCGGTGACGCGGGCCCAGGCCTCGACACTGAAGGGCAGCGGGTTTAGCGCCGCGCTGAACGGCACCTCCACGCGAGCGCCGCCGGCTTGCACGAAATGCGCGGCTGGATCGTTGGAATCCACGCCGGGCACACCCAACACCACGCCGCCGAGGTACGTGCCCGGCCGGTTGCCGGCGGAGTCGAGGGCCGTGACGCCGTGGGTTTCGCCGAGGCGCCAGTAGGCAATTGCCCCGGCGGCCCGGACGGCGTCAGCGTAGGACATCGCGGGCAAGGTCACGATCTTCAGGGAGGCAACGTCGCTGAGAACGGTCCCCGCGGCGTTGCTGACCCGGACGCGGTAATCGCCGGCGTCGTCGTTCGAGACGTGGTCGAGGGTCAACGTCGCGTTGGTTTGGCTGGTCAGGTTGGAGCCATTGAACTGCCACTGATACCCGAGGGGCGGGCTGCCGGACGCCAGCACACGAAAGGTCACGGAATAGTCGGGAAACGCGGCGAGGGAATCGGGTTGCTCCAAGATTTCCGGGCCCAGCAGCTTGCCGACCCCCGCGCCATAGTGGGCGGCCACCTGTTCGGGATTCAGGGGGCGGGTGTAGAGGGCCACTTCGTCGAGGTCGCCGTCGAAGAACGCTGTGCCGATGAGGCCCGCGCCGCCTTCGAGCGAGTCCGCGCCGAGGCGAACGGGCCAGCCGGTCGCTGGTTCGTACGCGGCGGTGCGCTGCCCCGCCAGCGCGCCGTTCACGAACAGTCGCTGCACGGCACCATCCCACGTGCCCACGATGTGCGCCCAGACTCCTTTCGTCGCCGCCGGGCCGGTAACCACGCCCAGGCCCGTCGGACCGGCAACCCAGAATTCCCACCGGGCCTGGGGCGACACCTGCAGGCGGAAGCCGCGCGGTGGATCCACGGCCAGCGAGCCGACGACCGCGCGGTGCGTGTCGGGGGCGTCGGCGAGTCTGGCCCACGCCTCGACGCTGAACGCTTCGCCCGGCGCGGGCAGGTCAGGCGGGGCTTCGACCCAGGAGAAATAGCCCGCCGTGAACCAGAAGGCTGTGTCAGGATCGCCTGCCAGCGCACCCGGCTTGCCGAGGCCCACGTTGCTGTAAATGTCCGCGTGGTGGCCGCTGCTGGCGTCGCGGGCCAACCGGCCGGTGCGCTCGCCCAGTCGCCAGTAGGCGAGCGGCCGGTCGGCCATGACGGCGGCCGGATAGCTGTCGGCGGGGGGAGAGATGACGAGCAGCGCGGCGGCGTCGCTGAGGGTTGCCCCCCGCGAGGTGGCAACACGGACGCGGTAGTTCCCGGCGTCGGACGGCTGGAGGTTGGGAAGGGAGAGCGTGGCGTTGGTCGCACCGGCCAGGTCCGTTCCGTTCCGCTGCCACTGATACAGCAGGTTGGTTCCGCCCGTGGCCACGACGTGGAACCGGGCCGTGCCGCCGGCGAAATTGGTGCTGGATTGCGGTTGCGCCAGAATCGTCGGGAACCCCTCCGGCTCGACCGTCAGCACGGCTTCGAAGCTCACGACCGAGCTGACGTCGTTGAACACCCGGGCGCGGTAACGGCCGGCCTGGGCGAGGGTGAGGTTGGTGAGCACGAGCGTTGGCGCGTTGGCACCGGGGAAGTCCACCCCGTTCCACTGCCACTGATAGCGGAGGGGCAGGGAGCCGGCGGCGCTGACGGCAAACTCCACCGTCGAGCCGACGTAGTTGGTCAGGCTGACCGGATTCTCGATGATCGTAGGGCCAACCGGCTTGGGCGCGGGGCGGCCCGCCGCAAGGAAGTGGGTCAGGACGTCGGCATCGGCCAGGGCGTTGGTGTAGATGGCGACCTCGTCCACGTCGCCCGCCAGGAAGGCGGTGCCCAGCGGGAGCTCGTTGCCGCCCGCACCGATCCGCAAGGGGCGGCTGGTGTTGGGCACGTAATTCGTGCGCCGCACCTCGACCAGCGTGGCGTCCACGTAAAGGCGTGCGAAGACGCCGTCATAGGACGCGACCAAATGCTCCCACTGATCGCGGACCGACGGCCCGATGAGCAGGGCCGGGTCGGCCTTGCCCGTGCCGAGCCAGAAGCGCCAGCGATCCGTGCCGTCCTTGCCCAGGGCCCAGCCGCGCGTACCGATTGGGGTGCCCACGTCGCGGCTGGACACGGCCTCCCCGCCGGCTGGCCCTCCGGGCGTGGGATTGGCCCAGCACTCGACCGTGAAGACACCCCGATTCAACTCCGGCAGAAACGGCACTTCGATCTTGTCGTCTGCCCCGTCGAAGCCGGCGGCCGTGTTGGCGGGCGCGGTGAGCAGCGCCCCGGGGCGGCCGCCCTGTGCGCCGTTCAGGTACTGGCCGTGGGCGGCGGGTCCAAGGCTGCCTTCATTGGCGGCCACCGTGGGGGGCGCGGGGGGCGGCTCATTGAGGCGCCAGTAGCCGCGCGGCTGCGAGTTGAGCACCTGACTGGCGTAGCCCGCCCTGGCCGAGTAGTGCGCCGCAATTTCGCCCGCTGGCAAAGCCCGCCGGTAGATCGCCACCTCGTCAATGCCGCCGTGGAAAAACTCGGTCGCGCCGCCGAAGGCGCCCGTGGCCGCACCGATTCGCTGCGGGTTGACCTGATTCATCTCGGCCCGGCCGTTCACGGAGCCGGCGATCTGGCCGTTGATATACAGGCGGTTCGCCGCGACCGTTCCGGCGCTCTCGTACACGCCCACCACGTGGGTCCACTCGCCGGGTTTCGCCGCCGGGCCGGTGACGACGTTGAATCCCTCGGCCAGCGAGCCGCGCCCGGTGCGGAACTGCCAGCGACCGGCCTCGTCCACGTAGAGCGCGTAGCCGTACCGATTCGCCCCGATGACTTGCAAAGACGACACCGCGCAGCGCAGTCCCGTCCCGCCGGTGACCAGCGCCCAGCACTCGATGGTGACCGTGAAGGCATCATTGAGCGAGGGGTGATTCGGGATTTCGGCGTGCTGCCCCGCCGCCGGGCTGAAGAGGGCGGACGTGTCGTTGTCGTTCGGAATGGCGCCGGGCTGGCCAAGGGCGACGCCGCCGAGGTAGGTACCGTTGAGCCGCGCTCCCTCGGTGCCGCGATTGATGGCGGTGGAGGGCGACGGGGCCGGGGTGCGTTCCGAGAGGCGCCAGTAGGCGACGGGTTGGTTGGTCTTGACCATTTCCCCGTAGCCGGCAAGCACCGGCAGGGTGGCCAACAACCAGGGGGCGAGGAACGCGGGTTTCATCAGCGGCAGCACAGCTTCCCCAGTGAAACAACTTACGGGCCAAAAGTCGCGCGGGAAGCGGTCGGCGGAGACGGGCGCCGGGCGACATGAGCCCCTTCGGACAACAAATTGCGCGACCCACGAATGCAAATCAGGCAGAGTGCGCTGGTTTTCGGGCGGCGCGTGGGGCGTTCGCTCTTAAGGCATGAAGCATTACCTGTTCATTGACTACGCCACCCAGGGCTACATCGCCCTGGTGGGGGTGTTGATCCTCTTCTTCCACAACGCCACGGTTCCGGAATGGCCGTGGCTGCTGACCGCCCACGCGGTCGCGCTGGTGGTGGTCCACGGACTGATACAGTGGGGGGCCAGGCACCCGGACCAGCCGGTGATCAGTCTGTTGCGGCACTTTTATCCGGTGTTGCTGTACACCGGGTTTTACCGGGAGACGGGAATGCTGAACCGAATGTTCGTGCCGGACTACCTGGACGAGCACTTCATCCTGCTGGAGCAAAGTCTCTTCGGCGGGCAGCCGTGTCTGCGGCTGATGCAGATGTTCCCGCAGTTGTGGGTGAGCGAGGTTTTCTATGCCGCGTACTTTTCGTACTACGTGATGATCGTGGGCGTCGGCCTGGCGCTGTTTTGGAAAAGCCGCACGCACTTCTTCCACTACGTCTCGGTGAATTCGTTCGTCTTTTACTGCTGCTACCTCACCTACATCTTCCTCCCCGTGATGGGGCCGCGGGCGTTTTTCCGGGAAATAGACGGGTTCGAACTACCGGCGGCCGTCCAGGCGCTGGCCGGCGATCCGAGTTACCCGGACTCGGTGAAGGCGGGGCCATTCTTTCAGATCATGGCGTGGATCTACCGCAACTTCGAAGGACCGGGCGCGGCGTTTCCCAGCAGTCACGTCGCCATCGCCCTCTGCACCGTGTGGTTCTCCTTCCGTTACCTGCCGCGGATCCGCTGGCCGCACCTCGTTGTGGCGGTCCTGCTCTGCATTTCCACCGTGTATTGCCGCTACCACTACGTCGTGGATGTCGTCGCCGGCGCGCTGACCATGGCGGTGCTGGTGCCAGTGGGTGACTGGCTCTACCGCCGCTACTCAGGCCACACCGAGCGGTCAGGGGCGGGTGGGCAGTGACACGACCCGCAGCCAGCAAGTGGGGACCGCTGATCCTGCAGCCCGGTTTGTCCGTGGGACGTGAGCAACTTGACCGACGGCGGTCGCGCCCAGAGGCGGGCCTTGTCAGCCTCCCAAGCGGCTCGTGGCCCGAAGACAGGGAGGGGAAGGAAAACTGGTCCCGCTTGCGGCAGCGCGTTTGGCCAACGATTCTCGTGTCAGGCGCGAGGGAACACCTGACCGGCCAGACGACGGGTGGCCGCAGGTCCGCACGTTGCTTCTTCCTTTGACGAGCGCTGGCCGAAGTGGCACCAATTCGCGGACACCTCTCTGAGCTTGGCGCCATGAAAGCCTGCCTTCATCCCTTTGCGGCGCATCGCCGCCCCAACGGCTTCACCCTCATCGAGCTGCTGGTGGTGATCGCCATCATCGCCATCCTGGCGGGAATGCTCCTGCCGGCGCTGTCGAAGGCCAAGGCCAAGGCGCACGGCATTGTCTGCCTCGCGAACACCAAGCAGATCACGCTGGCGTGGCACATGTACCCGGACGATTTCGCGGGGCAACTGCCCGACTGCTTCGCCTGGATCCGGGGGAACCTCAACTTCGACAATGGCAACCGCGACAACTGGGATCCCACCAACATCTTTAACGGCCAGATGAAGGACTACCTTCGTACCCCGGAGGTGTTCAAGTGCCCGGCGGACAAGAGCACGGTGAAATATCAGGGCGTCGTCCGTCCCCGGGTTCGGAGTCTTTCGATGAGCCAGTCGTTCAGCGCCGACGGGCCGTGGTTGGCGGGGAGCGAGGGCTGGCGGGTGTACCGGAAGACGGGCGATTTGTCGGAGCCGGCGCCCAGCCAGTTGTGGCTCATCGTGGACGAGCACCCCGACAGCATCAACGACGCGGCCTTCGCGGTGCGGTGTCAGGATCGGGGCGCGGCGGCGAGGATCATTGATTTTCCGGCCGCCTTTCACAACGGCGCGTGCGGCTTCTCCTTTGCCGACGGCCACTCGGAAATCAAGAAATGGCTCGATGCGCGCACCAAGCCGCCGGTGACCTATGGCCGCAAGACGTTAAGCTTGAACGTGCCGTCGCCGAACAATCCCGACGTGCTCTGGATGCAGGAGCGTTCCTCGGCGAAACTGCCGGGACGGTAAGGCCCCAAGCCCCGCGCTCAACGAATCACCGTCAGGCTGCCGGTGAGGTCCACGCGCACGTCGCGGGCGGCGGCCGGCACCGGCGTGACCGTTTCCTTGCCCCAGGGCCAGCGGATGTGGATGGCGTCCGCCTGGTCGCGTGACGACAGCACGAGCGTGGCGCTGTTGTGAGACCAGTAGCCGGACCCGGCCTGAACCTCGCGGGCCGGTCCCAGTTTGCCACCGCTCGCGAGGCGTACGACCGCGCCCACCCCCTGCGGATTGCCCGGGCCGCCCGTCAGCCGGACCCGTAACGCCGGCCGCGCTTTCGCGTTGCGCAGGAGCACGGTGGGGTTGGCGTTCTGGCTGACGGCCAGGTCGAGGCGGCCGTCCCCGTCGAAGTCCGCCATCGCCGCGCCGCGCTGTTCGCCGTACACGCGGATGCCGGACTCCTGCCCGGGGACCGGCTGCAGTCTGCCCGCGCCCTCGTTGCGCAGGAGCAGCCCGCGCCCGGCGTCCTGTCGCCAATAGTCGGGGCTGACCCCAAAAAAGTTCTGGCTCAGGAATACGTCGTCCTGTCCGTCACCATCGAAATCCCCCACGCAGACGGCGTAGGCGGGGGCCCATTGCGCCTCGTCCGGGAGCGGCGCCGCCTCGAAGCGTCCGCCGCGATTGAAAAACACCATCGAGGCCAGGGTGCGGGCTTCCACCTTCGCCGCCGGATCCAGCCGATCCCCGTACAGTTGCTGGATCGTCATTCGCCCATACGCTTCGTTGCTGGGAGCGATTTCCTGCAGGAACGGCAGGGCGGCGACCATCGGTGCCATGACCCGAAACGGCACTTCCCGACCGTTGGCCGGGTTCACGTAGGTTTCGATCACATCCACCGTGCCGCTCTCATCCAGGTCCCCGTAGCGGATCCAAATGGGCCTTTCCGCGCTCGGCCGGTAGCGGTTGTTCAGCCCGAAGTTGGTGGCGACGATGTCCAAGCGCCCGTCGCCATCGAGGTCGCCCGTCGCCACGCCGGCCCACCAGCCGGAATACGGCTCCAAACCCAGCTCGCCGGTGACCTCGCGGAAGCGATCCTGCGACCAACGGAAGACGCGAATCGGCCCCCACTCGACGGCAAGCACCAGCTCCGGAATCGCGTCGCCGTCCAGATCGCTGAAGACCGCGCCACTGACGAGTCCCAGCTTCTCGAAACGCTGGGTGACGACGAAGCGATCGTTCTCTTTGCGGAGCAACAGCGAGGTGGCGGGCTCCGGATAGCGGCCGGGCACGACCCGCCCGCCGATGAACAGGTCGAGGTCGCCGTCACCGTCCACGTCGGCCATCGCGATCGGTCCCGGGGTGATATTCTGGCCGAGGATGCTTTCACCGCTGGCCTGACGGGCGATGTCGTAGATGCGCAGGCAGCCGCCGTTGGTCAGGCCGTCCTCGTAATTGCTGGAACCGATGGCGATCATCCCTTGCAAGCCGACGATGCCGGTTTGGTCGCGCCCCGCCGGACGGTCCAGCGCCGGGTTGCGCAGGCGCACCAACCCGCCCTGACCGTCCCCGCGGAATACGGCCAGCGCACCGCCCTTTCCCGATCCGATGACCAGGTCGTCCCAACCGTCGCTGTCCGCGTCCAGCCACGCCACGCCGGGCCCCAGTTGGCTGAGCCGGCGCGTGAGCAGGGGTTGCCGGGCGAAATCGTCAAAGGCGTCCTCGTGGTGCTGGTGTTGGATCAGATGGCTGACATCCTGAAACCACGGCTCAACCGGCGGCGTTTCCGGCGGTCTCGGCGCCGTGGGTGCGTCGGCCTCGGTGATTTCGCAGAGGGTGTTGGCCGGCACGCCTTCGACCACCGACCGCCGGCCACTGCGCCAGGAAACCTCGACGCGGAGCCGGCTGGTTTCGCTGCCGGCCGCGAATACCCGCAGCGCTTGGTTGCCCGAGAGATACCGCCCGCCGGCGACGATCTCCTGACTCTGCATTGGCACCGCGCCCCCATAGACCTTGACCTTCGCCCCAATGCCCTGCGTGTTGCCGTCCGCCCCGCGCAACTGCACCGCCAGTCGTGGGGCGGTCCCGGTGTTGCGGAACACCTCCGCCACGCCATTCAGGTTGTTGATGACCACGTCCAGGTCCCCGTCGTTGTCGAGGTCCGCCAGCGCCACGGCATTGCCCACGTCCGGGTGGTTGAAGCCCCAGGCTTCGCTCATGTCCTCGAAGGTCAGGTTGCCGCGGTTGCGGAAGACCACGTTGGGGATGGCGTAACGCGGGAACATGGTCCGCAGCCGCTGGAGCTCGTGGTTCGACATCTGCCGCTGGGCCTTCATCACCTCCGCCTGCTGGATGATGTCGCCGTTCATCATTTGCAGTTCGTGCCCGGTGGTGATGAGGAGGTCCTCGTAGCCGTCGAGGTCCACGTCGAGGAAGTTGGGGGACCAGGTCCATTCGGAGGCTTCGACGCCGGCGAACTGGGCGATTTCGGCCCAAGTACCGTCCCCGCGGGCGACGAAAAGCATGTTGTGCGAATACTGAGGCCGATTGTCCACCGCCCCGAGGGGCAGATGGACCGGCGGGATTTCGCCCGTCTCGATCATCCGCAACGAATGCTCCCGGCTGAGCATGTCCGAGACGCAGAAGTCGTCGTGGCCGTCGCGATTGAGGTCGGCGAAGTCCGCCCCCATCGAGAAGATGCTCGTATGCCGCAACGCCAGGCGCGGGATGGCGCGGAACCGGCCCCGACCGTCGTTGATCCAGATGCGGTCGGGCGATTCGAAATCGTTGCAAATGTAGAGGTCCGGCGCGCCGTCACCGTTGAGGTCGCGGAACGTGGCCGTCAGGCCCCAATCGTAGGGCGGCGCACGCAGCGGCTGGCCGTCTTCATCCAGAAACGCGCCGCCGAGGAAGGGCACCACGGAGAAGCCGGCGCGGCCATCGTTCAGGTAAAGCACATCCGCCTCGCCGTTTTCGACGATGCGCCGGTCCCGCGTGGCCACAAAACGGCCGACGAGGTCGGGCTCGGTGGTTGGCCGTCCGTTGACGGCCGTGACTTCCAGGCCGTGGTCGGTCTCGCGAATCGTCAATCGCGTGTTGGGCATGTCCCGGAGCGTGGTGGTGCGGTAGTTCGCGACGTACAGATCGAGGTCCCCGTCGCCGTCCACATCAGCCAGCGCGAGCGACATGCCGGCCTTCAAATAGTTCAGCGGCGCGCCGGGCGCCGGATTCGTGAAACGTCCCGTGCCATCGTTGAGGAAGATTACCGTGCCGTCACCGACCGAGTTGACGACCAGATCGAGGTCGCCGTCGCCGTCCAGATCGGCGAAGGCGCAGCCGGTGCAGGCCAGAGCGGGCAGGGCCACGCCCGCACGGTCGGTAACATCCTCGAAACGCCAGTTGCCGAGATTGCGGTAGAGGACATTGGGCCGGTCCAGCCCGGCGAAGAACAGATCGCACCATCCGTCGCCATCCACGTCACCCGCGGCCACGCCGGCGCCGTTGAGGTAGATCTGGTTCGTGATGAACCGCGACTGAGCGAGAAAGTTGGTGAAGGTGATGCCCGTCGTCGCCGGGGGAAGCAGGGAAAAGCCCGTCTTGCCGGGGGCGGTCGGTGTGACGCGGGCGAAGCGGTATCCCTGGCCGCTTTCCCACTCGAGCGCGGCCGCGATCCCGACCGTGACGACCAACGCCGCCCACCATTGGATGATGCGAATCACTTCCCGCGAAGGCAATCGGCTGCGGGGCCATTGTCAACAGTGTTCGACCACCGGGGCAACAACCAGGCTGGGGAAAAGCCGCCTTTCCGGCCGCGTCGGGTTACGGGAGTTTCCGTCGGCGGCCTTGTGTGAACGGCCCGCCGGGATCCGCCACGACTATCGGCGAGGACTCGAAGCGTGAAACGACCTCACCGCCGTCGCGAAGCGCTCGAGATCGTCGTACCGATTCTCCCACGTGGTGTACATGACGCCTTCCACACCGTCCACGGCTTGGGCGGCTGACAGCCATTCGCGAACGCGTTCCGGCGCGGCGTCGTAATAGCCCGCGATCATCTGCCGGTGGCCGCGGCCGGCGAACCACTGGAGGCTCTCGGCGCGTTTCTCAAAATACCACGGCACGATCACCACGCTCGGATCGAGCCCTTCCCAAGCGCCGGTGAGGTCACCGCGAACGAGGTAGTAGTTCGCCACGGCGTTGTGGTGCGGATCGAACATGTCGCTCCACACGTAAACACGGGCAGTCGGGGCCGTCTCCTTCAGGATGGCGAGGCAGGTTCGGACATGGTCCGCGAGGAGGGTGCCGGCGCTGAGCTGGCGTTGCGCGCAGGCGGCGCAACGATTCAGCACCCGGATTTCGTCGTGCGACATGAAATAAGCCCCGGCCTGCCAAGCCGCGTGCATTCGGCGCGCCTGATCGCGGAGCAACTCGATGGTCCGCGGCTCGGACGGGCAGATCATCGCCTGCCCCTGGTAGATCGTCACCGCGTGGTAGTAGGACACCCGCAGGCGCGTGCCGTCGGGGAGGCCGGTCTTGATCACGGGCGGCTCGTGCCAGACGTCGTATTCTCCCGGCCAGGGATGCCGGCCCATCTTCGGGTCCACGAGCGGCTCGAAATCCCGCCCCTCGACCAGCGCCCCGCCATCCTCACGCCGGATTTCCAACGGAGCGCCCGCGCGGCGGATCAAATTGAGCAAGCCCACCTCCTCGAGCCGGACGTCATCGAACCAGGCCGCGCCGCTCTCGCCGCCCCAACAACCGAGATAGAGGCTGACGTTCGTATGTTCGAGCGAGTTGAACGTGACGTGATGCGTGGTCCATTCCTGCGTCGCCTGGACCCCGAGGGGATTGAAGTTCAGGGGCCGCCCGTCGGCGAGGAACTTGGCCTCCAGGGTCCCGCGGAACCCCTCGGTCTTCACCCGGAGCGAGAGATGGTACTGGCGGAAGGGACTGACGCGGAGTTGCTGGACGATGCGGGCGTTGCGGCCCCGGGGATCGCGAATCAACGCCGCTCCCGCATCGGCGCTCACCGTGTCGTCCTTCCAATCCCACAACTGCAAGTCACCGAAGTCACCACCCTTCAGTGGCACGGCCGGGTCGGCCGCGAGCCGCGCCACCCCGTCGCGCACGACAAACAGCGCCCCGCGCACGGGCAGGCCCTCGATCAGATTGGGATCGTGGAACAGCAGGTCATTCGAGTAGCCGACCGGAAACAAGGCCGGGACAATTTCGAGGGCATTGCTGGCGGCGGCGCGCTTCACGCGCTCGAGGTGGCGGAAGTAGCGCTCGTCCATGTCGCCGAGCCGGGCGAATTTTGAGTCGGCCAGCAGCACGTGCGTGTAGCCGGCCCGGGCCGCACGGGTGAAGAGTTGTTCCAGCTCGGCGACCTGGGCTTCGACCAGCAGGTTGCGCGGGCAATAAACCCACAGTTGCCGGCCGGGCGAATCCGCTGCCGCCAACCGGTCGCCGGTCGCCCCCAACAGCGCCAGCGCGCCGCTGAGGATCACTCCGGACCAGGGAGAAGACTTCATGCCGCAAGTCAACCCTGGGGCAGGCGGAAAGCAATCACCGAGCCGCTCACTTCTCCCGGCCAACGGTCGCGCCGGGTCGCCCGCCCAAACCGTTTGACTTGCCCGCGGCTTCCCCGCCAACTTCGCCCCGCGTTTTCTGACTATGAGCGACACCCAAATCCTCTCCGGTTTAGAACCGGCGCATTCGTTTTTCGTGGGCATTGATTCCGACGGCTGCGTGTTCGACACGATGGAGATCAAGCACAAGGAGTGCTTCACCCCGCAGTTCATCAAACACTTCCGGCTCCAGCCCGTGAGCAAGTACGCCCGTGAAGCGTGGGAGTTCGTGAACCTTTACTCGAAGTCGCGCGGCATCAATCGCTTCCCCGCGCTGTCGAACGCCCTCAACCTCCTGGCCGAGCGGCCGGAGGTGCAGGCGCGCGGCGTCCGGCCGTTCCCGACCGACGCGCTTGATGCCTGGATCGCCCGCGAGCCAAAGCTGACCAATCGCACCTTGGAGCAGGCCGTCGCCGGGGGGGCGACCGAGCTGGCGCCGGTGCTGGAATGGTCCAAGGCCGTGAACGCCGCGATTGAGGACATGGTGTTCGGCGTGCCGCCCTTTCCCCTCGTGCGCGAATGCCTGCAACGGCTGACCGAGTCGGCCGATGCCATGGTGGTCTCGCAAACGCCCACCGAGGCGCTGGAACGCGAGTGGCAGGAACACGGGATCAACGGCTACGTCCGCGTGATCGCCGGCCAGGAACTCGGATCGAAGACCGACCACCTCAAGCTCGCCTCGCACGGCAAGTACGAGCCCAAGCACGTGCTGATGATCGGCGATGCCCCCGGTGACTTCAAAGCGGCCAAGGCCAACCACGCGCTGTTTTTCCCGATCGTACCGGGTCGCGAGGAGGCCTCCTGGCAGCGGTTTTACGACGAGGGGCTGGACCGCTTTCTCAACCTCCAGTTCGCCGGGGACTACGAAGAGGCCCTGCTTCGCGAGTTTCAGGCCAGTCTCCCCGAACGTCCGCCCTGGCAACGCTAGCCGGCCAGACCACCGTGAAGCCGACGCGTCAGCGGCGACGACCGGTCGCGACACCGCCCGCGCCCCTGCGGGTACTGGTCTGTCCGGACAAGTTCAAGGGCACGCTCACCGCCACGGCGGCGGCGGAGGCCATCGCGGCCGGCTGGCAGCAAGCGCGCCCGGGCGACTCGATCGAGCTCCTCCCGATCAGCGACGGCGGCGACGGCTTCGGCGAATTGGTGGCCCGCCACTGGGGTGCCGAGGAGCGCGTCGCCGAAACCGTGGACGCCGCGCACCGGCCTGTGCGCGCAGTGTGGTGGTGGGACCCGCGGCACCGGACCGCGATCGTGGAATCGGCGCGCGTCGTGGGACTCGCCATGTTGCCGGCAGGCGCCTTTCATCCGTTCGACCTCGACACTTACGGCCTGGGGCTGCTGCTGCGGCGGATTCGGGAGTTGAAACCCAGTTGGTGGGTGATTGGCCTCGGAGGGAGCGCGACCAACGATGCCGGCTTTGGGCTCGCCCGCGCCCTGGGGTGGCGGTTCCTCGACGACCGGGGCGCGGAGATCGAACGGTGGCCGGAATTGATCCGGCTCCGGTCGGTCGTGGGATACAGCCTTCGCTTTCCGGGCCAGGCAACCTTCGCGGTGGACGTGCGAAATCCCCTGCTCGGGCGCCGGGGTGCGACGCGGGTCTATGGACCGCAAAAAGGGATCCGGCCGGAAGACGTGGCGGCGGCGGAAGCGGCGCACGCGCGGCTGGTGAAGGTCATGACGGACGATCGCCGCGGGTGTGGGTTCCTGGCGGCCCGGCCCGGAGCGGGTGCGGCCGGCGGGCTGGGCTTTGGCCTGAGCGTGTTTTTCGGTGGCGCCCTGGAGAACGGCTTCGAGTTGTACGCCGATTGGCTCAAGTTGGCCCCGCGCATCGCGGCGGCGGACCTGGTGATCACGGGCGAGGGAGCCATTGATGAGACGAGCCTTTCGATGGGCAAGGGGGTCGGCGGGGTGGCGCGAATGTGCCGCTGGTCGCGACGCCCCTGCCTCGGCCTGGCCGGCGTCGTGCTTGACGCAGCAAAAGCCGGCCAGCAGTTCACTGCGGTCCACGCGATTGCCCCGGACTTGACCTCTGCCGACGAGTCCCGACGTGACGCGGCCCGGTGGTTGACCGAACTGGCCCGGCGCGTGGCGCGCGCGTGGCGGTAAAGATTCGCTGCCTCGATAGCGGCCGTGGCCTTCGATCCCTCCACTGGAGCGAAACCCTACCGTGGCCGGCTGGCGCCGTCGCCCACCGGGTACCTGCATCTGGGCCATGCGCGGACGTTTTGGCGCGCTCAGGAGCGGGCGCGGGCGGCTGGCGGAACGCTGGTTCTTCGCGTGGACGATCTGGACCGGGAACGCTGCCGGCCCGAGTATTTGGAGGCGATGTTCGACGACCTTCGCTGGTTTGGTTTCGCATGGGACGAGGGGCCGGACCGGCCGGGAGAGCTGGCTCCGGACCAGTACTTTCAAAGCGCCCGCGCCGCCAGCTACGAGCAGGCGTTCGAGGGCCTGCGGCGGAATGGTCGCGTGTACCCCTGCCGTTGCTCCCGCAAAGATGTCCGGGCCGCGGTCAACGCTCCGCATGCGGCGGACGATGAGCCGATCTATCCGGGCACCTGCCGGCCAACGCCCGGCGGTGCTTCGAGACCGGCCAACTCCGGGCACACGTGCTGGCGGTTCCACGTGCCGGACGGCGAACCCGTCGAGTTCGTGGACGGCGCCTGCGGACCGCAGCAATTCGTCGCCGGCCGTGATTTCGGCGACTTCGTGGTTCGGCGGGCCGACGGCACGTTTTCCTATCAACTCGCCTGCGTGGTGGATGACGCCGCGATGCGCATCACCGAGGTGGTTCGCGGCCGGGATTTGTTGGTCTCCACCGCCCGCCAGATCCTGCTGTACCGCGCGCTCGGCTTTACGCCGCCAGCCTTCTACCACTGCGCGCTGGTGACCGATGAGCGGGGCGTGCGCCTGGCCAAACGCCATGACGCCTTGAGCCTCCGCCAACTTCGCGCGCAAGGGTTCACGCCGGAGCAGTTGCGGTCGGCGCAAGGCTGGGAACTGTAATCCGATGAGTCGTTCGCTCCCCCGGTCAGCTTGGCCCCGTGCGGCTCGGTGCCTCGCCTTCGCGGGACTCCTGGCGACGATGCTGTTCGTCGTCGGTTGCGCGCGGCTCACCGCGCGCCGACTCGCGCAGGGCCCGAACACCTTTCCCGAACTGCTCACGC
Source organism: Verrucomicrobiota bacterium (assembly GCA_016716505.1). GTDB lineage: Bacteria > Verrucomicrobiota > Verrucomicrobiia > Limisphaerales > J093 > JADJWF01. The sequence goes on from JADJWF010000001.1 coordinate 462,332, forward strand.
CCCGTCCCCGGGTGACGGTGGACTACGGCGGCTTTGATCTCCGGCAGTTCCCCGTCCGCGAGCTGCGTGTGGGACCCGACCACGCCACGCTTCGTTATCGCGTGGTCGAGCCGGCGGACTTCCGCCTGCTGATGAACTATGCGTGGGATACCCACCGTGAGCCGGCGCGGATGCGGGTGACCTTCCGCGCGCTTCAACCGGGCGAGCCGCTGCCGGGGCTGGGCACTCCGCGAGGGACCGTGGTGCTGCTCCACGGTTACGGCATGGAGATGTCTTCCCTGCTGCCTTGGGCGCTGCGGCTGGCGGCCGACGGCTGGCGGTGCGTCCTCGTGGACTTGCGCGGCCACGGGAAATCCACCGGGCCGCGAATCTATTTTGGCACGCTGGAAGCGCTGGAACTGGCGCAGTTGCTTGATGAGCTGGAGCGAACTGGCCGGTTGATCGGGCCGGTGACCGCACTGGGTGAATCCTATGGCGCATCGCTGGCGTTGCGCTGGGCGGCGAGGGATGCGCGTCTGGCGCGGGTGGTCGCCCTGGCGCCGTACCCGGAATTGCGTCGCGCGACCCTGAACCTGCGCGCCGAATTTGTGCCTTGGTTCCCTCAAAGTTGGCTGAGAGCCGCCCTTGATCAGTTGCCACGAGTGCTGGCAGTCAGGCCGGAAAGCCTCGATCCGATCACTCGCGTCGCCGGCCAGCCGGTTCGGGCCTTGCTCGTTGCGGGCGGAGCGGACCGCATTGCGCCACCGGCCGATGTCGAACGACTGGCGCGGGCGCTGCCCGGACGCAGTGAGTTCGTTGTGGTGGAGGGGGTGGCGCATGAAGGGCTGGGTCTGCGGCTGGACCTCTTGGGCGACCGCGTGAGTTCATGGCTGGCCGAGGCCTCCGCCGAAGCGTCCAGCGCGCCTTTCCCGGGTCCGCCTTCGCCTTGAGCGGGGTCCGCGGGTCTCGCCGTGAGCCGCCGCCCGTCGCAGCGGGACTTTTATTCGCCGCCGCACGAACCCGCGCCTAGAATGCCCCCCATGCAATCGTGCCCGCTTCGCACCTCGGTCATTGGCAGCTACCCGTTTCCCGGCTGGCTGGAACTCGCCTCCCAGCAGCTCGACCGCTTCGGCCCGGACGACCTGACCGAACTGCAGGATGATGCCGTCATCTGCGCGCTTCACGATCAACTGGAGGCGGGCTTGGACGTGGTCACCGACGGCGAGCAGACCCGGCTGGACTTCAACCTGAGCTTCTACGGATTCATCGCGGGCATTGACCTGGAGTCCGCGCCGCCGCGCCGGTTCGGCCCGCCGGCCCACGACCAACGCGGCAAGCACCGGGTGATCGCGCCCCTTGCCGCCCCGCGCGGTCTCGGCGCGGTCGAGGAATTCAAACGGCTGCAGCGCCTGGCCGCCGCCGTGTCGGGAGCCGGCCGCGTCACGCTGAAGGCCAGCGTGCCCGGCCCCTACACCTTGTCCGGCCGGTTGGTGCCGAACCCGGATCTGGGGTACCCCGATCGTTGGGCGCTCACCGAGGCGCTGCTGCCGATCGTTCGCGCGGAGTTGGAGGCGCTGGTCGCCGCCGGATGCCGGGAGGTCAGTGTGGATGAGCCCAGCATGAGTTGTTACGCCCATCGCGAAAGCCCGCGACGGTTTGTGGACATCTTCAACCGCACGGTGGAGACAGTGGCGGGCCGGGTCCGCGTTTGCACCCACCTGTGCTTCGGCAATTACAAGGCCCGCGCCGTAGGACCGCGCCAACTGGCGCCGATGTTTCCCGCCTTCCTCGATTTCAAGTGCGACGAACTGCACGTCGAGATGGCGAGTCGCGAGTTCGCGGAAATCGAGCTGCTGGCACCCATCGCCCGGCGGTGCGATGCCGCCGTCGGGATCGTGGACGTGAAGAGCTATTACGTGGAGACGCCGGAGGACATTGCCCGCCGGGTGAAGCGGTGTCTCGAATTCGCGCCGGCCGAACGCCTCGTCTTCGCGCCGGACTGCGGTTTGAGCCAGACCGCCCGCTGGGCCGCGCGGCGCAAACTGGCCAACCTGGTGGCCGGCGTGAAGCAGGTCCGCCGGGAACGGGGCCTGCCAAACGCCTGAGCCCCTCGGGAACCGCGCGCCCTTGCCGCCGCCCCGGAGCGGATGAAACTGATTCTTGCCATCCTCGGCGTGCTTACCCGCAAGGCCGTCGCGGTGGCGTTTCTGGTCGTCGCGCTCGTGGCGGCCACGCTGGTGTGGAACTGGGTGCGCGAGCAATCGAGCATCGCCAGTGAGATCGAGGCCTCGCAGGTGGAAGTGGCGGCCACGCTGCAGGAGTGGCGCACGCGCAAAGCAACCCTGCTGAAAGCCGAGGCCCAACTCGATGCGCTGCGCGCTCAGGAGCCGCCGTGGTATCAGCCCGCCGAGAAACTGAAATGGCGGGCGCGCGTTGCCGCCGCGGAGGCGGCCGTGGACAGCGCCCGCGCGGCCCGGGATCAAGCGTACGGCGGATGGCAGAGCGCGAGGCAGCGGCTGCAACAGGCCACGAGCAAGGTGGACACGGCGTGGGCGGGAATCCTGAAAGCCGCGCGCCAGACGTGGTGGCAGTGGACCTCGATCATCGTGCTGGTCCTGGCGGGCCCCTTGATCGGGAAGGCTTTCTGGTACTACGTGCTGGCGGCCCTCGCGTCCCACCGCCCGCCCGCCCGGATCACGTCGCCGGAACGCCCGGGCACCCTGACGGCTGTCGGGCAGGGGAAAGTCCTGGAGGTTGAGGTGACCCCCGATCAGCCGCTGATCGCGCGGATGGAGTGGGTGCAGCAATACTCCCCCGCGTTGGCCAAACGCACGCGGTTGCTCTTCGAGTGGCGCTCGCCGTTCACCAGCTACGCGGCCGGCCTCGCGGAGATGACAGAACTCAGGGCGCCGACGCCCGGTAACGGCGGGATGGCGCTGCTCACCTCGGGCGAGGATCCCAATGCGTATCTGCTGGCGTTGGAGCTTCGGGAGCACCCGGGGGTGGTCCTGCGGCCGGGCGCGGTGGTGGGCGTAAAAGGACAGATTCAACTCCGGCCCCGCTGGCACCTGACGAGCCTGCATCACTGGATTGCCGGCCGGATCCGCCACATCCTCTTTTGCGGCACCGGAACGGTGTATGTCAGCGGCTGCGGCGGAGTGGAACTGACTGCCGGTGCCGCGCCGACCGTCATCGAAGAATCGCTCGTGGTGGGTTACGACAGCCGGTCCGCGTTCGCAACCGTGCGCACGGAGACGTTCTGGCCGTATTTCCGCAACAAGACCTCGCTGTTCGACTACCGCTTTGAAGCGGGGCACGCGGCCATCCGGCAGGCGACTGCCACCCCATCCGCCCGGCGTCAGGGCAACGCCTTCGTCCGCGCGGTGGACGCGGTGTTCAACGCCATCGGGCGGTTGCTCGGGCTGTAGGCCGGGAGCGCCGCCGTGACCGGACGGCTTGCGCCGATGCGGGCGTGAGGTGGGAGCGGAAGGGTGCGCGGAACGCGCCACCCGCGGAGACCGGTACCAGTGCCGAATGTCGAATCAGCGGCTTCCGATCCGATAAAGGTGAGTGTCGGTCCGGAGGACGATGGTGCCGTCGCTCAGGGCGGGGGTCGCAATGACGGTGCCGTCGAGTTTGTTCTCGGCGAGTTTCGCGAAGGTGGGCGCCGCCCGGACGACGGTCGTCCTGCCATCCTGGCCGAAAAAGTAGATGCGTCCGCCGGCGCTGAGGGGCGAGGCCAGGTGTCCGCCACCCAGGCGCTCCTGCCAGCGGATCTCGCCCGTCCGCGCGTCTGCGCAGGTGGCCATGCCTTCATCCGACACCCAGAAGACCTCATCCCCGGCCGCCACTGGCGACGACATGATGGGGACCTGTTTGAGCGTTCGCCACGCGACCTTGGTCGCCGTCACATCGCCCTCTCCGTCCACGCCGATGGCCAGGAGTTGCGCCTTGAAACAGCCGGTGCCGATGAACACCAGACCGTGGGCGAACGCGGGGCAGGTGCCGATCGAGAAACCGTCGCCGTGCCGCACACGCCATCGTTCCCGGCCGGTCTCCGGATCGTAGGAGACGACCCAATGGGCCGCGGGAGCAATCAACTGGGTTCGCCCGCCGGTCTCGATCAGCAAGGGCGTGACGAAGGACTTTTTCAGGTTGCCGCTCGAGGCGTTGATCGGTGGCCGTTCGGTGCGCCAGACCGGGTTGCCGGTCGTCCGATCCAGCGCCATCACGAACTGCGCGTCGCGGCCGTCCTGGGTGAGGATGAGCAGATTGCGGTGGAGAACGGGCGAACTGCCCGGCCCCACCTGGTGGTCCAGTGGCACGCGGGTTTTCCAGAGAACCGCACCTGGGACGGCGTCCAGGCAGGCCGTGCCGAAGGTTCCGAAATCACAGGACAGACGGCCGTCGGCAACCACGGGCGTCGGGGTGGCCCAACTGTTGAGCCAGTGGACCGGATCCGGCCGGTCCACGGCAAACAGTGCCGTTTCCCAAAGTTGCCGACCCGTTTCGGCGTCGAGCGCCAGGGCCAATAGAGTCACCTGCTCGGCGGTCTGCATGTCGTCGGGGCCGATGCGGGTGCGTTGAACCCCGCGTTCCAGGGCGCTGGTGAGCCACACGCGGTGGCCGTCCAACACGGGAGACGAACGACCCCGGCCCGGCGTCGCCGTCTTCCACGCGAGGTTGTTCGTTTCGCTCCAGTGCAGCGGAACGTCCCGCGCCGTGGAACTGCCTTCCCCGTGCGGACCGCGGAATTGGGGCCAACCGGCAGCCCCCAACCGTGCGGTGAGGAGCGGGCAGGTCGCGACGAGTGTGAGTATCAGGAGCGGCTTGTTCACCGAAGGTTGATAGCCGACGCGCGGTTGCCCGGGCAACCCGGATCGTCATTCGGGAGCGGGGGGCATCGCGCCTTTCCGGGCCCGTTCGCGAACGTCGGCGCCAAGTTCGATGGCGGATTGCTCCGCCACCCATGCGAGGGCGCCGGGCAGGTCGCTGAACGCTCCGTCGAGTTGCGCTTCGAAGGCGGCATCGAGCAAACGGCCGAGGTCCGGTCCGGCGGACAGGCCCAGTGGCAGCAGGTGCCGGCCCTTGAGAATGGGTTTGGGCGCGGCGGCCTCGAGCTCGAGGGCTTCCGCGACCTGCAGGAGCGAACGCAAGCCCTCGGGCGGCACGCGCGGTCTGGGGGGGCGTCCGAAACTGTCGGCGGTGATCACCAACGCCAGCCCCTGGATGGTCTCGGGGGCGAGGCGCTTCGCCAGGCGGCGGACTGACCGCGCGGTCGCGGGTTGCAGGTGGACCAAATGATTCGCCACCAGCGGGAGCACGCGCTCACGACTGGCGAGTGGCGCGTTGATGCGATCGAGGAATTGTTCGGTCAATAGCCGGCCCGCCTCCTCGTGTCCCGGCGAAACGATGCGTTCGCGTCCTTCTCTCAGCGCGGTCTGCGTCGTGGCCGGTTTCCCGAAATCGTGAGCGAGGACTGCCAGCGAATAGACCACGCGCGACTCCTCGTCAGCGGCCAGCCAGCCCGGCAGGGTGACCAGCGCATCCAAGGCGTGGCCCGTGTGGGTGAACACGTCGCCCTCCGGATGCCACTCGGGATCCTGCGGTGTACCGACCAGTGCCGCTAGTTCGGGGAAATGGTCGCTCCAGCCGGTTTCCACCAACACGCGCAGCCCGGCGGAGGGCACGCGGCTGCGGGCAGCCCATTTGAACCATTCCTCGCGGACGCGCTCGACCGCCAGCTCGCGGAAGCCATCCTTGATCCGCCGGCAAAGGCCCGCTGTCTCCGGCGCCAGTCGCAGGTCGAAGCGCCCCGCGAACTGCATCCCCCGGAGCACGCGCAACGGATCCTCCGTGAACGCCTGACTGGTGTGGCGCAGCACGCCGGCCCGCAGATCGTCCCGGCCGCCGAAGAAGTCCAGCAACTCACCCCGCCGGGGGTCGTAGAGGAGCGCGTTGATCGTGAAGTCACGCCGGGCCGCCGCCTCGCGTGGCGTGATGGCGGGATCCAGGGTGATCGCGAACCCTTTGTGGCCGGAGCCGGTTTTCGAATCGCGGCGCGGGATCGAGAAGTCGTACGTGGTGTTCCGGGCCACCGTCAGCTTGATCACGCCGAAGGAGCGGCCAACAAAGTCCGTGCGACCCCATCGCTGCAGCGCCTTCGCGAGAGCGTCGTAACCCACGCCGAAGACTTCGATGTCGAAATCCTTGACCGGGAGCCCGAGCAGGGCGTCGCGCACACAGCCTCCCACGAGGTAGGCCCGCTGGAGTTCCGGTGTGTGCGCAAGAATCGCGGCCAGCCGGGGAGGGAGGGCCAGGGGAAGGCCCGGATGCGGAGTCGCTGTGGTCAAGCCGGTTGGCGCGTCGGACAGAACGGGCGATTCAGATGGGGCGCGAGTGCGGCGTGGCTCCCCGGCGTCATCGTTTCAGCGGTTCTTGTTCCACACTTCCGGCACCGCCACCCACATGCCGGGGCGCTTGGGGCGGGCGTCGTAATCGGCCTTGATCCACACCTTCTGCTTGGCCAGGCGCGCGGCGTGGCCGTCATAGAAGCCGAGGTTCGCGCCCTCGCCGTGGCGGTAGAGGGTGGGGCCGCCCGCGCCGGCGTCCTTGTACTGCTGCACGCTGCCCTTCATGCGCAGCTTGTCCCACCCGATCACGTAGTTCGCGCCCTTCCACTGCGACCACCAGTCGTGCCCGTCGTGGAACATGAGCTTCCCGGACGGCTCCTGCACCGCGCTGAGCTTGTGGCCGGCGAACGACGTGCTCGCCAGGGGCCAGTTCCCGGTGTCGGACGGAAACCAGTCCTCGAAGTTGTAGGCGTAGCTGGTGAGCGTGCCCTTGTTGGCAGAGTCAGGCTGGTTCGGGTTGTTCGCGTAGGCGTAGCGGGAGGGCTTCCAAATCGCGGTGTCCGCCGGGCAGCGGAACTGAATCGGCGTCTGGACGGTGGAGTTGCCACTCTTGCCGTAGCCAATCGCGTCACGAAACGCCTGATTACCCATCCACAATTCCGCGTCGCGGTTCGCCAGGATGGCGATGAGTGGCACGCAATAGTCGTTGTGGTCGCCGGCATAGACCTGGTTGGCGATGGCAAACTGGCGGAGATTGTTCAGGCAGGCCGCCTGGTGGCTGGAGCCTTTGGCTCGTTGCAGCGCCGGCAGCAACATGCCGGCAAGGATGGCGATGATGGCGATGACCACGAGCAGCTCGATCAAGGTGAAGCCTCCGGGCGGCCAGAAATCAGCGTCCCGGGGCGCGCTTTGCGTCCTGCGATTCGCTTTCATAGGTTGGTTCAAGATGGGCGAGGAAAGGGGCGCCCCGCAAGCCTTTTGCGTCTCAGCGGCCGGCTGCCAGCGATCGCGGCAGCCGAAAGAAGACGGGCGGGCAATCACGCCCGCCCGTTCTCAGTCTGTTGGTGCAATGGTCGGGCTAAGCGCGCCGAGAACGGCGGCGCGCCAAGAGGGCCAGGCCCCCAAGCCCCAGCAGCGCGAACGTGCTCGGTTCGGGCACCTGCGACACGTGCAGGTCGTCGTAGAACACGAAACCGCTTTGTGAGGAATCCGCGTACAGGTCGAGCGCCGCCAAGGATTGAACCCCGTTGCCATCGTCCCAAGGATGAGTGCTCAACAACTGGTTGTTGTAGTACTCGGAGACGGTGCCGGTCGTGAAATCAATCTCAAATCGCAGGTCCACCCAGGTGTCCCTCACCAGGGGAAGTTCGTTTCCCGGATAGCCCATTTCGGAAGTCACCTTCCCCGCCGTCAGATCCGCGAGCATCTGAACGCTCCAGTCGTAAGGGCCGCCCGGCTGGTATTTGTTCAGGAGAATCACGTAACTCTCGCCGCTCGCCGTGGACGGCACGTACTGCTTGAGGCTGAAATTCCAAATGCCGCCCTCTACGCCGGAGAACGTGCGCACCAAGTCCGAACCGGGTGCGATGCGGACGGACTGCGTTCCGCTGGCAGCGCGCAAACTCGACACCAACGCGCCAGCACCGGGATCGTTGTCCCAGCCGGCCCAGTTGCCCTGACCGTGAAGATTGGAGCCCAAGGCGTAGCTCTCGAAATCATCGCTGATTTCGGCGCCCAACGTGGTGAGTGCTCCCAAGGCCAGAGCGGCCAAGGTCGCCGAAGTGGTAACGTGCATCGAGGATTTCATGAGGATTGAAAACAAACTCGGGGCGCAGGCTACGACGGCCGGGCGATTTGCCAAGCAGATTCAGGAAAGTGTTACGACCAGCGGGGAAATGGGCCGAGGTGCCACGGCCGGCGTCCGCTTCTGGGGTCCCGCGCCCCTTTCCGCCAGCACCTCCCCGCGAGCGGCGGCCCCCCGAGGAGGTGGCACCGGAACGCCTCTATTCAGCAACCGGCAGCAGGTCTCACGGCCCGCCGACCGGTGCAGGTCCTTCGAATTTTCGCCCCGCCCACTCATTCAGGCTGCGTTCGGGACGGGGAGGACTCGCGGAGGCGCCCAAGAGTTCCAACGCCTCTCCCACCAGGTACAGCGAACCGGTGATCAACCGAAACGGTTCGGCCCGCGTCAGCCGAAACGCTTCCGCCAGCGAGTGGCAAACGTTGACCGGGCAACCCGCCGGGTGCGGCTCACAGGCACTGCGAAGTTGCTCGGGCGTCGCGGCCCGAGCACTGGCCACCGGCACCAGACATGCGGATTTGGCGACCGGCAACAAGGCCCGACACATGGCCCGCCAATCCTTGTCCTCCAGCGCGCCGAAGATCAGGGCGGGGCGTTGGCCTGGGAAGTGTCGTTCCAACGCGGCAACGAGCGCGGCTACGCCAGCGGGATTATGGGCACCGTCCACCAGATTAACCTGGCCGTTCTGGCCGTGAACAACCTGCAGCCGTCCCGGCCACCAGACGTTGCGCAAACCGGTGGTGATTGCCTCCGCCGATACCGGTAGGACCGACGCCAACCGGCGAGCCGTTGCCACGGCCACGGCAGCATTGCGGCGTTGGTGGTCACCCAGCAGCGGCAGGGAGATTTGATCCAGCGGTGGGCCGTGAAGGTCCTTCTCGGCGACCTCGACAAGATCAGCCCCCGCGTCCGCCGCCGCTGACCGGATTACCCGCAGCGCTTCCGGCGCGTCGGCCCCGGTGATCACCGGCACGCCGGGTTTGATGATGCCCGCCTTCTCGCGGGCGATTTGATCGAGCGTGTGACCCAGCCACCTCTCGTGATCGAACGCGATGTTGGTGATGACGCTGGCCAGCGGAGTCACGATGTTCGTGGCATCCAGCCTGCCGCCCATGCCTGTTTCCCAAATCACCAGGTCACAGCCAGCGGCGGCGAAGTGGCGCAGGGCCATCACGGTGACGACCTCGAAAAACGTGGGCGGGTGATCGCCCGGGAAGTCCGCCAGCAACCGTTTCATGGCGGTGACGCCGGCCACCACTTCGGATTCGGACATTGGGCAGCGGTGGACTTGGATGCGCTCGCCGAAACTCACCAGGTGCGGTGAGGTGAACAATCCCACGCGCTGCCCGGCCGCCCGGAAGACGCTTTCCAGCATCGCGCAGGTGGAGCCTTTGCCATTGGTGCCGGCCACGTGGATGAAGCGCAGCCGCTCGTGCGGGTTGCCAGCGAGGGCCGCCAGCCGGCGGGTATTCTCCAAACCCAACTTGAGACCGTGGAGTTGGAGGTCGTACAGGAACTGAATGGCTTCCGGGTATCTCATGGGGGCGCAGGAATCCGGCCTCGCCGGTCCGACGAACGGCCGCAAAATCACCATCGAATCTGCTCGGAGTCAAACGGCCCGGACACAGGCAGACCTCGAACCGGCAAGCTGCAAGGGATGGTGACTCAGCAGGTCAGATGGTTGATGGCTGGCTGGGGCCGCCCCGGCGTTTTCGTTCGGACGTTGGGAGTCCGGTCCAAAGCAAATGCTCCTCGCCGCACGCATCGGCGAGCTGCGCGTTGGCTTACGCAACCGGCCGGCCTTGATTCCGCATCCCGAACTGACAGGGAACGAACATCACCCGTTCCCGGAAGTCGCCCGGGAATTCTGTTGACGCGGAAAACGGCGTTTGGAACGATTAGTTCAGAGTGTTGGCGACATTCCAAAGGCGATTGCACCACTCTGCCCGGGCTCTGCAACGACAGCTTCGGCACCCCTTGGTATTGGCGATTGTAGCGTTTTGGGGCGCCGCCAGCGCTTGGGCTCACACCGAGCAGGTCCTCTCCGTCAGCGTCACCAACTACACCGGCTACGTCATCGCCTCGGATGCCAACGCCGGGCTGGGACCGGAGTACAACCGCGAGAACATCGCCGCCCGGGCGGAGATCCGGTACACGGCCCAGACGGCCACGGCGGCCACGTTTTTCTACCGCATCCTGTTCCGCCTGGTGGATGCCGCGGGCAACGTCGTGCCGATCTTCGATGAAACTGGCGCCAGCAACACGGTGTACCGCGTCAGCACCTCGGTGCGGTTGCCGACCACGATCTTGGGCATTCCGTTCTCGACCCGCACGCTGCTCCACGATGCGCCGCTGGTGCCCGTGGGCCGCCTGAGCCCGTTCACCCAGTACCGGGTGACGGTCAACATGGAGAAGGCCGCCTCGGCCACGGGGCGCTATTCCGCGATCGCCGCCAGCGGCCAGGACAGCCTCCGCACCTACTACCACTTCCCCAGCACGGTCAGCAACGATCCCCAGCGCAACGTGATCGCCGTGCTGGACGGCGCGGCCTACCAGCGCACCTACCTGGTCAACACCGTCCCGGGACGCGACACGCTGCAGGTGCGGGCGGACTTCACCCTGCGGCGCTACGACGCCTTCGCCGTCGCGCCCGCCACGCACAACATTCCCCTGCGCTTCACCGCCACGCTGATTGATGCCACCAGCGGCCAGGCCGTGCCGCTGGTGCAGAGCAACTTCACCGCCTCGCGCGCGGTGCAGACCTACCTGCTGGCAATCATCGGCAACCCGGTTGGCCCGGCTGTGGTCACGGACAGCGAGGTGTTGAACCTCCGGCCCGTCGGCCAGCTCGACTCGCCCGGCCGCCTGTACCGCGTGCAGGTGCAGCTCGCGCACGAGGAGACACCTCTCCAGCCCTTCGTCCCGGCCAACACCGTGGCCTTGGCCAACCAGCGGATGCTGCACTTTAACGGCCGCCTGTTCTTCGGCGACATCGCCACCCGGGTCAACGCGCTCAACAACAACCCCGCCCCGGGTGCGGTCGGCGTGAACAGCGTGGCCAGCACGCTGGGCATCCCGGCCGGCGGCGGCGTCATCGAGGGCAGCCCGGGCCACACCTACGGCACCGGCGCCGCGCTGCCGGTGGTGCTGCGCAGCAACGGCAACGCCGAGTACACCGGCGCGCCCAGCGTCGCGGTCAGCGGCCCATCGCCGGACACGAACGCGGTCGCGAACGTCCGCTTCCAGCGCTCCGGCATGGTGCTCAACACCGCCGGCGGCTTCGCAAACTTCAAGGTCTGGCTGCCCTCCGGCTTCGGCATCCGGCCCGTCCCCAACTCGCGCATCACCACCGGCTTCCTCGAGTTCAACAACGTCAAGCTGGTCCAGAACCTCCGGCCGGCCTCGCCGGACCTCGTGCTCGCCTCGATCTTCTGGGGCGCGGAGGAGACCAAGCCGGTCTGGATCCAGGGCGACGAGCTGCGCTGGCTCGTGGCCGGAGGCCGGTTCGTGCTCAAGCCCACCGGCCGCGCCGAGTATGTCCGGAGCAACGAACTGGTCCGCCTTTCCGCCGCGCCCGTCCCCGCCGCGCAGCGGTTCAAGCGCTCGAACGAACAGCTCTTCCAGGCCGTCCGCACCGTCACCTCCTCCACGGTCGAGATCCGCGCGCACACCGACGGCTCGGCGCGGCTGTTCGCGGATTTCGACTTGGGGTCGGGCGGGTTCGTGACGCATTTCCCCTATGACTCGGGCGTACGCCACGGCGGCGGCGTGCTGTCGGTGAAGGACGACGTCGTGGACAGTGCGGGCAGCAAGATCGTCAGCGTGCTGCCGATCAAGCTGCAGTACGCGCGCGACTGTGCCGAGCCGCTGTGCAGCGGCGGCGCCGGGCCGGCCACGCTCGAGTTCAAGCCGGACGGCGAGGTGCTGGACATGACGCGTGACGGCGGGCTCACCCGTGCGGGGGCGCTGACCAGCGCCGCGCCGTTGAACTGGGGCTGGATCGGCCTGCCGGCGATCCAGAAGTACGCCCATCGCACCGAGCCGTTCACCGTCAGCGCCTACGCCATGGCGGGGTCGTTCCTTCGCGGCGACGACACCGCCCTCAACCCCTTGTTCCGCGCGGCCGTGCTGCTTTTCACCGGCGTCGGCCCGGCCGACCCGGGCCAGGTCGAGCGTCCCGGCCGGCCGGCCTACCAGGCGGGTCTGGGGGATTATCCCGGGCTGAACTTCCGGGTGGGCACGGACGGCGCGAAGCAGGGCGAGAGCGTCCTGGGCGGCAAAGCCACCGGGCTGTATCCGCTCCGCGGGCGGGCCAAGTACTACGTGCGCAAGGCGGGGGTGAGCGGCATTCACGAGGCGGTCTTCGGCGCCTTCCCGCCCACGGCGCAGATTTACGGGTACGACTTCAAGTTCTCGAACTTCGGCCTGGCGTTCCTGGACAGCCGCAACGTGGACAGCCGCACGCAGGGCTCGGTCAGCATCAAGTACCCCTCGGACTTCACGCTGGCCTTCGAGGAGCTCAAGTTCACCTGCCTCGGCGCGCTCGACGACGCCAAGGTCGCCCCCGGCCAGGAGAACAAGGAGCTGGCCTTCTGGCAGGCGGACTTCACGCCGCTGGCGATGAAGTTCGACCGCAAGGCTGCCGCCGCGTGCAACCCCGGCGAGGGCTTCCTCACGGTGGGCGTAAAGGCCTGGGCGCAGCACGTGGACGCGCCACTGTTTGGCACGCTGGGCTGGCATCCCAACGGCAACCTCATCACCCGCGCCGACAACGCCCTCGACCCGCCCTTCGACTCGCGCCTCAAGCTGCCGAACACCTTCCAGCTCAAAGGGCCCGGCACGGAGAAGTACACCGTCACCCCGGTCAACGACGCCTACTACAACAACTGGGATTACTACAAGACCGCGCCGGGCTTCATCAACATTGCCGGCAAGATGGACGTGCCGTTCTTTGAGGATCTCAAGGTCCACCTGCACACCAGCGCGGACAAGGACGGCACGGGGGCGCCGATATACCTGATGGGCGGCTGGCCCGGGAAGGGCTTCGAGATTGCCGGCCAGAACTTCTTCAACGCCAACCCGGCCGACCCGGACAACCGCGGCTTCCCCACCGACACCACCGTGGCCGGCTACCGGCAGGGCAACACGGACAACAACCTCAAGTACCTCGTCCGCGCCCAGCGCAACTGGCTCGGCGTGGTGGACTTCGACTACCCGCTCCAGTGGAGCACCACCACGCGCGCCTTCACCATCTTCCGGCCGGTGACCAACAAGCTCCTGGTCGTCAACGTCGAGCACCAGGCGAAGTATCTCAGCGCGAAGAACGCGGAGCTGAAGTTCGGCATCGAGTACGAGGGCATGCCGAACATCAACCTGGCCAACATGGTCTTTGACCAGCTCGGCGGCGTGCAGAACGCCTTCACCGGCGCGGTCCTCGGCCCCGCCCGCAACGCCCTCGAGGCCGGCATGGACCGGTTCAACGAGATGCTGCAGGACCAGATGCACGTCTTCTACGACCAGGCCTTCGACACCCTGTTGGACCCGGTCTTCAAGGCGCTCTACGACCAGCTCAAGGCCATCTACGTCGCCAACGGCAACGCGTTCCCCGCCGGCGAGCCGGGCAACACCATCGCCAGCTTCATCACTGGCGGCGGCAACTCGGTCGTCAACCGGCTCAACAACCTGGTGGACGGCGCGGGCCCCGGGCAGTTCGACGTCGTCAAGCAGCTCGACGCCAACCTGGCCCAGATCGAGGACGCCCTGCTGAAGCTGGACCAGATCCTTGCCAAGGCGCCCAACGGCTCGCGCCAGATCGTGGCCCAGCTCATCAAGAACCTCGTGGGCGAACTGGCGGCGCAGTTCGTCGGCGCGTTCGTGGACAGCAAGCTCAACGAGTTCCTGGCCACGCTCGACCCGACGCTCAGCCAGGTGGAGGCCGCGCTGGACGAGCTGCGCGGCGTGGTGGGCGACATCCGCGGCGCGCTGGCGCTGCCGGGCAACTTCCGCCAGCAGCTCAAGGCCCAGCTCAACGGCCTGAACGCCCAGGTCACCGCCGTGGCCAACCAGGTCCGCAACGACGTCAACGGCCGCTTCAACCAGATCCTCAACCTCGGCGACAATCCCTTCACCCACTATTCCGAGGCCGAGCTGCGCGCCTTCATGCGGCAGAAGCTCGAGGACCGCTTCTTCGCCTCGGTGGTCGCCAAGACCTTCCAGGAGACCATCAAGCACCGGCTCTACGACGTCGAAGCCGCCATCCGCGAGGGCGTGGACTCGTTCTTCCAGCAGGTCAACCGGGTCATCCGCGACGTGATCTCTGAGTCGCTGGCCGAGGTGGACAACACCATCAACGGCCTGGCCGACGACGTGAACAGTGTGCTGGGCGCGGGCAAGATCAACGGCTACGCCCACATCAACGGCGATGCGCTGAAGCTGTTGCGCCTGGACATCTACGCGCAGCTCAAGGTGCCGTCCGAGATGGAGTTCAACGGCTTTTTCCAGATCAAGGAACTGGACTCGGACGGGACGCCCGCCGCCTGCCTGCCGACCAGCGGCCGCGCCACCGAGGTCACGATGGGCGCCACGGACGTGGACGTGAAGTGGATCAGCGACGGCCTGCGCGCCAACGTGGGGGCCAAGTTCACCTTCGACCCCGCTATCACCCCGCCGCGCCTGATCAACCTGGGCGGGGGCATCGAACTGACCGGCGAGCTGAGCTTCGAGACCTTCAAGATCAAGTACCTCGGCGCCTCGATGGGCTTCGGGCAGCTCGAAAACTTCTTCTCCTGCGCCGCGCGCGTCGCCATCAACAAGTACGAGGGCATGGGCGGCATCTTCTTCGGAAAAACCTGCACGCTCGAACCGTTTTTCTGGGACAAGGACGTGCAGGGCATCCTTGGCACGCCGCCGTTCACTGGCGCCTACGTGTATGTCGAGGTCTGGATTCCCGTGTCCGAGGCGCTGCTGGGGATTCCGGCCACTTGCCTCTTCCAGATCTCCGCCGGCGTGGGCGCAGGCGCAGGCTATTTCGTCGAAGGCCCGACGTACGTGGGCAAGATGCTCCTGGGGGCCAACGGGGACGTGCTGTGCATCGTCAGCGTGGGCGGCGAGATCAAGCTGGTGGGCGTGAAGAACGCCGACGGCCTGCGCCTGAAGGGCTCGGGCACGCTGTGGGGCGAGATCGGCTGGTGTCCGTTCTGCATCTCGTTCTCGAAGAGCGTGGGCCTCGAATACCGCAACAACTCGTGGAAGGTGGATTTCTAGCCATGCGCCGGAGCCTGCCCAAACTGACTTGCGCCCCGCTGGCCGCGGTGCTGGCCCTTGCGCTGCTCGCCACAGGCCTGCCCCGCGCCGCGGCCCAGCCCGCCCTGCTGCCGGACACCATCTTCACCGTCGGCACCACCACGACCGACGCCGGCGGGCGCCAGTGGGCCTACCTGCTCTGGGTCGGCTCGGACAACCAGCTTGTTGTCGGCCGCCAGTTCGCCGTGTACGCCAAGGCGGGCGACGCCGCTTCCACCAGCCCCTACGAGCGCCGTGCCATCACCGGCCTCCAGACCGAGCCGCCGGTCATCCGCGCCCTGCTGAACCGCGCCGTCTCCATCGGCGAGAGCCTCCCGGTGCTCGAGGAGCGGGTGGACAACCTCTTCGCCGCGCTCAACCCGCCCGCCGGCCCGCTCGAGGAGAAGCTCTCCGCCGTCATCCGCGGCACCATCGCCGACCCTGCCCAGCTCAACAGCCTTGTCCTGCTGGGCCGGCTGCATCCCGGCGTGAACTTCTGCCTCGGCTACGCCCACGCCGAGGTCATCCCGGCCGGCAAGACCACCTTCGAGATCCGCGAATACGACAAGGACACCGGCCGCGACCTCGGCGTAGTCGGCCGCGTGACCGTGACCGCCGGCGCGCCCGTGGCCCTGCCCGCCCCCGGTCCGGTGGTGCAGGTGCCCGAGACCGACCCGCGCGGCGACCTCAACGTGAAGCTCCGCTGGGCCAGTTCCGACGCCCTGCGCCGGCTCACGCTCCTCAACCACGGCTTCAACGTCTATCGCGTGACCAAGGCCCACGCCGAGGCCCAGGGCTGGCACACCACGCCGCCCTCCGGCCAGGTGCTGCGGCAGGCCGCGCAGTCCCACCCGGCGGTCAAGCGGGTCAACGACCTGCCCGTGCTCAAGACGAAGGACTTCTCCGCCGCCGACGTGGGGAATTTCGGCCTCGACCCGAAGACCGCTTTCCTCGCCGACGACAACGGCCGCTACCGGCCCGGGGGCGTGCCCTTCGAGAACGGCGCGCAGTTCTACTACTTTGTCACGTCCCGCGACGTGCTCGGGCGGGACTGGAACCCCTCGCCCGGCCTGCTGGTCAAGGTGTGCGACCGCCTGCCGCCGGACGCCCCGATCGCCCTGCGGGTCGAGAACGACTACACCTTCACCGGCGGCGCGGCGAAGCAGAAGCTCAAGGTCCTCTGGCGGCCCAACACCAACACCACCGACACCGTCACCGGCTACTACGTGTACCGCTGGGCCGCGCCGGACGACGTGCAGGCCGCGGGGGGCCATCCGTTGACCAACCGCATCGCCGGGCCCATCCCGCACGTGCCGGGCAAGGCCCTTTACAGCTACGTGGACGACGGAGCCGGCTCGCCCACCGCCCCGGCCGACTACTCGAAGACCTACTGGTACACCATCCGCTCGGTGGACAACGGCGCGTGCGACGGCGGCAACCTCTCCGCCCACAGCCGGCCGGTGTTCGGCGTGCTGCGCGACCGCACCGGCCCGGACGGTCCCGGCGGACGCATTGACGTGCTCTGCTGCCAGTTTTTTGTGGCCGGCGGCCAGGCCGTGGACCGCGACGACCCGGACGGCCGCAACCAGGACCCGGCGCAGGGCTACTACGAGTTCGAGGTGAAACGCACCGACCTGCGCGTCCTCTGGGCCGAGTTCTACTTCCGCGTGCCGGGCGTGGAATCGAACTTCATCGCCCGCGCCTACTTCCCGGCCGGCGAGCCGGTGCTGCTGCTGCGCTGGAGCGCACCGCGCGAACAGTTGACCGGCGAGATTCCCTTCTGGTGCCGCGTGGGCGACGACCGCGGCGAGGTGTCCGACTTCGGCTCGGTGGTCACCCTGCGCGACCCCAAGCAGACCCAGCTCCGCCATGTGCCCTTCACCGTCCGCACGGACTGCAAGTCCGTCCCGCGGCGCACCGCGGCCATCGGGCAGGCCGGCCGCTGCGGGGGCGCGCACAACCCGCAGCCGCAGGGTCCCGACGGCCCGGTGCAGGGCCCCACCGTCATCATCCAACTCACCCCCGGCACCAAGGAGTACCGGCTTTACCGCCGCGTGGACAACGGCCCGCTCACCCTCATCAAACAGGGCCCGGCCAATTTCGACGACGTCACCCAGATCACCGTGCAGGACCCGGACATGCCGGCCAACGCCGCGGTCATCTGCTACTTCGCCCAGCTCTTCGACGAGCACGGCAACGCCAGCCCGCTGGTGCAGATTGACGACTGCATCGAGATCCAGATGCCGATGGCCGTGCCCCTGCTGGCGCCGCTCGAGCCGGCCGGCGACGAGGCCAGCCCGAAGATGAAGGTGCGCTGGTTCTGCCCGCCCTACGGCGTCAACCGCTTCGAGGTCTCCATCGCCAACGCCCTCGGCTTCATGCCGCCGAACCCCTCGCCCGACCTCGGCATGCTCATCACCAACCGGATCAAGCAGTACTTCGTGGCCGGCGAGCCCCGCACCAACGTCTTCTTCCTCTATCGCACGCCGCCCGTCGGCCCCGCCTTCGGCAACGGCGCCCAGTTCGAGATCACCGTCAACATCGCCCTCGGCCAGGAGTACACCGTCACCGTGGCCGCCGTGGGGCCGGACGGCCTCGCGGGCGAGGACAGCAACGCCGAGTCGCTGAGCTGGCACGTGCCGCCCTTGGTCGGGCCCGACGTGCCCTGGCCCGCGCGCCCGCTGCCGGACCTCAACTTCTTCCACCCGTCGCTCCAGGCCGCCCGCCTGCCGGACAACTATTTCCCGGGGCTGGCGATTCGCATCGGTGAAATCCCGCGGCGCAATGTCGCGCGGCTGCCCAAGGAGCGGCCCGAAGTGAACCCACCCGTGCTCCGGCTGCACGGTGACCCGCTGGCCTACCTGTACACGAACAAGTTCGGCGAACGGCTCTTCCCGGCCGTGGTGTACCGGATGCAGGCCGTCTCCGGCGAATACTCCGAGGTCAGCCGCGACCTTATCCAGGTCACCCCGCTGATGGAGTCCATCGCCCACCAGCTCACGACCGACGCGCAGTTCGGCGACGTGACCGTGATCCACGACCCGTTCGTCCGGATCATCGAAGGTCCAGTGTTCGGCAATGACGCCCTGCCGCATTCGCTCTGGCTGGTGGATACCCAGCCCGTCGTCGCCGGCGCGCGGTACGTTTATCTCATCGTCCGCCTGGGGCCGGACGGCGAAATCAAGGAAGTCATCCCCACCAACGTCGTGGAGGCCACGCCATGAACGCGCTGCGCCTGTTCCCCGCCGCGGCCGCGCTGGCCGCGCTGGCCGCGTTGAACGCGCCCGCCCAACCGGCCCATCCGGTCTTCTCCGCCGGCTCCGCCTACCTGGGCGCAGACTTCAACGGCGACGGCCGGCCCGACGCCGCCGTGGTGGACCTCGAGTCCGGCTCCTATCTCCTCGGCTACGGCCAGGCCGACGGCGGCGTGCAATGGACGACCTCCCGGCCGGGCGGCGTCGCGGACGTCACGGGCGTGGGCGCCGGCCGGGTGCTGGACACCGCGCGCGACGCGCTGGTGCTCGCCGGGCCGGACGCCAACCGCGTGCTCGTCATCCCCTGCGAGGACCCGGCGGTGAACGGCGTGCCGCGCGAGGTGTTCGTGGGCGGCGTCGGCCCGGCACAGGTCGCGGCGCTGGACATCGGCGGCGGCGGCAACACGGCCCACCACGACCTGTACGTCCTCACCACGCTCAACAGTCCGCCCGCGCCCCGGCGCCGCGCGCTGGTGCGTTCGACCGGCGCGGCCTTCTCGATCCTCGGCGAGGCCAACGAGCCGGCCGAGGTGCTGCGTGCCCAGCCGGCCCGCCTGAAAACCGGCGTGGCGGACGTGCTCGCCCTCCTGGTCGCCAGCCCCGGCGCGGGCGACGAGTTCCGCCTGGTCAGCCTCGCCACCGGCGCGCCCGTGAACGTGGCCACGGGCGCCGGCGTGCCCGATGCCGCGCAAGTGCTGAACCACCGCTTTTCCTCCGGGGCGCTGTTCGACTTCGTGTTCCACGCGCCGGGCGCCAACGTCATCCACCACCGCCGCGTCACCGAGCCGGTGCCGGGCACGTTCAACCTGAGCGCAGGCGCGAACTTCCCGCTGGGCTTCAATGCCGAAGCGGTGTTTGTGATCCCCACCACCACGGGCGGCCGGCTGCTGGCCCTGCGCAACGGCGGCGCCACGGCCGTGGTCTTCAACTTCGACGGCGCCGCCGCCCCGACCGTCTTCCAGACGCTGGCCGCGCCGCCCGGCGAGCGCTTCGGCGGCGCCGTGGCCACCGGCAACGGGTTCGTGGCCTTCTCCGGAGCGGAAGGGCGGCCTGCGCGCTTCCATCGCTACCAGGACGCCGGCGGCTCTTACACCCTCGTCGAGAGCGGCGCGCTGGATCTGCTCAACCGCCATGCCGGCGGCGCCAACGTCTTCCTCTTCCAGTTCGAGCCGTTCGTCTCGCCCGCGCCCAACCTCGTCCAGCGCCTGGCCGCGGGGGATTGGACCTCCCGCCCCGCCATCACCGGCGCGCCGCCGCAGATCCGCGTGGATGTTTGGACCTTCCAAGGCGCGACCCAAGGCCTGCGCAATCCCACCCCGCGCCTCGTCGCCAACGTGACGCCGCCCGCGGCCTTCGGCTTGGTCAACCAGTACCACGAGGCCATCTCGGTCTTCAGCTACCTCCCACCCAGCGGTGATGAGGTGGCCGACGTGACCATCAGCCCGCCCCCCGGCCCGCAGCCCGGCGCGATCCAGGTCACCCTCACCGCCTCGCTCCCGGGGGCGACGATCTTCTACCGCACCAACCCGGCGGCCGCCTGGCTCACCTACACCGCGCCGTTCCCGGTCTATTTCGACACCACCGTCAGTTGCTACGCCCAGCAGGGCGGCGGCAGCAACCGCAAGTCCCCCGTCCGCCACGCCACGTACACCTTCCCCGCCGACCGCTGGACGCTCGATTCGGACAACGACGGCGTGCCGGACTTTGTCGAGCTGGGCCTCGACGCCAACGGCAACGGCATCCCGGATTACCAGGAGCTCGGCGCCGGCATGAGCCCGGTCACCAGCCTCAAGGATTCCGACGGCGACGGCTTCAGCGACCTCGAGGAGATCGTGGCCGGCACCAATCCGTACTCCGCCGCGAGCCGGCCCGCCGGCCCGCGCCTCGACGACGGCTCGGGCTTCGACCTCTTCGTCACGCCCCGGCCGCTCGACGGCACGATTCCCGGCCCCGCGCTGGCCCGCACCGGCGTGACCGTGCGCGCGTTCAACCTCGCCGGCGACCTGCTCGGCTCCGCGCTCACCGCCAACCTCGGCGTGCCCGGCGTGCTCGACCCGGCCGCGCGCCTCCAAAATCTCGGCGTGGACGACCGCCAACGCCTGCTCGCCATCGCCACCGACCCGCACTTCCCCATCCAGACCGTCGCGGCGGACAAGAACATCGGGCGTGAACTGCTCGCGCTCGAGCCCATCCCCTCGCAGGACGCCGGTTTGGACGTGACCTTCACGCCCGGCCCGGGCACGCCGGCCCAGCAGGCTGCCGCCTGGCGTGCCGCCGCTCAGGCCGCGGCCGCCGCCCGCCCGCGCACCCGCGTCATCACCGCCATCGGCCCGCAGGACACGCTCGCCGCGCTGCTCACCGAGCGGAAGTTCGAGCTGCTGCTTCAGGCCCGCGGCCTGTCGTCCACGAACCAAATCACTTTGTTCCCTGCGCGCGCCGGCGACGTGGACCGCCACTTCCCCGGCAGCGATGCGCTGCTGGCGCTCGAGCAGGAGGATGCCGGCCAACCGGCCCACCGCCTGGTCGCCGTGCAGCAGGGCCTGCTGGCGGCCTTGGCCGGTCCGGGGGCCAACGTCACGGCCCTGCGCGCGCTGGCCAACGACGTTTATCGCATCAGCAGCCGCTCGAACAACGCCGCGCCCGGCCAGTACGCGCTGCCGGTCGAGGTGCTGCGCCAGTTCCTCCGCGCGGGCACGCTGCCCTCGAACTACCTCGCCGCCACCACCCTCACGCCCGCGCAACGCACTTCGGCTTCAAACGCCGTGGTGGAACTGATGGCCCTCGATTTCGCCCGGCCCAAGGTCAACCTGAACCTCGTGGCCCTGCCCGCGCCCATGCCGAGGGGCTGCACCGTGCTGGGCGACGGCACGCAGACCTGGAGCCTCCAGTTTGCCGGCGGCGGCCGCTACCTCTTCCCCGACTTCGAGCTGGTGCCCGGCACGATGGTGGCGGTGACGGGCTATGCGGATGTGGACGCCGGCGGCTGCGCCGACCGCGGCCTCGAGGTCGTCGCCGCCGCGGTGCTCTCGATCCCCGCCGTGCCGTTGCTGGACGCCGACGGCGACCTGCTGCCCGACAACTTCGAGTGCGCCTTCTTCGGCGGCCTGCAGGAGGGACCGTACGGCGACAAGGACGGCGACGGCTACTCGAACCTCCAGGAGTTCCTCGACGGCACCGACCCGAACGACGCCGCCATCAAGGGCACCGGTCCGCCAGTGGTGTTTGGCCCGCCGGTGATCAGCCTGAAACTGAAGCCGAACGGGATGCTGGGCCTGACTTGGAACCTGCCGGCGGCCTACGCGAACCAGTTCGTCGTGGGCGTGGAATCGGCTCCGGCCCTCGGTTCGCCGTTCCAGCCGGAGGTCTTCTCCATCCGGCATCTCGGCGGCAACACCTACGAGGCCGAACTGGTTCCGCCGGCGACCGGCAGCCGGTTCTTCCGCTTTTTCCTCCGGTTGCGGTAAAATCCTCGCCCGGGGGCCGGAGCCGCTTTTGGCCCGGGGGAAAACGGCGTCCGCAGTGGGCTTGAAAGGCCCCGCGCCGGGACAACTCGCTCAAGCCTGGCTACGCGGAAGTGGCGGTGGATTCTGCCCCGCGCGATACCAGCGCGGACGGCGTTCGAGATAGTCCTGCGGGCGTGCCAGCGGCTGAAAACCAAATCGGGCGTACAGGCCGTGAGCGTCCCGGGTGGCCAGCGCCAGTTTCCGGCAAACCTGCAGGTCCGGGTGGTTGACAATACACTCGACCAGCCACTCCCCCAGTCCCCGACCGCGAAATTCCTCCAGCACGTACACGTCGGCCACATAGCCATACGTGGCGCGGTCGGTGATCACCCGCCCGAAGCCGACCTGCCGCCCCCGATGGAACAGGCCGAAGCAAAGCGAGTGTTGCACGGCTTGCGCGACCACTTCCCGGGCCACGCCCTGCGCCCAGTAACTGCGGGCAAGGAACGCATGGATTGCGTCCACGTCCTGCCTCGCTGGATCGGTGCTGATGGTGAACTCGCCCCGGCTGGTCTCGAAGTGCATGACGCAGGGTGACGCGAAACCACGCCGCCGTTCAATGGAATCGTAACCCGCCGCGGCGGTTCGTCGGACCTCCTCAAACCGTCACCCCGTCGTCCCGGTCCACTCGGCACAAACCCACTTTCCGCAAGTTCCGCCGCCTGTCACACTCTGCGCGGTTCCGGGTTCGGACGCGCCATTCGCCCGGGCGGCCCTTGCATGAACATCGAACTTCGCGGCGTCAGCAAACGCTTTGGCGGCACCCGGGCGCTGGATCGGGTCTCGTGCGAACTGGCCGCCGGGCAGATCGTGGCGGTGGTCGGCGCCAACGGCGCGGGCAAGACGACCCTGCTGCGCTGTCTCGCCGGCGTCGCGGCTCCTGACGACGGGTTGATCCTCTACGATGACCAGCCGTTTTCGCGCGCGCGAATGGACCTGCGTCGCCGCCTGCTCTTCCTGCCCGACTTCCCGTTCGTGTTCTGGGAACAGACGCCGGTGGAGCACCTCGGTTTGGTGCTGCGGCTCTACGGGGTCGAGCGTGCTGGACGCGAGGAAGCCGCCGTCGAATTGCTGCGGGACTTCGACCTCTTGCCGCTCGCGCGAAAGCCGCTCGGCACCCTCTCGCGCGGCCAGTTGTACAAGGCCGCGCTGGCCACGCTCATGGCCGTGGATCCCGAACTGTGGCTGCTGGACGAGCCGTTCGCCTCGGGCATGGATCCGCACGGGATTGATGCGTTCAAGCGCCGGGCTCGCGCGGCGGCCGTGCAGGGGCGCACCGTGCTGTTCAGCACCCAACTGCTCGACATCGCGGAGCGGTTCGCCGACCGGGTGTGCATCGTTCACCGGGGCGAACTGCGCGCCTGCGAGACTGTCGCCGCGCTCCAGTCCCGCAACGGCGGGGACGGCGGCGCGCTCGAGCAAATCTTCCGCGAGTTGCGGGCCGAGCGGTCATGAAACTCCGGGACCGCGCCTTCGAGAAAGCCGTGGGTCGGCAGATCCGCCGTGAGCTGCGGGCGTCTCCAGTGCTGTGGCGGGAATATCGGCGCGTTCGGGTGGCCTGGTGGCGGCGCGTCGTGTCGCCTCACTGGCTGCCGGTGTCGGTCTTGTTCGTGATGGGCGTGGAACTGATCGGGCGCCTGCGCGCGGACGACGGCCGCCCAGAGCCGGCCGTGGCGGCCATCGCGTTCTGGTTCGCCGGCGCGGCGGCGGCCCACAGCCGGTCGCTTTACCGACGACTCTATGATCCAGCCAGTATCCTCGCGCTGTACCATCTGCCGTTGACCGACGACGACATCTTCCGCGTCCGCTGGCGCGTCGCGTGGCGGGCGGGGGCGGCGTGGTCACTGGTGTACCTGGGTCTGGGAGCAATGCTGGCGGAGCTGCTGGGCAAGGGCTGGGGCGATCGCTCCGCCTGGCTACTGTTACCCGTCGGTCAATCGTTGCTGGCCTTCGTCGCGGGCTTGCATCTGGCCGCGTGGGTGCCGGAGTGGAGTCGGTTGGGCCTGGTCGGGTACGCCCTCGCGCTGACGGTCGTTTTCGCCTGGCCCAAAGCCCCCGGCCTGGTTGAACCCCTCGTTGCTTTGGCGCCCTGGGTGCCGCCGTCGGGCTGGCTGAATCACTGCGCGGAGCGGGTGTTGCTGCATCACGATGCGGCGGCGCTGGCGCTGCTGGTTCCGGTGGCGGCGGTGGTCGCCGCCGCGCCGGCATCCTGGCGCCGGCTCCGCCGAGGCTATGGCCTCGCCGAACCGCAGCTTGTCACGGGAGCAGGGGAAGAACCCGCGGACGCCCCAGCCGCCCCGCAGCCGGACGATGCCGTCGCGGCACTTCGCCGCGAAATCAGTCGCCCGCCCGCAACCGGACTTGGTTCCTCCGGCTGGCTCGAACAGATGGTCTGGCGGTGGTGGACGCGACGCGAGCGGTTGGTGGCGGAGTTCTTTCTCCCATTGAGTCCGGGCTGGTCAGCCGTCCTTCGCCGACTGGCCTGGGCTTTCCTGCCGGCGCTGGCGGCTGTTCTGCTCTTCGGGCATCAGAATCAGTTCGTGATTGTGTTCGGCGTGACCCTGCCGCTGGTGGTCGGGGCGCCGGTGCTGGGTGGGACTTGGCGGGGTCTTTCAAAGCGACCCGCCGGTGGCCAGTTCTCGCCGATCTACGCGCTGTACCCGATCGGTTTCTGGGAGGCGTTTCGAGTGATGCTCAAGGCGAACACCGCGCGAGTGCTTGCCGCGGTGCCCTTCGGCCTGGCGCTGGCAGCCGCCGCCTCGTGGCGGTTGAGCGGATCGGTAGAGACGGGCCTGAGCGTCGGGCTCAAGGTCGCGCTCCTGTGGCTGGGGCTGCAGCCGTTGGTGGCGACCTTTCGGTTTGCGGAGGTCACGAACGATACGCAACGCCTCCGCGCCGGCCGTGTCTTTCTGCTGGTGCCGTTGATTGCCGTGCTGTTGGGCGCCGGCGCCGCTCTGTTCGTGGCCGAGACGCTCGTCGGCGTGGGCATCGCCTGGCTGGTGGCCGTCACAAGTGGTCTGGTGTTGACGGCGGCGTACGGGCGCGGCTGGGCCAGGGGGCGATTCGATCTGCTCTGCGACCGCGGGGACGACACCACGGACCCTGCGGACTAGCCGGCGCGGGGCGGGCGTCGGCGCGAGCGCGTCATCGGGTCTGGATCATGAACCGTGGGAAGACGACTTCCGCGACGACGATCACGAGGAAGATCGCGCTGATCAGCGCGTTCATGCGGAAAAAGGCGGTGTTGACCCACTTGAGGCTGCGTTTGCGGGCCAGCCAGTGCTCCACCAGCAGGCAACCCAGGATCAGCAGCAGGCCCACCAGGTAAGGCGCCCAGAACCGCGCGATCACCCCCAGAAGCGCCAGCAGCAGCCACATGAACACATGCGCCAGAAACGCGGCTTGCAACGCGTTCTTCACCCCCCAGCGCACCACCAGCGAATGCAGACCCTGGCGCCGATCGAACTCGTAGTCCTGGATCGCGTAAATGATGTCGAATCCCACCAGCCAGAAGACAACGGCCAGTGCCAGCAGCAGGGGCACAAACGCACTGTGCTTGAGCGACAGCGCGCCGTCCCGCGTCGGGAAGAACTCAAGCCCACCCGTGACCGCCAACCAGGCGCCGAGGGGCGCCAGGGCCAGCGCCGCGCCCAGGAAAAAGTGCGTGAAGTCCGTGAAGCGTTTGGTCAGCGAGTAGAAACACACCGCAAACAGCGCCACGGGCGAAAGGTAGAAGCACACCGGGTTCAACAACCACGCGGCGATCACCAGCGCCGCCGCGCCCGCCAGGCACAACGCCCACGCGCCCGCCAGCGGAATCTCCCCGGTGGCCAGATGCCGGAGTGCTGTGCGCGGATTCGCCGCGTCGAACTTGCGATCCACGATGCGGTTGAAAGCCATCGCGCACGTGCGCGCCCCGACCATCGCGAGCAAGATGAGCAGGAAGGTCCGCCAGCCCGGCCAGCCGCGGTTGTCCCGGGCGGCCAGCGCCATCGCGGCCAGGGCGAAGGGCAGCGCGAAGACCGTGTGGGAGAACTTCACGAACTCGGCCAGCTTTCGGAGCGCGCGGAGCGGAGCAAACATCAGGGGTTTTCAGAAAGGGGAGGCTGAAGTGGACATCAGCCCGGGGTGTTCCGCCGACGGCCGCCGTGGCCCGCGTCGAACTGCGAATTGTCGGCGCAGGCCTTGTCACCCGGCCGGTTGCCCAGGAGACCGGATCCCGGCGAGGTACGGCGTCTCACGGGCAGAGCACGATTTTGCCCGCCACCTTGCCGGACTTGCCGATCGTGTGCTCTTCCTGCATGCGATGAGCGATGGCCGTGTCCGCAAGCGGCATGATGCGATCAATCCGCGGCTTGAGCCGCCCGCTGGCCAGCCAGTCGGCCAGGTCGTCCGCGGCGTCCCGCTGTTCGTCCGGATGGGCGCTGAACATCACGAAGCCGTGGATCGAACAGCCCTTGACGTAAAACGGCCCGACCGGAAAAGGCGGCCGGGCGGAGCGACCGGCCATGAGAATCATCCGGCCGCGCGGAGCCAAGCCCGCCACGACCTGGTCGAAGTCCGGTTCGCGGCTGGTTTCCCACCAGACGTTCACACCGCCGGGGGCGATCTTCCGCAAGGCGGTTTCCAGCGACTGGGTCGTGTAGTCAATCACGTGGTCCGCGCCGAGGTTCAGGGCGGCCTCGACGCGGTCACGTCCCCCGACGGTCGCGATGACCCGGGCCCCGAGGATTTTGGCGATCTGGAGCACGGTGGAACCAACGCCGCCACTGGCCCCGTGGATGAGAATGGTTTCGCGCCGCTGAAGCTGGGCGTGGGTGACCAGGCCCAGGTGCGCGGTGATGCCGACCAGAGCGATCGCCGCTGCCTGCTCATCCTTAACCTTGGGCGGCGTCGCGTACAGCCAGCATTCGTCCACGCACGCGTACTCCGCGAAGGTGCCCTGACGACCCAGCAGGCCCTGATTGCTGCCCCACACGCGGTCACCCGGTTCGAACCGCGTCACATCCGGTCCCACCGCTTCGACTACGCCGGCGAGGTCACAGCCAACGATGAACGGTTTGGGCAGGTCCATCTTCACGGTGCCGCTGCGGAGGTAGGTGTCAATGGGGTTCACCGACACGGCTTTTACCCGCACGAGCACCTTTGAACCCGAAGGTTTGGGCTCCGGCAGGTCGCCGTAGATGATGACCTCGGGCGGACCTGTTTCGTTGATGTAGGCGGCTTTCATGGGCGCGACCCACGAAGCGTGCTCAGTCCGCGCGCCCGATGCAATAGAGCTTCTGGTTGGTGCGGATGAAGAGCTGCCCGTGCGCGGCGATGATCGTCGAGCGGGTGCGATCGTCGCCCGGCTCGCCCATCTGGGCCTGATGGGCAATGCTTCCGTCGGCGGCGTTCACCACCACGACGTCCCCGCGAAAGTTCTGGAGGAAGATGCGGCCATCCGCGCCCGTGGGCGACGCCTCATACTTGGCGTTGCCCGGAGTCGCCACCTGCCACTTCACCTTGCCGGATGCGGGATCCACGCGGGCGAGCGTCTTCTTGAGGTCGCTGAGAACGAAGAAGTCGCCCTGGTAAAACAGGGGCGTCGGCACGTCTGTGGTGACGTCGCGTTCGTCACGGCTGCTCCAGGCGATGTGGGAATCGTCCAGCAGACCGCTCCCGCCGGCCTTGATGGCGAAGATCGGCGCGGACTTCGGACCACACGCGAGGATCACGCCGCCGCCGGCGACGGGAGACGGTACCAGACGCCAGTGGCCGATCCGCGTCGGATTCCAGGTGCCCCAGCGCCACAACTCCCGGCCTGTGGCGGGGTCGTGGCCGGTCAGGCAATCGCCGCCCACCACGAGGATTTCCCGCCGCCCCTCGTGGGTGAAGGGAACGGGGCTGGTAAACGCCTCCCGCGACTCGGCCACCGCATCGGAAGGGCGCGTCACCTTCCAGAGGTCCTTGCCGGTGCGCGGGTCCACCGAAAGCAGGTACGACTCGATCGGTCCGCCGGCGCGGCCACGGCCGTTGACCGGAACGTCCCGCTGGAGCACCTGGATGATCAGTTGGTCCTCCAGGAGCAGCGGGCTGGCGGCGAAGGTCCACAGAAAGGCGAACTCGCCGAAGTCTGCGCACAGATTCCGCTCCCACAGCTTCTCGCCGGCGTGATTGAAGGCCACCAATTCGCCCGAGCCGTAGAAGAAGATCACCCGGTCGCCATCGGCGGCGGGCGAGGGCGAGGCGAAGTTGCTCAGGTTGTCGCGCGAAATCCGGTCGCCAGTGACCCGCCGCCAGAGTTCCCTGCCCGAGCGCCGGTCCAGCGCCAAGGCCAGTAGGTGGCCGCCCGCCGGGTCGGTCGAGGACACAAAGACGAGATCGTTCCAGACCACCGGCGTGGAGGCGGCCGGGCCAGGCATGGCCGCGGCCCAGCGGACGTTTTCCGTCTTCGAAAAGGTTGCGGGCAGATTGGTTTCCGTGGTCGAGCCGTTGAAAAACGGCCCGCGCCAGTGCGGCCAGTTGCTGGTCGCCCCTTGAGCGACGGCCAGACCGCTGAAGAGGCTGACCCCCGCCAGCGCCAGCGGGCGGAGAACCGTTCGGAAGTGCTGTTTTGTGAAGTTCATGGCCGCCGAAAGTAGCGGCGAACCGCCGGCCCGCAAAAACGTTCGCGCTTCCAAGCCCTCGCCGCGAAGGCGGAAGACTTGCGAACAAACCCGTGCCCCTCCCGCGTTGCCCACTGAGACTCGGGTCCTTTGGCACCGCGTTGCCTCGTGGCCGGATGACGGCGGTTGACCCGTAAACGTGGACGGGCATGACAACGTTCCTCGTCCCGCCTGAAACGGGCACGCGACTGCCGCCGCCCGGAGAATCACTTCGACACTTCCGGCACCCGCCGCTAGGGTTCCGGTCAATGAAAGTCCTGTTTCTGAACGGTCCGAACCTCAACCTACTGGGCACGCGCGAGCCGGAGGTTTACGGCCGCCAGACCCTTGCCGACATTGAACGCGAGGTGCGCGCCCGGGCGCTGGCACGGGGCATCGAGGTGGATTTCCGGCAATCGAATCACGAGGGCGAGTTGGTGGATTGGATTCAGCAGGCCCGGGGCAGTGCGGACGTGCTGGTGCTCAATGCCGCCGCCTACACGCATACCAGCGTGGCGCTGCGCGACGCCATCGTCGCCGCCGCGGTGCCAGCCATCGAGATTCATCTCTCGAACATCCATGCCCGCGAGGAGTTTCGTCACCGGTCGCTGGTGGCACCCGTCTGTCGGGGCGTGATCTGTGGGTTTGGTGCCGGTTCCTACCTTCTGGCGCTGGAGGCGGCCGGGATGGTTTCAGCTTGAGAACCGGCTTCGCGTCCGGCGGCTGAATGGGCTGAACGAACCCAGACAACGGCTGGCTTACCGTTACTACCGCCCCGCCATTCACGCCTTTTTGATCGCGGCGACGAAGACTCGGAACGGTGCAGCCACAAGAATTTCCCCGTGCCCCTTGCGCTCGGGTTGCTGGTGGCAAACCACCCGCGCTCCGCACCTAACTCCGGCTGCCGCGCTCTCCGCTGCCCAAAATGGCGGTGGAGCGTGAACGCCGCCGACAGCGGACGACACGACAGAAACGCTGGACACATGGCTCATGAAAGGCTCAAGTGACTCCTGAGAAAGTGACCCTTCGCCGGGTCAAACGAAAAATATGAAACATTCAACCGACAAACGATTCCTGCAGTTCGCCTGCGGGATGCTGGTCGCGTCCGGTCTTACCGCCGGGCACGCCGACTACGCCAGCCAGGTGCTGGCCAATAATCCGGTCGCCTACTGGCGACTCAACGACAACGTCACCGTGCCGGCGGGAGACGTCGCCCGCAACAGCGGCAGCCTCGGCTCGGCAGTGGATGGTTTTTATACGGGCAATGCGCAGCACCCGGCACCCGGTGCCCTCGTAGGCAGTTCGGATACATCGGCCGGCTTCGATGCCTCCGCTTCTTCGGTGGTCAACATCCCTTACTCGGCGGCCATGAACCCCAACGGGGCCTTCACCGTGGAAGCCTGGTTGAGCCCGAACGTGGAGCACCCCGCAGGGACCCTGACCTGTGCTTTGTCTTCCGGCCAATTCGGTGATCCGCGGTCCGGCTGGTTGATTTACCAGAGCGACACGGGCTGGAACTTGCGCATGTACCACCAGCAGGGCCTGGCAACCTCCTTGAACATCACCGGCGGCCCGGCTCCCACAGCCGGCACCTGGTATCACGTCGCGGCCGTTTATGACGGCACGACCGCCAAGGTGTACGTGAACGGCGTCGAGCGCGCCTCCGGAACGCCGACGGGGTATGTTCCCAGCGCGGGCGGAGCGATGTTCATCGGCGGACGCAGTGACGGTTCGTTCTGGTGGAATGGTTTTGCCGATGAAGTCGCTGTGTACGACAAGGCGCTGACGGCGGCCGAAATTGCCAGCCGCTATCAGAACGGGATCAGCGCTTCGCCGTCCACCCCGTACAACCAGTTGATTCTGGCGAGCGCGCCCTTGGCGTATTATCGCCTCAATGAGCCCACCTATGTTCCGCCCGCCACGCTGCCGGTGGCCCAAAACCTTGGCAGTGCCGGAGCCGCGCTGAACGGCGAATGGAATCCCGGCGCCAAGGCTCAGGAAGCCGGCCCCCGGCCCCCCAGCTACAGCGGCTTTGCGGCGGACAATGCCGCCGGTGGATTCAACGGCCTCGCCGGTCACGTGGGCACGCCGGCGACCCTGAACGACTACACCGCCTTCACCATGATGGGATGGGTCAAGCGCGGAGCGATTCGCTCGGGTCGGGGCGGCTACTTTGGCCAGAACGACCTGCTCGAGTTCGGGGACGCCGACAATGGCGCGAACATCGAGGCGTGGAGCAGTGCCAGCGGTCAGATCAAGATTCCCTATCCCTTCGCTGACGACGAGTGGGGTCACCTGGCACTGGTCGGCGACGGCACCAAGATTGTGCTCTATGTCAACGGGGTCGCCGCTTCCACGCTGAACTCGACGGTGGGGAGTTACGGCAGCAGCGGGTTCAATTTCAACATCGGTGGTGGCGGTGTCTTCAACGCCTCGGGAGATGTCTTCCGCGGCAACATTGACGAAGTCGCCCTCTTCGACAAGGCGCTCACAGCCGCTCAAATCCAGCAGATTTATTACGCAGCCAACATCGCGCCGAAGATCACCACTCAACCTGTAGCGCCCGATCGCGAGCTCTCCGAGGGCAACCCGCTGAACCTGTCGGTTGCCGCCTCCGGAACACCGCCGCTGTCCTACCAGTGGCGCAGGGGCGGCCAGAATTTGCCGGGCCAAACCTCGGCCACGCTGAGCATTCCCAGCCTGACGCTGGCGGATTCCGGCGCGTATGACGTGGTGGTCACCAATCCGTACGGCTCCGCAACCAGCGCGGCGGTCACGATCAACGTGAAGCCGGCGGAGACGGTCCCGCCGACACTGGCGTACGCCACGGGCAATCGGTACTTCAACCAGGTCCGGGTGTGGTTCTCCGAGGGCGTTGACCCGGTGACGGCGCAGACGGCCGCCAATTACCAGTTGTCGGGCGGTGTCACCGTCCTGTCGGCGGCGGTGGCGGCGGCTCCCGGTAACCCCGGCGACAACGAAGTGGTTCTGACCACCTCCGCGCAAACTCCGGGCACGATGTACACCCTCACGGTGAGCAACGTGAAGGACCAGAGCCTCGCGGGCAATGTCATCGCCCCGGGCAGCACGATTCAATTCTCCTCGTGGGCCATCGTCCAAGGACTCGAGTTTGAGCACTACAACAACCTGCCCGGCGCCGGGGATGGCGACATCACGCGCGCCTTGCAGGATCCGCGCGTCATCGCCGGCACGCCGACGACCTACGCGCTCATGACCGGGGATTTCAGCACGCGCAACGTGTTCCCGACCGACGCGAACGAAAACCATCTGGTGCGCATGACAGGCTGGATTACGCCGACGGTGTCCGGCCAGTACGACTTCTTCATCAACGCCGACGACGCGGCACGGCTGTACCTCAGCCCGAATGAAATCATCCCCGACCCGGCGACGGCTACCCCGATCGCGGTGGAGACGGACTGCTGCGACGCGTTCCAGGAACCGGGCACGCTGAACGATGATGGGGTCACCTCCCCGACCACCACCTCGCCTATCCAGTTGACCGCGGGTCAGCGCTACGGCGTGCTGGCCTTACTGAAAGAGGCGGGCGGCGGGGACTACCTGCGCATCGCCTGGCGCAAGACGGATGACTTCACCCCGGCCGGGGATCTGCAGCCCATCCCGGCACAGTTCCTCTCCACCGCGGTGGATCCCAACGTGGACATTGTGTTCACCACGCAGCCGAGCGACCAGCAGTCGGTGCCGGCGACGGGTACGGAATTCGCCTCGCGGAACTTCGCCGTCAACAACGGCGGCATGACGGTGGTCAACACCGAAGACAAGGTGCCAAGCGAGCCTTGGGAATACAGTGCTGGCGAGTGGGCAGCGGGCGCCGCGGCGGACAGTTGCACCGGGCCGTTCAACTCTCGGCTGATCAGTCCGGCGTTCACGGTGCCGCAGACCAGCGATGTCACGCTGTCATTCGTTCACCGGTACAACATGGAGCCGGACCTGTGGGATGCCGGTCAGGTGTTGTACAGCGTCAACGGCGGCCCCTTCACACCGGTCAACCCGGGTAACTTCACCGCCAACGGCTACGCGGCGGGGAACATCATCGGCACGGGGCCGATTCAAGGACAGCGTGGTTTCAACGGAACTTCCCCGGGTTACGGCAGCGGCCAGTTCATCACCAGCACCGTGCTGCTGGGCCGCTTCAATCAGAACGACACTGTGGCGGTGCAGTTCCTGATGGCGTGGGACGACTGCGCCACCGCCGAGGCGCCGAACTGGGTGATCAAGAGCTTCCAGCTCACTTACGGCGTGGTGCAGCCGGTGACGTTCCAGGCGGCTGCGACCGCCTCCCGTCGTGGGCAGTCACTGCCGGTTTCCTACCAGTGGCAGCGAAATGACGGCGCGGGCTGGGTAAATATCCCGAATGAAACGGGCAGCTCCTACTACTTCGTGCCCGTGGCGGCGGACTTCAGCGCCCAGTTCCGGGTGCTGGCAGCCGTGCCGGGCAAATCCGTGGCGAGCAACCCGGTGCGGGTCTCGACCGAGCCGGTGGGCCCACCGGAGATCGCGATCGCACGCGGCGCCGGCGGCATCACCATCACCTACACGGGAACGCTCCAGTCAGCCACGACCGTGCAGGGGCCGTACAGCGTCGTGGCGGGCGCGAGCAGCCCGTACACCGTGCCAAATCCGACGGACACGAAGTTCTTCCGCGCGGTCAAGTAGTCCGTGCTGAGTGCCCGGTCTGAAGCGACCGGGACACGATCGAATCACAAGGCCGGGAAGGCAGTCCTTCCCGGCCTTTTTGTCACCGGACCGCAGGGCTCGTTTCCGCGTCTCGCTTCGCCGTCCTCAGCCCGGGTGGGTGTAGGCGCGCTCGATGAAGTTACGGACGACCGCCAATTCCGCCTCGCCCGCGATGGTGTGTTCCTTCTCGAACTCGTGCCACTCGATGTTCAGCCCGCCGCGCCGGAGGGTCTCGACCTGCCGGCGCACCATCGCAATTGGCAGCAGGGGATCGCGGGTTCCATGCGTCAGGAGAAAACGCTGTTCCCGCGCGACGGGCGACAACTCCCGCAGCAGCGTCTCCGGCGCGTGCGCGTAGCCACTGATGCCGACGCAGGCCGCGAACCGCTCCGGGTGGCGCGCGCCCATTTCGAGCGTCATCAGGCATCCTTGCGAGAAGCCGAACATCACCGTGTCCCCGACGCGGAAACCGCGGCGCGGCAGGTCGCGCAACAGCTCGGTCAACAGGGCGCGGCTGCGCACAATGCCCGGTTCCGGCTGTTCGTAGAGGTCGTACCACGAGTAGCCGCCGAAGTAGTCGTCCGGCGCATTCACCAGCAGGTAGTTGAGCCAGGGCAGGCCCAGTTCGCCGGGCAACCAGCGAAAGCCCTCCATGCTGTCCCCCAGCCCGTGCAGGACGATCATCAAACGCCGGGAGGCGACTTCCTGCGCGGGAATCAAATCCGTCTCAAGCATGGCCAAGGGTAGAATTGGGCTCCGGCCCGGTGGAAGTGCGAAGCGCGGAGCCACCGCCGGCACTACACCGTGATGGCGGGAGACGCTCCGGATCTCCCGGCTGCCCCGCCCCTGACCCACTGCGGGTTCACCAGAATTGCCACGCGCCCTTCCACGCCACCCAGATTCCCAGGAGGCAGTTCGTCACGGCATGGGCGGTCATGGCCTCACCCAAACTGCCGCTGCGCAAGACCAGCCACTGGTAGGCCGCGCCACAGATCAGGCCGGCCAGCCATTGTTCGTGGGCCAGACCGAAGAACGCCACCGTGACCAGGAACGGGACCGGCAGGAACTGCTTGAGCGAAACACTCGTGAAGTCGGATTTGGCGATGAACCGGTAAAGAAACGACCGGTAAAAGGCCTCCTCGATCGGCGGAACCACCAGCGTGCTGCCCACAATGCGGACGAGAATGAAAAACCACGCCAGGATCGCCCCGTGACCAAACGCGACATGGGGATTCCAGACAGCCGCCGCCTGTTCGGCCGCGGGCTTGGCCTTGCTCAACCCCAGCTTTACGAACAACTCGCTCGTCTTCGGATACCACGGGTCCAGGCCCACCCAGACCACGAACACCGCGATCCCGACCAGCACCGCCGGGACGCTGAACTTCCAGCGCATCTCGGTCACGAGCGGCCAGACCAGCCACACCAGCCAGACGCCCACCGCCGTCTTCCCGGCGTACACCCAGTACTTCGAGGCGTCGCCGAATTCGCCTTGGAAAACCGTCAACCCGACAAAGATGACGAACGGCAGGACCCGCGCCAGCAGAGGCGAGTCGGCGAGCTTCTTGCGTAAAGCATCCATGTCGCCATTCCAGCGGAGACCCGCGCGCCGGCAAGCGGAATCGGCCTTCCCGCTACGGCGCGGGAAGCAGATACAGCTTGCCTTGCGCTTTGCCCGGGCCGGCCTCGAATGTGAGCGCCAACCTGTTCACCTCAGCGGTCACCGGAGCGCCCGCCAGCCCCGGTTGGGCGCCGGCGGCGAACAAACGGGCGTCCTTCACGGGTTCAGTCAGCGGCACGGTGACCTTGCCTTCTCCCTGAACCCAAACCTCGATCACCGCGCCCCCGAGAACCCGGCGCGGCAGCGCCACGGGGGCCCAGCCCACAAACGCCAGCGGCCGGTCGGCGAAGTCGTGTTCGCGCCCGTCCACCGTCAACCGCTGGCAATTGTGACCCGCGAAGGCCGCCAACCGCCCCTCGGCATCTTCACGGAAGGCCATGATCAACGAGCCGCGGAAGTCCACCCGACGCCCCGCCAGGCGAAGACCCTCCAGCAACAGGTCGTCCGGGGGCAGCGGATTGGCCTGCAGAATGGCTTCATCTGGCGCTCATCGCGATGGAAGCCTCCCGGCCAGCTCTCCACGTGGTCCCGGTAGTGCGCAGCCACGCAGAGTGCTCCGTTCGGAAACCGGGTGGCCAGCCACGGCGAAGTTCGCGACACCACCGATGGATCGTCGTCGCCCGCGTACGCGCCAAGCGCCCGCAGGATGTTGAACCAGGTGGCCACCGGTTCGCCGAGGGAGCCCGCCTGATCGTCGCGCGGTCGGAAGCCCAGGTAGGTGGCGCTTCCGCCGCGAGGGTGGCGGCGGTGCAGCCCTACGACCCGGCGGCCGATTCGGGCCACGATCTCTGCCTCCCGTTCCGGTTCCACCGGGTAGATCAGGTCCACGAGGAAGTCCGTGAGCACGACCTGGGGGCGAACCGCCTCGAGTCTGCCGGTGAACGCACATTCGCTCCCGGCGGCGACGATTCCCTCGTGGGCGAAGGCAAGGCGCTGGACGCCAAAAAGGGTTTGCCACGTCGCCAGCACGTTCGTTCCCGCAAGATCGAGATGCGGTGGCGGACCCGACCAGATCACCCTTCCGCCTTGCGCAACGAAGTCCGCCAGCAGGGTCAGCAGTCCGGGTGGTGGCAGGGGCTCGAACAGGACCGCGATCGTGCCGTAGCGGCGGCCGGCGAGGTCGAGGGTTTCGCCGCGGATCCGGCCGTGCTCCAACAACTTTTCGGGCGTGACGTAGTTGGCGTAGCCGTATTGAGCCATCCACGAGCCAAATCGCTCCTCGCAGGCCACGAGGGACGACGGGTACAACAGCAGCACCGGCACCTCGCGGTGCTGGTAGTCGCAGACCGCGGCGAAGGCTTCGTCCGGGGCGCAGCCAAAGGCGTTCTCGAGCGCCCGGTGACGACGGTGAACGGCGGCGGGCATGCCCCAGGCCGCCGCGTAGGCATTGGGGACCCGGTTGAGACTGCCGGTCGAGCACGCGAGGGCCAGCCCGTAATAATTGCGGTCTGACCAGCCACCCTCGGCGTGGTCGTTGCCGCCGCCAGTCAGGAACTCATTCCATTTGAAGTAGTCGCTGCACGCGCTCGCCGCCTGCTGGACGGTGTTCGACCAGAGAAAATCCGGCGTGTACTCGTATTGCCGGGGCGGGAGCGGCTGGTCGCGGACGTGCCAGAAATCAATCGTCGGACTCTGCGCCCAGGTGGCGTGCGCCCGGGCTTCGAGTGCGTGGCCATACAGGGTTTCCGCGGACTCCTTCGCGCGAGCAAACAACTCGACGACTGTGTCGTGCAGCAGCCGGTAGTACCGCCGGCGCAACAGCCACGTCCGCTGAATGTCCTCCGGCGCCGGGCCCACGACGTGTTGAGCCGCCAGGCGGGCTTGCAGGTCCGGCAGAAAGCCGTGCTGTCCGTACGCGAAGTACACCAGCCAGCGATCAAAGTCCGCAAACTCGGCCCCGTACAACTCGGCGTACCGGGCGGCGAGGTTGGGGGTGAGATAACGCAGAGCAAACTGGCCCTCCTCGTGGTGGTCGGCGTAGCCCCAGTCCTGCTGGATGTGCATCTCGTCGGCGTAGAGTCCGTGCAGGGGCACTCCGGCAGCGTGGTAGCGGCGGAGGAGGTCTTCGAGGAACGGCAACGCGCGCGGACTGAAGTAATCCATCTCCGGCACCCGGTAGCTCACCACCACCAATACCCGGTCGCGATCGCCAGCTTCGGGATCCCCTGCGCCTCGAACCGTGAGCCGGCGGCGCTTGAGCGTGGCAGGTTCGTCGGCCTCCAGGTCCGGCACGGCCCGCAACTCCACGACATCCCCGGGCGCCACCGCGTAAAAGCTGGTGCGGCCGACCCGGCGCTCGCGGAACGCGAACACCCGCACCCCGGTCCGTTCGAGTCGGATGGTGCCCTTGTTGTTGGTCCAGTGAAGCTGTTCCCAGAGCGACACGGTATAGCGGCCGGTCCGGGGATCGCGCCAACCTTCACGATACTGAACCCAGCGCCCCGCTTCACCCGTCTGACGCGCGTATCCCGCGCCGATCTCGAGCGGACTCAGGAGGCTCAACTCCAGACCGAGGCCGTAGGCTTTCAGCGTCCCGCTGATTCGCACGATCCGGTCGAGATAGCCCTCCGTGTCGGGCGTGAACTGTCGCGGCCGACCGCCCTGGCCCGCGCGGTACTGGGACCAGAACTCGTCGAAGGCGAGAATGATTGTCCTCGCCCCGGCAGCCCGCTGTTGCTCGCACAGCTTTCGCAAGGTCGTTCGGTTGGGCGTGCGACTGAGGCTCAGATCCACTTCCCGGTCGGGATCAGTGAGGTCCTCAAGTTGCTGATCGCTCACCAGAATGATCGCGCCCTTGGGCAACTGGAATTGCCAGGGGCCGGGGAACGCAACGACCGGGCTGGCGCGGGTGGCGAAACTGTCCTCTGCCATCCCGCGATACGACGGGCCGACGACCGAGACGGTGGCGCCAATTTCCGCAAGGCGGCCGAGAAAGCGACGGCGCGAATGAGGGGCGGTGAGGTAAGGCATGAGCGGTGTGATGAACCGGCGCAAGATGCGGCGGTCTCTCGACCCGGCGCGAGCAAAATCCCCGGTCGGTTTCAGCGATGGTCGGGGTCGCCCAGGCCGTTCCACCAGGCATTGTTCGGGGGCTGGCTGCCGGTGCTGCGACCATCAAGGATTTCGGGCTTGCGGGCCTCGGCGTGTCCATCCACCAGCAGCAAATTGACCCGCCCCCCGTTGCGGGCGGCCGGCGTGGCGCGATAGTTCGGGTCGCCATCGTCGCCGCCTTCGTAGTAGGCGTTCCCCGGCCCGGGCCGGGCGCTGCTCTTGCGGCTGCCGTTGGAGCCCAGCTCCACCGACCCCAGCGGTGGATCCACGACATAGACACCCGAGCCGTCCACGCCGAACGGATTGCTGGCCGAACCTTTGCGCGTGCCTTTCGTGTCCGCCAGGACCAGGGTTTGCGCGGGCACCACCACCGAGCTGTCCGTGGCGTGATACGGGGGAACCCCCTCGGGTTGGCGCGTGTTGCCCAGATACTGGTAGTTGTAGCCGTACCCGCCGTAGTAAACCGTGACGCCCTCCCGTTCGACGCCGTGGTCGGTGGTGTGAGCGAAGGGCTTGTTCATGAGCGGGCGTTCGGCGGGCGTCAGCAGTGGGCTGAGATACGCCCGCGGCGTTTGCAGGTAGGGGTAGATCAGATCGGCCCAGCGGATCCGCGCTTGCCCGGCGACCGCCGGCAGCGAATGGCCAGGGAAGCGTCCGGAGTGGTCGTCGCGATACAGTTGCATCGCAATACCCAGTTGCCGGAGGTTGTTCAGACTGGAGAGCGACTTCGCTTTGATTTGGCCGCGGGCCAGGGTCGGCAGCAGCAGCCCGGCCAGAATCGCGATGATCGCGATCACCACAAGCAGTTCGATCAAGGTGAATCCCCGCCGGCTTCGGCGGGCCTCAGGCAGTCGGTCCATGCACGTTTGCATGGGAGAAGGCTGACAGAATGCGCCCGCGGCCCGCTAACGGTGGGTTGCGAAAAATTGTCGGCGGATTGCGGTAAGGGTCCCGCCGTCCGGGACTCGGAGGCACGCTGCGGGCGCGGCTGGGTCGCGTTGTCGTGTCCGCCCCCGGCGCGCGAAACGCACGAGCGAACTAAGTCGGACGGGTTTCCGCCCCGGGGGGACCGCCCGTAATCCGCGCGATGACCTCCGCCGCCGTGAACTCCTCGCCGCTGGGGTTCAGGAAGAGCGCCAGGTCGCGCACGTCCTCGCCCGCCGGGATGAGCGCCCGCTCGAGTTCGTGGCCTGCCTGAACCTGAGCCAGACCCAGCCCGGCCAGGAGCCCGTTGCAGATGCACGGCTGCCGCGCTGCCCTTTCCGCGGTGCCGCCCTTGAGAACGTAGTGGTGCATGGGTTCGCCCGGACACCGGTAGCCCACGCTCCCATCCGGTCGGCGATAGGCTTCGCGAAACCAGCCCACATCGCAGACGCGTGCGCGCTCGGCCATGAGCTCGGGATCGGCGGCGGTGTCGTCCAACCGCAAGACGCGAAAGGTCCGGCCGCCCGGCAGGGAGCAAAGCTGGGTGAACAGGTTGGCAGGATCCTGGCGAACCAGCGTCAGCACCCGGCGTTTGAGGTCGGGATCGAGAGCGGACTCCGCGCAGAACGTGAACGGGGTGGTCACCTGCAGGCCGGCTGCGCCCGCGGCGCGGGCCCGCTTGAAGTTCGCGGCGGTGGCGGCTACCCCGCCGATCCAGAAGGGTCGGTCCAACGCGCGGAGCCCGGCGAGTTCCTCGACTCCGATCCATTCCGCGCCGCCGGCGACCATCATCAGGAATCCACCCGCGAACCCTTCCAAGCGCGACACGGCCTCCGCATCGGCCGCCGACTGGCAGACCGCGATTAGCGAGGGCGGGCGCCACGGTGCCGGGGTTCCCGGTCCGAGGGCGCGCGGATCGAAGCCGCAGGTCAGCGAATCGCCGCTGCCCAGCCCGATTTCCAGCGCTGCTGCCTCACCACGCGACAGACGGCTCAACGCCTGAATCGTGGCCGCGACCGCGCTGGCATGGATGAGCACGGTGTCCACGCCCGCGAGTACCGCGCCGTACAGCGAGGGGAGCAGGGCCAGGCGCGCGGAGTCGTGATAATGGATGCCCACCAGTCCGGCGTGATCCCGCTTGGCCAGGAACACCTCCGCGAAGTTGGCGAGGACCGTCAGTTCCAGCAGTGCCGGGTTTTCCTCCAGGTTCGGTTGCCCGACGAGTTCAAACGATTCGTCGTCCGCCTTGCCGCCGGGGATGTAGTAGCGCTCCCAAATTCGCCGGAACGCGCCCGGGAACGGAAAGCTCTCCAGCACCGATCGCAGGTGACCATCGAAGTCGCCGAGCTGGAGCCGTCGCGCCAGCACCGCCGGCAACGCTGCGCCAGTAATGACCCCCAGCTCGCCGGCCTGCGCGACGGCGCGCGCGAGGGGCCACGTGGCCATGGCCAGGTCCGGCCCGCCCTGGATCAGTCGAGGAATCCGCATGTGCTCAAAGAGTGGCGCACCGGCAGCGCTCCGCCAGTTTCCTTGTCGAGCCGGGGAATCCATCCGCGAACCACTCCTCCAAGGTCCGTATGACTGCGCCGATCCGTCCACCTACGGTCCCGCGATGCGGCCCTCGATGTCCACCGTGATGGTCCGCGTGCCTTCGGCGAGCGGAGTTGTGGTGACTTTCCCGCCGGGCCAGCGGATTTCGAGCGCTGTGGGCGGGGTGGGGGTGGCGAGCACGACCACGGGACTGTCCTGCGACCAGTAACCCGCGCTGGCGCGCAGTTCACGGGCGGGGCCGAACCGATCGCCGAACCGCAGCCGCAGCACCGCGCCGATGGCCGCGGGGTTGCCCGGTGGTCCCGCCAACCGTACGCGCAGTCCGGGCCGGGCGACGTCGTTTCGATACAGCTTCGTCGCGTTGCCGTTTTGCGTCACGGCGAGATCCAGGCGGCCGTCGTGATCGAAATCCGCGAGCGCCGCGCCGCGCTGTTCGCCATAGACGCGGAGGCCGCTTTTCTGCCCGGGCACGGGGGTGAAGTGGCCCCGGCCGTCCCCGCGCAGCAGCACACTTCGGCCGGCGTCGTAGCGGGTGTATTCGACGGTGGTGGCGAAGAAGTTCTGGGCCACGAACAGGTCCTCCGCGCCGTCGCCGTCGAGATCGCCCACGCAAAGTCCGAAGGCCGGGGAGAACTGCACTTCCGCGGGGAGCGGGCGGACTTCAAAGTGATCCCCCCGGTTGAGGAGGAGCACGCTCTCCAGGAAGTTGACTTCGACGCGTGCCGCGCTGGCGAGGCGGTCGCCGTAGATCGCGCTCAGCCGGTTGGTACCGTACGCCTCAAAGGTCTCGATACGCTCGCGAATGAAGGGCATCGCTTCGAGTACGGCCAGGTAGCCGCGTTCGGGCGCCTCCGCGCCCAGTTCCGGGCTGAACACCGCCTCGACGAGGTCCACCGTTCCACTCTCGTCGAGGTCCCCGTAGTACAGGGCACGGGGGTGGGCAAAGCTCAGGTCGCGGCGATACTTGTGGTTGGTGCCCCAGTTGCCCGCCACCAGATCCTGCCGGCCGTCGCCGTCGAAATCGCCGGCCGTGATGCTGGTCCACCAGCCTTTGAGGTCGGCCAGCCAGTCCGGCGCGTCGGGGGGCGGCCGCTGCCACCGCAGCCGCATCGGCCAGTCGGTGAGTCTGCCCGCGTCATTCCGCAAGAGCCGGATCGCGCCC
The DNA here is from genome assembly GCA_016716505.1 of Verrucomicrobiota bacterium. GTDB lineage: Bacteria > Verrucomicrobiota > Verrucomicrobiia > Limisphaerales > J093 > JADJWF01. The sequence continues at coordinate 504,151 of JADJWF010000001.1, forward strand.
CACTCGCAGGCGACCGCCAGATCGGGGTCGCCGTCTTGATCGAGGTCGCTGAACACCGCGCCGCTGGCGAGGCCGAAGCGTTCCAGGCGCTGGCTGACGACAAAGCGGCCCCCTTGATTCCGGAGCAGCAGCGAGGTGGCCGGCTCCGGGTAACGCCCCGGCACCACCCGGCCCCCGATGAACAAATCCAGCACGCCGTCGCCATCGAAGTCAGCGAACGCCAGCGGGCCGGCGCTGGAAAGTTCCCCCAGCACGCTGTCGCCCGAGACCTTGCGGGCGACGTCGTAGATGCGCAGGCACCCGCCGTTGGTGCGACCGTCTTCGTAGTTGCTCGCGCCAACAAAGAGCGTGGAACCGATCCCAAGAACGGTGGTGAGATCCCGGCCCGTTGGGCGCTGGAGCGCGGCGTCCGTGATCCGCGTGAACCGGCCGTCACCGCCGTTGCGAAAAAGACCCAGTGTCCCACCGCGACCGCTGGCGACCACCAGGTCCTCCCAACCATCTTCGTCGAAATCGTGCCACGCCAGCCCTGGACCAAGCTGACTGAGGCGATGCGGCAACAAGGGTTGGCGCTCGAAATCGTTGAAGGGATCCTCGTGATGGCGGTGACCGAGCCGTTCCGAGACGTCGCTGAACCAGACCGGAGAGGCAGGCGGCGGAGCGGGCGACGCGGGAACCGCGTGCGCCTCGTCAATTTCGTACAGCCGATTCGCGCGGGCGTTTTCGATGACCGATCGTCGGCCGCTCCGCCAGGTTACTTCGAGGCGCAGCCGCGCGTCGGCCGAACCGGCCGCAAAGATCCGCAACGGGTCGGAAGCAGACAGGTAGTGACCGCCACAGATGATCTCCTGGCTTTGCTCGACCGGACCGCCCTGAACCACCACTTTCGCCCCGATCCCCTGCGTGTTCGGCGGCAGGCCCCGCAGCCGGATGGCGACGCGGGGGGCGGGGCTGTCGTTGCGGTAAAGACCGGCCGGTTCCCCCAGCTTGTTCATCACGAGGTCGAGGTCGCCGTCGTTGTCGAGGTCGGCGCAGGCGGTGCCCTGGGAAACGCCCTTTTCCCCGAGGCCCCACGCGCCGCGCATTTCCTCGAAGGTGAGATCCCGGCGGTTGCGGAAAATGACGCTCGGCGTGCTGAAATCCGGGAACAGCCTTACCATCTGCATGATGTCCTCCGCAGTGAGTTGGCGCGCGGCGCGCGCTTCCTCGATGCGCATTTGCATGTCCACGTTTTGGAAGTCGCGCATCTGGCCGTTGGGAATGATGATATCCTCGTAGCCATCCAGATCCACGTCGAGGAACAGCGGCATCCAGGACCAGTCCGAGGCTTCGACGCCCGCGTAAAAGGCGATCTCGGCGAAGGTGTGGTCGCCGCGGTTGAGGTGCAGGGTGTTGCGCCACACCTGTGGCCGGTCGTCAATGACGCCGATGGGCGTGGGCGCGGGTTTGTTCTGGCTGACCTGGGTGTGACGGTCCTTGTGACCCCGCGCGAGCATGTCCACGATCATGAAGTCCACGTGGCCGTCGCGGTTGAGGTCGCCAAAGTCCACCCCCATCGAGAACACCGAGGTGGTGCGCAGCGCGAGCCGCTCAATCGCGCGGAAACGGCCGCGGCCGTCGTTGATCCAAAAGTGATCGGGCGAGAACAGATCGTTGGCCACGTAGATGTCCGGCGCGCGGTCGCCGTTGATGTCGCGCATCTGGACGGAAAGACCCCAGTCGCGCGGCGCATCGGCCAGCGGGCGGCCGTCTTCGTCGAGGAAGGTGCCGTCCGTCCAGGACAGCGGAGTGAAGCGGCCTTGCCCGTCGTTGAGATAGAGCGCGTCGGGTTCGCCCAACTCGAGCACGGCGCCGGAAGGCGAAAAGACAAAGCGATTGGTGAGGTGGGGCTCGGTGGCGGAGACGCCGTTGACGAAGGCCACCACCGGCTGGCCGTTCACGGGCCGCATGGTGAAGGTGGTCTTCGGTTGGTCCATGATCGTGGTGGTTCGGTAGTTGACGACGTACAAATCGAGATCGCCGTCGCCGTCCACATCGGCCAGCGCAAGCGACATGCCGCCCAGCGTTGAGCGCAGGCCGGCGGCATCGGTCACCTCGGTGAAGCGCGCGCTGCCGTCGTTCCGAAAAATGCGCACACCGTTTCCCAGCGAGTGGACGAGCAGGTCCAGGTCGCCGTCGCCATCCACGTCCGCAAAGACCGCGCCGGTCGAATCCTGGCCGGCGCAGGCCACCCCGGCCTGGTCGGTGATGTTGGTGAAGCGCCAGGCCCCAAGGTTGCGATACAGGGCGTTGGGACCATCCAGCCCGCAGAAGTACAAATCGCACCAGCCGTCGCCGTCCACGTCGCCCAGGGCGACGCCAGAGCCGGAAAGGAGATTGCGATTGGTGATGCCGCGCTCTGTGGCCAGTTGGTTCGCGAAGCGCACACCGTTGGCATTGGGATCGGTGCGGCGGAATCCGGTTGCACCGCCCGCCGGCACCTGGAGTTCCATCCACCGGTAACCCTCACCGTGCTGCCAGGTCAGGGCCGGCGCGGCGGAGCGAACGGTGGCAAGGCCAACGGCGAAGCCGAGCAGCCAGGCGCTGATGCGGGCGACCGGCCAGTGCGGTGCGTTCATGCTTGGAGGATAACAGTGGCCGGCAGCGCGGTTCAATGAATCGCCATCTCAACGCACCCGCGTGCAGCCCCGGAGGCGGAAGGGAACTCGCGACGCGACGTAACCGGCGTCCTGGACCATTCGTCTGTTCCGCCGAAGACGCGAAGAGCGAAAGCTGAGAACGAAATCGAACGAAGGAAGAAGACCATGAAACGAAACACACTGATGGGGTGGGCGCTGGCCGGGCTGATGACCGCCAGCCTCACGTTGGCAACACAAGCCGGCGAACCCGCTTCCCCCGCGGGCCGGCCGGAACGGGCGCAAGTTCGCGATCGCCTGCGCGATCGGTCACCGGACGAGCGACTGGCAATTCGAGAATGGCTGCGCGACGCCACGCCGGAACAACGGCGGGCGGCACGGGAGCGACTTCAGGGGGCCACACCCGAACGGCGTCAGGCGATCCGCGAGCGCTTCCGCCAGGCTTCGCCCGAGGAACGTGAGGCGATGCTGGATCGGCTTACCCGGCCTGAGCGCCCGGGACGCGCCACGGACGACCTGAAAGCCCCGGAGGGGTCTCGTCCGCCGCGTGGCTCCGCGGATCAGCGACCGGGGCGCGGCCCGGCGTTCGGGGCTGGTGGACCGCCACCGTCGGAGAAGCCGGACGGTTTGGCGGCACCACGTCGGGAACGCCTGCAAAACCGGCTGGAAGATCTCCGGGCCAGACTTGCCCACGGAAATCTGAGCCCGGACGAGCAACGAGAACTGGCCCGCCTCCAGAACTGGGAAAACCCGGGACGGCCGCCGGGAGCGCCATCGGTCGGCCGGGGACCGGGACGCGGTCCGGGCGCACCCGGAGCCTGGGGCCCAAGTCCGCGAGCGGAAGGGAACCGTCCTGGAGAAGTCCGTTGACCCTCACGGACCGGTGCAAGCGTTGGGAGCCATCGAAGCCATCGCGCCCTCGCGATGGCTTTCGGCTTTTGTGAGTGAATTCGGACTGGCAGCCTCCCGGCCAGTGGAACCAGACGACCAGCAACTGATCGCCGCGGTGCGCCGGGGCGATACCAGCGCCTTTGAGCCGATCGTCCGGAAGTACCAGCCGCGAATTTTTGCCACGGCCCGGCGCTACGCGCGCCGGGAGAGCGAGGTCGAGGACATTGTGCAGGAGGTGTTCCTGAAGGCGTTCCAGAAACTGGACAGCTTTCGGGGCGATGCGCCGTTTGAGCACTGGCTCATGCGCCTGGCCGTGCGGACCTGCTACGACTTCCTCCGCCAGCATCAGCGGAATCGGGAGACAGCGGTCGCCGACCTCACCGACGACGAGGAGGCGTGGATGGAGCGGTTTGCGACCGAGCCTGCCGGTGCAGAAACGGATGCCGACGCCGCCCGCGCCCTGGTGCAGCGGCTCTTGGAACGGCTCTCGCCGGCGTCGCGCCTCGTCATCACGCTCCTCGAGATCGAGGAGAAGAGTGTCAAAGAGATCGCCGCGCTCACCGGATGGTCGGTGACGGCGGTGAAGGTTCGCGCTTTTCGGGCGCGGGCTGAAATGAGAAAGTTTCTCCGGCAGATGACACCGGACAAATACCTGTAATCCTTGTAACCGGGTTTTGAACGAACTCGTCTGACCTTTCGCCGGTATGCGTATCAACCTCAGCCAACTTGAGCGAGCGCTCCTCTCGGCCGCCAAGCGCGTGCCGCCAGACGAGCGTGTGCCGTACGCCTTCGAACAGCGCGTCATGGCCCGCCTCCGGGAGCGCCCGGCGGCGGATTCATGGGCCGAGTGGGCGGCAGCTCTGTGGCGCGCTGCGGTCCCCTGTCTGGGCGTGGCCGTGGCGCTGGGGGTTTGGGCGATGGGGCCCGGCGGCCTCCGCGGGAATGAGTTTTCCCCCGATTCCGACCTGGAGACCGCGCTTTATTCCGTGGTGGACACCACGACTGAATCTTGGTGAAGAACTGGAAGGTCATCCTCGCGACGCTCGTGATCTTCGGGACGGGCGTGTTGTCAGGCGCGTTGGGCACGCAACTGGTCCGCAGGCAAGCCGAGCCGCCCAAACCGGCGTTTGGGCCCGGAGGTCCTGGTCCGGACCGGTTTGACTTTATCCGCCGTTGGGGCGACCGATTGGATCTGACGGTCGAGCAGCGCGACAAGATTGACCGCCTGGTTCGGGAGAGTCAGGAGCGCGTCCGGGCCTTGTGGGAGCCAGTCGGCCCCAAGATCCAGGAGGAAACCCGCAGCGTTAGGGCGAGGATCGAGAGATCCTGACGCCGGAACAGCGCGCGAAGTTTGAGGAGATGTCCAAGGACCGTTTCCGCCGCGGCGGGCCGCCACCGGGCGTCCCAAGCGGCGATCCACCTCCCTGGCGGCGCCGCGAAGGAACGGGGCGGCCAGGGGAGATTCATGCTCCCGGTGGCGGCCCCCCAAGAGAGCCTCCGGCGAACGAGGTTCCGCCTGTTCCGTTTCCCAAAGGCGACCGGCCGCGAACCGAAACGCCGCCCGGACCGTCGGGGGAACCGCCCCGCCGCCCGGCGCCGTAGCGAGCGCTCGCGACTTTCCGGTCAATCAACGCCCCGCGTTGAGAACGCCATCTGGCGTGCCCGTTCCTTGACGACGCGGGGGCAGCCGGTAGCTTCGTTTCGACGGCCGCGGAAAAACCGAATTTGAACATGAGAACGATCCTCCTTCTTGCCGGTCTTGTCCTCGTCACCTCCACGATGGCCCAGGTCGGCGTGCCCACCACCAAGGTTACCGGGCTTAACGCCAAGCTCACCCGTTTCGGCGGCGAATACAGCTTTACGGAAGGGCCGACCGCGGACACGGACGGCAACGTGTACTTCACCGATCAGCCAAACAACCGCATCCTGCGGTGGGATCGGCAAACGGGCCAAGTGACGACCTACTTGGAGCCGGCTGGCAGGGCGAACGGGATGTGTTTCGACGCCGCGGGTAATCTGCTCGTTTGCGCCGACGAGAAGAACGAACTGTGGCTGATCCCTGCGGCCTCCGTTGCGAGCGGGACCGCCGAAGGTAAGCAGATCCTCGCCAGCGAATACCTGGGCAAGAAGTTGAACGGTCCAAACGACGTGTGGTGCCATCCGGACGGTTCCCTGTACTTCACGGATCCTTTCTACAAGCGCCCATGGTGGACGCATGACAAAATGCCGCAGGATGGGCAGCATGTGTATCGGCTGAGCGCCGACCGCAAAACTCTCACCCGGGTCGCGGACTCGCTGAAGCAGCCCAACGGCATCGTGGGAACACCTGACGGCAAAACCCTCTACGTGGCGGATATCGGCGACAAGAAAACCTACCGCTTCCAGATCCAGGCGGACGGCTCGCTTGCCAACAAGACGCTCTTCTGTGAGCTGGGTTCCGATGGCATGACGTTGGATGCGGAAGGTAACTTGTATCTCACTGGACAGGGGGTGACGGTTTTTAATCCTCGCGGTCAAAAGATTGACCACATTGAAGTCCCCGACGAGCGCTGGACTGCCAATGTTTGCTTCGGCGGCCGTGACCGACACACCCTGTTCATCACTGCCAGCAAGGGATTTTACGCCATCCAGATGATGACGCGGGGCGCCTTCAAGCAGGGCAAGTAGGGGGCGCGAGGCCTCGTCATCGCGGCCGGTCACACGGGCGCTACCCGGCCGCACCTCCGGCTGTTCGCACGGGGGGGGAATTCCTTTTGCCCTCGCTTATTCGCTCCCCGTCGCTCAACGGCCGAACCAGCGATCCGCTTCGCCTTTCATCCCCAGCCGGATAATTGTCCCGCCCGAACCTGGTACGGTCCGGTTCCTCGCTCCGGTGGGGCGGAGATGTCCCAACCGCCCATCAACGGGTTCGAAACGCCAGGCCGGCAGCAGGGTTGCCGATCAAGCCGTTGCCCGTGGCCGAGCCCGCCAAAAACAACGAGGCCGGGCGGTGTGCCCGGCCTCGCGTGCGATTCCTATCCGAGGAAATCAGCCCTCTCCATTCTCCGACCACTCTCCGAACCGGAGAATCTCCTTCACCTTCCGACGCTCGTACTGATGCTTCTTCTGCTTGTCCGGCCGATCGTCCACCTGACGGAAGGGATGTTTTGGATCCCGGATGATCTCGGAGATGACCTCGATGGATTTGCTCATGGCATCATGCAGTGGTGTTTTTTGGGGGTTACAGAGTGGCAAGAGGGCGAAACTCCCGCGGTTTTTGAAACCGCAGCCTGGCGTTCTTGCGGACGCGAGTTTCATTGCCAACTCAGGCTTCATCAGCGAGGTGTTTGCCTGCTTGCCCTCGCTAAGCGCTCGAAATTTGTGGCATTAAAAGGCATGTTGTCCAGCAGGATTTTCACGTTTTTGTAACATTGGGGGAGCTGTCTCGTACGGGCAGGCCCCGCCCTCGGATGTTGGCAAACGCCTGCGATTGGCGGCATACCCGAGGGTGATTTTCGACAGAACCGGTCAACTACCGAAATCCGCGGCCCGGCCGATCAGGCCATCCACGGACGCTCCCGCTGCACCAGCAAAGCTACACACTCGCGCGCGACCCGGCGTCTTCCTCGGTCTCAAAATCGAACATTCCGGCGAGCACAAAGTCCGCCCCGCTGCGGAACGCATACCGAAAGGCATTCTTCGGTGGGATGGCACCTGCCGCCATCGTCTTGAAGGCGATCCAAGGCTTTTTGACCGACCTCATCAGTTCGGCGGTCTCCTGTGGATTCGCGCACCAGTAGCCGGGGAATTCGTTGTCCGGCTCCTTGATCTCTTCCAGCTTCGGCCCGCCACGGTTGTGTAACAGTCGCCGCTGTACAACGCTGGACGTTCTCCAGGATTTCCTCGACGCGCTTGGTCCAGACCAAGGGGCGGGGATTTTCGTGGTGACAGCGGAGACAGTCCTGGATCGCCGCGACCAGTCCGGCCACGCTGTGGAAACGGCCGCGCCGAATCCGCTGGCGCGTGATTTCCCCAAACCACCGCTCCACCCGGTTCAGTCACGAGGAACCCGTCGGGGTGAAATGCAACCGAAATCGGGGATGCGCCGCCAGCCACGGTCGCACCCGCGCATGTTTGGGCGTGCCGTTGTTGTCCACAATCAGATGCAGCGCCAGCTCCGGCGGCGGCTGCCGGTCGCTCTGCCGCAGAAACTTCAGAAACTTCTCATGCCGCTGACGCGCAAAACAGCCACCGATCACCAAGCCCACCGCCACGTTCAACGCCGCCAACAAGCTCGTCGTGCCATGCCGCAGATAGTCATGGGTCAGGGTGCCGCAGCGGCCCGGTTTCATGGGCAGACCGGGCTGAGTTCGATCCAGGGCCGGAATCTGGCTCTTCTCGTCCACACCGAGCACTAAGGCCTTGTCCGGCGGGTTCAGATGCAGGCCCACCACATCAGTCAGCTTCGCCACCAAGGCCGGGTCGCGGGACAGCTTGAAGGTCCTCACCCGGTGGGGTTGCAGACCATGGGCATCCCAGATGCGCGCCACGGTCATGTGACTGACGCCGCAGGCCTTGGCCAGCGTCCGGGTGCCCCAATGGGTGGCGTCGGGCGGGGTCGTGTGCCAGGTCCTTTCCACAATCGCCTTGATCTGCGCCGGGTCCAGCCGCTGCGGACTGGGCCCGCGGGGGGCATCCTGCTCCAACGCGCTCGGGCCGCCGGCGGCAAAGCGGCTGCGCCACAATAGGACCGTGGGGCGCGAGGTGCCCAGTTGGGCGCCAATCCGCTGGTTGGGCCAACCTTGGTGGGCCAGCAGGCCAATGCGCGAGCGCCGCACCACATACTGCGGGGTTGAGGGAGCTCGCCCCAGGCCTCCAGGGTTTGCTTTTGCTCGGGACTCATCGCCAAAGGGCCTGCGGCACGCCACATGCCCGCCAGCGTATTGAAAGGATCGGAGTTGTAACGCGATAACCGTTACCTAACACTAGGGTGTTGGCGGATCGGCGGGCGCCCGTTCAAAAACGCGCAGTGGAAAGCCTTCCGCCTCGGCCCGGTCGGTGAAGAGTCGGGCATCGAGATCCGTGAATCGGGGACTTGCCGCGAGAATGGCGGCAACGGGGTGCCGGCGTGGCACCACGATCAGCCGAGCTCCCGAAGCCGCGTAGCGCTCTGCGTCCGCCCGGGGCTCATCGCCCAGCCAGGGTTGCCCCGTCAGGTACGCCACGTAAAGGCCCGTACGACCGCCGTAAAGCATTCCGGAACCGGCCACGGGACCGGTGATTTCGGCCCGTTGGAGCCGGCTTGCCAGGACCGACGCCGCTTCGGCGGCTGGATTGGCATAGCCCACCAGGGCTCCGGCGAGGCTGATCATCGCCGGCAGCCCAAAAGACGCCAATGGCAGCCAGCGCAACAGTGGGCGCAACAGGGTGGAGTCCTTGTTCCGCCGAGCTACTTCCGCGAGGCAACCGGCGGCGAGCACGTACAACAACGGCCAGGCGGCGTAGAGATAGCGCTGATCCACGGGCTGGAGATACACCGGCAGGTACACCGCACACAGCGCGGCGAGGGGGAGGGCTGCCACCAGCCACCATTCGCCCAGAGCCGGCCGCCCTCGCCGCGCCAGCAGAACCGCTCCGTAAAGACAGGCGATGGGGCCGAGCATCAACCAGTCAAAACTCCGGAGCAACTCGAGCACCGTGCGCGCGTGCTCCCGGCAAACCGCGAGCTGATGCCAGAACGCCGTCGAACTCTCGAAAGGCGACCAGTAGCGGTAAGGCATGTCGGACGGGTCTTCCCAGGCGGTGATCCGCCCCGGCGCGGGGCGGTGAAACATCCGGCCGAAAGGATGACTTCGTTCGGCGGGCTCCGGTCCCACCACCGCGTGCGCAATTGGGGCCGAGGTTGAGAAGGTGAACCGCCCGTACTTCGACGAGAGCACCAGAATCCAGGGGGCCGCAATCACGAGCATCACGGCCAGCGTCAAGGCGGGGCTGATCCAACTTCGCCAAGGTGCCGCTACGGCAGCACCGGAACCGGGAGCGTCGTTGTCCGCCGCAGGTTGTCCTGGTTTCTCGCCATCCTCGTTGCCGGCTCCCGAGGCCGTCCGGTGCCGAAACGATTGCCAAACCCACAGCCCGACCACCGAAGCAACACTCACGGGCAAAGCCACCGCTTTCGCCAAATACGCGGCCCCCAGCCATGCCCCCGCGAGCGCCGCCCGGCGTGGCTCGCATCGCCAGCGTGCATCCAGGACCCCACTCATTCCCAGCAGCCACAGTCCACCTTGGAGAAGGTCGGGTGAGATGTACTCGACCGACCACGAGACCGCGCCGGCGCCAGCGATGAGCAGACCAAGTTTCGCCCACGCGGGAGTCGTGTCATCCGTCCGCCCACTTTCTTGGGCGGCCATCGCGAACCTCCGGAGCACCGCCCAGACGCCCGCGAGGAACAGCAGCGCCGAGAGCGCCATCACCAAGCGTCCAGCCGCCAGCGGCGGGATCCCCAGCTTGAGCAGAGGCGCGATCAACCAGCTCAACAACGGCCCCCAGTAACCGGACACCGCGAGGTCCAGCCGGCCTTCCGCGTAGTAGCCCGCGAGGCGCAAATAAGCGATCGCGTCGGCGTTGAGCGCTCCGGCGTTGCGCCAGGCGGCCCATGCCAGCAACCCGGCGAACCCGGCGAAGATTGGCCACCCGGGCGAAAAGCGATGTTCCGTGTCGCGCATGGCAGATTTCGCCGCTTCAGAATCCGGTCTTCCCGGCGCGGCTTCCCCGGTGGCGCCGACTTCCGCCGCGGACGAAGTCCAGATTGATCTTCGTTCTCATGGTGGCCCTCAGCTTGATGGCAGGGGCCGGCGGAAAACAAACAGGTTGTTCAGTCCGCACTGGAATCGCTGGTGAAGCACGCGTTGCAAACCGGCGGCGTCCGCCAATGCCACCGTCTCGGTCGGCGCGAAGCCGTGGTGTTCTTCCACCGACATCCCCTGGATCAGCCGCAGTCGCCTGAGCCAGCGCAGGACCCCGTCCACTGCCGGCGAAGGTACGGTGAGAATCAAGAGACCGCTTGGCTTCAGCCGGTTGGCGCACGCGGCCAGGAAGCCCGCCTGTTCAGCCGCCGGCACATGCTCGAGGACCGCCAGGCCGGTCACCGCGTCGAACGCTTCGTTCGCTGGCAAGTCGCGCGGAAACAACCCGCGGACAAGTCGGAATCTTCCTTCCTCCAGTTCTCCGGCCGGCGCGACCGGGTCAATTCCTATGCCACCGCCGAGCCGGGAGCCGAGTTGCCGGAACAAAGCGCCGTCGTGACATCCGATGTCCAACACGCGCGCCCCGGGGGGAACGAACGGTGCGGCCCGGGCAATGCGCCAGCGCTGGAGCAGACGGTCGAGCGGTTTCATGCCGGGCCGGCTCCGCGGCGGCGCAGCCCCAGCAGGCTGAGGAAGAAGCTGCCGAGGAGGATTTGCGCCCCGAGCGTCAGCGCCAGCATCGAGGGGATGATGGTTCGCAGGACGTGCGATGGTTGCAGCGGGCCGAAGTGAACTTCGCGCCATTGCCAGACCGCGTACACGGAACCAAGGAGGCCGCCGATCACGAGCACCACGCCGGCCACCAGGCCAACCTCGAGCGTGATCCAGCGAAAGACGCGTTCCAGCCGCACTTCGCGGGGCAGCAGACCGGCGGTGGCGGCGTACACCCGGGCGAGCACCGCGAACCAGACCGCCTGCGCCCCGATCAATACCGCCAGCGCCGCGTACAACAGCGTGTGGACGTCGAGGGTTACCTGACCCACCCGGCGCGGTCCGGGCAGCAACCATCCGCCCAGCGCGCAGCCCGCCAGAATCATCGCCAATCCCGGGTACAGAAACAGCCAGCGGGGGCTGTACAGCAGCATGAACCGCAGGTGCCGCCAGCCATCCCGCCACGTACGCAGATGCGGCGGTCGCGTGCGTCCGGCCACCGCGAGCGTCGTGGGAACCTCGACGACTCGCAGTTTCATCAGCGCGGCCTTGAGGACCATTTCGCTGGCGAACTCCATCCCGGTCGTCCGCAGGTCCATCCGGTCGAAGGCCGCCCGGGAAAAACCGCGCAGACCGCAGTGGAAATCGCCGATCGCGCTGTGGAAGAACAACCGGCCGAGGGCGCTGAGCACCGGGTTGCCGAGAAAACGGTGCAGCGGCGGCATCGCGCCCGGTTGAATTCCGCCGCGAAACCGGTTGCCCATCACCAGGTCCGCGCCGTTTCGCAGCGCCGCCAGAAACGCCTCGAGCCGGGAGAAGTCGTAGCTGTCGTCCGCATCGCCCATGATGACGAAGCGTCCGCGAGCGGCCGAGATGCCCGCGTGCAACGCGCTGCCGTAGCCGCGGTCGCTCGCGCGTACCACCCGCGCCCCGGCGGCCGCCGCCAGTTCGGCTGAACCATCCGTGCTGCCGTTGTCGGCCACGATCACCTCGCCAGCGACTTGGTGCCGCTCCAAAAAGCCCAGCGCCTTCCGCACGCAGGTCGCGACCGTTTCCGCCTCGTTCAAACAGGGCATCACAATCGAAAGCTCGACGGCCGATGCCGCCGCGATGGTCGCACGGTCACCGTGCGCGGCGGGCGACGGTGAAGCAGGCGGCGCGGGCTGGCCGGAAGCGCTCATCGGCGGTGAAGACTAGCCAGCGCATCGCTGTTTGGCGAACCGATTGCCGCCGTTGGACCAGTGCAAACCAGAATCCTCCCTCGGGGTATAAAGCGGCCCGCAACAAACGCCGCATCGGCGGGAATCATGTTGTTCCGCCTTGGTTCGAACTGGTGCCGGAGGTCGGCCTGAGCAAGACCCGACAACCGCCCCAAGGCGAAGAGCTCGTTCGCTTGTGGACGTCGCTTTGGCTGCCGAAAGACGCCAGACGATGGCTCGACTCGCTCACGCGTAGGGGTAATCTTCGGTTGCGACATGACCTCGGCGACATCCGTGCTACGCGAATGCTTCGCCCCCCCCGCGCCGCTGGCGGCTGCCGGCGATGGCGAGGATCAGGGCAGCCCGGACCAGCGACGGGCCGACGCCCGGACGTTCTCCGGCAGCCACTGACCTTCAGCTCGATTTGATCACATGAGTGACCCGCACCAACCTCGACGGGCGGCCGAAACGATCAGCCGCCGCGCCTTTGCCTCCCGCTTGGCGGCCGGGGCAGTTGCGTCAGCCACCGGCCGCCTTTGGGCGCAGGAAGCCGGTCAGCGACCGCCCCGGGCACAGGGGGTTACGGTGCTCAACCCACGCGACCGCGTGCCGGTGGGACTGATCCTTGATGACTCGACCTGCCTGGTGAACTTGAACCGCTTCGCCATGCCGCAGTTTGACGAAGCCCATGGCGGTCGTGAGCCGGTGTATCACCGCAACTGGCGCGACTGGCCGGTCGAGATTCCGGACGCGTTCGTGCGGAAGTTTGGCGAGTGGTGCGCCGCACACGGCGTGAAGGGCAAATACAGCATCGTGCCTTTTCCCGCGTGCGTGGGCCGGCTGGACCGGGGGTTGCCCGGCTGGACCGCGCGCGAGCTGCGGGAGAGCCTTGACCTCGTCCGCACGCTGATGCTGCCAAACTGGGACATTCATCCGGAGATGGTCACCCACACGCGGGTGATTGACACCAGGACCGGCCATCCCTTTCCGGAAGTGTCTCTCCGGTTCATGGAGAATTGGGACTGGACGACGGGCAAGTCGGTGGACGAGATCGCCAATTATCAGGCGTACGCGTTGCGCATCCTGAAGAACGTCGGCCTCCCGTGCGAAGGCGTGACAACGCCCGGCGGCTACGGCACTCGCGCGCGGCCGCAACTCGCCCGGGCCACGCTGGAGTCGGTGCGGGAGGTCTTTGGCGAGGAAGTTCCCCATTACTTTCGTGACCTCCACGAGGCAGGAACGGAGAGCGTGGCGCCGATGGTGCAACTGGCCAGCGGTCTGGACGGTCCCGACCCGCGCTGCGTGGTGAGCATCCTCGGCTGCACGGGTGATTGGACCGGAGGCTGGGACAACGTGCCGCCGGAGGGGCCCGACCGCTTCATCACCGCCGACCTGGCGCGCGGCCGCCTGGTGGAGGTGATTGAACGCGGTGAGCCGGCGCTCATGGTGTGCCACTGGACGGGCATTTATTGGAACGGTGAGGAGCGCGGGTTCAAGGTGTTCCAGGAGGTCGTCCGCCGGCTGCACGCGCGCTTCGATCATCTGCTCTGGATGAAGCTCGGCCACATTTCCCGCTATTGGGCGGCGCGCGAACTCACGCGGATCAAACGCGACGGCGACGCGCTGGAGCTGAACGCGCCGTTCGCGTGCGGGGACTTCACCTTGCGGTGGCGGGTGAGCGGTCCCGGTCGGCCGTACTTGCGTTTTCGCGACGTGGGGACGGACCTTCGGGAGGTCAGTTCACCCCGGCACCTTGAGGTGGGAACCTGGTACCGAACGGGGCAGGAGTTGACCGTCTGTCTGCCGCTGGCGAAAGGCGCCACGCGCGTGGAACTGATTGGCTGAGCGGTCGTGGGGGCCCCTGGCGGCCCCGGGCGTGCCTCGGCCGGCGCTTGTGAGGGCGTTCGGCCGCCTTTATCCTGCGGACCGATGAATGGGCACGCTTACGAGTACATCAAGGAAGATCCCTGGCGCATTTTCCGGATCATGGCGGAGTTCGTGGACTCCTTCGAAACCATGGCGAGGGTCGGACCAGCGGTGACCATCTTCGGCTCTGCGCGGGTAAAATCGGACGACAAGTGGTATCAGCAGGCGGAGCGGCTGGCCCGGGAGCTGGGGCGGCACAACCTCGGTGTCATCACCGGCGGCGGGCCGGGCATCATGGAGGCCGCCAACAAGGGCGCCGCGGACGCAAAGGCGCGCTCCGTCGGGTTGAATATCGAACTGCCGTTCGAGCAGAAGGGCAACCGCTACGCGAACGTGCCCATCCAGTTCCACTACTTCTTTTCGCGCAAGGTCTGCTTCGTGAAGTACAGCCTCGCCTTTGTCTTCTTCCCCGGCGGCTTCGGCACCCTGGACGAGTTTCTCGAGGTCATCACGCTGGTGCAGACGCAGAAAATTCCGCGTTTCCCGGTCATTCTGATCGGCAAACGCTACTGGTCCGGCTTGCTGCGCTGGGTGAAAAGCACGGTCGAGGGCAGCGGCTACATCAGTCCGGACGATCTCGAGCTCGTCACTCTAACCGACAAGAACGAAGAAGCGCTGGAGATCATCCTCGACTATCTGCGCCGGGTCGGTCCGCCGGCGACGGTGCCCAAGGCTTTTTGCTGATTCGCCCGCCGGGAACCCTCCATGCACCGCGTTGTCAATCTTCCCAACGGCGTTCGTCTGGCCCTCGCACCCATGCCCGACATGGCCAGCGTGAGCCTCGGGTTTTGGGTCGGCGTCGGTGGACGGTACGAGCCGGCGCCGGTGAACGGCGTGTCGCATTTCATCGAGCACATGCTGTTCAAGGGCACCCGGCGCCGCACGGCGCGGGAGATATCGCAGGCGGTCGAGGGCGTTGGCGGCTACCTCAACGCGTGGACCAGCGAAGAGCATACCTGTTTCTACGCCAAGGCCCGGCACGACCGGTTCGCTGAGCTGCTGGATGTCCTGGCGGACATGCTGCTCCACTCCCGCTTTGCGCCCCGCGAGCTGGAGAAAGAGCGGGGCGTGATTCAGGAGGAGGTGGCCATGTACTTGGACCAGCCCGCCCAGCACGTGCAGGAACTCCTCAATGCCCTCCAGTGGCCCGATCATCCCCTCGGCCGGCCGCTTACGGGAACCGAGGAATCCGTGGCGCGGCTGCGTCGCCCGGATCTCCTGAGCTTTTTCCGGCACCACTACCACGGACAAAACCTCGTGATTGCCGTGGCGGGCTGCCTCAACCCCGATGAGGTCATTCCCAAGGTGGGACGGTTCGCGGGAAGCCTTCCCGGTAACGGGGGGCGGTCTGTATTCGATCCCATCGTGATCCGACAAGACCGGCCGCGCCTACGGGTGCAGACGAGGAAGACGGAGCAGGCCCAGCTTGCCCTGGGCTTGCGGACGTGCTCCCGCCACGACGATCGGCGTTTCGCCCTGCGGCTCCTCAACACGGTGCTCGGCGAGAACATGAGCTCGCGGTTGTTCCAGATCGTCCGCGAGGAGACCGGGCTGGCGTACAACATCTATAGTTCCCTGAGCTTCTTCGACGACGTGGGCGATCTCGTCATCTCCGCCGGGCTCGATCCGGACGCGCTGCCCAAAGTGTTGCGGCTGGTGGTCCGCGAACTGCGGCGACTCAAGACCACGGCACCGTCCGCGACCGAACTCCGGCGGGCGCGGGACTATGTCATCGGTCAGATGGATCTCTCGCTCGAGAATACCGAGAACCGGATGATGTGGCTGGGCGAACAAGTCCTCGGGTACGGCAAGGTGACACCGGTGGAGGCCGTCAAAGACAAGCTGCAGGCGGTCCGCCCTGCCGACCTGCGCCGCGTCGCCAGCGACTTTTTTCTCCCCAACCGGGCCAACCTCGCGCTCGTGGCGCCGCTGCGACGCAGCCCGCGCCTCGTGGAGATTCTCGAAACCCTGTAGGTTCATTGCGCCGCCCGGTCGGCCAGCGCGATCAGCCCCAGCTCTCGCCATGCGCCCGGCCAGGCGCCGGCGTGCCCCATACAGGGTCCGCCCCGTCGGGCCGCCCGCCTGTTGACAGGCTCCGGCGCGGCGGCAGCTTGCCAGCCTTGGGAGAATGCGCATGGCCTCTTCGCCCATCATCCTCGTGACCGGGGCGACCGGCTACATCGGCGGACGCCTGGTGCCCCGCTTGTTGGAGGCCGGATTCCACGTGCGATGCCTGGTTCGGGACCCGGCCCGACTCCAAGGACGGCCGTGGCGGGAACGTGTCGAGGTGGTGGCCGGCGATTGCCTGCAACCGGCTTCCCTCCCGTCGGCGTTGCGCGGTGTCGCGGCCGCCTTTTACCTGGTTCATGGCATGGCCGCCGGGCGTGACTTCCAGGAACGCGACGTGGCGGCGGCCCGGCATTTTGCCGGGGCGGCCGGGGCGGCCGGGGTGCAGCGTCTGATCTATCTCGGCGGGTTGGGCGATCCCGCCGCGGCGCTCTCAGAGCACCTGCGTTCCCGCCAGGACACCGGGGCGGCACTGCGCGAGAGCGGCGTGCCCGTCACCGAGTTTCGGGCCGCCGTGATCGTCGGGTCCGGCAGTCTTTCCTTTGAGATCATCCGGTATCTCACGGAGCGGGTGCCGGTGATGATCTGCCCGCGTTGGGTGTACTCGCGGGTGCAACCGATCGGCATCCGCAACGTGCTGGATTACCTGGTGGCGGCGCTGAGCACGCCGGAAAGCGCGGGCCGGGTCGTCGAGATCGGCGGCGCGGACGTGCTGACGTACGGCGACCTGTTGCGCGAGTATGCCCGCGCCCGGGGTCTCCGGCGCTGGCTGATCCCGGTGCCGGCGCTCACCCCGCGCCTTTCGTCGTATTGGGTCCACCTGGTCACGCCGGTGCCGGCGGCCATTGCGCGACCGTTGATCGAGGGCCTGCGCAACGACGTCGTGGTCCGGGACGACACCGCCCGCCGACTTTTCCCGGACATTCGCCCGTTCGACTACGCCACGGCGGTGCGGCTGGCGCTGGCCAATCTGGAGGCCGGCCAGGTGGCGACCGCGTGGAGCGACGCGCTTTCCAGCAGCCAGCGCGACGCTGCGCCCGTGTTGCTCACGACCCGCGAGGGCATGATCATCGAGCAACGGCAGCGGCGCGTCCGGGCGCCGGCGGCGGCGGTGTACCGGAGTTTTGCCCGGCTGGGCGGAGACACCGGTTGGCTGTGCATGAACTGGGCCTGGAGCGTCCGCGGTGGGGTGGACCGCCTTTTGGGTGGGGTGGGAATGCGGCGGGGCCGGCGGGACGCGACCGACGTGCGGGTGGGCGACGCGCTCGACTTCTGGCGGGTGGAAGCGGTGGAGCCGGACCGTCTTTTGCGCCTGCGTGCCGAGATGAAGGTGCCCGGACGGGCGTGGCTCGAATTTCGGGTGGCGCCGGAGGCGGAGAGGGTCTCGCGATTGACGCAGACGGCGTTTTTCGCGCCGTGCGGGCTGGCGGGCCTTTTTTACTGGTACCTGCTCTACCCGATCCACGCCGTGATCTTCAGCGGCCTGGCACGAAAGCTTGCCCGCCGCGCGGAGCATGCGGCCTGACCGCTTGCGGGTGCGTCCTCAGAATTTGTCGCCCCGCAACACGCGCACCTCGCTCTCGTAGGCGATCATGGCGTATTTGGGAAAGAACTCGCGATGCAGCCGGCCGAGCAGTTCCTCCGCGACGGCCGGTCGCGCGATGACCTCCACCTGGATGTTGCCGAATTCGGCGATGTCCGCCGGCCGCTCGCCCTGCGCGCCCGCCCCTTCAACCGGAAAGATCGTGTAGCCGTGCGCACCCGCCTCGGCAAGCAGTCGTCGGATTGCCTCCCGTGCCAGCGCCTCGGTGACGATGGTCACCCGCTTCATGGGATACGTGGTCATGGGTCAGGAATACAGCCAGCGGGCGACGCCGTAGTACAGCGGGATGCCCAGCGTGACGTTGAAGGGAAAGGTGATCGCCAGCGAGGCCGTAAGGTACAGAGTCGGATTCGCCTCGGGCAGTGACAGTCGGATGGCGGCCGGGGCGGCGATGTAACTGGCACTGGCTGACAACACGCCCAACAGCGTCGCGCCGCCCAACTCCAGGCCGACCATCTTCCCGAGCGCGAGGCCCAGCAATCCATTGGTCAAGGGCGCCAGCACGCCAAATCCGATCAAGAACATGCCCACGCCCCGCAGGTCGCCCAGTCGCCGGCCCGCGACGGTACCCATCTCGAGCAGGAAGAGCGCGAGCACGCCTTGGAACGGCGAGACGAAGAAGGGTTCAACCATCGCCATGCCGCGCTCGCCGGTCAGGGCCCCGACGAACAGGGCACCCACCAGCAACACGACGCTCCGCCCCAGCAGCGCTTCATGCACGACCGTCTTGACCGACGCCGCCGGGCCGGCGTTGGTGCCGCGGACTCCCAGCTTGCCGAAGAGCACCCCCACCAGGATCGCCGGCGATTCCATCACGGCGAGAAAGACGGCGGCGTAACTCTCATACGGCTGTCCCACCGCCTTCAGGTAGTTGGTGGCCGCGATGAAAGTGACGGCGCTGACCGACCCGTAATGAGCCGCCAGCGCCGCCGCATTCACTTTCGATAATCGTCCCCAGAATCGCAGCACGGGGTAGGTCCACAACGGAATCACCGCGCCCAGGGCCATTGCCGCCAGAGTCGGAAGCCAGACGCGACTCAGCCCCGCCTCGGCGATGGCCACCCCGCCTTTGAAACCGATCGCCGTCAGCAGGTAGATCGTCAGCGTGACGTAGAGGGGCTCCGGGAACTTGAGATCGCTCCGGGCCACGGCGGCCAGCGCGCCGAGCAGAAAGAACAAGACCGCTGGACTGAGCAGGTTGGCCGCCAAGGCCTGGCTGAGGTCCATGCCAGCGCGCGCTCCCGGCCTAGTTGAAGAACGTCACCTGGCCGGTCGCCAGATCCTGCATCCCGCCCACGATGGCCACCTTGCCCTCTTTCACCAGGCCGGCCAGCAACGGGCTGCGCTCGGTGATCTGCCGCATGACCAGCCGCACGTTGACTTCGGCGACTGCCTCCACTTCCGCCGGAGCGGGTGCGGAACGGTTGACCGCCGGGGTGACGCTCGCGACCGCCGGCTCGATCTTCTTCAGCAAGCCGGTCAAATGTCCGAGTTCGACCTGGCTGCAAGCGCCCTTGATGGCTCCGCATTGCGAGTGTCCCACCACGGCGATCAACTTCGCGCCGACGACACCGCAGGCAAACTCCATGCTGCCAAGGATGTCGTCGTTCAGGATGTTGCCCGCCACTCGCGCGTTGAAGGCGTCGCCAATCCCGAGATCGAAAACTTGCTCCACCGACGTGCGGGAATCGAGGCAACTCAGGATCACGGCGAAGGGGTACTGACCCGCGGCGGTGGCCGTCCGCTGGGCGGGCCAATCGCGATGCAGTGGTTGTCCCGCCACGAACCGGGCGTTCCCCTCCTTCAGTTTTCGCAGCGCGTCCTCCGGCGTCATGGACGCCTGGGTGGCCTTGGTCGGCGGCGGGGGCGCGCTGGCGTAACGGTGGGTCTGGCAACCGGCGGCGGCCAGCAACACCACCACCAGCGCCGCCGGGTGGGCGAGCTTGCGGAGTTCGGTCGGTGACAAACGATACAGTCTCATAGTGCAGCTCTCCTGTTGCTCAACCTTCGCGCGGGTTTGTTCCGTGGGCCGGGCAATCTTTTTGACCGCTGGCCCGTGGAAGGTAGGCCGGGGCGATTCGTGCGCAAGTGAGGCCGGGCCGGTTTTGACGCGGGTAGCGAGCGGTCAGGAGAGTTTCGTGGGCAACCGCCGGTTCTTGGCCCGCGACTCCGCAGCCAGACGCGCTTTGTAGCGCAGCAATTGTTCCCGCAGGCCGGCATCGCTGGCACCGAGGATTTGCACCGCCAACAGGCCGGCGTTGCGACCGCCGCCGATCGCCACGGTCGCCACCGGTACGCCGCCGGGCATCTGCACGATGGACAGCAGCGAATCGAGGCCCTTGAGCGACTTGCTCTCCACCGGCACGCCGATGACGGGCAGGGGCGTGTGGCTGGCCACCATGCCCGGCAAGTGCGCCGCCCCGCCCGCACCGGCGATGATCACCCGGAGGCCGCGCTGATGGGCGGTCTTCGCGTAGCGGGCCATGTCGTCCGGGGTCCGGTGAGCAGACACCACGCGGACCTCGTGCGGCACGCCGAACTGCGCACATATCTCGGCGGCCGGCTGGAGCGTGGGCCAGTCGGAATCGCTGCCCATGATGATGGCGACCAGCGGCGCGGGGGAAGGGGAAGCAGGCATGAGGAATCTCGCTTGCAAGATCTACGCGGCGTGCGGTCCGAACCGGATGAACTGCGCCGCACGCCGGGCGGTCGCCAGGGCTTCGTCGAGGGTCGCGCCGAGCGCGGTGACGTGTCCCATTTTGCGGCCGGGCCCGCTCATGGCCTTGCCGTAAATGTGGACGTGGGCGCCGGGCACGGCCAGCGCGCGTTCGAGGCCCAGAGGGTGGCCCACGGCTTTCGCGGTACCGAGCAGGTTCACCATGACCGCGGCGGGAGCCACCATCGCGGTCGCGCCCAGCGGCCAGCCGAGCACGGCGCGGACGTGGTTTTCGAACTGCGAGCACAGGCACGCCTCGATGGTGTAATGGCCGGAGTTGTGGACGCGCGGGGCGAGTTCGTTGACCAGAATCTCACCGCCGTGCGTCAGGAACATCTCGACGCCGAAGCTGCCCACTGCGCCCACAGCGGCCACGGCCCGCTGCGCCACGTCCGCCGCGCGGGCGGCGACCTCCGCCGGCAACGGCGCCGGGGCCTTGACGACGTGGCAGACGTGGTCGCGCTGGACGGTTTCGACAACGGGGTAGCTGACACTGGTGCCGTCGCGACCGCGTGTGACGATGATGGCGAGCTCGGCCGCAAATGGGCAGAACGCCTCGAGGTACAACTCGCGGCCGCGGTCGCCACCCAGTTGCCGCCAGGCGGCGGGGACCGCGGCGGCGGATTGGAGCGTGGCGTTGCCCTTGCCGTCATAGGCGTTGCGGCGGGCCTTCAGCAGCAACGGCCAGCCCAGACGCGCGCCGGCTGGCTCGACCTCCGCGGGGCTGGCCACGGCCTCAAACCGCGGCACCGGAAGGCCAGCCGCCGCAAGCGTCTGCTTCTGGGTAAATTTGTCCTGGACCAGCGCGAGGCTGCGGGCGGAAGGGTGGAGTTGATAGCCCGCTTCCTCGAGGGCGCGCAGGCTGGCGGCCTCCACGAACTCGTTTTCGAGCGTCACCACATCCACTTGCGACGCCAGCTTCACCAGAGCCTCCGGGCTGTCCCAGTCGCCGACGAGCGAGTGGGACGCGAGGTTGGCGGCCGGGCTGAAGTTGTTGCGCTCGAGAACAACGACGTCGCAGCCGAGCTGGAGACCGGCCAGGGCGGTCATCTTGGCAAGCTGGCCGCCGCCCACGATGCCCAGGCGCGGATTGATCGTGGAGGCCACGCGCGCGGGCTCGACAATCCGCAGGATGTCACGGTCGTAGGTTTCGAACATGGCAAGTGCGGCCGGCTAGATAAACCGCCCCGGCCCGAATGCAAGCGGCCATCCTCGCGGTGTCCGAGGCGACTCGTCCGTGAGCGGACACTCTCTACCCCCGCCGCCGCCCGCGCGGCTCGCGTTTGGACTCGACCGTCTTGGGCCGGGGCTTGGGTACCAGCAACAGCGGTGCGCCCTCGAAGCCAAAGGCCCGCCGCATCTCACCGGCGAGATACTTCTGGTAGGCCGGCGAGATGAGCTCGTCGCGGTTGACGAAGAGCAGAAAGGTCGGCGGCGCCTGGCGCACCTGCGTCGCGTAGAAAAACTTCAACCGCGCCCCGGTCGCGCTGATCGGTTGCCGTCGCTCGATTGCGTCGTGCAACGTGCGATTGAGCACGGCGGTAGGGACGGTCTGCTGAAGTTGGGCGGCGACATAACGCACCGCTTCGAGCAGGCGGTCGAGATGGAAGCCCGTCTTGGCCGAGGTGAAGATGACGGGCGCGTAGTCGAGGAAAAACATCTTCTCCTGGACCCAGCGACCGAACTGGTCCAGCGCCGTCATGGGCCTGGCCTCGCCGCGGCGCGGGCGCCTGGCCGTGGCCTTGGCGTGGGCGGCAGCCACCTCGGCCTCGAAAAGGTCCCACTTGTTCACCACCACGATGCACCCCTTGCGCGCCTCGACGATCTTGTCGGCGATTTTCTTGTCCTGCTCGAGGATGCCCGCCTCGGCGTCGAGAACGAAGACCACGATGTCGGACCGCTCGATGGAGTCCTCTGCCCGCTTGACGCTGAAGAACTCGATGGAGTCGTTCACGCGCCGTGCCTTGCGCATCCCGGCGGTGTCAATGAGCACATAAGACTGGCGCACGCCGTCCGTCTCAACCTCGAACGGCACGTCCACGGCGTCCCGCGTGGTGCCGGGGATCGGGCTGACGATGACGCGCGACGACTGCGTGAGGGCGTTGATGAGCGACGACTTGCCGACGTTGGGCCGGCCCACCACCGCCAGCTTGATCGGCTCGACGCGGGTGGCCGGGGTTGCCTCCACGGCGGCATCACGCCGGGATTCCGTCGCCGGCAACAGGGCGTTGGCGGCGTCCAACAGGGCACTGATACCGCGGTCATGGATGGCGGAAACCGGAAACAGCCTGGCGAAACCCAGTTCGGCAAATTCGTTCACGCCCGTCTCCGCCGCCGCGTTGTCCACCTTGTTCACGGCCACGAGGACGGGTTTGCCCGACTCCCGCAGACGCTGCGCGACTTCCAGATCGAGCGGTACGACGCCCTCCTGCACGTTCACCACCAGGATGATCACGTGCGCGGACTCGATGGCGATCCCGACCTGCTCGACCGCCGCGCCCACGATGACGTCGTCCGCCTTCTCGCCGCGCAGCAGGCCGATGCCCCCGGTGTCCACCAGCGTGAATGGCTGGCCGCGCCACTCGGCCTCCGCCGTGACGCGATCGCGCGTCACGCCCGGCGTCCCATGGACGATGGCGATTCGCCGCCCCACGATGCGGTTGAACAAGGCGGACTTGCCCACGTTGGGCCGGCCGACAATGGCGATGATCCCTGACACGCCGGCATGATGCGAACCCGCCTCCCAGCCCGAAAGCCAAAAGGCGCCAAGGGCGCCGCGGCAGTGGCCGGGAGTCGCGGGCGCCGGCGGGAATACCGGGCGGTGTGGCGACAGCCCCGTTGAAAATCCGCCGCCGATGTGTTTCGGTGACGATCACGTCGGCCGCAACGCAGCGAGAAACATCATGAACACCGAGCCATTTTGCGCGAGGGCACGTCGAGTTTGGACGACAGCAGTCACCGGTCTGCTCCTGTGGGGCGTGATCGCCTCAGCGGAAGCCGCGGTCACCGATGCGCCGTTTCAACAGTCGGTGGCGGTGAAATACCGGCTCGCGCCGGAACTGCAGGGGGCGCAGTTCCGCAAGCTGGTGGTGGACAACGACGGCATCGCCTACGTGCTGAGCGATCGCGGCGTGGCGCGGGTGTTTGGAGACACGCTCGCCCCGGACCGCACGCATCGGCCGCTGGCAGGCAAGCTGCCGCGTGACATTACGCTGTCGCTGGGCGAGGTGTTTTACCTGTTCGAGGATCACTGGCTGTCGAACGCCCGCGCGGGCGAGCCGTATGGCCGGTTGCCGGCGGGCGTGTACTCCCGGTTTGCCGTGGCGCCGGATGGCACGGTGTTGCTCGCCGGGACCACCAACCTGGCGCTGTACCGCGGCGGCCAGATCCAGCCGCTGGTCCTCCCGATCAGGAACCCCGTCGAGCGGTTGTACTTCCACAACGACGCATTCTACGTGGTCACCGGCGGCGGCCTGGGGCGCATCACTCCCCAGGCGGCGACCATCTTCCACCGCGCGCGGGACATCAACGCGCTGGCGTTTCGCGGGAACGAGGTGCAGGTCGGCGCCGCGAATGGCATCTACGCGCTCGACCTGACCACCGGGGCGGCCACGGTCCCGCTGCAGACGAATCTGCCCTGCGCGGAGGTGAACTGCCTGGTCAACGCGACCAATGGCCTCTGGGTTGGCACGGCGAGGGGTGCCTTTCTTCAGGTCGCGCAGGGGCGTTTCCGCTACTTCGCGTCGCGCCGTTGGCTGGAGGACGATTTCGTGGTGGACCTCCAGCCGTTGCCGAACGGCGATTGCTTCGTCCTCACCCGCTTCGGGCTGACCAAGATCGAATTCCGCTGGATGACCCTCGCCCAGAAGGCGGCGTACTACGACGAAAAGATCCGGAATCGCCACATCCGCTACGGGTTCTGCTCGGAGTTGAAACTCAGCCGCCCGGGGGATCCGACCAGCGCGGAGATGATTGACACCGACAACGACGGCACCTGGAGCAGCTACTACATGGCGAGCCAGGCGTTCCGCTACGCGGTCACGGGCGACGAGCGCGCCCGCGCCAACGCCTGGGAGACCTTCGCCGCGATCGAGCGCACCCAGACGATCAACCAGCGCGACGGCTACCCGGCGCGCACCTTCGAGCGGCTGGGCTTCAAGTTCTCGGACCCCGAACGCTGGCATCCGGCCCCCGACGGGGTGTGGGAGTGGAAATCCCACACCAGCAGCGACGAGATCACCTGCCAGACCTTCGGTTACGCGGTGATGTGGGAGGTCTGCGCGGTCACGCCCGCCGAAAAGCAGCGGCTCGCCACCCTCTACGAACGCATCATAGGCCACATTCTGCGTAACAACCTCTATCTCGTGGACGTGGATGGCCAGCCCACCCTGTGGGGGCGGTGGAATCCCGAATACGTGAACTGGTATCCGCCGACCATCGTGGACCGGCGGCTGAACAGCGCCGAGATCGTCGCGTTCCTGCAGTTCGCCTACCGGACCACGGGCAAGGAGACGTATCGCCAGCGGGCCTTCGAGTTGTTCGAACAGCATGGCTATCTCCAGAACATCACCAATTCGATGGCCAACATCCGCTACACGCCCGGTTATGAGTTCAAGGGCAACAACATGGGCGATGAGTGGAATCACTCGGACGACGAACTCGCCTTCTTCAACTACTGGACGCTCTACCGGTTTGCGTTCAACGACCAGCTCCGGCGGATGTATGTCCAGGCGATTCGCGATCACTGGCAGATTGAGCGCGTCGAACGCAACCCGTGCTGGAACTTCATCTACGGCATGACCGGAGCCGTGAATTTCGAGCCGGAGGCGGCGGTCTGGACCCTGCAACGCTTCCCCCTGGACCTCGTGAACTGGACCATCCAGAACTCGCATCGCCGGGACATCGTGCGCCTCCCGGCCAACTTCCGGGATCAGCAAAGCGAGCAACTGCTGCCGCCGGACGAACGTCGCATCATGCGGTGGAACGGGAACCCCTTCGTGCTCGATGGCGGCGACGGCGGTGTCACCGAACTGGCGGGCGACGAATTCCTGCTGCCGTACTGGATGGGGCGGTACTTGAAATTCATCCGGTAGCCGGGGCGAACCGGCGTCGCAGACGCAGCGCGCCGGTCGGACGCGGTAACGGGAAGGGGTGACGACTCACAGCCAGCAAGGACGGCGCCCTTGGAAAGGCGGAAGCGGTTTGAGGCTCCTGCGGTCCGAAGGACCTTGCTGGGACCCGGTGCGATTTCGCCAAAAAACCTTTTGCGGTCCGACGAGCCGTGAGGAAAGTTGCTTCGGTTAAATCCTTCACTGCCATGAAAGCCATGATCTCTCTGCTGCCGGCTTGCCTGCTGGCGGTTAGCGCGCCCGGATGGGCGCAATTGTGGGATGCCCGGCGCGACTTCTCGACCAACAGCAACCCGAACGGCCAGTGGAGCTACGGATGGTCCACCGGCTTGACGAACCCCGTGGTACTCTTCCCGCGCTTCCACGTGCCGGAGGTCAACAACGGTCAGCAGGAAATGTGGGATGCCCCGGCCAACTCCAAGGCCTTCTCTCCCTCCGTGTCCCGGAATGCCGGGGACGACTACGATGACGGCAACGTCACTTTCAAGGCCGGCGCCCTGCTGCTGCATGGATGCGGGACCAGTGGAAGCGACTACGCGCACGTGGTCTGGACCGCACCGGTGGCCAGCCGCTACCAAGTGACGGGCTGGTTCTACGCGCAACAGAATGGGGTGTGGGCGGACGTCCACGTGCTCCTGAACGGCAGGCCCATTTTCAGCGACTTGATTCTCGGCAACGACCAGTTGCGCCGTTTCGGCTGGAATCAGCGACTTGCGGCGGGGGATACCCTGACCTTCAGCGTCGGTCCCTACAACTGGCTCGGCCTTCACCCCGGGAATGTCGGCCTCGAGGCGATCATCGAGGCAACTCCCTTTTACCGCCCCGAATCGTCCATTCGCGTGTCGGAGGTCGAGATTTGTTGGCAATCCGAAACCAATGCGCTGTATCGAGTGGAGTACAGGTCGGAGGTGACGGGCTCCGAGTGGCTGCCCCTTCACACGAATCTGGTCGGCACCGGCGGGCGGATGTGCGCGACTGACCGTCCTGCGCCCGACCAGCCGCAGCGCTTCTATCGGGTGATCTCGCCGGACCCGTGATCTCCGCCGCGCTGCCTGGTGGCAGCGGGAGTGTCCCGGCCGTAAGACCGTGCTCACCTCCCGGGCCCGGACGCGCGTCTGCCGGCGGCCGGAAGAACGGGCTTGCACCCACCCGGTATCCTTGGACGATCCTTGCCCTCGCGGGCGACCTGCCCTTCCGGCTCCGGCCGGGAGGCTTTGCCGCCGGGAGGCCGGCAACCGCACCGATCCATGAGCAAAGAAACAAAACGCACCCTTCTTCGCCTGGGGCTGCCCAAGGGCAGTCTCCAGGAAGCGACCCTCGAGAAGATGGCCAAGGCCGGATTCAACATCACGGTCAGCAGCCGTTCCTACATCCCGTACGTGGACGATCCCGAGCTGGAGATTCGCTTTATTCGCGCCCAGGAGGTCAGCCGCTACGTCGAGCACGGCTACCTGGACGCCGGCTTGACGGGGCACGACTGGATTCAAGAGAACGGCTCAAAAGTCCACGAAGTGGGCGAGTTCATCTTCAGCAAGGCCACGCGGCAGCCCGCGCGCTGGGTGCTGGCGGTGCCCGAGAATTCCCCGATCCAGTCCGTGAAAGACTTGGAAGGCCGCAGCATCGCGACCGAGGTGGTGAACATCACCCGGGCGTATCTCCGGCGGCACAAGGTCAAGGCCCGGGTCGAGTTTTCGTGGGGAGCCACCGAGATGAAGGCCCACGAACTGGTGGACGCCATCGTGGACATCACGGAGACCGGATCCTCGCTGCGGGCCAACAAACTCCGGATTGTGGACACGCTCATGACCTCCACGCCCCGACTGATCGCGAATCACGCGGCGTGGCGGGACCGGTGGAAACGGAGCAAGATCGAGCAAATCGCGCTGCTGCTGCGCGGGGCGCTCGAGGCCGAGGCGAAGGTGGGACTCAAGATGAATCTCCGCGCGGCGGACTTGCCGAAGTTGTTGCAAAGTCTGCCCGCCTTGCGTAATCCAACGGTGTCCAACTTGAGTCTGGCGGGCTGGGTCGCGGTGGAAACGATCATTGACGAACACGTGGTTCGGGAATTGATCCCCCAACTCAAGGCCGCCGGAGCGGAGGGCATAATTGAGTACCCCCTGAACAAGGTCGTGTACTGAATCGGAGCGAAACGAAAACTGTATGGGTTCACTGAAGAAACGCCGGAAGGCCAAGATCAACAAACACAAACGCCGCAAGAAACTGCGCTTGAACCGTCACAAGAAGCGCACCTGGCAGAAATAGTTGCGGCCGGTTTCCGGCGCATTCTGACTTACGGGCGCAGCCCGGCTTGGTTCCGGGCTGCGCTTGGTTATTTGGTGAACGCCCTCTCCCAGACGCGAACGGCCCGGGTCGCCGGCGCCCTGGCGCTGGTGGTGCTCCTCGCCGGCTGCCAGTCGGGTTGGCGGTCCGCTCCCGCCGACCCCGCCGCCCCGAGCTCCAAGAATGCGATCCGGCTTTCGCCGGCCGAACTGGAGCGCCGGGCGGATGCGCACGCGCATTTCGCCACCGGGCTGATCCATGACCTGCGGGACGAGCCGCAGGCGGCCGAGGCGGCCTTTGCGCTCGCCCTCGAGAAGGACCCGACCAACGAGCCGTTGCTGATCGAACTGGGGCAACGCCTCCTGCAACGGCGACAAACCGCCCGCGCCCTGGAACTCCTGGAGCCGGCGACCAGGCGCGCCGACGCCTCGCCCCAAGTCTGGATGTGGTACGGCACCGCGCTCGCCCAGGCGGGACGGACCAACGACGCAGTGCGGGCGCAGGAGACGGCGTTAAACGGCGATCCCAAGCTCCTGTTCTCGCACTATGCGCTGGTGTACCTCGCACTTGAGCGCAAAGACGTGCCGGGCGCGTTGGCGGTCATTGACCGTGCCATCGCCCGCGACGACTGGGATCCGTCCCAGTTGATCGGCATGGCCGAGATGCTGTCGGGCAACGCGCGGGCCCGCACGCTGCCGGCTGAAGAAACCAAGCCCCGGATCCTCGCCCTTTTGGAACGCGCCGCCCGCCTGACACCGTCGGAGCCTTCGTTGCTGCATCGCATGGCGGATTTGTATCGCGCCAGTGGTGAACTCGACCGGGCCACCAAGTTTTACGAGGAACTGCTGGAGAAGGCGGGCGCCAACCCCGGGGCCACGGCCATCCTGCGCCAACAGTTGATTCAGCTCTACTACATAGCAGGCCGGCGCGCGGATGCCAGCCGCCTGTTGCGCGAAGTCGTCCGCGAAAACCCAAACGACCCCCGCGTGCATTATCTGCTCGGTTCCCTGGCGGCCCAGGGCCGTGAGCCGGCCGAGGCCGTGGGGCATTTCGAGCGCGCGGTGGCGCTGGATGCCTCGTTCGAGCCGGCGTATTACGACCTGGCCATTTCTCAGTTGAGCGCGGGACAGGTGGAGGCGGCGCTCGCGACGCTGGAAAAGGCGCGAGAGCGGTTCAAGCTGAACTTTCAGCTCGAGTTCGTCACCGGGATCGCGTTGGCCGCAGCCAAGCGCTATACCGACGCCCTCAAGAGTTACACGTCGGCGGAACTTCTCGCCCGAAGCGGCGATCCCGACCGGCTGAACCACATCTTCTACTTTCAGGTGGGCGCCGCCAACGAGCGCGCCGGCCGGTACGAGGAGGCCGAAGCCGCCTTCCGCCGCTGTCTCGAATTGGCGCCCGATTACCCCGAAGCCCTGAACTATCTCGGCTACATGTGGGCCGAACGGGGCGTGAACCTTGAGGAAGCGCGCGATCTGATCGCCAAAGCCGTCGCCGCCGAGCCGGAAAGCGCCGCGTTCCTCGACAGCATGGCCTGGGTCCTGTTCAAGCTGGGCAAACCGGCGGAGGCCCTCGAGTGGATGGAGCGGGCCCTCCAGCACTCGGAAAAGCCGGACGCCACGCTGCTCGATCATCACGGCGACATCCTCTGGGCGCTGGGGCGCGACGAGGAAGCGCGTGCGGCGTGGCGGAAATCGCTTGAGGTGGAGGCCAGCGAGGCCATCCGCGAGAAGCTCGAGCGCAAGTCCCCGCAGTGAATGGAACGCCGCTTTTCCCGCCATTACACCCGCGCGGAAGCGGACGCCCTGCTGCCCCAGATCCGACTCTGGCTCGAGCGCTTGCGTGGCCTGGCCACCCTCCTGGAACACACCCAGAGGGGGATCCTGCCGGCGCTCGAAAAGGGGTGCGACGTCGGCGGCGACCACGTCAATCGCAGCCTGCGGCTTCTCGCGGATACCCGCGAAGTCTTCCGGGAGTTCCAGCGCCGCGAGATCCAGATCAAGGACCTGGATCGCGGGCTGGTGGATTTCCCGGCGATCGTGGACGGGCGGGAGGTTTTCTTGTGCTGGGAGGAGAGCGAAGCGAGCGTCGAGTACTGGCACGATTTGGACGCCGGCTACGCGGGTCGCAGTCCCATCTGAACGACGGTCCAGCCCTGGCCCTTCCTCGGGGGCGACCACCGTTAAATTCCGGCCCGTCGCTCGGCCGAGGTGGTTTGATGGTCATTTGCTGGCAGAGAGACGTGGAGCGTTTCCGCCGATGACGTAGCGCAAGCGGCCAGCCGCGCAACGCGATTGGCCCAATGACGCTTTGGGAGTCGCTTGCTCGCCGATGGACGCAGCCCGGTTTTTGCGCGGGTTTTCGGCTTTCCTGACAAACCGCTGGTCTGCGGTCGGCACTTGGGCCGGCTGGGAAGCCGGCGTCACGGGTAGCGCCGACCTCCCGGTCGGCTGCCAAGTCGGCAGCTAAGCCGCTCAGACGCCTCTGAGTTCAGAGCAGGTGTCTCCGCCCTTCCGACCAGACCATTGGCTTTTGCCTCATCCTGCCACTTTCAAGAGCCCCCAAGCTGGCCGGATGCAAAGAGACCTCGTCAACTGATCCATCGACACGGGGCTCCGTTCATCCGCCACTTGCTGGCCCAACTGCGCGCCGAGCGCGTGTCGCTCGCCACGGTGGCCGAGCAACTGGAGATCTCCCGCCGCCGCTGCTACCAACTCTACCATGATTACCTGCAGGCCCGCGCGCGCCGTCCGCAAGCCCAGTGGACGCCCGGCCGCTCCGGCGGCGACCATCACCCGGCGTGGCCCACGGCGGTGGCCGAACTCTTGCGCAAGCTGCTTTCCGCCCGTCCGCCCGCCTCCTACAGTTTCGCCGCCAGCGAGGTCCACCGTCGCCTGGGGCGCCAGTTGGCGCGGGCGCAAGTACGCCGGTGGGCCCAGGCAAACGACTTGGCTGTCCACACGCGCCCAGCGCGTCCCAAGGCCCCCGTCAAACGCTGGCAACGACAGGCCATCGGCGAACTCTGGCAACTGGACGCCTCGCCGCGCCCCTGGTTCCCAGGCTCCTCGATCCAATACCCGCGGCTGGATCTGATCGCCGATTGCTCACGCCTGGTCACCGGCGCCAGGCTCTATGAGCGCGAAAGCCTGCTCGCCTACTTGGATCGCTTGCCCACCGCGTTCGCCCAGTACGGCCTCCCCCTGGCCCTCTACGCCGACTGCCATCGCAGGTTCTTAGCCCAGCAACCCGAGGTCCTGACCCAACTGGGCTGGGCCCTGAAGTTCTACGACGTCTCCTTGCTCTACGCTCCGACACCCCAGGCCAAAGGGAAGGTCGAGCGGCTGCACCTCTTCTGGCAAAACCGCCTCCCCGCCCTCTTCGCCGCCGAATCCGTGAACGACGTCCCCCAGGCCAACCCCTGGGTCGCGCAATTCCGCGAGCACCACAACCTCCAGGAGCATCACCGCGAGCTGGCCATGACGCCTCACCATGCCTGGACGCTCGCTCAACAGGAGGGCGGTTGCGTGCTGCGCCCTAAACCCGCTTGCCCCTGGTGGCCCTACGTCTGGAGCGTCCGTGTCCAGGTGAGGGTCGGCGCCGACGGCACGGTGCCCCTCGGTTCCCGGCACCTCAAGATCTCCGTACCCCCGGGCACCAAAGCCGTCCGTTGTCAGCACCCCGATGGCTCCTATTCCGTCCTCGGCGAGCCTCCCGCCAAAGGCGCCCAACCTCGCGTGCTGCTACGCTATGGCCCGTCTCAAAACACCTGATCGCCCGGCGCCGTCGAAGCCGTGCACTTTTGATGTTCCGCAGAAATGCAAGTTTGAGATGAACACGACACTGGAACAAATTTGTCTTGCAATCGGTGGCCGGTGCTTCGTAACAAAGGTTGTGTAATCGGAAAGCCGCGAGTCAAGAGATGGTGGGCGAACCCATTTTTTTCCCAGCGGCCTTGGTGGATGGGGGTGCTGCCCTTGTGCTTGAGGGGCGTTGATTGGGGCGGCCAAGGGGGCGGCCACGCCAAGGGCGCGCGGGTGAAGAAGGGTTTTCGCTCATCTCGGAGTTGCTACCAGCCGTTTATCGAGCCAGCCATGAGCGGAACCACCAAACTTCCGGAATGGGGACGAGGCAAGTGGGGTATGCGGGTCCGAAGGCGCGTGTCGAGACGCTGGGGGTTGGTTGCGCTGGGGGCGGCGTGGGTTTTGGGAGCGTTGGCCCAGACGGTGCAGGTCACCCTTGTGGGCCAATGGCCCGGCTACGTGGCGGGGTATGCCGAGGGCGTGGCGGTGTCGGGCCACTACGCCTACGTGGCGGATGGGTGGGAGGGCTTGCAGGTGATTGACGTGAGTGATCCGGCCCACCCGGTCCGGGTTGGCGGTTACAACACGCCGGGGCGGGCCCAAGGCGTGGCGGTGTCGGGCCACTACGCCTACGTGGCGGATGGGTGGGGGGGGCTTGCAGGTGATTGACGTGAGCGATCCGGCCCACCCGGTCCGGGTCGGCGGTCACGACACGCCGGGGTGGGCCAATGGCGTGGCGGTGTCGGGCCACTACGCCTACGTGGCGGATGAAGGAACGGGCTTGCAGGTGATTGACGTGAGCGATCCGGCCCACCCGGTCCGGGTCGGCGGTTACGACACGCCGGGGTATGCCCGGGGCGTGGCGGTGTCGGGCCACTACGCCTACGTGGCGGATGGGTGGGTGGGCTTGCAGGTGATTGACGTGAGCGATCCGGCCCACCCGGTCCGGGTCGGCGGTTACGACACGCCGGGGTATGCTTGGAGCGTGGCGGTGTCGGGCCACTACGCCTACGTGGCGGATGGGGATGCGGGCTTGCAGGTGATTGACGTGAGCGATCCGGCCCACCCGGTCCGGGTCGGCGGTTACGACACGCCGGGGTATGCCCGGGGCGTGGCGGTGTCGGGCCACTACGCCTACGTGGCGGATGGGAGTAGGGGCTTGCAGGTGATTGACGTGAGCGATCCGGCCCACCCGGTCCGGGGCGGCGGTGACGACACGCCGGGGTATGCCCGGGGCGTGGCGGTGTCGGGCCACTACGCCTACGTGGCGGATGGGAGTAGGGGCTTGCAGGTGATTGACGTGAGCGATCCGGCCCACCCGGTCCGGGTCGGCGGTTACGACACGCCGGCGAATGCCTATGGCGTGGCGGTGTCGGGCCACTACGCCTACGTGGCAGATGATTATGCGGGCTTGCAGGTGATTGACGTGAGCGATCCGGCCCACCCGGTCCGGGTCGGCGGTTACGACACGCCGGGGAATGCTTGGAGCGTGGCGGTGTCGGGCCACTACGCCTACGTGGCCGACGAGAGATGGAATTTGCAAATTTTGCGGATTGAGGGATCAAGCGCGCCGCAACCGGTCCTTGCGGGCTTGCGCGGCCAGCAGCGGCCGGGCACGACGCTGGTGGAGGTGGACTATGAGCTGGGGCCGGGAGAGGTGGGCTCGGCCCAGGTGAGCGTGGCTTTCTCGCGGGACGGCGGGGCGAATTTCGACATCCACCCGCAGGCTGCGGCCCTGAGCGGAGACGTGGGGGCCGGAGTGGCGCCGGGCAAGAGGCGACTTGTCTGGAACGCGGGTCGGACGCTGCCGGTGGGAACATTTGGCGCGAACTTCGTGGCCCGGGTGACCGCAATCGGCTCGCGTGGTTCCGTCAGCGCGGAGTCGGAGCGCTTCACCTTGGACCTGGGCGGGCTGCGCTCGATCCGCGGGCGAGTGGTGGACGCCGTGAGCCGGCAGCCGGTGGCCGGGGCGACGGTGAGCTACGCCGGGGCGACGCGCACCACGGACCCGGCAGGGCAGTTCGTGTTTGAGAGCGGTTCCTGGCCCAACGGGCAGGAACTGGTGGTGAGCAAGGCGGGGGCCTTGCCCAGCAAGGTTACAATTAGTGCGCCGCCAGGAGTGTTTGATTTCATCGCGCCGACGATTGCATTGGCGCCGGCCGGCCAAGCCAAACCGGTGGTGGTGGCGGTGCAGCCCGAATTCACGGGGATCTTTCTGGAGGGCGTGCCGACGCCAAATCGCCACACGGTGCGGGTCAACTGGAATGGCCGGCCGGAGGGCAGGGTTCAGTTTTGGGCCAACGACACGCTGTTGGCCGAGGTGCCGGCGGCCGGGAGCGAGGCGACGGCCGAGGTGGACATGGGTGCCTTCCCGGGGCGGTTTCTCGGGGGAGAAAACCGGTTGCGAGTGGTGGCGGTAGCCGGGGACGGGACCCCTTCGGAGCCGAGGACCGACTTGGTGAGCGTGATTCCGGTGCCGGAGTTTTTGCGAAGTGGGCTGAAGGAACTGCGCCGCTGGGACTGGTCGGTTCTGCCCGGGGTGAGCTGGGAGTTCAGTTTCCCCGGCTCGTTCACGAAGGCACAAGAGGTGATCCATCTGCCGTTCCTCGGGTCGTTCGGCCCGAAGTTCGAGTTGGACATCAGCTTTGGATACGAGTTTGGCACGGGCCAATGGGAGTTGTTCGCGGGAAAACAGTTTGCCGAGGGCAGGAAGGCTGTTCGGGGCCGACGACCGCAAAGCACGCTACTGCAACCGAGATTCTACTTTGGCAACGCAGAGTGGAACTTTGTGGGCGGGGCCAAGGCTGAGGGCATCGCCAACCTCAGCCGCGGAATCAGCGTGGAGCGGCTCGGCGTGGCGGGGGGCTTCAAAGGACGCTTGGAGATCCTGTCGTTTTATGTGACCGACTGGGTTCCAGGGGCTCAGATAATCCGCCTGTTGGACAGCCTGCGGCACGTGGGGGTGGTCGTGAACAGCATTCAGCGGATCCGGGTGGACGGTTTGTTGGATTTGGAGGCCAATGTCATGCTCTTGCTTCCCTCCTTGGCGTTTGACGAGGCGACGCTGAAGATCACACCGGGAGTGGAGGCTGTGTATGAACCGAACCTGCATGTGGTCCACGGGCGGATCGCTGTTGGAGGTGAAGTCGAGGCACTTTTTGAACTGGCACCGCAGTTTGGTTTCCAAGAGGCTTCGGCGCAGCTTTACCTGAGCCTGTTTTTGATCCGCCGTTCAAGAAACCGATCGAGGAGCAGTGGGTGCTGCTGCGGGGGCGGATTTACTCGCGGGCAGGTCGGGCCTTGGCTGGCGGGGGCTGGACCGAGCCCGCAGCGGCACCGGAGGTTGGCTGGGTGGTGTTGCGGGTGTTGCCGGAGCGGCCGCCCGGGCTACGACGGGATTATCTGGAGGCCGGGCCGGAATCGTTCGTGCTGGCCGGCCAAGACAATGCAGTAAGCGTGGCGGGAGAAGAGTCCCGGTCCGCTTTGGAACGTTTTCGGCAACTGGGCCGCCGTGCCGACGCCGGACCGGGGCCGGTGCGCAGGGCCGGCGGCCCGCTACCGCAAGGCCCCGCTTCCCAGGCGGACCTGGTCTTGGTGGCCAACGGGTTTCCCAATGCCAGTCCGGCCCTGGCGGGTCGGACGAACGAGTTGATGCTGCTGTATGTGGCCGATCTTGGCACCGCGCCGGACTACCAGCATACCGACATTCGGTGGACGCGTTGGGATGGCCAGAATTGGAGTCCGCCCCAAACGATCCTGGCTGACACGCGGGCCGAGTATGCGCCGCTGGTGGCTTTCGACGGCCGGGGCGACGCGGTGGCGGTTTGGGAACGGGTGTCGGATCCGAACCTCCAACCGACGGACCCGGAGGTGCTGGCACCGTTGGTGGACATCGTCTGGGCCCGTTGGGATCGGGCCAGCGGCCAGTGGACTGATCCCCAGCCGCTGACCGCCAACGCCCACTTGGACCACGCCCCCTTGCTGGCCGGGCCGCTGACTGACGGCAGTCTGCTGGCCGTCTGGACCAGCAACTCGCAAAACCTGCTCATGGGCACCAACGGCGCCCCCAGCCAGGTCTGGTGGGCCCGGTGGAATCCGACTACCCGCACTTGGAGCACGCCGCAGGTCCTGTTGACAAGCCTGACGGATCGCACCTCGCAATCCCTGGCGGCGGCGGGCCACCGGGCGGTCTATGCCTGGACCCAGGACGGCGACGGGGATTTCAACACTGTGGCCGACCAGCACGGCTTTTGGGTGGAATGGACCAACGGCGTCTGGGGCCTGCCGGTGCAGTTTACCACCGGCACCAATGGTCATCGCAACGTGCGCGTGGCCGTGACCAGCGCCGGGGAGGCGTTCGCCTTCTGGCAACGGGGCGCGGACCTGGTCATAAGCCGGAATTTTGGTCCGGACGTGCAGGTGGTGCGGGCCGGCTCGGACACGGTGGCCTTTGCCGACTACGCCCTTACTGTGGGGCCGGCCGGCAACCTGGTGCTGCTGTGGCAGGAGATGAGCGAGGACGGCTCCGACGCACATTACCGCGTCTATGACCCGGCCTCCGACACTTGGAGTCGGGACGAGCGGCTGTTCCGGGACGCGCCGCTGGAACGGTCCTTCGCCCCGGTCTGGGATGACGTGGGCAATCTGACCGTGGCCTACAACAAGGTCGAGATCCTCCACACCAACAAGACCGTGACCTTGGAGAACGGTCAGACGCTGACCATCACCAACGTGCCCCAGCCCGGTCGGGTGGACCTGGCGGTGACCAAGCGGCGGCTGGTGCGGGACGTGGCGCTGCTGGCGGGCGACTTCACCGTCGAGGGCGCGAACTACCTGCCGGGCGACCCGCTGACGCTGCGGGCGGTGGTGCGCAACGCGGGTGACCTGGCGCTGACCAACGTGACGGTGGCGTTCTATGACGGCGACCCGCAGGCCGGCGGGATACTCCTGACCAACGTGCCGCTGTCGGGTTGGCTGGAGGGGGCCTCCACCAATCAGCTCAGCGCCACCTGGGTGGTGCCCGAGCCGGCTGCGCCGCACACGCTCTGGGCGGTGGCCCGGGCGGGCGAAGATTGGGACCCCGCCAACAACTCGCAGTCGCTGCGGCTTGGTGGGACCGACCTGCAAGTGTCGGTGCTGAACCGTGAGGCAGAGACCAACGGCGCGGTGCGGGTGACTGCCCAAGTGTTCAACGCCGGCGCACCGGCCGCGCCCGCATCGGTGCTGGCGCTGCGGCGGGCGGGCGAGACCAACGCTCCGCTGGCGACGGCGAACGTGCTGGCCCTCGAACCGGGCCGAGTGGCCCAGGTGGCGCTGGAGCTGCCGCCCGGCACCCAGCCCGAAGGGGAGGCGCTTTATGAACTGCGGGCCGACGAGACCGGCGTGGTGGCCGATGTGGACCCGAGCAACAACACCAATCGTTTTGCGGTGCTGCTGTGGCTGGACGCCGACAGCGACGGGATGCCCGACGGCTGGGAGCGCGAGCACGGGTTCAACCCGAACCTGGCCGACGATGCTGCTGCAGATGAGGACGGCGACGGGCTGAGCAACTGGGCCGAATACCGCGCCGGCACCGACCCGCGCGATCCGCGATCGTATTTGTGGATTCGCACGCTGACGGTGGAACCGTCGGCGGGAGCGGTGGAACTGCGCTGGGGTTCGACACCGGGCCGACTTTACACCGTGCTGCGCTCGGCGGCGCTGCCGGGTGGGTTTGAGCCGGTGGCCGAACACCTGTCGGCCACCCCGCCGGAAAACGTGTGGGTGGACCGTGGCGCGACCAACTCCGCCGGCTTGTTCTACCGGATCAAGGTAGATTAGATGTGGCCAATGCCGGCGAGGTTCTTCCGCGTCGTGCCACACTGAGCTCTTGCCGCCAACGGGGTGGGTTACCATACACGGCGGGCGTCGTAAGCTGCGGCGTCCGCCGCAGTCTTTGTCATCTACGTTTACGCTGCCGGTAGATTCCGATTGAAGGTGCTGCCCTGGCCGGGGACGGTTTCGAAGTGGAGGCCGTGGCCCAATTCGCGGGTGCACGGGTCCACCATGTCCAACCTCGGCCCGCGACGGGGCGCGGACTTGGGCCTCAGAGGTGAAGAGCGGCTCGAGGTTCTCGCCGATGCGTCGGCCTTCGCGAGAATGGTTGTGCGAGCGGATTCGCCAGGAGGCTTTTATCGGATGGTCCGCGAGCAACCGGCGAATAACAGCAACGCTTCGGGCAAATAAGGGCCGCGCCGCAAAACTGACGACGCAGCCGGCATGGCTCAGACAGGCTCGGCCAATCAGTCATCGAACGTGTAGCCGTTCACCAAGCAAATCTTCGGGACGAGCGATACGGCAGGCGGATGCGGCGTGCGGCAGGCGACCCAGTGCTCGGTTGCCGCCCGCCGGCCAACACCAGTGCCGGATATTGTCGTGCCGCAGCTTTGACCACCGCACCCAAGTGACGGCCAATCTGCGTGCGACGGATAATCCAGCTTCAAAGGCTGGATGGTCCGGTGTCGCCACGGTTGGCCAGGAGAGCGAGCCGTTGGCGGAGAGCGCGGCGAGGTCCGAGCAAGGTCAACCGGCCCACCGGGGTGCTGGCCGGACAGGGTGGGGGGTAAGACGCCGAGCAAAGGTGGTCCGATGAATGCCTCGTCGCGAATCCGGTAGGGGCACGAGCGCCGCGGCCGCACGCAGGCTTTCGTTGCCGGCTGGGGAGCGGAGGCTATAACCCCGTCGTGCCGCGCCCGGATACCTCGCCGCTCGCCCAGCCCGTCACCCGCCTGTTCGGCGTGGGGCCGGAGCGGGCTGCCCAGTTGGCGCGGCTGGGGATCGTGACGATTGGCGATCTGCTGCGGCACCGGCCGCGGCGCTACGAGGATCGTCGCCAGGTGCGTCCCATTGGGGCTCTGGTCGTGGGCGAGTTCGCCGTCGTGCGCGGGCGGATCGTGGCGGCGGGGGTCAAGCGGTGGCGGCGCGGCGGCAAATCCTTGTTCGAGTTCGTCATTGAAGACGGCAGCGGTCGGCTGCATTGCCGCTGGTGGAATCAGCCGTTTCTTGAATCGGTATTCACCGTCGGCGACGACGTGGTGGTTTACGGCAAGGCCACCTCGGTCCGCCCACGAACCATGGATCATCCTGAGACCGAGGTGATCGAGGCCGGTGAGGAAGCGTCGCTGCACTCGCAACGCATCGTGCCGGTCTATCCGCTGACCGAGGGGCTCTCGCAGCGCTGGTTGCGATCCCTGATGTGGCGGGCGCTGGCGGCGGTCGGCGGCCGCATTCCGGACCCGTGGCGAGCCGAGGCGGCTGGGGAGACTGCTGACGAACGCTTCGAGCCAGCCACGACATCAGGTTGGGGGGGAAATGAAAGTCGTGGGGGAGCCGCGGACGTGGACGTCCGCGCCCCGACGTTGGGGGAATCGAAAGCCAAAAGTGCAGGCCTTGGCGGAGCGGAGGTGAGGAGCGCGGATCTCCCGATCCCCGGTGCGGCTGGTGGAGAGATTGCCGGGGGCGTGGAATCGGCGAGCCAGGAACTCGGGGACCTGGGAGCCGCGGACGTGAACGTCCGCGCCCCGACGTTGGGGGAATCGAAAGCCAAAAGTGCAGGCCTTGGCGGAGCGGAGGTAAGGAGCGCGAGTCTCCCGACCGGCGGTGGGGCTGGCGGGGAGGTTGCCGGAGGGGAAACGGCAAGCGAGGGACTTGGGAAACCCGGAGCCGCGGACGGGGACGTCCGCGCCCCGACGTTGGGGGGACCGAAAGCCAAACGTGCGGACGTTGGCGGAGCGGTGGTAAAGAGCGCGGATCTCCCGACCGGCGGTGGGGCTGGCGGGGAGGTTGGCGGGGGAGGGGAAACGGCGGGTCAAGGACTCGGGAAACCCGGAGCCGCGGACGGGGACGTCCGCGCCCCGACATTGGGGGGATTGGAAGCCAAAGGTGCAGACGTTGGTGCAGCGGCGGTAAGGAGCGCGGGTCTCCCGACCCGCGGTGGGGCTGGTGGGGAGATTGCCGGGGGAGGGGAAACGGCAAGCGAGGGACTTGGGAAACCCGAAGCCGCGGACGTGGACGTCCGCGCCCCGACGTTGGGGGGATCGGAAGCCAAAGGTGCAGGCCTTGGCGCGGCGGCGGTGAGGAGCGCGGGTCTCCCGACCCGCGGTGGGGCTGGCGGGGGAGGGGAAGCGGCGGGTCAAGGACTCGGGAAACTAGGAGCCGCGGACGTGAACGTCCGCGCCCCGACATTGGGGGGATTGGAAGCCAAAGGTGCAGACGTTGGTGCAGCGGTGGTGAGGAGCGCGGGTCTGCCGACCCGCGGTGGGGCTGGCGGGGAGGTTGCCGGAGGAGGGGAGGCGGCGGGGCAAAGACTCCCGAAACTAGGAGCCGCGGACGGGGACGTCCGCGCCCCGACGTTGGTGGAATCGGAAGCCAAAGGTGCAGACGTTGGCGGAGCGGCGGTGAGGAGCGCGGGTCTCCCGACCGGCGGTGCGGCTGGCGGGGGAGGGGAAGCGGCGGGTCGAGGACTCGGGAAGCTGGGAGCCGCGGACGGGGACGTCCGCGCCCCGACGTTGGTGGAATCGGAAGCCAAAGGTGCAGACGTTGGCGCAGCGACGGTGAGGAGCGCGGGTCTCCCGACCCGCGGTGGGGCTGGTGGGGAGATTGCCGGGGGAGGGGAAACGGCAAGCGAGGGACTTGGGAAACCCGAAGCCGCGGACGTGGACGTCCGCGCCCCGACGTTGGGGGGATCGGAAGCCAAAGGTGTAGGCCTTGGCGCGGCGGCGGTGAGGAGCGCGGGTCTCCCGACCCGCGGTGGGGCTGGCGGGGAGGTTGCCGGTGGCGTGGAATCGGCGAGCCAGGAACGCGGGGGCCTGGGAGCCGCGGACGGGGACGTCCGCGCCCCGACGTTGGTGGAATCGGAAGCCAAAGGTGCAGACGTTGGCGGAGCGGCGGTAAGGAGCGCGGGTGTCCCGACCCGCGGTGGGGCTGGCGGGGACGTTGCCGGAGGAGGGGAAACGGCAAGCGAGGGAGTTGGGAAACCCGAAGCCGCGGACGTGAACGTCCGCGCCCCGAGGCAAGGACTCAGGAAATTCGAAGCCGCGGACGGGGACGTCCGCGCCCCGACGTTGGTGGAATCGAAAGCCCAAGGTGCAGACGTTGGTGCAGCGGTGGTGAGGAGCGCGGGTCTGCCGACCCGCGGTGGGGCTGGTGGGGAGGTTGCCGGAGGAGGGGAAACGGCAAGCGAGGGAGTTGGGAAACCCGGAGCCGCGGACGTGAACGTCCGCGACCCGAGGCAAGGACTCGGGAAACCCGGAGCCGCGGACGGGGACGTCCGCGCCCCGGACGCTTTGGAGACTCAACCTCAACCGAGGAATGCGGACGTTCGTGCGCCAAACTCCCCGTCAAGCACGCTCGTGGACGAAAGCGCGCAGGCTGCCGCGGCGGCGGATTCGTTTGTGCCTCCCGGATTCCTGTCCCGGGCGGAGGCCATTCGACAACTCCACTTCCCGAACGAACTGCCCAACGTGGACCGTGCCCGCGAGCGGCTGGCGCTCGACGAGTTTGTCGCGCTGCAGATTCGCATCCAGCGTCGCCGGCGCAATCTCGAGACCCTCGCCCGCGCGCTGCCGTGCGGCGGCGACAACCGCCTGATCAAGCCGTTTCTCGCGCGGCTGGGCTTCAAACTCACCGCGGCCCAGACGCGCGTGCTGCGCGAGATTCGGGCCGATCTTTCGGGTGCCTATCCAATGCGGCGGCTGCTGCAAGGGGACGTCGGCTCCGGCAAGACCGCCGTGGCGGCGTGTGCGGCGCTGATGGTCATCGAGAGCGGATTCGAGGTGGCCCTGATGGCGCCGACCGAGATTCTCGCCGAGCAGCACTGGCGCAACTTCCAGCGGTGGTTTGAGCCGCTGGGGGTGCCGCTGGCACTGCGGACCGGCAGCCGCAAGTCCGGCGCGGAGGCACCCCTGTTCGACGGCCGCGCTGGTCGTCTGACGGTGGGCACGCACGTGCTGATCGAGCCGGGTTTCACCTCGGATCGTCTTGGACTGGTCATCATTGACGAGCAGCACAAGTTCGGAGTGAGTCAGCGCGAAGAGCTGGTTCGCAAAGGGACCTACCCGCACTTGCTGGTCATGACCGCCACGCCCATCCCGCGCTCGCTGGGGCTGACACTGTACGGCGACCTGGACGTGTCGGTGATTGATGAACTGCCGCCCGGACGCGGGCGCATCCGCACCTTTGTCCGGGACGCGGACAGCCTGCCGAAGGTCTGGGAATTCGTGCGGAAGAAGCTCGCCGAGGGCCGGCAGGCGTACGTGGTCTATCCGCGCGTCGAGGAGGCAGATTTGAAGTCGGGACTCAAAGCGGTGCTGCGGGAGCACGAGCGATTGGCGGCGGAGCTTGCGCCGTATCGGGTGGGCTTGCTGCACGGCCGGCTGTCCGCCGAGGAGAAGGACGCGGCGATGGTCCGGTTCCGCGCGAATCAAGTCCAGGTGCTGGTGGCTACGTCGGTGATCGAGGTGGGGGTGGATGTTCCCAACGCCTGCGTGATGGTGGTCGAGAACGCGGAGAGCTTCGGGCTCGCACAACTGCACCAACTGCGCGGACGGATCGGTCGCGGCGCGGCCGACGCGTATTGCGTATTGGTGGCGACGGCGAAGACGCCCGAGGCGCGACAGCGGCTCAAGGTGCTGGAGGAAACGACGGACGGATTTCGGATTGCCGAGGCGGACCTGCGCCTGCGGGGACCGGGCGATCTCCTGGGCCAGGCGCAAAGCGGCCTGCCGGACTTCCGGTTCGGCAATCTGGCCGAGGATTTCGCACTGATCGAGGTTGCCCGCGAGGTGGCGCGGCGGGTGTTGGACTCCGGACAGACCCCGCAAACGCCTGAACCGCGGGGTGCCCGCTGAACCGCCTCAGCGCAGCTTGCCGCTCTGGGGCGCGGCGGGCACAGTCGCCCGGACGATATGGACCCATCCCGTCTGCTTGCGGAGCTCGTTGCGCTGCCCAGCGTGAACCCGGCGTTTTTGCCGGCCGGCGATTCCCGCGCCGGCGAGCAACGAGTGGCCGAGTTCCTCTTGTGCACGGCCGCGCGGGCGGGTTTGGACGTGGAACAGCGCGACGTCATCGCGGGCCGCGCGAATTTGCTCGCCCGGCTGGCGCCCTCGGGCCGAACGCGGCAACGGGTGTTGCTGGCGCCGCACTTGGACACCGTCGGCGGCGACGAGCCGCAGTTCCGCCCGCAGGTCAAAAAGGGTCGGCTGTACGGCCGCGGGGCGTGTGACACCAAGGGCAGCGTCGCGGCGATGCTGTCCGCGCTGCTGGCGGTGGCAGGGAGTCCGAGCCGGCCACGGCAGACGGAGATTGTGTTCGCCGGACTCGTGGACGAGGAATATGCGCAACGCGGTTCGCGTGCCCTGGCGGCCTCCGGGTTCCGGGCCAGCCTGGCGATCGTCGGTGAGCCAACGAGGCTGCGGGTGGTGACCGCCCACAAGGGTGATTTGTGGTTGCGTCTGGAAACGCGAGGCCGCGCCGCGCACGGCGCGACGCCGCATTTGGGCCGCAATGCCGTTCATGACATGGCGCGGGTGGTGGACGTGCTCGAGACCGAATACGCGGCCGCGTTGCGCCGTCACCGGCATCCGTTGCTGGGTCACGCGACGGTCAATGTGGGCGCGATTCACGGCGGGACGCAGCCCAACATCGTGCCGGATCGGTGCAGCCTCGAGGTGGACCGCCGGACGTTGCCGGGCGAAACGCGCGCCACGGTCTTGCGGGAAATCCGCACCCTGCTCAGGCGCCATCGTCTGACCGCGCGCCTGGCCGACAGCAAAGCGGAACCGTGCCCGGCGCTCGAAACGAATCCGGAGCGGCCGCTGGTCCGGGAGTTCATGGCGGTCGCGGGCCAGGCCCGGCCCTTGGGGGTTCATTTCTTCTGCGATGCCGCGGTGCTCGCCGGCGGCGGGATTCCCAGCGTGGTTTTTGGTCCGGGCGACATCGCGCAGGCCCACACCGCGGACGAATGGATTTCGCTGCGTCAGGTCGAACGGGCGACCGCGTTGTTGACCCGCTTCTTGAGCGCGCTGCCTTGAGCCGCGCCGGGATCGTCTGCCCGTCATGCGTTTTGCCCTGCTGACCCACGAGCCGTTTTATCCGCCCTCTGGTGGCGGCTCGGCGGAGGCGTTGTACTTGGCGCGCGAGTTTGTCCGGCGGGGGCACGAACTCCATGTCTTCAGCCCGCCGGCGGCCGATTCGGCCGCGGTGGAGCGCGACTTCGGTGTGCGATTGCATGGGTTCACGCGCTGGGAGATGGGCCGCTACACGCGCTGGCGCAACCTCAAGTACCTGCTCTTC
Source organism: Verrucomicrobiota bacterium (assembly GCA_016716505.1). GTDB lineage: Bacteria > Verrucomicrobiota > Verrucomicrobiia > Limisphaerales > J093 > JADJWF01. The sequence goes on from JADJWF010000001.1 coordinate 548,164, forward strand.
CCGGCGTTTCTGGCGCGAATGGTGGCCGAGGCGGCGAAGCGCGTGCCGTTCGACGCCATCCTGGCCCAACATGCGATTGCGTCGGTCGCCGCGGGTCGCCTCAAGCGCCGGCTGGGCGTGCCGGTGGTGATGAACTTCCTGGACCATCTCACGGCGTTCATGGAGACATGGCCCGCCTGGCTGATGCCGCCGCCCGTGCTCGCGGCCCTCAAGCGGTACGAACTCTCGCTACCCGCGCGCTGCGACGCCGACGGTGTGCTCGCCGTTTCCGACCCGCTGATGGATCGGTTGGTCGCGGCGGGTTATCCGCGCGAGCGCATTCGGCCGATCTACTACGGCTATGACGCGGAACTGTTCCGCTTTGACGAGTCGCTGGCCCGGGCGCGGCCCGATTCGCCCCCGGTGGTGGTGATGCACGGCTCGTTCGACCATCATCATCTGGGGCCGAATGCGCTGGGGGCGATGATCCGCGTTGAGAGCGAGCGGCCCGACAGCGTGTTTCGTTTCGTCGGCCGGCAAACGCCGGCGCTGAGCCGTTTGCTGGCCCGCTTGAAAGCACGCGGCAGCCGGTTGCGCGTCGAATGTTCCGGCTTCGTTCCGTATCGTGACGTGGCCGGGCGGTTGACGAGCGCGACGGTGGGGATGGTGCCCTACGAGGAATCCACGGGCGTTCATTGCGCGTTTGTGGCGAAGGCGGTCGAGTACCTCGGCCTGGGGCTGCCGCAGGTCTGCACGAGACTTGAAGGGCTGCGCTGCCACTTCGCGGAGGAGCCGGCAATCCGGTTCACCGACTTCAGCGGAGACGCATTGGGGGCGGCGATTCTGGAATGGCTCAAGGTGCCGCGGGAACAACGGTTGACCTGGGGGCGTTCTGCCAGCGATCGCGTCCGCCGCGAATTGGATTGGCCGATCATCGCCCGGCGGGCGGTGGATTTGGTGGAAGAAGTCGCCGCGCGGCACCAGACTGCCCGCCGCTGATCGCGCTCATGCTGCACGCCGCCCATCATCGCCTGCAATTCTTCCGCCAGAGCGGCTGGATGCTCCTCGCCACCACGCTGGGGGGAATCTGCATGTGGGCGGTTCACATCCCGGCCCAGCGGTTCATGCCGAAGCCCGAGTACGGCGTGTTCGTGACGATGTTGCAGGTAATGAACCTCATGCTCATCCCGGCGATCGGGCTGCAGACCGTTTTCGCGCAGCAGACCGCTGCGGCCACCACAGATCGTTGCCGGCACCAACTCGCCTTCACCGTGCGGCGATTGCTGTTCGCCGTGTTGATGCTGTGGCTGGCGGCGGCGGCGGGCGCGTGGGTATTCCGCGCGGAACTGCTGACGAAATGGAAAATCGCCAATCCCGCGACGCTCTGGCTGACGCTGGGCGTGGGCCTGGCGATGCTGTGGTGGCCGATCTTTCAGGGCGTGCTGCAGGGGCGGCAGAACTTTCTCTGGCTTGGCTCGTTGCAGATGGTCAATGGCGTCGTGCGGCTGGCGGGCGTGGCGTTGATCGTCGCCCTGTTGGGCGGCTGGGCGGCGGGTGCCATGGTGGCGGTATTCATCGGCTTTTGGGTGTCGGTGGCGGTCGCTGCGTGGCCAACGCGAGACCTTTGCTTCGGCCGGGGCGAACCGCTGGCGTGGAGCGACTGGCTCCGCCGCGTGATCCCGCTGACGCTGGGATTGGGGGCCAGCCAGTTCATGATGGCGGCGGACCAGATCGTGGTGCAGCGGGTCTTCAGCGACGAGGTGACCGGTGTGTACAGCGCGGCCGGCATCATCGGGCGGGCGCTCGTGTTTTTCACCGGCCCGCTCATGGCGGTGATGTTTCCGAAGATCGTCGCCAGCGCGGCGCGCGATCAACGCACGGATGTCCTGGGCCAGGCGCTGGGCGCGACGGCGTTGCTGGGGCTGCTGGCGGCGATGGCCTGCACGCTACTGCCCGAACTGCCGCTGCGGATCATCTCAGGCACCACCTATCTGGAGAGTGCGCCCCTGGTGCCGTGGTTCGCGTGGTGCATGTTGCCCCTCACACTGAGCAATGTGCTCATCGGCAGCCTGCTCGCGCGCCAGCGCTACGAAGCCGTCCCGTGGCTGGTCCTGATCGCGGTCCTTTACGGCGCCGCCCTGACGTGGCGGGCGGATCTGGTCCGCACGGCGGAGCCGGCGGTGGCCTTCAAGCACGTGGTGCAAACGCTTGGGCTGTTCAGCACGGTGCTGCTGGCGGTGGCGGCGTGGTTTGCCTGGCGTCGGAAGCGGAGCGGGCCGGGCACCGTCGCGGAAGCCTGAGACCGGGAGCCTGGGGCGGGTGACGAAGTCCGGCCGCGCCGCAGCAAGGCAACGGGCGAGGCACCGGTCGCAACTTGCGTGAGGGTGCCGGGTTGCCCGTCACCTGTTCGCCGCGGCCGTTCCTGGCCCTCAGGGCCCGGAAAACCACTCGGCCTGCAGGCGCACGAAGCCGCTTTGCCCGCCGAAGTTGAAATAGCGGAAGGTGCCGGTGCGGGTGCCGTCGCCGTTGCTCTGCCAGGTGCCGGCGTCGAAGGTGGGCCGGCTCCAGAGGGCGTCCTCGGCGAACTCCGCCCACACGACCGCCCCGGCGTCCTCGCGCACGGTCACGCGCACCTGCCACTCGCCCCATTCGTTCAGAGTTGTTTCCGGCAGCGCGGGACGGTCCGACCGGGCGGGGTCGGTGCGCCAGAGGAATTCGACCCAGTTCGGCAGGTTGTCGCCGTCGGCATCGGCCGTGGGGGCGCGGAGGGCCGGCGGCTGACTGCCCAGGGCTTGTTCCGCCCAAGCGGTGAAGCCGGAGGCGGCCCCGTCCAGGTCGGCGATGGTGACCAGCAGCGAGCTTCCCTGGCCAGGCCCCATGCCGCCATGCAGGTTGAGCACCACCAGTTCCGCGCCTTCTGCACGGCCATCCACCAGGGCGGTAAAAGTCACGGTGGCCTCGGTCTGGCCGTCTTCAAAGCGCGGGAATCCCGGCGCAATCGTCCAGTCTTGTTCCTCGGCTGCCGTGCCGCTCGTGGGGAAGAGGAAGACCTCGAGCACGCCGTCCGTGCCGCCCTCACGCCGCAGGGTCAGGGTGCGGCTTTGGCCTTCGCGGAGCTGCAAGGTGCGGTCAGCAAAGACCACGCTGCCGGGGCGCGTGTCGTCGTCCCCGATTTGGAGCGTGGCGAAGACGCGGAACGGGTCTGAATCGTCCAGGGCCGCCCCCTGCGGGTTGAGCAGGCGGAAGACCACATTTTCCGGCGTGGTGCCCTCCTTGAGGGAGTCGTTGACGATCGTGATGGTGAAACTGCGGTTGGTCTGGCCCGGGGCGAACACCAAGGTGCCGGACAACGGGCCGGTGAAGTCGGCGTTCGGCGTGGCCGTGCTGCGCTCCGGATCGAACTGGAAGTCCACCCGCACTTCCTGCGCAGAGGGCCGGGTCAGGATCACATTGAAAGTGACCTCGGCGGTCGTGCCCTCCTGCCCGTACAGCCAGATCTGTTCCCAGGTCAGTTTGGCGCCCCCAGCGATGCTGACCTGCACGACGGAAGGCTCCCCCAGCGCCGCTCCGCCCTCGACGCCGAGCAGGTGGACGTAGAAAAACTCGTCCTGCTGTTCGGCCTCCGCGTCAGTCAGTAGCGGGATCGAAATGACCTTTTGGGCCTCGCCGGGGGCGAAGGTCAGCAGGCCGCCGCCGGGGGTGAAGTCCTGCTCGGGCGTGGCCGTCCCGTTCCAACGCCACGTACTCCAGGTGACAAAGGCCGGCAGGTCCAGCCCGCCCTCGCGGATGACTTGCAGCGCCACCGTCTCACCCTCGAGGCCGCTGGCGGTCCCGGTGGCGAAACGCACCACGCCCGGGTTGGCCGGGACGGCCATCGTGCGTAACGCCACGGTTGAAGAAGTCGGCGACTCTCCGCCGCCCGCCAACCGCGCGCGGACGCGCCATTGCCGCAACTCGCCCGAAGCGGGAGAAGCATCCGTCCAAGCCGCCACTTCTGGACCAACTTCAGCGGCAGTTTGCCAGGCACCGCCGGCCCAGCGCTCGACGCGATAGCCGGCCAGCGCGCGCGTCGTCCAGGGATTCCACCGCAGCAGGGCCGTGCCGTCGGGGTTCGGACTGGCGGTCAGCCCAACCACCCTGGGTAACGGCAGCGGCAGGTCCAGCGGGCCCACCACCACCGATGGGCCGGTCCCGCCGTCCACGTTGACGGCCGTGACCCGGAACCAGCGGCGCGTCTCGTCGAAGGGATTCGGAATCGGCCAGGGAGTGCGACTGGTCAGTTCGCCGTTGAGCACATCGGTGAAAGGACCGTCCGCCGTGGGGCCCGCCTCGATACGCCACAGGGTGAAACTCAGCGTGGGGTCCTCGATGGCCAGGGCCAGGCCGGCCCCGTTGTCCAGCAATTCAGGCACGACACTGACAGCGCGCGGTGTTGCGGGAGCCGGACCGGGGAACGCAACGTTCACGCCCGCGCCGGCTGAACCTTCGCGGCCGTCGGCATCCAGCCCCGCCACCTCATACACCGCGCCGGCCACCGGCGCTGGGTCCACGAAGTTCGGCTCGCGCAGGGGTGTGGAGCCGCTGACCAGTTGCCGCGCGCCGCCCGGCGCAGTGCGATAGACCCGGAAGCCGCCCCGCGCCCAGGCCAGCGCTGCGTCGTCCCAGCGCAAGGCCACGCGTTGCGCGCCGGCCGCGGCGCGGACTCCCTGCGGCGCGGGCAGGTGCGAGGTCACCTGAAACGTCACGCTGGTGCGCACGATGCCGCCGCCGCTCAGCGCCAGTTCCACATCCCATTGATGCGCTCCGGGAGCCAGCACCATGCCCGGTGGCAGGGTGAGGAGGTAGCGATTTTCTTCGCGCGGAGGGGTTCGCAGCAGCACGCCATCCACGCGGGAGATCAGGCCGCCGGGCAGCACTTCGTTACCGCCAAACTCGGTGATCCGGACCTCGAGATCCGGCCGAGGCGGCAGGTCGGTCGCGCCCTCCGAAGGGTTCAGGTTAACCAAGGGGGCGAAGCCGCTCACTGGCGCCTGGCCCAAAGCCGAGACGGCGCCTCCCGGAACGTCCAGCCGCGCTACACTCATGGCGCCGCGGGGCAACACCGCGCCGGTGGCGGGTCCCTGAACGCGCAGGGCGCCGCCGCGGTTGTAAACCCGCGCGGTGCCATCGCTGAAGAAGTTCACCTCGCTCGCCACCCAAGGGGCGTCAGTCGGCGAGGGATTGCCCGCGTGCAGGCCGGCAGCGGCAGTTCCCGGCCCTCGGAGCTGGCGCGGCTCGTAAGCCGATTCGACGTAGTCGGCAAGCCAGTTCTCGAGCGCTCCGCCGGGCGTGGTGGCCACCCAGCCCACGGGGTCGGGCATACCGAGGAAGCCGTCCACGGCGTTGCCCAGCGCCTTGTAAATGAGCATCCGGCCGTAGCGACGGGGATCGGAGCGAATATCCTGGACCGCGTTTTGCAGCGTCACTTGCAGGACGGAGGTGCGGTGGTCGAAACTGCCCTGGCCGACCACGGCGCGGAGGCCGCCGGGTCCGGAGGCCTGCAGGGCAAGCTGTTGGCCGTTACAAAACCTGACGGTGAGGTAAGGACCGGACCAGATCAACTCGTCGCCCACCTGGACCACGTCGCCGGGTTTGAGGAGGTCGCCGTCAACGATGCGACGGGGTTCCATGATCGCGCCGGCGCGACCGACCAACGTGGCACCATTCGCTGAAACCACGAGGGCATAGGGAATCCGGATATCCATCTCCCGCTCCGCCGTGGCACGGTCTTTCACCGCTTTGAGCTTCACGCGGCCATGCACCAGACCCGCAGCATCCGGCTCGGAAGACGTGGGGGCCCAGACTACGGCCATCGCCCGACTGATGTCGTCCGTGGTCAACCAGCCGGAACTGCTCTGAACCCCCTCGAGCGGCTCGGCTTTCACTTGGGCGCCCGGCAGCAGGTCGGCGCGGTAATCCACCCAGCGGAGTCCGGCGGTGTTAGTTAGGATGTAAGGCACCTGGGCATACGCGTAGATCGGCAGCAAACCGCCGCTGGCCCCGCTGGCGGTGACGGTTATTGGACGTGCGATATACAGATCAGCCGAGAAGCCGGCGGTCGGCGTCCACAGCGGGTCGGTGGTGTGCAGTACGGCGCGGCCTTGAAGGGAAATGATGCGCGCGGCCAGTTCCCGGTTGGTGCTGAGGTCCACCACGGCCGTGGCCACCCCGCCGGCCACGGACCAGGTCACCCCGGTTTGCTCGTGGATTTCCAACGTCAGGCTCACGGGTTGGACCCCCTCCGGGAGATCGCCGGTGAAGTTCGCATACACCGACACTTCGACCTGTTTGGGTGCGGTGTAGAGGATGACCTGGTGCTTGGTCGTGTCGTCCCCGGTGGTTCCCTCTTGAACGAACCGGACGTCCTGCCCTTCGACCCGCGTCTCCACGCTCCAGCCCGGGTGCGCCCATTCCGGCAGCCCCAGCACATGCGTGTCGCCGAGGGCTGTTGCGGGTGCCCACGTCACAAGCAACCCGAGCGCGAGCAGGGAGAGGGGAGTAATCGGTCTTCCGGCTTTCAGCCTGCGTGAAGGAGAAGGCCCGCTGAACAGGGGCGCCACGGAGTTCGTGGCTACGGAGTCTGGATCAAGAACTTTCGGATTGAGATTCATAGAACAACGGTCGGTCGCGTCCAGGGCGATCTGGGAGGAAATTTGATTCGTGTGGGACCGGGCCACTAACCGTCTTTTGCCAATCGTTTTCCATTTCTTGCCGCAGCCAACCGGAGGCGTGGGAAGGAATCAGTGCGACGGACGAGTGGACAGGTTGCCGGTCACCGCACAGGGGCGGCGCTGACCGCGGATGCCGGCAGGGACGAGCCGTTGGCCAGGGCGGCGCGCGGAACAACGCGGGGCGAGCGGGGTTGGTCGGCTGAACCTTCGGGTTGAAACTTCTGCACGATGATTGGGGACCGGGCGGGCCGTGTGCCCGCTCGCGCCGTTTCGGGCGAACCGGATGCCGTAGCGGCCGCGGCGCGCGCGCTTGCCTTCGAGCTCGCTTGGGGTCCTGCGAAACGAGCCACTCCCCGTGTTTAGCCGGGGCGCCCCCCAGTTCAATGGGCCAATCAAAAAATTCGATTTCCCCTGCCCCGACGACGAGAGCAATTAGGGAAGCATGGAGACCAATGACGTCCCGCCCCTCGCAGCTCCGACGAGCGTTCCCGGTCTTCACTCGCGCGCGCTCCGGGTTGTCGGAGGAACGGGCCGTAACTCGCGGCCGACGACGCCGGTGACCACCAGGTTCGCCCCGGCTCGCGAGCAGCGTGACCCCGGCGGGCACACACGTTCCTCGAGCTTACCCCATTCCCGTAGAGCAATTTCTTCACGGTGTCTTGGTCTGCGTCCGCCGATGCCGGCGCCAGGACGGGGTGTTCCGATGAATTCGTCGGAGCCTTCTTCGCGAAGCGGCAATGCCTTTATCGCCCGGGCCGACGAGCCCGTGGACATGTCCGCGGAAGCACCGTCGTCCCGGTGCGGCCACCCAAGACATACCTCCTTTCCCCGTGCTGACGCACGGGGTTGCCGCAACCGTTCCGGAGGCGGGGGGCGGACCGGCAGCAAACGCAAACCCGCCTCGAAGAAATCAACCCCGACTTAACATCATGAAGAAAAGCATCGCCACCGGCATTGGCACGCTGGTCCTGGCAACGGGCGTTTGGGCGCAGCCGCCGCTGGTAGCGCGCCTGAACCCCAGCGGACAACTCGAATGGAATGACCTTTCCTCCGAGTTCATCCGGGTAACTTCCTACACCATCGAATCGTCCGCGGAGCTCGGCAGCCCGGCGGGTTCTTGGACGACGCTGGCAGTGATTCCGGGAACAGAAACCCGGTACGCAGTCATGGCGCCGGCAGGTCCGGCCCGGCAGTTCTATCGCCTGCGTGCTCAGTTGGCGGGGCGTTTCCCGAATCTCCGCCTCGCGACGTTCAGCGACATCCACTACTTCGCTCCCGATCTGTTGATCAAGGACGGGGCCGCTTTTCAGAGCTATCTGGCGGCTGATCGCAAGATGCTCCTTCAGAGCGGTGCGATCCTGGATCAAATGGTGGATGAACTGATCCAGGCCCAACCGCACATCGTGATCGTCCCGGGCGACCTCACCAAGGACGGCGAACGGGTCTGTCATCAGGCAGTGACGACCAAGCTCCAGCGGCTCAAAGCCGCGGGCGCGAAGGTGTACGTGTTGCCCGGCAACCACGACATCAGCAACCCGCACAGCCTCGCTTACGATGGCGATGCCACGATACCGGTGGCCTCCATCACGTCCGCCGAGTTCGCGACGCTTTACGCCGAGTTCGGTTACGGCGAGGCGCTGAGCCGCGACCCGAATTCGCTTTCGTACGTGGCGGAGCCGGAGCCTGGCCTGTGGATTCTGGCAATGGACGCCACCCATCCCGAACGCAACACCGAAGGCGCGCCCTTCACTGGAGGATACTTCGACGCGCCGCGTCTTGATTGGATCGCCGGCCGTCTCGCGGAGGCCCGGAGCCGGGGCAAGTTCGTCATCGGCGTGATGCACCACGGCCTGCGAGAGCATTATGTCGGTCAGAAAGCCTTGTTTCCGGAGTACGTTCTGGATGACTACGAGGCCGTGTCCGGGTGGTTGGCCAGCCAGGGCGTGAAACTGGTGTTCTCCGGCCATTACCATGCGCAGGACGTTGTCAAAGCCTCCTTTGCTGGCTCCACGCTGTACGACATCGAAACCGGGTCGGTGGTGACGTACCCGTGCCCCTACCGGCTCCTGACGCTGGCGACCGATGGCACGCTCAGCATCGCCAGCCACACCATTGCGAACATCAACTACGACCTGGGCGGCGTCCCGTTCCCGGCCTATGCCGCCGAGTTTCTGCAAAGCGGTTTGGTCGAAATCGCCACGTACATGCTGATGATGCCACCCTACGGCCTGCCGCAGCAGTCGGCGCAATTCCTCGCGCCCGCCATGGCCGAGGCTTTCATGTCTCACTATCAGGGAGACGAGGGCTCGCGCCCGGTTTCGCCCGCGACCCAGGGCACCATCGAGTATCTCCTCAGCCAACCCGATCCAATGTCGCAGATGATGGCCTACGCGCTCCTGGCGGTCCTGAGCGATCCGCCGCCGGCGGACAACAACCTCGTCATAAATCTTCTGGGCAATTGACACGCGTGGCGGTCAGCCGCCAAGGACTGACTCTGGGGGCCGTCGCCCTTCGCCGGGCTGGGCGACTTGGGTTCCCGGAGGTGTGTGGTAACGCGGCCAGGCGTGGTGGCAGCGGGGGGCCTGGCCGCACGGATGTTCCGCCGAGGAAGGGCGTGTCCCTCTGGCCCGTTCGCACCGTGGTCTTGGGCGTTGCGATGACGTGAAAAGGGCTGGCTCGCCGCCCGGGCGTTTTACGTCGCTTTGCGCGGGGTTTTGTGTCTCTCTTGTGGCCGGCAAGCTATGAAAGACATCTCTCGTCGCCGGTTCCTCGGCACTTCAGGCATCGTGGCGACGGCTCCTCTGTGGGGCCGGCTGGTCATCCCATCCACGGCGCGGGCTGCGGCCCCGGCCGACAAGATCCGTGTCGGTCTGATTGGCTGCGGGGGCATGGGCAAGGGGGACCTTTCGACGTTTTTCCTGAATCCGGAAGTGGAGTGCCCCATCGTGTGTGATCCGGATGACCAGCAATCGGCCGGTGCGGTCACGCTGGTCGAAGAGAAACGCGGGTACCGGCCCGACGCCGTCCGCGATTTTCGCCGGGTGCTCGAGCGGCGGGATGTGGATGCGGTAATTGTGGCGACGCCCGATCACTGGCATGCCCTCCCCACGGTACTGGCCTGCCAGGCAGGAAAGGACGTGTACGTCGAAAAGCCGCTCGCGCTGACCATCGCCGAGGGGCGGGCGATGATTGAGGCGGCGAAGCGCCACGGGCGGGTCTGCCAGATGGGCGCCCAACGCCTGAGCAGTCCGACCTACCGGGAGGCCACGGACTTTGTGCGCAGCGGCCAGCTCGGCAAGGTGGGTCTGACCCGCGCGTGGGCTTATCTGGACTGGATCAAGCCCATCGGCAATCCGCCGGACGGCCTGCCGCCGGCGCAGCTTGACTACGATCTCTGGCTGGGGCCGGCGCCCAAGCGTCCCTACAACCCGAATCGCTGCCACTTCAATTTCCGCTGGTTCTGGGATTACGCCGGCGGGTTGATGACCGACTGGGGCGTGCATCTGATCCAGGTGCTGCTTTGGGGGATGGGCGACGCGCCGCCCAAAGCGGTCATGTCCAGCGGCGGCAAGTACGTGCTCGATGACAACTCCGAGACGCCCGACACGCAGATGACCGTGTATGAATTCCCCACCTACACGCTGGTGTGGGAACACAAGGTGGGCATCGGCTTGGGCCTCTACAACCGGCCGTGGGGCATGGCGTTTGTGGGTACCGAAGGCACGCTGGTGATCAACGACAGCGGCTGGGAAATCCTGCGCGAGCCAAGCAAAGACGCACTCGAAGCCAGGAAGTACCCCGGCGGCCGCGATCCGCGTCCGGCGCACGTCCGCAATTTCCTCGACTGCATGAAGTCGCGCCAGCAGCCGATCGAGAATCTCGAAGTCGGCCATCACGTTTCAACGGTGGCCCACCTCGGCAACATCGCCCTGCGCACCGGTCGGCGGATCCTTTGGGATCCCGTCCGGGAGGCGGTGGTGGGCGATCCCGCAGCCAATCGCCTGGTCACGGCCAAGTACCGTCGGCCTTGGAAGCTGCCGTATCTGAAGCGGGCTTGAGCGCCGTCGGATAATGGGCCTCGCGCCCGGATCAGAACCGGCGGGAGCGTCGCGAGGCGGGCGGGCTTCGCCGGGTTCGCCGCGCAACGACGCCAGCAGGCCCGAAGTCGAGCGGTCATCCCGGTTTCGCTGCGCTTCGGCGCCGCCGGCCGTAACCTTTACGCAGGTTCCGGCTCCAGTGCGGTGTGCCGGTGCACAGGAAGGCCGGCGAGCCAAACGCATGATGCTACGATTCTTCATCGGTGCCCTGGTGGGCGGAGTATTGGGGTACGGCATGTACCGCTTCGTGGGTTGTTCGACCGGGGCGTGTCCGCTGACGGCGAATCCGTGGATCAGCACCGGCTACGGGGTGGTGATGGGCATCCTGTTGGCGGGTGCCGGTCGGTAGGCGCTGCATCGCTTTTGTTCCTCCGAGGCCAAAACGTGTGGATTGACGCTTGGCCGAGCCAACCGGACCTTTTCCACACCGCAAACTCGGAAGCTGTCGCTGAACCATGAAATACCGTTTTGCCCTGCTGACTTTCCTGCTGATCGCCGCGCCACGAGCGGTCTGGGCGGAGGCGTGGACTTTCGAACGCGCGGTGAACCACGCCCTGACCAACAGCCCCGATGCCCGCATCGCCGAGCAGCGGATCCGCGTGGCCCGGGCCGGGGTGGACCAGGCCAACGCGGCTCTCTGGCCGACGTTGCAACTGCAGTCCAGCTACACCCGCACGGACAATCCGATGATGGTGTTCGGCTCGATCCTGAATCAGCGTGCGTTCGGCCAACCGCCCCTGGGGCCGATTGACTTCAACGATGTGCCCGACATGGACAACCTGAACGTCCGCGGCACCGCCAGCGTTCCGCTCTACGCGGGCGGCCGGATCAAGACCGGCCGCGCGGGCGCGCGCGCCAACGCCGAAGCGGCAAGGGCGGAAGCCGAGGCCGTTCGCCAGACGCTTGCCTTTGAGGTGGCGCGGACGTTTCTGGGCGTACTCAAGACCCGGGAGTTTATTCGCGCCACCGAGGCGGCCGTGGAAGGTTTCGAGAGCAGCCTGGCCATCGCCCGGAAACGCCACCAGGCGGGCACGCTGCTGAAGACCGATCTGCTGGACGTGGAGGTCCGTCTGGCCCAGGCCCGGGAAGACGCGGTGCGGGCCCGCAACGCGCAGGCCCTGGCGCTGCGGGCATTGAAGAACCTGTTGGGCCTCGAGGACCCTGATTTCGCGATCGCGGAAACGGCGCCCGACCTGATACCCCCGCCGGAATCAGCGGTGCCACGCCGCCCGGAACTGGAAGCGATCCAGCATCGCGAACGCGCGGCGGAGAACGCCGTGCGCGGGGCGAAGAGCGGCTGGCTGCCGACCGTCAGCGCGTTTGGCAGTCTGGACTACGATTACGGCACGCGAACCGAAAGCGATGGGGGCAGTTACACGGCCGGCGCGTTGCTCCAGTGGAACGTTTTTGACGGCCGCTTGACCCGAGCCCGGGTGGCCGAGGCGCAAGCTCAGCGGGACACCGTCACCGAGCAGGAACGAAAACTGCGACTCGCCGTCGAGTTCGAAATCGAGCAGGCCCGGCTGAATCTGGCCGAAGCCAACGAGCGGTTGGCGGTGACCGCGAAGGCCGTCGAGCAGGCCACCGAAAGCGTCACCCTGACCCGCGCCCGATTCGAGCAGGGCCTCGCCCTCGCCACGCAGGTCATTGATTCCGAAACCGCGCTGACCGTCGCGCGTGTGCGCCGGGCGGAAGCCGAGGCCGACCAGCGCATTGCGGTGGCGGCCCTGCGGCGCGCCCTCGGTCTGCCGCAACTGGAACAGCCATGACCAACCGGATTCGAATTCCTCACCCAGCCCGAAACATGAAAGCCAACTTTTTGTCGCCCCTGACCGGTCTGCTGGCGCTGGCCCTGACGGCCTGCCACAAAGAGCCGGGTCCCACTCCCTCGCGTGAAACCTCATTGCCCCCGGCCAACGTTCGAACGGTGGTGGTCACGGCGGAGACCAGTGCCGCTGTGGAGGAAGTCATCGGCACCGTGCGCTCGCGCACCCGCGTGGTCGTGGAGGCCAAGGTGAGCGGGCGGATCGAATCGCTCCCCGTCAGCCTCGGTCAGCGGGTCAAGGCCGGCGACCTCCTGGCGCAGCTCGATGTGCGTGAGATTCAGGCGCGGCTGGACCAGGCCGTGGCGCTGCGCCGGCAGGCGGCGCGCGACCTCGAGCGGTTCGCCAATCTGCTGAAGCAGGAGGCGGTCACGCAGGCCGAGTACGACGCCGTCGAGGCGCGTTTGCGAGTGGCGGAAGCCTCGGTGGTGGAGGCCGAGACGATGCTCAGTTACGCCCGGATCGTGGCACCGGCTGATCTGGTGGTCGCGCGCAAGCTGGCGGAAGCCGGCGACCTCGCGACGCCGGGACGGCCGCTGCTGGAACTCGAAGACCCCGAGGCGTTGCGCCTGGAAGCCGACGTGCCCGAGGCGTTGATCGGGCGCATTCAACTCGGCGACCGCTTGACCGTCACCACGGCAAACGTCGGCCAGCCCATCATCGGCACGGTCGTGGAAGTGGCGCCCTCGGCGGATGCCGCCAGCCGCACGTTCCGCGTCAAACTGGATTTGCCGCCCGCCTCCGGTCTTCGCGCCGGCCAGTTTGGTCGCGTCGCCGTGCCGCTGGACGCCACGCCCTCCCTCCGGGTGCCCGCGGCGGCCATCGTGGTGCGGGGACAGATGGAGATTGTATTCGTGGCCACGAACCAGACCGCTCATTTGCGGCTGGTGAAGACGGGCCGCCGTTTCGGCGACCAGGTGGAACTCGTGTCCGGGGTCAGCCCCGGCGAGCGGGTGGTGGTCGAGAATGCGACCGGTCTGTGCGATGGCCAGGCGTTGGTCTCCCAGTAGTCAACCATGAGCGATACCGCTTTGCCTTCCCCGTCCGCCCACGCTTCGCTTGGCCTTGCCGGCAAGGTGGCCCGGGCGTTCATTGACTCGAAGCTCACCCCCCTCATCGTCATCACTTCCGTGCTGCTGGGCGTGTTCGCGACGCTCATGCTGCCGCGCGAGGAGGAGCCGCAGATCAAGGTGCCGATGGTGGACGTCATGGTCGCCATGCCCGGCGCCAGCGCCAAGGAGATCGAAGAGCGGGTTACCCGGCCGATGGAGAAGCTGCTGTGGGAAATCCCCGGCGTGGAATATCTCTACTCGACCTCACGCGAGGGCGAGAGCCTGGTCATCGTGCGCTTCAAGGTCGGCGAAAGCATCGAGCCGAGCCTCGTGAAGCTGAACCAGAAGCTGCAGTCCAATTTCGACCGCATTCCGCACGGTGTCACCCAGCCCCTCATCAAGCCCCGGTCCATTGATGACGTGCCAATTCTGGCGCTGACGTTCCACAGCGCGCGCTACGATCACCTCACGTTGCGCCGGCTGGTCGCCCAGGTGGACGACGCCGTCAAGCAGGTGCCCTTGGTGGCGGAGACGCAGCTCATCGGCGGCGCGCGCCGACAGGTCCGGGTGCTGGTGGACCCGGCCAAACTGGCCGCGCGCAATCTGAGCCTCGCGGGTCTGGTGCCCATGCTGCAGCAGGCCAATCGCCAGTCCGCCGCCGGCGGTCTCACCGGTAACAACCAGGAGATCGTGATCGAGACCGGCGGCTTCCTCACCTCTGCGGAAGAAGTGGCGGAAGTGGTCGTCGGGGTGTTCGGCGGCCGGCCGGTGTATCTGCGGGACGTGGCGGAGATCGTGGACGGGGCGGAGGAACCGTCGCAGTACGTCTTCTTCGGTCACGGCGCGGCGGCCGAGGCGGCGCCGGCCCCGGCGCGGGCGGGTGGACCGACCCGCGCCGCCACGGTCGGCGAAGAGGAACCAGCCGTGACGCTCACCGTGGCCAAGCGGCCGGGAGCGAATGCGATTTCGGTCGCCGGCGAGGTTCTTCGCAAAGTGGACGCCCTGAAAGGCCGGGTCATTCCGGCCGACGTGCAGGTCTCGATCACCCGCCATTACGGCGACACGGCGGCAGAAAAGTCGAACGAACTCCTCTACCACATGGGGATCGCCGTGGTGAGCGTGATGATCCTGATCTGGATCACCCTGGGATGGCGCGAGGCGGGGATCGTGGGCATCGCCATCCCGTCCACGCTGGCGCTCACGCTGCTGGTGTTTCTCCTCGAAGGTTTCACGCTCAACCGCATCACCCTCTTCGCCCTGATCTTCTCCATCGGCATCCTGGTGGACGATGCCATCGTGGTGGTCGAGAACATCGTCCGGCACTTCCACCTGCCGCAGAACAAGGGCCGCGACTGGTCGGCCATCGCGGTGGAAGCGGTCAGCGAGGTCGGCAATCCGACCATCCTTGCGACGTTTGCGGTGATCGCCGCGGTGCTGCCGATGGCGTTCGTCGGCGGCTTGATGGGCCCCTACATGCGGCCCATTCCCATCGGGGCCAGTTCGGCGATGATCTTCTCGCTGCTCATCGCCTTCATCGTCACACCGTGGGCCAGCATCCGCATCCTGCGCTGGGGGCGGAAGTACTCGTGCCTCACGGAGGGCGCGGCCTGCGTGATTGAAGGGCGGCCGACGGACCTGCCCCCGAGCCCGGGCCCGGCGCCTCATTCGGCGCACCCGGAGGACGGTTTGACGCGGCTTTACCGGCGGATGATGGGACCGTTGATCGCACGGGCGGGGGCGCGGGCTGCGTTCCTGGTGGGCATCACCGTGTTGCTGTTGGCGGCGATGGCCACCGTTTATGTCGGATGGGTAAAGGTGAAAATGCTGCCGTTCGACAACAAGAGCGAGTTCCAGGTCATTCTCAACATGCCCGAAGGCAGCGCCCTGGAACGCACGGCCCAGGCGGCGCGGGAAATCGCTGCCGCCGTGCGGGACGAACCCGAGGTTACCGATTACCAAATCTATGTCGGCACCGCGGCCCCGTTTAATTTCAACGGGCTGGTACGCCACTACTTCATGCGGCGCGGGGCGCATGTGGCGGACATCCAGGTAAATCTGGTGCCCAAGCACGATCGCAAGGCCCAAAGCCACGACATCGCCAAGCGCGTCCGGCCCAAAGTTGCCGCCGTCGCGGAGCGTTTCGGTGCGCGGGTGGCGGTGGCCGAGGTGCCGCCGGGGCCGCCGGTATTGCAGACCCTCGTGGCGGAGATCTACGGCCCCACGGAGGAAAGCCGACTCGCGCTGGCGCAGGAAGTCATCCGCGTCTTCAAGGCGACCGAAGGCGTGGTGGACACGGACTGGTACATCGAGGCCGACCAGCCCAAGGCGCGCTTCGTCATCGACAAGGAGAAAGCCGCCCTGCACGGCATCAGCGCCGAGACCATCGCGCAGACCCTGCGGCTGGCGGTTGGCGGCCTGGCCGTGGATCTCGTCCACAAACCGCGCGAGAAGGAGGACGTGGAACTGGTGCTCGAACTGCCCCGGGCCCTGCGTTCCCGACCCGACGACCTGCTCGCCCTCCGCGTCCGGTCCGGCGATGCCAATGCACTCCCGGAGCCCGGCGGGATCGGCGCCCCGCCTCTCGTTCCCCTTCGTGAACTGGTTCGCATCGAGCACACCGTCACGGACAAAAGCATCTACCACAAGAACCTGATGCCGGTGACCTACGTCATCGGCGATGTCGCGGGTGTCATCGAAAGCCCCGTGTACGCCATCTTCAAGATGAACGAGCAACTCGCCGCGTTGGACATGACCCGGTTCGGCGGCAGCACGGCGCGCCTGCAGATTCTCAATGCCACGCAGCCCTTCACCGATGATGAGCCCGCCATGAAGTGGGACGGCGAGTGGCACATTACGATCGAGGTGTTCCGCGACCTGGGCCTGGCCTTTGGCGCGGTGCTCATCCTGATCTACGTGCTGATGGTGGGCTGGTTCCGGTCGTTCCTCACCCCGGTCATCGTGATGGTGGCGATTCCCTTCTCGCTGGTGGGCATCCTCCCCGCTCATGGTGCGTTGAACGCCTTCTTCACCGCCACCTCGATGATCGGCTTCATGGCGGGCGCGGGCATCGTGGTGCGCAACTCGATCATCCTGGTGGACTTCATCGAGCAGCGGCTCGCGGAAGGGATGCCGATGGCCGAAGCGGTGGTGGACGCCGGGGCGGTGCGCTTCCGGCCCATGTTGCTGACAGCGCTGGCCGTCGTTGTGGGCGCGGGGGTCATCCTGTTTGACCCCATCTTTCAAGGACTGGCCATCTCCCTGATGGCCGGCGAGGTCGCGTCGCTCCTCATCAGCCGCATGGCCGTGCCGGTGCTGTACTACATGGCCTATTGCAAGAAGGCGTGCCCGGTCGCCACCACCGCCGGCTGAGCCCGGTCTGGCCGCGTCGGCCGCGCAGATCGTGGTAGGGTAAGAGCCGAATCCGGCCGGCGCGACCTGGTCGGCACGGGGGAATGGGAATCGCTTTGAATCGGCGGTGGAATGCGATTTCCTCGGTGGGGTTGCCCTGCGCGACTGGCGCGCCGAAATGAAGTTCCACCAATCTTCGTCGCCACCTTCAAGGACCGGCCCTGGGCCGGTCGGGATGCCTGCTTCGACTGCCGGAAGCCAAATCCGGCAGCCCGCATCGCGAGTGTGGCGCCTCCGGTTACTGGCGGTGGCGCTGGCACCGCTGTTGCTCCTGGCCGTCGAGGTTCTGCTTCGGCTGGTCGGGTACGGTTATCCCACCCGGTTTTTCCTTCCGGCGAAAGTCCGGGGCCAAGATGCCTTGGTCAACAATCCCCGTTACGGCTGGCGTTTTGGCTCGCCACCCCTGGCACGGGAGCCGGTGGCCTTCACGCTGCCCCGCGCGAAAGCGCCCGGCACCCTTCGGATCTTCGTCCTCGGCGAATCTGCGGCGATGGGGGATCCCGATGCGCGCTTTGGGCTGTCCCGCATGTTGGAGGCGCTGCTGAACCAGCGGTATCCGCGGCAGCGGTTCGAGGTGGTGTGTGGCGCGTTCGCGGCCATCAGTTCGCATGTCATGGCCGAAGTCGCCGACGAGTGCGCCCGGCACGCCGGCGACGCATGGGTCATCTACGCCGGCAACAATGAGGTGGTCGGTCCGTTCGGGGCCGGGAGTGTCTTTGGTCCGCAGGCGCCACCGCGTCCGCTCATCCGGGCGAGCCTGACGCTCAAGTCCACGCGGCTGGGGCAGGCTCTCGGCGCATTGTTCGATTGGGCTCGCCCGGGTGCCGCGGCGCCGACCGAGTGGAAGGGCATGGAGACCATGCTGCGCGAGCAGGTCGGTTCGGAAGATCCTCGAATGCAGCGCGTCTATGGCCATTTCCAGGAAAACCTGCGCGCGATCCTGACGGCGGCGAGGCGCGCCGGCGCGAAGGTCGTTCTGAGCACCATGGCGACCAACCTGCGCGACTGTCCACCCTTTGCGTCGGCTTGCGGGAAGGAGTTGCCCCCACAGCAGCGGACGGAGTGGGAGCGCGCCTTCGCGGAAGGTGTGAGCTGCGAGCGGGCGGAGGACTGGGCCGGCGCCGTGCGGGCTTATCTTGAAGCCTCGGCCATGGATGACGGGCACGCAGAGCTGAATTTTCGGCTGGCCCGTTGTTACCGGCAGCTTCGGCTGCCGGGCGAGGCGGCGGAGCGCTATCGGGCGGCTCGCGATGCCGACCGGCTTCGGTTTCGTGCCGACAGTAGAATCAACGACATCATCCGGGCACTGGCGAGGGAACACGCCGGGCCGCACCTGCGCCTTCTTGACGCCGAGGCCCTTTTCGCGCGGCGTGGTCCCGACGGGGTGGCGGGTGGAGAGTACTTCTACGAACATGTTCACCTGACCCCGGTCGGCAACCACCTTTTAGCTCAGGCGATGGCAGAAGAACTGATGGCACTGCTGGAATGGGGCCATTCTGTTGGGGCCCCGGAGTCCTCCGCGAACCCGTCGAACCCCGATCCGGCCGCGGGTTGGGCGTCGGCCAGCGAGTGTTTGCGCTGGCTGGGTTGTACGGGACGCAACCTTCACGACCTGTGGTCGCTGATGCTCGATCGCTGCTCGCGTCCGCCGTTCACGTTGCAGTTGGAACACACCAACCACCTCCGCTGGCTCGAAACCCGCCGGGATGCGTATCGTCCGGCGACCAAGCCGGCGCAACTCCGCCAGTCAGTCCGTGACCTAGGCGAACTGGTCGCGGCCCGGCCTGAAGATCCGCACCTGCGCTCGAACCTCGCGGCTCACCTTGAACTGGCGGGCGAGAACGTCCGGGCCGAAGCCGAATGGCGGGAGGCGATTGAACGGCTGCCCAGCTCGTGGCAACTCTGGTTCAACTTGGGCAACTTGCTTGCTGGGGAAGGCCGGAACGAGGAAGCACAACGGTGCTACGCCCGCTGCCTGGCGCTCAATCCATGGCTGCCGGAGGTAAGGGCCCGCCTCGCGGCGCTCTCACCAAGGCATGGGCGATAAAGAAACCGAAGCCCTCGGGCGGGTAATCGCCGCCCGGTGACATCTCGGAAAGGATCGCCGGGCCTCGCCGCGCCAAGGTACCGCCTTTCCGTCGTCCCATCCGGTCTCAGGCGCTTCAAGGTCACCCGCCCGCCGTGCTTCACCAACCCCAGAATGCCGGGTCGCCGCCTGACCGCGGCCCGTGATTCCTGTTCGGCGTCTGGGAGCGGCGGGCAGCGGCGAAGCTGGCCCGACGGGGAATGGTTTCCCCGAGAACCTCGCTAAACATCTTGCGGCAAATCGCTTGCCAGGCCGAAGGAGAGTGTAGTAGGTCCTTTCCAGTCAGCACCCAAAGCATTGTTCCAAATCGAAGCCATCGGGGTTCGCCGGCTGGCGTTTGAGCGAAACGCGCTGAAGGCGGCTGACTGTGACGAATGACAATCGCGTCGGTTGCTGAGACCGACGCACCAAAACAAACATCCAACAATGAAAACCTCCGTAGGTAAATTCCTGGTGACCACGTGCCTCGCCGCCGGCGCGGGATTGTGGGCGGTTCAGGCCGCCGCGCCCGCCACGCCGCAAGGCTCGATCACCGCGAAAACCTTCCAAAACATCGGCGGCGGCACCGCTGTCGCCGACCTTACCGGGAACGCCAAGTTTCCCAACCGACCGGACACGGTCACTTATCCGCCGTACTTCGAGCTGCACGCGACCGGGGACATCAATACGCCGCCGGCCAACGATGTGCTGAACAATTACGGCGCCCAAATGGTCGGGTACTTTTACCCCGACGTCACCGGGGACTACGTCTTCTACCTGTCTGCGGACGACAATGCGGTTCTGTACCTGAGCACCGACGATACGCCGGCCAACAAGAAGCTCATCGCGCAGGAGACTGGGTGGAGCAACCCGCGGAGCTATCTGTCGGTCGGGGCGGGTTCGCTCGAGAGCAAGGACTCCTCGACGTTCACCGGCACGGAGTGGCCAACCCGGGACCCGGTCAACGGTGGCGCGCGGATCACCCTGAACCGAGGTCGCGCCTATTACATCGAGGCGCTGATGAAGGAAGGCGGCGGCGGTGACAACCTGTCCGTCTCGATTGACAGCGTATCACCCATTGACGGGGCCTACCTGTCGCCGTATGTGACGGCCTCCGGCCCGACGATTCTGGCGCAGCCCCAGAATGCCTACGTGTACGTGGGCGGCACGGCGACCTTCTCGGTCGGGTTTGACATTCCTCCGCCGGCGACGCTCACCAGCATCACCTGGCAGAAGAACGGTGCCGACATTCCCGACAGCAACGCCGCTACCGTCAGCCTCGTGGCCACCGCCGGGGACAACGGCGCCAAGGTCAAGGCCATCATCACCACCTCGGCGGGCACCTTGACCAGCGAGGAGGCCACGTTGACGGTGGCCACCCTCTCGAACGAGTTCACCCCCGGGGTGGTCAAGTTTGAGGCTTATCACGACATCGGTGGCACAGCGGTGCAGGCGCTGCTGGATGATCCCAAGTACCCGAACTCGCCCGACAACCTGCTCTTGCTGGGATCGCTGAGTACGCCCAATGGCTATCGGGACAACTACGGCGCACGCGTGACCGGCTTCATCATCCCGCCGGAAAGCGGTCAATACCGCTTCTTCTTGTACAGCGATGACGCCTCGGCGTTGTACCTCAGCAACAACCAGACGCTGCCCAATCCCGACTTGGTGGACCCCATCTGCCAGGAGACGGATTGCTGCGACGTGTTCCAGGAGCCGGGAGTGCCGAATGACGATGGCTTCACCTATCCGACGAGCGAACCGATTTCGCTCACTGCCGGCCAAAGGTATGCCTTCCTCGCCTTGGTCAAAGAGGGTGGTGGCGGCGATTACCTCCAAATTGCCGTTCGCAAGGAAGGCAGCACCACTCCCGCCGCCTCGCTGCAACCGATCGCCGGCTCGTGGATCGGTGCAAATGCGAAACCCAACCTCGGCACACCCGTGATCACCCAGCAACCGCAGGGCATTCCCCGGTTGTTGCAGGGCCGCAAGGGTGAACTCGCCGTCGCGGCCGTCGTCAACCCGACCGCCTACAACTTCCCGTATTCGGTCCAGTGGCAAAAGGACGGGGCTCCGATCCCGGGTGCCAACGGAACCGTGTACACGATTCCAGCCGCCAGTGCCGCGGACGGCGGTACCTACGCGGCTGTCATCACCGCGCCGAGCGGCGAGACGGTGACCAGCGCCAACGCGGAGGTGACGTACGTTCCAGACACGTTCCCGCCCAAGATCAGCAAGGTGAAGGCCTCATCGGTCTCTTCTCTGATCGTCACGTTCGATGAGCCTCTCGACGCGGCGTCGGCGGGCGCGGTCGCCAACTACTCGCTGTCGGACGGTGTCGCCGTGACGGCGGCCACCCCGTCAGGGACCTCGGTCCTGCTCAATACGGGCGGCCTGAAGGTGGGCAGCACCTACACCCTGACGGTCAGCGGCGTTCGGGATCCGTACGGCAACGTGGTTCCGGCCGGAACCAGTTCGCAGTTCGTCGTGAACGTCGTGACCTACGCGGATGTCATCCTGGCGGACGGCCCGGTGATGTTCTACCGGTTCGAGGAAACCAGTGGCCAGAAGACGGTCAATCTGGGCACCGCGGGCCCGGCAGCGGATGGCCTGTGGAAGAGCGGACAAGGTCCTGACGATTCGGTGGCGATCAACGTGAGTCCGGGAGTCGGGCCTCGGCCCGGTGAGTTCCTCGGCTTCGCGCCGGACAATCGTTCCGGCAAGTTCACTGGCCCGGAGGGTTTGGAGTGGGTGGACGCGCAACTGCAGTTGCTCAACAACCTCGGAGCCTTCACGCTCGAATACTGGGTCAAGCCCAAAAACCGCGCGAGCGATCCGGCCGCCTTCGGGAATCGCATCGGGATCGTCGGACAGAACGACGCGGTCGAGTACGGGTTCATCAACCCGAACACGATCCAAATCTGGACGCCCGGGGGAGGAGCCCTCGACACGCCGTACTCCTTCCCGGACGAAACGTGGCATCACGTGGCCACGATTGCCGACGGGACGAGCATCAAGAACTACTTCGATGGCAAATTCATCAACCAGATCACCCAGAATACCGCCAACTACGGCAGTTCGATCTACTCCGTTCACGTCGGCGGCGGCGGCGCGTTTGACGCCACGGGCAACCACTTCACGGGGGAGATTGATGAAGTCGCCATTTTCAACAAGGCCATCCCGGCCGCGCGCATCGCGGCGCACTACGACGCCGGCAAGATCGGTGGCGAAGTGCCCGTCAGCGCCAACATCGCCTGGGTGAGCTTCCACCCGGCCGACAATCAACCCTCGACCGATGCGGCTGCCGCGGGCTTCACCGAAGCGCCTGATGTGGGGTACACGCGACTCCTGACCCAGGCCGGCCACAAGGTGACCCGCATCGTGACCTCCGGGACGCCCGACGTCGCCCGGTTGAACACGTTTGACCTGGTCATCATCAGCCGGTCGGTGCCGAGTGGTGACTACCAAGACCCGCCGGAGACACTCGCGTGGAACGGCGTCAAAGCCCCGATGATGATTCTGGGCGGCTACGTGATGCGCAACAGCCGGCTCGGCTTCACCAAGGGCGGTACCATCCCGGACACCATCGGGCCGGTGCGGCTGTCCGTGAAAGACATCACGCATCCGATTTTCACGGGTGTGAATCTCGGGGCGGGCAGTGTGACCGTGAATCCCTACGCGGATGTCGTCACATGGAATGATCTGCTCCAGCGGGGTATCTCGGTGAACACCGATCCCCTGGCGGGCAACGGCGTGATTCTCGCCTCCATCGTGGCTGAGGGCGATCCGGCCAACGGAGGCACAGTCATTGCCGAGTGGGAGGCGGGAGACACCATGGCGAACGGTGCTGCTGACAAGCTCGGCGGGCATCGCCTCGTCTTCCTGACCGGCAGCCGTGAGCAGGGCATCACGTCGCAAGCGGCGGGCATCTACGACCTCACCGACGATGGCGCGCGAATGTTCCTGAACGCGGTTCAGTACATGGCCCAAGCCCCGGTCGTGCTGCCGGAGTTTGCGCCGGTGATCCTGAGCGGGGGCAACATCACGTTGAGTTGGACCGGGCAGGGGACCTTGGAGGAGGCGACCAGCGTCTCGGGTCCGTGGACGCCGGCCGCCAATCAGGCGAACCCACAGACGGTTTCTGCATCCACCGGCGTCAAGTTCTACCGGCTGAAGCGGTAACCAGCGGAGTCCTTGGTTGAGACTGAGGCAATCACGGGGAGACCGGACAAGTGCCGGTCTCCCCGTTCTGTCTGCGACGGTTGTCTCCCCGGTCAGCGTGGGCGCAAAAGGCTCCAGGAACGCATGGCGGGCAGCTCGTGCCGGCGGTTGGCTCGTCGGCAGTCGAGGATTCACGGCGCTCGTCCCTGCGTTGGGGCTGGTCATGGCCATTTCAGCGGGCGGCGCGGTGGAGGACCCGGGCGCGCGACATCGTTGGATCACCCTGCCGGTGCCGGCCGCTGGTCAGGGGGGCTTTACTCTTCTCTCTCCCGCGGCGACCGGCATCATTTTCACCAATTGCCTGGACGAATGGTCGAGCGCCGCCAACCGAGTTCTGGAAAACGGCTCCGGCGTGGCAGTCGGCGACTACGACGGGGACGGCTGGCCCGATGTCTTTTTGTGCGGTCTGAGCGGCAACAGCGTGTTGTACCGCAATTTGGGGGGCTGGCGATTCGAGGATGTCACCCGGCCGGCGGGAATTCCTGCGTCCAATCTGGTTGCGCGCGGGGCGGTATTCGCTGACCTCACGGGCAACGGGTGGCTCGACCTTTTGGTTTCCACTCTCGACGAAGGCGTCCGCTGCTTTGTGAACGACGGTGCCGGCCGCTACCGCGACGCCACCGAAGCCGCCGGTACCCGCTCCGCTTTCGGCGCCGGTAGCTTGGCGCTGGCGGATGTGGACGGCGACGGCACCTTGGATCTTTACGTGGCCAACTACCGGTCACGGGATATTCGCGATGACGCCCTGGTCGAGATTCGGATGGTCAATGGCCAATTGGCGCTTCATCCCAAATACCAGGGACGGTTGATACTCACCCCGCAGGGACTGCGGGAGTTTGGCGATCCGGATGTTCTGTACCTGAATGACGGACAGGGCCGTTTTCGGGTCGTGCCCTGGACCGGCGGAGCATTTCTGGACGAGGCCGGTCGGGGGTTGCGAGAGGCCCCGCGCGACTGGGGCCTCTCGGCTGCGTTCCACGACGTGAACGGTGATGGCGCGCCGGATCTGTACGTTTGCAATGACTACTGGACCCCGGACCGATTCTGGATGAACGACGGCCGGGGGCGCTTCCGCGCCGCGCCGCGCGAATCCCTGCGCCACACGAGCGAGAACTCGATGGGAGTCGGGTTCTCGGACTTTGACCGGGACGGCCACGTGGATTTCCTGGTGGTGGACATGGTCAGCCGCGATCCGGCGCTACGGCGTCGTCAGGTGCTGGCGCAAACGCCGATGCCCGTGACCGTCGGCGAGGTGGACAATCGGCCCCAGATCATGCGGAACACCCTGTTTCGCAACCGCGGCGACGGCACCTTCGCCGAAATCGCGGATTTTGCCGGGTTGGCCGCGTCGGATTGGTCCTGGCAACCTGTGTTTCTCGATGTGGACCTTGACGGTTTGGAAGACCTCCTCATCCCGGCCGGGCACACCCGTGACGTCCAGGATCTGGATGCCACGATGCAGATCCGCTCGCTCCAAAGCCCGCTGCCCCGTGAACTGTCCCCGGTGGAACGCCAGCGTGAGTTCACGCGTCGGATGATGGAGCACGCCCGCCTGTATCCGCCGCTGCCGCTGCCCATCATCGCCTTCCGCAACCTGGGCGGCGGACGCTTTGCGGAAATGACCCGTCAGTGGGGCACCGGCGATCTCGGCGTCCATCAGGGGATGGCGCTGGGCGACTTTGACCGCGATGGAGACCTCGACCTCGTGGTCAACAATCTCAACGGCGCGGCCGGTGTTTATCGCAACGACAGTACCGCGTCCCGCGTCGCCGTGCGGCTGGAGGGGGCGTCACCCAATACCGCCGGCATTGGCGCCCGCGTTACGCTGCGCGGTGGGGCGATTCCAGTTCAATCGCAGGAGTTGATGGCAGGAGGCCGCTATCTATCCGGAGCCGAAGCGCTGTTGGTGTTTGCAGCCGGCTCCGCGCGCTCAGGCATGACGCTGGAGGTGGCTTGGCGCAGCGGTCGAACTTCGATGGTCACGAATGTGGGGCCGGACCGGCTTTACGTCATCGCAGAGCCCGATAGCCCGCCGAAGGGTCACGAGCTCCGCACCCGGTTGCCGGGCCCGATCGCGCCGTGGTTTAGCGACGCCAGCGATTCGATCAGCCATCAGCACGTTGAGAATTCCTGCGATGAGACCGTGCGGCAGCCGCTCCTGCCCAAAAAGCTCAGCCAGGGCGGGCCGGGTGTCGCGTGGTGCGACCTCGACGGCGATGGGAGGGAGGAACTGGTCATCGGCAGCGGTGTCGGCGGTTCGCTCGCGGTCTTCAAGGCGGAGGGGCACGGTACTTGGCGGCGACTGGCTGGTGCGCCGTGGGACACCCCCTCGAACCGGGATCTTACGGGTCTGGTCGGAGTGGCTGCTGCCAGCGGCGAGACGGTGATTCTGGCCGGGGCCGCCAATTACGAAGATGGTTCAACCGCGGGTGCGGCCGTTCTCGCCTATCATTTCGGGGCAGCCAAACCCGCCGCGCGGGTTCCTGCCGACCAGGCCAGCGTTGGCCCGCTCTGCGCGGCAGACCTGGATGCGGATGGCGACCTCGACTTGTTCGTGGGGGGCCGAGTTATTTCCGGCCGCTACCCGGAGGCGGCGAGTTCCCGCATCTTCAGACAAGACGCAGACGGCTGGAAGTTGGACCTGGAGAACTCCCGGCGACTCGCGCGGGTCGGTTTGGTCAGCGGGGCCGTCTGGGCAGACCTGACCGGAGACGGTTTGCCCGACCTCGCGCTCGCGTGTGAATGGGGACCGGTCCGCGTGTTTCAAAACCGGCGGGGGGAACTCTGCGAGGTTACGGCAGACATGGGGCTTGGGCCGTTCACTGGGTGGTGGAGTGGCATTAGCGTGGGCGACCTGGACGGTGACGGGCGCCTTGATCTGGTGGCCGGCAATTGGGGTTTGAACAGTGCATACCGCGCGTCTCCCCGGGAGCCGTTGCGGCTTTACTATGGGGACTTCCGCGAGCGGGGCGGCGTGGACCTTCTCGAGGCGGAGTGGGATTCGGAGCGCCGAGCCTACGTGCCACGACATCGCCTCGACTACCTGGCCACTGCACTACCCTGGCTCCGCGAGCAGTTTCCCACTTTCGCCACGTTTAGCGAGGCGACCGTCAGTGAGGTATTGGCAGAGGTGGCCCGGTTCGAATTCGTGGAGGCCCGCCAGCTCGCGTCCGGTGTTTTTTTCAATCGCGGTTCGCATTTTTTCTTCGCGCCAATGCCCGATGAGGCGCAATACGCGCCGGCCCACGCCACCCTCGTTGCGGACTTCGACGGGGATGGGGCACAAGACGTGTTCTTGAGCCAGAATTTTTTCGCCCTGCCTTGGGAAACGCCACGCCTCGACGCCGGCCGCGGACTAATCCTACGCGGGGATGGGCAAGGGGGGTTGACACCCATACCGGGTCAGCAAAGCGGGGCGCGCGTGTACGGTGAACAACGGGGCGCAGCCGTTGGGGATTACGATGGCGACGGCCGGGCGGATCTGGTCGTGACTCAGAATGGCGCGGCCACGCGGTTGTTCCGGAACGTGGGCGCCCGTCGTGGGTTCCGCGTGCGGCTGGTCGGTCCGTTGGGAAACCCCGTCGGGGTGGGCGCGGTGGTGCGGGCCCAGTGGGGCAACCGCTTGGGGCCGGCCCTGGCAGTTACCGCCGGCTCGGGGTACTGGTCTCAAAACAGCTCCGTTGTACTCCTGACCGGGGCGGAGCGGCCGACGGGTGTCCGGGTTCGCTGGCCGGGAGGCCGAGAAGAGACCGTGGAAGTACCGTCCGACCGCGAAGAAATCACGCTGTATTACCGGGATGACCCGGGCTCCGGACGTTGACCACCGCTCCGCCGCCTTGGAAGGTTCCGGTCCGCCGCCCAATCCGCATCTTGCGCCCCATCGAACCGCACGAGTGACCGCCGTCTGGGCGTTGGTCACCTCGGGTACTGGACTACCGCCACCTGCCCCGGTTCGAGAAACAGATACCAACCATCGCCCAGCCGGCCGGCGGCGCGTTCGCTGACCAGTTCCTCCAACGTGTCGCGCGGCGGCAGGTTGAGGGCTCCAAGGTTGACTTGCAGCAGCCCGCTCTGGGCCACTTCGGTGTGGTTGAAGAGGGTGAAGTACACGGTGCCGTTGGCGTCCGGCCCGAAGCGTTCGACCAGGACATCCGCTTTGTCACAGGCCGCGTGCGTGACGGGTTGCCAGCCGGCCTCGGCCACCAGTTTGACCAAGGGAAGGTAGCGCCGGAACAACGCGCGGTCGCGATCCAGCCAGGCCGCGTTCTGCCAGTAGGGCGCCGCCATGCCTGGCCAGAAGCCGTACGCCAGCGCGCGACGCAGATACGCCTCGATCATCGCGGAGTCGAACCGGTTGAAGTCGGCGTTCAGGCGAAGCAGGACCGGCTTGGCGCCGGCCAGCGTTCGCCACTGCGCGAGCTGCGCCTCGGGGGGCGGTTGAAAGACCTCGCCGCGCAACCAGGTGGTGTCCATCACGAAGGCGTCAAACTCGGGCTGAAGGAAGCTGAAGCGGTCGCCGAGGCCCGAAGCCACGAGACGCTTGTCGAGGTGACGCAGGTCCGCCGCGAGCCAGCGGACGAATTCGAAAGCAGCCAGGCCCTTGAAGACCGCCGGACGGCCGGGACCGCGCGCAAAGGTGAGCGGCGTCTCGCTGGCGGCCAGGTGCTCGCGCCGGAAGTCCAGTTCCGCCACGGCGGGACTGTCGAGCGAATCCAGCCACTCGCCATCGAGGATGCCGCCGCTGGCGCCGCCGTACGCGGCGAGTTTGACGCCGTCGCTCCAAAGGATCTTGGCCACATTCGTCGGGCCGGGCAGCAGGGGATTGGGATTGAGGCTCCATGCCACCGGCTCGCGGCCCGGGTCAGTTCGGAACTCGACGAAGGGGTTCCCGGAACTGTCCCGCATGGCCGCGGCGCTGGCGGCCGCCATCCGCACGTGGAAGAGATTGGTGCCCCCGGCGAGTTCGTCGCGCGTACGCAGGACTTCGGCAAGGGTTCGCGGACGATCCTTGGGGAAAGGCATGCGCCAAACCAACGGTTCGGAGGGGCGGAAGCTCAGGATGTCATTCTCGTCGTCAAAGCGCAGAAAGCGATCCGTCTCATGGAAGCGGAAAGAGAAGTCACGCCAGCCTTTGATGGTCTTGAGGTCCACCGGTGGCGCCCATTGGCCCTGCTCGGGGATGCGAACTGCGAAGGCGTCCGGGAACAAGCGGCTGTACTGGTCCCACGCCGCGCGGAAACCCCATTGGGGATCGAAACGAAACAGCACAAACCGAAATGTCGCCGCCCGGGGAAACCGGGTGGTTTCCGCCACCAGTCCGAAGTCGTACGCGAGGAAGAATTGTTTCAATCCTCCGTGACAGCCGACGCGAAACAGCGCCGGCGCGGCGGGGTCGAGGGCAAGCGCCAAGCCGTGCCTTTCGCTGACGATGGCACCCAGTGGAAAGCGCGACATCTGGCCACTGGCGCCGGCCTCCACGGGGACCGTGTTGAGGTATTCGTCGGGGCTGGAGACCACGCGCGAGTTGCGCGGGTCATCGGCCCAACGCCAGTCCCGCAGTTCCACCGGCAGGCCGAAGTGCAAGGTGACGGCGCGATCCCGTCCGCTCAGGTCCTCGACCTCTCCCTCGAAGATCAGGTGGGTGGACCTGGTTTGCACGCTCGCGGACAGTTTGAGGTCCAGGTTTGTGCAGACGCCGTTCTCAAACGGGAAGAAATCGGAGTTCGTCGTCACATCGCGGGCGAAGAAGCCGCCGGTCAGGCGGGGCGCAATTTCCGTCAGGTGGCAGCGGACGTTCGCGACCACGCCGTTCGACCAATGGAGGCTGAGACCGTCCTCGGTGGCGGCGTTTGCGGGCGGCACCGGCGCGCGGCTCGGCGTCAGGGCAGGCGGGCTGGCCTTGACGAAGGCGCCATGCAGCGGCCACACGCCGGACTTGGGTTGGAGTTCGAGGACTTCGACATCATCGAACCACGCGGTTCCGGTCCGGCCGCGCAGGTAGCAGTAGATGCCCAGCGTTTTGATCGGCTTCTCGGGAACGAAGACAACCTCGCTGAACTCCCAGTCGTGAGTGCCAGGGCGAAAGGTGGCCACCGGGTTGGCGGGCCGGGTGTCGTCGTGGTACGTCACACTAGCCATCAGCGAGTAGCCGAGATCGCGCCCGCCGCTGATGTTTTCGGCCCGACTCCACCCGCGCACGACAATCGGAAATGGTCTCGCCCGGTTGAGCTTCAGCCATTGGACCGCGCCGACGTAGGATTGGTTGGTGTCGCCCACCGCGCGCAAAGCGACGGATCCGGCCCGGCCCTCGCCCCGAACGACACTGACGCCGGACTCGGTCACGCCCCACGCCAACGGGCGGCCGCCAGTGACGGTCTCGAAGTTTCCGTTTCGCAGAATGGCCAAACCCGCTTCCTGCGGGCTGATGACTCGCGCCAGCGGCGGCCCGGCCAGCACGGCGGCCAATCCGAAGCAGGTCGCGATGAACGCGGCGACGCTTCTGCCGAGGCCCGAGTTGGCCCGGGTCACCGGATGGGCCTTGCTGTCGCGGTTCATATCCGGATCGAGCAACGGAGCGGCAAGGCAGGGTTCGTCCGCGTCAGGGCGGGAACGTCCGCGCACTGGCACCAGGCGTTCGCGACCGTTTTGAAGTTCCGTCATAGCTGGACGATAGCCGACGTGCGATTCACAGCCAGCGAATCTCCTCGTTCGCCCGCCACTCGCCGGCGTGACCGGGCAGGGGAAAGAACGCGAAGGCGCGGATCAGCAGGTGCCCAGGTTACCGTCCCTTGATGTCGAGATTCTGCTTGAGCGCGTCAGGCGGCAGCGTCGAGGCCACGCCTTCCGCGGGCACCTCGGCACCGCTCACCCAGACCAGCGCGTTGAGGATCACTTTGCGGAAGTTGTCGTCGCCCCAGTTGTCGTGAAAGTGGCCACCCGTAAAGCCGAAGGCGCGCCGGCCGCCGCGTTCACTGACCCACATCATGGTCTCCTCTCGGCCCTTCGCCGCCTGGACATGCGGGTACGGTCCGGCCGGCCACACGTACGGACCATCGCGCACCTGGTCGGACGGCTTGGCCACCAGGATCGGCGTCACCGTGGCCAGGTCGTCGCGCCAGCGCAGATTGAAATACCATTCGTCCTTGATCGAAAACGGCCTCAACCCGCGTGTCACGGGATGCGTCGGGAACTTCCGAAAATCGGGCGACCAGATCGGGTTGCAGGAGTACTTGTCCTCGTAATACCCGCCCACCCAGTCGAGGAATTCCCGGCCGCCCTTGTCCTTGGGCACTTCGCAGGCGTAGTGCATCACGCCGAATCCGACGCCTTTTTCAATCAGCCCCTCCAGCAGCTTCAGTCGCTCCCCCTGAATGGCCGGGTGCCCGCCGCCGCCGTCCGCGTAAATCACCACGGCGCTCGCGCCCTCAAAGGCGGCCTCGCTCGCGGGCCAGCCGTTGGTGTGGACGGCCACCGTCAAACCGGGATAGCCGGCGAGGCACTGCTGCAGCAGCAGGCAACCGGCGCGGAATTCATGCATGCCGGGCGGATGGCTCGGCTTGCCCGCGATGAGCACCAATTTCTTGTCGGCCGCCAGACAGGCGCTCGCGGCGAGGAGGAAAGTGAGAAGTCCGGATTTGAGGCATTTCGCATTCATGGCTTCGCGCTGTCGCGCAGGCAGAGGTTTCGTCGGCGCCACGACGGAAGCAAGCCCGGCGTTTTGGCGGCGGATTTTTAGCGGCGGAAGTTTGCCTTTGCCTGGACGCCTTCGTCACGAATAGCCTCCCGAGGCAGCGTAATGCTCCAATTGATGACCATGCACCGTACGACCGCCAATCGCCTGTCCCTCCTGTTCACCAGCGCCGTTCTCGTCTGGAGTGCCGCGTGGGCAGCCGACCAGAACTCGCCGGTCGAGTTCGGTCCGCGGTGGAAGGTGGGCCAGCGCCTCTCTTACGCGCTCTCCACCGTCCAGGATCAGAAGATCACCTCGGCGATGAGTCCCCAACCCATGGACCAGTCGTCCCGACAGACCCAGGCCTACGCCGTCACGGTCGAAAAGGAGCGCGAGGGCGGTGGCCATGAACTGGCGGTCGAATTCACTGGTCTGAGCGTCGAGTCCAGCCTGAACGGAAACACGATCGTGCAGTTCGACTCGAAGTCCGATCCCAAGGACGACGCCGGAAACCAGGCGGCTGCCATCATGCGGCCGATTGCGAACGCCAAATTCCGCATTCTCACGCGCGCCAACGGCAAGGTGGACGCCGTCCAGGGCCTCAAGGAACTGCTCGCCAAAGTATCCAGCAGCGGCAATCCCATGCTGGCGGCTGCGATGGAATCCATCGTCAGCGAGGACGCGGTCAAGCAAATGGGCATCGTGCCAAACTGGTTTCCCGGCAAGCCGGTCAAGCCCGGCGACCAGTGGCCGGTTCGCTACGAGGTCGCCGCTGGCCTGCTGGGCAAAATCGCCGTCTCGCAGACACTGACGTTCAAGGGTTGGGAAGAAAAACAAGGGCGGCGCTGCGTGCTGATTGAAACCAAGGGCTACCTGTCGTCGAGTCCGACCTCCGGCACGACCACCAATCTCATCAGCATCTCGTCCCTCAGCGGCGACACCAAGGGACGGCTTTGGTACGACCCGGAACTCGGTGCCCTCGTCGAGAGCAACGAGGCTCAAAATATGCGGATGAAGATGAAGGCCATGGGGCAGGAGGCATCCGCCCAGATGACCCAGTCGGTCACCAATACGCTCAAGGAAGTCGCTGTGGCCAAGTGATCGCCGGTTGCGAGACCCGGTGACGGACGATGGCGGTGCGGTTCGGCACCCGGGTTACCGCGTGTCACTCGAGGTGCTGGTCTTGAATCAAGCGCCTCAGCTTCGCCACCAGGTCAGTCCGGCGCGCCGCCGTGGCGGGGCACACCGCCGATTTGAACTCGCCCGCCGTCAGCCCGGACGCCTCCACGAGTGCGCCGATATTCAGCGGGAACGCCAGCGTGTCCAACAGGTCGCCCACGGCCTTCACCTTGGCGGTGGTCGCGGCGATGGTGGCCGGGTCGGCGTCCTTGAACGCTCGATAGGCGCTGACCATGAGGTTGGGCAGCGCGTCCGCGATTCCACTGACGCAACCGGTGCAGCCCAGCGAAAGCGCCTCCGCAAGCCGCGTATCCGCCCCGGTCAACACCACGAAGTTTTTCTCGCGCCCCAAGGCCACCAAGTCGCGGTGGTAATCAAACTCCGCGCCGCTTTGCTTCACCCCACCACGTGGACGCGGTCGGCGACGGTGGCGATGGTCTCGAGGGCCAGCCGATTTCCCGTCCGCTCGGGATAGTTGTACAGGATGAGGGGCAGTCCGCACGCCCCGCCAGCCCGCACGTAGAACTCGACGATGTCGTCCTGCGCCACGGCGAAGTACCACGGCGGCAAGAGGGACAGCGCTTCGTATCCCAGCGACTTCGCGTGCCGGCCCAACTCAATCACCGCGGGCAGCCGGATGTCGCTCACATGCGCCATGGCGGGAAGCGTCGGCGCGTGCTGCTTGACCAGTTCGAGGACACGCTGGCGCTCCGGCCGATCGAGAAGCGGGAACTCCCCGGTGCTGCCCAGAACCATCAGCCCGTGGACTCCAGCCGCCGCCACGCGGTCCAGTTGCGCGCGCAGCGCCGATTCAATGACGCGGCCGGCGGCGTCGGTTGGGGTCCAAAGTGCGGGGATGATTCCGTGGTCGGGCAGCGCAGACACGGGGTGACAGTACCGATTCACGGCGAGTCAACAAGCGGCCAGATAGCGGCGGCAGTCTTTCCACGCCCGCTTCTGGTTCGGAAGCGCTGGAGGGTCTTGAGTTGGCATGTTGGGGGAGCCGACGTCCTTGCTGGACCGACGGGGCGCTGAGTTCTGGCGCAACGATCTCTGAACGGTCGGCTGGGGAAGCGTGCCGGAACCGGCCGCGGTGGCGGGCTTCACAGATCAAACGCGTTGCTGGTCGCCGAGACTGGACCGGCGGCGTGGCTGGACTATTCGTTGGCTTTCGCCCGCTCCGCGCGGCGGAAGGCGCGTTCCCGACGTTTGGCTTCTTCACGCAACAAGGCCTCAGCAGACCAACCGCGTTCCTGACAGAGGCACGCGAGGTCGAACAAAAGACCGCCGAGTCGCGTTCGGGTGGGGCGTGGTGCCGCGGACAGGGAGGCGGGGTCTGGGGCTGCCGTCCCGGCCAGTCCGGCCTTGCGCGCTTTCTTCCAAAGCTTCGCTGCGCGCAGGAGCGCAGGCAGTCGTTTGGGAATGCCGTCGAGGGCGGAGTGGCGGGCATGGCGAGTGCCCTTCTTCTCGGCGTGCTTGAGCCGGTCCCACTGTTCGAGCACCGCGCCGGCGGTGCGGGCGGTGGCGTCGCCGAAGACGTGGGGATGGCGGTGGATCAACTTGTCGGCAAGCCGGCGGGCCACGCGCTCGAAGTCGAAGGCGCCGCGTTCGCTGGCCATCTGGCAGTGGAAGACGATCTGCAACAGCAGGTCGCCCAGTTCCTCCTCCATTTCCGCGTCGTCGCCGGCCTCGATGGCGTCGAGGAGTTCATAGACCTCCTCGACGGCGTGATACCGCAGCGAGCGGTGGTCTTGCTCCCGATCCCAAGGACAGCCATCGGGCGCACGCAGGCGGGCCATGATGGCAAGGACGTCGTCAATCGCGGGCTGACGTTTCATAGGTCGAGGAGGACGAGGTCGTCGCGGTGGACCACTTCTGTGCGGGTTCGCTTGCGGGCACGGATTTGAGCGGCTGACAACCCGGCGATGCCGCGGGCAAACTCGCGGCCGCTGGCGTCGTAGATGGAAATCAAGTCGCCGGCTGCAAACGCGCCATCACAGCGGGCCACGCCCGGCAGGAGGAGGCTTTTGCCTCCATGGCACAGGGCCGCGCGCGCACCCGCATCCACCGTGACCTGCCCGCGAGGCCGCTGAAAAAAGGCGATCCAGCGTTTCCGGCCGCGCAATTTGGTGGGGCAGGGCGCGAAGAGGGTGCCCTCGTCCGCGCCCGCGAGGATGCGGCCGAGCGTGCCTTCGCGCCGGCCGCTGGCGATGACAACCGGAATCCCGGCGCGCACGGCGATTCGGGCGGCTTGGATCTTGGTCACCATGCCGCCGACGGCGGTGGCGCTGCGAGTGCCCTCGGCGATTGCTTCGATCGAGGCGTCAATCCGTTCCACGACGGGTAGAACCCGTGCGTCGGGATGGCCGTAGTTTTGGAGCACGCCGTCCACCGAGGTGAGAATCACCAGCAGGTCGGCGGGCAGGAGGCAGGCGACGAGCGCGGAGAGCCGGTCGTTGTCGCCGAATTTCAGTTCGGTGACGGAGACGACGTCGTTTTCGTTGATGATCGGGATGACGCCGTGACGCAGCAGGGTGAGGAGCGTATTGCGCGCGTTGAGGTGCCGGTCATGTTCGGCGAGGTCGCCGTGGGTCAACAACACCTGCGCCACTCTCAGGCCGTGCCGCAGGAACAGGGAGTCGTACTGGGACATCAGGCGGGATTGGCCCACGGCAGCGCACGCCTGCAGGGCGGCGAGTTCGCGGGGGCGCTTCTCAAAACCGAGGGCGCCCATGCCCGCACCCACGGCACCGGAACTGACCAGGACAACCTCGTGTCCGGTACGGCGGGCTTCGGCGATTTGAGCGACCAATTGGCCCATCTGGGCGGGATCGGGAAGCTTGCGGCTGTCGGTGAGAATGCCGGTGCCGAACTTGACCACAATGCGGGAGCAATCCGCGAGGGATGGATGACGCATCGCACGACTGGTTAACAAAAGTTGGGTGCCGTGTCGAGGCGCAAGCGGCCCACGGAGAGGCGCTTTGAGCCGCATTCGATTGGTGCAGAAGAAGTTGGACGGGTTGCGGCCAGCAGGGAGGAGTTCGGAGCCACGGATCTTGGCGTTCGGCAAGTCAACTTCCCGGAATAACCGGTTGACAATCGGATTCGGGACTAGGTATCGTCCTCTTCCCGTTTCGGAAACATCAAGGCGACCCGCGGCCCTGTGCGGAACAAGAATCGAGCGCAGGGCACGGTTTTTTTGTCGTCAGGAATGGGAAGTGTCGGAAGCGGTCGGGAACGAAGCGGAAAAGATTTTGGCCCATGTAGCTCAGTCGGCAGAGCGCGTCCTTGGTAAGGACGAGGTCACCAGTTCAAACCTGGTCATGGGCTCCAGTCAGATTGGAACCCAACAACTACAGGAATCGAAATGGCAAAAGAGCAATTCGTTCGAAGCAAACCTCACTGCAACATCGGCACGATCGGGCATATTGACCACGGCAAGTCCACGTTGACGGCCGCGATCGTGCAGGTTCAGGCTGCGAAAGGTCTGGCTACCCCCATCTCCTACGCCGACATCACCAAGGGCGGAACCGTGCGGGATGAGACCAAGACGGTGACGATTGCGATTTCCCACGTCGAGTATCAGAGCAACGACCGGCATTACGCCCACGTGGATTGTCCGGGGCACGCTGATTATATCAAAAACATGATCACCGGCGCGGCGCAAATGGACGGCGCCATTCTGGTCGTGGACGCTTCCGAGGGGCCGATGCCGCAGACCCGCGAGCACATCCTGCTGGCCCGGCAGGTGGGCGTGCCGGCAATCGTCGTGTTCCTGAACAAGGTGGACTTGGTGGATGATCCAGAGCTGCTCGAACTGGTGGAGATGGAGTTGCGCGACTTGCTCACCAAGTACGGTTTCCCTGGGGAAAAGACGCCCATTGTGCGGGGCAGCGCGAAAGGCGCTCTCGCGGGAGATCCGAAATGGACTGGCTGCATACAAAACTTGCTGGACGCCGTGGATGCGTTCATTCCGTTGCCGACGCGCGAGGTGGACAAGCCGTTCCTGATGAGCGTCGAGGACGTATTCAACATCGAAGGTCGGGGAACGGTGGTCACCGGCCGCGTCGAACGTGGGGTGCTGGAACGCATGTCCGAAGTGGAGATTGTGGGACTCCGGGAAACCCGGAAGACGGTGGCGACGGACATTGAGATGTTCCGCAAGCTGTTGGACAAGGCGACCGCCGGTGACAATGTTGGCGTGCTCTTGCGCGGTACCAAGAAGGAGGATGTGGAGCGCGGCATGGTGCTGGCCAAGCCGGGCAGCATTACACCGCACACGCATTTCAAGGCGGAGGTGTACGTGTTGTCCAAGGACGAAGGCGGTCGGCACACGCCGTTCTTCACGAATTACCGCCCGCAGTTCTACTTCCGCACGACGGACGTGACTGGGACGGTGACACTGCCGCAGGGCGTTGAAATGGTGATGCCGGGCGACAACGTTTCAGTGGAGGTTAAGGTGATTGCTCCGATCGCGATGGAGAAGGGGCAACGGTTCGCCATCCGCGAAGGCGGACGGACGATCGGGGCTGGACGAGTGACGGAAGTCATCGAGTAAACGATGGAGTCGAGGGATCGGGGTGCCTTCGAAAACGGCGAACCGCAACGGCGGCCAGGGCGTTAGCTCAATTGGTAGAGTAGCGGTCTCCAAAACCGTTGGTTGGGGGTTCGAGTCCCTCACGCCCTGCCAGCCGGCCGGTCAGGGAGGGGTGGCAGAGCGGTTTAATGCGGCGGTCTTGAAAACCGCTTTGGGGTAACACCCAACGGGGGTTCGAATCCCTCCCCCTCCGCCAAATGTCAGGATTGGTAGTGAGCAACGATTTAATAATCATCGGGCTGTGGGTCGTCGTCATCGGCGGGGCGTTCGCCTACCTCTGGTGGAAAGGCCATCTGCTGAAGGTGGGCACCTACGTGGCCGAGACCCGCGAGGAATTGAAAAAATGTACGTGGCCCAGCCGGGAGGAACTGAAAGGCTCCACGGTGGTCGTCATCATTTCGATTGCCTTGCTGTCAGTGCTGGTGGTCGCACTGGATTTCATCATTCTAGAATTCGTCCGGTCAATCCTGCCGAAACTTTAGCCGTCCATCGGTCCTCACCGTCATGCGCCACCAGTGGTTCGTCCTCCACACCCTTGCCAGCCAGGAGCTCAAGGTCAAAGAGAACATTGAGCGTCGCCTGAAGGCCGAAGAGATGGGCGAGTACATCCGGGAGGTCCTGGTACCGATGGAAAAGGTGGCGGAAGTGCGAAGTGGCAAGAAGTCTGTGACCACACGCAAGCTCTACCCGGGCTATGTGTTTATCAACATGGCCTTGTTGGACGAGAATCGGCGGTTGATCGAAAAGCCTTGGTATTTCATCCGGGACACCCAGGGCGTGATCGGTTTCGTAGGGGGCGAAAACCCCTCGCCCGCGTCGCAAGAGGAAATTGATCACATCAAGGCCCAGATTTCCGAGTCGGAAGACACCGAGCGGCCGAAGGTCAATTTCGAGGTGGGCGAGACCGTAAAGGTGAACGACGGGCCTTTCCTGAACTTCAGTGGGACAATCGAGGAAGTGGATCCGACGCGCGGAAAGTTGAAGGTGACCGTCAACATTTTCGGTCGCAGCACTCCCGTGGAACTTGAGTATTGGCAGGTGGAGAAGGCGTAACGCGCAACTGGTATGGCAAAGAAAGTAACCGCTCAGATCAAATTGCAGATTCCCGCCGGGCAGGCCAACCCCGCGCCGCCAGTCGGGCCGGCGTTGGGGCAGCACGGCGTCAACATCATGGGCTTCTGCAAGGAGTTCAACGCGGCCACCAAGGAGCAGGCGGGACTGGTGATCCCCGTGGTCATCACGGTGTATCAGGACAAGTCCTTCACCTTCATCACCAAGTCCCCGCCCGCCGCCGTGCTGTTGAAGAAGGCAGCCGGGATCGCTTCGGGATCGAAGACCCCCAACAAGGAAAAGGTGGGCAAAGTAACCCGCAAACAGGTTCTCGAAATCGTCAAGATGAAGTCCAAGGACCTCAACGCGACCAAGGACGAAGCCGCGATCCGGGTGATCGCGGGCACGGCCCGCAGCATGGGCATCGAGGTTGTTGACTAGTTAATCCAACTCGCGGGAGAGCCAGAAGCTCGCCAGCACCGCACTAAGACATGCCAGCCAAACCCAGTAAACGTTATCGGAAGGCGCTGACTATGGTGGATGCGAACCGGTCGTATCCGCTCACTAGCGCCGTTGAAGTGCTCGCCAAGTTTCCCAAGGCAAAGTTCGACGAAACCGTTGAAGTCGCCTTTCGGTTGGGAGTGGATCCCAAGCAGTCCGACCAGATGGTACGCGGCACGGTTCCGCTGCCCCACGGCAGCGGCAAAGTGGTACGAGTTCTGGTCTTCGCCAAGCCCGGGGCAGCGGCGGACGCGGCGCGCGCAGCGGGCGCGGAGTATGTGGGGTTCGAGGATCTCATCAAAAAGTGCCAGGAGGGCTGGTCCGACTTTGACGTGGCGGTGGCGACCCCCGAGGCGATGGTTGAAGTCCGAAAGCTCGGCAAGGTGCTGGGACCGCGGGGCTTGATGCCCAATCCCAAGACGGGAACGGTCACCGAAGACACGGCCAAGGCGGTCAAGGAGGTCAAAGCCGGTCGCGTGGAGTTCAAAGTGGACAAGGCGGGCAACGTGGCCGTGCCGGTGGGCAAGGTTTCCTTCACGCCGGCACAGTTGGTGGAGAACGCGCGGGCGGTCATTGAAGCCGTTCTGCGTGCCCGGCCCGCCAGCCTCAAGGGCGCTTACGTCCGGAGTTGCACTTTGTCCAGCACCATGAGTCCTCCGGTGCGGTTGGAGTTGCGCGAGTTTAACGCCTGAATCGAGTTCACGATATGCGTGCTGAGAAGAAACTGTTGACGCGGGAGTACGTCGCCCGGTTGAACGCCTCGCCGTTCTTCCTGGTCGTCGAGTATCGCGGTTTGGGCGTCGCCGCCTTCACCGAACTGCGCAAGCGGCTGTCGAGTGTCGGCGCTGAGGTTCACGTCGTGAAGAACACCATCTTCCGCGAGGCCGCGAAAGAGGCGAAGGAAGCCGACCTGACGGGCGCCCTGTCGGGGCAGGTCGCGGTCGTCACCGGACAGCGGGACATCTCGGCGGCCGCGAAGGTGTTGAAGAAATTTCAGACGGAGTTTGACAAGCCCAAGCTCCAGTTCGGCTTTCTCGGCAACCAGCGGCTGGAGAAGGCCCAGATCCTTGAACTGGCCGACTTGCCGCCGTTGGAAACCTTGCGGGGCCAGCTCCTGGGTGTGATGCAAGCGCCTGCGGGCGCTCTGGTGCGGCTGCTGAATGCCCCGGCGGGTCAGATGGCCCGGGTGCTGCAGGCGCGCGTGGACAAGGGCTGAGACCTGAACACTTTCGCCGCGTCTGGAGACGCCAGACGGGCGATATTTGCAACCAACAAGAGTCACTCGTCTGCCTGCGGGCCGCAGGCTAATCCGTTCGGGTTCCGAACGGGGACGATACTGAAAGGAACGACAACATGGCACTGGACAAGGCGAAGATTGTAGAGGAACTGAGCAACGCGACGGTTTTGGAGATCGCCGAGCTCGTGAAGGAACTGGAAACCAAGTGGGGTGTCTCGGCTGCCGCCCCGGTGGCAGTAGCGGCGGCGGCCCCGGCGGCGGGTGGGGCGGCGGCTCCAGCGGCGGAAGCCAAAACCACTTTTGACGTGATTCTCGCGTCAGTCCCGGCGGACAAGAAGATCGGAGTGATCAAGGCAGTCCGCGAAGTGAAGGCCGGCTTGGGCTTGGCGGAAGCCAAGAAGTTGGTGGAAGAGGCGCCGAAGCCGATTCTGGAAGGTGGAACCAAGGAAGAGGCCGAGGCGGCCAAGAAGAAGCTCGAGGAAGCGGGCGCCAAAGTCGAACTCAAGTAGTGAATTCCCATGCCTGCGGGACGGCGGGTTCACCGCCCGCCGTCCCCCGGCAAACTGTCGGGCGAGCCAGGAGCTGTGACCTGACCCTGACGTCAAGAAATCCTAGTCAGACGAAGATGCCGGCGAATCCTTGCCTCCCGCGAGGACACCGGCTTGCTGTTTTTTGGTGGAAAAACCGTGCCGACCGGGAGTCGGCGCAACCTTAGAGAAACCGATGGCAACCAAACCGACTGAGCGGATCAATTTCGGAAAAATCCGGGAAGTGCTCCCGCCCCCCAACCTCATCGAAGTCCAGGTGGACTCGTATCGCGAGTTTCTCCAGGCCGACATCGCACCGTCACGTCGGAAAAACTTGGGGTTGCAGGCCGTCTTCACCGAGGTGTTCCCAATCGAGAGCTATGACGGCAAAACGGTACTGGAGTTCGCTAGCTACGAGATCGGCGAGCCCAAGGTGGATTGGTTGGACTGCCTGCGGGAGGGACTTACGTATGGCGCACCGTTGCACGTGAAGTTTCGCCTGTCCGAGGAAAAGGGATCCAAGGAAGAGGACGTCTTCATGGGCGAGATGCCCTTGATGACACCGCAAGGAACTTTCGTGATCAACGGTGCGGAGCGGGTGGTCGTGAGCCAGTTGCATCGTTCGCCCGGTATCGCTTTTGAGGCCACACAGCACGCGAACGGGAAGACGCTTCACTCCTTCCGGATTATTCCCGACCGCGGCTCGTGGTACGAGGCAGCCTTCGATACCAGCGACCTGCTGTACGTCTACCTCGACCGGAAAAAGCGCCGCCGGAAGTTCCTGACCACCACTTTTTTCAGGGCCCTGCACACGATTCCGGAAACCAAGCTGGGCAAGGATGTCAAAGCCGACCCGACCAAGGTGGGAACCGACAAGGATGTCCTGGAACTGTTCTACGAGATCACTGACCTGTCGGTGAAGGAGGCGGAGAGGCTGGACGACATCCAGAACAAGGTTCTGGTCGAGGACGTGGTTGACGCAGACAAGGGAATCGTCGTCGCCCGGGCCTTCGAGCCGCTTTCCAAGGCTGTGGTGCGGCAGATTGCCGACCTTGGTTTGACCAAGATCCGGGTGGTGGATACCTCGGTGGACGATGGCATCATCATCCGCTGCCTGAAGAAAGACCCGACCAAAAACGCGGACGAGGCGTTGAAGGACATTTATCGCCGGCTCCGGCCGGGAGACCCCCCGACAACCGCCAACGCGCGGGCGCTGATCAAGCGTCTGTTCTTTGATCCGAAGCGCTACGACCTGGGGCGCGTGGGCCGGTACAAGATCAATCAGAAGCTCGGATTCGACGCCAAGGTGGACCAGCGCATCCTGCTGGGCATTGATTTGGTGGCAGCCACCCAGTACCTGCTGCGCCTGAAGAAGGGGGAGGGGACGGTGGATGACATTGACCATCTCGGCAGCCGCCGGGTGCGAACGGTGGGTGAGTTGCTCGCGAACCAGTGCCGGGTGGGTCTGGCGCGCACCGAGCGGCTGGTCAAGGAGCGGATGACGCTCTTCGATCAGACCACCGACACCATGACGCCGCAGAAGCTCATCAACCCGAAGGCGCTGTCGGCCGTGGTGCGGGACTTCTTCGGTCGCAGTCAGTTGAGCCAGTTCATGGATCAAATCAACCCGCTGGCCGAGCTGACACACAAGCGTCGGCTTTCCGCCTTGGGACCGGGCGGACTTTCGCGCGACCGGGCAGGCTTCGAGGTGCGGGACGTGCATCATTCGCACTATGGCCGCATTTGCCCGATTGAAACGCCGGAAGGTCCGAACATCGGTTTGATCGCGTCTCTCGCCACGTTCGCGCGGGTCAACGATTTTGGCTTCATCGAAACGCCTTACCGCAAGGTGGAAAAGGGCCGCGTCACCGGGCAGATCGAGTACCTCACCGCCGACCGGGATGAGCAGTACGTCATCGCCCAGGCCAACGCGCCGATTGACGAGAAGGGCCACTTCCTCACCGACACGGTGACGTGCCGGTGCAAGGGAGATTTCGTGGACGTTGAACCGGAACGGATCAACTACATGGACGTGTCGCCGAAACAGTTGGTTTCGGTGGCGGCCGGCCTGATCCCATTCCTCGAGCACGACGACGCCAACCGGGCGCTCATGGGGTCGAACATGCAGCGTCAGGCGGTG
This sequence comes from Verrucomicrobiota bacterium, assembly GCA_016716505.1. Classification (GTDB taxonomy): domain Bacteria; phylum Verrucomicrobiota; class Verrucomicrobiia; order Limisphaerales; family J093; genus JADJWF01. The sequence continues at coordinate 590,419 of JADJWF010000001.1, forward strand.
CCCTTGCTGAACACCGAAACGCCACTGGTGGCAACGGGACTCGAGGAACGCGTCGCGCAGGACTCCAAGGCCGTCCTTACGGCGGTCGAAGGCGGTAAAGTTGCGTCCGTTACGGCCACCCAAATTGTCATCACCCCGGACGGTAAACTCCCGGAGAGCAAGAAGAAACTGAAGACGGACGCGGGCAACGGGGTGTACGTGTATCCCATCCGCAAATTCATGCGTTCCAACGCCGCGACTTGCATCAATCAAAAGGTGCTGGTCCACAAAGGCGCTTCGGTGAAGAAGGGGCAGGTCATCGCCGACGGGCCCTGCACCATGAACGGGGAACTCGCACTGGGCCGCAACGTGCTGTGCGCGTTCATGCCGTGGAACGGCTACAACTTCGAGGATGCCATTCTGATCAGCGAGCGGATCGTGAAGGATGACGTCTTCACCAGCATTCACATTGACGAGTTTGAGGTGAGTGCCCGCGATACCAAGCTGGGACCGGAGGAGATCACGCGGGATATTCCGAACCTGGGCGAGGAAGCCCTCAAGAATCTGGGGCTGGATGGAGTCATCCGCGTCGGCGCGGAGGTCAAGCCGGGCGATATTCTGGTGGGCAAGATCACTCCCAAGTCGGAAACCGAACTGGCGCCGGAGGAACGGCTGCTGCGGGCGATCTTTGGCGAAAAGGCGGCCGACGTGAAAGACACCTCACTCAAGGTTCCGTCGGGCACTTACGGCATCGTGATGGATGTCAAGGTGTCGGCCAAGAAGGAAGGGGACAAGGAGAAGAGCGGCGCGAAGGCGGCCGGAGCGGCCAGCGAAGCCAAGAAGCAGGCGAAGCAACTCGAAGACGAATACAAGCAAAAGACCGAGGAACTGCGGGACCAGTTGACCGAATCGCTTTCCAACATTCTGTTGGGCGAGAAGATTCCGCTCGATGTCGCGAACGCCGAAACCGGCGAGATCATCATCCCGGCGAATCGGAAGATCACCAAGACCCTTCTCCGCAAGCTGGCGCAGGTCTATGACAAGATCGAAATTGATCCGTCCCCGATTCGGAACAAGATCAATGAGATCATCGGGAGCTTCAAAAAGAAGTTTGAAGACCTCCAGATGCAATACGACGAGGAGATGGAGCGCGTCGAGTCGGGCGATGACATTGACACCGGCGTCATCAAGAGTGTGAAGGTGTACATCGCGTCGAAGCGGAAGCTTTCGGTCGGCGATAAAATGGCCGGTCGCCATGGGAACAAGGGCGTTGTGGCGAAGATCGTGCCCGAGGAGGACATGCCCTTCCTCGCGGACGGAACGCCAGTGGACATTGTGCTGAATCCCCTTGGCGTTCCGTCGCGCATGAACGTGGGTCAGGTTTTGGAAACGCACCTGGGGTGGGCGTGCAAGGTGCTCGGCCTGCGGATCGCAACCCCCGTCTTCGACGGCATCAAGGAAGGCGACATCCGGGACTACCTGAAGCAGTCAGCCAAGCGCCTCAAGGAGGAACAGCACCTGACCTTGGTCGGCGAAAATGGAAAGGCGACCGTGTTCGACGGCCGCACGGGCGAAGCCTTCGATCAGGAGGTGGTCGTCGGGTACATCTACATGATGAAGCTGGGCCATCTGGTGGCGGACAAGATTCACGCCCGGGCGGTCGGTCCGTATTCGCTGGTCACGCAACAACCGTTGGGCGGCAAGGCCCAGTACGGAGGCCAGCGCTTTGGCGAAATGGAAGTTTGGGCCATGGAGGCGTACGGCGCAGCCTATGCCCTGCAAGAGCTGCTGACCGTGAAGTCAGACGATGTCCAAGGGCGCACGCGCATCTACGAGAGCATTGTGAAGGGCGACAATGCCCTCGAGGCGGGGATACCGGAATCCTTCAATGTCCTGGTGAAGGAGATGCAGTCCCTGGGGCTTGACGTGAAGGTGGGATATTCGAACCCGGCCGAGCAGCCCGCCCAGCCGGGGCAATTGGCGGTGTTGGCGTGATCGTGGATGATGGCGGTGACTGGAAAATCCTGAACTCGTATGATGAACAGTAAAGAATCCGCTCGCGAACTGCTCGGCCTCGACAAGGTCAACCTCGTTGACTACGTCGGCATCAGTGTGGCGTCGCCGGAGACGATCCGGTCGTGGTCGAAGGGAGAGGTGAAGAACCCGGAGACCATCAATTACCGCACGTTCAAGCCCGAGAAGGGTGGCCTGTTCTGCGAGCGCATCTTCGGTCCGGTCAAGGATTGGGAGTGCTCCTGCGGCAAGTACAAGCGCATCAAGCACCGTGGCGTGGTGTGTGACCGTTGCGGGGTCGAGGTTACCCTTTCCCGGGTCCGCCGCGAGCGCATGGGGCATATTGATCTCGCCGTGCCGGTCTCGCACATCTGGTTCTTCAAGTGCATGCCCAGCCGCATCGGTCTGATGCTGGACATGACGGCGCGCAACCTTGAGCGGGTAATCTACTACGAGGATTACCTCGTGATTGACGCGGGGACGACGGCGCTCAAGCCACATCAACTTCTCAGCGAGCAGGAGTATCGCGAAGCCCGGGAGACGTACGGGGCGGATGCGTTTGTGGCGAAGATGGGTGCCGAGGCGGTTCGCGATGCGCTGGCCAACATCGACCTCCAGAAGGGAATAGATGAGTTGCAGCAGGCGATGACGGAGACTCGCAGCAAGCAAATTCGGAAGAAGCTCGCCAAGCGCATCAAGCTGTACCAGGGCTTTCAATCCTCGAAGGCGCGCCCGGAATGGATGATCCTGACGGTGTTGCCCGTGATTCCGCCTGACCTGCGTCCGCTGGTGCCGCTGGAGGGGGGCCGGTTTGCGACCTCGGACCTGAACGACTTGTACCGGCGGGTCATCAATCGAAACAACCGGTTGAAGAACCTGCTGCAGCTCAAGACGCCGGAAGTGATCATTCGGAACGAGAAGCGGATGCTCCAGGAAGCGGTGGATGCCTTGTTCGACAACGGTCGTCACGGGCGCGCCGTCACGGGCGCCGGGAATCGTGCCCTGAAGTCACTCTCGGACATGCTCAAGGGCAAGAGCGGGCGTTTCCGCCAGAACTTGCTCGGCAAGCGCGTGGACTATTCCGGCCGCTCGGTCATCGTCATCGGCCCGGAGTTGAAACTCCACCAGTGCGGCCTTCCCAAGAAAATGGCTTTGGTGCTGTTCGAGCCATTCATCATCCGCCGGTTGAAGGAGTTGGGCTACGTCCACACGGTGCGCAGCGCCAAGAAAATGATTGAGCGCCAGTCCCCCGAGGTGTGGGACATCCTGGAAGAGGTGACCCGGGAGCATCCCGTGCTCCTCAATCGTGCGCCGACCCTGCACCGGCTTTCGATTCAGGCGTTCGAACCGGTCCTGATTGAAGGCGAGGCCATCCGCATTCATCCCCTGGTTTGCACCGCGTACAACGCGGATTTCGATGGCGACCAGATGGCGGTCCACGTTCCGCTGTCGGTCGAGGCCCAAATGGAAGCGCGGCTGTTCATGATGGCGCCGATGAACATCTTCTCCCCGTCCAGCGGCAAGCCGATCATGACCCCGACGCAGGACATCACGTTGGGCTGCTACTACCTGACCGCGGAACCGCGCCGGCCGAAGCGTCCGGGCGAGCGGATCATGTTGTTTGGCTCAAAGGACGAGGTGATCACCGCCCACATGGACGGCGCTCTCGCGACGCACGACCGCGTATTGCTGGCCAACCCCGACCGGGGGCGCGTGACCGCTTACGGTGATCCCAACAGCACTGCGATCGAAACCACCGTCGGGCGCGTGATTTTCAGCGAAATCTGGCCGCCGGAGCTGGGCTTCTACAACAAGCCGGCAGGCAAGGCGCAGTTGGGTGACATCATCTGGCGCTGCTACAAGAACTGCGGCCACGAGCAGACGATTGCCGCGCTCGACAAGCTCAAGGAACTGGGGTTCCGCGAGGCGACCCGGTCGGGGTGTTCGATCGGGATGGAGGACATGATCATCCCCAAGGAGAAGACCCACGAGATCGAAGCCGCGCACAAGCAAATCAGCGAGGTCGAGAAGCAGTACCGGAGAGGCATCATCACGCCGGGAGAGCGGTACAACAAGATCGTAGATATCTGGACGCACTGCACGGACAAGATCTCGAACGTGATGCTGGAAACGCTGAAGCGAAACCTCGACAAACGGGAATACAACCCGGTGTACCTCATGGTGGACTCCGGTGCCCGCGGTAACAAAGCGCAGGTCCGGCAACTGGCGGGCGTTCGCGGCCTGATGGCCAAACCCGACGGTTCAATCATCGAGCGACCCATCCTCGCCAACTTCCGCGAAGGTCTCTCGGTGTTGGATTACTTCATCTCGACGCACGGTGCCCGCAAGGGGCTGGCCGACACCGCCCTGAAAACGGCCGACTCCGGCTACATGACGCGCAAATTGGTGGACGTCGCGCAGGATGTGATCATCCGGGAAGAAGACTGCGGCACCAGCAACGGCATCTGGGTCCAGTCCATCTACGAGGGCGAAGACGAGGTCGTGAAGCTGAGCGAGCGAATCGTGGGGCGCGTGGTCAGCGACGACGTGGTGGATCCCCGTGACCCGAAGAACGTCATCGCGCCGGCAAACACGGAGATTGACGAGACCCGCGCCAAGCAGATTGAGGCGTCCGGAATTGAAAGGGTGAAGATTCGTTCGGTGCTGACCTGCGAAAGCAAGTACGGGGTTTGTGCCAACTGCTACGGTCGCAACCTGGCGACCGGCCTCCGCGTGAAACTGGGCGAGGCAGTGGGCATCATTGCGGCCCAATCCATTGGTGAGCCGGGTACCCAGCTCACGATGCGAACGTTCCACATCGGCGGCACCGCTTCGCAGATCTTCAAGCAACCGCAGATCAAGGCAAAGCACGACGGGATCGCGAAGTTCGTGGATCTGCGCACGGTGGAATTGGAGGACGGCAGCAACATCGTGCTGAACAAGAACGGCTCGATCGTCATCCGGTCAGAAGACGGCCGCGAGCTGGAGAGCCACACGGTGGTGATTGGCGCAGTGATTTCCGTCAAGGACGGGGGAGTGGTCCGCAAGGGCGAGACGTTCGTACAGTGGGATCCATACAACGTGCCAATCATCTCTGAACGCGCCGGGCGGGTGCAGTTCCACGACATCATCGAAGGAGTGACCATCAAGCAGGAGGTGGATGAGGCCACGGGGCAGGAAGCCCTGGTCGTGATCGAACACAAGGAAGATCTTCACCCGCAAGTGATCATTCGAGACGACAAGGGGGAGACGCTTGCGAGTTACCCCATTCCTTCGGGCGCGCACATCGAAGTGTCCGAGGGTAGCCGCGTGCCGGCCGGAGCCCTGCTGGCGAAGACGCCTCGAAAAGCGTCGAAGACGAAAGACATTACCGGTGGTCTGCCCCGGGTGGCCGAGTTGTTCGAGGCCCGCCGGCCGAAGGACGCAGCGGAGATTTCGAAACTTGACGGGGTCGTGGACTTCGGGCCCTCCGTTCGCGGCAAGCGGTGCATTGTCATCAAGGATCCCCAGACCGGCGTGGAGGAGGAACACCTGATTCCAATCGGCAAGCACGTCATCGTGTTCAAAGGCGACTTCGTCAAGAAGGGACAGCAACTGACCGACGGTCCGGTGGTTCCCCACGAGGTCTTGGATGTCTGCGGTCCGCAGGAGCTCCAGGAGCACCTCGTCAACGAGATTCAGGAGGTGTATCGTCTCCAGGGCGTCACCATCAACGACAAGCACATCGAGATCATCATCCGGCAGATGCTCCGCAAGGTGCGGATTACCGAACCCGGCGACACGTCGTTCCTTTGGGCGGAGCAGGTGGACAAGTTGGCCTTTGAAGAAGAGAACGCCCGCGTGGAGAGGATGGGCGGCAAACCGGCCGAGGCGCAACCCGTCTTGCTCGGAATCACGAAAGCCTCGTTGGAGACCGAGAGTTTCCTCAGCGCCGCTTCGTTCCAAGACACGACGCGCGTTCTGACGGAGGCGGCGACGATGGGCAAGGTTGATTTCCTCCGGGGATTCAAGGAAAATGTGATCATGGGCCACATTATCCCGGCAGGCACGGGCTTCCACACCCACCGGCACGTGCGGCCCGTTCCGCTGGTGGAACCTGTTCCCGAGGAGTCGGCGGATGGGTCCGCTGGCGCGGAGGGCCCGGTTGCTGTCTGAGGAACGAAAAAAAATCCAAAAAAAAATTGCGCCCGTCGGAACGCTTGAATAGGCTCCGCGTTCCATTTTGTCCGGGGTAAGCGGTCAAGACGGGGCGGTGCTGGGGCTTCCAGTTTCCGCGCAATTATTTTTTGTTTCGCGATGCCGACCATCAACCAACTCGTTCGTAAAGGGCGAAGTCGAATCAAGTACAAGAGCAAGTCGCCGGCTCTTGAGGGTTCGCCGTTCCGGCGGGGTGTTTGCTTGCAGGTAATGACCCGCACGCCGAAGAAACCCAATTCGGCCATGCGGAAAGTGGCGAAGGTGCGGTTGACCAACGGGCATGAGGTAATCGCCTACATCCCTGACGAAGGACACAACTTGCAGGAACATTCGATCGTGTTGGTGCGGGGGGGGCGGGTGAAGGACCTCCCCGGCGTCCGGTACCACATCGTCCGAGGGACGCTTGATGCTGCCGGTGTGGAGAAGCGGCGCGTCAGTCGGTCGAAATACGGAGTGAAACGGCCAAAGGCTGGCAAGCCGTCGGCAGCAGCCCCGGCCAAATAGGTTTCCCAAGTATGTCTCGTCGCCGTCAAGCAGTGAAACGCCCGGTTCTAGCCGACCCGCGGTACAATTCGACTTTGGTCACCCGGTTGGTGAACACGGTCATGAAGTGGGGCCAGAAAAGCACCGCGCAGCGGATCGTCTATGATGCCTTCGAGGAGCTCACGGTAAAAAACCCCGCCGCCAATCCGCTGGAAATCCTGCAACGGGCAGTGGACAACGCCAAACCGAGACTTGAGGTCAAACCCAGGCGGGTGGGCGGGGCGACGTATCAGGTGCCCTTGAAGGTCCCTGCCGATCGGCAGGTGGCGCTGGCCATGCGGTGGATTGTGGACTTCGCTGACGCCCGAAAGGGCGTGCCGATGAGGCAGGCGTTGGCGGCTGAAATTCTCGAAGCGTACCAGGGACAAGGTAACGCGATTCGTAAACGGGACGACGTCCACAAAATGGCCCAAGCCAACAAGGCTTTCGCCCACTTCCGCTGGTAGTTGTCCCGGCAGGCGGAAACGAAACTGCTTTCGTCGAAAGAGTCGCAGAGAAGACACCACTGGAATCGGATGGCCTCAACGACAGACATACGTCTGCCAGTCAACTCTCCCCATCGGAAGTATGCGCTGGAGCATACCCGAAACATCGGGGTGGCGGCGCACATTGATGCCGGGAAAACCACGACGACGGAGCGGATTCTTTATTACACCGGTCTCATCCACAAGATGGGTGACGTGGATGATGGTAACACGGTCACGGACTGGATGGAGCAAGAGCGCGAGCGGGGCATCACGATCACTTCGGCGGCAACCACCTGCTACTGGACCCAGAAAGCGGACGGCACGACCAAACTGTTTGAGGGGATCCCGCTACGGATCAATATCATAGACACTCCGGGGCACGTTGATTTTACCGCCGAAGTGGAGCGCTCTTTGCGCGTTCTTGACGGCGCCGTCGCGGTCTTCTGCGCGGTTGCGGGCGTGCAGCCGCAGTCCGAAACCGTCTGGCGGCAGGCGACCAAGTATCGCGTCCCGCGCATCGCCTTCGTGAACAAGATGGATCGCACCGGGGCAAACTTCGAAAACGCGGTCAGCGAGATGCGCCGGAAGTTGGGTGCTTACGCCTATCCGGTCGTGATTCCGATTGGCAGGGAGGACAACCTGACGGGTGTCATTGATGTCGTAAGTCAACGCGCGCTCATTTACGACCCGACTGACGACACCGGGATGCGCTTTCAGGTCACGGATATCCCTGACGCGCTCAAAGATGCGGCCGGGACGGCCTTGGCCGAGTTGGTGGATGCGGTCGCCAACAAGGATGACGAAATCGCGGAATTGGTGATCGAAGACAAGCCGATACCGCCTGAGAAATTGAAACGGGCAATCCGGCGCCTGACATGCCGGATTGAATTCGTGCCGGTCCTTTGCGGGTCGGCGTTCAAGAAGCGGGGCGTGCAGCCTTTGGTGGACGCCGTGGCGGATTACTTGCCGTCCCCTCTGGATGTACCGGCGACGGTGGGCCAGCATCCCGCGGATGAGTCCGTGCCCGTTGAGGTCAAACCCGACGATGGCGGAAAATTCTGCTCGCTCGCTTTCAAGCTCTGGTCAGACCCGTTCGTCGGGAAACTGGTCTTCTTCCGGGTGTATAGCGGTCAGTTGCGCAAGGGTGATGTCATTTACAATCCCCGCACCCGCAAGCGAGAGCGGATCAGCCGCGTGATGATGATTCAAGCGGACAAGCGGCTGGACTGCGACACCGTGTACTCGGGCGACATCGCGGCGTTGGTGGGCGTTAAAAACATTACAACCGGCGACACGCTGTGCGATGAGGAGTTTCAGGTGCTGCTGGAGCCGCCGACCTTTCCTGAGCCGGTGATTTCCATGGCGGTGGAACCGAAGACCAAGGCGGACCGCGATCGCATGAGCGAGGGTCTCCAGCGGCTCGCCGAAGAAGACCCGACCTTCCGGGTTTTCACGAACAGCGAAACCGGGCAGTTGATCATCGCCGGAATGGGTGAACTGCATTTGGAGATCATTCGTGACCGGTTGTTCCGGGAATTCAAGGTGGAAGCCACGGCGGGCGCCCCGCAAATCGCGTATCGCGAAACCGTTACCCGGGCGGCTGAAGGCGAAGGCAAGTTCATCCGGCAGTCGGGTGGTCGGGGCCAATACGGCCATGCCCTGATCACCTTGGCGCCCAATGAACGGGGCAAAGGCATTGAGATCGAAAACAAAATCGTTGGTGGCGCAATCCCGAAGGAATATATCCCTGCCGTCATCGCTGGAATAAACGAGGGCATCGCGGGCGGAGTGCTCGCCGGCTTCCCGATGGTTGACCTGAAGGTTGCGTTGGTGGATGGGACTTACCACGAGGTGGATTCCTCTGAGCTTGCTTTCAAAATGGCCGGGATTTTTGCCCTGAAGGACGCCGCAAAAAAGGCCGGAGGAATCCTTCTTGAACCCATCATGAAGGTGGAGTGTACAACCCCGGAGGAGTATCAGGGTGATTTGCTGGGCGATTTGAATCGTCGTCGCGGAAAGATCGTTAGTATCGAGGCGAAGAACAATGCCACCAGCTTGCACGCGCATGTGCCGTTGGCGGAAATGTTTGGCTACGCGACAGCAATTCGCTCTTTGTCTAAAGGCCGCGCGGCTTATTCAATGGAGCCGCACTCCTTTGAGCCAGTACCCTCGGCCGTTGCGGCTTCGATTCTAGAAACGGCGAAACCAAAACCCGCCCGAACGTAAGGACGAGTAGCTTTCAAGAAATCGTATGGCCGGACAGCGCATTAGAATTCGACTTAAGGCGTTCGATCACCGGGTGATTGACCAATCCGTCCGGGACATCGTGGACACCGTCAAGCGCACGGGCGCGATGGTGGCTGGACCGGTGCCTCTGCCGACCCGCATTGAGCGATTCACGGTTCACCGGTCACCCCATGCGGACAAGAAGTCTATGGAGTCGTTTGAGCAGCGGACCCATAAACGGCTGCTGGACATCTTGGAACCGACCGCCAAGACCGTGGACGAGTTGAAAAAGTTGAACCTCCCGGCAGGTGTGGACATTCAAATCAAGATCTAGCGTATGGTTGGATTGCTCGGCAAGAAGCTTGGTCACACCCGTGTGTACGACACGGACGGGGTGGTTGTGCCCGTCACGGTGGTCCAAGCCGGACCTAATTCGGTCTTGCAGGTCAAGTCGAAGTCGGGTAAGGACGGCTACGATTCGGTGCAGCTCGGTTTCGATGCACAAAAGCCTTCCCGTTTGACTAAGGCAGTCCGGGGTCATTTGGCGAAGTTTGGAGTTGAAGGTGTAAAGCGGATTCGGGAGTTCCGTGGCTTTTCATTGCCGGTGAAACCTGGAGACACAATTGGTGCCGGGATTTTCGAGGTGGGCGACTTTGTGGACGTTATCGGGACGACCAAGGGACGGGGCTTTGAAGGTGTTGTCAAGCGGCACGGATTTCGGGGTGGAGATATGACGCACGGCGCGAAGGGATGGCACCGGCGTTCGGGTGCGATCGGGCAACGTCTGTTTCCCGGTACTGTAATGAAGGGGATGCGGATGCCGGGTCACATGGGCCAAGTGCGTCGGACGACCCAGAATCTTGAGATCGTCAAAGTACTCGCCGAGGAAAATCTATTGCTCATCAAGGGTGCGATTCCGGGTTCCGAGGGTGACTACGTGGTCATTCGCGAATCAAAGAAGATTCCCAAGGTGAAGGCTGTCGCTATCCGTGCGGCGAGGGCTGAGGAACGGAAGGCGAAAGAAGAGGCCAAGGCGGGAGCCAAGGCGGCGAAGAAAAAGAAATAATGGACTCAGTATCTCCTGAACCGATGATGAAGATTCCCGTTCGGGATCTTTCCGGGACGATTACCGGAGAAGTTGATCCTGGCTTCGCATTGATTTCGGATGGGCGCGGTACCCAGGCTGTTCATGACAGCGTGGTGGCGCTCCTTGCGGCTCGACGACGGGGCACAGCCTGCACAAAGACGATGGGAGAGGTGGCTGGAAGCGGCAAGAAGCCTTGGCGGCAAAAAGGAACCGGTCGGGCGAGGGCAGGATCCTACCAGTCTCCGCTCTGGCGAGGTGGCGGAGTCGTTTTTGGCCCGAAACCACGGGATTTTTCGAAGAAGGTCAACCGCCAGACGCAGCGAATGGCTCTGCGAAAGGCATTGAGTGATCGTCTCCGAGATGGCAGCGTCTCCCTTTTGGCCGAGCTTGCGGTCGAATCTCCGAAGACTAGGGAGTTGGTTGCCAAGCTGAAGGGGATGGGTCTCACGGGAAGCGTCCTGCTCGTGGACGATTCAGCGGCACCCAATCTTCGACTTGCCGGGCGCAACATTCCGTGGCTTGCGCTTGCGCGTGGGCGGGACTTGAACGCCTATGAGGTTCTGAAGTACGATCACCTGCTGTTCACTCAATCTGCTCTGGCAGAGGTCGCGAAACGCTTGCAATAACATGATCTCTTTCGATATCATTAAAACGGCGCGGCTGACGGAAAAGGGATCGCTCCAGTCTGAGAAGTTCAATCAGTACACCCTGGTGGCGGATGTGCAGGCATCCAAACTGGAGATCCGGAGGGCAGTAGAGGACCTTTTCAAGGTTAAAGTGGTCCGTGTTCGGACGATGACCGTGCCGGGGAAGTTGCGCCGAAAGAGAACCCACCAAGCGGGTCGGTCGCCAGAATGGAAAAAAGCGATTGTGACCCTGAAGCCAGGAGACAAGATTGTTCTGACGTAAGTCTCGAGGACCTTATGGCAGTTAAGCTTTACAGACCGCTTACCCCTTCTCGCCGGTATATTACGGTGGCGGGGTTCGACGAGATCACGAAGAAGCGTCCCGAAAAGGCTTTGCTGACGCCCCGCAAAAAAACTGGCGGCCGTAACTGCTACGGGCGGGTCACGGCGCGGGGAATTGGTGGTGGTCACAAGCAAAGACTGCGATTGGTTGACTTCAAGCGGCGCAAGGTTGGTGTTCGAGCCGAGGTCGTCGCGATTGAGTATGATCCAATTCGGTCGGCGCGGCTGGCCCTTTTGAAGTATGCCGACGGCCAAAAGGCTTACATCGTCGCGCCGAACGGCCTGAAGGTCGGGGCGCAAGTGATGAGCGGTTCCGGGGCCCCGGCCGAATTGGGCAATAGCCTCCCATTGGCTGGGATTCCGGTTGGGGCGGCGATTCATAACATTGAACTGACGCCCGGGCGCGGGGGACAGCTTGTGAGGGCCGCTGGTGGGGCGGCGACCCTAATGTCCCGGGACAATGGGTACGCGGTTATCAGGCTTCCCTCTGGTGAGATTCGGCGGGTAAATGAAAAATGCTCGGCGACCATCGGTCAGGTCGGCAATTTGGACCATGAGAATGTGGTGCTGGGCAAGGCCGGGCGATCCCGACACCGGGGAATTCGCCCGATCACTCGCGGGGTCGCTCGAAATCCGGTGGATCACCCCAACGGCGGCGGGGCAGGAAAATCGAAGTCGGGAGGGGGTTGGCAGCACCTCGCCTCGCCTTGGGGTGTGCTGGCGAAGGGATTCCGAACCCGCCATCGGCGGCGCCAATCTAACCGATTCATAGTGGTGCGGCGGGACGGTCGTGCAATGAAGCTCAAATAGGATTATGGGGCGTTCAATCAAAAAGGGCCCGTTCGTAGACCACCATTTGATGGAAAAGATCGAAAGGGCGCGACAGGAGAAATCAAAGGCTCCGATAAAGACTTGGTCAAGGCGCTCAATGATCACTCCAGAATTCGTCGGCCTGACTTTCAACGTCCACAATGGTAAAGTCTTCAATCCGGTTTTCGTGACTGAAAACATGGTAGGCCACCGGCTGGGAGAGTTCTCGCCGACGCGCACTTTCAGGAAGCATGGTGCTCACACGGCAAAGGCGGAAGCCAAGTAGCTCGAAATAGCTGTATGGAGGTTCACGCGATTACAAAGAATTTTCCCATGTCGCCTCAGAAGATGCGCGAAGTGGTGCGACAGATCCAGGGCCTGCCAGCCGAAGACGCCTTGGCGGCGCTCGAAGTGGTACCGAGGAAATCGGCAAGGGGAGCCTTGAAGACGCTTAAGTCAGCCATCGCCAACGCCGAGAACAATCGCAGCCTAAAAGTTGAAACGCTGCGTGTCAAAGCGGCAACTACCGGCACGGCAACGACTCTCAAACGATTCACTCCGAAAGCGCGCGGATCGGCTGGGCCCACCTTGAAGCGGCGATGCCATATTAAGATCGTGCTCTCTGACGAATAATCATCTATGGGCCAGAAGTCAAATCCAGTTGGACTCCGAGTAGCGGTTAATCGGGATTGGCGGTCTCGCTGGTTCTCGTCGAAAAAGGATTTTGCGACACTCTTGGTGGAAGACCAAACAATTCGCAGCCACGTAAAGAAGCGGCTCGAGGGGGCGGCGGTGCCCCTGATACAGATAGAACGGGCGGCAAATCGGTGCCGAATCACCGTGCACACGGCGAGGCCAGGAGTGGTAATTGGGCGCAAAGGGCAGGAGATCGACAAGCTAAAAGAAGATCTAGGCAGATTGACCGGAAAAGAGATTTACGTGGACATCCATGAGATTAAGGATGCTGACACTGATGCCCAGTTGGTTGCTGAGAACATCGCCCTCCAACTGGAACGACGTGCCTCCTTCCGGCGGGCAATGAAAAAGGCGGTGCAAATAGCGATGGAAAAGGGCGCCGAAGGCATTAAAGTTCGCTGCGCCGGCCGGCTGGGCGGTGCGGAGTTAGCTCGGGTTGAGTCCTATCATGAAGGACGCGTGCCCTTGCATACCCTGCGCGCTCGGATTGAGTTTGGTTTTGCAGAAGCGCTGACGGTTTACGGCAAGCTGGGTGTCAAGTGCTGGATTTGCAAAGGTGAGCGGAAAACGCCTAGGAAAGATGCCGCAACCGGTAATGGTGTCGTTCCCGTTGGCGGCTGAGTCCAAGCACCCTTCGTCGAGGAATACCTATGCCATTGATGCCCGCCAGAGTGTTGCACAGGAAGCAGCAACGAGGAAATCGTGCCGGCTTGGCGACTCGGTGTAACACGGTCGCCTACGGGGAGTATGGTTTGCAAGCGTTGGAGCGATGCTGGCTTGACACAAAGCAGATTGAGGCGGCACGCGTCGCGATCAGCCGCTACATGAAGCGGCGGGGTAAAATGTGGATACGTGTCTTTCCCGACAAGCCTTTCACTAAGAAGCCTTTGGAGGTTCGGATGGGAACTGGTAAGGGCGCAGTGGAGAGCTGGGTGGCAGTGATTAAGCCAGCGGCTGTGATTTTTGAGGTGGACGGGGTTCCGGAAGAGGTGGCACGGGAGTCCATGCGCTTGGCGGCGACAAAATTGCCCATCAAAACAAAATTTATCTGCCGGCACTAATTTCGTGGAATGCTACTCGGCATGATCAGGATTTCGGAAATCAGAGAGAAGTCAGTGCAAGAGCTGTTCGCTCTCAGTCGCGATCTGCGGCAGGAGCTGTTCAACCTGCGGCTCCAGAAGGCCTCGAGTCAGTTGGAGAAGCCGGACCGCCTCCGTTCCTTGCGGCGGGACATAGCGCGAGTGGAGACCCGATTGAGCGAAATGCGACGAGGGGGGACACGATGACTGTGGAAATCTCATCAGGATGTGGCGATCAGCGCGGAACCCGAAAAAAGCGGAGGGGTAGGGTTGTCTCGGCAAAGATGCGGAAGACGATTGTTGTGCAGGTTGAGCGTCGCGTTCGTCACCCAGAATTTAAGAAAGTCGTCACCCGCTTCAAGAAGCTGTATGTTCACGATGAGGATAATTTGGCTAAGGTTGGGGATCGGGTGGTCGTGGAGGAGACGCGCCCGCTTTCCCGACTTAAGAAGTGGCGGCTGGTAGAGGTGATTGGCAAGAAGGCCGCTTCGGAGACGGCGGGCGTTCTACAGGAGGGAGTCTGATATGCTGCAGGTTCGTTCAATTCTTGATGTGGCGGACAATTCTGGTGCGAAACGCGCCGCGGCGATCGGTGTGTTGTCGCGGAATCAGAGATATGCGGCTGTCGGCGATATCATCAAGGCGCATGTGAAGGAGGCCGCCCCAGACGGAACGGTAAAGAAGGGAGAGGTGGTTGACGCGGTAGTGGTTCGGACACGAAACGCGATTCGCCGCAGCGACGGTTCCTACCTCCGATTCGACAGTAATGCGATAGTCATCATTGACAAGGAGAACAATCCGCGCGGATCGCGGATTTTTGGGCCCGTCGCGCGTGAACTTCGCGATAAGCGCTTCATGAAAATCATTTCGCTGGCCCCAGAGGTCATTTGACGGTTATGCAAAAGCTTCACGTCAAAAAGGGCGACGAGGTAGTGGTCATTTCGGGAACCGAAAAGGGCAAGCGGGGGCGGATCATCGCGGTGCTGCGCAAAAAGGGCCGGGTAATTGTGGAGGGCTGCAAGATGATCAAGCGGCACACTCGCCGAAGCCAGCAGCACCCGCAAGGCGCGATTGTCGAAAGGGAGGGAAGTATTCATGCGTCAAATGTCATGAAAGCGGCTGTCTTCGATGCCAGACGAGAGAAGCGTGGGGCGAGGGAAGGGGGGCAAGGG
Organism: Verrucomicrobiota bacterium; assembly: GCA_016716505.1. Lineage (GTDB taxonomy): Bacteria > Verrucomicrobiota > Verrucomicrobiia > Limisphaerales > J093 > JADJWF01. The sequence goes on from JADJWF010000001.1 coordinate 605,656, forward strand.
GAGCCATGAAACCACGACTGCAGGAGCGATACGAAAAAGAGGTCCGCCCAGCTCTTAAGGACCAGCGAAAATACAGGAACCTTCACCAAGTGCCAGCCTTGGAGAAGATCGTGGTCCACATGGGGGTGAGTTCCTCGCTGGAGAAAGTGGCGGTTGACGACGCGGCTCGAGACTTGGCTGCGATCACCGGAAGAAGGCCGGTGGTTGACAAATCTCGGCGGGCGGTGGCGAATTTCAAATTGCGGCGCGGCCAGCCAATTGGGTGTCACGTAACGCTTCGCCGGGCAGCCATGTACGAATTCTTTGACCGCTTGGTTTCTGTTACCTTGCCAAGGATCCGCGATTTCCGGGGCATGTCGATGCGCGCTTTTGACGGTCGAGGAAACTATTCCCTAGGTTTGGATGATCAGACGATCTTTCCGGAGATTGACCTCGACAAGATTAAACGACATCAAGGAATGGACATAACAATTGTTACAAGCGCGGCAAGCAACGAGGAGGCGCTCGACCTCCTTCGGCTGATGGGATTTCCATTCGCGGAAGGGAAGTAGAAACCTATGGCTAAGGCCTCTTGGATTGAGCGCGATAAGCGAAAACGGAGCACGGTTGAGAAGTACGCAGCGCTCCGGGCGGAACTCAAGGCAAAGAAGGACTACGCCGGCCTTTCAAAGCTGCCAAGAGATTCCAGTCCTGTTAGAACGGTCAACCGATGCAGAGTGACTGGAAGGCGCCGTGGGCATCTGCGCAAGTTTGGATTATCAAGGCTGACCTTCCGCGAAATGGCCCTGAACGGCTTAATTCCTGGTGTAACGAAGTCGAGTTGGTGACTATGACTGATCCGATTGCTGACATGCTGGCGCGGATAAGAAATGCGGTTCGTGCGTCGCTGCCGACCGTTTCCCTGCCCCACTCGAAACTGAAGGAGGCGCTCGCCCGGGTTCTCGAGCGTGAAGGCTACCTCGATGGCGTCTCGGTAGAAGGGAGTAAGAAGCTTACATTGAAATTGAAGCTGCGGTATGTCGACAAGGTGCCTGCGATTAGTGGGCTTCGACGGGTGAGCAAGCCGGGCTTACGACGTTACGCTGGGGCCGGGGCAATTCCCAAGACGCTTACGGGGATGGGGATTACTATTTTGACGACTCCGCGGGGAGTCATGGCAGGGAGCCAGGCGAAGCGGGAGAATGTGGGCGGCGAGGTGCTTTGCTGTGTCTGGTAGGAGCTTTTATGTCAAGAATTGGAAAGTCTCCAGTGGTAGTACCTGAACGGGTGACGGTGACGATCTCCGGCAGGAATCTGGTCACCACGGGGCCCAAGGGGTCTTTGGCGTACCAGTTGCCGCCTGGCATATCGGCTCAAATAGAGAAAGGGCACGTCTTTCTGAGATGCGACGTAGAGGGGCAGGGGACCAAGGCGCTGCACGGCTTGAGCCGAGCCTTGGTGAACAACATGGTTCGCGGTGTCAGCGAGGGATTCTCCAAGCGACTGGAGATCAGTGGGGTTGGATTCAAGGCTTCCGTGCAGGGAGGAGTGGTGAACTTGCAATTGGGTTATTCTCATCCGATCGCCTATGAAATCCCGGACCAAGTTAAAGTGTCAGTCGAGGAGAATACGAAATTGCTGATTGAGGGCCCAGATCGGCAAATTGTCGGTCGCGTCGCGGCGGAGTTGCGGGGTTTTTACCCGCCCGAACCCTACAAGGGAAAAGGTATCCGTTACGCCGGCGAGAAGATAATACGGAAGGAGGGCAAGACGGTTCAGTAGGCTTGATGGTTGTCAGCCAGCCCCTATTTGACAACATCTTAACATGAAGACGGAAAAAAAACTCGCTTTACGGTCGCGAAGGCGGCAGAGGATCCGGGAGAGGATCCGTGGTGTCGCCGGGCGGCCCCGTATGAGCGTGAAGTTTAGCAATCAGCACATCTACGTGCAGTTTGTGGATGATGTTACTGGGCACACATTGGGGGCGGTGTCAACGCGGACGCAGCGACCGCCTGAGGGAAAGGTTGGGGCGAATGTCGCAACTGCCCGATGGCTTGGAGCGGTGGCGGCGGCCAAGGCCAAGGAGGTTGGGATAGACCGTGTGGTGTTCGACCGCAGTGGTGCCCGCTACCACGGGAAGGTCAAGGCGCTGGCGGATGCTGCGCGAGAGGGTGGTTTGCGGTTTTGAACTAAGAGGAGCATAGCGTGTCCGAATCAATTAAACAGACCTCCGCAGTAGCAGACAGGCGTAGCGGTTCACGGAGCTTTGGCGCACGCGGGGGCGGACGTGGACGACTAGGCCGCGACAACGCCGATCCTCAAGGTGAGGGCCGCCTTGACGACGTCCAAGAACGTGTAATTTACATTAATCGCTCTGCCAAGGTTGTCAAAGGGGGTCGCCGATTCAGCTTCAGCGCTCTCGTCGCGGCGGGCGACGGCAAGGGTAGAGTTGGTTTAGGGTTGGGCAAGGCGGGTGAGGTTGCCGATGCGATCCGAAAGGGGGGCGAGAATGCGCGGTCGAACTTGGTTACGATATTTACAAGGGGCAGCACGATTCCTCACGAAGCACTTTCAGTGTTTGACGGCGCACGAGTGTTGTTGAAGCCCGCATCGCCCGGCACCGGTATAATTGCCGGGAAAACTGTTCGCGCTGTGATCGAGTTGGCAGGCATTCGGGATGTTCTAAGCAAGTCGCTTGGCTCGAAAAATGCCGCGAATGTGGCAAAAGCCACTTTAAGTGCGCTGGTGTCGCTCCGGCGGCGTGAAGATATTTTGAAACTCCGGGGGTTGACCGTGTCCGAGGAGAGCCCCGCGGGGGGAGCGTTCTAGAACACATGAGACTGCACAATCTGAGGCCTAGACCTGGGGCTAAACATCGGCGGAAGCGGCTCGGCCAAGGCGAGGCGAGCGGGCGTGGCAGGCAGTCGGGGCGGGGAGGAAAGGGCCAAAGCGCTCGCTCAGGAAGTTCGATCCGCGTGGGTTTTGAGGGCGGGCAGATGCCGCTCATAAGACGGATGCCCAAGCGGGGATTCAACAACTCGCGGCACCGCACCGTTTTCATCCCGGTAAATCTCTCCGCGCTGGAATGTTTCGAGGACGGAACCGTGGTTGATGAGTCCCTCCTGCGAGAGCGGGGGCTCGCAAATGGGAAAGCTGACGGGATCAAGATTTTGGGTGGCGGGAAGCTGGAGCGCCGACTAACGGTTCGAGTGCATGCATTCAGCACCTCGGCAAAGGCTCGGATCGAGGCCCTTGGCGGTGTCTGTCAAACCGTTACCGCCGATCCCGCGTCCTGACTCGGCACCCTATGCTGCGATCGATCCTCAGCACCTTCGGCAACTGCCTGAAAATTCCGGAACTTAAATCCCGGATCATTTTCACCATTTTGATGCTGGGGGTTTGCCGTCTGATCGCCTTGATTCCAATTCCTGGGCTGGATGGAGCCTCGCTGGCCCAGTTTTTCGAGGAGAACGCCAACAAGGCCGGGGGGTTGGTGGGCATGTATAGCCTTTTCACTGGCGGGGCTCTGGAAAAATGCGCCATCGGCTCGCTCGGGATCATGCCGTATATAAGCGCAACAATCATCATCCAACTTCTCAGCGCTGTAATTCCACAGCTAAGTAAGTTGGTGCGCGAAGAAGGCGGACGGGCGAAAATCATTCAATATGGCCGATACCTGACCGTTGTCCTTTGTCTCGGACAGGGCTTCGTGATGGCTTTGGGCTGGGAAAACCCGGAAAAGGTTTTCGGAGGCAGTTTTCCGGGTGGCTTGGTGCTGATTGAGAACGTGTGGTGGTATCGAATCCAAACAGTTCTATTGCTAACTACCGGTACACTGCTGCTGATGTGGCTGGGAGAGCAAATTACTGATCGCGGCATCGGGAACGGAGTGTCTCTGGTGATTACGGTGGGTATTTTGTCTCGGGTTCCCATGGCAGTTACCTCGGCGTGGCTGATGTTCTTTCCGCCGAAAGGGACTCCGGTGACCAATACATTTCACATGTTCCACGCGGTCGCCATGCTGTTGTTGATCGTGGCAGTGGTGGCTGGCGTGATTGCGGTAACTCAGGCCCAGCGAAAAATACCTGTGCAGTACGCTCAACGAGCGGTGGGGAGAAAGGTTTATGCGGGCGGAACTTCGTTCATGCCGCTGCGGGTTAACTACGCTGGGGTGATGCCGATAATCTTTGCACAGGCAATTCTGATGTTCCCGGAAAAGATCTTTTCGACTTTGGCAGGCGTTACCGCAAAAGGGTATGCCAGCGTGAGCAAGGTTTTCGAGGTTATTGCTGTCAACCTTCAGTTCGGACAGCCAATATATATTGGTGTGGAAGCTCTGATGATTATGTTCTTTTCATACTTTTGGGTAGCGACCCAGTTCAATGAGGTGCAAATCGCTGACGATTTGAAAAAGTATGGGGGATATATTCCAGGTGTCCGCCCAGGCCAGGCCACCAGCGATTTTCTTCACCGTGCGATGAGTCGCATTACCCTCGCGGGGGCGATATTCCTGGTCGTAATCGCCGTGATTCCGACGCTGATGTACCGTCTCGTCAACATCCCATTTGAGGTAGGTCAGTTTTTTGGAGGCACCAGTATGTTAATCGCGGTGGGTGTTATGCTGGACACCATGCGGCAGATGGAATCTCATCTGCTGATGCGGCACTACGATGGGTTTCTGAAAAAGGGACGCATTCGTGGCAGATTCTGATTGTGCGTGGTTATACTCCGAACTCTGCTGTTGCCGACAATGCTGAGGTCAGCCCGTGGTTGTCATCAAGAGCGAGAATGAACAGCGGCGGATGCGGAGCGCGGGACGGGTTGCGGCCAAAGTTCTAGCGGATCTATGTAGGGCTGTCGGGCCGGGCATTTCGACCCGTGAACTGGACGAGTTGGCAGCGGTTCGGATTCGCGAGTTTGGTGGCAGAAGCGCTTTTTTGGGTTACAGGGGTTATCCTTGCCATGCGTGCATTTCGGTCAATGATGAGGTCGTGCATGGCTTGGCTGGCGGACGGCGGCTGCGCTTTGGTGACATAGTCAGTATTGATGTTGGGGTGATCTTTGAAGGATATATTGGCGACAATGCGAGAACCGTCGCCGTCGGCGGCTGCGACGTGGAGACTCAGAGGCTATTGGACGTCACGGAGGCGGCGCTGTATCGGGGTGTGGCGGCGGCTATTGCGGGCAACCGGGTGACAGACATTTCCCGGGCGGTTCAGACGCTAGTTGAAAGAGAGCGTTTCAGCGTCGTGCGGGAATTCGTAGGCCATGGCGTGGGGCGCGCCATGCATGAGGATCCACAAATTCCCAATTATGTTGATCCGAATTGTCGGCAGCTCTTAGAGCCCGGGATGACCTTGGCTATTGAACCAATGGTAAACGCGGGGGGGGCCGACGTCCGGGTGTTGAAGGACGGTTGGACTGCGGTGACAATGGACGGATCATGGTCTGCACACTTTGAGCATACAGTGCTAGTGACGAATCATTTGCCGGAGATTCTTACCCGGGAGGCGTGAAGGCGAGGATCTTGGAGAGCGACGAAGGCAAATAATGGCCTTGGTCACGCAGTATATGGCAGTGGGGGGTTTGGCGGGCAGAGACTGTTCGGCCAAACCTTTGGCGTTTGTCCATCAGATGCGGTCGTGAGGTTTCGGATCAGATTATGAAAGTACGCGCGTCGGTTAAGCGGCTTTGCGAGCACTGCAAGGTGGTGCGACGCAAGGGAGTAATTCGTGTGATTTGCTCAAATCCCAGGCACAAACAACGGCAAGGATAGTAAACGTTACAAAAATATGGCACGTGTTTTAGGCGTGGACATCCCAGGGGAGAAAAGGATCGATATCGCGCTTCGCTATATCTACGGTGTCGGTCCGTGCAATGCGCGGGAAATTCTCGATCGCGCCGGAATTGATCCCAGCATTCGCGCAAAGAATTTGTCTGAACAGCAGTTGTCTCAGATCGTGCATGCTATTCAAGATGGGAAATATGTCATTGAGGGCGATTTGCGCCGGGAGATCGGCTTGAATCTCAAACGGTTGCAGGGCATCAAGTGCTACCGGGGAATACGGCACCTCCGGGGCTTGCCGGTACGGGGCCAGCGAACCCAGACAAACGCGCGGACGCGCAAGGGGCCCCGCAAGACGGTGGGCGTACAGCGCAATCCGAATGCGAAAACTGGTATCCACTAAGCGACTGACTCATGTCTGACCAAATCAAAAGTCCAAGCGGGGAGAATCTTGCGTCGGGGAAGGATTCAGGTGTCGGCAGCGCGGCTGCAGGGAAGGAACCAGCAAAGGGGGGATCTAGCCCGAGGGATTCCAAGACTGCCGGTGGTGACGCAGTCGGCGGAGCGGTGAAGGCGGCCGACAAGACACAAGCCTCGGCAGTGGCAGCACCGGCGGCGGCGCCTACTGCGGCCGAGTTGCTGGCGGATGACTTGGCCGGCAAGAAGATCATCAAGGCAAAGGGATCGAAAAATATTGCTTCCGGCGTGGCGCATATTCTGGCAACGTTCAACAATACCCAAGTGACCATCACCGACATGCAGGGCAACCTGATCTCGTGGTCGTCCGCCGGGAGAGTGGGGTTCAAGGGGTCGAGGAAGAGCACCGCCTTCGCAGCGCAACAAGTGGCGCGAGATGCGGCGCGTCAGGCGATGTCTCACGGGTTAAAAGAGGTCGAAGTGCAAGTTAGGGGCCCCGGTTCCGGAAGGGAATCCGCCGTGGGTGCATTGCAGGCAATCGGATTGGAGATAACAACGATCAGAGATGTGACCCCCGTCCCGCACAACGGTTGCCGCCCGCGGAAGAAGCGAAGGGTGTAGCACCTGAAAGCAAGAGGTTTTCTATGGCTCGATATACTGGTCCGCGGGTTCGTTTGAGCAGGCGCTTCGGAACACCGCTATTTGGTCCGAGTAAATATTTGGAGCGGCGCAACTACGGACCCGGAGTTCACGGGCCGAAGTCCCGCCGGAAGACAACCGAGTACGGGCAGGGGTTGATCGAGAAACAGAAACTGCGTTTCTACTATGGACTCCAGGAACGCCAGTTCCGTGGAGTTTATGCACGCGCCTTGCGGAAGCGAGGGGTGACGGGCGAGACCATGCTTCAAATCCTGGAGCTGCGGCTCGACAGCATCGTTTACCAACTAGGTTTTGCACAGACCCGGGCGGCTGCGCGGCAGATGGTTGTTCACGGCCACATTCGTGTGAATGGAAGGAAAGTTTCCTCGCCTGCGTTCGCGGTACGGGTCAATGACGTGGTCGAGGTTTCCGACTCGAAGGTTTCCCGGCAGATGGCCACCCGCAGCCTGGAATCTTCGAGCGGTCGTTCAATTCCCGATTGGCTGACGCTGGACAAGGATTCGTTCAAGGGGACGCTGATGCGCATCCCAACGAGGGATGAAATTCAGCCGGTTGCCAACGAACAAGCGGTCGTGGAATTCTATTCGCGATAAGTTCGAGCGGGTGATTTTCCCACTGTGTGGCAATTATATGGACCATGAATGTGCGACTCGTGAGCAGGGGATGGTCAGATTAAAATTGCAAAGGATCCAAGTATGCCAGTTCGATTAGGAAGATTCGAGATGCCCAAGCGGCTTGCGCGGGACGAGGCAACGGCCTCTCCGACGTATGCCAGGTACACGGCGGAGCCCTTCGAGACCGGGTATGGTCATACCATCGGAAATTCGTTGCGGAGGGTGTTGCTCTCTTCCTTGGAAGGCGCCGCCATAACGTCCGTAAAGATCGAGGGTGCCATGCATGAATTCACCACGGTGGATGGCGTGGTGGAGGACGTCACGGAGATCGTACTAAATCTGAAAAAGATAAAATTCAAGGCGGCCAATAATGTGCGAGATTTTCCGATGCTGTTGCTCTCGGTGAACAAGGAAGGCCGGGTGGTCGCCGGTGACATCCAGTTGTGCCAGAATCTGGAGATTGTGAACCCCGACCAGTTGATCTGCACCTTGGACAGGAAAAAGAAGCTGGAGATGGAGTTCGAGGTTCGAGTGGGTCGAGGATTCTGCCCGGGCGACGAAAACAAGAAGGCCGATCAGCCGATCGGCGTTATCGCCGTTGATTCCCTGTTCTCCCCGGTTACCCGTGTGCGCTACACGGTCGAAGCAGCGCGCGTTGGCCAGAAGACAGACTACGACAAGCTGATCCTGGAGATTTGGACGGACGGCAGAATTTCACCCAGCGACGCGTTAGTTCAGGCCTCTTCGATCCTTAAGCGCCACCTGGAGCCCTTCTACAACTACGACGAAAACGCGATTCAGTTCGAGGAATTTGTGGATTCGCAGGACGAGGAGCGCTCGCGAATGAAGAAGCTCCTCAACATGAGCGTTAACGAGATTGAGCTCTCGGTGCGCGCGGCCAACTGCCTTAACAACGCGAACATTACGACGGTTGGCCAGTTGGCCACCAAGACGGAGCAGGAGATGCTCAAGTACCGTAATTTCGGGAAAAAGTCGCTCAACGAGATCAAGGAGAAACTGGCCGCGCTCGGATTGACGCTCGGCATGAACATTGACCAGGCGCTGATCGACTCGCCGAAGGAGGATCAGCCCAGCAAGGAGTAATCGTTATCCATGCGCCACCTTAAACGTACTGCCAAACTGGGACGAACGAGTCAGCATCGAAATCGGATGCTGGCCAATTTGGTTTGCAGCCTGATCAAGCATCGCCGGGTGACGACAACCTTGGCGAAGGCCAAGGCGGCCCGCAGCGTCGCGGAAAAGATGGTCACGCTTGCCAAGGCGGGAACGCTTCATCACCGGCGATTGGTTTCGGCGCGGCTCTATCAGGATGAGGACGCCTGCCGGATTCTGTTTCGAGACGTGGCTCCGGCCATGAAAGACAGGCCCGGCGGCTACACAAGGATCATTAAGCTGCCCAACCGCCGGCAGGGCGACGCTGGCGAACAGGCGATCGTTGAGTTCGTGGAAGCGGTGGGTTCGGCTGACGCTTCCGCCACAGATCTCGGGACGGAGGCGAAGAAGGAAGAGAAGGGTAAGTGAAGTCGTTCTGAACTGAGGACCGCTGCGGTTTTTAGATGAGACCGCTTTCCGTTGCTCCGTCACTTCAGCTCATTCTGCCGGGACCATGTCCATGTCAGACGTGTAGTAGAGGATTCGACCGCAGTTTGGGCAATTGACAATCTCCTGTGCTGCCCGGCAGGCGATGGTCACCTGTGCGGGCAGCTTGACGTGGCAACCACCGCAGGCCCCGTGGTCAATCCCCACCACCACGCTGCCCCCCTTCGTTCGTCGCAGTCGTTCGTACTTGGGCAGGACGCCCGGCTCGACCGCCGCCGCCAGATCCTCCCGGTTGCCTGTGAGATCGGCGTGGTGGCGACGCAGATTCGCCTCACGCTCATCGAGGGCGGCAATCTGGGCGTGGAACTCGCGTTCGCTTAGTTCCACCTCCCTCGCGACCTCTGCGGCGATCTGATGAGCTTTTTCGCTCTGCTCCATCAGATCCAACTGCTGATCTTCGAGTTTCCGGATGGCTTCGCGGCACATCTCAATTTCGTGGGTGAGGGCTTTGTATTCCTCATTCTTCTTGGTTTGGTACTGTTGGAGAGAGTACTTCTCGATCAACTCCTGTTTTGCCGTTACTTCCAACTCCAGTTTCTTCCGGTCGGCTTCCAGATGCAGTACGTGCTGTCGCGCCCCTTCTGCCTTGGACCGGGCGGCAGCCGTTGCGCTGACCAAGGACTGTCTCTGCGGGCCAACCGTGGCCAGTTCGGCTTCGAGTTGTTGGATGCGCCGGTCGCGGTCTTGAAGGACCAAGAGTTTCTGAATGACGTCGAGCATCGAATCCTTTCGGGGCGGAAGGGTATCCGCGTATCTGCTGGAGCGTCAACGGCGCTTCCGGCAGCGGGCAACGCGCCGGTCTTTTCAAGCGGGGAATTTGTGGCACTCTTCGAGGGCATGAACTTTCAAAAAAAGGCGGCGTTGGTGGGGATTGGACTTGCGTGGGCTGCGGCCGGCACGGTGATAGCCGCCGACAGGGCAGTTTCCGAGGCCATGGAACACGCCCGGCAGCTCAATCAGGCATTTATCGAGGTGGCGGAAAAGGCGTCGGCTTCCGTGGTGGTAGTCAACGTGACGCAGAAGGTCGAGCTGGGAGGACGCCAGTTGAATGAGGGAAGCCCATTGTGGGAGTGGTTGCCCCGCGAGTTCCGCCGGCAGTTCGAGGAGCGATCGCCCGAGGAACAACCCAGAACGCCGCGACGCCATCCCCCCGTGCGCGGCCAGGGGTCGGGCGTTGTGATCCGGGAAGACGGTTATATCCTCACCAACAGTCACGTCGTGGAAAACGCGGAGAAGATCCGCGTGCGTTTCAAGAACGGCAAGGAGTACGACGCGGAAGTCCGGGGAGTGGATGCCCAGAGCGATCTTGCGGTGCTGAAGATCAACGGCAGTGGATTCCCGACGTCCAGTTTTGCGGATTCCGACCGGGTGCGTGTGGGCGAGTTTGCGATCGCCATCGGTGCGCCGTTCGACCTCGACTACACGGTGACGATCGGGCACGTCAGCGCGAAGGGGAGGTCGCAGATCGTACCCGATCAGTCCATGGACCAGGACTTCATCCAGACGGATGCCAGTATCAACCCGGGCAACTCCGGTGGACCACTGGTGAACTTGGATGGTGAGATCATCGGCATCAACACGATGATCCGCGGCCTTAACACCGGGATCGGTTTCGCCATTCCCAGCAATCTCGCCAGACAGGTGTCAGACAAGTTGATCGCGGACGGCAAGTACACGCGCGCCTGGCTGGGTTTGGAAATCCGCGCTTTGACAGAAGATGAGGATCTTCGCGATTCGGTGACCAGCGTGGAGCAGGGGGTCGTTGTACGCGGCATCCGCAAGGATGGTCCGGCGGCGAAGTCCGATCTGCGGCTGGGCGACGTCATTACGGCGGTGGAAGGGCGGAAGGTGACCAACGCCAACGAGCTTCGTCAGGCGGTCCGCAGCCATCCGGTCGGCGCACAGATTACGCTCGACGTCGTGCGCAACAACAAGCCGGTCCAAGTCAAGGTAAAGACCGCCGAGTGGCCGGAAGAATTGCAGGTCTCCGCCGGCCGCCAAACCGAGGCTCCGAGGGGCCCGGTGGCAGAAGAGGCGAAGGAACTGGGTCTGACGGTCAAGGTTGCCTCCCGCGACCTGGCCCGGGAGTTCAAGGTTGAATTTGCCGAGGGGCTGATGGTCACCAAGGTGGAACCAGACAGTCTGGCGGCGGCCAAAGGTGTGGAGGCGGGAGACATCATCTCGGAGGTGAATCACGCTTCTGTGTCGTCGCTGCGCGAGTTTCGTGCGGCGGTTAGGGGGGCCGACCTGAAGAAGGGCGTTCTGCTTACCTTGGTCCGCGAGGGGGTAACGCGACTTGTGGTTCTCAAGGAAGCAGTCGAATAGCTCTTGCCGCCCCGGCGGAGATGCGTCGTTGGCGCTCGGCAACGGCAATCCTCGGGGGTAAGCGCGGTCATGACGCCACCGATCCGGTGAGTTTTCGCTTCCGATGCGGAGCGGCGTCTGCGTTGATTGCGCGAGCCGGCTTGAGCCGGTGATCATCTTGAAACGCCCCATGTCGAACGCGCTGCCTCCCACCCAACTTTCTGTCGTGACCCTCAAGCGTGGGGAGAGCGACCGCATCGTTGCCGGGCACCCGTGGGTGTACGACGGGACCATCGCCAGCGTCAGGCCGCGACCTGCCGACGGTGATGCCGTCTGGGTACGGGACGTGAAGGGCCGGCAGTTGGGAACCGGCCTTTGGAATTCGAAATCGAAGATCCTCGTGCGGGTTCTGGCGGCTGAGAAGGTCGAGATCAACACGGCCTTCTTCACCGATCGAATTCAGTCTGCGCTCACTCTCCGGCGACGCGCTTTACCCGCGACCAACTCGTTCCGCGTTGTCAACGCCGAGGGCGACTTCCTCAGTGGTTTGATCGTGGACAAGTATGAGGATGTGCTGGTGCTGCAGACCTCGGCTCTTGGCATGGACCAACGAAAGCACGAAATCGTGGCCGTGTTGCAGGAACTTTTTGCACCGCGGGCGGTCGTCGAGCGCAATGACATCAGCAGTCGTCGCCTCGAGGGATTGCCCGAACAAGTCGGCGTTCTTGCGGGGGCGTTGGCGGGCCCGGTGACGGTGACGCTGAACGGGCTCCGGTTCGCTGTGGATCCGCTGGGGGGGCACAAAACGGGGCTGTATTTGGATCAGCAGGTGAACCAGCGGCTGGTGGCCGAACTCATCGCCCGCACGCCGGGTGCGCGCGTTCTGGACGCGTTCAGTTTCATCGGGGGCTTCGGCCTCGCGGCGGCGCAAGCGGGTGCAGCGTCGGTGTATCTGTTGGACCAAAGCGAGGAGGCTTTGGCGGCGGCCCGGCAACACGCCCAAGCCAACGGTCTCACCGACCGCTGTTCGTTCGAGGCGGTCAATGTTTTCGACTGGCTCAAGGCCCGTACCGCCGTCGGGACGAACGAAAAACTGATTCCGCCGTTTGACGCCGTGATCTTGGATCCACCCTCGTTCACCCGCAACCGGGCGGCGGTGCCGGACGCTCTCCGGGGTTACAAGGAGATCCACGTCCGGGCCTTGAAACTGGTCAAGAGCGGCGGCTTGCTGGCGACGTTCTGCTGTTCACACCATGTGGATCCCGTGACCTTCCAGGATGTCATCCTGTCAGCGGCGTTCGATACGCGGCGCCTGTTGCGCCGGGTGGCCGTCTTCACGCAGGCCCCGGATCATCCCATCATCCCCTCGATTCCCGAGACCGAATATCTGAAGGGCTTCGCGTTCGAGGTCGTTCGTTGAACTGCTGGACGGCCGCGGGGCGGCGCTGGAACATCCGTGGGCCTCAGATCCCCCCGCCACGTTCGCCAAGCGGCTGCTTGCCAGCACACGCCGCGGCTGGCAGCTCGGTCTTCCGCTTCAAGGGGCTGCCTCCCGCCCTCAAATCATGGACACCGCCGCGTAGATGCGAGCCGCCGCGCAGCGCCGAAGGCGACCAACCCAACTCCGGCCAGAGTTGCCCAAGCCGATGGCTCGGGCACGACGCCGAACTGGCTGAAGGCAGAATTCTTAAGATTCGCGGACGCATTCATCAGGCTGATGTCGCTGACAGCGACTTGGAACCTCGATCCCGCGGGAGCAGCCTTGGAGTAGGAAACCAACGCGTTCCAAACTCCACTCCCCAGCGGGGCTGGCGGTTGGAAAGCTCCCCTCAATTTGATCCAGGTGTTGTGAGAGCCTTGGACGGCCCGGAGCGTCGTCCGGGACACTGACAACCCAAGAACTGATTCCGAGACGGTCCCTCCCGAATCGTGAGGGTAAACCTCAACCAGCGACCAGCGTCGCAGCCAGGCGGTTGAAGGCGGCAGACCCCCTCGACGATCTGTTCTGCCCGTTTTGGCCTTTGTTTGTTTGGCTACCCATGTTGCGGGGGCGCTCGACGCTGTTTTTGATCGCTTTGCGCCTCGACCAGCCAGGAAGCAATTCTCCGGCGGCCAGCGTCAGTCTCTGAGCCGCTTCAGGCGGAAGAGTTTTCTCCCCGCGCAAGCCAGACAACAGCGACTCCACCGGACCCGGCAAGGCAAAGACCAGCCAGACGCGGGGCCCGGCTGGCCATGCATTGCAGTCAGGCAGTGCGGGCGTGCCGAATCAGTGTTCCCGCGTGTCGTCGGGATGGCCCACGCGTATGATGACCCCGCTCCGGATCGCGCTGCCACCGGCATTGAGCAGGTACCCGGCGTCCAGCGCCTTGTCTATCCGCAGCTTCGCCTCTTCGAGGTGTGCCTTAGTGTAGGCGTCCAGACCGGCCAGTTGCAGCGCTTGGCCCAAGCGGCCACTGAGGCCGCGGAGGTGCATCAAGGCCAGCGTAGCGATGGGTTTATGGGCCGCCTGGCCCCACGTACTGGGCAGGCTCAGGTCAATGAGTCGTTCGACGTACTCGCGTTGCAGGTTTCGCCGCAGGCTCGAGATCATCGGCGCGCGTTCGGTGAAGGTCCCGGCCGGTTTGTCCAGTTCCGACCAGATTTCTGCTTCCAACGCCCGCAACACCTCGGGGATGGTGATCATGTCTTCGTTGGCGGGGGTGAGCAGTTCGTTGTCGTACACGCGCCCCAGGACGCCCGGATTCATCAGGCGGGTGAGCACCAGCGATTGCACGCCCATGATTCGGTCATGAATGGGCCAGGTGGCATCCGCCATGACGCTGGCCTGGTTGTCCCACCATTTATCAATCGTCATCCGCCGAAGCAGGTCAGGGGTCAGGCCAAAGGCCTCGTCGCGGAAGGTGTTCACGAGCACAAACTGAAGTGCGTCGCGCTGGTCCTGAACGGGAACGACCGCGATGGGAGCACGGTTGCCGGGGTCGCCTTTTTTGTCGCGGTTCACAAACGCGCCACCGAGCCAGCCCGACATCATGCCCACGGCGCGGGTTTGCAGCCCGAGGGTCATTTCGTAGCCGTACCGGGCCCGGGCCCAGCTCTGGCCCTCCTTGACGAACTTCTCGATCAGACGTTCCCGATGATAGCGGGCGAGCTCCATCTGCTTCCTCGCGTACGCAATCGGATCGGCCGCGAAGTCGTAACGCCGCGCCAGCGGGTCCGGCCCCATCGTGTCTTCGTCGGTCGCGTAGGTCAGTTCGGGCTCGGAGGCCCGGCTGAGGACGGGTTTGAGGTTGTCGGCAAATGAGTATCCGTACTCGATGGCCCAGAAGTCGTAGGGGCCGATGTCAATCATCCCGTAGTCGCCCTGCTTGTCTTTGTCTTCCCAGGCAAAGATGTTGACCGGCAGATAATCCATCACCGAACCGGCGAAGGGTTTCTTCCCCTTGAAGTCGGGACTATTGATCTGTTCGAGGGTGTAGATGCTTGAGGCGCGGAAGTTGTGGCGGAGCCCGAGCGTGTGTCCCACCTCATGCGCCACCAGGTCGGCGATCAGTGGGCCGATGAACCACTCGGGTACCCCGTCGAGCATCGCGTCCTTTGGTTCTTCCTTCTTCTTGGGTTCCTCCTTTTTCGGCTCGTCCTTTTTCTCCCCTTCCTTGGCGCCGCCTTCGCCTTCGGCAGCGGTCAGCAGGTCGGTAGTCAACTCGAACGTGGCGCGCATGATGGCCAAATCCATCGCGCGGCAATCAGCGGCGCGGCACAGGCCGTTGAACTGGCTGGTGCGCCCGGCCAGTCCGTCGAACTCACTGCTCCCGGCCAGGTGGCCGCTGGCGGCGGCCGCGGGGTGGCCTCCGTAGAGTTGCGGGCCCCGCTGAAGGAGGTCGGTGAGGATCGCCTCGCGGCTGGCCGGCGGGGCCAGGCGCACGCGCGGGTCCCACTGGGGCCGGCTTTGCAGCCACGCCATCGTGTCGGCGCTCATGCCTTCCATTGCGAACTGGGGAATCGTCTCGTTGAACTGGCGCCAGTAGTGACGAATCCATCCGTCGGTGAGGATGATGTCGGCGTCGAGAATCTGGCCGGTCATCGGGTCCACGCGGCTGGGACCGATGGCCGTGCCGACATTGTTGTTGAGCCAGCGGACGAAGTTGTACCGCACGTCCTCGGGATCCTTCTCCATGTGGGCGCCGGTGGCGGCGTCCTGGTAATAGACTTCGATTGCGTTCGCGAGGCCGACCTTCTCGAACGCCTTGTTCCACATCAGCACTCCCTCCCGCACCCAGCGGCGATAGCGAATCGGCGTGGTGGATTCGATGTAGAAGACGATCGGATTTTTCGGCGGACTGACCTTGAGACTGGGATCGGCCTTTTCGAGGTGCCAGCGGTTGATGTAGCGGACCCGGTTTTCCTCCGCCTGGTATTTCCCCAAATCCGCGTAAGTGGTGGTGAAGTAGCCCACCCGCTCGTCCGCTACGCGGGGCTTGTAGGCCGGGTTGGGGGTGATTTCGCTGATCGAGTAGTGCAACGTCTTCAACACGCCATCCCGCATGGGCAGCGTGAACGCCAGTTCGACGTTGGATGGAAACGCCTTGGCGGTCTTGATCGTGGCGAGTTGCGTTCGGGCGCCGTTGACCATCGGCCCGAAGAACTTCGCCGCCTCCCCCACCAGCAGAGCGTCCATGTCAATCACCGGCCCCCAGCCCGGCACCAGAGCCAGGATCGGTACGTCCACGATGACCCGGTCCGTGAACAGCCGCTGGACGCTGGCGCGCGATTCCGCCTCGCCCGTCGAGCGCACATCGAGATTCGGCGTTAACAGGACCATCCGTTTGTCATTCCGCGCCCAGTACACGTACAGGTCGCCCGCCTGCAGGCCGGCGTACTCCTCGCCGCTGGCGACCGTCATCGCGATGAAAAACTTTTTCTGGGCGAATTTTTCCGGGAAGACGGCAAGCATCTGGTTGTCCTTCCGGCGCACCCAGATCTGGAGCAGGCTGGGGGTCTTGTCGATCGAGGACACGATCTGCTCATAGTCTTTCAACACGTCGGTGTGCGGTGGGAACTCCGGTGCGGGCTGGGCCGGCGCCGGCGCGGGGGCCTGGGCGATCAACGACGCCGCGAGGCCGCCGGTGACCAGCAGGGCCGTCAGTGGGGTCTTCATTCTTCGCATGGGTGAATTCTATCCGCCCGCGCCCGTCTTGCACGCAAGGGGGAAATGGCCGTTCGTCGAAGGGCCGTGTCGCTCCGTGGCCTCGCTGACTCCCGGAACGCGGCGGTTTTTCCGCTGCGCTTCCGCAGCCTTGCCCGCTCAGGGCGCAAGCACGGAGCGCGGGATCAGCCGGCGACGAGCGACGCTATCTCCTCGCCGATCGCCAGCGAGGCCGTGGCGGCCGGACTGGGCGCGTTGAGCACGTGAAGGGCTCGCTCGCGCCGGAGCAGATGAAAGTCCTGGACCAACTCGCCGCCCGGGGTCATTGCCTGCGCTCGGACGCCTGCCCCACCGGGCGCGAGATCGTTTGGTCGCAAGTCCGGCACCAAGCGTTGCAAGGCCGCGCAAAACCGTTCGCGACTGAGCGACTGGAGAAGCTCCTGCTTCACCATGGCCGGATGATTCCACAAGAAGCGCCAAAGGCCGGGAAACGACAGGGCGTCCGCGAGGTCGCTCAGATTCACGGTGGAGAACCGATAGCCCTCCCGGGCGAAAGCCAGGACGGCGTTGGGTCCGGCCTCGACTCCGCCTTGAATCAGGCGGGTAAAGTGAACCCCAAGGAACGGGAACTTCGGGTCGGGCACCGGGTAGATCAGGTTCCTCACCAAATCGCCGCGCTCCGGCTTGAGCCGGTAGTACTCGCCACGGAAGGGCACGATCCGCACCTCGCGACGCTCGCCCGCCAGCGCCGCGATCCGGTCACAGTGGAGGCCGGTGCAGTTGACGAGAAAATCGGCGGCAAACTCTCCGGCCGGGGACGTCACCTGCCACGTGGCGCCGTGGAGATCAAGAGCGGTGACCCGCGCACTGGTGACAATCCGCCCACCGCGTTCCTGGATGCGCCTGGCCAGGCGGTCCACAACCGCCGCGTAATCCACGATCCCTTCCTGCGGCACATGTGCGCCAGCCAGGCCGGTGACATGCGGTTCGATCTGGCGCAACTCCGCCCCCCCGACGAGGCGGCGCAGCCCGTTTAGTCCGTTCGCCGCGCCGCGTCGGAGCAATTCGTCCAGCCGGGGGACTTCTTCTTCGCGCGTCGCGACCACGAGTTTGCCGCACACTTCGTGGGGCACCCCTTCCTGGCGGCAAAACTCGATCATCTGCTGGATCCCGCGCACGGCCAGTCTGGCCTTGGCGGAACCTGGCCGGTAGTAGAGGCCGCAATGCAACACCCCGCTGTTGTGCGTGCTTTGGTGCGCCCCCAGCCGTGCCTCCTTTTCGAGCAACGTCAGCCGAAGGCTAGGCTGGCGTTCAAGCAGGCGATACGCCGTGGCGAGTCCTACGAGTCCGCCACCGATGATGAGGAGCGAGGTCATTTCACTCGGCGCGCGCCCGATAAAACCGAGCCGGCCGGTCGGCCAGCGGGTCATGCAGCTCGGCCGTGCCGCCAACCGTGGTAATCCTCAGCCAATCCTGCCAGCCGCGCAGGTCCTCTGAGGTTTCCACGACATAAGCCCGCCCCGGCTCGCCCGCGAGCGTGGCAGCAAAACCGCCTTCCGGCTCGCGCCGCGGCGCACGCAGGGAAAAGTTGCCCACCGGCTCGACGCGTCCGGCGAGGTCTTCGGCAAACTCCGGCAACGGCAGCGGCAACACCGCCCCGTTGCTGAAGCCGGACGTTTCCCCCACGCGCCGTGCCGTGGCCGGCTCGAACCACACCGCGCGATATCGGCCGGCGGGCAGGCCGCGGAACTGGACCGGGCCACGGGTCCAGGGCGCCACGACCGCATTGGTGGCATTGGCCGGCCAACTGGCGCGTGGGTTGACGACATAGACCAGCGCGTGGCGCTCGCGGCGCAGGCCCACTGCCACGGGCGACGGTTGCCAGCCATTGGCATACGCCGCCGGCAGCACGTTCTCGATCCGCACCCAGTCGAGGTAAAACCAGTCGCTGCCCGCGTTGCGGACTTCGATCAGGTGCCGGCCCACGGGGAGGTCCACGGCAATGTCCTCGTTGTACTCGTTGTTCACGACCCACTGACCGTCCTTGTTGGGCAGGCTGCGGCGGAAAATCTCCCGGCCGTCCACCCGCACCGTAAGCACCGCGCCGCCGGACACCGAGTTCAGGTGCAGGATCAGGCGCGCGTTGTTGGTCAGCCAGGCGTCGAGCTGGAACGGGATGCGCAGGTCCGGATGCGCCGTGCCGTGGACAAAGGCATTGAGCGCGCCGGCGGAACGACTGGCGGCGTCTGGGTCGGGAACCGCCAACCGGCCGGCGAGCTTGGAGCCCCAGCCAGAGTCCAGCGGCAGGGTGACGGCGAACGGCACCCCGCTCGGCAACGGGTCACCCACGTTCACCGGGGGCTCGCCGGCGGTTTCAAAGGCCAGCGGCTGCCAATCACCCTCGCCCCAGCCGGCCGGGATCAGGATGTCGCGCAACGCGGTGTAGGTGGGCCAGAGCTTTTCGGCGTGAATGCTCTCCCACCACCACGACATGGCGGTGCCGGCCGAACCGCTCAACGCCCCGGCCCAGAGGCCCTGCCGCCAGCCGCGCAGGTGAGGGTCCTGCTCGCGCCGCCAGCCGCGCCAGTCCGTGCCGAATTCGCCGATCAACATCGGTTTGCCGTAGTTGGTGAGGAAACGATGCACGATGTCGGGCAGGGCCGCAGCCGGCCGGGCCTGCGAGTACGAATGGTAGATGGCGAAGTCCAGTTGCGGCAGCCGCCAGAGGTCGGGCCGGTCGCTGCCCCCGGTGAGGCTGGTGGTGACCAGGTGCCGCCAAGGGTCATGTGCCTTGAGCCAGTCGGCCATCACCGCGTGCCAGGCGACGACATCGGCGGGCTGGAAGTAGCGGTACACGTTGTCAATCTCGTTGAAGAACTGCCAGGCCAGGAGGTTCGGGCTGGCGCCGTAGCGGGCGATGAGGTAGCGCAGGCGCTTTTGGTACATCGCCCGCGCCGCCGGGAGGGTGAAGAACTCATTCTGGGTCGCGCATGGCCCGCCGTTGGTCACGTTGTACGGATTGATTTTCCAATTGTCGTTGCCGCCCCAGTAATCCGGCTGCGTTTCGAACATCCCGTGGTAATCCAGGCACAGCAGCAGGTAGATGCCGTGACGCTCGGCCAGGCGAAAGACGTGGTCCAGTTGCCAGGCGCGGTCCAGCCGGTAGTTCAAGCCCGTGTGGGCCTCGGCCTCGATGCCAAAGGCCCACGGCGCCATCCAGAGCCGGGCGAAGCTGCCGCCGGCGGCGGCCAGCGCCGCGAACCAAGCGTCGTAGTCGTACGTGCCGCGATTGCCGTGCCAGCAGATGTTCGCCCCGATCAACGGCAGCGCCTGACCGTCGGCGGTTTCGAAAAATCGGCCATTGGCCGCCATCCGCACGATGCCACGATGCACGCGCGGCGGGTCGGCGTCGGTGACGGCAAAGGTGATGGTCGCACCGGTCCCTGCCGGCGCGCCGTTGGTGGTCACGGCGAGACTCAGCGAGTGAACGCCGGCGCGCTGGGGCAGGAACCGCAGCCGCCACTCCGGAGTCTTGGCCTCCGCGAGCAGTTCCTTACCCCCTTCGAGTCGTCGGCTGTACGCGCGGTACCAGAAAGCCGGAATCGTAAGCGAGCCGCCGTCGGGCAGGGTGACGACCCCGTCCACTCGGATCGAATCCGGATCAAACGAGTTCGCCGCCGCTGGCAGCTCGACGAGGCGGAATTCGGCTACCTGGCCAACCATCACGGTGTCCGGCGGGACGATTTCCGCGGCTTGGGGGCACGACGCCCCGACGGTCGCCCCAACGGCCAGCGCAGCAAGACCCCGACGCCAGCGGCTAAGCCAACCGAACAAACCAGGGTGGCCAAGAACGGGAGAAGGAATCGTCGCTGACATCTTCACGGACAAAGTTTCGTCGCAGGCGGCGGAACCGCCAAGCCGATTGCGAGTTTCGTTCCGCGCCCTGTAGCCGCCGTCGTGAGACGGCGGAGGGTTTGATTTGACCGCCGCGGTTGTGAACGTCCGCGCTCTGCCCGTGAGTCCGGTGGATCAGGACGGTGGCACGTCTTGCTAATCTCGAAGCGCGTGCGCCTTCAGGTCCTCGAGGTCCACGTACTCGAGCGCGGACGCGTGGGTCGCCTCGAGAATCACCGGCGGTGCGCAGCCGGCGGCGAGCGCCTCCGCCCAGCGCGTGACGCAGAGACACCAGCGGTCGCCGGGGTTGAGCCCGGGGAAGTCGTACTGCGGCGCGGGCGTGGAGAGGTCGTTGCCGCGCGAGCGGGTGAATTCGAGAAACTCGCGCGTCATTTGGGCGCACACCACATGAAGGCCGTGATCGCCCGGGCCGGTCCGGCAATAGCCATCCCGGTAGAAACCGGTTTGGGGAGCGAAGCAGCAGGGTTTGAGTTCGGTTCCGAGCACGTTGGTCGGCATGGCGCGCAGAGTAGCACGAGGCCATGCTGGCGCGAATGAGCGCGCGCGAGTGCGCCGACGGCGATCACCGGCCGGCAGGAGCAGCCCGGCGCGCGCGGAAAAAGCGCGGCCCCGCCCCAGCGGTCATCTGGAGTACGGCATGACCGTCGGTGTCGAGCGTGAGCTCCTGCACGGGCAACCACTGCCCGAGGTCGGCCGAGCCTTCCACCCGCCAGCGTTCTCGGGGCGAACCGGCAACGATGATTTCAAACGCGCCGTCCAGCCCGAACCGGATGGTCAGTGTGGCCCTCGCGACCGGCGCCGGCTCGAAGCGGGCCGTGACCGCCCCGTCGCCTTGCAACAGCAGCCGCACGTCGTTGGTGGTGACGCCAACCAGTCCGTCCCAGCCGGCGAATTGGAAGCCGGACTCGGGCCGCGCGATCAACCGCACCGGGTTGCCGCGGAAGTAGGTACCGCGCCAGGGATTGTCTGGGGCGGCATTGAGTTCGAGACTGTTGAGCCGCAGCGTCCCCGCTCCGGCGGGCGCCACGGCCACGGTCAGCGTTGCCGTGCCCGGCAGGTTGAAATTCCGGCGCAAATGCTCGCGGCAAGCTGCCGGTCGTCGCCGGGCAAATTCACGGAGCGACTCGACGGACTGTTGCCATTCACTGAAGGACGCCGGCGCGCGCCAACGGCGGGAATGCTCGGCCATCTCGGGCGCGAGTTGCGCGGCGAACTGATCCACGCGAGCCACGGTGTTGGAGGGGGCCAGCGTGGTGTTGAGCAGATCGGCGAAGCGGTTGATGAAGTCGCGCCGGAAGTCGGCGCTGAGCACCAGTCGGCGGAAAAGGAAGGTGGTGGTTTCGTTGTTGTGGCCGTGCAGGCGGCCGTCCGTCGCCAGGATGGCGGCCAGCATGTCGTAATTCCACGCGGGCTGCTCGGCCCAGAAGCCACCCCAACCGACATCATTGTCAAACTGCAGCCAGCGCCATCGCCCCTCCGGCGTGCGCGGCCGCCAGAGGCGGTGATTGCCGATGTCCCAGCGGTAGTTGAAGACTTCGAGCGCCTTGTAGTCCGCGTAGTTGGCGACGTCCATCCACGACGCGACCTGCGCGAAGCGGGCCGGGTCGGCGGGATCATGGTCCGCGAGGAAGCGGATCAGGGCGTCGTAGTGCCGGGTGTCGCCGGCCCGGGCTTCCACGTAGCCTTCGAGGTAATCCAGCGCATCGCCCGGCGTGTCGCCGTAGTGACTGACAAACTCGGCGTCCTGTTTTTCCTTGAGGTAGTGAAGGCCCCAGTACTCGCCGTTGAGAAACACGACGCAGGGGCGTGCAGCCTGGGTTTCGGCGCCGGTCTCCGCGGCCAGGGACTGCATGAGTTCGTCCCGCATGAAGGCCATCCCGTGGTCGTGTCCGGAAGGTCGGAGTAGGAGGTGCTCGAACTCGGCGCGCAATCGGTCGGGAAAGACGCGGTGCCGAAAGGGCCGCCTCCCCGCGCCACCCGTACCGTCGAGGTCCAGGCCCTTGATGGGAAAGCCTTGAGAGGTGTTGCCGTGGATTTTGACGTCGCCGTCCTGGGCGAATGCGAGCGTGCCGTTCGTTTCGTAGAACTCGACATGGACCGGTCGTTCCCACTCCGGGCCGCGCTGGGAATAGTTGCCGCCCGGGGCGTTGCCGGGCACGTAAATGCCGATGGCCAGATCGAAGAAGTTGCTCGCGTCGGTCGCGAGCGACACGACCGGCACCGAGTACCGGGCCGCACCCGCGGGATGCACCCAGAAGGACCGCGTCACGGTCGCGCTGGGCAGCGAGCCGGGCTTGAAGGTCTTCGCCCGCACGACCCAGCCCTTGAACACCTCGCCGGCGGGCGGCTGGCCGCCGGGCACCGTCGGGATGGTCGAAAGGTAGTTGGCGGTTCCCGCACGACTGCGAATGCGAATGGGGGAGGTGAAGACCGGTGAGTTGGTACCGGGCTCGGCCCCGTTGAGCGTGAAGCGAACCTCGGCGCCGGCACTGACGGTGCTCAAGAGCAGATCAAACCCCTCCGTATAGAAACCGCCGGGATGCGAAAACTCCGGTGCGGCCAGCCACTCAGCCGAGCCGGGCGTGTTGTTGGCCGTGCCGGGCGTGGGCTCGGCGAAGAACAGCCAGCGGTTGGAATCCTCCACGGAACGACCATAGGAGACGTCGCGCGGGATTGGCCCGAAGACGATCCGATCGGCGCGGCTGCCGTCGGGCCGGGTCAGCACCAACTCTTCGCCTTCGGCGCTGAGCCGAAAATTGGTGTGGCGGGGCAGGGGAAGAAGTATGCGGTGACGTTCCGCGAGGTAACCTGCCAGACCCCGACGTTCCTCCAAGGACAACGCGCGCCGGAACAGGACAACTTCCACCAAATCGCCGCCGAATGCCCCGTAGGCTCCCGCCCCGATCTCGATCGGTGCCCACACTTCACGCCTCGGCGAGGAGAGCCCGATACGGACGCGGAGTCCATCGTGATCCAGCTCCGGCTGGCGTTCCGAGTAGTTGACGGCCACCACCTGCAGGCCGGTTCCCACCGACCGCGGGTACACCGCCAGGGCCGGCATGTAGCCCGCGCCGTGTTCGTACACCGCGAGGCCGTTGGTGCCGACGGACAATCCGGCCCCGGCATCGAGGTCGCCGCCGTGCGCTGCGCCAAACAACCACCGCTGGCCGCTGATGCCGCCCACGCCTGATCGCGTCTCCGGATCCACCTCGTGGGTTTGCGACGTGCGGAATAGGGCGAGGACGCAAAAATTGTTCGTGCCCGCCGGTCGCGGGAGTCGCAGCACATCATTGGCGCCATCGAAACGCAGGGCCGCCGGATGGCTTTCAGTGCCGGGCAACCAACGCGGCTGAAGGGCCTCGCTCTCCTGCGTCGCGCTGAACCCGTGGCCACTGGTGTCGAGCCAACGCCTGACAAACACCTCGCCACCGCTGATCCGGACCTGGGCGGGGTCGGTCGGGTCCACCTGATCGGCCCGCAGCCACATCGCGAGGCCCGGGACGAGGTCGGGGCGAAGCGGAGCGGCGGGGATGGGTTGGCGGTCCTTGCCCGAGGCGTACACCACGAGGAACTCACCCGGCTCCAGGGTAAGGCCCGGGTCGAAGCGCCACTTGAAGGGCGACCGCGCGTTGTCGGACAGCCCCCAGCCGGCGAGGTTCACCGGCGTTCCCGCTGGATTCAGCAACTCGATCCAGTCCGAGGCGTCGCCGTCCTCGTCCAGCAATGTGCGATCATTGGCGGACTGCAGCTCGTTGAGCCACACCGGCTCGGCGGAACTCTGAAAAACCTATCCCGCACCGAGCAGGAGGGCCAGCGCGACGCGAGGAGTCCAAAAGCAGTGGGGCGTCATCGAGATGCGGAGCCGCTTACCACGAGACCGTTTCCCACCAGGAGCGAATGATTGCGACGGATCAGTGCCGGGACGGGAGTAAGTGATCGCTCCGCGCGTTGCTCAATCCTCGTCGTGCTGAAAGACAAGCCCGGGTGTCGGGCAACTCGCCCAGACACCCGGGCCGTGAGTCTGCCGGGTCGGCGCACCGATATTATTGCGCCAACCGGAAGTACCTCGCGAGGTCGGTCGGAGCAACAATCACCGTGGCCAGTTCGCCTTCAATCAGCACCGGATCGGGATAATCCGTCCACCCGCCGGGCAGCGCGGTGGTGCTCTGCAGACGATACCCGGCGGCACTGACGGGCCAAGTGAGTTGGATGTTGCCGTTGTCGAGGCGCTGAATGCCGAGGGCGACGTCGGTCGGCGCGGCCTCGACCACGAGTTCAGCGGGATCGCTGCCCACTAAGCCCAGCCCGTCCGAGACCAGCACGGTGTACATGCCAGCGTCGTCCGGCGTGACTCCAGTGAGCGTCAGGCGCGCGGTGTCGGCCCCGCTGATGCGTCCGCCATTGCGCAGCGCCTCACCGCCTCGGCGCCAGAGGTAGCGCAGATTGGAGCCGGTGGCGGCCACCTCGAAGGTGACCGTCGCGCCCGCCGACACGGACTGGCTGTCCGGTTGGTCGGTGATCGCCGGTGCGGTGCGGGTACCCGGCACGATGTGGACGTCGTCGAACAGCAACGACACATCGCTTCCCTCGGGTTCGGCACCGGAAATGCCGATTCGCAGGATGCCCTCGTTGGCGGGGGCGGTGAAGGGCAGGTACAGCGACGGATACGGATTCAGCCCGCCAACCGGCGAAACCACCTGCTCGAACAGCACTTCGCCGGCGAAGGACACCTGAGCAACGGGCGTTCCACCGCAGCAGTTGCGGGGGTTGATCCCGAGCACGAGCGTGTAGCGACTGCCGGGTGTCAGGCCCGTGATATTCTGCTCGACCCCGGTACCCACGTTCTGGACGAAGCCGGCCCGGTCCTGGTCCGGCACCCAACCGTTGTCGGTGAACGGACCCTCACCATTGACGTTGATGCCGTACCCACCAGGCCCGCCCGTCCAGCCGGACATCCGGAACGGATTCAGGTAGCCGACGCCCGGCGGCGAGCCGCTGGCCTCGAAGCTCGGGTTTTGAATGACAATCTCATCGGCGGCCCGCGGCACGATGTTCACCGCGTCCAGCACCAGGGAGGCATCGCCGGACTCCACGTCATGCACGAACTCGAGCAGGCCACTGGCTGCCGTGGGAGTGAACGGCACGTTGGCGAAGTAATAGTCCAACAGGCCCTGGTCACCCACTGGCGTGAGGTTGAGGAACTCGGCCAGTTGGGTCCCGCCAAAGCGGACCCGCAGGTGATGGGTACGGTCACCGCAGCACCCGCGGGCGTTGTAGCGGAACTGCAGCCAGTAGGAGCGCCCGGGCACGAGGTCGTTGATTTCCTGGGCGAGGACGCCACTGCCCTGGATGAAGGCCACTTGTTGGCGGTCCGGCACCAGGCCGTTGTCGCCGAACGGACCGGCCGGGGTGCTGGCGATGCTCGAGGCGTTCAGGCCGGTTTGACCCGTGCCCTGCCAGGCGAGGATGGGACCGTAGCCCGGGAAGCCGGGCGCCATGTTGGCCTCAAACGACGGATTCTTCACCAGCGAGGAGGAAACGTTGATCAGCGGCGTCATTTGGACGGGGACCCCGCCGTTCTCCAACACGTTGATGACCACCGTGCCTCGACGGAGGGTGCGCACGCTGAACTCGCGCGTGGTGCTCCCGCCGGGGGTAAACGTGATGCTGAGGGTGTTGTCCGCTGCCGCACCCTCCAGCCGGGCCACGTTCGGATTGGAGCTGGCCAGACGGATGGTGACCGGCCCGTCGTCAAGCGCTGCGGCCGGTATGGTCAGCGTATGCGGCAGGAGCTGATCGGGGCCGGTTTCACTGGCCAGCGGTTCGAAGGTCATGGGCGGCAGCGGCGGTTTGACCGTGCCCAGCAGACGGACGTTGTCCAGTAACAGGGTGTCCGTGCCTGCCTTGGTCTGGGCCAGGATCAATTCGGCGCTTGTCGCGGCGGCCTTGAATTTCTTGCTCACCACGCGGTAGTTGCCGGGGCTGACCGCTTCGTCGGTCAGCACCTGCGTGCCCAGCCGGATCTGCAATTGCGGTGCCGTTCCAGACCTCGCGTTGACGTGGACCTGGATTTCGTAGTCGTTGCCGACGATCAGTCCCTCGAGGAGCTGCCCGAGCGAGCCTTCCCCTTCAATGAACGCCACCAGTTCCTGATCCGGCACGGTGCCGGTGTTGGCGTAGCCGGCCGAACCGTCGTCCACGCCCACGGTGCCGGTCTGCGTCCAGCCAGCAACGTTGTTGAGAATGCCCACTTCGGGAATGGTGCCGCTGGCTTCGAAGCTCGGGTTGCGCAGCACGACGTCATTGGGTCCGCGCTGGACGATGCTCACGCCATCCAGCAGGAGGGTGCGGTCGCCGTTTACGATGTGCCGGAAGGTCAGTGTCCCGAAGTCATTGGCCGGCGTGAACACCGCGTTGTGGAAATAGTACGGACCGTCGGAAGGCCGGATGGTCGGGATGTCGGCGATTTCGGTGTCGTCGAATAACACCGTCAACGCCTGGGACGCGCCGCCGCCGCGGCGGCCGTCGTAGAAGAATTGCACCCAGTAGGTGCTGCCCGGGGTGAGGCCAGAGATCGTCTGGGTAACGTCGCCGTTGCCCTGCTTGAAGCCCACGCGCACCCGGTCCGGCACCGGTGTGCCCGCGTTGTGGAACGGCCCGCCCGGATCGAGTGACAGGTCGTTCACGCCGCTGGCGCCGGGCCATTCGTCCACCGCGCCATAGTGGGGCCAGGCTTCATTCCAGTTGCTCTCGAAACTGGGGTTTTTCACCAGCGCCTGGCCAAGGGCTGGCCCGGCCAGCCAGCCGGCCGCCAGGCCGGCGCCGATGATGAGTTGCAGGTTACGTGTCATATCGTGTCTCTTGGGTTTTGTGCTTGGTTTCTGGTTTTGTCGGTCGGGATTCAGTTCTTCGAACTGCGCAAATCGAGAGTGATTTCGTTGGTCTGCTTCTCCTTGAAGCGGCCGCCATGGCCGTCAAAGAAAGTCGCCATCGCCGCGCCCTTGGGGTGTTTGGCGCCGTGTCGGTACCCGATGTCGTAGTAGCCGTCACCGCCGCGGCCCAGGTTGATGACCGCCGGATGGTTCAACTCATACGACACGTCCACCACGGCGATGGACTGGGCCGGTGCGGGAATCGAGGAGAGCTTGATCGTCCGCGGGGAGGTGACTGCGGGAGGGTAGCCCGCCAGCGTGTACTGGCTCATGGCGTAACTGATCTTCCACGGATTGCCGAAGCCGGGGAAGTTCTTGTACGCCCGCCAGTGGTTTTCCTTGATGCGGGCCGGGCAGCGGAAAACGTTCTTCGCAAAATCGCTGTTCTCGGTGGTGGTGCCGGAGGAGAACTTGAGTTTGGCCACGTAGGGGATCAGCAGGGTCTGGAAGTTGTTCGAGTCCGCGCTGTCGTGCGGCGCGTAGTACCACCAGGCGAAGGGCACGTAATCGGAATTCTCGTCCGCATACAGGAACGTCGCGAGGCCGATCTGTTTGAGGTTGTTGAGGCACAACGCCGACTGGGCCTGTTCCTTGGCCCGGGAGAGCGCGGGCAACAGCATTCCCGCCAGGATGGCGATGATCGCAATCACGACCAGCAGTTCGATCAGGGTAAAGGCCAACCTGCCCTTGACCGTGCCTCGCTGATGAATTCTCGAGTTCATGCCCATGACGCGCGCCGGCTCGAACACGGGTTGTGTTCGCGGGGAGCGCTTGGAAACGTCGGGAAAAGTCTAAAGGTGTTTCTCCTCGAAGTCCATACTGGACCCACCAGCGCCCGGTTGCCGAAACGGCCCCGATGAGGGATCCCGAAGATCCTGCTGGCTTCGGTTGGAACGATTCACTTGAGCGCAGCGGTGGCGGGCCTGGCACGGTGATTCAGTGTTCCCGCCGGGGATCAACGCCCCGGCCCAATGACGCTCCGGTCGCCGAGGAGGATGCCTGCCTGCCTGCCTGGCTGCTGGCGCTTCTGTCCACGGGTGTCCCGAGCCGGTGTTGGCCGGGCGGGATTGCCGATGGGTTTCTGAGTGAGGCTCTCCCGGTCCGGCGGCGCCTATTGACGTCCAACGGCCTTCTCAATCGGCTGCAGCCAGACCCTGACGCGGAAGAATCGCGCGCCGGGGCTGAGGGGGGCCGGAATCACGATGTCGCGATCCCCGGCGAGGACATTTTCGTGTCCAGCGTAGGGCTCCCAATCCCCGTCGAGCGAGCGCGACGTCTCGATGGTGTAGCGGCGCTCCAGGCCGGTGTAGCCGATGCCCGAGGCCTTGCGCATCGGGAATATGGCGGTCCGGTTGGCGCCGTTTCCCCGGAGTGCGAGCCGGGGAACCGAATGCGGGTCCCGGATGTCGGTCCCGGCCACGTACTCCGTCAGATCGTTCACTCCGTCGCCGTCGGTGTCGTCAGCTCCTTGAACAAACCGATGCCCGAACGTCTCCATTTCCCAGATGTCCGGCAGGCCGTCCTCGTCGGTGTCATCAAGGACGGAGCTTTCCCGGTCAACGACGGCACCGGGGTAGAAATTGGCATTCCCGGCGCCGGCCCAACTGGCGTTCACCGGAAAACCCCGCCCCACCTGGACGGCGACGAGGTAGGGGAGTGTTCCAAAGACGGCGATTCCGTCGGAGAGCACCGGCGACGTACACATCCCGTAGCCACCGATGTCCTCGGACCAGACGAGGTCGCCCGTGTGCCGGTCCTGGACCACGACGGCGGTGGCCGGGCCATGGGTGTTGCGGAAGAGGTAACGACCCGCGACAGCGTTGGGGCTCCACCCGTCTTCCCGGAAAAAGCCGGGCCGAATCCAGATGGGCTGCCCGGTATCCGCGTCGAGAGCGGCGTAGGCACCCGTATCCGGATGCTGGAACATTGCGGCGTACACCACCCCGCGATAGTGCGTGAGCGTCGAACGCAGGCTGTGATTCGGCAACGGGACCGGCCAGTGCCAAACCACCTCCCCATTCTCGCGACGGACGGCGGTGACCCCGTTGTACATCGTGAAGACGTACAGGCGGTCTCTAAGACGGTCGTAAATTGGGTTGTAAAACTCGACGTAATTCCCCGGGCCCAGATCTGTTGCCCAATTGAGCCGACCATCGAGTAAATTGAAACTGAGGAGCCGGATCCGGGTATCGTCGGCCGCCTGGATGCAGACCGAACCGTCTCCTGGCAAAATGGCGCTCCCGAAGTTGTTCGTTGCGGCGCCTCCGAGCCCGCGCTCCCACGCGATCGTCATTTCCGGAAGCTGGAAGGCCGTCAGCGTGTCCTCGCCCGTATCGCTTCTGCGGCGCAAGCAGAAGCGCCTTGTCTCGGAGTCGTACGGAATCGCCTCGAAATATTGCGCCCCCGGCATGTCGAGTGTTCGCACCAGTTCGAGGGTTCGAAGCCTCAACTCGGACAACCTCCCCCACGAGTAACTGTACAGGAATTCGCCCGCGACAAAGGGTGCCGTGGCCATGGCGACGTTGGTGGCGACCGCCAGCACTTTGCCGGTTCGCAACTCGATGGCGGAGAGCAGTCCGTCCGTCCACTGCGTGTACACGATCCCCTCGTGGACGATCATCATGTGCGCCCCGCCCGTTCCCAGAGACCTTTTCCAGAGCACTCGAAAACTGGGCGGCGAGACAGAGCGCGTGGCGAGCGGGCTGGGTACGATCGCCGGTCCGGTTTCCTCTGCGGCTGGCTCACGCGAAGCCGCGACGCGGCCTGGAAGGGTCAAGAGGCAAGCGACGAGCAACCCCAAAAGTTGAAAGTTCCCGGGCAGATAGCCCCGGCGGCGGCGGCCGAAGACGGCCGAGGCCACCGCGTCGTTGCTGCTTGCCTCCTTCGAGGGCCGCACCCGCCCTAGCTTCAGGGCAAGGGTCGTCCGCAACGGGTTTTCCGAGATCCAGAGCACAAGCCGTGAGCGTAAAACGAACTCATGGCTCGCAGCAAGGTTTTGCTCGTTATTCGGCGGCCCGGACGAACACCACCGGGAAAGTCTGTTCGAGGGCGGCTTGGAAGTAGTCGCCGCGCAATTCATCGGTGGTGGGATCGTACGTAAGGCGGTAAAGGCAGCCGGGGTAATTCACGTCGCGAAGCTCGATGCGGGCCACCGCTTGGGCCCCGTCCGCTTTCACCTCCGCCCGCGAAACATGGATCGGCGCCGGATTGAAATACGCGACTTCCGCCCGGCCGTCGGGGCGCACCCGAGTGATTTCCAGCACGTAGCCCCCATCCGGTCGAAGCCAGCGGCCAATGACAGCCTTCAGCGGGTCAGACGAACGAGAAGCTGGTGAAGTCGCGACAGCTTCGCTGCCGACGGGTTGCCCCTCTTCAGGCCCTTGGCGCTCAGGCCCGCGCGCTCGCTGAAGCGCCCAGATGCTCACCAAGGCCAGCGTCAAAGCGATCGTGACTCCGATCGCCGTCGAGTTCCTCTGCCGTTGGTCCGAACGCTTTGCCGGCCTTCTACCTTCCAAGCTCACAGTGCTACGCTAGACGGTTGATTGGGGCCGTGAAGCCGGACCGCCGGCCTTTCTTGAAAAGTCCAACCCCCCAACGCCCGACCGGGTTGGGAACTGTCATGCGACCGCAACGGTTGCTTCGGCGGTATGCTTTCAAACTTGGACCCGGTACGAAACCGGTAGTGTCGGGATCCTGAGAGTCAATCCGCACTACTGCAGATTCCCCATCGAGAGGAGGAACATGATGTTGCTCTGGGTTTTCTTGAGTTTGCCCAGCAGCAGTTCCATGGCCTCGACGGGCGGCACGCCGGTGAGGGCGCGCCGCAGGACGACGATCTTCTGGTACTCGTCCGGATGGTAAAGCAACTCCTCCTTGCGGGTGCCGGAGCGCTCGATGTTGATCGAGGGGAAGATGCGGCGGTCCACGAGGGCTCGGTCCAGATGCACCTCCATGTTCCCCGTGCCTTTGAACTCTTCGAAGATGACTTCGTCCATGCGGCTGCCGGTGTCCACCAGTGCCGTGGCCATGATGGTGAGCGAACCGCCCTCTTCGATGTTGCGGGCCGCGCCGAAGAACCGCTTGGGCTTGTGAAGGGCGTTGGCGTCCACGCCGCCGGAGAGAATCTTGCCGGAGTGGGGTTGAACGGTGTTGTAGGCGCGCGCCAGGCGCGTGATCGAGTCGAGCAGGATGACCACGTCCTTCTTGTGCTCCACCATGCGGCGGGCCTTTTCGATCACCATCTCCGCCACTTGGACGTGCCGCTCGGGGGGTTCGTCGAAGGTGGAACTGATCACCTCCGCCCCCTTGCAGGACCGTTCCATGTCGGTGACTTCCTCCGGCCGCTCGTCAATGAGGAGGATGATCAGGTACACGTCCGGACTGTTCTTCAGAATGGCGTTCGCGAGTTTCTGCATGAGCACGGTTTTGCCCGTGCGGGGCGGCGCGACAATCAGGCCGCGAGTCCCTTTGCCGATCGGGCAGACCAGGTCCACCACCCGCGTGGACAGCTCATCGGGGGTTGTTTCGAGGATGATCCGCTTGTTGGGGAACAGCGGAGTCAGGTTGTCAAAGTGGGTTTTCTCCTTGGCCTTGTCCGGATCTTCGTTGCCGACGGCCTCGACCTTCAGCAGGGCGAAGAACTTCTCCTTTTCCTTCGGAGGTCGGATCTGGCCCGCGACGATGTCGCCGGTTTGGAGATCAAACCGGCGGATCTGCGACGGCGACACGTACACATCCTCGGGGCAGGGGAGGTAGTTGAACGCCTGGGACCGCAGGAAGCCGAACCCCTCCTGCAAGATTTCGAGGACGCCCTCGGCAAACAGCACCCCGTTGCGTTCGGCGTTCTTCTTCAAAATCTCGAAGATCACCTCGTGCTTCTTCATCGTGCCGAAGTTCTCCACGCCCCACTCCTTCGCCATCTGGTTCAACTCCATCATCGAGAGACTCTGGAGCTTGGCGATGTTGATGGTGGTGCCGGCGGGCAACGGAGGCTTCGGCGGCGGCGGCGGGAGTTTCTCCTCCTGTTCCGGGAATCGCGGCTCCACCCGCCGAGGCGCCCGCGGCGGCTGCTGAGGTGTTGGCGGGGCAGTGTCCGCGGGCGAAGCCACCGTCTCTTCGGGAGCTGGCGCTGGGGAGGCGGGAGGCTTCAATGAAGCGGCTTCGGTTTCGGTCGGCGCCGGGGTTCCGGCGGCGGAGTCGGGAGACGCGCCGGGCAGCGGTTCGGCAACTGGTTCTGCGGCGGCCTTGCCGCGCCGGGCGGGTTTTGCGGGGCTGGCCGCGGGGGCCTTCTTTGGGCGTGCCATAAACGGGAATGGTGACTGCTAAGGACTGATTGTGAGATTTCGGTTTGAGCGGCGCTGCCGCCACCCCTGAGGAACGGTCGGCTGATCCAGGCGGCCGGACTGGGGTGAGGGTTGAAGGCCACTACCGACAGATCACCCCGCTTGTTGGTCAAGGGGGACTGCGTTCAACGCAGTCAAGGTGTGCCAACGGTCGTTGGAGTGTCAAGCGCCTTCCTGACGGCGGTGGGAAACCTTGATCAAAAAGATGTGAATGGAGTGGTCAGGGGGATCGGGTGAAGGGGGGCTTGCTGAGCGCCTCGTGGTCGAGGAGGCGGCCGCCACCCGAGCACAGGCGCAGAGGAACTGCGCCGGCGATGACCTCCATGCCTTCGCCGCGCGGTTTGTCGTTGAAGGATCCAGGCAGCCAATCTGGCGCAGCTTGTGCCACCGGCCGAAGCGGCGGGCCAGGACCTGCCCGGCGACCAGCCCGGCATGGAGCGAGTGGTCGGTGTTGGCGACGAATTCCAGCTTCAGGCGGGCTGTCTTTCTAGGTGACGGCGGCCACGCGTTTCCAGACCGAACCCGCGGCAATTACTTCACCGATTGCCGCACGCCTTTACCTCACTGGTAACGATTGGGGTGAACGCAGCCTCAGTGGCCTTGCCTTGTGACGGCTTTTGCGGGCTGGGACGGTTGAGATCGCGGACCCATTCCCCCGGGCCTTGGCAATCGGAAACGACACAACGGCCAGAGACGTTTCGAGCCGCTGTTGCGCCGCCGCCGCCGCTTGCGCGTGGTTTCAGGGCGTGAAGAGTTTCTCCAGCCCGCCCGTCTCTCGAATCTCCATTCCGTGGTCGGTCGGCCACACGACGCGGCCCTCGACCCGCGGCTGGGCAGCGAGGAGCCGCAGACCAGCGGTGGGGCCGAGGACACTCGCGGCGGTTGCCAGGGCGTCGGCGCTCATGCCGTCGTCGGCGATGACCGTGACGAGGCTGCGGTCGGTGAGGCCCAGACCCGTGCGGGGATCCACGATGTGGGAGTAGCGGACGCCGCCAATCTCAACATACTGGAAGGCGTCTCCGGACGTGGCCAGCGCCCGGCGTCGGAGGCGGACGAATCGGGCGGGGGGAGCCTCGGGCACGTCCGGCGGGGCCAACTCGACCCGCCAGCCGTCGCGCCCCGGGGGCGGCTCACCGGTGGCCAGGTCACCCCCACCCGAAACCAGGGCGCGCGCCAGGCCGCGAGCTTGGATCAGCCTCAACGCTTCCTGCACGGCATATCCTTTGGCGATGCCTCCGAGATCCAGCCGCATTCCGGCCACCGTCAGGCGGGCGCGGTGACGGGGCGGATCCAGTTCGATCAAACGCCAGCCCACCAGCCGTCGGGCCTCGGCGAGCCGGTCGGGCGGGGGCAGTTGCCTTTGCCGGCGGGCGCGGCGCCACAACTGCACCAGCGGGCCCACCGTCATGTCGAACGCACCGTGGCTGCGGCGTGCCAGTTCCTGGCCCCGCGCCAGCACCCGCCACAGGTCTTCGCTCAAGGCGACCCACGCGCCGGTTGCCGACGATCGCGAGAGCCGGCTCAGTTCGCTGTGGTCGTCGTAATCGCTGAGGATGCTGTTGAGTTCACCCAAGCGAGCGAAGGCGAGGCCCGCCACGCGTCGTGCGTCGGCTTCGTCGCCCGCGTACAACACGATGCGGAACGGCACGCCCATTTGCGGTTGGGAGAACTCGAAGCGGTCGGTCGGGGAACGCGCGAGGACCAGCAACCTCGGAGGCTCCGCGAGGGCGGCAAGGGAAGCGGACTTGAGAAAGGTCCTTCGGGTCAGGATGCAAGCTGTTCGCGACCGCGGCACGTGGAAGGCTAATGCGGATATGAGGCTGGGTCGAGTCGGACGGGTCGTGGGAGAAAACTTCTTTTGCGATGCGGGGCTGGCTGACGTACCTTCCCACTGCGCGTCAGTTTCCAAAGGAACTATGTCCGGTGCGCGGTTCGCACGCGGGCGTGCCTCCCAAGTTTCCTGCCGCAGGCCGGTCGGCGTTGCCGGCGGGCCATCAATCCGGATTCGATGTCGGAGCCACAAATCATTCAGGGCGGGATGGGAGTCGCGGTGTCGGGCTGGCGACTGGCCCGCGCTGTCTCCAAACTGGGCCAGTTGGGCGTCGTGTCCGGCACCGCGCTGGCGGTGATGTTGTCGCGGCGCCTTCAGGCCGGGGACTTGGATGGCCAGATGCGTCACGGCTTGGAACACTTTCCGCTTCCCGCCATTGCCGGGCGCGTGCTTGAGGAGCATTTCATCCCCGGAGGAAAGGCTCCGGACGAACCGTTCAAGCTGACGCCGATGCCAACCCTCACGCCGCGGGCTTCGTTGGTCGAGTTGACCGTGGTCGCGAACTTCGTCGAGGTCTTCCTGGCCAAGGAAGGTCATGATGGATTGGTCGGGATCAACTTCCTGGAGAAGATTCAGTTGCCGACGCTGCCTTCGCTGTTTGGCGCGATGCTGGCGGAGGTGGATTACGTGCTGATGGGGGCCGGCATTCCCCGGGCGATTCCCGGTCTGCTGGATCGCCTGTCCGCCGGGGACGACGTCACGCTGAAGATTGACGTGCAGGGCGCGGCCAGCGGGGACGAATACGTCACGCGATTCTCGCCCCGCGAGTTTTGCAACGGGACGCCGCCGCAACTGAAGCGCCCGAAGTTCTTGGGCATCGTGGCGTCGGCCACGCTGGCCATGACCCTGGCGAAGAAATCCAGCGGCCGGGTGGATGGCTTCGTGGTCGAGGGCGAGACGGCGGGCGGGCATAACGCGCCGCCCCGCGGCCCGATGAGGCTGACGGCCGAAGGCGAGCCGCTCTATGGGCCGCGCGATGTTCCGGAACTCGACAAGATCGCCGCGCTGGGCCTGCCCTTCTGGTTGGCGGGTTCGTATGGCCGTCCGGGCGGTCTGGCGGACGCGCGCCGTCTGGGCGCGACCGGCATCCAGGTGGGGACCGCGTTCGCGTTCAGCGAGGAGTCCGGCATTGATCCGGAATTGAAGCGTCAGGTGATCGAACTGAGCCGTCAGGGGAAAGCTCGTGTCTTCACCGATCCGGTGGCTTCGCCCACCGGCTTTCCGTTCAAGGTGGTTCAACTGGAGGGGACCCTGTCTTCGTCCGCCGCGTACGAGGCGCGGGAACGCGTTTGCGATCTGGGTTACCTGCGCCACCTGTACGTTCGCCCCGACCAAACCGTGGGTTACCGGTGTCCCTCCGAACCGGTGGAGAACTACCTGCGCAAGGGCGGCAAGATCGAGGAGACCGAAGGGCGCAAGTGCGTTTGCAACGGACTGCCCGCGACCGTGGGAAGCGCCCAGGCGCGGGAGGATGGCACGTGGGAGCTGCCGCTGATGACGGCCGGGAACGAAGTTGCCAACGTGGCGCAATTCCTAGCGGCCGGCCGGTCGTCCTATACGGCTGCCGAGGTGATTGCGAAACTGCTCGAGGAACCGCCTCAAACCCCCGAAACGGTCGCGAACGACCTCACGGTTGTGAGCGAACCCAGTTCGTCCGCAGTTCCGGCCTGAGGTTTGGTCTCGGGGCGGCGACGCGCCGCGCCGGCTCAATCCGCGCGCACGTCCGGCGCGTCAGAACCGGAAAAACGCGAACTTCTCGGCGAATCCCGGGACAGGGTGCTCCCCCGCGGGTTCAATCGGCAGCAGACCTTTCAATTCCTTGGCGGCGGCCTCGCTCAACCATCGCCGCTCGCCCAGCCCGCCCGCCACTTTTTCGGCGCGGAAGACAAAGTTCACCTCGGGCCCCGAAAGGCTTTCTTCGCCCTGGGTGCGGGCACCTCCGATGAAGACTTGCCCGAAATGCGCGACCAACCGGAACGCCGGGCGACCGGCTGCTTGGAGGGACCGCAAGGCCGCGAGGGCGGCCACGACGGACTCAGCCGCGGTGGAGGTTTCCGGCCAGTAGGCGAAGAAGCCGTCACCGAGATACTTGTTGATCACACCGCCACGGGATTCGATCAGCTCGCGGCAGTCGTGGAACCAGCGCCCGACCAGAACTGCGAGTTGGTCCGGCGGCAAAGATTGGTTCAAGGCCGTCGAACCCACAATGTCTGCCAGGAGCAGCCAGTACCGGGCGGGGCGGACGTCCACGACCGTCTGCTGGGTGGTTTCGTACCGCGTGGCGGGCGACGACGAGTCGGCCGGCTGGCGGAACGTGAGTTCGAACGGTCCGAGGCGCACGCGGTCGCCATCCCGCAGTCGGACGGGCTGGCTGACGCGGCGCGCGTTCACCGCCGTGCCGTTGCTGCTGCCCAGATCCACCAGCCAGAACTCGTTTTCCCCTTGCGCGTGAATGATGGCGTGACGGCGCGACACCCTGCTATCGGCCAGGGGGATGTCGTTGCCGGGCGCCCGTCCGAGCGAGCAATTGCCGCTCACCGGATAACGCTCGCCGGTGGCGCCTTCCAGCCAGGCATTTTCGCTTTGTGGTTCGGTCATGCAGTATTTCGACGGTCCGAAGACGGCCGCCGGGATTACACCGCAACACTCCCGCGAGGCAACCTCCGGCGACGGGAATCAGGCGCGCGCTGCATCGGTCGGCGGCGGCTCGGGCCAGACCAGGTGGTACCGCTCCGGTGCGGCCGCGTACTCGCGGGGAGTGATGAAGTGGGCAAAGGCCGCTTCGCAGGCCCGTTCGTGGGGTTTGACCCACGTCTTGAAGGCCGGGGTGACCACGAAGACTTCGTGGTGGTCGCGGTCCTGCGCGAAGCCGAGCAGCCCGCCGCCCCGGAACTCGTGGGGCTCCGCGCCCAGCGACAGTTCGATCATGCACCGTTCCGGCCCGAATTCCACGTGCAGCCCCTTGCAGGCATAAACCAGCACCACGTTGCGCGGGTTGATGTGCGCCCGATAAAAGCCGTAGAAGCCTTCGCTGCGCAGATCGAACAGCGTCACGATCTCCTGATCCTCAAAGCTGATGATTTCGAACAGCCGGTCAGTGAACACGTGGGGCAGACTGAGCCGCACCGTCTGCACCGGCAGGCAGAAGAAAGGGCCCAGGCGGCGGAAGATTTCGTCGTTCACTCGCAATCCGTCCGTCTCACGGAACAGCAGCGACGGGAGAGGATCGGGTTCCACGACCGGTGGGGCGGTCGTCAACGGCGGTCGCGCCCACCCCGCTGCGTTTCCCGGCGTGACGAGCTCGGGCGTGGGTCGCGGCGGAGGCGACGGAGGCGCCACGACCGGCCCGGGAAGCGGTTGCGCTGCCGGGTCGGGCGTCGGGGTGCGGGCGGCGACGTCGGCAACGGGATGGGCGGCCGGTGGCGTGGAGGGCGGAGAGTCTGCCCGATTCCGGTCGCCGGGCAGAGCTTGGGCCCTGGTGTTGGCGACCTCGGGAGACGGAGCGGCAGGCTGATCAATCGGGCGCCTCGTGTCACGGGAGGGAGTTCGAACGAGACCGTCGGCAGTCGCAGCGGGCAGCGGTTGCTCTGTCTGCGCTTCGGGCGTTGCTTTTGGCACGTACGGTCGAGGTGGCTTGAGGGCAGCGGTCAGCAGCTCGCTGGCTCGCGCGAGTTCCGCATCGTCACTCTGCCAGTTCAGGGTCAGCTTGTGTTCCTCGCCCGTCTGTTGGTTCAGGATGCTCAACGTCTGATGGTCGAGCGAGAGGGAGACGTCCATCTCCGGCCGGAAAACTCCGGCGTGTTGCAGGTCCGCAACGTTGTGATGAGTCAGGGCGCGGCCGGACGGCGGACCGCCCGCGGTGGTGTGGCCTTCCAGCCACAGGAAGCGACGGTTTTCGGGGTTCCGGGTCACCCGCAGGCTGACGAGGTCCGCGACCTCCGCCTGGTCGCCGTCGCCGGTGGCGGGGATCGTGTTCCCGCGCCGGAGCAGGGGATGATTCAGAATCTCCTGAAGCTTGGCGGCCGTCAGCGACCGGTAGCGCAAGTCGGGGAACTCGGGAATGGGTTCCTCGCCCCCGTCCGGCCGTCGCCGGCGAATGAACAAGAAGGGCGGCGAGAGCTTGAGCACGATCTCCGGCCGGAGCAGGTCGCACTTGGCCGGGTCCTGAAGGATGTCGAGATTTTCCTGCGACAGGTGGCCTTTGATTTCGAACTTGGCCCCGGCCCGAATGGTCACGAAGTGGATGTCAAAGCCGGTGGCGGAGCCCGCGTTCTCCTTGATTTCGATCGCCACCCCACCGGTCCCGCCCACCTTGGCGGCGTAGCGGTGGTTCAAGGTGTCCTCCAGTGCCGCGGCCCCCTCGGGCGTGACCTCGAAGCGAGTGCCGTCGAGATCCACATACCACTGAAGCGGATCCACGTGCAGTTCGCGCGCGGGGAGCATCAGGCCGTTCTGGATCAGCGTCGCCAGACCACGCAAGCCTGTCTCGACCTTCTCGGTGCCGTGCCGGCATTCAATCAGTAGGTGGCCGAGATGGTCCAGGCGGACGCGAAACACGGAGCGGTCGGTGGGCGGCGCCTCCTTGGGGACCGCGGTGCGGGGCTTTTCAGGCGGTACCAGCAGGTGGCGTTTGTTGATCTCGGCCTCGAGTCGGGCCGCCCCGTCGGGCTCGCTTACCCGGATGGTTTCGCCGTTGATGTCCACCGAACCGTCGGGATGGACATGAAAGGATTGCGGCTCCTCAATCACGCCCCGGGTGACCCATTTGAAGTGATCCACCTGGTGCCACGCCTTCTTCGGCTCCAGTTGGATCACTTCGGTTCGATAGGCGAGACTGAATCCTTTCGGCGTGCCGTCGGTGCCAAGGACGCGCTCGGCTCGGACTCGTGCCGCCGTGGATTCCGTGGTCACCATGCCGAGCAAGGCAAGCGGAAGCCCCGTCGCAACCAGGAGTTCCAGGGTGAATTCACCGGGCAGCCCGCTGAGATTCGTGGCGGCCCACGTGAGGCAGACCGCCGCCGCCCACATCCAGCATCGTCTGTTCGCGATCATGGAGTCTCTCTGGAACACGATTGGACCGGCGCGCGACGCAACACGCACCTTTCCGGGCGGGGGGGGCGCTGCGCCGCCGAGCACGCCGGCCGCCACACTGAGAATGCGGAGAGCGTATCGCCCGGGGATGCGTGCGCAAGGCCGACACGAGTCGGCACCGCCGGTCGCCCCGGACTACGGGCTGCCGGTGCCGGGCGTCGGGGACGCCGTGGCTCCCGGGCGCAGCCACTGCCGGAAATCGAAATCAAAGCTCCTCGCGGGCCGGCCCTCTCGCAGGGCGATGAGGTTTTCAATGGTTCGGTCGGCCGCGCGCGCCAAGGCGGGGTCGGTCAGGCTGGCCTTAGTGGCCTCAAGGACGGCGATACGAGCTTGAATGGTTTGGGGGTCGGCGGGTGTTTCGATGCGGACGCCCCCGCGATCCGCACCGGCGAGAGCCCCGATGGCCAGTGCCTTGAGCGGGGTGGGGATGGTTTGGTTGCTCAGCACGTCCTGAAACATACGGTTGGCGTCGCCATTGGGTCCCACATAGTTGAAAGCGGTGCTGACGAGCGGGGCCTTCTCCCATTGATTCGTGAGGCGTGGGTCCAAGTAGGCCTGATAGATCGCGCCCATCGCCTGCTCCCGGAGCGCGCCGTTCAGGTAGTCGAGGACGGTGCGGTCAATTCGTCCGTCGGCGCCGACCAAAAGGGTCTGCGCGTGCTGCGCGAAGGAAGTGTCGCCCCAGTCCGACAGCAGGGTCAGCAGGTAGGCGCGCGCGTTTTCGTCGAGGCGGTTCGGTTTCTCGACGACGGGCGGATTAAGCAGCAGTTCGTGGGCGGCGGCGATGGCGGCGGGCCGATGCACCACCGGATTCATTTCGTCCAGCGCCCGGGCCGCGTAAGCCACTTCCACGCCGCGCCCGGTGCGCGCGAGCATCTGTTCGAGCGCCGCTTCCGCCTCGGCGCCGCCGATGCGCCGCAGCACGTCCACGAGTCCCAGCCGCAGCGAGGGCGGGAAGTCGAAATCGAGCGATGCGCGCGGCCGGTTTTGCAGCGCGGCGAGGGCCGTATTGCGGCCACGGTTGTCGTCGCCGCTCCGGCCCTCTGACGGCGCGTAGTCCACGTCCTCCATCCGGTCGAGAAATTCGCGGATCAGGGGCACGGCGGCAGAACCGGCATCCACCAGACTTTCGAGCTGATGCACGATTCGAAAACGAACGTCGCGCGTCTTCGCTCCCGGGCCGGGACGCAACTGCTGAAGTTCTCGCAGGGCGTCCGCCGGGGATCGGCCGGTCACCACCTCCGGGGGCGGGTCGGTCGGAACGGCTTCCGGAGCCGGCAGGCGTCGGGCTTCGGCGAGATCCGCCTGGAGTCGGTCGCATTCGGCCTGAAGCCCGGCCAGCGCCGCGGCGTGGGCCGCCTCTTGCTCGGCCGCCATTCGAGCGTAGCGTCGCTCAAGTCCGAACCAGACGCTGGCGGCCGTGACACCCGCGAGAAGGAGTGAACCAACAAACGCTTTCATCATCTGGGGCAAGTAAGCCACGGAACGCGCTCCCCCGCCAGAAAACCGCCGGGCGTCGCAACCCTTTCCGTTGGTGGCCGCGATGCCGTGGTGGCGCGTGACCGCCCGCTGGGCCCATCAAGCGCGCTGAAGCGAGTTCAGTATCCCGGCCAGTTCGGTCCGCAGGTTTTCTCCCATTTGATCCAAGGGCGGGAGCTGGCTGGCGGTCGCGATCAGGCAGACGCCGTTGGTCAGCAGGAGGCGCTGAAACTGAAACAACTGTCGGCCCGCGGGATCGCGACCGAAGAAGACCACGACCCCGCTCTGCGAGGCGTCGTCCACGTCTGCGCTGACCACGCTCATTCCCGCCACGCGCATCTGGTGAACCGACCGCGCCAGGTACTCCCGGAGGGTCAGCGGTCCCACTTGCTCGGCGAGGAGATTCACGTTCGGGGCAAAACCGGCAATGGGGCTGACGCGGTAGAGGACAAACAGCAAGCGCAGATTCGGTGTCAGCATCGGGTTCAAGCCCATCTGCGCTTGGAGGTTCATCAACTGAAACGGATCGGTGATCGCCTGCCAGCCGGCGGGGGGGCCAGCCGATCTCGAAACCGAATTCCCGGTTGTGGTGGCGATGGAGCCCGGGGGCGATTTCGGCAAGGGAACGGGCACGCTGTGGCGCTGGGTGGGAAACGTCCATCGTACCCAACGGGGTTTCGACGGTGCGCAGGTCGCCCTCCAGGGGCGTGACGCGATGCTTGAGGTACTGCGTCAGATGCCGCCGCGCGAGCCGCTCGAATTCCGCGGTGTCCGCGAAACTCCACCAGAGGCCCTGCTGAAACATCGGGTCGGCTTGGAACCCCCGCACGGCCGCCCATTGGGCTTCTTCTTCGGGCGGGAGTCCCGCCGGCTTGCGCGTGTTGAAATAGACCATGATCTGGGGTCGCCCGGTTTGCTGCCAAGAGCGGTAGGCCCCGCGAATCTCATGCTCG
The DNA here is from genome assembly GCA_016716505.1 of Verrucomicrobiota bacterium. Lineage (GTDB taxonomy): Bacteria > Verrucomicrobiota > Verrucomicrobiia > Limisphaerales > J093 > JADJWF01. Next base: position 647,721 of record JADJWF010000001.1, read on the forward strand.
GTGCCCGAGGCGGCTCCCGGCACCGGGGTGCCAAAGCGCTTCCAAAAAATGCCGATCAGGAGGTCGCTCTCGGGAACCTTCAAGGCCCGGTCTATCTGCGCTTGGGAGCCGTCGCCGTGGAAACCCGGAAACGCATCGGTCTCCCAGCGCACGACGTCGAGGTGGACGCCCAGGAGTTCGCCGACCCCGCGATTGAGTTCATCGGCGACGACTGCGAGACAGTCGCGTTCGGGTTTCACATCGCCCGGGGAGGCGACCACGACCTTGAGCAGGCTGACTTGTTTCATGGGCGTTGTGGGAAGCGGGGCGTGGGTGGTTGCCCCCCACGCACCTCGTTTGGCACCGTACGCCGCGTGGCCGCGGGGTCAAGCGCCGCGGCAAATCCGCTTTCCTCCACGTCGCGCCCTCGCTTAGCCTGACGCCCATGACGTGGCGGCGATGGCTCGTGATGCTCGGGCTGTTCTGCGGCGCGGTGCTGGTATTGGGCGCCGCCGAGCCGCCGGCGCTCGTCATTCGAGGCTTGTCGGAAGGCGGCATGGTGGAATTCGACGAGCAATCGGGTGTGGCGAGCGACCCCGTGGGCGTCGAGGTCACTTACGAAGGCGCCACCCTCACGGCGCGGCAGGTCCAGATCAACCGCGTCACCGGCGAGATTGCCGCCGAAGGCAATGTCCGCCTGCAACAGGGCCGGCAGTTGTGGACCGGCGACAGCCTGCGCTACAACTTCCTGACGCGCGAAGTCGCCGCAGGCAATTTCCGCGCGGGAATGGCTCCGTTCTTCGTCGCCGGGGAGGGCTTGGACTCCGCAAAGACCAACGCGGTGCAGTCCGCCACCAACGCCACCATCACCACTGACGATTTATACACCCCCGGCTATCGCGTCCGGGCCAGAAGCATCCGCATCGTGCCGGGGGAGTACATCGAGGCCAAAGGCGCCACTCTGTACCTCGGCAAGGTGCCGGTCATGTATTTCCCCATCTACCGCAACAGTCTGCGGTACCACCGGAACTACTGGGTGGTGACGCCGGGTTACCGCAGCCTCTACGGTCCCTACCTCCTGAACGCCTACCACTGGAATATCACCACCAACTTGGAGGCGGTGCTCAACTTCGACTACCGGGTCAAGCGCGGTGTCGGCGGCGGCCCGGACTTGAACTACGACCTCGGCCGGGCCGGCCAGGGGCGAATCAAGTCTTACTACACGTGGGACGACGACCCGCCGGAGAAGCCGTTTGGCACCGAGATTGATGCCGACCGCTACCGCATCAACTTCGCGCACTCGACGTTTGTCTCCTCCAACCTCACGGCGAAGGCGGCCGTGCGCTGGCAGAGCGACGCCACGGTCATCCGCGACTTCTTCGAGACGGAATACCGCGAGGACGTGCAGCCAAAGTCCTTCCTCGAAGTCAACCAGCTCTGGCCGAATTTCAGCCTGAACGTCCTGGCGGTCGGCCAGGTCAACGACTTCTACCAGACCATCGAGCGTCTGCCGGACCTCAAGCTGACCGCCGCGCGCCAGCAGCTCGGCGTCTCGCCCTTCTTCTACGAGAGCGATTCTTCGGTCGCGTACCTGCGGTACCGCAGCAATGACTTTGCCGACACCAATTACGCGGCTTTCCGGGCCGACACCTATCACCAGTTGTTGCTCCCGCAGACCTTTTTCGGCTGGCTCAACGTGACGCCCCGGGTTGGCGGGCGCTTCACTTATTACGGGGCGTACGACGAATGGAATGACCCGCGCGACGAGGATTCCCGCGAGCGCTGGGCCCTCAACACGGGCGCCGAGGTCTCCACCAAGGTGTCGCGAGTCTGGCAGGCTGCCCAAAGCCGGCTTCTTGACGTGAAGGGTCTGCGCCACATTGCCGAGCCTTCGGTGAACTACGTTTTCATGCCCTCGCCGAGCGAGGCGCCTCGCGACCTGCCGCAGTTCGATTACGAATGGCAGACCTTCGAACTGCTGCCGGTGGATTTCCCGGATTACAACGCCGTGGATTCCGTGGACGCGAACAACGTTTTCCGGCTCGGTCTTCGCAACAAGCTCCAGACCAAGCGCGGCGAGGCGATCGAAAACGTGGTGAACTGGCTGGCGGTGGTGGATTGGCGCGCCGATCCGCGCGCCGACCAAAGGACCTTCTCCGACCTGTACTCCGACCTGGATTTCAAACCGCGCTCGTGGCTGACGTTGAGCTCGGAGATCCGGTACGACGTGAACCAGAACGAGTGGAACATGGCGAACCACACGGTGACGATTCAGCCGAACCACGTCTGGCACTGGAAGGTTGGCCACCGCTACCTGCGCGAGCAGCCGGGTTATGGCCCGGCCTCGGGCAACGACCTGTATTTGAGCAGCCTCTTCATCCGGCTGAACGAAAACTGGGCGGTGCGGTTGACGCACCACTTCGAAGCGCGCGACTCGACCATGGAGGAGCAGTACTACACGATTTACCGCGACTTCCGCAGTTGGACCGGCGCGCTCACGCTCCGGTTGCGCGACAACCGCGACCTCGGTGACGATTGGACGATCGGCTTCAGTTTCAACCTGAAGGCGTACCCGCGCTACAAACTCGGCGAGGACCGCGACAAGCCCTCGCTCTTGCTGGGCGGGTAGGCAGGGGCAGAACCGGGCACGGTCCGGCGAGGCCTAGCTTCGGCAGAATTCCTTGAACGCTCCGCCAAAGAGGAGCCTCACGTCGCGTTCCACTTCCGCTGCCGTTTCTTCCCAGCCGGCGGCGACCAGTTCCGTGTATTTCTCGATCAGGACGCGGGCGATAATCCGGCGGGAGTGGTCCCACTTGTAGAGGATTTGGTCGAGCACGCGCGCGTCGGAGTGTTGCGCCGTGAAACTGAAGCCGAGCAGTTCGAGTCGCAGCCGCGTGATCTCGTCAATCAAGTAAGGGACGTTCGTGAACCACCAGCAGCCAAAGATGTGCAGGTTGGGAAACTTGCGGGCCAGGACACACAACTCGTGCTGGTTTTCCCGCGACAGGACCGTGACGAGGAACTTGTTCTGCGGAAAGGCCGAGCACAGGTTGGCCAGTGCGCACAGGTCGCTGCGGCCTGAACCGTCGCCCGCGAGGCCCAGGGCGGGATTCACCCCGCGGCGAACCCCGAGCATGAGCGCCATCGGCAGGCCGTGTTCCTCGCAATGGGGCAGCACGCACTTCTCGAGGACCTGCGCGGTGTCCGAATCTCCAGGGTAGGTGAATTCGGGCGGCAAGGACACCATCAGGTAGGCCGCTTCGATCCGCCGGGTCCAGTCGGTGAGGAATCGGCGCACCTCGCTGACGGTGTTGGCGGAGAGACCTTCGCCCACCTCGTAACCCCAGCGCGCCACTCGGCGGACGGCGTTGGGCCAGTCCACCAGCAACGGATCAATCCGCAGCGCCGCCACGAACCGGTCATCGCGCAACAGTCCGTGCTGCCACGCCGGAGCCTCGGCATCGTCGAACGGCGAATTGGTCATGTAGATGGTCTCGACGTTGGCCAGTTCCATGCACCGCGTGACGTACGCCTCGGCCGGCCATTGTTGGAACCAGTCGCGCAGGGCGGGGAGATCCCGCTTCTTCACGTCGAGCCCCAGCCGATGCAGCGTGGTCAGCACGCCCTGGCAGGCCTCGGAAATCGGGGAGCGTTCGAGGAAAAGCGTGTTCCACACCAGCTCCGCCTGCTCAGTCTTGGACATGATCCAGAACCGGTCGTTGGGGATCCGATGCACCCGAAACGCCTCGGCGACCAGGTAGTGGTAAGTCAGCAGATCATCAATGCCGTACAGGAGCAGCCCGCTGAGTGCCGGATCGTACAAGTGAGTGTGGATGTCCGTGACCGGCGTGGCTTGGACGACCCGCTCGACGAGCGAGACCAGAGAATTGCGACGGAATTCGGTGATCGGGCTGCTCATGGGGAAAAAGTAAGCACCAGGCCGCCTCGTGACAGCAAGATTCTTGAGCTTCTGGGGTGCAGCATTCCAGGCGCCGTTGGTTGTGCCGACGCTCGCCGGCAAAGCCGAAACCGGGCCGAGCCTCCGTCCGCACGCTGCGCCGCCCTGCGATGCACTGCGCCCGTGGCGCGTCAGCTTCTCGCCCGCAGGTAATCGGGCAGGTTCGTCACCCACCGGCGGCCGGTCGTGACGGAGTCGCGGACCCGGAACAGGAGCACCAGTTGGGTGGCTTGGAGCAGGTCACCGACTTTCGCCAAGCGGGCCAAGTTCGCTGGTGATTTTCCCCTCAAGAAGCCGGACCAACCGCTGGCGGAGCAGGCGGGCATCGGCCCGAGCAATGATCGGTTTGAAAAGTGGAAATCCATTTCCAATTTTCCGGGCCGATGTGGCGGCGGGGCTCCCTTGGAAACGATTCCCTGTCGCCGGGTGTGCTGAACGGTTCGAAGGGTCGCCCCGGCTTGCGGGCCGTGCCCGAGGAGGGCGAACGTCCTTCCCTCCCACCAGGGCGAAGGAGGTCAGACCCCGGTGCCTGGGCAGATTTCGTCTCTGTTTCAGTCCAAGCCAGACGAGGAATGTCTCTTCCAGTCCGCCGACGCGGGTTCGACCCGGTCTTCCGTCGCGCGCCGGGTGACGCACAGCGGAGTCGGACCCGCTCCGCATTCGAATCATCCGGTCATCCGGCCAAGCTGATCCTGCCGGCCCGGCGGACCGGCTTCTGACTGCGCTCAACCGAGGCCCCGCCGCAGCGTCCGCGCCCGCTGGACCCAGACGCGCTCCTGCTTGCGTTGGAATTCCGGAGCGTGCGCGTCGTCTTGAATGACCCCGTCGAGTTCCCGTTTGGCCAGGTCGGCCTGTCCGCGGGCCAGATAGAGTTCTGCCAGTTGGACCCGAGCGCGGGCGTAGGTGTGTCGCTCCAGAACCGCCTTCCAGGCGGTCACCGCGTCATCAGGCCGTCCCAACGCCGCGTAAGTTTCCGCCAGCGCCATTTGCGTGTGCCCGAAATCATGCCCCGGAGCCGCCGCTGCCACCTGTTCCAAGAGGGGCAGGGCTTCTGCGGCGCGCTTCTGTCGCAGAAGACATTGCCCGAGGTGAGCTCGCGTATCGAGGTCCTCTGAATCGCGTTCAAGGGCAGCGCGGTAGCAGGCTTCAGCTTTGTCCAGCTTGCCTTGCTGGAAGTAGAGGTCGCCCAACTGGGAATGGTGGTGGGCCTTGTCGAGGTGGTGGATTTGATCCTGCAACTCCTTGATCCGGCGCCGGTCAGCCGCCCCCGGCAATTCAAAGCCACGTAGCCCGGCGGATGCCTGCCGATAAACCAGGAAGTAGTACAGCGGCGCGTTCAGCGGCGGAAACAGGAAGATGAAGACGACCCACAGCCATTCCCCGCGCCGCACGGCGTCCACGAGCATCCAGATCGCGAACAGCCCGACGAGAATCCAGAACGGACTGCCTGCCACGAGCAGGTCCGTCAGCAGCGCAAAGCTCGGCGTCACGCCCCAAGGATGCGGCCTTCAGGCCCACCTGGGAAGCGCTTCCACCTGGTCCGCCCGGGGCCCCGCTTCCGCGAGCAGGGGCGCATCAGGGTTGCGGAAGTCAATGCCGGCCAGCGTCAGGTAGCCCCGGAACACGTCCGTGTTTTGCAGGAAGCCACGGAAGCGTTCGGCGCCGGGGCCGCAAGCCACCAAGGGAACGAAATCGGCCGTGTGCGCCCCGCCCGTGAAACCGACGCCCAGAAAGTTGGCCATCAACTGCCCCAGTTGCAGTTCCACGGCGTTCATGCCGTCGTAGAGGACGCCCGCCTTTTTCTCCGCGATGCGCAGCAGCAGGTCCGCCTTCGCCGCCGACGGTTCAAAATCGGTCCAGGTTTTTAGAAATGCCCGCAGCTCGGCCGCGCTGGCGAGCTTCTTGAAGTCGGGTTCCATGCGCTCGAAGGATCGCCGCACGCGCAGGGTGTTGGCAAAAAGCTGCGAACTGCTGCCGTACTCGGAGCCGCTGCCGTTGAGCCCCGGGTTGGCGGTGCCATGATCGGTCGTCACGACGAGGAGTGTTTCGGGCGCCCGTCGTTGGAAATCCAGACAGACCTCCAGTGCTTCATCGAACGCCACCAGATCCTGCACGGCGGCGGCGATGTCGTTGGCGTGCGCCGCGTGATCCACTCGTCCCCCTTCGACCTGCAGGATGAAGCGATCCGATCGTTCGAGGTAACGCAGCGCCCGCGCGGTCATCTGCGCGAGGGTGGGAACCTTGGCCTGGAACTCAGCGTCTCCCAACTGGTCCAAGGTGTAGGGCAGGTGTCCGCTGGCGAAGGTCCCCAGCAACGGTTTGTCCAGCGGCGCTTGCGCCAGATCGGCGGCGTCATTGACGACCGCGTAACCGGCGCGCGCGAAATCCCCGGCCAAGTCCCGTTGGTCCTTGCGCGTCTTGGGATCAAAATATTTCCTGCCGCCGCCCAGCAGGACCTCCACCCGGCCCGCGAGGTACTGCGCGGCGATGACCTCGGCATTTGAACGGCTGGCCGTCACCGCGGCGAAACCGGCCGGCGTGGCGTGCGTGATCTCGGTGGTCGTGACCAACCCGCGTTTCCACCCCGCCTCGGCCATCACCGAGTAGAGCGGGCGCAATTCGCGACCGTCGGGAAGCTGATTGAGCACGCCGTTCATGACGCGGGAGCCGCTGCCCCAAGCCGACGATGCCGCCGCCGAATCCGTCACGCTCGAGTTGAGCGAGCGCATGTTCATCCAGGTCCAGACCGCGCCCGGCCGCTGGAGCAGATCAAACCAGCGCAGACCCCGCCCCCGCTTGAGGCGTGAGAAGTAGTCTCCCAGCGTCCAGGTGCCGGAACTCGTGCCGTCTGCGACCAGATGAATGATGCGGTGTGGCGGAGCATCTGCGGCCGCCTCGGCTTTGGACCGCACCACTCCCGGAAAGCTCAGTGTGGCTGCGGTGAGCAAACCACTCTGTTGAAAGAATCGTCGGCGACTGCCTTGCATTGCGGCATTTTAGTTCGGAGCTGGAGCTTGCCAATTGACATTTCTGTGACGCCCGCCTCCCGGCTCGAAGCGGATGGCCCCAGGCCGCTACCGGTTTGGCGGAAAGCCACGCGAGGAGCCTCGGCGTCAGGCCGGCGCTCCCAGGCGTTGCCGGTGGGTCCACAATTCGCCCGGCTTCAAGATGCCGAGCGGCGTGATGATGCCGGTGACCAGGTCGGCGGGAGTCACATCGAAGCCCGGATTGCGGGCCCTGCTGGTGGGATTGGCGATTCGCACTCGCACGGGGCGGGTGATGCGCTGGCGCCGGGAGCGGGCAGGGGCCCACGCGACTCCCCACGCACCGAGCACCTCTGCCTCGTCCCGTTCCTCGATCGGGATGTCAAAGCCGCGGACGAGTTCCCAATCAATCGTGCTCAGGGGAATGGCCACGTAGAACGGGATGCCGTGACGGTGCGCGAGCACCGCCTTCGTGTACGTCCCGATCTTGTTGGCAACCTCGCCGGTCCTTCCCAGAACCCGGTCGCTGCCCGTAATGACCAGGTCAATCTCCCCCCGCTGCATCAGGTGGCCGGCCGCATTGTCCGCGATGATGTCATGCGGGATCCCCTGCTGCGCCAGTTCCCAGGCGGTCAGACTCGCCCCCTGGCAACGCGGTCGCGTCTCGTCGCAAAAGACGTGAAACTGGCGGCCCGCTGCCTGCGCGGCGTACAGTGGCGCGGTGGCGGTGCCGATGTCCACGCACGCCAGCCAGCCGGCGTTGCAGTGGGTGAGCACGCGCATTCCTTCGCGGATCAGCACCGCGCCGTGCCGCCCGATGGCTTCACATTCCGCCACGCTTCGGTCGGCGAACGCCTGCGCTGCGCGCATCGCGATGTCCTGTTGCTCGCGGACGGTGCCGCCCGTCCGCATCTGCCCGAGCACTTCCCGCATGGCATTGACGGGGTCCACCGCGGTGGGGCGGGCCTGTTGAAGCGTCGCGAAGACCGCCGACACGTGGCGCTCGAATCGAGCGCGGTCACGCCCGCGAAACTCGTTCGCGCCCTGCGCCAGCCCGTAGGCGGCCGTGGCGGCGATGGCCGGCGCGCCGCGCACGACCATGTCGCGAATCGCCGCGGCGGTCGCCTGATGATCGCGCGCGGCCACGATCTTGAAACAGTGCGGCAGCAACCGCTGCTCGATCAGCCGCACGGCGTTGCGGCGTCCATCGAACTCGACGGTGCGGAAATGACGCGAGCGGCCGTTCAGGAGGACATTCATCGCGAGAGCGGGTTGGTGACGCACACCGGGCCCACCGTGACGCCGCGTCGGTCGGAAGGCGCTGCCACCGCAGCCGGGTTGGAATGGCAGGTGGGTGAGGTCACGATGCGATTCTACGCCGCACTTGCCAAAATGGCTGTCATCTCGCCCGGCGTCAGCGCAACCGGATTTGCCTTCATGCTGCTGGCTTGCGCGGCCTTCTCCACCACGGCTGCGAAGTCGGGCGGCCGCAGGCCGAAACGGCCGAGCGGTTTGATGCGAAGGGCGCGACCGAGTGCGGCCACCCAGGAAACGGCGTCGTCCGCCACCGCGTCGGCCCGGCCGGTCAACAGACGGGCGACCTGGTCGTAGCGGATCAGCGCCGGGGAATCTGGCTGGCGGGCGCGCAGCGCTTGAACATTGGCGGCCATGACATGTGGCAGCAGCGCCGCGCACACGGCGCCATGCGGCGCGGGGAACATGCCGCCGATCGGCGCGGCAAAGCCATGCACGGCCCCCAGCCCGGCATTGGCGAGCGCCAGTCCGCCAAAGAGACTGGCCAGCGCCATGTCCTCGCGAGCGCCCGGGTTACCCCCCTCTTCGACCGCGCGCCGCAGCGAGCGGGCAGCGCGGGCGATGCCGTCGGCGCACAGCGCATCCACCAGCGGGTTGGCGCGCGGGCTGACATAGGGCTCGATCAATTGGGTCAGCGCGTCCATGCCCGTGATGGCGGTGATCTCCGGGGGGAGCGAATGCGTCAGTTCCGGGTCCACGATGGCCAGGCGCGGCAGCAACAGCGGACTGCGCAGGCTCACTTTCAGGCGTTGCGCGGGTACTGCCAGTACGCTGTTCCGGGTCACTTCGGCGCCGGTGCCGGCCGTGGTCGGGATGGCGATGCACGGCGCGGCCGGTTGCTGGAGCGGCTGCCCGCGCCCCACCACCTCCAGATGGTCGAACAGGTCGCCGTCGTTGGTCAGCAGGGCGGCGATGGCCTTGGCCGCGTCCAAGGCGCTGCCGCCTCCGAAACCGATGACCACGTTGCACTGCTCGGTTTTCGCGATGGCACGGCCTTCGAGAACGAGATCGGTGGTCGGCTCGCCGGCGAAGTCGAAGGTGCAGGCCTCCACGCCGGCAGCATGCAGCGCATCCAGCAACGGCGCAGCGCGGCCCGGCGTGCGGCCGGTCACGATCAGCGCGCGTCGGCCAAATGCCCTGGCGGCCGGCCCTGCCTCGCGCAGAGTGCCCGGGCCGAACCGGATCCGTTGCGCAGTGGCGAATTCAAAAGTCATGGCCGTGAACCAGACCGGGTGGGGTGGGGCGCGCTACCAGCCCGAGTCGTCCGGAAACACATTGGCGAACTTCACGCTGGTTCGGGGGCTGGCCATCATCGGCGCGACGTGTCCCGCCATTTCGCGTAATGCGCCGTCTCCTTGTGGGCGGCCGGCGCGTCGCCGGTGCGGTACACCTCCACCAGCACAAACCGGGTCGGATCGTCGGCCTGCTGGATCACGTCGAACCGCGCGATGCCGGGCTCGAGCCGGCTCTGGCGCGCGTTTTCAATGGTGGCGGCTTTGAAGGCCTCGACGTGACCGAGGCGCACGTGGACATGGACGTGAACGACGAGCATGACGGCAGTATGGGAACAGTCCCGCGACTGGCAATCGTTTGGTGTCCGGCCTCGGCGCCCGCCCCAACGGGAACCTCCCAAGAACAACCGTCGTCCCGCCCTGCCACCTCAAATCGCAATGAGCCCCGGGGCAGGGCTTTGCTATCCCTCGGCCGGAGGGAACCACCCTGGGCCGGCCGACCACCCGACCCCTTCCGTGCGCGCTTCCGCCGCCGATCAGACATCTTGGTGTGGCGGCCTGCTGGTCCCGAAAGCACTGGCTGGCTTCCTGCCGACCGGCGGGTGCGATCACCTGCGGAACGCTCACCAACGCGTCGAGCGGATAAGCACGTCGCTCCGCACTGCCGCTGCCCAGCTCACGACCGCCTGCCCCGGCGCACGTTGCGCAATCACCAGCGTCGGCGCGCCGGGCGTCTGGACCACTGTCGGCCACGCGCAGAACCCGCCCGTGACGGTGAAGTCGCCGTCGCTCATTTGCCCGGCGTCCGGCTGGCCGATGGTGCCGCTGACGGTGAAGACACCGTCGGTGCCGGTGCTCACCGTGCCGGCGTTTTCCGCCAAGGACGCCTTCATCCAGAACTCAACGGTGGAATCAGCGCCCACGTTCACGGGTTGGTTCGTTTCCAAAGTAATCTTCACGCGGTCCAGATCAGGGGCGCTCACGCCGTCCCCGTAAAAGCGGAGCGAGGTTCGGGCGGCGGCCAGACCCGACCCGCTCGCCAGCAGAAGCAGGGCGACAATACTCGGCGCGCTCAGAGTCGTCACAGCGAATCGGGTCTTGGTCCAGAAAGTTGGGGCGGGCGGGTGACGGTTGCGGTTTCAGGTTCTCAGATCGGCCTAAAAAAGCAGGGTCACGGCTGGCGCAGCCGGAAGAACAGATAGGGGGCGCTGCCCACGGGCACGCGGAAGGTGTTGGTGCCGCCCGTGCTGACCAAGTTCGCATAGACGCCCCAGTTGGACGTGCCCAGGTCCGCGTTGCTCAGCACGGTGTAACCCAGGCCGTGAATCGTGGGGAAACCAGCCTCGAAATCCCCGCCGTCAAGCCGGGTGATGACAAACCGGGGCGGCGGCGCGGCCAGCAGCGCGGGGCCGAACTCGCTGGTGTCCCCGGTAGCCTGGACGGTGGCCGTGGCAGTGAACCACCAGCCCGTCCAGTTGCCCGGCACGTCGAACTGGAAGTCCGCGTTGCCCGCGCCGTCCGTGGTCACGGTCTGGCGGGCGACAAAGACCTCGCCCTCGCCGTGGCCGCTGGGGTCGGCGGCCGCGCTGCGGAACAGTTCGATGACAAAAGCCTGCCCCGGCGTGGAGTTGAGCCGGCCGCTCACCACGGTGTCAGCACCCAACGTGGTTTGGCCAAGCACGGGGAAGTTCTGGAGCGTGTTCGAGCCCAAGTCGGGGTCGAGCGGGTCGTTGGCTGTGACGCCCGACGCCGGGTCGCCGTCGGCGAAGAGGTCAATGCCCAGCCGGCCGTTGGCGTGGATCGAGTTGCCCTGGATGCGGTTGCCGGTGCCGGCGCGGACCAGCACGCCGTGGCCGGCGTTGAAGGCGATGCGGTTGGCGCGGTCTGCCAGCACCGGGTCGCCCACGGAGACGCCAGTGGTGTTGCGCAGATGCACGCCGTCGCCGTCGTTGGGTAGCGGCCCGGCGCCCGCGGCGTCCGTGCCGATGAGGTTGCCGTGGAGGGCGGTGTCGCCGGTGAACTCGATCTCGACGCCGTGGCGGGCGTTGCCGGCGATGTGGTTGGCCTGGAGCAGGCTGCCGGGCGCGCCGCTGATGAAGACGCCATTGGTGGCGTTGGCCCGCGCGCGCTCGCCCGCGGCGTCGGTGCCGATGCGGTTGCCGAGCAGACGGTTGTTGCGCGTGACCTGGCCGACGGTGGGGGTGGCGATGACCGCGACGCCGTGGCCGCCGTTGCCGGCGATGACGTTGCCGCGCTCGAGGTGGCCAACGGCGTTGTCGTGGGCGTCGCGCGTGAGGTGGACGCCGTCGCCGGTGTTGGCCACGGCGGCGACGCCGGCGGCGTCGAGGCCGATGAAGTTGCCGAAGACCTCATTGCCGGTCGCGGCCGGGCCGGCGATCAGGACGCCGTGACCGGTGTTGCCGGAGATGACGTTGCGCGAGTTGAGGGCGCGGCTGCCGATGACGTTGCGGGCGCCGCGCACCTCGATGCCAGCCTGCTGGTTGGGCACGCGCGCGCCGCCGCCGACGTCGGTGCCGATGAAGTTGCGCTGCACGCGGTTCTCGTCGCCCTCGAGCAGCACGCCGGGGCCGGCGTTGCCAGAAACGAGGTTGCCCGCGCCGGCGAAGTCGAGGCCGATGACGTTGCCGCGCGCGGCCACCCGCACGCCCCCGAGGGCGTTGCCCAGCGCGGTCACGCCGTCCAGATCGGTGCCGATGAGGTTGCCGGCGATTTGATTGGCTGTGGTGGTCTCGCCGGGGGCGGCGATGATTTCCACGCCAAAGGCGCCGTTGGCGGAGATCTCGTTGGCCTCGCCCTCGCCGCCGCCGCCGATGAGGTTGCCCGAGGCGCCGCCGGCGATGCGGACGCCGCTGAGCACATTGCCGCGCTCGGGAAAGAGCGGGGCCAGATAGGGCAGCCGCCGGCGGCCGGTGCGGTCGGGGCCGATGACGTTGCCGCGCACACGATTGTCCTGCGTGCCGGCGCCGGTCAGGTGGACGCCGTGGTTGTGATTGCCGGAGATGACGTTGCCCTCGCCCGGCTTGGGGCCGCCGATGTCGTTGCCGCGCGCGCCCTCGGCGAGATGAACACCGTCACCCTCGGCGGCAAACGTCCCGTTGGGCAGCGCCTCAGCACCGGTGATGTCGGGGCCGATCAGGTTGCCGAGGACGCGGTTGCGGGTGGTTTCGGCGCCCAGCAGAGCCACGCCGTGGAGGCGGTTGTTCGAGATGAGATTGCCTTCGCCCGCGGCCGGGCCGCCGACGAGGTTGTCGCGCGCCCCGGCGCGGAGCAGGACGCCGTAATTGTTGCCGCTGCTTTGCAGGACGCCGGTGGTCAGCGCGTGCGTGCTGGCGGCAGTGCCATCGGGATGCGTGCCGATGCGGTTGCCCTGGATGCGGTTGTTGAACGAAACCTCGCCCTCGAGGCGCACGCCGGAGCCGCCGCCGGCGATGATGTTGCCCTCACCCGCGACCGGACCGCCGATCAGGTTGTCGTGCGCGTCCTCGAGCACCACGCCGGAGCTGACGCCCTGAACGCCCAGCCCGCACGGCATCCAACCTTCGGGAAGCCGACAGAAGGTCTCAGGCGGCACCAAGCCGAGCCAGTTGCCAAGCACGGCGTTGGTGTGCGAGCGGCGCAGCAGGATGGCGCCTTCCATGTCATGCAGGCCGCCGCCGGGGGCGGGCGGCGGTCCGCCGACGCCGCCGAGGAAATTGCGCGCGCCGGGCGCCGCGCCGCCGATGCGGTTGTCGTGGCCGCCTTCGAGGACGATGCCGGGGCCCTGGTTCAGAAACGCCGCGGGGGCCAAGCCCGGCAGGCCGATGAAATTACCCTCGACCACGTTCGACACCGAGTTGATGAAGCGCACCTGCCAGGCGGTGTTGTCCGAGATGAGGTTGCGCTGGGCGACGTTGGTGCCGCCGATGCGGATGTGCGCGCCGTTGGTCACCGCGATGCCGCCCCAGTTCGGCTCGCCCAGCGAGGTGCTCGGGTCCACGCCGAACACGCAGGCCTCGACCACGTTGCTGCGCACATCGGCCATGAAGATGGCGCTGCGGTTGTTGGTCAGGCTGCCGCCCAGGAGAAAATTCACGAAGCGCAGCCCGCGGATGGTCACGAAATCGGCGCGGACCTCGAGGCCGTGGATCAGGTTCGTCGCGCCAGGCAGGCCGGGGCCGCCGGGATCGCCCGGCCCGCCGATGCCGCCGCCCCCGCCGCCGGGGTCCACGGGGATGTTGCCGCCGTGCAGCGTGACGAGGTTGGTGGCGTTGAAGCCTAGGGCGAGCGAGTTGGGCGCGCTGCCGGGCTGGGTCAGGCCGTCAATCGTGACCGCCTCGGTGATCCGGGGCAGACCGGCCGCCAGATTGATGACATGCACCACGTTCGACAGCGGGATATCGAAGCGGATGAAGTCGTGCCCCGGGCTGGCGTTGGCGGCAAGGATGGCCTCGCGCAGCGAGCCGGGGCCGCCGTCGGTGGTGGTGGTGACAGTGAAGGTGGCGGCGGAGACGCTGCCCAAATGGAGCACAACCGCCGTGAGCAGCAGGTGGGGAGTGACCGTTTTCATGACTGTTCGGGCTTATTATAAACTGAATTTGAACACGAAATTCAAAGTGTCAACCGTCAGTAAGATCTTGCGGGCAACGGGGCGGGGACGACCATAGGAATGGTGTAGCCGCTGGGCGAATTTCTCCAAGTGCCAGCGGTCAGGCTCTGGCGTCCCTGCAGAATCCAGTTCATGCCGACTGGCTTTGGCAGGCGCGGCGCGAAGCCGGGAGCGGCCTTGGTCATGGGAAGTGTGCGACGAGGCGCCCCGCCGGTAAAACGGCGGGAGACAGCAGTCGAGCTCCAGAACGCACCCGGCTCGCCGACGTTTGTTTTCTGGCTTCGATCCGCTGTGTTTATGGCGCGGTCAAGTTCGGTTGCTTGACTGCAAAAGTTCTGCGGTTCCGCGACCGGAGCATGCGGGGGCGGTCGGCGGCGGCCCCGCGGCTGTTGAACGGGCCGTTGCCGGCCACGGTCAGCGGCGCCACCGGGGCGGTGTTGTTGATGCCCACGCCGCCCGAGGCGCGGATGGGGAACTGGCCGGGATCAGTGGATTCGAAGTTAGCGTCCTGGACGTCGGCCCACACAAACGTGCCGGTGTGGTTGGCCTTGGCGCGGTGGCCGGCGGCGAAGGAATAGATGCCACCGGCTCGATTGTCTCTCCCGCCCGGCACGGTCGCACCGCCGGCACTGGCGATGTTGGCAAAGCCTCCGCCCACGGTCGCAATGAAGCCGCTGGCGATGTTGTTATAGCCGCCCCCCAAGGTCGCGTACCAGTCGCTGGCGGTGTTGCCAACGCCGCCCCCCACGGTCCCAAAACTCCCCAGCACCCGATTTGTATAGGCAGTCCCAAACCAATTCCCCGCCCCGCCACCGCCGATGGTCGCACCCACCACGGTGTTCGACACGTAGTTGCCGGCGTAGCCGCCGATGACGTTGGGGGCGTTGTCGGTGTTGGGTTCCAGCCTCAGCGCCCGCTGATTGTTCACGAGCAGTTCCAACGACTGGTTGTCGGTGGTGCCCAGGAAGTGCGTGCCGGGCGAGGTGCCCTCGTTGCCGCCCAGCAACCAGACCTGGTTCGTCCGCGCCACATTCTCGCTCAGCCGCGCGTCCGGCACCGTGCCGCTGGCCAACTGGCTGGCGTTCAGCGCCGTCAACCCCGTGCCGCTGCCGCTGAAGCCCCCGCTGCTGACCGTGCCGCTGAAGCTCGGACTGGCCGGGAGCGAACTGTCGGCAATCACGCCGGAAATGTTACCGGCCAGGATTGCGTAAGGCGTGGCCGCCAGCGGCTGGCGCGGACTCAGCGTGGTAAAGCTTAACAGGTTGGTGCGCACGGCAATCTCCAACCAGCGTGGCGGCCC
Source organism: Verrucomicrobiota bacterium (assembly GCA_016716505.1). GTDB lineage: Bacteria > Verrucomicrobiota > Verrucomicrobiia > Limisphaerales > J093 > JADJWF01. The sequence continues at coordinate 663,094 of JADJWF010000001.1, forward strand.
GGTGAACACGCGCGTCCCAAAGTCCAGCGTGACGGTGAACAGGCCGTTGGTCACGCCGACGGGCGCCACGGTGAGCGTGCCTCCAAGCTGGCTGCCGCCGCTGGCGGCGTCCCAGAGGCTGAACTGCATTTCCGCCAGCCCGGTGTAAGGCCCCCCGCCGGCGTCCAGCCGGCCCTGGTAGGTGAAGGCCGTGCCTTGGGCGCGCAACGAGGTTGCGCTGGCCGCCAAAGCTGTCAGCCCGAGCAGAAGGGAGTGGAGTTTGGTTCTCATCGTGTTTGTCAGTTTGGGATGGGATGCCGTGCGAGGGGTTGGGATTACGGTTTGAACAGGCGATAGAACGTCGCTGGCAACGTGGCCGGGACGACCACGGGGTTGGTCCAGCCGCTGGGGGAACTGGTCCAAGTGCCCGCGCTCAAGCTCGGGCGCTCTTGGAGAATCCAGTTTGTTCCCGTAGCGGGTGTCCAGGACAGGGTCACGAACCCGGCTGGTTCGGGCTGAATCGCGAGCGTCGGCGGTGGCGGGCTGGGGTCCACCAGCGTTAGGTTTATCAGCGCGAAGTCCATGTAGAGTTTGAACTTGTAGGTGTCGTAGCCGGACAGCTCGGGGGTTACGTTGGTGAAGGTCTGACCGTAAAAGCCGGTGGCTTGATACATCAGCGGCTCGGGCAGGGCGTCCTCGCCATTGACCAGCGGCATGATTTCCAGCATGGCGCCGGCGCCAGCGGTGTTGCCGAGGATGCGAAAGGTGAAGCGCCGGATGTCGAAGGGCTGGCCGTCGGCGCGGGTGAGCGTGATGCGCGCGCCGGTGCCCACGTTCGGGCCGGTGGTGATGGCCTGGGCTTCCAGGCCGTCCGGCCAATTGATCCGCAGCGAGCGGCCGATGGGATTGGTCAGGCCGTAGCCGCCGGTGAAGAGTTTGTCGCGGCTGAGGGTGAAGAGGTAGCCCGCCGTCTCAATCGTGTCGGAGTTGAGGTTGGTGGCGACGAGGTTCGTGGTCTGCGTGGGGCTGAAGAGAAGGTTTGTGACGGCATGGGCCGACTGGGTGGTCAGCCACAAAGCTGCGCCGAAGCCAAACAAGGTCCAGGCAAGGACGTGACTCCCTGTCCACACCCGGCCAACGGAAAGTCGGCGTGCTGGCACGTTGCAAATCTGTGCTGAGCCAACCTTGCGAGCCGCGGCAGGGAGTGGGCTGGTGCGCTGGCCGCCGCACTTCAAAGGGTGCTGGAGCCATCGCCGGGTCTCGGACTGTGCCAGGCCGCTGTCGCTTTGGAACGAGGTGACCAAGAGCGGCAGAGGACTGCCGCACTCCAAGACGCTTCGCGGTGTCGCGCCGTTGTGGCGCCCCGGCAGTGCGCCGCCGTTCGGTGCCAGCGCAGGAGTTTGCGGCGGTCTGCCGACCGCCGCTACGCCGGCATTGAATCTCGCGCTGCAGTCGGCCCTGCCGCCGCTGGGCAATCTGTGACCCTCAGTTGGGCGAAGGGCCTGCATGATGGGGCGCATCACGGCTGCGCGGCTTCCACGTTCACGCGCAGGAACTGGCGCGGCTGCGTGCCGGGGAAGTCGGTGCGGACGGTGAGGGTTTCCAGGTTGCCGTTGCGGGTGAGGTTCACCAGCGCGGTCGCGCCCGGGCCGCTCAGCCACGGGCCGGCCACGTTGGTCGCGGCGGCAAAGGTGAGCGCCACGCCGGCGCGATCCAGCGGATGGGTGAGGGTGAGCGTGAGCCGGCCCAGTTCGTCGCGTGGCTGGAGCACGCCCGTGTCGGGGGTCTGGGGCTCGAGGCCCAGGGCGAATTCGCTCAGGTTGTTCCACGGGTCGCCGTCCGGATTGGCCCACGGGCCGGCAATGGTTTCGTTGGTGCTGGCAGCGCCGAATTGTTCCGTCGCCCAGGTGGCGTAGTCGTAGGGCGTGGTGAAGGTGAGGTCCTGTCCGAGCGTTGCGCCCTGACTGTTCTGGGCCTGGACGCGGCAATGGTAAGTGGTGTGGGGCTCAAGGTTGGTGAGGAGGCAGGTGACGAGGGTGGGCACGGTGCCGGTGAGCGTGCCCCCGGCGGCGGGATTGGTGGCGGTGTAGGGCGGTGCCAGGCCCCAGTGAAACGTGGCGGTCGTGGCGAGGTCGCAGGCGTTGACCTGCGCGCGCAACACGGCGCTGGTGGGCGTGAGGCTCGTCGGCGGCAGTGTGACCACGGTGGGCGGCGGGAACACGTCGGGCGTGAGCAAGAGCGTGCGCGGCGGTTTGGCGTCGGTGTCCAGGTGCGCCGCCACGATGAGGTAGCCGGCGTCGTTGACGGCCAGCACGCGGTCGAGGATGTAATTGCCCGCGTCCACGATTTCGTTCAGGTCCTCGGCCACCCAGTTGCCGTCGGGGTCGGCATACCAGCGGACGGCGGTGGTTTCAGTGGGCGTGGCCATCTTCCACGCCGAACCGACCAGCAGGCCGTGCTGGTTCAGGTCTGTAAAGGCGCAGGTGTTGGGACTGCCTTGCGGTGGCAGCGGGATGGGCGTCATCTCCGTGGTGTTGCTGGCGATCCAGGGCACGACGATGCGGTTGCTGACGGTGTAGGTGGTGTGGATGCCGGCGACCAGGCCGGCGTTGTTCAAGACCATCGGCTGCACGGTGGCGACCGGGTGGGTGAAAAAATTCATCGTGCCGTCGGCCTCGCGGCGGAAGGCGAAGAAGTTCGACGGCCCGGCGTAGTTGCCGATCACGACGCCCAGGTCGTTGAGGCGAAATGCGCGGGCGTAGCCGGCGCCGTCGGGCGTGAGGTCGGTCTTCAGGCCGGTGGCCGGGTCGAAGAGGTAGGCGTGCTCGATGTAGTCCAGCGAGCTGCTGCTGTGCGGCGTTTCGATCGTCGCGTGACCCGCGATCCAGCCCAGCGCGTTGACATCCGTGGCCGGGCTATGCTCGACGCGGCCCCAGAAGAAATGGCAGTCGTCGGCGTCGCAGCTCCAATAGCTCCAGTTGTGGCCGCCCCAGGCGGAGATGTAGGTGGTGGCGCCACTTTGCACCACGGCGCCGCGATCGGGGGTGGGGTAATAGCCGGGGGCATCGCCAACCACGGCGCCCGAACCGTTGCGGGCGGCGGGACTGAAACTCAACGGCGCGCCGGGCGGCTGGAGAGGAATCCAATGGGCGAACCACGGAAGCGTGGCCAGTTGGTTGGTCGTCCAACCGGTGATGTCGGTGAGGGTGTAGGTTTCGGCAATCTGCGCGTCCACCCCAAAGACCAGCGCGAGCAGAGTGACCAGCGGAATAATGACGCGCTTTTTGTTCATCCGGTGTTCAACTGGAAATCGCTAGCTCCACAACAATCGGCTCGTGTGTTCACGCGGCGAGTTTGGTTGCGGATCTTGCATGGTATTCACACCTTTGGAGTCAGGGATTGATCTGCAGACGGAAGAAGGCACCCTCCGGTGCCGGAGTGGAGAGTCGCAGACGCAGCCGATCCGTGAGACCTTCCGCGCCGATTACCTGCTCGACCGTGCCGCTTGCCGGGAGCCAGTCCCTCAAGTTGGTCGAGTATTGCAGGCGGTAAGACACGCCGGCGGCGGCGGTGGCGCGATCGAAGTCAATCGTCACCGTGCCCGCGCTTTGGTCATACTGGATTGCAAGCGAAGATGGCGGGTCGGCCAAAGCGACCACCGGATTCAGCCCGAAGAAAAACTCCGTGCCATTCGGGAGACCGTCGCCGTCGGCGTCAGCGGTGACGGTTGAGTCATCCCCGGCTAATTGATGGTAATCCGCCCAAGCGGCGTAATTCTTGACCAGGGTCGGATCGAGTTGCTCGACGGCAAGGACCATGCGGTTGGTGGCCTCGGTGGGCGCGGGCACCGAGCCGCCCGGAGTCAGCTCAAACGGGGTGACGGTGAAAGACACATCGCCAAACGTGTTGGCGAAGGTTTGTGGCGCAGCTCCTGGATTCTCGATTCGAGAAATGATCCAAAACTCCTCGGTGGCCGAGCTGTGGAACACGTGCGGGCGCAGGAACAGCGTGCGGAATTGCGTGTCCTCATGGAAACGCATCATCCCCTCCCAGGGCAGCTTCAGCAGCATAGGCAGATTGATCTTGCCGGCGCCCCAGGGATGGACCGAGCGGGTGTTGCCCAGCACCGCCAGGCCGTTGCCTGCGTCCGCGAGGTCGAAAAGCTCCTCATCGTTCTTCCCGCCGAAAATGGCGTAGAACTTGACTCCGAACTCGTCGGTCAGGCTCATCACCCAGGCGGCTTGATCCGCGCCGAGACCGGTGACACCGCACGCCCACAACGATCCATCAATCCACCGCAGACCGGTAACGGAGTCCCATGGTGTGGTGCCGCTGTTCGGCAATTCATCCACCCAATCGGGATCCTCGCCCACGACCACATGATCCACGAGTGAGCCGTCCGACTTGAACTTGGCGAACAGGTTGCACGGCCGGGACTGCGTCACGATCTTGTGGGCCTGGCCGGCAGCGTAGAGTGATCCGTCAGACGCCTCGACGACAGCGTTGAACTGCAGGCCCCACCGGCTCGGAAAGGCCCGCGCCCACAGCACCGCGCCGGTTTGGGCATCAATCTTCATCAACAAGCCGGCCGACACCATGTGCTTGAACTGGTTCTCCGAGTCCGGTGTGCCGACCGGCGGCGGCGGCACGTCGGCGTCAGTGCGGCCGCAGACCAGAACGTGGCCGTCTGCCGTGAGGGTGATGCCGTGGATTTCGTCGTCCTCCGGCAGATCATACGAGAAGGCCCACAGCAGTGTGCCGTCGTTACGGAGCTTCAAGAGAAACGGATCGCTATTGGGGATCGTGGGCCGGTGGACAATGCCACCGACGTAGAGGTTGGTCGGAGTGCCACCAGGCCCATTCGTGCCTTCCGCCGCCATCAGAGTCACTTCGTTGAACGTCTCCGCCGGACGGAAGCTGGAAACCCACTTCCGATTGCCGTCAGCATCAAAGCGGCAGACCACCAGATTGTTTCCATCCTTGCCGGCGATGACGAAGTCACCGCCCGGCAAGGCCGCACCCTGCTTCGCCCCGGTCATGAGGCCGAGGTATTTCATCCAAACCACGTCCCCGTTGGGCGCAAAGCGCGACACCACCGACCCGCTGGCATCGCTGCCCCCGACGATGAGGTCACCACCCGCCTCCGGAGGGCTGAGGACAAAACCCTGTTCGAAAGGACCGAAGCGGTCCACGGGCTGGAAAACCCGGCCCCAGCGCGCTTCCTGTCCTGCCACGGGGCGCAGATCGGAGGCGGCGCCGGCGCCCGCCTTCCGAAGCCTGCCGCCGATCAGCGGCCCGCCCGCATCCCGATGAAACAGCTCAAAATGGTGGAGCGACGCATCGGCATCGGTGACGGTGAATCCGAGTACGTCCATGCTGAAACGGCCGATGAGATCCGCGCCACCATCCACGGACCACCAGGGATTCTCGAGTGGAGCAAGCCGGAAATCGTTCTGCACCCGGATGCCCAGCGTGGGGCCGCCGTTGAGGATGTGGGCGATGCTGCCTTCGATGCCGAGCCCGACCTCGGCCCAGACACCGAGCGTGGCCGCCAGATCGTCAAACACCGTGGGATCCGAGATCCGCAAGGGGATGAATTCCTGGATGGGTTCGTAGAAGAAGCCGTCGTTGGTGCCGTTCATCCGCGCGCGGTCAAAGCCCATTTCCATGCCCACGGTGAAGGCGCTCTGGAGCGGCAACGTGAGCCGGGTGGGCACGCGGGCCTCCACACCGGCTTTGAGGAGAGCACCGGCTGCAAGGACACCGGCACGCCACCCACGTTGAAAGTGATGGCGGGGATGTCATCAATGCGGAACAGCTCCTTGCTCTTTTTCTCCTCGGGTTTGTCTGACGTGTCCTCGCCCGCCTCGCACTCGACCACGACATTCAGCACCGCACCCGCGTCAATGCGCGTGACTGCGCGTTGGAGCTGGAAGTCGCGGATTTTGACTTCAAACCGCAGGCCGGAGGAACGAAAGAGCAGTTCGCCGCTCAGCTTCACCTTCTCGCTGATGAACGTGTCGTTGAAATGCCACGGGATGGCCGCCATGCCTTTGAGGTCTGCCAGGCGCCCATCGTGGGGGGCCTCCTCCTCAATCTCATAAGCCAATCTCTTGCGCTCGAGCTCCTCTGCATCCGTGTAGGTGTTCTCAATCGTCGGATTGTAGGGATCGCGGAACGGGTTCCCGTAGAAGTCCTTTGAATCTTGCGCGAAGGTGGCGCTGCGCAGCACGTCCAGCAGCGTCCGCTGCCGCCCGGTCACGCGGACTTCTCCCTCCACTTCCGAGACCGCGGTGACCTCGAAGGGCAGGTAATTGGACAACACCTTCGGCTCGGACTCGAACGGATTCGCTGAGTTGCCGAGCACCGGCGGTGCCAGCCGGTGGATGGCGGGATCCTCCACCAGCAAATCCCCGGGCTGCAGGGAGGCGAGCAGTGTCGTCTTGTTGGTGAACACCAGCGTGGTGGCGCCCAGCGGCCCGCTTTCTGCCGGCGGACGCCATGCCTGTGCGGTCGCGTCGTCAATGCCCGCGGGCGGCAGACTGAACACCCACAACTCAGTGCCGTAGGTTTGGAGGAGTGCGCCGGAAAGTATGTTGCTCCGCACGCTGTCCAGGTCGGTTGGAGCCACGCTGACATACAGCGCGCCGGTTGGGGTGGCGACGGCGTTGGCGTTCAAGTTGCCGGAGAATGGGATCGCGGCATTGGCGACCTGGTAGGCCACGGTGCCGGCCGCGGTCAGGAAACTGAGGGTGACTTTGCGCAAGGCCTCGGCAGTGGCATTGCGCACGTCCGCCGCGCACTGGATCAGAATGCGCCCGTCTGCCAGCACGGTTTCGCCCACGATGCGGATGTTTTCCAGAGGCAGTTGCGATGCTACCGTGACAAAGGCGCCGCTAACCGTTTCCGCGGTGGTGTAGAGCACGGTGCCGGCCAGAATTTCGGCGCGCGCGGCCGCGAGGTCCCCCGCCGCCACAATGATGCCGATGGTCTCGCTCGAGGTCGCCAGACCATTGACGGCGAGTTCCAACCCCGCTTCATACGTGTGCGCGATGGCGTTGCCAAAGGTTCGGACCAACCCGGCTTCGATGGCCGAAAGCATGTTCGCGCCGATGTCGGCCCATTGGCCGGTGTCCAGGTTTCGGAGGTCCGCCGCGACTTCGAGCAGCACGCGCCCATCAGGGAGCGCGGATTCCTGGAGCACCCGGATGTTCTCGGTCACCAGGTCGCGGGCGGGTTCGAGGAAGGTACCCAGCGAGGGCACCGTGTACTCGGCGGCGAACGCGGGGCGGGGGAGGAAGATAGCCAGGGAGACGACCAGAAAACTCAGGTGTTTCATAGAGTGTTCGATAAGTTAGTTGTGGCTTGGGCAAAGGCCCACAGCGGCCCGAGTGCAACGAGCACCCGCCAGGCTTTGGACTGCGCCAGTCCCCTGGCGCTGTGGAACGGCAGACCCGCAGGCGGGCAACCGGAAAGCGGCAGAAGTCTGCCGCACTCCAAGACGCTTCGCGCCGTCGTGCCGTGGCGGTGACTCGGCCGAGCGCCGCCGTTGGATGCCGGCGAGGGAGTTTGCGGCGGCCTCACAGCCCCTGCTACAGGGACGATCAGCGCGTTCATCGGGCAGCTCCCTTCCCCTGCGCCGCCAGCGTGCGGACCAATTGCTTGAGTTCAGCCAATTCGCCCCGCAGCGCCGCGTTTTCGGCCTCCAGTTTCCTGCTTCTTTCCTCCAGCTTCTGGTTCAGCCCTTGGATGGCCGCCAGCGCCACGCCGTCGGCGTCCACGGTGGCGATGTGCCGGTCGTCCGCGCCGAGGCCGAAGGCGGCGTGGAAGTCCTGCGCCATGGGGCCGATGTGCCGTGCGCCCGCGTCGTCCTTGAAGTTCCACTGGCTCACCGGCAGCGCGGCCACTTTCTCCAGGATCTCGGCCGGGTCCACCGGCTCGAAGTACTCCTTGGCGTTGCGGTCGCTGGTGGGCACGAAGGCCAGGGCGGAGACGTTGCCGGCGGTGTCAATCAGCAGCCGGGTGGCGCCCAGGCTGAAGTCGGCCAACTGCATCCGGCCGTCGTCCAGGACGTGCCATTGCCAGATCTTGTTGGCGGCCGTGTTGCGGACGGCGATGGCGGCGGCCCCGCGGCTGTTGAACGGGCCGTTGCCGGCCACCTTGTTCCCGCTGCTGGCAGCGTCCCAGAGGGTGGGTCGGAACTCAGCCGCGCCGCTGTAGGGCGCGCCGGCGCTGTCCAGGCGCCCTTGGTAGGTGAAGACCGTGGTGCCTTGGGCGTGGGGGGACGGCAGCATGGTGAGGGAAAAGAAGAGCACTGGCACGGAGGCCAGCCGGAGTAGGCGTTGCAGCATGGGGGGGTCTCGGGTTTCGATTGGTGGTTCGCGACATCGGCCCGTTGCTGCCGAAATCCGTCAGCATCCGGACTTATCCCGAAAACCGAAGTTAGGGCTGATTTCTGATCTGAATGTCACGCGGAGTTGGGTTGGAGTGTTGTGGGCGGCGTCAACTTCGGCGGAGTTGATCTGGGCCACTGGAAGATGGCTTCAAGCAGCGGCTTGTGTTTGCTCCAGCCGCCCCACGCGGCGGACAAATGCAGCACCGCCTGATGGCCGCTGCGACCCAGGATGGCCCCGCCCAGGAACACCGCCGCCCGCAGGGTGGCGGGCTGGCGATAGCGGCTGTTGGGCGTGGCGCTCTGCTGGTAGAGGCTGAGCAGGTTGAAGGCGAACAGCACCGCCAGAAAGGCCGCCTCGGTCGCCCAGAAGTTCTGCGTGCAGAAACCGTCGGCCGCCAGATCGTGCTTCAACTCCTCGATCCGTTGCTCAATCGTGGCCCGGCCGTTGTAGTCCCGCCACAACTCCCGCGGACCTTCCGTGCGGTTGGTGACCCAGAGCCGGAAGGTGTAGCCCGGCACATCAAGGAGCTTGCGCCCCACCGCCGCCTTGCTCTCGCGCACGCGTTCGCGCACGACCACAAAACGGCGCGGCGCCTGCCACCCCAGCAACTGGGCCGTGAACTCCCCGGTCGCGTAATGATCATCCACGGCCTGCCAGTCCCGCAGGCCGGCGGCTTTGCGTTTGAGTTGGGGGGTCAGGCGCGCCACCACCAGATACGGCAGTTGGCGCTGCTCCAGAAAGCGCATCAGCGCGTCTTCAAAGAACCCGCTGTCGGCGCGCACGCAGCGAATGCTCCAGCCGGCGGGCAGCAGGGCCAGTGCTTCACACAGAAACGCCACGGCCCCTTTGGCGGCACCGGTGTTGCCGCTGCGCAACCAGCCATGCAACACCAACGGCACCTCGGCCAGCACGGCCACCAGCGGATGATGACTCTTGCGCCCGGGGCGACGCGGGTTGTAGCCCCTGGCCGCGCCCTGTTGTTGACCGGCGCGTTGGAACACCGTCGAATCCAGATCGAGCGAGCAGCCGCCCGGCGGACAGGTGACCAGCCCCAGCAGCCAAAGCCACAACGGTCGCCAGAACTGCTGGATCGTGCCTTGGGTGAAGCGGTGAAAGAATCCGCGCACCGTATCGGCCCCTGGCCAGCGTGGCAGGCCCAGCAGGCGGTGTAACGCCCGATCCGCCCGGGCCAGTTCGGTGTGCGCAAAACGCCGCGCTCCCGTGATGACCCCAATGACAAACGCGGTGAAGGTGTGGGCCAGGGGAATGGCGTTGGGGCTGGTCAGTTGCCAGGGCAGGTGCGCCGGCACCTGTTCGGCAAACCCACGCTGTTGCAGAAAGGCGATGAAGCTGGCCAGTCCGCCGAAGGGGGTTACGGCGCGGGGCGTTTGGGTGAGTTTGACTTTGGCTTTCCCGAAAAGAGGGCTTACCACCGGGTGCATCGTTCTGTTCCTTCCTGTGACAGGGGTTCTTGGTTCGAACCCACTCTGCCTCAGTTCTCAGGAACAGAACGACCTCTTTCTAATCCCGGTTTTCGGGCTTATTGGCGTCCATAGACGTTCTGACACGGATGTCAAGCCGCTGCCGGAGTCGGCAACGCAGCTCGCGCCACACTCGACGCCCCGCGGCCGACCGCCTACCTTGGCCGCGATGAGCGTGACTGCCCCAGCCATCCCCAGCCTGCCGGACGCCCAGGGCCACTTTGGGCCGTTCGGCGGCCGTTACGTGCCTGAGACCCTCATGTACCCGCTGATGGAACTCGAGGCGGAGTACTTCCAGGCCCAGCAGGACTCCGCCTTCCAGGCCGAATTGAGTTACTACCTTCGCGAGTTCTGCGGCCGGCCCACGCCGCTATATTTCGCCGAGCGGCTCACTCGCGACTTGGCCGGCGCAAAGATTTACCTCAAGCGCGAGGACTTGCTTCACACCGGCGCACACAAGATCAACAACGCCCTCGGCCAGGTGCTCCTCGCCCGGCGCATGGGCAAGACGCGCGTGATCGCGGAAACCGGCGCCGGCCAGCACGGTGTGGCCACCGCCACCGTTGCTGCCATGTTTGGGCTGAAGTGCGTCATCTACATGGGCGCGGTGGATTGTGAGCGGCAGGCGCTCAACGTCTATCGCATGAAGATGCTTGGCGCCGAGGTCGTGCCGGTCCATGCGGGGCAGAAGACGCTCAAGGAGGCCGTGAACGAGGCGATGCGTGACTGGGTCACGAACGTCCGCGGCACGCATTACATCCTCGGCACGGCGTACGGCGCGCACCCGTACCCGGTCATGGTCCGCAACTTCCAGCGCGTCATCGGTGACGAGGCGCGCGCGCAGATTCTGGAAAAAGAGGGCCGCCTCCCCGACCTGCTGATCGCCTGCGTCGGCGGCGGCTCAAACGCCATCGGCTTGTTCTACCCCTTTCTGGGCGACCCCGCGGTCAGGATGATCGGCGTCGAGGCGGGCGGGGAGGGCATCCGGCCACAAAAGCACGCGGCGCGATTCCACGGTGGCTCGCTGGGTGTGTTGCAGGGCACCCGCAGCTACATTCTCCAGGACGAGTACGGCCAGATTCAGCTCACCCACAGCGTGAGCGCCGGCTTGGACTACGCCGCGGTGGGCCCGGAACACGCCTGGCTGCACGACCAGGGCCGAGTGGAGTACGGCTACGCCACGGACGACGCGGCGTTGGAGGCCTTCACGCGACTGGCGCGGTTGGAAGGCATCATCCCCGCGCTCGAATCCGCCCACGCCGTTGCGGAGTGCCTCCGACGCGCCCCGGAGATGTCCAAAGACGCTCTGATCATCGTCAACCTCTCCGGGCGCGGGGACAAGGACGTGGCCCAAGCGGCCGCCAAACTCAACCTCGCGATGCCGTCGTGAGAGGGGAGCGGGGTGGGATTGCAGAGGGGCCGGTGGTGGCTGGGGGCGGAATCGAACCGCCGACACAAGGATTTTCAGTCCTCTGCTCTACCAACTGAGCTACCCAGCCAAGCCACCATCGCCAGCGCGCCAGCCTCCGGTTCCTGGTGAATCACCCCGGCTCGGGGAGCCGGAAGATTCATGCGATGCCCGACTTGATTCCGCCCGGCTCGGAGCCCGGCTCGAACGGCCGGCGTCCGGTCACGGTTGGGACGAGCGGGAATTCAGCCCAGCCCGCTGCGCGCACGCCGGAGCAGCGTATGCTCAGGGCAAATCGAACGGCAAGCTTCAAAAACCATCCGCGGAATCGTCGCAGGGCTGCCATATCTGCTTGCCCGACCTTCCGACCGCACCATAGTCGCGCTGTCAAAGCTCTGGTGCTGGCGGCTCGTTGGCGGGAAGGTTGGAAACCATCGGGAACAGCGCTCCGCCGTTCCCTCGCCGCCGCAGTGCAAGCCGCTTATGGGCGCAGCGCTCGTGGGCGGCGGGGTGGCCAAGGTTTGCAATCGGCTGCTCCGGAGGCCGGGATGGGCAGCGAAGGAGCCGGGGTGGCGAAATGGCAGACGCAGGGGACTTAAAATCCCCTGGCCAGCAATGGCCGTGCGGGTTCGAGTCCCGCCCTCGGCACCAACCGCCAACAGGGTGAGTCGGCTGCGTGGGAGCCGGTTTGTCAGCCGACTGGGCGCAGGCTCCGGGAAACCTGGCTCGCAGGGTGGGCCTAAAGCCGGCGCAGATCGAGCGTGAAGGGGAAGTCAGGGCTGGCGGGAGCCGGTCGCGGCCGGATTGGCCCGGGGGGGGTGGCCTTCCCGAAAGAAGCGCGCCAGACGACGGCTCTCCCCTTCATAGGCGTTGACGGGAAACGTGTCGTAGTTGCGCCCGTCCGGATGCATAACGTGGTAGGTGCAGCCGCCGAGACTCCGTCGGTTCCAGGTGTCCACGAGGTCGAAAACCAGCGGGGTATGCACGCCGATGGTCGGATGCAGGCAACTGGGAGGCTGCCAGGCGCGATAGCGCACCCCGGCCACGTATTCGCTGTTCGTGCCGGTCGGGTGGAGCGGTAGAGCGGTGCCGCCCACGCAGACGACATGCCTCCCGCCCATCAGGCCGCGGACTTTCACCTCGAGTCGCTCGAGGCTGGAATCCACAAAGCGGACGGTTCTGCCCGGTCCCGGTTCCTCACCCAAGACGTGCCACGGCTCCAGGGCCAGGCGCAGTTCCAGTCGCAGCCCGGCGACATCGAGGTGGCCAATCTGAGGGAAGCGGAATTCAAAGTCCGGCGCAAACCACGCCGGCCTTCAGGATCCGCTGTTCGTGGTACGGGTCGTTGATGAAAAGGTTGAGCGCCTCGATGCGCTGCTTGAGACCCTTCTCCAGCCGGGACCATTCCGTGCTGGAGACGATCCGCGGGACGATGTCGAAGGGAAAGATCTTCTCCGTGCCGGCCTGTTCCCCGTACACGTTGAACGTGATGCCCATCTGGAGCAGGGCACGCTCGGCTGCCGCCTGCCGGGCCTCGATTTCGCCCGGCGGCAGACCTTCCATGGCCGCCACCAAGGTCCGCCCCAACGGGCGTGGACGTCCCGCTTCGGTGAACAACTCGTCGAAGAACTCACCGGTCTCGTATCCGGAGAAGGTCATGTTTGGGCCACGGTCGCCAACGGTCGCCCGCCGGCCGGGCGATGTTTTTCGGACCGGCAAAGCCAACGGTCATGCCACGCGTGGAGACAGAGCCGAAACGCCCGGACCTGAGAACACCAGCGCGATCTCACCTCGCTTGGAATTGCTGGCCGCGGGCGTGATTCCAGCAACCCGCATTCGCGGTTGAGAATGCGGCTCGTGCGCCGGGCGGGTCGGGCGGGGTGGTCATTCTTGTCCACACCGGCCAATCTGGAGCAGACTGGTCCCATGCGGGAAGGCAAGGACGTATGCGCGCGCTGACCAACGATTATCGCGCGTTGCAGGTGATCAATCTGGATCCTTGGAGCGGCAAACCCGGTCCCTATCTGGTCGTTCAGGAGGGCGTGGCGCCGGATGATGCAGAGGCCCGGGAGGCCACCTTCGTACTTCGGCCGGACGGTTGCTGGGTGGACATCAACGCCTATCTGGGCGAGGGCCATCTGGATGGCCTCGAAGCGGCGCTCTTTCAGAGCCTCGCGCAGGTGCGGGCGTTGTTGGATCGGTTGCCGCTGGAGCCGCGCGTGGAGGAACTGCCCATCAACGAAGAGGGCCTCGCGACGTTCCTTTCGCAGCATCCCCGGGGCACGACCCGCCAGCATCTGCGCGCGTGGGTGCAGGCGTACGAGGCGCGTCGTGATTCCCAGCGTCAACGCCATTGACCGCGCTTGAGCGGATTCTTGCCGCTCGCCGGCTCCTTCTCCGCGCTGGCAAGCCATCCACGCGGCGTCAGTCAGGGTTCGTCCCTTTCCATCGTACTTTCTCCGAACACTCCGCAGAACGTCTGTGAACTGCCGCGAGCGAGCGACAGAAGCGATCACTGGGGGCAGGACGGCGGCGTAACCGGCGAGGCCGCAGAACCGTTCATCTGTGGCCGCCCAAAGCGCCATCGGTCCGGGGGAACCGACCACGACCGCCCCTTCGAAGAATCCGGTCCAGCGGCCGCCGCTCGGACTCGCTTCTCAGTAGCAGGCGATCAGGAAATGCTCGCGGTCCCTGAACTCAGTCAACTTAGGCGCTTCCAAGCCGGAGTACGGCTGCGGCTGGCTCACACGCAGAGGATGGTCAACTTCTTCGGCCCGTGGGCGCCCAAGACCAGGATGCGCTCGATGTCGCCCGTCCGGCTCGGGCCCGTGATGAAAGAAATCATGCTCGGGTAGTCTGCCCCGTACCGCTCTTTGAGCGTCGCGAATGCCGCTGGCAGATCCGGCACCAATTGATCCCGCGTGGCGAGCACCACGTGGTGGGGCGGCAGAACGTTCAGCGCCCGCCCACCGCCCGTGCGTGTGCTCACGACCACGGTGCCGGTCTGGGCCACGAGCGCATCGCAAGCAGTGATACCGGCAGCGCAGCGTTCCAACTCGTGTTTGTCGTAACCGCCCTCCGTCCACAGCACGGGCAGCCCGAGGCTGGTGACCGCCCTTTCGGTCTGCGGGCCGCGGTGACTCGCGATGCGCGACCACCCTTCCGCTTCGCGGAGCCGGGCCAGTTCCGCGGTCGCTTCGTCTGCATCACGGCAGAGTTTGAAATCGGCACGCAACTCCGCGCAGTTCCGCGCGAACAGGGCCACCTGCTCGTCGAAGCTGGAACTCACCGGGGGCAGCACCTCACGCCGTTCCGCCACCGTGGGCAGCGCCGTCTTCCCCTCGGTGACACCGTGCGAGCCGGGGCGGCGGGCCGGGAAGCGCAGCGCCTCCCGGATGCGACCAAGGATGTTCTCGCGCTCATTCATGGTTTTGCGGCGTTTCTTGCGTCGCCCGCCTCTGCGCTCCCATTTTGCCGCGCCCGCCACCACTCCCGGAAGGTTTGCGGCGCAATGGGCGGGAGGTCCCGCGTCCGGGTCCAGGCGTACGCCGGGTCAAGCCGGGTTCCCAGCACCAGCCGATGAAAAACCTGCCCCACGCGCCCGCCTTTCGTCACCAGCCAGCGCCAGAGCAATTGGGAGTTGGCGACCGGCGCAAAGAGTTTGAACGCGAGCTTTTGCCACCAACTGGGTTTCACTCGCGAAGCGTTGCGGCGGTTCTGCAACAGGTGGTGCGCCAGATCAATCTTCACCGGGCAGGTCTCGGTGCAGGCGCCGCAAAGTGACGAGGCGTAGCTCAGGTGCTTCCAGTCCGGCAGGCCCCGCAGATTGGGCGTGATGACCGAGCCGATCGGGCCGGAGTAGGTGGTGCCGTAGGTGTGGCCACCCACGTTGCGGAAGATGGGGCACACGTTCAGACACGCGCCACAACGGATGCAGTGGAGCGCGTCCCGTTGCTCGGCGTCGGCCAGGTACGCCGTGCGCCCGTTGTCGAGCAGGACGACGTGATACTCCTCCGGGCCGTCGGGCTCGCCGGGTTGGCGTGGCCCGCCGTAGAGCGTGTTGTAACCGCTCAGCAACTGGCCGGCACCCGCCACCGACAGCATCGGCAACAGCAGGGCCAGATCCTCCAGCCGGGGCACGATTTTCTCGATGCCGAGCAAGGTGATCATGGTCTTCGGCAGCGCGGCGGTCAGCCGCGCGTTGCCCTCATTCTCGGTGATCGAGATCATGCCCGTCTCCGCCACCGCAAAGTTCGCGCCCGTGATGCCGGCGTCCGCCTCCACGTACTTCTGCCGCAGGACGCGGCGGGCGACCATGGTGAGCTCCTCCGGGTTGTCCGACGGCGCGTCGTGCAGCCGGGTCTCGAAGGTGTCCTTGATTTCGCCGCGCGTCAGGTGCATCGCCGGGAAGACGATGTGATACGGCGGCTCCTGGCGGAGCTGGACAATGAACTCGCCGAGGTCCGACTCGACAACCGTGAAGCCCGCCCGCTCCAGGTCCTCGTTCAGGTGAATCTCCTCGGCCGTCATGGCCTTCGACTTCACCACCGTCCGCGCGCCGCGCGCTGCGAGAATGCCGCGGATGAGGTCGCGCGCCTGCCGTGCGCTGGAGGCCCAGTGAACCCGGGTGCCGCGCGCCTCAAGCTGGCGCACGAACTGGTCGAGGTACTGATCGAGGTGATTGATCGCTTCCCATTTCGTGTCGGCCGCCAACTGACGGGCGCGCTCCCAATCGCGGAACCGCGCCTTCATCTCATCGCGCTTGACCTCGTATTTGCCCAACGCGGTCTGAATCAGTCCGCGGTGGCGAAGGTCTGCGCTCAAGCGCGTCGCGTCCCGGACGAACTGTTTGGCTGCGGTGTTCATGAGGCGGCGAGAATCTCGGCGAGATGGATCGTCTTCAACGGGAGCTTCCGGCGGTCAATGAGGCCCTGCAGATGCATGAGGCAGCTCGAGTCGCTGGACACGATGTACTCGGCCTTGGTTTCCAGCGCGGCGTCGCATTTCACCTCGCCCATCGCGGTGGAAATCATCGGAAACTTGGCGGAGAAGGTCCCGCCGAAACCGCAGCAAACCGGCTGCTTCATCTCGATCAACTCGAGGTCCCGCACGCCCGCCATGAGTTTGCGGGGGGCCGCGTGAATGTGCATCTCCCGCAAGCTGTGGCAGCCGTCGTGGTAGGTGACCTTGTGGGGGAAGCGGGCTCCCAGATCCGTGACGCCCAGCCGATCCACCAGGAATTGAGAGAACTCAAAGCATCGGGACGCCACCCCCCGCGCGGTGGCTTCGAGCGGCGTGCCGGCGAACAGGTCCGGGTAGAAGACCTTCATCATGGCGCCGCACGAGCCGCTGGCGATGACCACCACCTCGGCGGATTTCAACTGCTCAACCACCTTCGCGGCCACGGCGCGGCTTTCGTCCCAGTAGCCCGTGTTAAACGCCGGCTGTCCGCAGCACGCCGGGCTGTCCGGACAAACGACCCGGTGCCCCAGCCGCTCGAGGATCCGCACCATCGCCATTCCCACCTGCGGATACAGGAGGTCCACGAAGCAGGGAATGAAGAGCGTGACGGTCATAGTTCCCCGCGGAGACTGCCGCGCCGTTGTCCGGGCGTGAAATGAAATTTCGAGTTGGTTGCCGCCCTTCGGGGAGGCGCGGGAGTGAAGAGCGGCTGCTTCACGAATTGCCCGGTCGAACCAATGGAAAGGGGGTCGGGACAAGCCCGACCCCCTGCCATTCCATGACGCGACAGCGCCGACTTACTGGCGCAGACGCCAATAGGTGTTCCGGGTGGGTGTGACGGTGTACGGAGACGACGCGGTCACATTCTGCCAAGCGCCAGTGACTGCGGGCGCCGACTGCAAGGTTCCGCCACCCGTCCACTCGATGGTGACAGAGCCGTTCGCGTTCTTCTGAATCCTCGTGAACTGCGGCGGAGCCGTTGGCTTGTTGGGTGCCGTGCCCGCCCGGTAGGCGCGATAGCCGCCATTGTCGGGGTCGTTGATCAGGACCTTCGTCCCGTCGGCCATTACCGAGAAGAACTCGATGTTCCCATCGCCACCGCCGTCCTGGTAGATGATTCGGATCGGGTAGATGCCGGCTTCCTGGACAAGCACCTCGAAGATGGTATCGGAAGCACCGCGCCCGCCGTCGAACTGTCCCAGGATCACGCCGTCCTCGGGCTTGTTAATGTACCCGGCCTGCGCGCGGAATCCGTCGTCACTGTAGACGCCCAGCCGCAACCAGCCTGCCGGCAGTTGGACAAACGTGATGATTTCGGCGTTGATGCCGTCGTCGGACAAGGTCGTGCCCGGAATACCCGGCATTTGGTCGTCTGGCGCGAAGTTGCCCCGGAAATCACCGCCGTATTGGCTGAGGTTCAGCACGCCCGGAATCTCGAAACGAGGCGGTGGCTTCGTTGCGGTACAGGCTGGCCACCGAATTCAAGTTGTTGACGACAACATCCAGGTCGCCGTCGTTATCCAGATCGCCCAACGCCATCCCGTACGAAATCCCGGGCTGATTGAACCCCCAAACGTCGCCCGCCGGCTCGAAGGTGCCGTCGCGACGATTGCGGAAGGCCGCGTTCGGCGTCGGCCAACCGGGATGAAACTGGCGAAACCGTTTTTGCTGCTCGAACGTGAGCCGTTTGGTTCGGAGCTGGTCGTGGCTGTCTTGGTCCATCACGTCGAACTCGAAGCCATTGGTGATCAACAGGTCCTCATAGCCATCGAGGTCCACGTCCACGAACGCCGGGCACCAGGACCAGTCCGAGGCGGCCACGCCCGCCAGCAGCGCCGCTTCTGCAAAGGTCCCGTCTGGCCGGGCAACCAGCTTCCCGTCCTCCTGCCCGGCTGGCCGGCGTCACCTGAGATTCAGTTCTGTCTGGGACGTTCCGTGTGTGGCCACGGCCACCGTTGCAGGGGGACGCCCAGGCGGTCCCCCCCGTTCGTTGACGTCGCCCGGCGATGGTTGCACGTTGCCGGTGCCATGACGTTAAAGACGTTGCGGGAAATTCGGGACAGCACTCCGTTTCAGCCATTCGATATTCATCTGGCGGACGGCCGCGTCCTGCCGGTGGTCACGACCGACCACCTGCTGTTCCTCCCCAACAATCCCGAGTTTATCGTCGTGTTGCCAGACGGCGGTTTTCGCATCGTGGATCCGGCCCAAGTGGTCAGCGTGGGCCGGGGGCGGACGACCGCCGGGACGGCTTGACGCGCCCCCCGCGGGCCGGACTACGGAAAGGTCCTCACGATGAGTCCCGTCTGCTCGCGGATGCGCGCCGCCATCGCCTCCAACTCCGCGGGGTCGAGTTTCGTCGCCCACGGCTCCGGCGTCGGGCGAGCGATCGTGTAGGCGTGGACCTCCTTGATCCGTCCGCCGGCCAGCACGATGCCGCTCAGCCGCGCACAGTAGGCGTCCAACTCCCCGGGGGCCATTGCCTCGCCATGCATCCGCAGGAACAGACTCTGGATGACGATCGGCCGGACCCGCGCCGTGGCGTGGAGGTTGCGCAGGATGCGGTCGAAGCGGACATGCGACCGATTGACCTGCCGGTAGTACTCTTCCGAGCCGGCGTCAAGCTTGCCCCAGATTTCGCCGTTATTGGCATCGAGAATCTCGAGGCCGCGGCGCACGTCGGCTTTGTCGAGACCGGCCGCGTCCGTGATCAAAACGAGCTTCGTGTCGTCCAGCCCTTCCGCGCGGCGCACGTCTGCCGCCACCTGAACGCAGGCGGCGAAATTCGGGATCATCGTCGGTTCGCCATCGCCGCTGAACGCGAGGTCCTTGATCTGCCGCGCCCAATCGGCGGCATCCCGGAACTTTTCGATCCCGGCGAGCTCGCCCGCCTTGGCGGCGCGCACGATGGCGAACAACTCCGCGCGAAGCCGGTCCGGGTCCACCGGGCCGGCTTTGCCGGGGGTGCGCCGATCCACCTCGCAGTACACGCAGTCGAAGTTGCAGCGCTTGTCGGGGTTCAGATTGATGCCCAGCGACAGACCGCCGGAGCGTCGCGAGATGACCGGGTACACGTAAGTGAACTCCGCGAAGGTGCGGGAGTGATCGCGCACGGCCGCCATGGCACTGGTGGGTGAGTCTTCTGGCACGTTGGGAATCTAGATTTCCGCCGACGGGGAGCAAGGCCACGGCTTTTGAATGGGACGGCAGACCCGCTGGCTGCGACTTCAAAACAGCCGCGGCTGCCCCCCCTGAACCGGCTTGAGGCCCAGCTTGCGGTAGCTGAGTTCGGTGGCCACCCGTCCCTGCGGCGTGCGCTTGAGGTAGCCTTCCATGATCAGATAGGGCTCGTACACTTCCTCAAGGGTGTCCGCCTCCTCGCCCACGGCCACCGCCAGCGAGCCCACCCCCACCGGGCCTCCCCCAAACTTCACGATGACCGTTTCGAGGATGCGCTTGTCCATCTCGTCGAGGCCGTTCTCGTCAATTTCGAGGATGGCCAGCGCTTTGTCGGCCACGGCAGCAGTGATGCGGCCGTCATGCCGCACCTGGGCGTAGTCCCGGACGCGCCGGAGCAGATTGTTGGCGATGCGCGGCGTTCCCCGGCTGCGCCGCGCGATCTCCAGCGCCCCGGTCTCCTCGATCTCGAGATTCAACAGCCGGGCGGACCGGAGCACAATGGCCTGCAGTTGTTCGGCCGAGTAATAGTCCAGCCGCTCACGCATTGGGAAGCGCGTGAGCAACGGCGCCGTCAGCAGACCGCTGCGGGTGGTCGCGCCGATCAACGTGAAACGCGGCAGCGCCAGGCGAACGCTGCGGGCGTTGGGGCCCTGGTCAATGATGATGTCCAGCTTGAAGTCCTCCATCGCCGGATACAGGTACTCCTCGATGGTCTTTTGCAGGCGGTGGATTTCGTCTATGAACAGCACGTCGCCCGCCTCGAGATTGGTCAACAGACCGGCGAGATCGCCCGCCTTCTCAATGGTGGGGCCGCTGGTGGACTTGAGGTCCGCCCCCATGGCCTTGGCAATGATATTGGCCAGCGTCGTCTTGCCGAGGCCCGGCGGACCGCTGAGCAGGATATGGTCCAGCGCCTCGCCGCGCTGACGCGCCGCCTGCACGGCGATTTCCAGCCGTTCGCGCACCTTCGCCTGGCCCGTGAACTCGGCAAACAACGACGGCCGCAGCGTCATTTCGAGCGCGGTGTCGGGTTTGCTCAGGGTGCCGGAAATCAGGCGTTCCGCCATGAGCGGTGAGGATGGGAAACGCCGCCGGGGCGAACAAGGCGAAAGCGGCTCTCCCTGGGCGCTTCATCACTTTCCGGGCTTTCGCTCCGGCGCGCGTTCCCGTATCCACCGGCGCATGCAGAGCCGGCTGGAAACGGATGCGATTCCGAAGCAGATGCGGGCGGTCGTGTACCGCGGCCCCAACGACCTGCGGGTCGAGGAACTGGACGTGCCGCGCATTACCGCGCGCGAATTGCTGGTCCGCGTGGCCGTTTGCGGCGTGTGCCCGACGGACATCAAAAAAATCCAGTACGGGACCGTGCCACCGCCCCGCGTCTTCGGTCACGAGACGGCGGGCACGATTGTGAAGGTGGGCGCGCTGGTGCGCGGATTTCGCGTCGGCGATCGCGTGGCGTTGCACCATCACGTGCCGTGTCTGGACTGTCATTTCTGCCGCCACCGGGCCTTCGCCCAGTGTTCCAGCTACAAACGCACCGGGATCACGGCAGGGTTCGAGCCGGCCGGTGGCGGTTATGCGGAGTACGTGCGAGTAATGCCGTTCGTCCTCCCCGGCGTGGTGCCTATCCCCCGGAAAAACTCGTTTGCCGAAGGCGCGATGCTGGAGCCGGTGAATACCGTGCTCAAAGCCGTGCGACGCTTGAATTTGCTGCCCGCTGATGCAGTCGCCGTGGTCGGCCAGGGGCCGATCGGCCTTATGTTCACCCGCCTTCTGGCCCTCGCCGGCGCGCGGGTGCTGGCAACCGACCTCTTGCCGGAGAAACTGGCGCACGCGCGCCGCTTCGGAGCCCGCGCCGTGGCGCTGGGTGACGCGGCGAAGCTGCCGGAGGTCATCCGCCGCTTCAGTCGCGGACGGGGACTCGACGCGGTGGTCTTGGCGGTTCCCGGGGAGGCGCTGGTGGTGGAGGCGATGACTTGGTTGCGCGGCGGTGGGCAGCTCATGCTCTTCGCGCACACCAAACGGGGCGGCACCGCGCCAGTCGAGCCGGCCCGCATTTGTGTGGATGAAGTGGACGTGCTGGGAAGCTACTCGGCGGATGTCACGCTCCAACCCGAGGTGGCGCGGCTCGTCTTCGAGCGACAACTCGACGTGCGCCGGCTGATCACCCACGAGTTCCCGCTCGAACAAACGGCGGACGCCATTCGACTGGCCGCCCATCCGCAGCCCGACTCACTGAAGGTTGTCGTAACCGTGGACCGCCGGTAGCGGCGAAGCTCCGACGCCGACGTTCCTCCGGCGATCTTCCCTCGCCGACGGGCCGGTCGCGAGTCGCGCCCGCTCAGCCGCTCAGCCGCTTCACGAAACGTCCGATTCGCTCCAGCGCGATTTCGATCCGATCCAGCGCCGTGGCGAAGCAGCAGCGCAGGTAGCCCTCCCCGCTGGGACCGAAGGCGCTGCCGGGCACACACGCCACCTTTTCCTCCCGCAGCAATCGTACGGCAAACTCCTTCGAGTCCAGGCCGGAGGGCTTGATGCAGGGAAAGGCGTAAAACGACCCGCGCGGCAGGTGGCACGGCAGCCCGATCTCGTTCAGCCCTTTCACGATCACGTTGCGCCGTGCGCGGTACGACTCGCGCATTTCGATCGTATCTGCCTCGCCGTGGCGGATGGCTTCGAACGCGGCCTCCTGGCTGACGATGCTGGCGCAGAGCATCGAGTACTGATGAATCTTCATCATCGCCTCGATCAACTCGGTCGGGCCGCAGGCATAGCCGATGCGAAAACCCGTCATCGCGTAGGCCTTGGAGAAGCCGTGGAGGAAGATCGTCCGCTCGGCCATGCCCGGCAGGGAGGCCAGACTCACATGCTCGCCCTCGAACGTGAGCTCCGAGTAAATCTCGTCGGTAATGACCAGCAGGTTGTGGCGCAGGACCAGCGCGGCAATCCGCTCGAGTTCGGCGCGGGTCATCGTGCCGCCAGTCGGATTGGTAGGGAAGTTGAGCACCAGCACCTTGCTGCGGGGCGTGATGACCTGCTCGATCGCTTCCGCCCGCACCGCAAAGCCGTCCTCCGCCCGGCAGGCCACGGCGACCGGCTTGCCGTACGCCAGCGCAATGCTCGGCGAATAGCTCACGTAACAGGGCTCGTGGTAGAGGATCTCGTCGCCGGGGTTGCACACGGCGCGGAGGGCGATGTCCAGGGCCTCGCTCACGCCCACCGTGATCAGGATCTGGCGCTGGGGATCGTAGCGGACGCCGAAGTGTCGCTCGACGCTCGCCGCGATGGCCTCGCGCAGCTTGAGCAAGCCGAGGTTCGAAGTGTAGGTGGTCCGGCCGCGCTCCAGCGCATAAATGGCGGCCTCGCGGATGTGCCACGGCGTCACGAAGTCCGGCTCGCCCACGCCCAGCGAGATCACGTCCGGCATCCCTTGCACGATGTCGAAGAACTCGCGGATGCCGGAGCGCGGAATGGCGCGCACGTTCGCCGCGATCAGATTGGAAGCGTCCCAGCCCATCTTGTGTGGCGGGGAAGGCAAAGGGAAAAGCCGGAGGGCGGGAAGGAAAAAGTGCGGCTCACCCGGGCCGCAAGCTGGCCACAACGGCCGCTTGCTGAACCCCGCTGCCCGTCGCGCTTGTCATCGCTCCCGGCGTTGGCGCAGATTCCTGGCATGACCAAGAACACGGACATCCGGGTGGTGACGGCCACACTGTTCTTCCTGCCCGTCAAGACCCGGGTGCCCCTGAAGTTTGGCCCGGAGACATTGACGTCCGTCACCTGCGCGCGCGTCCGGGTCGTGGTGGTGGACCGCCGAGGTCGGACCGCCGAAGGGTGGGGAGAGACGCCTTTGAGCGTGCAATGGGTC
Organism: Verrucomicrobiota bacterium; assembly: GCA_016716505.1. Taxonomy (GTDB): domain Bacteria; phylum Verrucomicrobiota; class Verrucomicrobiia; order Limisphaerales; family J093; genus JADJWF01. The sequence continues at coordinate 686,368 of JADJWF010000001.1, forward strand.
TGGCCCGGGTCGCTGCCCTACGAGCCGCGGCACCAAGCGCTCCAGGAGTTCTGTCGCCGGCTCGCGACGGCGTGGGTGGCCTTTGAGGGCGCAGGCCACCCGTTGGAGCTCGGCGAGGACTTCCAGCGGTATCGGCTCACGGAGTTGTGGCGCGAGTTCAATCGTCGGCCGGACGCGCTCCCGGAGTCCATACCCTGGCTGGCGGCCCTGGTCTGCTGTTCCCCGTTCGATCTCGCGATCCACGATGCCTATGGCAAGCTGCTCGGCCGGCCGACCTACACGACCTATGGACCCGAGTTCCTGAATCGAGACTTGGGCGAGTTCCTCGAACCGGCGACGGGAGCCGCGGTCTCTTTCCGCGGCCGTTTCCCGGCGGAGTTTCTCGCCGCGGATCCGCGCCGCCAACTCTCCGCCTGGCATCTGGTGGGTGGCCTGGACCTGCTGGATCAATCCGAACGACAGGGCGATGAACCGGACGACGGTTATCCCGTCACGCTGCCCGAGTGGATTCAGCGCGACGGGCTGCGATGCCTGAAGGTCAAGCTGCGGGGCACGGACGCGGCTTGGGATTACGCGCGCCTGACGCGGGTGGGCGAAATCGCCGCCGGCCACGGCGTGGCTTGGCTGAGCGCGGATTTCAACTGCACGGTCACCGACCCCGAGTACGTCAACGCCATCCTCGACCGCCTGCGCGACGAACATCCCCGGCTCTACGGAATGCTGCTCTACGTCGAACAACCCTTCCCCTACGAGCTGGAAGCGCATCCGCTGGACGTTCGCAGCGTGGCGGCGCGCAAGCCGCTCTTTCTGGACGAAAGCGCCCATGACTGGCGCCTGATCCGGCTGGGGCGCCAGCTCGGCTGGACGGGCGTGGCGTTGAAGACCTGCAAGACCCAGACCGGCGCCATCCTGAGCGCGTGCTGGGCCAGGGCGCACGGGCTGGGCCTGATGGTGCAGGACCTCACGAACCCGATGCTGGCCCAGATCCCGCACGTCCTGCTTGCCGCGCACGTGGGCACCATCATGGGCGTCGAGACCAACGCGATGCAGTTTTACCCCGAGGCGTCCGCCCCCGAACGCCGTGTCCATCCAGGATTGTACCTTCGCCGGAACGGGACGGTGGACCTGGGCAGCGTTCGCGGGCTCGGCTTTGGCTACCGGCTCGAAGAAATCCAGCGCGAACTGCCGTCGCCCGTCATGGAAGCGAGCCGCTGACGCGGAAGGGTAGCGTGTCAGTCGGGCTGGCTGGCGACGAGTTGCCGCTCGTCCGCATGGGTCAACAAACCGACGGCTTGTTGCTGGCTGAGCCACACCAGATCGGCGACTTCCTCCGACCGCTCGAAGCCGTGGTCCGCGACCAGCTTCATGTTCCAAAACAGGACAATCTTGGGCCGGCCGTCGTGCTGATACGTCAGCCCGCCGGCAAACGACTCGATCCGCGCCTCGCAGCCGGTTTCCTCGCGAACCTCGCGCAACGCCGCCTCGGCCCAGTCTTCACCGGGATCAAGCTTGCCTTTGGGCAGCGTCCACTCGGTGCCGTAGCGCTCGCGGCGGATCACGGCCAGCCGCCGTCCCTGCGAGGTCCAGCGCCAGACCAGGCCCCCCGCTGCACAAATCACCTCCGTGACGCGACTGCCCCGGAGTCCATCCCAACTGGCGTCCTCGCGGGCCTCGCGCCGCGGCGCGGCCGGGTGGCGGCGCGGCAGAGTGGCTTCGGCCTCGCCTGAGCGGTCGCGCCGACGAGGGGCGGCGGATTCGGCCGAAGGTCTCTCGGACCGCCGACTCGCTGCGGGAGAGGCTGGAGCCCGGCTCGATCGGGCGCGAGCGGGTGATCGGTCCTTGGCTGCTCTGCGGGCAACCCGACTCTTGGGGGAGTGATTTCGGGCTTGGCGGAAGCTTGGGTTCGGCATGACGCGGAACGGATTCAACGGCGGTTTTGAACGGGCGGAGTGTGCCGCGGTGCCGGGCGCTGGCAATCTCAAGGATCGTCATTGAGCCGGGCCGCTCCGCCCCGCCCCGTTTCGGTGGGGCCGCGCGCGGGGCGGAATCCGGGGCAACCCAGCCGCGGCGACGGGCGCTTTGTCGCTGCCGCCAATTGATTTCCGCCCCTTGTCGCATTCTGATTCGGGGCATGGACACTTTGACCGATGACGAAGTTGCCGCCATCCGGGCCGCTGACGGCTGGGTCAAGCTGGACGCCCTGACGGAGGCCGAAACGGAGCTGGACCAACTGCGGCCGCAGGCCAGGGAGCACCCTGACGCGCTCCAGATTCGCTGGCTGATCGCGTCCAAACGCGGCGACTGGCCAACCTGTCTCCGTTTGGCCGAGCGACTGGTTGCGGTCGAGCCATCCCGTCGGTTCGGATGGCTCCATCTGGCGGAGTCGCTGCATCGCCTGCACCGAACCGAGGAGGCCTACGACCGACTGGCGGCAGCGACGGAAGCGCTCGATCCCAGTGCCACCGTGCCGCTGCAACTCGCGCGCTATGCCTGTCGGCTCGGCCGGCTGGGTGAGGCGCGACAGTGGCTGCGCGCGGCATTCACGCAGGCGGAGGAATCCGGCCACGCCGAACGCTTGCGGTCTCGCGTGCGGGACGATTCGGATTTGGCGCCGCTACTTGCCACGGGGTCCCCCGGAGAGCCCGAGCCGGAGTGACCGGATCTGCCCGAGGCGGGCCGCGCTCATCCTGCGCGCTCGTCCCGCAAGGAATCGGCGCGCCATCCCCGGTGCCGGTCGGAAGCAGAAATGGGCTTGTCGGCGAGCGGTTTGCGGCTATTTTCGCCGTTGTCGAAGCGCCATAGGCGCGGCGGCCGCAAGGCCGCAAATTCGACCAAGGATACCGAAAACAAACCGAAACAAATCGCAGGAGGAACGCGAATGAAGGTTAACAACTGGACACTGCGACTGGCCGCCATGGGCGTGATCAGTCTTCCGTCGGTGGCGATGGCCGATGAGGCCCTCAGCCCCGTGATGTCAGCCGTGCAGAGCACGACTCTGAGCGGTTACGTGAGTGCGTCGGCCATCTGGCTGACCGGTTCGAACAGCACCGGATCGTCGTACGGCGACTACTCGGCGTACAACGGCATGGGCAAGGGCCCGAATTACGTTGTGGGCCGCTCCTTCGACGGCCAGGAGAAGCAGGATGGCTTCAACTTGGACGTCGTGTCGCTGGTGCTGGAAAAGCCGCTCGATGAATCGCAGTGGGCGGCGGGCTACCGGGTGCAGCTCTGGCTGGGCCCCGATGCCAGCACCCTGAACACGCTCTCGCCGAGCAGCGACTTGAGCACGGGTGACCTCGCCATCAAGAATGCCTATGTGGCGCTCAAGGCCCCCGTCGGCAACGGGCTGGACTTTAAGGTGGGCGTGTGGGACACGGTGGTGGGTTACGAAGTGGCCGACAGCCCCGCCAACCCCAACTACAGCCGTTCGTTTGGCTTTTACATCGAGCCGATCACCCACACGGGTATCCTCGCCAGCTACCAGTTCACCGACTGGTTGAGCGCGCAGGCGGGCATCGCCAACGGCCTCGGCAACCCCAAGAACAACTACGCGGTCGGGTCCGCGCAGATGATCAACAGCCGGGCGGGCACGTTTGAGCAGTTGTCCTACCTCGGCAGCGTGGCATTGACCGCGCCGGAGAGCATGGGCTTCCTGAAGGGGGCGACCCTGTATGGCGGCATCGTGCAGACCGGCGTGGCGTACTATGACGATCCGGTGAACTTCTACGCCGGGCTGGCGCTGCCCACGCCGATTGACAAGCTGAGCTTGGGCCTGTCCTACGACTACCGCTCGAACGGGGTGTTCGAGGATTCGTACGAGAACGCGACCGGCCTTTATGTCTCGCTGCAGCTCACCGAGAAGCTCCGGCTCAACCTCCGGGGAGATTACGCCACCGGCTCGCACGGCGCGTACGGCGTTAAGTCTTACGAGAACAACAAGCGCTCGAAGACTGAACTCCTCGGCGTGACTGGAACGATTGACTACGCGCTGTGGCCGAACGCGATCACCCGGCTCGAAGCCCGCTGGGACCATGATCTGACCGGCAACGGCGTCTTCCTCGATGGTGCGACTGAAAACGGCATCAGTCGTGGGGCCGAGAACGCCATTTCGCTGGCTTTGAACGTGATCTACAAGTTCTAAGCCCGAATCGCTGGTTTCTGCGACGCCCCTTCCGGCCTCCGGAGGGGGCGTTTGCTTTGGCACGGTCGCCTGTTCCCGCTTTCCCGCCCCAGTTGCTTTGCCGATACTCGACGCGTGCAAACTGGCTGCCATCGCGCCGCCGACGGGCTGTCAGCCCGGACGGAGCCGCTATTTGCGGGCGACCGCTGGATTCCGCTCTGCCTCGTGCGGAATCCGCGCGCGCGGCGCTACGTCCTCCGGCTCACGGCGGAAGGCGGGGCGCGCGTGACCATTCCCCGCGGCGGTTCGGTGGAAGAGGCAAGGTCGTTCGCCCGCCGGCATCGGTCGTGGCTGGAACGCCAGTTGCGCCGCCGCGCCGAGGAGATCAAACGTCCGCGCGAGTGGTTGCCCGGCGCGCTGGTGCATTTCCGCGGCGATGCCGTTCCGCTCACCCTTGCCGAGGACCACGGGCGGCGGGAGGTGCGCTTCGCGGACCAGCAGGTCCGGCTCCGGGACGGCGAAGCGGACCTTCGCCCCGCCGTCGAGCGACACTTGTGGCAGCTTGCCGCTCGGGAGCTGCCACCCCGCGTGTTCGAGTTGGCCGCCGCCCACGGCCTGATCGTCCGACGAGTTTCGGTGCGGAACCAACGTTCCCGGTGGGGATCTTGCTCCCGGCGGGGGACCATTTCGCTCAACTGGCGGATCATCCAGGCGCCACCCTCGGTGCGCGACTATTTGATCCTGCATGAATTGATGCACTTGCGGCACATGAATCACTCTCCCCATTTCTGGCGGGCCGTGGCGGAGGTGTGCCCCGATTATCGCGCGGCGGAAAACTGGTTGAAGCAACACGCGCTGCTCCTGCGATGAACGATGGTCCTGACCCCGGCCGGTTGAACTGCCGCGCCCGGCAAAAAGGAATAACCCGCGGAGAGACCCGGATTCCGCTTCCGCCCCGCTTCGGCGGCGCCGTGCTCCGGGAAAGCGCGACCCCTGCGCGCCGGTTCCATTCCTTGCTGGCGGCAGTCGTGCTCCTGGCAGCCTCGGCCGGCCTGAAAGCCGCCTCCCTCGGCCCGTGGGAGGTAAACCGGTTGCTCTCGCCGCCCGCCCTGGAGTGGGGCGCGCGAAACGGATTGACCCAGGAGGTCTGTTACGAAGGTGAACCGCTGGGCGGCCGGCCCACGCGAGTCTTCGCGTACTACGGGCGGCCGGCCGAAGGGGCCGGCCCGTTCCCCGCAGTGCTGCTGGTGCATGGCGGTGGTGGCCGCGCGTTCCGAGAGTGGGCCGAGCACTGGGCGGGACGCGGTTACGTGGCGCTGGCGATGGACCTTTCCGGCAACGGACCGCAGGGACGGCTCGCAGACGGCGGCCCCAACCAGGACGATGACACGAAATTCCGCGCCTTCACTGACGCTGACGTCGGCGAGATGTGGACTTACCACGCCGTCGCAGCCGTTCTGCGCGGCCATGGCCTGTTGCTGGCGCAGCCCGAGGTGAATCCGCGACAAATCGGCGTCACCGGCATCAGTTGGGGCGGCTACGTGGCATGCATCGTGGCCGGCGTGGATCCCTTTCTGGCGGCGGCGGTGCCGGTGTACGGCTGCGGATTTCTGCACGAAAACAGTGTCTGGCGGGAATCCCGCTTTGAGAAGATGCCCGCCGAACTGCGGGACCGCTGGGTGCGGTGGTTCGACCCCTCGCAGTACCTGCCCGACGCGCGCGGGCCGATCCTCTTTCTCAACGGTTCGAACGACTTTGCCTACCCGCTGGACAGCTACCGCAAGTCGTTTGAGCTCGTCCGCGGCAACAAGACTCTGTCCGTCGTGCTCAACCTCCCGCATGGCCACATCTGGACGTTTCCCGAGGTGGACGCGTTTGTGGACGCCGCGATGGGCAGGGCGGAGCCGTTTCCCCGGCTTGAGGCGCGACCTGCGCCAGACGGTCATCTGCGAGCGCGTTTGAGCGACGCGCGGAACCCGGTCCAAGCGTGGCTGCACTTCAGCACCGACGAGGGCCCGTGGCAAAACCGGCGCTGGCAATCCACCTCCGCCCTGCGGCGGGGAGCGACGGTCGAAGCGAAACTGCCGGTCGAACGGCCCATCGTGGCATTTCTGGCCATCCAAGACGGCCGAGGCTTGCGGGTCAGCGCACCACACGTGGAACTGCCCGCGCCGACCGTGGAAGGCGAGCCGTGAGCCAGGGACACGATAGAGTTCGCGGATAGGCCGCCGGCGCACCTGAACGCCGACCTCGACAATCGGAAGGAAGCCCGAAAGCCGCGGCCACGGCCGCCGAAATTCGATCTTCTGACTTTACCGTCCGGAAGCGCTCCCGACCGCAGCGGGACCCTCGCAACGCGACGCCGTCATTCGATCCGAGCCGTCGCCGCCAACCCGGACAGAACGGTCGCCCCGGCCCGTGCCCTGTTGGTCTTACTCATTGCCGGGCACTGGCCGGGATCGCCAAGGAGCCGGTCTTGGTGGTTGCTTTTGGGGCGGGCGGTCAGGGGTATGCTGCCGCGGTTGGCTCGGACCAACTGGGCGTGCGGGGTTTCTCGTCGCTGGGGAAAGCCCTCTCGACGCGTGGCCAGCGAAGCTCACGAAAGGATGGCGCGACGGGCGAGGTCGTGATTTCATCGGGGGGCCTTTAGATCGTCCAATGAAAACCGCATATTCCTCGACCCTGCGCCGCCTGTTCTGCCTCGCTGTCGCGACGACCGTCATCATCGCTCCGGCCACGGCTGCCGACGCCCGGAAAAGCCATCGCTCGGCTCCGTTGGCCGTCGCCCGGCCGGCCAGCGTCGGCATGTCGGCCGAGCGTTTGTCACGGATTGACGCGATGTGCCGTGAGGCGGTGGCGAGCGGCAATCTGCCCGGCGTGGTCGCCCTCGTGGCGCGGCACGGGAAGATCGTTTATCACGAGGCCCACGGCATGGCGGACAACGCGGCGGGGCGGCCCCTGCGCAAGGACGACATCTTCCGAATCGCTTCGCAGACCAAGGCCATCACCGCCACGGCGGTGATGATGCTTTGGGAAGAGGGCCGGTTTCGCCTGGACGACCCCATCTCGAAGTTCATTCCCGAATTCAAGAATCCGCAGGTGTTGAAGACGTACAATGACGCGGACGGCACCTGGACGGCCGAACCGGCGCGGGGCGAAATCACGATCCGCCACCTGCTCACCCACACCTCGGGCATCGGCTACGGCGTGATTGATGGCGACGAGCGATTCCGCAAGATGTACGCCCGGGCTGGCATCACCGATCTCTTCACCACGGAGCCGGTGACGATTGGCGACAGCGTCAAGAAGCTGGCGAAGCTGCCGCTGCATCACCATCCCGGGGAGCGGTTCACGTACAGCGAAGGCCTCGATGTGCTGGGGTACTTCATCGAAGTTGTCTCCGGGCAGACGTTTGACGCGTTTCTGCGCCAGCGGTTGTTCGAGCCGCTGGGAATGAAGGACACGGGGTTTTACCTGCCTGATGCCAAGGCCGGGCGGCTCGTGGCGGTTCAGCAGAAGGCGAATGGCCAGTGGGAACGGTATCCCGTCACTTTTTACGATCCGGACTACCCGATCAAAGGAGCAAAGACGTTTTTCTCTGGTGGCGCTGGACTGTGCAGTACGGCGCGGGATTACGCCACCTTCCTGCAAATGTACCTCAACGGCGGCGAACTGAATGGCGTGCGCATTCTGAGCCGGACGACCATCGCGACGATGATGCAGAACCAGGTCGGCGACCTCTGGGGCGGTGGGGACAAGGTGTATGGGCTGGCCTTCGGGGTCGTCACGGAGAAGGGCCAGGCCAGGGGAGGGGAGGGGAGTCCGGGGACGTTCGACTGGGGTGGCTATTTCAACACCCAGTACTTCGCCGACCCCAGGGAACGCATTGTGGGCGTGCTCATGAAGCAAACCCAGGGCCCGGTGATGGACGACACGGGATGGAAGTTCCGGCAGTTGGTGGGGCAGGCGGTGAACGACTGACATTGGGGTGCGGTCATCAAGCCGCCAACAGGAGCGACGATCGGTTCCGCTGCCATGAGGGGCGTTAAATTGGTTCCCGCCCGCAAGGGTGGGGTGGCGGGATGCGACTGCTGGATACCCCACTTTGCGTTGCGCGGGTGAGCCGTGGCCGGTACATCCTTGGCCGTCGGAATGAGGTCTTGAATCAGGGAAATGAAACAGCGGGGCGGAACGCAGCGAGTGACTCCGGGAGCCTCTCAGCCAAAGATCCGGGCAGCAAAAACTGTGTCGCTCTCGCCCGGTGAAGCGACCGACGGGGTGTTGAGGCAAAGGCAACTTCAGCAGGTGGCCAGACGGGTGTTTGAGGAACTGCCGGTCGCGCCCCTCGCGAAGGCTTTGGGAGTGGAGATCCAGATCGCTTGGGCACCCGTTTTGCCGGTGGAATGGACTGCAGACGACCTCCTGAAAGCCTGCCGCTCGCGGTCCGAGGCGTGTCTGAACGAAAACGGCGTAGCTCCGAAAGACGCGGTTTGCGAGGAGTGCGTGCGCCGCGAACTGGATGCGACGCTGCGTTCTGGCCCGACCGGATGGGAATTCACTTGTCGGCTTGGACGCCGGCAGCTCTGGGTGGCGGTCCGCGCGGCTGATCTCACCTTGGGCATTTTGGTTTGCTCCTGGTCGGTTCCCCTCGGCACGGAGGTGGGTGCAGAAAAGACACGAAGCAACTCTTCTCCATCGGGAGGATCGGTTGCTGCCGAGGTGCGATCAATCCACGAGGTCGGCCGCTGCCTCGCGCAAGTGGTCCGGCGGGTCTTGGAGACAGTCTGCGACGAACACCAGAGATCGGTGGAGGCCGACCAGTGGCGCTTGGCGGCTCTGGCCGCCCGGGCAATACCGGACCAAGCCAGCAGCACCGTCCCGACCGCGATCGGCCCTGACGCTCTCGCAAACCCCACCGTTCGGGCGCTCTTGGAACGGATTCACCGCGATTTCGCCCAGCCGATTACCCTCAAGAGCTTGGCGCTCGACCTTTCAAAGAACGAATCCTACTTGTCCGCGGCTTTTGCGGCGTGCGTCGGCGTGACGTTCAAGGCCTATCTGACGTCGTTGCGGATCAGACACGCGAGAGGACTTCTAGTTGGCGGAAAGAAATCGGTGGAAGAAGTTGCTCGTGCTTGCGGTTACGCTGATCCCCGGCGATTCAGTCGGACGTTTAAGGTGCAGACGGGGCTGAGCCCGCAGGCTTTCCAGCGCGCGGTGTCGAGCCAAACCGTTGCTGGCGAGCCGCTGACGTTGCAAAGATTATGACACTAGACCGAAGATTTTGCCCCTTGCCGGCACCGGCGGGTGTGGCATGTTTCTCACGCAGTTAGTTAACTGAAAGGCAAACAACATGATGAGCAAACAAACAACGAACCGTCTGGCACTCGCGGCGCTTTGCGGCGCCTGTGTGGTGGCAGCTCCGGTTAGCAACGCAGCGATCCTGAGCGATCTGCTGGTCCCGGGGCGACCCTCACGGTTGGTCCTCTCACATTCGGTGACTTCACTTGGGCGACGGTGAATGGTCCTGCTGCGGCCGATGTCACGGTTGTGCCTTGGACGCCCGGTGGCGACATCTATGGCATCTGCATCCAAGGTCCCCTTGGTGCTGGGTTCTTGTTCCCGCCGATTATGGACGTTGGCCTGACATACTCAGTGACCGCAGCGTCTCCGGTTATCGGTGGGCTTAACAACTCCGTGAACCTCGGTGGTTTCGGATCGCCGGCGGCGGTGTTGATCAAGGAGCGGGTGAGTGCCGATGCGGGGCTTACTCAGCAAGTTGGTTACTCCCAAGTCGGAGCGGCGAACGGTTACCTTGACTACAGTGACCCTCCGGGCGACGGCGTTCCTCCGCAACTGATCTCTGACGTGGTCAGTTGGACGCCGTTGGCGAAGGTGTGGGTTGACAAGGACATGATGTTCGTCGCTGGCAAGGACTCCTTGGTGGCGGCGACCATCATCTATCAGGGCTTCACGGTGCCTGAGCCAAGCACCTACGCGATGCTGGCAGGTCTGGGGCTGGTGGGCTTCGCGCTGTATCGGCGCATGAAGGCCTAACCGAAGTCCTTTCACTTCACGGCCGGAGGATTAGCGTCCTCCGGTCTTTTTGTTTTTTTTGAACACTGGCGAACGAGTAGATTCCCCTGGGCGTATCGCGGTTTAGGGCAGGTACTTTCGACCTTCTCGGTCAACCACTGGCCCCCGTCAGATGATGCCGCTTTCGGGGCCGCGCCGAGTCATTTGTGGGTGGATAGCGCCAGCGTTCTTGCTGGCAAGTGCAACCGACCTATGATCTGCCTCCGGGCCGGTCAGGAGACCGGCGGTACGAGTCGCACCGAGCAAGTAGCGCCGGCATCCTTGCCGGCACGTACCGCCGAAGTCTGGGTCGGCAGGTATCGCCGACCTATGGTCCGCCTCGGCGCCGGTTAGGAGACCGGCGTCACGAGTCGCACCAGGCGTGTAGCGCCGGCATTCTTGCCGGCACGTCCCGCCGAGGTGCGGGTCGGCAGTTATCGCCGACCTATGGTCTGTCTCGGGGCCGGTCAGGAGACCGGCGTCACGAGTCGCACCGAGCCGGTAGCGCCGGCATTCTTGCCGGCAAGTACTGCCGACTTGCGATCGGCGACGGGACCCGCTTGGAGGCCGGCGGTGTGGGGCCCGGCGACCTCCCGGTCGGTTGCCAAGTCGGCGTCGGCGCTACTTGGGTACCTCTCAGTTTATCGCGGGTTTCGTCGGCTTTCCCGGTCAGCCACTGGTTCTCGCCCTCTCCCGCCGCTTGCTGGGGCCCTCAATTCCCGTGGAGAACACTGACGGGGAAAAAAGTCACATGCGCTCGATTTCGCTGCGATTCAAGCTGTCGCCTTGTCAACGCTTCCTCGCGCCGGTTAGCTTCGCCGCTCATTGAAAGGGTCGAGATGGAGTACAAGAACACACTGAACCTGCCGCGGACAGACTTTCCGATGAAGGCGGACCTGGTCACCCGCGAGCCGGAGCGGCTGGCCCGCTGGAGGAACGAGCGGTTGTACGAGGCGATTCAGACTTCGCGCGCGCAGCGTCCGGCTTTCGTCCTGCATGACGGACCGCCATTTGCCAATGGGGACGTTCACATTGGCACGGCGCTGAACAAGATCGTCAAGGACTTCGTGATCCGTCACAAGACGCTGGCTGGTTACCGCGCACCGTATGTTCCCGGCTGGGACTGCCATGGGCTCCCGATCGAATTCAAGGTCAGCCAGGAGCTGCGCAAGGCCGGTCAGACCGCGGCGGACCCGGCAACGATCCGCAACGCGTGCGACGCGTACGCGCGCAAGTACATCGAACTCCAAAGAACGCAGTTCCAGCGATTGGGGGTCTTAGGCGAGTGGGCGAAGCCCTACCTGACGCTCGACAAGGGGTACGAGGCAGAAGAACTCCGCCTGTTCGCGGACATTGTCGCCAAGGGCTTCGTTTATCGCGGTCGCAAGCCGGTGTATTGGAGCATCCCGTGTCGCACGGCGTTGGCCGAGGCCGAGGTCGAGTACCGGGACCACATCAGCCAAAGCGTGTACGTGAAGTTTCCGATCGTCGGGCAGCCCGGGTGCTTCATCCTGATTTGGACTACGACCCCGTGGACCCTGCCCGCGAACTTGGCCGTCGCCTTCAATTCGAGCTTCAGCTACCTCCGGATCCGGGCAACCGGCGCTGACGGGGGGGCAGAAGACTACCTCATCGCGGCCACGCTGCTCGATTCCGTGGCCGCCAAGTGCGGATGGCGCAACTGGGTGACCGTGGCCACGTTGGTCGGTGCGGACTTGGCGGATCTGATCTACCAACACCCCTTCTGTCAAAGGACCGGAAACCTGCACGCCGGCGATGAGTTTGTGGATAGCGCGACAGGCACCGGCTTCGTGCATATCGCCCCCGGCCACGGTTTGGAGGATTATCATCTCGGCAATCGGGTCGGGCTGCCGGTTTATTCGCCGGTTGACGACGAGGGCTGTTTCATCCACACGAAAGACCTGCCGGTCGAGCAGCAGATGCCGGCCGAAATGCTCGGCAAATCCATCCTCGAAAAACACGGCAAGAGCGAAGCCAACGAAGCAGTGCTCCATGAGCTGCGCGTCCGCCGGGCATTGCTGCACCAGGAAAATTATCACCACAGCTATCCGCACTGCTGGCGCAGCAAGACGCCGGTCATTTTCCGCGGCATGGACCAGTGGTTCATCCGGGTGGATCACGTCCCGCAGGCCGTGGCTGATGTGCCGGATCTGCAGCCGCGAAGCCACTTCGAAGAGGGCGTTGGACAACCTCCTGCCCCCGCGTCTTCGCCGGTGCCGGAACCGCCGCCCGCGATGCCGTTTCGGCAACTGGCGTTGCAGACCATCGGCGAGGTGGGGTGGGTTCCAGATTGGGGGGTGAACCGCATTCGCGCCGCGGTGGAATCCCGACCCGACTGGTGCATCTCACGCCAGCGTGCCTGGGGTGTGCCCATCCCGGCGTTTTACGACCCGGAAGGCAACCCAATTCTGGACGCTCGCATCATTCGAGCGGTAGCCGACTTGGTGGCGCAGCACGGCTCGAACGTTTGGTTCGAACGGACGGTGACTGAGCTGTGGCGGGCGGTGCGGCCGGCGGACTGGATGGGACCCGAGGCGGCGACGAAATCCGCCGACACGCTCGATGTCTGGATTGACTCCGGCTCATCGAGTCGCGCCGTTCTCCAGAGTCGGCCGGAGTTGTTGAAACCGGTCGGGCGGCGGGTCAAGGCTGGGGAGGACGCGGGCTTCGTGAAACTGCGGTTGGAGGGTTTCCCGAACACTTTCATCCTCGTGCCGCTGGGCTCGGCGCAGGAGTTGCCGGCCAGCTTGGTCGTCGCCTTCGATGAAGGAGCGTTCTTCTCGCTGTTCCGCAGCGGGGGTGATTCGTTCATCGCGTCGGCGCTGGATGTGGCCGGGCTGGTTCAAGCGTGCGGGTTGCCGGGTTACGAACTCATTCGCAGTGTTCATGGCGAGGAGCTGGAACACTACCGCGCTCTGCATCCGGATACAGGCCAGCCGCTACGGCTGGTGGCGGCACCGGCAGAGGGTGTCGCCGAGGCGCGGGAATCGGGCTTCTGGTTCGCTGACTGGCAGGCGGACATGTACCTCGAAGGCTCCGACCAGCATCGCGGCTGGTTCCAATCGTCGCTCTTGCTCTCCTTGGCGGGCAACGGTGCGCCACCGTTCAAGACCGTGCTGACCCACGGCTTCATGGTGGACGCCGATCGCGAGAAGATTTCCAAAAGCAAGCAGGGGCAGGGCGGCTACGAGAAACCGCAGACGGCCGAACGCTACATAAAGGAGTACGGCGCCGATGTGCTGCGGCTGTGGGTGGCGTCGCAGGACTTCCGCAACGATATCGTCGTCAGTGAGGAGCGGCTCAAGAAGGTGGGGGAAGCCTACCGGATGTTGCGCAACACGCTTCGTTATCAGCTTTCCAACCTCTATGACTTCGACCCGCGGGAGCATTCGGTGGCAGACGCTGACCTGACCGGCCTTGACCGCTGGATATTGAGCGAGTTCGCGCGCCTCGAGGCCGAAGTTCATCAAGCCTACGAAGCAGCGGATTTCCACGTGGTGTACCAACGTCTGACCCAGTTTGCGTCGGTCGAGCTTTCTGCCGTGTATCACGACATCGTTAAAGACCGGCTTTACACGGATCCCGCCGATTCACGGCGCCGGCGGTCAACGCAGACCGCTCTGTACCGGCTGGTCACGCGGTTGTGTCAGATGTTGTCCCCCATGCTGGTGTTCACGGCCGACGAGGCTTGGGAGTTCATTCCCGGCCGCCCGTGTTCTTCAGTGCATCTTTCCGTCTGGCAGCCAGAGCCATTCGAATTCGGCGACGCCGAGCGGGCGTTGTGGCGGGGCCTGTTCGCCCTGCGGGAGGCGGCCCTGCCCGAGCTCGAGGCGGCCCGGCAGGCCAAGCTGATCGGCAAATCCCTCGATGCCAGCGTCACCGTACGCGGGCCGTCCAGCACGGTTGCCGGGGCCCGGGCCGATTCGCGGGTCCTGCAGGAACTCTTGAATGTTTCGCATCTGGAGATTGAGGCCGACGAGTCGCAGAAAGGCGTAACCTTCAAGGTCGGGAAGGCTGCCGGCCAGAAGTGCGAGCGATGCTGGCATTGGGAACGCGACGTGGGAACGGATCCAGCGCAGCCAACAATTTGCGGCCGCTGTGCAGAGGCGGTGCGAGGAAGAGCTCGATGCGGGTTGGGATCCGAGGGCTAGAGGGTGTGGAGGATGACCTTGCTTTCCGTTGGCCCCCGGGCGCGGCCAAAAAGTCAAATTCACCCCTTGACTGTCGGGAATCCGACGGCATTCTGTCGCTCGTTCACGGGATTTGGAACTCAGATTTCCGGTCGCTGCGGATGGTGGATGCCAGCGGTCGGGCTCAGATTTCCTGCCATGGCTCTGTTCCGGTCGTGGTAGGAACTTCCCCGCAAATCCTCAGTTGAACTCTGAAAACTCCCCGGGCTGTCGGGCCGTCCTCCGGACCTCAGCCCGGTTCTTTTTTTTTGCGCCGATTCCGGGCCAGCCGGGCGGTCGGGAATTGGTTCCGCGACGACTCGCAGGAGCCTCCTGCGGGCGGGGTCATTCAACGGTCCAGAGGATGACGCTATCGCGGTCTTTCACGAAGATGCGGTTGCCCGCCGGCACGGGGTAGGCGTGAGTCGGGGAGTTGGCAACTCTGAGGCGCGCCACCTCTTTGAAGGCGTCGCGACTCGGTTCGAAGGCGACGAGTTCCGCGCTTGGGGTCAGCGCGAGCAGGACTGTTCCGGCATCCACCACGCTCCCGTAACCGCTGCCGCCGCCCATGCGTCCGCCACCCGCTCCACCACGGCCGCCGGGGCCTTCCGGTCGAGCGGGTCCGCCGTCACCGCGTGATTCGGGGGGCGCGACCGCAAGCTGACTTGCAGCGGTAATGCCCGCGCTCCACAGGAGATTGCCGTTCTGGGCGTCCAACGCGAATAACTCGTTCGCCGCACTCAGGCCGAACAGCGTTCCCTCCTTCACCACGGGGGAGGCGAATTGCGATGCCTTCTCTTCATTGCTCCACAGTTGGTTCGCTTTGAACCCTTCGGCTGACTTCTCGAACCGGATTGCCTTGTTCGCACGGCCGGTGATGAAGACCACCGGACCATCCGCCGCTGGCGTGGTGGCCTTATAATCGCGCCCGCCGCCTCCCCGTCCGCCGCGACCGCCCGGGCTATCGGGTGGAGTGCCGCGGTCACCTTCCCAAACCACCCTTCCATCCGCCGCGTTCACCGCGGCAAGGCGCGCCTCGGTCTGCACCACAATCAACTTTAC
Organism: Verrucomicrobiota bacterium; assembly: GCA_016716505.1. GTDB lineage: Bacteria > Verrucomicrobiota > Verrucomicrobiia > Limisphaerales > J093 > JADJWF01. The sequence goes on from JADJWF010000001.1 coordinate 701,815, forward strand.
CCCGTCCACGGTTGCCACTGCCGGGGACGCATAGGAGGGATTGCCGCTGCGCCAGCGCCACTTTTCGTTGCCGGTCGCAAGATCATAAGCCACGAGCGCGCCATTCTCGCGGCCGCCAAGTTGCGCCACAACTGTCCCGTCCAGGATCAGCGGGGAACTCGAGACAAAGAAGTTAGGCCAGGCCTGGAAGTCATCCCTGCGCCACAGCAGCCGGCCGGTGGCGGCATCCAGACACGACAACATGCCACGCACGCCCACCGTCACCACCTTGCCGTCGGCCACCGCCGGCGAACTGCGCGGTCCAGAGAAACTTTGCGCCGGTCCGGTGGCACCCAGCGAATCATACTTGTCCAGCCAGAGTTCCTTGCCGGTGGATGCGTTCAGACACCGGATGACCTCGCCGCCGTCCTGCCGGGTGAAGACGTACAGCCGGTCGCCCACCAGCGCTGGTGTGGCCACGCCTTCGCCCACCGTGACCTTCCATTTTTGCGTCAGTTCCTTGGGCCAGGTCTTTGGGACTTTGAAGTCGGCCGCGCGAGCCGCGCCATTGGCGCCTCGCCACTGGGGCCAACCTTGCGTCGAAAACCCGGCGGCAAAGCTGGAAAAAATAACGGCCACAGCCAAAGCGGCGGCTGCGCGCGAAGGAAGGCAATTCGTTTTGTTCATGGTGTCAGTAACCCGCTTCCCGAGACGCCCGGGTTTCCGCAGTGGTTACAGCGATGATTGCGGGCCCGTCGCGAGGCGAGTTCTTGCCGGTAAGATTGCGTCCGGAGAAAACCCGATTTCATGGCCGCAACCCGAACCCGCTTGCGTCGCGGTGGAACCTTGCGCGAGCATGTGCGGCACGTGAAATGAACTCGTCCCATGCCTCCGCCCAGAGCCGCCGTGACTTCCTGAAGCATGCGGCGGTTGCCAGTGCCGCGTTTGCCGCCGGGCTGCCAACGCGTGCCCAGACCACGCCGCGCAAGACCAAGCTCGGCTTCGACAACTTTTCCGTCCGCGCCTTCGGCTGGAAAGCGCCCCAGTTGATTGATTACGCGGCCTCGCTGGGGCTCGACTCGCTGTTCATCACGAATCTGGACGCCTTGGAAAAGTTCGAAGACCCCTATCTCGCGGACGTGAAGGCTCGCGCCCGCGACAAGGGCCTCGATCTGCTGCTGGGCTCTTGGAGCATTTGCCCCACCTCAAAGGCGTTTCGCGACAACTATGGCACGGCCGAGGAACACCTGCGGCTGGGTTTGCGGCTGGCGAAGGCCCTGGGATCACCGGTATTCCGTTGCGTGCTGGGGACCCGCGAAGATCGCAAGACCGAAGGCGGTATCGAGAAACGCATCGAAGATACGGTCAAAGTCTGCCGCGCGGTACGCAGTCAGGCCTTGGACGCGGGGATCAAGATCGCCATCGAAAATCACGCTGGCGACATGCAGGCCTGGGAGCTCGTTACCCTGGTGGAGGCGGCGGGTAAGGATTATGTCGGCGTTACGTTTGATTCCGGCAACGTAACGTGGACGCTCGAAGACCCGATTGACAGCCTGACGCGGCTCGCGCCGTACGTGGTCTGCACGCACATCCGTGACTCGATGATCTGGGAAACCGAAACCGGCGCGCGTGTGGCGTGGACCGCCATCGGCGAAGGCTGCACCGACGCGAGGGCGTTTTTCGCGAAACTGGCGGAACTCTGCCCTGGCGTGGCGGTTCACGCCGAGATCATCTCCGGTTTCAACATTGAATTTCCGTACCTCAAACCGGACTTCTGGGATGTGTGGCCCAAGGCGAGGGGCTCGGACCTCGCCGCGTTTCTCGCTTTGGCGAAAAAAGGCAAACCGATACCGCCCTTCCAGCCGGCGGCCGGACAGGACCGCCGCATGGCGGAGCAGGAGTACCAGAAGGCTGAACTGGAGCGCAGCCTGACGTATTGCCGGGAGGTCATCGGCCTCGGAGCCAGGACCTGACGGTCAGCCAAGTGGCTCTGGAACTCAAAGGCCGCGCCACATGCGCGCCGGCCGCCGGGAATGCCTTGGCTGATCAACGTAAGGCGTAAGCGCCCGTAGCCGGTTGCTTCACTCGTCTTCCTCGTCCCGCTGGCGTGGTCGGGTTTCGAGGTACCGCTTCCACAGCTCGAGTTCGACGTACAGTTCGAAGAACACGTTTGGACGGTGCTGAAACAGGCCGACCATCAGCCACTTCCTTCCTGATCGTTCATCCAGTTCGGCGTCGAACCTCGAGTTGACAATCATCATCGGGGCCCACGGATCGTCCGGGATTTCGCTGTAAAATCCCACCTGCCGGAAACTCCGCAGGTACCAGGGCAATGGCCAGTAATCGCCTCCGCGGCCCACCACCTTGATGACGGTGTCGGCTGCTTGCGGGCGCGCAGCGGCGATCTGCGAGACCTGCCCGACCAACCGCAGCAGGTCGGGTGAGGTGTGGGCGTACACCCACGGATTCCGCTGGTCGGCCGCCAACGGAAACGCGGCCCGCCAAGCCTGCACGCCCAGGTGGCCGGTTCCCACCAGCAGCGCTGCCGCCATCACGGTCCTGAGCCAGAAGGGCTTCGACAGACTCGCCAGCCAAGCCGCGCCGGCACCGGCCGACAGAATCCAGGCATGGTGGAATCCCAGCACGCACCACGGCGTCTTGTACGGGATCACCGTGTAAACCAGCGTGAGCCCCAAGGCATAGAAACCGATGAAGCGCACAAACACCACAGCCCCGCCCGCGATACGCCCCAGCAAGGCGGCGCCGAATCCGCCCAGCCCCAGCCCCAACACCAGCAGTTCCGTCCACAGGGGACCTTTGGCCGGATGGAACCAGAAGAGTCGTTCGAGGTAGAACGTCCACGGATGGATGTGGGGTGAACTGCCACCCGCCCGGCTGATCCAAGGTTGGTACGTGAGGACAGAGTCGAGGGGGCCGCGCAGGTGGGTAAAAAACGACGTGAAAAGCGGTATCGAAATCGCCAGCGCCGCGGCAAGCCCGATCACCAGATGCCCCCACGGCCGTTTCTCCGCCGGCCACCACAGCGAGCCCTCCCGCCAGTGCGCCCAAGCCATGGTCAGGCCCACGGCCATCCCCAGCGCGGCGAGGTTGAAGACGAATGTTTCCTTGGTGGCGTACATCAAGCCGAGCCCGGCCCCGGCCAACGCCATCCAGGGCCAGCGCCGTGTTTGAACCCACCGCCACGCGCCCGCCACCAGCAAGAGCGTGCCGAACACCAGGAGCAGTTCGTGGATGAAGTACCGGCTGTAGTACACGAACGCGGGTGAGACCGCCGTCAAAAGCCCGGCCCACCAAATCCCACCGCGCCCGAGACCTCCCGAGAGCAGCGGCAGCAGCGCGATCAATCCCACACCAAACACCACTGGCGTGAGGCGCAGGGTGGTTTCGCTCAACGAGGCCGCGTCGCGTGCGCCGCTGAGCCACGCCAGGGGAAGCGTGGCGTAATAAAGGCTGGGGCCGTGGTACTCGTGCGGATCATACTGATATCCGCGACCTTCCCACAGCCCCAGAAACTTGTAGGCGTGAACCGATTCGTCGGTATGCAGGGGACGCTGGTCAAGCCGGGGCAGCCGCAGGGCCAGCGCCAGCGCAGCCGCCAGCAGCAGTCCCAGCGTCAGCCAGCGATTCATTTCGCCGGCACGCCCCAGACTTCGACCTCGGTGTAGCGATTGAGCGCGCTGTAGGTGCTGCCGCGGCTGTAAAGGCGGACGTAGCGGCCCACGACGCCCTTGGCATCAATCAACTTCCCTTCGTAGCTCTCGAAATACTCCTTGTCCGTGCCCACGCCGAGGCCGGAGCTGTTGTCCTGGTCGTTGTTGAAGATGGTCTTCACCCCTTCGGCGAAATCCGGATCGTCCGAAACCTGCACGATCACGTCGTGGTACACCTGCCAGGTGTTGTGAGCATGCCAGACGATGACGGCAAAAATCTTGGCGGGTTGCTCCAGGTCAATCTGAACCCATTGCGTGCGCCGGCGAAGTTCCACGAAGCTGTTGTCGTTCGCCTCCTTGTCGCCGTCCGTGATGAGGTCGAGCGTCCCGGTGATGGGCGACTTGTCACTGCTGGTCACCTTTTTCTGGAAGGCCAGATTCTGGGCGCCCTTCGGAGCCAGGAAAGGCGGGCGCGGCTTGTCGGACGGCTTTTCGATCAGATCGCCCAGCGGGATGTCCGTCGGGGTCCCCATGAACGCCGGGATTGGCAACTTAATCGGCAGCGGTTCGAGCTCGGCGTCCGCCGCCCGGAGGTTTTGCGCGGCGAAGGCCACGCCCAGCGTCAGTCCAAGGGTGAGTGCAATTGCTTTCATGTGTCGTGTTTTCTCAGGTCAACCGTTGTGCAACGGTTTAGATTGCCCGAAGGTGCAAATATTCACCCCGAAAGGCAATCGTTTGGTGCAGCGGAACGCTTCCTGGGGCGCATCTCAGTTTCTTGCAGGGTCGAAGGCGGTGTGGGGGAAGAGGTGGACCCGGCGGTCATTGCGCCAGAAGGTTTCCAGGCAGCGCAGCGCTTCGTCGCCCACCGTGCTCCAGAACCGGCCGGGCCGCTTGAACCGGCACGGCGCCTGCCGACCGGTCGCTTCCACCGCCCCGCTCCCGATCGGTTCGCCCGCCCGCCACGGCTTCCTCCAATTGCCGGATCACATTCACCGCCGACTCGTTCTTGAGTCGGCGCACCAAGGTTTTGAGCCGGGCCTTGAACTGCGCGTTGTCTTCGCCCCACAACGCTCGCCCCACCGCCGCCAAGTGCTGCACGGCGTGGTCGAAGTCCAGTCGTGGTCGGGCCTGCGGCCAGCGGTCGTCGGCCAGGCGCCAGATCCCCACCGCCCCGTCGCCAATCACCAGTACACTGGCCGCCTGGCCAACCCGCGCCGCCGCGCCTCGCCCCGCCTCTGCTGGCGCAGGGCGTCCAGCCCGGGGCGCGTGAGCACAAAGCCCCGTTCGCTGATCACGGGTCGCCCGCCCGCGGTCTGCCCGCGCTGGTCCAGGCGGAAGTCGGTGCCGGTATCGCCCCAGTGCCAGCGTTCGGGTTCCGTGCCGTGGCGCCGGAGTTGGGCGCTTTGACCCCAGTCGTCACGTTCGCGCAGACTCCAGGCGTCCAGTTGGAGGATCATCTGGTAAGGCGCCGGGGTGAGTTCGAGCTGGCGGGGGGCCGTGGCGGCTTGTTCATCCCGTTGGGTGCGCAGGCGTTGGGCGCGCTGGCCCTGGCGTTTGGCCTCGCGGTCAAGGGTGGCTGGCAGCAGCTTCACGCCGCTCAAGGGTCCGAGCGCGACGCTGGCGTCGGCGAAGGGCGGCTTGCTGGCGGCCAGGGGTTCGGGCGCAGCGGGCACGGAGCACCGACGGTGGGCAGCCGTGGCGGTTGCGGGTGCGCGGGTGTGCAGGGTTGTTGTCATGGCACCAGCTTACACTCCCCCCTGGAAGAAACTGAGATCCGCCCAATTGGAGGTCGGGGCTGCTTGCCGACAGACCTCCTTCTCCGACGAGCCTTTCGTTGGGGGCGACAGCGTTTCTGGCGCGCGAGCTTCGGCTCCTGCGGCGGCGCTGTTGGCATCGGTGGTCCGGACTTTGAAGCGCGGGACAGCCCGGGCGGGAATCGTCCGCATCGCGTCAGCCGATCTCGAAATTCCCACGACGACTCCAACTTCGGTCCTGTCCCCGATTCTCCCTGGTCTGGCAAACCTCGCCCAGGAGATCACCGCCTCCCGGCTTGACCGGCGGACCGGCCTGGACGACGGTCTCATTGCGCTCACGGCGGCAGTACCGCCCGAGGAGCGCGATCTCACGAATGAAATTATCCGCACTGCTTGCCGCCGCTTCGCTGGCGACGCTTACCTCCTCCCCTGCGCTGCTCGCCGCCGAACTGGGCGATCCTGCCGCCCCCCTGACCATCGCCGAGTGGGTCAAAGGCGGTCCCGTGAATCTGGCCGACGGCAAGGGCAAAACGATTCACGTCGTCGAGTTTTGGGCTACGTGGTGTCCGCCCTGCCGCACGAGCATCCCGCACCTGACCGAGATGCAGAAGCGGTTCAAAGACAAGGGAGTGGTCTTCATTGGGATAACGGACGAGAAGGCCAGCGTCGTGAAGCCGTTCGTTGAGAAGATGGGCGACAAGATGGATTACGTGGTGGCGATTGACCGGGATCGCAAGACCTCGACCGGCTACATGAAAGCCTACGGCATCAACGGCATCCCCCACGCGTTCATCGTGGACAAAGACGGCAAGGTCGCGTGGCAGGGGCACCCGATGGACGGCTTGGACAGGGCGATAGAGGAAATCCTCGCGGGCAAATACGATCTCAAGAAGGCCAAACTCCGCGCCTCCGCACAGCAAAAGCTCGAGGCGTTCATGGAAATTGCGGCCGACGATTCGCAGAAAGAAAAGGCCGACCAACTTGCCAAGGAACTCGAGGTGCTCGACAAGGAGGTGGGCGGTTTGATGGACGGCCAGCCGTTCAACGCCGACGAGATCCGGAAGCAAGCCAAGTTTGGCGACGCGATGAATTCTCTCGCCGAAGCCATTTTCACCGGCGAGTCCGCCGCCAAGGTGGACGAGTTGACGAAGAAAGCGGAAGCGGTGGCGCCGCCGGGTGTGAACGTCGCCGATTACCGCCAGATGATGCTGGGACAGGTCGCCTTCCAGGGATACGTCCGGGCACTCGCGGAAGGGGATGAGGCCAAGGCGGCCGAGCTGGCCAAGGAACTGACCGACGCCAAGTTCAAGAACCCGCAGCTCCTGAACCAGTTCGCCTGGGCGATCCTCACCGACGACAACATCAAGAAGCGGGACATCCCGCTGGCTACCCAACTCGCCAAGGCAGCCGTGGACGCCTCCGGCGCCAAGGATGCCAATATCCTCGACACCTACGCTCGCGCCCTGTTCGACGGCGGCAAAACCGAGGAGGCCATTGCCCAGCAGAAGAAGGCCATCAGCCTTGCCGACCCGGGCGAAATGAAGGAGCAGATGGAGAAAACGCTCAAGGAGTACGAGGCCCGGCCGAAGGCGAAGTAACTGATCCGCCCGGATGGCACCTGCTTGGTTACCCTTTCGCGCGCGGGTACGAGGCCCGGCCGAAGGCGAAGTAACTGATCCGCCGGATCGCCAGGCAAAGGCCCGACGGCCGAAAAGGCCGCTGAACCGGCGGGTCCCCGGCGGTCGCCATCCTCCCGCCTGAAGTTCGTGCAACCGATCAGCCGTCCGCTGAACGGACGACTTCCGCCGGCACGAGAATGAATCCAGTCGCCAGATCGCCGAAAACCTCGGTTTGTCTGCCCCGGTGACGAACGTGGTGGAGACCAATGAGGGCGCAGATCACCGCGTCGAGCTGGTCTTCCACCGGTTTGCTCCACGGCGCGCGCAGAACGCGGCGGCTGGCCGTGTCGAGCTTGAGCTCCGGAAAACGGACCACCACCAACCCGCGGAGCAGTCGCTGAAGGCGACGAAATTCCCGCCGCCGGGACGCCACCGGCCCGCGCTTGTACTTGATGATTCGCTGCAGCCCCAACCACCGGACCAAGGCCGGATGCGGATAGACCTCGACCAGACAGCGCGGATGAGAGCGGACGTCCCATCCTAGACGAAATCCTTCGGCCATCAGCCGCTCGGCGATGCGCACCGGCCGGGCGCACCGGGTCCGGTTTGCCGGGTGACAACCGGCGTGCTCGCGACGAAAGGCGTCGCTGACCAAGGCATCCACTGGGCGGCAGCCGGTCCGGTTCGGGCAGACAATCGGGGCATCAATCAGGACCAACGCTTCGCGGCCTTCCGCCCAAGCCATGACCCACTCCGCGAGCGCTTGGTCACCTTTGACGAGGCGCAGATCAGCCACCGCTGAGCAGCGGCCCGAAATCCTGATCGCGCACACCCCATCCGGCGCGCGGTCGCCCCAGGCGAGATCAATTCCCAGAACCATCATGCAGCCCGCAGCCCCGCCGGACGGGCGTTCCCATCGCGCCCCAGCTCATTCGCCCCCGCCTATTCAATCAGCTTGAGCGCCTCCCGCGCTGCCTCGTGACCCGGGTCCAACTCCAGCACGCGCTCGAGGTGTGAACGAGCGAGTTCGCTCCGGTCAATCAGCGCCAGAAACATGCCGCGCAGGAACAAGAGATTAGCGGTCTGCTCGGCGGTGGCTTGGTTGCCCGCGGCCTTTTCGGCACGACTGATCAACTGAGCCGCCTGCGCCAAGGTCGTATCGTCGCCCGCCCCCCGCAGCAGCGCAGCGGCGGAAGCAAGGTTGATGTTGAAGTCCTCCGGGTGGCGTCGCCGCGCCGGTTCGAGGGCCGCGAGCACCTTGGCGTTATCACCGACGGCCGAGTATGCCTTGGCGAGCAACAAACGATCCCGCGCTGATTCCCGGCGTTCCAGCCGCGACTCACAGGCGGCGGCCAGGGTCTCGAAGCGATTCGACGTGACCAGAAGGAGCACGAGCGCCTCCCATGCGGATTCCCGTTCCGGATCGCTGACCAGTACCCGGCGCAGGTTGGCCTCGGCGGCCGCGAAATCCCGCAACGCCAGCATCTGAATCACTCCCACCAGTTCCAGCGCGGTCGCCCTTGCCGACAGATCTCCCGTGGCCGACAGGTCCTCCAAGCGCGCCAGGTCCGCCCGCAACTGGCGGCGGTGCGACTCATCGAGCAGGGGCCAAGCTCGGGAGAAGAGTAAAGATTCGATGTTGGCCACGCCGCGCTCCAGCGCCGCGGTCATGACCGAAACCATCGCCGCCGTTCCGAGCAGACGCGGGTTGGCCGGTTCCAGGTCCGCCGCCCGACGGAGATCTTCCAAGGCTTCGGCGGGAAACACCGCTTGCTGTAGCCGCACGGGCGTCAATTCGGCGGCCGAGGGCGCTTCGATCAAAAACCGACCGAGTTGATCCATCGCCCGAGCCACCGCGCGATCGAGGCGAACGCCGGCGTCCTGCGGCGCGAGTGCCACCGCTTGATCGGCCGCCCGCAGCGCCTCCAGCGAGAGCTGGCGGGCCCTCTCGGCACCCCCCGGCGCGATTTTCCAGTCACTGGACACCAGCCCGCTTGGTCGCAGGTCAGCCAGCGAGTCCGAAGACGAACTCGCCGGAGCCAGCTCCGCCACAGCGCTTGCCGCCAGACAGCGCGCCAGCGTCGCATGGGCTCGCGAGTCGCCCGGCGCCATCTCGGTCGCCCGATAGGCCTCCCGCCGGGCTTCTTGGAATTGCCCAAGCAGCATCAAGGTGCGCGCGTAGTCCGCGAGGATTGCCGCGTCGGCGGACTGCGGTGCGCCAAGGGCGCGCAGTTGATTGAGCGCATCCTTGAGGGCAGTCCGGGCGCGCTCGTGGGCGCGGACTTGCAGGTGACGGATGCCCACCTCGCGGGCCCGCGCCGCCCGCTCGATTCCGGCAGGAGAATCCGGGCGCGTCAGCCCCAAGTCGCTCAGCGTCGGGGTTGCCGACCAAACGAAGTAAAATCCCGCGCTTGGACCGCAGCCGATTTCGACCGTGAAGCTCAGCCGCAGCAGACGGACCAGAAGGCGCAGCCGCTCTTGGGTCCCGGGGGGCGCAGCCGCCCTGACCGACGTGGCGAGGGAGAACAGGAACAAGGCCAGCACCACGGCCACCCACTGGTGATCCAGCCTGCCCGGGGAGGTCCACCAACGACTGCTCGAACGAAATCGGGAAACGCGGACCGAGCGGCCACTGGCCGAACGGCTCTCCAGAGACAACGAACGCGTCGGACGCCGCCGACCACCATCCCGCTTCATACGCGCAAACTACACGACGAGGAAAGCGCCGACAAGAAGGCCGCATCGGTCGGTCGTCAACCAATGAGGCGATCGTCTTGGCAACTCGTGAATGGGCCATCCGGGGCAGGGGACGGAAGCCGTTCCGCGAAGCGGGCTGGCTTGCCCACGATCCTGCAGCCCACGGCCGAACGGACCGCGCCGGAGCGCCGCGCGAAAGAGCGTGCGGCGGAACCGCGCCGGCGTAAAATCCGGGAATGCGTCCGCGCGAGAAGTCCGAGTCGTTGTTTGCCGAAGCTCTCAAGTATCTACCCGGCGGGGTGAATTCACCCGTGCGCGCGTTTCGCGCCGTGGGCGGCCAGCCGTTTTTCGTCCACCGGGCGGCCGGGCAATTCGTGTGGGACGTGGACGGCAACCAGTTGCTGGATTTCGTCGGGACGTGGGGGCCGGCGATCCTCGGCCATGCACATCCGCGCATTCTCCAAGCCGTGCGGGACACGGCGCTTCACGGCACGAGCTTCGGCATTCCCAACCCGCTGGAAGTCACGATGGCCCGCCGCATCACCGAGCTCGTCCCCAGCGTCCAGAAGGTGCGGATGTGCAACTCCGGCACCGAAGCCTGTATGAGCGCCGTGCGGCTGGCGCGCGGGTTCACGCGCCGGGACAAAATCATCAAGTTCGACGGCTGCTACCACGGCCACGGCGACGCCCTGCTGGTCAAGGCAGGTTCCGGGGCGCTGACCTTCGGGCATCCGGACAGCGCGGGCGTGCCGGCCGACTTCGCGAAGCACACCGTGGTGCTCCCGTTCAACGATCCCGACGCGGTCAAGGCAGCGTTCGCGCAGTGCCCGAGCGAAATCGCCGCCGTCATCCTCGAACCCGTCCCGGCCAACGCCGGTTTGTACCTGCCACGGCCGGGCTATCTGGAGTTCCTGCGCGAAATCACCCGCGCGGAGGGCGCGTTGCTGATCTTCGACGAGGTGATGACCGGCTTTCGGCTGGCGCCGGGCGGCGCCCAGGAACGCTTCGGAATCACGCCGGACCTGTCCACGTTCGGCAAAATCATCGGCGGTGGCCTGCCGGTCGGCGCGTTCGGAGGTCGGGCGGACATCATGGATCACCTCGCACCGCTCGGTCCGGTGTACCAGGCCGGGACGCTGAGCGGCAATCCGCTGGCGATGGCGGCGGGTCTGGCCGCGTTGGAGGAACTCGGCGCCAACGGCCACGCCGCCTACGCGCGGCTCGAACAACTCGGCGCCCAACTCGAAGCCGGGATGCGTGACGCCGCGAAAGCGGCCAACGTGCCGGTCCAGTTTCAGCGGCTTGGCTCGATGTTCTGCGCGTACTTCACCAGCGGGCCAGTCCACAACCTCACCGACGCGATGCGCAGCGACCGGGAGCGCTTCAAGCGATTCTTCCACGGCATGTTGGCCGAGGGCATTTACCTGGCGCCGTCGCAGTTCGAGGCGGGATTCCTTTCCACCGCCCACACGCCGGCCGATCTCGAGCGCACGGTGGCAACCGCCGCACGCGTGTTGCGCACCTTGTAAACCAGCCCCGCCTGCTTGCGCCTGAGCGCGCGGACCGACACTTTTGTTCCGATGCGGCTGACCGCCACCCACAAGATCGCCCTCGTGGCCGGGATCATCTACCTGACCGACCAGCTCACCAAGTTGGCGGTGATCCGCCTGCTGGACTACGCGGACCACTACGACGTAGTGCCGGGCTTTTTCAAATTCGTCCACTGGGGCAACACGGGCGCCGCGTTCAGCATGTTCCACGGGAACAATGGCCTGTTGGCGCTGGTGTCGCTGCTCGCCATTGTCATGCTGGTGCTGGGGCGACGGCATTTCGAGGTGGACAAGCCGCTCGGCCAGATCGCCACGGGGCTGATTCTGGGTGGCATCCTGGGCAACCTCACTGACCGGCTCCGCGTCGGCCACGTCATTGACTTCATCTACTTCCACCTGCAGCAGCGGGGCGGCCGCGAAATCGGCTTTCCGGCGTTCAACGTGGCCGACAGCGCCATTTGCATCGGCGTGGGACTGCTCTTCCTGCTCTCATTCTCGAATCAGCCGCCACGGCCCGCGCCGCTGGACAAACCCGCGTGAGCGCCCCTCAGCGTGAAGTGACGCCGCCGGGGAGGTCCGCATTGGACGGCCCTCACTCAACTCCCGACAGCACGGGCCAACTTTCCTGGTGCCGCGACACATTGTGCCTGACCGGCCCCACCGCGTCGGGCAAGTCCGCGGTGGCCTTGTGCCTGGCGGAGCGGCTGAGCGGTGAAATCATCAGCGCCGACTCCATGCAGGTGTATCGCGGCCTGGACCTCGGCACCGCCAAGCCCGCTCCGGCGGACCGCGCCCGGATCCCGCATCACCTGCTGGATGTGGTCGGGCTCGAGGTGGCGTTTAACGCTGCGCGATGGGTGGACCTGGCCCGCGCGGCGTTGGACGATATCCACCGGCGCGACCGGATCGCCATCGTCTGCGGCGGCACCGGCCTTTACTTCCGCGCCCTGCTGGAGGGTCTGGATTCGATGCCCCCATCGGCCCCCCAAGTGCGAGCCGACCTTGAGAACACCCCCCTACCCGAGCTCCTCGCCGAACTGGCGGAGCGGGACCCGGCCGAGTTCGCGACGATTGACCGCGCCAACCGCCGCCGCGTGGTGCGTGCGCTCGAGGTAATCCGGCTGACCGGTCGGCCTCTTTCTGACCAAAAAACCCGAGGGCGCAACGCGGCGCCAGGCCAGCGCCCCGCCGTATTTGTTCTCCGCCGCGAGCCGGCCGACTTGCGCGAGCGAATCGAGCGCCGGGTGGATCGCATGTTCGCCGATGGATTGGTCGAGGAAACCCGGCGCCTTTTGGATCGGGGCCTCGCCGAGAACCGCACTGCCTTGCAGGCTCTGGGCTACCGACAGGTGGTTGAACACCTGCGCGGCCAGCGGGATTTGACCGAGACCGTTGCGCTGGTGAAGCAGAAGACGTGGCAGTTTGCCCGCCGGCAAATGACCTGGTGGCGGTCCTGGCCGGCTCTCTGGATGGATGTGGCAGCAGACGAGCCAGCGGAGGTCACGGCCGCCGCGATCGAGCAGATTTGGCGGCGCGCGTTGGGCCAATGAAACCGGCCGGGCCGGTCAAGGACTCGCCGCCCGCTTTCGGAAGATAATCAGGTGCTGCCGCGGCAACGTGGCGACGGTCTCCACCCAGTCGAGCGGATGAACGGTGGCTTCGCGTTTCACTTCGGCCTGCGTCATCTTGTGCAACGGCTTGATGGGCACCTCCGGGTCTTCGCCGCGATACTCGATGAACACCACCCGCCCGCCGGGTTTCAGCGCGCGACAGATGGCACCGAGCATTTCGTACGGATGCGAAAACTCGTGATACACGTCCACCATGATGGCCAGGTCCAGTGAGTTCGTGGGCAGGCGGGGATCGGTAATGGTACCAAGGACCGGAAAGACGTTGCTCACCCCTCGTTCCCGCATGGCGCGCCCGAGGATCTCCAGCATCTCCGGCTGAATATCCACCGCCAGCACGCGGCCGTTCGGCCCCACCGCTCGGGCCAGCCGCCAACTGAAGTAGCCCGTCCCCGCGCCAATGTCCGCCACCACATCACCGGGCCGGAGTTGCAGCGCGGGAATCACCAGGTCGGTGCGTTCCTCGATCTCCCGTTCCGGACGCTCCAGCCAGTCGGCGCCTTGGTGGCCCATCACGTGGGAGATTTCCCGCCCCAGGAAAAACTTCCCGATGCCATCGGCGCTGGCCGGACGGAATTCGTAAGCCGGCGTCGGCAGAACGACCGGCTCCGCACCGCGCGCGCCCCCAACGACCGTCACGACCAGCACGGTCAGCAGAGCCATCACGCTGTGGCAGGCAAGCGCGAAGACGGTCGCGCCAGCCAGCGCCCGTGCCGGTGCGGCGCAACTCTGCCGGCTGAAGAACGGCGAGGCAGTGGGACTTCGCCACGGCCCGGCAGGGGCGCCGCGCACCGCTACAGAACTGGGTTCGGGCATGGGGTTCACGTTTTGGGTCAGGTTCACTTCGTTTCGAGTTCCGCGCGGATGCGCGGCCAGAGCGGTTCCAGATCGGGATCCGCGAGGGCCATCTGGAGGATCGCGTCGCGGTCGCCGACCGCCACCGCGCGCGCGAGCCAGTCCCAGGCGTCATCGAGCCGGCCCATCTGCGCCGCGTAACAAGCGAGGTTGAAGGCGATCAGGTAGTTTTTCGGGAACGCGTCGTACGCCGGGCGGAGGAGTTCCCAAGCCGCCGCCAAACCACCGCCCGGCATTCGGCGCCGGGCGTACGCGCGGTGAATCCAACCCGAGGCCCGCTTTGGCGCGGTCTGAACGAGCCGTTCGGCAGCCGCGAAGGCATCGCTCCACGCTTTCGCTTCCGCGTGCATCGCCCACTCGAGTTCCAAAACCTCCGGAACAGCGCGCGCCTCTGGCGAGAGCTGTTCAAACTCCGCGCGGGCGGAGGCCACGTCGCCCAGCATCAGCCAGCCCTGTACGGCCTCAAAATGCAGGTTGTCCGGATGCGGCAGGCTCGTCATGCGGGCGGAAAGGTAAGGACGACCCGGGGCGGGACAAAGGCGAAATCCGCGCGGGAGGCCGGGCGGCGATGGCCTCGACCGACGATCAAGGCGACTCCGCCCGGCGATAAAGCCGGTACGATTCGTCGCCCGCGCGGCGGCCCTCGAAGACCAGCGTCCAGTGCCCGCGTGGCGGCGGCCCCGTGTTCCGTTGGCGTTTGAAATTGCCCTGGATGAACACCCAGTCGCACTCGTCCAAGGCCGCTGGCGCCACCTCGACGCGCCGGGTCTTCAGTCCGGCCAGGTAGTGCAGCAAGCCCCGTTCGGATTCAGCAAGGCCGATACTGGCCACCGGTTCGGGCGGATTGGGCAGGTGTTCACGCAGGGGAATGAACACCCCGCGATAGCCCATGTTGGTGTTCGCCAGGGGCAGGAACAGCGTCATGCCCAGCAAATACATTAGCCCCAGGCCGGCAGCCCAGTTGACCATCGCGGCGCGGCCGTCCAGGAGGTCCGTGTTGCCCAGCCGCCACAGGTACCAGCCACTGGCCAGCACCGCCGGCAGAAAAAGCCACCACTGGAAGGCAGGCGCGTAATCGGGCACCAGCGAATGAACCTGTTCCCACAGCGCCGTTGGCCATCTTGCGAGGAGCAGCAACCAGGCACCCCAGGCCATCCCGAGCAGCACCCCGAACGTCACCCGGCAAAAGCCGTTGAGGAACCGCGCCCGTCGCCCGGCCAGCCAGTCCACCGCCAGGACTCCCGCCAGCGCCAAGGGCACGACCATCGGCTGGGCGTACAGCGTGCGCGCCTGACGGGAAACGCTGAAGATGACGAACATGACCACGAACGAGGCGAGGGTGATTTGGAGGGCGTCACTGACCCGCCATTCCCGCCGGTGAACCCACCAATACCAGCCGGCGAGCGCCACGGAGGGCAACGCGAACCAAGGCAGCGTCTTGAAGTAAAACAGGTAGTTCGGTTTGGAGGACACCAACTTGGTCGTGCCCGTGAAACGGCCGAAGTTGTTTTCGATCAGCCACTCGCGGAACAACTCCGGCGACCGCGCGTACACCAGCGCCGGCCAGATCGTCACCCAGGGCAGAGCCGCCACCCCCATCGCCAGCAGACTGAAGAAATAGTTCCGGGTCCGCCACGACTTGAAGCAGACGGGCAGGGCCAGCGCCGTGAGTCCCATCAAGCCGGGACCCAACAATCCTTTCGCCATGAAGGCGATGCCCATGCCCGTCCCGGCAATCGCGCCACCAAGCCACGGACGACGCCGACACAAGACCAGTCCGTAGTGCCCCACCGCAAAACCCGTCAGCAACGCCACGTCGGTGAGCATCATGTGCTGGTTGTGGAGCAGCCCGGGCGCGCCGAGAAAAAGGACCGGCGCCAACCAACCGCGCCCCGGTCCCCACAGCTCCCGGGCGGCCAGGCCAAGGGCCAGGAATGTGAGGGTGTTGAAGAACAGGACCGAGCCGCGCGCCCCGTCGTGCAGTGGCAGCAGCCCAGATAGCCAGTCCGCGCTCAACGCTGACAGCGCAAAGAGCAGGGGCGGCTTTTGCATGAAGGGCTCGCCCGCCAGGTGAGGAATCACCCAGTCGCCCGTCTCGAGCATGTGCAGGACCAGCCCGAACGAGTACCCTTCATCCGCCTTCCACGGATCACGCCCGACCAGTCCGGGCAGCATCCAGAGGCCGAAGAAGACGACCAGCCAGAGGACGGAAGGCCGCGCTGACTGCCGTTCGTTGTCGGGGAGCACCGTGGGGTCCACGTTCGGTGACCGGACGTTAGGCACAATCGGCCCGCCAAGCAATGCAGGCGAAGATCGCCGCCGGCCCCCGTGCGCCCTAAAACGTCAGGCAGCCACCCGGCGTGTCGTCAGCACATGGACCGTCTTGTCCGTTCCCGGAACGTACAAGTCGCCGGCCGGACCAAACGACGCGCGCCCCTGAATGGCCCGGGGGATCTCAAACGCAACCCGCCCTTTGCCCTCCGCTTCGATGACATGCAGTCGCCCCAAAGGATCTCCCACGAATGCCCGGCCCGAACCCTCCGCGACGGGCCCGGCCAGGAGGTAATCGCTGCCGGTGGCGTAGCTGAAAATCCTCCAGCCGCCGGGTGAGAATCCATGCACCGTTCCCGCGAGGTCGGCAACGATGACCGCACCATCCTTGCGCACAGCCGGTGTCCCCTGAACGCCCACATCAAGCTCTTCGCGCCAGCGGATGCGGCTGTCAGCCAATGACCACGCGACCACGGTTGCCCGCCGGTCTCCGTTCAGGACCAGGTAAGCAACGCCGCGCGCTTCGTCCAGAACCGGGGCCGCTGTCACCAGCGCCCGGCGGGCTCCCCGAGAGGTCTCTGGCTCGCCGTGGAGTACGGTCTCCGCGCCACTCGGCGCCACGCGGACGAACTCAATTCCCCGCGAGGCAACCGCCCGCAGGCAGTACACGTTCCCGGCCGAGTCCGCGGAGGCTGCTGCCCCGGGGGAGATGCCGGCGTCCCAATCGCCGGCCGACGTCCCCGTCGCAGCGTCCAGTGCCACGAACCGTCCTCCCCAACTGCTCAGGATCACCCGGTTCGTGGTCGCCAGATACAGCAGGTCGGAGAGAATTCGCGGATCGGCCTGGCTCGGGATGGTCTTCTGCCAGACCCACTTACCGGAGGCCGCCTCGAGCGCAGCCACCAGACCGACGTGGGTCGCGACGAAGAGCAGCGCGTCGTTCGGCGCCAGCACGGGGGTAGCCGAAATGCCGCCCTCGAGCCGTGTTTCCCACAGCGGCTGGCCCGAGCTGGCAAACGCCCGCACGTGGCCGGCCATGTCCGCGATGAACGACGTTCCCGTCGCCGAAATGACCGTCGCCGCTTGCACCGCGCCGATCGCGGCGAGGCGTCGCGCGACACGGCGGCCGGGATTCACGGCAGCGCTGAAGAGACCCCGCCGGCTGGCATCGCCGCCAGCGGTCCGCCAGGCGGCTTCCAGATCGTTTTCGGTGGTGTTCATGAGCCGTGGGGCGCGACGCGCCGGTAGGTCGGCTGGAACTCGAAGCGCGCCGCCTCGAGCTTCACGCCGGCAATTTCCAGTTCGCTAATCCGGTTTTCGCCCAAGCCACGCCGCCGCGCGAGGGCAAGGTAGTTGGTGCCGTTCGCGAACGGCCAGGTGCGGTCCGGGGCGTCCGGATTGAAGCCCATCACTGCCGCCGCGACGGCATCCGTGCATACGGGATTACGGCCGGCGATGAGCAGCCCCGGCCGCGTGATGGAGACCATCGAACCATTCCACCAGCCCTCGGCCGACTGGATGACACTGATGCCATCAATCACCGTGAGCTGGATCGGGAAGGCGGCGGCAAGGTCCACGATGAAGCGCGGCACGTTATGGCCGTGATCGCCGGGAACGCTGCGGCCGGTAAAGCTCGTCACGGACGTGCGCGGTAATTCCGAGCAGTTGTGCATTGCCTTGTTGCGATAGCCCACCGCGTTTTCGTCCGGCTCGGGTCCGAGGTCGTCGCCGTACAAGCTGCTCGGCGGCACGCCGAACAGGTTCTTCATGCCCGCCGTCACTCCACCCGAAACGTGACTCTTGAGCTTGGCGAGCGAGATCAACACGTCGGTGTCGGTGTAGGTGCGGTTGACCTCCCAGGCGGAGGCCAGCTCGCCGTCCGGCACCTTGACCAGCGCGTAATCGCGATGCGCGCCGCGGTTGCGCGTGTTGACGAATCGCGCCCGGCCATCCAGCGCGTCGTTGAACTCGTCCAGCTTGAACCCGTACCCGGCGAACGCCTCCGCGCCGAGCTCACAGAAGGGCAACTGGTCACAGAACGTGACCCGGCGCGCGCCGTATCCCACCAGCAAGCTGCCGAGTGCCCGGGCGACCAACGGGTGGACGGTGACCGTGAGCCACAGCGGCACCCCGGCCACGTCTTCCTCGGACGTGTTCACCAGGTTGACTTTCACGGTGACGTGTTTGCCCTTCACCAGCCGCCGCACGTCCCCGAGTTCATCAAACAACCGCTCCAGCGTCCCGCGAACTTCCCGAAAGTCGTAGCGTTTGCAGAGGCCGATGGCCGTGGGCGCGCGGGGCACCCGCGGCGGCGCGACGGAAACAGCCGGTGTCCGCGCCGAAAGATCGGTGAAAGAAAGGGCCGCCGCCGCAGCGGCCGAGTGCCGAAGGAAATCGCGCCGTGTCAGAATCCGCCCCGGGCACTTCGGAGCCAGACCGGGCGCCGTGGATGACTGACTCATGACGATACGATACTCCGCGCGGGCGCGCCTGTCATCTCCACCGGGCCGGACCAGGCGCGCCCAAGCACCAGTACGCCCCGCCGGCCGAATCGGGGCTTGGCAATGCGGCGGGCGAACGGTTAAGAACCGCCGCGTGTCGGCATCCCCATGGCCAGCCATCTCCGCAACAACGCGCCTCTGCGCGGTGTATGGCCATCCCGTCCGGCACTCGGCCTCGCCCGCCATGCAGAACGCCGGCATTGCCGCGCTGGGTTTGGACTGGCGCTACGTGGCGTTTGACGTGCGCCCCGAAGAACTCGCCGCTGCCCTCGCCGGGGCCAGGGCCATGCGCTTCGTGGGCCTGAATCTGACGGTGCCGCACAAGCTGCTGGCCCATAACCTCGTGGATGCGCTCGATCCATCCGGCCGCGACTGGGGTGCGGTGAACACCATCCGCTTCGAGGCCCAGGTCGGGCCGGGTCACTGGCAGCCCCTCGCCCGGCTGGACGAGATCCCCGACGACGCACCCGTCCGCAGCCACGGTTTCAATACCGACGCGGACGCCATCACGCGCTCATTGGCCGAAGACCTTGGCATCGTTGCGCGCGGGGCGCGGGTGGTGTTGCTGGGCGCGGGGGGGGCGGGCCGGACCGCGGCTCTGAAAATCGCCAGTGAAGGGGTGGCCGAGTTGTATCTTGTGAATCGCACGGCAGCCAAAGCGGAGGTCGTACGGCGGGAGATCAACGAGCGGTATCCGGGCGTCCGCGTCGCCGTCGGCCACCCCGCCAGTGGCGGTGTGGACCTGCTGTTGAATGCGACCTCGCTGGGATTGCGCCCGGGCGATGCCCTGCCGCTGGATGAAACCGAGCTGCCCCTGAGTCGTGTGGCCGCGGTGTACGACATGATTTACCGGCCGGCGGAAACACCCTTGCTGGCGAAGGCCCGCGCGGCGGGCTGCCGAACCGCCAACGGCCTCGGCATGTTGCTCCATCAGGGCGCGCGCGCGCTGGAGTTGTGGAGCGGCCGCCCCGCTCCGCTCGAGACCATGCGGCGGGCCCTGCGCGACCACGTCTATGGGCCTTCGCCACGAACCGCGAGCGGTCCCGCGTCCGGTGACACGCGATGAATTGGGCGTGGCTTTACGAAACGGCTTCGTGGGCCGGAATGCCCTTCCACTTCTGGACGGGCGTGATGGTCGTGCTGGGCGCCATCGTTGGCAGTTTCTTAAACGTCTGCATTCACCGAATGCCCCACAACTTGAGCCTGGTTCACCCGGGCTCGCATTGCCCGGTCTGCCTTCATGCGATCCCGCTGAAGTACAACATTCCGTTGGTCTCGTGGTTGTGGCTGCGCGGCCGCTGCGCCTTTTGCGGAACAGGAATCTCCGTCCGATACTGGCTGGTCGAAGTGTTGACGGCAGGCGTATTCGCGGCCACTTGGCTGACCTTCGGGCGCGAGTCGTGGGTCCTGCCGCTCGTGTACGCCGTCTTTCTGTCCGGGTTGATCGTGGCCACCTTCGTGGACTTCTCCCACTTCATCATCCCCGACCCCATCACCCTCGGCGGGATAGGCACCGGGTTCCTCTCGGCTTTTCTCGCGCCGGAACTGTTCGGGACCGACTCATCGGTCGAAGCCGCCCGGCAGAGCCTGCTGGGCGCGGGCGTGGGCGCGGGCGTCGTGTACGGGCTGCTACGACTGGGCAAGGCGTTGTTCGGGCGGCAGCGGCTGAAATTGCCTCCGGATTCTCGGGTGGTTTTCGGGGAGGAGGAGCTTCTCCTCCCTGGCGAGCGGGTGTCGTATGGCGAACTGCTCTACCGAAAAACCGATGCGGTGGTGCTGCACGCTGCTCGCGTTGAAATGGTGGATCGCTGTTACCGGAACGTCCGGGTCCGACTGACCCGCGACACGTTGCAAATCGGCGACGAGTCATTCCCCACCGGTGAAGTGCCCGGCTTTGAGGTGGTGACCTCCGAGGTGGTCGCTCCGCGCGAGGCGATGGGCCTCGGCGACGTGAAGTTCATGGCGGCCATCGGCGCCTTCCTCGGCTGGAAGGGCGTGTTCTTCTCCCTGCTGGGCAGCGCTTTGGTGGGTTCGCTGGTCGGCGTCGGCTTGATCGTCCTGCGACGACGGGCTTGGTCGAGTCGGATTCCCTACGGGCCGTACATCGCGCTCGCCGCGGCGGTGTGGGTTTTCGTCGGTCCGCCCATCTGGCGCTGGTGGTGGGGCGAATAGATCCGGCTCAGACCCAGCCTCGCCACCAGTACACCCAGTAGCCGACGGTTTCGTAGCAGAAGATCGAGAGCAGATCGAAGTTGCTCAGGGTCGGCACCGGGTTGAGTCGGTACTTCACCTCGAGGCGGGAAAGGCCCCGGAAGTCCCCCGCCACGCAGGTCACGTCGAGACCCAGTTTGCGGAACAAGGCTTCCGACCGCCGCATGTGTCCTGCCGAGGTCACGAGGATAATCCTGCGCCAGCCCTTTTCCCGGGCCAGTTCTTGCAGGCGCACGGCCTCGTCCCGGGTGTTCCGACACGCGCCGAAATCGAGGAGTGACACCCCCGGCAGCAGTCGCCAGCGATCCAGCCAAGTGCGGATAAAGTCCGCCTCCAACGGACCGCCCGGGCCCATCTGACCCCCGCCCAGGATGACCGTGCGCGCCCCACTCGCCCGCGCCGCCTCGACGGTGGTGATGACCCGGTCGCCGGAATCCGCCACTTGGAATCCCAGCGGATCATTCGACGACGCCCGGAGGGCCCCGCCGAGCATCACCACCACATCAGCCGCGGGGAGTTTGGCAAAATCCACGCCCGCGTAAGGGCGTTCGAGCCGCGCGAGCAGACGGGCCGACAACGTCGTGCTGCCAAAGGTGAACATCCCCACCACCGCCGCCGCTGGCAGGATCGCCCGAAGATACTGTTTCCGGTACAGCCGCCACGCGGTCAGCAGGATCAAAAAAACCCAAACGACGCCGACCGGTTCGACCAGCGATGACAGAAAGCGTCCCATACGAATCGGGCCAGGAGTATTCGGGCCGCGAGACGCCCTGCAACCCAGATCCGGTCAGAGGATCATTTCCCATTGCCATCCCCGGAGGCCGAGACCGCCGGCCTGCCAAGGTGGGCGCGCCGCCGCGCCACTCCCGAGGCGCGAACGCCCTGCCCAGCGCCTGCGTTAAGCTGCCGGGATCTCGTTTCGCTCCCACCGCCCCCCAATCATTACTGCCGGGATTGACCCGACGTGATGAAGGAGCGTCTCCGCCGCCGCACCCGCCGGCCCGGAAAAAGGCAGGGCCAGCAGGTCGGCGGCGGCGCCGGGGGCCAGCTCGCCCACCCGACCTCCCAAGCCCAGGGCGCGCGCGCCGTTGACCGTCATCATTCGCAACAGCGCGGAAGGCGACACGCCGGGATGCGCCGCGAGGAAAGCGCGCGCCTCGGCCAGCAGGTCCAGGCGCAATGGCTCTCGTAGGCGCTCGACGGTCACAAGGCTGTCGGTGCCCAGACAGAGATTGACGCCGGCCCGTTCCAGGCTCGGAAACGGGAATGGGCGATGGCCGAAGTAGGCGTGGCTGCGCGGACAATGCGCCACGCTGACGCCGCTGCCAGCCAGCAGGGCGACGTCCTCCGCGTCGAGGTAGTTCGCGTGGATCGCCAGCAGGTTCGAACCCAGCAAACCGCACCGGGCCAGATGCCGCACGGGCGTCACGCCGCCGCAGTCACTCATGTCGCGCTGGTTGCGGGCGACCCAGTCGTACATCGGGCCCCGCGCATCGAGGAACATCTCGAACTCCTCGGCCGACTCGGACACGTGGATGCTGACCGGCCAGCGCCGCCCGTTCGCGACCTCGGCCACTCGCCGCAACAGTTCCGGCACCGTCGAGTAGGGCGCGTGCGGCGACAACGCCCCGCGCGACCGGCCGTGCCGGAGCGACCCGGCCCGGGTCACGGCGTCATGCAGAATTGCGCGCGGATCCACGCGGCTGCGAACGCCGGTCAGTTCGAGGAAGGAGGTCACCCGCAGCGGCGTGGTTTCCCAGACCTCCGGGAGGAGTTCCGGGACGGCCTCGATGTCGCCCACCGTGGTGACACCGCCCGCGAGCAGCATCTCCGCGCCCGCCCGCCATGACCGGGCGAAATCCTCGCTGGTCCACTGGCCCTTCAGCGAAGTGATGGACTTGATCCAGTCCGTGAAAGAAGCCGTCGGCGCGATCTGCCCGGCGAGGCCCGTGTAGTCCAGGTGACAATGCGCGTTGACGAGGCCCGGGAAGACCACCACCTCCCCGAGGTCTGCGATCGGACCGGTCCAGTGCCGGGCGACGTCACGCCAAAATCCGACCGCCGCCACCACCCCGTCGCAAAGGACCAGGGCTCCGTCCGCGATCGGCGGCAGGGAAACCGGCACCACCAAGCGGGCGCGCAGAACCTGGTGCGAGGCGGCGTTCACCAGAAACGAACGGCCAGCGGGTCCGGCGACCGGCTGGGGCGTCAACGGAGCCGCAAGGCGCGAGGGACGCGCTCCCTATTTCAAGGCCGCTTCCTGGCGACGCTGCTTGAGGCGGGCGCCCTGACGTTGCTTCACGGCGATGCGCTTGTTGTGGTTGCGCCGGATCTGCTGCTCGATCTTCTTGAACACGAGGTCAATCGCCTTGTAGAGGTCTGATTCCACAGCCTCGGCGAACAAATCGGGACCGCGCACGCCCAGCCGCAGGGAACACGAGAACTGCCTTTCGGGCGCTTTGGTATGATCGTGCTCCAACGTCACCCGCGCATCCACCGCCCAGCGATCGAAGTGCTCCAGCCGGTCCAGCTTGTCGAGAATGTGGTCTTCGATGGCTTTGGTCAGGGTGACATTGTGCGTCGAAAGAATGAACTTCATGTCGGAAAGGTGGCCGGTGATTTGCCCGAAATCCAGTCAAAGTCATCATCGTCCAACGCCGGCGATCCCAGCCGGCGAACCATGCGAGGCCGCTCGAAGGTGTTCAGTCCTCCGCGAAGAGGAAGTCCAGGTCCGTTGCCGTCAGGCTGCGGGCAAACCCCTCCTCGCCCAGCACATCCGCGATGGTCTGCGCCTTGCGTTGCTGCAGGTCCCAGATCTTTTCCTCGACGGTTCCCGGGGCGATCAAGCGATAGGCGTTCACGGTCTGGGTCTGGCCGATGCGGTGGGAGCGGTCAATCGCCTGGGCCTCCACCGCGGGATTCCACCACGGATCGTAAAGCACCACGTAGCTGGCGGTGGTCAGGTTCAACCCCGTGCCCGCCGCGCGGAGACTGAGCAGGAAGATCGAGGGCTTCTCGTCCTGCTGGAATGCCTGGACCACCTCCATCCGGTTCTTGGTTTCGCCGGTCAGCAAGTAGGTCGGCATTTCCCGCTGTTTGCACTCGGCCTCCAGCAAGAGCAGCATCTGCACGAACTGCGAGAAGATCAGGACCTTCTGACCTTCCTGCAGCAGCGGCTCGATCAACTCAAACAGCGTCTCGGTCTTGCCCGAGGGTGAATCGCTGCCCACGAGCGAGGGGTGACAGCAAATCTGCCGCAGGCGCGTCAAGGCGGCGAGCACCTGGAGCTTGCTCCGGGCCAGCCCCTTGTCGCGGACCGTCTGCATGACTTTTTCGCGGCTGCGCCGCAGTTCCGCGAGGTAGAGCATGCGCTGTTGTTCGCCCAGCTCGCAGTCGCGGCGCTCTTCAATGCGATCCGGCAGGTCGCGGGCCACCTGTTTCTTGAGCCGGCGCAGCAGCAGCGGCCGCAGTTTGGCGGAAAGCTTCCGGCGCGCCATGCGCTGGGCAAATTCCGCGTCCGGCCCCGTCGGTTCGTACGTTTCGTGAAACTTCTGCTGGTTGCCGAGGTAGCCGGGCTGGACGAAATCCACGATGCTCCAAAGGTCGAGCAAGCGGTTTTCCAGCGGCGTACCGGTGAGCGCGAGACGATGCTCGGCGCGGAGTTGCTTGACGCTCTGGCTGACTTGGGCGGTCGGGTTCTTGATGAACTGCGCCTCGTCCAGCACCACGGCGCGGAATTCGAACTTCTGCAGTGCCTCGAGGTCGCGGCGGAGCAGCGCGTAATTGGTGACAATCAGGTCGAACTGCGGGATCTGCTTGCGCAGGTTGTGGCGCGCGGGACCGCTCTCCAGCACGAGCACCTTGAGGCCGGGCGTGAACTTCTCCGCCTCGCGCCGCCAGTTGTGGAGCACCGAGGCCGGACAGATGACGAGCGCGGGTCGGGCCTTCTTCGGATTGCGCTCCTTGAGCCACGCCAGCCACGCCAGCGTTTGCAACGTCTTCCCCAGGCCCATGTCGTCCGCGAGGATGCCCCCCAGCTTGATGCGCGAAAGGTGGCAGAGAAAGTCGTAACCCTCCTTCTGGTACGGACGCATCTCGGCCGTCAACATCGCGGGCAGCGGGACTTTGGCCACGCCCTTGAAGTCCGCGATCCGCTCGCGCAAGGCCCTGGCCTCCGGCAGGTCGGCGAACCGCTGAAGACCTTCCTCGCCCAGCGCCGCCGCCTGGATCATGTCCACTTTCTGGCCCAGCGGTGACAGACCTTCGATGACCAGATCGGCCATCGTCTCGTGCGCCGCCTGGACCGCCTTGACATCCAGCTCGACCCAGCCGCTGTCGGGCAGTTTCACGAAGCGCGAAGTCGCCGTGGCCAGGCGCTCGAGGTCCGCGGCGGAGAGCTTGAGCCCCTCCTGTTCCCATTCCGCCGAAACCGACAGCCAGTCAATGCCGCTGCCCTGCACGATCAGCTTCGGCTTCAGTTGGCGCGGCGCCATGAACAGGCGCTGGAAGGCGGGGTTCGCCAGGTAATCGGCCTCCGGCGGCCGGTCGGGCCAGGCCGCGGCGAGGAGCCCCAGGAAATTGTCGCTCGCGTCGCCCACCCACAACCCCGGCTCGGGGGTGAACCAGTCCAGCCGCCGCAGCCACTGGCTGGCCTTTTCCAGCCGCGCGTCCTCCAGAATCTCCGGCTTCGACCGGCTGCGGGGAGGATCGTCCGACGGCTGCCACTCATGGCCGTTCCATTGCCAGCGGCTGCCATCCCGCTCGCTGACGGCCATCAACCGCAGGCGGATGGTGTCCGTCTCGAGTTCAAAGAGGAACTGCGGCCGGGCCTGGTGCGCCACGCAGACCTCATCCCAGTTGACCCCGGCTCCGGCGCCATTTTTCCGCAAGTGCGTGATCAGACGGTGGCTCAACTTGCGGACCGGCAGACCGGGCTGCTGAATCAACCGGCCCAGCAACGAAGGCGGCGGGGCGTTTCGGAGCAGGTAAAAGGCGTTGTGAACCGCGACCAGCGAGGGCTGGCCCGCGAACCACTTCACCGCGTCGAGGGCGAACTCCTCACCCGACGGAAGCCGTAGCCGGTGCAGAAATGTGAGCTCGCTCGAGCCGTTCTCCAGCCGCGGGGCCAGTTCGGCGAGCTGGCCGGTGAACACCACGTTGTCAGGCGTGCCCGCCCACTCCAGCCACGCGGGGCTGCCCCACCGCGCGAGCCACTGCAACAACTCCAGCCCGGCGACCCGGAGCGGCTGGTCGTTGTCGGCCCGGTCGCGGTAATGGTCCCGCACCCAGACGATGCACTGCCAGTCGCGGGCGGGAAACAACTCCTCCTCGTGGGCCGCCCGCGTGGCGTGGTCAATCAGTTCGGCCACCGTCTTCGGCTTCTCGCCGGTGCGGGGCTTGTAAAGCAGGAACTCGATGCCCAACTCGTGAAAGCCCGGCTGGCTCGGGCTGGGGACGGCGCGGACCTGCACCCGCAGATGCGCGCGGGGCGAATCCAGATGGGTCGGCGTCGGCGGCAGCAGCCACTCCTCCATTTCCTCGACCTGCCGCCGCTCCTGTTCCGCCTGCTCGATCTCCGCGAGGCGGACGGGGTTGGCATACGCGGTCAACTCCGTGGGCACGGCGCGGTTGTTGCGGACGAAAAGGAGGGCGGTTTCCTCGAGGCGGCCCGTGCCGCGGGCCTTGAGCAGCCGGGGCCACCAGTGGTTGCCGGGAAAATCGCGGCGGGCGAGGGAAAGCTTGGCGAAGTAGTCCTCGAGCAGCAGCCAGGCGCGCTGCGAATCATCGCACGTGGCGAACATCTGCAAGAGCTCGCGGCGCTCGGCCACGGCGGCCTTCGAGTCCGACAATTCGCGGCGCAGGTCTGCCAGGGCGCCATAGGCGGTATTCAACACCGAGTTTTGCGCGTCGTACTTGCTGCTCGTTCCGACGCGCATCGTTCTTCCGTTCCGTGCTTTGGCCATCACAAAATCCAGCTCTCCCTCACCCGCCGGCGGTAAATCGCCGCCCGGTGGGCGGGTGATCGCTCCACAAAAATCCGGGTCCGGGCGCTGCTTTCCGCACCACGACAAAACCCGTCCCTCATTCTGCTATAGAAGCGGGCTGGCTTTGACAACTGGAATGTGCGCTGAAGCGCACGGCCCGCGCCGACGCTTGCCATCGCGCCGGCCCGCCTCAATCATCCGCCTCGCTGGGCGCGGGCCACCAGCAGTTCGCGCCTGCCACCGATCGCCGACTCAGCCAGACCGCGCATGTCCCTCATCTTTCGCCGCAAACCGCTCGGACGGCTGCTCGCCGACACGGAGAAACCCGAGCATCAACTCCGTCGCACGCTGGGGCCGGTGCAACTCACGCTGCTGGGCATTGGGGCGATCGTGGGCGCGGGCATCTTTTCCACGGTGGGCACCGCCGCTGCCGGCGGCGCGAACCACATCGGCGCCGGGCCGGCGCTGGCGATCTCGTTCGTGATGGTCGCGGTGGCGTGCGGCTTCGCGGCGCTGTGCTACGCGGAGTTCGCCGCCATGGTACCGGTCGCCGGCTCGGCCTACACCTACGCCTACGCCACGCTGGGCGAGCTGGTGGCGTGGCTCATCGGCTGGGACCTGATCCTCGAATACGCCGTCAGCAACGCTGCCGTCGCCATCTCGTGGTCGGGATACTTCCAGGAACTGCTGCGCGGTTTCGGCGTGGTGATCCCGCCGTGGCTCGGCACGGACTACCGGTCTGCCCTGCAGGCCACGGCCCTCGTGGCGCAAACGGCGGCGGAGGGCGGTGATCTGACCGCGCTTGCGGCGGGGATTCTGCGCGATGCCGAGGCGCTCAAGACGGCCCCGCACGTGCTGGGGCTGCCCATCGTGTTCAACCTTCCCGCTTTCGGCATCGTGGCCGTGATCACCTGGATCACGCTGATCGGCATCCGCGAGACGGCGCGCGCCAACTCCACCCTGGCCATCGCCAAGCTGGCCATCATCGCCTTCTTCATCGTGCTCGGCGCGTTCTATGTGAAGCCGGAAAACTGGACTCCGTTCGCGCCGAACGGCTTTCACGGCATCTCCAGCGCGGCGGCGATCATCTTCTTCGCGTACATCGGTTTCGACGCCGTCTCCACGGCCTCCGAGGAGGCGCGCAACCCCCAGCGCGACATGCCCATCAGCATCATCGGGAGTCTGGTGGTCTGCACCCTCATCTACGTGGCGGTCGCGTTGGTCCTTACCGGCATGGCCGATTGGAAAACGCTCGGCAACTCCGAGCCGCTGGCGGCGGTGTTCCGGACGCTCGACATGAACTGGACCGCCGGCATCATCGCCTTCGGCGCGGTGCTGGCGACCACCTCGGCGCTCCTGCCTTTTCAGGTCGGCCAGACCCGCATCTTTTTCGCAATGGCCCGCGACGGGCTGCTGCCGGCCTGGGCGGCGAAGGTGCATCCCAAGTGGCGGACGCCGCACATCACCACGATCCTGACCGGCGTGTTCGTGGCGGCGTTTTCGTCGCTGGCGAACATCGCCGAGCTGGTTGAACTGACGAACATCGGCACGTTGTGGGCGTTCATTCTGGTGGCGGTGGGCGTGTTGATCTTGCGGCGAACGGACCCGCGCCGGCCGCGGCCGTTTCGGGTGCCGTGGGTGCCGTGGGTGCCGTTGCTGGCGGTGGGCTGCTGCCTGTTTCTGATGTTCCGGCTCCCGTGGATCACCTGGGTCTGGTTTGCGGGCTGGATGAGCGCCGGGCTGTTGATCTACCTCACCTTTGGCCGCCACCGCAGCCGGCTGCGCGAGGCGGCGGCCTGAGAGTGGCGTCCCCGCGGGGTGGCGGCCAGGAGGCCGTCGGGATTGGCCCGGAGCCACTTCGGAGCCCTTGGGCAGATCGCCCGGCGCAGAGGAAAGGCTGCCTCGACCGGCGTTCGCGGCCCGACGCCAGGCCGGTGCCCGGGTCAGTCATCCGCCCTCGCCGTCGGCGGGAGGACCGCGGTTTGTGCTTCATGCAGTCTCGCGGCTGCCCTAATCTGCATCGCATGCCAGATCCTCGGAAAAAGGGGGCACCACGCAAGAACGCCCAGTCCTACCGGCACCGCGACGCCGACCTGCCGGCCCGCCCAGAAATCGGCGCGCAAGCCCACTTCAAGCAGGCCAAGCCGCCGACCACCTACCGCTACGACTCCTCCCTCGCCCCCGAACTCTGCTGGGACAGCCAGAACCCCGCCCGCGAAACCGCCGAAGCCCTCATCGCCCAGCTTTCGGACCTCGGACTTCGGATTTCGGACCTGGCCGCGCAACCGCCCACCAAGGAACGCGACCGTGCACTCGCGGAACTCAGGGCAAACATCACCGACGCCCGCCGCCGCCTGCTCGGCCTCTCCGGCCCCTTCCTCAACTGGGCCGGCAAGGCCGAGCGCCTCAGCTTCGACGTGCCCACCCTCCCGCTCTTCGTCCACGAGCGCCTCTCCACCGCCGCCATCCTTGACACCCTCAAGGGCCACCGGCGCAACAAGCAGGACGATTTCCTCAACAACCTCTTTGGCTTCCGGGAGCGCCCGCTGGCCGACCAGGTCCTCCGCGCCTACGAACACCGCGATCAATGGGTCAACCGCCTCATCCTCGGCGATTCGCTGGTGGTGATGAACTCGCTCCTGCGCTTCGAGTCCCTCGGCGGCCAGGTGCAGATGATCTACATGGACCCGCCCTACGGCGTGAGGTTCGGCTCCAACTTCCAGCCCTTCGTCCGCAAACGCGACGTGGCCCACAACGACGACGCCGACCTGACCCGCGAGCCGGAGATGGTGCAGGCCTACCGCGACACCTGGGAACTCGGCCTCCACTCCTACCTCACCTATTTGCGCGACCGCCTCCTGCTCGCCCGCGAACTCCTCGCCCCCAGCGGCAGCATCTTCGTCCAAATCTCGGATGAAAACCTCCATCACGTCCGCGAAATCATGGATGAAGTGTTCGGCACCGACTGCTTTATTTGCACAATCGTGGTGAAGAAGAAGGGCAGCCAGAAAAGTTCTTTCATGGACCCGGTGAATGACTACTTGCTCTGGTATGGCAAGTCGCCAAGGCAAGAGGGCAAAACGAAGTTCAAGTCTGTCTTCGTGAAACGTGAACTCGACCTTGAGACTCTGGGAGAGTTCAAACTCGTGGAGCTTCCCGATGGGCGCGAGTTCCCGATCTCCGCTGTCCCGAATGCCGAAGGCGAACTAGTTGATTACCGAACTTTCCCCAAGCAACTCTTTGCCGACCATCCCGGCGCGCGGCTCTTTCGAGCCAATCCTCTCACGAGTGGGGGCGAACGGAAAAACCAGAGTTTGCCGTTCAAGTTCGGCGGTCGCGTGTTCACGCCGCCAAAGGGTTCTTGCTGGAAGACGACGGTTCAGACCGACGATGGCTCGGTTCCTGGAATGACTCGGCTTGCTGAAACAAAGCGCCTCCTTCCCGGCGATTCGCAACTCAGTTTCAAGCGCTATCTCGACGACTTCGGCTTCATTCCGCTTTCAAATTGGTGGGACGGTTTAGGCGGCGCATCCGAGCCACTCTATGTCGTTCAGACGAACACCGAGATTGTTCAGCGTTGCCTGCTGATGACCACCGACCCCGGCGACTTGGTGCTCGACCCGACGTGCGGGAGCGGGACGACGGCGTTTGTGGCCGAGCAGTGGGGTCGCCGCTGGATCACCTGCGACACCAGCCGCGTGCCGCTCGCCCTCGCCCGCCAGCGCCTCCTCACCGCCACGTTCGATTACTACCAGATCAATGCCAGTCGCGCCGAACAAGCGCCAGAGGACTGGCGCACTCCAAAAGCTCCGCCCGCGCCGACGCGCCCCGGTCCACGCGCCAGCGTCTTGGACTGCGGCAGTCCTCTGCCGCTTTCTTCCCCTGACGACCTCCCCAACAGCCCGGCCAACGGTTTCGTCTATAAACGCCGCCAGAACGCCAAGGGCGAGGAAGTCGGCGGCATCGTCCCGCACATCACACTCAAAAGCACCGCCAACAACGAACCGCCCGCCGAGGAAGTGTTGGTGGACTGCCCCGAGATCGTGAAGGGCGTGGTGCGCGTGACCGGCCCGTTCACCTTCGAGGCCACCATTCCCGCCGCCGAGGGCCTGGACACCGAGCCGGAAACGCCCGGCATCCAAGGCGAGGCGCACGAGAATTACGTGGGCCGGATGCTGGAGGTGCTGCGCCGCGCGCCCGTCTTGCGCCTGCCCGGCAACAAGACCGTCACGCTCAAGAACATCCGTCCGCCGGCCAAGACGCTCGCGCTTTCGGCGGAGGCGGTGGTAGCCGCCGACGTCAGTCGGCGCACTTCTTCACCGGCGGAAAGTCAGCGCGGCCTCACGTCCGCGGCTACGGAGGAGCCACCCGTGGCCATCCTCTTCGGCCCGGAGAACGGCGCGATTTCGGAGCGGCTGGTGCGCGAGGCGTGGGACGAGGCGGGGTTGAAACACTACGCGCACCTTTACGTCATCGGCTTCGCCATTGACCCGAAGGCGCGGCAGTTCATTGAGAGCGCCGGGCAGATTGGGATTCCCTGCACGTATTTGCAGGCGACGATGGACCTGCAAATGGGCGACCTGCTCAAGAACATGCGGTCGAGCCAGGTGTTCAGCGTGTGCGGGCTGCCGGATGTGAAGGTGAGCCGCAAAGAGACGCAAAAAGGCGCAGAGAAGCAAGGTGAGGAAGTTCAATGGCAGGTCGAGCTGCTGGGGCTGGACACGTTTGATCCGGTGACGATGGAGGTGGACCACCTGAAGGGAGCGGACGTGCCGGCGTGGTTCCTAGACACGGATTACAACGGCATGGTGTTCCGGGTGCGGCAGGCGTTCTTCCCGCGCACTGGCGCGTGGGAGAACTTGAAGAAGGCGCTGCGGGCGGAGTTCGAGGACACGGTCTGGGACCACCTAGCCGGCACGACGAGCGCCCCATTCCCCGCCGGCGAGCACGGCCAGATCGCCGTGAAGGTGATTGACCCGCGCGGGAACGAGTTGCTGGTGGTGAAGAGGCTGGAGGAGACGAAATGAAGGATCCGACCCTGTTCCAGCTCCTCTCGCGCGGGATGGAAACCACGCTCCGGAACCTGAACCCGTGGTGGCGCGGCGAGGCGTTGCTGGGCTTGCCGCCCGTGCGGCGGTGGGCCTTCGAACCGATGCAACGGCACCTACGCGAGGGCACCGTACCGTGCGTCGTGTTGCGCGGACCACGGCAGATCGGGAAGACCACGCTGCTGAACCAGTTGATCGCGGCGGAACTGGCGGCCGGCATGGCCCCGAAGCGAATGCTACGGCTCCAGTTCGACGAACTGCCCGAACTGCGCAGACTCTCCATGCCGCTGGTGGAGTTGGTGCGGTGGTTTGAAGAGAACGTCGCCGGCAAAACGATGAACCAGGCGGCCAACGAAGGTGCGCCGTTTCTCGTCTTTCTCGATGAAGTTCAGAACTTGGAGGACTGGGCACCGCAACTGAAACACTTGCTGGACATCGGTCGGGTCCGCGCGGTGGTGACCGGCAGTTCGGCGCTACGCATCGAGGCGGGACGCGACAGTCTGGCGGGCCGGATTCGGACCTTGGAGATGGGGCCGCTCCTGCTGCGGGAGATCGGACAAGTGCGGGGCTTGGGGGCGCTGGAGGCCGCGCTGCCAGATAATGGGTTGACGCCGTTGAAGGGAAAAGAGACCTGGCTCGACCTGCGCGCCTCGGGCGAACGACAATCCGAATTGCGCAGACTCGTCTTTGCCGCGTTCAGCGAACGAGGAGCCTATCCTTACGCCCACGTCAACCCGGCGGAACCGTGGGAAAGTCTGGCGGAACACCTGACGGAAACGGTGGTGCGGCGCGCCATCCAACACGACCTCCGGCTGGGACCCCGGGGACAGAAGCGTGACGAAAGCCTGCTGGCCGAGGTGTTTCGTCTGGGTTGCACCTACATTGGCCAATCGCCGTCGCAGAGCAGCTACCTTGCGGAACTCCAACGCTCGTTACGGGCCAACCTCGGCTGGCAACGCGTGCTGGCGTATCTGAGGTTTCTGGACGCTACGCTGCTGCTCCGCTTGATCGAACCGTTGGAACTGCGCCTCAAACGCAAGCGGGGGGCGCCCAAACTGTGCCTGTGCGACCATGCCTTGCGCGCGGCCTGGCTGCGGGAAACCATTCCCCTCACGCCGGCGGGCTTGCTGGCCGCCCCGCATCTGCACGACCTCGCCGGCCGCATCGCCGAGAGCGTGGTCGGCTACTTCTTCAAGTCCATCTACGGCCTGGGAGTGCATCATTTCCCGGAGCGCGCGGCGGAGCCGGAAGTGGATTTCATTCTGACGGTGGGCGAACAGCGCATTCCGGTGGAGGTGAAATACCGCCGCCGCATTGAGCATGCGGACACGCGGGGACTGCGGGCCTTCATGGACAAGGCCCATTACAACGCCCCTTCGGCCTGCTGGTGACGCTGGACGATGCCCCCGGCTCGGAGGACCCGCGCATCGTCTCCTTGCCGCTTTCGACGGTGCTGTTGCTGCGGTGACCGCCATGAGCACCTGCGAAGTCCCCAGCCCCATCCTGAACTCGCCCTTCGCGGAGCCGAAGGAGCACTGGTGGATTCTGGAGGGCCAGCCCGCCGAGCGGCGTCCCGGCCGGCGGCCCGCGCTCTATTTCTACCGCGAGCCGAAACGCGAGACCGACGAGCGCGGCGGCCTCGCCATCGAGATGACGCTCGTGAACCACATCCGCCAGCGCGTGCAGGCGTGGCGCGAGAGCGGTTACGCGGGCGTCACGCGCACCACACTCGAGCTGCTCCAGCACTGGCGGCGCGAGGGGCGCGAGCGGCGGCTGTTCTTCGCCCAGCTCGAGGCGGCGGAGACGATCATCTTCCTCAACGAGGCGCGGAGCGATTTCCGGCAGGGCCTCGAAATCCCGCGCGACGAGCCAAGCGACGACCGCAAGGCGGAGGGTTTCACCGGCTTCCTGCGCTACGCCTGCAAGATGGCCACCGGCTCCGGCAAGACGACGGTCATGGGGATGCTGGCCGCGTGGAGCATCCTCAACAAGGTGAACGACCGCAGCGACGGGCGCTTCTCCGACGTGGTGCTGGTGGTCTGCCCGAATGTGACCATCCGCGACCGGCTGCGGGAACTGGACCCGGAACTGGGCGAGGCCAGCCTTTACCGCACGCGCGACCTGGTGCCGGGACATCTCATGGAGCGGCTGCGCCAGGGCAAGGTGCTGGTCACGAACTGGCACGTCTTCGAGCCGCAATCCGTCACCAACGGCGACCCGGCCAAGGTCGTGAAGCGCGGGCGCGAGGTGCTGACGACCGAAACCATCCGCATCGGCAAAAAAACGACACCAAGCGGGGCACGCGCTGGCTCACGCGCGAGACGCTGCTGCAGCAGGTCGACAACGGGCTGCTGGAGGTCGTGAAGGGCGACCCGGCACAGGACGACACGTTGCAGGTCCGCAGCCGCCGCTACGTGGAGAGCGACACCGCGCTGCTCAACCGGATTCTTGGGCGAGACATCGGCGGCAAGCAGAACTTGCTCGTGATGAATGACGAGGCCCACCACGCCTACCGCATCAAGCGCGAGGAGGCCGACGAGGACGAGGAGGACGAATTTGGCGAGGCGGAGGAGGCGGAGGAGTTTTTCAAGGAAGCGACGGTGTGGATTGACGGCCTGGACCGCATCCACAAGCAGCGCG
This sequence comes from Verrucomicrobiota bacterium, assembly GCA_016716505.1. GTDB lineage: Bacteria > Verrucomicrobiota > Verrucomicrobiia > Limisphaerales > J093 > JADJWF01. The sequence goes on from JADJWF010000001.1 coordinate 736,223, forward strand.
GGATCAACTTCTGCGTGGACCTCTCGGCCACGCCCTACTTCCTGGGCCGCGTCGGGCAGCAGACGAACCGCCCGTTCCCGTGGGTGGTGAGCGATTTCAGCCTGATGGACGCCATCGAATCCGGGCTGGTGAAGATTCCGCAGTTGGCCATCCGCGACACGAGGGGGGCGGAGATTCCGGGCTACTTCAACATCTGGCGGTGGATTCTCCAGCCGGGACGCCTCACGCCGGCAGAGCGCGGCGGCAAGCACGCCGCGCCCAAGCCGGAGGCGGTGCTCAAGTGGGCGCACACGCCCATCGGCATGCTGGCGGGCTTGTGGGAGGCGGAGTTCAAGGCGTGGCAGGCCAGCGGCGAAGCCCGTCCGCCGGTCTTCATCCTCGTCTGCAAGAACACCGCGCTGGCGAACGTGGTCTTCGACTGGCTGGCCAACGGCAACTGCCCGAGCGGCATTCCGCCCGCCAAGATCGAAGGCTTCCGCAACACGCCAACGGAGACGAACACAATCATCGTCCACTCGAAGGTGGTCCACGAGACCGACACCGGCCAAGCCAGGAGCGACGAGGCGCGCTGGATGCGGTTCACGCTCGACACGGTGGGCAAAACGTCGTGGCCGGTGGACTCGCAGGGGCGCGAGCTTTACCCGGAAGGCTTCGCCGACCTGGCGAAGAAGCTCGACCGCCCGCTCCATCCGCCGGGGCGCGACGTGCGGTGCATTGTGAGCGTGGGGATGCTGACCGAGGGCTGGGATTGCAGCACGGTGACGCACATCATTGGGCTGCGGCCGTTCATGTCGCAGTTGCTCTGCGAGCAGGTCGTGGGGCGGGGCTTGCGCCGGGCCAGCTACGATGTGGGCGAGGACGGCCTGATGCGCGAGGAAGTGGCCAAGGTGTTCGGCGTGCCGTTCGAGGTGGTGCCGTTCAAGGCAAATCCCGGTGGCGCGCCGCCTCCGCCGGTGAAGCGCTTTCACGTCCACGCCCTGCCGGAGCGGGCGCACTTGGAAATCCGGTTCCCGCGTGTCGAGGGCTACACGCAGGCCGTGCGCAATCGCGTGACGGTGGACTGGACAAATGTTCCCCCTGTGCTCATCAAACCGGACCAGATTCCGCCCGAGGTCGAGGTGAAGGGCCTGAACCTTAGCAACCGCGGCCGCCCCTCATTGCTCGGGCCGGGGCGCGTGGACCAGGTGACGTTGCAGGAGCGCCGGGCCACCCTGCGCGTGCAGGAACTGGTTTTCGACGTGGCACGCGGGCTGACGCGGGAGTTCATCGAGCAGCGCGGCTGCGCAGTGCCGCCTCACGTGCTGTTTCCCCAAATGGCCGCCATCGTGGACCGCTACGTGCGGGAGGAAGTCGCCGTGCAACCCCCGGGGGGATGTGCGCGACCTGCACTTTGCCCCCTACTACGGCTGGCTGGTGGAGGTGCTGCGGGAGGCCATCCGCCCGGACGCGGCCAACGGCGAGGCGCCGGAAGTCCCGCGCTTCGAGCCGTCGCGCGGCCCCGGCTCCACGCGGGACGTGGATTTCTGGACCAGCCGCGAAGTGCGCGAGGTGCGGAAGTCGCACGTCAACTGCGTCGTCGCCGACACGCGCAAGTGGGAGCAGCAGGCGGCTTACTTCATTGACACCCACCCGGCGGTGCGGGCGTTCGTGAAGAACGCCGGTCTCGGCTTTGCCATCCCCTACCTGCACAACGGCCAGATGCACGATTACCAGCCCGATTTCATTATCCGGTTGGAGGGCGAAGCCGAGCGCTACTTGATTCTGGAGACCAAGGGTTACGATCCGCTCGAAGATGTGAAGACTGCCGCCGCGAAGCGCTGGTGCGCCGCGGTCAACGCGCACGGTGGCTGCGGAACGTAGGAATACGCCCTGATTACGAAGCCCCTGGAGGTACCAAGCCGGCTGGCCCGGTATGGCCAAACGTGAGCCGGCAAGGGCGGCCCTGCCGCTCAGGAGCGGCCGGCCGGCAGCAGCACATGCCCGGCAATCCGCGGGTGAATTGGCGTGATGGGTGCGCTCGCGCGCCGCCCGCGGCTCCCGCCGGGCGGGGATTCGCCAGCGCCGTTGCGCCAAAAGGCCGGAGGAGCTGCCACGGAAGGGTTTCGAGAATTCGATTCAGGGCGCAAGAGTCTGCCAGTCGGCCGGGGGCGACCTTCCAATCAGCCCACTTCCGACTGTACGAGGACCCGTAACGCCGGTTTCAGGACCGGCACAGGGACCGCCTCGGAAGTCAGCGATCCAGGCCGACAAGAATGTCGGCGGTACAAGCAGGCAAGAATTCCGGCGCGACAACACGCCGACCGGGCAGCGGCCCCTAAGGCCGCCGCGATTCCCGGCCGCTCCACAGGGTGTTGATCACGCGCAGGAGAATAAGACCGCACACCACGAAGACCCCGGTGAGCGCCAGAGCGGTCCCGGTGCGGCCGTAGAGGAAGTTGCCGACGGCAAAGAGGGACGACCAGATCGTCGCACAACCCGCGCTCCAGCCCACCAATGCCAGCGGGATGTTTTCATGCCGGGCAGCAGCCTCCGCCTCTGAAATCCCCGCCGCCTCGCGTATCCGCCGCCAGCCAGGCCCAAACGGACGAACTTTCCGATAAAACGCGATCAACGTCTGGCGGTCGGTCGCCGGAGCAAGAAACGCCGCAGTCACCCAGCAGATCGTGGTCAGGATCACTGTGAGGACGAGCGCCTCGTGGTCCGCGATGTAAGGCGCCACCGGCATCGCGGCAACGGCCTTGAGTTTCGCGGCAAGCACGTCCGGCTGGGCGGCGAACACTTGGGGCAACGTAGCCGCGACGGCTTGCTTGACGGCGGCCGCGTGAAGTTTGTTGGCGACCAGAATGGCCACCGAGACCGCAAAGGAACTGATCATGGCGACCACCTCGCACCAGGCGTTGATGCGCCACCAGAACCACCGCAGCAGATAGAGCAGCCCCGTGCCGGCGCCGATCTGCAGGATGATCTGGAAGCCCCCCTTCGCGGTATCAATCAGATAGACCATAGCGGCCGAAACGAAGAACAGCCCGATGGTCGTCAGGCGCCCGACCCGGACGTAATGCCGCTCGGCGGCGTCGCGACGGAGGAACCGGCGGTAAAAGTCATGCACGAGGTATGAGGCGCCCCAGTTCAGGTGCGTGAGCAGCGTCGAGGAATTCGCCGCCACCAGGCCGCCCACCATCAGGCCGAGGAAGCCCACCGGCAGGAACTTCATCATGGCGGGATAGGCAATGTCGTGGCCCAGCAGGCGGGGATCGAGGTTCGGGAACGCCTGCTGGATGTCCGCGAGCCGCGGGAAAACGATCAACGAGGCCAGCGCGACCAGGATCCACGGCCACGGGCGGAGCACGTAATGGGCGAGGTTGAAAAAGAGCACCGCGCCCAGGGAGTCTTTCTCCGTCTTGGACGCCAGCATCCGTTGGGCGATGTAGCTGCCGCCGCCCGGTTCCGCGCCTGGATACCACACGGCCCACCACTGGACAGCGATGGGCATGATGAAAACGGCCAGCGCCAGGTCCCAGTTGTTGGAGAAGTCGGGCAGGACGTTGAGGTAGTGGATCATTGTCTGGCCATCCGGGCCGGGAATGGGCGCCGAGAGCTTGCTGACCAGCACGTTCAGGCCGCCGACGTGCTGGACGGCGAAGTACGCGGCCGCGATCACCGCCGTCATCATCAGGAGAAACTGGATCATATCAATGACCAGCACGCCCCAGAGGCCCGAGTGCGCGGCGAAAACCACGTTGAGCGCGCCCACAAACAGCAGCGTTTGCCAGCGGGGCAGGCCGAAGAGGACGTTGGCAATCTTGCAGGCCGCGAGGTTGACCGTGGCCATGATCACGCAGTTGAAGAACAGCCCGAGATACACCGCCCGAAAGCCGCGCACCACGCTGGCCGCCTTGCCCGAGTAACGGACCTCGTACAGCTCCAGGTCGGTCATCACCTCCGAGCGGCGCCACAGGCGCGCGTAAAAGAACACGGTGGCCACGCCGGTGAGCACGAACGCCCACCAGACCCAGTTCCCGGCGACGCCGTTCTGGCGGACGATGTCGGTGACGAGGTTCGGGGTGTCGCTGCTGAAGGTGGTGGCGACCATGGAAAGGCCGGCCAGCCACCACGGCACCGCGCGCCCGGAAACGAAGAACTCGGTGGTGTTCCGTCCGGCCCGTTTCCCGAAGAACAGCGCTGGAACGAAGCAGATCAGCAGCGATGCCGCGATGATCAGCCAGTCAATCAGTTGGAGTTTCATGCGTCAGACAAAGTTGCCGAGGGCGGGGGCGAAGCGGAAAAACCGGCCGTGCCGCGTAGCGGTGCGGAGGACTGGGAGGCGCGGTCGCACATCGGTTGCCGGAATTTTCTCCATCTCACCAGCCGGAAGGCCGCCGGGCAAGCGGTCTTCCGAAGGGCTTCGGAACGCGGCGCCGCCGCCGAGCCGGAAGCCGACCTGGAGGTCGGCGGTACTTGTCACGCCGGTCTCCGGACCGGCACAAAAGCCGGGCGGGAGGTCAGCGCTACCGGCCGACAGGAATGTCGGCGCCACGAGGCGCCAAGAAGGCCGGCAATCCGCGCCGACCTGGAGGTCGGCGGTACTTGTAACGCCGGTCTCCTGACCGGCACCCGAGCCGATCGGGAGGTCAGTGCTACCGGCCGACAAGAATGTCAGCGCTACCGGCGGCAGGAAGGCCGGCAGTCCGTGCCGACTTGGAGGTCGGCGGTACCCGTAGCGCCGGTCTCCGGACCGGCACACAAGCCTGGCGGGAGGTCACCGCTACCGGCCGGCAAGAATGTCGGTGTTACGTGGCGCCAAGAAGGCCGGCGGTCTATGCCGACTTGGAGGTCGGCGTTACCCGTAGCGCCGGTCTCCCGACCGGCACCCGAGCCGAGCGGAAGGTCAGTGCTACCGGCCGGCAAGAATGTCAGCACTACGCGCCGACAAGAATGTCGGCGTTACAGGCCGACAGGAATGTCAGCGCTACCGGCCGACAGGAATGTCGGTGTTACGAGCCGCCAGGAAGGCTGGCAGTCCGTGCCGACCCGGAGGTCGGCGGTACTTGTAACGCCGGTCTCCCGACCGGCACACACGCCGAGCGGGAGGTCAGCGCTACAGGCCGACAGGAATGTCGGTGTTACGTGGCGCCAAGAAGGCCGGCAGTCCGTGCCGACCTGGAGGTCGGCGGTACCCGTAGCGCCGGTCTCCCGACCGGCAAACACGCCGATCGGGAGGTCAGCGCTACACGCCGACAGGAATCTCAGCGCTACAGGCCGACAAGAATGTCAGCGCTACCGGCGGCAGGAAGGTCGGCAGTCCGTGCCGACCTGGAGGTCGGCGGTCCTTGTAACGCCGGTCTCCGGACCGGCACACAAGCCGAGCGGGAGTTCAGCGCTACCGGCCGACAAGAATGTCAGCGCTACCGGCCGACAGGAATGTCGGCGCTACAGGCCGGCAAGAATGTCGGCGCTACAGGCCGGCAAGAATGTCGGCGCTACCGGCGGCAGGAAGGCCGCCGGTCCATGCCGACCTGGAGGTCGGCGGTACCCATAACGCCTTCTTCGCCGGTTCGCCAAGCATTGCGCTTCGGATCGCGCGGCGACGGTTGCTACGGGCGCACCGGTTGGCTAGGGTCTCCCCACTTTATGACGCTGACCGAGAAGATCCTGGCCCGTGCGGCCGGCAAGGCCTCCGTGCGGGCCGGCGACAATGTCTGGGTGAACGCCGACATCCTGATGACGCACGATGTCTGCGGCCCGGGCACGATCGGGGTGTTTCACCGCGAGTTCGGACGTGACGCCAAGGTGTGGGATCGGGACCGCGTCGTGATCATCCCCGACCACTACATCTTCACCGCCGACTCGAAGTCCAACCGCAACGTGGACATCCTGCGGGACTTCGTCCGGGAGCAGGGCATCACGTACTTTTACGACGTGATTGACGACCCGAACGGGTCGTGGCGGTTTGACCCCGGTCGCGGCCCGCTGAAGCGCCAGTACGGCAGCCAGTACGCCGGGGTTTGCCACACGGCGTTGCCGCAAAAAGGCCACACCCGTCCAGGCGAGGTGCTGTTCGGCACCGACTCGCACACCTGCATGGCCGGCGCCTTTAACGAATTCGCCACCGGCATTGGGAACACGGACGCCGGTTTCGTGATGGGCACGGGCAAGCTGCTGCTCAAGGTGCCCGAGACGATGCGCTTCCGCCTCGAAGGTCGGCTGCAACCGGGCGTGATGGCCAAGGACATCATCCTTCACATCATCGGCGAGATCGGCTTCGACGGTGCCACCTACCGCGCGATGCAGTTCGACGGCGACGGCGTGGCCGGCCTCTCGATGGACGACCGCATGACGGTCGCGAACATGGCGATCGAAGCGGGCGGCAAGAACGGCATCTTCCCGTTCGACGCGCGGACCGCCGAGTACGTGGAGGCGCGGACAAAGCTGAATGGCACGCGCCAGACGTACGAGCCGGTCGAGCCGGACCGCGACCAGAAGTTCATCTACGAGCTGGTGGTCGAATTGGACAAGCTGGAGCCCACGGTGGCGTGTCATCCCGATCCCGGCCAACGGAAGAAGGCGAAGGAGCTGAGCAGCATCCGGCTCGACCGCGCGTATGTGGGTTCCTGCACCGGGGGCAAGACGAGCGATTTCGTGGAGTTCGCCCGCGTGTTGCGCGGCAAACGGGTGGTCATTGACACCTTTGGCGTGCCGGCCACGCCGGAGATTGTCCACGACCTGCAGAACACGCGGTGGGGCGGCCGCACGATCTGGGACATCCTGGTGGATGCCGGGGTGCGGATGACCGAGAACGCGGGCTGCGCCGCCTGCCTCGGCGGGCCCGTGGACACGTTTGGGCGGATTAACCAGCCCGGCCTCAAGTGCATCAGCGCCACGAACCGCAATTTCCCTGGCCGCATGGGCGACAAGGAATCGCAAGTGTTCCTCGCGAGTCCGGCCACCGTGGCCGCCAGCGCCCTGACCGGCCGGATCACCGATCCGCGCGAACTGCTGCCGGCTTGAGCCACGGCGAAGTCGTTGGAGGGGAGCGCTGCCACCGAACCGGACGGGCCGGCCTTTCAGCCGGCGAACCGGCCGAGTTCGACGTCCTCGGTGATTCGTCACGAGAACACGGGACGGAACGGCGCCGGGGACCTGCCGGCAAGAATGTCGGCGCTACATCGCGCAGTCGCAGATTCGCCGACAAGAATGTCGGCGCTACATCGCGCGGTCGCGGACTCGCCGACAAGAATGTCGGCGCTACATCGCGCGGTCGCGGACTCGCCGACAAGAATGTTGGCGCTACACCATGCAGTCGCGGACTCGCCGACAGGAATGTCGGCGCTACATCACGCGGTCGCGGACTCGCCGACAGTAATTTTGGCGGCACGTCACGCGGCAGCGGAGTGTACGCAGGTGGCTTGCACAACGGACGGTCGGCTGCCCGGCCACCGCCGGGTAACTCGATCATTCCGCTGAACGTCACCGGGCAGTCTCGAGAGCCCAGATCAACGCCTGTTCCACGCCCAGGCCCGCCGGCAGCGTTGCCACGAATCCTCCGCCGGCCCGTACCGCTTCCTTGACGGCTGGAATCGCGTTGGCCGGAGCCGCGAGCCAGCGCGCCCTTTCCCGCGAAAGCATCGGCAAGTCGTTGAGGTGATCACCGGCGGCGAACACCCGCTCCGGGCTCACGCCGAGACCGCGGCAGATTTCCCCCAAGGCGGAACCCTTGCTGTAGGCGGCGTGGCTGAAACGGGCGTACACATCGTTGCGCACGACGGTCAGGTTCGGCACGCCGGCGCAATAGTCGTTCAACCAGGCGTGGATCACGTCGGCGTCCGAGTTCCGCCGGGCGACGAGACAAAAGGGCGACCAAGGGTCCGCGTACACGGCGGCTTCGAAGCGTTCCCGGACCCACGCTGCCAGGCGCGGAACATCGGCCGCAACCTCCGCGAAGAGTTGCGCGTGATCGGCCGCGCAACGGGAATTCCACGGTTCGAGCGGATTGAAGCTCGCACCGTCCCGCACGTGGATTTCGCGCTCAACGAGGACCAGGAAGTCGGGCTGGACCGTCAGGCGGGCGCGGGCCATCGCCTCCAGCAGACTGGTGAGGTCCCGACCGGTGTTGATCACCCAGCGCGCGCCGCGGGCCTGGAGATCGGCGAGAAGTTGCTGCAAACCGGGCGGCACGGGTTGCCGCTCGAACTCGGAAAACACGGTCCCGTCAAAGTCGGTGGAAATGAGTTGAAAGGGCAGTTCCATGGCGTATCCGCTCGGCGAGGGGACCCGCGCCCGCCCGCGCCTTGCGCATCCGCAGTGTCCCGCGCAAGCTGGAGTCGTCAATGACGATGCCGACGCACCAGCAGGAATTCGACGAAGCGATGTACGCCTTCAGCCAGGGCGACTTCACCGGAGCGGCGGCGCGATTGCGCGCGATCCTCACTGAGGATCCGGACCATTTCGACGCCCAACTCGCCCTCGGCATGGCCCTGTGCCGCCTGGGCGATTTCGCCGGCGCGATCGCCGAGGGCCACAAAGCCGAGCGGCTGCGACCGGACGAGCAGTTGGTCCATACCAACCTCTCGTTGTTCTACCTCAAGGCCGGCGACAAGGCGGCGGCCGAACACCACGGCGCGCGGGCGAAGATCGCCGCCTGGAAGACTGAACTGGCTCAGAAGCCGGCGGCCGCTGCATCGGCTCCCGCGCCGGCGCCGGCAACCAAGCCACCGGTCAAACTGCCCGACATGCCTTGGAAGAAAAAGGCGTGAAGCCTCACTCACATCCGTTCACCCAACCATGAAATCCGCCTACGAACTCGCGATGGAGCGCCTCAACAAGACGGCGCCAACGAAGAAGCTCACCGATCAACAGAAACGGGAGATCGCCGAGCTGGGTTCCGTCTATGCCGCCAAGATCGCGGAGAAGGAACTGGCGGCCAAGGCTGAGATCGCGGCCGCCGAAATGGCGGGCGACTTCGAGAAGGCCGAGGAAATTCGGCGTCGCCTCGCGGCCGACCGCGCCAAGCTGCAAGCGGAACTCGAGGAGAAGAAGGAGGCCATCCGCGGAGCGTAGCGGTCGGCGGACTGCTCCGGTAGGAGCGCCAAGAACGGGCCGGCCTTGCTACCACCCGGCGGTTACCGGCGGGCCGTCGGGCTTGGGGCCGCGCGTGACATTCGCGCGCCGACGGCTACCGTTCGCGCCCGGCCTGTGGCCGGCCTGAACCAAACCCGTGAGAAAACCATCGCTGCTGGTCATCTTTTTGACGGTCTTCATTGACCTGATCGGCTTCGGCATCGTCCTGCCGTTGCTGCCCCGGTACAGCGAGCGCTTTGGCGCCGAAGGGCTCATGATCGGCGTCATCATCGCCTCGTTCTCGGTAATGCAGTTGTTCCTCGCGCCGTTCTGGGGCCGGCTCTCGGATCGCATCGGGCGACGCCCCGTGTTGCTGCTCAGCACAGCGGGGTCGGCGGCTTCGTACGCGCTGTTCGCCGTGGCCTCGTCCGCTGCCTTGACGGCCACCACGGCGCTCTGGCTGATCATCCTGTCCCGGGTGTTTGCCGGCGCGTGCGGCGCGAACATCTCGGTCGCGTCGGCGTACATCGCCGATATCACGCCGCCCGAGAAGCGATCGAAAGGGATGGGTTTGATCGGGATGGCGTTCGGTTTGGGCTTCATCCTTGGCCCGGCCTTGGGCGCTCTCAGCGCTTCCTCGTTTGGTCTGGCGGGCCCCGGGTGGGTTGCGGCCGGACTCTGCCTCACGAACTTCGTCCTGGCCTGCTTCATCCTCGCGGAAAGCCGCGGGCCGCAATCGGCCTCGGCCGCAGGGCGCCCGCCGGTAACTCAATGGGCGCATCTGGTCGCCCGCCCCAAGGTGGGCCTGCTCGTGGGCATCTACTTCCTGTCCACCTTCACCTTCGCGTGTTTCGAGAGCACCCTGCCGTTGCTCTTGGGGTCGCCAGGGTTTCATCCCGATGATTTCCGCGCGCCCCACACCTTGGTGAAGCGGCTTGCGACGGACCCCGACCCCGTGGCCGGCGCCGTGCGGGCACACTGGTCGCCAGCCTTCCGCGAAACGGCGGCGCAGGCGGACCGACTATCACCCGGCGCTCTGCGACGGATGCTGTTCGCGGAGTTCAACCGGGTCATCAAGGCGGCCCCGCTCGACTCCAGTGTGACGGCGACCAGCCGGGATGCGCTGGCTCTGGCGAATCGCCGGCTGCTGGAGCGCACCTACCCGGCCGAAATCCGCCCGCAGGCGCTGCACTTCGACGAGCGACAAGTGGGCTATCTCTTCGCCTATTGCGGCCTGATGTCGGCGCTGGTCCAGGGCGGAGTGATCGGACGGCTCGTCAAACGGTTCGGCGAGGCGAAGCTGATTTGGTCCAGTCTCGTGGTGGTGGCGGCGAGCATTGCGCTCATTCCTCACGCGCAAAGTCTGGGCATACTCCTGCTGTCGCTGGGGCTGTTCTCGGTGGGTTCCGGCGTCAACCGCGCCCCCACGATGGGCCTGGTGTCCATCTACACGCCGGCCGCTGACCAGGGCGCGGTAATGGGCCTGATGCAGAGTGCGGGCACGTTGGCGCGCATCTTCGGCCCGATTGTCGCCACCGGCTTGTGGGCGGGCTATCCCCACGGGCCGTTTTGGGTGGGCGGAGTACTGGCGCTGCTGGCGGGTGCGTTTGCGTGGGCCCGGCTGCCTGAAAGATAGCCATCTGAGGCGTCAACCTTTCGCGGACAACTCGCCGTTGCTCCTGCCTCACGGAAATGGCCGGACAGTTGGGGAACCCAGCTCCCTTCGAGGTACCGGGAGCGTTTGGCCGTCGCGCGTTCATGCAGTGTCCGGAATCCGGGATTGAACCCCCGGCGCGAATCGCGGACGGTACCGAAAACCGTTTGCCATGAGCGCCACCGAATCCCCAACCGCCGAGCGGTTTCAACAAGCGTTCGCCCACCTCGAAAACTATGGCCCGGGTTCGGGGCGCGGCGCGCTCCAGCCGATTGATGACGCCGTGGCCGCCGCGGCCCGGGATGAGACGCTACGCGCCGGGTTGGAAAAGCGTCTGGTAGCACTCCTGCGCGGGAAAGCGCCGGCTGTCGCCAAAGACTACGCCTGCGGCAAGCTGGCCATCCTCGGCGGCCCCGCGGCTGTCCCGGCACTGGCGGAACTGCTGACAACGGAAACTCTGGCCCACGCGGCGACCAATGCCTTGCAATTGATGCCCTGCCCGGAGGCGGGCGCGGCGCTCCGCGCCAGCCTGGAGAAGCTCTCCGGCTTGCCGCTGGCCGGCGCGCTGACCGCGCTGGGAATGCGCCGCGACCCCACCGCGGCGACGCAGCTTGCCGCGTTCCTGGGCCACGCTGACCCGGTCGTCGCCGCGGCGGCAGTGGCCGCTTTGGGGGAAATCGGAACGCCCGCCACGGGCGCGACGTTGCGTGAGTTCCTGCCCAAGGCGCCGGCGGCGCTGCGAAGCGCGTTGGCGGACGCTTGTCTGGCGTGCGCGGAGCGGCTCAAAGCGGCGGGTGACCTGGTGGCCGGCAGGTCTTTGCTGGACGCTTTGCTGGAAGCATCCCCGCCGGAGCACGTTCGGGCGGCGGCGCGGCGGATCGCCTCCTGAGTCCCCGCAGCGGGATTGGCAGCGCCCGGGAGGGCGAACGCCGCGAGGCTTGACGGCTGTCAACGGCGGCTCTCTATTCCCGCGCGTCATGGAGAGAAACCCGACCCAAACCGCCGGCTTTCGTGTCCCGCCCGAGCTGGCCGACATTCTCACTCACTGCCCCCATTTCATTGTCGCCAAGAGCGTGGACGAACTGGTGGCGCTCGCCTTGCGCGACACCCGAAACGGCTACCACGAGGTGGCGTACGACGTGCCCGGCCGCGGCCGGGTGGTCGAAGCCCGCGTGTGCCGCGTGAAGAACGGCCTAAGCGCCAACTATTGCGAGCCCTACATGCGCCGGCGCGACCCGGACTGCATGGTGATCGGCGACGATCAGCCCACGAACAAGCCAACCTTTCGCGCGCGTTTCGGGAAGGAATTTAACCCGGTGCGCGAGGAGACTTTCGCCTGGCTCAAGACTCAGGAACTGGCCCTCTTCGCTTTCGAGGCTGGCGTACCGGGCCAGGGCATCGGCGCGGTGGCGGTGGCTCCGGCCAACGCCGGGTTCTTCGCCTTCGGCCTGGCGCTCTTGCAGGGCATTCTGGACCCGACGGACATCGGGCCGGATTTCGCGCCGGGGGCCGTCATTTACGTCGCTCCGCCCTTCCGGCACACGCACTTCGAGGGCCGACAGATCGTTGTCCACAACCGCCGGCCCGGGCTGCACGAACTTTTCAGTTACAACCTCTACCCCGGGCCGAGCGCGAAGAAGGGCGTCTATGGCGTGCTGCTGGCGCTGGGCGAGCAGGAGAACTGGGTGACCGCGCATTGCTCGACCGTTCAGGTGATTACCCCCTACGAACACAGGATCACTCTCATGCACGAGGGCGCCAGCGGCGGCGGCAAGAGCGAGATGCTCGAACACATCCATCGCCGACGCGATGGCAGCCTGCTGCTGGGCCGAAACCTGGTCACCCACAGCGAGCGCACGCTCATCCTGCCCCGCGCCTGCAAACTGCGCCCGGTCACGGACGACATGGCGCTGTGTCATCCCAGCCTGCGACGGCCGGGCAGCGCGGACAAGTTGACGCTGATGGACGCCGAAAAGGCGTGGTTCGTGCGCGTCAACCACATCACCCGTTACGGTGTGGACCCGCACCTGGAAGAGTTGACGATTCATCCGCCCCGCCCGCTGCTGTTCCTGAACATTGACGCCCATCCCGACAGCACGGCGCTGATCTGGGAACACATCGAGGACGAGCCGGGCCAGCGCTGCCCCAATCCGCGCGTGGTGGTGCCGCGCGACATCGTGCCGGACATCGTGCAGGGAACGGTCACGGTGGACATCCGGAGTCTGGGCGTGCGGACACCGCCCTGCACCCGCGAGCAACCGAGCTACGGCATCATTGGTTTGATGCACCTGCTGCCCCCTGCGCTCGCGTGGATCTGGCGGCTGGTCGCCCCGCGCGGGCATAGCAATCCCAGCATCGTCCAAAAGGAAGCCATGAGCTCGGAAGGCGTCGGCTCCTACTGGCCTTTTGCCACCGGCCGGCGCGTCGTTCAGGCCAACCTGATCCTCCAGCAGATCGTTTCGACGCCGAAGGTTCGCTACATCCTTTGTCCGAACCAGCATGTCGGCGCCTGGGAGGTCGGCTTCATGCCGCAATGGCTCGCGCGCGAGTACCTCGCCCGCCGCGGCGGGGCGCGGTTCACTCCCGAGCAGGTGGTGCCCGCGCGCTGTCCGCTGATCGGCTACGCCCTGCGGACCATGACGATCGAGGGTCAGACCATCGCGGACGTGTTCCTCCGGGTGGACATGCAACCGGAGGTGGGCGGCGAAGCATACGATGCCGGGGCGGCGGTGCTCCGCGAGTTCATCCACAAACAAGTGCGCAAATTCCTGGAGCCGGATCTCGATCCGCTGGGTCGCCAGATCATCGAATGCTGCCTGGCCGACGGGTCGCTGGCGGAGTACGAGGCCCTGATTCCGCACGAGGTAACCGTGACGGATTGGTAGGCGGGGCATCGTCAGCAGCCGCAAGCTGGCCCCGGCAAACGCAACCTGGATCTCAGCATGACCATGGACCAGCCCACGTTCCCCGCAGCCGGAAGCGATGAGTCCGGCAGTTGTCACAGTCCCCTTGGCAATTCTGGCCGGCGGCATCGCTGGCTTTGTCTTGGCGCCGGTGGATTTCCCCGTGCGAGTGGCGTTACTGACCGGCGATGTGCTGGCGGCTGGCTTGGTGGGGTTCGTCCTCTGGCGCCGGAGTCGTCCGTAACGGGCGATTTCGGTCTCGCGCCGGCCAGACTTCCGGATGAAACCTCTGGCGGGTCGCAGCCGTCACCCTTTGAGTTATGGAGTCAACGATTGAACCAACTGCCGCTCCCTTGAACGCGCGCCCCCTTGCCAGCTTGTGTCTCGGCCCACTCATGCTTGCCTTTCAGGTTCTCTGCCAGCCCGCTCCCGGAGGAATGGTGCGGCCGCCTGAAGGTTCCACGGTGCATCGCGATCTCGCCTATGTGGCCGACGGCCACCCACGGCAGAAGCTCGATCTGTACCTGCCCAAGGAGGGCACGCATTTGCCGCTGATCATCAATATCCACGGCGGCGCGTTCAAAATGGGCAGCAAGGAAGTGGGGGTGCCCGTGGAATATCTCGCCCGCGGTTACGCCGTGGCCTCGATCAACTACCGCCTCAGCCAGCACGCGATCTTCCCGGCACAGCTTGAAGACTGCAAAGCAGCGGTGCGCTGGCTGCGGGCGCACGCGGCCGAATATCGGCTCGATCCTGACCGTTTCGCTGCCTGGGGCAGTTCGGCCGGCGGCCACCTGGCGGCGATGCTGGGAACCACGGGCGACATCAAGGAATTCGACGTGGGCGCGCATCTGGACCAGTCCAGCCGCGTGCAGGCGGTGGTGGATTACTTCGGACCGACGGATTTCCTGCAAATGGACGCGCATCGGTTGGCGGGCGGGCAGTTGCACGATCCGGCGGATTCGCCGGAATCGCTGCTCATCGGTGGCGCCCTCCAGGAGAATCGAGCGAAGGCCGAACGGGCGAATCCCATCACGTATGTGTCGCAGGACGATCCGCCGTTCCTCATCTGTCACGGGGATGCCGACCCGCTGGTGCCGCACCACCAGAGCGAACTCCTCACCGCCGCGCTCAAAGCCGCCGGGGTGCCGGTGACCTTCTACACGGTCAAGGGCGCCGGGCACGGACGGTTCAATGATCCAAAGGTGGCGGAACTGACGGAGCGGTTCCTCGCCGGGCACTTGAAGCCCGTAATCGGCCAGCGGTAAGGCGCGGCGCCGGTTGAAGCCCGAAACCGCGCTTGATCAGAGCGTGGCGTGAAGCTGGCCGTCCACCAGTTCCACCACCCGGGGGGCGCGCGCGGCCACCTGCGCGTCGTGCGTGGCGATGACCAGCGTCCGCTGCCGCTCCGCCTGGAGCGAGCACAGGAGGCCGATGATTTCCTCGCCGGTGTGGGAATCGAGATTCCCGGTCGGCTCGTCGGCCAGCACGAGTTCGGGATCATTCATCAGCGCCCGGGCAATGGCGACCCGCTGCTGTTCGCCGCCCGACAGCTCGGTGGGCCGGTGATCGAGCCGGTGGCCCAACCCGACGCGTTCGAGCAGGGCCCGGGCGCGGGCTTGCGCCTCCGCGACCGGCATCCTTCCCAGCCGCGCGGGCACGCAGACATTTTCGAGGGCGTCCAATTCGGGCAACAGGTGGTAGGCTTGGAAAACGAAGCCCACGCGCGTGTTGCGGAACCGGGCGAGCTCGCGCGGCCGGAGACCCGACAGCCGCTCACCGTCGAATTCCACTTCGCCGGCCGTGGGCGTGTCGAGTCCGCCCAGGATCTGCAGCAGCGTGCTCTTCCCGGCGCCCGAGGCGCCGCGCAACGCCACGAATTCGCCGCGCAGCACGGTGAGGTCCACCCCCCGCAGCACCTCCACGTCCCGCCGGCCCAGCCGAAACGACTTGGTCAGGCCGCGCGCGTTGAGCAACGCGGGGGCCGGCGGCGGGAGCTCCGGGGCCAACTCACTCATGGCGCAAGGCCTCCGCTGGCTTGAGCCGGGCCGCGCTCCACGCCGGAATCAAGCCGCCGATCAGAACGCACACGAGCAGCGACCCGCCGCAGATGATCGCGATGTCATCGGCCTGCAACCAGGCGGGCAGTTCGCGGAACAGATAGAACTTGGCCGGGAACAACTCGATGCCCGTTGCCTTCCGCATGAAGACCAGGAACTCGTTCCGTTTGATGACGGCCAGCAGGCCCAACCCCAGCCCGGTCAGCACGCCGATCAGACCAACCGCCAGGCTCTGCGCCAGGAACAACGTCATGATCTGACCGCCGGTCGCGCCGAGGGCTTTCAGCACGCCGATCTCGCGCGTCTTTTGAACCACAAACGTGATGAGCGCGCTGCAAATGCCGAACGCGGCGACGATCGTGATGAAGAACAGCAGGTAGAACATCATGTGCTTCTCGACCATCAGCACCTCGAGGAACTGGGAATTCTCCTCCAGCCACGTCGTTACGGCGTACTCGGGACCCAGCTCCGCCGAAAGCCGCTCTTGAAACGCGGTCGCGGCGTCGGGGTTGTTGAGCGTAATCAGCAGGCCGTGGACGTTGTCCTCGAGGTTGTAGAGGTCCTGCGCGTTGGGCAGCGACGCCACCACCACGGTCGAGTCGAACTGGTCCATCCCGAGGTCGAAGATGCCTTTGATCACATAGTCTTCCGCCAGTGCCGCCTCCTCTGCGTCGGATTTCCGGCTGTCTTTCCACAGCTTGAACGCGCGGACGGTATAGACCGCGACCGCGTCGCCCACGCGAAGGTTCAACTTGTTGGCCAGTTCGCGGCCCACCACCAGGCTGTAGCCGGAGAGATCGAATTCGCCGGCCACGATGCTGTTGGGCAGACGGCTCACGCTGGCCTCCCATCGCGGATCCACGCCGCGCAACGCCGGGGCAACGACCAGCGAATTCGCCTCGTCCAGCGGCTGCGTTTCCAGCAACACCTGACCGCCGATGTACGGCGCGACCCCGCGAACCTCGGGCAGCAGCCGGATCCGGTCGGCCAGCGCCTCGTACTCTGCCATCAAGCCGTGGGCCGGTTCGACTCGAACGTGAGCGTTGAAGCTGATGATTTTCGCCTTCAACTCACGACCGAAACCGCTCATGACCGAGATGACGATGATCAGCACCGCCACGCCCAGGGTGACACCCACCACGGAGATGAGGGTGATGGCCGACACGAACGAGCGCTTGGGGCGCAGGTAACGGAGGGCCAACATCCACTCGAAGGGCAGCCGCGACATCGTGGCGGAGGCTAGGTTGGGGGGCGGGCGGGTGTCAACGAAGCGGGCCGAAGCGGTTCCGCGGGTGTACGTCGCCAAGCGCGGCAACCCGGAAGCGGCCGCCCAACCGCCTGCGCGAATCGGCCACAACGGTCAGCGGCTCAGTCCGGTTGACAGGAGAAAAACCGTTCCCCAGCTTGCCGGCGAACCGATGAATCGCTCGTGAGTGCGCCCGATGCCGTAACCGCCCGGCAACTCCCCGCCGTGACCGTTGCCCACCCAAACGCCGAACCCCGGCCGGTCGCCGCCCGGTCAGCGGCCGGATCGGTCTGGCGCCGATGAGATACGTGCTGCGCCGGCTCGCCTTCATGGTGCCGATCCTGATCGGGATCAGCTTTGCGGCGTTCGCACTGATTCGCCTCGCGCCCGGCGGACCGTTCGACCGCGAGCGCCAGGTGCCTCCCGAAATCGAGCGCCAACTCAATGCGCGCTACCACCTCGACCAGCCCCTCTGGCGGCAGTATTGGATCTACCTCGGCGGGCTCGTGCGCGGCGACCTCGGCCCCTCGATGCGCTACCGCAATCATGCCGTGAACGACATCATCGCCGCCGGCTTGCCGGTGTCGCTGACCATTGGCGGCCTGGCATTTTGTTTCGCGCTGGGCACGGGCGTGCCGCTGGGTTTCTACGCCGCGATCCGCAAGGGACAACTGACCGATCAACTGGGCAGTCTCGTCGCCATCACCGCCATCTGCGTGCCGACCTTCGTCGCCGGCCCGATTCTGGTGATGGTGTTCGGCGTGAAGCTCCGCTGGTTCCCCGTCGCCCTGTGGGATTCGGCCTGGCATACGGTGCTGCCGGTGTTGACCCTGGGCATTTACTTCGCCGGGCGGGTGGCGCGGCTGATGCGCGAAGGGATGCTCAACACGCTTCACGCCGGTTTCATCGTCACCGCCCGGGCGAAAGGGTTGTCCGAGAACGCAGTGTTTTGGCGGCACGGCTTCCGGCTCGGGGTGCTGCCGGTGCTCAGTTACTCCGGCCCGTTGCTCGCGGACCTGCTGACGGGCTCGTTTGTGGTGGAGAACCTCTTTCAAATCCCGGGCATCGGCGTGTTCATGGTCAACAGCTCTCTCAACCGGGATTACCCGATGGTCGTGGGACTGGTTCTGCTGTATGCCGTGCTGCTGCTGGTCTTAAACCTCGCGGTGGACCTGCTCTACGCGGTGCTCGATCCGCGCGTGCGCCATGAGTAGCCCCGGCACCCTCGCCCGCTCCCCAGACTCGCCGGGACGCCGCGCCTGGATGGCGTTTCGCCAGCATCGCCCGGCCCGGCTCGCGGCGTGGTTCCTCGGGGCCGCGATCGTCATCGCCTTGCTCGGGCCAATGCTCTCGCCGTATGCCCCGGAGGCCTTTGCGGGCGGGCAGTTCGAGGCACCCTCATGGCGACACTGGTTTGGCACGGACGTGCATGGCCGCGACGTGTTCACCCGCGTGCTCTACGGGGGACGGCTCTCGCTGGCCGTGGGATTGGTCGGTGCCACCCTCAGCCTGGGAATCGGCGTGCTGTGGGGGGCCATCGCGGGCTATGCCGGCGGCCGCGTGGACAGCGTGATGATGCGCGCGGTGGATGTGCTCTACGCGATGCCGACCCTCGTGTTCGTGATTGTCGTGGTGACGGCGCTGAACGGCCTGCTGGCGAAATGGGAGACGGCGGGCGCGCCCGTGAGTCCCACGTTCGCCCGCGTGGCCGGCCTGTTGCTGGGCATCGGTGCTGTGTCGTGGCTGACGATGGCCCGGATTGTGCGGGGCGAGGTGCTGTCGCTGCGGACCCGACCGTTCGTGGAGGCCAGCCGGGCGCTCGGCGCGAGCGACACACATATCCTGGTCCGGCACATCCTGCCGAACCTCGCTGGCGTGGTGATCGTCTATCTCGCCCTCACGGTGCCAGCCGTGGTGCTGTACGAGTCTTTCCTGAGCTATTTGGGTTTAGGCATTCAGCCGCCCGCCGCGAGCTTGGGCACGCTGATCGCCGAGGGCGCGGCGCAGATCAATCCGCTCCGCATCTACTGGTGGTTGATCGTCTTCCCCGCCGGCTCCCTCGCGCTGGCCCTGTTGGCGCTGAATGTTGTGGGCGACGGCCTGCGGGACGCGTTGGATCCGCGCGCCGGACGGTAAAGGTGGATGAAGCCGCGTGCGGCACCGGCAAGCAGTCCGGCCAGCGGTTGAAGGCAAACACGAGCGGTAACCCTTACCGCTGCAACACCGCCAATAAATCCGCCGGCAAGAGGCTTCGCGACAAGTACTCGGTCGCAGCGCGAGCATCCGCCTGCAGCGCCTCCATTTCGGCCAGCAGCGGCCGCTCTACCAGGTCGTTTGCCGCCAGCAGCCGTTCGGCATCCGGCAACGCGACGCGGGCGCGAATGCCTTCGATGCCCGTCACGGACGCCTCCGGTGTCGGGTCACGCGGCCCGTCGAAAGGCGGATTCCACCCGAGCATCCCGAGCAGCCCAACCAGCACAACCAAGGTGGCCGCTCTCGCGGGAAACCGCCAGCCACCGGCGGGAGACCCGGCCACGAGTTGCCGTTCAGCCGATGCCACTTCCGCGGCGACGCGGGTAGCGAGACGGTGCGGCACCGGCGGGGTTGCCCCGGTCGCCGCGGAGATCTTCAGACGGCGTTCGAGCTGGCGCTGTTGCTCCCGCCACTCGGCGCAGGGCGGGCACCGTTGACAATGACGCTGCCAGCGACGATCCCAGCTCAGGCCGGAGCCATCCCCGAAGTCCGATATCAAACGCCAGACGCGACAGAATCTCATACGTTGCTCCTCAATGTCTTAGCCGGAGGGCGTCCTCCTTTTTCAACCACGTCGCGAGTGTGCGGCGGGCGCGATGGAGGATCACCTTCACGCCAATTTGCGTGGCCCCCGTGATGCGGGCGATCTCGGCGACGGAAAAGCCTTCCGCATAGCGGAGCCACAATGCTTCGAAGTGCCGCGGGGGCAAGCGACGGGCCAACCGCCAGACGTAATCGCCGGAGTCCCGCAAGCCCTCCGCGACGGCGGGGTTGTCTTCCGCCGCCTCGGTGGCCGCGCTGTCGAGCGGCTCCCACGGCCGCTGGTCGCGGCGGTGGTTGAGGGCGGTTCGACGGGCGATGGTGAACAACCACGCGGAAAAGGAATCCGGCACCGGTCCGCGCCGGAGGGCGAGGTACGCCTTGATGAATGTGTCCTGGGCGAGGTCCTCGGCGTCCTGCGGATGGCGCGTCATCCGCAAAAGAAACCGGTAGAGCCGCTCCTGCCAAGCCTCGACCAGCGCGCCGAACGCCTGGCGGTCACCGCCAGCCGCGCGCGCGGCCCATTCACGCCAGCGCAGGTCTTCCCGCGGGCCCGACTCTGACCGGACCTCCGAGCGGCCTGCCGTTGCGTCACGCCGCTCGGAGTCGAAATCGGGCGCCGTCAAGGCTATGGGCCCAGCGTGCGGCATGTCGCCAGCTTCACCAGCCCCATCGCGCCCCGCCCTTTTCGTCCATCTTCTGGAGCGCTTTGGTCACGGGGTAGGCCAGTTCCACGGCCACCAACCGCTCACTTCCCTCAACCCGCAGACCGGCGAGAATTTCCAGGACCTCCGGGTTGCCGGCCTGGCCAAGAGCGGCAAGCGCCAATAAACCTTGCACCACCTGCCGCACCTGTTGCGCGACTTCCGGCGTTTTGGTCTTCATCGCGAGGCTGAGACTGAGATTCCCTCCCGTCTCGCTCACCAGCAGGCGCAAACCGTCGGCCTGTTTCAGGATTTCCGCCTTGGGCGGTACCGGCATGCCTTCCGCCAAGCCCTGTGTCGCACCATAGAAAACAAGCCCGGGTCCCGGGGCTGGATAGCCGCCGAAGGGATCGCGCGCGGCGAGATTCGGAACGGACCCCAGGACCACATCGCGCGCGCGACGGACATCATCCTCGAACTTGCCTGCGATCACGGGCCCGCTGGCAATCAGCGCGATGTAGGACTCGTCCTTGACCCAGTACACCGGATGATCGCCGGCTTCAATGAGGCGCAGCCGGCCCAGGTTGCCTTCGGGCTGTTTCGCGATCGCGGCATCAAGACCGGCCCGGACATCGAGGTCAGTGTCGAGCAGCAGAACCCCCCGGTCCTGACCCGGTCGCGCCGCCGCCAGACCGTAAGCGGTGACGCCGTGGATTCGCTTCCAGTCGAAGTCCACGCCCAACTTTTGTTTGATCTCGGCGGCGGCCCGCGCCATCGGCTCCTCGATGCGATCACGGGCGATCTTGGCCCCGACCTGACTGGCGCGAAAGGCATCCAGGTCGAGATGCAGCAGCCACTGGGCATTGGCATCCACCTGGGCAATCGGCAGCGGTCCCGCCAGCGCGGCAAAACCGGTCCAGCCGGCGGCGACGAGCACTAGGAGGGAAGTCTTCATGGTCATATTCGTGTTGTCGGTTCTGGGACGACCGGATCTGCGTTGGTCCGGGTGCATCCCGTTTGTTGAATACGTCACGCGCCGTGCCGCGGAGGTTACAGCCGAAGTACGGGAGGCCACCAGCGCCAAGCCGCGGGCGGCAGGAAGCGGAGCGCAGCTCAGTTTCTTGCCGGGGGGTGTGAGCTGGGGCCATGACAACAACCCCTGCATACCCCCGCACCCGCAACTGCCACTGCTGCCCGCCGCCGGTCCTCCGTGCCCGCTGCGCTGCTTGGAAACCTTCTGGCGCAATGACCGCCGGGTCCTCCTCTTCCCCCGCACCGCCTTCGACCCTGCAAGAAACTGAGATGCGCCCCCTTCAATTCTGCTTCGGGAATTGTAATTGCGACGCCGGGGCGCGAACGCCAGAACTGCGCCCCATGACGTCGCCGTCGCCGCGCAAACCGTTGAAGATGGATGTTCCGGCGTGGTTACGCCCCGCTGGAGGCACCTCGGCGCGCGCGCTGTGGCTTGGTCTCGCCCTGTTCACGGCGGCGGCCCGCGGCGGGGATGATCCGTCGCCTGCGTTTGCGACCATCCAGTGCGCCACGGATGTGGTGAGACAGTGGCAGCCGCACCAACGACTCTTCGTGAAGGGCAATGTGGGCGTTGCGCGCAGCCAGCTTGATTCGCTGGAGCAGTGGCTGGACGCCCAGGCGACGAACTGGGTGGTGGTGCTGCTGGAGAGTGCCGCCGGTGAGACCTACACCGACGGCGAAGGAGCGCGCTTCAGCGGCGTGGAGGCCGTCAACCACGCGTTGGGCAAGGGCCTGATGAACCAGACGGCGTTTGGTGAGTCCCGCGACCCGCGCACGCAGGAACGGAACGCCGCCATCTTCGTGCTCGCCCTCAAGGACCGGCGCCTGTCGTACTTCGGCTCCGACGCGCACGACCGCCGGGGCCTGGGAGAAGAGCGCTGGGTAGGCAACCTCGATCAGCCGGCCATCGCGGCGATGCGGAATGGCGGCCGCGTGGTGGATGCGGTGAAGGATACGGTCGCCACCATCAACCGCCGCCTCGACCAGGCGATCAAGACGGAGATCGAGACGCGTGAACGCCGGCTGGCGGAAGAGCAGGCCTCGCGCGTTCGGGCCGAGCAGCAGGCGCGGGCCGAAATCCAGGCCGCTTCGGACGCGCTTGCCCGCCTGACCGCGCGAGCCGATGAATTGTCCCGACGACTTCCCGAGGCCACAGGGGACCTGGCCCGGCCCGAACGGGCGAAATTCCAAGGCTTTCTGGAGGACGCGGGCCGGGAACTGACCGCCGGGAATTTCAGCGGGGCGCGGGCCGCCGCCGAGCAGCTTCGCGCGCAGATCGAGACGGCGCTGCGGGCTGTGGACACGCATCAAGATGACGCTGCGCGGCTGGAAAGAGCGGCTGCGCGCCACCAGCAACTGGCGCACGAGTCTCACGCCGAAAAGGTCCGGGACCGCCTTGACTTGGCGGCTCGCGCCCTCGAACAGGCCGTGATCGAGCATCGCCGCGCGGACCGTCGCTACGTTGGGCACTTGGGCGAAGCGGAGCAGGCGCTGAGCCTCGCGGCGGCCGGGATCGCCGCCGCCGAACGAGCGGCCAAGGTCCGACGTGCGGCGGCGTGGGCCGGGACCGGCTACCTGGTCGCGTTACTGACCATTGCCGGTCTGGTCCTCAACCGGAGACGGGCGAAGGTCAAACGGGAAGCCGGGGAATTGTGCGCTGCCTGGGAGCGGGCGTTGAGCGAGAAGACGGACGCGTTGTTCGGGCTCTTGGATCGGCGTGGGATGGTCGTTGGTTCTTCTGCCACGGAGGCCGCGCGCCGTTACGCGGGGGAGACCCTCAAGCTCGCGCAGCAGCTCATCCAGGACGTGGACGAGTTGTTCATCATGTCCGCCTGTGCCAGTCGGGTGCTAACCGATGCCAAGGCGCTGTTGAATCCGCGCGGCGCCGGTGGACGTGTTGCGAACTGGTTCCTGAAGCGGCGATTCACCCGCGCGTTGCGGCTCTTGCGCGACGAGCCGGTGGCCTTTCGCCCCGACGAAGGTCTGGAACTCGTCGTGCGTGGGGCGCGGACCGAACGCGACCGTCTCCTGGGCCGACGGGAAGACTACGAGGCCTTCCGCATGACGTTCACGGCCTTGATCGAGAGCTTCAACCGACGTGCGGAACGCGCGGTGGCGAATCTCGACCGCATCGAGACGGCCGTGGGCACGGTGGCCGCGCATTTCACGGCGACGGAGACCCGCCTGCCCGAGGCGCGCGCGGCCCTGCAAGAACTGGACTCCGCCGGGACCGACGGATTGCTTCCCCTGACAGAACTTCGCGACGGTCTTTTGCCAGCGGCGGAAGCCACCCTCGCAGAGGCGCGCGCCGTGGCGCCGGTGGACCCGGTCGCGGCCGAATCCGGGTGGGCGGCCCGCGCCCAAGCCCAGGCCGAAGACGCCGCCGCCGTTGTCGCTGTCGCCCTCCGGGCGCGGACTGAACTGCTGCCGCGATTGCAGGAAAGCGCTGCTGCGCTCGCCGCGAACGGCGTCGCCACCCCCTGGATTGGCGCCGAATGCGCGCGACTGTCGGCCGTCGCCGAGGAACTGGCACGCGCGGCCCGCGAAACGAGTCAGCGCGAGCGAATTCAAGACTACGGGGCTGCGTGGGACGCTCTCGGCCATCGCGTGGTTGAAGCTGTGGCCTTGGACGAGCGGCGGCGTGGCCCGGTGGCCCACAAGGTGTCCGCGGCGGAAACGGCAGTAGGGCAGGGGCGGCAGGAACTCGCCTCGGGGTTGGGCCTTCCGGCCGAGCAGACGCTCTGTGAAGCAGACGCCCATCCGGGCCAACTGCTGGATCAAGCTCGGGAGCAACTCATCAGCGCGCACGCGGCCTTGGAACGGGGCGATATGTCGGCGGTGGCCAGTGCCTTGGACGCGGCCAGTGACCTGGCGGACGCGGTTCAGGACATCCTCCGCGCGACCCGGGCATCATTTGCCGAACATGCCGAGGCGTTGCGCGCGTTGCGTGAGGAGTCCGCGCGGATCACTGACCTGTTGCCAGCGCAACGAGACCGGTTGGAGGCGATGCGAGCGCGATTCTCGCGTGACGCGCTCCGACTGGGCGCAGGCGATCCGACCCACCCCAACGCGAACGGCACCGTGGCGGACAATTTGGACGAGGCCGGAAACCACCTGGCTCGGGCGCGCGAACTGGCTGAGGCCGCGGACGCCGCGTTTCGCGCGGCGCGCTTGTTGGAGGCCGCGCGACTGCGCGAGAACATCGCCGCAGAGCACAAGCTGGCCGCTGCCCGGCTCGAGGAGATCCGTGAAAAGGAGGTGCGCCTCCTGGCGACCGAGCGAGAAAATTTGGAAAAGCTGGCTGAGGCCGAGAGCCGGCTCGAGGTCGGCGAACGTCTCGCAGCAACCCCGGTTACGATGGCACCGACCCTTGAACTGCTGGCCAGTGCCCGCGACCGGTTGAGCACACTTCGCCCGCAGGTGGGCGCGGCCGGCGGGGATCCGTTTGCCACCGCCGAGGCGCTGGAAAGCATCCTGCGCGACTTGGACGCGGTGCAGGACAGGGCGCGTTGCGACCGTGACGTGTTCGAGGAGGCAGAGCGGAGCGTCAGGGCGGCGGCGGTGCAGTTGACCGAAGCGCAAGAGGCGGCCGCCCGGGCGGCGACAGACAATGTTCCCGACAGTGCCGCGATTCGTTCGGTCACCGCCGGTCTGCCAGGCTTGTCGTCCGCACTGGTCGCGCTCCAAACGCGGTTGGCCGCGGCCCATCAGGATTGGCACGCGGTGGACGCCGAGGCGGACCGTATCGCTGGCGAGGCCGCGCGTGCGACAGCCACTTTGCGCGGGGAATTGGCGCGGGCCGAAGCAGCCGTCAGAGAGATCACGGCGGCAGCGGCGGCGGTCCGAAAGGCGGGGTCGTGGACCGGTGGCTTCGGCGTGCTGATCCTCGGCTCGCCGGGCAGCGATACCCTGGACGGAGCCCGCGCCTGGTTGCAGCGGGGCGACTATGAGCGGGCGCGCTCCCACGCCGAAACCGCGCGACGGGCGGCCGAGGCGGCGATCGCCCGGGCCGTGGCGGAAGCGGAGCGCCGACGACTGGCCGAGTTGGCGCGCATCGAACGCGAGCGGCGGCAGCGGGCCATGGTGGCGGCAGAAATGGCGCGGGCCACCCGGCGGAGCACTGGCGGCTTCGGCGGTTTTGGTGGTGGGTCGTCCTGGGGCGGTTCCGGCTCGGGCTTCCGGAGTTCCAGCTTCGGCGGAGGCGGTTCGGGCTTTCGGACCTCGGGCTGGTAAGCCGGCGCGCGGTCGTGGTCGGCCCGCCGCCCCCCCGCTGCGGCATCGCCGGTCAGGCCGGCAGATTCGCGAGCGATTGCTCGACCTGGTTGACCTTGGCTTGCCAGTCGGCCAGCCGCTTTTGGTGCTCCTCGAGAACCTTGGGGGGCACCTTCTGGGTGAACTGCGGGTTGTCGAGCTTCTCGCGCACTTTGGCGACCTCGGCGCGGGCCTTCTCGAGTTCCTTCGTGAGGCGGGCGCGTTCCGCGGCAAAGTCAATCAAGCCGGTGAGAGGCAGATAGAGTTCGCCGAGAGAATTGGCCACTCTCGGGGTCCCTTGCGGCGGATTGTAGCCGGGATCCACTCGGATCTGCTCGGCGTTCAGGAGCAGGCGAAGGACCTCGACCTCCGGTGCCGCCAACGGGCCGGCCGGCTTGAGGACGAAATGGAGCTTCTTGTTGGCCGGCAGATTGAATTCGCGGCGCCAGTTGCGCCCGAGGCCGACCAGATCGTACTTGGCGGCGGCCAGTTGATCGGCGGCGTCATCGAGTCCCCATGTTTCCTTCTCCGCGTCGCTCAGAGGCTTCGGCCAGGGGGCAAAAAGGATGCTCTTGCCGCCTTGCGCTTCTGGCATGTCGGCGCTGTAACCCATGCCATGCCACAGCTCCTCGGAGATGAAGGGAAGGCAGGGGTGGAAGAGGCGCAGCGTGTGGCTGAGCACAAAATCCATGACCGCCAGCGTGTTGGCCTTTTGCGCCGGCGACGCGGACTGCAACGGCGCTTTGGCCGCCTCGACGTACCAGTCGCAGTACTCGCTCCAGAAGAAGCGGTACAGGGTCTGCGCAATCTCGTTGAAGTGGTACTCAGCGTAGGCGGCGTTGATCTCGCGGATGGCGCGGTCCAGGCGGAGGAGGATCCATTTGTCGTCGCTGGTGAGCAGCGCGGGATTCATCTCGCCCTGCACCTCGCCGCCCTGCATTTGCCGGAAGCGGCAGGCGTTCCAGAGCTTGTTGCAGAAGTTGCGGCCCAGCTCCACGTCCTTCTCGTCGAAGAGCACGTCCTGGCCCAGCGGGGCGCTGCGCATGGTGCCAAAGCGGAGGGCGTCGGCGCCGTACTTGGCGATGAGTTCGAGCGGGTCGGGCGAATTGCCCAGACTCTTGCTCATCTTGCGACCCAGCTTGTCGCGGATGATGCCGGTGAAATAGACGTTCCGAAACGGCAGGTCGCCCATGAACTCGTAGCCCGCCATGATCATGCGCGCGACCCAAAAGAAGATGATGTCCGGCCCGGTGACGAGATCGGTGGTGGGATAGAACTTCTTGAGCGTGGGCGTCGTCTCCGGCCAACCCATCGTGGCAAACGGCCACAGCCAGGAACTGAACCAGGTGTCCAGAACGTCGGGGTCTTGTTCCCAGTTTTCGGGGTCTGGCGGCGGCTCCATGCCGCAGTAGATGTCCGCAGCACGGATTTCGGATTTCGGATTTCGGATTTCGGATTTTTTGTACCACACCGGCACGCGATGCCCCCACCAAAGCTGCCGGCTGATGCACCAGTCGCGGAGGTTGGTCATCCAGTGCGAGTAGGTCTTGGCCCAGCGATCTGGATGGAACGCAATGCGGGCTTCCTCGACAGCCTTGGTAGAAGACTCAACCGCCGGATACTTCAAGAACCACTGCTCGCTCAGATACGGCTCGATGGGCACACCGCTGCGTTGGCTGTGGCCGACGTTGTGGACGTAGTCCTCGACCTTGAGCAGCAGGCCGAGCTTCTCCAACTGTTCCACCACCGCCTTGCGCGCCTCCGCGCGGTCCAACCCGGCGAAACCGCCGCCCGCTTCGTTGGTCATCCTGCCGTCCGGGCCGATGACGACCGTGAGCGGAAGGTGGTGGCGCGTGGCCATCGCGTAATCGTTTGGGTCGTGCGCGGGCGTCACCTTCACGCAGCCCGTACCAAACTTCGGGTCCACGAAATCATCCGCGATGATCGGGATGGGCTTGTTTTGGAGCGGCAGGAGAACCTTCGTTCCGACGAGCCTGGTGTAGCGTTCGTCTTTCGGGTTCACCGCCACCGCTTCGTCGCCCAGCATCGTCTCGGGCCGGGTCGTGGCCACGATGACGAACTGGTCCGGGATCGGTTGTCCCGCGGCGTCGAGCATCGGATACTTCAAGTGCCAGAGATGGCCCTTGGTCTCGGTCATCTCGACTTCCTCATCGGAGAGCGCGGTGCGGGCGGCGGGGTCCCAGTTGACCATGCGTTTGCCGCGATAGATCAGTCCCTTCTTGTAAAGCTCGACGAAGACCTTCTGCACGCAGCGCGAGTACTCGGGGTCCATCGTGAAGCGCAGGCGCGACCAATCGCACGAGCAGCCGAGTTTCTTGAGCTGCTGGATGATGATGCCGCCGTGCTTTTCCTTCCAGGCCCAGACATGTTCGAGGAACTTCTCGCGGCCGAGATCGTCGCGGTGCTTCATCTTGCCCTCTTTGCGGAGGGTCTTCTCGACGACCGCCTGCGTGGCGATGCCGGCGTGGTCGGTGCCCGGCAGCCAGAGGACTTCCTTGCCGTCCATGCGCGCCTTGCGGGCGAGGATGTCCTGGATGGTGTTGTTCAGGACGTGCCCCATGTGCAGCACCCCGGTGACATTGGGCGGAGGGATCACGATGGAATAGGCGGGCTTCGGCGAGTCGGCGTTCGCCGTGAAACAGCCCTCCTTTTCCCAGAAGGCATACCACTTCTCTTCGACAGCCTGCGGTTCGTAGGCCTTGGGAATTCCGGCGGTGCAAGAGTCCGGACCGATTCCCGTGGATGCACTTTCGCTCATGTCAACGTCCCGCCACCCTAGCGAACGGTGGGTCGCCTTGGCAACTGGCGCGGGTCGCGGTGGGGATTCCTTGCGGAATTCCTTTGCCCGGCGGGATGATTCTTCGGCAGTTTTCCGGAAACAATGATCCCATTCGAACGTTTAGTGGCCGCGGCACGGCTAGGCTTCCCGGTAGTCGCTCTGACGGTTGCCCCGCTCAATGCCTCTGACCTTCGGCCCATCCCTGAAACCGACCTCGCCAAGATCCACGCCGCGTTGCCGGCCCAAGCCAGCGCCGCGCCGCAAAAGCCCCGCAAACTGCTGCTCTTCGTCCACAATGTTGGCTACGGCGGGCATCCCTCCGCCGAGTACGCGAACCACGCCTTCACCCTCATGGGCGAGAAGACCGGCGCCTTCCAGGCGGTGGTCAGCCGCGATCCCGAGGTGTTCCGTCGCGAAAGCTTGAAGCAGTTCGATGCCGTGTTCATCAACAACTGCGTCGGCAACCTGTTCACGGACCCCGAGCTGCGTCCGAACCTGGTCGAGTTCGTCACCGGCGGCGGGGGACTGTTGGGTGTCCACGGTACGACGGTGGCGTTTACGCAGTGGCCAGGCGCGGTCGAGGACTGGCCGGAGTTCGGCTACATGATCGGTGCGCGCGGCGCGAATCATCGCGAGAGCACGGAGCACGTGTTCATCAAGCTCGACGATCCCGGCCACCCGGTGAACGCCGTCTTTGGCGGCGAGGGCTGGGATTTCCGCGACGAATTCTTCCGGGTGGGCGACCCGTACTCGCGGCGGCGGGTGCGGGTGCTCTTCAGCATAGACACGGAAAAGACCGACCTGAAGCAGGGGCGGGCGTTCGGTCAGCTTGAGCGCGCGGACAACGATTTCGCGCTGGCCTGGCTCCGCAGCTATGGGCGGGGCCGGACGTTCTATTGCACCATCGCGCATAATCCGTACGTGTTCTGGGATGCGCGGCTGCTTCGCTTTTACCTCGACGCGATTCAGTTTGCGCTCGGCGATCTGCCCGCGCCCACCACTGCGAGTGCCTGGCTGACCCCGGCGCTGCGCGCGCAGGAAAAGCTCGGCTGGCGGCTGGGCGTGGAGGCCTACACGTTCCACCGGGTCAGTTTCTTCGAAACGGTGGACCGCGCGGCAAAGCTGGGGCTGCCCTTTGTCGGCGGCTTGAGCTTCCAGAAGGTCAGCGCCGAGATCCCGAAAAATTTCGAGCCCGGCCTCAGTGACGATGAACTGCGCGCGATTCGCCTCAAGCTCGCCGACGCCGGCGTGCGTCTGCTGACGTTTTACCTTCAGGAAATTCCCGGCGACGAAGCCGGCTGCCGGAAGGTGTTTGAGTTTGGCCGCAAGCTGGGCATCGAGACGTTCATGACCGAGCCCAAGGTCGAGTCGCTGGACGTAATCGAACGCTTCGCCGACGAGTACGGCATCAACGTGGCGCTGCACAACCACGACCAGAAGGCGTCGCCGCATTACTGGAGCCCGGACGCCATCTTGAAGGTCTGCGCCGGCCGCGGATCGCGCATCGGTGCGGCGGCCGATGTCGGCTATTGGATGCGGGCCGGGATTGATCCGGTCGAGGGCATCCGCAAACTGGGCGCGCGGCTCATCACGCTCCAGATGCATGATCTGAACGAGATTTCGCCGCAGGGGTCGGATGTGCCGTGGGGCACGGGCCAAGGGCGTTCCGGGGAAATCTTCCGCGAAATCCACCGGCTCGGCCTCCGGCCCACGATGATCGGCCTCGAGTACTCCAAAGACTTCGACAACAACCTGGAGGCCGTGGCGCAGTGCGTGAACTACTTCAATCAGCTCACGCTGGAACTGGTCCGGTGACCCGACTGTGAGCAGGGGCCAACCGCGGAGGCCTCGTCCAACGGCACCGTGGAGTTATCCGCAGTGCGCTTTGCTGCCGGGCTTGCATTTTTCCCGGCAGCGGCCTGGCTGGTTACTGCGATCCGCGAAGCGCCCGGACTTCGCGCTTGAAATAGGGGGTGCCTTGGGGCGCAATCCCGACGGGCGAAATATTCCGTTATGACTCTGGGTGACATCCTGCAGCCGGACAACATCGTACCAAATCTCGTGGGGACCGACCGCTGGCAGGTCATCGAAGAATTGGTGGACCACCTCGTCCGGTGCGGGCGCATTCAACCACAGCACCGCGACGCGATCGCGGCCGTGGTCAAGAAGCGCGAACTTTCGATGAGCACCGGGATCGGGTTTGGCATCGGCATTCCCCACGCCTCCACGGATCTGATCGCGGATGTCGTCGGCGTGCTGGGGCGCTCGATAAAGGGGGCTGACTTCGAAGCGCTGGACAATCAACCGGTGACCTTGGTGATGCTGTTCCTCGTGCCCCAGGGGCAGTTTCAGAAACATCTGCACACGTTGGCCGACATCGCGAAAATGCTGCACCGGAAGGAACTGCGACAGGCGCTGGAAACTGCTCCCGACGCCGCCGCCATGTACGCCGTCATCAAGGCGTACTCGGGGCAACGCTGATCACCGGATTCGCTCGCGTCTGCTTTCCGCGCCCCGTTCGCTTCCGGAATCTGCTTTTCATGCTGCACCTTGTCCTTGAATCGCGGCTTCGGGAGGCCGTTGGCAACGTCATTCCTGACGCTGATCTTCCCGCGATTCGCGTTCGCCCGTGTCCCGATCCCCGCTTTGGCGACTACCAAACCAACGCCCTGATGGGCTTGGCGAAGGCGCGGCGGCTCAACCCCCGCCAGCTCGCCGCCGAGGTCATCGCGCGTCTCGATGTGCGCGCGTGGTGCGATTCAGTCGAGGTGGCCGGAGCGGGCTTTCTCAATTTTCGCGTTTCACCCTCCGCGCTTGCCACCGTCCTCCGGGAAGTGCTGGCGGAGGGCCGGCCGCTGGTGCCTCGGGCCGATCCGATTCGCACGGTGGTCCTGGATTTCAGTTCGCCAAACGTGGCCAAGCCCATGCATGTGGGCCACATCCGCTCCACGATTCTCGGCGACTGTCTGGCGCGGACGCTCCGCCTGCTGGGGCACCGGGTGATTACCGACAACCACATTGGCGACTGGGGGACGCAGTTCGGCATGTTGTTGGTGGGCTGGAAACGCATCTTGGATCGCGACGCGTTGGCCGCCGACCCGCTGCGCGAACTGGAGCGGATTTACCGGGAGATCAACGCGCGTTGTGATCCAGAAAAGGAGGGGTTTGACCCGGCTCTCCTCGAATCGGCCCGGGCCGAGTTGGTCAAACTGCAGGCCGGCGATTCGGAAAACCTCGAGATCTGGCGGGAGATGCAGCGGCTTTCGCAAGCCCAGTTCGATGCGATCTATACGCGACTCGGCGTGCGGTTCGACCACACGCTGGGCGAGAGCTTTTACAATCCGCGCCTTCCAGCCGTGGTCGAGGACCTCCGGGCGCGAGGCATTGCCCGCGAAAGCGAGGGCGCGATCGTGGTCTTCTTCGATGATCATCCGGAACTGAAGGACGCCCCGACGATCGTCCAGAAACGGGACGGAGGGTTCAACTACGCGACGACCGACCTGGCCACGCTGGCCTATCGGGTCGAAACCTGGCAACCGCAGGAGATCATTTACGTCACGGACGGTCGCCAGCAGTTGCATTTCAAACAGGTCTTTGAAGCCTTCCGACGCTGGAAGCCGGACGTCGCCGTCACGCTGGCGCATGTCTGGTTCGGCTCCATTCTGGGCGAGGACAACAAGCCCCTGAAGACGCGAGCGGGCGA
The DNA here is from genome assembly GCA_016716505.1 of Verrucomicrobiota bacterium. Taxonomy (GTDB): domain Bacteria; phylum Verrucomicrobiota; class Verrucomicrobiia; order Limisphaerales; family J093; genus JADJWF01. The sequence goes on from JADJWF010000001.1 coordinate 768,366, forward strand.
TACGGTGAAGCTGGCCGACCTGCTGGACGAGGCTGAGGAACGGGCCCTCCAAGTGGTGACGGAGAAGAATCCCGATCTGTCCGAAGCCGAGAGGCGTGAGATTGCGCGGATCGTCGGTATCGGCGCGGTCAAGTATCAGGATCTCCTGCCGAATCGTCAGAGCGACTACGTCTTCAGTTGGTCAAAGATGCTTGCCCTGAGCGGCAACACGGCGCCGTACCTCCAGTATGCCTACGCCCGCATCCGGAGCATTTTCCGCAAACAGGCGGAGCAGGACCCTGAAAACCGCTGGGAACCTTCCGGGGCGGTTGCCTTCGAACTGACCACCCCGGAGGAACTCCGGCTTGCCAAACATCTCCTCAACTTCGGGATCGTCGTCGAGATGGTGGCAGACGAATACCGGCCGAATTACCTCTGCAACTACCTGTTCGAGCTCGCCGGCCACTTCACCGGGTTCTACGAGGCGTGCCCGGTCTTGAAGGCGGAGGGGCGGCAGCGTGCCAGCCGCCTCGCGCTGTGTGAAATCACCGCGCGCGTTTTGCAGCAGGGACTGAACCTGCTCGGCATCGAAACGGCCGAGCGAATGTAGCCTTTTCGAAACGGCAGTTGCCGCGGCCGCTGGGCCGGGCCTATGCTCCGGTTTGCGGAGTGGTTCGATGCAGATTCACCTTTTGAAATCCAAGCTTCACCGCGCCCGGGTTACCGGCGCGAACGTCAACTACGAGGGAAGCCTCACCATCGCCAGGGACCTGATGGACAAGGCGGGCTTGGTAGCGTACGAGCGCATTCTGTGCGGCAACACCGCCAACGGCGCGCGGTTTGAGACGTACGCGATTCCTGGTGAGCCGGGCTCCGGAGCCATCATCCTGAATGGCGCCGTGGCGCACCTGGGCAAGGTGGGCGACTCCATCACCATCATGAGCTACGCCATCGTCGAAGCGGCCGACGCCGCCCGGTGGCAGCCGCGCGTCATTGTCTTGGACGCCCACAATCGCATCGTGACGGAGCGCGGCATCTGATCCCAGCCTGCCTCCGTCATGAAATACACCGCTGCGGAAATCGCTGCCCACTTGCAGGGCGAAGTCGTGGGTGATCCTGCGCTTCTGCTCACCGGCTTCGCCCGCGCCGACCTCGCCCGTCCCGGCGACCTGACTTTCGCCGAGAACGAAAAGTACTTCACCCGCGCCGTCGAGAGCGCGGCGTCGGCGGTCCTCGTTGGCAGCGGATTCAACTCCGCCGCCAAGACCCTGATTCGCGTGGCGAATCCGCGGGTGGCCTTTGCCCGGGTGCTGCCGCTGTTCTTCCCAGAGCGTGCCTTTGCCCCAGGTGTCCATCCCACGGCTCTGATTGCTGCGTCTGCGCAGATAGATCCCTCCGCCCACGTGGGGCCCTACGTTGTCATCGGGGAACGGGTTGTCGTGGGCCCACGGTGCGTCCTCGAAGGTGGCGACCACATCGGGGACGACTGCTCCTTGGGGGAGGGCTGCCACCTGTTTCCGCAGGTGACGTTGTACCCTCGATGCCAGCTTGGCGCGCGGGTCCGGTTGCACGCCGGGGTGGTCGTGGGCTCGGATGGCTTCGGCTATGTATTCGACGCGGGGCGGCATCTGAAGGTCGCACAGATTGGCAATGTCATCATCCACGACGACGTCGAGATCGGTGCCAATTCGACGGTGGACCGGGGCGCGCTGGGGCCCACCATCATCGGTCGCGGTACGAAAATAGACAACCTGGTCCAGGTCGCGCACAACGTTGTCATCGGCGAGCATTGCATCCTCGTGTCCCAAGTTGGCATTTCCGGCAGCACGACCCTCGGCAACTACGTGACCCTGGCTGGACAAGTGGGCCTGGTGGGTCACCTGAAGATCGGCGACCGGGTAACCGTGGGCGGCAAGTCTGGCGTCATGCACAACATCCCGGCGGGTGAGTCGTGGTTCGGCTACCCGGCCCAACCGGACCGGCAGGCCAAGCGCATGATCGTCGCGCGCGACCGCGTGCCAGAACTGATCCGCCGCATGGCCGACTTGGAACGTGAGCTGGCTGCCTTGAAGCGTGCCATCGCGGAGCGGACTGGCGACGTGCCGGCGGACTCCAGCACGCCGGCGTCCGCTGGTGACGCGGTTGACGCGACGCCCTCCGAGCCACCGCGGGCGTGAACTGCGGTACGCGAAAGCGATCGCGTGGCCAGCGTTGCCGGAGCCGGCCTTATCCGCGCAAGCGGACAATCGTGGCTCCACTGCCGCTGAAGAGCGCGTGATCCAGGTGGAACTCGATCACCGCCGGATGCTTGGCCAGCAAGGCGTGGACGGTTTGTTTCAGGGCACCAATGCCCTTGCCATGGATGATGCGCACCTCACGAATGCCCGCGCGCTGGCACTCCTCCAGGTAGTCAAGCACCAGTGGCTTGATGTCCCTCGGGCGGAACGGGTGCAGGTCGAGGACACCGTCAACAGGCAAGGAGACCGGCTCCCCTTCCGCCGCTGGCAACTCTGCGGGGTCGGTCATGCTGCCAGATTGGCCTGTGCCAGGGCCTTTCGCAGGGCGCCGATGGTCGCCGCACAGGCGGCTTCATTGTCCAAATTGTTCAACGCCTGGTTAAACGGTTCGGCGCGAACCGGCCCGTCAAACCCGATGTGCGCCAGGGCACGGAGGAAGATCGCGACGGGAATGACCCCCGTGGCCGCCGGCAGCTCGCGGCGGCCGTCCTGCTGCTGATCTTTCGCCACGCTGGCTGGAGCGTCGTTCAGGTCCGCCGCCACCACGTCTTCCGGTCGCAGCGCCAGCAGTTCGTCCTCCGTATCGCCGGCCTGCCACCAATGCCAGGAATCCAGCACCACACCGACGTTGCCGGTGCCGATCTCGGCTATCAGCTCGCGCGTCTCGGCGAGGGAGTGGATGAAGGGGTGGCGTGCCCGCACGCGTGACGAAATGGTGCCCACGTATTCCAAGCCCAGCCGGAGATCGTGATCGCGCAGAACTTCCGCCACAGCCCGCAAACGCCGCCGATGGAGGTCGAAGTTTTGGCGGTAGGTCAGGGAACCGTGGGCGGGTGACAACCAGGTGCCGACCCGCTCAACGCCAGCCCGCTGGAACGCCGGCGCCTGCGTCGCGAGTTGTTTCAACCCCTCGTTGAACCTCTCGTCGCTGCCGCGGAAATCCACGGGCATCCCTGCCGCGCCCCAGACCAGCCGTTTCTCGCGGAGGAGCGCGACCATCGCCTCCAGTTCGGTGGCGGTCAGCCGGGCCAAGTCGCCCCCGTAAGGTTCGACGGCCTCAAACCCATGCCGGGCCGCCAACTCGATGGCTTCCCGTTGGCTCACTCCCACCCCGATGCTGCCGGGACTAAGGCTCAAGGTGAATTTCCGACGAAGACTGCCATCCGCGGCGACGCCGGCGAGACCGAGGCCGACGCTGGCAGCAACGCTGTTGAACAAGAACTGGCGACGGTTCATAGGGCAGAGTGGTGACCAGTGATCATTGGATGCCCGGGCTGCCATACTGTCTCGTGCCAGCCAACGTCGCGCGGGCCGGGGAGCGAGTCAACCTTTGCGTCACGGCCGAAAAAGTGCCTGTCCGGAACGACGGCGGACGAAGCCAGCATGGCCGCCGTTTCAGCGAGTCATCGGCATGAGCGAGTGCCGGCGCTGCGACGGCTTCGGACTCGCCTCCGAGGCGGGACCGCGTAGATTCGCGCCGTGAACCGCCGTGAATTCCTCGGGACGCTGGCCGCGGCCGCCACCAGCCGGACGTTTGCCGCCCGGATCCCGGCGGCAGTTTTTCAGCCGGTGGTGGTCGCCCATCGCGGAGAGCACTCGCACGCCCCGGAGAATTCGCTCCAGGCGATCGAACTGGCCATCCGCGGAGGCGCGGACTACGTGGAACTCGACGTGCGGCGGACACGCGACGGCGAGCATGTCCTGATGCATGACGCGACGGTGGACCGAACAACCACGGGTCACGGGCCGGTGGCCGACCTCGACTGGAGCGACATCGGGAAGTTGCGGTTGAAATACGGTGGGCAACCGGACCAGGCCGAGATGGTTCCCCGGCTGTCGGACGCTCTCCCGCGGCTGCGGGGCCGGGCGGGCCTGTATCTTGACTTCAAGGACGGTGCGCGGGAGGTGGTCGCCCGGTTGCTGCGCGAAGCGGCGATGACCGAGCGGACGGTGGTGTACGACCGGCTCGGGAATGAGGCGGCGTGGCGAAAGGTGGCGCCCGAACTGCCCCTCATGGTCAGTCCGGCTCTCGAGGACCTGACGGACCAGGGGCTCACGCGGCTCAAGCAGCGATATCCGGTCGAGATCCTTGACGGGCCGGCATCGGCGTACACGGCCGCGGCGGTCCGGGCGGCCCAAGCGCACGGATTCCAAGTCTGGCTCGACATTCAGGGGCCGTGGGAAGGTCCGGCGTTCTGGCGGCGGATACTGGCGCTGGGGGCGGACGGCCTGCAGTCGGACAAGCCCTCCGAGTTGGTGGCCTTCTTGCGGGCGGAAGGACGACGATGAGCCGCGAACCGGACACGCTGCCTGGTTTCTCTGGTGACAGGTCCGCAGGACCGCCCGGAGGCTTCAAACTCATCGGCCTCACCGGCGGGATCGGCATGGGCAAGTCGGCAGCCGCGGCGACGCTGGAGCAATGGGGGCTGCCGGTTTGCGACACGGATCTCGTCGCGCGGCGGCTGGTGGCTCCCGGCGAACCCGCGCTCGGGGAAATCGCGGCCGCGTTTGGGCGCGACGTGCTCGACGAGGGCGGCCGATTACGCCGGGAGATTCTGGCGGCTCGTGTATTCGCCGACCGGGAGGCGCGTCAGCGGTTGGAGGCGATCCTTCACCCTCGCATACGGGCGAGCTGGCTGGCCGAGGCAGACTCGTGGCGACGCACGGGCCTTGCGGCCGGCGTGGTGGTGATTCCGTTGCTTTTTGAAACCGGGGCCGAGGAGAGCGTGGACGTGACGGTGTGCGTGGCCTGCTCGGCCGAAGTCCAGCGCGAGCGGTTGCGCGAACGGGGTTGGTCCGACGAGCAGTTGGCGGGTCGGCTGGCCGCCCAATGGCCGATCGAACGAAAAATGGCCGCGGCCGACTTTGTAATTTGGAACGACGGTGACCGGACAACGCTCGCTGAACAGTTGCGGCGAATCTTGCGGACGCTGGAACTTGCCTGTCCGGCGGCAGCAGCGTCGTGTGGCGCCCAGGCGTCCCCCAAAGCCCGCCTATGAACACGCCGGACCTCCTCGGAGACATCGAGCCGATGCCGCCATTGCCACCGGCTGCCCAAGAGCGGTTGCACCGCTTTCATCGCGACATTCAATCGCTGGCGCCGAGTCTGGTCGGCTACCCCGTCAGCCAGGACTACGAGTGCCCGGAACTGACGCCGTTTCTTGGCTTTTCGTTGAACAACGTGGGCGATCCTTTCGCCGATTCCTTCTACCGCGAAAACACGTTCGCCTTCGAGCGCGAGGTAATCGAGTTCTTCCAGGAACACCTTCGCGCCCCACCGGGCGAAACGTGGGGTTACATGACCGGCGGCGGGACCGAAGGGAATCTGTACGGCCTGTTCCTCGCGCGCGAACTGTTCCCGGACGGCATGGTGTATTTCTCCGAACACACCCACTACTCGGCGGCCAAGGTCGTGCGTGTGCTCGGCGCGCGGAGCATCATGATCCGGGGGACGCGAGGACGGCGAAATGGACTACGACGATCTCCGGGAAACCCTGCGGCTCCATCGCGATGTGCCGCCGATCATCCTCGCCAACATCGGCACCACCATGCATGGGGCGGTGGATGACCTGGCACGCATTCGCTCCATTCTCGCGGACCTGGCGATCGTCCGGCACTACATTCATGCTGATGCGGCGTTGTCCGGGATGATCCTGCCCTGGGTGGCGGACCCGCAGCCCTTCGGCTTCGATGCGGGCGTGGATTCGATCGCCGTGTCGGGACACAAGTTCATCGGGTCGCCAATGCCCTGCGGCGTGGTCCTGGCGCGGCGGCGGCACGTGGACCGGGTCGCGCGTTCGGTGGAATACGTGGGCTGCATGGACACGACCATCGCGGGCAGCCGCAACGCGCTGACGCCCCTGGTTTTGTGGAGCGCGATTCAGCGTCGCGGGGAAGCGGGGCTGCGCCGGCGGGCCCTGCGGTCGCTCGCCCTGGCGGATTACGCGATCGAGCGCTTCAAGGCCGCAGGCATTGCCGCGTGGCGCCACCGGAACTCCATCACCGTCGTTTTTCCGCGTCCGGGCGAGCGGGTGATCGCGCGCTGGCAGATGGCCCCGAGCCGCAACATTGCCCACCTGATCACCATGCCCCACGTGACCCGGGCAACGGTGGATGCCGTGGTGGCTGAGATCGCGGCCTCGCTTTCCCCTTCAGCCGCCCCATGAAACAGATCACCATCATCACCCCGCCAGACCGACCGGGAACCCTGGCCGACATCGCCGAATGCCTCGGCGCGCGGGGGGTCAACATCGTGGACATTGACGCCACGGACGACCACGCCCACGGCGTGATTCTGCTCCAGGCCGAGCCATACGATGAGGCGTTGCGGGCCCTCGCGGATGGCGGTTTCCACGCCATGAGCGAGGAAGTCCTCGTCATCCGCGTCAAGGATGAACCCGGCGCGCTGGCGAAGGTCGCGGCTCGCTTCCGGGAGCCGGGCATCAACATTCGTGCGATGCGCATCCTGCGCCGCGACGCCGGTTGGACCAGTGTCATCGTCGCCACCGACGACAACGAGCGCGCGCGGAGGTTGCTCACGGACTGTCTGGTGCGATGCGATTGACCCGCTCGCGCTTGCGGGTCGGGCTCCCGGGGGGAGAGAACAGCCGTCGGGACTGCCTCCGGTTGGTCAGCGTGGGGCCGCCATCATGCCTCTTCGCGGCCAATTTGGAGCCTCCCGCGATGGCAAATAATGTTGTGACTTTCACAAATTGAGTGAAGCCGCGTCGCGGCGGATTCGCATACTCGGGACGCTGTGACTGGCTGCGAGGTCGGTTTTGGAAGGGGACCGGACGCGGCCGGCGCACTTAGTATGACAACCGTCGCAGAACCGCGTCGGGCGATCGCCCAGCAGGAGGCACCGCCCAGCCGGAGTGTTTGGGAAACGGCGTGCGGCTACGCCCGCAACTTCCTGGACAACCGGTTCGTATATGTCCTCGTGTCGCCCCGGGCCCACGGCTTGTCCGTGGGCATCAATCTTAATCCGGACAAGCGCTGCAACTTCGACTGCGTGTATTGCGAGGTGAACCGGGCCGTGCCCCCGCGCGACTCCGTGCTGGACGTGGCGACGATGGTTCGCGAACTGGAGCAGACGTTGCTGTTGGCCCGGGACAACCGGCTGCAGGCGTTGCCTGGCTTTCACAACCTGCCATCCGAGTTGCTCCAACTCCGGCACGTCGCGCTAAGCGGGGACGGCGAACCCACACTCAGCCCGAGTTTTGCCGAGGTGGTGCGGGCGGTCGTTCATTTGCGGGCGTTGGGGAGATTCCCGTTTTTCAAGCTCGTTTTGATCTCGAACGCAACGGGACTGGACACGCCTGCGGTCCGGTCCGGCCTGCAGTTGTTCACGCCCAAGGACGAAATCTGGCTGAAGCTGGAGGCGGGCACGCGGGCCTACTACGAGCGCATCAATCGTCCGACCGTGCCGTTGGAGAAGGTGCTGGAGAACATCCTTGTGCTGGCCCGCCAGCGGCCCGTGGTGATTCAAAGCCTGTTTCCGCGCTTCTGCGGCGAGGAGCCGCCCGAGGAGGAGATCACCGAGTTCGTCGCCCGGCTGCGGGAATTGCGGGATGCGGGGGCCAAGATCGCGGCGGTGCAGGTGTACTCGGCCATGCGGGCGATCATTCATCCGGAGTGTGGGCATCTGCCCCTTCGCAGTCTCTCGCGCATCGCCCAAGCCGTGCGCGCGGGGACCGACCTCCCGGTCGAAGTGTTCTGAATCGGGCGGTCCAAAGGACTCGCCCGCCAGCCAGCTTGCGTGACGCGAGCTTCAACTTGGCTCTCGAAACGCCCCCGGCCGGCCCGTACCTTCGCCGCATGAAGTGCTCAGCCAGCCCGTTCAGTCTGCCGGTGCATCGCGTCGTTCCCGCCCTGATCCTGCTCGCCTGCGTGGGAATGGTCGGGTTGTCCGCCTTCGCGGGCAGCCGCGAGCAGCGGCCTTTCTTCCGGTCCGAGGAGATCTTCCCGCGCGAGGTGCTGCACAACCACGCCTCGTGCCTGGTCGAAACCCCTCGCGGTGACCTGCTGGTGACGTGGTTCCGTGGCACGGGCGAAAGGACCGCGGACGATGTTCAGATCATGGGGGCCCGCCAGCGCCGCGGTTCACGCGTGTGGTCGAAGCCGTTCGTCATGGCGGACACTCCGGCGTTTCCGGACGGCAACCCGTGCCTGTTCGTGGACCCGCAGGGGCGCCTCTGGCTGTTTCACACCACCATCCTCGCGAACACGTGGGAGAGCGCGCTGTTGAAGGTCCGCGTCTCAACTGACTACCACCGCGACGGTCCACCGCGATGGACGACAAGCGAAGTGGTTCACCTCAAGCCGGGGCCAGAATTCGACGCGGAAGTGAATCGTCGCCTGCCGCAGTTGGAGGCCATGCTCCGGGACATGGTGCTCCCGGACCGAACCCGCCGTGAAGCCGAGGATTTTCTCCGGGCCATGCGCGACCACGCGGCCGACAAGTTATATCGCCGGCTCGGCTGGATGACGCGCGCCCGGCCCTTCCTGCTCGATGGACAACGGCTGATCGTGCCCGTGTACCATGACGGCTTCAGCTTCTCGCTGATGGCGATCACCGACGATTGGGGCCAGACGTGGCGGACCAGTACGCCTCTCATCGGCGCCGGCAACATCCAGCCGGCGATCGCCCGGGCGGCGGACGGCTCCCTCTATACCGTCATGCGGGACAACGGCCCGCCGCCGAAACGGCTTCAGCACGCGTGGTCACGCGATCGTGGCGAAACGTGGGGAGAGACCACCGACAGCACACTTTTGAATCCGGGCTCGGCGGCGGATTTGATCCACCTTCGCAACGGGCACTGGGTCCTCATCAACAACGACACGGAACAAGGGCGGCACAGCCTTGTGGTGATGATCTCTGACGACGAAGGGAAATCGTGGAAGTGGCAGCGTCACTTGGAGCTCGATCCACCCGGGCCCGAGGCCGGGTCCTACCATTACCCTTCGATCCTGCAGGCGCGGGATGGGTCCCTGCACGCGACCTACAGTTTCCATCTCAACCAGCGCAGCCTGCCGAAGGACGTGGACGGCGATCCCGCGTCGAAGACCATCAAGCACGTTCACTTCAACGAGGCGTGGGTGATGGCGGGTGACGGCGCAGGAAAGTGAGACAGCGGAGCGGCCGTTCGCCACGCGCCACGGGAGCGGGCACGAGCCCACAGTGGGTGTTCCCGCTGGGCGCGGCGGCGTGACGCGACGAGAAGGAGCCGTCCATCAAACTTCACACGTGCGAGCAGGCGGGATTGCGGGAAGCGGCTCCCCCCAACGGCCGCCCGGAAATTCGCCCGGACGGCCCGTTGTCTATCGCTCGCGGCGGTAGGCCTCGGCCAACAAGGTCATCGGGTGGGCGACGCGAATCTCGAGACCATGGGCCTTGGCCCCATTGATCAGTTGCAACTGGCACCCGGGGTTGGCGGTGGCGACCACGGTGGCTCCGGTGGATTTCAGGTGCCGGATTTTGCGATCCAGCAGTTGCCCGGCCATTTCGGGCTGGGTGAGGTTGTAGATGCCAGCGCTGCCGCAGCACCAGTTGCTTTCCGGCAGTTCGACCAACTGCAGGTTGGGAATCGTTCGGAGAAGCTGGCGCGGTTGCTGAACCACCTTCTGCCCGTGGCTGAGATGACAAGACTCGTGGTAGGTTACGACGAGCGGCCACACCGGGCCGGTCTTGGGCGGTTGGAAACCAATCATCACGAGCCATTCATGGATATCCCGGCACTTGCGATCCCACAGGCGCGCGCGGTCGCAGTAAGCCGGATCCTCCGCGAGCAGTTGGCCGTAATGCTTGAGATGCGAGCCGCAGCCACCGGCGTTCGTGATGATCGCGTCAAACCATTCGGGCGGGAACTGGTCGAGATTGCGGCGGGCCAGTTCGCGGGCGAGTTCGAGCTCGCCGTTATGGGCGTGGAGCGAGCCGCAACAGTGCTGATCCCGCGGCGTGTACACCTCGCAGCCGTTGCGGGCGAGCACCTCCACCGTGTCGCGGTTCACGTCGCTGAAGATCAGGTCCTGGGCACAGCCGGTGAGCATGGCGACCACGTGGCGGCGCTCGCCGACGGCCGGAGTAATTTCCGCGATGAGCTGGTGCGAAAACCGGGGCGGAATGACGGGCGTCATCGCTTCCAACTCGCGCAGGCGGCGAGGCAGCAGCCGCAGAATGCCCCAGCGTCGGAGAAACCCCTGCATTCCCAGCCAGCGCCACTGGTAGATCCGCATCAATCTTCCCAGGAATCGGAGGCGGCGAAGGTCCATGAACAGCCATTTGACCGTGAACCAGCGGATGATGTTTCGCCGGAGGTTCCGCAGGTGCCCCACGCGCTCGACTTCCGCGCGGGCGTGCTCGAACAACTCCGCGTAATTCACGCCGGCCGGGCAGGCGGTCATGCAGGCCAGGCAGCCGAGGCAGAAATACATCTCCTCCCCGAAAGTGCGCGTCGGGGGCAGCCGGTCGTCGGCGATCGCCCGCATGAGGGCGATGCGGCCGCGGGGGCTGTGGCGCTCCAGCTTGGTGGCGTCGTAGGTGGGGCAGGTGGGCAGGCAGAGCCCGCAGTGCATGCACTGTTGCACCACCGAGTAGTCGAGTGACTTGAGGAGCGAAGGGCCCGCCGCCATGCGGCTGCGAGTTTGCGGGCGGGGTCCGGCGTTGGCAACGCGGCAAACGCGACGCAGCGGGCTTCGGCCGGCGGCTCTTTGAAGGTGCGGATGGTCTTTGGGCGGTTGACGCCTGCGCGGCGGCGGGCCTACGCTCGGGAAACGTTTTTGAGGCGGTGCCCCGGGCTTGTGGCTTGGGGCTTTTTCACGCGAACACGCGGCTTCGGTTTTATGGCAAACACCATTCTGGTTGGCGCCCAATGGGGCGACGAAGGCAAGGGCAAGATCATTGATGTGCTCACGGAGGAGGCGGACATCGTGGTGCGCACGCAAGGGGGCAACAACGCCGGCCACACGGTGCTGATCGGCGGCCAGAAGTATGTCCTGCACTTGATTCCCTCCGGCATTCTGCGTCCCGGCAAGAAGTGTGTGATCGGTAACGGAGTGGTGCTGGATCCCATCGGGCTGGTGGAGGAAATGGACGGGCTGAAAAAGCTGGGAGTGAAGATCGCCGACAATTTCTTCATCAGCGAAACCGCCCATGTCGTCCTGCCGTACCATCGCCTGCTGGACGCGCAGCGCGAGGTGCGGAAGGGGCGGAACAAGATCGGCACCACCAAGCGCGGGATCGGACCCTGCTACGGCGACAAGGCGGCGCGCGTGGGGCTGCGGATGATTGATCTCATCAAGCCTGACCGCTTTGCGGATCTGCTCGCGGCACGCGTCCGGGAAAACAACGCGGTGCTCAAGGCGTTGGGGGCGAAGCCGATCTCGTTTCGGAAAACGCTCGCGGAGTATCAGGCGGCTGGCAGGCGGCTGCGGCCGTTTGTGACCAACACGGTGGTGCTGCTCAATGAGGCGACGAATCAGGGCAGGCACATTCTGTTCGAGGGGGCACAGGGAACCTTTCTGGACATTGACCACGGCACCTATCCCTACGTGACCTCGTCGAACACGACGGCAGGCGGGGCCTGCACTGGCTCGGGCGTGCCACCGCACCGGATTGACCGGGTGTTCGGGGTGATGAAGGCATACACGACGCGCGTCGGGGAGGGGCCGTTGCCCACGGAGAATGCGGAGATCGCCGACCTGTTGCACGGCATGGGAAGGGAGTTCGGCGCCACCACGGGACGGCCGCGCCGCTGCGGATGGTTCGACGCGGTCGCGACGCGGCACGCGGCGATGGTCAACGGGATTGATGACCTCGCGATCACCAATATTGATGGCCTCGACACGTTGGAGAACATCCGCGTCTGTATTGCCTATCGGCACGGGGGCCGGCGCTACGATCACGTTCCCAACGATGTGGAAGTCTTGTCGGAGTGCGAGCCGGTTTATGCGGACTTTCCCGGTTGGCGGACGTCCACCAGTGGCGTCCGGGAATGGAAGAAACTGCCGGCGCGGGCGCGCTCGTATCTCAAGGCGATCAGCGAATTGACTGGCGCGCGACTGACGATCGCATCCGTCGGGCCGGGCCGGGAGCAAACGATGTTTCTTTGAGCGCCACGAGCCCCAGTCTCAGCCCCGCCGCTCGAGCCAACCTGCCCACCCACGTGGCCATCATCATGGATGGCAACGGCCGATGGGCGAAGCAGCGACATCTGCCCCGCGTGGAGGGACACCGCCATGGCGTGGAGTCCGTCCGCACCGTGGTGCGCGCCGCCGGCGAACTGGGCATCAAGTACCTCACGCTCTACGCGTTCTCGGTCGAGAATTGGAACCGGCCCAAGGACGAGGTGGACACGCTGATGACGTATCTGGCGCGCTTTCTGAAAAACGAGATTGGGGAACTGAATCGCAACAACGTCCGACTGGAAGTGATCGGCCAGGTCTATCGGTTGCCGGAGTTCGTGCAGGAACAACTGGCGAAAACGCGGGCAGCACTGGCGAAAAACAACGGTCTCACGCTCATTCTCGCCCTGAGCTACGGCGGGCGCACGGAGATCGTGGAAGCGGCGCGGGCCTTGGCGGCGGCTGCCAAGGAGGGCCGCGTGGATCCGGCGGAAATCAACGAGCACGTTTTCGCGCAGTACCTCTACACCCGCAACTTCCCCGATCCTGATCTCCTGATCCGCACCAGCGGGGAGTTGCGCGTCAGCAACTTCCTCCTCTGGCAAATTTCCTACGCGGAGTTTGTGGTGACGCCAACCCTCTGGCCGGATTTTCGCCGGCCGCAGTTTTATGCCGCCCTGGAGGAATACACCCGCCGCCAGCGCCGATTCGGGACCGTGTGAAGCTCGCCCGCAGTGGAGTCAGGCGGGGGGCTGCGTCCTGTTCAAACCCGGTTGAGACCGAGGTTGTCGAGAATCCGGCAGGTGGAGGCCGCCTTGTTCACTGTGTAGAAGTGCAGCCCGGGCACGCCGTTGCGGAGCAGATCCTCGCACTGCCGGGTGGCAAACTCGACGCCGAATTCCGCGCAGGCGGCGTCATCGTGGGCCCGCTCGGCGAGGCGTCGTTGCACTCCTAACGGCACCGTGGCCCCGCACAGGGCGACGAACTTGTTGATCTGGCTGGTGCTGAGGATGGGCATCACTCCCGGAACGATTGGAACGGCAACGCCCAGTCTGCCGACCAAGTGGTCCCGAAACTCGTAGAACAGGTCGTTGTCGAAGAACAGTTGCGTGATCACCAGGTCGGCGCCGCAGTCAATCTTCCGCTTGAGGTGTTCCCAATCCTGATGGCGTCCTGCGCGGCATTCGAGATGGCCTTCGGGGAAGCCTGCCACCGCCACGCTGAAGCCGCCCAGTTGATGCAGCAGAGACACCAGTTCGTGCGCGTAGGTGAAACCACCTTCCGGTGCGGCGAAAGCCCCGGTGCCCGCCGGCGGATCACCTCGCAGGGCCAGGATATTGGCGATGCCGCGCCGTCGGGCTTCATCGAGCAGCGCCAGGATTTGTTCCCGGTTGGAACCGACGCACGTCAGGTGGGCCATGGTCGGAATCCGGAACTCGGTTTGGATTCGCTCGACCATCGCCAGCGTCTTGTCGCGCGTGCTGCCGCCGGCACCGTAGGTGACCGAGCAGTAGTCGGGCGAACGGGCCGCCAGGCGCGGGAGGGTGTTCCGGTAGAACGACTGCTCGCCCTCATCCGTCTTGGGCGTGAAGAACTCAAACGAAATGACCGGCCGGCCGGTCGGTCGGGCTTCCTGATAGATGTCGCGAATGAACCGCATCGGGCTCCAAGGGTGCGGGCGGACTGCCTTGCCCGCAAGTTCACCGGCTGCGACCGAATGGGATGGCGGCGCTATTCGGGGGCGGCGCGAGGCGAAGAAAGGCTTGAAGCGAAGCGTCCCATCGCTAGGTTGAACTGCCGGTGGGCGGGGTAGCCAAGTGGTAAGGCAGGGCTCTGCAAAAGCCTCATGCGTCGGTTCGATTCCGACCTCCGCCTCCAACTCCAACCTTCCGTTGGACAAGGAGTTACAAATCTCACAGCCCTCAAGTGCCAGCAAAAGTGCCAGCAGATTTGTGACTCGGAATTACTCAACAACAACTCCGCGATCACCCCGGCACGACTTGCTGAAACGCAATTGGCCGTGCGTTTGGTGTCATTGAGACACCTGCCCTTCGTCCTCGCTTGGCAGGCTCGAACAAAAAATTCGAGCCATGAAAAACCGATTCCGCCTCTACCGCCGCAAGAAGGGCGGCATGTTCTACGCTCACGATTCCGAAACTGGCAAACAGGAGAGCCTCGGAACAAAAGACCGCGCCGAAGCGACCACTCTGCTCAATGCCCGCAACGAATCGTTTCGCCAGCCGCAACTCAATCTCCACATTGCCAAAGCCTACTTGGCGGGGACGGATTCCGGCGTCTCCACGCGGACCTGGCAGGACGCCCTGAACGCAATCATTGAAAACAAGGAGGGTTCGACCAAAGACCGCTGGGTTCGGGCGGCGAAGGAGTCGGCGCTCGACCTGATTCGCGGGAAGGTCATCCTTGAAACCCAAGCCGAGCAACTGCTCGCCTGCCTCAAGGCTGGCACGGTCAGCACCAACGTCCACTTGCGCAAGCTCCACAACTTCTGCCTCGCGATGAATTGGCTACCGTGGCCGATTATTCCGAAGCGACTCTGGCCGGAAGTCCGCTTCCAACCCAAGCGCGCCATCACGCTGGAGGAACATCAGCGGATCATCGAGCGAGAGAAGAACCCCGAGCGACAGAGCTTCTACGAACTCTGCTGGCATCTGGGCGGCTCGCAAACGGACATCGCCAACCTCAAGGCCGAGGACATTGACTGGCCCAACCGGACCATTGCCTACAACCGGCAGAAGACCGGCAGCCTGGCAATGATCCACTTTGGAGACGAAATCGAAGCGGTTCTCCGCCGGCTGCCGGTAGTTGGGCCGCTGTTCCCCTATCTGCATACCGTCCGTTGCGGCGATCGGGCGACAGAGTTTAAGCAACGATGCGAAGGGCTGGGCATCAAAGGGGTGTCCCTGCATTCTTACAGATACGCTTGGGCGGAGCGCGCAAAGCAGTGCGGCTACCCCGAACGTTTCGCCCAGGAGGCACTCGGCCACAACAGCAAGGCAGTGCATCGCGCTTACGCCCGCAAAGCGAAGGTCAAGTTGCCGTCTCTCGAAAGCTACGAGAAACAGGCGATGGAGGGTCAAATCATCCAACTTCCGCCGCTCACGGCCGAGCGAGATCGAGCTACCCGCCTCGGCCAGACCGTTGGCTAGTTTATCTGCTGCCGCCTCCGTTGCGCCCGCCAGCCGAACGCTTGCGGGCGTTTCGTTCTCGCCAATACGCGGCAATGGCGTCGCTGGCGCGGGCGAGCCATTTCTCGTCGCGACGTAGTTGTTCCAGCGTTTCGGTGGCGAAGTACTTCGTGCAATTCCGCGCTGGCTTGCCAAGGGGTTTGAGCAGGTTGGCCGCGATGAGCATGGGAATCTCGTGGGGCTCGAATCCGAGATACCACGCGGTCTGCGCGGCATCAAGGCGGGCAGGCAGTATCTTCCAACTGAGAAACTCGGTCTGGTGCGTCGTGGTGCTCATACATGGACGGCAGTGCGGTGGTGGCTTGAATGCGTGCGATGATTCTTCTGCGCATGACGGTGGGAGGTCTTCTGATCAATGGCCTCCGTGGACTCCGCTTCCACCTGGCTGGGGGCTTGATTCTTGGTGAGGTCAAGTTGCTCCTCGATCTCGCTTTGGCGACGGCACAGGTGCTGGTAGTGTTCTTCCTTCTCGAACGGCGCGCCGACTTTGGTTTCGAGCTCCTTGGTGCGCTTTTGAGCATCCGCAATGTCGGCCTCCAGCTTGGTGGCGCGTTCTTCAAACCCCTGCACGGTGGCTTCCAGCGACCGAATCGTGCCCAACGCCGTGTCGGTGACACGCGCGGCGTAGCTGTTATTGCCGCGCAGGACGACTTCGACGGTGTTGTTAAAGCTGGGGCGGAGAAGCAGTGCGAAGCCAGCAAAACGACCGATACACACGTCATCCCCGAATCGGTTCTTCAGCTTCTCGGCTCGGCGGAGAATCAACTCGCCGGCAATGCCTCGGTTACTCGTTGCCTGCCCGTCGAGTTCGATGCCGAATTTGTCCCCTGCGGTGTCCTGCCGTATCGCAATATCCTGCCGGAGGTTCGTCAGCCGGGCGCTGAACACCTCGGCGTCTTCGTGAGAGCGGCGGAGGTTCGAGCGAATGCGGTATTGCTCTTCGGCATGGGCGGAGCGTAGGCGCGTGAGACGCATCAATTCGGCGTCCACCTGGGCCTTTTCGATCACCAGCGGATTGCCGGAGGCGATGGCTTTCACTTCGGCGTAGGTCAGCGCGGCGGAGTCGAGGTCTTCCAGACGGCGGATCGTCATGTCGCCGCTCATCACCTGGGCGATGAATTTGGCTTTCGTCTCCAAGGTCTGCCACATGTAGGCATCAAAGCTGCCCTCGGTGACGTAGCGGAAGACTTGGACGGTGGAATTCTTGTTGCCTTGCCGGAGAATGCGCCCTTCGCGCTGCTCCACATCCGCTGGTCGCCACGGCGCGTCGAGATGATGCAGGGCAATCAAACGCTCCTGCACATTCGTGCCTGAGCCCATCTTCTGCGTGCTGCCGAACAAAACGCGCACCTTGCCGGAGCGCACATCGCGGAACAAAGCCAGTTTGGAGGCGTCGGAATCGAATTCCTGAATGAAAGCGATTTCGCGCTCGGGAATGCCCATGCCCTTCAACTTCTCGGCCATGTCTCGATAGACCGAGAATCCCTTGTCCTTGGGCGTCGAGAGATCGCAAAAGACGAGCTGCGTGGACCGCTCCGTCGTGGTCGCCTGCCAGATGCGGTGAATGTTTTCGACGGCCTGATTGACCTTTCCCTGCGGCTCGTCGGGTGCGGCTGGTTTCATTAACCGGAGATCCAACGCTGCCTTCCGTCCCTCGGAGGTGATTTTCAGCATGTTGTCCACGCTGGGATCAATGCGCCCGCCCTTCAGCTTTTCGGCCCGAGCGGCGAGCGATTGCACGAACTCCTTCAACTCCTCCGTCGCTGGTGCGTTACGGATCGTGGGTTTCTCCCCGTCGAGTTTCGGGCGCGGGAGATTCAACATCGCGGCCGTCTGCACGTCGGCAGACTGGCGGAACATCTGCATCAGCTCCGGCACGTTGATGAAGCGGGCAAAGCGCGTGTTGAGCCGATAGCCCGCGCCATCTGGCGAAAGCTCCATCGCGGTGACGGGTTCGCCGAAAGTGGCCGCCCAGGAATCGAAGTGATGCAGGTTGTGCTTCTTCAACGCCTCGGGCTGGAGATACCGCTGCATGGTGAACATCTCGGCCATGCTGTTGGCGATGGGCGTGCCGGTGGCGAACACCACACCGCCCCCGCCGTTGAGCGACTGGACGTGCCGCACCTTCAGATACATATCGAATGCCCGCTCGCTCGCCGTCTGCGGCAGGCCAGCGATGCGCGTCATCTTGGTGACGTAAAACAGGTTTTTGAAGTAGTGCGCCTCGTCCACGAAGATTCGGTCCACGCCAAGTTCCTCGAAGGTCAGCGTGTTGTCCTTCTTGTGCTCGGCGGCGAGGGCTTGCAGCTTGGCTTCGAGCCGTTTCTTAGCCTTCTCGATCTCCTTCACCAGGCGGCGATTTGAGGAATCCGCGTGCTGGCGTTTGATCATCTCCAACTCGTGAAGCTGTTCCTCGAAGAACCGTTCCTGCGTCTCGCGCGCCAGCGGGATGCGCTCGAAACCCGAGTGCGTGACGATGACGGCATCCCAATTGCCCGTGGCGATGCGGCTGAACAACTTCTTGCGGTTCTGCGACTCGAAATCCTCCTTGCCCGCGACCAGGATGTTCGCGCCGGGATACAGCGTCAGCAGCTCGGTTGAAAACTGGCCGAGCATGTGGTTCGGAACGGCGAACATCGGCTTCCGGGCGAGGCCAAGCCGTTTCAGTTCCATCGCCGCCGCGACCATCGTGAACGTCTTGCCCGCGCCGACAACGTGGGCGAGCAGCGTGTTCGGCGTTTGCAGGATGCGCCATACCCCGGCCTTCTGGTGTCCGTGCAACTGGATCGCCCCGCTCGCGCCGGGCAGCGTCAGGTGGTCGCCGTTGAAAGTGCGGACACGCGTGTGGTTGAACGTGTCATTGTAGAGGCGGCAGAGGCGTTCGCGGCGCGCGTCATCCGACCAAACCCACTCCTTGAATCGCTCTTTGATGCGCTCCTGCTTTTCGCGGGCGGCTTCGGTTGCCTGCGCGTTGACCACGGGTTTGTCGTCAATCGTGTCATAGACCGTGGGCGTTTTGAGATTCAGTGCGTCTTCGATGAGTTCGAGCGCTGTGTAGCGGTCCGTGCCCCAATCTGTCGTGTTGGCGGTTGCACCCTTGGCTTCCCAATTCGCGTTGATGTGCCATGTGCCCAGCGCCTGGACGTGGCCGACCTCGACGCCGGACGGAATGTTCAGAAGCTGGTTGGTGAAATCCTTCACGTCCTCGGGCGGCAACCACGCCGAACCCAAACGCACATCAATCTCAGTGGCTGCCAGGTCGGCTGGCTGCACCGATTTCAACGCCTCGACGTTCTCGGCGAAGCGCGGATCGGTCAGCGCGGCGGCGTCCGCGACCGTCAGCTTCTCCCGCACGTTGCCGGACAGATATTGGTCGTCAGTCTCCCATTCGTTCGTCTGTGGATTGCGGAAGATCAACCCTTTCAAGTCGGGGAGGAATTCTTCGACTGGCTTGTTCAGCAAGCCCGCCATGCGGTCGAGGTCAACGCCACCGCACTCATTCAAGCTTACGAGCAACGCTTCCTTGGGCGTGCCGACGGATTCCACCGGCTGCCGGTGGTGAATCGTCCGTTCCGTGAAGATGGTCGCCTTCGTCGCCCGCTTCGTTTCGTCGTTGTAGTTCTCCAGCGAGAGCAGCAGCGGCAAATCCGGATCGCCATCGAAGGCGCGCTGGTTGGCGCGGAGATTCAGCGGGCCAAACCGGGCGGTGAACCGGTCGTAAGCGATGTTGAGTTGCTGGCGCGTTTCGACGACGTGTTCTTCCGGGCTGCCGTCCACTTGGGCGCGCAGACAGTCGCGCACGGCGTCACGCACCTGGATCATGCCGCGAATCCGGGACCGTGTCTCTGACGGCAAGTCATTCAGCGGACGCAGGACGTTTTCCTCGCGGATGCAGACAATCCCATCGTGAATACAGAACGCGTTGGGTTTGACGACATCCGGTGCGGGAATGGTCTGCTCTGGGGCAGATTCCACCAATTCGACCCGTTGCGCGCGATAGATGCCAGCAGGTAGCTCCGGAACTGCTGCACCGAGCGCGTCGCCGAGAACCCTGCCGTCAGGTTCCAACGTCGGCTCATTGTCCCGATACATTCGGCCGGTCAACTGAAGATGGCCGAGCATCAAGTGGGGACGCTCTGCGAAATACTCATTGATGGGGATTTTCTCCCAATTGTGATTGGTGAAGTCCTGCACTGCGCGCCAGGCCGGTCCACGAGGAGTCTCGCCGGGCTGCAATTTGCGGAGCATGACGATGTCTGTCGTCACCTCCGTACCGGCGTTCTGTTTGAAGGCTGTGTTCGGCAAACGAATGGCACCAAGCAACTCCGCCTTCGGGGCCAGATACTCGCGGAGCGTGGAGTCGAGCTTGTCCATCGTTCCGCGGGAAGTGATCAACAAGACCAGACCGCCGGGACGGACCTTCTCCAGGGACTTGGCGAAGAAGTAGTCGTGGATTGGGAACCGGTAGGCATTCAGGCTCGGATCGTGGACGGGATAATCCCCAAACGGCACATTGGAAATCGCCACGTCGAAGAACCCATCGGCAAGTTTGGCATTCTCGAATCCTTGGACGCGAATATCGGCATCCGGGTAGAGCGCCTTGGCAATGCGCGCGGTGATGGGGTCGATTTCAACGCCGGTGATGGTCGAATGCCGGTGCATCGCCTCCGGCATAAGCCCGATGAAATGCCCAATACCGCACGCCGGCTCCAGAATTCGTCCGCGCTCGAATCCGAACTGCTCCAGGGCGCGATACATGGCGCGAACCACGGTCGGCGATGTGTAGTGGGCGTTGAGTGTGCTTGCGCGGGCCGCTTCCAGTTCTTCCGGGGTCAGCAGTTGTTCCACCTCGGCGCGCGCCGACCGCCATTCATAATTGCGTGGGTCAAAGACTTGCGGCATGGCACCCCAGCCCACGTAGCGCACGAGCGCTGCCTTCTCCTCGGGTGTCGCGGGGCGGCCCTCGGCCTCCACCTTCCGCAGAGTTTGGATGGCTTCGATGTTCTGCCGGAATTTCTGCCGGGGCGGCCCTTCCCCGATCCTGTCCGAGTCAGAAATCCGGTAATTGCTCTCGTTGCGAACTTCCGGCGCCGACCGGCGGATCGGTCTGCTCAGTCTTCCGGCGGGAGCAGGATGTATTTCTCCCGCACCATCTCCCACGCTTGAATCTGAGCCTGTTGCGCCGTTGCTCCCTGCTGCATCAACTGGATGCGAAGGGTGGCCATTTCGTCCTTTGTCTTCTCCTCCGCTTCCAGAAGTAATTGATGCAGAATGCCTTTCCGCTCCATTTCGCGGATCATCTTCGGGCGGTGTTCGCGCCAGTGCTTCTCGGCCATTCGGCCGTATTGGGTCAACGGTTTCACGGGGCGGCCTGGGCGTGCTGAAAAGGTCAAGCTGCTGGTCGGATTCTACATGATTTCGCCGGATTGCCATGCAGTTCTTTCAGGTTGGGGCTGGCATGGCGGTTCATGGCCGGAACAGTTCGCCGACTTCGACTCCGAGGACCAGAGCAAAGGCATAGACGTGCTTGTCGGTGGCAACGCAGCGTTTCGTCTCGATGTTCGCGAGGATGTCGCGGGTGATTCGCAGGTCGGAAAACCGGACCTGCAACCTGGCAACGAAGGTGTCCTGAGTCCATTCGCGCTGGAAGCGGAGCTTGGCGACTTTGCGCCCGATAAGATTTGCGTCGCGATTCATACGCAGCTTCTCTTGTCATAGGCTTTTCAACTTTCTTCCGGGTGTAGCTCCGACACAAAATGCGTGGTGGGTGCTTCGTGTTCGGGGTGACGATACGCGGCGCTAAGGCCACGTGAGGGACTGCGAGACCTGCGTGGTGACGCGAAGAACGCCGCGAGTTCGATGAAACGAAGCTGCGAATCGCGCAACAACATGGCCGCCTGGTCGGCGGGGTGACGGAGACTTGCTCTGGAGGATGGGCATTTTCATGGATTGTGCGCGAAGCATAAACGAACGGAGCGCGGGTGCGGTCTGATACGAAACTTTCTCTCCACTGAAATCGCGATATCCGCAGAAAGCTCGCGATGCCGCGAAAGCGCATTTCAGATCGAAATTGAATTTGCGTCTGATTTTGCGAAATCGTTCGCTTTCCTTCTTCCGTCGCTTCCTGTAACATTCTGGCAACGAAATTGTGAAAGCGCCGACCCTGTATCATCGTTTTGCGTATTCGATGCCGCTGCGCGCCGGAGAAGTCGCGAAGCCATCGAAGATTCGCGATGGCGCGGCGTTCAGCGAGGTCACCGCTCCCCTGGCCAAACTCGGCTGCGAATACGGGCACATCCTCTTCAATTCACCATTCGATCCGAAGAAGGACAAGAAGCTCGGCCACGAGCATTTCAGCTTCATCAAGTCCGACGATCTCCTCGTCCTGACCACCCGACCGCCGCTTGACGACCGGCGTCACGGGGACAAGAAGCACATGGACGAGAGCTACACGCACTTGGAGCAACAGGTTTTTGCCGAGTTTCGGAAATACCTGGCCGTCTGCGCACGCTCACACGTGGAACTGACGCCAGCAGTCGGTGAGAAGGTGGAGAAGGCCGACCTGACTTTTTACCAGCACAAGAGCGCGCGATTAAAATCGTTCAAGCGGCTGGATGAGTTTCGGAACAAGAGGACCCCGGAAGACTCTGAAATCGCGATTGGTTTCTTCCTCCGAACCCCCTCGATTCCTGTTTATGGCTGCGGTCTGCTGGCCTGCTTTGGCATGGGTGGCTGGGAAACCCTGATTTGGAATCGAATTGTCCGAACCCGCTATGCTGAATGGGTTAACACACCGCTGTTCGTAGTCGGGCAGTTTGACATGAAGGGGTTGCCCGCCCGCCCACACACCTTGGACTTTGTGGACAAGATCAAGGTGGAACTCCTTCTGGAGCACAAGGTTAACGGGAAGGTCTGACCTCTCCGCAAGGCTTCGCAGCCGGCTGCCAACCGCATCAGAAATCGGACGTTTCCCGGAACAAAACGGGCTCGGGTTCATGCTCGCGCCTGGGCGCGTGGCCGAGCGGGAGAATCACCACGGAAATGTCATGCACCGGGCGCGTGCGGCGGCGGGTGAGCATCCAAATGAGAAATGCAATGCAGAGGAACACGAAGCCCATGAACAGGTAGTGGCCGTGCTCCTCAATGAGGCCATCGAGAAACTTCGTCACACGTGCCAGGTATAGGACTGGATGTTCCATACAAGCTTTCCAACTGCTTCGATCATGCATGTTTGACGCGGAAACCGCAAGCCGTGTTCGTTGTCCACGACGAAAATCTGTCCTCATTTCGCCCCGGCCAACACTCCGTCGCCAGAGTGTCAGACCGGGGCGTGGCGACTGTCAGACCGTGACCGCTTCGCCGCGGTTCTGCTGCACCTGCTGCCCCTGAGAACGGGCCACTGCCCTCCGGGCTTGGCGGGCGATTTGCGCGATGACGTTTTCCTTCTGGTCCTCGGGGAGGTCCTTGACCAGGAGGTCGTAGGCGCGCTTCATCTCCGGGTTGCGGTTGATCTGCTTCAGAACGCCTTCGCGGATGCGCTGCTGACGGTCAAGTTCGCGCACCTCGTTGAGGACGACGGTGCGTTCGAGCCGCTCGCGGGGCATCGCCTGGACGTAGGCCCAATACTTGGGGTTCTCTTTGATGTAGGCATCAATCTTGGCATCCACCTCCGGATTGCTCCGGAAAGTGGGCTGGTCGGTCGGGGCGGCATTGCCGCCGGCGCTCGCTGGCGATGAGGGTCTCGGTTTGCTCATAACGATTCGTGTTTTGTTGTTGGTTAGCGCGGCATCTGCCGTGTTCGCCAGCGAAAGGAGATTTGATCGCCTCACGCCAGCAAAGTGTCTTCAAGGCTTGGGCTGCGTGGGCAGGTCGGGTGTGAACGCGGGCACTTCGTTCGTCGCCGCCGACGGCAATACGGACAGCTTCTGGAGTTCGCGGTCGAACTCGACGAGGCGCTGTTCGTTGGTGGCGAGGCGGACGCTCAGGAGTGCGTTGTTGCGGGCGACGTTCTTCATTTCGCCCAGGACGGTCTGCAATTCGCCATAGGACTGCGCGAGCTTCGCGGCTTCAAGCATCACCCGAGCGGTCGTCTCACGCTGCCTGTTCATCTCGGCGACCAGGACATCGTTCGTGGGTGGCGGCGCGAACGCGGCATCTGGCGGGGGATTCAACAGGTTGGCGGTATTGAGCGGCCCGGGGTGCAGATTCCACCGCGCGGAGACTTCGATGCGATACACCGGGTGCTGCTCGTGCATCGTCTCCGGGTGATTCGGATCAACGTAGCGGCCAACGTGGTAGGCACGGACGACCTCACCGTAGCGAACCGACTCGACCGGCTCGACGGGTGGCGGCGTGGGACGGAGGACAACCTGCGGGCGCGAGGCGCACGAGGCGACGAGCACGAGCGGAATCAGGGCGAGGTATTTCATGGCTGATACAATGGGGTTGAGTTTGGTTGAACTGCGTTCGGGGTGGGTGTGGCTGCTACACCGAATGCCGCTGGTGACAGAAGCGCGGGCACGTTGGTATTCCCCTCCTCGGCGAACGGCTTCAACGTGCCGCCAATCACGGCATCGCTACGGTCAATTGTTTGGACGACGTAGATGTAGAACTGCTTGCCGCTCGCCACGCGAACGTAGAAGCCGTCGCGTTGAATCGCTTCGTAGATGCGTTGCGCGTAAACCGAGAGAACCTTCTCCGCGCCTTTGAACGGGGCGTTGTTCAGCGAGCGGCTGTCCACCGAACCGAAGATGGTCTGCTCCTTCTCGGTCAAAGCACTCGCAGCGCCGGAGAGGAACGTGGCGGCGAACAGTTTGATCTCCGCCAGGTTGTCGGACTTGATCAGGCGTCCGCGCAGACCCGCGCTGCCGTCGGTGATGCCCCAGCCTTCTTGGTCGCCGGAAAACTCACGGTCAAGAGCGACGCCCTTTAGGCGGAGTTCCTCGCCGCCCTGCCAAACCAACGTCCAACTGTTCCCACTGGCGATGCGCTCACGGTGGCGGTCAGTTTGCGCCGTGCCGTGGACTTCCGTGCCAGCGGGAATCACCAGTCTGCCCGCGTGGTAGATGTTCTCGGTGACGAGGCCAACAATGGGCGTCTGGATCGAGGCCGAGTCCACCGTGATGACGGTCTCGCATGGAATCAATCGGCCATAGGGCGCGTAAATCTCGCCGAGGGCCTTCGGTTCAGGAACACCGGCGGCGGCATCTCCGAAGAGGCTGATCGGCGGGAGCTGCGGTGCTGGCGGCTCAGGCTTGGGTCTTTCGACAATCACCTTCGGCGGTTCATTGGTCTTGCCAGGTAATGGAAGCGGCTCGGGCTTGGGCGTCGGCGGATGAAACGGCTGCATGGGTCGCTGAATGGTCTGCACCACCTGCGGGTGGTCAGTGGCATTCGTCGCCAGTCCAGTGACGCGAACATCGGCATCGCCAGAACCTGATCGGCTGCGTAGCACACTGAACACGAGCAGGCCGCCGCCGAAGATCACCACAAACAGGACCAGCTTGCCGCTGCCGGTCTTGAAGAAGTTGAGAAAGTCGCGCGGTTTCATGGGGCGGATGGGCTTTGGTTGTTTGCGGGCAGGTTGGTGGAAAACGAATTCGACTCTGCGGCGGCCTTCTCCAGATCGTTTATGGCGCGATGCAACGCATCACGTGCAACGGCTTCCGCCTCCGGGGTCATCGCGGCCGATGGCCTCGGCGGTGCTGGAAGTGGCGAAGTGCGCGTTACGAGCACCGTGAAGTCATTCTTAAGCGAGAGTTCGTTCCGCCCGCCGTCCGGCGTGCCACTGATGGCGAAATAGACGGTGCTTGCGGCACATGCAGGCAACACTCCGGGCGCATCGCTGATGGACTGGAAATAGAGTCGGCTGCCAGCACGCACACAGAAGCTCTCCGGCAGGTAGCGAATCTCCTGATCGGACTTGTTTCGCAACGTGACATGAAAGACGAGCGTGTCCTCGGGGTTGAAGCGGAACACCTCCTCGATGCGGATCTCGTAGTCGTTGAAATCCGTGACGAGCGGCTTGTCGGCAAACGTCCTGGCCTCCGCGCCGGCCACGGCGTCCGGTTGCTGTTTCTTCAGCAACGGGAACGTCTTGGCTTTGTCGAGCAACGCCAGCAGGCGAGTCGGGGTGACCTGTGGCGCAGGTTGGACATTCTGGGCGGTGGCAGCCCGGTCTTCGAGGTTCAGCGCCAGCACGGGTGTATCGCTCTCCACCAACTCGAAGACATAGGTGCGCTTGTTCCAGCGGATATTAAGGTTCGTAGCGGCCTTCCGTGCCAGCGCGCGGACGGACAGGAACGATGAGCCTTTTGTGTGCGCCAGTTGGAATTGCCCTGGCGTCTTGCCGTCGGCAGTCACGCCCACCGCATCAATCGCCGAAATCGGTCCGGGCAGGCTGATAGTGGTGACCCGGTTCGTTGCGACCGGCACGGTGACAACCACTCGTTCGTCGAGCGTGATGCGCTGGATCGCTTCGGGCGGTTCGGCCAACGCGAGCGTGGCCGACAGGAGGAGTATGCTAATGGGTGATTTCATATTTGAAGTCGCCGACAGCGGTAGGGAAACGACCGTTGGCAGCCATGTTGGGGTTGCGGAGCAGACGGAGACTCAGTTTGAAGGTGAACGCCTCGGAGAAGGCCTTCTCCTGGAAGATGCCGGTGCGGATGACCTGGCCGGAAACGGTAGCCAGCACTTCGTTTTCGCGCGTGGCAAGGATGTCGATCTTGGCAATCTCCGGCTTCTGGTGAAGCTGCTTGGCGCGGAACTCGACCGCCTCACGCGTGCGATGCTCGCGCGCTTTCTCCAACGCCGACTTGAGGAACATCTGCCGAAGCAGCTCCGGATGGTCGAAGTCCTTCGGGTTGCGCTCAAGAAACGTGATGGTCGCCAGTTCGGCCTGTTGGGCATGCAAGTCTTTGGCCTCGGCAAACTGAAGCAGCGGGCTGATGTAGTAGGTCTCCGCCGGGTCAATGATGACCACGCGCTCGCGCTGCTTGAATTGGTTGATGATGTGGTAGCGGTCGAGCGCCGCGACAACCGTCACGGCGACGGCCACGAAGAACCAGAACCACGGCAGCCGGTCGCGTTGGGCGAACAACTGTGTCGGGTCGAACTTCTTCCGGGCGACGCGGGCGGGCGCGCCGTTGCCGGTGGGCGTTACACGAGAGCTGAGATCGGTGGTTTCCATAATCAGTAGTAGTGGCCTTTGGTCTTGGCGATGAGTTCACGAACGGAGCGGTCGCCGGTGATGTCATCGCCGGGACGACCGCGAGCGGAGCGAGGGGGAAGGCCAGAACCAGCGATGATGATCGCGCCGGCGCTGCCCTGGCCGGCGGCAGTCGAGAGCGTGCTCAGGATCGCCGCCATGCCGGTTGCACCCACGGTGGCGAGGGGCAACCCGGTGGTGGAGGCGACGGCCGCCGCACCCGCCGTGGTGGCAGCGGTCTGGAGAAAACTGCCGACTGCACCAGAAATGAGCTGGCCGCCTGCAAGCGTGCCGTAGCTGATAACCTTCTGGATGACGACCGGTGCAGAAATGGTACTGAACACGATCCAAAAGGCCACGACCGCCACTCCAAACGTGGCTTGCAGGGAATAGAGCGTGGCGGTTGGGTCAATGAATTTGAAAGCCGGGTCGGTCATGAAATCGAGAATGCCCTGGGTGATGAGCGCCGCGACGGCCCAGCCGAGCGGCCAGAGCAGCACGCCAACGATGTGCATCAGGTAACGGCTGCCGATCGACCGAAGCGGGCGAATGGCCATAAAGCCAATCATCAGGGGCGAGAGCGCGTAGGCGGTGAACAGGATGAACTTCTGAATGATGTAGGCCCAGAACAGCAGCAGCGAGGCGAACTGACCAAAGAGCCAGAGAAAGCCAGAGATGAGCAGTTCAACGGTAAAGCTGTTGAGGTCGCTCAGAATATCCCACCAAGAACGGTCAGTCCCGGTATCACGCTTGATGATGAGCAACTGATTGTATTGGTCTTGAACGTTCGACGGATCAACGCCCAAGCCGTCGAGAATGGAGGTTTGCAGGAGTTGTTGGGCCTGATTGCCCCATTGCGGCAGCATCACCAGCAGGGCGGTCAACACGAACAAGCGCACGATGTGCAAGATGAGCGTCTTGCCGCTGAACCCGTGGACGACGAGAAGGATCGTCCCGACGATGAACAACATGAACGCCACGATGCGCAGCAATTCGTGCAGTTCGACGCACTTTTGCAGGAACGTCGGGAAGAGTTGTTCAAAGGTTGCCATAGTCAGGACGATTTGAGGGGGCGGTTACTGGGTCGGGAATGCGGTGGGCGCATTCACCAGGCGGAAGGTTTGCCCGTATTTCTGCACCGCCTCGGTGAACTCGGCGTGCTGCTGCTCTTTCTTCGCCTCGATCTGGCGCTGCGCCTCGTTGCGATTGGCCACGTCCTGAACCAGCGCCGACGCGGTGGCCTGATTGATCTCGTAGTCCGTGTTGTTGAGCGCGGACGACAGACCGATGAGCACGCCGGTCAACTTCTGCACCTCGGCGTCGGTGGTGGCGTTCTTCAACGCCGTCGTGGTGCGGGCGATTTCCTCCTTGAGCGCGACTCGCCGGGCGGTGGCGTCTGTAGTGACAGACAAAAAGTTGTCCGTCGTCTTCTGCACGGCCGCGACCGGCAGATACGGCGATTCGCGGCGGGTGACGGTTGCTCCGTTCGGAGTGGTAAACGTCGTGCCGATACTGCTGAACAGGCCGTTGGCGTCATAGAGCATGGCCTGGCCCGCATCCGCAGCCCCTTCGAGCGCCGTGAGCGTCTGGCCGAGCTCAGTCTTCCGCAAATCGGTGACCAGCGGTTGAACCGTCGTGAGGAGGACGGCTTTGGGATCGCCGAACAGGCTCTCGTAGTGCTTGAACTCGTTCAGTTGGTCGTTGAGCGTCTGGATCTGCTGCACCTGGTTTTGAATGACCTTCACGAATTGCGCGATTTCCTGCGCGGTGTTCATGATGGATTGCATCTGCGCGGTGGGGTCAAAGACCACCCATTGCGCGCGGGCCGATACCGTGACGCCGAGCGTCAGGAGCGTGAGTGCGATGAGTCTTTTCATGGTGTGCTTCCTTTCTCTGTTGGTTGCAGATGTGGCCTGCTATTCCTCGATACGGAGGAGTTTTGTTGATGGTTGGAACGTTACCCCGTCAATCCGCTGTTCCGGCAACTGCACGGGGTAAAGGCGGACGCTGCCGACCTGATTGCGTTGGCGCTGCATGGATACATACAGCCAATACTGCTGTTTCACGGCGTCGCTCTTGCCCTTGTCGTAGCCGGTGGCGTAAGCCTTTTCGGCCTGCTTCTTTGCGGCGTAGTGCAGCGTCTCGCTGACGATCACTCCGCCCGCCGCGCCAGCGGCGGTGATGAGCGGATCACCGTCGGAGAGCTCGTGGCCGAGGTATGCGCCGCCCGCGCCGAGGGCAACGTCGCTAATGGGACGTGTGGCGGAGCAACCAGCAATCAAGCCGGCCACCAGGGCGAGCAGGAGGAGTCTGGATACGTTCGTGATGAGTTTCGTTTTCATATCGGTCAGTGGTTTTTGGTGTTGCCGTCTATGCGGCGGTTAGCGTGGAGAATGATTCCCTCAACGACACTGGGGCTCTGGCGAAGCTCGCGGGCGCGGCGGTCGAAGTGTTCACCGCTCGAACTGGAGCAGTAGAGCATCTCGGGCGAGGCGACGTTGTGGACCGTGCCACAGATGTTTCGTGCCGAGTCGGTGTGCAGGTAGGTGAACGGCGAATACTTCTCGCCGGGCTGATGGTCGGGCAGCGGGTAATTCATGATGGCGTGCTGCGTCACCTCGGGCAGCGCGATGTCCTTGCCCATGTCGTCCAGGTCGGCGCGGTCGTTCTGCCGCATGATGAAGAACTGGCGGCTGTTCCCGAACACGGCAGAACGGATGCGCGACTGTTTGAACCGCGCGTATTGCTGCACGATGGAGATGTTCCAGCAGTTGAACTTGCGAAGCTGGGCGTAACTTTCCTGCACGATTTCCTGCCCGCCGGGGATGTCGAGAAAGCGAGCGACTTCCTCGTAGATGTTCCGCTTCCGAATCGCGCGCGGCAGCGTCATGATGTGCTTGCGCGCGTGGTTGGTGATGAGGAAGCCAGCAGCGGCTTTCAGCTCCTTCGCCGATTCCGGGATATAGCCCAACTCGAAGTGCGCGATCTTGCCCGTGAGCGACAGGTTGCTCGTGCCGTCGAACAGGCAGCCGTAGTTGCCGTCGCGACACCACGGCAGGATGAGCGTGGCGATTTCCATGATCTGGTCGCGCTCCGCGCCCATCGGGTCGAGCATCATCAATTCCTGGAGCATCCGGTGCGTCGGGAACTCCTCGGGCGTGAAATAGGCGAAGGCCAGATTGCGGACTTCCTTGCTGGTCTTCGGCTCTTTCAGGAACTTCAACGCCTCGGCTTCGTCGAACTGTGCCAGGTAGGCTTCCGCCTCGGCGGGGTTGACGGCTCGCCAATCGCGGAAATCGGCGAAGGTTTCGAGGCTGGTCGCGCCGGGCGGCATCCGCTCGGCCCGAAACTGCTGGAGTGCCAGCGCGTGCCGGGCGATGACGAGCAACTGGTCGTGCCGTTTCTTCTGCCAGTCCTGGAAGGAATCCTCGTAAAGCAGATTCAGATACTTGGCGATCTGCGCCTGGCGGAGCATCTGTTTGTCCTCCTGGGCGCTCGTGCCAATCATCCGGGCGACCAGCGCAGTTGAGGCGGAGAGATGATCGGGCGTGAGCGGCAGCCCCTTCGTGTCGAGGTAGTTGATGGTCAAGTCGCCGTCCGGGTGAATGATGATGGGCCGCGCACCTTCTTCGACCGTCGCGGTGTAAATGCCGTAGCTGAGTCCTTCTTCGATGATGACGGTGTAACCGAAGTAGCCTTCCGTTTGGGTGAGCAGGTCACAGACGGTCACGGATTTGCCCGCGCCGGACATGCCGAGCAACACGGCGTGCTGCGGGGACGCGGAATCCTTGCCGCCGGAGAACGTCTGGATGCCGACGAGATTGTTGGCCGGGCCATCATAGATCGCCTCGGCGGTGGCCAGGTGGCCGGTGAATGTGCTCGTGACCGGCAGCATGTCGGCGAGGAAGCGATGTTCGGCGTAGAGCTTCCGGTGCTCGTAGCGTCCCCACGTCCAGCCGGGCCAGGTCTGGAAGAACAGATTCTTCGAGGTGCTGGGCAGATTACTCTCGAAGTATTGGGCCGCGTTCATGGAGTTGATGGCATTCTTGATTGCCCCGGCCTTGGCGTTGAGGCCGTCGCGGGTCTTGTCCCAAACGCGGATGGCGAACATGGCGTGGAACGGGATGGTCTGCCCCTGCATCAACGCGTGAATCTTCTTCTGCTTCTTCTCCATCACCGTCAGCAGGGAGATTTTCTTCTCGCTGGCGTAATCGCCGGCCACGCGATCGTGCTCCTTCTCCTCCTTGTTGATTTCCTGGGTGATGGGCAGCGGATCAATGTTCACCGTGATGGTGTAGTCCAGGAGGCGGAGATTGGTGAGGCGTTGAATGATGCCGGGATAGGTCGTGCGCGGCCAACGGGTCAGGACGATGATCGAGTGGTAGTGGCCATCGAGGAAGAAGCCGAAGTCAGACTGCCCGTTCCCCTCGCTGTGCCAGCAATTCTCCTGAATCGAAAGCTCCGGCGCGAAACCGTCCGCCGGATCGTAGTCGAACCGGTCGTTGAGCGACGGATTGAGGAAGCGCTTGTAGTGGCGGAAGTGGTCGGCATCTGTCATGGCCAGCACGCGTGCCCCGGCTGAGCCGAAGATTTCGAGGAGTAGGCGGTGAACATGCTCGAACTCGGTCTGAAGCTGTTCGAGCAGCGTCTGGTAGTAATCGCGGCGGGCAGCGGCGGTCTGGAACTTCGTCGGCACGTTCTCCAGTGCCCGTGAGATGTAGAAGATGACGCGCTGACGGCGGAGTTTGCGCTCGGACATCGCCTGCCAATAACGCGCGAAGCGTTCGTTGCGGGCGCGCTTGGTCCAGACGTTGGAAAAGCGCTCTGTCTCCTGCTGGTAACGCAGCAACTCCCCCTTGTAGTCGGAATCGCAGAAGTATTGCACTTGTAGCCGCTGGTTTTCGTGGAGGGACGCCAGCAGGAGACAGAGCTGGTCCTGGAAGTCGTTCAGGTCGGCAATCGGGCTGTTCGTCAGGTCGGGGGACTCGAAGATGAAGCCCTTCGACACGAAGCCGCCACGCCGCAGGTGGTTGAACACGATGAGGTTGTGGGTGAAGAAGCCGTTGGGTGCGCGCTCGAACATAGGTCAGACTCGGATGGATTTACTGATGACAGCGGGACGTTCGCGGCGGCGGACTTTTGCCACGATGTGATTCACTTTCTCCAAGTCCCCCACGAGCCGCTGAACGGAGCGCGCCTTGCCGATTTCGTTCGTCGCTACGTAGGCTTCCCGGACGTGGGCCAAGGCGCGCTCCATGTGCTCGCGCGCGGTGGGGTCAAGGTCGTTCCGGTGGAGATTCTCACGCAGCGCCTGGTCGGCGGTGTCGAGTTGTTCAAAGATGTAGCGGCTCATAGCAGGTCCTTTGCGAGTGGATGCGTGAGGCGCGGAGGTTCGGGGGCAAAACCGCCACCAGTGAACACGCGCTCGAAAATGTCGCGGTCGTAGCCAGGCGGTTTCCCCTGCCGCAGGCCGAAGATGTAGGCGAGGCAAAGCCCCACCGGAACGAGCGCCACGCCCAGAGACGTGAGCAACGATGACTTCAGTATTACGAGGAACACGAAGAACACCGTGATGCCCACGCCGATGCCGCCCACGAGCCACCAGAACAAACCGCCCTCCAATCCCCACGTCCGACCTTTGGAGTCGGAAGCGGCGTTGGTGTCGGTGAGGCGGAGTTCGGCTTTCATGGTGGCTCGGGGCGGCGGGTGGCAGGTCGGTTGGCGAGATTAGAAGTTGCCCACACCCACCGTGCTGTTGGTGTCGATGCCGAAGATCTTGAAGAAGGCAAAGATGACCGCCGGGGCGGCGGCGATGATTGCGCCGCCGATGATGGACATCTTGCCCTGATCCACGTCGCCGCGCCGGATGGCGAAGCCGCCGTAGATGACGCACGAGATGCCGAGCACGAAGCCGAACATCATGATTACGGCGAGACTGTTGCTGATGCCGGTCTTGAGTTCGGTGGAGTTGAACGCCTGCGCGTAAGCGGAGGTGCTGTTCAGGGCGAGGACCGCGGCAGCCAGGAGGAGCGATGGCAGCCGCGAGCGGATTTTCTGGCCGAGGGGTTTGATGTGTTTGATGAGCTTCATACGAGTCGTGTTTTTGTTTTTCTGTCGTTGAGCAGCGACTACCGCGCTGATCACGGGACGCAGCATGAAGCAAAGGACAGAAAGCCGGGTGTAGGAGGGACACAAGGTGCGGGGATGTCCCTGCTAAAGGTAGGCGATGAACAAAACACCAGACTCGCACAAGCTTACCAACCTCCAGGAACTCGACGTGTTGTTGCCGCGCGAAATCCGCGGCCAGTCCCACACGATTCCTCGAATCGTCTCCGCCGTTCGCCGGGGCGAACTCGGGCTCACGAAACCGTCACGGCCACGCGGCAGCTTTCTGCTGCTCGGGCCAACCGGCGTGGGCAAAACCGAGACGGTGGTCGTGACGACGAATCACGTCTTCGGCGATGGGAAGTTGTTCCGGTTCGACATGTCGGAGTTTCAGAATCAGGAAGCCCTCGGTCTGCTGCTGGGCGCGCGGCTTGGGGAAATCGGCTACCTCGGTGCGGTGCGCGAACGCGCGGCGGAAGGCTCGTTGCTGTTCGACGAAGCGGAGAAGGCCCACCCGCGCGTGCTCGACATCCTGTTGCAGTTGCTCGACGCCGCGCGGCTCACGGTCGCGACCGGCCAGACGCTCGACTTCAGCGGGTTCTACGTGTGGCTCACGTCAAACATTGGGTCGGCGGAACTGATGAGCCTCCAGC
Organism: Verrucomicrobiota bacterium; assembly: GCA_016716505.1. GTDB lineage: Bacteria > Verrucomicrobiota > Verrucomicrobiia > Limisphaerales > J093 > JADJWF01. The sequence goes on from JADJWF010000001.1 coordinate 801,877, forward strand.
ACTCGAACGAAGCCACGCTCGAACGCCACGTCCTCACCCGTGCGCAACAAGCCTTGCGCCCGGAGATCTTCGCGCGCGTGAATGAGAAGCTCGTGTTCCATCGCCTGAGCTACGAACACCAGTTGGAGATTGCGGAGAAGTTCCTGTCTCGTGAGATCGAGTTTCTGGCCGTGCGCGGTCACAAGCTCGAACTCGACAAGACCGCCCTGCCGTTTCTCGTCCGAAAGGGTTTCCACCCGAAGCTCGGCGCACGCCCGATGCGCGATGCCGTGGAGAAGCTCGTCGGCGACGCCGTGACGGAATGCCTGCTCGCCGGTCGCTCCGCTTGTGGTATTCTCGCGCACGACGAACTGCACGACCGCCTCGGCGTGTTCTAATTCAGGCCAGGGAAAGGAACAAATGCGTCTCGCCGAGGTCCACGTCCGGCTGCACTGCTCCAAGCTTTCGCTTTTGAAGCTGGGCGCAGACCGTGCGGATCGCCTTCCGTTTGGCGGGAGACTTCGGCACGCGCACCAGCAAGGCATCCGCAAACTCGTCGCCTTTCTTGCTGCGGTAAACGTCGGGCGCGATCACCTCGGTCGCGCCGGCGTCGTAGAGCGCGGCGACGAACTTCGCCGCGTCACTCTCGCGCTTGAATCGGCCGAGCGATCGGGCCTTCTTGTCGCCGCGTCCGCTTTCCAGCCAGGATCGAGACTCGAACCGATTGGGCTTGGCCAGCAGCCCGGCGACGAAAACTCGGTGAATGTGTTTCTCCGACACCGGCTTCACCGCCTTCGCCATCCTGCCAAGCCTCGGCAACGACTTGTCCTTCGCTGCCGCCGCGCGGTATTCGTCGGCGCTGACCAGCTTACCCCGGAGATAGATGTCGTCGGACAAGAGCGTGCCGTCACTCAACCAGCTTCGGCTACGCCCGCAGAACTCGCCTCGCACGGTGGACAATTCCATCTGGGGCTTGCCGTTGTCATGCCATGCACGCTGTACACCCGTGCCTTGAACCATGAGGTATTTGCCGAGGAGTCGGCCCGCTTCGCTCCATTGGCGGCAGACGCCATGCAACAGGCCATCGGCGTAGCGCTCCTCGGAGGCGAGGCGTCCGTTCTTGTGCCAGACACGGGCAACGCCATGCCGGTGACCGTTTCGGAGAGGCATTTGTTCGCGGAGCAGACCGTTTCGATACCAGGACTTTTGAATCGTGGTTCTCACGTCAGATGTTTTGCACTTCGACCATTGAACGTGAATTCTGGCCCATTTAACACGAGTCCCGGGCAAAAGCATAGCAGGAGTTGCCCTGATTTCAGTGATTTTTTCACCTTCCGTCGCCCCGCGACGACACACTTCCGCGATGAAAACCTAAAGGCAAAACTCCCCGGCGGCGGCGGGCGGGTCAAGGTGGAGGCGGGGGCAGCCGGGGCGCACTACCTTGACGCGACCGACGCCGCCATACAATCGAGAGGGGTTTCATCGCGTTGTCCAAGCCCGAGCCGAATGGCTCGCCAATCCCATGCAAACCGATCATATTCAACCCGCAGTGACAGTTCCCATGAGTAAACCGAGCGCCAAACCGAAAAACCGGAAAGCAGTCCCGGCGAAACCGAGCGACTACCACGAAGTCCTGGCTGGGGTGGTCGAGTTGCTCGACGCGGCCCGGCGTGCCTCGGCCCGGGTGGTGAACTCGTTGATGACGGCGACGTATTGGGAGATTGGCCGGCGGATTGTGGAGCATGAGCAAGCGGGCTCGAAGCGCGCGGGATACGGCGAGGCATTACTCGAAGGCTTGTCCCGCGACCTCACGCGAAGATTCGGGCGCGGATTCGGGATCATCCAACTTCGCACCATGCGGCAATTCTACGCGACGCATGCGCTTACGGATCAAATTCAATCGGTGATTGGAGAATCTCCGATTCGTCAATCACTGATTGACGAATCTGCCAAGAGCCTGGGGATTGCCCCAATTGGCCAATCAGCGATTGACGAATTCAGCCGCCCCATCTCACCAAAGCAATCGCCTCTTCTCGAACGCCTCGGCCACATTGCTCGGGCATTTCCGCTGCCGTGGACGCATTACGTCCGCCTCCTGCGCGTTCGCAACGCGTTGGCTCGCGAATTCTACACACGTGAAGCTTTGGCGGGTGGCTGGTCGGTGCGTCAGCTTGACCGGCAGATCAACGCGCAGTTTTACGAGCGAGCCGCACTGTCGAAGAACAAGTCGGCCATGCTGCTCAAGGGTGAAAAACCAAGGCCGGGCGATGCTGTTTCCGCCGACGAGGAAATCCGCAACCCTCTGGTGCTGGAATTCCTGAACTTGAAGGACGAATACTCCGAAAGTGACCTGGAGGCAGCACTGATTCGACACCTCGAAGCATTCCTGCTCGAACTCGGTGATGATTTCGCGTTCGTCGCCCGCCAGCGTCGGCTGCGCATCGGCCACGAATGGTTTCGCGTGCACCTCCTGTTCTTCCACCGGCGTTTGCGCTGCCTGGTCATCATTGACCTGAAGATCGGCGGACTCGTCCATGCCGACGTTGGCCAGATGAACCTCTACTGCAACTACGCGCGGGAACACTGGATGAAGCCCGGCGAACATCCGCCGGTGGGATTGATTCTTTGCACGGACAAGGATGACGCGCTCGCCCGCTATGCGATGGACGGTTTGGGAAGCAAGATGCTCGTCAGGGAATACCTGACGGCATTGCCGAAGGAATCCGCCCTGGCGGCGGAACTCGCCCGGACACGCGATTTGCTGGAACGCCAGGCGGAACTCCGCCGCGCCACTCGTGGCAAATCGGCTTGAAGCTTCGGTCTGTGGTCGGCGAGCGGGGAAAGCGGAGCGGAGGGCGGAGAGCAGCGCCTAGCGAAACGCAGCCGGAGCGGAACGTCCCGCCGCCGAGCCGCAGACGGAAGCCCGCCGCGCTTGCGGCGTCCGGCGAATGCCCGCTCGTGACGAGCGCGCGGTTTGCGGAGTGGAACGGGCGTGGTCGAGAGGGGGACAGGGCCGACCGGCAGCCCGTGGAGCGAAGAAAACGCGCGTTGGTCACGGCGGAATTCAGCGCTGCTTCCGGGCACGATACCGGAGTTTATCTCGCAGCGTCTCAAGCTTCTGCTCACCCAACTCCTTCAAGGAAGAGATAGGATTCTTCAACTCAAGTTGATGAAGCGCGAATTCATACACCTGTGGCTTGTCGAATCCCAACTCGCGGGCTGCCGCCCAGATTCCCTTGTAGATGCGCTGCCGCCATTCGTCGTTGTTGTTCCGGCGTAAGCTCGGTAGCTTCCTCCCAAGTTCTTGTTTAAGCCATCGAATGGCACTTTCGCCTTGGTCCACGGTCAATTTCCGATATGACGCTACCTTGTAACGAGTCTTCAGGCGCTGCTGCCATTCACCATACGAGGACGGCTTCCCTGCCATCTCGTCAGTTTGTGCCAGTTGACGGATGAGGTCCTGAATTGCACACGCCGTCGCCTCGGAGATGTCGCCGAACTCGCGAACCACTTTGGGACGAACAATCTTCTTTTGGTTGATGTTGATGTCTCCCTGCGGCGCGTTGGCGACGATGTTGTCGTTGCCGGAGACAGTCTGAACCACTGCCGACGCCGAAGGAGTGTGGATTGGCTCTGTAGTCAGCAAGAATCGGAGCTTTTTCCGGCAATCAGCTTCTTTTCCCGGCATCATCACCTGACTAAGCCATAGGAAAGGAAACGTCTGGGGCTTCTTATGAAAATAGGCGTCCGACAGTTCGGGGCGTATTTCCCTATCGAGGAGCACGGCAATCTTCCAGTGAGCGTCAGCCTGTTCCAACAAGCGGAGGTCCTGTGGCACTTGGGTTGTTGAGCAAAACAACTCGAAAACCGCCAATCGCCCCTGCTGGTCGTAGTGGATGAGATCGTTGCGACCGCCCTTCACCGCGAACACTTCTGCGACAGAAGGATTGTCAGGAAACTCGTGGGCAAGGAGTTCGGCGAGTCGGTGTTGGACAGCCGAATGAACTTGGTGCTTCGCCAGGGCGGCGTCAGCCCACTTGCAGAAATGATCGAATTCAGTGCTCATTGGAATCATCCTCGTGGCCAGTGATCACGCAGGTGCAACCTTGGGTTGCTTCCTGCTTGATAAACATCGCTTCGTGCTCCAAACCGCCATTGAACTCATCCATTAAGGCGATCACTCGCCGGACGGACGGGTGCTGCGCTCTCCGAAGCTCCATGAGCATGCGCTGATTCTTCGTGTCAGCCAGCAATGATCGTTTGGAATAGCATCGGAAAAGGGTCTCCAGGTTGTCCGGCAAATGCAACGACACCGCGCCTCCGAGTCTCTCAGAGAGCCGGAGGAATTCAGAAAGTCCAACCGGGTCGTAGTCGGGGAGATGGAGGATCTCGACGTCTTCGTGAACGCAGGCAGCCAGCCACTCGATGAAGCGGTTCGAACTCACACCGGCTGTCCAAATTGCCAGAGTGGGTTCAAGCGCCAAGGTTTCAAAGGAGTGGAATACTGCAAGGTTCTCGATGAGCGCGCACGCGCCGCGCAAGCGGAATGGGCATTGCCGTGTAAGGCTGAAGGCGAAAAGGCCGTTTTGCAGAGTTGAGTGCGTCGTCTCCACCACGTCCCCGTTCCGCCGCAATCCTCCGTCGCGTGTGCTTCTAAGGCAGACAATCTCCGGCAAGTTGCTGCGCAGGGCCTTGGCATTGCGAAACTGCGCCACTGCCCTTATTTGACTTGAGTCGGTATCAGGAATTACGCCCGCCGGAAAGTGCTGCATGAACCACCGCTCGTAGCCCGTTTCGTCCGCGACGACCAGTTGCTGACCGCCGCCCGCTTTGCTCCATCGAATAACGCCTGCATCGAACAGCGCTGCAAAAGCGCGGATGAGCGACTTCGCACAAGCCGATTTGGGCAGCTTTCGCTCTCGGAGAAGACGGAGGCACAGATTCCGTTGCTTTGGCTGGACACTGGTGGTCATGCTTCGGTGGACTGAACCTTCGGTTTCATGGAAAGCCGTTGATCTTCCGTCAGGAGAACGCGGCCCTGCTTATTCGGCTCAAGGAAATAGCAGGCGTCCACTTCCCCAATGGCGCTTGGGGCGGCTGTGATGGCGATGAAGCCGAGCTTCTTGGCCGTGTGAAGCACCGCTCGCTGGTTGGCCGGATCAAGGTCCTGACTTTCATCCAAGAAGAAGGGGATTGCCACGTCGTCCTTGTGCAAGAGGCTTTTCAAAACGAGCAAGTTGAAAATGACTTTGATCGTGATGGTAGTTCCGTCGGACTCGACTTGGTGGAAGTCTGGGTATTTCTTGACCGTATTGTCAGCCCGAGTTACATGGACTCCAAGCACGAACAAATCCGCGATTCGCGTTACGGGGTTTCGTCCCATCTTGGCCCGCACCCGCTCGAATACCCTGTCGAGTGGAGTTGTATCGTCCATCAGATTTAGCTCACCGATGTTCGCCAGCCGCTCAATCAGAGATACCTCGTCCGACTGCCGTTCGATGGTGAGCTTCACCGACTTGAGATCGGAAACATGAATATGGGCGAGCTCCCGATTCAGCTTGTCCTTGGCGCTTTCGATGAGCCTCAGATCGTTCAGCACCTCCTGAAATCTCCCCTTCAAGGCATGAATCTGACTATTCCAACGCAATTGGAGGGCCTCTTCCCGCTTTGCCAGCGCATCAAGTTCCTGTTCCAAGTTCCGGATGGTTTCTGCCTCATCATGTCCCTTGTAGCGATCGGCGAACACGCCAAGTCTGACGAATGCAACCTCCAGGTCGCGTGACATATCTGTCGCCCGGGTGTGCTCACGCAAATAGACTGAGACGGCGCTGTCAAAATCGTCGGGGATTTCCGCGTCAGCGCGTGGGGCAGCGTTGAATATGGCAACGCGGTTCTGGCACTGGTCGTAGCGCCGCAAAACCTCCTGATATTCCGTATCGGCAGCTTTCCGTTGAAGGTCCAACTGCGAGAGCTCCTCCCGGTGCTGTTCGCGCGCTGCGTCCAGTTCGCGAACAGCTTGTGCTGCGGCGTTGATCGCTCGCTCCAGCTTATTGAAATCATCCCGCCACTGCGATTCGCTCGCCAGATCCTTCTGGAATTGTCTGTAGGCCGCGAGCTTGTTCGACTGCTCCTCCTTCTGCGTCCTTAGTTCGTGAATGGCTTTGGCGATTTCGGCTTGGCGAGTCACCGCCTCCAACAAAGAACTGAGCCGGGCTGCTTGCTTCTTCTGCCGCTCAAGCTCCTTCTCCAGCGCCTCCACGTTTTGGAACTTTGAGAGAATATCGCTGGTCGGTCCGAGACGCACAGTCATTGACTCGTCCTGATAGACACCGTCGGTGATTCGGGAGACCAGTTGACGCAGCCGTGTGACAACGTCTTTCGAGTTCGACAGCGTGATGCCAGTGCGCCCAACCGCCAGCCCGAGTAATTCTGGGTTCAGGACGCGAAACATACGCGCGATGTCGTCGTCCGAAAAATGCTCGCGCAACGATGTGATGGCGAGCCGACTAAAGTGATGAATGGATTCAGCGGTGGCTTCAATCTCGTTCTCGGCGGCCTGAAGTTGAGCTTGAACCGATTCAGCCGTCTCGGTTGAGGCTTCCTGCTGGCGATTTAGCAGGTCGTTGACTCGTCTTTCGAGATTGTCGAGAGTCACTTGCTCGAACTGCTCGGCGAATCCGGCGTAAGCCTTTTGTTCTTCTCCAACATCTTCAGTTGAACATCAATCGGGGATTGCCGTTGGAGGAGACCCTCTTTCTCCTTTTGCTTTTTGTCTGCCGCCTGCTTCGCGTCCTCGGCTGCCTGCCGTGCCGTGGCGATCTTCTCGGTCACATTCGCGACGCGAGCCGTGTGCTCCTCGTCGAATATCTTCTTTCGCGCCTTCAAGTCTTGCCAGCGGTAGTTCAGTCGTCCCCACAGCACCTGGCGTTCATTGAACAATTGAATAATGGATTGGACGTCGCTCTGGTGGTTCTTGAAGAGGCTGAGTTCGTCCCGTTCACGCCGTAGTTGTTCGTAGTCGTCACCGAGGATTCGGCGGGCATCAATGGCGACGTAATCCGTGGGCAATCCCGCCAGCATCAGCAGGCGTTCGCGCATTTGGTCTTGTGCGATGTTGGCGAGGTTCAGGAGATTCTTCAGCGTGTCGCGGAAATCCGAGTATCGTTCCCCGTCCTTCAGTGCCACGATTCCCAGGCCGTTATTCCGTTGCGCTGCGTTTGAGAGGAGAATCGCGCGATGCTCCGAGGGTTTCTTCAGGGACTGGTAGTCCCGATCAACAAGCTGGGTGTTCACGTCTGCCGGTTTCCGAACGCGGTCACGCTCATCGAAGAAGTCCTCCCGGCGATATGGGCCAAGGTAGAAGAAGCGTTCCGGGTCAGCGCCGGATGCCTTGCTCGCCCCACGCCAGCCAATTACGACCTGCCCGCGAACCGTGCGACACTCAAATAGCACGTAGCTATGTTCGTTGATGAAATAGTAGTCGAGGGTCTGGTCGAAGGTGTATGGCCCGAATGACATCTTTGAGCGGTCATCAATGTAGAGGAAGTGCAGCGTGTTGATGAGCGTGGATTTCCCGGCGTTGTTCCTGCCGACTATCTGAATCGCGCCATCCAGGGAAACCTCGGCGTATTCGTATTTCCCGGCGTTGATCAGAATGATTTTGGTAGGACCGTTACGCATGGGATTCCTCCTCACCTTCCACCGGCGTGCCAGTAATCTGAAGCGCGATTGGACTGGATTCATCTGCACTCCGCCCTGACTGTTGCGACAATTTGAGACACTTGCTCAGGAGGCGATGGAATGGCCGCAGGAATCGGAACTCGTCATCCGCAACCCACTTTGCCCAGCCTATATTCTCCAGCCGATTGATTGTGTCCCGGAGATCGGCGTAATCCATGACATTCACCTGTTCAAGCCGGGCGCGGTAGCTGTCCAACGTGGTCAGGTGCGGCAGTGTGCGGAGGGTAAACGTCTCGCCGAAGATCGTGGGTTCAACCGGAAGACCGCGCGTGTTCGCAATGTGGTCAATTAGGATGAAGGAAAAGACCGCCATCTTGGCAAGACGGGGTGAATTCTTGTCTTCGGCGTCCGGCTCGAAATAGTAGAAGTCGTGCTCGTGCTTTCGCAGCGTGATGCCAATCCCGGCAAAAAACTGCTCGTATTCCTCGTAGTGCTCGCTGTTCAGAGCGCCGTAAAGAACATCGTCCTCCGGGGAGACGTGGTAGCCGCTTTTTAGCTTCTCGAAGATGGCTTGCAGATGTGGCGGGTGGTTCATTGTGGAATTGCCTCCAGCTTTACGGGATGTGCGCGAATAATGTGACGCTGGGTTTCGTATTCTCGAACCGCCGCGCCGGTGAATTCGGCTCGAAACTGCTCGTGGAAAAAGAGTGTGGAAAACCCGGCCAAAAGCTGCTCGGTATCCATCATAGGATAATGGGCCGTCAACCAGTCGAGGATGTCGGCGACTGGCAGGTCCGTGGCGATCCCATCCGGTAGCGCATTGAGCCACTCACGCTGCTGCATGGCCGCTGGTTTGTCCGACGTGCGCGCCCGACTTACCATCGGCGGGGGCGTAGGAGGATTGTTCAAATACCTCTCCACCGCGCCGACAATCGCTTTGTCGCTGAACGCATCCTGTTGTCGAAGGCCGAAGACCGCGACCACTGCCTGCTGCATCCACTCCTCAACCGTGCCAAGGCGAAGGCGGTCAAGCGCCCACGCCGCGCCGGTGGCCAGGTTGCTGGATCGAGCCAATGATTGATAAAGCGGTGATATTTCCTTCCCCGATTGTTCAAACACGTTGAGTGCGTGTCTTCGGGTGACCCGGACGAGGCGGAGGTTTCTTTCAGCCGCGTCCAGGGAAATTACGAATGAATTCGCAGCGGCGGCTTCCAACGCTTCCTCGACCTCGGCAAAAGTCGCCTGCATCGGGCCGTCCACCCGGATGACATCCAGCATTGGTGCGATGTATTGCTGCATCCACCAGACGATGCGTTGATACTTCTCCAGAACCGAAACGGGCCGTTTGTCTGTCTTGTAGCGAGCAACCTCGGCCAGCACGCTGACGTGCGTCGCCGAAACATCGTCGTGCAACCGGCGGAGCGCATGCGTGGTGTCGGCGAGCGCCAATTCCGCCAAGGTTGGATTCTCGGCAGCCAAAGCGTCGCGTAGCTTTTGGGCGAGTTGCTGAAGTCGGTTGATGTAGCTCTGGACCGTTTCGGACGAGGCGGGTTTCGCCTCCTCCAGCAAGTAGCGGAGGATGCCCCGCACCGGTTCAGCCATCAGGAAATAGCCCTCGGTCTGGTCCGCCGAAACGAGGATTCGGAGGTTCTTAAGCTGCTTGATTACGAACGTTGGCTGTTCGTCGGAATCCAGAGCGTGATGTTGGACAATGTTGGCGATTTCGGCCTCGGATAGATCCGTTCCATTGCCGCGCTGTTCCAGTTCGCGAAGCACGCCCACGTGCTTTGCACAAAACTGAAAGAACTCTTTTGGCGGGACAATCATCGTGTCGTTATTGTGGTGTGCTCTTCTGAGTCGGAAATGGCCATTCTATCCGAGCGAAGTTTCCAGTTTCGCTTTGCGCCGCTTCCAGTCCGGCAGGATTCGCACCAGCAGCTTGTAGAATTCCGGGCGGTGATGATGGCAACGCAGGTGGCACAGTTCGTGGATGATCACGTAGTCAATGCAATCCACTGAGGCGGCCACGAGCGCGGGATTCAGCAGCACCCGGCCTTGCTTGCCGCAACTTCCCCAGCGGCGCGGCATCCGACGAAGTGAGAATGGGCCACTCTTGATTCCGAAGCTCTCAACGTGTTTGGCACATCGCTGAAACCGCTCCGCGAGCTTTTGCCTAGCCCGATCTGCCAGCCACGCGGCAAGCAGCCGTGTCGGTCTGTCGGTGTGGGATGTAGGGCGGGTAACGATCTCCAAACAGCCGCGTGATAGCCGGACGGCATCCTTCTCCCCTTGCCGTATCCGCAGGCGATACTGGCGACCGAGATAGCGAATGGATTCACCGCTTCGGTGGTTTCGGCCTTCGGGCAATCCCAGCATTCGGGCAAAGTCCCGCTGCTGCTTCAGAACCCACCGCCCTCTGCGACCAACCCGTTGCCGGATTTCATCCGCATCCGCATCCAGCGGCGCAACGACCTCCACCAGCCCCGCCGGATGAACGCTGATGGCCAGGCTCTTGACCTTGCGGCGTTCCAACCTGAAAGGAATCTTCCGGCTACCGTAATGTGCTTCGCAGATCATTGGCGTTGGTTCGTGTCGTGGTAATGCGCTTCTGCGACGGGCAGCAATTCCTTGCCGATTTCATCGAGAGCCGAGAGCGGCAGTACAAAGCCCTTCCGCCGGGCCACGTCTAGTAGGCAATCCTCCGCCGCATTGAGCATGTGATTGCGCACATCCGAGTTGGCGGTCCAGTTCACTATCCGCGTGTGCTCCGCAACCACCTCATCAATAGCCAAACCCAATTCGATGCTATGTGCTTCGGCATCGGCCGGGAGCATGGATTCCAGCTTGGCCAAGGCCCGTCGGATGATCCCGTAGAAGGCTCTGGCAGCGGGCAGGTGCTTTAGCGCCTCCGGCAATTCGCTCGTCCCTTGGTCGCGGACCTTCTGCATCACCTCGGTCACGCTCGCCAAGTATTGCGCATCCGAAATGCGCTTATTGCGAAAGTCCTCGATCAGGCGCTGGAGAATCCTTGAGAACCGTTCATAGAACGCAGGGTCTTCCTCCCACTTCTCGCGAATCGTTTTTACCGTGCGACTTGCGATGGTGTCGGCGCGCGACGCTGAACCTTCGAGCTTCTCCACTTCGGCATCGAATCGCTCCTTGTCGAAGATGTTGACCAGCGGCGTAATCCTCGTGACCTCGGTTGCGCCAACATGCCGGTCAATGAGGGTCTGGATGCGTTTCTCATATTCGCTGTAATCCACCTCTTCGCTGTAACGCTGCTTCATTCGTGTCCGCAGATTGAGGAAGTATTTCAGGTCGCGGCGATACTGGTTCACCTTCGCGTTTGGAGTTTCTGCGAGAAACCCGGCGGACGACATGGCAACCTGGAACGTGCGCGCGAACCTGCTCAAGCGGGCGTAGAACTCGTCCCGTTGCTCCTGGTCCTTCAGGCAGGCGGCGAACTGCTCGTCGTCCCGCTTGTTCTTCACCGTGCGGAACAACTCCCACACATCAGAATAGGTGTCCGGCAGCTTTCCGACTTCATCCGCCAACGGTGTCAACGTGGCGGCAAGATCGACCGGATCGAATTGGGCGAGGGCCTCGTAATGGGTGAGCGCCTCATTCAAATCGCCCAGGATGCCGTAGTAATCAATGATGTAGCCGAAGTCCTTCCCCTCGTTCTTACGATTCACGCGGGCAATCGCCTGCAAGAGCGTGTGGTCTGTCAGCTTCTTGTCAATGTAGAGGACGGTGTTGACGGGAGCGTCGAAGCCCGTCAGGAGCTTGCTGACCACGATGATGACATGCGGATCACCGTCGCCTTTGAAGCGACTGGTGAGGCTTTCGTTGTAGCGTTCCTCCGTGCCAAACCGCGACATCATCTCGCGCCAGAATGCCTGCACGCGCGGCAATTCACTCTCGGCACACTCCTCGTAATCGTCGCGGTCATCGGGCGCGGAAATCAGAACCTCGACCGACACTCGCACGCTGGGGTCGGTGCGTCCGATTTCCTCGATGATCTCCTTGTAGCGAAGCGCCACGTCCTTGCGCGGGGCAACAAGCTGCCCTTTCGCTCCCGTGCCGGCAAAGGTGCTCGTGAAATGCTCGCACAGATCATAGGCGACCATGAGTAATCGCTTGTCCGCCCGGTTCAGATGATCCGCCGTGGCGAACTTGCGTTTGAAGTCGGCTTTCTGCTGCTCCGTCTTGCCTCGCATCATGCGCTCGAACCAAAGGTCTAGCTGGGCCTGGTCCACGTCCTGTTCAACGTGCCGACCTTCGTAAAGAAGCGGCACGACTGCTTCGTCTCGGACTGCATGATCGAGCGTGTAGGTGTGAATGAAATCCCCGAAGACGCGGAGGTTGTTGCGCTTCTCGTCCTGCACGACGGGCGTGCCGGTGAAGCCAATAAAACAGGCGTGCGGCAGGGCCTTCCTCATCAATGCGTGAAACGAGCCGAAGTTCGTCCGGTGTCCCTCATCCACCAGCACGAAAAGGTTTTCGTCTTCGTCCAGGTGCGACGCGCCTTTCACGGCGCGCTCGAACTTGTTGATGATGGTCGTGATAACGGCCGCCTTCTTCGCTTCGATAAGTTCACGCAACTCCTTGCCATCACGGGCGCGCAACGGTTCGTAGCCGCAATACCGGAACGTGTCGCAAATCTGGCGGTCCAACTCCACGCGGTCGGTGACCAGAATCAGCCGTGGATTGCGGATGGCAGGTGATAGCGCCAACGCTTTTGCGAGCATGACCATCGTCAGCGATTTGCCGCTACCCTGGGTGTGCCAGACCAGTCCACCGCGACGGCTTCCGTCCGGTTCGTGCTCTTGCACGCGCGCGAGCGCAGCTTTCACCGCCGCGTATTGCTGATGCCTCGCGATCTTCTTCTGCCCGCCGTCGTAAACAACGAAGATGCGCGCCAGCTCCAGTAGCCGCTCGGGGCGGCACAGGCCGAAAACCGTGCGGTCTTGAGCGGTCACGCCCCGCTCGCGCAACTCGTTTGGGCCATCGCGCCGCCAGAACAGCTTGACCAATTCATCCACGGGCAGCGCCGTGTTGAGCACGGTCTGAACATCGCCGTCGGCGACGGCCTCCTGCCATGCCGACCAAAACTCCGCTGGCGTTCGGGCGGTGGCGTAACGGGCGCTCTCGCCATTCAACGCGAGGACAAGTTGGGCGAACCAGTAGAGCCGGGGAATCCCGTCGTTCTTTTGATTCCGCAGATGTTGGGAGATGCCCTGATTGAGCCACTTTTTGCCGCGAGGTTTACACTCGATCACCGCGAACGGGATGCCGTTCACGAACAAGACGACATCCACACGATAGGTTTCGCGCGAGCCTGTCCGCTCCACCGCGAGCTCCTCGGTGACGTGAAAGGCGTTTTCGCCCCAGCGCTCCCAATCCACGTAGCGCAGCGTGAAGCTGCGCGTGTCACCCTCGACCGTTTGCGGGAAGCTCTTTCCCAAGGAGAGGAGGTCGTAAACCTTCTCGCTCGTCTGAATCAGCCCTTCATCCGGAAGATCCCGCAAAGTGGCGATGGCAGACTCGACCGCCTCGGCGCTGAACGGCTGCTCCCGGCCACGCCAGCGGACACGGTTCATCTTGGCAAGCTGTTCGCGCAGGATGGGCGTCAGCAACACCTCGGATTTGCGCCCGCCACGCAATTGCAGCGCCTCGGTCGGCGGCAGGTAGCGGAAGCCCAGCTTCATCAGCAATTCCACCGCTGGAATCTGTGACGCCAGTTTCTCGCGCGTGTCGGGAGTGGTGGGTTCGTTGGGCATTCAATTCTCCCTTTCGGCTTCCACCGCCCCACCCTTCCACTGCTCGTAGATGCGATTGCGGAGCGCAAAAGCGTCCTTGCCGCCTTCCATCACAGAGATGATGTCTCGCTGAATTGTCGGGTGGTCGGTCGAACCGGTGCTCAGTGTCAGCCCCGCTTCCTCAAAGGAACACGAAGCGACCATTTCCGATTCGCCAAGAACCGGGATATTCGCGTTGTGCGTCGCAAACACGAACTGGTGCTTGGTCTTCAACTCCAGTAACCGCCGAATGACATCCTGATAGATGATCTGGTTGTCCAGATCGTCCTCGGGTTGGTCAATCAACAGAAGGTCGTAGTCGCCGCGTTCGAGGAGGAAGAGGACAAGTGCTGACGTGCGTTGCCCAAGGCTGTGACGAGCCAATTGCTTTCCGTGGAGACTGAGTTCCAACCGGTCGGGCACTCGAAGAGCAAGGAACTCGGCGAGCTTCTGTCGGATATACCCCTCCAGCTTCTGCTGAGTGGACGCGACCTTTACCACGTCTTTCCACCGATCCCCGCCTTTCTGGAGTTCTTGGTAGATGTCAATCCCGTCAACAAACTCCTTTGCCAACCGCTCAATGGTCGCACCTTGAACGCCTGTGCCTTTGAAGAACTCCTTCAAGAAGTTCTCAAAGATCACCTTGTTGCCGCGATACTGAAGCTCAAGGGCAATGGGCAGTTTGCGTTCGTTCAGAGCGCGAATGGATTCGTCAAGGCGCTTAAACTCCTCGTGCCATGCCTCTCGCAGCTCGGTCAGGGCCGTTTCCAGTTCCTTCGCTGTCTGCCTTCGCTTGGCTTCGTCACGCGACAAGTCTTCCAGCGACTGTTTGGTTTCACGCAGTTGTTTTTCCAACTCGACGTAAGTGTCGGGATTGACTTCGGGCAACTGAATCTGCCGACGTACTGCCGCAAACTCCTCGTCCAGACCTTCGCGCTTCTTCTCAACTTTTGATTTGATTTCCTCGACCGTCTGCTTGGCGGCGCGCAGGCTAGAGACGCTGGAAACGAGGTCCGCCAGGAAATCGTTGGCAGGCTTCAAAGCCGTCTTCGCCGCCTGAATCTCCTCGGGGTTCTCTTTGGAACTCATCCCCATCAGAGTTGTGAGCGTTTCGGCGTGTTCTGATTGAAGGTCTTCTGCCGCGTTGGCCAGTTCTTCAAGCCAGTCGGCTGTCTCCTGCAACGCGGCGATGTCCGTGTTGAAGGCGACCTGCTTCGCCAGCTTGTCGGCAACCTTGTGCTCTTGGAACACTTTGAGGCTTTCCTCGACCTTCGCCTTCTTTTCGAGCAGTTCATCTTTCTTACCGACACTCGTTTCTTGCCGACCGAGTTTCAGAACCACATCGCGCACAGCCTGCACCTTTGGCTCTGTTTTCTCCCGGACCTCCCGGAGTTCGTCCGAGTAGAATTTCTCAATCAAATCGGTGTTACGGTCCTCCTTGCCCAATTCGCTCAAGTCCTTTTGGCCGAAATAGAGAACCTTCAGCAGCCCTCCATTAGGGCGGAGGTTCTGAGTTAATTGCCCGTTCTGGAAAACCTTGGGCACTTCCCCACAAATCCGTTTTACCTCGTATTCTTTGCCGCCCGGTCCGCGCAAGTGCATGGTGATTTTCCCACCGCTGCCAACGTGTTCTTTAACCAGCGCCGTCTTGTAGGTTTCGTCCGGCGGATTTGTAGTCCAGCGTCCGCGCAACTCAACTCCGAGTCCGTATCGCAGGAGTTCCAAGACCGTGGACTTGCCGCTACCACGAATGCCGATGAGGTTGTTAAGCCCGCTGTTTAGCGCCCACTGAAAGCGGACTCCATCCGTTCCGCTTCCTTCGACCTCAATGGAAAGCACGTGCGGATGCGTGACTTCCTGTGGCGCAGCGGAAACCCGGTGGCGATGGTTCAGCAACGCAAGTTTAACCGCTTCAAACGTGTGTGCCCCAATCTGCAGAAAGCACCGCTGCTCCTGACCGCCGGTCTTGTGCGCCTGCCCCACCTTTGCCAAGTCCTTTGGGTCAGAACCTTCAACGGAAGGCGGCAGCGGTTCGCCAAGCCACTGCTTCCAGTCCTTTTCCTTGTCGCGTGTGCGAACCTTTTGAAATCCGAGCACGTTCTCTCGGAAGAGCGCCTGCTTTCCGAATTCGCCTACACGGCCACCGTCGAGTTCGTTGAAGAAACCACAACGGTCTTCGACATGAGCCAGGATGACGAAGCTGTCGCGGGCATGCTTTTCGCGCGCCTTGTGTAGCTCCTCAAGCAATGTCGTCAGACTCCAGCCGCAGCGGGCGTTTTCGTTACCGCGATCTGTTACGTCTGTTCCGTGAAAGGCGCTCTCAAGGAAAGGATTGATCCAATCTTTCTCCTTCGCCCAGGCGTTGCGTTCAAAGACAATCAAGGCGTGGATGCCGTTCGCACCGTCGTTCACTGAGAGTTCAACCCCCGGCAGAAGGAAGATGCCGCGCTTCTTCGCGGCCTTGCGGAGGGACTTGAATTCCTCGAAATCGAACTTGTTGTGGTTGGTGATGACTCCAACTCCAACACCCTCGTGCTCCAACCGATCAACGAACTCGCCAGTAAACGCGCTCGGTTCGCCTTTGTAGTCGAACTCCTTGTCCTGGCACGTGTGCAGATGAAAGTCTGCGCGAACCCAGCGGTTGCCGTGCGGGAAAAAGTTCTCCGGAGGATTTGTGTTCATGAGTGCTTTTAGGACGATATGAATCTTCTCGCTCAGTTCCGGCTATGGTCCTCGGTCGGAGCAAGGTCTTCGGGTTTGGGCTGGCCGTGAGCGGCTGACTTTCCGAGCCACTTGCCGGTGAGCAGGAATAACTCGTAGAACACGAGCCACTCCGCTGTCCACGGGATGATGGTTTGGTGCAGATGCCAGTGTTTCTGCCACGGCTGTTCGCGCCAGTCGAAAAGGCAGAGCGTGTCGTTGTGAAACATGTGCGCGCCCTTGGTGTATTCAATCCTCGGCTCGATGACGCGGACCTCTGGCGAGTTCCACGGCGCGTAGTGGATTTCGACGCGATAGCTTGGGCTCTGCTCCGTCGGCTGGATGCGTCCCCGGCATGTCAGTTTCAACCCACTGATGCGCGAGTTCAAAAACGGGAACTTCTCCCGAAGCAGCGCTTGTTCGCTGACGACCTTGCGATACTTGTCAGCCTTGTTTGTCGGAATCATCACCATAGAACTTGTGAGCCAGATTCGGCACGCCCGCCCCAACAAGAGTCGAGACAATCACCCCTGAACCGTTCGTCGAAGCCAGCCCGGCATTCACGAGCGCGGCCTTGCTGAACAGTGCATGTGCCTTGGCAGAATCCTTGTCGTAGGCTTCAAAGAAGCCGTCGCTTTGGAACACCCAATCCCACGCTTCGCGCGCCTGCGGCTTCGTGCAATTGGGATGATGCAGCACCAACAGCTTGTCGAGCGCCTCGCCTACGCGAGTGCGGAGTTCGACCATGTTTTCATCGTTCGCGGATTTCGTGAGTTTGTCGCGCGGGGTCTTGGTTTGCGCCCGGTTCTCGACTTCGAGGCTGGACGCAAGCCGGGTCTTGAGCTTTGAAAGCAGCCAGTAGAACGCCTCGTCGTCACGCTCGTAGTAGCTGGGAGCGCATTCCTCGACCAGCATCGTCAGCTTGAGCCCGTTCGGCATGTCCCAATCCTCGCCGCGACTGCGGGCAAACCGTTTCATCAGGCGAATCATCACTCGCAACTGCGAGCCTGCTCCGTCCCGCTGCTTGTTCAGCGCCTCGACGCGTTCCTCAAACCAACGGTTGATTTCGGTCGGGTCAGACCCGGTGAAGCCACTCGCCCCGGCCAGTTCCTGGCGTTCCACGTCGGTATCCGCGTCGAGCTTCCGGTAGCACGGAATGTCAACGTGATGCCCTTCCGCGTAGAAGACGCGGACGCAGTTGTTGTGAATTTCCGGCTGCTTGTTGAAATTCGGGTCTTTGACCGCGTCGCGCACCATCTCCTGGGTCTCGTGCGCGGTGTAGGCCGTGCCGTCCTTCTTTTTCAGGTCGTCTTTGTGAAACCACACCCCGTCGTCAATGTCGTAAGCGTTGTCTTTCTCCTGCACGGTCGTGTTGCTGGCCATCGAACCTTGCGGAATGAAATGGTCGTCATTGAGCCGGATGTCCTCGGGCCGATTTCGCTTGAGGCGATTGCGATTCGCTTCCCGGTGGCCACGCAACTTGTCCTTTACCGCCTGCGGCAGATTCACACAGTCGGTTTCGTAAGCTTGAATCTGTTCGTTGTAATCAAACATGGGGCACTCCTTGGGTGGCGGGCTTGTTGGCGAGTTGGTTGGCGTAGGCCATCCAGTCCACTGCCGGGACTGTGGCCAGGGATTGCAGTTTCGAGAGCAGTCGGAATGCAAAATGGGCAAGCGCGTTTTCCGGTGGGCCGAACGTGTATTTGCCCTGTGCTTCGAAAACATCAAAACTCGCGCCCATTGCGGCAAACCCGCAGTCAATCGTGCCCTCCTTCGGCAGCTTCGCGTGAATCTCCCGAAACGATTCGCCCAGACCGTCCTTCCAATCCACTTCGATGGCGAGAATGCCCGCCACAATCTCGAAGTGTGGCTTCGGGGAAAGTCTGCCGTTGGCCGTGTAGATTTCGACCGATGTCCGCTTCAGCCGGCGCACTGACGCGGCTTTGTCCGCCGCGTATTCCAGGTAGCCCTTGTCAATCTTCGGCTTGCACTCAAACACGGCATAGACGGCCTCTGCGGGGACATAGCGATGCTTGTCGTTGTCCAGCAGGGCGGGCGTGTATTGCCGATCAAACACCACCACATCAATGGACTGACTGACCTTGCCGTCGCTATCAAGCACGATGGCCTTCTCAACGGTGTAGCGGTTCGGGAGATACTTGCGCAGAAAATCAATGAAGTGCTGCTCGTTGACTTCGCCTCGGTCGCCCGCGTGGGTGATGCGGCGCGAGGACCTCAACCGAGCCGCGAGGCATTCCTGTTCTGTCGCGAACGCATCACGAAGAAAGTCGGAGTTCTTGGGAGTCGCGTTGTCGTCACTCATACCTATTTGGTCTTAACACGGACTTCGCCGGTCAGTAGCTTTTGCATCAGGCCGCGCTTTTGTTGCTTGAGCGCTTCCAACTCGGCTTCTAGCAGGCGGATTTCCTGGTCGCAGGCGTCGAGGACTTCGACGATGCGCTGCTGTTCTTCGATGGTCGGCGGCAACTCGATATAGTGCCGCAGGAAGTCCTTGGAATCGAAGATGAGCTTCTCACGGTGAACGCCGTCGCTGGCGAGGAAGGCCAGATGCCACATGCGTTGTTCGTGGCAGAGCCAGTCGAAGAACGGCATGTGCAACACCTCGGGCGCTCTGTTCACGAGGATGGAGTATTCCTTGGAGACATGGCAGCCGGAGAATTCCCTCGTGACCATGCCCCACGCTCCGTGAACAACCTGCCGCTTGGAAACGAGGAAGTCGCCGGTGCGAAGTTCGTGCAGGTCGGTGGTCTTGTAATCTGCGCCACGCAAATCTTCTCGGCGGAACAAACCGCCACAACGGCGGCGGATACTGATAAGACGATAAACCTCGATTGGCGACCAGTTCACCGAGCGAAAGATGTGCTTCAGGACTTCACTCAACTGGACGCGCCGCCATTTCAAACGACCACACTTCGGAAAGCGGCGTGTGCCGTGGAGAAGCTGTCGCCGGAGTGTGCCTAGACGCGCACTTTTCGCCACTATCAAGCGTTGCAGCTTTTCCGTAACGATTTCCCATGCGCCGAGAATTGCGGCGATTCTGCGCTGCTCCGCGAGAGGGGGCAGAAGCACGGGGAACGCCTTGAGTTGGCTCGTGTTGACGCTGGCGAGGTTGGTGGACTGCTTGGAACAACTGCGGAAGTAACGCCGTCCCCAAGGCGAGGCTGTAAGCTTCTCAAGGAAATCGTTGCGAAGTTGCGAAGAAGTGACGCGCACAGCGAACACATGGTTCTGATGAACGCACGGCTCGACTTGTCCATGCCAGATGCAGCCTCGCCCGAGTTTGTCGAAATCTCCACCTTCGGTCAGCAAAAGGTCACCACGTCGCAACAGATAACGATCAACTTTGCGCTCTGGGACTTCTATGGTTTTCATCTCCGACAGGTTGACGTGTCCGTCTTGGACGTTTGCCACGCGAAGATACGGTAGGCTTACCACGGGCGTTTCCTTCTGTGCGCCCTTGGCGATGCCGGTCTGAATCTCGGCAAGCTTGTCGAGTCTTTCGATTCTCCAACCCTTGGGCGGCTTCGTCACAGTCCAAGCTCCTTGAGGTAACGCCCGATTTCCTTCCGCACGCCCACGAGTTCGTCTTCGAGGCGGGTGATTTCCTTCTGCACTTTCTTCAAGTCCACCGGGGCTTCCGGTTCAAAGGTGTCCACGTAGCGCGGGATGTTGAGATTGAAGTCGTTCTCCTTCACTTCCTCGAACGTGACGCGCCTGGCGTATTTGGGCACGTCCTCGAACTTGCGGAACGTCTCCACAATCTTCTCGATATCCTGCGGACGGAGTTTGTTTTGTTTCGCGTCCTGGGCGAAGTCGCGGCTGGCATCAATGAACAGGATGTCCGTGCCGTGGCGGGCTTCCTTCTTGCCCTTGTTGAACAGGAGAATCGCCGCTGGAATGCCCGTGCCATAGAAGAGATTCACCGGCAGGCCGATGACGGCTTCGAGTAGGTTCTCCTCGATGAGGGTTTGACGAATCCGGCCTTCGGCAGCGCCGCGAAAAAGGACGCCATGCGCCACAATCACTCCGACGCGGCCTGAGCCAGCGCCGGCAGCTTCAATCATGTGAGTGATGAAGGCGTAGTCGCCACGGGTCTTCGGCGGGATGCCGCGATGGAAGCGGCCGTAAGGATCGGCGGCGGCTTTTTCCGCGCCCCACTTGTCGAGCGAGAACGGCGGATTGGCGACCACGATGTCGAACTTCATCAGGCGGCTATCTTCGACAAGCTTGGGTGAGTTGAGCGCGTCGCACCATTCGATGCGCGCGGCGTCGAGGCCGTGGAGGAACATGTTCATCCGCGCCAGCGCATAGGTCTGGTTGTTGTTCTCCATGCCGAACACGGCGACGTTGGCGGGCTGTGTCTTGTCCCTGCGCGGCACTTCGTGGGCGACCTTCACCAGCAGCGAGCCCGAGCCGCACGTTGGGTCGCATATCTTGTTGCCCGGCTTTGGCGCAAGCAGCTTGGCGAGCAACGTGGCAACCTCGGCGGGCGTGTAGAACTCGCCGCCCTTCTTGCCGGCATCGGAAGCGAATTGGCCGATGAGATACTCGTAGCAGTCGCCAATGATGTCGGCATTGCCGAGTGTGCGCGGGCGCAGGTCCAGCGGCGCGAAGTCTTCCAGCAGATGCTTGAGGCGGCGGTTGCGGTCGCGTGTCTCGCCGAGGTTCACCTCGGAGTTGAAATCAATCTTGCGGAACACGCCGTCGAGCTTTGCCTTGTTCTCGTCTTCGATGGAATCGAGCGCATGGTTAATGAGTTCGCCGATGTTGTCGGCATCGCGCTGGGCGTGGAGCGAATCGAACGTGGCGTCCTCCGGCATGATAAACCGCTCACGAGCAAGGCGGCGCTGCACCATGACTTCGTCCTTGGGAAACTGGGCGCGTAGTTCCTCGACGCGTTGCCGGCGCACGTCACTCAGGTATTTGAGGAAGAGCATGGTCAGGACGTAGTCCTTGTAAACGGACGAGTCCATGACGCCCCGGAAGGTGTCGCACGCTTTCCAGGCAACGCGGTTGATTTCGGCTTTGCGGTCAATGATGGGGTCAGGCATGGGCGGCTTGTTGGTTGGCCCAGGCGCGCAAAAGGTCGCGACGGGCGGTGGAAAGGTCGTTCATGAGATTGTGTTCCTGTTCGATCAGGGAATTGAGTTCGGCGACGCGGCGTTGCACGTCGAGCGGTGGCAGTTGCACCGGCAACGCGCGCAGCACGTCGAGGGAAATCATGGGAATGGTCGTGCCGGAGTTGTTCGCGCGCATGAATTGCTGCGACGCGTCCTGGTTGAGCCACCACGCGAGGAATGGCGGGAACACAAGGGTTGTGTCGGGACGGAGCACATGAAAGCTGCCCGGCACGATGGCCTGCCCGCTGGTTTCGCCGATGGGTACAGCGTAATTGCGCGGGCCGCGCGCCATGAGAATCACGTCGCCGGGCTGAAGCAGGTGCTCGGCGAGATTCCGAATCCCGCTGGAACTGATTTGCGTCAGCCCATCTTGGGCAGGCGCGATGCGGAGGCGGTCGGCGTCCACATCGCGCCCCTGAATCAACGCAACAGTCCCGTCCGGGTCGGGCTCGATGCTCGACCGGAACGGATAGCCGGCACGTAGTGCGGCGACTTGTCCGAGCGTTGTGTTCACAGATTACTTCTCTTTGCGCACGCCTTTGAACGGTTTCGGGTTGGACTTCATGTCCATAAAGCGCCCCGTGTCAGTGTCGCGCTTAACCCAGCGTTCAGATTGGGGATTCCAAGTCTGCGAGCGGTTCGTCACCGGACCATTCCGGTGGCCGTCGCCTTTAGGTGGATTCGTTGCCATAGTATCGTTTGGCGTTAGAGTGATGGCCAGCGGCTCGCGATTTCTTCGCAGGCGGCGCTGATGTCCTTGCGGCGTTGGGTGTGATTCACCGGCGCGACGAAGAGCCTTTCCTGAAATACGTCAAAGACGTAGCAGTGCTTTCGGTCCACGGATTTCGGTCCGGTGAAGCGATGACTCGCGTAGGAGTGAACGAGCGTGGCAACGTAATTTCCGGCGTCGTCCGTGAGTGGATGACTTTTGCTCAGGTAGAGCTTGAGCAGGCCGTAGCGAACCACCCCGCCTTTCCCTGTGACAACCAGTTCCAGTTCGGGCCGAATGCTGACTTCGACGCCCGCGATGAGCAGGGGCTTGGCGGATTCGGGTGCTTTGCGGAACGTGATGCCGGTGAGCGGCAGGCTGGGTGCGGTGTTGAGCAAGTGGTCGAGCGCCTGGCTGTTGACCTGACGACGCATCTCCTCGGCCTCGGTCGCGACCGTCCGGGATTGAATGGCGGTGATGGCTGCCCTTACCACCGCCGGGTTGTGTGCGGCATCAACGAAGAATCCGACCAAGGGGTCGAAGCAGTCATTGTAAATGGCCGTCTTGAACGGCTTGGGATATTTCTGGTCCACGAGGATGGTTTTACGTCGGGCAGCGGACCGGCTGCCGACATATTCACCAAGTTTGGTGACGCTGATGCGCGGCAAGGGCCGCGGGCCAGTTGGCTTCTTAAGGGCGATCATAATGTCGCGGTGCGAGGCGCGACTCGACCCCGAATAGTTGTTGTTTCCCGCCCGCCCCTCTGCCACCTTCTTAGTCGCAACACCTGATCGTGGCCGCAAGGCTCGCGGTTAGTTGGAAAGGCATCCCGGTCGCCGGTGATGCCTTTCGTTTGAACCGACGAAACATACAGTATCAAAGTTCGGGCGGTTGTCAAATGGGACTTTAGACCGCCGGAATGGCCATACTGCTTACGGCGTGTTTGTGAGGCACAGGCGAAGAACGCGGCGATTGGGGTGCGGCACGGGGTTGCCTCCCCGTTCTGAAGTGGCGAATTGGTCCGTTTGGCGGGTTCGGTGTGTTGCCTGTTTCTGATCACTTATACGAGGTCTATTGCTGCGGGAGTCGTGCAATCGAGGGCGATGTGGCTGAGATACCCCATGCCGAGCGCTGCAAGTAGCCGGCAGGCCGGCTCAGAGTAGTTCTCGGTATGCTTGCCTGAAATCGCGTGCGCGACCAGGCCGGCGACGGTGAGGCTGTGAAAGAATTTCCGATGATCCGGGCCGTCGGCTGGTTCGAGGATGTCCGGCAGCAATGCCGCCGCCCCGGCAGCGATTGAGCAGACGAGCAGCTCGCCCCAATCGAACGGCTTGTTCGGATCATCCACTCGGTCGAGCCATTGGATTGCGCTGTTCACTACTGCGCCCACTGCCAGTCCTGCGATCACATGTTGTTTTGCATTCGGCATAACGTGTCGGGCTTTGGTTTCCGACTGAGGGCATACTCGCATGCCCGTCACGAGCGCGAAGGGGCAAAGTTTGGGGACATTTCGCGCACCGGTTTTGACTGCTCCTGGTGGTGCGAATCCCTTATGCTGCCATCGTATGACAGCAAGCCTCCAAGCAGATCTCGCCAGGTTGTCGCGGCTGGCTTTCCGCCGAACCGAGAAGGCGCGAGAAGTCGTGCGCGAGTTTCACCGGGTCAAGAGGCAGATTCGGAATCACTGCGACTATGCGGACCTTGAACGGCTCTGCCAGTGGCTGTTCGTTCCGCTGACGCTCTGGCCTGTGGATGTCGCCGGGCTGATGACGCACGTTTTGCGAAAGATGGTCTCAGGCGGGAAACTCGACGCGAAAGCTAAGCTCCTCCTCGCCCTGCTGGGTGCGCCGCCGGATCAGGCGGTTCAGGATGTGGCTGCCGCCCATGAGCATCTTGTTCAGCAGGGCAACTACGAGTCCTTGATCAAGTCACAGCCGAAATTCGAGGAGATGGAGCAACAACTCCACCGCGACGCCGACTTCAACCACGCGTGGAACGAAATCAAGGAACACTTCCCTGTGGACGAATACCGGAATCCGAAGGGCGTCGTTCGGCGGCGGATGGTTCAGGAGAGAAATTTCCGTTCCGCGTGGGATTTCCGCTGGAAAGCCAAGAAGGAGCGGTTTCAAAACGTCTTCGATGCGTTTTGCCACAAGTGGAATTTGTATGGAATGGAAGGCGACCGTCCGCTGCTCCTGAAGCTGACCGTCAACTTGACACCGTTCGGAACGATGATCTTGATTCCTGCTTACTGGAGCTTCGACCCGAAGCGGGATTTGAACTGGAAGGCGATCACGGCACTACATCGCGCGCGTGGAGTTCACCGGCAAGGTCCGAAGTTGAGCAAGAATCGGATGGCGATGCGCGAAGAGGCTGTTGCCGCCAAGCGACTTTGGAAGGAGGCGAAGTCGCAGGGGCTCAAGGGGCGTCCGCGATACGAGTGGGTGTTGGCGAGACTGCACCTCGATTGCGGCAACGACGAGAGCAAACTCAAGCGCCTGCTCAGGATGCGGTAAACACGCCGGGTTTCGGACCGTGTATCCGATTTTCAAAACACTCGCCTCCACCGGGAGAACCATTTCGCAGTCGTCCCGTCCGATTCCATCGGCGGAAGCGTCACGCGCCGAAAGCCGCGCTCGCAATGGACGAGCACGCACTCGTGGTCGCGGAGGTTGCGGAGCTTGTGGGGCTTGATCTTGTGCTCTTCGGTTTCGGAGTAGTTGCTGCTTGCCCTTCCAGCGCTATAGCCCCACGAGCGTTTGACGACGCGCTTCTTGCCGAGGAAATCGGCGGCCTGGACTGCGTCGGCCTCATCGGCGGCGCGGAAAATGAGGCGGTTGCGGAGGTTCAGAGTCAGCACCTTCGCCTTGTCGTTGCCGAGCGGCGGCACAAGCGAGGTCGTGCTCTGGGCGGCGGCGACGATGGTCGCGCCCGCTTCGCGGATCACGTCCACGCAATTGTAATCGCTCGTGCCATCCTCGCTGGCGGTCATGAACCGCTGCGCTTCATCGGCCCACAGGATGAGCAGGTTGTTCTTGGCGCGGTCGGCCTTGGCTTGGTCGAATCGGCGCAGGGCATGGTTGTAGTAGAGCAGTTTCAGGAACGTGTTCACGTAACGCCGCTCAGTCTGGAACTTTTGCGGCATCGTGGTGAGGATGATTCGGCCCTGGTCAATCGTGCTGAAGTGGAACGTGCTCTCACCCGTGCAAAACACTTCCGACACCTCGGGCGTGAGGAAGTATTGGAGATAATTGGCGATGGTTTCACGGACACCGCCAAGCTGCTCGTCGGGTTGCGTCAGAAAGCGGTTGGCGAAGTGGGCGTAAACGGCTTCGCGGCGTGGCGTTTCCAGCAGCGATTCGAGGTTTTCCATCTCTTCCTCCAGCATCTCGCGGTCAGACAGAAGCTCAAACGCGCCTCGCAGGGTCACCGGTCGGTTCAACTCGAACAGCATTTCCAGCGCATGGGCGATGTGCGTCTGTGCCTGGCTTTTGAAGAATCCCTTGTCGCCGCCCTGGCCAAGGCTGGTGGCGGTGTCCACGACGAACTTGGCGTAGGTCGTGAACGGGATGCTCCGGTCGCCGGTCAGATTGTAGCGGTGCGGAGGTGTCCAATGAATGTCCGCGTCGTTGGCGCGGATTTGCAGATGGATCAGGTCGTGCTCGCGCCCGTAGTGACGGGCCATCGCGGCGAGCGTTTCCCAATAGACGCCTTTCTCGTCGATGCACAGGCCGCCCCACGTCGGCTCATTCCGGAAGACCTGGTGCGCGAGTTGGTTGATGCCGGAACTCGTCTTGCCTGAGCCGGTGTCCCCGGTGATGAGCCAACCGCGACAAAACTGGTTTCGCCGCCACGTCAGCCCGCCCAGGCGCGCGACAAATCCCCGCTGCGTCGGCGCGAACAAGAGCCACGCGGCTACCAGCGCCGATACAATCGCGCCAGCCAGCAGGAGGTATTGGGGATGCCGGAGCATCAATTCCAGGTCCGGTGGGAATGCGATCGGACTGATTGGCATGAAATCCAGTTTCACGGCCACGCCCTCCCGATCAGGTAACCGGCCAGCAGGCTGGCGAGCGCGGCGAAGAATGCCGCCGTCCGGGTGATTCGGGCCGCGAGATGCGTCGAGGGCAGCTTCTTCAGGGCGTCCAGGAGAGTCGCCGACTGTGCCTGAAATGCCCGCGTCGTTTCCGCGAGCTTGGCGATGTCGGCCCGCACCAGTTCAAACGAAGGCAGTTCGCGCCGCCGCAGCTCATCCCAATGGCGCTGGTGGATGCGGAACAACTCGACCAGCAACAGCACCGCATCGTCCTCGCGCAGTCGGTATCGTTCGCGCCAGTCGGCCACTGCCCGCTCGAAATCGTCGTCAAAGTCGGGTTCGATGTTTGGCATAGGCTACTTGGTCGGCAGAAGGAGTTCGGTGACCGATTCGATTTCGCCGTAGAGCTTGCGCTGCCAGGTCTGAAGGCGCTGCCGATCAAGGAGGCTGAACGCGGCGTGCTTGACCGCTGCGGTGATGGTCACGTTCTCGGCGTTGAGCATCTCCACGAGCCAATCCTGCAAGCGGGCCATCGCGATTTCGCGCCCGCCGAGCTTGTCCTTGAGCTGCGCCCGCACCTCCGAGGATTCAAACAGCGCGAAGCTGTCGCTGTGTGCGGCGTTGCGCACCACGACGTAACCGGACTGCTTGCCGAACTGGTCGGCGAGCCGCTGCACTTGGTCCACGCTGTCGGCCTCGTGATTCACCGGCATGACGAGCGTGAGTTGCGCACCCATCGCCGCGAGAACGGCGGGCAGGTCTATCTCGGCAAAGTATTCAATGAACAGGTCGGTCGAGGCCGCCCGGCAATCCATGACGACGAGTTGCGATTTCTCCAGCGCCGCAAAGATGCCGTCGAGTTCGCGGCGGTTGTCCAGGTCGAGAAACCTTGCGTCTGGATGAAACCGCTTCAACGTCGAGTTCTCGTTGTCTGAATCAATCGCGACGTGCGCGATGCCCTTGTCCTTGAGGAACTGGACGAAGTTCACGGCAAAGAAGCTTTTGCCGACGCCGCCTTTGCCGTTGAGGATCAAATCGAGTCGTTTCATGTGGTCTGGGGTTTGAGCATCCGCACCTGGGCAATGCGCGGCCCGCGCGCGCGCGGCTGTTGGGAGTCCTCGCTGCTGCCAGTGGCCGAAGGTTCTGCGGCTGGGAGCGCGTCCGGTGGCTGCTGTTCGACGGCTTCAGGGCTGGACATGGCGGGGGCAACGGACCGCTTGCGCCCGGGACGCCGTCGCGGACGAACGATTTCGCCGAGCACCTCATGACAGAACACGGCGACGGCCGTCTTGCTAGTCGGCAGGCAATGCTGCGTGAGCAATTCGGCAATCGCGCGATACGACGCGCGCTTCTGCCGGAGTTCGGCGATGACTTCCTTGGCCGGGATCAGGTCCTGGAACTTTTCTGGACGGCGCGGCGTAAACTCCGCGACCGCCTGCCGGACACTGGCTGGATCAAATGAGGTCATACGCGGGAATGGAGTGGATGTGAACGTGGAATGTGCTGGGCGGCAAAACGGACACGCGGATGCGTTGACGCGGACATGCCATTGCCAGCAGCGAGTCGTGGACAGTTCTGAGCTTCGGTGTAGTCGAGAGCGCGGACCTGCCGAGGGCATGGACTGACGGCGGTTGAGTTCTGGTCGCTGTCGCTGCCTGTTCGCGGATAGCGGAAGCCGATGCTTGTCCGTGTCCAAGGACAGTTCCTTGCCGCGTCTGCGGGCGTGGACAGGATGCAATCGCGGACTGTTCGCGGACATGGACAACGCGCGGATGCGCCCTGTGCTTGGCCAAATCAGGTTCGCGGACAGACTGTTGCTGTGGCCGCGAGCCGATGATGTTGCGCGGTTGTTCCGCGCTCACACCGCGACTCATTCGCGGACGCAGAATCCTTGTGGCAACAAGGGGTAAGGCTTGTCCTGTCTTAATCATGATGAGAAACGCACTGCCTCTGGTGCTGGCTGAGTTCGCTGCGCCACTGCTCCAATTGCGCGGTCACGGCTTGAATGCGGGTGATTTGCTCAATGCTCACCACCTTCGCCCGTGCTCCGACATGAGCGCCGAGTCGGGTTTCCGGCAGTTCAACGATGAGGTTCGCGGCGTTGCGGTTAATGTGTTCGCCGAAGCGCTTCAGCACTTGGATGGCGGTTCGGATTTGAGCGGTCGTCGGTGCGTGCATAGTCAGATGTGGATTCCGCGTGAAGGCTTGTTGCGGGCGAGTTCGGGACGATGACTGTGCCGGCGTTTGGGCAACCATTCCGCGCGTTGGACTTCCTCCGAGCGGACAGGATGTGCCCAGGGTTCGCTAAACCCGAGACGCGCGGCGGCTTCCTCGGCGGCGAGCTTGGAGGGCGCTTCAACAACCGTTCGCAACGGATCGCCCATCAAGCGGGC
Source organism: Verrucomicrobiota bacterium (assembly GCA_016716505.1). GTDB lineage: Bacteria > Verrucomicrobiota > Verrucomicrobiia > Limisphaerales > J093 > JADJWF01. The sequence continues at coordinate 830,316 of JADJWF010000001.1, forward strand.
GTATTCTCGGTCCGTGTAGTAGATGCCCCAGCGTTGGTTGCCGGACGTTACAGTCGTTCTCGTGCTCACACCGACAGTTCAGCACAAGGCGCGAGGGAGTAGATGTAGCAGCGACACAAGGTGCGTATTCAGTCCCACTCGTGTCCGACGATTGGCCGGATAATTCCTCGGGAAAGAAAGTCATCGTCCTACGTGCTTCCAGACATGCCCCCCAATCCCGCTTGTCATGTCGCTGGTTGCTCGAAACACTGAGACGGTCAATGTTCAATATCATCAAAGGCTGGTTTGGCGAGAAGCTGACGACATTCGGCATGTGTGGATGCAATTGCTTGAACCTGCGCGAATCCAGGGGCTCGGAGATTTGCCCTTTGTCCACGCTCAACGACCTCTACGACATCGTCCGCGATTCCGACCGACTGGTGACGTTCTAAACCCATGAAGCTGCGTGAAAGCGGAATGCCAGAAGAGGCGTATTGGGAAACGCTGCTTGATGTTTCACTGATCCTCGACCGCCTGGGAATCAGCCGGCAGCTTCGAGATGTCGCCGAACTAGGCTGCGGTTACGGAACTTTCACTCTGCCGGTGGCGCAGCGGATTTCCGGCGTCCTGACGACTTTCGACATTGAGCCGGTGATGGTGGAGCGCACGCGGCAGCGGGCGGCACAAGCTGGAGTGTCAAACGTGCTCTACGTGGTGGACGATGTGTTTGCGAATGGCTTTGGCGGTGAGCCGGCGAGCAAAGATGCCTGCCTGCTGTTCAACATCCTGCACTGCGAGCAGCCCGTGAAACTGCTGGCTGAAGCTGTCCGAGTCGTGCGCCCGTCGGGTTTCGTTTACGTCATCCACTGGCGCTTTGATACAGCAACGCCGCGCGGCCCGAGTATGAACATCCGTCCCCGGCCTGAGCAGATTGTGAACTGGGCGGAAGAGGCCGGCTTGGTTGCTTCCTCAGAGGGGTTTCTCGACTTGCCGCCTTGGCACTACGGGATTCGACTCCAGCGTCCCGCCATCTGAGTCCATCGCCGCGGGCGAGGCTTGAGATGAAAAATGGATGGACTCGTGAATTACAGCCACGCCTTGAGCCGCTCGCGAAGTAGATTGCGGGCGCGATAGAGGCGGGACTCGACAGCCTTTGGGGTACTCTGCAAAACGGCAGCGGCCTCCACGACTGCCATTTCTTCCCATTCGCACAGCACGATGGCTTCGCGCATGTCGTCGGGCAGGTTCTGAACGGCCGCACGCACGGCTTCGGCGCGCTCGGTGGCAACGGTCGCCTGATGTGGAGTCGCGATGCCGGATTGCAGCGTGTCGCCCAGGGTTTGCTCGGTGGTTTCGGATTCGGCGTCGAGTGAGACGTTTGGATGGCGGGAGCGCCAGCGAAACTGATTCCGCGCCAGATTGCCAGCGATGGTGAAAAGCCAGGTGCTGAACTTCTGGTCCGGTTTATAGCTCTCCCGGGCGCGATAGACGCGGACAAAAGTGTCCTGTGCAAGGTCGTTGGCATCGTCCTCGTTTCCCAGCATCCGGCAGAGGAAACGAAATACCGCCGGGGCGTGCCGGTCCATGAGGTCGTTGAGCGCCGCATCGTGCCCGCCCACCAGCCTCGCCATGTCCGCCCGGTCCAGGGCCTCGGTGTTAGCGGTGTCCATGCGGGTCGGTGGCGGCGGGAGACATGGTGCGTTCGATTTGCTCGTGGAATCCGAGCGTCAGGCGCTGCATCTCGGCGAGGTAGCGCCGGCCTTGCTCAGGCGGCATGACCTGGCTGACTTCGCGAAAATGCTGGAGCATCGTCGCCTGGCACTGGGCACGAACCGTTCCGACTTCGATGAGCTTCTGCTCAACAGTGGCGGTGGCGTTGGTGGGCGAAACCAGCAGTGCCTGCAATTCACGCTTCCGGGCATCAATGCGTTCGCAGAACTCGCGGCACTTGGGCAGATAGCCATCGTGGAGCTGACGGACGCGGGCCAGTTCCGCGTCGTTGAGGCGAAACTCCAGCCGAAGCCAGGCGAGATCGTCCGTGGGGCGGGCCATGTGCTTGGCGCACCAGTAGGCCACGAGCCGTTGTCCGCCGAAGAACGCGGCTGCACCGGCGAAGAGCATGACGACGAGGATGAGAAGCGGGCGGCGCATGGCATCAGTGCAGGATGTTGGGCGCGACTGCGGACAGGTAACGCTCCTGCGCCTGTTGCTTCACCATGTCGGCGCTGGACACAAAGCCGGTCAGCCCGCCCGCTACCAGCAGCAGCGCAAGACTTGCCAGAGCGAAGCGCGGGAGAAGCAATCGCTCGGTCCAGCGTTGAAGCCAGCCAAATGGGGCTGGCTTCGTGATGGGCGTGGCGTCCTCCTTTTCAATGCGACGCCAGACGGCTTCTTGGAAACGGGGCGGCAATTGTGCGACAGGCCTGGCTTCCAGGAGCAGGGCTCGCAGCCTCTCATCATCCATCTCTTGAGTGTCGTCGTTCATAGTCATCGAATTGGCGGATCATCCGCCAGCAGAGGTTAAGGTTCTGCGACTCGGGTGGCAATCGCATCAACGACGCATCAATGACGGAGTGTATCCTCGACGGGCGCTGGCACAACTCCGTTCACCGGAACGACGGAAGCTACCGCAAGGCCCAGAGCCATGAACTGGCCTTTCCAGCCAATCACAATTTCGTTCGTTCAGCCATCGCTTCTATCGCTGCTTGCCACTATCAGTTTACACCACGCCCGTCCGAATCCCTCAAAGTTCCACTTCAATGTGTTCCACGGATTTTCCCGGTGATGGTCTGCATCCCTCTTGCGAGCGGGCATCGGAAACGTAGTCGAGGTGAAACTTTTCTGAGGGTTTTCATCCGCCACGGCGTAAAAGATGGACAGAACAACGCAGCGGAATCGCAGCACCATCAAAAGAGCCAATATGAAACATTCAAAGACATTCTTGATCATGAGCGCCATCGCGGTCGCGCTCTCGTTCGCCGCCCAGGCAAACGCAGGTGATAACGCGCTCCTGTCCCCCAAGGCGCGTCAATTGCAGGACAGTCTGCGCAGGCATCCGGGTGAAGATGTGGACATGCTTGACCGATCCGTGAAGGCTTTATCGCCAAAGCAGTTCGCAATGCAACAGTCGCTGCGCCGGAGTCCCACCCGTGAGAAGGACATGATTGTGCGGAACGCCATCTTGGGGAATGCGCGGGGGCGAGCCAATAGCCGGACAGAGTCGCCCACGTGGGGATCACCTCGTTATCTTGAGTCGGCCAGATAAATGCGACCGCATCACGTTCAATGCCCGCCGGAATACCCACAAGCTGGAGGCGCACTACCGATAACCAATCATGGCAAAGATGACGTTCAAGGTGGCCGGGCGTTCGGAAGCCCCGGCCCGCATCGCTGTTCAGGCGCGACAATTCAAACTGGTGGTGGATGAACCCCCGGCGCTCGGTGGTGAGGACCAAGGGGCGAATCCGGTGGAATACATCCTGGCGGGATTCGCAGGCTGTCTCAACGTAATGGCACATTTGATCGCAGCGGAAATGGGCGTGAAACTGCGGAGATTGGAGGTGGAGGCGTCGGGTGAGCTGGATACGGACCGTCTTTTGGGGAAGTCCAAGAGCGTGCGGGCCGGTTTTCAGGAAATCAGAGTGGCATTGAAAGTGGACTCAGATGCCGCCCCAGCCACGCTGGAACGCTGGCTGGCGGCGGTGAAGGATCGCTGCCCCGTCTCGGACAACCTGACCAATTCCACCCCAGTGCAGATTGGTTTTGGCCGTTGGTGAACGTGCCAACGGCGACCGAAGCCCACTCGCTCCAGTTCTTCTGAGGGTTTTCTGATTCTCCGGCGTAAGCAGAGAGGATGGAAACCGCAGTGGTTTTCACCGTGAAACATTGAAAAGCACACAAACCGACATGAACATCAAGAACCTCGTATTGAAACGGCTCTTCCCCGCCGGTTACGCACTGGCGATGGCTGCCCTGCTGCCTCTGAGCGCGGCTCAGGCTGCTGAAGCCAAAACCGAGAAACCAAAGCCCTATCCGCTGAAGACCTGCGTGGTTTCCGGTGAGAAGTTCGGCGGCGACATGGGCGATCCCTATGTCTTCACCCACCAGGGCCGCGAAATCAAACTCTGCTGCAAAAGCTGCCTGAAAGATTTCAACAAAGAGCCTGCAAAATACATCAAGAAGCTCGAAGAAGCGGAAAAAGCGGCGAAAGACAAAAAAGCCGGTGGTTCAACATCGCCGGGGCAGTCGGGACATGCGGGCCACGACGGGCACAAACACTGAAGCCCATCCTCCCCGGGGAGGAAGGCCGCCGGAGGGTTCTCGCCCGCGCTGGCGTAGTAGGGGATGAGCCTGACAATTCAGCGACCGGCGTTGGCGGTAGCCCAATCGGAGATGGTTGCCGGGTTGGCGGGCCGAGTCTGTGAACAGCGAAGACACATGAATTCAGAACATTCAGTCAACGACGAGGACCTGAGCCGGCTGCTCCAGAGCTGGCGGGTGGATACGCCACTTCCGCCGCGCTTCAAAGAAGGGGTGTGGCGAAGGATTGAACGGGAAAACGCATCAAGCCCCAGCTTGTGGCAGCAGTGTTGGGAGGTGTTTGTGGGCCGCGCCGCCGGGCTGCTGCGTCAACCGGTGGGTGCGGCCACCTATCTTTTGGCACTATTGATCGCGGGAGCAGGCATGGGCTATTGGAGTTCTGCCCGATTCGCGAACCGCACGGAAGAAACGTGGCGGACGGCCTATGTGCAGGCTGTGAATCCCTACTCCACCGCGCCCGAACGATGAAACGCCCGTGGCTCATCACGTTGCTGGGACTAGCACTCGCGCTTTCCACGACCGGCGTGATCTACGTCAGCCGAACCGCACCCTATCGCGCGTTGGAGGCGGCCTGCGGCCCCGATTTGGCCTGGATCAAGAAAGAATTCCACGTCGCAGGCCCCGCTTTCAATGGGGTGCGTGCCTTGCACGAGAAATACACGGCGGCCTGCATGGAACGCTGCCGGCAGATTGACGAAAAGAACCGCGCGCTGTCGGCCCTCCTCTCGGTTTCAACCAACGTCACGCCGGAAATCGAGCAGTTGCTCACGGACGCTGCGGTGCTGCGGAAACAGTGCCATGTGGAGATGCTGGGGCACTTCTTCGAGATCAGCCGCCTGATGGCACCTGAACAGGGCCGACGCTACCTCCAGTGGATGCAAGCCCAAACGCTGACATCCACTCATTCAACGATGATTCCGCAAGCCGGTTCCAAGTTCTCCGATGACGCCCGCACCCTCGAACACCGATGATGCGGACCGGCAGGACATGGCCCGGCTGGCTGCCGGCCATGACGCGAGCCTCAACGAGTTGATGGATCGGCACGGGGAGCGGCTGTTTCATTATTTGCTGCGGTTGTTGCGGAACGAATCTGACGCCGCAGACATCGCTCAGGAGAGCTTTGTCCGCGTCTATCAACACCGGGCCGAGTTCGATGGTGAGCGCCGCTTCAGCACTTGGCTTTACACCATCGCGACCAACCTGGCGCGGGACCGCCATCGCTGGCGGGATCGGCGCCCGGAAGTATCTCTGGAGAATGAGAATGCCGAGACGGGGCAAAGCTTCCGGGAACATCTTCCCGAGCCGAACGCCGATCCCAGCGAGAGTCTCGTCGTGAAAGAGCGCGGCGATCTTGTGCGACAGGCCGTAAGTGCCTTGCCGGAAGACTTGCGTGTGCCTCTGGTCCTGTCCGCGTATGAAGAACAGTCACACGCTGAGATCGGCACCGTGCTCGGTTGCACCGCCAAGGCCGTCGAGATGAAACTCTACCGTGCCCGGCAGGAGTTGCGAAAGCGCCTGGCCCTGGTGTTTGCGGTTTGATGGTTTCCCCCTCTCGGCCCGCTGATCGAATCCGGGCCGTCGCGGCGGCGCGCATTCATGTGCATTGCCTGGCTCTGCCGGCCCACGGCTCCGCTTCCCCGTGGCGCACACGTCCCTCGCCTGAACGGCGGCATCCCGGAAACGCAGCGTGGCGGAGGGATTGAGCCGGCTGCTCCGTATTCAAGGGTGGATCATGCGCGCAACTACCAAACACATTCCGCCATACGGTTGGACCAGCATTTCGTTTGAAGTGCCCGTGACGCTGAAGTCTGCCAGACATCACGCCTATGAAGAGGGTGGAGATGCCCGCCTGGTTGCAGGCAGCTTCTGCGTTTCTAGCCGTCCCAATCGCAGAATCACAAAACGATCAAGTCGCTGCGATTCCGAGGGATTGCAAGGGGCAGCGCGTATTATCCCATGAGCGCCGCCACACGAGACCTGATCGCGCAGCGTCCGCAAACACAGTGCGAATTGAATCGCAAACACTGAAATGGACTGACCTATGAGCAAGACCACCGAAGCCATCCTTGAAATCCTCCGTAACCCCAAGCACCTCTTCCGCAAGACCGATGCGCATGCTGCCAAGCGGCATCGGAACCGTTATGAACGGCGCAAGCTCAAGGAATACCTGCACCGGAGTGACTGGCAGGATGCCCCACTCGGCACGCACTAGACGCTCTCGGTCATCGGCTCATGAGTCCGGGCATTGAAGACACGATTGGTTACCAGCACGAAGGCGAGTGCTGCGCGGTGTGCGGAAAGGCGCTCAAGCCCGGGGAGGCGTTAGCCACGATGCATCGGAGTGGGAGCAAACTGCCCATCTGTTGTCCGCTTTGCTTTGAAGCATACCAACAGGATCCAAAGCCTTATCTGGAGCGATTGGCGCGACAGACTCTTTTGCAGGAACTGCTCAACGTGGGTGGCAACACATCCGGGCAGAGCGACCGCAGTTGACGAGGAATCGTGGATGCCCGCACCCGCGAAGTTCCATCGAGGGGGAGGTCAGCTCACGGCGATTAGTGAAACCGGTTCCCCCTTCTCATTGCGAGCGGTGCCGTCGGCGTTAGGGTCCAGCATCGGCACTCCGTCAACCAGAAACACGTATTGGTGATAGCCGTGATGCAGTTGGACTTGGGCCAGCCATGATCCATCCGGTTGACGTTGCATCGGGGTTTCCCAAAGCTGCCAGCCATTGAAGTCTCCGATCAGGGCAACCCAGGCGGCCTGTGGGGCGATGCAGTAGAAGTTGACTGGCTTGATGTTGTGCTTCGCCGAGTAGCGATTGGGTCGGATCACGAAAGGCAACTCGTAGGTTGGTGTTTCCAGTTTACTCATCATTCATCGCTCCAGTCTGTCTCTTTGGGCGGACATCCGCGCACCGTGTTCATTGTTTACTACGGCGCGGCGAGGCCATCTCCCTCACCACTGGCACTACGCGCCGAGAACCGGGTGAATCTGACGCTGAGAAACGGCAGCAAGATGTCACCGCAAACGAACGGTGACGCCGGCGGAATTGCAGAGGGGTTTCAGCTTCCGGTTCGTAAGCAATCTGTGAAAGACATGAACACCGTCGCTCGATCACTCGATTCTTGGCCGGAGAAGTTCCGGGACAGTCGCCCAAGCCGGCGCGAGTCAGTGGCGGCGGTTTCAATAAACCAATCAAAGGAAAGACACACCGTATGAATACAAGAACTGTTATCACAACGAGCCAGCGCCTCGCGCCGGGGGTGGCAATCGCCCTGTTGCTCTTTGCCGCAACGGGATTACGGGCAGCGGACTTTGAGAAGGGAGCCACACGGCTGATGCGGATGGGCCGGCCCGAACCGGTGCCAGAGAAATCGGATTTCAAACCGATGTCCTGTCAAAAATGCAAGGACGTGGTCACGCAGGTGCCCGACTGGAGCGCCAAGGGCGGGCAGATGCTGATGGCCGGGGGGCGTCCGACCGAGCCGATGGTGCGACACCAGTGCGAAGGCTGCGCGACCACGCTTGAAGTCGTGGGGCATGGCAAAGCCAAGACCCAGGTGGCCAAGCACACCTGCACCAGTTGTGGCAGCGAAAACGAGGGGTGCTGCTCGACCAGCAAGGCCAAGCCGACCCTCACCAAAGGCATGGAGAAAGCGAAATAGCTCCAACCGATTCCTCGAATGAGTTCGCTCAATGTTTTGGACGCGGTTCACGCGAGCCCTGGACGCCCGAAGGTCCGACAACACAATTCGGCAGCCGTGCCGGACTTGCCCTCTCCGAAGACCGCATGCCTGAGGAACATTATCAGTGCCGACCACCGCAAAGGCGTTTCCGCCGCCGCACCCAGCGTGCGGCTGGTTTTGGCCCTTTCAGGCTATTCTGCCATCCACCCGGTTCTCGATGCGTACGAGATGATCTGCCGCCAACTTCAGCCGGAGTTCCGGGTGGAGGAGTCATGGTGGCATTTTCACGCCCTGGCGCATCCTTCATTGCGCGATGTCACTGTGGCAGACGCGGCCCGGGCGGACATCATCCTGATTGCCCTGCACAACGCGGCCGACCCGCTGTGGATGCTGCGCGCCTGGGTGGATGCATGGTCCAACCGCCGAGAGACGGAGGAGGGTGCGCTCGTGCTGTTGCTGCCCACGTCAAGTGAGGAAACCAGCAACTCCGGCAGCATCGAGGTGTATCTGCGCGAGGCGGCTCGAATTGCCCCAATGGACTTCTTCGTCAATGCGCCGCCGATCTCGTTGATAGAACGAAGCCACGCATCGAGAAGGCTCGCCGCCAAGCAGCTTTACTCGTCCGAATCCACCCGGTGTTGGGGCATCAATGAGTAGCAGGCCATGCCTATTGATACCGATATGCCGCCCGGCTCTGGGGAAGCCTCGGTCGCCTCGCCGCCGCTCCACGCCGTGAAAGTGCCTTTCGCCGGTGGGCGAACGATCCTCTCCCGGTTTTGCTCCCACGGAGGGAAACCGCTGTGCTCCTGCTGGTCCAGGGGACGACGCCAACCACGGCGGGTGGTAGCAACAAGGCTTTGACTCCCGATGGTTGCCGCTCTCCAACCTTCCCGCGCCGCCCTCGACGCGGCGGATGCGGATGACATGGCCCGTTTGGCGGAGGACGAGGATGAGGCGCTTCACCGGTTGATGCTTCGGCATCAACGCCCGCTTTTGGAGCGATTGTCGCGCATGCTGAGAAATGCCACGGAAGCGGACGAACTTTTCCATGAGGCTTTTCTCAGGGTGTATCGCCATCGCCATTCTTTCCGCCCGGGGGCGCGGTTTCAGTCCTGGCTCTACACCATCGCCTTGAACCTGGCGCGGAACTGCCTGCGCACCCGCCGCCGCCAGCCCACTATTGTCCCGCTGCCTGATGACGATGCGACCAACGGCGACGTGACGGCAGCCGACCTGCACGACGCCAGCCTGGCACCAGTGGAAGCCCTGGCGCGAGCCGAGTGGCTGGCGGGTTTGGACGCTGCCCTCGCTGCCCTGCCGCCTCAATTGCGCGAGCCACTGGAACAGTTTGCCTTCGAGGATCGCGGGCAGGCTGACATTGCGGCGGGTTTGGGCTGCACCACCAAAGCCGTGGAAGCCCGTGTTTATCACGCCCGGCAGCAGGTGCTTCACGCGTTGGAAAGCTGCGCAAGAAAGTCTGAGGGGTTTCATCTTCCCCGGCGTAGGCACAAGAGGAAGCGGCCTTCTGTGGGCAAAGATGCGAGTGCCCCGGCAGGTTGCGCAACAGAAAGACCATAGACGTTAAACAAATCAATGAAACCAACGACACTGCTAATCGGAACCACAATTCTCATTGCCACTGCCACGGGGCTGCACGCTCAAGGATGTTGCAGTGCGTCTTCGGGCGCGACGGGGCACGCCGGACACGGCCAAGCCACGGCCAGCGCCCCCGCCAAGACCACCTTGCCGAAGCTCGACTTGAAGGGTGTGGCCAAACCGGTATTCGAGAACTACCTCGCCGCACAGGCGTCTCTGGCCAGCGATTCGCTGGCTAAGATCTCGGCCAGTGCTTCGGCTCTCGCTCTGGCCGTGCGCGAAGATACGGCGAAGAGCTTTCCTGCCGATGTGGCGACCCAAGCCGAGGCGCTGGCCAAGGCGAAGGATCTGGCTGCCGCGCGGAAGGCGTTTCAACCCCTGAGCGAGTCGCTCATTCGCTACGCCAAGACTGGCAACATCCCGGCGGGAACGCTCTACGAGGTCTATTGCCCGATGGCCAAGGCTGGTTGGCTGCAAGCCGACAAGACGGTGCGAAATCCTTACTTTGGCCAGGCGATGCTCGATTGCGGACAGATCAAGGGTTGAAGCGCATCCACTGGACGAAACCGCACGGAACATGTGGTCGAGCGGTGTAACATCCCGATTACAGCCTGTGTTCAATTCAGCCGTGCGCCTTTGGCGCGCTGGCAGTGCCGTTTCCCCACGGGGGTTTCCCCCGACCTCCCTGGCGGCCCGCCAGCGCGCTCCGACCTCGGACTCTGTCCAGCGATGTGCCGCTTTGGGCTGCCTTCGATCCCATTTTGCAGAGGGATGAAGGTGCGGCCGCCGTAAGCAAGGCAACCTGATCATGCAACCCGCGCGTATTCTCGTGGTGGATGACAATGCGCTTAGCCGCAGGGCGGTGGGCTTGTTCCTGGAGTGTCCGCGATACACCACGGTGTATGCGGCTGACGGGGAAACGGCGTTGAGCATTCTTCTTGGCCAGCCCTTTAACGCAGTGATCACGGATGTGGACATGCCCCGAATGGACGGCCTCGAACTGCTGCGCTACATCCATGATCGTTTGCCCTGGTTGCCGGTCATCATTGTCACCGGGAAGGACTCGGAGAAGGTGCGTCAGGCGGCGTTTGCGTGCCACGCCGTTGCCGTGTTCAACAAGCCAGTGCGGCGAGATGCCTTGCTTGAAGCGCTCGCTTTAGGATTGCGGTGGGCGGCAGAGAGATCGTTTGTGCGTTGCCCGTCCGAACTTCCTGCAATCCTTCATTCCGTCGGCGAGTCTGAAAAGTTGACGGATTTGAACAGCCCCATACCAAGATGATCCGGTTTCCAGACGGCAAGACAGATACCGCGAGCAAAGCGCAGTCCTCGCAGCTCGTGCGGAATTGGCGGGCGTTCAGCTTCCTGGCCGTGATCGCCCTGGCGGCACTCGCGTTCTGGCAACCGGTCCGCCACTACGTGCTGACGGCGGGTGTCCTTCGATCTGACGCGCCTTCCGAATCCGCGCTGGCAGAGGCGGTCGAAGGCGCGTCTGATCCAACTCAAGTCCTGCAACGTATCTGGCAAGCTGGCAGTCTCTCCGGACGCGGCTTTGTGATCGGCTATTTGCAGCGCAATCAGAAGCCCGATGCCTTGCCGGTCCGCCAAATGCAACCCGTGCTGGAGCAAGCTACGTGGGATGCGGACCTCGACACACGGGAGGCTGCCTTCAGCGTGCTGGAGCAGCAGAAGAGCCCGTCATTGCGCCGCTGGTTGCGTCAGCAATTGAGTGACGCTGATCCGGCCGTGCGTGCCCTGGCGGTGCAGCACTTGTCACGCATTGCCAGCTCGAACGACGTGCCCGCAGTGGTCCGCCTGCTGGACGATCCTGATCCCAGAGTCGTGGCAGTCACCGGAACGCTGTTGAAGCGGGTCACAGGGCAGGATTTCGGGCTCAAAGCCACACAGGCTTTGCCCAAATTCGCCTGGCCGCTCTCGACACCTCCCGTCCCCGTGGACTGGGCGGGACTCAACCGTGGACGCGATGCCTGGCGGGAATGGTGGGCCAAGCACCGAGCCTGCTTTCCATCCGAAGAGCACCCGTCCGAGTCAGCGCCTCACTTCTTCGCACGTCCGACGCCCGACTTTGCATTGGAGGACTTCGATGGGAGGCGTGTGCGGTTGTCCGATTTTCGCGGCAAGGCAGTGCTCGTCGGTTTCTGGAATCTCACCAACGATCTCAGCACGGTAGATGAACCGGCTTTCCACGCCTTGCTGCAACATCGCGGCAACGATCTTGCCGTCCTCAGCATCGCCATAGACCCCGCTGTGTGGCCCGAAGAAAGTTGCGGTGACCATGGTGGCGGACACGGCGACGAACATGGGGATGCCCACGAACCCGCACAGTCACATTGCCACAAAGCGCGGATGGACCTGGCCGGGACGAGAGCCGCAGCGCGTGCGCTCGCCGCGCGTTCGGGGGTTCGCCATCCGGTGCTCGTGGATACGACTGCCGCGCTTGCAATCCGATATGCCGTCAACGATTTGCCCGCCTATGTGCTTCTGGACGCTCAAGGCAATCTGCGCCGCCGTGTGACTGGCAGCCGGACGGAAGCCACGTTTCGCGCGATGGTGGATGAGATCACGCCGACGGCCTCCCTGCCGACGTCGGGCAGGAACTGAAAAAGATTTTCTGAGGGTTTTCCCCCGCGACGGAGTAAGCCCACTGTAGGGCGGAGCAGAATCATCCCCCTGTGCTCTTCCGGCGGCTATGTTGGCCGTCCGTGGCGCACAACGACTCATTACCGAGACAACGCAGAAAGAATCGAACGAATGAATACCAGAAACATCTCTCGCAGTATCACCCTTGGTGCGGCGGCTGTCTTAATCGTCTTGGCCGGGGCGCTGTTCCTGGCCGGGTGCGCAAGTAGCGGCGACAGTGGCAGCGCTGGCAGCAGTTCCAGCCAGCCGAGCCATCAGCATCACCACTGACGGCAAAGCGGTTGCGCAAACACAAGCGAGTCTGCCGTGAAAAAGCAAATTACCCACAAGCCCGGCGCGGACGCGAGAGTGCCGAGCGCTACTCGCTTTGAACTGGTCCGCCCTGAAGCCCGTGCGGCTTTCCTGGCTGGCTCGTTCAATGACTGGCATCCCAACACATTTCCCATGATCCCCGGAGACGGTGGGAAATGGGTGAAAGAACTGGCCTTGCCGCCTGGCCGCTACGAATACCTGTTCGTGGTGGACGGTGTGTGGGTGGCGGATTCGGCCGCGCCGGAGTCTGTGCCCAATCCGCACGGGGGCGTGAACTCGGTCATTGTCGTACCGGCCCACACTTAGGGTGTTTGAACCAGCACCATGAACCTCACCTCGGAACATCTGCACGTCCTGCTCAACCATCTCCCCTTGGTGGGGCTGATGGTGGCAGCCGTGGTCTTGGTCGTCGCGCTCGTGCTCCGAAATCGTCCGACAATAGTGCTGGGGCTGGCCCTGGTGGCGCTGATGGCCGGGGCGGCGTGGCCGGTGATCGAGTCAGGCCAAAGCAGCTATGTCCGGGTGCGGGAACTGGCCGACGAGGAGGGTAAGGCGCATTTGCGACGCCACATGGTGTTGGCAGAACGCTGGGACAAGCTGTATTACGCCACGGCGGGGGTGGCTGTGCTGGGATTGCTGGCGGCATGGAAGTGGCCGCGTGGATTCCACGCGCTGGCCGTGCTGGCACTGTTGCTCGCCGCGGCCAGCCTTGTGGCGGGCGCTGTCATCGCTGAAGCAGGTGGCAAGGTCCGGCATCCCGAGTTCCGCACTGGCCCGCCCGCGCCGGAAAATCACGAGGACGGCGATCACCACCACACCCACTGACCGTCGAAATAATGAGTTTGGTCCTTAAGCCGTTGTAATATGCTCCCATCATCACCAGTGACTCACTATGTCTAGGCAGTTCATTACACACATGAGTAGGCGCAAATGGAATTGGCTCTTCGCCGGGGTCGGCACTGTTGCCGCAGCGATGCTGTTTTCCGGCTGCAAGGGCGTTCCCACCAAAACCGAAAAACAGTCGCGAGCCGACTTGAAGGCGGTGACGCAAGTGTATCGGCCCGGCGAACGCAAGGCGACGTTGCCTCCGCTGGATACGAATGCCACGCTCGGCACGTTCCTGACCTACGCCATGCTCAACCAACCGCGCGTCGAGGCGGCCTACTACGACTACGCGGCGGCAGTGGAGCGGATCACGGTGGAACGGTCGCTGCCCGATCCGCGCCTGACGCTGGAACTGGACATTCAGGAAGTCGTGACCACGGTGATGCCGGGACTGATGACCGACCTGCCGTGGGTAAAAAAGCTGCGCATCCGGGCGGACGCGGCTTCCGCCGAGAGCCAGGCCAAGTATTTTGGCTTTGAAAGCGCAGTGCTTCAGACCGCGTTCGAGGTGAAGCGGCCGTATTACCAGTTGTATTTCCTGAACGAACGCTTGCGCGTGAACCGCGAGACGCTGGCCCTGCTGGGGCAACTGGAGCAACTGGCCCGCACGCAAGTCGAAGCGGGCAAGGCCACGCTCCAAGATGTCCTGCGGGCAGAAATCGAGCAGGACCGGCTCAAGACGGAGATCGTGAATCTGGACGATTCGCGCAATCCCCTGCTGGCGCAGTTCAAAGCGGCGCTGGGGTTGAAAGCGGATCAACCGAACCCACCAATCCCAGCACAGTTTGAATCCACACCGATGGACTTGACCCCGGAGCAACTCTTCGCGGACGCGCTGGCGCGTAATCCACGCCTCAAGGCGATGGAAGCCGAGGTGCGCATGGCCGAGACGGGCATCCGGCTCGCGCGCACGAGCAAGTTGCCGGACTTCAATCTGGGCGTCGAAGCCGACGCGAAGGCGTCCCCCGTGATGGTGCGACCGACGCTGGGGGTGACGCTCCCGATCTGGCGCGACAAGATCGCGGCGGAGATCGCCTCGGCACAGGCGCTCAAGAGCGCCGCGCAGGCCCGGCTGTCGGCGGAGCAAATCCAACTGGCCGTAGAGTTCGCGGACAAGTCGTTCATGTATCGCGAGGCCACGCGCAACTTGGAGTTGCTCACCAAATCGTTGCTGCCAAAGGCACGGCAAGCCTTGGAGGTCGCACGCTCCGGCTACAGCAGCGGCAAGGTGGATTTCATCAACTTGCAGGAAGCCCAACGTTCGTTCTTGGAGTTTCAACTCGCCGAAGTGGAAGCCCGCACGCGGCGCGAATTGGTGCTGGCGGAAGTGTCCTTGCTGATCGTGGGTGTGCCGCCGCCCGGTGCGCCAATCCTGACCACGACCCTCCAATCCCCTGCGCCTGTCCAACCCGTTTCAGACAAGCAATAGCCTGCCAACTTCAACCCCTTTGAATTGATCTATGCGAAATCGAATTGTACTCCTGCTCATGAGTGCGCTGCTGGTGATCGGCGGCGCGTGGCTGGTTGGCTGCAAACCAGGTGGCGACGGTCACGGCGACCACGGCTCGGGCCAAGCGAAGCAGAAATACCACTGCCCGATGCACCCGACCTACGTGGCCGACAAGCCGGGCGATTGCCCCATCTGCGGCATGAAGCTCGTGCCGATCAAAGGCGACAAGCCAGCGGCCAAGCCGGCCGCCCCCGCGGCGGAAGACAAGTTCCCGCAGGTCAAGGCCGGACAGTATTACTGCCCGATGGGGGCAGAGCATGTGCAGGACGGGCCGGGCAAGTGCCCCAAGTGCGGGATGAATCTGGTGGAGAAGAAGGCAGCGCCGGCTGGTCACGAGGGACATGGGGCGAGCGCGGCGGAAGCGCCCGTGCCGGGGCGCATCAGCCTCAGCCTTTCGGCGGACAAGCGGCAGTTGATTGGCCTGTCGCTCGCTACCGTGGAGAAGCGCGAGCTGACACGGAACGTTCGCACGACCGCAGTGGTGACGCACGACGAAACCCGTTATGCCCGCATCGCTCCGAGGTTCGGCGGGTGGGTGCGCAAGCTGCACGTGAACTTCACCGGTGCTCCGGTGGCGAAAGGCGAACCGCTGTTCACCGTGTATAGCCCCGAACTCTTTTCGACCGAGAACGAATATCTGATTGCCTGGCGTGGCGTCGGCCAATTGAGCGGCGATGCGTCCAAGGACTTGCGGAGCACGGCGACGAACCTGTTGGCCTCAGCCCGCCGCCGCCTCGAATTGTGGGAGATTGGCGACGAGGAAATCCGTGCGCTGGAAGAGCGGGGCACGGCCAGTGATGAGATGCTGTTCCGCTCGCCGATTGCGGGCCATGTCGTGGCCAAGACCGCCGTCGAGGGCAAAGCCTTCATGGCCGGCGAGTCGCTTTACGAGGTGGCGGACCTTTCGCACCTGTGGCTGGACGCCTGGGTGTTTGAGTCGGACTTGCCGTTGATGAAAACAGGGCTGAAGGGCACGGTCACGTTCCCCTACCTGGCCAACAAGACGTTTACCGCGACGATTACGTTCCTCTACCCGCACATTGATCCGCAGACGCGGCGCGGGCGCGTCCGCCTGGAACTGGACAACCCGGAGCACGTGTTGCGGCCGGACATGTGGGCCAGCGTCGGGATTGAAGTGCCGATGGGTGAGAAGGTGCTGATCCCGGCCGGGTCAGTGATTGACACGGGCCAGCGGTTTGTCGCGTTTGTGGATGGCGAAGACGAGCATTTGCAGCCGCGCGAGTTGAAGGTTGGCTTCAAGACCGATGACGAATATGAAGTGCTCTCCGGTGTGAGGGCGGGCGAGAAGGTGGTGTCGCGCGCCCTGTTCCTCGTGGATTCGGAAAGCCAGCTCAAGGCGGCGATTGCCGGCATGGGCGAAGCGGGCGGACACAAGCACTAACACTCTTTCACGCTCATGTCTGACACCACGACACCGCCGCCGTCCGCGCCGCACAAGGAAGCGCTCATCGAGCGTCTCATCGAGTGGAGCGCCCGCAACAAGTTCATGGTCTTCCTGCTGGTGGGCGCACTCACCATCGGCGGGGTGTTCTGTCTGCGCAACACGCCGCTGGACGCCATTCCCGACCTGACCGACGTGCAAGTCATCGTCTTCAGCCAGTGGGAAGGCCGCAGCCCGAGTCTGGTCGAGGACCAAATCACCTATCCCATCGTCACGAAACTCATCAGCGCGCCCAACGTCCGCGTGGTGCGCGGCTACTCGTTCTTCGGCTACTCGTTCGTGTATGTGATTTTCAAAGACGGCACGGACATCTACTGGGCGCGGTCGCGGGTGCTGGAATACATGCAGGGCTTGGCGGGCAACTTGCCGCCGGGCGTGACGCCCACGCTCGGTCCGGACGCAACCGGTGTTGGTTGGGGCTTCCAATACGCGCTGGTGGACAAGAGCGGCAAGCGCGACCTGGCGGAACTGCGCTCGTTTCAACAATGGCATTTGCGTTACTGGATTCAGAGCGTGGAAGGCGTCGCGGAAGTGGCGACCATCGGCGGGTTCGAGAAGCAGTATCAGGTGGAGATCGATCCCGACCGGTTGCTGGCCTACAACATCCCCATCAGCAAGGTGGTGTCAGCCATCCGCACGTCGAACAATGACGTGGGCGGACGCGAACTCGAACAGAACGGCACGACCTATCTCGTGCGCGGCAAAGGCTACATCAAGTCGCTGGAAGACTTGCGGCTCGTGGTGGTGGGCGCGGACGCGCGCGGAACGCCCGTCCTGCTGAAGGACGTGGCCCGGAACATCGCGTTCGGCCCGGAAATGCGGCGGGGCGCGGGCGACTTCAACGGGGAAGGGGAGACGACGGGCGGCATCGTAGTGGTGCGGTTCGGGCAGAACGTGCTCCAAGTGATTGACCGCATCAAGGCCAAGCTGGAGGAGGTCAAGCCTTCGCTGCCGGAAGGCGTGGAGATTGTCACCACCTACGACCGGTCCGACCTGATCAACCG
This sequence comes from Verrucomicrobiota bacterium, assembly GCA_016716505.1. GTDB lineage: Bacteria > Verrucomicrobiota > Verrucomicrobiia > Limisphaerales > J093 > JADJWF01. The sequence continues at coordinate 847,731 of JADJWF010000001.1, forward strand.
CTCGATCAAAACGCTCACGCGCACCATCATCGAGGAGTCCATCATCGTTTCGGTCATCGTTATCGTGTTTCTGCTGGACTTTGGCGGCGCGGCGCGGGCGATTGTCACGCTCCCCATCGCCGTGGCGCTGGCGTTCATTCCGATGTATTTCATGGGGCTGACGGCGAACATTATGTCGCTCGCCGGCATTGCCATCGCCATCGGCGCGCTGTGCGACGAGGCCGTGGTAATGGTCGAGAACGTCCACAAACATTTGGAGCACGCCCCGCCAGGACTAAACCGTCACCAGAAGCAGGAGATCATCATCAAGGCGTGCAAACAGCTTGGGAAGCCACTGTTCTTCGCGCTGCTCGTCATCACGGTCAGCTTCATGCCGGTGTTCACGCTGGAATCGCAGGAGGGCCGGCTCTTCAAGCCACTGGCGTTCACGAAGACGTTCACGATGGCGTGGGCGGCTTTTCTCTCGGTTACCATCGGGCCGGCGCTGATCGTGTTGATGACGGGTGCGAAGGTGATCCCGGAACACAAGCATCCGATCAGCCGCATCCTCCATCGCATCTACTATCCGTGGGTCAGCATGCTGATGACCCGGCGCGTGCTATCCATCATCATCGCGGTGCTGGCGGTGGCTTCCTCGTATCCGATCTACAAGAAACTCGGCTCGGAATTCATGCCGCCGCTCAACGAAGGGACAATTCTCTACATGCCGGCAGCCCTGCCCACGATGTCCGTCACGGAGGCAACGCGCGTGATGCAGATTCAGGACCGCATCCTCAGACAGTTCCCCGAAGTCCTGACGGTGCATGGCAAAGCGGGCCGTTCTGAAACCGCCACCGATCCCGCACCAATGGAAATGTTTGAAACGGTTGTCCAGTTGAAACCGGAAAAGGAATGGCGACACGTCCCGAATCCGCGCTGGTATTCAAGCTGGACGCCAGAGTGGATGCAGAAGGGCTTGCGCACAATCTGGCCCGACGCGCGCCCGCTGGCCTGGGACGAACTCATCACGGAAATGGATGAGGCCCTGCAAATCCCCGGGCAGGTCAACGCCTGGACCATGCCCATCAAGGGCCGGATTGACATGCTCACCACCGGTATCCGCACGCCGATTGGCATCAAGATTTTCGGGCCGGACCTGGAGCAGATTCGCAAACTGGGCGAGCATCTGGAGTCCGTGATGCGAGAGATTCCAGGGACGCGCAGCGTGTTCGCCGAGCGCACCACCGGCGGCTATTACCTGGACATCACGCCGAACCGCGCGGAGATCGCCCGCTACGGGTTAAACGTCGAGGACGTGCTGATGCAGGTGGAAACCTCGATTGGCGGCATGGCCATCGCCAGAACCATCGAGGGCCGTGAGCGCTATACCATCAACGTCCGCTACAGCCGCGAACTGCGCGATGACGTGGACAAACTCAAGCGCGTGCTCGTTCCCGTGATGGCTGCTCCGCTCGGCGAAACCGCCGCGAGCGGGGGCGCTGATGGGATGGCGGGCGGAGCATCGGCGGCTGGCGCGAGCGCACTTCAGCAAATCCCCCTCGGCCAACTGGTGGACATCCGAACCTCCAGTGGACCGCCGGTCATTCGCAATGAAAACGGCGCGCTGACCGGTTGGGTGTATGTGGACATGGCGGGGCGCGACATCGGCGGCTATGTGAACGACGCAAAGAAAGCCGTGTCGGAGAAGATTGAGAAAGCCGGTCTGCTGCCCACGGGCTACCGATTCGAGTGGTCGGGCCAATACGAACACATGCTGCGCGTGAAGGAACGGCTGAAGCTCGTTGTGCCAATCACCCTGGCGCTCATCTTCGTGCTACTCTACATGAACTTCAAAAGCATCCCCGAGACATTCATCATTCTGCTATCCATCCCCTTCGCCATGACGGGGAGCATCTGGTTGCTCTGGATCATGGGCTACAACCTGAGCATCGCCGTGTGGGTGGGCATCATCGCCCTCGCGGGGCTTGCCGCGCAAACGGGGACGGTGATGATCATTTACCTGGACGAAGCGTTCCACGCCTACCAGAAAGCGGGTCGAATGAAGACCCAACACGACCTGTTTGAGTCTATCACTTACGGCGCGGTGCAACGCGTGCGTCCCAAGTTGATGACCGTTTCCATGATCACGCTGGGCCTAGTGCCGGCATTGTGGGCACATGGCGCGGGCGCGGAGGCAATCCAGCGCATCGCCGCGCCAATGATTGGTGGGCTGATCACCAGCACCATCCTGACCCTGGAAATTGTCCCGGCCATCTACTCTCTGTGGCGCGGACGCCAGGTCGAATGGGTGAAAGGCCCGAAACCACCACGCAAGAAGTGGGAGGATTTGAGCATGCAGTTTGTCGAGTGGGAGAAACAGGCGCATCAAGACTCGACCACGCCGCAAGCGGAGTCAAAGGCGTGATCTGATTCCGGGATGAAAAGGTATGCGGCCATATGACGCCGAAGAAACAAAGACGAATGTCGCGCACGCGGCTTGATTGCATGCATGTCAAGTCATAGCATCTCCCCGACTCGACAGCGCATTTCTTGTCGGCGTAGAACACAAACAACACATAACAAATGAAAGCACTAATCAAAACTCTGGGACGAAGTCTCATCATGGCCAGCCTTGCGTTGGCGATTATTGGTATCCTGTCCGCACCGAGCACCGCCTTGGCGCAGCAAAAGGGGGCGGAGAAACTCATGCAAATGATGAAGCCGGTCAAGACGGCGGAAGATTTGCAGGCGCTTGAGGCGGGCGACGTGATTGCCATGTCGTGCCCGAAGTGCAAAAACACCGCCATCACAGTGGTCGAGAAGACCTTCAAAGCCGTCAAGCCGGAGGAATTGAAGACCCTTCAGGTTCACCTGTGCGACAGTTGCGAAACAAAGATCGTGACCAAGGGACGCGGGAAACAGGCTCAGAATGTGTTGGTCCACACCTGCAAGACCTGCGGCAGCAAGGACGCCTTCTGCTGCGTGCAGAAGAAAGGCTCTGGACCAACCCCCGGCATGGAGAAGAAGTAAAGGGCTGTCAATTTGCATTTGACGCAAGCGGGCTGCTGAAAGGCGGTCCGCTTTTTGTTTTCTCGGCAGATTCTTTGAGGGATTTCGCTGGCTGCGGAGTAGGTAGAAATGGAAGGCGGCCACGGTGGCTGCCAGTGAACCAGACAACAAACTGAAAGAGAACATTGTATGAAGAGCATCAAGAACATTGGCAACTACCTGACTCGCGGAACACTCATCGTGGCCGTGGCCGGCCTCGCCCTCCTGGCCAACAGCGCTGTGGCCCAAGAGAAAGGCGGCGAGCGCATGATGAAGCTGCTCCGCCTCAACACGGCGGCGGATGTGCAGAAAGTCGAGGCGGGCGACACCATCGTCATGTCCTGCCCGAAGTGCAAGGACACCTGGGTGAAAGTCGTTCAGCCGATGGGCAAAGGCGGACGGCAGGAGACGGCGAACATCCAACGTCACGAGTGCCCCGGCTGTGACACGAAGATTGTGACCGAAGGCGTTGGCAAGCAGGCCAAGAGCGTGGTGAAGCATACCTGCAAGCAGTGCGGCAGCGAGGACGCCTACTGCTGCGTGATCAAGAAAGGCAGCGATCCGACGAAGGGCATGGAGCACTCGGAGCACCAGCATTAACGCAGCGGCTCAGCGCGATTCTTTGGACATCAACAGTTTGCATGGTAGGATACACAGACGCTTATGAATATATTGCGCGCTTGTCGGGGCAAAAAGTCGGGCCTTCCCGCTCTCGGGGCAATCTCCGCCACGGCGCTACTCACGTTGGTCGTCACCACATCGGCGCACGCCCAGAACTGGATGACGAACGGCTTGATCGCCCACTACCCCATGCACGGGGACGCCAATGATGTGAGCGGCTACGGCATGCACGGGAGGATCATGGGGTCGCCGATGATGGCCACCAACCGCTTTGGTGAACCTGGCCACGGCCTGGCCTTCGCCGGGGGCATGGACGCCATCATGCTCACCAACCTCAATGTGAACATGACCACAAATAGCCAGAATACGGTCTGCCTCTGGATGCGCTGGGATGGTGGCGTCAATGGAAGCACCAACCCCGTGGCCATGCCGTTTGGCTGGGGGAATACGAACCAGAACTACTGTTTGCTCTTCCAGCGGCAAGGGAACGGCCGTTTTGGATTCAGCGGAGGGATGGCGGATGTCTATGGCATGGACTATGGCCCAACGCTCTCCAACCACTGGGTACATGTGGCGGCAGTGTTCAACAACGGGAACATGATGAACTCCGGTCTCTACATCAACGGGCAGCGTGCGACGGGTTCGATGACGGTCGGCGGGATGCCGATGGGCATGGGGATGATGGTACAGCGAAGCGCACATCCGATGGCGTTTCTCGGCGGATTCGGCGGGCAGGGGTCTGTTCCGTATCAATTCTTCGGGGGAATGAGCGACGTGCGCATCTACAACCGCGCGCTCACCGATCAGGAAATCAATGAGCTGTTCCAGATGGATGCCGCTCCTCTCATTCGGATGATGGCGGGAAGCACGGCCGGCACAGCGAATCTGGAGTTCCGTTCCATGATGATGGATTGGCAATTCCAGATGCAGTTCTCCAGCGACCTGGCCCACTGGACTAACTACTCAGACATGTTCATGCCCAGCGCAGGCTCGATGGTTCGGACGGTCGATGCGGCCATGCCTCACATGTTTTGGCGCTTACAGGCTAACCCATAAGCGGGCACCGATCCTGTCCTTGCGTGACCGACTACCATCTGAAGTGAAAACCACCCGAAGGCAGTTTCTTGGGCGCACAGCGCAAGGCGCGGCGATGGTCGCGGCGGGAATGCAGTTCCTGCCGCTTACCCGGTTGCGGGCGCAGTCCGCGCGCCCCGGCAATCCGTTGCGATTCCCCGCTGACTGGGCTGGCGGCTCGTTGGCTGTGGCCCGTGCCAATCTTACCATCTGGCCCGGCTATTCCACGGCGGTGTCTGCCATCAATGGGGGAGTCCCCGGCCCGACGATTCGCCTCCGACGCGGCGAGGAGTTTGCGGCGCGCGTCCAAAACAACCTGGGCGAACCCTTGGTGCTCCATTGGCACGGAGTGTTAGCCCCGGAACGAATGGACGGTCACCCGGGCGACCAAGTCGCCGCTGGGCAAAGTTACGAAGTCCGATTCCCCGTTCGCCAGCGCGCCAGCACTTGCTGGTATCACGCGCACACGGACCAACTGACGGCGGAGCAGGCTTACGCGGGTGTGGCCGGCTTCTTCATCATCGAAGACCCGGCGGAAGTGGCCTTTGGTTTGCCTTCGGGCAACCATGATGTGCCGCTCGTGTTCATGGACAAACGGGTCAACGCCTCTCGTCAACTGGTCTATGCTCCGTCCATGATGGATCTGATGTCCGGTTACCTCGGCGATGTGATGCTGGTGAACGGGACGCCGGCTGCCTGGCTGTCGGTGGACCGGGGACTTTACCGCCTGCGACTGCTGAACGGGTCGAACGCCCGCATCTACAAGGTCGCGCTCAGCGATGGACGACCGTTTCACCTGATTGGCACAGACGGTGGCCTGCTGGCAGCTCCCGTGTCCGTGACATCGGCGCTGCTCGCGCCTGGACAGCGTTTGGAAGTGCTCGTGGACTTCTCGACCTACGCGACTGGCGCGTCGGTCGTGTTGAAAAGCCTCAGCTTCCCTGGTGGCGGGGGCATGATGGGTGGTCCGCAGCAGGGGACGGAAATGGACTTGTTGCGCTTCTACGTGGACAGCGCCGCGACAGGGAATGCGTCCGTTCCAGCGACGCTGCAACCGTTCACGCCCCTCAATCCGGCACAAGCCCGGCGCACGCGCGTCTTCACGCTGGCCATGTCCGGCATGGTTCACACCATCAACGGGCAGCTTTTCAACATGCAGCGGACGGACTTCAGTGTTCCGTTCGGGGACGTGGAGATTTGGGAATACCGAAACACCGGCACTGAACCGCACCCCATGCATGCACACGCGGCGCTTTGCCAGGTGTTGAGCCGCAGCAGCGCGCCATCGTTGCCGCCCGAAGATGGCGGCTGGAAGGATACCGTGCTGGTGAATCCGGGCGAGACGGTGCGCGTCCTCACGCGCTTCGACACCCATTCCGGCGTGTTCGTCCATCATTGCCACAACCTCGAACACGAAGATTCGGGGATGATGCAGAACTTTGAAGTGCTCACTCCGCCCACGCTCACGGTTCGCCGCGACGGCACGAGCGTTAGCCTGTCCTGGCCGGAAGCGGAACAAGGTTGGCGATTGGAGTCGTCCGCTGAGACGAGCGGCGCAGCGTGGGATTTGGTGGCCCAGAGCCCCACTCCGGTCGGCGGTCGCTGGACGCTAACACTCAGCGAGACAACGGGCCGGCGTTTTTATCGGCTGGTCAAGCCATGAAGTCGGCGGGACTCGTGGAGCGTTGATTCAAACCTGTTTGGAGTCGAGAAAACCGTTCAGAACCTTGGATTTGCGAATAAAGTTTGAACGATTCCTGCCGTGGTGTAGTCTATCCGCCGTGAGCAAGCTCACCAAAATTGCCGCGATGTTGGCGCTGGTCCTCTATGGGCTGGCGTCAATGCACTGCATTTTGGAGGGCGTTCCCGGTTTCGATTTCCTCAAGTCCTGTTGCTTCGTGGATACAGGGGCTTCCAGCCCGAAGGATTGCGAAAGCGACGAGTGTCTCGTCGAGAGTGGGAACTACCGGGCTGAAGAACAGAGTGTTTCCGCGCCCCAACCACTGCTCCTCCTCGCCCTGCTTTCCTCGGTGATTGAAGCTCCGCTGCCTGAGCCTCAAGTCGCATCGTTGGTCGCTTCGGAATCTCCGCCGGAACTTCCCAAAGGCTGGCAGTTCTCCCATCGCACGGCCCTTCCTCCCCGTGCGCCTTCCATTGCTTCCTAAGTAGTCCCGTCCGGGACTCTATCTCCGTCGTGGTGTGATCTCACGCCGCGTACTCCCATTTGCCGTCATCCAGTCGTTTTGTGTTGGTCGTTCGTGTCCGTGTTTATTTGAAATTTATGAAGCAAAGAATTGATTCAATAGCGTTGCGTTCCTTGGCCTGCTCGCTGGCCTTCAGCGGCGGCTGCTTCCTGGGATTCGCTGCCCAGGCGGCTGATTCGCCCGCGCCACCGCCGCCCGTGAGTTCCGCAACCAATGTCCTGACGCTGAACGGAGCGGTCCGCCTCGCGCTGGAGAACAATCCTGAACTGCGCGCGTCCAACGGACGCATAGATGCGGCGACCGGTCGCGCCTATCAGGCCAAGCTCTGGACGAACCCGGAATTGACCCTGAGTGCGGAGGATTGGCCGGTGAGCGGAGGGGGAGACTTCTCCGACTCCAAGCAGACCATCGGCGTGGCCCAAACGATTCCGTTTCCCGGCAAGAAGAAGCTCGACCGCCAGATTGGCGTCTCCGGCATCCGGCTCTCGGAGGCGGATCTGATCCTGCGCCGCGTGGAACTGGTTCGCGACGTGAAATCCGCTTTCTACCAGGTGCTCGCCGCCGAGCGCTTGGTGGATGTAGCCGCTGAGTTGGTGAAGGTGGCGGAGTCATCCGCCTCCACGGCGCGCAAGCGAGTGGCGGCCGGGGCGGCGGCCGACCAGGAGCAGTTGCGCGCGGAGATCCCGCTCGAACAAGCCCGGACTGAACTTTCGGGCTTCCAGCGCGAGCTGACCACGGCCCGACAGACGCTCGCCTTGTTGCTGGGACGACCGGATTTGACTGAAGCTCCCGTAAGCGGCGCTCTGGCCGAAACCGCCGATCTGGGTCTCTTGGAACAAGGGCCTGAGAAGTGGCTGCCGAACCACCCCAGTGTGGTGGCTGTCAAGACCAGCCGAGACCGGGCGGAGCTGGAGTTGCGGCGGGCGCGACTTGAGCCCTACCCGGATGTGCGAATGGGAGTGGCGGGCGGGCGCATTGGCGAAACCGGACAGTCCATCATTCAAATGGGACTATCCATTCCACTGCCAATCATTGACCGCTCGAAAGGCAAGAAGCAGGAGGCGCAAGCCAATGTTCGCATCGCGGAGGCCGACCAAGTTGCGGTTGAACAACGGCTGTTGCGCGAGTGGGGCACGGCGAGCAAACGGTTCCGCACCGCAGTGGAACAGGTGACGAACTACCGTGAGCGGATTCTGCCGAAAGCGAATGAGGCCCTCCGCCTGGTGCAGACGGGATTCGAGCAAGGCAAGTTCGGCTTCATTGACCTGCTCGACACGCAACGCACCACCGCCGAAGTGCGGCTCGCCTATCAGCAAAAGCTACTCGAACTGAACGTGGCCCAAGCCGAACTGGAGTCGCTCGCAGCGGGAGGCATTCAACCGCAACCGAGCAAATCTCAACCCTGAAACCCTTTAGCGAAACATGAAATCGAATCTTAGCATGAAGACGAAAATGACTCTGAAACTCGCCGCGCTGGCGAGTGTTGTGGCCGTGGCGCTGTTCGCCGGTTGCAAAAAGCAGGAAGCCCATAGCGAGCATGATGGTCATGACCACTCCGGCCATGCTCCCGCCAAGACCAACTCGCCCGCCGCAGATGATCATCAGGGCCATAACCACGGCCCGGGCGAGCACGCACCCGCACCCGCCAAGTAAACGAGTGAACGACCAACTGAAGACTATGAAACCAATGACGATTTCCAAGCTGACCGTTCTGCCGCTGGTGGCGGCGGTTGCCCTCTTGTCCGCCTGCTCAAAACAGAGCGAGTCCGCCGCCCACGGTGAAGATGACGGGCATGGACATGGAGCAGGCGGGCACGGCACGGCGCATACCGAAACCAAAGACGGCGTCGTGATGTGCGCCGAGCACGGAGTGCCCGAAGCGCAGTGCGCGGTGTGCAAGCCCGACCTGGCCGCGAAGCTCAAGCCGGGCGAGAGCATGAAGGTCCGGTTACCCTCGACGAACTCGATGGCGATTGTCGGCGTCCAGACCGCCACGCCTGAAACCGGCGCCATCGCGGATGCGGTCGAGTGCGTGGCGGAGGTGAACTTCAACCAGAACAAGCTGGCGCAAATCGCCGCGCCAGTGAGCGGCATCATTCAGACGGTGGACGTGGACTTGGGGACGAAGGTTGAGGAAAAGCAGACCGTCGCAAAAATCTGGTCCGCCTCCATCGCCGAAGCGGTGGCCAAGGCGGTGCTGTCCCACCAGACGCTCGACCGGGAGCGCAAACTACGCGAGCAACGAGTGACCTCGGAGCAGGCGTTGCAGGAGGCCGAAGCCAGCCATCGGGCCGCGTGTCAGCAACTGCGGACGCTGGGCTTCACCGAGGAACAGATTGATGAGATGGGCAACAAGCCGCAGGAGCAGGTGCTCATGGAAGTCCGTGCGCCGTTCGCGGGTGAAATTGTAGAGCGCATGGCGGTGCGAGGATCACTGGTGGATGCCGGCAAGCCGCTGTTCACACTGGTGGACCACTCCACCGTCTGGGCGATGCTACAAGTGCCCGAGGCCACCTTGGCGCGGGTGAAACTGGGCCAAGCCGTGGAACTGCGGGTGGATTCACTGCCAGGCAAAGTTTTCACGGGAAAGCTGACCTGGGTCGGGCCGGCGGTGGACGAACGCACCCGCATGGCCCGCGCCCGTGCGGAGTTCGACAATCCGGACTGCCTGCTCAAGGATAAGATGTTTGCCCGGGCGCGCATTCTGACACGGCAGGCCGAGGGAGCGATGCTCGTGCCGCCGTCGGCGATTCAGCATGTCGAGGGCAAGCCCTTCGTGTTTGTGAAGCTGGCGAGCGACTTGTTCGACGCGCGAGCCGTTCAACTCGGAGCGAAATATGACGGGCGGCTGGAGGTTCTGGCGGGATTGAAACCGGAGGAACAAATCGCCGTAAGTCACGCCTTCGCCGTCAAATCCGCCATGTTGATGTCGCGGCTCGGCGCAGGCTGTGCGGATGACTGAATCCACCCCTTAAGGAGTTATCCCGATGCTAAACTGGATCATCACCTTTTCGCTCAAAAACCGTCTGCTGGTCTGCGTGCTGGCGGCGGCGCTCGTCGTCATTGGCGGGCGAACCTTGAGCATTCTCCCCATTGACGCCTTCCCGGACACCACGCCGGTGCAGGTGCAGATCAACACCACGGCGGCGGCGCTCAATCCGCAGGAGACCGAGGCGCAAATCACCATTCCCGTGGAATTGGCGGTCAGCGGATTGCCAGGGCTGCAAAACGTGCGCTCGATCTCGAAGTTTGGCCTGTCGCAAGTGGTGGCGACCTTCGACGACACGATCGACATCTTCCGCGCGCGGCAACTGATCATGGAACGGCTTCAGACGGTTGAATTGCCGGAGGGGCTGGAGCGACCGCAGCTTGGCCCTATCGCTACAGGTCTGGGGGAGGTATTTCATTACGTGGTGCGGTCCACCGACACGAATCGGACTCCGACCGAATTGCGCGTGCTGCAGGATTGGGTGGTGAAGCCGGAATTGCGGAAGGTTCCCGGTGTTGCCGAAGTGAACACCTGGGGCGGCTTCGAGAAGCAATACCATGTGGTGGTGGAAACCGACCAGCTCATCAAATACCGGCTGACCTTCGAGGAACTGGTCGAGGCGTTGCAGGCGAACAATCAGAATGTGGGTGGCGGCCAGATTGTGCGGAGCGGTGAGTCGTTGCTCGTGCATGGCGTGGGTCTGACCACGAACGTCCAGGAGATCGCCAACATCGTCATCACCAGTCACGACGGCACGCCCGTGCGCGTGCGCGACGTGGCCAACGTGAAAGAAGATCACGAAATCCGGCGCGGTGCCGTGACAGCCGATGGCCGGGGCGAAGCCGTGCTGGGGCTGGGCTTCATGCTGATGGGCGAGAACAGCGCGGTGGTGACCCACGCTCTCAAAGCCAAGCTGGCGGAAGTGCAAAAGTTTCTGCCGTCGGACATCAAGTTGGAGGTGCTCTACGACCGGACCGAACTCGTGGACAATGTGATTCGCACCGTCGAACACAACCTGCTGGCCGGGGCGTTGCTCGTCATTGCCATCCTGTTTGCCTTTCTCGGCAATCTGCGAGCCGGGTTGATTGTGGCGGTGGCCATCCCGCTTTCGATGCTGTTTGCCGGCAATCTCATGTTGCAGGCGGGCATCTCCGCCAGTCTGTTGAGCCTCGGCGCGGTGGACTTCGGTCTGATTGTGGATGGTGCCGTGGTGATGGTGGAGAACGCGATGCGCCGGTTGGTGGACCGCCAACATGAGCTGGGGCGGATGCTGACCAAAGCGGAACGCGAGGACGTGCTCCGCAGTGCTCCGATCGAAGTGGCGCGCCCGGTGGCGTTCGGCGTGGGCATCATCATGATTGTGTTCCTGCCCATCCTCACGCTGGAAGGCATCGAGGGGAAGCTCTTCAAGCCGATGGCGCTGACGCTGATTTTTGCGCTGCTCGGATCGTTGATCCTCGCCCTGACCTTGACGCCGGTGCTGGCCGCATTGTTCCTCCCCAAGCAGGTGAAAGAGAAGGAACCCTGGCTGGTCCGGCTGGCGCACCGTCTTTACGAGCCGGCGCTGGACCTGGCGTTGCGCTTCCGCAAACTCACGTTGCTGGGGGCTGCCGTGCTGTTCATTGGCGCGGTTTTCATCGCGTCGCGCATGGGAGGAGAGTTCCTGCCCAAGCTTGGGGAAGGTGCGATTGTAGGCACGACGGTCCGTCTTGCGGGGATTTCCGTGGATGAAGCTGTGGCGCAGAACGACCGCATCGAGCAAGTGCTGATGAAGGAGTTTCCCGACGAGATCGAACACATTTGGACACGCCTGGGCACAGCGGAAGTGGCCACCGACCCGATGGGCGTTGAACTCGCCGATTTCTTCCTCGCACTGAAGCCGCGCAGCCAGTGGAAGAAGGCACGCACGCAACCCGAGTTGACCGAGAAGATGCGCGACGTGCTGAACCAGGTTCCAGGCTTAAAACCCGCATTCAGCCAACCCATTGAGATGCGACTCAATGAGATGATTGCTGGAGCACGTGGCGACATCGCCATCAAGGTGTATGGCGACGACCTGGAGGAATTGCGGCGGTTGGGCGGCGAAGTGCAAGCGGTCCTGGCGGGGATGCGCGGGGCAAGCGAGGCATCGGTCGAGCAGTTAACCGGGCAGAGCTTCCTGCAAGTGCGCGTGGATTCACAAGCCATCGCCCGTTACGGCGTGCCCACCCGCAACGTGCTGAACGTCGTCGAGGCGGTCGGCTCCCGCCGCGTGGGGGACGTGCGCGAAGGCCAGCGGCGGTTCCCGCTGGTCGTGCGACTACCGGACAAACAGCGCACCGATCCAGACGCGCTGGCCGCAACACTTATTCCCACGGCGGCAGGGCCGGTGCTTCCATTGAATCAAGTGGCAAAGGTGACGGAAATGGAAGGGCCGTCCACGATTAACCGCGAATGGGGCAAACGGCGCATCACGGTGCAGTGCAACGTGCGGGGGCGCGACGTGAAAAGCTTCGTGGCCGAGGGTCGCGAGAAGATCGCTGCCCAAGTGAAACTGCCCGAAGGCTACACCATCGAATGGGGCGGGCAGTTCGAGAACATGGAGCGCGCAAACCAGCGGCTCATGTTTGTCGTGCCGATGGCCCTGGCCCTGATCTTCGTCTTGCTGTTCTTCAGCCTCAAGACGGTGCGCGAGGTTCTCATCGTAGCGTCGGGCATTCCTCTGGGGCTGGTGGGAGGCGTGCTGGCCTTGTGGTTGCGCGGTCTGCCCTTCACGGTGAGTTCAGCCATTGGGTTCATCGCGTTGAGCGGCGTGGCTATTCTCAACGGGCTCGTGCTGGTGACGTTCATCAAACAGAAGCTTGAAGCCGGCACGCCAGTGGAGAAGGCCGTGCGCGAAGGCTGCCTGGTTCGGTTGCGTCCGGTGTTGATGACGGCGCTGGTTGCGGCGGTCGGCTTCATCCCGATGGCCGTGAATGTCGGCGTGGGCGGCGAAGTGCAACGCCCGCTGGCCACGGTGGTCATCGGCGGCATCTTCACCAACACGTTGCTGACACTGCTGGTGTTGCCTGCCCTTTACACCTTGTTCAAAGGCAAGAAGGCCGCCGAAGTCGAGGTCTGACCCGACGGGAACACTCAACGAAAGAAAAGCCATGAAAGAAATCAAAGCCATTATCAAGCCGTCGCGCTTGGAAGAGGTGATTCGTGCCCTGCGCCAGATCAAGGACCTGCCCGCCATGACGGTTTCGGCGGCGAACGGGTTGTCCGCCGAGCAGGGCACGTTCGATCAGGTCGTGAAGACCAAACTGGAGATCATGGTGCCCGATGATCTGGTGGAATCAGTGGTGCGAACCATCCAAAACTCGGCCCACACGGGGCTTGCCGGAGATGGGCGCATCTTTGTCATCCCCATTGAACAAACCGTGAAGATCCGAACGGGAGAACGCGATACCCACCAGTAGTGCAACCGACAATGTGATGAAGCTATGAAAAGGGCAATCGCTCTGCTTGGCATTCTCGGCCTGACGATGGTGTTGGCTGGCTGCGCCTCGCTCCGGCCACTCGCGTCCACGCCTCCCGCTGCCGTGATCGAACTCACGGAGCCAGTGACGATCCGCTACATGCTCCAAGGGGATACGATTCTGCCGGCGGGGGAATACAGGGCAACGCTGGAGGACAACGGCGGCTACTACTACGCCGCGCCGGCGAAGCTGATCAGGAACGACACGGTCGGCTGGCAACTCGACGGGGGGTTGTTTCTGAAGAAAGGCTCTCAGAAACCAACCCACTATTATGTTGTCGGACAACACCACGCGACCGGGCTTTATCGCCTGAAGACAGAGCCGACATTCAAGCTGAAGCCCTGAGTCAATGACAACGGCAACGACTACGATGAACGCGCCTCCCCAGCGGGAAAAGAAGCCAAAGCGGAGTGTATGCGTTCTCTACGCGGAGGATGATCGCCTGACCTCGGCGGCCATCGCACCGTTGCTCACCGTCAAGGGATTCAAAGTCGAAACCGCAGCCAATGGACAGGAAGCGCTCGGGAAGCTCTTGTCGCAGCCCGCCGCATACGACTTCATCATCACCGATCAGGCCATGCCTTTGCTGACGGGCGAAGAATGGCTCAGAAGGGCTCGTGAAGGCGGATTCGCGGGCCGAGTCATCGTGTATGCCGCTTCGCTGCCTGATACCTTGGCTGCACGTTTGCGGGAACTGGGGGTGGAGCGGATCGTCAACAAGGCGGAGAGCCTGCATACGCTCCTGGACGCGCTGGGCGAACCGCTGGGAACTCCATGAAGACATACCTCCACGTCACATTCCTAAAACCGGAAGCGTTCCGTCCACCCATCCTGCGCGCCGCGATTGCTCGGAGCGGGCGAATCTCTATGCAGTTACACGGGGTTGTTCAACCAGCTCTCCCGGCACAACGGTCGTGCAGACAATGGGAACATGTGTCGCATCCCCGGCAATCAACTGGTGACGATCCTTGCTTGCGCATTGGATACGCGCGAAGCGCAGACGGCCGCTGCGCTATACCCGAGGCAGCTTTTCAACCGCCGACGTTTTCATGAGCCGATGGCTGTCACCCGAAAAAGCCGCGCGTCATGCCGAGCGGGCAGCAAAGCAAGCCGAGCAAAATCGCCGGGAGAAGTGGACCGGTTGGTGGATCGTGATAGGGCTTGTAGCGTTTTGGGTTTCGTTTGGCATTGCCGATTATTTCTGGCTGCGACATCAGGCAAGGCAGCGACACGAGCAGCGCTATCATCGAAGCGGACGGACCAACGCTCCCGTCTCCACCCCGCTGGATGGCGGACAGAACCACGCTACCAACCATGAGTGACTGCTGCAAAAGTCGCGGATGCGCCTCGAAGGCTGCCGACGCCAACGCGGCCTCTCACCCGGCCGCGCCGGACACCTCGGCTGGGACAACCCTGCGCGTGGCCGGCATGGATTGCGCCGATGAAGTTGCGATGCTGGAACGCGCCCTCAAGCCGCTGCCTGGCGTGCGTGACGTGCGCGTAAATCTCATGGGCGGCAAAGTGGTCGTTGCGCACGACGCCAGCATCACGCCCGAACAACTCATCGCCGCCATCGGCAAGGCAGGGTTGAAGGCATCGCCCGACCAGATTGAAGCGCACGAGCCTGCCAATGCCCAACGCTCGCGGCTCATCTCAGTGGCGGTGTCCGGCGCGCTTACCGGCGTCGGACTCGTGGCGCAATGGAGCAACCTCGCGCCCGTGCCCGTTCGCATCGGATTGTTTGCCTGCGCCATCATCGCGGGCGGCTGGTTCATCTTCCCCAAAGCGCTCGGCGCGGCGCGGCGGCGCTCGCTCGACATGAACGTGCTGATGACCGTCGCCGTTCTCGGCGCGGCGGCGATTGGCGAATGGAGCGAAGGGGCGGCGGTCGTGTTTCTGTTCGCGCTCTCCGAGTTGCTCGAATCATTCAGCGTGGCGCGGGCGCGGCGTGCGATTCAATCGCTGATGAAGCTTGCGCCCGAAACGGCCTTGCTCAAGCGCGGTGAACAGTTCGAGGAAGTGCCCGTCGCGGAGGTTTCCGTTGGCAGCGTCATTGCCATTCAGTCAGGGCGCGCGTGCCGCTCGATGGCGAAGTGCTCACCGGCAATTCCGCCATCAACCAAGCGCCCATCACCGGCGAATCCATGCCGGTGGAAAAGAAATCCGGCGACACCGTGTTCGCCGGAACGATCAATGGCGAAGGCTCGCTCGAAGTGCGCGTCACCAAACCGCACACTGACACCACGCTCGCGCGCATCATTCATCTCGTCGAAGAGGCGCAATCGCAGAAAGCGCCGTCGCAGCGATTCGTGGACACCTTCGCGCGCTACTACACGCCCGCCGTGTTTGCCGTGGCGTTGCTCGTCTGGCTCGTGCCGCTGTTGCTGGCGGGCGCGGCGTGGACGGTTTGGACCTATCGCGCGCTCGTGCTGCTCGTCATCGCCTGCCCGTGCGCGCTCGTCATTTCCACGCCCGTTTCGATTGTCTCCGGCCTCACGGCACTGGCCCGGCGCGGCGTGCTCATCAAGGGCGGCGCGGTGCTGGAAGCCGTCGGCAAACTCACCGCGCTTGCGACTGACAAGACCGGCACAATCACCGAGGGCCACCCGCGCGTGACGCAAATCATCCCGTTCAACTCCAAATCCGCAGGGAAATCTTGCGCGTCGCCGCCGCCATTGACACCCATTCGCAGCATCCCCTCGCGCAAGCCGTCGTCGCGTTCGCCACGGAACAAAAGGTCGCGTTCCCGCGTGCCGACAACTACCAGGCCCGCAATGGCCGGGGCGCGGAAGGCGAACTCGATGGGCATCACTACTTCGTCGGCAACCACCGCTTCGCGCACGAACTGGCAGTGTGTTCCCCGGCCCTCGAACACAAACTCGCCGAGATCGAGGGGCAGGCGCAATCCGTGGTCGTGGTCGGGCACAAGCCGCACGAGAATTGCCCCGGCGAAGTGCTGGGCGTGCTCGCAGTCGGCGACGCCGTGCGCCCGAATGCGGCCCAGGCGGTCCGCGCCTTGCACGACGCGGGCATCCGACAGGTCGTGATGTTGAGCGGCGACAATCAGCGCACCGTGGACGCCATCGCGGAGCAGGTCGGAATTGATCAGGCCCACGGCGATTTGCTGCCCGAAGACAAGGTGCAGCGCGTGCGCGACCTCATGGCCCGCCACAAACACACGGGGATGATCGGCGACGGCGTGAACGATGCGCCCGCGATGGCGGTGGCGAGTGTGGGCATCGCAATGGGTGCGGCGGGCACGGACACCGCCATTGAGACGGCGGACATGGCGTTGATGCAGGATGATCTGAGCCAGGTCGCTGAGACCATCCGCATGGGCCATCGCACCGTGCGCGTGATTCAGGCAAACATCGCCTTCGCGCTCGGCGTGAAAGCGATTTTCCTCACGCTGGCCCTGACCGGCCACACGAGCCTCTGGCTGGCGATTCTGGCTGACACCGGCGCGACGCTGGTGGTCATTGCCAATGCGCTTCGACTCCTGAAACCCACATGAAGACCGATGATATGATTTACAAATTGCCACTCAGCAATCGCAGCGCACGGGCAGGTGTCGCAATGGGGTTGATTGGATTGGTTCTTGCCGCCAGCGGATGTGCCTCCTGGAAAGTGGAGCGGGTCAACGTGCCGACAGAAGCAAAGTCCAGCGGCGGCATTGAAGTGACGCCGCCGCGTGTTTATCGCGACGCAGATGGGTTTCTCGTGGCCGGGAATCTCCGCGGGCGGGGCATTGGCGCGCATCATCCCGGTCCGGGCCATTTGCACGCGCAAACGATGGACGCAGAAGGGCGCGTCATTACTGAGACCAAAACCGCAGCGCCTTCCATCCGCCATAACCGCCATAGTTCCCGTGAATCGGCGACCTACACGTTTCGTTTGGAAACACTTCCGCCAGCGGGCGGGCGGCTGCGAATCGTGCTGCACCGCGTTTCACTCAAGAAATGCACGGGATTGGACAGTGTGTGAAGGTCTCCCCCGCAAGACAGTGGTTTGATTCCGAGCGGACGACGGGGAGTTTGATAGTGACCCAGTGTGACAACCGCATTTGAGACCTAATGCACCGAACCAACCCCGCCCTCTGGCAACATTCACACGATTACGCCGCTGATTCGTCTGTCGCTGAGCGGCGCACCCGGATTGTCATCGGCATCACTGCTGCGATGATGGTGGTGGAGATCGTCGGCGGCATCGTCTTCGGGTCGATGGCGCTGCTGGCCGATGGCTGGCACATGAGCACGCACGTCGCCGCCTTCCTCATCACAGCGATGGCTTACAACTTCAGTCGGCGTTACGCTACTGATCCGCGATACAGTTTCGGCACGGGCAAGATGGGAGTGCTGGGTGGGTTCGCCAGCGCCGTGGTGCTGGCGGTGATCGCGCTCCTCATGGCCGGGGAGTCCGTCCACCGGTTCTTCGCGCCTCAGCCAATTCACTTCAATCAGGCCATTGGGGTGGCGATCATCGGGCTCGTGGTCAATCTGGTCTGCGCCTGGCTGCTCCGGGATGAGCCTCACCACCACAGCCACGCGCACGGACATGAACATGGCCACGACCACGGGCACGGGCATGGCGACTTGAATCTGCGCGCAGCCTACATCCACGTCCTCGCAGACGCACTTACCTCCGTGACGGCCATCGTCGCCTTGACCGCCGGCAAGTTCCTGGGTTGGAACTGGCTCGACCCGGTGATGGGCATCGTCGGAAGTGTCATCGTGTCCGTTTGGGCCTACGGATTGGTGCGCGCCACCAGCGGCATCCTCCTGGATCGCACGCCGGAATCCTCCGACCTGCCACAGGAGATTCGCCGCGCGGTCGAAAGCGATGGCGATTCGCGCATTTCCGATCTTCACATCTGGCAGGTGGCATCGGGCAAGTTCGCCGCCATCGTCTGCATCGTGGCCCGCGATCCGAAGCCCGTGGAAACCTACCGGGAGTTGTTCCACGAGCACGAGGAACTTGTCCATATCACCGTTGAGGTCCGACACTGCGAGGAGCATGGAGCGCCGGGAGCAAGGACTTGACGCTGAGGTTTCTTGTGCCTTTCGGCGATCCTGCCCGTCAGGACAAACCGCACGCGTCCGCCATTTGTCTAAACGCCCTTTACCTGGCTCGGGTATTGAGTTGGCGGGGCAGAGTGTTCCACCTACACCACATGATGGAGTGAACCGCGCAGTATTCGGTTCGTGGTCACGGCCACAACGCAATACAACCTCAAGAACGCGCGGGAATACTTTGAGGAGCACCTTTGCGTCGGCGACTACTACGACGAGGGGCAGCGGGTGTCTGGGGAATGGACCGGGCTGGGAGCGCAACGGCTCGGATTGGCTGGCCGAGTGCGGGCGGAAGACTTCCTGCGGCTCTGTGAGAATCAGCATCCGGCCACGGGCGATACGCTGACGCAGCGGCTGAACACAACCCGCGTGGCGGCGGGCAAGGACGCCGCAAACCGCCGCATCTTCTACGACTTCACTTTCTCCCCGCCCAAATCGGTGTCGCTGGTGGGGTTTCTCGGCGGGGATACGCGTGTCCTCGAAGCGCACGCGCGCGCGGTGAAGACGGCCCTTCGGGAGTTCGAGGCATTTGCTTCAACCCGTGTCCGTGGCGGCGGCGTCCAGGCGGACCGGCCTACCGGCAATTTTGCTGCGGCCTTGTTCACACACGATACATCTCGCGCTCTCGATCCCCATCTGCACACACACTGCATCGTCTTCAACGCGACGTTCGACGCGGCGGAGGAGCGATGGAAGGCACTGCAAAACTATGGACTGCTTCGGGCACGGAAGTTTGCCGAGAACGCCTACTACCATGAACTCGCCCGTGAGTTGCGGGGATTCGGCTACCGCATTCGCAACCTCCCGCGTGGAGATTTCCAGATTGAGGGTGTGCCAGCCGCGCTTTGCGATCGGTTTTCCAAGCGGGATGCCGAGATTGACAAGGCCCTGGCTGCGCTGCTGACCGAGCAGCCGGAATTGAGCGGCGCGAACATCTCGGAACTACGGGCACGCCTGGCGACCGAGAAGCGGACGCGCAAGCAAAAGGACTTGAGCCGGGAGCAACTTCAGTCCCTTTGGAGCGCACAATTGACGCCGCAGGAGGTCGCGCTGCTCAGAGATCTGTCGCGCCAGGTCGCCGAAAGCACTGAGAAGACTCGACGAGTCACTGTCGCCGAGGCGGTGCAATGGGCAGAGGAACATTTGTTCGACCGGAACTCGGTCGTGCTGGAATGCCAGGTGTGGCAGGAGGCATTGGGTCGGGCGCGCGGCGAGGAGTTCTCGGTTGAGGAACTCAAGATGTTGACCGACCAGCGTAGCTACATCCGCAACGCGGAGCGTCCGGGCGAAGTGACGTTGCGGGAGGTGCTGTTGCGCGAATGGGAAGTTGTTCAGACCGCGAAAGAAGGCGTTGGCGCTTGCCATCCTCTGGTGACGAATCCGACTGCTTCGAACCCGGTGCTCGACGACGAACAGCGCCGAGCACTGGACGCGCTGCTCTCCTCCACAAACACAGTATCGGTCTTTCGCGGTGGCGCGGGCACGGGCAAGAGTTACGTCCTGCGTGGACTGGTCGAGCAACTGCGGCAGGCCGGCCGGTCGGTGGTCGTTCTTGCCCCGCAGCGGCAGCAGGTCGTGGACATGGAGAAGCACGGATTCCATTCGCCGTCCACGGTGGCAAGCTTTCTGACCAAGGGCGAACTCGCCGAACGTGCGGTTGTCATCGTGGACGAAGCCGGGCAGATCGGCGGACGACAGATGCAGGCATTGGTGCGGCTGGCAAAGGAACGTAATGCGCGAGTAGTCCTCTCCGGTGATACGCGACAGCATGGGGCGGTTGAGGCGTCTGACGCGCTCCTCGCCATCGAGCGGCACGGCGGCGTGAAGCCGGTCGAATTGCAGACGATTCGCCGCCAAGACCCGGCACTTGGTCGTGACAACGAGGAGCGCACGCACATCAAGCGGTATCTGAAAGCCGTAGAATCCGCTGCGGCGGGCCGTTTGACTGAATCATTCGAGCGTTTGGACAGGATGGGAGCGGTCGTGGGGTGTGGTGTTGGCGAACAAGCCGACAAGCTGTCGGACGAATACTTGCGACTGGTGGAGCAAGATGCTTCGGCAGTCGTCGTCTCGCAAACCTGGACAGAGGTCCACCGCGTCAACTCGCGCGTCCGCGACGCGCTCAAGAGGAAGGGCCTCCTCGGGGCGAATGACGCGTCAGTTCAAGTTCTCGAACGCCTGGACCTGACCAACGCGCAGAAGCGCGACGAACGGTTCTATCCGCAGGATTCTTTCATTGTCTTCAACCAGAAGGTGCGCGAAGCCGAGCCTGGGGCGAAGGGCAAGCTGTCGGGAATCCTCAAGTCCGGGCTGCTGGTTGATGTCGGGGGGCGCTTTGTCACTGTCTCAAACAAGATGCTCGACCGCATTTCGGTTTGCCAGTCGCGTGACATCGCCGTGGCGGCCGGAGACAGACTGCACCTGAAAGCCAATCGCAAACTCGCAAGCGGTGGACGCGTCACAAACGGCGAGCTTGTCGCTGTAAAGTCCGTTCGGGCCGATGGTGGTATTGAACTCGCCGATGGCAGGGTTCTGGACGCCAGCTTTCGCGAGTTCCTGCCCGGATATGCCGTCACGTCCTACGGCTCGCAGGGCAAGACGGTGGATCACGTCCTGTTTTCCGACTCCACCATCAAGGCCGCGACAAACGCGCAGCAGTGGTATGTGACCATCTCGCGCGGTCGGCGAGGCATCCGCATCTTCACGCCGGACAAGGAACAGTTGCGCGAGAACGTCACGCGCTCCGGGCATCGCCCACTGGCGCTGGAACTCGCCGGCTCAACGCCAAGTCGCGGCATCCGCCTTTGGGATCGGCTGCATGGCTTCCTGCTGCGGTTCGGTCGTCGCACGGCTGACAGCTTCTGCCGACTGAAACTCTCTCGTCGCCATCGTCATCAACCTATTGAAACCCATGAGCACAAAATCACCCGAATGTTGGGCGAGCGACCCGAACGCTCGCGCGGTCAAAATCGAAGTATCGGCTGAACAAAGCCTGCTGCTGCCATTCGACCAATTCGCCTTCGCTGAACTCAAGAGCGAGGGGAAGGAGCAGCGCCTCCGCTTGGTCTTCGCCACGCACGAGGTCACACTTCGCGGCCACTCCCTGCGCCGCATCGAGACCGGGATACAACGGATGGACCTATCCTTCCTGATGGCGTTGCCGCCCAATCAGCGGTCACTCGTGCCGGACGGCCAGCCCGTGGTTCGTGAGATAGTGGTCACCGAGGTTGAGAAGCAGCCGGAGCGACCTCCGCGTGGCTCGGAGTGATTCTACCGCTGAGAGAAGTTCCTCCAGTATCGGGAGGTATGGTGTGCCATGAGGATGAAAAATGGCTTCCAATGGCGGAAGCCGAAAGCGGCTAGCTGTAAAAATAGCCAAGACTGCGAAGACTGGTGTGGTTTGGGTTGCCAACGACGATGTGATCGAGAACTTCGATTTTGAGAAGTTGGCCCGCTCGAATGAGGTCACGGGTGATTTTGATGTCCGCCTCGGATGGAGTCGGCTCACCGCTCGGATGATTGTGCGCGATGATGATTGCGGCGGCGCTCGCCATGATGGCTAAACGGAATACCTCCCTGGGATGACAGAGAATTGTATCCATCGTTCCAATGGACACCAGATAGTGGCCTTTGATACGGCGGCGGGTGTTGAGGATGAAAACCACCAGACATTCACATTCAGAATTGAAGTAGGGATGGGTCGCGATGTGCGCTTTCCAATAGGCGGCTGCCTGATCCGGTGTTTCGCACTGTTGCATGGTGTCGGGTGTGGGACATTCCCGAAGTGATACGATTTTCCATTCCTGCGGTTGAGCCGGGAATTTGATCGGCTTGACGATGCTGTTCGTGGGTTGCGGAGCGATTGCGGGGCATCCAGTGGAGATGAGGTTTTCCGTTGTGTTCATGTTTTGCGTTTCGTTCTGAAGGAGCGGGACTGCTCTCTTCACCTGCCCCGAGAGAGCAGCCCCGCTCCTGGCGAAACGCACCCGCCTGTGCCCGTGCCGCCGGGCGGCGGAGCATCAGCAACGAAGTGACAGCGGGCGGAAAGATGTTTCGACCGCTGGCGCGAGGTTGCGCGGAGCAACCAGAGGCGCGGGCACAGGCGGGATGAACACAACGGATTACCTCATCGGCGGATGCCGGGCATGCACTGCGTCCACTTCGACGAATCTGGCGCTTTGACCATCACTGAAGCAATAATGCGAGGTTGCGGACGCATCTTGCAGGCTTGCCCTGATTTCACGTGGTTTCGGAGTGTTTTAGTGCCAGCAAAAGTGCCAGCAAAAGTGCCAGCAAAAGTGCCAGCAAAAGTGCCAGCAGAAGTGCCAGCAGAAGTGCCAGCAGAAGTGCCAGCAACGCCTCACTGAACGGGTTGTTTCCTCCTAATTGGTGAGTAATGGCAGAGTAATCAGCGACTTGACGAAACGCTCAGGAAAGGGCCATTTTACAGGCGATTTCGCTGCCTGTCAGGCGATGGGTCTGAGATTGCGGGAGTTGTGATTGGACGGTGTGTTGGGACTGAAAGCACCGATTCCTGTCCAATTCCGACCCTCGCCTCCAACTTCCGGGAAAACAATCTTGTCTGCCGGGTGCGCGCGCCGCGGCGCTGATCTTCCCACCTCCCACGCGAAACCGGAATAGCCGGAGGCATGGACGGTCACCGATTGGTTCGTTCTTTCGCCCGGAGGGCTGCAGCGGGCTCCGGTTTGGGGGCGAAACCGCTGGCCTGACCGTCACTTTGCTGGAGGCGTTGTGCGGCCGGCGGCAGAAGAACCGCCGTACTCTGCCGGCCCGCTCTCGCCGACGGGTGAGCGCCGATCAATAGGCGCGAGGGGGCGGGTGGCGATCCTTCGGCAACCGGCGCCGTGCGTGCGTCGGCCGCCGGCCCGCTGGCGGGATCGAGTTTTGTCTCGCCAACCAGCCATGCAGCCGGCAAACAACCGCCCTTCGTTTCCAATGAACGAGCAAATTGTCATCCTCGACTTCGGCTCCCAGTACACTCAGGTCATCGCGCGTCGCGTCCGCGAATGCCGGGTGTACTCGACCATTCTGCCGTTCCACACGCCGGCGGCGAAGATTGACGCCCTTGCCCCCAGCGGCCTCATTCTTTCCGGCGGGCCGTCCAGCGTGTACGAGCCGGAGGCGCCGCTGCCCGATCCGGCCATCTTCAACCTCGACATCCCGATTCTCGGCATCTGCTACGGGGTGCAGTTGCTGGGTCACTTCCTCGGTGGGAAGGTGGAGCCGGGCCAGAAGCGGGAGTATGGCAAGGGCACCCTGACGGTGTGCGACCCGGCCTGCGTCCTGTTTCGCAAACTGCCCACGCAACTGCAGGTGTGGAATTCCCATGGGGACAAGCTAACCCGCCTGCCGAAGGGCTTTCGTCCGGTGGCGACCAGCGACAATGCGCCGTTTGCGGCGATCGAGCATCGTGCCCGGAAGTTTTTCGGGCTGCAGTTTCACCCGGAAGTCGCCCACACGCCGCGGGGGAAGGAGATCCTCTCAAATTTCGTCCACGAAGTCTGCGGCTGCGGCCGGGACTGGACGATGCGGCATTACGTGGACCAGGCGGTCGAGGAGATCCGCGCCCGGGTCGGCAAGGAGCACGTGATCCTCGGCTTGAGCGGGGGCGTGGACTCGAGCGTGGCGGCCGCGCTGATTCACAAGGCCATCGGCAGCCAGCTCACCGCGATTTTCGTGAACAACGGCCTGCTCCGTGCCCGCGAGCCGGAGGTGGTGCGCGAGGTGTTCGGGCGGAATTTCCACGTGAAGCTACAATACGAGGACGCCACCCGGCTCTTCCTCAGCCGGCTCAAAGGCGTCGTCGAACCGGAGAAGAAGCGCAAGATCATCGGGCGGACGTTCATCGAGGTGTTCGAGGCCGCCACCAAGCGGGCGGGCAAGGCGCGGTTTCTCGCCCAAGGGACGCTGTACCCGGATGTGATCGAGTCCGTGCCCATCGCGGGCAATCCCGCCGCGCTGATCAAGAGCCACCACAACGTGGGCGGGCTGCCCAAACGGATGAAGTTTGAACTGGTGGAACCCCTCCGCTGCTTGTTCAAGGACGAGGTGCGTCAACTCGGCAAGGAACTCGGGCTGCCGGATGAAATCGTCTGGCGGCAGCCATTTCCCGGCCCGGGTCTGGCCGTCCGCTGCCTCGGCGAAGTCACGGCCGAAAAGCTCAAGGTGCTGCGCCGCGCGGACGCCATCGTTGTCGAGGAGATGAAGGCGTGCGGGTTGTACTACAAGACGTGGCAGACGTTTGCCGTCCTGCTGCCCGTGCGCAGCGTGGGTGTACAGGGCGACGAGCGCACCTACGACTGGACCCTGGCGATCCGCGCGGTCGAATCGCAGGACGGCATGACGGCGGACTGGGTGAAGCTGCCCTACGACCTGCTGGAGAAAATCTCCCTGCGGATCACCAACGAGGTGAAGGGACTCAACCGCGTCGTCTTCGATCTGACCAGCAAGCCGCCCGGCACCATCGAGTGGGAGTGAACCACTGGCCAGGTGCTCGAGCGGGTCAGAGCACCACGGTCTTGCCCGGCTGCGCCACCGGGTAACGGCCGTCCGGCCCCGGTTGGATCGGCGGTGGGGCGTCGAGGCTGGTCAGATGGTCGAGGCCGGGGGCCAGTTCGAGGTTCGAAGCCAGTGCCTCGTCCCAGGTGATTTCCTTGCCCGATTCACAGGCCATCCGGCCCATGATGGCGGCAAAGCACGACTTCGCACTCCGCTCGACTTCGTTGTAGGGCCGGTCGTTGCGGATCGCGTCGAAAAACAGGTCATGCTCGTACTGGTACTGGTCGTACGGCTCGCCCCGATAGCGCCAGAGGAGATGCTCCGCGCGCTGCTGATGGCCCTTGTACAGCCGGGGATTGGGAATGCCCTCGCCCAGCACGCCACACCCCTTGGTGCCCTGGACTACGTTGCCGAAAAAGTCGTAGCAGTTGGCGATGTGCCGCCCTTGGGCGGCCATGCGGGTGCCATCGGGGAAGGTGTACTCGGCGAAGTAATGGTCGAAGAGCTGGTCGTTGTCGGTCCGCACCTGCCGGCCGCCCATGCCCTGGACGGAGACCGGCCAGGCGTTCTTGACCCAGCAGCACACGTCAATGTTGTGGATCAGCCAGTCCACGATGAAGCTGCCGTTGAGCCACGTGAAGTTGCTGTAGTTGGTGATCTGGTGGGCGAGTTCGCTCTGGCCCGGCTGCTTGGGCGCGTAACCCACCGGCCCGTGCATCCGGTACGCCCAAGCGGTGATCACGTCACCGATGGCGCCGTCGTGAATCTGCTGGACCGCCTGCTCGAGCGCCTTCGAGTGCCGGCTCATCAGGCCGGTCGCGATCTTGAGGTTTTTCGCCGAAGCCGCTTCGCCTGCCTTCAAGATCCGTCGCGTGCCGGGCGCATCCACGGCGAAGGATTTTTCGATGAACGCATTCAACCCGCGCTGCACCGCGTACTCAAAGTGAATCGGTCGAAACGCCGGCGCGGTCGCCAGGATCACGACGTCGCCCTTGTCCAGCGAATCAATTGCCTGTTTGTAAGCCTGCAATCCCACGAACTGCCGCTCCTTGGGAACGGCGACCTGCTCCTTGAACCGCGGCTGCAACTGATTGAGCGTGCCCTGCACCTTGTAGTCGAACACATCCGCCAGGGCCCAAAGTTGGGTCGGGCCGCGGGTCGAAAGCGCCTGGCCAGCGGCGCCTGTGCCGCGTCCGCCGCAGCCCACCAGCGCGATCTTGATGGTGTTGTTTTCCGCGGTGTATCCGGGGCGGCTCAAGGCGCCAACGGCCGCGGTGGCCGCGACGGTCCGGGCAGTGGTGCGCAGAAACTCCCGGCGGGAGGTCGGGCGGGATGAGGATAAGGTATTCATGCTGAAGCGGGCTGTCATGTGGGCGAATCGTATGCGCCTGATGCACCGTTGCCAGCGCGAATTCAAGCGAAGCAGGGCGCGCGGAAGCGTATCGGCGTGTCTTGAGCCGGGACGGGGACGGTCCGCTGGCCGCGATCAACCCGGCGGAAACCGAGTCACGTCGTCGCAGGGTTTCAGTTCCGCGATCTCCCGCATGAGGTGGTCGGCGACTTCCTGGTAGATCTGCTTGAGGCGCGCCTTGCCGCAGGTGGCGGCTTCCGCCCGCTCTCGCGCGAAGCCCAGCGGCTGGCCGTATTTGACCGCGACGCGCCGCGGCCGCGGGAAACGGTGATGGCGGCCAAAGGCCTCGTAGGTGCCGAACACCCGTACCGGCACGACAGGGCAGGTGGACTTGATCACGGTCAGGCCGACGCCCGAGCGCGCCGGTTGCAATCGGCCGTCCCGGGTCCGCGTGCCCTCGGGGAAGAGGAGAATGGCGCCGCCTTTGAGCAGCCGGTCGAGGATGGCCTTCAGCCCGGCTGCTCCCGCGCCGTCACGATCCACGGGTACCACCTCCCACGAGCGCAGCAGCGCGCCGAGGATCGGGTTGTTGAACAGCGTGTCGCGGGCGAGGAAGTTGATCTGGCGTTGGACACCCGATCCGATGAGCGGCGGGTCAATGAAGCTGGCGTGGTTGGCGGCCAGCACCACCGGCCCGGTGGCGGGTACCCGGTCGGCGCCGTAGAAGCGGCAGCGGAAATAAGTGCGGAACAGAGCGTTGAACGCCAGCCAGCCGAGACGGTAGCTCAACTTCATCGGTGGATGTGCCACCGCGTCAGCCACGAGCGTCCAGCCGACGCCGGATTTCGCCCAGGATGAACTCGCTGGTCTGCTTCGGCGTCTGGCCCGAGTTGTTCACCACGACGGCGCCCAAGGGGATCATCAGCGGAGCCGCCTTGCGTTCACTGTCCCGCTTGTCGCGCTTCGCCAGGTCCTCGGAGATGCCGTCCGCTTCGCGGCGGCGCGTGCGTTCCTCGAGGGAGGCGTCGAGGTAAAATTTGAAGTCGGTCTCCGGGAAGACGTTGGTGCCGATGTCGCGGCCTTCCATCACCAGGTGGCCGAACTGCGTACAGGATTGTTGCAGGCGCACCATCCATTCCCGGACCTTGGGAATCGCGGAGACGTGCGGCACGGCCGCGCTGGTCTCCGCCGTCCGAATCTCCTTGGCGGGATAATATCCGTCCACCAGCAGACGGACCTCGCCGTCCACGCAGATGAGCCGTGTTTTCCAGCGGCGAAGCACGGCCGTGACGGCCTTCGGGTCATGGACGTCCACACCGGATCGCAGGCAATGCCAGGCGAGCGTGCGGTACATCGCGCCGGTGTTCACGTACACGTAACCCAGAGCCTTGGCGACGAGCTTCGCGTTGGTGCTTTTGCCGCTGGCGCTGGTGCCGTCAATCGCGATGACGATCGGTCGTTTCATCAAGTCCAACAGGCTGCCGTCCTGGTCCGCTCGGCGCGCCCCGACAGGGCGAGGGAGCAACCGGTTCTCGCGCCGGCCAACGGCCGAGATGCCTGAAGCGCGCTCATTCCGCGACAAGGTCCTCTGGCGCCAGCCGCTGTCTTGCGGGCAGTCCAAGGATGGTTACGCCCAGACCGGTCGGCGGCGGTGCGGCGAGCTTCTGGAAAAAGTTGGGAAAGGTCTTCTTCACGCACGCCGGATTCTTGAGGCGCACGCCCGGCACCTTCAACGCCAGAGTCGCGAAGCACATTGCCATCCGGTGATCGTGATAGGTCTCCACCTCGGCTCCGCGCAGCCGGTCCGGCGAGGGAAACACGGTTAACGTGTCGCCGTCCTCACGGACGTCGGCGCCGCACCGGGTCAGCTCCGTTCGCAGCGCCGCGACCCGCTCGCATTCCTGAACGCGCAGCCGGCCGAGGTCGGTGAACCGAACCGGCCGGGCGGCAAACGGCGCCAGCACCAACGCCGTCATGATGCTGTCGCCGAGATCGCTGCGGCGGGAAACCTCCGGCGGCAACGGCAGGAAGCGCGGGAAACGCTCGTCCACCTGCCAGCCGGAGGTTGGCCAGTGAGCGACGTGGATCAGCGCCGAGCCTTGGGGATCCGCTGCGGTTTCACCGCGCCCGCCGCTGGCCGGGAATTCTTGAGCGCTTTCTGAATTCAGCAGCCAGTTCGCACCCCAGAAATAACTGCCGCTCGACGCGTCGGGTTCGACCTGAAACTCACCCCCGCCGGTTGGGAAGACCTCGACCAGCCGGCGTGTCATTTCCACGTAGGGCATTTCTTCGTCGTTTGCGCCGCTGACCGCGACGTGCCAGCCGGCCGCGGGCCCCGTGAGGAGCAGCGCTGAGGCGAACTGGGAGCTCTCCCTCACGCTGACGGTGCAAGCCCCTTGACGAGGGCCGGCCCCATGCACCACAGCAGGCAGGCGATCGTTGTCGGCGTCCACCCGATACCCGAGCTGGCGCAGGGCGGCGAAGAGCGCGGCTTGCGGTCGTTCCCGCATCCGGGGAACTCCATCCAGGCGGTAACTGCCCCGGCCGAGGCAAACCAACGCAGCCACGAACCGGGCGGCCGTTCCCGCGTTGCCCACGAACAGGTCAAGCGGAGTGTCGCCACCGGCGACGGGGATGATGCCCCCTTGACCCTCGACCGCGATGGTCCGGTTCGCCGCTTCGGCCGGATCGGGCTCAACGGTCACGGAAAAGCCGAGCCGCCGCAGGCAATCCACCATGACCTGGGTGTCCTCGCTCCACAGAGCCCCGCGGAGCGTGGTCCGGCCGCGGGCCAGCGCCGCCAGAATCAGCGCGCGGTTCGTGATGCTCTTGGAACCGGGGATCGTCACGACGGCGCGAGGTGGCAGGCTCGGCGGAACGATTTCAATGAGGTCCGGCAGTGGCATGAGTTCGCGTGCTTCCTACTCGGACGGATTGTTCTTTCGTTGGTTGAGCCAGCCGTCACGCCGACGCTTGCCGTCTGCGAGCCACCGCGAAATGGCCGGGGCGTCGCCCTGCTCGATCGCCGTGCGAATGCCCTCCAGTTTCCCGAGGAACTCGCGCAGCGCCGCGGCGATGGGGACGCGATTGGCCAGCAGGATGTCCCGCCACATCTCCGGAGAGCCCGAGGCAATCCGGGTGCCATCCCGGAAACCGCCGGCGCAGAGCTGTGCCTGCTCCGGTGGCAGGGCCTCATCGAGCACATAATTGGCGAGGGCAGTGGCCAACACCTGGGGCAGGTGACTGGACCGCGCCACCAGGTCGTCGTGTTGCCCGGGCGCGAGGTGGAGCACCCGCGCGCCCACGCCCTGCCACAGCGCCTCAACCCGCGACACGGCTTCGCGCGGGATGGTGGCAGAGGGAGTGACAACGCACACCGCGCCGTCGAAGAGGTCCGGTCGGGCATGGGCGACACCCATTTTTTCCGCCCCGGCCATCGGGTGGCTGCCCACAAAGAATGCCCCGGCAGCGCCGAGCAAGGGTTCCACCTCCGCCACCACGCCAGCCTTCACGCTGCCCACATCCGTGACGACCGCGCCGCGGGACAAGAGCGGGGCGAGGCGCGCCGCCAATTCCCGCATCTGGCCGATGGGCGTGCAGAGCACCACGAGATCTGCGTCGCGCGCAGCGACTGCGAGGTCCAGCGTCGCGACATCCACCGCGCCGGCTTTCAGGCATTCGGCCCGGCTCGCCTCGCGCCGCACAAAGCCGGCCACCTCGCCGGCCAGACGACGCTGACGGGCGGCAAGTCCGAGCGAGCCTCCCAAGAGGCCCACGCCAATCAATGCGAGCTTGCGGCAAAGCACGGCGTCGAAGTGTGGAAAGCGCGCAAAGCCACTTGCAAGCGGCAAGTCCGGCGCCAGCAGTCGCGTTCCATGTTTTCCCGGTTGAAAAGCGATTCTGTTGCCGCC
>JADJWF010000002.1 GCA_016716505.1 Verrucomicrobiota bacterium
GGCTTCAAACACGGTAACGCAGCATGACTGACCCGCGCCTCTAAATCAAGGTTGGCCTCTCCGGCCATCAACAGGTCGCCGTCGCCCTGCGTCAGCTTTTCGGCTGCTTCAGCCGCCACCAGGAGGCCGTGTCTGCCGACAACGCCGCGTTGCGGAACGGCTCGGCGGTGCTCACGCGGTGGGCCACCGCCGCCGCAGCCCTGGTCGGCCCGCGGGGCTTCGGTCAGGCCATCCAGCAGGCCACCCAGAACGCGGTGGCGTTGGTGCAACTCCAGCAGGCGCTCGTCCCCACCGGCCAGACCTCGGCGGGCCTGGAACGGTCGCTTGCCAGCCAGGCGTCGGCGCTGGAGCGGCTCGCCGGCATCGAGGGCGCGGCGGTGCTTGGGGTGCAGCGGCTGCTGTTCTCCTTTGGCGCCACGGCCAGGCAGGTGCGGGAGTTGATCCCCCTGGTCCTCGACATGGCGGCGGCGCTGGGGACCGGCCCGGAGCACGCGGCGCGCCTGCTGGGGCAGGCGCTCGACGCGGGCGTCGGACTTCAGGTGGACGCAAGTTGGATCCTGCCCTCCGGCGAGGAGGGGGTGTTCCTCTGCCGCCCGCTGCCTACGCCTCGCCGGCCTGGGCCTTGAACGTCGGGTGGCGATACCGATACCGCACGGCAACCAGGCTGAACAGCACGCCCACCACCGCCGTCAGCGCAGCGTAGAGCAGGAACCGCGACGGGCTGACCGAGGCGTCTTCGGCACCCGCCCCGGGAGAACCTTGGTGATGCCAGTGACCAGCAGATTGCCGAGCGCCACCGTCAGCAACCAGAAGCTCTGATTGTGCTGGCATCGCCGGCGCCGCCTCCGCGAAGGCGAACTCCAGCCCGGTTGTCGAGAGCAGAACCTCGCCGGTGGTCAGCACGAGGTACGGCACCGTCTGCCACAGCACGCTGAGCTGCTCGCCGGCCTCGATGCGTTGCTGCAGCCACGCGACGATCACAAACGACGCCGCGCCAAAGAACATGCCCGCCCCCATTCGCCGCAGTGGCGTAGCCAGCCGGCCCAGTAGCGGATACACACCCAAGGTCAGCAGCGGCACCAGCACCATCACCAAGGCTGGATTGGCTGACTGCATTTGCTCCGCGCCGATGGTCAATCCGAACACGTCAAACGGGACCATCTTCTTCCCTTGGAGCACCCAGGTGGACGTCGTCTGGTCGAACAGCGCCCAAAACACCGGCACGAGCGCGAAGACAAACAAGATGGGCCCCACGGAGCGCGCAGCCGACACTTCCGCCTCGCTGTGGCGACGGGCCGCCGCCTGCCAGAACGCGTCGGGCAGTTCGAGCCGACCGGTGAGGCTCATCGCGACGATCAGCAAGTACCAGACCCCGACGCCCACTAGCGCCGTCCCGCCAAGGCCGCGGGCGAACGGGGTCACGTCGTGCATGAGCGCCACCACCGTCAATGCCACCATGGCGAGCGCCGGGAGGCCGAGGCTGGCGAGGATGTTGATGACCGGCGCAAGTGTCAGCTTGGGCTGCAGGCGGAAGGCGCTGAGGAAAACTTTCAGAAAGCCAGCCGTGTTCGTATGCCGCGCGGGCGGCACGCGCGTGTAGTGTTTGGTGCCCAGCCAGAAGATCAGCACCGCGATCACCATGAGCACGCCGGGCACGCCAAACGCCCACGCATAGCCCTCCTTGTCCTTCACCCACGGCACGACCAAGAATGAGAAGAACGATCCGAAGTTGATGGACCAGTAAAACGCCGCGTAGGCCTTTTGCAGCAAGTGCCGTTGCTCGGGCTTGAACTGGTCGCCCATGAACGCGGACACACACGGCTTGATGCCGCCCGAGCCAAACGCGATCAACCCCAACCCCACCGCGAGGCACGCCATCTTCGCGCTGACCGTGTCAAAGAAGCCGCTGCACGCGAGGACTCCGTTGCCCAGTGCGTACACCATCGAAACGTACAAAATCGTGTAGTAGCGCCCGATGAGCCGGTCGGACAACCACGCACCCAGCAACGGCATGAAGTAGTTCGCGAAGATGAACAGGTGGATGATACTGGTGGCCGTGTCGGCGGTCTGCCCGAGGCCCCCGTGGCTGCCGCCCACCACCTGGCCCGTGATGTAGCCGGCGAGGATGCTGCGGATGCCATAGTAACTGAAACGCTCGGCCGCCTCGTTGCCCACGATGAACGCGGCCGACAGCGGCATCCGGTTGTTTTTGGGATCAGGGGACGGAGAGCTCGTCATGTGGTGGACATTTCCATCGGTTGGGTTTGGCGATCACGAACGCTGGTAACGCTCCTGCCGTTCAGTCTCTCGCCAAGCTCGACCCGGCGGCCAGCGGCCGCATTTTCCGGTTTGACCGGACGGTTGCCGTGCCGCGCGGAGCTGACGGGCAAATCGGCCAACAGCCTGTCTCCCGACTCATCCGCAACGTCACCGCGGAGGGTGTCGGGCTTGTTGCCGCAGTGGAACATCCGCACGCGCGGAGGGTGGCCGTTGGCTCGCGGGCAGGCAAGCCCAGCCAGGTGGCACCGGCCAGAAGTCCCGTGAACCCGCCGCTGCGCCGAAAATGGCCGGGCTCCCGCCTCTCGCCGACTGCGCCAACCGGCGGCCAATCCGCAGGCGGGGTCCCAGCGGTGCCAAGCCAGACCTCGCCTGCGCCGCGGATCCCGCCTGCCTCGGCCCACCCGCGCTACGGAACGGCGACGGGCACTCCGAGTCCTTCCCTACGGCCAACGGCAGTCGTTGACCGGTCGCGGACATCGGCGCAGGTTTCCGGAGCGTTCGCCGGCAGGACCGGACAACGCGTTCAAACCATGCGAGATGCGATCGAGCGGACAGATTTCCTCGTGATTGGCAGCGGAATCGCCGGCCTGTTTTTCGCCTTGAAGGCCGCGGCCCGGGGAACCGTGGCAGTGGTGACCAAGAAGACCAGTGCCGAGTCGAACACGAACTACGCCCAAGGCGGCATTGCGTCGGTGATGAGCCAGGAGGACACTTTCGACCTGCACGTTCGCGACACTTTGACGGCCGGGGCCGGGTTGTGCCGGGAGGAGGTGGTGCGAACGATCGTGCAGGAAGGGCCGGCCCGAATCGCGGAGCTGGTTGAACTGGGGGTCCAGTTCTCCGAGCGAAACATTCCCAACCAACCGGGTCGCCACGAACTGGACCTCGGCCGCGAGGGGGGACATTCAAAGCGGCGCATTCTGCACGCCAAGGACATGACCGGCCGCGAGATCGAAAGGGCGTTGCTCGCCGCCACTGGCCGGCAACCGAACATCCGCTTCTTCGAGAATCACATTTCGATTGATCTGATCACCACCCAGAAACTGGGGGCTTCCGGCCCTAATCGGTGTCTCGGGGCGTATGTGCTGGACAAGCGGTCCGGCCGGGTGCGCACGTTTGCGGCGCGTCAAGTGGTGCTCGCCACCGGCGGTTGTGGCAAGGTGTACCTGTACACGACGAACCCCGACATTGCGACCGGCGATGGCGTGGCGATGGCCTACCGGGCGGGTGCGGCCGTGGCCAACATGGAGTTCATCCAGTTCCACCCCACCTGCCTCTATCATCCGAAGGCGAAGTCGTTTCTGATCAGCGAGGCGGTTCGCGGCGAAGGGGCGGTGCTGCGAACGTATGACGGGCGGGAGTTCATGGACGCCTACCATCCGCTGAAGTCGCTTGCGCCCCGGGACATCGTCGCGCGGGCGATTGACAGCGAGATGAAGCGCAGCGGCAGCGATCACGTGTACCTCGACATCACGCACAAGCCCGCGCCCTTCATCATGCAGCGCTTTCCGAACATTTACCGTACCTGTCTCGAACTGGGCCTCGACATCACGAAGGAGATGATCCCCGTGGTGCCGGCGGCGCACTACCAGTGCGGCGGCGTGGTCACCGACGTGGACGGCCAGACCGAAATCGCCGGCTTGCGGGCGATCGGGGAGGTGGCTTGCACCGGGCTGCACGGCGCCAACCGGCTGGCAAGCAATTCCCTCCTGGAGGCCCTGGTCTGCGCGCACCGGGCCGCCCTGCGGGCGGTGGACGTTTCAGAGCCGATCGAGACTGACCTGCCACCGTGGCAGTCCGGCCAGGCCCACAATCCGGACGAGCTGGTGGTCATCTCGCACCTTTGGGACGAGATCCGCCGGCTGATGTGGGACTACGTTGGCATCGTGCGGACCAACAAGCGGCTTCAGCGGGCCGAAAAGCGGCTCCAAAATCTCCAAGCGGAGATTCGCGACTACTACTGGGATTTCGTGGTGACTTCCGACCTGCTCGAGCTGCGGAACATCGCGACCGTGGCGGAACTGATCGTCCATTGCGCGATGCAGCGGCCCGAGAGCCGGGGCCTTCATTTCAATCTCGACTACCCGGAAGCGGATCCGGCTTGGGCACAGCGGGACACCGTGGTCCGCCGAAGCATTTGAGACCGCGGCCAGGGGCGGGACGCCTCCGGCGATGCGGGCGGAGGATCAAGCCGGAGAACCCGCTCAACCAGCCCGGGTGAAATGGAAGATCTGCGTCGCGTAGCCCGGTACGTCGAGGAAAAGGCCGCGCTGGCGAAGGTCCGCTGAGTCGCGCTCGTAAGCTTCGGGGCCGAGGAGTCCGCTCAGCCGCCATCGCTGGGCAATCGGGGGGACAACCACGGGCGCGAAAGCCTGGCCCTGAGACGGGGAGAGGTTGACGACCACCAGATCGAAGGCGTCGGGGCGGACCTGCCATTGAACCAGTGCGAAGGCGCGGTGGGAAGGGTTGTCCGGCGCGGCCGGGCGGGCGCGCAGCCAGCGGGCCTCGCCTCGCCCCACAGCGGATCGCTGAACCGCCTCCAGCAGCCTGCTATACATCTCCGTGATTTGCGGGTCACCCGGATCCGTGGGCCGGCGCTTGAGTTGCACGGGCACCCGCCGGCGCAGGCCTTCCAACTGGCCTTCATGCAGCAGGCGCGCGCCGGGCAGCCCCAGCAGCAGCAGGGCAGCCGCTTGATGCGTGCGGGCGGGCCACACCTGGGCCGCCCGTTGCTCGTCGTGGTTTTCGAGGAACCGCAGGCTGCGCGCCTGCATCTCGGCCGGCTGCGATTCGAGGTGTTGCACCACCGCGGCCGGGGACTGGGTGACGAGATGATCGTAGAACCGCTTGTCGTAGGCGTAGTCGAACCCGAGCGAGAGCAGGCGCGGTTCCAGATCCCAGTACACCTCGGCAATCAATTCGACATCCCGGCGAACCGCCCGGACCGCCTGAATGGCCTCCGCCCAGAACTCGCCGGAGGCACGCGACGAGGCCGGCGGAAAACCCGCCCAAGAGCGATCGAAAACCTCCTCCAACACCAGCATGGCCATGTCGCAGCGGATGGCATCGCAACGCGCGGCGACCGCCAACAGCTCGGTGATCAGTGCCGCCCGGGTGTCGGACCGCCGAACATCCAGTTGCACGGTATCGGGCCAGGGCGGAAAGTTCGGATCACGACCGTGGGCCAGCCAAAGCGTGCTCGCCCCGCCGGTTTGGCGGAACGTACCCGGCAGCGGGCTGCGGGCATGGACAAACCAATCCGGATGCGCCTGCACCCACGGGTGGTCCAGCCCCAGGTGGTTGGGAACAAAGTCGAGCACCAGCCGTAACCCGTGACGGTTCAATTCCTGGCGGAAACGGCGCAGGGCATCATCCCCTCCGAAAGCCGGCGCGACCCGATAGCCGGCGATGGCATAGGGCGATCCAGCCAGATCGGCGCTTTGAAAACCGGCGAGCAAGGTCCGCCCCTCCCGCTGCAGTTCGCGGCTGCCCCGCGCCTCGGCGCGGGCTCGTGGCCCGACCTCCCACACCCCCATCAGCCAGACGTGGGTGAAGCCCATTCGCATCCAGCGCAAGAATTCGCCCTCCGGCACATGCGCCAGGTCCACCGGCTCACCCCGGGCTTCACTCAATTCGCCCAGCCAGCACCGGGCGTTGATTTCATAAATCAAGGGGTGCGTTGCCATTCTTTCGAACTGCCATCGCAATCTGTCTTTCCGGCCGTGCTGAGTACCTTCAACAGTTGGGATGCCAGTCAGCCTCCAGCCGGCAAACGCGACTGTTTGCGGGCCACGGCTTCGCGGAGGAGAAGTTGACTGGCGTCGGCTCGCCGGAGATTCCCCGCATCAGAGCTTTTTCAAAACGCGGCGCGCTTTCTTGGGGTCCGAGACGCGGAGCACCAACAGCCCGCGTTTGGCGGTGGGGCTGCTGGCGGCATAGAGGTACTCGATGTTGACGTTCGCCTTGCCGAGCAGTTCCGCCGCGCGAGCGAGGGTGCCAGGCTTGTTCTCGCCTTCGAGGAGCAACACCTCGTTTTCCACCACCAACGTGCCGCGTTCCCCAAGGAGGAACAACGCCCGCTGCGGATCGCTGACCACCATCCGGACAACGGTGTGATCCACCGTGTCGCTGGTAGAGACCGCGAACACATTGATCCCCGCCTCGCTGAGCGCCGCGCACAGTCGCGCGAGGGTGCCGGGCCGGTTTTCGAGGAAGATGGCGAGTTGAGTGGCAATGGTCATAAGAAGGCTCTCGGGTAGATGGTTAACCTGAACGGAATCTAGGCCCCGCCAGCGGCCCCGCAAGGAATTCGGAACGGGCCATTCCCGGCACGATCAAGTCGCCCAGGAAGTCTGGCGGCAATGCGGCTGGCTGGCTAGACTGCCGCCATTATGATTCCACGACTGCCCATTCGAAATCGCTGGTGCGGCGCTCTGCTGCTGACGTTTGCGGTTTTTGCCGGGAGCGCCCACGGGGCCCCCCGCCCGAATCTCATCTGGATCATGGCCGACGACCTGGGCTGGGGGGAGGTGGGATGCTACGGACAGAAGGTCATCCAGACACCGCACCTGGATCGAATGGCGGCGGAGGGGTTGCGCTTCACGCATTTCTATGCGGGCGCCACCGTCTGCGCGCCGTCCCGCAGTGTCCTCATGACTGGCCAGCATCACGGGCGCACGCGCGTGCGCGGCAACGCCGGCCCGAACAACCCGCTCGCGCAAACTCTGCAGCCTGAGGACGTCACCGTCGCTCGCGTTCTGCAAGGTGCGGGCTATGTGACGGCGCTGATCGGCAAGTGGGGGCTTGGGGACGAAGGCGCGGCCGAGAGCGGTTTGCCGCGCAAGCAGGGCTTCGACTACTTCTTCGGCTATCTCAACCAGCACCGGGCGCACAATCACTTCCCGGAGTTTCTCTGGCGCAACGAGGAGAAGATTCTGCTCCCCAACCCGCTTATCCCGGTGGGCGATCAGGGCGGCGGCTACAGCCCGGACGGCCTCCTCTACGCGGACGATCTGTTCACCGACGAAGTGCTCAAGTTTGTGGCCCGCCACCAGGACCGGCCGTTCTTCCTCTATTGGAGCCCCGTAATTCCCCACGCGAACAACGAACGCAAACGAGCGCTCGGGGACGGCGCTCACGTGCCCGACTACGGGCCCTACGCTCGCGAGGACTGGCCCGCTCCGGACAAGGGCCACGCGGCGATGATCACCCGCCTCGACGGCTACGTCGGCCGTCTGCTGGCGCAACTGCGTCAACTGAACCTCGCGACAAATACCCTCGTCTTTTTCACGAGTGACAACGGGCCGCATGGCGAAAGCGGCCACGACCTCGGCCGCTTCCAGCCGGTCGGCCCTTTCCGCGGCCTCAAACGCAGCCTCACCGATGGCGGTATTCGCGTGCCAGGAATCGCGTGGTGGCCCGGGGTGGTGCAGGCCGGGCGGTCCACCGACCATGTCGCCTACTTCGGCGACTGGTTTGCGACGGCCTGTGAACTGGCCGGCGCGGCCGTGCCTGCGGGACTTGACTCGATCAGCTTCGTTCCCGAACTCCAGGGGCGTGCCGGCGCTCAAGCCAGGCACGAGTTCCTGTACTGGGAATTCCACGAAGGCGGCTTTACGCAGGCAGCGCTCTTCGCCGGCCGCTGGAAAGGCATTCGCAGCGGTCGCCCCGACGCACCGTTGGTGCTTTACGACCTCCAGAGCGACCCGGGCGAAACGAAAGACGTCGCGGCCGCCCAGCCGCAGATCGTCGCCCGCATCAGTGACTATCTTGGCCGGGCACGCACGCCTTCGCCGGACTGGGAGCCCCGTTGGCGGTAACCGTGATCGTCAGGACGGACCACCGCGATGTCACGGCTCCGGCCACAGACGGATCATGAACGCGCCGTGCCGGCCAATCCGGTCGCTCACCCGGGTCTGAAGGCGGCCGAGATCCACCTGCCGCCAGAGATCGCGAACCCTCCAAGTCCCGGCCAGTCCGAGTTGGTCCAGGGTGGCGGCCACGACCGTGGTCGTCTCCGCGCGGTTGAAGAGACCCACGGCCTTGCTGCCGTCTGCGAGGTCTTTGACCATCGCAAAGCTGGCGCCTGTCAGCGGCACGACCCGGGCGCACCGCCCCAGGGGGTCTTGATTGACTTCGATGACCTCGGCGTTGCACAGGACGTTGATCGTGAATTCGTCCAGCCGGCCCATGTCGCCGCTGAAAAAGAGCGGGGCCGCCATCAGCGACCACAGCGACATGAACGAGTACTGTTCATTCGGCGTCAGCGGGCAGGGCTGGGGCAGCCCCATGCCGTGGGCGGCGCCGATGTATCCGATCTGGATGTAGTCGGGATCATTCCACGCGCCGGGCCTTTGCCACTCCGCGTGTTTCGCGTTGGCAAGCGCCACGTCGAAGATGCGGTCGAGTTCGAAGCCCAGGTCCCCCGCCGTGCGCCAGGAGTGCCCGCCCACCTCTGCGCCCCATTCCCAGACCTTGCCCATGCCGTACTGGCACAGGTTCAGGACGATGTCCCGCGATTGCTCCCGCAGCAGGCGGCCCATGAGGGCGTAGGGCTTCTTGAATTTCTCCAGTTCCGGCGCGGGGTCGTCCTTGGCGATGTCGCCGTAGGAACACCAGTCGTACTTGAGAAAGTCAAAACCCCAGTCGGCAAACGTTTTCGCGTCCT
Source organism: Verrucomicrobiota bacterium (assembly GCA_016716505.1). Taxonomy (GTDB): domain Bacteria; phylum Verrucomicrobiota; class Verrucomicrobiia; order Limisphaerales; family J093; genus JADJWF01. The sequence goes on from JADJWF010000002.1 coordinate 8,948, forward strand.
GAGCTTCGTGGCCGTAGCTGCCGGCGAATCCCCCACAAGTCAGGGGACCAGGCGAAGTGTAGATGCCCGCCTTCAAGCCCTTGCTGTGGATGTAGGCGGTCAGTGCCTTCATGTCCGGAAAATGTCCGTTGGGCCGGATTTCACCCTGCGCGTTGCGGAGCGCGCCCACGCGCAGTGGATCGGAGTGTTTCGGTGCGAACATCCAGCAGTCGTCAATGTTGACGTACTGGTAGCCCACGTCGGCCATGCCGCTGACCACCATCACATCGGCCGCTTCGCGCATGAGCCGGTCAGTGATGCGGTCGTAGTGGGTGTACCAGTGGTTCCAGCCCATCGGCGGTGTGAGGGCGAGCAGGTCGCCGGAGACAATCTTGAATCCGCGTTGCGCCGCACCGTGTTCGTTCGCGGCGCGGAACGTCACCTGGTACTCGCCGCGCGGCGGAGCCGTGCCCGTCACGATGCCCTCCTGGGCGTCCAACTGGAGGCCCGTGGGCAGGTCTTGCGCCGAGAACCGCATCGGCCGCTGGCCCTCGGTGGGAATGCGGTAGAGGAACGGATTCCCCGGGCGGCAGCCATAGACCAAGGGGCCGTTGATCCGGGGTGCCGGGCCGGGCCTGGGCGTCAAAATCACTGGCGCCTCCGCTGGCACCGGGCGATCCATGGTCTGTGGCCGGGTACCGCTGACGAGGAACCGCGCGTCCGCCCAGTTCGCGTGATCGTAGTCCACCCCGTCGCCCGCGTCGGTCACTTGGAGAATCAGTGTCCGGGCTCCGCGCAGGTCGAGGTCCACCGCTTTGGCCGGGTCTCCCTGTTTCATCACGCCTGACTCCCACAACACCCGATCATCGGCGGTGACCTTGAACTCGACCGACGCGCGATCGCTGCCGGCGCTGTCGTCCACTCCCACGCTCGCTTGAAACCGGTCCGTGCCGCCGCCCAATTCGATCCACCACGTGCTGTTCGCGTGCGTGCCGATCCCCCGCTCGTAAGCCTTGCCCGCGATGGAGAGCGGCTTTTCCCGCATGGACCGATCCACCTGCGGTCGTCCCCAGCTTTGCCTCACCTTGGTCAGATCGAGTGACGACAGGGGAACCACATCGGCGGCTGAGACGCTGGCAGCAAAGCAGAGAATGACGGTGGCGATCAGCCGGCGAATGGGGAACACAAGCGTCATGGCCGGCAACGTGGCGTCGGGCGGAAACCAGGAACATGACACGGGTCAACAAAGCGTCGCACGATCACCCGATGTTGATCCGGTCGTTGAGATCGTTCCAGTGAGGCGACCCGGGGAAGGCGGCATTCGCACAGGTGTCGCAGCGGGAGAGGAATCGGTTGACAACGATGCCCGCAGGCGCGGCGGGTCACAAATCCCGGCTGGCCCGGGTGCAGGGCCGCGAATCTCGCCTTCAAGGCGGGATAACCCCTGCAACCCGTCTGGCCAGCGGCGGACCGGGCAGTGTGGGCTACCCGCCCGACGACCAGCGGCGAGGAACCTGAAGGCCAGTGTCCGGCTGCGGAACGTTCTCTCTCCTGGTCTGCTGACCAGTGCCAACGCGGTTGAGCATGGACTGCGCGGCACCCAGCTCTTCCGCTGACCTGTCAGGGGGTTCAGGGCGTCGCGCGGGTGGGCAATGGAAGAGGCTCCCGTGGTGGGTGCCCGGCAGGCTGCGAACGGCGGAGAATTCATCCTTTCCCGGCACCGTATGTGCTGATACGGTCATACTGGGAAGGTAAGCTGCGCGATCCTTCCACGCCCGCAAACAACACGGAAGCAACTCGTATGAAAACCGGAATCCTTGGCTTGTCCGATACGGCGCGAAGGCGACCGCTTCGCCCCGCCGGGTTCACTCTTTGTGAATTGCTCGTCATCCTGGCAACGCTCGGCTTGCTGATGGCCCTGCTGCTGCCCAATCTGGTCCGGGCGAGCGGAACCGGACCGGACGCCAGTTGCCTCGACAATCTGCGCCGCCTCGGGCAGGCATGGTTGCTATACTCGACCGACTACCAGACCTATCTCCCGCCCAATCCCGACTCCGGAAGTTCCGCGCCGGGCACCACCTGGGTACCCGGCAGCGCCGGGGTTCGCGGGGCCCATGAATTCAACCCGGACTTGCTCAGAAATACGAACTACTCCCTGGCACCCTACCTGGGCGGCGAAACCACCGTGTTTCACTGTCCCGCAGACCTACGTTCGGGGCGCTACCAAGGCACCGATCCAGCGCTCATCGGAACCATCGTCCCCGCAGCCCGCAGCTACTCCATGAACGGAGCCGTCGGCACCAACCCGTCGCAGCTCCGCGGGAAGGCGCCGGTGGATGGTGCATGGCTGGATGGGACTCACACGCACGTGGCCAATTCGCGCTGGTACACCTACGGGCGGACGGTGGACCTGATCGAGCCGGGCCCGGCCAACACCTTCGTCCTCCTCGATGAGGCGCCCGCCAGCCTCAACGATGGCCACTTCGCGTGTGTGGGACCTTCCGCCAACCAGACCTACCGCATGATTGATTGGCCGGCCACCTACCACGGTGGCGGAGCGGGAATTCTTTTCGCGGACGGTCATGCGGAGATTCACCTCTGGCAGGATCCCCGGACCACGCTCAAGGGCTTTCCCTCGTCGCAGAACCAGCCGAACAATCCGGATATCGCCTGGCTCGCCAACCACGCCAGCGCGCTGATCACGGCGCCGGTGATGGTCAGGCCGGGGTTGAACGCGGAGGGTCAATTCGCCGTCACCGCCTCGACCCGCCGGAATACCCGGTACGTGCTTGAGCGCGCGGAGGCCCTGGAAGATGCCCTGTGGCAGGAGGTGGCGTCCCTCCGCTCCACGAACGGCGGGGCGATGGTGTTCACGGATCACACGGCGCCGGCAGCCCGCGGCTTCTATCGGGTCAGGGTACCCTAGCCCCGGCTCGCCCGTTTTGAGACTCTTCCCGCTTGTTTCGCGACGGACAACGTTGGAAGCACTGATCCGCTGAAGGCTCCCGCACCCACTCCGGCAGCCGCTCGACCGAGGCCGGCGTGCCATTGCTGGGCACCGAAAAGCGATGCGGAGTTCATGCACCGACTCCGCTGTCCGGTAAGCGTCCGCCGTTGCGACATCGCAAACAGGGCCAGCGACCGGAGCGCGTGACGGGAGCAGCGGCAGCCTGCGGTACAAGTCGCCGGGTTTGAATGGGCAGCCGCCAGCAGCGGGTCCCTTAACGTCCCGCTTGGAGACCGTGGGACGATTCGTTAGCCTTCCGCAGCGGCGGGGAGCGTTTCCGCGCCGCGTCACAGCATCTATCCCGACTCATCATGACCAAGACGCTCAACCGTCGCACGTTCCTGAAAACCGCCGCCGCCGGGACCGCCGTCGCCATCGCGCCGCGCCCTCTGCTCGCCGCTGCCCCCGACAAAGTGACCCTGGCGTTCGTCGGCTGCGCGCACATCCACACGCCGGGATTTGTGAGCCTGCTCAAGGGCCGGCCGGATGTCGCGGTGAAATACGCCTGGGACCCCGACCGCCGCCGCGCCGAGCACTGGGCCCGACAGCTCGGTTGCGCGGTGGCCGGCGAGACAAACGCGATCTGGTCCGACCGCGAGGTGACGGGCGTCGTGATCTGCTCGGAGACGGCCCGCCACGCCGAACTGGTCGCCGCCGCTGCCAAGGCGGGCAAGCACCTGTTCGTGGAGAAGCCGCTGGGCATTACCGCCAAAGAAAGCCTGGCGATGGCCAGGGCGATCGAAGCCGCCGGACTCCTTTTCACCACCGGTTACTTCATGCGCACCGACCCGAAGCACCTGTTCCTGAAAGACCAAATCGCCCGCGGCGCGCTGGGCCGGATCACCCGTGCCTGCGCGTGGAATTGCCACAGCGGCTCGCTGGGGGGCTGGTTTGACAGCAAACCCAACGACGTGCCCAACGACTGGCGCTGGATGGCCGACCCGAAGCTCGCCGGCGTCGGGGCGTTCGGGGACCTTGGCACGCACTCGCTCGACATCCTGATGTGGCTGCTCGGCGGCGTGGACGCGGTGGCCGCCGACATCCGCACCATCACCGGCCGTTACGGCCCGGACTGTGACGAAACCGGGCTCGCCCAGATCAAATTCAAGAGCGGCGTCATGGGATCACTCGCCGCCGGTTGGGTGGACGTGGCGAACCCGGTCACGCTGGAGATCAGCGGCACCGAGGGCCACGCGGTGATCTTCCGCGACCAGCTCTACCTGCAAACCACGGACCGCAAGGATCCGCAACCGGTCACAAGCCTCCCCGCCGCGCCCCAATTGCCACTGCATCAATTCGTGGATGCGATCCGCGGCAAGCCCGGTCAACCCCTGGTAACTCCGACCGAGGCCGCCGCGCGCGTGGTGGTCATGGAAGGCATGTATCGCTCGAGCAAGAGCGGCAAGTGGACCAGAGTTGGCTGAATCGCTGTCCGGCAACGGAACCCGGCACAGACGGTGGGCGACACACTTCAAGGGCGGTTCTGCCCCAGGCGGCAAACGCGATTCCCGCTCGCGTCACGCGATCGCGGCGAAGAATTTCCGGCGCCTCGCCACCGGCTGACCGTTTAGCCGGACGCCATCCTCGACCGAACGTTGCTCGATCCACCTGTAGCCCATGAACATCTCGCTCATCCTCGCCTCTCCGAAGGCCGGCTCGTTCAACCACGCCATCGCCCACACCGTTCGCGAAACCCTTTGCGCGCTGGGGCACGAGGTGGCCTTCCACGACTTGTATGCCGAGGGATTCGACCCGATCTACACGGAGGCCGAGCTCGCCCGCGATGCGACGCTGCCGGCTCCCCTGGAGAGCGCCATCGCGGAGACCTGTGCCGCCGACGGCCTCATCTTCGTGCATCCGAACTATTGGAGCCGCCCCCCCGCGATGCTGTGCGGTTGGGTGGACCGCGTCTTGCGACCGGGCCGCGCCTACCGGTTTGTCCCCGACGGCAAAGGCGGCGCGCGGCCGGAGGGCCTGTTGAAGGCCCGCGTGGGCATGGTCTTCAACACCGCCAACACCCCCCAGGAAAAGGAAGAGGCACTCTTCGGCGATCCGCTGGAGGTTCACTGGCGCAAGGTGGTGTTTGGCCTGTGTGGCGTGCCGACCGTGTACCGGCGTAACTTTTCCCCGATCATCACCAGCAGCCCAGAACAGCGGGCCGCCTGGCTGCGTGAGGCGGCGGCAGCGGCGGAAAAGCACTTTGCGCTCGAAACCGAATGAAACGCCCCCTGCGAGCCCTCTTCATCCACGCCCATTTCGATGACTACGAGTTCACCGCCGCGGGCACGTTCGAACTCTGGCGACGCCGGCTGGGCCACGACTTTCGCGCCCGGGTCATCGTCTGCACCGATGGCGCCGCCGGGCATCACTTCCGCACCCGGGAAGAAACCGCCCGCCTCCGCCTGGCGGAACAACGCGAGTCGGCGCAACGCGGTCGTTACGAGTTCGAACTGCTGAGACTGCCCAACGGCGCCGTTCCGCGGGAGGCGTGCCTGCAACTGACCCCGCATTTTCTGGCCGCCATGTGGAAGGCCATCCGCGATTTCGAACCCGATTATCTGTTCTGCCCTCCCCTGCCCGCGGACCCGCTCGCCGGCGTCCACGTGGACCATCTCGTGGTGGCCGAGGCCGTCCGCCGCGTCGCCTACATGATCAATGTGCCGCATGCGTTCACGCCGGAATACCCGGCGGATGAAACCCGCTCGGAGCCGCGGCAGACGCCCGTGATCATCGCCACCTACGACGGCTACATGTTTGGCGGCAATACCCACGACCTGGCGGTGGACGTGGAACCCGCGTTCGAGGACATCGCGGCCATGACCTGGTGCCACCAATCGCAGATCAAGGAGTGGCTCCCCTGGGTCGGGCGTCACCAGATGAATGCCCCGCAGGATTTCGCGGAATGGCGCCGCACGCTCCGACACCGTTTTGACCGGAAGAACCGCGAACTGGGCATCGCGCCGCCGCACGCGCGCGAGGTGTTCACCGTAACCGCCTGGGGCGAAATCCCCTCGTTTGAGCAACTGATCGCTGACTTCCCCGCCTTGGACCCCGCGGCCAGCCAGCTCGACTCCTTGCGCGAGCGGCTGGCGAAGTGGCGGGGACGGGAGAATTGACGCCGGGGGCAGCGATCGTCGGCCGAGGCTCTACTTGCCGCTGAGGTTCTGCAACAAAGCGGCGGCATGTTGTCTCGCGGCCTTGCTCTGCCCACCCAACATCCGCGCGATTTCGGTCACCCGGTCCGGCCCCTCGATGAGCCGCATCTTCGATACCGACCGTCCGGCCTCGACCTCCTTCTCCACCACGAAATGCGCCCCGGCGGCAGCCGCCACCTGGGGCAGATGCGTGATGCAGAACACCTGCCGCCGCCGCGCGATCTGGCGCATCTTGTCGCCCACGGCGTGGGCGGTCTCGCCGCCCACGTTGGCGTCCACCTCGTCGAAGACCAGCACCGGCACCTGGTCCTCCGCAGCCAGCACGGTCTTGACCGCCAACATCACGCGCGCCATCTCGCCCGAAGAAGCAATGGCCCGGAGCGCCCGTGGCGGCTCGCCGGGATTGGGCGCAAACAAAAACTCCACCGTGTCCAAGCCACCGCGCGGCAACCACGCCATCCCCTCCCCTGCCCGTCCGCCGCGGGTCAAACTCTCGATCCCGACTTGAAAGTCGCTCTGACGGAACCCCAGTTCGGTCAACTGCCGGCGGATGGCCTGCGCGAGCTTCGGCGCCGCCGCCTTCCGCGCTTTTGTCAATCGTTCGCCCTGCGCCCAGAGCTCGTCCTCCACGGCAGCCAGTTCGGCGTTCAGCCGCGCCAGTTCTGCGTCACGACTTTCCAACTGGCGCAGCCTCGAGGCGGCATCCTCCCCAAAGCGAATCACGTCGCCCAGGGACGGACCATATTTGCGCTTGAGCGACTGTAGGACATTCAGCCGTTCCTCGAGCTGTTGCAGCCGGTCGGGATCCAGGTCCACCCGGTCGAGGTAATGATCCAACTCGGTTTGCAGTTCCCGGACGATTGTCATCGCCTGTGCGTGCAGTTCCGTCAGGGACGCGGCCCCGGCATCAAGACGGCGCAGTTCTTGCAAGCAGCGCCCGACGACGCCCAACTCGTTGAGCACCGACGATTCGTCGCCGGACACGACCGCCAGCGCGGACTGGGCCAGTTCCAGCAGCCGGGCCGCATTGCTGACCCGCTGGTGTTCCTGCTCCACCGACACGTCCTCGTCCGCCACCAGGCGAGCCGTCGCGATTTCATTCACTTGGAAACGCAACAGGTCCAGTTGCTGGGCGTAGGTGCGCTCGTCCACCACCAGTGCGGCCTTGGCAGACTCGATTTCTCCCCGTCGGTGGACCAGCGCATCGTACTTCGCGACCTCGGATTCCAGCCGGGCAAACGCGTCGAGCAGGTCGCGTTGCCGCGTCGGTTGCAGGAGCGACTGGTGGTCGTGCGGCCCGTGGATGTCCACCAACCAGTCTCCCACCTCTGCAAGCACTGCCAGGGTGGTCGGCGTGCCGTTGATGAACTGGCGGTTGGTCCCGACTGCCGTGAACGTTCGCTTGAGCAGAAGCTGGTGGTCCTCGCATGGCTCGATGCCGTTCGCCTCCAGCACCTCGGTGATCCGCGGCCCCAGACGAGCGACATCAAACACGGCCTCGACGGAGCAGGCCTCCGCACCGCTGCGGATCAAGGTCCGGTCCGCCCGCTCGCCGAGGACGAGATTGAGCGCCCCCAGGATGATGGACTTGCCCGCGCCGGTCTCGCCCGTGACCACCACCAAACCCGGCGGCACCTCGATGGTCAATTCCGCCACGAGGGCCAGATTCCGGACGCGCAAGGTGGTCAACATGGTCGCGAGATGACGCCGGCAACTCTGAACCCCACTCGCAGGCCGGGCAAAATGAAAGTGGACACCGACCGCGGAGCCCGGTTGCCAACCGACCACTGGCGGGGAATGCTCGGCACCGCATGGGACGCACCGCGACCAACGAACACACCGGGGCTGGCTCACCCGCGCCAGCAACGGACCCGCCGCGCGATCCGCACATCGAAACCTTCCTCCAACACCTTGCCACGGACCGGGGCGCCTCCCTCTACACCCAGCGCAATTACCGGCAGGCGCTGACCGCGTTCGCGGACTGGCATCAGCGCGAGCGCGGGACCGCAGCAGCCTGGGCGGATCTCCAGCGGGACGATTTCCGGGCGTACCTGCGCAGCCTTGGACGAGCGGGGCTCGGGCGGGCGGCCATTCACCTCCGCTTTAGCGCCCTGCGCACGTTCTATCGCTATCTGGTGCGGCGCGGCCTGGTCGAGAGCTCGCCCATCAAGCAAATCGCCCTTCCCAAGCCGGAAAAGCGCCTGCCCAAGTTTCTCACCGGCGACCAAATCACCGCCCTGCTGGCCGCGCCGATGCGAGAACTCGAATCGCTGCGAGGAGCCGGTAAGGCGAGCGCCGCCGTCACCGCCGATCTGCTCCGCGACGCCGCGATTCTCGAACTCCTCTACTCGTGCGGACTGCGAATCAGCGAGCTCTGCGGTCTGAAAGCCGAAGACCTCGACTGGAACGAGCAACTCGTGCGGGTGCGCGGCAAGGGGAACAAGGAGCGACTGGCCCCCATCGGCGCTCCCGCGCTCGAGGCACTCCGGCTGTATTGGAGCCATCTCTCCCAGCCACCGGGCGCAGGAATGCCGGCCTTCCTGGCGGCCCCCCACCGCCCAGACCCCGTGTCACCGCGCGTGGTGCAACTGCGGTTGAAGCGCTACCTCGCGGCGGCGGGACTCGATCCGCACCTCACCCCCCACAAGCTGCGGCACAGCTTTGCCACGCACCTCCTCGACGCCGGGGCCGACCTCCGGAGTGTCCAGGAACTGCTGGGACACGCCCATCTGGCGACGACCCAGGTGTACACTCACCTGACCACCGAACGGCTCAAACGGGTGTACGACAAAACCCACCCGCGCGCCTGATCCCGATTGGCCGCCGATCGCGGGGCGGCCTTCCTCGCGGTTGGCCACCCTTCAGTTGCGCGTCGGATCATTGGGCGGTTTTCTGATGCGACGCCGCACAAGATTCGCCACTTCGTGCGCCTGCGGCAGCTTCAGCCACATCGCCAGACCGAAGTACACGAGCGTGGCGAGGCACATCGGCCCAAACACGGCCCCCAGGCGCATCCCGACCGTCGCATTGCCGAGGTTGATTTCCCAAAGGCGGTGCGCCATCCAGGCGACGACACCCGCAGCGCCCGCGGCGCCCGCCGCCGGGATGACCACTCCGCGCAGCGAACCGAACTCCAGTCGCGGCAGCTTGCGGCGCAACGCCCGCGAAAGGAGCCAGAGGTTGATGAACGAAGTGGCGCTGTTGGCCGCTGCCAACCCCGCCTGCCGGAAATGCCCGACGACCCAAACCGAAATCAGGAGGTTGATCACCAGGCAGGCGACCGAGATGCGCATCGGCGTCTTGGTGTCACCGAGCGCATAAAAGGCCCGCGCGAGAATGTTCACTCCGGAAAACGCGACCAGGCCGGGCGCAAGGCACACCACCGCTGACGCCACCTGCCGGGTCGAGATACGGTCGAACGTGCCGTATTGGAACAGCAACCGAACGATCGGCTCCGCCAGCACAAACAAGAGCGTGGCGGCGAAGAGATCAACGAACACCAGGTATCCCAGCCCGTCCAGCAGCGCCGTCCGGAACTCCGCATAGTCCTTGCGCGCTGCCAGCCCGGACAGCGTGGTCAGCAGATAGGTCGCCAGCGAGATGCCCACCACGCCCTGCGGGAATTCCATCAGCCGCACCGCGGTGTCGAACGCCGCCACAATCGTCCCGTCGTACCAAAAGGAGAGGCTCTGGATGATGACCACGTTCAGTTGAAACGCCGCCACCCCCACGATGCCGGGAATCATCTTCCGCACCACCTCGCGCACGGTTTCGTTGCCGAAGGGATTCACCCACCGGAAGCGAAATCCCTCTTTCCAAAGCAGCGGGAGTTGAAAGACAAACTGCACGAAACCCGCCGCCAGCACGCCCAGTCCGAGGGCGAAGATTTGCTGCTCCAAGGTCTCGCCGAACCTTGGTGCCAGCAGCAACACGCTGGCGATCATCACCACGTTGAGCATGGCTGCCCCGAGCGCCGGCACGAAGAAGTGGCCGCGGGCGTTCAGGATGCCCATGCACAAGGCCGCCAGACACACGAGGACAAGGTACGGAAACATCAACCGCAACAGGCGCAGCATGAGCGCCGTGTCCGGCTTCAACGTCAGCAGAGGGAACGCCGCCGAGCCATCCGCTAGCACGGTGGGCTGCGCCAGCCAGAGAACCGCGGTGACCCCCAGCATGGCCGCCGCCGCGATGGCGGCCGCTACGATCGTCAGCCCCGAGAACACCGCGTTCGCCGCCCGCCACATCTCGGCCGGACCAGCGTTGGCTTCCCGGTCTTTGAAGATCGGCACAAACGCAGCGGTAAGCGCCCCCTCGCCGAGGAGGCGACGGAACAGATTCGGGATCTGATACGCCAGCTTGAATGCCCCGGCCACCGGCGTCGTGCCCATGAAGTAGGCGTACACCTGTTCCCGCACCAGACCGAGGATCCGGCTGGTCAGCGTGGCCACTCCCAGAGCGCCGGCGGACTTGAGCAGTTTTGACATCCCGGTGGCAGCGTAGCGGCTGGCTTCGGCACCGGAAAGGACGGGTTGACCCACCCGAACCCGCCTCCCTCCTCTTCGGTCCGCCATCCGCAAGCCGGACTCCACCCGCAGCCCGGTCATGATGCGAGGGGCCGGTCGCCCTTGACTCGTCGGCCGCGGGACGGACTTCGCCGGCCAATCGGTCCTCGGGAGCCTTCCGCTCACGCCTGCTACTCTCTCGCGCGCGCCAGCGCCGGGTCCCACGCGCCCCTCAACCGCATGTTACTTGCTTCGCGTTTCGTAATAAGCTTACCGTTTCGGCGTCGTGCATCTGTCAGACGGCATTCTTGCTCCGCCGGTTTTGGGCGCGGGCTTTGTCGCCGCCGCGGCCCTGACCGCGTGGGGAGCGACGGGCTTGCGGGAGGAGGAGACGCCGCGAGTGGCCGTCTTCACGGCCGCGTTCTTTTGCGCCTCGCTGCTGCATTTCAAGGTGCCGCCGACGAGCGTTCATTTGCTCCTCCACGGCCTGCTGGGCGTCGTGCTGGGTCGGCGCGCTCTGCTGGCCATCCCCATCGGCCTGGCGCTCCAGGCGGCCCTATTGGGCCACGGCGGCATCACCACGCTGGGGGTCAACACGACGCTCTTCGGGCTGTCCGCCCTCGCGGGTGCCGGCCTTTACCGCGGTCTCGGCGGGGCGGCCAGCCGAAGACCCTTTTGGGCGGGCGCGGCCGCGGCGGGGCTGGCCGTCTTGGTGGCCGGGATGCTGCTAACCGCCTGCCTGTGGTCCCTCGGCGAGGGCTTCAAGCTGGTGGCCCAATATGCCCTGCTGGCGCATCTCCCGGTGCTGGCGGTGGAAGCCCTGGTGACCGGATTCACGGTCGAGTTCCTCCAGCGGGTGCAACCAGCCCTACTGACCGGAAGCACGCCATGAAGCGGCTGGTCCTGCTCCTTCTCGTCTGGCTGCTCGGCCCCAGCACCGGGTTGGCGCACCGACTCAGCGTAGATTGGCGCGTCGCCGATGGCCGGCTGATCATCACCGCGAACACCGAGGGCACTGCCGCCGCCGGTGCCGACGTCACCGTGGCCGCTGAGGACGGCTCGGCCGTGCAGACAGGGGTGCTCGACGAATCGGGACGCTTTTCGGCGGCGATTCCTGCCGACGCAGGAGTCACCGTCACGGTCAACGCAGGGCTGGGGCACCGTCGCTCCCTTACCCTGTCCGCGGAGCAACTGCGGGCGGGGCGGACCTTGGGGGGAGATTTGGCCACGGCGGGAACCGCCGCCTCCAACCGCCCGCCGGCTGACCCGTCTGCGAGCGGAACAAGCGAGACGGTATTTTCGGTGCCGGTCCGGGTGGGAACCGGGTTGGCCCTGTTGTTTGCCCTCGCGGCCCTGTGGATGAGCTACCGGAACTCCCGCCGACTTACAACGCTGGAGCGCCAAATGGAGGGTCATGCGCGCCGAGGTTGAACTCTTTGCCCATCGCACGTCCCCGCTGCACCGCTGGGACGCCCGCTGGAAGATCGTCTCCCTGGCGGCGCTCACCGGAGCGTGCGTGAGTCTGCAACAGGTATCGGTCGCCGCCCTTGGCGCAGTCTTTGCCGTGGGGCTGCTGATGTTCGGGCGGCTGCCCACGCGAGTCTTGATGACTCGGTTGGCGGCCGCGCAGGTCCTCCTCTTGCCCTGTCTCCTGGTGCTGCCGTTCACCTTCCGGGCTGACCCGTGGCAACTCGGTCCGGTGACGGTCAGCGGAGAAGGTTTTCGGGTGGCGGCGCTGCTCTACCTGCGCGCCTTGGCGGCTCTCGCGCTGGCCATGGCGGTGGTGTATTCAACCCCGATGGTCACACTGCTGCGCGCCTTGCAGACCCTGCGCCTCCCGCGCCTCCTGGTGGAAATCTCGCTGCTCACCTACCGCTACCTCTTCTCGCTCTGGTGGGAACTGACCCGGATGCGCTGGGCCCTCGCGACCCGGGGCTTTGGGGCACCCGCCGCGCAAGCGAGGATCCGCCCCCTCGCGAGCGTGATTGGCGTCTCGTTGGTGCGAAGCGTGGAGCGGACCGAGCGGATCCACCAGGCCATGCGCTGCCGGGGCTTCGCCGGCAGGCTGCACACGCTGCAGCGTTTCGCGACCCGCCCAGCGGATTGGATCAAGGCGTGCGCTTGCGCGGTGGTCATCGTGGGATTGCTGTGGCTCGATCGCGGCGGGACTTCCTGATGTGACATGAGCTGCCTCGTCGAGGTGCATCACCTGCGTTATGCCTATCCAGGAGGACCCGAGGTGTTGCGGGACATCAGCTTCCACCTCGGTCACGGCGAACGGGTTGGGCTCGTTGGTCCCAACGGCGTCGGCAAGACGACGCTCCTGTTGATCCTCGCCGGCGTGATCGAACAGTTCTCGGGCGACGTATCCGTCGCCGGCTGCGATCTGGCGACCCGGGCCGGGCGGCGCAGCGTCCACCGCAAACTGGGTTTCGTGTTTCAGCACACCGACGACCAACTCATCAACGCCACGGTCCACGAGGACGTCGCCTTCGGGCCGCTCAACCTCGGCTTGCCTCCGGAAGAGGCGCAACGCCGCGTGGCCGCGGCAATGGCCAGCGTGGGACTCGGGGACAACTACCGATCGCGCATCCCGTTCCACCTTTCGGCCGGGGAAAAGCGCCGCGTGGCGATTGCCGGGGTGATGGCCATGCAACCCGAGATCGTGCTCATGGATGAACCCACCAGCGACCTGGACCCGCGCGGCCGCCGGGAGCTGGTGCGAATTCTCGCGGAGTTGCCGGTCACGCGAATCATCTCGAGCCACAATCTTGAATTTGTGCTCGAAACCTGCGACCGGGTTTTGCTGCTCGATGAGGGGCGCTTGCGCGCCGACGGGCCGGTCCGTCGGGTTCTCGCGGACGAGGCATTGATGCTGCAACACGGCCTGGAAGTGCCGCCGAGCATCCCCCCGTCGGAACGCGCCGCGGCCGCCGTTGCCGGGCCCCTGCCCCTGCCCCACCATTCCCATGAACATCACCACCATCATTGACACGCCCACCGTACGAGCCTTCCCGCAGACTTCCGGCCCGAAGCCCCTCGCCGAAGGTCGTGATTTGGAAAGCGTCTCCCGAGGGCCGGCCCTGGACGCTTTCGCCCGGACGCGGCCGCCGGCTGGCCGGCGCGGGGTGTTCCGATGCGGGATCCCCCTCGCCGGAATGATACTGGGTCTGCTCGGGGCGGTCGGGACACGGGCGCACTTCCCCATTCTTATCCACGACGCCCTCTTGGGCGCGACCAATGGCATGGTCACGGTCACGTACGCGGTCGGCCATCCCTTCGAGCTGGAGGTGGAACCCGCCTCGCGACCGGAACGGATGGCGATCATGGATCCCCAAGGCCGCCTCACCAACGTGACCACCGCCCTCCAGCAAACGGTTTTTCGCAGCGAAACCAACGCGGTCGCGTGGCAGTTCCGGTTCGAACCCAGTCGGGGTGATAGTGTTATTGCCCTCGACTCGGCCGCCGAAGTGGATGAGAACGCCAAGACCCTCTATCGCGAATACGTCAAGGTGTTCGTCCACCGGGCCGCGCAGGACGGCTGGGCAAACCGTACCGGCCAGCCGCTGGAAGTTGTCCCGCTGACGCGGCCGTACGGACTCAAGCCGGCAATGGCCTTCTCCGGGCGTGTGATGAAGGGAAGCGCCCCGGTCGCCAACACCGAAGTCTATTTCGAACGACTCAACGAGCGCCGACCGGCTCCAGACCGGCTCCCGACCGAGCCGCTCATCACCTTCGCGGTGCGCACCGATGACCACGGCCGGTTCGTGCTTTCGTTTCCGGAAGCGGGCTGGTGGGTGGTCGGGGCATACGTGGACGACCTCGGCCCGGTGAAGCACGGCGGCAAGGAATATCGCCAGGAAGGGTTCGCCGGATTGTGGCTGAAAGTGGAATCGCCCTAAACCGGCAGACCGCGTCAGACGCCGGTACTTCGGTGGCGCGCGGCCACCGGCGATTGCCCTGCTGGCAGAACGGCGAAAGGGCGGATGCCTGACCGTTCCGCCCCGGCCGTTGCCACCCGGCGGGCATCGGTCTGTTTCCGGCAAGTCCTTGAAGCGGGAACGATTGATGCTAACACTCCCCGCGTGAGCGTTTCCTCCAGCGAATCGCGCAGCCAGCTTCGAATGGTTCCCTGTACCGCCTGCGGGGCGAAGCTCTTCCTGCCGGGAGATTTGGCGCCATTCTCGATGACCTCGTGCTCCAAATGCGGCGCGCCGGTGATGTTTCCGACGCGGATGAAGCAGTTTGAGCTGCGCGCGCCGATCGCCTCCGGCGGCATGGGGACGGTGTATCGCGCCCTCGATCTGAATCTCGAGCGCGAGGTGGCCGTGAAGCTGATGAAGCGGGAACTGATGGACGATCCGGAGGCCGTCGCCAACTTCTCGCGCGAAGCCCGGGCCTGCGCCGGCCTCAACCACACCAACATCATCCACATCTACACCTTCGACGAGTACGAAGGGCAGTTGTACCTGGTCATGGAGTTGGCGGACCGGGGCAGCCTCGATTCCCGCATTGAACGCGGCGAGGTCAACGAACTGCTGGTGTTGGATGTCGGGATCAAGGTGGCTTCGGCTCTGGATACGGCCCTCAAGCACGGCCTGCTGCATCGGGACATCAAACCGGGCAACATCCTTTTCAACGCCGACAACGAACCCAAGCTGGTGGATTTCGGTCTCGCGCGGCGGGCAGATGCGGAAGGGGGCCATGAAGACACGGTGTGGGGCACCCCCTACTACATTGCTCCCGAGAAGGTCCGCCGGGAACGCGAGGACTTCCTCTCGGACATGTACAGTCTCGGCGGCACGCTCTACCACGCGATCACCGGCCATGTGCCCTTCGAAGCGCCGACGGTCGAGGAAGTCGTCGCCGCCCATGTGCATACGCCGTTGACACCGCCGAACCGGGTTGTCCCCACGATCACGGCGGCCACCAGCGACGCGATCTGCCGGGCGATGGCCAAGAAGCCTTCGGATCGCTTTCCGAGCTACGATGACTTCATCATGGCGCTGCAAGCCGCACGCAGCCACTACATCGTCACCCACCTGGTGAACCGGCCGGACCAGGCTTCCCCGCGTCCCAGCGGGCTCAAAGGCTGGCTGCGCCGGTGAGCCCCGGCGGCAGGCACCGCCAGGGGTCCGGTCCGAACCTGAACGGCTCGGGGACCTGCGCCCTTGCCAGCTCCGATCCAACGCTCGAGCCTTCCGTCGTACGCTGGTCGGACCGGATGGTTTCTTGATCGTCCATCTGTTGGCGAGCGACACTTCCTTCGGAATGGATTTCTCCTGGCACACGTTCGCCATCGCCGCGCTGGCGGCCGGCTTTGTCGGGCTTTCCAAGGGCGGTCTGCCCGCCGTGGGGATGCTCGGCGTCCCGGTGCTGGCGCTGGTCATGTCACCCGTCAGGGCAGCGGCGGTGCTGTTGCCCATTTATGTGTTGTCCGACGCCTTCGGCCTCTGGGCGTACCGACGACACTTCGATCGGCGCAACCTGGAGATCCTCCTCCCGGCGGCGATCGCGGGCATCCTCATCGGCTGGCTCACGGCCTCGCGCGTCAGCGAAGCGCACGTGGCGCTGTTGGTCGGGCTCATCGGCGTCGCGTTCTGCTTGAATGCCTGGCGGCGGCGGCATCACGCCGCCCAGCCCCGACCGGCAGACCTGCCGCGCGGCATCTTCTGGGGAACCATCACGGGTTTTACGAGCTTCGTCTCGCATTCCGGCGGGCCGCCGTTCCAGATCTACGTCCTGCCGCAGCGTCTGGAAAAAATGACGTTCGCCGGCACCGCAACGATCTTTTTCGCGATTGTGAACGCCCTGAAGCTCCTACCTTACTGGCAGTTGGGGCAACTCTCTTTCGCCAATCTTGAGTTGGCTGCGCTGGCGTCGCCCTTTGCAATCGGGGCCGTCTTTGCCGGGGTGTGGTTGACCCGGCGGATCAACGATCGCTGGTTTTTCCGCGTGGTCTATGCCGCGCTACTGCTGGTTTCGCTCCGTCTGGTCTGGGGTTCAAGGCAGGTTCTGACAGCGTTGATTCCGGCTTCGTTCGGGTAACCTCACTGGTCCGGCTGTCGAAGAGCGCGACACCTTGGTTTCCGGCCGTGCCCCGACCTCAGGACGGGTCACTTGAAGCCCGAACGTTGGAAAACCGGCGCGCCGTCGGCCCGCACCTCCAGCGTGTCACCCACCAGCGTCACCGTGAAATTCTGCGCCGCCGCAGGCACGGCGGCCATCGTCCGGCCGTTGACTACCAAGTGCGCGCGCTCGATGCGGATCACGTGCTGATTGATGCGCAACTCGCCTTCGCGGTCGTCGCCCCGGAAACCCAGCTCGACCCAGCGGCCGGTGGCACGAACCGAAACCGTGCGCCTTCCGTCGGCCGTACCCCACGCGCCTTCCAACCCCACGTCCACACCATCAGGCGGAGGTTGCCGATGAGCGCAGCCCGCCGACAGAAGGATCAACGCGGAAACGATCCCCAGGAAACCGCGAACCAGCCGCCCAGTCCAACAACCGGCGCAGCCACTGCCATCCTGACGATTTGATAAGCCCACGCCGCCGAGCGTAGGGAATCCCCGACGGAAAGCCAGAACCCTGAGACCCCGGTTTCAACGGCCCGTGAAGCCCGCAGTTCACCGGGAGTTTCGCATCGCCATGAAGCCGAGGCTGAAGGGGAACGCCGGAAGCCACCGGTCGGCGGTGGACGCCTCTGGTAAGCGCGCCGAAGGCTCCAGTGATGGAGCCTTGATGACTCCGCGGCGTCCTTCGATGGCTGACTTTCACCGGGCCCGATCGAGTTCTACGAAATGGTCAAGGCCACCGACCACCCCCGGGCACATCTCGACGTCTTGCATGTATCGCGAGCGTTGCGTGTACCGCCCCCCCGGTCGGCCCTCGTGCCCGTCAGGAGACCGGTTTCGCCGCAGCCGGACTGGACCTTTAGCCGGGCACTTCAGTAGGCGCAAGAGCCACCTCCACAGCGGTCGCCAAAACGCCTCGATGTGCGCCTGGGAGAAGCGAAAAAGAAATTGCGAACGGTGTCAACGCCGGGGAAGCGGCCAGACCGAGCATGGCGTGCAGAACGCGGTCGGCGGGCACCCACTCGGCCTGAGCGAAGCGACTGGCCCCCGTCACGACAGACACGAGGAACGCGGTGAGCCCGTGAGCTAGCGGGATGGCGTCGTTGGGGGTGGCGCGGCAAACGGCAAATGCCGCTGCACCTCCCGGGCGAAGCCGGTCCGGTCCAAGAAGGAGATGAACCACACCCTGCCAGTCGGCCAGTTTCTCGACGGCAGCCTCCCCGCTTGCGAAGTGGAAGGTCCCAACCGATTCCGGCTCTGATTTACCTGCTTCTCGAAGCGCCTCGCAAGTCGTTGGTTGGTGGGAAAATCTGCCCAATCGGCGTTTACTGCCGGAGTACCGATGAGAACGGCTCCGTCGCGGTGGAGAGTCTCCGCGAACACATCACACGTCAGATCTACGGAAGACTAGAAGAAAGAAAACCAAACGCCAAGGAACGAATCTGGCGACAACCTACTCTCGCGGAAGCTATACAACCACTACCATCGGCAAGACAGCGTTTGACGGCCGAGTTCGGGATGGGATCGGGTCGGACCACTGCTTTATCGTCACCAGAAAATCAATGAGCCCTGCTCCTCGAAAACTGCATACTCTCAGGGGAGTTCCGCTGGTTATAAAGCTTTCAACGGAAAGCAATCAAGCCTCACGAGTAATTAGTATTGGTCCGCTAAACGCCTTGCAGCGCTTATACGCCCAACCTATCAACCACGTCGTCTGCGTGGACTCTTCAGGGACTTGCGTCCGGGAAACCTTATCTTGGGATGAGCTTGGCACTTAGATGCTTTCAGCGCTTATCTCTTCCGCACATGGCTACGCAGCGATGCCCCTGACGGAACAACTGCCACACCAGAAGTGCGTCATTCTCGGTCCTCTCGTACTAAGGAATGAACCCCTCAAGATTCCTCCGCCCACAGTGGATAAGGACCGAACTGTCTCACGACGTTCTGAACCCAGCTCGCGTACCGCTTTAACCGGCGAACAGCCGGACCCTTGGGACCTTCTCCAGCCCCAGGATGCGATGAGCCGACATCGAGGTGCCAAACCGCGTCGTCGATATGAACTCTTGGACGCGATCAGCCTGTTATCCCTAGCGTACCTTTTGTCCGTTGAGCGATGGCAATTCCACATTCAACCATCGGATCATTTGGGCCTGCTTTCGCACCTGCTCGACTTGTGTGTCTCGCAGTCAACCCGGCTTGTAGCCATACCCTCAACACACGGTTGCCAACCGTGCTGAGCCGAGCTTCGCGCTCCTCCGTTACCATTTGGGAGGAAACCGCCCCAGTCAAACTGACCCGCAGGCACTGTCCCCCGCCTGGCTAACAGGCCGGGGTTAGAATCCTAATTACCGAAGAGTGGTGTTTCACATTGCGACTCCCCAAGAACCGAAGCCCTTGGTTCGAAGTCTCCCACCTACGCTACGCATCAATAACCAGAACACAATACCAGCTTACAGTAAAGGTGCATAGGGTCTTTCCGTCCTACTGCGGGCAGGCGGCATCTTCACCGCCATTACAGTTTCGCCGAGATCCTCTCCGAGACAGTCGCTCAGTCGTTACACGATTCGTGCAGGTCGGAACTTACCCGACAAGGAATTTCGCTACCTTAGGACCGTTATAGTTACGGCCGACATTCACGGGGACTTGAGCACCGAGCTTTGCCTTGCGGCTGACAAGATGCTTTGATCTTTCCGCATTGGTCACGTGTCACTCCCTATACGTCGTCTTGACGACTTGGCAGAGTGCTGTGTTTTTGTTAAACAGTCGCTAAGCGCAATTTACTGAGACCCTCAGCCGCACACATTGCTGCACGGCGTTCAGGCACCCCTTCTCCCGAAGTTACGGGGCTAATGTGCCGAGTTCCTTAGAGAGGTTTCTCTCGCGCGCCTGAGTGCGCTTACACTCACCCACCTGTGTCGGTTTACGGTACGGGCGACAAGGCGAACGACAGTCAGCTTTTCTCGGCAGATTGTCCGGCGGTGCGCTTTGGCCGAAGCCTAGGCTCAGTCTTTCGATGACATAGCCGCTTTTCGCTCTGCGTCCCTGACTGCCTTGGACCCTGCCGGTGCGGGAATATTTGCCCGCTGTGCATCGGCTACGCCTTACGGCCTCGCCTTAGCTCCCGACTAACCCTGGGAGGACGAACCTGCCCCAGGAAACCTTGGGTTTACGGCGACCAGAATTCTCATCTGGTTTATCGCTACTCGTGTCTGCATTCTCACTGACAGCCCCTCCACGCTCCGTTTCCGGCGCGCTTTGCCGGAACTGTCACGCTCTCCTACCGCGCTTGCCGGGCGAACCCGGCAGCACCCGCGGTTTCGGTAAACGGTTTATCGCCAATCATTTTCGGCGCGACATCGCTCGATGAGTCAGCTGTTACGCACTGTTTAAATGATGGCTGCCTCTAAGCCAACATCCTCACTGTCTGTGCAACGTCACATCCTTTTCACTGAACCGTTTTGGGGCACCTTAACCGATGGTCTGGGCTGTTTTCCTCTCGGCTATGAAGCTTATCCCCCACAGCCTGACTGCTGGGCTACTGGAATCCACGGAATTCGGAGTTTGATTGGTTTTGGTATCCTGGTATGGACCCTAAGCCATCCAGTGCTCTACCTCCGTGGAGAACTTACCCAACGCTAGCCCTCAAGCTATTTCGGAGAGAACCAGCTATCACGGGGTTTGATTAGTCTTTCGCTCCTACTCTCAAGTCATCTCAGGATTTTTCAACATCCACGAGTTCGGTCCTCCACCTGGTGTTACCCAGGCTTCAACCTGCTCAAAAGTAGATCACCTCCGCTTCGGGTCTATTGCCGGCGACTCTTCGCACGTTTCGTACTCGGTTTCCCTTCGCCTGCGCGCCAACAGCGCTTAGGCTAGCCACCGGCAATAACTCGCAGACTCATTATGCAAAAGGCAGGCGGTCACCCTTGCGGGCTCCCACACATTGTAGGCAGATGGTTTCAGGTACTATTTCACTCCCCTAACAGGGGTTCTTTTCACCTTTCCCTCGCGGTACTAGTTCACTATCGGTTGCCAAGGAGTATTTAGCCTTATCCGGTGGTCCGGACAGATTCACACGGAGTTTCACGTGCACCGTGCTACTTGGGAGGCCCCTAGGACTAGGACTGCTTCGCGCACGCGGCTGTCACGCTCTCTGGCCAGCCTTTCCAGGCTGCTACGCTCGCAGCTTTTCGCCCATATTGGAGTCCCACAACCCCGGGGGAACAAGTTCCCCCGGTTTAGGCTGATCCGCTTTCGCTCGCCACTACTTACGGAATCACGTCGTTTTCTTTTCCTGGGGTTACTGAGATGTTTCACTTCACCCCGTATCGCTTCTCTGGACTATTCATTCATCCAAAGATGACGGCCGATTAAGCCGCCGGGTTGTCCCATTCGGAGATTCGTGGATTAACGCCTGCTTGCGGCTCCCCACGACTTATCGCAACTTGCTACGTCCTTCATCGCCTCTTGGCGCCAAGGCATCCACCATAAGCCCTTAGTAGCTTGATCGCAAAGAAACTCCTCGCAGTGCGAGGAAAACTCAGCGAAACTTTAACCCTAAAAGTATGCAGTTTTCAAAGAGCGAAATCTGGTGGGCGTGACTGGACTTGAACCAGTGACCCTGCGCTTATCAAGCGCATGCTCTAACCAACTGAGCTACACGCCCAACAAAGTTGGTGGAGCTGAGGAGATTCGAACTCCTGACCTATAGCTTGCAAAGCTACCGCTCTACCAACTGAGCTACAGCCCCTTCTTCGCGCCGGCGGAAAACCCACCTAAGCGCAAATGGCTCACGCCGTCCCAAAAACCTGAATTGTGCGATAACGGCACCCGCAGCCAGGCTTTCGCCTGACGACCTTGGGACACGACAACGTGTCCTTGGCTCTCCTTAGAAAGGAGGTGATCCAGCCGCAGGTTCCCCTACGGCTACCTTGTTACGACTTCATCCCAATCACCAGCCATACCTTCGGCACCTTTTAACCCAGCGACTTCGGGTACAACCGGCTTTCATGATGTGACGGGCGGTGTGTACAAGGCCTGGGAACGTATTCACGGCGCCGTAGCTGATGCGCCATTACTAGCGATTCCAGCTTCATGCCGTCGAGTTGCAGACGACAATCTGAACTGGGCCCGGTTTTCTGGGATTTGCTCCACCTGACGGTCTTGCTTCCCTTTGTGCCGGGCATTGTAGTACGTGTGCAGCCCTGGCCGTAAGGGCCATACTGACTTGACGTCATCCCCACCTTCCTCCTCGTTGAAGCGAGGCAGTCTGTCCAGAGTGCTTGCCGCTTCCGCGACAATAGCAACAGGACACAGGGGTTGCGCTCGTTGCGGGACTTAACCCAACATCTCACGACACGAGCTGACGACAGCCATGCAGCACCTGTGTTTGCTCCCCTTGCGAGGTCGTCACCCTTTCAGGCTTCTACCACTTGCATGTCAAGGCCAGGTAAGGTTCTTCGCGTTGCATCGAATTAAGCCACATACTCCACCGCTTGTGCAGGCCCCCGTCAATTTCTTTGAGTTTTAACCTTGCGGCCGTACTTCCCAGGCGGCACGTTTAACGCGTTAGCTACGCCACGGGCAGGGTCGATTCCACCCACAGCAAACATGCACCGTTTAGGGCTAGGACTACCAGGGTATCTAATCCTGTTTGCTCCCCTAGCTTTCGTGCCTCAGTGTCAGGAGTTGTCCAGGGACTCGCCTTCGCCACTGGTGTTCCTCTCGATATCTACGCATTTCACTGCTACACCGAGAATTCCAGTCTCCTCTTCAACCCTCTAGCGAACCAGTTTTCAGTGCCTTTTTCGAGTTGAGCCCGAAGATTTCACACCAAACTTAGTTCACCACCTGCGCACCCTTTACGCCCAGTAAATCCGAACAACGCTTGGGACCTCTGTATTACCGCGGCTGCTGGCACAGAGTTAGCCGTCCCTTCCTCTTAGGCTACTATCAACGACCGCCTTGTTTAGGCGCCCGCTTTGATCACCCATGACAGGGGTTTACGGGCCGAAGCCCTTCATCCCCCACGCGGCGTCGCTCCATCAGGCTTTCGCCCATTGTGAAAAATTCTCGACTGCTGCCACCCGTAGGTGTCTGGACCGTGTCTCAGTTCCAGTGTGGCTGGTCGTCCTCTCAGACCAGCTACCCGTCTTAGCCTTGGTGAGCCGTTACCTCACCAACTAGCTGATAGGCCGCGGGCTCATCTCGGGTCGTCAGGCCTTGCGGTCCCCAACTTTCGAAGTGGAACGATGCCGCCCCACAGCGGTATTCGGTATTAGCCCTGATTTCTCAAAGTTATCCCGATTCCCGAGGTAGATTACCCACGTGTTACGCACCCTTTCGCCACTCCGACGCCGAATATTGCTACATTGACATCAGCGTTCGACTTGCATGTCTTATCCACGCCGCCAGCGTTCGTTCTGAGCCAGAATCAAACTCTCCGAAATAAAAGTGGTTTGATTCTTATTTGAGGCTTACCCCAAATAATGATAGAAACAAACTGCTTTTGTTGCGTTTCGCCCAAACCGAGGCGAACTCGCAACAGGGTACCAGTTATCGCACAATTCAAGTTTCAAAGAGCTCTCGCCTGCGGAACACCACACTGCCGAGACAAAAAAACCGAGTGCCGATTTTCTCGGCAACTCAGCGTGGTGCCCGAAGCACGTGAGCAGCTTAGCAACAGGGCGGACGGGGTCAACAGTTTTTTCTTCTTTTTTTTCCCCCTCCGATTTGCGCGAAAAGAAGATTGTTGCCGGGGCGGGGTTGACCTGTCCGGGTGAACCGGTCGTTGCGCCCAAAGTCGGTGTTGCCCGCAGTAAACAAACGTGAGCACCGAAACGACGCAAGAGGTCTCGGCTTGACTGCGGCGGCGCTGCGCCACCGCCGGGCGGGAACACAAGGCCCAGATCCTCGACCAAGCCGTCGAGTGGCTCGGCTGTCACCGCAAGAGGGCCATCCGCGTCCAGCGCGCCCCGCCGCCACCCCGCGCCCCGCCGCTGCTCCCGGGTCGGCCTAGGATCTATTCCCGGCACCCTGCTGCCGGTCTTAAAAGCGATCTGGTTCACGGCGTTCCAGCCCTGCGGCACGCGCCCAAAGGCGCTGTTAGCGGAGTGGCGACGCGCCTGCGAGGCCGACCACCGCCGACTCGACCCCGACCTGCAGCAGAGCCTGATGGCCGCCAACGCCCGCACCCGCGACCGCTTAGTCGAGCCGCTGCGCGTGAAGCCCGCACGCCGCGATTCCGCGCCTCCTGATGCGCGGCAAACCGGCGCGGGCCTCAAGGCCATCGTGGACGTGGACGTGGAAGCCAAATTGCGCGAGGCGATGAAGGCCGGCGTCCCCGCCCCGCTGGCCACTTGCGATCTGGCCGCCGACGACGCACCTCTCAAGAAGCCGACCACGCGCGACTGGTTCGCTACTGCCCGCAACCACGTGCTCTAATCGAATCAACGCGGCCTCTACGACGACATTTTGGAATATCTGAAACTCAAGTACGCCCCAAGTGCAATGCGGTCTCCTGGTTTTTGATCAAGGCCGCCACGCACTCGCCGAGGTGGAGCTTCGCCAGGCCCTCGGCCAAGCCCCCAACGACGCCCGCGTGCAAGCGTTGCTCGCCTTGTCCCTCTGCCATGAGCAGAAGTTTGACGACGCCCAACACGAGGCGCAGTAGGCCATCCACCTGGCACCGGACTTTGCCTTCGCGCATTACGCGCTCGCCTGCGTGCTCCACGAACGGCATCGCTCTAACGAGGCGCTGGTCGCGTTGCTGGAGGCCAACCGGCTGCAGCCGCAGGATCCGGATTACCGCGCGCTCGAGGCGCAGAACAACTTGAACCTGCGCCAGTGACAGCCCGCGCTGGCCGCCGCCGAGGCGGAGCTGCAATCCGATCCCGAACATCTCGGCTGCACCAACCTCCGCCCCGTGGCGCCGGTGAAGCTCGGCCGCACGGCCGAAGCCGGAGCCTTGCTGGACACCGCCCTCGCCCGCAACCGGACACCGCCACCTAGCCCGCCAACCGGCGCTGGAGATACCTCGACGAGGGCGGCCCGCGCCGGACGCTCGAACATTTCCAGGAAGCCCTCCGCCTCGATTCGGAACACGATTGGGCGCGGCAGGGGTTGGTCGAGGCCCTGAAGGCCCGTTACCTCATCTACTCGCTGATACTGAAATGGTTCTTTTGGATGGGCTAGCTCAGCTCTGGCGCGCGGTGGGGCGTGGTCATTGGCGGCTATTTCCTCATGCGCATGCTTGGGGCCAGCGCCCGAAACAACCCGGAGCTTGCGCCCTGGCTGCTGCCGGTCCGGATCCTCTAGTTCGGATTTGCGGTGCTGACCTGGACGGCCATGCCGCTGTTCAATTTCCTGCTCCGACTCAACCGCTGAAGGCGTCTGACGCGCTCGGAGGAGGAGCGAGCGGCCTCGAACCGGGTCGGCGCGTGTCTCGCGCTGGGGTTGCTGGCGTTGGCGGCCGGATCGCCCTCCCGGGGCGGTGAGCCGCTGCTGCTTGGAGCAATGGTCTTCGGGCTGTTGCTCATTCCCATTTCCGCCGTGTTTCGCTGCGCCTCCGGTTGGCCCCGACGGACGATGACCTGCATCGCCGCGGGTCTGGCGGCGCGCGGCCTGGGGTCGGTCGCGTTGCAACTCTACGCCCGCGGCGCCAGCGATCCGCGCCCGTTGGTGAACCTTGGGTTCGGCATGTTCCTCTGGTTCCCGGTGGGATCGCTCGTCTCCGAGTTCGTGGCCAACGTCCTCGTGAGACAGGCGTCGCCAATTCAGACGAAAGAACCCTTCGGAGTTCCGACGCGGGCAGGAAATGCAATTTGACACGGGAGGGGGCTTTTGGTGTTATCCCGCGCCTTTGGACGGGAGAATTTATGTACGCAGTGTTTGAAACCGGCGGGAAGCAGTATCGCGCGAGTTCCGGCGATCAATTTGAGGTGGAACTCCTGGAGAAGGAGCAGGGCAGCGAGGTGTCCTTTGACCGCGTGCTCCTGCTGAACCAGGAGGGGAAGGTCGCGGTGGGCACGCCCACGGTGGCAGGCGCCTCGGTGGTGGCGGACGTGGTACAACACATCCGGGGTCCGAAGAAAATCGCTTTCAAGATGCGGCGGCGGAAGGGCTATCGCCGCAAGGTGGGGCACCGGCAGGAACTGACAGTCATCAAGATCAAGGAAATCAAGGCGTAAGGTTATGGCTCACAAGAAAGGCGGCGGCAGCGTCCGCAACGGTCGGGACAGTCACAGCCAACGGCTGGGAGTCAAACGGTTCGGCGGCGAATGGGTCAGCGCCGGCAGCATCATCGTACGGCAGCGCGGCACCAAGTTCCATCCTGGCCAGAACGTGGGCGTGGGACGCGACTGGACGCTCTTCGCGCTCACCGAGGGTCACGTCAAGTTCGACAAAGAGCGACGCCGGGTGCATGTGGTGCCCGTGGTGACCGCCCCGGCGCCGAACTGAACGACGGTTTCAGGCTTTCCCGGGCGAGGTGACAACCTCGCCCTTTTTGTTCCCCACGCCCCGCTCCCGTTCGCGCCAAAACCCGCTGCCCCCGTCATGTTCGTTGATGAAATCAAGGTGTTCGCCCGGGCCGGACACGGCGGCAAGGGATGCGTCGCCTTCCTCCGGGAGACCTTCCGTCCGAAGGGCGGCCCCAGCGGGGGCAACGGGGGCCGCGGGGGTGACGTGATCCTCGAGGCAAACCACGATCTCAACAACCTGATCGCACAGTACTTTCAGCCCCGGCTGATTGCCGAACGGGGACAGGGCGGCATGGGCAAGGGCATGGACGGCCGGGCCGGCCGGGACTTGGTGGTCAAAGTACCGTGCGGGACGCTGGTCTGGCGGCTGAAACGTCCTGTGACGCCGGTTCCGGCGGTCGAGCCGGACAACGAGCCGGGCGAGGCGCCGGTTATTCCCGCGGCCTCCGTTGGGCGACGCATCATTCCCGTGGCCGGCGATTTGCGCGCGGTCGAGATTGACCTCGCGATCGAACACGAGCCCGCCGGCGCGGGCCGGTCTGAAAAAGGCGAGCTGGTGGTGGACCTTACCGAGCACGGCCAGAGGTTTGTTCTCTGCAAGGGCGGCCGGGGCGGCTTGGGGAATCGGAACTTCGCGACGGCCCGGCGGCAGGCCCCGCGGTTCGCACAACCGGGCGAGCCGGGCGAGGAAGGCGAGTTTTTGTTCGAGTTGCGGCTGATCGCGGAGGTCGGCCTGGTGGGCTATCCGAACGCCGGAAAGTCCACCCTCTTGACCGCCATCTCGAAGGCCCGGCCGAAGATCGCACCCTACCCGTTTACCACCTTGCATCCCCAAATCGGGATCGTCGAGTACCCGGACTGGCACCGGCTGACCGTTTGCGACATCCCGGGCTTGATCGAGGGCGCCCACCGGAACGTCGGCCTTGGCCACGCCTTTCTGCGCCACGTGCAACGCTGCCGCATTCTCGTGCTCCTGCTGGACATGGCCGGGACCGACGGCCGCAAACCGTGGGACGATTACCGCGCCTTGTTGCGAGAGTTGGAACTGTACGACCCCGCGATCCTGGAGCGCCCCAGGCTCGTCGCCGCCAACAAAATGGACGAGCCAGCGGCGGCCGAGAATTTGCGCTCCTTCAAGCGCCGCGTCCGACGCACCCCCGTGCTGGAGCTGGCGGCCGGCTTTGGAGTTGGCGTTGAGGAGTTCAAGCTCGCCATCCGCCAGGCCGTCGAGGCGACAACCATCTCCAAGCCCTGACCGTCCGACGGCATGACCGCGCTCGGTCTCGCCGAACCGATCAGGTTCAAGGGACGGGGGCGGGGGTGTTCCAGAGCACGCTGACGGCGAAGAGGGCGATCATCGCAACACAGCACGCCACCTTGCCCACCGCGCCAAGCAACATGCCCACCACCGCTCCCGCTCCGGCACGGGCCGACTCCTGAAACCGCCGGCCGCCGACCAGTTCGAGCAGCGTGGCACCCACGAAAGGGCCGGCGAGGATTCCCAGCGGCCCCAGAAAGATTCCCACCACGGCCCCGAGCGCCGCCCCCACGACGCCACGCCACGTCGCGCCCATTTTCTTCGCGCCTAGCAACCCTGCGAGGTAGTCGAGCCCCATGGCGAGCGCTGCCAGACCGGCGAGGAACGCGAGACTCCAGTTGCCAACGCTCGCATCGCCGAAATAAAGCCGGTGGCCAATCGCCGTGAGCAACACCAGCGGAGTTCCGGGAATGCCCGGCAACACGCAGCCCGCCAGCCCCACGAGCATGAACAACAGGGCCAGCGCGAAGCCGATGATCTGTTCCCAAGTCACCCCGGGAACTCTAGCCAATCCCCGTCCCGCGTCGAACCCTGCGCGACCCGACAGACGAGCCGCTCGCGAGTCCATGCGACGCCAGCGCGCGTCCAACGGTGCCCTGGATGGTGGCCCAGCCCCCGCTTCTGAGCAGGGTGCCCCAGCGGCCTGAACTCACCACCGCATCGCCGTTCACCGGCGCACGGCTTCCCCGCCAACGTGCGAAGCGATGGACACGCGGCCAAATGAAACGGGCCCCGCCCAAGCGGAGCCCGTCCCAATGTTGGTTGGCTTCCGAACCTTACTGGCGCAGCCGGTAGAACGAAGTCGCCAGACTCGGAGTGATGGTCACGCTGTTGCCCGTGACGCCGGGAACCGGTGCCCAAGTTGGGTCGGTCAGCCGCTGCTTGACCTCCAGAACGAAGGGCTCGGAGGCATCCCACGAGATGGTGACGGAGCCGTTCTGGTTCTTGACAATTCTCAGGGTTGGCGGCTCCGCCGGCGGAGCGACGCCTTCGATGACGATCGGTATTCCGGCGGCGGAGGGCCCGCCGAGCGCCTCAATTTCCGCGTTGCTCAACCGGCCTTCGCGGATCTGCACCGCATTGACCCACATGACGCGGCGCTCGTCCTGATCGCCATCGGCAAAAAGGATCGCCGTCGGCTGCAACGCACGCCGTGGGTTGTCCAAACCCTGGTTTGCCGTCCAGTTGTCTTGGAAGATGCCATCCACGTACTTCACCACCACGGGCGGATTCGCCGCCATATCGTAAGCGGCCACGACCCGATGCCACTCGCCGGCCGTAAAGGCACCGGTGCCGTTGTAGCCACCTGCTCCCTGGCCGAAGTTGTTGCCCTGCCAGAACAGGTCGCCGTCGTCGGTGTTGTTCAGCGAACTGACCTGCCACAAGGACGCCGCCCCCGGCCCGCTGGTATCCACCAAGATGTCCAGGATCAGGGTGTACTGGTTGACCCGCGTCCCGCCGCCATTCGGCTTGATGCGGTGGTCCATCACGTAACCGATGTTGCGGTCGAGATCTCCAGGCACGCGCATGACGCGGGCGGCTTGGCCGCCGATGTCGGGAACGCCCAGGTCGGTCGTGGTTCCAAACTGGGTGCCGGTCTGCGTCAACCCACCGGGACCGTCCAAATAGGTCAGGGGCGCGCCGATGGTGGCCCCGAGATCGCCGAACTCGAAGTCCCACTGGCCGGTGACCGTGGACTTTGGCAATTCGATGGGAATCCCCGCTGCCGACGGTCCACCCAACCAGGCGGCTTCGGCATCAGAGATCTTGTTCGGGCGGATCTGGACGGAGCTGACCCACATCTTGCGGCGCTCGTCCTGATCGCCGTCCGCAAACAAAATCGCTGTCGGCAGCAGCGCCCGGCGCGGATTGTCCAGCCCTTGGTTCGCCGTCCAGTCGTCCTGCTTGATCCCGTCCACGTACTTGGTCACCACCGGCGGATTCGCCGCCATGTCGTACGCGGCCACCACCCGATGCCATTCCCCCGCCGTGAACGTGCCCCGGCCGTTGTAACCGCCCGCCCCCTGGCCAAAGTTGTTCCCCTGCCAGAACAAGTCCCCGTCGTCGGTGTTGCCCGGCGAACTCACCTGCCAGAGCGACGCCGCCCCAGGTCCGCTGGTGTCCACCAAAATGTCCATGATCAGCGTGTACTGGTTCACCCGCGTCCCGCCGCCGTTCGGCGCAATGCCATGCGTCATGATGTAGCCGATGTTCCGGTCCAGGTCTCCTGGGACTTCCATCACCGGAGCCGGTTGCCCACCGATGCCCTCGATCCCCAGGTCCGCCGTCGTACCGAAACGAGTTCCGGTCTGCGTCAGGCCGCCAGGACCGTCCAAATACGCCAGCGGCTTGCCGATGTTGGCGCCGAGGTCACCGAACTCGAAATTCCACTGTCCGGCGACCTGAACCGCCGGCAGGTTCCGCGGAATACCCGCCGCCGATGGTCCGCCGAGCCAAGCGGCCTCCGCGTCCGACAATTTCCCGGACCGGATCTGGATGGAGTTCACCCACATCTTACGGCGCTCGTCCTGGTCGCCGTCCGCAAACAGAATCGCCGTCGGCAGCAGCGCCCGGCGTGGATTGTCCAGCCCCTGGTTCGCCGTCCAGTCGTCCTGCTTGATCCCGTCCACGTACTTGGTCACCACCGGCGGATTCGCCGCCATGTCGTACGCGGCCACCACCCGATGCCATTCCCCCGCCGTGAACGTGCCCCGGCCGTTGTAACCGCCCGCCCCCTGGCCAAAGTTGTTCCCCTGCCAGAACAAGTCCCCGTCGTCGGTGTTGCCCGGCGAACTCACCTGCCAGAGCGACGCCGCCCCCGGTCCGCTGGTGTCCACCAAAACGTCCATGATCAGCGTGTACTGGTTCACCCGTGTCCCGCCGCCGTTCGGCGCAATGCCATGCGTCATGATGTAGCCGATTTCGCGGCGCACATCGCCGGGGACTTCCATGACGCGGGCAACCTGCCCACCGATCGGCGCGACCCCCAGATCGGCCGTCGTGCCGAACCGGGTCCCCGCCGCCGTCAGTCCGGCCGGACCGTCGAAGTACTGAAGGGGTTGGCCCACCGTCGCGCGCAAGTCTCCGTCGTCGAAGTCCCACTGGCCAGCCACCTGGGTGGCGGAACCCCCGGTGACCACGATGCCAAAACTCCACGTCGCGATGGTCGTAACGCCCGCCGAGTCCTTGAATTCAAGGCGGACGGTGTTGTTGCGATCCGGGCGCGAGGCGTTTGGCGCGTATGAAACCTTGATCTGCCCGCCGGTCTTGACGACCGATTGCGGCGTCACCTTGACGTCATTGAGGAACAAGCTGACGTCGGTGGTCGCGACCGTGGTCGCGCCATCCACGATCAGCGCCTCAATCGGCGCGGACGCGCTGTTGCCCTCGGAGCCGGCGGCCGGTTCGGCGTCGGCAACGTACGGACCGCGGGCAGCGGCGACGGTGGTGTCCGCAAAGGCGACCAGCGCGCCGGGCAAGATTGGGTCATTGACCAAGACGCGGTCGCCATTGCTGCTGATGGTATAGAGGTTGAGGCTGCCGCCACTCCCGGTTTGCCAGTAGAGGATGCGGAACGGATACAACCCCGCCACCGGCGCCCGCACCGTGAATCGGTTTTCATTCCGCCACTTGTTCTGGAAGCCTGGCGCAATCCGTTCGTACTCCGCGACCTTGAGCCCGAAGAAATCTCGCGGATTGGTCGCCACGAACACCTGGTAGGCATCGTCGTCGTTGATGTCCGTGCGCTCCGACGTGGTGCTGATGCCCAGCATGTGCTCTCCGGCCGTCAGTTGCAGGAACGCCACCACCTCGACCGCGAACTTGTCGGTGTGCGCACCAAACCCGGGCACGCCCGGAAAAAGCTGAGAGTTAAAAAATGCGAGTGGGTTGCCCTCGAGATCCGTGATCTCCACATCGTCACCGTTGATCTCGAAGTTCACGGTGGAAACGACGTAGGCTCCGCCGGCTTCCGGTCCGGGGACGGCCTCGTTGGGAATCAGCGCGCCACTGGCGTCCGTCAGCGTTCCGTTGATCTGTTTGCGCGCGCGAATGGCGTTGTTCGCCACCACGGCATCCGCGGGCGCCTGAGCCACGCGCACTGTAAAGCCGCGGGTCGTGGAGGAGCCGAGCGGCAGCGCGGCCGACGCCGGCAGGTCAACCGTGGCCGCAGCGCCCTGCAGGGCGAACAGCAGAATACTGGTGGCGACCCAGCCACCGGCAAGACGAGGGGGAGTGAGTTTCATGGAGGTTTAGAATGCCCGAGAATGGCCGCGGAGGTCACTGCCTTCGTCGCGGGCCACCGCGACCTGGGGAAACTGGCGTAATGTTTTCCGCAGCATTAATAGCCCTAAGTAACATCATCTCCCGATGAGCGCCAAGAAGAATTGACGGAAACCCTCGGCGATCTTCACCGAAATTGAGGGTGCGCCAGCAGCCGCTCCCAGGAGTCATCGCTCAACCCTGCCTGCCGATAAACCGCTTCCCGCAGCGGTTCGGCGGAGTTTGAGCGTCGAGCCCGCGCCAGCCAGCGGCGGTCCAGGGGTTCTTCGATCAAACTGGCCAGGTTGGCCGCAAGGGTTGTCTCCTCCTTTTCCCCGGTCGCATGGCCCGAACCGACGAAGAATCCCGCCAGCAACAGTGTCACGCGAAGCATGGTGCTGCGCGAATAGGTCGCCAGCGCGCAGGGCCGGCTGGCATCGAGCAGGCCGAATAACCGGGTGAACAACGGCAAAGTCCACATCGCCGGATTCTTCGCTGGCGAGAACGCGTCGAAGAGGATCGCGTCCGGACAAGGCAGGCGGGTTGCCGCCGGGCTGGAAATCAGCGCGGGGAAATCGTCCCGGTGGACTTCCCAATGGACCGGCCGGCCGCCATCGCAAAAGGCCGTGCAGGGCACGCGCAACAGTTCTTCGAGGATGCACTCGTAGCCGTCGAGGTACCCCAGCTCGCGCGCGTGGGCGACCGCGAACCGTAGCGGCGCCAGCGTATGATCGAAACTCACCATCCGCAGCGGTCGCCGCACCGACCGGGTGTGACGCAGAACTGTAATCGCGTTGGCCGCCGCCCCGAGTCCCACATCCCAGACCACAAACTCGCCCGGGTGTGCCCGGACCCGTTCCAGGAGCCGAAGCTGACGGACATACAGGGCCTCCGCTTCGGCGACGGGACCAATGACCGGATGAAAGGTCTCGTCTTCAGCCAGCGAATGCACACTGAAGGCGCCACACGCCAGCTTGACCAACCGGTAACCGCACACGCCATCCACAGCGGGATTTAAGCACCGAATCCCGGGCGGGCGAATCGCGGGCCCGACCGCTGTCTGACGTCACCAGCCAACCCGGATCGCCACGGTGAACCTCCTGATTGTCGCCAGATCGGTCGGCCGGCGGCCCGTCATTTCAATTCCACCCATTGTCGCGACGCCGCGGATTGGAGCGCGGCATCCATCACCGCCTGCGTCCGCGCGCCGTCATGAAACGTCACGGCACATGGGCGTTGTTCACGGATGGCGTTGATGAACTCGATCGCCTGGTCGTAGCGGAAGGTGACCAGCGGATCGCCGACAGCAGGATCCCGGGGCGAACCGGGCCAAACCCAGAACTCACGCGGCACGGCCAGCGGCGCCAATCCCGGCCCGCCCCGCCGGCCCGCCCGCAGTTCATTCCACTTGCCGGTGGTGAATTCGAAGCTGCCCTCGCTGCCGTTGATCTCGACATAGTCCAGACTGCGCCAGGACTCGTTGCGACCGCTCGCCAGCTTCGAACTTTCCAGCACGCCGGTGGCTCCGCTGGCGAATTCAGCGAGCAGGACCACCCAGTCGTCCGTGTCGTTGGGCGCGCCGTCACGCACCGGCGTCAGGGTCTTCAGGTCGGCCACCAGCCGCTTCATCGGACCCACGAGTTGAAGCGCGAAATCAATGCGGTGGCTGAGCATGTCGCCGAGTTCGCCCGAGCCGGCCAGATGCCGTTGCTGCCGCCAGCCCAGATTCCGAGTTCCCCAGTCCTGCAGCCGGCAGGAGCGATAGTGGTAGGGTTCGCCGAGGTCGCCGCGACTGACCAAGTGGCGAAGGTAGCGCATCGCGGGCACAAACTGGTACGTGAACGCCGTCATGTGTCGCACGCCGGCCTGCTCGGCGGCCTCGGCCATTGCCCGGGCATCGGCCGCATTGAGCGCCAGCGGCTTTTCGCAGAGCACGTGTTTCCCCGACTGCGCGGCGGCGATGGCAATCGGCGGATGCAGGAAGTTGGGCGTGGCGATGATGACCGCGTGGACGTCGTCCCGCGAAATGATGTCCTCCCAACGGGTCGAGGTGACGGCGGCGCCGGTGTGCTGACGGGCCTGCTCCAACGTCGCCGGGTTGGCGTCGCACAGCGCGTGCACCTTCACCTCGCGGCACAAGGCCAGCCCGGGCAGGTGGTTTTGGAGGGTGATTCCGCCACATCCGATGACGGCGACGTTCAGGTTGCTCATGGCGGCATAGGCTCACTGATCCCTTGCGAGCGGGCAAGCGACGACTCACTCGCCGGTTCGCCCTCGTGACCCCGGCAGCCCCGGCCCCAGAGCAATGGCCTCCTCGCGACGCGCAGTGTCCCTACGAGGGTCTTGTCGAATCCCTCAGTTTTTTGAAAGAATTCCGGTGCCCTATGATGCCAACAAACACTGAACACTGCGCCAGACAACCTGATGCCACCCAAGCATCATCCCAAACTCTTGTCTCGGGTCCGCGGGTCGCCAAGTGGTACCGCTGGGTCCCGATCATCGCCGGAGCCCTCGCGCTGTCTGCAGGCCTCGCGGCCGCGGAGATTGGCCGCGAAGTGGCCATCCCGCGCCACCTGCAGGATGGCGAGGAATTTCAACTGTCAATCCCGGAACTGGTCGCGTTCGGCCAAAAGCTGTTTGCCGCGAACTGGACTTCCCAAGAAGGCGCCGGCCGGCCACTGACCAAAGGCACCGGCTCGCCGCTGTCGGACCCAACTCGGCCCCTGGTGTTCCCGCGCAATTTCAACCGCATCTCCGCGCCGGACGCCAATTCCTGCGCCGGTTGCCACGACAATCCCGTGGTGGGCGGCAACGGGGACCTGGTGGGAAATGTGTTCGTGCTGGCCCAACGGTTCGATTTCGCCACGTTCAACCTGCTGGATGCGCTCCCCACCTGTGAGACGGTGGACGAGCGCGGTCAGCACACCACCCAGCAAACGATCGGCAACTTCCGGGCCACGCCCGGCATGTTCGGAGCCGGCTATATCGAGATGCTGGCGCGACAAATGACCGCCGACTTGCAGGCCATCCGCAACCGCCTCAAACCGGGCCAGACCGCGCCGCTCGTATCCAAGGGCGTCTCCTTCGGCACGCTGACGCGCCGGGCCAACGGGACTTGGGACACCTCCAAAGTCCAGGGCCTCGCCGCCCCGAGCCTCGTTTCGGTCTCGGCGACGGCCCCGCCCAGCTTGATCCTGCGGCCATTCCATCAGGCGGGGCACGTGATTTCGCTGCGCCAGTTCTCCAACAACGCGTACAACCACCATCATGGGATTCAACCGACTGAGCGATTCGGCACCGACACCGATCAAGATGGCGATGGCTTGGCCAACGAAATGACCCGCGCCGACGTCACGGCGGTGTCGGTTTTTCAAGCCACCATGCCCGTGCCCGGCCGCGTGATTCCCCGCGACCCGGCGATCGAGGCGGCAGTCCTGAAGGGCGAGGCCAAGTTTGCCGAAATCGGCTGCGTGCGCTGTCACGTGCCCGCACTGCCCCTCGACAATTTCGGCTGGATCTACACCGAACCCAATCCCTTCAACCCCGCGGGCAACCTCCGCCCGGGCGACGCTCCCACGTTCAGCGTGGACCTGAGCGATCCCGAGCTTCCCACGCCGCGTCTTCCCGTCAGTGCCGGCGGCGTGGTCTGGGTGCCGGCCTTCACCGACCTCAAGCTCCATGACATTACGTCGGGGCCGGACGATCCGAATCGCGAGCCGATTGACATGAACCAACCGGCAGGGACGGCCGGTTTCTTTGCCGGCAACGGTAAGTTTCTGACCCGGAAACTCTGGGGCGCTTACGGCAAACCCAACTTCTATCACCACGGCCTGTACACGACGATGCGCGAGGCCATTCTCGCCCACGCTGGCGAGGCGGAATCCGAACGCCTGGCGTTCGAGGCGCTGTCGCCCTACGAGCGGGATTGCGTGGTGGAGTTCCTGAAGACGCTCCAAGTGCTGCCGCCGGGAACGACCAGCCTCGCGGTGGACGAGCGGGGCGAGGCGCGCATCTGGCCGCCGCTGGAGTTGCTGCATGTCGAGCGCCAGGGAGCGCAAGTCACGCTGCGCTGGACACCCGATTCGCCGTTGAGCCCGGTACCTCGGCGCTGCCAGGTCCAGCGCAGCGAGGATCTGGCCGCGGGGCGATGGGAGAATCGCGGCGAACCGACCACCGCCACGGAGTTCACGGACACCAGCACTTCGGCCAGCGGTTTCTATCGGGTGGTGCTGGTAGAGGACTGAAGATCCGGCGGACACCCGGACCCAACAGCATCGGCACAGCGGCGGGGCCGAAACCACCCCACGGACGACGGCCCAGCCTTAGTGCGTCATCACGTAGAGGATGATGTTGATGGCCAGTGGATAGGCCTTGGGTTCGGAGAACTCGGCAAAGTAATCCGGGTTTGTGGCCTCCTCCTCCCAGCCATCGCCCAAGTCGGTGTTGTGGCAGACCAGCACCATGAGCCGGCCGGAATCGTCGCTGATGCCCCGGTAGTGGGGGGTCTTGCCGTCCTCCGTCTCCCAGGTGATCCCCGTGCCCTGGTACCGCGTGGCGTGATAAACGTTGGGGATTTGCGGTTTCTCCCGCAGCGTGAACACCCCGCGAAAGATCGGATGATCGAGGGGCAACTCGACCGCCTCGCGCTCGGGAAAAACGCGCTTGAGCACCTCGCGATTAAAATGGTTCCAGGGAACCTCGCCCCAGAAGTCGTCCACCAGCAGGAAGCCGCCGCTGAGCAACTGCCGCCGCAACGCTCTGACCTCGGCGTCGCTCAGAATGATCGCCGGCACGCCGCTCATGAACAGGAACGGGTAGCTGGGGAGATTCGGATCCGTCAGTTCGATCACCCTGCCTTCCGGGTGGACTCTGAGCGCCGTAAGCTGGTGCAGCCGCCACGAAAGGTTCACGTCCGCGTCCGGATAGTCCGTCCACCAGGCGTAGCTGCTGCGGTCCATGCTCGACGTGTACTTCACCCGGGCAAAGGTGAAGGCGTCGCCCTCGAAGCCCGACGGCAACTGCCACTCCGGCACGTTGCCGCGGGTGAATTCTGGCGGACCGCGCCGCCCCCCGCGGAACTGCGCGAGCGCTCCGGCGACCAACACCGCCGCCACCCACACGAGCGTCCACTTCCCGCGCAGCTTCATGGAGCCGTCAGCGGCTAACGGAATAACTGCGGCGCGAACTCGTGCAGGTACTCGCGCCACTTGTCCCAAGTGTGGGCACCATCGGTTTCGCGATAAACCACATCGAACTTGTGGCGCTTGAACATCTCGACCGTGGCGCGAGTGGTCTCGACGAGGAAGTCGTCCTTGCCCGTCGCAAACCAGAACAACTTCAAACCCTCCTTCAGCTTCGCGTCGTCGAGGATGGCCTGATGCCGCTCCTCAAAGCCGGGGCCCTGGGGCGCCGGCGCGCCGGGGCGGGGCACGATGCCGAAGACGCCCGAACTGAACACACCGAGGTAGGCGAACTTGTGGAGGTGGGGAATGCCGATGTTCAGCGTGTGTCCGCCACCCATGGAGAGGCCGGCCAGAGCCCGCTGCGTTCGGTCGGTGTGGACCCGGTATCGCTTCTCGATGAGCGGCAGGATGTCCGCGACGAACTCCGGCTCAAACTCGCCCGAGAGTCCGGCGCCGCCCATGCGGAAGGGGCCAGTGTGGCCGTGCGGCATCACCACCACCATCGGCTTCGCCTTTCCGGCAGCGATGAGGTTGTCGAGGATGATACCCGCCCGGCCCACGGTGCTCCACGAATTGTCCGAGTCGAAGGCGCCGTGCAGCAAATAGAACACGGGGTACTTCTCCGTCCCCGCCTCATAGCCGGGCGGCGTGTACACGTGCAGTCGGCGGAACTTCTTGAGCGTGGACGACCAGTACGTCACCTGCGCGACCGCGCCGTGCGGCACGTCGAGCGTGTCCTGCCAGTCCGCGCCCGGCACGTGAACGAGGCTCCAGGAGTTCTCGTTCGATTCGCTCGTCCGGGGGTTGCGCGGATCGAGCACCGCGACGCCATCCACGTTGAAGTGGTAGCGATAGCTGCCCGGCGGCAGCGGTCCGAGCGTCACCTCCCACACGTTGTTCGTGCCTTTCGCCATGTCCTTGCCCTGGCCAATGCCGGGCAGGTCACTGCCCGCCAGCCTCACGGATTCGGCCTTCGGGGCAAGCACGCGGAAAGTGACCTGCCGGTCGGCCGTCACTTCCGGGGAGATTACCGGCGCGGGAACATTCGGGCGCTGGGC
This sequence comes from Verrucomicrobiota bacterium, assembly GCA_016716505.1. Taxonomy (GTDB): domain Bacteria; phylum Verrucomicrobiota; class Verrucomicrobiia; order Limisphaerales; family J093; genus JADJWF01. Next base: position 46,966 of record JADJWF010000002.1, read on the forward strand.
CACCGCCGAGGCTACGAGGGCGAGCGCTGCGAACGGCGCGAGCACGGGGGATTTCAGGGTTTTTCTCATGACTTTTTGAGGTTTGGCAGACGTTCCTTCGGACACGCAAATCGGTCAGGGCACGGTTTCCGGTCTGGCTGGCTCTGGCCGGCGAAACCCCGGAGATCACCGGCTGATCCTCAGCCTCATTCATAACGCAGGGCATCAATGGGATCGAGGTTCGCCGCCTTGAGGGCCGGGAAGAATCCGAAGACCACGCCAATCACGGCGCTGACCGAAAACGCCAGCAGAACCGAAGTGTTCGAGATCAGCGTCGGAAACCCGGCAAACTTGGTAAGCATCGGCGCCAGCCAGTAGCCTGCGGCGATCCCCAGCGCCCCGCCCACCACACTCAGCAACACGGCTTCGATGAGAAACTGCCGCAGCACATCGCGGGCGCGAGCGCCAACCGCCAGCCGGATGCCGATCTCCCGCGTCCGCTCGGTCACACTCACGAGCATGATGTTCATGATGCCAATGCCACCGACGACGAGAGAAATGCCGGCGAAGGCACCGATGAGGACGGTCATCACCCGGTTGTTCGCGTTGGCAAAATCGCTCATCTCCTGCTGGCTCCGGATGGAGAAGTCGTCCTCCTTGTCCGGCGTGATCTGGTGGAGCTGCCGCAAGATGGCCGCGATCTGGTTGGTGGCCTCGGGAATCGCCGCCGCGCTTTCCGCCGCGATGCTGAAGGCCCGGAACTTCGTGTCGCCCGTCAGCCGTTTCATGGCGCTGGTGTACGGCATCAGGATCACATCGTCCTGGTCCTGGCCGAACGCATTGGCCCCTTTTGGCGCCAGCCAGCCCACCACGGTGAACGGGGCATTCCTGATCCGGATGATCTGACCGACGGGGTCCACGCCTTCGCCGAACAACGCCGCCGCGGTTGTCTTGCCGATCAGGCATACTTTGTTGGCGCTGCGCACGTCGGCGTCGGTGAAATTCTCGCCGGACAGGAACTTCCATGAGCGGATCTCGGCGAAGTCCGCGCTGACGCCCCAGATGCCCACCGAGGTGTTCTGGTTGCCAGCAGCCACCTGGGCGGTGGCCCGCACCTCCGGGCTGACCCCCACGATCCCGGGCACCTCCCGCCGGAGCGCCTCGTAGTCGCGCTCGGTCAAGTTCGGCTGCATGCCGAAACCGCCTCGCACCCCCCCGCGCGACATGTTGCCCGAAAATACGATCAGTAGATTGTTGCCCATGCTGGCGATCTGCCGGTCCACCTCCGCCTTGGCCCCGGCCCCCATGCTCACGCCCACAATGACCGCCGAGATGCCCACGATGATCCCCAGCATGGTGAGAAAGGAGCGCAGGAGGTTTCGCCGGATGGCGCGCAGAGCGGTTTTGAGAGTGGCCCACATGGCTTCAGGCGAGGTGAACGGCCTTCTGTTCGGCTTCGAGTTTGGCCAGCGCCTCCGCGGCGTGCAGGCGCTGCGAGACGGGCTCGTCAGTCCGCACGAAACCGTCGCGCATGACAATCTTGCGTTTGGCGAAATTGGCGATGTCCAGCTCGTGCGTGACCATGACGATCGTGATGCCCTGGTCGTTCAACGCCTGGAACACTCCCATGACCTCGATGCTCGTCCGCGTATCCAGGTTGCCGGTCGGTTCGTCGGCCAGCACCACGCGCGGCTGGTTCACCAGCGCGCGGGCGATCGCCACCCGCTGCTGCTGCCCGCCCGAGAGCTGGTTCGGATAGTGATCCGCCCGATCAGCCAGTCCCACCATCTTCAACGCCTCCAGCGCCCGACGCCGCTGCTCGCGCCCCGGCACGGCCGGCCGGGAATAGAGCATGGGCAATTCCACGTTTTCCAGCGCCGAGGTGCGGGACAGGAGGTTGAACCCCTGAAACACGAAGCCCAGCTTGCGGTTGCGCAGGTCTGCCAAATCGTCGCGATTGAGGCTGCCGACGTCCACCCCGTCGAGCAGGTAACGGCCGCTGGTCGGACGGTCCAGGCAGCCGATGGTGTTCATCATGGTGGATTTGCCCGAGCCACTGGCGCCCATCACGGCCACGAACTCGCCCGCGTGGATCTCCAGCGATACGCCCCGCACCGCGTGGACCTCGAGCAGCCCGTTGCGGTAGGTCCGGCGGAAGTTTTCCAGCTTGATGATCGGTTCCATCACGGGCGAGCGACCGGTCCTTCAGCGCGGCCGCGGCGGGCCGCCAAACGGGTTGGCGAGCAGGTTGCGCGAGGCGGCCGCCGTCGAGGTGCCAGCGGAGAAACCCGTCACCACCTGATCCCCTTCCTTGAGTCCCTCAGTCACCGCGACGCTCGATCCGTCCCCGATGCCCAGTTTGACATTCACCGCCCTAAGCACCGTTACCTCCCCGCCAACGGCCCCCGTCTCCTTCTCGAGAAGATAAACCGTGGCCGACTTGGGCACCTCGGTTTCTGGCCGCGATCGCTCCCCTCCCCCAGTCATGCCGCCGCCTCCGCCGGGTCCCGCGCCGCCGAAGCCGCCCCCGCCGCCCGGCCCCCCGCCCTGCGCCATCCGGGCGCGAATCTCGGCCATCGCCGCCTCGTACTTCGCCTTCTGCTCGGGTGTCAGCGTAGCCACGTAGGCGGCCCGCTCCTCTTCGGTGGGACGCCGCCGTTCCCCGCCAGTCTGCCAGGGCATCACCGGCAAGCCCGCGAACGGGCCACTCTCGATCAAGGCCGCCGGTGCCGTCGCTCCGGCGGGCGGCGCGTTGGTCTCGCCGACGAGGGTCACCCCGGCGGGCGGGCGAAACCGGATGGCGGCGTTGGGAATCTTCAGCACGTTTTTGCGCTCGGCGGTGATGAAGCGGGCGTTGGCGGTCATGCCGGGGCGCAGCTTGAGGTCCTTGTTGTCCACGGCGACCACCGTGGTGTAGGTGACCACGTTCTGATTGGTCGTGGGCGCGTAGCGGACCTGCTGCACCCGGCCGTCGAACGAGCGTCCCGGGAAAGCGTCCACCGTGAACGTGACGCGCTGGCCTTCCTCCAGCCCGCCCACGTCGGCTTCCGAGACCGCAGCTTCGATCTGCATTTTTGCGAGGTCGTTGGCGATGATGAACAACGTGGGCGTATTCATGCTCGCGGCGACCGTCTGGCCCGCCTCGATCTTGCGGGTGATCACCACTCCGTCCATCGGTGCGTAAATGGTGGCACGGCTCAGGTCCACGCGGGCGCGCTCGACGTTGGCCTCGCGCATCTTCACCTGGGCTTCGGCCTGGATGAGCGCCGCGTCCGTCTGATCGTACTCCGATTGCGAAATCAGCTTGTTGGCGAACAATTCCCTGGCCCGCAGGAAGTTCAGCTCCGCCAGGCGGCGCGACGCCTTGGCGTTGGCCAGTTCGGCCTCGGCCTGCAGCAACGCGCGCTCATAGGTCGCCGCGTCAATCTGCGCGATCACCTCGCCGGCTTTCACCCGCGAATTGAAATCCACGGTGATGTTCGTGATGGTGCCGGAAATCTGGCTGCCCACCTCCACCATTCGCACGGGCGAAAGGGAACCATTCGCCGTGACGGATTGCACAATGTCGCCGCGCGTCACGGCCGCGGTCTTGAACTCCAGCGCCCCGTTGGCGGGCTTCCGCCAATACACATACGCCCCCGCCGCCACTCCGCCGACCACAGCGAGGCCGACCACGAGTTTGAGACCAACCGATCCGGTTCGTTGATGCATACAAGGCGCCCGCGCCGCTCTCGAGCGCGGACGATGCCGAAGACGGCGCGACTGGCCCCCCGGTTACAAGGAACTCCCGAACGGCGGCACCCGCGGTCGTCGCCCCGCTGACCACGGGGGCAACGTGCCGCGTGGAAAGGTTGTCTTCACCCTCCGCCTGGGCTAACCATTCCTGACGGTTGGGTCGCGATGAACCCGGATTCCTCCAGCCCCGCAGGTGGCCGACGCAAACGCCGGCTGCCCCGCTCGTTCAAGGAACTCACGCCGAGTCACGAGTTCAGCCCACGGGCGTTTTTCCGCGAGATGGTGTGGAAGGCCTTTGTCACCAAGCGCGCCGGCCAGCGGCGCCGGCCGGTGTTCCCGCGCCTGCACCCGGGCGAGGTCGCCCTGACGTGGATTGGCCACGCCTCGTTCCTGATCCAGTTCCCGCACCTGAACGTGCTGGTGGACCCCAATTTCGCCAACTGGTTGTTCCTCCTGAAACGTCAGAAGCACGCCGGGCTTTCGCTGCTGGATCTTCCCCGCGTGGAGGTCGTGCTGCTCACCCACGCCCATTTCGACCATTTCCATAAACCCACCCTGCGCCGGCTGCCCTCGCCCAAGATCGCCGTGGTCCCGTGGGGTGTGGGCGATCTTGCGGACGGCCTGGGCTTCGATCGCGTGATCGAGCTCGAATGGTGGGAGAGCTTCACCCGCGGCGACCTCACGGTGACGTTGACGCCATCCAACCACTGGGGCGCCCGGGTGTTGCGGGATCATCATCGGGGGTACGGCGGATTCCTCATCGAGAGCCAGGGGCGCCGCATCTACCACGCCGGGGACAGCGCGTACTTCGACGGCTTCAAGGAAGTCGGCCAGCGGGCGCCGCCGGAGATCGCGCTGCTGCCGATCGGCGCGTATCACCCCGAGGGCATGCGGCGCGTCCACATGGGACCGCAGGACGCGATCAAGGTCTTCCGCGAACTGCGCGCCCGCTGGCTGGTACCGATGCACTACGGCTCCTTTCGGCTGTCGTTCGAGGACCTCGAAGAACCGCCGCGCTGGCTGGAGGAACTGGCGATCCGCGACGGCCTCATTCAGCACCTCCGCATCCTCGAGGAGGGTCAGCCGGAACGGTTTTGACGCCGGCTGCGGTTTCGGTGCTACCGAGCCCCGCGCCCCGTCCCGTTCGTGTGCGCCCGATCGCGCGGCCGCCCCGCAGGCAACCAAGTCGCCGGGTTTGACGGTTGCGTTTCTTGACACCCCGGAGCCCCGCCGTTGACACTCGCCGGCTTTATGGCCGAGCCCAAAGTCAATGAGTTGATGGAGAAGATCGTGTCGCTCTGCAAGCGCCGCGGGTTTGTTTACCAGTCGTCCGAAATCTACGGCGGCATCAACGGTTTCTGGGACTACGGTCCGCTGGGCGCGGAGCTAAAACGCAACGTCAAGGAACTGTGGTGGCGCCGCATCGTCCACGAGCGCGAAGACGTGGCCGGCCTCGAAGCAACCATCATCATGGCGCCACAAATCTGGAAGGCGTCCGGCCACGTGGACACGTTCAGCGATCCGATGATTGACTGCAAAACGTGCAAGGGCCGCTTCCGCGCCGATCAGTTGAACGAGACGCCCTGTCCGCAGAAGCCCAGCAAGATGGTCAGTGAGTGCCACGGGGAAAAGACCGAGCCGCGCGCGTTCAACCTGATGTTCGAGACCCACGTGGGACCGGTGAAGGATGATTCCAGCATCGCCTACCTCCGTCCCGAGACCGCCCAGGCGATCTTTGCCCAGTTCAAGAACGTGCTGGAAACCTCGCGGCAGCGGGTGCCCTTCGGAATCGCCCAAACGGGCAAGGCGTTCCGCAATGAGGTGACGCCGCGCAACTTCACCTTCCGCTCCCGCGAGTTTGAGCAGATGGAACTCGAGTTCTTCATCAAGCCCGACGAGGTGGTCGAGGCCATCACCGGCACTGTGGCGACCCCGGCCGGGCCCGGGCATCCCGGCGAACCCCAGCCCAACTGGGGCTGGCAGATGTGGCACCAGTACTGGGTGGAAGAGCGCATCCGCTTCTACGAGGGTATCGGCCTGCCCCGGGCCTCGTTGGAGGAATACTGGCAGAAGCCGGAGGAACTCGCCCACTACGCCCGTGCCTGCGTGGACATTCTCTTCAAGTTTCCGTTCGGCACGCAGGAACTCGAGGGCATCGCCGCCCGCAGTGATTTCGACCTTTCCCAGCACCAGCGGTTCTCCGGCAAGGCGATGACCGTTTTTGACGAGGAGCTGAAGGCCGCATGGGCCAGGCTGCCGAAAGAGAAGCAGGACGAACTTTGGCGGCGGTATTGCGAAGCACGCCAGAGATACCTGCTGAAGATGGGCGAAGAGCCCGAGAAAGCCGCGGCGCTGGCCCGGGCGGACGCGGACGGACTCGCCAAGGGCTGGTACATACCACACGTCATCGAGCCCTCTGCCGGCGTGGACCGGCTGATTTTGGCCCTGATCACCAATGCCTTCAGCGAAGTCACGGAAACCGACGCCAAGGGCAGGAACGAGACGCGCGTGATTATGCGATTTCACCCACGCGTGGCGCCAACGAAGGTGGGGGTGTTCCCGCTGCTCAAGAACAAGCCGGAGCTGGTCAAAAAGGCACTTGAGGTGCGCGACCTCCTGCGACCTTGGATGACGGTCTTTTACGACGAAGGCGGTTCGATCGGCCGGCGTTACGCCCGGCAAGATGAGGCCGGGACGCCCTTCGGCGTGACAATTGATTTCGATACGCTGGGCGAAAAGCCGGAGCTCCGCGATACCGTGACCGTTCGCCATCGGGACGACGGCCACCAGGAGCGCCTTGCAATCAAAGACCTGGTCGGCTGGCTGCTGGAACGGGTCCGGTGAACGCGCGTCCGGCCATGCCCGTACCCCACCCCATCGGCCCGCCAAAAGGGGGCGCCGTCGGGCTTTACACGGTGATCGGCGTCAAGTTGGCGAAAGGGCTGTTGTTCCTGATGGCCGCCTTGGGGATTTACAGCCTGCTGGGCGACGATCTGGCGGCGGAATTCGAAAAAGTCCTCGTCCTGTTACGGCAAAATCCGGACCACGGCGTGTGGGCGATGGTGGCGGCCAAGTTGGACTCGCTTACCCCGACCGGCGTTGCGTCGCTCGCGTTGGGTTCCCTGCTTTACGCGGTGCTGCTCTTCGTCGAGAGCCTTGGACTCTCGTGGCGCTGCGGGTGGGCGGTCTGGCTGGCCATTGGCGAAACCGCCTTCTTCATCCCGCTTGAAGTCATCGAACTGGTGCGCGTGTTCCGGCTCGGAGTTGCCGTGCTGCTCGTGGCCAACGCCGCGATTGTCTGGTACTTGACTCGCAATCGCCGACGGCTGTTGCCAACGGGCTGAAGCTCCGGCCAACTTTCATCCTTGGTCCCCAGCCGCTCTTCACAGCTTGGAGTCGCCGGCTCCGCGGGGCTGTGAAATCGGTCCCTTCAAGGACAACCGCCGACGATTTCGTCTGCTTTGGCGGCACTGACGTTTTCGTGCAGGTCGTCGTTGACCATCACCACTGGAGCGGTCCCGCAACTCGCGAGGCACTCGACAAACTCGACCGTGAACCGGCCATCCTCGGTCGTTTGCGGACCGTGGCGGTGGGCATCGAGTCCCAGGCGTTCGCAGAGGTGCCGGTAGAGCTCGTGTGATCCGGCCAGAGCGCAACTCAAGGTGCGGCACACCTTGAGGTGATATCGCCCGATCGGCTCCTGCCGGTACATCGGGTAGAAAGTGACCAGCTCGAGAATGTTGATGGGCTGCACGCCCAATTTGGCGGCCGTCCACTCCATGGCTTCGGGCGAAATGAATCCGAAATGGTCTTGGAGCGCGTGCAAGACCATCCCCGCCGCGCTGCGCGGTTGCGGGTAATGCGTGATCAGTTCGTTGATCTCGGCCTCCAAGGCCGCTGGCACGACGAAACTCATGACGAAACTTCGGTAAAGCCGGGCGCCTCGAACAGCCGGCAAAGTTTTGCGACGGCCAGGCCGCCCTCCTCGCTCGGGTGAAATCGTATCCTCACGCTCGAATGCTGGTCAGCGATCGCACTCGCCCATTACGAAGTCCAGCGAACCGAGGATGGAGACGGTATCGCTCATGAGGTGCCCGGGAAGCAGGTGCGACAGGATGCTCAGATTCACGAACGAGGGGGAACGGATCTTGAGCCGGTATGGCACCCCTCCCCCCCGGCTGTGGATGTAAAAACCCAGTTCACCCTTGGGGTTTTCCGCCCCGAAATAAACCTCGCCGGGAGGGCAGTTGACCCCCTGCGTCACCAGCATGAACTGGTGGATCAACTCCTCCATCCGGGTCAGCACCTTTTCCTTCGGTGGCAGCACGATCTTGCCGTCGTCCACGTTGATGGGACCGGCCGGCAATTGATCCAGGCACTGCTCGATGATGCGGACGCTCTGACGGACCTCCTCCATGCGCACCAGATAGCGGTCATAGCAATCGCCCACCGACCCCAACGGCACTTCAAACTTCAGCCGGTCATAGACGAGGTACGGGTTCGCCCGCCGCACATCGTAGTCCACGCCGCTGCCCCGCAGGTTCGGCCCCGTCAGCCCCCAGGCGAGGGCATCCGCCGCCGAAATCACCCCGATGCCCTTGGTGCGATCCACCCAGATACGGTTGCGGGTGAGCAATTGATCCACCTCGCTCACGGCCACGAGCACCTCGCGGCAGAAACGCCGGCACTCGTCGCTCCAGCCCTCCGGTAGGTCGCGGGCCAGACCGCCAATCCGGGTGTAGCTCGTGGTGAAGCGCGCCCCGGTGAGCCGCTCGCACAGATTGTAGATCTTCTCGCGCTCGGTGAAGGTGTGCAGGAAGACAGTCATCGCCCCGACGTCCATGGCGAAACAGCCCACCCCGAGGAGGTGCGACGAAATGCGGGCCAACTCGCAGCAAATCACCCGGATATACTGGCAGCGGAGCGGCAGCTTTTCATGGATACCCAGGAGCTTCTCCACGGCGAGCGCATAGGCCACGTTGTTGGCGAGCGGGGCAAGGTAGTCCAGCCGATCCGTGTACGGGATGAACTGGGTGTAGGTCATGTTCTCGGCGATTTTCTCGTCGCCGCGATGCAGATAACCAATGTCCGGCTCCGCCTTGGTGATGACCTCGCCGTCCAGCTCGAGCACGATTCGCAGGACCCCGTGGGTCGAGGGATGCGATGGCCCCATGTTGAGCACCAGCTTTTCGCCCTGCAGTTCGCCCGGGGTTTCCGTGTCCGCCGACGAACTGGCGAAGGCCGCGGCACGACCGGCGGCGTCTTTGAACTCGATTTCCTCAACCGCTTTCATGGGCGTCAGGTGGCGCTTCCGTCGGGACAGGGCAATCTGCTCAGGCGTCCGGCGTTCTCGCCCGGGGCTCGCGTTCGATCGCGTCCTGCCCCCCGGGGGCCGACACGAAGGGCCCGCCTTCGATCGGTGCGGGTTTTGTGAAGGCAACGTCCGGCAGCTCGGTCCGCTTGCCGGCCAGCGGAAAGTCTTTCCGCAGCGGGAAGTATGGATATCCCTCCCACATGATGATCCGCCGCAGGTCAGGGTGGCCCGTGAAGCGAATCCCCATCATGTCGTAAGCCTCGCGCTCGTGCCAGTTGGCCGTGGGCCAAACCCCGGAGACGGAGGGTAGTTCAGACTTTTCTTCGCTCACGCTCGTCTTGAGCCGCAAGTGGGCGCGATGGCGCAGGTGGTACAGCTCGTACACCAGCGTCCAGCGCGGGTCGTCGCCGTAGTGGTCCACACTGGTCAAATCCAGCAGGAGGCCAAAGCCCAAACCGTCCCGGCAAAAGCGGCAGACCTCTTCGATTCGCCCGGCGTCCGCGACGGTTACCGTTGCCTCGCCGCGAAACTCGGCCGGCGCGGACACCAAGTCCCCAAAGTGCTCCTTCAACTGCTTGGCGAGGTCGAAGGGCGTCATGCGGCGGTGGCGGGACGCGGAGCGGGTCGGACCTGCTTGAGCCGGGCAATCAGCGGCTCGCGGGTCACTTTCTCCTGCAGTTTCAGCAGGGCGTCCAGCAGGGCTTCCGGCCGGGGCGGGCAGCCGGCCACGTAGATGTCCACCGGCAGGATGGCGTCCACGCCCTGGAGCACAGAGTAGCTACGGTACATGCCGCCGGTCGAGGCGCACGCGCCCATGGCGATGACCCATTTCGGCTCGGCCATCTGGTCGTAGATGCGCGGGTGTGCACGGCCATCTTGTAGGTCACGGTGCCGGCCACGATCATCACGTCCGATTGCCGCGGGGAAAACCGCATCACTTCGGAGCCGAAGCGCGAGATGTCGAAGCGGCTGGCGCCCGAGGCCATCAGTTCGATGGCGCAGCACGCCAGGCCCATCGGCATCGGCCAGATCGAGTGTTTGCGAAACCAATTGAGGGCCGCGTCCAATCGCGTGCAAATCACGTCCCCCTCGATCTTCGAATCGTAAGCAAAATCCGTGTTGGCTTTCATCGGGTGAGCAGCCCCTCTGACCGGCGCAAACTAGTCGCGCCCCCGAGGGGCGGCAAGCGGTTTGCGGTCGCCGGGCGCATCCCGCCTGGCATGCACCCGCGAGATCGGCGAAACTGGAGCCGGCTCAGGCCGGTCAGATGGTTTGCGGTATGAAACCAGCGAATCCGCGGTTGCCTGAGGATGGCCCGTCCACGGCGCCGCGATATGGACGGGCGATCGCCAACGCTCGACCACTAGGCGGGGTGCCGGGGGTGATCCTCGCCCGCCGGCTGCGCGCCAACACCGGGCGGATGAACTCCTGGCACAGTTGGTCGCCAAATGGCCGCTGGCTGGTGTTCGCGTCCAAGGCGTTCGGCCCGTACACCCAGCTTTTCCTGACCCACATTGACGAGAATGGAGAGAGCAGCCCGGCGGTCAGCCTGGACTGGCTCACTGCGCCAGACCGCGCCGCCAACATCCCGGAGTTCGTCAACCTTTCCCCAGATGCCATCGAGGAGATTCAGGCGCGCTTTCTGAATGATGACTCCCTGGCCCGGGCTGGTTTCGTGGCCGAGCAGACCGGTGACGCCGCCGCCGCCATCGAGCGATACCAACACGCCCTCGAACTGAACCCGGATAACCCGCACGCCCATGAACGCCTCGCGTGTCTGCTGGCGGAACGGCAAGGCGACGTCGCCGGCAGTCTTCGCCACGGCCGGCTCGCGGTACAATTCGCGCCGGACAACGGCCAGGCCCGTTACTACTACGGCCAGGCGCTGCTTCTCAGTGGCGATGCCGACGCGGCCATCGAGCAGTTCCAGCAGGCGCTTCGCCTTCTGCCCACGACGGTCGTCACCGACTCGGGTTTCAGCAGCGCGGCGGTCCGAACCGCCCTCGGGCTGGCGTGGGCGCGCGCCGGTCATCCGGAACGGGGCGTTACCGAACTGACCGAGGCAACGCGGTTGAACCCGACCAATGCCATGATTCGATTCTCCGCGGCCACTGTTCGGGCGCACGCCGGTCAGATTGAAGAGCCGCTGGCCGAGTTCCGCCGGGCGGTGCAACTCGATCCCGGTTTGGAGCGGCAGTTCCAGAGCGAAGAGATCGTTGCCGGCAACTGCGCCCGCGAGGGCCAAATGGCGCGGGCGCTGGATCTGGCCCGCCGGGCCTGGACGAAGGCCACGGTCGCGGGCATGACGGCGGACGCGGATCGCCTGCGCGAGCGGGTGGCGGCGTACGAAGCCTCGGCGCGCCGTTGAGCCCGCGGCGGACCGTCGCGCGGTTGACGCTCCGCGAAGTCGGTCCACACTGCCGGCGGTTGTGCTACTGACCACTGCCAACAAGATCACCATTGCCCGCATCCTCCTGGTGCCGCTGTTCGTGCTTTCCTTGATCGAATACACGGCGTCGGGGCGCGACGTGTTTCGCTGGCTGGCGGTGATCCTGTTCTTCGTGGCCGCCGTGGGCGACGGCGTGGACGGCTGGGTGGCGCGACGCTTCAACCAGCGCACTGAAATGGGCGCGTTGCTGGATCCCCTCGCCGACAAGCTCCTGCTGGTGCTCGGCCTGGTGGTGCTGAGCCTCGACAACGGGGCCCGCCTCGATCGGGTGCCGCTCTGGCTGACCATCACCGTGCTCGCGCGGGACGTCATGTTGCTCGTGCTGTTGGTGCTGGTGAACTACCTCGTCGGCAAGGGCACCGTGCGGCCCCATCTGATTGGCAAGCTGGCCACGGTCCTCCAAATGACCTGCGTGCTGTGGGCACTGCTGCGGCTGGATGCCGGGGCTTTGTTTTGGTGGGCCGCCGCCGCCACCGTCTGCACCGCCGTATCAGGCCTGATCTACTTGGGCGACGGGATTGCCATGCTTCGCCAACCAAAATCGAAACCGTCCGCCGATCAGGCGGCGCCGTGAGACGGATTGCGCCGGGCGCGAATGCTGCCACGTTGGCGGCATGGCGAAATTCGAACTCACGTTGAAGGTCGGAGATCCGGCGCCGGATTTCACCGCGCCCACCCAGACCGGCGAAACGGTCACGTTGTCAGCCCTGCGCGGCCAATGGGTGGTCTTGTACTTCTATCCCAAGGACAACACTCCCGGTTGCACGGTGGAGGCGTGCGGGTTCCGGGACGCCTGGGAAACGCTGCGCAGCAGGGGCGTCGCGGTCCTGGGGGTGAGCACCGACTCGGTGAAGTCCCACGAGCGATTTGCGCGCCTGTTCAAGCTGCCCTTCACCCTGGTTGCCGATCCCGACAAGACGGTGGTCAAGGCCTACGGCGTGTACGCGGAGAAGTCGTTCATGGGCCGGATTGGCCTGGGGACGCATCGGGTGACGTTCTTGATCGCGCCCGACGGCCGCATCGCGGAGATCTGGCCGAAGGTCAAGACGGCCGGCCACGCCGCCGAAGTGCTGGCCGCGATTGAGCGGTTGAACTCGAAGTAAGGGCCCGGAAGGCACCCCCGCTTAAATCACGAACGCCTCGCCGTCCCGCGCAAACGAGCACGGTATCCCGCCGAGGTTGGCAAACGCGAGGTCGCGGAGGGTGGCTTGGCTGGACCACTGTGCCCGGCCCAAGTGGATGAAAATCACACGCTTGATCGGCTTGCCGCGCAGGTATTCGAAGAGCCGCCGCGGCTCCAAATGGGCCAGCTCGCAGACCAGGGCCTCAACCGGCGCGCGGAGGAGAACATCCAGGTCTTCCACCGCGCCGATGTCGGCTGAGTGGGCAACGCGCCGACCGCCGACCTCGAAGAGAAAGCTGAACGACTCGAACGGCTGCGGATATTTCGCCTGAAACTGGGCGCGCAACCGATCCAGATGAGTGTTGCGGTAAGCGGTCACGCGCGCGTTACCGCAAGTAAAGGCCACCCCCGCCTTCAGCGGCTGATAGGTGATCGGGAATTGGAGCAACTCGTCGAAGATGTAGCCGGTCCGCAGCAGCGTCTTCACCGGCTCGATGCCCTCGGCGGGCATGTACACATTCAACGGCTTCCGCCGGGGTTCCAGCCACAGCCCTTGAATCAGCATGAAGTATCCGCCCAGGTGGTCGAGGTGCAGGTGCGACAAGAGCAGGTCATCCACCGCGTCGGCAGGAATCCCGGCGGCTTTCAGCGAGCGGCTGACCGGTTCGCCGCAATCCACCAGCAGATTGCGGGTGCCCAGCCGATAGACAAACGACGAGTGATTGCGATCCAGCGACGCCCAGCCGTCACCGATGCCGAGGCACTTGAGCTGGATGGGTTCGATCGGCACTTGGGGCCTCGCCGGCACGGGGGTGGCGGGCCGCGGAGCAGAAACGGACTTCTTCTTGGTCATGGGGACGAGCCGGTCACGCCGGGACCGGTCATGGGAACGAACCGCACCGGCAACACGGCTTGCCGTTGCAGCCGGCCCTCTTGCTTTCGGAGGAGAATCAACTGCTGGTCGCCGGCGGGACCAACCGGGATGATCATACGACCACCCTCCTTCAACTGCTCGACCAGCGGGGCGGGCACGCGCTCCGGTGCGCACGTCACGATGATCGCGTCAAACGGCGCGGCTTCCGGCCAGCCCAGGTAACCGTCACCGTGCCGCACCTTGACATTGTGGTAGCCGAGGCGGCGCAGGTCCCGCTCCGCCCGGATGGCCAGCGGTTCCACGATTTCGATCGTGTACACCTCGGCGACCAATTCGGCGAGTACCGCGGCCTGATAGCCCGAGCCGGTGCCAACCTCCAGAACCCTGTCGGTCGGTTTCGGAGCCAGTTGCTCGGTCATGAAGGCGACGATGTACGGCTGCGAAATCGTCTGCCCGTAGCCGATCGGGAGGGGGAAGTCGCCGTAGGCGTCGCGCCGGCTTGCTGCAGGAACCAACTCGTGGCGCGGCACCTTGGCCATGGCCGCCAGGACCCGCTCGTCCCGAATGCCCCGGGAGGGCGCGGCAAGCTGCTGGGCCACCATGCGCTGCCGCGCCTCGGCGAAGCCGTCCTGGGTTGTTTTTTGGTTCGGATGGTCGGAACGCACACCGCAACCCAGCAAAGGCAGGCACAGCCACACACACCAAGGGGATGCCTTTGCCATGCGGCCAGCTTAACCTGCCGGCCGTTGCGTTCAAGGCTTTTGGGGACGGCGGTCCTGAAGCAACCGCCACGCCCCGGCTTGAGCGGCGGCGTACACCGTGCGGACGGCGACCCCCTCCGCGTCCGCGAGCCGGCGGCAGTTCTCGAATTCAGGCATCGCCTGAACGATCTCGCCGTCCAACCAACCGACCTTCACCGCCACCGTGCCGAAGGGCGTGCTGACGGACCACAACTCGCGTCGCAACTTGCGTCGCTCGCAGGCAGAGCGCCGAACGCCAAACGCGCTCGTGTGCCGCAGCAGAAGTGCGGTCAACGAGTCCGCATCGGCCACCCGCGCGAGCACGGACAGCAGCACTCCAGGCCGTCCCTTCTTCATCAGCACGGGCGCGCAGGCCGCGTCCAGCGCGCCCGCCGCCATCACCTGCTCCAACACGGGAGCGAGCAATTCCGGCGTGGAATCGTCGAGGTTGGTTTCCAGCACGATCACCGTATCCGTTTCCCAGTCGTGCGCGGAGTCACCAGCCCCCTCTGCCACGCCGAGAATGGCTCGCAAGACATTCGGGCGCGTCCGGTTCTCCCGCCCGCCGATGCCGTAGCCGATGCGCTCGGGACGCAGCCCGCGCAGGGGACCAAAGTCCTCGACGAATTCCGCCAGCAGCGCGGCCCCGGTGGGCGTGACGAGTTCATTCGGCTCGTCGCACTGCGACACGGCGACGCCCCGCGCGCCCAAGATCTCGAGCGTTGCCGGGGTGGGTACTGGAAACCGCCCATGCGCGCACCGAACCCAGCCGCTGCCGTCCACCACCGGCGAGGCCAGCACGCGGGGCCGGCCGAGCAGATCGAGGGCCGCGCAGGCACCCACGATGTCCACGATCGAGTCCACGGCACCCACTTCGTGGAAATGCACCGCTTCGGGCGGCTGCCCGTGGATCTTTCCTTCGGCCGCCGCAATCCGCGCGAACACGCCGATCGCCTTTTCCTTCACCCAGTCCGCGAGGGCACTCCCGGCGATCCATTGCCGGATGGTGGCGAAGTCACGGTGTTCGGCGTGGTGGTGGCCCTCCGCTCCATGCGCGTGCTCGTGTGAGTGGTGACCGCCGCCGTGGCCTTCGTGGGCGGGTGCCGGGGCGGAGTCGGTCTCCGGGTGGTCATGTGAATGATCGGTCTCCAAGTGGACATCGAACCGGGTGCCCACGATGCCGCTGCGGGACTCCCGGCCCACGTGCAGGTGATAACCGGTGACACCCAGGCCGCGGAGCGCGCTTTCGAGCTCATGGCGGTTCACCCCAAGATCCAGCATGGCGCCGAGGAACATGTCGCCGCTGATGCCGCTGACCAGGTCGAGATAGAGGGTTTTCACGTGGCTTCGCCTGCAAGCGCGTTGATCTGACTGGCCGCGTAACCAGCGCCAAATCCGTTGTCTATGTTGACCACGGTGACACCGCTGCCACAACTGTTGAGCATCCCCAACAGAGCCGCCACGCCGCCAAAGCTGGCACCATACCCGACGCTGGTGGGCACCGCGATGACCGGCCGTGCCACGAGTCCGGCCACGACGCTGGGCAGAGCCCCCTCCATGCCGGCGACCACCACCAGCACATTCGCCCGCTGAACCAACTCCAGCCGGCCGAGCAGCCGGTGCAGCCCGGCCACGCCCACATCGAAGAGGCGTTCCACCCGGTTGCCCATGAAGTCGGCGGTGACAGCAGCCTCCTCAGCCACGGGCAAATCACTGGTGCCGGCACAAAGAACCGCGATCGTGCCCGGGCGCTTGGGCAGCGGCCGCCGCTCAAGGGTGATGCAACGGGCGGCTTCGTGGTGTTGCGCCCGCGGAAACCGTCGGCGCACCGCCCGGGCGTGAGCGGCCGTGACGCGGGTGATGAGCACCCGACCGTCGTTCCGCCACAGCCGGGCGGCGATCTGCACCACCTGCGCCGGCGTTTTGCCCGCACCAAAGATGACCTCCGGAAAGCCCTGCCGGAGGCCACGATGGGTGTCCACTGTCGCGAAGCCCAGCTCGGCAACCGGCGCCGCCCGGAACGCCGCCAGCACCTCGTCACGGGAGGCTTGGCCCGCG
This sequence comes from Verrucomicrobiota bacterium, assembly GCA_016716505.1. Classification (GTDB taxonomy): domain Bacteria; phylum Verrucomicrobiota; class Verrucomicrobiia; order Limisphaerales; family J093; genus JADJWF01. Next base: position 63,238 of record JADJWF010000002.1, read on the forward strand.
CGAAAGCGTTCCAAGAGGGCGATGGCTTCGGTGGCGGTCACGGTGGTTCGGTTAGCTGGGCAACTCAGCCCTTCACCGGTTCGATCTTTTTCATCTGCTCCTGAAGCCACCGGGCCTGGGTGGGGAACAGGCGGGAACGATCTACCTGCCGGAGGACGACACGGGCGAGGTCGGGCCGGTCGCGGAGCAGGAGAAGTTCGAAGCGGGCCAGCGCGTAGGAGTGCGCCTCGTCCGGGCTCATCGGCCGGTCGGCCAGCGACGCCAGGAGCTCGCCGGCCTCCTCCAGCCGGCGGTTGTAGATCAACGCGAAGGCGTGGTTGATCTGCACCCCAAGCGAGTCGGGGAACTGGGCTCGCAGCAACATGCTCAACCGGATGGCTTCTTCAGGCTGTTGCCGCGTGACCAGCAACGTCGCCGTCCGGCGGCCGGCCCAGACGGCCTGTTGCGGATTCGCGGCAAAGGCCGCCTCCACCGTCACCAGCATGAGCCCCTCATCCTTGAGCGCCCAGGCGGTTTCAAAACTCGCCTCCCAATAGGCGTTGCGAAGCGATTCGGACGGCGTGACTTTCGCGAGCACCTCCCGGGCTTCATTGGGAAACCCGGCCTTGGCCATGTTCAGCGCCGCCGCAATGGCCTGCCAATCATAACCGAAAGACTTGGTGGACGCGCGGATGAACAGCGCCTCGGCCTGATTGGTGACACCCCGTTTGAGAAATGACCAGCCCTCCAGATAGTCTATGAACCCTTCCTGCTCCTCGCGCAGCCGCAGATTCTCCCGCATCCGGACGGTCACGGCGTTCAATTCATCCCAATTGCCCTCCCGGTTCACGATTTCGGCGTAGGCCAGCCAGACTTCCGCCGCGTAGCCGAATTCAACCGCGTGCTGTTGAAAGAGTCCCAGCGCCTTGGCCGACAGGCCAAGCAGATCATGGGTGCCCGCCAGCACCACCAGTTCCCGTGCGGACCGCGGCGGGATGGTGTACAGCTCGGCGAGAAATCGCGCCTCTTCCAGTCGCCCGACGGACCTCAGCAACCGCCAGTAGGTCGCGTGGTCCACTCCGGTGTCCGCCTGGTCGCGCTGCAACTGGCCGAGAACGCGGGAGTAGCCGTCGGGATCGGAAAGGTGATTGGCCACCTGCAGGAGCAGCCGGTTGGCCATGTCGTGCAACGGGCCGACACCCTGGCCCAACTGTTCGAGGCGTCGTCGAATCTCCGCGGCGTTTGCGGGCTGCCGCCAGCCCAACTCGTAGGCGTCGTGGATGAGGGCCAGGTCGGGTCGCGAGCGTGCCTCGGCGCTGAGCAACGGCCAGCGCCGGCCGAATTCGTCGAACTTGCCTGAAAAAAACAGGGCCTTCGCGTAGCGGGGCGCGAGGTCAGCGGTGAGCGTCTCCTTGAACGGTTCGAGCACCTGGGTGACCAAGTCGTGCAATTGATAGCCCTCAAACACCCGCGTTGTGAGTTCGAGGTCAGCCACGTTGGTGCCGCCAAGCCGCAGCAACCAGAACGAGTACTGCGCGGCGGCCGTGATTCGTTGGCGCGGCGGCGGCTCCTGCTCGGCGATGCACCCGAGAAAGCCGCGCACCGCGCGCAGGTCTGCCATGTCGTTGGCAATGGCTGAGCCCCAGGCGTAAAGCGCCCGGTCGTACTGCCGGGCCGCCTGAGCCCGACGGGCCGTGCGCTGGAGCATGAGGCTCTGGACCTTGTCCAGCCCGCTGATTTTCACTTCCGGGGCGAAATCTCTCGGCGTCGTACGCCAGATCTTCGGCAGGAAGAGGCTGAAGAACACCACCAGGCCGACGAAACCGAGCACCACCAGCCGGAACCAGAAACTGAGCACCAGCAGCTTGAGGAACGGCATGTACCGGAACTTGCGGGCCAGTTCCTTCTTCACCTGGTGTGAACTGGGCAACTGGCCCGGCAGGCGTTCCGACGGAGTCCGCCGGCGGTGGCGGGCGTAGTATTTCCAGGCCGGCGCAGGTGCCGCCGCCTCTTCGGCTTCCGTCAGCGGACGCGCATCCGCCACCCGTTCATAGCCGGCCGCCGCGAACAGGAACGTCGTCTCTTCGTTGACCGTCAACGAGACGGCCCCGAGGCACGCGGGCAGCAGCGCGACCGTCCCCGGCGTGAGCACGGTGTCCACGCCGGACGCCGGATCGTTCAGCGTGACCTTTCCACCAACGACCGCGACGATCCGGGGGTAGTCGGCCGGGCTGATTTCGTCGGAAAAACCCGCCGGTGCCTGTACCTCCGCCACCTCAAACAATGGATTTTCGGCCAGCGAGCGAAGCCGGGCGGTCCCCCGCTGTTCCACGCGTGACTCCACCAGCCCCGGCTCAATGTCGTCAAAATCAATGCACTCGAGCGCCTTGTCGAAGTGGAGTTCCCGCGGCTGGCCGCGCTCATCCGTGCGGTTCCAGTCGAAGACCCGATACGTCGTGTCGGAATTCTGCTGGATCTCGAAGATGACCACGCCCGCGCCGAGCGCGTGCAACCGTCCGCTCGGCACGAAGACCGCCGAACCGGCCTGGACCGGAATCGAATGCAGGCAGTCCTCCAGCGTGCCTTCGCCCGCCTTGCGAATCATCTGGCTGCGGGTCGCGCCCCGGCGAAGACCGGCGAACAGCCGCGCGCCCGGTTGTGCTTGCGCCACGTACCAAAGCTCTGTCTTGGGCTCGCCACCCAGCCGCTCGGCCACGCGAGCCGGGGGGTGGACTTGCACGGACAGCACTTCCCGCGCGTCCAGCAGCTTGACCAGCAGGGGAAACCGCCCGTTGACTGGCGGAGCCGCCCCCAGCAGATCGGCCGCGTGATGCTCCATGAGCCACCGCAGGTCTTTGCCGGCCAGGGGCCCGTTGGCGATGACGCTCGCGTCGCCGGGACGGTCGGAAATCTCCCACGATTCGCCGATCCGAACATCCGGCGGCAATGGCTTCTGGTAGAGCGCCGCCAATTCGCGACCACCCCATGGGCGCTCTTTGAAGATCGGCTGGAAGACGAGCGGATACAGCATCGCGGTGGCAGGGCCTGGCATGACCTCTTCGCGGGCGGCGCTACAGGCGGCGGTTACGCAGTCGGAGCGGGGCCGAGCACGCCCGGCGCCTCCGCCACCTGGCCAATCCGCCGGAATTTCTCATAACGCAGCCGCAGGCGCTCGGACGGCTCAATGGCCTCAGTTTCGTGCAGATGCCGCAGCAGATAGACCTTCAGCGTCTCAGCCATGGTCGTGGGATCGGAATGGGCCCCGCCGAGCGGTTCCGGCACGATTTCGTCCACCAGCCCCAATTCCAGCAAGTCCGTCGCGGTAATCCGGAGGGCCTCCGCCGCCCGTTGCGCCGCCGCGCGGTCCTTCCACAGGATGGCCGCACAACCCTCCGGGCTGATCACGGAGTAGTAGGCGTTTTCGAGGATCAACACCCGGTCCGCCACCCCAATTCCCAGGGCACCGCCCGACCCTCCCTCGCCGATCACCACGGCGATGATCGGGACTTCGAGCAGCGTCATCTCGCGGAGGTTGACCGCGATGGCCTCGGCGATGTGACGCTCCTCCGCGCCCACGCCGGGATAGGCGCCGGCCGTGTCAATCAGCGTGATGATGGGCAGCCCGAATTTGTCGGCCAGCCGCATCAGCCGCAACGCCTTGCGGTAGCCCTCCGGATGGGCGGAACCGAAGTTGCGGAGAATGTTTTCCTTGGTGTCCCGGCCCTTCTGTGTGCCGATCACCATCACCGGCTGCCCTTGCAACCGCGCGAAGCCGCCCACCATCGCCCGATCGTCGGCGAACAGACGGTCACCGTGCAGTTCCTGAAAGTCGGTGAACGTGTCGCGCAAGTAGTCGAGGGTGTAGGGGCGGCGCGGATGGCGCGCCAGTTGCACGCGCTGCCAGGCGGTGAGATTGGAAAACACCTCCCGCCGGGTCTCGGCGAGCTTGCGCTCAATTCGGGATACCTCGTCCTCCAGCGTCAGCCCCAGCGAACCGGCGTGGGGATGCTTACGCAGTTCGTCGAGCTTCCGCTGCAACTCCAGAATCGGCTTCTCGAACTCGAGCGGATGTTTCATGTGCGTTCCTTCGCCGCCGTCAAATCGTGATCGGAAATCTAGGGAACCCCCGGCCGACCCGCAACGCTGATGTCCGGGCGGTCGGGAACGATGGGCAATCGCCCGCTATCCGCCTGTTCCCGGCGCGCTGGTCGGGGCGGCGGGTGGCGGCTCCGCGGCCGGCTTGCCCTTCTGGTGAAATAGATCGTCCCCTTTGAGGCCGGTCAGATCCTCAACCCCTTTCAACAACCGGAACAGCGTGTAGAAGATCATCGCCGAAGTGGGCAGCATCGTGCCAGGCCAGCTCCAAAACTGGAGTTTGCCGAGCTGGCGGTTAAATTCCTCGGTTCCCGACTGGTCCGGGAGCAGCCAGATCGCCAGGCCGAAGTTGGTGGCCGCGCTGACGAGCATGGCCGCCGCCAGCATCCACGAAGCCCAGCGGAGCAGGCGATTGAAGTCGCCCTCCTTGTTCCGAGCGACCAGCGCCTCGTGAATCCGCCGCGTGTCGAGCACCTGATCGTTATACAGGAGCGTCCGCACCAGCGGCTGCCGGGTGCGAAGGCTCAGCGGAATGGCGATGCCGATGAGCACCGGCACGGCGGCCTCCTTCACCGCGAACCAAAACCCGCTGATCTTCATCAGTCCCAGCCCGCCGGTGAGCAGCGTGCCCACGCAGCCCAGAATCGAAAACACGTTCCACTTACGCCGCGTGGCGAGATCCCAGACGCCGTAGCCCAGCGGGAAGACGAGGGCCACCACCAACGACCACACCGGCCCCAGCCGCTTGTCCGAGCTGGCGAAGCCCAGAATCAGCGCCGGGATCACGGCGTTAAAGACCAGGTTGATCCAGAGGTTTTCCTGGCGCGCGGGGCGCGGCGGCGTGGCGACGGGCGAAGAACTCATGGCGATGGCCGCGGGAAGAAAGCACAAACCTCGGCCCGCCGCACGGAACTTTCGTCCCAAGCTCCGCACCCACGCCGACAGGCCAGGCCGTCCCGCATGAATTCGCGGACGCCATACGCGGGTCTGTTCCGCCAGCCCGGGTTCCCGGAGTCACTACCACTTTGGTCGCACCGGGCTCGCGCGGCCGGGCTCGGGCAACGCTTTGGGAGGAACTTCCCCCTTCATGCCTTCAACTGCCCCAGCGGGAACTCCCATTTCTCCGCCCGGTTCATCATCTCCGTCCACGTGACTTCCTCCTTGCCCCGCCGATAGGCCGCCATCCGGCCGAGGATCGTCGTCAGGTTGCTGCGCACGCTGGGCGCCACTGTCGGGTTCGAGAAATCTCCCTTCGCGATGCTCTGGTGGAAGGTGGCGATATTCCGCACGGCGCCGTCCTGATAGAGGTTGCGCGAGTCACCATTGAACGCGTCGTCTTTCGTGCGCAGCGTCACCTTGCCGGCGTAATGGGTCTCGGCGGTTCCCAGCAGCCCGTAGGCCCGGCACATGATGTCATCATAGCCGAAGCCCACCTGCTTGGCGCTGAAACTCACCAGCACGTCGTCGGGAAAGTAGAAGACCACCGCGTAATGATCCCAGCAGTCGCCGGCAAAACCGCGCGCGTGGCCGCCGCTCCCGTGGGCTTTGATCGGATTGGCGTTCAAGAACCAGGTGGCGACGTCCAGCGCGTGGATGTTTTGCTCCGTGATGACATCACCGGACAACACCCGGTCAATCGCCCACGCGCGCACGCGCGCCTCCGCATCCTTCGCGCTCTTCCGATATTCCGCGTCCATGGTCTGGAAGTACGTGTCGCACTGGTAACCGGCATCGAGCGAGACCAGCCGGCCCAGTTCGCCCCGATGCACGCGGCCGACCACTTCCTGGTACGCCGGATGCGCCCGCGTCTGAAAGTCCACGAGAAAGACGAGCTTTTTACCCGTCGCCGCCTGACCGCTGTCGGCGATGGACTGGCAACCCGGCACGTCCACGGCGACCGGCTTGGCCAGGTACACGTGCTTGCCGGCAGCTACCGCGTCCGCCGCCTGCATGGGATGGAAGAACGGCGGGCTCTCGATGGCCACGGCATCAAGTCCCTTTTGCTCCAGCATCTTCCGATAGCCGTAGAGTCCCGAGTAACGTTGACCGGCCGGCACCTGGAACTGGTCCCCCGCCGCGTTCGCCCGGTCGGCGAAGTAGTCGTACACCCCCGCGAGATGGTAGCCACCATGTTTCAAGAACAGGTCCGCGATCCACCGCCCCCGACCGCCACAGCCAATGAGGCCGAGATCCACCTTCGGTCCGGTGTCAGCGCCGCGGGACTCCGGCGCGCCAACGAAAGCGGCCGCCGCCGTCGCGGCACCGGCGGCAATCAAGAACTGGCGACGATCAAGATGCCGCGTGATGTCGTGGGAAAGGACGAGTCGGGATGGGGAGGACATGACTGGTGAAGTTTCTTGATGGTTAGTCTTCCGAGCCAACGGCACACCGTTTCGCACTGGTCAAATCGTCCCGAAAACGGGGTCATCGCCGGCGCCCGCATTGAACGCCCCGGTACGCGGACACGCAAGGGAAAGCCACCTTCCCACGCCCGGCGGACGCCCCCGCCGGCGTGACCGCCCCCCGGAATCGGCCGGGCGAGGTGCCGGGCGTCGGCAGCCAGCCTCCGCCAACAGGCCCCTCAGTGGCCGTCACGAACGACGCGCTCGGCCTGTACGACCCCGGCGGGGCGGTCCTGCCACGCCCGCCCGCGCAGGCCGTCGGAGGCAAGGTACCAGAGGAACAGGCTGTTGTACTTGAGGTAGCGACTGAACAAGCGCCGGGGTTCGGACGCGAGCCGGAAGAGCCAGGTCAGCCCCAACCGTTGCAGCCACGCCGGCGCGTCCGGCTTCAACCCGGCGTTCACATCGAAGGCGAACCCGACGGACAAAACCACTCCGCGCGGGAGGCGGGCTTTCTGGCGATTCACCCAGGCGTCCTGCTTCGGCGTGCCCAAACCTACCCAGATGAAATCCGGCGACAACCGGGCCAACTCGGCCGGCACGGCCGAATCGGCGTCTCCCGCAAGCACCCCGCGAGTATCGCAGCGGCCGTGGAAGCCGCCGACGAATCGGGCGCGGGAAAACCGCTCCCGCAGACGGGCCGCGCACTCCGGAGAGCCGCCCAGCAGGTAGTGCGAAACGTCTGCCGAGGTACGTTCGAGACATTCGCGCATGAACGTCGGCCCGTACACGCGCTCGCGCAACGGCGCCCCCTGCCGGCGCAAGCACCACGCCAGCGGCGAGGCGTCCGGGATGAAATAGTCGTAGGCGGCGGTCAGCGCCCGATAGTCGGGTTCGTGCCGGCGGGCCGTGACGATGTGGGTGTTGGCGAACTCGAGGGCCACCAGCCCCGGCTCGCGGCACCGCGCGTGGCACCAGTCGCTCAGCCGGGCGTAGTCCGTGGCCACCAGCGGGGTGCCCAGCACGCCAAACGCCGGTCCCGGCCCGGCGGGCTGGGTTGCTGCTTCACCGTCTGAATCTGCCGGCCGGGGCGTCACGAGGAAGCCGGCGGCTGGTTGATCCGTCGCCGCAGGTTCTCCGCCACGGCCAGGAAGGCTTGACCGGGCTGGGACCGGGGCGCCGACACGACCACGGGAACCCCGCGGTCGCCGCCTTCGCGGATTTCGGTGAAGATGGGCACCTCGCCGAGGAACGTGGTGTGCTGCCGTTCGGCCTCCCGCCGGCCGCCGCCATTGCCGAAGATTTCCACGCGGGTGCCGTCCGGCGCCGTGAAGTAACTCATGTTCTCGACGATGCCGAGGATGGGCACGTTGACCTTCTCGAACATCGCGATGCCCTTGCGCACCACGCCCACGGACGCCTCCTGCGGCGTGGTCACCACCACCCCGCCGTCAAGAGGCACCGTTTGACAGAGGGAAAGCTGAGCGTCACCAGTGCCGGGCGGCAGGTCCACCAACAGGTAGTCGAGGTCTGCCCATTCCACCGCAAACAGGAACTGTTGAATGGTCTTGCTGATCATCGGGCCACGCCAGATGACCGGCTGGTCGCCCTCGACGAGGAAGCCGATGCTCATGAGCTTCACCCCGTGGTTGACCGGCGGCACGAGTTGCTCCCGTTCGCTCACCGTCGGCCGCTGGGTCAGCCCCATCATCAGCGGAATGCTCGGGCCGTAGATGTCGCAGTCCAGCAGCCCGACGCGTTCGCCCAACTGCTGGAGCGCGCAGGCGAGGTTCACGGAGACGGTGGACTTCCCCACTCCGCCCTTGCCGCTGGCCACCGCGATCACGTGTTTCACCCCCGGCACCCGGTGCTGATTCGCCCAGGGATTCTGTCCGCCGGTCGTTCCGGCCGGCGCGGCGCCCACCGGCTGGTTCACCGTGACCGCCACTTCCGGCGCGCCCGGCAGCGCGCGAAGCACCGCCTCCGCGTCGGATTTGATCTGCGCCGCCGCCTGCGGATTGGCGGAAGTGAGCTGCAGCAGCACGTTCACGCGGCTGCCGTCAACCGTCACGTCCTTGATCAAACCAAACGAAACAATGTCCCGCGAATACCCGGGGTACTTCACCGCCTTGAGGGCGGTCACAATGGTGTCTTGCGTCAACATCCGGCGGGACTCTAGCCCGAAGCCGGCAGGTGGCCAGATTTCGTTGCGCCCGTGTCAGTCTCGGGCTGGCGCGACCCCGCGGGGGCGGGCTTCATTCCTCCGCCAACGACGCACAAACGATCTCCCGATCGTTGCGGGCATAGACGGACCGATTGGCGAACGCGGGATGCGACCAGACCACCGGCCGGCCCGGATCCCGGTTGGTCGGTTCAATGAGGCGGGTCCGGCTGATCTCGTCGTAGCCAGCCGGGGTGAGGCGCGCGATGATCAAGTCGCCCCGCTCATTGGCGAGGAGGAAGCGGTCCCCGTGCTTGACCAGAAAGGCGTTGCCCCAGCGGGTTTCCTTCTCCGGCGTGGTGGCGGCCAGCGTTTCCCACACCCGCTCGCCGGTTTCCAACTTGAGACACCGCAACTGCCCATAGCTGCACACACCGTAGATGTGCCCGCCCTCGATGAAGGGAGTGGCGATGATGGAGTGCAGGTAGGTTGTGTCCTTTTCGCTCACCTTCGGACTTCGCCACAGGACTTGGGGCTCCCCCGATCCCAGCCGCAGGGCCAGGGAGCCGTTGTAAAACGCCGTCACGAAGAGCATGTCGCCCGCCAGGCGCGGTGTCGGCGCGGTGAGCCCGTACCGGCTCTCAAACGGCACCGTCCAAAGAACCTGGCCCGTCGCGGGATCGAGCGCGTTGACCGCTTCGGGATGCCACACGATCACCATGCGCCGGCCGCCGTACTCGATCAGCGTCGGCGGCCCGTAACCCGGTTCCCGGGCCGACAGGGCCCGCCAAAGCTCCTTGCCGGTGTGCTTGTCGAAAGCCACCGCGACGCTCCCGTCGCCGCCGACCAGACACACCAGCCGATCCTCAACGAGGAGCGGGTGTCCGGCGAAACCCCACTCCGGCGTCTTCGCTCCGAAATCCCGTTTGAAATCGCGGGACCAGATCGGCCGCCCGGAAGCGGCGTCAAGGCAGAACAAGTTGCCCTCGGCACCCAGTGTGAACACCCGATCCCCGTCCACGAGCGGGGTGCAGCGCGGACCGGCCGCGTAGCTGATCGTGTAGGGCGCATCATAGGCGTGGGTCCACAGAATCTTCCCGGTTGTTTCCTCGAGGCACAGCACCCGCTCGATGCCGGGCACCAGCGCCTTGGTGAACGGATCGCCCGGGTTGGCCGCGCCGGTCGGGAGTTGCCGGTCCATCACGTACACACGCCCCGCCGCCACCGCCGGCCCGGAGTAGCCCGCCCCGATGGGCGTCCGCCAGCGGAACTTGAGCCCGCTCGCGGGGAACCGCTCAACAATCCCGGTCTCCCGCCAGACGGCGTCGCGTTGCGGTCCCAACCACTGCGGCCAGTCATCGGCGGCAGCCGAAACCGCGAGGCACAGCGCAAAGGGCAAAAGCAGGCGACAACGACAACCCGCTGCCAGACGCAAAAGCTCGGTAAGCATGACGCCAACGATAGTGGATGACCGCTGACGCTTGGCAAATCAGACCAGAATCGCGGCGCAGCACCGAACAGCCCCCTGGCGGCTGCGCCACCGGGCCGCCCCCCAGCGCCCCGGACCACCGCGGAACGCGGCGCTGACTCGGATTCCCCACCGTTCGCACTCAACGCCAACAGATGGTAGCCACCGGCGTGAGCCGGCGGAGGCGCGTCTAGGCCGCCCGGACCGCCGCCTCACGGCGGCTGCCACGCGGATGAAAAATCTCGGTTAAACCGCAGACCGCACCGCTGCCACGGCCTCTTCGAGCTTCTTGGGGGAAACCGGCTCGGCGGTGCCGAGCTCCTGCGCGAACACCGACACCTTGAACTCCTCCACCAGCCAGCGCAGGCGTTCCCACGCGGGCCGGGCAGGCGGAGATGGCATCGCCGCTGGCGCGAGCTGGCGCAGCGCTTCGACGAATGGCCGTACCCGCTGCGCTTTCTCTGCATCCTTCGCCGGATTCACTGCCGCCCGGTCGGCGCGCACCTGCATCGCCCGGAGGTAACGCGGCAGATGGGTCAACCGGTCGAAGGGCACTCGCTCGAGGAAGTCTGCCGGCACCAGCGCGTCCAGCTCGGCCGCCAGCCCCGGGAACGGCTTGCGGTGCAGCGTGAGCGCGTGCCGGAGTTCGAGGATGACGCCGGCCAGTTCAACCAGGCGCGCGGCGGCGCCGGGTAACCGCCCCCGTGCCGAGGTCACATACTCCACGAAGGCTGCTGCCGTCCGCGGTGGCGGCTCGGGCACCGGAAACAGGTATCGCTCGAGACACTTCCAGGCGGTGTCCAGCAGTTGATCGGCGCCGCCGAGGGCGGCGTACGCCACGGCCCTGAGGCGCAGGCTGCGCAAATCCTTCTGCAGCCGGGTTACCTCCCGATGCAGCACCTGCGCGGCGAGCCGCGGCACGCCCTGCCGGGAAGCGGCCGCCGCCACGGCGGGATCCCGGAACAGGCGAAGGTTGACCGCCTGATCCTCGACCTCCAATCCGGGAAAGGCATGGAGCGGCAATCCGCCCACTTCGCTGACCATCACGCGCTCGGGCAACTCCCCGAAATCCCAGTCCCGAAGCTCGTACCGCTCCCACCGCTGAACCGCCTCGTCCCACGCACGCTTCTCGGCGGGCGTCGTATGCTGGCGGACCGCTTCGCGCACCGCTTCCAAGTCACGCCCCGCAGCCAGCGGCTGCCCCTCGCTCCCAACGACTTCGTACCTGGGTCGCAAGTGTTCCGGGAGCACGGCAGCGGCCCAGGCGTTCGCCGGGATCTCCAGCCCGAAGCGACGGCGAATGAACTCGCTCGCGGCGGCGAGGTAATCGGGCGCCTCGGGCGCGACATTTGCCACGACTTCACGCGCCGTCGCAGCCAGGGGCATCAGCGCGCGGCGCAACGGCTTGGGCAGTTCACGGAGCAGGTGAGCCACCCGCTCCTCGCGCAGTGCCGGCACGGCCCATTCCAGTCGGGCCGGGTCCACGGCCTCGACCAAGCGTGCCGCCAGTCGGACGGTGATGCCATCGCGCTCCTCGCCCGGGGCGTAGGCATACTGCACGGGAAGCGCGTGGTCTCCCATGTTGATGGCATCGGGGAACGCGGCGCGATCGAATCCGGCGGCCTGTTCCCCCAGCAAATCGCCTTCCCGGGCACACAGGAAATCCCGCGCGCCGCTCTCCCGCAACGCCCGGTTCAGGTCCGGCAATGACGAAACGTCTTTGAGCCGGGCGGCGTAATACGCCGCCAGCGCCTCGTCGAGGTCGGGCACCACGCGATGGGTCAACCGCGTCTGCCACAGCTCGATCTTCTCCCGCAGTCGGCGGTTGTGTTCGATGAACGGATAGCGGTCGGCGTCGAGATCTTCCTCGACCAACGCCGAACGGATGAAGATCCGGGTGGCCTCCGCAGCGTTGACCCGGCCGTAACCAACGGCCCGCTCGCGCAGCACCAAACCGCGGAGCCGGACCTTCTCGGTGGCCAGCACCCGACCGCTCCTTGCGTCCCAACGCGCGTTTTCATGAGTCACCCGGACGACATGCGGCGCCAGTTCGATTACCCACTCTGGATCAATCGCCGCCACGGTCCGGAGAAAGGTCCGGGACGTCTCCATGATTTCGCCCGCGACGAGCCACGCCGGCTGCGCCGGCTTCGCCGCCCGTGCGGCGTCGGCCGCCGCTCCCGCCTTGCGCGAGGGGTCGGGCCCCTTGTCGAACAAGGCGGACCCCGGAAAGACCATGGCCTGGCGCCCGGCGGCCACCGCGTAGAGGTTGCGCTCTGCCCGCTGCGCCACGTGGCCCAGCAGCCCCGTCAACACCGCCCGATGAATCGCGGCGTAGTCCGGATCAAACGCTTGCCGTTGCGCCCGGCGTGGTCGGCCGCCTTGGGCTTCGGACTCTGCGCCGCCCCGGTCAGCGTGCCGCTTCCCGTCCGCCATCGCCTCTTCGAGCTGGGCGTGAATCTCCCGCCACTCGCGCATCCGCAGGTACGAAAGGAAGTGGGCCTTGCAGAACTTCCGCATCTGGCTCTGCGTCTTCAGCGAGTCCCAGGTGTCGTGGTAGGCCCGCCAGATGTTGAGCAGCGTGAGGAAGTCAGATTGTGGATGTTGGAAGCGGCGGTGCGCCGCCTCGGCCGCGTCTCGTTGCTCCGCCGGGCGCTCGCGCGGGTCCTGAATACTCAACCCCGCGGCAATCACGAGCACCTCGGGCAATACTCCCTCCTGCCGCGCCTCCAGCAGCATTCGCCCGATGGCGGGATCCACCGGAAGCCGGGCCAGCTCCCGCCCCAGAGGCGTGAGTACGCGCTGATCGTCCAGCGCGCCGAGTTCCTGCAACAACTGGTACGCGCCACTGATCGCGCCCGGACTCGGCGGGTCAATGAACGGGAAGCTCTCCACCTCGCCCAGCCGATGCGCCTTCAACCGCAGGATCACGTCCGCAAGGTCGCAACGCTGGATCTCCGGCTCCTGAAAGCGGGGCCGGGCGTTGAAGTCCTCCTCGGAATAGAGGCGGACGCAAATACCGTCGGCGACGCGTCCGCACCGGCCCTTCCGCTGGTTGGCGCTGCTCTGGGCGATCGGTTCCACGGGCAGCCGGTTCGTGCGGGTTGGGGCGTGGTAACGGCTGATCCGCGCCAGCCCCGTGTCCACCACGTAGCGGATGCGCGGCACCGTGACCGAGGTCTCGGCGATGTTCGTCGCCACCACGACGCGCCGCCGCGGTCCGGGCGCGAAGACGCTCTGTTGCTCGCCCGCCGTCAACCGGCCGTAGAGCGGGATCACGTCCACGCGGTCGCCCCGCCGCGCGGCCAGCAGCTCGCAAGTCTCGCGAATGTCGCGTTCGCCCGGCATGAAGACCAGCGCGTCGCCGGCCGGTGATTCGTCCAGGAGTTCCTCCACCGCCGCGACCGCGGCGTCAATGTAGGTGATCTCGCCCGCCTCCTCGGCGGCTGCATCGAGCGGCCGGTAACGGACCTCCACGGGAAACAATCGGCCGGACACCTCGATCACCGGCGCGCCGCCGAACGCCGCCGCGAACCGCTCGGTGTCAATCGTGGCGGAGGTGATGACGAGTTTGAGGTCGTCGCGTCGTGCCAGCAGCAGCTTCAAGTAACCGAGCAGGAAGTCTATGTTCAGCGACCGCTCGTGCGCCTCGTCGAGGAGGATCACCTCGTACTCCGACAGCAACGGATCCCCTTGCACCTCGGCCAGCAGGATCCCGTCGGTCATCACCTTCACGCTCGTCTCCGGCCGCGTCTGATCGTCGAACCGAATCTGGCAGCCCACCTCGCGGCCCCACTCGACCTGCAGTTCCTCCGCCAGTCGCCGCGAAATGGACAGGGCCGCCACGCGCCGCGGCTGGGTGCAACCGATCCGCGCCCGCAAGCCCAGCCCCGCCTCAAGGCACATTTTCGGCAACTGCGTGGTCTTGCCCGAACCCGTCTCGCCCGCCACGACGACGACCCGGTGACTCCGGAGAGCGGCCACGATGTCGTCCTTGCGGGCCGTGATGGGAAGCTCCGGCGGGTAACTCAGATGCTCGAGAACCCGCCGGCGCCGTTCGCGCAGGCCGATGGACGCCCGGGCCTCGCCCAGCCAGCGGCTCAACGGCAGACGGTCCAGGGTGGCCCGGCCCGTGCGCAGGTCTTCCATCGCCGCCATCAAGCGCCGCCCCAGCCGGACTTGGTCGGGCAAGAGGCATTGCGGCAACAGGCGTTTCAATTCGTGAAGGGCAGGAGCCTCGCGCACAGGGGCGAGTTGGTCGCAAATCACGCGACCGGACGCAACTGGCGAGTCGAGGTCTGGTCCCGTCTCGGTGGCTGGGCTGCCTTCGGCAAGGGATCGGCGCCGGTCGAATGGCCGTGGCCCGGAAGTCGTTTGAATTACCGCCCCCTTCAACTAATCTCCGCCCCATGAAAACTGCCAACCCTCTTGCCCTGCTGGCCCTGACTTCGCTCCTCGCGTGCGGCGGCGCCGCGGCCGCCGACTGGCCCCAGTGGCGCGGCCCGGCGCGCAACGGCGTGTCCACCGAAACCGGTTTGCTCCAAGAATGGCCGACCGATGGCCCGAAGCTGGTGTGGAAGATCAGCCATGCCGGTTCGGGCTACGCGGCACCGGCGATCGTCGGCGATCGCATCTACCTTCTCGGCAACGAGGGCCTGGAGAATGAGTTCGTCTTGGCGCTTGACGCGAAAGACGGTCGCCGCCTGTGGTCCACGCGCCTCGGCAACGTGGGCAACCCGAAGCAGAACCCCAACTTCCCGGCCGCCCGGTCAACGCCCACGGTGGATGGCGCGGTCCTCTACGCGCTGGGTTCCGACGGCGACCTGGCCTGCCTCGACACCGCAACTGGCACTGTACGATGGAAGAAGAGCCTCAGGTCTGATTTCGCCGGCAAGCCCGGCGAGTGGGCGTACGCGGAGTCGCCCCTCGTGGACGGCGACACGTTGATTTGCACCCCGGGCGGCAGGGAGGCCACTGTGCTCGCGCTCAACAAGCGGACAGGCGACGTGCTCTGGCAGTGCGCCACGCCGGAAGGCGATGAGGCGGGCTACGCCTCGGCCATCGCGGTGGAAGTGGGCGGCGTGCCACAGTACGTGCAGCTTCTGCAGAAGGGACTGGTGGGCGTGGACGCCAAGACGGGACGGCTGCTGTGGCGGTTCGACAAAGCGACCAGCCGCTACAACGCCAATATTCCATCGCCCCTCGCCGACCGGGACATCATCTACTGCGCTTCGGCCGGCACGGGCGGCGGGGCCGTGCGGGTCCGGGCCGCTGACGGCGGGGTGAAGGCGGAGGCGCTTTACTTCGAGGCCAAACTTCCCACGGCCATTGGCGGCGCGGTGAAAGTCGGCAACTGGCTGTTTGGAACCTCGAGCCAGGCGATGCTGTGCGCCGACTTCGCCACCGGGCAAATCAAGTGGGAGGACCGGGCCCTCGGCGCGGGAGCCCTCATCTACGCGGACGGCCGGCTTTACCTGAACGCCGAAAGCGGACCGGTGGCCTTGATCGAGCCCACCCCCGACGGTTATCGCGAGAAAGGGCGGTTCACGCCTCCCGACCGTCCGAAACGCATCAGCCCGATGGAGAAGGCGTGGGCCTACCCGGCACTCTCGGCCGGCCGCCTGTATCTGCGCGACCACGGGATGCTGTGGTGCTATGACGTGAAAGCGGGAGGGTGAGGCAAGAGCGTTCGCTTCGCGGGACCGCCGGCTGGCAGACGGATGTTCGTGCCACCCGAAACGCTGGGGCTGGAACGGGTTGCCCGGCTTGCCCGGCCGTCCGACAAAACTGAGATGTGGGAGAAGGCCGTTTTCCTCCAACAGCCGCCTCACGGTGGTTTCACTCTCTCGATCCAGTCCGGCCTGGCCTCGTTCCCGGCGGAGAATTGGTTTCTGATTGGGGGCGCGCTCCTGCCCCTGCTTGGCTTCGGGTTGCTCCTCCTGCTCTGGGCGATTGGGGGAATTCGTCGCGGCCAATTCCACTACAGCGGCGGCTGGCTCCATCGGCGTCATGATGGCTGGATATTTTGGGCCGTGACCCTGTCCTGCGCCGCGTCGGGCTTGGCCATCATGCTCGCGGCCACCTGGCTGGCGTTGGAATTGTTCCGATGACCTTGTCCTGCGCGCAACCGTCGGCATACGGCGCGCGGTTTGAGAGGTGACGCGCCTCTCTCAACAATCGCGCCCCCGGGTTGGAGCTTGTCCGGCGACGGCCAAGGCCGGAGACTCGCACCATGTCCAGCGCGTCCACACCCAACTCTGCCGGGCTGCCCATGACCGCGAAATGGAACCCGGAAAAGCAGCGCCGCGAGAGCGAGTTTCTTCGGGACCTTGATCGGCGGCCCTGGCGCGAACGCCTGCGCGGCTATTACCAGTTGACCGGCCCGGCCTGGATGCAAAGCGCCATGACCCTCGGCGCGGGCAGCGCGGCGGCGTCCGTGGTGGCGGGCGCGTTTTACGGTTACACGCTGCTCTGGGTGCAGCCGGTGGCCATGCTGCTGGGCGTCTGCATGATGGCGGCCTTGGCGAACATCACCCTCACCAAGGGCGAGCGTGCCTACCTCGTTTTCAAGCGCGAGCTCCATCCATCGGTGGCTTTCCTGTGGGCACTGGCCACGATCGTCTCGACCGTGATCTGGCATTTCGGTCAGTACGCCCTGCTCGGCGGTGCGGTCTGGGACCTGGCCAACGTGGCGGGAATCGAGAACCGCGACGGCTCGCGCGGCGTCGAGACGCTGGTGCGCTTCGCGGGCGGCGCCCTGATCCTCGCCATCAATATCGCGCTGACGTGGAACTACGGCTCGAAGCCGGCCGGGATTCGCGCGTACGAGACGTTCCTGCGCTGGATGATCCGGGTCACGATGGCGGCATTCCTCGTCGTGGTTCTCGTTCAGATGTTCAAGGGCCGTCTCGACTTCGGCGCGATCTTCAAAGGCTTCTTCACCTTTCAAATCCCGGACCGTCCCGGCGCGTTGACCACGGTACTGGGAGCGATCGGCGCGGCGGTCGGCATCAACATGACCTTCCTCTACCCCTACTCGCTGCTGGCCAAGGGCTGGGGCCCGGCGCACAAGGGTCTCGCGCGCTTCGACCTGGTCCTGTCGTTGCTGGTGCCGTACGTGATCCTGACCTCGCTGATCATCGTGGGCATGGCAGCTACGGTGCATCAGCCGCCGTTCGGCACGGTGCTGGGGCCGGAGGTAACCACCGCAAACCTCAAGCCCATCCAGGCCGCGCAAAGCCTGGCGGGTGTCCTGGGCACCTCGCTGGGCCGCATCGTGTTCGATCTCGGCTTCATCGGCATGGCGTGCGGGGCAATCAGTGCGCACATGGTCTGTTGCGGCTTCACCGTGTGCGAGATGCTGGGCCTCGAGTACACCCCGGCGCGCTACCGCTTGTTCACGCTGACGCCCGCGATCGGATTGCTGGGCGTCATGATTCCCAATCCGCTCTGGTTGCCCATCCTGGCGTCGGCGGTCGCCTTCACGATGTTGCCGATCGCGTACCTGGCGTTCCTGATCCTCAACAACAAGCGCAGCTACCTCGGCGACGCCGTGGGCCGGGGCTGGCGTCGGACGGCGTTTAACACCATCCTCGTCGTGGCGCTGGGCATGGCCGTCGTCGGCGCCAGCATCCGGATCAAAACCGGCGTGGTGGACAAGCTGTGGCCGCCCGCCCCGGCGGCCGCGGCCCGTTGAGATGCGACGGATCAAGCGGAAGACGGGCATTTCTTGATATGGCTGAACGACTGCAACTCGATTCGGGCGCGCTGCTGGACGCGCGCGGCGCGGCCTGGTTTGCGGCGGAAGGCGCGCTCGCGGTGTCGGACCTGAACTTCGGCTTCACGGCCACGGGCGGGCTGCGCGGACCGCTGGGCATGGCCCCCGGTCCGGACGACTTGGCGTTCCGGCTGGCCGAACTGCTGGCTGATTACCACCCCGTTTGCACGGTCGTCTTCGGCGACCTCGTCCCCGCGGGCGGCGAATCACCGATGATTGAGAACGCGGTGAAGACGTTGGTAGCCACGGTCGCCTGCTACGGGTCGCTCGTCGTGGTCACGCCGAATCCCGACGCGCGGATGGCGCCGTTGAAAAAGCGTTGGAGCCTCAACCTCGAAACGGTGCCGCAATACGAAACTGGCCGGTTGCTCTTCGTTTCCGGCCTGGACGATTCACCCCCGCCGGCCGGAGCCGTGGCAGCGGCCGCGGCTGAGGGTCGTCTGCGGGTGATTGGCGGCCAGCGGCCGGAAGTAGCGTTACCGCAGCCGGGAGCCACGAAACAGCGGCATCCCTGTTTCGTGGCCACGCCCACCCGCTTGTTGTTGCCGGCCTTCGCGGCGGCCGGAGGCAACGACATCCGCGGGGAACAACTGGCGGGGCTCCTCGCGGGTGAAGGGGACCAGACGCGCGTGCTGGCCATCGCCGGACAGCGCCTGCTGCCGGTGCCGTGGAAGCTGGATCAGGGCTAAATTGGCCGCCGGCAACCCAGCCTGCGCGCCCCAAGCGGTAGGAGGCGGCTCCCCGTGCCCGGAGCCTCGTCCCGACTACGGCCCTTCCACCACCCGGAAGTAGGCTTCCGCCGCGACGCTCTGGATCGCCACCTCGACGACCACCGCGCCATCACGTCCCGTGAGCTTCGCCGGCTGAGCCTGCCAATCGGAGCCTGACGCGGCCAGCGCCCCTGCGCGCAGGACGCGGATCTGTCCAAGCCGGTCCGGCGTGATGGGCTGACCGTCGGCGCTCGTGACGCGGAAGCGCAGGGCGGAATCGGCCAGCCGTTCCACCGCGCCGAGTCGCAGCGGCTTGGGCGCGGGAAGGCTCACATCGTAAGCGGCCATCTCGGTGGTGCCGCGCACGAACAACCTTCCGTTCGCGATGGCGGGAGAATTCCAGGCACGCCCGTTCACCGCTTGGAATCGGGCGCGTTCCCGGTAACCCGTCGGATCCGGCTCGACGACCACGATCTCGCCGCTTTCGGTCAGAGCCAGGATACGGTCGTTCACGAGCAACGTGGCCCCGAGGCCGAAACCATCTTGCGACCACTTCTCCGCCCCGGTCGCGAGGTCCACACACTTCAAAGGCGCGGAGTAATGCAACGCCTGTCCGTAAAGGCCGTACACGTGCCCGTCCTTCGCCACAGCGGTGCTCCAGTGGTTCATCA
The DNA here is from genome assembly GCA_016716505.1 of Verrucomicrobiota bacterium. Lineage (GTDB taxonomy): Bacteria > Verrucomicrobiota > Verrucomicrobiia > Limisphaerales > J093 > JADJWF01. The sequence goes on from JADJWF010000002.1 coordinate 82,441, forward strand.
ACGCGCCGCGGCGGCGCCAAAGCTGCGTGGCGGCAAAGTGGTCGCCGCTGCGAGCAATTCTGACCGCCGCCGCGCCGACACCGTACGCGGCCGAGCAATACACGGTGTCGCCGTCCACGACCGGCGACGCGCCGGTAGAGGTGCTGTAGCTGAAGGCGTACCGCCAGAGTTCGCGGCCATCGTCGGGCGCCAGCGACACCAGCCCGTTCTGCGTCAGGAAGATGACCTGCGAAACCCCGTGCAGCGTCACCGGCACGGGCGTCGCGTGGGTCATGCGCTCATCGCTCGTGCGCCATGCCAGCGCGCCGGTGTCGGCGCGAAACGCGGCCAGCCGGCGCGGGCCGGCGTTGACGTTGAGCAAGACCAGGTCGCCCGCGAGGACGGGCGACGCGGCATTCTGCCAGGCGATCACACTGCCACCGAACTCCGTCCGGAGGTCCTTGCTCCAGACCACGGCCCCGGAGGCCGCATCCAGACAGAGCAGATCCAGGTAGCTGCCGAGGACGTACACCCGGCCGGCCTTCACGACCGGCGTGGAGCGCGGGCCGTCGTCCGCGCCCACGCCACCATTCGGATAGCTCGCCGTTCCGAAGGCCCGGTTCCACAACATCGCGCCGGTCTCGGCCGAATAGGCGACACAAAACTCGAGCGCCTGATCGCCGACCGTTCGCGACACCTGGGTGAACACCCGCCCCTCGCTGACCGTGACGGAGGACAAACCGTTGGTCAGAGGGACGCGCCACAACCGCTTCGGCCCGCCCGCCGGCCAGTCCAAACTGATCCGCTCCGTCGCGACGCCGTTGCCGGACGGCCCCCGATAAAACGGCCAATCCTCGGCCCGGCTGGCCACCCCGACGATAAGGACTCCAACTGCAAAGGTCAGTTGCCACTTCAGGCTTGTTGGATTCCACCGTCGGCAGGAAACGCGCTGCATGACCAAGGATTGCGCGTCCCCGACGACGGTCAAACCGGCCGGTTGACGCCCATCCTTGGCGCCCATAGCTTGATCGAAGATATGAAAACGCGCGCGCATTCGGCAGCCTGGATCGGGGCTCTCTCCGGCGGCGTGGTTGTGCTGATGTTCAGCATCGGGTTGGTCCTTCTTGAAGCCCACCGGCTGCGCTCCGAACTCACCCGGCTCAAACAAGATGCGGCGGACTCCCGGCGCGCGCGGGATGCCGCGGAGGCGGAACTGGCACTGCACCGCGATCAAGTGGCGGATTTGCGGCGGACAGTCGGGCGAATGGAGGATGACACCGAAGCAACACCCGCCGCAGGCCCGACGCGGGCGCGGATCGTCAGGGAAAATCAGATCGTCGGGGCGGGCTGGGTCTTGCCGGGAACCAATGCTGTGACGGGCCAACCGGAAGTGAACGTGGTTCTCGAGGCGCCCGTCGGGCCCCCGGCAACACCGGTTGAGACACTGGCAGCCACCCCGGCTCCCGCGACGCGCGAGTATCGCTATGCGTACTGGTACCAACAACCGCTTTACACGTGGGGCGCGGTGGTCAGCGGCTACCCGCCCCCGCCGCACTGCACCAACGATGCGCCCGGCTTCGCCCCGCCGCCGCCAGCAACCAGCCAGCCGCCCGCAGCCCTGGCACCTTCTCCCGCTGCCAGCGTCGCGACACCCGTAAAGGGCCCGCGCGTCACTCGGACGCTTCCCTTTCGGCCATCGCCCGCCCCTCCCGTGAAGCCGCTGCCACCGCCCTATCACATCAGCGCGTCTCCGACGATTGAACGAGCCCCAGCCCTCGCCGCTCCGCTCCCAAGTGCGACACCGAAGGCGGCGACGGTCCCTACCGGGCCCGTGGCAAACCGGGTGCCAACGCCGGCCCCTCGGATCCTACCGTTGCCCAATCGCCCGCTCTGAACCCTATGCGTTCACTCTTTCATCGCCCCGCGCTCGATCACCTGTTCCTCACGCGGCGGGAGTTCCTCCACCGCTGCGGCCTGGGCTTCGGCGCGCTGGGCCTGGCCACGTTGTTCGGCCCCCCTGCCCTGGCTGACGCGACCAAGCTGGACTCGCCGCTGGCGCCCAAGGCCCCCCACTTCCCAGCCAAGGCCAAGCGCGTCATCCACATCTTCGCCAACGGCGGCGCGTCGCACGTGGACACGTTCGATCCCAAGCCCGAGTTGACCAAGTGGCACGGCAAGAAACTCCCGCTGGAACTGAAGACCGAGCGTAATACCGGCACGGCCTTTGGCTCGCCGTTCAAGTTCCAGAAGCATGGCCAGTGCGGATTGGAGGTCAGCGAGTTGTTCCCCCACGTCGCCGAAAGCGCGGATGAGTTGTGCGTCATCCGCTCGATGCACGCCGACGTGCCCAACCACGAGCCGTCGCTCCTGCTCATGAATTGCGGCGAGTCGCGTCTGCCGCGGCCCAGCATGGGGTCGTGGATCACCTACGGTCTGGGCACGCAAAACCAGAACCTGCCGGGCTTCATCGCCATGTGCCCCGGCGGCTACCCCATTCAGGAATCGCAGAACTGGCAGAGCGGCTTTCTGCCGGGCATCTTCCAGGGCACCTACATCAACACCGCCCACACGGACCTGGAGAAGCTCATCGAGAACATCCGCAACAACTACACCTCGCTCAAAGAGCAGCGCGAGCAACTCGATCTGCTCCAGGCGCTCAACGAGCGGCACGCCCGCCAGCGCCAGCGCGAGGCGCAACTCGAAGCGCGCATCCAGTCGTTCGAGCTGGCCTACCGGATGCAGATGGACGCCAGCGATGCCTTCGACATTTCGCGCGAGCCGGAGCACATCCGCCAGATGTATGGCGAGGGCACACAGGCCCGGCAGCTTCTCATCGCCCGCCGGTTGCTGGAGAAAGGCGTGCGCTTCGTGCAGGTCTGGCACGGCGACGGCCAGCCCTGGGACAATCATGACGACCTGGAAGTGAACCATCGCCGGCTGGCCAAGGAATGCGACCAACCCATCGGCGCGCTGCTCAAGGACCTCAAGCAGCGCGGCATGTTGGAGGACACACTGGTCATTTGGGGCGGCGAGTTCGGCCGCACGCCGGTCGTGGAACTGCCCACTGCCGGGGCGAACGCGGGAAAGATCAACGGCCGTGACCACAACCACTACGGCTTCACCATGTGGCTGGCTGGCGGCGGGGTGAAAGGCGGCACGGTCTATGGCGCCACGGACGAATTCGGCTTCAAGGCGGCGGTGAACCCGGTCCACGTCCACGACCTGCACGCGACGATTCTGCACCTGCTGGGTTTTGATCACACCAAGCTCACCTTCCGCTACGCCGGGCGGGATTTCCGGCTCACCGATGTGCATGGCCGGGTGGTCAAGGAGATCGTGGCGTGAAGGAGGTCGGAGTCATCTCTGCGATGAATCCTGATCCTATACCCGCGGCTGAGGCGGAACGACGCGGTGGGGATTGGGGAGCGCGAGCGTCCCGGTCGCTGCCATCGGCGTCCCGCCGATGGTTTCGTCGTCGGCCCCAGCCAACCAAGCGGTGCGTTGGTTGGCCGATCGAACTGGTCGGCGAGACGCCGACCAGAGCAGGCGAGACGCCCGCGCTCCCCCAAACCAAATGCGTTCGCTCCGGCAGACCTTGGGAATCCTCGATCAGTGCGGCGTGGGGAGCCCGTCTCCTGGCCTTCGTGCTCTGCATGGCCGCTGCTGCCGCCGACGTGCCGGCCGACCAGCTTGAGTTCTTCGAGAAGCGTATTCGCCCGGTGCTCATTGACTCTTGCTACAAATGCCACAGCACGGCGAGCGGCAAGGCCAAGGGCGGGCTGCGGCTCGACACGCAAGCCGCCGTCCTCACAGGCGGCGATTCCGGCCCAGCGCTCGTGCCCGGCAAGCCCGACGAGAGCCTGCTGATCAAGGCCGTTCGTTACACCGACAAGGAGCTGCAAATGCCCCCGGAGTCCTCCGGCGGCAAACTCGCGCCCGAGAAGATCGCCGACCTCGAAGCCTGGGTGGCGATGGGCGCACCCGACCCGCGCGCGGGCCAAGCGGCCCCCAAGCCCACCGACGACTCGACGGACCTGGCCAAGGCCCGCGAGCACTGGGCCTTTCAGCGGGTGACGGCTCCGGCCATTCCCGCCGTGAAGAACGCAGCCTGGGTCCGCGCCCCTGTGGATGCCTTTGTCCTCGCCAAACTGGAGGCGAAGGGCCTGCAGCCGTCCCCCCCGGCGGACAAGCGCACCCTGCTGCGCCGGCTCAGCTTTGATCTGACCGGCCTGCCGCCCAGCCCGCAGGAGATGGACGAGTTTCTGCGAGACACCTCCCCCGACGCTTACGAAAAAGCGGTCGAGCGCCTGCTGGCCTCGCCACGCTACGGCGAGCGCTGGGGCCGTTACTGGCTGGACGTGGCGCGCTACGCCGACACCAAGGGCTACGTCTTTCAAGAGGAGCGCCGCTACGCCTTCAGCTACACCTACCGCGACTACGTCATCCGCGCGTTCAACGAGGACAAACCGTTCGACCAGTTTCTGATCGAGCAGATCGCTGCCGACCAAGTGGTCGAAAAGCTTAAAGAGCCGGATCGCTCCTCCCTCGCGGCCTTGGGCTTTCTCACCCTGGGCCGGCGGTTCTTGAACAACCAGCACGACATCATTGACGACCGCATTGACGTGGTCATGCGCGGCACCCAGGGCCTGACCGTCACCTGCGCCCGCTGCCACGACCACAAGTTCGATCCGATCTCGATGCGGGACTACTACGCGCTGCACGGCGTATTCGCTTCCTCGCGCGAGCCCGAGGAAAAGCCCCTCTTGGGCGCTCCGGCCGACCCGGCGCAACACGCGGCGTTCCTCACAGCGCGCGCCGAAATCGAGGCGCGTCGGGAAGCGGTAATCGAAAGCGAGGTGCAGAAATGGCTGGCCGAACAGCGCAACAAGGCCGCCGATTATCGGGCAGCGGCGGAAGCCGCGTTGGCGCTGCCCACCGATGCGAACCTCGAGACGTTCGCCAGCGAACGCAAGCTCGCGGTCGAGGTGCTGCGCCAGTGGATCGCGCTGCTGAAGGACAACGCGCAGTTGAGCGAGTCTGACCGCTCGGCCGCCCCGCCCGACCTGCCGGGCACCGAAGTGCGCCGCATCATTGCGCGTCACTTGGACAACCAGACGGTCCAGCATCGCCAGGAATTGGCGGCACTGGAATGGCAGCATCCCGGCGCCCCGGCGCGGGCGATGGCGCTGGAGGATCTCCCGGTCCCCCACAATTCTCGCCTGTTGATCCGGGGCAACCCCGGCAATCCGGGCGCCGAAGTGCCGCGCCGCTTCCTGGAAGTTCTGGCCGGGCCGAATCCGCCGCCGTTCACCAACGGCAGCGGGCGCTTGGAGCTGGCCCAAGCCATCGCCAGCCGGGACAACCCGCTCACCGCCCGCGTGTTCGTGAACCGCGTGTGGGGCTGGCACTTTGGCGCGCCGCTGGTCCGCACGCCGAGCGACTTTGGCGTGCGCACCGAAGCGCCCTTGCAACGGGACTTGCTCGACTGGCTGGCGGCCACGTTCATGGAGCAGGGGTGGTCCGTGAAGAACCTTCACCGGCTGATCCTGTGCTCGAGCACCTACCGGCAGAGGGCGGGGTACCATGACTCGTCGGATGGGTCCGATCGGCCGGGTCTGGCGTGGCATACTGGCGAAACGAGCGCTGCCGCCCCGCAGCGTGCCGCCGCCCTGGACCCCGAGAACACGCTCCTCTGGCGCCAGAATCGCCGCCGCCTGGACTTCGAGGCGCTGCGGGATTCGTTGCTGGCGGTGGCCGATCGCCTCGATGCCACCATGGGCGGGCAACCGGCCGACTTGCTCGCCGAACCCTTTACCGGCCGACGCACCGTGTACGGGTTGATTGATCGCCAAAACCTGCCCGGCCTCTTTCGCACGTTCGACTTCGCCAATCCGGACGCGAGCAGTCCGGGACGTTTCACGACCACTGTCCCGCAACAGGCGCTGTTCTTGATGAACGGGCCGTTCGTGATCGAACAGGCGCAACGGGTAGCACAACGGGCCGCCCAAAATGCCGCGACACCGGCGGACGTGGTTCGAAACCTTTTTGTCCGCGTGTTCCAGCGACCGCCCGAAGCAGCCGAAGAGCACCTGGGCACGGCCTTCCTCGGCCGACTGGCCGAACGCCCTGCCAGCGTGGCCGGCGGCTGGCGATACGGCCTTGGCCACTATGACGAGGCCGCCAACGCGACCGTCGCTTTCACGGAAATGACCTTTCGGCGGGACGGCCGGATCACGCCGGCGGCCGAGTTTCCCGTGAGCGACGAGCGCGGTTACGCCTGTCTGACCGCGACGGGTGGGCACCCCGGAAACTCGCGGCAGTTTTCGGTGATCCGCCGCTGGCTGGCGCCGGCAGACGGCGTCGCGCAAATCGCGGGGACTTTGCGGCACGACAACGCCCAGGGCGACGGAGTGCGCGCCCGGCTCGTACAAACGGGCAAGGGGCGGGTCGCCGAGTGGCGCGCCTTTAATTCCGCCGAAGAAACCGTCGTCGCCGACCTCGCCGTCCAAGCGGGCGACGCGCTCGATTTTGTGGTGGACTGCCTCGCGGGACCGGCCTTCGACAGTTTCACGTGGGCGCCCACCATCCGGCTTGAACCCACGGGCGATTCGGTCGCGCGCACCGAATGGGCCGCCGAGCGCGACTTTGCCCGACCGGACCGAACCCAGCCACCGCTGACGCCGCTGGAACAACTCGCCCAAGTGCTGCTGCTTTCGAACGAATTCGCTTTCGTGGATTGAGCGGCGGCCCGCGCCCCCCCGTGCCCCAGCCGATTGGCGGACCCGGCCGGCCGCTTTCTGCCCATCCGGGTCAGAGCTGTGGAAAGAGGCTGTCGCCGGGGGCCAATGACGCCTTTGGCGGGGAATCGCCAACGCCGACCGGCTGGTCAGGCCAGACGAAACGAACGGTCGTCCCGCGTCCGGAGTCTGATTCCAGACGAATGGTGCCGCCGCGGCTGTCAATGATCCGTTTGACGAGGGCCAGCCCCAAGCCGGTGCCCTGGGTCCCCGCCGCAGCCGGCAGCTTCTGGAAGACTTGAAACAGCTTGTCCTGGTAACGACGCGGAATGCCCGGTCCGTTGTCGGTCACCCAAAACTCCCACGCGGATTCCAAGCGACGGCAACCCACCTCCACCCGACCCGTTTGCTGCGGAAGGTGTCGCACCGCGTTGTCGAGCAAGTTTTGAAACACTTGATACAGGTACTCGGGAGTCCCGCGAACGACCGGAGCCGGGTCCGGAACAATCCACTTCACCGTCGGAGGTGGCGACAGGACCTCCCGAATCCCCTGCAGCACCGTGGCCAGCGGCACATCCGTTTCGATGACCCGCTCGCGCCCGATGCGGGTGTAGGCCAGCATCCCTTCGACGAAGTCATTCAAAAACCGTACGCGGTCCTGAAGCATCTCGCACAACCGCGCGCCCTCGGGGTCGAGCTGTCCGCAGTGGTCCTTGACGAGCCACTCGGTAATCCGATGAATGCCGCGCAAGGGGGGCTTTCATGTCGTGGGTCACAGCGTAGGCAAACTCGCTGAGCTCCCGATTGATCGCGCGCAATTCACGGGTTCGGGCCGCTACGGCCGCCTCGAGATTCTGCCGGGCACCTTCCAGGCGGCGACTGGCCTCCCAGGCGTCGGTGATGTCTTCGGTCACACCAAGCCACGACTGCGGCCGCCCTTCAGCGCCAGCCACCGTTGCGAGGCGGGTTCGGTACCGGCGGGGGTGATCGCCGGGTCCGCGGGAACGGAACTCGCAAACGAGGTCGCGACCTTGCAGCCGGGATCGCTGCCACTGGGCGACCACGCCGGGGCGGTCGTCGGGATGAACCATCTGCCACCACACACCCCGTGGTTCCCCGATGTGCCCCAAGCTAGCGAAACGCCGCCAGCGCTCGTTGGCGTAGGTCAACCGGCCGTCGAGATCCACCCGGAAGACCCCCACCGGGGCGTGCGTGGTCACCGCCCGGAGCAGCTCCGCCTGCTCGCGCCAGTGGGCTTCATCCCGGCGGGGCCCGGTCATGTCCCGCAGGACAACGTGCAGTCGGACCGCCTGACCGTCCTGGCGCTCCACCGCAACCGCTCCCTCGGTGGGCAACTCGCGACCGTCACGGGCCCTCAAACGCAATCGGGTCAGCCACACCGTCGTGCGGGTAGTCGGTTCCCGCAGCCAGGCTTGACACACCGCGTGGTCAGCCCGGTCGGTCACGTCGAAGATCGTCAAGCCGCCCAGCTCTGACTCGTGCCATCCCAAGGCTTCGCGCCAGTCCCGATTCGCACCGAGAATCCGGCCGTCGGGACTGACGAGCATTTCGAGGTTGGCAGTCGCGTCGCTCGGACCCGCGGGGACCGGGGCATCTGGCTCCAGCGTTGCGCCGGGCAGGTCGCGGGGCGCGCCGGGAAGCGTCATGGCGGCGACCCGGAGAAGCCGGGGGCGCGACGATTGGGCGGTTCTGCGCACGCGTGCCACCACGGCGGCACCGTGCATTGGAAGGCCACCCGCCGGGTTCCGCCCAGTTTGCGCTGACGGGGCGAAGCCGAAGACGATCGCGGGATGGCCAGGGGCGCCGGGCTAGAATTTCCAACCAGCGGTGACGATGACGGCATGGCTCAGAAAATCGTACTTCCCGTCCGCAGTCTGCCCGGCAGCGGACGGCGCGCTGCCTGCAACCGTTCGGGTCGGTCCATAGCCGAACTGATAGGCGAGCCCGAGGCGGAGATGATCGTGCTCGACGCCAAGCCCCGCGCTAATGAAGTGGCGATCCAAATCGTACACCAGCGGCGAGTAGGATGCATCCGGCACGGAGTTCTCATTGAAGATGTAGCCCAGGCTGACCCACCACCCCTTTTCGAGATACCGCGTCGCCCCAAATTCGTAATACCAGCTTGGTTCCCAGTTCAGGACGAGACCGGCATCGGGAAGCGGGGCCTGTTTGACAGTCACCGTGTTCAGCCGGCTCCAATCCGTGTAATCGGCGTTGACCTCGAAATTCCATTTTGGCGTGGGCCGGTACGACACACCGAAGACCAAGTTAAACGGGAGTGGCAACCGGGCGGAGGCGTCTTGGGTCATGGCCACCGGTCCGGGCAAAAACGGGGGAACGGGCGAATGGACAATCAATTCGGATTTGCCCTCGAGTTCCATCGTAGTGGCACTTCGATACGCGAGACCCACCGTGAACTGTTCGTTGACCTTCCACAGCCCGCCGAGATTGAACCCCACGTCCAGGTCTTCGCCCCGGAGGTTGAAGTAGTCGTTGCCGGGTATCGGCGTCAGCCCTTGGGTGAAGTCCAGTTCCGCGTAGTTGATCGTGGCGCCCGCCGCCACAAAGAGGCGGGGCGTGACCCGCCATGCCGCAACCGGATTGAGGGTGAAATAGGTCAGTCTTCCCTCCAACGCGACCGTGCGGAACCCCGTGGTCTCGGGCCACTCGGAACTCAGGCCGTAAGGTGAATAGGCTCCCAAGCCGAAGCTGAAGGGCAAGGACTCGGCACCATACACGTAAAACACCTGCGGAATCGCGTGCAGGTCTTTGGAGTTGTCAAACTGAGCGCCGGTCGGCGACTCGAAGCGGCTCTGAATATTCAGCCCATACGCGCCACCGGATAGCTGATGCCCCCGCAGTTGGCCAATACCGGCGGGGTTGTAGTAAATGGCGGAGGGATTGTCGGCCGTGGCCGCAAAGGCTTCGCCGCGGGCGGTTGCGAATGCGTCTTGGTCAGGGAGGCGAAACCCTGTGGCCAACACCGACACCGCCCCCGCGCTGAATACCACCACCGAAATCCGCTCGAAGGAAACCACTCGTGGCGTGCTCATTGCAGACAAGTCATACCGGTGAAATTCGCTTGGGTCAACCTTCGCGGGGGGGGCGCCAAGGGCGGCGAGAAACTGCATAACCCGGTGATTTCCGCCGAGCTTGCATCGCGGCGAACTACTCTCGAGTACTGGAATACCTCCCTACCCGCATAGATTTCCCATCGCCGGGAGACTGAAAAAAGGTCGCGCCTCGACACCATTTCCACCAGCCGATTCGCTTCATACCGAGTCACGGGCGCCGGGCGTTGCTTTCGTGACGGGTGCTTCCCGGGTTTTCACCGATTCGGATTGAACTCGAGACTGCTTACCCCAGCGGATCGGTCGGAGGCGAGTTGAGTCTGGCTGCAACTCGCCTGAAAAACTCATGGGCCCCGAGCCAGTCAACCAACCGGAGCCCAAGTGCTGGCGCCAAGGCCATGACTGCTAGAATCGGCCGGACCGGGAACTTGGAAACGAGGACTTCAGCCTCGTCGCACCTGATCGCGCGAATTACGGCTTTCGCGACCCTCTCGGGAGGAATCGGCGCGAGAAGGAAGGGAGCCCGGCAACCGGTGCGCTGAACAATCCGAGCGTAAATCCCGGTCTCTACAAATCCCGGACACACGGCGGATGCACTGACGCCAGTTCCTCGACACGTAGCGCGAAGGGACAGACTGAAGGCGATCAACGCTGCCTTGGTAGCAGCGTAAGCCTCTTGACAAGCAGGGCCAGCCTTAGCCGCCAACGATGACATGTTGACGACGTGCCCCCACCCGCGCTCGATCATCCCGTTTATCAGAATACCCGTCAGGCGCAGGGGTGCAGTCAAGTTCACTTCGATGACTTCGCACATCTGTTCTTCGGGCAGCCGAAAAAACGGGACCGTGTATTCAAGGCCGGCGTTGTTAATCAACACATCAATGCCACCCCACACAGCGTCGGCTTCCCGAGCAAGCCACGAAACCTGCTCGGAAAAACGCAAGTCCGCCGGGAAAACCGCGGATCGGCGGCCGAGGCTCCGCACCTCTTCGGCAACGTTGTTAAGTTCCGCGCCGCTGGTCCCCGAGACCGCGACATCCATCCCCGCAACCGCAAGCGCGCGAGCCAGCCACGGGCCCAAACCTCCGTTAGCGCCCGTCAAGAGCGCTCGCTTTCCGACCAAATCTTTCATCCGACTGCTCACCCCGACACGCTCAATTTTGTTTTAGCGACTGTTTTCGCGAAGCCACGACAGCCGCAAGCCGATTGTCTCCAAGCCTTGCTCCATACGAGGACACCCGTCGTCAGACAGGTTGGATTCCGCCGCCGGCACTCGTCATTCAATATTGCGTTCTGGGCCATGCTGGGATTCGCTCTCCTCGAGACTGGTTCGGCCTGTGGTCAATCGCTCCCGGTGTCGGGAAACAGTCGTCTTCAGCAGGCCTTAGCAACGAACCGGTTGAGTTCGCGAGAAGACGCGTTCGAATTTTTGCCCGCGTGTACTCTTGGTCTCCCTAAAATGAGTACCAATCGAACAGACCAGACGATGGCCCGGAATCGGGACGTCCTCCTGACGTGCCGAAACAGCCAGGGGATGGGCATTCGCAGCACCCCCGTGCGGCTGACCCGCTTCGATGTCGTCTTCGAAGTGTACAATCCGTTCAGCATCCTCCAGTTGTCCGAGGTCCTGAACGACTTCCGCATCACCATCGGCGAGCGCCTGGTGTATTCCGGCCGGGCGACGGTGAGCAACCTGGTGAACGCCGGCATCATGTTGCTGTGCGAGGCCACGCTGAACGACGCGTGGCTGGACGTGGACCTCTTTTCCCCGGTCAGCCAGCGGGAGCGACTGGCCGGCGAGCTGGAAGCGTTTCTCCACGAAGCCAACAAGGCGCGCCTCATCGAGCCGGAGTTCAAGGTGGTGGTGGCAGACATGCAGACCTGGCTCGCCGACCTGCGCCGGTGGCTGGAGCAATTGGAGCTGGGCATTCGTTCGATCCCCGCCGGCGACCGCGCGACCCATGAGCGGGAGGTCATCGAGCAGTTGCACCGGCCGGTGGTGGGGGAGACCACCGAATTGTTCACGCGCTTCGAGCGGATTGCCAACAACCTGCCGACCGAGGCCCTGCCGATGCACCGCACCTACATGCGGCGTCAGTTGCACCCCCTCGTGCTGTGCGCCCCCTTCCCCTATCGCACGTACCACAAGCCTCTCGGCTACGCGGGCGACTACGAGATGGTCAACATGATCCTCGGCGACCCGCTCCAAGGCGCCTCGCTCTTTGCCAAGACGGTGAACCTGTGGTTCCTCAACCAGGCGCCCTCCGTCGCACACCGCAATCGGATCACTTACCTGCTCGAGAACCTCGTCGCCGAAACCCGGCGGGTGGCCGCCCAAGGCCGCCGGGCGCGGATTCTCAACTTGGGATGCGGCCCCGCCGGCGAGGTGCAGCGATTCCTGCGGGACCATGAGGTGTCCAGCGAAGCGGACTTCCTGCTGTGGGACTTCAACCCGGAGACCCTTGACTACGCACGCACCCAGCTCGAAGGCGCGCGGGCGCGGCACGGCCGGCGAACGGAACTCCGGTTTGAACAAAAGTCCGTTCACCAACTGCTGCGCGATGCCGGCCGGCCGATGCCGGACACGCCCCGCTACGACCTGGTGTACTGCGCCGGCCTGTTTGACTACCTGTCCGACCGGATTTGCCAGCGCCTCGTGAACATTCTTTACGGCTTCGTCGCGCCGGGGGGCCTGTTGATCGCCACAAACGTGGATCCGTCCAACCCCATGCGGCACGGCATGGAGTTTCTGTTGGAATGGCACCTGATTTACCGGGACCAAGCCCAGATGAGGCAGCTTCACCCCACCGGCGTGGCGCCTGCATGCATCGCCACCAAATCGGATGACACCGGAGTCAACATCTACCTTGAAGTTCGCAAGCCTGCCGGTGGGTGACGCGGCGGCTCCGACCGCAGAGGCAGCCACCCCTGCGAGCCAGGGCCGGCCGACGGCGGTGCAAAGCGACCCCGAGTTTCAGGCGGCCCTGGCGGAGGACGTTCTGGCGCGGAGGTTGCGGTCCGGGAAACTCGCGTCCGTCATGGTGGCCGTGCTCATGCCGGCCGGCTCGCTGGCGGACCTGTTCGTGTACCCCGAACAGGTCGGGAGCTTTCTCGTGCTGCGGCTGATTTGCTCCGCGCTCGCGCTGGGACTCTGGTGGCTTCACACCACCGAATGGGCGCGCGGCAACATTCGCTGGCTGGGAATGCCGATCGCACTGCTGCCGGCGGTGTTTCTCGCGGTGATCATCGCGCAGGTCGAGGGATTCAACTCGCCCTACTATGCCGCGTTCAATCTCGTGCTCCTCGGCGTCAACGCGCTGGTCCAGTGGGATCCCCGGGAATCGGTGATCGCCACGCTGCTGATTCTTCTGCTGTACGCCCTCGCCGGAAGCGTCAGCCGCGTTCCGATGGAACCGGGCATCGTTTTTAACAACCTGTATTTTCTGGCGGTCACCGGCCTGATCGTTGTTGTCGGGAATTGGGCCCTCAACCAGTTGCGCCTGCGCGAGTTCACCCTCCGCTACGAACTGTCCCGCAGTCAGCGCCTCCTGGAACGCAACTACGAACAACTGCGGGCGCTGGACGAGATGAAGGGGCGGTTCTTCGCCAACATCAGCCATGAGTTGCGAACCCCCCTCACGCTGCTGCTCGCCCCGCTGGAAACCCTGCTCGCGGCGCCGCTGGCGCGCGACCCCCAGGTACGCGAGTCGCTCGAGACGATGCGGGCCAACGGCTTGCGACTGCTCAAGCTGATCAACGATCTGCTCGATCTGGTGCGACTGGACGCCCGCAAGCTCCCCCTCCGCCGCTCGGCCGTGCCTGCCGCCAGCTTCCTCCGCAGTTTGGTTCGCTCGCTGGACAAGTTTGCCCTGGATCGCGGTCTGCACCTCAACTGCGACCTGGACGAGGGGGTCGGCGCGTTTTGGGGAGACCCGGACAAGCTGGAAAAAGTCTTTCTCAACCTGCTGTTCAACAGCCTGAAGTTCACCCCGGCCGGGGGCAAGATTGAGGTGACCGGGCGACGGGAAGACAACGACATCGTGGTGGACGTGAAGGACACCGGAGTCGGCATCGCGCCCGAAGACCTGCCTCACCTCGGAGGACGGTTCTGGCAGGCCGACACCTCTGCCCGCCGCAAGTACCAGGGCGCCGGCCTCGGTTTGGCCCTGGTCTGGGAGCTGGTGGAGGCCCACGGTGGCCATGTCAGCGTGGCGAGCGAACTGGGCCGGGGCACGACGATGACCGTCCGCCTGCCCGCCGCTACCGAGTCGCAAACCGACGGCTCCCCTGCCCCACCGGAGTCATCCCCTTTGGAGTCTGACCGACCGGCGCCGGAGACCGCCGGCACCGGCGACGGGTCGTGGCTCAACTCGCTCTACCGCCGGGCGGAATTGTACTCGAGCGTCGGCAAGCTGCGGGAGACGCTGCGCCCCTGGACTCCGGGGGGAAGCGCCCAACGCATTCGGCTGCTCATCGCCGATGACGAGCCCGACATGCTTCGCTTTTTGAAAAGCCAACTGGCGGACGACTACGACGTGTTCGAGGCGGTGGACGGCGCGCAGGCGACGGCCCTCGCGGCGCAGCTTCTGCCTGACGCGATCGTTTGCGACATGATGCTGCCGGAAAAGGACGGACTGGAGGTGTGCCGCGAACTGCGCGCCAGAACATCCACGCAAAACCTCCCGTTCCTGATGCTCACCGCGCGGGCGGACGAGGAAACCAAGCTCGCCGCGCTGGCGGCGGGCGCCACCGACTTCCTGGCCAAGCCCTTCTCGATGTCGGAACTGCGCCTCCGTCTCAAAAACATGGTGGACACGCACCGCCTGCAGAAGGAACTGGCCGTGCAGAACCACCGGCTCAAGGCCGCGTTGGACGAACTCCAGGAGACTGAACTCCAGTTGGTCCAGATGGAGAAAATGGTGTCGCTCGGCCGGATGAGCGCCGGGTTGATCCACGAAATCAACAACCCGCTCAACTTCGCCCGCACCGGTGTGTTCGTGCTGGGACGCCACGCGCGGCACCTGCCGGCGGCGGAGCGTGCCGAGTTCGAGGACACGCTGAAAGACATCGAGGAAGGCGTGAACCGGGTGGCCGGGATCATCTCGGACTTGCGCTCGTTCACCCACCCACAAGGAGGTGAACTGGAGCAAGTTGACGTGTCGCAGGTGGTCGCATCGGCCCTGCGGTTCCTCGCGGCCGAGTGGAAGGACAAGGTGGAGGTCACCGTGGAAGTGCCGGCGGACTTCCGGGTGCCCGGCATCGCCGGCCGGCTGACGCAGGTGTTCGTGAACCTGCTCCAAAATTCCCTCGACGCCCTGAAGACCAAGCCGTTCGCCGATGGCGGGCCCCGCATTCGCGTGACGGCTCGCGAGGAGGGGGGCCGGCGGATCGTGCGCGTCTGGGACAACGGGCCCGGCGTGCCGGCGGGCGACGAGGCGAAGATCTTTGATCCGTTCTTCACAACCAAGGAGGTTGGCAAAGGAACCGGCCTTGGCTTGAGTATCGTCCACCGGATTCTCCGGGACTCGGGCGCACGGATCTCGGTCGCCTCGGAACCCGGCTGCTACTGCGAATTCACGCTGGATTTCCCGGCTTCCCTTGAAGACTTTCCCCCCGCTGAAATGCCGGGATGACCTTTTCACACCATGAACGAACTTTACGACTACAAGCGGTTCGCCATCCTCTACGTGGATGACGAGGAGCGATCCCTCAAGCAGTTCTCCCGGGTCTTCAGCGAAACATTCCGGGTGATGACGGCACCCAACGCCGCCGAGGGGTACAAACTGCTGGAGGACCACCAGGATGAGATTGCCGTGGTCATGAGCGACCAACGCATGCCCGGCGAACAGGGCGTCCAGTTCCTCGAACGAGCCCGCCGCTTGCGACCGCAGATCATCCGCATCCTCGTCACGGCCTACGCCGATCTGGACGCGGCGATCGCCGCCGTGAACAGCGGCGCCATCTACAAGTACGTCAGCAAGCCGTGGGAAGTGCCGATGCTCGAGATGACCCTCAAGCGCGGCCTCGAATTCTTCGCCGTCCAACTCGAGCGCGATCTGCTGCTCCGCGAGAAATTGTCGGTCCTGCACCGGCTGGTGGTCACTGACCGCGTCTTGAGTCTGGGCGTGCTCGGAGCGGGGTTGGGGCATCAACTGCGAAACGCGGTTGCATCCGTCCGCCAATTCCTCGAGCTCGTCCCCGACGGGCTCCGGCGGGAGGATGTTGACCTCAACCAGCTCCGGAACCCGGACTTCTGGCAGGACTTCCACCGCAACGTCCAGGCCAGGTTCAAGACCGTGGTCGGCCTGCTGGACAGTCTGGTGATCCCCGTCCCGCCTCCGTACACGTTCAATCAGGAGGTTTCGCTACCGCAAGCGATTGACCGGGCGGCGGCCGGTCTCGCCGTCGAGCTGAGGGCCAGAAAGATCGAGGTGGTCAACGCCGTGGCCGGCGATCTCCCGGTGTTGAAGGTGGACGGCTGCCGGTTCGAAAAGCTGTTTCCGCTCATCCTGCGATACGAATTGCTGAGCCTGTCGCCCGGTTCGCTGGTCCGTTTTGAAGCCACGGCTCCCCCCCCTGGTGGGGCCGGTCCGGCGGCCATCGAGCTGTTCGTCACGGACACCGGCAGCCGGCTCGCGGCGGAGGCCGCCCTCGCGTTGCTTGACCCCTTCCAAATGCGCCGGTCGGAGGCGGGCGAACTCGGCACGCATCTGCTGGCAGTGTACCTGATCGTCCACCATCACAGCGGCACCATCTCCGTGGGCCAAAGTGCCAGCGGGGGACTCGCCATGAAGATCCGGCTGCCGACCGAGCCCAAACCGCCCACCCCCGCCGATGAAGAGGCCGAATTCCTCTCGCGGGCCATGACCAGCGAGCGACTCTGGGAGAGTCTTCTCGACCACGCCTCGCCTGGCTGAGCGCGTTGCGCCGGCCTGATCCCCGCTCCACGCTCGCCGTTCCGTGGCCCGTTATTGAGCCGCGGGCGGCGGCGGTTTTTCGCTCATGGACCAGAAGCGCATCAAGTTCCGCATCATCTCGGTGAATTCCTGCGCCGCCGTAGGTTTGACCAGGTAGGCTGCAATCCCCAGATCGTACATCCGCGTCACATCCGCTTCGTCCCGGGACGTCGTCAACACCACCACGGGCGCCGGCCGCAACGTGGGATCCCGGCGCAACTCGGCCAGAAACTCGCGGCCATCCATCCCCGGCATCTTGATGTCGAGCAGAATCAGGGACGGACGAGGGTTTCCGGGATCCCGCAAGAAGGCCAGCGCCTCTTCGCCCGAACGGGCCACCTTGAGCGCCGATTCGATGGCCAATTCCTGGAAACTCCGCTTCACGCTCAGGATGTCCACCTCATCGTCCTCCACCAGCAACACCGGACGCGCCGCCCCGGCAAACCGCTCACGCTCCGAATCCGGCGTCCAGTGCTCAAGCCACCGCATCGCGTACCGCATGAGGTGGTGCATTCCCTGAATCCCCAGCTTGCGCCGGATGTTGGCCCGATGCACGTCCACCGTCCGGGGCTGAGCTTGAGCTGTTCCGCCACCTCCTTCGCCTCCATGCCCAGTCCGGTGAGCCGGAGGATCTCCAGTTCGCGCTGCGAAAGCAGGGCGGTCGGATCTGCCGGCGGCTCGTGGGTTCCGGGGTGATGACGCCGCCGCAGAATTCGCCCGAGCAAGTGGACGCTCACCGCCGGATCCCCCGCGGCCGCGCGCTGGATCGCGTGAATCAACTCCTCTACCGGCGCGCTGCGCGGCACAAATCCCGCCGCGCCGGCCGACAGCAGGCGCTCCACCGCGCCAGTGCTTTCTTCCTGGCCCAGCACCAGCACCGCCGGGGGAGAGGGACGGCGCCGCAGTTCCTCGAGCAGCACATGCCCGACCATTTTCAGCAGTTCTTCCCCGAGGATAATCACCTCCGGGCGATGCTCGTCGGTCAGCTTGATCACCGCCGCCGGGGATTCGGCCTCCGCCAACACGCGGACGCCGGACGCGCGGTGCAAAACCGTGCGCAGCCCCACGCGCTCGATCGGGTTGGCCTCGGCAATCAAGATGGTAATAGGCATGGCAACGTCGTCTGAAACCGACACGCTGCCGGTTTGCCCCACGGCTGGCAAGCGGGGGCTGCGTCCGCCTGGGCGTGAGGAACACCGCGCCCACATCGGCCCCGGAGGACAGCGGCCTGCGGCCTCAAAAGCAGCGACGCCTCAGGAGTCTGGCAAGGTCAGTGAGTGTGATCGGCAGCATTCCCTTCCGGGAACGGGAACCGAACGCTCCGATACTCGCGGCCCCGGATCGTCAGTTGGGTCAACTCCGCTTGGAGATTCGTCCGCCCCTTCAGCCAGTCCGCCTGACCTTCGAACAGCGCCGAGTCGCCCACTTCCTCACCAGTAGCCCGTGCCGGCGATGCCGCCGCCTAGAGGGTGACGACCTGGTCCGGCGGGTTGGAGGCCAGGGCGGCGTAGAGCTGTGGGAAACAGCCGCAGACCACCCCTTCGACCATGCCCTTGGCCTTCACGCTGCCGGTGCCGCACTGGTCGAACGTGCCCTCGGCCAGGTTGCGCCGCACCGCGCACTGGTCGCAGGCCATCAGGAGGATGCCCTGTTCCCTGGCCACCTTGGCGAGGCGCTCGCCGACCGGGTCGCCCTGGCGCAGCAGGTACAGGTTGTCGTCAAAAAACATCATGCCGACGACCTGCGCGCCGTGGATGCCCAGTTCGAGCTGCGGCAGGATCATCGAGGCCAGCTTGAACGTGCAGGCCATGTTCGAGGCGAAGACGTAGGCGACTTTCATGGGTTGTGAGCAGGAGGTTGGGTGGCGTTGGCCGGGTTAGAGGTGAACTGCCGCTCCGCCTGCCCGCGCAGGGCCTCGGGATCGAGGCCGAGGCCGACCAGCAGGGCCAGCGTGACCCCCCCCGGTGGGAGCACGAAAATCTCGGTGAAGCCGGTGGTGTCCTCCACCCGCTGGAACAGGTGGAAACGGCCGGGCTGGTCCTCGAACTCGACGATGCCCTTGGCGCGAATCACCGCAGCGGGAAGTTCCTCGAGCCAGCGCAACAGGCGCGGCCGCGGCAGGCATCGGGGCACCTCGAGCTGGACGGCCACGAACCGGTGAGCCCACTCATGCACCGCGTCGTGCCGTTTGCCGTGCCGGTGAACGGACACGTCCGGCAACGACCGGATGGCCGGGGACAACTCTGAAACCGGCCCGGTGGCCGTTGCGGTGCCGGACGACTCCACCCCAAAGGCGGCCAGCATCGGTTCATCCTCCGGCCCGGCCAGGGCGCGCAGCTTGGGCGGAATCCACGCCACAAAGGCGGGCCGCCGCACGGCTGCCGCGGCGCGCGCCTCTGCGAGCAGCGTTTGCGGCACGTCGGCGGGTTCCAGCACCCGGGCGTGCGGGTTCAGTTCACGGACCGCCGCGCGCACGGCGCGGGCGCGGTCCGGCGTGACGGTGTCTTCCCAGGTGAACAGGACGTGCGTGGCGGTGCGGACCTGCCGACGCTCCAGCGCGTTGAGATGACCGCGGCGCTGCCAGCGCTTGACGTCCACGAGGGCCACCTGCAGCACCGGGTTGAACCGCCGGCAGGGCGGCGCGACCAGCAGGAACTCGACGAGTGGGAGAGGGTCGGTGGTCCCGCTGGTCTCCAGCAGCACGAGGTCGTCCGCCCCGACCTCCAGTGTCTCGAGCGTGTCGGCCAGCGCCTCCCGGCTGTCGCAACAGATGCAGCCGGCGGTCAGCGCATGGACTTCCTCCACCAGCTCCCGCAACGCCAGGCTGTCCACCTCGGCGTTGGCCTGGTCGTTCAGGATGACCTGCGGCCGCAGACCGGCGGCCTTCCAAGCGGGCAGCACCCGGCGCAGCAGGCTCGTCTTGCCCGCGCCGAGGAAGCCGGTGAGCAGGATCAGGGGTGTCGGTGCAGCCGTTGGAACGGAGAGAGTGTTCATGGTCCCGGATAAAGAATCTCCAATTCGCGCAAAAGGGTCGTCGGGGCCGGCGCGCGGCGGCGAAGAAGCATCACCCGGCTGGAAACCGCTCGCCACGCCACCGCGACGCCCGCCCACAGGCCACCCAGCGTCGCGGCCGCGCCGAGCGCATTCGTGCAGGTTGGCTGACCGCAACACGGACAGCGACCCGCGATCAGCAGAACCCCGCCGACCAGCAGCCACGAGCGCAGGAAGACTCTGATACCACCCAGCCGCTTCACGGCGAAAACTGGCCGGGAGCGTCCGGGTTCTTGCGGCCTCAGGTTGGCGCCGCTTCCCGTAGCTGCCGCGGACCGGCGAGCCACCTGCGAGTGACAAGGCTTTGTCATTCGATAACTCGTCATGCCCCGTTTCCTTCTTCGCGGGTCCCTGGGAAAAAATCGGGTATCGGATACGCCCGGTGCCAATGCGTTGCCGCGTGATGATGATGCTGGCCGTGGCCGTGGCCTTCCCCCTCGAGAAGGCCGATGAGGAGGGAAACGGCCAGTCCCGCCAGCAGAGCCAGGGATAACCGTATCCGATCGTGTGAATGAAACTGCAGCTCGGGCAGCAAATCGCTGCCCGCAATGCAGAGGAAGCTCCCGGCACAAAAAGCCAGAGCACAACCCAGGATCTCGTGGTGGGTCCGCACCAGCGCACCCAAGCCCACAAAACTCAGCACCGCGCCCAGTGGAGCTATCAGGGCGAAGCCCACGTTCACCGCGCGCCGCAGGCCGGCTCCACACCCCCCGGCTCGCATCAGGGTCAGCACCGTCAGGGCATCGAAAGGTTTGTGGAGGATGACCGCCAGGGCCGTGCCCAGCCCCACCCACCGCACCGTCGCGCGCGCTTCCACCTGGACCGCCGTGCCCAAAGCCAGTCCGTCGAGCAGCGAGTGCAGGCTCATCCCCAGCAAGACCGCCAGCCAGGAGAGCCGGTGGTTTACTCCCAAGGCCGGGGGACCGCCATGTGCGGAGCAACCCGTGAGGCCCGAAGTTTCGGGATCGCCGGGTGCCTCGACTTCGTGGTGGTGGTGATGAAAGAGGCGCTGGAGGAAGAACAAGGTCAGGAAACCGCCCAAGGCCCAGGCCATGGCGCGGTCCAGCGAATGTGCCTCCTCAGCCGCGTGGGGAATCATGTGCAGCAGTGCCAGCCCGAGCATCAGCCCGCCGATGAAGCTCAGGGCGGTTTGCAGGCGGGTGTGAGTCAGATGGACCCACGACGGTAGCAGGCCGCCGGCTAGTGAGCCCAGAAAAACCGCTGAGATGCACAAAACCAGCATGACAGTCGAGCACGCCTTCAATCGCGCCGAGGATGATGCTTCGGGTAGCCACGGCGGCCCGCTGGGATGGCCATCGCGAGCCGCCGTGTCGCGGTGGACAGGCTAAGGTCGCGTCGGCGGAACCAACACGCCATGCAGGGTGATTTTGGTGGGCGTTCCCGGCAGCGGGAAGGTCCGCAGCGTTTGCAGGGTGCTGGCATCCAGTTCCAGGACTTGCTGCCCGACCGGGTCGGTCACGTAGATGCGCCCCAGCCCGACCGCCACGCCGGGATGGAACTGGCCGTGATTGCTGTGGTTGGTGCTCGGAGCAATCAAGCCGGTTCGGCTGCCGATGACTTGCAAGGTCCGCGCGTTCACCTGCACGAAGTCGCCGTTGGCCAGCACGACGTTAAACGTGTCGCCGTCAGGGCTGAGTTCGTAGGCCACGGCGAACGAGCTTCCCGGCAGCGGCAGCAGTTCCATGGTCAGGTTGGTGGCGTTGATCACGAACATGTCGCCAGCGTCCTCGCGTTTGAAGGCCAGGCCGAAGTAGTGGTTGAGGCTTTCGTGGCCGCGCAGGTCGCCGATGCGATAGCCGGCAGGCATGGAGGGCGGGTTCGGCACCATGAAGTTGGTCCAGCCCGTGCCATTGTGCCAGAGCACCAGCACGCCTTCGGCGAAGCCAAAGGCCGCCGACCAGCCGTTGCCGGCTTCGCCATGCATGTTCGAGTAGCCGGTGGCGGTGTGGACCCGGTTGCTCGTGTCAAGGTCCCAGATGTCCACGCCGACCGGGAGGGGATTCGGGACCGGGTCCGGGTAGAGCGGGTTGGGTTTGCTGATGGCGAAGAAGCGGCCCGCGTTGGTGAAGGGCACCGCCGATCCGTGTTGTGCGCCGGCCACGATGGTGGCGGGCCTGTAGGCATCGCCGAGCAGCCGGAGCTGCGGTTCGTGGAACAGGTCCACCCGCCCGCTCAGATCCCAATGCAGGGTCAGCCAATCCCCCACGGTGACGGCGTGGACCGGATTGTCGCCGAGCAGGGGAATGTTCATCCGCCGCGGGTTTTCCTTATAGTAATGCCAGTGGTCGCCGTGGTCCTCCACGTAGATGCCGCTGTCGAAGAGTTCGGCTTTGTCGGCGTCCAGCTCAATGGCCAGGCAGTAGCGGGAACTCGGGCTGGAACCGAGGATGGCGCGTGAACTCAACGGGAACAACCCCGGCGAGATGACGCCCGTCTCCAGGTCAATCAGCGAGAGCGCGGCGTTCGTGGCGTCGGCGACGAACAGGCGGGCGATCACGCCCGGCGCGCTGCCTGGATTGTAGTCCACCAGCACGCGGAAAAATTGCGCGGCGTGTTCCGGCTCGATGTGCTCCCCGATGACGTCCCCCGTGCCGGCGATGGGCGAACCCAGGTTGGTCCAGCCGCCAGTGACCGCATCCATGCGGTATTGGATTTGGTAGCGGGCGTTGGTCTCGGAGAGCCAGCTCAAGTGCAGGTGGTCGTGGCCCTCTTCCCTGGACAAAATGAGCCGGGGCAATTCCCCCACGTCGAAGAGGTATTCGGCGACCTCGCTGGTGGTGGTTTCGCCGGTGGCGGCCAGCACGCCGGAGGCCTGCAGGCCGATCCGATACCGGCCCGGCGCGGTGAACACCCAATTGACGTGAACGTGGCTGCCGGCGGTCAAGGTGCGGAGGTCGTTGCTGCTGATGCCGTCGCGGCTGTTGAACGAGACCACCGGCGAGCCAAAGGCATCGAGCTGATACACGATGAAGTCACCGGGGCCGTTCACGCTCTTGAGCGCGAGGCGAACGGTGTTGTTGGAAAAAACGCCCGCGGCCAACTCTTCCGTGCCAAGGCCGAGAAAGAGCAAGTCGGGCCGCTGGATGGCTGGCAGCATCCAGATGGGCGCGCCGGGCTCGCCGAGAAAGCTGAACGCCGGCGCGGAAGGCACCGAGGTGCGGGCGCTGGCGGCCACCTTGAGCCAGACGCCATCTGGTTCGTATTCCATGCCAAGGTCTTCAGCGTGGACGTGCAGGTCCCAAGCGCCGTCCTCGTAGTTGACGCCCACATCGGCATGGCCGGTCGTGAGCACGGGGAGGTCGGCCGCCCGTACCGCGCCGGGCAGAGCCAAGGTTGCGGCGACCAAGGTTCCCAGAGTTGAGAGGGCAATGAGGTTTCTTTTCATGCTGTTCTTTTCTGTCGTTTTCGGGTTGAACAGCACTGCCGTCTGACCGGACAGCAGCGCCTACGGGTGCTGGCGCCGGACCGGGAATCGTTGACCCCGAGTCCGGTCCGGCGCCGAATCCTTCCGCCCGGAAGGAAAGGGAGCGGCAACGCCGCGAGGGCGTTGCCCAAAATGAAAAGCCGTGAACGTGGTCGCTCATGAGGCCTGTGGAACCAAGGCATCGGTCGCCGGGGCACGGGTAGCAGCGATGGGTGCCGGCTCGGCATGGTCCAATTCCTCGCCGCTGCGCACCAAGCGGGCGCTGTTGAACACCACCAGCAACGAGCCGGCGTTGTGGAGGATCGCAGCGACGATGGGATTGATGTAGCCAAAAGCGGCCAGGGTCAACCCGCCCACAATAAAGGCCAGGCCGATGAGAAAATTCTGGTTGATGGTACGCCGGGCCGCGCGGGACAACTCCACCAGAAAGGGCAGCCGGCGCAGATCACTGTTCATCAGGGCGATGCTGGCACTGTGAATGGCCACGTCGCTGCCGGCCGCACCCATCGCAATGCCGAGGTCTCCGGCGGCCAGGGCGGGTGCGTCATTGACCCCATCCCCCACCACGGCTATGCGGTAGCCGCGGGCCTTGAGTTGCTCCACTTGCGTCACCTTGTCCTGCGGGAGGCATTCCGCATGCACCTCATCGCAGCCCACCTCCCGCGCCACCATCCGGGCCACGGCCTCACGATCTCCGGTGACCATGACCAGATGCCGGATTCCGGCGCGCTTCAGCGCCGCCAGGCTCTCCCGGGCCTCGGGGCGAACTTCATCGCGCAGGCCAATCGCCCCGATGGCCCGGCCGTTGCGGGCCACGTGCAGCAGACTCAGACCCTCGGCATCCGGTGAAACCACCGGGAGCCCCTCGACAGACACGCCGTGCTCGCGCAGCCAATTGAGGCGGCCCACCCGGATTTCGGCACCGTCCACCCGCGCTTGCAGCCCCAAACCGGCCGCTTCATGAACCTCGGTGGCCGCCCCCACGGGCAGCTCGACTTCGCGCGCGCAGGCCACCACGGCCCGCGCCACCGGATGGTTGCTGTGTTGTTCCGCCGACGCGGCCAGGTACAGCAATTCCGCGGGCTTGATTCCCTCCGCCACGATCAGCCGCGCAACCCGCAGGCGGCCGATGGTCAGCGTGCCGGTCTTGTCGAACAGGAAGGCCCGGACCTTGGCGGCCACCTCGAGTTCGCCCACGTTCTTGATCAGCAGTCCGACCCGCGAGGCCGCCGCCAGCGCGGCCACCATGGCGGTGGGCGTGGCCAGAATGAAGGCGCAGGGGCAGGCGATTACGAGTACCGCAATCACCCGCGGCAGGTCGTGCGTGAACATCCAGACCACCATTCCCATCACCAGCACCAGCGGAGTGTAATAGCCGGCATACTGGTCAATCAGGCGCATGATGGGCAGTTTCGTCTGCTCGGCAGCGAGGATCAGGTTCCGCACCTTGCCGAGGGTGGTGTCGGCCCCGGCCCGGGTCACTTCCACCTCCAGCACCCCCGTCAGGTTTTGTGAACCCGCGAAGACCGCTTCACCTTCCCCCTTGTCCACGGGCAGGGATTCCCCGGTGATACTGGCCTCGTTGAGCGTGGCGCGTCCGGCCCGGATGCGTCCGTCGGCCGGCAGTTTGTCCCCGGGCCGCACCCGGATCACATCGCCGGGACGCAAGGCTTGCGCGGGAACCTCTTCTTCCGCCCCGCCGGAGGTGAGGCGGCGGGCACGGTCGGGGGTGTGGCGCACCAGGGCCTCAATGGCCGCCCGGGCACCGGCGGCGGTGCGGGTCTCGATCAACTCCCCGACCACCATGAAAAAAGCCACCACCCCGGCGGTCTGGTAGTCTCCGGAGGCCAGGGCGGCGAGGATGGCCAGACTGACCAGTTCGTTGATGCCGTACTCGCCACGGCGCAGGGACCGGAGCGAGTTAAGCAACAACGGCCCGCCCAGCAACAAACTCCCCACCAGCGCGCTGGCCGCAACCACCTCCGGCGACAGCGCGAAAAGCCACGCGGCCAGATACGAGTTCAGCACCGCGACCGTCCCCAAAGCGAACGCCGCCAACCGCCCGCGATTCAACGCCGGTCCGGTGGCCTCTTGGGAATTCGATTGGGAAAGCAGTGAGGTTACTTGCATGGCATCAGAGCGGGTTGTCCGGCGGAGCATCCAAACCCGCCCGGCGGCGAATCTGCTCCGCCAGCGCAGCGCTGATCAGGGTCTCGCCGCGCAAAACCCGTTGGACAATATCTTGTTGCAGTGCCTCGAAAGGAGGCAGGCCGGCGCGCTCCTCCTGGCCCTCGAACCGCGCCTGGTGGCGCCGCCATATCTGGCGGGCGAGGAGCACGTACCCCACGGCCGCTTCGTCTTCGCCCACCGCGTAATTCTGATAGCCGGTAATCAGAAGTCCTTCGATGACCCCGCGGACGCGGTCCAACGTCGAACCCGCGGCGATCCGGGTGACCCGCTCAATGACATACGCGTCCAAGTCCTGCCCCTCCGGCACGGACTGGGGAAACTCGCGGCGAAGGTTTTGGAACCAGGTCTCGGCGTCCGCGCGACGGTTGCGAGTGTATAACAACACCACCGCTTCCTCATGAAAGGTGCGATGAGCGCGGCCGATGTAGTCGGCCCGGTCCGGGTCGGCGGCCATCGCCTCCTCGATGGCCTCATGCACCTTGTGAATCAGCGCGAGGTTGGGACCGAAGTCGAGCGTCTGGTCGGCCGCGTTCTCGATCAGTCGGCCGTGCTTGAACGCGCCCAGCATGGCCTGCCAGATCACCCGGCGCAGGGGCAACGCATCGTGCGCCCCGCAACGTTCCAGACCAAGGTCAGCCCAGTACACCGCGTGAGCCTCGGGCAGCCGCCAGTCGAATGGGCCGTAATGGCTGTCGACGTGCAGCATGAATTCCGGGTCCATTTTCAGCTCCTCCCGCAGCCGACGCACCCGCTCCCGCGCCTTCTCACTCTGCGGGTTGGCCAAAGTCGCCAAGTCAGGGGGCCGTCCGAGTAGATGCGCCATGCGGGTCGCCCACGCCTCCTTGTAGTAGCGATGGGCCGGATCCAGATCCATGCCCAGCTTGTGCTGAAAAAAAGTGGCCAGCTCGGTGTAGAGTTCGGCCCGGACGGGATTGTAACGCAAGGCGTGATCCCGGAGCAGGCTGATGCCGGCCTCCACCCAGGGCCAGCGCTGTTCCGGCGCCGAAAAGACCCCAGCCAAGTTATATGCGAGATTCCACGCCTGGTACCGCCACACCGCGACACTCTCCGGATGCAGTTGCGTAATCCAAGACGCCAGTTGCCGCGCCTCGAAAAACTGGCCCCGCTCCTGTAACTCCACCAAGCGCAACCAAAGTCCGGTCACGACCAACCCCCGGAATCCCCCAAACGCGACAGTCACCATGGCCAGCGCGGGCGGCGCGTCACCGAGCACCGCGGCGCCCCGGGGGATGAGTGCAAGCTTTTGCTGCCGCAAACTCCGCTGCGACCATCCCCCGTGAACGGCAAACAGCACCAGCACGCCCAGCAGAATCAATCGGCGCAGTCGCGACGACATGCCGACGGCACAGACCACACGGCCAGCGCGCGGGCCGACCCGGTAAAAAAGCCCCGCGGACGGCAAGCGATCCAACTCTTGGCGGGTCGCGGCGCCGGCCATGCGAATCGGCCGGCGCCTTGACTCATAGCTGGCGATCCGGCGGCTCAAGCCTGTCGCTTGGTTTTCCAGCGCCGCCACAAAGCGAAACCGGCCAGCACCGCGCCAGCGACGGCCGCTGTTTCACCGGGCTCGGGCACCACCGTCACGCCAAACGCGTGCCGGCCCTCCGCAGAAACCGGCCCGTCAGTGACGTGAACCCCGTCCCATTTGAAGTCGAGGTAGTACACGCCCGGTTGGGTGAAGCCATAATTGTAGTGGTCGTGACCACCCACCACCAGGCTGAAGCTGTCGGCTCCGGTGATACCATCGCTGGTCGCCATTTTGACGTCCGGGCCAGAGAAGCCGGATTGCCACAGTGAGAAATGGCCACCCGTGGGACCGGTCATCCCCACCAGGCTCAACTTGAGCGAGGTCCAGTCGTCCGGATTCAACTCCTCGCTCGCGATGCCGAGGAATGGCTTCGTCATCTGCAGACTCTGCGGCAAATACCACAAGGGATCCCCCGCGCTGTTGCCGAGAAAATCCCACATCGGCCCGGTAGGGCGTGGCACGGATGGGTTCGGAACGAAGGCCAGCAATTGATCTGGCTCGTATTCCGCATCGGCGGGCAACGGCGAACCGTTGACGGTAGCACCGCTGTGCAGATGCCAGTGCGGCTCCAAACCGCCGCTGGTCGTGTAGCCCACGCCGATATCGGCGTGGCCCAGGCTGTACACAGACATCGCGGCATAAGCGCTGCCGCAGGCGAATGAGAATACCAGAGCGCTCATCGCTCCGGTCCATGCAATGCAAATCGGTTGCATAACGAGGTTACGTGTCTGTTTTGGGTTACTGCTTTGTGTCTTCTCTTTCGGTTCCGCCATCCCACCGCACGGGGGATGGCAAAGGATCGTCGCCAACTCCGACTGCCCGGTCCGGTGCGCCGTCGGCCCCTCGGATAGCCGCACAGCTCCCAGGAACCAGTGACCGGGCAGCCGGGGTGCGCGCTTGCTAACTGCAAAGCATTTGCAACACACAAGCGAGGGATCGCGGGGCAGGCGTCGCATTGTCGTCAGTGAGAATGTCCGGGTTCGGGCGCGTTGCCTTGCGGAAAGGGAAACCGAATATTTCGATACTCGCGGCCCCGGATCGTCAGTTGGGTCAACTCCGCTTGAAAATTCGTCCGTCCCTTGAGCCACTCGGCCCGGCCCTCAAAGAGCGCCGAGTCGCCGACTTCCTCCCCGGTGGCACGACGGCGGACCGCCGCCAGCTCCAGCGGGCGGTTCGTTCCATTCATCTCGATCCGCAACTCGAACGATGGCACCGGCAGGCGGATGAAATTGTCCATGTGCCCGTCCAGCACATACACCTGCAGCCGGCCTTCATCAGGATGCGCCAGCACCTCCAGGTGGAATTCCTCCTCGCCCAACACCACCACCGTCCCGCCGTGAGGCGGCTCGTGGTGATGCGAGTGCGGCGGACGGGGATCGGAGCGATGGCCATGCCGGTCACACGCAATCAACAGCAGGGCGGCCAGAGCGGTCAGGAAGGAAACGAGTTTCATGGGCGTTTCAGACGGGCGCGGCGGCGCTGGGTTGAAGGTTTGAACCGGACCGGGGCAACAGTCTCATGGTAGCAGCAGCTCAACCGGCAGCCGATAGAAGCGCGCGCGGTCGCCCTCCACCGGCGTCGAGTCACGCAGGGTGACGAGTTCAGACGCCCCCCGGTCCTCAGTCCGGACGACTTGTGTGACCTGGTTCCACGGCCCAGCCAGTGAAGAGGCGGCTTCCAACCTAAACAGGGCATCCGTTGCGGCCTTTGCGCGCCGGAACGTGATCTCGGCCACCAAGCCTGCACCCGCACTCACCAATGCAAGTCGCGGCGTGCCATCTCCGTCCGGGAGTTTCGGATCGAACGCGTAGGCGTATTCCAGCCGGTTGGGCCGGCCATCGCTGTCGGGGTCGGCCTCGGGACCGATGATCACCTCGTCGGACACACCGGGCCACTGCGCCTGCTGCCACTGCACAAACGGAGAAACCGGTGGCGGTGGCAATGGCTCGACTTCAAACCGGATGGGCGTGGGCAGGCTGAAGTCGTTGGTGGCGACCCCCACGCGCCGTCCTTCGACCTGGAACGCCACATGATAAACACCGTTGGCGGTGAAGCCGAAGTTGTAGTGCTCGTGGCTGGCGAGATTCAGCGCCAGACCGTCCGCGTCACTGATCCCGTCGCGACTGTTCATGCGAACATTCAGCCCCCCGAAGGGATCCGCCTGCCAGAGGAGAAAATGGCCGGGCCCATCCACCGCCACGAGGCGGACCGACAGCACGCCGCTGAACATCCCCGGCGGCATGACGCCCGCCGGAGAATTCTCGGCCGACCAGCCCAGGTACAGCAGGTCGGGGTTCTGACTTTGCGGCAGAATCCACAGCTCGTCGCCCGCGCTCCCCAGCGGCGGATAGTCGCTGGGGAGCGTCAGCTTCGCCGCCTCCGCCACCACCAGCGCGACTTCGTTCGAGCGGTAGAGAACGCGATGGTCATCGTCGCTGATGGCGATGGCCAGCTTGTTGGTGGGGTCATCCGGCTGATAGACCATCTTGATATCCACGTGGGCCGTCGTAAGCCGTACCAGGTCTGCCGCGCCTGAAAAGACGGTCGCGACACCGCAGGCAAGAATTCCAAGCAACGCCGTTCTATTCATGGCAAAACCTGGGACCACGCCTGACGGGGAGCCGGATGGGCGCGCCCGACAGCCGACAATCGGCCGTTTGATCGCCACCCACCCGGCTCTGAACCGACTGAATCTATTTCCGGCGCGCATACCCAAACAGAGCCGCCACACCCAGAACCCAAAGGACCCAAGTACCCGGCTCCGGCACCACGGTGAAAGCGAAAGTGGCCGGGTCGCTGGCGATGGCCCCGCCGCCAACCAGTGTCCCGGAAGCGACGAAAGTCAGGAAATAGTCACCCGGCGCGGAAAAGGCCCAATTCGCGTGGCCGTGACTGCCGGCCCGCAGGTTCACGTGGTCGGCCTCGGAGAGCCCGTCGCGGGTATTCACGTGTAAGGTCGGATTGCCGAAAGCATCGCTGGTGTACAGCGCGAACTCCCCCGGCCCACTGAAACCCGTCAGCGCCAGGCGCAGGTTGTCGCCCACAAAAACACCGCCCTCGATCTCCTCCGCTCCCAGTCCGAGAAAGGGCAGTTCCGGATGGAACGTGGCCGGAAGCAGATACGTCGTGGCGCCGGGCACACCCAAGAACGAGAAGGCCGGGTTGGCCGGTACCGTGGTGCGGGCAGCGGTTCCGATCCAAATGACCGCCTCGCCGGGGGCATATTCCGTCCCGTCGGGTTCGGGCTCGTGGGCGTGGATGTGGAGTTCAAGCGCTCCCGCTTCGTAAGCGACCCCCAGGTCCATGTGGCCATGGGAGAGGATGGTCTGCGCGGTGAGCGTGACTGGCACCACCAAGGCACCGGCGGCGAGCCAGGCGGCGCGCGATGTGACTTTCCGATTTGATGGTCTGGTTCGCATACTTTGGATTTTCTCACTTGGATTCGACTGACAACTAACAACACAAAGAGCAGTGACGAAACGCGGCCGGGACGCTTCGGCCACTGAAAGGGGCAAACGGTAAGAAACGAAGCAGCTTCATTCTGGCGGCTTGGCGATGTTTTCCCCGCGGTCGAAGCGAGCTTTGACCGCGGTGGCCTTCCACGCGGTCACGTGGCCGTCGGCGAACAGATAGTTCGCGGAGCCGTTCAGATGATTGGTGTCGGTGCCGCCGGTGCGGAAGCGGTTGGGCTCGATGTCGGCGATGACGGTGTGCCAGCCCTTGTGCCAGTTTCGCGAATGCGTGTGGTCCTGGTACACGCTGGGACTGAGCGACTCCGCCCCGATGAAGGTCGTGATCGTCTCGGTCGGCCGTGAGAGGTGGTTGAGATTGCGAAAGCTTTCGATCAAGCCGCCGAACGGGTCCAGCTTGTCCACCGAGGTGTACTCGTTGAGCACGTAGCTGCTAGCAAAGTTCTTGATTCGTTCTTTGGCCTTGGGGTCCGCTGGGCAGGTGCGGATGGCGTCCACGTTTCCCACGTAAGGTTTGAGCGTAAAGATCCACGAGCGATTCGTGGCGGCGGTGCCGTGGGAGGTTTCGGGCATCCAGCCCCCGTGATCGTCGGCGTACATGATCAGCGCCAGGCCGATCTGGTGGAGATTTGAAGCGCAACCTGTCTGGCGCGCCTTGAGCTTGGCGGAAGAGAGCGCCGGCAACAGCAGCGCGGCGAGGATGGCAATGATCGCAATCACGACCAGGAGCTCGATCAAGGTGAAACCCGGGGCCTGCGGCGATCGCCTGCCGGGGCGCGCATCCCCGCCGAGGGCCCGCTTGACGGAGTCCGGGCGAACGGGCCCACGCAATCTACCAAAAAGAAACTGCATCATTGAGTTGACGATCCTTGCCACTCGGGCGTGGCACCGCTACCGGTGCCATCTGGGCAAATTAACGGAAGTTGAGAGAACCGACTCCCACCACGTCGCGAGGCTGATGCCCGTGGGACGAGGCGAGTGAAAGCGGGAATCAGCCGTGCAACGGCGGAGCTCGGCCCGGAAGCAGCAAAAAGCGGCAGCCAACCACAGCCGGCTGATCCGGCCGGATTGGATCACCGGTAGCAGCATCCCCAGGTCGCGGGACCTTGACGGTGGTCACCGGCGTTTCCTGTCCGTGGGACAGGGTTGTGACTTGGCAGTGGTGGTCCGGGGCATTGGTATCGTCGTGAAGCCAGTGGTGCAGCAAGCTGGACGCCGCCACCGATTGCGCGAGCAAGAAAGCGAACGCCAGAAGCCCTGCCAGCGCACCGCGGCGTGGCAGCGACTGGGCGGACTGACTGTCGCTTCTTAATTGCAAAGCATTTGCAGTTAAGCGCACCATGGTGCCCTTGGCAAGCGGAATTTCATCGTGCGCTCCGAGCGGCCGGTCGCCACTGGCGGCTCGGGCAAAAGCCTCCGCCTCGGCCCCGCTCACCGCGATTCGCGAAGGCATCGGCGACCTCGAGGACCACGAAACGGTGACCCGCTGGACTGAGCCCGTTGCGCTGCGGCGGCGTGACGAGTTATCGGCTTGCGCTTGGGACCAAGCAGTTTTGAATACGCCCGCCGGTTGAATCCTCAAATTCACTACTTTATGAGCAATGCGTCTCTGACCTCAAAACGGACGACGGACCTTTCGCGTCGTAATTTCCTCAAGACCTCCACCCTCGCCGCGGCAGGCGTCGCCACCCTCGGCGCGCCCTCCATTCTGGCGCAGGCCAAGATCCCGATTCGCGCCGTGGTAATCGGTGCCGGCGGACGCGGCACGGGGGCCGGGCAGAATTTCCTGGAGGCGGCCAAAATCACGGGAGTGGACGCGAAGATCGTGGGCGTTGCGGACGCCTTTCAGAGCCGCATTGACGGTTGCCTGAACGAGTGGAAAAAGGCCGGGGTTGAGATCCCGGCCGCGAACGCGATCGCCGGACTCGACAGCTACGTCAAGGTACTTCAGATCCCCGGGGTGAACTACGCGATCCTCGCCGGTCCGCCGGGATTCCGCGCACCGCACTTCAAGGCGTGTGTTGAAGCGGGCGTGCATGTGTTCACGGAGAAGCCGGTGGCGGTGGATGGCCCGACCTGCCGGATGATGTACGCGGCGGCGGAGTTGTCCGAGAAGAAGAACCTCAAGGTCGCCGCCGGAACCCAGCGGCGGCACGAGAGCAACTACATTGAGACGATCAAACGGCTGCACGACGGCATGATCGGCGACATCGTCAGTTTGCGCGTGTACTGGGTGAACGGCGGTCCGATTTGGCATCGCGGCCTCAGCGGCGAGACCGACCTCCACAAGCAGGTGAACAACTGGTACCACTACATCTGGCTCTCGGGCGACCACATCTGCGAGCAGCACGTCCACAACCTCGATGTGGCCAACTGGGTCATGAAGGACCACCCCGTCCGCTGCTGGGGCATGGGCGCCCGCCAGCAGCTTGGTGACAAGCCGGGCGAAATCTGGGACAACTTCGCGGTCGAGTACGAGTATCCCAACGGCGTCCGCATGTTCAGTTACTGCGGCCAGATCACCCGCAAGTGGTCGTCAGTCAGCGAAGCCGTCCACGGCTCGAAGGGCTGGTCCAATCCGGGCGGCTCGATCAGCGTAAAGGGGGGCGAAGGCTACCGCTACCGCGGACAACACCGCAGCGGCTATGTGCAGGAGCACGTCAACCTCATCAACGCCATCCAAACCGATACCAAGCTGAACGAGGCCAGGCAGGTTACTGACTCCACCCTCACGGCGATCATGGGCCGCGAGGCCGCGTACAGCGGCGGCGACAACGTGGAATGGGAGGCGGTTCTGAACTCGAAGTTCCAGTATGGCCCGGAAGCCCTGTACACGGACGCCAGCAAGATGACTTGGGGCAGCTTCCGGACGCTTCGTCCGCCGATGCCCAGCCGACATGACATTCTCCGGGATCCCCCGGTCGTGGCTGTGGCCTGAACCAGATCCCTCAACTTCACCAACCGCCAAGGGCCATGCCTTTGGCGGTTCGCTTTTTTAGCGGTTTCCCCGCTCCCCAGAGAGCGCCACGGTCGGCCGCTGTTTCGGAAACCGACGGGCGACACCCGGTGAGACACCCGCGAGCCTTAATCTGCCGAAGGGCCCGGGTCGCGCCGGGACGAGCCGAATGGACGAAAGGTGGGCAGGCTGCGGCGCGAGCCGGGCCTGGCCGAGCGAAGCTTCGGGAAACACTTGGCCGCCGATGTGGCGCCGAATCCCACCTTGACACCCGCAAGCACCGAACACCAAAGTTCGCGCCTCTTTTGCGAAACCAAATCGTGGTGCGCCGGGGTTTCCGCGTCGTCCGGGAGTTTCCCGACACGGCCAGACCGCCGCGCGTTTGAATCTGAATGAACAAAGGCAAGATCGTTCAAGTCATTGGGCCGGTGGTGGACGTGGAATTCCCCGACAAGGTTCCGGCTCTCTACAACGCGCTGACGGTGGATTACGAGCTACCCGGCTTCGGCCCGACCAAGCTCACCCTTGAGGTTCAGCAACATCTGGGTGACCAATGGGTCCGGGCTGTCGCGATGTCCACCACCGAAGGATTGAAGCGCGGCTTCGAAGTCGTGGACACGGGCAAACCCATTTCCGTTCCCGTGGGCGAGGGAGTCATGGGGCGCGTCATTGATGTCACCGGCACGCCCGTGGACGACCGCGGTCCCGTCAAAGCCGACGGCTACAATCCCATCCACCGTCCGCCGCCGTCGTTGGTGGACCAGAATCCGTCGCCCCAAGTCCTCACCACCGGCATCAAGGTGATTGATCTGATCTGCCCCTTTCTCAAGGGCGGCAAGGTCGGCGCGTTCGGCGGTGCGGGCGTGGGCAAGACCGTGGTGATCATGGAGTTGATCAACAACATCGCCAAACTGCACGGTGGCATCTCGATGTTTGCGGGCGTGGGCGAACGGACGCGCGAGGGCAACGATCTCTACAACGAGATGATCGAAGCCGGGGTCATCAAGGTGGAGAAGGACGAGAAAGGACATCCGAAGCGGGACAAGGACGGTCGGTACATCTTCCTCGAAGGCTCCAAGATTGGTTTGGTGTACGGCCAGATGAACGAGCCACCCGGTGCCCGTCTGCGCGTGGCGTTGTCTGCCTTGGCCGTCACGGAATACTTCCGCGACGAGAAGAATCAGGACGTGCTCCTGTTCATTGACAACATCTTCCGTTTCTCCCAGGCCGGTTCGGAGGTATCGGCGCTGCTGGGCCGCACGCCCAGCGCGGTCGGTTACCAGCCGACCTTGGCGGCGGAAATGGGCGACCTGCAGGAACGCATCACCTCGACGAAGAAGGGCTCCATCACCAGCTTCCAGGCGGTGTACGTGCCCGCCGACGACCTGACCGACCCCGCGCCGGCGACGACCTTCGCCCACCTCGACGCGACGATTGTGCTGGAGCGCTCCATTGCCGAGCTGGGGATCTATCCGGCGGTGGACCCGCTGGCTTCGACCTCCCGAGCGCTGACTCCGGACATCGTCGGCAAGGAGCACTACGAAGTGGCCCGCGGCGTACAGAAGGTGTTGCAACGGTACAAGGACCTGCAGGACATCATCGCCATCCTCGGCATGGACGAGCTCTCGCCCGAGGACAAGCTCACCGTTTTCCGGGCCCGGAAGATCCAGCGTTTCCTGAGTCAACCGTTCTCGGTGGCCGAGGTGTTCACGGGCCGGCCCGGCAAGCAGGTGCCCGTACAGGACACGGTTCGTGGCTTCAAGGAAATCCTTGAGGGCAAGCACGACGAGGTCAACGAGATCAACTTTTACATGAAGGGCGGCATCGAGGAGATCAAGGAGGGCTGAGCCAAAGCCGGCCTCCCGGCAGGCCGGGCGCCCCGACTCCGCTTCAGACCGACCGGCCGAAACCCGATAAGTCCGCATGGCGACACTGAAACTCGAAATCGTCACGCCGGAGGGCAAGACCTGCTCCGAGGACGTGGACATGGTCACCCTGCCGGGCGTGGAAGGTGAAATGGGCATCTATCCCCAGCACGTGCCGTTGCTGACCCAGATCGCCCCGGGCGAAATCACCGTCCGACGCGGCGGCCAGGAGTATTTTCTCGCGGTCGGTCCCGGGTTCGTCGAGATCACCGGCGAACGGGTCTCGGTCCTCACGGACATGGCGATCCGGGCAGACGACCTTGACGACGCGAAAGCAGAAGCCGCGCGCGCGGCCGCCGAGAAACGGCTCAAGGAGCGTCTTGGCGAGGGCGACGCGGCCGCCGTGAATGCGGCGATTCTGCGGTCGGTCGAGGCGCTCAAGGGCCGGCGACGGCGCGGCAAGTAGCCGTTTCAAGCACCACCGTTTCGCCCGCGGCAGGCACTGTGGCTTGCCGCGTTTTGTTTTGTCACCCGGCCGGCGGTGCCTAGATTTCCGGCCCATGCGAACTTCACGGATTTCCCGTCGCCGCTCCATTGACCACGTCCTTGCCCTGCTCACGGGCGCCGCGGTGGCGGGGCTCATTGCCGGTTGCATGACCTCCCCCAAAACCGCCCGCCCGCCCGTTTCGCTTCCAAAGTCGGCTTACCCGGTCACCGCCAGGACGAACCAGGAGGACCTCTATCACGGCGTTCGTGTCGCGGACCCATACCGCTGGCTGGAGGATGACAACGCGGCGGACACCAAGGCGTGGGTCGAGGCGCAGAACAGGGTCACCTTCGGTTACCTGGGGCGGATTCCCGAGCGGCAGGCGTTACGGGATCGGCTGACCAAGCTCTGGAACTTCGAGCGCTACGGCCTGCCGTTCAAGGAGGGTGGACGCTACTTCTACTTCAAGAACGACGGGCTGCAGAACCAAAGCGTCCTGTACACGCTGACTTCGCTGGAAGCGGAACCGCGCGTGTTGCTTGACCCGAACAAACTCTCCGCCGACGGCACCGTGGCGCTCAGCGGCCTCGCGTTGAGCGAAGATGGCCAGCACCTCGCCTACGGGATTTCGCGGTCGGGCTCGGACTGGCAGGAATGGCATGTGCGGCGCGTGGACACCGGCGAGGATCTGGCTGACCACGTCCGCTGGGTGAAATTCTCCGGAGCTTCGTGGACGAAGGATGGTCGGGGGTTTTTCTACAGCCGCTACGATGAGCCAGCGGAGCAGGGCAAGCTCACCCAGGTCAACAAGTTCCAAAAACTCTACTACCATCGCCTCGGCACGCCGCAAAGCGAGGACCGGCTGGTCTATCATCGCCCCGACCAGCCAGACTGGGGCTTTCAAGGCGGCGTTACCGACGACGGCCGCTACCTGATCATCACCGTCACGCAAGGTACGGACCCCAAAAACCGCGTGTTCTATCAGGACCTCGCCACGCCGGACGCTCCGGTCGTCGAACTGCTGAACGACTTCGACGCCTCGTACAACTTCGTGGACAACGATGGACCGGTCTTCTGGTTCGTCACGGACCTCGCGGCCCCGCGGAGCCGGCTGATCGCGATAGACACGCGCAATCCGGCCCGGGCCCAGTGGCGGGAAGTGATCCCCGAGGCAGCGGAGACACTCACCAGCGCCAGCGTCGTGGGGGGCCGGTTGATCGCCAGCTATCTCAAGGACGCGC
Source organism: Verrucomicrobiota bacterium (assembly GCA_016716505.1). Taxonomy (GTDB): domain Bacteria; phylum Verrucomicrobiota; class Verrucomicrobiia; order Limisphaerales; family J093; genus JADJWF01. The sequence continues at coordinate 119,459 of JADJWF010000002.1, forward strand.
GCTCGCAGGTCAAGGTGTTCGGCCTTGACGGTCACTTTGTCCGCGAAGTGGATCTGCCCGGCATCGGGTCCGCTGGCGGCTTCGGCGGCAAACGTGAAGACCCCGAAACGTTCTACTCCTTTTCGAGCTTCAGCACCCCGGCCACGATCTACCGTTACGACGTGGCCACCGGTGCCAGCAGCGTCTTCCGAGCGCCCGAAGTGGCCTTCACCCCGGCGGACTACGAGACGCGGCAGGTGTTTTACCGGAGCAAGGACGCCACGCGGGTGCCGATGTTCATCACCCACAAGAAGGGCCTGAAGCTGGATGGTCGGAACCCCACCCTGCTCTACGGCTACGGAGGCTTTAACATCAGTCTCACGCCGAGCTTCTCGGTGGCGAACCTCGTCTGGATGGAGATGGGCGGGGTCTATGCCGTGCCCAACCTGCGCGGGGGCGGCGAATACGGCGAGCCGTGGCATCAAGCCGGCACCAAGCTGCAGAAGCAAAACGTCTTCGACGACTTCATCGCGGCCGCCGAATGGTTGATCGCCAACCGGTACACGTCACCCCGGCGGCTGGCGATTGCCGGCGGCAGCAATGGGGGCCTGCTGGTCGGCGCCTGCATGACCCAGCGGCCCGAACTCTTCGGCGCGGCGCTTCCGGCAGTGGGGGTCCTGGACATGCTCCGCTTCCACAAGTTCACCATCGGTTGGGCGTGGACCAGCGACTATGGCAGCAGTGACGATCCGGAAGAGTTCAAGGCGCTCTATGCCTACTCGCCACTCCACAACCTCCGGCCGGGGGTTCGCTATCCCGCCACGCTCATCACCACGGCCGATCACGACGATCGCGTCGTGCCTGCCCATAGCTTCAAGTTTGCCGCCCGCTTGCAGGAGTGCCATCGCGGTGGACCGCCCGTGCTGATCCGCATCGAAACCAAGGCGGGCCACGGGGCGGGTAAACCCACGGCCAAGCTCATCGAGGAAGCCGCGGACCGCCTTGCGTTTCTCGTACATACGCTGCGCTTCCGGCCCGGCTGGTAAACCCAACAAAGACGGGTCCGGCCGGCGGATGCCAGGGCGTGCGTGAAGTGCGTCAGTCCCTATGACCCGCCCGGGGGCCGGCCGGGTGCAATGGCCTCGGACAACAAGCCGAGCACTTCCGCCCGCGATACCGCCCCGAGCAACCGCCGTTCGCGAGCGTCAGATACCACGGGAATATTCCGCAGTTCACTGGCAAGGATGGCGGGCAGGGCTTCCTGCAACGGCTGTCCGGGCGTGAGCACCGCCGGAACTGGGCGCATGATGTCGTAGGCAATGACGCCATGGAATTCGAGGCCGGCGTTGAGGTACTCCTTCATGTCCTGCAGCGCCACCACCCCCAGCAACCGGCCCGCGGCGTCCACCACTGGCAGGTAGTTGTTGGTGGTGGTCAGGAAGCGATCCGAGATTTCCCGAAAGCTGGCGTCCTGGCGCAGCGGGGGGACGGGCGGGTGCATCAGGTCGCCGACAGTGCGTTGTATCGCCGCGCCCAGCTTTTCGCTTTCGGCCTCGGGCAACAGGCTCTTCTGCCGCAGCGGCTCCGTGTACACGGAACTCGGATGCAGACGGCGGCCGATCAGGGTGGCGAGCGCGCAGGCGACCATCAGCGCGGGCATGAGCGAGTAATTCAGCGAGATCTCGAACACCATGATCATGGCCAGCAGGGGCGAGTGCGTCGTGGCCGAAAGCACGCTGCCCATGCCCACCAGCGCAAACGCGGCCGTGGGCAATTCACGTCCCCAGCCCGCCGCATGGATCACCAGACCGAACAACGACCCCAGCACCGCGCCCAAGAACAACGTGGGCGTGAACGCCCCGCCGACCGTGCCGGCGCCAACCGTCACCACGGTGGCCGTGAACCGCGCCGCGAGCAGCAGGGCCAGCAGGCCGAACCCGTACGTGTCGCTTTCGGCCATGATGCGCGCGGTGGGCAGGTAGCCATTGCCCCAAACCTGCGGGAACGCCAGCGCCAGCAACCCGACCACCAGCCCGGCAAGCCCAAGGCGGCCCGGGAGGGGAAGCTTGCTCCGCTGAAAGACTCCCTCCATCCGCCGCAAGGCGGCCAGGAAGCCCGCGCCCACCACCCCGGCCGCCGCTCCCAGCACCAGAAACCAGGGGAGTTGCCGCAGCTTCGTGAACTCAAACACCGGCGCCGTGTACCAGGGATCAAGGCCAAAGAAGCTCCGCGACAACACCGCGGCCACCACGGACGACACGATGAGTGGCGCGAACAGATTCATGGAGAAATTCCCCAGCACGATCTGCGCAGCGAAGACGGCGCCGGCAATCGGCGCATTGTAGGCGGAGGCCATGCCGGCCGCTGCTCCGCATGCCAGCAGCAGCCGCAGGCGATAGGGTGGCGCCGCCGCCAGTTGGCCAGCCTTGGACGCCAGCGTGGCGGAAAGTTGCGTGATGGATCCCTCCCGGCCGATCGGCGCGCCGGTGGCGATGCTGACCAGTGACGAGAGCGCTTTGACCAGCGTGCTGCGAAACGGCAGCCGGCCATCGCCCGCCACCACCACCTCGAGCAGGTTCGTCGAGCCCTGCGGCCCGACCATCCGGAGACCGTATTGCAGGATGGCACCCGCCGCGAGGCCGCCGGCGACCGGCACCAACAGGCGCGCCCACATCGGCAACACTTCCGCAATGCTGGACAGTTCTCCGTGGCGGTTGAGGAGCAGCGCGCTGACAACGTCCGTGACCAATCGGAAGCCCCGGTTGACGATCGCCGCCAGCACGCCCACCCCCACGGCCAGTAGCAGGTGGACCGTCTCCTCACGGGGCCGCAACCGATGGCGCCACACCAGCAATCCGCGCCAGTGCCGCTCGAAGAATTCCCGGGCCACGGCGGTGATTCGCTGCCAGCGTTGCTGCCACGCGCGCACGGCGCGCACGGTAGCGACGCCTCCGGCGCACAGCCAGCGCGAACCGGTCCCGGTGAATAACCGCCGCACGCAGTCGCTTGAACCACCTCCGCTGATCCGCGTAGGTTGGCAGCGGTGATTCGATGCGAGTTTCGGGCGTAACGCACTCCGCTTGTCGCCGCTGGCGCTGCTGGCTGGCGGCGGGTCTGCTGTTGCTGGCCGTGCCGGTCGCCGGTTGGCTGGCCCTGCGCTGGGTGCCGTTGCCGGCCGACCTTGTCGAGCCTCCGCGCGCGGCCAGGGAACTGACCGACCGCCACGGAGTGCTGCTGCGAGCGATGCCCTCCGGAGACCAGTTTCGTCGGGTGGCGGCGTACGCTGAGTTCCCGCCGGCCTTGATTGCGGCCACGTTGGCGGCCGAAGACAGCCGATTCTGGGAGCATCCCGGCGTGGACTGGCGTGCCATGTTGCGGGCGGCCTATCAGGGCGTGCGGCATCGCCGGGTGGTTTCCGGCGCCTCCACCATCACGCAACAACTGGTCAAGTTGGCCGACCCGCGCCCGCGAACCCTCCGGAGCAAGCTCATCGAGGCCGCCCGGGCCCTGCGCCTGGAGCAAGTCTGGGACAAGCAGGGCATCCTCGCCGCGTACTTGAACCGCCTGAATTACGGCAACCTTTGCACCGGTGCGGCCGAGGCGGCCGCGTTCTACTTTCGCAAGCCGCTGGGCGACCTCAGTCCCGCTGAGGCCGCCTTCCTTGCCGGCCTTCCCCAGGCGCCCACGCGCCTGAATCCGCATCGCTTCTTCGACCGGGCGAAGCAGCGTCAGGAATGGGTTCTTGGCCGGATGCTCGCCACGGGCCGAATGACGACGGCGGAATTCCAGCGTGCCCTGGCCGAGCCCATCCGCCTCCAGCCGGCCCGGCGAGTCTTCCGGGCGCCGCACTTCGCCGACTTGGTGTTGCGCCGGGAGGCCCAGCGGCTCGAAGAATCGAATGGCCCGGTACGCACCAGTCTCGACCTCGAGCTCAACCAATTCGCCGAGCAAACCCTGCGCGCCAATTTGGGCCGACTGAGGGAATACGGGGCCCGTAATGGTGCGGTCGTGATTCTCGACAACGCGACTGGCGAAGTGCTCGCGCTGGTCGGGTCTGAGGATTACTTCTCGCCGTTCGCCGGGCAGGTCAATGGCGCTTGGGCGCGTCGTTCGCCGGGGTCAGCCCTGAAGCCCTTCACGTACTTGCTCGCCTTTGCGCGCGGTCAATCTCCGGCCACGGTGGTGCCGGACGTGCCCACCGAATTCCCCACGCCGACCGGCGTCTTTCGACCGGTCAATTACGACCGCCGCTACCTCGGGCCCGTCCGGCTGCGCGAAGCGCTCGGCAATTCGCTGAATGTCCCGGCCGTGCGAGTGCTCGCCTCCGTCGGGGGCCCGTCGGCACTGCACACGCTGCTCCGCGACTGCGGGCTCACCACCTTGGACCAGCCGGCCGACCACTACGGCCTCGGTCTGACTCTCGGAAACGCCGAGGTGCGCCTGCTCGAGCTGGTGAATGCCTACGCGGCACTGGCGCGCCTGGGCGAATATCGCCCGTTCCGCCTGTTCCCGCTTGGGGAGGCAAGTGAACCCGAGGCCCGCCGCATTGCTCCGCCGGCCACCGCCTGGCTGCTGGCCGATGTGCTCAGCGACAACGAAGCCCGGCGCCGGGCCTTTGGCGATGATTCGCCGCTACGGTTCGATTTCCCCGTGGCCTGCAAGACGGGGACGAGCACGGATTACCGTGACAACTGGGCGATCGGTTATACGCCCGAATTCACCGTGGGCGTTTGGGTGGGCAATTTCGAGGGCGCGCGCATGGACCGGCTCGCGGGCGTGGTCGGCGCGGCGCCCATTCTGAATTCGCTGGTCCGGCACCTCCACGCGCAGCGTGGGAGCAGCGCCTTCGTTCGGCCCGAGGGCGTGGCTGAAGACTGGGTGGATCCTCTGACCGGCAAGCGTTGTTCTCCCGACCAACCGGGGGCGGTGCGGGAACGGTTTCTGGCCGACGCCCCGCCGCCGCCGGCGGATGAATCCGATTACGATCCTCATGGCCGTGTCCGCCTCGGTCCGGAGTACGGCGAATGGTTCGTCAGCGGCGACAACGCGCTGGGCGATCGCGCCACCCTCGACTCGAGGCTGGAAAGGGCCGCCCTGCGGCTGCTGTCGCCGCTGCCCGGTGCCCGCTACTTCCTCGATGCCGATTTGCCCGACGAGGGCGCGTGGCTCCCCCTCCGCGCCAATGGCTCCGATGGCTTGCAATGGTGGAGCCCGACCTTGGAGATCGTCGGTTCGAATGGCACCTTCCGCGCACATCTGGTGGAGGGGCGACACCTGATCGCTGTGCAAGCCGCCGGGACGGGACGGAGTGCCACGGCGATCATCGAGGTGACACGCCGCTAGGAATTGATCCGCCGACGGCCGCCCCACATTATGCTCCCCAAGCGTAATGATTGCCCGGCATTATATTTCGTCCCTACGGTGTGCCCCGTGACGCTCGCCTTTGTCACCCGCGATGCCGGGCTGCGCGAACTGGACGCCGCGGCGGCCAAGGGTGGGCTGCTGGCGGAGTACGGACGCCGCTGCGTTGGCAAGACGCGGCTGCTGGTCGCGGGGCTGGGGCGCAGGGACGGCTGGTACAGCCAGGCCATTGAAGGGCCGGTGGACCTGCCGGTGCAGCAGGTCTTCGGGGATTTGCGGGGTCGGCTTGACACCACCGTGGTGCCAAAGAGCTGGGCCGAGTTGTTCGATCTGCTCCGGCCCCAGCGTCAACAGACCCAGAAGCCAACGCCTTTCGCGCGCCAGCCTGCGACTGCTCCGGGGGCACACGTGCCTCAGACCGGGAAGCGCGCAAGCAATTGGACCGGCTCATCAAAACGCGTGCGATAGCTGCGGACATCACGGTCCGCGGTGCGGACAGCGGCCGCTTTGCAAAACTCCGTTAGGCGGACGACGCAGGCATCGGCGAAATCCGTGGCTGCGTCCGCATAACGGTCAAGCCAGGCACGGAGTTGGGCCGCTTCGCCTGTCTGCGGAATAGGGGTCAAGTCGCCTGCTTCGACCAACCGGAGCACCGCGGAGGGAGGGACACCATCTTTCGTCGCCAGATGGTCCAACTCCGTCAAAACGGCTTCGCAAACCGTCACCGCACTTGGCAGTTGCTCGAACGTGTGTTCGGCCCATCGGTGATGCCCATCCCGCGGACAGAACCACGCCATCAGCGGGCCAGTGCCCAGGATAGACGCTTAATTGCCCGAGATCGTCCCGGTGTCGCGGATTTGCAGAGAGGTCGGAGTGCTGGCCCGAGCCCTCCACCCGCAATTCGCGCAAGGCCTGTCCAACTGTTCGCTCGGGTGTCCCCCGCCTCAGGCAGGGGCGAGAGGATCGTCAGGAGCGCACGTGAATTGGACGGAAGTTCTTCCGGCGATTCTGGTCACACCTATCCATGGTCCAACTCAACTACCAGCGTTTGATCACTCATGCGCGAGGACCATCCGGCGCGCGCCTTGAAGACAGCATCTGCCAACGAACCTCAACCATTTCCTTGCGCGCAAAAGCCGTTTCGACCAAACCCATCGTCAGGACATTTGCCATGAACGCCCAATACACCATCGGTCTCGACTACGGCACGAACTCCGTTCGCGCCCTCATCGTCAACGTCGCCAACGGCCAGGAGGTCGGCACCGCCGTCTGGGGTTACGCCCACGGCACCGCCGGCGTCATCCTGGGCCGCGACCCGAACCTCGCCCGGCAGCATCCCGCCGATTACCTCCAGGGCGCCGAGATCACCATCCGCGAGGCGCTCGCGGCGGCGAGGAAGGCGGTCAAAGGCTTCCGCCCGGAGCAGGTCATCGGCATCGGCGTGGACACGACGGGCAGCACGCCGTTGCCCGTGGACGCGCAGGGGCAGCCGCTCGCGTTCCAGAAGAAGTTTGCCAGCAACCCGGCGGCGATGGCGTGGCTCTGGAAGGACCACACCGGCGTCGAGGAGGCGGCCGAGATCACCGCGCTGGCCAGGAAGCTGCGCCCGCAATATCTCGCCAAGTGCGGCGGCACGTATTCGAGCGAATGGTTCTTCAGCAAGATTCTGCACTGCCGGCGCACCAGCCCGGAAGTGTTCAACGCGGCTTACACGTGGGTGGAACTGGCCGACTATGTTCCCGCCGCGCTGACAGGCACGGAAGCGCCCGACAAACTCACCGTGGGCATTTGCGCCGCCGGCCACAAGGCGATGTATAACGACGCTTGGGGCGGTTATCCCGATGCCAAGTTCCTCGCCAGGCTCGATCCGAAACTCGGCGAACTCCGCGCGCGGCTGCGGCCACGGGCCTTCGCGGTGGACAAAGCGGTGGGCGGCTTGACTGAAGCTTGGGCCCAGCGCACGGGCTTGCCGGCGGGCATCCCCGTGGCGGTGGGCGCGTTCGACGCCCACCTCGGCGGCGTCGGCAGCGGTATCGCGCCCGGTACGCTCGTCAAGATTATCGGCACGAGCACGTGCGACATGATGGTCGCGCCGTTGGGGCAGAAGCTCGCGGACATTCCCGGCCTGTGCGGCATCGTCCCCGGCTCCATCCTGCCGGGTTACTACGGCCTCGAGGCGGGCCAGTCGGCGGTGGGGGACATCTTCAACTGGTGGGTGAACTACATCCGACCCCACGGCGAGAAGCTGTCGCACCAGGCGCTCGATGCGGAGGCCATGAAGCTTCAGCCCGGTGAATCGGGCCTGCTGGCACTCGATTGGAACAACGGCAATCGCACGATTCTGGTGGACCAGAAGTTGACCGGCTTGCTGGTGGGGCAGACGCTCTACACGACGCCGGCGGAGGTGTATCGCGCCCTGATCGAAGGCACGGCCTATGGCGCTCTGACCATCATCAACCGTTTCGAGGAGTACGGGGTGAAGGTGAAGCAGATTGTGAACTGCGGCGGGATCGCCGAGAAGAGCCCGATCACCATGCAAATCTACGCCGACGTGACCGGTCGCCCGATGAAGATCAGTCGCTCCGCCCAGACGTGTGCCTCGGTGCGGCCATCGCCGGGGCGGTGGTGGCTGGAGCGCACAAGAACTTCGCCGCGGCGCAGAAAGCGATGACCGGTCTCAAGCCGAAGGTCTTCACGCCGAACACCCGGGCCCACGCGACCTACCGGAAGCTCTACACGCTCTACAAGCAGTTGCATGATGCGTTTGGGACGAAGGAGTGGAACGGCAACCTCTACGGCGTGATGAAGCAGCTCATTGAGATTCGGGGACGAGTGCGCGCTTAGTTGCCATGCTCGAAGCACTCAAGAAACAAGTCTGTCAGGCCAACCTCGACCTCGTGGCCGAGGGCCTGGTCATTCAAACCTGGGGCAACGTCAGCGGTATTGACCGCGCGCGGGGCCTCGTCGTCATCAAGCCCAGCGGCGTGCCGTACCACGGCATGAAACCGGAGCATCACGTCGTGGTCTCGCTGGAGACCGGCGAGGTCGTCGAGGGCACGCTAAAGCCCAGCTCCGACACGCCCACGCATCTCGTGCTCTATCGCGCGTTTCCGAAGATCGGAGGCATTGTCCACACCCACAGCCTCCACGCCACGGCTTGGGCGCAGGCGCGCCGCGGCATCCCCTCCTACGGCACCACGCAGGCCGATTACTGGTACGGCGACGTACCCTGCACGCGGCTGATGGCGCCCAGGGAGATCAGGACCAACTACGAAGCCAACACTGGGCACGTGATTGTCGAGACTTTCAGGAAGCGAAAGCTCGACCCGATGCAGCGTCCGGCGGTGCTGGTCGCGAGCCACGGCCCGTTCACTTGGGGCAGGGACGCGCACGACGCCGTCCACAATGCCGTGGTGTTGGAGTTCATTGCCCGGCTGGCGAGCGAGACCCTGCGCATCAACCCCAAAGCCCGCCCCATGCAGTCGGTGCTGCTGGACAAGCACTTCCTGCGCAAGCACGGCCCCGGGGCGTACTACGGTCAGGCGCGATAAGCATCCGAACGCGCTTCGTTCCGCGATGCCCCGCGCGCTGCTGATCCGAGCCCCGTTGAGCGACGGAGGAGCGCGCCGACTTGGCACGCGGAACGGCCGTCCGTACTCTCCCACGCCATGAACTCCGCTCTCGCCACCGCAGTTCGTCAATTGGGTCTGGAGAAGTATCGCCGGCACATCTTTCTCTGCGCCGGGGCCTCCGAGCCCAAGTGCTGCCCGCTGGCGGACAGCCTCGCGTCGTGGGAGTACCTCAAGCGCCGATTGAACGAGCTTCACCTGACCGGACCCGAGCCGTTGGTGTACCGCACCAAGGCGAACTGTCTGCGGGTCTGTGCGGAGGGACCGATTGCGGTGGTCTATCCGGAGGCGATCTGGTACCGCTCCTGCACACCGGAGGTGCTGGAACGGATCATTCAGGAACACCTGATCCACGGGCGTCCGGCGGCGGAGTATGTGATCGCCGTGAATGACGTCTGCTCAGGCGCCGCGGCCAATCGGGCGTCTGCGGCGAATCGTGGTCAGTGAGATTCTGCGCGATCCGCAGTTCACGGGCCGGATAATGCAGTCAAGGACCCGGCCAGCCGCTTCAATTCGAAGTGATGCGCGATTGGCCCTCGATAGCCGGAGCTTGACCCCACACGACGGTCCCCGGCATACGTTGCGGAACATGAACACCACCGCTGCCCGTCCTCGCTGGATCAGGCGTCTTCTCATCACTGCGGGCCTTGCGGCTGCTTCACTGGCCGCGCTGGCGTTCGCGGCCGGGGCTCCCGAGACTCGACGGGTGTTGCTGGTGACCGGCATTGATTACCCGGGTCATCCGTGGCGGGAAACCGCGCCCGTGCTGCGCGCGCATCTGGAGAAGGATCGGCGCCTTGCGGTCACGGTCAGCGAGGATCCGCACCTGCTCGATTCGGGAGCCCTGACAAACTATGCGGCCGTGATTCTCCACTTCCAAAACTGGGAGGTGCCGGGGCCGGGGCCGGCGGCGCGGGAAAACCTGCGACGCTTCGTTGAGAATAGCGGCGGCCTGGTCTTGACCCATTTCGCGTGCGGGGCGTGGTACGGCGAATGGCCGGAGTTCAAGAACCTCGCGGGACGGGCCTGGTTCGGACCGGACGGCGGTCGGCAACATGACCCGCACGGAACGTTCACGGTCACCATCAAGGACCGCAACCACCCGGTCACCGCGGGGCTGAAGGACTTCGCAACCGTGGACGAACTGTACACCTGCCTGGAGGGCGACGCGCCGATTCACGTCCTCGCCTCGGCGACCTCGAAAGTGGACGGCAAGGAGTATCCGATGGCCTTTGTGCGCGAGTACGGTCGGGGGCGCGTCTTCCACAGTCCGCTGGGTCACGACGCGCGGGCTTACAATGCCGAGGTGGGCACGCTGTTGCGGCGCGGCACGGCCTGGGTGGCAGGGCTCGCGCCTTGAGCGGGGGCGGACCAAGCGTCCGTGTCAGCGGCGACGGCCCGCGGAGCCTCAACCTGGCGAGACCGGGGCTTCAGCCCGTTCATCAGCGACGGTTGCTGACGAATTCCACGAAGTTCCGCAGCAGTCTCAACCCAACCTCCTGGCTTTTTTCCGGGTGGAACTGCGTGGCGAAGACATTGTTGCGCCACACCGCCGAAGCGAAGGTTTCACCGTAGGTGGTCTGCCCGGCGATGATGGAGGTGTCCGCCGGCCGTGGATAATAGCTGTGGACAAAGTAGAAATGGCTGCCGTCCGGCACGCCACGGAACAGCGGGCACTCCGGCCGCGTCTGAGACACCTCATTCCAGCCGATTTGCGGCACCTTGCAACCGCCGACGCCAGAGAAACGCACCACGCGGCCCGCAAAGACACCGAGACCGGCGGAGGAACTGTTGAACTCATCGCTGGCCTCAAACAACGCCTGGTAGCCGACGCAAATGCCCAGAAACGGGGCGCCGCCGTGGATGAAGTCGCGCACGGCGGCCAACAACTCCTGCCGGCGCAGGGCGTTGATGCAGTCGTCGAACGCGCCAACGCCCGGCAATACCACCGCCTTCGCGTCCCGCAGTTCGGCGGCTTCTTTCGCGAGGCGGACAGAGGCCCCGACGTGAAGCAGGGCCTTGTGGACGCTCCGCAGGTTACCCGCGCCATAATCAATCAGCGCAATCACGGGGCGAAGCTACGTGGACCGGGAGCGCGATTCAACCAGGGGCAACACCTCCGGACCCCGGCCAATCAAGGCCCCGGCCGCGCGCGCCCGCCCCTGGCTGGTCAGGTTGGCGTCCGAAGCAGTGTCGGTCCGCCGATGTCGAGGAATCCCATTGACCGCGCGCAAATCCGATTTCTAGTCTGCCGCCATGATTCTCCGGCATGGATTGGCGAGGCGCCTCGCAGTGGCCACAACAATGGTGGCTGGGATCAGCGTCGGGTTTTCCATTTCCTTCGCGGCGGAAACCGCGCAAGTCCGGATCACCGAGTTGGACGGCAAACTGCGCGTTGAAGTGGGCGGCGAGTTGTTCGCCGAGTACCATTACCGTGGAGGGTCGCGTCCCTACTTGTATCCGGTTCTCCTGCCCGGCGGACTGGCGATGACCCGTAACTGGCCCATGAAGGAGGCGCCTGGAGAAGACCGGGACCATCCCCATCACCGCTCGCTCTGGTGGGCCCACGGCGACGTGAACGGCGTGGACTTCTGGTCGGAATCCAGCAAGGCCGGCAAGACGGTGCATCACCAGCTTCTCGAAGCCACGTCTGGTCCGGAAGCCGGGTGGATTCGGACGACGAACAAGCTGGTCGGCCCGGACGGCAAGGTGGTGGCGACGGATGAGCGGACGCTTCGTTTCATGGGCCGCGGAGACCAACGGCTTCTTGATTTCGAGGTGACCATCCACGCGTCGGAAGGGCCGCTCGAATTCGGTGACACCAAAGAAGGGACCATGGCGATCCGCCTGGCCGAAACGATGCGTCTCAAGCCGAACAAGGACAACGCGGGCAGGCCGACCGGACGCATCGTCAACAGCGAGGGCGTACGCGACGGCGATACTTGGGGCAAACGCGCGAAATGGGTGGACTACCACGGGCCGGTGAGCGGGCAGACGGTGGGGGTGGCCATCTTGGATCACCCCGCCAATCCACGCCACCCCACCTGGTGGCACGTACGCGATTACGGCCTCTTCGCCGCGAATCCCTTTGGCATTCACGACTTCGAGAAGCGGCCGGCCGGCACGGGCAATCTCAAGCTGGCCGCCGGGGAGAAGGTCACGTTCCGTTACCGCTTTGTGTTCCACCCTGGTGATGAAAAACAGGCGGGTATCGCCGGTCTTTTTGCAGAGTACGCTGCGTCCGCGCAGTAGCTTGAATCGTCAACCCCCGGAACCGTCAAACGCTCCATCATTATGAAACCACTCAACCGTCGAACATTCCTCAGAAAGTCCGCGGCTGCCGCGTTGGCATCCGCATTGGCGCCCGCCTTCGCCCGGGCCGCGCAGGGTGGCCGAACCCTCGGCCCCAATGACGAAATCGGCGTCGCCGTCGTCGGTTTCGGCGGCCGCGGGGCAGACCACATCGGTGGCGTTCTGCGGCTGCGCGAGAAGGGGCAGAAGGTCCGGCTGGTCGCGCTGTGCGATGTGGACCGGAACATTCTGGATCGGGCCGTGAAAGCGCAGCGAGACAAGGGTGTCGAGGTGAAGGGCTACACGGATTATCGCCACGTGCTCGAGGATCCGGCGGTGGATGTCGTGATGTCAGCGACGCCCAACCACTGGCATTCGTTGAACGTGGTGTGGGCCGTTCAGGCTGGCCGGGACGTGTACATTGAGAAGCCCATTTCGCACAACGTGTGGGAAGGCCGCATGGCCGTTGAGGCGGCGCGCAAATACAAGCGCATCGTGCAGGCGGGCACCCAAAGTCGCTCTTCGCGCGAGGGTATCCAGGCGGCGGTGGACTGGGTGAAGGCCGGCAACCTCGGCAAGATCAAGATTGCCCGCGGACTCTGCTACAAGCGGCGCGCGAGCATCGGGAAAGTGGACGGGCCACAGCCCATCCCGCCGGAGATTGATTACGATTTGTGGTGCGGTCCGGCACCGAAGGAACCGCTGATGCGCAAGCGCCTGCACTACGATTGGCACTGGGTGTGGCCCACGGGCAACGGTGACTTGGGCAATCAGGGCATCCATCAAATGGACATTGCGCGCTGGTTTCTTGGCGAGGACGCGTTGTCGCCCCAGGTGTGCAGCGTCGGAGGACGGTTGGGTTACGTGGACGATGGCACCACGGCGAACACCCAGATCATCTTCCACAATTACGCGAAAGCGCCGCTGATTTTCGAGGTGCGGGGACTGCCCGAAAAGGCCGGTTCGAACAAGATGGACCAGTTCATGGGCGCGGGCGTGGGCGTGATCATCCACTGCGAAGGCGGTGTGGTGGTCATCCCGAACTACAGCAGCGCCGTCGCGCTCGACCCGGAGGGCAAGGAAATCAAAAAGTTCTCCGGCGCCGAGGACCACTACGAGAACTTCTTCAAGGCGGTCCGCAGTCGGAAGGTGGCGGATCTGCACGCGGACATTCTCGAGGGGCATCTGTCCAGTGCGCTCTGTCACACGGGCAATATTTCCTACCGGCTTGGGAAAACAGCGCGACCGGAAGAAATCCGGGCGGCCATCAAGAGTCAGCCGGATGCCGAGGCCACCTTCCAGCGAATGCTCGATCATCTGCGGGCCAACGAAGTGGACGTGGAGGCCACGCCACTCACTGTCGGACCGGTTCTCACGATGGATCCGAAGAAAGAGCGGTTCACCGGCGCCAACGCTCCGGACGCCAACCGGTTGCTGACCCGGGAATACCGTGCACCGTTCATCGTGCCGGCCAAGGTCTAAACGTCTCCAATTGCGAAGCCCGGCCTCCGTCGAGGCCGGGCTTCACGTTTAACGACATGACCACTCCGTTTCCCCGCTCGTGGGCTGAGAAGCTGGCCATCGCGCCCGCCGCGCTTCGCCGGCGTTCCGAGTCTGCCTGCCCCCGGCTGCGGCCCGGGGGCGTGATGTTCCTGTTGATGCCGCTTTGTTTGGCGCTCACCTGCCCGCCCGAGTTCGCCTCGGCCGCAGCAGTGCCGGCGGCGGAAATTCCCGCGGGTTACCGCCTGCTTTACGAGCAGAACTTTGCGGCGCCGGCGGCGCTCGGCGACTTCGAGTTCAGCGACCCAGCCGCCTGGCGTTGGACCGCCGAGGCGGGCGGGCGCCCGGGGGCGCTCGAACTGTTCCAGCAAAGCCGTTACACGCCGCGCGTCCGCTCCCCGTTCAACATCGCCCTGCTGGCCGGTCGTGAATTTGGCGATTTCGTGCTGGAGGTGGACCTCGTCCAGACCGGCCGCGAGTACGGTCATCGCGACATGGTGATCGTCTTTGCGGCCAAGGACCCGGCAAACTTCTACTACGCCCATCTGGCGACGAAGGCCGACGACCACGCCCACAATATCTTCCTCGTGAACGACGAGCCCCGGCGCAAAATCGCGGACACAACCACCGACGGCGTGAACTGGGGACTGGAGGTCTGGCATACCGTGCGGGTGGAGCGCCGGGTGGAGGCCGGCAGCATCAAGGTCTTCTTCGACGACCTCACGACGCCCATCATGACCGCGAACGACCGCCATTTCGATTACGGCCGGATCGGCTTCGGATCGTTCGATGACACGGGCAAGGTCGCCCGCATTCGCATCTGGGGCCCGGATTTTGCACCCCGCCGAGCGGGCTTTTTCCGCTGAGGCAGGCCGTCATCAGTGGAACCTTTCCCCCGTGAAAGCGTTTCAACTCGTGGCCCACGGCGAGCCGGGCCGATTCGCGCTGCGAGACGTTCCCGATCCGAGCCCTGCGAGGGGAGAGGTGGTTGTTCGCGTCCGCGGCTGCGGCCTCAACCACCTCGACCTCTTGACCGAGGCCGGGGCCTTGCCAATCCCGATTGTTCTGCCCCGGACTCTGGGTGGCGAGATTGCCGGCGAGGTCGCCGCGGTCGGGGCGGGCGTGGTGGAATGGCGGCCCGGCGACCACGTGGCGGTGCAGTCCAACCTCTTCTGCGGCGACTGCGAATTCTGCCGGCGCGGTGACGAATCGCTCTGCCTGAACGGCGTGCTGTTGGGCGTGATGCGCGATGGTGGCTTCGCGGAGCAAGTGCTCGTGCCCGCCGCAGCGCTGGTGCGCATTCCGCCGGCCGTGGATTTTCTCTCCTCCGCGGCGCTCACGTTGGCCGCCAGTACCGCGATGCACATGCTGACCAACCGGACGCGGGTTCAGCCCGGAGAGCGGGTGCTCGTCATTGGGGGTGCCAGTGGCGTGGGGTCGGCCGCCATCCAGATCGCGCGCGGGCTCGGAGCAGAGGTCATCGCCACGGGCTCCTCTGACGCGAAGCGGGCGCTGGCGTCACGCCTCGGGGCCGGCGCCGTTGTGGATTCGACGCGATCTGACTGGCCGGCGGAGGTGCGGCGTCTCACCGACAAACGCGGCGTGGACCTGGTGGTGGAGCACGTTGGCGGCGAGGTCCTGGAGCAGGTCTTCGGCTGCCTGGCGCGGGGCGGTCGGGTCGTGACCTGCGGTGCCACCGCCGGCCGGCGGCCGCGGCTGGATCTCTGGCCGTTCTTCGTGAAGCAGCAGCAACTGATCGGCAGCTACGGCCGAACCCACCGTGACCTGACGGCCACGTTGGAGTGGGCAGCCGACGGGCGGCTCCGCCCGGTGATTCACGAAGTGGTGCCTCTCGCGGAAGCAGGCCGGGCGTTTGACCTGCTGCGCCGTCGTCAGGTCCTGGGCAAGGTGGTGATTGAGCCGTGACTCAGAGCTGGTTGACCCGCTTCAAAGCCTCCTCCGCCTTCCGCTTCGTGCCCTCGCTGGTGGCCTTCTCGACGGCAACTTGGAGCGCTGCTTGACGGGCTTCTTTGGGCGTGTCGAGCAGCTTGCGGCCGGTGTTCAGGTTGACGATCGCCAGGCAGGCCTCCTCGCAGACCGCCGGGTCGGCCGTCAATTCCGCGAGCAGTTCCAGTGCCGCCGCGCTGGGAACGGCGCCCAGCGTGGCCACCGCCAACCGCTTCTCCTCGGGCCGCTTCAGCAGCGGGAGGATTTGCCGCACCTTGGCGACCTTTTCCTGCGCGGTCAGGTTGGCTTCCTGCGCGTAATCCAGGAAGCCACGGATGCCTTGGACCTGGTGCGAGAGCTTTTTGCCCGAGCTGGCCAGCTTGAACAACGGCGCGACCACGCTGGAGTCGTCCGGCCAGTTGCCCGGCCACAACGCCAGCGTGCTGACCGCTTCGTCCTGGACCGATTCATCGGGGTCGTCAATGGCGGCCACCACCGCCGCGAGCGCTTCCCGGCCGCCCACTGCCGCGAGCAAGTGCAGCGCATCCAGCTTCACCGCCGCGTCGGGCGCCTTCATCAAGGGCAGCAAGCTCGGCGCGCCTTTCGCCCCAACGCGGCCGCAGATTGCCGTCAACGAACGAATCATTTGCTGGCGTTCCGGCCCGGCAGGGGTCACGGGAAGCTTCGCCGCGAGCCGCGCGACCGTTTGATCATTGCCCAACTGCCCCAGGGCCTGCAACGCAGCCAGCCGCAACCCGAGGTCCGGATCGTCCAGCCACTGCGATAGGGTTGGGACCGCGCCCTCGAGGCGTCGTTGACCAGTCAGCTCGGCGAGCACGAGCCGCGCCGCGCCCTGCGCCAGCCCGAGACGCGCGAGCAGGTCCTTGTCCACGGCCGGGTTTTCCATCCGAACCAGAGCGTTCTTGGCCGCGCGCGCGAGCTCGGGGTCGGCGTCGCCGGCAGCCTCCAGCAGTGCGGGCACGGACGAGACGTTGCCGACCTGCGAGAGCACGTTGATGGCCGCCAGCCGGGCGGGCTTGGCTCCGGTTCGAGCCACTTCGAGCACGGCCGGTTCGGTGGCCGGGTCGCGGCGATCCGCCAGCGCGATCAGCAGCAACACCTGCCGGTCGCCGGTCGAGTTCTTCATCTCGGTCACCAAGGCTTGGGACACCCGGGGATCCGGCATCTCGCGCGAGGTGCCCAGTCCCGCGTGGAACAACTCCTTGTCCGTGGACTTGAGTTGCTCGATCAACAGCGGCAGGCCGTCGCCCTGCCGGGCGAGAATCGCTCCCCGCGTGGCTTCGAGGCGGCGCTGGCGCGGTACGTTGGCCTGACGCACCTGGTCGTACACGCCGGCGGCCTCGGCGGCCTGGCCTTCCCGGAGCAGTCGCTCGGCGCAGATGACCGCGCCGTAGGCGGCGGCGGAGCGGAGCGCGGCCGAGTCCGAGGTCAACTTGGCCGTGAGCGCCCTGGTCGCGGCCGGGCCACCGATGTGACCCAGCGCCTCGGCCGCGGCGGCTGCCACCTCGATGTCCGAAGCGTCGAGGTGTTGAGCCAGGACCTCGGAGGAGCGCGGGTCTTTGCGCACCCCCAGCGAATTGAGCACCCCGACAAGCAGCCGTCCGTTGAGCGTCTTCGCCGCGGCAACGAGGGCGTCGTTCGCGGCGGGATCGGGAATGGCTTCGAGCGCAATGCGTGCCCACGAGGCCAGATCGGGATTGGCCAGCAGCGGGGCGAGGGCGGGCACGGCGTCTCTGGAGCCGTAGATCGCAAGGCGCTTGCAGGTGATCGCCTTTTCGCTGGGAGCGGCGTCGCTTTGCAGGACGGAAATCAGTTGCCGTTCGCGCTCGGCCCTGGACAGGCCATCAGCGGCGCGCACCGGCAGCAAACCGATGGCGAGCGCGAAACCCAGCGCAGCCAGACCGCGAGCGGAAAAAATGTTCGTTCTCATGAGTTGATTCGGGTGCTTCGTTTCGGTTCGCGGGTTCAGGCGCGCCAGGGCTCGCGGAGGGCCTCCGACCGCAGGCGGTTGGCTTCTTCATCGCCGGGGAATTCGCACTTCTTCGGGTCAAAAACGACCTTGCGATTCAGGAACAGCGCAATGTTCGCCGCGTGACAGGCGATGTGCGCCCAGCACGCCACGTCTGCGTTGGCGCGGGTGCGGCCGCGGGTCTTGACGCCGTCGAGGAAATCGCGCACGTGGAAGTCCGCCGGGTAGCCGCCGATCTTGGCGCCTTTGCCCTCCAGCAGGCCGGGCGAGCTGGCGACGAGGTCGCCGTTGTCGCCGGTTTCCACCCATCCCTGCTCCCCTTCGAAGCGTACCGGACAAGAGCCCAGCGGCAGCCAGCCTTCGTTGCGGAGGATCAGCCGCGTGCCGTTGGCGTAGCGCGCGTGAAGCTGGCCGTCCTTGGGCTCGTACTCGACCGGGGCCGTGTCGTCCGCATCGTTCGCCCACTGGCAGAGATCCACACAGTGCGAACCCCACTCCAGACAGCCGCCGCCCACCATGCCGCCGCCCTTCTCGAAGTTGAAACCGTCCAGCAGCCGCCGGTTGTAAGGGCGCCACGCGGCCGGTCCCAGCCACAGATCCCAATCCACCTCGTCCTTGGGCGGTTCGGGTTCGGGGTCGGCCCAGCCGCTCATCGCCGTACCAAGGCCGCCGGGATGCGCGTAGAGGGTCTGCAGCTTGCCGAGCCGACCGCGCCGGGCCAGGTCAATCGCAAACATGAAGTTGGGGAGGCTCCGGCGCTGGGTGCCGGCTTGAAACACGCGCCCGGTGCGTCGGAAGACCTCGGCCAGTTGCAGACTTTGGGCGATGTTTTTGGTGCAAGGCTTCTCGCAGTACACGTCCTTGCCGGCCTTGGCAGCCATCATCGAAGCCACCGCGTGCCAGTTGGGTCCGGTGGCAATGAGGAAAGCGTCTATGTCATCCCGGGCAAGGACCTCGCGAATGTCCTTGTACTGCGCGCAATCGCTATTCCCGTACTTCGTGTCGGCGAGTTTCTTGACCGCGTCACGACGCTGCTTGCGCACGTCGCAAATGGCGACGAACTGCACGTCAGGTTCCTGAAGGAAGCAGCCAAGGACATACTGGCCGCGGTTGCCGATGCCGATCCCGCCGAGCACCACCCGCTCGCTCGGGGCCACGCCGCCGTCCTTGCCGAGCACGCGCCCGGGAACGATCTGCGGCAGCGCGAACACCGCCCCGACACGCAGGGCGCGCGCGAGAAAGCCGCGACGATTCAGCGCCGGAGCAAACGGCGCCCGGGGGGAAGGACTCGCAGGGAAAAGTTTGGTCTTCATGCTTGATGGGGTTCCGATTTCAGTCTGTGTGGCGTCCACCGGGATGTTTGAACGGATTCACCGTCGGTGTCCATAGCGCCGACAATCTTCAGTGCGTCGCACCGATGGGCAAGGACTCGACGCGGGGACGGTTTTCCCCTACTTCGAGGGCGGGATGCGGAAGATTGTCTCCATTGAGCAAATGCAGCGGCTCGCGCGAGGGTGGCATCGAGCGGGTCGCCGGATTGGGTTCGTGCCCACGATGGGTTACCTGCACGAGGGCCACCTGAGTCTCGTGCGGGAGGCGCGAAGGCGCGTGGGACGTGACGGCGTCGTGGTGGTCAGCATCTACGTCAATCCCACCCAATTCGCGCCGCATGAAGACCTCGCCAAGTATCCCCGTGACCTGCCGCGGGACCAACGACTCTGTCGCGTGGCCGGCACTGACGTGTTGTTCCTGCCGGACGACGAAGCGATGTATCCCGGCCGGTCTGAGGGACGGTACAGCACGTTTGTCGTGGAAGAAACGCTGTCGCGCAGCATGGAGGGCGCCTCACGGCCGACCCACTTTCGCGGCGTCACCACCGTCGTGGCCAAGTTGTTCAATATCGTCCAGCCGGACGTGGCGGTTTTTGGCGCCAAGGATTTTCAGCAGGTCGCCGTGGTGTCGCGGATGGTCGCGGATCTGAACTTCCCGGTTCGCATCGTCGTCGCCCCAACTGTGCGGGAGCCGGACGGCCTGGCGATGAGCTCGCGCAACAAGTACCTGACTGCTGCCGAGCGCCCTCAGGCAACGATCCTCTGGCAGGCCATCCAGTCCGCCCAAGCCGCGGTCGCCCAACGTCCCGACGGCGTGCCGGCGGCGCAACTGAAGCGTCGGCTGGCGGCCCTGATCGCCACCCAGCCGGCAGCCCGGCTGGACTACGTGGAAATCTTTGATCCCGCCACGCTCCGCCCGGTGAAACGCGCCGGCCGGGGCTCCCACCTCGCGTTGGCCGTGTTCATTGGCAGGACGCGGCTGATCGACAACGCCGCCTTGTAACGTCCTTGGGGCGCCGCGCGAGCGACGACCCCACGGGTCCGCTCAGAATTCGAGCGGCACCCGGATGACCAGGGCGCCCATCACCTCGCCCACCTTCACGTCGCGCCGCGGGCTGGCGGGATGGGCATTGTGGCAGTCCACACAGGCAGCGGATGTCGCGCGGTCCGCGTAGATGGCGGTGAAGTAACTGCGGCCGCCGAGCGTTTCTTCCGAATAGAAGTTCGCGTCGGGATTGGCAGCCACGAACTCGAGGCCCTGCTGTTCGATTTCCGTTTGGGCGCCACCACTCGGGCTGAGCGGCCAACGCCCCCGCAACGTGTAGGAGAACTCCGCACCGCGCTGCTGAATGCGCGTCGCCGCCTCGCGCAGCAGTTGGGCATGAGTCGGCAGGCCGCCGTCGCGGCGCCATTCCGGGCTGGCTTTCACCGGGGGCTTGGCCTGCGCCAGACGCTCCACGACGTGCCGCGAGTACGCCTCGCGGTCGGCGGCGATCACCGCGTGCAGCGAGTCCGCGAACTTGCGCGGGCTGATGGTGGTGAGCTTGTGGGCCTTCTCCGTGGGTGCCTCGGTAGCGAAGAGCCAGGCCGCCATTCCGGCGGTGATCCCGCCGACGAGAACAAGCAACGATCGCGCGTTCATGATGCAGGAAAAAGAGTTCACAGCGGTTCTTCGACCGGCAACACGCGGTTGACGGGAACAGCCTTCAGTTGCTGCACCTGGCCGCTGGGCCAGCGGATTTCCAACTCCTCGAGCGATTTGACCTCGCCCAAGCCGAGGTGAACACGCGGATCGGACTGCAGCAGAAAGCCGGTGGGGCATTGCGCCTCCGTGACCCAGACCCGAGCACCCGCGCGGGCGGTGATTCGGGCGCCGTAGCCGTTGCGGTTGCTGCGCCTGCCCCGGAGGTCCAACGTCAGCCAGGAGTGATTTCCCGGACAACGATTCCGCAGCAGGATGGCCCGGTCGGCGAGAGGCGTGATCAACAGGTCCATGCGGCCGTCGTTGTCGAAATCCAGCGTCGCCGCACCACGACCGTTGACCGGCGTCCGAAAGAATGCGCCGCCCCTGGCTGCCGCGTCGGTGAAGCGAGCCCGGCCGTCGTTTTCCAGCAACAGGCTCAACGTCCCGGACAGCGTGAAGGCGTCGCCGTTGGTCACGAAGAGGTCGCGGTCGCCGTCGTTGTCGAAATCCAACGGGACCCCGCCCCAGCCCACGTACGGCTGCGTGATGCGGCCCAGACCGGAGGCGAACATGCGATCCTCGAAGCGCAGCGGAGCGGTCTGGAGGTAGAGCGAACCGTAGCCGAGGCGCGTGACGAACAGGTCCAGCCGGCCGTCGCCGTCGAGATCGCCCACGGCGGCATTCATGGAGCCGGGCGCCTCGCCGATCGAGTTGAAGGCGACGCCTGCCTCGATGGCCACGTCGCGGAATCGGCCCTTGCCGTCGTTCAACCACAGCGCGTTGGGCGTATCGTCGTTCGATACGTACAGATCAGTGTCGCCATCGCCATCCACGTCGAGCGCCGAGACGGACATGGCGCGATGGCCCGGCGCATACAGGCCGGCAGCCCGGGTGACCTCTTCGAACGTTCCATCGCCGCGATTGCGGTAGAGCACATTCGCCTCGCCCGGATAGGCGAGCGGTCCGGGGTAGGCGCCCGGATTCTGTTCGGACACCGTGGCGGGATCGAAGGTCAGGTAGTTGGCGACAAACAGATCGAGCCGGCCGTCATTGTCCGCGTCGAACCACACGGCCGAGATACCGGTGCCCGTGTCGCCCACGCCGGCTTTGGCCGTCACGTCCTCGAACGTGCCGTCGCCACGGTTACGGAGCAGTTGATTCCGCCCGAAATTCACGACGTAGAGGTCCGTGAAACCGTCGTTGTCGAAGTCGCCCGCAGCGGCCGCGCTGCCGAAACCCACGCCTGCCACGCCCGCCCGCCGGGTGACGTCTTCAAACGTGCCATCGCCACGATTTCGGAACAGCCGGTTTGGCTCGCGGGAACACGCTTGCCTGCCCGAGGTCACGCCGTTCAGCGGACCCCAGTTCACGAGGTAGATGTCCACGAAACCGTCGTTGTCGTAGTCAAATACCGCCCCACCCGCGCCGTTCGAGAGCAGGATATTGGCGATCCGGTCGTGACAAAACTGATGCACAAAGTCGAGGCCGGCTTGCCGGCTCACGTCCTCGAACAGATCGCCGGGTGCGGCCATCACCGGCGAAAGCGGCCCGCGCGGTGTGGCGGCCGAATAGGCAGTGGCGGCGAGAAGGACGGCCATTCCGCATCTCAACGGGGAGACCCAGACCGAAGAAGCGCGTCGTGTCATGATGTGATCGGGCTAAAGCGGCGCGTACGGAGCGTCAAGGCCGGTGGGGCGGAAATGAGCGTGGATTTAGCTACTCCAGGGACAGGTCCACCTGAGCCCGGCCGGCGTAGCGGTCATCCACGGGCTTCGGCGCGACGAGCAGGAGCCGTTCTCCCGTTACCTGTCCCTCGGCGATGAGCCAGTCGTGGACGAGTCGGGCACGAGCGGCGATGAGCGGGCGGAAGTCCTCGGGCGGGACCTCGATTTTCTCCGCCAGCAGCATCGCCATGAGGTCCGGCGTAGCCAGTGCCATCGCCTCGCGATCCTCCTTGGGCAGGCGCTTTTCAGCCTTTGTCCGGACCGGGCCGTCGCTCCCGAAAATGCCGGTGAGCCGCCGCAGCAGCCCGCGGTGTTTCGTCACGGCAGAGTGAACGTCGTTGGTCGCGGCGCTGCTGGCGGCAGCGAGGCGGGCGGCGTTGGCGGTAATGACCTCGGCCACATTGGTTCCGAACTGTTCGACGAAAGCCGCCCGGAGCAAACGCTCCCGGTCTTCGGGTTCGAGGACGGGCGGGACCTCGGCAACGGCGCGCCGACTCTTGCGGCCCAGTTCCTGAAGTCGGCGTGAACGGAGTTGATCCTCCAGTTTCTGGTGCGCCAGGGCGTCGCGGTCCCGGCGCGGGTCAATCGCGCCTTCAATCACGAGCTGGAGGGCGGGACGCTTGGCGAGGGCTGCCGCGAGCCGGCCGAGTTTGTCGAACTCCCCTTCGACGAGGTTGGTGGTGCCCGGCTCGAAGGCGATGAAACTCAGGTCGTCTTCTTCGCTGCCTCCCGCCAGCGCGCCGAGCAGTTTGAAGGGCGAAGCCGCGGCCTTGACGATGGTGTTGACCAGAACCTTAAGGACCAGCGGCGCGAGGCGGAAGTCCGGCTCATCGAGGCGACCCGAGAGCGGCAGATCCAGATCAATGCGGCCGTCGCTGTCCTTGAGGAGGGCGATGCCCAGCTTCAGCGGCAGCTTGGTGGCATGCGGGCTGTCGTTCCTCGGGCCCAAGGTGAGTTGGTCCACCACGACGTGGTTCTCGGCCTCCAGGGCGTTGCCTTCGACGCGGTAGCGCAGACCGGCACTGAGGCGCCCTTTGCGCAGCGGATAGCCGCCCCACTTCTCGAGGTAGCCCGTCAGCGGCGTGAGCTGGGTGTTCGTGTTGGTGATGGTCAGGTCCACAAGGCGCGCCGCCGGGAATGGATTGATCCGGCCACTGACGGAAAACGGCGCCTCGCCATCCACCCTGCCCTCAAGGGCGACCCCGGCCGGTTCGGCGAGGGTGGACGACAGTCCTTGGATGGAGCCGCTCAGTTTGTTCAGCGCGAGGGCCACGGGCGGTTGCACCGACTCGTCGAGAAACGCGAAGGTCGCGTCTTCCAAGGTCAACCTGGACAATCGGAGTTCGGGCACGCTCGCGCCGCCGGCGGCCACTCCGGAGCCCGCGCCCTCGGCGTCGGCCGGCGGGACTTTCAGCAGCGTGGTGAGGTTGAGGCGGCCCTCCGTGTCCACCCATACATGCGCTTCCGGGCGAACCCAGCGGATTTCCCCAACCTTGACGCGCAGTGGCGGAAACCCCGCCTCGATCCCGGTGATCCCGAGCGCGTACCAACTGGCGAGCTTGCGTTCCGTGTCCGTGGCCACGATCGCGAACTGATTGAGTTCAAGATCGCCGGCATACTCGCCTCGCGGCGAGGCGGCGTTATCCAGCGAGACGGCGACCCGGCCCCGGCTGCCGAGGCTGCCACCTTCGATCTCAACGGCTACAAACGGCTCCAGGTACGGCTGCACGACGCGAACATCGAGGTTCGTAACGGCAAAGGTGGCTTCCGCCGAAAGCGGCATCGGGATCAGGCGCCCCTCCGCGTTCACCTGGCCGGAGTCGTTCACGCGAAATGCTGTTGTCACTTCCACCGCGTTGCTGACAGTGGTGCTGAGGTGGCGAGCGGTCAGGAACACGTCGTTCAGGATGACCTTGGCTGGTTCGGAA
Source organism: Verrucomicrobiota bacterium (assembly GCA_016716505.1). Taxonomy (GTDB): domain Bacteria; phylum Verrucomicrobiota; class Verrucomicrobiia; order Limisphaerales; family J093; genus JADJWF01. The sequence continues at coordinate 143,823 of JADJWF010000002.1, forward strand.
GGCATCAGATCTTCAAGTGTAACGGTGTAATTGGTCAGCGCGAGCTGGTCCACCTGGAGCGCCCACCCGCCGAGGGCGACCGCGGGCGCGTTTGAGTCCAGGGCGGTCGGCGTCGCAGGAGCGATAGTGCGCTCTACGTCGGCCGCATTTGTCCGCGCGACCGCGAAGAGGCCGAGAAGATTCAAGGAGCCGTCGCGATTGCGCCGCACCAGCACCGAACCGCCTTCGCCGGAGAAGCTCCCCACCCGCCCGCGCCGGTCTTCGAGATCAGCGTCCACATCCGCAAAGGCGATGCGCTGGATGTGGGTGACCCGCTCGCCCGACTCGGGCATCTGGACGTCGAGGTCCGTCAGCGTCAGCGTCAGGTTCGAGACACCGGCGCGCAGTCCGGCCGACTCGACGGCGAGTTGGTAGGGCACGCGGGCCGCAAGCTGACCGGCGATAACTTTGCCCCGGAAGAAAGGCTCGACGTAGGGAAGGTACTTCTTCAGGTCCAGCGCGTTGACGCCGAGTTCACCCGCGGACCGCAGAGGCTGGATCGAAAACGTCCCTTCGCCTGCAAGCGTCTCCGCCGCTTCCGAGGTGGCGCTCAGCGAAAACTTCGCGTCTTTGTCCGGCTCCGTGCTGAAGTCTTTGATGGTCGCCCGGATCGGTTGCAACTCGGTCTTAAACGGGGTGCCCAGCGTTTGGTCCTCGAAGCTGACGGTGGCGCGCTCCAGCGTGAAGTGGGCGACGGTCAGCACCGGCGGTGCTTTTGCGCTCTCCTCAGACGAAACCGCCGGCGGCGTGGCGGGCGCTGACGGACGGACGAGCAAGTCGAGCAGGTTGAGTCGGCCATCGGGCTTGAGGCGCGCCAGGATCGCCGCTTCCGAGAGGGTCGCTGACTCGATGCGCACCGCGTTGGCCCGGTAATCGAAACTCCCTCCAGACAGTTCGAATCCACCGAGGCGGGCCACGGTTTCGCCGGTGTCGGGATCGCGGAGTTGCGCGCTCGCCACCTCGAGCGCGACGTTGGTGAGGACAAGGTCGAGGCCGTTGCTGTCGGCGGCAAACCGGTAGTCGAGCTGCACCTCCGCCAGGCCGTTGGTCAACACCGCGCGGGTGAAGTCTTCGAGGTAGGGCTGGTAGCGCGGCAGTTGCACGCCAGCGATCTCCAGGCGCCCGGCCGACCGCAACGGTTGAACGGTCACGTCCCCCGCCCACGCCATGCTGCGGCCGGCGTCACTCTCGGCCTCAAAGGAGTACGGGGTGTCGGAGTCCGGCCGGGTCGTGAAACCGCGCAACTCCAGATTGATGGGGCGGTACTCGGTGCGGAACGGCGAGCGGCGGGTACGGTCTTCGAAGGCGACAAAGCCGTTGGTGACGCCGATGTGGAAAATGTGGATCCGCGGAATCCGGCCCGGACCTGCCGAGGGCGGAGGAGGGTTGGTCGGCGCTGCCCAGAGATTGGCGAGATTCACCCGGCCATCTTCAAAGAGGAGCACTTCCGCAAACGGCTGGACGAGGCGAATCTGGTCGAATGTCCACGCCCAGCGAAACAGCGACGAAGCTTGGAAGTTGACGTAGAGCTCCTCCCACGAGGCGAAGGTACGTCCGTCAGCTTCCTTCAGTTCCAGGCCGCGGACAGTGAGGCTGAGCGCCCACGGATTGACCTTCACCTGCCGGAGGGTGGCTGCGCGATGGGTGAGTTCCGGCAGGCGCTTGAGAAGTTGCCACTTGATCAGCGGTGGCAGAACGAAGAAGCCGATGACCGAGTAGGCCACCCACAGGGCGACGAGCCACAGCAGCGGCCGGCGCCACCGGGCGGGAACGAAGGAGAGCGGAAGGGTTTTCATCGCACGATTGGCAAAGAGCGGCCATCCGTGGGGCGGTGACGCCGGCAGCTTGGTCTAACTGGCGATTTCACGCGGGAACTATGCGCCGCCGAGGCCAAACGCCAACTCGGAAACCAACGCGCCGACGAAGCGGACTTGCCTAGCCGCCCGACGGGCATTCAAATCGTGGCCATGCGCTCCCGTCCTAGCCGTCACCTCCTTCCCGCTGTGTTGCTCGCCGCGATGACTTGGCTGCCGGCATTGTCCGCCCGCTCCGCCACCTCTGCCGCGGTGAAGCCGTTGTTTGCCGATCCGCCCCGCGAGTACGCCACCGCGCCGCTCTGGGTCTGGAACGATCTCCTGACTGAGCAGCAGATCCGCGACACCCTGCGCGACCTCGCTGACCAACGGGTCAAACAGGCCTTCGTGCATCCGCGGCCCGGTCTCATGACGCCCTACCTCAGCGCGGATTGGTTTCGGCTGTGGAAAGTCGCGCTGGACGAGGCCGCCAAGCTGGACATGAACATCTGGATCTATGACGAGAACTCGTACCCCAGCGGTTTTGCCGGTGGTTGGGTGCCGGAGCTGATGCCCGAATCGCGCGGCATGGGATTGGTGCTCAAGGAGTCCAAGTCCGCGCCGGCGTGGACCGAGGGCGTGCTGCGGGTGTTCCGCCTCGCGGACGGGACCCCTCCCGTGGACGTTTCAGAAGCGGTACGACGCGGAACTCACCAGCCCGAGGGTCGCTATCTGGTGGCCTCGATCCAGCGCGCCGGCAACTCGCCGTGGCACGGCGGCAGGAGCTACGTGAATCTGCTGACTCCCGGTGTCACCGAGAAGTTCATCGAGGTGACCTTGGAAGCGTATAAGCGGGAGATCGGCCGCGAGTTCGGCGGACGCGTTCCCGGCGTTTTCACCGACGAACCGAACATCCGACCAGCCGGCGGATTGCCGTGGTGCCCGGACCTGCCCGAGCAGTTTCAAAAACGGTGGGGCTACGACTTGCTCGCTCATCTTCCGAGCCTGACCCTCGAGGTCGGCGACTGGCGCCGCGTCCGCTACAACTATTTCGCCCTGCTCAACGAACTGTTCATCGAACGCTGGGCGCGGCCCATGTACGACTGGTGCGAGCGCAACGGGCTCGAATTCACCGGGCATTACTGGGACCACGATTGGCCGCACTGCGTCGGCGTGCCGGACAACATGGCGATGGCCGCGTGGCAGCACCGCCCCGGCGTGGACACGTTGATGAACCAGTACGCGGAGCACACCCACGCGCAATTCGGCAACGTCCGCTACTGTCGCGAGGTCTCCAGCATCGCGAACCAGCTCGGGCGGAAGCGCACCCTCGTCGAACTCTACGGCGCGGGCGGATGGGACCTGCGCTTCGAGGACATGAAACGCATCGGCGACTGGCTCCAGGTGCTGGGCATCAACACGATGGACGAGCACCTCAGCTACATCACGATCCGCGGCGCGCGCAAGCGGGACCATCCCCAGAGCTTCAGCTACCACGAGCCCTGGTGGGAGGCGTACCACGTCAACGCGCAGTATCTGGCCCGGCTGAGTTGCGCGATGTCCCAAGGCGAGCAGATCAACCGGGTGCTGGTGATCGAACCGACCACCACCGCGTGGATGTACCAGGGCCACGAGCCGAAGCTGCGCGAACTGGGTGATTCGTTTTTCCAGTTCCTCATGGCGCTCGAGGCGGCACAGATCGAGTACGACCTCGGCTGCGAGGACGTGATCGCGCGCCACGGCAAGATCGAGAACGGCCGGCTCCGGATTGCGCAGCGACTCTACGATCAGGTCGTTCTTCCCCTCGGCACGGAAAATCTCGAAGCGCGAACGTGGGATCTGCTCCAGGACCTTGCGCGGGTGTCGCCGGCGAACCTGCTGGCCGGGGAACTGCCCTCTCGACGCGCCGGAGGGCTCGTGGCAGGTGGCAATTCAAGCCAGGCATGGCCGACCCGCCCGCGTGTTGATCGTGCGGATGAACTCGTCGCCGCGCTGGCGCAACGGCCGGCGCCCGACGGTTTCCGGATTACCCGGGAAGCGGGCGATCGCGGCATTCTCTTTCATCACCGCCGCACTCTGGACGACGGCCAGTTGTTGCTCCTGGTCAACACAAGCCTCGAGGCGCCGACGGCCGGCGCGATCGAGTCCAGGTTGAAGGGAATCGAACGCTGGGACCCGTACACCGGCCGCGCCGAGGCCTACGCCTTTGAATCCACCGGCAACGGGGTGAAGGCCGGCTTCCGCCTGCCGCCTTCCGGTAGTCTGCTGCTCTTCTTATCCAAGGCCTCGCTGAAGCCGGCTCCGGCCGGCGCGCCCAGCGAGTCTCTGCTCGCCGCCACCGGGCCCATGCAGGTTCGCCGCCTTGAGCCCAACGTGTTGACGCTCGACTACGTGGACATCACGGTGGGCGGGGAGACACTCCGCGACCAGTATTTCTACGCCGCGAACCGTCTGGTTTGGCAGAAACACGGCTTGGCCGGCAATCCCTGGGACAGCGCGGTTCAGTTCAAGGACGAGTTGATCTCGCGGAAGTTTCCCGCCGACAGCGGCTTTTCGGCCAGCTACCGGTTCACGATTGACGGACCCGTGCCGGCGAATCTGGCCATCGTCATCGAGCGTGCGGACCTCTACGAGGTGACCTGCAACGGTCAGTCCGTCAGGCCCCGACGCGGCGACTGGTGGTTGGACAAGGCGTTCGGCCGGATCGAAATCGCCAAGGCGGCGCGACCGGGCGAGAACGCAGTCACGATCACCGCCTCCCCCATGACGATGTTCCACGAGCTGGAGCCCGCCTACCTGCTCGGCGACTTCGCGCTCCGCCCGGCGGCGCGCGGTTTCGTCGTCACGGCCGACCGCGCGCTGCAACTGAACGCCGGGGAGCCGGTCTTGACGCACGACCTTCAACCCGACGGTGCCATGTGGCTCAGCGGCGGCATCGGGTTCGAACCGGGCGTGGAGGATCGCGCCCCCACCGTCACGTTCGACCTCGGCAGCGAGGTGGCCTTGGGCAGCATCCAGGTCTGGAACTACAACGAGGCTCACGTCCGTGATCTGACCGCGCGCGGCGCGGCGCGGATCGCCCTCTCGGCCAGGGGAACGACCGGCACGGCGGAACCGCTCGGAGAATTCGATCTCGCCCGGGCCAACGGACGGGCCGCCCGGCCGCAGACGCTGGGCGTCGCGCCGAAAGGCCGGGTGCGCTTCGTCGAGTTGAAGGTGCTCAGCAACCATGCCGGCGTCACGTATCCGGCCGCCGGCGCACCGGTGGATTTTGGTTTCGTGGGCCTGGCCGAAGTCCGATTCCTCGACCGGGACGGCAAGGTGCTTGAGGGCGTCAAGGTCAGTGCCCGGACCAGCGAGCTGGCTTCCATGCGGCGGATGGCGGACCACCTGATAGACGGCAGCGGACTCTCCGCGCAGGCGGGACTGGGCTTGAACGACCAAGGACACCCCTTCTACGCGGCAGGCGTGGGCTACCAACAGCGGTTCCGAGTCGAGCGGCAGACCGGGCGGTTCGTCGTCTCGGCACCGCGCTGGTATGGGAGCGTAGCCAAGGTGCTCGTGAACGGTGATCTGGCTGGATACATCACCGCGCCGCCGTGGGAACTCGACGTGACGGACGAACTCATTCGCGGCGAGAACCGGGTGGAACTGGTGGTCATCGGCACGCTGAGGAACACTCTGGGACCGCATCATGCCGGACAAGCTCTCGGCAGTGCCTGGCCCGGTATGTTCCAGAATGGACCGCAGACCGGCCCGCCTCCGGGGGATCAGTACAGCACCGTCAGCTACGGACTGTTCGAGCCGTTCGTGCTCAAGCAACTCCTCCCCCCGTCGTCCTCGCGCTGACCCGCGCGCGGCGGGCGCAGCCTCCCGCGACGGGGCGGATGCTCGCCTCCGCGGCGGCGGGCCGGCTGCCGGTGGACCGCCGCGCCGGCGAGGTGGGGGCGGCTGGCAAAGCGCGAGGCGACTGGCGCAGGCCGGGAAACGGTCGCGCCGAAAACACGCCGCTGGGGTGCGGACCTCGTGGTCGGCGGCAGGGGGAGTGGGCGGCTGCCGTGGCGTGATATTGCCCGGCGTTCTGCTCCGACGAGCGCCGTCGCCGGCCTCAACCCGGTTTCGCGTCGTCCCGGAACTCGTCCTCGGGGGCGTCAGCGTGGGCGGGCAATGGATTGCCGGCAAACACGATCGCCGCCTGCGTGCGGCTGTGAACCCTTAGCTTGGCGAAGACCCGATCCAGATAATGCCGGACCGTCTTGACGCTGAGGCTGAGATTGTTCGAGACCTCCTTGTCCGTGAACCCGCGCGCCACCTCGCGCAGCACACGCAATTCTCCGGGCGACAGCCGGTTTAGCGGGTTGTTCTCGCCACCGCAGTTGTGACTCAACTCGTCAAGCGCCGGGTCCATCACCGGCTTGCCGTCCATCACCGCGCGCAGGGCGTCCACGATCCGCTGCCCGTCGCTGTGCTTCAGCAGATAGCCGTCCGCGCCCGCCTCGAGCGCCGACAACACCAGCGGCGCGCTCGCGTACGAGGTCAGACATACCAGCCGCATGTTCGGATAGGCCGCCTTCGCCCGGCGGCACAATTCGATCCCGCTGCCGTCGGGCAGGCGCAGGTCCAGGAGGACCACGTCGGGCAAAAGCTCGCGCAGTCGCGTCCAGGCGTCTTCGAGCGTGCCGGCTTCGCCCACGATGCGGATGTCCCCGGCGATTTGGCCGATGACACGCAGGCCGTTGCGAACGACAGGGTGGTCGTCCACGAGCAGAACGCGAATCGGCTTCATGGCGGTGGCCGCATCACGTCGGCGTGGCGGTTCGCCCCGGCGTTGTCGCCGTTCGCCTCACGCCTCGCTCCCGGTGGCGGCGTAGCGGCCCGCTCGGGGTTTAGCCGCAGCCGCACGAGGGTTCCCTTTCCGGGAGCCGATTCGAGGTCCAGTCGCCCCCGCAGCAACTCGGCGCGGCGGCGCAGCGATTTCAGCCCCAGCCCGTGAATCGGCTGCCGGGGATCGAATCCCCGCCCATCATCGCGGACCTCCAGCACCGCGGTTTGTCCCTCCGCGGCCAGTCGCACGGTGATCCGCCGGGCGTCCGCGTGCCGGAGACTATTACTCAGCGCCTCCCTCACCACCGCCGCCAGTTGCAGCGCCTGCCCGGACCCCAGCCGACCCGCGACTGCGGCGTCGCAGTCCACCTCGATCGCCGCCCGCGAGGCCGGGCGCAGCCGCGCGACGATGGACTTGACCACGGCGACGAACTCGGACGAGACGCCCGCCTCCGGCTCCGCCCGGAGTTGTCCCAGGAAAGCTCGCAACTCCGCGATCACCGATTCGAGGTTCGCCCGGCTCTGACCCAACCCCGCGCCGGCGGCCGGTGCCGCCCGGCTGATCTCCTGCGCGGTCCGGGTCAAACCCAATTGCACCGCATAGAGCGATTGTACCGCGCCATCGTGCAGGTCATGGGCCAGACGCTCGCGTTCCTCCTGGGCGGCTTGCAAGGCGTCCCGCGCCACCCGCAACCGGGCGGCCCGACTGGCTTCGAGCCACCGCCCGCGCACCTGCAAGCCGAGCACCCAGCACACCAGCCCGGTGGTGAGCAGCCCCCAGCCGCCTGCCCACCACGCCCGATACCGCGTGGACTGCCGGTCAAACAACGGCGTGGTGTGGAAGAACAACGTCCAGCGCCCGCCGTACATCCGCCAAAGATGCGTGTGCTGGTACGCCGGCTGAAAACTCCGGTCGGCCGCGCGCAACGGGTGCCCGTCCGGATTCAGCCACGAGGCCCGTCCCACCATGCCCGGCTTGTGCTCGTCATCGTACGCCGAATGAATCTCGACGCGGACTGCCGGTTCGCCCGGGCCTTGCGCCTCCCGCAGCATTTCCGCGAGGTCCAGATGGGCAAACACGAAACCGGTGTTGAGGTTCCACCGCAGCCAGTGGCTTTCCGCGCGCCAGTCCTTCTCCGGCTCCAGCGCCCGCCAAAACTCAGCCCGGCGCGGATGGTACGTGGGCACCAGCATCGTCACGCCGCGCACTGGGCTGCCGTCCCCGCGGCGCAGAACCTCCTCGCCCCGGGTGATTTTTACGTCGTCCCGGTAAATGGCGTGGAGCAACACCTCCTCGCCCGCCGCGTGTTCGATAATCCGCATCCGCCCGCCAAAATCTTGGAAGGCCAATCCAGGTCCTTCGACAGCGACCGGTTCCACCGAATGCCCGTAGCGCCGGGCATGGAACTCGCCCTTCTCCCGGCTGCGGACCTCATGTTCCGAGGCGAACGGAACCAGCGGTCGTAGTTCCTCCCGGTACAGGTCCGCCAGCCAGACGCTCCACGATTTTTTCCCCAGCAACTCGGCCGGCATCGTGTAAAACTCCTCGCGAGGGCGGGGTGAATCGGGACGCAACCAGCCGTCGAGGAGGGCGATCGTTTGGACCGCTTGAGCGTTCGTGGCGTAGCCGATCGCCAGCACGCCCACCTGGTTCCACTGCGGCGAGGTCTGGTTCATGAACTCGTCCCACTCCTGCTGGTCGGGGGTCGCCCGGGCGTTGAGAATGCGTTGCACGTTGCGGAGCAGTGCTTCGATGCCCTCAACCCGCCGCTCGAGTCCCACGCCGATGGCATAGCCCAGCTCGAAGAACCGCGCCGTGTCCAGCCGCCGCGCCTCGCGCGCGAACCACCCCGCCAGCGTCAGACTGAGCACCGCGCCGACCGCGCCGATCACCCACACCAGACGATACGCCCGCCACGGCACCGGGGGCGCGGTTTCGGGGCGGTAATGGTCAAGGTCAGTGCGCAAACCACCATGTTGTACGGCCTGCGCCCGCCGCCTGTCCACGCCCAACCGCCCCCGCCGACTAGGGGTATTTGCCCCTATTGCCCAGTCCCGGCGCCTCAAGTAAGGGGCTTTCGGGCGAAGGCGTAGGGTGCCCCGCGCCGCGCCCCGGAGGACGAGGAACGCACGCGTCCCGCGTGCCGTGTCTGGCGTCCCGCCGGACACCTCCCCTCCAACGGCAGCCCAAGCCGGTCTTGGCTCCTGGCGGTCGCCCACCGCCGCGGCGGAGTCAGGGGCGTTCGCCAACCAGCCGGCCCACCGTCGCCGCGCTCGGTGGCGGTTTCCCGGTCTCATCGGCGAGACGCTGAAGACCACCCGCCCGAGCCGCGTGCTCCTCAAAACAATGCAGGCCGCCACTCGTCGCCGCGCGAAGCCTCCGCGAAAAGGGGAGCGCACGCGTCCCGCGTGCCGTGTCCGGCGTCCCGCCGGACACCTCCCCTCCAACGGCAGCCCAAGCCGGTCTTGGCTCCTGGCGGTCGCCCACCACCGCGGCGGAGTCAGGGGCGTTCGCCAACCAGCCGGCCCGCCGTCGCCGCGCTCGGTGGCGGTTTCCCGGTCTCTTCGGCGAGACGCTGAAGACCGCCCGCCCGAGCCGCGTGCTCCTCAAAACAATGCAGGCCGCCACTCGTCGCCGCGCGAAGCGTCCGCGAAAAGGGGAGCGCACGCGTCCCGCGTGCCGTGTCCGGCGTCCCGCCGGACACCTTCGCTCCAGTCAGCCGGTGGCTGGGAGCCGCGGGAGACAAACCCAAGCTGAATTCCGCATCCACCCCCATCCGTCTGAATTTCTCCTCCCACCACGAATCGTGGACGAACCCGACCGAGAATCGGTCGCGGAAGCAAAACTGTTTGCCTCAGGTCGCTGTTCCACCATACTCGGACGCAGCGATGGCTTCTGAGGTAAGAGGGTAACCGCCCCCCGCCTCAGCAACCGATCCGCACGCTTCGGTGGGTTGGCGATGGGAACATCGGAGGCGGGCTTGGGTTTTTGTCGGCGCAATCGTTTGCGACGGGACTTCAGACAACCCAACCTCCGGAAGCCAAGCGGGCCAGTGTAGCTCAGCGGCAGAGCAACGGTTTCGTAAACCGTAGGTCGTCGGTTCGACCCCGACCACTGGCTCCACCTTCAAAATAAAGGCGAAAACGGACTTCCCAGGGTGTCGAATCGCAATGCGGGCTTGAACTAGTGCAACCGGTCGCGCATGAATTCGCACGCGTTTACGCAAGCCTGCCGGTGGCCCCGCAACGTTTCCTTTGGCCGAGTTTCGGTTTCGGTTTACCGCAGCAAGGCCCCCAATGGCTCCCCCTGCTTCATGGTCGCCAACTACGCGACCGGCCAGCGGCGCTTCGACAGCTACGGGACTGAAGCCGCCGCCCTCGAGGCCGCGAACCCACTTGCCCGCCAACTGAGCGCCCAGGATGTTCTCGCCGCCTCCCTGACGAACGAACAGGCCGCCGACTACGCCGCCGCGATCCAAGCCCTGACGCCCTTCAACGTGGCCCTGCCCGCCGCCGCCACGACGCTGGCCGAGTGTTTGAAGCTGGTCCAAGACCTGCCTTCCCTTCGCGCGGCCGCCACGTGCTACGCTGCCCGCCGACTTGCTGAGCTTCTACCGCCTGCACGTACCGCGGTCGGTTTTAGGGGATGGGGCGGACTTTCTTGGCACCAGCCGTCAGGCCGGTCTATAACCCGCGGCGCATGACGACCTCTACGGCCGCCCCCAAGAAATTGCTTGCCGCCAACCGCAGCGAGATCGCCATCCGCATTTTCCGCGCCGCCACCGAACTTGGTCTCCGCACCGTGGCCATCTACGCGCAGGAGGACCGCTTCGGCATTCACCGGTTCAAGGCGGATGAAGCCTACATGGTTGGGGCCGGCAAAGGCCCGGTCGGCGCGTATCTGGACATCGAGGGCATCATCGCGCTCGCCAGGGAAAAGGGCGTGGATTTGATCCACCCCGGCTACGGGTTTCTGTCCGAGAATCCCGATTTCGCCCAGGCCTGCGCCGACGCGGGCATCACGTTTGTCGGCCCAAGTCCAAAGCTGCTCCGCATGATGGGCGACAAAACCGCCGCGCGCGCCGTGGCCGAAAAAGTCGGGGTGCCCACTCTGCCCGGCACGCAGGAGCCTGTAGCCGACCGCGCGGAGGCGTTGAAGACGGCGAAGGAGATTGGTTTCCCGCTCATCATCAAGGCGGCGTTTGGCGGGGGCGGCCGCGGCATGCGCGTGGTGCACAAGTCCGGCGACCTGGCCGACCTGCTCGATGAGGCGCAGGCCGAGGCGGGCCGCGCCTTTGGCAACCCCGCCGTCTTCCTGGAAAAATACATTCCCCACGCGAAGCACATCGAGGTGCAAATTCTCGGCGACCAGCACGGCAACGTGATCCACCTGCACGAGCGCGATTGCTCGGTGCAGCGCCGTCACCAGAAGGTCATCGAGATCGCGCCGTCCGTCGGTCTGGACGACGATGTCCGGCGCGCGTTGTGCGACGCCGCCGTGAAGATCGCGAGGGAGATCCGCTACCACAACGCGGGCACGGTCGAGTTCCTCGTGGACGCGGACACAAACGAGTGGTTCTTCATCGAGATGAACCCGCGCATCCAGGTCGAGCACACGGTGACGGAGGTCATCACGAACATTGACCTGGTGCGCTCGCAGATTCTCATCGCGCAGGGCCATTCGATGTTCAGTCCGGAAGTGGGCCTGCCGCCGCAGGAGGAGATTCCGCGCAACGGCTACGCGATCCAATGCCGGGTCACCACGGAGGACCCGGAGAACAAGTTTGCGCCCGACTACGGCCGCATCCTCACCTATCGCTCGGCCGGCGGCTTCGGGCTGCGCCTCGACGGCGGCATGGGCTTTGCGGGCGCGGTCATCACGCCGTTCTACGACTCGATGCTGGTCAAGGTGACCGCGTTCGGGCGGTCGTTTGAAATTGCGATGCAGCGCATGGACCGCGCGTTGCGCGAGTTTCGCATTCGCGGGGTCAAGACCAACATCCCGTTCCTCGAAAACGTCATCCACCACGAGCGGTTCCGCTCCGGACGCGCGACGACCACGCTGATTGACACCACGCCGGAATTGTTCCGTTTCCAGCCGCGCAAGGACCGCGCCACCAAACTGCTCGCCTTCCTCGGCGAGGTCATCGTCAACGGCAACCCGCAGGCCAAGGGTTACATGCCGAAGTCACTGCCCGTGCCGGTGGTGCCGGCCTACGACCCGAAACAGGCGCCGCCGGACGGCACCCGGCAACTGCTGCTCAAGCTGGGAGCGACGAAGTTCGCGGAGTGGACGCTCAAACAGAAGAAGCTGCTCGTTACGGACACCACCTTCCGCGACGCGCACCAGTCGCTGCTGGCCACACGCGTTCGCACCTACGACATGGAGCACGTGGCCGCCGCGCTGGCGCGCCGCGCACCGGAGCTGTTCAGCGTCGAAATCTGGGGCGGCGCGAAGTTCGACACCTCGATGCGTTTTTTGCACGAGGACCCGTGGATCCGCCTGCGCAAGCTCCGCGCGCGCATCCCGAACATCTGTTTCCAGATGCTTTTCCGCGGTTCGAACGCCGTGGGCTACTCCAACTATCCCGACAACGTCGTTGCGGGCTTCATCCGGCACGCCGCGGCCAACGGCATAGACATCTTCCGCATCTTCGATTCGCTGAACTACCTGCCGAACCTGAAGGTGGCGATGGAGACGGTGCGGGAAACCCACGCCGTCTGCGAGGGCGCCCTGTGTTACACCGGCGACATTCTGGACCCGCGGCGCACGAAATATTCCCTCAAATACTACCTCAAGCTGGCCCGGGAATTGGAGCGGATGGGCGCGCACATCCTCGGCATCAAGGACATGGCCGGCCTCTGCAAGCCCTACGCCGCCCGCGCCCTGGTGAAGGCGCTCAAGGAGGAGATCGGGCTGCCCATTCATTTTCACACGCACGACACCAGCGGCATCGCCGCCGCCAGCGTCCTCGAGGCCAGCGAGGTCGGCGTGGACGTGGTGGACCTAGCCATTGCCTCGCTGTCCGGCTCAACCAGCCAGCCCTGCCTCAACTCGATCGTCGCCGCGCTGCGGGGCCAGAAACGGGACACCGGGCTGGACCTCGACGCGCTGAACGAGTTCTCCAACTACTGGGAACTGGTCCGCGAATTCTACGCGCCCTTTGACACCAGCCCCAAATCAGGCAGTGCGAACGTCTATGTTCACGAGATGCCCGGCGGCCAATACACCAACCTCAAGGAACAGGCCGCCGCGATGGGCCTGCTGGCCCGCTGGCCCGAGATCGAGCGGATGTATGCCGATGTGAACCAGCTCTTCGGCGACATCGTCAAGGTCACCCCCAGCAGCAAGGTGGTGGGCGACATGACCATGTTCCTGATCACGCGCGGGCTGACCCCGAAGGACGTGCTCGAACTGGAACCCGGCAGCATGCCCTTCCCCGAGTCGGTCATTGACATGCTCCAGGGCGGCCTCGGCCAGCCGATGGGGGGCTGGCCGAAAAAGCTGCAGAAGATCGTGCTGGGCGACCGCCAGCCCTACACCGTCCGCCCCGGGGCGCGCCTCGCGCCGTTGAACCTCGAGCAAATCCGCGCGGAACTGACCCACAAGCTCAAGCGCGAAGCGACCGAGGATGACGTGTACAGCTACCTGATGTACCCGGAGGTCTTCAACGCCTACGCCAAGGTGGAGCACAGCTACGGCGATCTTTCGGTGCTGCCAACTCCCGCCTTCTTCTACGGCATGAAACCCGGCGACGAGATCACCGTGGACCTCGAGGAGGGCAAGACCCTGTTCATCCGGCTCATGAACGTCAGCCCCGTGGACCCGGAGGGCAAGCGCGTCGTCTCCTTCGAGTTGAACGGCATGGCCCGCCAGACCGTGGTGGTGGACAAGTCCGTGCAGCCGAAGGTGAAGTCCCGGCCGAAGGCTGACCCGAACGACCCGATGCAGGTCGGGGCGCCGATTCCTGGCGTCATCACGTCGCTGCCGGTCAACGTCGGGGCCCGCGTGGCCAAAGGCGAGAAGGTCCTCTCCCTCGAGGCGATGAAGATGCAGACCACCGTCTATGCGCCGGCGGACGGCGTCGTCGCCGAGGTGGCGGTAAAGGTGGGCGACGCGGTCGAGGCCAAGGATTTGCTCCTGAAGTTAAAGGCGGGATAAGCGTGGGCCTGCCCGACCTCCGCAGCCCCGACCAGTGCGCGCCAATTCGCGCGGCCGGTAGTGCCGCCTGGCCGTTTTGCCGTTGGCAGCGGCCGCCGTTGGTGCTTCTCTTCCGCCATCACCACAACATTCAACCGACTGGATTATGCGACACAAACCTTCCTCGAATCTCTCCTTGCTGAATCGCCGCGACTTCATCGGCCGCTCCGCCGCCCTGCTTGGGACCGCTGTCATGGCACCCGCCGGGTTGGCTGCCGCCGGCAAGCGTTCCCACGCGGATCAGGTCGAGCTCGGCAAAACCGGTCTGCGGTGCAGCCGCCTGGGCATCGGCACCGGCAGTCACAGCGGCAACGTTCAGAGGGCGCTGGGCAAGGAAGGCTTCATCCGTCTGATCCACTACGCCTTTGACCAGGGGATTACGTACATTGACTGCGCCCAGAGCTACGCGACGTTCGAGTGGATCGGCGACGCGATCAAGGGCCTGCCGCGCGAAAAGCTTTTCGTGCAGTCGAAGATCGGCGGGCAGCCCGAGAAGGTGCTCGAGGTCATTGACCGTCACCGCAAGGTGTTCGACACCGACTACGTGGACAGCCTGCTGGTGCATTGCATGGTGCAAGGGCGGTGGACCGATGGCTGGAAGCGGATCATGGACGGATTCGATGAGGCCCGCGAACGGAAGTGGATTCGCGCCAAGGGCGTTTCCTGCCACAGCCTGCCCGCGTTGAGCGCCGCGGTGGCAAGTGACTGGACGCAGATTCACCTCGTGCGCCTCAATCCGCAGGGCGCGCACGTGGATACTCCCGCTGAAACTTGGAACGCAAAGAGCGACCCCAGCCACGTGCCACCCGTGGTCGAGCAAATCAAACTCATGCGCGCCAAGGGTCGCGGCGTCCTCGGCATGAAACTCGTCGGCGACGGCGATTTCACCAACGCCGAGGACCGGGAGAAAGCGATGCAGTACGCGATGAAATCGGGGTTGCTGGACTCCGTGGTCGTTGGCTTCAAAAGCACAGCCGAGATTGACGAAACCATCGAGCGCATGAACCGCGCGCTGGCCGCGTAGGCGAGGCGAAGACGGGTTTCCGCCCTGCCCTTCGTCTTCCTGAATTCCGACAACCAACTCCCCCCGGCAACGCGGCGCTACTTCGTCCCGCCAAGGGGGCGAATCCCGGCGATATTTCGAATCCCGGCGATATTTGCGTCCGGCGCCGAGGGGAGTACGTTCACGAGCAAGATCACTGTCGTGTCCGCCTCGGTGCTGCCGTGCGGACCGTGGTGATCGAGTTCGCAAACATCACGCCAACCCCGAACCCAAATCAAACCTATGGCCAGCAACCGCCGCGCCCTTGTGGTCGGCATCAATCAGTTCAAGAACCTCCCCGACGCCGCCCTGCGCGGCTGCGTGAACGACACCGTGGAAATGAACGCCCTCCTGAAGGCCTATTCCGGTTTTGGCCCGGGCGATATCGTCACGCTCACCTACGCCGAGGCCACGAAGGCCAACATCCTCGGCCACCTGAAGGACATGGTGGACGGCGCGAAGGCCGGCCGGTACGCCTACCTCGTCTTCTCACTCTCCAGTCACGGCACGCAGGTGCCCGATCTCGACGGCGACGAACCCGACCGGGCCGATGAGGCATTCTGCCCTTACGACCTCGCAGAGAAGAACGGGGCTTGGGACCCTGCCCACATCATCACGGATGACGAACTGCGCGATCTTTTCATCCAGTTGCCGAAGAGCACGCTGCTCGAGGTCTATCTCGACACCTGCCACAGCGGCACTGGGCTGCGCAGCATTGACCTGCTGCTCGGGCGCAAGCCGCGCTACCTGCCCCCGCCCTCGCTGGATGCTTTCGAGGAGGTCGAGGGCGCGCAGTCGCGCGGCCTGGGGCGGGCGTTACTGGAACGGGGCGTGGTTCACCACATCCTGTGGACCGGTTGCCGTTCGGACCAGACCAGTGCGGACGCCCTGATCGAGGGCAAGTGGCGGGGCGCCTTCACCTACTACTACGGCAAGCACCTGCGGGCGGCGAAAGGCAAAATCAGCCGGAAAGCGTTGCTGAAGAAAGTGCGCGCCGACCTCAAGGCCAACCGCTACACGCAGGTTCCGCAGTTGGAGTGCGAGGCGACTTCCCGCAAGGCGAAGGTGATGTAAGCGGCGTTACGGCCCCGTCCGGTCCGCACCCGAACGACGATCAAGCAGATCGCGGTAAAGACGGGCGATGGCCGCGACCATGTCCTCGACGGCGAAATGCCGCTCCACAAAGGCCCGGCCACGGAGCCCGAGGCGTCGGCCCTCGTCCGGCGCCTCGGCCAGTCCGGCAATGGCCCGCAGCAGGGCCTCACGATCGCCGGGCGCGACGAGAAATCCCGTTTCACCGTTGAAGCACACTTCTGCCGCGCCGTCCGCATCGTAGGCCACCACGGGCTTGCCCGCCGCCAGCGCCTGCGGAAGTGCCCGCGCGAGGCCCTCCCGCAAAGACAGATGCACCAAGGCGTCCATGATTCCGACATACCGCGGCACCTCCTCCGGAGCCACCAGACCGGTGAAGACAAAGTGCCCCGCCAACCCCGGCGCGCGGGCCAGAGATTCGAACCGATCACGCCACCGCCCATCTCCCACCAGCAAGAACTGGATCCGCGGACACCGGCGGATCAGCTCCGGCGCCACCGCGAACAGGTCGTCGTGGCCCTTGAGTTGGAACAACCGCGCGATCTTTCCGACCACGAAGTCATCGGGCCGCAACCCGAGCAACCGCCGCAAGTCCGGGTCGTTGGCAGCGTTGAGAAAGGGGCGCAGATCGAAGCCGCTGAAGATCCGCGTATAGCGATCCGGTGCGCCGATGCCGGCCGCCAGGTACTGCCGCGCCATGGCCTCGGCAACGACCACGAAGTGATCCGTCAGCCGCCCGGCCAGCCGTTCGGCGCTCGTGAATGCCAGGTTGGCGAGCCAACCTTGGAACGGCCCGAACGATGGTCCGTGAATGGTGTGAACGATGACCGGCACGCGCGCCCTGCGGGCGGCCAAACGGCCGATCACGCCGGCCTTGCCGCTGTGGGTATGGACGATATCGGGCCGCCGTTCCCGCAGCAGTTGCGTCAGCCTCCGCCATGCCTGCACATCGTGCCAGGGATGAACGGGCCGCACCAAGGACGGAACGACGGTCAGCAGCCCCGGCACCTGGCTGACGCGAGACTCGAGCGAACCCTCGGGGCCGGCGGTCGGTCCTGAGATGAGATCCACCTCCATCCCCGGCAATCGGCGCAACCCGAGCACCGTTGCAATTGTGTTCTCCTGCGCGCCGCCGACAATCAACCGGGTGATGATGTGCGTGACACGCATCCGCCCGGATCAGCCCGCCCTGCCGCCCCGGGCCTCGCGCAGGCGTTGCTCCACGGCGCGATACTCCTCGGTATTCTTGGGGGCGGTTTCCAAATAGCTTTGCCAGTGACGGATGGCGGTGGCCGTGTCGTTGCGCCGGGCCGCAATCTCCGCCAGACCGTACTGAACGGCATGAGATTTCGGGAGTAACTTCACGAGCGCCACGTAGTCACGCTCGGCGGCGTCCAAGTTGCCGAGCTGGAGGTTGGCGGTCGCCCGATTCATCAAGGCGGGCGGATAATCCGGCGCGGCCGCGAGCAGGCGATCCATCGTCGCAACCACTTCATCGAACTTCTTCTGCTGCGTCTTGATCACCGCCAGGTTCAGGAGCGCCCCGCGGTCGGTGGGATCCAACGCCAGTTGCCGCTCCAGCTCCGGCAGCGCCTTTTCGAACTCACCCAGAGCCAGATACACCTGGCTCAGACCGAAGTGCGGCAACGTTTTGTTGGGAAACTCGGTGCGAAGTTTCACCAGCTCCCGCTCGGCTCCTTCTGCGTCGCCCGCCGCGAAACGGGCCATGCCCAACGTGTAGCCGGCCAGCAGTCGGATGACCTGATTGGTTGGAAACCACGACTGAACGCGGCTGAGCTCCGTGTACCCCTGGCGATGATTGCCGCCTTGGGAAAACACCCACCCGACCTGCGCGGTGAACGCCGGACTGTCGAACGGACCGTTCATCAGGATCAGATCGTCCCACGTCCGGTAGCCGGACCGCAGTGGCGGGATCTGGTTGAAATCACGGGCTGCCAGCGGCTCGCCTTTCGTGGTCGCGGCCACGAACTCCCGGTTGAAATCCAGATTCGCGCGGGCCTGATCGCTGTAGGGGTTCAGCTTCAGTGCCAGTTCGAAATGCGCGGCCGCATGGGTCCAGTCGCCCGCCCGCTGCAGGGCAACTCCCCAGTGATTGAGCGCCCGCGCATAGTAATTGCGGAGGTAAAAGCGCTCGTTGTTCGTCTCGTCCTTGACCGCCCCCAGCCGCACCAGCGCCGGCCGAATCCCATCCCAGAACGTCTGGTTTTGCTGGATCACGTCGTCGCCGAGGGGGATCGGCGTCGTCGGGTCGGGTGGCCGCAATTTGAGGGCGAACACCAGCCCACGCGGTTCGGCGTAGAGCGTCTCGAAGTAATAGCCCAAACTCGGGTGCAGGTAGAACACCTGGTTGGTCGTCGCCACCGCTGTTACCAAGTTCGCGAGGAAGGAAGCCGGCAGGGGCTCGGGCAGATTCTGCGGGTCCGTCAACGGCGTCCAGCGACCGGGGTAGTGCTTCACCAACTGGGCATGATAGGCGTGATAGGGCAGCAGCGAGGAGCGAAGCAAGACATGCGGGTGGCCCGGTTTTCGCCGGTGCAGTGCCGCCTCCGCCAGCATTAATTCCGTCGGCGTGTCAGCGATGAGATAAGCGCCCTCTTCCGGAAGGTTATGCACCATGGCCTCCGCCATCTGCGCCAAAGCCCGCCCGTCGTTCTCCCGGAGCACACGCACATTCTTGTAGATCAGGAACAGCGCGGTCGCGGCTGCCGTCAGGATCACCAACGTCGTCACCGCCTGGAGGGCGAAGGCACTGGCGGCCGTGGGTCGGCGCCAGACACGGCTGGCGGGCGGCCGGACGATCAGCAGCAGGTAGCCGGAATAGTACGCCAGCCCCAAGGCCGCCAGAAAGTAGAACGGCAACAGGGCCATCCCGAAACCAAGCTGCCGCGGTCCCCACCGGAGATCCAGAAACGCAGTCAGACACAGCGCCAGCATCAACACATGAATCAGCCCCACGATCAGGCGCGTCACCGCCGCACCGGCCGCGTTGGTGTCGGCGGGGTTGGCCTTGGTGCGGATGCCCATGACCAACACCGGCACCATCACCTGCAGGGCGAGCAGCAGCACCACGTAGGGCGGGAAGCTCGCCAATGCCTGCTTTTGCAGCCCGAGCACGTTCTTGAGATACATTCCGAAGGTCAGGTCGCTCACGTCCCGGACCATTCCCACCAGCGGCAGCACCAGGTAAAACGCCAGCCCCGCCAGCCCCAACAGGAACATGCGAAGCAGGAAACGCGGCTGGAAAAACTCCCAGCCCTTGATCCACACCAGCGCCACGAGGAACGCCGGGAAAAACGCGATCATCGCGTAGTTGTTGGCGACGGCGGCGCCATAGACCACCGCGAACTGCCGCAACCAGCCTTCTTTCCGTTCCACCCGGAACTCCAGGAGGCACCGGACCAGCCACGCGAACAGGAACACATCCAGCATCTCCCCGGTGGCGGCCGTGGCGTGCTCCCAGAACGTCAACTGCAGACCACACGCCACCACCGCGAACAGGGGCGGCAGCCAGCTCAGCGGAATCGAGAGGAAGGCGTGCTCGTGCCGCTCCCGCAGTCGCGCCTCGCGCGTGCGATCAAACGGCAGCAATCCGATGCACCGGACCAGCACGCCCAGCGTCGCCGCCGCCAGGACCGCGGACAGGGCGTTGAGCGCCATCGGCAGATGGCCCGGCGACAGCAGCTTGAACGGCAGCGTCAGCAGGTAGTGCAGCGGCGCGTGAGCGGGGGCTGTCCAGTCCCAACCGGCCACCCGGGCCACGGTCGGCAGGCTTTCCAGGCGGACCCAGCGGTTCAGCGTGACCAGATACACAATCAGCATCACGGCCGTGACGATCCACGGCAGGCGTTGGCGAACAAACTCGGCGGCGGTCGGCGACTTTGGTTGCATCGGCGTCACACAACCATGTTCAACCCACGGCCGGTTCCCCGGCAAGGTTAGTTTGGGCGGGAGCCGTCGCGGCCGCTTCCGCGCCCAGCCGCAGGTCCGCCACGCACTCGACATGCTGCGTCTGCGGAAACATGTCGAGCGCGTCCAGCCGGACCAGCTCGTACCGCCCCTCCGCGCACAGGGCCTTGAGGTCCCGGGCCAGCGTCGCCGGATGACACGACACGTGGAGAATCTGCGCCGGCCCTGCACGGCGAAGTACGTCAATGGCGGCCGGCCGGCAACCGGTGCGCGGCGGGTCCAGAATCAACACCGTCCGGGCCCGGTCGAACTTCTCCAGGAGCCCGGGCAAGGCCTCGCCGACATCGCCGGCAATGAACTCCCCGTTCGCCACGCCCCGCTGGCGCGCGTTCTGGCGCGCTGCCCGGATGGCCATCCGATCGTATTCCACCCCGGCAAACGACTCCACGTCCGCCGCGAGTTCGAGGGCAAAGAATCCCACCCCGCAGTACGCATCCACCAGGAACCGCGCGCCCGCATCACGCACCCGCTCGCGGACGGTGTTCACCAGCTCGGGCAGGAGAAAGAAATTGTTCTGGAAAAACGAATCGGGCGGGACCTCCCAGCCTTCCGGCTGGATCCGTAAGGACACCTTGATGCCGCCCTTGGGCGGCGGATTGCGCCGCACCTCGCGAATCTGCTCGTTCAGCGCCGGCTCGGCGATGGCGCATTCCTCGATGTCTTCCACCAGGCCGCAGTCATGCCGGAGAAATCCGATGTTCAGGCGCCGCTCGGGCTTGTTCCACTGACTGCGGATCAGCAGGCGATTGCGATAGCCGTACGGCTGGGGACACGGCTTCACCGGCTGCACCAATTGGGGATCGAACCCGCCGAGCCGCTGCATCAGGTCCGCCACCTGCTTCCGCTTCAGGCGAAGCTGCTCTGCGTAGTCAATGTGCTGGTACTGACAGCCGCCGCAGCCCCCGAAGTACCGGCATTTCGGCTCCACGCGCAGGGGTGAAGGCGTCACCACGCGCACGAGCTTCGCGCGGGCAAAATGCTTCTTCACCTCCGTCAATTCCACCTCCACCTCCTCGCCGAGGACGACAAACGGCACGAAGATCACGAAGTCCCCCACGCGGGCGACGCCATCGCCGCCGAAGGCGATGTCGCTAATGGTGACCGTGTACCGCTGGCCGAGGTTCGGCGGCGGCAGGTGAAAAGCCTCTGCTTGCATCGCGGCGACGCTGCCACAGCCGCGAACGCTCTGCACGCACAGAGGTGACCACGCCCGACCCCTGACCGACCTTCCCCCAGTCAGCGCGGTGACCCAGCCACGCCCGTCCGCCTCTGGTCCCGCCGCGCCGTGACAACACGGGGCCGCCAAGGATCAAGCCAGCGGTTCGGGCGTCGCCGCCCGCCCGGTCGCTCGCGGGTCACGGTCCCTGCCGCAGCCGGTAGAAGCGAACGCGTTCGGCGGAAGCCGTGCCATCCGACCAACGCATGAGTTCGCCCGTGGAATAGACCGTGTCCAGCGGGGTCCAGGAATGCAGGTCCGAGGAGGCTTCGATGACGTAGCTCGTGCCTGCGCGTCCGCTGAAGGCAAGCTGGAACCGACCATCCGGCTCGAAGCCAATCGTTGGCCCGAACACCGGCAGCGCGCCCACCACCAGGGTGGATCCCGCCAGCGGCCTCACGGTGTACCCGTCCGGGCTGGTCACGTCCGCGGAGCCGAGAACCAGGGTCCACTCCCGCTGGGCCGCCACGCCCGGCAGCACTTCGAAGACGAGCTCCGCCACCCGCGAACTCGCCGTGGACCAAGCCTGCAAGGCGCTGAACGCCACGTTAATGCTTCCTGCGTCGGCCAGCCACACGCCCAGCGCGCCCGCCGGCACCATCGGTCCGACCCGCACGCCCCCTTCCACCAACCGCAACGCCTGAGCGGGAAACTCGATCCGGAACGACATGCCGCTGATGCTCTGCCCCAGCCCCGCCAGTTCCACCCGTACGATGATCTGCTCGCCCGGCATGGCCCGGGGGGCATCGGACAACAAAATCGCGGCGGGGCCCGAAAGGACCGGCGCCACCGGTGGCGCCCCATGGATTGGCCCGCCGGCTCCACTGGGCTGGATGGCCCCGCGTCCCAACGCCCCACCGCCCGCCGGCCTTGGCTGCGGATCCAACCCCACCACTGCGCGCAAGACGCGCACCACGTCGCCCGAATCGAGCGACCGGCTTTCGTTCAAATCGTTCGCCCGCACGTCCCACGGGCGCACCGGCTCCAGCGACGCGACAAACCGCTGAATCACCGTGGCGTGGCCGATGTCGAGCCGGTCGTTTCCGTTGTTGTCGCCGGTGAACCGTCGCGGCTGGATCGGCACCGTTCCCGGCACGACGGCGGTTCCCAAGAGGATCGGAGTGCCGCGTTCATCGGCGTGATCGAGCAGGACCAGGCCCAAATCCGTCCGCGTCGGCTCTGGCACGCTCCGCGCGCGGAAGCTGAGGTTCGCCAGCACCTGCTCGCCCGGGGCAATCCCCGTTCCTGCCCGCGACAGGGTCACCCGCACGGTGCCCGGGGTGTCCGTGTTCACCTCAGCCAGAGCACCGGCAAGAACGTCGGTGAAAGTGACGGCAGGATCGCGGAGCCATTCCGGGTCGTACCGCACCTCGAAACTCAGTCCGCCCACGTCACTGCCGCTGTTCAGGATCACCGGCACGTCGAAACGCCTCCCTTCCTGCGTGGCGTCCAACTGCCCGAGGCCAAACACCCGCAACGGCTGCCAGGTGACGACGATCTCTTCCGCCGTCGTGCCGAACGCTGGCGACTCGATCACCGGCGGAACCAATTCCGCGCTGACGCGGAAGGACGACGTGAGCACGAGCGGCTCCTCGTACCGCGGCGAACTCAGTGTCGGCTCGGTGCCATCGAGCGTGTACCGAACTTCGCCGCCCGCGACACGCGAGGTCAGGGTCACCGTAACCGACCCGGTGAAGAAACCGGGCGTAGGATGCACCGATAGATATTCCGGGGTCCCACTCAACGTCATGGTCGCGTTGGCTGGCAGATTGCGATACTCGCGGGTTGCGCCTGAAGGCCAGGTCACGACCAAAACGTCCACGGTGCTCGCCGTGCCGAGGCCAAAGTGCAGTGTCGAGTCCGTACCGCCCCAACCATCGAAGGCCACCAGTTCCCGCATCTGCCATGACTCCCCGCTGTCCGTACGGGTTTTCAGGCGGGCGCGAAGACCGTTTGGCGACAGCTCGCCGGCCTTTTGGGCGACGCGGATTTTGAACCACCGGTTGCCGTTGCCCCGATTCCGATACAGTTGGTTGTTCCCGCCAGCCCATTTGGAAACGAACAAGTCCAAGAACCCGTCACCGTCGTAGTCCGCCAGAACCACCGAGTTCCCATGGCCGCCGGGCAAAGCAGGCGGTTCATCCAGCACCCGTTCAAAGACACCGTCTCCCTGATTCCGGTAGAGGAACACCGCCGATTGCGTGAAGCTCGCGACAAACAGATCCAGGTCGCCGTCATTGTCGTAGTCCGCCCACGTGCAACCGTTGGAATCGGCCGCGTCGGTGACAATAACCCCGGTCGTGATGCGCGTGAACACGCCCCTGCCCTCGTTTCGGTGCAGGAAGCTGGGGCCGAGCCGATTCGCGACGTACAAGTCCAGATCACCGTCATTATCGTAGTCTCCCCAAGCCGCGCCTGGACTGTCCCCGACCTCGGCAACCACGCTTGCAGTGACGGGAACAAACAATGGGTTCGCGGGTTCAGCAACAAGCCTGGCAATACCAAGGGCGACGGCGCTGATGGCGAGCGAACGGAGGAACACAGTTGAAGATTTCATCGCCGATCCGATAAGCAGTGGCCTTTCAGCGTACTGGCAAGCCGGAGTATGCTTCGGTCCCGCGAAAGTCAATCCTAACTAAATCGGCGCTTCCGCTCGGCAGAAGACATCACAATATCGCCAATGCCGGGCCGTTAATGAGCCCTTTCCCAGCTCCGCGGGTTCGGGGTCCCAAGCCGCCGCCCGTTTCCCGCGAAATGCCTCTTGCGCGGGCAGCCTCGCCCACCAATCTCCCCGGCGAGTCGAACCATGGGAATGACCATCGAATCCTGCCGTTTCCTCGGAGAAGCCCGCCTGGCCGGCGTCGCCTTCGGACGGGTACTCACCTTGGGGCGACAGAGCCTCTGGGTTAGTCCCGAGCGTCTGGTCGAGCTGGCCCGCGAGGCAGGAGCCGTTTCTGGTTCCAATCAAGCGGCCCGGGCCGGCGAGGCGCTCCGGTCAGACGAGCGGCGCTTCGAGGCCTTTCTGCGGCTCTTGGGAGCCACGGAGGTGCTGGCCTGCGACGCTTCGCCCTACGAAGGAGCCGAGGTCATCCACGACCTGAACCAGCCTATTCCAGCGGATCTGGCCGGGCAGTTTGACCTTGTTCTCGACGGCGGCACACTCGAACACGTGTTCCACTTCCCCACCGCCATTTCGAACTGCATGAAGCTGCTGCGCGTCGGCGGCCGGTTGTTGCTGTTCACGCCCGCCAACAACTATTGCGGACACGGCTTCTACCAGTTCAGCCCGGAGTTGTTCTACCGTGTCCTGGGGCCCGACAACGGCTTTCAGATCGAACGCCTCCACGCGATGGTGGACACGGCAGGGTTTTCCAGTTTGTTCGGGGTGAAATACGCTTTCCCGATTCGCAGTCGGCGCTTCGCCGTGGCTGACCCGCTCTCAGTGGGGGAGCGCGTGTTGCTGGTAAATCCGAGCCCCACGCTGCTGTTCGTTCAGGCCCGCCGCGTGGCTGCCGTGGAGCCGTTTCGCGCCTGGCCGCAACAGAGCGACTACGTCAGCCAATGGCAGGAAGGCACCTCCGTCCACCCGCTGACCCAATCGTCGCGCGGCGGCCGGCTAATCGGATGGCTGCGGCGCCGGTTTAGTGAGCGGTTTTGCCGCGAGACGCTGCCCCGGCTGGCGTGGTTCCTTGACCCGCTGCGTCAAAGGCGCTTCCTCCGTGCGGCCTCCTTCTCCAACCGGCGACACTACCAGCCGGTTTCACCCCCCCAATTATGAGCGCGCCACCGACCAGCTTTGTCACATCACCCGCCAGTCCTCGTCAGGCGGTGGTCACGGTCGTCTATGGCTCGCACGCCGAACGGCTGGACTACACGTTCACCAGTTTCCACCGCAACCCCCACCTCGAACTCCACGCCTTCGTCATTGGCGATCGTTTGCCCGCAAATCAGGTCGCGGGAGTGCGCTACCACCTCCGGGCTCCGGACCGTTCGTTTTCGCACCCGATGCGGGACGCCGACTTTCGTCGCTGGTGCTTCATTGACGAACTGGAAGTTGAATACGCAGTCGTTGTGGATGGGATGGATGTCCTCTGCCTGCGCCCGATCCCGCCCCTTCCAGAACTCCTGCGCGGCGGTGCCTTTGCCGGCTGCGTTGAGCATGACGGCGGCCGTCGTCTCGGTGGCGGACTCTACACGAGCAACTTCCTGAACGCGGGGGTCACCTTTTGGAACATCGCTGCCAGCCGGGCTATGCGGCAGGAAATCGAAACCCGTGGCCGAACCCGCTACCGCAACCTCGTGGATGACCAACTGGCCCTCAACGAAGTCATCCACACCCGGTACTTCGATCACATCACGCTCTTGCCGTGCCACTACAACTATCGCGGATCCCTGGGGCCCAGGCCGGCCGGGTGGCCGCGAACCTCCAGCCTTGATGGCGTCCGCATCTACCACAACCGCCACTGGATCGAGGAGGCAAAACGCCGCGTCCCGACGGCCGATCGTCCACCGTTAAGTGTCCTGCCGCCCGACGCTGGCCCGCTGAACGCGTGGCAACAGCGCTGGCGCCGCTTCGTCACCCGCTGGCGACGCGAGGGCTACCGCTGAACCACGGCTGTCCTTTGAAACCTCCGCGCCGGCAGACGCGGAAGCCTCCGGCACTCCGCCGACAGACAGAAGGGCGCGCGAGTCACCGGCCCGCCGCAGCGGGTTGATTCAATGAGGCAGTCAGGCGCCGGTCCAGCGCGGCAAAGGCTCGATCCGGCTCGGTCTGCCCGTCCCAGGCGTTCCAGAACGAATTGAGCGGGGAGCTCTCGACGTGCTGTTTTTGCTTCACGTCGCCCTCGCTGGTGGCGCCCTTGGGCTGCCAGTCCGGCCCGAGCGCGGCGCGGGCCTGTTCGAGCCAGTGCCGGGCGGCGGCGGCGTCGCCGCGTTTCCAGGCCAGATAGCCGCGCAGGAAAAAGCCGCCCACGGCCTTGGGGTTGGTGTGTGTCGCGGCAGCCAGGCGTTCCTCGGCCAGTTTCAGATTGCCGCGCAGCAGCGCGACCTCGCCCAGCACGAGCAGCGCGCCGGTCTCCTCGGGATTGATGGAATGGGCGCGCTCAAGCGCCTGCTCGGCGGCGGCCAGGTCGCCGTCATTGCGGGCGAACTGGGCGCGAATGACGCCCCACTGCTGCCAGGCGCGGTGGCTCTGGGGATTGAGCTGCTGGAGCCCTTCCAGGGCTGCCAGTGCGCCGTCCACGTCGCCCAGGCTGGCGAGGCACAACCCCAGGTAATAGCGGGAGTCCTCGTGACGGGGGTTCAACGCGATGGCCTCGCGGAAGAGGCGGACGGCCCGGGCGTTGTCGCGCTCGACCTTCATGGCGTTCATGGCCGCGCGCTGGGTGTTCCAGAATTGTAGCAGGCGTTGCTTATCCTCGGCGGGTTTGGCCGGGGTACCGGCGGCCGCGGCAGGTGCTTCCCCCGCCGCCACGGCGGCGTTCCGGGAAGCGCCGGTGACCGGTGTGGGTGCCGGTTGTCGGCTGCCGGATGCCGGCCGGCCGGAGTCCGAAGCCACGCCCGCCCCGGCGCCCGAAGTCAGGCGGCGCAGGGTCGTGTCGCCTTCGGCGAGTTCGTAAAAGGCATTGGCCTCCACGCCCTCGAAGATATTTGTGCCGCCGGCGTGCCAGCGCACCTCCAGGCGATCCACGCGGGCGGCGGTGCCCAAGCCCCAGTGCAACGTGTGGCTGCCCTGGGAGAGGTAGCTCACCCCGGTGACGCTGCGTCGCAGCGGCACGCCGTTGACCCAGGCGATCACGGTGGAGCCGTCGCCGAAGCCGTTGGCCACGCCGGCGGCGTTTTTCGAGCGCAGGCGCACCTTGAGCCAGTGGCCCTTCGCCAGGTCGTTGCGGAACAGTCGCACGCCCTCGTAAAGATCGGCCACGGCGAAATCGAGGTCGCCGTCGAGGTCGTAATCGGCGCAGGCCAGGCCGCGGCTGACGTGTTTTTCGGCCAGGCCGGGGTGGAGCGGGGCCAGGTTGTGGAAGAATTCGCCGTGTTGATTCCAGAACAGGAACAGCTCCTGGGGCTGGAGTTTTTTGGGCGGCGGGCCGTCCGCCTCGAGGGTGCTGCCGTTGGCGACCAACAGGTCCAGCCAACCGTCGTGATCGAGGTCGGCAAACTCGCTGCCCCAGCCGACGTAAGGCAACGCAATCTGGCCCAGGCCGCGCCGATCAGCGACGTCGAGGAACATGACCGGGCTGCGGCGGCGTGGCGGCGCGGCGCGGGCCTCGGCCGGGGTCGGGGAGGTTGGCGTCGCGGCCGGTGAAGCCGCAGGAGAATTCGTAGTCGCTCCGCTGCTGCCCCGCGGGTTTTTAAGCAGGCTTTCGTACAGCGCGTTTTCCTGCGCCACCCAGTGCGAGACGAACAGGTCGTCGTCGCCGTCCCGGTCAAAGTCACCCACGGCCAGGCCCATTGCGCTGCGGTAATCGGCGATGAGCGCCGGGTGGCTGAGGTCCTCGAAGCGGCCGCCGGTGTTGCGGTACCAGACGTTGTCGGAGACGTCGTTGGCCACGTAGAGATCGAGCCAGCCGTCCTGGTCCAGGTCGTGCCAGAGCGCGCCCAAGCTGCGGCCCTCGGGGTTTTGCACCTTCAACTCGGCGGCCATGTCGCGGAACGAGCCGTCTGGCTGCTGGTGGAACAGGGCGTTCAGCCCGGCCGCATACGAGGCCGGATTCAGCGTGTACGGCACGGCGGTGCCGAGCTGGTCAGAGATTTTGTCGCGGTCGGCGTCGTTGGCCAGGTACCGCACGTACTGGCACACATACAGGTCCGGCCGGCGGTCGTTGTCGAAGTCGCCCCAGGCCACGCCGGACCAGAAGCCGGGCCGGTGGGGCAGACGCGGGTCGCGGGTGAACCGGCCGGTGCCGCCCTCGTTGCGCAGCAGCACCAGGGCGTCGTAGCCCGCCACGGCCAGATCCAGGAACCCGTCGCCGTCGTAGTCCCCCCAGGCCGCGCCCAGCCCGCGGAGGCGCAGTTCGGGGAACGCGTCCACGCGGCGGAAGGTGCCGTTGCCGAGGTTCTCCAACAGCGCACAGGGCAGGAGCCGGTCCTCCGGCAGGGTCAACGCGCCGCCGGCCGACACGAGAAACAGGTCGTCATCGCCGTCGTTGTCGAAGTCGCCCCAGGCCAGACCAGGCCCCATGTCCTCGGGCAACTGCGAGGTGCGGTCGCCGGCGAAGTTGCGGAACTCGGCCAGGCCGGCGGCGCGGGTCACGTCGGTGAAGCGTGGCCGTGGCGCGTCCGGCGGCAAACCGCGGGCCAGCTCGCTGGTGATGTCGTCCGGCCTTTCATCCGGCCGGTAGGCGACGGGGCGGGAGCGCTGGTAGAGGAGGACGCCCAGCACGCCGCCCACGACGAACGCCGCGCCCAGCAGCGCGAGGGTCCAGCGCAACCGGCGGCGGCGGGGCGAGAGCGGGGTCATGGTTTTCGTGCCGAATGAACTTCCGCCGCCTGAGCCGCCACGGGGCCGGCGAGTTGGGGAATCCGGCGCGGTTGATCCGCCGTCTCCGGATTGGCCGCCGGTTCCGCGTCCTGAGCGGCCCCGGCGGCGGCCTGTGGAGCGGCCGCAGCCGGAAGGGCGGGCGCCACCTTCACCTTGAGTTCGGTGCGGGCGATCTCGGTGACGGGAGAAGTCAACGTGTTGGTCTCGCCGAGCAGGTAGTTGAGGAGGAACTGATCCACCTTGCGGTACTGGAGTGTCACGGCGATGCGGTACTCGCCGGCTTGCGCCGGGGCAGGCACCGCCGGCGCGGGCACCTCCAAGGTTTCCGCGCCTCCGGCCGGAGGTTCCGCTTCACTGGCCGCCACCGCGCCGCTGCACGGGATGGTGAAGTTGACCGTGTCCGAATAGCCCGGGAACAACGCGCGGCGGAAGCGCACGCCCACCATTTCCCAGAGGTTGTGCCGGTCAATGAGGTTGCCGTGCTGATCCACCGGTTCGGCCTTGAACAGGAACGTGCCGGGCTGGAGGAAGTTCTTTTCGTCCCGCTTGCCCGAGGTCCAGACCACCTGGCCGGCGTCGTCCGTGACGGTGATGTCGAGCCAGCTCTGGATGATGTCCAGCGGGCCGGTGGGGAAGTCGTGGCCGACCTTGTTGGAAGCCATGACCACCCGCAGCGGAATGGGCTCGCCCGGGGCAACGGAGGCCGGAGCGGAAGCGGCCAGTTTCACGATGGGCCCGTGCGCCCATTTGTCGGCAATCTCCGGAACGGCGAACTCGCCGCGAAGCCATTGTTCGGTCAGTTCCAGGTGCCTCTTCCAGCCGGGCAGTTCGTCATCCTGAAAGGTGGGGATGATGGTGTTCGCGCCGAGGAAGCGGTGACTGCGGTGCTTGCCGTCCCGCGCGTGGCGGTTGTAGTCCAGCGCATCGCCGGCGGCCGGGTCCCGCGAGTCCACCAGCGGCATGTGACACTCCCGGCACTCGATGGTCTTGCGGGGGTCACCCTTCTTGTTCCAGTGGCTGGCGGCCCAGTTATCGTACTGGTTCTGGAGCTGCACCCAGCCGACGCGGTTGACCTCGGCGTCAATGAACTGCTTGTGGCAGGCCGCGCAGTACTCCGGTTTCTTGAACGAGCGCTTGGCCAGTTTGTTGTGTTCGGCCGGATAGCTCCGGATGAGGAAATCGCGCAGCAACCGGGCCGGGCCGTTGGTGGCCCATTGCCAGAGATACTCGGCCGGCTGCGTGACCGTGTAGTTGGCATTGCCCTTGATGTCGGTTTCCCGAATCGCGTGACAGGCGAGGCACGATACGCCCTCCTGGTAGCCGTGCAGGCCCGTGAGGTTCTCGACAAAGATGTTCTTGGTGCCGCTGAAAAGGGAGATGGGATCGTGGCAGCCGCCACAGTAGCGCGTGGACTCAGGTCCGTTTTGCTGGGCCATGACGTTCTGGATGCCGAGAAAAATCTTGTCCATCGCGGCGTAGCGATGGGCGCTGGGTTCCCATTCTTCCAGGATTTGTTCGTGGCATCCCGCGGTGCCGCAGGAGTGCGAGCCGGCCAGGGAGCGGGCGTCAAACGCGCCGCCGGTGTCGGTCTTCGCCAGACTCGGCGCAAACGGTCGGTTGGTGCCGTACAGGAAGCTGTAGTCCTCGGGAAACTGATTCACGTAGCGGGTGCCGGAGTAGATCAGCGCCAGCCCGAAACAGGCCGCCACGCCCATCCCGGCGAGGACCGTGGCCCGGATCGCGGACCGCGCCAAACCGGGAACAGGGGCGGTCTTGCGCTGGCGCAAAGCCGAAGCCACCAGGTGCGGTGCCAAGCCGGCCAGCATCACCAAGGTGGAAACGAGATGCACCTGGCGCCAGAACGCGGTCGTCCTGACCCCGACGACCGCTTGGACCGTCAAGACCACACCGGACGCGGACACCACCGCCAGCGCCGCCAGCGCCACCCACCCGAGCACCGTGATGTGCGACGCCGCGTAAGTCCGGTAGTCGGCGACGTGCCGCGCGCAATACCACGCCACCGGCAGCAACAGGACCGCGCCGACCGCGGTGTGGAGCAACACGCTCCATTGAATCGCCGCGTGGAACGGCGCCAGCGTGATCAGCAGGCCGGTGAGCGTTTCAAACAGCAGGGCCGCCAGGGTCAACGTTGCCAGCCAGTGGCCCCAGCCCCACCGGGAAGGCGCGGGTCGGGAAGCCATCACTGGATTCGGGGGCGCGCCCTCCGCGGCGTGCGACGGGCTCTCGAAGGATTCTTGGTTGCTCATGACAACGGACCGAACGAACGGCCGACGCCGGAGCTTGAAGCCATCGAAGAGAACAGGAATTGATGCCGGTCAACACTCAATCTGACGAGCGTTACCGCCGCCGGCACCGGAACCATTCCCGGGCATTCAACCGTCAGGAGGCCGCCGGCAGGTGTCGTAACTCCCGACCTTCCCGGCGGCGAATTGTGGCCTCCACCTTCGGCACGTACATCTGGGTTTCCGCCGGCAGGTGCGGGGACACGGCATCGAACGTCTTCGCGCTTCGGGCGTCGAGCGTTCGGCGCAGCCGCCCCTCGCCGCAGTTGTAGGCCGCCAGCGACAGCCGCCAGTCCTTGAACCGCCCAAACAGATGGCGCAGGTATCGGCTGGAGGCGCCCGCACTCTTGTGGGGATCCGTGCGCTCGTCGGTCGGGGTGAGCGAGAGACCGAAGCTTCGCGCCGTCGCCGGCATCAGTTGAAAGAGTCCGACCGCTCCCGCCGGACTCCGCGCGGCGGGGTCGAAGGAGGACTCCACCTCCGCCAGCCACACCAGTTCGCCGGGCACCTTTTCGGCCATGAAGACGGGCTTGAGCTGCTTGACCAGCCCAGGCGCCCGCTCCGGTGGCGGGCGCTTCTCGAGTTGCTGGCGCCACGCCTGCCGTTGGCGTTCCGCCGGCGGATTCGCGCGGGGCGGGACGGGCCGGCCCGGTTTGGGCGGCGGCGAAGGGGGACGGCCGCGCAGTTCCTCCGCCACCGCGAAGTAGTCGAGCCGGGACTTGAGCCAGGCCGCGAAGGGGGCGGTGGCGTCACTGCGCTCGAGCCATGGCACCAGCCCGGCCGCTGTCTGGCCGAGCGCAGCGAGGTCCAGCACGGAGTCGCCCTGGAACCGCATCTGAATCCGGCGGAGGAGGCCCTCGACTTGCGCCACGTCAATCCGGTCCAGAGCCTCCACCACCCGCTCGTCGAGGTTTTCCTCAGCCCAAGCGCGGCCGCGTTGCAGGAGTTCACCCAGTCCCAACTCGTCCTGCGCCCGGGCGACGCCGGTCAGCGCAAGGATGGCGCCGATGAACTGTCGCCGCTTCACGGCCCCAAGGTAATCGCCAGTCGCGTGTCTGGCCATGCCGGAGGATGGCCCGCGTTTCCCGGTTGAGTCGCAGCGCCCTGCGGGGCAGACTACCGCCATGACACCTTCTGCTGCCGCGCCATCGCGATGTGCCTCCTCCAACCGTGTTGTCACCCGCCGGCAATTCCTGGCCCGGACGCTCCTGGTTACCGGGGCCGGCTGGGTGGCCGGCCGCAACCGCCTGCGAGCGGCGGTGGACGAAGATTGGATTCCCCTCTTCAACGGCAAGAATCTCGACGGCTGGACGCCCAAGATCACGGGCTTCGACCTTGGCGACAATCACCTCGATACCTATCGCGTTGAGAACGGCCTGCTCCGCGTGGTGTATGACCGTTACGAGAAATTCGACGGCAAGTTCGGTCACCTGTTTTACAAGGACAAGTTCTCCCACTACCGAATCCGCGTGGAATACCGGTTCGTCGGCCAGCAGACGCCCGGCGGGCCGGGATGGGCCTTCCGGAACAGCGGCGTCATGCTGCATTGCCAGGCCCCCGAAAGCATGGCGAAGAAGCAGGAGTTCCCCGTCTCCATCGAGGTGCAGTTGCTGGGCGGTGACGGCACCAACAAGCGCTCGACGGCCAACCTCTGCACGCCCGGGACGCACGTGGTCCTGAACGGCAAGCTGCACACGCCGCACTGCACTGACTCGACTTCGAAGACCTACCACGGTGACCAGTGGGTGACCGTCGAGATCGAGGTGCAGGGACATTCCCGCATCCGCCACCTCATCGAGGGGCAGACGGTCCTCGAGTACACCGAACCGCAACTGGACGACGCCGACGCCGACGCGAAGCGGTTGCTCGCGGCGGGCGCGCCCAAGCTGCTGGGCGAAGGCTGGATCAGCCTGCAGGCCGAGAGCCATCCCGTCGAGTTCCGCAAGGTCGAGTTGCTGCCGCTGAAGGCCTAGCCGATCCCGGTTCACGGAGTTCGCTCCCCGGCCACCGGGACGCGATCCACTGCGGTCACAACCCCACCCCTCGGGCGCATGAATCGGCCCGCAACCACGCGGCCGGCGTGAGGACGGTTGCGCCGGGGCGGCGGACTCTCCGGCCTCCCCAAAAAAGACGGGCCGAAGCTGCCTCCGGCCCGATGCGCAATCCAGCCACCCGCGCCCGGCGGATCAATCCAGCACCGGATCGCTGCCGTCCATCATCTTCACCTGGTTGTGGGTGAAATACTCGCGGGTCAGCGCTTTCATGAACTTTGCGCGTTGGTCATACAGGCGCTTGAGCTTGCGCGGCTTGTGCTTGGCCAGCGCGTAGTGCGTGAGCAACGGCATGGCGATGGTGGTATCCGTGTAGCACACGACCGCGTCGGGCAGGCGATCCGGATCCACCTTGCCCCAACTGACCGCCTCACTCGGCGTGGCGCCGGAAAGCCCGCCGGTATCAGGCCGGGCATCCGTCACCTGGAGGAAGTAGTCCTGGCCGTATTCCTTGATGCGGAGCACCTCCTGGATTTGCGGCTCGGTCTGGAGCATGAAGTTTTTCGGGCTGCCGCCGCCCCAGAGCACCACGGCGCTCTTGCCGCCCGCCCGCTTGGCTGCCAACACGATTGCGGTGGTCTCGTTGACATCAATGCTGGGGTTGACCCGGAGCTTGCAGCCGCGCAGTTCGACGCCGGCCACGTTCATGCCGATGGTCGAGTCCCCGGGTGAGCTGGTGTAGCACGGCACGCCCGCGCGATAAGCGGCGGCCAGCACGG
The DNA here is from genome assembly GCA_016716505.1 of Verrucomicrobiota bacterium. GTDB lineage: Bacteria > Verrucomicrobiota > Verrucomicrobiia > Limisphaerales > J093 > JADJWF01. Next base: position 177,573 of record JADJWF010000002.1, read on the forward strand.
AGACATCCTTAAGCTTGTGCTTCCGCTCCCACTCGGCGCAGTAGCGGCCCAGGAGATGGTGCAGCTCGGCCGTGCCCATCTCCTTCTGGAACTCGGGCTGGAGGAGAATCTCGCGCAGGATCTCGTCCGTGGCCATCAAGCCGTCCGAGTAGGGAATGACCACATCGTAGATGCGGACGAGGTCGTTGTTGCGCAGGTCGGTATCGTCGAACTTGTAACTGCCGGCGTGGACCGGGTAGTTCAGCGCGAAGTGCATGTCGTGGTAGAGGTTCGCGCCCGTCGCGACGATCCAGTCCACGAATCCGGCCTTGATCAGCGGGATAATGCTGGAGCAACCGAGCCCTGCGGGGGTCAACGCGCCGGAAAGACTCATGCCCACGGTGACATCGGGGCCCAGCATCTTCTCCGTGAACAACTGGCAGCCTTCCTTGAGCCGGGCCGAGTTGTAGGCGAGAAAGACCTCGTCAATGATGTACGTCAGCTTCTCCCTGCCGGTGAGGTTGCGGGGCAGGATGCGCTTGCCCGACATGTACTTCTTCTTGTGGGGACACTCCTTCTCTTTCAGCCAGTCGGGCAGGTCGGCGATGTTTTCGCGGGCGCGGATGTGAGCTCGTTCAGTTCGTGCCATAGTCGGTTCCTTGATCGTTGGCCGCGAAGGATACGGAGACGTGACGGCTTGCCAAACAATTTGCGGGCGCGCCGCCCGGCTAGAACTGGCTGAGGATCCGCTCCGCCAGCCGATCGGTCCATCCCACCGGGACCGGCGCCAGCAACTCGTGCGCGCGGGCGAAATCGGCCTCGAACAAACGGGTGCGCACCTCGGCCGCGAAACCGGGGTCGGAGGTGGCCACATTGACCTCTTGGTTGAGCCGGAGGCTGAAGTTGTTGAAGTTGGCCGAACCGAGCAGCACCCAGCCGTCCACGAGCGCCGCCTTCACGTGGGTCATGCCGGGATGGATGAAGACGCGGACGCCGTTCCGCAGCAGAGCGTTGGCCGTGACGAAGTTGTGGCTCTCCACCCCGAGCATGTTGTTGCGATTCGGGATGATCACCCGCACGTCCACGCCGCGCCGGCGTGCGGCGATTAGCGCCTTCACGACGGTCCGGTCGGTCAGGTAGGGGTTCTCGATGAAGACGTGATTGGCCGCCCGGCCCACCGCCGTGAACAGTGCGGTGCGAATCTGATGGTCCAGGGTCTGCGTCTTCAATACCCGCAGCGCGATGGCTCCGGGAGGCGGCGGCGCACCCGTCGGGCGCGGCGGTGTCAACAGCGCGCGAGTGGCGTAACCGAGGTCGCCCGCCGGCCCGGCGTGGGCCCACGCCAGGCGGAAGTCTCCAGCCAGTTGGTCCACGACCGGACCCCGCAGTTCCACCATCAGGTCGTGCCACTCGTAGCGGTATTCGCGGCCCACGTTCATCCCGCCGACAAATGCCACCGCGTCATCCACGAGCCACACCTTGCTGTGGTCTGCCGAGAGCCACGGATTGAGATAAGAACGCACCTTCACGGCTGACCCACGCTCGAGGTACGAGCGGATCGAGGCCGGCTCGCGAAAACCGTCGCGCATCGGCGAGGCCGGCGGACTCGCCGCGGCAGCCAGACTGCTCATCCGGTCGAGCAGCACCCGCACTTCCACCGCCTGCGACCGCCGGCGCAGCCGATCCGCAATGTCCACCGCGACATCGTCGGTGTCGAAAATGGAAACTTGGGCGTGGATGTTCGTTTGGGCGGCTTCCAGCGCCTCTTCCAACACGGGAAAGAACTGGCCGCCGTCAATCAGCAGCCGGGCGGTCCCGCGCGCCTGCCGCGTGCCGGTCAGGCGGTCCAAGGCGCGCTCGAACCGGCCGAGATCCATCCCCGGGCGATTCGTGATTGCGGGCGGCGGTCCCGGAAAGGTCGGCAGGAGCGGCGGCACCGCGCGGTCCGCCGCGTGCAAAGCAACATTCGCCAGCCGCCCGAGCGCCGAGACCGGGTTTCTCAAAACGCCCAGCAAGTGGCTTTCGACGGTGAGTGAACCGAGCATCTTGGCGTTCACGACATACCGCGGTCGTCCCCGCGGATCATTGGGGGGCATGGGCGCGGAGAGGTACACCGTCAGCTTGCGCGAAACGTCCACCAGCATGAAATCCGGGCGCGCCGGGTCGAGACCGGGCGAGAGGAGAAAGACCGGACCGCAGTCCCCCGCCCGGCCCCGCTCTTCCAGCGTTCGGACGATCGCGGCAGCAAATTCGTCGGCGGTCACGGTCCGGTCCAAGGTGACGCCGGCCGGCCGGCCCGGAAGTGAAGTCTCGTGCAGGACGCCAGCGGAGTCGTGGTACAAGACCGACTCGAAGTTCAACAACTGCACCAGCGTCCCGGCGAACGGCGTCGGGTCGGTGAGTAGTTCCGCCGCCCGCCGAGCGAGGGCAGGCCACTCGTTCGCCGGCAACACGGTGGCGGGCCGCCAATCGGAGGCAGCGTCGGGTATCGCCGGCGCGTAGCGCTCGAGCTTGAGTTCGGCGGCGACGCGGATGTGAGCCTTGCCCTCCAACGCGCGCCGCTTCCATCGCGCGGTGAAGACGGTCTGCCCATCGGGCGAGGTCAGGAACAGCCGCACGCGTTCCCCCTTCACGAACGCGGCGGGCGCGGCCTGGCGGGTCGCGGCCAACTGTTCGGCGGACTCGATTCGCCGGGAGAACAGCGTCGGCGTAGTCGCGCCTTGGACCACCGCTTCCGCCAGAACCGCGATCAGGAGCCCGACAAGCTGACAGCCGATCCGGCACGGACGTTGAAGCCCCCGACTTGTCCCTGTCCGAAGAAAGGCGAGAGCTTCCAGCCAACATCCAGTCATCGCCGCCATCACTCGGAGCACCCTAGGAACCGGCCTCCGCGCGGTCAAACCGGGTCGCGGGGTGACCGGGCCCGGGGGAAAACGGTCCCCGGGGGCTGATCGGCTGGCACCGCTAATGCTTTCCATGCCGACAGAATTCTCAGCCCCAGACAGGCGATGCCTGAAACGGTCAGCCGCTCAAATCCAGTTCGCGCCTATGAAGCCATCGCAAATGATTCCACGGCGCCTCGCACCGGTGATCTCCCGCGCACTGATGATTTGCCTCGCCGCCTGCCCGGGCCCACTGATCGGGGATTCGGGAGGGGTGGACCGCGCCTTTGCGCCCGTGTTCAGCCGGGAACAGCCAGCCGCGCTCCCCGGCTCCGTCTGTTCCGCTGCCGATGGCGACATCATCGTGGCCGGCGGGTTCCAGGTCGTGAACGGCACGCTGGCTGGCTCCGTCGTCAGGCTCCGGTCCGACGGGGCGATCGTCCCGGAGTTCAGGGTACCCATGATTCCCTGGACGTACGCCGCCGCCGTCACTGCTTTGCCGGGTCAGCGGTTTCTGATTTCCGGGGACAACTTGTTCTCCGTGGATGCTTTGGGCACCCCGGACGGCCGGATCAACTACCGGCCCTGCACCGGCAGCAGTGCATGCGGCGGGTTCTCTGCCATTGCCGTACAACCCGACGGGGCCGTCTTCGTCACCCGCCCCCGGCTCCCGGTGGGGCTGGGCTTCGCGGCGGCATTGCGTTTTACCCCGGACGGTCATCGGGACACCAACTGGTGGCCGGCGGTCTCCGGCCACAGCTTGATCACCGGAGCGGCGGCGGACTCCCAAGGTCGGCTGGTGATCGCGGGGTGGTTTCAACGCGGAGGCACCGCCTCGCGCGTGTATCGGCTCGGTCGCCTGACGCCAACCGGGCTGTGGGACGAGACCTTTGCCCCGTCGCTTGCCCTGGGATGCGAGAGCCCTGACGACACCATCGCCACCACCGCGCGACTGGCCATCCAGCCCGACGGACGGATCGTGCTCGCCGCGTCGTGGCGGGACTGCGACCTGACGGATCATTCCGCAGTCTATCGCTTGCTCGAGGATGGAACCCTGGACCCGGAATTCGCCCCTGCTTCCCTGGTTGATCAGGTTACCGCCCTCGCCCTGCAGGCGGACGGGCACATACTCGTGGCGGGCACCGGTGGGGTTGCCTGCCTGAACCAGCGAGCCGTGCTGCGCCGTTTGCAGCCCGACGGGCGCCTCGATGCCACCTTCAATCCGGTGTTCACCTGGTCAAATCCCTGTGTCGAAAGTCGAATCTCAGCAATCCTCGCCGAACGCGACCGGATCTGGGTGGTCGGTAGCTTCGACCGGGTGAATGGAATCCCGGTGCCCGGCATGGCGTTGCTCCAGCCGCATGGAGCCGTAACCACCGGACCCCAGACGCGCTTTGGAGAATTGGCTCGCGTGGACTCGGCAGTCAGCGACTCGCGCGGTGCCGTTTTCGCGAGCGGACGAACCTTCGACTCCGTAAACGGAGTGACGCGCCGGTTCCTGGCGAAACTTTACCCCGACGGCTCCTTGGATTCGTCCTTCAACCTGACCGATCCACGCTTGATCAACATCGCCACGCGCCAGCCGCTCTTGCCGCTGCCAACCCGGGGACCAGAGGTCCTTCTGCTGAGCAGTAACCGCCCGATCGCCCGCCTGCTCGCTTCCGGGGCGGTGGACGGAAGGTTCGCTCTGCCCTCTCCGCTGACCGGACTTGTTTCCGAATGGCACACGCGCTTGGACGCCCAAGACCGGCTGGTCTGCATGGCCATTTCCAACCGGGTGCTGCGGGCGTTCCGCCTCAACCCGGACGGAGGCTGGGATTCGAGCTACACCCCCTTCCTTCGCGAACCCACCTCGTCATGGTCGGTCAGCGGAAACGCCACCGCGCTGGACGCCGCCGGCCGCCTGCTGATCGCCGGCCCGGCGGTCAGCAACACCTTCAATGGCATCGTGCGACTGAAGCCGGGGGGTGGGCCTGATCCCTCGTTCGGTCCACCGCCCATCCCGCTCGCCGCCGTGGCGGCACTGACCGTGACCCGCGAGGGAAACCCCGTCGTGCTCGCGGGCACGCCGGCGCGCCCGCTGTGGTTGTCCTTGGATGGGCGAAAGCTGGAAGGGGCCAGCTCATTGCCGCCCCTGCCAGGCGGCGAGATGCGTTCCAATTCCGTGCGAGGGTTCATGACGGACGCGCGCGATCGCCTCTACCTGGTCCTTCGGCTCAGCAACACCAATTTCACCGCCTACCGCTTCACTGCCGACCGGCATTGGGATCGCGGTTTCGTGGTGAACGGAACCGGTGGCGACATCGGCGCGTCGCTGAGTGCCGACGGTGACTGGCTGTACCTGGCCGGGACCACCGAGGTCAACGGTGTCCGCTCCGGCGGCGTGCTGCGCGTTTCGACCCTCGAACAACCGGCGATCGAAGCACTCGGGGCATCGCCCTTCTTCGGAAACGTGCTGCGGCTGACGGGCGAACCGGGCCGACGCCATCGGCTCGAAGTATCCCGCGATCTGCGGCAGTGGGAACCCCTGCTCGACCTGACGCTGGGGGATGAACCCACATTACTGAGCGACTGGTTCGGCTGGGGCGAGCCGCAACGGTTTTACCGGCTTTCGCTGATCGAGCCGTGGTAAGCCAGCGGAGCCGGGCCGAAACGATGTGCGCGTCCGCTGCCAGTAGCGGCCTCCGGTGAGCCGCTTCGGCGGGGGCCTCATGGCGCTCCCGCGCGCCGGACGATTTCCTCGCGGTGCCGGAGCAGGAGCGGATCGCCCGGCTGGATGGCCAGCGCTGCCTCGATGTGGCGCCTTGCCTCCGGCAACCGACCCGTCTGGAGCAACAGACCGGCCAGCAGGTCATGGGCTTGATGCGACCGCGGCCAAACCTCCAGCCCCCGGCGAAGAAGTTCCTCGGCGCCGGCCGCGTCCCCGAAATGATGGCGAATTTCGGCGAGGTGCGTGAACACCTCCGCCGGAGGCGGTGGATGATTGTGAATCATCGGCTCGTACAGCCGCGCGGCTTCCTCCCAGCGGAGTGCCAGGAAGAGCTTTTTGGCCAAGCGCACGGTGAAGGTCGGCTGGCGAGGGTAGGCGTCCACCAGCGCGCGGAGATCCTCGATTTCCTTCTCCAGTTCCGCCTCGCAACTCCGCACCTGTGGATCATCCGGGCTGAGCGCCAGCGCCGCATCCAGCTCGGTGCGACGCGCCTTGGGCAGGTCCGCCAACTGCGCCACCTGCCCGTTAAACACGTGGGTGGTCGAGCGGAAACGCCGGTCCAACTCGCGCGCGTCACGGGCCGCATCGGACCAGTTGACGACGTACGGCTCCACCGGCGCCCGATGGGCGGTGAGCATCGCCAGCGTCTGCCGCAGACGGATTGGCCAGGGAATGCGCCGCGCGCAACTGAACTCGAGCAGCGGACGATCGTCGGTGTTGACCGGATCGTCCGCCACCAGACGCCGGATCCCCACTTCGTCCACCATGTGACAATCGAGAAGGTCATAAACATCCGGGATGGCAACTTCGGCCAGGTCAGTCTGAATGGCGGGCCGGCGCAGCAATGCCGCCACGCGCGAGAAATCAATCCGCAGCGGGTCGAGCGTCCCGAGAATCAGCCCTTGCTTGTTCAGCGTGTTGCTGGCCACCCAGAACGACGTGTGCGGAAAGACACTCTGGAAGCTCTTGAGAATCATGCGCAGCTCGCGCGGGCGCAGGTCGAGCGGCACCCAGCACGACAGCATCCCGCCATCAGCCAGCCGTTCGCGGCATCGCCGGAAATGATCCACCGTGTACAACGCCGCGCTGCCGCTGGACCCGGGGAAGATCGAATCGTTCATAATCAGGTCGTACTGGCGCGGGGTCAGGAGCACGTGGTTTTTGCCATCCATGATGATCCGGCGCACGCGGGGATCGCGCGGCGAACCGCGATTGATCGCCCCGAAAAACTCGGCGGCATTGAAGACCGCCGGGCTGATCTCAACCACCGAGTAGTCCTCCACCCCGAACTCAAGTCCGACGCGGGTGGTCTCGCCGCTGCCGAATCCGATTTGGAGCACGCGGCGCGGTTGGGGATGCAGACAAAGCGGCAGGTAGCCCTGCAACTTCTGGGTCGTGCGCAGCATCAGGTCCGTCCCGGCCACATCCACCCCGTCGGTCACCATGAGCAGGTCGCGGTTCGGCAACTCGTGAACCGTGACCGTGGCCGTCGAGTGCTCCTCGAGGTACAGGATGCGACTCGGGTTCCGGTAAAGATTGATCGTCCGATGAAAGATGTTGGCGGGAACGAACACGAAGGCAGCCGCCGCCACCACCAAAGCGCCCCCGGCCACGGCCGCCCGGGACACGAGGCGGCCATCCAGCGCCCGCCAGAGAAGCGCAACGCCGACCGCCAGATTCAGCCCCACCACCAGCACTAGGCTGGTCTGCGTACCCAGGAGCGGGACGAGGACAAAGCCGGCGAGCCAGGCTCCCGCCACGCATCCGATCGTGTTGGCGGCGTAAATCTGCCCCACCCGTCGGCCCAACAACGTCTGACCTCGTAGCACGACTGCCGTAACCACCGGAAACATCGCGCCCATCAAAAACGTCGGCAGCAACAGCACGACGAAGTTGTTGGCCAGATAGGTGACCGTCAGCCCGCCAAATCCGCCCCACCCCACCTGACCCGAGATGCCCGCGTCAATGGCACCCAAGTTGGCGAGCAGCGGAACCGAGCCCAGAGCGGCCAGACCCACCAAGAGTTGCAGCGCGCCAAACCACCGGAGCGGATTCCCCATCCGCGGCACCAGCCACCGGGCGGACGCCAGGCTGCCCAGCGCGAGGCCGGCAAGAAAAGCCGTCAGCATCGTGGCGAAGGCGTAAACGGTGGTCGTCAGCACGAAGATGAGAATCCGGGTCCAGATGACCTGATAGGCGAGAGCGCAGAACCCCGCCACCCCGTAAGCGATCCATACCAGGTGGAACAAGTTGGGGTCGGCGGCAGACGGCGCCCGGTCCAATTCGCGAGTCGGCGGTAACCGAGGTGAGGCAACCACCGCTCCGGTCAACGGGCGGCGCCCCACCAGAACGGCCGTCACACCGACGATGAGTGCGCCAAGGGCGGCAACCACGAGCGTGCCCCGAACGCCGAGCCATTCCAGCAGGACAAAGCCGGCGGCGAAACAGCCAGCGACGCCACCGAGCGTGTTCCCAGCGTAAAGATAACCCACCTGCTGGCCGGGTTGATCGTGCCGCAGACCCAGGTGACGGCTGAGCGCCGGCAACGTTCCTCCCATGAGAAAGGTGGGTGGCAACAGGAGCAGGGCCGAGAGCAGAAACCGCATGGCATTCAGCATGCCCGGACCGGGCTCCATCGCCTGATAGACTCCTCGGAACATCTCGCCCACGCCCGCGAGGAGGACCGGAAACATCGCGGCGTACAGCCCAATACCCACCTCCAGCCACCCGTACCACATCAGCGGTCGTTGACTGCGATCCACCCGGCCGCCGACCACGGCGCTCCCCAACGCCAGCCCCAGCATGAACACGGTCAAGACGGTGCTGGCCGCCAGAACCGTGTTGCCAAACACCGTGCCCAGCATCCGCGTCCAAACCACTTCCAGTACCAGGCTCGTGAAACCGGACCCGGCGAAAAGCCAGAGCACCAGCGAGCGGCATCTTCGGGAGGCGGCAGCGTTGCTGGCGGGCCGGCTGGGTGTCCTGCGGCTCATGGCAATCTGGGTGGCCGCCTTGTAGCGACCCAGCCGCGGAAATCCAAGAGAATCCCGGGCAAAGCCCGCGCTTCGTCCCGGACCACCCAGTCCGGGTCCAAGTCCAAACCCGCCGGCGCGCGAGGCGGGAACAAACGGAGCCGCAACTACGCGGGGCACCGCGTCCGGATTCCCGGCCGCAAGATGCAGGAAAGAGAGGACGAGCCGGGAACCGCGCTGCCGAGTCTCACAGGCGCTCGCGCACCAGGTGGAAGGTCAGGCGCGAGGCCGTGACCGTGCTGCGGCCCATGAACCAGAGAATCGCCAGCCAGAGCGCCTGCAGTCCCAGCACCACCTCCAGCCGCAGCAACACGGCCAGACCCGCCAGGAGGTGCGGCTGAGTCTCGCCCGCTGGCAGGACCGCCGTGATGAGCACCGCATAGAGCGCGGAGAAAACCGCCATGAACTGATACGCCGAAAGCCGCCCGCCTCCCCGCTGATCCGCCCGCAAGAATTCCGAGCCAAAGCGCCACGCTTGGGATCCGACCACGGCCACCAGGAACGCCGCCGTCGCCTGCCGGTGCAGCAGCAGGGCCGCCGATGCCAGCCCCACCGCGAGCAGCACCACCGAAGTCACCGCCTGGATGGGGAACGTGCCGCTCCCGCGCAGGCCGCCCTCGTAGCTCGCCTTCTTGAGCGGACTGTCGAACACGAACGCAAAACGCATGAGCCAGGGCTGCCAGCGGGCCGGAAAATCCCGGATCGGTTTGCCGTAACAGCAGCCAAAACTGATGCAGGCCAGCCGGCCCAATCCCTCACCCACGGCGTAGGCCGTGCCCAGCGCGGCCAGCGCCGGCACGGTCCAGGACGGGGCCTCGGACGGCAGTCCGGGGAACCATTGCAGATGCGTCCAGACGATCCACGGGCCGAAGGTAAAACCCAGCAGGGAGGCGCCTGCCACGGTGAAGGTGGAGGATTTCTTCTCCACCAGGCGCGCCAGCCATCGCGCCCCCGGCACGCTGAGGGCAAGCGTCACCGCCGTCATGCTCAGCGCCGCCGCCAAAGGAATGCCCAACGCGGTCAACAACACGAGCGCGAGCGCCGTGCCCACGACGTTGGCCGTGGCGCTCAACACGCCGTACCACGTCAGGTTCAAGCCGCGCCAGCCGCCCGCTTCATCACGGTCGCGGGGAACGCTGGCGAGGATCTGCCAGCGTTCGCCCGGCAGCACGCGGAACCCCCAGGTCAACACCCCGCCGAAGACGAGGCCCAAGCCGACGACAAACAGGTCTTCGCTACTCATGGCCGATGGGTTGCAGAACGGTTTCGAGACTCGAACGTGGAACATGTGCGACCGCCTCCCCGACCGGAGACGCTTCCCGGAACGGGGCCGGCCGGCCAGGAAGGGCAATTCGCCGGGGCGGCCGGGCCAGCCCGAGGCTGCTGCGCACGGCCAAGTCCGTCTCGACCTGTGGATGGCCAAAGGCTGCGCTGAACCGCGATTGCACATCCACCCGCGCCTGGTTGCGGGTCAGGTCAGGATCGAACGCGACGCGCCCCCGCTCGAACAGCAGCACCACCGTGCTGGAGCCGGGCCGGAACAAGCTCTTGGGCGCCCCGCGCCGCAGAAACATTCCCGCCTCAACCGGCCGCGGATGGTCGTAGCGTTCGTCGCTGTAGCACTGGACCACTTCACCGATCATCAGCGCCACGACCTCGACCATGATGACCAGCCCCGCGCGGCTGCCGCCGGGGACGTCGGTGTCAATGACCGTGATCGCCCGCCGGTTCTTCGCATGGAGCCCGGCGGCGCGCACCAGGGCAAACGGGTTGCACGAGTGACAGGCCCCCTCGATTTCGTAGAACGCCACCACCCGACCCGAAACCGGCAGATGGTTGTAGTGGTATTTGTCCGGCGTGAGCCGAAACACCGCGCCATCCGCGTGGTGGAAGCGTTCGCGCCACGGCCCGGCGGCCGGTCCGAGGAGTTCATCCAGGGTAAAGAACTTCTCCTTGAGGAAGAGCAGCGAGTCCGGGTCCAGCGAGACCAGCAAGACCCGTGAATCCGCCGGGGAGACAACCACCGTTTCCGGTCCGGGCAGCGGACGGACCTCCCAGTAACGAATCCGGCGCTCGAAAACCTTGCGCGGCGAGTCGAGCGTTTGGGGATCGTCCAGGCACTCCGCGGGATCGGCCCCGAGCTGACGAAGCAGGGTGAGCCCGCACGTCCGCCGGTTGCCGAGGTACAGATCGTAGCGCAATGCCCCCAAGAGCCGGGTGAACCGGCGACTTGTCAGCGCGCGCATCAGCCGTCCGGGCTCTTCCCGCTCGCGCGCGTACAGCCACCGAATGAACCCGTCGGCCACGAGTTGCTCCGTGCGGATGGCACCGGTGCTTCGCTCCACGTACTGGTGCTCAATGGCAATCATAGTCAGCCCGTGGAGCGCTCAGGGTGCCTCCGACAGCAGGAATTGCCCGGCCAGACAGACCAGTAAGCGGACCGCGGCGGCGACGTGCCGCGGCGGCAGGTCGTCGGTTTCCCAACCCTTTTCCAGAAGGTCGAGAAGCCCGCTCACTTCCGGACTACCCAGGGCCTTCAGGTCGCCGGTCATCTGGCGTGCGATCGCCTCCCGCCCGACAGCCGGCAGCGAGTTCCACAGTTCCCTGACCGCCCGAAATCCTTCCCGGCAGCGGTCGCGCCGCAGCGTCTCGCGGTAGTAGCGTTCCGCCGCGCGATTGAACTCCCCGCTGGGAATGGACAGCGGATCCCTGCCGCCTGCCAGGTCGCTGATCCCGCGCAAGAGGCGGCCTTCCGCGCTGTTTTCCGCCGGCTGGCGAAGGCGGGACTCGAGATCGCTGACGACGTCACTCAACTCGAGCCAGTTGATCAGGTCTCCGCCCCGTTCACGCAGGTACCGCACCAAGGCGAGTTGCCAGGCGCGCAGCGGGACCCGCCAGCAGCCGGGATAACGCCGGCTGGCCCGCACCCCGTCACAACGCTCCGCCAGGCGCCGGAGCAACCAGTCGGGCGTCTGCTGCCGGATGAAAACGGTCGGCACCCCGATGGCAGCCGCAAAGACGATCTGCCGGCGTTCCGATTCCACCAACGGGTCGTCCGGGATCATCTCCGGAGTGAGCTCACCGCGAATGATCTCCTGATGCGCCAGAGCGGTCAGCAGGCTCTGCAATTCGGCGGCCGGCGCGAGGTCACCTTCGAGCGACGCGAACAAGCTGTACCAGCGCCCCTCGAAGCCGCTGAAGCCCATGCGCGCGTACTCCCGTTGGCGATGAAACAGGTACAGGGACAGCCGACGATCGAAGACGCCCATGCGCTCCAGGTCCGCCTTGAGGCGGTCGGCGTTACCCAGCTCGCCATCGAGCGCCGGATGCTGATCGGTGGACATCACGCAGGCGAGGTAGCCGATCAGGCGGGCATCCGGCACCACATCCCCGCGCAAACCGAACACGCGGCTGAACAGGTCATCCATCCACGGCGGTCCCCACGGGGTCCACCGCCAGCCGAAGCGCCGCAGGTGAGCCTTCTTGCGCCAGCGCCGCCACAACATGCGCAGGTGGGAGAAATCCAGTTCGTGCGGCAGGAAGCCGAGGGCGCGCTCCGGATGAAAATCGTGGAAGGACAACCGCCGGGGCGCCGCGGAATACACGCCGGGAAACAAGGGCAGGAAGTGCTCGACGAACTTGGTCACCAGATCGCCCACCCGCTTTTCCCCGGCTGGGCCGAAACCGCTGTGGGGGTCGGCCAGGGCGGCCGTCAGACGCCGGCTGCCGAGGGTGAGATGGGTGCCGTTGTTCGCCAGGCTGAGGCTGCTGGTGGTGGGGAGGAGCACCAGGTTGTTGTTCACGATCCCCGCTTCGCGAAGCTTGCGCAGGGCGTTGAGCTGGCTGCGGGATAGCACCTCATGGCACAGGTGCATGTACCGCATCTTTTCCTCGCCGCGCCGCCAGCCAGACAGGCAGGGCGACATCATCAATTCCCGGTAGAAGGAGTCCGAGACGCACTCGTTGAGTTCGTCCTGGCGCACCGGCGGCAGCGGAGAGGCAAAGACCGCCGGACGCTGGCCGTGGCGCCGCAACTCGAAGGCTTCCTCGGCGTACCGCACCAGCAACTGCGCGAGCAGAAATCGCATCGCCGCCTCGCGCGCGAGTTGCCGCCCGAGACCGCCCAACTGGCTGCCCCGCGCGAGGAACAGCGAACTGGTTTCCGGCGAGGTGTTGTCGCTCGTGAACACGGCGCTCAAGCGACGCCCCAGGCACGCCACCTCGCGGCCCGTCAGGCCCGCCTCATCGGTCGCCTGCACCAGCGCCAGTTTCAGGAGGTAGCTCACCGGCACGCGCAATCACCGCTCGCCATTGACGGGCAGGAAGAAGCGGTCGCAATCCGCGCGCGTGCCCCGTTCAGGCTGAGACTTGTCCGCCAGCAGGTCCTCGGCGAGCGCTCGGGTCGCGGCGGGGTTCAGCGACCGCTCCGGGAGACGCACCCAACTGTTCTCCCACCAACCGTCGCGATTGCCGGCGAGAAACTGCTCCAGCCGCGCCACGGCGCCGGGCCGCATTTCACCCCGCCGCTGGCGCTTGATGAGGTTCGCGTAGAAATCCGAGCTTTCGACGGTCAGCGGCAAATCCACTCGATCACGCCGGCCGGCCACGGCCGCCTGCCACTCGTCCTCCAGCCCGGCGGTGACATCGTCGCCCACGAAGGGCAACTGATCCACGGCACGACGATCGGCCCGCAACCCCAGCCGCTCCAACGCCTCGCGGGGCGAGTCACCACGCGCTCGAAATCCGGGCCGCAGGGCGCTGACAGTCGCGTTGTTCACAACTTGTTCACAACGAATCTGCGAGGGTCACATTACGGGTGCGTGACGGTCTGGTAGCGTCTTGCCCACATTTGCGGTGAAGACCGGGAGAGGAGAGGTTCATGCGGACAGCTCCAGGCCTTCTTCCGCGAAGGCACCTTGGTCCCGGTGCTCGGCGTGCTCGTCTGGACCAGGAAGCCGCCAGAGTACGACAGGCCGCTCCGCTCGGAGTTACTGCGCCCGCCCCGGGCACCGAAATGGGTTACGACTCGGCCTTGGAATCGCGACTGGTCAGGTCGCGCACGGCTTGCGCGACTTCCTTGCCCTCGTAGAGCATCGCGTACACTTCATCAATGACCGGCGTGCTGACGTCGTGGCGGCGCGCCAATTGCCAGGCCGCCTGCGCCGTGGGGTAGCCTTCCGCCACCGTGATCGAATTCGCCAGCAGGTCGGCCAGCTTTTCACCCCGACCGAGGCGCTCGCCAAGCGTGCGATTGCGACTCAAACGGGAGAAGCACGTCACCACCAGATCGCCCAGGCCACTCAGGCCGCTGAACGTCTCCGGGTTTGCCCCGCAGGCCATTCCGAGGCGGCGCATCTCGACGATGGCGCGCGTCACCAGCGCGGCTTTTGAGTTGTCGCCAAAACCGAGGCCGTCGCAAACCCCCGCGCCAATGGCGATGACGTTCTTCAACGCGCCGCCCAGCTCCACGCCCGTCACGTCCGGGCTGGTGTACACGCGGAAACTGGGCCGATGAAACAGCTCCTGCACCAGCCGCGCTGCAGCCGCGTCGTGGCTCGCCGCCACTGCTGCGGTGGGAATACCGCGCGCGACTTCCAGCGCCAGCGTGGGACCGGAGAGGGCGACGGGGATGGCGCGCGGCGCAACCTCCCGCAAGACGCGAGACATGGTTAGACCGGAGGCAAACTCGATGCCTTTAGTGACGGTGACCGCCGGTCCCCGAAAATCGCGCAGTACGGCCGCCACGGTGCGGAACGCTTTGGAGGGCACTGCGAGAATCACCAGCTCCGCATCGCGAGCGGCGGCGGCAGCATCCGCTTCGACCGCGATGCCCGGCGGCAGGGCAATGCCAGGGAGGTATTTTTCGTTACGCCCGGTGGCCGCGACCACTGCGAGGTTCTCGCGGTCATGGTCCCAGAGCATTACGGCATGGCCGGCCGACCGCAAGGCCGCGGCCAGCGCGGTGCCCCATGCTCCGGCCCCGAGGAAGGTGATCTTCATGTCTTCGTCTGCGTGCCCGGCGCTCGACGACGGGAGAAGCGGTTTTCGGTGCCCGCGCGCAGGCGTTGGATGTTGGCCCGATGTTTGTACACCGCCAAAGCTCCAAGGATGACCGCCAGCCCAACGAGGGTGGAACTCGCCCCCGTCAACCAGACCAGCAAAGGCAGCATCGCCGCCGCGACAACGGAGGCCAGTGAAACGTATCGCCAAATCAGGAACACCACCAGCCACGTGGCCAGGGCCAGCCCCAGCCCCGCCGGGATCAAGATCAACAAAACGCCCGCGCTGGTGGCGATGCCCTTGCCACCCTTGAAGCCCAACCAGCAGGTGTAGTTGTGACCCAGAATGGCCGCCACGCCCGCCACGATCGCGAGCCACTCCGGGCTGGCATTCGCGCCGCCGGCGAGCCGCGACAGCAACACCGGCAACACGGCCGTCGCCAGCGCGCCTTTCGCTGCGTCCACCAGCAGGACGAAAATGCCCGCCGGCTTCCCCAAGGCGCGGAACACATTGGTCGCCCCGATGTTGCCGCTGCCGTACTGGCGGATGTCCACGCCGCGCGCCCGCGCCACCAGATAGCCCGTCGGCACCGAGCCCAACAGGTAGCCCGTCACGGCAGCCACGCTGTAAAGCACCCAGGTCACGATGGTCGAGCGAGGCGATCTATTCCCCCAGATTCCGTCGCAGAACGGCGGCCAGCTTCGTTGGCGAGAGCACGGTGATCACCCGGCCTTTCACCGCGATCAGGCCGGATTCGCGGAACTTGGCAAGCGTTCGGGAGAAGGTTTCGCTCACGGTCCCCAACTCCGCGGCCAGCACTCGCTTGGTCATCTTCAACTCGATCGCCACCGGGTTGGTCCCCTCCCGTGACGGGCAGCGTTTGAGCAGCCAGTTGGCGAGGCGGGTCTCGACGTCTTTCAGCGTGAGATCGTCCAGCAAACCGACCAGCACGCGCAGGTGCTGGCTCATGGC
The DNA here is from genome assembly GCA_016716505.1 of Verrucomicrobiota bacterium. GTDB lineage: Bacteria > Verrucomicrobiota > Verrucomicrobiia > Limisphaerales > J093 > JADJWF01. Next base: position 193,148 of record JADJWF010000002.1, read on the forward strand.
GCCGAGCATCCGCAGCGCCAGCTCCGGGTGGCGGCGCAGCAGCGTGATGAACTCCGCCTTTTGCACGAGCAACACCTGGCTGGGTTCCAACGCCCGGGCGTCCGCCGGGTAGCCCGTCTCGGTCGCCAGCGTCGCCTCCGCAAACGATTCGCCCGCGCGGAAGACATGAATGACCTGCTCCTTGCCGCCGGCACCGACGCGGTGGACGTTGATGGAGCCCTGCTGGACAATGTAAAACCCGCGCGACGGTTCCCCTTCGTGGAACAGGTAGTCCCCCTTCTCCAAGTGCCGGACCACGGTGATGGCGGCGATGTTCTGAAGGTCGGCCACCCCCAGCCCGCCGAACAACTGGCACGAGCGAAGGGTGTTGACGAGGGCCGCCTGCTTGAGTTCCGAAAGCTGTTGGGGCGTCATGACATCATTTCTCAGGAGAGTCGGGGCGGCGGAAAACCACCACCCACGCGCCGGCACCAGCCTGCCGGACTTGGAAAACAAAACCGTCGCCGCGCAGTTTTTCGATCAGGGGCGCCGGCAGAAACGGCGCCGTGACTTCCAGTTCATCTCCAGCGCCGAGACGTTCAGCCGCCTCGAGAAGCCGCGGCAGCGGATTCTCACCGCGATCCAACAGTGGTCGAACGTCAATGCGGGTCGTCTTCACGGAACAACGCCAGCCGATTGGGGCCAACCTGCGAACGGTGGGTCGCGGAGGAACGCACCGCGGCCGCCGCCCAACCACACGCATTACGCCGCGCCGATCAGCGCCTTGTACGCTGGCGCGTCGAGCAGGCCCGCCAGTTCGCCCGGGTTGCTGAGCCGGACGCGAAAGAACCAGCCTTCTCCGTACGGAGCCGAATTCACGAGGGCCGGATTGGCCACGACCGCCCCGTTCGTTTCCACCACTTCGCCGCTCACCGGGCTATACACGTCGCTGGCCGTCTTCACGGATTCCACCACCGCGCATGCGTCACCGGCCTTCACTTGGCGGCCCTTGGCGGGCAGTTCAACGAAAACAACGTCCGTCAGTTCGTGCTGGGCGTGGTCGCTGATGCCCACGGTCGCGAGGTCGCCTTGGACGCGCACCCACTCGTGCGATTTGGCGTATTTCAGGTCGGCAGGAATGTTCGACATGCGAAAAGGGAGTCAGGAATCCCGGCCTCGGTCAATCCGGCTTTGCGCTTCGGGAGCGACCAAACGGCGGAAATCCGGCGCGCACCTCACCTCACAATTCGAGGCCGGATGACCACTACCCGCGGCGGCAAGGCCACCGTAACCCTCCTGCTGACGGACGATCCGCCGAGGGCAGCGCGCGCTCCCCGTCCCGAATACTCCGCGGGGCAAGTCGAGGACTTCCAACCGCGAGCACGAATCCCCACCGGCAGACCTCTCGCCCGGCGTTACGCGGGCCTTTGATAGATGGGCTTCTTTACGACCACCGCGGGCGCGCGTCGGCCGCGAATCTCGATCGCGATGGCCGTCCCCGGCTTGGCGAATTCCGGAGGGACGTAGCCCATGCCAATGCCGACGCCCAGCGAAGGACTCTGCGTGCCGCTGACGACCTTGCCGACCGCCGCCAAGTCCGGCCCCGCGCAGATCGCATAGCCCGGCCGTGGTGGCGCCGACTTGTCGGTCATCTTGAAGGCGACGCAGCGCTTCTGCGGGCCCCGCTCCTTTTGAGCGGCGAGGACTTCGCGCCCGACGAATTCCCCTTTGTCGAGAGCCACGAAATGCCCGAGCCCGGCCTCAATTGGCGTCGTGTCCTCGTCCAGTTCATGGCCATAAAGGGGATAGCCCATCTCCGTGCGAAGCGTATCGCGCGCGCCCAAGCCGGCGGGCTGAAGACCCATCGGTCGGCCGGCCACCATCAGCGCATCCCACACCGCGCCGACGACGCTGGCGGGAGCGACGACTTCGAAGCCGTCTTCGCCGGTGTAGCCAGTGCGGGCCACCTGGACCGGCGTGCCTTGAAATACGAACGTCGCCACCTCGTTCTTGGCGAGCCCGGTCACCTGCGGCGCGAGCGTACCGCCAATCGAGCCGCCGGGAATTGCGGCATCAATGAATTGCCGAACCGCCGGTCCCTGGACCGCCACAGCCCCGAACTCCTCCGAGACATCGCGCAGCCGGAAGCCATCCCGCGCCGGCGCGTGGTCCACTTGAATTTGCAGCCAGTCCCAGTCGGCCGCGACGCGCGAGGCGTTCACGATCAACAGGAATTCATCCGCCTTCAACCGGTACACGTACAGGTCGTCCACCACGCCGCCGCGCTCGTTGCAGAGCAGCGAATATTGCCCCTGACCCACCGCCAGCTTGCCAATGTCGTTGGTCAGCGTGTGGTTCAGGAAATCGGCCGCACCCGGCCCGTTCACCACGATTTCGCCCATGTGGGAGATATCGAAAAGGCCGGCCGCCCGGCGGACCGCAAGATGCTCCCCCACGATGCTGGAGTACTGAACGGGCATTTCCCAACCACCGAACTCCACCAAGCGGGCCCCGAGCGACTGGTGAAGCGAGAACAGCGGAGTGCGTTGAAGCATAGCAAGTCGCTGGAAAGTATCGGTCGGCCGAAAGGCGTCAAACCGCAACCCCTTTTGCCCCGGGCGACCACCGGAGACCGACCACGCTCCACCGCGAATTCCGGAGCCCGGAGGATTCGGTTTCGTCCGCCGAACCCGGCAACGATTACCCGGGCCGATTTGGCTGGTGATCGCCCTCTTCGGGTTCGTCCCCGCTCACGCGCACCAGGCACGCCGCCGATCGGGCAGTTGGGCGATAATGTCGCTCGCGATCTTGACGTCCTCGGCCACTTGGAAGTCGAACATGCCCACGCAGGCGAAGTCAGCGCCGTTGCGAAAGGCGTAATCGAAACCGATGGCCGGCCGGATGGCCCCGGCGGCCAGGACCTTGTAGGCGATCCACGGCTTCTCGATCTTGCTCATCACGGCGATGGTCCGGTCGGGGTCCATGTCGTAGTAGTTGTCCACCGCGTAGTTCTCGATCACTGGCTTGGTTTGGTCGGGCCGGCGGGCGGACCAGTATTTATTGTGGTGGAGCGTCTTCATGTAGAAGTCCACCGGGAGCCTGGCGGCCTCGACCGCTTCCACCATTTCCAACGAATGCCCGGCCACACCGGTGATCACGCGCTCGCGGCGGACGAGCTCCACAAATTGGCCGATCAGGTCCACGCGCTTTTCAAAGGTCCACTTGTCGCCCAAGTTGCCGACGAGGAACACCCCGACAGCCGCGGCATCGATCGAGAACTTGATCACGTCGGCCATCTTGCCGGGCTCCGGACTCGCCTGGGCCAGCCACTGCATCCGGCCACCGCGTTCCTTGCGATAACGATTGAAGAGCGCCACTGCCCGGGTGTTGTCGGGGTTAACGATCATCGTGTTGATGCCGTGCTCCTCGCAGATTTGCCACGTGTCCATCACCTTCTCATCGGTGAAGTAGTGGTGGAGGAGCGACGACACGTAGATGAGATCGCGGGAGTGGGCGTAGCCGCCGATGAGGTTGCCCCCGCAAATGAGCCGGCTGATCTCCACGTTGCCGATCTTGCCGGTTTCGATCTGCGCTTTGGAACCCAGCCGGGGTGGCGGCGCGCCGGCCGCCAGGAGGGCTTTTTCTTCCAGCGTCAAAGCGGCCGCACCGGCGGCCATCGCACCGAGGAAGCCGCGGCGGGAGACGTTTTCCTTCAGGGGAACCGGACAGGTGCGGAGTGTTTTCATGGATTCACTACTACGCCTCCCTGTCGCCGCCGCCAACCATGAATTGGCGAAAGCTTGGCCAATCTTGCCCAGGGCCACTACCGCTCCGGCGATCGCCGCCCGAAGAGAACATCCCGACCGGTGAGGTAGAGGAGCACGATCAGCACAGCAAACGGCAGAACCGACAGCAGGTCCGACCATCCGCCGGTAACAAAGGGATTGCGCTCCGACCAGTGGGCCACGGCGGCGTTGAACTTCGCCAAAATGAGGGCCATGCCCTTGCCCTCGGGATTGGCTAGCCCGGCGATGAACGCGATGACGATTCCGGCAATCGCGCCGCCGGCGATGTAGCCCGAGGCCAGCAGCACCCCGGCGCTTTTGTCACCCTCGGCGGTCAGTTCCTCCTCGGTCAGCCGTGCGTGCCGGTGCTTCTGGCGGAGGTATCGGTCCACCAGCCAGCGCACCACGCCACCCAGGAAAATCGGCGTCGAGGAAGACAGCGGAAGATACACCCCCGTGGCAAACGCGAGCGAGGGCAGGAACGACATCTCGAGCACCAGCGCGATCATCGCCCCGATCAGTACCAGACCCCACGGCAGTTCGCGGCTCAAGATGCCTTTGATGATGTACGACATCAGGGTCGCCTTCGGCGCGTCGAACTTCTCGACGGTGGTGCCGTCCGGCCGGGTGCGATGGGTGCCGTTGATGCCGGGATCCACCAGATACACCGGCGCGCCCGTCGCATCCACCAGGTAGCGCCCTTCCGGACCGAGCCGGGGGTTGGTGTTGTGCCAGACAAAATAGGCATTCGGATCCGCACTGCGCTGCGGCCCCAGCAAGCCCTCACGCCGCGTCAACGTGGTGACGTCGGCGCGCATCGTCGGCGGCAGATTCTGCAACTGGGCGGCCGGCACATAGACGGTTTTGGAGTCGTTGAGGAGGGTGAGCACCGGCCCGAGGATCAACGCCGATGCCAGCGCTCCCACCAGCAACGCGATCTGCTGATAGCGTGGCGTGGCGCCGACGAGGAAACCCGTCTTGATGCTTTGCGCCGTGGTACCGCCGTTCGACGACGCGATGCAGACGATTCCCCCCACGGACAGCGCCGTGACGTAGTAGCGGGCTTCGGTCCAGTCCAGGACCAGAAAGATGAGGCACGTCAGCAGCAAGGTCGCCACGGTCATGCCGGAGATCGGATTCGAGGATGAACCGATCTCACCCGTCAGCCGCGAGGACACCGTGACGAAGATGAAGCCGAAGACGACGATCATCAACGCCCCCACGACGTTCATGTTGAGCGGCGTCGCCAAGGTGATGGCCACCACCAGTCCGAGAATTCCAATCAGCACGTACTTCAAGGGAATGTCTTCATCCGTTCGCAGCCTGGCGGCCGTCCCACCCCGTGCTCCCCGAAAGTCCCGCAACCCTCCGCGCAAGGCATGGAGAATGGTGGGAAGCGACCGCAACACACTGATGATGCCGCCCGCCGCCACCGCGCCCGCGCCGATGTACAAGATGTACGCTCCGCGAACCTCGTGCGGTCCCATCTGGCTGATCGGCTGGCTGCCCGGCGGCACGATGCCCGTTACGTGGTCGCCGAAAAACTTGATCGCCGGAATCAGGACGAGATAGCTGAGCACGCCGCCCGCGCACATGATCGAGGCGATCCGCGGACCGATGATGTAGCCGACCCCCAGCAATTCCGGTGAGATCTCCGCGGACACCGAGCCGCCCTTGAACGGCGCACCAAAGACCCTTTCCGGGATGTCCTTCCACAGTCTGAGCAACGCCATCAGCGTCTTGTAGAGCAGCCCAATGCCGAAACCGATGAAGATGATCGCCGGATTCGCGCCCACCCCGGCCCCGCGCGTCTCCGCCGCGGTCGGAAGGCAGGCGGCGGCGCGGGAAGCGGTCGAGGCGCCCGCCTTCAGCACCTCGGCGCACGCGGTGCCTTCCGGGAATTTGAGCACCCCGTGTTGCGCCACGATCATCGCGCGCCGCAGCGGAATCATCATCAGCACGCCCAGCAACCCGCCGAGCACGGAGACCAGCAGCACCCGGGAAAGCTCGAGATCGAAGCCCAGGATCAGGATGGACGGCATGGTCACACCCACGCCGAACGCGATGGATTCACCCGCGGAACCGGCGCTCTGGACGAGGTTGTTCTCGAGAATCGTCGCCTCCCGGAAACCGAATTTCGCCGCCAGCTTGAACAGCGTAATGGCGATTACCGCCACCGGAATCGAGGCGCTGACCGTCAGTCCCACCTTCAGCACGAGGTAAAGCGAGGACGCGCCGAAGATCATCCCCAGCAGCGTGCCCACGATCAGCGGAATCGGGGTGAACTCAGGCAACCGCGCCTCGGCGGGGATGTAGGGCTGAAAGGCCGTGGCCGCGGATGAGCCGGGTGGGCTGGCGGAGGAATTCGCTGGTGCGTTCATGCAGGGAGGCCAAAGCGCGTTCCGGGCGGGAGTTTCAGTTCAAGGCGAGCGGACCTGCCCGGCAGAAGTCGCTCCCACGCCGCGCCTCCCGCCGGCTGCCGGGCGTTGCCGCCCAATCGGCCGCACCGGGGTGGCCAGGGCGAAAGGTCAGGCTGGACCAGGGCGGACAACTCGCGCGGCGCCACGGGGTGGTGCGCAGCAGAAACAGGATCGGTCCGGCCCGGGCTCAAATGCGATCGGGCAATTCGAACCCCTTGCGGCGCGGGCGGTCCAACAACTCGTTGGCCGCCGCGTCACCCACGAACTGTTCCCGCTCCGGGTCCCACGTCAGGCGTCGGCCGGTTTCCCGCGCGATGTTGCCCAAGTGGCAAACCGTGGTTGAACGATGGCCGATTTCGACATCCGCGATCGGGGCCTCGCGCGATTTGATGCAGTTGATCCAGTTGCGCTGGTGGTTTTCCACGAACCCGGCGGGGCGCCGCTCGAGGGCCTCTTCCGCCAGCTCGGGCGGATCGGATTTCACCAAACCGCGGTCAATCGTAATGCGCCCCCGCTCGCCGATGAAGATGGCGCCCCCCGGTGGCGCTTCGCCCAGTTCCATGACGATGTCCCCGGGATACCGCATGAAGACCTTGGGTTGACGGCAAATCTTGTCGCCGCGGTCTTTGCTCTCGACTTCGCGATAGGTCGGCGGATCGAATTTGGGTCCCTCGGTCCAGACCTCGATTGGACCGGCAGCATCCATGCCCAAGGCGCACTGAACTTGATCGAAGCCATGAGCGCCCCAGCCCGTCATCTCGCCACCCGAGAAAGCGCGGAACGACAGCCAGCCCGGCTTCGCGCGCGGAAGGTACAAGTTCTCGCAGTACGGCACCGGCTCGGCCGGTCCCAGCCAGAGATTCCAGTCCAACCCTTCCGGCACCGGCTCGCCGGGAAGCGCGCCGTGCCACGGCGACGGATAATTATGCGCGATCACCCTGCGAATCTTCCCGATGGCGCCCGAGCGAACGAGCAGGCATCCGCAATGGTTCGGCCACTGCGACCGTTGTTGACTGCCGGTTTGAAAAACCCGCCGGTACTTGCGCACGGCCTGCACGATCAGCCGCCCCTCCCGAATCGTGAAACTCATGGGCTTCTCCACGTAGAGGTCCTTGCCCGCCTGACAGGCATGAATGCACATCAGCCCCCGCCATTGTTCCGGCGTCGCGATGATCACCGCGTCCACCTCGCGCCGGTCGAGCAGCCGCCGATAATCCTGAACCGCCACGGTGTCATGGCGGGCGGCGGCCGCTTCCGCGCGCTTCAGATTGACGTCCGCGAAGCCAGCCACCCGGGCCTCCTTGATGCCCGGCAGCATGGCCAGCAACCCGCTGGCCTGCCGGCCGATGCCGATGAAACCAATGCCGATCCGGTCGTTCGCGCCAGGGTTCCCGTTGGCCGCGAGCACACCGGTCCGGAGCACCTGGGGACCGGCGCCCCCCCAAGCCACCGCTTTGAGGCCCGACGACAGAAAAGCGCGACGGCTCCTGGTCGGAGGGGAGCCAATGGGAAGATCCGAGCGACGTTTCATGCGTGTGAGGCAGACGCTATCTCCGATCACCCGCACGTCCAAGGTGAAATCGGCGTCGGTGCCGCGGAGGGTGGTCCCGGGCTTTGGCGGACTGCCACCGCCTCCTCGGGAAAGTCCCGGAACGTCACATCGGCGCTCAGGGATTCGCCGGTGAGGTCTTCTGTTCCTGACGCGCGAGGACGGCCGCGAGCCCGCGCCGGGCCGGCTCGAAGTCCGGACGCTGCCGCAACACCTCCCGAAACGCCGCGATGGCCTTTTCATCCAGCCCTTGGGCGGCCGCGGAATTGCCCAGGTTGAGCCGTGCTTCCCAGTAGTTGGTGTCCACCTGGACCGCTCTTTCGAACTGCTCCAGCGCCTCCTTGAAGCGGCCCAACTGCTGCAGCGCGATGCCGTAGTTGTTGTGTGCCGAGGCGTAGTCGGGCTGGTGCTCCAACGCCGCGCGGAAATGGGTAACCGCCTCTTCCAGTCGCTTCTGGCGGGTCAGCACATTCCCCAGGTTGTTGTGAACCTCGGGGTATTCGGGGAACAGGCGCAATGCCTCCCGGTACGCCGCCTCCGCTTCCTGCAGCCGATTCTGGCGGGCCAGCGCGATACCGAGGTTGTAGTACAAGTCCTCGTCGTCCGGCGTGAGCTGGAGCGCCTCGCGATACGCCGCCTCGGCCCCCTTGGGGTCGCCCGCCTCCAAGAGCCGATTGCCCTTGTTGGCGAGGGTCGTGCTCTGTTCGGACGGACTGGCTGCGGGCGGCGGGTTGGTCTCCGTCCCGATCACCGGCGCTCCGGCAATCCGGTTGGTCGGAGCGGGGGGAGCAGATCGCTCGCGGCCACGGCCCCCAAGGCGGAGCGTCATCGCCACTGCCAGCACCACGCTGAGGAGGAGCAAACCTCCCGCGAGCTTACCGCCGCGGCCACCGCGCCCGGATCCCGCTTGGCGACGCGGGCCGCCTGTTTTCACTTTCCGACTCATGCTGGACAGAGGTTACGAGCGGGCCAACCGCGCGGGCAACGCGATTCCTCCATCGCATCAGCCCGGAACCAGAAATCGCCGGATGCCCTCCCGGAACGGCTCCAGTTGCAATCCCAACAGGGCACAGACCGGTGCTGGGTCGCCAATGTTGTCTTCCTGCAACATCAACAGTTGGTCGCGATTCAGCGGCGCCGCCCGCCCCAGCAGCCGGGGAAACACGAATTCCAGCACCCGGGCCTGCAGGCGTGCGAGCGGCAGAGGTATGTGAACCAGCCGCCGCCGCCGGCCGAGCACCGCCAGAACCGTCCGCAACAACTCGACGAAGCTCAAGCGATCCGGTCCGCACACATCCAGCGTCCGGCCCACGCTGGCCGATTCCGTGAGTGCGCGGACGAAGCATTGGGCGGTTGCGGTCACTGACACCGGCTGGAGCAAGCCGCGGCCGGAACCCATGACCGGCAGCACCGGCGACCATCGGCTCATTCGGGCGAACAAGTTCACAAAGTGATCCTCGGGCCCGTAGATCAGCGAGGGGCGGAAGATAGTCCAAGCCAGGCCGCTGGCGCGAACGGCCTCCTCCGCAGCCCACTTGGTTTGATGGTATCGGGACGCCGCATCCGGCCGCGTGCCGAGGGCGCTCATTTGCACGTAGCGGACCCCGCCGGCCGATTTCGCCGCGGTCACCACGTTTTGCGTGGCCAGCGTGTGGGCATTCTCGAATGTGTTTCGCCCCACCTCGCTGATGATGCCCACCAGGTGAATGACGGCTTCCGCGCCGGCCAGCGCAGGCGGGAGGGACGCCGGCTCCAGCACGTCGCCCGGGCAAAGCTGTGCGCCGTGAACTGTCGCCATTTGCCGGGCGACGGGCGCGCCCGGTTGGCGCACGAGCAAGCGAACCCGGTGTCCGGCGGCATGCAGTTGACGCACCACCTCGCGCCCCACGAATCCCGTGCCTCCGGTAACGAGGACTTCCATGCTGCCAAGCTACGGTTGGCCCGCTGCCGCGCAAGCAGCGCATTTCCGGTTCGACCTGCACGGACTGCTCTCTAAAGTTCGCCGCCGATGAAGCGTGCCACTGCTACTTCTCCCGCCCCGAGCTGGCCGGACATTGACTTCGCCGCGTTCAACGCTGGCTACCAGGAATTCCCGGAATTGAAACTGGCCACCGACATCAGTCGCGTCGGTTTTCCGAAAGGCTATTTTGCCACCGCCAGGATTCGCCGACTGCTCGCCCGGGCCTTCGATCACATGGCCCGGCTCGAGGCGGGTGAAAAGGTGAATCGCGATGAACTGGATGACCAGGGGAGACCCGGCCGCATGGTGGGCCACTACTGGCTCCGCGCACCGGAACTGGCGCCCAAGGACAAACCGGAGATTGCCGAGGCCATTCGCGCCACGCTGACCTCCGTCAAACGCTTCGCCCGGTCGGTCCACGGGGGACGCCTCACCGGGCAACGGGGCCGGTTCAAGAACGTGCTGGTCATCGGCATCGGGGGATCCGCGCTCGGTCCGCAATTCGTGGCCCGGGCGCTCGGCAGGGTGAAGACCGACAAGCTGCGTCCGTGGTTCTTTGACAACACCGACCCGGACGGCATGGACCACGTGCTGGATCAGATCGGCCGTGACGCAGCGAGTCTCGGGGTGACCTTGTGCGTGGTCATCTCGAAGTCCGGCACCACCCCGAGACCAAGAACGGTTTGGAAGAAGCGAAAGCCGTTTACGCCGCCGCCGGGCTGGACTTCGGCAGGCACGCGGTGGCCATCACCCAGGTGGGCAGCCACCTCGACCGGGAGGCCGACCAAAACGGCTGGCTCGGACGCTTTCCGATGTGGGATTGGGTGGGCGGGCGCACCAGCGAGACGTCGGCGGTCGGCCTCTTGCCGGCCGCTCTGCAGGGCATTGACATAGACGCGCTGCTCGCTGGCGCGGCCGCGTGCGACCGGCTCACCCGTCGGCCGGACGTGGCCACGAACCCCGCGGCGATCCTTGCGCTGGTGTGGTACTTCTGCGGGCGCGGCCACGGGGCCAAGGACATGGTGGTCATCCCGTACAAGGATCGGCTGGAGCTGTTCTCCCGCTACCTGCAGCAGCTCATCATGGAATCGCTGGGCAAGGAACTCGACGCCACCAACCGGCGAGTGGTCAACCAAGGCCTCTCGGTGTACGGCAACAAGGGCTCGACCGACCAACACGCCTACGTTCAGCAACTCCGCGAGGGCCTGAACAACTTCTTCGCCGTCTTCATCGAGGCGCTCCGGGACCGCGAGGGCCCGTCGCTCGTCGTGGCACCAAAGCTTGGCGCCACCTCGGGCGACTTCCTGTCCGGCTTCCTGCTCGGCACGCGCCGGGCCCTCAAGGAAAAGAATCGCGCCTCGATGACCCTCACCGTGGATGAGGTCTCGCCCTTTACGGTCGGCGTTTTGATCGCTCTGTTCGAGCGCGCCGTAGGCCTGTACGCCTCGTTCGTGGGCATCAACGCCTACCATCAACCCGGAGTTGAGGCCGGCAAAAAAGCGGCCACGAAAGTCCTGGAGATTCAGCAGGCCGTGCTCCACTTCTTCGCGACCCAAGCCGGGGCGAAGCGCGGCCGAAAGGCGACTGCGACGGAGATTGCCAAGGCGATTGGCCACCCGGACGCCGCTGAGACGGTCTTCAAAATCTGCCAGCGCCTCAGTGTCAATCGCGGCCGCGGAGTCCGAAGAGTGGGCGGAACCACTCCGGCCGACATCGAATTCGCGCCGGAGGGCACCAGCCGAACCTGAACCCCCGCGCGAGAACCCGTCGCGCAAACCGCTGTCGCCCTGGCCTTGGCTGAAGTCAGTTCAATCCGACGCGGGCTGTAGGACGGCGACCACGGCCGCAGCCTCCCGCAGATACGACTGCGCGCAACGGCGGATCTCGTCCCGCGTGACGGCCTCGTACCGCGGGTCACTGCGTTCGGAGTAGTCGAAGCCCAGGCCGTACAGTTCATCGAGGGCCGCCGTCATCGCCTGATGCCCGAGCTCCTGGCGGGCAATCTTCCGCTGGCCGATCCACTTGGCCTTGGCCCGCGCGAGTTCGTCTTCGCTCAAACCGTCACGCGCCAACGCGGCGATTTGCTGAAAGAACTCGTCCTTGACCCGGACGACCTTGTCCGGCTCGGTCCCGGCGTAGAAGCAGAAGTAACCCGGAATCAACCCGGCAAAATGCTGCGCGCCGACGTAGTAGGCGAGCCCCAGCTCGTCGCGGATGCGCAGGAACAGACGGGAACCCAGGTCGCTGCAGGCCTCCTGAATCAGGTCCAGCGCGAGGCGGTCCGGATGGCTCATCGTCACCCCGGGAAACCCCAGCACCACCACCGCCTGGCGCTTGTCTCGCACCTCCTTCACCTCGCGCGGGCCGGCTTCGAAAAATCGACAGGCACCGGCGCGCCAGTGAAGGTCGCCGCGGTCCCAACGGCCAAAACGCTCCCCGACACGGCGACCATCGCGTCCGGCTCGACATCGCCATAAATGGCCAGCACCGCGTTGTTCGGGAGGACCAGCCGCCGGTGAAACTCGCGGATCGCGTCGGCCGTGAGCCGGGTCAGACTGTTCTCCGATCCGTTGGCGTCGAGACCATAGGCCCGGGGCCCGAACAGGGTTCGCCGCATGAGTTTTCCCGCTTCCGGGAGCAACTGGTCGCGCTGCGCCCGGAGCACCTCCAACTGATGAGTCCGCTCGCGCTCCACTTCGACACTCGGAAATGTGGGTTCAAGAAGAACCTCCCGCAGCAGGTCCAACCCGAGCGGAAGATCGGAGGCGAGCACCTCGAGTGAGGCGCCGAAGCTGTTGTTGCCCGCGTAGGTCTCGAGGCTGCCCCCGACCGATTCGATCTCGAGTGCGATCTGGGCCGCAGTCCGCGTGCGGGTCCCCTTGAGTAGCAGCTTGCTCGTGAGACTAGTAATGCCGTTGTTCGCCTCGGATTCGGCGAGCACCCCGCCGGCCAGAACCACCCGCGCCTCAACAAAGGGCAGCCGAGGGTCAGCCTTGACCAGCAGCCGCAGGCCGTTGGGCAGTTCAAAACGTTCCACCCGGTTTTCCCGCTGCACCACCGAGACCGATTTCGTCGGCGGGACGGTGCCCGCGGGCAGCAGGCCGTACACGGTGCGGTTTTCGACCGAGAGGTATTGCCGCGCCACCCGCTGAACATCCTCCGGCGTCACGCGCCTGACGGCGGCGAGGTAGCGGGAGGAGAAGTTGAGATCCGCCGCGGCGAGCCAGGCACCGCCGAGATCCTGTGCCTGCCCTTGCATCGTTTTGCGCAGTCCGAGGGTGGCGGCGGTGAACTGTTTCACGGCTTTGGTCAGCTCGGCCGGTGGGACGAGTTCCTCCTGCAGCCGGTTCACTTGGTCAAGGATCGCATCGCGCGCGGGAGCGAAGTTGGCGGCATCCATGACGGCGCTGACGCCGATCAACCCCGGAGCACCCGGGTTGTAGGTCCAGGCGTCCACGGAAGTCACCAGGCCGAGCTTCTCTCGCACTTCCTGGTACAGGCGGGAACTGCGGCCGCCACCCAGCAGGAGCGCCAGCGTGTCGAGCGCCGGCAGATCGGGATGCCGCAAATCGGGGATGTGCCAGCTCAGGTGAACATGGGCGAGTTCGACCGGCGCTTCCTCCAAGCAGACGCGCTCCGCGAGTTGCCGGGGTTCCTCGGGCAGCACGGCGTCGGGCACCGGCCGGGCGGGGGTTTCTCGGAAGGTCGCTGCCAGTTGCGCGAACACGTCCTCGGCCGCCACATCGCCCACCACGACGAAGAACAGGTTGTTGGGCGCATAGTGCTCGGTGTAGTAGCCCACGATGTCCTCGCGGGTCAGCCGGTTGAAAATGTCTGGGAGGCCGATGATCGGGAACCGGTAGGGGCTGCGCGTGTAAGCCACCTCGAACAGCCGGCGGCTGGAGCGCCGGTGCGGATCGTCGTGGCACATGTCCATCTCGCGGCGGATGACGTCCATCTCCTTCGCCAGTTCCTCCGCCGGCAGGCTGGCGTGCTGGGCGATGTCCGCCAGCACATCCAGGGCGACGCGCGCGCCGGTGTTCGGCACATTCACCCAGTACACCGTGCGGTCAAAGGACGTGTAGGCGTTCAGATAACCACCGGCGGCCTGGACCTCCTGATCAATCCGGCCCGGCCCGCGGGTGGTGGTGCCCTTGAACAGCATGTGTTCGAGCGCGTGCGACAGCCCCGCACCCAGCCAACGCCCTTCGTTCACACTGCCAGCGCGGCACCATAATTGAGCGCTGACCACCGGCGCGCTGCGGTCCTCGCGGACGATGATCTGCAGACCGTTGTCGAGGGTCTGGGTGCGAACGCCGTCCGGCAGCGCCGGAATCGCTGCCGCTTCAGCGGCCGAAAGGTTGGGAGGCGAGGACATGAGAGCGGGCATGCCGGGGACGGTTCACGCGCGGACAAGAACGGCCCCGGTCCGCCGGGGCGGCTATTGGCGTGTCGGGCGATGCAGGCGCCGCGAGGCGGGCGCGGGCGAACATCATTGTCCCGCCTTGGCGGCGTCAGTCGGCCGTGCCGGCCTCCACGGGCGCGTGGGCAGGAAGGGCTTGCGAAACGCTTCCTCGAAGTCGAAACCGCCTTCGAAGTCGGCGCGCGAGTCTGCATCGGTCTTCGAAAACAGCCGGGCGTCAATCAGGTTGAAGACGATTTCGCCGATGTCCTCGCCGCGCCGGATGCCCCATTCGTTGAGTACGGTGAGGGCCATCGGGCCATACTGCTGGAGCGCGTAGGCGCGCGCCCCGGCCAGCAACTCCTGACCGGTGATGTGTCGCAGCTTGCCCTTGTTCGCCTTGCTGATCGCCTTCTGGGTGAAATCGAGCGCCTCGCGGACAAATTCATAGGCCTCCCGCGTGTAGCGCGGGTCCCGGGCGACAATCCGTTCGACAACTTCGTCAAAATCCTGTGGTTGCATCTTCAACAGCCGTCGCTTTGGCCGGTTCGCGGAGCGGACCCGGGTGAGCCGTGCGCCAGGCCTTCACCGCCCAGCCGACCAGCAGCAGGGCAATCACCCCGCAGAGGACCAACTGCTCCTGTCTGGTCAATCGCGACACCGGGGCGAGCTTAGCGGGTTTTTCACGAAACGGCAATGTTCACCAGCTTGCGGGGCACCACGATCACCTTGCGCACGGTTTTTCCCGCTAGGAAGGGCTGCACCTTTTCCGCTGACAGCGCCGCTCGTTCCAGGTCCGCGTTGGTCGCCCCGGCCGGCACAACGAGGACCTGACGCAACTTGCCGTTGACCTGCACGGGAATCTCCAGGGTGTCCTCGACCAGCAGCGCAGGATCAAAGATCGGCCAGGGGGCATAACTCAGCGACACCACCGGCAGCCCGAACGCGACGTGGAGGCGTTCCCAAAGCTCCTCCGCCAGGTGCGGGGCGAACGGCGCCAGCAACTGGAGGAAGGGGCGCATCACGCTCACCGGTCGCGCCGGCCAGGTCATCGCTTCGTTGATGAACACCATCATCGCGGAGATGGCGGTGTTGAACCGAAGTCCCTCGAGGTCCTCCGTGACCTTCTTGATGCAGGCGTGCAGCGCCTTCAACTGCGCCGGCGTTGCCGCCGTGGTCACCAGGGCGGAACTGAGTCTGAGGTCCCGCAGGAACTCCGCTGCCCGCGCTGGCTCGGCCGTGCAGCGTTGCTCGAACTCCGTTTCGCTGGCCTCGTCCACGAACACCCGCCACACGCGGCCGAGAAAGCGGTACACCCCCTCGACCCCCTTGGTGCTCCACGGTTTGGTGTCCTGGAGCGGCCCCATGAACATCTCATACAGCCGGAACGCATCCGCGCCGAACTCCTTGAGGATGTCGTCCGGGTTCACCACGTTGCCGCGCGACTTCGACATCTTCTGACCGTCTTCGCCCAGAATGAGTCCCTGGTTGACCAACTTGAAGAAGGGCTCCGGGGTCGAGACGTGGCCAAGGTCGTAAAGCACCTTGTGCCAGAAGCGCGCGTACAGGAGGTGCAGGACGGCGTGTTCCGTGCCGCCGACGTAGAGATCCACCCCGGGAGTGGCCGCTCCAACGCCCGAGCCTTCCGCCGTCGGCCCCGGCGCAGTGCCCATCCAGTACCGCTCCGCCTCTCGCCCCACAAACGATTGCGCGTTGCCGGCGTCCAGATAGCGCAGGTAGTACCAGCACGAGCCGGCCCACTGGGGCATGGTGTTGGTTTCCCGCACGGCTCCGTCGGGCAGGGTCATCCAGTCCCGGGCGCGGGTCAGGGGCGGCTGACCGTCCGGGGTGGGCTTGTAATCGTCGAGCGAAGGAGGCAGGACGGGCAGGGCGCTCTCGGGCAGGGCCTCGTGGTACAGGTTGCCCGCGGCATCGCGGCGCCAAACGATGGGAAACGGCTCGCCCCAGTACCGCTGCCGGCTGAAGAGCCAGTCGCGCAGCTTGTAATTGATGGTGCGTTGGCCGAGCCCCTGCGCTTCGAGCCACGCGGTGATCTTCCGCTTGGCTTCTGCGGTGGGCAGGCCGGTGATCGTGACGCCCGGACCGGTCGAATTCACGGCGATGCCGTCGTCCACAAAGCCACGCCAGTCGGTCTTCGGGTCGGGCGGTTGCACGACCTGCAGGATGGGCAGGTTGAACTTCGTCGCAAACTCCAGGTCCCGCGTATCGTGCGCCGGGACGGCCATGATCGCTCCTGTGCCGTACGTGCTGAGAACGTAGTCCGCGATCCAGATGGGAATGCGCTGGCCATTGACCGGATTGACGGCGTACGCACCGGTGAACACGCCGGTCTTCTCCTTCGCCAGCTCGGTGCGCTCAAGGTCGGACTTCTTGGCCACCTCCGTCTGGTAGGCCCGCACGAGGTCGCGCTGCTCCGCCGTGGTGATCACATCCACCAGCCGATGTTCCGGGGCCAGGACCATGTAGGTCGCGCCGAACAACGTGTCCGGACGGGTGGTGAACACGCGGATGATCTCGCCGGAACCATCCACTTTGAAATCCACTTCCGCTCCCTCGCTCCGTCCGATCCAGTTCCGCTGCATCTCCTTGAGCGAATCGCTCCAGTCAATCGTGTCCAGGTCGGCCAGCAACCGCTCGGCGTAGGCGGTGATGCGGAGCATCCACTGGCGCATGGGCCGACGCTCGACCGGATGCCCCCCCACCTCGCTCCGGCCGTCAATCACCTCTTCGTTCGCGAGCACGGTCCCCAGTGCGGGACACCACCACACCGGGGCCTCGCTGACGTACGCCAGCCGCCGGGCATCGCGGTAAGCGCGGCGGGCCGGCTCGCTGTCGCATCCTGCGGGGTATTTGAGCGTGCTGATCGGCTCCGCGCGGTTGGTCTCCGGGTTGAACCAGGCATTGTACAGTTGCAAGAAGATCCACTGAGTCCACCGGAAGTACGCCGGGTCCGTGGTGTCCACCTCCCGCGACCAGTCGTAGCTGAAGCCCAGGCTTTTGATCTGGCGCTTGAACGTCGCGATGTTGGCCTCGGTGGTCTTGCGCGGGTGTTGGCCGGTCTTGATCGCGTATTGCTCCGCCGGCAGGCCAAAGGCATCCCACCCCATTGGGTGCAGCACGTGCCGCCCGGTCGCCCGACGGTAGCGGGCGAGGATGTCCGTGGCGGTGTACCCCTCCGGATGCCCCACGTGCAACCCGGCGCCCGATGGGTACGGGAACATGTCGAGGATGTAGAACTTCGACGGCAGGTCGGCGGCCTGGGGCTGCTTGCCTGCCAGACCGTGGCGGATCCCGAACGGATGATCGGCCGGAATCGGCTCCCCGGGGTTGAACGCGCGGAACGTTTGCTGCGCATCCCAGTGAGACTGCCATTTGGGTTCGATCAAGTGGAACGGGTATTGTCGCCGAGCCATAGGGCCGGGCACTTTGGCGAAAGGTGGCGGCCATCGCAACGCTCGCGTTCCCGTCGGCAATTGCGTCCGCCGGCGGTCAGAGGCACTTTGGCCGCGTGGACTGGCAGCAAGTCATCGCCCTGCTGATCGTCGGCGGCACCGTAGGGGCCATCGTCTGGCGCGGATGGAAGCGTCGGCGAGGGGGCGCAGCGGGCGCCTGCCCCGGCGGGGGTTGTGGCTGCGGTGGGGCGACATCGCAAGACAAGCCGCGCATCATTTATCGGGCCCGCAAAGGACAGCGCCCGGAGATCATCCTCAAGTCCCGCTGAGCCGAGTTCTCTTCCCACACGAAGTCATGCCCCTTACCGCCTGCGGCACCAACGCGGGCTCCGTTGGAAGCGTGTGACCAGCGGTTCCGTTCTGCCTCCGCCTTGATTCCGCCCGGCATCCGCCCCACCCTACCATCCGAATGAGCATTCCACCCCGCCTCCCGCTTCGCTGCGTCGGGCCCATCCTCGCGCTTGCCCTTGCCCTGCTGACCAGCGCGGTACTGACCGGTTGCCGCACGCGTGACGCGAATCCCCACTCCGTTCGCCTCCGCGTGATGACGTACAACATCCACCACGGCGAAGGCGTGGACGGCGTGGTGGACCTCGCGCGAATCGCCGAGGTCATCCGCCGCGAGTCGCCGGACTTGGTCGGTCTTCAGGAAGTGGACAAAGGAGTTGCGCGAACCCAGCGGCGGGATTTCCCGGCGGAACTCGCGGCCCTGACAGGCATGACGTGCGTCTTCAGAAATAACTTCCACTACCAGGGCGGCGAATACGGCAACGCCATCCTCACCCGCCTGCCCCTCGAGCGCTGGACCAACACCCACCTCCGCATGTTGCGGCCCAACGAACAACGCGGCGTCCTGCAAGTGGTCGTGCGGATTCGAGATCGCCAACTGCTGTTTATGAACACCCACATTGACTATCGCCGCGATGACGCCGAGCGCCTGGCCAACGTGGAGCAGTTCAAAGAGATTTTCGCGGCGGAGGCCCCTCTGCCCGTCATCTTCGTGGGCGACTTCAACTCGCTGCCCGGCAGCCGGACGCACGCGGCGATGTCCGAGCTTTTCGACGACGTCTGGCCCACGGCGGGTGAGGGACCCGGGTTCACGTTCAACAGCACGAATCCCGACCGCCGAATTGACTACGTCTGGATTTCCAAAGGCGCGCCGCTGAAACCGCTCCGGGCTTGGATCCCGCTGACAACGGCTTCGGACCACCTGCCATTGGTCGTGGACCTGGAGTGGCAATAGCAGCCCGACAGCCACCGAAGGAGCGATGAACCCGCGTTGCCCACTCTCCTCCGTGGCCGGGGTTTGCCGAAACCCATCTCGTTCCTGATGGTGGGACCGTCCTTTCAACCCGAAGCCGTCCAGCCCGTGCTGGCCACGCTCGCCGCACGCGGCATCTACCTGGGCACCTCGTCGTGGAAGTATCCCGGCTGGCGAGGGCAACTGTACACCGACGATGCCTACACCTACCGCGGGCGATTCTCCGAAACACGCTTCGAGCGCCAGTGCCTCACCGAGTACGCCCGGGTCTTCAAGACCGTTTGCGTGGACGCGGCCTACTACAAGTTCCCCGATCATCGCTACCTCGGTGGCCTGGTGGACCAGGTACCCGCGGATTTTCGGTTCGCGTTCAAGGTTACGGACGAAATCACGGTCAGGAAATTTCCCAACCTGCCGCGCTTCGGCCCGCGAGCCGGCCAGCCCAACCCGAACTTCTTGAACGCGGAGCTTTTCACCGCCGCGTTTCTGAAGCCCTGCGAGCCGTTCCGGACGAGCGTGGGGCTGCTGATCTTCGAGTTCTCCCGCTTCTATCCCGCGGACTTCGCGCGCGGACGCGATTTCGTGGAAGCGCTCGACGGCTTCCTCGCACGGCTGCCTCCGGGCTGGCCCTACGGCGTCGAAATTCGGAACCGAAACTTTCTTCAGCCGGAGTATTTCGCCGTCCTGGCGCGACACGCGGTGACGCACGTCTTCAACAGTTGGGAAGCCATGCCGCCGATAACCGAGCAGATGGCGCTGCCCGGAAGTCGAACGACGCCGGACCGGCTCGCGGCGCGTTTTCTCCTCCGGCCCGGCCGGGCGTATGAGGAGGCGGTGGCGCGGTTCAGCCCCTACCACCGCATTCAAGACCCCTATCCCGAGGGCCGGGAGGCGGGCGCGGAACTCCTGCGCGAATCGCTCCGGGAAGATCGCCGGGGGGCATTCCTATACGTGAACAACCGTTTCGAAGGCAACGCGCTGCAAACCATCGTGGCCATGCTGGCGGCAGCGGGCTTGCTGCCGACTTGACGCATCGTTCCGACGGCCGGTCCGCGCGTTGTTTGGATGGTTCCTCCGCCCCGGCGATGCGGCTGCCGTCGTGCGTTCGCATTGAAACCCCGGAGGTGGCCTTCCAGACTGCGGTCGCATGACGCTGCTGCCCATCGTGGAACGCGAACTCCGGGTCGCCGCACGACGACGGGGCTTCTATCGCGGCCGATTGGCAGTGGCGACCCTGGCGCTGGTGGTGGCGTCAGTGGTCCATTGGATGGGCCGGTCCGAACCAGATCCCGAGTTGGGCATGGCCCTGTTTGCCGTGCTTTCGGCGTTGACGCTGTGCTGCGCGCTGCTGACCGGCGCCGTGTTCACCGCGGATGCATTGAGCGCGGAACACCGCGAGGGAACGCTTGGCCTTCTCTTTCTGACTGACCTGAAAGGCCACGACATCATCCTGGGCAAACTGGCCGCCGGCGCGGTGCCTGCGCTGTTCTCTTTGCTCGCTGCACTGCCGGTTATCGGGCTGACCGTGCTTTTCGGCGGCGTCACCGGCGCTGCCGTCTGGCAAATGAGCCTCGCCCTGCTGGCAGCGATGCTTTTTTCCCTCGCGCTGGGGATCACGGTGTCCGTGTGGTTCGAGGACGCACGCAAGGCGCTGGTGGTGACGCTGGCGGCGGCCGTTCTGATGACTCTTGGGCCGTGGGCGCTTTCGGCTCTGCTCAATCGCGGATTACGGGTGGGCTATGACCCCGACCTGCTGCTCTGTCCCGCCCTCCCCTTCCTCGGCGTGTTGGAAAACGTGATGAAGCCGGTCTTCGGCGGAACCGCCCTCCCCTTGTTCTCGCACCGCTTCTGGCTGTCCCTCGGGAGCATCACCGTGTTCTCCGGGTTGCTGCTGGTGCTGGCCAGTTCTGCTTTGCAGCGATCATGGCACGAACGACCAGCGGCATGGGGCGACTGGTGGCGGGCCCGGGTCCGCCGGCGGTGGAATCGGAGTTCAACCAGCCGCCAGCTTCGCCGCAGCCGGTTGTTGGACGCGAATCCTTACCTGTGGCTGAACCTGCGGCGGCCGGGACGGAGGGTCGTCGCCTGGAGCGCGTTTGCGCTGATGGTATTGGTTGCGGCGTACGCTTATCTCACCGAAGGAGCCTATTGGATCAGAGAGAGTGGTTACCTCGTGCTTCCCGTCATCGGACACCTGGGGGTCAGCATCGGACTGGTCCTCGCGGCGGGACAGCAATTGAGCGAGGACCGTCGCAGCAGCGGGCTGGAACTGTTGCTGTCCACCCCTCTGAACCCCCGGCTGATGCTGGCCGGCCAGATGAGCGCCTTGCGGCGGCTGTACGGCCACCCCGTGCTCGTGGTCCTTGCGACCGACGTCCTGCTCGCAGTGCTCCACGCGCCCCACGCCGGTTCAGACCCCTGGGTTTTTCTGGGTTTCGTCGTGGGGGGTATGGCGGTGCTGGTGACCGACTGCGTGACGATGGCTTGGCTGGCGGTTTGGGCGGCGCTCGGGCGCGGCGGCGCACTGCGCGCGGCGGGGGCGACCCTGACCCGGGTCTGGCTGCTGCCGTGGGGGATGTTGCTCGCGGCCCTGGTGCTGGCGCATGTGTTCGAGGTGGAATCCGGCATCAGCGACGGCGCGGCACTGGCCGCCTGGCTGGTGACCCGGTTGGGCATCAACGCCTACTGGCTCCTGCTCGCGCGGCGCCGCATGGAGGGACGCTTTCAGTCCGTCGCCGATGGCGAATCCGCTTTGGGGAACCGGCTGTGGCGGTGGCTGACGCTGCAATAGCCGGCCGGCGAGGCGAAACCTCAGTGGGTCGCCGGGGCCGGGGCCGGAGCGGATACCGCGGCCCGGGGCTTCCGCCGCAGCACCCAGTCGCTGAAGTCCGAAAGCACCGTGTACACGACCGGAATGATGAAGAGCGTCAGGAACGTGCTGGTGATCAGCCCCCCGACAACCGCCACCCCCATCGGCCGGCGGCTCTCCGCGCCGGCGCCGAAACCGATGGCGATCGGCAGAATACCCGCAATGGTCGAGAAGCTGGTCATCAGGATCGGCCGCAACCGCACCAGGCCAGCCTCGAGCATGGCGTCGCGCGAGCCGAGGCCACGATCCCGCCGCTGGTTGGCGAACTCGACGAGGAGAATGGAGTTCTTGGTCACCAGCCCCACGAGCAGCACCACGCCGATCTGACTGAACAGGTTGAAATTCATCGCCGGAATGGGCGGCAGCCAGCCCGTCATGCCGCCGAACCCGAGCAGCCAGAGCAACCCGAACGCACCCACCCCTGCCAGCGGCAGCGCAAGCATCACGGTGAAGGGGTGGATGAGGCTCTCGAACTGGGAGGCCAGCACCATGTACACGATGACGATGGCCAGCCCGAGAATCCACCAGAACTGGTCCTGCGCCTCGCGCAAATCCCGCGATTCGCCCGACCACTTGTGCAGCGTGCCCGGCGGCAGCTCGGTGGCCAGCATCGCCTCGACCCGCTCGATGGCCGTCCCGAGTGTCAGGCCGACCGGCGTGGCGGTGATCGTGGCGCTGCGCAGGCGGTCGTAGTGCTCGATGGCGTTCGGCGCGGCCGCCTGCGTGTAGGTGACGACGCTGTTGAGCTGGATCAGGTCGCCGCGGTCGTTGCGCACGTAGATGCGCTCCAGGTCCCGCGGCGTGAGACGCGAAAACCGCTCCAACTGGGCGATCACGTCATACTGCTTGCCGCCGACTTTGATCCGGCTGAGATCCAGGCCGCCAAAGAGAATCTGCATCGTCCGCGAGATGTCGGACACCGCCACCCCGAGGGCGGCGGCGCGGTTCCGGTCAATCGCGATGCGCAACTCGGGTTTGGTCATCTCGAAGGAAGAGCGGACGTTCACCAGGAAGCCGTTGGTCCGCAGCTTGTTCGCCAGCGTTTGCGCGGTGGCGTTCAACTGGTCGAGGTCGTCATTCTGGATGACCAGGCTGAACGGCGCCCCAAACCCGCGGCTGATGGGCTTCGGAATGTTGGGGATCACCAACGCCCCCTCGACCTCAGTGAGCAGCCGCATCCGCAGGCCGCCCGGGCCATTGACGAGTTCCTGTACGCTCCGCTCGCGCTCCGGGTGCAGGCGGACGAAGGCGATGCCCTGATTGGCCGCGCCCGGCCCCGCAAACGGCGGCGCGACCATGCCGCCCCGTGACCGGATCTCGGGCACCTGCCCCAGGATGCGCTCCATCTGCCGGACCATGCGATCGGTGTATTCGGCGGTGGAACCCTCCGGCGTCACCACGAAGCAAATAAAGAGGCCGCGGTCCTCTTCGGGCAGGAAGTCCTTGTCGAGGCCCCGATAGGCCAGAACCATGACCGCCAGCGACGCAGCGCCGATCAGCAACATCAGGAAACGGTGCCGGAGCGACCAACCCAGCAGCCTCCCATACCACCGCGTGAGGGCGTTGAACCCGCGATCAAAGGCCATGAACAGCGCGCCGTGCTGCTGTTTGTCCACCGGCCTGAGAATGCGCGCCGCCATCATCGGCGAGAGAGACAACGCAACAAACGCCGAGATCACCACCGAACCGGCGAGGGCAAACGCAAACTCGATGAAGAGCCGGCCCGTGGCCGTCCGCTGAAACGCCAGCGGCACAAACACCGCCACGAGGGAAATCGTGATGGTGATGATCGCGAAGCCGATTTCCTTCATGCCGGTGAAAGCGGCCTCCATCGGACTCTGCCCCGCCTCGAGGTGGCGGAAGATGTTCTCCAGAACCACGATCGCGTCATCCACCACAATGCCAATGGCCAGCACGAGAGCCAGCATGGTCAGGATGTTCACCGAGTAGCCCATCGCGTACAGGACGGTGAAGGAGCCCGTGATCGAAACCGGAATCACGATGGCCGGGATCACGGTGGAACGCAGGTTGCGGAGGAAGACAAAGATCACGACCACGACGAGCACGAAGGCGATGCCCAGCGTGACCCAGACCTCCCGGATGGATTCCTCCACGAAAATGGAGGAGTCGTAAGCGCCCACGAGGTTGACGCCCATCGGCAGCGAGGGGGCCAGGCGCTCCAGCTCGGCCTTCACGCCGTGCGCCACCTCCACGGTGTTGGCCCGGGACTGTTTGACGACGCCCAGAAAGACCGTCGGCTGGTCGTTGAACCGGGCAATCGTGCGCTCGTCCTCCACGCCCTCGCGGGCGATCCCGATGTCGCGCAGCCGGACGAGCTTCACGCCGTCGCTGTACACAACGAGGTTGTTGAATTCCTCGGCGGTTTTGAGTTCGCCGAGCGTCTGGATCGTCATCTCGCGGTCGAGGTTTTCCACCCGGCCGCTGGGCAGCTCGATGTTCTGCTGCTGCAGGGCGCGCTGCACGTCCAGCACCGTGACCCCGCGCGCGGCCATGCGTTCGGAATCGAGCCACAGCCGCATGGCAAAGCGTTTTTCGCCGCCGATGATCACCGAGGACACACCGGCCACGGTCTGCAGACGGTTCTTGATCTGCAGTTCTGCCAGGGTCGTCAGCTCGAGCGGCGAATACCGGTCGCTGTTCACCGAAATCCACATGATGGGCTGGGCATCGGACTCCTGCTTCGCCACCACCGGTTCGAGAATGTCCTCGGGCAGCAGGCCCCGCACCCGGGCCACGCGGTCCCGCACATCCTGCGCCGCCAGATCCACGTCGCGGGAAAGGTCAAACTCGACCGTGATCGCACTGACCTGTTCCCGGCTGGTGCTGGTCAGCGTCTTGATGCCCTCGATGTTGCTGAGGGTTTCCTCGAGCCGCTCCGTCACCTCAGTCTCCACAACCCGGGCATTGGCGCCCGGATACACCGTGGTCACGCTGACGATCGGCGGATCAATGTTCGGCAGCTCGCGCACCGGCAGGCGCGTCAAGCTGATCAGGCCGAACAACACGAGCGCCAGGCTCATCATCGAGGTGAGCACCGGCCGTTGGATGCTGATGCGGGACAGGGTCATGGCGTCGCGAAGCGTCGAGGGCGCATGGGGCGGCGACCGTCACGCGGGCTTG
This sequence comes from Verrucomicrobiota bacterium, assembly GCA_016716505.1. Taxonomy (GTDB): domain Bacteria; phylum Verrucomicrobiota; class Verrucomicrobiia; order Limisphaerales; family J093; genus JADJWF01. The sequence goes on from JADJWF010000002.1 coordinate 217,987, forward strand.
CGGGCGGAAGGCGGCGCGTTGGTCGCCCCCGGCCTCTCGCTGGCGGGGCCGGCTGGCGGGAGCGGGGGGCGCAATTCGTTGCTGTTGTAAGCGGCGGCTTTTTCGGGTGGGGCGACGGCCACCTTCATGCCGGGGCCGATCTTCTGGTGGCCCTCGGCAACGACCAGCTCACCGCCCTGCAAGCCCTCCAGGATTTCCACCCAACGGGGCAGCCGTTGGCCCAACTTGACCGGCCGGAGTTGGACCACCTGCTCGGGGCCGACCACGTACACGAAGGTCAGGTCGCCGTTGCTCATCAGCGCGGCCTCCGGCACCACCACGGCGTTCTCGCGAATCACGAGCTTCAATTCGAGATTGGCCACCATGCCGGCCTTCAACAAGCCGTCCGGATTGGCAATCCGCGTCTTCACCTGCGCGGTGCGCGTGCGTTCATCCAGCCGCGGCGCGATGAAGTAAATCTCGCCCTCAAACTGGCGCCCCGGATACGCCGTGACCTCGAACTGCACCTTCTGGCCGGGATGCAACTGCCCGAGAAACCGCTCGGGCACTTCCATCTCCACCTTCATCGGGTCCAGGTCCACCAGCCAGGTGATGGGCGTGGCGCGGGTAATGACCTGCCCCGGGCTGACCAGCCGGGCGCCGGTGACGCCGTCAAAGGGCGCGACCACCTTGGCATCGCGGAGCTGGCGGCGCCGGAGTTCGACCGTGGCTTTGCTCACGGCCAGCGTGGAGGCGGCCTGGTCGTACTCCTGTTCCGAGATCAGGCGGGCCGCGCGCAGTTCCTTCGCGCGCGCATGGCTGGCCTCGGCCAACTGCAGCCGGGCCTCCGCGTCGGCCAGCTCGGCCGTCAGCTTGGTTTCGTCCAGGCGCAGCAGCAAAGCTCCCTTCGCGACGGGTTGCCCCTCCTCGAAAAGGACTTCCTGAATGATGCCGTCGGTCTCGGCCTTGATTTCCACCGCCTCATTGGCGGCGAGATTGCCGACAAGGGAAACGGTCTCGACAACGGTCTGACGCCTCGCCTCCACGGCCACCACGGGCATGCTCATCCCCATGCCGCCCGGGCCCCCAGGTCCCCCCGGTCCGCCGGGACCTCCCGCCGCGCCGGGCCGTTTGCAGCCGGTCAGAAAACCACCGAGCGCCACGAGGAGCGCCACCGAAAGAAATCGGACCATCATCATAGGTAAAAATGCTTTCTAGGGCCGGCGCGGAATGGCCCCGTCGAGAAACAGACGAACCACCTGCCGTGCCGTCGGCCGATCAAGGTGGCAGTCAGGCAGAACCACGTGCGCCATGACGTACGTGTTCAACTGGCCATACAGGCCGAAAGCAAGCTGCTCGCTGTCGAACCTCCGGCTCAGTTCGCCTGCCGCCTGACCGGCCTCCACAAGTTGGCGCACGAACTCGAAATTCCGGCGGGCTTTGGCCAGGCACCGGGCCTCCGGCGGCATTTCTTCCGCGCCCGCGAAGGCCGAGGCGAACGCCAGCCGCATGAGGTCTGCGTTGCCCCGGGCAAACTCAAAGACGGCGGCGACCACCTCCTCGAGCCGTTCCGCGGTGGAACCGCCCCGCGCCGCAGCCGCTTCCATCAGGCGCAGTCGCTCATCGAGGGCGAAATCCAGCAGCGCCCGAAAGAGACCGGTCTTGCTCCCGAAATGGTAATACAACGCCGGCTTGGTAACGCGGGCGGAGATGACGATCTGCTGCACCGAGGTGCCGGCGTAACCGCGTCGCGCGAAGTGCTTCAACGCGGCATCCAACAAGCGCTGGCGGGTTTTCGAGGAGTGCGCCCCCATTTGCGTACCGAACGGTAGGTAGGTTCAACCGACCCGGTCAACCTCGAAAAGCCGCCCCCCGCCGCGGGCGCGCGAGAGCCACCGCGGCGTCCCGCCAACCGGGTGGCGAACACCGTCTGCCACCGCGGACGCGCAAGGTTGGCTTTTGCTGGGGGAAACTTGCCGATACGCTGCCCACCAATGCCCGGTCACTTGGAACGTCTGCTCGCTGAAGTTCGCGCCTGCACCGTCTGCGCCGCGCATCTCCCCTGCCCGCCCCGGCCGGTGTTACGGGCGAGTCGGACAGCGCGATTGCTGATCGTCGGACAGGCGCCGGGGCTGCGCGTTCATCAGACCGGCATCCCGTGGAACGATCCGTCCGGGGATCGTTTGCGGCAGTGGTTGGGGATGACACGCGAGGTGTTCTACGACCAGGAGCGGATTGCGATCATCCCGACCGGCTTGTGCTACCCGGGCAAGGGCAAGCGCGGCGACCTGCCCCCGCGGCCCGAGTGCGCCCCTCGCTGGCACCCGCGCCTGCGCGCGGCGCTGCCCCAAGTGCGCCTAACCCTCCTCGTGGGCCGTCACGCTCAAACCTATTATCTCGGAGCCCGTCGGCGGCGGACTCTGGCGGAAACCGTGGGCGCGTGGCGGGATTACCTGCCGGAGTACGTGCCGCTCCCGCACCCGAGTCCCCGCAACCTGCTCTGGCTGCGGGAACACCCGTGGGTGGAAAGCGAGGTGATCCCCGCCGTGCGCCGGCTCGTTCACGAAGTCCTCGGGCACACTTAAGCCGCCCCTTCCCGGCGCCCGACTCGAGCAGCCGCGCGGCTAGTGCCGGAAGTGCCGCACGCCGGTGAACGCCATCGCCACGCCGCGTTCGTTGGCCGCAGCGATGACCTCGGCATCGCGGACGGAGCCGCCCGGTTGGATGGCAGCCGTGGCCCCGGCCTCGGCCGCCGCCACCAACCCGTCCGGAAACGGGAAGAACGCATCGCTGCACACCACACTGCCCGCGAGCGAAAGCCCCGCCTCGTGCGCCTTCCACACGGCGATCCGGCTGGCGTCCACGCGACTCATCTGACCAGCCCCGATGCCGAGGGTTCGGTCGGCGGCGGCGTACACGATCGCGTTCGACTTCACGTGCTTGACCACGCGCCAGCCAAAGAGCATGGCCCGCCTCTCGGCTTCCGTGGGTTTCCGTTCCGTGACGAATTGCAGGTCGCCCGCCGCGACCGACTTGAGATCGCGCTGCTGCCACAGGAACGAATCGGCCCCCACGCTGCGAATCTCCCAACGCGCTGCCGATTGCGGATCTTTGAGCGTTTCGATCAGGCGGAGGTTTTTCTTCTTTTGCAGGATTTCCAGGGCTTCCGGAGAAAAGCCGGGCGCTACGATCACCTCGCTGAAGATCTCGGCGATGGCCTCCGCGCAAGCCGCGTCCACCGGCTGATTCACCGCGATAATGCCGCCAAACGGTGCCTGGCGGTCCGTGGCCAAGGCCTTGTCCCAAGCCTCGCGCAGACTCGCGCCCTGGCCGACGCCGCAGGGGTTGGTGTGCTTGAGGATCGCCAGCGTCGGCGGATCGCCGGCGAACTCGGCGATCAGCGCCGCCGCCGCCGTCAGGTCGAGGATGTTGTTGTACGACAGCGCCTTGCCGTGCCGTTGACGGAAATAGTCGTCGAAGCGCCCGTATAACGCCGCCGCCTGGTGCGGATTCTCACCGTAGCGCAAAGTCTGCAGCAGGGGGACTTGGAGGTTGAGAGCGCCGGGCGCTTTCTCCGGCTCGGGCTCACCTTCGGTCGTCGGGAAGAATCGCGGCAGGTGCGCGGCGATCGTCGCATCGTAGGCAGCCGTGCGCGCGTACACTTTCGCGGCCAGCCGGCGCCGCAGGGTCAGGGTGGTCTCGCCGGTCGCCAGGATCTGGTCCGCAACCTCGGCATAATCCAGCGGGTCGGTGACGACCGTGACGAACTCGTGATTCTTGGCCGCGCTCCGGAGCATGGCCGGACCGCCGATGTCAATGTTCTCGATGACCTCGTGCAGGACCGCACCGGGTTTCGCCACGGTGGCCTCGAACGGGTAGAGGTTCACCGCCACGAGATCAATCGGCCGAAGGCCATGCTGGGCTACGGCGGCCTCGTGATGGGGATTGCCCCGGAGGTAGAGCAAGCCGCCATGCACCTTCGGGTGCAGGGTCTTCACCCGGCCATCCAGCATCTCGGGAAACCCGGTGAAGTCGCCAAGCTCAATGACCTTCAGACCGGCGTCCCGCAAAGCGCGGGCGGTACCACCGGTGGAGAGCAATTCAATCCCGCGCGAGGCGAGGGCTTGGGCGAACGGCACGAGGCCGGTCTTGTCGAAAACGGAGAGCAGTGCGCGTTGAATGGTCGGCATGGCGGCCGAAGGATGTTTGGGCACGCGCCGGAGCGTCAACCGGGAACTGCCCGGGCGGCCCGCCTCACCGCCGGCCGTCGTACCAAATCGCGCACTCCTCGCGCCGCCGGTGGGTCTGGCCGCGGGAAAACACCGACCGCAGGACGAATCGTCGGAACTCGGCCGGCGAATACAGGTCCAGCTTGCGCGCGGAGGTCAGCAGCCGGTGGCGCCGCAGGATGACGACGCGCCGGCCCCGCTCCCGCGCCAGCCGTTTGAGCCGACGGCTGAACTCGATTTCCTCCGACACGTAAAGGTCGTCACTGAAACCGCCAAGCTGACGAAAGGCCGCTGCTTCGCAGAACAAGAACCCACCCGGTGCCCAGCCGGTCCAGCGGCTGAGCCGGTTCCACAGGCTGGCGAGGTGTCGCCCGCGTCCCGCGTAGTTCTCCAACTCCACGTTGGCGCCGCCGCCGAGGCACTCACCGGAGGCGATCGTCGCGGCGAGTTCGTCGAACAAGCCGGGGGTGGGAAACGAATCCGCGTCGAGAAACAGCAGCCACTGCCCGCGGGCCGCCGCAGCCGCCCGGTTACGGGCGCGGGCGATCTGGTTGACCGGTTCCGCGACCACGAGAGCCCCGTTCGCGCGGGCAATTTCGGCCGTGCGGTCGGTGGAGTTGTTGTCGCAAACGATGACCTCATGCCGCCAACCCCGGGGGCGCAGTGCCTCCGCCGCTGCCGCCACGGAAGCCAGGCATCGGCCGAGCAGCTTTTCCTCGTTAAACGCTGGAATCAGGACCGAGAGTTGAATGGCGTCGGCAGGAGCAGTCACGCGGCCGTCAAATTGAAGCCGGTTCCGCTCGAAGCAACTCGCGGCTCCGCGGCGGAGAACCAGACGTGCAGGCCTGAATGAGCCGGAAGCTGATCCAGCCGCACCAAGGCCGCGCGTCAAACAACCTCTGCGGGTTACTTCAGCTCCAGATCCGCCGGTTTGACGCCCTTGATGAATTTTCCGAAGCCGAAAAAGGTGGGTCGGTACTCGCCGATCGGTGTGGCATCGGCCTTCGCCGGAACCTCGAGCCCAGTCAGCCAGTAGGCCGCGTTCACGATGAGGCGGCGGAGGTCCTCGCTCGCAAAATCCACCGCCGCCCCGATGGTCGAGGTCAGCGCGCGGGTCGTCTTGCCGTTGGGCCAGGTGTAATCACGCAGCCACACCAAGGGCATGAGCGACTTGCGCCAGTTGGGCGGCGAGTCGGCGGCCATGCCTTTCAACACCAAGCCATGCATGAGCACGGTGTCGGTCGGTTTGAGGTGAATCACCCCATAGACGTCGCTCGGGCCGAAGACGTCCACCACGCCACGCAGCACGGGGTGTTTGGCGTGCGTGCCGTCCACCAGACCGCGCGTCGCCTCGGTACCGTGGTCGCCGTGATGGTTGATCCACGTCTCGCCCAGCACCTGCTGCCCGAAGCCACCCGGCCACTCTTTACTGGCAAAGTCCCATTTGGCGAAGGGACTCTGTTTATTGCGGGTGTAGTTGAAGGCGTGAGTCGCGGTGCGGAGGGCTATGATCGGCTTGCCGGCCTGCAGGTAATCCACGAAGTGCTGCATGTCGCGGTCGGGCAGTTCCCGAAAACGAAAGGCCGTGATCACGAGGTCGGCCGTGCCCAGCAGGTGCATCCCCGGGACGTTGGTCTGGTTGTTCGGGTCTATCGTGCCATCGGCCGGGTTGATGGAGAACAGCACCGTGCATTTGAACCCGTGGCGCTGACTCAACAGCTTGCCGAACATCGGCAGGGATTCCTCGGAGCGGTACTCTTCGTCGCCCGCGAGCAGCACCACGTGCTTGCCGTTGGCGCGATCGGCCGGGGGGCTGTAGGTAACCCACTCGGCGGCGACGGTCGCGAGCGACAAACAACCTGCGGCGACAAACGGAATCAGGGCATTCATGGACGGAGACGAGTGAAGGCCAGTCGTGGACAGAAGTTCTTCCGACAGGGAAGTCTAAACGAACCGTGTCTTGCCCGGCACCGCCATCGGCGGCACGGGAAGCGCCTGATCCCAGCGGAGGTCGTCCGGCACCAGCTTTTCCGTACTGGCCATGATTTGTTCCCAGGTGATCTCCTGGCCGGTGTAGGCGGCCGTGCGGCCCATGATGGCCATCAGCGTGCTGTTGGTCATCCACACCCCGTCGTTGCGCGGTTCGCCCTTGCGGATGGAAGCGAACAACTCGCGGTGTTCCTGCACATACATCTCGGCCCCGGGGTTGCGGCCGCGATAGCGCCAGTTGTTTTGCCCGGTGATGGTCGGCGCGTTCCAACCGCAGCGGCCCACGCCCGTGGAGCCCAGCAGGTAGTCGGAATTGTCCGTGTAGCAATTGCTGATCTGGCGCTGCGCCATGGTCGCCCGAACGCCCTCCGGGAATTCGTAGAACACGTCAATGTGGTCAAAAATGTTCCCCTCGTGATTGGGGACGTTGCGCCCGCCGTTGGCGACGCACTTGACCGGTAGAACGCCGTTCATCGCCCACGCAATCTTGTCCACGCTGTGGCACGCCTGCTCGACCAGCCCGTCACCGCAAACCCAGACGAAATTGTACCAGTTCCGTAACTGCCACTCGACATCCCCCATGCCGGCCGGCCGCGTGCTGGCGGGGGGCATGGGCTTGACCGGGCCGCTCAAGTAGGTTGCGTGGTAATGGCGGATGTCACCGATCATGCCGTCGTGCACGCGGGAGTAAAATTCGCGGCACGCCTGATCGAACCGCCAACAGAAGCCGGCAACGAGGGCGAGGCGCTTCTCCTTGGCCCGGGCCGCGCTTTCGAAAACGGATCGCACGCCCGGCACATCCGTCGCCATCGGCTTCTCACAAAAGACGTGTTTGCCGGCATCCACGGCCGCTTTGAGGTGCAACGGCCGGAAGCCCGGCGGCGTGCATAGCAACACCACGTCCACCCCCGCCGCGATGACCTTTTGGTATGCATCGAGGCCGGAGAACGTGGTTTCCGGTGTGACCGTCACGCGCTCCGCCATCGAAGCCTCGCGTTTCATGGCGGCCACCGCCCCCTTGGCGACGGACTCGAAGACATCGCCCACGGCCACGAGGACACAGTTCGGGTCGGCGTTCAGCGCATCGCGGGCGGCGCCACTGCCACGTCCGCCGCAGCCCACCAGGCCCACCCGCAGGGTTTCCGAGTTTTGCGCGAACAGCCGGGGCGGAGTGGCAATGCCGAAGGCCAGCGCGCCACCCACGAGGGTCGAGGTCTTGATGAAATCGCGGCGCGAAGCGCGCGGCGAGGATGAGGGAGTTGATCTCATAAGAGTGTGTCGGACGGGTTGATGCGAGCCGCCAGAAGGCGGCCCGCGATGGGGTTAGGCGAAATCGTACACGCGGACCTGGCGACAGTAAGGTTTGAACGCCCTCTCAACGAATTCGAGATGCTGAGGATGCGCCTGATACTCGTCCTGCGCCCGCTTGTCAGTGAAGACGATGTTCAACGCGACCTGATAACTCTGGTCCACCACGTTGCGATGGCTCGGCACCATCTTCCCGACGTGGAAATGAACGATTCCGGGGATGCTCTTCAGATACCGTTCGGCGGCGGAAACCAACTCGTCGGCCGCCTGGGGCAATTGGGGATCGGTCCAGAAAATCACGACGTGCGAGAACATGGGTCTAGCTAACGGGAAGCCCCCGGCGGGCGCAATCCTTTTGGCGGCCCGCCACGAGGAGCGCTGATTTCACGGCTGCACCCGGGCCGCCTTGATCATTTCCGCCACAAACTCGTCCGTGGTCCACTCCACGCCGACAAAGATGCGCTGGACCCGGCCGGCCGCATCAATCACCACGGTGCGCACGTTGTGACTCCACCCTTCGCCATCCCGGGCAAAGATCGTCCCGAACTGCTCGGTGATGGCGTCAATGTCAATCATCGCGCCGGTGAGGAAGTTCCATCGCCGGGGGTCGTAGTTGTGGCGCTGGCCGTAGGCCCGCAGCACGGACGGGGTGTCGTAGGCGGGATCGAAGGACAACGACAGCAAATGCCAGTTTTCCGGGGCGTCAGGCATGGCTTTGAGCCGGGCACAGGCCTCGGCGAACTGCTGGCTCTGCCGGGGACAGAAGGTGGGATACGGACACCGGGTGTAAATGAACGTCAGCCCCAACGCCTGACCACGAAAGTCAGCGAGGTTGACCGGCTGGCGGAGCTCGTTCGTGAACTGGTAGTTCGGCAGCGGGTCGCCCACCTTGAGTTCCTCGACCAGCCGTGTAATCCGGACTCCCTCAATCTGCGGCCGGACGTCCTCCGGTCGCGCTCGCTCGAGCACCCGGATTTGGTCAATCCAGCCATCGTCCGGGGTCACGGTCATCCGGAAGGTGACCGTGTCGCCCACCTGAATCCCTGCCAGTTCGGCCGGGTCCTTGACCGTAAAGGGCATGGTCATCGCGGCCATGTAGCCCGGGATTTCCTCGTGCCGGATGCGCACGGTGTCACCGCCGGGCAATTCGCGAACCACGCCTTTGACCTCGAACACCCGAACCGCGTCAGCGGCTTGAGATGGGCCGGTGTTCCGCGTCCGACATCCGGCCGCCACCACGGCCAGGCACACTGCCAAAAGGAGTCCTCGCGTCATGTCAGCATCAGACGCAACGACGCGTCGGCGCCATCAATCCGCCCGCTGTTCCCCCAGCGGCAGGGCCGGCGGGTCGGCTTTCGGCAGCGTAAAAAAGAAGGTCGCGCCGCCATGCGGCCGGCTCTCCACCCGCACTTCGCCCCCGTGCGACTGGACGATGTGCTTCACGATCGCGAGTCCCAGCCCGGTGCCCCCCTGCTCGCGCGAGCGGGCCTTGTCCACCCGGTAGAAGCGCTCGAAGACGCGGGCCAGGGCCTCGCCCGGAATGCCCGGGCCTTCGTTGTGGACCCACATTTCCAGCTTGTCCTCCGGCAACGCACGCGCGCCGATGGTGACCGCCGTGCCGCGCTCCCCATACTTGATCGCGTTGTCCGCCAGGTTCACCAGCACCTGCTGCAGGCGGTCGGCATCCGCGCGGGCGGTCAAGTTTTCCGGCACCTGGTTGGCGATGTGCATCTGCCGTTCGGCCGCGCGCACTGCAAAGTCCTCGGCCACCCGCGCTGCTTGGGCCCGCAAGTCCACCCGCTGCAGATTGAGCGCAATGCCGCCGGACTCGAGCTGCGAAAGCGTCAGCAAATCCTCGATCAAATACGTCAACCGATCGGCGTGCCGGGCGATGGTCTGGAGGAAGCGGAGCTGCACCGCCGGGTCATTGCGGGCGCCGTCAATCAACGTCTCGACGTAGCCCTTGATCACCGACAGGGGCGTCCGGAGTTCATGACTGACGTTGGCGACGAACTCCTTGCGCGCATTCTCGAGCCGCTTCTGCGCCGTCAGGTCATGGAACACCACGATCACGCCCTGCTCCCCGCTTCCGCCGTTCTGAACGACCGCGGCATTCAGTTGGAGACACCGCCGATCCAGCCCCGGCAACTCCAGTTCATACCCCCAGACCGAACCCTGCACCCGCGCCCGGGTGACCATCTCCTGCACCTCCGCCAAGCGCACCGTTTCGAGGACGGTCCGTCCCCGTACCTCCGAGGTGATGTTGAAGAGCCGCCGGAACGAGTCGTTGGCGAAGGCCACCCGGCTTCGTTCGTCAAGGAGCAAGACCCCTTCGCCCATGCTGTTGAGGAGGGCTTGCAGGCGGGCTTCCTCCTGAGTCTGGTTCAGGGCCACCGATTGGCGGAGGGCGGACGCCTCCTCGCGGGCACTGGCCAGGACGCGGCGAAGTTCCTGCAATTCACGACCGCGGCGCCACCAAAGCCAGGCCAAAATGATGGCTGCGGAAACGGCCAGCAGCGCAAGAACGGTCCACATGACGAGATTGAACCCGGCCGATCAATCCTCGCCGATTCGGTAACCCACCCCACGCACGGTCTCGAGCAGACGCGCAGCGCGGCCCAGCTTCTCCCGCAGCCGGCGCATGTGAGTGTCCACCGTGCGCGTGTCAATCACGCTGTCGTACTCCCACACGTCCCGGAGCAGTTGCTCGCGCGACTGGACGCGACCCCGGCGCTGGGCCAGCACGGTCAGCAGTTTGAACTCCGTCGCGGTCAGGTCCACCGTCTGCCCTCCCACGGCGGCGTAGTGGCGCGGCACATCAATGACCAGTTCGCCGATCTGGATGTACTCGGCTTTGTCCGCCGCCGATTGTCGCCGGCGGAGGAGATTCTTGACCCGCAAGACCAGTTCCCGCGGGCTGAACGGTTTGGTGATGTAATCGTCCGCGCCGAGTTCAAGACCCAGAACGCGATCGAGTTCCGCCGCCTTGGCCGTGAGCATGATGATCGGGATGCCGGAAGTTGCCGGACTGCGTCGGAGGATTTTGCAGACCTCCAAGCCATCCACCTCGGGCAACATCAGGTCGAGGAGGATCAGGTCGGGCGCGTGCGTGCGGGTCCGATCCAGCGCGGTCGCACCGTCAGCGGCCGACACGACCTCGAAACCGGCCGCTTTCAGGTTGAACTCGACCAGTTCCGCGGCATCGGGCTCATCTTCGACCACCAAGATTTTCGGTTTCATCCGAAAGCCGCTTACCATGACGGCATCGTGAAACGGTGACGGGCAGGTTACAAGCCGGTTACATCGGGTCACGCCGGAGGAACAGGCGGGCCGTTGCCGCCTTATGGAACGGCATTCTCGGCGGCTCCCGCCTGCCGCGGCAGCGGTCGGCTGGTCAGAAGTCCGATTCCCCTTCCCTTCACGCCCACCGCGCAATAGTGCAGGTAAAACACCTCGCTCACCGGTTCATACACCAGCGAGATCTTGTGGGCGTACTGTTGGTCGAGGCCGCCGGGATGGCCGCCGGCGCGGTAGAGCGGCTCGGGATGGGCCGTCCAATGCACCAGATCGCGCGAGAACGCGATCATGATGTGGGCGCCGCCCCGCCCCACCCCGAAGTAAAGCATCGTCCAGTGATCGCCGTCGCGAAACACCTTGGGGTCGGACGCGAACTGTTCGTCGAAGCCGCCCACGCGAACCGGGATCACCGGATTGGCCGGGTACCTCATCCACGTCAGCAGGTCAGTCGAGAACGCCAGCCCCGTTTGCTCGGTCCCGCCGTTGGCGGCGTTGTAAAAGTTGAAGAACCGCCCGCGGTGTTCGACCAGCCACGGTTGGTAAATGCAGTCCTTCTCCCACTCGCCACAGTCCGGATCGTACACGGAGAGGATCGGTGCACCCTTGGCGCGCCGCCAGGCCAGCCCCTCGTCACTGACCGCCACCCCTTCGTAGCCGGGCCGCAATTCGTAGCCGCCCTGCCGCGGGTAGCAGCCGTACAAGGTCCAAAAGCGTCCATCCCTTCGCTTGAGTACGCGTGGGGCCTTCAGTTCGTATGACTCGTACAAATAGGCGCCGATCACCCGGCCGCCGTGGTCAAACTCACCCGCCGGTCCGAAGCCCATGGCCAGCCGATGGTCGGTCCAGTCCACCAAGTTGGTGCTGGTCGCCACGAATGAATTGTACCCCTCGCCGTTGAAGGCGATGTAACTCATGAACCACCGGTTGGTCTGCCCGGGCAGTTGATACACGCACGGCACATCCGTGCTGTGAAACGACTCGTAGCCGGGAATCTTCGGCTGCGCGGGAATCACATGGTCCGGCCAATAGTGCCAGCCGCGAAATGGCGCCGACCACGCATCCAGGGTTTCCCGATCAATCCCCTGTCCGACGACGGCGATCGAGGCGCCGGCCAAGACCCACCACGCCGCAATCCAGCCGGGCTTTGATTTCATGCGCGGAGTGATAAGGGAAGTGCGGCTCGAGGGAAAGCGCAGCCCATCCCGCCCGCGTTCAACTCCCCGCCCCCGCGGACAACCGCCGCGTTGCTCCCCGCCCGCGATAGGCGCTGAGGAAATACGCCAGCACCACCGCCATGGCCGCCGCCAAGCCGGCCCAAAAAAGCCGCCAGTTCGTCCCGGCGGCGGTGGTGTTGAAGGCGAACCACCAGCCGTTGCCCAGGTAGCCGGCCAGGTTGCCCAAGCCGCTGGTGAGGAGGGTCATCAAGGCCTGCGCCCGCGCGCGCCAGCCGGACTCGACCCGGGAATCGAGGTAGATTTGGGCCGTAATCATCACCAGTGTGAACGAACAGCCGTGCAGGGTCACGCCGGCCAGAATCCACCACTTGGCATCCAGCGCACAGAGCGCGTAGCGCAGCACCCCGAAGCCCAGCCCCGCCCCGAAGATCCACTTGAGACGCCAGTTGGTAAACAGCCGCGCCAACAGAAACATCATCAACACCTCCGTGACCTGTCCGAGGGTCATCCACGCCGTGGTACGGTCCAGGCCCAGCATCCGCAGGTGCGGCGGCGTGTACGGATAAAAAGCCGCGATCGGCACGGCGAAGAGCGTGACCATGATGAACACCACCCGATGATCGTGGTGTTTCAGCAACGTCAGGGCATCCAGTCCCAGCCGCTCCCGCAGCGTCAGCGGCCGGCTGCTCGGCGGCGGCTCCATGATCGGCAGGTACCGCGTGTACCCCGCGACCACCAGCCACATGATCGCTCCGCCGTAACCGGCAACCGCAGAGGTGTCGGCGTTCAAGGCACTCACCAGCCAGCATCCGGCCATCCATCCCAACGTGGCCATCGCCCGAATGGGTCCGAACTCGCGTCGCGAATCCTTCAAGCGCGCCAAAACGATTGTGGAGCTGATGCTCCACGTCGGCGACGAACAGAGGGCGTGGAGTTGAATCAAGGCGAGGACCAGCCAGGGATTCCACCGGAGATGAATCGAGGTGGCCGCCAGCGCCATGGCTGCCGCGGTGGCCACGGCGAGCCAGCGCAGCACGCGAACGGGAGAGGCGTGCCGATCCGCCACCGCGCCGAAGATCAGCGGGGACACGAACGCCGCGAGGGCCGACGTCGCGAACGCGTAGGGCTTGATCGGACCCAACCCGTGCGCATCCAGCACCGTGCTCAACGGGACAAACCACATCGCCAGCGCCGCCCCGTGAAGGAAGAACAGCGCCACGAGTTCGAGGAAAGGGGTCCAGCGCACCACCCGTTGCACGGAACGAGCACACACTGCCGGGCCGAAAACTCAAGCCTGCGGGCGGCGCCTCCTCAGCGGCCCCGAACCTGAAACCATCCGAGCCGTACTCCGGCACACTCGGATCGCTGCAAAGGCATCTTCGCCCGTTCACGCCACGCACGCCCGACCCGACGAGCGGCGCGCACACCTCACTGAACCGGCACCCAAAGGCGCCCGAGGCCAGGCAGGTCCATGACGGGCGCGGCCCAGCTCCTGTCGGCTTAGGGCCGTAAACGGGCTCCTTGGATTGCTTGCGAAGGATCCCTTCGGCGTCACCGGGCTAAGTGTTGGCTCGCTTCGGATGAGCGACCTTTGGAATTCGTCGAAGCACGGAATCGTTGATGGCCTGAGCGCGTTCGACGACCGTGTCCACTTCCGCGACGGAAGGGAACTGTACGCCCAACATGTCCGGGTAGCGGAAGGCGGACGCGTAAGGACTGAGGACGTCGGCCTGCTTTTCGAGTAGAGCGAATGAGGGTTCCAAAGCGGCAGCGATCTCCTCTCCAAGAGACGTCCCAAATCATGCGTCCGCTCCAATGGTTGATCGCGGAAGGCGAGGCAGCCCTTGATCGCCTTCTCTGCCGCCTGCTGGCAGTGGTAAATGGCCGCGTCCGTGGCCGGGTCGGGTAACGCCACCCACGCACGGGCGGAGCGCAAATCGCTGTGCGCTTTGACCAACCACGAGCGGACCCACTCGCGTTTGGTCTCATCCATACAACTTTCGGCCCCGGAGGAAGACGAGGTGGTCGAGCGTGGAAGGCAGGGCGCGCACGGGGTCACATTCCCGGCGGGTCTTCACCAGCACGTCCTTCGCGATGCCCAGGCCCTGCAGGCGGTGCGCCCGCCAGATACGCTCCACCGGCGCTTCGTTGCTGTCCGGCACAACGACGAAGAGATCCAAGTCGCTGCCTTCGTCCGGCGTGCCCCAGACGTGCGGGCCGAACAACCAGATGCTCTCGGGGTGAAGTTCTTTCGCCAGCCGGCTGGCGACTTCGCCAAGGAGGTCCTGGTCAACGGTTGGCACGGCTCCAAGAGCAGCATGTCGGGCGCTCGGGCGGGAAGGACGCGGCGGAGACACAAGATCATTCTGGGAAAGACGATGCCCTTCTTCGTCGCTGGAAGATCCGCCAACGTCTCACGACCGTCGCGAGGGCCTGGGCCGCCGCCTGAGCGTCGGCGACCGCCCGTGTTCCGCGACGGTCAGTCACCGTCAACCCTGTTCACCACCCATCACATCGCGGGCGCCCAGTTTCAGCGGGTAGGGCTCCAGCGGCAGCGGGTGCTCGTGATCAAGGTGCGCCGCGCAGATGGCGAAAAAATCGGCCTCCGTTTCCGCCCGGCGAATCCGCTCGAGGAACTCCCCGGTCGGCTCGACGCCAATGGCGAGGTAGTTCACGAACTTTTTCATGCGCGTCACGTGGGAGCGTTCGGTGAAGTCCGGCCGGCGCACCGCTTCGTACAGTTCGCGCACGTAGCCGAGCACCTCGCGCCCAGTCGGCCACCGCACCGGCTCGCCGCGCCGCCGTTGTCGGAACTGCTCAAAAATCCACGGATTCCGGATGGCCCCGCGGCCGATCATCAGACCGCGCGCCCCGGTGGCGGCGAGGACCCGCTCTCCCTTCTCCGCCGAATACACGTTTCCGTTCGCCAGCACCGGGCACGGCAGCGCGGCCACGGCGGCGGCGATCGCATCGTAATGAACCGCGCTGCGATACATCTCCGCCACGGTGCGTCCGTGAACCGTGACCAGATCCAATCCATGCCGGGCGAGGATCGGCAGCAAGTCGTCAAAAACCGCCGGCGTGTCGAAGCCGATTCTCGTCTTCACGGTGAAGCGCGTGGTCACGGCGTCCCGCAGGGCGCCAAGGATGGCGTCCACCCGCGGAAGGTCGCGCAAGAGTCCGCCGCCGGCGCATTTGCGGTACACCACCGGGGCCGGGCAGCCGAGGTTGAGGTCCACGGCGGCGATGGGATACCGCTGGAGTTCGCGGGCAGTGCGCGTGAGTTCCGGGATGTCGTTGCCGATCAGTTGCGCAATGACCGGCCGGCCGGTGGGGTTGTCGGTGATCGAACGGAGGATGTCCTGGTCAAGCCGCGAGCCAGGATAAACGCGGAAGTACTCGGTCACGTACAAATCGGCGCCCCCGTAGCGGGAGAGGATCCGCCAGAAAGCGTGATCCGTGACGTCCTGCATCGGGGCGAGCGCGAGGATGGGGTCCGCCCTCGTCAACAGGGAGTCCAGCGTGGAACGGTGGGCCGACGCGACCACGGCGTTGGTCACGGCTCGCGGTCGCCGGCTTCCAGCACCTTGAGGATCCGGCTGAAAGCATCCCGGATGTCGCCGTATTCGCGCAGGTCCACGGTGAAACGGCCATCCCGATTCGGTCGTGAGACGACACTGCCATCGGTCCGCAGCAGGTTCGCGAACGCGAGCCGGTGGTGCGTGCGCGACTTGACGTTGAAGGCGGCCAAATCCGGTGGGGCGAGGAACTGGGTGTCCATGACCAGCGTCCGAATCGGCACGCCATCCCGGTTCGCCCCGAGATTGTCGAGGCGCAGGCTGGGCGCGGGGTTGGGGCCGGCCGGCGAGTCGAAAAGTTCGGTGTTGCCGCCATGACGGTAGTAATAGCTGCTCTGCGCTTGGAACCGGCCCACCTTCGCCAGTTCCGCGTCCGCATCGAGCGGCTGATCCGCCCCCGGGCAGAACAGCACCTTGGGCTCGCGGGCCAGATGTTGTTCCAGAAGCAATCCCAGCCCCACCGGCGCGCCGGTCTGCAGCGAGAGCAGGCTCGTGGGGGCTCCCGTCGAGGGATAGAAGCTCGACGGGCTGGTGAAGGGCGGTGCTTTGGGACCATACGGGATCTGCCCCGAGTGGTCGTCGGCATAGCTCTGAATGGCGATCCCAACCTGCCGCAGATTTGAAAGACAGCGGACGCGGTGGCCGGCCTGTTTGGCGGAGGCGAGCACCGGCAGCAGCAGGGCTGCCAACACCGCGATGATGGCGAGCACCACCAGCAACTCGACGAGTGTGAAGCCTGCCACGGCGGACGCGTTCCGTGCCGGTGGCCAGCCCCGACTAAAGCAGCAAGCGCGCACGATAAAACCGCTTCCCGGCCGACTGGAGAGGCTCCACCCACTCCGCTTCGCCGGACGGCAAGTCCAGAGTCCCAAGCACGGTCCAGTCGGCCTCAGCCGCTGCGAGGTCGGTTGCCCCCAGTATTTCGCAACGAGTCTCCGGGGCAGCTCGCACCAGGAAGCGCAGTTGTCCCTCCGCCACGCTGGGCTGACTCAACTGCGGCGGGTCCAGACGCTCCAGCCGTACGTGATCCAGATCCCAGAATCCTCCTTCCAGCTCAAAACTAACCACGGAGCGAAACTCGATGCCGATAGGCTGCCCGGCCCAGGGATCACTGGCGTGAACCGGTGGCATCGAGAGCCGAAAATCCACGAACCGCGTCCGTGTTGGGAACAGGGCCAACGAATGCGCCACGGAGCGGACCGCCACCGGCACGCGTTGCCCGTCCGCCCCGCGGTAATACAGCCGGAGTTCGATGGCCGCCCCTTCGCTCATGTTGCCGCCCCCGCCGATCAACCCGACCGTCAGCCGATAGGCGCGTCCCACCTCGAACCGCTCCGCGAACTCGTGCGACGGCTCGGTCGCCCCTCCGCCGATGGTCTCGTAGTCCTGATAGATCGCCACGTCGGGTCGGGCGAAAAGCCACGCCGCCTGATTGCCGTCAATGTTGGTGATGTGATCGGTGGCTCCCGGCGCCGTGTTCTTAAACACGCCGGTCAACTGGTTCCACGTGAACCCGGCAGCCTCGTCGAACCACGCCGGCTGTGGCGCTTCCTCCCACGCCGCGATGTCCACATTCACAAATGGCGTCACCGGCGCCTCGAAGGAGGCGTTCGGAACGGGCACCGCCGCCGGGTTCCCAGTCGCTGTCCCGCCGAGCCAGACCAGTACGCCCAGCGTGACCGACCAAGCCGTGCTTCTTCCAGACTCGGGGCGCGCTGGATCAGGGGCGGCCATGCGAGCGGGCCCTCCGTCGCGCCAGATACAGCGCGCCCGCGCCAAGAGTCAGCAGCGCCAAGGAGCCGGGTTCGGGGATTGCCACCAACCGGACATTGTCCACGTCCCAGTAAGATCCACCGGGGGTCGTGGCCAGCAGGCTGACGCCAATCTTTTGCCCCGCCCAGGCGTCTCCCTCCGCCACGATCGGCAGGCTCAATTGATAGTCGTTGAGGAAGGTCGTCGTGGGGAATTCGGCCTCCGAGAACACAACGTCCCGGGACGCCACCGTGACCAGGGCGTCACTGGCGTCGCGGTAATAAAGGCTCAACTGCAGGGTCGCCCCCGGCGCCATGCCCGGCCCCGCCAGCACCCCCACCGTCAATTCGTACCCGAGGCCGACTTCATACGTGGCGTCGAACGCGTGACTTGGCGCCGCCTCGTTCCAAGCCACCGACCCGTAATCCTGAAACAACCCCACGCCCGGCACGGCGAAAAGGTAGGCAGCCTGCTGACCATCGGCATTGACGATGTGCGACGGATCGCCCGGCGGCGGATTCGGAAACACGCCGGACAACTGATCCCACGTCATCCCGCCGAAATCGGCCGGATTAAACCACACCGGCTGCGGGGTCTCCTGCCACGAGTTGATCATGGGACTGACCGGGAATCCCGGCGGCGGCGCCGGTGATTCGAAGGACCCGTTGGGCACGGTGATCGTGGCCGCCAAGGTCGCCCGGGCTCCCGCCCAAACGAGGCTGGCTACCCACAACAATGATCTCTTGTTCGATCGGATGCCTGATTCGCGCTGATTCATAAAAACCTTCCAAATTGAGCCGCGTTGCCTCCCCGGCACGCAAGAGTTTTTGCCACGCCACGCCGTTGGGCTCCGCAGGCGAGTGACGCCTGCCCGCCGGCCAAGGCGACCAGCCGAAGGTGTCACAGGTGCCGTCGTGGCGCGAATCCCGGCAAAACACTTGTGCCATCGCAGCCAGCCGCTACCTTGCCCCAGGTTAACAAAACGAAATGCACTCGAATCCTCAAAACGGCGCCGTCCTCGAAAAGACCTTGGAACTCTGCGAGGCGATTGTCCGCCAGCCAAACTTCCCCGCCCTGCAACGCGACATTCAGACCTTTCTGGACGACGACGTTGCCAAGCAACTCTACCAGACGGTGGTCGAAAAGGGCGAGCACCTGCACCACAAGCAGCACCAAGGCATCAGCCTGACCGACGAAGAGATCAGCGAGTACGAGGATCACCGCCAGGCGCTACTCCGCAATGAAACGGCCCGACGCTTCCTGGACGCGCAGGAATCCCTGCGCGCGATGCGGGAGACCGTGACCAAGTACGTCAACAAGACGATGGAGATCGGCCGCGTGCCGACCGAAGACGATTTCAACTCCTGCGGTCACGGCTGCAGTTGCGGCCATTGAGGCCAGCCTGACGCTTCAGGCCAATTGGTTCCGCTCGGCCTGCGAGCAATCTGCGGGCGTTGTCCCGCGCCTCCGTCAGCAAACACCGCGACGCTGCTTTTGGCACCCAGCCGATTTGAGGTGCGCCGGCGATCCGCGGATCGTTGAGGAGTACCGTGTCCGCCTACGGGATCTTCCAACCGCGCCGGGGAAATGCGGCGCCGGTTGGCGGAACCCTGTGGACGGCGACCGGAACCCCCATTCCCAAGACCGCTGCCGGCCGTGCCAACGGCCGGACGATTGACCCGCGGCCGTTGACGATCATCGTGTTTGTTGCCAACTCCACCGGGGGGGCGCTCCCGAGCGGGAGAAGGTAGGACCTTGGTTCCACCAGCCGCCGCAATGACTGTTTGAACCCCGCTTTCCCCGACGGTCGTGTCGAATGCGGCCCCCCCCACGAGCGTGAACCAACGGCCTCGAGAACCGCTTCCGCGAGTCGCCGGTTGCTCGGTTGCCGCCGGATTACCCGCAGGACTGGCCCGCCGGTTGGCGCCGCGATCCACCCCGCAAGCCGGCCCGCCCCATTGCTCGAGCTTTACCTGCGCCGGCTGATGTCCGTTTTGGCGGTAAAGCCCTCGTGCGGCGTCCGAAAACGCTGCGCGTCCGGCTGGTGTCTGGCGCTGGTCCTGCTTACTGTCACGCCATGATTCATTGTGCGAACAAGGAGCCAGTCGGCGAATCGGGGGCTTCCCATCAACCGCCGTCGCCCTCCGGCCCCAGCCCGGCCCGCCGACGGTCCTTTGTGTCATGGCTGCTGGCCGCCTGCCTGGTCGCGCCGTTCACTTGGGGCCAATCCATCCTTCGCGAGGTCTGGGAGGGCATCCCCGGCACCGCCGTTTCCGACCTGACCAGTTCGCCCGACTTCCCGCACCGGCCGAGCTTTACGAATTACGTCACCGACTTTTTCGAGGCACCGACCGACGTGCTCGACAACTACGGCCAACGGCTGCACGGCTACCTGGTCCCGCCGGTCACCGGCAACTACACCTTTTGGATCGCCAGCGATGACGGCGGTGAGTTGTGGCTCAGTACCGACACCTCCCCTGCCAATCAGCGCCTGATCGCCACCGTCGCTTCATGGACCTCTTCGCGCGAATGGACCAAGGAAGCCAACCAGCAATCGTCGCCGATCCGACTGACCGCCGGCCAGCCGTATTACGTTGCCGCGCTGATGAAAGAAGGCGGTGGCGGGGATAACCTGGCCGTGCGCTGGTTGCGCCCGGATGGCGTGGATGAAGGGCCGATTCCGGCGAAGTACCTCCTGCCGTTTGGCGTCGTCTTCGGGCCCCCGGTGATTGCCGAGCAACCAACCAACACAACCGCGATTGAGGGCAGGTTTGCCACCTTCACGGTCAAACCCAGCGGCGTCAGCCCTGTCGCGTACCAGTGGCAACGCAACGGCACCAATCTCCCCGGCGCGACCGCGGCCCAACTTCAGTTCGGACCGGTGCGACTGACCGACCACGGCGCGCAGTTCCGGGTAGTCCTGACCAACAGCGCCGGATCCGTGGTCAGTGACCCCGCCCTGCTGAGTGTGCTGCCTGACGCCGAACCGCCCCGTCTTGCCGCCGCGAGCAATGAGGGGCGGACCCGGGTCATCGTCGTCTTCGACGAAATCGTCGCCGCGGCGTCCGGTTTGAATCCCGCCAACTATGCCCTCGATCGGGGCATCGCCATCACGGCGGCCCAGTTTGGCGCCAACCAGCAAACCGTGGTGCTAACCACCAGTCCGCTGACCTACGGCGAGACCTACACCCTGACGGTCAACAACGTTACGGACATTGCTGCCACGCCGAACACCATTGCGCCCGGATCGCGGATTAGCTTTCGGGCTAATGAGTACGTGCCGGCGGACATCGGCGCGCCGGCTCTGGCCGGCGGCACGGTCTCGGTGCCGGGCGGCGTGGACGTCACCGGCGGCGGACGGACGATCGGTGGCACGCAAGACCAGTTTCAGTTCGGCTGGCAGGAACAAACCGGAAACTTCGATATCGAAGCCCGGGTGGCCGATGTCACGGTACCGGACCCCTTCGTCCACGCCGGTCTGATGGCACGGGCCAGCCTCGACGCGAATTCTCCCTTCGGCGCGGTTTTTGCGTCCTCGGCGCAACTGGGCTGTTTCTTCGAGTCGCGCGCCACCGCGGGAGCGGCTTCCTCCACTGCCGCGCCTCGCGGCGGCTTTCCCGCGAATTATCCGCACACCTGGCTTCGATTGCAGCGCAGCGGCAACACGCTCATCGGCTACGCCAGCCTCGACGGCAGAACCTGGGTCCAGCTCGGGTCGGTCACGATTCCAAGCCTGCCGGCGCGACTGTTCCTCGGCTTCGCGGTCACGGGAGACAATGAAACCGCCACGGCCACCGCCCGGTTCCGCGACATCGGACCGGTGCGCAATCCTTCCACCGGGGCGGTGACCTTTGCGAAAGAGCCGCCCGCGCCTTCGAGCCGGTCCACCGGCATGATCATCAGCGAGATCATGTACCATCCGCCCCCGCGCGACGACGGCCGGAACCTCGAGTTCATCGAACTGCACAATGCCCGCTCCGTGCCCGAAGACCTGACCGGCTGGCGACTGAGCGCGGAGATCAGTTATCGGTTTCCGGACGGATTCACGCTCCCGGCCGGCGGGACGGTGGTGGTCGCCGCCGTACCCGACGATATCCGCGCCGTGTACGGCATCACCAATGTGCTGGGGCCGTACACCGGTGCGCTCTCGAATGGTGGCGGCATCGTCCGCCTCCGCAACAACGCTGACGCGATTCGGCTCGAAGTGGAGTACGACGACGCTCCCCCCTGGCCGATCGCAGCGGATGGGGCCGGCCACTCGCTGGTGCTCGCCCGGCCCAGCTACGGTGAGAACGACGTCCGCGCCTGGGCTGCCAGCGAGTTCCGGGGCGGCTCTCCCGGCACGATGGACCCCACCGTGCCGTCGCCGGAAACGAGCGTGGTCATCAACGAGTTTCTCGCCCACACGGATGATCCGGTGCTGGACTTCATCGAGCTCTACAATCGCTCGAACCAGCGCGTGGACCTGTCCGGCTGCTGGTTGTCGGATTCGCCCACCACCAACCGCTTTCGCATCCCGGACGGCACGTTCATCGAACCGCGCGGCTTCCTCTCATGGGACCAGAATCAGCTCGGCTTCGCGCTGAGCTCGGCGGGCGAGCGTCTCTTCCTCGTCAACTCCAACCAGACCCGCGTGCTCGACGCCCTTGAGTTCGGCGGGCAGGAGAACGGGGTTTCGTCGGGCCGGTTCCCCAATGGCGCCCCCGAAATTCGCCGCCTCTTCGCCCCGACGCCGGGGGCCGCCAACGCGCCGTGGCGACAGGAAGACATCGTGATCAACGAGCTGATGTACAACCCCATCTCGGGCGACGACGCCGACGAGTACGTCGAACTTTACAATCGCGGAGCGCAGCCCGTTTCCCTCGGTGGCTGGCGGTTTGTGGAAGGCATC
This sequence comes from Verrucomicrobiota bacterium, assembly GCA_016716505.1. Lineage (GTDB taxonomy): Bacteria > Verrucomicrobiota > Verrucomicrobiia > Limisphaerales > J093 > JADJWF01. The sequence goes on from JADJWF010000002.1 coordinate 240,185, forward strand.
AATCTCACTCTCCCCGCCGGCACCACGATTCCCGCAGGTGGCTACCTCGTGGTCGCAAAGAACGCGGCGCGCCTCCGGGCCAATTACCCCCACCTCACCAGCGCCAACACGGTGGGCGACTACGATGGCGTCCTCAGCAACAGCGGCGAACGCGTCGCGCTGGCGAAGCCGGATGAGATCGTCACGGTGGACGACAACGGCCAATTGATGACCAACCTCATCCACATCGTCGTCGCTGAGGTGACTTACGCGGATGGCGGGCGGTGGGGTGAGTACGCGGATGGCGGCGGATCCAGCCTCGAGTTGATTGATCCGAACGCCGACCCGTTGCGCGCGGCCAATTGGGCGGACAGCGACGAAACCGGCAAAGCCCCGTGGACCACCGTCGAGTTCACCGGCCGGGTGGACAATGCCAACGGCACCGCGAACCGGCTGTTTATCAGCTCCCTCGGTGGCGGCGAATACCTGGTGGACGACGTGGAGGTCTTCCGGCAGGGCAGCACCAACGTGGTTAATAACGGCGGGTTCGAAAGCGGTGCGACCGGCTGGGTCTTCAGCGGGAATCACAGCACCTCCTCCGTGGTGACCAGTGGTGCGGCCAGCGGCGCCGCCTGTCTGCGCCTGCGCGGGCAGGGCGACGGCGACACCGGCCCCAACACCGTGCGCAACACCCTGCGCGCCACGATCGCCGCCAACGCAAACGCGACCATCCGCGCAAAAGTGCGCTGGCTCGCGGGCTGGCCGCAGGTGCTGTTCCGCCTGAAGGGCAACGGGCTGGAACTGACGGCCAACCTCGAAATCCCGCGCAATCTCGGCACGCCCGGGCTTCCCAACAGCCGCCGGGTCCTGAACGCCGGTCCGGCCATTTTCGATGTCAGCCATTCGCCCGCCCTGCCAGCGGCGTCCGAGGCGGTCCACGTCACCTGCCGCGTCTCCGACGCCGCCGGCGTCCGGGACGTGCGTCTGCAGTATCGGCTCGATCCCTCCACGACGCTGACCACGGTGACCATGCGCGACGATGGCACCGGCGGGGACGCAGTGGCGGGCGACGGCGTGTACACGGGGCGAATTCCCGGACAGTCCGCCGGCCGGCTGGCGGCGTTTCGCATCTCCGCCACGGACGACGCCGCGTTGCCCGCCACGAGCGTGTTTCCGGCCGCGGCACCGGCGAAGGAATGTCTGATTCGGTGGGGCGATCCCCTGCCCTTCGGCACCTTTGCCCACTACCATCTCTGGTTCACGCAGGCGACGCAGAGCGCCCGTCAGAACGCGCTCGATAACACCTATCGCGACTGCACAGTCGTGTACAACAACTACCGCGTCATCTACAACGCGGGTTTCCGCGACAAGGGCAGCCCGTATCACGGCGGCGCCGGGGATCTGGCGGTGGAGGTCCCGGCGGATGACCTGCTGTTGGGCGCCCGGGAGCGCATCCTGGCCTCCACCGGCAATGGCGGCTCCGAGGCGACGGCCATTCGCAGTCAGTTGGCGGCCTGGTACGCCCAGCAGCTCGGCATCCCCTACCTGCACGCCCACTACATTCGCGTGTACTTCAACGGCAACGAATTCCGGAACGTCATGGAGGATCTCGAACAGCCGCGCCACGACTATGCCCGGAGTTGGTTCCAATCCGCGCCCGAGGGCGACCTGTACAAAGTGTCCGTGTGGTTCGAGTTCGACGACAACAACAGCAGCTTTCAGCCCACCGGGGCCACGCTGCAACGGTTCACCACGCTCAACAACGAATACAAGCTGGCCCGGTACCGCTGGAACTGGCAGCGCCGGTCGAACGATGGCGACGCCTCCAATTACGGGCAGTTGCTCGATCTGGTCACCGTCATGAACGACACCTCGGCCGCCTACACCAGCCGCGCCCTGGACCTGGCGGATATCGAGCAGTGGATGCGCGTGTTCTGCTACGACTACGCGATGGGGAACTGGGACGCGTGGACCTACAACGTCGGCCAGAACATGTACATCTACAAACCCGACGGCCAGCGCTGGGTCTTGATGCCCTGGGACATTGATTTTGTGTTCGGTCTTGGAGACGGCACCAGCGCCCCGCTGCGCGGCGGTGGGCAGGACCCCACGATGAGCCGCGCCTATGGCAACGCCACCTTCCAGCGCATGAACTGGCGTGCCTACCAGGACACGATCAATGGCCCGTTCCTGCCGGAACGATTCCAGCCCCAAATTGACGCCCGCCGGTCGGTCCTCCTGAAGAACGGCATCACCGGGTTGAGCGACCCGCGCGTGATCACCACGTGGATCAACGGCCGCCGCACATTCATTCAGAATCAGCTCAACGCGGCCGACGCGAGGGTGTTCGAGATTACGACCAACGGCGGCAATGACTTCGATTCCACCACCCCGACCGTCACCCTCGACGGCACCGCCCCCATTGCCGTGGCCACCCTCGAGGTCAACGGCATCCCCTATCCAGTCTCCTGGACGAGCGTCCGCAATTTCCGCATCGTCGTTCCCCTCACGGCGGCGACCAACACGCTGAGCCTGGTCGGGCGTGATCTCCGCGGCAATCCGGTGGCCGGGGCCACCGATACCATTACCGTCCGGTACTCCGGGGCGATCGAGAAGGTGGAGGATTTCGTGGTGATCAACGAGATCCACTACGACGCGGCGGACAACGAGCCCGCGTCCACCTTCCTCGAACTGTACAATCGCTCGACGGTCACCCCCTTCGACCTGAGCGGCTACCTCCTGCGCGGCGTGGGTTACACGTTCCCGCCCGGCGCGATCATCCAGCCCAACCGGCATCTCTTGCTGGTCGGGAACCGGGCCGGCTTTTCGGCCGTGTACGGGTCCACCATCCCGGTCTTTGGGGAATTCCCCGGCTCGTTGGATAACGACGGGGAACGGCTCTCGCTGGTGCGCCCGGCGACCGCGACCGAGCCGGAATTCATCGTTTCCGATGTGCGTTATTGGCACCGGCCGCCCTGGCCGACCAATGCCGCCGGCTTGGGCCCTTCGCTCCAACTCATTGATCCCGCTGGCGGCTCCTGGCGGGTGGCCAACTGGGCCGCCACTGCCACCAACGACGTCAATCGCGCCACGCCCGGTCGGGCCAATTCGGTGGCCCAGCCCTTGGCGCCCTTCCCGCCCCTCTGGCTCAACGAAGTTCAACCCAACAACGTCTCCGGAATCACCGACAGCGCCGGCGACCGCGATCCGTGGATTGAGCTCTACAACGCGGGAACCGACACGCTGGACCTCTCGGCGTACTTTCTGACCGACTCCTACTCCGCCCTGACCCGCTGGCAATTCCCTGCCGGAACCACGCTCGCCCCGGGCGGTTTCCTCCTCGTCTGGGCGGACGGGGAGCCGGCCGAATCCAAACCCGGCGAACTTCACACAAACTTCCGGCTCGCGCCCGCGACGGGAGCGGTCGCGCTGGTCCGCCGACAAGGCGCTCCCGTGACGCCAGTAGTCCTGGATTTCGTCGAGTGGGAGAACCTCTCGGCGGGGCGCAGCGTGGGATCGCATCCGGACGGCGATCCCCGCCGCCGCCGACAGTTCGTCAACGTGACACCGGGCGCGCCGAACGATCCGTCGCTGCCGCCGGTCCAGGTACGGATCAACGAGTTCATGGCCGGCAACACGCGGACCATCGCGGATCCGGCCGACGGCCGCTACGATGACTGGTTCGAACTGTACAACCCGGCCACGACACCCGCTGACCTTTCTGGGTACACCCTCACCGACACCTTCGCCAATCCGACCCGCTACACGATCCCCTCCGGCGTCGTCGTCCCACCGGGCGGTTTCCTCCTGGTCTGGGCGGACGACGAGGCCAACCAGAACGCTCCGGGACGTGACCTTCACGTCAATTTCCGCCTCGCCCTGGCTGGCGAAGACCTCGCCTTGTTCGCACCCGATGGCTCGCTGGTGGACGGCTTTACCTTCGGGCCGCAGGTCAACGACGTCAGCCAGGGGCGCTATCCCGATGGCGCCGAGTTGCCGCTCTATGACATGGAAACGCCCACGCCTGGCTTCTCGAACGTTCTGGCCGGCGCCAACCGGCCGCCGGTGTTCGATCCGATTCCCCCGTTGGCCGTGGATGAGGGCACCCGGCTGACCTTTGTCGCTCGGGCGACCGATCCCGACGAGGGGCAGACGCTTCGCTACCACTTGGGCGCTGACGCGCCGGCCGGCGCGGTGATTGATCCCGACACCGGGGCCTTCCGCTGGACCCCCGAGGAGGCGGACGGCCCCGGCCAGTTCAGTTTCCTCATTCGCGCCACGGACAGCGGTTCCCCGGCGCGTACCGGCACCGTTCGGGTGACCATCACGGTGGCCGAGGTCAATGCTCCGCCCGTCTTTGTGCCCCCGCCGGAACTGCAGGTGGACGAAGGCGAACTCCTGGCCATCCAGTTCACCGCCACCGATCCGGATCTGCCCCCCAATCGCCTGACCTTTACGCTCGGTCCCGACGCGCCACCGGATGCGACAATGACGCCCGACGGAGCGTTCTCGTGGGTGCCCGATGAGTCTCAGGGCGACCGCACCATCGTCTTCACGGTCCGCGTCACCGACGACGGCACCCCACCGCTCAGCGACAGCGGCTTGGTGCGCATCCGTGTCCGCGAAGTGCCCAACCCGCCGATCATGCCCTTCATCGAGCCTCAAATCGTGGATGAAGGCACCCTCTTCCGCCTGCAAGTCGTGGCTTGGGACCCGGACACGCCGCCGAGCCCGCTGATCTTTTCGCTCGTGGAAGCACCGGCCGGCGCGCGGATTGACGCGGCCACCGGCCTCATCACCTGGCAGACCACGGAGGCCGATGGTCCCACCAACGCCATTTTCATCGTGCGGGCCACCGAGGCAAATCCGCCCCACCACAGCACCAGCCGCACGTTCAGTGTGACGGTCAACGAGGTTAATCAACCGCCGGTCCTGCTGGCGTTCGCGCCCCAGACCGTCCGCGAGGGCGACACGCTGGCGATCCGCGCCCAGGCGTCCGATCCGGACCTGCCCCCGCAAACCCTGACCTTCCACCTCGATCCCGGCGCACCGGCCGGCATGACCATTGACCCCGCCACCGGCTGGATCGTCTGGCCCGTGGACGGGGATGCCGGGCCCAGCACGAATCACGTCGTCGTCCGTGTCACCGATGACGGCCCGGGCAACCTCAGTGCCACCCAGATGCTACAAGTGGTGGTGGTGCCCCAGCCGCACCTCGTGATCAACGAAATCATGTACCGTCCCACCACCAACCTCACCGAGTTTATCGAGGTGGCGAACAACTCGGCGTGGCAAACCGTCTCCTTGGGCGGCGTCCGGCTGGTGGGTAACGACCTGGAATTCCAATTCCCGCACGGGCTGCGCCTGGCACCCGGCGGCTTCATCGTGGTCGTTCGGAACCAGGCCGCTTTCCGGGCCGCTTACGGGCCGGCGCCCGTGGTGGTTGGCGAGTGGACGGGCAACCTGAACCCCGCCGGCGACGACTTGCGACTGGTCCAGTCCACGCCACCGGGGCCCGACGAAATCCTCAACCGGGTCCGTTTCGCCGCCGGGCCACCGTGGCCCGCCGCCGCCAACGGACAGGGCGGCTCGCTGCAACTGCGCGACCTCCGCCAAGACACCGCCCGCGTCGCCAACTGGGATGCCGTCGCTGGTTCGACCACCGTTCAGGCCACCACCCTGCTCGTGATGACCAACGCCTGGCGGTACAACCAGTCGGGCGCCAATCTCGGGACAGCGTGGCGCGAGCTGGCGTATGACGACTCCACGTGGCCCACCGGCAACGCCCTCCTGTATGTCGAGAACGCAGCCCTGCCCGCGCCCAAGAACACGCCACTGACGATTGGGCAAATGCAGTACTACTTCCGGGCGAAGTTCCAGTACGCGGGCCCGACGACTGGCGCGCGGCTGCGGGCACGAACCATCGTTGACGACGGTGCGGTGGTGTACCTCAACGGGCGCGAAATCCTGCGCCTCGGCTTCGCTGCCGGTACCGAAGTCACGTTCAACCTCCCGTCCGAGCGACTGGTGGGTGATGCCGCCATCGAGGGACCGTTCGAGATTCCGGGCGATGCTCTGCGCGTCGGCGAAAACGTCGTTGCCGTCCAGGTTCACCAGGTCAACGCCACCAGCAGCGATGTTGTCTGGGGCATGGACCTGGTCGTCGAGGCCAGCGCCGCGCCGGCGACTCCAGGTCAGCCCAATGCCCTGGCACGACCGCTCCCGGCCTTCCCGACGGTCTGGCTCAACGAACTCCAGCCGCTCAACGAAACCGGGCCACTCGACAACTCCGGCGAGCGCGAGCCGTGGATCGAACTGGTGAACATCGGCCCCACGCCCGCGTCCCTCGAAGGTTGGTATCTCACCGACAGTCTCGCCAATCTGACCAAGTGGCCGTTCCCTTCGGGCTTCACCCTCGCGGGCAGTTCCGTGCGCCTGCTTTGGGCCGATGGCGAACCCGCCGAGACGGCCGGCGAGCACGTTCACACCAGCTTCCGCCTGTTCAACGGTCGCTTCCTCGCGCTGGTGCGCGATCAACCCGGCGGCCCGGCTGTGATGGATTACTGGGTGGCCCCGTCGCTCGCCCCGGACACGTCCTACGGCTCGCTCCCGGACGGTCAACCGTTCGTGCGCGTCATCTTCGATCGGCCCACCCCGGACCGCTTCAACAGCGTCGTGCCCGTGCCTGAGATCCTCACCATCGAGCGGACCGGCGACGGCGCCGTGCGTTTCGCGTGGGCCACGGTCCCGGGCGTCGTGTATCGCGTGGAAGCCGCCGCCACGGTGAACGGTCCGGTGTGGCAAACGCTGGCGGAAGAAGTGGCCGCGGGAGAAGGCATGACCTACACCGATCCGATCGGCCACGGCTCCCGTTTCTATCGGGTCGTCGTGCCCTGATGGGTCGCGGAAACGACATGAACACCGGCGGACGCGATGCCGCTCCAGCGCACGACCTCTCTCCAGTCGGTCGTATCGGGATGGCGTTGCTCCTCCTCATCGCCTTGCTCGCCGGGCGGGCGCAGCCAGCTCCGGGCGAGCCGGCCTCGGAGGCGCCGGAGAGCCTCCCGGCGATCGAAGTGCATGTGGCTCCGGATGGAAACGATCAGTGGTCGGGGCGACTGCGCCGGCCCAACCAGGAACGTACCGACGGCCCGCTCGCTTCGTTATCGGCGGCCAGGGACGCGGCGCGCCGTTTGCGGGCAGCCTTCGGTCGGCCCGTTCCGATCAACATCCTGGTTCAAGGCGGCCGGTATCGCCTGAACGAGCCGCTCATCCTCGATCCGCGCGACTCCGGCACTTCCAACGCACCGGTCATCATTACCGCCGCTCCGGGCGAGCGTCCGGTCTTTTCGGGCGGTGAGTTGATCGCGGGCTTCCGTCCGGCCGGTGACCGCTGGGAAGCGGAGTTGCCCGAGGTCAAGGCCGGCCGCTGGTACTTCCGCCAGTTGTGGGTCAATGGGGAGCGCCGGCCGCGGGCGCGCTCGCCGAACACCGGCTACCACCGGATCGCAGGCTTACTGCCGGGACCGCCCCGCCCCAACGCCCTGGCAGTCATGCAGGACCGATTCCAGTTCGAACCGGGCGACCTCCGGCCGTGGGACCGGCTGGGCGACGTGAACGTGATCCTGATGCACTCGTGGGAAACCTCGATTCATCCGGTCAAAACCGTGGACGCCACCTCCAACATCGTCGAGTTGGCCGCTCCCTTGAAGGAATGGTGGGGGCTCGGCTACTGGGAGCGAGCGCAGCGATACTACGTCGAAAACGCCCTGGAACTGCTCGACCAGCCCGGCGAGTGGTATCTGAACCGCGAGACCGGAATCCTGACTTACTGGCCGCGGCCGGGCGAGCGGCTCGGCGAGGTGGAGATCGTCGCCCCGCGGCTCCGGGAGTTTGTCCGGCTGGCGGGCAACGCCGATCAAGGGGAGTTCGTAGATCACGTTACCCTGCAAGGATTAGCGTTCCACCACGCTGACTGGGAACTTCACCCGAACGGCAACAGCAGCACGCAGGCGGCGGTGGAGGTCCCGGCTGTCGTTACTGCGAACGGTGCGCGACACTGCGCCATCGAGGGCTGTGAAATCGCGCACATTGGCACCTACGGCATCTGGTTCCGGCGCGGTTGCAAGGACGGCCGCATCCAACGCAACCGGCTCTTCGACCTGGGGGCGGGCGGCATCCGCCTGGGCGAGCCGAACATGGCCCGCAGCGACGCGGCCGAGACGAGCCGGATCTGGGTGGACAACAACCACCTGTTCGCCGGCGGCCGCGTGTATGCGGGTGCCGTGGGCGTCTGGCTGGCCCACAGCAGCCACAACCGGGTTTCCCACAACGACATTCACGACCTGTACTACACCGGCATCAGCGTGGGCTGGAACTGGGGCTTCGAGACCAACCGAACGCATCACAACGTCATCGAGTTCAACCACGTCCACAACCTGGTCCACGGCGTCCTCAGCGACGCGGGATTGATCTACTGCCTCGGGGTCTCGCCCGGCAGCGTCATCCGCAACAACGTGTTGCACGACATCTGGCCGTACGCCACGCCCGCCTTCGGCTGGGGCATCTACCTCGATGCCAAGTGCGGGGGATACCTCGTGGAAAGCAACCTCGTGTACAACACCCGGAGCGGCGGCCTCATGTTCAACAACGGCGGCCACGCCCACACCATCCGTCACAACATCTTTGCGTTGTCCGCCGAGCACGCGCTCTGGCCTTACTCAGCCGAGCAACCCACCACCTTCCGCCACAACATCGTCTATCTGACCCAGGGGGACCTGTTGATCCCGAATGGCGAATGGTCCCTCGGCGAACGCATCGCACGTGGACAGTCCATCGGCGACTGGAATGACAACCTTTACTGGCACACCGGTCAGGGCGAACGGCTGCGTTTCTACCGGCATCGCTTCGGCGAGTGGCAGCGGCTGGGTCTGGACCGCAATTCCCGCGTCGCGGATCCTTTGTTCGTCAAAGCGGCCGGGCACGATTTCCGCCTGCGGCCGGAGTCGCCCGCGTTCGAACTGGGATTCCGCGAGCCGGACCTCAGCCGCGTCGGACTTTACGGCGACGAGTCGTGGACGCGCGAGGCGAGTCACTCCCGCTGTGAAATGCGTCCGCTCCCGCCGCCGACCGCGGCGCCGCCACCATTCGAACTCGAGGATGGCTTCGAAGAGACCCGCGTCGGCGAGAAGCCCCGACGTGCGATGGTCCAGGGTGAGGAGCGCGGGGCCTCGATTCGGGTCACGGAGGAACGCGCGGCGTCCGGAAGCCGCAGCCTCAAGGTGACTGACGTCCGGGAATTGACGCCTTCGTGGCAACCTCACTTTTACTACCAGCCGAGGTGGGACAGCGGCATCGCCCGCCACAGTTTCGACTTGTGGCTCGGCCCGCGAGCGGAAGTGATCGTCGAATGGCGGGACCTTGCCACCTTTCCCCAAAACATCGGTCCCAGCCTCCGGTTCGACGCCCAAGGCGAAGTTCAGGCGGGCGGGCGGGTGTTGACCCGGGTTCCGCGGGAGCAATGGATTCGCGTGGAAATCGAGGCCGCCCTCACGGACCCACCAGCCCGGAGTTTCCGGGTCGCGTTGGACCTCCCCGGCGGCGAACGGCGGGTCTTTTCCGACCTGCCCATCCCCGGCTCGCACTTCCAGGAATTGCACTGGCTGGGCTTCATCAGCGTCGCCGCCGCAGACGCGGTGTTCTATCTGGACAATCTGCGCTTGAGCCGCTGAACGCGACGGCGGCACCAGGGGGGTCAACTCTCCGCCCGCCCGCCGGCCTCGGCGTTGAGGCGCTGCCGCTCCGCCACGCGGGCGAAAGGGAAATACACCAGCATGGCCAGGCCGATGGAGACCACGCCCCACACGGCCGCCCGCCAGTCCCCGCCCGTCACCAGGTAATGGCCGATGATCGGCGGCGTGGTCCACGGAACATTGACCCACGGCTTCTGAATCCAGCCCCAGTCCATCAGCAGATACGTCCCGGCGGTGAGCAGGAGCGCGCTCAAGATGTACGGCATCATCAGCAGCGGATTCAGCACGATGGGGAACCCAAAGAAGATTGGCTCGTTAATCTGGAATACCTGGGTGGGCAGGGACAGCCGGCTGACCTTGCGGTAGCCCGGCTCCTTTGAGTTGAGCATGATCAGCGCAAGCCCAAGCGTGGCGCCCGTGCCGCCCACATTCACGAACGTCGTGAAGAACCCGAGCGCGGTGATGTTCGGCGGCGGCAGACCGGCGCTCACGGCCTCGGCGTTGGCCGCCAGCGCCGCCAGAAAGACCGGCGCCACCAGCGCGTCCATGGCGTTGTCGCCGTTGATGCCCACCGACCAGAGCATCGTCACGCAAAAGCCGTACACCAGGATGCCCGGGAGCGTGTTCAGCGCGAACACCAACGGCTGGAACGCCGTCTGGATCGCGGCATTCACATCCACGCCGAGCCCGAAGCGGATGCCCCAAAAGACCACCACCAGCGCGAACATGGGCACCAGCGACACAAACGATTCATAGACCACCGCCGGGACGCTCGGAGGCAACTTGATGACCAGATTCCGGTCGGCGAACCACTTCTGCACGCGCACCGAGACGAGGGAGACCACCACCGCCGTGAACAGGCCGCCGGAACCAAGGCCGTCCATGTTCAGCTCGATGGCGGGCTCCTCGCCGCCGCTCAGCTTGAGTTGGAGCAGCAGGAACACCAGCGTGGCGATGGAAGCGCTGGAGAGAGGGTCCTGCCGCAGACGGTGACCAAGGTCGTATGCGATGGCGAAGCTGACGAAGACCGCCAGCAGGCCAAAGGTCGCCTTGAACGGATACTCCATCAGTTGGTGCCACGGCGCGATCAGCTTCGTCCACGCTTCGACGGGAAACTCCGCCACGACCATGAACAAGCCGCCGATGATCGTCAGCGGGACGACCGCAACCATGCCGGCGCGGATGGCCGACATGTAGGTGTTCTCGCTGATCGCGGTCAGCGGCGGCACGACGTAACGGTTGAGCAGTTCGGAGGCGCGGGTCATGGCAGCGGAGGAATCGAACCGGGTGATGGACGGCTACAGCGGCTTGCCCATGTACACACACCCCTCCGCGCCGGTGCCCACGCGGATGAGTTCCTTGAAACCGAGCCGCTGATAGAAGCCCAGGGCGGGAGTGTTCAAAAGACTGACACCGAGATGCGCCCCCGGCGATCCGCGCTGACGCAACTTGTCCATGACCTCCTCGAGCATTCGCCGGCCAAAGCCCCGGCCCTGTGCCCGCGGCAACAGGTCAATGTGCAGGTGCGACGGATAGGCCGCGTAAGGTTCCGGGCAAAAGTAATCCGGGTGGTGGTACCAGTGGTGAACCTGTTGGACCCGGGTCCACTGCCGGGGGTCCCCGTCAGGCTCGGGGAATTGAGCACACAAACGGGGACGCCATTCGGCCTCGTATCGCGCGTAGAAGGCTCGCGAGTCAAACGCGCCGAGCGCGTAGCCGCAGATTCCCGCGTCATCCTCAAGGATCAGACTCAACTCCGGTTCGAAGGCGAGGTAGGGCCCCACAAAAATCCGGCCGAGCGCGTCCGGGTCCTCGCGGTAAAAGGGTTCGCCGTCCTGACCGTAGTTGCCGGTTTTCAGGCACACGTAATAGGCACCCGCCTGGTCCTCCGGCCGGGCTGGTCGAATGCGAAAGTTGCTCATGGCTGGGGGCTGCATGTGGCTCGAGGGGCGCAAACAGAAGGTCCAGTCAACGCGTGATCCCGGCCCCGCGCCCCAGAACGGGCAGCTCGGTGCGCACCCGGTCGAGGATACCGTTCACGAACTTGCCGCTGTCCTCCGTCGAGTACTTTTTGGCAATCTCAATCGCCTCGTTGATGCTGACCACGGGCGGGATGTCTTCGCGATGCAGCATCTCGTAAACTGCCAGCCGCAGAATGTTCCGGTCCACGGTGGCCATCCGGCGAAGGTCCCAGTTCTTGGCAAACTTCTGGATGAGGCCGTCCACCTCCGCGCGGTGTTCCACGGTTCCCTTGATCAGGGGATCAGCAAACAGGCGAACCGCCAGTTCGTCCGCCGTGGGTTCGCTGCCAGGCGGGCTGGTTTTTCGCGCCGCGTCGTCGTCCTCGCTCTCGGAACCTCCCGGCCTTGAATTCCAAAAAGTGTTCAACGCCGCCTCGAGGTCTTCGGGCGGGTTGAGGTCCAATTGAAAGAGGAACTGCACCGCGCGCTCGCGGGCCTCTCGACGCATACCCATGCGGGAAGCATGGGAACGAGCGGGGAACGGGCAATTAAAAACGCCCCAACCGCCGCCGTCTTTCCCGCTCGGTGGCGGCCGGGGACCTCCGCCCGCGATTGCGCCCGCTAACGCTGCGGCAGGGCGGCTGGAATCACCGCTGAAACGGCCGGCTCGGGCTGACGCTTCAGCAAGTCGCCCAGGTTGTAGTGGGTGTAGCGGGTGTGTGAAGCGACGTTCTGGCTGTCCGCATTCGCGACCCAGAGGTCCAGAGTCTCCGGCGCAAACAGCACCGAATGGATGTTGGAGTTCATCGCCACGGGCAGTTCCATCAAGCCCCGGGCGCTTTCGGCGTTGAGCTTGCCGTGCTGGGTTTTCACCCGCTCCGCCAGTTTCTCGTAGCGGTTGCCGGCGCTCATCAGGACCGCGCCGGGAATCGCGTGCGGGAGTTGCGGATGGGTCTCGCCGGGCTTCACGACCTCGAAGCGGGTGGGCGTCGCCGCGATGCCCACCGCCTGGCGGCTGTTGCCGTCGGCGATGACGTAGTAGTACTCACAGGTGCGCGGACCGCGGCGCATGATTTCGACGGCCTCTTCGAGGGAGTCTGCCTTTTCCATCACTTCGCGAACGAGTTGGGCCATGGGCTTACCGTCCCAGTTCCCTTCGCCGCGCCCGCCCATTTCCCCGATGGAGATGCGCTTCTCGTTCATCGCCGTGACCGAGCCGACAAATCCGGCGTAGCTGACGTTGACCCACGCGTGTCCGTAGCTGGGCTGGTGGACAATCACGACCGCGTTGGGCTCCAGGCCCACGCCTTTGAGGTAGTCGAGGATCCGGCCGTGATACAGCCGGCCGTCCACCGTGGCGGGACCAGCCACCGCAAAACCGCTGCAGTGGAACAGTTCCGGGAAGAAGTTGGCCAACCGCACTTCTTCACGCTCCAAACCGGCGGCGTCGGCGATGGCATCCATCTCCTCCAAGTAGCGCGGGTCCATGAAAGGCATCAATCGCCGCTGCGCTTCCTGAATCTCACCAAAGAACCAGCGACCCTTTTCGAAGGAGCTTCCCACGCCAACGCCGTACACGATCTTGTCCACGAGATCGCGCACCTGGCGGCGCAGGAGCACCCCGTGCTGCCGGCCCATCTCCGTGGGCGTGCCCTTCAGATACAGGACGCGCGTGCCGTCCTGGTCCTCCAACCAGCCGGCTCCCTCACGGGCGAGCACCTTCCGCGCGCCGGTGGCGGGACCGAGGGTCGGAGTCTGTTGGTTCACCAGCGACCAAGCCGCGGGCAGAAGCCGGCTAATCTGGGACAGCGCCACCGTTTCGATTTTGGCCTCGGCCGGCGCCGATAACTTCCACGTCTCAGCCGGCAACGGCCCGGCGAGGTTGAGTCCCGTCAACTCGACCGTCAGGCGCTTGCCACCGCCATCGTCCACTTTGAGGCGGGCGGGCAGAGCGTCGTTTTCGCGAATCCACGCGGTCAGTTCCACCTTCGGCAGCTTGAGCAGTTCCATCGCCTGCGGTTGCGGCTTGGCACGGACGACCTTGCAAGCGACGCCCTCCACCGCCTCGGGGGCGAGGAACTCCGCTTGGAGGAGAAATGGCAACGCGAGTACTTGCTCGCGCGAAACCGGCAACTTGATCGGCGGCAAACGGGTTCCGTCCGGCTCATTCGGGCGTGTCACGTATCGGGGCACGTCGGCGGAACCTATCACGCCAAACTGCTTCCTGGGCGCGAGCACCCACAACTGCTGCCCGTCGCGGCCGATTTCGAGGGCGCGTCCTTCGATTTCGGCGCCGAGCCGGAAGTGCTCTGGCGCTTGCAAGGCAAAGGAGGCCGTCCGGCCCGCGAGCCCCTTGCCAAGCCCCTCAGCTTCGAGCACGCGCAAGGTTCCCGAGACGCTTCGGACCGGCGCGCCGGCGGGCGGCTCGAAGAGGCTGGTCAACTGACCGATGGCTTTCCCCAGCAGAGCCTGCGGCGTTTCGGCGACCGGGGGCTGCTGGGATTGAAGCGCCAACGCGAGAAACAGACTGGCGAGGAAGGCGTCGGTGCGGCTCAGAGATGGTTTTTGCATGTGACGAAGTGCGTGGAGACTAGCCGAGGAAAGCCGCCGCGCAACTTCCCCGGGATCGCTGCCTCTCACTTCACAGAGTCCAGCAGCGTTTTCACGGCCACCACCAGCGCTTCGACGCGTACGGGTAGGGGGTAATCGGACGGCGCTTCGAGGGTGTAACTGAGACGGGTGTGATCGCTGATCAGATGGAACGCCTCCGGCCAGTCCGGCCGGCCCACAAGGTCAATTTGCGGCCGAATGATGCCGCCTGCTGCGGGCCGCCCTTCGATCACCGGAGAGCGATCTATCGGGCAGACCGCCTCGACCGCCGCGATCACTTGCGACGACGCCGACGGCCGGCCCTCGGGATTGACTTCGTAGAGGTAGAAGCCGCTTGCCTCCCAGTCTTCGTGAAGGCAGATGGTCAGATCGAATTGCCCCTGCCGCGATAACCACGCCACATGGCTCTGAACTTCCGGCGACCGCGGCTGGCGGTAGTCCCGATTGAGGTCCACCCCGGCGGCATTCTCGCGCTGGTTGAGCGGAAAACCGGTCGGATTCAGGCAAGGGCAAACCCACAGCTCAGCGTCGTCGGGCCAGGCGCTCTCGATCAGCAGTCGGCGGAGGGCGAGCGGCCCCGCCGGCTCGTCGCCGTGAATGCCGGCGGAGAGGTAAATGCGGCGCCGACTTGGGGTTACCTCGGGAGCAGCTTCGGCGGAAAGCGCTCCACTCCGACCACCTCGATGGAACGCGATGATGGGAGGGGACACCGCAGAGGAAATTACTTCGGCGCTCCAACCCGACCGGGCTGCCGCCGTTTGGCAGTCGGCGAGAACCGCGCGGATGTCAATGGCTTCGCCGCAGTAGCGACCGTGGTTTCGACCCAACCTGCGCATCGGCCCAGCCGCACGCGGCCCCATCCGTCCGCCGCCCCCTTTCGGATGGCGGTCGGGCCGTGTCACTCCTCACTCCTTCTTGGCCGCCCGCAGTTCGAGGTACAACTCCTTCAACTGGCGGGCGCTGACTTCGCCAGGGGCCTCAGCCATGAGGTCGGTTCCCTTGGCGGTCTTGGGAAAGGCGATCACGTCGCGGATGCTGGAGGTGCCGCAGAGCATGGCCACCATTCGATCGAATCCCAGTGCGATGCCTCCGTGCGGCGGCGCGCCATAGCGGAACGCCTCCAGCATGTAACCGAAGCGCGCCTTGGCGACGTCGGGAGGGATCTGTAACACGTCTTCGAACACCGTCTTTTGCACGTCCGGCTGATGAATGCGGATCGAGCCGCCCCCCAACTCCACGCCGTTGACCACCACGTC
The DNA here is from genome assembly GCA_016716505.1 of Verrucomicrobiota bacterium. Taxonomy (GTDB): domain Bacteria; phylum Verrucomicrobiota; class Verrucomicrobiia; order Limisphaerales; family J093; genus JADJWF01. The sequence goes on from JADJWF010000002.1 coordinate 255,743, forward strand.
GTAATGCTGGCCGCGGACCTTCTTGGGATCGGTCAGCAGCAGCGGGATGTCTTCGGGGACCGGCGCCGTGAAGGGATGGTGGCTGGAGTACCAGCGATTATTCTCCTTGTCGAAGCTCAGCAGCGGGAAATCCACCACCCACAGGAAGTCGAACCGCTTGGGATTAATGCTCAGTTTGCCCTGCGCTCGCAGCGCCTCGGCGGCGTAGAGCCGGATGCGGCCAAGAATCTCGCATGCGGGCAGCCATTCCCCGGCGGCGAAGAGGATCAGGTCGCCCTCTTCGATCTGGAGCTTCCTGCGGAGCGCATCCTTTTCGGCCTCCGTGAAGAATTTGACCATCGGCGCTTTCCACTCGCCACCTTCCACCTTGATGAACGCCAGCCCCTTGCTGCCGCCGTCCTTGGCGATCTGGGTCATCGCATCCATTTGCCCCTGGGTCACGCCGGCGAACCCCTTCGCGTTGATCGCTTTGACCACCCCACCGGCGGCGACGGCGCCACCGAACACCTTGAAGGCGCTGCCCCGGAATTCCTCGGTGAAGTCCACCAGTTCGAGTCCGAACCGCGTGTCCGGCTTGTCTATGCCGAAGCGGTTGAGCGCCTCGACGAACGGCATTCGCGGGAACGGCGTCGGCAGTTCCACGTCCAGCGCGGTCCGCCAGATCCGCTTCAGCAAGCCTTCAATGGTGGCGTAGATGTCCTCGCGATCAATGAATGACATCTCGACGTCAATCTGCGTGAACTCGGGCTGGCGGTCGGCGCGTAGATCTTCGTCGCGGAAGCACTTGGCGAGCTGGTAGTAGCGCTCGACGCCGGCCACCATGAGGATCTGCTTGAACTGCTGCGGCGACTGCGGCAGGGCGTAAAACAAACCGGGGTTGGAGCGACACGGCACCAGGAATTCACGCGCGCCCTCCGGCGTGGACTTGAACAGCATGGGCGTCTCGACCTCGAGAAAGCCGTTCTCGTCGAAGTACTGGCGCGTCGCGGCGGCCACCTTGCTCCGGAGCCGGAGATTGCGCGCCATCTCCGGCCGGCGCAGGTCCAGGTAACGATACTTGAGCCGCGTCTCTTCGTTCACCTTGGCCGCCGAGTCCGGATCGTCAATCTGGAAGGGCAACGGATCGGCGAGATTCAGCACCTCAAGGGCGCGGACCATGACTTCCACCTGCCCGGTTTCGATCTTGGGGTTGTCCGTGCCCGCCGGACGACGCCGGACTGAGCCGGTCACTCGGACAACGCTCTCGCTGCGCAGCGCGGCGGCCTGGGCAAAAACCTCCGCCGGCAGATCGGACGGATCGAACACCGTTTGCGTCCTACCCTCGCGGTCGCGCACATCCAGGAAGATGACGCCGCCCAAGTCGCGCCGGGAATGGACCCAGCCACAAAGGGTGACCGTTTGCCCGATGTGCTCGGGACGCAGTTCGTTGCAATGGTGTGTGCGCTTCATGGGATCATCGCCGGCTCCAGAGCAGTCAAGACGCGGTCGGCCCGCTCACGGCGGGCCACCTCGTCGGAACCGGGGCCGGGATGTTGGCGACCCGTGCCTGGGAATCAAAGCGATTTTCAGAACGCGGCGCGAGGGATCAGACGCGGAGGGAACCGCTGGACAAAAAAGAAGGGCGCCCGTCGTGGGCGCCCTGATATGTGAGAACCGGGGGAAAGCCGCTTAACCGTTCTTACCCGCGACGTACGGGAAGAGGATGCGGTGATCTTCCTGGGCATTCACGATCTGCTCGCGCAGCCGGGCGCCCGTCACACCTTGAACCGAGCCATCACACAGCACCACGTTGCCCGAGTTCTGATGCATCGTGCCGGTGAACTGGGTGTTGTAACTGGGGTCGGTCTTGATGTTCATCTTCTGCCAGAACAGGGTCTGCTGGACCTTGTAGGAGGCGTCGTTCTTGGGATTGAACGTGCCGTTGGACAGGTTGCGATCCCCGGCCAGAATCACCTGCGGACGGGTTTCGTCACCATCCATGTTCACGAAGTAGCTGATCGCGCGATTTCCGATGCCCGCCTTGGTCGGCGTGCCGTAGATGCCGGCGAAGTTGCTGATGGTCTCCCGCTGGCTGTCCGCCGGGCAGAGGACCGTCTTGGGCATGGACAACTCGTTCGAGAGCGCCGTGAAGATGTAGAACATCTTCGTGGGATCGCCGTTCACCGAGGTGCCAACGGTGATCAGGTCAGAAACACCACCGTCGTTGGTGCCGACCGCCATCGGGAACCGGTCGCCGTTATCCGTCGCGAAGAGGCGGAAAGCGGTGCCAATCTGCTTCTGATTATTGGCGCAGTTGATCTTCTGGGCCTTGGCTTTCGCCTTGGCCAACGCCGGCAGAAGCATGCCAGCCAGAATGGCGATGATGGCGATCACGACGAGCAGTTCGATCAGCGTGAACGCCCCGTTTTTTTTCCGTATCAGTCGGTTCATATCTGTCACTGTGTTTAGGGTTACGGGTTACCGTGCCGGCACTCTAGGTTCGCGCCCTCAAGTGTCAACGAGTTTTGACTAGCACAGCCAGTGCCACGCAGGCAACTCCGTTCGTGCGTGAAACGGGCGCCAACACAGCCTCCGGCATGAGGATGCCGGCTGGTTTTTTGCCTCCCTGAATGGCTCCGGCCGCCGCCCCGCCACCGGCCCGGTCCGACCGCGATGGAAACAGAGAGCCGACAACGGCGGCAAAAGCGTCGCCCACGACGCTTATCGGCGTGGATTGGGTCACAGACGCGCATATCCACCTGTGCGTTTCACCGCACAATTTTAACGCACCCGCGCGTGAAGGGCACGCAGCCAAGTCCCCCTTTTCAAGCGGAAGCGGGAGGCCGCCCGTCCGCCCCTTCCCCGTCGAGATCAATCAGGATGTCTCGCGGCTCGGCGCCTTTGCTGGGCCCGACGATGCCACGGTTCTCCAGCTCGTCCATGATGCGCGCGGCGCGGGTGTAACCCAACCGCAGCCGGCGTTGGAGCAGCGAAACACTCGCTTTTTGTTCGCTGCGAATGACCTCGATGCACTGCTGGATCAGATCCTCGTCCTCACCGCTGCCCTCGTCCTCATCAAAACTGGACGCGGGCTTGCTCAGAGCTTGATGAATCTCCATCTCGTAGTTCGGTTTGCCCTGCCGGGCAATGAAGTCCACCACGGACTGAATCTCCTGATCAGTCACCAGCGCGCCTTGGGCGCGGATGAGCTTCGCCGAACCGGGCGGCAGGTAAAGCATGTCGCCCTTGCCGAGCAACTTGTCCGCGCCCATGGCGTCCAGGATCGTTCGCGAGTCCACCTTGGCGGCGACTTGGAAGGCGATCCGGGAGGGGATGTTGGCCTTGATGACGCCCGTGATGACATCCACCGACGGCCGCTGCGTGGCAACGATGCAGTGAATGCCCGCCGCCCGGGCCATTTGCGTGATGCGCGCGATCGCCATCTCGACGTCCGCCGGCGCCACCAACATCAGGTCCGCCAGCTCGTCAATGATCACCACAATGTAACTCAGCTTGTCGGGGATCAGAATGTCGTCGTCCCGCGGGACCACGATCTCCTCGTCCACCTCGACCGCGAATCCATCGGTTCCCGCCTCGACCTTTTCCTTCTTGGCCGTCAATGGCAGTTCCGGCTCGCGCACGGGCAGCGGTTCGTCCTTGGGCCGGTCGTTGAAGGCCTTGATGTTGCGCACGCCCACCCGGGCGAAAATCTGGTAGCGCTTCTCCATCTCGCTCACCACCCAGCGCAGCGCGAGGATGACCTTTTTGGGATCGGTCACGACCGGCACCACCAGATGGGGCAGCGCGTTGTACTGCTGCAACTCGACCACCTTCGGGTCAATCATCACGAAGCGAAGCTGGTCCGGCGGGAAGCGGTAGAGCAGGGATGCCACGATCGAGTTGATGCAGACGGACTTGCCAGAACCGGTGCTGCCGGCGATGAGCAGGTGGGGCATCTCGGCCAGGTCCGCCACGATCGGATGCCCGTACACGTCCTTGCCCAGCGCAAGCGGGATGCGGGCCTTCGAATGCCGCCACTCCTCGGACTCGAGCAATTCCCGCATGATCACCTTGGACTTGACCAGGTTCGGCACCTCCACGCCCACGGAACTCTTGCCGGGAATCGGCGCGAGAATGTGAATGCGCTCTGCCTTCAGCGCCGCGGCGATGTTGTTCGACAGGGCGGTGATTTTCTCGAGCTTCACGCCCGGGGCCGGATGCAGTTCGTAGCGGGTGATGGTGGGTCCCTTGGTTATGTCGCCCGGCTGCGTCACGATGCCGAACTGAGCCAGCGTCTGCACCATCAGCTTCGCGTTGGCCACGAGGTCTTCCTTTGACTCCGTGGGCTTGACGGTCAAGTCCGGCAGCGCCAGCAATCCCAACGGGGGCAGTTGATAATTGCCAATCCGGGGCGGCAGGGCCACCGACACCGGCTTGGGCTTCTTGGGCAGAGCAGGCGGAGGCGGACGAAGGACCGGTTTCGGTGGCTCCACTTCCGCCGTCACTGGAGGACCTTCCGGGGCCACCGGCTTGGCGGCCTCCGAAGGCCGTCCGATGATGTCCTCGACGGTCGCCGCGGCCACCACCTTGGCGGGAATCACCTCGCTGGGCCCTTCGTCCGGGTCAGCGGGGTTGGCTGGCATGGACTTCGGCTCTGCCTCCGCCGGCTTGGCCTTGTCCGGCGGCACCGCCCGCAAGGCCGGGACGCTGAGATCCCTGACCGTTGGTTTTGGCACGGGCTGGAGATCGGGGCCCAAAGCTGGGCCAACCGCGCCTGGCACCGGGGCCGATGGCTCCGTCGGAGCCGATCGTTCGATCTCGCTTTGGAGCTTTCGCGCCTGCTTTTCGAGCTCCCGGGCCCGCCGGTCCAGCGACTTCTCGTCGCCGGCAAAGACCGCTCGCGCGGCCCGTCGTCGTTCCAGCCAATCCCGAATCCAGTCACCCAGGTGGAAATTGGTCAGGCCGTAAAGGCTGATCAGGTACAGGGCGGCAAACAGAATCGCGGAGCCCACCGGCCCGAAGTAGCCAAATAGGTAGCGATTCAGATTCAACCCCACGATGCCGCCGGCACTCGGTGCGTTCAGATTCAGGGTTAATCGGTCTATGAACGTCGCCTCCGGGGCAGGCAGGTTCCGGGCGAGTTTGTCGTGGGCGGCCGGGTTCATGGCCAGGTCCAGTGCGGCCGCGCAGGTCAGCAGCAACACCAAGGCCCAGACCCATCGCCGGCGCAGATACGCGAGGGCGGAGACCAAGTTCGCCAGGCCGAATCCGATCATGACGACCGGCAGGAGATAGGCCGATGCCCCCAAGACCAGGAAGGCACGGTCCGCCAGCACCGCCCCGAAGCGGCCGATGAGATTGTGAATGGGCGGCCGTTCGCCCGCCGGCAGGAAGTTCGTGTCGAGATCCCGCCGGTCGTAGGAGAACATCGCGACCAGCAACAGCAACGCGGCGCAGATCAGCAGAATGCCAATTACGTCGCTGCCACCTCGGCGGGGTCGGGGAGACTCTTCGCTGCGCGCCACGCGGACGAATCTAAGAGGCGGCCCCCTCGGTTCAATCTGAAAACGGACCAGCGGTCGCAGGCGCTCCCCGGCGTGCCTCTGCCGGCGGCTGGGCGACCGCCACCGCGCCGGATTCGGGCGTCGCCAGCGCCGTTGTGCCGCTTCCTAATGGACGAAGCTCCCGATCCACCAGCACCACCACCGACCGGAGATCCTTCTCGGCCAGGTGACGCTCCAACTCGCTGCGAAACTCGGCAATGTATGTTTGGCCCAGCTCCCGGCGCGCCCGGTCCGGAAAACTGTCCTGGCGGGTCTCCAACCGGTAATCCACCAGGTGACGCAGGGTCAGCAAGGTGGTGGGGAAATCGAAGTAGGCAGGCGCTCCTCCCGGCTGGCGCATCAAGGTGAGGACGTCTCGCGGTCGCGATTGCCGGAGGTCTAGTTGTAACGCACCCGTCTCGTAGCCGAGGCAGCGGATGCGGGCGAGCGTGCGCTGGATGGCGTCGGGTTCCAGTTCGCCCAAATCGGCCGGGAGATAGACGTAGAAACGGACCTCCGCTGCGCGCCGCCCGGCCTGCGCGAGCAGGTGCGTCACCGCCGGGGCAAGGAAATTATGGACGTAGCCGTAAGCCAGCGCGTGGGCCAGCGAGTACCGCTCCTCACGGAGTTCCGCGCGCGTCTCGGCCAGGGCACGCCGCCCCTGCTCGAACCGCCGGGCCGCCAAACCGTAAAGCCAGGTGACCGCCGTGGAAATCATCCCCAGCAGCGCCGCCAACGGCTCGGGCTCCGCGCGGATGGGCAGTGACCAGCCGCACGCCCACGCCAGAAAGACGCCCAAAGTCGCCGCCCACAGGACGCCCAGCAGGCTCTGATGCAGCCGTCGCAACCACTGGTCACGCGCGGACAACGCCCCGGCCCGGAGCGGGGGGCCAAACTCCGGGCCGATCGGTTCCGCGGACGCCTCCATCTTACTCGACTTCGAACACGAACACCGTGGCACTGCACGGCGCCACCGTCAGCGCGTCGCCGAACGCCGCCGCCCCTTGCTCGATGACTACCTTGGGCGGCTGGTCCGGGTCGTTGTACGCCTGCGGGTCAGTGCCGGCGATCTGCCATCGTTGGCCGGCGCGCTTGAGCTTGGCCCCGGTCACCGTCAGCGGGATTTGCTGCTCCTTAAGCGACGCATTGACGACTCCCAGCGTCAGCGTCTTCCGGTCCTTGCTCCACGCGGCTTGCGCGTCAATCAGCCCCTCGGTCTTCGTCGCCACCGGCAGGTCGCCGAAGTGATCGCGGTACATCTTGAGCACCAGCCCGGTCGTCTCGAAGGCCGCGTTGCGCCGGCTCACCTTGATTGCGCCGATGACGTTCACCGTCTGCGCGTAGAACGCCGAGTGGATCAGGTCGCTCTGCCGTGCGTACTCGTGGATACCGGCAGCGATGCCAAGGCCGTCCTTGAGGAAGTACCGGGTGCCCAGTTCGCCGAAGACGTGCGGCCCGTACCAGTAGTTCCATTCGGTCATGGCGATGCGAATGTCCTTGCCCTTGAGATTGGGCAGGTCGGCGCGAGCCTTACGGTGGAAGTCCGCCTTCGAGCGGATGTTGTCCGGGATCTGGCGGATGTGCGCCATCAAGCCCGGCCGTTCCTGACAGTAGAAGTGCTCGGCGATCGCCTCCATGTGGTCGGCGCAATGCTTCAGCAGGCCGGTGCTCCACGGACCCGCGTTGCCCGAGGAGATGGTGAAGATGTTCGGATCCACCTCGCGCATCTTGTCCACCACCCAGTTCTGCTTGAGGATGTAATGGTCCAGCGACATGTAACCAAGCTGCCAGTTGCCCCACATTTCGTTGCCGATGCCCCAATACCTCACTCCGAACGGCCTGGGTGATCCGTTCTTCGCGCGGCGCGCACCCCACAGCGTGTCGGTCGAGCCGTTGCAGTACTCGAGCTGCGCGGCCGCCGAATAAGCGTCGCCAAAGCCCGTGTTCACCGTGATCCACGGCTCGGCGCCGACCAGTTCGCAGAAGCGGATGAATTCGTGCATTCCGAAGTCGTTGTGCTCAACGCCGGTCCAGGCCGGGTTCGTCCGCGGCGGACGCCGGTCGCGGTCCCCGATGCCGTCGCGCCAGTCGTAGCCGCTGACGAAATTGCCGCCGGGCCAGCGGTAGATAGGTGCGCGCAGTTCACGGAGCAACGCCAGCGTGTCGGCGCGCAGCCCCTCCACGTTGTCCGCCGGCATGAGCGACGCCGTCCCCAGCAGCACCGCGCCCGAATCCACCCGCAGTTCCACCCACGCTTTGTCGGTGGTGACCGATGCGGTGAACTCGAACGGATATCGCCGGTACTCGGCATCAATCCCCGAGACCGTCTGTGAGTCGCGCCCACCCTGTTCATCGCCCCACGCCAAGGTCACCGTCGCCTCGCTTCCTGCGGCGCGGTCGGCCTTCAGCCAAAGGTAACCGGTGTAGGACTTGCCCTCCGAAACGCCCAGGTCGAGCTGCCGGATGCCGCTCCCCTTGGCGATCCGCGGGGTGTGCCGCCCCACAAACGGCTGGTTCGTGCTCATGGTCACACCCGCGGTGTCGCCCACAATCTGCCACGGTGAAGCACCCACCACCGGGTAGGCCGTGTTCCGCAGTGAGGTGTAGGGCGCGTAATTCGCTTTGATCGGATGATAGAACTTTCGGTCCTCCAACATCTCCGCCCAGATGCCGCCATAGATGCACCGGCCGAGGTGTTCGATAAACTGGCTGTACACGTTCTCCGACATCGGTTCGCCCACCTGTGTCGCGTCCACCGAAAGGCGCGGGGCTGGTGGCGTCACCTCAGCCAGGGCTGTCAGCGTGATGTCATCGTACCACGCTTTCCCGGTCGCCTGCCCCCAGCCGCCAAACAGGCAGTTCAACTGCACGCTGGTCTGATCGGCCGTTTCAAACTCGGTTTTCACCTCGGTCCAGTCGCTGGTGCCGGTCACCGCCGGTGTGGCCACGCCTTGCAGGTTGTGCAGGTTCAACAGGGCGCCGCGCCCGCCGCTCACCGGCCGAACGTTCTCGGTCTTGATCCAACCACTCAGCGCGTAGCGGGTGAACGGCTGCACGGGCACCGTCACCGTCCAACTGATGTCGGCCCCCCGCTCGGACGACAACTCCACGCTCCGGCTGCCGGTGCGCCCCACATTCGCGTAGCCGAAGGCGCCCTCCCCGCCCCACGTCTCGGTGCGCCAGCCACGCGGGCGTTGGGCGCCGCCGGGACCGCCACCGGCCTGCTCAAAGGATGGATTCGGAACGGGATTCTCGGCCGCGACGAGAGAGCCGGCGAGGAAACAAACCGCGAAAGCGGGCAGCAAGCGAGCAAGGCGCGAAGGAGTTCTCATGCGCGAAGGATGTTGGAGCGGACCAACGACGGCAAGCGAGGACGAACAAAAAGCTGCAACCTTGAAGGCCGACTTGGCGGTCAGCAGCACCTGCCGGCAAGAATGCCGACGCTACAGACGACACGAAGCCCGCCGCGCGCCGTAACGCCGGCTTTCCAGCCGGCCCGTAACGCCGGTCTCCCGACTGGCTCCGGGACCGACTTGAAGGTCGGCGGCACCTGCCGGCAAGAGCGCCGGCGCTACAGACGACACGAAACCCGGCGCGCGCCGTAACGCTGGCTTTCCAGCGGGCCAGAGGCCCGTAACGCCGGTCTCCCGACCGACTCCGGGACGGACCTAGAGGTCAGCAGCACCTGCCGGCAAGAATGCTGGCGCTACTGGCCGGCAAGAATGCCGGCGCTACACGCTGACCAAAGGTCCTATGCGGCCCGTAACGCCGGTCTCCCGACCGGCTCCGGGACCGACCTGGAGGTCGGCAGCACCTGCCGGCAAGAATGCCGGCGCTACAGACGACACAAAGCCCGCCGCGCGCCGTAACGCCGGTCTCCTTACCGGCCCCAAGGCCGACTTGAAAGTCGGCGCTACTGGCCGGCAAGAATGCCGGCGCTACAGACGACACGAGGCCCGCCGCGTCCGCCTCCGACCAGGCGCGCGATCTCGCGCCGTCGGGGTGCCGAAGGCTGGGCCCCAAGGCGCGTGACGGAAACCGCCGCCGCCGCATTCGCGAACTGGACCGCCTCGATCAGCCCGCGTCCCTCCCCCAAGGCCACCGCCAGCGCGCCGTTGAAAACGTCGCCCGCCGCCGTGGTGTCCACCGCTTTGACCCGGAAGCCGGGGACCAGTCGCCGGAACTCCCGGGTGGCCGCGAAGGCGCCGCGCGCGCCAAGCGTGATGACGACCGCGCCGACACCGCGCTTAAGCAGTTCGTCCGCCGCCCGTTGCGCGGAACTGGCGTCGCGCACGCTCACTCCGGTCAGCAATTCGGCCTCGGTTTCATTCGGGGTGAGAATCGAAACCAGTTTGAGGAGGCGTTCCGGCAACTTTTGGGCGGGAGCGGGATTCAAGATCACGCGGACGCCGGCACGGGCGGCGAGTTGCGCGGCCGCCTCGATGGTGGGCAAGGGCGTTTCCACTTGCAGGACGACCGAATCGGCCGCGCGAATCGCGCCCGCTGCCCGCCGCACGTCCGCCGGGGAGAGACGGGCGTTGGCGCCGCTCGCGACGGCGATCGAGTTCTCTCCGTCCTTTGCCACGAAGATCAAGGCGACCCCCGATGGCGCCCGCCCGTCGCGCAGGACCCAGCGGGTCTCGATGCGGTCGCGCCGGAAGCCGGCGAGCGCCTGGTCCCCGAAAACGTCGCGGCCCACGCGGGCGACGAACGTCACGTCACCGCCGGCGCGCGCCGCGGCGACGGCCTGATTCGCGCCCTTGCCGCCCGCCGCAGTGGTAAATTCTCCGCCGAGAATGGTCTCGCCGGGCCGCGGAAGCCGGGCAAGCCGGATGACCATGTCGGTGTTGGAACTGCCGATGACAACGATCTTCGGGCGCATGGTGAGGGAGAAGGAAGAGGTTTCAGGGGGTCGCTGCGTCAACTCCGGCGCGACCACCGGTGGCGATACTGGTCAAGGATCACCGCGGCGACAATCACGGCACCGGTCACCAGACGTTTGGTTTCGTCCTTCGCGCCCACGGCCGCCAGGCCGGAGTTGAGCACTGCGATGATCAACACGCCGAAGAAGGTGCTGATCACCGAGCCGCGACCGCCCATCAGGCTGGTGCCGCCGATGACGGCGGCCGCGATGGCCTGAAGCTCAAACCCGGTGCCGGCGTTGGGATTGGCCGACTGGTAGCGCGAGGTGTCAATCACCGCCGCGAGCGCCACCAAAACGCCAGCGATGAGGAACACCGTCAGCTTGATGGGCCGCGGGTCAATGCCGCTGAGCCGCACGGCCTCCTCATTGGTGCCGATGGCCACCAGGTAGCGGCCGAAGACGGTCCGCGTCAGCACCAGTTGCGCGAGCACGACGATGGCGGTGGCCAGCAGGAAGGGCAGCGACAGACCGAACAGGTGGGTCTCGGCGATGCCGGCCACGGCGGTGCCGATGTATTGGGTGCGGGATCCCGACACCGCGTGCGCACCGCCGCGCGCCATCTCTAACATGCCGAGCGTGACGATGAACGACGGCAGCCGCCACCGCAGCGAGACCGCGCCGTTGAACGCGCCGCACGCGAGCCCGACACCCAGGGTGAGCGGCACCGCCAGCCAGAGGGCGAGCTCCCATTGGGCGAGGGCGACGCCCAGCACCGCGCTGCACAGCCCCAGCACCGAACCCACGGAGAGATCAATTTCGGCGATGACCAGGATGTAGGTCATGCCGGTGGCGATCAGCATCGCGGCGGGAATCTGGTTGGCAATGGCGCGGAAGTTGTCGGTGGAGAGGAAATTCCGGGTCGTCAGGCCAAACACCACGATCAGGGCACCGAGCGCGAGCGCGAGGCCGAGGTAGTCAGCGGCCAGCGAGCGCCACGGACTGCGGGCGGGCGTTGCGATGGTCGGGTGGTTCATCGTGTGCCGGACTGCCCGGTATGAGGGCGGGCGACGGCGAGAGCTTTCCCGTCCAGCGGCGCCAGGGCAAGTCCGGCGTCGCGGCAACGGTGGGCCACTGGCGTGACGGCGGGTTGAAATTGCGTTGCCAAGGTCCAGGCGCGGACCAACGCTGCCTGCGCTTTCAAGAATGATCATGAAACACATCTTCCCCCACTTGGTGACGCTCTCGTTTGTCCTGACGGTCACGCTGCTGCCGCCCGGCCACGCCGCCGACGCGCCGGCGGTCTCCGAGGCCGCGCGCGAGCAGTTCATCCGCAACTTCAAGCGGACCATTCTCAACACCACGCCGGGCGACGCCATGCTGCTGCGCATCCTGGTGCAAAGCTCCGGCGCGAAACGCGGCGTCGAGGTGGGTTCCGCCACCGGCTACGGCGCCCTGCAAATGGGCGTCGGTTTCGAGCGCAACGGCGGGCATCTGATCACGGTGGACATTGATCCGGAGATGGTCCGCGCGACCCGCGACAACCTGCGCAAAACGGGGCTCGACCAGACCGTGACGGTCATCGAGGGCGACGCGCTCAAGGTACTGCCGGCTCTGGAAGGCGAATTCGACTTCGTGTTCCTCGACGCGGTGAAGCGCGACTATCTCCAGTACTTGAAAGCCCTTGAACCCAAGCTCAAGCCCGGCGCGCTGGTCGTGGCGGACAATGTCATCCAAAGCGCCGGCCAGATGCGCGACTACCTGGACCACGTGCAGGACCCGGCCCGCTACGAAACCGTCATCATCCGCGCGTCGGACGAAAAAGGCGACGGCATGGCCATCAGCTACAAGCGGCGCTGAGCTCAGCGAGCGTCGGGGCGGCGGGCGGAAAGCAGGACTGCCGACCGCGCGAAGATTTCAGCGGGCACACCCAGCGCCCGCTTGAGTTCCACGTCGCGATCCCACGGGTTGGGAAGATCGGCGAGCCGCCGCATTTCACCGAGGCGCAGGTTCAGCGGGAAATACCACGGCGACACCAGAGGCAGGTTGATCAGCGGGAAGTCGCTGCCGTAGAGCAGCCGGCCCCGGAACTCGGGGCGGCCGAGGACCTCGCCCAAATAGCCCAGCTTGTTCAATTGCGTGAGCGAGGAAATGTCGGCCAACAGATTCGTGTAGGCCGACATCAGGCGGGCCAGCCGGTCAATGTCGCGTTCGCCCGCATGCTCGCCGGTGGTGGCCACGTGCGCGGCGATGACCGTCACGCCCAGCTTCAGCGGCAATTCCAAGCGCTCCGGATCGGCGAACTCGTCGGCGCTGTGGGTGAAGGACTTCTCGGCGCCCGTGTGGGTGAGCAAGGGCAACCGCAGTTCAATCAACCGGCGGTAGAATGGTTCCAGCTTCGGATCGGCCGGGTCAATGAGTTGGATCGAGGGCAACCACTTCACGAGCACGGCGCCGTGGGCCGCGGCCCACTCGAGCCGGGCCAGCGCGTCCGCGCGGTACGGGTTGACGCTCGCGCCGAAGAGCAGGTTCATGTGCTGACGGCAGGCGGCCGCCACAAACTCGTTCGGCACGTAGAACTCGGTGCGGTTGGTGTCCAGTTGGCCGGCGGCGTCCACCGCTCCGTCCAGCGCGAGGATGACGGCCTGCTTCACGTAACGGCTTTGCCCCACGGCGGCGGCGACACGGACGGGAAGAAGCGCATCCCCCTCGCGTTCGACCTCAGCGCGGGTGACGCCGAACGCGCGCAGATAGAAATCGAACCGCCAGTTGTCGCGCAGCGCGGGCGAAACAAAGCAACCACTGCCTCCGAATCCCAGGCCGGCCACGTGGCAGTGCAGGTCCACGATGGGCGTGTCGGGCAGCAGCTCCGGCGGCAGGTGCGGTCCGGTGAAGAACGCCAGCCGCGCAAGCAGCCCCGCCGCCACGAGACCGGCGCCGGCAAGTATCAAGCGCCGGGCCCAGCGGCGCAGGCGGGCAAAGAAGGCGCTTGCGGAAGCTGGTTCGGATTGGCTCATCGGGGATCGCGAGCGTTACGCCGCCGGATCAATGGACCCGGATACAGCGCCGTCCCGCCTACTCGATCTGCACCTTGCCAGTTCGGTTGTCCGGCGCGGCAGGATGCACCGGAGAGAGGCAGCGCCTCCTCGCGGGCTGGGCAGCGATCCCCGTCGAAATGGCTTCGCCGCAGGCCTTTGACCACGAACGGTGCGGTCGTGTCGTTGTCCTCGACCACCAGAATGCGCATGACGGGAGAATCTCCGTCCGGCCGCCCGGCGGAGCAAGTGAAAGGCGTGAAGTGCGACCGGGTGCCAGAATTCTTGGCGACCGGTAGCCCGCCACTTCCGGTAACGCCAGCTTTGCAGCGGGCGCGCCCCGTAACGCCGGCTTTCCAGCCGGCCCGTAACGCCGGTCTCCTGACCGGCCCCGCGGCCGACCGCAGGTCAGCGGCACCCGCCGGCAAGAATGCCAGCGCTACAGGCGACACGAAGCCCGGCTCGCCCCGTAACGCCGGCTTTCCAGCCGGCCCAGAGGCGCGTAACGCCGGTTTCCTGACCGGCCCCGCAGCCGACCGCAGGTCAGCGGCACCCGTCGGCAAGAATGCCGGCGGTACAGGCTGACGAGAAGGTCGCCGGTTCCTGCCGACAAGAATGTCGGCGCTACTGGCCGGCAAGAATGCCGGCGCTACAGACGACACCAAGCCCGCCGCGTCCCGTAACGCCGGCTTTCCAGCCGGCCCGTAACGCCGGTCTCCTGACCGGCCCCGCGGCCGACCGCAGGTCAGCGGCACCCGCCGGCAAGAATGCCGGCGCTACGGGCCGACAAGAATGTCAGCGCTACGTCCTCGCTGGAAATGCCGTAACCCTTCCGCCTCCTCACGTCGGCGGCGACGACCCCGCTTAGGTCCGCTTTTCGAACCGTCCGGGGCCGCCCCGGAGAGGGGATCCTGCGGACTACTTCCGGCCTTGGCCTTACCGGCTTGCGTCAACGGACCCTTGCCCGCATTTTGCGGCGCATGGCTGACATCTCCGATTTCGCTCAGTTCATTGGGCGGCTGCACCTGCTCCTGCTCCATCTCCCGATTGGTTTCCTGCTGCTGCTGGCGGCGCTGGAGCTGGTGGCCTGCCTGCCGGGCTTGAAGAACGCCAACGCCTCCGCCGGCTACATCCTGGCGCTGGCCGTGCCCGCCAGTTGGCTGACCGTCTTCTGCGGGTGGCAGTTGGCCCGGACCGGAGGCTATGACGAGCACCTGCTTTTCTGGCACCGCTGGCTGGGGGTGGCCACTGCCGGGCTCGTCCTCGTCACCGCCGTGTGTCACCGTTTCCGCGCAACGCCAGCCTACCGGCTCAGTCTGCTGGTGACGGTCGGGGTGCTGGTCGCAGCCAGTCACTACGGCGGCTCGATCACCCACGGCAGGGACTTCCTAACCCGCCATGCTCCCGCACCGCTCCGGCACCTGTTCGGCGGGGCTTCGGCGTCAGCGCCGGCCGCCAAGGGCGACGCCGCTGATCTATCCGCGTACACCGCCGTGGTGCAGCCAATCCTGGATCGAACCTGCGTTTCGTGTCACAGCGCCGAGAAGCCCAAGGGCAAACTGCGTCTCGACTCGTTCGACGGGTTGATGGCCGGCGGCGCCGGCGGGCCGTCCGTGCAAGCCGGCCACTCGGCCGACAGCGAGTTGATTCGGCGCATCCTGCTCCCCCTCGAACACGACGATCACATGCCGCCCGAGGGCAAGCCCCAGCCCACGGAGGAGGAAATCGCCCTGCTCCGCTGGTGGATTGACGCCGGCGCGGACGGCCAGAAGACCGTGGCGGAGCTCGATCCCCGGCCGGACATCCGGCGCCTGATCGAGGCGCGCGGCCGTTGAGCATCGCCGCCGCTCGCTTCGCTGGCAGCCGCCCCAAGGTCAGGCTGAAGGTGAGTGCGCCGGCAGGGGCAACGGAACGCCGAACCGCAATCCCTCGTTCCTGCCTAAGACAGGGAAGGAGCCGGGGCGCAAGCCGCACCGGGCCATGACGGGCCGGGACACCGGCGCGGCAGTTGGCGAGAAACGGCCGGCGCGCAACCAGCAAAGCGGCCACTTTGCTGCCGAGCTGGTTGCCGGCCGCGCACCAAGGGCCGGCGCCTCCTTGGCGTCAGCGGGAAACCCGAGGGTTGGTGGGCAGCCGCCGAACGCAAGGGGTTCCCCAACTCCGCAGTTCAGGGAGACTCCGTGACGGGCACAAACCGTCCTGGCGACACCCCTCGCTCGGGTGCCGGCACTACCGTTCCGCTACCCAGCCGCTTCGCTGGTTCCCACCCAAGGGGGGCACTGCCTGCCGCCACCTGCTGAGCTGTGAGTGCGCTAGGGCAGCAAGTATTCGACAATCAGTTCCGGCTTGCTGCCCACAGCGGCTCCGCCAGCGGAGAAGCTGACGTAGTCCGCCGTCCCATCGTTGTCGTCGTCCAGTTGGAAATAGATCCGGAACTGGGTCTTGCCGACCTTGTTGAGGCTGTTAAGGCCAGCGCTGGAGAGGGTGCCTTCGGACCATTGGCCGACGGCGGTCGCCACCGACAAGGTGGTGGCGGCAACCACGTCCGCCGCCGCCGCAAAGTCACCCACGGCCAGCGCCGTCGCGCCACCGAAGCCGGTGCCACCCTTGACGTCCACGAGGCAGTTGCCGTGGGTCTGCCAGGGCGAGGTGCCGGCAAACGCCGCCACCCGGAGCCGCAGACGAGCCGAAACAATGACGGCATTGTCTGGCAACGCAGAGGTGTCAAAGGAGAAGATGGACAGGTATTGTTTCTTGTTCCGGTCGTCGCCCACGAAGGCTGCGCCGGCCTTGATGCTGCCACCCACGCCGGTGTTTTCGCCCGACTCCAAGATCCAGCCGTCCTCGGTGCTGATCGAGTTGAAGGTCCCGGTGACCGGCGGATTGGACGGAACGGCGGTGGCCGTGTTCGAGGCCGAAGAAACGCCCAGATCGTTGTAGGAGCGGACCCGGTACGAGTACGACTGCCCCTCGATCAGGCCGGAATCGGTGTACATGACTACATCGGCCGTGGTTCGGGCAATTTCCACCCAGTTGACCCCGTCAACGGAGCGCTCGATCTTGAAACCGGTCTCATTATTTGCGGGATCAAACCAAGTCAGGCCGATTTGCGTAACCGAGACCGGTTTGGCGACCAGGCCAAACGGAGCGGCCGCCGGAGTGGGTGACGCCTCGTACGTCACCACCAGTTGCGGACGCAAGGAAGCAGTCGAGGCAGAACCCGAGAGGAACGTCACGTAGTCCGCCGTCCCATCATTGTCGTCGTCCAGCGCGAAATACACCCGCAACTGGGTCTTGCCGGTGCGGTTCACGAAACCACGCCCCGCCTCGTTCAGCGCTCCCTCGGACCATTGACCCTTGGCCGCCGCGCTCAGTGTGGCGACCTGGGTGGCGTCTGCTGGCGCCTCGAAGTCGGTCTTGGCGAGCGCGGTGCTGCCGCCGAAACCACTCCCGCCCTTGATGTCCACGAGGCAATTCCCGTGGGTCGTCCACGGCGAAACACCCGTGGTCGCCGAAACGTTCAAGCGCAACTGGGCGGCAACCACCACGGCCGAGTCCGGGAGCGGGCCGGTGTCGAAGGAGAATATGGACTTGTACTGGTACTTGCGGCTGGAATCGCCGACATAGGCCGTCCCCGCCTTGAATGACCCGCCGATGTTCGAAGTCTCGGCCGACTCCAGCGTGTAGCCGTCTTCCGAGCCGATGGAGTTGAACGTGACCGTCGCCGTCGGCGCCACGAAGGCCGGAGTGGCCACCGTCACCGTGGTCGAAGCAGCCGAATACGACGCTCCCGAGAAGGCCAGCACCCGATAGCTGTAAGCGGTCTGCGCCGACAACCCGCTGTCGCGATAGCTGGTGAGGTTTGGTCCCACCCAGGCGACGGGCGTCCAAGCCTGGCCCCCGACCGAACGTTGAACTTCGAAACCGTCCTCAATGGTGTTGTTGTCGGTCCAGACCAGGTCCACCATGCCCCAAGAAACGGCGGTGGCCGCCGGATTCAGCGGCGGATTGAGGGTGGGAATAGCCGGGGTGCTAGCGGAACCCACATTGGACCAAGCCGAAGCACCGCCCGCGTTGACGGCGCGCACCCGGTAGCTGTGGGCGGTTTCGGGCGTCAGGCCAGTGTCCTGGAAGACGGTCACGTTTGCGCCCAGCGTGGCCGCGAGGGTCCACGCGCCACCCGCGATGGAGCGTTCAACTTGGAAGCCGGTTTCGTTGTTCGCGAGATCCTGCCAGGCCAGATTGATCTGGGTGGGCGAAACCGCCGTGGCCGTCAGGTTGGCCGGTGCAGCCGGCGGATTCGGCAGTGTGGTGGCCGAAGCCGTGCCGGAGGGCACGGAGGAGCCGCCCGCGTTGAACGCGATCACCCGGTAGTAATACAAGGTGTTGGCGGTCCGACCGGTATCAATGCTGGAGGTGACATTGGCCGCGACTTGGAAGGCGGGCGACCACGAGGTGCCGTTTAAGGAGCGCTCCACCTGAAATCCGGTTTCGTTGGCGGAATTGTCTGCCCAAGCCAGCCCGATCTCCGTCTGAGACAATGCGGTCGCTGTCAACCCGGACGGGGCTGCTGGCGGCAGCGGAAGGGTGGTGGCCGACGCCCCGGGCGTGAAGTCTGAGCAGCCGCCGGAATTGCAGGCGCGCAGGCGGTAATGGTAGGTCGTGGCCGGGTCGAGCCCGGTGTCCAAATAGCTGGTCACGTTGGCACCCAAGGTGGCCAACGCCGACCAAACGACACCATTCAACGAGCGTTCCAACTGGTGGCTGGTTTCGTTGTTGGCGTTGTCGCTCCAGACCAGGCTGATCTGCGAACTGGACACGGCCGAAGGGTTCAGGCCGCTGGGCGTCGCCGGCGGCGGCGGCGGCTGGGGCGTGGCGGAGGCGGTGTTGGACCAAGCGGAACTTCCGACGCCGTTGTACGAACGAACGCGGTAGGAGTACGTGGTGCCCATGGTCAACCCCGTGTCGGCGAAAGACGTCGAGTTAGCGGGAACTTGGGCGATCTGGGTCCACGGACCGCCCCCAGCCGAGCGTTCGATGGTGAAGCCCGTTTCGGTGGTGGAGTTATCCGCCCACGCCAGATTGATCTGCGATTCGTTGATCGCCGTGGCCGTCAAACCAGTCGGAGCGGCGGGAGGATTGGTGGTCGTCACGACGCTGGCCGTGTCGGAATAGGCGGAGAAACCGCCGCCATTGTAGGAGCGCAGGCGATAGTGGTAGGTGGACTCCGGAGTCAGGCCGGCATCCTCAAAGCTGACGATGTTGGCTGCCAGCGTGGCGATGACCGACCAGTTGACCTGATCGGTCGAACGCTCGAGCCGGAAACCCGCCTCATTGGCCGAATTGTCAGTCCACGTCACAAACACCGTGGTGCCATTGACCGTCGCCGTGGCACCCAGATTGGACGGCGCCGCCGGAGCGACCGTCCCGGTTCGCCACTGTTGCGCCACCGGCCCCGTCAGGTTGATCGTCCGCGCGTTGTCGGCGGAGTTGGGATCCTCGAACCACACACCCGTCGGGAAGCCGTTGTAAAGGACGTCAGGATTGGAGAAGTAGTTGATCCGCTGAGCGTATCCGCCGCTAGTGCAAGAATAGGCCATCACGGTACCAAAGCCGTTCACGCAGTCCAGGTAACCAAACGAGTACGGGAAACACCCGAGGACACTGGCGCTCGCCCGGTTATGCGCGCAGCCGAGGTTATGACCAATTTCGTGATGCAGGGTGTAGGAGGTGAGAAAGTTCGCGTTGACGACCGAAAATGCCGCTCCAGCAAAACCGATCGAGGGATAGCTCATCACGTACCCAATCCCCGCCCCGTCATGAAGACCGATCAGCGACACCACATCGGCCTTGTATTGGTCCCGCCAGACATGCGCTTCGTCCATGACGCCGTCGTATTGGTTCATCAACGCACTGAGCGACCCGCTCATGTTCGGACTGATGGGATCGTAGATTTCCGCCATGTGAACCAAGTTGAACAGCAGGTGGATGCGACTGTTGCGCATCGCCGCGTTTGCCGTCGCCACGGCCGTTACCAGGCGGGCCTGAATGCCGCCGCTCGTGCCGTAAAGGGAGTCGAGCCATTCGTAGTGAGCCCGCGCATCTGGCGTGTAGAGCAGCATCAGGTCAACCACCGCCGGATTCAGCTCGGTCGCCGGAACCAGATCGTTTTCCGCCGGCCCGTCGCCACCGGGAATCGGCTCGCCGTCGGTGACACCGTCCAGACTGACCGGCACCAACACGTAACCACCGTCGCCCTGAGGCAGCAGGTCGAAGTACTCCCCGCCCTCGACCCACGGCAAATGCACCATGCCGGCTGACGCACCTTGGTAGGAGGTGAGCGCCACCTGGCTGAAGGGGTGATTCTCGACCTCGCCCACCCACACGAAATCACCGTTGCCCAGGTCGTTCAGCTCGCTCCGGACCGCCGTCACGGTAAGACCGTTGGGCAGGGCCAGTTGAATCCGTGGCGCGCGCTTCAGTTCCGGGTTGACCTTGAACTTGGGCGGCTTCGCCTCCTTCTCCTTGTCCTTGCCCGTCTCCTTCTCTTTCTCCTTTCCCTTATCCTTGCTCTTGTCCTCCTTGGCGAGGGCCACGCGGCTTCGGGCGGGCGCCACGTCGGAGAATTCCACCAAGGCGGGGACAGGATCAACGGCTGCAGCGCGAGTCGCCACCCCGGCAGCGGCGCCATGCAGGTTGGGAAGGACCACCGCCGCGGCCAGGATCGGACCAAGCGGAGTGAGAAATAGTCGGGAGAGGAGGTTTTTCATGGGTTGAAGTTGGGTTGATTTCCTGATGACACACGAAGTCCTCGCGGTGACGCGGACGCCAGAACTGATGCTATTAGCGGTAGTTATTTCCAGCCACCCAGCGAAAGCTTCGATCTTGGAGACTGCGACTCTGCCCATTTCTTATTCATCAGGCTATTCGGCTCGGGTCACCAACGGAAAGGATTTTTTTTTATTAGGCAAAATTGCGTACAGACGCCATCAGTGCATGGCCTGACCGGGCACGCAAATCACGAAAGTACAATTTTGGCAGTTTGAATTTAGCCTAATCGAATTAAAAAGTGGGAATTGATTTCCAAGCGGGAAATTGACTTCGAACCGGCAGCTACCGCAACCGAACTGGGCCGTACCGCTGAACGCTTGGAAGGTTTGAGCCGGCTGGAACGCCAGCGTTACCGAATTCGTAGCGCCGACCTCCAAGTCGGCCCCCGGAGCCGGTCAGGAGACCGGCGTTACGCGCCTCTGGGCCGGCTGGAAAGCCGGCGCTACCAAATCCGTACCGCCGACCTCCAAGTCGGCCGCTGGAGCCGGTCAGGAGACCGACGCCGCGTGCGAAAAGGGCGGGCTCCGTCGCCGAAGCCCGCCCGCGTGATCCCATTACGGGGTGATGCTGCCTACTCGCTCACCACCCGGTAGAACCGTGCCGGACCATTCACGTCTACACCCAGGTTCAACACCGCCGCGCCCGCGCCATCCAGCGTCACCGTCTGCACCGCCGTCCACGGACCCTGGACCGCTTCCGCCGTCTGCACCGTCACGCTCCCGTTCGGCGCCCCGCGCACACTCAGGCTCAGACCCGTCTCCGTCCGCGCGATGCCCGTTGTCATCCCGGCTTCCACCGCCGCCACGGCCAGCACCCGCTCCCGTCCGCTCAGGTCCGTCTCCAGCAGCCGATACAGCACGCCCGCCTCCGCCGGAGCACTCGCATCCGTCAGACCGTAGCTTTGCGGCCGACCATCCCAGCCCGTCGCCGGAATCATCTGCGCCGTCAGCCGTTGCCAGCCGCCGTCCGCCGTGGACCGCTCCACCCGGAAGCCCAGTACGCCGTTCTCCACCAGCGTGCCCCAGGTCACTTGCACGAGCCCATCCCCGGTCGTCACCGCCCGGAAGTAAGCCAGCCGGGCGGCCGTGGGCGGTGCGGGCTTCAACAGGAAGTTGTTCCCGGTGCTGTTGCCGCCGCTCAGCGTCACGTCAATGACGTTCTTGCCGTTGGTGTCGCCGTCGGAGTCAGTAACGGCCGTCTTGCCGATGGGTACTGTCTCCACCACGAGGTAATTGCCCTCCGGGACGCTGGCGAATGTGTAGTCGCCGTTGGTGTCCGTAGTCTGCGTGTCCACCAAGGTGTCGCCGCCGTCCACAACGCCGTTGTTGTTGTTGTCGCGGTAGAGTTTGATCTCCACACCGGACACCGGGGTGTCACCCGGGATGTCAATCAGCCCGTTCCCGGAGCTTCCGTCGTCCACCACCTTGCCGGCGATGTTATAGGTCCCGTAGAAGCCCGAGTCGTAGGTGTCGTTGGTTTCACCCTGAGCGACCGTCGCACTGATCGTGGTGCCATCGGAATCCAGCGCGTCGTTGCTCCCCTGATCCACCGGGCTGGGCGTCAACCCCGACGGCGTCGCCACAGTGATCACGAAGGTCGGCCCGCTGCCGCCGGTGCTGGAGTGGTTCTCATCCAGCAACAGGTTGCCGAAGGAGTAGTTGCCATTGGCGTCGGTGATGGTTTTCACCACGGTCGTACCGCCGCCGGCCGGCCAGGTGATGGTCAAGGTGACCCCGACGCCGGGGATGCCCGGCTCGGTGCCATCCTGGATCCCATTGCCACCGATCCCGCCGCCGGCCCCGTTGTCGCGCCAGACGAAGTCGCCCAGCGCCGCCGGGGCGCCATAGTAGCCGAAGTCGGCCGTGGTGTTCACTGCGCCACCCGTGACCGACACCGTGTACGGCTCAACCTGGCTGTTGCCATCGCTGCCCGGATTGGAGCCATTGCTCTTCCACAGGCCGTTCAGCACGTTGGCCGTGTCGGTCACGTCCACGGTGTAGGTGCCATCGGGCAGACTGGTGAAGGAGTAGTTGCCGGCACTATCCGTGGTCGTGGTGCCCACAATGTTGCCGTTGGCGTCCTTGAGGACCACCGTCACGCCGGCGTAACGGCCGGTTTCACCCGTGTCCAGCGTACCGTCCGCGTTGGTGTCCACCCAGATGGTGCCGCCGATGGTGTTCGGCGTGGCAGCCGCGTAGCCGAAGTCCTGGAGCAGGTTGATCAAGGCCGCGCCGCTGGCGCCCAACGTGACGACGGATTGGTTGGCAACCCCGCCGTCGGGATCCACCGTGTTGTTCAGCCCCGGCGGCAACGTACTGGTGACCACCTTGACCGTGTAGGTGGTGCTCGGGGCCAGGCCACCAAAGAAGTACCGGCCGTTCTCGTCCGTGAAGGTCGTGGCCAGCAGCGTGGTGCCCGTCGCGTCAAAGAGTTGGACCGCCACGCCTTCGAGACCTTCGCCCTCCTCGAACGCACTGTTGCCATTCCGATCCAGGAAGATGGTGTCGCCGATCACGCCGGTGCTCGAGGTCTGGCCCGCCGGGGCATAGCCGAAGTCCTGATCGTTACGGCTGAACGCCCCGTCCACGCCCACCGCGCTGATGCCCAGACCGGTCACGAAACCGGTGGTTGGATTGGCGCCGTCGAAGTCGTATGTCGCAACCAAGGAGCCGAGCACCCCAGCCGTGTCGTTGACCCAGACGAGGTAGTCCGCGTCCGGATTGTTCGGATCGCCGATGCCGTCCCAATCAAGGAGCGGCAGACCCGTGAATTGGTAGAAGCCGTTGGCGTCGGTGATGGTCTGGCCGATGATCGGCTCGTCGTCCGCCGTGCCGAAGATGCCGTCGGCACCCGCCGGCTGCCATTGGCCATCGCCGTTGTAGTCCACGATTAAGGCCACGGTCACCCCGGCCAAGCGCGGCTCGCCGGCGTCCACGCCGCCATTGAGGTTAAGGTCCACCCACACCGTGTCGCCGATGACGCCACTGTTACCGGGCCCAACGGGCGGCTGGTAACCGAAGTCGGCGTTCACATAGACATCGCCCGGGGCCAGAATGATGGGCGTCGTGGTCTGGTTGTCGCACGTCGTACAAGTCACACCCGGCTGGTCGGGATCGCCCGTCTGGGTGTAACCCGTCGGGTTCACGCCGTTGTTGACCTCGACGCGGTAAACGCCCGCCGGCAGTCCATCGAAGATGTAGCTGCCGTCCGGCTTGCTGGTGGTGGTCAACGGCGCCGGGTCATCGCCCGTGCCGAAGATGCCGTCCGCGCCGGCGCTGTAGAGCTTGACGGTGACACCGCCCAAACCGACCTCGCCGAGGTCCTGTTTGCCGTTGCCATTGGCGTCAATCCAGAGCCGGTCGCCGATGGCGCCGGTGCCGGTGCCGCCGGTGACATCGCTGGTCGGCGCCCAGTTGTAGCCGAAGTCGGCGTCGTCCACCTCGCCGCCCGCGGTGAGGTTGACCGTGGTCTTGTGATCCAACGTGCCGTCGCGGTCAGCGGTCGGATTGGCCGCTAAACCGGCCGGCATGGTCGTCGTATCCACTTCCACCACGAAGATGCCGCGCGGCAGGCCCGTGAAGCGGTAGCCACCCTCCGTATCCGTCACTGTCTGGGCGATGGGATCGTTGTCGTCCGCGTTGCCCGGGATGCCGTCCGGTCCGTAGCCGGGCCGGTAGAGCGTCACGAGCACGTTGCCGATGCCCGCCTCGCCGGCGTCCTGGACGCCATCGCCGTCCTCGTCGAGCCAGATGCGGTCGCCGATGGAGTTCACCGGCGGCACGTAGTAGCCGTCGTCGCCCGCGTTGACCGCGGTGTTGACGACTGCGGTCACGGTCGTCGGATCGGTACCGGCGGTTTGAATGGAGCCGGCCGGGAAGTCCGGATCAGTCTCGTCCACGTTCGCCGTGACCAGGCCCGGCGTGACGATGGCCACCCAGTTGCCGTTGGCATCGGTGGTTACCACCTGCGTGCCGCTGCCGTCGGTGACGATAACGTCCACGTTCGGCAGGTTCGGCTCGCCAGCGTCCTGCACCCCGTTGCCATTGGTATCAATGAACAGATGGCCATACACGGTGGTTGGGTTATCGGTCGCTGTCAGTGGCTGGTAGCCGTCATCGCCCGCGTTGGTCGCCGTGCCGGACACGGCCGTGACCGTGGTCGGATCGGTGCCCGCCGTCTGGATGAAGCCGGTCGGGAATTGCGGATCGGTCTCGTCCACGTCGGCGGTGGTGAGGCCGGGCGGCACGATGGCCACCCAGTTGCCGTTGGCGTCGGTGCTGACCGTGACCGTCGTGGTGTCCGACTTGGTGATCACCACGTCCACGTTGGCCAAGTTCGGCTCGCCGGGGTCCTGGACGCCGTTGCCGTTGGTGTCAATGAACAGGTGCCCGTACACCGTGGTGGGCGGCGTGGACGGCTGGTAGCCGTCGTCGTCAGTGAAGGTATTGACCCCGAGCACGGCGGTCACCGTGGTCGGATCGGTGCCGGCGGTCTGGACGACGCCCGGAGGCAGCGTGGCCTCGACGACGTCCGCCGTGGTGGTGCCCGGCGGCACCGTGGCCACCCAGTTGCCGTTGCCGTCGGTGACGACCGTGAAGGCCGGCCCGCTGCTGGGGGTGATGAGCACGCTGACGCCATCCAGATTCGGCTCGCCCGGGTCCTGATCACCGTCGCCGTTCAGGTCGAGGAACAAGTGACCGCTCACCGTGGCCACCTGGTAGTAACCAAAGTCGTAGGTGTCGTTAAAGACGCCCTGAGTCGTGCTGGCGCTCTGGCCGGCGTGATTGTCCGAGTCCACCGTATCATCGGAACCCTGGTCCACCAACGTAGGCGCATAGCCCGCCGGCGTGGCCACTGAGATCAAGAAGGTCGGCTCGCCGGCGCCCACGCCATCGTGGTTCTCGTCCAGCAGGAGGTTGTCGAAGCGGTAGTAGCCGTTCGCGTCGGTCAAAGTTTTGAGGACGGTCGTGCCGCCGCCCGGCCACGAGATGGTCAAGGTGACCACCACGTTCGGGATACCCATCTCGTCGGCATCCTGGATCCCATTCTCATTGGCGTCGTCCCAGACCCAGTTGCCGAGGCTGCCGGGCGTGCCGTAGTAGCCGAAGTCGGCCGTGGTGTTGGGGACGCCACCCGAGACGGAAACCGGATACGGATCCGGCTGACTGTTGTTATCGGCGCCCGGGGTCGGGCCGCTGCTCTTCCAGAGGCCGTTCAGCACGTTGGCGGTGTCCGTCACGTCCACGAGATAGTTGCCATCAGGCAGACCGGTGAACGAGTAGTTGCCGGAGGCATCGGCCACGGCGGTGTTGACCAGCCGGTCGCCCGCGTCGAGCACGCCGTTGTTGTTGACGTCCTCGTACAGGGCGACGGTCACGCCGGCGTAGCGACCCGCTTCCGAGCCGTCCAACGTGCCATTCGCGTTGGTGTCCACCCAGAGCGTGCCACCGATGGTATTGGGCGTGAGGTTGGTGAGGTAGCCGAAGTCCTGGTCCAGTTTGATCTGGCCGCTGGATAGCGCGACGGTGGACTTGCTGTCGTTGCCACCATCCGGGTCGCCGGTGTTGGCCATGCCCGCGCCGCCGCCCGGCAGAGTGGCGGTGACCACCTTCACCACGTAAGTGCCAGCGGCGAGGCCGCCGAAGTAGTACTTGCCATTCTCGTCAGTGTAGGTCTCGGCGAGTTTGACCGTCTCGCTGCTGTCCCAGAGCTGGACGGTGACGCCTTCGAGCCCCGGCTCACCCGAATCCTGAGCACCGTCGCCGTCGAGATCCAAGTACACCGTGTCGCCGATCAAGCCAGCGCCACTGTAATGCGCGAGCGGCGTATAGCCGAAGTCGCGGTCGGTCACGTTGACCGGCGCCGGATTGGTACCGGGCGAGTCAAGGTCCACCGCCGTGAGGCCATCCTTGGTCGGATCCGGATCCACCGTGACCTTGAGGTCGGTGAGGATGTTGCCGACGTCATTGACCCAGACGATGTACTTGCCGTCCGGCACGCCGCCGAAGGCGTAGGCGCCGACCGAGTCGGTGGTGGTGGTGGCCACGATCGGCTCGCCAACCTCCCACACGCCGTTGCCGTTGCTGTCCAGGATGAGCGCCACGGTGACGCCCGGCACCAGGGTGTCGGTCGGGTCCTTGGTTCCATTGGCGTCGAGGTCCATGAAGACAACGCCGCTGACGCTGTTGTTCTGACTGGCAGGCGGCAGATAGCCGAAGTCGGCGTTCACGTACACGTCACCCGGAGCGAGGATGATTGGCGCCGTGGTCACGTTGTCGCACACGGTGCAAGGTACGCCCGGCTGGTCGGGATCGCCCGACTGGGCGTAGCCGGTCGGAGGCACCACTTGGACCCGGTAAGCCCCCGCAGCCAGACCATCGAAGATGTACGAGCCATCCGGGGCGGTGACCGTGGTGGCGAGCACCACGTCATCCAACGTGCCGAACAGCCCATCCGCTCCGGCACCCAGGAGGCCCACGGTCACGCCGCCCAGGCCCGGTTCACCCGGATCCTGGCGGCCGTTGCCGTCCACGTCCACCCACACGCGGTCGCCGATGGCGCCGGTACCGGTGCCGCCCGTCACATCTGTGGTGGGCGCCCAGTTGTAGCCGAAGTCGGCGGTGAAGATGCCTTCGCCGGTGAGCGGAGTCGTCACGATGGTTTCGTGATTCTTCACGGGATCCGGATCGTAGGTCTGATTCGCCGCCAGGCCGGCCGGCAGCGTGGTCGCGTCCACGAGCACGCGGTACGGCGTGTTCGGGCTGAGGTTCTTGAACAGATAGCCGCCGTCGCTGTCGGTGACGGTCCATGCCACCAGATTGTCGTCCGACGTGCCGATGACGTTGTCCGGCCCGGCGCCGAAGAGGTACACCACCACGTTCGGGATGCCCGCCTCGCCGGCGTCCTGCACACCGTCGCCGTTCTCATCCAGCCAGACATAGTCACCAATGACCGGGTCGGGCAGGACGTTCTCAAAGTCCCGGCCGGTCACGTTCTGACCCACGCCGAGGGTGAGGATGATGCTGTCCGGGTTGCCGCCGTCGCGGTCGGCGATGCTCACGTACCCGGGCGGATTGGTTTCCGTGATTTCGTACACGCCCGGCAGCAGGCCGGTGAAGCTGTACGCGCCGGACGGGCCAGTGGTCACGGGCGGATACACCACGTCATCCGCGGTGTTGAGGATGCCATCCGGGCCGGCCCAGCGGAGGGTGATGACGGAGCCCGGCAGCGGGATGTCAATGCCCGCCTCGTACTCGCCGTTGCCGTTGCCGACGGCCGACGTGCCAGCAATGCTGCCGAACTCTTCACGGTAGCCGAAGTTCTTGTTGACCACGTTGGCTGCCGGCATCGTGAAGGAATTCTGGCTGTCCAGCGTGGGATCCGGATCGCCGGTCTGGACGTACGCCGCGCTCGGCAGCGTGCTGGTGTCCACAGTGATCACGACCGCCGCACCCGCCGGAACACCCGCCAAGCTGTAGTTGCCGCTGGCGTCCGTCGTGACCGTGTAAAGGATGGGGGGATTGGGTCCGGCGCCATCCGGATCCACCGAGATGGTGACCGTGACGCCCGGGAGGCCCGGCTCAGCGCCGTCCTTCGTGCCGTTCCCGGCCGTGCCACCGCCGGCGCCGTTGTCATCCCACACGTTGCCGCTGATGGCGTAGGTGGTGACCGTCGGCGGGTACCCGAAGTCGCGGTCCAACACGGTGTTGCCGCCAACGATGGTCGCGCCCGCCTCGCTGCCGCTCACCCATTCGGTGGGCGGCATGGCCGTAGGCGTGGTGTTGTAGCCGCCGGGTAGCGTGCTGGTCAGCACGCGCACCACGTAATTGCCATCGGCCAGGCCCACGAACTCGTAGTTGCCACTGGCATCGGTGGTGGTGGTCGCCAGCAGGGTGTCGCCCGTGTTGACAGTGTTGCTGTTGTCCGCGTCGAGCCAGAGTTCGACGGTGACACCCGCCAGACCGGGTTCGCCCGGATCCTGCGCGCCATTGCTGTTGATGTCCCCGAAGACGGTGTCGCCGATCTTGCCGGCGTCGTCGCGGCCGAAGTCGAAGCCGCTGTACTCGGCACCGGCCACGACCGACACGATGTAGTCCAGAGCGGTGGTCGGGATCGTCAGACTGGCCGGGATGTCCGGGTCGTTGGTGTCGTACACGATCCGATACGGGCCGGGCACGGTGATGATGAACTTGTACTCGCCATCGCCATTGGTGGTGGTGGTGGCAATCCGGAGCGCAACATCGTCGGCCGTTCCGGGGATGCCATCCGGACCGAAATCGTCGGGCGTACCAATGATGCCATCCGGGCCGGGGCCGTACAGCCACACGGTGACGTTCGGCAGCGGCGTCTCGGGATCGTCAAACAGGCCGTTGTGATTCTCGTCGTGGAAAACGTGGCCCGTGACCAGCGCGGCCTCGACCAACCCAAAATCCCGGTCGGTCTTGACCATGTCGCCGGGCGTCAGCGTGACGGCATAGTTGTCCGGCGTGGTCAGCACCATGGTATTGACGTTGCCGGTGACAGGGCTGGGGACCTCCTGTTCGGAGACCTTCACGATGTAGCTGCCCGGCGGGAGGTTCGGGAACTCGTACGCCCCGGGCGACTGGCCGGGACCGCACGGGTATTCCGGCGTGCCGTTGCAGGTGACGTAGGTGCGGATGATGACCTCGCCGTCGTCCACCACGCCGTTGTTGTTCGAGTCCTCGTAAAGGACCACCGTGCCGTTCGGGGCGGGCTGGGCGGTGTCGCCCACGCCCTTGAGGCCGTCGGCATTGGTGTCATACCACAGATAGCCGCTGATGAGGCCGGTGTAGTTGTAGCCGAAGTCGGCGGTCAGGATGGTCTGGCCGGCGATGGGGCTGACCTTCCAGACGCCGCCGCTGGGCGGACTGGTGACCGGCGAACCACCGCTGACCAGCGTGGTCGCCGCCGGGAACTCGGGGTCGGTCTCCACCACATCCACGATGTAGTTTCCAGCGTTCAGGCCGCTGAAGAGGTAGTAGCCAGCCGCGTCGGTGCTGGTGGTCGCGATCAACGGTTCGCCGAAGTCAATGACGCCGTTGTTGTTGCTGTCCACGTAGAGGCGCACGTCCACGTTGGCGATGCCCGTTTCGCCGGCGTCCACCACGCCATTGTTATTGGCGTCGAGCCAGACGCGGTCGCCGATCGAGGCACGGTCTTCGGGATTGGACGGCGGCGGTTTCAGGCCGAAGTCGGCATCCAGATATTGCTGGCCCGAGACCAGTGTCACCGCGAACACGGTGGCCGTGGTCGGATAATGGCCGGCCGGCGCGGTTGAGCCATCATAGGTGACCAGGTACTTGCCAGCCGCGAGACCGGAGATGAGGTAGTTGCCGGCACTGTCCGTGACCGCCGTGCCGATGGCCGGACCGTCGGGAATGCCGTTATTGTCGGCGTCCGCATACACGTACACGGTCACGCCCGCGATGCCGGGTTCGCCGGGGTTCTGCACGCCGTTGCCGTTGGTGTCGAGCCACACGCGATCGCCAATCGAGGCAGAGGTGGCTGTGCAGACCTGCGGCGACGGGGCCGGCAGGGACGGACCCGTGCCGGTCAGGTTGCCGACGTTGCAAATCGGCCCCACGGGAGTGGGGTCATCCACCTTGACCTGGAAGGTCAGCGGCGCGGTGGTGATCACGCTGGGCGATGTGCCGGCGCCGAAGGTGAACCCGGACGTGGCGGTTGTCGGCACGCCACTGAAACGGACGCTGCCGATGCCCGAACCGGAATTGACCTGGTACACCCACTTGAAGGTGACCCCCGCCGCGTCAGCGACCCCGCTGCCGGGCGTCGGACCGCTGATCTTGGTGGCGGTGGCCGTCCCCGTCAGGATCGGCGTGAGGTCGGCCGGCGGGGTGACGGACACCGGCACCGACGACTGGACGGTCATGGTGACCGTGACGTCGCGCGTGCCAGTCAACAGCGCCGTGTCGGCCGCGAGCTGGGTGGTGGTGGTCGCGCCGCTCGGGGTCCGGTAGGTGATGGTGACGTTATCGAAGTCAATCGTCTTGGCCTTGCCGCCTCCTGCCGTGCTGAGGAAACGAATGCGGGTGTCCTTGTTCACAGTGCCCAGCAAGGTAATCAGATTGAAGGTCTTCCCGGTGAATGACGCTGTGCCATTCGTGTAAGTGTCCAGCGTGGTCCAACTAGCGCCACCATCGATGGAGGCCTGGAGATAGACGCGGTCGGCGGCGTTGTCCAAGGTGTTGTTCGCCATGTCCAACTTGAGTTCGGCGGTGGTGGCACCCGCCAAGTTGGCCGAGCGGTAAATCGCGAGTCCTGCACCTTCCTTGACCCGCAGGCGACCGCCAGTGATCAGGATGGAACCGGCAGACGGGGAACCACCGTCGCCCAGTTCAATCCAGCCGCCGGCCCAGCGGTTGGTAATGTGCGAAGCGTAAACGGTGCCGTTGTCGTTGTTGTAAGCGACGGTGCCGAATTCGTCTTTGACGGCATAATCTGTAGTGGCGGCCTGTGAGTTCGACCGGGAGTACGCGATGACCAGCCGGGGTCCGGGCGTGGCGGCCGCGTTGCCCTCGGAACTACGATACT
Source organism: Verrucomicrobiota bacterium (assembly GCA_016716505.1). GTDB lineage: Bacteria > Verrucomicrobiota > Verrucomicrobiia > Limisphaerales > J093 > JADJWF01. The sequence continues at coordinate 286,564 of JADJWF010000002.1, forward strand.
TGAGGTCGCCGTTGTCCGTCCCCGTGGCGATGAGGGCCACACCCCGGTTGGGGATACTGCCGTTTTTCCATCCGCGCACGAGGTCGGTCACGTCGAACTCGAGTGTTTGTCCGTTGGCGAACGAGCTGAAGCTGCCATATGAGACGGTCGTGTCATAATCGGCGGAGCTGAACGCCCCCGAGGCCCAGACACCCGCCGTCCCGGTGCCGTTGGGGTCGTTCCAAGTGGCGCCGTTGGCGGCACTCGTGCCCTCGGTCCAGTCCGTGGTCATCCGCCGCAGCGTCACCGTGGTGTTCGCGCGGGCCCCGGTCACCATCACCCGAATGACCGCGCGATCAATGACATCGGTGGCCGCGAGGTTGGCAATGGTGGTCTGGTTGAACTTGATCAAGGTTACTTTGTTCTTGGTGGCCTCGGGCCGGGTCTGCAACTCGTTGGCACCACCGGCCCACGTAGTGGCGGCTCCCTGCTGAAGGTAGGTGTCATCCACGTCGGCAGTGCTGGACAGAACGATCGCCGTCGGCACGTACCGCGGCGTGCCGCCGGACCCGTTCACCGCGGCGACAGTGGAGCCCAGGTCCCACGTGACCGTGCCGGTGCTGCCGATGATCGGCTCGCTGGTGGCCGGCGGACTGTCATTGCCGAAGTACGTCGTGCCCGCCGGCGTGGCGTCGCTGACCTGCACCGACGTGAGCGTCACGCTGCCCGGATAGTACGGGGTGAGCGTATAAGTGAGAATGCCGTTCGCGGTTTCGTACGTCTTGTCCACCGTCTTGTCGAGCAGGCGGACGTACGGGAAGTCGGCGTCCAGGAAGTTCTGGCCCGCGGCGAGGTTGACGTTGAACTGGGGGATAGTGCCCACCGTGCCGGCCGGCAGATCCGGATCGGTGCCCAGCACCTTCACGATGTAACGGCCGGCGCCGAGGTTGTCGAAGAGGTAATTGCCGTTCAGATCGGTGACGATGGTGTCGAACAGCTCGCCCGGCTGGGCGATGCCGTCGCCGTTTTCATCGAGGTACAACTCGACAGTGACGTTGGCCAGCGGCAGGTCGCCGGTGTTGTAGAGACCGTCGCGATTGACATCGAGGAACACCAGATCACCGATCGAGCTGGGCGGGCTGCCGAAGAAGCCGAAGTCGGCCTCCAGGAAGTCATAACCGTCCACCGGATTGCCGGGGATGGTGTTGACCGCGACCGAGATCGGCGTGGACGCGGTGTACGGAATCCCGAAGAAAGTCGCCAGATCGGGATCCGCGGCATCCACCACGGCAATGTACTTGAGGGCGGGATCGAGGTCCTTGAAGAGGTAGGTCCCAGCCGGATCCTCAAAGCCGTCCCCATCCACGTCCGTGGTGCCATCGGAGGTGGCGGTGGTCTTGATCAGCAGATCACCAGCGTCCACCACGCCGTTGCCGTTGGAGTCTTCGTACAGCCGAACGGTGATGTACGGAATGCCGGGTTCACCCACGTCCTGCTCGCCGTCGTTGCTGAGATCGGAATAGACCGTATCCCCGATGATGCCCTTCGGATCGCCCGGGCCGGGATTGAACTGGTAGCCGAAATCCACGGTGAGCACCGAGGCATTCGGTGAGTCAATGATGGCGCGGCCCTCGTTGACGGGGTTGCCGATGCCGCCCGGCGGGTTGCCGGTGTTCGTGTAGCCGGCCGGCGGGGTCGGGATCCGGACGACGTAGTCGCCCTCGACAAGACCGGTGAAAAGGTAGGCGCCGTTGGCATCGGTGGTGGTGGTGGCGACCAGGGTGTCGGTGCCTACCGTGTACTTGCCGTCGCCGTCCACGTCGTTCCACAACTGGACGGTCACTCCCGGAATGCCCTCCTCGCCGAAGTCCTGGAGGCCGTCGCCGTTCCAGTCGCGCCAGACGAAGTCCCCGATCCGCCCGCCGCCGACGGAGACGCAGGCGTCAGGCACGGGCGGCTGCCGTCGGCCGCTGTAGGCCAGCTCGACGCCATTGCAATAGGTGCCGACCGCCTGGGTGGAGCTCACGGTGGCGGTGAACTTGAGCACGAGGGAATTGCCGGGCTGGATGCCGGTGTTGATGGTGAAAACAGGCTGGTTGGGGTTGGAAGTGTTGACCGCAGGGGTGAACACCGCGCCGTTGATGGTGGCACTCAGGAGCGTGCCGTAGGTGAACCCGGGCGGCAGATATTCCGTGAGGACCATGGGCACGCCATTGGGGCCAGTGCCGAGGTTGTCCACGTTCACCGTGTAAGTGACCGTGCCGCCGGGGGCGACGGTCGTCGGCGTCACGTCCTTGTCGGTCTGGAGGAAGGGGATCAGCCCCACCTCGGTGCAGTCGGTGGCAATCGCCACCGGCGTGGTGCCGCTGCGGGCGGCGATGTCATTGCACAGCGTGCCCGAGGCGGAGGCGCGGACGTAAATGGTCAGGGTGACGGTCTTCTGGGCCGGTACGGTGCCCACATTCCAAGTCAGGTTGGGCAAGGCCACGGTAGTCGGGGCCGGGACCGCGCTGAGGTACACGAGGCCGCTGGGCAGGGTGTCCGTGAGGACGATGTTCGGGAGGTCCGTCGTGCCGTTGTTCGCGAAGGTGATCGTGTAGGAGAAGGTGTCGCCCACCTTGACGATCGGGGCGGAGCTGACCTTTTGCAGCATCACGCAGGGATCCAGCGAAACCACCGTGGGGTCGAAATAGCGCCAGATGTGATCCTTGCCGTTGTCGGTCCCGCCCGCGTCACCGCCAAAGGCGTCGGCATAGATCTTTTCGCAAGCCGGGGCAAGGCTGGAGAGCACCTCGACGCGCACGGCGCTGTATTCGGGCCGGCTCAGCTCAAGCTGGCCGATGGCGAAGCGGACGGCGTTGGCAGTCAAAGGGAGAGGGTTCGACTCACTCAACGCGAGTCCCAGACCGCTGGCGTCCACGGAGCCGTAACCGAGCGCGGCGCTGATCAGGCCGGGCTGGTCCTTGGCAATCTGGCTGCCCGGGTACTGAATGCGCTTCCACGGACCGATCTTGATGGCCGCCTGAATGGCGGTGAGGTTGCGCGGCGAGGTGGGCGGGAAGGCGCCGCCAGCGGCGAGGTAGTTGGCGAGGTTGAATTCCCATGCATAACCGCTCTGCGGCCCGGGAACGACGCTCGCCAAGCCCCACGGGGCGTTGCCGCGCTGGTCGGGGTAGTCAATGATCGGGCCGCCCGACCAGCCGTAGGCCAGGAGTTGATCCATGTCGAACCGGGTGGTCACGCCGAGGACGTTGGTGCCGGTGACGTTGGCGGCGTCGAACTCGCCGACAATGTCGCCGGAGTTATTGTTGCGGGTGGGCTGGGTGCCCTTGGGCGCCGTCTCGTAACTCCAGAATTTGGTGCGCGGATCCTCGGAATAGAAAATGCCGGTGTCACCGTACACCCCCACCAGCGTGCCGCGATGCAGACCGGCGGCGGTCATGGGGGCGGTCACGAAGCCCAGCCCATTGGCGCCGGGGAGGGTCAGGCCGGCGAGTTCCGGGGTGGATTTCGCGCCGACGGGACCCGCGCCAATGGCGATCGGCGACTGGCCCTTCATGGGGATTTCCTTGAACCCGCGCGGGTCGGTGACGGTGGAAACCGGGAGCACGTAGGCCGCGTCAATGACCTTCATCCCTGGCGGCACGTAAAAGGTCTGGTAGCCGCCCACGCCGGTGGTGGTACCGGGGCCGGCGGTGGTCTTGATGACGATCCAAAACTTGTCGCCCACCTGGACCAGCGGCTGGTTGACGGCGGCCCGAGCGTTCATGAGCGCCACCTGTTGGGCGTCGAAGTAGATGCCGGTGGCGCGGGTGTCGAGGTTGTGGGCCTGGCCAACCGGTAGGGCCAAGGCTACAGCAGTCCCGAGGATGAATCGGGCCAGTCGCTGCTGGAGGGGGGATGGGGTGGAGCTCATGGGTTCGGAGGATGGGTTGGTTGGGCGAAATCGGCGCTGCAGAGACGGACAAAAGCTCATGCGGGAAAGGACCGGAGCAACCGGCGGGACGACGGCAGAACAGGACGTGATGACGGGCGCGTTAACGACACCAGATTGACTCGATGAAGCGCCGGGGAATGACCCTTCGCCCGGCGCGAGGCCAAGGGAGCCCTTATAGTCTCCGGAAGCATCTCGTCAAGGAGCCGTGCGTAAAAAAAGGTTACGCAATGCTGCGTAGAAGGGATGCTCTTTGGCGTTGCGCAGCACGCGAGCGAATCCGTGCCGGCAACCCGCAAGCAGCAGCGGAGCCGGCTGAAAGCCGGCGCTACGGCCGGTCGGGAGACCGGCGCTACCGGCAGCGGGTGCGGCTGGGAGGCAGGCGCTACGTAACGCCGACATTCTTGTCGGCACAGACCGCCGACCGGCGGGTAGGTCCCCACCAAGCCGGCTGGAAAGCCGGCGCTACGGCCGGTCAGGAGACCGGCGCTACCGGCAGCGGGTCCGGCTGGGAAGCCGGCGCTACGTAACGCAGACATTCTTGTCGGCACAGACCGCCGACCGGCGGGTAGGTCCCCACCAAGCCGGCTGGAAAGCCGGCGCTACGGCCGGTCGGGAGACCGGCGCCACCGGCAGCGGGTCCGGCTGGGAGGCAGGCGCTACGTAACGCCGACATTCTTGTCGGCACAGACCGCCGACCGGCGGGTAGGTCACCACCAAGCCGGCTGGAAAGCCGGCGCTACGTAACGCCGACGTTCTTGTCGGCACGGACCGCCGACCGGCGGGTAGGTCCCCACCAAGCCGGCTGAAAGCGGGCGTTACGGCCGGTCGGGAGACCGGCGCTACCGGCAGCGGGTCCGGCTGGGAGGCAGGCGCTACGTAACGCCGACATTCTTGTCGGCACAGACCGCCGACCGGCGGGTAGGTCACCACCAAGCCGGCTGGAAAGCCGGCGCTACCGGCAGCGGGTCCGGCTGGGAAGCCGGCGCTACGTAACGCCGACATCCTTGTGGCACAGACCGCCGACCGGCGGGTAGGTCCCCGCCAAGCCGGCTGGAAAGCCGGCGCTACGGCCGGTCAGGAGACCGGCGCTACCGGCAGCGGGTGCGGCTGGGAGACCGGCCTTACGTAACGCCGACATTCTTGTCGGCACGGACCGCTGACCGGCTGATAGGTCCCCACCAAGCCGGCTGAAAGCGGGCGTTACGGCCGGTCGGGAGACCGGCGCTACCGGCAGCGGGTGCGCTTGGGAGACCGGCCTTACGTAACGCCGACATTCTTGTCGGCACGGACCGCCGACCGGCGGGTAGGTCCCCACCAAGCCGGCTGGAAAGCCGGCGCTACGGCCGGTCGGGAGACCGGCGCTACCGGCAGCGGGTGCGCTTGGGAGACCGGCCTTACGTAACGCCGACATTCCTGTCGGCACGGACCGCTGACCGGCGGGTAGGTCCCCACCAAGCCGGCTGGAAAGCCGGCGCTACGGCCGGTCAGGAGACCGGCGCTACCGGCAGCGGGTCCGGCTGGGAAGCCGGCGCTACGTAACGCAGACATTCTTGTCGGCACAGACCGCCGACCGGCGGGTAGGTCCCCACCAAGCCGGCTGGAAAGCCGGCGCTACGGCCGGTCAGGAGACCGGCGCTACCGGCAGCGGAGCCGGCTGGATAGCCGCCGCTACGCTGTGACGCACGAGATGGGGCGCGCGGACGAGGGCGGCGCCGCGATTCGCGGGCAAAGCGCGGTCACGAAGGTTCCTCGGTTTCGAACGCGGCCTGGAAGCCGGTCCGCCGGGCCAGACCGGCGCTTCCGCCGAAGCGGTCGAGACAGCCCGGCTCGCCCAGCCAGTGCGCGCCGCCGGGGTCGCGGGCAAGCAGGTGGTCCAATTCCGCTTCGTCCGCGGACCAGCGAAAACCGTTGAAGAACTCCACCCCGGCGAACTGCCATTTGTACTTCGCGCGCACCGAGTAACACGTGCCCAGGTAGAGGTGTTCGCAGCCCAACTCGGCGAAGTGAACGACCGCACGGGTCATCATGAACATCCCGAGGTTCCGCGCCCGGTCGCCCAGATCGTAGAAGGCGTAGTAGTAAAACGCCATCCGCGGCAGCTCGAGGTACAGCAGGGCGGTACCCACCTCCCGGTCGGCGGCGGTGTCCGTGAAATGCAGGAGGTGCGACACCGCCGGCGAATCCATCAGCGCATCCAGGCGCGCGGCCGGCATCACGCCGGGGCCGAAGCGTTCTTCGGCGAAGGCCAACCAGCGGACGCGCCGCGCCACCGAATAGTCGAAGTCCGCGCGGGGCCGCAGGTCAGCCCGAATCCCCTCGCCCCGCCGGAGGATGCGCCGGTTTTCGCTGCTGGGTCGGAAGCCTTTCAGCGGAACGCGCAGATGCCGGGCCAGCGTGAAGCGGTCCAGTTGCGGGGACGCCGGCATGAAACCGGCCGCAAAAAGGTCCGCCGGGGTCTCGCCCGGCTCGGGCATCGCCCAGACCACGTACGGGTACTGGTACCGGGCGTAGTCCGGCGCGGTTTCAGAAAAGACGAGCTTCATCGGACACCGGAGAATGGAGTCAGGGCAGACGCACCCGGTGCGACCTGGGACAGCGCGGCGATTCCCCGGAGGTCCACCCGGCCAAACATCCCGCTCCTCCCGCCTGCCCTTGCCATACCCCGCCCCTTCGCCGATCTATCCGCCACTTCTGCGGCTCACCCGGTGCAGTCAGTGGTATTCCTGCACCGTCTTCACGCCGTAGCCCTGCTGCTTGAGGGCAGCGATGCCGAGCGCCGCCGCGCGCGCGCCGCTGAGCGTGGTCATGATGGGCACGCCGGCATAGACCGCCGTCGTGCGGATCTTCACCTCGTCGGCCCGCGGCAACTGACCGGAGGGGGTGTTGATGACGAGCTGGATCTCCTTGTTCTTGATGAGGTCCACGGCGTTCGGCCGGCCTTCCTGCAACTTGAAGATGCGGCGCAGCTTGATCCCGGCATCCTCGAGCACCGAAGCCGTCTTGCCGGCTGAAACGATTTCAAACCCGAGGTCGGCGAACACCCGCGCGATTTCCGGCGCCCTCGGTTTGAAGGCGTCGCTCATGCTGATGAACACGCAGCCCGAGGTCGGGAGGGGCGAGCCAGCCGCCATCTGACTCTTGGCGTAGGCGATGCCCAGGTCGGCGTCGAGGCCCATCACCTCGCCGGTGGACCGCATCTCGGGGGAAAGGACGATGTCCTGGCCGTGGAACCGGTTGAACGGAAAAACGGACTCCTTCACGGCCCAATAATCCGGCCAGATCTCCGCTGTGAAGCCGAGTTCCGCCAGCGTCTTGCCGGCCATGACGCGGGCGGCCAGCTTCGCCAGCGGAACACCGATGGCTTTGCTGACAAACGGCACGGTGCGCGAGGCGCGCGGATTCACCTCCAGCACGAAAACCTTCTCGTCCTTCACGGCGTACTGGACGTTCATGAGGCCCGAGACGCGCAGCTCGCGGGCCATCGCGTGGGTGTAGTCGCGAATGGTCTGGATGACCTGGTACGAGAGCGTATGCGGCGGCAGCACCATCGCGGCGTCGCCCGAATGAACGCCGGCAAACTCGATGTGCTCGAGCATCCCGCCGAGGACCACCGTCCCCTGCTCCGGCGAAGCGAAATTGCCCACGTCCGCGATGCAGTCCACGTCCACCTCAGTGGCGTCCTCGAGGAATTTGTCCACCAGCACGGGCCGGCCGGCGGAGATCTCGAGGGCGGCGTTGTGGTGGAAGTAATCGCGCAGTTCCGTTTCGGAATAAACGATCTGCATCGCGCGGCCGCCGAGGACGAAGCTGGGCCGGACGAGCACGGGGTAACCCAGGCGGGCAGCCACGGCCACGGCGCCTTCCACTTCAGTGGCCGTGCCGTTGGGTGGCTGGGGAATGCCGAGCTTGTCGAGCATCGCCGCGAAGAGCTTGCGGTCCTCGGCGATCTCGATGCTCTGCGGACTGGTGCCGATGATGTGGACGCCGTTTTGCTGGAGGCCAAGGGCGAGGTTCAGCGGCGTCTGGCCACCGAACTGCGCGATGGCGCCCCAGCACCGCTCCCGTTCGTAGATGTTCAGCACGTCCTCCAGCGTCAACGGCTCGAAGTACAGCCGGTCGCTGGTGTCGTAGTCGGTCGAGACCGTCTCGGGATTCGAGTTCACCATGATGGTCTCGAAGCCGTCCGCCTTGAGCGCGAAGGCCGCGTGGACGCAGCAGTAGTCAAACTCGATGCCCTGCCCGATGCGGTTGGGGCCACCGCCGAGGATCATGACCTTCCGGCGCTCGCTGGGCGTGACTTCGTCATCGCCACGGTCGTAAGTCGAGTAGTAGTAGGGCGTGTACGCCTCGAACTCCGCGGCGCAGGTGTCCACCAGCCGGTAACTCGGCGCCAAGCCCAGTTCCCGACGGCGGGCCCGGACGTCCTCCTCGGTCAGGCCGGTGAGGTGGGCGATTTGACGGTCGGAGAAGCCCAGCGACTTGGCGCGGGCGAGCCGTTCGGGGGTGAGGCGCGGCGAGCTTCCGGTTCCCATCGCCGCGAAGTAAGCCGGACGCCGCGGGGACTGGCAAGCGCGGGAATGGGCGGCGGGCGGAAAGTGGCCAGGATGGAGCCTCGAACCGGGACGCCCGCAACCAGCTCCCGGGCCCGGGGCGGCGGAAAATCACGCCCGCCACGGAACCAAACGGCCCGGGAAACCAGGCCAAGAAATGCAAATGACTGGCCAACTCCGGTGGAGCCACGCGGCCAGGATGGGCTATCTTCCGGGCGTACGAACACAGGCAATCGTTCCGCCCAGCCGGGGGAACCAACTCGCATCAACTCATGCAAAGCAAAGAACTGATCATCGCGGCGCATCCGTTTTGGAAGGGCATGCCCATCGAATATCTGCCCCTGCTGGCGGAGTCGGCGGAGATCCAGACCTACGGCGTCGGCGACGTCATTTTTCACGAGCGGCAGCCCGCCGAGCATCTTTACCTGCTGCACCGCGGCCAGGTGGTGCTCGAAACCTTCATCCCGGGACGGGGCACCGTGACCGTGCAAACCGTTGGAAGTGGCGAGGCGCTGGGCTGGTCATGGCTGTTCCCGCCGTTCCAGTGGCAGTTCAGCGCGCGGTCCGTGGACGCAACGGAGATCATTGCGTTCGACGCGGCCCGTCTTCGCGCGAAGGCTGACGAAGCACCGGAGTTCGGCCGGGACATGATCACGCGGGTGGCGCAACTTCTCCTCGTCCGGATGCAGGCCGCGCGGCAGAAGCTCCAGGAGTTCCACTATCCTGGCGCGGGAAGCCGCGTGGACGGTTGTCTTACCGAGTCGGAGGAGGCCGAGGGCGACGCGTACACGACGCGTTAGGCTGATCGCCGACGCTGGCAGGCGCGGGCAAAGTCTGGGGCGACTCGTTTCGCCGTGCCACCGAGGTTCCCCTCGGCTTCGAACCGCCTTGGAGTCCGAACCACCACAGGGCCGGCTGGAAAGCCGGCGTTCCGAGGGGCTCGCGTCAGAACCCCACGCGGACCGTGGCCGCGAAAGCAATCAGAAGTCGGCTGAAAGGCCGGCGTTACCGAAGGCCGGCTGGAAAGCCGGCGTTACAAGGCCGGGAGCCCTAGCACGTCGGCCGGCTCACGGAGTTAGCGAGGGCCGGCTGGAAAGCCGGCGTTACCAGGGGCTCGCGTCAGAACCCCACGCGGACCGTGGCCGCGGAAGCAATCAGTAGCCGGCTGAAAGGCCGGCGTTACCGAAGGCCGGCTGGAAAGCCGGCGTTACAAGGCCGGGAGCCCTAGCACGTCGTCCGGCTCACGGAGTTAGCGAGGGCCGGCTGGAAAGCCGGCGTTACAAGGGGCCGGAATCAGGGCGCGACGACGGTTAGCGCCTTGGCCTCCCGACCGCCCCACGCATACGCGGCCAGCGCGTTAAGTTCGCGGACGAACAGTTCCTGGCCGCTTACGGCCAGATGGGCCCACGAGTCCGCGCTGTCGAGCTTCCGCTCGTCGAGGACCTCGAGTTGCTCCGGGTTGGCGCGGATCAGGTACAGGATGCCCCGCTGGTCCAGGGCGAGAATCCGATCCCCGCGCGCGACCAGACTCATGTACTTGCCGAAGGACTGGGTGCTGGTCCAGCGTTCGACGCCCTCCGTCAGGTCCAGACACGTCATGCGCTGGCTGCGCAAGTGGTGGTAGGCGTGGCCGCCAATCACCACCGGCGTGGACATGTAGCCCTGCTGCTTGAGGGTCCACGCGGGCGCCACCCGCCATTGATCGTTCTCGCGGGTGACCCGGAAGGCAATGGTCTTGCCCCCGTAGGTGCTCGTGAAGACGTGGTCGTTGAAGACCACCGGCGTCAGGATGTTCATGCCGCGAAACGCCTCGACGGCCTGCCGCCACAGCACCCGGCCGGACTCGAGGTCCACGCCCGCCAGCGTGGTGCGGGTCTGAACCAGAAGCTGCCGCTGGCCGGCCAGGGTGGCGATGATCGGCGAGGAGAAGACGCTGCCCCACATGCCGCCTTCGTCCTCCAGCGCGCGCCAAACGACCTCTCCCGTGGCCTTCTTCAATCGCAGCAGCGACGCGCCGGCCTGCACGTACAGGGCTTCGCCATCCACCAGGGGCGACGAAACGAAGCCAAACGCCGGCACCGGAGTCTTGAACTGCTCGACAAAATCGCAACGCCATTTGACGGCGCCCGTGCTTCCGTCCAAGGCCACCAGGACATCCCGCATGCCCGCCACGTACAGCACGGCCCCGTCCCAGGCAGGGGTGGCGCGAATCCAGTCTCCGTTTGCCTTCGCAAAGAACGGCACCGACAGGGCCCCTTCCCATTGCTGACGCCACAGCTCCCGCCCGGTCGCGCGATCCAGCGCCATCGCCACCTCGAACTTCTTGTCTTTCGTCTCGGTGGTGAACACGCGGTCGGCAGTCACGATGGGGCCGGAATAGCTGGGGCCGAGTTCCACCCGCCAACGTCGCTGCAAAGCGTCACCTTGCAGGCGCTCGGGAAAGGGTGCGCTAGACGGCAACAGACCGTCGCGGGTGGGACCACGCCATTGGGGCCAGTCGGCGGAGGCCGGAGCGGTCAGAGAGAGCGTGGTAAGCAAAACGGACGCAACGAGCAACTTCATCGGCAGCGGACTTTCCTTCTTGCCGGCCGCTTGGGCCGCAGGGCGGGCGGAAAGTAGGAGCCGGGCGGGCGAAGTCAAAAGTGGGCGGCCGACTCAGGCCTTTCGCCCGGCCGGCTCCCGGAAAGCGATCGGCACGGGAAGCGGCTCGTTCACGCTGCCGCGCCGGTAGCCCAGGAGGTCAAGCGTCACATGGGCGTAACCGACGCCCTTGAGCGCCTCCGCGACGCGCGCGTTCACACCGTCGGTGAGGAAGCGGGCCAGTTCGCCCGGCCCAACTTCGATGCGCGCCAGATGACCCTGCTTGAGTTCGTGGTGCCGCACGCGGACGTCGTAAAAGCCGAGGTCGCGCAGCGTGTCTTCGGCCGCTTCGATCATCCGCAACTTTTCCGGGGTGACCGGTTCGCCGTAGGGGATGCGGGAACTCAGGCAAGCCATTTGCGGCTTGTCGGCCGTTGGCAGGCCCAGTTGCGCGGAGAGCTCGCGAATGTCCGCCTTGGTCAAGCCGGCCTCCTTGAGCGGCGCGCGCACCTGGAACTCGGCGGCCGCCTGGGCGCCCGGACGATGGTCACCCAAGTCGCTGGCGTTTTCGCCGTAGGCAATCACTGCGAACCCCAGTTCGCGGGCCAGCGGCACCAGTTCGGTGAACAGCTCGTGCTTGCAGAAATAACAGCGGTTTTGCGGGTTGGCGAGGTAGTCCGGATTGTTGAACTCGCGGGTGCGAACCACGCGCACCGGAATGCCGAAGCGTTCCGCCAGTGCCAGCGCCTCGGCCAGTTCGCGCCGCGGCAAACTGGGGGAGTCGGCAATCGCCGCCAGCGTGCGGTCGCCCAGAACGTCCCGGGCCACGCGCGCCAGCAATACGGAATCCACCCCACCCGAGTAGGCCACCACGCAGGAGCCGTAGGAGCGGAGCACTGCCACCAATCGGTCGTGTTTGCCCGATGACATCCGGCGAAAAGTGCCACCGCCGGGCCGGACTGTCGAGGCGAGCGACACCGCCCCGCCGACCGGGCGTTCAGGGAAAGCGGCAATCGAGTTCCACGGCGGCCCGCAGCCGGCGGAGGTACTGCTGCCGGGGAATCTCGATCGCGCCCAGCGCCACGGTCGTGGTATTGACCTGCTGGAGATCGAAGAGGACGAAGCCACGCTCGCGGAGACGCTGAACGAGGTGGTACAAGGCGACCTTGGAGGCGTTGCTGACCCGGTGGAACATGGATTCGCCCGCGAACAGCCCGCCCACCTGCACGCCATACACGCCGCCCACCAGCTTGCCGCCCTGCCAGCATTCGACGCTGTGGGCGTGACCCGCCTCATGCAGTTGGGTGTATCCCCGGATGAACTCGCTCGAGATCCAGGTGGTCGGCCGGTTGGCACGTCGCTCCGCGCAGGCGGCAATCACCGAGGCAAACGCGCGGTTAAAGGTCACTTCGAACGGCGCCTGCCGCAGGACGCGCTGCAAACTGCGCGCCACGTGAAAGCCGTCCAGTTCGAGAATTCCCCGCGGATCGGGTGACCACCAGGTCACCGGTCGGGAGGTCCACGGAAAGATCCCGATCCGATACGCGGTCAACAACCGCGAAACGCTGAGCTCACCACCGATGGCCACCGGCTCGCCCCCCGGGGCGGAGGCAGGATCGGGGAAGGAGTCGTACGGGCCTCGAAGAACAACCATCTGAACATCGTCGGGCAGTTCGCGGCGGCCAGTCACTCCGAGGCGAACGCGGTCAGCAGCGGGACCTCGAACTCGGCCGCCGTCTCCATCGCCCAGAGGTGCGGAAAGGTTTCGTCGGACAGACGCACTCGCTCGCCCGCCTCGAAGTCCGGCGAGCCCAGGCGAATCCAACTGCCCACCCGAATATCGTTGAGCACCTGCAGGAGCCGGTCCGCGTCGCCCCGGCTCAAGCGCAGCCGCCAGCCTTTGGCCGTCCGGCGCAAGCGCCGGGGATCGGCCAGAAGCGCAGCCAGCTCACGCTGGTGCTCCTCGCGCAACGCGGCCATTGCCTCCTCGAGCAGGCGCTGATTCTCGGCGGCCGCGGGCCCGGTCGCGGTACGACTAAGCCGGTGCGCCGCCGGCGGCACACAGGGATAGAGCTTGAGCAGCGCGCGCAACGCCCGCCCCTCGGACGGGTGCAGCAGCAACACGACGTGGTCCGGTTGGCGGCGAAGAATCCTCATTGGTCCCGCTCCATGGTGGCCTGCAGCGAGTACCGTTGAAGCTGATGCACGTAAAATTCCGCCCGTTCGAGCGACTCGCGGGCAACCACGCTTTTGCCGCGCTCGTGGACCTCGAGCATGTGCCGCTCGGCTTTGGTTCTGCTCCAGCCGAAAACTTTCATGAACACGTGCGTGACGTAGTTCATGAGGTTCACGGGGTCGTTCCACACGATCACCAGGTAGCCGGGTTCCAAGGTGTCGGCGGCGTCCGTCCCGGGCGCGACGTCCGCGTCCGGGCGCGACGTGGTAACGTCCGCGGCGCTGGCTCCGCCGCCGCGCCACGGGGCGCCAGCCGAAGAGCGGGAGCCCGGCGCAGCCGATCTGACAACGTCCGATTCAGAGGCCTGCCCGCTTCGCAACCGGCTGGAGAGAGGTTCCACCCGCATCGGATGAAGAGTGCCGCCGGTCCCCGAGCCTCTCAAGTCCCGTCTTCCGACCCCGGGTGATGGGCTGGCGAATCCACGCCGCAGGGTTGTCCGAGCCGTGGCCGAAGTGGCACCCGCGAAATGCAGCGCAACCAACGAAGTCGTAATTCAGCGCGACCCGCCAGCAGTTTGGCACGGGGAGCATTGACGACGCTCTGTCTCCGCGTTCCACTCGGCACGCCGAACCGGTTCGGGTCCCCGTCACCCGTCCGGTCCGGCTTGATTCGCCAGTCATGCACATTCACTGGCTGCAGCACGTCCCCTTCGAAGGTCCTGGCAGCATCGCGGACTGGGCCCGTCTGCGCGGGCACACCCTTTCCTCAACCCGCCTTTGGGCAAACGATCCCCTGCCCTCGCCGGCAACCGCCGACTGGATTGTGGTCCTCGGCGGCCCGATGAACATCTACGAGCGTGACCGCCACCCGTGGCTGGAAACCGAAAAGCGCTGGCTGCGGGAGGCGATTGACGCCGGCCAGACCCTTCTGGGTATCTGTCTCGGCGCCCAATTGATCGCCGATGTGTTGGGCGGCCGGGTGACCCGCAACGCCGAGCGCGAGATCGGCTGGTTCCCCGTGCGGCGCATCCCGCACGGCGCTCCCCCGGCGCTGATCGAGGGCCTGCCGCCGGAATTCGAGGCGTTCCACTGGCATGGCGACACGTTTGCGCTGCCGCCCGGCGCGGTTCCCCTCGCCCGGTCCGAGGCGTGCGAGCAGCAGGGTTTCGTCTGGCGCGAGCGGGTGGTGGGGCTGCAGTTCCATCTGGAAACGACCCCTGAGTCGGCCGCGGCACTCGTCGAACACTGCCGGGCGGATCTGACGCCCGGCCGGTTTGTCCAGTTTGAGACGGAGATCCGCGCACCGGCGGACCGTTTCCGGAGTCTGAATGCGCTGATGGCCCGCCTCCTTGACAACCTCGGCCAACTTCCTCGACGCCGCCGGAACGAAAAGGGCGACCGACTGGGTCGCCCTTGAAGAGTGGCCTCGGCACGTCTTGCGTGCCGCGCTGAAGATTACGCCTTGGCCGCCTTGGTCTGGAGCGCCTCCTTCGCCACCCGGACCAGCTCCGCGAAGGCACCGGCATCCGTGGCGGCGAGATCCGCAATGATCTTGCGATCCAAGGCCACCTGAGCGGCCTTCAGCCCCTCGATAAAGCGACTGTAAGTGAGGCCGGCGGCGCGGGCAGCCGCGTTGATGCGGATCTGCCAGAGCGCGCGAAAATTGCGCTTCTTGGTCTTGCGGTCGCGGTAGGCGTACTGAAGCCCGTGGTCAATGGCGTCCGAGGCGTAGCGGTACAGCTTTGAACGCCGCATCCGGAAGCCCTTGGCGGCTTTGATCATCCGTTTGCGACGGCGACGGGAGGCAACGGCATTGGTGACTCGCATGGTCTTGGAAAGAGTTGAGCGGGGTGATCAGAGGGTTCAGCCGCGATGGCTGAAGGGCAGATTCTGCGTGATCCGGTACTGGTCGGTGGCGTCCACCACCGCCGCCTCGCGAAGACGGCGGCGACGCTTGGCGTTCTTGGAGCCGAGCAAGTGCCGGCGGCCGGCGTGGGCCCGGACAGCCTTGCCGGTGCCGGTCAGTTTGAAGCGTTTGGCCACGGCCTTCCGTGTCTTGATTCCTTTGGGTCGTCGCATATCGAATCCGGTGGTCTCGAAAAAGAGCGGGGAAGATAGGGAGGCCGCAGGCCGCTGCGCAAGCGGGAATTCGCCCCCCAGCGAGCCTTCGGCGCACGGTGGACGAGAAACGATCCCCTCCACGCCATCGGCCGGCAGCCCGAAGACTGCCGGCCGACGGATGCAGCGCCGCCGCGGGGGTTCCTGCACCCCCGCCGCGCCGTTGGCGATTCTCAGAAGGTGTAACCGACGCCCGCGATCAACTTGAAGTCGTTCTCGGTGCGGTTCAGCGCCGGCCGGCTGCGGTAGGTGTCTTGGGCGACCACCCGGAGGTCCAGCCCCTTGGTGATGAGCGTGGCGATGCCGACCTCGGCGTTCAGCACGTAATCATCCCACTCGTCCACCTTGGGCTGGTAATCAAACGATTGCCACAGCTTCGACGACTTGCTGATCTGCCAGGTGAAGCGTTCCCCAAACCGCACGGTCAAGTACTCCCGGTCGTCCCAGTAGCGAACGCCAGCATCATTCTCGGCGGCGAGTCGCTCCCAGACCCAGCCCACGCCCGCTTCAGCCGCGAGGGTGAACTTGTCGTTCTTGATCAGGTAGTAGCCCACGCCGGGACCAAGGGTGACGCGGTAGGCGATGTCCGCCACGTCGTCGTGGAGCGCATCCAGACGGGCGTAGCCATACAGCCGCTCGGTAAAAAGCCGGTTGTACTGGCCGAAGCCGTTCACGGTGGACGCCGTGACGGAGTCTTCGGTTTCGCCGTAGGTGAAATTGGCGCCGAAGCCCAGTTCGTTCTTGTCCCACTTCTTGGCGGTGCTCAAACCACCCGCGACCATCACCGTGTCGCTGTTGCCACGGGTAATCGTGGCGCCAAGGGTCGCCGCGGACTTCCACGCGGTCGGATTTTCGGCAGCGTCGGCCGCCGTTGCCGTCAGAACGCTGCTGGCCAGGGCGCTCAGGCCCAAGGCAAAACAGCGCGAGGGTGTCGTCGTGTGTTTCATTGGTTCTCGTGTCTTCTTCGCCGCAGTCACGCGGCGACGTTCGGACTGCCTTTCGTCGCTAAAAATCGCTCGATTTCGAGCCGGGACGGGCCTCCCGCAGTCGCTGGAGGAGGTTTGTCCCTGGCAGTCAGGAGCGGAGCAATTAGAAAATCGCGCGACGGGTGTCAAGCCGCGCCTTTTTGCTCCCAACGCGTGCGGTAGTGTTCGTCAACGGTCAGTTGGCGGAGGAGCGATCAAGGCAGCTTGGGTTTGCGGTGAAACCGGGGTTGGGCTCTCCACCCTGTGTTTCACACGGTGGAGCGCGCCTCGAGTTGTTGGGGAGCCGGGAACGCCGCCTCCTAGTGGGGCGGAGCGCCGCTCCTCTCGCGCCGACCACAGAACGAAGAGGGCCGGTCGCCTCTCCCGAGACGGCCGGCCCAAATCGCGCGGTGCTCCCTTCCGTAAGCAGCCGCTTTGCCCACGGTCACTTGGCGTACCGCTTCTGGAATTCCTGCTGGCGCCGTTCGCGCTCCGCCTTTTCTGCGGGGTCCATCTTGTTGAGGTACCAGTTGTGGTTGGCGGAGTTGAGCACTTCCTCGAGCTTTTTCGCCAGCGCCGCGGCGGCGGCCTTCTTGGCGTCGTCGGTGGAGGCCCGGCCTTTTTCAATGAGGTGTTCCAGTTCTGGCACCATTTTCGAGTAAAAGTGCTTGGCCACCTCGTAGGTGCCGTGCCAGTGGGTGTAGTCCGGGCCCATCATCGAGGCGCCGTGCCGGGCACGGCGGCCCTCGTGGTGCCACAGCTCGTACCAAATCCAGTCCAGATGGTTGGCGAACTGCACCGGTCCCATGAGCGGCTTGGCCAGCTTGTAGAGTTCAAGGCCAGGCACGGCGAATTTCTCGTGGTAGAGGTCAATCAGGCTGTCGTACTGCACGTAGAAATTGTCCACCCACTGCCGCTCGTGGCAGTTGATGCAGACGTTCTTCATGTTGTTGCGGCGGGTCTCCCAGTTCACCTCGGCGCCGGCCAGCCCCATCTTTTTGTCGCTGACTTCCGGGCGGACCGAGATTTCCGGCCGGTTGTTCCAACTGATGCGCATGCCGACGTCGTGGGTGACGGCCTGGGCGGGGATGGCGGGGCGGTCCTTGGTGGCCGCGCGGGCCGGTGTGGCGCTCATGTGGCAGGTGGCGCAGGTGGGCGCGAGGTTGTAGTCCTCGCCCACGACCCATTTCGCGGAGTCCATGTTCAGCTTGTCCTTGAAGGCACGGAAGGCGATGCCGTGCTTGGACTCGTAGTAAATCTCCATCTGCGGGTGGTCGGGGCCCATGTGGCACTTGCCGCAGTTGTCGGGGTGGCGCGCCTGCTCGGCGGAGAAGGAATGCCGGCTGTGGCAGGCGGAGCAGGAGCCTTCCGAGCCGTCAGGGTTGATGCGGCCGATGCCGGTGTTGGGCCAGGTGGCCGGGTCCAGCTTGCCGTTGGCCAGCACCTTGACCTCGCTGCCGTGGCATTGCCAGCAGCCGTTGACGGCCGCGGCACTGTTGCCGCCCGGAAAGCCGGGCGTCTTCATGCCGCGATTGCCCTCAACCACCTCGGCCAGGGTGTTGTCCAAGGAGCCCAAGATGCGGGCGCCCTTCGAGTGGTGCGAGCCGGCGAACTCGGCCGCCTCCTTCGAGTGGCAGCGCGCACAGTCCTTGGGCGAGACGATGGTGGCGATCCGCTGCCCCTCGTGCATGAAGGCGTCGGGGTCGCCCTCGGCCGCCATGTGGCACTCGAAGCAGCCCACGTTGGCGCGGTAGTGCTTGCTGGCGCCCCATTGCTGATACACGCCGGTGTTGTCCAGCTTGTGGCACTCGAGGCAGGCCTTGGTCTCCTTGGAGATTTCCGGCAGCGCCCACGCCTGGGCGCGGGCGGAAGGCGCAACGGCGCCGCTCAGGACGGTCAGCAGGCCGGCGACAAGGTATGACGTGGGAGTTCTCATAATTTGGGTTCAGGTTGAGAGGCGGAAACCAACGGTGAAGATTCAGCTTTGGGATGCGCACCCCAGCGGCGGGCATAGGTGACCTCCCCAGCCAGTACGGGGACCGAGACGCGCACCAAAATCGTGTACACCAGCAGCCCGAAGGCCCAGATGCCGAAGCAGACCATCGTTTCGTGCAGCGTGGGCCGGTACTCGACGATTTCGCCCAGGGGTGAGGGCACGAAGGCGGGCACGATCAGCCCCATGCCCTTCTCGATCCAGATGCCCACGATGGCCAGCACGCAGGCCACGTTCAGCGTCTTGAGCGCCCGCGAGGCCGGGAGCATGAAGAGGGTCGTGGCCACCACGTTCATCGCCAGCGCGGTCCAGATCCACGGCACCAGGGCGCGATGCTCGCCCAGGCCGAAAAAGAGGTAGCGGATCGAGGCCACGTGGCGGGTGTCGGCGTAAAACTCGGTGAACAGCTCGCACAACAGCAGGAACAGGTTGATGAGCATGGCCACCTGCACGATGCGCCGCAGCGTGAGCAACGCCTCGTCGCTCACCTGATGCCGGGTGAACCGCCGCACCACCTGCAGGGTGAGGATGATCAGGGCCGGCCCCGCGGCAAAGGCGCTGGCCAGGAAGCGCGGGGCGATGATGGCCGAGTTCCAGAACGGCCGCCCGCCCAGCCCTACGTACAGAAAGGCCGTCACCGTGTGGATGCTGATGGCCCAGGCAATGGCCACGAAGACAAACGGGATGTAGAAGGCCTTCGAGGGCTTGCGGCCGCAGTACGCGCAGTAGATCAGATAGCCGCAGATGTGCAGGTTCAACAGCAGGTAGCCGTTGAGCGCGATCACGTCCCAGGTCAGCATCGAGATCGGGAAGTTGAAGCGCAGCAGCAGATGGTGGAAGCGGTCCGGCCGGCCCAGGTCCACCGTCACGAACAGCAGGCACATCAGAATGACCGAGACCGCCAGCAGCTCGCCGAAGATCACCACGTCGTGCAGGTGCAGGTTGCGATAGACATAGACGGGGATCACCAGCATCGCCGCCGCCGCGGCCAGGCCGACCAAGTAGGTGAAATTGGCGATGTACATGCCCCAGGACACCTGGTCGGTCATGCCCGTGGTGACCAGTCCGTGGACCAGTTGTTGGCACCACGCGTACACCCCGCCGAGCGTGATCAACGTGAGCACGGTCATCCAGGCGTGGTAGCGCCAATCGCCCACGAAGCTCAGGCGGAAGCAATCCCAGAGGAAGGTCAGATACCGTTTCACGCGCCCTCCTTGAGTTCCTTGCCCTTGGTGTCCGGCGTGATCGGTTCGTGGTAGCGGCTGCCGCGCTCGTCGAAGTAGTAGAAGAATCGCGGCAGGGTGCCGACGTCGGCCTTCAGGACGAACACCCGCTTGTTCTTCAGGATGTAGTGAACCTCGCTGTTCGGGTCGAGCACGTTGCCGAACTTGCGCGAACCGGTCGGGCACACCTCCAGGCACGCCGGCAACTGCCCCACCCGCGTCCGATGCAGACAGAACGTGCATTTCTCCATCACACCCTTCTGGCGCGGGCGGTTGGAGAGGTACGACATGTTCGGGTTGATCTCGTCCTTCGGAATCTCCGGCCGGGTGAAGTTGAACCGCCGGGCGAAGTAGGGGCACGCCGCCTCGCAGTACCGGCAGCCGATGCACCAATCGTAGTCAATAACCGTGATGCCGTCCGGCTCCTGCCACGTGGCCTCGACCGGGCAGACCTTCACGCAGGGCGGGTTGGCGCACTGGTGGCACTGCACCGGCATGTACCACTTGTCCGGCCGCGGCACCTGTTCGGGGTCGTAGTGGTGGTTCGCCGTTTCGAGGTCAATGCTGCCCTTTTCCATCTCCAGCACGCGGATGTACTGGATTTCCGGCGAGCGCGACTGGTTGTTCTCGGCCACGCAGGCGTGGACACATTTGCGGCAGCCGATGCACCGGCTGATGTTCAGGCCATAGACGAACTCCACTCCGTCCAGCGGCGGCGGGTCGCTCACCTTCGCGTCCACGCCGTAGCGTTTCTTGACCTGCTCGCGAATGCGCTCCAGCGCGCGCTCCTTGTCCGCCGGGGTCATCTCCTTGTAGTGCTTCTGGAGGAACTCCTCGACGCTGGGCAGGTCGTCGTCCGAAAGGTGCCGCAGGGGAGACATGGCAGCAGCCAGCGCGGACAACCCGGCCGCCACCGCGGCGCCCTGACCCAGAAACTGTCGCCGGGACACGCCCGCCTCGCTCGGCGGGGGCGATGCATTACCAGAAACGGGGGCGGAGTCGGCCATGGTTCAGTGCGGTGATGCGGAATGATTGTCCGGCGCAAAGAGGCGCAACGGGTCGCGCCGGCCGCCGTGCTCGACCGGCACCGGCCGGCCCATGCGCAAGGTGTTGGGCCCCGGTGCCGGCGGCAGTTGCGCGAACGGAGGGCGATGGGGGTCGTGGCACTCGATGCAGCGCCGCTTGGTTTGCGGGCCTTTCGTCGTGTCCCAGTAGCCGTTGATCCGGCCGTGCGAGCCTGCCTGCCAGTCGCGGTACACGGGGCCGTGACATTTCGCGCAGAGCAACTGCGGTTGGTCCCAGGGAATCTCGTCGCCAAAGTCGTCCACGAACGCGTTGCGGTTCGTCGGATGGTGGCAGTTGAAGCAGCGGGTGTTGATGCCGTGGTTGAGCTGGATTTCCGTGTGCTGAGTCAACCGGCGGAAAGTCTCGGCGGGCGAAGGGATGATCCGGTGGCAGTCCATGCACTGGTAGGTGAAGCCGGCGGCCACATATTCCGGCTTGAGCTTGGGCTGGCGGACGGGCGTCGGGTCGGTCGCCCAGGCCGGCGTCGGCACGCGGGCCGCGACCGGACTGACGAACGGCACCGGATCCAACACCAGCACTACGGCGCAGACGAGGAACGCCAGCGGCACCGCGAATTTTATCAGCGCGTTCATCGGATGCCTCCTTGATCCAGACGACCGGAGACCCGACAGGACTTGGCCCCCTCAGCCGGGGACGGAATCGGATGCCTTGTCGAGCGAGTGGCCATTGCGAACGTGCGTGCAGCGTAAGCTGCAGGCCCGCCGCAGGAATTGATTCGAGTCAACGAATACTCGCTTGGCAGTCAAATGGAGCCGACTAATGGCCGACGATCGGCTCCTTTGGCCGGCAACGCTGCGCCTACTGTCCCTCCGCGCGGACGGTGGTGCGTTCCGCCAACCAGATCACGTCCTTGTTATTCGGCGAGGCCACGTTCAACTGAAGCTGGTTGTTGTACTTCACGGGCGGTTTGGTGCGCGGGTCGAGCCACTTCTTAATCTCGGCGTGGCCATCGGCGAAGTTGAGGCCGGAGGCCCCGTTGTGGTAGCTGCCCGGGAAATCAATGATCCGTGCCTGCGCGGGGTTCTCCACCATTTGGTTCGCGTAGCCGCCGGCGTTGATGCTGTCCGGATGTTCATCGAGCAACACGTAGGTGTTGGCCGGTCCCGGGTTGTCGAGGTCGGAAGCCTTGAGGAAAACCTTGTAGCGCCTCTGGTTCTCCTGCATCCCGCTGCCCGGCGGCAACCACGGGCCCGGACCGCCGATGGCCTGGCTCATCCCCATGCTGCGCACCCGGGGGTACACCGTGCCGCGCACTTTGACCGAACTCTGATCGGCCGGACACTTGTACACCGCCGCCGAGGGTAGATAGGGAGCGAAGGTGGCCTTCTTGGGATCCAGCAACTGGGTCGTGTTGGTGTTGTCCGGATTGTTTGGATTGAAATCGAGCCAACCCTGAACCCAGGCGTACGGCTCGGTGCCGCTGTTCCCGGGCTTGACCAAGTGCCCCTGATTGTCGTCCGGGTACATGAGGAAGGCGTAGCCAAGCTGCCGCAGGTTGTTCATGCATGCGATGCCATGTCCCTTGGCTTTGGCCTTGGAAAGGGCCGGCAACAGCATGCCGGCCAGAATCGCGATGATCGCAATGACCACCAACAGTTCGATCAGGGTAAATCCCGCCCGCCGGTTCACCGTCATGACGTTCATGAACACACCATGCGCCAAACCGGGCAGCCGTCCAGCGGGGAATTCGCGCTTCGGGCGGCCGACACGGGCGGATGTGTCCCCAGCTTCAGCGACGCGCGTCGGCCGACTCGAGCCAGCTTCGTGCGGTTTCCACATCCCGGGCGATCTGGGCCCGCAACTCTGCGACCGATGGGAACTTCAGTTCGGGGCGCAAATGGCACAACGGCTCGACCTCCAGCTCCTCGCCGTAGAGGTCAGCCGCCGCGTCGAGCAGGTGAACCTCGATGCGTGGGCGGCTGGGGCCGTTGGTAACCGTGGGGCGGAACCCGATGTTGGTTACGCCGTTCCAATGCCGCGCGCCACACCGGGCACGGCAGACGTACACGCCGGCCGGCGGCAGCACGATGCCATCCGGGTCGAGGTTGGCGGTCGGGAAACCCCATTGTCGCCCCAACTGATCCCCCGGATCACGGGGCCGGCCAGTCTGTAAGCGCGCCCGAGGAGGTGGGCCGCGCCGCGGAGATCTCCAGCCCGAATGGCCTCGCGAATTCGGGTGCTGCTCACTGCCGTGCCCTCGAACGAGACTGGCGCCAACGCGCGCACGGCGAACCCGGCCTGCGCGCCAACTTCCCGCAACAGGCCGACGTGACCGCTGCGCCGGTGTCCAAAGTGAAATCCCTCGCCAACGAAGACGGATCGAATCCGGCCAAAACCCTGAACCAACCGTTGAACAAACTCCGCTCCAGTCAACCGACTGAAGGCCTCGTCGAAGCAGATTACCCAGGCGGCTGCCGGTTCCAGGGCTGCCAGGGCGCGCAGTCGCTGGGAAAGTGTCTGGATAAGCGCGGGAGTGCGGTGCGGTGCCACCACTGCGTTGGGGTGCCGATCGAACGTCACCACCACGGGGACGGCCCCCGAGGCCCTCGCTTCAGCGATCATCCCAGCCACGACGGCTTGATGGCCAATGTGGACCCCGTCAAAAACCCCCAACGCGAGGCAGACCCCGTTCGCCTCCCGCGGCAATTCCTCCGGCTGGGCGAGAATCCTCACAGCGAACCGAATCAGGCCACCGGCGCGAGCTTGAAGATCGAAATGACGCGACGGCGAAACTCCTCCGGGGACAGGGCCAACAGCGCCTCCAACCCAAGCGCATCGGCAACGCTGAACTTGCCGATGTCCAACCGCCGGAGGGTGGCAAGATGGGCACCACAGCCCAACTGCTGACCGAGGTCGTGCGCCAGGCTGCGGACGTAGGTCCCCTTGGTGCAGGCAATTCGAAACGTGCCAACCGGTTCCTCGTACGCGCTGAACCGGAAATTGTAGATGTGGACCAGTCGGGCCTTCCGCTCCACCTCGACGCCTTTGCGCGCGAGTTTGTAGAGGGGGACCCCGCCCACCTTGGCCGCTGACACCATGGGGGGCGCTTGCATCAAATCACCGACGAACTTCTGGGCCTCCCGGTTGAGATCATCCAGGGTCAGCGGCGGAACGGGCAACGATGCGACCAGTTCGCCATCCGCGTCGTAGGAATCGGTGGTTTCCCCGAACTTGATGGTGCCCTCATAAACCTTGTCCTCAGCCATGAGCCGCTCGGAGAGACGGGTGGCGCGCCCCAGCACGATGATCAGCAGGCCGGTGGCGTTGGGGTCCAGCGAGCCGCAGTGGCCGACCTTCTTGATGCCGAAGCGGCGGCGGATGCGATCCACCACGTCGTGGGACGTCAGCCCCACGGGCTTGTCCACCAGCACGGCACCGTCGAAAGGAGAGAGTTGCTGCATGAGGTCAAGAGGCGGCTCGGAGCGCGTTCCGGATCGCGGCCAACACCCGCCGCTGCACGGAAAGCGGTTTGCCGATGATGCGCGCGCCGGCGGCCGCCGGATGGCCGCCGCCACCGAAGGCACCGGCAATCTGGTTCACGTCCACCCGGTCGGACTTCGACCGCAGGCTGATACGGATTGTGCCCGGTTCGGTTTCCTCGAACACGCACGCCACCACCACCGGCTCGATGGCGCGCAGGTGGTCAATCAGCCCTTCCGCGTCCGCCCGGCTGGCGCCCGCGCGGGCAAAGTCTTGCGGCCGAAGCCAGAAATAGGCAATGCGGTCGCGGTCCGTCAGCCGGAAATGCAGGAAGACCTGCCGGACCAGCCGGACGCGCGCCAGCGGATAGGAATGGTACACGCGTTGGCAGATCTCCCCCAGATTCGCGCCCCGCTTCACCAGTTCGCCGGCGGTCACGAAAGTGCTCGGCCGGGTGGAGGGATATTGAAACGAGCCGGTGTCCGTCGAGACCGCCGCGAAGAGGCAGCCCGCGATCTGCGGGCTGATCGGCCAGCCGGCGAACTTCAGCAGGCGGAAGATCAACTCGCCGGTGGACGGCTCGCGGGGACTGACCCAGTTGATGTCGCCGTAACGGCTGTTGCTGGCGTGGTGGTCAATGTTGATCAGCACCCGCCGCCGGGTGACATGCTCCCCGGTGCATCCGAGGCGCTCGTAGGTCGCTGCGTCGGTCGCGATGACGCAGTCGAATTCCCGGCCCGCTTCCGGCCGACGCAACAGTTGTTCGGGATCGAGGAACGCCAACTTGGTCGGCGCGGGGTCCTCGTTCCAAACCGTCACCTCCTTGCCTTCAGCCCGTAACGCCAGACCCAGGGCCAGTTGGGATCCAACACAATCGCCGTCCGGCCGGACATGGCCGACGACACAAATGGTATGGCTCTCGCGAATGGCCTCGAGAATGCGGTCAACGATCCGGGGACGCGGCTTCATGCAGGACTTCGGCGGTGCAATCAGCCCGGGGACGACGGCAGCGTTTTCTCGATTTCTTCCAGCAGGTGGAGCACGCGGTTTCCCCGCTCGACCGCCTCGTCGAGCACAAACCTCAGGACGGGCGTGTGACGGAGGACCACCGCGCCAGCGAGGAGGGACTGGAGACGAACGCGCTGTTCATTGAGCATCGGGATGGCGCGCTGGCGTTGCCGCTCCGAGCCGACCACGCCGACATAGACCACGGCCGACTGGAAATCGCCGGCCAGTTTGACGTCGTTGACGCTCAGCAAGCCCGTTTGAGCCAGCGGAAACTCGCGCTGGATCAGCGCGCCCAGCTCGCGCTTGAGCAGTTCCCGGACTCGTTCCAACCGGCGATTGTGCATGATCTCATCCCTCCCGGGCTTCGGCGCGGCTCACCACCGCTCAGAGCGACTGGGGAACCTCGACGAGGTTGTAACATTCCACGATGTCGCCTTCCTGGAAGTCGTTGAAGTTCTCCAGACGGATGCCGCACTCCATGCCGGCACGGACCTCGTTCACGTCATCCTGGAACCGCCGCAGCGTCTGCAGGATGCCCTCGAACAGCACGTTCCTCCGCCGCAGCACACGGACCTTGCCCTTGGTAATCCGGCCGCTGGTCACCACGCAGCCGGCCACGGTTCCGCCCTTGGACAGCGTGAACAGTTTCCGGACCTCGGCGGTGCCAAACACGTTTTCCTTGAGCACGGGCGGCAGCAGGCCCGCCATGGCCGCCTTTACGGCATCAATCAGTTCGTAGATGATCGCGTACAGCTTGATCTGCACCCCTTCCCGCTTGGCCATCTCGGCCGCCGAATTGTCAACGCGGGTGTGGAAACCGAGGATGACGCCTCCTTCGCCACTGGCCGCAAGCTGGACGTCACTCTCGGTGATGGCCCCGACATCACTGTGAATGATTTGGAGCGACACCTTGTCCGAGCGGATCTCCTTCAACGCCCCCACGATCGCCTCGACCGATCCTTGCGTGTCCGCCTTCAACACCACGCGGAGGGTCGTGGATTCCGCGCCGTCAATCCGGCTCAGGAAATCCTCCAGCCGGATGTTCTTGGGGGTTCGTTCGGCCGTGCGCCCCTCCAGCCGGCGGGCCTCCGTGATCTCCCGCGCGGCGTGTTCGGACTCCACCTGCATGAATTCAAGGCCGGCGGCCGGTGCCCCGTTCAATCCGAGAACTTTGACCGCCGTCGAGGGGCCGGCTTCCTTCAGGCGCGTTCCTTCCGCCGACACCAACGCACGCACCTTGCCGTGATACTCCCCGCACACGATGACCTGGCCCGGGCGCAACGTCCCCTTGCGCACGAGCAATGTGGCAGTGGGGCCGCCGGGTTCGATGCCCGACTCGACCACGTTACCCCGGGCGGGGCGGTCGGGGTTGGCGCGCAGATCCATCAACTCGGCCTGCAGCAAAATCGCGGCAAGAAGCTTGTCCACCCCCTGCTTGGTCAGTGCCGACACATCCACGAACTGCGTGTCGCCGCCCCAGTCGTCCGGAACCAGCCCGCGTTCCTGAAGCTGCTGGCGCACCCGCATCGGCTGGGCATTGGGATGGTCAATCTTGTTGACCGCCACCACGATCGGCACGCCGGCGTCCCGCGCATGATTGAGTGCCTCCAGCGTCTGCGGCATCACCCCGTCGTTGGCAGCCACGACCAGCACCACAATGTCGGTGATGTGCGCCCCCCGCGCGCGCATGGCGCTGAACGCGGCGTGGCCGGGCGTGTCAAGGAAGGTGATGGCGGCGAGTTCTTTGGGGCGGTCGGGATGCGGCACGTTGATCGTGTAGGCCCCGATATGCTGCGTAATCCCGCCCGCTTCGCCGGCCACCACGTTCGACTTTCGAATCACATCCAGCAGCGACGTCTTCCCGTGGTCCACGTGGCCCATGATGGTCACCACCGGCGCTCGCGGCTTGAGGTCTTCCGGCCGGTCGTCGGGATCGAGATCTTCCTTTTTCGGCGCGACCTTCTGCACCTCGGCCGCACCCGTGCGTTTGGTCACGCGCAGCCGGATGCCGTGCTTCGCCGCCACTTTCTGGGCGATGTCCGTTTCAACCGTTTGGTTGACGTTGGCGAAGATCCCCAACTCCATCAGGTCCGCGATGACCTGGAACGGCTTGCGCCGGATCACATCGGCCAGGTCGCGCACCGTTACCGGCGGTCGCAACGTGACCTCCTCGCCCGTCATGGGCTCGGCCGGGGTGATTGGCCGCCCAACTGCCGCCGGTCTGGCAGCGGTAGCCGCCGGCCTCTGGGGGGGACTCACCGGACGACCGTCGCGGCCCCGTGCAGGTTCGGTGCGACCGCCGGCGACCGGTCTGGCGGCCGGCCGAGCTGGCGCTTGGGACTGGGCACGGGCACCGGGCCGTTCGGCGGAGCGCGGGCGATAACCAGCCAAATTGATGAAACCCACCCGGTCTCCCACCTTCGGCGGCGGCGGCGGAGGAGGAGGGGGGGGCGGGGCTGGGGGCGTGGGTGCCGACGGCGGTGCCACCTCTGCGGCACTGGCAGGCGGCTCACCGACGCTTGGTGTCTGAGCGGGCACCTGAATCGCGGGTGCCGCGACCGCTGGCTCAACCGGCGGGGTTTCGACAGGCAAAGTCGCTGGCGTCGGTGGAACCGGGAGGGGCTCGACCACCGGTGCCACCACGGCTTCGGTCACCGGAGGCGCGGGAATCTCAGGTGCTGGTGGCCCGGGCGGGGCCGGCTCCGGCGGGGCCGGCTCCGGCGGGGCCGGAGTTGGGGGGGCTTCTGGCGGCGGAGCGGACTCCGCCTCGCCCGCTACTGCCGGCGCCGCCGGAGCTTGCGTTGCCTCCGGTGGCGCCGTCTCCTCGGCGGCGGGCTTCCACCCCAGTTGTTCGAGCAGGAACTCCGCCGTGATCTTGTCGAGCGTGCTGGACGCCACTTTGGCGCCGGCGATGCCCAGTTCTTTCGCCTTGGCAAGGACGATCTTGCTTTCAACTCCCGCCTTCTTGGCGATTTCGTAAATTCGAACGGGCATAGTTTCGCACCAACCGATCCAGCCGGCCCGCCGACGCTCGACAGACCCGACCGGTCAAAGATGTTCTCACTGGGCGGCCGATTCAGCGGCCAGCTTGGCGGTCCGCCGCTCCACCTCGGACCGGGCGGCGGCGAACACGGCCGCCGCTTGTTCCCCGATCTCCGGGATTTCGGCCAAATCCTTTTCGGTCACTTCCATCAGGTCCTCCAAGTTGGTGAAACCGTGATGCACCAGGATGTCGGCCATTTGCGGCGAAATGCCAGGCACGGTCGCCAACGCCTCGACGGCGTTCGCGATCTTCTGCTCGAAGCCCTGAACCACCACTTTCTCGGCATCAATGTCAATGTGCCAACCGGTGAGGCGGGACGTGAGGCGGGCGTTTTGGCCGCGCTTGCCGATGGCCAGGGAGAGCTGGTCCGGCGCCACCAGGATGTTGATCCGGCGATTGGCTTCGTCCACCTCGAAACTCTTCAGTTTCGCCGGCTGCAGCGCGTTCGCGACGAACGTCCGGATGTCCGGCGACCACGGGATGATGTCCACCTTCTCGTTGTTGAGTTCGCGGACGATGTTTTTCACCCGTTGCCCTCGCAGGCCGACGCAAGCGCCCACTGGATCCACCTTCGAGTCCCGCGAATAAACGGCCATCTTGGTCCGAAAACCCGGCTCCCGGGCAATCGCCTTGATCTCGATCGTTCCGTCAGCGATTTCCGCCACCTCGAGCTGGAAGAGCTTCATCACGAATTCAGGCATCGCGCGCGACAGGATGATCTCCGGGCCACGCGGGGTCTCTTCGACGGCGCGCACGTAACAGCGGATTCGCTCACCAATCTGGTACTCCTCGGTGGGCACCCGCTCGCGATTCGGCAGCAGGGCCTCGTAACGGCCGAGGTCCACCGTCACGTCCGACCGCTCAAACCGCCGGACCACGCCGCTCACGATGTCGCCCACCCGGTCCTTGAACTCAGTGAAAATCAGCGCCTTCTCGGCCTTCCGCACGTGCTGCAACAGGGTTTGCCTGGCATACTGCGAGGCAATCCGACCGAAGCCGGAAGGCGTCACTTCCACTTCCAGTTCGTCGCCCACCTGGGCGGCGGGTTGGATGCGCCGGGCGTCAAACAGGGAGATTTGATCGTGCTTTGAAATCACGCGGTCCGCGACCACCAGCTTGGCGAAGGCCTTGATGTCGCCCGTCTTCGGATCAATCTCGCAGCGCAGCTCACGCGCCGGCCCGACGGCCTTTTTCGCGGCTGCCACCAGCGCGTCTTGGACCGCGGTCAACAGGACATCCCGAGGGATGCCCTTTTCCCGCTCCCAAAACTCCAGCCCGGCGAGCATTTCGTTGTTCATAGTCCTCAACCCCATTCGGGGAACAAAAAAGTCGGCAGATTAGGCTCTCCGACTTCACAGCGCTGGCCACCCAGCGAATTGAATGTTGAGGATCATTTTCGGCCGCCACCCGGCAGCGTCAAGCCGTAATTCCGACCACGCGGGAAACCGGTGTCCGTCCATTCTCAGTTGGGGAGGGCGATCCGGACGGGCAGCGCGGGATGGAGGCAGGTTACGCCCGCGGGCGTTCCAGACCATCGGCTGAACTTGTGGGAATGGAGTCAGCCGC
Source organism: Verrucomicrobiota bacterium (assembly GCA_016716505.1). GTDB lineage: Bacteria > Verrucomicrobiota > Verrucomicrobiia > Limisphaerales > J093 > JADJWF01. The sequence goes on from JADJWF010000002.1 coordinate 316,207, forward strand.
CAGTCTGGATGCCGCGATTTTTTGGGTGACGCTGGCAGACGAGCAGTCGCTTGCTCGGCGGACAGTGAGGGGCACCGCGGGATGTTTTTGCCGCGGGCCAGCAACGACTGGTGGTCGGCCCCGCCGAAGCGGTCCCGGCGGGTGACGCCGACCCTGGTGCGCAACCGGCCTGGTTCGCTCAGTCCAGGCAGAAGGGTGGCGGACAGTCTCCCACGCCCGGGTCTGGCCGCGGGGCAGTCGGACCAGTTGGAGGCTCCGGCGGCGCAGTCAATGAGGGGGTCGGGGTGCTGGCCAGCCAAATGCCAGAGCCGGGCGTGCTATGGAGACATCCCGCCCGAAACACGCTCCGGGAATACCGGCTGGGACGGGGAGGCGACGCGCAGCCTGACGGAGCCGCGACTCGCAGGCGCAATGATCCAACCGCCGCCAGCCGGCGGCTCGGAGAAACCTTCGCGCTCTCGCCCATACAACGCGACCAAGAGGCATCTACAGAAACTGGCCGTGCAAAAGAACACGCCGGTTTCAACCGCCTGCCAAACCGGGGCGGGGGCTGGGCCTGCTTGCCGGCCCAAGCCACCAAACTCTGACATCAGACCGGCGGTTACCGTTTGCCGTTGATTCACGGAGGGGGGAACGGTTGTATCCCCGGACAAGGCTTCACTATGAATTCCCGCGACAGACTGCAGGCCGCGCTCGACCATCGTCAACCCGATCGCGTACCGGTGGACTTCGGCGCCACTTTTGTCACCGGCATGCACGTGTCGGTGGTTCACCGGCTGCGACAGCGCCTGCTGGGCGAACCGGACCATCGCGTGAAGGTGATCGAGCCCTACCAGATGCTGGGCGAGATTGACGACCGCTTGCGCGAAGCGCTCGGCATAGACGTCATCGGCGCGCTGGGGCGACGCTCAATTTTCGGGACCGAGGCGAAAGACTGGAAGCCATTCACCACCTTCGATGGCACGCCGTGCCTGCTGCCCGGCCAGATGAACCTCACGCCCGCGCCCGACGGCGGCTGGTACATGTACCCGGAGGGCGACACCAGCGTTGGCCCGAGCGGCCACATGCCGGAAGGAGCGTATTTCTTCGACGCGGTGATCCGGCAGGATCCGATTGACGAAGATCATCTTGATCCCGCTGACAACACGGAAGAGTTCGGCCTCCTGAGCGAAGAGGACCTCGCCTACTATCGCGAAAAGAAGACCTGGTTTGAGGCGCGGCGTGAGTACGGCGCCATCCTCGTCATCCCGGGCACGGCCTTCGGCGACATCGCGTTGGTGCCCGCCCCGTGGCTGAAGCACCCGAAAGGCATTCGCGACGTGGCCGAGTGGTACATGATCACCAAGGCGCGACCGGATTACGTGCGGCAGGTTTTTGAGCGGCAATGCGAGGTCGCCCTCCAGAACGTGGAAACCCTGATCAACCTCTTCGGTGATACGATTCAGGTCGCGCTGATCACGGGCACCGACTTCGGCACCCAGCGCGGTCCCTTCATCTCCACGCAGGCGTATCGCGAGCTCTTCCAGCCCTTTCACCGGCGCATCAACGAACTCATCCATCGGCGCACGGCTTGGAAGACGTTCATCCACTCGTGCGGGTCGGTGTACCAGTTCCTGCCCGCGTTCATCGAGGCGGGCTTTGATGTCCTGAATCCGGTTCAGTGTTCCGCGCTGGACATGGAGCCGCGGCGGTTGAAGCGGGAGTTCGGGCGGGACCTGGTTTTTTGGGGAGGGGGCGTTGACACCCAGCAGACGATTGCGCGGGGCACGCCGGAGCAGGTTTATCAGGAAGTCCGCGAGCGAATTGCCATCTTCAACGAGGGCGGGGGGTACGTTTTCAACGCCATCCACAACATTCAGGGCAACACGCCAATCGAGAACGTCGAGGCCCTGTTCAAGGCCCTGCGGGACAGCGCGCGAGGCTGATCCCGGTGTCGCCTCCTCTTCGCAGAGAGAAAGAACTTGTCCGGCAGGGGCGACGCGGGTCGTCCAAACGAGAACGCCGCCCAAGGGGCGGCAGTTCCGAGTTCAGATAACGGGAGCAGCGCGAGGCGCTCCGGGCGCTGGGGCGGTTCAGGGAGCTACGCCTTCGCCCGGGCGAACCGCTCGGCCACGAAGTCCCAGTTGACCACGTTAAACCAAGCGGCGACGTAGTCGGCGCGGCGGTTCTGGTACTTGAGGTAGTAGGCGTGCTCCCAGACATCAATGCCGAGCAGCGGCACCCGACCATAACTCAACGGGGAGTCCTGATTCGGCGTGCCTTCCACCCGCAACTGGCCGGCATCCCAGCTCAGCCAGGCCCAACCGCTGCCGAACTGGCCAAGCGCAGTCTTCGTGAACTCGTCCTTGAACGCGCCGAAGGAACCGAACTTCCCGGCAATGGCCGCTGCGAGTTCGCCTTTCGGTTCGCCGCCACCGCCCTTTTTCATCATTTGCCAGAACAGTTCGTGGTTCAGGTGCCCGCCGCCATTGTTGCGAACCGTGGTGCGGACTTTTTCGGGAACTCGGTCCAAGTGACGGACGATCTCTTCGATGGATTTTCCGGCCAGTTCGGGCGCTTCCGCCACCGCACGGTTCAGGTTCGCGACATAGGCGGCATGGTGTTTGCCGTGGTGGATTTCCATGGTGCGGGCGTCCACATGCGGTTCCAGAGCGTCGGCGGGATAAGGAAGGGGCGCGAGCTTGAACGGCCCTGTCGGCGCGGCGGGAGCCGCTGGAGCGGCTTGTGCCCCGAGAGTCGCCAGCGAAGCGGCTCCGGCGGCAGAAAACAGCGCAGCCCGGGCGATGGCTTCGCGCCGGGAAATCAAGGAATGGTCGGTGTTCATTTCAGTCCGGGTAACTTGCCATGCCCTCGCGACCGCGCAACCGCCCGGCGAGGGGAATTGCCGAGAGACAACGAGCGAATATGAGAGCCGACGGTCCGAGTTCACCCCTGGCCGATGGGGTCCCTCAGTCAACAGGTCACGCCTCGGTGGGACTCCGCCGAATTTGGTCTGAAGATCAAACTGGGGTGAGAGAGGCCGGCTTCTGCCGCCTTGCTCCGACGACTTGCCAGATCTCCAATCGCCTCCGCGCCTTTGGGGAGCCTCACTGCCCCCGTCGCGACGGCGGTCCAGCGGGCCGTCAGTAGCCGAATTTGCGCTCACCCGTGCGGGCGACCACGTAGCCCGTGCGTTCGAGATACCAGTTGAAGTCCTGGCGGCCTTGGGCATCGAAGGTCATCGTTGGGGGGTAGGCATAGCGGACCTGCGTGTACTTCGAGGTGCGGCTGAGCCACTTCTTGATCTCGGAATGGCCGTCTGCGAAGGAGAACCCGCACGCGCCATTGTGATATGAGGCGGGAATGTCCTGCCACGCGGTGGCGGTCGGGTTGTTGATGAAATAACCGTCGTTGATCGAGTCCGGGTGCTCGTCCAAGAAGAGCCAGGTCTTGGACGGATTCGGCACGGCCGAGGCCTTGAGGTACTGCATGTACTCTTGGAAGCCCCAATTGAGCCCCTGAGCCGTGGGATCGTTGCCGATGCTGAACCGGCCAAAGACGGAGTTCATCGCAAGGCTGCGGTTGCGCTGGTACCAACCCGCCCGCTTTTGCGCGCCGCTCAGGTACTTGTCCGCCGGACATTTATACACGCCGAGGGTCGCCGCAGTGTAGGTGCCCAGAACGCCGCTCGCCACCCACGCCTGGTTGGTATTGCTCTTGTCAGCCGTGGACTGCGAAGCCCCCCACGTCATGACGTTGTTGACCCAGTTGTCGAAGACCCGCTGGTCAATGGCCTGGATCGTCTCGGTGACGCCATAGTTGTTCGGCACCCGGTCCTGATAATCGCCCACGTACATCTGCCACGCCGTGCCGAGCTGTTTGGTGTTGCTCAAACAACTGATGCCGGTGGCCTTGGCCTTGGCCTTCGAGAGCGCCGGCAGCAGCATGCCAGCCAGGATGGCGATGATGGCGATGACCACCAGGAGCTCGATCAGCGTAAAACCCGGGAGACCGGGACGAGTTTGGACCGTGACTTTCATGATGCTTTGCGGTTCAGGCTGGCGTGCCAGGCTCGAGTCGGTCGGCCTGAGATGCGCGCCCGCCATACTTTCCGGCGTTAATAAACGAGGAGACTGACGGGAATCAAGCCGGCTCTCCCCGTTTCCGTCCCGAAATAGGCCGGGCGTCTGACGGCACACCAAGCGTGCCACCGGGAGGCACCCCGGCTTCCGCGCAAGCTTCAGATCATCGCCCTGAAACCTCGCTCGGCGCGGCCAGATCGCCGAGACTGAACTGGATGCCGTCGAGGATGTGCCGCAGCAGCGCCGGATTCCAGAACTCCTCCTCGTTGTGGCCCAACGCCGTGTAAAACACCCGCCCTTCCCCGAATCGCTTCACCCAGCACAGTCCCAAGTCCCGGTCCGGGCGCAGGTTCGGCTTGTTGGTCTCCATGCGCGAAAGATCCAGACTGTAAAGCACCCGGTTCTTCTGGCGCGAGTAGGGGTCTTGGAATTGATAGCCCTCGTCTATGATCTCGAAGCCGCGCCCCTCGAAGGCCCGCACCACCGGATGATCCGGCTCGTCGAGCTTGACGGCGATCTTCTCGTACGCGTTCCAAGGGTGGCTTTCAAACAGTCCGCCCAAGGCTTCGCTGAACTCGGGCCATTTGTAGAAGAGCCACGAAGCCCCGTGGATGCCCACCAGCCCCTTGCCGCTCTTGATCCATTCGAGCAGGTGGCGCTTGAGCCGATCGTCGTTGCGTTTGGCCTCCGCCTGCTTTTCGGGGGGCAATTGCTCGAAGTCATCGGGAAGAAAAAGCTCCCCGAGGGCACTGACGAAGCACACGCCATCGAATTCCTTGAGGCGATCCGGCTCAAACAGGGCGATGTCCTCGCTGATCGTCGCGGTGAACGCGCCGGTCTTCTCTCCCATCAACCGGACAGCCAGCGCGCCGTGCGGGATGGAGGTGTGGTAGTAGCCCTTGCACAGGGTGAAAACGAGCAGCCGGCGCGGCTGCTCGGGCACCACGGCCGCCCGCCCTGGCACGGCCGAGGCAATCTTGCGAGCCTCCTCTTCCGTGGGTTGGGGCGTGTCGGCAGCCTGCCCCCAACCGGAAAGGGCGAGCGAGACGGCGGTCACTCCGAGCCAGCGGGAAAAAAGAAGGTGGTGGCATTCCATGGCCCGAAGCTACGCCGCGGCGTCGCGCTGAGAAGTGCCTTTTCCGGCCTGGAGCAACGCTCAGTCGAGTTGGCGAAGGACCACTTCCCCGCTTTGAACTCGGGCCGTACAGGCCAGCCGGAAGCGGGAGGGGTCACAATCGTTCGCGCGCAGCACCTCCGTTTCCGCCGCGGACACCGGAGAAAGATTCCCCATGCCGCTGACGATCTCGACCGCGCACGTGCCGCAGGAGCAGTTGAAGCACCCCGCCTCCATCGGCACGCCTGCCGCGTGCCCGGCGTCCAGCAGCGAATCCCCCGCTGGGACTTCGGCCGTCAGATCTACGGGCAGGATGGTGACTTTCGGCATGTCAGGTTGACGCGACGTTGCGGGACCAAAGGCAAGCACAGACCGAAGGATGGCCCAAGCGCCAATTGCAGCGGCCCACCCGCTCGCGCGACGGAGCCCCGGGACGCCGTACGCGAAAATGGCGCGGCGCGGAGCATCACCCCCGCGCCGCGCACAATCGGGTCACCCTCGTGCCTATACCTTCCAAGGCCCGCGAACTTCCCGGGTCTTCCACGTGTTTGCTTCGGCATCGCCGATGAACTGCTCGGCGGCCGGGTCCCACTTCAGCGGCCGCTTGTGCCAGTAGGCGAGGTTTGCGAGGTGGCAAATCGTCACCGTCCGGGCGCCGACTTCCACGTCGCAAATCGGCTTTTGGCGGTCGCGGATGCGGTCCACGAAGTCCTTGTAGTGGTTGGTGCTCTTGTAGAGCTTGATGGGCAGTTCCTCGACCTTTGTCGCGGCGAGTTCCTCGGGCTCAACCTTGAATTTGCCCCGGTCCACGCAGACTTTGCCGCGTTCGCCGACGAATACCACGCCGAAGCCGTAGCCGGGCAGGCCGCCGTGGTACATGAGCGTGCCGTCGGCGTATTTGAGCACCATCTTCGGCACGTCCTTGCCGTCGGGCGGAATGATTTCCACCGGACCGCTCTCATCCATGCCCAAACCCCACTGCGCGATGTCGAAGTGATGCGCGCCCCAATCGGTCATGCCCCCGCCCGAATACTCGCGGAAGCTGCGCCAGTCCGGGAAGTGCTGATGCACCCCACGCGGACTCAACACCGAGTGGTAGGGGCGCAGCGGCGCGGGACCGAGCCAGAAATCCCAGTCCAGCCCGGGTTCCATCGGTTCCTCTGGAAGGTCGCACCAGCGGCTGGGGCCGCCGACCGAGACGTACACTTCCTTCACCTTGCCGATGGCCCCGTTGCGCACCAGGGAGCAGGCGCGCCAGAACTCGCCACTGGAGCGCTGCATCGAGCCCGTCTGGAACACGACGTTGTTCGCTCGCACGGCGTTGGCCATGGCCCGCGCTTCGTGAATCGTGAGGGACAGCGGCTTCTCGCAATAAATGTCCTTCTTGGCGTTGGCGGCCGCGACCACGGGGTAGGCGTGCCAGTGATCCGGCGTGGCGATGACCACGGCGTCAATGTCCTTCCGCGCAAGCAGGTCGCGGAAGTCCTTGTACTCGGCGCAACCTTTGAAGTCCTTGTCCTGCTTGGTGGAGTAGAACTCCTCGACCTTTTTTTGGTGGGCGAGTCGCCGGGTCGTGTCCACGTCGTTCACTGCCACCACCTGGACCGAGTCGTGCGGGAGAAAACTGTTCAGCAAATGACGGCCCTGGGTGCCCACGCCGATGAAGCCGAGGGTGATGCGGTTGTTGGGCTTGGCCGCTCCCTCGGCGGCCCAGATGCGCGAGGGCAGGAGCAACGGAGCGGCGCTGGCCAGCGCGGTGCGGGTGAGAAACTGTCTGCGGGTAGTGTTCATGGATTTCAAAGGGTTTCTTGCCGGTTCGGACTCGTGTCAGACGGCCGGCATGCCGAGCGGATTCAAACCGGACCCCGGGTCTCTTGCAACGATGCGCGCGTCGCGGGCGATTGCTCTGGGGGATTGGCGGCCCTCCCGGGCGGCCCATCGGCAGGCGGGGCGGCATCCGGGCCCGGCGGATGTCTCTGACGCCGGCTCTCGGACCGGCTGGCCTCGCGCCTCCCGGGGCGTTAGTCTGCATTCATGCGAATCAAGCCTGCAGAGGTCGCGGCAGAGCGGATGGGGCGTTCAGGAGAATGTCTCAGCCGTTTTTCGTTCGGGTATGCTCGGCGGGTCGGACCGACCCTGCTGCTGGCGGGTGCCCTCACCGAAATCGCGGCCGTAGCGTCCGTCGCAGCGGAAGCCCGCGCCGATTCGCCGCGGCTGGCACGCTGGCACCTCGCGGAGAGACCCACCAATGCCGCCGAAGTTGTCCGTGAGCCCGCCCTAGCCGAGGGAGGACGGGCCCGTTTCCGTTTTGATACCGGTGCCGTGCGTGTCGAGTACCGGCCGGACTGGTCGAGCCAGGACCGGATGGCTCCGCCGGGCTACGGCTGGGGGCAGGGCCCCGGACGCTGGGTGACGCTCTTTGAGGCGGGTGCCGCCGGCGAGGGCAGCTTCGCGTTGGCGATTGACCCGGCCGGCACCAATCTGGTGTTCACCACCCGCGATGTCGGCGGCGTCACCCGCACGAACCTCCAGGCTCGCATCTCGTGGACATATCCCCAGCCACAGCTTCGGCGGCGGGTCGAGTCGGCGCCCTGGCGCGAGGTGGCATTGAACTACACTCCGGGCTTCTGCACGCTGTTGGTGGACGGGGTCCAGCAGGGCGACTGGCAGACCCGTGCCGCGGTGGGCGCCGGTGTCCACCTGCCTCGGCTGCAACAGCGCCGCGACGTCCGGTTGGCGATCGGCGCGAACCTGACTGAAGACGCCAGTCCGGCGGGCCTCATCGGCGCGGTCGAGACCTTTTCCGAGCCCCTGACGCCCATGCACTCGCAGCCGCTCCTGGCCCGGACGGTTCTGAGCGCGGACGTGGAAGTCGAGCCGCCCAGTGTCACGCTCCGCTGGGCCGGCCTCCCGGGACCCGCCCCCACGGTGCGCCGGCGGCCGTGGGGCGAAACCAACTGGGTGACGCTCGAAGGCAGGCCCGTGGGCAACGCCTTCACCGACCGGGACCCGCTGCTGCGACCGGGACAAGTTTGGGAGTACGCGGTCGGCGAGCGCTTCGCCGTCGTTGCGCTCAACCGACCGCCCGTCGAGCAGCGCGGGCGCGTGCTGGTCCTGGTGGACGAAACTCTGGCGCGCCGGCTGGAGGCGGACCTCGATCGGTTCAGCGCGGATTTGCGCGGTGACGGCTGGCAGGTGGTGCGACGCCCTGCTCCCCGCCACGATGACCGGGCATGGGACCGCGGTCCCATCTCGCCGCGATACATCGAAAACGTCCGCCGCGTAGAATCGCTGATCCGGGCTGAATATGACGCCCCGGGCGGGCTGGCGGCGGTTGTGCTGGTTGGACACGTGACGATCCCCTATTCGGGAATCGGCTATGAAGACGGGCACTTCGACCACAACGGGGCCTGGCCGGCCGACAGTTACTACGGGGACCTCGACCAGGAGTGGTCCGACTCGAGCATCAACACCGCCAACAACATCTCGCATCCGCCCTTCCGCAACGTTCCCGGCGATGGGAAGTTTGACCCGTACCAGTTCCGCCCTCCCGGCACGCCGGATGGCGGCGGGCTCAACGGGCTGGAGGTCATGGTGGGGCGGATTGACTTCGCGAACCTGCCGGCGTTTCGGCCGGACGGGGAACTGGAACTGCTGCGGCGTTACTTCGACAAGAATCACCGGTACCGGATGGGCGAACTGACCTTCGCCGATCGGGCCGTGGTCGGCGGCTTCTTTTACAGCTCGTTCAACCCGGACAGCCTCGCCGTTTACCAAAACGGAGCTTGGACGCTCAGCCGCCTCTTCGGCCCGGAGTGGGACGGAATCCGCTGGGGCGACGCCTTCGCGCCGGGCGTTTCCGCGTTGTGGGGATTCCAAGGCGGCTACGGCAGTCCGGACACGCTCCACAACAACCCCGCAGCCGCCAGCGCGCAGGGCATCGCCGTGGTATCCGCCGCCACCCTCGCCGCCCGCGCGTCCGGACCGGCCGTCGGGTTCCTCGTTGTCAAAGGCTCGTACTTCGGCGATTGGAACCTGGCGGAGAACAACTTCGTGAGGTCAGCGCTGGCGGTTCGCGACGGCGTCCTCGCGAGCCTGTGGACGCGCGATCTGATCTGGCGGACGGAGGGGCTGGCCGTGGGGGAACCGCTGGGAAACGCCTTGCTGCTGAGCGCACGCGACCACGCGAGCACCCGCACCACGTTCATCCTCGGCGACCCCACGTTGCGGCTGGCGGTGGTTCCGCCGCCCCGCGAACTCAAGGCGGCTCGCTCGGCCGGAAGCGTGCGATTGACGTGGAGCCCCGCTGAGAGCGGCACTTCCTTCCACGTCTATCGCTCGGCCGCGGAAAACGGGCCGTTCGCCCGGCTCAATGCCGCGCCCCTGAGCGGGACTGATTTTGCGGACGAGTCGGCCGGCCGGGGCCGCCGGTTCTACCAAGTCCGGTCGCTGGTGCTGACGACGACGGGCGCCGGCGCCTACACCAATCTGAGCCAGGCTGCGGTCGTCACGGTGGAGTAGGGCGCCGGTCGGTCCTGCCGTGCGTTCCTGCTTCCGCCCCCGCCGGCGGCGTGTCACGCTACGGCGGTCAAAGAGCCCTGAATGTGATGTCTGCCTTTGCGAATCTCATCCCGCCGAACGAGGCCAGCCGACTGGCGGCGCTCCGCGAATGCCGCATCCTCGACACGGAACCCGAGGCCGCGTTTGACGACCTGGCGCGCCTCTGCGCGCATCTCTGTGACGTGCCGATGGCCGTGGTGGCGTTTGTGGATGCCGACCGCGTTTGGCTGAAGGCCCGGGTCGGCGTGGAAGTCACCGAGTCGCCGCGCGCGCAATCACTGGCCAGTCTGGCGGTGCTCCAACCGCAGCTTCTCGCTTTCAGCGACATTCAAACCGATCCGGCGCTGGCCGGACACCCGCTGGTGGCGGCCCAGTTGGGTGTCCGCTTTTTCGCGTGCAAGCCGCTGGTGCTGGAGGGCCAGATCATCGGCGGGTTGTGCGTGATGGATCGGCGCGCGGGCCAGCTCCGCCCGGAGCAGTCCGAGGCGCTCGAGATCCTCGGGCGGCAGGTCGTCGTGCAGTTGGAGCTGCGCAAGAAACTGCGCGAACACGAGGAAACCGAGGCCGCCCTGCGGGCGGCGGAGCAAAAATACCGGGACATCTTCGAAAACGTGGTGGAAGGCATTTTCCAGACCACGCCTGACGGACATTACCTCGCCGCCAATCGCAAGCTGGCGGAGATTTACGGCTACGGCTCGCCGGAGGAACTCATTGCTGCCGTCTCAAACATCGGCCACCAGCTCTACGTGGACCCGGGCCGCCGCGACGAATTCATCAAGGCCATTCAGCGCGACGGTGAAGTGCGTCATTTCGAATCCCTCGTGTACCGCCGGGACGGCACTGTCATCCTCATCGCCGAGAACGCCCGCGTGGTACGAGGCCTGGCGGGCGAGGTGCTCTACTACGAAGGCACCGTCGAAGACATTACCGCCCGCCGGGAGACCGAGGACGCGCGCCGCAATTCCGAACTGCTGTACCACTCGCTCGTCGAGCTCCTGCCGCAGTGCCTCTTCCGCAAGGACACCGAAAGCCGGTTCACCTTCGTCAACCGCCAGTTCTGTGACGCCCTCAAACGCGAGCCGAATGAGATCATTGGCCGCACCGATTTCGACTTCTTCCCCGCGCCACTGGCGGAGCAATACCGGCGCGACGACCAGGAGGTGATGACCACGCTCCAGGCCAAGGAAAAGGTCGAGGAGAATGTCCTGCCAGACGGCAGCCGGCGCTATGTCCACGTGATCAAGACGCCGCTCTTCGACAACGCCGGTCACGTGATCGGCGTGCAAGGGATGTTCTGGGACGAAACCGAGCGCCGCCAGACTGAGGAGGCCCTGGCCCACGAGCGCGACCTGCTCCGGGCCTTGCTGGATAACGTGCCTGACTCGGTCTATTTCAAGGATGCGAACTCAAAATTCCTCCGCTGCAGCCGGGCCATGGCGAAGAAGTTCCACGTCGCCAACCCGGAGGAACTGATTGGGAAATCCGATTTCGATTTCTTCAGCCACGAGCACGCCCAGGCCGCGTTCGAGGATGAGCAGCGCATCGTGCGCACCGGCCAGCCCCTGCCCAGTCTGAAAGAAAAGGAAACCTGGCCCGACGGCACCGAGACCTGGGTGCTGACCTCCAAGATGCCCCTGCTCAATGAAAGCGGCGAGGTCATCGGTACGTTTGGCATGTCCAAAGACATCACGGACCTGGTCCGGGCCGAGGAGGATCTCAAGAAGGCACACGCCGCTGCCGTGGAACTGGCGAACGCCAAGGCGCAATTCCTCGCCAACATGTCGCATGAAATCCGCACCCCCCTCAATGCGATCATTGGCATGACCGGCCTGCTGCTCGACAGCGAGTTGCGGCCCGAGCAGCGGGATTGCGCCGAGACGGTGCGGGAAAGCGGGGAGGCCCTCCTGGAGATCATTGACAACATCCTTGACCTGTCCCGCGTCGAGGCCCGGCGCATGACCCTCGAGTCCGTCGAATTTGACTTGCGCGAACTGGTGGAGAAAACCACCGAGCTGCTGGCCGATCGCGCCCAGGCCAAGGGGCTGGAGTTCGTCTGCTGGTTTGACCCGGACATGGATCCCCGCGTGTGTGGCGACCCCACGCGCCTACGCCAGGTGTTGATGAACCTGATCGGCAACGCCATCAAGTTCACCGAACGCGGCGAGGTGGTCCTGAAGGTCTCCACGGTCATGGAGACCTCGCATCAACTCTCTGTGCGTTTCGAGGTGCAGGACACCGGGATCGGCATCACGCCCGAGGCGCGGGCCCGAATCTTCAATCCCTTCGTGCAGGCCGACGGCACGACCACCCGCCGGTTCGGTGGGACCGGGTTGGGACTGTCCATTTCGCAGCAACTGGTAGAGCTGATGGGAGGCCACATTGACCTCCGCAGTCAGGCGGGAGCCGGCACCACGTTTTCGTTTGAACTCAGCTTCCCCCGCCCGGCCGAGGGCACCGTCGCCGCGCCGGAGCCGCCCGCCGAGCTGGCCGGCAAGCGCGTGATGGTGGTGGATGACAGCGCCAGCAGCCGTGTGGCCCTGGCCAGCCAGTTGGCGGCGTGGGGACTGGAAGTGGTCGAGACCGGCAGCGCGCCGGATGCGATGTCGCTCCTCCAGGACGCCCGCCAGGCCGGCCGGCCTTTCGATCTTGCGCTGGTGGACATGGAGATGCCCGACACCGACGGCATCGTTCTGACCGAGGCCATCCGGTCCGATCCCGCCAATGACCGGGTGAAGATCGCCTTGCTGGTCTGGCTGCGGAACCGGCCGGATGCGGCCGTGCTCCGCACCGTCGGCATCAGCGTCTGTCTCATCAAACCCGTCCGCCGAAGCCGGCTCCTCACCGGGTTGGTCAACGCGCTGCAAGACAAGCCGCTCGCCTCCCCCGTGCGCGCCCCGGTGGCGGAGACACCCGCACCGACCGCCGCCCCCCGGTCTGCCCTGCGCGTGCTGGTGGTGGAGGACAACAGCGTCAATCGCAAGCTCGCCCTCCAGCAACTGCACAAGCTGGGTTACACCGGGCACGCTGTTTCTGGAGGTCTCGCCGCGCTGGCCGAACTGGAACGCGAGTCTTACGACATCCTGCTGCTGGATTGCCAGATGCCCGAAATGGACGGCTACGAAACCGCGCGCCGGCTGCGGCAGTTGGAAGCGCCCGAAACCGGGGCCGGCGGCACGCGACGGCCCCTGCAGATCATCGCCATGACCGCCAACGCGCTCGAAGGCGACCGCGAAAAATGCCTTGTGGCCGGCATGGACGACTACATCAGCAAGCCTGTGCGGCTGACCGACCTCGAAGCGGCACTCCGCCGCGCCGCCGAACGGGTCCAGTCCGGAGGCCCGCCGGGACACGCCGTCGGCCAGCCGTTCCGTGCGGCCAAGCCTGTCCCGGCGGCAGCAGAACTGGCGCTGGCCAACCTGCCCACGCTCGACCGCGAGGCGGTCAACGCCCTGCGCGCCCTCGCGGCACCGGGCGAGCCGGATCCGCTGCCGGAGTTCATCAGCCTCTTCCAAAACGAAGCCCGCGCGGCCCTCGAGAAGATGCGCGCCGCGAGCACGGCCGCCGATGCCACCGCCCTGCGCAACGCCGCGCACAACCTCAAGGGCTGCGCCAGTAACCTCGGTGCCCGCCGCCTGGCAGCCGTCGCGGAACAAATCGAGAAACGCGCGCGGACCGGGGACGCGCTGGCCGCCGCCGACCTTCTGCGGAGCGCGGAAGACGAACACGCTCGCGTCACCCACGCCTTGGTCGCGGAGTCTCGTCCGACCTGATGCGGGCTTGGGCCTGGTTCAGGCAACCCGCGATCCGGCGCGGCCGGAGCGACGGGCAGCGCGTGGCGACCCGCCACCGCAGCGGCCGGCTTGGTGGGAAAACTGCCAATCAGGAACCGGGCGGCGCGTTAAGTTGCGCGCCGAGCAGCGCGCCCAGCCAGACTCCGGCCAGACAGAACAGCACGGAGACGGCCACGTTGCCGGCGGCCCCCGGCCAGTCGCCGTCCTGGACCAGCGTCAGGGTCTGGAGGCTGAAAGAGGAGAAAGTCGTATAGCCGCCCAGGAACCCCACCAAGGCGAAGGGGCGGAACCAGCCCGGTGCCAGCCAGCGGCCCTCTGGACCCGTGAGCGCCGCCAGAAGACCAATGACAAAACAGCCGGAGACATTCACCACGAGAGTGCCGACGGGAAAGGTTTCCCCGTAGCGGCTGGCCACGGCGCCGGAGAGCCAGAAGCGCGCCATGCTGCCGAGCGCACCGCCCGCCGCCACGATCAGATACGTTCGCATGACCCGCCGCTAAATTACCCGGCCGGCCCGCCATCGCAGCAGAAAAGTATTGGCGACGCCTGGCACCGGGTCCGCCTGGGCGGCGGCTGACCCGCCGATGCTGAATTGCCCTGTCCGCTGCCGCCCGGCATACTGCCGCCACGATGGACGCCAAACCGACCCTGTTGATCGTGGACGACGAGAAGCCCACCCGTGAGGGCCTTCGCGCCGCGTTGGAGGATCGTTACGACGTCTATCTGGCCGAGGATGCCGCCAGCGCCATCCAGTTGCTGGAGCGCGACCGTTTCGACGTCGTGCTCACCGACTTCCGGCTGCCCAAGGAGGACGGGATGAAGTTGATCGCGCGGGCCAAGTCCCTCTCCAAGCCGCCCATCTGCATCCTGATGACGGCCTATGGCTCCGAGGAACTGGCGGTCGAAGCCATGCGCCGGGGCGCGGACGACTACATCGCCAAGGGACGGCTGCAGATTGACGAACTCGAGATGCGGATTGCCCGGGCGCTGAAGCAGCAGAAGCTCGAGGTCGAGAACGTCTCCCTGCACCAGCGGCTCGACAAGCAGTTCGGGCTCGAAAGCCTGGTCGGTCAGTCGAAGCCGATGCGGGACGTGTTCGAGATCATCCAGCAGGTGGCCCCCACGCCGGCAACCGTTTTGATTCAGGGCGAAAGTGGCACAGGCAAGGAATTGGTGGCCAAGGCCATCCACCAGTTGAGCCCGCGCGCCCGGCAGCCGCTGGTCACGGTGCATTGCGCGGCACTGCCCGCCAACCTGCTGGAGACCGAGCTCTTTGGGCATGAGAAGGGCGCGTTCACCGGCGCCCACGAGCGGCGGATCGGCCGCTTTGAACAAGCGGATGGTGGCACCCTGTTCCTCGACGAGATCGGCGAAATTGACGCTAGCACGCAGGTGAAGCTGCTGCGGGTGCTGGGCGAGCGCACCTTTGAGCGTGTCGGCTCGAACAAGACGATCTCCGTGGACGTGCGGCTGGTGGCGGCCACCAACAAGAATCTCGCCGCGCTCGTGAAGGCGGGAACGTTCCGGGAGGACCTATTCTTCCGCTTGCGGGTGGTTGAATTATGGCTGCCGCCATTGCGCGAGCGACCGGGCGATGTGCCCTTGTTGGCCCTCCATTTCCTGAAGGAAATCGCCAAAGAATACGGCAAACCGGTCACCGATTTCACAATGGAGGCCATGCAGGCCCTGCTGGCCTATTCGTGGCCCGCCAACGTCCGCGAACTCCGCAATGCCATCGAGGGCGCGGTGGCGCTTTGCCGCGGCGACAAGATCACCCTGCGCGATTTGCCCGCCACCGTGCGGGGCACGGGGGACGCCGGCGTGGTTCCCCGGGATGCCCAGGCGGTCATCGAGCAGCAGGCGCTGACCCTGGAGGAGGCGGAGCGGCAGTTGATCATTCGCGCCTTGCAGGAAGCCCAGGGTAATCGCACGCTCGCCGCCCGGAAGCTCGGCATCAGCCGCCGCACGCTGCACCGCAAGTTGCACGTGTTCCACCTCGAACATCTGTAAACCGCGTTTCGCCAGACCCCCGCTTTATGCCAGCCCCCGGAACCCAGGAACTCATCCACTCGCTCGAAGTCGGCCGCGGCGCGCGGTCCGTCAAGCTGATCGCGCTCACGTTGGGCGTCGTCCTGTTCGCCCTGTGGTACAATCTGAATGAATTCCGGTCCTACAACACCGTCGAGGCCATGGAGGTCGGTCAGCTCGCGCGCAATCTCGCTGAGGGCCGCGGCTACACGACCCACTTCATTCGGCCACTGACCATTCAACTGGTGGATGACAAGCTCGGGGTGCCGGCGCGAATTTCCAGGCAGCCGCACCCGGACCTCGCCAATCCGCCGCTGTATCCGGCAATCCTGGCGGGACTGATGAAAGTGCTGCCCTTCCGATGGGAGGTGCCGCGGTCGTTCTGGACGTATTCGCCGGGGGTGTGGATCGCCATCTTCAACCAGGTGCTGTTTCTCGCGGCGCTGTTCCTGACGTTCCAACTGGGGGCCAAACTCTTTGACGAATCGGTTGGCGCCGTGGCGGCCATCGTGCTGGCCGGTTCAGAGGTGCTGTGGCGGTTCAGCATCTCCGGTCTCAGCACCATGCTGGCCCTGCTGATCTTCGTCTGCCTGTTGTGGTGTCTGGTGAAGCTTGATGAGGGCCTCCGCGAAGAGGCGCCCAAAGGACGCGGCTACTTCGTCGGCTGGGGGCTGGCCACCGGCCTGTGCCTCGGGCTGGGCGCCTTGACCCGCTACTCGTTCGCGTGGCTGGCGCTCCCGGTGGTGGCGTTTGTGCTGCTGTTCATCCGGCCACGTCGCTGGCTGGTGGCCGGCCTGGCCGTGCTGGTGCTGGGGCTTCTGCTGGGCCCGTGGATGGCCCGGAATTATCAGTTGAGCGGCACCTTCTTTGGCGTTCCGGGTTTCGCCGCGAGTCAGGACACGCTGCCGTTTCCGGGCAGCCGGATCGAACGGTCCTTCGAACCGCCCTTGGACCGCCTTTCCGGCCGCGATTACGCCCGCAAGCTGTTCGCCAACACGACCGAGATCCTGCAGGACGACCTGCCCCGGATCGGCGGCAGCCTCGTAGCGGCCTTCTTCCTGCCGGCGCTGTTTCTGCCCTATCGCAACCGGCTGCTCTCGCGGATGCGGTGGTTTCTGCTCTTCGCCTTGCTGGTCTTCATTCCGGTGCAGGCACTGGGTCGCACCCACCTGACCACGGATTCGCCAGTGATCAACACGGAGAACCTGCTCGTCATTCTCGCGCCCGGTGTGTTTCTCTTCGGGGTCGGCTTGTACTTCGTGCTGATTGAGCACCTGCAGACCGTGGTCAAGCTGCCCTTGGTCGAGGTCAAACACCTGCTTACCGGCGCGTTCGCGCTGCTGGCGTGTCTGCCGCTGCTGTTCACCTTGCTGCCGCCACGCACGTTTCCGATCGCCTACCCGCCCTACTATCCGCCATGGATTCAGGAGACGGCTCGCTTCCTCAAGCCCGATGAACTGATGATGAGCGACATGCCCTGGGCGGTGGCGTGGTATGGAGATCGCGATTGCGTTTGGACGCCGCCCTTCATCGGCAATCCCACCTCCAATCCGCCGGACACCCGCGAGTCCTTCTACACGGTGTACGACGAACACAAGAAGGTCTCCGGCCTTTACCTCACCCCGATCACGACCAACGCGCGCTTTGTGAAAGAGATGCTTCAAGGACGCGACAATGCGTGGTCCCGCTTCTCCCTGGGCGTCATGGTGTACACGAACCTGCCGCCCAAGTTCCCGCTGCGCGATGCCCGGCTCAAGTACGTTCCCGACCAGCTCTTCCTGAGCGATCGGCCGCGTTGGCAGGCCATTCCGCCGGCGGAAGAACTGCCGCCCCGCCCGCAAACAGACCAGGAGCTGTCCCGACTGGCTCCCCTGCCCGGCAACACCAATATCGCCCCCGCGATCGGCGGGCCTTCGCTGCCGGAACCTTTAGCCACGCCCCCCGAGGTTCCCAGTCGCCCCCGATGACCGAAACGCATCCCCTGACGACCACGACCTTCGACCTCCCCGGCTATCGGGTGGTTCGCTCGCTCGGTGTCGTCCGCGGGATCATCGTCCGGTCCCGCTCGGTCTTTGGGAACCTGGGAGCCAGCATCCAGAGCCTGTTCGGCGGCAACATCTCGCTTTACACGAGCCTCTGTGAACGCGCCCGGTCCGACGCCTTCAACCTGATGCTCGAGCACGCCGGCCAACTTGGAGCGAACGCGGTGATCGCCGTTCGCTACGACGCCACGGAACTCGCGCCCGGCATCACCGAGGTGCTCTGCTACGGCACTGCGGTGATGGTCGAACCCGCTGCCGCTTGACCCCACGGCAACAGCCGGAAAAAAACCTGCGAGGAAGCGCCGGCAGCGGGAGATTCAGGTTCGGTCTCAGCTCAGAAGGAAGCGACGCCCGGCCCGCGGGTCGCGGCAGGATCCTGTCGCGCGTCAGAGTTCCGCCGCCTTGCCGCGCGACACCCCGCACCGAAAAAAAGGGCGGGCTGCGGAGCTTGGCCCCGCGCACCCGCCCCGGAACAACCGACGCTGGGAATTCCGCCTACTTGCCGTAGGCCTTGACGAAATCAATGCACTGCGTGACTTCCGGCACGCTGTTGTCCCAGTTGTGCTCGTACTCGATGGAGATGTTGCCGGCAAAGCCCTGCGCCTTGAGTTCGTCGAGAACTTCTTTAATGCCGGAGACCCCCGTGCCAAAAGGAACGTCGTGGGCGTCACGTTTTCCGAATTCGTTCAGGTCCTTGAGATGGGCACTGACGATCCGGCCCTTGAGAATGCGCACCGCCTCGATGGGCTTGATGCCGGACCGGGTCCAGTGACCGGTGTCCACACAGGCGCCCAGGCGCTTGTCGCGACCCTCCACCAGCCCGGCGACGTAGAGCGGGTGCCAGATCTTGTAATTCGGGTTGGTCAGGCTGCCGGGGTGATTATGGAAACCGACGCACAGATCGAACTCCTTGGCCAGCTTTTCGAGCGTGTTGATCGCGTCAGCCGATTCGGTGGTGATGCCGTACATGCCCATCTTCCTGGCGAACTCGAACACCTTGCGCGCAGCCGCTTCATCGGTCGGCACGCCCACCACGCCGTAGTTCACGGCCTTGATGCCGTGCTGCTGGAGCTTCGCCTGAAGCTTGGCCACCACCGTGTCCACCTGGGGCGAGTTGTGATCCACGCTCAGGTTGCCGTCTTCCCTGCTCAGTTTTTGCCCCGGATAGAACTCGATCACCTTGCCGCCCGCCTGCGCGGTTTTCTCGATCGCCTCGAACGCAGTGAAGCGGTTGAAGGTGTAGGCCTGGCAGCCGATCGCGAATCCATTGATCCGGTACTCATCCGGAATTCTGGGCTGGGCCAACGTGGTCAGGGCCGCGACCGCCACGACAGCGGCCGCGGTCAGTGAAGTGTATCGTGCTTTCATCGTCGCAGAAATGGCGTCGCCAACGGCACACCATGTGCCGCCGCGCGCGCTGCGGGAGATGGCATCCACCGTCCCGGGTACTGTCAAAGCAAAAGCCGCCGGCGCCACACGAAGCCGCCGGCCGTCCTCAGGTAACGAATTCCAGCTCCGGCGCGCGCGGGACGAATCCTTGTTCGGCACCCCGTCGCAGAAACCGCCGGATGCTCTCGCGACCACGTTCACCGTAATCCAAGGTCCAGTGGTTCACATACATGCCCACGAACCGGTCGGCCAGTTCGCGCCCCATGTCGCGCGCATACTGCAGCGCGTGCTCCACCGCCTCGGCGCGATGATCAAGGCTGTAGCGAATGCTCGCTGTCAGGATGTCCGACACCCGTCGCCGCACCCCGGGACTATGACGTTTGTGGATCACGTTACCGCCCAGCGGCAGGGGCAGGCCGTCGTTTGATTTCCCCCACCACACGCCCAGGTCTTCGCAGACCACCAAACCCTCGTTCTGCCACGTGAGCTGCCCTTCGTGAATGATGAGCCCCACGTCGGCGCGCCCCTCCCGGACGGCGGCAAAGATGTGGTCAAACGGGACCACCTCATATCGGGGCATGTCCTCCCCCGCGAAGCCTCCTTCGCTCAGCCACAGCCGCAAGGCGAGAAAGGCGCTGGTCATCGTGCCGGGAACGGCGATCCGCCGTTGCGCGATTTCCTCGCGGGCGAGTTTCTGTTTGGCCACCAGCATCGGGCCATAGCCATCCCCCATGCTGGCCCCGCTGGGCAGCAGTGCGTACTGGTCGCAGACGTACGCATACGCGTGGATGCTGATGGCCGAGATGTCGAGTTCTCCCCGCCGGGCGCGCTCATTCAAGGTCTGGATGTCCTGCAGGATGTGCTCAAAGCGGTAGCCGTGGGTGGGGATCAGTTCCTTCGCCAGAGCATAAAACATGAACGCGTCATCCGGGTCGGGCGAGTGGCCAAGCGTCAACGTCGTGTGCGACATGCCCGCAACTTACCCGCCGGTTCGCCCCGGTCACGGCTGAACTGCGCCCCGCCGGCATCGGTGGGAACGGTGGCGCGACGGCGATGATCGCTTTGGCCTCCCCGGCGCATTCAGATTGTCGCCCTGGACCACGCAATTATCCGGAGCAGCGGCACGTCACGTGCTACACCCGAAGGGGCGGCGGGCGCTCTGCCCTGAGTGAAATCGCCGCGCCACGATCCTGTGAACACACATCAGCATTCAAAGCAGTCCGCCGGCCTGCATCGCTACTCGGCGAAGCGGATGGCCAAGCCGGTCAATTTTTTCTGCTTTGCCCCGGAAGCCCGCGAGGTGTCCGTGATCGGCGAGTTTAACGGTTGGCAGGCCGGCGCGCATCCGATGCGGCGTCAGCCGGATGGTTCGTGGTTTGTCCAGATCCCCTTGCACCACGGTCACCACCTTTACCAGTTCCTCGTGGACGGCCAACCCACGCTGGATCCCCGAGCGCAGGGGATTGCGCGCAACGCGGCCAACGAGCGCGTCTCCATGATCGCGGTCAGTTGACCCCCTCCGCGCGAAAACCGCCGGCCTTTCCTACCGGGCGTGCCCCACCGGGTCGCTCCGCGACGAGGACCGCGGCACCGCGTCTTGCCGAAATCCGGGCGGTTGGGGTCGGCACGCGGACACGATGATCGAGGCGCCTTCAACGTGGATCCCCGGGGATGCCCAATCGTCTCACCAGCCCGGGAGCTCACCGCGCACCGTGGAGAAAGCTGCCCGACCCCCGTGGCGGCGGTCGGGCGCTTGACGGTGGGGGCATCGCTCCCTAGCTTCGCCGCTCCACGGGTTCCGTTCTCAAGGGTGTTCCTCCAACGTCGGCGGGAGGCCGCGGGCTCGTATTGGTTCAAAACGAAAGGCAAGCAGTGAACGTTTCGGTCGAGCACATCACCAAGTGCAAGGCATTGCTCCGGATAGCGCTGGAGCCCGGCGAATTGGCGGCGGATTTCGCCCAAGTGGAGCACGATGTGCTCAAACACGCCTCCCTGCCCGGTTTCCGCCCCGGCAAGGCACCCAGGGAGCGTGTGCTCAAGGTGTTTGAGTCGAGAATCGCCGACGAAGTGAAGCGCAAAGCGCTCAACGAATCCTACAAAAAAGCCCTCGAAGAACATCACCTTCGCCCTGTAACACCGCCAGACATCGAGGAGGTCGAGTTCGGCCGGGACTCCGGCCTGCGGTATCACGCCACGGTCGAGGTGGAGGATCAGTTCGAGCTGCCAAACTATCGCGGGCTGATGGTTTCCCGCCCGAACCGGGTCGTCACCGAAGACGATGTCAACACCGCGATAGACCGGTTGCGCGATCAACAAGCGTCCTTCACCACCTTGAACCGGCCGCTGCAACCGAACGACTTCGTGGTGGTGAACTACCGGGGGACTGTGGACGGCAAGCCGATTACGGACCTTGTACCCACCGCGCGCGGTCTCACGGAGCAAAAGAACTTCTGGATCCACGCGCAGCCGGAGAATTTTCTGCCCGGTTTCTCCGATCAACTGCTCGGCGCGGCCGCCGGGGACAAGCGCACCGTGACCATCACCTTTCCGCCGGACTTCGTATCGCCGCAACTGGTCGGACGGACCGCGGTGTATGAAGTCGAGGTGGTGGAGGTGAAAGAAAAGGTGCTTCCGCCGGTGGACGAGGCGTTCGCCAAATCGCTGGGTGCGGAGTCGGTCGAACAACTCCGGGCGGGGGTCCGGCGTGACCTGGAGAACGAGCTCAAGTACACCCTCAAGCGCAACGTGCAGGACCAGTTGGTGCGGCAGTTGTTGTCCGCCGTTTCTTTCGAGCTCCCGGAGGCTCTGGTGCAGGCGCAGACCCGCAGCGTGGTGTATGACATTGTCCGTGCAAACCAGCAGCGCGGGATCTCGAAGGAGGCGATTGATGAGAAGAAGGACGAGATTTACTCCTTCGCCAACGCCAGCGCGAAGGAACGCGTCAAGCTGACCTTGATTCTGAACCGCATCGCTGAAAAGGAGGGCGTCAAGGTCACCCAGGAAGAGCTCAGCCGGCGCATCGTTTTCCTCGCGGCCCAGAACAACCTGAAGCCCGAGAAGCTGGCGAAGCAATTACAGGAACGCGGGGGCCTCAACGAACTGCATCAGCAGATCCTGTCCTCAAAGGTGCTCGACCTCATCGAGTTGCACGCCAACGTTCAGGAAATCCCCGCTGCCTCAGGTCAGGCCTGAACGAGCCGGTCCCGGCGCCACCAACGCGCGCCGGCCGTCCAGAACCTTGCGCCAGGCGCGAGGCGGGCTTAGCCTTCGCCGTCGTCATGCGCACGGACAAGCTTGCCGCAGTGTTCAGCTCGCCGCCGCGGATTGCCATCGAAAGGACTCCGGGGACGGGCGCATCGTGGACGCCGAACACCGATGTCTATTGCGTCGAAGGAGCCTTGGTCATCAAGGTGGAATTGGCAGGCATGCGGAAGGAGGATCTCGAACTGACGGTCGAGTCCCAACGACTCCGCATCAGCGGTGTTCGGCGGGATTCCTGCCGATCCGGCCAGCAATGCCTGTTCGTGGTCATGGAGATCAACTACGGCTCCTTTGAAACGGTGATCGAAGTCCCGCCGGGTTACGATCTGACGGCGGCGAGAGCCGCCTACCAAAACGGATTCCTCCGGGTGGACGTGCCCGAAGCGACGGGTCGTGCCGCCCGGCCGTATGTCGTCCCGGTCGAGGACGACGGCGACGAGGAATAGGCCGGCGGCGGTGGTCGCCTTCTGAGGTGCGCCCGGCGCGCCAACCTGCCCCTCCATGAGCTCCCCCGAGTCCGAGTCCATCCACATCACGACGCCACCCGAACGGACCGGGGACGAGGGCGCCCCGCGCCCGACGGCCGGGGGACTGCCGGAGGTGCTGCCGGTGCTGGGGCTCTCGGACATCGTTGTCTTTCCGGGAATGGGTGTGCCGCTGCTGGTCGAGTCCGCGTCGAGCATCCGGTTGATTGACGAGGTGGTGGCGGGGGATCGTTTCATTGCTCTCGTGCTCCAAAAGCGCGCGGACATCAAGGACCCCAAGCCCGCCGACCTCTGGAGCATTGGCTGCGCCGGCCGGGTGCAGCGGATGCTCAAGTTCCCGGACAACACGGTCCGCGTGCTGGTGGAGGGCTTGAGCCGCGTGGCGGTGGGTCCCTTTACCGCCGAAACTCCCTACCTCAAAGCCAAGTGCCGTGAACTGGCGGAAACCGTCGAGGCGTCCGTGGAGGTCGCGGCCATGGTGCGGAACGTCCGCGAGCAATTCACCGAGCTCATTGACCTCTCCTCGGCCCTGAGCGAGCAGGTGAAGGTCGCGCTCATGAACACGGAGGAACCGGGGCGCCTGGCGGACTTCGTGGCCTCGCACCTGAACCTCAGCCTTGAGGAGCGCCAGCGCCTGCTCGAAACGCCGGACGTCAAGCAGCGACTTGGCCTTCTGCTGCCGCTGCTGAGCCGGGAACTCGAAGTGGGCCGGCTGGGTTCGAAGATCCAAAAGGAAGTCAGCTCCTCGATGGCCAAGAGCCAGCGGGATTACTTTCTCCGCGAGCAGATTCGCGCAATCCAGCGGGAGCTCGGCGAGGGCGAGGACGGCAACTCCGAGGTGGCGGCCCTGCGCGCCCAGGTGGAACAGGCGCAGTTGCCCGAGGAGCCGAAGAAGGTCGCCCTGAAGGAGCTGGATCGCCTCCAGCAGATCCCGACCGCGTCGGCTGAATACACCGTCTCGCGCAATTACCTCGACTGGATCGTGAATCTGCCGTGGGCCAAATCCACCACCGACAAGCTCGACTTGAAGGCGGCGGAACGGATCCTCGACGAACAGCACTACGGCCTGCGCAAGGTCAAGGACCGGTTGATCGAGTTTCTCGCGGTGCTCAAGCTGCGGCAGACGATTCGCGGCCCGATCCTCTGCCTGGTCGGCCCGCCGGGCGTGGGCAAGACCTCGCTGGGCCGCAGTGTCGCCGAGGCGCTGGGCCGCAAGTTCATCCGCATTGCCCTGGGCGGCATGCGGGACGAGGCTGAAATCCGCGGCCACCGTCGAACCTACGTCGGCGCCCTGCCCGGGCGATTCATCCAGAGCCTGCGGCGGGTCGAGAGCAACAACCCGGTCATCCTGCTCGACGAGCTGGACAAAGTGGGAGCGGACTTCCGGGGCGATCCGGCCTCGGCCTTGCTCGAGGTGCTCGATCCCGCCCAGAACCACACCTTCACGGACCACTATCTCGATGTTCCCTTTGACCTGTCCCGGGTGCTGTTCATCACCACGGCGAACTGGCTCGACCCCGTTCACGTCGCCCTCCGGGACCGGCTCGAGGTGATCGAATTGCCCAGCTACACGGATGAGGAGAAACTCCAGATTGCGCTCCGCCACTTGGTGCCCCGGCAGCTTGAAGAGCACGGGCTGACGCGCCGCCAGGTCCGGATAGGTGCCCCGACCTTGCGCCGGCTCATCCGCGATTACACCCGCGAGGCCGGTGTCCGACAGCTCGAGCGCGAAATCGCGTCCCTCGCGCGCAAGGCGGCCCGCCGCCTCGTTGCGCGCGGCGGCAAACGACCACTGGTCTTTCGCCCGTCCGACCTGGCCAGCCACTTGGGACCGGTGAAATTCCTGCCCGAAAACGCCGAACCCCTGCGCGCAGTCGGGATCGCGATCGGGCTGGCCTGGACGCCTGTCGGCGGCGAAATTTTGTTCATTGAGGCCACGCGGATGCCCGGCAGCAACAAGCTGCTGCTCACCGGATCGTTGGGGGAGGTGATGAAGGAAAGCGCCACCACCGCCCTCAGTTACCTGCGCAGCCAGGCAGACACGCTGCACCTGACGGCCACCGATTTTGAGAAGCACGACATCCACATCCATGTCCCCGCCGGCGCCACGCCGAAGGACGGCCCGAGCGCGGGGCTGACCATTGTCGTCGCCCTCGCGTCGTTGCTGACCCGACGCCTGGTCCGATCGGACCTGGCCATGACCGGCGAAATCAGTCTGCGCGGGCGGGTGCTGCCGGTCGGTGGGATCAAAGAAAAAACCCTGGCCGCTGCGCGCGCGGGGATCGGCGAACTCATCCTGCCGTCGCAGAATCGGAAAGACTGGCACGAGGTGCCCGCCGAAGTGCGCTCGAAAATGAAGGTCCACTTCGTCAGCCGCATTGGTGAGGCGCTGAAGCTGGCACTCCGGCCGGCCAGTACCAGGCCACCCCGGCCGGCCCGCCGCCGGCAAACCAGCCTACCAAAGTCCTGACTGAACGATCGTATGCTCCTCCAACGTCCCCACTTCTTCTGGATCAGCTTCGGGCGCGGATGCTCGATCCTCGCCGCGAGCTGCCTGCTGACCGCCCCGCTTGACGCCTCCGAGCGACTGACCGCGGACCAGGAGGGCCGGGCGTTGGCGGCCGATCTGAAGCTGCTCCGGCCCATCGAGGGCAACGGCGTGTTGCGCCTGCGCAATCCCGCCGGCAAATGGTTCGCCGAAATCCCAGTGCGCTTGCGCTTCATGGAGCAGGGCGATTCGTGGCAAAGCATTTACGAGGCGTTTACTCCGGAAGGGCTGCCCGCCGAAACGTTGGTGGTCACCGGCGGTCTCGGCCGGCCCAACCAGTATCAGCACGCCGTGGCTCCGGCCACGCTGGGCGCCCCGAAATCCGGGGCGGAATCGAATGTGCCCTTTGCCGGCTCTGAGTTCTGGCTGACCGATCTGGGACTGGAGTTTCTCCACTGGCCCACGCAGCAGATCGTCAAGCGCGAGATGCGCAAGGGCAGGGCCTGCCGGGTGCTCGAAAGCGTGAATCCGAATCCCGGTCAAGGTTACGCCCGCGTCCGTTCGTGGGTGGACTCGGAACACCAGACCATTCTCCGGGCGGAGGCTTACGACGCGGCGGGCAAAACCTTGAAAGAGTTCTCGATCGGCAGCTTCAAGAAGGTTCCCGATGCCTCCGGCAAGAAGCGTTGGCAGCTCAAGTCCATGGAGATCCGGAACGAGCGCAACGACGCCCGGACCCGTCTCGAGTTCGACCTTGAACTACGGGATTAGGCCCGGGACCTGACGGAGGTGGCGCAAGACCGCCGCGCGGCCGCCTCAATCGGGTTCCCAAGCAGGGCGGGTTGAGTTACGGTCCGGGCGTGACCTCGCCGCAGTGCCGACGACCTGAACTTCGCCGCGGGCTTTCCCCCCTTCCGGTGTCCGGGGTCGGCTACTGGACCGATGTTCCCTTGCGCTGATGAATTCCGCCGTCATCAATCCCCTCGTCCCGAAACGCCCATCGCGAAGCGACGGTGCCCGGCCCTGGCTGGCCTTCGGGGTGTGTCTGCTGATTGGCATCGCGCTCACCTGGCGCGCAGCCGCCACCCGGGCCGAGCGCGCCCGAACCGCCGCTCACGCCGAGGCCAGGGCGCGCCTCGCCGCGCTGGAGCTCGGCTTCGCCGGCGCGTTTCGCGCGGTGGAGTTGATCGCTCACTCCGTTCGGGAAGGCAACGGCCGCACGCCGGACTTTCAGCGGATCGCCGCCGACCTGCTGAGGCAGCATCCCGCGCTGGCGACCATTGAGTTGCAGCCGGGCGGCGTGACCACGGAGGTCGCGCCCCGCGCCGGCCACGAGCGGTTGGTGGGACGCAATCTGATGGCGGACCCGGTCGGTCGCGAGGCCGCCCTGTTCAGCCTGCAGCGTCGGAATGTGACGGTGACGGGGCCGACGGTCTTAACCGACGGACAACTGGGGCTGCTCGTGCGCCAGCCGGTCTTTCTCGGCGCTGGTCCGGGCCGCGAGCAACCGTGGGGATTCGTGACCGCCGCCGCGCGCTTCCGGGAACCGCTGCGGCATGCCCGCTTCGACGAACTGGCCTCGGCGGGCTACCAGTTCGCGCTGTTCACTGCGGCGGCTCCGCTCCAGCCGGCGGGCACGGTCCTGTCCACTTTCCGCACGCAACCGACCGACGCCCTGATCCAGCCGTTGCGACTGGCCAATCTGGAGTTGCGCCTCGGAATCCGGCCGACCGCCGGCTGGCATAACTCCTGGCTGATCGCGTTTCACGCGCTCCTGGCTCTGGCGGTCGCGGCCGCTATGGGCGGCGCGACGCACTGGCGGCAGGCGGCGCGAGCCGCTTCGCTTGCCTCTTCGGAGGCGGATCTCCGGGCCGCGCGGGACAACGATCGTTTTCGGGCGCTGTTCGACACCGTCCCTGACGCGGCCCTGCTGGTGGATCGGCCGGGCACGATTCAGCGGGTCAATTCCGCGGCCGAGCAGCTCTTCGCGAAGCGTGCTGCCGAGATCGGCGGCCAGAGCATCAACTCGATCGTGCCCGGCCTGGCGGCCTTGCTCAACGCGGCCAGTCGCTCGCTGACACAACCCGCAATTCAATTGACCGGCCTTCGCGCCGGGACAGTGGAGTTCCCGGTCGAAATCCGCGTCACGCCCCTACCGTCGGCGGAAAGCGGGAATCTGGTCTGCTGCTGGATTCGCGAGGTGGCTGCCGCTCCCCCGGCCCCGCCGGCCCCGACCTCCGCCCCCGCCCCGGGGCCGGAGACCAAGCCGGCAAACGTCCAGCCGCTGTTGGACGCCATACCGCACCCGGTGTTCGTCAAGGATTCCCAAGCGCGCTTCGTGACCTGCAACCGCGCGTACGAAAGGACGTTTGGCCTTACGGCTGAGTCGCTGCGCGGGAGAACGGTCTTGGAACTCGAGGATCTGCCCGAAGAAACCCGACGGAATTTTTACGCCGAGGATCAGGCGGTCATCGCCGAGGGCAGCCAGCGCAGCTACGAGTTGCCCATCGTCCGCGCCGATGGCTCGGCCCGCACCGTGATCTACGCGGTGGCCGGCTACCGCCTGCCCGAGGGCGGCCCAGGCGGATTGGTCGGCATCCTGACCGACATCACGCCGCAAAAAGAAGCCGAGCAGGAACGCCGAAAGCTGGCGGCCGAGTTGGAGCGGGCCCGCCTGTTGTCCGAGACGGTGCTCGAACTGACCGGGTTCGCCAGTTGGCGCGTGCCGCTGGATGGCAGCGGGGCGTTCCACTCTTCGCCGCCCGCGGCCGCCCTGATGGGCGATCCGCCGCAACCGGCGCATCACTACCGGTTGCAGGAACACTGGTTTGCCCACGCGCGCGCGGCCGATGCAGCGGCGGCCCAGGCCGCACTGAAACAACTGGAGGAGGTGGTCGCCGGGCTCCGTGCCACCTACGACGCCACGTACGCCTATCGCCGGCCCGCCGATGGACGCATCGTCTGGCTTCGGGCAACCGGCCGATTGATCAAGGACGACGCTGGGCGGCCGCTGGAAATCTTCGGCGTCGTCAGCGACATCACCGAATCGAGGCGGCTGGCGGCGGAGCTTGAAGCGGCCCGCGCCCAGGCGCGGGAAGCGTCGCTCGCGCTCGCCGCTGCGTTGGCCGGCCAACCAGCGGTGGTGCCAGCCCGCGGCGAAGGTGAGGTTGCGGAAACCGAAAAGCTGAGTCGCGCGAGGGGAGCAGCCGTTGATGTGCCGCCCATTGAAACGCCTCCGGACACGAACTTGCCGTCCCGGGACGCCGGGCAACCCATCAAGGTTGAACCGATCGCCGTGAGCGGCCAGAGTGTCGGGACCGAGCGAGAGCGCGGCGGGCGCGACGAGCTTTCGGAGCCTGATGTTGCGACGATCGCCGGTTCGCCGGTAGCGCCCCCCGCCGAGACACGAGACGGTGACCGGGCGGAAGTTGCGCCTCCCCCGCCGCGAGCCCTCGCCCGGAAATTGCCGAGGAACCTTCCGGCCAGTTGCCCGACTCAAAAGCCTCAACGGCTCGAGAGCCCGCTCAGGACGCGCGCCCCACCGGGACGTCGCTGTCTCATCCGGCCGAAGTCGAACCGTCCAGTGACGACCGCCGGGCCAGGAGTTCCGCCACGGGAGGCGAGGCCCCTTCGTTGGTCACCGGCGAAGCTTCCCCGCCAGGACCGGAAAACCCGCCGACTCCTCCTCGTCCAAGCAAACCCGCGCGACGGCGGAGGACACCGCGCGACGAACAACTGTCGCTCTTTGGCACGGAGACCAGTTCCGCCGAGCCTCCGAATCCGCCGGGGGTCGGACCGGGGCCCAGGCCGGAGGAGGGCGTTGTCGCGACGGAAAGGGCCGCCCCCCCTCCAGTGGTCCCCGCGCCACCAGAGGCGGCTCCCGCGGGCACGGGCACTCACGCAGGCGAGCCCGACCGACTCGGTCCGGAAAAGCCGTCTGCGTCGGAACTGGAGGCCGTTGAAACGCCGCGGCCTGGCGAAGCGGTCACTCGGGAGGAGAAGGCTGAGATCACTTCGTCGGCGGAGGGCACAGCCGGAAGAGAGGATCCGCCTCCCGGCACGCGCGCCGCGACGGCCGAAGCCGCTGAGCTCGCGGCCATTGCGGGGTTGGACGCCGCAGAAGGACTGCGGCGGGCCGGCGGTGACGAGAGACTTTTTTTGAAGCGACTGCGGCAATTCATCGAACAGCATACCCACGCCGCCGACGAAATACGGGACTCCTTGATCCAGGGTGATCCGGCTGGAGCAGAGAAGGTGGCGGACCACCTCACGCGTGCGGCGGAGGAGATCGGCGCAACGGAACTCCGGCGGACGACGGCCGGCCTCGCGCGTGCGATGCACGAGGGGCTGGACCCGGCGGAGATCGAAATTCGGTGGGCGGCAACGGAACGCGTTCTTGGCGAACTGGTGCAAGAGCTCAGACCGCTGGTCAAGTCACGTCCCGAGCGGCCGGACCCGCGTGAAGAGCCGACCTTGGAATTCAGCCCGGCGGAATGGCGGCGGGTTGCCAATCAGATGTTGCCGCTGCTGGCTGACGCCGACCCCGGCGCGAAGGACTGCCTCTCCGCCAATCGCGATCGGCTGCGGTCAGCGTTCCCGGCCGGCACGTTTGCCGAGTTTGAAATGCGGGTCATGGGATCGCAGTTCGCTGATGCCCTCGATCTCCTCAAAAAGGTGGCCAAACGCCGCGGAGTGACCCTGCATTGACTCGCCCGGCAATACCGCTTGCAGGCGGAAATGCCCCGGTTAGAGTCTCCCTCCCGGTTGTGCCCCAGCCATCAAACCTCCGCATTGCGGTCGCTTGATGATTGCAACCGGCGGAAGCCAACCCAGACGTGAAAATTTTCAGCGGGAGTTCCAATCCGGCGCTGGCCTCGGCGATCTGCAAGTCGGTCGGCATCGCACCCGGGCGGTGCTCCATCATTCAGTTCCCGGACGAGGAAACGTTCGTCAAGATTGACGAAAACGTGCGTGGCGAGGACACCTACGTCGTCCAGTCCTCCAGCCCGCCCGCCAACCACCATCTGATGGAGCTGTTCATCATGATTGACGCGTTGCGGCGGGCGAGCGCCAAGCGGATCACGGCGGTCATGCCGTTCTACGGCTACGCCCGTCAGGACCGAAAAGACCAGCCGCGGGTGCCGATCACCGCCAAGCTTGTTGCCAACCTTTTGACGGCCGCCGGAGCAAACCGGGTCCTGACGATGGACCTCCATGCCCAACAGATTCAGGGTTTTTTCGACATTCCGGTGGATCATTTGTACGCCGCCCCGGTGATGTACGATTACCTGAAATCGAAGAAACTGGACAACCTGATGGTGGTCAGTCCCGACGTGGGCGGCGTCAAGATGGCGTACGCGTACTCGCAGGTGCTCGAGACGCCGCTGGGCATCGTGGTGAAACGGCGCAAGAACGCCACGGAAGTGGAATCCATGACCGTGATCGGGGAGATTCGCGGCAAGAACGTGCTGCTGGTGGACGATCTGACGGAAACCGCCGGCACGCTGACCACGGCGGCGGCCCTGCTGAAGCGGAAGGGGGCCAAGAAGGTCCTCGCGTGCGTTTCGCACGCCATCCTCGGCAAGCTGGGCGTCGAGCGGCTGCGCAATTCGAATATTGACGAGCTTATCACCACTGATACCGTCCACCGCCCGGCGATTGAGGGGGTGAACATTACGACCCTGTCGGTCGCCGGTTTACTGGGCGAAGCCATCAAGCGAATCCACACCAATTCGTCGGTGACGTCGCTTTTTGAGTTCCGTGGCGGACGGGTTGGCTGAGGCCGGCTTGTCCCACGATGGATTTGGCAACTGAAGCAGCATGAAGTCCGTACCGCTGACAGCACATCCGCGCACCGCGACTGGTCGCATGGGCGTCAAAAAACTCCGGGGCAACTCCCGCATCCCTGCCGTGATTTACGGCCGCAAGCGGCAGGCCCAGAACCTCGAGGTCCTGTCCAAAGAGCTCGAGGATCTGATTCACCGCGCGCACGGCGAAAACATCCTCGTGGATTTGACCGTGAGCGGCGACGCCGATCCCCAGCGCTTGGCGCTGGTTCAGGAGGTCCAGCACCATCCTCTGTCCGGCAAGGTGCTGCACGTTGACTTTCACGAGATCTCGGCCGACGAGCGAGTGACCGTGGCCGTACCAGTGGAGGCCGTGGGCGAGGCGGTGGGCGTCAAGAACGGAGGCGTGCTGGAACACTTGCTTTTCCGCGTCAAGGTCCGGGCTCTGCCGCGAGACTTGCCGGAGGTGTTGACCCTCGACGTCTCCCACCTCGAGATTGGCCAGGCGATTCACATCGGCGACATCCAGCCGCCACCCGGGGTGGAAGTCCTCGGCGACAAGCACATCTCGGTGCTCGCGGTGGCGGCGCCGGTCTCGGAGGCTGAGGAAGCCGCGGCTGCGGCAGCTGAGGCAGCGCCCGGCGAGCCGGAGGTCATCAAAGAGAAGAAGGAAGAGGGCGAGGCCGAGGCAGGCAAAGCTGGAGAGAAGGCAACGGGCAAAGCCGGCGAGAAAGCCGCCCCGGCAAAAGCCGGCGCGGAAAAGCCCGCCGAAAAGACGGCGGAAAAGAAGAAGTAACCGGTGGGGGCCGGAGGGGACCCGCCTTCGGGCCGGTCCCGCTAAGAGCCGATGGAGGATGCGCATCTCATCGTCGGTTTGGGCAACCCCGGGCGCGAGTACGCAGACACGCGGCACAACGCGGGATTCGCGGTGGTGGAGCGGTTGGCGGACGGATGGGGCTGGAAATGGGACCTCGATTCCAGTTTCCAAGCGCGGTTGGCGCGCGGCACAGTGGCGGACCGGCGGGTGCTGCTCTGTCAGCCTCAGACGTACATGAATTTGAGTGGCACAGCAGTCGGACCGCTGGCGAAGTTTTATCGGATCGGGCCGGAACGATTGCTAGTGGTGGTGGACGATGCGGATCTGCCTCTGGGCACGGTTCGCTTGCGGGCGGACGGCAGCAGTGGCGGGCACCATGGGCTGGAGTCGGTCGAACAGCATCTCGGCACGCGGAAATACGCGAGGCTGCGGCTGGGGATCGGCCGCCGGCATCCAGAAGACCGGCGGATTGCAGGACACGTGCTGGGTCGGTTCACGGCGGATGAGGCGCGGCTTTTTGGAGAAGTACTAGCACACGCGGCCGACGCGGCGAAGTGCTGGTTGCTGGAGGGCGTCGGAACAGCAATGAACCGGTTTAACGGGGTGGTTGGGACCCCGGCGAAGTAGAGGACATGCGAGTGAAACGTTACGAAGGCCTGTTTATCCTGAACACCTCCGGCAAGGAGGAGAACGTGATGGAGTTGATTGAGAAGGTCCGGGCGGAGATCACCGCCCAGGGCGGCAAAATCGAGACTGTCCAGAAGATGGACAAGCAACCGTTTGCCCGGGTGACCGACAAACGACACCCCAGCGGCTACTACGTGAACATCATCTTCTCCGCCCCCACCTCCGCCGTCGCGACCTTGCGGACCCGCTTCGCGACGAATGAGGATGTGTTCCGGGCATTGTTCTTCGTCGCCCCCAAGGAAAAAAAGCCGGAGGCGGCGCTGCCGGCCACCGCTTGACCGCCTTCTCCCGCCATGGCGAGCTTCAACAAAGTCATCCTTGCGGGCAATCTGACCCGGGACCCCGACCTGCGTTACACGCCCAAGGGGATGGCCATCGCCAAACTCGGCCTTGCCATCAACCGCAATTGGACGGGCGAGGACGGACAGAAGCGGGAAGAAGTGACCTACGTGGACGTGGATGCCTTCGGGAAACAGGCGGAAGTCATCGGCCAGTATCTCCGCAAAGGCCGTCCCGTCCTCATCGAAGGCCGCCTGAAGCTCGATCAGTGGGACGACAAACAGACCGGGCAGAAGCGCAGCCGGCTCGGCGTCGTTCTTGAGTCGTTCTCCTTCCTCGATTCCAATCGGGGCGCAGAAGGCGCACCGGAAAATCCCCCACCCGCCGCCCGGGGCACTTCGCAAGGCAAGGTCGGCGCCCCACCGCCGGCCCCGGCCGCCCCCGAAACGCCGGCCCAGGAGGAGGACGACGTGCCCTTCTGATCATCGCTCCCGGCCGCCGCAATCTGCAACTCGCTTCCGAATTTTTTCGTATGGCAAAGACCGAAGTCATCCTCACCCACAACATCGTCGGCCTCGGCGCCGAGTCCGACCACGTCAAGGTCGCGGCGGGCTACGCCCGCAACTACCTCCTGCCGCAAGGCTTGGCGATTCCTGTCACGGCCGGCAACAAACGGCGCCTCGAAGCGCTTCGGCAGCGGCGCGCTATTCGTGAAGCCCACGAATTGAATTCGATGAACGAGCTGGCGGCTTCGCTCGGCAAGATCACTCTGAAGATCGCGGTCAAGACGGGGGCTGACGGACGGATGTTTGGATCGGTCACCGCTGGAACCATCGCCGACGAACTCAAGAAGCAGTGCGACGTTGCGCTCGACAAGAAGAAGATTCACCTCGATCAACCGCTGCGCGCGCTCGGCGAGCACGAGGTGGACCTGCACCTTCACCCCGACGTCAAGCCCAAGCTGAAAATCTTGATCGAAAGTTCCACTCCCGCCGAGCTGGTGGCGCCAGTGGCGAAGCCCGCTGAGGAGGGTCGTTCGCAGCGAGAGCGGGAGGGGCGCCCCGCGCGCGGTTCCCGTACTGCCAGCGTTGACAAGCCCGCCGCAAAGGAGGGCAAGCCAAAGGCAGAAAAGAAAGCCTAAGCGGGCCCGCAGGCGGCTCCGGTTATTTTCGTGGCGGCCCCGAAAGGCGGCCGCCTCTTTTTTCGCGCGCGAGGTCAATGCATCCCGGCGGCCCTCGCGGCATCGCCTCCCGGCGGCTGGACCACGTTTTCACCCGCCGGATTCCCGTCCCCGGCTGCCTCCTTCGGCGGAGAATTCTCCGCAGCGGCCACGCTCGACTGTCAGTACCACCAGGCTCTGAACCTTGGCAATACGCCCTGCCGCAACGAGGTGCCAGCCAGGCACAGTGGAAAACCGGAGCAGACGGCAGACGGACCCACGAAGCCCCAGGGAACGCACCGGATCGCGGAAAGCGCGGAAGGTGATTCACCGAGCGCCAGGCCGCTCCGACTCGCTTCGCTCAAAACTCACGAACAGAAAGCGGGGCGGGCCGCTAAGGATGGTCGCTGGCCGCCGCTGCCGCATTGCTCCGAGCCCACACCACCACCCGGTTCACCACCTCCGGCACGGCTAACGCCACCGGCGCGGTCATGCTGGTGCCCAGCGTGAAAGGATCGGCAACCTCAATCGCGAAGATCTTGACCCGCCCCGGCATGGTGAGGCCGAGTTGGCGGCCCAGCGTCAAGATTTCGCCAATGCCGAGGAAATGAGGGGAAATGCGCGGTAGCAGGCAGAGCGCGTCGCCGTCCATCTCATGCACCGTTCCGGGGGGCGCTTTGCCGGTCTGGATGGCGTCCACGATGATCAACTCCCGGTGGCCCGCGATAAAATCGAGCAACGACAGCCCCATCTCCTCCGTGTCCACCACGCGGACCGTCTGCGCATCCTGGAGCCGTTCGCGCACGGCCCGGGCGACCGCCAAGCCCACCGCGTCGTCGGTGAGAATGTCATTGCCGAGGCCCAAGATCAGAACCGTTGTCTCCCCTGCCCCATCGCCGGCGGAGGGTTGCTCAATCGCGGCATCTGCTTCCGGGCGAACCGCGCTGTCCCCACATACGGAACCGGGGGACGACGTCCAGCCGCAACGCGCGCTCATGATTTGGGCGGGCCGGGGCACAACGATCTGGGTCGCCGGCCCGCGTCAACCTTGGGTCAGTTGGCGAACCAGTTCGCGCCGGCGGTTGAAGATGTTGACTTCCAGCGGCAGGTGCCCGGGCAGCGAATGCGTGGCGCAGCCCAGACACGGGTCATAGGCGCGGAAGGCCATCTCCACTTTGTTGAGAAGCCCTTCAGTGACATTGCCGGCCTTGATCAGCCCCTTGGCGGCGCGCTCGACGCTCATGGCGATGCGGGCGGCGTTGTTCTGCGTGGCCACGATCATGTTGGCCTTGCGGATGAGGCCGCGATCGTCGGTCTCGTAGTGGTGGAAGAGCAGGCCGCGCGGGGCCTCAACCACCCCGATGCCGACGGACGGCTTGTTCGTGGGCACGGTGCGGACTTCGGGACTGGTGATGTCCGGATCATTGAGGAGGTTCACCATGGTTTCGCCGGCCTGGATCATCTCGATCACGCGGGCCCAGTGGTTTGCCAGCGTGTGATGGACCGGCTTGCCACCCAGCGTCTGGAAGTACTCTTCCGCCGCCTTTTGGGCGAGCGGCGTGGCCATGCCGTCGGCGGCGTTGAGGCGGGCCAGCGGGGCAACCGCGTAGATGCTGCTCTTCGGCCCCTCGTCGAAACCCTGCCAGCCCAGCGGCTTGAGGTAGCAGAACTTCATGTAGCTCCACGGCTCGACATGCTCGGCCACGTAATCGCGGTATTTCTGGGCAGGAAACTTGGCAAACTCCTTCCCGTTCGGATCCACCACCCGCAGCAGGCCGTCGTAAAAATTGACCCGGTTCCGCTCGTCCACCATGCCCATGTAGTAGGTGCGATGGGTGTAGGCGTCACTGGTGATCATCTTCACGTAGTCCGAGTTCTTCAGCACGATGTCGTGGAAGACCTGGTTGGTGAAGAGGGCGAAATCGAGGGCGTCTTTGGCCGTCTCCTGAAGCTTCGGCAGTTCCGCTGGATCACACGCCTTGGAGACTCCCCCGGGCAGACCGAGCACCGGATGCACCACCTTGCCCCCGAAGTAGGCGATGATGTCCCGCACGCGGCGGCGCATGGCGATC
This sequence comes from Verrucomicrobiota bacterium, assembly GCA_016716505.1. Classification (GTDB taxonomy): domain Bacteria; phylum Verrucomicrobiota; class Verrucomicrobiia; order Limisphaerales; family J093; genus JADJWF01. The sequence goes on from JADJWF010000002.1 coordinate 352,226, forward strand.
ACCTTCTTGCCCACTTCAACGCCGACCTTGTTGATGACGCCTACAATGTTGCGCTCGCCCTTGGGCGCCTCGGGTCCCACGATGAAGTCGGGTCCGCCCAGCACATAAACGTGCAGGGCGTGGTCTTCGAGCATGAAGGCGTTATAGACCAGTTCGCGAATCTTGCGGCCGGCGGGCGTCGGTTGCACTTGATACAAGTCGTCGAGCGCCTTGGTGGCGGCCATGTGGTGCGCGGTGGGGCAGACCCCGCAGATGCGGCTGGTGATCTGGGGCATGTCCTCGGCTGGACGACCGATGCTGAACACCTCGAAGCCTCGCAACTCCGGAACCTGCAAATAGGCCCGCTCGACGTCACCCCGGTCGTCGAGGAAAATGTCAATCTTCCCATGTCCTTCCAGGCGGGTGATCGGGTCCACCGTGAAACGGCGGCGGCCCATCTGGTACGCGGCATTGGCGCGAAGGTTGCCCTGATTGAAGGCTTGTTGTGCGACGGGGTCCATAGATGTTGAAGGGGTGGAGGTTGACGGAAGGTGAAATGGGTCAGTTCAGCAGCCGCGAGTCGAAGGCAAAGGCGACGGGTTGTCCCACCGCCACTTTGGGATAGTCCACGTGGCTGGGGTTCAGGAGAATGTTGTGCTCTTCCGGGATGATGGCGCTCGGCACAATCAGAACCGCCGACCGCCCCGCCTTGAGCCACGCGTCGCCCAAGGCCACCGTCACCCGGTTGGCCGAACGTTGGTCGCGCCAACCCGCCGGCAGGGCGTTCACCGAAAGCCGTTGGGCGAGGGTTTCATCCCAGCTCGCTTCGAACAGCCAGAAGCGCCGGGCCAATTCGGCGTCCGCGCGACGCTGAACCATCACTTCGAGGGCGGCGAGGGAACGATGCTCGCTGAGATAGACCACGGCGTTTCCGGGCGAGTTCCAGCGCGCACCAAACCGGCGTGCGCCCTCTCCCGTGAAGGCCACGTCCCGCCGGTGTTCCGGCACGATGCGCCACCCATGCATCCTCACGAGTACTCCCCGTAGTCAATGCGTCCCAGGAGCGCCTCGACTTCCCGCGCCCCCATTTCGGTCTCGGCGTACTCGAGCGGAATCGCCCCCGCGAGGCCATACTGCGGGCGCTTGAGCCAGTCGCGCGCGACGGCTTCGTCGTTAAAGACTGCCACCGCCTGTCCGAACAGCCGGGCGAAGCGCATCAGGCGGTCCGACTCGGCCTGCGTCAAGCGCCCCTCCAGCCGGCGGCGGTGAAGGGTGGCCCGGGACACCCCGAGCTTGGGGGCCAGCGCGTCCAGCGGCAGATCCAGCGCCGCCCGCAGGGCTTCGAGTTCCGCGAACGGCAGGCCCCGTTGCACGGCCTCGATCACGGTATCCGTGGCGCGCAGCCGTTCGGCCGCCCGCGTCTTGGAACCATGAACGTGGGAGGCGATGATTCCCGACCAGGGGAACTCCCTTTCGCCATCCGGACTGCGTTTGCCTGGCGGCTTTGCGGTTTTCATTTGAGACTAATGATCGTCTCAATTGCGCCAACCGTCAAGCGGGCAGATTCACCCGCCGGCGGAGCAGGCTTTTCGCCAAGCCATACCGGTAGAAAGTGCCGACCGGATCGGGGATGCCTTCGAGCGCCTTGTTGATTCCCGCTTCGTCCTTGGCCTCGATGTTGGCACAGAGCGAGGAGAGGATCTTGGCCCCCTGGTCGCGGACGCGGGAGGTACCGCCAAAACAGCCGGTGCAGGGCATGTTGCCGCTGGTGCATTGCGCACCGCAGCCGGACCGCGTCGCCGGCCCCATGCAGACCACGCCCTGGGCGAGGAAACACTTGGTGGGATCCAGCAACTGCTGGTGCGGCCGCTTGAATTCGACAAACGCCACGTTGGTGGGCTTGCTGTCCTTGCGGGCGCACTCGTCACACAGGGCCTTGTCGGGACAAAGGACACTGCCCTTGGGAGGCAGCTTGCCGCTCAGCAGCGCGTTGACGGCCTCGCGCGTGATGTTCGGCGTCGGCGGACAACCGGGAACGTAAAAGTCCACGTCCACCACCTGGTCCAGGGAGCGGACGACATTCCACAGCTCGGGCAAATGAACCTCCCGGCCGGACTCCACAAACTTCAACTGCGGGCGGGTTTTCTTCTCGTTCACCGTGCTGGGCGTTTCCTCGTACACGTACTTGAGGATCTGCTCGCGCGGGAACTGGTTGGCGAGGCCGGGAATGCCGCCCGTCACAGCGCACGACCCATACGCAATCAGGTACTGGCTCTTGCGGCGCAACAGGTGTGCCATCTCCTCCTGTTCGGTCGAGCGGATGGCACCGTTGAGCAGGGTGGCGAAAATGGACTTGTCCTCCATCGCTCGCAGGTCCTCGTACTTGAAGTCCATCGCCACCGGCCACAGGACGATGTCCACCTTCTCGACGACGCCGAGGATGTCTTCCGCGAGGTCCACGACGGTCTCCTCGCAGCCACCACAGGACGCACACCAATAGATGCCAAGTTTCGGTTTAGACATGGGCCACCTCCGGTTTCGCGGCCGCCATTTCGGATTCGCCGCACGCACAGCCGCCGGCGGCGGCAGCCGTGACATGGTGTTCGAGTTCGGTCATTTCCCGGTCCCAGTCGGCGACCTTGGACGGGAAGCCCAGCGGGCCAAGCGCCTGAATCTGCTGCGTCATTTCGTTGATGACGCGCTTGACCTTTTCGCCCTCCGCCGCCGAGATCCATTCGAGCCGCACGCGCTGGTCTTCGATGCCCATGTCCGCCAGCAGGCGCTTCAGGAGTTGATACCGACGGAGCATCTTGTAGTTGCCCTCGACGTAATGACAGTCGAAGGGGTGACAGCCGCCAATCAGCACGCCATCCGCCCCGCGGGTCAGGGCCTCCAAGATGAACTGCGGGTCCACGCGCCCCGAGCACATCAAGCGGATGACGCGGACGTTTGACGCGTACTTGAGCCGGGACACGCCCGCGAGGTCGGCGGCGGTGTACGTACACCAGTTGCAGAAGAACGCCACGATGCGTGGCTTCCATTCCTTAGTCATAAGCGAGCACTCCCTTGATTTCGCTGAAGACTTCGTCGTCTTCAAACAGGTTCTGAACGATCGAGCCAGACGGACACGACGCCACGCAGGTGCCGCAGCCTTTGCAGAGCGCCTCGTTGATGACCGCGACCTTGGAGGATTCGTCGAAGGTGATCGCCGTGTACGGGCACAGCGGGATGCACGACTTGCAGCCGGAACACTCCTCCGCCAGGACGAAGGCGGTGTTCGGCTCCTGCTCCACATAGCCCTTGTCAATCAGCGCCAGACACTCCGCGGCTGCCGCGCCCGCTTGGGCCACGGTGTCGGGAATGTCCCGCGGTCCCTGGCAACCGCCCGCAATGAAGATGCCGTCGGTGAAGGTGCTGACGGGCGCGAGTTTCGGGTGGCGCTCGAGGAACCACCCCTCGCCGCCGCAACTGAGGTTGAACAGCCGCCGCACGTCCTGCGCGTCTTGCTGCGGTTCCAGTCCCGTTGCCAGGACCACCATGTCCACCGGAATCCGGCGCACATAGCCCGCGAGCGTGTCCTCGACGCGGATCGTGAGTTTACCCTCTTCCTCCGGGGTCATCGCCCAATCGGTGACTTCCCCCACGCGCCCGCGGATGAAGTGGACGCCCTCGTCGAGCAGCTTGTTGTAGAACTCTTCGTAGCCCTTGCCCGGTGTGCGGATATCAATGTAGAAGTTGTAAATCTCGGCGCCGGTATGCTCCTTGAGCAGGAGCGCCAGCTTCATCGAGTACATGCAGCAGACCCGCGAACACCACACGTTGGTCTTCTTGTCCCGGCTGCCGACGCAGTGGATGATGCCGATGGATTTGGGGTGCCGGCCGTCGCGAGTGATCACCTCACCCCCTGTCGGGCCCGAGGCGTTGACCAGGCGCTCGACCTCGAGCGCGGTGTACACGTTCGGATAGATGCCGTAGCCGTAGGCCGGGACGCGTTTGGCGTCGAACGTCTTGAATCCGGTCGCCACGATCATCGTGCCAACCTCGATCTCGTCGAACGTCTCCTTCTGGGTGAAGTCAATGGCCATCCGGTCCGCGCACGCTTCCACGCAGGTCTTTTTGCACTTGCCGGTCTTGAGGTTGAGGCAGGTCTCCGGATCAATGATCACCACCTGCGGTGTGGCCTGCGGGAAGGGGATGAACACCGGTTTGCGTTTGCCGAGGCCCTCGTTGAATTCGTCCTCAAACTTTGGTGTTTTGTACACGCAGGCGTCAATGCACTCCATGCAGCCCACGCAGGCATCCTCCACGATGTAGCGGGGCTTGTGTTTCACGGTGACCTTGTAGTTGCCGACGTAGCCGTCCACCTTGGTCACCTCGGAGTAGGTCCAGAGGGTGATGTTCGGGTGGTTGCCCACTTCGGACATCTTCGGCGTCAAAATGCAGGCCGCGCAGTCCAGCGTGGGGAAGGTCTTGTCGAACTTCGCCATGTGCCCGCCGATGGTCGGTTCGCGCTCGACGAGGTACACCTTCTTGCCCGCGTTCGCCATCGTCATTGCCGCATGGATCCCGGCAATGCCCCCGCCGACGACCAGCACGTCTGCGTGAATCTTCACTCGCTTGACCTCGAGCGCCTTGTGATGGGCCACGCGCTCGATGGCCGCCTGGGCAAGCGCCTTGGCTTTCTCCGTGGCTTCCTTCCGGTCCGTGTGGACCCAGGAGTTGTGTTCCCGGATGTTGACCATGTGGAAGTAGAACGGGTTCAGGCCGCCCGCCTCGGTGGCGCCGCGGAAGGTATGCTCGTGCAGCAGCGGCGAACAAGACGCCACCACCACGCGGTTGAGTTTGTGCTCGCGGATGTCCTGCTGGATCAACTCCTGGCCCGGATCGGAGCACATATACTTGTACTCCCGGGACAGCGCCACGTGCGGCAGCGTGCCCACGTACCGGGCCACTTCCGCGCAGTCCACCGTAGCGGCGATGTTGTGCCCGCAGTGGCAGACATAGAATCCGATCCGAAGCTCTTCGCGATTGCTGTTCATACGCTTGGCGGTTTAGGGGTTAAGCGGCCACGGATTTGGCGGCGGGGGGCTGGGCCGGGGCGGGCGGCGGGCTGGACGGTCGCCAGCGGAACGGAATCGCCGCGCGGTTCAGCGCCAAGTCGCGATCCGGCAACCCGAAGGCCAGCCCCATGAGCTGGGAGAAATAGACCGTCGGCAGCAGCACGTCGCCGTACTGCCGGCGCACGGCCGAGTGGTAGCCGTCCAGATTGAACTGGCACAGCGGGCACACGGTGGCCAGACAGTCAGCACCCCGTTTTTTCGCCTCATTCAACAGGATGTACACCATGCGGATCCCCGCCTCCGGAATGGTGCCGGTCAGGCTGCCACCGCAGCACTTGGTCTTCAGTGGCCAGCGAATGACCGTCGCGCCCAACGCTTCCAGCAGGCGGTCCATCGTGGTCGGGTTCGCCTGGTCATCAAACGTCGCGTACGGCCGGACGATCTGGCAGCCGTAATACGGGGCCACCTTCAGCCCTTGCAACGGCTTGGTGACCTTCATCTTGATGGCGTCCAAGCCGATGTCGTTGATCAGCACGTCCAGCGGATGCCGTACGGGGACGTCCTTCTCGCACTTCATTCCGACGGCGTTCAACGCGCGGTCCACCGTCGCCTTCATCTTCGGGTACTGGTGGAGGTAGTGCTTGGTTTTGTTGAGCACCAGATAGCAGGCGCTGCACGGGGCCAGGATGGGATGGTTGCCGTCCCGCTCGGCGAGGGCGAGGTTCCGCGAGGCCAGCACGCATGCCTTGGCCTCATCCACGGACATGTAGGCCGTGGCCCCGCAGCAGTTCCAGTCGTCCAACTCTTGCAAGTCCACGCCCAGGTGCTTCATCACCGGCAGCAGGGACTCTTCGTAGGCGCGCCCCAGACCTTTCAGCGAACAACCGGGGAAGTAGGAGTATTTCATGGCTCAGGCTTTCTCTTCGGCGGCGGCGAACATCTTGGCCAGTTGCTCGCGGTTGTTGATCTTTTCGCTGGCCAGCGAGAACCGGCCGGTCTTCATCAAATCCAAACCCATCTGCCAGTTGCCCATGGCCCCCAGCGGATCCGTCTTCATGAACAGCTTCATCACCAGCGGCATCTCGGAGATGCGCCCGTTGGCGGTCACCATCTTCTCAAATTCCTGCGCCAGCACGGGGATGGGGAATTTCCGGGGGTACACCCCCTCGTGGATGGCCCGCTGCTTGAGCTCGTACATGATGTCGGTGATCCGGATTTCCCGGGGACACTCGCACGTGCAGGCGTAACAGGAGGCGCACAGCCAGATGGTCTTGCTGCTGAGCACCTCCTTCTTGAAGTCGAACCGCGTAAGCTCCATCACCTGGCGCGGCGTGTAATCCATGTACACGCTCAACGGGCACACGCCGGAACACGTGCCGCACTGGATGCAGTCCTTGAGCTTTTCACAGCCGGGAACCTTCATGACCTCATCGCCAAACCCTTTTACCCGGTCTGCCTCGTACTTGATGGTGCGCGTGATGTTCATAGGCATTTCCGTCGTCGCCCGATCTGCTTCTTCCGATCGAATCGTCTGCCGCCGCAGCGTGCTGGTTTGGTAAGTACCCGAATCTCCGCCGCCGCCGCTAACCGGCTTTTGTTGAAAAGTTATCCTTTTTTGCCACGCCGCCAGCATTTCGCATCCGAATTTCCCAAGAACCCGATCTGTCCGGCGGTCGCAGTCGCCTCACCGCACCTCCTCCGGCGGTGCCGATCACCGGCCAAACCCGTCTCGCCAGGCGGTCGCGCCCTCGGCCGCGACCTTGTCGCTCTGCGGCGGATTCGATACGGTTTGAACAGTGGCTGCCGCTCCCGACCCTGACGCCGAGTTGATGCTGCGTGTCCAGCGCGGTGACGACGAAGCCTTTGCCACCCTCGTTGAGCGATACCAGCAGCCCGTCATGAACCTTCTGTACCGCAGCCTGCCCGACGCCACCGAAGCCGAAGACCTCGCGCAAACAGTCTTCGTGCAGGTGTACAAGTCCGCGCCACGGTATCGGCCCACGGCCCGGTTCTCGACTTGGTTGTTCACCATCGCCCGGAACCTCTGCCTGAACGAGTTGCGCCGGCGGTCTCGCCACCCGGCCGAGCCACTGGAACCGGCCGATAGCGCGACCGATCAGGCCCCGCGCCAATATCCGGATCGCCGAACCGATGGCCCGGTCGAATCGCTGCTGCAGGGCGAGCTGGAGCGGAAGATTGAAGAAGCAATCCGCGACCTGCCGGAAAACCAGCGCACCGCCCTGCTGCTCTGCCAGCAGGACGAGTTGTCTTACGAGGACATCGCCAAGGTGCTCGGCTGTTCGCTGTCCGCCACCAAGTCCCTGATCCATCGCGCGCGGGAGACGCTGAAAGCGCGGTTGAAGCCGTACCTTCGCACGGGTGCCTGGGAGATTTGATTCGCCCCCGCAACTTTCCCCGCCTCTTGGTTTTCTCTTTCCGCAGACCGGCATGACAACCTCGAACGATTCACACTGGCAGGAGATCGTCGCCCGGCGGCCCTTGACCGACCGCGAGCAGCGAGAACTGGCCGCCTGGTTGGCGAAGCACCCCGAATCCGCCGAACACTGGGCCGGCGAATTGGCACTCACTGAGGCCCTGCGAAAACTTTCGCCGGCCCCGGTCCCCAGCAACTTCGTCGCCCGCGTGATGGCAGAGGTGCGTCAGTCAGAGCCGGCGCCTCGGCGGTCCCGGCCGCTCGCCGGGTGGCGCTGGTGGGCGGATTGGCGCCATGCCCTACCCCTCGGTGCAGCCGTGGCGGCCTTGGCGCTGACGCTGGCGATCCAGGCGCACCATCGCACTCAACTCCGCGTTGAGGTTGCCGAGGGCTTGTCTGCCCTGCCCTTGGAAGGTCTTGCTCAGCTCCCGTTCTGGCAGGATCTGGAACCGATTCAGGCGCTTCCCGAAGGACCGCTGCCGTCCGGTCGTGACTTGTTGGCCGCGCTGGAGTAACCCTTCCATGATCGGGCGCCTTGGCATCTCGGCAAAACTCGCGTTGGTCGCCCTCGCCCTCCACGCGGCCGAGCCGACACCAGCTCCGAACCCGGCCAGCGCCAGCCAACTCGAATCTGCCGAAACTCGCCCACTGCCTCCCGCCCCGCCGCCACCGTTGCCAGCGCGGGCTCAAGCCTCCATCGAGACGTTGCGCCGCCTCCTCTCGATGACGGCGGAAGAGCGCGAAGTATTTCTGGCCACCCGCGCGCCGAAGCAACAAGCCGTCCTCCGGCATGAGCTTTCCCTCTTGGAAAGCTTGGACACGGCCAGCCGCGAGCGCCGACTCCGACTTCTGGCGATGCGGGTCGTAATGGATCCCTTGCTGGCCCTCGATGCTGACGCCCGCCGGGGCGCGGTGGCTTCCCTGCCAGCAGACCAGCGGACCTTTGTGGAGGAACAACTTCGCGCCTGGGATGCCCTCACGCCCGCCCAGCGCGACCAGATGCTTGCCACGCACGGTGGCTGGATGCCTTTGCCCACCGGCCAGCCCCTTCCGCCCAAGCCACCGCGGGTCGAACCACCGGCACCGCCCTCCCCGGAGTTCCGCTCCCGGCTGGAGCGCGACCTCCATCGGTGGACGACGCTCGACGAGCGCGCGCAGACCAACGCCGCGCGCGCGCTCCTCCGGCTGTTCGACCTTTCGCCGCGGGAGCAGCAGGCGGTGCTGGCCCGACTGGCTGCCGACCGGAGACAAGCCGTTGAGCGAATGCTCGCGGCCTTCAGCGAATTGAGCGAGGATGCCCGCGGTCGGGCGGTCGCCGCCTACTGGCGATTCGCCTCGATGCGCGCCGAGGAACGATCCCGGTTCTGGCAGAATGCCGAGCGTTGGGACGCGCTGAGCCCGGAAGAGCGCCGCGCCTGGCGCGCTCTCACCGCGCACCTTCCGCCGCTCCCGCCCGGACTCGGGCCATCCCCGGCCATGCCGCCCTTGCCCCCGGAATCGCCCCCCTCCGTCCCGCTGCGGACCAACGCCCAAGTCACCCGCTGACCCGCAGGCGACCGCCCCCCCACGCTGAATCTTGCGCTTCGTTGCGCGAGGCCGGCGGGGCGACCGAGTCGTTTCTGCTGACCGCAATTGGCAGGCGCGCCCGCTCATTCTACGCTCGCGCCATGATTCATCGTCCGCACGCGCTGCCGGACTGCCGGTGGCTGCTCTTTGTCTTGTTGACATGCTGCATCGGCATTCCCCGCCTGGCCGCGGCCGACCACTCCCTCTTCGCCCGCTCGAATATCGTCGCCTGGTGCATCGTGCCCTTCGACGCAAAACAGCGCGGCCCGGAAGAGCGCGCCGCAATGCTCGAACGCCTCGGTCTGACCCAACTGGCCTACGACTACCGCGCCGAACACATCCCGACCTTCGACGACGAAATGCTGGCCCTCAAGCGGCACGGCATCCGCCTGCTCGCCTGGTGGTTTCCCGGCGCTCTGAACGACGAAGCACGGCTCATCCTTGACGTGCTCCGGCGTCATGAACTGCGGGGCGTGCAACTTTGGGTCTCGGGTGGTGGCGATCCGGTGAAATCGCCCGAGGAACAAGCCGCGCGAGTCGCGGCGGAAGCGGAGCGCGTCCGGCCCATCGCCGAGGCGGCCGCAACCCTCGGTTGCACGGTGGCGCTCTACAACCACGGCGGGTGGTTCGGCGAACCGGACAACCAGATGGCCATCATCGAGCGCCTGCGCGCGACGGGCATCACCAACGTCGGCATCGTGTACAACCAGCATCACGGCCACGACCACGTCGAGCGCTTCGCCGAGCTGCTCGCGCGGATGAAACCCCACCTTCTCGCGCTCAATCTCAACGGCATGACCAAAGACGGGGACCGGCACGGCAAAAAGATCCTGCCCCTCGGCCAGGGCGAACTGGACCTCCACCTGCTGCGGGTCATTCGCGACAGCGGCTGGCGCGGCCCGATCGGCATCCTCAATCACACGGACGAAGACGCGGAAGTGCGCCTGCAGGAGAACCTTGCCGGCTTGGCAAAACTCGTCGCCGAACTCGACCGCACCGCGCAGAGCAATCCCTCCCCGCCGCCGGTCTCCCGCTACTGGGCGATCGAGGATCGCGCCGCCCGCGAGCGGCTGCCGCTGTATCAGGTCATCCCGGCCGCCTCACCCGAGGAGTTGACTCCGGCCAACGGCCTGCCCGGGCCGGAAACCTACCGTACTTGGCACCGCTCCCACGGCGACAACGGCGGAACGCGCTTCTCCCTTCTGGACCAGATCAACCGCCAGAACGTGACCAATCTCCAACTTGCTTGGACCTATCACTCGAAGGACGGCAAGGACAACCTCCAGTGCAATCCGATCATCGTGAACGGCGTCATGTACACGCCCACCCCCGGCCGGTTCATCGTGGCCGTCAACGCCGAAACCGGCGTGGAGTTGTGGCGGTTCAAGCCCGAAGGCCGTCCCGCGTGGCGCGGCCTGATCTACTGGCCGGGCGATGAACGCGGGGAGGCGCGGCTGATGTTCTGTTCCGGCAGACACCTCTACGCGCTGAACCCGCGCACCGGGCAGCCGCTCCAGAGTTTCGGCGACGGCGGGCGCACGTTGCTACCCGGCGTGGCCCAGGGTGACTTCGGCGCCGCCACCGCCTGTCCCGCCATCTTCGAACACATCGTCGTGGTCCCGGGCTTTGAGAAGGACGTCTGGGGCTTTGACCTCCTCACCGGCAGGCATCTGTGGACGTTTCACACGGTGCCGCAGCCCGGCGAATTCGGTTACGAGACCTGGGACCGGACGCAGCCTTACGCGGCCAACTGCTGGGGCGGCATGGCGATGGACGAAGCCCGGGGCATTGCCTACGTCACCACTGGCTCGCCCAAGCCGAACTTCACCGGCATGTATCACCACGGCGACAACCTGTTCGCCAACTGCCTGATCGCCCTCGACGCCCGCACCGGCCGGCGCCTCTGGCACTTCCAGGAAATCCGCCACGACATCTGGGACCTCGACATCCCCGCGCCGCCCAACCTCGCCACCATCACCCGCGACGGCCGGCGGGTGGACGTCGTCGCCGCCTGCACCAAGATCGGCAACACACTCCTGCTCGACCGCGTGACGGGCAAACCGATCTTCCCTTTCCGCCTCCGCCGGGCACCCACCAGCGATGTGCCCGGCGAAGTCACCGCGCCATACCAGCCGGACCCGGAATTGCCCGAGCCGTTTTCCAAGATGGAGTACACCGAAGCGGATCTGACGGATCGCACCGAGGAGGCGGCCGACTACGCGCTCACGCGCTTCCGCAGCATGCACTCGGGCTGGTTCCGCCCGTGCAGCGAGGGCAAGAGCACCCTCTTCTTCGGCATTGACGGCGGGGCGGAGTGGACGGGAGCGTGCGTGGATCAGACGACCGGGCGGCTGTACGTCACCGCCAATCACATCGGCTGGACCATCTCGCTGTTCCGCGATGACGACCCACCGCACGATTCGCGGGCGCCCAAGACCAGGGGGCGACTCGTGTACGAACAGCTTTGCGCCCAGTGCCACGGCGAGAATCTGCGCGGCATCGGGATGTACCCGGCGCTGCGCGGCGTCCGCCATCGCCTGAGTTTCGAGGCCATCACCAATCAGGTTCGTCTGGGCAAAAACGCCATGCCCGCGCATCCCGACCTCGCCGAAGAGGACCTCCGCGCCGTGGCGGATTACCTCCTGGTGCGTGACCGGCCGCTGCCGCCGCCGGGTCCGGCCCCCGAACGTCCACCTTACGGCTCCAATGGCTACCCGAAGTTCTACGACCACGAAGGCTACCCGGCGAACAAGCCCCCTTGGGGCACGCTGAATTGTGTGGACCTCAACTCGGGCAAATTGCTCTGGAAGGTCCCGCTGGGCGAATACCCGGAGCTGACCGCCGAGGGCGTCCCCAAGACGGGCACGGAAAACTACGGCGGCGCGATCGTGACCGCTGGCGGCCTGGTCTTTTGCGCCGGTACCCGTGACCACAAAATCCGCGCCTTCGACAAGGACACGGGCGCGGAGTTGTGGTCAGCGAAACTGCCATACGTCGGCAACAGTCCGCCGGCCACCTACGAAATGAACGGCCGCCAATACGTCGTCATCAGCGCCAGCGGCGGCAACAAACTGGGCACGCCCTACGGTGATGCGTGGGTCGCCTTCGCCCTGCCGAAGTAGGCAGCGCCGACCGCCGCCGGCGGGACGAACGGACGCTCGGCTCCCGTCGGATGCTTGCTCATTGCCAAACCAGAGTTGCGTCGCCCGAAAACGCCCGGCCACTATCGCCACGTGACACCGTGCCGGCGCGCCAGGATCAGCGGCTGCCCGTGGAGCGCCCTGCTCGTTCGCAGAGGGGTGGCCCCCTGGCTGCTCCTGACCGGCCTGCTGCTGGCTCGCGGTGCTGAGGTCGTTCCGCTCGAGCGCGATTTCATCATCCGGACTTGGAACACCAGCCACGGGCTGCCGGATGAACGCGTGCTGGCGCTGCTGGTGGATCGCGAGGGATTTGTTTGGGCGGGCACGCGCAAGGGCGTCGCCCGGTTCGATGGTTCCAAGTTTGTGACCTGGTCGCGCGCCAACTGTGCGGCCCTGGTTGACCAGGAGTGTCGCGCCTTGGCCGAGCATCCGAACGGAACCCTCTGGGTCGGTACCTTCGACGGATTGGTCAGCCTTGGCCCGGTCCCGACCCGATTCGACACCCGACTCGTTGCGCCCGAATCACGCGGCGTTGCGGCGGCGGCTCACCATCCGTCCGGTCACCGGGTGCATGGTCTGGCAGCCTCTGAAACGGGGGAGTTGCACGTGGCGACCGAGTGCGGCATTGCCACCCTTCGTCCGGATGGGACTTGGACCCGGCCCGGTGCATCCGAAGGTCCGCATTCCGTCACCATCCTCTCGGTGGCGGCATCCAACCAAACCGCTTGGGCTGGGACCGTAGGGCAATTGTACCGCCGCGATCATCCGGGGGCACCCTGGATTCCGGAATTGCCGGCGACCTTTGACCACACCAACCAGTGCGTGTATGCGCTGGCGATGACCACCCGCGGCGCACTCTTCGGGTGGATCGGAGCCTTTGTGCAAAGCGGCGGCACCGTGCAGTTGATGCGGCGTGGCGCGGAAAGTTGGCATTCTCTCTTCGAATCTCCCGTTGAACTCGTAGGACATCCCTTCGTGACGGGCGACTCCGCCGGCGCGATCTGGTTTCAGCTCAAAGGCCGGGCTTTTGGCCGCTGGCGCGACGGGCAATTCATAGAATACACCCTACCCGGGGAGCTGGCGCCGATGGCAGTGACCTGCATGCAGGAAGACCGTGAGGGCAATCTGTGGGCGGGCACCGCGCGCCACGGACTGATCTGTCTCCGCCCTCGGAGGGTTCGCACGCTCACGACCGCGGATGGCCTGCCCGACGCCAAGACTTGGACGCTGCTCGAAGCCACCGACGGCGCACTTTGGGTGGGCACGGGCGGGGGGGTTGCCCGCTTGCAGGCGGGGAAGCCGGAAACTTTCTCCCGGTCGGAAGCCCTCGCTTCGAGCCAAATTCGCGCGCTGGCGGAAGACAGCCGGGGCCGGGTCTGGATCGGCACGGGCAGCGGCCTGAGCCGCTGGGATCGAGGACAACTCGAACCGGTCCCTTTCCCCGGCGCGGAGTTCCGGACGAAAATCCGTGCCCTGCTCGTCGGTCGTGATGACGCAGTCTGGGTGGGCACGGCCCAGGGGTTGTACCGCCTGGGTGCCGTCCAGACCAACGCCTGGCTGGTGGCTGACGGACTCCCCCACGAGAACGTGTGCGCGCTGCACGAAGATCGCCGCGGACAAATCTGGGTGGCCACCGACGGCGGCGGAGTGGCGTGCCTCACCGCGGCGGGTTTTACGGAGCGATACGATGAGGCCTCCGGCCTTTCCAGTTCCCGCGCGTGGGCGTTCTGCGAGGACGCGGACGGCGGGCTGTGGATCGGCACCGAACGGGGACTGGACCTGCTGCGCGACGGCCAAATCACGCGTTTCACCACGGATCAAGGGCTGCCCGACTATTCGGTGAATGGCGTGGTCGAGGACCAACGGGGGTGGTTGTGGGTTGGTCACGACCGGGGCATCTACCGGGTGAAACGGGAAGATCTTCTCGCCGTGGCCGACGGCCGCCGCATCCAGGCACGATGCATCGCTTACACGGACGACGACGGCTTGGTGGACCCCGAGGTCAACGGCCAGATCAGTTACCCGCCCGTGATTCGCCGCCGCGACGGCACCATCGCCTTCGCCACGATGGGCGGCGTGGCGGTCTTCGACCCCGATCGCCTGCCCGACCTGACCAATGGTCCGCCGGTTCACGTCGAGGCCCTGCGGGCCAACGGCGAGACGGTGTTCTCAGGGCTGCCCGGGCGAGGTTCGATCTCGATGCCCCGGCCGCTGGCGGAGCCGCTTTCGATCACTCCCCGCCAACGCGGTTTCGTCGAGATCGAGTACACGGCGGTTGCGTTTCGGTCCCCGGAAGCGATCCGGTTTCGCCATCGCCTCCTGGGACTTTCGTCCGACTGGGTGGAAGCCAACACGCTGCGGCAGGCCAGCTACGCCAACCTGCCCCCCGGGAATTACACATTCGAAGTCACCGCCGTGAACGCGCACGGCTACGCCAGCGCGACTCCCGCCCGGCTCCCCTTCAGGATCGAGCCCGTTTGGCATGACCTCTGGCCCGTGCGGATCGGGGCCGGCCTGCTCCTGCTCGCAGCCGGGACCGTGGCGGTCCAGTGGCGAATCAGGGAAATGCGTCGCATCGCCGAGTTGGAACGTCAGGCCGCCCTCGCCAACGAGCGCGCGCGGCTGGCAAAAGATCTGCACGATGGCCTCGGGGCAAACCTTACCCAGATCACGCTCCTGAGCGGCTTGGGCGATCCCCGGTCCCTCCCCGCCGAGGCGCTGGCCGACCGCTTCCAGCGGTTGACGGCGAGCACCCATGAAGCCCTGCATTCGCTGCGGAATATCATCTGGCTCACCAACCCGCGCGCCGACAGTCTCGAACTCCTCCTCGCGCGCATCTGCGAATCCGTCGAGCGCGCGGCGGCGGCCGCCAGCCTCCAGTGCCAGGTGGAGTTTCCCTCCGAAGTCCCGGCGGTGAAGATCAGCCCAGACCGGCGGCGCGACGTGCTTTTCGCCGTGAACGAGGCCGTGAACAACGTCGCTCGCCACGCCCGCGCCCGCCAGGTGACGCTGCGCGCTGACATCGCCGATCATTCCGTGACGATTGTGATCCGGGATGACGGCGTCGGCTTTGACCCGGCGCGGGGTGCCGCACGGGGCGGGCCGGATCGGGGATTGGGACTGGCCAGCCTGGCGGAACGGCTTCTCCCCCACGGCGGCACCTGTGACATCCACAGCCGGCTAGGGGAAGGCACCAAGGTCATCCTCCGCTTGCCGCTGCCGCGGTGAAAATGGAACCGCTCCGATTCGGGAGGAATGCGGCTCGACGGAATCCTTACGATCGCTGACGGCGAACTGCTCCGCCCCAACTCCCGGATCGGCCGTACCGCCGACCTCCCAGTCGGCCTCGGGGCCGGCTGAAAAGCCGGCGCTACCAGTGGTCAAAACCTATCGCCCGCGTCGTGGCCCTCAGGAACCACGTCCTGAACCGCGTTCCCTTCAGCCCAAGCACCGGGTCGGACCCCACCCTGACCACCCACGCCCGCAACTCCCTCCCGGGCCTCCCAAGCAGCGACTTCAGGTAGTCCAGCGTCACAATCCGGCCGCGGCTGCTTGCTGCCGCGGACGTGGACGTCCGCGCTCCAAGCGGCAGCCCAGCGCTTTCACCGGGGCGCGGACCTTCAGGTCCGCGGCCGAGCCTGAACCTCATGCGCGTGGGCCAGCCGGTCCTGACCATTTTCAAACTACCTCGCCCCAACTCCCGGCTCGGCCGCACCGCCGACCTCCCGGTCGGCACCGGGGCCGGCAAGAATGTCGGCGCTACCAGTGGCCAAAACCTGCCCCCGCGTCGTGGCCCTCACCAACCACGCCCTGAACCGCGTTCCCTTCAGCTTGGGAAACGGTTCGGACCCCACCCCAAACCACCTACGCCCGGAACCCCCTCCCGGGCCTTCCCAGTGGCGACTTCAGGTAGTCTTGCGTCACAATCCGTCCGCGGCTGCCTGCTGCCGCGGACGGGGACGTCCGCGCTCCAAGCGGCGGCCGGGCGCTTTCGCCGGGGCGCGGACCTTCAGGTCCGCGGCAGAGCCTGAACCTCACGCGCGTGGGCCAGCCGGTCCTGACCAACTGCGAGCCACCCCGCCCCTACTTCCGGACCGGACGTACCGCCGACCTCCCGGTCGGCACCAGGGCCGGCTGGAAAGCCGGCGCTACGAATGGCCGGCGACCGCCCCCGCGTCGTGGACCTCACCAACCACGCCCTGAACCGTGTTCCCTTCAGCCCAAGCACCGGGTCGGACCCCACCCTGACCACCTACGCCCGGAACATTCGCTCCCGGGGCCGTCTCGGTGGCGATTTCCCCGACGTTTCGCGTCCGCCGTTGGCCGCGCCAGCCCGTGGCCGCGGACGTGGACGTCCGCGCTCCAAGCGGCAGCCCAGCGCTTTCACCGGGGCGCGGACCTTCAGGTCCGCGGCCGAGCCTGAACCTCACGCGCGTGGGCCAGCCGGTCCTGACCACTTTCAAACTACCTCGCCCCAACTCCCGGACCGGCCGTACCGCCGACCTCCCGTTCGGCACCGGGCCGGCTGGAAAGCCGGCGCTACCAGTGGGCCGGCAGCTACCCCCGCGTCGTGGACTTGACCAACATGCCTTAACCCGGCTGTCGCTCAGCGTGGGCAACGGTCAAGACACCTCCGTTCCCGCCACGTGCGGCCCCCTCTTGGCGAGCGATCAACCCGCACTGCAGCGAGTACGTCGGCGTCGGCGGGATGCTCCGAGTCATCTCCACCAACGACCCGTTGGCAGGCGCTGGCATTCCTGCGCCCCAAACTTCACCACGCCCGGACGCGCAGAAACTGCGTCCCGACGGGGTGCCAGAGAAAGGTCCTTTCCAGCCCGATCGGCGAGCGCGCCACGAATGGCAACGTCAGGTCGGAGGTCTCCTCGACTTGGAAGACCCGGCCGGTTCCCGGCCACGACACCTGCCAGCCCCCGTCGTTGGTCGCGCTCCATTTCAGCTCGGGTGGGCGTGGCGGGGGACCCAGATCGGTGACGATGAAAAGCCCGGTCAGTCCGAAGTTCGCCAGGTCTTCGAGCGGTTGGAACTCGCGGACCAAGTCGAGGTTCCGGTAGATGATCCGCCCCTCGCTGCTGAGCAGGTCGCCGTCCATCACCCCGCCGATTTCCGCCACGCCGCTCTGGAATCCCTGGGCGGTGGAGAACCACACTTCGCCGCCCGGCCAGACGTAAAATGCATCCAAGCCGATTTCGGCGACGTCGCCTTTCGGCTGAAACGGCGCCAGCAAGTCCTCGCCGCGGTAAAGGACCGCTCCCGCCGATGACACGATATCGGCGGGGGACACCATCACTCCGAGCGTCTCGGAAAACTGCAGCCGCCGCGTCGAGAACAACACTTCGCCGTCCGGCAGAACCTGCAAACCGTCGAGTCCCACATCGGGCACAACCGGCATGAAGCCGAAGTTGCGCGTCAACTCCTGATTGGTGAACACGCGCCGGCCCGCATCGGAAACGACGTCGCCCTCTTGAATCGTCCCGAGCTTTTCGGTCTTCACGTCCTCCGCGAACGAGAACCACACTTCACCACCCGGCACGATGGTGAAAGCGTCGAGATGCGCCGGGGCGCCCGGCGAAAGGTCGAGCGATGCCAATAGATGCTCGAGGGACTTGACCACGCGGCCGGTGTCGTCCAGCAGGTCTCCTCCGGCGATGCGGCGGATGGGAGGCGGGAACGCCCCGGGCGTCATGCCATTGGCGGTCGTGAACCACAACGCCCGAATCGGCGCCGACCACAATTCGATCTGAAAGGATGACCGGGGAGTCCCTCCCGCTTCGCGAAGACTTTCGTGAATGGTCGGCCACCGCAGGAACGGCGCGGTTGGATTGTTGGTGAGCGTCGCGCGGCGTCCGCCGCCGCCGAAACCGGACTCCTCCACTTCCAACCGGAGCGAACGAAGAACGACCACCTCGCCGCCGACTGAATAACGCCCGCCGCCAACCAAAGCGCGAAGGATCGCGTCACCGCTGCGATGCTCGAAGCGGGCGTCGAGCATCGCGAAACGGCTGACGAGCGGGTTTTCGTCAATCAACGCCAGGTCGTAGCGGCCCGAGAGCGGCTCGACCAGAACCGGTCGCCCGCAGAGGTCACAAGCATCGGTGAAAGCGCTTCCCGGCAGCAGCCGATGCCGCGTGCCCCGGTCCACCGGTACCGCCTGCAGCGAAATCTCCAGTTCCTCGCGGTTCGTGCCCGCGGCGCCCAACAAACGGCTGCCCCTGAGAACCAGCGCGATTGCCGGCCAATCCTCAGCCGCCGGCAGCAGTCCGCTGGTCACCTCGACCGGTTCGCCGCTCACGTCGAGGGTCAGCGTCATGCTTTCCTGCGGCACGCCCCGGCCCCCGCGCCGGTAGGATCCTGAGCCGGTCAGCAACACTGCGTCCCCCGGCGCCCCGGCTTTCCCCGCGGCAGCGAAGGCGATCTGTTCGACCCGGTAGGTGGACCAGTCCAGCGGGCCCACCGCCGGCACCAGCCGGAAGCCACCCGACAGGCGGCTGGTCTGGAGACTCGGCGGCGCCGCACCCTCCCGCTGGATGCGCGTCAGCGACGGGGAGAATTCCAGTTGGTAGGGGATGCCGGGAAGCAACGGCGGCGACGCCGAGGTCAGGAGCGTGCCCGCGGTGACCGCCATCGCGGTGAAGAGTCGAGTATTCATGCGGCGTTTCCTTTCGTCGGGCGGGTTTTTCGTTCGAGCAAAGGCAAGCGACCCACTCCACCGCAAGTTGCCACAGTCGGCCGTGAGGCGACAGTGGCAACTGCTGCGGCCGTTTGCCGGTTGTTTGCGTTTGGCTTTGGTTTGGTGGCCGTTACCCTCCGCCGCATCGTGGCGCCCAACCACCTTCAACGCTTTGGCCACCGCCCGCCCGACCGAGGGCGCTCACCCAATTTCGCATGAGTTCCTCCCCGGCGATTCCGCCCTCCGAATCGAAGCCGCGCTCGAAGTTCGACCACGCCTTCTGGATGCTCAACACCATCGAGATGGGCGAGCGCCTGGCGTACTACAACCTCCGCGTGATGGCGCCGATCTACATCATGCAGGCGGACAACCCCGGCGGGTTGCACCTCACGGCTGCGGACAAGGGTCGCATCTACGCGTGGTGGGCGGTCTTCCAGTCGCTGCTGCCGATCATCACCGGCGGCCTCGCGGACCGCTTCGGCTACAAGCGCACGCTGGCCGGGGCCATCTCGCTGATGGCCGTGGGCTATTTCATGATCGCCTTCCTGCGCGATCTGCCGGCGCTGGACGCGTTCGCTGCCTGGCTGCCGGCCACCTTGAATCACCTCGGCCTCACCGGCCTCGCCGGCTGGCTGAACCGGCCCGGCAATTATTGGGGCTTTTTCGCCGGCATCCTCACCCTGGCCACCGGCACGGCCTTCTTCAAACCCGGCATTCAAGGGTCCCTCGCCCAGAATCTGACCAAGGCGAATTCGTCGGTGGGCTGGGGAATTTTCTACTGGGTGGTGAACGTGGGCGCGTTCATCGGCCACTTCCTGCCGGCGGCGATCCTCGCCCTGAGCGTGGCCCTGCCGGGGCCGTTTTTTGGGGAGAAGAACTCGCTCGTCGCCTGGCGCAATGTCTTCCTCGCGTCGGGGCTGTTCACGCTGGTGAACCTGGCGCTGCTGCTCACGTACAAGGACGTGCCGTCCGGGGCATCGAAAACCGAATCCGTCCTGCACGTGCTGGGACGCACGATCGCGAACATTCTCGACGCCCGCCTGCTGGCCTGGCTGGCGATCATGTCGGGCTTCTGGATGATGATGTACCAGCTCTGGGACACCCAGCCGAACTTCATTGCGGATTGGGTCAGCAGCCGGCCGATCGCCGAGGGACTGACCTGGCTGCCCAAACCGCTGTACGAAACACTGGTCGAGCAAACCCCGCGCGGGCCGATGATCCCGCAGCAGGTGCTCCTAAGCGCCAATGCGTTTTTCATTATTCTCGGTGTGATTCCCGCCGCGTGGCTCACGCGCAAGATGCGCACGCTGGAGGCCATGTTGATCGGGATGTTTCTCGCGACGGCGGGAGTCCTGGTCGCCGGCTGGACCCAGAGCGCGTGGATCCTCGTGTTGGGCATCCTGTTCTTCTCGATGGGCGAGATGACCACGGGCCCCAAAAAGAACGAGTACCTCGGCCTCATCGCGCCACCGGGCAAAAAGGGGCTCTACCTCGGCTACGTGAACATCCCGGTGGGCGTCGGGGTGTACATCGGCTCCATGGTCTCCGGTTACGTGTACGGTCACTACGGCGAAAAAGCCGTTCTCGCGCTGAAACACCTGGCGAAACTCGATGCCTTCGGACGCGGCCATCAATGGGACGGCCAGGTGGCCACGCTCGAAGCCACGCTCGGCATCACCCGGATGGAGGCGATGGAGCATCTGCAGACCATCACGGGTCTGGACGCGACCGCCGCCACCAAGCTGCTCTGGGACACCTACTCACCCCACGTCCACGTCTGGGTGCCGTTCGGGGTGATTGGCGTGCTGTCGGCGGTGGCCCTGTGGATATTTGGCCGCATGGCCAA
This sequence comes from Verrucomicrobiota bacterium, assembly GCA_016716505.1. GTDB lineage: Bacteria > Verrucomicrobiota > Verrucomicrobiia > Limisphaerales > J093 > JADJWF01. The sequence goes on from JADJWF010000002.1 coordinate 372,939, forward strand.
ACGATGGAGCGACATGAACGCGTAAGCCGGCGCTGCCCGCTCCGAAAAGTACCCTCTTCTCAGCCCGGCTCGCGCCGGTGGCGTCCCCGGCGGAAGCCCAGCCATCCGCCCACGCCCGCAGTGGCCGTTGAGGGAAGCACGCCGGTCAAATAGTCGCGCGCCTCGTCGGCCTCCTGTTCCACCCACGCCGCGCCCGATCGAAACTTTTCCTCCGTTGCTGACGAGTCCCAGCCCAGGTACTTGCCCACACCGAGCGCCATGATGACCAAGGCCGTCAACGCCACCGCCAGGCGAAGGAACCGCCGGAACAACCATCCCAGGAAAAAGCCGCCCACATAGCTGGCACTCCAACGAACGTAAGCCGGCAGCGGTCGGCTGAAGTCCCAGCCCGGCGCGGGTGCAGACTCGACCGAGCGCGTGTCGGCCACGGCGCCGGACACCGGTTCACGCGCCGGAGCTACATCACGCAACCACCATCCGACACCAAGCAAGGTGACCAGCACGGCGATGCGGACCGTTTTGGCGCGCCACGGACCTTCGCCCCACGCCGCCGCCGGGCCAACGATTGAGCCAAAGAGACGCGAGAGGGACGGCCTCATGCGAGAAAAACGGCAACGGGAGAAGGTACCTCGCGGTTCATGGCTCGATCCAGACCAGCGTGCCAACGGGCAACCGGTCGTACAGCGGCAGCAGGTCCGCGGCCGACAGGTGGATGCAGCCGCGTGAAGCCGGACGACCCAATGTGGGTTCATCGGCCAGCCCGTGGATGTAGATGTAGCGCGCGAAGGTGTCCACGTCGCCACCCCGGTTGAAACCGGGCTCCAACCCTTCGAGCCAGAAGATGCGGTGGGCAATGGGGGCCGTCGGCTGCCCCTGCCAGGTGAAGCCTGTCAGGCGCCGGTTGCGAAAGACCGCTCCAATCGGCCACCCGCCGCCAATCTTCTCGGCGATCCGGTGAAGGCCCAGCGGCGTCCGGTTCGTGTCGCGCACCTGCCCGGTGCCAAATCGCGACGTGGAAACTCGAAAACGCCGGAGCCAGCGATAGGCCGGCCAACGCCCCGCCACCGCCGCAAACCGCCGGTAAAGGTCCATCCGCTGCGCGTGGACGTTGCAAACCAGCAGCCAGGGGCTGAACCGCACACCGCGCCGCGCGCAGGCGAGAAGGAACGCGAGAGGAGGATGCTGCACCGCAGACGGCATCTACTTCAGGCGCTTGATCAGAATCTTGGAGTGCCGTCCGCTCTGCTCGTACTTTTCGCGTCGCGCCGGCGGCAGATCATCGGGCGTGCCCTCCTGGAAGCCGCCCTTCGACTGGAAGTAAGTGAACGCCTGCGTGGACAGGGCCACCAGCGAATCGAGACCCAGTTCGCGCGCCTTGCTCTCGGCGAACTGAATCAACTTGCGGCCGATACCCTGGTTTTCGTGCGACGCCTTCACGTACAAGCAGGCGAGCTCGCCCATCCGCTGGTCCGGATACGGATGCAGCGCCACACAGCCCACGGTGTTCTTGTCGGTCTCGAAGATGTAGTAATCGCCCAACTGCTTCTCGACGCTCGCCCGGGTGCGCCGCACCAGTTCCTCGCTTTCCACCGAGGGCTGAATGAGCTTGAGGATCGCCGGCACGTCCTTCTTCAGCGCCCGGCGGATTTGCTGGTATTCGTTGGCGTAAATCAGGGTGCCGATCCCCTCGTTGGAAAACACCTCGGTTAGGAGCGCCTCGTCCACACGGCCGTTGATCACATGCACACGGGGCACGCCCGCCTTGCACGCCGCGGCCGCATGAATCGCCTTGGACAAGGCCTCGGGCGGGAATTCGTCCCGGTTGCGGGCGAGCACCTCAGCCAGATCGCTGGCGAGCACCTGCCGGAACAGACGGCCCTGCCGAAAGATCCCGTCGTAAGTGGTCACGAAGATCACCTTCACCGCCTTGAGTGCCTCCGCCACCGCCACTGCCACTCCGTCCGAGTTCACGCGGTAGGTGCGTCCTTCCCCGTCGAACCCGAGCGGCGGGATGACCGGAATGATGCCCTGCTGGAGCAGGGTTTGAAGCAGATCCACGTCCACGCGCTCCACCTTGCCCGTCAACTGGTGATCCACCCCGCCCAAGATCCCCATCGGGTGCGCCGTGATGGCGTTGGGGCAGGCGGCGCGGAGGTCGTGAATGGCCAGCCCTTCAAGGATCTCGTGGGTCAGCCGGTTCGAAGCCGTGAGCGCCAGCTTGAGTGTCTCCGCGTCGGTGATACCGGTGCCATCGGTGTCTGACGGGGTGACGTTTCGTTCCGCCGCGAGCGCGCGGATCTGGGCGGAGGCGCCATGGACCAGCGTCACGCGGATGTTCAGCGAGCGCAGCACGGCGATATCGAGCAGGATGTTGGCGAAGTTGTCGTCGGTCACAATCGCCCCATCCACCGCGATGACAAAGGTCTTGTCGCGGAAGCGCGGGACGTACTGCAGGATGCCTCGAAGGTCGGTTGGTTTCACCTTGGGGAGCCTCGGACTCCGGCGAAATGAGTAGTGGCCCGGCGGCGCGGCGCAACGGATTTCTCAGCCGGGAACTACCACACTCCTTGCTCTTCAGACTTAACGCTACGGCTTGATGCTTCCACCCGGCGACTGGATCTCCGTTTCCTTGGCGATCGCGCGGAAAAACCGGACGACCCTTCCCGGATCTGGAATGAGTTGAAAGCTGAGATACCCGTTTGAGTCCGTTATTCCGGAATCTAAGGGCATCCAAGCCGTATCCACAGGGGTACCCGCCGACTCTAGGGAAACCATTTGTGCCGGGGGCCCGGCTATATCGAGCGTAATTCGGCCAGCGGGGCTGGAGCTTATTGTCAGCCGAATCCCCGGGCGGCTGGTCACTTCCGTCAGCCCACGTCTCCTGCCCTTGGTGTCCACAGCCGTCAGCCTAAAAAGACTGCTGCACTGCTCTTTTGAAGCTTCGGCTTCCATCCGGTAAGTAGTCGGTCTTCCGGCCTGACCGCTGCTCGGAATCAATCGAGGGGTCACCGGTGTCCAGTCGAGCATCCCCGGAAGCCGCCTTTCAACGACGAATCCCAATACCTCGGTCTCGAGGAGAGTTCGCCATTCGAAAAAGAATCTTCCGCCCAACTCCGAAACGCGGAAGAAGTCCAAGCTCGCTGCTGTCGGAGTGGGTGGGTTCAATCGAACCGAAACCAGTTCGATGCCCCGAGACAAGCCCAGATTGCGGCTGTACTTCTTCTCTTCGGGACCGGTCCAGTGTTCGTGAACTCCAAGACTCTCCGGAATCACTCGTGAGCGATTAGGATCATACAACGTACCCGAAGGTGCCGCCGAGAGCAGAGCAGCCTCATGCAGGTAGTCCTCCTGTCCTCCTTGAAGGCTACCTGCCTCTTGGGTTCCTCCCGTAACCACGCGAGGCCATTCATTGAGGAGAAAATCGTGCGCTACGGAATCAATGGCAACCGGGTCTTGCGACGCAAAAAGACTCGCCGGCCAATGTGGCTGTCCGGTTTCCGGATCGGGCAATGAGTTCCACTTTGATGGTCGTGATTCAGCGTAGTACCCTCCGTAAAGCCCATCTATGAGATTCAAAATGACTTTCCCACCGAGATGGTCGTGAGCCATCAGGTCAACAATCGCCCGGTATTTGCCCTTGCCGGGCGACAATCCTTGGTTGGGAAGACTTAGGTGTAGGTCGTAAAATCCGGCATTTCCTTCATTTCGCATTTGCCCGTTTGGGAGACGGATCAGGGCGCCGTAGAAATTCTTCCCGCACAACGTAATTCCCGAGGAATGGCCCTTCAGCACCGCGAGGTTGATCACGTAGTCAGCCTCGGAGAACATGGTCGGAACGAAGTCTTGAGTCTTACCCAAAGCGGCTGAGGTGCTCCAATGAACCGGTATTTCCGAAAATTCAGCGCGGGTAAGCCCCGGACCGCCAATGTTGTCCACGTACCTCACGTGGGGAAACTCTTCTTTCAGGTACGAAAGGTAACAGGCAGGCCATATTGCCGTCGTGTCTCCGACCGATATGCTTTCCTGCGGAATTCCAACTGACCAGACCAAGTTCCTGAGAACCGCTCGAATCACTTGCGGCGCCACGTCCACATGGTTGGGATAACGGGTCTTCTCGCGGGTTATCGGATCGACCCACGGTGGTTGACCTTTGTATCCAGCCCAACAGGTCACCAAATTTGGCTTGATTGCCACTTTCTCTCCGTCTGCGTATCCCCGGTCACCTCTGCCGCGCGTACTGTTGAAATGCTGAAAAAGGCTTTGCCAAGCGCTCGCGTCGGAATCGTTCCCTGTTAAGCGCTTCACAGCCTCCGAAACCATTCGGTCAACTGTCCCTTGATCAGTGCATTCCGGGGAATACCAGTTTTGCGCAGAGTCTGGCCCCTCCCAACTCGTGGCCTGAGGCGCATGCACCCAGACCACACGACCCGGGAAAATTCCTTTCCCATCGCCGACAGGACCGTGTGCCTGCGGTAGGGAAGCGTTTACCTCCGACCGAAGTGCGGGTCGCAGAACGACCAAGGCAGCCACTAGGGCTACTGCGGCACAAACGGCGGACAGCAACCAATTCCCCCGCGCGGCAAGCGCCTTTGCCCATCGTCGCGCCTGGAACCAAGTAACTAGTGCCGCTGCCCATGCTACGAACGCAGCCGCAAATGGCGCCGCCGCCCGCTGACAGGGATAGACCGCGCGGCTCGGCTTGGGAACGACACGAACGAGGAACCAGATTAGCGAAATTGCGCCCACCACCGGCAAAAGCCAACCCGGCCAGCGGCGCGTAGCCTTCAGATGGCTCCGACGGCAGCACGGAAACATTCTTCGACCGGATTCGCCCACCACGTGCTGTCCTCCACTTTTGACGTGAATGCTCATGTTTTGAGGTTTCTCCAAGATTTCACACCGTCCAGCCGCGGTCTAGGACTTTATTAACCTTCTGGCAGGCTACACGGTCGAGACGGTGGTTTCAATGCCTCTGCGAAGTCGTCAAATATTTTTACCCGCCGTCCTCCCACACCTTCGGACGCTCTTTTCAGCCCCGCCCCGCTTCCGCGCGCGCCCAGGCGTCCGCCGCGAGGATTTCGTCCAGCGACGGGTCGGCGGTCACTGGATGCGCGTCCATCACCCGCGCCACGGTTTCGCTGATTTGCGGGAAGCTGAGCTTTCCCTCACAAAACGCCTCAACCGCCACCTCGTTGGCGGCGTTCAGGACGGCCGGCAGGGTGCCACCCACCTCGCCGGCGCGTCGGGCCAGCCGCAGGGCGGGGAAACGTTCCACGTCCGGCGTCTCGAACGTCAGCGCACCCAGTTTCGCGAAGTCGGTTTGCACGCGCTCGCTGGGCACGCGATCCGGATACGTCAGGGCGTACTGGATCGGCAGGCACATGTCGGGGGTGGAAAGCTGGGCCAGCACCGAGCCGTCCACAAATTCCACCATCGAATGCACCACGCTTTGCGGATGCACGACCACCTCCACGCGGTCCATGCCGATGCCGAACAGCCAGCGTGCCTCGATCATCTCGAGTCCCTTGTTGAACAGCGTGGCGGAATCAATCGTGATCTTCCGCCCCATCACCCACGAAGGGTGCTTCAAGGCCCGTTCCACGGTGATTTCACCGAAGCGTTCCTGCGGCCACTCCGCCGCGTCGCGAAACGGCCCGCCCGAGGCGGTCAGCCAGAGCCGCCGCACGCTTGCCACCGGTTTTCCATCCAGGCACTGAAAGATGGCCGAATGTTCGCTGTCCACGGCCAGCACCCGCACACCGTGCTTCTGCGCCTCGCGCATCACAATCTCGCCCGCCATGACGAGAATCTCCTTCGACGCGACGGCGATGTCCTTCCCCGCCCGGATCGCTGCCAGCGCGGGCCTCAAGCCGGCCGTGCCGACGATGGCGATCAACACAATGTCGGCCGAGGGCAAGGTGGCCAGTTCCAGCAACCCTTCGGCACCGGCGAGCACCCGCGGCCCGACACCGAAGAGCTTCCGGAGCTCCTCGGCCCCGGCGGGGTCGTTCAGCGAAATCGCCTCCGGTTCGAAACGGCGGGTTTGCTCCAGCAGCAGCGACGCGTTGTTTCCCGCGGCCAGACCGACGATGCGGATCCGGTCCGGCAGGTCGTCCGCCACCTTCAGGGTGCTGGTGCCGATGGAGCCGGTGCTGCCGAGGAGGACGAGGTTCTTCACAAGCGCGGACCGTATCAACGCCTCACGGATGCGTCAAAACGTGGCGAAGGTAGAGGTACATCAGCGGCGCATTGAACAGAATGCTGTCCAACAGATCGAGAATACCGCCAATGCCCGGAAAAGTTCGCCCCGAATCTTTCATTCCCGCCTCACGCTTGAACAGCGACTCGATCAGGTCGCCAATCACTGCGCCCAACCCGAGCACCAATCCCAGCACCAGCGCGTGCGGCATCGTCATGCCCACCAGTCGGTGGGCGCAAAGCGCTTCGAAGGCAAGGCTCGCCCCCACCGAAAAGGCAATCGCGCCGGCAAAGCCCTCCCACGTCTTTCCCGGGCTGATGCGGGGGATCATTTTGTGCCGCCCGACCAGCGAGCCGACCGAGTACGCCCCCATGTCGCTGAACTTGGTAACCACCAAGAAATAGATGAGGTAGAACCGCCCATCCACGCCCGGGAAAAAGTTGATTTTCTGGATGAAGTTGAGCAGCCACGGCACGTACATGAGGCCCAGCAAAGTGGTGGAGATGGCCTGTAGTCCGTCCGCGTTGCGTTTCGAAAAGAACTGCCGCAAGCACAAGCCCAGAACGAAGACGACCAGAAAGCCCGTTTCAAAATCGTTCGCCTTGGATGGCGCCAGCGGCTCGCCGCTGCCCCGGGGCGTGGCGAGGTAGGCGAAGGTTGCCGCCATGAGCACCAACCCCGCCACCATGCCCAGGGCCTTGAAGCAGACCAGCCCCCGCTTGGCGACCAGGTTGTAGAATTCCGCCAGCCCCGTTCCTGCCAGCACCAGCATCACCAGCAGGAAGAAGGCGTTGCTGAGAACTGGGTGGGGGGAGAAGAGCGCGGCCACCACCACCGTCCACAACACCAGCGAACTCGCCAACCGACGGAGGAAGACCCCCGCGCGCGATGGCGAGGCCGGACCCGATGGGGCGCCTGCGGACATCGCGGGAGCAGATACCGGCGAACCCCGCGGGTGTCGAGGCTGGACTTGCGACCACCGCTTTTGCGATTTCCCTGAACGCCCGGTCGTTTCACCATCACCCCATGAACGTGCCCACCACGCTGCAAGTCTCGTGCGTCCAGTTGCACTGGGCGCGTCCCCTGGCCCGGAATCTGGAACGCACCCTCCACTACATCCGTCTCGCCGCGGCTGAGGGCAGCCGGGTCGTTCTCTTCCCGGAAACCAGCCTCACGGGTTACTACTTTCCGGACGTGATTCGACTCGATCCCCGCGACGTTCAGGCCGCGCTCGACCGCACCTGCGAAGCCGCCGCCGAGGCTGGTCTGTGGGTCATCGCCGGCACTGCCCGGAAGACCGCGGATCGCCTGTTGAACCTGGCTCACGTCATCTCCCCCCGCGGCGAAATCGTCCACGAATACGCCAAAGTCCACCTCGCGGGCCGCGATGAGCAGCAGTACTGCCGGGGCGGCGACAAGCTTTCCCTGTTCGAGATTGACGGCATGCGCTGCACGCTGGCGATCTGTCGCGACGGCCGGCATCCCGAGGCGTACCGCCTGCCCGCGATGCTGGGCGCCCAAATCCTCTTTCACCCCTCGTGCAGCTCCGATGAAGTGGAGGCAGTCGTCTGGAAACGCACCTCTGGCCGCGCGCAACAGCCCGTGGGACCTAACAGCCGCATGTTCCACTGCGTGGCGAACACGGTGGGCCAGTCGCCCGACGGCCGCCAAACCTCCAGCGGGCAGTCCTTCATCCGTGAGCCGAACGGCCTGCCGCTAGCCGAGGCGGGCTGGTACCAGGAGGAAATGATCACCGCCGTGTTGGACCTCGCCCGTGCGGACCGCAGCTACGCGCTCGACAGCCTGAACGATCCGCCCTTCCTGAAGCCGTACTGGGAACAGATGCTTCGCGCTGTGGAAGAACGGGCCAATCGGCGGCCCGAATGACGGTCCACAGCTCTCCTCCCGATCGCCGCTGATCCACCGCCACCGTGCGGCCGGCCCCGAACCGTGACGCGCTCCCGGGGCGTTAGAACGTGGCCAGAAACGATGTAGCGCCGGCGTCCTCGCCGGCAGTTTGTGGCGGCGCCGCCCCCCGGGCCAACCATCCACTGCGACCGGTACAGACGGCGCTCCATGAAAGGTGGAAACCCGCTAACGCGCTCGGTGCAAAGCGGCGCTTGGTAATCCGGCCCGCCGGACTACCGGCTTTGGTTTGTCGAGTCAGGCCCCCCGACTGCGCCGGATCTGCCGGACGCTCGCCGTCCAGTACGCGGCGAGGGCAATCCAGATGATGCTGAAGCCCACCGCCCGCGACCGGCCAAAGGGCTCGCCATAAACCACGACGCCGATGAGCAACTGACAGCTTGGCGCGAGGTATTGCAGCAGACCCATCGTGCTCAACTTTACCCGCCGCGCCGCGTGCGCGAAGAGCAACAGCGGCAAAGCCGTGACCACCCCAGTGCCAATCAGCAACGCCCTGAGCGCCCAAGAGGCCTCCCCGAAGTGCGCCCCGCCCGTTTTCTCCGCCCACCCGATCCACGCCAGCGCCGGCAGGAACAACGCCGCTGTCTCAAGCGAAAGCCCCGCCAGCGCACCCAGCGGCGCCTTCTTCTTCACCAGCCCGTACAGACCAAACGAGGTCGCCAGGAGCAGGGCCACCCACGGCGGGCGGCCGTAATCCCAGGTCAGATAACTTACGCCGGCGGCCGCCAGGCCGATGGCCAGCCACTGAAGCCGGCCAAGCCGCTCGCCCAGCCACACCACGCCGAACAACACGCTCACGAGCGGATTGATGAAGTAGCCCAGGCTGGACTCAACAATGCGGCCGGAATTCACCGCCCAGATGTACGTGAACCAGTTCACCGCCAGCAACGCGGCGGCGAGGCCGTAGAACCGGAGCGTTCTCCGGTGGCGCGCACTTTGTACCAGGGCCCGCCACTCCTGCCGGACCCCCAACAGCACGGCCAAGAACAGGACCGACCAGACAATGCGGTGACAGAGGATTTGCAGGGGCGGCACCGACTGGAGTAATTTCCAGTACACCGGCAGCACACCCCAGAGCAGATACGCCCCCACCGCGCTGACGATGCCGGCGCGCGTTGCCGCGTCGTGCGGGGTGCCCATCGTCGCGGGGTCAACCGCCGCGGATTTCGGCCAGAGCTACCGAACGCCGCCGTTCCACGCTCTGGTAGGCAGCCTCCACGAGGGCCATGGTGTCCAGATTGTCGCGGCCGCTGATTTCGGGTTCGCTGCGGTTTTCGAGGGCGACCAGCAACTGCGCCATCGTCCCGATGAAGGCGTCCGGGAACCAGCTTTCGCTCCAGCGCGGTTCGTGGAAGGCGCGGTCGCCCTTGGCCGCCCAACGCAAGGCACTCGGGCTCGTGTACGGATCCCGACACCATCCAATGTCGCCCATCGCGAGGCCGTCGGAGCCCTCGATCCGCCAGTGAATGCGCAGGTCGCCCGGACAGCCCTCCTTCGCCGGCCCGGTCCACGTGTCGTCCACGCCCACGCACCGCAGACCGCCACCGTACTCCAGGATGTAGGTGACGATCCCGTCCGCGTGCGGGAACTGCGTCCGGGGATCCGGGCGCACACTGCAAAAGATCCGGTCGGGGTTGCCGAACCAGAAACGAAAGCAGTCGAGGTGGTGAATGGACATGATGCGCAACGTCACCCAGCCGAGGTCACGCTGCCACGGCATCCAGTGCGGGATGGCGCGCATGTCAATCGTGGCGAAGACCGGCTCGCCCAGCCGACCCGACCGCAGCAGCGCGCTGGCAGCGCGGACGCTTTGGTCATACCGCATGTTCTGGTTCACAGACAAAGCGATTCCCGCGGCGTCGCACGCCTGCACCGCCTCGAGCGCCTCCGCGTAATTCACCCCCAGCGGCTTCTGCGCGAGGATGCCCTTGACCGTCCGCCGCGCGCACGCCGCCCGGATCAAAGGCAGTTGGGCCGCCGGCGGCACGGCGATGTCCAGTACCTCGATGCTCGGATCGTCCAGCAGTTGTTCTGGCGTTTCATACACTCGCGGAATCGCATGACGCCGGGCCACCTCTTCAGCACGCCCGCGCGTGCGGGCGGCGATGGCCACCGGGTTGAATCCCGCCTTGCGGTACGCCACGAGATGGCACTCGCTCACGATGAAGCCCGCGCCCAGTACGCCAATGCGCCAGTCCCGTCGCTGGGGAAGCCGCGGATGAACATTCAGGTCCACGCCCGGATTCAACGGCAGGGCGAGAGCCACTCCAAGACGGAACTGCCCCCCGGGTCCCGCGGTGCCCCGAAGTGCCTCCAACGGAGACAAGTTCTCTCCCGGTGATCCTCGCTGGGCCGGCCGCACTTCGGCGAGAAGCAGAGATTCAGCGGCCCACCACCCTCGGAATACCGCCCGTGCCGCGCCACTGGCTGCCTCTCACGGTTGGGGCTTGGTCGTGGTCTCGATCGCTGTGGGCGCCGTGAAGGGCAGACCGGCATCCGGCGGTGCGGGCGGGGAGGTTTCCGCCGGGCTGGGAAAGGCCGGCAACGGCATCGTTTGCGGCCCCGAGACCGGCGGCTCCATCGGCGTCTGCGTCACGGTCAGGGTCATTTCCACCGTTGTCCCGTCCGCCGAAGGTTGAATCCTCGGCAGAATGTCCACCGCCGTTGCCATGCCGCCCCCGACGCCGCTGGCAATCTGGGCCTGGCGTCCGTCGAGCGTCGAAACGCCCGGAGCCGCCAGGACGTCCACCTCTCCCGATTGCGCCAACTTCTGGACCAGTGCGGCCGCCGCCTCGTTGGACATCGGCTCAGACGTCACCCAACTCCCGCCTCCAGCCAAACCGCCCAGATCCACCGCCGCGAAAGCCTCGGGGCTACCCTCCAAGAGCGTGCAGCGCACGGTCACCTGTGCTCCCGTCTCCCCATCCTCGCCTCCAACCTGCGGTGTCACCAGCATGAGCCCCTGCTTGCCGCCGGGCGTCATCCAGCCCCCGGCCAGGAGTGTCATTCCGTCCGGCACGCGCACGGTCGTCGGCGGCAGGAGGACCTGCGCCGGCATCAGTCGCGCTGGCATCGGCGGGGCGGAATCGAGCGGTCGCGGAGGCGCTCCGGACCGCTGCGCCACCCGCAATTTCCCCACCTCATCGCGCAATCGCAGGAGTTCGAGGCGTTCCGTTTCGCTGCGTCGTCGCACGGCCTCCGCTTCGGTTGCGCGGGCGGCGGCGCGTTTCTCGGCGGCCGCGCGGAGTACCTCCTGCTCAGCGGCCTCTTCCCTCAGACTGCGATTCTCCCCGCGCAGGCGGCGGAGTTCGAGTTGCTGCCAGGTCAAGGGAGCCAGCACCAGGGCGATTACGGCGCCCGTCAGGGCAATTTTGGTTTTCATCATCAGTAAAGTATGAAGCCAGCCGGCGGTTTCGAGACTCGCCGCGGCCGTGGCAGCCGCGGCCGTCGCCAGACCTCCGGGTGCCAACTGGGCGCCCGCCAGCGCCAGCGCGGCGCCGAGAACCCCATCCGACGCCGTGATGCCGCGGTGACGGAAGACTTCCCGCAGGCGGACCAGCGCGCGACTCACCCGCTTTTGCGCCGCGTCATCGGTGCAGCCCAGCAGGCCGCCGATCTCCGCGAAGCTCCGGCCGGCAAGATACCGTAACACCACTGCTTCCCGGTCGGCGTCGGTGAGCTGGCTCAAGGCGTCGTCAAGGACCGGCTGTAATCGCTCGGCCTCGCGTTGGTCCGCTTCGTTCAAACCGATCGTCGGGTGAGCTTCCATGGCCTGCTGTTCCCGTTCCTGGCGTCGGCGGTCGTCCCGTACCACCTTCGTGGCCGCCAGCCAGGCAGCGCGATGCAACCAACCCTCGATGACCACGGCCGGTGGCAACTCCGCCGCCTTGCGCGCCAAGTCGGCAAAGACCGCCTGGGTCACCTCTTCCGCGCGAGCGGCGTCGCCAGTGATACGGCGGGCCGTGCCGAACACCAGATTGACGTGCCGCTCCACCAACTCGGCGAAGGCCCGTTCGTCCCGTTGTCGGGCGTATCGCGTCAGTAGGCTGGCGCTGTCAGACATCTTCCAGCGGGATAACACCCGCCCGGCGGGGAATCCGACAGAAAATGTTTTCCCGCTGGGACAGGCCAGCGCCCACCCACGCGCCGCCGCGGGCAACTCGCCCGTCCTGACAAGGCTCGCCGCCCCGTGGATGATGGCTTGACTGTCCACCCAATTCCCCACCATCAAACGCTCGCTACCGCCATGACACATTCCACCCTGCGGCTCCAACGCTTCCTCCTTCTCGCTTTCGGCCTGAGTCTCCTGAACGAGGTGCCGGCCGCCGGGGCTCAAGCCGACGCGGGTGATCATTTCCTGGATGGCATCGGGGAAACGGCCTTGGTGGCCCGCTACGTGTTCGACGGCACGGCGGCCGATCGCTCCCGCAACGCGCTCCACGCCACGCTGCGCGGTCAGGGCACCGGGTACGTCACGGATGATCGCTTCGGCCGCGTGTTATCACTTCCCGGAACCGACGGGGCGTTCGTGGAGATTCCGGGCGAGGCCCTGACCGGGTTGGAGTCGTTGACCGTCACCGGTTGGGTGTTTTTACGGTCGGAGCGGCCGTGGCAGCGGTTTTTCGATTTCGGCCCCGGAACCGGCACGAACTTTTTCTGCTGCCTCGCGGGCGAGGAAGAGACCACCGGGTACCGCGCCCGGATCACGCGCAACGGGTGGAAGGGGGAACAGGGCCCCACCGCGGCCAGCATTCCCACCCACCGCTGGGTGCACTTGGCTGTGGCCTTCGATGCGCCTGCCCGCACCCTCAGCCTGTTTCTCGACGGCACCCGCGTCGCCCAAGCCAAAGACGTTTCCCTGACGCTGGAACCGTTGCTCCACCCGGAGGACGCCCGCCGCAATCGGTTCTACCTCGGCCGGTCGCAATACCCGGGGGATCCCCTTCTCGACGCGAAACTCCACGACGTACGCCTCTACAACCTCCCGCTGACAGAACAGCAGGTCGCTGCGATCGCCGGCAAGTCCGCCGGGCGCGGAACAGCGATTTCTGCGGCGGGAGAGGGAAAAACCGCCGCCGAGGCGCCAACGGCGGCGGAGGCCGGAGCGTATCCGTTCGAATTGGTGCGCGTGGCCGACATCGAGGTGGAGACCGTTGTTGGCACCTTGCCGCGCCTGCCGCGCTTTCTCCCCGGCGAGTATCGCGGCATCGCCAGCGGCCCCGAAGTGCGCGTCATCTGGCCGGCACCGACCAACAACGAAGCCGTTCTGCGTCCGGGCACCTACACCGTGACCGGGCGGGTCGCTGGAACCGCGGTTCAACCCCGCGCGAAGGTGACCGTGAAAGCCGCCTCCACCCCGCCCGCCGGACCGGAGCGCGCCATCGAGCCGTTCGCCCTGGAGCGGGTAACGCTGGACCCGGATGAGGCGGGGCGCGCCACACCGTTCCTGCGCCACCGTGACAAGTTTGTGCGCGGTCTGCGAGAAACGGACCCCGATCGCTTCTTGTACGTGTTTCGCGACGCCTTCGGGCAACCGCAGCCGCCGCACGCGCGGCCGCTGGGCGGCTGGGATTCGCCGACGACGCGGCTGCGCGGTCACGCCACCGGCCACTACCTCACCGCGATTGCCCAGGCCTTCGCGAGCGCCGCGCACGAGCCGGAGCTCCGCGCGCACTTCCGAGACAAGATGAATTACCTCATCCACACGCTCCACGACCTCGCGGAATTATCCGGGCGGCCGGCGCAGCCGGGGGGCCCCTGCAATGCAGACCCGCTCGCCGTGCCACCCGGACCCGGCCGCACCAACTACGATTCCGACCTGAGCCGGGAGAGCATCCGCACCGACTTCTGGAACTGGGGGCGGGGCTTCATCAGCCCCTATCCGCCAGATCAATTCATCATGCTGGAACAAGGAGCCACGTACGGCGGCGGCAACCACCAAGTCTGGGCACCCTATTACACTCTGCACAAGCTCCTCGCGGGATTGCTCGACTGTTTCGAGGTCGGCGGCAATGAGAAGGCGCTCGACATCGCCCGGGGCATGGGCTTGTGGGTCCATGCGCGGCTTCAAGCCCTCCCGGCCCCCACGCGGAACAGCATGTGGAACCGCTATATCGCCGGAGAGTACGGCGGGATGAACGAAGCGCTGGCCCGTTTGGGGCGGCTCACCGGCGATGATCGGTTCCTCGCCTGCGCCCGCCTGTTCGACAACACCTCCTTCTTCTTCGGCGACGCGGCCCGCTCTCACGGCCTCGCCCACAATGTGGACACCCTTCGCGGCCGGCACGCCAACCAGCACATTCCACAAGTCACCGGCGCGCTCGCTCTCTACCGCGCCACGCGGGAACCCGAGTACTACCGCATCGCGGACCACTTCTGGCACCTTTGCACCGAAGGTTACGCGTACAGCATCGGGGGCGTGGCGGGCGCCCGGAACCCGAACAACGCCGAATGCTTCACCGCCGAACCCGACTCGCTCTTCGCAAACGGCTTCGCGCCGGCCGGCCAGAACGAAACCTGCGCCACCTACAATCTCCTGAAGCTGACCCGCGAGCTGTTCTGCTTCGAACCGGCCGCCCGCTTGATGGATTACTACGAGCAGGCCCTCTACAACGACATCCTCGCCTCCGTGGCCGACGAGGATGCCGGCAACACCTACCACATCCCGCTCAACCCCGGATCGCGAAAACAATTCGGTAACGCGCGCATGGACGGCTTTACTTGCTGCAACGGCACCGCGCTCGAAAGCGCCACCAAGTTGCAAGACTCGATCTACTTCCATGACCCGCGGCATCAGGTCCTGTATGTGAACCTCTTCGTGCCGTCCACGCTGACCTGGACCGAGCGCAACGTGGTCCTGCGCCAGCAGACCCGTTATCCCTACGACGATCGCACGCGCATCCGGATCGGGGGCACCGGCGCCTTTGACCTCAAACTGCGCTTCCCTCGCTGGGCGTCCCGCGGGTTTGAAGTCCGAATTAACGACCAACCGCAAGTCGTCCGGGCGGCACCGGGCAGCTACGTGACCTTCACCCGAACGTGGCAGGACGGCGATACGATCGAAGTGCGGATGCCGTTTTCCTTTCACCTCCACCGCCTCATGGACCAGCCCAACCTCGCCAGCCTTTTCTACGGTCCGGTCCTGCTCGCCGCCGAGGAACCGCAACCGCGCACTGACTGGCGCCCGGTGGTCCTCGACGCCGTTGACCTCGAACGCTCCATCGCTGGCGATCCCAAGACGCTTCGGTTCACGGTGGGCGACGCGTGCTTCCGACCGTTCTTCGAGACCTACGGGCGGTACTCTGTGTACCTGGATGTGAGGTGGAAGTAGCGCCCCCCGTCCGCCCTTACTCAGCGCCTTCCGGCGGGATGGCCGTTCCAGCACCTGCGCTGAAGCGTGAGGCCGGGATCCGTCGCAGTCTCGACACGTTCGCGTCGCCCGGCTATAGCCTCCCGCATCATGCGAGGCGAAACTGCTTCTTCCTTCCCAAGCCCGTCGCCGATCCAGCTCGTCCGCGCCGGCCTGCGCTGGCTGCTGGCTCTGGGCCTTGCCCTGTTCGGCTGGGCGCTCGTCGCTAGCGCCACCGAGGCGAAGCCGTTGTTCGACGGCAAATCCTTTGCCGGTTGGGAGGGCGAGACGAATCAGACGTGGCGAATTGTGGACGGCGCCTTCGTTGGCGGAAGCCTTTCCGGGCCGGTTCCCCGCAACGAATTCCTCTGCACCACCCGCCCGTACACGAACTTCGTGCTGCGCCTGAAATTCAAGCTGCTTGGCGAGGGCGCCAACGCCGGCGTGCAATTCCGCACGCGACGCATTCCGAACGATCACGAGGTCAGCGGCTACCAGGCGGATCTGGGCGACCCGGAATGGTGGGGATGTCTGTATGACGAATCGCGGCGCAACCGCGTCCTCGCCAAGGCGGACGCCGCGGCCGTCAGCCGCGTGCTGAAACGCGGCGACTGGAACGAGTACACCATCCGGTGCGAAGGACCGCGGATCCAACTTTGGATCAACGGCCTCCCGACCGTGGACTACATCGAGACCGATGCCGGCATCGAAGGCTCGGGCCTGATCGGCCTGCAAATCCATGGCGGCCCCCCCAGCGAGGCGTGGTACAAGGACATCCGCCTCGAAGAGCTTCCCTGAGTCATGCGGCACTTCCGGGCGATCCCTCCCTCAGAACAACGTGGCGGACCGGTGACCGCTGAAGCGGCGCGGCGGCACTCGGAGTGGAGGGCGTGTTTGCTGATGGGACTGTTGACGGCAGCTTCGGCTTCGGCCGCGTCGCCATTGACCTGGCTTTGGTCCAACCCGCTCCCGTCCGGCAACAACCTCTACGACCTGGCCACCACCAACGCTCTTACCGTTGTCGTGGGGGATCGCGGTCAGGTGTACACGAGCGTGAACGACGAACTCTGGGTTCCGCGCGAACTGGCCACGGCCAAGGCCGCCCGCGCCGTGACCTTCCTCGGTTCCCGGACCCTCGTCACTGGCGAAGCGGGTCTGGCCGCCTACGCGGATACAGCGGCCTTACAGGAATCGGCTCTCACCCCCCTGACGGTGGTGGACCTGGGCACGTCGGACTGGCTGGAAGCGGTCGCCACCGGCAACTCACGGGCAGTCGCCGTCGGCGACAACGGCGCCGTGTACACCACGCCGGACGGGATCGCTTGGACCCGCCGACCCCAAAGCTTCAGCACCTGGCTCCGCGGCGTGGCTTTCGGTATCGGCCTGTTCGTCGCGGTTGGGGACGCCGGCTTCCTCGCTACCAGCCCTGACGGCGTCGCCTGGCAAAGGCGGTCCACCGGCACCACGGTGGATCTCAACCGCGTGGCGTGGCTGGGCGACCGGTTCATCGTCGTCGGTAATTCCGGACGCATCCTCACCTCGAACAACGGGACGACCTGGAGCGCGATCACCGGCTCAGGTGCCACGGGTGACCTCTTCTGTGTCGCCGGAACCGGCACGATGTACATCGTCGGCGGCGCGAACGAACTCCGCATGCGCCGCTCGACGGGATGGTCCGACCAGCTCGGGTTGCCCGGCACCTTCTTTCCCGCGCCCCGCTGGACCTACTACTCCGCGTGCTTCGATGGGGCCTCATTTCTCGTCGGTGGCCCGAGCGGGATGCTGGTCAGCGGCTTTTACACGAATCTCGTTGGCACGGTATGGACCTCGATTTCCGATTCCCTTCGCCCGTGGCTTTGGGACGCAACGCGCCTGCCGACGGGCAGCTATGTCGCCGTGGGGGACTACGGTTCCATCCTGACCAGCGACCACGGCACGCGGTGGGAACTGGAACTACCGCCCCCAACAGCCACCAACGCGGTCTTGCTGGGCGTCGCGGCGAACGACCAGCGCATCGTGGCCGTGGGAACCGCCGGAACCGTCCTGACCAGCACCAACGGCGTCGTCTGGAACGCCGTCACGCCCGCACCAACAACGGCCGACCTACAGGGCATCGCGACGTGGGCCGGCGGATTCGTGGCCACCGGCGGAGCGGGCACCGTACTGACCAGTCCCGACGGCTTGAACTGGACGCCGCGTCCTCCGGCGGGAAGCCGCTTCTTGTCCGGCGTTGCGGCCCACACCTCCGGACTCGTCGCCGTTGGCGACCGGGGAACGCTGCTTACCTCCAGCGACGCCGTCACATGGACCGCCCTCACGTCCGGCACCACCAACTGGTTATCTCGGGTCCGAAATCTCCGTGGAACCTTGGTCGTTGTTGGCGAGAACGGCGCGCTCCTGACGAGCGCTGACGGGCAGACGTGGGTCCCGCGAGCCACCGGCGTGACCGACTGGCTCAACGACGTGGCCTGGTTTGATGGCCGGTTTTACGCGGTGGGCACCCGGGGCACGGTGATTTCCAGCGCGGACCTTGTGACTTGGGAACCGGAACCGGGCATCACCCAGAAATCGCTCTACGCCCTGGTCGCCGCGGAAAAGCAGATGGTCGCCGCCGGCATTGAGGGCATCATCTTGCGCGCCCAACGAGGCGACCTGGTGATCCCACAGTACGAACATGCGAACGGCACCAACCGGTTTCGGCTTACCACCAAACCGGGCCGGCGCGTGCGCCTTGACCGCTCGTCGGACCTGAGCGAGTTCAGCAACCTCGCCGAGATCCAGTCCTTGGACAATACCGGCGAGATCGCCCATCAGTCGGCGACCAACCAACCGCCCAGCCGGGAATTCTACCGGGCAGCCATCCTGCCCTAAGGGCGAGTCCGGTCAGCTCCGCCAGTCGAAGGCCTTGCGCTTGAGCGCGTACACGTAGCCGACCAACAGCACGCCCAAGAACGACAACATCGCGAAGAAGATCACGTTCGCGGTGGCTGGCTGCGCCAGCAACTCGCGGTACACCACCGCCCACGGGTAGAGAAACACCACCTCGATGTCGAACAGGATGAAGAGCATCGCCACGAGGTAGAACTTCACCGACAGCCGTGCCCCGCCGCGCCCCACCGGGATCATCCCGCACTCGTACGCTGTGTCCTTGATCTTCGACCGCCGGCCGCGCTGCCCGAGGAGCACCGACCCCAAAAGCATCCCGCCGGTGATCAACACCGCCAGCAGGAAGAGCATCACAACCGGCACGTACTGGCCGATCTCGGAATGGCTTTGCGCATCCACGGACCGAGCCTAAGCCGCCACGCCGTGACCGGGAAGCCAATTTGGTCGGGAACACATGGAGCGACCTGACTCCCGGAATCCCGCCGAACCCAACCCACGCCAACGCGGAAGCTCGTGATCAACTCTACGACAGCCTGCGCTTGGGCAGCCCCCAGAACGATTTGCCGCTCGCTCAGCCGTGGGCCGCCTCACCGCTCGCCGGCGCCGATCAAATCTCCGCCGAACAGAAACGGGTCAGTCCCACACAATAACAGAATCGGCTGATGTGATCGGTCGCCCTAGTGCCGCCGGCACGTCCGGCAAGACGGCTCCCAGCGCAGCGAAGGCACGCCCACTCTGCTCAAGGACGACGCCTCGGGCCAGGCGGGCAGCGAAGTGTGGCTGCGGTTTACCGGGTGCGTGGTGCCGGCGGCGGGCGGGCGTTCTCAACGGCGCGCGGACCTTCAGGTCCGCGGCCGGGCCCGCACTCTAACGCTTGAGCCGGCCGGTCGTGACGACTTGCAAACTAGCCCGTCCCAACTCCCGGATCGGACCTACCACCGACCTCTCGGTCGGCAACGGGGCCGACAAGAATGTCGGCGCTACGAGTGGCCGGCGCCTTGCGCCGGCTTCGCGCCCCTGACCAACAACGCCCTCACTCGCGTGCCGTTCAGCTTGGGCAACGGCACCGACCGCCAACTGACCAACTACGCCCAGAAAAGCCTCTTCTGGGCCTTCCCAATGACAACTTCGGGCGGTCTGGCACCAGCAATTGGCCGCTCACGCCTACAGCCGCGGACGTAAACGTCCGCGCTCCAAGCGCAAGCCGGCCGCTTTCAGCGGGGCGCGGACCTTCAGGTCCGCGGCCAAGCCCGCACTCGAATGCTCTGGCCGGCCGGTCGTGACCACTTGCAAACTACCCCGCCCCAACTCCCGGGTCGGAACTACCGCCGACCTCCCGTTCGGCTCCGGGGCCGGCTGGAAAGCCGGCGCTACCAGTGGCCGGCGCCTACCGCCCGCGTCGTGGCCCGGAGCAACAACGTTGTGGACCGCGTTCCCTTCAGCCTGGGCAACGGCTCGGACACCACCCTGACCAAGGACGCCCAGAAAAGCCTCTTCCGGGCCTTCCCGGTGACGCCTTCGGGCGGTCTGGCACCAGCAATTCGCCGCTCACGCCTACAGCCGCGGACGTAAACGTCCGCGCCCCCTGCGGCAGTCATGCGGCCTGAGCGGGGCGCGGACGTTTACGTCCGCGGCTGAGCCCGCACTCGAACGCTTGAGCCGTCCGGTCGTGACCAACTGCGAACTACCCCGCCCCAACTCCCGGGTCGGACCTACCACCGACCTCCCGGTCGGGACGGAGGCCGACAAGAATGTCGGCGCTACGAGCGGCCGGCGCCTTGCGCCGGCTTCGCGCCCCTGACCAACAATGTTGTGGACCGAGTGCCGTTCAGCTTGAGTAACGGTTCGGACACGACCCTGACCACCTACGGCCGCAACAACCTTTTCCTGAGCCGCCCCCGCTGGCGACTTCAGGAGGTCTGGCACCAGTAATTCGCCGTTCCTGCCTATGGGCCGCGGACGTAAACGTCCGCGCCCCGAGCGCAAGTCGGGTCTCCGGTGCGCCGACCTTCAGGTCCGCGGCCGAGCCCGCACTCGAATGCTTGGGCCGGCCGGTCGTGACCACTTGCAAACCACCTCGCCCCAACTCCCGGGTCGGACCTACCGCCGACATCCCGGTCGGCAACGGGGCCGGCTGGAAAGCCGGCGCTACGAACGGCCGGCGCCTTGCGCCGGCTTCGTGCCCCTGACCAACAACGTTGTGGACCGCGTGCCGTTCAGCTTGAGTAACGGTTCGGACACCACCCTGACCAAGGACGCCCGCAACACTCGCTTCCGGGGCCTTCCCGGCTGGCGACTTCAGGAGGTCTGGCACCAGCAATTGGGCGCACCAGCCTGTGGCCGCGGACGTGAACGTCCGCGCCCCGAGCGCAAGCCGAGCGCTTTCTCCGGAGCGCGGACCTGAAGGTCCGCGGCCAAGCCCGCACTCGAATGCTCTGGCCGGCCGGTCGTGACCAACTGCGAACTACCCCGCCCAAACTACCGGATCCGACGTACCGCCGACCTCCCGGTCGGGACGGAGGCCGACAAGAATGTCGGCACTACGAGCGGCCGGCGCCTTGCGCCGGCTTCGTGCCCCTGACCAACAATGTTGTGGACCGAGTGCCGTTCAGCTTGAGTAACGGTTCGGACACGACCCTGACCACCTACGGCCGCAACAACCTTTTCCTGAGCCGCCCCCGCTGGCGACTTCAGGAGGTCTGGCACCAGCAATTGGGCGCACCTGCCTATGGGCCGCGGACGTGAACGTCCGCGCCCCGAGCGTCAGCCTTCGGCCACGTCAGCCCGTTGCCGCGGACCTGAAGGTCCGCGCCCCAAGCGTCAGCCGTTGGTCGCGCCGTCTGCCTGCTGCGGACGGCGACGCCCGCCCTGCCCTCCCCCGGACGAGGCGAGCCGCCGAACCAATCAGGCAGAGCCGGACTGGGAGCCTTCCGCCGGCGAGGCCCTCGCGAACCGGTCAAGCACGGCCATGATTGTCCGCGATTGAGTCCAGTCGGCATTCGCGCGGCAATGAAACTACCGGCTCCGGTTTCGCGGAGCACTCGGGACTGCTGGGTCGCGACGTTCCGGCGTCCCGATCAACCCTTGGCGTTACCTTTTCTTCGCCGTCTTGACGGTCGAGGGCGCTTTCGCCCGTCGCTTCGTGTCTTTCCTCTGATTCATGGTCCGTGTCACTGCCGGGATACGGTTTCAGACGATTTCCTCGCGCGCGGCGTCCCAGCGCACCATGCGCCGCTGCTGCTGCGCTTCGAGCGACATGAGGAACGTGGCGGTCTCGATGAACGCCTCGTCGGTCGAGCATTTCGGCGTCCCACGGGTGCGAATGCAGTTCAGCCAATCCACGACGTGATTAGGCTGCGCGGGCGTCTTGCCACGTTCGTAGCCTTGGGGCAGGCCGGGGTTTCGGTTGTGGCCGGCGGGGATGAGTTCAAAGGTCGTCACGTCATGGGCAATGGAGTCGAACCGGAGCGTGGCGTCGCGCCCACAGATCGTCACCGGCTGGTTGTCGGTGGTGTTCATGCTGCCCTCAAACGTGACCGTGCGTCCCAGCTTTTCGAACTGGTAGGTGGCTACCCAGGTGTCAGGCACCTCGCGGTCGTCGCGCAGCAAGGCGATCTGGCCGGAGCAGATGCAGGTGTCCGGGATGCCGTGGCCGAGAAGGTATTGCACGAAATCCATCTCGTGCGAAAGGAGATCGCCAGCGTAACCGGTACCGTAGGCGTAGTAACAGCGCCAGTGCCAGAAGTGCCGCTCGTTCCAGGGAATCTTCGGGGCCGGACCGAGCCAGAGGTCCCAGTTCACTTCCCTCCGCACTTGCTCCGGCTCCGGCCGTTGCCATTGATCGTAGTAGCCGTACCAGCGCCAGTTGGGACGGTCGGGGGGTGTGGATTTGAAGCGCCCGGTCCGCACCAGCGTGATCGGGCCAAGGAGGCCTTGGGTGATCAATTCCTTCGCCTGCAACGCACAGGTGGCCTGGCGGGCCTGGTGGCCGAGTTGAAACACCACCCGGCTCTGCTTGAGCGCGTCGCGCATGAGCTTGGCCTCCGCGAGGGTGCGGGAAAACCCCTTCTCGCAGTAGATGTCTTTGCCGGCTCTGGCGGCGTCCAGAACCATCTGGCAATGCCAGTGATCCGGCGCAGCAATCACCACCGCGTCCACGGCCGGGTCGGCCAGCAATTCCCGATAGTCCACGTAGCGTCTCACCGCGGGGTTCCGGCTGCGTTCGGCCGCTTTTTGCAGGTGTGGCTGATACACGTCGCAAACGGCGGTCACCTTCACTCCCGGCGCAACGACGACGGCATTGATGAGGTCGCCGCCCCGCGTGCCGACGCCAATGCAGCCCACGCCGATGGTCTTGCCGGGCGACTCCGCGGCGAGGATGGCTGGCCCGCTCACCGACGCGGCGGCAACCGCTGTGGCGGCTTGGGCGGTGGAGCGCAGGAACTGGCGACGGTTCGGAAGGGTTCGGTCATTCACGTTCTTCGCCTTTCGTTGATGTCACAGGAATTTCGGCCGGGTTCCAGAGCGCGCGATCATCGCGCGGCCGGAGCTTGGTCCCGCCTGCCGGCCTGGGTCCAGTGGAATAGCCAGCCAACCGAAGCGGGCTGGAGCCAACGGCCCGGTCGGCGCGGCCGGAGTCACGACCGGCGGGCGCGCGGCGCTTGCGATTCGGCCGGCGGCTGGGAGACTGTCGGGGTGTCCGCCTCACCAAAGGTCCAAAGCCCGACCGTAGAACTCCCGTCATGCTAGTCAGCATCTTCAACGATGTCATCGGCCCGGTCATGCGGGGACCGTCGAGTTCGCATTGCGCGGCCGCGCTACGGATCGGGCGCCTGGCACGTGATCTGGTGGGCGGCGAATTCGAGGAGGTGCTGGTCGAATTCGACCGGCAGGGCTCACTGCCGACAACGCACGCCAGCCAAGGCTCGGACATGGGCCTGTTCGGCGGCCTGCTGGGCTGGGACGCGGCGGATGAGCGGCTGCCGAACTCGCCGCAGGCGTTGCGCGAGGCCGGCGTCCGAGTCCACATCGAGGTCGTGGACGCGGGCGATCCGCATCCCAACACCTACCGCTTGTCCCTGCGCCGCGGGAGCGCGTCGCGGTTCGTGCGCGCCATCTCCACCGGCGGCGGGATGATGGAGGTCGTGAACGTGGACCACTTCGAGGTTTCGATCTGCGGCGATTGTTTCGAAACGCTGCTGTGGCTGGACGGCGACGGTCGCGAACTGGCGGGCTGGCTCGAAGCCGAGGCCGGCGCTGATGCCGTCCTGCTCCACGAAGCCGGAGGCCGTCAGTTGGTTGAGGTCAAGGGAACTGGGTTCGTTCCCGACGACCTGATCCATTCGTTGCCGGCGCGCTTCGCGATCCGCGAAGTGCGTCGCCTCCGCCCGGTGCTGCCGGTGCTCACCCGGCGCGGCACGCGCGTGCCGTTCACGAACTGCGCCGAAATGCTGCGCCACGACGCCGGGCGCGACACGCCCTTGTGGAAGCTGGCGGTCGAGTACGAGATGGCGCGCGGCGGTTTGACCGAGACGGAGGTGGTGGCCCGGATGGAGGAGATCGTGCGCATCCTGCGCCGGTCCATTGCCCAAGGGGTCGCCGGCACGCACTACGCGGACCGGGTGCTGGGGCATCAGAGCGGCCGGTTTGAGGCGTTGATGAAGGCCGGACGCCTGCTCGAAGGCGGAAGCCTCAACCGGATCGCGCTGTATGTCACGGCGCTCATGGAGGTCAAAAGCTCGCTGGGGGTGATTGTGGCGGCGCCCACCGCCGGAGCGTGCGCTGCGTTGCCGGGCGCGGTGATTGCCGTTGCGGAAGCGCGGGACCTGGGCGATGCGGAGATGGCGAGGGCCCTGCTTGCCGCGGGTCTCATCGGCGTGTTCATCGCCACGCAATGGACGTTTGCGGCGGAGGTTGGCGGATGCCAGGCGGAAGGAGGTTCCGCCGCCTGCATGGCAGCAGCGGCCCTCGTGGATCTCGCCGGCGGCACGCTCGCGCAATCCGTGGCGGCCGCTTCGCTCGCGCTCCAAAGCATGTTGGGGCTGATCTGCGACCCGATCGCCAACCGCGTCGAAGCCCCCTGCCTGGGCAAGAACGTGATGGCTGCGAGTCACGCGCTCTCCTGCGCCAACATGGCGTTGGCGGACTTCGATCCGCTGATCCCATTGGACGAAGTGATCGAAGCGGCGCGACAGGTCTCCGGGCAGATGCCGCGCACACTGCGCTGCACCGCGCTCGGCGGGCTATCCATCACGCCGACCTCCCGGGCCATTGAGGCGAGGCTGGCCGCCGCAAACGCTGCCGGATGCACCCGCGCCTGTCGGGAGTGTTGATCGGCCGCGCCTGACACGCTGGCAAATCGCCCGTGATCGCCAACGCCCGCCCGTGCCGGCGGCCGCGGGCGGCTCACTCCTCCGTGAGAGACAAGCGCCGGATCACGGCGCCGGAGCGACGATGGCGCACGACGAAGCCGCGACGGCCGCGGGAGGTTCCGGCTTCCTCGATCCGGTAATCCGGACCGGTCTGCCATTCCAGTTCCTCCAACTGCCGCTCGAACTCGTCGCGGGTGATCAGCCCCATCGCCTCATCCCGGCAGAGGCGGCGGAGCTGCTCGGTCAGGTCGTCAAACGCGATCATGGCGTGGAAGAGGGCGGGCGATCCAGCCGGACCGCCCGCCCGGTGCATTACTCAACCGCGGAGGCGCGATACCAACCCATCTCTGTCGAAGAAAGCCGGAGAATGCCGGGGGGCGTCCAGCGCCGCCCCGAACGGAGGCCAATGAACAGCACCCGCCGGCGCGCGGTCTTCCCGGCGACCGGCCGGCCGCGGTGACCGGAGCCAGCCTCGGCGACGGTCGCGTGAATCGCTGCGTCATAACACGGCGGCAAACCTTGGTCGTTGTTGGCATTCGCATGAGACGCGCCGCGGCGCGCCCTCGAAACTAATCCGCTTGAGCCTGCACCGTAGCTGCGGCAAACGGGCGGCGAGCAGGTGAAATCCTCGCAACAAGCGGCCAGCCCCCCGGCGAACCGAATGTCGCGAGTTCGACACCGGAATTTTGCCGCGCTGGCGTTGTCGCCTCCCGCCACGAGCGGGCATACTCAGCGTGTGGAAAAGATTGCGTCCGCGTCCGCCGGGTACCTCCTTCGGGGCCGCCTGCTCAGCCGGGAGGATTTGGTCCTGCGCCTAATCCGGCGGGGTCTGATCCCGTTTCTCTTCGCCGATTGCGGGTCGGATGAGCGCGCCCCGCAGACACCGTCCACACCGCGCCCGAGCGGGGGCGCCAAGCGACGCCAGCTTTCCGTGTCACATCCAGCCAGACCGAGAACGAGCACCTCCAATCCCGCCAACTCCTCCGCCGGTAAGTCCCACCATTGATTCTTCTCTCCGGACTCGGTTTGGTGGACAGCGCCCGAACGCACGACGGAAAAACGAAGGAGGGCCCTTGCGGGCCCTCCTTCTGATTTTCCGACGAGATTTGCTTCCGCTGCGCCTCGGCCTACTGCGCCAGCACGCGGAAGAATTTGTTCGCGGTTTCGACGGTCTCCGTGTGGGTGAGCGTCTGGCCGTTGCCGTCCAGCAAGCCGCCCTGGTTTACCCAGTCGCCGGCGCCAAAGGCGGCTCGTGTCTGGACCTGATACTTGACACCCGCCTGGGAGGCGAAAGTCAGGACCACGTTGCTGCCGTCCAGCCTCGCCGTGAGCACCGGCGGTTCGACCGCCACGGTCGCTTCGGCCGGATATTCACAGACCAGCGCCTGGGCTACGGGTTTCAGATGCAGGTTGTCGGTCAAGGCCGTCCAGTCGAGCGCCCACTGCGCGTCCTTGAACGCTCCCTTGTAGGGGGCGGCGACGAAGAACCCGTCCTTGGGGGCTTCCATGGCGCCGGTGAAGACCGGGCTGTTGGCTGCCGGACGCGGGTCCAGCGCCTCGTTCTGCCCCCGGTCAATCATCACCAGCAGCGGATCCGCAAAGGCATTGTTGGCCAGATCCACAATCCCCCGGCCCCCCACGTTCTCCCAAAACACGTTGTGCGTCACCGTCCCGTTGTACGTCGGCACGCTCGACACCTGATCCCGACCCTGAAACTGCATGAAGATCGAGTTGTGGATGCTCCCGTAGTAGTCGCTGCGCGTGTTCATCGCGTCACTACCCGACCCCGGACCCCCCTCCCCGATGATCGTCGCGTTGTAGATCTGGTGCCGCCCCAGCGGCGGCGCCCCCGCCACGTTCACGTTGCTGCCACCCGAGGGCTGCCCGTTCAACTCCACCCCCTCATCCCCCGAAATGGCCTGCAGCCCAAACCAAAACTGGTGCTTCCCCTCGTGCCCCTGGTCCATGTCGAACATCTCGTCCGAGCAGTACGACGCCACCAGGTAGCGGCTGTTCACCGCCCCACCCCAGATCTCAAACCCGTCGTCCGCCCCAGCGTACACCTCCACAAACTCCAGCACCGTCCCCCGCCCCACCCCCGCCAGCGAGAGCGCGTTCAACTCCTTGTTCGCGTCCAGCGCCTTGCCCGAGTACCGGATGGACACAAACCGCAACGCCCCCGACGAGTCGTCGTTGTTGCTCCCCCCGTAGCGATGCAACCCCTGCCCGGTCTGGGGATCCGTCGCGTCGTTGAGACCTCATAGAGCTGGTAAAAGCTCCCGTCCGGGTTGGTGCCCGAACCGGACGCCTCGGCGTCCGGCCGGTTGATCCGCCCGTGACCCAGAATCACCACGCCACCCCACAGCCCGCGCCCGCCGCCGCCCTCGTCGGCCAACGGAATGTCAAACGGATCGTTGATGTCGTCGCTCTCCGTCGTGAAGATGATGGGATTGGCCGGCGAAGCGACCGCATTGATCTTGCCGCCGCGGCAGATGAAGAGGGTGCCGTAGTCGGGGGCGGCGGCGGCCTCCTTGCCGCGGATGACGGTGCCGGCCTCGATGTTGAGGACCGCGCCATCCAAGACGTACACCCAGCCGTCCAAGAGGTATTCGTTGTCGGCCGTCCAATTGTGAACCCCGCGCAGAATGCCGCTGACGTTGACGGTCTTCGCGCCCCTCTTTTTCAGGTGGCCGTTTTGGTAGAGCGCCGTCCAGCCCAGCAGCCAGTTATCGTCGGAGTCAAACGCGCCCTTGTACGGTACTTGGCAGAAGAACCCGTCCTTGGGAGCTTCCTTGGCGCCGGTGAAGACCGGGCTGTTGGCCGCCGGACGCGGGTCCAGCTTCTCGTTCTGCCCCCGGTCAATCATCACCAGCAGCGGATCCGCAAAGGCATTGTTGGCCAGATCCACAATCCCCCGGCCCCCCACGTTCTCCCAAAACACGTTGTGCGTCACCGTCCCGTTGTACGTCGGCACGCTCGACACCTGATCCCGACCCTGAAACTGCATGAAGATCGAGTTGTGGATGCTCCCGTAGTAGTCGCTGCGCGTGTTCATCGCGTCACTGCCAGACCCCGGCCCCCCCTCCCCGATGATCGTCGCGTTGTAGATCTGGTGCCGCCCCAGCGGCGGCGCCCCCGCCACGTTCACGTTGCTGCCACCCGAGGGCTGCCCGTTCAACTCCACCCCCTCATCCCCCGAAATGGCCTGCAGCCCAAACCAAAACTGGTGCTTCCCCTCGTGCCCCTGGTCCATGTCGAACATCTCGTCCGAGCAGTACGACGCCACCAGGTAGCGGCTGTTCACCGCCCCACCCCAGATCTCAAACCCGTCGTCCGCCCCCGCGTACACCTCCACAAACTCCAGCACCGTCCCCCGCCCCACCCCCGCCAGCGAGAGCGCGTTCAACTCCTTGTTCGCGTCCAGCGCCTTGCCCGAGTACCGGATGGACACAAACCGCAGCGCCCCCGACGAGTCGTCGTTGTTGCTCCCCCCGTAGCGATGCAACCCCTGCCCGGTCTGGGGATCCGTCGCGTCGTTGAGACCCTCATAGAGCTGGTAAAAGCTCCCGTCCGGGTTGGTGCCCGAACCGGACGCCTCGGCGTCCGGCCGGTTGATCCGCCCGTGACCCAGAATCACCACGCCACCCCACAGCCCGCGCCCGCCGCCGCCCTCGTCGGCCAACGGAATGTCAAACGGATCATCCAGATCGTCGCTCTCCGTGGTGAAAATGATGGGACGCAGCCGTGTCCCGAGGGCGTTGATTTTGCCACCGCGGCAGATGAAGAGGGTGCCGTAGTTGGGGGCGGCGGCGGCCTCCTTGCCGCGGATGACGGTGCCGGCCTCGATGTTGAGGACCGCGCCATCCACGACGTACACCCAGCCATCCAGGAGGTATTCGTTGTCGGCCGTCCAGTTGTGAACCCCGCGCAAGATGCCGCTGACCGGAACGGTGGCAGCACTGGCGGACGCGGCTCCGACCAGCAGCGAGGCGGCCAGAGCGAGGTTTTGCAGTGTTCGATTACGTTTCATACTCAGTGTTAGTTAGGACAACTCCCGGAATCCGGCCGGTCAGCCACGAGCCCGCCGCTCACCGAGAGGCTTTCCAGCGGAAAAAATCATTCTGCATTGTTAACGAAAGATGGCGCTTGGGTGACGAAATGGTGTCAAAAGGGGACCTCGGCGGGCACCTCCGACGTCCGTTCGCCAGGGCTCAGTACTCGTAGTTGAGCGAGAGGTTGAAGGTGACGCCCTTGGTGTACGACGAGTAGATGAATTCCCGGTCGGTCGGACTGGAAACGCCGTACGACCGCATGATTTCGGGATTCAGCAGGTTTCGGGCGGTGAACTTGGCTTTAAGCCCCTTGGCCAGCCGCTGCGAGACAACGAGATCGAGGCTGGGCGCCGCCTGCTCATACACGTCCCAGCCGTTGTTGATGATCAGCGACAAACGCTCGGCCGCGTAGTAGGCAGCCAGGGTGACGGTGGTGCCCGTCCGGTCGTTGTCGTAAGACAGGTCGGCGTTGATGATGTAGGGGGATTGGTCGTAGAGCGGGCGCTCGTCCAGCCATTTGCCGGTGGACATGTATTTCATCTCCCGGATTTCCGGCTGCAGCGGGACGGTGGTGGCGATGTAGGCGGCGTTCAGGCCCACACTGAACGGGCGCAGGTTGGGCTCGAGAAATGCCAGCGACTGCCGTGCCTCGAATTCGATTCCCCACACGGTGGCTGCTTCGGTGTTCAAAAACGTCACGAAGTCAGAGGAGGCCGTCCAGATCGGGGTGCCATCGGGAGAAAGGGTGGCATTGAACTTTTCGATCGGGTCCTCGAGCGTCTTGTAAAAGCCGCCGAAGGACAGCAGGCCCCCGTTCCGGGTGAACCACTCCCAGCGGGCGTCGAAGTTCTCGCTGGTCCCCATCACGAGGAAGGGGTTGCCCTCGACGATCTGGTCGCTGGCGACGTCGAAGCTGCGGTACCGCGCGAACTCGCGGTAGGTGGGGCGCGAGACCGTCTGCGAGTAGCTCAAGCGCACCTTCATGTCGTCGCGCAGGTCCCACGTCAGATTCACTGCGGGGAGCCAGTCGCCCTGGTCAATGGTGCCGGTGAAAACCCGCTGGGATTGGAACGACGACGACTGCACCTGCAGGAAGGTCGTCTCGTAACGCACGCCGCCGCTGAGGCGAAGGCGCTCGATCACGGGCAGCTCGGCCAGTCCGTAGGCGGCGTAGATGTTCTGTTCGCCGTCGTAGAAATTGTTGCCGAAAGCCGAGTTCAGGCTGCGGGAAAAGGTGTAACGGGAACGAGTGCCCTGCTGGACGAGCTGGGGTGGCGGCGCGTTGGTGCCGAGCATGTATTCATAGGGGAAGGTCTCGGTGTTCACGAGACTGCCGTTGCCCCCGCTGTAAGTGAAGGAACGCTCCCGGAACTCGCGCTCGGACTGGCTGCCAAACACGCCGCCCTTGACCTTCCATTCGAGACCCCGCCAATCCTCGCCCGGCAGGGTGAGATCGAACTTGCCGTTGAGGTTCTGATCATCCAGCTCGCGGAAATAACGGGTGGGCCGATCCGGGAACGGGGTGTTGTTGCTGATCATGTCCACGCCGCGCAGGTCGCTCGACGGGTCCTGCGGGTTCGGGTAGCTGATGAAGTTGAAGTAGCGCAGGTCCGGCTCGTACTGGGACGTGGTCGCCATGGAAACAATCCAGTCCGCCTCCAGATCTTGAAGCGCCGGGAACTGGTGCGCGCCCCGGAACTGGTGGGTCACCAGGTCGCGCTGGGTCCAATGGAGTTCGTTTTGGTGCGTCCGCCGCTCGTCGTTAAACTGGTCCTCGCCGCTGCTCTCGATCTGGCCAAACAACTTGCGGGCCATGTCCTCCGCGTTCTGCGTGTACAGAAACGTGTAGTCCACCTCGTGGTGGGTGAAAAGCTTCACGGCCAGGTTGGCCAGGCCTGACCACTGCGTCAGGGACACCGACCGTGAGTCCCGATAGTCCTGGTAGATGTCGGGTTCGCCCCCTGCCGGACGGTAGCGGCGCCGGATGCCGTCCTCGTAGAAGCGATAGTCGCGCTCGTAGTTCACGCTGGCGAAGTAGCCGACGGGCGTGCCCTTCACGGTGACCGTGTCGCCCACCAGGAGGTTGAAGTCGTGGTCGGGCGGCGGTGCGCCCCGCGTGGGTCCCATGTACGGCGTGCCAAAGGAGCGCACGAGGCGGTCCATTTCCTCGGCGGCAGCGGTTTTCGCATCAAGCGGAATGGTCAGGCTGCCGCTGGTTGCCGTGGCCAGCAGGCGCTGCAAATCATTTCCGGAGACGTTCTCCAGGGCGCCGGGCAAAGCTCGGGCGCCGTCATCCAGCGCCAGCCAGTCGGTGCCGCCACCCGGGTACGTGAGATAACGATCGTTGCCCGTGGCCTGCGTGTTGTAGCCGACGCCGCCGCCAATTTTGAAAACGAAGCGCTCGGGGAAGGACTTGGTCCGGATATCCATGACGCCGCCCGAAAAGCCGCCCGGCAGATCGGGCGTGAAACTCTTGCTGACCACCACCGTGTCAATCACGTCCGCGGGAAACAGGTCGAGTTGAACCGCCCGCCGGTAGGGGTCCGCGCTGGGCACGTCCGCGCCGTTAAGCAGGGCAATGTTGTAGCGGTCGCTCAGGCCGCGGATGACAGCGAACTTGCCCTCGACCACCGAGACGCCGGTGATCTTGGTCATGATCTCCGCGGCGTCGCCGGCGGCGAGCCGGCCAAAACGCTCCGAGCCGATGGCCTCGATCAGGGCCGAGGCGCTCTGCCGTTCCATCAGCAGATTGGCGTTCTGCGCCTCGAGTTCCGGCGCGGTCACGACGTACTCCTCCATGTCCTGGAACTCGGGCCGCAGGCTGATGTCCACCGGCGACGCCTGCCCCGGGGCCACCAGCACATCTCCTACCGCGGACCGGGTGTAACCGGGCACGGCGAACTGCACCGTGTGCTGCCCCGGCGGCACGTTGACGAGCCGGAAACGACCCTGCGCATCCGTGGTCGCCGCCAGCGTGGTGCCGCGCAACGTGACGGTCACGTTGGCCAGCGGCTTGCCTTCCCAGCTCTCCGTGACAGTACCGGTGATGGTCCCCAGCGCGGCGTCCTGCGCCGCCAACCGCATCGCGAGCATCAGCGCGAGCAGGCCGCCGCCGTGCCTGGCCGCGCCCCGCCGCTTCACCCGCCACCAGCGCGAGGCCCGGCGGCGAAGGCGTCCCGGCCACCGCGCACCCGCGGCGCGTTCAAGCGGAATCCCGCAGTTCGGCCCGGAATCTTCCGCGCGAGGTTTGGAGGAAATGCCGCCCATGACGTCGTGGTTGGCAGGTGGTCGTCAGCCTCTCGCGCGCGCGGCCACCTGCTCGACGCGTTCGAGGTAGCGCTGGACGTTTTCCTTGGGATCCAGTCGTTGGGCCCGGCGCAAGAGTTCGATGGCCTGAGTGTACTTTTGTCCTTCCACCAGCAGTTGCGCCTGCTTCACCAGCGCTGCGGCTTCGAAGCCCTCGATTTTGGCCGCTGCCTCATAGCGCAGCGCCGCGCGGTCGGGATCACCCGCCTGTTTGTAGTGGTCCCCCGCCAGCAGCAGGGTCTCCCCGTCGAGCGGATTGCGTTGGAGAATCTGCTCAAGGATCTGAATGGCCTTGTCTCCGGCGCCGGTGGACAACGCCACCCGGGCCTCCAGCCGCAGCAGCTTGAGGGCGTCGTCCGGCGCGGTCTGTTCGCCGCTCAGTTCACGAGCGCGAGCGAGGAGTTGCTTCGCCTCGTCCCAAGCCCCGCGACTGACCAGGATGTCCGCCGCACGAAGCGTGCGTGCGAGATTGGCGCCGCCGTCTTGTTCCGCCGCCGCCAGGTAGGCGGACAACGCGAGGTCAGGCACGCCCTGCGTCATGTAGAGGTCGCCCAAGGTGGTGAGGTGGGCGGCGGTGGCCTTGCCGAGTTTGCGGAGGACCTCGAAGTTGGCGGCCGCTTTTGCGAGTTGGTTCTGCTGAATGAACAGGTTGGCCTGCAGCGCCCACAGGGCGTCGCGGTCCGGATACTTCGGCAGCAACTCATCCAGCAGGGCCATGGCGGCCGTGAAGTTGCCCGTGGCGACGTGGCACTTCACCAGGCCGAGCTGGTAATCGAGGTTGTTCGGTTCGTACATCAGCGCCTGCTGGTAGGCGGCCGCGGCCCCGAGAAACTGCCCCTCCTGCGTTTGGGCGAATGCCAGGAGACCGAGAATCCGCCCGTCCGCGCCGCCCAGCGTCAGTGTGCGGCTGAGAGCCGGAATGGCCTCGGCGTACTGGCCGTTTCGGACGAGCGCCAACGCGAGATTCCGCTGGGCGCGCAGGAAGTCGGGGAACTTGGCCAGCGCTGCTTCGTAATGCTCGACGGCGTTGGTGAACTGCTCCTGCTGGAAGTACACGGTGCCCAGCGTGTAGTCGAAGAGGGCGCTGGCCGTCGGCGAGATGGCTTTCTCCAAAGCCGGAATGGCGTTGGTGGGCTGCTCGCGCAAGAGCGGGAGAATCGTGTCGCGATACAGGACTTGCTCCTCCGCGTTGAGGCGCGGCTCGCGGTCGGGGAGAAAACCGTAGCTGCCAATGAGGCGACGGATGAACTCCGGATCGTTCCAGATCCCTGCCAGCGGGTGGTCGCTGGGCACGGGTGCGAAGTTCGTGCTCGCGAAGGACGGCCGGGCGGCCAACGCAGCGGCGGGATCGGTCGGCTCGGCGGCACGCCGCTCGCGGCGGGAGGCGGCGTCGGCCGGCGGCGTCACCAGCACGGCCGCGATCAGCCCGGCGGGCAACCAGCGGAAATGGAAGGCGGTCTTCATGCAAATCGGATCAGGAATTGCTCGGCAGTCGAAAGCGGATGGGTTGACGGAGGAAGGTGCGGACCGGCTGGCCGTCCTTGATGCCGGGTTTGAACTTCCACTTTCGGATCGCCTCGAGCGCGGGCGACTCAAACTCCTTGTGGGTGGAGGACTCCACCCGTGGATCCAGCACGCGGCCGGTTTCGTCGAGCACGAACACCAAGGTCACGCTGCCTTCGACGCGGGCTTTGCGGAGCGTGTCCGGATACACGGGCGGCACGGCGCCCAGCAGTTCGGGCCGCTTTTCCAAGTCGGCGACGCTGAAGGCATCCAGCCCGCCGCTCTGGGCGGCGGCCTGATCGAACAAGCCCGCGCCGGTCGCGAGCGCTCCGCCCGCGCCGAACGCGATGTCGAGGTTCACGCTCAAGTTCAACGGGGGCGCAGCATCGGCCAGACTGGGCGGCGGCTCTTCGGGCGGCTTACTTTCCGGCGGGGGCGGCGGGGGCGCCTCCTGCTCCTGGTCCTGGTCCAGTTGCGACAGGTCAGCCGGTCGCACGGCCAGCACGGCCTCGCGTCGCGCCGATACCATCTGCGTGAGCGGCAGCACCAGAAACACCGCCAAGGTCAACGCGGCCGCGCCGAGAAAGACAAACGGCAGGTCGTTGCGAGGAGGCGGCGGTGTATAGACCCGGCGCATGACCTACCAGCAACGATCCACCTTCCCGCCCGCGCCGCGTCGAGCTTCCCCAAAGTTGCCGCGGAAAGCACCCGTCCCACCACACCTCGCGGCCTGCCCCGCGCATTCGGGGCCCATGACGTGAGCGACCGCGGGGAAGCCGGGGATAACGGCCCGATCCCCAGATTGAACGGTGCGGCTCCCATTAGCCGGGGCATCCGAAAAGGTTCTCATCGCGCGGCACTCGGTGGTTGGACGGCGGGAGGCGTGGGCCGGCAGCTCAAGCCCCGCCGGGTTCCGTGGCGATGCTGACATTCTTGGCCTTGCCGAGTTTGGCTTCGTCAATGACCCGCACGAGGATTCCGGCGTTGGCCCGCTGGTCCACCTGGATGATCACCGGCATCGGCTCGGATTGACAAAGGCGGCTCACCGTCGCCCGCACGCCGCCCACGCCGATTTCCTTGCCGCCGTACACCACCTCGCCCTTGGCTGTGATCGCCAGGAGAATGCTGTTCTTCTCCAACTGGGTGGCGGAGGCGGCCTGGGGCTTGTCCACCTCGGTGCCCGTCTCCTCCACGAACACGGTGGTGACAATGAAAAAGATCAGGAGGATGAAGACCATGTCAATCAATGGCGACACGTTGACGTCGGTCGTCTCCTCCGCCTCGGTGATGGCGCGGCGATACCTCATGCGGGCATTCCCGCCGGTTGCAGGAGGGTGATCGGTTCCGCCGTGCGGTGCGGATTGCGCGGCGGCTCCGGCGGCAGGGTCTTGCGGAAGTGCTGGATCGTGTAGCTCTCCAGCCGGGCCAGAAAGGCCTCCAGCTCCTGCCGCTGCCGGCGAATGAGGTGGACGAGGATCATCCCCGGCAGGGCGATGCACAGGCCCACCTCCGGGGGGAACAGGGCCTGGGAGATGCCATCGGCCATCGCCTGCGTGACCTTGCCTCCGCCGCCTCCCGCAGCCAGGGCCTGAAACGTGACCAACATGCCGAAAACGGTGCCGAGCAACCCCACCAAGGGCGCGGCCGCGACGAAGGCCCCGAGGGTGGAGATGCGGCGATCAATGGCCGGCAATTCCGCTGCGGCCACCTCCGCAAACCGCTGGCTGATCTCGGCGCTCGTCCGCCCCGCACCGGCGTAGCGGATGATTTCGCCCACCTCGCCTTCCGCAGTCTCCGGCTGCCGCACCCAGCGTTGCCACTCGGACTCTGCCAGACGCCGGTGCTGGCGGCGGAGAAGGCCGCGCCAGAGGCCCAGACCGGTGACAAACATGGCGATGCAAACGCCCAGCAGCGGCCACATGACCCAGCCACCCTGGGTCCAGATCTTGAGGATGTGTTCAATCATAACGGGTTTAAGCGGGTTGCGGATTGGAAGCGGGTTCGGGATCAGGCAGACCATTGATGAAGCCCACGGTGGTTTGCTCCATGCCGGCCAGCACGCCTTTCACCTTGCGCGAGATGACCGCGTGCAACAGGAGGGAGGGGATGGCCACGATGAGGCCGAATTCGGTCGTGATGAGCGCCTCCGAGATGCCGCCGGCGAGCGTCTTGGGATCGCCCGTGCCGAAGACGGTGATCATGTTGAAGGTGTTGATCATGCCGGTGACCGTTCCCAACAGGCCCAGCAGCGGCGCGGCGGCCGCCGCCAAGGCGAGGAACGGCACCCAACGCTCCAGTTTCGGTCTGGCGGCCAGCATCTTCTCGTACATGACCTCCTCGATGTACTCCTTGGGCTCACCCAAGTGCTGGAGCGCGGAAGTCAACATCTCGCCCACCGGCCCCGGGATGGATTTCGCGTGGGCCTCAGCCTTGGGTTTCTGCTGCGCGGCGAGAGAGGTGAGAATCAACTTCAAATCGGCCGGCGAGGCCGTGCGCACCCGGGCGACCTGGAACCATTTGAACAGGAAAATCAGGAGCGACACGGCACCGAGCAGGAGAATCGGCACCATGACCGGTCCGCCCTTGGCGATGTGAACCGCCCAACTGTCCCGCGTCGCCTGAATACGCACCGCGTTGCCGAGCGAAAAATCCGTCGGCAGATCGCCCGACCCAGTCCGCACGGTAGCGCGCAGGCCATCCATCAGCGGGCCCGGTACTGGGACAACATTCGGCTCGGCCGAATTGAGCCGCTGCTCCACCACGCCCGCCGCCTCGCTGGTCTCGCTCACAAACCAGGCGGCCGGCCCAACCACGGCGAACTGCCCCTTTTCCACCAGGCCGCCCGGCGCGAGGGCCTGGCCAGCGAAGCGGTCGCCCCCGACCGCGCTCTCGAGTCGCGCCAGCGCGAGGCGCAGGAAATCAAACTGCCGGCCCAATTTGGCCGCATGGTCGAGCTCCAACGACTCGGCCGCCGCCGCCGCTTCCTTGATGGCCGGCTGGTGCCGGGCGAGCTCGGCGATGTGGAGACGGGATTCAAAAGAACGGCGGTACTCGCCCAGCAGCGCCTCCACGAACCGCACCTCGTTGCTGCGGGCGGCGACTTCCCCGCGCAGCAGATTCAGGCTGACCAACTGATTGCCCTCGTCCCGCTGGGCGGTCTGCAGGGCGGCACGGGCGGCCAAAACCTCCTGCTCCAGGCTCCCGAGCTGGCGCGCCAGCGGCAGTCGCTCTTCCTCGATCTGCGACCGGAGCGCGGTCAACTCCGCCAGCGCGGCTTGGAGATCGCGCTCCGACTCCGCGGAGAGGTTATCCAGCGTTTGGGCGGAACCCGCGCCGCCGATCAACCACACGACGAACAAACGGAACCACAGGGCACGCATGACAAGAAATCAGCGGATTTGAACGGGCAGGGCCACGAATTCGGCGGGAATTTCGTTGCGGTACATCTTCAGCGCCGAAGCGAGCTGAGGGGCCAGCTCGTTGCGGACGGTCCACTCCCAACCGGATGGTCCCGGAACCCCGGTGCCAGCGAAGTCACCGGCCTGGTTGACGAACCACGCCTGGCCGAGGCCGAGGTACACCACCGTTACCGCGATGGCCCGACCGTCTGGCGTGGATCGGGTCTCTTCGGTGGTGGTTACCGCCGCGTTGAACTTGTCCACCTCGTTGAGCAGCGTCACCAGGGCCTGCACGCGGGGGACGATGGCGACGTTGGTGGCCGCCGGGTCGGCCGGAAAGCGGTTGAGGAGTGGCTGAACGGTTGTCAGCAGGACGGGCGGGAAGACGGCCGCGAGTTTCTTGACCTGGGTTTCCAGTTCGCCCACGCGGGTCCGCGCCACCTCGACGGCCGCCTGGTAGCGATCGCGGTCCGCCGTCGCTGCCGCCCGCTGCTCGGCCACGAAAGTGAGATTTGTGTCGAGCTTGGC
Organism: Verrucomicrobiota bacterium; assembly: GCA_016716505.1. Classification (GTDB taxonomy): domain Bacteria; phylum Verrucomicrobiota; class Verrucomicrobiia; order Limisphaerales; family J093; genus JADJWF01. The sequence continues at coordinate 410,456 of JADJWF010000002.1, forward strand.
GGTTTGATCCCGGACCGCCGACAGCTCCCGCTCCAAGAGTGCGAGACTCTGCGCCAAGGTTTCCTTGTCCCGCGCCCAGTCAGCCCGCGTTTTGGCGATGGTCTGCCGCGCTTGGACCCACTGCTCCAGCGGCGCGCGGACGCTCTCCACGCCGGCCGAGCGGCCATCGGAGCAAACGGCACCAAGCAGGAGTGCCACCGCCAGCCTTGAATGAAATCTCTGCCTCACGGCGGAAAGTGTCTTTGCGGCAGGTGGCGGCAATGCGACGGAAATGTTACAAACCAGTGACGATTTGGGGTCGGCGAGGAGACGGCCGGAGGCGTGCCGCCACAGAAGATCGCAGGCCGTGCCATCTGCCGGAGGACCGGCCAGCAGCGCGAGGGAACCTGCACGAGAGTCCCGACCCCTAGGGCGCGTCCCCGGCTCAGCCGTTGGCCTCTCTGGGCTCCCGGACCCAGCGGTGCCATTCCGGCTGGGTCATTCGGCGGTCTTGGCACCGCCGTCGAGCCCGCGCGACACCGACTCCCACCACCGCGACAAACAGGACAATGCCGACCACCGGCCAGAAACCCCAGCTTCCGGCCGCCAACACCACGTGTTCCAGCGCGGACGAGTATCGTTCAAAGCCCACGCTGAAAGCTTGGCCGAATCGCTTTTCGGCCCGGTGGCATAAAGGTTACGAACAGGTAACATCGGACACTGCCCCGCTCTTCGATCCTCTGGACGACCCGATTCCCCGGGGCAGGCTTCAACCGTACCGGCCCTCGATGTACTCGGCGGTCTTGGGGTTTTGCGGATTGAGGAAGAGGTCCTCGGTGCGCCGGTGCTCGATGAGCCGGCCCATCAGCATGAAGATGCACTCGTCACTGGCCCGCCGGGCCTGGGCCATGTTGTGCGTCACGATCACGATCGTGTACCGGCCCTTGAGCGCGAACATCAGTTCCTCAATCGCGCGAGTGCCCTCGACATCCAGCGCCGAGCAGGGCTCGTCCATGAGGATGACTTCGGGCTTTAACGGCAGCAGCCGGGCGATGCACAGCTTCTGCTGCTGTTCGAGCTGCAGATGGGTTGCCTTTTCGTGGAGCCGGTCCTTCAGGTCGGTCCACAGCCCGACCTCGGTCAGCGCTTTCTCCACTGCCTCGTCCAGCATCTCGCGTTTCAGGTCGGACCGCTCGTTATGGACGCGCAGGCCAAAAACGACGTTCTCGTACACTGAGATCGGGAGCGGGTTGGGCCGTTGGAACACCATGCCGACGGTCTTGCGCAACTCGATCAGGGAGACATCCGGGTCGTAGATGTTCTTGCCCAGGATTTTGATCTCGCCGGTGGTGGTGACGTAGCCGTAGCGCTCATTGACCCGGTTGAAGCAGCGCAGCAGCGTGGTCTTGCCGCAACCCGAGGGGCCGATCAGGGACGTGATGATTCCGTGCTGAATGTCCACCGTCACGTCCAGCAGCGCCTGGAACTTGGCGTACCAGAGGTTCAGGCCACGGGTGGTGATGCAGGGCGAAGTTACGGTCATGAGAAGCTCGCGCGGGGCTGCCCCGTCGGCGCCTCGGGCGTTGGTCGGATGGCTGGGTTGGCCGAGGGAGTCATCCGAAAATCCCGTTCACGTACTCGAAGGTCCGCCGGTCCTTCGGGTGGTCGCTGAAGATTTCCTCGGTCGGGCCGATCTCCACGATGTTGCCATTCCAGAGAAACATCGTGCGGTCCGCCAGGCGGCGGGCCTGCTGGGTCAGGTTGGTGACCAGCAGGATCGTCACGTGCGCCCGCAATTCCTTGAGCACGTCCTCGATCCGCATGGTGGTCACCGGGTCAATGGCGATCGAAAACTCGTCGAGGCAGAGGATCTCCGGGTCATGCGACAGGGCGCGCGCAATGGTGAGCCGCTGCTGCTGGCCACCCGAGAGCTTGGTGCCCAGGGTGTCCAGGCGGTCCTTGACCTCCTCCCAGAGCGCGGCCTGGCGGAGACAACGCTCGACCCGCGCGTCGAGTTCGGCCGGGTCGGTGACGCCGGCGCACCGCGGGGCGAAGGCGACGTTGTCATAGATCGTCAGCGGCAGCCCGACCGGCAACGGTGCCACCATGCCGATCTTGCGGCGGAGACCATAGACGTCCGGCACGCGCATCACGTCCTCGCCGTCCACCCGCACGGTGCCGGTCATGACGGCGCCGGGCGTGAACTCGACCGTCCGATTGATGCACCGGAGCAGGGATGTCTTGCCGGACTGAGCGGGGCCGATGACGCCCAGGATTTCGCGCGGGGCGACCGTGAACGAGATGCCGTGGAGAACCTCCTTGTGCCCGTAGCTCAGGCGCAGGTTCTCCACTGCGATCTTGGGGGCGGGACTCACCATTTCTTCCGGGAGCGCAGGTAGCTGCGCACGATGATCGCGGTGGCATTCACCAGAAGGACCGCGCCGAGGAGCACGACGGCGATGGCGTAGGGCAGCGCTTCCGGGGCATTGTTCACCTGCGTGGTCACGGTGTAGAGATGCATCGAAAGCGCCATGCACTGGTCGGTCAGCGCGTAGGGGAACAGCGCGCCATCGGCGACCTTCTTGAAGAACACCGCTCCGGTGAACATGATCGGCGCGGTTTCACCCGCCGTCCGCGACACCTGGAGAATGACGCCGGTGAGAATACCGCTGATCGAATTGGGCAGCACGACCCGCCAGATGGTCTGCCAACGGGAGGCCCCGACGTTCCAGCAGGCCTCGCGAAACGACAGGGGCACGGCGTTCAGCGCCTCCTTCGTGCTCGCGATGATGACTGGCAGGGTCATGATCGCCAGGGTCAGGGAGGCGGCGAGGATGGAGCGACCAAGCCCGGCAAACAGCACGAAGGCGCCCAAGCCGAAGAGCGCGTGAACGATGCTGGGAACCCCGGCCAGGTTGACCACCGCGAGGTTGATCAAGCGGGTCAGCCAGCTTTCGCGGGCGTACTCGTTCAAATACACCGCGCACAGCACCCCAATGGGCGCGGCCACCAGCAGCGCGATCACCACCAGATACACCGTGCCCACCAGGGCCGACCAGATGCCACCGGCGCGCATGCCGTCCGTCGGGTTGGTCACCAGGAACGCCCAGTTGATCAGGGGCGCGCCCTTGACGACCAGATAGGCGACGATGGCGAACAGCGGCAGGACCATGGCGAGGACCATCCCGGAAAGCACAAGGGCCGCGAGGCGCTCCCGACGGAGCTTGCGCAACACGTGCGGCGTGGCGGTGAAGGTCGGCGGGTTCATTGTCGGCGCACGCCGCGCACGGCGAGGTCGGCCAGCAGGTTCACCACGAAGGTGATCGAGAAGAGCATCAGCCCAATCAAAAACAGCATCCGATAGTGCGGCGAGCCCACCGCTGTCTCACCCAGTTCGGCGGCAATGGTCGCGGTCAACGTGCGAATGGGGTCAAACAGGCTCGTCGGGATGTTCACGGCGTGACCGGTAGCCATGAGGACCGCCATGGTCTCGCCGATCGCGCGGCCGACGCCCAGCAGGACGGCGGCCAGGAGCCCGTTGCGCGCAGCGGGCAGCAGCACGCGATACACGGTCTGCCACCGCGTGGCGCCCAGGGCCAGGGCGGCCTCCCGGTACGAATCCGGCACCGCTTTGAGCGCATCCTCCCCGATGCTGACGATGATTGGCACGCTCATCAGCGCGAGCAGCAGCGCGGCGTTGAACAGGTTCAGTCCCACCGGAGCGGGCAGCCAGGTCTGAATCAGGTGGTTCATGACGCTCAGGCCGATGAAGCCCCAGACGATGCTCGGAATCGCGGCAAGCATCTCGATGACGACCTTCAGAGTTTCCTTCAGCCTACCGCCGCAGAATTCCGACACGAACACCGCCGCGCCCAGGCCGAAGGGCACCGCAAACAACATGGCCAGGCCGGTCACGCTCAACGTGCCGATGATCATGGCGCCGACGCCGTAGCGAACGTTGGACCGCGAAGTGGGATACCACTCGGGACTGAAGATCACCTGAATCCAGTTCAGATCCGGAATCAGCGGCGCGCCCTCGAGGAAGACAAACAGGAAAATGCTGAAGACAAAGATCACCGCGCTGATCCCGCAGAGCCGGATGATCCACTCGATGGCGCGCTCGCCCCAGAGCGATAGTGCGGAACGGGCCTGGCGGACGGGCGGTGGATTCACGGGGCGGCCTCCTTTGGCGGCATGGGAATGTAGCCGATGCGTTCCACAATGCTCTGACCCGCTGGGGACACCACCCACTCCAGGAAGGCCAGGACGTGCGGCGGCGGTTGCCCCGGGGTGTACATGAACATCGGCCGCGAGATCGGGTAGCTTCGGTCCAGCGTGGTGGCGATGTTCGGCAGCACCGCCCGCGCGCCCTTGCGCGGTGAAACCGGGATCATCTTGACGTTCTCCGTCCGATAGCCCAGGCCGCTGTAACCGATGGCCCCCGGAGTGCGCGAAACCAGCTCCACCACGTCCTTGGAACCGTTCATGTCGAGCGACCCCAGTTTGAAGTCCGTGTGTTTGCCGCAGACCACGTCCCGGAAATACTGATAGGTGCCCGAGTTGTTCTGGCGGCTGACCCGGATGATCCGGTCGGTGCGCGCGTTCGGAATGTTTGTGATGCCCAACTGCGACCACCGGTCAATCCGCCCCCCTTCCGCGTAGATCTCGTGCAATTCCTCCATGCTGATTTCGGTGATCGGGTTGTCCTTGTGGACGTAGATGGACAAGGCGTCGAAGCCGACCAGGAATTCCCGCGGTTTGATGCCCCAGCGCTGGGCGCCCTTCGCCTCCTCCTCGGGCTCGATGTGGCGGCTCGAGTTGGCCACATCCGCCGTCCCATTCATCAGCGCCGCGATCCCCAGACCGGACCCGCCGCCCGACACTTCCACGGAAAGGTTCGGGGCCACGCCCTGATACGCCTCGGCCCACGCCTGGGCGAGATTCACCATGGTGTCCGAGCCGATGTTCTGGATGACCGTCGGCCGCGGCTTGGACCGGGAAGCACCGGCGCCACAGCCCCCACCCGCCCCCAACATCAGGACAAGACAGCCACTCAGCCACAGGGTGGCGCGCAGGTGACGTGACAGGGGAAGCCGGGGCATGGACAGGCTCAAGCGGGTGTCTCCCCGAGAATGTCTTTCAGCAGCCTGCCCAGAAGGCCCTCCAACGTTTGGAAGGCTCGCTCGCAGGCCGCGCGCACCGCCTCCGGTGACCCGGCGACCGTGGCAGGATCTTCCACCGGCCAGTCCAAAAAGACGATCTTGTGCGCCTGGCGGGGGAACAGCTTCTTCGCCTCGGGGTGCAGGACCGCCACGACATGATAGCGGTCGAGCTCCGGGACCTCATTCAAGGAGCGGGCCGGACGCCGTGTCACGTCGAAGCCCTTTTCGCGCATGAACGCCACCACCGCTGGCGGGCTCGGGCGCGGATCCAGCCCCGCGCTGCTGAACTGAAAGCGGGGCCCGCCCAAGCGCTCCGCGAGGCACTCGGCCATGAGACTTGTCCCGGCGTTGTGTTGGTCCAGGAAAAGCAGTCGGAACGTTCCGGCATCCGGGTGCTGGGCGAGTTCGCCGGTGCACAGGAAGAGCGTTTCCACGCAAATGTTCCGGGCCTGGTCGGACACCCGCTCGAGCCGGCGGGTGATCGTGAGGCAGGGATCGAGCGCCTCGAACGGCAACCGGTTCTCCTTGTACAGTTGCATCAGGTCTTCGCGGAGCCGGCTCTTGAGCTGGTCCACAGCGTCTTCGACCGGCAAGACGGACCGGGCCAGCGCGGCATCTTCCTGGAGGAACGCCCGCACGGCGTCGCCAAGCATGGGTAGAACGACGTCGGCGATTTCCTGAAAGCGATCCAGCGGCAAATCCAGCTCACGGTGATTCAGCTTGGCCGCCTGGTGCGCGATTGCCTCGATGTAGTCGCCCACGCGCTCCAGCCCGGTGTTCACCTTGATCGCGGTGTACGCGAACCGCAGCGGCGCACCGGCAGGCTGCTGCCGCACGAGGAAATCGAGACACAGCTTCGCGGTCGCCCGTTCCAGCGCGTCCACCGCCTGGTCCCGGATGATGACCGCGTAGGCAAGCTGGCGATTGCGTTCGCGCAAGGCTCGAATCGCATCCCGCAGCGAGCGATCCACCAGGCGCGCCATCTCCACCAGGTGATCCACGATTCGCTGCCGGTCACGGAGGAAAGACGCTTCGTGATGCGGCGTTCCGGCTGCCGGCCCGGCGGCGCCATCGGAGGTGCTGGATGTTGCTGACATGCCTTTGAAATCCGGTCGGCGAAGGCGGAATGGCCTTTGCCGTCGCCCGACTCAAGCAGACCCCGCAAGGCCTGACAACTGCGGCGGCTGGCCCGGCTGGTTTGGTCTCACCATGTGGCTCGCGAAATTCAGGTCGGCGAGATGGTCAGGGATTCCGCTCGAAAGTCCCGTTACATTTACGTAACATCCCCGCAATCGCCCTGTCACGGCGGGGTTATCCTTTAAGCCTGTGGTCGAGACTTTGAGCACATTGTCAACCCGCGCCGCCTGGTTGCCCGCCGGCGGCGGGTCCGGTTTTGTCCGCGGGTGCGGCCGCGTGAGCGCCGCAGGCGATGCTTTGCGGGCGGCGCTTCGGCCGGTTCGTGGCATGACCCCGGGGCGGCTGCTCGCCCTCGGCGCCGTGGTCGGTCTCCTGACGGCGGTGCCCTCGCTTGCGCGGGCGGGGACGCTGAACCTGAAAGGGTCCGACACCATGGTGGTTCTCGCCCAGCGATGGGCGGTCGAGTACGCGAAACTCCGTCCCGCCACGCGCATCCAAATCACCGGCGGCGGATCGGGCGTGGGCTTTGCGGCGCTGCAAAACGGGACCACGGACCTGGCACTCGCGTCGCGTCCCATCCGGTTGGTGGAGATCGAGGGCTGCATTCGCGCGTTCGGGCGCCGGCCCCGCGAGCACCGCGTGGCACTCGACGGCCTGGCGATCTACGTGAACGAGGCCAACCCGGTCGAGGCACTGAGCCTGGATCAGCTCGAAGGCATCTTCAGTGGCCGGTTGAACAATTGGGCCGCAGTCGGCGGAGTGGACGCCCCGATCGTGCGCTTCGGTCGGGAGAGCAGCTCGGGTTCGTATGAGTTCTTCAAGCGGCGGGTGCTGGGCGGACGCGATTTCGCGGTCCGCACGCAGTCGGTTTCGGGCACCGCCGCCATTCTTCAAGTGGTCGCGCGCGAGCCGCACGGCATCGGTTACGGCGGCGTCGCCTACGGTGCGGGCACCCGGCACCTGCGGATTCGGCCGTCGGCCGACGAACCGGCGATTGAGCCCACCGAGGAAACCATCCTGGATCGCCGTTATCCGATCTGGCGCTACCTGTACATCTACGCCAACCCGGCGGTCGAGACAGGGGAAGCGGGCGATTTCCTCCGTTGGGTTACCGGGCCGCAGGGACAGGAGGTCGTCCGGGAGGTCGGTTACTGCCCGCTGCCGCCAGAGGGGAGCAACCCGTGAAGCGGCGTCTTCCTCTTCCCGCCGGCTGCCGCTCCGCGCGCTCGCGAAACCGCTCGCGAATCACTCCCCATGTCCGACGCTGACTCCGTGACCACGCCGCCATCGCCCCCTCCGGCAAAACCGCCCTGGCACGACCTGGCTCGCGGCCGGGTGGCGCGTCCCGGCGAGTGGCTGGTGGAAAAGGGGATCTTCGCGGTTTCGCTGACCGCGATTGTGATGATCCTGCTGATCTTCGTCTTTGTGGGCCGCGAAGCCCTGCCGATCCTCCTGGGCCAGGCTGACAGCGCCGCCGCCCGGGTGCAGCGCATCCTGCCGCCGGAAGACGTGGATCGCATGACGCCCTCGGAACTGCGCGCGGCGCTGGGGCTGTCGCGACGAAAGTTTGCCGCGCGGTCGCTCGAAGAGCAGAAGGCGGCGCTCAAGGAAATCTATGCGGTGCGGGCTGAGGCGGACCGTAACGGGGCAGAAGCCATCCCGGACAAGGATTCCGAGGTCAACACGGTCGGGTGGCGTTACCTCATCCTGCCGCACCAGTGGACCGGGTACAGTCGGCCCGAGTTCATCTGGCAGCCAGTTTCGCAAATCCAGAAATTCAACGTCGTTCCCCTGCTCGTCGGCAGCCTGAAGGTGACCCTCGTCGCCGTGCTCTTTGCGCTGCCTCTGGCGCTCGGGGCGGCACTGTATGTCTCGCAATTCGCGTCGCGACGTTTGCGGGCGTGGATCAAGCCGGCCATCGAAATGCTGGCCGGCGTTCCGTCGGTGGTGCTCGGGTTCTTTGCCTTGTTCGTGCTGGCAGCGGCGCTGGAGTCCGTGTTCGCGTTTCAGAGCCGGCTCAACGCGTTTGTAGCCGGCATTGCGCTGGGCGTGGCGATCATCCCCGTCATCTTTGCGCTGGCGGAGGAAGCGCTCTCGGCGGTGCCGCGGGGATATGTGGAGGGCGCCCTGGCGGTGGGGGCGTCCCGCTGGCAGGCGGCGTGGGGCGTGGCGCTCCCGGCCGCATGGCCCGGAGTCTTCGCGGCGGTGGTCCTGGGTTTCGGGCGCGCGCTGGGGGAAACGATGATCGTCCTGATGGCCAGCGGCAATGCCGCGATCCTCTCGTGGAGCCTGTTTGACTCCTCGCGGACGGTCACGGCCACGATCGCAGCCGAACTCGGCGAGGTCGTCTTCGGCGGCCACCACTACCGAGTGCTCTTCCTACTGGGAACGTTGGTGCTGGCGGTCTCCTTTGTCGCCAACCTGGTCGCGGACGGCGTGATGAACCGCCTGCGACGCCGACTCGCTTCCTCGTCATGACGCAGACTTCAGAACCTTCGGACCGTGCTGGTTGGGGCCGGCTGCGCGGGCAGCAAACGGGGGGAATGTCCCGAGTCGGACCCACGCTCACGGCGTTGGCAACGGGCCTGATCCTAGCGATGCTCGCCCTGATTCTCGGGCATGTGACGGTTCACGGTTGGTCGGTGGTGACATGGGGCTTCCTCAGCGGCGGTGCGGAAGAGGGGCTCTTCACGGTCGGCCGCTCGGGCATCTTCCCCATGCTGTTCGGCACCGCCGCCCGCGTCATTCTGATGACTCTGCTGGTCATCCCGGCGGGAGTAATCACGGCGGTGTACCTGAACGAGTACGCCCCCGCTTCCGGCCGGCTCACGCGGTGGGTACGCGGCGCGGTGAATCACCTGGCCGGCGTTCCGTCCATCGTTTTCGGCCTGTTCGGCCTGGGCTTTTTCATCGGCTTCGTCGGCGCGGGGCTGGACGACTGGTTACGGCCGGGGGCTGTCCAACCGTACTGGGCCGGCGAGGGCCTGCTGTGGGCGTCGGCGACCTTGGCGGTGATGACCCTGCCAGTGGTGGTCGTGGCGACCGAGGAGGCCCTGCGAGCGGTGCCGGCCGGATTGCGCGAGGCCAGTCTGGCCCTGGGGGCGACGCGGCTCCAGACCATCATCCGCATCGTGCTGCCTCACTCGCTCTCCGGCATCCTCACGGGCAGCATCCTGGCGATCGGCCGCGCGGCGGGGGAGGTGGTGCCGTTACTATTCACGGGTGCGGCCCTTTACGTGAGCCGCCTGCCGGGGTCGCTGAATGACAAGTTCATGGACCTGGCGTACCATGTCTGGGTGCTGTGCACGCAATCGCCAGACATTGACCAAACCAAGCCACTCCTCTACGGAACCGTTTTGGTTCTGCTGGGCCTTACCCTGTCGCTCAACCTCGTGGCCGTCGTGATCCGGGCGCGCATCAGCCGCAACCCGCAGGCTACTCCGTAAAGCTGGGGCATGGCCACCACCGACCTCACGAATCCCTCCGCGGTCGCCCGCCGGTCGCCTTCCGGAGACGCGGATTCACCGAACGCCCCGCTGATCGAGATCGAAGGTCTGAGCCTGTACTACGGTCCGTCGGCGGCTCTCCGCAACATCACCCTCAGCATCCCCGAGCGTCTGGTGACCGCCTTCATCGGCCCCTCCGGCTGCGGGAAGTCCACCCTGTTGCGGTGTCTGAACCGCCTTAACGACGCGGTGGAGAACGTGCGGATCGAGGGAACGGTCAGGATCGGGGGCTGCGACATTTACAGTCCCGGGGTGGACGTGACCGAATTGCGCAAGCGGGTCGGCATGGTCTTTCAAAAAGCCAATCCGTTTCCGAAGTCCATCTATGAGAATATCGCCTACGGGTTGCGGGTGCGCGGCTTGCGGGACCGCAAGCTCATGGATGGAATCGTCGAACGCAGCTTGCGGAGCGCGGCGCTCTGGGACGAGGTGAAGGATCGCCTGCACGCCAGCGCTCTGGGGCTTTCGGGCGGCCAGCAACAACGGCTGTGCATCGCCCGGGCCATTGCCACGCGGCCCGAAATCCTCCTGATGGATGAGCCGGCCTCAGCGCTCGATCCAGTGGCCACCTCGAAGATCGAAGACCTCATCCTGGCATTGAAGCAGGAATTCACCATCGTCATTGTCACCCACAACATGCAGCAGGCCGCACGGATCTCGGATTACACCGCCTTCCTCAATCAGGGGGAACTGATTGAGTTCAACACCACGAGCCGGCTCTTCACCAACCCGGCCAAACAAGAGACGGAGGACTACGTGACCGGGCGGTTTGGCTGAGCGTCTCCCGGCTGTCCTTCGTTCCGTCGAATGGAAGTCCTCGCACGACCGTCACCCCATCCATGACTCACGCCTTCGAGCAAGAACTGGAGAACCTGAGCCAGTCGCTTTTGACCATGGCCGGCCGCGCCCAGCGGGCCGTCTCCGACGCGATGCGCGGGCTCGTGGACCGTGATGACGAGGTGGCGCAAAAGGTGATGGAAGACGACGACGCGCTCGACCAACTCGAGGTGGAGATTGACGAAATCTGCATCAACCTCCTGTCGAAAGCACCGCTGGCGACGCATCTGCGCCTGATCACGGTGGCGATGAAGATTTCCCAAAACCTTGAGCGCATCGGCGACGAGGCCACCAAGATCGCGCGCCGCAGCATCGAGCTGAGCCAGGAGCCCCAGCTCAAGCCCTACGTGGACCTCCCGCGCATGGCCGAAATGGCGCTGGCGATGCTGGCGTCCGCCCTCGACTCGTTTGTGCAGCGCGAACCGGAGATGGCGCGCACGGTGGTCCCGCGCGACAAGGAAGTGGACGCGTTGAACAAACAACTCCACCGCGAGCTGGTGAGTTACATGCTGGAATCTCCCGCCACCATCGGCCGGGCCCTCAACCTGATGGTTATCTCCAAGAGCCTCGAGCGCATCGCGGACCACGCCAAGAACATCGCCGAGGAGGTCTTTTACCTCTACAAGGCGAAGGACATCCGCCATTCAGGGACCTCGCCCGAGGCCTCCTAGCAAAGCGTTCCGCCCGGCGCGGGGCGCCGCCCCGCGCGCACGATGGGAGGTTGCGCCCGGTCGGGCGGGTTGGTTATCAAGCGGCATGACGCGTCGCGCAACCGCCGTCCCACAGGCTCCTGGAGGTCGCCCATGATCTGGGACTGCGGGCGGCATCGGTTCCATTTTCCCCGCCCGGTGCTCTTGATGGGCATCGTGAACGTCACGCCGGATTCCTTCTCGGATGGCGGACGCTACTTCTCGACCGATGCCGCCGTCCGGCACGGACAAGAATTGGTGGCGGAAGGCGCGGATCTGCTCGACATCGGCGGCGAATCCACGCGCCCGGGCGCTGCGCCGGTCGCCGAGGCCGAGGAAATGCGGCGGGTGCTGCCGGTCATCGAACGCCTTGCCCGCGAGGTGGCAGTGCCGCTTTCGATTGACACTCAGAAAGCCGCCGTGGCCCGCGCCGCGCTGGCCACCGGCGCAACGATCGTCAATGACGTCGCCGCCAACCGCGACGACAACGAGCTGTGGCCGGTCGTGGCCGCGACCGGCGCGGGCTATGTCTGCATGCACATGCTCGGAACCCCCCAAACGATGCAGCGCGAACCCCGTTACGGCGACGTCGTGGCAGAGGTTCGGGCGTTCTTCCGCGATCGCCTTGACCGGCTGGCGGCCGCCGGCGTCCGGCCCGAACAGGTCGTCCTGGATCCCGGCATCGGCTTCGGCAAGACGCTGGAGCACAATTTGGAATTGCTCGCCAATCTGGCGTCGTTTAAAAACCTCATGAGGCCCATGTTGCTTGGCGCTTCCCGCAAGTCGTTTCTCGGAGCGCTGCTCGGCGTGGAAATCGAGGCGCGCCTGCCCGGTTCGCTGGCGTGCGCGGCATGGGCCGCCCAAGCGGGAGTGGAGTTGATCCGCACCCATGACGTGGCAGCCACCCGGCAGACGGTCTGGGTGATCGAGGCGCTCAACGCGCGGCGGAAATCCGGATGAACTGGTTACAACAAGGCTGGCGACCGGTGCTCGAAATCGCGATCCTCGCGGTGGGCATCTACTATGCCTTGAAGTATGTCCGCGGGACCCGTGGCGCGCCGGTGGTCACCGGTTTCCTCCTGGTCTTGCTTGCCTTGACGCTCATCACCACCGTGCTCGAACTGGAGGTCCTGCAGGCCCTGCTGCGGAACTTCTTCGGGGTGCTCGCGGTGGCGGTCATCGTCCTTTTCCAGCCCGAACTGCGCCGCATGCTGGGTGAACTGGGCAACCTGCCGTTCATGGCCAGCGTTCACGAGCAGCGCGAGATCGTGGAGGTCATCGTTCAGACCGTAGAACGCCTGTCGGACGTGAAGATCGGGATGCTCGTGGCCATCGAGAAAAGCATCCAGCTCCGCGAGGTCGTGGAGTCCGGCATCCCGGTGGATTGCGAGGCCACCCCCGAGATGCTCGAGGCGATCTTCTTCCCGAACAACGCCATTCATGACGGCGGGGTCATCCTGCGCGGCGACCGGATTCTCCAGGCGGCCTGCATCTTTCCGCTCACTCAGCGCCAGGATCTCAGCAAATCCCTGGGCACCCGCCACCGCGCCGCCATCGGCCTGACGGAGGAAACCGACGCGGCCGTGGTCGTGGTGTCCGAAGAAACGGGGGCCATCTCTTACGCCTACAAGGGCCAATTGACCCGCGGCGTGACGCTGGAAGAACTGCGGGCCTTCCTCACCGAAGTGCTGGTGACCGCGCCACGGTCGCGGACGGTCTTCGAGCGGTTGCGGCACCCGTTCGCTCGCCGCCGGCTGGCGCCCTCCCCCGTGGCCGTCAAACCCGACTGATATGCGCTGGCGGGACCTGCTCCTCAACAATCTCGGCTGGAAGCTGCTGTCGCTCATCCTGGCCACCCTCATCTGGGCCACGTATTCCTCGGACCTGATGGACCGGCTTCGTCCCGGCAGTCTGCGCCGATTCAGTTCCGTTCCGGTCACGGTCCTGACCACGGCAGCCGGCGGGCGCTCCTACCAGGTCACGCCGGAGAAGATCGAGATCGTCCTGCGCGGGCCGGCAAACCTGCTCGAGGCACTCCAACCCAGCGAAGTCCGGGCCTACGTGGACCTGACCGGCGTGCGGGATACCGAAGGGCTCCGCCAGAAGATCGAGGTCAATGCGCCGCCCGGTTTCAGCGTCGCCCGGATCATTCCGGCCGACGCCTACGTGGAAGTCGCCTCTCCCCCTTCGGGCCAACCCCCTTCTCAAAACTCTCCATGACCAAAACCAAACGCATTTTCGGAACCGACGGCGTCCGCGGCACGGCCAACATTGAACCGGTCACCGCGGAAACCGCGCTCAAGCTCGGCCGCGCGGCAGCGCACGTCTTCAAAACCCTCGAAAGTCACGCCCGTGGCCACGGCCGGCACAAAATCGTCATCGGCAAGGACACCCGCCTGTCGGGCTACATGATTGAGAACGCCCTCTCCTCGGGCGTCCTCTCCATGGGGGTGGACGTGCTCTTCATCGGCCCGCTGCCGACACCGGGCGTCGCCTATGTGACCCGCAGCCTGCGCGCCGACGCCGGCATCGTCATCACCGCTTCCCACAATCCCTACGACGACAACGGCATCAAGTTCTTCCAGGCTGACGGCTACAAACTTGAAGACCGCATCGAGGCGGAGATCGAGGACCTGGTGTTCAGCGGTGCGATCGAAAGCGTCCGGCCGGTCGCCAGCGAGGTCGGCAAAGCCATCCGCGTGGATGACGCCGTGGGCCGCTACATCGAATATGCCAAGGCGTCCTTTCCGAAGGGCATGACCCTCGATGGCGTCCGGATCGTGGTGGATTGCGCGAACGGTGCCGCGTACAAGACCACACCGTCCGTCCTCCGGGAGCTCGGCGCGGAGGTGATCGTGTATGGCAACACACCCGATGGCACGAACATCAACAAGGATTGCGGCTCCATGTATCCCGAGCATCTGTGCCGGCGGGTCCTCGAGCACCGCGCCCAGTTGGGCATCGCCCACGACGGTGACGCCGACCGCGTGCAGCTTTGCGACGAGCACGGGACGCTTGTGGACGGCGATGACATCCTCGCCATTACCGGTCTGGAGATGCTGGAGCAGAACACGCTCGCGGAGCGAACCATCGTCGCCACGGTGATGAGCAACGCGGGACTCGACGCGGCCATCCAGGAGGCCGGCGGACGGGTGGTCCGGACCCAGGTGGGCGACAAGCACGTCATCGAGGAAATGCTGAAGAACGGCTACCGCGTCGGCGGCGAGCAGAGCGGGCACCTCATCTTCCGCGACTATGCGACGACCGGCGACGGGCTGGTGGCAGCCTTGCAGGTGCTGCGCATCATGAAATCCCGCAACGCCCTCCTCTCCCAACTCGCCCTCTGCTGGCGTCGGTTCCCCCAAAAGGTCGTCAGCTTCAAGGTTCGCGAAAAGACGCCCTTCGCCGAACTGGACGGCGTGCTGGCGCTCGTCGCGCAGGCGGAGGCCGCCGTGAATCCCCACGGCGGTCGGGTGTTCCTGCGCTACTCCGGCACCGAACCCAAGGCGCGCCTGCTGATCGAAGGTCCCGACCCCGAGGTCCTCGACCTGTGGAGCGTCCGCATCGTGGAGGCGATCAAACGGCACATCGGCGCCTGAACCGCACTGCCTCACACTGCGCTGCGCCGATGGATCTCGGGTTGCGTGACCAGGCCGTGCTCGTCACGGGCGCCTCGGGCGGAATTGGCGCCGCGATCGCCCGAGCCTTCGCCGCCGAGGGCGCGCGGGTGATCATTCATTACCACACCGGTCAAGAGCGGGCACAGGCCCTGAGCCGGGAGCTGGGCAAATCCGCGGTCTGTCTGCGAGCCGACTTGCGGCGGGAGCCCGCGGTCAAACGCCTGTTCAGCGAGGCCGTCCGGCGTTCTGGCCGTCTGGATGTGCTCGTTGCGAATGCCGGCGCGTGGGAGGATGCCGATGTGCCGTTCCCGCAGATGTCGCTGCGCCAATGGAACGCCACGCTCAACGCCGTGCTCACCTCCGCCTTCCTCTGTCTGCGCGAATTCGCGGGGATCGTGGCCCGCCAGCGGCGCGGCAACGCGGTGATCATCGGCTCGACGGCGGCAATCTTCGGCGAGGCCCGTCACGCGGATTACGCCGCCGCCAAGTCGGCGCTGGCCTTTGGCCTGACCCGCACCCTGAAGAACGAGTTCGCCCGGCTCGCGCCGCACACCGCCGACTACTGCGGCGGGCGGGTGAACTGCGTCTGCCCGGGCTGGACCCTTGTGCCCCGCACCGCGGCCAAGCTCCGTCAGCCCACCACCGTGCAGCGCGTCACCGCTACCATGGCCCTGCCCAAAGTGGGTCGGCCTGAAGACATCGCCGGCGCGGTGGCTTTTCTGGCGTCGGACCAGTGTGCTGGGCACATCACCGGGCAAACCCTGGTCATTGCCGGCGGAATGGAGGGGCGCTGGCTCTGGCAGCCCGACGAAGTGGATCCGCGCCTGGCCTAGCGTCAGGCAACGGCCCAGGCGGGTGTTCTGGGTTCTCAGGCGGCCTGCCGCGTGATATTCCCTGCGGCGGCATGATTCATCCGACGGCCATCATTCATCCCACCGCGCAACTCGATCCTAGCGCCGAGGTGGGGCCGTTCTGCGTCATTGACGCCCACGTGATCGTCGGCCCGAACTGCCGGCTCGGGCCGTACGTTCACCTGACGGGGCACACGATCCTCGGCGCGGGAAACCGGCTTCACGCCGGCTGCGTACTCGGCGACGCACCGCAAGACCTCAAATACGGGGACGCCCCCACGCGCCTTCGGATCGGCGACCACAACATTTTCCGGGAACAGGTGACCATTCACCGCTCGAACCAGGTCGAGGAGGATACGGTGATTGGCTCGCACTGTTTTTTCATGGCGCACAGCCATGTGGGACACAACGCGCGCGTGGGCAATCACGCCATCATTGCCAACGGCGTCGCCGTGGCGGGACATGCGATCGTCGAGGACCGGGCCTTCATTTCCGGCAACTGCCTGGTCCATCAGTTTTGCCGCGTGGGTACGCTGGCGCTGATGCAGGGGGGCTCGGCCATCAGCAAGGATCTGCCGCCCTACACCATCGCGCGCGGCGACAACGGGATGTGCGGCCTGAACGTCGTCGGGCTTCGTCGCGCGGGCTTCACGAACGAACAACGGCTCGAACTCAAGCGGCTGTATCACCTGCTGTTCCGCAGTGGGTTGCCGCTCAAAAAGGCCATTGCCCGCGCCCGCCCCGAGTTTCCCGGCACCGCGGCCGCGGTGTTGCTCGACTTCCTCGCCACCTCCAAGCGCGGCATCGTCACCGACACCGGCCGCCGGGGCACCGCCAACCGAGTGGACGCGGCGGATTCGGAGTAGGCCGGCGGTTCGCGACGGCGTCGCCACTGGCGACCTGCCGTGCTGAAACCGGCCTTCGCCCCCTTACCCTGCCCGGGCCAGTTCAGCGACCGTCTGGCGCGCGGGCCGGTGCTGGACGGTGAAGCGCAATTCGGCCAGCGGCGCAGGGTGGGCCAGCGAGGCCGGC
This sequence comes from Verrucomicrobiota bacterium, assembly GCA_016716505.1. Lineage (GTDB taxonomy): Bacteria > Verrucomicrobiota > Verrucomicrobiia > Limisphaerales > J093 > JADJWF01. The sequence continues at coordinate 427,269 of JADJWF010000002.1, forward strand.
GTCAGCGACGGAGCAAGTTCAATCCGGCACGCTGCGCCGCTCACCAAGGGCACGGGCGATACCACCATCACCGTGGCGGCCGAGTGCTCCAGCAGCCGCTTGAAGCGGTGCCACACGGATGACGGGATTCGCCGCAGTTCAGCCGGCGGGTTCAACTTCAGGTCCAGCGCCACCAACGGAAAGTTGCGATCGCGCAAAATCAGGTCCGTTGCCTGCAACGCCTCCCCGGCCCGACGGCAGCGCACCCAGAGCAACCGGGCAAGCACGGCGGGGTCTTGCGCCGCGACGTCGAAGCTGTCCGCGCCATCCACCAGCGCCAGGAAACGGCCGGCCGCGGCCACGCACCGCAGCCAGGCGTGCCAGATCTGGGCGCTGCCAGTACCGGTGCCGGCCGCCACCACCTCGGTGAACTCGCCCCGTGGCAGACCGCCGCCCAGGGCCTCATCGAGCGCCGGCACCCCGGTCGGCTCGCGCGGCCCTTCCGCAGTACGGTCCACCAGCCGCGGTGACGGAAATCGTTCCGCGAGCAGGCGACGCAACTCGATGACCTTGCCGTTCATGGCGCGAACCCGGCTTAACCGGGAGAGTCAGCTTACACCCGGCGCCCGGCCTTCAAACTCAAATCCGGGTGCAGCTTACCGATGGGGGTGGGACAAGTACCGGCCGGCGTTGCGCCCCCGCAATCCTCCGGCATACTTGCCCCCATGCGCTTGAAGTCTCTGCCGCCGTGGATTTTCGCGGCCGCCAGTTCGCTGTTCGCCAGTCTTCCCTCGCTCTTGGCCGCTGAAGCGGAGTGGCGCGTGGATCTCGCCCGGGAGAATGGCGCCCTCACCTTGCGCTGGCCCGACGCTGGAGCCGATTGGGCCTACACGGTGCAGGCCCTGCCAACGATCGGAAACATCTGGATCGCGCCCCGCTCGACGCGACCGTGGCCGATCGCGGGCACATCCTGGGAGGCGGGCTCGGCCGCTTTACCGGCGAACTTTTACCGCGTGCTGGCTGTGCCTCGCGCGGAGCGGGGCAAGGCGTTGGTCACCACGACCCTGCCAACGCTGACGAAGGCCGAGTTGTCGTTCATCTTCCTCTTCGCCGGCGTGCCGCTCACCCCGCAGTTCGATGTCGCTGTGCGCCGGATTCAATACGAGACCGTGGGACCTTGGGGTGGCCGGACGCTCGCCTCGGGGCTGTTGCTCCTGCCGGTCGGAGCCACCCGGCCGCTCCCGCTGGTGGTCTATCAACACGGCACCCTCGCTCGAAAAGCGGATGCCCCGTCGGCGCAAGCCTCACAAGAACGGTATATCGGCGCCGCCTACGCCAGCACGGGCTATGCTGCGGTGCTGCCCGACTACCTCGGGCTGGGTGATTCCCCGGGATTCCATCCCTACCATCACGCGGTCACTGAGGCGACGGCGGGCGTGGATCTGCTGCGGGCGGCCCGCGCTTACTGCGCCGCCCAGGGAATCGCACTGAACGGTCAGCTTTTCCTCACCGGCTATTCGCAGGGGGGCCACGCGGCCGCCGCCCTGCAACGCGAACTGGAGGAGTTTCACGCGGACGAATTCCTCGTGACCGCCGCGGCGCCCATGGCCGGCGCGTATGACCTCTCCGGCACGACGGCGGACGAAATGCTTTCCGGCCGGCCGCAGCCCAACCCGTATTACCTCGCGTACCTGTTGGCGGCCTATCAGGACGTGTACCGGCTGGCCCCGAGCTTCGCCGAGTTGCTCCGCGCCCCGTACAACGTCACGCTGCCGCCCCTGCTGGACGGTCAGCACGGCGGAAGCGAGATCAACGCCGTTCTCCCCCAGGCCCCGGCGCCGCCCACGGACATCATCAAACCGGAATACCTCGCCGCGTTTCGTGCCGATCCGGACCATCCGCTCCGCCGCGCGCTAAGGGATAACGACCTCGTTCACTGGACGCCCAAGGCTCCGGTGCGGCTCTACCATTGCAGCGGCGATCGCGACGTCCCGCCGCAGAACTCAGCCGTCGCCCACGCGGCGTTTGTGTCGCGCGGCGCCGACGCCACGCTCTGGGATCCCCGGCCGGGCGCCGATCACGGCGACTGCGTACTGCCCGCGATGCTGGCGGCCAAGGTGTGGTTCGACAGTCTCAAGGAGTAGGTTGCGCCCGCTGTCCCCGCGAATTCCCCCGCGTTTACAGCCGCCCTGCCTTCGTTTAGAACCTCGCCGTGCCGCGTGCCGCTCAGGGCCTTTGGAAGCTGCTTTCCGACCGTCGCCGCCTGTTCCTGCTGGCGGGGCCGTGCGTGATTGAAAGCGAGACCCTCTGCCTGCGGGTGGCGGAATCCCTGCGGCGCACCTGCGAACGCCTGGACCTGCCGTTTGTCTTCAAGGCCAGCTTCGACAAGGCGAATCGCTCGTCCGCCAGGTCCTTCCGCGGGCCCGGCCTCGAGGCGGGGTTGGGCGTGCTGGCCAAGGTCAAGGCGCGCGTTGGGGTGCCGGTCTTGACGGATGTTCACACCGAGGCGCAAGCCGCGGCGGCCGCGGATGTCGTGGACATCCTGCAAATCCCCGCCTTCCTCTGTCGGCAGACGGACCTGGTGGTGGCCGCCGCGCGCACCGGCCGCATCGTGAATCTCAAGAAAGCCCAGTTCCTCGCGCCGGAAGACATGGGCAACGTGGCGGCCAAGGCCGTCACCGCCGGCAATCGTCACCTGCTCCTCACCGAGCGCGGCTCGACGTTCGGTTACCACAATCTCGTCGCCGACATGCGGGCGATCCCCACGATGCAGGCCCTCGGGTTCCCGGTCGTGTTCGACGCCACACACTCGGTCCAACTGCCCGGCGCGGGCGGCGACCGCTCCGGCGGCCAGCGCGAATTTGCCCCCCTGCTGGCGCGCTGCGCCGTCGCCGCCGGGGTGGATGGCATCTTCTGTGAAACCCACCCCGACCCCGATCGCGCACTCAGCGACGGGCCAAACATGATTCCGCTGCGGCAGATGCCCCGCCTGCTGGAAACCCTGCTCCGCGTGCGCGCAGCACTCGCATGAAGAAGGGCGCCGAAATCCTCACGTCCTTCGGGCGCCGTCCCGCCTCGGGTACGCCCCCCGATCTGGAGGCCCGCCTGAGGCGGGTTCGTCTGTTCCTCTGTGACGTGGACGGCGTGCTGACCGACGGCACCGTGTTCATGGCGGGCGAAACCGAGGCGAAGCAGTTTAACATTCTGGACGGCCTGGGGCTGCGCTTCCTCCAGCGCGAGGGCATCAAGGTGGGGTGGGTGTCAGGCCGGGCCTCCCCCGCCACCACCCAACGCGCGAAGGATCTGCGGATTGATTTTCTCAGCCAGGGCAGCCACGAAAAAGTGCCGGAGATCGAAAAGATCCTCGGTCAGGCGGGCGTGGGCTGGGATCAACTGTGCTACGTGGGCGACGACGTGTTGGACCTCGGTGCGCTCAAGCGGGCGGGGCTGGCCGTGGCCGTGGCCAATGCCATCGCCGAATGTCAGGCACTCGCCCACTACGTGACGCGCAACTCCGGCGGGCGCGGGGCGATCCGCGAGGTGGTGGATCTGATTCTCAAGGCCCAGGGCCGCTGGGAGGCGCTGGTGAAGGACTACTCCAGGTGAAACCCATCGGCTGGCTCTTACTGGGCGGATTGCTGGCGCTGGCGGCGCTGGCGCAAAACACCCGCGGCGTGCGCGTGCGCGGCACGTTCGAGGTGCTCATCCTGGACGAACAGAGCCGGCGGGTGGCCCTGCTCTCCGGCCAGGGCGCGCAGGGCGTGGGCAATCGCGTGCCGCTAAACGTCGCCCGGCTGGACTATTTCGGCGAGCGCGGCCTCACCAACCTCAGCGTCATCGGCACCAACTGCGTCTATGACGCCGGCGAGCAGACGGTGACTTCGCCCGACCCGTTGAAAATCGTGACGGCCGACGAGCGGCTCCAGATCGAAGGCCGGGGCTTCACCTGGTGGCGCACGAACAACCACCTCGTGATCTCGAACGACGTCACCACCCGCCTGCTGCGTCCGCCGGTGGGCACCAACGCGCCCGTGCCGCTGTTCATCCGGGCGGGCCGGCTCGAACTGTTCTACCACGCGAACGAGGTCGCCTACTCCAGGTCCGTGCGGGTTGAGGATCCCGCCGCGCAGCTCAACTGCGCCGAGTTCACCGTGTACGGCGCGCTGACGGGCGGCGTCCAGCGGTTGGTGGCCCGGGGAAGCGTGGAGTTGGTGAACCATGCCGACGGCGGTCGGGCCACGTGCAGCGAGGCCATCTACCACCACACGGCCGAAGGGGAAGTCATCGAACTCACGGGCGATCCCCGGTGGTCCGATGGCGGGCGGTCCGGCAGTGCCGATCGCATCACCCTCTACCAGACCGCGCGTCGGATCCTCGCTCTCGGCCAGGCGCGGCTGACGCTGCCCCGCACGGGCGGCGATGCCACCGGACTCATGGGCCTGGGATTCGCCCCGCTGGCGAAGAGCGCCAACGAGACCACCAACCGCCTGATCGAAGTGCTCGCGGGCATGCTGGAGATTGACCTGCCGCCGACCAACGGCCCGGCCCGCCGCATCGTCGCCACCACCAATGTCGTGATTCGCGATCCCGCCGTGCCGGGTGGCGCGACGGCCGGCCGCGCGGAGTACCAGGCACCGGGGCGGCTCGACCTGACCGACAATCCCGTCTGGTCCAGCGCCGGTACCCAGGTGCGCGCCGAGTTGTTGTCGTTCAACGCGCTCCGGCAAATGGCTTCGGCGCTGACCAACGCCGTGGTCCGATTGCCCGTTGCCCGGCTGCGCGAGCGCTTCTTCGGCGACACCAACGCCGCCCCGGCCACCTTCACGAACGAGGTCATCGAGATTCGGAGCGACTTCGCCACCTATCAGGACACCACGCTGCGATTCGGCGAGCAGGTGCGCGCCGTCTTCCTGAGCGGCGATGACCAACTGGGGGAGTTGACCTGCCGGTCCCTCGGCGTCACCTACTCGAATCGCGTTCAGGCCCTCCGCGCGACGGGCGCGGTCGTCGCCGAACAGTTTCCGCTGCGGCGGGCGGACGGCACGGAAATCCGCCGGCGCGTGCGGGGGGAAACCTTCGCCGTGACCTTCACGCCGCAGGAGACCATCGAAAGCGTGTTGGCCGAAGGCGACGTGACCGCCCTGCAGGAGGAGCGCACCGGCGGGACGAACGTCATCCGCAAAGAACTCCTCGCCCAGCAGGCGGCAGCGTGGTTCGGCCCCACGAATCACCTTCGCTCCGCCCGGGCTTCGGGCAACGTGGTCTTCGTCGCCGGCCATCGCAGCGTGACCGGCGAGACAGCGGTGTACAGCGACGACGACGGCCTCGCGCGGCTCACGGGCAATCCCGTGGCCCTCCTGCCCGAGGGCCGGGTGAGCGGCGCCGAGGAGTTTATCTGGGACAGCCGCAGCAACCGCTACCGCGTCAAGGGCGCCTTCCGCTCCCAGTGGACGCAGATTCCCGGGCTAACAAACCTGCCCAAACTGCTGATCGGGAATTGACCCAACCTTTTGGCGGCCGGGCCGGAGCGCGCGGAGCTTCGCCGGGCAACAGTTGCCATCCGCCGGCGGCTGAGGAAGGCTGCCGGCAGTCAACACCCATGTTTCGCAGGATGTCCGCACATTCGCCCCGCCCATCCAATACCGGATCCCCATCCGGGCCGGTTGCTCGCCAAAATACCGGCGCCTCCGCCTCTGTTTCTCGAACCCAAGGCCCGGTCAACCTGCGGAGCGGGCTTTTGAGGCAACGTCCATGGCCACGGCGACCTCTCCTCGTCAGCCAGTTGATCATCGCCGGCCTGTTCCTCGCGGTTTCTTCCACTGCGGACGCGCTCGTGCTTCATCCCCGCCATCGCGAGCGCGTGGCTCCGGACGCGGACCAGTGGCGGGTCGTCGAACATACCGTCGAGGTCAGTGGACCGCGGACGGCCATGATCGTCTGCGACATGTGGGACCGGCACTGGTGCGCCGGCGCCACCGCGCGAGTCGCGGAACTCGCCCCCCGCATGAACGAAGTCCTGCACGCCGCCCGGCGACAGGGCATGCTCATCATCCACGCCCCCAGCGACACCATGAAGTTCTACGCGGACTTCCCTCAGCGGCTTCGGGCGCGGGAGGCCCCGCCGGCCCCGGCCCCGGCCGATGTCCGCCAGTGGAAGCCAATCAATCCCGACCGCGAACCGCCCTTGCCGATAGACGACTCCGACGGCGGTTGCGACGACGATCCGCCCTGCCCGCAGGGCAACCCGTGGCAGCGGCAGATCGCAACCCTGGAAATTCTGCCCGAAGATGTGATCAGCGATCGCGGCGACGAAATTCACAATGTGCTGACGGCGCGCGGCGTGGACACGGTCATCGTGCTCGGCGTTCACGCCAACATGTGCGTCCTCGGTCGTCCATTCGCGATCCGCTCCCTGGTCGCCTTGGGCAAGCGGGTCTTCCTCATGCGCGACCTCACCGACACAACGTACAACTCGCGCCGGCGGCCGTACGTCCGCCATTTCGTCGGCACCGACCTCGTCGTGGAACACATCGAGAAGTACTGGTGCCCGTCCATCACGAGCGCGGACTTCCTCGGCGGCGAGCCGTTCCGGTTCGCACAGGACCGCCGCCGGCGCGTCGTGCTGCTCATCGGCGAGAACGAGTACCGTACGTGGGAAACATTGCCCGACTTCGCCCACCGGGAATTGGTCTGGCGCGGTTTCCCTTGCGAGGTCGTGGCTGCCTCGACGGCGACCGATGACTTTCGCTTCACAAATGCCGCGGCCGTTACCCGGGCGGATTTGCTCGTCGTCAGCACCCGCCGTCGCGCCCTGCCCAGTGAGCTGATGGCGGCCCTCCGCGCCCACCTCGCCGGCGGCAAGTCGCTGCTCGGCATCCGCACCGCCAGCCATGCCTTCGCCGTGCGCGGCGACACCCTCGATCGCCTCAAAGACGATCCCGCCGTGGCGCAATGGCCGGAGTTCGACCCCGACGTGCTCGGCGCAAATTACCGCGGCCACCACGGCGCAGGGCCGCTCACCAAGATCCGGGTCGCGCCCGGAGCCGAGGGAGACCCGATCCTGGCCAGCGTCAATCTCAAGGGCTTCACCAGCCACTCGTCACTATACCGGTGCGGTCCCCTCCGGCCGACGGCCCGCTGCCTTTTGCTGGGCGCCATTGACGGCCAGCCGGAGGAGCCGATTGCCTGGACCCATCGCTACGGTCCCCGCGAAGCGCGTATCTTCTACACCTCGCTGGGTGGGCCGGACGACTTCGCCAATCCGGCCTTTCGTCGCCTGCTCCTGAACGCCGTCCTCTGGTGCTTGAACGAGCGCATTCCACCGGCCGACGCGCCCTGAATCGTTTCGTGCTCCCAAGACTTCCGACGGAATTCCGGGCCTCTTTCCCGTTTTGAATCACCCTCGCCGGTGGGAACTGCACGGTGGGGAGCTTGGCACCCGCGTCCCCGTCCTCCTTCGGCCGGCGACAGCCAAAAAAGGGTGAGCCTTTGCCAACCGGCGTGTAGCGCACGGGTTGTCGGTTTTTTATTTGCGTCCAGTGCCTAAACCAAACCATGCCCCTCATAAGCCTTCACCCCGCGTCGCCGCCCGGAGCGGTGGTCAACGGGTCGTCGCGACGGGCATGATCACCGACCTCGATGGACGTCCGGCGGCCAGCCGGGAAACGGGCGTTGGGGCAATTTGGGAGAGCCGGCTGTGATCACTGATTGCTGAGCCGCTTGGGATAGAAAGGGCCAACCGATATGACCGACTGGAAACGCAAACTCGCCGCCTACCTCCACGACCCACCGAGCAAGTGCTTGGACATCGGCACCCACGGCGAACGCTCCGATGCCGCCTTCCGACAGGCAGGCTTCACCGACACCGAGGTGGGCGAGTATTTCAAGCACGCCGACCACACCGGCGCAGCGGCCGACCGCTTCCCCTTTCCGCAATACCGGGCTGCGGGGCTCGCTTGCCACTTCGACGGCCTGCGCAATGCCTTCCACCATCCACTTGAAGGCGCGCAACAATTGCCGTTCAAGGCCGAATTCAAGTCCGTCGAGCAAGGCTTCGAAGGTGAAAACTCCGTCCAGCCGGCGTTGCAGAACACGCCGCCGGACTGGGGCGAAAACACCCTCTGGCGCGCCCGCTTCTTTGCGCACTGGCGCTGCTGGCCGCAGTTCGCCACTGAGAAAGACTACCGCCTCGGCCTCCTGCCCGCCGACACGCGCCTGCCCGACCATTCCATTTGGACCCACATGCAGGTCGTCTCCGCGCTCGCCGGCTGCGTGGACAACAACGTCTGGCGGCCCGCCTTTCTCAAGCTTCAGCTCGGCCCCGTGCAGGAGTTCATCGCCCAAGCCCGCAGCACGCGCGACCTCTGGAGCGGCTCCTACCTCCTTTCCTGGCTCATGGCCGCCGGACTGAAGAAATTCTCCGAGCTAGCTGGCCCCGACGCCGTCATCTACCCCAGCCTCCGCGGTCAGCCCCTCTTCGACCTCCACTGGAAAAAGGAGCTTTGGGAAAAAGTGTTCATCGGCGGCAAGCCCGTCTGGGAAAGCATTCAGCCCACGGACAAGGAGCAGGACCTCCTCACCCCCAACCTGCCCAACGTCTTCCTTGCCTTGGTTCCGGGAAGTCGTGGCCGCGAAATCGCCAAGGAAGTCGAAAAGGCCATCCGCGAGGAACTCGAAAACATTGCCAAGAGCGTCTGGACTGCCTGCGACAAGGCCGGGCTGACCAATAACGAGGGCGACCCCGCCTTTCACGACGTGGACCGCAAAGCCCGCTTCGACCGCCAGATCGAGCGGTTCCTGTCGATCACATGGCAGGTCACCCCTTGGCCAGCCACACCAGAGAAGGCGCTCAAGCTCACCGAGCATCTCCCTCTCGGCGAAGACGACCAGAAACACACCCTCCGCGACCGCTTCCAGGCCGTCATCAAGGCCGCCTGCGAAGAAATGCCCAAGGATCACCGCGACCACCGTTACTACACGGACGAGAACAAAACCCAACTCAACAACGTCGGCGTTGCTTGGGCACTGCTGGTCGCGCTCAATTCCTGGCAACTCGACGCCGTCCGCCAGACGCGCAACTTTGCCGCTTGGAGCGAAGGCGGCTGGCAGACCGGCGCTGCCTGCAACAAGGACAGCCTTACCGGCAAGGATGAAGCCGTCGCTGGGGGCAAAATCTGGCTCGAGCGCTGCGACACGCTCGCTGGTCGGAAAGAAGGTTCCAACTGGCACGCCGAACATGGCCCCGTCGCGAACCGCTTCAAACACGACGACTGGCTCGGCGCCGTCACCCTCGTGAAGCGGCTCTGGGACCTCACTTACCTCAAGCCCGAGTTCGGGCTGAAGCCGCTGCCAATGCCCAACACCCACGGCCTCGCCAAACACGAGCCGTTTTCCAACGATGATGACGAGCGCGAAGCCTCGGAGCGGCAAGAGGGCGAACGCTACTTCGCCGTTCTCGCCCTCGACGGCGACCAGATCGGCAAATGGGTCGCGGGCGACAAATGCCCGCCGTTCCGCAGCCAACTCGCCGCCTACACCGACGGCAACGGTAACCCCGCTGGCGCGCTGGAATACTTCGAGCGCAACTCCGATCCCGACAATCAGGGAACCACGCTCAAGCAACGCTTCGCGAAACTGCTCGATACTCGTCGGCCCATCTCACCCAGCTACCATCTCCAGTTCAGCGAAGCGCTCAGCAACTTCGCCCTGCTGTGCGCCCGCCCCATCGTCGAAGCCTTCGATGGCCGCCTCATCTACTCCGGCGGCGACGACGTGCTCGCGTTGCTCCCCGCCGACACGGCCTTGGACTGCGCCCGTGCACTGCGCATGGCGTTCACGGGCGACGTCCGCCTGCCGGAATTCCTGAAGACCGCCTCGGCAAACCTCAAGCAGGCCAACGAAGCCGCCAAACGAAAAGCGCCCTACTACCAACTCCTGGCCGCCGAAAACTGCCTCTTCGAGTCATTGGCCTCGGGCTTTCTCGCCCGCAAAGATCGGTCCGATCAGACCAATCAAAAACCCATCCCTTCCTCGTCCCCGGCTCCGCTGCCGACTGCTCGGTCGGCATCGCCATCGCCCACTTCAAAGACCCGCTCCAGGACGTCGTCCGCGAAGCCCAGGCCGCCGAAAAGCGTGCCAAGAAACAGCTCGGCCGCTCCGCCGTCGCCGTCACGCTTATGAAGCGTTCCGGCGAGACCATCGAGTGGGGCTGCCAGTGGGACAGTGGCGGACTCGACATCTTCGACGCCATGCTCCGCGCCGTGGCCGAGGTCGCCGTCAGCCGCAAGTTCCCCCACCGCGTCGTGGAACTCCTTGATGCCTACCTCACCGAAACCTCCCCGCTCGCTGCCAAAGCCGTGCGGGCAGTGAACGGCTTCCCCGTGCAGGAGGTTGTCCTGCGGGAGTTCCAGCACGCCCTCGACCGCCAGGGCCAGCGCAAGGAGTCGCCTGCTTTCCGTGACCTGAAAGAGGCAGATCTCCGCCGCTACCTCGGTGCCGCTAAACCCGATCGGTCAGATCCGTCTGATCCGTCCGATCCGTCCGCTACCACCGAGGCTCCGCTCCGCGCCCTCATCGGCCTCTGCCAGACCGTCGCCTTCATCGCCCGCAACCTGCCGGCCCAACCGGAGCTGCAATCTGAAATCTCAAATCTTAAATCCGCAGCCCCTCAACCCGCCGAAAGGCAACCCGCGTCATGAACAACCAACGCAAACTGCACCAAATCCTCCTCCATCCCACCGACGTCCTGTTCTTCCGCGACGGACGCCCGATGGGCGGCTCGCTGGCCGGCCACACCGCTGCCTGGCCGTTGCCGGACGTCACCAACCACGCCCTCCACGCTGCGCTTCATCGCGCCGGCCTCACCGGCGTCCACGGCCACGACCACCACCGCACCGACGGCTCCGTCACCAAAGACGCCCGCAAATTCGGCTCCCTCCTCACCGCCGGCCCGTTCCCCGTCTGCGTTGCGGATCCGCCAGGCAAGCTCCTCGGCCAACCGCGCTGGTTCTTCCCTCGCCCAAAAGACGCCCAGCAGCAAGGCACCGCCGCCGTCACCCTGCGGCCCGCCCAAGGTGGTTGGCAGCAGACCAGTTCCTTGCCCAAGCCTCTCATCTACACCGTCGCCAACACCCAGTCCCCCAGCAAGGACGCCGGTGGTGAGGCCTGGCTCTCGACGGCCGCCTACCAAGCCTACCTCCGCGATTCGTCCAATCCGTCCGATCCGCCCGCTCCGTCCGACCTCTTGGCAGACTCCGCCCTCGCCGACACCGAATACGCCGTTGGCATCGGCATTGACCCCGTGACCGGCACCACCGGCCACGGCGAGGCTGAAGGCCAAATCTACACGGCCCACAACCTCCGCCTGCGCGAAGGCTGGCGCCTCGGCCTCTTCGCCGAATGCCTCGACAAAATCAACGGCAACCCCGCCGACAAACGCGACCTCATCACCGCCCTGCTCAACGGCAAGCCGCAAAGCATCATCGTCGGCGGCCAGCAGCGCCTCTGCACCGCCGAGCGCAAAGACGCCACCGCGCCGTTGCCCCTACCACGCGGCTTGAGCGCCGCCAACGACTTCAAGCCGCTACCCAACGGCAAATACGCCGTGAAGTGGATCCTCCTCACCCCCGCCATTTGGCCCGAAATGCGCGGCGAAGGCGTCAGCCCGCATCCCGGCGGCTGGCTGCCCAACTGGATTTGCCCTGAAACCGGCGCGGTGTTTCTCAAAGCCGGCGACACCGAACGCCGCGAAGGCGAAGGCCGTGAGGCTTGGCGGCGTCGCGTCCGCAACATGCCAGCGATCCCCGCCCGCCTCGTCGCTGCCATCGTTCCCAAGCCCATCCCTGTCACCGGCTGGGCGCTGAGCCTCGAATCCTGTTCACCTGAAATCACCAATCCATCATCGGAGATCCGCTCCGCCGGCGCCAAATCCACCCACCTCGCCGTCCCCGCCGGCGCGGTCTATTACTTCGAGGCCGAGTCGCTGGCTGCTGCCGCGCAACTCGCCGCTGCTCTCAACTGGCACGGCGCGCCCGCCGATCCGTCTGATCCGTCTGATCCGTCCAATTTCTCCACCATCCGCAACCGCCGCAGCACGCTCTTGGGCGAAAAAGGCTATGGCCTGGGCGTCTGCGGCACCTGGCAGCTTTATGAAACATCCGTCTGATCCGTCTAATCCGTCCGCTTAACCACCAAACCACACATGACCATGCAAAAGAAACTCCTCTACCTGTTCACCCGCACCCCGCTGCACGTCGGCGCCGGCGCCAGCGTCGGGGCCATTGACCAACCCATCATCCGCGAACGCCACACCGGCTTCCCGGTCATCCCAGCCACGAGCTTAAAGGGGGCCTTTGCGGACCAATGGCCGCTCAGCCTCCGCAACGCCAAAGGCGATCTGGTCCGCTTGACCACCAAGAAGCAGGGCGAGAAGCACGTCATTGATCAGACTGATCCGTCCGATGCCGCCTGGCTCTTCGGCTCCGATGACGCCAACGTGAGCTTTGCCGGCGCCCTCCTCTTCTCCGAGGCCCGCCTTCTCGCCTTTCCCGTGCGCAGCGCAAAAGGCAGCTTCGCCTGGATCTCCTGCCCGCTCATCCTCCGCCGGGCCAAGCGGGATGGCGTGCTCACAGATCTGTCCAATCTGCCCGATCCGTCCGACGAACAAGCCCTCTTCCCGGCCGAAAGCCCGCTCGCCCTCGGCGACAAGGTGGTCCTCGAGGAATACACCTTTACCCGCGCCAACGGCTTCCCCCAAAATCTCGGCAGCAAATTGGCCGCCCTCCTCCCGGAAGACCCTGTCTGGGCCGAAGTCGCCTCCCGCCTCGTCATCCTTAGCGACGGCATGATGAGCTTCTTCGCCCAAAACGCCTGCGAAGTCGCCCAGCACGTCCGCATTGACGACGACACCGGCACCGCTGCCGGCGGCGCGCTCTTCAACCAGGAAAACGTCCCCAGCGAAACCCTCTTCTACGCCGTCCTTCACGCCACCGACGGCCGTGGCGCATCCTACAAGAGCAAGACAGCCAAGGAAGCGCTCGACGCCTTCGCCGCCAAACTCAACGGCGCGCCTTTTCAATTCGGCGGCGACGCCTCCACCGGCCTCGGCTGGTGCACCGTCAAACTCGCCTGACCAGAAAGGAGCTTGCCCAATGAAAAACCTCGAACAAATCCGTGCAAAACACGCACTTGATTTCTGGCATCCAGCCCAAGGCCAGCCGCCTTCAGCCCGCGGTGTTAACCAAGGCGACGTTGTCAGCAAGTTGCCCAGCCTCATCGTCTCGAACGGTCTCCTGCAAACCGCCGCGTTCGCCAAATCGAAAGGAGGCGGGCATCAGGAACTGCTGCTCGCCGTTTTCCGCTTCCTGTGCCATTGCGAGCGAGCGCTGTTGCCTCCCCCGCCGCAGGCTCGTCAGGGCGAAACGGAACTCGACACCTACATCCGGCTCTTGAGCGATGGTCAAGACGCGACGTCTCATCGGCTGCAAGCCGCCACCGCCGAAGCTCTCGCTTACCTCGGCTACCTGAAACGCTTTGCTCCCTGAACCGGAGAACCGCCATGCCCACCCTCATGCCCTCCGACACCGCCGCCGCCCTTGGCCCAGAAGCCAGGAACTGCGACAGCCGCTCCTTGCTGCTCGACCGCTTCTGCGATCCCGCCGCCAAGGAGAAGGACCGACATCAGGTCTTCACCCGCGCCATGGGCAAAGCTGCCATCAGAGCCAAATCGGCGGCGTGGAATTCTTGGCTTTCCGAACCCAAGCCGGATCAAGTCACGCTCCACGCCCAGCTCCAATCCCGTCTCATGGTCAACATGGCCGGCGGCGTGATGGAAAACGCCGGCCTGTGTCTCGACCGCTTCGGCCTGCCCTATATCCCCGGCAGCGCCGTCAAAGGCTGCGCCCGCCGCGCCGCCCTCGCCGCCCTTCACGAATGGTGCACCGCCGGCGGCCAGCCCGCCCACAAACCCACCGGCCCAGACAACCCGTTGGCCTCCTGCTGCGCCCCCTTCGCCACCCCCGCCAACATGCTCGCCGCCATCGCCCGCGTCTTCGGATGGTGCGAACAAGATTGGTCGGATCGGTCCGCTCAGTCCGATTTCCGCTGGGCCTGCGCAGGCCAAGAGGCCACCCTTAAAGCCGCCGCCGAGGCCCTGGCCACCCCTTTCCACTGGCCCATCGAGGACCGCCACCGCAACACTCCGTGGCGTTCCCTCCCCAACTTCGCCGGCAGCGTCTCCTTCCTACCCGCCTACCCAGTGGACCTCGGCAAGACCGGCAAAGTGGACGGCCTCCCGCTCGACGTGCCCCAGCTCGGCAAACTTGAACTGGACGTCGTCACTTGCCACCACCGCGAATACTACTCCGGCAACCCTGCCTACGCCTCAGCCCCCGACACCGAGGAGCCCGTGCCGGTTGTCTTCCCCGCCGTCGCCCCCGGCCACGTCTTCACCTTCGCCCTCGTCCCCCTGCGCGGCGCAAAAGATCCGTCCTATCCGTCTGATCCGTCAGCCACTCCCAACGGGAAAGCCCCCTTCTGCCTCCTCACCTTCGCCCTCGCCGCCCTCCGCACCGGCCTCGAAGTCTTCGGCCTCGGCGCCAAAACCAACGCCGGCTACGGGTGGTTTGCCGATGTCACTGAAGCTGCCAAAGCCCAACTCGAACGGACATCTCGCAAACCAAACGAGGCTTTGCTCGGCGAATTCCGCCGCTTGGACGACAAAAAAGTTCGCGCAGCCGCCCGTCCATTCATGTTCCAAAACACCCAAATGTGGCCTCAGACAGGACGCGAAGCCACCGACGACTACCAGTTCACGCTTGTTTCGTTCATTCTAAGCGAGAAGAAAACGCTATTCGATGCCGAGAAGAATCATGCCGGCTCAGACTTTGCGAAAGGCGTCAAACGGCTTGCCGAGAAATTTGGAATCGCCATCCCATGAAAACCGAAACCTTCCATCTCGAACTCATCACCCCCTGCTTCTGCGGCGGAGCCGAACCCGAAAAACAGGCCGAAATCCGCGCCCCCTCCATCCGCGGCCAGCTTCGCTGGTGGTTCCGGACTTTGGGCGGCTTCAAATCTCTTGCCGCCCGCGGCCTGTCCGTCCGCGCCCAAGAAGCCCTCATCTTCGGCAGCACGGCGGGGGAAGAGGGACAGGCGGGGAAGTTGGTGGTGCGGGTCAAGAACGGCCCAGCCCCCTCGACAACGACACGAGACGACCGGGAGTTTCACGCCGAAGTCGGCACGGATCGCGGATACCTTGCGTTCCCGCTGCGCTCCAAACGAAAACGCGAGAATGGGATGGAACGACTTGTCGAGTATAAGGGGAAAGCAGCTTACGACTGGGAGGACAGCAAAGGAAACAAGCTGGCGCTTCCGACGTTCGACCTGCAATTGATCTGGCGTGGCGACTTGGCCAATTGGCCGGACATAGAGGCTCTTGTAGTCGTTTTCGGCAATCTGGGTGCGCTCGGTTTCCGTTCACGCAGAGCTCTCGGCGCCCTTCGCATCGCCAGTCATTCCACGTCTCAGCATCTGACATTGGCCCTCGATCGTTTTGGGAAACACACCAATCAACACGATTGGCAATCTCGGATTTGCATCACCGAGGCCACCGCAAGGCCGCCCAACGCACCATACGTCAATCGCAGCGCCGACGACTGCATCGTGACCCTCGCCCGTTGGCTCAAGGATTGGCGCTCTCATGGACGAACAGTGGATCATGCGACCGCTCGCCCTCCGAATCCACCGCACAATTCTGGGTTCGATCCCTTCGCGAAAAACGACCACGACCGAGGCGTTGCAGTCGGTCTTCGCGAAGGAAGCCCCAATGATCAGACTTTCCGCCCTGCGCTTGGCTTACCCATCATTCAATTCTTCAGTTCTGGAAAGCCGCAGGTGGACTGGAACGAACGGTGGGACCCCGAAAAGGCGCGACGGAACCGAAACTACAAAGGCGAAGGCCGCTTCGCCTCGCCCATCCTCCTCCGCCCCCACCGCGACGCCGCCGGGAACTGGCACGCACTGGTCATCTTCGTGGATGCCCACAAGTGGCCGCGAGATAAACAAGTTTACCTCAACGGCCAGCCCCGTCGTGTCTCGCTGGACCTCTACAACCAAATGAAACAAGACCGCCACCTCACACCCTTCCCATGAAAACCCCACCCGAAAACCCATCCACCCGATCCGTCCCATCCGCCCGCTCCCCCCGCAAGCGCCTCCGTCCCGCCGGCGGCTACCGCAGCTTGGCCAGCTTCCAGACCGCCACCCTCATCTACGACGCCACCTACTGGTTCATCGAGAAATTCCTCGATCCGCGCTCCCGCCTCGCCGACCAGATGCTCATGGCCGCGCGCAGCGGCCGCCAGAACATCGCCGAGGGCAGCCGCTTTGCCGCCACTTCCTCCCAGACCGAACTGCGCTTGGTCAACGTCGCCCGCTCCAGCCTCGAGGAACTCCTCCTCGACTACGAAGACTACCTCTTTCACCGCCACCTGCCCCAGTGGGCACCCGAGAGCCAGGAGGCTCTCGCCGTGCGGGCCATCGGGCAGCGCCTCCCGCGGGATCAGTCGGATCCGCCTGATCCGTCGGATCCCCAGGCTGCCCGCCGCGCCCTTCACGCCCGTTATGCTCGCTGGCTGGAGCATGCTGAGGCTGCCCCCCGCGCCAACGCGCTCATCTGCCTGATCCACCAAACCAACTACCTCCTCGACCAGCAAATCTCCGCCCTTGAGCAGGCGTTCATCGAGGAGGGCGGTTACTCCGAGCAACTGGCCACTGCCCGCCTCGCGCACCGCACCCGCCCGCGTGATCCGTCAGATCAGTCTGATCCGCCCGACCCCATCCCCCGCTGCCCGCAGTGCGGCGCACCCATGGCCCTGCGCACCGCCAAAACCGGCAAAAAGGCCGGCTCTCAATTCTGGGGCTGCACCGCCTACCCCGACTGCAAAGGCACCGCCCCCATTTGATCCGTCAAATCCACCTAATCCGTCCCGTTCCCCATGAACCTCCTCTCCCTAGCCTCCAAACAAATCTGGCCACAGGTGCTGGCTGCTGCGCACCTCAAACCGGCTCAATTCTTCCTGCTTCACAGCGAAGACTTGGCCGAGTCCCGAGGCCCTGCCCAGCGGCTCAAGCGGTTCTTTGACAATTCCGGCCTCGTGCCCAAAGGCGGCACGCGGCTGGAGGAAATCTCCGACTCCGATTTCAACGCCGTGGAACGCCGCTTGGACGAACTTGCGGCCACCCGCCAGTTCAACCTGGGGGACTGCGTCCTGAACTTCACCGGCGGCAACAAGCTCATGGCCACCGCCACCTTTCGCTGGGCCGCCCGCCGGGGCGTGCGTGCCTTTTATCTCGAACGACGCAATCAACTCACTTGGTTCGAGCCGCGCGACGGCGACATGTTCACGCGCCCCGAGCCACTGAACGGGCACCGCACCGACGACTTGGACCCGGTAGCCCTGCTGTGCTGCCAGCTCGACGCCTCTGAGGTGCAACGCCCGGGCCAGACGCTGGTCCTTAACGAGGCCGGCCAGAAGCTCACTGCCGACGACTTCTTCCGCCGCATTCAAAACGGCAACGATGCCCGTCCCTGGCTGAGCTTCACCGGCGAGGCCGACCGCAGTGAGAAGGAGGGCGACTCGCTCGAATTCGCCGTCGCTGCCACGCTGCTCAAGCTCGGCGTAAAACAGGTTCAACGCAGTCTTCGGCTGAAAGTGAAGTCCACAGCTCAAGTCGGCACCCGCCTGCCTCACGCGGAGATTGACCTGTTGTTCACTTGGGGTGGGCGACTGTGGCTGGTGGACTGCAAAGACCGAATGCCCGCCGAAGACCTTGTCGTAAACCTGCGCCGCCATTTACCCCGCTCGCTGAATTCCAACGCCCAGGAACTCCTCGACCGCATCCAGAAAGAACTTTCCATCGGCCAGACCAAGGTGATGAAAGAAGACCTGCTCGCCGTGCGCGAAGCCGGCGGCCTTCTGGGCAACGTCGTCTGCGTCCGCAAAGCCGAATTGCCCGAAGAAGTCCTTCAGTTCGCCCGCCACAACCACATTGCCGTGGTCCGCAAGGCCTGCTTGGTCACAGGTCTCCGCGACCTCCTTGACCCGGACCGGCCGGCTGACGGCCGCGACCTCGCGAGCCTCGCCGCACATTTCAGAAAATGAGCTTCCTCTTTTCCCTCGCCGCCGCCTGCACTCGCGCCACTGCCTGACCGACCTCCCTGGACATCCCACGCTTGGCCGCGCCCGTTTCGCACTGTCACCTTACCGCCATGCCGCCGCACCGCTATCGAGATCCGTCTGATTTGTCTGATCCGTCCCATCCCTCCTTCCCATGAAAAAAACCTCTCGCCCCGCCAAAGCCATTCGGCCCGCCCAGGCTCCCGCGCCCGCCCCGGCCTCCGTGCCGGCACCCGCTCCCGAAACCGTCCTCTTCGCCGTCACGGGCATGTCCCCCGCCATCCTCACCGAAACCCTCTGGGCGCTGGCACACCCGGCCGACGGCACCGAGCCAGTCATCCCCCACCGCGTCATCGCCGTCACCACCACCCAGGGCCGCGACAAGCTTGCCGCCCTCTTTGACCCCTCCGCCCAACTTGGCGGCGTCGCCCCTTGGGACGCCCTCCGTGCCGCCCTCCAGGCCGAAGGCCACGACCTCACCGGCCGCCTCCGCTTCGGCAACACCGCCGACGACCTCCGCGTCATCACCGCCGCCGACCCCGCCACCGGCCGCTCCCGCGAACTCGCCGACATCCGCGACCGCGCCGACAACGAAGCCGCCGCCGATTTCCTCCTCGAACAAGTCCGCGCCATCGTCGAGAACCCTGACACCCGGCTGATCGCCTCCGTCGCCGGCGGCCGCAAAACCATGAGCGCGCTCCTCTACGCCTGCCTCACCCTCGTCGGCCGCGAGACCGACCGCCTCACCCACGTCCTGGTCAGCGAGCCCTTCGAGACCCTGCGCGACTTCTGGTTTCCCGCCCAACCCGGCGGCCCGCTGCCGTCCCCCACTCGATCAGTCGGATCGGTCCCATCCGTTGGCTCCGTCTCGCCCGCCACCGCCACCCTTGACCTCGCCGACGTCCCCTTCGTCCCGCTCCGCAACCTCTTTCACCGCGAACTCGGCGCCAAACCCGGCTCCTTCCTCCGCCTCGTCGAAAACTGCCGCACCACCATCCGCCAGCAGGCCGCCACCCATCTCCGCCTGACCCTCGACACCGCCCGCGCTGAACTCGAAGTCAACGGCCAGACCCTCAAGCTCGCCCCCACCGAGATGCTCGTGGCGCTGTTCTTGGCCCGCCGCGCCAAACACGGCGAACCCGCCTACGCCGCCTACAAGGACGCCCTGGACGACCTCAACACCTTCCGCCAGGAACAACTCCAACAGGCCTCCGCCCGCGACTTCAACGACTGGCGCCACGCCGACTCCCTCCGCACCGACTGCGACGACCGCTTCCTCGTCAAGGCGACCTCCAGCCTCCGCGACAAGCTCCGCCAACGCGGCGGCGACGCCGCCCTTCTCGCCGCCTGTCTGCCCGAAAAAGGCCGCTGCTCCCTTGACCTCCCCGGCCCCATGATCTTCATCCAGTAAGCCCGCGCCCGCGAGCGAGGCCTCGCCGCCCGTCGCAAAAAGGCCTCGTCCCCTCACCAGCGGTGGGCCTTAACCCGCCGCGCCGCCGCTCCTGCCGCGCAGGTCTCCGGACATCCGAAACCCACACCAATCCCCGGCCGCAACCAAAATGTTCCCCATGAACATTAATCTCATTGCCATCCAGCCCGTGAACGGTCTCACGGCCGCCCAGTTCGCCGCTGAACCCCTCGACACCCTCCACTATGTCACCTCCGTCCGAGCACTGGCCGAGGGCCGCGTGCGCGTGACCAAGATCAACACGGAAGGCAGCGTCAACCACCTGCGGATCCAAAACCTCTCCGACCAGTTCGCCTTCTTCCTGGACGGTGACATCCTCGTCGGCGCCAAACAGAACCGCGTCCTCAACACCTCCCTTTTCCTCGCCCCGCACACCGTAACCTTCGTCCCGGTTAGTTGCATCGAGCAGGGCCGCTGGCGTTTTTCCCAGGCCCACTTCGAATCTGCCCCTTGTGCCGCGCCTCCGTCCCTGCGCGCCCTGAAATCCCAGGACCTTGGCGCACGCGCGCGCGCCTCCCTCAACGACCATTGGGCAAACCAAGGCAAAGTATGGCACTACGTGGCGCACCTCGCCCAAATGCACGACGTTCAGTCCCCCACCGGCAACCTCACCGATGTGTTCGCCGCCAAACAAGCCACGATGGACCGGGCTCTCGCTGCGCTTCGGCATGCCCCGGGCGCCAACGGACTCGCTCTCTGGGCCGGCGACCGCCTCATCTCCGTGGATATCTTCAACCGCGCCGACGCCCTGGGCGACTACCTGCCCCGCCTCGTCCGCGGTGCCCTGCTGGACTTCGTTCATCAGGTGACCCCGCCACCACCACCGTCGCGGGCTGCCGCCACCGACCGCCTTGCCACGGTCATCTGCGAAGCCCTCGCTCACGCCACGCCTCCGCGCCCGAGTGTCGGCGTCGGCTCCGAACGCCGATTCGAAACCGCCGACACATTGGGATTGGCCCTCGACTACCAGGACCAACTGGTCCACCTCGGACTCACAGCCAGGGCGATTTGAGCCACTCCTTTCCCGTTCCCCACCTCCCATGCCCACCGCCGTCATCACCCAACCCGACTCCCGCGTTCACCTCCGGAGCGAGCGCCTCGAAGTCTTCGGTCGCGCTGAAGGCTCCCAGCGTGACGAACTCCTCCGCGAAATCCCCCTCCACGACCTCGACCGCCTCATCCTCGCGGAATCCGTCCAGATCACCTCCGCCGCCCTCGGCGCCCTCTTTCGCGCGGCCATTCCCGTCAACTTCCTCGCCTGGAACGGCCAGTTCCTCGGCGGCTTCCTCCCCGCCACCAACCAGCACGGCCTCGCCCGCCTCCGTCAATACCAACGCACCCTCGACCCCGCCTTCGCCCTTCAGATGGCCGGCCGCATCGTCACCGCCAAACTCTACAACCAGCGCCGCGTCCTCCAGCGCCTCGCCGCCAACCGCACCACCAGCGAACCGTCCGTTCCGTCCGAGGCCTCGGCGCCGTCCCCCATCCAGGCCGCCCTCACCTGGCTGGACTCCCTCTTCGCCTCCATCCGCGCCAGCACCTCCCTGGACGAACTCCGCGGCTACGAAGGCGCCGCCACCGCCCGCTACTTTCAGGCCTGGGCCACCTTTCTGCCGCCCGAATTCCCTTTCGAACGCCGCTCCACCCGCCCGCCCCTCAACCCCGTCAACGCCTGCATCTCCTTCGGCGCCACCCTGCTCTATTCGGAAGCCGTCGCCTTCCTCCACGCCCACGGCCTGGACCCCGCCCTCGGCCTCCTCCACACCACCGAAAATGGCCGTTGGTCGCTCGCCCTCGACCTCATCGAGCCCTTCCGCCCCGTCCTCATTGAGGCCCTGGCCCTGGACTTCTTCAGCCATCAGATCCTCAACGCCGGCCACTTTGAACCCCGCGAAGGAGGCATCTACCTCAACCAGGACGGCCGCCGGAAATTCTTCCTCCAATACGAACGCCGCATGGAGCGCCAGTTCCTCAGCGAATCCGTGGGCCACCGCACCACCCTCCGCCAGCAACTGGAAGCCCAGGCCACCATGTACAAGGCCGCCCTCGATGACCCCGCCACCTTCGAGCCCTTCCTCATGAACTGAACCACCCGCCCGATATGTCCGCTCCGCCTGATCCCCCGCCCTCCGACTGGTGGTTCCAGGCCTTTCCCTTGGTCCCCTACGAAAAATCCCCACCCGGAGAAAAACAAATGCTAACCCTCGTCGCCTATGACATCTCCGACCCCAAACGCCTCCGGCGCGTCGCCGAACTCTGCGAAGACTACGGCATCCGGGTCCAATACTCCGTCTTCGAATGCCACCTCGATGAGGACGAATTCGCCGACTTCTGGCTCGCCCTCCTCGCCCGCATTGACGAATCCGAAGACCGCCTCGTCGCCTACAAAATTGATGCCCGCTGCGCCAAGGAAACCCAGACCGCCGGCACCATGGTCTGCAGCGAAAAAGTCGTCTGCTACCTCGTCTGACCCGCCCGCCCCCGGCCCTGCCTGTCACCCCAGGTCGGGACCCGATTGCGCCGCGAAACCACCCCCTCACGACCCGGAATCGAACTTGTTAAACGATCGCCACTTGCACACATTCCCGCCGTGTCCGCCATGTCCCTCAGCAAGCGCCGCGCCGGCCTGCCGATGGACTGGCGACCTGAGCCGCGCCGCAGCCCTTGGCTACCAATCACCTGAGTAGCCGCAGCCGCGCGCGGCCCGCAGCCGAAAGGCAATGGAGACACGTAGGCCTGCGCGGCAACACCGCATGGCTCGACTAGCCGCGCGCGGCCCGCAGCCGAAAGGCAATGGAGACGTTCCGGGGGCACATTGAGTGTGACAACAGTCACACGGGGCCGCGCGCGGCCCGCAGCCGAAAGGCAATGGAGACCTATTATGCTCGCGCGAACACGCGCGAGCAGTTCGACTCGCCGCGCGCGGCCCGCAGCCGAAAGGCAATGGAGACGGCAGAATTGCCCCGGGGGTTTGCCCGGCGGTTTGGCCGCGCGCGGCCCGCAGCCGAAAGGCAATGGAGACGCGCAGTGGCGTAGTCGTCCACTGGATAATAGGTAGCGCCGCGCGCGGCCCGCAGCCGAAAGGCAATGGAGACAGTGCGCTCGCACTTCTCCCTCACGGTCCGCGCGCCGGCCGCGCGCGGCCCGCAGCCGAAAGGCAATGGAGACAAGTCCGGGGCGTAAAAGAACTGACCCGGGGGCTTCCCGCCGCGCGCGGCCCGCAGCCGAAAGGCAATGGAGACCTGAGCGTGCGCCTGAAAAGGCGCAGGCGAATCGGCGGCCGCGCGCGGCCCGCAGCCGAAAGGCAATGGAGACCCGCGGCGAAGGCTCGCGCATCAACACCGAGTGACTCGCCGCGCGCGGCCCGCAGCCGAAAGGCAATGGAGACATGATGCTCGCTCTGACGCGAGCGAGCAGCTCGACGCGAGCCGCGCGCGGCCCGCAGCCGAAAGGCAATGGAGACCCAAGTGGGCCAGGCCACGGTGACGGGTTTTTCATCTGCCGCGCGCGGCCCGCAGCCGAAAGGCAATGGAGACGACGCCGACCACCCCCTTGGTCCCCACCGCGACAAGCGCCGCGCGCGGCCCGCAGCCGAAAGGCAATGGAGACAAGAGAGCGGAATCAGTGTCCTGCGGTTACGCGCAAAAGCCGCGCGCGGCCCGCAGCCGAAAGGCAATGGAGACATGGCGGGAAAGGCAACGTACTTTCTGAGGAACTTCTCAGGCCGCGCGCGGCCCGCAGCCGAAAGGCAATGGAGACCCCGCGGACCCATAGACCATGCTCGATGGAGAGCACGCGGCCGCGCGCGGCCCGCAGCCGAAAGGCAATGGAGACCTTTGGTACTCATTTTGTTTTGATGTTTGTTATCCGGGCCGCGCGCGGCCCGCAGCCGAAAGGCAATGGAGACTGGGCATCCAGCCAACGTGCTCCGCGCATGTACACGCCGCGCGCGGCCCGCAGCCGAAAGGCAATGGAGACGAGGCGTACGCGCCAACGTCCCTGAATGGGACGCCTGGCCGC
This sequence comes from Verrucomicrobiota bacterium, assembly GCA_016716505.1. Classification (GTDB taxonomy): domain Bacteria; phylum Verrucomicrobiota; class Verrucomicrobiia; order Limisphaerales; family J093; genus JADJWF01. The sequence goes on from JADJWF010000002.1 coordinate 450,912, forward strand.
GCGCGGCCCGCAGCCGAAAGGCAATGGAGACGAGGCGTACGCGCCAACGTCCCTGAATGGGACGCCTGGCCGCGCGCGGCCCGCAGCCGAAAGGCAATGGAGACGAATGCCTGTGCGGTGGTGTAATCGTCAATGGGGTAATAGGCCGCGCGCGGCCCGCAGCCGAAAGGCAATGGAGACCACGGAGCGGGCGTGCTGGACTTCACGCACTAGCTGCCAGGCCGCGCGCGGCCCGCAGCCGAAAGGCAATGGAGACCCGGTGTCCCACACATAGGTTTGGGACCCGAGCCTGACGGCCGCGCGCGGCCCGCAGCCGAAAGGCAATGGAGACGCGGCATCGAACATGGCGGCCCACTTCTGCAATACGTGGCCGCGCGCGGCCCGCAGCCGAAAGGCAATGGAGACACTGTCCTTTCATGGGCCTCTGTAATCCGACGATAGGCCAGGCCGCGCGCGGCCCGCAGCCGAAAGGCAATGGAGACGTGTTGCAGTCCACTCGCTTTTCCGGCCGCGTGTTTTTGGCCGCGCGCGGCCCGCAGCCGAAAGGCAATGGAGACAACCAGACACTCTACCGTGAACGGAGCAATCTTCTTGGGCCGCGCGCGGCCCGCAGCCGAAAGGCAATGGAGACAGAAGAATTGCCCCGGCGGTTTGCCGGGCTTCATCGCGGCCGCGCGCGGCCCGCAGCCGAAAGGCAATGGAGACTGTCTCGCCGGGATATAACTCAAACGTCCATTGCGGGGGGCCGCGCGCGGCCCGCAGCCGAAAGGCAATGGAGACGCGAGCAGTTCAACTCGGTTGCGAACTGGTTTAGTATGGCCGCGCGCGGCCCGCAGCCGAAAGGCAATGGAGACGCGAGCAGTTCAACTCGGTTGCGAACTGGTTTAGTATGGCCGCGCGCGGCCCGCAGCCGAAAGGCAATGGAGACGGCGCGAGCATACTGGATGGCTATATGGGGAGAGAAGGCCGCGCGCGGCCCGCAGCCGAAAGGCAATGGAGACGACACCCTTCGAACCCACCGCAACGAGCGCGGTGTTGGCCGCGCGCGGCCCGCAGCCGAAAGGCAATGGAGACACGGAGGCGCTCTAGTTCAGTTTGTTCCATATTACTCCGGCCGCGCGCGGCCCGCAGCCGAAAGGCAATGGAGACCGTTCCCCCCATTCGACCGTTAGCCATCCGAGCCTTTGGCCGCGCGCGGCCCGCAGCCGAAAGGCAATGGAGACCCTCAAAGGCCTCACCCCTCTTGGAGCAGAACGCTCCGAGGCCGCGCGCGGCCCGCAGCCGAAAGGCAATGGAGACACAGGCGTACCGCTTCAGGGTACGCCCGGGCCTCGATGGCCGCGCGCGGCCCGCAGCCGAAAGGCAATGGAGACTCTTGCGCGAGGCCGAAGGAAAACAGCGCCCCAACGGCCGCGCGCGGCCCGCAGCCGAAAGGCAATGGAGACTAGAAGAATTGACCGGGGGGCTTCCCCGGCTTCATCGCGGCCGCGCGCGGCCCGCAGCCGAAAGGCAATGGAGACTTGAGGTATTGGACCAGAGCTTTGTGGCGCGTGACCACTGGCCGCGCGCGGCCCGCAGCCGAAAGGCAATGGAGACTTGAGGTATTGGACCAGAGCTTTGTGGCGCGTGACCACTGGCCGCGCGCGGCCCGCAGCCGAAAGGCAATGGAGACCTGCGGCTTGAACGCGGGAAGACCCCAAGCCTTCAAGAGGCCGCGCGCGGCCCGCAGCCGAAAGGCAATGGAGACATCCGCGCCCGACAGTTGATATAGCGGCCACCATCCAAGGCCGCGCGCGGCCCGCAGCCGAAAGGCAATGGAGACCATTGGTTGGCAAGCTTGATGTCGCCGCGCGCGCGCCATGGCCGCGCGCGGCCCGCAGCCGAAAGGCAATGGAGACCACGCCGAGTTAATTTTAATTTGCGGTCCAAACAGCCGGGCCGCGCGCGGCCCGCAGCCGAAAGGCAATGGAGACCCGCCCCGTGGTGTCGGGACGAACATCAGCTTTCCACGGCCGCGCGCGGCCCGCAGCCGAAAGGCAATGGAGACCAGGTCCGGACAGTAGAAGAACTGTCCGGGTGGACGACGGCCGCGCGCGGCCCGCAGCCGAAAGGCAATGGAGACAGCCACGGCAGCGAGTCACCCCTGCGGATGACCGCGCCGTGGCCGCGCGCGGCCCGCAGCCGAAAGGCAATGGAGACAAAGCCTCGCCACGGCGCGAACAATAGGCTCCGATGTCCCGGCCGCGCGCGGCCCGCAGCCGAAAGGCAATGGAGACGAAGCTGTTGGAGCAGCAGATTCGTCTTCCGCCGAATCTGGCCGCGCGCGGCCCGCAGCCGAAAGGCAATGGAGACTTGGAACCGATGGTGATGTACTCGAACCGATTTGCCGGCCGCGCGCGGCCCGCAGCCGAAAGGCAATGGAGACGATAGGTCCCGAAATAGACCTTCCCACCCTTCATCAGGGCCGCGCGCGGCCCGCAGCCGAAAGGCAAGCCCACACGTCAGGAGGGGCGGGCAGTCTTGTGTTCTTGTCTCACGTCGGCCGTCACGGAGCCGACGCGCTGAAGCCGGTGGCGAGAGTCGCAGGCAGTCGGGTGGGCGGCGCCAACCGGCCCCGCCCGGAGGGGATGGGGTATTGCCCCACCTTGGCTGGTGGTGTGCCGTCGGACGGATTGCGCTGGCGACGATTATCGGTTCGCGTTTCCGCCGGTTGGCGGCCCGGTCGGCAATCGGGGTCAACCCTGGCGGGATCATCCGACGGCCGGGGGCGCTCGAGGCACGCCCGCCGGGCCGATCGCGCATTTCGCTTTGCCTGGCGGGCGCCTTCGTCCTTAACTCGCCGCCGATGAAAATCGTTCTCGCTTACTCCGGCGGCCTTGACACCTCGGTCCTGCTTTCCTGGATCAAGGAAACCTACCACGCCGAAATGATCGCTTTCTGCGCCAACATCGGCCAGGAGGAAGAACTCAAGGGCCTCGACAAGAAGGCGCGCAAGACCGGCGCGGCCAAGCTGTTCATTGACGACCTCCAGGAGGAATTCGCGTCCGACTTCATCTTCCCGATGCTCCGTGCCGGCGCAATTTACGAGGGCCAATACCTCCTCGGCACCAGCATCGCCCGCCCGCTCATCGCCAAGCGCATGATCGAGATCGCCAAGGCCGAAAAGGCCGATGCCATCGCCCACGGCGCGACCGGCAAGGGCAACGACCAGGTGCGCTTCGAGTTGACTGCCGCTGCGCTCGCGCCCGAGCTGGAAACCATCGCTCCGTGGCGCGACGAGCGATTCCGCGCGCAGTTCCCCGGCCGTGCCGAGATGATCGCCTATTGCGAGAGCAAGGGCATCCCCGTGCAGGCCAGCGCCAAGAAGCCCTTCTCGATGGACCGCAACCTCCTGCACATCTCCTACGAGGCGGGGATTCTCGAAGATCCGTGGTTCGACGCCGGCGACCTGAAGAATCGCGAGTTCTTCAACGTGCTGTCGGTTTTCCCCGAGGACGCGCCGGACAAGCCCGAATTCGTCACGCTCGACTTTGAGGCGGGCAATTGCGTCGCGGTGAATGGAAAGCAGCTTTCGCCGCTTGGGGTGATGAAGGCGCTCAACAAGCTGGGCGGCAAACACGGCGTCGGCCGCGTGGACATGGTCGAGAACCGTTATGTGGGCATGAAGAGCCGCGGCGTGTATGAGACCCCCGGCGGCGCGATCCTGCACTTCGCGCACCGGCAGATGGAGAGTCTCACCATGGACCGCGAGGTCATGCACCTGCGCGACGCGCTCATCCCGCGCTACGCAGAGCTGGTGTATTACGGATATTGGTTCAGCCCCGAACGGCTGGCGTTGCAGGCGCTCGTCGAGGAGAGCCAGAAGAACGTCACCGGCACCGTGCGCGTGAAGCTCTACAAGGGCAACATCATGGCGGCCGGCCGGAAGTCCCCCGTGAGCCTCTACAACCCGCACATCGCGACGATGGAAGCCGACCCGACCAAGGCGTACAACCAGGGCGACGCGACCGGTTTCATCCGCCTCAACGGCTTGCGGCTCAGGGTCGCGGCGCAGGTGCAGGGGGTAACCGGCAGGGATGCCAAGTCGGCGCGAGAGCGTCCGCTGAGAAAGCGGGTGCGGCCCTGAAGCTGAAGACGTGGTGGAAAAGCCGGGTCCGGGACCATCCGCGTTGCCGGCACCGGCGACCCCGGGACCGCTCAGGTCAGCACGAACTCCACCGGACACGGTGTCCCGCGCTGGGCGCGCAGGCGCTGCACCACCTCGGGCATCTCAGCCAGGTAGCGCTCGCACAACGCGAGTGGCGCTTCCACCGAGACGCGGGCGGTGGAGTCATCGGCCGCCGACCAATCGGACAGGTCCAATTCCTCAGGCGGCGTCGGTTCGCTGGAGTCGCAGGAGTTTTTCAGGCAATTCGGGCGGGCCGTACTGGAGGAAAACTTTGCGCCATTGAGGTCCGGCGAAAACGGGGGTGAGGGGAGAGGTTCATCGTTCGCCGGTGATTTCGCGTCTCAGCCATGCCCGCGCATAGGTCCACAGGCGTTCGGCGGAGCGCAACGAAAGCCCCAGGGCCGACGCCGCCTCTTCCATCGTCATGCCCACGAAGTAACGCAGCTTGACGAGGTTGGCGGCCACCGGGTCCTCGGCGGCGAGGCGGTCGAGGGCTTCGTCCACGGCCAGCATTTCGTCGGAGGGGGCGGCCAGGATGAGGTGGCCTTCGTCCAGTTCCTCGGGTCGGGTGCCGCCACCGCGTTTGAGGGCGCGTTTGCGGCGGGCGGATTCGACCAGGATGCGCCGCATGGCCTCCGCCGCCACGGCGAAGAAGTGGGCGCGGCTGGAGAACCGTTCGTTGCCGTCACCGATCAGCCGGAGCCACGCCTCGTGGACCAGCGCGGTGGCCTGGAGAGTGTGCCCGGCTGATTCCTGGGCCATCTTGTGAGCAGCGAGGCGGCGCAGTTCGTCGTACACCAGCGGCAGCAGTTCCTCGGCCGCGCCGGATTCGCCCCGCTGCATCGCTTCCAACATGCGGGTGACATCGGACATCCTTCGCAACATGCCCCGCTTCACAAAGACCGTCCAGCAGCGAGCGGGGAAGGCGCGGGGCGTGGTCCTGGCCAAGGCGATGGTCGAGCCGGCGACACCCGGACGGGTGCTGCCCCCGGCGGGTGTGGCGTGCGAACCAAGCGCCTCACTCATGCGCCGCAAAGAAAAGCTGGCGGGATCCGCCGGCAGACTGCGCTTGTAGAAGCGATGCGGGATCCGAATGCACAAACCAAGTCTGGAATCGCCCAAGGTTCGGCCCTGCGGCGAGTCGTGCTTGGGGTCTTGCTGGCGGCGTTTGCCGCTGGTGCGGGCTATGTCGCGGGCAGTCTGCGTGAGCCGGTGTTGTCACGTCTGCCGGTGGCGGCGAGTGTCACGCCCGAATATCGGTCCGCTTCAGACTCGTTCTCCGAGATCGCGCAGGCGCGAGCGGTGCTTGAGGCAGCCGTGAATCGTCACGTGGAGGCGGCCCGCTTTTTAATCGCGCGCGAGACTTTGCCCGGCTGGCGCGACTCCGCCGAGTGGCCGGCTCGCGCCGACCGGCCGGTTCAGGCGGCCATTCAGTTGTTGGAGGCTGCCATCACCGACCTGGAGGGCTTTGTTCCCGAAGCCGAACTTGTACCGACGCTCCTGAGCGCGCTCAAACGCGAGCGCCTGTACGACCGCTGGATCAACGTGTATCTGGACGTCGCGTACCGCCACCCCACGCATCGGATCGTGAGAGACTGGGCGGAGGAGGCGTTGCGGTTGGCACAAATCGTTGGCCGGCAGGTGGAAGTCCAAGCCGCCCTAAGGTACTTGGCAGACATTCCCGCCGGGTTCGCCGCTGAGCGACCCACCGGCAGCCACCTCGCAGCGGCGGGCCGTGAATGGACCAATGCTTCAACCCAATGAACGCAACGCTTTCGCGACCCCGTTTTGAAGCGGTCCGATCGGTGGCCCCCATCACCGCCACCCGTGTGCCGCGCCTTGAGATGCGCGGGGGCGGATGGTTGCTCCTGGCGACGTTGATCCTTGCGCTGGCCGGGGCGCGGACCCGGTTCGACCTGTGCCTGGTGAAAGGCGACAGCATGCAACCCAATCTCCAGCCGGGGGACCTGCTGCTCGTGGACAAGCTGGCTTACCGTGCCGCTGAACCGCGGCGGGGCGACCTGTTGGTGGCGCGCGCCGGCCGTGACCTGCTGGTCAAGCGCGTGGTCGGTCTGCCCGGCGAGGAATTGGAACTGCGCCTGGGCGAACTGTTTGTGGACCGACTGGCCTACGCCGAGTTTTATCCGTTGGAGCCGGGCCGGCTGACCTTGCGCCCGGGCCGGCTGCTGGCGGACCGCTACGGGCTGCTCGGCGACAACCGCGACCTCCCGACGTCCGTTCACGCGGTCGTTTCAAGGAAACAAATCGTGGGGAAAGTGGTCCACGTCTGGCGACTCTGGCCGCGGTGGCCAACTCGGGATGGAGACTCAACTGCTTGAACGGATGACCGAACGTATGAATGGCATTTCCCCGAACACTGATTCCGGCTGGCGCACGGCGTTGCGACTGGGCGCCGGTACGATCTTGCTGGCAGCGTTGTTGGTCGGAGCCGCCGCTTTGCAACAGGGCAGCCGGGCAGCCGCCGCCGGTGCGCCCCTGGACTCCGATCAACTCTACCGCCTGACCAACGTCTGGACCCTCCATCTGAAATTCACGCCCGACCAGTGGGAGGCGATGGAACCCAAAGGAGGCGGCGGGCCGGGGGGCCGGTTCGGCGGACCCGGCAACCGCCACCAAGATCGTGCGCTGTCTCCGGTGCTGATGAGCCAGGCCGATCGCGATCGGGACGGAAGAATCACCGCGGAGGAATTCGTTCAGTTGGCCCGGGACTGGTTTGCCGCATGGGGCGGAAGCCGAACCGGGCGGCTGGACGAGGTCCAGATTCGTGCCGGGTTGGAAGCGATTCGTAACCCGGCCGGGAGCGGCGTGTCCGGTATGCTTCTGGGCGCGGAGGGAAAGCGCAACGGCATCGCCAGCGCGTTCGGGATCGAATTCGACTACGTGCGCGCGGACCTGGAATTTGAGGGTCTCCTCGTGAAGGACGTGGGCGTGCGGTACAAGGGCAACGGGACCTTCCTCGAATCGCGCAATTCGCTCAAACGCCCGCTGAAGATCGAGACCGACAAATTTGTCCGCGGTCAGAGCCTGGCCGGGGTCAAGGAACTCAACCTGCAGAACAACGTCACCGATGCCAGTCTGATGAAGGAGGTGCTGGCGTACCGGCTCTATCGGGACGCGGGCGTGCCCGCGCCGCGCACGGCGTATGCCCGGGTGTTCGTGACCGTGCCGGGCCTCCATGAACGCCGGTTCCTCGGCCTGTATTCGCTCAGCGAGGCGGTGGACAAGACGTTTGCGGAGCGCCATTTCGGAACCCGGCACGGCGCCCTCTTCAAACCGGTAACCCCTTCCCTCTTCACGGACCTTGGCGCGGATTGGGCCGCTTACAACCAGATCTATGATCCGAAAGGCAGCGTGCACGAGGAGCACAAGGCCGCCGTGATGGAACTGTCCCGCCTGGTGACGCACGCGGACGACGCCGCGTTTGCCGCGCGCATCGGGCAGTTCATTGACCTGCCCGAGTTCGCGCGGTTCATGGCGGTGATGGTGTATCTGTCGGATCTGGATGGGATTCTGGGCCCGGGCCAGAACCTCTACCTGCATCGCCATCCGAAGAGCGGACTTTTCACGTTCATTCCCTGGGATCAAGACCGGTCGTGGGGGCAATTCAACCGGGCCAGCCAGGACCAGCGCGACCAGTTGAGCATCCATCGGCCGTGGCAGGGCGAGAACCATTTCCTGGAGCGGATGTTCAAGGTGGAGGCGTTCAAAACGCTCTGCCTCGCCCGGCTCGAGGAGTTCGCTGCGAGCATCTTCGACCCCGAGCGCATCGCCCGGCAGGTGGATGAAATCGCGGCGGCCATTCGGCCGGCGGTGCAGGAGGAGTCTGACTCCTTGCTGGCCCGCTTCGATCAACTCGTTGCCGGCAAGCTGACCGGAGCAACGGGACCCTTTGGCGGCGATCGGACCAAGCCGATCAAGCCGTTCGCGCAAGTCCGCACCCAATCGGTGCGGGATCAATTGGCCGGGAGGTCGGCCGGCCTGACGCTGGGCGGCGGTTTTCCCGGTGGTTTCGGGGGCGCCGAGGGCCTCGGCCGGTTCAGCCGGGCACTGATGCAGGCGCTTGACCAGAACCGGGACGGCACGGTCTCAGCGGAGGAATTCACCGGCGGATTCGCCGCGTTCTTCCAAGCTTGGGATCGGGATCGCGCCGGCCAACTTGCCTGGATCCACGTGCGGTCGGGCGTGGAGCAGGACCTTGTTCCGCTCGCCCAGGCGTCGCCGGGGTTTGGTGGCGGCCCGCGGCGGGATCGGGGATTCGCTCCCAACCGCCCCGGCCCCGATCCCCGACCTGACGCACCAACTCCCGGGGCACCACCTCCGGCCGAACCGCGACGCTGATGCATCTTCCCGAAGGAGCAAAACCACATCCATCAACCCAATATGAAAACCAAACTCACCCGCTTGTTTGCGACGACAGGTGTCGTCTCGATCACCGGCGCACTCCTGCTGACGTGTGCCCAGGCCGCCGACTGGCCGCAATATCTCGGCCCGAACCGGAACTCGACCTCGCCGGAGAAGGGCCTCCTGCGCTCGTGGCCGCCCGGCGGGCCGGAGGTCTTGTGGACCGTCCCCGTGGGGCGGGGCTTTGGCGGACCAGCGGTGAAGGACGGCAAGGTGTACCTGCTGGACCGCGATGATGCCGTCGGCGACACGCTTCGTTGCTTCGACCTGGCGACGGGCAAAGAGCTCTGGACCTTCGCTTACGCCGCGCCCGGCACAGCCATGTTTCCCGGGTCGCGCAGTGTGCCCACCGTGGACGAGAGCCACGTGTACACCTGCGGGCACAACGGCGACCTGTACTGCGTTGACTTGAAAACGCACCAGCCGGTCTGGCATCGGAACGTGTGGACGGACTTTGGCGGGGCGCCCAACACCCGGACGGCAGGAGCGACCGGACCCGGACGGGAACGACCGGATGAGAACATTCCCCCGGCAGCGAGATTTCCCATGTGGGCCATCACGCAGAATCCGCTGATCCATGGCGATCGGTTGATCGTGGCTTCGCAAGCCCCGGAGGCGGGCGTGGTCGCGTACGACAAGCTGACCGGCACGGTGAAATGGAAAACGCCGCCGCTGGGTCTGATCAGTTACGCCAGTCCGGCCATCGTGAAGGTGGACGGACAGGACCACGTCGTGATGGTGACCTCATCCACCAATCCCTTCCAACGAGTCAACCCGGTGGATGAGCTGGGCAACGTCGTTGGTTTGGACCCTGCCACGGGCAACGTGTTGTGGAAGTACACCAACTGGAATTGCCACATCTCGGTGGCGAGCGCCGTGGATGCCGGTGACAACCGGGTTTTGGTGGTGGGCGGCTATGAGCTGGGGGCCACGATGATCAAGGTGGAGAAGCAGCCCGACGGCAGTTACCAGACCCGGGAGTTGTTCACGACGGTGGAATTTGGCGATCAAACCAAGCCGCCCCTGCTGCACAACGGCCACTTTTACGCCCAGTACGGAACCAACAGCCGCCGCGAGGGCCTGGTGTGCCTCAGCCTCGATGGCAAGATCATGTGGAAGACCCGGCGTTCGCCCGACTTCAACAAGGGCAGCATGATCCTGGCCGACGGCCTGATCCTCGCGACCGACGGGGAACGAAAGCTGTATCTCATCGAGCCGGACCCCTCCGGATTCAAACCGCTGGCCTCGGCGGAGATGTTTCCAGAAGGCGCCGCTGGATCAGGGAACGACATCGCTTCCCGCGTGGGCGGCCGGACCCAGAATTGGGCCCCCTTGGCACTGTCCGATGGAAAGCTGCTGCTGCGCGACCAGAACCAGTTGAAGTGTGTCAAAGTCTGTCGGTGATCACTTGAAGCCTTGGGCTGATATGAAACGCCAGACTTCCCTCCTCGCGGTGTTCGCCTGCACTCAAGCGCTTATGGCGTCCGCCGGTCCATTCGATTAGCCCCGATGGCAAGGGCCCAGCCCCGACGCCATCTCCAAAGAAACCGGCCTGCTCAAGGAATGGCCCGAGGACGGTCCGCCGCTCGCCTGGCGATCGCGCCCGCGGCGAACTGAAACCTCTCCGTTGAACGCCGTCCCGGCTCCGGCCGAAAACCTTCAGCCGAGGACGATGTCCTGCCTCGCTTCGTCGAAGCGCGCGACCTTCTTTTCGAGGAACGACAGCATGGCCATGTTCATGGCCGCCTGAACGTAAAGCCCGAATTCGACATCGCTGACGGGCTTGGCCCGGCTGCGCACGCAGTCGAGGAAATTCTGCCAGTGGAGCAGCGTCGTGTTCGGCTTGCTGCCGGGAATGACGAGGCGCTCGCCCTTCCGCGGGATGAAGGTGACGCTGTCGAACCCGCCTTCGAAGGCCGGTCCCTGCATGGTGATGGTCCCCTCGTCACCCCGGATGGCGGGCTCGGTGGGGAACTCATTGGCCAGCGTACAAACCAGCACGATCGAGAGGCGCGTCGGATACTCGACCACCATGTTGAAGGTGTCGGGCACCTCGCGATCGTAAGTGTCGTATTTGAAGATGCCGCCCGTGCCCACCGCCAGCGACGGGAACTTGAGCCCCAGCAGGCTGATGAACGGCGTCAAGACGTGCGGGAACAGGTCCGTGCAGGGGCCGCCGGCGTAGTCGAGATACTTCCGCCAACTGAAGAAGCGATCCACCGTGAACGGCACCTTGGGCGCGTCCCCCAGGAACCCCTCCCAGTCGAGGTCCGGACCCGGCCGGGCGTTGGGATCGGCGATGGGCATCCGCTCGCCCCAGTCGCCGTAGCGATAGTAACCCGCCTGGACGTGGTGGGGCCGCCCGATGGCACCCTGCTGGATCAACTCGGCGACCTTCTTCCACGCGACGTTCGAGTTGCCCTGATTCCCGATCTGCACCACGCGTTTGAGCCGGACCGTCTCCTGGTAGAACTCGCGGCTCAGGGCGAACTGGCTCCAGTGGCCCATTGGCTTCTCGCAATACACATCCTTGCCCGCGCGAATGGCGGCCAGCGCCTGCGGCACGTGCAGCCGGTCGGGCGAGGCGATGCACACGACATCAACGGCCTTGTCCGCCAGCAGGTCCTGGTAGGTGGGATAGGTCTTCGCACGGGCGTGCTCGGCGGCCGCTTTCATCCGCGGACCGTAGGTGTCGCTGATGCCGATCACCTGGAGCGGCGCGCCTTGATTCATCATGCCGATCACCGTGTCGAGGTGGGTGCGACCCCGGCCGCCGACGCCGATGAAGCCCACATTGATTCGCTCGTTTGCGCCGAGGACGTTCCGGCTGGCCACCCACGGGACTGCGAGCGTTCCTGCTGCGGCCGCCACGGTGCTGCCGAGAAATTCACGGCGGTTAAGACCGGACGAGGGGACTTGCGGGTTGCGGATCGGAGAAACGGTCGTCTTCATGGGGTTTGGTGGAATTGACTGGCTTGCGATCAGCCTGACGACTTGTCGTCGCCGAAGCAACCCTGTGTGAATCGCCCGCACCGTGACCACGCGCTCGTGATCAGCAGCCGCCGCGGCCCGAAAACTCGGCGCGGGGTCGCCCCGCGCTGCGGCAGACCTCTCGAAGGGATGCCGTACCGCCACGGCGCGGAAATCGGGGGGGCTACTGGCGGACGGCGCGGACGAGCGCGCGCGCCGGCAAGAAAGGCGCTTGACATCTCTTGGGAATCATTATGATATCACCTCGATGTCGGTCGGAATTCCAAACAAAGTGACCCTATGAACACAACCGCAGTACTGACCTCCAATCGCGAACGCGAAGTCACCGTGCTGAACGGCTGGCTGATGCTGGTGGTGGCCGTGGTCTGGTTGGTGGCTACCATCGCGATATTCGTCTATTCCCTCGCGGATGCCGGTCAGATCGGCCATCCACGCTGGTTTTGGTTTGTCCTATCCCTGCTGCTCCTGACGGCCTGGGTGATCGGTTTGGTCGGTTTCTTCGCGCTCCAGCCCAACGAGGCGCGGGTGCTGGTCCTGTTCGGCGAGTACCGGGGTACCGTCCGCAAGAGCGGCTTCCATTGGGGCAATCCGTTCTACTCGAACGGCCCTCATTCGGCTGCCGCCGCCACCGGCGGGGAAAGCGGGACCAAGGGAAGCTCGCCCCCACGCAGCCGGTCGCACCGCGGGCAAACGCCGCCTCGGGCGAAACAAAATCTCGCTCCGCGTGCGCACGCTCAACGGCGAAAAGCTCAAGGTCAACGACAAGCGCGGCAACCCCATCGAGATCAGCGCCATCGTGGTCTGGCGGGTGAACGACACGGCCCAGGCCATGTTCGACGTGGACGACTTCGAGAGTTACGTCGAGATGCAGAGCGAATCGGCCTTGCGCCACCTGGCCAGTCAGTACGCCTACGACCAGGGTGAGGAGGATGAGGTCACGCTGCGCAGCAACGTGGAGGATGTCTCGCGCTCGTTGCGGGCCGAGTTGCAGGAGCGTCTGGCGAAATCCGGCGTGATCGTCGAGGAAGCCCGCCTCAACCACCTGGCCTACGCGCCCGAGATCGCCCAGGCCATGCTCCGGCGGCAACAGGCCGAGGCGGTCATCGCCGCGCGGCAGAAGATCGTCCATGGCGCGGTCAGCATGGTGGAGATGGCGTTGCGCGACCTGCAGGAAAAGGATGTGATCCACCTGGACGAAGAGCGCAAGGCAGCGATGGTCAGCAACCTGCTCGTGGTGCTTTGCGGCGAAAGCGAGGCGACCCCCGTCATCAACACTGGCACGCTGTACGCGTGATTCGCCGCCGGGGCGAATCCGCAACCACCTGACAGCCGATGGCCGAACGGAAGTCATTCCTGCTGCGCGTGGACCCGGCCCTGTGGACCGAACTTGAGGCCTGGGCACAGGCGGAACTGCGCAGCGTCAACGGCCAGATCGAATACCTGTTGCGGGAGGCAGTCCGTCGGCGTCGAAACGCCACGCCGCCTCCGACCGAGTCTCCCGGGGCAGACACGCCAAAGCCGTCCTCATGAACCGAACGCACGGGCTCCTGATTCTGCTGGGGGTGCTGGTCCTCGCGGCGGCCGGTGATCTGCTGTGGCTCTATCCGGCGCTCCCGGAGCAGGTGGCGACCAAGTTCAACTCCGACGGTGTCGCGAAGGCGTGGGGTACCAAGGCCGGTTTCCTTGCCGTGCAGATTCTTGCGATGCTGCTGTTGATCGGTCTCGCGCTGGCTGGGCGTTTTCTCGTGCCGCGGCTGCCGGGCAATCTCATCAACATGCCCCACCGCAGTTACTGGCTGGCACCGGAGCGGGAGCAGTTCACGCGCCGGCGCATCGGCGAACTGGTTCTCGCCCTGTGCGCGGCGCAACTGGCATTTTTGATCGCGCTCACCCACCTGACCCTGCGGGCGAACCTCCAGCCCTCACCTCGCCTCGGAAACGAGCCCTTCTGGCTGGTCGGTGGCCTGCTGGGTATCACTGCGCTGCTGATCGGGCGTTTCTACTGGACCTTTCGCCGGCCTCGCTGATCAGGGCGACTCACGGGGTGAGGCCCGGGGCAGCACCGGCCTGCCGCGCCCCCCCCCGACTCCCGCAGGTCACACCGACGATTTGCGTCCCGGCCAACCCGGAACACCTTTCCCGCCAGTGCGCCTGACTGTTCCTCCCGCCGGATGGCGCTGCCGCTTGGCGCGGCAGCATCCCGGGCGAACCAAGGCGCGCCAGCAACCAACATCCAACCACCATGCTCTTGTCATCTGTTTGTCCGTCCGCTCCGCTTTGGCTTCGCCTCGCGAGTGGGGTTCTCCTCGCGTCCACTACCCTTGCCCACGACGTGGGCCGGCCTCATGCGCATGACGCCGCGCCCGTGGCCGAAGCCCTGCCCTTCCGCGTGGAAGCCAAAACGCCCGTCAAAGGGGCAAAGATGCCCGCCGGCACCACGGCGGTGAGCGGGCAAGGCGCCTGGACGTTTGTCGCGGTGCCCCAACTGATGCCCGTTCCCGAGTCCGCCCGGCCGGCCGTGAAGGGAGCCCACGGAACGCTGGTGGTGGACGCGGAGCGGGACATCGTTTACTGGGGTCTGGAAAACGTGGGCTGGGTGGCCTTTCGCGACCGGTTGACGCGGTCGGAAGTCATCGCCGGCGATCCACGCCTCACCAAGGGCAACCTGCACGGGGCCGACCTCCTGCCGCGCAAAGGCCAGCTCCCGCTGGTGGTGGCCGCGGACAACGTCGAAGGCCACGTGTACCTCTCGGACACGCGGTTCACCACGGTGGCCACGCTTGGCATCCCGTCCGGCGGCCCCTACGCGGATGGCAAGGGTTTCGCGCCCACGGACGCCGCCTTCACGCGTGCGGGTGAGATCTACGCCACCGACGGTTACGGCAAGGCGTACTTCATGCCCGCCACGACGGATCCCCTCGCCTACACGGGAGCCTTCTACGGCGGCAAGACGGCTTCCCAAACGCCGCACGGCATCACCTATGACCGGCGCAGCAAATCACTGCTCATCTCGGCTCGGCCCGAGGCGCAGGTGCGGCGTTGGTCGCTCGCGAACGAGGAGTGGCTGGCGGTGCATGGCCTCCCGCCGGGCAGCACGGTTTGCGACGTGGACCTCTGGGGCGACTACGCACTGGCGCCCTGTCTGAACGGGCCGAATAACTCGCCCGGCCCGATCTACATCATCAACCTGAAGAAGAAGGCCATCGTCAGCACCATCAAGCCCAAGGAGGAACTCGGCTTCACCGCGGCGCAGCACATCCACGACGCCTGCTGGTACGTGACGGGCAAAGGCAGCCGGCGCGAGTTGTACGTGCTCTTCACGAACTGGAATCCCGGCGGCGTCGGCGCGGTGAAACTGGTGAGCCTGGGCCGGTGACCCACGTGGCGAAGCCGGGCCGGGCGATCCCCGCGCGGTCGAGGCGCATCGCGGACTTCGTCTTTGTCAGCGCGCCCGGATTCGATTGCCTGTATTTTACCCGGCGTGCCGCTGCTCGACATTCGTGATCTGCGGATTGACTTCGGATCCACCCGCGTCGTGGACGGCGTTTCGTTGTCGCTGGCCGAAGGCGGCTGTCTGGCGCTGGTGGGCGAAAGCGGGTGCGGCAAGAGCGTCACGGCCTTGAGCATCGCCCGGTTGTTGCCGACGCCACCCGCGCGTTACGCGGCCGGGGAGATTGCGCTTCAAGGCCGCGACGTGCTGCGCATGACACCGGCAGAGCTGCGCGCGATTCGCGGTGGCGTGGTGAGCTACGTCTTTCAGGAGCCCGGCGCTTCACTGAATCCCGTGCTGCGCGTTGGTGCCCAGATCCGCGAAACCCTCCGCCTTCACCGCCCGCGCGAGGCAGGCGAAACCGAAGTGGTGCGCTTGCTGAAGCAGGTGGGCATCCCGGCGCCCGAGCAACGGACCCGCGACTACCCGCATCAACTCAGCGGCGGCATGCAGCAGCGGGTCATGATCGCCATGGCGCTGGCGGCCGCGCCGAAGCTGCTCGTGGCCGACGAGCCGACCACGGCACTCGACGTGACCATTCAGGCGCAGATCATCGAGTTGTTGGCCGAACTGCGCCGCCAGCTCGGCATGGCCATCCTGCTTATCACGCACAACCTCGGAATCGTGGGCGATCTCGCCGATCGCGTCGCGGTAATGTACGCCGGGCAGATTGTGGAAGAAGCGGCCACGGGTGATCTGCTCCGCCGGCCATTGCATCCGTACACGCAGGCACTGCTCCGGTCCGCGCCGATCTTGGGCCGGGAACAGGACCGACTCGAGGCGATTCCCGGAACCGTGCCCGTCCCCGGCCAGTGGCCCGCGGGCTGCCGCTTCGCGCCGCGGTGTCCGATGGCGCGGTCCGAATGCCGCGAACAGGTCCCGGTTCTCGCTCCTTGCGGCGGGGACCGCCTCGTCCGGTGTCCGTTCGTGGAGACGTGAGCCATGCCGTTGCTCGACGTTCAGGATCTGCGGGTGCATCTCCCGGTGCGCGGTCCGGTGTGGTCGCGGCCGACCGTCGTCCGGGCGGTGGATGGGGTATCCCTGACGGTGGAAGCCGGCGAGGCGGTGGGACTGGTGGGCGAAAGCGGTTGTGGCAAGACCACGCTCGGACGGGCGGTACTGCGGCTCGTCGAACCCACCGCGGGCCGGATTGTTTTTGACGGCCGCGAGCTTACGAAGCTGGAGCGGGGCGCCTTGCGCGGGTTGCGGCGGCGGATGCAAATGGTGTTTCAGGACCCCTTCAATTCGCTCAACCCGCGGCGGACGGTGGGCGAAAGTGTGGGCGAGGCGCTCGACATTCATCGCCTCGCTCCCACCCGCGCGGCGAGGTCCGAGCGGATCGCGGGACTGCTGACCAGCGTCGGGTTGGACCCTGCTCACGCGGACCGGTACCCGCACGAGTTCAGCGGGGGCCAGCGTCAGCGCATCGGGATTGCGCGAGCCCTCGCGGTGGACCCGCAACTCCTGGTCTGCGACGAGCCGGTGAGCGCGCTCGACGTGAGTGTTCAGGCGCAGGTCATCAATCTGCTGCGTGACGTCCAGAGGGAGCGTGGCCTCGCGTACCTCTTCATCTCGCATGACCTGGCGGTCGTGGAACACTTTTGCCAGCGGATCGCCGTCATGTATCTCGGCCGGGTGGTCGAGACCGGCCCCAGCCGCGCGGTGTGTCGCCAGCCGCGGCATCCGTACACGCAAGCCCTCCTGTCCGCGGTCCCCGTGGTGGACCCGCAGTCGAAACGACCCCGCATCATTCTGACCGGCGAGGTGCCGTCGCCCCTGGCGCCCCCGCCGGGCTGCCCGTTTCATCCGCGCTGTCCCGTTGCGGAGGGCCGGTGTCGCACTGAAGCGCCCGCCCTGCGAATGGGCAGCGATGGCCGGGCGGTGGCCTGTCACTTGGCGGGCGATTGAAGTCACGCCGCCGGCTTCACCGACGGCGGCCACGCGTCCAGCGTCAAACGCCGAAGAACTTCTGGATTTCGCGCATCACCTCGATGAACCGGGTGACCTCGGCGGCAGTGTTGTAGAAGTAGAAACTGGCGCGGGCCGTCGAGACGACGCCGAGCTTCTTCATAAGCGGTTGGTTGCAGTGGTGCCCACCGCGCAGCGCCACGCCGAATTGATCCGCCACCGTGACGATGTCGTGCGCGTGGACGTCCTCGAGCAGAAAGCTCACCAGCCCGCCGCGGCCGGTTTTCGGGCCAAAGAGCCGAATCCCCTTGAGCCGCGACAATTCCTCGTAAGCCAGCCGGGCCAGTTCCCGGTCGTGGGCAAAGATCCGGTCGCGGCCGAGGCGATCCAGGTAATCCATCGCGGCGTGGAGGCCGATCGCACCGGCGATGTCGGGCGTGCCGGCTTCGAACTTGTGCGGCACCGTGTTCCAGCGGCTTTCGTAGTAGTCCACGCTGGAGATCATATCGCCGCCGCCCTGCCATGGCGGCATCGCTTCCAGCAGTTCGCGCCGGCCGTAGAGCACGCCGATGCCAGTCGGTCCGCAGATCTTGTGACCGGAAAAGACCAGGAAGTCGCACCCCAGGGCCTGAACGTCCACGGTCAGATGCCCCGCGCTCTGGGCGGCGTCCACGAGCGTCACCGCGCCCACCGCACGCGCGCGCTGACAGAGTTCCGCGACCGGGTTGACCGTGCCGAGCGTGTTGGAAACGTGCGTGAAGGCGAACAGCTTGACGGCCGGCGTGAGCAGTTCGTCGAGCTGACCGACATCCAACAGGCCTTCGTCGCCCGTCACGGGCAGGAAGGACAACTTTGCGCCGGTGTGTTGGGCGAGCATCTGCCAGGGCACCAGGTTGCTGTGGTGCTCCATCTCGGTGAGCAGGATGCGGTCGCCGGGCTTGAGGTTGGCCACGCCCCAAGTGTTGGCGACCAGGTTGATGGCCTCCGTCGTGCCGCGGGTCCAGACGATCTCCTCGGGCGCACGGGCATTGAGGAAGCGCGCCGCGCGGGCGCGGGCGCCCTCATACGCCTGGGTCGCGCGATTGCTGAGCTCGTGAATGCCGCGATGGACATTGGCGTTATCGCGGCGGTAGTAGGCATCCAGCGCCTCGATCACCGCCAACGGCTTCTGACTGGTCGCGGCGTTGTCGAAGTAGATGAGGGGCCGCCCGTTGACCTGCTGGTCGAGGATGGGGAAATCGGAGCGGATCTGATCGAACGATGGCATGGAGGTGAGCGGATCAGAGCAGCCCCAATTGCAGTTTGGCCGCCTCGGTGAGCATGCTTTGGTTCCAAGGGGGATCCCAAACCAGCTCGACGTTCACCTCGTCCACCGCTTCGAGGGAAAGGAGTTTGTTCTGCACTTCCTGCTGAATGACGGGGCCCATGCCGCAACCGGGCGCCGTCAGGGTCATCTTCACGTCAATCTTGAACGTCCCGGAGGCGGGAATCGGCTCCACCACGCACGAATACACCAACCCCAGGTCCACGATGTTGACCGGGATCTCCGGGTCGTAGCAGGTCTTCATCGCGTCCCAGGCGAGCTTCTCCACGTCTTCGCGGGTGGCGGGCCGGGCCGCCGAGGGGACCGGTCCGGTCTGGGGCGCGAGGCCGAGCGCGTCGGCGTCCTTGCCCTCGATGCGGAACATGTTGCCGTTCACGACCACGGTGTAGCTTCCGCCCAGGGACTGAGTGATGTGCGCCGTTTCGCCCGCGACCAAGGTCACGCGAGTGCCCACCGGCACCATGGCGGCCTCCACGTCACGTTTGAGTTGAACTGAGTCGGGCGTTTCCATACGCGAAGGCGGTTCCGCGGGTCAGGGATTCACGGTCTCCGTAGAGACGGGAGCGCCTTTGCCCTCCACGGCTGCCAGCGCCGCGTGCCACGGCAGGATCGCGCATTTGACCCGCGCAGGGAATTTGTGGACACCCGCGAACACGGCCAGCTTGCCCAGATCACCGTCGCCGACCTGTCCGGTGGTGACCATCTCGTGGATGCGATCGAACAGGGGCTTCACCTCCGCCAAGCGTCGCCCTTTGAGACTCTCCGTGAGAAGTGAAGCCGACGCGCGGGAAATCGCGCAACCGGAGCCTTGAAACGTGATGTCGGCAATCACGTCCCCCTCGAGGCGGACGTACAACGTGATGTTGTCCCCGCAGAGCGGATTGTGCCCCTGCGCGGTGCGCGAGGGCTGTTCCAGCGGGCGAAAGTTTCGCGGGCTCTTGCTGTGGTCGAGGATGACCTGCTGATACAGGTCACTGAGTTCGTCGAACATGGGCTAGTCGCGCGCTCCGACGTGGACGTGTTCGTCGGCTTCCAGCCGATCCCAGACGAGTTGATCCAATTCCTGCCGGATCGGCGTACACCGCACGCGGTCAATGATCTCACCCGCGAACGCGTGAATCAACATGCGCCGCGCCGTCTCCAGCGGGATGCCCCGGGCGCGCAGGTAGAACACGGACTCGGGGTTCAACTGACCGATCGTGGCCCCGTGCGTACACTTCACATCGTCGGCGTAAATCTCCAACTGCGGCTTGGTGTTCACGGTGGCGGCGGGGGAAAGCAGGATGTTCTTGTTCGTCTGCTTGGCGTCGGTCTTCTGCGCGTTTGGCCGGACGAGGATGCGGCCGTGAAAGACCCCGCGGGACTTCCCGGCAAGAATGCCGTTGAAGTACTCATGGCTGGCGCAGCGCGGCTGGGCGTGCTCGACCACCATGTGATGGTCGGCCAGGCGGTTGCCCGTGGTGAGGTACAGCCCATTGAGCGTCGCCTCCAAACCTTCGCCATCCAGCACGGTGTGGAGACTCTGGCGGGAGAGCTGGGCTCCCAATGCGAACGAGTGCGTGACGACATCCGCCGACCGGCCGATCGTCGCGTACAACGCGCCCAGATGGAAGGCGTCTTCTGATTCGTCCTGAAAACGGAGGTGTTCGACGACCGCGCCCTCGCCAGCCTCGAGTTCCGTAACCGTGTTGGTCAGCATGGCGGTGTCGCCCAAACTCTCGTACGTCTCCAGCACCGTCACCTGCGCATGGGCGCCGACGAGAATGAGATTACGCACGTGCGCCGACCGGCCTTTCTCGCCACCGGCGGAAGCGACGAACACCAATTGCAGCGGTTCCGGAACGACCGCCTTGGGCGGCACCACAATGCAGGCGCCATCGGAAAAGAAGGCGTCATTTAGCGCGGTAAAGGCATTGGTCGCCATCCGGCTTTGCCGCGCCAGCGACGCCTGAAGCGTGGCGCCGCGGTTCTTCAGCGCCGCCCCGAGGCTGGTGACCTCCACCCCGCCGGGCTTCGGACCAAAGCGGGACAGGGCCGGTGAGAAATGGCCGTCCACGAAAACCAGGCGATCCCCGCCGAGCCGGGCGAACACGAGCTGGTCCAGTTCCTCGGGCGTGAGCGTTGCCCCGGCGGGGGTGAGGGCGGGACGAAACGGCCGGCTCGCGATGCCTTCGACATTGGTGAATCGCCAGTCCTCGTGCTGGGGGGTCGGATACCCCAGTTCCGCGAATCGGGCCAGACCGGCCTTGCGAAGCGGATACACCCACTTGGGCTCGGCCCGTTCGCGCAGGGCCTGTTCCCACACGCTGAAGCAGAGTTCCGGCGTGGGGCGTTCATCGGAGACTGCCCGAAGGGTGGGCAGCGGTTGGCTGGAGGCGCTCATGGCGTATTTCAAGCGGCGAGACGTTGTTCTCGCGCGATCCAGTCGTAGCCGCGCTCCTCGAGCTCAAGCGCGAGCTCCTTGCCGCCCGACCGCACGATCCGCCCGTCCATCAGGACGTGGACAAAATCGGGGACGATGTAATTGAGCAGTCGCTGGTAATGGGTGATGACGAGCGCGGCATTCTGGGGACTCCGCAGCTTGTTTACACCGTTGGACACCACGCGCAGAGCGTCAATGTCGAGGCCCGAGTCGGTCTCGTCGAGCACGGCCAGACGCGGTTCCAGCACGGCCATTTGGAAGATCTCGTTGCGCTTCTTCTCGCCGCCGGAGAAACCGACGTTCACGGGCCGTTTGAGCAGGTCCTCGTTCAGCTCGAGCAGCTTGATCTTGTCCTTCACGAAGCCAAGGAATTCGATGGCGTCCATCTCCGGTAATCCGCGGTGCTTGCGGATTTCGTTCAGCGCGGCCTTGAGGAAGTACGTGCTGTTGACGCCCGGGATTTCCACCGGGTACTGAAAGGCGAGAAACAGCCCGGCCCGGGCCCGCTCCTCGGGGTCGAGTTCGAGCAGGTCTTGTCCCAGATAGCGTACTTCGCCGCTCACAATGTCATACCCTTCGCGCCCGGCCAGCACGGCCGCCAGCGTGCTTTTGCCGCTGCCGTTGGGTCCCATGACCGCGTGGATCTCGCCGGGCTGAATGGTGAGGCTGATGCCCTTGAGAATGTGGCGACCTTCGACGCCGGCCTGGAGGTTCTTGATTTCAAGTATGGGTTGCATGGTTGGAAAATCGTTGACGCGGGATTGCTAGCCGACGCTGCCTTCCAGACTCACGCCCAGGAGCTTTTGCGCCTCGACGGCGAATTCCATGGGCAGTTCGCGGAAGACCTCCTTGCAGAAGCCATTGACGATCATGTTGACCGCGTCCTGCTTGGAGATGCCCCGCTGGTTGCAGTAGAAGATTTGGTCTTCGCCGATCTTGGAGGTCGTCGCCTCGTGTTCGAGCTGGGCCGTATCGTTCTTGACCTCAATGTACGGGAAGGTGTGAGCCCCGCACTTGTCGCCAATCAACAGTGAATCGCACTGCGAAAAATTACGTGCGCCGGCGGCGCTGGGGCGAATCTGCACCAGGCCCCGATAGCTGTTCTGACCGTGACCGGCCGAGATGCCTTTTGACACGATCGTGCTGCGGGTGTTCCGGCCGATGTGGACCATCTTGGTGCCCGTATCGGCCTGCTGGTAGTTGTTGGTGAGCGCCACGGAGTAGAACTCTCCAACCGACTCCTCGCCCATGAGAATGCAGCTCGGGTATTTCCACGTGATCGCTGAACCGGTCTCCACCTGGGTCCACGAAATCTTGGACCGCCGGCCCCTGGCAATGCCGCGCTTGGTCACGAAGTTGTAGATGCCCCCGCGCCCTTCCTTGTCACCGGGGTACCAGTTCTGAACCGTCGAATACTTGATCTCGGCGTTGTCCAGCGCGACGAGTTCCACCACCGCGGCGTGCAACTGGTTCTCGTCCCGCATCGGGGCGGTGCAGCCCTCCAGGTAGCTCACGTAGCTGCCCTCGTCCGCGATGATCAGGGTGCGCTCAAACTGGCCCGTGGCGGCCGCGTTGATGCGGAAGTACGTCGAGAGCTCCATCGGACAGCGCACGCCCTTGGGGACGTAGCAGAAGGAGCCATCGCTGAAGACGGCGGAGTTGAGCGCCGCGAAGAAGTTGTCGGTGTGCGGTACCACGGAGCCGAGATACTTCTCCACCAGATCCGGATGCTTCTGGACCGCTTCGGAAAAGGAGCAGAAGATGATGCCATGCTTCTCCAGATCTTTCTGGAAGGTGGTGGCGACGGACACGCTGTCCACGACCGCGTCCACGGCCACGCCCGCGAGGCGCTTCTGCTCGTCGAGGGAGATGCCCAACTTCTCAAAGGTGCGGCGCAACTCGGGATCCACCTCATCCAGACTGCCCAACTGCGGCTTCTTCTTTGGGGCGGCGTAGTAAATGATGCTCTGGTAGTCCACCGGCGGATAGGTGACCTTCGGCCAGCGCGGCTCGGTCATGGTCAACCAGTGCCGATAGGCCCGCAGCCGCCAGTTGAGCATGAACTCCGGTTCGTTCTTTTTTGCCGAGATGGCCCGGATGATGTCCTCGTTCAGTCCGGGCGGCAGCGTTTCCGTGTCAATGTTGCTGACGAATCCGTACTTGTAGTCGGACCTGACGAATTCCTCGATGGTCGAAATGGCGGTGCTCATGAAATTGAGTGGCGATTCTTGCGACGCTGGCGGGCGCTGCATTCGGGACAAAGCCCACGGAGGGAAAGGTCCAGGCTGCGCATCTTGAAGCCGGGGGGCAATTGCGGCTCCAGGCCGGGTACCACGCCATCGGAGTCCACGTCGAAGGTGCCACCACATTCCTCGCAATAGAAGTGGTGGTGCTGCTTCATGTTGGAGCAGTACCGGGTGGCACCCCGGTCCTGTTTGACCTGCCGCACCAGGCCGCATTGCACCAGGGTGTCCAGGGTGTTGTACACCGTTGCCATGGATATCTCCGGCATGACCTGCTTGGCCCGCAGAAAGACCTCTTCCGCGCTCGGGTGATCGCGATGCTGCAGCAGCACGCCATACACGCGGCGCCGCTGCTCCGTGAACCGCTGCCCGGTGCGGGCCAGGCGCTCGTTCAGGCGCTCGTCGGCGAGCTGGGTGACACTGTCCTTCTTCATTGGCGGGTGGAACGTAGGCGGGAAGTTCCCCGTGTCAAGATTTGGAGTAATTCCAAATTACCCCTTGGCTCCGGCAAATCACAGGGCGTTCAGGCGGTCAATGAATTCGCGCAGGCGGCCGTATGACTTCCGATCAAAACCGAGCGCCACCCGTGGCAGTTCCGGGAAGTCTTCATCCTCGCGCTCTTCCGGGGTCGCCTCAATCACGCGCGCCGGGCCCTCCGGCATCATCTCGGCAAAGTCCTCGTTCAGCGCGGCCAGGGCCGTCGCCGACGGCGCGTGCTGCAGCCGGATCACGAGCTGGTCTTTCACAAAGCGGCTCGAGTGGTAATTCCGGTAGAAGCGGGTGATCCATTTCACCGCCTGCTCGGGCCGGTCCGTGATCTGGTAGAGGTTCAGGTCTTCCGGCGAAATCAACTCGTTGCGCAACAGGTGGTCGCGGATGTGTTGATGCCACGTCTTCCAGAAGGTGCCGCCCGGCTTGTCAATCAGCACCAGCGGCATGAGCTGGCTCTTGCCCGTCTGCATCAGCGTCAGCGCCTCGTAGCCCTCGTCCAGCGTGCCGAACCCGCCGGGGAACAGCGCCAGCGCATCCGAGTGGCGGATGAACGTGAGTTTGCGGGTGAAGAAGTATTTGAACGTGATCAGCTTCTGATCGCGCTCGATCACCGGGTTCGCCGCCTGTTCCCACGGGAGCCGGATGTTGACCCCAAAACTCATCTCCGGTCCGGCGCCCTCGTGACCCGCCTGCATGATGCCCGGCCCGGCGCCGGTGATCACCATGAAGCCCGCCGCTGCCATCTGCCGGCCAAACTCGACCGCCTGTCGGTACTCGGGGCGGTCCGGCTGCAGGCGCGCCGAACCAAAGATGGTGACCTTGCGCCGGCCCGCGTATGGCTCGAAGACCTTGAAGGCGTACCGCAACTCGCGCAGTGCCGTCTGGACGATCTTCATGTCGCCACGATGCTTTACATCCCGCAGCAACTTCAGCGCGGTTCGCACCAGGTCGGCCACCAGGTCTGGATGGTGACCGCCTCCGACGGCGGCGATCAGGGCTTCGATTTGCTGGTCCAACTCGGTCTGACGAGGGCCGGATTTGCGGCTCGGAGTGCGCGGCATGGCGTGAAGCTACCGAAATCCTCCGCCCTCGCAACCACCGCGCCCGGGTCGGGCAGCGGCGGGCTTGCCGGCCCTCGGCCGACCGTGGTTTGCTTGCGCGCATGAACGCTCACTTTTCCTCCCTCGCAGTCCTTCTCATCGCGATGCCGGTCGCGCACGCCGCTGAGCTGCACGTCGCCCCTTCGGGCAGCGACGCCAATCCCGGCAGCCGCCGCGCGCCGTTTCGAACGATTCAGCGGGCTGCCGAGGCCGCGCAACCGGGCGACGTGGTGACCGTTCACGCCGGCACCTACCGCGAGCGGATTAATCCACCCCGCGGCGGCCTTTCTGACCGCCGGCGCATTGTTTATCAGGCCGCCCGGGGCGAGCGCGTGGAGATCAAAGGATCGGAGGTTGTGACCGGCTGGACTCGCGTACAGGACGACGTCTGGCAGGTCACGTTGCCGAACTCCTTCTTCGGCAGCTTCAATCCTTACACCAACGTGATCCGCGGGGACTGGTTCAATCCCTTGGGGCGCGTTCACCACACTGGCGCGGTGTATCTGGACGGTGAGTGGCTGACGGAGGCGGCCAGTCTCGATGAAATCATGCTGCCGGCCGGCCAAAAACCCGCCTGGGTGGGCGGCGGCAGCGAGGACTATTTGCTGAACGTCGCGTGGTTCCGACCGGGGCCGGCTTCTGCCAATCGTGACCGCATTCCGGCCGCCCGATTCTCGGCCCAGCACGGGGTTCAGTCCGCTCCGAGTTCCGAGGGTGGCGACTGTCTGGGCTGGATCAACGCGGGCGACTGGGTTCGCTATGAAAACGTGGACTTCGGGGCCGGCACCTCGGAAGTGGAACTGCGGGTCGCCTCCGCCGCAGCGGGCGGCGTCATCGAGTTGCGGCACAATTCGCCGGACGGCGAGTTGCTGGGCGCCGCGACCGTCCGGCACACCGGCGATTGGCAGGCCTGGACCTCAGTGACCGCGCCGATCAAGAGCGTCAGCGGCACCCAAACCCTCTGTCTCGTCTTCCGGGGCGGGGCCACGACGCAGCGCAATCCGGCCATCAATCCGAATCTTTGGTTTGCCAAGGTGGAGGGTGGCCAGACGACTCTCTGGGCCCAGTTCCCGGGCGTGAATCCCAACGATCGGCTGGTCGAGATCAACGCGCGGCAGTCGGTCTTTTATCCGGACCAGCCGGGCCGCAACTTCATCACCGTGCGCGGCTTCATTCTCCGGCACGCCGCCACGCCCTGGGCGCCGCCCACCGCCGAGCAGATTGGCCTGATCGGCACGCACTGGAGCAAGGGCTGGATCATCGAGAGCAACATCGTCAGCCACTCGGTTTGCACGGGAATCACGCTCGGCAAGCACGGTGATGAGTTTGACAACACCTCCGCCGACACCGCCGAGGGGTACGTGAAGACCATCGAACGCGCCCATGCCTTTCGCATCCCGTGGACGCGGGAGCACATCGGCCACCACATTGTGCGCGGCAACACCATTTCCCACTGTGAGCAGGCCGGCATCGTGGGCAGCCTCGGTCCGGCGTTCAGCCTCGTGGAGGGGAATGTCATCCACGACATCCACGTGCGCCGCCTTTTCACGGGGGCCGAGATGGCGGGCATCAAGTTCCACGCCGCGATTGACACCGTGATCCGCCAGAACCGCATCTTCCGCACGAACATGGGGCTGTGGCTGGACTGGATGGCCCAGGGCACGCGCGTGTCGCGCAACCTCTTTTATGACAACGCCGGCCAGGACCTTTTCGTCGAGGTCAATCACGGCCCGTTCGTCGTGGACAACAACCTCTTCCTGTCACCCACCTCAATCCTCGACATGTCCGAAGGCGGGGCGTACGTCCACAACCTCTTCGCCGGCAAGATCACCAACCGCCCCGAACCGTCGCGCGACACGCCGTACCACCCGCCCCACAGCACGGTGGTGGCCGGGCTCGCGAAAACCACGGGGGGAGACAACCGCTTCTTCAACAACCTTTTCATCGGCACCGGGGAATCCCCGACCATCGGCCAGCGGGGTAATCTTAAAGAACTCCGGTGGATCAGCAGTCACGGCCTGTGGGGCTACGACGGCCGGGAGTTTCCAACACTCGCGGCCGGCAACGTGTACTACTACGGCGCGGAGCCCGCGGCCCAGGAGGTCAGCCCGCTGGTTCGCCGTGAGCACAATCCCGCGCCGCAATTGAGCGAGGACCACGACCGCGTGACCTTGCGGCTCACGCTGGACGACGCGATCGTCCAGGCGCGAACCGTCCGCGTGGACACCGCGCGGCTCGGCAAAACCAAGGTCGCCAATCTGCCCTACGTGAACGCAGATGGTTCGCCTCTCGTGGTGGACCGGGACTATCGCGGCCGACGCCGAAGCAATTTGAAGCCAACACCGGGGCCGTTTGCGAAGGTGCCATCCGGACCGACCGCGGTGCGCGTGTGGTGATCCGGCCAACGACGATTGCCCGCCGCCGGCGGCGCGCCGGCGGCTCCCGACGGCCTCACTTGCCTGCCGTGATCAGATGCCGCAGCCGGTGATACACCTGATCGGATTCGATCGGACCGGCGGGCAATTGGCCCGGCTTGCCGGTGAGCATCACCGGCCAGTCTGCCTGATTTGCGGACCGGACACCGTGGGAACCTTTGACCAGTCCCGCGTCGAGGGGAATCACATCCATCAACATCCGGAAGCCGAGCCGCTTCTGGAGCAGCCGCCACGCGATTTTTGCCCGCAGCCCGAGAGGTGAAAATGACGGATCGGCGAACAACTCGACCGGGTCGTAGCCGGGTTTGCGATGGATGTCCACGCAGCGGGCGAAGTCCGGCGCAACCGCGTCATCCAGCCAGTAGTAGTAGGTGAACCACGAGTTCTGCGGTGCCACGGCGATGAGGTCCCCGGCTCGCGGGTGATCCAGACCCGCGGCGGCTTTCTCAGCCGCCCCCAGCACCTCTGCGCCCGTCTGCTCGATCACCTCCCGCACCTCCCCGGCAATCCGCGGATCGCTCAGATACACATGCGCCACCTGGTGATCCGCCACCGCGAAGACCTGACTCGCGCCACAGTCCAGCAGTTCCCGCCCCAGTTCCTCGCGCACGGCGATCCAACCCCGCCGCCGAAACTCGCGGTTCAGGTGAATGGGTCGCTCCACGTTCACCAAGCCGTACTCGGACAACACGATCACCTGCACCCCGCGCGCCTCGAAGAAAGCAATCAGTTCGCCCGCGATCGCGTCACTGGCCCGCAGGTCCGGGACAATTTGCGCCTTCAGCCGCGGACCGTCCGACGGGCCGTCGCTGACGCCGTACCGCTGCAGGTTGTAGTCCAGGTGGGGCAGGTAAATGAGGTTGAGCGTCGGCTGAAACCGACCTTCGATCCACTTGGCCGACTCCGCGATCCAGCGGGTCGCTGCGTCGGGGCCGCCCTGCGGCGACGTCACGCCCGCCGCCGGTCCCCAGAAGGTGGCGAACGGGAACGGCCCAAGATCGCGCTGGATCTCGTGCCGCACGGCCGCGGGCCGCGTGTAAATGTCGAACACCTTGCGGCCGTCTGCCGGGTACATCGGCCGCGGTGTGATCGAGTAATCGGCGGTCGAGTACATGTTGAACCACCAGAACAGCTTGGCGCAGGTGAACTGCGGGTCGCAGGCGCGCAGTTCGTCCCAGAGTTTGGGCGCGGTGACCAGGTGGTTGGACTGCTTCCAAAAATGCACCTCCGCCAGCTCGCGGTGATACCAGCCATTGCCGACGATGCCGTGGTCCCGCGGCAGCCGGCCGGTGAGATAGTTCGCTTGGGCGGTGCAGGTCACCGCCGGGAAGGCCGGTGCGATCGGCGCGAATGAGCCCCGTTCGCGAAAACGCCGCAGATGCGGCGTGTGCTCGCTGAGCAGAGTGCCGCTGAGGCCGACCACGTTCAGGACAGCGGTCCGTTGCATGGGGTTCATCCGCCTGCGCCGCAACGCGGGCGGGCGCGCCAGGCCAATTCCTCGATCGCGTCGGCGACGATCGCCTCGTTCATCGTGTGAACCTCGACTCCCCGACCGACGCCGGCGAGCAGCGTCACCGTCAATTCGCCGCCCAGATGCTCGCGAAACTCTTCCAGCCCACGCAGGACAGCGAGCCGCCCGGACGGCTCGCGGAGACGGAGTGCTTCGGCGAACAAGTCGAAGCCCAAGAGACCCAGCAGCGCCAGCACGCGGTCGCCTTCCGCCGCGTCCAGCAGGCCCACCCGGCGCGAATAGAGCGTGTCCAAGGCGACGCCGATGGCCACGGCCTCCCCGTGACGGATCCGATAGTCGGAGAGTTGCTCCAGCTTGTGCGCCGACCAGTGCCCAAAATCCAGCGGTCGGGCGGAGCCGAACTCGAAGGGATCGCCGCTGCTGGCGATGTGGTTCACGTGGAGTTCGGCGCTGCGGCGGATCAACGCGCGCACCGGCTCCGGCTCAAAGGCCGCCAGCCGCGCGGCATCGCGTTCGATGGTCTCGAAAAACGCGGCATCACGGATGAGCGCAACTTTGACCGCCTCGGCCAGGCCCCCCCGCCGTTCGCGCGCGGGCAGCGTGGAAAGCAGGTCGAAGTCATTCAGCACGGCAAACGGGGGGGCAAATGCGCCGAGGAAATTCTTTTTGCCGAAGGCGTTCACACCGTTCTTCACGCCCACGCCGGAATCGGCTTGGGCCAGCGTGGTGCTGGGCAGGCGAACGTGCCGCACCCCACGATGCGCGGTGGCGGCGGCAAACCCCACCACATCAAGATGCGCCCCGCCCCCGACCGCGAGCACGTACGAGTGGCGGCAAATCCCGTGTTGTTCGATGGCAGCCTGAACCTGCCCGACCAGCGCCGGGTCATTCTTCGCCGCCTCCCCGCCGGGGAGCACCACCGGGGGCGCCACCAGCCGGGCCGAACCGCGCCGCGCCTCGAAGTACCCGACGACGAGCGCCGGAAGGTCCGGCCTGGCCTGCACCAGCCCGGCATCCAAGGTGACCAGCACCCTGGCCGGACCGGGACTCGCGGTCAGCAAATCCGCGAGCAACGGATTCGCAGCGCGGAACGCGCCCTCGGTGAAGAAGACGCGATGCCGGAAGGACACTGGAATCTCACGCTCCAGAGACTGCACGCCGGCAGCATGATCCGTTTGGGCGCCCTTGGCGAGGGCGGGGTGGTCACGGGCCACGCATCGCGCCGGTGGCGGTTGCAGTATGGAGCCGAAGCACCATTGGCCTGCGGGAGGCGTGAGGCCCCGCCAGGATGGGGACCGGGAGCCTTCCGGGGGAGTCCTTACTTGCCGGAGATCGCCTGCCACTTTGACTAATGGGAGGTTTTCGGTTGTCCGACCCGGGTTAGCGGTCAAACTCCCGGCCCACCTTGGTGGTGCGGGATGTCCTCGATCGTGTCCTCAGAAGCCATTTTGCTCCTGCTGCTCATTGCCGGGCCGATGATTTTCGGTGCGGCCGCCTGGGGCGTGCGGACGGAATCCGCCCGCCGGGGCGTCGTGCTGGCGGCGGTGGGATGTGTAGTCGCCAGCGGTTTGGCCCTAGCGCTCCGCGGGCCGTTTGTGCTTGCGGGCGCCCGGTGGCTGGAGCCGCTGGGCGGGATCCTGGAGGCCGCGCTGGTCGGCGTCTTTTTCGCCCTCGGCGTGTGTCGCCGAATGTGGCTGGTGGCCGCCGCCGCCGGCGTGCAGGCGGGGTTGCTGGTCTGGGAGCACTTCGGCGCCGACCCGGCCAGTTCCGTGGCACCGCCGTTCATCGTGGATCCTTTGTCCCTGCTCCTGGTGCTTATCATCACGCTGGTGGGTTCGGTGATCCTCCTGCATGGGATCGGGTACATGGGCCGGCACGCGGAACACGCTCCGCCAACTGCCGCCCAGAACGGCCGTTTCTTTCTGGTTCTGATTGGCTTTCTGGGGCTGATGAACGGCCTGGTGCTGGCAGACAGCCTGCGGTGGTTCGCGGTGTTCTGGGAGGGTACGACGCTCTGTTCGTACTTCCTGATCGGTCACGACGGCACGGAGGAAGCCAAGGCGAGCGCGCGGCGGGCGCTGACCCTCAACGCGCTCGGCGGAGCGATGTTGTCGCTGGGCATGGTGTGGGATCACCGCCAGGGGGGCACGGGCTTGATCAGCAACCTGATCGCCAATCCCGCCTCCACGCCGCTGGTCTTTCTGCTGACGGCCGCGTTTGTGAAGTCGGCGCAGATGCCGTTTCAGAGCTGGCTGCTGGGGGCCATGGTGGCGCCCACGCCGGTGTCCGCACTGCTGCATTCCAGCACGATGGTGAAGGCGGGTTCGTACCTCGTGCTGCGGCTCGCGCCGGCGTTTGCCAGCACGCCGCTGGCCCTGGTGATCGCCCTGGCCGGGGCCTTCACCTTCGCGGCCACCTCGGCGATGGCGATCAGCCAGAGCAACGCCAAGAAGGTGCTGGCTTACTCGACGATCGCCAACCTCGGCCTGATCGTCGCGTGTTCCGGCATCAACACGCCGCTGGCCTACGCCGCCGCGCTCGTGGTGCTGGTGTATCACGCGATCTCGAAGGCGCTGTTGTTCCTCTGCGTCGGCACCATCGAACAGCAGATCGGCAGCCGGCACATTGACGCGATGGGGGGAATCTTCTTCAAGCTGCCCCTCACGACAACCATCGCCGCGCTGGGCATGATTTCGATGATGGCGCCGCCTTTCGGAATGCTGGTCGGCAAATGGATGGCCATCGTCTCCGCCGGCCAGACGCCCCTGGTCCTGGTGCTGCTGGTCATCGGCAGTGCCCTGACCATTTTCTTCTGGGGCAAGTGGCTGGGGCGGATTGTCACCACGGCCTATCACGAGAAATATCACCTCGAGAAAATCCCGCGGACGATGAGCGCGGCGCTCGTGGTGCTCGGCGCAATGGTCCTCGTCGCCGGTGCCGGGGTCATGACGGTGTACCGGGCATGGTTGCGACCGCTGGCCATCTCGACCCTTTCGCACGTTTATCTTCAGCCCGATTCACTCGGGCTGCTTCAGTCGGTGGACAGTTTCATGGGCTGGCCGATCATGGTGACGTTGCTGGTGGTGGTGCTGGCGGGGCTGGCCTCGTTCTTCGGGCTGCGCCGCACGCAGGTTCGTCTGCCCTACTTGTGCGGCGAGAACGTCGTCGTCGGCACGCGGACCTTCGAGTTCCGGTCGGTGATGGACCAGCGCACGACCGCCCAGGTCACCAGCTACTATTTCACGCACCTGTTTGGGGAGGAAACCATGACCCGCTGGGCCAACCTGGTGGCGCTGCTCATTCTCCTGAGCCTGTTCGCCCGCGTCAGCCTGGCATGAGCACGCGCATGACCCTTGGCCTGGCCGCCGTGGTGCTGGCCCCGATTGTGGGCGGCCTGATCCGCGGGCTGGACCGCGTCTTGACCGCCCGGTTGCAGGGCCGTCAGGGGCCGCCGCTGCTCCAGCCTTTTTTTGACATCATCAAGCTGTTCCAGAAGGAGCCGGTGGTGGTCAACCGCACGCAGGTCTTCTACGCCTACCTGCACCTGGCCCTGATCGCCCTCGCCACCTTCATGCTCGCCACGGGCGGCGACGCGCTGATGCTGCTGTTCATTCTGGCCTTCTCGACCCTGGCGTTGGTGATCGGCGCGATGAGTGTCCGTTCGCCCTTCAGCCGCATCGGCGCGCAGCGGGAGATCGTGATGATGGTGGCCTACGAACCGATCCTCATTCTGATGGTCATCGGTTTCTACCTGGCGAACGGCAGTTTCCGGCTGCAGAGCGTGTACGAGGCGTCGCGCCCGATGTTGCTCTCGCTGCCGCTGGTGTTCATCGCCTACCTCAGCGTGGTGATGATCAAGTTCCAGAAATCGCCGTTCGACCTCGCCACGTCGCACCACGCGCACCAGGAAATCGTCAAGGGGGTGACGCTCGAGTTCGCCGGGCCGTACCTGGGCATGATCGAACTGGCGCATTGCTACGAGGCGGCGTTCTTCCTCGGTCTGGCGGGCCTGTTCTGGGCAACGAATGCCTGGATGGCCGCGCTGCTGGCGGCCGGTGTTTTTGCCGTCACCCTGTTGCTGGACAATCTTTGCGCGCGGCTGACGACCCACTGGATGTTCCGCTTCATGTGGACGGTGGTCTTCGGCCTCGCACTGACCAACATCATCTGGCTGTACTGGCGGTAACGAAACCAAACCATGCTGCGACAATTCGGCCTCAAAAAATCGCCCTGGGTGGTGCATTTCAACTGCAACAGTTGCAACGGCTGCGACATCGAACTGCTGGCCTGCCTTTCGCCGCTCTATGACCTCGAGCGGTTCGGGATCATCCACGTTGGCAATCCCAAGCACGCGGATGTCCTGCTGGTGACCGGGTCGGTCAACCATCGAAATGCCCGCGTGTTGAAGAACGTGTACGACCAAATGCCGGAACCCAAGGCGGTCGTCGCCGTGGGCGTGTGCGCCTCCACCGGCGGCATCTTCCGCGAATGCTACAATGTGCTGGGCGGCATCGAGGAGGTCGTGCCGGTGGACGTGTTTGTGCCCGGCTGTCCGGCGCGGCCCGAAGCGGTGATTGACGGCATCGTCAAAGCCGCCGAGAAGCTCGACCTCAGGCGCCGCGGCCAGCCGGTCTCCCGGCCGTCGCTGGTCCCGGAGACGCACGAGCCCTCGCCGAAACCAGCGGCGCCACCGGAAACCGTTCCGGCCACGCCGGCCTCCCCGGCCGCACCCGTCGCCGCGCCCGCCGAACTCGCGAAAACCCCATGAGCCTCCTGCCCGCCAAAACGGTCACGCCCGACAATCTGTTGCACGAGGTCGCCGTGCTGCGACAGCAAGGCTACCGCCTGGTGACGCTGACCTGTCTCGACCAGGGAACCGGGCACACGGTGTACTATCATTTCGACAAGGCCTACCAGCCGTTGCATCTGCGGCTCGAGATTCCGGACGGTCAGGAACTGTGCAGCGTCAGCAGCCTCTACCCGGCCGCGATGATCGTGGAGAATGAGATCAAGGATCACTTCGGCGTGAAGTTCACCGGGCTGGCCCTCGATTTTCAGGGGCGGCTGATGCTCACGGAAGCCGCCCCCAAGACGCCCATGAACCGCTTCCGCCGCTGCGGCATGGAACTGGACGCCCGCCAGCCCGCCGCCGCCTCCCCTGCCGCCGCATGAGCCAGCGCACCACCATCCCGTTCGGTCCCCAGCATCCGGTCTTCCCGGAACCGATCCAGTTGCGCCTCATTCTCGAAGATGAACGCGTGGTCGAGGCCCTCCCGGCCATCGGCTACGTTCACCGCGGCCTCGAGAAGCTGGCGGAGCAGAAGGACTTTCAGCAGGACGTCTTCCTCATCGAGCGCATCTGCGGCATCTGCAGCTTCATGCACGCGATGAACTACTGCCAGGGCATCGAACAGCTCCTGGGACTAGCCGTGCCGGAGCGGGCAAAATACCTGCGCCTGATCTGGGCCGAGTTGCATCGGATGCACAGCCACCTCCTCTTCCTGGCGCTGCTCGCCGATTCCTTCGGCTTCGAAAACCTCTTCATGCAAACCCTGCGTTGCCGGGAGGAGATTCTCGACCTGATGGAGATCACCGCCGGCAACCGCATCATGCTCACCACTTGCTGCATCGGCGGCGTGCGCAAGGACATCACGCCCGACCAGTTGAAGCGGATTGGGACGGGGCTGGACCGGGCACAAGCGTCGCTGCGGGAACTCGGCGGCGCGTTTGCGAAGGACTACACGATTCAGCGGCGGCTCAAGGGAATCGGCGTCCTGACCCGCGAAAAGGCGCACGAACTCGGCGCCGTGGGGCCGGTGGCCAAGGCCAGCGGCCTTGCGATGGATCTCCGCCAGACCGGCTACGCCCCGTATCCAGAACTCGGTTTCAACCCGATCACCGAGACGAACGGCGACGCCTACGCGCGCATGATGGTGCGGTTGCGCGAGCTGGACCAGAGCGCCGAACTCATCCGCGCTGCCATGGGCCGGCTGCCGGACACGCCGCTCTCGGTCCCCTTCAAGGGCAACCCGACTGGTGAGGTCGCGGCCCGCATCGAACAATCGCGTGGGGAACTGCTGTTCTTCATCAAGGCAAACGGCTCGAAGAACCTGGAACGCTTCCGCGCGCGCACGCCGACCTTTGCCAACCTCGCGCCCTTGCTCCACATGCTGCCGGGCTGCGAACTGGCGGATGTGCCGGTGATCGTGGTTTCGATTGATCCGTGCATCAGTTGCACGGAACGCTGACCCCCACGCCGACCCGACCATGGTGGACCTCCTTCGCAATCTGCTTCGCAACGCCTCCCGGTCGCCGGTGACCCGGCCGTATCCGGCCGAACCCCATGTGCCGTTCGCGGAGGCCCGGGGATGCCTCGAATTCGATCCGGACACCTGCACCTACTGCTCGGTCTGTGAGAAACGGTGCCCGACCGGCGCGATCAAAGTGACGCGCAAACCCTCCAAATCGTGGACCCTCCAGCCGCACGCCTGCATCCTCTGCGGCTACTGCATTGAAGTCTGTCCCAAAGACTGCTTGTGGATGGACGAACATCATCGGGGCCCGGCCGCCTGACCACGGCATTCCGGTAACCGGTTGCCAGGGGCGGGCACAACGGATTCCTGTCCGGTTCCCGCCGGTTCCCGGATCGCCGGACTCCGGAACTCAGCGATGGCCGTCCACCATCACCTTGACGACCCCGTCGCGGTAGGCGCAGTTCACTTGGAACGCCTCAACCACTTGGCGCAGGGGAAATCGGTGGCTCACCAGGCCGCGCAAATCCACGCGGCCTTCAGCAGCCAGGCGGAGGGCACGCGGGTAGCAATGCTTCATGCGCCGGCTGAGGACGAGGGTCAGACCCTTGCGGCGGGCGGTGGAGTGCTTGAGCGCGAGCTGGTCGTCGCCGGGGATGCCCACCAGGACGACGCGGCCGCCGTGGCGCGTCATCTCGGCGGCCTGACCGACGGTGTCGCCCGCCCACGCCGCTTCGATGACCACATCCACACCGCGACCGTGGGTTTCTTTCGTGATGCGCTGGACGGGGTCGTCCCGGTCGCAGGGGATGGGGAAGCCGCCCCATCTCTCGGCGAGCTTGAGGCGCCAGGGAAGCCGGTCGGTCACGAAGATCGGAGCGGCACCGGCGAGCTTGGCGACCTGCAGACAGAGCAGACCGATCGGTCCGCTCCCGAGAATCGCGAGGCTGTGGCCGACGCGGAGCTTGGCGAGGTCCACGGCGTGGAGCGCGACACCGAGCGGTTCGAGCAGCGCGGCCTCGGTGTCATCGAGGGACTTGGGCACGGGGAAGCAACTGCGCGCGGGCATGAGCAACCACTCGCAGAAGCTGCCGCCGTAAGGGTAGTTGCCGCAGAAGGCGAGGTTGCGGCACAGGTTCGGGTGCCCGTGCTCGCACGGTTCGCAGTGATGGCAGGGCTGCGCCGGGTCAACAGCCACGCGCGTGCCCGGTTTCAGCGGTTGGTGATTGCCGTCGAGTGACTCCGGCCCGACCGCTTCCACCACGGCGGAGAACTCGTGGCCAAGGATGAGCGGCTGTTCCACCGGCGTATCGCCGATGCGGGCGTCCAGGTAGGAGTGCAGGTCGCTGCCGCAGATGCCGGTGGCCAGCACGCGCAGGAGCGCCTGACCGCGCTGCGGCGGGCCGGGACGCGGGATGCTTTCGACACGCAGGTCCCGCGGCCCATGCAGGCGGGCGGCGAGCATGGTGGCGGAAGACGATGCGCGGGGAGATTTCACGGACCTCGCCCTCGGGATGGCGCATCAGGCCACAAAGCCATCCTTCAGTCCGTAGTAAATCTCGTTGCCGCGAAGCTGTTGCTTGAAGTCACGCACCTTCGTGGCGCCATCAATCACCACCAACTCGATGCCCGCGATTTCGGCGAAGTCTTCCAGCATTCCGGTCGTCACGGCCTGGCTGAACCCGGTGTGATGCGCGCCGCCAGCGTAAATCCAGCACGCGCAGGCGTCCTCGAAATTCGGCTTCGGCACCCAGAGCGCCCGGGCGACGGGCAGCTTCGGCATGGGCTGCTCCGGCGCGACGGCGTCCACCTCGTTCACGAGCAGGCGGAAGCGGTTGCCGAGGTCAATCAGCGAGGCGTTCAGGGCCGGGCCGGCGGGCGTGTTGAAGACGAGCCGCGCGGGGTCGGCCTTGCCGCCGATGCCGAGCGGATGGACTTGCAGCGACGGCTTGCCGTCCGCGATGGACGGGC
Organism: Verrucomicrobiota bacterium; assembly: GCA_016716505.1. Classification (GTDB taxonomy): domain Bacteria; phylum Verrucomicrobiota; class Verrucomicrobiia; order Limisphaerales; family J093; genus JADJWF01. The sequence goes on from JADJWF010000002.1 coordinate 487,600, forward strand.
AGATTTCCAGCATGTGCGCGCCGAGCACCTGTTTGCCGTCGGGGTGCAGGTGATAGGTGTAATCCTCCATGAAGGACGTGCCGCCGGGCAGGCCGGTCGCCATGACCTTCATCGCGCGGAGCAGCGCGGCGGTCTTCCAGTCGCCCTCGGCACCGAAGCCAAAGCCGTCAGCCATGAGCCGCTGCGGCGCGATGCCGGGCAACTGCACCAAACCGTGCAAATCCTCGAACGTGGTTGTGAACCCCTTGAACCCGCCGGCCTTCAGGAAGGCGCGCAGGCCCAGCTCGATGCGCGCGGCTTCGCGGACGGACTTGTGCCGGCGACCGCCCCGGCGCAGGTCCGGCGCGACCTCGTAGGCCGACTCGTATTGCCTGCAGAGCTTGTCCACGTCCGCGTCGGCGACCTCGTTGACGACCTTCACCAGATCGCCCACGCCATAGCCGTTGACCGAGAACCCGAACTTCATCTGCGCGGACACCTTGTCGCCCTCCGTCACCGCGACCTCGCGCATGTTGTCGCCGAAGCGGGCGAACTTCGCGCCCTGCCAATCGGCCCAAGCGGCGGCGGCGCGCGCCCAGGCGCCGATCTTTTCCTGCACCGACGCCTCCTGCCAGTAGCCGACGACGACCTTCCGATTCAGGCGCATGCGGCTCATGATGAAGCCGTGCTCGCGGTCGCCGTGGGCGGCCTGGTTGAGGTTCATGAAGTCCATGTCAATCGTGGCCCAAGGGATGTCGCGATTGAACTGGGTGTGGAGGTGGAGGAGCGGCTTGCGGAGGAGGTTGAGGCCGTTGATCCACATCTTCGACGGCGAGAACGTGTGGCACCACGTCACGAGGCCGATGCAGTTCTCCGCCGTGTTGGCGGCCTGCATGAGGGCAGTGGCCTCGGCGGGCGACTTGATCACGGGCTTGAAGACGACGCTGACGGGCAGCGCGGGCGCGGCGTCAAGGGCCTTGGCGATCGCCTGGGAGTCTTTGGCGACCTGCTTGAGGACTTCAGGGCCGTAAAGATGCTGGCTGCCGGTGACGAACCAGACTTCGAGTTGTTTTAGAGTGGGCATGGATTTCTTCAGTGGATCGGTTACGGGAAAGCGACGGAGCAGAAAAGCGAGCGGTCAGCCAACGGTTGCGGGAGCCTTGCCGGTCATGGGCAAAACCAGCCGGTCAATCCCGGCCGCGACCAGGCCCGCAGTGCGGCGGCGCGGCGCGGCCTCGACCTCGATCTGGCCGAAGCGTGCCCACAGAGCGCCCCGCGTGATGGCATCGGACAGATAGCGCACCACCAGAGGAGATAGATCGGGCAACGATCCCGTCAGCACCACGTGGCGCAAACCGATCACATTCAGGGCGCCAGCGATGCCGGCGGCTGTGGCGTCCAAGGTCCGCGCCAGCCACGGCTCGATGCCGCTGGATCGCACCGAAGATTCGAGCGCGGCCCATGAGACGGGCGAGCGCGGATGAGCGGCGGCGAAACTGGCCAGCAACCCCCCGGTGGACGCCAGGGTCTCGAGGCAGCCAGAGGCTCCGCAACCACACAACCGTTCATTCCCGATCACCGGGGTGTGGCCCAATTCCCCAGAGATCGGCAGCGGACTGCCGGACAACCGCCCGGCGATGATGACCGCGCCGCCCACCCCGTCGCCGAAGTCCACCAGCAGGAAATCGTCGCACTCCGGCTCAAGATACTGGTGGCCCAACGCCAACGCGCGTTCTTCCTGCACCAGCAGCACTGGCGTTTTCCAAACGGTCTCGACCAACGCGGGCAGGTTGGCCGACTCCGTCCAGTGAAGATTGGGCGAGAACAACACCCGGCCCGCTGCTTCGTCCACGATCCCCGGCACGCTGACCAGAACTCCCCACAGGCCCTTGGCCGGAAGATCTTTCGCCGCTCCCTTCAATTGGCGCACCCAGGCATCGGCCGAATCCGGCGTGGAGAACTGAAGCGTCCAGCGATCTTCCTGATCCACGCCCACCGGCAGCGCACACAACCCCGTTTCCCTGACGCCGAGCTGGATACCGATGAAACGCGGGGACGACCGATTCAGCCGCAGCGTCCGGCCCGGGCGCCCCAGTCTCGGAACCGAGTCGGCATCACCTGCCGGCGGGGCATCCGCCTCGAATTCCTCGATGACGCCGAGGCGCAGCAGATCATCGGCAATTTTGCCCGCCGTGGGCTGGCTCAGGCCAAGCGATTTGGCGAGGTCGGCGCGCGACGCAGCTCCGAGGCGTTGAAGCCGGGCCAGCAATGCCCGCTTGTTCAACTGCCCCATTTTGGAAGGTACCACCACCATGTCCGCGACGCCGCGAAAACTCGCCAATCAAAGCCATTTTGTCATGCCCGGTGTTACTGCAGCGCCAGGACCGTCACCGACTTGGCAGGCAGCGTCACCCGACACTTGCCCGCGTTGACGTTGATCGTCGCGAGCGTCCGGGGCCGGACCACGTCCGGCTGGTCAAAGGTGTTGTGGGACTGAATCGTGTCGGCAGTCAGAACCCGCGGCACCGCCGACTTCACCGATGCGCCCGGCAGGCTGAGGTCGAGGTCAACCGCCTCCGAGGGGTGGAGATTGCAGAGCGACACATGGATGACTCCCGCGGCGTCGCGCGAGGCCGAGGCGTGGAGCCGTGGAAGGCGTTGTTGGCCGAAGACATAGTCCTCGCCCTGAACCTCCACCGGCAGCATCGTGGCGTCCTGGTGGACCGCGTACATCTCGAAGACGTGGTAAGTGGGGGTGAGGATCATCCTCTCCCGATCGGTGAGAATCACGGCCTGCAGCACGTTGATGGTCTGGGCGATGTTGGCCATCTTCACGCGGTCACAGTGCTGGTTGAAGATGTTGAGGGTCAGCGCGGCGATGAGGGCGTCACGCAGGGAGTTTTGCTGGTAGAGAAAGCCGGGGTTGGTGCCGGGCTCGACGTCGGTCCAGATGCCCCATTCGTCCACGATCAGGCCGATCCGCTTCTGGGGATCGCGCCGGTCCATGATCTCGCCGTGCCGCCGGATCAGTTCGTCCATTTGCAGCGCGCGCCGGAGGGCGCCGTGGTACTGATCCTCGCCGAACTCGGTGGCTGAGCCCTTGCGACCCCAGTCGCCGGTCGGGATGGTGTAGTGGTGCAGCGAGAGGCCGTTCATCCGGTGGCCCACCTTGTCCATGAGCACCTCGGTCCAGCGGTAGTCCCCGCCATTGGGACCGCAGGCGATCCGGTAAATCCGGTTCCCTGAGTAGTCTTTGACGAACGTGTTGTAGCGGCGGTACTGGTCCGCGTAGTACTCGGGCGTCATGTTGCCGCCACAACCCCAGCTCTCGTTGCCAACGCCGAAGTAGCGCACCTTCCACGGCTGCTCCCGGCCGTTTCGGCGCCGCAGATTCGCCATCGGCGAGTCGGCATCGGAGGTCATATACTCGACCCACTCCATCATTTCCTGGACGCTGCCGCTGCCAACGTTGCCGCAGATGTAGGGCTCGGTGCCCAGTTGCTCGCACAGGTCGAGAAACTCGTGGGTCCCGAAGTGGTTGTTCTCCACCACGCCGCCCCAATGGGTGTTGATCATGGCCGGCCGCTGCTCGCGCGGACCAATCCCGTCTTTCCAGTGATACTCGTCCGCGAAACAGCCGCCCGGCCAGCGGAGAACGGGGATCTTCATCCGTTTGAGTGCCTCCACCACATCCGTGCGGATGCCGCGGACATTGGGAATCGGGCTGTCTTCACCCACCCAAATGCCCTCGTAGATACAGCGCCCGAGGTGCTCGGCGAAGTGGCCGTAGATGTGGCGACTGATCTGGTGCTGGCCTTTGTCCGCGTGGACCACGAGTGATGCGGTTTGGGCGGCAACGGCGGTCCATAGACTGGCGCCGAGAAGGAGACCAAGGACGTTCTGGATCGAGCGAAGGTGAAGGATGGAGCCCATAGCTTTTACTTAGGGAAGTTAAGTATTGCAACCCGCCGCCCCACGCGGCAAGCCAAATCACGAACAAACGAACGGATGATGGGTTCGCCGTCGCGGGGGCTTGGCTCGGCGACGAGACGAATGGCGATCGCCCCCGGGGCAAAGGCCCGCTTCGCTATCGAAATGCCCCCGCTCACTCGAGTATCGTCAACGGATTACCATCGCAACTGATCGGTCGGGCGAACTTGGGCAAGAACCGCTCCACCTTCGTCTCGAATCGGTTCACTTCGTCCATTCGGGCCGCGGGGGCTTCCCTCCTTCGGATCGCAGGGCAAGCGGCCGACGACGATTCTGGCAAGACTTCCGTGGACGGTAGGCACCAGTACCCGCAGCGGGGCGGATGGTTGCTGTGCATCCGGCCTTTGGCCCTCCCCGCCGCGACTCTGACCCTGCTGGCGGCCGACCTTGTTGATCGAATGGAACCGCGCCGCGTTGCATACCCTTCCCGTCGCCCGTCCCAACCAGCCGGTGGCATCCCGCGCGCGAGCCATCACCGCGCCCGTGGCGATGGAGCGCAACCGTCAGCGCAGCCAGACCGACCGCGAGTTGGACCGCGCGATGAACCCGGCTCGTTCTGAGACTGGCCCCTGCCGGTGAGCTAATCGTGCAAGTTTTGAAGCGCGCCGGTAACCGACGGCGAAAGGGCGGCCACCGCGCAGTCGTTAAAGGGTTTCCCGAAATGACGTAGCGGTGGCGTCCTCGCCGGCAGGGTGTGTCGGCGTTCCACCGCCCAACCATCGCCGCGCTGGGACGGCGCCACGATCCGCTGCCGGGCCGGACTGCGCTACGCGAAAGGTGGAAACGCTCTGGGATGGGAGAGCGTTCTGCTCACCGGCACCGGGGTGAGTCTTCGCCCCAGGCAAAGCAGCCGATCGAGTGGCTGAAGCGGCCAGCAAAAAGGGCGTCCGTTCAGCACGGACGCCCTGAAGCCGCGGAAACGATGAGTCAGATGGCGAGCTTGTAGGTGGTCAGAATCCGCATGTACTGGGCGCGTTCGAAGGCGCTGGGCTCGGGGCAGTTCTTCTGACTGAGGCTGCCCTTCATTTGGGCCAGCGATTCGTACTCGTGCTCTTCCAGCCACTGGGTCATCTCCTTTTGAATGACGGCGATCTGGCCCATGCCCTTGCGCAGCAGGACCGAGCAGAGCATCGCCACGTCGGCCCCGGCCATCGTGACCTTGAGGACGTCGTAGGCGGTGTGGATGCCACTGGTGGCCGCCAGGCTGGCAGCGACCCGCCCGTACAGGAGGGCAATCCAGCGCAACGGCAGGCGGCGGGCTTGGGGCGTGCTGAGGAGCAGACTGTGTTCGACCTCGAGCGTCTCCAGGTCAATGTCCGGCTGATAAAACCGGTTGAAGAGCACCAAGCCGTTGGCACCCGCCTGGTCGAGCTTGCGGGCCATGTTGGCCATGTTGCTGAAGAACGGGCTGAGCTTGACCGAGACGGGAAACTTCACCGCCGCCTTCACAGCTTTCAGGATCTCCAGATAGGTGTTCTCCACCTCGAGCGCGGTCAGGTCCGGATCGGTGGGAATGTAGTAGATGTTCAGTTCCAGGGCGTCTGCGCCGGCCTGTTCGATTTGTCGGGCGTACTCCGTCCAACCGCCCAGCGAAGTGCCGTTCAGACTGGCAATGACCGGCAGCTTCACCGCGGCCTTGGCCTTGGTGATGTGTTCGAGGTACTCGTCGGGGCCGATGCGGAATTCACTGACCTGCGGGAAGTAACTCAAGGCTTCGGCGAAGCTCTCGGTTCCTTGCGCGAGGGCGATGTCGAGTTCGGCCGCCTCACGGACGATTTGTTCCTCGAAGACCGACGGCAGGACAACGGCTCCCGCGCCGGCGTCCTCGGCGCGTTTGAGTTCGTCCAGTTCGCGGGTCAGCGGCGAGGCGGAAGGCACCAGCGGGCTGGTGAGTTTCAGGCCCAGGTAGGTCGTGGTCAGGTCCATAACTGTCTCCGGTTGATGATCGGTTGGTGTTCAGGCGGCGGTCGTGGTGACGGGCACGGTGGCGCCGCCGGCCGGCCGGCGGGCGGCGAGGTAGGTGTACAACTGCCAGCGCGCCTCGGCGTCGTGCTGGGCTTTCTCGAAGAAGCGCTTCGCGTCTTCCGGCCTGCTCTTGGTCAGCATCTTGAAGCGGTTCTCGCTCATCATGAAGTCGGCGACCTTCATTTTCGCCGCCGGCGAATCGAGTTGCAGCGGGTTCTCGCCAGCCGCAGCCCGGCGCGGGTCGTAGCGGTACAGCAGCCACTGGCCGGAATCCACAGCGGCCTTCTGCTGGCGCATGCCGACGCCGGTGTCGAGGCTGATGCCGTGGGCGATGCAGTGTGAGTAGGCAATGATGATGGATGGCCCCGGGTACGATTCCGCCTCGAGGAACGCGCGCAACGTGTGCTCGTCCTTGGCGCCCATCGCGACGCTGGCGACATAAACCGTCCCGTAAGACATCGCGATCAAGCCGAGGTCCTTCTTCCCGACCGGCTTGCCGCCAGCCGCGAACTTGGCCACCGCCCCCACCGGAGTGGCCTTGGACATCTGGCCGCCCGTGTTCGAGTACACTTCGGTGTCCATGACGAGGATGTTCACGTCGCGCCCGCTGGCGATCACGTGATCGAGGCCGCCGTAGCCGATGTCATAGGCCCAGCCGTCGCCGCCGATGATCCAGACGGAGCGGCGCACGAGTTGATCCGCCACGCCCAGCAGCATCTTGGCGTCACTGGACGAGTCACCGGTGAGCTTCTGCTTGAGGGCCGCCACGCGCTCACGCTGCTCGTAAATGCCGGCCTCGTCCCGCTGGTCGGCGTGGATCAGGGCGTTCACGAAGTCGTCGCCGAGTTTCGGCGCGAGCTTCTTGAGCAGTTCGCAGGCGAACTCGCGTTGTTTGTCAATGGACACCCGGAATCCCAGACCAAATTCGGCGTTGTCCTCGAACAGGGAATTGTTCCACGTCGGGCCGCGGCCATTGTGGTCCACGCAATAGGGAGTCGTCGGCAGGTTGCCGCCGTAGATGGACGAACAGCCGGTGGCGTTGCCGATCACCGCGCGGTCGCCGAAGAGCTGTGTCAGCATCTTGAGGTAAGGCGTCTCGCCGCAGCCGGCACAGGCGCCGGAGAACTCGAAGAGCGGTCGCATCGCCTGCTGTTGGCGGAGTTGCGTCACCTTCACCCGGCGCCGGTCAAGGTCCGGGATCTTCAGGAAGAAGTTCCAGTTCTCGCGTTCCGGCGCGCGCAGCGGGGCCTGCGGTTGCATGTTGATGGCCTTGAGCTTGGCCTCGGTCTTGTTCTTGGCCGGGCAGACATCCACGCACAAGACGCAGCCGGTGCAGTCCTCCGGCGCCACCTGGATCGTGTACTTGAGGCCCTTCCACTCCGGCGCCCGCGCATCGGTGGACTTGAAGGTGGCCGGGGCGCCGGCGAGTTCCTTCGCGTCGTAAGCCTTGATGCGAATGCAGGCGTGGGGGCAGACGGCCGCGCATTTGCCGCACTGGATGCAGGTCTTGGGATCCCACACGGGAATCTCCAGCGCGAGGTTGCGTTTCTCGTACTGCGCCGTGGCGGTGGGAAACGTGCCGTCGCACGGGAAGGCACTGACCGGGAGGTATTCGCCGAGGCCCCCGTAAATCTTGCCCAGCGTCTCCTTGATCCGGTTCGGCGCGTCGGCCGTGAAGGGATCCGGAATGCCGAAGCTGCTGGTCACCCGGTCCGGCACCTTGACCTCGAAGAGGTTGGCGAGGGTGTGATCCACCGCCTCGATGTTCTTTTTGACCACGTCCTCGCCCTTCCGGCCGTAGGTCTTCTTGATCGAGTACTTGATCTGCTCGATGGCCTCCTCGCGCGGGAGCACGTTGGCCAGGGCGAAGAAGCAGGTCTGCATCACGGTGTTGATGCGGCTGCCCATGCCGGTGGCGCGGGCGACCTTGATGGCGTCAATCACGTAGAACTTGATCTTCTTGGCGATCATCTGGGCCTGCATGGGTTGCGGCAGCCGGTCCCAGATTTCGTCCTTCGAGTACGGGGTGTTCAGCAGGAACGTGCCGCCCGGCACCAGCGGCTGCAGCATGTCGTAGCGCTCGAGGAACACAGGCTGGTGACACGCGACGAAGTTGGCGCGATTCACCAGGTAGGTGGACCGAATCTGTGACGGCCCGAAGCGGAGATGCGACACAGTGACCGCGCCGGCCTTCTTCGAGTCATACACGAAGTACCCTTGGGCGAAGTTGCCGGTGGATTCGCCAATGATTTTGATGGAGTTCTTGTTTGCGCCCACGGTGCCATCGGATCCCAGGCCGTAGAACATCGCCCGCACCACGTTCTCGCCCTCGGTCGAGAACTCCGGATCGTACTTGAGGCTGAGGTGGGTGACGTCGTCCTCGATGCCCACGGTGAAGTGGTTCTTCGGTTGCGCCGCTTCGGCATTGTCGAACACCGCCTTGATCATGGCCGGCGTGAATTCCTTGGAGGACAGGCCGTAGCGGCCGGCCAGGACGCGGGGCATCGTCTTGAGCGCGCCGAACCCGGCGGCCACGCCTTCGCTGAGGCCGGCGAGGATGTCGAGGTAGAGCGGTTCGCCCAAGGCGCCCGGTTCCTTGGTGCGATCCATGACCGAAACGACCTTCACCGTGGCCGGCAGGGCTTCGCACAGCCGCCGAACGTCGAAGGGCCGAAACAGCCGCACCTTCAGAACCCCGTACTTCCCGCCGCGGGCATTCAGGAAGTCCACCGTTTCATGCGCCGTCTCACAGGCCGAACCCATGAGCACGATGACGTTCGTCGCGTCGGGCGCGCCTTCATATTGGAAGAGGCGATACTGCCGGCCCGTCAGTCCGGCGAACTTGTCCATCGCCTTCTGGGTGATGTCCGCGCACTTGAAATAGAACGGATTGCAGGCTTCGCGCGCCTGGAAGAACACGTCGGGATTCTGCGCGGTGCCGCGCAAAACCGGCCGGTCGGGATTCATCGCCCGCATCCGGTGCGCGATCACCAAGTCCTCGTCAATCATCGCCCGCATCGTCTCCTCGCTGACGACCTCGATCTTGCACACCTCGTGCGAGGTGCGGAATCCATCGAAGAAATGCAGGAAGGGCACGCGCGCCTCCAGCGTCGTGGCCTGCGCGATCAGCGCAAAGTCCATCGCTTCCTGGACCGAGCAGGAACTCAGCATCGCGAAGCCGGTCATCCGCGCGGCCATGACGTCGCTGTGATCGCCGAAGATCGAGAGCGCGTGGGTGGCGAGGCAGCGGGCGGAAATGTGGAAGACCGTGGGCGTGAGCTCACCGGCGATCTTGAACATGTTGGGGATCTTGAGCAGCAACCCCTGCGAGGCGGTGAAGGTGCAGGTCAGCGCCCCCGTTTGCAGCGCGCCGTGCACGGTCCCCGCCGCGCCGGCCTCACTCTGCATCTCGACCACCGAGGGAATCGTGCCCCACAGGTTCCTCACGCCTTCGGAGGCCCATTGATCGCACCATTCGCCCATGTTCGAGGAAGGGGTGATGGGGTAGATCCCCATGACTTCGTTGCAGCGGTAGGCGACGTAGGCGACGGCCTCGTTGCCGTCGAGGGTCATAAAGTTCTTCATGTGTCAGCTTCCAATTCAGGTTGAGCCCCCCAGCCGCCGCCCGGCAAAACGGCAACCGGGTGGCGAATGGCGGATGCCGCCAAGCGGCCCCCCGGAGGCGGCGATTTGGTTTCTCCGCTCTGGGAATCCACCTGACAGCGGCTTCAGTATCCCGAAACGCTGCCGGGCCGGCTCCACCTGCATTGGCCAGTCCTTCGCATATTTTGCCCTCGGCGAAACCGTCTCCCGGAAGCCGAAAACACGCGAGCGAAGCCGGGCCGTGCCCGCCAAACCTGCGCCAACCCCGATCCCCGCCGGATGGCCGGCTCAAACCGGGACCGATCGCGTCACGCCGCACTCGTACACGAACCAAGCGGGATTCAGATGGCCGAGCGGGCCCTTGAGCTGGTCGAGTTCCCCGGCCGGCCCATGCACCTCCACGCGGACCAGCTCGGCCAGCGCCAGGAACTTTTCCAGCAGATCCCCCACGTTGGTCAGATGGGCGAGCAGGCCGGCAGCGCCCAAGTATGCCTCGCGGCAGAAGATCTGGTCGTCGTTCAGGGTGAACTCGTAATAGAGCACCTTGTCTTCCCGGGCGGTCCGGGCGACGAATTCCCGCAACAGGGCCTTGGCCGCCGGCATCTGACCAGAGCGGACGTTGAAGTACGGATGGATGCTGACCGCGCGTTCGATGACATTCATGTGGGGCAGCGTGAATGGCCAGCGCCCGGGAGGCAAATCCGGAGATGGTTTGCCCGGCCGGCGTCCCTGCGACCAACGCAGAAGAACCTACCGGGCCAGGAAACCAACGGGGACGTCGCTTGACGCGATGAGGCAAAAGGGTTCTGTTACCGGCACATGAAGACGATCCCGGTTTTCGCGGCCTTGTCGCTGGGACTGTTCGCTCGCCCGGTGGTCATTTGGGCGCAGGGCGATGAGGTCACCGCCCTGTTCCTGTACAAAGCCGCGTGGCACCAACAGAGCGACGACGGCGACCCGGTGCCGCTGCCGCCTTCGCAGGGGCCGTTTGACATCTTTGCCCAGGCCTATCTGAGCGACACGTTGTTGAACGATCCCGACGCGTTGATGTTCATTACCGGCATGACGCTGCGGACCCCCTCGGGCTGGGTTGAGGCCATGGAGTTCGATCCCGAGTCCGGCTCGTTCGTGTTCGGCGCCGAAGCGCCCAGTCCCCAGGCGCTCAATCTCCGCTACGGTCCGGGCACCTACCGCTTCACGCTTTCCAGCCTGATCACAGGCAACTCGGTCTTCACGCTCGACCTGGGTTCGGACGAATATCCTCCCGCGCCCAAGGTGACCAACTTCGCCGCTGCGCAGCGCATTGATCCCGCGGCGGAGTTTGGGCTCGAATGGACGGAGTTCACCGGCGACGGCGACCGGGAAATCTGGGTGGAAATTTTCCGGCCCGAGGGCGGGGACAGCGTGCTCGAACTTGGACCCCTTCCCGGCTCGGACCGCCGGGCACTGATCCCAGCGGGATCCCTGACGGTGGATCAAGAGTACCGCGCGCGCTTGACGTTCACACGCTACACCCGGGCGGACGACACGGTGACCCCGTCCGTGTACACGGCCTTTGAGAGCTACAACTTGCTCCCCATCCGCACCGCGGCCGGTGGCCCTCCCGCCCCGTCGTCGTTCACCGGGTGGCAGCGCCTGCCCAACGGCGATCTGGAGCTCGTGATCGCTTGCGTTCCCGGACGCGCCCTGACTGTGGAAGGCACTTCTGCACTCGGCGCACCCTGGCAGGAGCTCATTTCCCTGACTCCCGCGGCGTCGCCGGCCAAGGTCGCGGTGGCGGCTTCGGCACTAGGCGACCAGCGATTCCTGCGCGCGAGCCAGCGGTAATTCATTCCCTTCAACGGACTCAGGCGGCTGCCCCTCGTCAGCCAGCCCGGCTCGGGCTCCCGTGGCCGCGGCGACTCAGCGCAATGTCCCTCCGAAGCGGCCCACGGGCACGGGCGGCCGCATCAGGACCCAGAGGTAGTAGGCCAGGCACACGATGACGACCAGATTGCCGGCGGAGGATAGACCGTGCCACAGACCAAACTGGCTAATCGCCGCGGCTTTTTGTTCCGGCGTGGAGGACTCCGCGTAACGGATGATCTGCAGCCGGTGCATGGTGGGCAGCAGCCAGAACTTGACCGCGAGGTTGACGACCAAAAGACCGGCCAGACCGCCGAGGGTCAGCCGCTCGACGCGTTTGCCGCTGAAGAGGTGCTCGGCCAACAGGTGCAGCAGGGCGATGACCGCGCACCAAATCTGCACGGTCGCCAGCCGGCTGATGATGATCTCCGCCACGCGACCGGCATGGGGACGGGGAAGCACGGTCGCCATCTCCGCCGAGAAGAACGCCGGTCCGGCGGCGATGGTGAAAAAAACCACCGAGCCGAACCAGACGGCGGCGTTCAGGATGCCCACGAAGCGGATCAAGCTGTGCATTGGGCAAACTTAGGCCGCTTCACACCAGACCGCCAAGCGCGGATTCCGGGCCCCCTGCCGGCGACCACCCGCGCCGTCGCCACGACGCCCCTCACCCCGGAGCGCCGACCGGCAGCCCCCCGGAACCGGGGTGGCCACCGTCGCCGAAATCAGACTCAGCCGAGAAAGGCCGCGTGGACGGCGCGCATGGCCGTTTCCGCCTTGGCGATTTCAATCACGACCGAGATCTTGATCTCGCTCGTCGAGATCATGTCAATGTTGATGCCTTCGCGTGCGAGGGTCTCGAACATGCGCGCTGCCACGCCCGAGTGACTGCGCATGCCCACGCCCACGATGGAGAGCTTGCCGATGGATTCGTTGGCGATGACCTGCTTGTAACCCAACTCCTTCTTCAGGCCCTCGATGACCTTCTGCGCCTTGAGCAGTTCCGACTTGTCCACCGTGAACGAGAGATCGGTCGTGGGAGCGCCGCTTCCGTGGCTGATGTTCTGGATGATCATGTCCACGTTCACCGCCGCATCCGCGAGGGCGGTGAACACGCGCGCCGCCATGCCGGGCCGGTCCGACAAGCCGATGATGGTGATCTTCGCCTGGTTCTTGTCCAACGAGACGCCGCGGATCACGACGTCCTCCATGCTCTTGGTTTCTTCTTTCACAATCGTTCCGGGGTTGTCGTTCAAACTGGAGCGGACTTCAAAGATCACACCGAACTTCTTGGCGAACTCGACTGACCGCAGTTGCATGACCTTGGCCCCCGTGCCGGCCAGTTCGAGCAGTTCATCGTACGCAATCTCGTCGAGCTTGCGGGCATCCGGCACAATGCGCGGGTCGGCGGTGAACACACCGTCCACGTCCGTGTAAATCTGGCAGAGATCCGCCTTCAAGGCGGCGGCCAGGGCGATGGCGGTCAGGTCCGACCCGCCCCGGCCAAGGGTGGTGATCTGCCCCTCGGCAGTCTGCCCCTGGAAACCCGCCACGATCACCACGTGCCCGCCGTCCAGCAACGCGTGAACCTTTTTCGGCGTAATGTTTTGAATCTTGGCCTTGGTGTGAACGCCGTCGGTCACGATGCCTGCCTGCGCGCCGGTGAGGGATTCGGCCGGGATGCCAAGGGCGTGCAGCGCCATCGCCGTGAGCGCGATCGTGGTCTGCTCGCCGGTGGCCAGCAGCATGTCCATTTCTCGCTCGCTCGGGAGCGGCATGATCGCGCGCGCCAGCTTGATCAGGTTGTCGGTCACGCCGCTCATGGCGGACACCACCACCACCAGGCGGTCTCCGCGTTCGCGGTACTGCGCCACGCGCGCGGCGACATTCTTGATGCGTTCGGGGTTGCCCACCGAGGTCCCGCCATACTTCTGAACGATAAGGGCCATGCTGGTTGTTCGGTTGCCGCGCCGTTCTATGCGACCGGTTCCGGCAAGGTGCAAGAGAAATTACATCGCCTCAGACGCCGCGTCGCTGGTTCAGGCAATGTGATTTCGACCCGAGTACTGCCCGTGGGCCACCTGGACGGACCCGCCGACGACTCCCCCGCCGTCCGGGGCTGGAACAGAAAAGGGCTTTCCGGCCTCCGCCGGCCCGGCGATAAACCGGGCGGCATGTTGAACTACATCTGGCTCGGGCTGGTGCTGGCCGCAGTGGGGCTGGCCGGCCATGCCGGACGACTCGGGGAACTGACGACCGGCGCCATCGAGTCGGCCGAGGCGGCGGTGATGAAGACCGCGCTGCCGCTGGTGGGCATCACTGCATTGTGGCTGGGGATTCTGCGGCTGGCCGAACGGGCCGGCCTGGTGGCCAGCCTCGCCCGCCTGATGCGCCCGCTGATGCGCTGGCTCTTTCCCGATGTGCCCGCCCACCACCCCGCCCTCGGCTCGATGCTGATGAATATGACGGCCAATTTCATCGGTCTGACCAACGCCGCCACGCCGCTCGGGCTGCGCGCGATGAAAGACCTCGAGTCGCTTAACCCGCACCCCGGGACCGCGACCAATGCGATGTGCATGTTCCTCGCGATCAACACCAGTTCGATCCAACTCATTCCGATGACGGCGATTGGCATTCTCGCCGTGGGAGGCTCGGCCAACCCGACAGCCATCGTCGGCACGTCGCTGCTGGCGACCTTTTGCTCGACGTTTGTGGGCATCAGCGCGGCCCGGCTGTTGCAGCGTTTCCGGTTTGATCGCGCTCCCCAATCAGCTTTGAGCGGGCCGACGCCTCCGGTACCGTCCGCCACGCCGGAGGCCGGGCCGACACCGCGCCCCTTGGCGTGGTGGGGGCGGTTGATCTTGGTGGGCGGCGTGGTGGCGGCACTCTGGGCGGTCGTGTCCGGAGCGATTCACGGGTCGGGCAGTCCAGCGGCGCGGTGGGTTAACGCGGTGTCCGTGGTCGCGGTGCCCCTTTTCCTCGGGATGATCCCCCTGTACGCCGCGTTGCGCGGAGTGCGGGTGTTCGACGAGTTTGTAGAAGGCGCCAAGGAAGGCTTCCAGCTTTGGGTGCGGATCATCCCCTACTTGGTCGCCATGCTGGTGGCCATCGGCATGTTTCGCGCGGCGGGGGGCATGGACCTGCTGGCCCGTGGACTCGGACCGCTGCTCGGCGCGCTGGGCTTTCCCGCGGAACTGCTGCCGATGTCGGTGATGCGGCCCTTGAGCGGCAGCGGCACGATCGCGCTGTTCCGCGACCTGGTGGAAACTGCCGGCGCGGACAGTCTCGTCGCCCGGATCGGGGGCACCATCCTCGGCAGCACCGAAACCACGTTTTACGTCATTGCGGTGTACTTTGGTTCCGTGGGCATCACCCGTACCCGGCACGCCGTGCCGGCCGGGCTGTTGGCGGACCTGGCGGGCATCATTGCCTCTGTTGGGATCTGCCGGCTGGTGTTTGCGTCGTGACGGTTGGCGGGTCAAGGTTGAACCCGAGCAAGGGCACTTCACATGGCGTGGCGAATCGCGGACTGGGTGACGCACGGCGAGTGGGACAACCGCCAGCGCGGCCGGGTCTTTGGCTGGCTCTGGATGGCCGCGCGTAAAGAGCCGCTGTCGGTCGAAGTGACCGGGAACGCATGTCGCGACCTGGCCGGCTGTTTCCTGGCGTTTCGCCGCCGCGCCACGGCGCCGCCGGCCAAACCGGCGCCGAGTCGGGCGATTCTGGCGCTGATGCGAAGAGGCGTCGCCGGTGCCCAAACTGCCTCCCGCCGGATCAAGGTGCCTGCCCTGCCGGAGGACGAGGTGGAGATCCGCCGCCTATTGGGCCTGGAGGTGCCGACGCGCCTCGCGAACGCCTTATCCCTCGAATGGTACAGCGATCAGGGCGAGCGTATCGTACTCGAGTCTCTGGACTTCGACCTGCAAATCTCCACCCCATTGTGGAATTTGACGGTCGCCGAGGAGGAGCGCCAACGGCAGATTCTTCGAGAGTTTCTAGCGAGGGTTCACCGGCGTTCGAGGAACCGGGGCGCGGGGCCGGCAGCGGACGAAGCGCAGTCTGACTGAGGCGGAACAATCCGCGTCGGCCACCCCGCCTCGACTCAGGATGAAGTTTTCCGCCGTTTCGGCGTCGAACACGGGGCGTTGGTTGACAAACGGCCGCCCGCCCGAAAAAGTGTCCCTAACATTGAACTCGACCATGATGAAACATCGTTTGACCGGTTGGCGGAGGTTTGCGACCTGGGTAAGCGCGGGTGGTTTGGGCTCGGCGGCGGCGCTGGCGTTCGTCAGCGAGACGACGCGCGAGTTCTTCACCACCGGCGACTTCGACGGGGATGGCAAGAGCGACCTGGTGATCCACGACCGCGCCAGCGGCAAATATCGGATCGGCTACCAGAATGCCGACGGCACCTTCGAGTGGGTCAACCACCGTCTCAGCGGGGTGAAGGATGCAACCTCGGTTTCGGTCGGCCGGTTGCTGGACCTCAAGCGCGACGTGCTGGTCGTCGCGTCCGCCGACGCCAACCTGATTCACCTGGTGGAGGCAAGCCAGCGAGGCATCACCGCGAAGCCGAGCCTCGTGCCGTTCTCGCTGCTGGGTCCTGCCTTCGCCGTGGCCACCGACATCGGCGGCCGGGACAACACCCCGCTCGACGACCTGGTGGTTGTGAGCATTTACAATGACCCGGACCCGTTCAAAGTCACCCTCCACCGAAATAGCGGCAACGGGAACCTGGAGGAGGTCCTCGCCGAGGAGCAAATCGAGGCCCAACCGTCGCGGGCCAATGTCGTCAAGCTCGGGCCCAACGGCCCCAAGGCTGTGGCGGCCATCCTTACCAACGACGACGGCTCAGCGCTCGTCCTCACGGACTTCAGCGGGAGCGAGCCTCGTGTGTTGGGCCTGCTGGGCGGCCTGCCCAAGAATGCGGCTTACGTCATGGCGGACTTTCAGGGGACCGGCCTGCCGCAGGTCGGCATCTACAAACCCGACGACCCCCAAGTGAAGGCGTACTCTCTCACGTTGGCGAATGATCAGGTCCAGTTTGCCGAAGTGGGTGACTACACCCTCGACAAGCCCGTGAAGCTCATCGTGGCCGTGCCCGGCGAGAGGGCCGCCAACGCGCTCGTCATCTTTGGCAAGGGCGAGGAGGCGGCAGTGTTCGCGGTCGGGGAAAGCGGCCCCCTCCAGACGCTGACGGCCAAGCCCGGTAATCTGTTTTTCGGAGCCCTCCCGATTGACGGCGGCTTCTATCTCTTCGGCGCACCGGACTACGCGAAGTACTGCACCGAGGGGCAGCCTTACAAACTGGCCGGGGGCCGGTACACCGCCGGCGCAGCGGTTGCCTTGGCCTCGATGGCCGACAGCGACGACGCCACCGTCGGCGACATTCACAAGCGCATCGTCGAGACCCTGGAGAGACACGCCATCAAGGCCTTCGCCGACATGAAGCCCTACACCAACACCATCCCGGGCACCAAGGTCACCTACGTGATGATCCCCATCCCGGGCGGCGAGTTCACGATGGGCAGCCCCGAGTCCGAGGCTGGGCGCTCCGGTGACGAGGGACCGACGCGCAAGGTCAAGATTTCGCCTTTCTGGATGGCGAAGTTCGAAACCACGTGGAACGAGTACGAGATTTTCATGTACCCGGACGACGAGCGCAAACTGCGGGCCGACAACCCCACCGAGGAGTACGTCAATGCCGTGTCCGACGCCGTGACCCGGCCATCCAAGCCTTACATGGAAATGAGCTTCGGGATGGGCAAGGACGGTTTTCCCGCGATCTCGATGACCCAGCACGCCGCGAACAAGTACTGCCACTGGCTCAGCGCCAAGACCGGTCACTTCTACCGGCTCCCCACCGAGGCGGAATGGGAGTACGCCTGCCGCGCCGGCACTACTACCGCCTACTCTTTCGGAGACGATCCGGCCAAGCTCGCCGAGTACGGCTGGTTCGAGGAAAACAGCGATTTCAAGTACCAGAAGGTCGGCCGTAAGAAACCCAACCCGTGGGGCCTGCACGACATGCACGGCAACGTCGTCGAATGGTGCCTGGACCAGTACGAGGAAAGCTACGATCCCGTGAAAACCCTTCTGACCGATCCGTGGCACCGCGCGACCAAGCCCTACCCGCACGCAGTGCGCGGTGGTTCCTTCGATGACCCGCCGGACCGCCTCCGAAGTGCTGCCCGCCGCGGTTCGACCAAAGATTGGAAAATGCGCGACCCGCAACTGCCCAAGAGCATCTGGTGGCTGACGGATGCGCAATTCCTGGGCTTCCGCATCGTGCGCCCGCTGGCCGTGCCGCCGCCCGAGCAGTTGCAGAAGTACTGGACCAGCGGCGTGGAACGCGAGTAGGGCCGACCGACTGGAATTACGGCGGCGGCACTTCCCCGGGAGTGCCGCCGCTTCGCTTTGGTGGATGCCTTGCGCCGCGGTTCGGCGCCGAGCGCTGACGCCGTCCTCAAGCCGGCGTCAGGCGAACGCCAGCGCCGCCGCGCCCGCCGCCAGTAGCCAGATCACCAGCACCGCCCGCGTCCGGCTCAGGCCCCGCCGCACGAGGCGGTGCGACAGGTGATTGTTGTCGCCCACGTAAAACGGCTTCCCCAGCCGCCAGCGGATCACCACCACCCAGACCAGATCCACCAGCGGGACCGCGAGGATGAGCAGCGGATTGAGCACCGCGAGGCGTACCGGGTGATCGGTCGAGTAAAAGTGCGGGAGAATGGCCAGCACGGCCAACAGGAAGCCCACGAGGTGGCTGCCCGCGTCGCCCAGAAAAGCCGTGGCCCTCGGATAGTTGTACGGCAGGAAGCCCAGCAGGGCACCGAAGGCCAGAAAGGCCAGGATCGCGACCAGATATTGCCCGCCGATGGCCGCCTTCATCCCGAACGCAAACGCCCCGATCGCGCCCACGCCCGCGCACAGCCCGTTCATGTTGTCGAGGAAGTTGAACGCGTTGGTCAGCGTCACAATCCATAACACCGTCACGGCGATGCTGAATGCGGCGCTCGGCACGAACAGCGTGATGCGCACGCCGCTGGCAGCCACCAGCAACGCGATCAACACCTGCCCGCCGAACTTCGTGGCCGCGCGAAGTTCATACCGGTCATCCAGCCAACCCAAGACGACCATTCCCAGGCACCCGCCCAGCACGGCAGCCAGTTGCGGCCCCCGCCGCGCCAGACCGTGGGCCACCGCCCGCTGAGTCGCAGGATCGAGCCAGCCCAGGGCGACGACCGCCGTCGCCATTAGGACGGGCAACGCAAGCCCGGTGAACACGGCCAGTCCACCCGCAAGCGCGACCGGCTCGGAGTGGATCTTTCGGTGCCCCGGATCATCCACGTGACCAATCCGCCGGCACCAGGCGCGCCACAGCGGAAGCGAGCCGGCTGAAGCCACCAGACCACCGGCCAGCGCCAGCAAGTAAACGTTCAGCGGAAAGATCACGTCGAAGCCGGAACGGGCCCCCTGCGTTTTCGGGTGTCGTCGGCCTACCGCACAAAAGACTTGGTGAAGTCCTCGGCCTGGACCTCCACGACCTTCTTCTCAAACCGCGATTCCGCGATGAGCTGCTGCAGCGTCTTCTCGTAGGCGGCGCCGTCCAACGGCAGTTCGATCGTCTGGCCGGTGAGCGAGCTGAACAACATCGCGTTGGCGAGCTCGACCGAGTTCATCCCTTCGGCCCCGGGCGCCACCAGCGGCGCGCCGTCGAGGATGGCGTCCACGAAGTTCTGGGTCAGCGTGGCGTGCTGGGCGGGTGCGTTGTCGAACGGAATTTCGACGTTCCAGACATCTGGCCGCGCAAAGCCCGTCTTCGCCGCGCGACTGAACTCAATCATATCCGTCTCATTCCGCGTGAACGTCAGGCGATTGTGTTCAAGCACCAGCTTGCCGCGGGTACCGCACAGTTCGAGCCGGTTTGTGCCGGGCGCCTCGCCGGTGGAGGTGATGAACACCCCGGTCGCCCCCGACGCCCACTCCCAGTAGGCCGTGACGTTGTCCTCCACCTCGATGTTGTGGTAGCGCCCAAGCTGGCAGAAGCCGCGCACTTTGGCCGGCATGCCGCAGAGCCACTGCAGGATGTCGAGGTTGTGCGGACACTGATTGAGCAGCGCGCCGCCCCCCTCCCCCTTCCACGTGGCGCGCCAGCCGCCGCTGGCGTAATACGCCTCCGTGCGGTACCAGTCCGTGATAATCCAGCTCAGGCGAACGATTTGCCCCAGCTCGCCGCTGGAGATGAGCTTCTTGATCTTCACGTAACGCGGCTCGGTGCGAAGTTGGAACATCGCGGCAAAGACTTGCCTCGGCCGCTGCGTGTGTGCGGCGATCAACCGCTCGGCGTCGGCCTTGTGCACCGAGATGGGCTTCTCGACCATCACGTGCAAACCCGCTTCGAGTGCGCCAATGCCCAGGGTGGTGTGCTGGTAGTGCGGCGTGGCGATGATCACCGCGTCCACTGCGCCCGAGCGGATCAACTCCTCGCCGTCTTTGAACGTCCGAAGCCCCTTGGCAGCCCACGGGTCCAGCGGCGCCAGCGCGTCCGCCACCGCCGTCAGTTGGCAGCGGGAAACCTTGCCGTTGAGCAGATAATCGGCGTGGTACTTGCCGATGTTGCCCATCCCGATGATGCCGATACGAACGGAATTCATGCGCCGGAGAGTAGCCGCCCTGCCCTGATTGACCAGCCGCCGATGTGACGTCGCGGCCCCTATGGTGCGGGCGTGGCGGGTTTGAGACCGCGCAGGTGCTCGTCGAACCAATCCGCCAGCAACGGCAGGTCATCGAGAATATTCGGCCAGCCGTGGGCTTTGCCCTCGCGCACGATCAGCTTCGTCGGCACGCCGGCCGCCGCCGCCTTTTCGATGAAGAGGTGCGCCTGCTGGATCGGCACCAAGCGGTCCGCGTCGCCGTGGATGATGAGCGTCGGCGCGGTTTTCGCGGTGATGAAGTTCACGGGCGAGATTTCCCGGCCCAGTTGCTGGCGCCCCTCGGGCGTGTCCGACCGCGGACCGAAGGCAGGCTTGAAGTCCTTGAGGATTCCCACGCCCACAGCGTCCTCCCCCGGCGCGCCGTAGTTGAGGACATCGGTCGGCGGGAAGAAACAGGCCACCGCCGCCACTGCGCTGCTCTCGCGGTCCACGGGGTCGCGGGCGTCGGCCTTGCCCGGCCCCCCTTGCGTGCCCAAGGTGAGCGACAGATGCCCGCCCGCGCTCGCGCCGAACACGCCGAGCTTGTCCGGCCGAACCCCGTACTGCGCGGCGTGATACCGGATGAACCGCACCGCGCGATGCACATCTTCGGTGATCTCCGGAATGGTGTATTTCGGCTGCGAGCCATGCACCACCGCGAACACCACGTAGCCGCGATCGAGGAAGACGCGGAAGAAGGCCGGGTTGATGGCCTCCTTCGAGGAGAAGAAGCCGCCGCTGACCATGAAGATGACCCCGAAGCCGTTGGTTGCCGCCGGTCGGAAGACATCCATCGTCAACGCCACGCCGTGTTTCCGACCGTAGATGACGTCCTCGGTGCGTTGCCAGTCGGCCGCGCGGCTGTGGAAAGTGGCCGCGAAGAGGCCCAGACCGATCAAAAGGGAGAACAGCGGAGCGGTGCGTTTCATGCGTTTCATTGCTTTCTTGCGCGGGACGATAACCGCCGGGCTGGTGCCGGGCAATCGCCGGCTTCGGACACCTTGCGTGGCCGGACGGCGAAGACACAGAAAAGCTCGTCGCCCACGCGCCGGCAGCGTTGCAACTCCAGCCGGGTGGCGTCCGCCAGCACCTTGGCCCCTTCCCCGCTGGCGATGGTGGGCGCCTCCTGGCCGCCGAAAACCAGCGGACAAATGGTCAGGTGGAGTTCATCCACCAGCCCGGCTTTGAACATGGCCGCGTTCAATTCGCCGCCGCCTTCGCAGAGCAAGCGTCTCACTCCCCAGCGTGCGGTCAGCCACCGCAGGGCGGCAGCAAGGTCAAGGTGCCGCTCGCCGCAGATCACCACTTCGTCGGCCGCCGCGGCCAGCCGGCGCAGGCCGCGGCGTCCGGCGCGGCGGGTGGTTAAGACGATGATGGGCGAGAATCGCTTCTGAAAGAGAGGCAGCGTGGCCGGCAGCGAACCCGAGCCGCTGACCACCACGCGCAGATTGAACTCGGCCAGCCCCCGCTTGAGGCGTTGACGTTGGTAGCGCGGCCCGCCCGCATCGAGATGCACCTCGCCCGCCGCTGCCGTGCGCGCGCCGCACATCACGGCATCCACCGTCGCCCGCAGTTCGTACAGATGTGCAACATCCCGCCGGCTGCCGAAGGAGGACACGGCGCGATTGGCCGTGGCGATCTTGCCGTCCGCGGTCATGGCCATGTTGATCAGCACGAACGGCGGCCGGGCCCGGCGCCACTGCTGCGTGACCGCCGGTGCCGCCAGGTCAACGACGTTCGCCCGCGGCCATCCGCCCCCGGAGTTTCGAGTCATAGGATCAGCATCGCGTCACCGTAGCTGAAGAAACGATACCGCTCCGCGATGGCCTGCGCGTAAGCGGAAAGGATCAGCTCGCGACCGCGCTCCTCGCCCGGCGCGGCAAAAGCGCTCACCAACATCAGCAGCGTGGATTCGGGCAAATGGAAGTTCGTGAGCAGCGCGTCCGCCACTTGGAAGCGAAACGGCGGATGGATGAAGATTCCCGTCCTGCCCCGGCCCGGCGCCAGCGCGCCTGCGCCCGCGGCCGCCACGCTCTCCAGGACGCGCACCGTTGTCGTTCCCACCGCGACCACTCGGCCACCCCCGCGCCGCGTGGCACGGATCAGTTCCACCGTCTCGCCCGGCAGCTCGTACGCCTCCTCGTGCATTCGGTGCTCGCTCAGCTTCGCCACCTTCACCGGCGCAAACGTGCCCAGCCCGACGTGCAGCGTCACGAAGCCCACCCGGACGCCGCTGGCCCGCGCCTGATCCAGCAGTTCGCGCGTGAAATGCAGACCGGCGGTGGGCGCGGCCACGGAACCCGACGGTCGGGCAAAGACGGTCTGATAGCGGCTGGCGTCTTCAGGGCACGGCCCCTCCGGACGCGCGATGTACGGGGGCAACGGGACTTCTCCGGCGCCCTCCAGCGCGGCCTGGATGTCCGGCATTCCGGCAAACCCGAGGCGGTACAAACCCTCGTCATTCTTCTCCCGCACCGTCGCGTGAAAGGGTGCGGGCGAGCCGTCCAGACAACGAAACTCGAGGCGGGTTCCGACCCGCACCCGCTTGCCGGGTCTGAGCATCACCCACCAATCGTTTTTGCCGACTTCTTCGGCGAGCAGCACCTCGACTTCGCCCCCCGTGCCGGGCTTGTAAGCGCGCAGGCGCGCCGGGATGACCCGCGAATCGTTGAGAATCAGGGCGTCGCCCGGCCGGAGGTAGTTGAGCAGATCGGTGAAGCGCCGATGCTCAATCGTGCCGTCGGTGCGATGCAGGACCAGCAAACGGGACCCCGCGCGCTGGGCTGCCGGCACCTGCGCGATCAGCTCCGCCGGCAGTTCGTAATGAAAGTCGGCCGTTCGCACGCGCTGGTCGTCACGCCGGCGTACCGAACCGGCGCAGGAAGTCCTCGTACGCGCCGCGAATCCCAGCGTCGAAATCCACCTCCGGTCGCCAGCCCAGGGAGAAAATGCGGGAGCTGTCCATCAGCTTGCGGGGCGTGCCATCGGGCTTGGTCGGGTCCCAGGCAATCTCCCCGGCGTAACCGACCACCCGCGCGACCCGTTCCGCCAGTTCCTTGATGGTGAGATCCCAACCGCTGCCGACGTTGATGAACTGCTCTTCGCTGTACTCGCGCATGAGGAACACGCACGCCCGGCCCAGGTCGTCCGCGTGCAGGAATTCGCGGCGCGGTGTGCCGGTGCCCCAGCACACGACCCGCGGCGCGCGGGCCACCTTCGCTTCGTGGAACCGGCGGATCAGCGCCGGCAGGACATGCGAGTTCAGCGGATCATAGTTGTCGTTGGGACCGTAGAGATTAGTGGGCATGGCGCTGATAAAGTCGCAGCCATGTTGCCGGCGATAGGCCTGGCAGAGCTTGATGCCGGCGATCTTTGCGATGGCGTACCATTCGTTCGTCGGCTCCAGGGGCCCAGTCAGCAGCGACTCCTCGCGCAGGGGCTGCGGGGCCAGCTTCGGGTAGATGCACGAACTGCCGAGGAACAGCAGCCTGCGCACGCCGGCGCGCCAGGCCTCGTGGATCACGTTGCACTCGAGCACGAGGTTGTTGAAGAGGAAGTCGGCCGGGAAATCGTTGTTGGCCTTGATGCCGCCGACCTTCGCCGCCGCCACGAAGACAAACTCCGGCCGCTCCTCGGCGAAGAACCGGCGGACCGCCGCCGCATCGAGCAAATCCAGCTCCGCGTGGGTCCGGCCGATCAGGCGGGTGAAGCCTTCGCGCTCGAGGGCGCGCCAGATGGCGCTGCCCACCAGGCCGCGGTGGCCGGCCACGTAAATCCTCGCGTCGCGTGCCATCTCCATGATGGCCGCAGGTTAAGCGCCGCCCCGCCTGAAGCAAGCCGGAGCGGCCGTCAACGCGCCGGGAAAGCTGAAGAGGGAGGGGCCGGCGGACGGTTGAAGCCCATCCCGTGGCAGGCACCAGTTCTGCGCCGCCGCGGCCACCATTCGCTGGCCCAAAAGCGTCCTCCGCCGGTGGTAGCGAGCGGCATGGTTTCTCCGCTTGTTCGCTCCGCGGCATCGGCCTACGCTGCTGACCGGCAATGGAGTTTGCCGTCTGGCTCGTCCAGAAAACCGCCTGAATCGTTTTCAGCGCTGATGACTCCTGCCGAACTGCGGAAGCTGATCGGTGGCGAAGTGATGTGGAGTCAGCTCCAGACCGGGCGGCCGAACGCGCAGGCAAGCGCGTCCGAAGCCCTCGCTTTCCACGCCACGGGTTGGCGTTGAGGCGAATGTTCCCGAACCCATCCGTTTATGCATCTCCCCCATGAAGCCATGCTGCTGCGGATTTTCCTTGGCGAATCCGACCGCTGGCAGCACCGCCCGCTCTACGAAGCCATCGTCCTCAAGGCGCGCGAGGCGCACCTGGCCGGCGCCACCGTGCTGCGCGGACCGATGGGCTTCGGCAAATCCAGCCGGCTCCACACGGCGAAAATCCTCCGCCTCTCGATGGACCTGCCCCTGGTCATCGAAATCGTGGACACCGAGGAGAAGATCCAGGCTTTCCTGCCTGTGCTGGACGAAATGATGCAGGGCGGTTTGGTCACGCTGGAAAAGGTGAAGGTGATTGACTACCGCGCCGGCCCGGAGGCCGAGGCCTCGCCGGAAATCTGAACCCGCCCGATCATGGACAACATCTGGTTCATCGCCGCGTTTTGGATGGGGCTGGCGCTGCTGGCCAGCTTGATCTCCATCCGGCTGGGCATCTCGGTCGCCTTGATCGAGATACTCGTGGGCGTGGTGGTCGGCAATCTGCATGGCCCGGGCCAGGCGCCGCTCCTGCACACGACCGAATGGACCAACTTCCTGGCGATGCTCGGCAGCGGCGTGCTGACGTTTCTGGCCGGGGCGGAAATTGACCCCGCCTCGCTCAAGGCCAACCTGCGAGCCAGCATGACCATCGGGGTCGTCTCATTTTTGCTGCCGTTTCTGGGCGTGTGGTTCTTTGCGCAATACGTCCTGCACTGGCCGTTGCACCAGGCCTGGATCGCGGGCATCGCGCTGTCCACCACCAGCGTGGCGGTGGTCTATGCGGTGATGATCGAAGGCGGGTTGGGCAGCACGCCGCTGGGCAAAACGCTGCTGGCCGCCTGCTTCATCACCGACTTCGGCACGGTGCTGGCGCTGGGCGTCCTGTTCGCCGACTTCAACCTCTGGCTCATCGTCTTCGTCGGCGTGTCGGCGGTGCTGCTCTGGTTCATGCCGCGCTGGACGCGCTTCATCATCACCCGGCTGGGCGCGACGCGCGTGAGCGAGCCGGAGGTGAAGTTCCTCTTCCTGGTCTTGTTCTTCCTCGGCGGGTTGGCGTCCACCGCCAAGAGTGAGGCCGTGCTGCCGGCCTATCTGCTGGGCCTCGTCGTCGCCGGCGTGTTTCTGCGCGACAAGACCCTCGTGCATCGGATGCGTTCCATCGCCTTCGCCATCTTCACGCCGTTCTACTTCATTAAGGCGGGCCTGTTTGTCTCGCTGCCGGCGCTGTGGTCCGCCCTGGGCGTCATCGCGCTGCTGCTGGCGATGAAACTGGCGACCAAGTATGTCGGCGTCTGGCCGCTCTCACGCGTGTTCTGGATGCGGTCGCGCGAGGCGAATTACACCGCGCTGCTGATGTCCACCGGGCTGACCTTTGGCACCATCTCCGCCCTGTTCGGCCTGCAAAACCAGATTATCAGTCAGGAGCAGTACTCCGTGCTGGTGACGGTCGTCATCCTGAGCGCGTTCGTACCGACGCTGATCGCCCAAAAGTTTTTCCAGCCGACCCTGCGGACGATGAACGCGTGGGGCCGACTCTACCAACGCAAGGTCAACGGCAAATCCACTGCCCCACCGACCATCGGAAAGTGAGGCCATCATGTTTCAGAAAATACTTGTCGGTTACGACGGCTCGAAAGGCGGGCGCGCCGCGCTTGAGCGCGCCGCGGCGCTCGCCCGCGAAGGCAACGCGCAACTGACCGCCATCTGGGTCCGCCAACCCCTGCCCCGACACGCCGACCTGCCCGGCGAACCAGAAGGTGAGGAGGAAGCGGCACACGACTACTTCGCGGAGCGCAAACGCGAAGTCGAGGAGGTGGCCAAACGGTTTGGTGTCCCCATCACCTGCGAGAGCAAGGCCGGCCACGCCGCCAAGGTCATCGTCAACTTCGCCAAGGAAAAGGGCTTTGACCTCATCGTCGTCGGCCACAGCGATCATTCCGAACTCTGGGGCCGCCTGCTCGGCGACACCGCCGACCGCATCAGCGATCACGCCCATTGCAGCGTGCTGATTGTGAAGGCGTGAACCGGCCTGCCCGGGTCGCCCAAGGCAAGCTTCGCCATTTGCCATCGGCTGCTCCAAGGCCAGCAGCACGTCGGGCTGGGCCTCGTTGCTGATCGTAGATCAAGCGTTCCGGAACACAGCGAGCGAGGCCTCGCGAGCCAGATCGGGGCGGCCAGCGTGGGTGAGATGCTGCCCCCTTAACCCGCGAGATCATGTTCATCGCGCGCCACCTCGCCGGCACCCGGAGCGGACGCCGCGCCCGGGCGAAGTCTCCCAGCTCGCCCAGCGGCTGATGCAACACCTCGGCGTACAGGAAGACCAGCGCGTTCAACGCCTGATTCTGCGTCGAGGCGGACACCCGGCCTGCGGTGGCCAAATGGGTCAGAAACGCCGTGACCTCGGCTGCCCCCATCTCCCGGGGGTGCCGCCACGCCTCCGGCCCGGCGATTCCCGGCCGCTTGTGGAATCGCAAGTACCGCACGATCCACTGCCAGTACGCCTCCTCCGTGCGCTGCGAGTAATGGAAGAAGCGCATCACCTCGTGGACCTGCTCCCGCAACGAAGCCCTGGGATTGGGTTGCAGCCGGCCCAGGGGCCGCTGTCGCGCTGGTGGCGTGCTAGGCGACAAAAAATCGGGCGAGGCTGGCGAATTCAACGGCTTGACAGGCAGTTGAGAAACCTTCACCCTGCGTAATCATCGATATAGTCACAACCGTTGAAATGCAACTGTCGCTCACTTAACTGATGGGCGAAGAGAAACTATGCCAAATCGCAGACTCACTGACAAAGAGCTTCAAGATTTGTTTCGCCCGTTATACGAGCAGGTGACCGGGCGTATGCAGGAGTTGAGTCGTGGCGCTTCGGATTTGCTTTGGGCACTCCGCCGCAAGCTGGCCAAGAGTTTGGTGTACGACGAGCGGGGCACTCCGATGCACCGTCGCCGCATCAAGACGCTCAAGCGTGCAGAGCAGCAGGGACTTTGTGCCATTTGCCGCGAGCCTTTGCCCGAACGTGGCGCAGTGCTGGATCGTTTGGAGGCTATGCAGGGGTACACACTCGCCAATACTCGCTTGCTTTGCCGTGAGTGTGATGAGCGAGTACAGGCGGAGCGGAAGTACACATGAGCATTGCCGCGCCCATCCATGCAGTCGAGCGAACCGCGAGCCAGCCGACCGGCTCGCTTGGTAAAGGCGGCGTCAGGGGCGGCTGGCTCGCGGTCGCTCACTTTTTACGTTAGCCCGTGACGTCGCGGGCGAGTCGAACACGCACAGCAACCAGAAACGCCCACCATGAAAACAACCGTCAGAACCACGAAAGGAATCGCAGTCGCAATCACGGCGCTGGCGTTGGCCAGCGCGAGCGTCACTCAACTCCAAAAACACTCCGAACCGGGCACGTATTATTCGGCCAAGGATTTCGAGTGGAGTCCCCCGTGGCCGTTCCACCCGCATCCAGAACTCGATGCGGTCGAGATCGAGCCGGGCATTTTCGTCTTTGACGACACGACCATCCCAGACACGCCGCAGCAGGCTGAGGCACGCAAGCGGCACGAGCAGGCGGCGGCGCACGCCGCCGCCATCGCGGCTGACCCCGTCCTTGCCGCAGCAGCGCGACAAACAGCCGAGGAAGCCGCGCGTCAGGCCGAGGCGAAATGGCAAGAGAAGAAGGCCGCGCTTGCGCCACAGATACGGGCACTGATTCCGCCCGGACAAGCGACCAGCGAGCAAAAGCAGCAAGATGGCGAAGCGGAATTCGCAGCACTGCGTGAGCAGGCGGTGCGCTCCGCAGCGGAACAGCCAGCCAAGGAGCGCGCACTCGACGAACTGGCCAAGCGGCTCGGCGTGCCGCGCGAGATTCAGGAATCAGATGGGCGGACGTTGATTCTGACGGACGAAATTGCTGGTTCACCGGCCTACCTGAGCAGCCACAACACGGTGGCGGCGGCGGGCATCAGCGCGGACGAGTTGTGGCCGCTCGGTGCCTGACCTAATTCGGACAGCAACACGGGGCGGAATCTGACCGGCACAAATGTCACGCTGGCCTTGTGGGAGAATGACGGCGGGGTACGCACCAACCACATGGAGTTTGGCACGCGGGTGCGGCAACGGGACAACGCAGCCGTGGACGCCACCGGCCACGCCACGGCCGTGGCTGGGACCATGGCGGCGGGCGGGGTGGGCAGCATCTTCGGTCAGTTTTACGAGGCGCGCGGCGTGGCATATCAAGCGCGCGTGTTTGCTTACGACTTGGGGAATTTCAAGAGCGAGCGCGAGTCGGCGGCGGCAGGCGACGCGACTAACGCGCCGGTGTTTCTGGGTAACCATTCGTGGGGGTTGGCGAACGGCTGGCGGCGGCACCAGACGATCACCAATCAGTTTGGCGCGGTCGTGACCAACGCTTGGGTTTGGTGGGGACCACCCGAAGCCAGTTTTCCCGAAGACCCAAAGTTCGGTCTTTATACCCGCACCAACATTCAGGATACCGGCTGCGTTCAAATTGACCAGTTTCATTACGCGGAGGCGCTGCGCCATTTGATGGTCTATTCATGCGGAAATGACCGTTTCGAAGGTCCGGGCACATCCCCGGGCACCTACTACTGGTTGAGCAACGGCGTTTTTGTTGCCAGCACGGTCACCCGCGACTGGCAGGACGGCGACGACGGCGGTTACGATTCACTTTCCGCACCGGGCAACGCCAAGAACGTGTTGACGGTGGGCGCGTGCGAGGATGTCTTTTGGATCAGCAACACGTTCCTCTATTTCGGCATCGGGCCAGGAGCCAATGCGGTTCCAGCCCCTTTCAGCGGGGCCGGCCCGACCGATGACGGGCAGCTCAAGCCCGACCTAGTTGCCGTCGGCACGCCCAATCTCTGGTTGCGCGACTTGATGGGCCAGGTCAGCGGCACGAACATCCTGGGGTTGATCTCTCCCACGGTTGTGGCCACCAATCTCGGTGCGACCAACTTCTACGCCGTCACTGCTCGCTGCACGAGCTTTGCCGCGCCCGGCGTGGTGGGCGGGCTGGGCTTGGTGTTGCAGGGGCGGGCGCAACTGTATCCGCTGTTGACCAACGCTACGGATGCGTGGCTGAACTCGACACTCAAGGCGGTAGCAATTGACACGGTGGATGACGTGGGCGCGGAAGGGCCGGATTATCGGTTGGGGCATGGGATTTTCAACGCCCGGCGTGCGGTGGAGCGCGTGGAACAGGACTACACATGGGGCCGTGGCTCGCTCATCAGAGAGTTCACGCTCTCGCCGACGCAATCGGTTTCGTGGGTCGTGACCGCCAGCGGCACGAAGCCGCTGTCCGTGACAGTAGCGTGGAGTGACCCGCCGGGGCCGGCCATCACCAACGTCGCGGCGGCGGACATGCCCAATCCAATGCTGGTCAACAATCTGGACGTGGTTGTGGAGCGACTTTCGGACAGCACCTTGTTCCGCCCGTGGGTTCTGAATCCCGATCTGACGAACAAGATGGCCAACGCCCGTTCGGCTGCGGCGACCCGCGGGGTGGACAACCGGAACAACGTCGAGCGAGTTTCGATTGCCACACCGTCAGCGGGTGAGTATCGCATCACCGTGACGCACTCCGGCGGGCTGCCGGGGAATCCCGCACCCAGCATGCAGAAGGTCTCAGTGGTTTCGGGCGGGGTGACGCCGCCAGCGCCGGTCATCACCGCGTTGGAGAAATCACCCAGCACGAATGAGTTCCTGCTGACATTTGTGGCGGACCCCGGCGCTTATTTCACAATCTTGACCTCCACCAATGTTGCCACGCCTCTGTCCAACTGGACGAGCGCGGTTTCGGCGCTGGCCCAGAGCGTCACCAACACGGTGGTGTTGACCAGCAGTGCTGAGCATCGCTTCTGGGCGCTACGGCGCGGACAATGAGCACTCGATGGCTCAACTGGCTGCTGCTGGCAGCCGGGCTGCTCGGCCCGGCTGCCTCAGCGGCACTGGCACAAGGCACCATCATTACGACAGTTCTACCGTCTCCTTTAGGGATCTGGAGTCCCCTGAATACCCTGCTTTGGCCGATTGATCTGAATGGTGATGGACTGGAGGATTTCACATTCGCCGCCGACTACTCCGGAGTGGGACTGCGCACCGAGCGGGCGAATCGGGTTGTAGTGAGGCTGTCGCCGCCTCCGAACATTGGGGGACGGGTTGCCAAACTGGACGATGGATTTGAGGTTGGGTCTTCACTTGATCCGCAATTGGCATGGCTGTCCAGCGATCCAGTGGGCGGCTACGTTTCGCCGGGGGAATGGGCGTTTGCCAGCATTGCAATTGCTGTAAGCACTGGCGAATCCAGCGATTGGCCGAGCATTCCAGGGGCACGTGGTTTCATCGGCATTCAGTTCGAGCTAGCCGATGGGTTTCACTTTGGGTATCTCGATGTTCACATGGTGGCGGAAGGAGGAGGCGTGCTATTCGGCTGGGCCTACAATACGATCCCGAACGCCCCGATCATCGCCAGTCCGGTGCCGGAGCCGTCCACTTGGGCGCTTGTGGTCGGAGGAGGAGTGGTGGTGGTGTGGTTCAGACGAAAGAGGAATGAAAGGAGGGGCTAACCAGATCACTGGAGCGAACAGCCGCCCCGCTTCGCAGTTCGAGAGTCGCGGGCTTCGGCGAGACGTTCTGGTCGTCGAGAGTCACGGGCGTTAGCACGGCGGGGCGGCTGTCGCTCAGTTCTGGCGTTAGCCCTATGAGAAACTGCATCCTGTCCCTCGCCGCATTCCTTCAAGCGTCGGTTTGTTTTGGCCAGGGGTCGCTTTACTCGTTCTCTGGGAACGTGAGCAGCCTCTTCTACGACGGTGGTGGCATTCTGGCGGCGCAGAATGTCACCGTCGGAGATCCTGTATCCGCCAGTTACATCGTTGATTTTGGAGCGCCAGGGTTCTACCGGCTCAACGATGGAACTGTTGATGTACCCGCCGACCCACCGTTGGGCAACGTGCATACGACGTATTTCTACTGCCGTTTGGCCTCAGGCACGCTGCTGCCTGAAGCCAATGGAGGGCTGAATAATCGCCCCCAAGACGTGGCTGAGTACTTCACGGGCTGGAACCAGAGCAGTCCGATGGGAAATGAGGGGTTGTTGTGGGGAGGCACCGGTGATTCCTACTTCACCGTCCGGAAATCGAGCTTCACGAGCGAAAGCCAAGTGCAGGAATGGCAGGTCGGAACGGAGGTGCGTGGCGTCATTGTCGCTTACAGCGATCAGGATTGGTCTATAGCTTGGGCAGACATGCGGTTGGATTCCATTACGCCGGTGCCGGAGCCGAGCATCTTGGCGTTGCTTTGCATGGGCAGTGCGGCGTGTTTCGTGTGGAGTCGGCGAGGGGCTAACAAACCGGATGCACCGAACCCGGCAATAGCGCCTCAGTTTCACATCGGTCACCACTGGCGCCGGGTCGGTGATCCGGGTCGGTGATCCGGGTCGTTGGACGGGGCACGCGCCGGCGCGGGCGTACAGCCGCCGCCGGCCGGTGGCCACCGCCTCCGGCGCGCGGACGGCGGCCGGCGACCCGGGACACCCGCGCCCCGGCGTTCGTTTTCCCGGAAGACCGTTCGCTGCATGGCATCTTCACAGTGGCCAGCAACGTGGACAAGGGGTGTGATGACTGGTACCAGAGGGAGATGCACCACTGCTACGATGCTGGCGAACTGCGCCCGCCCGTCAGCGGCGAGAAGCGAGTGGTGCGCGGTGGCACCAGTTGGGGACGGCAGAAGCTATGGTTTCGCTGCGCGCGCGCCGCGGCCCCGCACCCAACTCAGCAGCGCGCCCTGGGCCTTTTACGACCGCCCAGCGGACCGCGTACCATCTGCAAGCGGCGTCACGCTCGACCCCGGGACGTCGCGCTTGAAGGCCGCGAACCCGAAGCGCCCCCCGTGCGGGTCGCGTTTGCGTTCGACGCTGCATTCGCCACCGTCGGCTGGCTGATCCCGGTGACCGCCTTCCGCGACCCGATCGAGCGCGTGCTCCTCCGCAAAGCGCGTTACGAGGTGGAGAAAAACCTCTCCCGCCTTGCCGCCGACTGGCGCGACCGGGTTACCGTGGTCATCGAAGAGTTGAGGCGACAAACCGAGCAGGCCGCCCAGAGCGAACTGGACTCGCTCGAGAACCTGCTGAACCAAACCGCGTCCACCGTGCCACGCCTCCGCGATCAAATCGCCGCATTGGAAGCCACCGCAGGCGATCCGACCCTCCCTCAATCTTGAGGGACGACGGGGTTCCCCGCCGCCGTTCAACCGGGACGCCGCCGTGCCGGCCGCGATCGCTTCTTGACGATCGTCGGGGCAAGGCGTAGCACGCCGCCATGATTCACCTCGGACTTCATACGGACAACTGGCGTCCCCTGAGTGTGGGCTTTGAAGCCGCGTGCCAGAAGATCGCCGCCACAGGCCTGAAGCACATCGAATTCGCCGCGCTCGACGGCCAGAACTTCATCGCCGCGCTGGGTTACGACCCGGGCGTTTCGCTCGAATCCAATCCCCGCGCGCTGCGGCGCTTCCTGGACAAGCTGGGTCTCCAGGTTTCGCAAATTGACGGGGCCTACCCGATGATGGGACCGAACGGCTCCGCCTACGGGGTTCATTACGTGACGCAGAGCATCCGGTTCGCTGCCGAACTGGGCTGCCCCATGGTGGATACGGTGGACGGCGCTTTTGAGACGCCCGGCTTCACGCGCAAAGAGGTCTTCCGGATCACCTGTGACAACTACCGCCAGTGCCTGGCGTGGGCCGAGGATTACCGCGTCGTCATCAACGTCGAGCCGCATGGCCCGTACACGAACGACATCGAGTTTATGCGGAAGCTCTTCAAGGAGTTCGACTCTGAGTGGCTCCGCTGCAACTTCGACACGGGCAACACTTTCATCGCCGGCCACGACCCGCTGGAATATCTCAAGGCTCTCCGCGAATACATCGTTCACTGCCACATCAAGGACGTGAGCGCGGACCTGGCGGCGACGGTGCGCGGCGAGGAAACCGGCATCGGCAGCAGCATCGTGCCGGTCGGCGGCGGCGTGAACGCCGGGAACATCCAGCGATGCCTCGACTACCTGAACGAAACCGGATGGGATGGCGTGGTTTCGATCGAGTGCCACGGCTCGGACGAAAACACCGCGGCCAGTGTGAAGTGGATGAAACAGGCGATCGCGAAGCACCCGTCCAAGCCGCGGCGCAAATAGCCCGGCGCGCTGGCTTGCCTGTCCGCCACCTGCCGACGCCCCGCCTTGACGCTGGCCGTGATGCTCGTGATTGCGGCCCCTTGGATGCTGGTGCTCTCGTCGAAGTACGGGCGGTTCACCTTCTCAACCTCGGCCCCAATTGCGCACGCGGTGGTGGGGCCGGATCCGGCTGAACAAAGCCATCCTTTCGGCCGGATGTTTCACCGCCCTGCGCCGGGGCGGATCACCGCCTGGGAAGACCCGTCCGACATGCCTTACCGCTATTGGTCGCCCTTCGAGAGTTCGGCGGCGTTCTGGCATCAGCTCGCAGTTTGCCGGGAGCACGCGCGCACGGTGCTCGAGTTGCTCCGGAGTTTTGACTGGTTGATGCTCGGTCCCATCGCCTGTCTTTACGGAGCGGTTCTGCTGGCGCGGCGAGGGCGGCCGGCTCTGGGCGAATGGTGGCTGGCGGCAGTCCTGCCCCTCGCTGCGCTGGGCGGGGTGTATCTGCCGGTGTATCTCCAGCCCGTGGATCAGCGCTATCTCTACGCCGCCTGGCCGTTGTTGTACGTGCTCGCCGCCGGTTGCCTCGCGGAAGTAGCTCGGCGGAACAAGGACTCCACCCTGTTGCGCCCACTGTTGCGCTGGCTGCCGTTGGCGTCTTTTGGGCTGCCGGCGATGATCAGCCTCGCCGGAGCCCTGGTGGGCTATGCCAATCCAGCCGCCGAAGCGGCGTCGGTCCTGGCACGCCGGCTCCAACGAGCCGAAATCACCGGTCCCGTGGCCGGTTCCGGAATGCTTTACGGCGGTCGTACGGGCCTTTACGTGGCGCACCTGACGGGGCAACCCTGGCTGGGCGATGAGCCCCGGGCGGACGCAGAGCGCTACGCGGCTTCGGGAGCTCGGCTGATCGTGGTGCCACGCCGGCACCCCGTTGCCGCCCTTCTCGCGGCAAGTCCGCGATTCACGGATCTCGATGCCCGACTCTTCACCGACCGGGCCGAGGCGGAAGGCTTTCCACTGCGCGTTTTTGAACGGGCGCCCGCCGATCCGCCAACACCCTGAGCCGGTGAACCGGTTTTCAACCCAGTTGCAGACGCGGGTCAGAATCCAACATCGCGTCAAGCTTCGGCCAGTTCACGCCGTTGGTTGCCTTGAGAATGTTCAGGTAGATGATCGCCTTCTCGCGATCATGGTTGGCGAGGAGGGCTGAGACGGCGGCCTCGAGCTTGGCGTCATCCATCGTCGCCGGGAACTCCTCGACGACGCCCTTGTCGTGCTTGACTCCCAGTGCGTCGAGGAAGCTGGTGATGAGGGGCGTTTCCGCCTTGAGCAGCCAGCCGCGGAGCAAATTGGCGGCGGCCTCCTCCATCCGGGGGCGGGTGAGGGCGCTGAGCATGTCGGCGTGACGCTGCACCCGCGGCTTACGCTCGAGAAACAGCGGCCGCACGCGGTTGGCGGCGGCCACAGCCGCCAAAACGGTCCGGTACAGAACCTTGTCCGATTGGTAGGCGTACTCGAGAATCCCCTGTGACAGGGCGGGTGAGACAAATCCGATCAATTCATGGCACTTGAGCATGGCAACTCCTGATTCGATACGGTTCCGGCGCGGCGCTTGGTGACCGTGTCGCGCACTACTCCAAAAGCCCTGTCTGGTGCCTGCGCCCGTGGAACCGGCTTTCCAAGCCGACGGCGACCGCGGCAGGCGATAACCGCCGCAGCCGAATGAGGCAAGGCATTTTTCCGGAGCGCGCGGACACCCGGTAGTGCTGGTGAACTGTCGGTTGGCGCGGGCGACCTCGAGGCGGATGGGATGGCAGCGGAATTGGGGTTTGGCTTGTGACCAGTGGTCCCACCGCCACGCCCAAGAGGGAAGTCGGATTCGCGGCCCGATTCCAAGTTGCGTTTGCTGTCGCTCAACTCAGATGACAGGTCCGGGCGAACGCAGCACCGCGCCGCGCGTTACAGAGCAGGGCTGAAGAGGGCCAGCAGCCGCGGCAAACGATCGAGAGCGGCCCGGAGGACGGGATGATCCCGCTGCAGCCACGCCGGGTCAAACGCCCGGGCCGGTTCCGGAATCGGCGGGAGCGCGGATGAAGCAGACCGGAGAGCTTGGTCAACTCGGGGATGAGACACACCAGCGGGATGGTAGCGCGTATGGGAATCGAACCCATCTTTCAGCCTTGAGAGGGCCGTGTCCTAAACCGATAGACGAACGCGCCAACCCGTAATGAGAGTGAACCTCCGGGTCTTGGGCTTGTCAACAGCCCCGGCTTCGCCTTCTGCCCAAGCGTCAAGCACGGCGCGACGTCTCACCGCATCGGGTCTTGACCGCAGCCCGGCGCGTTGCGAGAGATGGCGCATGACGTTCCACGGCATTCTCGTCGCTCTTGGTCTGGCACTGGCACTGCCCGCCTCCGCCGCCGGCAAGCAGGTTCACTCGTTCCAGCGGATTCAATTGACACCGGAGTTCTGGGCCGAGGGGGCCCACTTCGCCGACTTCAACCGCGACGGCCACCAGGACGTCGCCTACGGGCCGTTCTGGTTCGAGGGGCCAAGGTTCACCCAGCGGCACGAGTACCGGCCGGCGACGGTGAGTTTCACCACGAAGGCGGCGGACGGCTCGGAAAAGACGATTCTCGGCTACGAGGGGGCGCTGGGCACCAAGAACGCCTACTCGGACTGCTTCTTCATCTGGACCGGCGACTTCAACGCCGACGGCTGGCCGGACATCCTCATCGTGGGCATCCCCGGCGAGCAGGCCTGGTGGTTTGAGAATCCGCAGGGCAAACGGGGGCACTGGAAGAAGCACCTCGTGCTCGACGTGGTGGACAACGAATCGCCGGAGTACCGCGACCTGGATGGCGACGGCAAACCGGAACTGGTCTGCAACCACAAGGGCTTCTTTGGTTACGCGAAGCCGGATCTCACGGACCCCACGGCCCCGTGGAAATTCACCGCCATTTCGCCGGACAACAAATACCACCGTTTCAATCACGGTCTGGGTGTGGGCGACGTGAACGGCGACGGCCGCGTGGACCTGTTGGAGAGCAACGGGTGGTGGGAGCAGCCCGCCTCGCTGACCGGCGCGCCGATCTGGAAGCATCATCCATTTGTTTTTTGTCCGCCGACCGATCCGGGAGTCCCCGTCGGCGGGGCGCAGATGTTCGCCTACGATGTCAACGGCGACGGGTTGAACGACGTGATCACCGCGATCGCCTGCCACGGGTACGGTCTGGCGTGGTACGAGCAGACGCGCACGGGCAGCGAGATCTCGTTCAAGCAGCATCTGTTCGTGAACAAGCGGCCGGAGGAGAACCGTCACGGGGTGGCCTTTTCCCAACCGCACGCGCTCGAACTGGTGGACATGGATGGTGACGGGCTCAAGGACCTGGTGACGGGGAAACGCTTCTGGGCGCACGGTCCGGATGGCGACCCGGATCCCAACGGCACGCCGGTGCTGTATTGGTTCAAGCTCGCGCGTGGCCCGGACGGCAGCGTGGACTGGCTGCCGAACCTGGTGGATCGCGCTTCGGGCGTGGGCACGCAGGTGGTCGTGGGCGACCTCAACGGTGACCGGCGGCCGGACATCGTCGTGGGCAACAAGCGCGGGGCGTTCGTGTTCTTGCAGGAAGTCCGCGCCGTGGGACAGGCGGGAAGGAGCCCGGGGCGCCCGACGGTCAGCCAGGTGGATTTGCCGGTGGAATAAAACCGTCCGGCGCGCCGGGGGCGGGCTAAAACCGGGACCCAAGGAACGGGACGACCCGCTACGCCGGCGGCGAAACAGATTGCGCCGGCTCGGTCGGTGGAAACGCCGGCTGGGGACCGAAGCCGAACAATTCCTTGATCCATCGCCACACGGCGAGCAGTCCGATCTCGCGCACCCCGGCAGCGTTAATCAGTTCGCGGATCCGTTCTTCGTGTCCTTTGAATCGCGGCGGGAACCGCAGCAACGAGGTCGAGTCATCGCCAACTGTTGCGTGCAATTCCGGCGCGATGATTCCCCGTCCGACGACGTACTCGCCCGCCGGCAGCATCACTTGTCGGGGCGAGCCGACAAGCCAGGGACGAAACGCGAACTCCAGCCGGCCCGATTCGCCCCTGCGGACCTGCCCGTAGGTGCGCACGGGTACCGATTCGAGCTGGCGGGACGTGAATGCCCACAGCTTGCCAGCGGCCGGCGTGAACCAACGCCTTCGCCGCAACAGGAGATCCGTCACGAACACCGTGCCGCACACCGTCGCGCGGAAGGACCACCCAGCGATGCAGTAGCAGAAAGCGATGATGATTGCCGCCCAGACCGCGCCCAGCCAGGGGTTGGCGAAGGAGGTGAAAGTCACGGTGGACAGGATGAACGCCCGGAAGGCCTTCAAGGCCAGGTCCACGGTGCCAAACGGGCTGATGAGGATGATCACGTTGATCGCGTGGGCGGCCAGCCAGACGATGACGAAGGCAATCATCGCGAACGGGGTGAGCAGCGCGTTGAGGACCGAATCCCAACCGATGGCGGCGAAACCGGCCGCCGCCAAGGACGATGAATCGCCGCTGCCGAACAAGGAGGACACCGAGATCATCAGAGGCACAAACGCTCCCACGGCGACCAACCCGCTGAGTTTGTTCTCGATCACCTCAGCGACATCCAACGGCTTTTTTAGGACCGTGGGAACCACGGGCCCGGCAATATCCTTGGCGAATACGACGCCCACCAGCAGCAGCGCGGGGAGCCAGAACCACGGCTGGGCAAACCACGGCAGCCGGGGGCGCGTCTCCGCGGTCGCTTCGAAGTACTTCCACGCACCCACCGCGCCGACGCCCAGCAGCGGTGAAATCGCCACCCCCGTGAGCATCGAGATGGTTTGCGCCAATTCAACGCCGGGCGCCGGCCGGGCAGGAGCGGCCGCCGCGGCCGCCGGCACGGGCACCCAGGTCAACCAACCGATTACCGCCACCAGCCCAATCCATCGAACGGATGTGAACGCTTGCACGCGCAAGACGATTGCCGCCGCGGGACCGTTCGCAAGCGGGAAGAAGTCGGCCGGGCGCCGGGCTCACACCTCGCGCGATACTCCGGGCACCGGCGCGGGGTAACGCCCGTTGGCGTCCGCTTTCACGGGGGCCGGACTGCGCTCGTTCAAGCGGTCCACGTCCGGGCAGAACGTGAAGTCTGAGGCCAGCGCCTCGTCCCAGGTGATGATCTGGCCGGAGTGAACCGCCGCGCGGCCCATGATGGCGGCGAGATTGGAGTAGGCCGCGCGTTT
Source organism: Verrucomicrobiota bacterium (assembly GCA_016716505.1). GTDB lineage: Bacteria > Verrucomicrobiota > Verrucomicrobiia > Limisphaerales > J093 > JADJWF01. Next base: position 526,358 of record JADJWF010000002.1, read on the forward strand.
CGCCTCGTTGTGGGGTTTGTTGTTCCGGATGGCGTCGAGCAACACATTCCATTCTGCCTGCCAAGGATCCACCGTTTCCCGTTCAGGCCGCCAGGCGATGTTCGCGCGTTCGATCCGTTGATCGCGATACATCGCCACAGTTGGCGCGTGGACGTCGCCCGAAAACTGGGCGGCGCATTTCGTGCCGTGAACGAAGGTTGCGAAGTCATTGTGGCACTTGGGAATGTAACGGCCGGTGACCAGGGCCTTGGTGCCATCGGCGAAGGTGTACTCGACCGAATAGGAGTCGAAGTTTTGCGAACAGTCGGCGCTGTCCGGCCCGCGTCCGCCAACCCCGTGGGCCATCACGGGCCAGCCGTCCTTCAACCAGCAGCACTCGTCAATCTGGTGGATCATCAACTCGATGAAGATGCCTGACGAGGCCCACAGAAACTGGTACGGGAGGCGAATTTGCGCGAGGAGTTCACTGGGCTGCGGGTTCAACGGCCCCATGCGGTAACCCGAGTCCATGCGGTAAGCGCGAATCAACTGGAGGTCGCCCATGGCGCCGTCACGAATGCGTCGGATCAAGGCCTGCCGCGCGGAGGAGTGTCGGCACATCACGCCAGCAGCGATCTTCAAGCCCTTCTTTTCGGCTGCCTCGCCCGCGCGCAGGATCCGCTTCACCCCGCCCGGGTCGGGCGCGAAGGTTTTTTCCATGAAGACGTGCAGTCCCTTCTCGACGGCGTACTCGACATGACGCGGCCGGAACGCGGCGTGCGTCGTGCAGAGGACGACATCGCCGGGGCGCAACGCATCCATCGCCTGCTTGTAGGCGTCGAAGCCCAGAAACCGGCGGTCGGGCGGCACGTCAACTTGCGCGGCATATTTCTCACGGAGACTCTGGTAGGAGCGGGCGAGGCGATCCTCGAACAAGTCGGCCATGGCCACCAGCTTGGTCGGACCGCCGGGCGCTTCGAGCGCGTTCGCCACCGCGCCGGTACCCCGCCCTCCGCAGCCGACAATCGCGAGGCGGATGGTGTTGTCCTCAGCAGCATGCACGGCTGGAAGCTTTACTCCGGCGAGCGCTGTAGCGGCCGCCGCCCGCGCGGTGGCGCCGAGGAATGCGCGACGGGAAGTGGGGTGTGGGCTGGGAGGTGGCGGCGTGAGCGAGGAGGCTTTCAGGTGAGGCTGGAGTGGCATAAGCATGACGAGCGTATCGCCGACCGCTGATTTGGCGAGCCTTGATTGGAATGGGAGCCGGCGGACGCTCCCGGTGGCGGCGGCGCCGCCCGCCGGTCACTCGGCGACCTCCCGCGCGCGGTAAAAGCTCCGGGGGTAGTTGGGCGCGGTGCTGTCGAGGAACTGCCAGAAGCCGTCGTCAAGGCGACGGGTGGCGAGCGTTTCCCAAGTCACCAAGTCCTCCGAGACGTCAATGGCGTAGGTGAGCCCACGCTCGCCGTGGACGATCAACTCGAACTGGCCGCCCGGCCGACGCCCGACCAGTTCCAGCACCGGCGGGATGGTCTCTCCCGGCTCGATCGTGAGCGTGTACTCATCGAACAACAGGTAATTCTCCCCGGGCGAGCCTTGGAGGCGCACGGCCCACACGGCATCCATGTCGCTGAGGTTGAGCCGCACGTTGGGCTTGGTGGTGATGGGCTGGGAATCCACCACGACCACGCCATTGAGCATGGCCATCCACGTGTTGCGGCGGAAGTTCATGAACACGTCCAGCCAGTAGATCACGGTGTTGCTGAACGTGAAGCCGGTGGGCTGGTAGCCCGCCGGGTCGTCGAGGTCGTAGAGGATTTCGGCGCTCCAGTTGTCGAAATCAATCGAGAACAAGCGCTGGCCGTCGCTGTTGTAGGCGCTCCAGTAAAAGTCGTCGTACTTGCCGTTGCCGGGCCACGGATCCTCGACCTGCATCAACACACTGAACTTGACGACCGACTCGCCGGGTCGCGGCACCGGCTCGGGCAACGGCCGCCACAGACTCAAGGTGCGGTCTTTCGGCGCCGGCGGCGTGTACCCGATGAAGGCCTGCTGTCCGAAGCCGGCAAAGAAGTTGGTCACCAGGCCGTTGCCGCCCGAACCTTCGGCAATCCAGCCTTGCTGGCCGCGCAATTCGCAGCACGAGTTGTAGCCCTCGGAGGCCTCGAAACCCGTGTAGAATACCAACCGGCCCTCCGCAGCTCGCATTCCGCCAGCCAGCAGGGTCAAGACGGTAAGAGCCGCCAGAGCCGGAACCATCAAGCCCCCGAACCGTGCCGACCGCTGACGGTCGCCAAAGATACCGGCTTCCCGGGGATAGGCGCCCGCGTGGTTCCCGTTGGCCTCAACGGATTGAGGATCACCGGTGCCGGATGGGATCATCCAGCGAATCTTGTTTAGGAAGTGGATCCCGTAACGGGGTTCGTCAGGACGATCCATCGTTATTCCAGGTGTCACTTGGGCTGCGGCGCTCCGCTGCCTCGTGCGCCGGTGGCGGGTGTGGGCGGCGGCGAACTGAGCGGGGACATCGTCGGGGCAGCCGGGGCTGGCGCGGGAGCCGCGGACGGCGCGCCGCCCGCGCGCCCCCCAACCGCTGGCGCGTTGAAAGACGGTGGCGCGGAGCGTTGCGGAAGACCGGACGCCGGTGGGTTATAGGTCGCCGCTCCCCCCGAACGGGTCGGCGGACTGTTAAACGAGGGTGCGGGCACCGACCGCGACGGCGCGGCAGCAGGCGGAACCAGACCCGGGCTGGCGACACGACCCGGTTGGCCGGGCGCGGCCGACCCCGGGTTCGAGAACTTCGGGGCCACCGCCGTCGGCGGGCCTGCCGCCGGGTTACGGGCCACTTCTCCCCGGGATGGCGCGGTGACCGGCCCTTGGTAAACGGATGCGTTGCCGGACGGTGCCGCTCCGGTGTTCACCGGCGGGGCTGACCGCTGCGGAACGGACGGCGATGGAGGAACGGCAATGCCCGGTGTTTCCCGCGACGGCGGAGTCGAGGGTGAGCCACGCCCCGGCGAAGTGGTCGGGCGCGCCGGCACCGTCGAATTCGGCCTGGAACGCACGGGCGCCGTGACCGCGTCGCCCGTTCGGCCCGTGGTTGCCGTCTCGCGCGGCGGCACCACCGCCGGTTGCGGACCTGCGGCGCCCGCCGAGCCGCGCATCGGCGCGGTGGTTCCGCCGGCGGCCGCCGGCGGGGTCGCCCCTGTGCGGCCCGGGGTGGATTCAGAAGTCCGGTTGACCGGCACGACTTCTCCGGGGCGCGGAGTCGGCGCCGAAGCCCGTGCAGGAGGGGCCACGGGGGTCGTGCGGCTGCGCAGCGGAACAGTCGCGCCGCCGGACGAAGGGGCCAGTGCGGAAGTCGGCCGCTCGCTGGGAGTTTCGCCGGCGCGCTCGGAAGAACGCCGCATTGGCACCGCCGCGCCGGGCGCCAGGGCCGGATTCGAGCGGCTCAGTTCCTGGCTGGCACGGGTTGGCACCGTTGCCGAGGCCGGCGGTACGGCATCCACGCGCGCCCGGGCGAAGCCGGGTTGCTCCGGAATGGTGGGCCGATAGACAGCGAGCTGGGTTTCCCGACTCCCGCGCCCGACGGCGTTACCGGGTGGGATCCTCGTGGGCGAAGAGGCTTCAGTCAGCGTGGCGCGCGGAACCTCTTTACGCGTGAGCTCGGTATAGCGCTGCGGCGGAACGCCGCCATTCACAATGGTGCCGTTGTTGTAGGTCACGTTGTTGATGATCGTCGTGTTGTGAATGTGGACGATTTCCTGTCGCGGCGGGCGATAGCGGTAGGGGTGAGGGCTGCAGAAATAGGCGGGCGGAACGTACGTGTACCAATCCCAACCGAGGTTGAAGCCGAAGCTGATGCTGACACTCGATCCGTGCCAGGTGAGTCCTACCCCGGTCGTCCAGCACGCCGCGGGCGGCAACGGCGCCCAGCCCCAGTACGCGTCACTGTAGCGCCACGTCACCCAGGCCGGCGCCCACACGCTGCCCGGCACCCACACCCAACCGCAGGCGGGACTGAGATACCAGCGGCCGTAGTGGAATGGCCCCCAACCCCAGGTGTAGAAGGAATTCCAGTACCAACCGGCACTCGTCCACACCCACACACCATTGTGCGCGTAAGGGCGCCAATCCGGCACCGTGCGCACCACCGCGGGCTGCCAGCACCAACCGTACGCGGGCAGATAGATCCACGAGCCGTAGGGCGACAGCGCCGAATACCAGTATCCGTACGCCTCCGTGACTGGCTGGGTGACCGTGGCCGGCTGCGCCGGAGGCGGCACTTGCGTCACGGTCTGCGGCGGCGGATTCGGGGCGGCGCTTGCAGATTCTGCGACGGGGGGCGGGGGCGCGGTGGCAGCCTGCACCGCCGCGCGGGGCGCGCCCTGCTCGCGGAGGTCATGGCCACGCTTGACGATCGCCGCGATCACCTCATCCGAAAGCCCCACGTCCTTGAGGTACAGCACATCGTCAGCACTCAATTCGTAAGCCACCTGCGCCTTACGGATGAACTCGAGCAGGACCTGGTCACCCACCGAAGCTGCGGCAAGATCGAGGATTTCATTCACGACGGAAGGCAACGGCGGGCGCTGCGCCGGCACTGCCGCCACGGCGACGTCGTTGGCCTCCGACACCGGCTCGGGCGACGGAGCAGGCGTCTCCACCGTTGCCGGTGCGGGGGGCGGAGTCGCGGCCGCCGCAGGTGCGGCCACCGGTGCCGGCGCGACCGGGCTCGACGCCGGCGATGCCGGAGGCACGACGGTCACGGCACCCGAAGCCGCGGCCGGCTGGGGAGGCGGGAGCCGGGTGTAGGTGGTGTGAACCGCCGACTCCTTGCGGCCGGTGTCACCGTCGCTCTTGCAGCCCGCCAAGATCAGCGAGCCGGTCACAAGGAGGACGCCGAACACGGGATGGACAGGCAGAGTTTTCATGACTCAACGTAGGGAAGCTGCCGAGGGCGGAGTCCGGCGTCAAATCCAGCGCCCGACGGGGCCGGCGGCGGCGCGGCGGGCGTTGGAACTGCGCTTTGGACTGACCGTGCTCATGACTTTACCGATGGTGCGATCGTTTGCTGAACTGGCCGGGCCGGCGCGCCCTCCGGGGCTCACTGGCCCGCGTCACCGTCATTCGAGCAGATTGACCTAAAGCCACGCGCGCTTATTCAACGGTTCAAGCGCAGTTGAATTTGGCGCAGCCCCGGTTCCCCGGCGGGCTCCGGCCGTTTCAATCGCGCCCCGGTCTCACGCCCAATGCAGGTAGTCGAGGTGGGGAAAGAGGTTGTCCTGCTCCTCGATGGCCTGGAGTGAGGCGGCGTTCACGCGCCCCGCCAGCAACTGCTCGTGGAGGTTGAAGAACCGCAGCAGATGTTCCTTCACCCGGCGGGTGGCGTACTCCGGGCCGGTCCCCGTGTGCAGGATGAACGGCCAGTCGCTGGCCTGCGCCAGCAGCAGCTCGCGGCCGGCCTGCCGCAGGGCCCGCGCGGTGAGATCGTCCGCCGTCAGGAAACGCTTGGCCAGATCGGTCATGCGCTCCTCCGCGGCGCGGAGATGCGGCTGGATCCACTCGTTCTTCTCGTTCAGCCAGACGGCATAGTGACCGCCTTCGCCCCAGGTGGAGGGCTTCGGTCGCACCACTTGGAGCGTGGCGTTCTGGCGGAGATAATCCGTGGGCGTGGTGAAGGTGAGATCCGCTCCGCTCGCGAGCGCGCCACGCACGAACGCATCGAGGAACTGCAGGCCCTCGAACCACCAATGCCCGAAGAGTTCGGCGTCGTACGGCGCCACCACCAGCGGCGGGCGATCCATGATCTGGGCCGTGGCGGTCAGGCGTTTGAGCTGCGCCGTGAGAAAGTGGGCAGCATGTTCGCGCGCCGCCGCCGCCGCCGCCCGGAGGTCGTACACCTCCTTGGCTCCCCCGCCCCCGCGCGTGATCCGGTGGTACTTGATGCCCGTAAATCCCCGATGCTCCGGCGAAGGCAGGTAGGGCCGGACGTACTCGAAATCGAGATCAAAGCCGACGTCCCGGTAGAAATCGCGGTACCGGGGATCGCCCGGGTAACCCGCCTGCCGGCTCCAGACCTGCCGGGCGGAATCGAAGTCGCGACCGAAGGCCGCCAGGCCGTTCGGCGTGAACACCGGCGCAAATGTGCCGTAGCGCGGCCGCGGCGAAGCGTTCAACAGGCCGTGACTGTCCAGAACGAACCACCGGATGTTCGCGTCCTGGAGCACTCCTTCGATCTCCGGGGCGTAGGCGCATTCGGGCAACCACAGACCCACTGGGTCGCGTCCAAACAGCGCCCGGTGGTGTTCCTGCGCCGTGCGCACCTGGGCTTTCAGCGAACCGGGATTGCGCGCGAGCAGCGGCAGCAAGGCGTGCGTGGCGGAACAGGTGATGATCTCCAGCCGGCCCGCCGCCTGGAGGCTCGCGAAGGCGCCGACCAGGTTGCGGTCACAGCCCCGCCACAGTTCCCGGAGGCGAACGAAGCGTTCGACGTAGAACTCCGCCAGCGGCCGCAGGGCTGCATCAAAATGGGTGCGGAAGACCTCCTTCTCCGCCAGCTCGACCAGGCCGTTGAGGCGGCGCTCGAATCGCGCCTGAAGGAGCGGATCCAGCAGCATCGTGGAGAGCGTCGGCGACAGCGACAGGGTGAGTCGCACATTGAGCCGGTCCGCGCGCCAGCGCTCGAGCAGTTCCAGCAGCGGCAGATACGTTTCGAGGATCGCCTCGTACAGCCAGGCCTCCTCCAAAAAGCGTTCGTGCTCCGGATGACGGACGAACGGGAGATGCGCGTGCAGGATGAGGGCGAACTGGCCGGACATGGCGGCGGGCGGGGGTTGTTCGCCGTCGTCAGGCGATCACCGAACGGTTGACATGCTCGCCCTTTGGCGGCCGCAGCGCGGGGTCCGGCGGGTGTGTCTCCGCACCGCGATACTCGGTGGCGCGGCGAAACTCGAGCCGCGCGCTGCGGACATCGGCGTCGTCGGCCGAAACCGCCCGCACCGACAGTTCGTAGTCGCCATCGGGCAGGGCAAACCGCAGCGCGAACGAGCCGTCGGGCCGCAACTTCACCGGCCGGCCGGCGACGGTCAGCTTGGCATCCGGTTCCGTGGCGCCGTACACGATCAACTCGGCATTCACGTTGAACCAGAAGCCTCGGCGGCCCGGAGCTGCGCCGCCGGCTTCGAGACTCGAAACCTCGCCGGCCAGTCTGCGGATGCCCTCCGGTCCGGCGGCTTCCTCGCCGGCCGCAAACCCCGCCGAGGACGGCGCCGACGGTCCTTCCCCCGCGGCCTCGCGGACCAGTTCGGTAACGTCCAGCGATCCGACCCAGACCCGGCGATTGGGGGCGACGTGGAGCACCTCAGCGAGGGCACGCTGCTGTTCGGGAGTCCACGCCGGCGGAGCGGCGGCGCCAATCTCCGGCAAGGCGGTGAAGCCGGCTTCCCGCAACTGGTTAATGGCCTGGATCAACGGCGCGCTGACCTCGGCGGCTTCCTTGACCTTGGCAAAGATCTCCGCAAACGGGACGTCCACCGGAATCGTCGCGAACTCAGCACTCTCGGTCGGCGCGGGTTTGTCCGCAGGCACCGCCACGGGCTCTGAAACGCCAAGTGACTTCCATTCGCGCGGCGGCTGGTAGCAGCCCAGTTCCGCCAGATAAGTCCCCCCGCCGGTGACGGTCACGAACCAGGAGGTGGCCCCGGCCGGCAGCACCACCAGCACGCCGCCACCGGGCGGGGCTGTGGCGGGACGAACACTGAGAATGAGATGACCATCCACCGACTGACTGGCAGCGGTTCGGAGTTGGTCCGCCGAAAAGTCCCATTGCACGAGCAGGCGTTGCGGGTCGGCGAGGGTGACCCAGACACGCCCGGTCGCATAACTCTCTGGCAAGCCCGCATCGGGCAGATGGACCGGTCCTGGTGCCGACCCGGTGAAGAACCGGGCGCCCGGACCGCTGACGGCCGGCACCGGTGGCACGTCGCCCTCGAACAGGCTGGGCGGAAGCGGTGGCGGTCGCCGGCTGGGCTGCGGCGGCATGGGGGCCGACGTGGCGAACGGTACGGTCCGCCTGGTGCTGCCGCGCGCCAGTGACTTCGGGGCTGGCCTCACCGGAGTTGAACCGGCGCCGCCCGCTGCCCGGCGCGCGGGCTCCACAGCGCGATCGCTGCGGGAAGCCGGAACGGCTGGCGGGGCTGGCTGTTCACGAGCTGTCACTGCGGCCTTTGCCGGTCGGGCCGCCTTGGGCTGAACTGGCGCGCCGGCACTCGGAACGGCCGTCGCTGTTTCTAACTGGGACTTGGACGCTTTCGGGCGAGCGGAGGCCGTTGCGGCCTTGCCCGCTGCCGGCACCGCAACCGGCCCGGTCGTGGCCGGCTTGGCAGCGCCGCGGGCTCGCCCGGCCTTGCGGGGTGTCGTGCCGGCCGGCTCAGCCGGCGTCTTCCCGGCCGATGATTCGGCGGACGCCAGCGACGGAGCCTCACCCTTCGACTTCGGTTGCGATTCCGTGTCTGGCGCAGTCTTGGCGCGACGGTGCTTTGTCTGGCCAGTGGCGGGCACGGCAGAATCCGCGCGCGTTTCAGCGGGCTTGGCGCGGACCGCCGAGGACGGGCGTCGCAGCGCCTTGCTGGACTTGCTGGTTGAAGCGTCTGGATCTGGCGACTTCATAGAGCCGGATAGGACGGGGCGATTGGCACCCTGTCTGGGCGCAGTTAAGTGCAGCCCGCCGGCCGGGTGCAACGGAAAAGACCTGAAACGGTTTGCGCCGGCCCGGCACGACGCCGTCGTCGCCCCGCCGGGGGTGTCAGCCGGGAGTTGCCCCGGCCCCCGTCGCGCCGGTAGGTTTGCTGGCGGATGAACAAGAAAGGAACGGTTTATCTCGTGGGCGCCGGCCCCGGCGATCCGCAGCTCCTGACGCTGCGGGGGGCCGAGTTGCTCCGGCAGGCGGACGTGGTCGTGCTCGACGCGTTGGCCAGCCCCGAGTTGCTTCGGCTCTGTCGCGCCGGCGCGGAACTCATCCAGCGGCGCCGCGACCAGCCCATGCCCCAGGCGGAGTTGACCGCGCTGCTGGTGGAACATGCGCGCGCCGGCCGGATGGTGGTACGACTCAAGGGCGGGGACCCCTACATCTTCGGCCGCGGGGGCGAGGAGGCCGAGGGCCTGGCAGCGTCGGGCGTGCCGTTTGAGGTGGTGCCGGGGGTTTCGTCCATTGCGGCCGTGCCCAATTACGCAGGCGTGCCGCTGACCCACCGGGAACACTGCTCCAGTTTCACCGTCGTCACCGGTCACGAGGATCCCAATCGCCCGGACAACCCGGTGGACTGGGACCGTCTGGCGGCCGAACCCGGCACCAAGGTGGTGCTCATGGGTGTGGACCGGCTGGCGCAACTGACCGAGGCGCTGCTGTCCCGCGGCCTCGCCGCCGACACGCCAGCCATGCTCGTGGCCCAGGGAACCACTGGCCGCCAGCGAAGCGTGGACGGCACTCTTGGTACGCTGGCCGAACTGGCGAAGGAGGCCGGGTTGATGCCGCCGGCGGTGGCTGTGATTGGAAGCGTCGTGGGGCTGCGCCCCCAACTCAACTGGTTTGAAAGCCGGCCGCTGTTCGGCCAGCGGGTCGTGGTGACCCGGGCGGCGAATCAGGCGGCCGAGCTTTCCGAACGCCTGTGGCAGCAAGGCGCAGAGGTGCTCGAAGTGCCGTGCATCAAGATCGCGCCCCCTTCCGAACGGACCGCGCTGGTCGAGGCCCTCGCCGGCCTTCACGGCTACGACTGGCTGGTCTTCACCAGCGTCAACGGCGTCACAATGTTTTTCGAGGCCTTCTTCAAGGCCTTCTCCGACCTGCGCGACCTCGGCGGGGTCCGCATCGCGGCGGTGGGGCCGGCGACGCGGGCGCAACTGGAGGCGCTGCACCTGCAGGTGGACGCGATGCCGAAGGAATATGTGGCAAAGGAGGTGGCCCGGGCGCTGGCCGCCGAGGGCAGTCTGGAAAACCTCCGCATTCTCCTGCCCCGCGCCGAGGTGGCGAATCGCGAGCTGCCGAAACTGCTGGAGGACATGGGCGCCATCGTGGACGACACGCCGTGCTACCAGACCGTGATCGAGACCGAAGATGTCACCGGCCACGCGGCCCGCATGATGAAGGAGGGCGCCGAGTGGATCACTTTCACCAGCGGCTCGACGGTACGGAACTTCCACCAACGCTTCGATCTGCCCGGATTTGTCAGACAGTATCCGCACGTCAAACTGGCTTCCGTCGGGCCCGAGACCACGAAGGTGATCCAGGAACTGAACCTTTCACCGACGGTCGAAGCGAGGCCGCACACGATGGAAGGGCTCGTGGAGGCGATGATCGCGAAGCCGCGCGGCCGGCAGCGCGGTTGAAACACGCCGCGCCCGGGCGCGCCATTCGCTGGTCTGGACGGCCAGGATCCCACGACGTCACTGGGCCGCGAACAGGCCACCCGCGGGACGCGACTGCGACGGTCAAAGCAGGTGCGCCGTCCAAGCCGGGGCCCGCGACGCGGGCGCGGTTGTAACCTTTCCCACGATTCCGGCTCCACTCCGGAAGCAATGCGCCGGAACCGTTCCGGCAAGAACGGACAACAACATGAAAGAAATTACGCAGACCCAGTTTGAAACCGAAGTCCTCAACAGCAACAGCCCCGTGCTGGTGGACTTCTACGCACCGTGGTGCGCTCCCTGCCGCACGGTGGCCCCCCTGTTGGAAAGCCTGGCGGGCGAATACGCCGGCCGCGTGGGGATGGTGAAGGTCAACGTGGACAATTCGCCCGACCTCGCCATGCGCTACCAGATCACCGGTGTCCCCACCCTCCTGCTGTTTCAGAACGGCCGGGTCGTGGACTCCCTTGTCGGCGTGCCTTCGGCGCGCGCGTTGAAGGCGCGGCTCGATGCCGTGGCGGGGCCGGCTCAACCGGCGGCCGCCACGTGACCCACTCGACCCGCGTCCAGACGCTTCTGCAAATCGCGAACCCTATTTCGAATCAAACCACCGTATGACGATCGAAAACGCCATCCGTATCCTCGCCGGAACCATGGTGCTGATTAGCATCGCGCTTGCCCACTGGGTAAGCCATTACTGGTTGCTGTTGGCTGCCTTCGTGGGGGTCAACCTCATCCAGTCGGCCTTCACCGGCTTCTGCCCCGCCGAGACCATTTTCAAGAAGCTGGGCATCGGCAAGGGCGGCGGCTGTTGCAGTTCCTCGCCCGCGCGCTGAAACCTGGCCGGCGACCCGCCGCCGCCGTCAGGCGGTGCGCGGGTTCCAGGCCGGGTCTGGTTCCTCCGACTGCCCTCGGTGCGTTCGGGCGGTCTTCCGCCCTGCCTTACGGGTCAGGGGCGCCGCACCTCAGTCGCCGCCCCGCCGGGCCCGTGCCAAAATCGTCGCACGCGGCCATCGTCTTCCCGCAGCACGCAGTTGCCGGGCGAGTCCTGCTCCCGAATCCGGCCGCCGAGGTGCGGGTTTTCCATCAAGGCCCGCGCCAGTGGCCAGGGGTAGTTTCATCGCGACTGGTGAGGCTGTGAGGCTGATTGGACATCGTGCGGCGCGGGATGTGATGCCGTCACGGGAATCGGAGCGAGCGGGCCGACCGCGGAACCCAAGACGCTCGGCCCACCCGGTAGGAAACGCTGGCGGCCCTGGCGGAGCCGATGCCCAAACGAGCCCCGAGGGCGGTAATTTGTTTGCGACCCCCGTCGCGTTTCGGATACAAGCCGCCCCGGCCATGAAACAGCGGCAGTCTGATTCCCATCTCCCTGTCCGGGCCTGATTCCCTATGCCACGACGCGACGACATCCACAAAGTCCTGATCATCGGCTCCGGCCCCATCATCATCGGACAAGCCTGCGAATTCGACTACTCCGGCACGCAAGCCTGCAAGGCGTTGCGCGCCTTGGGGTATCAAATTGTGCTGGTGAACTCGAACCCCGCCACGATCATGACCGATCCTGGCATGGCGGACGTGACCTACATCGAGCCACTGACCGTGCCTGCCCTCACGGAGATCATCGAAAAGGAACGCCCCGACGCGTTGCTGCCGAATCTCGGCGGCCAGACCGGGCTGAACCTTTCCTCGCAACTGGCCAAGGCGGGCGTGCTGGCCAAATACGGCGTGCGCGTCATCGGGGTTAACCTGGATGCCATCGAGCGCGGCGAGGACCGGATTGTCTTCAAGGAAACCATGAAACGCCTGGGCATTGACCTGCCCAGGAGCGCACCGGCCTTCAGCGTGGAAGAGGCGGAAAAGGTTGCCGCCGAACTTGGCTATCCGGTGGTGATCCGCCCGGCCTACACCATGGGCGGCACCGGCGGCGGTCTGGTGTACAACATCGAGGAATTGCGCGTCGTGGTCAGCCGCGGGCTGGCCGCCAGTATGGTCGGGCAGGTGCTCGTCGAGGAATCCGTCCTCGGCTGGGAGGAATTGGAACTGGAGGTCGTCCGGGATGCCAAGAACCAGAAGATCACCGTCTGCTTCATCGAGAACGTGGACGCGATGGGCGTTCACACCGGCGACTCGTATTGCGTCGCGCCGATGCTGACGATTGATCCGAAGCTCCAGGCGAAGTTGCAGGAGTATTCGTATCGCATCCTCGAAGCCATCGGCGTGATCGGCGGTTGCAACATTCAGTTTGCCCACGACCCCAAGACGGGTCGGGTGGTCATCATCGAAATCAATCCGCGCACGTCGCGTTCCTCGGCGCTGGCGTCCAAGGCGACGGGTTTCCCCATCGCCCTCATCTCGGCCAAACTCGCCGGCGGGTTGACGCTCGACGAAATTCCCTACTGGCGCGACGGCACGTTGGAGAAATACACGCCCTCCGGCGATTACGTCGTGGTCAAGTTTGCCCGCTGGGCCTTCGAGAAGTTCAAGGGCGCGCAGGACAAACTCGGCACGCAGATGCGCGCCGTCGGCGAGGTGATGAGCATCGGTAAGACCTACAAGGAGGCGTTTCAAAAGGCCATCCGTTCGCTCGAAAACGGCCGGCACGGCCTCGGCTTTGCGAAGGACTTCCACCAGCGTCCACTCGCCGAATTGATGACGATGCTGAACGAGCCGTCCAGCGAACGACAGTGGATCATGTACGAGGCGCTACGCAAAGGAGCGACAGTCGAGGAGCTTCACGCCAAGACCTTCATCAAGCCGTGGTTTATCCGGCAGATGAAGGAGCTCGTCGAACTGGAGGAGAAGATTTTGCAGTTCAAAGGAAAAACCTTGCCGGACGACCTGCTCGTACAGGCGAAGAAAGACGGTTTCGCTGACAAGTATCTCAGCAAGATCCTCGGCGTGCCCGAGAAGCAGGTCCGCGAGCAGCGCAAGAAACTCGGGGTGGTTGAGGCCTGGGACGCGCTGCCCGTCAGCGGCGTCGAGAACGCGGCTTATTACTACTCGACCTATAACGGCCCGAATAAAGTCCCCACCAGTTCGCGCAAGAAAGTCATGGTGCTCGGCGGCGGGCCGAATCGCATCGGGCAGGGCATCGAGTTCGACTACTGCTGCGTGCATGCCGCCTTTGCCCTCCGCGATACCGGCTACGAGACCATCATGGTCAACTGCAACCCCGAGACGGTTTCCACGGACTACGACACCTCAGACAAACTTTACTTCGAACCGCTCACCGTCGAGGACGTGTTGAGCATCTACGAAAAGGAAAGGCCGGAGGGCGTGGTGGTGCAGTTTGGCGGCCAGACGCCGTTGAACATCGCAAAGGAACTCGAAGCCGCGGGCGTGAAAGTCCTGGGCACGACGCCCGACGTGATTGACCTGGCCGAAGACCGCGACCGGTTCCGGCAGATGATGGAGCGCATGGGCATTCCCATGCCCGAATCCGGCATGGCGAGCAGTTTCGAGGAAGCGAAGCAGATCGCCGCAAAGATCGGTTATCCGGTGATGGTGCGCCCGTCCTTTGTGCTCGGCGGACGCGGCATGGAAATCGTTCACGACGAAGAGATGCTCCGCCAGTATGTGACCGCCGCCGTGGATGTGACACCCCAGCGACCCATCCTGATTGATCGCTTCCTGGACAATGCCGTTGAAGCCGAAGCCGACGCCCTGGCCGATGGCACGGACGCTTTTGTGCCCGCAGTCATGGAACACATCGAGCAGGCTGGCATTCACTCGGGCGATTCCGCGTGCGCCATCCCGCCGGTGACGTTGCCCGAGAAACACCTCAGGACCATCGAGGACTACACGCTGCGCATCAGCCGCGAGCTAAAGGTCTGCGGCGTCATGAACATTCAATACGCCATCTGCCAGGACCAGGTCTATGTGCTCGAAGCCAACCCCCGCGCCTCGCGCACGGTGCCGCTGGTGAGCAAGGTCTGCAACGTCCCGATGGCGCGGATCGCCACCCAACTGATGCTCGGCGCGAAGCTCAAGGACCTCGGGCTGCGACGAAAGAGGATCCCGCATGTTGGCGTGAAGGAGGTGGTGCTGCCCTTCAACATGTTTCCGGAAGTGGACCCGGTGCTGGGACCGGAGATGCGTTCCACCGGCGAAGTACTGGGCATGGCCCCGAGTTTCGGTCTGGCTTACTTCAAATCACAGGAAGCCGCCCTGTCTCCCTTGCCGCAAAATGGGACGGTCTTCATCTCGGTGACCGACAAGGACAAGCCGGCCATCCTCGATACCGCGCGCAAATTCCAGGAGCTGGGCTTCCGCCTCAAAGCGACGAACGGCACGCACAGGTACTTGAACCAACACGGCGTGAAAGCGGAGTTGAGCTACAAGATTCACGAGCATCAGCGGCCGAACATCGCCGACGAAATCAAGAGCCGGGAAATTGATCTCATCATCAACACACCGACCGGCAAGGCGGGCGCGATGGACGATGCCTACATCCGCAAGGCCGCCATCAAGTACAAGGTGCCCTACATGACGACGGCGGCTGCCGCGCACGCGGCGGTGGTCGGCATCGCCGCGGCCCGCGCGGGCCGGGCGGGCGTGAAGTCGCTCCAGGCGTACCACCGGGACATTGGCTGAACGGCCCGGTCAGGCCAGCGGCTGCGGATTGCGCCAGGCGTGGCCGGTCCGGGCGAGCAACTGGTCGGCCGCCTCGGGTCCCCACGTGCCGGCGGGGTAGAATTCCCTGTCCCGCAACGGTCGGGCGCCCCAGCCGGCACGGATCGCGTCCACGATGCCCCACGCCGTTTCCACTTCATCGCGCCGGATGAACAGCGTGGCGTCTCCTGCCAGCGCCTCCAGCAGCAGCCGCTCATAGGCTTCGGGCGTGTAAGCGCCGAACTCCGCGTCGTAGCGGAAGTGCATCCGCACCGGCCGCACTTCGGTGCTTGTGCCCGGCACCTTGCCATTGAAGCGGAGCGAGATTCCCTCGTCCGGCTGCAGTCGCAGCGTCAGGGAATTGGCGTCCAGCCGTGAACCGCATTGCGCGGCAAACAACACGTGCGGCGCGCGGCGAAACTGCAACCGCACCTCGCTCGCGCTCAACGGCAGGGCCTTCCCGGTCCGCAAATAGAACGGCACGCCCGACCAACGCCAGTTGTCAATCAACAGTCGCAGCGCCACGAACGTCTCCACGTTCGAGTCCGGCCGAACCTTCTCCTCCTCGCGATAGGCGCGCACCGGCTGACCACGGACCGTGCCGTTCGTGTACTGTCCCCGGACCACGCTGCGCGCCACGCCGGTGGCGTCGAAAGGACGAATGGACCGGAGCAGCTTCACTTTCTCGTCACGGATCGCCTCCGCCTCGAGTGAGACCGGCGGCTCCATCGCCACCAGCGCGAGCACCTGCAACAGGTGATTCTGCACCATGTCCCGCAGCGCGCCCGCCTCCTCGTAGTAGCCGCCCCGCCCGCCCACCCCCCGGGCTTCGCTCACCGTGATTTGCACGTGGTCCACCGACTGCCGCGACCAGAGCTGCTCGAAAATTGCGTTCGAGAACCGGAACATCAGGATGTTCTGGACCGTTTCCTTTCCCAAGTAGTGGTCAATGCGGAAGATCTGCCGTTCGTGCGCGAAGCGGGTAAGCGCTTGATTCACCGATTGCGCGGAGGAGAGGTCGTGGCCGAAAGGTTTTTCCACCACCACCCGCTGCCAGAAGGGCGGCTCCTCCTCGCGACGCAGCAGGCCGGACCGGCTGAGCTGCTCGACCACCGGGGCGAACTGGCTCGGTGACACCGCGAGATAGAACAGCAGATTGCGCGCAAGGCGCTCATCCCCGAATTCGCGAAGCCGCGCCGCGAGCCGGTCATACGAGGCCGGCTCGATCAAATCGCCCTGACAGTAGTGGAGCGTTTCAGCGAACGAATCCCAGACGGAAGGGTCCACCGGCTGCGTCCGGGAAAACTGGTCCAGCGCCTCCCGCAACTCTGCGCGAAACCCGGCGTCGCTTTTCGGCCGACGCGCGACCCCCACGACCCGGAACGGCTCGGGAAGCTGCCGCGCGCGCGCGAGGTGATACAGCGCCGGCACGAGTTTGCGGGCCGTGAGGTCGCCGCTGGCGCCAAAGATGACCATCGTACACGGCGACAGGGTTCGGATTCCCCGCTCGAGCCGGCAGACCATCAGTTCATCGAGATTGTCAGACTCCATCACCCGGCAAGCATGACTTGAGAGGGCGGCACGTTCAAACCCGCGGGTTACGCCGCAATTCGCTGCCGGCTCCGCGCGGGTGCGCCCCGGCTGGCAGCTCGCCATGCGGCGATCGGTTGCTGACAATCCGCCCTGTGTTGACGCGCCTGCAACTGGAACGCGGCCAGATGCTCGTTTATCTGGTCGCCATCGCGCTCGGCGTTGGGCTGGGGTGGAACGTTCCCGCCGCCGCGCCCGTGCTGGAGAAGCTGCTGTGGCCGGTGCTGGCCGCGCTGCTGTACGTCACGTTTGCCCAAGTGCCGTTGCTGGACGTGCGGGGCATGATCGGCCACGGCCGGTTCCTGGGCGCCTTGCTGGTCGTCAACTTCGTCATCATTCCCCCTCTGACCTGGCTGCTGGCGCGGCTGCTTCCGTCCGATCCGGTGATCCTGCTGGGCGTCTATCTGGTATTGCTGGCGCCCTGCACCGACTGGTTTGTCAGCTTCACCTTGCTGGGCCGGGGCGACGCGCGCCTCGCCATCGCCGCGACGCCCGTGTTGCTGCTGGCGCAGATGCTCCTGCTGCCAGCGTGGTTGTGGTGGTTTCTCGGCGCGGAGCTGGCCGGCGTGGTGCGCGCGGGAAAGTTTCTCGAGGCCTTCCTGGGTCTGATCGTGCTGCCGCTGGTGCTGGTCGCCATCACGGAAGCCGCCGCGCGCCGGTCACCCCGGTGCGCCCGCTGGCTCGAATTCACCGCCTGGCTGCCCGTCCCGCTGCTGGCCTTGACGGTATTCCTCATCGCCGGCGCGCAAGTCCGGGGCCTCAGCGGCGCCTGGCGCTTGCTCGGCGCGGTGGCGGCGGTGTTTGTCGCGTTTGCGGCCCTCGTGCCGTTCCTTGCGCGTTTCGTGGCCCGCCGCTTCGGACTGGCGACCGCCGAGCAGCGCACGGTCATTTTCAGCGCCGGCACGCGCAATTCGTTCGTGGTCCTGCCGCTGGCGCTGGCCTTGCCGCCCGGATGGGAACTGGCCGCGGCCCTCATCGTCCTCCAATCCCTGATCGAACTCGCCGCGATGATCGCCTATCTGTGGTGGATCCCCGCTCGGGTCGTGCCCGATCGAAGTGCCGCGTAATCCTGGGCGGAAGCGCGCCGAATCCCCGGTCACCCGGGTTCGGAAGTTGCCGCTACTGGTGACAGGTTGACCGCGGGTTCCCGCCTCAGAGTCTGACGCCCCGCAGTGGCTTTTCGCGCGGCTGGCTTTCACCGTCGGGCGCCCCTCCCTCCTCGCCGTCGTATCGCCATTCGCCGGGCTCCATCAGCAGCGTCAGGTCCGTGATGTCACCGTCCACGCGTCCCACCAACCCGCCGTTGAGCCAGTCGAGACTCGGGTTGCGTTTCGAGAACTTGTAACCCTTGATCCGCACGTTCAGCCCCACCGGCTCTGCCGGGACACCGCGGAATTCGAACCGTCCGCCCGCATCCAACACGGCCTCGGCGTGGTCCCAGGCCTTTTCGCGCCAGAGAAAGATCCGCGTCTGGTCGGGCACGGGTTTGCCATCGGAGAGCACGACGCGGCCGGCAACGCGAAAGCCGGGTTGAAGCTCGATTTTTCCGAGATCCTTCTCACTTCCAGTGGGCCCGGTGGTGAACCCCTTGGACGGAATGACTCCCTTGCCGCCCAAGGACGACATCGTGGAGTAAAGCACGAACTCGCGCAGCGGCGGCACGTTGGGGAAAAGAAACCATCCGTCCTCGTCCGTGCTCTGTTCGTCACACCGCAGGAAGTTTCCGCACGTCCGGTCGGCCGAGACCAGGCCCAAGACCACGCCTGGCGCAGGTTTGCCGTCGCGGAATACCGCGCCCTTGACGGTGACGCCCTCCTCCATCCGGACCAAGTGATCGCGGCCCGGCTTGAGGCCGATCCGGCGTTTGGCCACGCCTCTGGCTTCGACCACCGCGTGAACGAGCTGCACGTCGTTGGTGCAGAAGAGCCAGAACCGGCCCCGCTCGTCGGTCACCGCGACGGGATCCACGTAGCGCTCGGTGCCACCCCAGGAAGTCATGCCGGGGCCGTACGTCACCCCTTCGGGCTCAATCGTGGCGCCGACGAGGGGTTCCCCCTTTTCGTTGATGACCACGCCGGCGATGCGCGAGGGCGATTTCAACTTCGCCTCGCTCAAGCGGGTGAGTTTGATCTCTTTTCGACCCTCGGCCGGATCCGTCTTGCCAACAAAAGTGCTTTCGCAACCCGGCGCCACAACCAGCAGCCGGAAGATCAGGTCCGGGTCCAGCGACTCGATGATGAACGTGCCGTCGGCGGCCGTTTTGGCCGTCTTCGCGCAGTCCGCGTAGCACGACGGGCACAGTGCTCCGGTGCCCTGCTTCGGAGCGGCAGAGTAGATGAACACGGTGGCGTTGGTCACGGGTGTGCCGTCCTCCCGCACCACCCTGCCCAGCAAATCAGGCCGCGTCGTCTCCGCCCACACCCCCACCAGCGACAGCAGCGCCAGCGCGGCGTACCCGATCCATTGCTTCGTTTTCATGGCGTCTGGTTCCAACGTCTTTGCTCGCGTCACATCCGGAACTGCCGGGGGCGGCAACGCGCTACGGCCGGCAATTCCCGATTCTCGTTTTCCGGTTGCCTCTTTCCTGCCGCAATCTCCGGTTCAATTCTTTGCCAGGGTACGCCTGACCATCGCCGGCAGGCGTTCCCCTTCCAATTCGCGTCCGATGATCCGCCCCTGGGTATCCAGCAAGTACACGGCGGGGAGGGTGTCCACGTCGAAGGCCCCCGCCGCCTTCGCCCGGGCCGCCGGCTCAATCCAGCCTGGCGTTCCCGGACAATTGACTTCCGCCAACGTTCGGCGCGCCATTTCCGCTGTGTCATCCAGGCTGACCGTCACGATGGCGAGCCGCGACTCGTCGGCAAATTGCTGGCGCAGCTCCCTCAACCCCGCCAGTTGCTCGCGGCTGCGGTCCGACCACGACGCCCAGAACACGAGCACCACATTTGTGCCCTTGAACTGCGTCAGGTCCAGCGGCCGGCCATCGAACTGAGTCGCCTGGAGCGCCACCGCCGGCGCGGGGAGCGCAGGCAATCCCCCGCGCAGTGGCACGGTGACCGTTCCCAAGTCCAACGGCCCGGTGCCCTCGGGTACGACAACCTCACGCTCCAGCGACCCCAATTCCTCCTCCAGCCCGAACATCTCGGGCCGGCCATCCTCAATGGGCTTGGTAACGCGCAACCGAAGTTCATAGGTGCCCGGCGGCACATCCTCGACCCGGAAACTGCCGTCCGGCTCAATCTCCAAGGCATATGTCCGCGCCTGCCCGGCCAGTTCCAATTGCTGCTGGGAGAGGCGGAACTCGTTGTAAGCCCTTTGGAAAGCCGCGGTCGTGGCAAAATCCTCATAGTTGGGGACGCGGGGCGGCGCGACCGGTAGTTTGAGGTTCAAGGTATGCACATCACGCTGCCACGGCACCACGAGGTCGGGCGGCTCCGCCACCGCCTGGCCGATGATCACGCGACCAGCGGAGGCGTACTCGACGAAATTGGTCCGGCCCGGCAGCACCTCGACCGGCAGTTGATGGGTTTCCGTGATCGGCAGGCCCGATGCGTTGCGCCGCTGCGGCACCACCGCGCGATGCAGCTTGAACTCGCCGGGCGGCACCTGGGTGAAACTGAACCGCCCCTCCGCATCCGTGGTCGCCGCCAGATCCAGATGAAACGCGAGCGAAGACGACCAGGTCAAGGTGCTCAAACTAATCCGCGCGCCGCTCTTGGGCCGGCCCCCGACCCGCAGGCGCCCTTCCACCGTCCCGTAAGGTTGGAGCGTGAGGACGCTCCGGCCTCGCAGGTCCGCCATCGAGCCGGCAAAAAACCCGTTGCTGTGGGTGAGGCACACCGGCGCGTCGCCCGGAGCGCCGGGAAGCCGAATCCGCCCCTCCGCATCCGCCTCCACTCGTGTCAGCCGGTCGCCGTAGTAACGGGTGGGAGAGCAAATGAAGAGGGTCCCGCCGTCCGGCGTCGTCCGCGCCCAGAGCCGCGCGCCCGTTGCCGGACGGCCGTCGGGCAGTCGCACTTGCAGAGGGGCAGCGCTCGCGAGCTTCGTGAGGGCCAGTTCCAGTTCCTGGTCGCCCATTTCGAAGTCGTAAACGTCGGTGGTCAGGGTCTCGAAACCTTCCGCTTCGAGCTGGAACTGGTATTGCGGTGCCACGTCCACCTTCAGGTCCGACAACTTTAACTCGGCGACATACTCGGACGCGTCGGGACGAGCGAGGGTGCGAAAGCCGAACTCGCCGGCGTACTTCACGCCGACGCCCGCCAGCTTCACCGGCTCGCGCGTCGTCGCATCCACGGCCTTCAGGCGCACCGTGACGGTTTCCGGTCGTCCCGAACCCAGCACGACCCGTTTTTCCCGCTGATCGGGTGCGATCCTGAACTGGCGCATGGCCTCCGGGGAACCGGACCGGGCGTAAAACGTGACCGCCTCCGTCGGCGCGTTGGTCCAGACGACCACACCCTGCTCGTCCGTCGTCCCCGTCCAGTCCAGCAATTGCGCCTCGGTTCGGTACGGATCCACCGAGACTTCCGCCCCCGGCAACGGATTACCGGCCGCATCCACCACCTCGATCCGCCACGGGCGCGGCGGCGGGAGGACCAGGCGCACTTCGTCCATGCCGGGCCTGACTTGCGCCACGACCGACACGGTTGCGCGCTCCGGATGTTCAGCGGTGTAAATCCACTGGCGCGGGGCCCGGTGGGGCCGCTCGAACCGGCCTGCGGTGTCGGTGACGAACTCCCCGATGCGCACGACGTTGCCGTGTCCGTAGCCTTCCTTGACCCGCACCCCGGCCAGCGGCCGGCCGTTCTCGTCGGTCACCCGCCCCCGCACGGTGACGCCGTCCGGCAGTCGGACGGTGGCCGTACCGCGCTCCAGCTCGGCCAGCGCAATCCGCGGCCGCTGGTTCAAACCCGCTTCCCCGGTGGTGGCGAAGACTTCCCGCGCCCCGTCGGGCCGCACGAACGTGACCTCAACATCCTTGAGGTCCGGCGCGAATCGTCCAAACGACCACCGGCCCCCCGCGTCGGTCACGGCCGCAGGTGCCTCGGGATCGCGGAAGGACAGCTCGGAGTACTCGTGCGTGCGGCGCTCGTCGTTACCCATCATGAACCCGCGATACCCCGAACCGGAAAGCAACACGCGCACACCTTCAAGCGGACTTCCGCGCTCGTCCTGGACCACGCCCCCGATCGTGCGGCCGCGCACCAGGGTGATGCTCACGCCCGCCGGCAGCCCCTCATAGACATCCCCGCCGGCTGCGGTCCACATGACTGCACGCGCGGCAAAGTCCGGGTGCCTCGCCGAAATACCGAAGTTGGTGATCGGCCGGCGGCGTTCTTTGGGCGGAATGGCGAAGCGGAGAATGAACCG
Organism: Verrucomicrobiota bacterium; assembly: GCA_016716505.1. Classification (GTDB taxonomy): domain Bacteria; phylum Verrucomicrobiota; class Verrucomicrobiia; order Limisphaerales; family J093; genus JADJWF01. Next base: position 548,309 of record JADJWF010000002.1, read on the forward strand.
GCCGTCCGGGGCGGTCAGCCGCTTCGGCGGCGGCCGCCGCCACTCGACGTTGTAGGGCGAGTGAATCTCCGCGCCCGGCAACGGTTGACCGTCCGGATCGAGCACGGTCACGGTCAGAGACCGGACCTCCATGCCCGCCATCGGCGGCTCCGGCAGGGGATCCTCCCCGACGCGGGCTGCTTCCGCTCCTGTCGGTTCGTTGGTCGCAGCGGTACCCGGCGCGGACGCGGATCCGCCGCCGGCGGGTTTGCGCGGCGGCGCGTCGGTCAGCCCGATCACGGCCAGCACAACCAGCGCGACGATGGAAACGATTCCCCAGCGGCGCCCGGGCTGGAAATCCGCGATCATGGCGATGCGCCGCTTCAACTGCCGTTTGTCTTCCAGAATCCCCACCAGTCCCGGCGCGGGCGCCCGGTGCGTGAACCCCTCCAGCAGGCGCAAAATGGTCCGGCCATACTCGCGGCTTTGATCGCCGCCCGCGGCCTGCAGCGCGAGCGCGTCGCAGGCCAGTTCGCGGTCGGCCCGCCAGCGTGCGAATCCCAGCCACAGCAGCGGATTGAACCAATGGAGCACCTGGAGCCCGGTCACGAGCCAGTTGAACGCCAGATCCCGGCGGCGCACGTGCGCCAACTCGTGCAAGAGGACGAAACGCAGTTCCTGCCGGGAAAAGTCCCGCAGGAAGCCCGGCGGCAACAACAAGCGCGGACGAAAAACGCCGAACAATGCCGGACTGGCAAGTTCCTCTCCCTCCACCAGCTCCGGCGGATGACGAACGCCCATGCGCCGCGCGCATTCGTCCATCACGGCCAGCGCCGCCGGTTCTGTGACCGGCCGCCATCGGCGGCCGCGCCACCGGAAACGCACGGCGGCGATCACCACGTAACCTCCCAGCGCCAGCACGCCCGCCGCCCACGTCCAGAACAGCAACACCGGCCCGTTCCACACGGCTCGTGACGGTGACGCCACGGGAGGGGTGACCGTCGCCGCCTCGCCCGGTCGGGGCGCAACCCCCACAGGCCCGGCAACGGCGGTCTCGCTCCCCGGGGGCTCAAACCGCGCGCCAGATTCGACCGGAAGGAATCGCTGCTGCGGCGGTGCCGGCACGGAACGCGGCACTGCCAGTTGCGGCTCGGAAGGCGGCGGTTGACTGATGGTGGCGGGCGGCGATTGACCGCCCCAACGCGGCAGCAGATTGAAGACGCTGACGGCGCTGTCCGGCGTGAACGGCAGGAGCAGACGGGCAATCACCACCCACCACAGGGCCGCCCGCCAGCGAGGCGCCAGGTGGTGGCGCAACAGCCATTGCATGGCCAGCACCAGCAACACCAGCACGCCCGCCTGCAAGGAACTCCGACCGAGGATCTCCAGCAGTGTTTGAATGTTCATGGCCTTTTTCCCTTGGACAACCCGTTCTCCAGCAACGCACGCAACTCATCCATTTCCTCGCGCGACAGGCGGCGTGATTCGACGAAATGCGCCAGCATGGGCTTGAGCGATCCGCCGAACACCCGTTCGAGGAAGGACTCACTGGCAGCGGCCACGCACTGACGCTCGGACACCAGCGGCTCATAGACATACCGGCGTCCCTGCGCTTCGTAGTCGAGCGCCCCCTTGCGGACGAGGCGCGCCAGCAGGGTCTTGGCGGTCTTGGGATGCCAGGTCGGGTCAGCGGCGGTGAGGCGTTCGATGATTTCGCCGGCGGTGGCGGGATGCCCGGCCCAGACGGCGCGCATGACCTCCCACTCGGTTTCAGAGATGCGGGGAACCTTGACTTGGGCGTTCATGGACTACACGTGTAAGCCAATACGCCTACAAATGTAGTCTTGCAAGCGGTTTTTGGGAGAATCTCAAGCGCCGGCGCCGGCAGTTCGTCCGCGGTTCTGCCGCCGGCGCCGGCCTTGCCGCCCGGCAGGACAACGCCTGCGGTGTCCCCGAGCATCGGACCGGACGAGCCGGCCCGCGCTGGCGCAGCGCCCGGTTCGTTCCGCACGGGCAGCCGTGCCGGAGGGTGGGTGCGCTTTCGGCGCCAGCCCGCCCGGAGAAAACCTTGGCACTGGTCGGCTCCGTCCGTAGCATCCCGCCTCCTTTTGCCGCGGACGCCCGCGCACCGTTGAACGCAGACCCGAGATGAAAACCTACGATATCGCAGTCATTGGGGGAGATGGCACCGGCCCCGAAGTCACCGCCGAAGCCCTGAAGGTCGCCGAAGCCGCCGCCCGCAAGTTCGGCTTCCGGCTCAACTGGCATCCCTACGACGTGGGCGGCGAACGCTACCTGAAGACGGGGGAAGTGCTGCCCGACAGCGTGGTGGAGGAGTTGCGGAAGTTCAAAGCCATCTACCTCGGAGCCGTGGGGCATCCCCAGGTCAAGCCGGGCATTCTGGAGAAGGGGATTCTGCTCCGGCTGCGATTCGAATTGGAGCAGTACATCAATCTGCGTCCGGTGAAGCTGTATCGCGCCCAGGACTGCCCGGTGAAAGACAAGGGCCCCGAGCACGTGGACTTCATCGTCGTCCGCGAGAACAACGAGGGCCTGTACGCCGGCGCGGGCGGCAATCTGTTCAAGGGGACGCCTCACGAGGTCGCGGTTCAGGAGAGCATTAATACGCGCCGGGGCGTGGACCGCTGCCTGAAATATGCCTTTGAAGTCGCCCGCAAGCGCCGCAACGGCCAGCCGTGGAAGGGACTCAAGCCCGAGGATGTGCAGGCGGGCAAGACGGCCCAGCTCACATTGTGCGGCAAGACCAACGTGCTGACCTACGCCTTCGACCTGTGGTGGCGCGCCTTCCAGGACATGGCTCCGGCCTACCCGACCATCAAGACCGATTACGCCCACGTGGACGCCATCTGCATGTGGTTCGTCAAGAACCCGGAGTGGTTCGACGTGATCGTGACCGACAACATGTTCGGGGACATCATCACGGACCTGGCGGCAATGATTCAGGGCGGACTCGGAGTGGCCGCCGGCGGCAACATCAATCCGGACGGCACTTCGATGTTCGAGCCGATGGGCGGCAGCGCGCCGAAGTACACCGGGCAGAATGTGATCAACCCCATCGCCGCCATCAACGCCGGCGCCATGATGCTGGACTTCCTGGGTGAATCCGCCGCGGCGGCGGCCATCGAGGCTGCGGTGGTCAAGATCATCAACACCCGGATTCAGTCCCTCGCCGCCGGCAAGATGGGCCACGGCACCCGCGAAGTGGGCGACCTGATCGCTGCCGCCATCTAAAGCGCCGCGCCCGGGTCCGCTACCACCCGAGGAACCGCCCCGGCCTGGCCGGACCGAGTAGGTCAATTGCATGTGGCACGGCTGGCAGGAATTGTTCAACGAGTACCTGCGAGGGGGGCATTTCCGCCTCCCGATCTTTTTCGATCTGGGGGCGGTGTTCTTCTTCGGACTGACCGGGGCGCTCGTGGCGATGCGCCGGGGCTACGACATCGTCGGCCTGTTTGGCCTGGCGCTCGTGACCGGTTTGGGCGGAGCCTTGATCCGGGACGGCTTGTTCATCCAGCAGGGGCCGCCGGCCTTCACCACCGACGCCCGCTATGTGCTCATGCTGGTCCCCGCGTGCCTTTGTGGCATGGCGATGGGGCGCTGGTTGGAGCGGTTCCCACGCTTGGTGGCGGTCCTGGACGCGCTGGGCCTCGCGGCCTACGGGGTCGTCGGACTGGAGAAGTCACTGGCGGCCGGCCTGAGCGCCCCGGCCGCCGTGCTGGTGGGGGTGATCAACGCCTGCGGAGGCGGCGTGATTCGCGACGTGCTGGTGCGCGAGGAACCGCTGGTCTTCAAGCCGGGGCAGTTTTACGTGCTGGCCGTCCTGACCGGCTCGGTCGCGCACGTCGCCCTCGTTTATTGGGGCAAGGTGCCGTTGCCGCTGGCCGGGCTGATCGCGTTCGCGACCACCTTCGTGTTCCGCCTCCTGACGATTGCCTTCAACTGGAAATCTTGGGCGGTGAAACCGCTGGACCTCCTCCCACCCGGCGGGCCTTCTGGGCCGCGGTGACGCTGCAGCGGACCGTCCGGGCGCTTAGCGGCGAGACCGCTTCTTCGCCTGCGCTTGGTCCTTTCGCTCCTGGCGGATCCAGACGATGAGGACCGGCGTGAAACACAAAAACAACCCGATCGGCATGGCGAAGATGCTCCAGAATTGATCGCTGCTCATAAAAGCGCGCGAACTGTGCCGCCGGACGGGCGTTTGTAAAGCGGGCAAACGCGGGCGCGCAGCGGGCAGCCTGGGACGAGGGAACGGAGCATCGAACCTGAGCCCCCGCCTCACCGGTGGACGAGGTGAGCGAATTGAATCGGGGGACCACACCACCGAGCCAGCTTGCGCGCCGGATTCTGGCAATCGGCTTCCGCCAAAAGGCTTGCACGGTGGCAGTCGCCCCCCTTTATTCTCCGCGTCAGCGGCCGGCGGGCAGCATCCCCGTCGGCGTGCTTTGACGGGTTCGACGGAGTTTTCAACATGAGTGCAACTGCCGCCGGCGGCATGACAGAAAATCACCCGACGTACCGATTGCAGTCGGGCATCGCCCAGTTCTGCCTCCCGGCGGCGAACCGGGACCTGGAGCGGAAATTCGCCTACGCCAACTCGATCGCCTTCACGTTCCTGATCCTTGGTCTGGTGGGGGCGGTGGCGGTTCCGAAAATCGTTGAGCGTCAGTTGCCCGTCCTGGAGGACATTGTGCCGGTGGTCTTCACGCCCCCGGAAAGTGAGCCGCCACCACCGTCTGACGAAGCGGTCACGGAGCCAGAACCGGAAACCGCTCAGATCAGCGAGGCGCCCGTGGTGGCCACCGTCGTCGCCGCCAACGCCGCGGAGGCCAGTTTCCCGGTGCCGGTCGAGGGGCCGGTGATTTTCGCCCCGGCGAAATATGCCGGACCGCCGCCCGCAGTCCTGAATCCTCCACCGCGCCCGGCGCCGAGGCCGCCACCGGGGCCCACCCGCTTCAACTGGGCCGGATCCACTGAAGGCAGTTTCCCAAAGCCGCTTTACACCACCGGGGCGCTCCCCAGTGGCACGCACGAACTGGTCTTGCTGGTCTGGGTGGACGCCGAGGGGCGGGCCGAGCGGGTTGAGGTGGAAAAGAGCTGTGGCAGCCTCGAACAGGACCGAAAGACGGTTCAGCACGTTCGGACCCGCTGGCGCTGGAAGCCGGGCGAACCGCGCTTCCTCTCGGTGCCATTCGAATTCGTGGTGCGGTGAGCGCCGTTTTCCCGATGGACAGACCGACGCGGGCGTCGTTACCGTCTGGGCCGGGCGCGCCGGCAGCGGGGTTCACTGGCCGGGCGACACGGGGTGGCAGATCGGACATCCCCTGAAGATCGAAAAGCGCATTCTTTATGCTTGCAAACATCGTTGTAACTTGGTTCGTCAAAGGCGGCTGGATCATGTACCCGATCCTGCTGGTCTCGATCGTGGCCGTTTGCGTGGTGGGCGAACGCATTTTCTGGTGGACCCGCGAGAGTTTCCGCCGGGACCCGGCCACCCTCGAGAAAACCCTGGCCGCGATCGAAAATGGCGATTTCCGTGAGGCCTCGCGCCTCTCCAAGGATTCCAAGGATCCGGTGCTGCGGATGATCTGGCACGGGCTCAATCACGTTCACTACTCCCTCCAGGGTGCGCTCTCCGTGGCGGCGGGCATGGAGTTGCGCCGGGCGGGCCGGTTTCTAACGGTGATGGACACGCTGGTGACGCTCGCGCCGCTGCTCGGCTTGCTCGGTACGGTGACCGGCATCATGCGCTCCTTCGCGTCCATCGGCGACGCCGAACTGGCGGTCGAGGCGGTCACCGGTGGCATCGGCGAGGCGTTGATCGCGACCGCGTGCGGTCTGGGCATCGCCATCCTCGCGCTGGTTCCGTTCAATTACTTCACCGCCAAGCACACGGGGCTGCAGTTCGAACTCGAAACCGCCGCCACCAACATTGACGTGATGGTGAGCGCCGCCAAGCGCCGCGGGGAAACGGATACCATGACCATCCGCCGCGAGGCGCAGAGCGCCTGATCCGCGCCGACGGCATCCGGCCCATTCCCAGCGGCCCTGAGAAAGGCACCATGAAAATCGGTTCTCCGACCCCGCACAAGAAGGCGCGCATCGAGATCATCCCCCTGATTGACATCATGTTCTTCCTGCTGGCGTCGTTCATGATGGTCAGCATCACCATGGTGAAGATGCAGTCCATCAAGATGGACCTGCCCACCGCCACCCAGGCGCGACGCGACTTCAAACCCGAGATCATCAACATTGCCGTGGACAAGACGGGCGAGTGTTACATCGAAAAGCAACGCAAGTCGCAGCAGGAGGTGTACGAGTATCTGACCAACCGGCTCCACACCAGCGCCGCCTCGACCAATCTGCCCGTGTACATCAGCGGGGACAAAAACGCCACTCACGGCGCGGTCATTGCCGTCCTCGATCTGGTGCGCCGGGCGGGCATCCAGAAGGTCTCCTTCGCCATCACTCCCCAAGATCTCAAGGAGTAACCGGGCCGGCCGCCGAAGGACTTTGAAAGTCGAACGCCGCCGATTCACGGTGGCGTTTCACTTTCAGGGCGGGCAGCAGCAAACCAGCGGATCAGGCAATGAAGCTGAAGTCGTAGGGCGCCCGCATCTCGCGGCCGAGCCACTTGGCGGCTTCCGCATCGCCCACGATCTCCTCTTTTTCCGGATCCCATCGGATGGGCCGGCCCAGACGGACGGAAATGACCCCCAAGTGGGCGACGCTGATCGAGCGGTGTCCGATCTCAACCGTGCAGATGGGGTCTTTCCGCGACCGGACACACTCGAAGAAGTTGCCCATGTGGTTGTCACTCTTGTACAGGCGGGTGGCGGAAGCGGGCAAGGGTTCCTCCAGAAGCTCCGGCCGGCTGGCCCGCAGGTCGCCGCGCGTGACGAAAATCCAGCCCTCTGTGCCCAGGAACTGCACGCCGTTCGGCGTCTTGTTCGGACCCCCGACCACGTTGCGTTCGCTGCCGGTGTTTTCATCCATGATCGTCATCGTGACCCCGTTCGCATACCGGCACTCGATGCGGTACCTGGACGCGGCATCGTAGCCGCCGGGAATCATCTCGACGAGCGACTTGCCGTCGAAGAACTCGGGGCCCGACAGCTCCGAGCCGTTGCCCCATTGAGCGATGTCGTTATGGTGGGCGCCCCAGTCGGTCATCTGGCCGCCGCTGTAACAGTACCACCAGCGGAAATTCCAGTGCGCGTTGTGGCCGTTGTAGTCCCAGGCCGGCGCCTGGCCGTTGTAGTAATCCCAGTTCAACCCTTCGGGGACCGGCTGCTTGCTGAACGGGCCCTCGCGCGGGCCGGTGGGAAGCCCCACGATGATGTGCTGGAGCTTGCCGATGCGGCCGTTGCGAACCAGCTCGCACGCCAGCCGGAACCGACCCTCGCTACGTTGCTGGCTGCCGACCTGCAGAACGCGGTTGTGGGCGCGGACTTCCTTCACCAGTTGGCGACCTTCTGCAATCGTCAGGGTCAACGGCTTCTCCGTGTAGATGTCCTTGCCGGCCCTGGCAGCGGCGACGTTGACCAGGGTGTGCCAGTGGTCCGGCGTTCCGTTGATGATGACGTGGATGTCGTCCCGCTCGAGCAGCTTGCGGAAGTCGCTGTACTGCGCCTCGGCGCCAAACTGCTTCTTCGCCTCGGCCGCATGCTTCTCGTCCACGTCGGCCACGGCGATGACCTGACCGTAGTTCTTGGCCCAGTTGCAGTCCCCCCGCCCCTGGCCGCCGCAGCCGATCAGCCCGATGCCCGGTTTGTCGTTGGGCCCCAGCGGCTTGGTCGGACTGGAGGCCGCGAGGCACTCCTCCGCGTACCAAAGAGGAACCCCTGCCAAACCAGCGGCAGCGGCGGTGGTCTTCAGAAAGTTGCGTCGGGTAACCCGAATGTGAACATTATTCATTCCTGGATTTCAGGGTTGCGCCGTTCGGGCGTCAATTCTGTTTCAAAGCCGACCGGCGCGCGGCGGCGGGCGTGCCGTGTCATTCGTTCAACGGAGGTCGCGCCTGGGGGGTTGATGCGGAATCGGGGTTGCGTTCGCCACCAACCGTTCCACGCCGTCAGCCAAGGTCGGGTGCCGACAGGCGGCGGGCGTTGACCGGTTTCCGGCTTGCTCCGTCGAACCCCGTTCCACAGGCTGCCGCCGCGGTGTGACTGGGACAGTTCGGTGACCACGAATAGCCCAAACGCTCCCGACTGCCGAGGCTCGGTGATTCACGAAGGCCCACAGCCTCGACACGCGACTGCGGAATCATCGGCAGACTTCGCCCTCGTCGCGGCGTTGACGGGCCCCACCCAACCGATCCGGGCAATTTCGGACGGTACCAAATGGAAAATCTAACCCGCCTGGCGACCATCCTCCTCTCGCGATGCCGGACCCATTGCACGTTCCCAAAACATGAGCAACCCGGACGCCTCGAATCTGGCCACCCTGCACCAGATGTTCCGCGTACGGCAGCGGTTTTCCGCGACACCCGCGTTGGACATCGCCGCCTCGCTGATTCGCGATCTGCCGTCCCTGCTGAAGCCTCTGCGGCCGGACTGAGCGCAGCCGAAGCCGCGTAAACAAAAACGGCCGGTTCTCCCAATGGAGACCCGGCCGCCCAGAAAACCAGAAGCGAAACAAGCCTTACGCGCGACGAGCGCGCCGCCAGACTGCGAAGCCCAACAAGCCCAAGCCGGCCATCGCGGCATACTCGTGCGGCTCCGGCACCACAGCGCCGTTCAAAGTCAGGTTGTCCACTCGGATGCTATTGTTGGCACCGTTATTCCCGTCGCTCAGGCCGATGCGAAAGGTGATCGAACTAAGACCTTGGTACGCCGGCCCGCTGAGGTCCAAGCTTATCCCCGTCAACGTGCCAGACGCGCCCGTCAACGAGCCACTACCAATCGAAGCGCCGTAGGAGTCAACCGACGAAAACACTGCATACCCTGCTGTATAGCCACCGGTGAATACCCTGCCAATATCGAAAGTCAGGCTCGCTAGATTGACGAGCAGCGGCGCATTGGGGGTGACCGTGAACTGAATGTAATCAGTGGTTGCCACAGCGGTTGTCACCGCAATGTCCGACGCCGGAACGCTGAGTTGTCCCCCGACGACACTCATGTTCGGCAAGTCAGATTGACCTACATCCGACGCCGTGACGTTGGAGTCCACTGTCGAAGGCGCCAGCGACGAAGCAAAGTCGTACTGGACCAGCACGACGGCATAAGACGGCAGAGCCGATGCCACCGCCGACACCGCCACCAATTTTTGCAAAGGTAATTTACGCATGTGAGTTTGTTTAACTGCAACCGCCGACAATCCAAAAACTAATCTGCAGCATGTCAAGCACTATTTCAGCTTTTTTGAATGGAATCTCCCAGCCCAGCCCCAACCGCAACCCTGCCGTTCGGCAGTGAAAAATGGTTCTCCTTCGGAGAACCGGCAAACGTAATGCGCGGGGGGACCTTGGTTTCCGACTTGCGGTGCTGGTTTAGCGCCGACAGGCTCTCCCGGACCAGTGCTGGGGCCTTATCGCATTGCTCCGATGCCCAACAACCGCCCCGAACATCAGTTCCCACGGGTGTTCACGGCCGGGTCGCAGCAGTGCTCGATAACGGAGTGCAGTTTCGCCTGTGGCTCCCGACCGTGCAACGGCATTTCGCCGCCGGGAGTTCCCGCATCCATCGGAATCCCAAGACCCGATCGAACGGAACGCGGGAACGCCGCCCCGGCAACTAAATGGATCTCAACCATACCAGTCGTCGCGTAATGACCGCTCAGGACAACTCAACGTTGGCCGCCCTGCCCCAGATGATCCGCGTACGGCAGCGGTTTTCCGAGACACCCGCGGTGGACATCGCCGCGTCGCTGACGCGCGACCTGCCGTCCTTGCTCAAACCTCTGCGGCCAGGCCAGACGGTCGCCATCGCGGTCGGAAGTCGGGGTATCGCCAACCTCCGGGAAATTGTTCGCCAGACGATCGCTCTCATCCGGCAGGCGGGCGGAGTGCCTTTCATTGTGCCCGCGATGGGGAGCCACGGCGGCGCCACGGCGGCCGGCCAGGAGGAATTGTTGGCCGGCTACGGCATCACGGCTGAAAGCATGGCGGTGGAACTGTGTTCCAGCATGGCGGTTCGGCGGATCGGCGCGACGGCGGACGGCGCCGCGGTCGTGTGCAGCGAGGCTGCCCTCGCAGCCGATCACGTCCTGCTGGTGAACCGCATCAAGCCCCACACGGATTTCGGCGGAGCGCTGGGCAGCGGACTGCTCAAGATGCTGGTGGTCGGCCTGGGCAAGCACGCGGGCGCGGCGGCCTTTCATCGGCAGGCCAGCCGTTACGGTTACGAGCGGGTGCTGCGCGAATCGGCGCAAGTGCTGATGTCCGTTCTGCCGCTGCTGGGCGGCGTGGCGGTGATCGAAAACCAACGCCACCAAACCGCGCGGATTGAGGTGGTGCCCGCAGCCGATCTGGTGCGGCGGGAAGAGACGCTGTGCGCGCTGGCGCGGGACCTCATGCCGCGGCTGCCGTTCCCGGAAGTGGACCTGTTGATCGTGGATTGGATGGGCAAGAACATCAGCGGCACGGGCATGGACCCCGCCGTGATCGGACGAATGATCCACGGCTACTCGCTGGCCGACGACGACCCGCTGCAACGCCCGCGGGTGCGGCGTCTGTTCGTGCGCGACCTCACGCCGGAGAGTCACGGCAACGCCATTGGCATCGGTCTGGCGGACTTCACCACCGCGCGGCTCGTGCGGGCCATGGATCGGAAGGTCACGATGACCAACGCACTGACTGCGCTGTCGCTCCAGGGCGCCAAGGTGCCGCTGTACTTCGAGTCCGATCGCGAAGCCATCGCCGCCGCGCTCGGCACGCTGGCGGATGATGATCCGCAGGAACTGCGGGTGGCCAGGATTCGGGACACGCTGCATCTCGAGGAACTGGCGATTTCGGAGCGCCTCTGGCGCGAGCACGCCGGGACCGGCGGCCTCGAGGCGGTTGGCACGCTGGCCGTGGTGCGCTTCGACGCCGCCGGGAACCTGCGGGACTGAGCCGGCGCTTGTCAGGGCCGGTGGCGTCTCCGTAAGGTGCCGTTACGCAATTCGCATCCAATCCGATGAGTGTCCGAGTTCGCTTTGCCCCCAGTCCCACCGGCTTCCTGCATATCGGCGGGGCCCGCACCGCCCTGTTCAACTGGCTGTACGCGCGTCACACCGGCGGGCAGTTCATCCTGCGGATCGAGGACACCGACACCGCGCGCAACACCCAGGCGGCCGTGGACGTGATCCTCAACGGTCTGCGCTGGCTGGGACTGGACTGGGACGAGGGCCCGTTGACCAGCGACGCCACCGGCCCGTCGCACGGCGGGCGCGGGCCGTACTTTCAATCGCAGCGCAAAGACATCTACCAACGACGGGTTGAGGCGCTGCTGTCCCGCGGCCTCGCTTACGAGCACGACGGGGCGGTCAAGTTCAAAATGACCCGCGAGCCGGTGCTGATTGACGACCTGATCGTGGGGCACGTGCGGCGGGAGCTGACCGATCGCGAGGCATTGGACCCGGACTTCGTCATCGTGCGGTCCGACGGCCAGCCGGTGTTTCATTTCGTCAACGTGGTGGATGACCTCGAGATGGGCATCACCCATGTGATTCGCGGGGAGGACCACCTCTCGAACACGGCCAAGCACATCACGCTGTTCCGCGCCTTTGACGTGTCGCCCCCGAAGTACGCCCACATCCCCCTCATCTTGAACGCCGACGGCAGCAAGATGAGCAAGCGCGACCAGGGCGCCTCGCTGGCGACCTACATGGACGAGGGCTATCTGCCCGAGGCGGTGGTCAACTACCTCGTGCTCCTCGGGTGGTCGCCCAAGGACAACCGCGAAATCCTGTCCATTCCGGAGCTGATCGAGCGCTTCGATTTGCCCCAGGTGCTCCGCCACAACGCGCGTTTCGACATGGCCAAGCTCCAGTGGATGAACGGCGAGTACATGCGAACGCTGCCGGACGATCGCTTCTACGAACTCTGCGTGCATACGTTCGCGCGGGCCGGGGTGGACACCAACCGCTTCCCGCTCCCCTACGTCAAGGCCGCGCTCGACACCTGCAAGGGCAAGCTCAAGACCTTCAGCGAACTGCCCGGCTACGCGGGGTTTTACTTCAACGAAGTCACGCAGTTCGACGCGGCGGCCGCGCAGAAGGACTTCACGCCCGAGAACAAGCCGAGGCTTCAGCGGCTGCGGGAGGCTTATGCGGCGTTGCCGGAATTCAAAGCGGCGCCCCTCGAGGCGTGTCTGAAGTCAGTCGCGGCCGAACTGGGCGTCAAGGCCGGGGTGCTGGTGCATCCGGTGCGACTCGCCTGCACGGGCAAGACGGCGGGCCCCAGCCTGTACCACCTGCTCGAAGTCCTCGGTCGGGAGAAATCCCTGGCCCGGCTGGATGCCGCGCTGGCCCGAATGTAGCGCGCGCCTCGCTCCCCGGCGGTCCCCGGGGCGAAGTGTAACCAGAATGCCGCGGCGCGGGTCTTCGCCCCCGTGAAGAACGCGCTTCAAACCACGCGGTGCCGGCTGGGCACGCCGGTCCGTCACCGCAAAGCCAACGCTGCCGTCGGCGGCCTTTCGGTGCTGCTCGCGCTTTCGGCGCTTGCCGCCGGCGAGGGCGGCCTGCCGAAGAACTCGGACGAACTGTTCACATTGACGAGGGTCTGGACCGTTCATCTCACCTTCACCCCGGACCAATGGGAAGCGATGGAGCCCCAAGGAGGCCCCGGACCGTTCGGCGGTGGAGGGCGAGGACCCGGCGGGCCCGGCGGCCCGGGCGGATTCGGCCCTCCGGGCGGCATGCCGCCGCGTGGAATGGGACCGGGCGGCGGACCGGGACCAGGGGCCGGATTCGGCCCGGGAATGTTCATTGCCCCGCTGTTTCTCGCCGCCGGCGATGCCGACGGGGACGGGCAACTCACCGCCCGCGAATTCGCCGGGCTCGCGGAGAAATGGTTCACGGCTTGGGATACCAATCGCAGCGGTGGGCTGAGTCTGGAAGAGACGCGAGCCGGATTGGATGCCGCCGCGCCCGCGCCCGGCCCGGCTGTTGGCCCGGGCGGTCCGCCGCCGGGCCTGAATCTGCGCGGTGCCGACGGCCGCCGAAACGGTCTTGCTGCCGCGTTGGGCATCGAGTTCCCCACCGTCAAGGCTGACCTCGACTTCGATGGCCAGAAGTTCCCCGCCGTCTCTGTGCGCTACAAGGGCAATGGCACCTTCCTCCAGTCCCGCGACACCTTGAAGCGCTCCCTGAAGATTGACCTCAACGACGGTTTCCCCGGACGCAAGCTGGCGGGCGTCACCAAGCTGAATCTGCACAACTGCGTCACCGACGCGAGCTGGATGAACGAAGTGCTGTCGCACCGGCTCTTCCGCGACGCGGGCGTGCCGGCCCCACGCACCGCCTACGCCCGGGTGTACCTGACGGTGCCGGGCGAGTTCGACCGCGAATACCTCGGCCTTTACTCGCTGGTCGAAAACGTGGACGGCCCATTCCTTGAGCACCGGTTTGGGAACAAGCGCGGCGCGCTGTTCAAGCCCGTGACGCCGAACCTCTTCGAGTACCTCGGCGATGACTGGGCGGCCTACCGCCAAACGTACGATCCCAAGACGCCACCCGGCGCCGAGGAAATCGCGCGCGTGATCACGTTTGCGAAACTGGTCTCCGCGGCTGACGACGCCACTTTCGCCGACCGACTCGGCAGCTTCCTGGACCTCGATGAGTTCGCGCGCTTCATGGCGGTGACCGTCTGGCTCAGCACCTTGGACAGCCTCCTCGGCCCCGGGCAGAACTTCCTCGTGTACCTCGAGCCAACCACGCGGCGGTTTCAATTCATCCCCTGGGACCTCGATCACTCGTTCGGCCAGTTCCCGCTGCTCGGCACGCAAGCCCAGCGCGAGAACCTCAGCATCCATCAGCCCTGGCAGGGGGAGCGACGCTTTTTGCGACGGGTCTTCGGCGTGCCCGCGTTCAAGGAGCGCTATCTCGCCCGCCTGAAGGAACTCAACGAAACGCTTGGCCGCCCGGAACGGATCGCCAGCCAGGTGGACGAGGTGGCGGCGGCCATTCGTCCCGCCGTCGCCGAGGAATCCGCCCGCAAACTCGCGCGCTTCGATCAGGTCGTCGCCGGCCAGCCCGTCGGCCCCGAGGGACCGGGAGGGTTCATGGGTGGCACGCGGCCGCGTGGCCGCCTCGCCGAAGGAAACACCGGCGACCGCGGCGACGACCTCCGGTCGCCGGGCGGGCCCAATCTTGGCTTCCAGCCTCCGCGCGACTTCGGAGGCCCTCCAGGAGGCCCGATATTCGGCGAGCCGGTCAAACCCATCAAAAGCTTCGTAACCGCCCGTGCCCGGTCCGTGGCCGACCAGTTGGCCGGGCGTTCTGAGGGCGAGACCTTGGGCGGGGGGTTCGGCCCCGGGGGACGACCGCCCGGGGGCCCCGGTGGGCCGCCGCCCGGCGCGGGCCTTTTCCTTGGCGCCCCGCTGCACTCCGCGCTGGACGCGGACAAGGATGGGACGGTGACCCGCTCGGAATTCACCACCGGCATGGCCCGGTGGTTTTCCAGTTGGGACACCGACCAGAGCGGCAGCCTGACGGTCGAGCAACTGCGCGCCGGGATCGAGAAAGACCTTCTGCGCCTGCCCGCTGGCTTTCCCGGCTTCGGACCGCCGGAAGGGAACTTCCCGCCGGAACCTTGAAGCCGGCGCAGTCCAGCCGGCCCGGGCCAGTCGTCGCGCCCCTCGCACCTTGCCGCCGGGTTGTTCCGCCTACGGCTGGTGGCTGCGTGCGTACTCGGTCAGCGCAAGCACATTGGGGTTCGGCGTGCCCCGGGGAATCTCACAGCCGGCGCCCACGATGAACCGGCTGCCCGCTTCGCGGTGGCACTGCGCAATCGCCTCCGTGATCAGATCCGGGGAGCCGTCGCGGACGACCTTCACCGGATTCAGGTTGCCCAACAGCACCTGCCAGGGCCCCATCGCCGCGCGGCCTTCGCTGACCGGCGACGGGTAGTCGAGGTCCACGATCTCGCAACCGAGCCGCCCCATGCCGGCGAGGATGCGACGCGTATTGCCGCAGATGTGGAGGCGGACCTTCGTTCCGAGCGCGTGCAGGCCATCCACCAGTTTCTTCTCGTAAGGCCACACGAACTCCTCGTAAAGCTCCGGCCCCACGAGGGACGCCGCCGCGTCGCCCACGCCCATCAGGTCAACGCCGGCCTCGACCTGCGCCCGGGCGAATTGCAGTTCCATCTCGATCACGAACTCGAACAGATCCCGGACGAACTGGGGATCGTCGAAGAAGTCCGTCATCAGGTTGTTGATGCCGCGTAGGTCCGCCGCCTCGGCACAAGGGCCTTCGATCCAGCCCTCGACCAGCTTCTGGCCTGCGGTTCGCTCCTTCAACTGCGCCACGCCCTGAATGCGATCGGTCATCCGCCCCCCGCCCAGCGGGTCGGGGATGGTCAACCGCGCAAGTTCGACCTTGTCCGCCAGCAGGGCCTCTGACTCGACGATGGCCGGCGGTTGGTCCTCAAAGAACTGAACCTCGGCCCCGCAATCGTACGCCTCCCGCGCCGGATCGGAGATCACGGACACGTAGTCGAAATCGAAGACTTCCGCGACCCGCAATTGCGCCTGGACGAGCACGCGATGATCCCGCGCGTAGGCGCCGTAGGGCACCGCCGCCTGATCGGCGGCAAACATCATGGTGATGGGCATCAGGGGCAGCCGGTCCACGGGCTGTCCTGCCAAGTGGGCGAGAACTCGTTCGCGTCCGTTCATGGGTTGAAGCCTGGGATGCTCACGGAAGGCCACCGTTGACCGGGGTCAATGGCCCGAGAGCCTCGGGAGGGGCGGAGCGGCGAACGCTTGCCTCGATGGCCGCTCGGGCTGGCTCCCGGCGCCTACTGCGCGCGGGGCGCTCCGGCGGGCGGAGACAAGTCAAGGTTCGTCGGGGCGGCGCCTTCGGTGGTCGGGATGACGACGGCGGGCGCGGGGTTCGTTTTGACCAACTGGGGATGACGCTGGAGCAACTGCTGCTTGCGCTGGGCCGCTTCCATCGCGCCGGTACTCGAGGCGCCCGGTCGGGACAGCTCCTCCAGCAGCCGGAGCGCCTGTTCCGGCTGGCCCTTCGCCTCGTGGAGCGCTGCGGCCGCGATCTTGGCCCGGGACACCAGCACATCATCGGGGAACCGGCTGACCAGTTGCTGGTACGCCGCCAACGCTTCCTCCTTCTGGTCCAGGGCGTCCAGGCAGGTCGCCAAGCCGAACTGACCCAAGGCCGCCACGGGACCTTCCCGCGTCTCGCGCAGCACTTCCTCGAACTCGCGGCGGGCCTCGGCGTATTTGCCCTCGCCGTAGAGCGCCACCGCCCCCATCACTCGCGCGCGTGCGCCCGCTGCCGTGCCCGCGTGCTCCCGGGCCACCCGCAGCAAATCCGCCGGGCTGGCGGCCGACTGGCCGGATTCCGGGCGCGCCTCGGTCGGCAACGCCAGCAACGCGGCGCTGGCCGTGGCTTCGGCCCGATCCCGGCTCCACGTGTACACATAGACGGCCACCACCACCGCGAGGATCCCCACCGCCGACCAGATAACGGGCTTCTTGTTGACCTCGAACCAAGCCAGCACGTCGTAGGCGGAAATCGCTGGGGACTGGGTTGTTTCGGCATCTGGCTTCTGCATAAAGGGGGCGAGATTCTTTTGGCGACCGGCCAAAACGCAAGCGGGAAATCCCCATGCCGGCGGGCAAGCCGGTCCTTCAGTACCGCCGACATTCCTGTCGGCCCGTACCGCTGACCTCTGGTCGGCACCGAGGCCGGTTGGTCTCGGGGCCGGAGGGAAAGCCGGCGCTACCGGCCGGTCTGGAGACCGGCGTTACGGGCACCTAGCCGGCTCGAAAGCAGCCGCGACTGTAGCGCCGACATTCTTGTCGGCACGCGCCGCCGACCTCTTGGTCAGCACTAGGGCCGGTTGATCTCAGAGCCGGCTCGAAAGCCGGCACAGCTGTACCGCCGACATTCCTGTCGGCACGTACCGCCGACCTCTTGGTCGGCACCGAGGCCGGACGGTCTCAGGGCCGGCTGGAAAGCCGGCGCTACCAGCCGGTCTGGAGACCGGCGTTACGGCTGAGGGGCCGGCTCGAAAGCCGGCACGACTGTACCGCCGACATTCTTGTCGGCACGTACCGCTGACCTCTGGTCGGCAAAAGGCCGGTTGGTCTCGGGGCCGGAGGGAAAGCCGGCGCTACGGGCCGGTCGGGAGACCGGCGTTACGGGCCGGCTCGAAAGCCGGTCCTTCAGTACCGCCGACATTCCTGTCGGCCCGTACCGCTGACCTCTGGTCGGCACCGAGGCCGGTTGGTCTCGGGGCCGGCTCGAAAGCCAGCGGTACGAGCCGGTCTGGAAACCGGCGTTACGGGTCTCAGGGCCGGCTGGAAAGCAACCGCAACTGTAGCGCCGACATTCTTGTCGGCACGTACCGCCGACCTCCCGGTCGGCACAGGGCCGGTTGGTCTTGGGGCCGGCTGGAAAGCTGGGGCTACGGTAGCGCCGACATTCTTGTCGGCATTCACTGCCGACCTCCCGTTCAGCAGCCGGGCCGGTCGGGAGACCGGCGTTACGGTACCGCCGACATTCCTGCCGGCACGTACCGCTGACCTCTTGGTCAGCACTAGGGCAGGTCGGTCTTGGGGCCGGCGGGAAAGCCGGCGCTACGGGCTCGAAAGCCGGCACGAATGTACCGCCGACATTCCTGTCGGCCCGGTACCGCCGACCTCTGGTCGGCACCGAGGCCGGTTGACCTCGGGGCCGGTCTGGAGACCGGCGTTACCGACTCGGGGCCAGTGCTGCCGCCGTTTTCCGGCTCGCGGCGCTGCGGACGTCCCCTTACCCTGCCCCCATGGAATTCCTCGAATCCGAACCTGGCCCCCGTCTGGCTGGGCGTTATGACCGAGGTTATCTGCCTCACCTGCGTGCCCAAGGACGCCGTTACTTCGTGACCTTCCGGCTCGCCGGTTCCCTGCCCCAGTCACTGCTCCGCCAGTATCAACGCGAGCGCGAGGCTTGCCTGGCGGATCTGCGGTCCACCCCGGATCCCGCAGCGTTGCGGACGGAACGGCAGCAAGCGCTGGAACTCTACTCGGCCAAGATTGAAGCCTATCTCGACGCGGGACGCGGTGAATGCTGGCTGCGGGACCCGCGCGTGGCGGACCAAGTCGCGGAGGCGTTTCGGTTCTTCCACGGCCAGCGGTACGACCTCGGCCCCTGGGTCGTCATGCCGAATCACGTCCACGTCTTGGTCCGTCCCTTGGGCGCGCATCTGCTGGATGGCATCGTCCGGAGCTGGAAGGGATTCACCGCGCGGGCGGCCAATCAGCTCCTGGGCCGGACCGGCGAGGCCTTCTGGGCGCGGGAATTTTACGATCATCTGGTGCGCGATGACGCCGAGCGGGCGCGGCTCGGGGATTACATCCACGACAACCCAGTGAAGGCGGGCCTCTGCGCGCGCTGGGAGGACTGGCCGTGGAGCAGCGCCCATCCCCGCTGGCGCTGACGGCAAGCTGGCCCGGTACCGCCGACATTCGTCGGCACGCACCGCCGACCTCTGGTCGGCACGGAGGCCGGTCGGTCTTGGGGCCGGCTGGAAAGCCGGCGTTACCGGCCGGCGGGAGACCGGCGCTACCGGCACCGAGCCGGCTCGAAAGCAGCCGCGACTGTAGCGCCGACATTCTTGTCGGCACGTACCGCCGACCTCTGGTCGGCGCCGTGGCCGGTCGGTCTTGGGGCCGGCTGGAAAGCGGGGGCTACGGTAGCGCCGAAATTCCTGTCGGCACCGAGGCCGGTCGGTCTTGGGGCCGGTTGGAAAGCGGGCGGTACGAGCCGGTCGGGAGACCGGCGGTACGGGCACCTAGCCGGCTCGAAACCAGCCGCGACTGTAGCGCCGACATTCTTGTCGGCATTCACTGCCGACCTCCCGTTTAGCAGCCGGGCCGGTCTGGAGACCGGCGTTACGGATCTTAAGGCCGCCTCGAAAGCTGGGGCTACGGTAGCGCCGACATTCCTGTCGGCACCTACCGCCGACCTCTTGGTCGGCACCGAGGCCGGTCGGTCGTGGGGCCGGTTGGAAAGCGGGCGATACGAGCCGGTCTGGAGACCGGCGTTACGGTACCGCCGACATTCCTGTCGGCACGTACCGCCGACCTCTTGGTCGGCACTAGGGCAGGTCGGTCTTGGGGCCGGCGGGAAAGCCGGCGCTACCAGCCGGTCTGGAGACCAGCGGTACGAGCCGGTCTGGAGACCGGCGCTACGGGCCGTCCGAAAGACCGGCGTTACCGTACCGCCAATCTCCAAGCCAGAGCGGTTGACGGCCCGTGGAAACGCACCTAGCTTGCCGACGTTGTAGAAACCGTGTGTCTGGCATGAATGCTTCCAATCTCTTCGAGTGCTCCGGCAAAACCGCCCCGCTTCCGGTCGGCCGAGTCGCCACCGCGACGTGGCTGGTCGTCCTCGGCTGCCTCGCCTTGGCGCCCTTCGGCGCGGCCCAAGTCCCCGCCGCCACGCCCCCGCCGGCCCGGGTGCAACTGGCCACCTTCGAGGCCCTCGACGCCGGCGGGCGTGCGCTCGTGCGCTGGGAAACCTCGCTCGAGTGGGGCGTCCTGCTCTATCACCTCTATCGCCAGACCGACGGCCAATGGCAGCGCGTCAACGCGGACGCCGTCATCGCCGAAAGCCAGTTGAGCGGCGGCCGGTATCAGGTGGTGGACTCCGGCGCTGCGCCGGGCGGCCCGGTTCTCTACCGGCTGGAGGCGATCAACCTCTCGGGACAGCCACAGGAAATCGCCGTGAGGTCGCTGGCCATTGCCGGTCGCGCCAGTGAGGCGGAACTCGCCGCGCCGGCCAGCCGCCCGCGGGTGACCCCGCAGCGCGAGCCCGAGGTGACCCGGCCTGCCCGCCAGATCGCGCTCGCATCGCCGCCCCCGCCGATCAACCTGCCGGCCGGGCCGGAGCGGGTCAAAATCCGGACCACCGCGCAAGGGATGCACTTCCTGAGCACCGCCACGCTGGCCACCCTGCTCAACCAGCCCGTCGCCACGGTTCAGGGGTGGATTGATGCCGGAACCATCACCCTTTCCAACCTCGGCCAGCCCGTCAACTACGTCCCAGGGCAGGGTTTCGCGACAACCTCGACGCTTCAGCCCGGCCTCTATTTTTACGCTGAATCGCTGTCGTACCCGCACAGCAGCTTCACGCGAACGAACATTTACTGGCTGCAGGCCGGCGCCAACGCCCTGCACAACCAGTCGGTGGATGGCGGCAATCCAGCGCATGTTTCCCCCGGGCCGTACACCGAGCTGCTCAAGCAAGAGGCCAACGACAAGCAGGCCATTTCGGTCGTGCAGGACCCCGATGACGACCTTTACATCTGGACATTCCTGATTGCCGATTCGGTAGCGGACACCCTTACGAGCACCTTTAACGTGTCCCGGCTGGTGCGGACAGCCGGTACGCAGGCCACGTTGGGCGTCCGGCTCTACGGAGCCAGCGTCACCCCGCACAAAGTGGAAGTGCGACTCAATGGGAATCTCCTGGGCGAACCCACCTTTGCCGGCCTGGGGCCCCAATGGGTCGAATTCACCTTCGACGCCGAGACCCCGGCAGCCCTCAAAGACAGCGCCGCGGGCCAGGGCGCGAACACGCTGACCCTCACGGCGGTCCTGCCACCCGGCGGAACCAGCAGCCGTGTCGGCGTGGACAAGTACCAACTCACCTACCACCGCACCTATTACGCCAGCACCTCGACTCGATCAATCGAGGCTGGCGCGGAAGGTCACACCACCATTACCGTAGCCGATCTCAACTCGGCCAATCAGACGGCCCCTCAGACCTTTCTCGCTTTCGACATCTCGAACCCGCGCCAGATTCGCGCTATCACCAATCTCCGCATCGAGCGAACCACCATTCCCGGCACCAGCACCATGAGCTGGCTGGCCAGCTTCAATCCGCCGTCGGCGAACGCCCGCTTTGCCGTCATCCGACCGCTGACGGATTCTTCCGCCCGCGTGGTGGCCGCCAACGCCCTATCGGTGGAATCCCCGGCCAACCTGGGCGCCCCCACCAACCAGGGGAGCTACGTCGTTCTGGCGCACTCCAGCTTGATGGCCGAGGCGGCGCAAATAGCGGCCCATCGGTCCTCGTCATTCCGCGTCAAGATCGTGCGGGTGGACGACGTGTTCAACGAATTTGCGCACGGCCTGGCCACGCCGCATGCCATCCGCTCCTTCGCCCAAACCGCCCACGACAACTGGATAATTCCTCTGCGCTACCTCCTCCTCCTCGGCGAGGGCACGTTTGACTACCGGGACCTCACCACGGTCGGCGACAACTTGATCCCGCCCCTGATGGTCAATACTCTCTTCGGACTGGCAGCTTCGGACAGCCGGTTTGGGGACGTCTTGGGCGACGGCGAGGTTCGCGTTCGGGTGGGGCGTTTGCCTGTCAAGACCCCGGCCCAATTCCAAGCCGTGTACGCCAAGATCCTCGCGTACGAAGCGCAGGTATCCACCTCCCCGCGCAAGGCATTGCTTGTCGCGGATCAACCGGACCCGGCGGGCGACTTCATCGCCGGCATCCAGGAGGTCCAGCACTACCTTTCGCCCACCTACTCCAGTCAGTTGGTTCACCCTCCGTACGCTCCCGACCCGATTGACGCGCTCGCACTCCGGACCCAAATCCAAACTGCCCTCAACGCCGGCGTGGACATCCTCAACTACATCGGTCACGGGGCGGACGACCACTTCGGCGCCAACAGCAACGACTACTACATGAAAGTGGACCAACCCCTCACGCTGACGCCGAGCCTGAATCTGGGAATGCGCCTGCCGATCGTTGTGACCATGACCTGCGTGGCCGCGAATTTCGCGAATCCCGGCTGGACCAGCCTCGTGGAGGGACTGGTGCGGCAACCCCAGGCCGGCGCGGCGGGCGCCATTGGTCCCACCGGTTTGTCTTTGGATGACGAAGCGGCCTACATCAACCGTTTTGTCATGGAACAATTCGCCTGCACCACCACCGGCCGGTTGGGCGATCTTTTCGCCCAATCAGCCTCCCTGTACGCCACCGGAGTTCCCCGCCTCACGCCGGTCTGGATTTACAACGTCTTGGGCGATCCGGCGATGCCGGTGGTGAATCCGTAGAAAAAACAGGTTGACCCCCGAACCCAACGAAGTACCTTCCCCACGTCGTTGTCGCGAAAGGAACCATCCCAAATCAATGAAAACTTCAGTCCCTCTTCTGGCGAGCGTTTTGTGCGGTGCGGTGAGCGCCTCCGCCCAACTATTCGGCCCCCTCAGCAATCCGGGCGACTTTTCCTCCCCGGTGACCGTCAGCGTACCGACCGACCCGTTCGCCATCGCGGTACTGGCTACTTTCGGCATCAGTGGCTCGGTGATCCCAAACACGGGAACCCCCGCCGGGCCGGTCACGTACACAGTTCAGTTCTCCACCGTCACGCTGGAGATAACATCTGCCGACCCCATCATTGAGCCCCCACACCCGCCGGGGGGCCCGGTGGTTCTGAACTATGGCCCTGTAACCTTCAGCGTGACCGTGACGGTTCCCCCGGGTGGCGGTCCATTCACGCCCATCCCAATCACCCCGCAAACCATCACCTTGCCAACGCAATGGTTCTCAGTTGATTCCACCTTGGACGGCGGATACTCCCTGCCATACAGCGAAGATTTTACGGTCACTTTGTCGGCTCGCTCGGCCCCCATCGAGGCCGGCGGCAAGGGGGTCAGCTTCAATATCACCCCGGAAATCAACGGCGCCTTGGTTCCTGAACCCGGCACCTACGCGCTGATCGCCGGGTTGGGGTTGATCGGCTTTGCCGGTTATCGGCGGCTGCAGGCGCGCAAGACCGCGTGAGCGTGTCGGCGTGACCGACTGCAAATTTGGCCGGCCTCCCGGGGCCGGCCTTTTTGTTGGCTTGGATTTCGGCAGGCAATAGTTGCGGGCGGGATGGCCCGTGGCATTTTGGCGGCAGTTGATCAGTATGAATTCGTCTCTCACGCGGTGGCTGTTGTGTCTGGCGGCGGCGGGCAGTCTGCGGGCCGCGGCAATCACTTTTTCCGTGCCGTTCAACCTCGGCCCCGGCGAAACCGCCTTCGGGCTGAGCCTGCCCCAGTTTGATCCGGCCAGCCATCCCACGACGCCCAATCTGATCCAGGTGACTGTCACCTTGGAGGCTTCGTTCGGAGGGGGCCTGACGTTCTTCAATGACACCCTCACGCCCCTCTCCGCCTCCGGCACCCTGACCGGCGCGCGGGTGCTGGCCACCCCCATCACGTCCGGGATTCTGGCGCCGGGGCCGGTGAACCTTCTAATCTCCGGATCCGCCTCGGTGCCCGCCGAGGGCGAGGCCTCGCTGTCGCCGCTCAGTTCCGGCTCGGCCGCCAGCTCCTCGACGGCGGCCGGGGTCCTCGACCTGTTCAAGGGCACGGGCTCGGTCAGTTACGACGTGGATTTCACGGCCCTGTATCCGCCCAAGGTCACCACCACGCCCTCCTCGGTGACCTGCATCGTCTGCAACGACCGGGTCACCGGAACGCTGAAGGTCACTTACAGCGCCTCGTCCCCGCCGCCGACCGGCTCGGTGCTGCTCGCGTTCGGCGCGGGCGCCATCGGCCCCGTCTCGGTGGCCCTCAACTGGCGCACGGGCGTGGAGTCCAACCTGATCGGCTTCCTGCTGGAGCGCCAGGTGGCCGGCGGGGACTGGGGCCGGATCACCCCCACGCTCATCCCGGCCCTGGGTGGTGGTCGGCCCAATGCCTACGGCCTGGCGGACACCCTGCCCGTCCCGACGCAGGAAGTTCGTTACCGCCTGCTGGGGGTGGACCTTGAAGGCCGGCCGGCCGTGCTCGGGGAAACGGCGCTCGCAGTAGCGCCCACCTTGGAGGCCGCGCTGGTCGGGGCAAACCTCACGCTGAACCTCACCGGTCAACCCGGCGGCAAGGTGGCCATTGAGACGGCATTGGACGTTGCGGCAGGCCCGTGGCTGCCGCTGGCCACGGTGCCACTGGACACCGCCGGCAAGGGCAGCCACCTCCTGTCTGTCACCGGCGACGAGCCGGCGCGCTTTTATCGGCTGATCGCGGTCGAGTAATCCCCGCAGCCCGCCGGCGAGGGGCGCGGACGTTCACGTCCGCGGCGGATGCGGCGCGTGCGATTGAGCGACGCTCGAGGGGTTTCATAGAAACGATTGCCGTAGTGGCGACAGAAGCCACTGACTCGTTCCCTCTCGCCATCCGATGGGGAGAGGGTGGCCGGAGGCTGGGTGAGGGGGCGGAGAGAAACTCGATGCCGACCACATTCTTCAAACCGCCCGCGCCCCGGCCATTCAGAGCGTTTCCGGCAATAAGGTAGCGCCGGCGTCCTCGCCGGCGGGTTGGGGCGGCGTCCGGCGGCCCGACCGACCGCGGCACCGGAACGGGGCGACGACTCGCAGCCCGGACGGACCGCGGCATCACAGGCGAGGTGGAAACGCTCTAGCGCAACTGTGCTGCGTGGGCCGCCACCTTGGCCACCGCATCGGCGATTTGCCGCACCTGCGATTCGCTGGCGAGCAACGCCGGGTGCGCGATCCACACCGCATCCCGGCAGACCTGTTCGCAGACCGGGCAGGACACCGTGTCGTACCGGACGCCCTTCGCCGCGAGCGGTGATTTGATGCCGTGCGCCGGCCCGCGGTGCGCATCCTGAAACACGCGGTTGCGGTACAGCGGCTGATACCACCCCTTCGAGGCCGGCACGCCCTCGGCACACAGGGCTTCGAGAAACCGATCGCGCGACAGACCGAGGACCGCTTCGTCCACGCGCAGGATGTACATGTGATGGCTGCGGCGGGTCATGCGGGGCTCGGCCGGCAGCCGGCGAATCCCCGGAATACCATCGAGGGCAGCGTCCAGCACCCGGACGTTCGCCTCGCGACGGGCCATCTGGTCGGGCAGGCGCTCGAGCTGCGCCAGCAGAACCGCCGCCTGAAACTCGGTGAGCCGCAGGTTGGACCCGAGGTAGTCGTGGTCGTACCACGGCCCGCCCTTGCGCCGGCCGCAGTGGGAGAAACTTCGACACAGATCGGCCAGGTCCTCGTGGTCGGTGACCAGCACACCGCCTTCGCCGGCGGTGATGTTCTTCGAGACTTGAAAGCTGAACGTGCCGCAATCACCCAGCGTGCCCGCGCCGCGGCCCTGCCACTGGCTGCCCCAGGCGTGCGCGGCGTCCTCGAGCACGCGGAGACCGTGCCGCGCGGCGAGCGCGTTGAGGCGATCCATGTCCGCCATCCGGCCGCCCACATGGACGGGAATGACGGCCCGCGTGCGGGGCGTCCGCTTCCGCTCGACGTCGGCCGGATCGAGGTTCAGCGTGTCCGGCTCGATGTCCGCGAAGACGGGGATTGCGCCGACGGTGATCACGGCGCTAGCCGTGGCCACAAACGAGTACGGCGGGACGATCACCTCGTCGCCCTCGACCACCCCGAGGGCCCGCAGGCCCATCTCGATGGCTGTGGTGCCGTTGGTGCAGGACACGGCGAACTTCGCGCCCTGGAAGGCCGCATAGGCGCGTTCGAACTCCCGCACGCGCTCGCCGAACCACCACTGGCCGGACTCCAAGACGGCGTTGAGCCGTTGTCGTTCGCGGTTGTCAAAGACGGGCCACGCCGGCCAGGGCTGCGGGCAGGCCGGTGGGCCGCCCAACAAAGCGGGTTTCGCGCTCGCACTCATCGTCGGCCCAGTGTCCGGAGAATCCGGTCGCGCGACAAGTCCCGGCCGCGCCGCGCCTCAGCGAAGCGCCGAGTCCGCCAGCGCCAGCCGCAGGCAGGCGGCTTCGAGATCGTTGCGGACCAGCAGGAACTCGCCGGCCGGCGCGATGGGATCCCATGTCTTGGACGAAAACACCCGGAAGCGGTGAAGCTCGTGCGGCGCTTCGGGCGTCGGGCGCAACAGCACCAGTTCTCCCGGCTCGGACATCAGCAGGAAATGCCCGCCCACCAGCAGCCCCTGGCCGTGGCCGTAGCGGCCCTCCTTCCACCGTTGCGAGCCATCCGCCAGGTCCACGCAGGCCAGAATGCCGTCGTCGAGTCCGTACAGGAAGCCGTCGCGGGCGACGAGGTTCGCGAACTTCGCCTTCATGCGCCGGGACTGCCACACGCGCGTCGCGGCGAGCGAGCCGTCGGTCTGACGGCCGATGTCCAGCAGTTCCGCGCCGACGCCGTACCCGCTGGAGAACACGACCCGATTCGTGCCCACGACCACCGGCACGGCCACGTGAGGCTGCCCGACGCCCCAGGGGTACTCCCAGAGGACGGAGCCGGCGACGGGATCGTGCGCCGTGATGCGGCGGCTGTTGAACAGGAGAATCTGCCGCACCCCGGCCAGCTCCGCGACGAACGGTGAACTGTAGCCCACGGGCGCGCTGCCGGCCGCCCACGCGAGTTCGCCCGAGTCGGCGCGATAGGCGAGCAGCGATCTGTCCGGTTGCCCGCCGGCGCTGACGATCACGAGGCCATCGAGGAACAGCGGCGAACCGGCAAAGCCCCACTCCGGCATTCGCGCCCCGGCGTCCCCGGTGATCGAGCGCTGCCAGACCAGCCGGCCCGAGGCGAGTTCAAGGCAGTTCAAGAGGCCCGTGGCGCCCAACGTGAAGACGCGGTTGCTCACGATCGTGGGCGTACACCGCGGCCCGGCGCCGGCGATGGTCGTCGAATAACTCGCCGCGTCACCGTGCGCCCACAGCAGCCGGCCGGTACGCAGGTCGTAGCACGTCACCGATTCCTGATCACCCCGCTGCTCCTGCGTCACCGCGCGCTCGCCCACCACGGCGAACCCGGACCACGCCGCGCCGATCGGCTGCCGCCAGACGACCGTCGGCGGATGCGCCGCCCAATCAGGGTCCAAGGTAATCCCAGCGACGGTGGCCGTGCGGTCGGGGCCGAGAAACTGCGGGAAATCGGTGCGGGCACCGGCGGCGAGCACCGGGTCGGCCGGCGCGGGAGTGACTGCGGGTTCGGTGGCCGGCGGGGCGGACCGCGCCCAGCGCGGTTCGAGGATGGGAAGCAGGTCGCCGCTCACGCCGCGGATGCGGAAGCTCGCCGCCGCCAACCCCATCAGGCCGACCACGATCGCCGCCACCGTGAGCCGCAGTTTCCAGCGCGCCCGCGAGAGAGTCAGCCACCATAGGAAGAGCGCGGCCCCGGTGATGACCAGCGTGATCAGCGTCCGGAGGTTGCGTTGTTGGAAGGGCGTGTCCTGGAGCCGGAAAGCGGCGATCACGACGGCCGATGCCGCGAGGAGGAGCAGTGCCGGCCACCAGCGAATGCCGCGGCGCGGGTGAGGAGTCTCGAGAGTTGGTGGTGTCATGAACGGGTGGGCACCCGCCCACGAGCGGCTACTATGGTTCTCGCCGGCTTCATCCGCAACGCGCGCCGGCCGGCGCCGTTGGCAGCCAGCGTTCGGCCTTTTCAAAAGCGGGCCGGCCCCTAATCCTTCCGGCGCAATGAGCCTCTCCTTCCAGGTGGTCGTGTGCGGCAGCGTGGTGCCCGACCCGTTGCAAACCCTCGAACCGGTGATGACGCCCGCCGGCCCGGCGCTGAAGAACGAGCTGATGTTGCCGGTCTGGTTCGATCCTTGGGCGGGACATGCGCTCTACGAGGCGGCCCACCTCGCGAAGCAGCACCCGGGCAGCAAGGTCACGCTGGTCAGCCTGGGGCCGAAGGCCAAACTGCAGCAGGTGTTGATGACCATCGGGCAAAAGGTGCCGTTCGAGTTCGCGGCCCTCGACGGCCCGGCCGGCGGTTTCACCGAGCCCGCCGAGACGGCCGGGGCGCTGGCGGAGGCGATCGCCGCGCTGCCGGGGCTCGATCGTTCGCGCCTGCTGGTGTTTGGCGGGTGGGAATCGGCCGCGCGCGGGGCGGGTGTCACCCTGCAAACGATCGCCGAGAAGCTCGGGATTGAGGACGTTTTCCTGGGCGTGGACGAGTTGAAAGTGTTGCCGGACGGCGGGCTCGAAATCGCCGAGCGCATCGAAGGCGGGCGACATCAGGTGTCGCGGTGCGCGGGGCCACCGGCAGTGCTGGGCTGGGCCACCGGCAACCTGCCCGAGCCGAAGAACAATCCGCAGGTGGGCATGATGAACATGCGGGCCGTGATGCCCGCGCTGCAAAAGGCCCGGCCCGTCAAGCTGCCCGGCGAGGGACTGACCTTCACCGCGGTCAATGTGCCGAAGCAGCTTCGTCAGACGCGCATTGTGAAAGACGCCCCGGTGGACGAGATCGCCGCCGAGATCGTCGAGTGGATTCGGAAATAGGCCCTGAGCCCTTTTCAACGCTTCATGGAAACCATTCTCGTCCTCGCCCACACCGAACTGGACGGCTCACTGGCCCCCACGGCGCTCGAGGCGCTGGGCGCCGCAAAGACCCTTCAGGCTGCCTTGCCGGACGCCAAGCTGATGATCGGCCTGGCGGGAGAACGAGTCGGAGACGCGGCCAAGGCCGTGGCGGCGAGCGGTGCCGCCCGCGTCCTTGGCGTGAGCGGCCCGGACTTTGCCGTGTCGCGGTACGCCACCGACGCGGCGGCGGCAGAAGCCCTGACCCGGTCAGCGGGCGCGACGCTCGTCCTCGCCGCCGGCACGGCGCGAATGCTGCGGTGCCTGCCGGGCGTGGCGGCGCGGCTCGGCGGCCGGGCGGATACGCACGTGACGAGCCTCTCGGTGGCCGACGGGAAAGTGTTCGTCAGCCGCTGGTACTACCGCCAGCGGATGGAGGGCACGCTCACGCGCGCCCAGCGTCCCTGGTTCATCGTGGTTGATCCCGGCAGCCAGCCGGCTTGGAGCGGCGCGCCGGGACCGGTCGCGGTCGAAGAGGTTGCCGTAACGCTGACGGACTCCGCCCGGCGCACCACGGTCACGGGCGTGCGACAAGTGGCGGCGGACGCGCAGACCATCCGGCCGGACGCGGAGTTGTTGTTTGTGGCCGGCGCGGGGTGGACGAAGAAGCAGGCCGACGGGCAGACGCACGTGCCGGAGGCGGAGACGTTGATCCGCGATTTCCTCCGCCTGACGCGGGCTTCCCTGGGCAGCAGCAAGTCACTGGTGGACTTGGGCGGCGAGGGGCAGGCGGTCCTGTCGTTCCTATCGCACCTGAATCAAATCGGCCAGACCGGCGCGACGCCGCGGCATCCCAAGGGGCTTTCGACGTGTTGCCACGGCGAGGAACCGCACACGGTGGGCTGGCGGTTCATCGGCGAGCGACGGGCGATCAGTCTCGACCCGAACTGCGGCTGGGCGCGGGGCAAGGCAGACGTACTCTACGTAGCCGACGCGTTCGCGGTCCTGCGCAAGGTCAACGAACTGCTCGCGCGGGGCTGACCCGGCCTCTCGCCGCCCCGTCCTCTACCACAACCGCGTACCGTCGCGACGTAGGGCTGGCGCCTCCCCTGCCCCACCCGGTTGGGACACCAACCGGAACGGAAAAGGAACGGTGCGGGTGCGCCGACCGTTTTAGGGCGCACCCGCGACACAAGCCGTGAATTACTTGACCCGCTCCTTGTCGGTGAGGGTCTTGAGGAAGGCCACCAACGTATCGGCCTCGGCGTCCGTGAGCCGTTTGTCCAACTGGTGGTAGGCCATCAGCTTCACCACGTCGGCGAGATTCTTGTACCGGCCGTGATGGAAGTACGGCGCCGTGAGCGCGATGTTCCGGAGCGACGGCACCTTGAACTTGCCGATGTCGTCCTCGTCCTTGGTGACGTCGTAGCGGCCTTTATCCTCGGTCTTGTACTCATTGATCAGGCCGACCTTCTGGAAGCTGCCGCCCCCCATCGCGGGGCCGTTGTGACAGGTGGTGCAGCCGGTGTTGATGAACAATTCGAGGCCTTCGAGTTCCTTGTCGGTGAGCGCCTTGTCGTCGCCTTTGAGGAAGTCGTTGAACCGGTCGTAGGTGATCAGGGTGCGCTCGAACGCCGCGATGGCGCGGGCGATGTTGTCGTAGGTGATCTTCTCGGTCTCGGTCGGGAACGCCTTCGCGAACAGATCCTGGTATTCCTTGATCGCGCTGAGTTTCTTCACGACCTCCGGTTCGGAGGGCATGGCCATCTCGACCGGGTTCAGCACTGGTCCTTTGGCCTGCTCGACGAGGTCCTTCGCGCGGCCGTCCCAGAACTGGGCGATGTAAAAGCCCGCGTTGAGCACGGTCGGCGAGTTGCGGTTGCCGCGCTGACCGTGCGCGCCCTGCGAGGTAGGCTCGTTGTCCACGCCGCCGCGCTTCTCGTCGAGGCGGTGGCAGGTGTTGCAAGACTGGCTGTCGTTGACCGAAAGCCGGACATCGAAATACAGCTTCTTGCCCAGCTCGATCTTGGCCGGCGTGTCGTTTTCGCTGCCGGGCATCCGGCTGGGCATCACGTCGATCAACAACTTCGCCGTTTCGCGCAGGTCGGGAATCTTGGATTTGATGTCGGCACCAAGCACGGAGGCGGTGAGACCGACGGCCGCCAGGGACATCGCAATGGATAGGGAGGATTTCATAAGTGCAGGGCGAATGTTTTAACGTCGGGCGGAAGGTAGGAACGCAAAAGCACCGGCGTCAAGCGTGCCGGGACAAGCAGCTTCCGGCTACTTGGGCGGGCAAAGCTGTTTTGGCCGCGAGAAGAGCGAAGCGCATGACCGCGCTTCTCGACTCTGCTCGGAAAAGCCCATGCCCAACCGCTCAACGAGCAACCCGACGGGGCGTGCGACGCCACCGGGAGCCACTCGCGCGTGGAAGCTCAGCCTTCCCCGCCAACTCGCTGCGGCCTTCGGCCCGGCCGGCCGGCCGGATCGCCGTTCAGCGCGTTCTCAAGGACGCCTTGCTTACGGTTTGCGGAGACGGAAGAACCGCTGCGCCCCGCTGGCCGTCATCGTGTGCGGACTCGCGGCCCCGGGGACTTCGGTCCAAGAAGCGGAAACGTCGTTCGATTGTTCGAGGACCCAACCCTCGCCTTCCCACGAGAGTGTGAGGCCGGACGCCATGCGCTCGGCGGTCAAAAGACCTTCCAAGGGGCGACCCGACGCACGGTAATGAGCCGCGACTTCCTTGGCGCTGAGGGCCCGGCGGTAGATGGCCACTTCGTCCAACGTGCCATCGAAGACCGAGGCCGGCTCGGGCCGGTGCGTCTGACCCGCGCCGACGCGGAGCACCGAACCCAACGTGGGCAGGATGCCCGCCGCCGCGGAGGCCAGGGGTAGTCCGTTCACGTAGAGGGTCTTGACGCGGCCATCATAGGTGGCAACGACGTGGCTCCATTCGCCCTCGATCGCCTCGCCCGCGGCGATCTCATTCCACGCTTCCGTTGCCGGGCTTAAAGACTCACCGGTTCGGAACACCCATTGACCGGCCGCATTGCCGTAGATCTCAAATCCCCGGCTGGGCAGGCTGAACGAGGAGCAGATGAGCGACTGTCGCTTCAGGACGGCGGGTTTCGCCCAAACCTCGAGCGTGAAGGCCCGCACATCGTTCAGCTCGGCGGCGAATGGAAGCTCGAGGTAGTTGGGAGTGCCGGAACTGAAGTCCGAAGCCGTGTTGGGATCTGCGTCGAGCGCGCCGGGCATGCCGAGTTCGAACCCGACATAGTTGACGTAAGCAGCGTCATGGAATCCGGTCTCATCCTTCGCGACCGTGGCGCCGTTTGCCTCGCCCAATCGCCAATAAGCCGCCGGGGAGTCCCCGAGGACGGCAGCCGCATAGGCGGACCCGGGCACCGGCAGGACCCGCACGGTTGCCTCCGGGCTGATGGCAACATCGGCACCCAAGGTGACCTCGACCGAATAGGCGCCGGCATCATCGAGCTTGAGATCGGCGAGACGGAGCTGCGCCGAGGTGGCTCCGGGGAGCGGGCTTCCGTTTTTCCGCCACTGGTAGGTATAGCCGCTGACTGGCGGCATGGTCACGGTCAACACCGCAGTCCCGCCCACCAAACCCACCTGCCGGTTGGGTTCAACGGGCCCGGTACCCAGGTCCAGGCGCGCCGTCGAGGAGGAAGTGCCCCATGGGTTGGTCACCCTGACGGTGTAGTCGCCCACGTGAGCGCGATTGGCAGGATTCAAGACGAGGCTGGAGCCAGCCTGCCCGGGCAGGACCTGCCCGTTGAACAACCACTCGTAGGAGAGCGGCGGGCTGCCGCTGACGGCGGCGGTGAAAGTCGCCTGAGCAGCCGGGTCCCCAAGGATGATCGTCTGGTTGGCCAACGGGGCGGAAAGGGACGGAGGTGTTCCGCTGCCAAATACCAGTTCTTTTATCTGGGCCTCGGAGAGGACCTCGTCGTAGATGCGCACGTCATCAATCTGCCCGTTGAAACCGTAGGCGGCCAGCGAATGGCCCGAGTTGCCAATATGCACCAACTCGCCCGGCACTGCGGGATCCGCCTGAGTGTCGAGGACCGCCTTCGTCCCGAAAAGCGTCGGCGTTTGCAGCACGCCATCCACATACAGCGCGCTGTCGTGCGCACTGGCGCTGGCTGGCGTCGTCACGGCCACGTGATGCCAGCGATCATCGAGCACCACGGTGTGGCCGATGATCGCGTGTCCCTGGACCTCCAGCCGCAGCTTGCCGAAGTTCGCGCCGGCGGCCGTCTCGACGCGCACGGTGTATCGCTGGGCCGTGGCGCTGCGGCCCCACGACACGAGCACCCCGAAGTTCGGCTGGACCGCCCCGCCCTTGACCCAAGCCGCCACCGTGCGGGCACCGTTACCCGTAATGCCAGGGAAGGTCGTCGCGATATGGGGGTCAAAGCTGGTGGACACGGTCGCGTCAAAGGCAACCGCAGCCTGAGTGCCGCCGGGCACGGCTGCCAAGTCCGTCGTTACCCAGGTCGGCGCGGGGTCGGAGTAGAACTCGCCGGTCCAGCCGCCCACCACGGATGCCACCGAAGTTGCAAACGGGTCGCTGGCCCCCTCGTCCAGCTTGAAGTGCGCGACCAAAGCCGCGTGTGCCGCGGGCGCGGACGCGGCCATCAGGCTAGCCACGGTCAAAGCGAGGGAGAGAGTCAATTTGCGGTGCTTTTTCATGGCCGGAGAGATAGGGACCACCATTTTGGGGTCAAGCGAAAAGCCCAACCCTGGGCCGTTGCGGGTGTGGTCAATTGTTGCGGAGTCTGGAGTATGATGGCGGCGCAGGCGCCGACTCGGCAGACACCGAGATTAGAGCTTGGTGCGAACTGCAATGCCGGCTTTCCAGCCGACCCCGATGCGCGTAACGCCGGTCTGCCGACCGGCTGGTAACGCCGGCTCTCCAGCCGGCCCCAAGACCGACCGGCCTCGGCGCCGACCGGGAGGTCGGCGGAAAATGCCGACAAGAATGTCGGCGCTACTGAAGCACCGGCCTTCCCGCCGGCCCTGAAACCGTACCGCCGGTCTCCCGACCGGCTGGTAGCGCCGGCTTTCCAGCCGGCCCCAAGACCAACCGGCCTCGGCGCCGACCCGTAGGTCGGCGGAAAATGCCGGCAAGAATGCCGGCGCTACCGCACCGCCAGCTTTCCGGCCGGCTCAGATGCCCGTACCGCCGGTCTCCCGACCGGCTGGTAGCGCCGGCTTTCCAGCCGGCTCCAAGACCGACCGGCCTCGGTGCTGACCCGTAGGTCGGCGGAAAATGCCGACAAGAATGTCGGCGCTACCGTAACGCCGGAACTTTCCAGCCGGCTCCGGTGCCCATACCGCCGGTCTCCCGACCGGCTGGTAGCGCCGGCTTTCCAGCCGGCCCCAAGACCGACCGGCCTCGGCGCCGACCGGGAGGTCAAGCGGTACGTGCCGACAAGAATGTCGGCGCTACTGCAACGCCGGCTTTCCAGCCGGCCCCAAGACCGACCGGCCTCGGCGCCGACCCGTAGGTCGGCGGAAAATGCCGGCACGAATGCCGGCGCTACCGTAACGCCGGTCTCCCGACTGGCCCCGGCTCCAAGCCGACCACGTAGTTAGAATTAGCTGCCGCCCCGGACGTCGGCGGTGCCTGCCGGCAAGAATGCCGGCGCTACTGTACCGCCGGTCTCCCGACCGGCCCCGCGGCCGACGAAGAAGCGCGCCGGTGCCTGCCCACCCCGGCTCAGCGATCCCTGCCGGCACGAATGCCGGCGCTAAGGAGCACGCACAGCACACGGTTGACTAAAGCGCCCGGAGCCACCGTCTAAGCCGCCATGTCGGGGTCCGACCCAGGTCGAGCCCGGGTGGTGGTGGACGGCAAAGGCTTTCGGGCCGGACCGACCAAGTTCCATCCCAAGGGCGTCACGTACGGTCCGTTTCCACCCAACGGAGACGGCGACCTGTATCCCCCACCGAACCGGGTCGTCGCTGACTTTGATCACCTCCTCGAACTGGGCGCGAACACGCTGCGCGTCTATACGGTGCCACCCCGTTGGCTGCTCGACCTTGCCGCCGAAAAGGGGCTTCGGCTGCTCGTGGAAGCGGCGTGGGACCAGGACCATTGCTTCCTCGACCGCGAAGCGTCACGCGCCGCCGCGAGACACGCCGTGCGAACCGCCGCCGCTCGATGCGCGGGCCATCCGGCGGTGTTTGCCATCAGCGTCGCCAACGAGATTCAGCCCGACATCGTGCGCTGGAGCGGCGCGGCCGCAGTGGCCGCGTTCCTCGACCGGCTGGTGCTGGACGTCAAAGAGGTGGACCAGGATCGCCTCTGCACGTTCGGCAATTTCCCACCCACGGAATACTTGCGGCCGCAGGAGCCGGACTTCGTCTGTTTCAACGTCTATCTCCACCACCGCCGGGCTTTCCGCAACTACCTCGCCCGCCTGCAGATGCTCGCCGATACCAAGCCGCTGGTCTTGGGGGAATTCGGCATGGACGCGCTGCGCGAAGGCGAGACCGCCCAGGCGGAACTGCTGAGCTGGACGATTGAACTGGCGTTTCGCGGCGGCGCGGCCGGAGCCATCGCGTTTGCGTACACCGACGAATGGTTCAAAACCGAGTCGTTCAACCGCGGCCGCCTGGTCACCGACTGGCAATTCGGTCTGACCACGGCGGACCGTCGGCCCCGACCGGCATGGAAGGCGGTCCAGCGAGCCTTTGCCAAGTCGCCGTGGTTCCCCCCGCCGCGAACGCCCCGCGTCTCAGTGGTCGTGGCGGCGTTCAACGCGGGGCGGACGATCGAGCGGTGTCTGGAATCGCTCGCCCACCTCAACTACCCCGATTACGAGGTCATCGTGGTGGACGATGGCTCCACGGACGTCACCCCGCAGATCGCCGCCTCGTTCGGTCACGTCCGGCTCCTCCGCCATCCCCGTAATCTGGGTCTGTCGGTGGCGCGCAACACTGGCATCGCCGCCGCCACCGGCGAAATCGTCGCGTTCACGGACGCCGACTGCCGGGCGGACGAGGACTGGCTCCACTACACAGTGGCGGACCTGATCGAAGGCTCTTTTGCCGGCGTGGGGGGGCATAACCTGCTGCCGCCGGAAGACTCCCCGTGTGGCCGCAGCGGTGATGGCTTCGCCCGGCGGGCCCGCGCATGTGATGTTGACCGACCGCGTGGCGGAGCACATCCCGGGGTGCAACATGGTCTTCTGGAAATGGGCCCTCGAGGAAATCGGCGGGTTCGATCCGGTGTTCCGCCAGGCGGGAGACGATGTGGACGTCTGCTGGCGGTTGCAGCAGCGGGGGCATCAACTGGGCTTCAGTCCCGGCGGCTTTGTCTGGCACTATCGACGCTCCACGATTCGCGACTACCTCAAGCAGCAGCGGGGCTACGGCGCCGCCGAGGCCCTGTTGGAGCGAAAACATCCGGAACATTTCAATCGCTTCGGCGGCTCGATCTGGCATGGCCGCATCTACGCGCAGGCAAGCACGGGGCTGAGTCTGGGGCAGCCCATGATCTACCATGGCGCCTTCGGAGGCGGATTCTTCCAGGCGCTTTACTCCCGCGCTTCGTGGTTGCCGCTGATGTTGCTGACCAGCATCGAGTACTACGCCCTGGTCAGTCTGCCACTCCTGGTCCTGGCCGCCGTGGCGCCGCAATTCACCTCGTGGTGGCTCGCCAGCGTCGTCGCGCCCGTCCTCGTTTGCGGCTTGGCCGCCGGTCAGGTGGTCATTCCGCGCCGGCGGCGACGCTGGTGGTCGTATCCGCTGGTCGCGCTGCTGTTCTTGTTGCAACCGCTGGTGCGCGGCTGGGCGCGGTACCAGGGCCGGCTGGCCCGGCGGGACCTGCCACTCGAAAGCTTCGAAAACCTCGACTCACTCAGCCGCAAGGCAACGGGCCGGCCGCCCCGGGTCCACACCTATCTCCTGCCGACGGGCTTCGACCGGACCCAGTTTCTCGCCCGCCTGCTGGCACGACTGGAGCAGCAACGCTGGCACCACCGTCCCGACACGGGCTGGAACGATTTCGACCTGGAGGTGTACGGCAGCCGTTGGTGCAAACTGCGCCTCACGACCGCCACCGAGCGCGCACTGACCGGCGGACTCGCCATCCGCTGCCGCCTGCGCGGCGCGTGGACGCTGGCCACGCGGATCGGTTTCTGCACCCTGGCGGGAATGGTTCTAACCCTGATCGGCCTGGTGCCGGCCGGGCGACCCTGGTTGTGGCTGCTCCTGCTGACCCTGCCGGTCGCGCTGATCCTGGTGCGGCGCCGGCAACGCGATTTGCACCGCGTCTTCGGCACCTTTCTCGACCAGTTCGCGGTCGCCCACGGCTTGCAGCGGCTCGATGACGCGGGGAAGCCAATTCCCCTGGCCGTCGAACCCATGCCGCCGCCGGACGCCGCCGCCTCACCGGCACAGGCCTCCTGAAGCTCTACGGCCGAGGCTCAGCCGGCGTGACGGACACGGCAGCGGTCGCCGCGATGCCGACCGGGCGCAAATCCCACGCGCTGTGCCAGGCACCTTGGGGGCCACCATTTCCGACGAGAAGCAACACCAGCGCCCCGAGCGCAATGCGATACCAGCCGAACCCCTTGAACGTGTGGGTCTGGACGAACCCCAACAACCACTTCACCACGATGAACGAGACGACGGCGGAAACGATCGTGCCGAAGGCCAGCAACAGCCAATCCTCCTGGGGGCCGGCCGCCGGCGGACGCAGCAGGGCCTTGGCGATCTTCAGTCCGCCCGCCGCGAGCATCGTGGGGATGCCTACGATGAACGAAAATTCCGTGGCCGCCGGCCGGCTCAGGCCAAACGCCAGCATCAACAAAATCGTGGCACCGGACCGGGAGGTCCCGGGAAACACCGCCGCCACCAACTGACCCAGGCCCACCGCGACCGCGATGGTCCACGTGATTTCGCTCTTCAGCTCCCGCCCCTTCAGCCAGTGCTCCGCGAGCAGGAAGAGCACGCCGCCGACGATCAGGGCGATCGCAACCGGCAGAGCCCGCTCGGGCAGTTCCAAGCCGAGCCGGTCGAGCATGAATCCGCCCACGCCGGTGATGAAAAACGCCAGCGCGACCTTGAGCGTGAAGTCCCGCGCGGCGGGGTCCCGCGTGCAGCGCAGGACCTGGCGCAGGCGCTCCGGGAACAGCGGAATCACCGCCACCACTGCGCCGCTTTGGATGAAGATGTTGAACAAGTCGCTCTGTCGCGGCAGCCATTGCTGCGCCAGCAGCAGGTGGCCGGTGGAAGAGATCGGCAGGAATTCGGTGATGCCCTCGATGATGCCGAGGATCAGGACCGCGAGCCAGTCAGACATGCGCGCGGAATAGACTGGAACCGGCCTGCGACGGCAAGCGAATTGGCAACGGCCGCCCGCAGGCCGCGACTCCGCCAACGGTCAGCTTCGCCCCCGGGCCCGCGTCGGGCCCAGGCTGGCCGGCTCATGTCCGCGCCCCGGCCGCAATCCAGTCGTTCACTTGTTGCTCGAGGATCTCCAGCGGCATGGCGCCGTTCTCGAGCACCACCCGATGGAACTCGCGCAGGTCGAACTGCGCACCGAGTGCCGCGCGGGCACGCTCGCGGAATGCGAGCAGTTTCATCATCCCCACCTTGTACGCGCACGCCTGGCCGGGTGCGACGATGTAACGCTCCACCTCCGACACCACGCTGGGTTCGGCCATGCCGGTCTTTTCGACCATGTAGGCGATGGCCTGCTCGCGGGTCCACCGCTTCGCGTGGATGCCGGTGTCCACCACCAGTCGCACCGCGCGCAGCATCTCGTCCTGGAGCCGGCCGAGGTCGCCGTAGGGGTCGGCTTCGTAAAGGCCGATCTCCTTGGCGAGCCGCTCCGCGTACAGCGCCCACCCTTCGGCGTAGGCGTTGAACAATCCGAGTTTGCGAAACGTGGGCACGCCGGTCATTTCCAGGGCGAGCGCGATCTGGAAATGGTGGCCCGGCACCGCCTCGTGATAGGTCAGCGTCTTCATGCCGAACTTTGGCAGCTCGGCGAGGTCGCGGAGGTTGACGAAGAAAATTCCCGGCCGCGACCCGTCCATCGCCGGCATGTTGTAGTAGGCGGCGGGAGAGGTGGCTTCCTTGAACTCTGGAACCCGGCGGACCTCCATGCCGGCTCGCGGCAGACGAGCGAAGTACCGCGGCGCCAGCGCCATCATCTCCTCGGCGATCCGCTGGTACGCCGCCAGCGCCTCGGCCCGGCCCTCGTCCGTGTTCGGATGGAGGAATTGCGCCTGCTTGCCCAGGCGCTGGAGCCAAACGCCCGGGGTCTCACCCCGATGGCCCGCCGCGTCGAGAATCGCGCGCATCTCGGCCTCGATCCGCGCCACGTCCCGCAGACCCAGTTCGTGAATCTCCGCCGCAGACGTCCGCACCGTCGTGTGCGCCAACAGGCACCAGGCGTAATACGCCTCACCGTCCGGCAGCCGCCACACGCCGTCGTCGGTGGTCGTCTTCGGCTCCAGCGCGGCGCAGTAATCAATCAGTCGCTGGTACGCGGGCCGCACGAATTCCCTCCAGGCGACGCCGGCGTCGCGCTTCAGTGCCGCTTTCCGCGCCCCGGTCAGTCCCGGCAGTTGGTCGAGCTTTTCGCCGAAGACCCGCACGAGAGCGTTCGTCTCCTCCGGCTGCGCGACAAAGTCCCGCATTTCGGCGAGGACGCGTTGGATCACGAATCGCGGCGGCAGAATGCCCCGTTCCTCGCGGAGCTGGAGGCTTGCGAGCAACCCCTCCCACTTGGCGGGGATTGCCCGGAGACGGGCGATGTATTGCACGGCGTCCCGGTCATCGTTGACCCGGTGGATCGTGGTGAGGAATTCGGGCAACTGGCTTTGGATCCCTTGAAACTGGTTCACCGGGAAATCGTGGTAGGCAAAGCGTTCGCCCTCCACCGCGGTTTGGAGGAACCAGTCGAGAATGCGCGCCGAGAGCTGGTCCTGCCGCGAAAGGCGGCCGCGATCGTAGCGGCGCAAGGTTTCCAGATTCTCGCGTGCCAGGC
This sequence comes from Verrucomicrobiota bacterium, assembly GCA_016716505.1. Taxonomy (GTDB): domain Bacteria; phylum Verrucomicrobiota; class Verrucomicrobiia; order Limisphaerales; family J093; genus JADJWF01. Next base: position 587,748 of record JADJWF010000002.1, read on the forward strand.
GCAACAGCGCTTCCGTGTGGGCGGGCGACGCATCGGTCAGCCGGGCGTTGTGGCCCCGCAACCCGAACTGCTCAATCAATCCCAGCGTCGAGAGCAGCTCGGGATCCTTGAACGCGGCGGCGATGAAGGCGCGCTCGAAGAAGACGCGGATGCTCCACGGCTTGAACCAGACCGCGTTCACCACGAACACGGCCAGCACCAGCACGCCCGCAGCCCCCAGTCCGGCCGTCCAAAGCAAGACTCGTTTCCATCGCTTCATGCGCGCAGGAGTTTGCGGCATGGGTCGGTCACGGCGAGCGGGAAACAACCAGGCGGCGAACGCGCTGGGCGGTGCTCCGGCTCACCGAGCCTCGCCACCGGCGCCGTCACTCACAGACAGCTCGATCATTGGTGTTCCCGGTGGCACTGGATAGCAGCGCTCGGCCCCTCCCGGCCACCGCACCCAGACCGCCGTAGGAGGTTGCGGCCCCGTGAGCAACACCACCGCGCTGTCCTGGGACCAGTATCCGCCTCCGCCGGAGACGGACCGGGCCGGACCGAGCCGTTCGCCCCACTGCGCGCGCAAGACCGCACCGATACCGTCCGGATTCCCCGGCGGTCCGAGCAGCCGCACGCGCAATCCAGGCCGTGCGCGGGTGTTGCGATACAGCTTCAACTCCTCGCCGCGTTGGGTGACCGCCAGATCCGCGCGACCATCGTGGTCGAAATCCGCGGCGGCCGCGCCGCGTTGCTGGCCATAGATCCGCAGCCCGCTTACCCAACCGGGCACGGGCTCGAGCGTGCCGTCGCCCCGTCCGCGCAGGAGCAGGCCGCGACCCGCATCGTAACGCGAGGTTTCCGGTTCGACATCGAAGAAGTTCTGCGCCAGAAAGACATCTTGGGCACCGTCGCCATCGAAGTCCTCAATCACCACGCCAAAGGCCGGGGCGAACTGCACCTCCGTGGGCAGCGGGCGCAATGCGAAATGCGCGCCCCGATTCAGCAACAACACGGTGTCCAGGGTGGCGGCTTCCAGGAACCGGAAATCCCCGGCATGATCGCCGAGCACGGCCTCCACGCCCGCCCTGCCGTAGGCTTGAAAACTCGGGAGGCGCTCGGCCACCCAGGGCAGCGACCGTGCCACCGTGTCGTAATCCCGCCAGGGCGCGTAAGTACACAGAGCGGGTTCGAAATAGGCCTCCAGCAGTTCAAGATGCCCGTGGCCGAGGTCACCAAAGTACACCCGCAGCGGCCGTTCGAGATACCGCTGGAACCGCGTGTTCCGCCCCCAATTGGCCGCCACGACATCCAGTCGCCCATCGCCATCCAGATCACCCGTGGCCACCGCGTTCCACCAACCGGTCAGGTCTGCAAGGTGAACGGTCTGGCCGTCCGGGCGGACAACCGGCGGATTCCAAGGCTTCAGTCGCCCAGCCTCGTTGCGCAGGATGCGAAGGGGTCCCCACTCGCACGCCAGGAGCAGTTCTGGTCGGCCATCCCCGGTCACGTCGGCGAAGGTGGCGCCGCTGACCAACTCGGTCACTTCGATCTCCGACGGGCTCGAAGTGGTCGCCGGATCGAAGACCAGATCTCCCTCTGGCGTAAGGCGACCAGTCAGCAACAGCGACCGACCGGACTGCGGGTACCGGCCGGGCAGGTAACGGGCACCGACGAACACCTCCAGCGTGCCGTCGCCATCCACATCGCCGAGGGCCAGCGGGCCGACGCTGGCCGGGAACTGTGGGACCAGGCGCGCGATCGGGCCGGAGAGCCCGCGCACCAGCAGGACCGCAGCAGACCCGGGCGCGCCGGGAAAGCTCGCCCGCCCCGCCACCAGCGCCACCCGGTTTGAGCCGTAGCGCAGCGCCAGCGCCGTGGGGTTCACGGTGTGGGAATCGGCGACAAATGCCTTGCCGTCGAAAGGTTCGAAGGCGCGGCCGCGCTGGTTACGAAAGGCGGTCACGGGCTGTCCGCGCCCGCCGCCCACGATCAGATCCTCCCAGCCGTCCGCGTCGAGGTCACTCCAGGCCACTGACGGTCCCAACGTGCTCAGTCGGCGGGACAGCAGCGGTTGGACGGCAAAGTCATCCAACGAATCCTCCCGATGCCGGTGACCGACCCGCGCGCTGACATCTTCGAACCAGGCCACGGGAGCGGGCGTTGGCTGCGCGGAATCAGGCGTGCTGGCGCTTTCGAAGATCTCGACGATGGCGTTTGCGGGCACGTTGGTGACCACCGAACGATGACCACGGCGCCAGACGACTTCAACCCGCAGCCGGTTGGTCGCACTGCCCGCGGCGAACGGGCGCAGAGGCTGGTCGCCGGACAAATAGCGTCCACCCGCGATGATCTGCTGCGACTGGGTGACGGGACCGCCGGCAACCTCAATCCGGGCGCCGATGCCCGCGGTGTTGGGCGGCAGGCCCTGGAGGCGAACGGCGAGACGCGGCGCCGGACAATCGTTGCGGTAGAGGCCGGCGGCGCCATTGAGCCGGTTCACAACGACATCCTGGTCACCGTCATTGTCCAAGTCCGCCAGGGCCATGCCCTGCCACGGGCCCGGCTCGCCGAAGCCCCAGGCCGCGGTGTGCTCGGTGAAGGTCAGGTCCCGATTGTTGCGGTAGCCGAGGATCGGTGTCGCCAGCGGCGGAAACTGCCGCCACGCGCGCAGTCGCCCTTCCGCGGAATCGTCCCGCCGCTGCGCGCGTTGCGCGCGGAGCACGTCGGCATCCTGCACGTCGTGGAGGTTGCCGGTGGGGATGAGGAGGTCTTCCCAGCCGTCGAGGTCCACGTCGAGAAAGACCGCCCCCCACGACCATTCGGTGAAGTCCACACCGGCCAGTTGGGCGATGTCAGCCCAGGTGTGGTCACCGCGATTAAGCTGCAGCGCGTTGCGCGCGACCTCGGGACGGTTCGCCGCGTCGTCCAGCCTTTGAGTGAGGATGCCCTGCATCAGGTTGGGACGCTGCCGATGCCGCCAGTCGTGGCGGCGGCTGACCATGTCCGCCACGAAGAAGTCGTCGTGGCCGTCGCGGTTGATGTCCGCCACGTCCGCGCCCATGGAAGAAACGGGCTGCGAGCGCAACGCCAGCGGGGGAAGGGCTCGGAACCGGCTGCCCTGGTCGTTGAGCCAGATGCGGTCGGGCCAGAAGAAAAAATCGTTGCACACGAATATGTCCGGCAACCGGTCGGCGTTGAGGTCGCGCAACAGCACGAACAACCCCCAGTCCGTGGGCGGGCCCGTCAAGGCATTCCCGGCCTCGTCGAAAAACGACTGGGGCCATGAGACCGGGGCGAAACCCCCTCGGCCATCGTTGATGTAGAGGTAGTCCCGGTCGCCCCGTTCCATCAGTTCCACGCCACCCGCCCGTTCGGTGATCACGAGGAAGCGGTCCGCGGGGCTGACCACCACGCGACCGCCAACTTTCTCGGCCTCGACGACCAGCCCGCGCGGGCGATCCTGCCACGTGTCCTTGCGGTAGTTGGTGACGTAGAGATCGAGGTCACCGTCCCCGTCCACATCCGCCAGAGCCAGCGACGTCGCGCCCAGGGTCCGATTCAGCCGGCTGGTGACCTCGGTGAAGCGGCCCCGGCCGTCGTTGATGAAGGTTCGCGTTCCGGCCCCAAGGCCATTCACCAGCAAGTCTGAGTCGCCGTCACCATCGAGGTCGGCGAAGGCGGCGCCGGTCGAGTACTGGCCGGCACACGCAACGCCGGCAATCACCGTGATGTCCTCGAAGCGCCAATCCCCGAGGTTACGATAGAGCGCATTGTCACCCTCCAGCCGACAGAGATAGATGTCGCACCAACCATCGCCATCCACGTCCCCGAGCGCCACACCCGAACCGTTCTCGTAGATGCGGTTGAACGCGGCGGTGACCTCCGCCAGATGGTTGGTGAAGAAAACTCCGGTCCGCGAGGGCGACAACAAGGTGAAGCCCGGGCCCGTCCCGGGCGAGGGTTCGACCCGCGTCACACGAGACCCGCCACCTGGAGCCGACGCGGGTGCGGCCGCGTGGAGTTCGAGCGCCAGAATGACTGCGAGGGCCACCCGCCGCCACCGCAGCGGCGGTTCGCAGTTGATTCGCGTCGGCGGCGGGGATGCGAACACGCGTGGGGCGGTCAAGACGGTTCGGTCGTTCGTCGCGGGCGAGCGGGCCAGGCACGAGGCCCGGGCTGCGGCACCGCGAAGGGCTTCAGTCCGGTTGTTTCGCCCGTTTGCGATGGGGATGCAGGATGTCGAAGAACGCGTTGGCCTCGGCGTCCTGGGGATTCACCAAAAGGCGCTGCCGCATTCGCAGCGATTCCATCTCAGTGACATCCTCCTGCTCCGCCACGTAATAGGCAGGCGTGCTGCGCTCCAGGTACACCGGGTAGCAGTACCAGTTCATCATGAACGGCCGGCCGTCCTTCCGGTAGTTCCACGTCTGGCCGTGAAAGATCTCGCGCTTGAGAAGCTTTTCCTTGAGCAACGCCAGCACGGCCCGGTCGGAGTGCTTCCCTTGGAGAATCCGCGGGGTCAGGCCGGCGAGCTCGTCGCGCTGGTAGCCGGTCATTTCCAGCCAGGCGCGGTTGGCGTAAATGATGCGCGGCCCGCGCGGGCCTTCGAGATTCACGTCGGTGACCAGAATGCCGCGGCGCAGATTTTCCAGCACGACGAACCAGTCGAGTTTCAGTTGCATACGCAATAACCTGCCGTGATTGGGAGATTATTGCGGCAGGATTCCGCGTGTCACGCCGTTCCCGCAGGATCGTCACCACCGCCCGCTGATTCGAAGCGCAGGGAGAAAATGGAGCCAACGCCCGAACTCGACTCGAGCTCCAGCCGGGCGCCCAAGTGGGCGGCCAACTGGCGGCTGATGGCCAGACCGATGCCCGCCCCACCCGGCTTGTTCGATCGCTGGGGGGTGAAAAGGCTCGGCCGCTGCTCCGGCGGGATTCCGGGCCCCTCGTCTTCCACCCCGAAATGCAGGCCGTGCTCATCCGCCGTTACCCGGAGGGTGACGGCTTTACCGGGGGGCGTCGCCTCGATGGCGTTGCGCACGAGGTTTTCGAGGATCAACAACGTCAGGTTGGCCTCGCGGTTCGACAAGGTGCGGTTGACTGTGCCCGCGACCCGCCAGACGACCTCCCGGCTCTCCGCCGCCGGCCGGGCGCGCGAGGACAGCAGTTCCACAAGCTCGTCCACCGTCAGCTCATACCGAACCGAGGAATCCTCCTCGCGGAGGATCCGCACCGTTTCCTGCACCAACTGCTGCGCCCGCTGCGCGGTCAGGACCGCCTCGTGAATCTCTTCCGCCCCGGCCGGAGCGGGCTGGCGGTCCAGGCGAGCGACAAAGCTCTGCAACCCGGCCAGCGGATTCTTCAAGCCGTGCATCAAATGCGCCGCCACCGCGCCCACCGCCGAGGTCCTGGCCGCCAGCGCCAACTCGGTGTTGGCACGCGCGAGGTCGCGCGTTCTCCGCGCCAGCAACCGATGCGCGCGATCGAGCCGACGGAACGCCCACACCAAGGCTCCCGCCATGATGGCCGCCCCGGTCAGTCCCAGCGCCAGCGCCCGCCGGAGCAGCGTGGCATCGAGCTGACGGTATTCCGCCGCCACGCCCGAGCCATCGAGCAGCAGTTGCACCGTGCCCAGGGGCACGCGATTTCCCGGCGTCTGAACGGGAATCCACACCTCCAACACGGGCAGCGCGGCGGGAGACGTCCGTCCGTCGGAAGCGGGGACGGCCAGAAACAAATCGGAGATCTTTACCGCCGGCCGGAAACGAGCCTTGGGCTCTCCCGCCAATACGGCTGGCGGGATCGGGTCGCTGTCCTCGACCAACTCTGCCGGTAGCGGCAGCATTAATTCGCCGGCCGCATCAAACCAGCGCGCGCCCAGCACGGTCGCGGAGCGGGAGGTGATTTCGCGCAGCCGTTCCCCGATGTCGAGCACCAGGACCTCCGCCAGCCCGGCGGGAGACTCCGTCTCACCGTCCCCGAGCCATCCGAGGGCGCCGTCGCCGGGCGCGGATTGCAGTAGCGCGATTTCATTCAACACCCGCGCGGTGCGGTCCGCGATCTGCGCGCGGAGAGACGCCCGGAGTTGCAGGTTCACCACCACGAGGGCGGCCGCGTAAATCGCCACGGTCAGCGCAATGACCAGCGCGGGCAGTCCACGGGAAAAAGGGGTTGCGGGTGATTCCTCAGTCTTCGCCACGGGCAAAAACCTACGGACGGCCGGTTGGAAAACGAAGGCGAAAGCGCCGCACCAGCCACATTAAGCCGAAACTTGGTCCGTTTCCGGTCTCACCTTCGCCGGATTTCCGCGCGCGGGCCGGCACCACGACCCTTGCGCCCCGTTTATTCCGGTGACGTCACGGCCAGGGTTCAGCCCGGGTATCTCACGTAGTGATGATGGATGGTCTTCGCTGTATCTGGCGGAGGGCGGCCGTGGTCTCGAAACCCAACTCCGAGGCATGGGTGGGAAAAGGCCTGGGACTTCGAGCCTCTTCAGGCGGCCCACAGGCATTCGGTCAGATTGAATTCCGGGGCGTCGGCGGGCCGGCGCTCGACTGTAAGGCCTCCGGCGGTACGGGCCTCGGACGCACGGTCCAAGGCCCAGCGGTGGATCCCACCCCGTCCCAGAGGATCAACCGCTTGCCGGGCCGGCGGCGCTGGGGATGACGGAGAACCCTCCCCGCAGCCTCTTGATGCTCCCAGGGTGGATCCGGAAGCAGAAGCGCAGGAGAGCCAACCCGCCGATGATCGAGAGGCGCTTCCAGTGGAAGGTCTGCTGCAGGCCGGGCGTCTGGCCCGGGGTGCTCAGGTACGCGCCCGGGTGGGCCCCGTGCTCAGGGCGCTCTCGCCGACGAAAACGATCAGCCGGTGGCGACGGCGCGCTTTCTCTCGCGCGGGCCAACGCACCCGGCACCAGTGACGGCTGGCCGGTTCGTCAACCGGGCGTAACTCACCCCGTTCCGCGATTCAATGGGCAGACGGTTTTCGGACTTGCGATCCTTACCGCGAGTATTTGCCCTCTTCCCTTCCCCGGCGCTGCTTTGCCAGATGGACGGAGAGCTGTTCGGCCAGGAAGGTGGGAGTATTTGCCCTCTTGCCTTCCCCGGCGCTGCTTCAGCAGGCAGTCGCGCGCGAAGGAGGCATCTACACTTTTGTAGATACCGGAAGGTCGGCCTGAGGAGCAGATTGGGCACATGAAGACCAGCAACCAAAGCATCCGACCTCCAACCTTGGCAGCATTCGTGAACACGGACATCGGACCGTTCAGATTCACCGGCCCCAGCGACGAAAGGAAAGTGAAAGGCGTTCTCCGGAACGCTCTCATGCTCCTAACGGTGAGCAGGGCATGGTTGGGAGGAATCTGTCCCCAGACCGCAGCAGCGGGAGTGAGAAAGCTCAACCTCAACTCCCTCCAGCACCACCGACTACTTGAACTCGCCCCTGCCCTGGTTGCGATCATCCTCGCGCTGGAGGCTCCGCTGGCCCCACTCGCGGCGGCGAGCCCGGCGAAACCAGGCTCGCCACCGGCGGTCACCGATCCGGGCAACCGGTCCATACCCTGGTCTGACCTCGGCGCTCCGGCCACCGCGCAGTATTCCGGCGACGGACTCGCGGTGTGGGCCGGGCCGAATCGAGTGGTGCATTTGCGGTGCGCCTTTCAACGGCTCGAGGGTGAGGTCACGCCAGAAGGGCTGTGGCTGACCTCGACGGTTGAAGGCGTGCCGCCAACCCGCTTCGGGGTGGTGGCAGATTACCTAGGCCGCGATGGCGGCGCGATGGTCGCGCTGCCTGAGCGTGGAATGCCCGCGTGCGAAGTGGGACTGGCCCGCTACGCGCGGCGCGGACTGGTGGAGGAGTACTCGGTGAGTGTGGACGGCGTGCGACAGGATTTTGTGGTGTCGGAATCGCCCGGTGGCGCCGGCCCGCTGCGAGTGGACTTGGTGGTCATTGGTGCGAAAACCGAACCGTTGGCCCAAGGTGCCCGGCTGGTATTAGATGGTTCTGGACGCAAGCTGGCCTACAGCCGGCTGCGAGTGGTGGATGCCAACGAGCGGCAGTTGAGCGCACGGCTGGAAGTGGTATTCGAGAACCGAATGGCCGTGGTGGTGGAGGATGCCGGGGCGGTCTATCCCGTGCGGATTGACCCGACCTTCACTGATGAAAACTGGGTGAGCATGGGCGCGTTGCCGGGGACCGACGGCGACGTCAATGCGGCTGTGGTGGACGCCTCCGGCAATCTCTACATCGGCGGAAAATTCACAATTGTCGGGGACGTTCTCGCCAGAAATGTTGTCAAATGGAACGGGCGCGCGTGGTCAGCGCTGGGTTCCGGAGTTGACGGCCCGGTCCTAGCCATGGCCGTCTCGGGCACGGACGTGTATGTAGGAGGCGAGTTCGCAACGGCGGGCGGGGTGACAGCCGTCAACATTGCCAAATGGAACGGAAGCGTTTGGTCAGCGCTAGATTCGGGGGTCAGTCGGGGGGGGAGTCCCGGTCGCGGTGGTGTATATGCACTGACAGCGTCCGGCACGGATTTGTACGCAGGTGGTAGCTTCGATACCGCGGGCGGGACGACGGCATCGAATATTGCGAAATGGAATGGGAGCGGGTGGGTAGCCTTGGGGCCGGGGACGGACCGGTCGGTTAGAGCGCTAGCGGTGTCCGGCGCTGACCTGTACGTGGGCGGCGATTTTTACTTGGCCGGTGGCACTGCAGCGAACAAAATTGCCAAATGGAATGGCAGCTCGTGGTCGGCCTTGGGTTCATGGGACGGTGGTGACGTCTATGCCTTGGCGGTGTCTGGAATGACCGTGTACGTTGGACGTGGGCTCTGGAGGGATAACAACATCGCGGTGTGGGATGGCAGCAGTTGGTCGGCCCTAGGCTCCGGGATGGACGGCCCTGTTTACTCTTTGGCCGTGTCCGGCACGGACGTGTATGCCGGCGGCTTATTCAACAAGACGGGTTGGGGGTCGGCCAACTGCATTGCGAAGTGGGACGGAAGTACTTGGTCAGCCTTGGGTTCAGGAATCGGCGGCGCAGTCCGTGCAATAGTGGCCGTGGGCACGAACGTATATGTCGGTGGTGAGTTCACATTAGCGGGTACGATGGAGGCTTGGGATATTGCCAAATGGGACGGAATCGCTTGGTCGGCCTTGTGTTCAGGCACGGGAGGTTTGGTACGTTTCCCCCAGGCGCTTGCCGTGTCTGGCGCGGACTTGTACGTGGGAGGACAGTTCACCACAGTAGGACAAACGGCAGCGACGAACATTGCCAAGTGGAACGGAAGCGGGTGGTCGGCGTTGGGATCGGGCGTCAGCAAACCGGGGTGGTCTTCAGAGGTCTTGGCCTTGGCGGCGTCGGGTTCGAACCTGTATGTGGGAGGTACTTTCAGTCGCGCAGGCGAAGCTTATGTAAATAACGTCGCCCGGTGGAACGGCAGTACTTGGTCGGCGCTAGGCTCGGGATTCGTTGGCGCTCGTGTAGTTGCGTTGGCGGTTTCCGGAACCGAGTTATACGCCGCAGCTGATAATTATGGGATTTGTAAGTGGGACGGCAACCGATGGACGCAGTTGGGTGATGTGTCAAGGGACGGTTGGCCGGGGGACGTCATGGCACTGGCCGGGTCAGGTGGCGACCTGTACATCGGAGGAAGCTTCACCACCGTAGGACAAACGGCAGCGAAGAACATTGCCAAGTGGAACGGAAGCGGGTGGTCGGCGTTGGGTGATGGGGTTGACGGAACTGTGCACGCTCTAGCCGTATCCGGGACTGACCTTTTCGCGGGAGGGGAGTTCAGCATGGCGGGGACGGTGAACGCGAAATGCATCGCCAAATGGAATGGCAACACTTGGTCAAGTATAGGAAGTATAGGGGGTGGCAGGGACGACTATGTCTTAGCGCTGGCCGTGTACGGCACAGACCTGTACGCGGGAGGCAGCTTCACCAGAGCGGGCGGGACAGCGGCTAATCGCATCGCGAAATGGGACGGCAACACGTGGTCGCCCTTGGGGTCGGGCGTGAATGACCCTGTCACTGCGCTGGCCGTGTCGGGCACAGACCTGTACGCGGGAGGCTATTTCACAACGGCGGGCGGCAAGGTGTCGGCATACTTGGCGAAAGCCGTGCTGGGGCTTGGTCCTGGCGCCGGACTTGCCAGGACGATCACTGTTTCGAAAGCCACTCCAACCATCGTCTTCCAAGGCACACCCGGTTCGCCGTATGATGTGCAGCGCACCATCAGCCTCAGCCCGCCGGTGACTTGGGCCACTTTGACACCGACAGGCCCGCTCATGCCCGGGGCGGACGGGTTGTTCAGTTTCACCGATACCAATGCGCCTCCGGGCACGGCGTATTACCGGAGCGGGCCCCGGTGAATGCCGTGGGACCGCCGAAACACGCTTGACACGCGTCGCGCCTACCAAGGGCAGCCTCCATCCGGCCAGTGTATTAGCTTTCACCTCACCCGCGCATGAAAAGGATCATCACTCAAGTCGCCAGTTCAAGCCCCACGGCGCCGGTCGTCGCCGGCGGGAGGAGGTTCACATCCCGCCCCCGCAAGCAACCCCAGAGTCCGAGAGGCGTCCGGCACCGGGTCCCGATACTTGTCGCGCTGGCTGTAATGTGGATTACGACTTCCTGCTGGCAGGCGGGGAAAGCCTCCTCACCTGAGTCCGAAGACGCCTTCGGCGAGGTATTGAGGGACGCATTCACGCAGGCTTACGCTGTTTTACAGCATCGGACGAATGGGGTGGAGCTTGCAACTTCGCTGGCCGTGATCGCAGCGGACATGGATCGCACGCGCGCCAAACCGGGACCGCGGTCATCCAAAGCGGAGCAAGGGGCAACCATCCCCATCACCGCAGCAACCACCCCCCTGATGATTACTCAGACGCTGTCCGAGATGAGAACGAACCGGACTCAATCTGTTACCCGCCAACGACTGGTAGAGTTGGCGACCAACGCCGGCCCCACCCGCACCCGGTCAGCCAAGGCCCTGCTCAAGAATCTTGAAGACGCCGCAGTGAAGGCGGCCGACACTGAACGGCTGGAGGCCGCGATCAAGATCTTGAACCAGAGAAGCGAGGCCACAAACGCAATCCAGATGGTCGGCTACCTGAAAGAAGAAATCAGCGGAAAGGAGAAAGCGGACAACCGGGACACTAACGCCATTGCCGTGATGGAGTTCCTGAAAGAGGAAATTGAGCGCGCGTTGGTGAATGGTCCCCCGGGCACGAATTGGAGTGGAGAATTCCGCGACCAGTTGGAGGCCAGGCGAGACATGGCCGCCGCGAGGGCACAGACTCACGGCGAAAAGGCTGTCGAGAACTTGGACGTGCTCCTCAACCCCGCCAAATTCACTCCGAGGGTCTTTATCCACGGCGGGTACATTTCCTTGAATCCGTTTTCATTCACCCCGAACACCAACGGCACTTTCACGTTAAATGACAGCGGTTCGACCTCGGCCGGTTACGTGGAGTTCCAGTACAACAAGCGTTGGGCGTGGGATTGGCTCGAGCCGGGCCTTGCGCAAATCCGCTCAGCCCAGTGGATGTGGCCGTTCTCCCGCCCGTCTGATTTCGACCTTCAGGCCCGTCTGGCTTACTCCTTTGTTGATTCGGACAAGGACAAAATCTCCTCCATCGTGAGCGGCGGGAACCTCAGTGCCGAAATCACGGTCGGCACGCCCTTTCTCAAGTACCAGAACGACTGGCTCCGCTGTTCTGTGGATTTCGAAGGGACTTACGGGGCCACGTCGGACCGCTCGGACTTTGACATCCATTCCACCACAATCTTCGGCATCGGCTACCACGCCAGCGTGGATTCGGAGCTTTTCCCCGGCAAAATCCTGTTCAGCTTTCGGCTTGGCGGCGGGATGGTGGAAATCCCGGAAATCATCGACTCCCAAAACGCCACTGTGGAGTCGGACTTGAGACGCCCGCGCTTTGAACAGGAATGGGGTACACTGGCCACGACAGGTGAGCTGCTCGTGCCCATTTGCACCAATACCTACATTGTGGCCGGGGGAAGATTGTACGCCAACAGCGACCCGAACCAGTGGAGCGCCTATGTCGGCCTGTCGCAAGGGGCGGACTCACTCAAGAAGTGGCTTCCCAGCGGTTTGGCCTCCAAGAAAGCCGAGTGATCGGAGCCAAGCCGCGGCGAGTCTGTCTTGTCACCGAAACGCCACCTGCCGTGGTGGTCCGGGGAGGACCGTGTCGTCTTCTTGGGCATGTTTCTCACCCTCGCTGGCAGCCGTCCGGCCACGGGGATTCAGTCACCCCCGCCAAACGGACGCCAGAACACCACAAGCCCCTGGTCCGGTCGCGCCTTCATCCTTTGCTTGTTTCCCATATTGTGGTAGCAAGCCCGTGGCATGTTTGTTCCCCGTGTCCAGTGGGGCGTGGCCATCGGGGTGGCCGTCGTTGCTTGGACGCTTCGGTCGCGCGCGGCGGAGGGAACATCGGACGCGCGGCGAATCGGCGAAACCGCCACCGTTGCGGCCGTTATCGTCTCCTCGAATGTCGGCATTGCCGATCCCCCGTCCTACCACATCACCCGCCTCACCACCGAGCAGGGCCTGCCGCAGAACAGCGTCCGGGCATTGCTCCAGACACGCGACGGCTACCTGTGGGTCGGCACGCTGGCCGGGCTGGCGCGCTTTGACGGCGTCCGGTTCAAAATCTTCAACGTGAGCAACACCCCGGAAATGCTCAACGACGCCATTGATTCGCTGGCTGAGGACCGGGTGGACGGCAGCCTGTGGATCAACGCCGGCCAGCGATTGCTGCGCTACCACGAGCACCGGTTCGAGCGGTTTGACGAAGAGCGGGGTTTTCCCAAGGCCTTCGGCGATGTGTGGCCGGCCCGGGACGGTGGCCTATGGTATTCGCCGAATCCAGGCCAACTCGTGCGCCTGCAAGATCACACGCATCGGAACTGGCAACTGTGCCCGCGCACCGGGGCCGATGGGAACGATATCGTGGAGAACCGCATCATTCAGGTTGAAGAGGAGCACGCCGGCCACTTGTTGGTGCTGATGTATTCGGGCTTGTACCGCTTCGAACCCGGCACGGGCGACGTCACGCGCCTGGGTCCGCCGCGCGGAAGCATGAACCGCTACTTCTTCCGACAGACTGACGGAACAATTCTGCTGGCAGCACGGGAAGGACTTTGGCGACGGAATGTGGCCGAGTGGGACCTGATTGAAGCCGTGCCGCCGGGGGACCGCCAGTGTCCCGCCGGAATTTATCCCGGGAGCAACGGCGACCTCTGGATTCCGTGGGGCATTGATGTTCCGTGGTACCCGGAGTGGTTGCCGCCCCGGCTGGCGCGCTTCCGGGCGGGGCAATCGGAGTTCCTCGATTTGTCCAGTCTGCAGGACTACCCGATTACGCGATTTCTCAAGGATCGCGAGGGGCATCTGTGGATTGGCACGGCGTCTGGCCTGTGTCAGTTGCGTCCAAAGGCCGTGCGGGTGTACGCGCGCGAACACGGCCTGCGTAACGATCAGGTGAAAGCCATTGCCGCAGGACCAGACGGTACGGTCTGGGCAGGCACAGAGCAGGGCGTCTGCGGGATCAAGGATGGGCAGGTGACGAATCTGCCACCCGTCGCGCCGGACAACTGGGGCCGCCCGGAGGGTCTGCTGGCCGATCGGCAGGGGCGCGTGTGGTACGCAGCAAAGGCGGATTCCGTGGTGGCATTCGAGGGGGGAGAATGGGTGTCCCCGGCGGATTTGAATCTGGGTTCTAGCTGGGTGCGCACACTCTACGAAGACCGGTCAGGTCGGATTTGGGGCGGCTTTGATCGCGGCGTGGCGTGGCTCGACGAGGCGGGGGCAGTGCATCGGCTGACGAACGGATGGTCGCATTCGGACGTGCGGGTCATTTACCAGGACCGCCGCGGAGATATGTGGTTTGGCACTTACGGGGGCGGATTGCATCGGCTGCACGACGGCCAGATCACGGCGTACACGACGAGGCTGGGCGAGTTGAACAATCGGGCCTGGTGGATTCATGAAGATGCCGACGGGGTCTTCTGGGTCGCCACGCGCAACGGGCTGAACCGCTTTGTGCCTCCGGGCGTTGCTGCTCCTGATCGCAATCTTGCTCTTAATCGCCCCAGTGGCCCAGCGAGGGAGAGAGAGGTGATGGCTGAAGGCCACGGAACATTCTTCACGTTCACGACGCGGCATGGGTTGCGCGAGAATATCATCAACAACCTCCAGGAGGATGACTTCGGCTATCTTTGGTTGAGCGGGCCGCAAGGGATCTACCGTGTGGCACGGCAGGAATTGAACGACGTCGCGGCGGGTCGGCAGGCGCGGGTCCAAGTGCTCGCGTTTGGGGAGACCGATGGGATGTTCAACAGCCAATGTACTGGCGGCACCATCCAGCCCTCCGGCTGCAAAGACCGCGCGGGCCGCATCTGGTTTCCCACCGTTCGCGGGGTGGTGATGATTGACCCACGAACGATCCGCCGCAATGACGTGCCCCCGCCGGTGGTCATCGAGCAGGTGAGGGTGGATGAGGAGGTTGTGCATGGAGACCGCGTGCCCGGCAGCAGGCCGAAATCCGAAGCCAACCCGAAACTCGAAGTCCGAAATAGGCAGAGCCTCAAATCGGACACTACGGTCAGGCTGGCCCCTGGCCGCGCCCGCGTGCTCGAAATCCGCTACACCGGCAACAGCTTCGCGGCGCCACAACGCATGCGCTTCCGGTATCAGCTCGACGGGCATGACCGCGACTGGCGCGATGATGAGGACAACCGGCGGACGGCGATCTACACCGGTCTGCACCCCGGCAGGTACACCTTTCGCGTCACGGCCTGCAACAACCACGGCATCTGGAACGAACAACCCGCGGAGTTTTCTTTCACCCTCGCCCCGCAGTTCTGGCAGACATGGTGGTTTTATGTTCTCGCCGCGATGGGCTTGCTGGCCTTGGGCGGCGCGATCCAAGCCTACCGCCTCCGTTGGCAACGGCGTCTGCTCCAGACAGAACAACGCCAGGCGCTGGCGGACGAACGCTCGCGCATCGCCCGCGATTTGCACGATGACCTGGGCGCCGCGCTCACCGGGCTGGCTCTGCAAGTGGACGTGTTGCGTCGGGCCGCACACGCCAGCCCGGCCCTGAAAGAGCGTCTGGCCGACACCGCTGGACGTATTCGCGCGCTCGCGCGGCACATGCGCGAGGTGGTATGGACCGTGAACCCGAGTTGCGACACCGTGTCCAGCTTCGCCAGTTTCCTGGAACAGCAAGCCGGGCAGTTCGACAAGGCGGTGGATCTGCGCTGCCGGCTCGAATTCCCAGAGGACATCCCGGAGCTGCCACTGGACGGCCAGACACGGCACGAACTGGCCCTTGCCGTGCGAGAAGCGATCACGAACGTCGTACGCCACGCGGCCGCGAGCGAAATTGTATTGGGCCTTGAAATCGCGGCTGATCAGCTTCGCGTGCGGATTGCGGACAATGGGCGGGGCTTCCTCGTCAACGACGCCGAGCCTTCTGGGCACGGGTTGGCCAACATGTGCGCCCGTTTGCAACGGGTCGCCGGGCGTTGCGAATACCGCTCCGCTCCCGGCGCCGGAACGACCATCGAGTTGTGCGTGCCGCTCAACCGATCCAGCCATGCCGGAAGGCCAACCACACCATGAGCATTCGCGTGGGCATCGTGGAGGACGACCGCAGCTTCCGGGAAAACTTGGCGGCGTGGATTGATCAAACGCCCGGCTTCTCCTGCGTGGCTGCGTGCGCCAGCGCCGAGGAAGCCTTGAAGCGTCTGCCGAACTCCGCTCCCGACGTCGTGCTGATGGACATTCACCTGCCCGGCCAATCTGGAATCACCTGCGTCCTCCGGCTGCGGCGCGTGCTGCCGCAAACCCAGGTCATCATGCTGACGGTCGAAGAGGACAGCGAACAGGTGTTTGAGTCCTTGAAGGCCGGGGCCACTGGCTACTTGGTCAAGCACGTCACGCCGGAAGAAATCCTGGAAGCGGTCGCGGAGGTGCATCGGGGCGGCGCGCCGATGTCCAGCCACGTCGCGCGCCGGGTGGTGGCAGCCTTCCAGCAACCGGCGCGAACCGACGCCGCGGCAGTTCAACTCTCGTCGCGGGAGGAGGAGATTGTCCGCCTGCTGGCCAAGGGAGCTCGTTCGAAAGAAATCGCCGACCGGCTTGGCATCAGCTTCGGCACCGTCAACACCCATGTGCGGCATATCTACGAGAAGCTGCACGTTCGCTCGCGGGCGGAGGCGGTCGCGCGGCTCGGGGGCAAGTGACTACTTCCAATCAGTAACGGTGAGCCAAGGCCCCGAAAACGGCTTTGAATTGGGCGGGCGTTGTCGCGTCCGGCAACCGTCCTTATTCTCACGCCGCAAGAGACCCGGCTTCAACTCGAGGTCGTCGCCAACACCGACCACTCGATCCACGCCGCACTCGTCGCCGTCGAGTGCCCTCGTCCGCCGTTTCGCCCGATCACCCTGTCAACTCCATCGCCCTCTTCGTGGTTGAGTTGTCCCCAGTTCTGGTGACTTTTCGGATGGATCGAAACCACTACCCTGAAGTGCGTTGTTTCTGCGCGTCCGTTCTCAGCGCGCAGTGTGTGAAAGGGCCGGACCTGTTTGTCCGGCCTTTCTCTTTTGATCCGTGGCGTTCCCGCGTTCGACGGCCGGCCGCCACCGGCTGACATTGAGGTTTCCCAAACGATTTGCCGGCGGGGGCTTCCGCCTGCGGCGCCCAAACGCGCGCTGATTGCCGGTTGCTATTCACGCTCGCCGGCGCATTCTTGGAGGGCGCTTGGGCGCGGTGCGACATTATGGAGATTCTTTACCTCATTGGTCTGGTCGGGCTGTGGATTGTCCTCATGAAGTGGGTGTTGCCGAGGTTCAAGGTCAGCGGCTGCCGATCGGCCACCTGCACCGGGGTGCCGAAGCGAAAGTCGGGACCGGAGGTGAATTCGCAGTGCGGTTGCGGTCACGACCACTGAACCAGGCAGCCGGCCGCTTGTGGAGTCTGTTCGCGGTCTGACGCGATGGGAGGTAGGTTGAATTTTGTTTTTCATGAGAATTGCCTTGTGCCAGTTCGACATCGCGTGGCTCGACCGGCCGAAGAACTACGCGACCGTCCGCCATTTGGTGGAGTCCCGAAAGCCGGCTGAGGGTTCGCTGCTCGTTCTGCCTGAGATGTTCTCGACCGGCTTTTCGCTCGACACGTTGGAAACCCGGGAATGGCCGGGCGGTGACACCGAAAACTTTCTCTCGGATCTCGCGCAGGATTTCGGCCTGTATGTCCTCGCCGGATTGGTGCGGGCGGCCTCGGCGGGCGCGGCGCGCAACGAAGCCACCCTGGTCGGTCCCCGCGGGCGCGAACTGGGCCGCTACGGCAAGCTTCACCTGTTTTCGGCCGCCGGTGAGGATCGCGCGCACTCCCCCGGCGACGGGGTGGAGACGTTCCCGGTGGAAAACACCATCGTGGCGCCGTTTGTCTGTTATGACCTGCGGTTTCCCGAGATCTTCCGGATGGCGGTCCAGAAGCGGGCGGAGGTGCTCGTGGTGATCGCCAACTGGCCGACGGTCCGGGTGGATCACTGGGTGACGCTCTTGCGGGCCCGCGCGATCGAGAACCTCGCCTACGTGATCGGCGTGAATCGGATCGGTCGGGATCCCGAACGCGAATACCCCGGGCGCAGCCTCGTGGTGGACCCGCGGGGCGAGGTGGTCATGGACGCCGGGGATCGCGCAGGCGTGTTTGAAGTGGAGCTGGACCTCGCGGGTTTGCGCGCGTGGCGCGAGGAGTTCCCGGCCCTCCGCGACGCGCGCTACTTCTGACCCGCATGACCCGCGCGGAAGCCTGGCAGTTGCTGACGGAGTACACGACGTCGGAGTCGCTGCGCAAACACGGCCTCGCGGTGGAGGCGGCCATGCGTCACTACGCTCCACGCCTGGGCGGGAACCCCGACGTCTGGGGACTCACCGGCCTGCTGCACGACTTCGATTACGAGCGCTGGCCCAACCCGCCAGATCACACTCGTGAAGGCGCACGGATCCTCCGCGAGCGCGGCGTGGACGAAGAAATCGTCGGCGCCATCCTCGCCCACGCGGAGTGGAATCAAGCCGACTACCCCCTCGACCGGCCGATCCGCCGGGCGCTGTTCGCCGTGGACGAACTGTGCGGCTTCGTAACGGCGGTGGCCTACGTCCGTCCCGACCGCCTCGCGGGCATGACCGCCAGCAGTGTGCGCAAGAAGATGAAACAGCGCTCGTTCGCGGCGGCGGTGAAGCGGGAGGACATCGAAAAAGGCGCAGCGCTGTTGGAGCTCCCGCTCGACGAACACATCGGCCACGTCATTGCCGCGATGCAGGGGAGCGCGCCCGCCTTGGGGCTGGCTTGAGGCCGGCCTGACGCGGGACCGGCTCAGCGCTGGCCCCAGATGAAGCTGGCCGCGAACAAGGCGGCGATGCCGTAAAGCCAGGGCGACACCTGGCGGGCTCGGCCCGTACACACCCGCACGAGCACCAGCGAAATGAAGCCCACGCCAATCCCGGTGGCGATGCTTTGCGTCAGCGGGATCACCAGCAACGTGAGGAAGGCGGGCAGGCCATCGTCGGCGGAGATGACGTCCATCTCCTTGACCACGGCCATCATCAGGAACCCGACCACCACCAGCGCCGGGGCGGTGGCGACGGCAGGCACGGCGCTCACGATCGGCGCCAAAAACATCGCGAGCAAAAAGCCCGCCGCCACCACCACGGCGGTCAGTCCCGTCCGCCCACCGGCGCTCACGCCCGCCGCGCTCTCGATATACGTGGTCACGGAGCTGCAGCCACATAGGCCACCCCAGATTGCGCCGATCGAGTCCACGAGCAGCACGCGATTGAGTCGCGGCAACCGACCGTGCGCGTCCAAGAAACCGCCCTGACCGCCGATGCCGATCACCGTTCCCATCGTGTCGAAGAAGTCGGTGATCAGGAACGCGAAGATCACGCCGAACAACGCCGGCTTGAGCGCGGCGAGGATCTTCGCCTCCCCCAACAGCGAGAAGTCCGGCTTCGAGAACACAGCCGCCGGGGGGAGGAACAGCCGAACGTCTTCTTTGAAGACCAGGTCGGCGGCTGCGGCCAGCAGTGCCGCGCCCGCAATCCCAATCAGGATGGCGCCCCGCACCCGCCAGGCCAACAACGCCATCAGGAGCACCAGTCCACCCGCGGACACCAGCGCCGCTTTCGCCGTGAAGGACCCGTGGGTCAGCAGCGCCCCGCCGTCGCCGCGCGCCACCCAACCCATGTTTTGGAGGCCGAGGAACGCGATGAACAACCCGATGCCCACACCGATCGCCCGTTTCAGATTCAGCGGAATGGCGTTCATGACGTGCTCGCGCACCCCGCTGAGCACCAGCAGCGTGACGAGCCCTCCTTCCACCACGATCACGCCCATCATGGTCTGCCAATCCATCCCGGGTTGCGTTGCGCCGACCACCACGGCGGCGTTCAATCCCATCCCGCTGGCCAGCGCCAGCGGATAGTTTGCCCACAGGCCCATCAGGAGCGTCGGCACGATCGCGCCCAGACAGGTCATCGCCACCACGGGTTCCTTGGGCATGCCCGCTCCGGAAAGGATCAGCGGGTTCAGGAAGACGATGTAGGCCATCGTCATGAAGGTGGTGACGCCGGCCGCCAGCTCGCGCCGGAGAGTGGAGCCCGCTTCAGTCACGCCGAATCGCGAATCCAGGAAGCGGAAGGCCGGTTTGGTAACAGACATGGAGTACGCCTGCGTCTTGGGTTTCCTCCGGCGACTCATAGCAGGCCGGCGGCCGTTGGCAATCCCGGCCGACGTCAAACGCGCGGTCGCGGCCGGGCAAAATCCGTGCTCGCCAGTGGCCGTGCCGAGACGTTACCGTCTCGAGGAAAGCCCGCGGGTATTGGACCGCGGACGATGGGTTGCAAACGCTCTCGTGCGGGCAACCTCACTGCCTGATCTTGCAGGCACCGGGTCTGAATGTCGCAGTTTAGCCATCCGTCAGTCAGCACAGTTATGACACCATCCTGGCTTCGCATGGTGGGGCGGACGCTTGCGTGGATGCTGGTGAGCGCGCTGGTGGTCTCGTGCGTGCGTCGCGAGGAACCCTCGGACATGCCGGCACCGCAACCGACCAAGACCAAGGCCAAGAAGCCTCCCGCCCAGACGGCGCCGTCCGCCGGAAAGGGGGAAAAACCGCCCGTCATCAAGTACAGCGCCATGCACGATGAGGAGATCAAGACGATCTTCGATCTCGCTGCCAAAGGTCGCTGGGAGGAGGCGGAAGCCCGGGTCAATGGCTTGTGGGCCCGGGATCCCCAGGATCCATCAGTCGAGCGCCTGCGAAAATGGGTGAACGACGAGCGGGAGCAACAGCGGGCGCAGGCGCTGGAAGACCGGATTCGCGAGGTCGAGGCAAAGAACTCCGTCTTCAATCCCACCATCAAGGACATCTTCACCGAGAACAAGGATCGCGGCCTGCCGCCGCGGAAGGACGTGCGGGACGCCGTCAACGCCATCGAGTCCACGCCCTACATCCCGCCCAACTATGGGAAGACCAACACCGCGCGGGGGCTGCTCTTCGACTTCGAATCCCGGCAGGGCCGCATGGCCAAGGTGCTCGAGCGCGAGATCTCCGTGGCGCTCGACAACGCCACCCTCGAATCCATCATCTTCAAGATCGGCCAGGAGGAGGGCATCAACTTCGTGGCCGACAAATCGCTCGAAGCCTTCCAGAAGAAGCTCAGCGTCAATATGGGCCGGGTGAAGCTGGCCAACTTCCTCCGCTACGTCTCGCGCAACTTGGATCTCCAATTTCAGGTGGGCGACGACCTCATCTGGGTCGTGGACGGCAAGGATCCGAAGAAGGCCATGGAAGAGACCCGATTCTACCGGCTCAAGAAAGGCTTTATCCTGCCGGCCGAGTTCGGGCCACCCGAGGTGGTGACGACCCGGACCATTCAGAACAACGTCCAGACCATCACGGAGCAGCAGAAGATCAACAAGTTCGTCAACGACCTCGTCCCGAACTACCCGGCGATCGAGCGGGCGGTGACCAATTTCTTCACCGGCTCGAAATTCTTCATTGATTACGAGCGCAACCTGATCGTCGCGCGCGGCAAGCCGGACGAACTCGAGGTGGTGGAGCGGATCATCGAGGAGTTCGACCGCCCGCTGCAACAAGTGCTCATCGAAGCCAAGTTCGTGACCATCAGCGAGGCGGCCTTCCTCCGGCTGGGCGCCGTCTGGGGGGCGGGCCGGCCCCCGATCGCGGGCGGGGCTGAGGCGGGAACAGACCAAACGGGCCTGGCCTTTCTCGGCGTGGCGCCGGGCTTCAATTACACCATCACCAACGTTTTCGGACTTTCCGATCTGTACACGACCCTGACCGCGACGGAACAAACCGGCGAGAGCCAGGTGTTGAGCGCGCCCCGGCTGACCGTCATCAACAATCGGCCGGCGACGATCAGCGACGGCAAGGTGCAGTACTACTACGAGGAGTACCAGGTGAAGAGCACGATCCTTGAGCAACGCTCCTCCTCGGCCCTGGTGCCCAGCGGCCGGCCCACCAAGATCACCTCGGGCGCGGAACTGGACGTGCTGGCCAGCATCGGCGGCGACGGGCGGACGATCTTCCTGGCGTTGAACCCGCGGGTGAACTCGGATGTGAAACTCGCCCCGTTCGCCACGATCACCGACTACAACTCCGCGGGCAACCCCGTCAGCACCTTCGACATCAAACTGCCGGAGTATCGCACCCAGGAACTGGCCACGCGCGTGGCGATCCGGTCGGGCGAGACCGTCGTCATGGGCGGCGTGCTGGAGCGCACCCAGGTGAAGTACGTGGAATCCGTCCCGGTGCTGGGCAACATTCCCATCTTGGGGGCAGCTTTCCGCCGCCGCACTGAGCTGGACCGGCCGCGCTACCTGCTCATCTTCGTCACCGCGACCGTGCTGGACGAGGATGGCAGCTTCATCCAGTACGAACCGCCGATCGTCGGCTCGCGCAGCGGTGCGACCGGTGATTCTGCGGCCTTGGGCACCGGCCAGTAAGCACCCCGGCGATGGCCAGTCTCTCCCCGCCCCGCCTTCAAAGAGTGCTGCCCTTGTTGTCCCGGCGGGTGGTGGCGGTGGATCCCGGCAGCCGCTGCCTGAAGATCGTCGTCGCGGACACCACTCTGGGGCAGTTTCGCATCGCCCGGCGGGAAGTGGTGGACCTGGCGGCCGAGTCGCTGGTGACGCCGGAGGAGATTCAGGAACACCTGTCGGCCAGCTTTCCAGATCTGGCCGGTCTGCCATTGGCACTGGTCCTGGGGCAGAACCGCTGCATCAACCAGGTGGTGGATGTGCCGGAGGTCCGGCGAGAGGATCTCCGCGACGTCCTGCGCGAGGAAGCCGCCCGGGTGAGCGGGCTGCCAGCGGACTCTTTGAGTTGCGAGGCGGTCCGGCTGCCGCCTTTCGGCCAGTACCAGCGTCCCCGCTGGCTGACGCTGTGCAAAACGCGGGAGGTGGACGCGCTGATCGAGCGATACGGACCGCCCTTCGCCGAACCCGGCGCGGAAGCCAGCCCCCCGCAACTGGTGGATGTGGTCACCACGGCGCACGCCCTTCTGGCGGCCGCCCACCGCCGGCGCCTGGGCGGCGACCATGCGGTGTTCGTGGACTTGGGCGCAAATACCACCACGGTGGTGCTTCAAGTTCGGGGCCACGGGGTCTTTGCCACCAGCCTGCCAAGGGGGACAGCATCATTCGCCGCCGCCCTCGCCAAAGCCACCGGGCTGTCCCCGGAGGAAGCGGACCTGCGGCGTCGCACCACAAACCTTTTTGTAGGGGAGAACGCCGATCCTGGTGTCGCCAAGGCGGTCGAAGCCTGGGCGGTGGAGTTGCGGCTCGCCGTGAGCGAATGGCTGGAAGACCACGCCGCCCTGGGGCTGCATCCGGCGAGTCTGCCGGCTTATCTCTGCGGCGGTGGCGCGAGCCAACCCGGGTTGCTCGCGCAGGTGAACAGCCTGGCGGGACTCCGCCTGCAACTCTGGCCGGTGGACGATGACGCCGAGGCGCCACCGGAAAGGCTGGCGTTCGTGGTCGCCGAAGGCGCGGCCCTGCACGCCTTCGGGCATGTGCGACACCGGGTTTCCCTGCTGCCTCCGGAGTTCCGGATGGGCGTCCACCGGCAGTTCGCCTGGGAGATTGTTCAGACCCTGGTGGTGGCGCTGCTGGTGGGTCTCGCGGGCGCGCTGGGCTACGGCATCTGGCAGCAGGCCAGCCTGCTGGCGGCGAAGCAGGCGTTTACTGAATCCGCCGCCGCCTCCCTGGCCCATGCGCGGCGGCTGGACGAACTGTTCATCCGGGTCAACTCACAGTTCGAGCGCCTGCGCCCGGTCTTCCAACGTCAGCGCGAGACCGTCCGCCTGCTTGAAGCGCTCGGCGCGGTGGGGCGTTCCCGGACCAACGACAGCTTCTGGTATGTGCTCTTCGCGGATGCCTCGAGCTACGCCAGCGGCTCGGTGGTTCCGGCCGCGAATACGAACGGCCCCCTCGCAACGGTGAACGGGCCGGCACCGAACCCGGGCACCTTTCGCCGGGAGTTCATCGCCGAGATCTGCATCCCCGCCGAGGGGGAGGCCATGCGCGCCACGCTCAGCCAGGTGCTGACCGAGTTGAAGGCCAGCGAGGTGTTCCACTGGGTGGACGCCCTGCCGCCGGAGCGGCGGCGGTTTGACCTCGTGGATCCGCGGGTCGTGATCTCCAACCGCTGGTTCGGGGTGAGCATGGAGATCCTGGAGGACGACCTGCCCGAACCGCTGCGCGTCCAGCGCGAGGGCCGCCCGCAGTCCACCGCGACCAACGTCACCAGCGCCCGCCGGGCGGGCACGGGCGCCCCGCCCACCAACGCGGCGCGTTTGAAGCGATGACCTCCCCCCGCCGCGGCCGCTATTTACCCTCGGTCACCCTGGTGCTTTCCCTTGCGCTGGTGGGGATCTACTTCGGCGTGTTCCTGCCACTGCGCGAACGCGCCCGTGGGGCGGACACCCCCTTGAGACGGGTCTGGGACGAATTCGCGGCCGCCTACGCCGCGAGCGAAGCCTGCATCGGCGTGCCCCGCGAAAAGCTCGATGCCCGGGCCCGGTCGCTGGAGTCCACGGCGCAGGACCTCGAGCGCCTGGGGGCGATGGTCGGGAGCCGGTTGACGTGGCCCACCCAGATCCAGGCGCTCCTGCGGCAGCCCTTCCAGTACGGCGAGTTCCAGAACGAATGCCAGCGTGCCGCCGAGGCCCTGCACAACCTGGCCCGGGAACGCAAGGTGCCGTTCGAAGGCGCGCTGACCAACCGCCTCGCGGATGCCCTTGGACTGGCGGCCTATTCCGCGGACCTGCCGGACCCCACACTCTTGTGGCCGCGCCTGCTCGCCAGTCAGCACGTGGTGCTCGCGGCCATTGAGAGCAAGGTGTCCGCGATCCGGGTCGTGCAGCAACTGCCCTCCATCACTTACGAGTCGGTGAACGGCCGCCGGAAGCTGCTGGAGGAACTTCCTCTCCGCCTCGAGGTGGCGGGGGCCCTGCCGCACATCAGCCGGCTCATTGCCGCGTTGCCGCTGCACGGTTCGGAGGTCGCGCTGGTGGGTTTTGGCGGAGAACTGACCAACAAGCCGGTGCTCTTCCTCGGCCAGACGCTGCTACGCAAGAGCGCTCCGGCGAAGGAGGGCGAGGCCCCGCGTCCGGGTGAAGTGCTGTTGGAGATCAACATCAGCGCGCTGGTGCCCGCGCCGCCCGAAAGCATTGCGGAACCATCGGACTGAGCGTTCATGCGATTCCTGGAGCGCAATCTGTGGAGTTCCTTGCTGGTGCTGGCCGTGCTGGCGGCGACGCTGCTGGCGGTGGCGCTGCGCCTGGGCGGCGGGATGCCGGCGTTGAAGCCCTACCTGCGCGAGGGAGAACCTCTGCGCGACTGGCCCTTGCCGGACCGCCTGGCGGGCTGGTTCTCGACCAACGCGCTGCTGGCGGCGCTGCCCACCAACGCCAACGTCAACCCCTTTTTCACCCTGCATTTCCAACCGCCCGGCCCGCCGCCCACCCGGCGGGTGGAACTCCTCTACATGGGCAACTACACGTCGTCGCGGTCGAACGTCTTCGCCTACCTCCAACTGGGCGACAAGCTGCTGGTGCTCACCAACGGCGCGGTGGTGGTGGCCGATCACGCGATCCAACAAATCACGCTCAAGGAGGTCGTGTTGACCAACGCCGCGGGAGTCACCAACGTGCTGCCGTTCAACGTGAAGAAACCCCTCGAAGTCCCGGCGAGGTGAGATGGACACGCCCGAAACCAAACGCGAGGTGGTGGACGTGCTGCTCGAGGCCGGCCGGCTGACGGTCGAACAAGCCGAAACCGTTCGCCGACTGCAGCGCAAGCTGGCCCGCCCCCAGCACGCGATTCTTCTCGACCACAACTTCGTCTCCGAAGAGGACGTGTTCCGCGCCGTCGCGTCGCTGCACAACCTGCCGTTCGAGGACCTGACGAACTTCGAGTTCCCCGAAGGCCTGCTCGATCAGGTGCCGGTTTCGGTGATGCTGAACCACCGGGTGCTCCCGCTCGCCGTCGCGGGCGAGACCCTGACGCTGGCGTTCGCCGAGCCGCCGCGGCAGTCCGAATTAAGCAACCTGCGGCTGCTGTTGAATCGTCCCATCGAGGTTCGCCTCACGACGCCCAGTTGCATCCGCGCCGTGGTCAAAAAGCACTTCGGGCTCGGCGCTGAAACCATCCAGCGGCTCCGGAATGATCGTGCGACGGCGGACGCCTCGCAGGACCTGGTGTTCGACGTGCCCGCCACCGAAGGCGAACAGGCCGTCGAGGCCACGATCAGCCGGTTCGTGGACCAGTTGCTGTCGGAAGCCCTGCGGCTGCAGGCCACCGACATCCACATCGAGCCTTACTTCGACAAGATCAACCTCCGCTACCGCATTGATGGGCTGCTCGAGAGCGTCCCTGCGCCGCGCGGCCTGCGGGAGGTCTATCCAGCCCTGGTCTCGCGCTTGAAGATCATGGCAGGCCTCAACATCGCGGAGAAACGCCTGCCCCACGACGGCCGCATCACCACGAAGTCCGGCGAGGAAGACTACGACCTCCGCGTTTCGATCATCCCCACCAAGCATGGGGAGGCCATTTGTCTGCGCATCCTGGGCCGTCGGGCTCTGGCGCTGGAGTTCCGCGACCTCGGTCTGGAGCCCGCCCAGGCGGAATTGATGGCCGAGCTGGCGCGGCTTCCCCAAGGGCTGATCCTGATTACCGGTCCGACCGGCAGCGGGAAGACGACCACGCTCTACACGGTGCTCAACCAGGCCAACGACGGCCGGCGCAAAATCATCACCATCGAAGATCCGATCGAATACCAACTCGAGGGCGTGCTGCAAATCCAGACGCGCGACGAGGTGGGACTGACTTTTGCCGCCGGACTCCGGGCCGTGCTACGCCACGATCCCGACGTGGTGCTCATCGGCGAGATTCGCGACAACCTGACCGCCGAGATCGCGGTGCGGGCGGCCCAGACGGGGCACCTGGTGTTCTCGACCCTGCACACCAACGACAGCGTCAGCGCCATCACCCGCCTGCTCGACATGCAGGTGGATCCGTTTCTCATCGGCTCCTCGCTGGTCTGCAGCCTCGCCCAGCGACTCGCCCAGCGCATTTGCCGACACTGCGTCGAGCCCGCGCCACATATCCCGGACGCGATCCGCGACGAAATGGCCGCGGCCTTGGGAATGCCGCCGGCGGCTGTCCGGGCGTTTCAAGGACGCGGGTGTGTGGAGTGCGGCCAAAAGGGCTGTCGCGGCCGCGTGGCGATTTACGAGTATTTCCTGATGAACGACGAGGTCGCGGACCTGCTCGGCGCCAGCGTCAAGACTTCGGAACTGCGCGCCGCCGCCCGCCGTCATGGCTGGCGCTCGCTGCGGGAGGAAGGCTGGCGCAAGGTTCAGGAAGGCCTCGTGCCCTTGTCCGAGATTCAGCGGCTCACCCGGCGGCTGGCGCGTTGATTCCCGCCCTTGCCGTCCCGGGCCGGGGTGCCCCGCCCATCAGCGACAGCTTCAGGACCGCCAGGGGCGATCTCGTTTCACGTGCCGGAGCACCTCACAGGCGGCACGGACGTCTTCGGCGACTTCGAAATCGAACATCCCCACCGCGACGAAGTCCGCGCCATTTTCGAACGCATACTTGAATCCACTTTTCGGCGGAATCGCCCCCGCGGCCAGCACCTTGAAAGCGATCCAAGGCACCGGCTTGTCCTGCATGTACTCGATGGTCGGCTCGGGGTCTATGCAGAAGATGTTGTCGTGAAACTCGTTGTGGTCGAGATAGCGCGGGCCGTCCACACAAAAGCGCTTGCGCCGGTCCTTCGGCGTCGCCGACCAGTATTGGTCGTGGTGGAAGGTCTTGAAGTAGTAGTCGGGCTGGAAGCCGGCCGCGTCGCACGCCTCCGGCACCTCGAGGGCATGACTGCCCAGCCGGCCGCGTGGCAGCTCCGGGAGGGGCGGTGCCGTGGAGGCAGGCTTCGCCTGCCCTCCGAGCTCCCCAGCCGTGAGAACGTCCTTGGTGCCGGCGCCCATCGCGACGGCGGAACCGAGGAAACGGCGACGCGACAACGCAGGAGAGTTCATGACGGAAGCGTGGCAACGCCCCACCGAAAGTCACGTCGGATCGAATCCGGCGATCATCCGTTGCGAAACGTGATGGTGAGTTGGAGCACGGTCGCGATCGAGACCCACGTCAGGTAGGGCAGTTGCAACAGAGCCAGCCACCAGTACGGCTTCCAGACCGCCGCGATCATCCACACGATGCTGCCCCAAACGATCAAGATGTCCACCGAAGCGAGCGGCAGGTTGCGCAGGCCAAACTGGATGGGCGTGAAGATCAGATTCGCCACGAGATTGACGAGGAACGGCCAGAGCGCAGTTCGCGGCAGTTTGCCGCGCACCACCTGCACCACGACGAAGACCAGACTGAACAGGATGATCGGGTAAAGAATCCGCCAAATCAGCCCAATGGTCGCCGGAGCAGGCGTCCATGCAGGCTTGTCGAGCGCGTTGTACCAGTCGGACCAGGACATAAATCGCCAGGGGCGGTGCTTGGGGAACCACCGTGCCGGCACCGTTCCCGCGAATCAAGCCGCGAGCAACCGAGGTCCCGCTCCAAGGCAGGGCCCCCTCCCTTTGGTCACGTGGAAGCGGGACAAGGCGGGAACCACGCGCTACCCTCCCATCATGGATCGCAACCGAATCGCGGAGGTGATTCGATCTCTGATCACTGCTTCCGCGCTGACGACCGCCGATGCCGCCGATTGGCCAGGCTTCCTGGGACCACATGGCAACGGCACCTCGTCGGAAACAAATCTCCTCGAGCAATTCCCCGCCGGCGGGCCGCGCGTCCTCTGGTCGCGGGACCTCGGGACGGGCTACGCCGCGCCCTCGGTAATCGGTTCCCGGCTGGTGGTCTTCCATCGGGAGGGTGAGGAGGAGATCGTCGAGTGTCTCGACGCCGCCACGGGAAACTCCCGCTGGCGACACGCCTATCCGAGCCGGTTCGAGGATCCCTACGGCTACAACAACGGCCCGCGCAGCGCTCCCCTGCTGACTACCAATCGCTGCTTCACCTTCGGAGCGGAAGGACGCCTCTCCTGCCTCGACCTAGAGACTGGCAGGCCTCTCTGGCACCGCGACACGGCCAAGGATTGGCAGGTGCCGGAGGCCTTCTTCGGCGTGGGCTCATCACCGGTGCTCGCCGGGGACCGGCTGTTGGTGATGGTGGGGGGGCAACCCGATGCCGGGATGGCGGCCTTCGACGCGGCGACCGGCCGGACGCTTTGGGAATCCGTGGGTCAGAAAACGTGGACCGGTCAGCCCATGCTCGGCTGGCCGGGGCAACGGACCGTGGTGTGGCGCGCGAACGACAAGCAGGCCAGTTACGCGACTCCGGTGCTGGCGACCGTTCATGGTCGGCCGACGGCGTTCTGCCTGATGCGCCAGGGGCTGGTATCGCTGAACCCCGCGACCGGTGAGGTGAACTTCGTCCGCTGGTTTCGGGCCCAGGTCGAGGAGTCGGTGAACGCGGCCAATCCCGTGGTCGTGGATGACCTGGTGCTCATCTCCGCCGCCTATTATCGCTTGGGCAGCGTGCTGCTGCGGGTGCAACCCGACGGCCACAGCTTCGAGGAAGTGTGGAAGAGCACGGCCATCGAGGCCCACTGGAGCACTCCCGTTCATGCCGACGGCTATCTGTACGCGTTCAGCGGTCGCAACGAACCCGATGCGCGGTTCCGCTGCGTGGAATTGCGCACGGGCCGCATCCGTTGGGAACGCGACGAAAGCTGGGGACGACGCAGCACGCGGCAACCGCCAACATACGGTCGCGGTTCCTGCATCCTGGCGGACAACAAACTCATCGTTTTCGGCGAGGGCGGGCTGCTGGGTTTATTCCGCGTCAACCCCGAGCGGCCCGAGGAACTGGCCCGCTGGCAGGTCCCTTCGCTGGAATACCCAACCTGGGCCGGGCCGGTGCTCTCGAACCGACGCCTTTTCCTGCGCGGCGAACAACGGCTCGTGTGCCTCGACTTGAAACGGGAGTGAACCCCGTTCACGCACCACGCCATTGCCGCACTTGACCCGGGCTGCGGGTTTTTGCAACCGTCCAAGCGTCCACCGAGGGGCGGGTCAAGCCGTGGCCTCACCTGCTCCGGGCGGGATGAGCAATCGGTTCGCTGCAACGATCATGAAACGCCAACGTCAACCAAGTCGCAGGAGTCTCGGTTTCACCTTGATCGAACTCCTGGTCGTCATCGCGATCATCGGCATCCTCGCGAGCATGTTGCTGCCAGCGCTGGCCAAGGCCAAGGCCAAGGCGCACCAAATCAAGTGCCTCAACAACACCAAAATGCTCACGCTCTCCACCTTCATGTACCTCTCGGACTACGGGAAACCGGTGCCCTACAACGGCGCCGCCACTGCCACGATGGACAACGCGCTCTGGGTGACCGTGCTGGCGACCAACTACGGCGGCATCAACGAAGCGCGCATCTGCCCGGCGGCACCCCCCGCGCCCACCAAGGCCAAGCGCCGCCATCCCGCCAGCGGGTCGGTCAATCAAACCTGGCTCTGGACCAGCTCCAAGAACATTGATTACCAGGGGAGTTATTGCTTCAACGGCTGGTTTTACGGAGACGACGATCCTTACTTCAGCACCGCCGAGCACAAACCCAAGAAGTACCGCAGTGACGATGACTGTCCGCGACCGGCCACCACACCCGTCATCGCTGACAGCAACTGGATTGACACCTGGCCCCAGCCCCACGACCCCCCGGCACGCAATCTCTTCACGGGCGACGACTTCAACGGCCCCATGGTGCGGCTGACCCTCCCGCGGCACGGCAACGCGAACTGGAAGAAGAACCAGATTCACAACCCGAAGGAGGACCTCCCCGGCGCCATCAACATCGGCTTCGTGGACGGTCACTCAGAACTGGTACGCCTCGAGAAGCTCTGGGGTCTTGACTGGCACAAGGGCTGGATCACTCCGGCCAAGCGGCCGGGCAAGTAGGGGCAAGCCGGTACCACGCCCGCAGGTCGGTGATCCTTGGGTAGGAGCGCGGTTGCGCTTGGCAGCGGTCGCCGAGCGCGACACGCTCAGCCGCATGTTCAGCACCACTGAATTCCGCAATTTCGGGTTCGTCTGCGTGGCGTGCATGCTGGCAGTGGCCGGCGAGGAGGTCGTCTTCCAGGATGACTTCCGCGAGGGGTTGGCGCCGGGATGGTCCTGGATACGGGAGGAACCGTCCGCCTGGCGCATTCGAGACGGTGCACTCGAACTGCGCGTCCTGCCGGGCAATCTCTGGGGCAAGGCCAATAGCGCCAAAAACGTCCTCGTCCGCGACGCGCCCAGCCTCGACGGTGGCGAACTGGAGATCACCGTGAAATTCGAGAGTCAACCGACGGGCCAGTACGAGCAGGTCAACCTCGCCTGGTACTACGATGACAGCCACATGGTGAAGCTGGGCCGCGAAATCGTGGATGGCCCCGTGTGCGTCGTCATGGGCCGCGAGGAGCGCGACCAAACCCGGACGGTGGCGCGGCCGCCGGTGCCGGGCGCCTAGTATCGCCTGCGCTTGATCGTCGCGGGCCACCAGATTCGCGGACAGTACTGGGCCGAGGGGGCCGGTGACTGGACGGACGCCGGAGTCTGCGAACTGCCGACGCCGGCGGAGGGCAGGCCAAAACTCTCGCTCCACGCGTACAACGGCTTCGCCGACCGGGAGCATTGGGCGCGAATCACGGAGTTCAAGGTTGTCCGGCGCACGAAGTGATCCCCGCTCGCCCGCGCTGGGTTTTCGACTAGCTTCGCCACATGACGAAGTGGGTGCTTCACGACTTTCACGCCGGTCACGGAGGCGTTTTCGGAGAGGTGAACGGCGCGGCCGTCGTCCGGAATTACGGCGACCCGGCCGCAGAGTATGCGGCGCTCCGCGGCGCGGCGGCGGTCTTTGATCTCTCGTTTCGCAGCCGGGTCTGCGTCCTCGGCACCGACGCGGAGCGTTTCCTCCACGGTCAGGTGACTAACGACATCAAAGCCCTGCATCCGGGCGAGGGCTGTTACACGGCGTTGGTCAACGCCAAGGCTCGAATCGAGAGCGACCTGAACGTGTACCGTCTGGCAGACGAGTTTCTGCTCGACTTCGAGCCGGGGCTGACCGCTGCCGTGACCCAGCGGTTTGATCGGTTCATCATCGCGGACGATGTGCGGGTGGTGGACGCCGCCCCGCACTATGGGCTGTTGAGCGTCCAGGGCCCGCGCGCGGCGCAAGCCGTGGCCGCGTTGGATTTGGGGGTAGCGTGCCCCGATCGGGAAATGGCAGTGGCGCTGGCGAAGCACGCGACCTTCGGTGATGTCTATGTGGCGAACCAACCACGAGTTGGCCTGCCGGGCTTCGATCTGTTTGTACCCGTTGCCGCGTTACCGGCGATGGCGGCGGCATTGACCGAGGTCGTGTTGGGTCTCGGCGGGCGTCTGGCCGGCTGGGAGGCTCTTGAGCTGGCGCGAATCGAGGCCGGGGTTCCCCGCTTTGGGCAGGACATGGACGCCACGAATCTCGCGCCGGAAGCGGGAATCGAAGCGCGGGCGATCAGCTACACCAAGGGCTGCTACATCGGGCAGGAAATTATTGCCCGTCTCCGCACCTACGGGCAGGTGGCCAAGGCCCTGCGCGGTCTGCGACTGGCCGGCGAGTGCCGGTCACTGCCCGCGCGCGGCGACAAGCTGGTCCGCGAGGGCAAAGAGGTCGGCTACCTCACCAGCGCGGCCGTGTCGCCTCGCGTTGGCGGGACCATCGCCCTCGCGTATGTCCGGCGCGAATGCAACGCAGTCGGCACAGACTTGGTGGTGGCGGGGCCCGCAGGAAACACACCGGCGGTGATTGTTCCCCTGCCCTTCGTGTCCGCCGCCGGGGTCTAAGCGCGCCCAAGCGGTGGCAGCCCCACGGCGGCGCTCGTTGGGCCCTGCGGCCAGCCGGAGTCCGCGCTTGCGCGAACGCCGGGCGGGTCCCGAACATCCCGCCGCATGAATCGCATCGAGGAACGCTTCGCCCGGCTGCGGGAGCGTCAGCAAAAGGGCCTGATCATCTACATCGGCGCTGGCGATCCCGATCTGGAGGCCACGCGGCAACTGGCCCTCGCCTTTGACCGCGTGGGCGTGGACGTCCTCGAGCTGGGCGTGCCATTCAGCGATCCGCTGGCGGACGGGTTGGTGAACCAACTCGCCGCCCAGCGCGGCCTCGACGCCGGCGCCACCCCGCCGCGCGTCTTGGAAACCGTGGCGGCCATCCGGCGCGAGTCGCACATCCCGATCGTGCTGTACGTGTATTTCAACCTGCTGCATCGCCGTGGCGTGCGGGAGTTCATTGCCGAAGCGGCCCGCGCCGGCGTGGATGGTTTGCTGGTATTGGACCTGCCCCCCGAAGAAGCAGGCCCCTACGAGGCGCTGATGTCCGAGGCGGGTTTGTGCCCCATCTGGCTGATCGCGCCCACGACACCCGAGGAGCGGATCGAACAGATTGCCCGACACGCCCGCGGCTTCATCTACTACGTCTCGCGCGAAGGCGTCACCGGCATGCAATCCTGGGTGAGCGACACGATTGCCGCCATGACCGCCAAGATTCGCGCCCACTCGTCCGTGCCGATAGCGGTAGGTTTCGGCATCTCGAATGCCGACCAGGCCCGCGCTGTGGCGCAACACGCCGAGGCCATCGTCGTCGGCAGCGCCGTGGTGAATCAAATTGCCGAGCGCGGCCGGTCGCGCGACCTGGTGCCGGCCGTCGCGGCGTTTGTGGAGACGCTGGCCCGGGCCATCAAGTCGTAGCTGCTGGCCAAACGCCGGCACCCGCAATCGCGCGGGAATGGCCCCTCAACAAAAGGACTCGTGCCAGCGTCGAGTCCGATCCACACCGGCCCACGCGCAATCCTGCGGGCACGAGTTCAGCCGACGGCTGTTGAAAATTGAACTGGCGAACCCGGGCCGAGTGATGAAGGTTGCGCACGAAGAAAGGACTCTTCCATGATCCCTGACCTGATTCGTCTTGTTCGGACTTCGGCCGGTGCTTCTCGCCTCCTTAAACGGCTGGACCTACTTGCCCTGGCGGGCTGCCTCGCCGCTGCCATTGCGCCCACGGCCCTTTCCCAGGGTGTACCGACGGTCACGTCGGTCACCCCGGCCAACGGCGCCACGGGTGTCCCGGTCACCTCGACGTTGGTGTTCCGGTTCAGTCAGGACATGAATACGGAGGTGCCGCTGGTCCCGTCGGTGCCCCCGTTTTTAGTGGGCAACTTCGAGATCACCCCCGAAGCCGCGCAGATCTTCGATTTTGAGTGGAGCGCGGACAAACGAACCTTGACGGGCACGCCCAGCGGCGACCTGCCCGCAAACACCACCATCACCTGGCGACTCAACCCGGCCGGCTCCTTACTGCCCCTCACCAGCGTGGGTGGCACGCCGCTGGCGACGACGTCCGGCAGTTTCACCACCGGTGCCGGCGGGGGCGGAGGCGGCGGCGACGAGCCGGAGTTGCTCTTCGTTTCCCCCGCCGAAGGCGCGATGGGAGTGCCGCTGAATGCCAACGTCGTCTTCGTCTTTGACCGGCCGATGAAGAAGATCACCAACCCGGGCCCAGCCATCCGCTGGATTGGGGTCGAGGCGGCGAAGTTCACTTACGCCTGGAGCGGGGATGGCGCCACGTTGACCTGCGATTACGCGGGCGAATTTCCGCCGTTGACGACCATCGCTTGGGTGCTGAATCCCGAGGGGGCGGCTGTGCCGCTCGAGAGCGCGGACGGGGTACCGCTGCCGGAGGAAACCTACAGCGGCGGGTTTATGACGACGGCCGGCGGCGGTGGCGGAGGCTGCGATCCCGATGGGATCCCGGACGCCTGGGGCGGCTATGGCATTTCCAAGCTGGGCAACTACGTCCAGACCTCGGCCGCCGATCCCGTTCCCACCTCGCCCGACCCGTTCGTGTTTTCCGCGATGGTCCTGAGCCCCGACGCCGGCCCGAATGTCACGGCCGCGTCCGTGACGCTTCCCGGTGGGGGCCAGCGGGTGCTGGAGGCCATACCGTTCGCCAGCGGATTCATGTACGCCGACGAATCCCCGGCCACGGCAGCAGCCTTGGACACCGCCTACCCGGCCGGCAACTACACCCTGCGCTTCAATCAAACCGGCCAGCCCGAACGGGTCATTGCCATGAACATGCCCGTCGGCAACCCGCCCATACCCAAGATTGCCAACTATACGGAAGCCCAAACCATCAATGCCTCCCAAGACTTCACGCTCCGCTGGGGTGCTTTCACGGGCGCCACGGCCACGGATTACCTCTCGCTGGTCATCCACGACAACATGGGCCACATCTTATTCATGGCGCCGGACGCCTGCGTTCCCCGCCCGCTGCCGGTGACCGCGACCTCGGTGGTCCTTCCGGCCAACACCCTGCAGTCCGGCAAGACCTACGAGGGCGAACTCACCTTCTCCCGGCTGTTCTATTTCTCGACCAACGCCGTCGCGAACATGTCCGGCAGCGGCAGTCTGACCCGGACGACGCGCTTCACGATCAGCACGGGCGGCGGAACCTCAGGTGCGGCTGCCCGCTTCACCGCCTTCCGCCTGCTGCCCAACGGCAACCCGGAGCTGACCCTGACGGGCACGGCCGGACGGAGCTACACCATTCAACGCACGGGCAGTTTGACGGCTCCCCGGGCGTGGGCCAACGCCGGCACCGTGACGATGAACGCGGCTGGCACTGCCGTGTTTGAGGATGTCCAGCCGGGCAAAGTCCTGCCCCTGTACTATCGCGCGGTCACTCAATAGCCGCGCGCACCGTCGCCGCCCGTGCATTGACCCAAGCCGCCCGAACCGGTAGGCAGGGGCCGGATGATTGACACTTCTGCCTTCTCCGGTCGCGTTGAGTTTGCGCCGGGTTTCGCGCCGCGTCGCGGCATCAGTCACGTTTTGTTCGATTTCGACGGCACGCTCTCGCTGATCCGGCAGGGCTGGCCGGACGTCATGGTGCCGATGTTTGCCGAGCTGCTGCCGCCGCTGCCCGGGGAGACAGTCGAGGACCGCCGCCGGCTGGCGTTTGAGGACATCATGCGCCTCAACGGCAAACAGACCATCTACCAGATGATTCAACTGGCGGATCGCATCCGGGAGCGCGGCGGCACGCCCGGAGATCCGCTCGCCTACAAGCACGAGTACCTCCGGCGGCTGGACCTCCGCATCGCCGACCGGGTAAACGGCCTGAAGACCGGCCGGCTTCGGCCAGACGACTTGCTCGTGTATCAAAGCCGGTCGCTGCTGGAGGAACTGCAGCGGCGCGGCCTGCGCCTCTACCTCGCCAGCGGGACGGACGAAGCCTACGTGAAGCAGGAGGCGGCGTTGCTGGACATCCAGCGCTATTTCGGTCCGCACATCTACGGCGCGCTGGATGACTACAAACAGTTCTCCAAGAAGATGGTGATCGAGCGAATCCTCCGCGAAAACGCCATCCCCGGCGCGGCGCTGCTCTCCTTCGGCGACGGCTACGTGGAGATTCAAAACACCAAGGAGGTCGGCGGCCTGGCGGTGGCGGTGGCCAGCGACGAAGCTCACAATGGTTCCGGCCGGATGGACGAATGGAAACGCCAGCGCCTGCTGGGCGTCGGCGCGGACGTGGTCATTCCCGACTTCCGCGACGCGCTCCCGTTGCTGCGATGCCTGTTGGGTGAGTGACCGTCGGGCAGCGGCCACCCGCTTTCATTCGTTCAGCCGTTGCTCCAACGCCGGGTCCACCGCCAGCAGTCCGGAAACGAACGCCTCCCGCAGACGCGGATGAATCTCCCCCAGTTCGCGGGCGCGCTCCGCGAGGCTGAACGGCGTTTGTTCGCCAGCCTCGCGAACATACCGGGCCACGAGGGCGTGGTGATACTCCGTCAGTTCCGATTTCAACTCGGCGAGCGCGTCCGACAGCCGGCGCAGCGGGATCATCAAATCGTCGCGATCATACCGGGGCTTGGGTGAGTTCGGCTCGATGGCCTTGATGGCCTCCGCGAAGTACGAACGACGGGCGGCGTCGGTCTCCGCCAACGCCTGCCGCAGAGCGGGCAGCGCGGCGGCTGCCGCCGGCCCCAGCTCCTGCAGCGCCAAGGCCGCCTCCCAGCCGACTTCGGGATTGGACAGCCCAGCCGCGAGCTCGGCAATGGTGGCCGTGTCGTCGCGCATCTTGGAGCGCAACGCCTCGGCCTCCGCGCGGACCCGGAGGAGTTGATCCACCTCGGGCAGATCCGCTCGCGATTCCGGGTCCAGCGTGGCCAGCACTTCCACCAGTTGCCGCTGGAGCGCCCCCTGCCCTCGGCGCTCCGCCTCGGCCAACCGCGCCCGCAAGTCCCGGGCAACTTCCGCGGTCACGGCGCCGGGGTGGACTTCCTTGAGCGAATCGAGCGCGTCCAGGTGGAGCCGCGGGTCGTCGAGCGCGGCAAGGATGAGGGGAACCAGCGGCTGCGTGGGCTCGTTCTGGTCCGTCGCCAGCACACACGCCGCCACAAACCGTCGGTCATCGGTCTCGTTCAGCCAGGACGCCAGCAACTCCCGGGCGGAATCTCGATGCTGGCGGTAAGCAGAGCGCCAGAAGCGGAGCGTCCTCCTCGCCACGGCAGGATTATCGGCCACGGCTGCGGCCACGGCCGGCAGGCAGTCCGGGGGCGTTTGCAGGTGGAGGAGCACGTCGGCCGCGTGCGACCACAACGCCTCACCCTCCGCCGAGCGCAGCACATCGGCCAGAGCAGCAATCGCGTCGGGCACGACTGCCAGCGCGGCGTCGCCCAACAACCACAGGCCCCAGATCGCCCGTTCGCGCGCCGGCTGAGGGGCGCGGGAATCGCGCAACACCTCGACGAGTACCGCGAGGGTCGCGTCGGGGTAACCGGCCAGGGCGGTCACACACAGGCGCAAATCCGAAGGCGGCCAACTGTGGTCCGGGACCGGCGAGTTCAGAATCCGCCGCAGGTCGTCGAGCAGCGCGTCGCGTCCCATCACGGCATCCGTCCTCGGCACGATTGAAAGGACCCGGACGCCGGGAATCGAACCAACCACCGAACGCGCTTGAGGCACAAGCTCTCCGGGTCCACCGACGTGGCGCGAGACGGAGACCTCGTTGGAGAACGTAGTGAGTCGCCACAGCGTGACCGAACCGACGATCAAGGCCCCGGTGACGACCAACATGGCCGGCCTCGGCCGTGAAAGCGCTGCCCATTCGGCCAACCGATCGGCGAAGGAAAGCGGCGCTGGCGTGACGCGGAGTTTGCGCGCCGCCTCCCGAATGACGACCGGGAGTGCCGGCGGCGCTGGCGGTGCGGCGTGTTGCTCCAACCAGGCGCCCAGAGCGGCAGGGCCGACGGGCGCGCCTGCCCGAGCGAGCTGGACCCGCAGCCGTTCCAGGGCGCGGGTGACACGCATCCGCGCCGCGTCCGCGCTGATGCCGATTTGGTGCCCCACGTCCCGCAACGGGAGGCGGCGGAAGAAGCGAAGCAGCAGCAACTGGCGGTCGGCTTTGCCCAGTCGGTCCAGCGCTTCATCCAGAAGGGGCGCGACGTCGGTCCAGGGGGCGGGGTCAGCGGAAGTGTCCTGGGGCATGGCGGCAGCCTCCTGTTCATGGACACGACGCCGGCGCTCGGCTCGCAGCCACTCCGCCGCCTTGAAGCACGCGGCGCGATGGAGCCAGCCGGTCAGGTCGGTCGCGGCCTGAAGTGGTCGGCCCTTGCGCAGCAACAGACAAAAGACGGCCTGACTGATGTCGGCCGCCGCGTGGGCGTCGCCTGTCCGGCGTTGGGCGGTGGCGTGGACCAGCCCCAGGTGGCGTTCGACCAACTCGGCGAAAGCCCGCTCATCGCCCGCTTCCCGGTACCGTCGCAGCAACTCGCCGTCATTCATACTCACGGCTTGAATGGCCGGCGGCGGCGAAAGCGAACACAAAAGCTGCGGGACCGCCTAAGCTCAGTGGCCCCTCCGAGGGCAGTGCCTTCCCGGCAATTGCACGGCGATGGCCGGAAGCGCCACCGACCAAGGTGGGGCCAAGCGTGTCTGATCCAGTTCAATCCCCTCCGTCTCCGCCGCCACCATTCGAATCCTGCCAGTCTTCGGCTGCACCGCGGTGTGAATGAGAACTTGCGCCTTCATGGCTGCCACCACTCGCCCCGACATTGGGCGCGTCGCCACCCTCCCCGCCACGCCCGCCACCGCCGGCAAACCAACTGATGATAATCGCTCGAAAGCAAAACGCCGTTGCAGCGGTGACCCCAATGATCCCGAGCACGAGGATGGCGATCTCCTGAACTGTCATGCGCGCCACGTCGCCAACGGATCGGCCCACGCCGGCACTCGCCTCCGCCGGCCTAGGGCATTGGCTCGAGCCGCAGGTAATCCAGGCCAAACATGTAGCTCTTCACCGCGCGGTCGTTGGCGCCCACGATTTCCACGCCCAGCCGGTGCTCGCCGGCGGCCAGGTCGTGCGCTCCCAGATCCAATTCACCGGTGGACACCACGCCATTGTTGAAGAGGTCAATCGTGGTCAGATCCCGGCCATCCAGGGTCAGTTTGACGATGCCGTAATCCACCGCCTTGGTCAGGGCGGCGAGAAGCTTGTAGCGGCCCGCTTTTTCGACCGGCAGCGCCAGTTCGAGCTTGTCGCCCGGTTTGGCCTCGATCCACCACAGGTGCGCGTCCCCGCTCCAGCGGCCTTCAAACAGCGTCAGATCCTGCTCGTGCGGGTTGCCGCCGGTCTTGGCGAGAATCTTCAGCCGTTCCCCCTCGATTGCGCCTTTCACGCGGTGGATCTGAATGACGGCGTCATCCCAATAGCCCACGCGCTCGGCCAGCGGCTGCGGGGGATACGGATCCCGGCCGCCGGGGGCGAGGTACCAATAGACCGTGCTCGCGTAGAGCGTGGGCCGGGAGTTGGGAAAGTACTTCTCGATGGCCGCCTCGAAGGACCGCTGGAACGGCACGTTGTCCATGATGTGCCAGCGGTTCACGCAGACGTGGCCCTTGTTGTTCATCGAGATGGTCTGGTTGTGGTAGGCGTTTTGGAAGAGCGTCGGATTGCACCAGGCGTAGCCGAAGTAGTCCTCCGAGCCGGTGCCGATGGTCGAAGGGAACCTCTCGCCGTCCACCCAGAACTTCTCGTCGCCTTCACCCCACCACGAACCGCGCGGGTTCCACACGTGCAGCATCACGCCGAGGAAGCGGCCGCGGCCCTCTGTCTTGAGCAGGGTCCAGTCAATCGCCCGGCGCGCGGGGTCCTCGGGCAGGAGCGCGTCGCGATGCCACTTGGCGTGGAATCGAGCGTATCGCTCCACTGGCTCGCGCAACGGCACGGTGACGACTTCGAGGGCAACTGAGCGGCTCTTTTGGCCGTCGTTCACCAGCGTGATGACCGCGTCCTTTGCGTACGGCATGAACCAGTGCGAGTACCAGACCCCGTCCTCGGTCAGGCCGCTGGGCAGGGAACGATAGGGATTCGCGCCGGCCGTGGTGCCGAAGAAATCGGCGAAGGGCGCCCAGACGCCCGGCTGCGCCTCACCATCGAACTGAATCTGGATCGTCCATTCGCGGACGGCGACGCGATCGTCCTTGGTGAAGGGCGGGTCCACGCGGACGCGCAGGGTCTTGATGGCGCGCGGACCAGCCGGGGCGGCAACGGTGCGCTTGGCGCCGGCGGCGGAACTAACCTGCGCTTCCAGCACCTCCTCGCCGGGAGTGGTCGGCAGGTTCGGGCCGGGCTGGGCAAGCCGCGCGTTTGCGGCATCCAAGGCGGCGCTCTCCTCCGCAGTGAGCTGGCGCGAAAAAGTCGGCACCCGCGTTCCTGTGGGGAAGGTGGAGTAAGTGAACTGGTAGTAGGCGCCCCAGCCGGGTCGGCGACGATCTTGCAGGACTTCTGGTAAGGGATGGGCGTGTAGTTGTTCCAGCCCATTGCCACCGTGTGAACGAGGGCGCTCCGGTTGAAGGGCGCGTGCTGCCCGTCGAAGTAGCCCCGGAACGGCAGGTCCACCGCCGGCTCGGTCGCGCCGTCCAGGTAAATGCGCACGTGGCCGGTCTTGGGCGTGGCCGACCAGATGCGCCAGATGCAACCGGGGCCGGTCATCTCAGCCAGCACCTGCCGGTCACCCTCCTTGCGGATGATCCCGTGGCCGTCGCCGTTGGCGTCCCAACCCAGGTACTTGCCTGAGGCGGCGTCGTAGCGGCTGGCGCGGTCGTAGCTGGACCACTGCGCGCACCGCTCGCCGGGGTCGGGGAGCAAGGCGAGCCGTTGCAAATCGGTGAGGCGTTGGATGAGGTCCGGGTAGGCAAGTTGTTCGCCAGCCGTTAGCGAAACAGCGAGGGCCAGCGCCGCGAGACTGGAACAGAGGTGAATCTTCATGGCGACGGATTTGCCACAACGCGTGGCCGAAGCCAGTCAAAAAGGGGGCAAATACTGCTTGCGCGGCTTTTCCGGCGATTGCTACTTTCCGCCCTCTTTTTTACGGACGGCAGATTATGTCTCGACGTTGTGAACTCACCGGCAAGGCTCCGCGCAAGGGGAGCATCATTTGGCGGAGCGGCAAGGCGAAGAAGGCCGGCGGCATCGGCACGCACGTGACCGCCATCACGAAGCGCAAGTTTTACCCGAACCTCCAGCGCGTGAAGGCGCTGGTGGACGGACAGGTCCGCTACATCCGGGTGTGCGCCAAGGCCATCAAAAAAGGCCTAGTGGTCAAGCCACCCAAGCGGACGTGGAAGAAGCCCGAGGGCGGGGCGGTGGCTCCGGCAAAGGCCTAGTTACCGACAGCCTGGCGACCGACCAACGCAACTCGGCGTCATCCACTTGAATTCGCAGGGCGAGGTCAGCCACCTCGCCCTGACTGTTTTCGGGGACGGCGGTCAGCGAACGATTTCGGTCCGGTTGCCGGCGTCCGTGAAGATTTCGAGCAGCACGGAGTGCGGCACGCGCCCATCCACAAACGACACCTTGTCCACGCCCGCGAGAATCGCCGCCACCGCGCTGTCCACCTTGGGGATCATTCCTTTGTCCACCACGCCGGCCCGCTTGAGATCCTCGATGTCGGCAGTCTTGACCTGCGGCATGACCGAAGACGGATCCGCCGCGTCGCGCAAAAGGCCGGGCACGTCGCTCATGAACACCAAGCGCTTGGCCTTGAGAGCAATGGCGGTCATGGCGGCAGCGACATCGGCGTTGCAGTTGTAGAGCGCGCCGTCGAAGCCGCGGGCGGTGGGGCTGATCACCGGCGTGATCCCCCGGGCAATACAGTCTTCCAACGGGCCGGTGTTCACTTCCACCACCTCTCCTACAAAGCCGAGGTCCAATTCCGCGCCGTCCTCGCCCTTGACGGACAGTTTGCGGCAGCGGAACACCTCCGGCCCGGCGATGCCCTTGGCCAGCCCGCCCAGCTTGTTGATCGTGGCCACAATCTCGGGGTTGATTTCGTGCGAGAGGACCGAATGGACAATCTCCACCGTCGCCTGGTCGGTCACGCGCTGGCCCTGGACAAACCGTGGCTTCAGCCCGGCCTTCTCCATCGCCCGGGTGATCGCCTTGCCGCCTCCGTGGACCACCACCGGATTGATCTCGACCGCCTCGAGAAAAACGATGTCGCGCGCCACGCCGGTCCGCACTGCCGGGTCCGGCGAGTCCATGAACGAACCCCCGTACTTGACGACGAACGTGCGCCCGGCGAACCGCTGAATGTAGGGCAGCGCTTCAAGCAGCGTCTCGGCCTTGGAGATGAGATCCTGCATGGGCGGGGATTCAATCCGAACCGGTGCCGCTGGCAAGGCGCGAGCAGGCAGACGCCGGGGCGACGACCGGGACGCCCGGATCAGCCTCCGAGCGACGCCGGATCGCTCACGTCGCCCTTGTTGAACTCGACGTACTCTTCGGTGAGGTCCGCCGCGTAAATCACCGCCCGGCCCCGGCCGAGGTTCAAGCGGATGTGCAAGTCGAACTCGTTTGCCGCGACGGCGGCACACAGCGCCTCGAAGGTGGCCCGCGTCGGCTGCCCGCGCCGCAGACTCCAGAGAATTCGGCGGCTTCCCGGCGCGCTGTAACCGATGTCCACCCGGTCTTCATTTACAGCGGCCGTGCTGTAGCCGAGAGCGTCAATGATCCGGCCCCAGTTGGGGTCGCCGCCAAACCAACTGGTCTTCACGAGCGCGCTGTTGGCCACCGCCCGCGCCGCGGCGTCAGCGTCGGCGTCGTTCTCGGCGCCCTCAACTCGAACCGTCACGAAGCGGGTCACGCCCTCGCCATCGCGGACGATCATTTGGGCCAGATCCAGACAGACGCGATTCAGCGCCGCTTGAAACACCTGCGCGTCGCGGCTGGCCCTCGATCGCAACCGGGCGGCCGAATTTCCGGCGAGGCCGTTGGCCAGGATCAGCACCGTGTCGTTGGTGCTCATGTCGCCGTCCACCGTGATGCGATTGAAACTCTGCGCCGTCGCCTCCTGCAGCGCTGCCTGAAGCGCCGGCGCGCCAATCGCGGCATCGGTCGTGAGGAAGCACAGCATCGTGGCGTGCAACGGCCGGGCCGCCGGCCGCCGGCCGGTTTCGCTCATGCCAGGTTGAATCATCCCGGCCCCCTTGGCGATGCCCCCGATGCGGACGCGTTGACCGTCGAGCATGAACTCGAGCG
Organism: Verrucomicrobiota bacterium; assembly: GCA_016716505.1. GTDB lineage: Bacteria > Verrucomicrobiota > Verrucomicrobiia > Limisphaerales > J093 > JADJWF01. The sequence goes on from JADJWF010000002.1 coordinate 630,989, forward strand.
CGACCTGTTTGGGACGGGTGTCACTGGTCATGATCGCCTCCGCTGCCTCGGCGGCGTGTTCCGGGGCATTCCCCAGCAGAGCAGCGGCCCGGCGGATTCCCTCGCGGACATTCGCCATCGGCATCCGGACGCCGATTCGCCCGGTGGAGGCCACCAACACTTCCGTCCTCGGCAGGTGCAGCGCCGCAGCCGTCGCCGCCGCCATCGCGCGGGCGTCGGCCAGTCCCGGGCGGCCGGTGCAGGCATTGGCGTTGCCCGAGTTGACCACGATCGCCTGGCCACGCCGGCCGGCGCGCAGGTGTTCGAGACACACCTTCACCGGAGCCGCGCAGACCTGGTTCGTCGTGAACATCCCGGCCGCCGTGGCGGGGACTTCGGACACGATCAGCGCCAGGTCACGCTTGGGTCCCTTGTCCGAACCCTTGCCGGTACCGAGGCGCTTGATGTCGCAAAAAACGCCGCTGGCGAGGAAGCCCTGCGGCGCCACGACTGATCCGGTCACCTCCTTGAAAGCGTTTTTCATTCGCCGGCAGGGTACCGGGACTGCCTCCGAGTTCAACGCCGCACCGCTTCGATCTCCAGCCGCACGATGTCCACGAGCACGTTGCCACTTCCGTCCGGCGGCTGCCTGGCCACGTAGCGCGCCACCACCTCGGCGATGAACGCTTCCCGCCGGTCCACCGGCACCCGTTGCGTGTAGGGAAGCCAGGTGGTGCGCAGCCACGCGGCCAGGCCGGCCGGGCCAGCGTAGGCCACCCGGCCGGGCACCAAGGCGACGTGGATCTCGTGGAAGCCCGCCTCCATCAGCCAGCGCCGATACACCTCGGGCTCGTGAAAAAAGTACGGCACCGACAGTCGGCGAAACCACGCGCGCCAAGGCGCCTGCCGCATCACCGAACGCAGAGCGGCGAATACCTCCGCCGCGTTTCTTTCCGCCCGCGGCCAGCACGAGGCGTCCACCCGGCTTCAAGGCAGCCGCCGCCCCGCGCAGGAACGCGCGCTGATCGTCCACCCAGTGCAGAACGGCGTTTGAAAACACGACGTCGAACCTTGCCGGCCACGCCAGGCACCGCGCATCCATCGCGTGAAACTCGAGGTGAGACGGCCCGCCAGGCGATTGAACCTGCTTCGCATGACGGATCATTTCGGCGGAGGCGTCCACGCCAACCACCCGGCCGCGCGGGACGCGCCGCGCCAGCTCGGCGGTGACGCGACCATCACCGCAACCCACATCCAGGATGTGCTCGTCGCCGCGCAGGTGCAGGCGGTCCATGAGCTCCCGGGCGCATGCCTCCTGGGCGGAGGAGTTCGCCGCGTAGTCGGAGGGGTTCCAACGGATGTCGGTCATCGAGAGCGTCCGGGGCATGAGCTCGAACTGGCTCGCAAGGGAGCCACAGCCGGCGGACGACCGCAAGCAGGGGAGCAATGCATCGAGGGCGTCAGGGGCCGGGCGCCCCGGTTCGACCCGTCGCGAACTCCCGTTCACCAGCCCGCGACGGCCGTCATGAGCGGCCGGTTGATCCGCCCCCTCGCTCGCGCAGCTCGGGCCATTTACCTTGCCCGCAAGCGCGGGCTTACTAGGCTGCTGGCATGGCAAGATTTTCAAGGTTCCGGCCCTGCCGCGCCTGGCGGACGGGGGCGTGGCTGGCGGGTTTGACGCTCTGGGCATTGACCAGCGCCTGTGGGCGCTCCGGGCTTTCGGCCGAGGACGAGTTCATCAAGGCGATGAACTCGGGAAAAAACTACCTCGACCAGGGACAGGCGGAGAAGGCCCTGCCCCTGTTTCAACGAGCCGTTGAGCTGCAGCCAAGCCGGCCCGATGCACTGCTGAACCTCGCCAATACGCATCTGCTCGGCAATGACCCCACCAACGCGATCCGGTTTGCCAAAGAGGCGCTCAACTTCGATCGCAATTCTGCCGCCGCCTACTACGTGGCCGGGTGCGGTTATTTGCGCCTCCGGCAGTTCGAGGAGGCCCTGCAATTCCTCCAACCGGCGCGCGACCTGGACCCGACCGTGGCCGCCGTCAGCTACCAGATCGCCCGCGCCCACGCCGAACTCGGCCAGGCGGACGCCGCCATGGCCGCGTATCAGGAAACCATCGCCCTCGAACCGGAACACCCGGTGGCCCACTACGCGTTGGGCCAGCTCCTCATTCGCTCCGGCCAGCAGGACGAGGGCATGGAGGCCATCCAGCGGCACGAAGCCATCCGGGCCAAAGGCACCGGCGCGCCGGCCACCCCCGAGCAGTTCGAGAAGTGCAAACACACCGCCGCCCGCGCCCCGCTCCAGATCCTAAAGCCGGACAAGAACGGCATTCCGGTGACTTTTGCCGACGCCACCGCAGCCGCGTTTGGCGCCGGGGCCGGCAAATACGCCGCGCCGCTCGGCGTGATTGACTACAACCACGACGATCGCAACAGCCTCTTTGTGTTCGAGCCGGGCTCAGGTTTTCGGGTGCTGGACAACCAGCGCGGCACCTTCAAGCCGCTGGGGGAGGCCCTGCCGACGCCCGCCGACGCCGCCTTTCGCCGGATCGTGGTGGGCGATTTCAACAACGACCGGATTGAGGACGTGCTCGCCGCGGGCGAGTCCGGCTCGCAGATCTTCCGGTTTGCCACCAATGGCGCGGCGCGGGATTTCACGACGGCGTCGAACCTGCGCAACTTGAAGCTCCTGGCGCTCGACGCCGTGGCGCTCGACCTCGATTTCACCGGCAAACTGGACATCGTCGCGGTCCTGCCCGGCGGGAGCGGCCTGCGCGTGTTGCGCAACCTGGGCAACATGTATTTCAAGGACATCACGGCGACCTCCGGAGTGCCGACCGAGGTCAACGGGGTGCGTCAGCTTGCCGTGGATGATTGGAACAATGATGACCTGCTGGACCTGCTCGTTGGCCAGGAGTCCCGACCTCCCCTGTATCTCGAAAAAGTGCGGGGCGCGCCGCTCATGCCCACCAACCTGCCGCCCGGTCAGCTCGACGGCGCGGTCATCGCCATCGGGGACGTGAACGGCGACCTCCGGGTGGACCTGCTGGCCGGCTCTCCCCAACACGTGGACGTGCTGCTCGGCGGAGTCAACCGCTTCTTGCGACTGCCGATCGCGCAGCCCGGGCTCGAGTCGCTGCGGCTCGTGGATTTCGATAACGACGGCTGGCTCGACATACTCGCCGTTGGGGACGGCTTGCAACTCTGGCGGAACATCGGCGACGGCCAGTTCGTGAACGTCACCGCAGCCACGAAGCTCGATCAGGTGCCTGCCACCAGGATTCGCGACGTGGCCCTGGCCGACTTCGATCAGGACGGCGACACCGATTTCGTGCTCGCGCTGGCAGACGGGGGCCTGCGCTTCTACCGCAACGACGGCGGCAACGCCAATCTCCAGCTCAAGCTCCGGCTGCTTGGCAAACGGTCAAACGCCAGCGGCCTCGGCATTCGCGTCGAAATCGCTGCCGGTGCCTTCCGAGTGCATCGCACCTTGCAGACCCTGCCGCTGGAAATCGGCGTCGCCCGCAATGACAAGCTCGACTCCGTGACGGCACGGTGGTTCGACCTGTCGTTCAATCAGGTGGATGTGAAGCCCGATCCCAAGGCCTCGATCGTGGTGTTTGAACCCGAGCTGCCGGTCGGCTCCTGCCCGTACGTGTACGTTTGGGACGGCGAGAAATTCCGCTTCGTGTCGGACATCCTCGGCTCGGCGCCTGTCGGGCTGCGGCTGACGGACTCGGTCTTCATTGACGCTGACCCATTCGAGTACGTCCTTTTGGGCACCGACCGGGACGTGGCGCCGCGAAACGGACGCTATGCCCTCGAAATCACCGAGGAACTTCGCGAGGTGCTTTACCTCGATGAGGCCAAACTGGTGGTCGTGGACCACCCGGAGGGGACCGAGGTTCACACCACGGACAAGCTGCGTCCAGCCAAGCCCTTCCCGCGCGGTGAACTCTGGACGCTTGCCTCGCGGAAGCCCCTGCAAAAGGCCACCACCCTTGACGGCGCCGATGTCACGGATGCTCTCCAGGAGAACGACGGCCACAAAGTCTCCCCGGCGCGCCTGCGCATCCCGCAGTTGCGCGGCCTGGCCGAACCGCACGGGGTGATCCTCGACTTCGGCCCGCTCGACCACGGCCGGCCGCTCGTGCTGGCACTCACCGGCTGGCTGCGCTTCGGGGGAGGGATGGCGAACGTGGGCGCCTCGCACGATCCCGAGTTGCCGTTCCCGTTCCCAACGCTGGAGGTGGAAACGGAAGCGGCAGGGTGGACCCCGGTGGCTGTCACCGTCGGCGCGCCTTCGGGCAAAACCAAGACCATCCTGGTGGACCTGGCGGGCCAGCTCCCTGCGGGCAGCCGGCGGCTGAAGTTGAGCGCGGCGTTTGAGCTGCACTGGGATCGGATTGCGTTGTTCGAACGCGCCCCTGGAGCGAGCACACGGATCCTGCCGCTCACGCCGGACCGGGCTGATCTGTATTGGCGCGGATTCAGCGAGTTCGCAGACCTGCCGTGGACCTTTCCCCTCACGCCGGTGTTTGACCGGGTCTTCCAAAATCCGCATTGGGCGATCACGCCAACAGGCTGGTGTACGCGGTACGGACCAGTTGGGGAATTGATCGCGGAGGCGGACAACGGGCTCGCGATTCTCAACGGCGGGGATGCGTTGCGACTGGAATTCGACAGCTTGCGAGTCCCCGCCAAGCCAGCCGGCTACCAACGCAGCTTCTTCCTCTACAGTGTGGGCTGGGACAAGGATGCGGACTTCCATGTGGAACTGGGATGGCAGGTCGAGCCGCTGCCCTGGCACGGGATGGACGACCAGGCCTACGGCCGCGAAGCGCGCCCACCCTTTGCCAGCGATGCCCTCAACGGCAAGTACAACACCCGCTGGGTCCCCCAACCCACCCTGAAACGGGCCGCGAAGTGATCGCTCCTGCCGGTAATTGCCGGAAACTACCTGTTGACTTGAAGGGGTTGTTTGTTAGCGTCCCCGGCCTTTGATTTCGAGGGAAAATGAAGACCCATCTCCCCAAAGTGGACCTGAATGCCCGCAAGTGGCATGTCGTGGATGCGGACGGCAAGGTGCTCGGGCGCCTGGCAGTGCAGATCGCGGACATCCTGCGCGGCAAGGACAAGCCGGTGTACACGCCGCATCTGGATGCGGGCGATTTCGTCGTGGTGATCAATGCGGAAAAGGTGCGCGTCACCGGCAAGAAGGAAACCGATAAACGCTACATGACCTACTCCGGCTGGAAGGGCGGCGAAAAGTACCGCACCGTGGCGGAGGTCCGCCAGCGCCATCCCGAGAGGCTGATCATGCACGCGGTCAAGGGCATGATCCCCAAGAACCGGTTGGGCGATCGTCTGCTCACCAAGCTGAAGGTGTACAAGGGCCCGGATCATCCCCACGCCGCCCAGCAACCCGTCCCGCTGACTTCCATCGCTTAAACCAACATGGCGCAGACCAACGAATTCCTCGGCACCGGACGCCGGAAGACTTCCGTCGCCCGCGTGCGTCTCGCTCCGGGCACCGGCAAGATCACGGTGAATGGCCGGACCCTCGACGTTTATTTCCGCCTCGACAACCAGCGGATGCTCGTGACGCAGCCCCTGCAGTTGACGGAGACTGCCGGCAAGTATGATGTTCGCGTGAACGTGAAGGGCGGCGGCCCAAGCGGCCAGGCTGGTGCCATCCGCCACGGCATTGCCCGCGCGCTGATCGAGGCCGATGCCAACCTGCGGCCCACCCTCAAGTCCAATGGCCTGCTGACCCGCGACCCGCGAATGCGGGAGCGCAAGAAGTACGGCCAGCCAGGCGCTCGCAAACGCTTCCAGTTCAGCAAACGCTAAACGAAGCCCTTCCCCTTTGTCCGCACCCCGGCGTCGGCGACGGCGTCGGGGTGTTTCGTTTGGGGGGCAATCGGGTGAAGAACTCCGGCGAGGGTGGAGCCCGCTCGCCCGCTCCAAGCAGGTTCAGCGAAACGGGGGCAGAGATTCCGAAACCAGACTACTCGGGCTTGGCGAAGGCGTTGGCCGGCAGCACCACGTTTTGGCGGACCTCGGTGACCTTCATTTCGAACTCCAGGACACCCTGGTCCGGCGGTTCGATCTTCATCTGAACCGCGTGCGGTTGCTGAACCCCGTTCACCGGCCGGTAGTCCTCAAACTTCAGGAAGTTCTTCATACGGCCGGCGCTAGTGTCGTGCTCTGACTCCCGTTGCGCGAGCAGGCCGGTTTCGCTGCTAAACCAGAACTTCTCCACCGCGCCACCTGGCAAGCGGGCCGCCAAAACTTCCAGTTTCTTGCCGCCGACGGTCTCCGTCCCGGCGTACGTCAACGGCGCGAAGAGCTGCTTCATCTGCAGCGGTTGATGGAAGACCGCATCCCGGGCCAATTTGGCCAGCTCCTCCCCCGTTCGTTCCGTTATGCCCTGGAAAGGGTTGGCCGCCCAAGCCTTCCGACCATCGTACACCTCCCGCATCGTGCCCATGCCCGGGATTTCGACCCGGGAGGCCTGGGAGGAAGGGGCGGCCCGGGTGATTTCAACCTGAATCTCGGTTCCGTTGACGGTCGAAACCGCCTTCGCGACGCTGTTGGTAATCTTCTCGATGGCGGCCCGGCCGCCCAGCGCCTCGATGTACTTCGCCAGAATCGCGTCCACCTTGGAGGCACCCGCGGCGGGGGCATCGGCGGCGGAAGCCAGTGACAGAACGCTGGCGGCTGCGAGCATCAGAACCCGGACTGTTAAGGAAGCTTTCATGATTGAATTGAGCCACCGCATGTCGCCTCGCCGGGCCGGGTTTGTCAACCGCTGCTTGCCGGATCCCGCGCGCCTCGGGCTCAAACGAAACCCCGGCACCCGGATTCAGGCCCTGGCCCGAATCGTATTCCGCCGCCCTGACCGATGGGCGCCGATGATGGCGACCAGAGTCTGCTGAAGGAGCAGTTGTTCGTCCAGACCGCTGGAGACCAATTGCACGTTGCCGACCAGCAGCCGCTCCAGCGCCGCGACCAGTTCTTCGCGCGAGTAGTTGGCCGCCTGCGGCAGCGCCTTGAACAGGATGTAGGCGTTGATGGCGGCCGGGTTGTATCGCTTGTCTTCGGGCAACTGCTCCTTCGGGAGGCGCTCGAGCTGGGACTTGAACCGCTGGTAATCGCCGACTGGTTGCACCAGTCCTCGCCCGATCAGCTCCTTCAGGAGGAGTAGCTGTCGCACTTTTCCAATCAGGCCATACAGCACGCCAATGCTCGACTTGTCGCGGTCCACGCGGTTGCGGATGGCCCAGAACTCCTCGTCCAACCGGCGCAGGGCACGTGGCAGATCACGATCCCCCAGCGCTTCCGCCAGCCCAAACGACCGGGTCTGCTTGTGCCGCGACGTCAACAGCGCCACGTCCCCGACCGTAATCTCCGGCCGCTCGGCGGCATACAGCGCCAGCTTCTCCACTTCATTGGCCAGCTCGCGCAGATTCGGACCGACGGCGGAGACAAACTCGTTCATCGCCTCGTCGCTCATCCGCTTGTCCCGCGCCCGCAGTTGGTCCCGGACAAACAACTCGGCCTGTGCAACCCAGTCCTTGTCCGAAACACTGAGGGGCTCGTAGGTTTCGACTGCGGCGATTTTCTCGAGCGCCTTCAGGAAGGCCTTCCGCCGGTCCACCTTGCCGGCACTGATCAACACCCGGAGCTTCTCGCCCGGCAACCGTCTCAGATCTTCGAGTACGCCCGCGAGGCGCTCGGTCACCGCCCGGCTGCTCGATACCCTGTCCTCGGCCAGAAAGTTGCAGTCCCGGAACCAGACCAGCTTGGAGCTGCCGAAAAACGGCAAAGTCTGAAGCGCCTCGGTCAGCCGACTCATGCTGCGCCCGGCCTCGTCCGAGTTGGAAGCGCTGGCATCCACGATCTCCACGTCGGCATCCGGTGCCGCGCGACGCCAGCCCTCGAACACCGCCCGCGCCCGCTCCTTGACCGTAAAATCATCCTCGCCGCAAATCAGCACCAAGGGCGCGGTGGAGACGGCGGAGGGCATGGGCTAGTGGGGGGGGGACAGCCAGCGCGGCGATTGCCACGCTTACGCCTGCTCCGCATCCGAACTGGATTCACTGAGGCGCGTCAGCGCCTCGGACATGTCCTCGACCTGATCAAACAGCCGCCGGGTCACGTAGATCGGCTTCTTCTGCGCAATGGCCAGCGCGATCGAGTCGCTCGGCCGGGCGTCCACCTCCAGCAGTTTCCGCCCCAGCTCGTTCTCCTGCTGAAGAATGATCCGGGCGTAGTACGTCGCGTTGCGCAGTTCGGTGATCACGACGCGTTCCACGGTCACGCCCAACCCCTGCAGGATCATCAGCAGCAGATCGTGGGTGAGCGGGCGCTCCTTGGTCTCGCTGCGCATGAAGTTGCTGATCACCATGCCCACGTTGTGGTCCACCTGGATCACGAACACTTTCTCGTCGTTGCCCACGAAGATCGCGCATCCGTTGTTCACCGGCAGCAGGCCGCGGATCTCCACTTGCACGACATCGTTCTTCATGCCCCAAGTCTAGGGTTTGGGCGGGCGAAACACAAGTTGCTGGGAACCCACCCGCGCGCCTTGACGCGCCCCACGCCGGACGACGCCCCAGCAGGGAACGCTGCGCCAACCGCAGTTACACACTTCGGGGGAGGTGGGAGATTCTTCGGTTCTTCACGGAATTCCGGAGGCGGAAAATGGAGATCAGCGGCGAGCCGGGCCGTCTGGCCGTGAGAAAAGGGAACGGAGGGCCGACCAGCCGCCACCAGATTGACCCGAACTGACCTTGCCGGTCTGCCCGAGAATGGGAGCTGCGGTCAGTCCGGCACGGCCGGGCGATGGCCCGTGGACCCGCAGCCACTTGAGGGAGGTCGGGCTGGAGTTGGCGCCCTGCCCGCCTTGATCTGCGGTCCCCCAAATCACGTGGCCGAACACGACCACACGTCGCGCTCCCGCCATTTTCTAACTGAAATTCCCCCCGTCCGTTCGTAGCTTCCCGGCCTGATGAGGCCGATGTTCGACGGCATAGACGCGCTGGTGGCCGACATCCGCGCGGGCCGGATGGTGATTCTGGTGGACGACGCCGACCGCGAAAACGAGGGCGACCTCGTGATGGCGGCCGATCACGTCACGCCGGAGGCCATCAATTTCATGGCCCGGTTCGGGCGGGGGTTGATCTGCGTGCCGACGACCTCCGAGCGCCTGCAGCAACTGGGCATCGAGCGGATGGTTTCCCACAACCGCGAGAGCTTCAAAACAGACTTCCAAGTCAGCGTGGACGCGGCCACCGGCATCACCACCGGGATCAGCGCCGCCGACCGGGCCCGCACCATCCAGGTGATGGCCGACCCCGCGGCCACGCCGTCCGACCTCGTTCAACCGGGCCACGTCTTTCCTTTGCGGGCCAAACAGGGCGGCGTGCTGCAGCGCGCCGGACACACGGAGGCGGCGGTGGACCTTGCCACGCTCGCCGGCTGCCGGCCGATGGCCGTGATTTGCGAGATCATGAGCGACGACGGGACCATGGCGCGGTTGCCGGAACTGCGTCGCTTCGCCCGCAAGCACCGCCTGAAGCTCGGCACCATCGAGGATCTCATCAAATACCGCCGGGCCAGCGAGCGTCTGGTGGAGCGCGTGGAAACCATTCATCTGCCCACGGACTACGGCGATTTCCTGCTGCATCTCTACCGGTCGAAACTCGACGGCCAGCATCACCTCGCACTCGTCTGCGGCGAGGTGGCCGGCCGGAAGAACGTCCTTGTGCGCGTCCACAGCGAATGCCTAACCGGCGACGTCTTCGGCTCGAAGCGGTGCGACTGCGGCCCGCAACTGCATCAAGCCATGAAGATGGTCGCCCGCGAGGGTGCCGGCGTGATCGTGTACATGCGCCAGGAGGGCCGGGGGATTGGCCTCGGTCCGAAGATCCAGGCGTACAAACTGCAAGAGCGCGGCCTCGACACGGTGGAGGCCAATCTGAAGCTGGGCTACGGCATGGACCTGCGCGAGTACGGCCTGGGCGCGCAAATCCTCGCCGACCTCGGGCTCAAAACCATTCGTCTGCTGACCAACAATCCGAAGAAGCTGGTGGGGCTCGAAGGCTACGGTCTGGAGATCGTTGAGCAGGTCCCCATCCGGGTCGCCCCCAACCCGCACAACGCAAAGTATCTAAAGACCAAGAAGGAAAAGATGGGGCATCTGATCTGAAGCGCGCCGGATGGCTGCCGGATGGCCGCGCCCCCTGCACGAAACGAAATACCCTCCCCCGACTCCCATGCTGCAACCCGTTACCCGCCACCCACGCCGGGCGTCCGGCGGACGATTCGCCATCGTGGCTTCCGAGTACAACGGCCGCTATGTCGGCGCGATGCTCCGGGCCGCCCGGGCCGAACTCCTCGCCGCCGAGGTCGCGGAGTTGAAGATCATCCGCGTGCCGGGGGCGTTCGAAATTCCCGCCGTGGCCGCACGACTGGCCCGGCTGACTTCGCCCGGCTTCGACGCGATCATCTGTCTGGGCGTGATCCTTCGCGGCCAGACCACGCACGCGGAGCATATCGGCACCGGTGTAACCAACGCGTTGATCCAGCTTCAGGTGGAGACCGGGAAACCCCTGATTCACGAAGTGTTGTTGCTGGAGAATGAAGAACAGGCCCGGGCGCGCTGCCTCAGCAAGGAACACAATCGCGGCGCGGAGGCGGCGCAGACTGCGTTGGCCATGGCGGCCGTGATGCGCCGCCTGCCACGGGAGCCGAGCGACAACGAAGTGCCCTTCTGACCATGCCCGACGGCCACGCCCATGCCATCCGCCCGGCCACGCGGGACGATGTGCCGGCGATCCTCGCCATTTACAACCACGCTGTTCTCCACACCACCGCAACGTACGATTACGAACCGCGCACGCTGGAACAGCGGCTGGCTTGGTACGAGGAGCATGTTCGCGACGGGCTGCCCGTCTTCGTCGCGGTGGACGCGGCGGGCATCGTGGCTGGTTGGAGCTCGTTGAGCCGCTACCACGCCAAGCCGGGGTATCAGTTCACAGCGGAGAACTCCGTGTATGTGGCGGAGGCACATCGCGGACAGGGGCTGGGCGCCCGGCTCCTGGCGCCGCTGATCGAAGCCGCGCAGCGGCGGGGGCTGCGCGCGATCATCGCCGTGATTGACTCCGGCAACGAAGCCAGCTTGCGGCTTCATGCCCGCTTTGGTTTTGAACAAGTCGGATACTTCCGACAGATCGGTTACAAGTTCGGTCGCTGGCTGGACGTGGTGTACTTGGAGCGTCTGCTCGAGCCTTCCGCCAGCCCCGCCGGCTGACGCGCCTCACCAGTTCTTCCACGGCGCGCGGCCGCTGTCCCAGAGCTGGTTCAGGTCCTGCCACTCGCGGAACGTGTCCATGCACTGCCAGAAGTCGAGATGCGCAAAAGCCTCGACCTGTCCTTCGCCGGACAACCGTTTGAGCGGCTCCTGTTCCAAGATCGAACCGTCGCCTTCCAGGTATTCGCCGATGCGCCGATGCAGCACGAAAAAGCCGCCGTTGATGAACTGGAGTTGCTGCTTGGGCTTCTCCTTGAACCCCACCACGGACGTACCGGCCAGGGTCAGATCGCCGAAGCGGCCCGGCGGCTTCACGGCGGTCAAGGTGACAATCTTGCCGTGGCGCTGGTGAAAAGCGATGGACGCGTTGATGTCGCTGTTGGTCAATCCATCACCGTAGGTGAACAGGAAGTTGTCCTCGCGCACGTGGGCGAGGGCGCGCTTCAGGCGGCCGCCGGTTTGGGTGTTCAGACCCGTATCCAGCAGGGTGACCGTCCAGTCCTCCTCGTCGTGGTGGTTGTGATAGATGATCTTGGGCTGGCGGCCGAGACGCAGGGTGACATCACTCGTGTTCCACAGGTAGTTGCGAAAGTAATCCTTGATCATCTCGCCCTTGTAGCCCAGGCAGAGGATGAAGTCCTTGTGCCCGTGACTGGCGTAGAGCTTCATGATGTGCCAGAGAATCGGCCGGCCGCCGATGGGCACCATTGGTTTGGGGCGATACTCCGTTTCCTCGCGCAAACGGGTCCCCTGACCACCGCAAAGAATCACCACCTGCATAACGGTTTGGGTTCCGAGTTTCGCGACACTGTGGCGAACGACCGAATCGGGTGTCAACGGCGCTCCCGTCCGATCACAACGAGAGCAGGTACTCGATCAGGTCGGCAATCTGGTCCGCGGTCAGGTCGGAGGTCCGGCCGTGTTGATCGGCCGGATTCCGCGTCGTCAGCACCTCCCTCAGCGTCGCCGCCGAGCCGTCGTGCAGGTACGGTGCGGTGCGCCACAACTCGACCAGCGTCGGCGTGTCAAAGCGGTCGTCCGGCCGGTCGAATGGTCCGCGAGTGCCAACGTCGTGGGACTCAAGGTCCGTGAACAGCGGCGCCGGGTGGCAGGCGGCGCAGTTGGCGCGCTGGAAGATTTCCCGGCCGCGCACCGCCGCCGCCGAAAGTTCCCCCTCAACCAACTGCGGGCTGGGCACGGGCTCGAGGGCCTTGAGATACTCATCCATTGCCTCCGCCACCGCCTCCGGCTGGACCGTGAAGAGGATGTGGCGCAGGCCGGCGCGCACCGCCATCTCGGCCGTCTCGCGCACCCCGATGCTCATGGCTGGCGGGGTCCGGTGCGACAGCAGCAGGCTCTTGTTGTTTTTCGGATTGCCGATGCCGTCGTTGAGCAGGTCCCAGTTCAGCGCGTCCACCCGACCATCACCCGGATGGCAGGACGCGCAGCTCTGCCAGCCTTGAAAACAAATCGTGGCATCATGGAAATAGACCTCGCCGCGGCGAACGATGCTCATCGCAGGTCGCGGCCCCAAGGGCACCGATTCCCACCTCGGATGCGCGGCTGCGACGTCCACGGTGGCCAGCGTGTCGGAGAAATAGTTGGCCACCCAGGCGCGCGACCCGATCATCACGACCGCGCGCGGTCCGCGGTCGGCTGGCGGAAGACCGAAGCGCTGCCGGACGCCGACGAGGAAGGCGAGGTCGTTGGGAACATCTGCCCGGGTTCGGGAGGCCCCGACGTATTCCGGGCCCGGCCCGGTCGGAGGTGCCGCAGGAACCTTGCCCAGCTTCGCCAGCAGTTCTGGGAACCGCACCACGCTCAGTTCGTGAGTGCCGGCGTGGGTGACCACCAGCACGCCGCCATCTGCCGACCAGGCGCAGCCCCACGGGTTGGCCGCTCCCCGGTCGGGGCTGTCGAGCAGCACCGTGTTCACGATCTCCAGCCGACCGAGGTGGAGGATCGTCTTCGCGTTGGAGTTCATCCAGCCGCGCTCAAGCTGCGTGGTGGGCAGGTGGTGTCGCCCCAGCAGATGGGTCACCACCGCGTGCTGCCCGTCCGGCGAAATCCGCAAGTCTTGGAGGACCCCGCTGCCATTCGGCAAAAGCAATTCCTTCACGACCTCGCCCCGCGTCGTGTCAATGACGCTGATGACGGCGGCAACGTAATCCGCGTCGGCCCGCCCGTCGTGCAGATGGTTGGCCACCAGGAGGAAGCGGCCGTCCGGGGTCACGTCGGCGGCAATCGGCTCGCGTCGGACCTTCACACGTCGCCGCTCACGCCCGCTGGCAGTGTCGAGGAAACTCACGTCGTTATTGAACCGGTTGCACACGTAGAGCGTGTAGTTGTCGGGGCTCAGAACCGGCGCTCCGGCGGTATGGCCCGCGGAGAACTGGTTCAGGATCGCGTTCTTGGATAAATCCACGACCGCCACCACGCTCCTTGGCCGCGCGCAGGTCACAAACAGGCGCGACCCATCGGCGGCGAGCGCGAGCCCGGTCGGCGGCGCGGGAAGCGGCACGGAGGCGACCACCGATCGGGAAGCGACATCGAAGCTCAGCAGTCGCTCGCCCGTCGCGCAGGCGATGTACAACCGTGCGCCATCCGGGCTCGCCACCAGCGCGTTGGGGGAAAGCGGTGGCCCGGCTACCGTCGCGGGCTCTCCGCCTGCCGCCGTCCAGGACGCGACGGCGAGAGCGACGAAAGACGCGAGGGCAAATCGAGTCCACGCCAGCGCGAGAAGGATGGAGGGAGGCGGCATGACGACCGGAAGTTTGGCCGTACTGCGCGGCACGGACAATCAGAAAGCCCGCCGCGAATCGTTTGCCCCTCTGGAGGCGGGGTTACGCTACCCGATGGCCTCGCCACCGCTGCGCGGTTCAGGTAGGCTTGGACCCAATGAGCGCGACGCAGCAGACCGCCCCGGCTGGGGCGGAACCCGGGTCACCCCATCCACCGCCCGCCCGGCTTGGCCTGTTCGGCGGCTCGTTTGATCCGGTCCACCTGGGGCACCTGCTGGTGGCACAGGCGGCGCAGGAGGAGTTCGGGCTGGATCGCGTTTATTTCATCCCGGCGGCCCAATCGCCTTTCAAGCCCGCCTCGCCGCCAGCGCCAGCGCCGCAACGGCTACGGTTGCTCCGACTGGCACTGGCCGGTCGGCCGGCTTGGGAAGTGGATGACCGGGAGATCCGCCGCGCCGGGGTTTCCTTCACCATCGAGACCGCCCGGGAATACGCCGCGCAGCACCCCGGCGCCCGGCTGTTCTACTTGATTGGCGCCGACCACGTGCCCTCGTTGCCCCAATGGCGCGAAGCCGAAGCCCTGGCCCACTTGGTGGAGTTTCTGGTCATTCCGCGCCCGGGGGAATCGCCGGCGCCGTTGCCGGCTCCGTTCCAACTGCGGACCCTGCGCGGTTTTCCCCTCGGTGTGTCGTCATCCGAAATCCGCGCCCGCGTGCGCGCGGGGCGCCCCATTGACCTGCTGGTGCCGGGTCCGGTGGCGGAGGCGATCCGCAATAATCGGCTTTATCTCTGAACGCGGCTGCCGCAAAATCCCGGCAACGATGGATTCACGAAAGCTCGCCCTCCGATGCCGCGAACTCGCGGACGACAAGAAAGCGGAGAACCTCGTCATCCTCGACCTGCGCAAGCTGTCCACCGTGGCCGATTACTTCGTCATTGCGAGCGGCACCAGCGAACCCCATTTGCGGGCGATCGTGGACGAAATCGAGGAAAAGATTCGCGCCGAGGCGGGGCTCCGGCCGCGCGCCACCGATGGGACGGTGAAAACCAACTGGGTGGTGCTGGACTACTTTGACGTGGTGGTCCACGTAATGCGCCCGGATGTTCGGGAGTTCTACGATCTCGAGGGCTTGTGGAACGACGCGCCGCGCGTCCGCGGGCGACGAACGGCCGCAGCACCCCGCAAGAAGGTCCGCCCAGCCGCCGCCTGATCGGTCAGGGAAACTACACCGCTGCCGGCGCCGGGCTTTCCTCGCGCGCTCGGAGGGCGATGGCTTCCAAAGCCTCGCCAAATTCCCTCAAACCCGGTGCGGGAACAATGATGGCGTCACGACGCCCGCCGACATCTTCTGTAATCCGGAGGAAACGGCCGCGGGAATTCTCGCGCAGCGAAAAGACGAAGACCTTGCGTTCAATCTGAATCTTCTCCGTGTGGAGAATCCGCTCCTCGCTGTGAGGCCGTCCAGCCAGCGGTGTTCCCGGGTCGGGAGCGCTGGCGTCGCGGTATTCGTGATCGGTCATAAGTCGCTCTCGCTTTGGTGACTGGCCAAGGGCCTGAAATTACTGGTTTGCCAGAAACTGCGGCTTGTCAAAGGACATTTTGTGATCGCCGCTCTCCGCAATCCCGCGCCGTGCAAGTCGCCACGGCGGCGAAAAAAAACGCGACACGAGTCGCGACCACGCTGGTCCAATGATTCGTGAGTTACAAACCGCGGGAATTCTCCCTGACAGCAACGGCAGCGAAGAGTATCAGCGTCGTGCCTGTCGCTTACCGATCATGAAAACCACTCGAGCCCTGTTTCCCCTGACCCAAGCCCTTGGCTGCGGCGCTTTGATGGCGCTCGCGCAGGAGGCTGCCCCGCAAGCCCTCCTTGCGTCCGCCGAGCCCACCGTGTTTCGCGAGGTCACGGCGAAACTCGACGCCGGGGGCAGTCTCTATGCCTACCTCTCGACGGACCAGTTCCTCGGCAACCTCAGCGAAAAAGTCGGGGCGCTTCGGGAATTTGTCCTGAGCCTGCCCGACCTCGGCGTGGAAGAACGGCAGAGAGTTGACCACGCGTTCGCCGCCATCCAAAACCTCGCGCGGCGCAGCGGCGTGGAGGGGGTCTCCGGAATCGGATTCAGCGGCATCGCCCTGGAAAAGGGCTTCTACCGCACGCGCGTCGTGGCCCAACGGGCGGCCGGCGCGGAGGGTTACCTGTGGCAGTGGTTCGGCACCAAGCCCCATCCGCTCGCTGCGCTGGACATTCTCCCGGCGGACACGGCGTGGGCGGGCTTTGGCGACCTGGATCTGAAGGCCGTCTGGGATGCGTTCCTGCGGCTGGCGGATGACGCCCAGCTCGCTCCCCTGGCCGAGGGCCTGCGGGAGCTCTCGTCCAACATCCGCCAGGCCTCGGGGCGTTCGCTCGAGGAACACTTGTCTTCGTACGGCGGCGAACTGGGCATCGCCCTGACGCTGGACGCGAGGCGGAAGTTCAGTTTCGAGGCGGATGGGCTCGAGTTGCAGGACCTGCCGGAGCCGGCGTTGCTGATCGCCCTGAAGGTCCGGGACGACACACTGTACGACTGGCTGGACGCGGCCATCAGTCAGAATCCCCAATCCACCAGTGGCCGGACCGACACGGCCCGCTGGCGCTCGCTCAACGTGCCGGCGCCGGTACCGTTCGCCGTGCGGCCGACGGTGGCGCGCGTGGGTGAGTATCTGTTGGTCGCCTTGAACGATCAACTGATCGAGCGGGCGGACCAGGTTCGGAGCGGCAAGCAACCCGGTCTCAAGTCCTCGGCCGAGTGGCAGCGCCTGGCCAAAGGCCTGCCGGCCGAAGGAAACAGCTTCAGCTTTGTGAGCGCGCGTTTTGGGGAAACGCTCCTGCAGGTACAGCAGGCGGTGTTGAGACAGGCCGCAGCCCAGAGCGGCGGGCCGGTGCCCGATTTCGCGGGTCTGCAGAAAGTCTTTGGCTGGTCCACCACGGCGGCTTCTTACGCGGTGGGCTGGACGGATGCCACGGGTTCGCAAGTGGTCAGTCAGGGGACCCAGGAGCCGGCCGCGGTGTTGGTCAGCTCGGCAGTCGTGGCCCCCACCGCCGTCATGGCCGGCATGCTTCTGCCCGCGCTCAGCAAAGCCAGGGAGCGCGCCCAGCAGATCAACTGCATGAACCACCTCAAGCAGATCGCTCTGGGCATGCACATTTACGCCAACGATCACGATGACACGCTGCCGAACGACTTCGCCGCCCTGAAACCGTATCTCGGCGATGATGCCCGCATCCTCGTCTGCCCGCTGGACACCGCGAAACAGGGGCTGCGTCTCTCCTGGGACGACGTGGCAGCCGGCCGCACCAGCTACGAATTCCTCAAGCCGGGATTGAAGATGGCGGACGAATCCAATCCGGCGCAGACCGTGATCGTGCGCTGCCGTCTTCATCCGCAGGCGGCCTTTCTGGACGGTCACGTGGAACGTGAGGCGCGCTGAGTTCGTTCGAGCCTTGAGCGAAATCGCGGGAGCGGAGGCACCCGGGAACCACACCCGCGCGGGCCGTTGGCTCGACGGGGTAGCTTCTATTTCGGGCGGTCTCGCCGAGGCGGCTGGCACCCGACACCTTGGCGATCTGCCGGTCGCGGTTTCCACCGAGACGAACCGATGGACTGCCGTCTGAAGCCCCTCGGCGCAGTGGAAAAACTTGACGCTACCGCCACCGCGTCCCGGTTGTTCCGCCACGCCTATCCCAGTCGAGCTTGGCCGATTCGCGGCCGCGCCTGCGCAAGTGTTGCGCGCAGCAATCTGCCAGCAAGACGGAGATTTTGCATACCGGCCGCCACCTCTTGTGCAGCCGGCCGTTGGGAAAGGCAGATGGGCAGGATGCGAGCGCGAAATGCTTCGTCCGCGCCGAATTGCGATGTAACTTGTCCAGCGGCTGGCTCGTCTCTGTTGACCGTGGCCCGGAGTGGGTCATTCGCAGTTACGATAGAACAACATCCAACACACAGAGACAAAATGAGACTCAACATTCGAACGGGAGTGCTGGCTTTGACGCTGGCAGGATTCATGGCGAGCACCGGCCTGGCGCTGGCGCAACAGGGCGGCGGTCCGGGCGGCCAGGGCCAGCGCGGCCAACGCGGGAACTTCGATCCCGCTCAGATGCAGCAACGCATGATGGAGCGGTATCGCGAACAACTCGGAATCACGAATGAAGACGAGTGGAAGGCCATCGAGCCGTTGATCGCCAAGGTCAATGAAGCCCGTCGCGAGGTCGGTTTCGGCGCGATGGGCCGGGGCATGATGGGGCGGCCCGGCGGTCCGGGAGGTCCGGGTGGCGACCAAGCCCAAGGTGCCCGCCGTGCCTTCGGCGGTGAACCCATGCCGGAACTCGACGCTCTCCAGCGCGCGGTGGAATCCAACGCCTCCGCCGCCGACATCAAGGCCGCCCTCGCGAAGTACCGTGATGCGCGGAAAGCCAAGGAGGCGAACCTGGCCGCAGCGCAGGACAATCTACGAAAGGTCCTGACCGCGAAGCAGGAGGCCCAGGCGGTCCTCATGGGCCTGCTGAATTAGTCCGGCCGCCGGCCACCTCGAGCGATCATGAAGGACCCCGCCGTGGCAGACGCGCCCCTCCCGGACCTGCTCCAGCGAATGCTTGCCGCCCGGCAGGTGTCGCTCGCGGATGCCCGGGCGCTGGCTCGTCGCGCGGAGACAACGGGCACGCCGCTCCCCGAGACCGAGGAGGGTGTCCTCCGGTGGTTGGCTCAGGAATACAATGTTCCATTCACCTCCCTCGATGACGTGGAACCGGACCGGGAAGTGCTTTCGCTCTTTCCTGCCCGGCTGTTGTTGAAGGACGAGCTACTGCCCCTGCGCCGCGTTAACGGCAGCGTGGAAGTCGCCACGAGCCGCTTGTTCGCGACGCAGGGGCTGGACGCTTTGCGCAGCCTCACGGGGCTGCGCTTGCGGCCCGTGCTGGCGCCCTCCGAAGCGATCCAGCGCGAGATGAAGAAGCGCCTCGGCGTGGGCGCGGACACCATTGACACGCTCGATGAAGAGGCGCCGCTCCAGGTGGTGGATGAGGACCGGGACGAGGGGGCCAACCTCGACGAGGCAGCCGAGGACGCTTCGATCATCCGGTTCGTGAACCAGGTTCTCCGCGACGCCATCGAGTTGCGCGCCTCGGACATCCATCTCGAGCCGTTTGAGGACGAGTTCCGCATCCGCTACCGCATTGACGGTGTGCTGCAGGACGTGCCGGTGCCGGCGCAGTTGAAGCGGTTTCAGCCGGCGATCGTGTCGCGCGTCAAAATCCTCAGCCATCTCAACATTGCAGAGAAACGGCTGCCGCAGGACGGGCGCATCAAGGTCCGCATTGACGACGCCGAGGTGGACATCCGCGTGTCCGTGATCCCCATGCTGCACGGGGAGGCCGTGGTGATGCGCTTGCTGCGGCAGAACGCCACCCTGCTGGGCATGCAGGAACTGGGGATGGACACCCGCGAGTTGAACTGTTTCCGGCGCGTGCTCCAGCTCCCGCACGGCATCATCCTCGTCACCGGCCCGACCGGCAGCGGCAAGACCTCGACGCTGTACACCGCGTTGCAGGAGATCAATGACTCCGACCGAAAGATCATCACCATCGAGGACCCGGTCGAGTACCAGCTCAAGGGCGTCAACCAGATTCAAGTCTCCGAGAAGGCGGGGCTGACCTTCGCGCGCGGTCTGCGGTCCATCCTGCGCCACGACCCGGATGTGATTCTCGTCGGTGAAATCCGCGACAAGGAGACCGCGCAGATCGCGGTGCAGGCTTCGCTCACCGGCCACCTCGTCTTCTCCACCCTGCACACCAACGACGCGCCGGGCGCGCTGACGCGGTTGGTGGACATGGGAGTGGAGCCTTACCTGGTCGCCTCCTCGCTGGAAGCGGTCCTCGCCCAACGGCTGGTGCGGACGCTGTGCGAACGGTGCAAGGCGGTGGACAACTCCCCACGGCGGCCGAGTTGAAACGTCAGCTCGGAATTCCCGCCGATACGGTCATCTACCGTTCGGTCGGTTGTCGCGAGTGCCGGAATACCGGCTTTTACGGCCGACGCGCGATTTTTGAATGGATGGACAGCGATCACGAAATCCGCCAGCTCGTGCTGCGGAACGGGTCCTCCGACCAGATTCGGGACGCGGCCCGGCGCGCCGGCATGAAGACCCTTGCTGAAGACGGCTGGCGCCTGGTGCGGTTGGGCGTAACCACCGTGGAGGAAGTGCTCAGCGTCACGACGGCCAAGGAGGTCTCGCTGTCCACCAACGGCAAGTCGGCGGCGAACGGGGACGCCCCGTCGCCGGCCAGCCTCGTCTTGAATGAGGGCTGAGACTCCCGGGGGCTTCCCAGATGGCTCGTTTTCGATACAGGGCGTTGCAGGCGGACGGCGGAATCGCCGAGGGCGAACTGGAGGCGGGGGGCCGCCAGGAAGCGCTCCGGGCAATCGAAAGCCGCGGTCTGCGGCCGATCAGCCTCGCGGAAAACGGCAGCGCCAAAGCCGGGCGGAATGGCAAGCCCTCCCCCGCCAAAGCGGCTGCCGGCGCCGCTACCGCCGCCGATCCCGGGGAGACTGCCGGCACTGCCACCCGCGGCCGTATTACCGGCCGCATCCTGGAGGATTTCACGCGGTTGTTGTCCAGTCTGCTCGCCGCGGGCGTGCCGCTGAGCCGGGCCCTGGTCATCCTCACCCGCGAGGGCGCGAATCCCGCGGCGAAGGCGAAATGGAAGGAGATTCACGATTTGGTCGTGGACGGCATG
Organism: Verrucomicrobiota bacterium; assembly: GCA_016716505.1. GTDB lineage: Bacteria > Verrucomicrobiota > Verrucomicrobiia > Limisphaerales > J093 > JADJWF01. The sequence continues at coordinate 651,807 of JADJWF010000002.1, forward strand.
TCCCTGGCCGACGCGATGGCACAGTCACCGGACGTGTTCCCGCGCGTGTACGTCGCGATGGTGGAGGCGGGCGAGACCGGCGGGTTCCTGGATGTGGTGCTGGCTCAGATCGCGGACTTCCAAGCGCGCGAGAAAGAGATGCGGGCCAAGGTGCTGACCGCGCTGCTTTATCCGTCCATCCTCCTGGTGCTCGCGCTGTGCGTGCTGGTGTTCTTGCTGGTCTTCTTCATCCCCCGGTTCCAGGGGATCTTTGCCGGGTTCGGTGCGAAGCTCCCGATGCTGACCCAGTTGATCGTGGGGGCGAGTGACGTTCTCCGCTCGTATGGGTTGCTGGTGGCGCTGGCCGTCGGCGTCGGCTACCTGCTCGCGCGCAACTGGCTGCAGTCGCCGGCGGGACGGCGGGCGTGGGAGGATTTGGTGCTGCGGCTGCCAACGGTGGGCAATCTGGTGGCCCAGTATGCCATGGCGCGGTTTTGCCGGATGTTGGGAACCTTGCTCGGTGCGGGCGTGCCCTTGATCAACTGCCTCAACGTGGCGCGCCGCTCGATCGGCAATCAGATCCTCGTGGACGCCGTGGCCAACTCGATTGACCTCGTCAAGGAGGGCAAACCGCTGGGCAAGAGCCTGGCGGAGTGTCCCCGGCTTTTTTCCGGCTCCGTGCTCGAAATGATCTCGGTGGCGGAGGAGAGCGGGAAACTGGACACCGAACTGGTGCGAATCGCGAACGTAACCGAGGGCGACCTCGACCGCCGACTCAAGACCGCCGTGGCGATGGCGGAGCCGCTGCTGCTGTTCCTGATCGCCGGCTTTATCGGCACGATTTTCATCGGCATGGTGATCCCCATTTTCACCTTGCAGGACTACATCAAGTGAACTCCTTGAACACGATTATGAATGCGCATCTGAAGACCGAAGTCCGCAGCGACCATCCGACGTTGGAAACCCGGCCCCCCAGCCACCGAGCGCAGCGAGGGGCGCCGGCCTCCGGCCTGCGGGCCGCCACTTGCAAACAGCGGCGCTCGCGGGGCTTCACCCTCATCGAGTTGTTGCTGGTGCTGGTGATCCTGGGCGTGCTGGCGGCCATTGTGGTGCCCAAGTTCGCCGGCCGTACCGAGCAGGCCAAGATCACCGCGGCGCAGACGCAGATCGCCACCTTCGGCACGGCCTTGGACGCCTTCGAGGTGGACAATGGCTACTACCCGAAAGGCAGCAACGGGCTGCAAGACCTCATCGAGCAGCCGCGCGATGCTCAAAACTGGCGCGGGCCGTACCTGCAGGCGAAAGGCGGCCTGCCCGTGGACCCGTGGGGCAACCCGTACATTTACAACTGTCCGGGCAAGTTCAACACCACCGGCTACGACCTGAGCTCCATGGGACCGGATGGCCGCGAGGGCACCGACGACGACATCACCAACTGGAAATCCTCCGGCAGCCGCTGACCCGCCCACATGCGCTGGCGCCGGTCCATTCCGCTGAGCCTGAACGGCACGCCGCCTCCGCGCGCCGGCTTCACGCTCATCGAGCTGATCCTTGTGATGGCGATGCTGTTGACGGTGCTGTCCCTCGCGGCGCCTTCGCTCGCGCGGTTCTTTCGGGGTCGCGGATTGGATGCCGAAGCCACCCGTTTCCTCGCCCTGATCCGCCATGCCCAAAGCCGCGCGGTGTCCGAGGGTGTACCCATGGTGGTATGGCTCGATCCCGAGAACCGGCTCTACGGCCTGGAGGCCGAGTCCAGTTACCTCGAGCACGATGATCAGGCGCTCGAGTTCCGCGTGGACGACAAGGTCGAGGTCGAGGCCGAGATCCCGCCGACGAGCAGCCTCCTCACCGACCTGCTGGACCGCGCGGCAACGTTGCCGCCCGATCTTAACCTCACGCAGTACACGGAACGCACCACCGCCATCAAAAACCTGGTGTGGTTTCGTTTCAATCCGGATGGATTCATCACGGAAAACCTGCCCCGATGGGTCGAGTTTCGCGAGGGCCGGGACGACCGGACCGCCGCGCGGCTGTGGGTGGCGCAGAGTTTCAACCGGCTGAGCTATGAGATTTGGACGAACCCGCCAACCCTCCTCCGTCGCTAGGTCCGCCCGCGCGGGCTTCACGCTGGCCGAGGTGCTGGCGGCGCTGGTCTTTATGGCGATTGTCATCCCGGTGGCGGTGCAGGGGCTCCAGATCGCCAGTCGCGCGGGACAGGTGGCGGAACGGAAGGCCGTGGCGGCGCGGATCGCGGACCGGATGCTGAATGAGCTCATGGTCACCGGGCAATGGCAGTCGAGCAACCCGTCCGGAAACCTCTTCGAGGGCGTTCACGAGTACGTTTGGCGCGCCCAGAGCGAGCCGTGGGAGCTGGGCGTGCTCCGGGTGCTCCACGTGGACGTTTTCTTCCGCGTCCAGGGACAGGAATACGATGTTCGCCTGAGCACGCTGATGGACCCGTCGGCCGGGCTGACAACGCTGACCAACGCCCCCGCCACCACCACTGGGATGGAGGTGAGCCCGTGAACGCGTCGTGCCCCATTTACCCCGGTTCCCCAAACTGCCGGCGCGGTTTCACGTTGATCGAGGTGTTGCTGGCGGTGGTGATCTTCGGGGTCGTGCTCATCGCCATGCACGCGGTCTTCCACAGCGCGCTCCGCCTGCGCAACCGCACGGCGGCGAGTCTCGAGCGGGCGGTTCCCCTGCAGCAGACCCTCGCAATCATCCAACGCGACCTGGCCAACGTGGTCTTGCCGGGAGGCGTTCTGGCCGGGCACCTGCAAGCCATTCCCACCCAGCAAACTGAACCCGGCCAGGCGGGACCGTTCTGGTACACGTCCGTGGGAATTCTTTCGCCGACGATGCCGTGGGCCACCGTCCAGCGCGTGGCCTATCGCCTGACCCAGCCCACGAACGACACGTTGGGACTCGACCTTTACCGGAGCGTCAGTCGCAACCTGCTCCCCGTCCTGACCGATCTGGCGGAAGACCAGTTCTTGATGAGCGGGGTCGAGGCACTGCTCTTCGAGTACTACGACGGCACGCAATGGCGCGACTACTGGGATTCCACCGTCGAAACGAACTCCCTGCCCGCCGCCATCAAGCTGAAGCTCTACCTCGCCGCCGGTCAGACCAATCGCCTGCTGGAGCAGCCGATCGAATTGGTCGTGCCGGTGGTGGTCCAGCCGTCCGCGCAATCCACCACCAATCAGACCGCCGCCGCGGGTGGAGGCAACGCGTGAGGGTCCAGCGCAACAGATCGGTGCCTGATTCGGCGAGCGAGGGCGCGCTGCCCCTCCGGCCGCGCCCCGGCCGCTGCGCCACCGGCTCCGTCCTGATCATCGTGCTCTGGATTTCGTTCGGGCTGGTCAGCCTGACTCTGTACTTCGCAGGGACGATGAACTTTGAGCTGCGCAGCGCGGATCATCGCGTGGCATCGCTTGAGGCGGCTCAGGCCATCGCCGGGACGGCCCGGTACGTGAGCAACATCCTCATGAACGTGGATGAGCCGGGCATGGTGCCGGAGGTCATCACCTACGAACCCGAGGCCTTGCCCGTCGGCGAGGCGACAGTGTGGTTCATCGGTCGCGATCCACAACAATCCCGGCCCGATGAACCCTACTTCGGCCTCGTGGATGAGGCGTCGAAACTCAACCTCAACACCGCGACGGTCGCGATGCTGGAACTGCTGCCAGGCATGACGCCGCAGCTTGCCGCCGCCATCGTGGACTGGCGCGACGCCGACAGCGACGTGACGCCCAACGGCGCCGAGGACGAAACCTATCAACGGCTCAACCCGTCCTATCGGTGCAAGAACGCGCCGTTTGAGTCCGTGGAAGAACTGCGGATGGTGTATGGCGCGGAACTGGCCCTGCTGATCGGAGAGGACACCAATCTCAATGGAGCGCTGGATCCCAACGAACGCGACGGTACGCGAACAATGCCGGACGACAATCAGGACGGTGTGCTCGACGCCGGCCTGTTCGAGTATCTGACCGTGTACACTCGCGAACCCAACACCGCTCCCGATGGCAGTACGCGCGTGAACCTGGCCGGCACCAACACCACCGAACTGGTCACCCTGCTGCAGGACTTCCTCGGTACGGACCGCGCCAATCAGGTCCTCGCGCAACTGGGCGCAGGCCCTGGGAGCGGGGGGGGCGGCCCCGGCGGAGGTGGTCCCGGCGGCGGTGCCGGCGGCACGACCCTGACCAACACGTTCTCGAGCGTCCTGGAGTTCTACATTCGCAGCGGCCTGACAGCGGACGAATTTGAGATGATCGAAGGCTACCTCACCGCTTCCACGAACTCGGTGGTCGAGGGGCTGGTGAACGTGAACACCGCCAGCGAGGCAGTGTTGGCCTGCATTCCGGGCATCGGCCCGGAAAATGCGCCGGCGCTCGTGGCCGCCCGGCAGAACCAACTCCGTTCCACCTCGGTGGGCTGGGTGAAGGACGTGCTGGACGAAGCGGCGGCCATCCAGGCCGGGCCTTACCTGACGGGCCGCAGCTATCAATTCACGGCGGACCTGGCGGCGGTGGGCCGTCACGGCCGCGGCTACCAACGCGTGCGCTACGTGTTCGACACCTCGGAAGGCACCCCACGGGTCGCGGCCCGGCAGGACCTTACGCATTTGGGCTGGGCGCTGGGCAGGGAAGTTCGCGAAGTGATCTGGGCCGCGCGCCAGGCCGGCGTTCCGGCGTTCGGGAGTGTGGGAATGGGCCCGGCGCGTTGGAGATGAAGGGCATGAAATGGTCTGAGTTCAACCCGGGAAGTCTGCTGATCCGCAAACGTCAGCCGGCGACGGCTTTGCTCGCGCTCTCGTTGGAGGGCTCCACCCTGGCCGGGGTGGAAGTCCGGCGCACCAACGGCTCCGTCGAGGTCAAGCACACCTTTTGTGCGCCGTTGTCGCTGGACCCCCTCACCGGCGAACCGGACCTGGTCGGCCGCGAGATTCGCAAACTTCTCGACGCGGAGGGCGTCCGGGAGCGCGCCTGTGTCCTGGGGCTGCCGGCGGCCTGGGCATTACAGGTCAACGTGAAGCTGCCCGAGCTTTCCGAGGCTGACCTGGCAAGCTTTCTCGACCTCGAGGCGGAGCGCGGTTTCCCCACCAACGTCGAAGGCTTGGTGGTGGCACAGTCCCGCTACCGCACGCCGGGAGGGGACGCCTGGGCCACGCTGCTGGGGGTGTCGCGGCAAAACGTGGACCGGCTCGACGCGGTGCTGCGTGCGGCGCAATTACGTCCGCTCGGCTTTGGGCTGGGCATCGCGGCCCTCCCGCGGCATCCCGGCGGCGGCAACCCCGAAGGCGCTTCGGCCGCGCTCTTCGTGGCCGGTGAGGAAGTGACCCTCCAGTTTGGTTGCGGTGCCGGCGTGGTCGCGTTGCGGATCATGGATGTGGCCGGTCATCCAGCTCACGACGCCGCGGAGGATCCCCTTGACCAACTGGCCCGGGACATCCGCATCTCACTGGGCCAGCTTCCGCAGGACCTGCGCGATGGGCTGCGAACGCTGTCGGTGATCGGTCGCGGTCGCGCGGCGGAAGAACTTGCGGCCGGTTTGCGTTCGCGCCTGAGCGCGCTGGACCTCGCGATCGAGCACGAGGAACGTTACGCGGCGGGCGATCTGGCACTGCAAGTGACTCCCGGCTCCCGCATCACGCCGGAGTTGGGCCTGGCGGTGCAATACCTGGCCAACGGGAAGCTGGCCCTTGATTTTCTCCCGCCCAAGATCAGCAAGTGGCAGCAACTTTCCGCCCGCTACAGCTCGCAAAAGCTGATGGTGGCGGGGGCCACGGCCGGGGCGGTGGCCGCGCTGGTATTGCTGGCCTTCGGCATCCAGCAGGCGCAACTCGCGTACTGGCGCGGCAAGTGGAACGGCATCAAGGCCCGCGTCACGGAGGTGGAGCGATTGAACCAGGAAAATCGCAAGTTGCGGCCGTGGTTCGACGATTCGTTCCGCTCGCTGACCATCCTGCGCCGCCTCACGGAAGCGTTTCCCGAGGACGGGAGCGTCTCAGCCAAGACCGTCACCATCCGCGAACTCACCGGCCCGCAGGAAGGCACCACGGTGACGTGCAGCGGCACCGCGCGCAGCAACCAGGCACTGATCCAGACCATTGACCGGTTGCGCACGGCCAGCGGCGTCAAGGACCTGCTGCGCGGCCCGCTGCAGGGCGGCACGCCCCTGCAGTTCACCTTCAGCTTCCGCTGGGAGGAGAAAGGCGCCCGATGAAGTTCAAGAACCGACAGCAGTTGCTCGGGATTCTGGCCATTGCCGTGGTGGTCGTATGGGTGGCGGACCGGATCGTGCTCCGGTGGTTGCTGGACACCTGGGACGCCCGGGCGGCGGAGATCGCCAAGCTCAAGCAAACTGTGGCCGCCGGGGAAACCTTGCTCCTGCGCGAGCGCTACATCCGGGAGGACTGGTCCCGCCAGCAGACGAATCTGCTGCCAGCCGAGCCGTCCGCCGCCGAAACACAACTCCTGAAAGCCTTCGAGCGGTGGTCCTCGGAAAGCCGGGTGGGCATCCGGGGCATCAAACCCCAGTGGAAACGCACCGCCGATGACCGTCCCCTGCTGGAATGCCGTGTGGACGCTTTTGGTAACCTTTCGGCGATCACACGCTTCTTGTACAACGTGGAACAGGATCCGCTGGCCCTGCGGGTGGAGGCGCTGGATCTGACGGCCCGGGATGACAACGGTGAACAACTGACCTTGGGTTTGCAGGTGAGCGCACTGCTGGCCCTGCCCGCCGACGGCAAAGGCAAATGAAGGGAAACCGGTTCATGGGAATTGCGGGGGCGGCCGCGTTGGCCGCCGCGTTCGTCGCCGCTCGGGGCGCGGAGGCCACGAATGCCACGACCCGGGCGGATTACGCGTCCTTTCGCGTGGTGGTGGAACGGAATATATTCAACGCGAGTCGCTCAGGCCGTCAGCAGCCCCGGGAACGGGAACCAGCCCGGCGGCCGGCACGCACCGACACCTTCGGGCTGGTCGGCACGATGACGTACGAGAAGGGACCGCTGGCGTTCTTTGACGGATCGAGTTCGGACTATCGCCAGGTGGTCAAACCGGGCGGGACCATCGCCGGGTTTCAGTTGGAGGCGATCCGGCCGGACGCAGTGACCTTGCGGCGCGACAGCAACACGTTCGAGTTGTTCCTCGGCACGCAAATGAGGCGCGAAGACGGCGGCGAATGGAAAGTCGCGGGGCAGTTCGAAGCGGCGTCTTCGAGTAGCGGCGGCGGCGGTTCGAGTGGATCAGGTCGCGCCTCTTCCGGGGGGCCCGATGCTGGCGCCCCGGCCACTGCGGCCAGCGGCGGCGGAGATGTCAGTGAAGTCTTGCGACGATTGATGGAAAAACGGGAAAGGGAATCACAATGAAGAAGCTCCTTGCCTTGATGACCTTGGCACTGCTCGGGTGGGCGGTGCCACCGACCCTCGGCGTGCCAGCCGATCCGCCGGAGGCGGAGCCCGCCGCTGGGCCCGACGTGGCGCATGAAGCCGAGGCAGACGAGGACGCCGCCGCTCACGCCGCTGACAGCGACGAGCCGGCCGCGCCATCCGCGCCGCAAGCTGTCCTTCCAGCGCGACCTGAGGCGGCCACTCCGCCGCGTCCTTCCGGCACCGCTCCCACCTTTGTGCCCCGGTCACGAACGGGCGCGCCACGGCTGGCGGCCAACGCCCCGGAGGAACAGCCGGCGGGGGGCAACGGGGCGCCAGCCGCCGACCCGGTTCGCCCGGTAGCGGACGGCGAGAAGGGACTGCGATTGAACTTTCGCAACGCCCCCCTCGAGTTGGTGCTGAACTACCTGAGTGAAGCGGCGGGGTTCATCATCATCCTCGAAACCGAAGTACGCGGGAGACTGGATGTCTGGAGCAATCAACCGCTCGACAAGGAGGAAGCCGTTGAACTCCTGAACAAGGTCCTCAACAAAAACGGCTTCGCCGCCATCCGCGACGGGCGGACGTTGACGATCGTCAGCCGTGACGAGGCGAAGCGACGCGACATCCCGGTGCGCGCGGGCAATGATCCGCAGCAGATTCCCAAGAGCGAGGCGATCATTACCCAGGTCATCCCGGTGCGGTTCATCAATGCGGTTCAGGTGGCCCGCGATTTGCAATCTTTGTTCCCGCCCTCGGCCACGATCGCCGCGAACGAAGGCGGCAACGCCGTGGTGATCACCGACACCCAAACGAATATCCGGCGCATCGCGGAGATCATCCGCGCACTGGACACCTCGATCGCCAGCGTTTCCACCATCCGCGTCTTCCCCCTGCGCTACGCCGACGCCAAGGCGCTGGCCACGGTCGTCCGGGATCTGTTCGCGAGCACGGACAGCGGGCGCGGGAATCCGCAGCAACAGCAGCAATTCCGTGGGTTCCGGCCGCCCGGTTTTGGCGGCGACCAAGGAGGTCAGCAGCAGAACGCCGGCGGCAGCGCCCGGGTGGCCACGCCGCGCGTGGTGGCGGTGGCCGACGAACGTAGCAACTCGCTGGTGGTGAGCGCACCCGAGGATCAGATGACCCTCATCGCCGACATGGTCGCGGAGATAGACACCAACGTGGACGACATCACCGAGTTGCGCGTCTTCCGGCTCCAATTTGCCGACCCGCAAGAGACGGCGGATCTCATTCTCGGGCTCTTTCCCGACCCGAATCAGAGCGGCCAGGGCAACCGGGGCCAGGTACGGTTTGGCGGTCCCGGCGGATTCGGCGGCGGTCAGGCCGCCGCCAGCACGCCCAGCAGCCGCCTGCAGAAACAAAGCAAGGTTCTCGCGGTGCCCGATCTGCGAACGCGGTCCGTGGTGGTCAGCGCGGCGCGGGAGTTGATGGATCAAATCGCCACCATGGTGGCCCAGTTGGATTCAGATCCCGCCAAGAAGCAGAAAGTCTTCGTGTACTCGGTGGAAAACACCGACCCGCAGGCGGTGGAGGAGATTCTGCGCGGGCTGTTCGAGGGCCAGAATGCGCGCAATCGCTCGTTGAACACGACGCGGAACAACCAGCGCCAGACGGGCAACCAGCTCAACAATCGGGCCAACAACACCTCGCGCAATCAGGGCACGCGCAACAGCAGTTTCGGCACCGGCAACACCGGCTTCGGCGGCACCGGCCGGTAACAGCTCTGGGGTCGAAAGGAACACCATGAAGAAAAACTGGTTCAAACGCGGCGTCTTCCTGGGCGCAGTGGCGGCCATCATCTGGGGGGTCTGTTCGCCGGGCATCGCCCAGCAGGCGCAACGTCGGACGACCAGCTCCTACGGATCGGCCACCGAGGTCGGCGAGGCGATGGTGACCTCGGACCCGGAGACGCGAAAACTGATTGTGGTGACGGACGACGAAACCGCCCAGTACATCAGCCAGGTCATTACGAACCTGGACCGCGCCGCTCCGCAGGTGTTGATCAACGTGGTGTTCATGGAGGTCACCTATCGTGATGGCGTGGATATTGGCATCAACGGCACCTACACCTGGCAGGGCACCGACACCTCGGGAGGCGTGGTCCAGAACTTCAACGCCATGCCCGGCGGGCTCACTTCCGGCGGGACCACCGCCACCGTCATCGGGGACGATTTCACCGTCACCCTCCGCGCGCTGGCGGAGCAGGGCCGCCTGCAGGTGCTGTCGCGCCCCACGATCCTCGCCCGTAACAATCAGCAGGCAACCATCACCGTGGGACAGAGCGTGCCGCTGGTGACCGGCGTCGTGTTCGACAACTTCGGCAATCAACGCAACACCATCTCCTACCGCGACGTGGGCATCATCCTGACGGTCACGCCGTTCATCACGTCAGACGAGCTGGTCGAGATGATCGTCACCCCGGAGATCTCCAACCTGTCCGACCAGACGGTGCCGATTCTCACCGGCACCAACACCGTGGGAGCGCCGGTCATCAATCAGCGCGCGGCGGACACCGTGGTGGTAACCCCGAGCGGTCAGACGGTGGTGATCGGCGGCTTGATCCAGGACAACAAGACCAAGATCGAGAGCAAGACGCCGGTGCTGGGCGACATCCCCCTGCTCGGCGCGGCGTTCCGGCGGCGCGTGGAGCAGAACACCAAGACGGAATTGCTGATCTTCCTGACGCCGCGGATCGTCAAGCATCCCTCCGAGCTGGCGGCATTGACCACCAAAGAGCGCGGCAACACGGTCATCATGCCCAAGTCCTTCAAACCCGAGGATCTGGACAAGATCCTCGAAGGCCAGGCGCCCCGGACCGATCCGCTGGCGGACAAGCGGAAAAAGAAGAAAGCCTCCTGAGTCGCGGCCGGGCCTCCTCCTCCAGCGACCATGACCCGGCAAACCCGACTGGTGTACGGCTCGTTACTGCTCGCGTGGCTCACCATCGCCATCTGGCAGACCGCCGAGCACGCCCGGGTCCGGCGCATCGCCCGCGAAGCCCTCGTCAACCACGCCCGGGACGTGTCCACCACCGTCGGGCTCGTCATGCGCTCGCAGCGTCGTTTCGGCATTATCTCCAAGGAACGCATGGAATCCGCGCTGGCGGCCCTGGTGAAACCGGACGAACTCAACGCGATCGCGCTCCTGAACGACGCCGGCGAAGTGGTTGCCTCGGCTGGCGCGCCGATTGACTACGACGTCAAGGGCTTGGTCCCGCGGGGCGCCCATTGGGGCCGGGACACCGTCACGCTCGTGAACTTGGTGGACCTTGGCACCAACGTCACGGCGGAGGCCGAGGGACCACGGCCCACGCTGGTGTTACCGCGCGGCGCCTTTGGCACGAATCGCCCCGGCCCGCCAGGCCCCCCGACCGAAGACCGGCCCAATGGCCCGCCGAATGCCGACGAAGCCCGTCCCCCGGGACCGCCCGCCGGTGATCAGCCCCCGACGCCCCCCGCCGACGCCAATGGGCCTCCGGCACCCAACCCCGCGTCCGACCGGCCCCGGTTCGGCCCGGGCGGCGGACGCCCGCCCTTCGGCAGGCCGTTTTGGATGAGCGAGGCCGAATACCGCGCCGCCATCGAGAAGCAGGGAGTTCACAGTTTCGTCGTCGTCCTGTCGGCCCGCCCGTACCGGGCCGCCATCGGGGCGGATTTGTGGCTGCGGGGACTGGTGGGCTTGCTGGCGACCGTCGCGGTGGGCGGACTGGGGATGGCGTGGCGGGCCATGGTAAGATCGTCAGAGCTTGAAGTGCGCCTGGCCAGGGCAGCCGAGTTGAACGCCCGGCTCAAGGAGATGAACCTCGCAGCAGCGGGCCTCGCCCATGAGACGAAGAACCCGCTCAATATCATCCGCGGGCTCGCCCAGATGATCTCTCAACTCGACGCGGCACCCGCCGACGTCCGCGACAAATCGCGGTCCATCGTCCACGAAGCCGATCGCGTCACCGCGCAACTGAACGAATTCATCAATTACTCCCGGCCGCGCGAGGTCAGGCGCGCTGCGGTGTCCCTCTCGGCGGTGGTTCAGGAGGTGGTGCGGACCCTCGCGTTCGACCTGGAGGAAAAGGAAGTTCAGCTCACCGTGCCGCCCGATTTGCCACGCGTCATCGCCGACGAACAGCTCCTTCGCCAGGCGTTGTTCAACCTCTTCCTGAACGCCATCCAGGCCCTCGAACGCGGCGGCGAAATCACCGTGGTGGCCGCGCGCGACCCCGCCCGCGGCGTCACCCTCGAGATCCGCGACAACGGACCAGGCGTGCCCGCCGAGCACCGCCAGGACATCTTCAAGCCTTACTTCACCACCAACCAAAGAGGAACGGGCCTCGGTCTCGCGGTGGTGCATCAGATTGTCCTCGCTCATGGCTGGGACATCGAATGCCTCGCCAACGAGCCCCGGGGCGCGGTCTTCCGCCTCTCCCAGATCCAACCGGCTCCGGCTGCCTGATCCGATGTCCACCCCGCCCTCAAATGCCCTTGCCCCCGCTCGCATCCTGATCGTGGATGACGATCCCGGCCAGCGCAGTTTGCTGGATTCTTTCCTCCGCGGACAGGGCTTCGCGACCACGACCGTCGAATCCGGCGAGGCGGCTCTCGCCCGGCTCGCGGCGGAGCCCTTCGCGATGATGATCTCGGACGTGCGGATGCCGGGAATGTCCGGCCTCGACACCCTGCGGCGCGCGCGCCAACAACGCCATGCGCTGCCCGTGCTGTTGGTCACGGCCTACGCCGACATCCGCGACGCGGTGAACGCCATGCGCGACGGCGCGGTGAATTACCTGGCCAAGCCGATTGATCTCGACGAACTGCTCGCCACCGTGCGGCGAGCAGTGGGTCTCGGCGCCACCCCACCGCGCGGCGCGCCCGGCCAGCCCTTGCCCGCCAACCTGGTCGCCGTCAGCCCGTTGATGCAGTCCCTGATCCGCGATGCCGCGCTGGTCGCCGCGTCCGACAGCCGGGTGTTGATTTCCGGCGAAAGCGGCTCGGGGAAGGGAATGTTGGCGGAGCTGATTCATGCGTGGAGCCCGCGCGCGGGCGGACCGCTGATCAAGGTGAATTGCTCCGCGCTGACGGGACCGGAGCTGGAGACGGCGCTGTTTGGCCCGGCGGGCGAGGAGACACCCGGAGGAGCGTTCGCGGCGGCGGCCGGTGGCACGCTCGTGCTGGACGACGTGGACGGCTTGCCCGCTGCGCTGCAGGCCCGTCTGCTCCGCTGGGTGGAAGACGATGCGATCGCCCCACCAAAGGAGGCCGCTCGGCCCGCAGCGGCGGCGCGACTCATCGCGGTGACGCGCCTGGACCTCGAAGACGAGGTGACCGCCGGCCGGTTCCGCGAAGACCTCTTTTACCGGCTCAGCGTCGTCGAACTGAACGTGCCGCCGCTCCGGGAGCGGACCGCCGACATTCTGCCGCTGGCGACCATCCTCCTCGCCGAACTCACCGATGGTCGGGCCCGCTTGTCCGCGTCGGTGAACGATCCGCTGACGCGCTATGCCTGGCCGGGGAACGTGCGGGAACTCCGCAACGCCCTCGAACGCGCCGCGTTGCTGTCGCGCGGGGAACTGATTCTGCCCGATCACCTCCCGGCGCGAGTTCGCGAAGCTGCGGCGCCCCCGGCCTCCGCCGAGCCGGGTCGCCTCGAGGACATCGAGCGGCAAGCCATCCTCCAGGCCTTGGCCAGGCACGGGTTCAACCGCTCGGTGACCGCGCGGCACCTCGGCATCAGCCGGCGGGCGCTGCTGTACAAGATCGCGCGGATGCGCGCCGAGGGATTGCCGGTGGATTTCCCCGGGGCGCGCGTTGAAGACCGTCCGGCGGGTGGCACTTTGTAAGCCGAGAGTGCGCGCGGCTTCACACACCCAGGCGGACACCTCCCGACGGGAGGCGGTCGCGTTTCTTCGCGGCGGGCGGCAGTTTCTACGGGCTGCGGCCGGTCTGGGGTTGGCCCTTTCGCTCGCGGCGGCCGACCTGAAGTTGGCCCAACAGGATCTTCTCTCGGGGCGTTACCTGGAAGCCATCGCCGCGGCCGAGGTCGGCGTGAAGGGCGATGAGGGCCAGGAACAGTGGCACTTGGTCCGGCTCACGGGGCTGATGACCATCGGCAACTATCCCCAAGCGGGCGCGGCGTTGAGCAACGCCCTCGCCGCCGTGCCGCGCAGCATCCGCCTGCGCTGGTTGGGCCGGGACGTGCTGCGCTTCAATGGCCAATCCGAGGCCGCGAACCAGGCGGTCAAAGAGATCGTGGATCTCGTGTCGGCGCGGAGTTGGGCTTACCGCGAAGCCGCCGATCTCGTCACCTTTGGCCGGGCGGCGCTCGCGCTGGGGGCCGACCCCAAGCAGGTTTTGGATCGCGTCTTCACCGCGGCGAAGCGCGCCGATCCCGCGTCCCGTGACGTGTTCCTCGCCAGCGGCGAACTGGCACTCGAGAAGGGCGATTTCGCGCTGGCTGCGCGCACCTTCCAGGAAGGCCTGAAACTCCTGCCGGAGGACGCGGACCTGCACTGGGGCCTGGCGCGGGCTTACGCGCCCAGCGACACCGAAGCCATGGTGGCGGCGGTCGAGAATGCCCTGAAACACAACTCGAATCACCTCGGCAGCCTGCTCCTGCTGACCGATCAGCGCGTGGACGAGGAGAACTTCGCCGAAGCCGAGAAACTGCTGGAGCGCATCCGCGCCATCAACCCCTGGCACCCGGAGGCGTGGGCCTACGCGGCCGTCGTGGCGCACCTGCGCGAGCAGCCGGCGCGGGAGCGGGCCGCGCGGGAAATGGCGCTCCGTTTCTGGACCAACAACCCTCACGTGGACTTTCGGATCGGCGAGAAGCTGTCCCGCAACTATCGCTTCGCCGAGGGCGCGGCGGCGCAGCGGCGGGCGCTGGCGTTCGATCCCGCGTTTGTCCCCGCCAAGGCGCAGTTGGGCCAGGATCTGCTGCGCCTGGGTCAGGACGAGGAAGGCTGGCGGCTGGTGGCCGAGGTGCAGCAGCGCGACGGCTACGACGTGACCGCCAACAATCTGATGAAGTTGCGGGACGTCATGGACCGCTTCACCGCCGTGACCAACGAGCACTTCGTGGTGCGGATGAGCGCGAAGGAGGCGCCCCTTTACGGCGACCGCGTGCTGGCCCTGCTCGAACGGGCCCGCGAGCGCATCACCCAACGCTACGGCGTCACGCTCGACCGCCCGGTGCTGGTCGAGATCTTCCCCGAGCAGAAGGATTTTGCCGTGCGCACCTTTGGCCTGCCCGGTTACCACGGCTACCTGGGCGTTTGCTTCGGTCACGTCATCACCGCCAACAGTCCGGCGGCGCGCCCGGGCTCGAACTTCAACTGGGAGTCCATGCTCTGGCACGAGTTCGTCCACGTGGTCACGCTGCAGATGACGCGCAACAAGATGCCGCGGTGGCTGAGCGAAGGCATCTCGGTCTTTGAGGAGCGCCAGGCCAACCCGGCGTGGGGCGAACAGATGAAACCCCGCTATCGCGAGATGATCCTCGAAGGCGAAATGCACCCGGTCGGCGAACTGAGCGCGGCGTTCATGTCTCCGCCGTCCGCCGAGCACCTGCAATTCGCCTACTACCAGTCCTCGCTGGTGGTCGAATTCATCGTCGAGCGGTTCGGCCAGGACCGCTTGGTCGCCATCCTGCGCGACCTCGGCGACGGGGTGTTCATCAACGACGCGCTGGCGCGCCACACGGCGCCGCTGCCGACGCTGGAGAAGGAGTTTGCGGCGTTCGCGCGTCAGATCGCGCAAACGTGGGCAACCGGCCTCGACTGGGAGAAACCGCCGTTGGCGGCGCTGATGCCGGGCGCGCCGGCGGGCCTCTGGGAGGCGTGGGCGGCCTCGCGCCCCACCAACTACTACGTGCTCACACGCACCGTCCGTGAGGCGATGGCTGCCGAACGCTGGGAGGAGGCTCGCGCCGCTCTCGAGACACTAATCCGCGCGCATCCGACCGCCGTCGGCGGGGACAGTCCATACCGCCAGCTCGCCGCGGTCCACCGCGCGCTGGGCAGCACGGACGGCGAACGCGAGGCACTGGCCCGGCTCGCGCAACTCGACGACGAGGCGGTGGACGCCTACCTGCGGTTGATGGAACTCGGCCGCGACCGCCGCGACTGGCCGGTCGTGCTGGAGAATGCCCAGCGCTATCTGGCGGTGAACCCGCTCCTGCCGGCACCGTACCGCTTCCTGGCCGCGGCGGGCGAGGCACTGGGCGACGCCGCCACGGCAATCGGCGCGTACCGCGCGCTCTTGCAACTCGACCCGGCTAATCCTGCGGAGGTTCACTTTGGCCTGGCGCGCCAACTCCATCGCGCCGGCGATCCCGCGGCGCGCCGACACGTCCTCCAGGCACTCGAGGAAGCGCCCCGCCATCGCGACGCACTGCGACTGTTGCTCGAACTTCACGCCAGTGCGACGGACGCGCCCTCGGGCGACGCCCTTGAATCGGGAGGCGCGCCATGAACCCGATGCCATCCGATCGCGGGCGCCGCTCCCGCCGCGGGTCGCTGGCGGTGATGCTGACGTTGCTGGTGCTCGCGGCCGTGACGGCCTACGCCCAGCGCCGCTGGGGCCGGGGTTGGCTGAGCGACGACGTGCGCACCGCGCGGGAGGTGCCGCAGCACGGCGCGGAAACGCCGGTCTGGACCAACACTCCGGGATTCGACGGCGACACGTTCACCTTCGCCCGCATCCGCTACGACGGCGGTGGTTGGCGGCGCGGCGCCGGCTGGACCACCGACCTCCCCGACGCCGACCTGAACCTCTCGTACCGGCTCCACCAGATGACCTCACTCAAGGTGGACCCCAACGGCCGCATCCTCCGGCTCACCGATCCTGAGCTGGTGAACTACCCCCTCATCTACATCGTGGAGCCGGGTGGCTTGTACCTTTCGGGCGAGGAGGTTCTGGCACTGCGTCGGTACCTGCTGAACGGCGGTTTTCTCTGGCTCGACGATTTCTGGGGCGAGGAGGAATGGGACAACATGGCCGAGGAACTGGCGAAGGTGTTCCCCGACCGGAGCTTCGAGGAACTGCCGCTCGACCATCCGCTCTACCGTTGTGTCATGGACATCAAGGGCAAGCACCAGGTGCCCAATGTCCAAACCGGCACCGAGAGCCAGTTCACCGGCGTGACGTGGGAACCCCGCAGCTCCAGCACCCGGACGGTCCATCACCGCGTCATCTTCGACGACAAGGGCCGGATCATGGTCTTCGCGTCGCACAACACGGACAACGGGGACGGCTGGGAGTGGGAAGGCTTGAACTTCTACTACTTCCGCGAATTCTCGGAGAAGACCGCCTATCCGCTCGCGATCAACGTCCTTTACTACATCATGACTCACTGATCTGCCGCCGGCCGCCAACCCCGTTTCCTCATGAGCCACCGCGAACCTTTTCCTTCCGAATCCTCTCCCGCGCCGTCCGCCTACGACCGCGAACGCCTCGCCGTGCAACGCCTCCTCGACGGCGCCCGCCGCATTGAGACGGAGTTGGGCAAGGCCATCGTCGGCCAGCGGGAAGTGATCGAGCAACTGCTGCTGGCCCTGCTGTCGGGCGGGCACTGCCTCATCACCGGCGCGCCCGGACTGGCGAAGACCCTGCTGGTCAAATCCATCGCCCGCATCTTCCACCTCCACTTCCAGCGCATTCAGTTCACACCGGACCTGATGCCGGCCGACATCACCGGCACCGAGATTTTGCAGGACGAAGCGGGCGAACGACGCCTCACCTTCGTCAAGGGCCCGATCTTTGCGAACATCATCCTCGCGGACGAAATCAATCGCACGCCGCCCAAAACCCAGGCCGCCCTGCTCGAGGCGATGCAGGAGCACCAAGTCACGGCCGCCGGCCAGCGGCACGCGCTCGAGGAACCGTTCTTCGTGCTGGCGACGCAAAACCCGATCGAAATGGAGGGCACCTACCCTTTGCCCGAGGCCCAGCTCGATCGCTTCATGTTCAACGTGGTCATGAACTACCTGCCGGAGGCGGAAGAAGTGGAGGTGGTCAAACGCACCACCGCAGCTCCACCGCCGCCGATCGAGGCGTTGTTCACCGGCGACGACGTGCTGCAGTTCCACGAAACGGTCCGGCAGGTTCCGATTGCCGAGGAGATGATTCGCTTTGCCGTGCAGCTCGCAGCCGCTTCGCGTCCGAACCAGCCGGGCACGCCGGATTTTGTGAACCAGTGGGTCAGTTGGGGTGCGGGGACGCGGGCCGGCCAGTTTCTGGTGCTGGGCGCCAAGGCCCGGGCCCTGCTGCAGGGGCGCGCCCACGTGACCGTCGAGGACATTCGCACCCTGGCCTTCCCCGTGCTCCGCCACCGGGTCCTGCTCAACTATCGCGCGGAGGCCGAGGGTGTCCGCGTGGACGATGTGACCCGCCGCCTCTTGGAAACCGTCAAGCCTCCGGTCGGTCCATGACGCCCGCCGCTCCCGCCACCTCCCGCCCGCTCATTGCGCCGCAGGCGTTGATGCGCATCCGCCATCTCGAATTGCGGGCGCGCGTGGTGGTCGAGGGTTTCTGGAGCGGCATCCACCGCAGCCCCTACCACGGGTTCTCCGTCGAGTTCACGGAGTACCGCCAATACACGCCGGGCGACGACCTCCGTTACCTCGACTGGCGCGTGCTGGCCCGCAGCGACCGCTTCTTCCTCAAGCGCTTCGAGGACGAAACCAATCTCCGCGGTCACCTGGTCGCGGACCAAAGCCGCTCGATGACCTTCGGTTCGCTCGGCTTCACCAAGGCGGAATACGCCGCCACCCTCGCCGCCACGCTGGCCTACTTCCTCCACCTGCAGGGCGACGCCGTCGGCCTGCTGACCTTCGACGATCAGGTCCGCGACTACCTGCCGGCGCGGCATCGGGTCAGCCACCTGCGCCGGCTGATGCACGCCTTGGAGCGCTCGGCTGCGGGCACCAGTACCGACCTGGCCGCACCGCTTCAACGCGTCGCCGAGCTCGTCCGCAAGCGCGGCCTGGTGCTGCTGATCTCCGACTTTCTCGCGCCGCTGGACCGCCTCGAGGCGGCCCTGCTGCAGCTCAGCGCCTCCGGGCATGAGATGGTCGTCTTCCAAGTGCTCGATCCGGCCGAGGTCACCCTAGATTTCCGCAACGCCGCCCTGTTTGAGGACATGGAAAGCGGGCGGACGTTGCTCGTGGATCCCGTCACGGCCCGGGCCGAGTACACCCGCCGGCTCGAGGCGCAAACCCGGGCCGTGCGCGACCTCTGCCAGCGACTGGGGCACACGTGCCTGCGGTTGACCACGGACCAGCCGCTGGAGCTCGCGCTGTTTGACTTCCTGCGCGCGCGGATGCAGCGCGGGCGGCGGGTGAATCGCGCCGGCCATCATGCCACCCGGTCTCCCGCATGAGCTTCCTGGCGCCACTCTTCCTGCTGGGCGCGCTCGCCGTCGCCGCGCCGATCGTGTTTCACCTCGTCCGCCGCACGACCCGGGAGCGGGTGCGGTTCAGTTCGTTGATGTTCCTCCGCCCGGAGCCTCCGCGGCTGACGCAGCGCAACCGGATCGAGCACTGGCTGCTGCTGGCATTGCGTTGTGCCGTGCTGGGGCTGCTGGCCGCGGGCTTCGCGCGCCCCTTTCTGCGGCAGGACCTCCCCGCCATCACCGCCCCCGGCCAGGCGCGCCAGATGGTGCTGCTGCTCGACACCAGCGCCAGCATGCGCCGCGACGGCGTCTGGAACGAGGCCCTCGCCCGGGCGGAAGCCGTGCTGCGCCGGCTGGGACCGGCTGATGCGGCGGCCGTTTTCACCTTTGATCGGACTCTGACCTCGCAGATCAGCCGCGAAGAGTGGGTGGCCACGCCCGTGGGCGATCGTCTGGGTCTGGCGTTGGCGCGCCTGCGGGAAATCCAACCGGGCTGGCAGCCCACTCACCTTGACCAGGCGCTGACGCAAGCGGCCGATTTACTGAACGAAACAGCGGCGGCGAGCACCGACGCGAAACGGCAGATCGTCGTCATCAGTGACTTCCAAGCGGGGAGCCAGCTCGGTTCCCTCCAGCAGTTTGACTGGCCCAAGGGCGTTGAGGTCAGCGTCGAAAGTGTGCGGGCCTCGACCGCGGGCAACGCATTCGCGCAATTGCTGGCCGATGTTCCCGGCAGCAGCGCCACCCGCGAGAGCGCCGTGCGCGTCCGGGTGAGCAACGAGCCGGACTCCACCCGCGACCAATTCCAAATCGGCTGGGCCGGACCGGACGGTGCGCCGCGCGGAGCCGCACTCGACGTCTATGTACCCCCGGGCCAAAGCCGCGTCGTCTCGCTGCCCGCGCCACCGCCGGGCGCGACGGCCGATCGCGTCCTCTTGCGCGGCGACGAGCAGGCCTTCGACAACACCGTGTTCGCCCTCCCCCCCGAACCGGTGCGGCTCGAAGTGGTGTACGCCGGCAGCGACGTTGAAAGTGACCGGCGGGGGCCGCTGTTTTTCCTCCGCCGGGCGTTTCAGGACACGCCGCTCGTCTCGGTGCGCGTCGTTTCGGTGGATCGGGCTTCCGGTCCTGCGCCACACCTGGTGGTCGTCACGGGCCCGATGGACGATTCGGTGCTGCCGCTGCTGCGGAATGCTCTGGCCCAGGGGCGCGTGGTGCTGTTTGCGCCGGTCAGTGCGAGCGCCTTCGCGACCCTTGGCAAACTGGTGGCTGGGGCCGCGCTTGGCGCCGTCGAGGAACGTCCCGCCCACTACGCGCTGCTGGGCGAGCTGGACTTCCGGCATCCCCTCTTCGCGCCGTTTGCCGACCCACGGTTCAGCGACTTCACCAAGATCCACTTCTGGCAGTACCGCCGCCTCGATCTCACGGCGCTGGCGGAGGCCCGCGTTCTGGCGCGGTTTGACTCGGGCGATCCGGCGATTGCGGAGCTGCCCGTCGGGCCCGGCCGGCTGCTGATGTTCGCGGCGGGCTGGCATCCCGAGGACAGTCAACTGGCGTTGTCCTCCAAGTTCGTGCCGCTACTTTACGCGGCGCTGGAACTCGGCGGCGGCCGTCCGCCGGATTCCCCACCCGCCTGGGTCGGCGCGAGCATTCGCCTGCCGGTCGAGGGGCTGCCCGCCGGTACGCCGTTGACCTTGCAGCCGCCGAACGGCGTCCGCATCAGTCTGCCCGCCGGCACCGTGAGCTTCGACGGCGCGTCCGCGCCGGGCCTCTACGAGCTGGCGGCCGGGGCGGAGCGGCGTCGCTTCGCGGTGAATCTGGATCCGGCCGAGAGTCGCACGTCGCCACTGCCGGCGGACGAATTCGAGCGGCTGGGTGTGCCGGGAGGGCAACCGTCGGTGGAACCGGTGCGGGAAGCGCAGCGCCAGGCGCGGCTCCAAAATGCGGAACTGGAAAGCCGGCAAAAGCTGTGGCGCTGGCTGCTGGCTGCGGCCGTGGGAATTCTGCTGTTGGAAACCTGGCTGGCCGGCTGGACGGCGCGCCGGCAGACCCTCAACCCGGAGGCGGCAACATGATCTCTCCTGTCCTGAAGGCACGGCTGCGTCCGCTCGCGCAACGCCAGCGACGGCTCGACCTGTGGAAGCGACTGGCGATTTGCTGGCTGCTGTGCGCCGGTGTTGGACTGGCGGTGCTGACCTTGCAGGAACTCGGCGGCTGGAGCTCGTCCCTGGCGCTGCCGTTGGTTTTCGCGGCCGGCGTGATCGCGGCGGCAGTGACCGTGGTGCGGCATCGGCGGCAACGCGACAACTGGCGGGAACTCGCCCGCCAGATCGAAGCGCGCCATCCGGAGTTGAACGGCGTTCTCCTCACGGCGGTGCAACAGACCCCCGACCCCCGGCGCGGTCTGGGTTTCCTGCAGGAGCGCGTGCTGTTCGAAGCGCTCCAGAAGGCCGGGCAGTCCCGCTGGATCACCATTGTGCCGCGCAGCCGCATCCTGCTTGCCCAGGCGGGCCAGTGGGCAGCGCTGGCGGTGTTCGGCTTCGCGCTCTGGACGCTCCGGCCCGCGCCGGAGGTGAAATTCGCCCTGGTCCGCGCCGATTCTGGCGTCACGGTCACGCCGGGCGATGTCAGTCTCGAGCGCGGCAGCAGCCTCGTGGTCATGGCCCGCTTCGGACAGGCCCCTCCGTCCGGGGCCGAACTGGTGCTCGCTGACGTCGCCGGGGAGACGACGCGCCGCGTGCCGCTGGTCAAGAGTCTCGACGACCCGATCTTCGGCGGCACGGTGCCGGAGGTGACCGGCGATCTTCTCTACCGGGTGGAGTTCGGCCGCGAACAGACGCGCGATTTCAAGGTCACCGTCTTCGAGTACCCGAAGCTCGAACGGTCGGACGTGGACATCCGTTTCCCCGAATTCACCGGCCAGCCGGCCAAACGCCTCGAGAACACCCGCCGGGTCAGCGCGGTCGAGGGATCACTCCTCGACGTGAACCTGCAACTGAACAAGCCCGTGGCCGCGGCGCGGCTGGTCAGCCGGGACACCAACCGCGCCGAGCTCGCGCTCGTTGTCGAAACCAATCAGCCCGCCGCCCGGCTCTCCGGTTTCGCCCTCCTCGCGTCGCGGACGTACGACCTGCAACTGGTGGATGCCGACGGCCGCACGAACAAGGTCCCCGCGCCATTCGTGTTCGAGGCACTCAAGAACCGCGCCCCGGAGCTGCGCATCACCAGTCCGCGCGGCGACACCCGGCCTTCGCCCCTCGAGGAACTGGTCTTCGAAGGCACCGTGTGGGACGACTTCGGCATCGCCGCCTACGGCCTCGCTTACACGCTGGCGGGCGGCGAGACGGTCGAGGTGCCGTTGGGGACAACCGTCGCCGCGCGCGAACGGCGAGCCTTCCGGCACGTCCTCGCGCTCGAGGAGCTCGGCGTGCAGACCGACGACCTCCTTTCGTGGCACGTCTGGGCGGAGGACCGCGGACCCGATGGCGCGCTGCGTCGCACCACCAGCGACCTGTTCTTTGCCGAGGTCCGGGCCTTCGACGAAATCTTCCGCGAAGGCCAGGGGATGGCGGGTGGCGAGCAGGGCGGCGAAGAAGGCCAGGCCGGCGGCGAACAAGGCAGCCCCTCGGCCCGGCTGGCTGACTTGCAGAAGCAGATCATCAACGCGACGTGGCGTCTGCTGCGCGAGAAAGGGTCGGCCCCCGCCCGGGCAAGGGAAAGCGCGCCCTCGGCCGAAGCGGGAGCCAATCCCCGGTCCGAAACGCGGTCGCCGGGGGAGACACGGGCTCCGAGCCTCGAAAACGCGAAGCCGGAACGGACCGTTCGCCGGGAGTTGAATTCATCCCGCGGCAGGCCGCCGCGCCCAGTCGTCTTTGGCCAGGCGGCCCCCGGGGCGGTGCCTCGCGGTGGCCGGCCGCGTGAGGGACGGAACGCGGAACCACCCCGGGTGAACCTTGCCGAGGACGCCGGCGTGGTGCGGGATTCCCAGGCGGCCGCGCTGGACCAGGCGCAGGCGGCGCGGGACCGGGCGCAGGATCCACGGGCGGCGGCGCTCTGGGAGGCGGCGGCGCAACAAATGGAGCGGGCACTCGCCCGGCTCAAGGCCGCGCCCGACTCGCCGGAGGCGCTGCGCGAGGCGTTGGCCGCGGAGCAGGCGGCGTATCAGGCGCTCCTCAAGCTCCAGGAGCGCGAGTACGCGGTGTCGCGCAGCCGCAATCGCCAGCCATCGGGCGGCAACCAGAGCGGACGCCAGCGGCAGATGCAGCCGCAGTTGGATCAGCTCGAGCTCACCCAGTCGGAGGACCGTTACGAAACCCAGCGCCAGGCGCGCGCGCCGCAAAGCGCGGAGCGCCGGGAGCAGTTGCAGGTGCTCAACCGCCTCCAGGAACTGGCGCGGCGTCAGCAGGATGTGAACGAACGGTTGCAGGAGCTGCAGACCGCCCTGCAGGCCGCGCGCACCGAGCAGGAACGCGAGGAGATCCGGCGGGAGTTGAAGCGACTGCAGGAGGAGCAGCAGCAGATGATCGAGGACGCGGACGAACTCCGGCAGCGGATGGACCGTCCCGAGAACCAGTCCCAGATGGCCGACCAGCGCCAGCAGTTGGAACAGACGCGGCAGGAAATGCAGCGCGCGGCGGAAGCGGCGCGGGAGGGCGCGGTGTCGCAGGCCCTGGCGGCGGGCACGCGGGCGCAACGGCAAATGCAGGAGATGCGGGATCAGCTCCGGCGGGAGAGCGCGGGCGAGTTCGGCGAGGATCTGCGGCAGATGCGCGAGGCCGCCCGCGAGTTGACCCGCCAGCAGGCCGGGATTCAGCGCCAGTTGGACGAACTGGCCGGCGGTGAACGAAGGTCCCTGACCGATGCGGATCGGCGGGAGGAATTGCTCCGCCAGTTGGAGGCCCAGAAGGCGCGGCTGACCAATCTGGTCGCTCAGGTCACCCAACTGTCCGAGCAGACCGAGCAGGCCGAGCCGTTGGTGTCCACCGAACTTTACGACGCCTTGCGGAGGTTCAGCCAGAGCGACGCCGGCACCGCCAAAGACCTCCAGGAGGAACTCCTCAATCGCGGCCTCCTGACCCAGCGCCTCCTCAATCGGCTGCAGGAAACCGAGCGCTCCGAAGGTGCCCGGGCCCTCGAAGTCACCGCGGAAATGCTGCGTCAGGGCTATCTGCCCCAAGCCGATCAGGCGGAGGAAAGGGCGCGTGCCGGCATCGCGGAATTGACGCGCGGGATCGAACGTGCCGCGGAGAGGGTCCTGGGGGATGACGCCGAGGCGCTGCGCCTGGCGCGCGAGCAACTCGATGAGTTGACCCGCGAGGTGGAGCGCGAGGCAGCGCAGGCGCGAGCGGGAGAGTCCCCCGGCCGACCGCGCGACGGCGCCACCGTGCCCGGAGAGACTACGGGCATTGACCCAACACCGGCCGACGAGCAACGGGCTGCTGGGGCTTCGCGGGAGGCACTGGCGGGCGAATCGTCCGCCTCCCCAGGCGAGCGCCCGCCGACGGGCGACCCGGACGAGGCTGCCGAGGCCGGGCAACGCGGTGGCCGCGGAGATCGCGGCGAACGAACGGCGCGCGCCGCGGGGCGGGAGCCGGACGACTCCAGCGAAGAGTCCCGCCCGTCGTCTGCGACCCCGGAAGCGCCCGAGCAATCCGGTCCGTCGGGTGGCGGACGCCGCGCGGGCGAGCGGGCGGCCGATGCCGGAGGCGACGAGTCCGCGTCACCCTCTGAGGACGTGCCCCGCCGGCAACGCGACGGACAGGATCGGGATTCCGCCCCACCGCGTGGCGAGCCGCGTGCCGCGGACGGGAGAGACGGCCGGCGCGGTGGCCCGGCGCGGTCGCTGTTGGACCAGTTTTTGGAGGGGTGGGCGGGCGCGCCCACCGGCCCGATCACGGGTGAGGATTTCGCCCCGTGGGCAGATCGCCTGCGGGAGGTCGAGGAACTCGTCGGTCTGCCGGAGCTGCGGACGGAAATCGCGCGGGCGCGCGAACGGGCGCGGCAACTGCGGCAGGATTTCCGGCGTAGCGGCCAGCGTCCCGACTGGGCCGTCGTGCGGCTCGAGGTGGTGCGACCTCTGGTCGAGGTGCGCGACCGCATCGCCGAGGAACTGGCGCGGCGCGACCCGGGCGACAAGCTGGTGCCGATAGATCGGGACCCGGTGCCGAGCCGTTACTCGGAACTCGTGCGCCGTTACTACGAGGAGCTGGGGAGGGACCGCTGATCGAATGCTGCCGGGCTCGCTCACTTTCTCCGCTCCGGAATGGCTGTGGCCCGCGCTGGTCGCGTTGGCGCTCGCGGCGGTGCTGCTGGCCTGGAGCTACCGTTTCGGCACAGGCGACCGGTGGCGGTGGGGCTGCGTGGCGTTGAAGGCGGTGGGCATTGCCGCGCTGGCGTTCTGTCTGCTCGAGCCCCTGTGGTCCGGCCAACGCGCCCGCCCGGGCGCGAATCTCTTCGCCCTGGTCGCCGACAACAGCGAGGGCCTGCAGATCAAAGACGCGGGGGAAACGCGGACTCGCGCCGAGAAACTCCGCTCCCTGCTCGACCCGGCCACGGGCGGCTGGCAGCCGGCGCTCGAGGAGAGCTTCGACGTGCGGCGATTTGCTTTCGACGCGCGTTTGCAGGGGGTGACCGACTTCGGTGAACTCGACTTCAACGGCCGCGCGACCGCCATCGGCGCCGCCCTGCGCGGCCTCAAGGATCGCTTTGCCGGGCGGCCGCTGGCGGGCGTGCTGCTGTTCACGGACGGCAACGCCACAGACCTGCGCGGCGGACCGCCGGACCTGACCGGCCTACCGCCGATCTACCCGGTCGTGGTCGGGCGCGCGGATACCGTTCGCGACCTCGCGGTGGCGCAGGTGAACGTGAGTCAGACCGCGTTCGAAGATGCGCCCGTCACGGTCCAGGCCGACGTCACGGCGATGGGGTTTAATGGCGAATCGGTGGTCGCGCGCTTGCACGACGACACCGGTCGCACGATCGAGGAACTGACGCTCCGGGCCCGCCGCGAGGACGAGACGCTCGCCTTCCGCTTCCGCTTCCGTCCGGACCGCCCCGGGCTGTCGTTCTACGAATTGAGCGTGGCGGTCCGCGGCGAGGCCGGATCAGGCACCAACGCTCCCTCGCGCGAGGCGACACTGCTCAACAACCGCCGCGTCGTGGCCGTGGATCGCGGGCGCGGGCCGTATCGCCTGCTCTACGTGGCCGGCCGGCCGAACTGGGAATACAAGTTCCTCAACCGCGCGTTGCAGGAGGACGATCAGGTGCAACTGGTGGGATTGATCCGCATCGCGCTGCGCGAACCGAAGTTCGACTTCCGCGGGCGCGCGGGCGAGACGGGCAACCCGCTGTTCCGCGGGTTTGGCGATCAGTCCCGGGAAGAAGTGGAGCGATACGATCAGCCCGTGCTCACGCGCCTGAACACGCGCGATGAACTGGAGCTGCGCGGCGGTTTCCCGTCCACGCCGGAGGAGCTCTACGGCTACCACGCGGTGATCGTGGATGACCTCGAAGCGGCGTTCTTCACCGCCGACCAATTGAGCCTGCTGCAACGCTACGTCTCGGAGCGCGGGGGCGGTTTTCTCATGCTCGGCGGCATGGAATCCTTCAAGGAAGGCAACTATCACCGCACGCCCGTCGGCGACATGCTGCCGATTTACCTGGACCGGGCGTCCGCGCCGCCGGCCAGCCCGCAGTGGCGGCTCAGCCTCTCGCGTGAGGGGTGGATACAAACCTGGGCGCGGCTGCGCGACAACGAGGCCGAGGAAAAATCGCGCTTGGATCGGATGCCGTTGTTTCAAGTCCTCAACCCGCCCGGCGAAGCCAAACCGGCCGCGACGGTCGTGGCCACGGTGACCGACGACGGCGGGCGCGTGCTGCCGGCCCTCGTCACCCAGCGGTTCGGACGCGGCCGGACCGCCGCGCTCTTGATCGGCGACTTCTGGCGCTGGGGCATGCAAAACCCGGAAGCCCGTCGCGACATGGAGAAGGCGTGGCGGCAATTGGCGCGCTGGCTGGTCGCCGATGTCCCGGAACGGGTGGAGCTCACCGTGGCTGAAGGCACGGACGCCACCCCCGGCGCCGCGCGCCTGCAGGTGCGGGTGCGGGACGAGAAGTTTCAGCCCACCGATGATGCCACCGTGACGATCGAGGTGCGGCCGGTGCTGACCCGGTCGGAAGGCGCGGCGACAAATTCCGTGCGCCTTCGCGCCGAACCGGCCGGGGCAGAGGCGGGCTTGTACGAAGCGGAATACGTCCCGCGCGGGGCGGGCGGATTTCACGCCACTACCAGCGTCACAAACGCCGCCGGTGCCCTGGTGGGACGGGCCGAGGCGGGATGGAGCAGCGATCCGGTGAACGAGGAGTTTCGCTCCCTCAAACCGAATCTCGCGCTGCTGGAAGAACTGGCTCGCCGCAGCGGGGGTCGGGTGCTCGACCCGGGCCAACTGGAGCGGTTTGCGCGCGAGTTACCGCGACGGCAGGCGCCGGTCATGGAGGCCTGGACGCAACCCGCCTGGCACACGCCGTGGCTGTTCCTCTTCGCCCTCGCCTGCTTCGTGGCGGAATGGGGCCTCCGCCGGCGAAACGGCCTGCCATGAAAGGCGAACGGCTCATACGACTCTCGACCGCAGCGCCCGGGCGCGACTCCACGCCACGGACCGAGGACGTTCCCGTCCCCGACAACGCCCGATCCAGCCCGGTTGGTCCGTGGTGGCGAACCGTGGTGTCCGTCTGGCTTTTCACGCTCGCTCTCCTGCCGGCCGCCGGGCTGGCGGCCGATGCCTCAGCGGTGACCAACGGCGTCTCCGTCGTCCTGGCCGTGGGCGCGCCGGGCGAACCGGAGTACGGGTCCAATTTCGTTCAGCAGGCCCAGCTCTGGTTGCGCGCCAGCGAGCAGGCCGGGGTGGCCGCCACGCTGATCGGACTGGACGATGCCTCCGAGCCGACGGACCGCGAGCGACTGCGCACGGCGCTCGCGGCGGAACCGCCGGACGGCACCGATCCCTTGTGGCTCGTGTTGATCGGGCACGGCACCTACGACGGCAGGGAGGCGCGCTTCAACCTGCGCGGGCCGGACGTTTCCGCCACCGACTTGGCAGAGTGGCTGAAGCCCGTTCGCCGGCCCCTCATCGTGATCAACACGGCGTCCGCGAGCGCGCCGTTTCTAAACCAGTTGAGCGGGACAAACCGGATGGTGGTCACAGCCACGCGCAGCGGCAGCGAACAAAACTTTGCGCGGTTCGGCAGCTACTTCGCGCGCGCGCTGGCGGATCCGGCGGGCGACCTCGACCAAGACGGTCAGGTGTCGTTGCTGGAAGCCTTCCTCAGCGCGTCCGCCGGCGTTCGCGAGTTCTATCAGACCGAAGGGCGGCTCGCCACAGAGCACGCGCTCCTCGACGACAACGGCGACGGCCGGGGCACCCCGGCCGACTGGTTTCGCGGCGTGTGCGTGGTGAAACAAGCCGACGCGGGAAAGCCCGTGGACGGCGCGCGCGCCCATCAGGTCCACCTGGTGCCCAGTGCTGTGGAGCGCGCCTTGCCGCCGGAGGTCCGCCAGCACCGCGACGCGCTCGAACGGGAAATCCTCCGTCTGCGCGAGCAGAAATCCGGTCGCGACGAAACGGAATACTACCGCGACCTCGAGAAGCTGCTGCTCGAACTGGCGCGACTCCTGGAGGCAAACTCTGTTTCGAAAACGGACGCCTCGCCAGAGTGATCCGACAGAGCGTGCCGCAGTCCGGTCCGCCAGCGAGCCACGCCGGCCGGCTTCACCTGGCCGCCCGACGCCGCCAGAGACCGAAAGCCGCCAGCGCAAACCCGGCCGCGAGCGCGTAGTCGCCTGGTTCGGGCACCGCGGTAATCGTCATCGCGATGTTGTTCAGGCCGGGATCGAGGACCGCCGTCGGCGCATCCCCGGCGGTCAGGCCGCTGCCAAATGCGAAAAGCATGGTGTCGCTGTCCGAGGAGCCCACCGTCGGCGGATCGTACATTTCCACGCCAATGAAGTCGTTGAAGGTGCCATCGCCGTTGTAGTTTTCGATGGACAGGGCCACGAAAACCGATCCACCCACCGGAATGCTGAGGCCGGAGAACGTCAGCCAGTGCCCGCCGTTTCCGAGGAAGACGTAGTTGTTCAAAACGGCCGAGCCCAGCAAGTTGCCAACGACCCCGAGGTTGTCCTCGTAGAGGAACAACCCGAAGTTTCCTTTCGGGTTGCCGACATCCTGCTCGGCGGCCAACAACAAGGACACCTCCGTGATGGTCGTTGGTCCGCCCAAGAGTGTGACGTAATCTCCGAAAGTCTGGATGTCGGAAAAACCCGTCCCGAAGCTGTTGAAGGTGCTGGTGGACGAATTGTCGTACACCAACTGACCGAGGGCAGGGACTGAGGCGGCCAGCAGGGTCATTGCGGTGAGGAGGGTTCGCGGCTCCGGCCGGTCGCCCGGAACTGGTCACGGTGACGCCAGCCGTACCGGTTTAACTCCAGGGAACCATCAGCCACAGCAGGTTCACATACCCTGCCGCGAGGACGTCATCGGCGGTGACGCCCCACCCGCCGGGCAGCCGCTGGCTCTGGCGCACGGGCCAGGGTTTCCAGATGTCGAAGACCCGGAATGCCGCGAAGGTCCAGAGCCAGTGCGGCCACTGATGGTACCGTTGCCCGAGCGGCGCCAGCTCACCGCCGCTGTGCCACGCCGCCCAGACCACCGGCAGCGCGAAGCAAAGGGGGAACGCCACGATTTCATCGAGCACCACCGATCCGGGATCCGTCCGGCCCAGGAGCCGTTCCGCCCGTCCACAGAGCCAGACGGACGCGGCGAGGCCGAGGAGCGCGCCCGCCCCGAACACCCAGGCATTGCCCGAAGCGTTCAGGACGGCGAACCAGACCAGCCCCACCAGCGTGCCCAAGGTGCCGGGCGCTTTCGGAATCCGCCCCGTCCCGAAACCCTGGGCTAAGAAGAGAATGAGCCCGTTCACGGCGCCTACAGCTCGCGCAGGTAGAGCTGGCGGTTGCGCCAGAGATAGAGCACGCCCGAGGTCGCCGTCAGCACCACCGTGGTCCACATCGCCACCAGACAAAACCAAGGGGTCCAGGGCGCGAAGAAAGCGCGCAGCCACGGCCACCATTCGACGTGGGCGTCGAGCACCAGGAGCGCGATGATCGCCACCATCTGCGAGATGGTCTTGTGCTTGCCGTATTTCTCCGCGGCGAGCACGAGGTTCTTCGACGCGGCCATCAGCCGCAGGCCCGTGATTGCCAGTTCCCGGGCCACGATGATGACGACCATCCACGCCTCGATCTTGGCGCGTACCGGGTACTGCCCCAGGAAGAAGAGCGGCTCGGGAGGCAGCAGCATGTGACGCTCGACGAAGGCGATGAAGGCGGAGCAGGTGAGGATCTTGTCCGCCAGCGGATCCATCAGCACGCCGAAGTTGGTGATCAACCCCCGCTGACGGGCGATGCGGCCATCGAGCAGGTCCGTCAGCCCCGCTGCCGAGAACAGGACCAGCGCAAGCGTGTCGTTCACCGGCGAGCGCGAAAACATGGCCCACAGGAAGACGGCCGTGAAAACGAAGCGTGAAACGGTCAGTTTGTTGGGCAGGTTCACGCGTGGGGGAAGCGGGATGTCGGCGACGCGCAGGCCACGGCACGTCCGCGAGCCCGCAGCGTCGAAGAGGCGGACCATTGAGAGCGCGCTGCCGCCTCAACTGGCGGGGTCGCGCCGAGGGGAATCAAGCGGAGTCGAAACGGGCGACGGCACGCCACGGGGCGGAAGTGTTCGCGGATTCCGGTTCTCATTCCCTGCCGGATTGGTCGCTCTGGAGTCGGCCTCACCGGGCCACCCGCACTTCCACCACCGAGGCGTACGGGTTTTGAAAGGCCGGTTTCAGCGTGATCTTCGCCGTGCCGTCAGCGGATTCAACCGCGAGGGGCACCTGCTCCGGATCCGCCAGCATGGTCGCCCGGACGGCCCGCCAATCCTTCAGCGGCACGGTGAGGATGTTGTCTTTGGGCCACTGGAACACGTGCAGGTAGAGCCGGTCCGGTTTGGCGGTGATCCGGCCCCACTCGACGGCGCCGACCGGATTGGCGGTGGTCCCGCGGATCGCGGCGCCGTACTGCTTCATCCAGGCGCCCAGTTCCCGGAAGCGGACGACGATCGGTTCGGGAATCGTGCCGTCGGCGAGCGGTCCGGCATTGATGAGGTAATTGCCGCCCTTGGAGGCGATGTCCACGAGGTTGCGGATGAGGGTTTCGGTGGATTTCCAGTTGAAGTCGTGCTGACTCCAGCCCCAGGTGCCGTTGAGCGTCATGCAGGCCTCCCAATCCACCCCCGGCATCCCCGTGGCAGGGATGTGCTGCTCCGGCGTGGTGAAGTCACCCTTGGCCACATCGAAGATGCTGAGGTTGTCACCGGAGACGTTCTCCGAGTGATAGAGACGGTTGTTCATAAGGATGCGCGGCTGGTGGCGGCGCACCATCGCCATCAACTCCGGCGCGCGCCACCGGTCCCCCTGGGTTTCCTTGCTGCTGTAATCCCACCAGAGGATGTCCAGCTTGCCATAGCGCGAGGCGACCTCCTCCGCCTGCTGATGCATGAAGCGCACGTACCGGTTCCAGTCGCGCCCGGCGTCCGGGTCGGCGATCTCGGGGTGCTTTTGGAGCGGATGCGGCAGGCCGGTGCCTTTGACGAGGAAATCCGGGTGATGCCAGTCAATCACGGAGAAGTACACCCCGACGCGCAGGCCCTCCGCCCGCAAGGCCGCGACGATCTCCTTGAACAGGTCGCGACCCGTGAAGTCTTTCGCGTCGAAGTCAGTGACCTTGCTGTCCCAGAGCGCAAAGCCCTCATGATGCTTGCTGGTAAAGACGACGTAGCTGGCGCCCATCTCTTTCGCGAGCCGCGCCCACTCGCGGGCGAAACCGGGGCGGGGCTTGAAGAGTGGCTTCATGCGGGCGGCATAGGCGTCAGCCGGCACCCCGGCATAATGCTGAATCCACTCGACCCCGCCGCCGTACTGCTTGCCGTCCCACACGCCTTCCGCGCCGGAGTACAGGCCCCAGTGGACGAACATGCCCAGCCGGGCTTCCCGCCACCACGCCATGCGGGCGTCGCGCTCGGCCGGGGTCTCGGCTGTCAGGGGCGCCACGCCCCCGCAAAGCAGCACGGCCGCCCCCAAAAGCAGGGAGGGCAAAGCGGCCATCGTGAAACGTGTCATGGGACGAGGCTATGCGGGCCATTGGCCGATGGCAATCCGACAGCCAGCGGCGGTGGCGCTTACCTTCACGGCCAGGCCGTTGGCCATGAGCGCCCGCTCACCCAAGAGCGACGCCCGGACCTGAGTTTTCGATTGTCGCCCGCGTGCCGGGTGCGAGGCTCTGGCCATGCACCTCCGCGTTTTCATGGCCAGCCTGGCAGCGGCCGTGTCGCTTCCGGTTGGCGCGTCCGCCGCCGCTGATACGCCCGCCAACTATACAGCGGTGTCGAAAATCCACAGTCGGGCCGAGGACGCCAACACCTGGGTGATCCGCGGTCAGCAAGTCGAGGTCAGGCTGGACCGTCGCACGCTGGGTCTGGTCGCGGAGCGGGCTACGAACGTCTGGCGATTCGCGCCCTCCCGCGAGGGAGACCTACGGGTGACGGGGCCGCAGGGGGCGCATTCCCTTCGTCTGGCCAGCGCCGCGAGCATGGAGTTCACGCCTTACACCACCGGCTACAGCGCCGGCGTCAAGGTGGTGCTCTCCGGGTACGCCGAGGCTGGAGACCTGACGCTCACGGTATTGGTCACCCTCGACGGGCCAGATGAAGACCTGCTGTGCGAGTTGCTGGCGAGCGACGGGGCCCATCGCATTCGTGAACTCCAGTGGCCCGGCGCTGTCACCGGCGGCTCGTTCGACGCGACCGTGGTCCCCTTCATGCAGGGCATGCTGCTGCCGCAGCAGTGGCCGGAGAAGACCTGGCTCTACGACACGCTCAGTTTCGGCCGCGGGCTGTACATGCCGTGGTGGGGCCATCTCCAGGGCGACGCCGGGCTGCTGACGATTCTCGAGACGCCGGATGATGCGGGCTGCGATTTCGACCATCCCGCGGGCGGGCCAACCCGCCTGGGTCCGCGCTGGGTGAGTTCGCTCGGGCGCTGGGCTTACCCGCGCCGGGCGCGCTTCTGCCTGCTGCCTGCGGGCGGCTACGTGGCGATGGCCAAGCGCTATCGTCAGCACGCGATCGCAGGCGGGCGTTTCGTTTCGCTGCAGGAGAAGATTGCCCGCAATCCGCGGGTGGGCGAGCTGGTCGGCACGCCTGTGATCCACACCAGCATCCTGTATCACATCCAGCCCGACTCGTCGTACTACTCGAAGGACAATCCGGCCCAAAACCACCAGCTCGTCACCTTCGACGCACGGCGGGCCGAGGTGGAGCGACTCGCCAGCAACGGCGTCCGCCGCGCCTATCTGCACCTGGACGGCTGGGGCTTCCGGGGCTACGACAACCTGCATCCGGACGTGCTGCCCCCCAGCCCGGAGGCGGGCGGCTGGTCCGGCATGAAGCGCTTCGCCGACACCTGCGACCGACTGGGGTTCGTTTTCGCCATCCACGATCAGTACCGCGATTACTACCTCGATGCCGCGTCCTACGACGAGCGCCATGCCGTGCGGGACGAAGCGGGGCACTTCCAGACTCACGCCACCTGGTATGGTGGCCAGCAGACCCTCCTCTGCTCGCGGTTCGCGCCGGGTCACGTGCGGAGAAATCACCAGACCATCCTCGCGCAAGGGGTGAAACTGCGCGGGGCCTACCTCGATGTCTTCTCCGTGGTCCCGCCGGACGAGTGCCATGCGCCGGAGCATCCGGTGACGCGCCGCGAGTGTCTGCGCTTCCGCGGCGCGACGCTGGACGCGGTGCGGAGCTGGGGTGGCGTGGTGAGTTCCGAGGAACCGAGCGACTGGTCCATTCCCCATCTCGACCTCGTCCATCACGGGCCGTACGCCTTGAATCCCAACCCCGGCAAAGGCCCCGCGATGGGCATCCCGGTCCCGCTCTTCAATCTCGTGTACCACGACGCGCTCCTCACGCCGTGGTCGCTCGAACGCGGCGCCTGGGGTATTCCGGAGAAGGACCTCGGCTTTCTGCACGGGTTGGCCAATGCCGGTCTGCCCTACCTCTCGCTGACGCCCGGGCCCGACGAGCGCGAGCGCGTCCGAATTCTGTGCGCCCTGCACCGCCGCGTGGGACTTCTCGAGCTTACCGAGCATCGCTTCCTCGATCAGTCGCGGCGGCGGCAGGAGTTTCGGTACGCGGACGGCACGGCGGTGAAGATTGATCTGGCGACCGACGCCTACGACATCACTCCTCCGTTGCGGGCGGAGGAACTGGCGGCCGCGCCGCTGTGACTTCGGCCCGCGCGTACCGCCTTGCTGCCGCCCTTGCCGGCGGTCAGCGGACTCGCTACGTTCAGCTCAGTCAGCCCGGCAATCACACCGTCCCGCGGACACGGCGGGAAGCGAGCCGGGCAACAAAAAACGGAGCACCAAATGAAACGACGAGACTTCATCAAAATGGCGGGCGGAGCGGCGGGCGTTTGCGCGCTGGGCCTGCCCAACTCCTGGTTCGTGGGCCATGCCGCGCCCATCGCCGAAACCGTCAGCGGCATGCCGTATCGCGTCCTGGGCCGCACCGGGGTCAAGGTCTCGATCGTCGGCTTTTCCGGCCTGGCGCTGAACAACGAGCCGCAGGAGCGGTGCGATCGCGCCGTCCGCGAGGTGCTGGACCAGGGCGTGAACTACTTCGACGTCGCCCCCGCCTACGGCAAGGCCGAAGAGAAGCTGGGACCCGCGCTGCAGGGCATTGACCGCAGCCGATACTTCCTGGCCTGCAAGACCAAGATGCGGGACGCCAAGGGGGCCCGCGAGGAGCTGGAACGCTCGTTGACCCGCCTCAAGACCGATCACTTCGACCTGTACCAGTTGCACCACATCCGCTCGGTCGAGGAGGCCAAACAGGCCCTCGCCCCGGGCGGTGCGATGGAGACGTTTCTCAAAGCGAAGGAAGAGGGCAAAGTGAAGTGGTTTGGCTTCTCCGCGCACACCACCAAAGGCGCGCTCGAGGTGATGAAGGGGTTCAAGTTCGACACGGTGATGTTCCCGGTGAACTTCTTCGAGTGGATGACGCGCGACTTCGGCAAGCCGGTGGTGGATCTCGCCAACGAACAGGGGGCCGCCATCCTCTCGATCAAACCGATGTACCACGGCCTCTGGCCCGCCGGCGTCCAGCGCACCCGCCAATGGTGGTACCGCACCTCCGAAGGTCTCGACGAGGTCAGCCTGACGGTTCGCTTTGCGCTCTCCCAGCGCGGCGTGGTCTCGTGCTTCCCGCCGTCCTTCCTCGATCTCCAAAACCTCGCGATTCAGGCCGCGAAAAACTTCACGCCGATCACCGACGCGGAAGTCACCAAGCTGCGGAGCATGGCGGCGAACCTGATCTCGCACTTTGACAAGGAGGAAAAGGACTACGCCGCGTTGCACAGCGGCTATCCGCACGCGCCGCACGACACCGATCCGTGGGGACTGGTCTGATGCCACGGGCGATTTCGACCGGCGGCAGGACCGCGCGCTGGCTGGCACGGCTGCTCGCCGCGCTGGCGCTGGTCGTGCAGACCATCGCCGCACGTCCGAACATCGTAGTCATCCTGGCAGACGATCTCGGCTGGGGCGACCTGCGTTGTTACAACCCCGACTCAAAAATCCCGACGCCGCACCTGGACCGGCTCGCGAGCGAAGGGATGCGCTTTCTGGATGCGCACTCGCCTTCCGCCGTCTGCACCCCCACCCGCTACAGTCTGCTCACCGGGCGTTACGCCTGGCGGACGCGGCTCAAGAGCGGGGTGCTGTGGGGCTACTCGCCTCCGCTGATTGAACCGGGCCGGGAAACGGTGGCCTCGCTCCTGCGGCGGCAGGGGTACGCGACCGCGTGCATCGGCAAGTGGCATCTGGGACTCGGTTGGGCGACGCGCCAGCCCGCGGCCTTTGGCGACAAATCCGAACCGGCGGCGGATCCCGCTCTGGTGGACTTCACACGGCCGCTGACGGCCGGGCCGGCGACGGTTGGCTTCGACTACTTCTTCGGTATTCCGGCGTCGCTCGACATGGACCCGTACGTGTACCTGGAAAACGACCGTGTCGAAAGCGCCCCCACCAGCCGTACCGGCGGCGGCAAGCACCAACGGCAAGGCGGCGAAGCGTTCTGGCGGGCCGGACCGTCGCCGGAGGGATTCCATCCAAGGGAGGTTCTGCCCAAATTGGTCGCCAAGGCTGAGGCTTTCATCGGGCGGCAGTCCGCAGCAAAACCGTTCTTCCTCTACTTCCCGCTGACCGCCCCGCACGACCCCTGGGTGCCAACCCCGGAATTCCGCGGCCGCAGCGGGGCCGGCGATTACGGCGACTTCGTGGCGCAGGTGGACGACGCGGTCGGTCGGGTGGTGGCGGCGCTGGACCGGCACGGTTTTTCCCGCGACACCCTCCTGATCGTGACCAGTGACAACGGTGCCCACTGGCCGCCGGAAGACATTGCGAAGTGGGCACACCGCGCCAACGGGCCTTGGCGGGGGCAGAAGTCCGACGCGTGGGAGGGTGGGCACCGGGTGCCGTTCATTGCCCGGTGGCCGGCGACGATCAAGCCGGGCACGACGAGCGACGCACTCATCGGTTTGGTGGACCTTTTTGCCACAGCGGCGGACCTGACCGGCGCATCGGTCACGCCCGGGCAGGGCGAGGACAGCCGCAGCTTTTCGCCGGTCTTGCTGAGCCAACCGACCCCGCCACGCGATCCGTTGGTGCTGCACTCGATCAGCGGCGTCTTTGTTCTACGGCACGGCGATTGGAAGCTGATCGAAGCCGCCGGCTCCGGGGGGTGGAGCGCGGGCAAGGTCGAAACGCCCGCCCAGCTCTACAACCTCCGCGACGATCCCGCCGAGGCCACCAACCTCTTTGCCATGCATCCCGACCGCGTCGCCGCGCTACGCAGGGAACTCACCGCCATCAGGGAATCGCCGAGCGGCGGGGCGCGGTAGTCGGGCCGTTAATCCGACCCTTTTCCCCCGAGAGGCCGGGCAGTGCTCGGTAAGCGCAAGATTTTGCAACTTTCCCGAGCTCACCTTCCGCCGCCTTGGCAATGCAATTGCTACCCTTCCGGCCTCAGCGAAAGGGTGAAGGCTATGGCAGACTTGGTTCCGAATGTGGCATTGGGAGTGGTGATGGCGCTGGGGATCGCAGCGGTGGTGTTCGCCGCGTACCGCCAATACAAGCTGTAGTCTTCGCTGCTCGTGAACCGGAGCGTCCTGACGCTCGCTCGGCCATCCGTTCTCCCCCTTCTCGATTCGAACGGCCCCCGGCCACCCTGCGAATCCTCCGCATGAGTTGACACGGCGCAACGAACGCCGTTCGATGGAGGGGTGCGACCCAAACACCGCTGGTTGACCGTCCTCGGCTTGGTGTGGCTAGCCGGCCTCATCGGCTTCCTGGGCTACATCCTTTACCGCAACACCACCGAGCGGGTGCTTGACGCCTACGCGCTCGACTGGACGGCGACGCTGATCAGCGAGCACCTGGATCGCCATGACGGCGCCTGGCCGAAGTCCTGGGACGACCTCGCCGCCACGGCCGAACGCCTCCGTCAGGAGTCCCCCTCTGTCACCACCGGCGAGCCGGCGGTCTCGTCCCGGGAGGAACTGGAACGCACCCGCAAGCGCGTCCGCGTCAATTTTGAGGTGAATCGCACCCAGCTTCTCCAAGAGGCAGGCGATGCCGAGTCGCCACCGTGGGAGGTGATTTCACTTCGCACCGGCCGCAAGCCCCGCTACCAAGGCCGGGATCCGAATGTGGTCATTCTCGACCACCTGCGCGCCCGGGCCGCCCGATGGGGCAGTCGCTGAGGGGTGCCGCCCGTTGCCTCAACGGGCCACAAAGCCGCGCTCTTTCAGCCAAAAGACGCAGTCAGCGGCCCACGGGTGCGGATTGGAAAACGGCGGCACGCTGGCCAGCCCGATGCCGTGCCGGCCCTTCTCGTAAATGTGCAAGTCAAAGGGCACGCCGGCTCGCCGCAGCGCCGCAGCAAACTGCAGACTGTTCTCCACCGGCACCGCCTGGTCCTCCCAAGTGTGCCAGATAAAGCAGGGCGGCGTCTGGGCCGTCACTTGGAGTTCGTTGGACAACAACCGCACCAATTCAGGCGAAGGATCGTTGCCCAGCAGGTTGTGCTTCGACCCTTGGTGGGTGAACTCGCCCAGGGTGATGACCGCGTAGCACAAAATCCCCAGATCCGGCCGGGAACTCTGGCGCTCGACCGGGTCCGCTGCTCCTGAATCACCGGCATCAAAGTGCGTCAGGAGCGTCGAGGCCAGATGACCGCCCGCGGAGGATCCCATGATGCCGACCCGGCGTGGATCCACCTGCCATTCGGCCGACCGCGCCCGGACCAGTCGCACGGCGCGGGCCGCGTCCTGCAGCATGATCGGATGCCGATAGCCCCGCGAGCCGAGGCGGTACTTGAGGACGAACGCCGTCACACCGTGCTGGTTGAGCCAGAGGGCGTAGTCATGGCCCTCGTGTCCGGCCAGGCCGCCGTAGCCACCGCCCGGACAAATCACGATCGCGGCGCCCGTCCGTCGCACGGCCTCGGGCAGATAAGGCGTGAGCGAGGGCTTGTCGGCATCGGTATCACCGAGTGCTCCTGGCGCGCCGTCAGGCCACAGCAGGACGGGTGGCAGGGCATCGGCGCGGACAGCGATTAGGGCGGTGACCATCAAGACGAGCGATGGCAGGGTTTTCATGAGTTCGTTCGACGTGCAGGCAGTGGGAGGATAGTGCGAGCAGAAGCGGCGCGGAAGCGATAATCGCACCGCGGCGCTCGACGAGCGTGCGGGCGATGGGTCACCCGCCGGCGATACCGGTTCAACGGCGTTCCGCCAAAAGCCGGATCGCCTCGCCGGACAGCCGGAAGACCATCCAGTCGTGGAGGGGTACCGCGCCCAACTCGCGATAGAAGCCAATGGCCGGCTCATTCCAATCCAACACCGACCATTCCAGCCGGGCGCAGTCGCGCTCGACCGCGATGGCCGCCACCCGCCGCAGCAGCGCCAGACCCAAGCCCTTGCCGCGATGCTCCGGGCACACGTACAGGTCTTCCAAGTGCAGACCGGGACGCCCGAGGAAGGTGGAAAAATTGGGGAAGAACAGCGCATAGCCGGCCGGCTCGCCGTCCACACTCCCGATCAGGGCTTCCGCCGCCGGATGCTCGCCAAAGAGGGCCGCGCGCAACAGCGCTTCCGTGGCCGCCACTTCCTGCGCCAGCTTTTCGTACTCCGCCAGCTCACGGATGAAGCGAAGAATCAACGGGATGTCGCGTTCCGTCGCCGGGCGGATGGACAATTCACTCATCGGAAATCGGTGTCGGGCGGTGGGCGGACTCCGGATCAGGGAATGGCCCCCTTCAGGTACCGGCAACCGGAGGAGGGATCAGAATCTCCCGAACGGTGTCCGGGTGATCGGGATCATGGACCCGGTCGGTGAAGGCGATGGCCAGCCCCGGCTCGGTGCCCGTGGGCAGGATGGCATGCGCAACGCCGGGCGGGAAGGTGAAGCGATGGGCCTCGTCCGCGGGTACGGTGTAGTCCGTGTCACAACCCTTTTCCCGGACGCGAACCAAGGCCGGGCCGGTCACGGTAACGATCTCGGTGGTGAACCGGTGGTAGTGATTGCCGCGGAGATGGCCGGGTTTGGTGACGGCCACGTGGATGTTTTTCTGGCCGGCCAATTCTGCGGCATTCAACGGCTCGCACAACCAGCCGCGCGCGTCGGCAACCCGGCGGACGACTTCGACTCGGACAGGCATGAGAGGCGGGAGCGGGATAACCGACGGAACGTCAGTCCTAAAAGCCAGGCCCCGGTCCGCACTTCAGGCGGCGGACCTCGGTTGTGTCCTTCCGCTCCTCTCGCAGACAAAACTTGGGCGACTGACTGAGGAACTCGCGCGGGTTGTCGTAGATCACGCGTTCGATCGCCTCCTGCGACCAGCCCCGTCGGCGCATTTCGAGCGCGGTGTGGACAACCACCAGCGGCACGCTTTCGCCCCAGTCGCACGCCGAGTTCAACCACAGTCGCTCCGAGCCGTACACGTCGAGGATGTCAATGGCACGCGCGGGCGTGCATTTGCTGACGGGGTAGAGGGTCATCCCCGCCCAGTGGCCGCGATCCAGGACCATCCTCACCGTGTGCTCCTCGACGTGGTCAATGATCACCCGCTCGGGCCGGATGCGGGAGTCCGCCTTCAGCACGTCGAGCGTCAGGCGCGTCCCTTTGCGCTTATCCTCGAGGTGGGGGGTGTGGACGAGGATGAGCTGGTCATGACGCGCCGCGAGGTCCACGTGCATTTCGAGGACCCGCAGTTCGTTGCGCGAGTTCTTGTTCAGCCCGATTTCGCCGATGCCCAGGACGGTCGGGCGATCGAGGAATTGCGGGATCAGTGCGAGCACCTCTTCCGCGAGCTTCACGTCCTCGGCCTCCTTCGGGTTGAGGCACAGCCAGCAGAAGTGCTTCAGTCCAAACTGGGCGGCGCGGCGCGGCTCGTACTCGGTGAGCTGGCGAAAGTAATCATGAAACGCGGCGGCCGAACCGCGATCAAAGCCCGCCCAAAACGCCGGCTCACAGACCGCCTCACAGCCGGCCGCAACCATCGCGCGATAGTCGTCGGTGGTCCGGCTGACCATGTGGGCGTGGGGTTCGATGTACCTCATGGCTGTGTCTCCTGCCACGCGCCGACCGCGCCCTTGCCGGGGGCTTTCGGCACCGGCTCGGTAGTGGGATCACTGAAAGCCATCAGCGCCTGCAGCGCGCGGTCCGGCCGGTCGGACGACAGCACGCGCAGCGCGTCGCGGAAGGCGGGCAGGCGGAAATCGGCTTCGCCCTCGGCCCGGTCCAACCGGTCCAGAAAGGCGGCGACCTCGATCAGTTTGCAGCGGGCATCGAGGAAGTAGAGGTCGAGGACTTGCTGACGAGTCATAGGCAACGGGGCTCACGGTATGCCGGCAACCAAACGGACTCAAGGCGCTACCGGTTCGGCTTGGCCGGCTCACCTCCGCACCGCGCCGAAGACCTGCCGCAGCAACTCGGTGGTTCGGGCGGCCGGGTCGGCCCGAATCAACCGTTCCTGCTCGGCAATCTTGAGGAATAGCCCATCCAGCGCCTTGCGGGTCACGAAGTCGTCGAGGTCGAAGGCACGCTGTCCCAGCAGGGCCGTGCCGACGCCGGCCCAGCCGCCGAGCTGATCCGCGCTGGTCATCCGCTTGTACGCGCCGGTCACGCCGGCCTGCTCGGTCGCGGACCGGACAATCGGGAGCAGGCGGGTGTGGAGATTGGTCTGGCTGGTGCGGCGGAAGTAGTCCGTGGCGGCGGTGTTGCCCCCGGTCAGGATGGCCCGCGCATCCGCCACGGTCATCTGCCGCACCGCGTCACCCAACACGCTGACGGCCTGGAGCACCGCCTGCTCGGCCGCGCGATTCAGGGTGGTGACAAACTCATCCGCCAAGCGCTCCTGACGGAGCTTCCGCAGGGTCTTCTCGACCGTCTTCAGGTGGTCCGGCAGGGGGATCCTCACCTGCGGATCGTCGAGGAATCCGCCCACGCGGCCGAGATTCGTCACGGCGAACCGCACGCCAGTATCGAGGGCCGCTTTGAGACCGCTCGTGATCTGGTCTTCCGACAGGGCGGTGACCGCGCTCGAACCGCGTTTGAGCCCGAGAATTTCGAAGAGGCTGGCGGCGGTGGCTGCGGCGGCCACGGCCAAACCGGCCGCGAGAAGGAGGGAACCCAGAACCGTACGCACAGGAGCCTTTCTTTTTGCGCCGACAGATCGGGCGCGGGCCACACGTTCACCGCGCCAACGCAGGCAAGGAATCACACCCCCCGCCGCCCGTCCAGCCAGAGTCCAGCCAATTATTCCGGGCGGTCGGGCACACCCTTGCGGCCCTCCAGTCGGTAGCGGACCACATCCCGCGACACGCCCAGCAACCGGGCTGCCGCGGAGACATTCCCGCCCGCCTGCCGCAGTGCCTGCCGCATCAGGCGCTCAATCGCTGCGTCGAGCGAGAAGCCCTGCTCAGGAAACACAAACGCCTCGTTGAACCACTCCTCCGATGGCAGGCCGGCCCCGCCGGGCGGGGTCCGACCGGCCCGGACGTCCAGCGTGGCGAAGTCCAGTTCCACGGCGTCGCTGAAAACGATGGCGCGCTCCAGTTCGTGCGCCAGTTCCCGGACGTTGCCGGGCCACGGGTAGGTCAGCAGGCGCTGGCGGCCGGCGGCGGTGATTCGCCGCGGCGGCAGGCGGTGGCGCCGGCACAGACGCGCCAGCAGCAACTCCGCGATGCGCACGATGTCCTCACCCCGCTCACGCAGTGGCGGCAGGTGAATGCGAAACAGATCCAGCCGGTGATACAGGTCCTCACGGAACTGACCGGACGCCACGAGTTCTTCGAGATCGCGATTGGTGGCGGCGATGACGCGCACATCCACCTCGATTGTCTTGTTGCCACCCAGCCGGCGAATCCGGCGGTCTTCGATCGCCGTGAGAACCTTTGCCTGCAACGCCAGACTCAGACTGGGCAGTTCATCCAGAAAAAGCGTTCCCTCGTGCGCCGCCTCGAACAGCCCCATCCGCGCGGTCCGGGCATCAGTGAACGCGCCGCGCTCGTGGCCGAACAGTTCGCTCTCGGCCAGGCTTTCCGGCAAAGCCGAGCAGTTCACCTCCACCAATGGCTGGGCCGCGCGCGGCCCGTGCTGGTGGAGCCAGCGCGCGATGGAGGTCTTGCCGGACCCCGTCTCGCCCAGGATCAACACCGGCGCCAGCCCGGTCTGGACGCGTTCGTCGGCGGCGATGATCCGCTGAAGCTGCTGCTCGACGCCGGCCAGCGCCGCCCCGAACAGGAAGTCCGGCTGGGCGGCGTCCTCCTGACGAAACTCGTCCAACCGCGCGGTTTGACGTGCCCGACGCGCCCGACCGATGACCAGCGGCAGTTCGCCCGGATCAAAGGGCTTCACCAGGTAGTCGAGCGCCCCGAGCTTCATGGCCTCGACCGCGCCGGCCACGCCGCCTTCAGCGGTCATGACGATGACTCCCGTGCTGGGGGGAAACACCTTCTCGCGCAACAGGTCGGTGCCCTTGCCGTCGGGCAGGTTGACATCCAGC
Source organism: Verrucomicrobiota bacterium (assembly GCA_016716505.1). Classification (GTDB taxonomy): domain Bacteria; phylum Verrucomicrobiota; class Verrucomicrobiia; order Limisphaerales; family J093; genus JADJWF01. The sequence continues at coordinate 694,806 of JADJWF010000002.1, forward strand.
AACGCGAAGTCGAAGCCCATGCCCTTGGCCAGCTTGCGGGCGGCCGCCAGATCACCCGCGCCGGTCACGTCCATCCCCAGCGACTCCAGGTAGCCGGTCAACTGTCGGCGCAACAGCGGCTCGTCATCCAGCACCAGAATGCTGAGGCCCCGAAATCCGCTCGCTTGCATGACCCGATTCATGCCACCGCCGTTTGCCTCCGGCGATGAAAAAGCGGGACGCCAGGCTCGCCCCACGGGCCGCCGTGTCCCGGCCGACCACGCCGCCCGCCAAAAGAAAAGTTGCCCGCCGCGAATCCTCGCCAACACTATCGGCCATTCTGAATGAGCGCGCCGATGACTGACGCCCCAACCGCTCCCGCCCCCGCCCGGCCGGCCAGCCCGACGGTGTCCGCGCCGGCGGCGCCCATTTCCCCGCCGAAGAAAGGCGCGTTCCAGTTGTTCCGCGAAGTGCTGGACCACGCCGGGCCGGGTTACCTGCAGTTCGCCATCACCAACATCTGCAATGCCGATTGCGACTTCTGCGGGTTCGCGCGATCAAAGTTCGACCCCAAGGCGCGGCGCAGTGTCACCCTCCAGGAAGCGCGGGACGTGATAGACATCTGCGCCCGCAACCACATCGGTTACCTGCTCTTCGTGGGCGGTGAACCGATGGTCCACCGCGACCTCCGCGCCATGACCCGCTACGCGGCCGAGCGCGGCATCCGGCCGATGATCTGCACCAACGGCGGGCTGTGGACGGAGGAAAACCTGCGCGGCCTCACGGACGACGGCCTGGCGAGCGTCATCATGTCCATTGACGCGCACGACGTGGCCAAGCACGAGGCCAATCGCGGCCTGCCGGACGTGTGCCGCAAGATCAAACGGGCGAACGAATTCTTCGCCGGCGTCGGCATCCAGACCACCGCCAGCATCACGGCCAGCCGCTTGATCGAGGATTACGACAAGCTGCCGGCGTTTCTCGAAAGCCTCGGCTTTACCACCTGCACCTTCAGCTATCCGCTCACGGAACTGGGCTCAACGTATCTCAGCTTCAGCGAGAGCGGCCTGGTGAACTACACGCGCGACGAGCTGATCGAGGTGTTCGAGAAGATCAAGGCGATGAAGCGCCGCAGCGGTTTCCCGGTGGTGAATCCCCATGAGTCGCTCACCGAAATGCAGCGCCATCTGCGCGGCGAGAAGGAACGCTTCGGCTGCCTGGGCGGGTTCAAGTACTTCTACCTCGACTGGAAGCTCGATCTGTACCGCTGCCATTACTGGGAAACGCCGATGTGCAACATCTACGACTTCGATGCCTCGAAGCTGATCCGCGATGGCTGCACGCGATGCATGATTGACTGCTACCGCGATCCGAGTGTGCTGCAGTTCGCGGCGGTCAGTGTCCACGACGCCTGGCAAAGCCTCAAACGCGGCAAGTTGGTGGACGCCGCGAAACACCTGCTCGACCGCCGCAACCTCACGTCCCTCCGTGCGGTCTGGGAGGACCGCAAGTATATCGGCGGGGTGTGAACGCCGTGGCCCCCGCTGGCCTTGACTCGCAGCCGCCGACGTCAGGAGGCGGATCGTGCACCGTCTTACGAGCTGCTCTGAGCCACTAGGTCCGCCGTCTTACGACGGCGGCTACGCCCTCGGTAGCCGCCGAGGTGACGAGGCGGACACGGAGCTTCCTTCGCATCTGCGCGGCGACCACCTTCCCGCATGGCCTTCGACCCGAAGGGCAATTTGCCGCGTCTGCAACGGCATCGTTACCAGGGCTACGCCGTGGTTCTCTGGACGAACACTGTGGAGCACCGCGCGCGGGGCTGGTTGACGCCCGACTTCCACGCCCTGTTTCGCAACTTGATGCTGCACGCCGCCGCCCGCTATGCCCTCTGGAGTCCGGCGTATTGCCTGATGCCCGATCACCTGCATCTGGTCTGGACGGGCCTTCGGCGAGAGAGCGACCAACTCAACGCCACAAAGTTCCTGCGGAGAGAACTCGAGCCGGCGCTGGGCAAGGCTCGTCAATGGCAGCATCAAGCGCATGACCACGTGCTTCGCCCAGAAGAGCGCCGGCGCAACGCCTTTGCGGCGACCTGCCACTACGTCTTGGCGAACCCGGTGCGGGCGAAGCTGGTGGCCGAGGTCCCGGCGTGGCCATTCTGCGGGGCGATCGTGCCGGGTTATCCCCGCTTGCGGCCTTGGGAAGAGCACTTCTGGGAGCTTTTCTGGAAGCTTTACGTGAACGCTCGTGAAGCCGAGCCGCCGCCCTCCGGACCTCCGCCCGTGCTCGCAAACGACGGTTAGCCGCTCCTTCCCCGTAGCCGCCGACGTCAGTAGGCGGATCGTCCGCCGTCTTACGACCCGGGCTACGCCACCCGGTCCGCCGTCTTACGACGGCGGCTACGTCGTTGGTAGCCGCCGAGGTGACGAGGCGGGCATTGGTTCGCGGTTGGCGGCGCGCGTTGACTGATTTCGCCGTGACGAACCGTCTCGCGCCCGGTCTATTCGGGCAGTGCGATTGAAGAAGGTCCACAAGCGCATTCTGATCGGCGCCGTCGTCGCCATCGGCCTGCTGGCGGCCTTCATCGTCGAGGAACGGGTGCGCGGGGTGCGTGCCTTGCGCGCATGGGAGGCCCGAATGCGCGCGGCGGGCGGGCCGCTCTCGCTCAGGGAGGCCGCGGTCCCGGCCCCGACGAATCCCGCCGTCCGCGTCCTGACCCCCGACGAGTTGGCCGCCCTGCTCTCTGCTGTCACCGCTCCCAAGAATGCGCCCAGCGCGATGACGATGGTTGCGCCCGGCAAGGCGCGTTGCGTGTCGCGGTTGGATGGGTGGCGCGAGGGAGAGAATCAAGTCTCTTGGACCAACGTAGCACCGCAGATCACAGCCATGCGCGAGGCTCTCGCCCCGCTACGCGCTGACCTGACGAATCACGCGTGGTTCGTGAAACTGGACTACGACCGCGGCGCCGACTTGCCAATACCCCACGTGCCACGCCTCAAAACCCTCGCGCAGGCGCTGTCCGCCGCCACGCTGCTGGCGCTGCGCGAAGGCGACCTGGCGGAAGCGACGGAAAACCTGGTCTGCTTCCCGGCGCTGGTGGCGGTGTGTCAGCAAGACCGCCTGTTGATCGGCGACTTGGTGGGAATCGCGGTGGCGGCGATCGGAGCGGGCGCAACCTGGGACGCCTTGCAGCACGACGGCTGGACCGATGAGCAATTGGCGGCCATCCAGCGAGGCTGGCAGTCGGTCCGGTTTCTGGAACCGATGGCGAAGACACTCGAACTCGAACGGGTTTTTGCGGCACCTTACTTCGACCGGACCCGCTATTCCCTCCACGAACTGATCAACTCCTTGGGACCGGCGGGCTACTGGGCGGACAGCAGCGCGATCCTTCCCGGCGATCCCCCTTGGTGGGCGGAGTGGTTGGAACCGGTCGCCCGATTGGGAGCCCGAACGCGCTGGTGGATCGGCGTGGGGCTTTGGCACCTGGCGTGGCGGGAGCAGGACCAGTTGCGGCATTGGCAGATCGTTCAGCGGTGGGTGGAAGAGACGCGGCAAGCCGCGGCGGCGCGGCATTTTATCGCGGGAAGGCGGGTTGACGACGATCTGGTGCTTCCGTTGTGGGAAGAAGCGGGACCGGGTCATCCCTTGGCGATGCGCTACTGGCTGTCGGGCATGATGACGCCGGCATTGGATAAGTCGGGGCAAAAGGCAGCGTTGGCCGAGGCGTGGAACGAGATGCTTGTCACCGCCTGCGCGCTCAAACGCCACCGCCTGCGACACGGCGCCTGGCCGGAGACGCTGGGCGCGCTGGTGCCGGAGTTTCTGCCAGAGATGCCCCGCGACTGGTTTTCCGGCGGTCCGTTGCGTTACGCGCGTCGCGAGGACGGGTCCTTCCTGCTCTACTCGGTCAACACGGACGGTCGCGATGACGGTGGCGATGCCCGGCCCGCCGAAGCCAACAGCGGCGACGCTTTTCCGCCCCAACGGGGACGCGACCTGGTCTGGCCGGCGGCGGCGACGGTCGAGGAAGTGGAGGCCTGGATGACGCGCCGCTCCGGCGGGGCGGCGCCAGCGCCACCCCCGGCCAACTGAGAGCCAGAACACGGAAGACACGGCCCCGACCGGCGCTGTTTTGACCGTGCCCGGCCTTGACCGCCCGGCGGCCGCCCCCTTACCAAGGGGCCGATGAAATTCTGCCTCTTCGGCATCCGCGGCATTCCGCTCGGCAAACACAATCTCAAGGACCCGCGCCTGGACCAGGCCGACAAGCTGGTCGAGGCGCAGAAAAAGACCTACGCTCAGGTCGAAGTCGTGGGCGAATCAGAGACTCTCACGAGCGACGCCATTCTCACCACCCGGTCGGCACTGGCGGATTTGTTGACCAAAGACCTGGACTTCATCGAAGCCCGCCTGGGCCGCGATCCCAGCCCGGCGGAGAAGACAGTCCTTGAAAAGCTGGCCGAGGCGCTGGTCAGCGAGCGCACCGTGCTGCAACACGGGTTGACACCCGAGGAACTGCAGACCGTCGCGGCCCACAATTTTCACACCCACAAGCCGGTCATCGTGGCGGATGAGGCGGAGTTGACGGCGCCCGACGCGCTGCTGGTTCACGCGTTCAAGGAGGCGGGCTGGATCAGCTTCCTGACCGTGGGCGGCAAGGAGAACCGGGCCTGGCCCATCCGTCAGGGCACCACGGCCTGGGAGGCGGCCGGCACGATTCACAGCGATATTCAGAAAGGGTTCATTCGCGCCGAGATCATCAGCTTCGCGGATTTCCTCGCCGCCGGTGGCGAGACCGAAGCCAAGCGCGCGGGCAAACAGCGCCTGGAACAGAAGGCGTACGTGATGCAGGACTACGATCTCACGAACTTCCGCTTCAACAAGTAGGCGCTGCCCATGCACGAAGCCGAAGCTCCCGCCCCTGCTGCCCCCTCGCAGCCGGCCCGCTGGGAAGAGTCCGGTTTCGCAAGGGTCTATGCAGAGCACAGCCGGGCCATTTACTACCTTTGCCTGCGGTTGCTGGGCGACCCCGCGCAGGCCGAGGACGCCGCGCACGACGTGTTCATTCGCGCGTGGCGGAACTTCGCCGGGTTTCGCGGCGACTCCGCCGTGCGCACCTGGCTTTACCGCATCGCCATCAATCACTGTCGCAACCGGCAACAAAGCTGGAACGCGCGGCACCTGGTGTCGAATGCCGATGATGCCGTCTGGGAGACGGCCGTCGCGCGCACCGACAGCCCGCTGCGGGCGCTGGAAACCAAGGAGCTCGGCCAGCGCATTCAAAAAGCACTCGACGCCCTGCCCGCCGAGTACCGCCTCATCCTGTTGCTGGTGGCCGACGACCACCTCAGCTACGGCGAAGTGGCGGCGCTGACCGATCAGACGGCCGACGCCGTGCGCGGCAAGCTGCATCGCGCGCGACGCGCCTTCGCCGCCGCTTTCGCCAAAACCGAATAAGGCCCGTATGGAACCGAAGCCAACTCGTTCCCGTCTCGACCACGAGCAGGCGCAAGACCTCGCGCACCAACAGCAGAGCCGGCCGGCCGTGAAAGAGTTTGCCACTGCCGAGGAATTGATCCGCCACGACGCGGCGCAAACCGCCCCGCCGCCGGGGCTGGAGGAGCGCGTCAAGCAATCCATCGCCGCCGAGCCACCGCCGACCCAGCGGTGGTGGAAGCGGCTGTTCGGGAGGTGAGCCGATGAGCATCGCCCGTGACATCGAGGACCTGATTCGTGCCCGTTACCCGATCCTCTACCTCGTGACCAACGAGGAGGCGCGGGTCGAAGAGGTCTTGCTCGAGATCGCCCGACGGCGGCAGAAGAAGGTGCTCACCTGGAGCTGCACGACCGGTCTATTACCCGCCGGCACGTCCATCCAATCCCAGCGCCATCGCGCGGCGACGACCAAGGACCCGCTGGCGGCGCTGGACCAGGTGATTGACGAGGTCGAGCCGGCGCTGTTCGTGTTCAAGGATCTGCATCCCTTCCTCGGGAAGGGCCATCATGCCGTGGTGCGGCGGCTCAAGGAAATCGCGCTGCACCTCAAGAACAGCCTCAAGACGATCATTCTCGTTTCGGGCACGGTCGAAATCCCGCCCGAACTCGACAAGGAGATCACCGTGCTGTCGTTCCCCTTGCCGGGGCCGGCCGAGATCGCCGCCCTGCTGGAACGCATCGCCGCCGAGGTGCGGTCCCTGCCCAATCTCACCCTGGACCTGGACGCGGCAGCGACCGACCGGCTCGCGCAAGCGGCACTCGGGCTGACCCTGACCGAGGCGGAAAACGTGTTTGCCCGCATCCTGGTCAAGCACGAGCGGCTCGGGCCGGACCTCGTCGGCGAAGTCCTCGCGGAAAAGAAGCAAATCATCCGCAAGAGCGGCCTGCTCGAGTACCATGCCACAGAGGAATCGTTCGACGGCGTCGGCGGGCTGGCCGTGCTCAAAGACTGGCTGCGCAAGCGCGGGGCCGCGCTGACCCCGGCGGCACGCGCGTTTGGCCTGCCCCCGCCGCGCGGCATCCTCCTCCTCGGCGTGCAGGGATGCGGCAAGAGCCTCTCGGCCAAAGCCGTGTCGAATCTCTGGCAGGTCCCGCTGCTGCGCTTCGACATGGGGCGGATGTTCGGCAGTTTCGTCGGCACCTCGGAGGACAACGTCCGCCGGGCCATCGCGGTGGCGGAGTCGGTGGCGCCCGCGGTGCTCTGGGTTGACGAAATAGACAAATCGTTTGCCGGCTCCCAAGGGTCGGCCGTGTCGGACGGCGGCACCACGGCGCGGGTATTCGGCACGTTCCTCACGTGGTTGTCCGAGAAGACCGCCCCCGTGTTCGTGGTGGCCACCGCCAACGACATTTCGCAACTGCCGCCCGAACTGCTGCGCAAGGGCCGGTTCGACGAAATCTTTTTCGTGGACCTGCCGGACGCGGAGGAACGGCACGACATCTTCGCCATTCACCTGGGACGGCGCGGGCGGTCACCGGAGCGGTTTGATCTCGGGGCGCTGGTCGCGGCCAGTGATGAGTTCAGCGGAGCGGAGATCGAGGAGGCCGTCATCAGCGCACTGTTCGAGGCGTTTGCCGCCGGCGAAGAACTGGACACGCGGCATGTCCGCTACTGCCTCAAACATACCGTGCCGCTGGCGCGGACGATGGAAGAAAACATTCGCCGACTGCGCGAGTGGGCCTCCGGCCGGGCCCGGTTTGCCAGCCGGCGGGCGCTGGCCACCGAGTGAGGCTCGGGGCGCCGGTGGCGGGTTCGCCCGCGCGCGGATCGCCGCACTTCCGGGCCCGACTTCTGTTTTGCGCCGGCCCCGCGCGCCCTTTGCGTTTGCGGCGGGCGGGCCGGAGCGGCAACCTACGGCCCGTTCATGTGGGCGCTGCTGAAAGAGTTCCTCGCCTTCCTGCGGCAGGAAAAGAAGTGGTGGCTGGTGCCGTTGGTCGTCGTTCTGCTGTTGCTGGGCGCCGTGGTGGTGTTCACCTCCTCCTCGGGTATCGCGTGGATGCTGTACCCCTTCATGTGAGGGGCCGAGTGGTTTCCTCCCGCCCGCCGCAAGTCCCCCCGCCCCGTGCCTGACGCACCCTACATTCTCGGCCTGTCCGCCTATTATCACGATGCGGCGGCGGCGTTGCTGCGAGGCGGCGAGATCGTGGCGGCGGCGCAGGAGGAGCGGTTTTCGCGGGTCAAAAATGACGAGCGCTTTCCGCGGCACGCGATCGAGTTCTGCCTGCGGCGGGCGGGCATCGGGCCGCAGCAATTGGCGGCGGTGGTCTTCTACGACAAGCCCATCCTCAAGTTTGCCCGAATGCTGGAGAGCTGGCTGGCGGTGGCACCGGCGGGCTGGCGACCGTTTGTGCGGGTGTTGCCGGGCTGGTTCGCGGAGAAACTCGACCTCCGCAAGACCATCCGGCGCGAATTGTCCGACTTGCCACCCGTGTGTCCCGTGTGGTTCACCCAGCACCACGACGCCCACGCGGCCAGCGCGTTCTTCCCCTCGCCGTTCCCCGAGGCCGCCATCCTGACCGTGGACGGCGTGGGCGAATGGGCCACCACCACCCTCGGCGTGGGGCGCGGCACCGGGATCGAGCTGCTCAAAGAGATCCGCTTCCCGCACTCGCTGGGGCTGCTCTACTCGGCCTTCACCGCCTACTGCGGTTTCCGGATCAACTCGGGCGAGTACAAGCTCATGGGCTTGGCGCCGTACGGGGAACCGCGCTTCGCGGACGTCATTCGCCGGGAACTGCTGGACCTCCGACCGGACGGATCCTTCTGGCTGAACCTCAAGTATTTCCACTTTTTGCGCGGGTTCACCATGACCAACGAGCGCTTCCATGCGCTGTTTGGCGGTCCGCCGCGAACGCCGGAATCGCCGATCGAACCGCGGCACATGGACGTGGCGCGCTCGATCCAGGTGGTGACCGAGGAAGTCATGCTGCGCCTGGCGCGCCATGCCCGCGAGGTGACCGGCCGGCGGCGCTTGTGCCTCGCCGGCGGCGTGGCGCTGAACTGCGTCGCCAACGGCCGCATCCTGCGCGAGCGGATCTTCGATGACTTGTGGATTCAACCCGCGGCCGGTGACGCCGGCGGGGCGCTGGGCGCGGCACTGTGGGCGTGGCACACGCACTGGCAGGGGCCTCGGCACGGAGGCGTCGCCGAGTCCGGCGGCGCCGATGCCATGCAGGGCGCGCTCCTCGGCCCCGCGTTCCATGATGACGACATCGGCGCGACGCTGCGCGCGCACGGGGCCATCTTTGAGCGGCTGGCGGACGAGGAGTTGATCCCGCGCACGGTCGAACTGCTGGCGCGGGAGAAGGTCGTTGGCTGGTTTCAGGGCCGGATGGAGTTCGGCCCGCGCGCACTCGGCAACCGCTCAATCCTCGGCGATCCGCGCTCACCCCGGATGCAGTCCGTGATGAACCTCAAGGTCAAGTTCCGCGAGTCGTTCCGGCCTTTCGCGCCAGTGGTGCGCCGCGAGCGGGTGGGCGATTACTTCGATTTGGAGACGGATTCCCCGTACATGCTGCTGGTGGCGCCCGTGCGGGCCGCCCTGCGGCGGCCGACGGATCCCGGTCTGCGCGGACTGGACCGCCTCAAGGCAGCGCGCTCAACAATTCCCGCAGTGACGCACGTTGATGACTCGGCGCGCATCCAGACCGTGACACGGGAGCAAAACCCGCTGCTGTACGCGCTGCTCGCGGCCTGGGAGGCGGCCACAGGCTGCGGCGTCCTGGTGAACACGTCTTTCAACGTGCGCGGCGAGCCGGTGGTCTGCACGCCGGACGACGCCTATCGCTGCTTCGTGAACACGGAGATGGATTACCTGGTGATCGGCCACTTCCTGCTGGACCGCACCCGGCAACCGCAGCAGCGACCCGCGCGACGGGTCGCGCTCCAACCCGATTGAGTATGAGCGATCCCCACGCCGAGAACCCGCGCGAGTGGGTGAAGTTCACCCTGAGCACGGCGCTCGCGCCGGCCGTGTTGGCCACCGTCCTGTGGTGGCGCGGCGTGTTGCCCGGCGGCTGGTACGGCCTCGTGGTGGGCGGCGTCGCGCTGGTGATTCTGCTGCTGTTCATCCACCCGGGCTGGTTCCGTGGCTACAATCGCGTCGGGATGCGGGTCAGTCGGGCGGGCGGGCGGCTGCTGGGGCGGGTGCTGCTGACGCTGGTGTTTTTCGGGATGGTGGTACCGCTGGGCTGGGTGCTCCGCCTGGCTGGCAAAGACTTTTTGCGGCTGCGGCGGCCTCCGGCCGGAGAGTCCTCTTGGCAGCCCGCGCGGCGCGGCGGGCCATTGGAGCGGATGTTCTGAACCACGGCCAGGAGCGGGGTTGCCAGCGACATCGTCTGTGGCGAATGTCGTCGCATGAAACGCTCCCTCCGATCCGGACCAATCGTCCGCAGAATCTTGGCTTCGGTCGTCGCCGGGTTGTTCGCTGCGAATGCCGCGGACTCGTCTCCCGTTCCGGCAGCCCCGTTCACGTCGGCCGAGTGGATCGCCCCGCCCGCCGACCGCGCCGCGGACGCGCCGTTGCCGCTGTTCCGTCGCGAATTCACGGTGGACCAAAAGCCACGGCGGGCCACGCTGCGCGTGATCGGGTTGGGCGATCACGATCCGCGTCTCAACGGCCGGCGGTTGGCCGCCACGGGCCTGAATCAGCCCTGGTCGCAGTACGAAAAAACGCTCTACTACCGCGACTTCGACGTCACCCCGCTGATTCGTGTCGGCACCAACACCGTCGGCGTGGCCCTGGCCCATTCCTTCTGGCACAACCTGCCGGCCCCCAAAGGCCGATACTTCAAAGACGGCCCGCAGCGGGTCGCTCCGGAGCCGTTGCTGCTCTGCGCCGAGTTGATCCTCGAGGCGCGGGACGGCGCGGTTCGGCGCATCGGCACCGATGCCTCTTGGCGCGTCGCCGAAGGGCCCGTCACCTTCTCCCACATCTTCGCGGGCGAAGACTACGACGCCCGCCGCGAGTTGCCGGGTTGGGACCGGCCCGGTTTCGACGACCGCGCCTGGCAGCCCGCGCGGCAGGTCGCGGCGCCGGCCGCCCAGTTGCGGCCGCAAACCTGGCCACCCATCGCCCCGTTCGAACCGTTCCGTCCCGCCGCCGTGCGGGAATGCGCCCCGGGGGTCTGGCTTTACTCGTTTCCGCAGAATTGCGCGGCTCAAGTGCGGCTGCGGCTCATCGGTGGTAAGCCGGGCGACCGGGTGGTCTTTCGCGGGGGCGAACACAAGAGCAGCGACGACCGCCTCTTCGGCGCGTACGTGGTGGACTGGACGGTGGTCACGCACGGTCGGCCGCTGAACCATCAGTGGCAGTCGTTCTACCTGGGTATGCAGTTCGTGGAGGTGTCCGGCGCGGTGCCGCGCGGCGAGCCTAACCCCAAGGGGCTGCCGGTCATTGAAAGCCTGGACCTGGTTCCGGTCCGGACCGGCGTTGCGACAACGGGAACATTCTCCAGTTCCAGCCCGGTGCTCAACGGTACGCATCGGATTGTGGACTGGGCCATGCAGGCCAACGCGCACCACGTGCTCACGGACTGCCCGCATCGCGAGAAGCTGGGGTGGCTCGAGGTCGCGTATCTCATGGCCCCGTCGTTTCAATACCGCTACGACTGCGCCACTTGGTTCGACAAGATCCTGCGGGACATTTGTGACGCGCAGGAACCGGACGGACGGGTCCTCACCGTGGCGCCGAGCTATCCGGCGGGTCGCTTTCCCGGCGCCTTTAACTACACGGTCGAGTGGGGCGCCGCGGCGGTGCTGTTGCCCTGGCATCAGTACGAGTGGACCGGCGATCCGCAGGGGTTGCGGGAGAACTTCGACCTGATGCGCCGCTTCACCGACCACGTCACCAGCGAAGCGAAGGACGGTCTGGCCACCGGCGGGTTGGGGGATTGGTACGACTACGGCCACGGGGAGCCGCCGGGGCCGTCGCGGTTCACGCCGACACAGCTTTCGGCGACGGCGACTTGGGCGCTGTGTGCCCGCACGGTCGCCCGCGCGGCGGAAGTGCTGGGGTTGCCCGGGGAAGCCCGGCGTTACGAGGCGTTGCACGCGCGCATCGCGGCCGATTTCCAGCGGCATTTCCGCGACCCGGCCACCGGCCGGCTGAAGCACCTCGGGAGTCCCCAATGCGCCAACGCCATGGCCCTGGCCGCCGGGGTCGTACCCGCCGCCGACCGGGATCGGCTTGTCGCTGAGATCATTGCCGACCTCGAACAGCGCGGCTGGCAGCAGACCCCGGGTGATGTCGGCCACGTGTATTTCATCCGCGCCCTAGCCCAAGCGGGTCGCTCAGACGTGCTCCATCGCGTGTACTCGCGGGAGGGACTGGGCAGCTACGGCGGGATTCTCCGAAAAGGACTGACCTCGATGCCCGAGACGTGGGACGCGATGATGGACGGCTACCAATCGCTCAACCATTGCATGCTCGGGCACGTGATGGAGTGGCTCTACGGCTACGTGGCCGGGATTCGGCAGGCGCCGGGAAGCGTCGGCTGGGAACGGGCGTTGATCGCGCCTGTGCCCGGCCCGTTGCGCGAGGCTTCCGCTGCGGTGCAAACGCCGCGCGGCACCATCACCAGCCGGTGGCGCGTCCAGGACGGGAAGTTCCGGCTGACGGCCGAGGTGCCGGCCGGGGTCGGGGCAACGGCGGTGCTGCCTTCGGGGGCCGTTCGGCTGTTACGGGCCGGTCGCCAAAGTTTGTCGGAACCGTGGCCGGGTCAGTGATCCGCCGGGCCGCAGCAATGCGGCGCCCCTCTTTACGTCCGGAAGAACAGCCACCAGATCAGCGTCAGGACCGGCAGGAGAATCGGGAGGGTGAACTGGGCGACGTAGCCGAGGAAGCTGGGCGTGTGGGCCTTGGCGTGTTCGGCAATGGACTTCACCATGAAATTCGGGCCGTTGCCGATGTAGGTGGCCGCACCGAAAAAGACTGAGCCGACGCTGATGGCCACCACGAATTGCCGGTAGGCGGGCACGCCGAGCAGTTCGGCCACACGGATGTGTTCGACCGGCACGTTGCCCGCCACCACCTCGGCCTCGAAGTACTCGTGCAGGGCTGCCAGGGCGCCGCGAATTTCGGTCGCGTGCGCCCCCGAGACCGCAGCCGGGTCAGTCACGCCGGCGGCCAGGGTTGCCTGAATCTCTCGAACCAGGTCGTTCGGCGCGAACAAGCCGATTTCCGCGCTGAGGAAGCTCAGGTAGGTCGGCGCGTTATCGAGCACGGCACTCAGCGAGCCGGCCGCCCAGTAGAACAAACCCGGCGTCGGCGTTCCGAATCCGTCGGCGTGCCCCTGCAGCCAGTCCAGCGCCGGCATCATGGTCGCGAAAATCCCGATGAACAGGATCGCCACCTCCTGGATGGGGTGGAAGTTGAAGTGGTTCGCTTCGTGAACTGGCTTGCGGGTGGTCCAGTAGGAGGCCGCGGCGGCGGCGACCATGATGGTTTCCCGGAGGAAGGTCGGATGCTCGATGAATACCGCCCCGAGGATCACGGCGAGGAAACCGAGATTGCCCAGACCGTCGAAGCGCCACGTGTCGGCTCCTTCGGCGAGGTGCTCGCGGACTTCCTTGGGTGCCCGGAGGTAATTACGGCGATCCATGACGTAAAAGATGGCCAGGAGCGAGCCGACGGCGACCAGCCACATCGGCCAGCAATGCTCCGCCACCCACCAGAAGGGGATGCCCTTGAGGTAGCCCAGGAAGAGTGGCGGATCGCCGATGGGGGTCAGGCAGCCGCCCACATTGGCCACGATGAAGATGAAGAAGACGATGTGGTGCGTGGTCAGCCGGTACTTGTTCATCCGCAACCAGGGGCGGATGAGCAGCATCGAAGCCCCAGTGGTGCCGAGTACGTTGGCGATCACCGCGCCGATCAAGAGGAAGACCACGTTGGCGCGCGGCGTGGCCTCACCTTTGACGGTGATGTGGATGCCGCCCGAGACCACGAACAACGAGCCGATCAGGGCGATGAAGCTGACGTATTCATGCGCCGTGTGCAGGACCTGCTCGCGAGCCTGCAGCCCGAAAAGGTAGTAGGCGAGGGTGATGGCGCCCAGCGCCAGCGCCACCTTTGGATAGTGGCGAGCCCACCAGTCAGCGAAAAACAACGGCGCCAGAGCAATGGACGCCAGCAAGACGCCAAACGGGATGATCATCCACGGATTTGGCGTCACCACCTCGGTTCCCATGGGCGAAGGCTAAAAACGCGAAGCGTCCGGAGCAAGCTTCCGCCCGTGCCGGCGAGAAAAGGCGCGGAGAATTTTCCGAAACGTTTCGGAAAGGTACCGATCAAAGCAGGCGTTCAGTACTGAGCGCGAGCCCCGGCGAGCAGTTTTGGGGAAACGCTAAAGAACGATCTGACGCTCGAAGATCAGGGTCTGACCGGTGCCGGTCAGAATCAACTGGTCGTCCTTCATGACTCCATCGTACACGCTCTCGCGCCCCCCTTCGCTCCGGATCCTGATCTTGTAGCGGATGCCCTCCCGCGACCAGGTGCCGATGCCGGCGACTTGGACATCCGGGATGCCCTCCATGGCCAGGGTCCGGGCCGGCGGTGTCGCGGTGCCGTCGCTCCCTGGCGGAGGAGACGACGGTGTGGGGGCGCGCAGGCCGTAGCGTTGCGCGATGGCGGGATCCATGCGCGGCGCTCCGACCCCACCGCCTTCCGCCGCCGCCTGGGCCGCCTCTGCTGCGGCGCGGATGCGGGCCTGGGCTTCTTCAATCATCTTCCTGGCAGCGTCGGTCACCTCCAGGTTCATCACCGCCTGATTGTCCGGGGTGGCCATGAGGGTGACTTTCGGCAGAAAGACGGTGATGAGCGTTTTCAACTGCCGCATCTGGGCGACCGGCATGTCGGGATTCCGGCGTTTGGCGGCGACCAACGTGGCCGACGGATTGATTTCCCAGCGACCCAGGATTTTCTCCTCAGCATACTTGTCCGAATGGCCCGTGCGGAGGTAGCCGTACAGGTCGCGCAGGTCCACTTCCTTCAACTGACTGACGATGGATTCGTTGTTGATGATCCCAACGATCTTGGGATGCCGGAGGATTTCCACAGCGGGGCCACCGGTCTGGAGGAGGTTCTGCAGCTCGGAGTCGGTGGCGATTTCCTTGAACTCCGCCTGTTCGCTCAAGGCCAGGAAAGCGGGATAATTGTACAGCCGCGGTTGCAGCAGGCTGTTGTGGTAGAGCAACCCGAAAATGTCGCTTGCGAGGTAGTAGGTGTCCGACATCGGGTCCAAGGCGGCCAGTGACTTGTCAAGGCCGAGGTCGCGAAGCTCCTGACGGACCTTGGCGAGCATTCGCTGCGGCGCCGGGCTGTCCGGACCGGTCACCTGCACGGCCGGGTAGCCGAAGGAGTACACGATCACGCCGAGGATGACGCAGTAAATCGCAGCCGCCACGAAACCCACGCACAGACCGAGCCGCTGATTGAGCCGCTCCCAGCGCAGGCGGGTGTAATCATCGGTCGCGTACTTGTAGTGCAGGCTGACCTTGTGATGAACGAAGAAACCGATCCCGGTGAAGATGATCACGAGCAGGAGAAACACGATGGCAGGCGGCACCACAACTTTCCAAATCGGGTGTTCAAGCCCAATCTTCGGCATCAACGGCGCCAAGTAGGGGGCGAGCGGCATGGAAACCATTAAGGCCACCCCCAGCCCCACCAGCGAAATCAGGGAACGGATGGCCCCTTTGTAGTAACTCGACACGCCAAGGATGGCGAAGACCAGGATCACGATTACCCAGGTAAGCATACGGCGTTAGGTTTGAACCGCTTTCGGACCGAAAGCACGCAAAAAACGGGCCAGTCTTGGACATCGTTCCAGAATCGGAATCTGGCCCGCCCGTTCACCAACCCCCACCGCGCCAGACAAAAGTTCGCCCGGTCTCGCCGGCTGACCCGGCGGCCGCATACCCGTCGCCACAAGGATTCGCAAAGCCGTTGACGACGCGCGCCTTTCCGTGGATGGCAATCGGAGTGGTGTGAGCCGACGCAGTTCTCATTGAACCGACGGAGGCCCCTTGGTAGGCTGCCCGCACCTTCGGTTCCGAGGAGGACCCCCGGTATATTTCCCGATCCCGGCATGCCACCCCCGGGACCGGGCGTGCCAGAATGAAAACGCTTCGGAATCTGTTGGTATTGGGGTGCTGCCTGAAGGGCTTCGCGGCGGACCGCACCCCGGAAATCAAGAAGACCCCCATCCGCCCCACGCTGTCGGTGACTCTGAGCGAGCGTTACGACAGCAACGTGATGCTCCAGAACCGCGGCGCACTGGATCACACCGAGTCCTGGGTCACCTCCGTGCAGCCCGTGATTGGCGTCACTGTGCCGTGGAAGGGCGACTGGCCCGGTTCGGTGGGTTTCCAGTACGCACCCGATTTCACCTTCTTCCACGACCGTGACGAGGAGTCATATCTCAGGCATACGGGTGTGGTGCGTCTGGAGGCCAAGGGCGACCGGCTCCGCGCCTCGGCCACGATCCGACCTCAGTACACCGACGGCAGCACGGAAGGGCCGATTTGGGGGACGGTCGAAGACCCGGGAACCTTCCCCGCGTTGGGCGCGCCCGAGGTGCGCTACCGCCGGCGCAATTTCTACTGGCAATCGCCTCTCGAGGCCCGCTATGACGGCCAGCGTTGGTATGCTCGCGGCGTCTTCAACGCCCGCATCTGGGACATCATGACCGAGGGACGGGTGGTGCCGGGGGCGGTTTATCAAAACTACATGGACCGCACCGACGTCGTCGGGGGACCGGAGGCGGGCTTCAAGGTGTCGCCCGGCTGGGAGGCGGGTGTCGGGTACCGCTTCGGCCATCAGGACCACGAGCAAAACCCTTACGCGGAGCCCTACACTTACCAGAACGACTACCACCGGGTGGTGGGAGTGCTTTCCGCGAACCTGCTGCCGGGAGTGAAGTTGACCGGCGAGGCGGGGCCGAGTGTCCACCAGTTCAATCCGTCGAGTGCCGCGCCGGGAACCGCGGTGCAGGAGACGCTCCTGTACTACTCAGTGAATCTGAACGCCCGGCTGGCCACGAATACCCAGCTCCGGGCGCAATCGTATCTGCAGTTCCTGCCTTCGACCGCCGGACGGGCGGGATTTCAGAACTTCGCCTTGACCGGCAGCCTCGAACAGCGATGGACAGCGAAGCTCAAAACGGCGCTGAGTTGCGAGATTCAGGAGTATAATATGATTCGGGGGCTGAAAACCTGGGATCGCGTCTTCAAGGCCGAGGCCCGGGTGGAATACGTCTTTCATCGGCGCTGCTCGGCGGAGACTTGGTATGCCCGGGAGTGGGCTGACAACCTCGAACCCGGCACCTCCGCCCGCGAATACGACCGCCACATCGCCGGCCTTGGGGTCAAGGTCACCTACTGACCAGCCACGGGCAGGAAGACGGTGAAGACGGCGCCGCCCTCTGGGGCGTCCGTCACCTCGATTCGACCGCGATGTTGCTCGACGATGCCCCGGGCGATGGCAAGCCCCAACCCCAGTCCCGGCGCCTCCGGGGCCGCCGCCCGCTTGGTGGAAAACCCGCTTTCGAAGATCTGTTCCCGCAGTTCGAGCGGCACACCGGGGCCTGAGTCCTGGATGCGCACCCACACCCAACCCGGTTCGCCCGGGCCGCACGCGACGCGCAAGACACCGCTTTCCCCCATCGCCTGGCAGGCGTTGGTGATGAGGTTGGTCCAGACTTGGTTGAGTTCGCTCGGCCGGCACCGGACCCGCGGGATCTCCCGGAGGTCCACCTGCACTTCGTATTTCTTGAGCGCATAGCCGAGCAACACCAGCGTATCGCGCAGACCCTCCCGCAGATCCACCTCGTCCACCAGCGCCTTGTCCTGCCGGCTGTAGCCCTTGAGACTGCGGACGATGCCGCTGATGCGGGCCGCGGCCAAGCGGATGGTCCGCACCAAGGTTCCGACCTCAAAGACCTGCACCCAGCGGTGGACCAGGTCTTTGCGTTCCACGGTCGGGTGCGACACCACGTAGAAGACGAGGTCCTCGAACACTGCCGGCTCGACTTGTGCGAGGGTGCGGAGCAGAGGGCGTGGCAGGTCGGGAAAGCGGATGGCGAGTTCCGCGAGCCGCTGGCGCTGAATCTCCGTCTGGAGCGGTTGCCGGTTGATCCCTTCCTCGAGTGCCTTGGCCAGCAAGCCGGTGTCGGGCGGGCTGGGAGGCCAGGCCAGCCAGTTTCGCAAGCCCGGCTCGATCGAATCGGCCGCCCGGGACAGGGAGGCGACCGGGTTGTTGATCTCGTGAGCGATCCCGGCCACGAGCTGGCCCAAGGTGGCCATTTTCTCCTGCTGGATCAGTTGATTCCGGGTGGCCTCCAGTTCGGCGATCGTGGCCTGCAACTGCCGCTTCTCGGCCGCCAGGTCGCGGGTCAGTTCGGCGACCTGGACATGCAATTCCACCACCCGTCGGTATCGGCTGACCAGATTCCCCAATAAGAGCGGACCGACCATCTGGTTGAACCCCGGCAGGTTGTACAGCAGCAGCAGGAAAGTATCGCGCGGCATGCGCAACATCCTTCCCGCCGTCCGGGCGCGGGAAGTCAGAAAGGAGGTGGCGCCGGAACTGAGCATCAGCACGCCCAGGAACTGGCCGGGACGCAGGGTGCCGACCGGGTATTCGCCGCCGTCTTGCGCCTGTTTGAGCAGTTCAATCTCGCCTTGGATGAGGAGCGCGATCCAATCGTATTTTTCCCCCTCCCGCATGAGTATCTCGCCGGCGGCAAACGAGACATCTTCGCTCTGCGTCTCGGGCATCGAAGCCAGCGCGTCGCGAATCTTCTCCAGCGGACGGATGGGGATCGTGACCACGGCGAATGGGTGCCGAAGCTGGCGCCGTCCGGCCCGCGCCGGGGCTACTCGTCGGCAGGCAGGGGTTGCTGGCGGATGCGTTCGCCCAGGCGTGCGGCGTCCAGCAGGGTCAGGTACGGGTACAGGTCGGTTTCGTGCTGCAGGACAAACTCCGTGAGTTGCTGGCGGACCACCGCGTGGAGTTCCTCCCGCCGCCACGGCTTCGCGAGGTAATGGTTCAGGTCCGCTTGATTCACGGCCTTGACGGTATCAGACAAACCCGCCTGAGCGGTCAGCAAGACTTTACGCGATCCCGCCGTGCGCGGGTCGCGATGCAAGGACACCAAGAAGGACACGCCGTCCTCGCCGGGCAGGATATGATCACAAATGACCAGACCGAGCCGGCCGCGGTTGAGAATGTCCTGCACCACCTCGCGCGCTTCCGCCACGGACGACGCAGACTCGATGGGAAACCGGGCCTCGAACGGCGCAAGGTCGCGGACCACGGCTTCGAGCACCTCCGGCTCGTCCTCGATGCACAGGATGAAAATCGGCTTCATGGGCTGCAAGGGGACTCTGGGTCAGCGGGAAAAGAGCGGCCAGAAGAATCGGGTCATGACCAGCACCAACGCCATCCCGACGATGCCGATCAGCCCGCCGGCCTTGACGAGATGCTGTGTTTGAATCACGCCGGACCCCATGGCGATCGCGTTCGGCGGCGTCGAGATCGGCAGTGTCATGCCGTAGCTGGACGCCACGGCCACGGCGATCAGCGCGGTCGTCAAATCAAAGCCCGTCGCCGCGCCGGCCACCGTCCCCACACTCACGGCGATCGGTGCCAACAGGGTCACGGTGACCGTGTGGGACAGGAAGTTGGCGAGCAGGAACGAGAGCAGGGCCAGCCCCGCCATGATGGCGAATCCTCCGAGTGCGCTCCACTCCACCCGCCCCACCATCCATTCGGCGAGGCCGGTGGTCTTGATGGCGGTGCCAAGGGAAATGCCGCCCGCCATCAGCCAGAACACGTCCCACGGCAACGCGTGAATCTCCTTTTTGCCCACGATCCCGAACATGGGGAGAGCCACGACGGGCAGGAAAGCGATGATGTTGCTGCTGATCCCGTGCTGATTCTCGGTGAACCACAACAGCGCGGTCAGACCGAAGACGACGTACAGCCCCCAGGCTTTCGGAGAACGATCGAACGTGCCGCCGAGCTCCGTCTTCAACTCGCGGGTTCGCGGCCGAAACAGCTTGAGCAACACCAGCCAGCTCAGCACCAGCGTCACCAGTACGATGGGGAGCGCCATCAGCACCCATTTCACAAACGGCACGCTGAGCCCCTGCTTGGTCAGGGCGGCCAGCGCAATGGCGTTGGGCGGTGTGCCGATGGGCGTCGCGATGCCCCCGATGTTGGCGCCGATCGGAATGGCCAGCACGACCGCCACCTTGAGCGGATCATCCGCGTCGAGGCCAGCCAGTAGGGGCAACACCACGGTCATCATCATCGCCGTAGTCGCTGTGTTGCTCATAAAGGCGGACAGCACCCCGGTGGCCACCAGCAGCCCCAGCACGATGAGCTTGGGATTCGTGCCCACCGGCCGCAAAAACAGCCGCGTCAGGGCCCGATCCAGCCGGTACTTGACCGAAGCGTCCGCCAGCAGACACCCGCCGAGAAACAAGATGATGATGGGGTCCGCCAGCGAGGCGAAGAAAGTACGATACGACGCGGGCGAATACCGCGCGAGCCAGTGGTCAGACCGGCTCAACACGGGCGTCGAGGCAGAAAGCGCCGGCGACCGGACTTCAACGACGTCGGCCCGCCGCTCCACCACCTCCACCTTCAACTTGTCGAAGTTGCCGGCGGGGCGGGCGACAAAAACCTCGCCGGCACTGGTCACTGCGCCGGCGGGCAGGCGAAAGGTTTGCGTCGGAGCAACGACTTCGGGTTGCGCAACCGGCGGCCGGACGAACTGGCACAACGGCCCTTCCGCACTGAGCAGCAGCACCTCAAGGAAGATCGCCAACATCGAGGTGATGTAGATGGGCACGGGCTCCGTGAGCCAGAACGCCGCCGCCAGCAGGAACACGCCCAGAGTGACGTGGCCCGGGAAGCTCAGCCCGGGGAAGGTGACCAACCAAGGGAGGCAAAAGCCCGCCAAGCCGAGAAGAATGCCAACCGCTTTCCTTGTGTTCATGCGCGTCCGAGGGCTTGGCGCGGGCAACGGTGACACATTCGGCCACCGTCCTTGCCACGTGGGGTCCGGTGGCCGCCAAAGCCGGACGGAGTCTCCGGCCTTGAAAGCCGCGCGTCAAGGCGCGCGAACAGCGCCTGGTCTCGCGGCCTTTCCGCAGCTTGCGGCGCGGTACTGCCGACCGTAGGATTGGGCATGATTGATGTCGCCCCACCCCTCGGTGGAGCCCTGCCCCGCCCGGTGAGCCGGCCGCTTCTGCCCCCTAAAAGGCGGGAGGCCCTGACGCGGGAGATTCTCGCTCTAAAGCACCGCCTCAACGCGGTGCTGCTCGCCCACAACTATCAGGTGCCCGAGATTCAGGACGTGGCGGATTATGTCGGCGATTCGCTGGGACTCGCGCAGCAGGCGGCGAAAACCGACGCGGAAGTGATCGCGTTTTGCGGCGTTCATTTCATGGCGGAAACGGCAAAAATCCTCAACCCGGGCAAGATCGTCGTGTTGCCCGACAAGGAAGCCGGCTGCTCGCTGGAGGAGAGTTGTCCGCCCGACCAACTGCGCGCCTTGCAAGCGACCAACCCGAACTTCTACACGATCGCCTACATCAACTGTTCGGCGGAGGTGAAGGCGCTCAGCGACATCATCTGCACCAGCGGCAATGCCGAAAAGATTGTCCGCGCGGCGCCAGCCGATCGCGACCTGCTCTTCGTGCCCGACGAGAACCTCGGCCAGTGGGTGATGGAGCAGACGGGACGCCCCATGACGCTGTGGAAGGGCAACTGCTACGCGCACGTCGAGTTCCAGAGCGCCCACGTCCGCCGGCTCAAAGCGACCTGTCCCGACGCGCCGGTGGTGGTCCATCCAGAGAGTCTGCGCGAGGTGCGGGCGTTGGCGGATGTGGTTTGCTCGACGGAGAAGATGATCACCTTCTGCCGCCAATCGCCGGCGCGGCGGTTTATCATCGTCACGGAGTCAGGCATCCTCCACCGCTTGCGGAAAGAATGCCCGGACAAGGAGTTCCTGTGCGCGCCCGTGTTCAATGCCATGCAGATGCCCACGGATAATTGCCGTTGCAGCGAGTGCAAGTACATGAAGCTGAATACGCTGGAGAAACTGCGGGACTGCCTCGCGCAGCTCGCCCCGCGCGTGGAATTGAGCCGGGACCTCATCCAGCGCGCGCGACAGCCGATTGAGCGGATGCTCGAAATCTCCGCCCGGCCGTGACACCCCCTCCTCCCGCCCCGCTACCGGGCATTGAAAGCGTCCTTGTCACCGGCGGTGCCGGTTTCATTGGCTCGCACCTGGTGGAGCGGCTCCTGGCTGCCGGGCACCGGGTAACCGTGATTGACGATTTCTCCACCGGCAATCCGGAGAATCTGCGCGGGGCCGAAGGGAATCCCCGGCTCCGAGTAATCGAGGCGAAGGTCTCACGATTTCCCCATCTGTCCGGCGTGGTCGGAGAGGCCGATGCCGTCTTCCACCTCGCGGCGGCGGTGGGCGTTGACTTGGTGGTAAAGTCCCCCATCCAAACGATCCGCACGAATCTCGGCGAAACAGAGGCCGTGCTGGAGGCCGCCAGCGAGCGCAGTCGGCCCGTGCTGGTGACCTCGACCTCCGAGGTGTACGGAAAGAGCGCCAAGGATGACTTCGACGAGGAGGACGACCTGCTCATTGGTCCACCGCACCTGCAACGGTGGAGTTATGCCTGCTCGAAGCTGATGGACGAGTTCCTGGCGCTCGCGTACGCGGCGGAACGAGGGCTGCCGGTGATTGTCGTGAGAGTTTTCAACACGGTGGGCCCCCGCCAGACCGGCCGGTACGGGATGGTGCTGCCGAGGTTCATCGCGGCAGCGCAAGCGGGCGCACCGCTTCGGGTCTTTGGCGACGGCCAACAGACGCGTTGCTTTGCGTACGTGGCCGATACGGTGGAGGCGCTCTGGCGCCTCATGGCGTGTCCGGGGGCACGCGGGCAGGTGTTCAACGTCGGCAGCACGGAGGAAATCACCATTCGCGGGCTGGCGGATCGTGTGGTGCGTCTTCTCCAATCTCCCTCCGCCGTGGAGTTGGTCAGCTACGCCGAGGCGTACGCACCCGGTTTCGAAGACATGCGCCGCCGGCGTCCCTCCGTGGCCAAGCTTCATCGCTTCACGGGTTTTCGGCCGATGACCACGCTGGACGAGATTATTCTGCGCACGGCCAGAGCCGGCGTAGCGATTTGACTGGTCCATCCCGGCGCGTTGGTTCCACGAATGAATGCCGAACCCGCCCATCCGGCCGCAGCCGTGGCCTTGACGGGGGAAGAAATGGCTTGGTTGCTCCGCAAGGCGCGCCGGACCGTCGAGGAGGCGGTCGTGGGGCGTAGATCGGAGCCGGAAGCAGAGGGGCAGGTTCCGGAGCGGTTGCGGGAGCGGCGCGGCTGCTTCGTGACGCTATGGAAGGGGGGTGCCCTGCGCGGCTGCATTGGAAACGTACTACCGCGAGACCCGTTGCATCAGATGATCGCGGCTAACGCCCGCGCGGCCGCC
Source organism: Verrucomicrobiota bacterium (assembly GCA_016716505.1). Classification (GTDB taxonomy): domain Bacteria; phylum Verrucomicrobiota; class Verrucomicrobiia; order Limisphaerales; family J093; genus JADJWF01. Next base: position 717,812 of record JADJWF010000002.1, read on the forward strand.
CTGGAGGATGTCCGCTTTTCGCCCGTCACGCCCGAGGAGGTGCCGCGCCTGGTCGTGGAGGTCAGCGTTTTGACCCCGCCAAAGCTGCTGGCGCACACCGATGCCGAGGATTTGTTGAATCGCCTCGTTCCGCATCGGGACGGAGTGTTCCTGCAAATCGGTCCGCGCGCCGCGACGTTTCTGCCTCAGGTCTGGGCGAGATTGCCGGAGCCTAGCGTCTTTCTGAGCCGGCTGGCGGAAAAGGCGGGATGCGCGGCGAATGACTGGCAACGTCCGGACGCCCAAGTCTTGGTGTACCAGGCGCAGTGGCTGGAAGAGGCGGCGCCGGGCCACGTCGGGGGCAATTGACCGATGCGGTTTATTCGCTGCCGGGCGGATTTGGCGAGATCGCGTTGGTCATCTGCAGGTACGAGCGCGCCGCCGCCTGCAGCCACGTAAGCTGGGGGGGGAACAGTTCTGCGGGGTTGATCTTCGGCAGCAACTCTCTTGCAGTTTCGAGTTCGCGCGCCGCAATCGCCGCGTTGAACCGGAGATAGTGGTACTGGTTGGCTTCGGGCGGGTCGAGTTTGGCCGGGTCGAGCCGCGCCAGCCACTGGCCGGCTTCGGCGACCCGCGAATTCAACAGCAGCGCGCCGGCGTGGTTCAGGGTGGGGATGGCCTTGCCGGGAAGCTGCTGCACCAGATTGGAAGTCAGTTGCAGCGCAAGTTGCGGCTCGCTTCGCTGGATGACCAGCGCCGCTGCGTAGTTGTTCGCCAGGGCGAGGTTGTTGGTCTCCATCTGGAACGCCCGTTCCGTTGCCCGCAACAGGAGGACCGAGTTGCGCTCCGCCCAAGCGGCCCGGGCACACACCAACCAGTACTGAAGCGAAGTTTCGAGCTTGCCCTCGAGGGCGGAGAGAAGCGGCAGGGCGGCGGCCGCCTGTCCGATTTCGATCAGCGAGTTGGCCATCTCGAGCGCGAACTCCGGTTCGTCGTAGTCAAATTCCCCCAGGCGGGCGAACTCCCGCTGGGCCTGCTCGATCAAATTCTCCCCCAGACTGGCCCGGCCTTCGATCAGATGGCTGTAAGCCCGGAGGGTATTCGAGATTCCCGAGCGCAGCCGGATTTCGATTGCCAGTTGTCGGAGGTCGGCCCAAGCGCTGTTACGGATGAGCGCAGCCGCCTTGCGGGCGCAAATCGCCGTGGAGTAGCCAAGATTGGAAAGCACCCAGTCCACAAGATCATCAGCGCGCCGGATCTGGCCGGATTTCATGGCCAGGTCGTAGATTTCCGCCGCTTCGGCAGCCGTGGCGGGCAGCCGGTTGAAGGCTTGAATCAAGGCACCGGCCTCTGCCGACCGGTCGGCAGCCACCAGAACTCGCCACAGTGCGAGGTGGTCCGCGGTCGCATCGGCCTTGAGTCCCACCAAGGTGTTAAGAGCGCGTTGCGCTGCCGTCGGGTCGCGGCGTTTCTCCGCCGACCGCAGCAGGAGCCGGTTGGCGATGATCCGATTGGTGCCGCTGAGCGCCGCCCGCTCCAGGACCAACCGGGCTGCGGCGGCTTCCTCCTCCGTGCCGAACAAATCTTGCACGGAGGCGCGACGGAGCAGCAGTTCCGGGTCGGTGGCGAGCACCTTTTCGCTGGTCTGCCACTGCGCCTCGAATTCCGCATAATTGCCGGTGTCGTGAAGCGCGCGCGCCCAAATAATCTCGAGCGCGGGCGGCAAGTTGTTGGTCAGCCCCCGCAGCAGCGCCACCGTCTTCTCCGGTTGACGAAAACGATCGTACACGCGCGCCGCGAGCTCGATGTCTCCGTGGTTGGTCCGGGTCACCTCGAGGAGCGCTCCCGCCAGAACGGGGGCATTCTGCGCCGTCCGATTGTCCACCGGCACGCTGAATACCGTCTTCAGATAGCCGCGGAGATACTCCGGTTTGGTCGGGTAATTGGCGACCGCCGCCGCCCACGAGGTGAGAGCGCCCTGGTGGTTGCCGGCCTTGTCGAGATCGCGGGCCGTCCGGGCGAGCTTCCACGCCTGCGCCATGTCTATGAGGTTGATCCGGACCTCCTTATCCAAGCTGGGCGGCGCCACGTTCCAGATTCTGGGCACAGCCAGCAGGAGCGCGACCACGACCAGCAGCACCAAGATGACGAAAAAGCGGAAGCGCGCGTTGAACAGCAAAAGGCGGATGAGCGGCGAATAACCAAAGCGATTCGCCAAGGATCGTCTGCTGAAAAGGCGGCTCATGCGTGCAGGTGGCGCCAAAACGGCCGAGGGCATTTTCGTCATCGTTCGCCGGTGAATCAACAACCATCCTCGCCAAATTCCGGCACCAACTCGGAGTCCAGCTTCCAGGCACCGGCGGGACACAGCGCGCCGTGTAGCATTGACTCCGAGCACGGGTGGTCTATGTGAGTGCCCAGATGCGGCGGCGCACACCAGGCCCAGTCGAGCAGCATCGCCGGTGCGAGGCGAAGTTCGCGTGTTTTCCGGCAACGTCTCCCGGGGCTGCTGGCAGCAACTGGCCCGCGGCCGGGGGCTTCACGCTCATTGAGCTCTTGGTGGTCATCGCGATCATCGCAATTCTCGCCGGTCTGCTGCTGCCGGCCCTTTCGCGCGCGAAGGAAAAAGCCAACCGCATCGCCTGCCTGAACAACCTCAAACAGATGGGCATCGGCACGGTGATGTACGCCGACGAGGATCGCCTCGGCTATTACACCCCGGCCGTATTCGACGGCGACGACAACCTCAACTGGCTCCACCCGGTTTTTTTGCCGTCGCTCAAGTCTTTTGTCTGCCCCAGCACCCGCAACTTCATCCCGACCAACCAGTCCAAGCACGAGGTCACCGGCGAACCGGGCCTGCGGTACCTGTTTCGGACGGCCGGCGGCAAGGCGAAGCTGCCCGGGTCCAGCTACGAGGTCTTCAGCTTCATGAACTTCAACGGCGGCACCACGACCGACCTGATGATCAACGGCCAGATGCGGACCGTTCCGGGAGTCAAGAAGTCCATCAGCTCGGTGCAGACGCATGCCCACCGTTTCAACGCGTTCGGCCTCCAAGGCCAGATCGCAGGCCCGTCCCGCGTATGGTTGATCCTCGATGCCGACGAAAAGTACAGCGACGACCCCAACGTGCATCAGAACTATCCGGACCCGATTGACAACCACGGCGCCGACGGCGGGAACGTGCAGTTCTGCGACGGCCACGCCGAGTGGATCCCCCGCTCCAAGTACCTGTACAGCTTTGAAATGTCGCAAGACGAAAACCGTACCCGGCCCTGACCGGGTGTTCCGACGTCCGCAAACCCCAACCCAACAAAGATAAAGCAACCATGAAACGACAACTGTTCCTCGGATTGGTGGGCACGGCGCTCAGTCTGCCGTTGTTCGCCCAGCCCGTCTTGTTCTCCGACAACTTCGATTCGGACACGGCCGCGCAGTGGGATGTGCTCAACGGGTCCAACAGCGGCCTTCCCGATTTCACCGCCGAGTTCCACTACGACTACAGTCGCCTAGGCATTCCACCTGCGCCCAACTCGGTGGGCGGCACCACGCGGGGCGTGAAGTTCACCGTGAACAACAATGACGACACCCCCGACACCGCGGCGGTGAATGCCTATCCCAAGGGCCGCTCCTTCTCGGGCGATTACGCCCTCCGGGTGGACATGTGGATGGGCTACAACGGCCCGGCGTTCGGAGGTTCCGGCTCTACTGAGTTTGGCATTTTCGGCATCAACCATTCCGGCACCGTGGTGACTTGGGACAACGCCAACCTGACTTCCAGCGACGGCGTCTGGTACGCGGTGGCGGGCGAAGCCGGCGCTGCCGTGGACTACCGGGCCTACGAAGGCTCGCCATTCGGCCGCCCGGTCCTGCTAAACGTCTTCGAGGCTGAGATGCTCGACCGGGACAACAACGGTCAGCGTGAGAACGAGGTCAATCCCACGCAGCCGCTCACGTTCCCGCTCAAGGCGATCTTGCCCGCGCCGCCCGGCGAAACGCCCGGCGCGCCCGGCAAGCAATGGGTGGAGGTGGAAGTGCGTCAACGCGGCGGTGAGCTCACCTGGCTCATCAACGGCTTCGTGATCGCCTCCCGGCAAAACATCTCCGGCTTCGATGCCGGCAACATCATGATCGGCACCATGGACGTCTTCGCCTCGATCGCGAATCCGCGCGAGGAGAACTTCACCCTTTTCGACAACGTGCGCGTGGTGGACCTGACCGGCGTGCCGCCGCTGCCCGTGGTGGCCATCACCGCAAGCGAGGAGGAATCCACGGCGGTCGAGTCCGGCGGGCAAACCTTGAAGTTCACGGTGACCCGCGCCGGAGGTGACCTCGCGCAGCCGCTGACGGTCAACCTGCGCGTCAGCGGCACCGCCACGCCGGGCGCGGATTACCCGGCCCTGCCGGCCAGCGTGACCATCCCCGCCGGCCAGGAATCGGTCAGCACCGTGATTACCCCCAACGATGATCCTTTCGGCGAACCGGATGAGACCATCATCATTGCGCTGGCGCGGGGCATCGGCAGCTACGAGGTGCGGGAAAACGTGGTGGTCCAACTCACGATTCAAGACGACGGCGATGTGCCGGTCGCCACCATCCGCGCGGATAAGTCGGTGGCCTACGAGCGCAACCCCTCCCGCATCGGCCGCTTTGCGATCGAATTGAACACCCCGGCTTCAACCCCCATCACCGTGCCGCTCACCACGTCCGGCACGGCCGCCAGCGGCGTTCACTACCAGGCACTGCCCACCGCGGTGACCTTTCCCGCCGGCGAGACCTCGGTGTTGCTGACGGTGGTTCCCCGCGATGACAACGAGATCAATCCGGACCGCACCGTGGAGGTGACCATCGGCGCCGGCACGGGGTACGTGCTGGGCGACAACAAGGCGGCCAGTGTTTTGATTCGGAATGATGACCTGCCACCCGGGCAGGTCTTGTTCACGGAGAATTTCGATTCCAACCCCGCTGCCAACTGGGTGGTCAATCAGGGGCCCAGCGACGGTGTGGCCGATTTCTTCTTCGACTACTCGACCGTTGGCGTGCCACCCGCACCGGGAACCAGCGCGCCCACGCGCGGCCTCAAGCTGCAGGCCAACCTCACCTCCGGTGTGTTCGGTGGCCTGAGTGTTTCCCCGGCCGGTCAGTCGTTCTCCGGCAACTACCGGCTCCGGTTCGACCTTTGGCAGAACTTCAACGGACCGTTCCCGGACGGGGGACCCGGCTCGACCCAAATCGCCGGCGCGGGCATCGGAACGGCGGGCACCACTCCGCAATGGCCGGGCGGCACGCAGGACAGCTTGTGGTTCGCGGCCACGGGGGATGGCGGCTCCGGGGTGGATTACCGGGCTTACTCGCCGGCAGCCCCAACCGGCTACACCGAGGCCAGCGGCATCTTCGCTGCCAACGCCCGCGACAACGGCAATCCGTACTACGCTGAACTGGGCCGGGAAACCGCTCCCGACAATCAACTGGCGCTCTTCCCCACCCAGACCGGCGCCACCTACCCGGGGACCATGGGCATGCAGTGGCGCGACGTGGTCATCACCAAACAGGGCAACACCGTGACCTGGCACGTGGACGGATTGTTGATCGCGACCGTGGACGTCAGCGCCATCAACTTCGGCGGCGGCAACATCCTCTTCATGCACTCGGACATCAACGCCGGCAGTTCGACCGACCCGCTCGCACCCGACCTTGCCTTCAGTCTGGTGGACAACGTGCGCGTCGAACAACTCCCCGCCGGCCCGGCCGAACCGGCCACGATCACCAACATCGCGGTGAGCGGTAGCACAGTGACCCTCACCTTTACGGCGCCGGGCGGCGCTCCGGGCGACTTCGCGGTCGTTGGCGGCGCGGCGGTGAACGGGCCTTACGCGCCCGAGGTTGCTACCATCACGAGCACGGGAGCCAACACGTTCCAAGCTGTCCTGCCCGCCGTGGGGGCCGCGCGGTTCTACCAGATCACGCGCTAACCGACCCACCCACCCGATCAACCCGCCGGAGCTGGCCGCGCGTTGGCTCCGGCGGGTTTTTTTCGCTCGACCGCCGACGGCCCGCAGACGCGCCAGCGAGTCGAGCACCGCACGAATTTTCGCATCCGTCACTTGCTCCGGGCCGGTTGGAGGCGACAATGCCCCGACACTGAACCAACCATCGAACCATGCCTGTGATCTTCGATTCCCGCTTCGGCCGCCGCGACTTCCTCAAGCTTTCGTCGCTAGCGGGTGCCGCGCTCGTCCTCAACGCCGGGCGTTCTGTCTCGGCCGCGCAAACTTCCGGGCAACCGGAGTTTCATCTGGCCTTGCTGTCCGACACCCATGTCCCCGGCGACCGCCTGAACGGCCATCGCGGTTTCAATCCCTGGGAGAACCTCCGCACGGTGGCACCGCAAGTTGTCGCCGCCCGGCCGGAGGGGGTGATCCTTTGCGGTGACGCCGCCCGGCTGGACGGACAAGTGGCGGATTACGAAGAGTTGAAGGCCCTGCTCGAACCCGTGGCCGCCGTCGCGCCGGTGTACATCGCCCTCGGCAACCACGACGATCGGGCGAACTTTCGCAAGGTGTTCACCGCCCACCCCGGGACTCTGGCCGACGCCGGCGGCAAGCACATCACCGTGGTCGAACATCCGGCGGTTCGACTCATTGTCCTCGACTCGCTGATGTACGTGAATCAGACGCCCGGCTTGCTCGGGCGCGCTCAACGAACGTGGCTGACCACCGAATTGCCGAAACTGGCGGACCGCCCGGCGGTTTTGTTCGTTCACCACACGCTCGGGGACGGGGACGGAGAACTGCTCGATGCGGAACGCCTGTTCACCGTCGTCGCCCCGCACCCGCACGTGAAGGCCCTCTTCTTCGGCCACTCGCACGTGTGGGCGACCTTCCGGCGTGACCGCTTGCACCTGATCAACCTGCCGGCGGTGGGCTACAACTTCAGCGACCAACAACCGGTGGGCTGGGTGGACGCCCGGTTCCGGCCTGACGGTGTCGCCCTCACGCTGCGGGCGTTTGCCGGCAACCGGAACGGGGATGGCCAGACCGCCTTCTTTGCCTGGGCCTGAGCCGGGCGGTTGACGACGCGCTCCCGCCGAAGGACTTTGCCGGCGTGGACACCCACCAGCCGGGTTCAACCATCAACGAACTGCGCGACTTGTTCGACCGCCAGCGCGCGGCGTTCGAGCGCGAGCCCTTCCCCGACCTCCGCACGCGGCGTGACCGGGTCGGGCGAATCCTCGCGCTGACACTTGAACACGAATCCGACCTGGTGGCCGCCATCTCGCGGGATTTCGGGCATCGCTGCGCCCAGGAGACGCGGCTGGCGGAATTGTTTATCGTCATCACGGCGGCGCGGACCGCGCTGCGGCGTCTCCCGCGCTGGATGCATCCCCAGCGCGTGGCCACTCCCGTCAACCTGCTGCCCGGGCGCAGCGAGCTGCGGCCGCAACCACTCGGTGTGGTGGGCATCATCAGCCCGTGGAACTATCCGTACCAACTCGCCATGCTCCCCGCGCTGGGCGCGCTCGCCGCGGGCAACCGCGTGCTCCTGAAGCCCTCCGAGTTGACGCCGACCTTCTCCGCCCTGCTGCGCGAGTTGGTCGCCCGGCGCTTCAGTGAGGAGGAGTTTGCCGTCGTGCTGGGCGACGCGGCGGTGGGCGGGGCCTTCGCCGAATTGCCGTGGGACCACCTGTTCTTCACCGGCTCCACGGCGGTGGGCCGGCAAGTGGCGCTCGCCGCTGCTGCGAATCTGACGCCCGTCACCCTCGAACTCGGCGGCAAATCGCCCGCCCTCTTTGCGCCGGATGCGGACTTCGCGCTGACCTTGCCGCGTTTGGCAGCCGGCAAACTGCTGAACGCGGGTCAGACGTGCATCGCGCCTGATTACGCGCTGGTGCCGGCAGCGCGGCGCGAAGCATGGGTGGCCGGACTGAAAGCGGCGGTGGCCGCGCTCTATCCGACCATCGCGGGCAACCCGGATTACACGGCCATCATCAGCGAGCGCCATTTTCAGCGGCTCACGGGACTGATGGAGGACGCCCGCAGGCGCGGCGCGACGGTCGTGGACTTGCGTCCCGCCGGTGAAGCCCCCGACCCTGCCCGGCGCCGCTTCCCGCCAACGCTGCTGCTCAACGTCACCGAGGAGATGGCCGTCATGCGGGAGGAGATCTTTGGCCCGCTGTTGCCGGTGGAGACCTACGAATCGCTTGAGGAAGCCATCCGGCGGGTCAACGCGCGCCCGCGCCCGCTGGCCCTGTATTTCTTCGGCGAACGCGCAGTGGACCGGGAGCGCGTGTTGCAGGAAACGATCGCGGGCGGGGTGACGGTCAACGATACGCTGTGGCACATCGTGAACGAGAAATTGCCGTTCGGCGGGGTGGGACCATCTGGCCAGGGCTGCTACCACGGCGAACATTCATTCCGCCGCTTCAGCCACTTGAAACCCGTCTTTTACCAGTCGCGCTGGGCAACCGGAAAATTCCTTTGGCCGCCCTACGGCGCGCGCTTCGACCGGATTTTCGGCTGGATCAAACGTCTCAGCCGCTAAAATCCACCCACGTTCCAACCCACGCGGTACCGCCGGCTCACGAGCTTGGTCGCCTCGGCGTGATTCGGAAACTTCAGGGCGTGGCCGTCCCATTCGAGCTTGGTCCCGGGCACCCGCATGGCGATGGTGCCAACCAGGATCGCTTCGGTCATGGGCCCCGCTTGGGCGAAATGCGATTCCGTCTTCGGCCCGCCCAGGCAGGCATCGGCGAAATGGTGGTAGTGATTCCGGTTCTCGAACTTGGGCCGGGTGACACTTTTGAACTTTTCCTCGGGCAGCAGCAGCGGCGTGCTGCCCAAAGGATTGAGTAACGCGCCGTCCTCGCCGACCACCATCGCCGACTCGGTGGGATAGTCTTCCACCGAATACAGCGCGCGGATTTCCCGGGGCGCCCAGAACTCGCCATCAAACCACTCAACCGGTAATTCCGGGCCTGCGGTCAATTCGTTGCCCGGAAAGATCCACGTGATGTGGTTGGCCTGCGGCCACGTGTCGGCGCGGCGTTCCGCCGAAGCCGTCCAACTCTCGTCTGCGCGGCCAATCACCGACTTCGGAGTGCCCAGTCCCAGCCCCTTCCACACAGCATCGAAAATGTGGCACCCAATGTCGCCCGACCAGCCGGTGCCGAAGTCGAGCCACGCCCGCCACTTCACGGGGTGGTAAATGTCCGGCGCGTAGCCGCGCGTCGGCGCGGTGCCGAGCCAGCGGTCCCAGTCGAGCCACTCTGGGGGTGGCTGCGATTGCGCCGGGCGCGGACCTTTCAACCGGTACGCTTCCACCGCGCCGGGGCGATTGGCGCTCAGGTACAGGTGTTTGACTTTGCCGATCACCCCCGCGCGCAACCACTGCACCACCGTGCGATCCCCGGCGCCGGACGCGAGCTGGGTTCCGAGTTGCGTCACAACCTTTTTTTCCGCGGCCGCCGTGGTGAGCGCGCGAACCTCGGCGACGTCGTGACACATCGGCTTCTGGCAATACACATGTTTGCCGCGCTGGATTGCCGACCACGAAATCGCGAAGTGCATGTGGTCGGGCACGGTGACGTTGACCGAGTCAATCCGGTCACCCTCCTGCTCCAGCAACTCACGCCAGTCACGGTAGGTGCGCGCGCCGGGAACGGCCGCAGCGGCCTTGTTGAGTGCGTTCGCGTCCACATCGCAGAGGGCGACGACCTGCGTACGCGGGTGTTGTTGGAAGTTCTGCAGATCCACCCAGCCCATGCCACCGACACCAATGCACGCGTGATTCAGCTTACCATTGGCTGAAACCGCCGCCCATCCGCTCCGGCCGAGGAACGGCCCGGCAGCGGCGGCGAGCCCGAGGGACTGCAAGAAACGCCGTCGCGGCAAGGTGGCGCGCTGTCGCGACGTCATCAAGGGAACGGCCTGTGGGATGCGGGGATCGGAAGGAATGGACATGGGTGCTCTCGTAACAGAGGCCGCGCGCGTGACAAGGACAAACCACCGGCCACCGTTCCCGCCGGGTCCACCGGCTCAAGGCAGCCCAAGGTGCATGGAGGCCGGGATGGCTCAACCCCGTTCAGAGAGCGCCAGCGGAGCTATCCACTATGGCGCCGCCGGAACCCGATCCAATTGCCTCCCTCCCCACCGTGCCAGGTTGCCAGGCTGCCCCGATCACCTGGCGTAGCGCTGCCGCCGCGGGCGCTGATCACGGCCACCGCCCCGGCCGCTGCCAACCGACGCCTTCTCCTGCCAGCTCAGAACCCGACGCTGGGCCGGCGCCCCTGTTTCACGATGGTCTTCTCGTCCTCCCAGACCGCGATGCCTTCTCGGGAGCTGAGTGAAAGTTGGAAGACGAAGGCCGACTGGCGCTTGTTCCCCTCGGTGATCCGGTCCTCGATGATCTTGCCCGCGAGGGTGTAGTCCGGCGCGCGGTTGCCGATCTGGTACCGGGCGGCCAGCGGGTCTTCCGGTTCGTCTGCGAGGCTGATGGTGGTGGAGGTCACCACCTTGCCCGTTTTCAGCAGCGCGACCCGCATCTTCTTGACGAGCAGGTCGGTGTCAATCTGGCTGCCGGTGTTGTTTTGAATCCGGCTGATGGCCAGCAAGGCCGGGGTGCCGGGTACGCCGCTGCGGAGCAGGCCCGGGTTGATCTGGGCCTCGATCAACGAATTGACCATGGTGTCCGCCGCATTGGCGAAATCCTGGATGTTGATCTGGGAGGTCGTCGTCATGAGCCGGGAACTGGTCGGCTCGACGTACGTGGTTTTGCTGGCGCAACCGGCGGTCAAAAAGACCGCCAGCACGGCGAGGGAGGGCAACAGGGATCGTTTCATGATTGAGCGGCTTGGTCAGTTCAGAGCTTCCAAAAAGGTCAGGCGGTAATCCTTGGCCTCGGCGGTGGGGGCCACGATGGTGATGTAACCGGTTTCCCGCCCCTCCAGCGAGCGGGCGATGGCGGAGGCCTGGGGTTGGCGGATCAACATGCCGTGGGCGTCAAACCACTCCACTCGGTAGGTGAATCGCTGGCGCTTGTTGGTCAGGTTGCGCACCTCGACCTGCACCTTGAGATGGCCGTTTTCCGCCGCAAGGGCGTTGACGGCCGCAACGTTAACCTTCCTGTCCAGGCTTCGGTCAGTGACCACCTTTTTGAAGGACACCATTCGCCCGTCGCTGCCGGGCGCGGACGGCTCCACGGTGTTCACCGTTCGGGTGGCGCAGCCGGCGAGCATCGCCGCCAGGGCGGCTCCCGCGGCCACGCGAATAATCAAGTTGGCGAGTTTCATCGGAGTTTGAACTGGCTGACCAGCAGGGGGGTGCCCGCGGACACAGACTTCACGTAAACCACATTCACGACGCCGTCAATGAGCGCCACATTCAGCGATTGCCCGCCCGGGGCCGCCACCGTGAGTTGCCGGCTCGCGGGCGTGTTGATCCGGGCGACTTGAAATTCCTTCGGCAAGGTCGTCCAGGAACGGGTGTCGGCGATGTTCACGGCCATCTGAGCCACCGCGGTCGCGATCCGCACCAACATGCCCAATTCACCGCTTTGTTGCCAGGCGGCCCGGTTCGCCGCGTAAGCCGCCGCCCCTTTCGCCAGCGTCGCGATGACCGTACGGGTGACGATCGCGGGCAGTTCGTTCTTGAAGTCTTGGGCGATCACCGCGTCCATGCTGCTGACCGTCTGGGTGGTTTCCTGCACGCCGTCGGCCGTAACCGTGATCGCTGGCAACTGGCCTTCGTGGAAGACCAATTTGGGAAACGCTGCCCCGACGTACGATACATCCGCGAAGATGATCGGGATGTCTATCCGCACTTGGTCACGGCTCGCGCCGCGGCCGTTCTCGAAGATCACGTACGTCAGCGGCGGCGGGCGCTGGCCGCGCAGCAGGTCGCTGGCAGCACGCACGTCCGCGGCGACGAATCGGTTTTCGCCCGCCACCTCGATCACGCGATTCAGCGACTTGATCGCCCGCTCCAGATCGGAAGCGCCGCCACCGGCGTGGAGGAAGTACAGACCATCCAGATACACCGAGAACGGGTTCACATAGTCCGCGTACGCCCGGAAGCCCACGAGGTTCTGAGAGAGTCCGTTCACGGCCTGGTTGAACGTGGGATCGGCCTTGGTCCGGGCGATCGCCTCCGGGTCTTTGCTCGCCCGTTCCGCCGCCTGCGCCTGCTCGATGCGCCGGCGGTTCTCCGCCACCGCGTCCTGCTGGCGCTGATACATGCGGATGACTTCCGGCCGCGCCCGGTCCACATCCCCCACGGCGAGGAAGTTCAAGGCCTTGTACGTGTGCAGCATGATCTTGTCGTAGGGCCGACCTTCGTAGGGGAGATTCTGCTGATTGGAGAAAGTGGCGAGCGCCTCCTGCCCTACCCGCACCTTCGCCGCCTGCTCGTAGCGGTCAATGGCAGCGGCCGCGATGTCGAAGTGGCGGTTGCTGTTCGTGTAATCCCCGATGGCGCGCAAGGCCGCCCCCGCCTCCAAGTTCCAGATCACGGCATCTTTGCCGTTGGACTGCTTGCGGGCACGGCTGGAGAAGTCCCGCGCCGCGGCGGCGTAGTTTCCCGAAGCCCACGCCGTACTCATGGTCGAGGCCTGGTCCTTGTACGTGGCACAGCCGCTGGTCAGCACCAGCCAGCCAGCACACGCCAGCGCGACCCAACCGCGCCACCTGTTGTCCTGTGGATTCATCTCACCCAGTCACCGGGACAGAATTTGGAGGAGGCGGGCCGAATCCACAAGCGCGGCAGCAAGTGGGTTGGGCACGTGCCACTCTTACGCAGGACCCGCCCGCCGGGCGGGGAATTCGCCTGCGGCGACTGGAGCCCGGCTGGCGTGACGACCGCGAGGCATCGAGCCACAAGCGGATTCGCTCCAAATGGAGCGCGATTCCAGCGGGGGCTGACCCTCGGCGCAACGCCGACCCCGGGGACGGTATGCCTTGCAATCGCCCCCAGCGGCTCCCATGCTGCTCCCGGCAAACACAAGTGCCGACAGACCGAACACGGCCCGCGACAAAGCGGCGCCCTTTGAATCCATGAGTAATTCGTCCGACTTCGAGCTCGATCTCGACCTGCAGTTGCTTCCGGCGTGGGCGAGGGAACCCGTCCAACAAAACAAATACGCCCGCTTTGAGGGCGAAAGCGATGACGGTCCGCGTGGCGGGAAGGGCCGCCGGTCGTGGGCAGACCGCGAGCGCGAACCGCGCCGCGACCGGGGTCCGCGGCCCGATCGGCGGGACCGTCCGCCGCGAGCAGGTTCGGGTCCCGGTTCGGGAGGGCCAGGCGGTGAGCGACGGCCGTTTCCGGGCGGTCGGGACAGCCGGGACCGGGGGCCGCGACGTGATTTCAAGGCCGCGCCGCGCCCGGAGGACATCAAGCCGCTGGTGCCGGTGGACATCAACTTCCTGCCCGATCCGAAGGGCGTGGACTCCCTGGCCCGCCAAATCAAGCTGACGGGGCGTTCATATCCCTTGTTTGAGATCGCCACCCTGATCATGGGCAAACCGGAGCGATTCAATCAGGAATTCAAGGTCCGCCGCGGGCCGGACGGCCAGCCGTTGCAGCGCCTTTTTGTCTGCTCGCTGGATGAATCGCTCTGGTTGAACGAGAACGAGGTCGCCCAGCACGTGCTCAAACACCACCTGGCCACCTTTTACGAGGTGCAGCGCGTCCCGACCGACCCACCCAAGGGCACCTACACCTTCGTGGCGCAGTGCGGTGTGACTGGGGCTCTGCTGGGGCCGCCGAATCTGCACGGCTACCAGGATAAGCTGCGAAAAATCCACGCCGAGCGTTGTCCGCACATGCCATTCGAGACGTACAAGTCCCGCGTCAAGATCGTGAAGGACGAAGCCGTGGTGAAGCAGTGGGTCGAGGAGCAAAGCTTCCGCAGCGAGTACGTCTGCCTGAACGTGCCGGAGCCACTCACCCTCGCAAGCCGGGAGGATATGGAGGCGCACTTCCGCGCCACTCACCTGCCCAACCTGGTCCGCGAGGTCGAGACCTTTGTCATCCCGGCGGCCGGCCCGCGCCGCGTGTTGTCGCCCGAACTGGGACGCGCGTTGCGGGTGACGCTCGAGCAGCAGCGGCGCTTTCCGATCAAGGTGGCAACCTTGCTCAGTCAGCAGTTTGCCGCGCATGGCCTGCACTTTTTCAAGGTCAACAAAACGGTTACGCACGTGTGCGTGTCGCGGCCGCATTACCTCGATCTGGAAAACACGGTGGTGTCCGAGGGCGTGCGGCGCATCGTGGAATTCATCGCGGCCAAACCGGGTTGCACGCGCAAGGCGTTGATTCAGGCGCTCGCCCCGGACCGGCCGGCTGCAGTATCAGAACCGTCGGTCACCGCCCCGGCGGAACCGGCACCTGCGCCCACGCCGACCGAAGCGCCGACCGCAGGACCCGCTCCCGCCGCGCCGGCGCCAGAGGCCGCAGCCCCCGCTCCAGCCGAGCCACCCGCAGCGCCTGCACCCGCTCCTGCCGCGCCCGCCGGTCCCGAACCGACCCCGGAGCAGCGGGCGGTAATCTCGGACCTGCACTGGTTGATTCACCAAGGGCATGTGATCGAGTTCAGCAACGGGCGCATGGAACTGGCCAAGAAGCCGCTTCCCAAACCGCCCCCGCCAACCAAAGCGCCCAAACCGGCGCCTACCACTGTCGCCCCTGCCGCGGACCAATCGGCAGAGACTCCGGCCTCAGAGACAACTCCGACGCCAGAGACGCAAGCTGCCGCAGCCACTGGAGAATCGGGGGGAACTGCGCCCGCCCCGGAATCCAGCACCGCCAGTTCCGCCCCGGTGGAATCCGCCGTGCCAGGCGAGGCGGAGGCCGCTCCGGCAGAGTCCGCACCGGCACCGATCGAGCCTCAGGCGGTCACCGAGACGCCACCCGCCGCTGCGTCGGCTGCGGCGACAGGCGAGCCGAAAGCAGAACCGCCCGCCGCGCCGGCAACCTGACGCGCGTTTCCGGGACGTTCGGTTTGCGCGCCGGCCCTGCGCGGCTAGCTTGGCCGGCGATGAAACGTTGTTGCCTCTCTGCTTTCCTGGCGGCGTGCGTTCTGATTGGAAGCGCAGCCGCCGCCGAGGGCTCCGCATCTTCCATGAACACTTCTCCCTCTTCTTCCGCGAACCAAACCGAGACGTTGACGGTCGGCGGCGGTTGCTTCTGGTGTGTCGAGGCCGTGTTCGAACTGGTCGAGGGGGTGAAGTCGGTCGTCAGCGGCTACGCGGGCGGCCACGTGGAGAACCCGACCTACAAGCAGGTGTGCGAGGGTCGGACCGGCCATGCGGAAGTCGTCCGCATCGAGTTTGATCCCGCCAAGGTCACGGTGGAGCGCCTGCTTGAGATCTTTTGGGACTGCCATGATCCCACCACGCTCAACCGGCAGGGGGCGGATGTCGGCCCTCAATACCGTTCCATCATCCTCTACACAACCGAAGCCCAGCGGGATGCAGCCGAGAAATCGAAGGCGGCGGCCCAGAAAAGGTTTTCCCGCCCGATCGTCACCGAGATCGTTCCACTGAGGAAGTTCTACGAGGCGGAGCTGTACCACCAGGACTACTTCCGTAACAACCCGAACCAGGGGTATTGCGCCGTCGTCATCGCTCCGAAGGTGGAGAAAATGAAGAAGAAGCTGGCGCCCCAGTGACGCCGCTGGCCCACCGCAGTCGCATTGACGCGCAAGGGCGATGGCCACCTTCGGCATCGCCGGAAACTGCCGACGGCTGGCTGGCTTTGCATTTCAACTTGGCTGGGAACCGACCGGCGGATGGGAACCTGCCGAACTGGCTTGCAAGGCGGGGGCACGCCGGTACCTTGCGGCGCGGTCTGAAGGCAGGAGGCCAGACGCACCCCGGTGACGACCGCCTCTGACGGGCAATTCCACGCCCGCCCGGACCGCCACGATCAATGCCTATGACGACGACGGGAACCTGCAACACCAAGAACGCCGCCCTGCTTGCCTGGGTCAAGGAAATGGCCGAACTCTGCAAACCCGATTCCATTCACTGGTGCGACGGATCGCAGAGGGAATATGACGAGTTGTGCGAACTGATGGTCCAAACCGGCACCTTCAAGCGCCTCAATCCGGAGAAACGGCCGGGCAGTTTCCTCGCCCTCTCGGATCCGAGCGACGTCGCCCGCGTCGAGGATCGCACCTTCATCTGCTCGCGCCGGGAGGAAGACGCGGGGCCCACCAACAACTGGGTGGACCCGCGCGAGATGCGGGCAACCCTCCGGCCGCTCTTCGACGGCTGCATGCGCGGGCGCACCATGTACGTGATCCCCTTCAGCATGGGGCCGCTCGGTTCACACATTGCCCACATCGGCGTTGAGATCAGCGACTCCCCCTACGTGGTGGTCAACATGCGAATCATGACCCGCATGGGGTCAAAAGTCCTCGATGTGCTGGGGGATGGCGAATTTGTTCGCTGCGTTCACACAGTGGGCGCGCCGCTGGCGCCGGGACAGAAGGATGTTCCCTGGCCCTGCAACCCCAAGGTGAAGTACATCGTGCATTACCCGGAGACGCGCGAGATCTGGTCCTACGGGTCGGGGTACGGCGGCAACGCGCTGCTCGGCAAGAAATGCTTCGCCCTGCGCATCGCATCCTGCATGGCGCGCGACGAGGGCTGGATGGCGGAACACATGCTCATCCTTGGCGTGGAAGCGCCCGATGGCGAGAAGACCTACGTGGCGGCCGCGTTCCCCAGCGCGTGCGGCAAGACCAACTTCGCCATGCTCATCCCACCCAAGCACTATCGTGAAGCGGGGTGGAAGGTGTGGACGGTCGGAGACGACATCGCCTGGATCAAACCGGGCAAGGACGGCCGTCTCTATGCCATCAATCCCGAGGCTGGCTACTTCGGCGTGGCTCCCGGCACTTCCGCCAAGTCCAACCCCAACGCGTTGGCGACCATTTCGAAGA
The DNA here is from genome assembly GCA_016716505.1 of Verrucomicrobiota bacterium. GTDB lineage: Bacteria > Verrucomicrobiota > Verrucomicrobiia > Limisphaerales > J093 > JADJWF01. The sequence continues at coordinate 734,729 of JADJWF010000002.1, forward strand.
ACACCATCTTCACCAACGTGGCCCTGACCCCAGACGGCGACGTGTGGTGGGAAGATCTCACTGACACGCCGCCGCCCAAATTGGTTGACTGGCAGGGGCAGGAATGGACCCCGGGCTGCGGCCGCAAGGCGGCCCATCCGAACGCCCGCTTCACCGCGCCGGCCAGCCAGTGCCCTTCGATTGATCCAGCCTGGGAGGATCCGGCCGGCGTGCCCATCAGCGGTTTGATCTTCGGCGGCCGCCGCGCCGGCACCATGCCGCTGGTTTTTCAGGCCTTCAACTGGATCCACGGCGTGTTTGTGGCGGCCACCATCGGCTCCGAGATGACCGCCGCCGCCATCGGCGGCATGGGTCAGGTGCGGCGCGATCCCATGGCCATGCTACCGTTCGTGGGATACAACATGGGCCAGTACTTCCAGCACTGGCTGCGGATGCGCAAACGCATCAAGTATCCGCCCCGTATTTTCCACGTGAACTGGTTCCGCAAGGATGCCGAGGGCCATTTCCTGTGGCCCGGCTTCGGGGAGAACATGCGCGTGCTCAAGTGGATCGTGGACCGCTGCCGGGGCCGTGCCAATGCCCACGAATCCCCGCTGGGCTGGGTGCCCGACGCCGCCGACATTGACCTCGCCGGTCTGCCGAACTTCGACGCCGCCGCGCTGGAGAAGGTGCTCCGGATTGATATCGAGGAATGGCGCCGTGAACTGCTGATGCAAGAGGAGCTGTTTCTCAAGCTCCACTCCGAACTGCCGCATGAGATGATCCTCCAGCGCGAGCTGCTGGTTTCCCGTCTGTAAACGGTTCTCATCACTGCCGGATCAACGGCCGCGTCCGACCGGGCGCAGCCGTTCGCTTTGCCAAGGGTGGGCGCTGGGGAAGCCGTGCGCCGCCTTGGCGGCTTCGCTCTCCCGGCCGGACCGCCTTCTGCGGAAAAAGAAAGCGAGCGCGAACACCGAAGGATCCGCGCTCGCCGCGGAAGAATCACCGTCGGTCGCGTGCGCGAGCGCCTTACTGAAGAGCTTCGAACACCTTGCCCACCAGCTTTTCGCTCGGCTTCAAGGTCTTGCCGCCCTGCTGCCATTTCGCCGGGCAGGCCTCGTCCGGATGCTTCGCGAGATACACGTTCGCCTGCATCTTGCGCACGAGTTCGTCTGCGTTCCGGCCCACGTTGTAGAAATTGACTTCCGAGGACACCAGCACGCCGTCGGGGTTGATGATGAACGTGCCCCGCAGCGCGAGACCGCTCTTGGGGTCATAGACACCGAACAGCCGGCTGACCGCGCCGGTGACGTCCGCGCCCATCGGGTACTTCACGCCCGCCAGGAGCTTCTCCGCATCCTTCCACGCCAGATGCGAGAACTTGGTGTCCGTGGACACGGAGATGACCTCTGCGCCAAGCTTCTTCAGCAGCTCGTACTTCTCGGCAAGATCCGCGAGCTCGGTGGGGCAGACAAAGGTGAAGTCGGCCGGATAGAAAACGAGGATCGTCCACTTCTTCTTCTTGCGCAGTTCGGCCAGGGAAATCCGACCGAATTCGCGATCTTCGGGATTGTAGGTCTCCAGTTCAAAATCCGGCACCACGGTGCCGACGCTTGCCACAGTTTGTTCGCTCATGCTTTGGGATGTCTTCTTCGTTCAGGTTTCAATCGTTCCTGTTTCAGGAGTCCTGCCGTGACGGAAGGAACTTCCTTGAATCGGATGCGGCGGAAGGGAAGCGCAACGTGCCGCCTTGTCAACGCGGGTTTCGCGGCCGCGAACGGCCGGTGGGGAGAATTGGCCAGCGCGCCCTTCGCCCTTCGCTCAGGATCGGCCGGTCAAACCCTTCACCGCCACGGCGTGAGGTGAACGCGCAACCCCCGCGCCAGCGCTGGTTCGAGCAGCTCACGGAGATCGCTCCACCGCAACCCGTCCCGCGCGAGAACCAGCAGAACTGCCGCCGGGCGGGGAGCCAGCAACTCCGCGAGACCACCGGCTGGCAGCGGCGCAAACGGCGTCCGGTCCAGTTCCTCCGGCCGGAAAAGCCCCGGCGTGGCCCCCGCGTCGCGGGCGGCAAACTCGATTCCCAGACCGGACGAGGTCGGCTTCACCCGCAGTGCCACGGCCGTTGGCAGGGGCGCCGGGGCGAAGGCGACCGCGCCTGACGCCAGCCGGTTGGTCGGCGAGCCGGACGGCGCGACGTACTGGACCAGATCGGCGAGTTCTGTCCGCAAAGCGCCGAACTCCTCGGCCAGCGTGAACAGTTGTCCGAGGGTGACGGTGTCGGCCGGTTCCACCGCCAGGACCACCTCCCAACCCAGATGCCGGCGCAAGGCCAGCAAACCGGCCAGTTGTTGCAGGGGTTCGGACGCCGCTGCCCGGGCGGCAGCAGCGAGCCGGGGATCCGTCCAGCTCCAGCTTGCGTCCGGATGAATCTTAAGGCCCCAGTTCACCCGGCCGGGCGTGGGCGCGACCGGTTTGAGCGCGGCTGCCTGGGCCAGTTGCGCGCGGAGGGCTTGCGCCTCGGCGGACAGCGGGGCAGCCGCCAGCGCGTCGAGCACCGGCCCCAACTCGCCCAGGTACACGCGCAGCAGCCGCAACGGGGCGTTGCGCGCGCCGGGCCGTTGCGGGACCGCCGCGGCAGTCAACAGGGCGGACACTTCCTCCCGCCCGAGCTGCCAGCCGATGGCAAGCGCGTTTGAGGGCACACGAGGCTCAGCGTTGGTTCCCGCCGCGAGATCCACGAACAGGCGGTACAGGCCCAGGGCCTCCCCCTCCAACTGCTCTGCGCGAAGAGGAATCTCGCGCTCGAAGCTCCCGCCGGCCGGCAGGCGGATGGCTTCATAGTTGCCCTCGATCGCCGCGCTGCTCAGCGCCACCCGTTCGCCCGTGGCCGCCACAAACCACAACTGAAAGTCGTCCGGCCAGGCAAAGCTGGCCGCCGCGGAGCCGCGATTCACCACGCGCAGGGTTAACGGGGCCGTGCCAAGCGCCGGAACCGCTGCCGGCCCGGAGATCGTCAATTCGAGGCCCCTTGCCCTCGCCTGCCGTTCGCGGCGCGCGAGGTAGTCATCCACGCTGATCACGGTCACGGAAATCGGTCCCGTCTCCGCCGCCTCGCGCCACAGACGGGTTCCCCGGGGCACTTGGGGCTGCTGGTCGGGTAACACGCCGGTGTACCGACCCCGCAGATGATAGGTACCCGTCCGCAGCAGCCGCACCCAGTCGCTCAGGCGCGTGTCGAAATCGCGCGCCGCGCCGGGCTCGAGGCGTTCCGCCTTGGCGAACATGTGGGCCAGCGCCTGCCCGGGCGGAATGGGTTCAATCTCCCGGCCATCCAAGGTGACCGTGAGCCGCCCGTTCAGGCGGCAGCAACCCTCCCACATGAATCCCAGCGGTTCGGATGAGACGTTTCGGAACCGCCAATACAGCGGAATCGTGTCGCCGATGACGTACGTTTCGGCCGGCGGAATGACCAGTTCCGCTTCGACCGGCAAGGCGGCCTTCGCCCGGGACACAGTGCCGGTCAAAAGCAGGAGACTCAGGCACAGCCTCGCGGCCGTTCCGCCGGGCAACAGCCGGGTCAATGGGAACTGGGCTGGCATGGACGGTGGTACCTCAGAGTAACGAGCCTACCTCTCAGCGGCGGGCGTCACCGTCAGATCGTCGTAGGCGATCGGTGTGCCGGCGAACGGGCTGCCGAAGATTCCCGCCTGGCCATTCCGCGGCTCGTCCGTCACGTCGAGCGCGATCAGCCAGCCGCCCGGCAACGCGGCACCCTCCGTCCAGGCACGGCCTTCGATCTTCCAACGGCCGTCCTCGACCTTGCGCGCCTGGAGTTGTAGGTGCGTCCATCGGCCCGATTGCCAGTCGAAGGGCACTCCGGCTTGACGTTCCTCGCCGCGCCACAACTCGAGTTCCTTTTTGCCCGGGCTCACCTGGAGGCGGTAGCCGCTCACGCCGCCCAGGCCAATGGCAAAGGTCGGGAACCGCCGGCCCTTCGCCGTGCCGAGAATCCGCGCGCTGACCCGTACGCCGTCCCGCTGCGCCGGACCGAACAGCGCGCCGTACGATTCCAGCGGCGCGCCGGGCAGTTCGAGAAACCGGTTGCCGCCTTCCTCCCGGACGGCGAACCCGCCGTCCAACACGCGAAAGCCGGCCGGCGCTTTGCCGACTTCGGCGTTGCTGAAGTCCGCTTGAAACAGCGGCGCTTCGGCCGCGAGGAGTTGCACGGCGATCACGCCGCCCATGATCCATTGCCACGTCGTCTTCATCGAAAAGTCAGTCATTCCTCAGCGCGTCCACCAATCTTCCTCGCATGGCCGCCTCCGTGGCGAGCCACGTCCACAGCGCACCGTTCAGCAACACCGCTGCCAGCGTCAGCGCCAGAGACGCTCCCGGAGGCTGGGCCGCCGGAGCGAGCAGCGACGGCAGCACGGCCACCAGCGCCGCCAACACGCCCAGACCCAGGCCCACCCCCAACAGCGCCCCGTGCTCCGCCAGCACCAGCTTCTTCAGTGCCGGCCGGCGCAACCCCAGGGCCAGCAGGACGGCGAGTTCGCCGCGCCGTTCCATCACGTTGCGCAACACGACCACGCCCAGCCCCACGCTGCCGAGAACCAGTCCCAAGCCACCCAGAATCTGGAAAGTGCCCAGATAAGTGTTCTGCACCGCGTTGAAGGCCGCCAGCCGCTCCACCGTCCGCGTCGCCTCAAAGCCGAGGTCTTTCAGGGCCCGCGTCAATTCGGCCGCCACTGCATCCAACCGTTCGGCCGGCGCGTCAATCAGGAACATCTGGTAGCCGGTCGCCGACGGAAATCGTGCGATGAACTCGTCCTCCGCGATCAGCAAATTGCCTTGCAGAATCGAGTTCGCCACCGCCCCCACCAGCCGCAGCTTGAACTCGCGCCCCCGCTCGTCGGTGTACGGGATGACATCGCCCACCTTCTTGCCCAAAGCCCACTGGATGGACGCCGCATCCCCGATCGCCGCCACTTCATCGTCGGCCAGCGGCGCCCCGCGGGCGGGATAAAACTCACCCCGCAACAGCGTCTTCCAAGGCGCCTGCGGGTCGGCGCCATTTGCCAGCTTGGTGAAGGTGAACCGACCGGCGAGCGCTTCCGGCCGCACGCCCAGCAAACGCGGCTTCTGCGCGCGGTTCAGATTCAGGCAACTGGCGTCATCCCCGGCACGGACACGCAGTTGCACGAACCCCACCCCGGCGAGGGTGTTGGTGTCCAGATTGTACACCTCGCGGCCTTTGGCGCTGTTGAGGTCCTCGACCACCGGCTGGGTCGCCTCGCCGAGGAGCGCAAAGCCGCCTGTTCCCGAGGTTCGAGAGCCAGCGTCACGCACCGCCTCGAGCCGGAAAACGCTGATCGAAGCAATGAGGAAACTGCCGCACGCGAGGAGACCAATCACGGCCAGGCTGCGCCGGCGACGCCGCGTGGCGCTGCGAACACCCAGCCCGCCAATCGTCAGTCGCGCCGCCTCGGCCGCCGAGCCCAGATGCGTCAACCACGCCGAGGCCGCCGCCAACCCCGCCACCAACAACAGCGCGCCCGACCCGAAGAACAGCCCCGCCGCCCCCGCGCCCGGATTCATCACGCCCCACACCAGCAGGGCCAGCGCCCCCGCGGCGCCCGCAGTCGCCAGCCACTTTGCCCGTGAGTGAACGGGCGCATTTCCCGGCGACGGGCCCGCGACCGACTCGAGTTCACCCTCGCTGGCCAGCAATTCGCGGGCGGGCCGTGCCACCTGCCGCCGCAGGGCCAGCCACATCGTCACCACAGTGACCACCACCGCCACCACGGCGCCGGCGATGACCGTGCGAGTTTCCAACGCGTACACAAGGCTCGCGCCCGCGACCGCGTCCCGCCACACCGTGTTGAGCCCGCGCACCATCGCTTGGGCATACCACGCGCCGCCCCACGCGCCCAGGGCGGCGCCCAGCACCGCCAGCGCCGCGCCTTCGGTCAGCAACAATCGTTTGACTTTCCCCGGCGTGAAGCCCACCGCCAGCAGCGTCCCCACCTCGCCGGCGCGTCGTTCGATTCCGAACTGGAACAACACCGACATCAAGAGCAGCGCCGCCGCGATCAGGAAGAGGCTGAAGCCCAGAAACAACTGGCCAAAGTCCTGCGCCTGAGTACTGGCGGCCAGCGCCTGTGCCCGCACCGGCTCGAACTTCAACCCAAACCACGCCGGGTCGAGCGCCTGCATCAGCAGCGGCCGCACGTTTTGCAGAACGGACGCCAGGAGGCGATCCTGACCCGTAGCCGGACGGGAGGCGATAGGCGCGAGCGAAGGCGGCGCGGCATAGAAACGCACCGCCGTGAGATTGCCGAAGCGGTTCTCCCACAGCCTTTGTCCGGCCGCGAGCGTGATGATCGCCTTCGGCGTGCCGCGATAGGCGTCCCAGTACTGTTCGTCCTTGTCCCGAATCGCGTCCGCGCTGATGGGCAGGCCGGTATCCCAGTCGCGGCAGTTGTCCGCATCGGTCATGCCGGGGAAGTCGGGCATCAGATCCCGATCCAGCACGCCAGCGTTCATCGGGAGGACGGCCCGGACGCGAAACGTCGCCGACCGTTCATCGAGAGCGCGCGAGGGTCCCACCACGAAGTATTTCAAGGACAGTTCATCGCCCGCCTTGGCCCCGAGATCCTCCGCCAGCCATTCGGTGATCAGAATCTCATCATCGGCCATGTCGGGCGGCGTCACGGGCGCGCCAGCCGCGGTGACCATCGAGTATGGGGTGGCGCGCTCGCCCAGTCGCAACTCGTTCACGAAGTAGGTCAACACCCCCACCGGCCGGACAAACGGCATCATCCGCGAGAGCCGGGCCGCGACGGAATTGGTCTGCGAACCCAACACCGCTTCCGCCACCGGGCTGTCCAGGAACACGCGCGGCGTGCGCAGCTCGACTGCCTGCGCGGCCGGCACCTCGCGCAATTCCAGTTCGGCGTCCGCAAGATTGGCGCGTTGGGCGAGCGCGGCGGACGCCGTTGGCAGCAGCGCAGCCGGCGCCTGGGCTTGGCTGACCATCACCACCGCCCCGGAGGGGCCCGTCGTCACCGTGCGCCCGGGAACCGGCGCGGCCGACTGGCCGCCCACCAGCATCAGGTTGGCCCGGTTGGTCGCCCCAACGCGCTGCCCGAGGAAGGCAAGCGAGACGAAGGCGTTCAACGGCGGCAGTTGATTCGCCGCCAGGCTGAACCGACCGCCCTGCCCGTCCGGCACAATGTCTGCCACGCGCAGGCGCAGCGCCACCGAGGTGTTTTCCTGGGGCGCGAGCGGCGCGTCGCGGGAGAGCGCGCTAGGCCTCTGCACGCGGAACAAAACGCTGTCGCCGGCCTTGACCCGCAACTGCCGCGCCAGGGCTTCATTCACCAGCACCGCATCCGGCGGGATTTCGGCAACGCCCGCCGGTTCGCTCGCCAACTGCCAGAAGCGCCCGTCCACGCCGTAGAGGGTGACCCCGTTGGCACGAGCGGCTCCGTCGCCGGCGGTCGCCACGGCTGGCAATTGCAGCGCCGGGGCCACGACCGGCAGTTGCGAAGCGCCCTGACCGCGAAGGCCCATCTGGACTTCGCCCGCCAGCCCCGCCCGGAACATCCGGTCGCCGGTGGCCAGCGCCAATTCCGTCTTGCCCAGCCGCAGCAGGGCGAGGCGCTGGAGCGACGCCCGGACGGAATCCCCGACCACGAGCGCGCCGATCAAGACGGCGCTTGCCACCGCCGCGCCCAGCAGAGCGCCCAAGTGCGCCCGGGCGTGGAACCCGAGGCTCCGGCAAATAAGACGCAGCGTGCTCACAGCGGCGAGAGCCGGCCATCGCGCATCTCGAGCACGCGCTCGAGCCGATGCGCCAGTTCGAGGGAGTGAGTGACAACGATCAACGTCAGGCGCAGTTCCCGGTTCAACTCGACCAGCAGTTGACCGAGGTTGTCCGCGCTGACGCGATCCAGCGCGCCCGTGGGTTCATCCGCCAGCAACAAGCGCGGCTCGTTGATCAGCGCCCGCACCACCGCCACCCGTTGGCGCTCGCCCCCGGAAAGCTGGCCTGGCCGATGCCGCAACCGCCCACCGAGCCCGACACGCTCCAGCAGCCGCTTTGCCCGCTCCGGCGCGCCGTCGCGCACCACTTCGTTGCGGGTCGCCAGCGTGGGCACGAGCACATTCTCCAGCACCGTGCATTGCGGCAGCAGATGATGCGCCTGAAAGACAAAACCGATCCGACGGTTCCGGACCTCGGCGAGTTGCGCCTCGTTCAGGCGCGTCAATTCCTCGCCCTCCAGGAGCACGCTGCCGCTGGTCGGCAGGTCCAGCGTGCCGATGACGTTCAGCAACGTGGTCTTGCCCGAGCCCGACGGCCCAATGATCGCCAGCGCCTCGCCCCGGGCAACATCGAGACTGACCTCGCGCAACACGTGGACCACCTCGCCTCCCGGCGAAGCGAAGCGTTTGCTGACCTCCTTCAATCGGAGCATCGGTTCAGGCTCTGCCATGCGGGCAAACTAGGGCAGAAAGCCCGCCGGACAAACCGCAAACTCCCGGCGGTGATCGAGCTTGATTTGGGAAAGAAGGCCGACGCCAAGGGGGCGATCCCGTCGCCACGGGAAAACGAAATCCGAACCGCCGCTTGGGACCCGGCTCGCCTGCTACCAGCCGCTTGGGCCGCCGGAATGACGCCGCTCCGGAAAAGCGCGTCAACGCGACGATCACATTGCCTGATGTTGCTTCGCGTCATTCGCTGAGGGTGACTAGGGGTATTTACCCCTATTGGCAATTCTGTTGGTCCTGATAAGGGTGTGAGTGCGGCCGGCGGTGGCAGCCTGCCCCGTCGGCCGGAAACGAACAAAACGAAGAAAACGAACAACTCAGCAACATGCAACGCCCCATCAACCTTCGACGCGCCAGCGCCTTGCGCCGCGGCGTTTATCTCACACCGCTGGCCTTGGCCGCCGCGCTATGCCTCGCCCCGCTGGTCGCCTCCGCCCAGGGCGCCGACCCGAACGCCAAAAACACCGTCAAGGTCACCCGCGCCGAGGCGGACTTCAACCTCGGCACGCTGACCCTGACCGGACAGAACTTCAACCGCGGTCCGCTGGCGGTCACTTTGGGCACCCTGCCCCTGACGGTGGTGTCTTCCACCGCCGGGAACATTCAAGCGGCGTTGCCCGCGAGCGTGACACCGGGCACTTACCAACTCCTGGTTCAGTCAGGGAACGGCGAAGCCGGTGCGGCATCGCTGGACGTGACGCTGGGAGCGACCGGGCCGCAAGGCCCCCAAGGGCCCACGGGGCCGCAGGGCGACGTCGGCCCACAAGGACCAATCGGTCCGACTGGTCCGGTGGGGCCGCAGGGCGACACCGGTGCGCCCGGCCCGGTGGGTCCCCAGGGACCGCAGGGCATACCGGGAGAAATCGGGCCGATCGGTCCACAAGGCCCGAAAGGTGACAAAGGCGACCAAGGAGAGGCCGGTCCGGCTGGCCCCCAGGGGCCACAGGGCATCCCCGGCGAGACGGGGCCGATGGGGCCAGCGGGGCCGAAGGGAGACAAGGGCGAGCCGGGCGAGCCCGGTCCAATGGGGCCGCAGGGACCACCGGGAGCCCAGGGGGAGGCCGGACCCGCGGGTCCCCAGGGACCGGAAGGTCCGCAAGGTCCGGCCGGGCAACGCCGCATCACTTATGTTCAAGGCAACCAAAACGAGAGTTTCGGCGGCGGCATCTACACGGTTCCGATCCCCGGTCGCCAGATGCAATTTACCAAGCACAGCGATACGAGTTCAATCCGTGTTCACTATGTGGATAATTTCGGGATCGCCGGCCCCGCCGCGATCGGCAAGTGGTGGATTCGATTGAATGGTTATCCAACTGATCTTCAGAACACAGTTCATACGTACGCCGGCGGACTTCTCGCGACGAGCTACGTTCCGGGCACGATCAGCGGTTACCTTTCGAGTCTTCCAGCCGGAACGCATACGATCCAAGTGTACCTATCAACCTCCGGTACCGTATACTCGACAACCACCGGTTGGGCCCTCTCAAGCGACGGTGCTTCCTTTCTTTTGGAAGTCGAGGAGATCGACTAACGCGATGCCCTCGGCGGGTGGAAGGCACAAGGCCTTCCACCCGACCGACTCGATGCTGTCAAGAATCCTCCGCCATTGAGAAGTCGTTACAAAGATCCGCGCCTGCAGCCGATGACCGAGTCTGGACAATCGCGGTGGAACAGCAGCATTGCATTGGGCGCCATTCTGATATTCGGCTCCCTGGCCCTGGCCGGTTGCACCTCGCAACGCCCGGACGGAACGGTCCGTCGGCACTACTTCCCCTATGCGGTCGTGACCACGCCGCCCGTAGCTTTACTGTCTGCGAATGTTTCCTTGGCACCATCTTGATCCATTCACCTCCAGTTACCTTTACAAGCCGTCCCCACGAATACCGAATCTATGAACCCCACCCCTGAAACAAACCCTCGAGCAATCCGCTTCTCCACCGGAATCACCTTGTTATCGGCAGCCTTGGCGACTCTGGTTGCCGCCAGCACCGGCTGCGGCACACGACCCACAGCCAGCATCAGTCATCCGACAGAGTTCACCGCGCTGCACTTGGCCGCCGCCCAGCGACGGATGGACTCCAATGCTGTTTCCGTGGCATTGTACACCAACCTAAGCCGATACTTCGCCTCCCGGGAAACGGAGTACACAAACGCGCGGTTGCGGATGGACATCATGCTGGATGAAGTCCAGACCACCACGGCGCGCCGGAACATCCAGACCTTGGACTTTGCTCTGGCCCTGATCGCCGCCGCCAAAGCGAATGGAGACAGCGAGGGAAGCGCAACAAACCACCCCCCCACCGTTTCGAACCCGCCCAAGGAGAGCGAGAAAGAAGACGGTCAAGGCGACAAGAGCCAAGGAGACTCATACCAAACCAAGGCTGCCGAGGCGCTGGCCAAAATGGCTGAAATCCCGATTGTGGACAGCCCGTTCGACCGGCTGGACCGGGTTTCGGACTTTTACGCAGCGTATTTGCTCAAACACCTCCGACTGCTCGGCGACAGTCGGGCGGTAAATACGCCGGCACTCGAACACTGGTTCACGAACAGCCTGCCGGCAACGATGCTGACCAACTTGACCAGCTTGAAGGACAAACCGCCCACCCATCGCCTGCTGTTCCTCGTCATGCAGACGCAGGTCACCGCGGGCAGCAAGGCCAACCACATGACCGGGGTGCGGGTGCGCCTGAAAGATAACAACGGCGACCCGGTACCGGTGTTGCGGTTGCACCCGAGCCGGACCTACGACTTGGACCTCACGGCCGTTCAAGACGAATCCACCCTTTCGTGGAAGATTGAAGGGGCGGGCAAGCCCGACCCCAGCCTGACCGTTGAGGGCCGTCTCGGCGGCAGGTCCAAACAGGAAACGCTGAAACGCTTCTACGCCCGCCTGGGCAAGGTCTCCGGCTACGTGGATGCCGGCAGAGGCGAGTTCGGCTGGGACTTTTATCCCTCGAACCTGCGGATGGTTCAGGCGAACGTAACCAAGTCCTTTTGGGGCCTGTTTTTTGGAACCGTGGAGCGGCTTCGCACCAAAGGGTTTTTGGAAGCGGGTGGGCGCGACGCCTTCGCTCTGGTTCTGGTGCCTTGGGATGCGCCTCACCTGACCTACCAGGTCCAGTCCAGCACCAGTTCGTTCAGCCCGGATGGCGCGGGCTTGTTATGGCGCTCACGCACCCCGCGGCCGGAAGAAGGTTGGAGCAAGCCGCAGACGATTCCCCTGAGTCGGGCTTCCCCTTGGGAAGCGGTCGCCGCGACCGTCCCCCTGCTCAGCGGAGTTTCCTACGCCAGCGACAGCGTAACCCCGACAAAACACGGCGAAGAAACCGCTCGATCCAAGCCCGCCCGAACCTTTCCGGGTTCCGCAACCACACCCGCTGGAGTGGATGGCCTCACCGACCGGTAGCTCACACCGAAGTCTCGAAAACAGGTCATACTCCTCGCGGGAACAGGGCCGTGCCGGCCTCGAGGCCAGTCCGAGTGTTCTCAGGCGCAGAACATCCCCAAGCCGTTATCTACCCCCGCCCCGCCGAAGCCCGGGCGGCCTGCCAGCCGACCGGCCAAGGGCCGCAGACGGTTGCGTCCGTGGCTGGCGCGCGCCCGCAGTTTCGCGCCCGTTGTCGTCGGGCCATAGACAGCCCTCGCGGCTACGGCGAGGGCTGTTCAATCAGGAGGAGACGTTGCGGGTGAGTCAGCCGACGGCGGCCCGGAGATGGCCCGCTGGGGTTGACCCGGTTTCGTGGACACCTTGGGGGCGGCGGGCTACAAAAAAGCCCGACATGCCTACGACAATCCTGAAACCGTGCTCCCCCCCACCCCGGCCGCTGCGGCTTCGGCCGCCCGCGCGTCTCAAAAGCGCTACGCCGACGCCTTCAAACGTCAAGCCGTCGAGCACTGGCTGCGGTCCGACCGGCCCGGCACCCAGATCGCCCGGGAACTGGGCGTGAGCTACCCCTCCCTCAAAGAATGGAAGCGCCGCTATCACGGCGAGGTTCTCCCCGGCGGCGCCGACCTGGCCGCTGAGAATCGTGCCCTCAAAGCCGAGTTGCTGCGCGTGCGCCAGCAGCGGGACATTCTAAAAAAAACGCTGGGCATCCTCTCGGAACCGTCGCCGAGCGCTACCAGCGCATCCAAAGCATGAGGGCCGACTACCCGCTGGCCCAACTCTGCGTCGCGCTGGGCGTGACCCGTGCCGGCTACTACGCCTGGGTCAAAGCACCCCCCAGTCCGCGCGCCCAGGCCGACGCCGCCCTGAGCCAGGACATCGCTGCGGTCCATGCCGAGCACCGCGGACGCTACGGTGCCCCTCGCATCCGGCACACCCTGCGGCAGCGCGGCCAGCGACACAGCACCAAACGCGTGGCCCGGTTGCTGCGCCAGCAGGGCCTGCGCGGCCAGGGTCCCCGCCGCTACGTGCCGCGCACCACCGACAGCGCCCACGCCCACCCTGTCGCGCCCAACCGCTTGGCCGAGGCGCCGGCGCCCACCGGCCCCAACCAGATCTGGGTGAGCGACCTCACCTACGTGCCCACCGCCGAGGGGTGGCTCTTCGTGGCGGTGATCCTCGATCTCTGGAGCCGCCACGTGGTGGGCTGGGCTACCAGCGCGAGCCTGGCGGCGCTGACCGTGCTGGCGGCCCTGCGGATGGCCCTTGGTCAGCGCCAACCCCCGCGTGGCCTGCTCCACCACAGCGACCGCGGCGTGCAGTACGCCAGCGGGGAACACCGTGCCCTGCTGGCAGCCGCGGGACTGGAGGCGAGCATGAGTCGCGCGGGCAACCCCTATGACAACGCCGCGATGGAGAGTTTCATGGCCACCTACAAGCGCGAGTGCGTGAGCCTGGCCGAGGGGGCGGGTGGCTATGCCACGCGCGCCGAAGCGACCACCGACTTCTTCGCCTACGTCGAGACCTATTACAACCGGGTGCGGCTCCACAGCGCCCTCGGCTACCAAAGTCCTGTGGACTTCGAAACCCAAACCCGTTAAATCATCCGTGCCCGCCGCCCCCAAGGTGTCCACGAAACCGGGTCAACCCCAGTGTTCCTCCAGGCCCTGCGAGACGTCGTGGATGCTCACGGCGGGATGAGCCGCACCGCGAGGCTCGCTGGTTTGAACCGCGAAAGCCTCTACCGCCAGCTTTCACGCCGGGGGAATCCCAGCTTCGCCAGTCTTAATGCCATACTCATGAGCCTGGGCTTGAAGCTGCGGTTTGCCACAGGATAACAAACAGATCCACGAGAAAGGCCCCCCGGTCGCCCGAGGGGCCGTGCCGCTGGCGAGGTCGCCGCCTACTCCCGCCTGCCATGCGGCGGGCAGGTCGCCGCCATGAGGTCGAACGCCCGGCGGAAGAACCGCGCCCGGCCGGTGATGCGCCGCAGATCTTCGCTGCCTGGGTGTCCGCGAAAAGGGGTCAAAAAGGGGTCAGTCCCGCATATTCACACCAACTCCCCTTCTGCCTCTGCGCCGACAGCAGATTCGACAGGCTCGCTGCAGTGCCCATCTGTAGCCGCGTCGCAATCCACTTCAGTGTCATCGTCGTCTCGGCACGCAATGTGACGGCGAGCTTCAGCTTGCCCCGGTCCCCTTTGCGACGCGCCGCCAAGTCTGCCTCCGTCCATCCCAGCTTCGCCAGCCCCTCCCGCGCCAACCGCTCCGCCCGCTCGGCCGCGCTCTCCTGCAACTCCGCCCCGTAATGCGTCACCCCGCGCCGCGCCTCCACCTGCGCCAGCAACTCCTTCCGAAACGCCTCTTCACCCCAGCACCACCCCCGCCGAATCCGCCCATCCTCCTCCGGGCTGTCCTGATGCCGACGATCCTCCATCACCCGCTCGAACTGCCTCCGTCCTGCCACGCTGTCCGTCGGAATGCCCCCTCTCGCCCCGATTGAACCGCGCCGGGATACTCAATGCGGAGCTTGCGGGCCACGTGTCACAGAGCGGCCGGACAAGGGAAAAGTGCCATTATGTGGGACTGACGCCTTTATGTAGCCGTTCAGGGTGGTGCCGCTGACTGGATCAGTTGTCACGCCCGCCGGCTTGACCTACTTCCAAGTCCCGGGCGCGCCGGCGATGGTGCAGTCCCATTCACCACCGAGCGCGTCATGCCAGAATTCGGCCAGGATGGTGAAGTTGTCGGCGGACCGTTCGCGGAACAGGGCCGCGTTGCTGACATCGTTCAGCCGGCTCGGGGCGATGGCGGTGGTGGCCCGGGGGATCGGATCGAGCGGATCAGCGCGTTGACGATTCCGGCAAAGTTGATGGCTCGGTTTTGTCCGAGGCCGGGACAACGAGGGTTCGCACCAGTTCCGGGAAACGACAGCCCTCGCAGATGGCGTTCGCGTGGTCGCAGAAGTCCCGCACGATTTGGAGCAGCCCCTGTTGGGCGGCAGCCTGCGGTGGGAGCCGGACCGGGGCCGGGCCGAGCAGGCGGCGGCAGGCCAGCTTGAGCACGGCGTTGTCCTCACCGGCCGGCCAGGCGAAGTAGCGCTGCTCGATCTGCGCCGACAACGACGGGTCTCCGCCGACGGTCGCCCGGCTCCAGAGCCACGGCAGGATCACATTCACGGCCAGATCCGAGCAGCGAGCCTCGCCCAGCAAGGGATGCGGCCCGGGAGTTGCCCGCGAGTTCAAGGTCCAGTGGTGCGACCAAAACCCGTCGTGGCCAACCTGAAGGCAGCCCAGGAGAGATGACACCAGATCCCGTTCCAGCACGGGTCGCTGCACCCATGCCTCGAGTCGTCGCGGGACCTGACCCTCCGCCAGCCAATGGGCGGCGAGGGCGATCCGCCGCTGGGGGTGATTGGCGGGGCGGATGCCATGCAGCCGCCACAGGGAACGGGGAAGCACCCAGCCATCGAGCGCCGCCTGTTCCCGCCACCAGACATCCCACAAACGGCGCCAGTAAGCGCCGGCGCCCGCGGTCCGCGGCGGTTCGATTGGCAGGAAGCCGGCAACGCCGAGCAACAGGGCCTGCAAGACGAGAACCTGTTCGGCCATCCCGCCTGCCGTCGCGAGCAGCTTGGGCGAGAGTTCCGCCAGCCGGCGCATGGGCCAGGTATTCCGCTTGTATCCCAGCGCGCTGAACAGGCCCTCCCACAAGGCCCGGTCCCAGCCCACGGCCCGCGCCCGGACGGCGATCGCCCCAGCCTTGCGCTCGAAGCGTACCCACGCTGCCTGTCGCAGGAGCTCTTCCCGGGCTGCCGGCAGCAGCTCGCGAAGCGGAGTCGCGCAGCGGCCGGCCTGCGCTATTCCGAGACTCGCGGCCGCAGCCTCCGTGGCGAGCCACGATTCCACGTCCGGGAGTGGCGCATCCAACTGGTCCCCCAGCGCGAGGGTGGGAAGCGGCCCAGGCGCTTGACCGGACCACACCACATGAAGCCGAACTTCGGCGAAGGCAGGGTTCTCGTGGTGGCGATGCTGCCGCCAGCATTCGGGTCGCACGTCCACTTCCACGTCGCCGCTGACCGGAGCTTCCCGGTCGAACTGGATTACGGCCTGCCGGAAGTCCGGCCCCGCCTCACGATTCCAGAAGCCCGGGTGGAGGACGGTCAGGGGCCGACCGTCGAGCGTGGTGAGCGCCTCGCGGCGGACCCGCTGGTGCAGCCAGATGAGCTGGAGCAACCGTTCGGGAGGCGAATCGGCGACGGCGGATTCCCGCAGCGCCAGCCAGCCGGGTGAAACGACGCGCCAGCGGGTGTATAAGT
This sequence comes from Verrucomicrobiota bacterium, assembly GCA_016716505.1. Taxonomy (GTDB): domain Bacteria; phylum Verrucomicrobiota; class Verrucomicrobiia; order Limisphaerales; family J093; genus JADJWF01. The sequence continues at coordinate 750,966 of JADJWF010000002.1, forward strand.
TGGGCGGCACAGGCGGCACCGGGCGATTGCGTCTGGGGTTGCGTTTCTGTTAGTCAAATCCCGCGCGGTCGCTTTTGGCAAGCGCGACCGCGCCGACGTTTTCAATTCATGCACCAGTTCACCGAAACCTCGAAACCGGACCGCCCATCGGGTGGGGCGAAGGTCCGGCCCTTGACGGGCCTCCGGGCCGCGCGGATGGCCGGTGGGCTGGCCTGCGCCATCGTGGCCGTGGTTCTCTGTCTGGCCCGGGACGGCCACGCTGCCGCGCAGGCGGCCGAGGCCGATCCCCGGCGCGACGCCACGGTGGAAGCCGTCATCCGCGTGATGCCGAGTGTGGTGAACATCGCCACCGAGACGCTGGTCGAGGTGCGCGATCCGTTCGAGGAGATGCTGCGCGATTTTTGGGGTCCCTACTACCGCCGGCGGCCGCCGATGGCGACTTACAGCCTCGGCTCCGGGGTGATTATTGACGAAGCCGGGTATGTGATCACCAACGACCACGTCGTCCGCCGCGCGAACCGGGTAACCGTCACCCTGGCGCAGGAAGGTGGCGGCAAGGAATACGAGGCCGAGGTGATCCGCGGCACCAGCCGCTCGGACGTGGCGCTGCTCAAGCTCAAGGCGGAACCAGGTGAGAAGTTCACCGCGGCAGTATTCGCCGCCGATGACGACCTGCTGCTCGGAGAAACCGTGCTCGCGTTGGGCAACCCGTTTGGCCTGGGCGGCTCGGTCAGCCGCGGGATTCTCAGTTCGAAGAGCCGTCGGCCGCCGGTCGAGGGAACGGAACTCGACATCGAGGACTGGCTGCAGACCGACGCCGCGATCAACCCCGGCAACAGCGGCGGGCCACTCATCAACCTGCGCGGCGAAGTGGTGGGGCTGAATGTCGCGGTCTTCCGCGAGGGACAGGGCATCGGTTTCGCCATTCCGATCAAGCGGGTGACAGCGGCCCTTGCGGAGATCTTCTCCCCCGACTTGAATCAGCTCTGGTTCGGCGCGCGGCTGCGGCCGGGGGCGGCGTTGACGGTCTCCGCGGTCGAAGCCGACAGCCCGGCGGCAAAGGCGGGACTCCAGCCGGGCGACGTCGTGGAGAGCATCAACGACAAAACGCCGCGCGGCTACGTGGACTTCATCGAGGAACTCGCTGGCAGCGGTGACCGGCGGGCGGTGCGCCTCGGGGTGCGCCGGGCCGGTCAGCGACAGGAGTTGACGGTGCGCCTGGTCAAGGAGACCACCGTCTTCAATGCGGCGCTGATCAAACAGCGCACCGGTTTGAGCGTGCAGGAGATCACCCGCGACCTGGCGGAGAACCTTGGCCTCATCACCCGCTCGGGCCTGTTGGTGGCGGCCGTCGAATCCGACAGCCCGGCGGCCCGGGCGGGCATCCAGCGCGGACACATCCTTCTTGGCCTTGCCGGAACCGTGCCCGAAAGCGTGGTTCACGCGGCGAAGATGTTGTACGCTCGCGCAAAGGGCGAGACCGTGCGGGTGCAAGTACTGGTGACGACGCGGCGCGGGCCTTTGATTGTGCCACGCCGCGCGGAAGTCGAACTGACCTTGCGCTGAGGAACGCGCGCGGCATGAACTCGGGACCGATGATCGAAGTCGAGAATCTGACCAAGCGGTATGGCCGTCACACCGCCGTCAACAACGTTTCGTTCACCGTCGCCCGCGGGGAGATCGTCGGTTTGCTCGGGCCAAACGGCGCGGGCAAGAGCACCATCATGCGCGTGCTGGCGTGTTTTCTGCCCGCCACCGAGGGCACCGCGCGGGTTGCCGGCTTGGATGTGTTTCACGCGGCCGATGCTGTGCGCCGGCGAATCGGTTACATGCCCGAGAACAACCCGCTGTATCCCGACATGCGCGTCCGTGAGTACCTGAAGTTTCGCGCCCGGCTCAAGGGCCTTGACGTGCCCCGCAGCCGGGAACGGGTGGACGTCGTCACCGAACAGTGCGGGTTGGCAGACGTCGCGCAGCGGATCATCGGCACCCTGTCGAAGGGCTACCGCCAACGGGTCGGCCTGGCGGACGCACTTGTTCACGAGCCGGACCTGATCATCCTCGATGAACCGACCATCGGCCTGGACCCGCATCAGATCCGGGCCGTGAGGCAATTGATCAAGGACCTCGCGCGCAAACACACGGTGCTCATTTCGTCGCACATCCTGCCGGAGATCGAACTGACCTGCCAACGGGTCATCATCCTGTATCAGGGCCGGGTGCTCGCGGCTGACTCCACCGCTGATCTGCAGAGTCGGCTCGGCCGCAACGGCGAGGTTGTCGCCGAGGTCGCGGCCCCGGCGGACGAGTTGCGACGTTGTTGGGAGGCTATGGATACGGTCGAGCACGCGGAGGTCATTCCCGTCAAAGACGGGTACTGCCGGTGCACCTTGGTGCCGCGGGCCGGCGTGGACTTGCGGCCGGTGGTGTTTCAGACCGTTGTGGACCGGGGCTGGTCTTTGCGGGAACTGTCCCATTCGCCGGCCACGCTCGAGGACATCTTCGTGCGTGTCACGCGGCCGGACCGCGAGGAGGATCTGTTCTGATGCGCGCCTTTGCCACGTTGTTGCGGCGCGAGTTCAGCGCCTATTTCCTGTCGCTGACGGGGTACGTCATCATCAGCGCGGTGCTGTTGCTGATCGGGCTGAGTTTTTTGTTGATGCTGCGGGCGTTCAACAACGACACGTTGAACGCCCCGCTGACCGAGGGGTTCTACAGCGTGATGTTCTTCTGGCTGATCCTGTTGCTCGCCGGGCCGCTGATCACCATGCGCCTGTTTGCGCAGGAGAAGGCCACCGGAACGTTTGAAACGCTGATGACCGCACCGGTCAGCGACCGGCAGGTGGTGCTGGCCAAGTACACGGCCGCGCTCGGGTTCTACGTGGTGACCTGGCTGCCGCTGCTGCCGTGCCTGTTGGTGGTCCATCGGTACACCTCGTCCGGCGCGCCCTTTGAATGGGGTCCCACGGCGAGCACCGGGCTGGGCATCCTCCTGATCGGATCCGTGTTCGTTTCCCTGGGTTGTCTGGCGTCGGCGCTGACCCGCAGTCAAATGATAGCGGCCACCGTCAGTCTGGCGTTCGGGGTGGGTTTCTTCCTGCTGAGCTTTCTCAAATACACCGTCACCTCGCACAGCGGCTGGTTCGCCCGGGCGGCGGCACGGCTGTCGCTGATCGAGCACATGGAGGATTTTGCCCGGGGCGTGGTGGACACGCGGCCGGTGGTGCTGTACCTGACGCTGACCGCGTTTTTCCTGTTCCTGACTCTCAAAGCGGTGGAAGGCCGCCGCTGGCGCTGACATGGCACCCGACGCTCCTCAGCCCAGTTTCTCCCCCGTCCACCGCCGGAGCCTCTGGTTGAACCTTGCCCTTTCGGTGATCGGCCTGCTGGCGATCGCGGTGATGGTCAACTACCTGGCCCAGCGCCATTACACGCGGCTGCATTGGACCGGCGACGCGCGTTTCAACCTGTCCCCGCCCACCCTGCGCCTGCTCGAATCCCTGACCAACGACGTTCAAGTCACCATGCTTTTCGATCGGGGTGAACCGGTGTTCGGCGCGGTGGCCGGTCTGCTCAAGGAATACGAGCACCAGAGCCCGCGGATCCGGGTGCGGCACGTGGACTACCACCGCGACCTTGCCGGGGCGGAATTGCTGGCCAACCGCTTCAATCTGACCTCCGCGGACAGCGACCTGGTGATTTTCGAAGCCGGCGGCCGTCACAAGATTGTCCGGGCGTCCGAGCTGTCAGACTACAACCTTTCTGAACTGGTGGCCGGCAGCCGGCAGGCCCGGCGCACGGCGTTCAAGGGGGAAGCGCTTTTCAGTTCTGCCATCGCCGGTCTCGCCGAGGCGCGAACGCCGAAGGCGTGTTTCCTGATCGGCCACGGGGAACACGACCCGGCCAGCGATCGCGCTCTCGAGGGTTACCGCAGTTTCGCGTCGCTGCTGGCGCAGAAAAACATTGTGCTGGAGCCGCTGCGGCTGGTGGGCGGCGCCGGCGTGCCGGAGGATTGCCAATTGTTGATCCTGGCTGGGCCGCAAAACCGGATTGACGCCAGCGAGGTGGAGGCGATCGGCCGTTACCTGCAGCAAGGGGGGCGAATGCTCGCGCTGCTGAGCTGGCTGCGGCTCCGCAACGGCCCGTCCGGCCTCGAGCGTCTGCTCGCCGAGTGGGGGGTGGCCTTGGGCGAAGGCTACGCCTTCGACCCGCCCAACGCCCGCGCGGGCAACGATCTGGTCACTACCAACCTCACTTCGCACGCCAGTGTGAAGTCGCTTCAAGGCCAGTCCCTTTACCTGTTCTTTCCGCGGCCGGTTGAGCCGGGACCCGCCGCCAATCGCGGCGGCGACGCGCCAAAAGTCACGCCCCTGTTTGGCACGGCAGAGACGGGAGTCGTCACGGGCGTGGATGCCGACGGCACGCCGCGGCCCAATCCCCTCCGCGACCGGCGGGGGGTCATTCCCCTCGCGGTCGCGGCCGAGAAGGGCAGCATTTCCGGTGTGATCGCGGACCGCGGATCCGCTCGCCTGGTCGTCGTGGGGGAGTCTTTGTTCCTCGCGGAGCCGGCGATCCGGAGCGATGCGAACCTCGACTTCGCCAATCTCATCGTGAACTGGTTGCTGGACCGGCCCGACCACCTGGTGGGCATCGCCCCGCGACCGATCAACGAGTACCGCTTCAGCCTCACCGTCGCGCAGTTGAACCAACTCCGCTGGCTCTTGCTGGCGCTTTTCCCGGGATCCGTCCTGGGAATCGGCCTGGTGGTCTGGTGGCGACGACGACAGTGAATTGGGGAAGACGGAGGGCGCCCCGCGATGAACTCAACCTCGACGCGCTGGATTCTGGGCCTCGCCGCACTCCTGCTGGCGTTCATCCTCCTGTGGGAACGCCGTCAGCCCGGCTCGGACGCGGTTCAGCGACAAGCGCAACGGGTTTTGCCCGACTTCCGACCGGCGAGCATCACCCACCTGGAAATCCAGGTCGGCACCAACTGGACGCTCCGACTGGCCCGGACGGACGAGGACTGGCGTTTTGAAGCGCCGTTCCGGGATCACGCCCTTCCGGCCGCCGTGGAGCGGTTGCTGACGCGGTTGGCGGAATTGGCGCCGCGATCCAGCATCAGCGCCGCCGAAGTCCGCGCGGCGACCAATGGTCTGGCGGCCTTTGGACTCGATCCGCCCACGGCGGCGATTGTGCTCCGGCAGGCCGACCAGGCTGCGGAACTGCGAATCGGCCGACCGACCCTGATCGGCAGCCAAGTGTTTTTGCAGGTCGTCGGTCGCGAGGGACTGCTCGCCGTGGATGCCGATGTGGTCCGCGCCCTGCCCAGCACCCCCCTTGAATGGCGGGACACCTCCCTGTTGCGGCTGGCGGGCCAAATTTTCGATCGCATCGAGGTTCGCCCGGCCACCAACGGCTTCGAGTTGCTGCTCGACCCCACGAATCGGGCCTGGCGCCTGACCCGCCCGCTGGCGACGCCGGCCAACAACGGGCGAATCCGGTTTCTCCTCCAACAACTCGACCTTGCCCGCGTACACCAGTTTGTCACCGATGACCCGGCGGCAGACCTGGAATCGCTCGGCCTGCAACCTCCCGAGCGTGAGGTCGTCTTCGCCCGCGGGACCAACCCGGTGGCGGCGCTCGAGATCGGGCGCAGTCCGACCAACAATCCCAACCTCCTGTTTGTCCGTCGGGCCCACACCGGCAGCGTGGTGACCGCCCCCCGCCAGGCGCTCGATCCGTGGCTGGCCGGCGACCGCGACTTCTGCGACCGGCGCCTGGTGGTCTTTCAGCCCGACGCCGTGACGCGGCTCGAGGTGGTGGCGGACGAAACCTTCGCCGTGGAGCGGCGCGGCACCAACGACTGGTGGATCCTCGGCCCGTACGAGGCCCCGGCCGACCCGCTGCTGGTGCTCGAATTCATGGCCAACCTTGCCGAGCAGGAATTCTCCGATTTCGAACGCAAAGTCGTGGCCGATTTCGCGCCCTACGGCCTCGCGCCGCCGCGCCGGCAGTACACGGTGTTGGGGGGCGGACCGGGCGCGGGGTCGGGAGTCACCAATGTTCCGCTGGCCCGGATGGCGATCGGCATCGCCCGGGACACGCACTACTTTGCCCGGCGCAACGACGAGTCCTCAGTGGTGACGTGGCTCGACAACGGCCGTCTGCCCCGCGCGGCCTTCGAACTTCGGCTGCAACAGATTTGGAACATCCAGACAAACCAGATTCTCAGCATCACCATTGAGCAGGGCGGCGAAACCGAGAAACTGGTTCGCCGCGGGCCGGCTCAATGGGTTCGCACGGGTGCGGGCGCGGGTGAGGTGAACGGGTTTCTCGTCGAGGAGGCGGCCTATCGCGTCGGCCGGCTGCGGGCCGAGCGTTGGGTGGCGCGCGGTGAAGACGCGCTGGCGCGCTACGGCTTCGGCACGGTCAGTCATGCCGTGACCCTCGAGGTTCAAACCGCCACCGGCCCGGCCCTTTACACGGTTCGCTTTGGTCGTCGCGGCGCCTCGGGTCGGACGTATGCGGCGGTGCCGCTCGATGGGCAGCCCGCCCCCGTGGTGTTCGAGTGTCCGCGCGACATCATGGAGTGGGTGGCCAGCGAGCTGTCCATCCTGCCCACGGGACCGTGATATGGCGGAGGTCTCCGCAGCGCGCTGGCCGCGCCTCCGTCAGGTGGTCCGCTGGACGCGGATTACCCTCTTGCTGCTGGCGCTGCTGCTGGTTTGCGGGTTCGTCTATCTCAATCTCGCCGGATTGCCCGAACCGTTCCAACGCGCGTTGCGAGCGGAACTCGCCGCCCGCGGGCTGGACTTCGAGTGCGAATCCCTCCGGCTCAACTGGAACTGGGCCATTCTGGCGGAAGGAGTGCGCGCCCGCGCCGCCGCCTCGGGACGAGTCCCCGAACTCACGCTGGAGGAACTGGAGGTCCGCATCAACTGGCGGCAGGCCCTGCGCGGGCGGATCGAGGTCGCCTCCGTGATTTTCCGCGAGGGCCGGGTCACGGCCAATCTCGCGCCGACCAACGAACCACCCGACTTGGTCGCCGTCGAAAACCTGGGCGGCACCCTGCGCTTCCCGCCGGGCGATCAATGGGAGCTGGACTCTTTCCGCGGGCAGTTCCTCGGCGCCACGCTGTCCGCCTTCGGCTCGATTACCAACGCCTCACAATTCCCGCGTCTTTTTACGGCGCGGGCCGGGACACCCCGCGATATCGCCGATTCGCCTCGCCCGGACGGGAGCGCCGCAGCGCGCGCCGTCGTCCGCGAGTGGCGACAGGTCAGATTTGTCGCGCCGCCAGAGGTTCGCGCCCGTTTCGGAGGCGACGCGGCAAATCCCGATTCGTTCACGGCGGAAGTCCGTGTGACCGCCCCCGGTGTGGTTTCCAAGAGGGGCAATTGCCGCAGCCTCGACCTGGCGCTGGTCTGGAACGAACCGCGAACGGATGGGAGCGGCGTCCTTCGCGCCACGTTGAAGGCGGAAGAACTCCAGACGCCCTGGGCCGATGCTGATGCCCCTGAGATCGAGGCCCGCCTGGCCCTGGCTGCGAGCGCCACCGCTCCGCGGTGGCTGGAACTGAAGGGGCGGACGCGCGCAGTGGCAGCGGGCGATTTTCGCCTCCAGCACGCGACTCTCTCCGTCCGGACGGAGCCATTGGCTGAAGTCCCGCCACAGGGGAAGACGCGCTTTGAAGTTCGCGGCGGGCAATCGGGCGGCCGGGGCTTCGCGATGGCCGAAGGCATCCTCAGCGGCGATTTCACACACGACTTTCCAAGCTGGCGTCCCGCGGCGGGAGGCGGCGAACTCATCCTCAAGCTCCCAGTGACACCTTACGGCCAGGCGGAATCGGCTCGCGTTCTGGTGACATTCGAGCGCGACGCGACCGGCGCTTCGGCCACCATCGCCAGTCTTCCACCGTGGTTGCCGTCGTGGCGCGGCCGCGTAACCGCGGAAGCGGAGAACCTCGAAACGCGCGGCGGGCCAATCCGATCGTTCCAGACCGAAGCAGCCTGGATCACGCCACGTCTCACGATGACGAACACCGTCGCAGAATTCGCGGATACCTCGCTCGCGGTGGAATCGCTCACCGCCGACGCGCAAACGCGCGACCTGGCCGTCCGGGCTTCCGCCCGTGGCCGCGTGCTCGCCACCCTGCAGCCGTGGTTGCCGGCATCCCTTCGCCGCCAACTGGCGGAGGTCACGATCGAGGACCCGGTCTCACTTCAAGCCGACGCGCGCGCCCGCCTGCCGCAGACGGTGACGCCAGCGACACTGGGTTCAGCGGAATTCCGCCGCTCCCTTTCCGGCGCGCTGGAGCTGCGCTGCGGCCGTGTCGGCTGGCGCGGGATCGCCATTGATTCGGGCGAGTTGTCCGCCCGGTGCGGGGACGAGCAGGTGACGATCGAGTCCTTGGCGCTCCGTCGGCCGGAAGGCGCCCTGACCGCCACCGCGCGTCTGAATCTTAGCTCGCTGGATTTTGCCGGGCAGGTCGAGAGCCGTTTGTCGCCCCACGCCCTCGTCCCCGCCTCCGACGCCAAGCGCCCGGAAATTCTCCATGTCTTCGATTTTCGCGAGTCGCCCGCGTTGAGTGCGCGTTTCGCTGGTCGGGGTCTGGACGCGGCACGCTTGGGTGCCTCCGGGACGCTTTCGTGTGCGAACTTGGCGGTGCGGGGCCAGGACTTGCAGCGCCTTTCGGCCCGATTTCTTTTCACCAATCTCTTTGTCGCGGCGAGCGAGATCGAGGTCTTCCACACGGACCAGCGCGCAGCGGCGGAGGGGCTCGGATTCGACGTGCGCACACACCGGCTCTGGCTCACGAACGCCACTTCCGAAATGCCGCCCATGCTGGTGGCCACGGCGATCGGGACGAACGTCGTGAAAGCCATCAAGGAGTACCGCTTCCTCACCCCTCCGAAGGCGCTCGTCAATGGTTCCCTCATCACCAAGGGCCGGACCAATCATGCCGACCTGCGTTTCGATCTGAGCGGCGGACCGTTCGAGTACTGGCGCTTTCGCGTGCCGCAGTTGCGAGGCTCGGTCCTGTGGCAGGAGGAAACAGTCACCGTGACCAACCTGCTGGCCGACTTCTATGGCGGCCAACTGAATCTCAACTTGCGCGCCGACCTCCTCCCCGGCGGACGGGCGCGCCTTGGGTTTGACGCCCGATTCGCCGACGCCGACCTGCGCCGGGGTGTCGCTGATTTGGTGCCGGGGAACACCAACTTGGACGGCACGGTGAGCGGACGGTTGACAGTGCGTGAGCTGTTCACGGATGACTGGAAAAGCTGGCAGGGCGATGGCGAGGTGAGCTTGCGGGATGGCTACCTCTGGGATCTGCCCCTGATGGCCTTCCTATCCGGGGCGGTCAACTCCATCCTCCCGGGAGTGGGCAAGACCCGGGCATCCGCCGGTACTTGCTCCTTCACCATGACCAACAGCGTTTTGAGCACGAGGGACCTGAAGGTGGAGGCGCGCCCCTTGCGGCTCGCCGGCAAGGGCACGGTGGATTTCGACGCCAACGTGAACATGGACTTCGAGGCGGAAATCCTTCCGGGCATCCCGCTGGTCGGCCCCCTCTTCAATCTCGCCATTCTGCCGGTGTCGAAAGCTTTCACCTATCGCGTCACCGGGACGCTCGGCAACCCGCGGGTGCAGCCCCTGTACGTGCCGAAATTCCTCAGCACCCTGTTGAACCTCGGCCGGCAGCCCACCTCACCGCCGCCCGCCCCGCCGGAGGGGCCGCCGCCATGATCAGCCTGCTGATTGACGTTGAACGAGGCAGGGTGACCGCGCCCGGGTTCCGCGGCTGGTTGCGATCCTGCCTGGCCGCCTGCCTGCTCGCCGTTTCGGCGCAAAGCCAGCCGGACGCGCCCGAGTTGCGCGGCTGGTGGGCGGACACCTTCCACGCCGCGCTGCGGACGCCGGGGGAGGTCAATGAACTGGTGGCCAACGCCCGGGCCGGCAACTTCAACGCGGTGTTCGTCGAAGTCCGCAAACGGGGCGACGCCTACTACGAGAGCCGGTACGAACCCAAGGCCACCGACGTGCAGGCGGGGTTCGATCCACTGGCGCACCTGATTGCCCGCGCCCACGACACCAACGCCGGCCCCCGCCTCGAGGTCCACGCGTGGATCGTCGCCTACAACATCTGGAATCGCTCCTCGACGCTCCCGCCGCAGCCGAATCATCCCTTCCGCCTGCATCCGGACTGGCTGACCGAGTCCTTCACGGGCGAGCAATGGGACGGCGCGAACTACGCCTTCGATCCCGGCCACCCGGCGGTTCAGCAGCACACGTTCAACGTGGCGATGGACCTCGTCACCCGCTACGACGTGGACGGCCTGCACCTCGACTACATCCGCTACGGCGGGCGGAACTGGGGTTACAATCCGGTGGCGGTGGCCCGCTTCAACGCCGCGACCGGCCGGGCCGGGCGGCCCGCGCCGGACGATTCGGAGTGGATGCAATGGCGGCGCGAGCAGGTGACTGGACTGGTCCGCCGGATTTACCTCGCCGTCTCCGCGCTCAAGCCGCGGGTGAAAGTCACCGCCGCGACGATCACCTGGACGCCATCGGCTGCCAGCTTCCCGAGCTGGCTCAAAACGGCCGCCTGGTCCGACGTGCTTCAGGATTGGCGCGGCTGGATGGAGGAAGGGATTCTCGACGTGAACGTCCCGATGGCGTACTTCCGTCACGAAACGCACGCGGCCGATTTCGCCCAATGGAGCCGCTTCGCGAAACAGCATCGCTTTCAGCGTCAGGTCGCGCTGGGCCTGGGGAGCTATCTGAATTCGATCTCCAACGCGGTGCTCCAAATGCGCAGTTCGCGGGCCGCAGTCAGTCCGTTGATTCCCGGTGCCGATGGCTCGGTGGTGTACTCCTACGCCAACCCCGCGAAGGACGGCGTGCCGCGTTCCGCGTTTCTCCACGCGCTGACGCAACCCTCCACCAACATCTCCGGCACGCCGGTGTTCGCCCAGGCGGCGCCTCCGCCAGGGATGCCGTGGAAAGCCGACCAAACGCTATTCGGCCTCGGAGGCGTGATCACGGACGCCCTGACGGGTCAAGCCATCGAGGGTGCGCGCGTCGAGGTGGCCGGCCCGGCGGTCGTCTTGAGCGCCGACGCGAACGGGGCCTTCGGCCGGCTGTTGAGCGTGGCGCCGACCGGCGCCGTCGTTTCGGCCGAAGGCTACACGACGCAGATCCACGAAGCCGCCGGCGACTGGCGTCGGGTCGTGGCCACCAACTTCGCGCTGCTCCCGGACACCTCAAACCTGCGTGCCCTTGATCTGCGCGTGACCCCGGGCCGCTTCGGCGCGGTGGTGAGCTGGAAAACCGCTGCGCCGGCTCGCGGCCGATTGCTGCTCGGCCCGGGTGCGCCCCTTGCGGAGGGGGAGAAACTTGCCGACCCGCGCCGGGACACGCGCCACTCCGTGTTCATTCCCCACTTCGCCACGGCGACCTCCGCTGGCGACCCGCCGGAATTCTGGGGGCGGGTGGAGAATGCGGGAGAAGACGCAGCGGGCACCAACCTCTCGCCCGTCCTCCGGCTCGCTCCGGCGCGTTGGCCACAGCTCGCCGACGAGTGGAGTGTCCGCCGCACGGGCGCGTGGGATTTCGTCGAGGCCGCAAGCGGCTCCTACGCGGGCTCCTGGCGCACGACGACGACGACGGGGAACCCCACTGCGGTGGCGGTCTGGACCCTGACCGCCGAAATCTCCGGCGAGCACGACCTGACCTTTCAACATTTCCCCAACACCGGCTCCTTCATCGGCAACTACGAAGTCCAGACTTCGCACACCAATTTCACCGTGACAGTCAACCATTCCCGCAGCGGACCGCTGACTGGGAAACTCGCGGGTCCACTCGATCTGCGCCGGGGCGAGCGGGTCCAGGTTCGTTTGACCAACCGCGCCCCGGCCGGTCAAACCTTGGTGGCCGCAGCGCGTGTCGCGCTGGAGTACCGCGACGACCAGGATCCGCCGCCAGCCGGCCAAGTCCCGCGCTGGTGGGCGGAACACTTTTTTGGTGAACCGACCGACCCCCAAGCGGACGCCGATGGCGACGGCTACTCGAACGAAGCCGAATACGCTTTTGGCACCGACCCCACCAACGCCGATTCCCATCTGCGATTGCGAATTGAGTCCACGTCGGGCGGAGGGTGGCGCTTGGTCTATTGGCCCCGCGCCGGGGGCCGGACACCCGTACTCGAACGCGCGCCCGACGTGCTCCGCGAGGTCTGGGAAACGGTCCCCGTCGAACCGCCCTGGCCCCGACCGTTGGCGACCGGGGAATGGGAGATCCAACTCCCGCCCAGCGATGCTGGTCGGCAGTTCTATCGGTTCCGGGCCTCGCCGGCGGGGCCCTGACGCTGGCTCGTCAAGCAATGCTTTCGCTCCTTTTTCGCGCTTTACTGATCGGCCTGCTGATCGCGGCGGCCGAGGTTGCCCAAGGCATCCTGCGGATGCGCTGGTTGAATCCCCGCGTCGGTGACCGCCGCGCGCGCCAGTGGGGCGTGGTCACCGGCTCGCTCCTGATCCTGGTGATCGCCTGGCTGACGGTTCCGTGGGTGGGCGTCGCCTCCGCCGCTCAGGCGTTCACGGTTGGGGTGGTGTGGCTGGGCATGCTGCTCGCGCTGGACATCGGTTTCGGCCGCTGGGTGTTCCGCGTCCCGTGGGAGCGCATCCTCCGCGAGTTCGATCCCCGCCGCGGCGGCTGGCTGGCCGGCGGGATGTTGGTGTTGCTGGCCGCGCCGTGGATCGTCGGCCGTCTGCGGGGCTTGTTTTGAAGCGGCTGGCCGAGGGGCTACTTCTTCGGACCAATCAACTCGAAGAAGTTGCCATCCGGATCTTTGACCGCCACGAGCCAGGTGCCGCCGCCAAGGTCCACCGGGGTCTCGCCGAGCAGCTTCACATTCGCCTGTTTCAGCCGGTCCAGCGCGCGGTTCACGTCTTTCACGTACAACGTCACGTACCGCATCCCGAGCGTCGAGTGAATCCACTGCTGGTCGGGCGATTGTCCCGGCGCACTCGGAAAGGACAACACCTTGACGCGCGTTGCGGCTTCCCCTTCGTCGAGCACAAAGACCCGCACCTGGACCGGATGCCCGTCAATCAGCCCAATCTTCCGCCCGAGGTCGCCGGTGACGGCGAAGCCCCGGACTTCCTTGAAGCCGATCGCGTTGGTCAGGAAGGCGGCGGAACGCTCGGCGTCCTTGACCACGATCCCGAGATCAATGCGTCCGCTGGAAAACTCACCGGTTGGCTCGGCCGCCAAAACGACCAAGCCACCCGCCAAAGCGGCGGCGGCCGCGACGAGAAGGGTTGGGAATCGAAAACCGCAGGAGTAGAGGGAGATGTTCATCGAGGGCAACCTACCCGGGGGACTCCGGCCGGGCCAGCGAATTGCGGCCTGTTCCCGCGACACCGGGTTCCGGCAGCAGCAGCGCCATGATCGCCGCGACCGGAATCAAAAGGCTCGCGTACAGGAGCGCGTGCCGGAAGTCACCGACCTGCGAGAAGAGCCCGAAGACCACTGTCCCCACGGCGGCGCCTAGGCGGCCGATGTTGTAGCAGAAGCCCGCACCGGTCGTGCGCAACAGCGTGGGGAACAGCGGCGGCAGGTACATCGTGAACAGGCCGAATACGCCGGAGAAAAAGCCCACCGCCGGCAGCCAGAACCAGACGAGTGCCGCGTACCCGCGCGGGACGATGAACGCCCCGGCCATCGCCAAAAAGAAGCCGCCAAACATCCCCGCCACGCTGCGCCGGAACCCCCACCGCGTGGCCAGCCAGCCGGAGAAAAAGTTGCCGGCGATCGAGACGCCAATGACCAGGAAAAATACCTGGCTCACCAGTTGTTCGCGCGCCGGCACCGGCCACTCCGCCAGTTCCGGCAGATTTCGCAGGTGTTGCGGGTGCCAGAAAATGAAGGCCCACCACGCGCTAAGGGACAACGCGCAGACGACGATCGTCTTGAGAGTGACGGGCAGGACCTCCCCCGCGAACAACTCGCGCACTCGCGGTTGCGCCGCACCGGCCCGCTCGCGCGCGGACGACCACTCTGCCGGCTCTGGTACATGGCGGCGGATCCAGAACACCAGCAGCGCGGGCAGCACGCCCACCAGAAACACCCAGCGCGGCTGATACGGCACGTCCAGCCAGCCAGTGAGCGTGGCCAGGCCATACACCGTCAGGCAGGCGCCCAGAATGCCCAAGTTGACCCCGGTCTGGAGCACGGCCGCGATCCACGGTCGCCACTTCCGCGGCCAGGTCTCCGCCAAGAGCGACGCGCCCACTGCCCATTCGCCGCCGATCCCCAGCGCCGCCACAAACCGGAAGATTAACAGTTGCCACCACGTCTGCGCGAAGAATGCGAGCCCGGTGAACAGCGCGTAGGTGAGAATGGTCAGGCAGAGGGCCCGGCTGCGGCCGAGCAGGTCGCCCAACCGGCCGAAGAAACCGCCGCCCAGCGCCCATCCCACAAGAAACGCCGCCTGAATCCACGAGCTCTTGGCTTTGACTTCGGGGGCGGCCGGTGAGGCGGCGTCGAGCAGTTGCATGACGAACGGCGCCGCCACCAGCGTGTAGAGATGCATGTCCAGGCCGTCGAACAGCCAGCCCAGCCAGGCGGCGACGCCCGAACGCCACTGATGCGGCGATAACTCTCGCAGATGGCGCGCCTCGCGCGCGGTCTGGTTCGGGTCGGACACGGCTTCAGCGTAGGCGGCGCGGGATTCGGCCGACAACAGCTTTCAGCCCGCGACGTGAGGGCGGCCAGCCGCGTGGTCAGCCCGGCGCCGCGGAGGCGGATTCGCTGCGCATTTGCGCCCAAGCCGCCTCGGTCATTTCGCGGATCAGGTCGGCAAAACCGGTCGCCGGGGCCCAGCCCAATTCACGGCGAGCCTTCGACGCATCGCCCACCAACCGGGCCGGTTCGGCCGGCCGGACGAGTCGTTCATCCCGCCGAACGTGCTGCCGCCAATCGAGTCCCACCGCCGCGAAGGCGGTTTCGAGCACCTCCTGCACAGAGTGGAGTTCGCCGGTGGCAATTACGTAGTCCTGGGGCCGGTCTTGCTGGAGCATCAGCCACATGGCGCGGACGTAGTCGCGCGCGTGGCCCCAATCGCGTTCGGCGCTCGTGTCGCCGAGAACCAGTTCCCGCTGCCGGCCCTGGCGGATGGCGGCCGCGCCCCGGCAAATCTTCTGGGTCACGAAGTTCTCCCCGCGCCGGGGGGATTCATGGTTGTACATGATGGCGCTGCACGCCGAAGAGGCCAAAGGCCTCGCGATACACCCGCACCATCTGCATCGCGAACGCCTTGGCGCAACCGTAGGGGTTCACGGGCGCCACCGGGGTGTCTTCGTCCTGCGGAAACACCGCCGGCCGCCCGAACACTTCGCCCGAAGAGGGAAAAAAGAGGCGCGGCGGGCGCGGCAGGTCGCGCAGCATCTCCAACAGCCGCAGCGTCCCCATGGCAATGACGTCGCACGTGGACTCCGGGATCTCGAAGCTCAACCCAACGTGGCTCTGACTGGCGAGGTGGTACACCTCATCGGGCGCGGCTTTGGTCAATGCCCGCCGCAGGGTGGTGGGGTCCTCAAGGTCCGCGTAGTGCAGGAAGAGCCGGCGGTTGTAAATCGCCGGGTCGTGGTAGAGATGATCAATGCGCGAGCGGAGGAGCGTGCTGGTCCGCCGCACGCCGCCGTGGACTTCGTAGCCCTTTTCGAGCAGGAGTTCGGTCAGGTACGAGCCGTCCTGTCCCGTGATGCCGGTGATGAACGCCCGCCGCATGGCGCTAGGCGGTGACGCGCGCCCGGCCTTCGCGATGCGCCTTCAACAGGGCCACGTCCGCGTCCACCATCAGCCGGGTCAACTCGGCGAACTTGACTTTTGGCTCCCACCCGAGCCGGCACTTGGCCTTGGACGCATCGCCGATGAGCAACTCGACCTCCGCCGGACGATGGTACCGCTCGTCAATCGCCACGTATTTCTGCCAGTCAAGGCCCACGTGGGAAAAGGCAAGCTCGACGAACTCGCGCACGGAGTGGGTCTCCCCGGTGGCGATGACGTAATCATCCGGCTCCGGCTGCTGGAGCATGAGCCACATCGCCTCGACGTATTCCTTCGCGTAGCCCCAGTCGCGTTTGGCGTCGAGGTTGCCCAGGTAGAGCTTGTCCTGCAGTCCCGCTTGGATGTGGGCCACGGCGCGGGTGATCTTCCGGGTCACAAAGGTTTCACCGCGCCGGGGCGACTCGTGATTGAACAGGATGCCGTTGCTCGCGTGCAGCCCGTAGGATTCCCGGTAGTTCACCGTCACCCAGTAGCTGTACACCTTCGCGCAACCATAGGGAGACCGGGGATAAAACGGCGTCGTTTCCTTCTGGGGCACCTCCTGCACCTTGCCGAACATCTCCGACGATGACGCCTGGTAGAACCGCGGCCGGATACCAACCTCCCGGATCGCCTCGAGGAGTCGCACCGTACCGGTAGCCGTGATGTCGGTCGTGTATTCGGGCGCATCGAAGCTGACCCGCACATGACTCTGGGCCGCCAGATTGTACACCTCATCCGGCTGAATCTTGCCGACCAGCCGCGCCAGCCCACTGGCGTCCGCCAGGTCGCCGTAGTGCAAGAAAAGCCGGTTCGCCGGGGTATGCGGGTCGGCGTAGATGGAATCTAGCCGACCGGTGTTGAAGGTGCTGGCCCGGCGGATAATGCCGTGGACCTCGTAGCCCTTCGCCAGGAGCAGTTCGGCCAGATAAGAGCCGTCCTGGCCGGTGATGCCGGTGATGAGCGCTTTTTTCATGAGCTTGGAGACGAGCGGAGCCTGGAAGCCGGGAACTCTCAGAGCTGCTTCAGGGCGTTGTCGAGGGCCGCGTAAAGCTGCCGCATCGTCTCCTCGGTCTCGTCGCCCATGTTGGAAATCCGGAACGTCGTGCCCTTGATCTTCCCGTAACCGCCGTCAATCAGGAACCCCTGATCCTTGGTCAGTTTTTGCAACTTCGGGACGTCCACCACTCGCCCATTCGGTCGCGCCCCGTTGTTCACGCAGGTCAGCGTGACGGACTCGTAGCCCGGCTCAGGGAACAGGGTGAACCCATGACCTTGCGCCCAAGCCCGCGTCATTTCCGCCAGCTTCCGATGCCGCGCAAAACGGGCTTCAAGTCCTTCCGCGAAAATGTCCTCGAGCTTCGACGCCAGCGCATAGACGTGGCCGATGCTTGGCGTGCTCGGGGTCATGTGTTGCTCGGCGTTCTTCTGGAACTCCACGAAATCGAAGTAGTAGCCCCGGTCCGGGGCGGTGGCCGCCTTGGCGAGCGCGGCGGGCGAACAAACGAACACCGTCAAGCCCGGCGGCAGGGCAAACGCCTTCTGACTGCCCGCCAGCAAGACATCAATGCCCAGCGCGTCGAACTCGATCTTCGTGGCTGTCATCGAACTCACGCTGTCCACGATGAAGGTCACGTCCGGATATTTCTGCTTGAGGGCGGCGACCTCGGCCAGCGGGCTCATCACGCCGGTGGAGGTCTCGTTGTGAATCAGGGTGAGCGCGTCGAACTGGCCCGTGGCCAGCCGGGCGTCCACCTGTTCGGCGCGGATGGGCGACCCCCACGGCACCTGGAGCGCTTCCGCGTCCTTTCCGCACCGTTTTGCCACATCAAACCACTTGTCGGAGAACGCCCCGCACATGCAGTTCAGCACCTTCTTGTGAACCAGGTTGCGTACTGCCCCTTCCATCACCCCCCATGCTGACGAGGTGGAGAGGAAGACCAGTTGCTTGGTGTACAGCAGCGCCTGGAGTTTCGGCTGGATGCTCGCGTAGAGGTCTTTGAACCCCTGACCGCGGTGCCCGATCATGGGCTGACAGAACGCGCGAAAGGTCTTTTCGCTGACTTCGACCGGACCGGGAATGTGCAGTTTGACGTGTCCCATAAAACAGGCCGCGAAAACTTCCACAACGTACCGGGAGTGGCAAGGCGCGAGATGCCTGCGGCCCACTGTGCGGCATTCCGCTCCAAGGTCCTCCAAAGCGAACCCGTAACCGGGCTCTCACCCCAGCGCCCGCTCGTAGGCCTCGTTCACGAGGCACCGGCGCCCCAGCGCGTCGCGCAGCGGGTCGGCGTTTTCCGCACAAAAGCCCAGGTGCGAATGCCGTCGCCAGCCTTCGGCAAATCGGAACCGTTTCGACATTCGCCCGACCACTCGCGCCATTTCATCCATCGCGTCAAGGTACGAGTCCATGCCCTGGGTGGCGTCGAGCCACGCTTTCTGGCTGTGGTGCGCCGCGAGCGCGGCCCGCTTCCGTTCGCGGACGCTGGAGATGTCCACGAAGGCGCCCGGCTCGATCAGGCGGCGCAGGCCGTCGCGCAGGCCGTGGGGCATCGCGTGATAGATTGTCACGGGCTGCCCGGTAATCGCGCGGCGCGGAATGGACACATAGTTCGGCATCCCACGCACGAAGGCCGCCGTCACTGCGACGCGGCAGGCGTTCATGTGATCCTCCATGTAGTCTTGCGGCGAGTGGGTCAGGAGGATCGTCGGCCGGACTTCGCGGACCACCGCCGCGACCTGGCGAATGAGCCGATCCCCGTAGAAAATCTCGGCGTCGTCCACGAACGACCGGTGCCAGCGGGCGCCAAGCAATCGGGCGGCGGTCTGAGCCTCGCGCTGACGGATGCGCCGGGTCTGGGCGGCGTTGGTGACGGCGCTGCCGCAGTTGCCGCTGGCGAGATTGAGGTAATGCAGCTCCCAGCCGCGTTGGGCCAGCAGCAGGAGGGTGCCGGCCATCAAGAACTCAATGTCGTCCGGGTGTGCGGCGATGGCCAGCACCGCCGGGGAACGATCCGGGGAAGCCGATAAACGATCGGGGTGGCGGCGGGTCATGGGTTCAACTGTGGAAATAACCGAGTTCGCGGAGCGACACGTAGTCCTTGGGCCGCTCACTGTTCGCGCGACCGAGGATCACATGGTCCACCACCTCAATCTTGAGCAACTGGCCCGCGCGGATGAGGTCACGGGTCACCCGGATGTCCTGCTCGCTTGGGGTGGGGTCTCCGCTGGGGTGATTGTGGGCCAGGGCGATGGCGGCGGCGTTGGCGAGGATTGCAGCGCGGAACACTTCGCGCGGCGTGACGAGGATCGTGTCGAGCGTCCCACCCGCGAGTTTCACCCGGCGAATCAGCCGACGGCGGGTGTTCAGGAGGAGGGCGTAGAACTGCTCGACGCTTTCGAAGCGCAATTCCTCCCGCAGCACGCTGGCCACCCGCTCGGGGGTGTCCACCAGCGGGTCCTCAGCGGCCAGGTCCCGCGCCATGCGCTGAGCCAGTCTGAAGGCCGCCTCGAGGGTGACCGCCTTGTCGCGGCCGATGCCCTTGACGTTGAGCAGTTCATCCCGGGACGCAGCGGCAAGCTCCCGCAGCGACCCGAAGCGCGATAACAGCTCCTCGGCCATCGCCACCACGGAGTGGCCACGGCGGCCGGTGCGGAGCAGGATGGCCACGAGGTCGGCGTTGCTGCAGGAGTCGGCACCGTTCAGGACCAGGCGCTCACGCGGCCGTTCGGAGAGCGGCAGGTCTTTGATGCGCAGGCCGGTGGACATGCCCGGATGATGCGCTCACGCCAGGGGGGATTCAAATTGAAACCCGCCCCCGCGCCGGTCGGAGTCAGAACCCCGACGGCCGGGTGCCCGCGGGGCGGCTCAGATTCGCGCGAGCCGGCCGGAACTGTCGCCGAACCGTTCGATGCCCTGGCCCGCTCCCGCGCGGTCCAGCAGCGAAAGGAACAGATTCGCCATCGGGGTGTTGCGCGGGTAGCGCAGATGCCGGCCGGTCTCGATCGTGCCGCCACCGCGTCCCGCGAGGATCACAGGCAGGTTGTCGTGGTTGTGGCGGTCGCCGTCGCTGATCGCGCCCCCGTACACGATCATGCAGTTGTCGAGCAGCGTGCCTTCCCCCTCCTTGATCGCCTTGAGCCGGCCGAGGAAATACGCGAACTGCTCCATGTGGAAGCGATTGATTCGCGCAATCTTCGCTTTCTTCGCCTCATCGTTCCCGTGGTGTGAGAGATCGTGATGGCCTTCCGAGACCCCAATCCACGGGTAGGGCCGATTGCTGCCGTCGTGCGCGAGGATGAAACTTGAAATGCGCGTGGTGTCGGTCTGGAAGGCAAGCGCCTGAAGGTCGAACAAGAGTCGCAGGTGCCGCTCGTACGTTTCCGGAATGCCGGTGGGCTTCGAGACATCCGGCAGGGCGGCCTGGAACTTTTCTGACTGCTCGATGCGGAGCTCGAGTTCGCGAACCGCGGTGAGGTACTCATCCAGTTTACGCTGGTCCGTGTACCCGAGGTTGGCGCGCAGCCTCTGGGCGTCCTCCTGCACAAAATCGAGGATGCTCTTACGCTGATGCTGGCGGCGGGCTCGAGCCTCGGCGGACTCGGCCGGCCGGTCGCCCGCGAAGAGCCGCTCGAACACCAGCCGCGGGTCCACCTCGGGTGGCATGGGTGTGTTGGGCGTCTTCCAGGAAATGTTGAAGGAGTAAGCGCAACTGTAGCCGGAGTCACAGTTGCCGGACCGCTGCCCCTTGTCGCAACCCAGCTCCAAGGACGGCAGGCGGGTGTGGTGGCCGATCCGGGTGGCCGCCACCTGGTCAATGCTGACGCCGACGTGGATGTCCGCCCCCGCGGTCTTGCGGGCCTGAGCCGCCGTCAGAAAGGTCGCCGAGGCCCGCGCGTGATCGCCCGCGCCGTCACCATTTGGTCGCGCCTTGTCATGGGCCAGCCCGCTGAGCACCAGGATGTCCTCCTGATACGGGGCCAAGGGTTCGAGGATCGGCGGCAGGTCGAAGGCGGCGCCCTCGCCTTGCGGCGTCCAGTTGGCCATGTCCGCGCCGTTCGGGATGTAGAGGAACGCCAGCCGCCGTGGGTGCTTGAACGCGGCTTTTGGGTTCTCGGCCGCCAGCGCGCGGAGGGGTGCCATCGCGTCCAAGACCGGTAACGCCATCGCTGTGCCCAATCCTCGCAGGAACGTCCGCCGCGGTAGTCGCCAGTTTTTCATGCTGATGCCGTTAGTTAAACTATCGCGGAAGGTAGGTGTGCTTCTCGCGGTTCTCAAGAACGACCGGAAGAATCTTCGCGGAAGTAGCTGTGGGGCGACAGCAGCGGCCGTCAGACGGTTTACTGTATTGGTCGGCCACGCGAATCAGCCTGAACACACACGAGCCCCCGGCTGGAATTCGTCTTCCCAGGGCCCGCCCCCGCGCCTCCGAAGCTGAATCCACCCCTCCGACACCAGCGACCCGATGTCAGTCCGCGACAGTCTCAGGGCCAACTCAGGTTTTTGGGTTCGAAAAGGACTAAAGGGTGTGGCCTTCCGTCGGACCAAGGCTGCAGGTCGGGGGCGTTCCAACCGGTCCGTAGGTGTAAGTGCCACCGCGCGGGCACTGGGGGGCGGCCTTGTTCTTCAAGTACTCGTTCACGCCTGCCTCATCCACGGGCTCGCCGTCCGCTTTTTTGAACTCGGTGGCCCACATCACCTTGGCGCCTTCGATGTTCTGGAGATTGACGATGCAAGCCTTCTGACCGCCGGTCTTGAGCGCCTTGTTGACGTTCGGAATGGCAATGGCCGCCAGCAGACCGATGATCGCGACCACGATCATGATCTCGATGAGCGTAAAACCCGAAGTCGGAGCCGTGCGGATTTTCATAGATTGCTTTCTGTTCGCTGGTTGGTGCCGCTAGCCGAGTGGTGATAGCCCTCTGCCATCTGCAAGTCAACGCCCCGCGCCCGCGATGCTCGGCTGCGATTGACCGCACGCGACACCCCGGAAAGAGAAACTCCGGGCGAAGCCCAAAGTTCCGCACGCTCAGGGGGCATTGCCCGCCGCGCCGAGGACCAGACCCGCCGCGCCAATCAGGCCGGCGTCGTTGCCCAGGCTCGCCCGGACAATCTGGCCAACCCCCGTCGTGAACTGCGTGGCCGCCGCGAGGCGCTTCCGCGCGGCTTCCGCGTAAAGATCAAAGTCTTGCTCCATGACACCGCCGCCGAAGATGAGTCGGCGTGGCAAAAACGTGTGGAAGAGAGTCCATGCTGCGGTGGCGGTTGCTTCCAGTGCCCGCGCCGCGATTTCCCGTGCGGCCGGCTGGCCCACCCGCGCGGCAGCGAAGACCGCCTTCGCATCGGCAAAACCGGCCGCCCGGCCGGCCTCGCCCACCGCGGTGCCCGACGCGAGGGACTCAAGACAGCCCCGAATGCCGCAGTAGCAGGTCGGACCGTCAGCAGCCACGGCGAGGTGGCCCAATTCCGGATGTTCACCAGCCGCGCCGCGGTAAATCTGACCACCGATGATCACCGCGCCGCCCACCCCGGTGCCAAAGGTCAACATTACCACCGGGTCGTGCCCCCGGCCCGCCCCGGCGAAACACTCGCCGAACGCGGCGGCGTCCGCGTCGTTCTCCAACCGCACGCGAACGCCGAATCGCTCCCCGAGGGGGGAAACGATGTCGCAGCGGTTCCAGCCGCCAAGGGTGAAGGGATTGTTGATCAGCCCCCGCGCGGGGTCCACCGGGCCCGTGCATCCGATGCCGATGCCCGTCAGTTCGCCGCCCGGGTCAGTTTGGTCGAGCACCCGCGCGATCGCATCCCCCAGACGCCGCACGGTGCGGTCGAAGCCCTGCTCCGCCTCGGTCGGCAGGGCGGCGCGCGCGTGGATGTGGCCAGCGGCATCCACCGCGCCGACGGCGATCTTGGTGCCGCCGATGTCCACCCCGACCGCCAGACGGCTGGTTTTCATCGGAATGCCGGCGCGCGACTCATGGCCGCTTCATCCGCAAATAGCGCGACCGCCGGGTGGAGCCACAGGAAAGAGGCTGGGCAATCGGTGAACACTTCCCCCCAGCCCAGACGTTCGATTTGCGGGGCCTTGGACTCGCCGCTCGCGAGCAAGACCACCTGGCGGGAATGCAGCAGGTCCGCCATCCCGAGGGTCAAGCCGTACTCCGGTTGGCGACGGGCGTGAGCCAGCATACCGTGGCCTGCGGATTCCTCGGTGAGTTGCGCCACGTGCGGCTCGGGACGCAGGGAAAGAGCTGGCTCGTTCAAACCCAGATGCCCGTTGATGCCGATGCCCAGCAGGCACAAGTCAATCGGACCGTGTTTGGCCAGCCACGCTGCCACGCGATCGCACTCTTCCGAGGGGTTTTTCGGGTGGCTATGCCACCCAAAGTAACGATCTGGTCCAATTCCCACGGGCTGGAGAAAACGCTGCCGAAGGTAGGTTTCGCATGAGGCAGGGTCGTCCATTTCCAAACCGCCCCATTCGTCGAGCTTGATCACGCGCAGGCGGGCAAACAGGTGCGGATCCTGGCAATGGGCTTCGACGAGCAACTCGAACACCCGTACCGGAGAAGCTCCCGACGGCAGGCACAAAAGCGAATCCGGTTTGGCGCGTATCGCTGCAAGCAGAAAGGCGGCCGCCGCCCGGCTCATTTCTTCGAAGTCGGGCGCTATGGTGATGCGCCAGGAAGCCCGCTTGAATTCGCGGCGGACGTCGGGCGATGCGGGTACTTCCAGCAAGGGCTGCATGGCTGGCGGGCGATCGTGGACAACCATCGTCGAATCTGGCTGGGTAACCGCTTTCAGCTAAAAACGCCCCGCAGGAATGCGAGGTTCTGCCGGTAACTGGGCAGCATTTCTCCACCATCCGGAATTGCGCCCTCGATCTGGATCCAGCCGGCATAGCCAATTTCGTCCATGGCCGCGCGCACCTCCTTGAAGTTGACCCGGCCCTGGCCAAGGAGCGCGCCGTTTTCCTTGGCGTGGAACTCGCAGATCACACCTTTTTTGCCCAGCCAGCGGATTTCCCGGTAGATGTCGTACCCCATCTTCTCCGAGTTCGCGACGTCGTAATAAACCTGCACCGCCTTGGAGCCGACGCGGTCCACGATGTCCATGTGTTCCTCCGCGCTCAACCAGGACTCGATACCCAGAATGACGCCCTTCTTTTCGGCCCTGGGCGCCACCTCCTTGAGCCGGCGAACCACCTCGTCAGTGCCCCCCTTGTCGCCCTTGAGGTCGCCTTTGCCGAAGAACGCGAGCAAAACCACCCTGCAGCCCAACGCCGCCGTTACGTCCACGCAATCGCTCACCCATTCGATCGTTCGCGGGTCGGACTTGTACGGGATGTTGTTCAGTTCGCCGATCGCCAGTGACGCGATGCCAACGCCGGTCTGCTGTGCGGCTTCGCGGTAGGCCTGCTGCACCGCCGGCTGGCGCAGATGCATGTTGTCTTTCTCAGTGCCCAAGCTCACTTGAACACCGTCGAGACCAATCTCCTTCGCCACGCCGAACGCTTCGGGCGTTGCCATCCGTCCGATGGACCAATCGCAGGCGCCGATTTTGAAGCGCCGCGACTCCGGCGCAGCGAGCAGCGGGGCCAGGGAGGAGCACACGGCCAGCGCCGCCAGTCCCCGGCTGGAACGCGCAAGCATCTGACGTCGGGAAATTTTCATGGTCGGGTCAGGGTTGGAGACCGATTTGTTCCGGGCGTTGTAAGCGTCGGCTGCCGGCTGGAAAAGCACATTCTGGTTCTTCCCGCCTCGCTCTTTGGACAGCAACCGGCCAGGCTTCGTTCGCATTTGCCGCGCGGAGAAGTGGCGACCCGGGGCGGATTTGACACCCCTTGGCGATGCCGCTACTTGTGGCGGCGGTAGTTGAACCAGATTCTGCAACCGAAAACCAATACAGCTATGCCCATCCCTGTCGGAACCAAAGCTCCGGATTTCATCCTGAAAACCAAGAACGCCTCCGGCGTTTCGGAGATCAAGTTGAGCGCCAACTTCGGCCAGAAGAACACGGTGCTCCTGTTTTTCCCCCTCGCCTTTACGAGCGTTTGCACCAAGGAACTGTGCGACATCTCGCAGGGTCTGAATGCCTTTTCCAGTCTGAATGCGGACGTGATCGCCATCAGCGTGGACAGTCCGTTCGCCCAGGAGGCGTGGGCTCAGAAGGAGGGCATTACGGTCAAACTCGCCAGCGACCTGAACAAAAAGACCGCCGCCGACTACGGCGTGCTCTTGCCGGACCTTCTGGGATTCGGAGCTACCTCCGCACGGGCCGCGTTTGTGGTGGATAAGAACGGCATCGTTCAATACAGTGAGCAAACGCCCACTCCGAAAGATCTGCCCAATTTCGAGGCCATCAAGGCCACGCTCGCCAAGCTGGCCTGACCAGGTCAAGCGACGACAATCGCGTGGCGGTGACCGGCGGTGTCCGCCACGCCTTCCGAACGCTGCTCCATTGCGAGACCGTCCATGGGCTGGTTGGCTCGGACCGGGGTGGGGTCCGACACTCCAACTGATGTGATGCGCCGGCAGTCCGTCCCGGTTTCGAACCTCGATTCCCCAACGATGGTTGCGTGGTCGGGAACTGGACAGTAGTCTAACGTCTCTGTCCCGTCGGGCAGCGCCACTTCATGGAAAAACTCTTCAGCTACTTCTTGGTCGCCTTGGGCGTCATCCTCATGTTCGGGGCGTCCATCTTCGTGCATGAGCTCGGGCATTACTGGATGGCGCGCCGCCGGGGCATGAAGGTGGAGGCCTTTGCGATCGGCCTCGGGCCGAAGATCTTCGGCCGGGTGCGCGATGGGGTGGAATGGTCGGTGCGGTGGATTCCTGCCGGGGGTTTTGTCCGGCTGCCGCAAATGATTACCTCCGAGGCACTGGAGGGAGGCAGTGGCGACGGCAAGGCGTTGCCGCCCGCTCCGCCGGCCTCCAAGATCCTCGTGGCGGTGGCGGGCCCCCTGATGAATCTGGTTTTTGCCTTTCTGGTCGCCACCGTCATCTACTTCGTCGGCTTGCCGGTTCTGGTCAATCCCAGCGTCATTGGCAAGGTGGACCCGGAATCCCCGGAGGGAAAAATGGGAATCCGGGAGGGCGACCGGATCGTCGAGTTCGAGGGGCGGCCGGTGAAGACCTGGCAGCAGATTAACGAACGGGTGGTTCTCGCCCGCACGAATGTTTTCACGGCCGTCATTGAGCGTGACGGAGAACGCAAGACCTATCAACTCAGCGCCAAGACGAATCCCAACATCGGCCTGAAGTGGTTGAACCTGGATCCCTTCGACCACCCCATCGTCGGAGCGGTGGAAACGGGCAGACCCGCGGACCTTGCCGGTCTCAAACCGGGAGACCGCTTCCTGTATTTCGACGACGTGCCGGTCATCAGCCAGGAGCACCTCCGCGACCTGGTGGCGCGCAGCGAGGGGAAAGAGAGCGTGGTGGTGGTGGATCGCAACGGACAGCAGATCTCCGCCCGGGTCACGCCCATCTACGACCCGGAGGTCAAGCGCGGGCGCATTGGAATCGTCTTCGCGGGCGGCGTGTACGAGGTCATGCGACCGGGACCGACTCCCTGGATGCAATTCTACACGGTGGTGGATCGCACCGTCAGCACCATCGCGGCCGTCATTCACTCCCGCGAGACGGGGGTGAAGGCGCGCGATTTCAGCGGACCGCTCGGCATCCTCGCCAGCATGGCGGTCGAGGCCAAGACCGACTACCGGCGGGCGCTCAACTTCCTGGTGCTGCTGAATGTCAGTCTGGCAATCCTGAACTTGCTGCCCATCCCCGTCCTCGATGGGGGCCACATTCTCATGGCGATTTTGGAGCAGCTCCGGGGCAAACCCCTCAGTCTGCGCTTTGTGGAATACACGACGACCGCCTTTGCGCTGCTGCTCATCTCCTTCATGCTCTACGTCACCTTCTTCGACATGCGGCGCTTGCCCCTGTTCTGGGCGCTGTTCCAGC
This sequence comes from Verrucomicrobiota bacterium, assembly GCA_016716505.1. GTDB lineage: Bacteria > Verrucomicrobiota > Verrucomicrobiia > Limisphaerales > J093 > JADJWF01. Next base: position 777,768 of record JADJWF010000002.1, read on the forward strand.
GGGGGTCGCAGGTGGAAACCGTGATCCAGCCAGGGGCCGCCGTGACCAATATGCCGCCGTCGGCTCCCGCTCCGGCGCCATGAAACTGACCCGTTTCAATCCGTCGCTCTACAGTTTTCAACGGCGTCTGACGCGGGAGGTCGTGGTGGGCGACCCGGCGCGGGGTGGCGTGATTATCGGCGGTGACCACCCGGTGGTGAAGCAGTCCATGATCACCTGCGACACCATGGACACGGACGCCTGCGTGCGCGAGACGTTGGCGCTGGTGGACGCCGGTTGCCAGATCGTCCGCATCACGGCACCGACCGTCCGGGATGCGGCCAACCTCGAGCAGATCGTCGCTGAACTGCGACGCCGCGATTGCTGGGTGCCGATCGTGGCGGACATCCACTTCAAGCCGGAGGCGGCAATGGAAGCCGCGAAATGGGTGGAGAAGGTCCGCGTGAACCCCGGCAACTACGCCGACAAGAAGCGCTTCGCTGTCCGGGAATACACCGACGACGATTACTTCGAGGAACTCGCCCGCACCGAAGCGGCCTTCACGCCGCTGGTACTCCTCTGCAAGCAACTGGGGCGGGCCATGCGGATCGGGACCAACCACGGCTCCTTGAGCGACCGGATCATGAACCGGTACGGCGATACGCCCATGGGCATGGTGGAGAGCGCGCTGGAGTTCGCCCGCATCTGCCGGAAGCACGACTTCCACAACTTCGTGTTTTCGATGAAGTCCTCGAACCCGAAGGTGATGATCGAGTGCTACCGGTTGCTGGTGGCCAAACTCGAAGCGCTCGGGCGGGACTGGAACTACCCGATTCACCTTGGCGTGACCGAGGCCGGCGAGGGCGAGGATGGCCGGATCAAATCCGCCATCGGGATCGGCTCCCTGCTCTGCGATGGCCTCGGCGACACCATTCGCGTCTCGTTGACGGAGGATTCGCCGCGCGAAATCCCGGTTTGCACCGACCTGCTCGCGCAAGTCCCCGAGTTGACCACCACCGCCGCGCAGCCCGGACTTGAGGCGCTGCCGGCACCGTTCGAGCCGTTCACCTACACTCGCCGGCAAACTCCCGAAGTCGAGCTTGCGCCCGGCATCAGGTGCGGTAGCGAGCAAACCGTCAGGGTGGTGGTCACGCGGGCCACGTGGGAGGCGGTCGCTCCCCGGATCAGCCCCCAGGCGGATGTCCGGCCCGAAGCCGTGTACGAGGACCTGAACCTCCTCGAAGTGGACCCGCGCGAGGCGTTCGCCGTGAATTGCGACTCCCAGCTCATCACGGTCAAAGATGGCGTCAATCTGCCGGCCATCGCCGCCTTCCGCGCGCTGGCGGCCCGGTTGCGGCATCTGGGCCGCGCCAATCCGATCCTGCTCAAAGACGGCCTCGCGTTCCCGGCCGAGCCGCTGCCGCCGGCCCTGGCCCTGCTCCGATCCTCCGTCGTGATCGGCTCGCTCCTGGCCGATGGGATCGGCGATGCAATCTTGATCCGCAACGAACCCGGCCCCGGCCAATCGCTGCGGCTCGCCTACAACATCCTGCAAGCCGCCGGCTGCCGCTCCTTCAAGACGGACTACGTGGCCTGCCCGAGCTGCGGCCGCACGCTTTTCAATCTCCAGACCGTCACGGCGCGCATCAAGGCCCGCACCGAGCACCTCAAGGGCGTGAAGATTGCCATCATGGGGTGCATCGTGAACGGCCCTGGCGAGATGGCGGATGCGGATTTCGGCTACGTGGGCGGCGCGCCGGGCAAGATCAATCTCTACATCGGCAAGAAGCCGGTGAAGTTCAACATCCCGGAAGCCGAGGCGGTGGACCGCCTCGTGGACCTCATCAAGGAACACGGCAAGTGGGTGGACCCGGAGCCGGCCCCGGCGCCACCCCGGTGAACAATCCCATGGTCACGAAACTCCTCCATACCCGCTACCGGCTGAACGACCTCGAGCGCAGCGTTCAGTTCTACAAGGATGTCCTCGGCCTGATCGAGGTTCGCCGGCACAAATCCCCGCGCGGCTCGGAGCTGGTCTTCCTCAAAGCGCCCCAGAGCGAGGAGTTGATCGAACTCTGTTACTTCCCGGCCAGTGGTCCGGTCCAGGTGCAACCCGATCTCACTCACCTCGCCTTCGAGGTGGAGAGCCTCGAGGCGTTTGGCCGGCATCTTGAGAAGTTCGGGCTGAAGTACTCGGACGGCCCCGTCTTCAAGGACGACGGCAGCGGATTCGCGTTCATTGACGCGCCCGAGGGCTACGAGATCGAGCTCATGCAGCGGCCCACCCAGTTCTTCCTGGCGATGGACAAGCAGGCGTGATTCGTCAGCGGTAACGAAACCGCCGACTTCTCCCGCGCAGGGCCCGGGTCCTGGCGACGCCGGCCGGCAAGTTTGTTGTCGCCCCCAAATTCCCCCGGAGGCAATCCTACCTGCGTGAAGCCGGTGGACATTCATGCCTGCCTTGCGGACCCAACCCGTTTCCGGATGGTTCACCTGCTCCTGGACGGGCCGCTTTGCGTGAAGCATTTCCAAGCGGTTCTGGGGCTGTCGCAGGTGGCGACCTCCAAGCATCTGGCTTACCTGAAGCGGCGCGGCCTGGTGGAGGTGCGCCGCAACGGAACGCTGCGGGTTTATTCGCTGCCGGCCGTGCGCGACGAAGTACTGACCGCCCTGTTGCGCTCCCTGGCTGAGTGCGCCGCCGCCGATCCCGTCTGCCAGGGCGACCAACACCGCCGACAGCTCCTCGCGGAGGAGATCCAGCGCGATGTCACCGGCCACTTGCGGGCCGTCCAGCCGCGGCGAACCGCTGCCCGCGTTCCGGAGGTCACCGCTGGTCAGGGTGAAGCCTGGCCGTCCGTGGCTGACGGTCCACTTTTGGACTGACTCTTGCCCGGCGGGGGATCCGAAGGCGGGTACAGCCTTTCAGCCAAGTCGCGCAGGGTGAATCGGGCGGCGGCGGTTTCCTCCGCTTCCTGGATTTCCTTTGCACAGCGGCGCAGAAACTCGCGGGCTTCTCCGGCGGCTGTTTCGAGATCCTGCCCCGTCGCGGTCCGGAGCGCGACGATCACGTCCCGCGCGGTGATGTGATCCAGCGGACGCGCCGGCAGATAGCCCGTTTCACGGTCAATCACCTCCACCAGCAGCCGCGCCCGCACCAGCGTCGAAAGAAGTTCGCTCGCCAGCCGGGAGGGCACGCCGCAATCCCGGGCCAGCCGATTCAGCCCCGGGGGGCGTTCCCCCCGGAAAAAACTGCCGGCGAGGCGGGTCATGATCCGCAACGCCGCGAATTCGCGCCCGCGCTGGTTGATACCTTCCGCCAGACGCTCTTGCAGATAGGACTGCCGGTTCTGAAAGGCATAGGCCACCTGGGCGCCGAACAACAGGATCAGCCAGCCGAGGTAAAGCCCCACCATGAACACCGGCACCATCGCGAGACTGCCGTAGATCGCCGCGTTGGCGGTAATGCGCGAGACGAACAGGACGCTGAGCTTGTTGTTGAGATGCCACGCCAGCCCGGCGGTCAGTCCCCCGACCAGGGCGGCGGACACCCGCACCCGCGTGTTGGGCAGAAGCAGATAGACCAGCGAAAACGTGATGACCAACACCACGGCAGGCAGGACGGTGCTGAACAACCCAGTGACGAAAGAGGATTGCAGCATCGCCGCCAGCGGCTTGAGCGCCGCCGTTTGCTGGGTGACCGCCACCAGCTTCAGTTGTCCGACCGACGCGAGGCCCAGGGCGCTGATCAAGGCCACGGGTCCAAGGGTGATCGCGGTCCAGTACAACACGATCTGCATGTGCCACGGCCGCCCGCGCGCGACCCCCCAGATGTCATTGAACGTGGCCTCGATCCGGCTGAGCATCGAGATCGCCACGAACAACAGCACCACAGCGCTGGTGGCGCTCAACGCGCCGCTGCGGGTTCGCTGAATGAATTCATGGATCTTTGCCACCGCCTCCTCCCGCGCCTGCGCCGCCCGCGCCCGCTGCTCGTCGCCCGCCGGTCCAGCGGCCGCCGCCGGCTCAACATAGGGCGTGACCTGGTTGATCAGGGTCTCGACGAACCGCCGGATCGGCTCCTCACCTTGTGCCTTGAGGATGCTGGTCGTCACGCTCAACACCAGCGCCAGCATTGGGATCAACGCCAGCAGGCTGGCGTAGGCCAGGGACGAGGCGCGGACCGGGCAGCGGTTGCGGATGAAGCTCCGCACCACCAGCACCCAGAAATGCAGGAAATGCTGGAATCGCGAGAGGTGGTCCTGTTTGGCGGCGATGGACTGATCGTCGAGCGCCTCCTGCGCCTCGTTCTTGAGTCGTTTCCACCGCTCCAACCGGTTGCCAGCCATGTCGTGGGGAGGCTACCAGTGCTTCGGGTCAAGGCAAGGAAGCCCCGAATCGGCGTTCGAGGGGCTGCGTGTCTCCCCGGTCAAAGCCGCTCCCCTCCCGCCGCCGGCCCGCCGACCCGGCCGGCGGTGTTGACGCCCACTCGCCTCCCGGGAAACTGTCGCCCATGATCAAGACCGGCCTGCTCAACCCCCACATCCTTTCCCTCCTCGCGCGCGTTCGCCATACCAACACACTCGTCATCGCGGATCGTGGCTTTCCGTCGTGGCCACAGGTCGAGACGGTGGACTTGTCCCTGGTGGACGACGTGCCGACGGTGCTGCAGGTGCTCGCCGCGATCCGACCAAACTTCATCCTCGGACACGCGTTCATGGCGGACGAGTTCCGGGCGCACAACACGCCGGCGGTGCAGGCGGCCTTCGCCACCGCGCTCGACGGTGTTCCCGTGACGTTCGAGCCGCACGTCGAGTTCAAGCGGCGCGTGCCGGCTGCCACCGGCCTGATCCGGACCGGCGACACCATTCAGTACGCCAACGTGATCCTTGTTTCCGCGTAGTCCGCGCGGGGGTCACAAACGGGCTTCGATCTCTCGCACCGCCCAAGCGGCGTGCTCGGCGATCAACGGTTCCGGGTCGGCCGCGGCCCGCGCCAGCGCCGGCAGAGCGCGCGCGTCCCCCGCGTTGCCGAGGGCGACGCACACGTTGCGCAGCAGCCCGCGCCGTTTGGTGCGCTCCAGCGCGGTGCCGGCGAACCGTCGTTTGAAGCCGGCCTCGTCAAGTTTCAGCCAGTCAATCAAATCAGGCCGGGCGAGGTCCGGCCGCGCGTGCGGCTGCAGCAGTCGTGCCGCTTCGGCGAACCGATTCCAAGGGCAAACCGCGAGGCAGTCGTCGCAACCGAAAATGCGGTCCCCGAGCGCCGGCCGTAACTCCAGCGGGATGGGGCCTTTCAGTTCGATCGTCAGGTACGAGATGCACCGCCGCGCGTCGAGCCGGAAGGGGGCGGTGATCGCGCGGGTCGGGCAGGCGGCGAGGCAGCGCGTGCAGGCACCGCACCGGTTGACCTCCGGCGGATCCGGTTCCAGCGCCAGCGTCGTCAGAATCTCCCCCAGCAGCAGCCAGTTGCCCATCCGGCGGCTGATCAGATTGGTGTGCTTGCCGATGAAACCGATTCCAGCCCGCTGGGCGAGATCCCGTTCCAGCACCGGACCGGTATCCACGTACCAGAGCGACCGCGTCGCCGGCCCGCCCAGATGGTTGAGCCACGCCGTCAGTTCCGCGAGCCGCGGGCCGATGACCTGATGGTAGTCGGCGTAGCGGGCGTACCGGGCCACCGTGCCGGTGATTCGCGGGAGAGTGGTGGGAGCGGGGGACGGCGTCATTGCCTTGTAGCTTGCCGCCACGAGGATCACGCTGCGCGCGCCCGGGAGAACGAGATCCGGCTGACGGCGCTTGGCGGCATTCCGCGCCAGCCATGCCATTTCGCCGTGGCAACCCTCGGCCAGCCACCGGGTGAGGGCCTCCGCATGGTCCGGCGGCGAGGCGGCGGCCACGCGGCAGGCATTAAATCCCAGTTCCAGCGCCTTTGCCTGAAGGGCTGTCTTCATCGCGCGGACGCGCGGTACGCATCGAGAAAATGCTGCACGACCTGTTGCGCGACCTCGTGAGACTGGCGCGTACCGGAGTACACGAGGACATCGGCTTCCTTGTACACCGGCGCGCGGGCGGCGAGGAGTTCGCGGATGCGCGCCTGGGGATCGGGCACTTGCAAGAGCGGCCGGTGCGCGTGCCGGCTGACGCGCTGCCAGATGACCTCCGGAGTGGCCCACAGGCAGACGAGCAGTGCGTGCCGCCGGAGGCTGGCGAGATTCTCCGGGTTGGCACCCAGTCCGCCGCCGGTCGCCACCACCACGCGCTCCCGTTGGGCCAGGTCGGCCACCACTTCCCGCTCGAGGGCACGAAACCTCGCTTCGCCATCCTGGGCGAAAATGTCCGCGATGCGCTTGCGGGCACGGGCCTCGATCAAATGATCGGTGTCGAGGAACTCAAAGCGGAGTTGCTGGGCCACGCACTGACCGACGGTCGTCTTGCCGGTGCCCATGAACCCGATGAGCGCCAGGTTCCGGATGTGCCGCTGCGGGTCCATGGGTTCACTCCGTGGCCACGGGCACGGTTCCCCGAGCCGCCAACCAGACCAGCCGCAGTCCTTCGAGGGTCAGCTTGGGCCGCACCGCGGAAATCTCCGGCAGCCGTCGCGCGATCAACGCGGCATAGCCCCCCGTGGCCACCACCGACAGGCTTCGGCAGCGCAGTTCCCGTCGCAACTCGCCCAGCAACTCACGGATCAGCCCCCGATAACCATGCACCGCGCCGATCAGCATGGCTTCCTCCGTATTCCGGCCGATCACCCGCCGGACTTCGCGAATCCGGATGGGCGGCAGGAGCGCCGTCTTTTCGTGGAGGTAGTTGGTCATCGCCGACAAACCGGGGGCGATGATGCCGCCCACGTAGCACCGGCGGCGATCCACCACATCGAAGGTCACCGCCGTGCCGGAAATCTATGATGACCACCGGTGCGCCAAAAAAATGAACGGCGCTCACCGCGTTGGCCAGCCGGTCGGGGCCGATGGTCTCCGGGCGGGGATAATCCACGCCCAGGCCCGGCGTGTTCTGGTGCGTCAACTCCACCGGTGCGAATCCAAACCGTTGCTCGACGAATTCCCGAGCCAGAGGCGTGGCCAGCGGCACCACGCTGCACAAGGCCGCCCCCCGAAGGCGCTCGCCGCCAACGAAACGACGGATCCGCCGTTGCGCCTCGCCCCGGCGCCAGTCCGAAGTGGCGACATCCGCGTGGCGCATGACACGGCCCGCGGTCGCCAAGCCGACGTGAGTGTGCGTGTTGCCGATGTCGAACAACAGGATCATGCGGACAAGGTCACGTCCCCGCCAGTCACGCGCTCGAGCCGGCCGAACTCGGTGCGCACCAGGAGCGCGCCCTCCGCGTCGAGCGCCTCGGCGCGACCGTGAATCCTGCGTTCGCCCACCACGATTGTGACCTGCCGGCCAAGGGTGGTGCAGAGCGACTCCCATTCGTCCGCCAACGCCTCGAAGTCGCCCGCGCACACCCGGGCGTAATCGCGATCCAGCTCCCGGAGAATGGCAACCGCCAGATCGGCCCGCCGCACGGACCGCCCGGTCTCCAGCCGCAGGGAAGTGGCCAGCTTCTGAAGGTCGGTTGGGAAGTCCCGGCCGGTTTGGTTCGCGTTGAGGCCGATGCCGAGCACGACGTGGTGAATGCGGTCCAACTCGGCGTTCATCTCCGTCAGCACCCCGGCCAGTTTTCGCCCGCGAACCAGCAGATCGTTCGGCCACTTGATCTCCGGCGCGACCCCGGACTCGATGCGCACCGCGCGGGCAATGGCGGTGGCCGCCGCCACGGTCAACCGCGTCGCTTCCTGGGGCAGGAAGGTCGGGCGCAGCAGCACGGAAAACCAGAGTCCCTTGCCGGCCGGGGACACCCAGCGCCGGCCGAGGCGACCACGGCCCGACGTCTGCGCCTCGGCAAAAACCACCACCCCTTCAGCCACGCCGTCCCGGCCCAGCTTGTCCACCACGTCATTCGTCGAAGTCGTGCTGCGGAAGACCTGAATCTGGCGGCCTATGGCGGCGGTGGCGCCGAGCTGCGCCATCAAATCATCGGCGTGCAACAGGTCCGGAGTGTCGCGCAACCGGTAGCCCTCATGCGGGCTGGCCGCGATGTCATAGCCGAGCCGCCGCAGTTCCTGGATGCGCGCCCAGACCGCCGCGCGCGTCACGCCCAACTGGCGCGCCAGATCGGCGCCGGACACGGGCTGGTCCTCGCGCTGGCGCAGCGCGGAAAGAATTGCCGCGTCAAGGGAAGTTCCCACCGGGGTGGCCATGCCCGCGAAGCTACCGCTCCACCAAATCCAGCGCGATGTCCACGGCCCTCGCCGAATGCGTCAAGGCGCCGACCGAGATGAAGTCCACCCCCGTCTCCGCGATCCCCCGCACGGTGTCGAGCCGGACGCCGCCGCTGGCTTCCGTGACCGCCCGCCCGTTCACCAACTTCACCGCCTTGCGCAGCGTCGCCACCGGCATGTTGTCGAGCAGGATGAAATCCGCCCCCGCGGCCAGGGCTTCGCCCACTTGTTCGAGCGTGTCGGCCTCGACCTCGACCTTCAGCGTGGGATCGTGTTGGCGGCACAGTCGGACGGCGGCGGCAATCGCGCCCTCGGGCGCTTTTCGCAGGGCGAAGAGGTGGTTGTCCTTGACGAGGAACCGGTCGAACAACCCCATCCGGTGATTGCACCCGCCGCCGCACTGCACCGCGTACTTTTCGAATCGCCGCCAGCCGGGGGTGGTCTTCCGCGTGTCCAGAATCCGGGCATGGGTGCCCGCAACCGCCTGAACGTAGGCCGCCGTCGTGGTCGCCACGCCGGAGAGTCGCTGCAGGAAATTCAGGGCCACCCGCTCGGCACTGAGCAGCGGCCGCGCCGGGCCACGGACCTCAAGCAACGGGGCACCCGCCGCGACCCGGTCACCATCGCAGGCCAGCTCGCGTACCTTCAGCAGACGGGACAGCGCCCGGAACGCGGCCGACGCGAAGGCCAGTCCCGCCACGACCAACGACTCCCGCGCTACCATCCGCCCGTGGGCGGTCGCCGTCGGCGGAATGATGGCGCGCGTCGTGATGTCGCCGCTCCCGACATCCTCCACCAGCGCGGCGCTGACCGCCTGCGCAATCTCCCTCTCGGCCAGTTCAATCACGAGACGAGTCTGGCGCAGGCGGTCCGAGCGATGAAGCGAAAAACCTCGCCGCCAACGTGCCCAAGCCTCGTGGGATGGGTCAGACGAGGCTCCCGAGTTTGCGGAGTGCAAGGACGGGTGCGCCGGCGGCGCGTGATGCGGCGAGGTCCACCACAAACTCCGCCACCCAGTCGTTGTGGTCTTCCGGATCCACCAACATCTGCTGCACGCGCCAGGTCCGCTTGTCCTCGGAGGGCGTGACGTAGGTGTGGCGCAGGTTGCGCGCCTCGGGCGTCAGCAGCAGTTGCTCATGCTCGGCCAGGTAGGCGTCCATCGCCTGCTGGAGCCGTTCCGCCGACCAGGGATGCTCCGTAGCGCAGACTTCCAAGTCTGCTGTATCGCGGATTTCCGAATCCGCGCGGGGTTCCAGTCCAGGAGACTCCTTCGATTGGCCCGGCGCAGCCGACTGGGAAGTTGGCGATACCGCAGGTTTGGAAACCTGCGCCACCCCCAGGCTTTCCAACGCCGCTTCGTAGTCCCCAATCACCAGGCCGCGCAGGAAGGTGAAGATGCGATTGCGGATGGCCGCCGTGAATGCCTTCGTGTCGCGCGTGATGTCCGCCGCCGCTTCCTCGGCGCCGGGCGGCTTCAGGTCCACGCCGCTAATCTTCGCCCGCTCGGCGGCGACGCGCCGCTCGTATTCGGGGTCGCGCATTTGCTCCCATTCGTCGAGCAGGCTCGAATCCACCGCGCGGATCATGGTGCCGAGATACAGCTCCATCTCGCGGAGCTGATCGTTCTTGGCGCTCTCCGGCACGGTTTGCTTGAGCACCTTGTAAACGGAGTTCAGGTGCCGCAGCAGCAGGCCCTCGGCCCGCTGGAGTTCGTAGTCGCGGATGTAGTCGGCGAACGAGCGGAAGTTCTCGAACATCTCCCGCGCGATGCTCTTGGGCCGGATGTTCTCCTGGCCCACCCAGGGATGCTTGTCGGCGAAGGCGTTGAAGGTGGAATAGATGAACTCGCGGTTCGGCTTGGGGTATTCCAGTTCCTCCAGCTTCTGCATCCGTTCTTCGTATTCGATGCCTTCGGCCTTCATCTCGGCGACGGCCTCGCCTTTGACCTTGTCCAGTTGCTTGCGCAGGATCAGGTCCGGGTCTTCGAGGATGGCTTCCACCAGCGACAGCACCACCAGCGCGTAATCCTCCTGCTCCGGGTTCACCAGCGGGATCGTCTCCAGCAAATAGAGCGACAGCGTCTGGTCCATCGAGAAGTCATCCTGCAGCTCGACGTTGACGCGAAGTTTGCGCCGTCCGTCCCCAGCCCCCGCCCTTCGGTCACCCTCTCCCCCATCTGGCGAGCGGGCCGGGGTAAGGGGGCGCGGCAGAATCTCGATGATCCCCCTCTCCACCAACGAGCGAAACAACTGCCACGCCCGCTTGGTGTGCTCCTTCTTCTGCCGCGGCGAGTCGTGACAATCGCGGATGAGCTGCTGCATCGCCCGGCAGCCGTCGCCTTCGCGGCTCAACACGTTCAACAGCATCCCGTGCGACACCTGGAAGCGCGAGGTGAGCCGCTCCGGCGGCGCCGCCATGAGCCGTTGGAACGTCTTCACGTCCCAGTTCACGAAGTTGTGGTCGGGCGGCTTGCGCTTCACCACCTTCTTCCCATCGCGCGCCGCCTTTTCTTCCAGCTTCAGATTTTCGATGACGTGCTCCGGCGCCTGCGCCACCACCCAGCCCTTGTCGTCAAAGCCCTTCCGCCCCGCGCGCCCGCTGATCTGATGAAAATCCCGCGCGCTCAGGATGGCCGTCTTCTGCCCGTCGAACTTGCACAGCCGCGTGAACAGCACCGTGCGGATGGGCACGTTGACGCCCACGCCCAAGGTGTCCGTGCCGCAGATGATCTTGAGCAGGCCCTGCTGCGCCAGTTGCTCGACCAGCACGCGATACTTCGGCAACAGCCCCGCGTGATGGATCGCGATTCCGTGTTTGAGCCACTTGCGGATTTCCGGGCCGTAGGGCGAATTGAACTTGAAGCCCTCGATCTGGCTCGCAATGCGGTTCTTCTCCTCGCGCGTGCAGACGTTGAGGCTGGTGAAATCCTGGGCGCTTTGCGCCGCGTCCGCCTGCGTGAAATGCACCACATACACCGGCGCCTTGCCCTCGGCAGCCAGCTTTTCGAGCGTCTGCGCCAGCGGGATTTCCGAGTAAGCGAACTCCAGCGGCACGGGCCGCTCGACCGACTTCACCGCCGCCGTTGGCCGGCCGGTGCGCTTGGTCAATTCCTGCTCGAAGAACTCCGTGTCGCCCAGCGTGGCGGACATCAGCAGGAAGCGCGTCTGGGGCAACGTGAGCAGCGGCACCTGCCAGGCCACACCGCGCTCGCGGTCGGCATACCAGTGGAACTCGTCCATCACCACGTCATCCACGTCGGCGTCTGCCCCCTCGCGCAGCGCGATGTTCGCCAGGATCTCGGCGGTGCAGCAAAGGATCGGCGCATCACGGTTCACGCTCGCGTCGCCGGTGGACAGTCCCACGTTGTCCGGCCCGAATTCGCGGCACAGATCGCGCCACTTCTCGTTCACCAGCGCCTTGATCGGGCAGGTGTAAATTGACCGCCGCCCCCGGGCCAGGGCCGCGAAATGCAGTGCCATCGCCACGAGCGACTTCCCCGAGCCGGTGGGTGTGTTGAGGATGACGTTCTTCTCCTCGAACAACTCCAGCACCGCCTCCTCCTGCGCCGGATAGAGCGTCAGCCGCCGCGCGGCGACGTAATCCAGAAACCGCCCCAGCAGATTGTCGCTGCTGAAGTTCTCATCGCGCGGCAGCAGATCATAGAGCGTGGTCGGCATGGGAAGAGCGTCTATAGCCAGGGGGAATGTTCATTCCAGCGGCGGTTTCCCAAGCAGGAAATCGCCCCAATACATGAACCGCAAGCCGGGCAGAGATTCCTCCGCGCGCTCGCGCGAGCAGAGGACCAGTGGCTGAAAAGCAGGATGGCGGCGGCAGAACTCCAGCAAGCCGCCAAGCTCGCGCACGACGAAGTTGCCCGTCTTGACTTCCACCGCCCATTTCCCCCAACTGCCCACCAGCACTCCGTCCACCTCCAGCGGTTCCTCGCGCCAGTAATAGACCTCCTGCCCGCGATTCCAGGCGTGGGCCAGGCAGGCGTTCTCCACCCAGGAACCCCACCGCGGGTCGGCGTCGGATACGTTCTGGAGCGCGGCCATCAAGCCTTGGTTTAACACCACGATCTTCGGCGGCGCGGCCCGGCGGCGGACCATGCGGGGGGAATACTTCTCCAAACCGGCGACGAGATAAGCCTGTTCCAGCACCAACAGGTAATGGGCCACGGTTTCCAGCGCGCCGGCAGCCTGCAATTCGCCCGCCAGCTTTTGCAGCGAGATGATTTCTGCCGGATGCCCGAGACAAACCAGAAAAAGCTGCCGCAGCAAGGCCGGTTTGCGCACGGGTTCCGTCATCAGGATGTCGCGGCCAATGGCCGGCTCGATGATGCTGTCGCGCAGATACGCTCGCCAGCGCGCCGCGTCCTCGCGTAGCGGAAACGCGCCCGGATAACTTCCCTGTCGTACCAGATGCTCCACGGCCGCGTCGTCGGACAGCGCGAAGACCGCCTGCAAATCCGCCGCCGACCAGTGCAGCAGCCGCAGCGTCTCAAAGCGCCCCGCCATCGTCTCCTTCAGCCCGCGCCCCACGAGCAGCGCCGACGATCCTGAGAGCACCAGATGGACGGGCCATTTCTCCCGGTGAATCTGGTCGGCCTTGGCCTTCACGAGCCGTTCCCACTTGCCCAGGTATTGGATCTCGTCCAGCAACACCACTGTCGGGCCGCGCTTCAAACGCGCCTGAACCTCGCGCCAGATTGCCTCCCACCAGCCGGGCAGGGCGGCTTCGGGTGTGTCCACCGCGTGGTACACGGCGTTGGGCAAGCTGCGGGCCATCTCGAGCAACAGCGTGGTCTTGCCCACCTGGCGCGGGCCGGTGAGCACCTGCACACGGCCGGGCGACGGCTCCCGGAGGCGGCGGGCCAATTCGGCGGCAACGGCCTGCCGGGAGTGAAGCGTGGCGTCCTCTGACATGGTCGAATAATTATTCGACTACGTTTCTTGATCAAGACCCGGGCCCATGCCGCAGCGCGGGTGGGTCGGTGACCGAGCGAACGCGCCACTTGCGACGAAGACGGGCGGCGGCGGATCGAGGACGACACAGCCGCGCTCCGCCCCCTGGGCCGCGCCGCCTGAAGGCGGGACTACGAACCACCCATCAGCGGGGCAACAACCGCTCCGGCAGCCGGTGCAACTCGGCGGCGTCCAACCAGTGGTGGGCGGGATTGGCGGCGAGGGCGGGGTTGCGGTCGCCGGCGAGGATGGATCGGAGTTTGGCGATCAGGGCTTCGGCGTTCGGCGTCGCTCCGGGGTAGGCGGCGAGCTGGTTCAGGCTCTCGCTCGCCTCGCGGGGTTGGTTCTGCTGGACGGCTTTGAGAACCCGTTCGAAGCGTCGGGCACGGTGACTTTCGCTGACGCCGCCGGCGCGGCGATAGGCCAGATAAGCCTGGATCGCCTGTTGGCGAGCGGCCTGCGCGGCGGCGGCATGGGCCTCGGCGGACGCTCCCTCAGGCAGGTCGCTGTCCACCTCAACGGAATAGGAGCGGGACGGGCGTTGTAGGGCGAAGGGAAGGACACATTCAAAGCGTGGCTCAAACCGTTGGTGCGCCAACTCCCGAACGAATCGGCGGTGAAAGTGATTGGGCGACTGGAGGCCGCGCTGGCCGGGCAGACCGCCGGCCCGACGAAGGACACGGTCGCCCGCGAAGCAGCCTGCCCTCGGGAACACGAGCCGCGGATGGATTACCGGGCGGGGCGGTGGGCGGGGGAACCGCTCGGAAGCGAACCGGTGGAAGCGACCTGTCGGCAGGCGCAGAGCCGGTTCAAGCGGCCCGGCCAGTTCTGGAGCCGCGGGGGTGATGAATCACTCCTATGCCTGGAAACCTTTTGGCGCAATGACCGCTGGGCGCTCCTGTTTCCCCAAACCGCCTTCGACCCTGCAAGAAACTGGGAGGCGGCCTGGAGTGCCGAAGGACTGCGCCGGCTTGCGTTTCGGGTTGGGGCGCGAGACTCTTGCGGTTCCCGAAACGTGAACGAATCGCAGAGTTCCATTCCGACCGACTGGTCGCCGTCCTCCTGGCGCCGGAAGCCGGCCGCCCAGATGCCCGAGTATCCGGACGCTGCCGCGTTGGCGGACGTGATGGCCCATCTGGCGCGGCTTCCACCGCTGGTCACGAGCTACGAAATCGAATCGTTGCGGCGACAATTGGCCGATGCCGCCGCCGGGAAACGGTTTCTCCTTCAGGGTGGCGATTGCTCGGAAAGCTTCGAGGATTGCGAGTCGGACTGCATCGCCAAGAAGCTGAAGATTCTGTTGCAGATGAGCCTCGTGCTCGTGCAGGGGAGCAAGTTGCCGCTCATCCGGGTCGGGCGGTTTGCCGGGCAGTACGCCAAGCCGCGCTCGGCTGACACCGAAACGCGCAATGGCCTCACCCTGCCCACCTACCGGGGCGACATGATCAACCACGCCGGGTTCACGCCCGCCGACCGGACGCCCGATCCGCAGTTGCTCCTGCGCGCCTACGAGCGCGCGGCCCTGACGTTGAACTTCATCCGCTCCTTGGTGGACGGTGGATTTGCCGACCTGCATCACCCGGAGTATTGGCAACTGGGGTTCGTCTCGCGGTCGCCCTTGGCGGCCGAGTACACGCGCATGGTCCAATCCATTGGCGACGCCTTGCGCTTCATGGAGACGCTCGTCGGCAGTCCGGTGTCCCAGATCAACCGGGTGGACTTCTTTGCGAGTCACGAAGGGTTGCACCTTTACTACGAGGAAGCCCAAACCCGTCAGGTACCGCGCCGGTCGGGCTGGTACAACCTGGCGACACACTTCCCGTGGATTGGGGAGCGCACCCGCCGGCTGGATGGCGCGCACATCGAGTACTTCCGTGGCATCGCCAATCCGATTGGCGTCAAGATTGGCCCGGGCGTTTCGCCCGAAGAAGCGGTGGCGCTGGCGCGGGTCTTGAATCCAGCCAACGAAGCGGGACGCCTCACGTTTATTTGCCGTTTTGGGGCTGGCAAGGTGGCCACAGTGCTGCCGCCCCTCGTGCGCGCCATCCGGGAGGCGGGGGCGAATGTGCTGTGGTGTTCCGACCCGATGCACGGCAATACGGAAACGACCGCCAGCGGCATCAAGACCCGCCGGTTCGAGAACATTCTCGCCGAGTTGGAAACGGCTTTCCTGGTGCTCAAGGACGAGGGGGCCCACTTGGGCGGCGTCCATTTCGAATTGACCGGCGATGATGTCACCGAATGCCTGGGCGGTGCGAGTGGCGTGACGGAGGCCGACCTTACCCGTGCCTATCGCACGCAACTTGATCCCCGCTTGAACTACGAACAGGCGATGGAGATGGCGCTTCGGCTGGCCCGATTGATGGCGCAGAATCGGACCTGACCCGGCGGGGCGCGGGATGATCGTGGCCTTCCACAAGCCCTACGGCGTGCTCTCGCGGTTCACGCCGGACGGTTCGCCCCATCGCACCCTGGCCGTGTTCGGTCTGCCGCCCGCGGTGTATCCGGTGGGCCGCTTGGACGCGGACTCGGAAGGCCTTTTGCTGCTGACGGATGAGGCGGAGTGGAACCAGCGGCTGCTCCACCCGAGCCGGGGCCACATCCGCCGGTACTGGGCGCAAGTGGAGCGAATCCCGGCCGACTCCGCGCTGCGCCAACTCGAACGGGGCGTTTGGCTGGATGGACGCCGGACGAGACCCTGTCGCGTCTGGCGGCTGGAGCCGTCACCGCCCGTTGCGCCTCGAGTGCCGCCCATTCGGTTCCGCAAGTCGGTGCCCGACTGTTGGCTCGCGTTGGAACTGATTGAGGGCCGCAACCGGCAGGTCCGCCGCATGACCGCCGCCGTGGGGCATCCGACGCTGCGGTTGATCCGCGTCGCCATCGGCGGATACGAACTGGGCGATCTGGCGGCCGGTGCCTGGGTGATTCTCGGCGCGCGAGAACGCGAACGACTGCTGGAACAACCGTCTCGGCGACCGGCGGCGGCTGCCGCTCGCATTGGCTCAGGGGACGAATTCGGTCCGCAGAATGCGGCTGGCGGGAGTGTCGGATAATCTCCCGTCCGACGGCGCCTTTTGCCTTGCGGGCGCCGCAGAAGCGCCGTAGCTTTCAAGCATGACTCTTCCAAATTCGACCTCGCCGCGTGTTCGGAATCGCGCTGGCTTTACCCTGATCGAATTATTGGTCGTGATTGCGATCATCGCGATCCTTGCATCGCTGCTGTTGCCGGCGCTGGCGAGAGCCAAGGGAAAGGCGCAACAGACGGCCTGCATGAACAACCTGCGTCAAATCGGAGTGGCCACGATCATGTACGTGTCCACGAACCAGAAGTATCCGGGGTGCCTGTCGGTGGTGCGCGGTTTCTACTACGTCTGGCCCGTGCGGCTCTTCTCGGAAATGGGGACCAACCGCGCTGTGTTCTCTTGTCCGTCCGCGATTCCCGAGTCGCGCTGGGACACGAACGTCAACAAGACCCTCGGCGGGCGGGCGGGCTTGGACGGGGTGATTGACCCGTGGGCGATCAAGGAAACTTCGCTTTTCTCGCTGGGCTACAACGACTGGGGGCTGAACTCGCCCGGGGCCTTGCCGCACCTCGGACTGGGCGGCGATATTGACGGACCGGTAACCGCCGGGCTGGAAGTGCGGGATTCAATGGTCGTCAGTCCGAGCCAGATGATCATGCTGGGAGACAGCAAGCCCGGCGACGGTGTGGCCAGCAAACCGCGCATCGGCAACTTTGACGCCAACTTGGACCCGCGGAGCCGGGAAGACGGACCATCGAACCGCCACAACTTCCGGTGCAATTTGATGTTTGCCGACGGCCATGCGGAAAGCGTCTTCCGCCGCCAGGTGATTGATCCGCGAAACGACGTTTGGCGCGCCCGCTGGAACAACGACAATCTGGCCCATTCACCCCGCTCGGGCGAACCGCCAATCATCCCGGACTGGCCGTACAACGCAGCGTTGGAGGGTCGGTTGGATCCGTGAGGACGGGCCAGTCGGTGGGGGTTCGCTGTCCGACCTCAGATTGTCCCGGACTCGCGATCTTACCCGCCGCCCACCGGGGCGAACGCGTTATCTGACCGCCGCGAGTCGGGGCCAAAGGAGCGCGCCCATGCGCATGCCCGCGGCGTAGTTGTCGAGGTCGAACTTCTCGTTGGGCGAGTGGGCGTTGTCGTCCGGTAGCGCCAAGCCGAGCAGCAGCGTGTCGGCGCCGAGCACCTTCTTGAATTCGGTCACGATCGGGATCGATCCCCCTTCGCGGAGCAAGACCGGCTCGGCGTCAAAGGCCTCCCGGAGGGCGCCCAAGGCCGCCTGCGCCAACGGGTGGGTGGGCGAGAAGCCGTAGGGCTCCGCGCCGTGACCGGTGGTGATTTCCAGGCGCACGGTGGGCGGACACAGCGCTTTGAGGTGGCGCTTGACGGCGTTCAGCACGCGCTGCGGGCGCTGGTCCGGCACGAGCCGCAGCGTGAGTTTCGCGCTGGCCCACGAGGGCACGATGGTTTTGCTCCCTTCGCCCTGGTAGCCACTCGTGAGACCGTTGATTTCGAGGGTGGGCCGCGCGCTGCGCTGTTCCCACGCGGTGAATCGTTTTTCCCCGAACAACTGCGGCACGCCAAGGAACCGCCGGTACGCGCGCTCGTTGTACGGCAGGCGGGCGAGTTGCTGGCGCTCGTAGCGCGTCAAGGGCACGACGTCGTCGTAGAAGCCCGGGACGGCAACGCGTCCGTTCTTATCGCGGAGTTTGGCCAGCATCTGGCAGAGCGCCATGGCCGGGTTGTCGAGTGAGCCACCAAAGATGCCCGAGTGCAGGTCCCGCGAGGGGCCGATCAGTTTGACTTCGAGTGCCGCGATGCCCCGCAGACCGTAGGTCAGCGCAGGCATGGACTTGGCCGGCATTCCGGTGTCCGAGATGACCACCGCGTCAATATCCAGTTCGCGGCGGTGTTCACGCAGGAAAGGCCCCAAGTGTCCGCTGCCCACCTCCTCCTCGCCCTCGATGACAAACGTCAGGTCCACGGGCAACTCGGTGCCGGTTTTGAGGTAGGCCTCGACCGCGTTCAGGTGGGCAAGATGCTGGCCCTTGTTATCGCTCGCGCCTCGGGCGAAAAGGGAGCGCCCCTCCACGCGAGGCTCGAAGGGCGGCGTTTTCCAGAGTTCAAAGGGTTCCGGAGGCTGAACGTCGTAGTGCCCGTACACCATGAAGTGCGGCTTGCGGCGGTCGGCAGTCCGTGGCGTCCGAGCCAGGACAACTGGATGGCCGGCGGTCGGACACAGACGCGCCTCGAGGCCGATGGACTGACAATGATTCACCAGCCAATGGGCACACGCCTCGAGATCGGCCTTGTGTTGGGGCTGGGCGGATACGCTGGGGAAACGGACGTACTCGCAGAGGCGGTCAACGAAGCTTTGCTCCTGTCTGGCCAGGTATTCGAGGACGGCATTCATGATCGTGGCGAAGGAGCGCGGGGCCCGCATCAATTCCGGCGAGGCGGGTTGCGCAACAGGTCGAGCGGGTTGAACGGCGCGGGCTGATTGGTCCTGGCGCTGGCCGGGGCGTTGGTGCCGCCGGCAGCGGGAGACTGACCGGTCAACGCGCTCCCCAAATTGCCCAAGATGCCTGCCGCCTGGTCGAGGGCGGCGTTGCCGGTGTTGCCGAGCAAGCCGGCACCGGCCTTGGCCGTGAGGGCAATCAGCGCGGCGGTTTTCAAATCCGACTTGGGCTCGCCGACCGTGCCGCGCAGCGTCAGAAAATCGGGCAACGCGACGAAGTTGGTGTCGCCGCCGGTTGGGGCATCGGTGATGCCGACCTTGGCAGCCAGTTCGCGGCGCAGGGCCACCGACACGGGGATGTTGACCGTCGAGTTGGTTAGGACGGGCTGAAGCGCGATCTCGCCGCGGGCGGCGGCACGGAAGGCGGGACTGCCGACGCGGACATCTTCCAAGTCCACCTTGCCGCTGCCCATCCGGCCGCGCAGGCTGAGCGTGTCAATCGGGGCCTTGGTGACGTCGTCCACCCAGCCGCCGCTGGAGCGTGACGAGCCCGTGAGTTGCCCGATGAGATTGCCGACAGTGCCCGCCGGGTTTTTGATCAGGTCGGGGATGGCCACGATGGTGTTGATGGTGGTGGTCACCAGCTTCGAGCGCACATTGCCCAGCGCGAGGCTCAAGTTGGTCGTGGCGAAATCGAATTGTCCGGCCAGATGTTTTTGGAGGTTGGGACCGGTGATGCCGGCACCCTTGATTTCAGCGGTCGCGTTCAGACTCCCTTTCACCTCGCCGGCGCGGTCGTACTCCAGAGTTGTCGCAATAGGGCTCAGGGGAACGCCGCTGGCTCGAAGGCCGAAATCGTAATCGTAACCGGCCCGCGACAGATCCACCCGGCTGCTGGCGCTCACCGGGGCACCATTCAGAGTGAAGTTCACCGGCGAGACCAAGACCACGTCGTTGGTGATCCCCAGGCGGGCCTGGAAGTTGGTGATGGCGAGGGCGCGCAGGAACATCCGATTCACGCTGGCCTCCGCCGTCATTTCCCGGATTGGGAGGCTGATGGGGGCCGGTTCGACTTCCGGTTCTGCCGGGGCCGGAGTTGCCGTGCCCGTCGCGGCCGGGGTGCTGACATACAGGTCATAGAGCGGCGTGAAATCCAGCGAGTCGGCGGTCAGCTTCAGGGTGCTGGCGGCGGGCTGGTTCGTCGAGAGATCGAACCGCCCGGACAGTTCCACCTGGTTGGTAGCCCGGGCCGTCGGCGGAAGCGAAATCAGCGCCCGGGTCAGCTCAAATTGACTCCCACGCGCCCCCGCATCGAGATCCAGACGGAAATCCATCGGTTCACCGGGCGCACGCTTCTGGGGATCAGCGACCCGCAACTTCAAGATGCCGGCCCGGAGCGATACCGTGGAACGCCCCTGTTCGACGTAACGCAAGGTGCCGTCCGCGTCCACCGCCACCGAGGCCAGCGTCAGGGGCGCGAGCAGCGGATTGACCACCGGCGCCAGGGCGTTTTGGTTCACGTTCGCCAGCACGAGGCGAAACTCGCCGTCGTGCCGGGTGAGGTGATACTTGCCGCTCAGATCCAGACTGCCGCCGTCCGCCGCTCCCTGACGCGCATTCACGGTCAGGCGGCGCAAATTGACCTCCTCGCCCAGCGTCTCGCCATCAACCTCCAGCCGGGTGGAGAAGTCCTTGAAGACGTAATTGCCATATCGTCCGGAGAACTGCCCCAGCGCGAGATTTAGGGTGGCCTTGGTCTGGCCCTTGTCCCGGTTGGCGAGCAAGCCCATCGTGATGGACCCGCTGCTGGCTTCAAAGTCCGGAACGGTCACTTTGGTGAGCAGGACAGGCAGGTCGGCATTCGCGTTTAGTTGCAGCGTGGTGTCCTCCGTGATGCGGTCGAAGCTGGCGCCACCGTTGGCCGTCACAAGCGGGCGGTCCTTTTCCTGCACGCGCAGGGTGAAGTTCTCCAGCAACACCGAGCGGTATTCGGTCAGCGTCACGCGAGTCCGCAGATCAGCGACGGCCTGATTGATGCCGTAGTCACCATACTTGACCGTCAGGTCGCGCACCGAACCGGTCACATCGCCAGAAAGCCGGCGACCTTCATCCGCGAACAAGATCTCCGTGTTGAGGTTCACAACACCCGAGACCACGTTGGTCGGCAGGAGCAGGCGCCAGTTGGCGAGGTTCAAATTGGTAACCGCTACGCCCATCGTGGAATCGCCCGCCGTACCCGCCGTGCCCCAGTTGATGCTCAGGGCACGCCGCAGCGCCGCGGTGAAGATGGGCGCGCCGGCCTGGGTGGCCGTCAGTTGGAACTCCTGGGACTTGAAGGTTTTCTCCTCGAGGCTCGCGCTGGCTTGATAGCTCAGATCGAGATTGATGGGCGGTGTGGCCAGGTCGCCCTGCTTGACGCTGAACTTGGCGACGTTCAGCGAGCCTTTCGCGGTGATCAACTGGCCGCGGCGCGAGACATCAATCAAGTGGGAACCGCTGACGCTGGTTTCGCCAAAGTCGAGACCGAACGCCGCTCCCGCGAGATTCAGCACATTGCGATCAATCGCTTTCAACTCCACGCGGAGGCGGGCCTCCGGGCGGGTGAGATCAATCGGTCCAGAAACGCTGACCTGCCCGAGTGGTTGGTCGCGGCGCAACACTTGGAAGAGCACTTGCCGGACCTCGTTGGTCCGGACATCCAGGGCGAGGCTGGCCCGAACGTCCGCCAAGTCTTCGAGAAACCCCTGGGCGGTGGTGACGGCCAACTTGGCCTCGCCTTGGGCGTTCGCGGGCAACAGGTTCTTGTCGAACTCGATCTTCAGCCCACCGCTGGTCTGGGCGATCAGTTCGCCATTGGAGGACGGATCGGTAGCTGGTCCACGATTCAATTGCGCGAGATCGGCGCTGAATTCGATCTTGCAAGTCTCCTCGTTGGCAATGTTCTCCACGGTCAATTGCAGCTTTGTCAACGCGCTGGCCTGCGAGGAGCCGCCCGGGCCGCCCCGCGCGAATCGGACCGACCCATCCTGTACCATCACCTGACGAATGCGGGCCCGGGTGGTGGCCTGGGAACTACGGGAACTCGACTTCCCCGCGTCCGCCAGAAGGGGGTCGTAGTTGGCCTTCCCGTCCGCCCGGTGAACGAGATTGACCACGGGACGAACCAACCGGGTCTCGTTCACGACGTAGTTGCCGCGCAGAATGGCGAACAGGTTGTAGCGCAACAGCACTTCCTCCGCTTCCAGCAGCGGCTGGTCCTCACCGGCCGGGGTCAGGCGCAGTTTGGTGAGATGGACTTGTGAGAACGGGCTGACCGACAGCTTCTCCACTGCGATGGTGGAGTTCATACTCTTGGCCACTCGCGGCAGGACCACACCCTTCAGGAAAGCGGAGCTCGTGACCACGAAATAAAGGATCACGAGCGCAACAAGGGAAAAAGCCAGGAGCTTGAGGAAGTGCCGGGTGGCCGGGTAGTTGGCGAGCCACCTCGACCGGCGGCTGGAATGAATCTTGGAATTCATGACGTTGCTTGCTGGTGGACACCCCGAAGGCGTTCCGTGTTCGGACTTTGCCGGGCGGTCCCGCGGCAGGATGGCGAATCCCCTGTAACACCCGCTCCGCCCGGTGACCTTGGTCGCGAAAGATTATGGGTGGGCTGGCATTCGTCAACCTCGACCGGCCACGACTCCAGACATCCTGCAATCATTTCGACTGGGCTTGCTTGATGGTGAATTGATTCCCGGGCCCTCGGAGCTCAAAGCACCCGCCCGCCATCGCCAGCCAAGAATTCCGCAGCCGGCTCCAATTGGTCGCCAACACCGACGATTCCCTCCCCGCCGGGCCGGTCGCCGGCGAGGCTAACGATGGGCCTCCACGACGGGCGGCGGATGGCTTCAGTTCCCCTTTTGAAAGCCTTCCGCGAGCGCGATGGCCGTCCGCATGGCCCGCGATTTGTTCACGGTTTCCATGAACTCGGCTTCCGGGTCCGAGTCGTTCACCCAGCCGCCGCCTGCCTGCACGTGGGCGAGACCGTCCTTGAGCAGAGCGGTACGGATGGTGATGCAGCAGTCGAGATTCCCGTTGAACGAGAAATATCCGACGCAGCCGCCATAGGGCCCACGTTGCGAATTCTCCAGCTCGGCGATGATCTGCATGGCGCGGATCTTCGGCGCGCCCGTGAGGGTGCCGGCGGGAAAGGTGGCGCGCATCAGATCGAACGGAGTCCTCCCGGGCGCCAGCCGCCCCTCGACTTGGGACACGATGTGCATCACGTGGCTGTAACGCTCGATGATCATGATGTCCTTTTCCTCGACCTTCACCGACCCGAACTCGCAGACGCGACCCAGGTCATTCCGGGCAAGGTCCACCAACATGACATGCTCGGCGCGTTCCTTCGGATCGGCCAGCAGCTCGCGTTCGAGCGCCACGTCTTCTTCCGGGGTCTTGCCCCGGCGGCGCGTGCCGGCGATGGGCCGGATCTCCACTTGTCCCTCCTCACAGCGGACGTGGATCTCCGGCGATGCCCCCACGAGGGCGAAGCCGTCCAGCTCCAGCAGGAACATGTACGGCGACGGGTTGATCGTCCGGGCCGCGCGGTACACGTCGAGGGGGGACGCTTTGACAGGGGTCGTGAACCGCTGTGAGCCAACCACCTGGATGATGTCCCCGGCGGTGATGTACTTCTTCGCGGCGCGGACATTCTCGAGAAATCTCTCCTTTGGCGTGTTGGACGCGAAGGGCAAATCCGGCGGTTCTTCGGGCAGACTGACCGGCTCCGTTTGCACGGGCTGGCGCAGGCGGCTGATGAGTCGCTCGATCTGGCGGACGGCATTGTCGTAAGCCGCGCCAGCGTCAGCTCCCTGCTCCACGTGCGCGTTGACGAGGACCACGATGGTCTGGTGCAGCCGATCGAACACGAGCAGCTCGTCCGCAATGAAGAAGTACATCACCGGCGTGCCGTGTTCATCGCGCGCCGGCCGCGGCACCACGGGTTCGATGTCATGGATGAACTCGTAGCCCAGATAGCCCACAGCGCCTCCGGTGAAGCGCGGGAGGCCGGGCACCGGCACGGGGCGGTAACGGGCCAGCACGCGTTCAAGCACGGCGAGACCGTCCCGCACCACCGTCGGATCCGCGCCATTCGCCCGCGGTTGCACCCGGAACGTGCCGGTGAGACGACCGTTCTCAACGATCTCCACTCGCTCGCCGCGCTGCACGATGGACGCGCGCGGATTGCTGCCGACGAAGGAGTAGCGACCGAGGTGTTCGCCGCCCTCGACCGACTCGAGCAGGAACGACTCACCCACGCCCCGCAGCTTGCGGTACGCGGACAGCGGCGTCTCGAAGTCGGCCAGGATGCGCCGCACCACCGGGATGAGATTGCCCCGGCCGGCGAGCTTCAGAAATTCCTCTTTCGTTGGATGGTACATGAAAGCTAGGCGCGCTCGCGGCGCAGCCGGCGGGCGGCCAGCGAACTGAAGACCAGAATGGCCAGCGCGAAGACCAGGATGCCGGTGCCCACCGCAAATGGCACCAGGCGCAGGTCGCTGAACGCCAGCAAGCCGGCGCCCACGGCGGCCAACAGAAGGACCTGCGCCAGCAGGCACACCCAGTACAGCCCTCTCGGCCCTTGAGCGAACCGATCGCGCAAAAACGCCCGGTATTCGTCCTCCCCAAGCGAGCGCATCAGCCAGGCGGACTGAAAGTTCCGAGCGGCTACCAGCAGGCTGGTCGTGGCAACGGCGATGGCGGGCAGCGGCCAGAGCGCGAGGCAACCGCTCAACACGGCGTTGACCACCAGCCCGCCTTCCCATCCGAGCCAGCGGGCAATCGGATTGGCCTCGAGGGCGAGCGTGGGCGTGGCCACCCACGTGCTGAGAAAGTCCATCCCCCGCGCAAAGAGCAACAGCGCCAGCAGCACGAGGTATTGGGCGCTGCCAAATGGGACCAGCTCCGTCATGTCTTCTTCCCGTACACCTCGTCCGGTTTCACCAGTTGCGGTTCGGTGATGGTGATGGTCTCACCGCCCTTGCCCACGGACCGGAAGAAGCACGAGTGGTAGCCTTCGTGACACGCCGCGCCGGTTTGCTCGACCTGGATCAGCAACGTGTCGCCATCGCAGTCGAAGGCGATGTCCTTGACGAGCTGCACATGGCCGCTGGTTTCGCCCTTGATCCAGTACTTCTGGCGTGACCGGCTCCAGAAAACGGTTTTTCCCACCTCGATCATCTTCTCGATCGAGACGCGGTTCATCCAGGCCAGCATCAGCACGCGGCCGGTGGATTGTTCTTGGATGATGGCGGGAATCAGCCCGTCGCTGTTGAACTTCAGTTGGTCGAGGAAACTCATGGGAAATCAGGTCATGTGGCGCCGGCGCTGCCCGTGCCCAGCCGTCGCACCGGCACGCCACGGGCGGCCAGGAATTCCTTCACGTCCGCCACGGTGAACTCGCCGAAATGGAAGATGCTGGCGGCGAGAACGGCGTCCGCCTTGCCGGTCAGCAGCACGTCCGCCAGGTGTTCGAGACGGCCCGCCCCGCCGCTGGCGACGACCGGCACGCCCACCGCCTCGCTCACGCGGCGGGTGATTTCAAGATCATAACCGGCCTTGGTGCCATCAGCATCAATGCTGTTCAAAACGATTTCGCCCGCCCCGAGGTCAACCGCCCGCCGGGCCCACGCGACCGCCTCCAATCCTGTCGGCTTCCGCCCGCCGTGCGAGAACACCTCCCAGCGGTCCGGCGCCACGCGGCGGGCGTCAATCGAGACCACGATGCACTGGCTGCCAAACCTTTCCGCCCCCGCCCGGATGAGGTCGGGCGTGGCCAGCGCGGCGGAGTTGATGCTCACCTTGTCGGCCCCGGCCCGCAGCATCCGGTGCATGTCCTCGACGCGGCGAATCCCGCCGCCCACCGTGAGCGGCATGAAGCACTGACTGGCCACCTGCTCGATGACCTCAACCATCGTCCGGCGCTCGTGGGCGCTGGCCGTGATGTCGTAAAACACCATCTCATCCGCCCCCTGGCGGTTGTACTCCAGCGCCAGCGCCACCGGATCCCCCACGTTGCGCAGTTCGCCCGCCTCGGCGCGCCCAAATTTGACCCCGCGCGTGACCTGGCCGTCATGCACGTCGAGGCAGGGAATAATGCGTTTGGCGAGCATGGTCACCTCGTGAACCGAGCGCGGTTCTGCTCAAAACGATACTCTTGTCGGCCCGCGGCGAGCGGACACGGAAAGAGGGCGATCGGATGGGAACGCAATACCAGCCATGCGGCCGGCGAATCTATTGCCGGCACCGATGGTGACAAGGCAATTACCCGGCCCCGCACGAAGGTCGAGCGAGCCGTTGCCGCTTCCGAAACACGGCGATCGCCCCACCGATCCAAACCGCGGCGGTCGCCGTCTGAGTTGTCCACCCTTGATTGCCCGTGCGCAGCGTTCCGAACGCCGGCCGAAGGACAATCGGACGACCGGCTCGTCACTTTGCCCGGATGTCGTAACACGAGAGATTCTCGTGGTACCGCAGGTAGAGGCGCCCGTCGAGGATCACCGGATGAGTCCACACGTCATTCTTGCGTTCGGCGATGAACGGGAATCGCCCGGCGTACTCGAAGCCAGCCGCGGACAGTTTGAGCAGCACCATCTCACCGTCCTGCGTGAGGCAGTAGAAGCGTCCGTCCGCGTAAATCACCGAACCCATGGTCAGGTCCGGCAGCTCGTGTCGCACCTCGCCTGAACGGACGTCGAGCGCCAGCCAGCCTTTCGGGGGACGGTACCGGGAGCCGACGAGATAATCGCCCGTGCGCACCAAACCGCCGTGACAGGTGTCGAGTTTGGTGGACCACGCGCGTTCGATTGTCACGCGATTCCCGTCGAGGCCGAGGCGAAACAGTCCGCCGGCGTCCGTATCCGGCGCGGTGATGAAGATGCCATTGTCCGTCAGCACCGGCGTGGCGGCGATCACGGAGTAGCGGGTCGGCAACGCGCGCGTCCACAGCAGCTCGCCGGATTCCGCATCCACGCCGAAGAGGTGCCTGGTTGAGCAGCCGGCGATGAGTCGCCGTCCGCCAAACTCGAACAGGATTGGCGCCGCGTAGCTGGCGTTGTCGAACTCGCCCGGCGGCTCGGTTACGCGCTCGTGATTCGGGTCATTCGCCGGGCCGAGTTTCAAGGGGGGCGTCCGCCAGACCACCCGGCCCGTGCGTTTGTCCAGCGCCGCGACCAGGGCTTCGCTGCCGCCGACGGTGACGATCACGCGGGGCCCGTCCACGAGCAGACCTTCGCTCAACGCCCAGGTGATGTTCCGGCCGCCGAACGTCTCAAAGATCTCAACCGCCCAAACCTCGCGTCCGGTGTCGGCCTCAAAACAAGCCACCCGGCCGTGCGCGTTGAGGTGGTACAGATGCCCCTCGCTGAAGGTGACGGCCGCCCGGGCCCCCGGGTACGGCGTCTTCCACGCGCGCCCGTTTTTCGCGGTCCACAGTTTATTCCCGTCCAGACTCAACGCGAACAGCACCAGATCGTCCCCGATATCACCGGTGAGGAAAATGCGGCCGCCGGCGATGACGGGCGCGGAGTAGCCCCGGCCAAGACCGCTCGTTTGCCACAGCCGCATCGGCCCCTCCCTGGGCCAGGCCGCAAGCAGGCCGGTTTCATCGGAGATGCCATCGCGGCGCGGACCGCGCCATTGGGGCCAGCCCGCCTCGGATGAGGCGATCAACCGGGCAGTTACCGGGCTGGTGGGTGCGGGTGCGGGCGCCGGGTCGGCGAGCAGCGGCAGGCTGGAGAGGAGCGCCGCGAGGGCAATGGACAGATGGATCCCGGCGGCGGTGCGGCGAGCGCTTTCGATTTTCATGGTGCGCAACAGTTCCACGCGAGAGCGACTCGTCAAACGGACGGCCGTTCTTTTCTCGAGTAGTTCGGCCTTGCCCAGGCCGGTTTGACGGAAATGGGCGCCCGGGGCCAGGGCGCTACCGTGCCCCCGCTTCGCCGGCGATGGGGATTTTGTAGAAGAGTTGCCAGCCGGTGCCGCCCGG
The DNA here is from genome assembly GCA_016716505.1 of Verrucomicrobiota bacterium. Taxonomy (GTDB): domain Bacteria; phylum Verrucomicrobiota; class Verrucomicrobiia; order Limisphaerales; family J093; genus JADJWF01. The sequence continues at coordinate 805,519 of JADJWF010000002.1, forward strand.
CGTACGCGTGCCCAACCAGACTTGCTGCCGCGGATACCACGTGACGTGGCCGTCTTCGAAAAGGAAGTTGCCCCCGCTGGGGGCGCCGCGGTTCACGCGATGGACGGCGGTGGGGATCCGCCTCCCGGCGTCCGTCGTGTACCAGTCAATCTCGCCGATCACCTTGCCGGAGGCATCGGTGCGGCCCTGGCCCTGCAACCGGTCAATCAGGATCGGCGCACCGGTCAGTTCCCCGCCCAGTTTCTTGCGGGTATGCCATCCCTCGATGCCCATGCTCTTGTAGTCCCAGTCGCCACCGGTGGTCACACGGTGTGGCAGAAAGAAATACCCGGTGAGAATCGGCTTCGTCTCGGAGGCGGGATCGTTGTTGCGCCACAGGTCGGCGTAGCGATGCCACTTGTCAGTGGGGCAGAAGATGACGTGGAACTTCTCCTTCTCGGCCGTGGTCTTGCGCTGCGGCAGGAGGTAGTCCTTCCAAAACTGCGCCACATTCGTGCTGCACCAGCTCACGTGGTAGGCCTGGGTGTTGTCGGGAAAGAAGTCGTTGTAGTCGGCCGCGTACAATTGCACGGCCACGCCCCATTGGCGGCAGTTGCTCCCGCAGAGCGCCTTGTCCGCCTTCGCCTTGGCCTGGGACAACGCGGGCAGCAACATGCCGGCGAGGATGGCGATAATCGCCACCACGACCAGCAGTTCGATGAGAGTGAAACCGTTGCCGGCCACCCTGGTGGCCTGAGACGGGCTCCGAGTGCAGTTGAGCGCTTGCATGGGAATCACAACAACCTGACGTAAGCCCGTTTTGCTCCGGTGTCCAGCCCGACTTCGCAACGGCCGCCCCGGCGGAAGGTTCGCGGTGACCGTCGCGGCGGGTCGCGCAATCGTGACGGCACGCGAGCGCCACCGTGCCTTGGGCAGCGGTATCTGAACGGCAGGGTAACCCCGCCCAGGCCTCGTGGCGCCGTCCTACCAGCCGGCAACCGCCGCCCGAGCGCGGCGATTCAGCGCGAGCGGCGAGAGGAAAGGCGCGACCTCCCGAGCGCGAATCCGGCCAGGGCCAGCCCCGTCAACAGCGCGTAATCGGCCGGCTCGGGAACCGCCGCCACGCGAAAGCCAAAATTGTGTGCCTCGTTGGCGGGGCTGATATAGCCCCGGTTGAGACTCTGAAGCACAGGAGCCGCACTGGTCCAGTAGCCGCTACGGAGCACCCGATTTTCTCCCGGCGTGTCGTTACCGCCGTCGAGGGCACTCTCCATCCATTCCAAGACATTGCCCCCCTGCCCCATGGTGCCATACGGACTCAAGCCGCCCGCCTGATCTACATCAGCGGGACCTTGGTCAGGCGGTTGATTGTACACCGCGCTGCCCGTGGCGGTTCCGGCGGCAATTTCGGCCGGCGGCAGATCACTCCCGGTGGGGTATAACCAATAGCCCGGGCCGCCCGATTTGGCGGGGTCGAAATACGCGGCCTTGTACCATTCGTTTTCGGAGGGAAGGAAGAAAAAGGCGTCTTTGTGCCGGTACCGGTTCTCGCCGCCCAGCGACCAGGCCTCCGCCGGATCCCAAAGCGCAAAAGTCCCGGTCGCGTCGAACTGGTAGGCGGGTTGATGGCCCGTGCTGGTGTTGAGCCAATTCACAAAGCGGGCCGCTTCGTACCAGGAAATTCCGGTTGCCGGGCGCGAGGGGCCGTTGCCTCCGTAGCCGGTCATGTCGTACAACGAAATCCCCAACCCCGCGGCGGCCTTGGCTTCCGCGATCATGAATCGGCTGACTTCCAGTTTACCCATCTGGAAACGGTAGGGGACTGCCCCATAGTCCTCGGCCGGGTGCGCCGCGTTACCCGCGTTGCCGATGGTTACGAAGTCCATCGAGAACGATCCAAAATTGTAGGTGACCAGTTGCGCCTGCGCTCCAAGGACCAATCCGGCCAAGGCGACGACGGCTAGGACTGCGGCAGGGCGAAACACGGGTCGCCGTTCGTAAAACTGTTGAATTACGTTAGTCAATTTTAAACGCAAGAGAGTCTCGGGCTCCTTGTCAAGCAACCGATTCCGAGGCGATCCCGACCGACTCCACGCTGAACGGGTCTCCTCGCGGCACGCCGGGTTCAACGCTGCCAGCCCGGGGATGGCGCTTCGGTTCGCCGCGCCCGCCAACTTCATCGGCCTGCCCACCGATTTGGGCAACCCAAGGTTCCGACGACTACAGCCCGTGTTTTTCGACTTGTCGGTAGTGTCTGTCCGGCTGGTGCCGGAAAGCGTGTCTGCGACGGCCAAACCGACCCTCTCAGACGGTCTTCCGAGGATTTCGGGAATCGAATCCGAGCACCTCAAGCTTGGGAGTCAAAAACTTTGACTTGTTCCGTCACAACCGACGTCCGCCTTTCACTTCCTGTCCGACCTGATCCGCTCGCGATTGGAACAAGAGCGTTCGGTTTTGACGTGCGCTCGATCGGCAAGGTTAAGGTCGGCCCGAGCACCACCTGCCGTTGATGGTCCGAAACACCTTCCAACGGAAACACCCGCTTGGCTCTTACGGGCGGAAAAGCTTCACGGCTGCAAGGTTCGCTGCCAGACCAAACAGGACCAGCACCCCGATCGCGCTCCCCGCCGCGGCGAACCCGCCGCCGAAGGTGATCATCTGGTGCAAGGCGTCCAACGCCCACGCCGTGGGGAAAAAGTGGGCGAGGGTTCGGATGGACTCGGGTACCACCTCGAGCGGCCACCAGCAGCCCCCCAGCGCGGCCATGACCATACTCGCCAGCACGCAGAGCCCGGTCACCTTGTCCTCTGAGGTGATGACCGACCCAATCAACACTCCCAACGAGGCGGACATCCACGAGTAGATCATCAGCGTGAGGAGAATGCCGGGCAGTTCGGATCCAAGCTCGACCTTGAACACGAACTGGCCCAGGACCAGGAACACCGCCACCTGCACCGCGCCGAGCAGGACCAGGCCATACACCTTGCCCATGATGAGCGCGCCGCGACTCAAGGGCTGCATGAGGAATCGCCGCATCAGTCCCGAGCGCCGCTCGCTGGCCACCGCGGCCCCGCCGAACACCAGCAGGTTCAGCATCAGGTACATCACCAGCACGCCGGGCACGGAAAGGGCAAAGCCCACCGGGATCGGCTTCCGACCCGCGAACCGGGCATCCAGCGAAACCGGATTCGGTTTCTGCCGCAGGCCCTCCAGAGCCGCTTCATCGGGCAACTCCCCGCCGTGCGCGCCGGCGTGCTCGATCAGGTGCGAGTTCAACGCGATCAAAGCGCGGACGAGTCGCAACTCCACCAGGGCGGACGCGTCGAGGCCACTCTCCGCGAGCGTGAAGAATCGCACCCGCCCCTGGTCGCCCCGCACCACCCTTTCCGTGAAATCGGCGGGAATCTCGATTCCGCGACGCGCTTGGTCGCGGTTGGTCGGATCCAGCACCGTCAGCCCTTGCGCGCCGAGTTCCGCCAGCAACGCCCGGCTGAGATAATCCCGGTCGCGATTGTCCACGAGCACCCCGGGACGGGGATTCGCGGGATCACCCGGACCGCGATTGGCGAACCCCATGAAATAGACGAACGCCAGCGGGACAACCAGCAGCCAGACCAGGGAAAGCCGGTTTCGGAGGAAGAGCCGGAGGTCGTTATGCCCGATGGCAAGGGCCTGTCTCATGCGCGAACTCCTTGCCGCAGCTTGCGCCCGAGAAGCCACGCGGCGACCCCGGCGAGCACGAAGCCCAACCCCGCCAGCGAAACCGCGGCCTCGACCCAGGCCGCTTCGTCCCGGAACTGCAAACCGCGGATGGCTTCCACGAACCAATTCGGCGGCATCAACGGCGTGAGGTGTTCGCGCATGAACGCCGGCAGCGCCTCGGCCGGGAACGCGCAGCCGCCCACCAGCCCCAGGGCCATGGCCGTGACGTTGCCGACCGCGTCGGCACGACGCTCGTTTTGCGCGAAGGCGGCCAACAACATCATGAACCCGGCGGCAAACAGGGCGTAGCCGATCGCGACCAATCCCATCGCCAGCGGCGCGCGCCAGGCGATGCGGAACACCAGCCCGCCGCCACCCAGGAGAATGACCGACCCGACCAGCAGAATGACGAGGACCACGACCGCCTTGCCGCCGACGAAGACGCCCACCTTGTGCGGCAGGGTGCAGAACCGTTGGAAGGTGCCGGTCCGGATTTCGCGGTACACGTCGCGCACCGCCACTTCCGCGAGGAACAACAGAAACATCGCCGCCAGCCCCGGCAGCAGGAAGGCAAACAGATTGAAGCCCGGTCCTCGACCAGCGGCCGGGGTGGCGCGCGTCTCCTTCTCGTACGTGATCCGGGGCGGATTCAGAAATGCCGCGAGGGCCTCGACCTTCTCGCCCGTCTTCACGATCTGATCGGCCACGGCGCGGAAATCGGTCCCCCCCGGTCGTTCGAACACAGCGTTCCACGTCGCCAGTTCATCGGCAAAATTGCGCGCCACGGCGTTCAGCCCCGTGACCAGCGCGCCCACCAGCTCCTCCATTACGGCCGGGTGGATGGACTGCGCGGGGTTTTTTACCAGCTCGAGCGTAACCGGTCCGGCCGCCGTCAGATAGCGGCGCGTGAAGCCGGCGGGGATGATGATGGCGGCGCTGAGTTGGTTGGCGGTGAGCCGGGCGAGCGCATTGGAGCGATCCAGGAACACGGGCCGCAGTCGTTCCGCGGCCCGGCCCTGATTCACGGCGCCGCGCAGAAACCCAGTCACCGGCGAGTCGTCCTCATCCACGATCGCGAACTTGATCGTGCCCAGCCCGCCCTCGCTGCCACCACCGCCCGCCCCGAAAACCAGCCCCAGCAGCGCCGTGATCACCAGCGGCATCCCGAGATGGATCAGGTAGGCGAGCGGATTGCGCTGCGCCCGGCGCAGATCCTTGGCCAGGAGGACACCGAGCGACTTCATTCGCGCAAGTCGCGGCCGGTGAGCTGGAGGAACACGTCGTTCAAGCTGGGCCGCTTCACCGTGACGTTCTCGATGTGGACGGGCAACGCCAGCAGGTCGCGCAGGCAGTCGGCCGGGTCGCGACTTCCGAGGGCGGCCACCGTAAGCTGGCGCTCCGTCTGTTGGAGCGTGCGGAACCGCTCGCGAAAACCTGGCCACGAGTCGGGTCGCGCGCCCGCCAACTGGCCCTCGGCCACGAACAACCGGTCGCCGCCGAGCCGTTCCTGAAGCTGCGCCAGGGTGCCCTCGGCCAGCAGCCGGCCGTGGTCAATGATCCCGATGCGCTGGCAAAGTTGTTCTGCTTCCTCCAGATAATGCGTGGTGTACAGGATGCCCGTCCCGCCGACACACAGGCCGCGAATGAATTCGAGAATGTTGGCACGGGCTTGCGGATCAATGCCCACGGTCGGCTCGTCCAGCAACAGGAGCCGGGGCCGGTGCATGAGCGCCGCGCCAAGGTTGATCCGGCGCTTCATGCCGCCGGAGTACTTCTTCACTGCGTCCTCCGCCCGATCGGCAAGCGACAAAGCCGCCAGTAATTCGCCCGCGCGCGCTTTCGCGGTGGACCGGTCCAGGCCCGCCAGGCGGCCCCAAAACTCGAGGTTCTCCCGGCCGCTCAGTTCCTCGTACAGCGCGATCTCCTGGGGCACCACCCCCATGATCCCCTGCGCGCGTGGTGGGTCGGTCCAGAAGTTCACCCCGTCCACCGTGATGTCCCCGGCGTCCGGCTTGAGCAACCCGCAGATCATCGAGAGCGTGGTGGTTTTTCCGGCGCCATTGGGCCCCAGCAACCCGTAGATCTCGCCCGGCTCGACGCGGAAGCTCACACCGTCCACCGCGCGCACGGAGCCGAACGCCCGGGCCAGCCGGTTGACCTCGAGGAGAGGCATGGGGAGGAAGCTGCTCTCGCGACGGTTGGGTCTCAAGGCGAAAGGAGACTTCGGAGAACACAACCAAATCCAGCCGCCGAGCGCCCACCGGAATTCGCGCCCCGGACGCGAGGATCGCGGTCCGGGTCGTCGGCACGTCAGCGCCAGGGTTCGAGCACCGTCACCCCCACGCCGCGGAATTCGCCCAGGCCCGTCAGCGCTGTGATGGATTCCTCCAGCCCGACGGTTCGCTGGACAAGCTGACCGGGGTTCAGCCGGCCAGCGCGAATCATCTCGAGCAGGGCCGGGTACGCATGGGCCGCCAGACCGTGACTGCCGAGCAACTCCAGTTCCCGTGCGATCACCACGTGCATTGGCACCGGCGGGTCGAGGTCCGCTGCCAGCATCAAACCGACCTGCACGTGGCGGCCCCGCTTGCGCAGGCAGAGCACCGAGTTGCGGCAGGTCGTCCGGCTACCCAACGCATCTAGCGACAGATGCGCTCCACCCGCCGTCAAGTCACGAATCGCGGCCGGCACGTCGCCCTCCCGCGACGCGTCGAGGCCGGCCCGCGCCCCCAACCGACGGGCGAGGGCGAGCGCCGCGGACTTCACGTCCACCGCCACCACGTTGGCGCCGGCGGCCGTCGCGATCATCACGGCGGCGAGTCCCACCCCGCCGCAGCCATGTACGGCCACCCATTCCCCGGCAGCCACGCGGCCCTGCTGGACCACGGCGCGGTAGGATGTCACGAAGCGGCACCCCAGACTCGCGGCCGAGCGGAAATCCAGTTCGTCCGGCAGCCGGACCAGATTGGTGTCCGCGTGCGGCAGAGCCACCCATTCGGCGAAGGAACCCCAGGCGGTGAAGCCGGGCTGGAAGTAGTCGTCGCAAATCTGCTGCTCGCCGGCGAGGCACTGCGGGCAGCGACCGCAGCCCATTGCGAAGGGGGTGGTCACGCGATCGCCCACCCGCCAGCGCCGGACCTCGGGGCCGACCGCCGCGATCGTGCCTGCAAGTTCGTGCCCCGGCACGTGGGGTAGCCGGATGTCGGGGTCGTGTCCCATCCAGCCGTGCCAGTCGCTGCGGCAGATGCCGGTGGCTTCGACACGAACCACCACCCCGTCCGGCGGCGGAACCGGATCCGGCAGGGTTCGGACCTGCAGCAGACCGGCGAACTGCTCGTAAAAAATCGCCCTCATGAGGCCGCGCCTCTTTTCGGTGCCGCCTCAGAATTCAACGCACCCATCGCATTCCGCCCGAATGACCGGGGCTGGGGTGTCACCCCTGGCCGCCGGTGGGAGAAGATCGTTCCACCCGGATCCGGCCGGTCAGGCCGCGGGGGTGTTGGTGGTTGCAGTTCCCGAGGTGGCGGGTTCGGTCTTGGCCGGCAGCTTCTTCTCGATGCCCATCCGGCCATTCGTCCACTGATAGATGAAGCCGAGGTGGTTCAGGATCGAGTACGCGATGTAGAGGATGAGCGCCAGGCCGATCAATTTCGGCCACGGACTCTTTTTCTCCGCGAACGGATCCAACAGGTCGCGCGACGAACCCGCCGGCAGCTTGGCGACAGCCGTGAGCGATTTGCCAAACGGCACGTTCAGTTTGGCCTTGGCGTTCACCGCCCAGCCATTGGCGTCGAGGATCGGGCCGAGGTTGCGCTTCCGGAGTTTGAGCCAGGCGATAATCATCGAGGGGCCGGAGATGAGCAGGATGACGCCAATCAGCGCGCCGACGATCGCGAGGGGGCCGAGCTTGACGATTCCCGTGGCGTAGGCCATGAGGGCGGCGAAAAAGGTGCCGATGGCGCCGAAGGCCACGCCGAGCGCAGCCACCGTGCCCACGTCCACCTTCTTGGGCGGAGCCGGCGGGGCGGCAGCCGCTTTATCGGCTTGCGCGGTGGCGGCAGCGACCTCGGCCAGCTTCGCCTCCGAGGCGGCTTCCGCGGCGGCGGCCCGCTTGGCCACCTGCTCTTCGATCATCCGGACAAACTTCTTGTACGGCGCCCAGAAGGCCTGGCGGAGGCTGATGGGATTATCAATGATCTTGGTGATCGTCGCGTCCCAGTCCCGTCCGTCGCGGTCATAGAAGATGCCGTTGCGGCCGACCATGAGATGATCCGAGTCACCGTCGGTGAAAGCGGCCACGATCTGCCGCTTCTCACCCGTGCCCTTGCGCACGAGGTCGCAATAGGCCAGGTAAGCGCCCGCCAATCCCGCCATCGTGGCGTGTTTGGCGGGATCCTCGACCGGCAGGGTCAGCGTGCAACTGCGCTGATCAAGATACAGCGTGCCAGCTTGAAAGATCGCCGGTTCCCCGCGGTTGTAGAAGTCGGCGAAGTTGACGAAGTTGGTGCAGAGCAGGTGCAGATCGCGATGGAAGCGCACCAGTTTGTCCACGGCCGTGATGGCGTTGGCCTTGGCTTCCTCGGCCTTGTCCTTGGCGATCAAGTCCGCGAGCGTCGCCTTGGCGTCGCTGGCCAGAATCTCCCGTACCCGACCCAAAGTCAGCTTTTCGACCGCCGCCCCGGCTTTGCCAGCGGCCCACGCTTCGTAAGGGGCCAACTTGGCCTGCAACGCCGCCCAGTCCGCCTCGGTCAGGACGGTCTTGTCGCCCAGCAGCGGTTTGACCGCGTCGTTCAACAACTTGCCGATGGACGCGGCCCAGGCGGGGTTGACGCCCTCGGTGAGCGGGAGCGGGCGCTGGCCTTCGATCCGCGCCAGGGGTAACGCGGCGATCTCTGCGCTGGTGATCGTCAGATCCTTGGCGGCAAGGGACAGATACTCCTTCTCCTCCCGGTTCAGCGCCGCCTGCGCCCGCGCATCGAAGGCCGCGAGCCGGCAGCGGGCGAAGTAGTCGTCCACCTTGCTTTTCACGGCGGCCACTGCGGCCGCTGCCGCCGCCGTCGCGTCCTTGAGTGGCAGGATGGCAGGGTCGGTTTCGGCCTTTTGCCACCAGTCGGCATACGCCTGCGCCTCGGCGAAGAACTGGTCCACTTTGGCCTGGTCCAAGCCCGGTTTGCCGGAGCGGTCCGGCACGCTGCCAACACAGGCAATGATGTCCCGGATCAAAGCCTTGGTGGCGTCGTCCGCCGCGGAGTTCTCGGTAATCACCCCGTCGCCATTGAAGGGCGTGCCGGCGAAGATCTTCACCGGATCGGTATCGTCGGCACAGATTCCCGTCGCATCCTTCTTCCCGAGGTTGGCGAGGATTTGCCGGGCGGAGTTTAGGATCGCTTCCCCCTCCGCGGTGGCATCGTTGATGGCCGAAAGCGGCAGGGACTTGGCCCCTTTGAGCAGGTCGTCAGGATTCTTCAGCAGGCTGCCGGCCCACTTGACGGCTGCGATCAATTCGGGCGCGCGGATCCGGCCATCCTTGTCGGTGTCAATGAGCGCCAGCGTCCGGGCGTCGAAGTAAAGTCCGGTGGTGGGGCAGGCCAGCGCGACCCACAGCTTCTGGTCGAGCTGATCAATGGCCAGCATCTCGGCGCCGGTTTCCAATTTGACCTGGTCAAATCCACCCGCGCGGAAAAAGCGCCAAGCCACTCGGTGGGGTTCGTGTTGGTTCATAGGATGGTTTGGTTTCCTGTGGGCGGCAGGATACGTCGGACCGAAGGCTTGGCAATCCGAGTTTGGAAGGTTACCAGGGGGGATCGTGCCACACCCAACGCCGGGTGCCCTCTCTTCCGAGTAGGGCACCGCAGCGCGCGCTTGCTTCGCGGCACGGGCCGTCTAGAACCGGGCGCGTGCAACACGCATTCTCCCCACCGCTCAGCCGAAGGCGCTTCCTGCATCGCTCAGCACTGGCAGCCGTGGCACCGCTGGTCGTGGCGCCTTCCGCTCTGGGCCGCGACGGAACGGTGGCGCCCAGCAACCGGCTGGTGATGGGCTGTGCCGGCGTCGGGGGCCAAGGGACCCGGCAGATGGCGGGCGGCATCTGGTCGCCGCCGGGCGGCTTCATCGCGCAGCCCGGCGTCCAGGTGGTGGCGGTGGCGGACGCCAACGCCCACAACCGGAACCGCGCCCGCGACATCGTCAACCAGCATTACGGCCACCGGGACTGCGCCGCGCACGCGGATTTCCGCGAGGTCACGCGGCGGCCGGACATTGACATCATCCTCTGCGCCGCCGGCGACCGCTGGCACTCGTACATCAGCGCCGACGCGGTCAAGCACGGCAAAGACGTGTACACGGAAAAGCCGATTTCGGTGACCATTGCCGAAGCGCGGGCCCTGGCGGATCGCGTCCGGCAGTACGGGCGCATCCTCCAGGTGGGCACGCAGCAACGTTCGATGGGCAACTTCCGCCTCGCCTGCGAACTGGTGCGCAACGGCTACATCGGCGACCTCAAGCTCGTCACCGGCGACATTGATCCCGGCGTGCCCCCGGTCCCTGACCTTCCCGGCGAGCCGGCGCCCGATTGGCTCGACTGGGATCTCTGGCTCGGCCCGGCGCCGTGGCGGCCCTACAACGCCAAACTCGTCGGCGGCTGGATGGGCTGGTACGACTACTCCGGCGGCGACATGACCAACTGGGGCGCCCACGTCTGGGACATCGTCCAATGGGGCCTCGGCATGGACGAGTCCGGACCGGTGGAAATCATCCCTGCCGATGGTCGGGACGTGCAGCACCTGACCTATCGTTACGCCAACGGCGTAACCGTGATCCGCAACAAAATCCCCGGGGTCAGCAAGGGCATCCTGTTCGAAGGCACCCGCGGTTGGGTAAAGGTGAGCCGGGAAGTCTTTGAAACCGAGCCCGCCAGCCTCCGCCGGCAAACCATCGGCCCCAACGAGATTCGCCTCCACGAGAGCGACAATCACCACACGGATTTCCTCCGCAGCGTTCGCACCCGCGTCCGCAACGCCGCCGATGCCGAGGTCGCCTGCCGCTCGATCACCGTGTGTCACCTGGGCAACATCGCGGACCAGTTGCGCCGGCCATTGCGGTGGGACCCCAAGAACGAGCGCTTTGTCAACGACCCGGAAGCCGACCGGTTCATCGCTCGCGCCGCCCGGGCTCCGTGGGTCATTTGACCACACGATGCTTGCCCGGAACCCCCTTCAACCACACTCTGCCCTCATGACTACACTCGCATCTCTTCAGTCGCTGACCAGATTCCTTGCCCTCCTGACCGCCACGGCCTGTTTCCTCTGCACCGGCTCCGGAACCAGTGCGGCCGAGCCAGCGGCGTCGGCCAAGCGGATTCCGGTCATCCTGGACACGGACATTGGGGATGACATTGACGACACCTGGGCGCTTGGACTGCTCCTGAAATGTCCGGAGCTGGACGTCAAACTCGTCGTCGGCGACTACGGCCGGCCGCAATACCGCGCGCGGCTGACCGCCAAGCTGCTCGAGGCGTGGGGTCGAACGGACATCCCGATCGGCGTCGGGATCGAAGTGGCCGGCGTGGGCGGCGTGGAATCGCAGGCCAAATGGGTTGGGGACTATGACCTCGCCAAGTACCCGGGAAAGGTTCACCCGGACGGCGTTCAGGCGCTGATTGACACCATCATGCGTTCGCCGGAACCGATTACCCTGATCGCCATCGGACCGCTCCCCAACGTGGCCGAGGCATTGAAGCGCGAGCCGAAGATCGCCAGCCGGGCACGCTTCATCGGCATGCACGGCAGCGTCCGCCGCGGCTACGGCGGCAGCCAGCAACCCGCTGCCGAGTGGAACGTGAAGTGTGACCCGGCGGCGGCGCAGAAGGTGTTCACGGCACCCTGGGACATGGTCATCACCCCGCTGGATACCTGCGGCATCGTGGACCTCGCCGGCGACCAGTACGCCCGTGTCCGCGACGCCGCGTCGCCGGTCGCCAGAGCCATCATTGAAAACTACCGCGTCTGGGCCGCGGTCCGGCACGATTTGGCCCCGAAAGAGGTCGAGCAACGATCGTCCACCTTGTTCGACTGCGTGGCCATCTACCTGGCGGTAAGCCACGACCTTTGCCAGATGGAAACCCTCGGCATTCGCGTCACCGACGACGGTTTCACGCGGATTGATCCGACCGCCAAGACCATGCAGGTCGCCACGGCGTGGAAGGACTTGAACGCCTTCCGCGAATGGATGGTCTCCCGGCTGAGCCGTTGATGCGGCTTGAATGTGACAGGCCGGCGACAGCTCGGCTCTCCGAAAAGCTTCATCGCTTTTCGGCGGGCCTTGGAAACCCGCAGGTGTTGGCGGTTAAGCGGGAGACGGTGCCAGCCACGGGCTCGGGAGCGGCGCGCTGGGTGGGTGTGGTGAAGACCAGGGTGGATGGGGAAATGGCGGACCGGATCGTGCCGCCCACCTTGCCAGCCCTCCAGCCGGGTGGAATCCACTTCGCCGATGACGACTGGGACGTTCCCCGGTCACCGTCGCGGGGACGGACCTTAGTTCCCGGCCACAGGTAATCGAGAGTGCCGACGCAACGATTGGTGTGGGGCATGCCCATCCCGGCCACTGTGGGCACGAGCCGATCCGGTACGTCCGCGGCCGGCCAAGCCTGCATTGGCCAGCCGGCAGCCGCGGGGGCAACGGCCCAGGCGATCAGAGCACCGATGGGGAAATTCAGGTGTTGCCGGCATTTTGCGGAGGGAGAGAACCTTGGCGAAGCCCCTACTCTCGCTGCGGTTCGCAAATCGCCCCTGACAGAGTCGCTCCTCTGCGTTGGAAGCGCCCAGTCCGCCCTCCGACCCGTTTTGGCTGTGTTTCAACCGGTTTCGATCTGCAGCCGAAGCGGCTGGCGGCAAAACTAAAATCCCCTGTAACCTTGCCCCGCGCTTGTCTCAGGAATGAGGCGTGATGAAGACAGACGGCCTGAATCCAGTTTGCCCTCAGTGCGGCGGGGTCATTCCAGCCGACGCGCCTCGTGGCCTGTGTCCCCATTGCGTGCTTGCCAACACGGTTCGCTCCACGGATCCCGGCCAGACGGCTTCGGGCAAGATCCCGTCGTTGGACGCCGTGGCGGCCGCATTCCCGCAGCTCGAAATCGTTGAGTTGATCGGCACGGGCGGCATGGGGGCCGTGTACAAGGCGCGGCAGCCCAAGCTGGACCGCTTCATCGCCCTCAAGGTGCTCTCGCCCTCGCTCGCCGCGTCGCCCGCGTTCGCGGAGCGCTTCAACCGCGAGGCGCGCGTGCTGGCCCGGCTCAATCACCCCGGCATCGTCAGCGTCTTCGACTTCGGCGTCGCCTCAGCCCAACCGACAACCCCCAACTCGCAACCCATTTACTACCTGCTCATGGAGTTCGTGGACGGCGTGAACCTGCGCCAGGCGATGCAGGCGGGCCGCTTCACTCCAACACAGGCGCTGGCGCTGGTGCCGAAGATTTGCGAGGCCCTCCAGTTCGCCCACGACGAGGGCATCCTGCACCGCGACATCAAGCCGGAGAACATCCTGCTCGACACCAAGGGTCGCGTGAAGATCGCCGACTTCGGTATCGCCAAGCTCGTCAGCGAACCGTGCCCCGTCACCAAGCTCACCGCCACCGGCGCGGCCATCGGCACGCCAAATTACATGGCCCCGGAGCAGCTTGAGCATCCGGAAGACGTGGACCAACGGGCGGACATTTATTCGCTGGGCGTGGTCTTCTACGAAATGCTCACCGGCGAGCTGCCCATCGGCCGTTTTGCCCCGCCGTCGGAAAAGTCCCCTGTGGACCCGCGTGTGGACGCGGTAGTCTTTAGGGCGTTGGAGAAGGAACGGGAGCGCCGCTATCGCAGCGCCGGCGAGGTCAAAACGAGCGTGGAGCACCTCACGTCCGCTCCGCCGACCCCGCCGGCCAGCGCGCCCGTGTTCGATCCGGCGCAGGATTTCATCCTCTGTCCGCCGCAACTGCCCCGCATGGCCAAAGCGATCATCATTTATGCGTTGACGGTTGCGCCAGTGCTGTGGCTGTTGAGCCTCTTCACCATCGAGCCCCTGCCGAACCATCCGCTTGTGGGTTTTGTCCAAGTGATGGCAAACCTGCTGACGTACGGCCTGGACTTTCTGCTCGTGATCCTGCTGGCCATTGGCGGCTGGAAACTGCGGGGATTGCGCCCCTCCGCCGTGAACTGGTTGCGCACCGTCATCTGGCTGCGCATCGGCTGCGGAGTTCTGACCATCGGCACAACGCTTTGGGTCGAGTCCCTGGAGTCGCAGTTTCTCCCCGATGCCCCCGTGCCCCGGCCCCATCTCAGCGACGGGCTGGTGATGGCCTTCGCCCTTGCAGCGATGGTGTTTGAAATCAGCTCACTGGTCTGGCTGCACCGGCATCGCGTCGCGCTGCGCGCCCTTTGCACCAAAGGCCAGCACCCATCCGACGCGCCGCCGTCCTACTGGCAGCAGGCCTGGTTGAGCTGGCCAGCGGGCCCGCGCTTCGGAGTGAAGGTGGGGATCATCGCGACGATACTCGGACTGGGCTGGTTGTTTGCGTACTACCGCATCGAATGGGTCCACGAAGGGCCTTACGTCGTCCGCAACAGTGTGGTGGGCTGGCCGACGCCGTGGCTGAGTTGGTGGCGCTCGCCGACGCAAAACTCGCAACTCGACTGGGGCCTGGAGTTGTTCACGCTCTCCTTTGCCGCCGGCCTCGCCGCCGTGGCGATGGTCATCCTGTTCGCGCGCTTGCGGAGCACCGAGCGTCGCTGGGGCGCGGTCCTCAGCCAGCCCCGGCGGACCGCCGCGCCGCCAGACACGGAAACTGGCCCGCGCTGGTCCTGGAAATCCGTCATCGGCGCGGCGCTGGTCGGCGTCAGCCTGCCAGTGCCGGTGTTGCTGGGCACGGCGACCGTTCTGCGCATGGGCGGGGTCGGATCCGCGGAGATGCTCATCTTGCTCGGCTTGGCGTTGTTGCTCGGGCTGCCGGGGACGATCCTGGGCTGGATGGGCTTGAGCGACATCCGAGAGCAAGCCGGGCGGCTGCGCGGGCTGCCCTTTGCGGTATTCGCCGCGCTGGCGTGGCCGCTGGGCTTGCTGGTCGGCGTGACCGCGGCGGTGCCAGCCATGATTGTCATTCCGGTTGCCGCCGGAGAAGGACCGCCGCTCTGGACCCGTTTCATGCTGCTGCTGCCCGCCGGCGTCATCACCTTCGCGATCTGGGCGGTCTATGCGACGGCGCGTTGGGGCGCAAATCGGCCAGCTTCGCAGCGCCGAGGCGTGCTCAAGTGGATCTTCCTCGGGCTGGTTCTGGCGCTCGGGGGCTTCTTGGCGGCGAACCGCCCGCGTGGCACGCAGCCCGCGGGACCCAAGGTCGCCAGCCTGCGGCCTTATCCCAACCAGGTTCAGCCCCAGCCAGGCAGCACGTTTAACGGCCTCGTCGAAGTTCCCGCCGGCCATCTGCTGCGGGTCGAGGCACGCCTCTGGAGCAACGGCGTGGCGGTTCCGGTCAGCAATCTCACCGCGCACATCCTCGCGCCGCGCGACCGCCCGCATCGCGATCTGCTCTCCTGGCGCGTTCTGTCCGTCGGTGACCCGGGCAACCGCGGCGCAGGTTGGAACTTCACACTGGGAGGCGGCAGCAATCCGGTGCTCTATCCCCCGCCCCAAGGTGCCGAGCGCCCGGACTGGCAGGTGGTGGACTTGCCCGGCAACGTGGAAATCCCTCCCGGAAACGCCCGCAGTGTCACGATGCTACGCGGCTCCGGTCGCGGGACCGACGACAGATCCGCGCTTTGGGAAGCGAAGCTGAACTTGCGCCTCGAGCCTCCCACCGCCCGCAGCGTGGCGAATGATGGCTCGCTGGTGGGTCTGGGACCAGAGCCGCAGGTCGGCGGGCAACTGCTTGTGGGCAGCTCGACGCCTGACGTGGTGCTCACCGTCTCCGCGCCGCCCCGGGAGAACCTCATCCTCTCGGCGACGGTGCTTTCCAACCGTGTGCCAGTGACCCAGCGTCACCTGCGCACAAAGCTCTGGCCGCCGAGCACCAGCAAGCCGACGGACTTCCGAGTACGCTGGCAGCCCGTCGTGACGGCGGGATCGTCGAGCTGGGACATCGAAGTCACCGACCCGCGCAACGGCCAGGTGCTGGCGCGGCTTTGCCCGGACAATCTGCCGCAGTTCGAGTGGTCGGCCGCCACCGGCACGCCCGCTTCCGTCAAGGCCGGCCACGAGGCGCGCGAGTTCGAGATCGCCCGCGCGCTGCGCCGCACGGCGGACGGCGCGGTGGATTGGAGCGTGCGGTTCAAGGTGCAAAGCCAGCCGTCGCAGCCGACGGATTCGCGGCGCGGGATTGAGGCCGACCTCGTCGTGCCGCCGAACCAGGTGGCCTTGTTCGAGGTAGTTACCCGCAGCAACGGCGTCGTGGTGCCAGTGCCCGGCCTTGCGGTGGTCCAAGTCAACGCCGCCCCGGAACCGTGGACCGGGAAATTCCTCTGGGCCGACGACCCCGATGACCTCGACGGGTTCACCGCCCTGCCGCGCTGGAGTTTTGGACTGATTCACAACGGCGACCGACTCCTCCAGACCGGCCTGGGAGTGCCTGTCCCGTCCGCCGGCTACACCGGATTCCTTACGCTCTACAGCCAGCTCAAGCCGGACGACGAAGTGGTTCATGGCCTGACGGAGACCGCGCCCGACCGCCCGGCGTATGGGCTGCGCGTGCGCACGAAGACCGTCCCGCAACAGCCCGGGGTGCGACAACGGCGCACCAACTTCGGAACCAACTGGCTCGAGGAGGCGCAGTTGCCGTCGTCGTCGGGAACGAAGTGACCTGTGGATGCCCCGACCAGCACTCCTTCTCCCGACCACTTCGTCCAGACACGTTGGACGCTGGTCCTCCGGGCACGCGGCGATTCGACGGAGGCCCGGCGGGCGCTGGGCGAGCTCTGCGAGGCATACTGGCAACCGGTGTTCCGCTTCCTTCAACGCGAGGGCCGCGACACAGATACGGCGCGCGAACTCACCCAGGCATTCTTCGCCCGCCTGTTGCAGCGCGGCGATCTCGGGCACGCCGATCCCAACCGGGGCCGGTTTCGCTCCTACCTGCTGGGGGCGGTGAAGCATTTCCTCGCCGACCTCCGGAAACACGCCGCGCGCGAGAAGCGTTGTGGGGGCTTGTCCGCGGAGCCCATCGCGGCGCCGCCCGGGGAGGAAGCGACTGAGCTCCCGTTGGCCGATCCGGCCAGCGAAGTGCCCGATGCGTGGTTTGACCGGCAGTGGGCGTTGACGGTGATGGAGCGCGCGCTCAACGCGGTGGAGGCGGAATTCGTCGCGGCAGGTCGGGCAGACCACTTCGCCCACTTCCAGCCGTGGCTGATGGGCGACGCCGGCGCTCCCGCTCAAGCCGAAACGGCGCGAAGCCTCGGCATGAGCGAAAGCGCGGTGAAGGTGGCGGTCCATCGCCTGCGCAAGCGCTTCCGCGAGCGACTCCGGGCCGAAGTCTCGCAAACGCTGCTCGAAGGCGAAACCGTGGACGCCGAATTGCGTTATCTGATTGCCGCCGTCGCGCAGGGCGAAGTCCGGCCGGGTTGACATCAAACCCGCCACAAGGGGGGCGTTGCTCCTCCCTAACCTTGAGGGTCAAGCCGGCCGGGATCGAGTCACGGAGGAGGCTGCGGGATCATGGCGGTCAACGGTGACCCGATGCCCGCGAGGCCGACCACCAACGCGGCCAGCATGACGCGACGACACCGGCGCTGGCCGGGGAAATCCGGGCGCGCCACATTCCTGCCGGCAAGGCAGGAGTCAGCGGTGGCGAGCAACCTTAATTCAAACCATTGATCAACGATGGCGGCGCGGGCGGCGTAACGCTCGGCCGGCATCGAGGCGTTCACAGTTCTCACAGAACCTGGTCGTTTGGAAGGCGGGTGGACCCGACCGGCTCGAAAACCAGCCGCAAACCGGAACCCGCAAACACCCTCTCGGTCGCCATTAACTCGATGCACAGGTGCGCCAGGGGGTTGTCATGGATGGCGCTGCTCAGCCGACGCAGTGGCACCGTCGAGGTGGGCCCAACCAAGCCCGTGCGTGGAATCCGGACCGGCGGGTCGTGAAGTATCCGGCTGGTCGCCCATCGGAGAAACCGATCGGGAATTGTGGGCGCCTCACCCCAACTGCCGTGGAAGCCCCGGCAGGCACCGGGATACGTGCTTGCTGAACGGGAGTCCCCGAGGTTGAGTGTTGCCGCGCACCCCGTTGGTTTAGCGGTCGCCACGGGGCCAGAGACGCGCCCTTTCTTTGGGGAATGACCTTAAACGGGTCGCGGGCCACCGTTGTGCAGGTTTATGACGACGTTCCTGATTGCCGTCTTGTCCGGGCTTGGCTTCGTCCTCGCCTACCACACCTACGGGCGATGGCTGGGGCAAAAGGTGTTTCGTCTGTCGGCCGAGGCGATTTGCCCCTCCTATGCGATCAATGACGGCGTGGATTATGTGCCCACGCCGCGGGCCGTGGTCTTCGGGCATCACTTCACCTCGATCGCGGGCACGGGCCCGATTGTGGGACCGGCGATCGCGATCATGTGGGGTTGGTTGCCGGCGCTGATTTGGGTGGTGCTGGGGTCGGTGTTCATCGGCGCGGTGCATGACTTCGGATCCCTCGTGGTCAGTTTGCGCAATCGGGGCCAGACGGTGGGCGATATTGCCGGGCGGCTGCTCAACCCGCGGGTGCGGCTGCTGTTTCTGCTGATTCTCTTTCTCTCGCTGACCATCGTCCTGGCGATCTTCGGCCTGGTGATTGCCTCGGTCTTCCGACAGTACCCGAGTTCCATCTTTCCCTGCACGGTCCAAATCCCGCTGGCGGTGGCCATCGGCTACTGGCTGCATCGGCGGGGGGCCGGTCTGTTCTGGCCGTCGCTGGTGGCACTGGCGCTGATGTACTTGAGCGTGGCGTACGGCGATCGGGGGTGCTGCACGCCATCAACTCGGCGATGAAAGACTGGTCGGCATTCACCTGGGTGGTGGCGCTGCTGATATATTCCTACGTCGCCTCGGTGCTGCCGGTCTGGATGCTGTTGCAACCGCGCGACTACATCAATTCGCTGCAACTGGTATCCGCACTGGGGTTGATCGTGCTGGGGCTGGCGGCGGCGGCGCTTTGGGGAGGCACGCCTCTGGCCGGCGGCAGCCGTCCCGCCTTGGAGATGGTGGCGCCGGCGGTGCAATGGAATCCGGCGGGCGCGCCGGCGATCTTTCCGTTTCTCTTCATCACGGTCGCGTGCGGTGCGGTCAGTGGTTTCCACTGCCTGGTCAGCAGCGGTACCAGCAGCAAACAGCTTTGCCGTGAACCAGACGCCCGGTTCGTCGGCTACGGCGGAATGCTGACGGAGGGTTACCTGGCGGTGCTGGTGATCCTCGCCTGCTCGGCGGGGCTGGGACTGGGCATTGCATTGAAGGACGGCTCGGTGCTGACAGGGGTCGCGGCCTGGGAGCATCGGTACGCCGCGTGGTCGCCGCAACTGGAGCCGCTGGTCGCCGCCTTCGTGGATGGCGCGGCGAACTTTCTCCGGACCCTCGGCATCCGGACCGAAATCGCGGTCGCGCTGATGGGCGTCCTGGTGGCGTCGTTTGCGGGCACCACGATGGACACGGCCTGCCGGCTGCAACGGTACGTCGTCCAGGAGCTTGCCAACTCGTTTGCCGGACAGCCCGGTGCCTTTGCCAAATCCGCGCACCGGTCGCTGGGCTGGCTGCGGGGCAAACACGGCGCGACCATTCTGGCGGTGGCGGTCGCCGCGCTATTGGCCGCGGTCCCGCCGCCCGGCGAGTCGTGGAGCCTCGCGCAGGCCGGCAAGGGAGGGCGCATCCTCTGGCCACTGTTCGGGGCGAACAACCAGTTGCTGGGGGGGCTCGCGTTCCTGGTGATCGCGTTCTACCTGTGGCGCCGGGGCAAGGCAGTCTGGTTCATTGTGTTGCCGATGGTCTTCATGCTGGTGATGCCGGCGTGGGCGATGGTGCTCCAAGTTTTCGTGGGAGGCGCCGACGCGCCGAGCTGGCTGGCGCAGGGGAAATGGACCCTCGTGTTCATCGGCACGGCGACGATCGCGCTCGAGGCCTGGATGGTCGTGGAAGCAGTGCGCTTGTTCCCGCGCGTCAAGGGGATCCTCGAAGCACCGATGGCGCAAACGGCCAAGGCCTCACCACCCGACGTGGTTTCGCCCTCATGATCCGCCGGTCCTTTGTTCCCCGCTCGTTACGAGTGAGATGGAAGCGGGCAAGAACCGGTCAATTTATTGTCGCGGGTTCGGTCTGAAAACGCATGGCGGCCATCACCAGGACAGCGACCCACCTCCCGCTCCAGTTCGTCGCCAACTCCGACCGCTCCGTCCTCGCCGGGCTGGTCGCGTTCAGCGGCTGACGACCTTGCCGAACCGCTGCCGCTTGCCCCAGCGGACACCGAATCTCCCGGGTTCGCTCCTCGCCGCAACCCCCTTCGCCCGCTCTCACCGTCATCCCCATTGCGATCGCAATCATTGAGCACTCGTGCAGAAACCCTTTCTTGAATTACCTTGGCGACACCCGCTGGCCTTTTTGGGTGGCAGGCGGCCCACCTGCACAACTCTGCCCGTCCAGACTGGCCTTGAACGCCTTCGGCCCTTCGAGCGGGGGCCGGAACAAGCGATACGAAGATGACTCCAACCGTTCACCACCCGCCGGGGCCGGTCGAAAGCGAAGACGACCTCTGCCTTCGCATCCACGGTCCGGAGGCGGCGCCGGCGCTGGTCTATTTGCCTGGCCTCCACGGCGACTGGACGTTGGTGGGCGGGTTCCGCGAAGCCGTTGCCCCGGCGGTGCGGTTCTGCGAGTTCACCTACCCGCGAACCGTGACGTGGTCGTTGGACGACTACGCGGCAGCAATTGACCGTGCGCTCGCGAACGCAGGCGTGAAATCCGCGTGGCTGCTCGCGGAGTCCTTCGGCTCGCAGATCGCGTGGACGCTCCTCGGCCGGGGCCGGCCACAGTTCGCGGCGGAGGCGTTGATCCTGGCGGGCGGCTTCGTCCGTCACCCGCTGCCCCGGGTGGTCCAAGTCAGTGCGGCACTGCTCAGCCGGGTTTCCCACCGGTCACTGCAACGACCCCTCCAAGCTTACGCGGCGTATGCGCGGCGGCGGCGAGGCGCGTCGCCCGCCCGCCTCGCGGAGCAGGAGGAGTTCTTCGCCCGTCGCACCGCGCTCGACCTCGAGGCGGCGATTCATCGCCTGCGGTTGATCCACCTCGCCGACCTGCGACCCATCGCGGCGACGACCCGGCGGCCGGTCTTCTATCTGACCGGGCTGTTCGACCCGGTGGTGCCGTGGCCGTCCGTACACCGCTGGCTGAAACGCCACTGCCCCGGTTATCGCGGGTGGCGGCTGATCAGCGGCGCCGACCACAATGTGCTCAGTTCGGCGGGCCCGGCGGCGCGACAGGTTCTGGCGTGGATGAAATCCACCACGCCCCAAGGCGGCGTTGCCCCGGGCGGCGGATGATTCCGGGCGGGCGCAACTCCCACTTTGCCGTCGAGCCTGTTTCCGCCACGCAAACGACCCGCGCGGAGTCGGTTCCCAGCCCGCATAGTGCGCGGTGCAGCGGAGCGGCGGGCGTACGGGGCGGCATTTGCCGGAGCGCTGATGGCGGCTACGGCTTCCGCGTGAGCTCCGACGACAACGGATCATTCAGTGACTCTGGTCTGATGCATGATCAGTTCCCCGTGACGATCGCTACGGATGAACGCGCTTCGTTGTGAGGGATCGGTGACGTTCACGGGCTTGATGGCAGTCCAGACGTCCCCGGCTTGGAGGTGCTCGCGAATTCGTGGCAGCATCCTAGCGAAAGCGTCATGTTGAGCCGATTCCGCCCATCCGAACGCTGGCTCGTTGACGCCTTACAATGCCCTCGCACCTCGGTCGCAATCGTCGCCTCACTCCTCATGGACTGCGGCTCAACTGCTTCGTCCGGCGGACTCGCTTCGCATTACTGAAAGTGGCCATGCCATGCATGTCGCCAAGGTCATCCAGCTGTCGCTGCTGACTCTCGCGGTCATGCGAGTTGCGAGCTGGTCTCTCGGGTGGTTACCCAACGGCTGACCCGAGCCAGGCGGTTTAGCATCGCCCTGCTCTCCAATGTGAGCGCGTGGATTGCCTGTGCTGGTGTCCTCGTCACCCAGCGGATTCCGGGTGAACTGATGGATTGGACGGCACTGACATTTGGCATCGTGGTCTTCACGACGTATGCCCTGATGGATCTCCGCTGGACCCCTTGTACGAAGCAGCGATTCAGCGATGACGCCTCCTCCTGAGCGGAACTCGCCCCACCAGCCGGCTCCAGCGACTGCCGGTATTGCATCTTGGACTGCGCCCGTCCACTGGCGCTCTGAGAGTCACGCCCCCGCCCGGACCGCCTCCACCCAACAACCGCGAGGGTGATCATCCGTGCCCGCCAGGGCGGGTCGGCCCCCCTTGGAAGCGCGGCGGACCCGCCGCCCGCTCGCCGCCACCGCTGCGGTACTGATCCTACGCGACCCGGCGGCGCAACCGCCCCGATCACCGGGTCGTTCCGCCTACAAATCGCGGCTGGAAATACACTGGCCAGCGGCAGGCCACCCGGTTAAGCCAGTCCCGCAGTCGTGGAAGCTCCCATCCTTATCTTGGGCTTGATGGCGATGCTGGTCATTGCCGGGATCATCGCCGGCGTGGTGGCCGCGCGAAAGCGACGGGACGCGCTCCTGCAACTGGCGGTGCGCCTCGGTCTGGAGTTCCACCCGGAGAACGACTACGACCTGCCACACCAGTTCCGCTTCCTGAACAAGTTGCGCCAGGGCCAGAACCGCTACGCCTTCAACCGGCTGGCCGGCTACTACCGCGGCCACCCCATCCGGGTCTTCGACTTTCACTACGAGACCAGGTCCAGCGACTCGAAGGGCAACTCGCAAACCCACCACCACTATTTCTCGTTCTTCATGCTCCTGCTGCCACGCGAGTTTCCCGAGGTAACCATTGCGCGCGAAGGCCTGCTCTCGAAGCTCGCCCAGGCATTGGGCTACGACGACATTGACTTCGAGTCCGCCGAGTTCTCGCGCAAATTCTGCGTGCGCTCGAAGGACAAACGCTTTGCCTACGACGTCTGCAACCCGCGGATGATCGAATACCTGCTGGCCAACCCGGACCTGACGCTGGAAATCGAAGGCCCCATCCTCGCGTTGGCATTTCCCTCGCGCTTGAAGCCCGAGCGGATCGAACCCAACCTCCAGCGCTTGGTGACCGTCCGCGAACTGCTCCCCGCCTACCTGTTCAACTCGCCCTGACCATGGAAGTCCTGATTCTCCTCGCCTTGCTCGCGCTCGCGCCGCTGCTTTACGTGATCGTCCAGTACAACGGTCTCGTGGCCCTGCGCAACCACATCTCCGAAGCCTGGAGCAACGTGGACACCGAACTCCGGCGCCGCTACGACCTCATCCCGAACCTCGTCGCCACCGTCCAAGGCTACGCCGCCCACGAACGCGAGTTGCTCGAGCGCGTGACCGCCCTCCGCGACCGCTGCTTCGCCAATCGCGGCGCCGTCGGCGATCAGGCACGCGACGAGACGCAGTTGGTGGATGCCCTCAAACAACTACTGCTGCGCGTTGAGAACTACCCGCAGCTCAAGGCCGACCAGCACTTCCTCGAACTCCAGCGCGAGCTGGTCAACACCGAGGACCGCATCCAGGCGGCCCGGCGTTTCTACAACGGCAACGTGCGCGACTACCGCAACAAGCGCGAGTCCTTCCCCAGCAACCTCGTGGCGGCGATGTTCAACTTCCCGCCCGCGGAGTTCTTCAGCGTGCCGCCGGCCGTCCAGGGCGTCCCCGACGTGCAGTTTGCTTGACCGACCGGCGACAGCCACCCCTGCCGCCATGAGCGAAACCCTCTTCCCGCATCCCGAAGTCCGGCGACTGGCGGATGAAAACGCCGTGCTCCGCGAGGAGCTGGTGCGCCTGTTGACCGAGGCGGAGAACCTCGTCCAAGTCGTGAAGCCAAACCTGCTGGCGCAGTATCAGGCGTTGCTCGGCGCGTGGGAGCTGCGGGTCTTGCAGGCACAGTTTGAAACGGCCCGCCTCCGCCGCCAGATCGAACTGGCGCAGGCCAGCCTCAATCGGGGCGTACCGCCGGACCTCCGCGCCATCGAACGCCAGTTGGAGTCGGATTTTCTGGCCTGGCAGGCGCGCCTCCGGGAGGCGCGGGACCGCATCCTAGCCGCCGAGATGCGGCTGAAACACCTGCTGCCGCCCGCCGAGGACCGCGAATTCAAGGCCCTCTATCGCACCTTGGTGAAGAAGCTGCATCCGGATGTGAATCCGCCGCTGACTGGCGACCAGCGCCGGCTCTGGCTGCGGGTGCAGGCCGCCCACGCCGCCGGCGACCTGCCGGAACTGCGGGCCTTGGCTTTGCTCGCCGAGAAGTCCGGCCCCGTACCGCCGCCAACCAAATCGCTGGACCAACTCCGCCTGGATCAACAGACCCTTCAGCGGCAGATTGCGGAGCTGTTGCGCCGGATCGAAACGATCCAGAGCCAGCCACCGTTCACGCTGCGCCCGCAGTTGGCGGACGAGGCCTGGGTCGCCCAACGGCGACAGGAGCTCGAAGCGCAAATCCAGCAGGTCGAAGCCCAGCGCCAAGCCCTTGCGGCGCACTGGCAGCGGATCCTCATCGGCACTTGGCATGGACCACTCCCTGGCAACAATTGACCCCGCCCTCCTCGCGCTGATGCACGGCGCGTTTGGCCAGGACGGCGCGCTGCTACCCTTCGCCCGCGAGATCATGCTCATCGAGTGCCACATCGCCGGGACCAGCCACCGCGATGTGAAGTCCGTCGAACCGGGCCTCAAGCCCGGTGCCTTCCTCGTGCTCAAGCGCGAACCGGACAATCCGCACGACAGCCTGGCCATCATGATCTTCGACGAAGCCGGGCATCATCTCGGCTACGTCCCCCGCGCCAAGAATGAGGCCCTCGCCCGCCTGATGGATGCCGGCAAACTCCTCTTCGGCAGGTTGGAAGCGAAGGCGTGGGTCGGCGACTGGCTCAAGGTCGAGGCGCGGATCTACCTGCGGGATTTCTAAGTCGCTACGAGCGGGCGACGCATCCCTTGATTCTCGGTCGCTCCCGCATCCCGGGACGGCTGCCGGCCCGCCTCACGACGGGGAGCCGCTTTCACCACTGGCGGGAGACGCTGCGGCTCCCTCAAAGCGGCCGGTAAAGACCCACGTGACTGCTGCCAATCCTTACCCGCCGATTGGGGGGCCGCCGCGCCGCTTGACGCATCCCCGTTCGTTGTTATCGTCCGCGCTTCCGTTTGGGGAGCGCCGTTTCCGTGATGGTCGGCAAGTGGTTCAAAGAAGTTGGGATCCTTTGGGTTCGCGCTCGAAAACGGCCCGATTTGCATGAAACGTACGTATCAACCCTCGAAAATCCGCCGAAAGCGTCAACATGGCTTTCTGGCTCGCAACCGCTCGAAGAGCGGCCGTGCCATTCTGGCCCGCCGGCGGCGGGTCGGCCGCAAGCGCCTGACCCCGGTTTGATTCGCCGTCATGCCCGCGAGCGTCCCCAGGCGATTTCGCCTGCCGCGGGAGCAGCGCCTCCGCCATTCCCGCGAGTATGCCGCCGCGCGCGAGACCGGTCTCCGGGCGGTGCGGAAGTGCCTGATCGCCAACCTGCAGCCGTTGACGCCGCCAGCCACGGCACGACTGGGAGTGGTCACGAGTCGCAAAGTCGGTCCGGCTGTGGTCCGGAGCCGGGCGCGACGGCTGCTGCGGGAGGCCTTCCGCCTCAATCAAGACCAGCTCCGGTGTCCGGCCGTCGTCGTTTTGGTGGCGCGCCCAGCCATCGCCCGTTGCGGGCTGCAAGAGGTGGAACGGGAACTCAAAAGCGTCTGGCGGGAAGCGGGTTTGCTCTCCGCTGACAGGTGAAC
Source organism: Verrucomicrobiota bacterium (assembly GCA_016716505.1). Taxonomy (GTDB): domain Bacteria; phylum Verrucomicrobiota; class Verrucomicrobiia; order Limisphaerales; family J093; genus JADJWF01. The sequence goes on from JADJWF010000002.1 coordinate 831,181, forward strand.
CCGGCCCAGCACATTTTGGTGGCGGCGCTGCGTCTCTACCAGTGGGCCGTGTCGCCCCTGGTCGCCGGCGTGTTTGGGCCTCTGGCACGATGCCGGTTCCAGCCGACGTGTTCGGCGTATGCCCTCGAAGCGGTGCGGATTCACGGGGCACTGCGGGGAACCTGGCTGGCAATCTGCCGGTTGGGTCGCTGTCACCCTTGGGGAGGCTGCGGCCACGATCCAGTCCCGCCCCGCCGCACCAACATCGTGGGCGGGCCGCCAGTCGCGCTTTCGTCCATTCATCCGTCCGCTGGCGGGCTGACCACCGGGACGCGCTGAGAATTCTCATGGATCGCAAGTCAATCGTCATTCTGATCGCCTGCTTCGTCCTGCTGATGCTGTGGATGCCGCTGGTGAACAAGATTTTCCCGCCGACGCGGGTCCCGGTCGCGACCAATGCGGTCGCGACGGCCGCTGGCACCAATGCCCCGCCCGTGGCGAGACCGGAGGCAGCGTCATCCACTCCGACCATCAGTGCGCCGGCCATGCCGGTGGATGCGTGGACGCCCCCGGCTGAACCGGAGGAATTGCTGACGATCTCGACCGCGCAAGCCCGGTACACCTTCTCGTCGCACGGCGGCGGGCTGAAGTCCGTCGAACTCACCAAGTACCCGGAAGCGGTGGCGTGCGGCAAGAAGCAGCGGGCGGCCAACACCAATCGCTGGGCCAGACTCAATGACAAGGCACCGCTGCCGGCGTTGGCGTACCTCGGCGGCCGTGAACTGGAGGATGAGCGCCCATTCACCCTGACCCGCACCATCAGCGGCGCGCGCGCCCAGAAGACGCTGGCCAATGGAGCGGAGGTCATCAAGGACTTCACGTTGGGCACGAACCACCTGGTTGGTGCCACCATTCGCATCATCAACAAGTCCGAACAACCCATGACCCTGCCCGCGCAGGAATTGCTGGTCGGCACCGCGGCTCCGTTGGGGCTGAAAGATAATGGCATGCTCCTTGGCGTGCAGTGGTACGACGGGCGGAAGGCGGAGTTCATCGGCGAAGGGTGGTTCGCAAACCGTTTTCTGGGATGCTTCCCCGGCACGCCCCGGACGGAATTCACGAGCGCCGGTGCGAGCAACGTGGCGTGGGCCGCCGTCCACAACCAGTTTTTCACGATGATCGCCGCGCCCGCGGAACCCGCGCTGCGGGTCGTGGCCCGGCGCATTGACCTGCCCCCACCAACGGCCGCGGAGCTGGCGGAGGAGCCGGGGGCCGTGCTCAAGCCGCACGGGTACCAGACGGCGCTGGTCTATCCGGCAATCGTCCTGCCGCCGGGCGCTTCGCTGGAGCGGCGGGTGGACCTTTTCGCCGGCCCCAAGGAGTACAACACGCTGGCGCAGTTGCCCAAGGACCAGGACAAGGCGATGAACTTCACCACGTTCTTCGGCTGGTTCGCGCGGGCGCTGCTGATCTCGATGAACGGGATCCATCACCTGCTGGGCGTCCAGTACGGCGTGGCCATCATCATCATCACGGTCATCATCAAGGCGCTGTTCTGGCCGCTGACGCAGGCCAGCACCCGTTCGATGAAGCGCATGGCCGCGCTGCAGCCGCAGATGAAGGCCATTCAGGAGAAGTACAAGGATGACCCGAAGAAGATGAACCTGAAGCTGATGGAGTTCATGAAGGAGAACCGCGTCAGCCCGCTGGGGGGCTGCCTGCCGATCCTGCTTCAGATTCCCGTGTTCATCGGCTTCTACCAGATGCTGCAGAGCGCCATCGAGCTGCGCGGGGCGCGCTTCCTCTGGGCGTGCGACCTGTCCCAGCCCGACACCGTGGCGTACATCTTCGGTTTCCCGATCAATCCGCTGCCTTTGTTGATGGGCGCGACCCAGTTCTGGCAGGCCCGCATGACGCCGCCTTCGCCCGGCATGGACCCGGTGCAGGCGAAGATGATGCAGTACATGCCGCTCATCTTCATTTTCATCCTCTACAACTTCTCATCGGGGTTGGCGTTGTACTGGACGGTTCAAAACCTGATCAGCATTCTGCAAATGAAGCTGACCAAGAACGCCAGCCCCGCCGCCCCGGCCGCGGCGGCACCGGCCGGCCCGGCTCGTCCCCCAGTCCCGAAGCGGAAGAAGTAGTCTGTCACGCCACCGTCAACCTGCGCCCCCTGATCCCATGCCCGTCAACGCTCCTGCGCTCACCGAAGAGTTCCTCCGCCTGCTTGGTTTCGACGCCACGGTGGTGGCACATCCATTTGACGACGGCCTCCTGCTGGAGGTCCAGTGCGAGGACGCCGGCCGGTTGATCGGCAGCCAGGGCCAGGTCCTGGGGCAGCTTCAGTACCTCATCAACCGGATGATCTACCAGGCCGATCCCGACCATCCGAAGGTTGCGATTGATGCCGGCGGCTACCGGACGAAGATCCGCGAGGAACTCACCGCCCGCGCCCGGGCAGCCGCCGAAAAGGTCCGGCGCTGGGGGGATGTCGTGGAGTTGGAACCCATGAATGCCTTCGAGCGCTACCTCATCCACCAGGCGCTCAAGGACGATCCGACCGTCGAAACCCACAGCGTGGAGGTTGAGGGCACCAGCAAGAAGGCCATCCTCTTGCGCCCCCGCCGCTAGCGTCCGGCCCCAGCCCCTCTCTCCCCAGCCGGCCCATGCGCCCGAGGCTCGAAGACTTCTACGCCGAAACCCTCGCCGCGCTTTTGGACCGGGGCCTGCTCCGACGCGACGACGAGGTGCTCGTCGTCTGCGCGGGCGAACGCGATTGCGAGGTGTTCCGCCGCGCGGAGTTCCGACGGGTAACGATCTCCAACCTCGACACCCGGATGCGGGGCGATGAGTTTGCACCCTATCGCTGGAGCCGGCAGGATGTCGAAAACCTGACCCTGCCCGATGGTTCGTATGACTGGGTGGTCGTCCACAGCGGCCTGCATCACTGCTATTCGCCCCATCGCGGTCTCTTGGAGATGTATCGCGTGGCCCGGCGGGGCGTCCTCGTGTTCGAGCCCCGGGACTCGCTGCTGGTGCGCCTGGGCGTGCGACTGAGTTTTGGACAAGAGTACGAGGTGGCCGCGGTCGTCGGTAACGACCTGAAATTCGGCGGCGTCGGCAACACAGCCATCCCCAACTACGTGTACCGCTGGACCGAGCGCGAGGTGGAGAAGACCGTGCGCAGCGCCGCGCCGCTGGGAGTACCCAAAGTCCACTACTTCTACGCGCTCCGCGTTCCTGCGGCCCGTCTCGAGGGCATGAGGAACCGCGCCGCCGCCGCGCTGAAACTGTTGCTGCCTTTGCTTCGGGTCTTCACGGCGCTCTTCCCCAGGCAATGCAACAACTTCGCCTTCGCGGTGGAGAAGCTGCAATTGCCGCGGGACCTGCATCCCTGGCTGCAATGGGAGAACGGCGCGCCGGCCCTTAACCAGAAGTGGATCGAAGCCCGGTACGACCAGCAGCGCCTGAAGCGGGCCGCTCAGGACGAGTGATGGGCCGGCATCCCGCCCGCCTGCTCCCGGGCCGACGAAACCGCGGGTGACGCGGCGCCACTGCACGCGGCCCCGAGTAGCCTTTGTCCCCGTCAGCGCGCCCGCAGACGAGCGAGTTCCGCGTCGTACAGCTCTTCGTACCGCGCGACCATGCGCTCCATGCTGAAGTCCGCCGCCCGTGCGCGACAGGCCGGCGCCATGGCCGTGAGCCTGTCCGGGGATAAAGCCAGCACTTCCCCGAGCCGCTCGGCCAGGTGAGAGGCGTCGTTCGTCCGGCAGACCCATCCCGTGCGGCCTTCAGTGACGACCCCGGCTGCGTTCGCTGCCTCGGAGAGGAGCACGGGCTTGCCGGCGGCAAACGATTCGATGGCCGCGTTCGGCAGGCCCTCCCAGAGCGATGGCAGGACGGTGAAATCGGCCGCGTGGTAGAACGCCTCCGGCTGGGGTGTCTGGGGCAGTTGCAGAAACTGGTCCTCCACCCCGGCGCGGACGAGGGCGGCCTCGAACTTTTCCTGCATCCCGTCCGCCTCGCGTTCCCCCACCACCCAGAACCGCACGTCGGCCGGGAGGCGACCGTTCTGCTTGAGCCGGCCGGCCGCCTCGGCCAGCAGGTTCGGTGACTTCTGGACCGTCACCCGCGCCATCATGGCGACCACCCGGCAGGCCGTCGGAGCCAGCCGCGAGCGCAAACCCGGGTCGGGATTGTGGCTGAACCGTTCGAGGTTCAGCCCGTTCGGGATGACGTGCAGCCGTGCGGGCGCCACCCGACACAACTCCTTGAGCTTGCGGCCCACGTCCGGGCTGTTTGTCACAATGCAGTCGGCGAAGCGCTGCTCCACTCTCTCGAAGAAATACTGCTTCGCGTTGTATTCGGTCCGAATGGCGGCGAGCAGGCGCATTCGTCCCGGCAACAGCCACCGGCCCAGCCGGGTGAGGTGATTGCTGTGGAGGCTGATGGAATGCAGCACCGCGGGGCGCAGCGCCCGGACCGCGCGGGCGACGCGCACCAAGCCGCGGGGCAGTTCGAGCATTCTCCACCGGAGGTCGAGGTCCACCACAGCCACGCCCGCCGCGCGGAGGTCGGCGGCAAAATGCAGGCTCTGCCCTTCGCGACGGCTGTGGAGGACGATGACCGAGGGGGCGAAGCGCCGCCGGTCGAGACGGGTCACCAGCTCAACCATCTGCCGCTGGGCACCCGGCGCAGAGCGTGTCAATGCAGTACGCGATGACGGCCGGCTCAGCCATGAGGCGCTGGAACGAGATACTCGCGCGCCCACAGCTCGAAACAGAGCAGCGACCACAGCCGCCAGCCGTGATCCGCGCGTTGCGCCGTGTGCTCGTCCACCAACCGCACCAACACGGGCCGGTGAGCAAATTCAGCCGTCCGCGACGACGGCCCCAACAACAAGTCGCGCAACATGGGTTGCAGCGGACCACGCAGCCACAGCGCCATCGGCAGATCAAAACCCCGTTTGCGCCGGGAGAGGATCTCCGGCGGCAGCAGGTCCGCGACCGCGCGCTTCAAGAGCACTTTGCTGTCGCGATTGGTCATCTTGAGTTCCGGCGGCACGGCGGCCATGAATTCGAACACCTCGTGATCCAACAGGGGACTGCGCACCTCCAGCGAAGTGGCCATGCTTGCCCGGTCCACTTTGACCAGAATGTCCGCCGGCAAATAACCCACGAAGTCCAGATGCTGGAGTTGGGACAGCCAGGGCAGGCCCGCCGTTGCGGCCAGCGCCTCTTCGCGCGCCGCTTCCGGCCGCGAGGCCGCCTCAGTCGCCGTCTGAACCTCCGCTCGCAGGAGCACCGCCCGCTCCGCACCGGAAAAGAACTCCTCGTTCAGCGACCAGGCGGTCAGGGGCTGGTCCACCCGCCGGAGGTAGGCGCCCAATTTGACCCCGCGGGGTAGGGCTTCTGCGAGCCGCGCGACCAGCGGCCGCAGCCCGCCGGGAATCCAGCGCCGCAGGAACGCCTGTCGGAAGGCCCGCCGGTACCACGGATAGCCCGCAAAGACCTCATCGCCACCATCCCCGCTCAACGCCACCGTCACGTGCTGCCGGGCCATGCGGGAGACGTAGTACGTCGGAATCATCGAGTTGTCCGCGAACGGCTCGTCAAACTGCCGTGCCAGTTGCGGTAGGACGGCAACCACATCCGGCCGGACGACTTCGTGGGTGTGGTCGGTGCCGCAGCGGCGGGCCACCGCCGCGGCAAAGGCGCTTTCGTCGTAGCCCGCCTCATCAAAGCCAATGGAAAACGTCCGCACCGGACGCGAGGAGAGGCGGTTCATCAACGCGACCACGGCGCTGCTGTCCACCCCACCGCTGAGGAAGGCCCCCAGCGGCACGTCGCTGATCATCCGCAAACGTACCGCCTCGGTCAGGCGCGCGCGCAATTCGGCCGCGAGTTCGTCGGCCGGGCGGCGGTCGAGTTCGCTGACCGGCTTCAATTCCGGCCGCCAGTATGGGCGCAAGTCCGCCTGGCCGGTGGCGCTGACGGTCAGAGTGTGCCCGGGCTCCAGCTTGCGAATGCCGCGGAAGATTGCCCGCGGCGCGCGGATGTAGCCGGTGGCGAGGTATTCCTCGACGGCTTCCAGATCGAGTTCCCGCCGCACGCCCGGATGCGGCAGCAGGGCCTTCAATTCGGAGGCGAACACGATCCGGTCCCGGTCCAGCGAGTAGTAAAGCGGCTTTTTCCCGAAGCGGTCCACCGCGAGCGTAAGTTGGCGGGCGCGCTGGTCCCACACCGCGAACGCGAACATGCCGCGGAGCGAGCGAACGCAGTCGCGGCCGCTTTCCTCGAAACTGTGGAGAATCGTTTCCGTGTCTCCGGTGGTGCGGAACTGGTGCCGGGCCGCCAGCGCCGAACGAAGCGCCTGGAAGTTGTAGATCTCGCCGTTGAAGACGATCCACACCGAGCCGTCTTCGTTGGCCATCGGCTGATGACTGCCACCGAGGTCAATGATGCTCAGCCGCCGGAAACCCAATCCGAGAGGTCCGTCGCAGTGGAAACCCTCCTCGTCCGGACCGCGATGGACGATGGTTGAGGCCATTGCCCGCAGGATCTCCGCGTCGGCCCGCGCTCCCGGATCAAAGTGCCAGACGCCACAGATGCCGCACATCACGCGCCTCCGCGCAAACGCCCCGTCTCAGTCGAGACCCGCCTAGCATTCTCCGCTCTCACGCCGCGGCGACCATCGCGGCTTCCTGCCGTTGCCGCAAAAGCTTGTCGCAGACGAGAAGGAGCCCTGCTTGGAGGGAAAACGTTTTCATGGCCGTCTCGGCGTCACCGTGCAGGAAGACGAAGAGAACGACCCCCGTGATCCAGACGCCGGCCGCCACTGAAGAAATCCGGGCAAAGGTGTCCTCGCAGCCATGTCGTCGAAGGTGCAACACGATCCGGACGGCCACCCGCGTGCCGCCGTACAGGAAGATCAACATGCCGACCGTGCCGAAGACGCCCGTGTTGACCATCAAGCCGATGAACCCGTTGTAGAACACCCCCTGGTCAAGGTGGAACATCAGTGTCTGTTGCTGCGGGTGATAGGGTGGCAGCTCGGAGAGGTACTTGTGAAAGCCGCGGCCCACCCAGAAATAGTCCGGGATCATTCCCAAGCCGACGCGAAAGAGCGTGCGCCGCAACCCCCAAGTCAGTTCCGCGTCCACCTTGGATTGCGCGTCCACCCGGAGCCCGGGGAGAAAGGACACCGCGCGCTGGGCCGCTTGCGGCATCATATCCACGGTGGAATAGACCGTCACCAGAGCGGCGACTCCAATCAGGGTCAACCGGAACAGATGGCCGATCGTAAAGAATCGCTGGGCGAGCGCGACCACAAACCCGGTGCCGGCGAGGGTCAGGACCACGACGCGATGACCACTCGCCACGCCGATGGCTGCCAGGACGGCCGTCAGCGGCAGGAGCCACAGGGCGCGGCGCCCGAGGAAATCCCGCAGATTGTTGAACGCCAGCAGCAGCAGGATCATCGAGGTGCCAAAAATCGCGAAAGATTGGAAGCGGCGAACGCCAAATCGCATCGCGGACAGCTCGAAATTCATCGCGTCATTGGCGATTTCGAGGAGGTAGAGCACGCCCGTCAACGCGCCGCCCAGCGTGAAGGCGGCGTCGGAGAGCAGGTACGTCGCGCTGAGAATCCACTGGACGACCATCAGCCGAACGACCGTTCGTTCCTCCAGCCTCAGCGACAGAAACAAGAGGGGGAAGATTGCGCAGATGATCTGCTGGAAGTACAGACGTCCCCCCACCTTCGACGAACCCAGGATGTTGAGCCCAACCCCCCGGACGAGCATGGTCATCACCAGCACCGCGCAGTAGAGAGCCGCGCCCACGAAAACCCATTTGTGCTCCCGGAGCAGGCGGCCGAAATCCGCCGGGTAGCGTCGCAGAAAAATCACAATCGGCACACCCGTCCAGGCCAGTAGGGCCGCCATCTCCCACATGTAGGGGCGGCCCGCCAGAAAGGGCACGATGAACGCCGAACCGAAAGTCGCCAGCGCCAGGTGAAGGGACAACTGGGCGTGATACGGCAACAACGCCAGCCAGCCCACCCCCGCCACGATGAACGCGGCGAAGAACTGGTCGGACGCCATGAACATGCCCAGCAAGAGCACACCCAGCCCCATCACCCCGTACCAGAGGAGGAACTGCAGTCTCAGCCGGACATCTACTGCGGTGGCGGACATGGATCGAGAACGTCAAAATCGGGATGGAGCTTCAGGCCACTCGTGGCGCATCCATCGCCGCGTCAATTGTCGCGGCAAGCCGCCCGGCATCGCAACGCTTTTCGCGCAACCAGGGAGACGTCCAAGGCCAGAACTCCGCCACGAGCCTCGGGCAGGCCTGCTGGGAAGCCCGACGACGCGAACCGGCGGCTTTTCGCAGCCAAACATGACAGCGCAAGCAGAGGGGTTGACCCGCCGCCGCTCAGGGCGCAACGTTCGCCGCCGCGATCGAGATGCCTTCAGCCCCCACCAACCCCCATCAGTCCGTCATGAAAACCACGCGGCGCGATTTTGTCGCCAGCACCGTTGCGATGGCCGTGACGGCCCGTTCCCTGCACGCCGGTAACGACGCTCAAACGGGGCCCGGCCAATCGAGCCTTCCCGTCGTTGTTTCGACCTGGCCCTTCGGCAAGCCCGCCAACGAACGCGCCTTCGCCCTTCTCCTCGCGGGCGGCCGGCCGCTGGAGGCGGTGGAGCAAGGGATACGCGTCACTGAGGCCTCCGCCAACCCGTCGGTCGGCCTCGGCGGCATCCCCAACGCCGCCGGTGTGGTTCAACTGGACGCCTGCATCATGGACGGCGTGGGTCACCGCGCCGGCAGCGTCGCCGGTGTGGAAGGCGTACGACATCCGATTTCCGTCGCAAGGCGGGTGATGGAAAAGACGCCCCACGTCCTGCTGGTGGGCGATGGTGCCCGGCAATTCGCCGTCGCGGAAGGTCTGGAAGTCGTCGAATCCGACGCCCACGAACGCCACGCCGCCTGGTGGAAGCAGCGTGCCGCTGAGAGGGCGGCGCCGGACACGCCCGGTTCGCCCCGCGGCAATCACGACACGATCGCCCTGCTGGCGATCGGGCTGGACGGCACGCTGGCCGGAGGTTGTTCCACCAGCGGTCTGGGCGGAAAACTGCCCGGACGGGTGGGCGACTCCCCGATCATCGGTAGCGGGCTGTACGTGGATAACGAGGTCGGGGCGGCGGGGGCGACGGGGATCGGCGAAAACGTGATGCGCTACTGCGGCTCCTTCCTGGTGGTGGAGTTGATGCGCCAGGGCCTTCACCCGAACGACGCGTGTATGGAGGCTCTGCGCCGAATTTCGCGACAGGACCCGAAAGGAACCGCCCTCGGAGTGAGCTTCATCGCGCTGGACAAGCACGGGCGATACGGCTCGGCCACCGCTGGGCAGGAGTTCCAGTATGTGGCGACCGATCGCGGCGGCAGCGAACTGATCAGCAGTCCGGGCCTTGGACCACTCGTTCGGGTGCCGGAGGGCGGCAATCGCCGCTGATCGCCGCGCGTGAGCGCGTCCGGACTGTCGGATTCGAGGGGCAAAAACGAACTGGCCCGCCTTTCGGCGGGCCAGCGCGCATAACCCTAAACAAGTTCTGCCCGACGTTCGTCAGTCAATCCGCGTGGGGTTGACCATCTTGGAGCTCGAACGCTGCTGCAGCCAATCCACGTCTTTATTGTTGGGCGAGCCGACCCCGAGTGCGAGCAACTGGCCGGGACGCAGTTTGGGGACCGTCCTCGGATCCTGCCACTTCTTGATCTCCGAATGACCGTCGGCAAACGAAAACCCGCAGGCATTGTTGTGATAACTCGCTGGATAGTCCACGATCACGTAGGCGGTCGGCCGGATGGGGTCATAACCTTCCATGTTGACGGCGAACCAGCCGTCATTGATGGAATCTTCCCGTTCATCCACAAATACCCAAGCCTTGGACGGCGACGGGGCCATGATGTCAGTGATCTTCTTGAACTGCCAGAAACCCGAAGTGTAGGGCGCCGCGCGGTCGCCCATGTAACCGTTCATCGAGAGACTGCGCACACGCGGCAACGTGCGCCCTCCGATCTTGACCATCGCCTTGTCCGCAGGGCATTTGTAAACCGCCGCTGAGTTGCCGACGAACTTGCCGAGCTGGGAGTTGATCAGGAGCAGCGTGTTCGTGTTGTCGGCCCGCGTGCCGAAGTCAAGCCAGCCCACGCACCACGTGCGATTGCTGTTGGCTGGCGTTTGCGCGTCCCCGCCGTCGAGGTTGCCCGTCAGCTTGTTCGCGTTGTCATCGGCATACATGATCCAGCCGAGGGCAAGCTGCTTGGTGTTGTTCATGCACAGGATGCCCTGGCCCTTGGCCTTGGCCTTGGACAAGGCCGGAAGGAGCATTCCCGCCAGAATCGCGATGATCGCGATGACGACGAGGAGTTCGATCAAGGTGAAACCCTGTTTCAAGCTCCCCCGAATACCGTCGAGAGTCGTGTTGGTTCGCTTGTTCATATTTTCAAATCGTTGCGGTTTGCAATCGCACATCGAATTGACGTCGGCGAGTCTGCCGGCGGCTCTGCGGGCCGTCAACTCCCGCCTTGTCCAACTCATGCACATCTGCCCGGACGGGAACGACCTGCCAACACCGGGGCAAGCTAATCACGGGTCACGCCCGGCAAAATGTGCGTCTGGCGGCACACGGAATTCCGCGAATCGGCGCGCTGCAACCGGACCGGTGCCGGCGCAGCACCGGCCGCATTCGCCCCTCACTCGGCGCGGGAATCTGCTCGCCGAGTCCGGCGCGGCGAGTAGGCTCGCTCGCCGTTACGCGCATGAAACACATCACTCTGGGCGGAAGCACGATCACTGCGTCGCGTCTCGCTTACGGTTGCTGGCGACTGGCCGGCTCTTCGGACCCCGCGCTGGTGACCCCGGAACGCCGCGCTCGAGGCCGATCCGCCGTGGTGGCGGCCTTCGAGGCCGGTTACACGTTGTTCGACCTTGCCGACATCTACTGCGACGGCGTGGCGGAAAGCATCTTCGGCGAGGCGCTGAAGGCCGTCCCCGGAATGCGCGGGCAGGTGGTCATCGCCAGCAAGTGCGGCATTCGCAAGGCCGGCGTCCCACACGGCAACGCACCGTACCGCTACGACTTCTCGGCCGAGCACATCATCGCTTCCTGCGACGCCTCCCTCCAGCGCCTGGGTGTCGAGACGATTGACTTGTACCAGTTGCACCGCCCGGATTTCCTCGGCAACCCGGTCGAGGTCGCGGATGCCTTCGAGCGACTTCAAAAGGCCGGGAAGGTGCGTGAGTTTGGGGTCAGCAACTTTCGGCCCTCACAGGTGACCTTGTTTCAGACGGCCTGCCGGCTTCCGCTGCGGGTCAATCAGATTGAAATCAGCCTGGCCCACTTGGAACCCTTCTTCGACGGCTCGCTTGACCAATGCCTCGCCCACCGTCTGACCCCGATGGCTTGGAGTCCGCTGGCCGGGGGCAAGCTGTTGAGCCAGACGGTGGACATGACCAATCCCCACCACGCCCAACGGCAGAGACTGCTCGACACGCTGGATCTCGTGGCGCGGGAGCGCGGCGTCAGCCGGGCCGTCATCGCCGTTGCCTGGTTGCTGAAGCATCCGGCCGGGATCGTCCCGATCGTCGGCTCCACGGACCCGGAGCGCATCAGCGACTTGGCGAAGGCCGACACCTGCGACCTGACCCGTGAGGAATGGTATCGGCTGCTTGAGGCGGCTCACGGTCAGCGCCTCCCCTGAGCCGGCAACTCCCCGCGCGCAACTGGCGGCCACAGGGCCCGGGACCGGTTGCTCTCGCCGCGCCTGTGGCTGGCCGGCAGCACTGCCTCGCTTTGATGCGCCAGCGGAGACGACCTTCCAGCCCACGGTCCGACTCAGCCCATCCACCAGCCAGCACTGAACACCAGCCAGCACTGAACACCAGCCAGCACTGAACACCAGCCAGCACTGAACACCAGCCAGCACTGAACACCAGCCAGCACTGAACACCAGCCAGCACTGAACACCAGCCAGCACTGAAGCAACGTCCACGGACAACTTGCCGGCGCCGGACCCCGCATATACGTCAAATGACGTAGCCGGGCCGGGTGACCCCGGCAAAATCGTGGCTCAAATACAGTGTTCACCCGATACCCCACCTTCGCCGACGATGGCATCGTTCCCGGGTTGGGCGGGTTTGCCTTGCCTGAAGATCCTCCGGACGTACCCGGCGCAAACGTCTGATGATGCTTTGTCCAATGGCGACCCAAATCCGCCTTACCGCAGGTGCCGAAGCTGCGGCTTCTTCGCCCACCAACAATCGTTTCGGCGAGAGAAGCTCCTGCGACCTTGAGTTTTCGCGCCGGATTCCGGCGGTCGCCAAGCAAGGGTGAGGGTGACGGCGCGTCCGGACTTGGTCGGGGCGGTAACACCAAGGGCCGGACGCGCCGGTTTCGCGGAGAACGGGTCCGCGCGATCACGGGGAGGCCGGACGCTTGACCTAATCCCGGCCCATCGCGAATTCTCACCCGCGCAGTGGGTTCCCGAACTCGCAAGATCCGAATGAGCGACCCGCAAATCTCAGCAAATCCCCTCGCCGCGCCGCGCGTGCGGGTGGCCGTCGTAGGCGCTTCCGGCTATTCCGGCGAAGAACTCGTGCGCTTGCTGATGTCGCATCCGCGCGTCGAACTGGCGGCGGTGACCTCCCGCCAATACGCCGGCCAGACGGTGGCGGCCATTTTCCCCAAGTTCGCGAGTCATCCCGTGGCCCGCGTCCTGCGCTTCGTGGAGCCCCACGTCGAACTGCTCGCAAAGCAGGCTCAGGTCGTCTTCCTTGCCCTGCCCCACGGCGTGTCTGCCGAGTTTGCGGTGCCGCTGCTGAAGCTCGGCTGCCAGGTCATTGATCTCAGTGCCGATTTCCGGCTGCGCAGCGCGGCAGTCTATCGGGAATTCTACGGCCACGAGCATCCCGCGCCCGACTGGCTGGACAAGGCGGTCTATGGCTCGCCGGAAATCCGCCGGGACGCCATCCGCACGGCTCAACTGGTCGCGGCGCCGGGTTGCTATCCCACGAGCATCGTGCTGCCGCTGGCGCCCCTCTTGCGGGCCGGCCTGATCGAACCGGCCGGGATCATCGCCAACTCGCTGAGCGGAGTCACCGGCGCCGGTCGGAAGGCCGAGGTGGATTACCTGTTCGCCGAATGCAACGAAAGCCTCCGCGCGTACGGCATTCCCAAACATCGCCACCTGTCCGAGATCGAACAGGAACTTTCGCTCGCCGCCGGCACGCCGGTCACCCTTCAGTTCACGCCCCACCTGGTTCCGGTAAATCGCGGCATTCTGACAACGCTGTACTGCACATCACGCCGGCCGAGTCTCGGCCCGGAAGCCGCCGCGGCGACGAACCAGACGATCGGGGACTGCCTCCGCCAGGCGTATGCCGACGAGCCCTTTGTCCGCCTGCTGGAAGGGCGGGCGCTGCCTGACACCAAGAACGTAGTGGGCACCAACTTCGTTGAGATCGCCTGGCGGGTGGACCCGCGCACAGGCCGCGTCTTGTTACTCAGCGCCGAGGACAACATCGTGAAGGGGGCCAGCGGTCAGGCCGTGCAATGTCTGAACCTCATGTGCGGCTTCCCCGAGACGCTCGGGCTGCTCTGAGAAGCCCTCCCCGCCGACCTACCGCGCGGCGAGCTTGTCGGAACGCTGGCAAACGGCTTCGATTCGCGCATGTGGAAAACCCTGACTGGTTGGTTCGCACTAGCCTCGATGAGCCTTGGCCTCACTCCCACCTGCTCCGCCACCGATGACGCAACCCGCTGGCTGGTTTTCGTCGGTACGTACACCGGCGGCAAGAGCCAGGGCATCTATGCCTTTCGATTCCACGCTGGCTCGGGCGAAGTCTCGCCACTCGGGCTCGCAGCAGAGGTGAAGAACCCGTCGTTCCTGGACACGGACCCGACCGGCCGATTCCTCTGCGCCGTGGGCGAACTGGGAGAGTTTCGTGGCGTCAAGACCGGCGCGGTCAGCGCGTTTGCGGTGGAGCGGGAGACGGGCAAGCTCCGCCTGCTGAACCAGGTGTCCAGCGGCGGCGAAGGGCCGTGTCACGTCGCGGTGGACCGCACGGGGCGCTGGGTGTTTGTGGCCAACTACGGCGGCGGCAGCGTGGCCATGTTGCCGGTGCGACCCGACGGTCATCTCGGTGAACCGGCGGCGCTGTTTCAGCATCAAGGATCCAGCGTGCATCCCCAGCGTCAGCAACGGCCCCACGCGCACGGCGTGACGTTGTCGCCCGACCAACGCTTCCTGTTCGTGCCGGACCTCGGCCTCGACAAGGTCATGGCCTATCGCTTCGACGCCGGCGCCGGCACGCTCCAGCCGGCGCCACTCCCGTTCGCGGCGCTGCCGCCGGGCGCCGGCCCGCGACACTTCACGTTCCATCCCGGCGGCTTGTTCGCGTTCGCGATCAATGAACTGAACTCGACCGTCACCAGCTTCGCGTACGACGCCGAACGCGGATCACTCAGCCAGCTCAAGTCCCTGCCCACGCTGCCGCGCGACTTCACCGGCCAGAACACCACGGCCGAGATTGAAGTGCATCCGAACGGCCGGTTCCTGTACGCCTCCAATCGTGGCCACGACAGCCTCGCCGTCTTCGAGGTCACGCCACGCACCGGCGCGCTCCGGGCCGCGGGGCATGTGCCCACCGGCGGCAAGACACCCCGAAACTTTGCCCTCGAACCGGGCGGCCGCTGGCTCTGGGCGGCCAATCAAGGGTCCGACAACATCGTTCTCTTCCGTGTAGATCCCGAGACCGGCAAGCTGACGCCCAGTGGGACAGTACTGGAAGTCGGCGCGCCGGTGTGCGTTGAGTTTCTTCGTAGTGAATAGTGCCCACCAGTTGCAAGCGCTGCCGCCGGCGGCGTTGATGCTGACCGTGGTGATGCCCCGGAAGAGGCTGTTCCAGGCGTAGGTGGACAGGGTGTTGTCGGCGCCGTTGCCCAGGCTGAACGGCACGCGGTTCAGGACGTTGTGGGTCAGGGCCACGACGCGGGGGTAGCTGCCGGCCACTGGTAGCGCCGACATTCTTGTCGGCCCCAGTGCCGACCGGAAGGTCGGCGATGCGTCTGGCCCGGGAGTTGGGGCGAGGTAGTTCGCAGTTGGTCAGGACTGGCTGCTGGCCCCAGCGTTGGAGAGCGGGCCCGGCCGCGGACCTGACGGTCCGCGCCCCGTCGAGAGCGCATGACCTCCTTCGGGAACGCGGACGTCCCCGTCCGCGGCAAAGATCTGACGCGACCAACGGCGGACGCTCGGGGCGCGGACGTTTACGTCCGCGGCCACAGGCTAGCGCGGCCACAGGCTGGTGCCAGACCGCCCGAAGTCGCCACCGGGAAGGCCCGGAGGAGGCTTTTCTGGGCGGAGGTGGACAGGGTTTTGTCGGCGCCGTTGCCCAGGCTGAACGGCACGCGGTTGAGGACGTTATGGGTCTGGGCCACGACGCGGGGCAGGCGCCGACCACTGGTAGCGCCGACATTCTTGTCGGCCCCAGTGCCGACCGGGAGGTCGGCGGTACGTCCGGTTCGGGAGTGGGGGCGAGGCACTTCGCAGTCGGTCAGGACCAGCCGGCCCAAGCATTGGAGTGCGGGCCCGGCCGCGGACCTGATGGTCCGCGCCCCGTCGAGAACGCATGACCGCCCTTGGGAGCGCGGACATCCCCGTCCACGGCAACGAACTGACGCGACCAGCGGCGGACGCTCGGGGCGCGGACGTTTACGTCCGCGGCCACAGGCTGGCGCGGCCAGATTGTGACGCAGGACCACCAGAAGTCGTCACTGGGAAAGCCCCGGAAGCGATTGTTCCGGGCGTACGCGGTGAGGGCGTTGTCGGCGCCGTTGCCCAGGCTGAACGGCACGCGGTTGAGGACGTTGTGGGTCAAGGCCACGATGCGGGCGTTAGGTGCCAGCCACTGGTAGCGCCGACATTCTTGTCGGCCCCAGTGCCGACCGGGAGGTCGGCGGTACGTCGGATCGGGAGTTGGGCGAGGCTCATCGCAGTCGTTCAGGACCGGCCGGACTAAGCATTGGAGCGCCGGCCCGGCCGCGGACCTGAAGGTCCGCGCCCCGTCAAGAACGCATGACCTCCTTCGGGAGCGCGGACGTCCCCGTCCGCGGCAACGAACTGACGCAACCAGCGGCGGACGCTCGGGGCGCGGACGTTCACGTCCGCCGCCCCAGCTTGGCGCGGCCAGATTGTGACGCGGGACCGCCAGAAGTCGCCGCAGGGAAGGCCCCGGAAGATGCTGTTCCAGGCGGAGGTGGACAGGGTGTTGTCGGCGCCGTTACCCCGGCTGAACGGCACGCGGTTGAGGACGTTGTGGGTCAGGGCCAAGACGCGGGCGCCAAGTGTCGGCCACTCGTAGCGCCGACATTCTTGTCGGCCCCGGTGCCGACCGGGAGGTCGGCGGTACGTCCGATCCCGGAGCTGGGGCAAAGCACTTCGCAGTCGGTCAGGACCAGCCGGCCCAAGCATTGGTGAGCGGGCCCGGCCGCGGACCTGAAGGTCCGCGGCCACGGGCTGGCGCGGCCAGATCGTGACGCAGGACCACCAGAAGTCGCCGCTGAAAAGGTCCCGGAAGCGATTATTCCGGGCCTACGTGGTGAGGGTGGGGTCGGTGCCGTTGCCCAGGCTGAACGGCACGCGGTTGAGGACGTTGTGGGTCAGGGCCAAGACGCGGGCGCCAAGTGTCGGCCACTCGTAGCGCCGACATTCTTGTCGGCCCCGGTGCCGACCGCAAGGTCGGCGGTACGTCCGGTTCGGGAGTGGGGGCGAGGCACTTCGCAGTCGGTCAGGACCAGCCCGCCCAAGCATTGGAGAGCGGGCCCGGCCGCGGACCTGACGGTCCGCGCCCCGTCGGAAACCCACAACCGCCCTCGGGAGCGCGGACGTCCCCGTCCGCCTGGCGGTTCGTGGTGGCCGCAACGCGGCCACCTACCACAACCGCCCTCGGGAGCGTGGACGTCCCCGTCCGCGGCAACGAACTGACACGACCAGCGGCGGACGCTCGGGGCGCGGACGTCCACGTCCGCGGCCCCAGCTTGGCGCGGCCAGATTGTGACGCAGGACCACCAGAAGTCGCCGCTGAGAAGGTCCCGAAAGACGTTGTTCCGGGCGTCCGTGGTGAGGGCGTTCTCGGCGCCGTTGCCCAGGCTGAACGGCACGCGGTTGAGGACGTTGTGGGTCAAGGCCACGATGCGGGCGTTAGGTGCCAGCCACTGGTAGCGCCGACATTCTTGTCGGCCCCGGTGCCGACCGGGAGGTCGGCGGTACGTCGGATCCGGGAGTTGGGGCGGGGGCACTTCGCAGTCGGTCAGGACCGGCCGGCCCAAGCATTGGAGAGCGGGCCCAGCCGCGGACCTGAAGGTCCGCGCCCCGTCGAGAACGCATGACCGCCCTTGGGAGCGCGGACATACCCGTCCGCGGCAACGAACTAACACGACCAGCGACGGACGCTCGGGGCGCGGACGTTCACGTCCGCGGCCACAGGCTGGCGCGGCCAGATTGTGACGCAGGACCACCAGAAGTCGCCACCGGGAAGGCCCGGAGGAGGCTTTTCTGGGCGGAGGTGGACAGGGTGTTGTCGGTGCCGTTGCCCAAGCTGAACAGCACGCGGTTGAGGACGTTGTGGGTCAGGGCCACGATGCGGGCGGCAGGTGTCGGCTACTGGTAGCGCCGACATTCTTGTCGGCCCCGATGCCGACCGTGAGGTCGGCGGTACGTCCGATCCCGGAGCTGGGGCAAAGCACTTCGCAGTTGGTCAGGACTGGCCGGCCCAAGCATTGGTGAGCGGGCCCGGCCGCGGACCTGAAGGTCCGCGCCCCGTCGAGAGCGCATGACCTCCCTCGGGATCGCGGACATCCCCGTCCGCGGCAACGAACTGACCGCCCGTTGCAGCCGAAAGCGGCCGGTTTTTGGGAGCTGGCGCCATCGCACGGCGCCGGTTGTCCAGCGGACAGCCGCCTACTCGTAGGTCATCGTCAGTTGCGTGCCCTCCAGCGCCACGGTCTTGAATCGCAAGGCCGCTCCGCCCACCAGCCGGTAGAAGCGCGTCGCGCCGCTGGCACTCGTCGTGATCGTTCGGGTCTGCTCGTTGACCGTCGCCGCCGGGTCGTCCGCGTACGGGCCGTTCACCGCCGCCGCCGCCTGCAGTTTGACCTGCGGCCGCACCACGTCACGAAACGCGCGGATGGCGCGCGGCTGCGAGAGGTCATTCACGAGGACGCGCTCGCCCGAGGCGGGATCCAACGTGAACAATTCCACGTGGGCCCCGCCGCCGCGCTCGAACCACACCAGCCGGAACGGATACAGCCCAGCGGTCTCGGCAATCACGTCGAAGGTGCCATCGAAGGTACCGGAGGTCTTGGCGCCCAGCACCAGGGCGTCCGGATCGGTGAACGACGCACCCGACCGCAGTTCGAAGCCGTCGTCGCTGGTGACCCCGAAGGTGTGGGCGCCGGCGGGCAACTCGAGGTACGCCAGCACTTCCATGGCGATGTCGTCGGTGTTGCCGAAGGGGTCAATGCCCGGGAACGTGGCGGCGTCCTCGAAGTGACCGTCGGCGGACGGCGGATTATCCGGCACCAGCTTCTGGGTGAAGTTGATCACCGGGGCAGTCGTGTTGGTGGTGAGGTCCACCGGGATTTGCGGCGGTGTGGCCAGTTGTTGCTCCGCGCGGGCCAGACTGTTCGGCAGCGGCTGGTTCTGGATGGACTGCACGAGGCGCACGGAAAACCCGGGATTCCGGCCGGAGCCCGGAGGCAGGGCGTGCGCGGCCTTCAGGTAGGCATAGGAGTAGGTCCACTCGTGAGTCTGCGTGAAGCCGGTGTGGTCGCGAAAGGTGACGCGGTTCGTGTGAACCCCGGCGAGGTTGGCCGGCGCCGGAGCGGTGTACCTCACGGTAACGCCCGGAAATGGCTCGAAGGTGTTCGGCACCACGACCTCGTTGTCCACGGTCAATGCAGACGAAGGGATCACCTGCCCGTCCACGGTCAGTTGCACGCTGCCGGGGTCCACCGCCGTCTCACGGTCCACAATGGCCACCTTGATCGCCGCCGGGATCGTCCGCGCGACACCGCCCGGGGTCGGTTGCAGTTCGAACACCGTCGCGCGCAATGAGCCCGGCGGCGGCGCCGAGGCGGCGAAGTTGTCGAACGTGGCGTCGGCGAACGACGTCGGGGCGGTGACGTTGCCATCGCGATTGAACACGAAGAGGCCGCTCTGGCCACGGTCGTAGCCGATTACTCCCGAGCCGATGACCGAGGCGATCGGATTGACCGTGTCCGGCAGGCGGAACACCTGCCCGAGGAAGTTGTTTTCGTAACCCGAGAAGACCCACCGGTAGGGTCCGTTCCGCGGGTCCAGCGCCACGGCCAGTTCGGCGCGCGTGTTTTGTCCGGCCACGTCGGTGATCTCGTTGATCTGCAGGTCGCCGTCGGCGACGTTGTAATTCATCACATAGCCGTCAATGGTCGGAAACCCAATCTCCGCCGCCCGGGCGAAGATGCCGAAAGCCTGGTTGACGCCCGTCGCCCAGTTGAGCACGTCCACCCCGATCACAAAACGTGTGTACAGGGGCGCGGTGTAGGAGATGGCCAGCGCCGGCGCGCCGACGTCCACAACGGGCGGCGGCGCGTAAATGCGATAAGCCCGACCGCCGGAACTGTCAGCCGGGAACGAGTACTGGGCGCCGTTGAGGCCCAGCAAGGCAAGATCGAACCGGGACCACCCGGCATCGTTGCCGTCGTTGAAATCGTCTGTCTGCGCCCGCAGACCGGGCGCGGCGACGAAGGAGCAGCTCGCGGCAACTGCAACTGCCCAAGCGGCCGCAAGGCCGCGCCGACTGCTGCTTGAAGAAGAAGACACTGGGTAACGTTTCATGGCTGAATGCGCTTTGGGTTGTTGAGTGTCGGGCAGAGGATGCGCCTGCGGTGCCGATAATCAACGGTTTTGCACTCGCCGCCCGGTCGTCAGCAGGCCCCTCCCGAAGCCAGACCGGCCGCGCGGAAGGGCTTCCACGCGGCCGGTGGCGAATCAGCAACTTGCGGAGTTCGGGCTATTCGTAGGTCAGCGTCACCTGCGTGCCCTGGACAGCAACTGTCTTGACCTTGAGGGCTGTTCCGCCGACCAGCCGATAGAATCGCGTGGCTCCCGCGGCGGTCGTCGTGATGGTCTTGGTCTGCTCGTTGATGGAGGCGGCCGGGTCATCCGCGTACGGGCCGGTCACTACATCGGCCGCCTGCAGTTTGACCTGCGGCTGGACGGCGGTGGTGTAGGCCTTGATGGCGCCGGCGGCATCGGCGTTCACCAGGGTGCGCTCGCCGGTCGAGCGGTTGACGGTGAACCACTCGACGTGCGCGTCACCACCCCGCTCGTACCACACCAGCCGGAAGGCGTACACGCCCGCCTGGTGGACGACGACGTCAAACACCTCGTCCGCCGGGCCGCCGTTGTGGAACTCCAGCGGCGGGGTGGCGGCATTGGGCGCGGCAGCGGAAGCGAGCTTGTAACCGTCGTCGCTGCGCACACCAAACCGCACGATGCCGGCCGGCAGCTCGAGGTAGGCGATCGCTTCCATCGCGTAGTTGTCCGTGCCGAACTCCTCGGAGGCGCCGGGGATCTCCAGGTCGTCGCCGAAGTAACCGGCGCTGCCGAACGGCGCGTTCTGCGAGAAGTTGATCACCGGCCGGGTCTGGGTGAGGTCATAGACCTTGGGAATCGGCGAGTTGGCGGCCAGTTGGCTCTCCGCCCGCGCCAGGCTGTTCTCGAGCAGCCCGCCTTCCTGCGGGGCCTGAACTACGCGGACGCGGAATCCGCGCTCCGGTCCCGGACTGGCGTAGCGCGTGGCCGGGTCGAGGTCCAGGTAGGTCACCGTGAAGCTCCAGTCGTTCGTTTGCTCCACGCCGTCGCTGTCGCTGAAGATGATGCGGGCGGTTTGCGCCGACCCCTTCGGCGGCAGTGCGGGGTATGCGTAGGTCACATTCGCGCCGGTGGCTGTCGGCGTCACCGTCGGGGTCACCTGAGAGCCGTTGACCAGCAGCCGAATCGAGCCGGTGTTGACGGTGGTGTCGCGGTTCTGGATCACCACTTCGATGCGCGGCTCGGCGGTTTGCGCCACGGAGTTGTTGGCGGGCGACAGCGACGTCACGGCGGCTCGCTGCTTGCCGGGGTCCGCCACCGGCAGGAACGCCAGGTAGTTCTGAGTTCGTGATCCGCCCGCGCCGTCCGGGGTCACCTGGCGCAAACGGAGGGTGGTGACGCCGTTGAGCCGGAGGACGACCTTGTTGAGGCCGGCCCCATCGGTCAACGGCGTGTTGCGGTACTTGTAACCGTTTTGCGGGGCGAGAAACGATCCCAGCACTTGTGTCGTCTGGTCTGGCTGCGAGCGATCGCTCGTCACCAACTCGAGTACGCTCTCGGCGGTGGGGATGTTCACCACGGACTGGCGGAGGTACACTTCGTAATTCCCGGGCGGGAAGGACCGCGTGAAGTTGAGCCACTCGCCCGTCGCGATGTCGCCGACTACGTAATCATAGACGTCCGACTCCGCACCGCCGGCGGCGGTGTATTTGGCCCGTACATAGTCGAGCGAGCGGGCCATGCGGACGGGGTCAAAGTTCCGCCACGGAGAATTACCCCCGCTCGGCCCCGGTCGCGTATCGTAGAAGTCCACGCCGGGCAAACCCTCCATGTTGCAATAGCTGTTGGGCCACGGCCCCCAGCCTTCGGCGATCGGGATGGGGTTGTCGTAATAGCCGCCACCCGCGAAGTTGTAGTCTTCCACCTCGATCACCACTGTATTGGGGTCGAAGGTGTCGAAGTCGAGCGAAGCCGTGGTCGTATCGCCATCCGCGTCCTCAACCTCCAGCACGGCGTTGTAATTGCGGTTGGCCGCCAGGCCGCCGAGCGAAGCCGTTAATACGTTCCCCGTGCCCGAAACGGTCAACCCATTGGCGATGGTGTGGCGGGTGCCGTTCAGCACGACAGCCAGTTTGTCGCTCGCGAGCGGCTTGTCATCCGAGGCCTTGAACGAAATCTGCGTGCTCGCCGGGAGGAAGTTCCGGAACTCCTCGGGCGCGATCTCGCTGATGACGGGCGGCAGGTTGGCCGCCAGCGGCGGGGCGGAGACAATCGCGTTGTCGTACCAGGCGCGATAGGGATTCTCCGGCGCGCCCGCGTCAAAGTCCTGGTAGAGATACAGGGTGAAATAGCCTCCGGTCAGGAAGGGCGCCGCCGGTGTATCCGTGCCGTTGCGCATCACGTCCGCCGCCGGCGTGTCCACCACCGTCTTCTCCCAGATCACTGCGTCGTTGTCGTCCTTGTCCAATACCTGGCCCGTGATCACCACGCTCCCGCCCCGCGCCTTCAGCCGCAGCACCAACGTGGTGTTGTCCTGCTTCAACTCCACCGCCTCGTTCACGAAGTAGTTGCCAATGCCCTTGGTGATCAGTACGTCGGTCGTGGACTTGGCCAACCCGTACCCCGCCAGCGTCCCCGGCGAGTTCGCCGTCGGGATAAACGCCAGTACCGCAAACGAGTCCTTGCCCCCGCCCTGGACAATGTCCACCTGGAACGCCACCTCCTCGCCGTCGCGGAGTTCGAAGACGCGCGTCACCTTCTGGCTGGCGCTGAAGATCGCCCGCCCGGCCGGCGGCTGCTCAAAGCGGAATTGACCGCCCGTCTCGACCGGAATGCCAAAGCCCGGCTGGAAGGTGAAGTCCGTCCAGCCCGTCTTGGTGTTGTCGTTGAAGTCGTCCAGCACCGTGGTGTCGGTGACAAAGACCTCTGCGTTATCGTACCAGACCCGATAGGGATTTTCCGGCGCACCCGCGTCAAAGTCCTGGTAGAGATACAGGGTGAAATAGCCTCCCGTCAGGAAGGGCGCGGCCGGTGTATCCGTGCCGTTGCGCATCACGTCCGCCGCCGGAGTGTCCACCACCGTCTTCTCCCAGATCACCGCGTCGTTGTCGTCCTTGTCCAATACCTGGCCCGTGATCACCACGTTCCCGCCCCGCGCCATCAGCCGCAGCACCAACGTGGTGTTGTCCTGCTTCAACTCCACCGCCTCGTTCACGAAGTAATTGCCAATGCCCTTGGTGATCAGCACGTCGGTCGTGGACTTGGCCAGACCGTACCCCGCCAGCGTCCCCGGCGAGTTCGCCGTCGGGATGAACGCCAGCACCGCAAACGAGTCCTTGCCCCCGCCCTGCACTACATCCACGCGATACTCGATCGTCCGCCCCTCCTTGAGTTCAAACACTTCCGTCACCTTCTGGCTGGCGCTGAAGATCGCCCGCCCGGCCGGCGGCTGCTCAAAGCGGAATTGGCCGCCCGTCTCGACCGGAATGCCAAAGCCCGGCTGGAAGGTGAAGTCCGTCCAGCCCGTCTTGGTGTTGTCGTTGAAGTCGTCCAGCACGCGCGCCGATCCGAGCCACGCGCCGACGCACACCGCCGTGGCGCCAATCGCCAGGCGTCCCATCTGAGAGTTGAGTCGCGATGTGATCATAATGGTCGAATGTTTTGATTGAACCGGTGCCGCACCACGCTCCAGGTCTTCGTGGCGACAAGGCTCAGTGAGGCGAATCTTTTTAACGCCTCTCCCATAGTCAACGAAAATTCCCCTGATGAGGGCACTTCATCCCCGAATCGCCCACCCTCGACTACCGGTCGGTGCCGGCGGCGTATTCCAACGCGATCAAACCGAAGAAGGTGTAGGGATCCACGATCTCGATCGGGAGGTCCGGATGGTCCTGCCGTAACCGTTCCGAGACGTCCGCGTACCAGGTGGGCGACTTCAGGATGCTGCGCGCCCAGAGAAAGCCCGGACGTCCGTTGCTCTCGCGGGCGCGTTCCGCGATGACGCTTGCCGCCGCACCCACCGAGTCCGGCAGGTCGCGCTCGGGACAAGTGGGAATTCCCGCCCGGATCCGCGGCCCGCGCTCGAAATGGGTGCCGATTCCATCCGGACTGAAACTCCGGTAGGCGGCGAATTCCGTTTCCGTGGCCGCGCCCGCGGAGCCGTCCAGCATGAATCCTGTGATGGTCAGGTCCCAGCGCGCGAAATGCCGCCGACAGTACTCAGTCCAAGCCGCCAGACCGGAGGGCAGGCGCGAATCAGGGCGGACGGTCAAGGCTCGCGAGTTCAGGTAGCCCGCCCCGGAGTTGCCCGCGATGAAGAAGTCGTTCGTCGTGGCATGGCGG
Source organism: Verrucomicrobiota bacterium (assembly GCA_016716505.1). Lineage (GTDB taxonomy): Bacteria > Verrucomicrobiota > Verrucomicrobiia > Limisphaerales > J093 > JADJWF01. Next base: position 855,426 of record JADJWF010000002.1, read on the forward strand.
GAGGCGTACACCAGCGCCTGCGGAGCGCGGTCGGCGAGGTTTGGGTTGAAGGCCCACCCCAGCGGCACCCGCCCTCGCGCGGGATCCCGGAAGAACGCCGGGACTGCCTTGTACAACCACGAGGGCGCATCGTAGTCACCCACGTAATGCCCCACAAAGAACCGGGCTGCGACTTTCCCGTCGGCGGCAACGAAGCCGCGTGCCTTCCAGTCCGGCAACCCCGGTTTCGGATTCGGTTGCCGGTAGTGCTCCTTCAACGGGTAATGGGCGAAGAACGAGGCGTTGGCCATCGCCCCCAAACCGGCCGCGTCGGCCTCCTTGTAGGCGTTGAACTGCGAGATCAGCCGCGTGAACTCCCACTCGGTCGGCACCGGCTCGTGTTTTCCCGCGCGGGCGTGGGTGGTGTACTTGTGCGGCCAGGGAGGAAACCCGCCGAGCTTCACGATGCCGCCACCCGAGCGGTCGTAAAGCCCGCGCAGGATGTCCAGCAGGCAGGCCTTGTCCGCGCCGAGGGGCTGTGCCGGGTCATCCACGGGCGCCTCGTCGCCCCACGGCGACAAATCGAAGAAGAACGCCCGCCGGGCAATGAACCAATCGTGGTTCGACAGCGTGTGATGGTCCGGCCCGGCGTTCCGCGGACGCTGCAGCCAGTAGGCGTCCAGGTAGTAGGCACCATACAGGCTGCTGCGTCGTTCGGCCGGTGCTGTCGCCGGCCGCAGCCAGCGCGACATCGCCCAGCGGTACACATCCACTTTGGCCGAACCCGACGAGGGCAAATCGGAATCGGGCAATCGCCCTTGGCCAGTGAACCGCGACGAGCCGTCCGCGTTGACCAGCCAGAGCTTCACTGGCAGCGCCAAATCCCGGGTCAACCGCAGAAAGAGTGCGTTCGTCGCCTGGTCGTACCGCACGGGCAGGAGACGTTCGCACCCGGCAGCGGTGGACGCCGCTTTCGACGTCGCGGCAACCCGCTCGTCATAGACGACGAGACCGTCGAAGGCGTCCCGCAGCCGTCCAAGGAGCGTTTCCACCTCCCCGACCGCCTCGATTTCCGCGTCCCGCAACCAGCCGTCTTCGCCCCGCAGCCAGTCAAACCAAAACTGGTCCGTGTCCACACCGAACTCGCGGCAGTAAAAGAGGTACAGGCGGGGCGCGTCGCGGTTGGCCAGCCCCTGCAACGCCGCCAACAGGTGCAGCGTGTCCCAGACACGGCGCGCCGCGGACGGCTCGGCAAGATTCACTTCTCGCAAAGGCCGCGCATCGAACGTGAACACCGTCGCTGGAGACCCGGCGGACGCCTTGGGCGCGGCTACCGCCACCAGGGCGGCAAGCCATAACGCGCGAGTGAACCCCACAACGCTCATCCCCGGCGGGTCACACGTTGAACTTGAACAGCAGCACGTCGCCGTCGCGCACCACGTAATCACGCCCCTCGTGCGAGTAGTGGCCCGTCTCCCGGGCGTGAGCCACGGAGCCGCATTTGAGCAGGTCCGCGCAACTTACCCGCTCGGCCTTGATGAAGCCGCGCTCGAAGTCTGTGTGGATCCGCCCCGCCGCCCGCGAGGCGGTGGTGCCCGCCGGCACCGTCCACGCACGAGCCTCCTTCTCGTTGAACGTGAAGAAGGTCCGCAATCCCAGCAGGCGATACACTGCTTGGATCAACGCGTCGCCGCCCGGTTCCTTGACCCCGACCTCCGCCAAGTATTGGCGCCCTTCCTCTGGTGAAAGATCGGCCATCTCGCTCTCGAGGGCCGCGCAGACCACGACGGTTTCGCAGGCGTGATGCGTCCGGGCGTACTCGCGCACGGGTTTGACGAGGGGATCGGTGTCGGCAGCGGCGAGTTGCGACTCCTTCACATTCGCGGCGAAGACCGTCGGCTTGTCCGTCAGCAGTCCGCAATGAATCAGCAAATCGTGTTCCTCCTTGTGCAACGGGGCGGTATTGGCTGGTTTGCCTGCGTTCAAATGCGCCTCCAGCTTCTCCAAGACCTGATTCTCGGCGAGCGCGTGCTTGTCGTGGCTCTTGACCTCCTTGCTGATCTTTTCCCGCCGCCGCCGTACCGCCTCGAGGTCGGCCAGGATCAATTCGGTTGCCACGACCTCGATGTCCCGCACCGGGTCCCCGGCGCCCGTGACGTGGGCGATGTCCGGGTCTTCAAAGCACCGCACCACGTGGACGATGGCATCCACTTCCCGGATGTGGCTCAGGAACTTGTTGCCCAGCCCTTCGCCCCGCGACGCGCCCTTGACCAAGCCGGCGATGTCCACGAACTCGATCGTCGTGGGAATGCGCTGGCCGATCTTCAGCAGGTCGCCCAGCGCATCGAGCCGCGGATCGGATACGGTGACGACGCCGAGGTTTGGTTCGATGGTGCAGAACGGGTAATTCTCGGCCGGCGCCTTGCGGGACCGGGTCACCGCGTTGAACAGCGTAGACTTGCCGACATTCGGGAGACCGACGATTCCGGCTTTGAGCATGGGCCGAAGCTGCCAGTCCCGGGTCATCGCCGCGAGGCAAAACCGATGCCTTTCCCAACGGGCGGCAGTGTTCGTCAACTGTCGGCTGGGGTGCGGTTTGAGATGAACGGGGGGCTGGTTCTCCAAAAAGGGTTTCAAGCCGCGGGCTGGGCCCGAAGTTGGTGGAGGGCGAACAGCCAGCCAGCACCAGCGCCGGGCCCGGCGTCGCCATCCCGGCGGCGAGGGCGGTAAAAGAAAAACGGCGGGCCGCCGCAGCCCGCCGTGGGAAAGAACCCCGCCACAATGCCGTGATAAACAGTTCCTATGAACTTCCAAGAAACAGGTGGGAACCACGCAGACGGCTTTCGACTTCCAGTCAAGGCCTGTCGGCCACCGCCGTGACCGCCGGCTCCCGCGGTACTCGAGCTTACGGTTCAAGGACTTCGTTTCTTAGCACGAGCAATGGCAGGGCAAATCGGATTTCTCTCAAAGAACGGTCGGCCATTTCAGGACCACCGGCGACAGCCAAAAGCATCGCTCTCCCCTCCTTGAAGCTCAAGGGAAAAGCACGCGAAATTGCCGGCTAATTCCGCGTCCCGCCTGCCAGCACGGGGCGCTTGCGCCGTTCCGGTCCGCCGTTCAAATTTTCGAGGATGACAGAGCGAACCATCGCCGGCATCGGGTTGGCGGCTTTGCTGTGGGTTTCCACCGCGCGCGGCGCCGTCCACGTCAACGTTCGACATGAGTTTTCTGTGGGCAGCGGGCCGTTGGTGGAGGTGCCCGCTGCAGTCGAGGTCCTGCAACAGGTTTGTCAGTACTTCAAGCAGGACAACATCACGCTGGCCAGCTCCCAGCCCGGGGAGAGCAACAGCGGCTTCAACTTCGGCGTGCGGGCTGCGCTGGCTCCCGACGGCTCCAGTGGCATTACCGTGAACGGCCAGCCGGCGGACGTCTCCGTGACGCTTGACCCGTGCGACCTGTCCGTGATGACCACGCTGGCATGGATGGGCGGCAGTGCCAGCGCCTACGTTTTCCATATCGGCGGCGGCGGTCCGGTGGTGCATCGGTTTTTCGGTAGCTTCACGTTCAGCGACCGGACCGTCTTCGAGTTGCCGGCGGCCATGACGCTGGAGATGCCGGTGAGGCTCTCCGGCGGCCTGGTGGCCGGCGAATCGTTCGGCGATCCGGAGGAAACGTTTGCGAAGGGCAAACTCTCCTTGAGCGGTCCGTTCGGTTTGAGTGAGACGATCAGCGTCGAGTCGGTGTCGGTCATTCCGGAACAGGCCGGGATTGACCGCGCCACGACGGTGAGCTTCCAGCTCCCAGCCGGTCGCAGTGAGATGTCGTGGACCATCTCGGGTTCGTTCGAGGGCGAAGCCTCCGCGAAAGGAACCGGTCTCTTCGGCATGATCTCCGGCGCGGCGACCGTCGGCGTCCAATTCCCCGGCTCCTTTGAGATTCGCAACTTCACCGGACCGGGCGGAGGACCGCTGCCGCCGGGCGTGAAGATTTACAGCGCGGAATCCGGCCTGGTGTATGCCGGCCCCACGGGACCGCGCGCGCCCCGGATTACGAAGGCAGAGTTCGTGGCCGGCGAGTTCCGGGTCACGTGGGAGTCCGAAGCCGGCCGGCGGTATCGGGTCGAGACCGCCCCCTCGTTGCCCGGTACGTGGTCGGTTTTGGCCGGTGGCTTGGAAGCGAACGGTCAGGAAACCTCCTATTCCCATGCCGGCCCGTTCGGCGGGGCGGGCTTTTACCGGGTGGCACTGGAATAGGGCGACTTGACGTGATCCGCTGCTCCGCCCCTGACGCCTGACCGAACCTGGCCCGGGACGATCACGTCCGGGTGGCCCGGGGACTTCCGGTCACGCGGCACCGCCTGCAGCGGCGCCCGCAGTCCCGCCATGCTTGACGCGCCGATACCTTTCCGAAACTTTGGGTCCCATGTCGCTTCGCACTCGTTTCGATTGGGCGCTGGCTTTGCTGACCGCCCTCATCTCGCTTGCCCCGGCCGCCCGACCCGCCGAATCCACCCAGCCGCTGACCATCTGGTTCGACCGGCCCGCGACCAACTGGGAGCGCGAGGCGCTGCCGATTGGCAATGGCCGCCTCGGCGCGATGATCTTCGGCGGCCTGGAACGGGAACGGATTCAGTTGAACGAGGACACGCTTTGGTCCGGCGGCCCGCGCGACACCACCAACCCGCTCGCACTCGAGGCCCTGCCGAAGGTTCGGCAGCTTCTGTTCGAGGGCAAGCCGGACGAGGCGATGCAGATGGCCAACGATTACTTGATGGGCCGCCCGATGCGCCTCAAGCCCTATCAGTCTCTCGGCGACCTGCGCCTCGAATTCCCCGGGCACGACGCGGCCACCCACTATCGCCGGGAACTGGACCTCGAGACCGGCGTGGTTCGCATCACCTACCGGGTCGGCGAAACGAACTTCACGCGCGAGATCTTCTCGAGTCATCCCGACCAGGTCATGGTGATGCGGCTCTCCGCTGACCGTCCGCGGGCGGTCACGGTGTTCGGCCTGCTGGACCGCGAGCAGGAATTCATTTCGTCCGCCCAACCGCCGGATCGCCTCGTCATGCAGGGGCAGTTGGACAAGGGCGAAGGACTGGCCTATCACGTCACCCTTCGGGCGGTGGCCGAGCGGGGCCAGATCTTCGCGCCGGTGCGCCGGCTCGAAGTCAGGGGTGCCGACGCGGTGACGCTGATTCTCGGGGCGGCGACGTCGTTTGGCGGACAAGACCCGGAAGACGTTGCCGAGGAACAGGTGAAACTCGCCGCCCGGAAACCGTATCGGTCTTTGCTCGGGGCTCACGTGCGCGACTATCAGGCGCTGTTCAACCGGGTGCGGCTTGATTTGGGCGGCGTCGAGGCCGCGACGCTGCCGACGGACCAGCGGCTCAAGGCGATGCAGGCGGGCGGCGAAGACGCGCACTTGATCACCACCTATTTCCAGTTCGGCCGCTACCTGCTGATCTCCAGTTCCCGCCCCGGCGATCTGCCGGCGAATCTGCAGGGCATCTGGGCGGAAGGGATGTCGCCGCCGTGGAACGCGGATTACCACCTCAACATCAACCTCCAGATGAACTACTGGCCGGCCGAGGTCGCGAACCTGGCCGAGTGCCATGCGCCCCTGTTCGAACTGATCGAATCGCTCCGCGAGCCGGGTCGCAAGACCGCGAAGGTTCATTATGGTGCCCGAGGCTGGGTGGCCCACCACATCACCGACGTCTGGGGCTTCACCACACCGGGCGACGGTCCACAGTGGGGGCTCTGGCCGATGGGCGCCGCGTGGCTGTGTCAGCACTTGTGGGAACACTACGCCTTCAGTGGCGACCGGTCGTTCCTGGCCCGGCGCGCGTATCCGGCGATGAAGGAGGCGGCGGAGTTCTTCCTGGATTACCTCGTCGAGGATGGACAGGGGCGGCTGGTCAGCGGTCCTTCCATTTCGCCGGAGAATTCGTATCGCCTGCCCAATGGCAAGGTCGGCGTGCTGTGCATGGGGCCCTCCATGGACACGCAAATCATCACTGATCTGTTCAGCAACTGCATCGCGGCGGCGGAAATCCTCGGCACCGACCGCGAGTTTGCCGACAAACTCCGCGTCACGCTCAAGCGGCTGCCGCCCACGCAAATCGGCCGGCACGGCCAGATCATGGAATGGTCGGAGGATTACGAAGAGCCGGAACCCGGCCATCGCCACATCTCGCACCTCTTCGCGCTGCATCCCGGCCGGCAGATCACGCGCGCCGGAACGCCGGAACTCGCCCAAGCCGCGCGAACAACCCTCGAGCGACGGCTCGCCCACGGCGGCGGCCACACCGGCTGGAGCCGGGCCTGGATCATCAACTTCTGGGCGCGGCTGGCGGATGCGGAGAAGGCCTACGAAAATGTGCTCGCCCTGCTGCGCAAGAGCACGGCACCGAACCTCTTCGACCTGCATCCGCCCTTCCAGATTGACGGCAACTTCGGCGGCACCGCAGGCATTTGCGAAATGCTGCTGCAGAGTCATGCGGGCGAACTCGAGCTCCTGCCCGCCCTGCCCAGGGCTTGGTCGCAGGGCTCGGTGCGGGGTCTGCGCGCCCGGGGAGGTTTCGGCGTGGACCTGGCGTGGCAGGATGGACGGCTCGCTTCGGCACGCATCGAGTCACGCCTGGGAACCCCCTGCCGTGTCCGCACCGCCGTGCCGGTACGAGTGCGGGTGGGCGGTCGGGGCGCGCCGATCCAAGTCACGCAACTCGCGCCCGACCTGATCGAGTTTCCCACGCGGGCCGGCGCCTTCTACCTCCTCACGCCGCAATAGCCACGGAGCCCGCGGCCGGGCTCAGTCCACATTGCCGAGCGGCGTGAACGCGGGCGAAAGCAACCGCCCGCGCCAGATCGCGGCGGCTTGCGGCAGCGCTCGCGTGACCTCGGCGGACGGGGCTCGATATTCGAGACGGAAGCGCGGTGGCGGCCAGCCGGCGTTGGTGATTTCCGTCAACGGACGCGGCGTGGCGTTCTCGTTCCCCGCCGGCACCACCCACCACGCCGCGTTGGTCAGCTCGAGATACGTTCGATGCACGGCACCCGGCGCGAGCACGATCACATCGCCCTCAGTGGGCGCGGGCACAGGCTGGTTGGCGCCCACCCAGACCCACGGGTTGGCACCCCAACGGAAGTCGGGAACCAGGGCGAACGAGCGCCCCTCCGGCAAGGCGACGATGGCCAGATTGGTGTCGCTTGCGTTGCGCAGGCGGACCGTCGCGCCCACCACGATCGCATTCCTCTCCCCCGCGTCGCGCGGCGCCCGGTCCGTCCGGTGGCGGACCAGGTCGAGACCGATCTCCAGCGGACCGCGCCGGTGCCCTTTGAGCACGGCCAACCCGCGATGGCCCAGCGCGACGGCCATCTCCAACGGCGCGCGAGTCTCTGTGCCGGCCTGACTCCGCTCCAGCTCCAGCGCGTCGCCTTGCTGCATGAAGTACGCTTCCAGACCGTAACGGACCCGGGCCAGGGCCGAGTCCACGAATTCGATCCGGCCGCGCAGGTAGAGGCCGTCCTTCGGCCGGACGTCCGTCAGGTAATCCAGTTCCATCGTGGCATCCGCGCCCGCACCCGGCCGGAGCACCGCATAGACCGGCGTGTCGCGGGGGACGAGGCTTCCGCCCCACCGCAACGCGCGGCGGCTTCGCCAGTCGCGGGCGGCCTCACCCGCGCCAGCCTTCATCGCCCGGGCGAGACCATCCCGGCAATCCGCCTGCGCGACTGCCGAGATCTCGTAGCTCAGGCGCACATAGTCTCCGCGCATGACATCCCGCGGATCCACCGGCGCCGTGCGCAGGAAAATGACCGGACCAAAATGCAGCGCCCACTCCCGCGGCACGGCCATCGCGAGCAGCACCGCAAGCTGCAAGCCGAGCGCGAGCCAGACCCAGGGCCTTTTCATGACGCGCCTCCTTTCTCTGCGTCGCGGCGTTTTCGGGCGCGCGTGTACTGCATCCCGGTGGCGAACAACGCGCCGCCGGCCACCAGAAACACCAGCCCGCGCCACGCCAGGCTCTCGAACAGATCGAAGTAACGCGCCAGCGCCAACGCCACGAACAACACCGTGCCCGCGAGGGTCGGCTGCCAGCGCCCCTCGCGGCAGCCGCGCGCCATCCACGCCACGGCCAGCAGCAGGCCGAGCAGATTGAAAAGGCCCGAGGCCAGCCATTCGCCGCGTTCCAGCGGAACATACGCCAACGCGGCCGCCACCAGCGCCGCCGCGAGGGTCACCCAGTCTTCGTAGCGCCAGCCCACTTCGGACGGTTTGATCCCCACATCCCGTCCGCCCACCGCCACGGCCGCCCAGGCCGCGATGGCCACGCCGAGCGGCAGCCAGAGGTTCACCTGCCAGAACGCGTCGCGCTCCACGCCCGAATACTCGTGATGCGCGAGGAGTTCATAGGCCAGCCCGGGGAAACTCAGCAGATACGCCGCGAGAAGAACCTGCGCCCAGCCAAGGCCCGACCACACCCAGGCGCCCTGCCCGAGCCACTGCCGTTGCCGCGACAGCGCTCCCACGGCGACCCAGAGCGCACCGAGGCTGAGTCCGGTCCGGAGCACCAAGTCACTGCCCACGGCGCCGGCATTGATCCACGTGGCCACGGAAGCGGCCGCCACCGCGACGAACAGCAGCGCCACGGAATTCTGTCGCCAGGCAAGGGGAACGGTAGCCGCGAGGATGGCCGCCGGCGCCCAAAGTACCGGCGCGCCGAAGCCGGCCGCCTCGGAACCGCTCCAGATCGCGAGCAACACCGCGGCCATCAGACCTTGCACGGCGGAGGGCAGCGCCCACGCCAGCGCGAGTGCGCCCAGCCCCCAATACAGGAAACCATTCGGGAAATGCTCCTCGATGTTGTAAATCTGGGCGATGAGCCAGATCGCGGCGCCGAACATCATCGTGCCGAGCAGACCAAGCGCCTCGCCGAGTCCACGCCAGCGGACGTCCCCGCGCAGCCGCCATAGACCCGCTCCGTGCGCCGCGCCCCAAGCCCCGAGGATCACCGCCAATTTCACCCCGCGCGGCAGCGCGTCCCAGTTGTACGCGAACAGCAGGATGACGCCCAGACCGACGACCACCGCGCCCAGCCCGGAAAAGATGAGCATCGCCCACGGCAGGCCGGCCGCCGGCTCCGGGTAGAACGCCCGAATCCGGGCCGCTTGATCGGCGGAAACCACACCCTGGGCGACCCACTTTTCGGTTTGCTCCCGCAGCCAGCGAACATTCGTGCTCATGGCAGGCAACTCCCTCCGTCCCCAGGCGCGACGAGGCGCGGCGCGCAAATGCTTGGGACGGGTACGGGAAACCTATTCCCCCCGCCCGGCGAAGTCCAGCGGCGCTGCTTACACCACGACCGCCCGGTTGCGCAGGGTGCCGATGCCGCTGATGGCGATCGCAACCTCATCACCGGGATGAAGGGTGAAATCGTCCGGCGGCACGATGCCGGTGCCGGTCAGCAGCACCACGCCGTGCGGAAAATGCTGGCTGGCGAAGAGGAAGCGGCCCAGTTCGGCGAAACGGCGTTTCAACCGCCCCACCTCGGTCTGGCCGGAAAAGACCGTGGCACCCGCGCGTTCGATCTGGAGCGAGATCGTCCACGATCGGACAGCCTCTTCGGTCACCCCCACGGTCACCCACGGACCCAGCGCGCCAGAGCCGGTGAAGATTTTGGCCTGCGGAAGGTAGAGAAGGTTTTCGCCTTCGATGTCGCGCGCGCTGACGTCGTTGCCAACGGTGCAACCCACAACCCGGCCGCGGGAGTTGAAGTAAAGCGCGAGTTCCGGCTCCGGCACCGTCCAGCGCGAGTCACGGCGAATGCCGATCGTGTCGTCCGGCCCCACCACCCGTTCCGGCGTGGCCTTGAAGAACAGCTCCGGGCGTTCCGCTTCGTACACGCGATCGTAAGCCGTGGCGCTGAACTCCGATTCCTCCATGCGCGCGGCCTTGCTCCGAAGGTAGGTCACCCCGGCGGCCCACACCTCCTGCCGCTCGACGGGCGGGAGGATCTCCAGTTCCGCGAGGGGCCGCTCCGAACCGGCCGCCGCCGACTCGGCGGCGGCCACCGGGTCGGCAGCCTCCAGCAACTCGGTCAGCGAGTCGCCGCACGGGCGAACGTGGCGTTCATCGGCGGAGAGCGAGCCGATGGAAACGCGGCCGGCGGGATCGTGCCGGGCTCGGAAGCGGACCAGTTTCATGGCGACTCAGCGTTTGGCCTTGGCCGGCTTCGGTCCACGGCCGAGGAAAGTGAGTTCGGCGATGCCGGATTTGTCGAGTTCCCCCAAACCGGCCTCGACCATGCGGTCGTACTGCTTCTTGGTCGCGGCCGCGAGGGGCAGTTTCAGGCGGCATGCCTTCGCCAACTGGAGGGCGATGCCGGAATCCTTGGCCGCGTGGGCGGCGGAAAAGAAGCAGGAGTGCTCCCGGTTCTGCATGTCCTCGCCGTCGGTTTGAAGCACGCGCGAGTTCGCTCCCGTCTGGCTGAAGACTTCCCGGAGCATGGCCAAATCCAGGCCAAGCGCGTCGCCCAGTGCCAGTCCCTCGGCAAGGCCGGCGGTGTTGATGTTCATCACCATGTTGACCAGCGCCTTCACCTTGGCGGCTTCACCGGCCGGCCCGATGAAGCGCATCGAGCCGGCAAGCTTCTCGAGGATCGGCCGCGCGCGCTCGTAAGCCGCGGGAGCCCCGCCGCACATGAGGTAGAGCGTCCCTTGGCGCGCCTGAGTAATGCTGGACGCCATGCAGGCCTCCAGGGTCTGAGCGCCAACCGCCGCGGCGCGCCGCTCGATCTCCACGTGGATCTCGGGGGAAACGGTGGCGCAGTTGATGAAGAGCCGGCCGGCGGCGCCGGACAGGAGACTCTGGCCGCGCGGCGCGAAGATTCGGTCCATCGCCGCGTCGTCGGTGACGACCGTGATGATCACGTCCGCCGCGGCCGTCACCGCTGGCAGACGGCGGGTGGCTTGGCAGGCCAGTTCCCTGGCAAGAGCGGCAGCGGTTGAAGCACGCGCGTCGAGCAAGACGGTCACGTTGAAACCGCACTCCTTCAGGCGTCGCGCCATGTTCGCGCCCATGCGCCCGACGCCGACAAATCCGATTCGTTCGTTCATTCTGTTTTCGCGTGGCACAGCCGGCATCAGGGCCGCCGTGATGGCCGCATTGAGACAGATGCCCGCCGCCCGGGCAAGCCGGGGTACGCCGGCGGAACGAAACTTGAAACAATTCCTCCGTCTGGTGCGTCTTCCCTCCCGTTGGTGCCCGGAGGCTGGGGCGCACGGAACAACCCAATCATCCCGGCCGGCCGACGAGCCCACGGAGACCCGAATATGCCAGTGCTTGCGAAATTCTACGGTGTGGTGGTCCGGATGCTGTTTGCCCCGCTGCTGGGGGCGCACTTCTACGCCATTTACGGTGACCACGAACTGGTCGTCCGGATCGGCACGCTGAAAATCATCCAAGGCGACGCGCCCGAGGACATCAAGCGCCTCGTCCTGGCATGGGCGCGGCGGCATCAAACGGAACTGCTTGACGCCTGGCGTTTGTGCCAGCGGGGCGCCCGGCCGCAACCCATCGGGCCGCTGGTGTGAGGCGCGCAACCCACTCACCTCCGACCATGAAGCTGCTCTTGCTGCTAGTTTGCTGGTGCCTGTTGCTGGTGCTCTGCTGGCCGCTGGCGCTCTTGGCGCTGGTCCTTTTCCCCTTGGTCTGGCTGGCGTTGCTTCCGTTCCGGCTGGCTGCTTACGCCATTGAAGCGGTCCTGGCCCTGGTGAAAGCGCTGCTGTTTTTGCCGGCGCGTCTGCTGGGCCATCGCGCCTGAACACAGTCGGCATCGCGGTGGGGCTCTGCCTGGACCATCCCGTGGCGTGCTTCCAATCCACGAAGGCAACGTCCGCTTGACGCTGACCGCAGGCCGAGAGGTTCTGGCGCGGCCTTGATGCTTCTCAGCCACAAGTTCACGCAGGATCAGCGGGCGCATCTCAGTTTCTTGCCGGGTTGAAGGCGGTGCGGGGGCAAAGGGGGTGCCAGCGGCCCCTGCGCCCGAAGGTTTCCAGCCCCAGCAGAACCTCGTCACCGCGCTGACGCCAAGCCTGGCGTGGCCGCTGGAGCAGCAGCTCAAGGGTTTGCCGCAGACCGGGCACCGTGGGGGGGCGGCTTTGGTTTGAGCGCCCCGTTCGATGGCCCGGCGCTGCGACGCCTTCACCTCGCGCTCGGCCTGCCGTTCCCGATGCCCCCGACTGGGATCGGCGGTCACGACAAACGGGTGCCGGGATCTGTCCAGCGCGCTGGCGGCCAGAGCCGCCGGTCCGACTAGGTCTGTGGAACGGAGTTGAGAAATCGGGGTGCCTCTTGCGGTTTGACGGCAGGTGGTGGTCATGGCTGCCGCCCACAGCACCCTGCAAAAACGGAGATGCGCCCCCGGCTCAACCCGGCCTGGCCGCCAGAAACTCCTTGAGCCGGGCCGCGCTCTCGCTGCCCCAGCCCGGAAGTGCCGCGATTTCCTCGACGGTCGCCGCGCGCAGCCGCTGCACCGAACCAAACCGCTTCAGGAGCGCCGCCTTGCGCGCCGCGCCGATGCCCGGGAACTCATCGAGCAGGCTCTCGGAAATCTTCTTGAGCCGGAGCTGCGCGTTGTAGCTGTTCGCCACGCGGTGCGATTCGTCCCGCACGCGCTGCAGGAGTTTCACCGCGGGGTGGTCCTCGCCCAGGCGCAATGGCTCGTCCACGCCCACCCGGTAGATTTCCTCGAACTCCTTTGCCAAGCCGATCACCGGCACGTTCGACAGTCCCAGGCGTCGGAGTTCCTCCGCCGCAGCGTTCAATTGTCCGCGGCCCCCGTCAATGAGCACCAGATCCGGCAGGCGCGGCCGGGTGGGCGGGCGTTGGTCGGCGGCCGAAGAGTTGGCGGCGTCGAGGGCGGCCGCGGCCGCATCTTCGTCCTTTCTCGGCCGACGGCCTTGGAACCGCGCGCTTACATCATCCACCGCGCGCTGGAGATCGGCGGGACTGCCTTCGCCGCCCGGCTCGTCGCGGTCGCTGAAGGCCAACTGGCCTTGACCGACCTCTTTCAAGAGCCGGCGATACCGGCGCCGAACTGTTTCGGCCATGCAGGCAAAGTCATCCTGCCCGACGACCGTCTTGATGCGGAAGCGGCGGTAGTTGACGCGGTCCGGGCGCCCGCGCCAGAAGCTCACCATGCTCGCCACCTTGAACGTGCCGGAGATGTTCGAGATGTCGAAGCCCTCGATCCGGTCGGGCGGCGCGGGCAGGCCGAGCACCTCCGCGAGCTGACGCAACTCCTCTTCCGGATTGATCGCCACGGGGAGTGAATAGGGCACGCGCTCGAATTTTTCCGTGCGGGCGGTGGTGCGTTTGAGGTCGGCGAGCAGGTCGCGCAACTGGGCCGCCTTTTCGAAGTCCAGCGCGGCGGCGGCCCGCTGCATTTGCGCCTCCAGCTCGCGGGCCATCTCCTCGCACTGGCCATCGAGGAAATCGCACGCGGCCAGCACCTGCATCCGGTATTGCTCCCGGCTGACGTTGCCGATGCACGGCGCGGTGCAGACCTTCAGGTGGGCGTACAGGCAGTGCTTGTAGTCCGCCTCGGTCGGGAGCAGCGGACGGCAACCACGCAGATTGAACCGTTGCCGCACGAGATTGAGCGTGCGCCGGACCGCGCCCGAACTGGCAAACGGCCCGAAGTACCGCGAGCCATCCTCGTTCCGCAGCCGGGTGAGCGTGAAGCGCGGGATGGCGTCGTTCAGGTTGACCTTCAGCAGCAGGAAGCGCTTGTCGTCGCGGAAACTGATGTTGTAGCGCGGCCGGAATTCCTTGATCAGGCGACCCTCGAGAAGCACCGACTCCGGCTCGCTCCGCACGACGTGCCAGTCGAAGTCGTGAATGGCCTCCACCAGGGCGTTGAATTTCAGATCCCATCCGCGGCGGCGCGAGGACTGAAAATACTGCGCGACGCGGCGCCGCAGATCCCGCGCCTTCCCCACGTAGATCACGGTGCCGAATCGGTCCTTCATCAAGTACACGCCCGGCCGATGCGGCACTTGGGAGAGCTTGCTGCGGATATGATCGGTGACTGGCACAACTGGGGTCAATCTGCCACCCGGTCGGGCGCTGCCAAGCCGGCCCGCGGCAGCGCGTGAAAGCACCGGATAAGCAAACGAGCGGCCCGAAGGCCGCTCGTGCGAATTCAAGTTGCGGCGGGCTGGCTCAGATCTTCGCCGGCATCGGCGTCCAGGCGCCCTTGTTGTGGCTGGATTCGATACAAGCCTTGAGGAAGGCCATGCCCATCCAGCCGTCCTCGACGTTGGCGTACTTGGATCCGTCGCAGGCGAACGGTTGACCGGCCTGGTACTTGCGCACGTCCGCCTCGAAACACCGGTGCAGGCGCGCGAACGCATCGTGAAACGCCTCGGGGTGGCCCGGCGGAATCGTCGGCTCGCTCATCAAGTCTGCCGGTGCATCCGCCGGAATGAAGCCGTCGCCCGGGCTGACGGCGCCGCGGTAGTACACCCGATCCGGCTGCCCCATGAGCTTGATGGTGATGGATTCCGGATCTTCCTGCCGCCACTGCAGCGTGCCTTTGGTGCCGCAGACCTCGATGCCGAGGTCGTTCAGGTGGCCGATGCTGATCTGCGAGGCGCGGACCAGCGCGCGGGCGCCGTTGCTCAGGTGGCAATAGGCGGTGAAGTGGTCGTCAATGGGCCGCCCCTTCACAAAGATCTCGAGGTTGGCGGAGACCTCCTGAACCTCGAGCCCGGTCACGTACCGCAGTTGCATGAGCGCGTGCGTGCCGATGTCGCCGCCGCAGCCGGAGCCGCCGGCCTTCTTGGGGTCCACGCGCCAGGAGGCCTGCTGCTGGCCGGTGTCCTCCAGCTTGGTGGCGAGCCAGCCCTGCAGATAGTAGCTGTCCACCCAGCGGATGTCGCCGAGCAAGCCGGCCCGGACGATGTAACGGCTGAAACGGCTGGTCCAGTGGCCGAGATACGTGTGCGCCACGCCGAACGGAATCTTCTTCTCGCGGACCTTCTTCACGATCTGCTCCGCCTCCTCGAGGGTGACCGTCAGCGGCTTCTCGCAGAAGACGGGAATCCCCGCCTCGAGAGCCTTCATGGCCGGATCAAAATGCACGAAATTCGGCGTAACGATCAGGATGTAATCCAGCCGTTGCTCGGGCGGGAGATTCTTCTGATCGTTGATCATCTCGGTGTACGAGCCGTAACCCTTGATCGGGTAGGGCCAGTTCGCGGCCTCTTCGAGCGCGATCTTGGGGTCCGGGAACAGGGCCCCGGCGACGACACGCCGGGTGCCGTCAAAGTGGATCGCTTTCTGGTGCGGGTGGACGATGAACGCGCCTTTGCCGCCACCGACCAAACCGACATTCAGGGGTCGAGGAGATGCCATAATTGGGGTGCAGGTTTAATGAGTTTCCACAGTTGATCCGCACCTCACCGACGCTCACGCGAGCGGGGCGGTGCGAGTTGCCGAGAGCGTATTGGCCTTGAATCTCGGTTCAAGGCTTTAATCGGGCCGGCGCCCCCGGACGCCCTCTGCGCGGGTGGAGCAATTCTTTGGCGCGCCCGCCGCAGCGTTGCTATGCTGCCCCCCGTTATGGGCGACGACGTGCGTGATTTCGAGCGGAACGTGATCGAGCGCAGCCGACAGGTGCCAGTCGTGGTGGATTTCTGGGCGCCGTGGTTCGGGCCGTGCAAGGTGCTCGGTCCGGTCCTCGATCGTCTCGCCGCTGAGGCCAACGGCCGCTGGGAACTGGTGAAGGTCAATACCGAGGAGCATCAGGACCTCGCGATGGCCTTTGACATCCGCAGCATTCCCGCGGTGAAACTCTTCCGCGACGGTGACGTGGTGGACGAGTTCGTCGGCGCGCTGCCGGAGCCGGAAATCCGCCGCTGGCTCGCCAAAGCCATCCCCTCACCGGCTGCCGCGCAACTGGACGAGGCCCGCGCACTCCTCGCGGCGGGCCGACGGGCCGACGCGGCGAAAATCGCTCGCGCTGTTCTGACGGCCGAACCCACCCACTTGGCCGCCCGCCTCTTGCTGGCCGAGGCTGTCCTGTTGGAGGCGCCGTCCGAGACCGCGAGCTTGGTCGCCGACATCCACGAGGGCGATGAGTTCGCCGACCGCGCGGGCGCGTTGCGCACCCTGGCCTCGCTGCTCGTCCGCGGCGCGGATGAATCGGCCTGGCCGGCGTCTCCAGTGCGCCCCTGGCTGGCGGCCGGTATCGCAGCCTTGAAGCGCGGGGACTTCGACACCGGGCTGCGCGCCTTAATCGAGGTGGTCGGGCGGAACAAGGGGTATGCCGACGGCGTGGCACCGGCGGCATGCAAGGCCATCTTCCAACTGCTCGGCATCCGGCACCCCATCGTGGAGCAGCATTACCGGGCGTTCGCCAGCGCGCTGCACTCGTGATTCGACCGCCGTGAAAGTCGAACTTCGCAAGACCTTCCAGTTCGAGGCCGCGCATCTGCTCCCGCATTTGCCGGAGACGCACAAGTGCCGACGGCTGCACGGCCACAGCTTTCAGGCCGAGATCGCGGTCGCGGGCGACTGCGACCCGAAACTGGGCTGGCTCGTGGACTACGCGGACATCACCGCCGCCTTCAAGCCCCTGTGGGACCAGCTCGATCACCGCTATCTGAATGAGGTCGAAGGGCTCGAAAACCCCACGAGCGAGAACATCGCCGTCTGGATCTGGACACGGCTCAAACCCCGCCTG
The DNA here is from genome assembly GCA_016716505.1 of Verrucomicrobiota bacterium. Lineage (GTDB taxonomy): Bacteria > Verrucomicrobiota > Verrucomicrobiia > Limisphaerales > J093 > JADJWF01. Next base: position 872,158 of record JADJWF010000002.1, read on the forward strand.
CCGTTGCTGACGGAAGTCGTCGTGGCCGAGACCTGCACGGCGCGCTGCGTCTATCGCGGGCAAGGCTGAACGCCCGTTCCGCGCGCCGCTGGCGTTCGAACGCGGCGTGAGCGGCACGCCGGCGTCCGCGTGCGATTGCGGTCAACCCTTTGCCGCTGCCGGTTCATCGGGGCGCGGCGACACCACCGTGCCATCGCTTCGCACGGAAACCTCACGCGCGCCGGCGGGCACCGGCGAGTTCGTCTCGCGCCCACCGGGCCACCGGATGAGCAGCGCATCGGGGGGTTGCGGGCCCGTCACCACCAGCACACTGCTGTCTTGTGACCAGTAACCGCCGCCCGCCCGAACTTCCAGCACCGGCCCGGGCTGTCCGCCGAACACGCCCCTGACCTGCGCCCCGAAGCCGTCCGGATTCGCCGGGCCGGCGTCGAGCCGTACGCGCAGCCCCGGGGTCGCGGTTTGATTGCGGAACAACCGGGTCTCCGCGCCGTTCTGCGCCACGGCCAGGTCCACCCGGCCGTCCGCATCGAAGTCCGCCACCGCGGCCCCACGTTGCTCGCCGTAGATCAGAACACCGGAGTCCTGACCGGCCACGGGGGCAAAGTCACCGCGGCCGTTGCCCCGCAGGATCAAACCGCGCCCGGCGTCGTAGCGGGGCGTATCGGGCTGGGCGCCGAAAAAGTTTTGCGCGAGGAAGAGATCCAGATGGCCATCTCCGTCGAAATCGGCGGCGCACAGGCCGAACACCGGCGCGAATTGCGCCTCGATGGGGAGCGGCCGCGCCTCGAACCGCTCGCCGCGATTCAGGAACACGGTCGTTTCCAGCCAGGCGGCCTCAAGGATCTTCGCCTCGGCGAGCCGCTCACCGAGCACCTCCTCGATGCCGGCGGTGCTGAAGGCGCGGTGGGAGGGGAATTCGCCGCGGAGAAATGGCAGCGAGGCGGCCAGGACGTCGAGCTGGCGTTCGGGTACCAACTTCTTCAATCCCGCGTCGAAGTGCGCCTCGATCACATCCACCTTGCCGTCACCGCCCAGGTCGCCGAAGTAGAGGCGCAACGGCTGCGACCGATGAGCCTGGTATTTCGTGTTCCGGCCCCAGTTGCCGGCCACCAGGTCCAGCCGGCCGTCGCCGTCGAAATCACCCGCGGTCACGCTGTTCCACCAACCAGTGAGGGCGGAGAGCTTCGCCGGGTGAGCGCCGGCTGGTTTGCCATCCGCCCACGTCAGCGCCGCATCCCACGGCCGCAATTGCCCCCGCTCGTTGCGAAAGACCCGAAGCGGGCCCCACTCGGTGGCCAGAACCAGTTCCGGGAAACCGTCACCGTTCAGATCCGTGAACACCGCCCCGCTCACGAGGCCCACGTGCTTGAGCGCTTCGGCGGATGCGCCGGTCGCCTCGGAGAACTGTTGGAGGCTGGGGTGATTGATGAAAAGACGGGAGGTCGCCGGCTCCGGATACCGTCCGGGAATCACTCGCCCGCCGACAAACAAATCGAGGTCGCCGTCGCCGTCCACGTCGGCCACCGCCAGCGGCCCCACGCTGGACGCCGTGGCCGGCAGCCAGTCGGCGGGAGGTTCTCCCGGACGGATCACCAGCACCGCTGCTCCGTTCGTCAGGCCGTCCTCGTAGTTGGAACTGCCGACCACCACCCGAGGAGCCTCGTCGTGGGCATTTCGCCAAACCAAAGCGGTCGTTTGATCCCGGCTCGCTGCGGCCACCGCCGGACCGGAATCCCGACCGCGAAATCCGCCCGCGCCGTCGTTGGTGAGCACCGCCAGGCGGCCGCCCTTGCCCGAGGGAACCATGAGGTCCTCCCGGCCGTCCCGGTTCACGTCGAACCAAGTCACGCCGGGGCCCAACTGGCTGAGGCGGTTGGGCAGCAGGGGCTGCCGCTCGAAGTCATCGAAACTCTCCTCGTGGTGGCGGTGCGCGAGGCGGGACGTCAGGTCTTCAAACCACGTCGGGCCCGCGGCGGGTCGGACGGAAGCGGGCCGCCGCGGGTTGTCCGTCGCCTTGGCTTCGTCGAATTCGTAGAGGCGGTTGGGCTCCGCATCCGCCAGCAGCGACCGCCGTCCACCGCGCCAGAGCACCTCGATGGTGAGCCGATTGGTCAGGGAGCCGGCGGCGAAGGTCCGCAGGGCTTCGTCTCCCGCCAGGTAACGGCCGCCGGCGATGATCTCTTGCATCTGCTCCGGGAGGCCCGGACTGGTCACGTGGACGCGGGCACCGATGCCGTGAGTGTTGGGTGGCAGACCGCGCAGACGGACGGCCACCCGCGGCGCGGCGGAGTTGTTGCGCAGGAGCAGCGGCGGGGCGTTCAAGTTGTTGACCACCACATCCAGGTCGCCGTCGTTGTCCAGGTCGGCCAGCGCCATGGCCTGCGACACGCCGCGCCAGTCGAAGCCCCACGCCGCGCTGATTTCCTCGAACGTCAGGTCGCGACGATTGCGAAAGGCCAGGTTGCCGGTGGCCAGGCGCGGGAAGGCACGGCGCTCGCGGAAGATCTCCGCATCGGTCAACCGGCGCGTGGCGCGCAGCCGCTTGAGGTACTCGACCACGTCCATGTCGCGAGCCGCACGCTCCATGCCGTTCACGGCCAGGAGGTCCTCCCAACCATCGAGGTCCACGTCGAGGAACACGCAGGACCACGCCCATTCGGTCGCCTCCACGCCCGCCAGTTGCGCGATCTCGGCATAGGTGTCGTCGCCCCGGTTCAGGAGAAGCACGTTCAGGCCGTATTGGGGGCGGTCATCGTACACCCCGGGCGCGGCAACCGTGGGGTTGCGATCGCCCATGTATCGCATCCGCTGGCTGTGTTCCCGGCTCATCATGTCCATGGCGAAAAAGTCCAGCCAGCCGTCGCGGTTGAAGTCGGCGAAGTCCACCGCCATCGAGAACATGGCGTTCTTGCGGATGGCCAGGCGCGGAATGAGGCGGAAGCGGCCGTCGCCCTGATTCAGCCAGACCCGGTCCAGGGTCTGGAAGTCGTTACAAACATAAAGGTCCGGCAGCCCGTCTTGGTTGATGTCTCGAAAGGTGGCGGTCAGACCCCACTCGAAGGGTGGCGCGGTCAGGGCGCGGCCGTCCTCGTCCAGAAAGGCGCCACCCGTGAACGGTACCGCGAGGAAATTCGAGCCGCCGACATTGCGATAGAGCACATCCGGTTCGCCGTTCTCCTCGACCACTCCGCGGGCATTGACCGTGAAGCGGTTGGTCAGGTCCGGTTCGGTGACCGGGCGCCCGTTGACGGTTTCGATCATCTGCCGCCCATCCACCGTCTTGAACGTGGCGCGGGCGTTCGGCATGTCCATCAGGGCGGAGGTGCGGTAATTGCAAAGGTAAAGATCGAGGAACCCATCGCCGTCGTAATCGGCGAGCGTCGCGGTCATGCCGCCTTTGCCGGGGTTGAGCGGCGCGCCCCAGCTCTCAAAGCGACCCGTGCCGTCGTTGCGAAAGACATGGGTGCCGTTGCCCACCGTGTTGACGATCAGGTCCAGGTCGCCGTCGCCATCGAGGTCCGCGAACGCAGCGCCGCTGGAGGTCAGCCCGCGCAGCGCCACCCCCGCGCCGGCGGTGATGTTGGTGAATCGCCAGTCGCCCAGGTTCCGGTACAGCGCGTTCGCGCCGTCCGCGCAGGCGAGATAGATGTCCACGCGGCCGTCACCGTCCACGTCGCCGAGGGCCAGCCCGGCGCCGTTGAGGAGAATCTGGTTCGTCAGGTGACGGGATTCTGGAAGGGTGTTGGTGAACGCAACGCCCGTTTGCGACGCCGCCAGCGCGGTGAAGCCCGCCTTGCCCGCCGGGCCCGGCTGCAGGGCCGCGCTGCGGCCGAGCGGGTTTGGTTCCCACTCCAGCGAACCCGCCGCGCCAGACGGAACGGTCACCGCGAACCCGACGACCCACGGAAGCCAGTGCCCAAGCAAGCGAAATGGGTACGCCAACATGCTGGCGATGATGGAACAGTCCACCGCCGGGTGCAATTCGATGGGACGGGGACGTCGCCGCCGGCAGGGCAGTCCCCGGGCCCGCTTCGATTTTCGACGGACGGCGCTGCTTGGAGTCAGTACGCGGGAGCGTTCAGGCCATTTCCCGGCGCCTCTCCACGCACGATAGCCACGCCGGCGGAGGTGCCCAGGCGCGTTGCCCCGGCCGCGATCAGTGCCCGGGCCGTGGCCGCGTCCCGGATGCCCCCCGCGGCCTTGACGCCGTAATGCGGGCCGACGATCTCGCGCAAGAGCTTCACGTCTTCCACCGTCGCTCCGCCGGCGTTGAAACCGGTGGAGGTCTTCACGAAGCGTGCCTCGGCTTTCATCACCAACTCGCAGGCGCGGCGCTTCTCCGCCCCGGTCAGCAGCCCGGTCTCGATGATCACTTTGACCACCCGGTCGTCGGCCGCTTCCACCACATCCCGCAGTTCGCGCACCACCGCGGCGTCTTCGCCGCCCTTGAACCGGCCGAGGTTGAGCACCACGTCAATCTCGTGCGCGCCGGCATCCACGGCGGCCTCGGTCTCGTAACGCTTCACGTCTGCCTCGGTTGCGCCGAGCGGGAAGCCCACCACCGCGACCACCTTCACGCCCGAATCTTCGAGGGCGTGATAGGCCGACGCGACCCACGCGCCGTTCACGCAGACCGCGTGAAAACGGTGCTCGCGCGCCTCGGCGCACAGACGCTCGATGTCGGCGGCCGTGGCGTCCGGTCGCAGCAGGGTATGGTCAATGTATCGGGCCAGCTCGCTCATGGAGGCCAGCCTCGGCAAGGCAGGCGGGTCTGACAAGCGTGATGGCAAAGGAATCGGTCCGGGAGCACTTGCGCGGCCGAAGCGGGCGCTTACCTTGCGACCGGAGGCCATGAAAACTACCAGAAAGAAAAGCAAACCAGCGTCGGCGCCGACCTCTTCACCCACCGCCAACGTTGAGCTGAGTGAAGCCGAAATTGCGCGGGTGGCTTACGAAATCTGGGAGGAAGAAGGGCGCCCGGAGGGCCGCGATCTCGAACATTGGATGCTTGCCCGCAAGCGTTTGCTCGCCCAGCTCGCGTCGCCGCGCGCCGGCGAGGTTCCGAAAACCGACGCCTGACGGAGAAGCGACAATCGGGGTTGGCTGCCTGGGCATTTCCGCGCCGCCACCTCGCCGAAAGGTCCACTCCGGCCCTGCCGCGGATACCGCCCACTGCTGATGCTCACCACCACTGTCTTCGACACCCGCGCCTACGATCGGGAATCTCTGCTTCGCGCGGCCGCTGGTTTCCCGATTGAGTGGCGCTTCCTGGATTTCCGCCTGACCCGCGAGACGGCAGCGCTGGCGCGGGGGGCGCGGGCGGTGTGCGTGTTCGTGAACGACGAACTCGACCGGCCCTGCCTCGAAGCCGTTGCGGGGCTGGGGGTGGAACTGGTCGCCCTCCGCTGCACCGGTTTCAACAACGTGGATCTCGCAGCGGCCAAAGAGCTGCGGCTTCCGGTCGTCCGCGTGCCCGTCTATTCGCCGCACGCCGTGGCGGAACACGCCGTCGCCCTGCTGCTGGCGCTCAACCGCAAGATTCACCGGGCCTTCAACCGGGTACGGGACCTGAACTTCGCCTTGCAGGGCCTTGAAGGCTTCGACCTCCACGGCAAGACCGCCGGGATTGTGGGCACCGGCAAGATCGGCCGGGTGGCCGCGCAGATCCTCCGCGGTTTCGGGATGCGGGTCCTCGCCTACGACCCGTACCCGAATCACGACTGGGCGTCGCAACACGCCGTGGAGTACACCGATGTCTCCTCCGTGATCGGCCTGAGCGATGTCATCTCGCTGCATACGCCGCTGACCCCCGAGACCAAGCATCTGGTTCGTTGGGAGACCATCGAGTTGATGAAGCCCGGCGTGATTCTGATCAACGTCAGCCGGGGCGCGCTGATCGAAACGCGGGCCCTGATTGAAGCGCTGAAGAGCGGGCGGCTGGGAGGCGTGGCACTCGACGTGTACGAGGAAGAGGAGGGCATCTTCTTCGAGGACCTGTCCGGGCAGGTGCTGCAGGACGACGATCTGGCGAGGCTGTTGACCTTTCCGAACGTATTGATCACCGCCCACCAGGCTTTTCTGACCCGCGAGGCCTTGGACGACATCGCCCGCACCACGGTGGCCAACCTGCGAGCGCTGACTGAAGGCAAACCTTTCGTCGAAGGCTCGGTCCTGGTCTGATCTCGCCGCGCCGGGCGGCAACGCGCCGCGCGGTTCTTTGAGGGGAAGATTGCCGGAACTGGTGGGCGCTGAGGGATTCGAACCCCCGACCTACTCGGTGTAAACGAGACGCGCTAGCCACTGCGCCAAGCGCCCTACCTAGTCGAAGACCGGCTCGCCGGGCGAAAAGCATCCAAGTCCACGTAATGGTGTCCGCCACCCCTCCCCCAGCCTTGTCGCCGCGCCCGTGCCGCCCGGCCCGCGCGACGGACTATGCAAGTTGCCCACTCGCCCGCAAGCAGTTCTGATCGGGAAGGGCTGCACCAGCCGGTGTGGCGACGGCTTCGGCGCGACCCGGCCTAGCCGAGGCCAGATCGGACGCCTCAGCGGAGTCCCGGAGGATCGCGCTGACGAGCACGGCAGCGGCGAGCCGGTGCATTCCCCAGTTGGCGAGCTGGTGGCGCACCCACTCGGCGAACCCATAGCCGGGAAACACCTAGCGATCGAAGAAGTACGAACCGGCCGGTCCGCCGCCGACGCCCGCCAACAGCCGAAAATACCAGGGCGGGGCGGATTCCCGAAGCACCAATTCAGTCAGCGCGGTTCCCAAGGCGGCGGCGGCGAGGACATTCCACACCACGCCGACGCGGGCCGGCCAAAGCAGCCGGGCGCGTTCGGTCCAGTGCTCGCCCGCCGAGCGGCGCCAAGGACGGAGTGCCAGCCAGTTGGCGAGGATGGTGACCGTCGCGCCGAAACCGAAGAGGGCAACGGAGAGCAGGAGCGGCGGCAAACGATTCAGAGGAAACTGGTGGAGCCGAGGGGAGTCGAACCCCTGACCTTCTCATTGCGAACGAGACGCTCTGCCAACTGAGCTACGACCCCAACCGCGTTCGGTAGCCGGCCAAGTTCCTTCGCCGGCTCCGGGACGACTATGATTTCGACCATCCTCGGCGCAAGCAGAAACTCCCATGACCCAAGCGCCAACGGGTTGCTGGTCGGAGAGGAATTCGAGTGTGAGCGAGGCCCAGACGCGTGCGCCGAAGGCATGGTCGTGGCAGCAACCGGCGGCTCCCATGCTTTGGCGCAGGCCGGTAGCGGCGAGAACGGCGCGGGTGTGGCGGCGGCGTACCAGCAGCCCCGGACGGAGTGGAAGAAGGGTCCTCGGGGCGAGCCGGCGGGAAGCAGGGTGCTGTCGAGGGCACCGCACAAAAAGCCGCGTGAAGGGCGGTGGCGCGCCCCCCAAGCGATGACGGGGCAGGAGAAGACGTCAAGGGTGATGGGGCGGCTGGAAAGCCGGCGTTTCAGTCGTGCCTAAATTCTTGTCGGCACTCAGCGCAGACCTCGCGGTCGGCAGCGGGCCGCTCTGGAGACCGGCGTTACAAGCGTCGGAGCCGGTCCGGAGACCGCCGGTGCAGGAAGGCGGCAGTACCCGCCGGAGCCCCCGGGCATCGCTGTGCGGCGAAACGGGCACTTGGCAGAACCGCAAGAATTTCCCATTCTCATTCCCATGAGACTGCGTGTTTCCCTGACCAAAGGCCCCGGCATGCGCCCCGGCCTCGCCGGCTTCACCCTCATTGAACTGTTGGTCGTCATCGCCATCATTGCGATCCTCGCCGGAATGCTGTTGCCCGCGCTGAGTCGGGCCAAGGCCAAGGCCCAGGGCATTTCCTGTCTGAGCAATCTCAAGCAGATGGGACTCGCCTGGGTCATGTACGCGACGGACAACGGCGAGCGCATCCCGCCGAACAATGGCAACGACCAAAGCGGCTTCGTTCTCAACGTCACGCCGCACTATCCGAATACCTGGGTGGCCGGCTGGCTGGAGTTCAACGGGACGCCGGACAACACCAACACGCTCTTCCTCACCCGCAGCCATCTGCATCCGTTTTTGAACACCTTGGGAGTCTGGAAGTGTCCGGCGGACCAGAGCGTCTCGAAGCACGGCGGGCGCACCTACAACCGGGTCCGGAGCATGTCCATGAACAACTGGATGAACAGCCGGGACCCGTGGAACGGCGCCAGTGAGTACAAAATCATTCGCCGCACCTCGGACATGACGGAACCTGGTCCGGCCGGCACTTGGTTGCTCATTGACGAGCGCGAGGAAAGCATCAACGACGGCTTTTTCGTGGTGACCATGAACCAGCGCGGCCAGGGCTGCTACTTGGTGGATTACCCTGCCAGCTATCACAACGGCGCCGGGGGCCTCAACTTCGCCGATGGACACTCGGAGATCAAAAAGTGGCTCGACCCGCGCACGACGCCCAAGCTGAAGAAGAACAGCAATCTTCAACTCAACATTCCCTCGCCGAACAATCGCGACATTGCCTGGCTCCAGGAGCGCTCGACGGGCCGGGTGCGGTGAACGGCTTCGTCAGTTCACTCCCTCCGCCAACCGGCGGCGCGCGGCCATTTACTCCGTCCACGGGCTCTCCAAAACACCCCGCGCGTCACCGAATTGTCACGCGCTCTTGACCGCGCTGCCCTTCACGGGGTGCCGGGCGGCGGCAACCGTTGGCGGTCGTGAACGATTTCTCGATTGCCGAAGGGACCCGGGCCCCATGCGCTTCCGCGCGCATGGGGGAACGCGTATTAAGCCGGGCGACCGGAACAGCCCGCTACCGCGTGCGACTGGCGGAAAGTGAGGAGGATTTGCGGGCCGCGCAAACCTTGCGGTTCCTCGTCTTCAACCTGGAACTGAACGAAGGACTCGAGGAATCGTTTGTCACCTGTCGGGACGCGGATCCCTTCGATGCCGTGTGCGACCACCTGTTGGTGGAGGATGCCGCCTCGCGGGAAGTCGTGGGCACGTACCGCCTGCAGCCGGGACCGCGGGCGGCGGGGGCCCTCGGATTTTACTGCGACCGGGAGTTCGATCTCGCGCCATTTGCCGGGCGACGGAACCAACTCCTGGAACTGGGGCGTGCGTGCGTTCATCGCGACCACCGCAATCTCGCCGTCCTGGCGCTGCTCTGGAGCGGCATCCATCGGTACGCCAGCCAGTGCGGGGCGCGCTTCCTGATGGGCTGCAGTTCGCTGCCGACGACCGACCCCGCGATGGGCGCCCGCGCCTATTCGGACCTCATGCGCCGCCATCTGGCCCCGGAAGACTGGCGCACGGTGCCGCGCGTTGATTCCGCCTGTCCGCTCGATCGCCTCCACCCGGCGCCCGTGCCCGTGCCCAAGCTGCTTTCCGCGTACCTCTCGCTCGGCGCCTGGTTGTGCGGGCCGCCCGCGCTCGACCGCGAATTTAAGACGGTGGATTTCCTGACGGTCCTCGATTTGGCCACGCTGAGTCCACGGGCCGCGAAGATGCTGGCGGGCTGACCGGCAACCTGCTTGCGCGCACGCATGTCCGCTCTCAACGCCCCATCTTCCACGATCGAATCGCCTCCCGGCTTGACCGCCTCGCACGCCCTCGCCGGCGAGCCTTGGGCGGCCAGGCTGAGGCGATGTGGGCGGGTGGTTTTTCGCGCGGCCCTGCTGAGCGGGGTGTTCATCGCGGCGGCCATGGACTTTGGGTGGCGAAGCACCGTCGAGCGCCGGCGAGGCTACTCGCGCTTCCGCAGCCAATGGCTGTCGCGCTGGAGCCGGGTCGCGTTGCGCGTCCTTCACGTGTCGGTGCGATCGTCCGGCGTCCCGCCGTCCGGTGGCCTGCTGGTTGCCAATCATCTGAGCTATCTGGACATCCTCGTGCTGGCCGCGGAACGGCCGATGACTTTTGTGTCGAAGGCGGAAGTGGCGGACTGGCCGGTCGTCGGCCGCTTCGTCCGGTGGGCGGGCACGATCCTTCACCCGCGGACCGTGCGTTCCGAATTGCCGAACACCGCCGACGCCATGTGTGACCGGGTACAGGCCGGCGAACTGGTAGTGCTCTTCCCGGAGGGCACGAGTTCAGATGGGGCGCGGGTCCTGCCCTTTCACTCAGCCTTGTTTGCTTCGGCGGCGCGGCACCAATGGCCGGTCACCGCAGCATGGCTGGGCTACTCCGCCCCCGACGGTCGCGTGGAGGACGATGTGTGTTTCTGGCGCGACATGCTGTTCCTGCCGCACTTGTTCCGACTGCTCGGACTGCGGTCCATTACGGCCCGGGTGGTTTTTGGTTCCTCCGCTCTCGTCTCATCGGACCGCAAGTGGCTGGCCCGCGAGGCGCGCGCCCAAGTCATGGCGCTGGGGGACCTGGCAACGCGACCGAGCGGCCTCGCGGGAACTGGTGCTTGAATCAGGGAAGACGGCGACACCGAGTCCAAGGCCGCTCATACCAGCGAGAGCAGCCGGCGAATTTCCGCCAGTCGCGCCGTGGGCTCACGTTTGGTCAGGCGCGGAAAACGCCCGCCGACCTGGATGAAGTCGTTGCCGCGCGTGAGCATCAACCGATCGCCGCGCGTCTCGATGGCCGTCACGCCCCGCGCAGCCGCCAGCAGTTTCAGTTCGGCGATCAGCAGGAGCCGCTCGGTGGCCGGCGGCAGTCGTCCGAACCGATCGCGCAATTCGCCGCGCAAAGTGTCGAGACCGGCCTTGTCGGTGATTTGGGCCAGTTTCCGGTACAAATCAATCCGGTGCTGCGCCTCGGGCACGTAATCCAGCGGGAAACCTGCCGCCGCCCGGGGGCCGTCCCACGTCTCGCTCACCGGCTCAGCCGGGGACGCCCGGCGGCGACGGTCCGGTCCGCAGGTGGCCACTTCGCGTGGAACGGTGATGTCCGGCGCAGCGCGACCTGAACCGCGTTTGGCGCGGGTCGGGGGCGGGGGTTCAGCGGGAGCGGGTTCCTCGCTTACGGCGCTGAGGTCGAGGAAGTCGAGCCGCACCTGGACCTCGATCCGTTGCGGCGGCTTCTCGCCTTTGAGGGCGGCGATGCTTTGCTTCAGCAACTGGCAATACAGTTCGAAGCCGACGGCGGTGATGTGGCCGCTCTGGGCTGCGCCCAGCAAATTGCCCGCGCCGCGGATTTCGAGGTCGCGCATGGCGATCTTGAAGCCGCTGCCCGGCGAGGAGAATTGCTTGATCGCCGTGATGCGTTTGCGGGCATCGGCCAGCAAGCCGGCGTGCCGGGGAATCAGCAGGTACGCGTAGGCCTGATGCTTGTAGCGACCGACACGCCCGCGGAGTTGGTAAAGCTCGCTCAATCCGAAGCGATCGGCGCGGTCAATGATGATCGTATTCGCGTTCGGGATATCAATGCCGCTCTCGACGATGGTGGTCGAGAGGAGCACGTCCACCTCCCCGTTGACGAACCGGGTCATGACCTCCTCGAGGTCGTCCGCGTGCATCTGGCCGTGGCCAACGGCAATCCGCGCCTGCGGGACGAGCATGCGCAGCTTCATGGCCACCGACTCGATGTCAAACACGCGGTTGTGCAGGAAGAACACCTGTCCGCCTCGCAGGAGCTCGCGCTGGATGGCATCGCGGACCGTTCGTTCATCGTACGGCGCGATGATGGTCTCGACCGGCAGCCGGTCCTGCGGCGGCGTTTCGATCGTGCTCATGTCGCGGGCGCCGGTGAGCGCCAAATAGAGGGTGCGCGGGATGGGCGTGGCGCTGAGCGTCAGCACGTCCACGAGCTTGCGCAGTTGTTTGAAGCGCTCCTTGTGCGCCACGCCGAACCGTTGTTCCTCGTCAATCACCACCAGGCCAAGGTCCTTGAAAGCCACGTCCGGTTGGATGAGCCGGTGGGTACCGATCACGATGTCCACCGCTCCGTGGGCGAGGCCGGCAATGACCTGCTGTTGCTGGCGGCGCGACTGGAAGCGGGAGAGGGCCTCGATGCGCACCGGGTAATCGGCCATCCGCTCGCGGAACGTCCGGAAGTGTTGCTGCGCCAGCACCGTGGTCGGCACCAGCACGGCCACCTGCCGGCCGGCCATCACGGCCTTGAAGGCGGCCCGGATGGCCACCTCCGTCTTGCCGAAACCCACATCGCCGCAGATCAGCCGGTCCATCGGGCGCGGGGCCTCCTGATCGCGCTTGGTCTCCTCGATGGCCCGCAGTTGGTCGGGCGTTTCCTCATACAGGAACGCGCTTTCAAAATCGCGTTGCCACGGAGTGTCCGCTGGCAGCGCGAAGCCGGGGAGGGAAGCCCGCGCCGCCTGGATGCTGAGGAGGTCGGCCGCCAGGTCCCGCACCGCTTCGGCCGCCTGGGCCTTGGTCTTCGTCCAGCGTGTGCCACCCAGGGTGTTCAGCGCCGGCCGCGCCTTGCCCGCGCCGACGTACTTGCTGACCAAGTGGGATTCGCTGATCGGCACGTACAGGCGCGGCGACGATTGCCCCTCTTCGCGCGGCGCGTACTCGATCACCAGGCACTCTTCGCCGGGGGCCGTGGCGGCGGCGTCGGCGCTGCGTCCCGGGCGCGGCCTTGCCGGCAACCGCTCCAGCCCGAGGTAGCGCCCGATGCCGTGCTGGAGATGCACCACGTAGTCGCCCGGCTCGATGTCCGTGAAATTGATGTCCAGCACCGACCGCACCGCGGTCGCGTGCGGCGAACGCAACCGTCGGGGCCGTGTGACCTTGTAGCGGCCGAAGATCTCGGCATCGGTCACGATGACCAGCCGCGCCGCGGGGCAGAGAAACCCCCGTTGCAGCGCGCCGAGTTGCAGCATGGGCCGGAGCGGCGGACCGGTGGCGCCGTCCAGAGCGGGACCCGTTGGCACTTCCTTCTTCGCGCCGCGGTCTTCGTCCGGGCGATCCAGACCCAATTCGGCCCAGAGCTCCGCGAAGCGCCGCTGCTCGCCGGCATTGTTGCAGAAGACATGCACCGTCTCGCCCTGGCGCAACCAGCGATGGAGTTGGGCGAAGAACTCGCGACGCTGCCGCGTGGCAACTTGCGGGTCCGGCGCGCGTTCCGCGATGGGGCGGAACGCATCGAGCGACGGTAGTTCGAAACGCAGAGGCCCGGCGGTGGAGCTTCCCCGGGCTTCCGCTGACGGTGCGGACGGCGAGGTGTTGGTCCCGGAGAGGTCTGGCGCCAATTCGCTCAGCGCCACGGCGGTCAGCGCCCGTTGCTCCCGTGTTCCCAGAACCGCGGACCACGGGGCGAAGAAGGGGTTGCCCGGCGGGACTCGATCGCCGTAAGCCGCCGCTGCGGCGGCCAGCGCTTCGGGCTCGCAGAGCACCACCAGCGCGCCCGCCGGCAGGTGATCCAGCAGCGTGCCCAGTGCGTTGGGCGCAGCCACGTCGCGCTTCAGCAAGCCCAGTTCCCCCGCCGGCCCGAGCGTGACGGTTTCAATGGCTTCCCGTGTGATCTGCGTGGCGGGGTCGAACCAGCGGAGTGACTCGATTTCATTGCCGAAGAATTCGATCCGGACCGGCCACGGGCTGTTCAGCGGGAACACATCCACGATGCCGCCGCGCAGGGCCAGCTCACCTTTGGCGGTGACCTGGGCCTCGGGTTGATAGGCCTGATCTTCCAGCCACTCGATCAAATCCAGCGGATCCAGCCGGTCGCCCCGCCTTAGCCGGCGCAGCCGTTGTTCGAGCGCTGCCGGGGAGAAGGTGCGTTGGAGCAACGCGGGCACCGACGCCACGATCACCGGCCGCCGGGCGTCACCCTGGGCCGCGTCGCGCAAAACCGCGAGCGTCTCCAGCCGTTCCGACAGCACATCCGCGTGGGGCAGTTTGTCCTCGTGGGGAAGCATGTCCCACGGCGGAAAAAAAAACGGCCGCGCGGCGTCAGCGGTCGGCGAAGAGTCGGCGCCGAGCCAGGTCTGCAGGTCGGTTTCCAGCCGTTCCTGGCCCTTGACGTGAGCCGCCACGGCCAGAATCACCCGCTGCGGAAAGAGCCGCCGCAGCATCCCGATCACGGCCGCTTGGGCGGGCTCGGAGACGCCCTCCACGGACAACAAACCTCCCTGCTCCACGCGCCGCACCAGGGTCTGCGCGGCGGGAGTTTGGGCCAACGTGGACAGCACGGCTGCCACCGACGCGGAATCTGCCGGCGTCAAATCGCGCGCAACTTCCTTCCCGTCCGCCGGGGCGTCAAGCGTGGGGCAATTGTGGGTCGCCGTCGCCGGTGAGCCCTGATAGCGTTCGCTCATGCGCAACCCAATCATTGCGGCCCTGGATGTTCCGACCCCGGAGCGCGCCCTTGAACTGGCCGGACAACTGGCCGGCGCCGTCGGTGCGTTCAAAGTCGGAAAGGAGCTCTTCACGGCTGCCGGGCCGGACATCGTCCGCCGCCTGCGGGCCACCGGAGCAGCGGTGTTTCTCGATCTCAAGTTCCACGACATTCCCAATACCGTCGCGGCGGCCGTGCGGGCGGCGGTGCGCCTGGATGTTCAGATGCTCACCATTCACGCCAGCGGTGGTCGGCCGATGATGCAGGCCGCCGAGGAGGCCGCGCGGGACGAAGCCGCCCGACAGGGCGCGGCGCCGCCGTTGGTTTTGGGGGTCACGGTCCTCACCAGCTTGGATGATGCGGCGCTGGCCGAGGTGGGCATCGCCGCCACCTCGGCCCAGCAGGTGGCACGGCTGGCGCGGCTGGCGGCCGAGGCCGGCTTGCGCGGGATGGTGTGCTCGCCGCTCGAAATTGGGCTGCTGCGCAACGTCCTGCCTCCGACGGTCCAACTGGTGACGCCGGGCATTCGGCCGGCGGGCGCAGACCGGGGCGATCAGAAACGCACCCTCACGCCCGCCGAGGCCATTGCCGCCGGGGCCAACTGGCTGGTGATTGGCCGGCCCATCATCGCGGCCCCCGACCCGGCCGCGGCGGCACGGGCCATCGCCGAGTCACTCCCCGCCTGAGCGCGTCGCCGACCGCGATTTCCGTTCCTTGACTGGCGCGCTTCGGCTTCGATCTTCCCAACACCATGACCACGGAATCTTTGCACATTGGCCAGCGGGTGCGTCATCCCGCGCACGGCACCGGCACCGTGAAGGCCATCAATGAACTGGCCGCCGAGATCGCGTTCGACGACGGACAGCGCCGTACGATCGCGCCCGAGACCAGTGGCCTCGCCCCGGCCGAAGCCACGGCAACGCTGACGGGCCTCGACGTGCCGCTGGCGGCGTTGCTGCGCGACATGGCCGAGGCCACCGTGAAGGCGATGGGGTGGGAACGTCCCGGCGAGGTGGTTCGCTTGCTGGCGAACCGCTGGCGGGGCGGGAAGCTCGTGCTCCATCCCGCCGATCCCACCCTGCAAACCAAGGAGGTCGAACTCGAGACCTTCTTCCACAAGATCGTGATGGTCCGCAACAACCTGCGGGTGCTCGAACAGAAGATCAACGCCCACGAGAGCCTCAGTTCCGCCGAGAAATTCGACTGGCAGCAATACATCACGCGCTGCTACGGCTCGCTGACCACGTTCAACGTGTTGTTCAAGGAGAAGGACGAGCAGTTCTGATTCTGGTTTGCACCGAAGGCGGACCGTTTGGCTGGAAGGACGAGCGCCCGCCGAAAGCGTCGTCCGGACCGCCGGCGGACGACAACTCCTCCCCCGGCCAGGAGGCACTCAAAGAAGACGCCCGCCAACCAACCGCGGCCCGCGTCGGGTGAAAGGCCGCTCGACGCGAGGCGATGGCTGGCGGGCGGGATCGGTTGGCCAGAACCCTCCCCTGCGTCTCAAAAGTGACTCCCGCACGAGCAGGCGACGGGCGCGCCATGCGCCGCGACTTCGCGGGTGAACTCCATGCGCCAGGTACCGTCGGGCAATTGCCTGCCCGCCCCCTTGAGGCCTTGTTGTGCCAGCTTGGCGTACAAGGGAACCGGCTCGAAAGGCACCAACAGCACCAGCGTCTGGCCGACCCCGACCCGTGCCACCGCTTCATCAATCGCCGCGCACGGCGTGTCCCCGCGCGCAAAGATCGGTCGGGTGTCGAGGACGATCGGCCCGCTCCCGGCCACCGGTGAAGGGCCGGGGGCGGTGGTCTTCCTCGGCGTGAAGCCCGGATCGGCAAAGCGGCCTTTGGTCAACCGCACTTCCCATCGCTCCGGCCCGCGCTGCAGGTAATCCCAGCGGAAGTTGCCCGCGTGCTCGCAGGCGAATTGGTAGTAAAGCGGCAGGGGATCATGGTCGTTCACGAGGCGGAAGGACTCGCCATCGGTCAAATTGGCCCAAAGGTTGAAAATGGCGGGGTGGCGGTCGCGCGGCGGCATCGGCCGCACGTCCAGTTCGATCTCGGTCATCGTCGCATTCACGGGGCCCAATGTGCGTCCGGAGCACCGGAGTGTCTTTGATGGGCGTCAACAGCCCGCCGAGTTCTGTCGCTACGGGAAGCCCGCCGGCCGGGCGGCGCCCCCGCTGCCGCCTTGCCGCTCGCAGCCGTGATTGCCAAGCTTCCGCCCCGATGAAACTGCAGCGCTTCGCCGGCAACCCGATCCTCACCCCGCATCCCGACCACCCTTGGGAGGATCTGGCGGTTTTCAATCCCGCCGCGTGGATGGACGACGCCACGGGCGAAATCTGGCTGCTTTACCGGGCGGCGGAGTCCGGTCCGGAGTACAAGTGCTGGTTCGGCCTGGCGCGGAGCCGCGACGGCTACCACTTCGAACGGGTGAGCGAGCAACCCGCCCTGAGCCCCAGTGGCGAGGGCTTCGACGGCGCCACCATTCAGGATCCGCGCGTCGTCAGGATCGGCGAGTGGTACTACGTCACGTACGCCTGCCGGCATTATCCGTTTGGGCAGTTCTGGGTTCCGGGCGGGCGCGATCGCTACGCGACACCGGCCGAGGCCGCTCCGGAGTTTCCGCGGTACCTGCGCACCAACGCCACCCTCACAGGCCTCGCGATGACAAAGGATTTCCGCCACTGGATCCGGGCGGGCTGGATCACCGATCCGCTCCTGGATGACCGCGACGTCATCCTGTTCCCGGAAAAGATCGGCGGGAAATTCTGGCTGATGCACCGGCCGCTCGAGTGGGTGGGACCTCAGTACGGCACCGAGCACGCTTGCGCCTGGATCAAGTGTGCCGACGACCTGATGGGGTTGCCGGCGGCACCCAGCCGGTTGCTCATCAAGCAACGCTTCCCTTGGGAGACCTACAAGCTGGGCATCAACACACCGCCCATCCGCACGCCGCACGGTTGGTTCACGCTCTACCACGCCGTGGGGGCCGATAAGTTCTATCGGCTGGGCGCGTTGCTCCTGGACCTCGATGACCCGGGCAAGGTGCTGCATCGGACGCCCGACTGGTTGATGCAGCCCGAAGCCGATTACGAAATCGAGGGCTTCTACCGCGGCGTGTGCTTTCCCTGTGGAACGGTGGTCAAGGACGGCACGCTGTTCGTCTATTACGGCGGGGCGGACCAATACTGCGCGCTGGCGACGTGCAATTTTGCGGACCTGCTCGACCACCTGCGAAGCTGTCCGCCCTGAGACGCACGGCGGCGGGTTGAACGGCAGTCCCGTCGCTGCGCTGCGGCCGGACCGCCGAGGGGTTGCCCCCGCCACCGCCTCGCGACGTGAGCCCCGGCCCCGACCGTTCCCGCTCGCTTCAAGTGGCTGGCAGCGGGCCCGGCGCGGCTTCCGCTTTGGGCTGTCGCCACACGTAGCGGAACATCAACACCCGCAGCGCGGCGGTGAAGGGGATGGCCAGAATCGCCCCGAGAATGCCGCCGAAGAGCGTGGTGCCCACCATGACCGCGATGATGATGGTCACTGGATGCAACCCCACGCGGTCGCCCATGATCTTCGGCTGGATCACCAGGCTCTCGGCGGTCTGCACAATCGCAAACACCCCCAGCGCCAGCAACGGGTGCAGCCAGTCGCCAAACTGGACGATGGCGATCACCACGGCGCTCACGCACGTGATGATCGCCCCGACGAAGGGAATCACCGTCAGCACCGTGGCCACCATGCCGATCAGGACGGCGTACGGCAGGCCGATCAGCAGGAAGCCGATCGTGTAGAGAATGCCGTCGCAGATCGCCACCAGCACCTGGCCCCGGAAGAACGCGATCAGGTAGTCGTTGATCGAGGAAAGGATGAAAACGAGTTCGTCTTTGAAACCGGACTTGACCACCGGCAGGTAATCGGTCCAGTGGCTTTGGATGCCCTTCTTCTCCATCAGGAAGTAGAAGAGATAGACCGGCACCAGCGCGAGACCGGCGATGACCGCAAACCACGACGCCAGCTTGCCCACCTGGCCGAAGATCCAGTTCGCCACCGCGGGCAGCACCTTGGCCAGCCAGCCCGATACCGAGCGCAAGGCGTCCTGGCCAAGAAGGAGTTGCCACAAGGTGGCTGCCTCCGGTGACGCCTGAACGCCGTCCGGGTCAAAGCCGCCGTCGGCCGGCAACAACGGCGCGGCGGCCGCGGCGGACGAAACCGTTTCGCCGGGCGCGTTCGTGACGAGGGGAACGACTGCGCCGGGGGGGAGGCCGTTTGTGGCGGGTTGGGGCAGGAAAGGCAGGAAGCGGAGGAGTTCGCGCATCGGGCCGGAGGGTTCGGTCACCCATCGCTCCACCTTGGTCTGCAGCCGGGTGACGTAGGTGGGCACGCGCACCACCAGCTCGCGCGCTTCCACGACCGCGCGCGGGACCACGCTGCCGAAGAACGCCACCACCAGCCCGAGCGCGAGCGCGAAGACACACAGGATGGCGCGGGTGCGCGTGGCGCCCTTCCGCTCGATGAAGTCCACCACCGGGTCCAGGAGATACGCGATCGCGCCCGCGATGGCGATGGGCCACAAGACCGGCGCGAGCGCGTTGATAACCTCGCCGACCAACCAGATCAGCCCCACCACGAGCGCCGCGAGGACCGCCAGGGCGATGCCGCTGAGGGCGGCCCAAAACAGCCGGGCTTGCGCCGGCGTGGGAGCAGGGAAGTTCATCGTCGTTTCGGTGTCGGCGCTCGCGACTCAGGCTTGCCCGAGCTTGCGGGCCTTGTCCGCCGACGCGCGGACGGCGTTCATCAAAGCTCCACGCACGCCGGCCCGTTCCAACTCGTGGAGACCTTCAATCGTGGTGCCGCCCGGACTGGCGACCATGTCTTTCAGCGCCCCGGGATGCAGGCCGGTTTCCAACACCATGCGTCCGGCCCCCACCAGCGTTTGGGCCGCCAGGCGAAGGGCGGCCTCCCGGGGCAGTCCCGCCGCCACACCGCCGTCACTCAAAGCCTCGATCATTAGGAAGGCGTAGGCCGGGCCGCTGCCGCTGAGACCGGTGACGGCGTCCAGCAACGCCTCCTTCACCGGGTAGGCCACGCCAATCGCCGCGAAAAGCCGTTGCGCGAGCGCCCCGTCGGCATCGGTCGCGGCCGCGCCCAAGGCGTAGGCGGCGGCGCATTCGCCCACCAACGCCGGCGTGTTGGGCATCACCCGGACCAGTCGCACGCCGTCACCGGCGGCTTCCTGGAGCCGCGCCAACGGGACCCCGGCGGCGATGGAGATGACAAGATGATGATTGCCGAGAGCGCCTCGAAGGTCGCGCAGGACGCTCAGGACCTGGTCCGGCTTTACCGCCAGCACCAGTACGGTGGCTTCCCGGATGACGTCGAGATTGGACTCCACTGTCCGCGCGCCCACCTCGCGGGCGAACGCCTCGCGCGCGGCGGGCGCGGCATCACTGGCCACAACGTGCGCCGGGGCGCAGAGGCCGGCCTTTACCCAGCCCTGGGCCAGGGCGGTGGCCATCTTGCCCGCGCCAACGAAGCCGATGCTCAACTCGCACGACATGGCCGCGTTCTAGCAGGCGCTCCCAGGTGGCGAAAGGGCAAAGCAGCGGCGCCAGCGATGCAGCCGTGGTGATCCATCGGTCCGTCCCGGCGACGGCTCAGCGCAAGCCACTGCAGGGCGTTCCAGCGGACCGCTTCAGGGGGAGATAAACCGGGGCGTGCCAGCCGGCGGCGATCGCCGGGCGGCAGTCCGACGCCAAGGCCCTTGGCGCCCAATCAAGAGTTCGGACAGAAAAATCCTGCGGCGGGTTCCGCCGTTCATACCGCATACCGGCGGGCGATGTCTTCGGGGATCGGCACGGCGCGGCCGGTGCGCGCGGAGACGAGCGTGTAGTGAAACCATCCGTCGCAGGCCAGCTTCCGCTTGTCGCGCTTGATGATCTCGAAGTCCACCCGCACCCCGTCGGCATACAGCTCCTGAATCCAAGTCCGAACGATGAACCACTCCCCCAGCAGCAGGGGCCGCTTGTAGTCGAGATGCGCCGTCCGGACGAACCACGCCAGCCCGCGTTCGGCGAACTTGCCCATGCCCATGCCGTAGCAGCGCTCCATCTGATCGAACCGCGCCGCGAGCACGTAGTCGCCATACCGGCTGCTGTGGACATGGGCATACATGTCCAAATCGTCTGGCCGGACTTGCATCTCCGATTCGAACGGGGTCCGCCCCAGGATGATCCCGGGGAATCCCGACGCAGACGAGGGAGCCGTCGTATTCATCGCTTGATCGCTGAAACGCCGGGTGGTGGCGCTGCCGAAGCAGACTCAACGAGTCGGCGATCGTCGAGCGATTTCCAGTGGTCGGCGGCGCAACGGAATTCTCCCTTGCCGGGCGGGCCGGACTCGCCACGCTGCGGGCGGTCCAAGCAACGCAACCGCCGTCCGTCCATGAGCAACACCGCCCCAACGCCCAACGCCCCCACCCCGGTAACCGTATCCCGATTGGTCCAGGCCGGCACCGGTCTGGATTTGCGGGTGGTCTGCGGAAACGCGGGCTTGGAACGCCGGATCACCGAACCGGCCGTGAACCGACCGGGGCTCGCGCTGACGGGCTTTTTCGAGTACTTCGCCGAGCACCGGGTTCAGGTGATTGGCGGCGCCGAGCGCACCTACCTTGACTCGCTGCCCCCGGAGGAACGGGTGACGCGTTTCACCCGGCTGCTGGATCGGCCGGTGCCTTGTGTGGTCTTCTGCCGCGCTTACGAACCGGAACCGGGTTTTGTCGTGGCCGCCGAGCGGGCGGGGATTCCGCTGCTGATCTCCAGTCTGGAGACGATGAGCTTCATCAATCGCGCCACCATCCTGCTGGATAACCTGGCGGCCCCGAACACCCAGGTGTATGGCAGCATGGTGGACATCCTTGGCATCGGGGTGATCATCCGCGGCCGCCCCGGCATCGGCAAAAGTGAGTGCGTCCTGGCGCTGATCGAGCGCGGGTACAGCCTGGTGGCGGACGACGTCACCGCGCTGCGTGTCCATCAGGACCGCGAGCTGATCGGCACCAGTCCACCCACCACCCGGGATTTCATGGAGGTTCGCGGGATCGGCATCATCAACGTCCCTGCCATGTTCGGAGTCCGCTGCATCCGCACCGAGAAACGGCTGGATCTGGTGGTGGACCTGGAAGACTGGAACAAGCTGGAGGATGTCGAACGCGTGGGACGCGAAGAGAAGTTCATCGAACTGCTCGGCGTCCGGGTGCCCCACATGGTGCTGCCCGTGCATCCCGGTCGCGATATCGCCCGCCTCGTCGAGGTGGCCGCCTTCCACGTGAAACTCCGCATCCAAGGCATCAACCCCGTGGATCAACTGGAGGAACGCGTGTTCGAGCGCATGCGGGAAACGGGTGGCAAAGCCGGCGGATGAACCCATGAAAGGCCCGGCCGACCTCACGCGGCTGTCGCGACTTTGTTTGAGTTGCGGCCTGTGCTGCAACGGCGTGCTCTTCGCGGAGGTCTGCCTGGTGCGGGGCGACGATCCGGCAGTACTGCGAGCAGCGGGCTTGCCGATTGAGCCCCGCCGCCCGCCGCGCACAACTCCCGACCCGGCAGCCAGCGAACCGCCCGCCCAACTTCTGCCCTGGCGCCTGCGCCAACCCTGCGCCGCGCTCGCCCCCAACCGGACCTGCGTCGTGTACCAGGGCCGTCCGGCCCGCTGCCGCACCTTCGAGTGCGCCCTGTTTCAGCAGGTTCAAGCCGACGCAGCCCGGTTTGCAAGCGTCCGCCGCCGAATCACGGCGACGCAACGACTGGTGAGCCGGGTCAACCGCCTGCTGGTCCGGCTCGGCGAGTCCGATGTCCGGAAGGCTCTGTTTGCCCGGATACGCACCACGCGCCGCCGTTTCGAACGTCAGATCGTGGAACCCGAAACCGCGGCGGTGTACGCGGACCTCACCCTTGCCGCTCATCAACTGCGGCTGGCTTTGGACCGCGATTTCTGCGCGCGACCCAAATGACGGCCGCCCGTCTTCGTGAGCGCAACGAAACACAGGTTGAATCGCCCGCCGTTTGGGCCAACCTTCCAATATGAAGCTCGTCACCGTTTCCCGCGTGTTCAGCCCCGCCGAAGCGCAACTGCTGCGGTCGCGGCTCGAAGCCGCCGGCATCCCGGCCGTGGTCACCCACGAGACCGCCGCGCTCATGATTGATGGCTACTCGATGGCGGCCGGCGGCGTGCTGGTGCAGGTGGCCGACGACCGCGTCGAGGAAGCGCGGGAACTCCTGGGCCTTCCTCCCCTGCCGCCGGTCGCGCCGGAACCTGAACCTCCCGCGGAGCCGCCCTCGCCGCCGTTGGTGACCGTGTTTCACACTTTCGTGCCCGCCGAGGCGGAGGTCGTCCGTTCGCGACTGACCGCCGCCGGCATCGAAGCCGTTGTCACGCAGGAGACCGCGCCCTTGGCGAGTCTGCTCGCGACTGGCGGGGTCCTCGTGCAGGTGGCTGAAGACGAGGCGGAGGCGGCGCGGGCATTGATCAATCCCGGGGAACCCGATGAGCCGAAAGCTTGACGCCCTGCTGCGCCGCCTCGCCCGCCAACTGGCGCCCGACGAACTGAGCTTCGAACCGGCCGTGATCGCCGCCCACGCGGGCGACAAATGGTTCGCCAGTTCCCCGCCCGACGCGGTGGCCCTGCCACGCGAAGCGGAGTCGGTCGCCAAAGTCCTGCGCTTTGCCCACGAGCACCGCATTCCCGTCACACCCCGGGGTGCCGGGCACGGGTATGTCGGCGGCTGTGTCCCGGTCAAAGGCGGTCTCGTGCTGTCGTTGGCGCGGATGAAGCGCATCAAGGAAGTCCACCCGGGCGACTTTGTGGCCGTGGTGGAGCCCGGAGTCGTGACCAGCACGCTGCAGGCGGCAGTGGAGCGGCGGGGTCTGTTTTACCCTCCCGACCCAGCCAGCCGCGGCGATTCCACCATCGGGGGCAACATCGTGACGAACGCGGGTGGGCCGCGCTGCCTCAAGTACGGCGTCACCCGCGATTACGTCCTGGGAGTCGAGGTGGCGCTGGCCGGTGGCTCATTGGTCCGGCTGGGCAGCCGGACCCACAAGAACAAAACGGGCTTCGATCTCGCGCGGCTGTTTGTGGGGAGCGAGGGACTGTTGGGTGTGGTTACGGAGGCAACCCTGAAGCTGCTCCCCCTGCCTCCGTTTCGAGCCGCGCTGGCGGCCGGGTTTTCGTCGGCCCGCGATGCCGCGCGGGCGATTCGCGCGATCTTCGCCGCCGGCTTCCTGCCCTGCGCCTTGGAGGTGGCCGACGCCTTCACGCTGGCCGCCGCCCAGAAACGAACCGGCAGCCGCCGCCTGGCGGGTTGCGAGGCCCATCTGATCACCGAACTCGACGGTCAGGAGCGGTCCGTCCGAGGCGAATTGCGGACGGTGGAACGGGTGATCCGCCAGTATGCGCCGCGGTTCGTCGAGCGGGCGTTCGGCGCGGCCGAATGCGAGGCGATCTGGCAACTGCGCCGGGAGTTTTCCTACGCGCTGCGCGACACAGGCCTGACCAAGCTGAACGAGGACATCGCCGTGCCGCGCAGCCGACTGGAGGACTTGTTTGCGTTCGCGGCCCGCCTGCAAAGACGGCACGGCCTGCCGGTGGCCTGCTTCGGCCATGCCGGCGATGGCAACATCCACGTGAACGTGATGGTGGACTTCGATCAGCCCGGCGCCCGTGAGCGCAGCGAGGCGGCGCTGGATGAACTGTTCGCGCAGGTGCTGGCCTGGGGCGGCGTCGTCACCGGGGAACACGGCATCGGCCTGGCGAAGAAACGCTGGTGGCCACAAGCGGTCGCGGCGGAGGCCCGGGCACTGCACCAGCGAATCAAGCGCGCGCTCGACCCACGGGGGATCCTGAATCCCGGCAAGTTCGTTTGATCCGCGCGGCTCGCGGAGGCCGGGCAG
The DNA here is from genome assembly GCA_016716505.1 of Verrucomicrobiota bacterium. Lineage (GTDB taxonomy): Bacteria > Verrucomicrobiota > Verrucomicrobiia > Limisphaerales > J093 > JADJWF01. Next base: position 896,314 of record JADJWF010000002.1, read on the forward strand.
CGGAGGCTAGGAGAACCGAGACGGTCGGGTGGACCACCAGTCCGACGTGGCGTTATTCGATCGGCAACGGACTGCTGGAGCGCTCCTGGAGCCAGGCCACGTCCGGGTTGTCCGGCGAGTGGACACCCAACTGGATGATCTGATTGGCGTGGAGTTGCGGCATGGTGCGACGGTCGCGCCAGCGTTTGGTCTCGCCGTGGCCGTCCGCGAACATGATCCCGGCCGCGCCGCCGTGGTAGGCCGCCGGGTAGTCCACGATCTTCGACGCGCTCCGGCGATCCTTCAGATTGGTCTGAAACATGCCGTCGTTGATGCTGTCCTCCCGCTCGTCAATGAACACCCATGCCTTGTCAACGGGCGGATCCACAATGTCCGTCAGCCGCCGGAAGATCCGGTACCGATCCTGCCCGATGTCGCCGGAGCCCACGTAGTTCATCCAGCAATTCATCGAAATGCTGCGCACCCGCGGGTAATCCCGCCCGCTGATACGCACGGTGCTGCGGTCCGCCGGACAGCGGTACGGCGCTGCGGAGCGGAGGTACGGGCCAATCTGGGAGAACTCCCGGTCGGTCAAATACACCGTGTTCGTGTTATCCGAACTGCCATTCATGGCCAGCCAGCCCGAGACCCAGCGGTCCGATCCCGGGAAGGAGCCCCCCGCCACCCCGGGGAGGACGTCGCCATTATCTTGCGCGTACATCGTCCACGCCAGATGCACGTGCTTCAGGTTGTTGAGGCACACCACGCTCTGGACACGACGTTTCGACGCGCTCAACGCTGGGAGCAGGAGGCTGAACAGGATCGCCACGACCGCGACCACCAACAGGAGTTCGAGCAGCGTGAACCCACCCCGCGTCCGGCCGGCCGGCCCGACGTGCCCGAAAGAGTTTTTCGCGGTCCCGATCATGTTCGGTTCTGGGTTCCGCCACAGGAAACTAGGACTCCCGCCCGTTCATGCAAGACGGATTTCAGCGCGGTCGCCCGCGTCAGATCGCCTGAAGAAGCGGCTTTCGGGAATGGGACGACCAGCTTGTGATTCCTGCTCGCCGAAGCATGCGTTAACGTCCGGGCGCGCGCGGTTTGAGTTGTGTCAAGGCACCCGGCGTGTTGCACTCGGAGAGTGCAGACCGCGATGCGACGCAACAACCTGCTGCCAGCACCTTCCCGCGCATGAAACTCCGAACCGCGGCCGGAATCATCCTGGGCACGGTCATGGGCCTCGCCTTCGGCGTGGTCGCCTTCACCTTCGTCTATGCCAAGGGGGCGTCGTATCTGACCAATGATTCCGCCGCCTGCGCCAACTGCCACATCATGCGGGAGCAATACGACGGCTGGATCAACTCCAGCCACCGCAGCGTGGCGTCCTGCAATGATTGCCACACCCCGGACGGCCTGATCCCGAAATACTGGTCCAAGGCGCAGAACGGCTTCTGGCATTCCTTCTATTTCACCACCGGGAACCACCCGGATCCCATCCGCATCAACGAGCGCAACCGTCGCATCACCGAGGACGCCTGTCGCAAATGCCATGCGGACATCGTCCATGGCATTGAAGGGGTCGGACGAGGTGACGCGCCGGGCAACCGCGCCTCCTGCCTGCACTGTCATCGCAGCGTGGGCCATCTGCACTGAATCTCCATGAAAACGCCACACCACCCACCCCAAGCACCCTTGCTCCCCCAACGCGGCGGCCAGATTGCCAAGTTTGGCGCTGTGGTCGGCCTCGCCGCGCTGGTCACGACCGCCGGCCTTGCCTTGCTCGTGAACATCATGGAGCGCAAGCAGGAGGCCAGGAACCCCTTCTTCCGCGTGGTCGAGTTGACCGACGACACGGATGATCCCGTCATCTGGGGCAAGAACTTCCCGCTCCAGTACGACTCCTACCGCCGCACCGTGGACCAGGTGCGCACCCGTTACGGTGGCAGCGAAGCCCTGCCCCGCACGCCTACCGCGGCCGACCCGCGCTCAATCGTCGCCCAGTCCAAACTGGAGGAAGACAGCCGCCTCAAGACGCTCTGGGCGGGCTTTCCGTTTGCCCTCGATTTCCGCGAGGAGCGCGGCCACGCCTACATGCTCGACGACCAGACGTTCACCGGCCGGCAGGCACGCCCGCAACCGGGCGCGTGCCTCAACTGCCACTCCTCGAGCTACGTGGCGCACAAGCGCGCCGGCGACGGCGACCTCTTCAAAGGCTTCGAGAAAGTGAACGCGATGCCCTTCGCTGAGGCGCGCAAACTGGTGGAGCATCCGGTCTCGTGCATTGATTGCCACCACCCTCAGACCATGCAACTGCGCATCACCCGACCCGCCTTCATGGAGGGCATCAAGGCCTTGAAAGCCAGCGAAGGTTTGGCCGACTACGACGTGAATACCATGGCCACCCGGCAGGAGATGCGCAGCTTCGTCTGTGCTCAGTGTCACGTGGAGTACTATTTCAAGGGGCCGGAGCGCCGGTTGGTTTTCCCGTGGTCCAAGGGGCTCAAGGTCGAGGACATGCTTGCCTACTACGACGAGATCGGTTTTTCGGACTGGAAACACGCCGAGACGGGCTCGCCGCTCCTGAAGGCGCAGCACCCCGAGTTCGAACTCTGGCAGCAGGGCACCCATGCCCGATCCGGCGTGGCGTGTGCCGACTGCCACATGCCGTACGAGCGGGTTGGCGCCGCCAAGGTGAGTAACCACCACGTCCGCAGTCCGCTGCTGGATGTCAACAAGGCGTGCCAGACCTGTCACAAGTGGTCGGAAAGGGAACTGCTGGACCGCACCCATCTGATCCAGGACCGCACCCACAACTTGCGCGACCGCGCGATGGACGCCGTGGTGGACCTGATCGCCGACCTCAAGGCCGCCGTCGCCGCCGGCCGCACCGACCAAGAACTGGCCGAAGCGCGCGGGTTCCACCGAAAGGCGCAGTTTTACCTGGACTACGTGGAAGCGGAGAACTCGATGGGTTTCCACGCGCCCCAGGAAGCCGTGCGCATCCTCGGCGAAGCGATTGACTACGCACGCCAGGGCCAGAACGCGCTCCGCCGCCTGCCCGTGACGCCCGCGACTGCTGCCGTCGGACGCTGACGCGCGAAGCCAGACTTGGGATGCCGTGCCTCCGGACCGTTTATCCGCCGCACGGCTGCCTACCGCGTGATTCCGACTTGGTACAGCGCCGAATTCTGAATGCTCCAGGGCCAGCGGTGCCGCCGCAGGCGTAAAGGGGTCAGTACCACACACTGAGACATTTCCTTTGTCCGGCCACTCTTGGACACGTAGCACGCAAGCTCCGCATTGAGTATCCCGGCGCGGTTTATCACGTGATGAATTGCGGCGACCGGCGGGAAGCGATCTTCCGCAACGACCCGGATCGGGAGTTGTTTCTCGCCAAGCTGGCCGAGGCGTGCGCGAAGGCCGACTGGCAGGTTCACGCCTGTTGTTTGATGGGGAATCATTTTCATCTGGTGGCGGAAACACGAAAGCTCGCCGGGCGGTGGTTTCTCATTGCGGAGTGAGGCGGAGTCTCACATAGCCCTCGGGCGTGTCGGTCATGGGAATCTGGCACTTCACGCTGATCCACTCGGTGCCGTCGCCGTTGTCCACTCGACGGCTTTCGAGGACCTGGAACAACCGGTCGCCTCCGGCCCAACCGGCGTCGCCATCCAGGCGGTCACGGTACTCGAGGCGGTAGCGAATCCCGTCCACTTGGTAATCCACCGCGGGATTGCCCACCCCGCCTTTGCGTTGGCGGTAAGTGACTACCAGATACTCAAACTCTCGCAGCCAACCGAGACCGGACTCCGCCATCCGGGCGGCCGCCGGGCCGCCGGCGAGATCCGGGAGCCCGGGGTGCAACTGATGCGCGTACTCGGCAAGGTTGTTGTAGTGGTCACCGTCCGGGTTGCTTTCCGGCGCGGCGTCCGCTCCGGTCAGTCCAAAGGACGCCATCCATCGTGCGTAGGTATCCTGCACCCGGAGTCGCAGCTCCTGCGTGGTGGCCGCGCCATTTTTGGCGGCTTCGACGAAAACGATGAATTCCCCGGTCTGGCCGGGCCGTCCCGAAATGACTCCCGTGGCCGGATGAATGGCCAGCCCGTCGGGCAGGCCGTACGCAGCGAAGGCCGCGGGCGGAGAGGCCACCACCACCGCATGGGAGAAATCCTGCCCGACCGTTCCGAGGGCGCGTTCCGCACTGATAATGCTGGGCGGCACCGGCACCGGCGCGGCGGCGGTACTCGTAAAGAAGGTGATGGCGGCCGGCGCGGACTCGAACCGGCCGTCGCTCACGGTGAACGTAAGACTGTCCTGGCCCGCGTTGAACGGGCGATAGCGCCAGACGTCGCCCCGGCGCTCGAGCACACCGCGCGTTGGCCCGGTCACCAGGCGATACACGAGCGGATCGCCATCGGGGTCGGTGCCGGACAAGCGGAAGTCCAGCGGGTCCTGCGGGGTGAGGTCGAACCGGGCGGGCGCGGCCACGGGCGGCTGGTTGGTGAAACTCCACGCGTAGCCGTCGTTGGTCGGGTTCGGGTCGGGCACCGCGGTGTCACCCAACCGCGCGCGCAGCGTGTAGCGGCTGGCGCCGGGGAAGACGTACGGCACCTCCAGCATGCCGGGAGCAAAGGGCGACCAATTCGTCACCACGGTCGAGCCCAGGAGGATTTCCGGCGCATTCTCCAAGGTGAGGTAGAGCGAGAGCCGGGCCTCGTTGGTCTGCCCGCCGTTGCGCACCGCGACCCGAATCAGGTTGAGCCGTCCCGTTTGCAGACGGTTGGGCAGGGTTTCCAGCGGATCACTGCCGGCGGGTCGAATACGCAGCGCCCCTTCCCCAAGCGCCAGGTCAACGCCCGCAACCGACCCACTGCGAACCGCGACTGAAGCCGTCGTCACCAGCCCCGCTTGATCCGTGGCCCGGAAGCGGAGCGTGTGGTCGCCGGCGCTCAGCCGCACGTCAGTCAGGACCGCACTGGTCCCCAGCGTCCCGTCTCGTGAAGAGTGCCACTCGCCTTCCGGGAGCAAGCCGTCTTCGGGATCGAAGGCCTCAGCGGCGAGAGTCCAACTTTGGTCTGGCGCGGCGACATCGCCGGGCTGAGGACTCACAATGCGCACCTCCGGCGCCCGGTTGGCGACGCGAAAACCCGTGAGGTGCGTTTGAGCCGAACGAAAGGCATCCGCCGAAACCAGCCGGAACGAAAGGTCCGGCGTTGCCGGCAGATCCGCAGCGGCCAGCGTGAGCGTCGCTTCGGTGGTCATCGCCCCGATCGGCACCCACGTGCTGCGGCCGTCGGCGCTGTAGTACAACTGGTGAAAGACTGGGAGCGTTTTGCCGCTGACGTTCAGGCCAAGGCCAAAGCTGATCCGTCCGGTCAGAGCGCCGCCCGCGGGGTTGGCCGTCAAAGCCGCCTGAAACGCGACGCCGTCGTCGGCGATCGAGAGCAGTTCGAACCCCTGGAATTCCTGGTCCGTGATCGCGAAGCGGACGGTGGCGCCGGGAACATCCACCACTTGGAACCAATCCGGGTCCACCGGGGATTGGGTGGGGTCGGCCAGGCGGGCGACGATCGGAATACGTGGCGCGACCCTTTGCCCGTTGGCGTCGAGGCACTCGATAAACTGCAACGTGCCGCGGTTGCCTTCCGTGAGGGCAAAACCTTCGAGGCTGACATCGCGCACCTGGACCGTCGCCGGGTACGTGCGGTAACGGTACGTCAGCGAGTTGCGGTCTTGGTAGCGACGCAGCAGGCCGGTGAACAGGACGCGCCGCTGACCCGGGGGCGGGGGTCCCATCAATGCCACGCGACCGGACGGTGAAGAGCCTGGCTCGTCCGAGGCCAACCGCGCCCGCTGACCTCACCGCCTTTCGCCCGTTTGTATTTCACTCGCCATGTTTAGCGGGATCGCAACTCTTCGGTGGCAGCCCAACGCTCCGACAACTCGGTCGAGCGGGCGGGCCTTGTGCTCCCGGCCGGTGGGGCGGCCCCCCCGCAGGCGGGCAAGGACTGATTCCTTCATTCCCGCGAGCGGGTGGTTATGTATCGCGGATCACTTCAACCCCTGACGAAATGACCTGTTCACCCGCCCGGGCACCCCCCGCGAAAACGATCGGACCGATTCCTGTTGGTCGTCAGGACACCAACAACACCCAAGTGGCGTCACGAAAGCTCTCGACCCGCAACTGGTCCGGAAGCGTCAGTGTGTCCAAGGCCAGGAAGCGGTCACGCGTCAGTTT
>JADJWF010000003.1 GCA_016716505.1 Verrucomicrobiota bacterium
ATTCCACGTGCTCATCGGCGTCCAAGTGCCCAGGTCCTCGGACGCTTCCAGACGGAGCGTGCGGCCGGAACGGGACCCGGCCGCGACGGTGGCCACGCCGTCGCTCACCTCCAAATCAAGCGTGGGGGGCGAGTATTCTCCCGCGATGATGTAAACCTTGCCCATGCTGGAAACGCCGATGCGGTCGGCGCCAGGTGCGTTGAAGATCAGTTCGGCGCGGCCGTCACCCGTGATGTCGCCCACGGCGACCATCGCGCCGGCACCGTCGGAAGCCACCTCGCCGTAGTAAAGCACGTCATCATCCTCGGCGATGACGGGCCATTCGCTGCGCCCGTAGCGGAGGGCGACGAGGCCGGCCTGGTTGCGACCGCTTACGTTGGCGGTGGAAAAACCGGTGAGCAAATCCTCCAGCCCGTCGCCGTCGAAATCCCCCACCGCGACCGTGTTCAGCACGTGCGACAGGGAGGTAACGCCGGGATGGCCGAGCACGGTGGCGCTGCCGAAGTAACGGTCGCGCCGCAGGTCAATGTCCGCCGGAGCAAACGGTTCCAAAGGGGCGAAGTTGGTGCGTCCGAAGAAGACATAGAGATGCGAAAACGAGGGACTGGCGGCGATGATGAGGTCGCTGAAGCCGTCGCCGTTCAAATCGCCGCACGCGCCGCGAATGCCGATGCCGTAGGCGGCGTTGTTGCCATGCACGTAGAAGTCCACGTGCTCGCCAACGGTGGCCGTTTCAAAGTCCAGCAGGTTCACGGTCGCGGGCCAGTCGTCGGCGGGTTGGCCGAGGAGTCCCCAGACGATGCCAATTTTCTTGGACGACGGGGAGGGGATCACGCCGATGGGCCGCGCCCCAAACGCGCCCAGGAACAGGTCGGCGCGCCCATCGCCGTTGCAATCCCCCATCCATACCTGCGCGTTGATCAGGGAGTTGGTTTGCACGCCGTGAAGGACAGTGGCGGCGGTGCTCAAGGCGGGTGCGGCCGACCAGTTGGTGTTGCCGCGAAAGACATACACCTTGCCGAAGAGGGTCAGGTTGGTTTCCACCCCAAAAATTGTCGTGGTCACATCGTGCCGCGGCGCGGTGACGGCCAGGTCGGCGATGCCGTCACCGTCCAAATCCCCCAGGCAGAGCGACTCGCCAAAATAGCCGGAAGCCGTGTCGCCGGTGAGGGTGACGTCGGCGTCGGCGATGCCGAGAGTGGCGGGCCAATTCGTCCGGCCGAAGTAAATCAGCACCTTCCCGCAGTCCGTCAGACCCGGCGCGTCCAGTGTGTTCGAGCCTATCACCAGGTCGCCCAGGCCGTCGCCGTTCACTTCCCCGATGGCCAGCGCCGTGGCGAGGCGCTGGCTCGACGCCCCGCCGATGACCACGTCTGCCAGATTCGAGATGAGCGCGAGGTTGGTTGGCCAGGTGGCGCGACCGAAGACCACATGCACCGCGCCGGTCGTGCCATAGTTGGGCGTGGCGATGGCAAGGTCGCCAATGCCGTCGCCGTTGAGGTCGCCCGTTGTGAGCGTGCGGCTGATGCCCAAGCCCGTGCCGCCAAGCTCCTGGCCGGCGGCCTGGCCTTGGATTTCGAGGGTCTCCGGGTTGCTGCTCAACTCGACAACCGTGGGCGCGGCAAAACCGGCGGCGGCCAACAGGACGCAGTTCGCGACTGCGATGGTGAAGTGTGGAAGGTAGGTGTTGAGGGTATTCATGGTGGTTTGATTGCGGGATTGGAAAGACTCACGGCGCATCCCAGCGCAGGCGGAAGAAGCGCCGCGCCAGCAATGGTCCGAGGTAGCGGGCGCGGACCTCGTCGCTGACCAGGCTCAGTGACAGATGCTCCGGTGGCACGTTCGTCCAGATTGGAGGCAGGAGCGTCGGTGTGGTTTCCAGGCGCGTGGCCTCGTCCAGACCGGCGGCCCAGCGCAATTCCACGCCGCCGGCCTCGTGCGGCACGATGCGCAGGCTCAGGTCGTCGGGCGCTTTGGGTTCGACCAGGATCGGGAAATCGCCCAGCGCCAGGGTGTGCGCGCCGGTGGCGGGTTTGAAGGTGCTGGTGGTGAACGTGGCGGTGTGACCGTCCGGGCTGATCGTGGCGGGCACGACGTGGGTGACCTGGTAGGTGTGGTGCGAGGACAGGCCGGTCAGCGTCCAGGATTCACCGGTGGGACTCCAGAGCACCCAGCGTCGCACGCCGTCGGCGCAGGTGAATTGCACGACCCACCGGCCCTCGCCGCCGTCGAGGTTGTCATCGGTGACGCGCCCGAGGGAGAGCAGTTGCGCGTCGCGAAAGCCCTCCAGTTTCTGGATGAGCAGCTTCATGGCGTGCCAGGACTTTTTCTTCCGGCCCACTTCGTTGAGCAGGCCGAACTGGTCAAAGGCGTCCGCGCCGGGCGGGTGGGCGGTGGAATAGAAGTTGTGCCAGGCGACCAGTTGCGCGCCCTTGCCGTAGAGGAGCGCGAGGCGACGCCAGACATCGGCGGCCTGGCTGTCGGCGGTGGAGTAGCGCGGCGTGATGGGCGTGTTGGTGCGGCTGGAGATGCCCGTCTCAGTGACCCAGATGGGCGTGTTGGTCAGGCCGTGGGCGTCGAGGGTGGCGCGGAGCATGTCGAAGTGCTGCGGCAGCGTCCACCACGAGTTGTAGTCGTGGAAGTTGGCGACGTCGAAGCCCGTGCCGCCGCCGGCCAGCAGCAGTCGGTGCAGCCAGTTGGTCGAGTTGCTGAAGGGGAAACCATACGTGCCCAGCACGCCGGGCAGCACGACCTTCGCCTCGGGTGCGACGGATTGAATCCACGCGCGGTTGAGGTTCAGGAACTCGGCAAAGTCGGATACGGGCAAACCCAACGGCCGGCTGGTCTTGCCGTTCATTTCGTTGGCGATTTCCCAGAACGGCGCGGCGGCGCGGTAGCGAGCGACGGTGTTGGTGACGTAGTTCCGGCTGTCGGCGGCATCGCGCGGGGCGAACCAGCCACAGTCCGGCGCGTAGGGCGGCGGATTGGTGCAGGCGCGCCAGGGCACTTGCAGGCCGTAAACGTCACGCGCACCGGCGAGGATGGCGTAGAGCGTCGGCAGCGTGCGGATGCCGTTGGTGTTGAAGATCACCGCGTCCGGGCCGGAATAATCGAAGGCGTCATTCGTCGGCTCGACGTGTTCCCACAGCGTGTCGTGGTAGGTGAACTGGCGGATGGCCGGAGCGCCCAGCTCGGCGAGCCAGTTGAGAAACGTGGCGGTGGGCGCGGTCTCCGGTGAGCGGAAGGGGAAATTGATCGCCACGCGCGCGGGCGGCGCGGAGGTCGAGGCGGGCGCGACTGATCCAAGCGCGAGAAACACGGGCAGCGCGCGGGCGAGGAAGGAGGGGTGAGCGGTCATTTCAGTTCAAGGATTGCCAATGGTGCGCCAGCTCTTGGACTGCGCCAGTCCTCTGGCGCTTTGGGGACGGGCGACCGCGGTTGGGTGACCGTTTCCGTCCGGTGCATCCGCTCCGATGGGATAGCGGCAGAGGGCTGCCGCACTCCAAGACGCTTCGCGCTGTTCGGGAGTCGCCGGTGGTGCGCCAGCTCTTGGACTGCGCCAGTCCTCTGGCGCTTTGGGGACGGGCGACCGCGGTTGGGTGACCGTTTCCGTCCGGTGCATCCGCTCCGATGGGATAGCGGCAGAGGGGCTGCCGCACTCCCAGGCTACTTCGCGCGGTTCCGGGAAGTCGCCGGTGGTGCGCCAGGTCTTGGACTGCGCCAGTCCTCTGGCGCTTTGGGGGACGGGCGACCGCGGTTGGGTGACCGTATCCGTCCGGTGCATCCGCCCCGATGGGATGGCGGCAGGGGGCTGCCGCACTCCAAGACGCTTCGCGCGGTTCGGGAGTCGCCGGTGGTGCGCCAGCTTTTGGACTGCGCCAGTCCTCTGGCGCTTTGGGGGACGGGCGACTGTGGTTGGGTGACCGTTTCCGTCCGGTGCATTCGCCCCGCTGGGAAAGCGGCAGAGGGCTGCCGCACTCCAAGACGCTTCGCGCGGTTCGGGAGTCGCCGGTGGTGCGCCAGCTTGTGGAGTGCGCCCGTCCTCTGGTGCTTTGAGGGGACGGGCGACCGCGGTTGGCTGACCGTTTCCGTCCGGTGCATCCGCCCCGATGGGAAAGCGGCAGGAGGCTGCCGCACGCCAGGACGCTGCGCGCGGTTCGCAGGCCCGACTCGGTTTTCGGGCGGCGGATTCCATTTGGCGTCCGGCTCGCAAGGCCACTGCGTGTCCACGGGACAAGGATTGCCGAATGGGGCGCTTTCATGGCTGGCCCTGGCTGAGGCGTTGCTGAAGCAGTTGCTCGAGTTTTTCGAGCCGGGCTTTGAGCGCGGCGTTCTCGCGTTCCAGTTTGCGGTTCAATCCCTGGATCGCCGCCAGCGCCACGCCGTCGGCGTCCACGGCGGTGATGCCCGTGTCGCTCTCGCCCACGCCGAAGGCGGCGTGGAAGTCCTGCGCCGTCGGCCCGATGTGGCGGATGTTCGGCGATTGCGTCCGGTAGTTCCACGTCTGCACGGGCAACGCCACGACCCGCTCCAGCACGGCGTCGGCGTCCACCGGGGCGAAATTCGCCTTCGCGTGGCGGTCGCTGATGCTGATCCAACTGCCGCCGCCGTGGGCCAGGCGGACGCCGTTGGTCAGCGTGGCGTCGGTGAAGATGCGGAAGCCGCCCGAGGCGCGGAAGGTGACCTGGTTGGCCGCGGTGGAGAGGACCTCGTCGCTGCTGGAGGCGTCGGCCCAGACGAACGCGCCTGCATGATCGGCCTTCGCGCGGTTGCCGGCCGCGAGGGAGTAATCGCCGGCGGCGCGATTATAGCGGCCGCCGGGCACGGACGCCGTGTAGCCGGAAGCCAGGTTTTCCAAGCCGCCGCTCACGGTGGCGAGATCACCGCTGGCGACGTTGTTCCCGCCGCCGACCACTGTGGCCCGTTCGCCGGTTGCTTGATTGTTTAGTCCGCCGCCCACGGTGGCATACTCTCCACCGCCCGGGGCGCCGGCGACGTTGAGGCTGCCGCCGCTGACGGTGGCCCCTTCCACCCGGGCCAGATTCTCCGCGCCACCGCTCACGGTCGCATCAGAGCCGGTCGCCTGGTTTTGCCTTCCGCCAGCCACGGTGCCGAAATTTCCGCTGACCCGGTTGGTGTAGGAAAACAAGCCAAGGCCGCCCCAGTCGTCCGCGCCGCCGCCGCTGATCGTGGCCCCGAAGACCCCGGGCGCGACGGAGTTGACGCTGGCACCGGCGATGAAGTTGGGCGCCTTGTTGGTGCCGCCCGAGGTCAGCCGCACGACGCGGCGGCCATTCACCCGTAATTCCAGCGGGACATCATCACTCGTGCCGAGGTAATGCAGGGCGGGGGATGTGCCCGCGTTACCGCCGAGCAACCACACCTGGTTGGTGCGGGCCACGTTGCCCGCCAGCCGCGCGTCCGGCACCGTGCCACTCTTGAGTTCGGCGGCGTTGAGGTTGGTGAGGCCGGAACCGTTGCCGGTAAAACTGCCGTGAAACGCATTGGCGCTGTTGGTGAACGCCACCACCGCACCGTAGGCGCCCGCCAAGACCGGTCCGGGCAACGTGCCGGTGAGCTGGCTGGCGGCGACCGGTCCGGTCACGGCGCGGGCCACCAGCGCGTGCGGCGTGGCGGTGACCGGTTGGCGTGGCGCGAGGAGGGTGAACCCGGCATCGTTCGTGGCGCGCACTGCGATTTCCAGCCAGCGGTCGCTGCCCGTGAACACACCCGGCCCGAAATCCAGCGTCACCGTGAACAGGCCGTTGCTGACGGCGGTGGCCAGATTGGTCAGCGCCCCGCCCACGGCAACGCCGCCGGTGGGCGCGTCATAAAGTGTGAAGCGCAGATCGTGCGGGCCGTTGGCGGGTTCTCCGCCGCTGTCCAGCCAGCCCTGGTAGGTAATGGCCGTGGATTGGGCCGCCGCCGGATGCGCGCTGGCCAGCAGCGTCAGCAGCAAAACAATCCGAATCAAGCCAGGGAACAGGGTCGAGCCTGGGAACGTAGCTTTCATGGGAGTGCAATCGAGTCTTCGTCGCGCGCAGCTTCCGGCGAGACAGCCAGAGTATTCGTCTGGCCGACCGCCCACGTTCGTTTCCGCGAAGGCGTGGTTGCTGTTGACGGCGATTTTCATGGTCGCGTGCCGGAGCTCTCTTCCGGCGTTGACCCCAAAGACGCACCAGTGCCGTCCGCGTTTCGGGTGGTCGGCAAGTTCCGCTGGGAAAGCGGCAGAGGGCTGTCGCGCTCCAAGACGCAGTCGCGCTCAATCACCACCTCCACCTACGCCTCGTTGCCGGCCTTGGTCGGGAGCAGGGAGGTGGAGGCGAGCGGCACGTCCACGTGCGCGAACGCTGGGTTAGGGCTTTTGACCGTGCGCGCCCACAGCTACGCGATCACGGTGAACTTCTGGCCCACGTGGGGCTCGAGGTCCGGCCGGTCCGTGGCAATCTCGGCGGTGACCCCGACCTTCGGCTACAGGTGGCCGATGCGCTTTTCCGCGTTGTCGCGCATCCACTGGACGTAGTAGCGGAGGTCCACGGCGGCAATGCGGGCGGTGGCGGCTTCCCGCAGGGCGATGGCGACGTAGCGGACTTCGTCGTCCACCGGCGCCGTGACATCGCTTCCTCATCCGCCAGCGGTCGGTAGTCCAGGCAAGGCGCATAGAGGAAGTGCCGGATGTTGCCCCCGCCGTCCCTTTCCACGAAGAGAATCCGCTGGGAAATCTCCCGGCGTTCGGCTCCGCCCTCAGCGCGGAACAATCGCCACGCGGGCGAGCGTTTCCAAGCGGGGCACGACAAACCGCGCGCCATCCGGCCCGGCGCGGAAAGAGAGTCGGCGGCCAGACGGCAGCCACTCGACGCGGCCCACCCGTCCCGTCACGCGCAGTGTGACGGGGACGTTCACAAGGGGACTGTTGGGCAGGTCTTTTTGAAAATTGACGAGGCTCAACACGTAGCGCCGCCGGTCCGGCTGATGGAACAGCGTGACCTCCACCGCCGGATGCGCGACCACTTCGCAAGTGGGCGCGCCGCAAAGCCGCCGCAGCAGGCGACCCACACTCTCGTGCAATGTTTCCACCTCTTCCAAGGCCGACGCGGAATAGATCGCCCGCCCGCTGCCAAACTCGTTCCAAACCACTTCAGGCTGATCCGTGGCGATCCAAGGTGGGTTGCTGTGAATACTGGAAAAACTCCGCGCGTCCGGCGCGGGCCAGGGCAAAGTGCGCGTGGCCAGCACCGTGGCGCCGGGCCGGGCGCGCGCGTCCATCATCGGGCCACGAACGTACGCGGGATATTTCTGGTCCCAATCGGCGAAATCCGCCTGCCCGGCGTCCGTCGGCGCGACGTAGTGGTCACGGTCGCCCCAATCGGCCTTCACCAACGACACGCCGAAGACGTCGCCCAGCATGAAGTCTGGTTGCAGCCGGCCGGTGTTCTGGATCAGCGAGGTTGTCCCGCTGGCGTAGAGCGTGCCGCCGCTCCGCACCCAGGCGCGGATCGCCGCCGCTTCGTCTTTCGTCATGTGATGCACGTTGGAGAGCACCAGGGTTCGGAGCGGGCCCAGCGCACCGAGGGATTTCCGGGTGACCACGCGCCAAGGCAGATGGTGGGTCATCAACACGCGCGCCATTTGCACCGTGCTGCGGGTGTGCGTGTCGGCGCCGGCATCCACGTCCAGCACGGAGCGTCCGTTGGCGCGCAAGTCGAACCGCGAATCAAGGCTGTAATACAGCCCAATGTCCGCCACGCGCTCGCCTCCGAGCTCGGCGTAGTGCGGCATCAGCCGGTCGAAGACGCGCCCCATGCGGGCGTGGGCGTGCGGATTGACCGTGCCCACCGGGTCAATCGCATCAATGAAGATGAACGCCGCCCCATCCGCGATGGCCGCGCTGGCTTTCGCTTCCAGCAAGGCCTCCGACTTGCGCGCGGTGTGGTCGTGAAGGTTGATCGAGAAACTGGTTTCATAACCGAAGGGCCGTCGCGGGGTGAGTTCCTCCAGCAGCTTGCGCACAAACGAACCCTGCAGCGCGTCGCCGTAAAAGTCGCCCTGGAGAAAATCGTTTTGCGCCACCAGCGGCCACGACGCGCCGTGAAGCCAGCTCAGCGGGAAAATCGAGGCCTGATGTTCGACCGTTGCTTGCGGGCGCGCGGCCTTGACCGTGCTCGTGCAAATCTCGGCGAATTCGCCCAGCCACTGCTCCCGCTTGCGTTGGAACCGCACCCAGCGTTCATCCGTCCAGTCCACCGTGCGGGGCAACTCGCCGCCCTCCTCCTCGCGCCAGCGCCGCTGGCAGTGCGGGCAGAAACACAGGCCCGGCCAGAAGGTCATGTCGAAGCGCACACCCTCGCAATCGAAACGCTCCGCCAGCTCCCGTGTCCAAGCGCGGACATATTCGCGATAGGGCGAGTTGGGACAAACAAAGCCATGCCGGCTGCCCTGGCCAAACGGGCCGCCGTTGGCATGAATCATCCGCCAGTCCGGATGCTGATCCGCGGCCCAGCGGTCGTGAATCACGCTGACGTACAGCACCACCGCAATTCCGTGCCGATGGCAGCGCTCGATCAATTCCGCCACGATGTCCCGTCCGTTCAAACCGGCGTGCTGCCGGCCAACCTTGGTCGGGTAATTGAACAGGCCGACATGCGACTGGGCGTAGCACACCACGGACTGGGCGCGGGAAGTGACCAGCGCGCGGACGTATTCCTCCGGGTCGAACTCGGAAAGAAACTTCGGATCCCAGTCGGGGATGTGCATGTCAATCACGGCGCGCCGCCAGGCGGTTTCGAACCAGCGCGGCCCGGGACGGCTGGCCTCCGGAGCGCGACCCGCTTTGGCGTCTGCCGACAGCACGAGCGGCGGCAGCGCATTGGCAATCCAACCGCTCGCGGCCAGACCGGTGGCGGCGATGAAGTCGCGGCGGGTTACGTGGGCCGGTTTATCTGATGTCGTCATGCGGTTCTTGGTGAATTGTCTGTGGGGCTCATTCAAACTCGAATCCAAACAGCTTCGCCTGCTTCATCTGCACCCGCAGCATGACGGGCCGGCCTTGGTGGCCGATGGATTCCTCGCCTTTCCACGTCACACGATGAACCAGGGAGTTGCCGATGATCCGGTCGCTCTCGGCAAACGTGCGGCCCGGCAAGTCCTCGCGGCTGCCCCACGTGCGCACCGCCACCTTCAAGTAGCCACTGGGCGCGACGTCCGCGTTCACGCGCAGTCGCTCGCCCGGCGGCACAACATACACCGTGGCAAACTCGCCCTCGCCGTCCGCCTGCAAGGCCACCAGCCGGCCCTTGGGCCACGTGGCCAACCCGCTTACTCCCGGCACGCCGGGGAACAGCCCCTTGCGCAGCGCCAGGTCGCGGCCCGGATACTTGTGCGGAATCGGATTGCCGCTGTAACCGATGCCCCATTTGTCGCCCGGATACTCCAGCAGATTCCCGCTGCACGTCACAAACGCGCCGTCCGGCTCGCCCCATCTGCCGCGCGTCACCACCGGTCCGCCCGGCACGCGCGACCACGTCCAGCCGTCCGCGCTCGACAGCAGCCACACATCGCCGCCGTCGTTCTCCAGTTCCCAAATCCACGGGAACATCACGTGCTGGTCCGGCGCGCCGGGCAGCGTGGTCTTGCCGTTCGTGTAGAACACATGGCTGGGCGGCATGTCCGCGCCGGTGCTCACCACAATCTCCGGCGGACTGAAGTGTCGAAAGCCTTTGCTCACGGCGCGACCAATCGAGCGCCGGCCCACACCGATCCACGAAGTCGAGTTCGCGGGCTGGTCATCGGCAATGCGCTCGTTAACCTGCCACGCGCGCACGTACGCGACGTACAGCTTCCGGTCCACGTCGTAGTAACAGGTGTTCAGGGTGTCCGCGTGCTGAATCATCAGCGGCTCGGGCAGCGATTTCCAATGCAGCCCGTCCGGCGACACCGCGCCGAAGAAACCGAACACGCACCGAAACCCGCCCACGTCCGGCCGTCGCGCCATCGTGTCCGCCTCGCCCGGGTACTTCCGCTCGAACGCCGCCCACTCCTCGTCCGTGACAAGCCCCAGATACACCATCTTGTAGCGCTCCTCGGTCGAGGACGGGTCAATGAACACGCTGCCGCCGTGAAACCCGCGGGTCGAGCCGTTGAGGTCGCCGCGCCAGACGAGGTTGTTGCTGCGACTGCCGGCGTATTCGTAAAGGCCCAAATTCGGCCGCGTCCAGGTCACGCCGTCCAGCGACTCCGCGTAGGCCACGTGGCCGTTGTGCCCGGGCAGAATCTTGTCCTTGCTGCTGAACGGCTCGGGGTCGGGACACGGGTCAATCACATACCAGGCCTTGTATTTCCCCTCGTCGAACACGTCCGCGGCGAGCTGCCCTTCTTTGAACGGCACTTTTTCCGCCGGCTGCGCCACGAGCCGGACACCGCGCGGCATGTCAGTTGTCTCGAACACCGCCGGCCGGTTGCCATCGCCCTTGAGCCACGCGCCGACCGCTTGTCGCTCGGCCTCGCTGGTATTCGGGTCAGCCTGCACCCGCCAGGTGAAGCTGCCCTGCCGGACGTATTTCCAACTCGTGAAATACATCGCCCGGCCCTTGAGCGCGACCGGTTCGCCGAAGTACTGCGCGGCGGGGAGCGGTTGAAGCGCGGTCAGGAAAACGAACAGTCCAACCTGAACGGCCAGCGAGTGATTCATGAGGTAACGCATCCCTCGAGCGGCTCTTGGTCGGAGACTAGGGTGAATTCTTTGTTGATTCGACATGGGTCAGTTTGAGCACGACTGCGTTGGGCCAGTCGTAGTCGTTGTACACGCGTTTGGTGCGCAGGGCGGAGACGTGCAGACCCTGTGGAGTGTTGCGCCAGTGTGGCCGTGGGTTCACCTCGGGCCGGTATTCGAGTTCCGTGCCGGACTCGCCCAGCACGCTGACCTCGGTGCGCTCGGTGGCTTTCATGCTGGCGAACACAAATTCCCGGCGTGTGCCCCACGGCCAAGGCGCGCCGGCGACGAGGGCATACACCGCTGAACCGTCCCGCGCCTGCGTGAACCACACCTCGGTGTCGCGGTTGACCTGCTCCTCGGTGGTCACCACCCAGGGGCGCGTGCCGTGGATGGCCTCACGGTTGATGAACATCCACGCGGCGATTTCTCGCAAGCGGGCTTCCTGCTCGGGCGGAATAATGCCGTCGGGTGTCGGTCCGATGTTCAACAGCAGGTTGCCGCCTTTGGCGCGGGTTTCGATCAGCATCTCGATGAGCTGCTTGCCGCTGCGATAGCGTTCGTTGGTGGGCTTGTAGTGCCATTGCGTGCCCATCGGGAAACACGCCTCCCACGCGCCGGGCAATGGCTGGCCGGGCAGCCGTTCTTCCGGCGTTTTCATTTCGCCCCGGGTGACGACGATGTCCGGCTGCAGTTCCCACGCCAGCTCCTTCAAGCCGGCGGGCTCGCCATCCAGAAACAGCACGTCAATGCGCCCGTACTGGGTCAGCAGTTCCCGCAGTTGCGCCTGGTTGTGGCGCATCAGGGCCGGGTTGTTGGTCGGGTTGGCATGGGGCGCGTCGCGGCTGATGGCCAATCCCTGGCGATGCAGAAAGTGAAAGTCATCCGGCGAGAAATAGAATCCGATCGCCAGACCTTCGCGGCGAAAGGCCTCCACCAACGCCCGGGTGATGTCCCGGCCGTAGGGCGTGCGGAGGATGTTGAAGTCCGTGGTCCGGGTCTCGAACAGGCAGAAGCCGCTGTGGTGTTTGGTGGTGAAAACGAGGTAGTTCATCCCGGCCAGCTTCGCGAGCCGTGCCCAGCGTTGCGGCTGAAAATCCTGGGGGTCAAACGTGTCGCGCAGGCGGAAAAAGCGCTCGGTGTAATCTGGTGACGCACCCACCAGCGAGTGACTAATGACGATGCCCAGTTGCGAATCCACGCTCCAATGGATGAACAGGCCAAAGCCGAGATCGCGAAACCACTCAACTCGTTCGGGCCGATTCGCGGCGAGGGCCGAAAGCGTCAGCCCAAGCGTCAGTGCGCCGATGACGGCGTTGCTCAGCAGGCGGGCGACTTGTCTTGGATTCATGGGGCTATGGTGTTTTGCCCGGTTTGGACATACACCGCATACACCCGGGCGTCTTTGAGGCGGAGGCCGTCGAAGTTCACGCGGATGCGGATGGGCTGAGAGGATTTCACGATGTCGCCGGTGCGCCAGCGGACAGGCAGCCGGAAGGCGGAGTCGTCGCGGAACGGTTCGCACTCGGCGGCGGTGCGGCCCGGCAGCGGGCGGAATTGTTCGTCCAGAATCTCCACCGCGAGCCGCGCGTGTTCGGAGAGATGGCTGGCGTTGAGGAAGACTTTGCCGCCGCCGGCGGGCAGGCGGATCGGCGCGCTGATGAAGTGCGGTTTGAGTTCGTCCACCCAGGTCTGGCCCTCGATGGGGGTGCGCGTGGCGTGGAAGTAGCCCAGCCGGTCGCGTCGCCACCACGCGGCGCGAATGCCTTCACCACCTTGGCCGCCCCAGATCGAATACCACTTGATGGTCTTGTCGCCGAGGTTGACCACGCCCTGACCTTGCGCCAGCCGCGGCGGGTCGCCTTGCGGGCTGACGGTGCGCCAGCCTTCCTCGCGCGATTCGATGATGCGGAAGTCGGGGATTGGCTCGTGATAGAACAGGCCGTCGTGGCTCACGAGCAGGCCGATGTCCATGCGCATGTCCCGGCGGTCGTCCGACTGCAGCGGCGCGTTCCACTGGCCGTAGAAGCCGAGGATCACGTTGCCGCGATCCCACAGGCCCGCACCCAGATGCACCTGCGGGCCGACTTGGTAATTGAGATGCACCGGTCGCGGTGGCACGTCGTCGCGCCGGAAGCCCAGCGCACCGGCGTCAGTCCAATGCTCGAAGTCGTACGACGCCAGCGTGAGCAGGACGCGCTTTTGGAAGGCGCGGTCCAGCCCGGCGTTCTGGCCGTTCACGTAGTAGCAACCGCCGCGCTTCACCAAGCCGGTGTTTTCAATGCGCGTGTGGGTGACCGGATTGCGCGGCGACGGTTTCCAGCGCAAACCGTCAGCGCTGAAGGCCACGCAGCCCTGGTTCCGGCTGCGTTCGGATTCCACTTCGCAAAACATCTTGAAGCGTCGCGCGGGGTCGGGGTCGTCGGGTTCGTAGAGCACGTTGCACGACATCACCCGGCCACGGAAATCGAGGTCCACGAGGTTGTTGCTCTTTGAGCCCGCATACTCCACGAGACCAAGCGCGGGCTTTTCCCAACGAAAGCCGTCCTTGCTGGTCGCGTAGCAGACCCGCAATGGGCCGTGCTCGGGTTTGCCGCGCCCGAGATACCACATCCGCAACTCGTCCCCGACCTGGAGCACCGTGCCGTAGTAGCTCATGGACTCGCTGTCGGGCGCGCCCGGACCGCCGGGGCGAAGAACCGGGTTGGCCGCGTCGCGCTGGGCGGAAATGAGTTCGAGTTGCAGCCCATGGCGAAAGGGAACGCTGTGGCGATCGAAAGGGAACAAGACGGCTTCGCCGGGCGCCTGGCCGTCGGGCTGGGTCATCTCGATGGTGAACCCGGCGCCGGCAACCATCGCTGATTTCTCAAGCACCACCACTGAGGTCGCCAGCCAGAGGAGTTGGGTTAAACCGCATATTTCGCACCCTCGCGCGCGCGAAGGAAGGTAGCGCAGACTTCCAGTCTGCTGGATCGCGGGTTTCCAACCCGCAGACCGTTCGTACGGCGGCAACCCCCTGCCGACTGGAAGTCGGCGATACAGCAGGTTGGAAACCTGCGCTACGAGCCGAGGGCGGGCGATGCGGCCGGATGGAGTGTGAAATATGCGGGTTAAACCGCAAAAGATGGCACGCAAGCGCCGCTGCTTGACAACTCTTGTTGCGGCGACCCCTGAGAGCAGGCGGACAACAGGTCTGGACATGGCGTGTATGTTTCCGCGTTCACCGGCCCGCCGCAAGGAGCAAGAGCGGGGTTGCTGGTCTGCCAACGGCAGCCCAAGCAGTCGTTGATCCTCGACAGCGCACGATTCGCGTGCTCGCCTCTTTTATGTGACCACCATCATCCGCGAAGACATTCGCCGTGCGGCGGGTGAAGATCCGAGTGCGCAGATTCGGACAGAGCACTTTCTGCCCGACCACTTCCGTTATTACACGCTGGCTGTGATTCTGTTCATTCTTGGGTTGGGCGTCCTCAAGGCCATTACCGGCTTTTGGAACTTCCTCATGCTGGGCGTGGGTGAACTGGTCCTTTACGGGATCTACCATCGCAAGTGGCAGCAGATCCAGCGGCAGCCCGATCGCACCTCGACAGAGCCAGGCAACGAAAAGACCTTTGGCTTTGGCCGCTACGTTTATCTGACCTGGCTCTACGCCATGATCATGGAGTTCTGGGTCGATTTCGGTTCGTACGGCACCTTTAATCCCGGTGTGGTGCTGATCATCATGGTCGTGCTCACCCCACACTACCTGTTCTTGGCAGCCGTCTTTCGTCTTTGGTTCCGTTACTACACTTTTACTCCACGCGAAGCCTATTTTACCATGGGAACGGTCGGGTTCCTGTTGGAGTCGGTTCTGCTCAAACTCTATGCCGGAACGTTTGAGTTGTCCGGCGTGCTCCTCTTTCCGGTGGATCTTCCGGTACATATGCTCAATTACGGTGGGTTTGTGCTGATCCCGACCCTCTATCACAACCGGACCGAGCGGCGTGAGCCGACGAGGACATATAAGAAGTATGTGGTGGGTGTTCTGGGCACCCTGGTCCTGACGCTCCCGCAGGTCGCGCTGACCTATTGGGTTGTTTACGATATCCTCCTTTAGGGAGACGTTGTCCGGAACCGTGGATGCGTCGGCGACGGCCACCTTCCCGTGCCGCGTCAAAGGCTCCAGGATCTTGCTGTGGATTGACGCCAGGGGTGTTCGTGGGCGTCGGGACGTGGAGGACGCTCGCCCTGACGGTCCTGGTCGCCTGACCCGAGCTCTGGCGTAATCAACTGGCTTTCCTTGGGCCGGTGGCATCGACCGGCTCCAGTGCTATCGGCCACATTGGCGGTTGAGCCGCTGGAATACATGCGGGCTAACGGGTGTGAATGGAACGACCAGCGACGGAATGTGAGCGTCTGAGTTGAAACATTTTGCCGTCGTGCCGGGTCTTGGGAAATGACAACAACCTGCGTCTTGCTCGGCCATGCAAAAACGCGCGCCGAGACGCCTCATGCTCGTCGCCGGGGGCATTCTTGGCTTAGGGCTCTTTGGCTCGGTGCGCGCGCAGCCGGGGCAAGTGGCGGGCATACCCCACAGCACAGCAGCCGTTGGAACAACGGTGACGATCTCCGGGACGGGGTTTGGGGCGACGCCGGGAGTGGTGGTGTTGACCGGGCTGCGGGTTTCTCCGGCTGGCTGGTCGGACACGGAGATCACCTTTGTCGTCCCGGATGACGGGGCATCCGGAGCCGTCTATCTCCGCACCGCCGAGGGTGCCCGGCTGGAGGCCGGATCGTTCACGGTCGAGCGTGTCCTGCCGGCCGGGCAGATCGCGCCGTACGGCATGGTTTTGGAAGAAGCGGGCTTGCCGGGGGCGGCGTTTCTGGTTGAGACGGACGGCGAGAACCTCTATGGCGTCTCCGGTTTCGAAGCCCTTTCCACCTACCAACTCCGGTCCTCCGGTCCTCTTGCCTTTCGGAGTCGGCTTTACCTCAATCAGCGCGTGGCCGACCTGCGGGTGCGGGACGGCTACCTGTTTTGCGTAAGCGATCATGGTTCGCTGATTTGGCGCTGCGCCGACCTGCAGACGGGCGCGCCCCGGGTGGCGGCAGCCGTGGCGGGCGGGTCGTATTATGGCGTGGACGCGCGCCCGGACCCGGCGGGTGAGGAGGACGGTTTGCTGGTGGCGTTGAGCGAACACGCCCCGCGGTGGGGTGCAAACACGTTGCGGGTTGTGTTTTACGAGTTTGCCGGCGGCGAACTGACGCGGCGGGGAACTTTCGCGCGAGTGGCGGGCGCGGACGAACGCCAGTTCGCGGTAGCGTTGGACCCGTTGAATCGCAAGGCTCACGTCTCAGGCTGGCTCGCGCTGGTCGGCGCGAACAAATACCTGCTCGAGCTCGCCACCACGAATCTGGCCGCGCCGACGGTCCAGCACCGCGAGGAAACCGGCGTCATCCCACGCGGCCATTTTCGTGAAACACAGCGTGGTTGTCTGGGAACGTTTCCCCGGCGCGTTGAGCGCGCACTGGTTTGATCCTGTGACTGGCGACACCCCCGCCGCATCTGCCGCGCCGCTGAGTCCGCGCGGCGAACATAGCTTCACCCCGCCCGGCAACAACGCCGCCGGCGACGCGGACTGGCTGTTGGTGCTGAACGCGAAAGGCAAATAACAGTCAGCCCACGACAGGGCATCCGCGGCGGCTCGGAGCGGATCGCGACCTTTCACAAGCCGGGAACCGTGGCCAATGAAGTTACTTGCCCGCGCAGCGCACCGTGCTGCTTGCTGGCGGTGGTTCGTGAGGAAGTCCGGTTGGACCGGCGGCTCAACGGCGCGCGTCTTCGGCATTTTTGCACCCACGGCATCCGAGGGGGGCTTGCCATGCCAACCACTTCTTGAGATGAAGGGTCATGCCTACGCTCGCATCTCCGGCCTATCCGACCGCCTTGGGCCGTCGCCGTTTTCTGAAAAACTTGGCCGGCCTCACCGCCGCCGGTCTGGCCGCGCGCGGCACCGGCAGCTTGGGGGGCGCGCCGGCTCCCGAAAAACGTCTGCGGATCGTCGTGGACGCGGACACGGCCAACGAGATTGACGACGCCTTCGCCCTGGCGCGCGCGCTGATGGAGCCCCGCTTCCAGGTTGAGGGCATCACTTCCGCACAATGGCACACGCAAGAAGAGTCTCCGCGCGACACCGTCGGGTTGAGCCAGCAGTTGAACGAGGAACTGCTGCGCGTGATGAACCGCGCGGACGTGCCGCACCCCATTGGCTCAAACCACCCGCTGGTCAGTGCGGTGAAGCCCCAGCCCTCGCCGGCCGCGCAGCACATCATCCGCAAGGCCCTCGACACGCCCGCCGGCGAGAAGCTCATCGTGGCGATCCTCGGCCCCTGCACCAACCTCGCCTCGGCCGTGCTCCTCGAGCCGGCGATCATTCCCAAGGTCTCGTGCCACTTCATTGGCCTGCGCCACGACCCCAAGCAGCGCCTCTGGAGCCGCGACGAGTTCAACACCAACAACGACCCCAACGCGCTGGACACACTGCTCAACACGCCTGGGCTGGAGTTCCACCTCATGACCGCCTCCGCGTCGCAGAGCCTCGTCTTTGAGAAGGCCGACGTGGACCGGCGCCTGAAGGGGCGGGGCGGCGTGGCGGACTTCCTCGTGCGCCTCTGGGACAACTACGACCGCGCGTGGCAGCGGCGGGTGGCCCCGACGAAGGCGACGTGGGTGATGTGGGACATCGCGCTGATCGCGGCCATCGCCCGACCGGAACTGGCCAACGCCGTCACCCTCGACGCGCCGCCGGGCAACCTCAAACGCCCCATCTCGGTCTGGGTGGAGATTGACGCGAATCGGATGCGGGAGGATTTCTGGACTGCGATCGAGCGCTGCCTGGCCGGCGGACGTTGAGCCGGGATCACTATGAAATCTTTCAACCTGGGCCGGCATTCTGCATGACGCGTTCATCCCTTCCCGACATGCCTGCCAGCCTGAAACCCGATGCAGCGGTCCCTGATGGTACGCGGCCGACTGGTCGCAGGCCGCCGCCCCCGCCCCGGCTGTCTATGCTGCGGGCGGCCGGCATTGCGCTGGCCGGTAGCCTGGCTGTCCATGCCGCCGGCACGCACGCTGAGCGGGTCGCCAGCGTCACCAACACGCCGGGGCTGGTCGCCTTTTGGGACTTTGTGAAGCGCGAGCCGGGAGGGCAGCGCCGCTTCACCGCGCACGTGCCGCCGGGCGCGATGAATGACTTCCCCCTCGATGCGGGCAACTACATCCGCGACTACTGGGGCGAGGGCCGCGAAGCCACCTACGCGGATTTCCCGCCGCTCGGCCGCGGGCCATTTGGCAACGCCATCCGCATCGTCAAGGAAACCGACCCTAACTTCCGGCCATTTCTTTTCGTGCCCCGCGGCCGGCTGCACGACTCGCCCTTGGACATCAAGGGGCCGGGCCAGTCCGTGAGCGTGGTGGTGTGGGCCATCCGGGAGAGCGGCAACCACGCGCTGGCGGGCATCTGGCACGAAGGCACCGATCTCAAGCAAGCTTCGACGGAGGGCATCCGCCGGGTCGAGCGTGGCCAGCGGCAATACGCGCTGTTTGCCGGGTTGAACGTCGAAGGCAGCGCCTGCGGGCATGTTTCCGAAAACGGCGCAAATTCGTTCCTCAACCGCTACGCCCTGCACAAATGCAACTCGGCGGGCGTGTCGCCCCCCGTGCCGGCCGATTCCCCGGCAGAGGTGCTGGACGCCGCGTGGCAATGTTTCGCGATGACGTTCGACAACGAGAAGAACGAACTCACCGGCTGGCTCAACGGCGTGGCGGGCGACCGTTGGTTGGAAAACCCGAAGAACGACCGGCTGATCTCATCCGCCTATCACGCCTACATGCAGGGTCACTACGCCCGCACGCCGGAGCGTGAGCCTGATGAAGACCCCGCCTTCCCGAAGGACCAGTATTACAACCCGCCTGAGGACACCCTGGTCGCCCTCACCGTGCTCAGCGAAACCGACGACGCGCGCGTCGAACTGCGGGAGTATCGCTACACCAAAGTCCGGGTCACCTTGCGCCCTTCGGCCGACGGTGCCTTCACCGAAACCAGCCGCGACCTGGTGGCGCTGCGGTTGAACCCGTGGTGGTTTCCGCACGACATCTACGCGCCGCCGGATGATGGTTCGGGCGGTCCGTTCACCATCGGCCGCGTCATTCACAGCTCCCGGGGCGTGGGTTTCACCGGCTGGATTGGCGGTGTGGCCGTCTTCAACCGTGCCCTGAAGGCCGAGGAACTGGAACAGCTCGCGCGGCTCGGGACGCCCGCGCAGCCCGCACCTGCGGACGCGTTGCTGGAAGAAGCGGACACGGCACGCCGGGCCGCTGGCCCGGTATCGGGCGGAGTTGGACGAAGTCAGGAGGGAGTTCGCCGCCAGCGACGCGGACTGGGTGTTGGTCTTGACCATCCCAACGCGCTGAAGCCAAACGGCCCGGAAGCCACAGCGATCAGGAGACGTCGCGCTTCGAGGGGTAATTCGGCGGCGACACATGCGATGGCGAGGGCGATCGAGGTCACCAAGTCGTCCAGAGGGCTGGCAAGAGTCAGGCGGGGCGCTACTTGATGCCCCAAGCGGTCGCTGTTGAAGGTCAATGCGACGATCCTCATTGGACAATGACCGGTCGGCCAGCCGCCGACTCTCGGCTGCGGACGTCCAGCAGCTTCAGGTTCAAGATAGGGCGCCGCAGAGGGGCGCTGCCCAGACAACACGCGCTGAGCCGGGCTACTCTCCCTTGGGCGAGTGGGGCTGCGGCTGTGCTTGACGGAATCCTGCGCTAGCTCATGAGACCCGCCGCCACCGCTGTTTGTTGACTTCGTGCAGGCTCCGGCCCTTCGCTGGGCGATAAGCTCGTGGTCCAGCGCCTGGCATTGCGGCTGAGAGACCGCTCACAGTGGAGCCGATGGAAACCTCTGCCAGTGTCTCGGCAAACCGGCGCTGATCGAGCGCGTTGCCGATCGCCGATCGCTTGCTCAGCGCGCCCGACGGCGACCTAAAACTTGTTCTTCTTGTACGCTCCCATCTCGGGCGCGTCGGGGTTCACCTCGGGGCCGAAGTAGCGCAGGGTGACGAGCGGCTCGGTCTCGCTGGTGTTTTCAAAGGTCACACCCGCCTTCGCGCCGTCCTCGGTGCAGAAGTATTCGTCCTCGGTCAGTTCGTGGAAACGGATGAGTTTCGGGCTGTTCAGGGGCTGGCCGTTGATCTTGCCCACACCCTGCACGCAGATCAGCCCGTAGGCGCCGGTGTCCTTGATCGTGCATTTCACGCCCGGCTCGACGGTCAGCTCCTTGGCGGTGAAAAGCTGCTCGCCGTCAATCTTGCCATACACGATCCAGCGGTCCACGTAGCCCTCGCTGCGGGTGTCAGCCACCGGCACCGGCTCGAGGTAGTGGTGGTCCTTGAAGTTGGGGTCGGTGTTCTTCTCCCAGTCAAGCTGGTCCACGATGAAGTCGAGGTCCTGGTGCTTGTCCTTGGGCATGTCCTTCACCAGCAGGCTCCAGGGGACGTAGCGGCCCTCGACCATGCTCTGGTACATGCCGAAGACGTCGCTGCCCCATTGCGGCTCGTAGGTGCAGAGGCTGCCGGGCGCGTGGAGGATGCACGGATCAATGAGCCAGCCGGTGCCGGGCTTGAGGCGGTAGGCGCGGCTGAGGTCGAGGATGCCGTTGTCGCCCTTGTTCCAGTCCTCGAGGCACTTTCTCACCTGGGCCTTGGTGGTGCCGGGTTCCAGCCCCATGAAGGTGTAGGGGAAGTTGTTGCCGACGTTGTTGTGCTGCGGGGGGAAGTAGTAGCTCTCGGGCTTGCCCTCCTGGCCGACGAGCTTGGCCTGCTTCTGCGACTGGTGCATGTGGTGGGGGATCGGCCCCATGTTGTCGAAGAACTTCGAATAGACGGGCCAGCGGCCGTATTTTTTCCAGATCTTCTGGCCGACGAGCGTCGCGCCGCAGTCGGCGACGGCCTGGCGGAGGGTGAAGCGTTCGTTGCCGACGACGCAGTAGGAGAGGCCCTCGTCGGGGACGCGGCCTTCGTTGGCGGCCTCGGTGGTGGAGGCGAACCAGCGTTCGTCAATGCCGCCGCGGTTCGCGCCGTAGGCGTAGGTGTCGTCGGGGTGCAACTTGAGGCGCAGGCCGGGCTGGAGGAAGGAGCGGGGCACCCAGGCGGGGGCGAGGCGGAGCAGGCCGCCGGTGCGGGAGAGTTCGGCGGCGACCTTGGCGGCGGTGTTTTTCTTGATGGTCTTGAGGGCGGTGACGGTGTTCATGGCGATCAATGGACTGGTGAATGGTTGATGCTGCGAATCGCGGGAGACCTTGCCAACCACCCACCGCGCTGACAAGAACGACGGCGGGGGAAGCAGCGGCCGGCGGGAACTCACCCTTGCGCCCGACTTTGGCAGCCGCATACTTCGGCCGCACTCTCAGGCTTATGGATCAATACATCGAACGCGTGGTGGACCTGCTGGATCCCGCGCTGAACCGGATCTACAACATGACGGTGGAGGACGCCCGCGAGCGCGTGCGCTCGGGCAGGGCGGACGCCGTACGCGAGATTGACGGCTCGTTTGCCCTGCTTGCCCGCGAGGGCAAGACGGTCCGCCTGGCGCGCTCGCTGGATCGGCCGATGCGCTACTTCCTTGCCAAGCGGCACGAAGGTCCGGCGCTGATCGTGGCCGACCGCATTGACGCCATCCGTGAGCAACTGGCGCGCGAGGGGCTGGCCGACCAGTTTCATCCGAGCTACACCCGCATGGTCCCGGCGCACTACCTGGTTGAGATCCAGTTGCTGGGCTGCCCCGATCCCGAACCCAACTACTGCCGCTACTTCACGCCGGAGCGGAACTCGCTGCCGACCGACCTCGAGGAAATCGGCCGCCGGTACATTGGCGCGTTGGCCGACGAGATCGGGAAATGGCTGCGGCAAATTCCCGAGCGCGAGCCAATCGGTGTCTGTTTTTCCGGCGGCGTGGACAGCGGGGCGGTGTTTCTGACGACGTACCACCTGTTGCGCCGGCTGGGCATGAATCCGGCGCGTCTCAAGGCCTTCACGCTGACGTTCGGCGACGGCCCGGATTTGCAACAGGCGCGGCAGTTCCTCGATCAACTCGGGCTGGGACTCTTCCTTGAGCCGATCGAAGCCGACCTGTCCTCGATTGATGTGGGCGAGACCATCCGCGTCCTCGAAGACTACAAGCCGCTGGATGTCGAATGCGCCTCAATGGTGCTGACGCTTTGCCGCGGGATCCGCCAGCGCTACCCGGAGTGGAAGCATCTGGTGGATGGCGACGGTGGCGACGAAAACCTCAAGGACTATCCCATCGAAGAGAACCCTGAACTGACCATCCGCAGCGTGGTGAACAATCTGATGCTGTACCACGAGGGTTGGGGCGTGGGCCGGATGAAGCACTCGGTCACGTACAGCGGAGGTTTGAGCCGGAGCTATGCCCGCACCTACGCGCCGGCCTGCCGCTACGGGTTTGCCAATTTCAGTCCCTTTACGCGTCCGGCCGTCGTGTCGGTAGCTGAGGGCATCCCGTTCATCGCGCTGACCAATTACGACGTGCCCACCCTGTACTCGCTCAAGGGACAGATCGTGGCGCGGGGCGTTAAGGCGATCACGGGCCTCGACATGCCGGTCTTTGAGAAGCGACGGTTCCAGCACGGAGCGGTTTCGAAGGAACGCCTGCGCTCGCGTCTGCCGGAACAGGAGGCGGTTTATCGCCGGCAGTTCCTGGCGATGTACCAGTAACCTTCGCCGCCTCTGCCGTGAACAAGCTCACCCTGGCTCTCAAAGCCGCAGCCGCCGTCAGCAGGACCAAACGGGCGGTGCGGAAGGCGTCGGCCACGGTAGCAACTGGTGCCGCCAAGGGCGTATCCTCCGCCAAGGCCGGCGCGCGAAAGCTCTCGGCTGCGGCAAAAAAGGCGGGACGGAGATGACGGTTTGATGAAAGGCGGCTCTGGATGCAGGTGCCTGGGGTCCCATCCTGCTGGCGGTTGAATCGCGCGGCTTTCCGGGGGGCGATCCTCATCGTAGTTGCCTCCGCATCCGCTGTTCTCACGTCATCCGCAGCGAACTCTCCTCAACTTCGCCTGCTTTCTACGGAAGCCGTGCCGCGTCACGGGTTGGTCGAGTGGCAGATTCGCGGTATCCGCGAATACACCAACCCCTACGACCCGGACGAGGTGGATGTCTGGATCGAGGTTCGGCAGCCGTCTGGGCGCGTTGTAACCATTCCCGGCTTCCATCATCAGCCCCACGAGTATGCACGGCGCCGGCGGGGTGGGGGAGATGCCGATTGGCTGTATCCGACCGGTCACTCTGGCTGGCGGGCACGGTTTTCGCCGGACGAGATCGGAGGGCATGACGTCGCGGCCGTGGTGCGCGATCGGTCGGGAGTCACCCGATCCGGAACCGCGCGATTTCGCTGCGAGCCGTCGGCCAGCCGAGGCTTTGTCCGGGTCTCGGAGCGCGACCCCCGATTCTACGAATTTGGCGACGGCAGCCCCTTCTTCCCCATCGGGCAAAACCTCGCGTTCATCGGGAACGGCCAGTACGTGGATCTGGCGAAGGCCGACGAAATCTTCGGCAAGCTCGCGGCGAACGGGGCGAACTTCGTCCGCGTGTGGACGTGCAGCGAGGACTGGGCGCTGGCCATCGAGGCGCGCAAAAGCGCCTGGGGTCGGTCCTGGGATTGGCGACCGCCGTTCGCGCCCGTGCCGGGCCGCGAGGGCTACCATGACGACGCCCAGTGCGTGGTGCTGGAGGGAACGCGCAGCAATCTCAGCGTTTCACCGTCGCAGCCGGTCGCGATTCGCGCGGGCACGAGGTATCGGCTGACGGCCAGGATCCTGACCGAGGGCGAGGCGCGGGTGCGCTTCGTCGGCATCGAGGGGCGGGCGGACGGGGCAGCGGCCTCCGCCAAGCCGGGCGAATGGGAACGGTTCGCTCGTGAGTTCATGACAGGCGGGGACCAGTGGTGGCTGGGTGAACTGCGCGTGGAGCGGGAGGGGCCGGGGCGGGTGTGGCTGCGTGACCTGTCGCTGCGCGAAGCGGACGACGGGCCGGAGCTGCTTTGGGAGGCGGACCCCGATCGCCCCCCGCGCGGCGTGATCAACGAACCGGACGCCGCCGCGCTGGACCAACTTCTGGTCTCGGCCGCGCGGCATGGAGTTTATCTGCAGCTTTGTCTGCTGACGCGCGATCACTACATGGACCGGTTGAGGGATCCCCGCAGCGCCACGTATCGCCGGGCGACTGATGAGGCGCGCAAGCTCTTGCGGTACGCGGTCGCGCGGTGGGGCTGGTCCGCGAACGTCGCGACTTGGGAGTACTTCAACGAGATGGATCCTGGCGCTCCCACGGAGGCGTTTTACCGCGAGCTCGGAGAATTCCTCGCGCAGACGGATCCCTATCGGCGACCGCGGACGACCAGCGGCTGGGGACCGGCGCCGAACGATTGGAAACATCCCGCGATGGATTCCGCGCAACTGCACTGGTATCTGCGCCCGGCGTGGGGACCGCTCTGGCAGGACGAGGTGGCGGCCGTGCTGGATCGGGCCGCGTTGGTTTGTGGGCAGGCCGACCGTCGGCCGGCGTTGTTGGCGGAGTTTGGGCTGGCCGACGACCGGTGGGGACTCAGCCCCTACATGCGCCAGGACACGGCGGGAGTTCACTTCCGCAACGCACTGTGGGCGTCGGCCTTCCCGGGGCTGGCGGGCACGGCGATGTTCTGGTGGTGGGAAGTCCTCGACCAGCAGAACGCCTACGTTCATTACCGGCCGCTGGCCCGCTTTCTCGCGGACGCGCCCTTCGCGACGGGTGGCTGGCGCGCGGTGCAGACCCGGACCGAATCAGGCGATTGTCGCGTACTGGCCTGGCAGGCGCACGACCGCCTCGTCGCCTGGGTGTGTCGTGCCGACGCCACTTGGTGGAATCAGGTGGTCGAGAAATCGCCGCGCGGGCGCACAACGGGCGAGCGGCTGCTCGTGCGCGGAATGGCGGCGGGCGAGTACGACGTGGAGTGGTGGGATACCCGCTCTGGGGAGGTGGCCGCGCGGGGGAGTGCCACCGCCACCAGCGAGGGTTTGGAGCTGACGCTGCTGGAGTTCACGGACGACCTGGCGTTCAAGGCGCGCCGCCGGCCGTGAAGTGCCGCTGTGCCGGCACAAGCACACTTGCCGCCGGAAGGGCGGCCACCATACTGCTGACGTTTGAAGGGTCCGAGATTCTGCCCGTGCCCATGATCATGGCCGTTTTTCCCAGTCGCCAGCGCCAACCCGCCTCCGGCCGGCGTGGCTTCACCTTGATCGAACTGCTCGTGGTGATCGCCATTATCGCAATCCTTGCCGGGATGTTATTGCCCGCGCTTTCCAAGGCGAAGGAGAAGGCCGGGAGCATCGCGTGCATCAACAACCTGAAGCAATTGACGACGGCGGCCCTCATCTACGCCACCGATTACAACGATCATTTTCCGCTCAACAACGAGGGTGACAGCGCGCTGAACCTGGCGAACCCGCCCGCCGGTCACTACCCAAAAGTGTGGGCGGAGGGGCGCGAAGGGTCCAACCTCACCGACCCGGCCTCGGCGGCGGGAATGGTCTCCGACAAGGTCTCGTTGCTCGGCCCCTACGTGAAGGTCAAGGAGAGCTTTCGCTGTCCCTCGGACAAGAAGATGCGGACGGTGGGCGGAAAAAAAATCCTGTGGCCACGCAGTTTTGGGATGAACGCCTACGTTGGGTGGAACGCGGCGCCGTGGAACAACATGCCCGACGACCGGAAGTACACGGTTTTCAGGAAGACGGCGGACGCGCAGGCCGGTTCGCAGATCTTCCTCTTCGGGGAGATCCACCCGGACAGCATCTGCCGGCCAATGTTTGGCATCAACATGGATTCCCAGGCGATCTATCACGTGCCAGGCAACTATCACGGCCGCCAGTCCAATTTCAGTTTCGTGGACGGACATGCGGAGACCAAGCGGTGGCAGGACTCGCTGTTCAACAACCCCAAGCCGGCCCCGGCCAACTGGCATGACCACGGAGGCAACACGGTCCGGGCGTCGAGCCGCAACGACCTCGACTGGCTCAAGTCCCGCGCCACGGTGAGGCGATGATTCTTCCGTCCGGCGCCCGCCCGTCGCCGGCCGACTCCTTTCACGCCATGTGCGGTCCCCCTCAATCGTTCGGATCCCGCCGCCGGCGGGAGCGCCGGTCTGGCTGGGGATTTACCTTGATCGAGCTTTTGGTTGTGATCGCGATCATCGCGATCCTTGCGGGCCTGCTGTTGCCGGCACTCTCGAAAGCCAAGGAGAGCGGCCGCTCGGCCGTTTGCCGGAGCAACCTGCGCCAACTCAGCCTCGGCGTCCTGATGTATGCGGAGGAGAACTCTGACTTCCTGCCGTGGTGCGGTGACGTGGACCGCAACCTTCCGCCGGACTGGGTGTGGGGCGGCCAAAGGTCCGAGGACACCCGCAACCGCGCCTACTGGCGCCGGCCACCACTCACGTTCGGCCATCACGCCGAGTCGGGTTCCATTTTTCCGTACGTCATGAATCAGCCACGGGTGCTGCCGCGTCCGGGACAAAACCACACTGACTGGTACACGAACAAGTTCGAGGTGTACCGCTGCCCCAGCACGGGTGAGCTCGGGCGGGCCTTGCGCGTCACGTACAGCATGAACAGCTACCTGGACCGGGAGGACACCCGACCGCGGGGACGCCGATTGACGGAGACCGTGGCACCGAGCCAGAAATTCCTGCTGGTCAATGAGGACCCGAAGACGATGCACAACGCGGCCTTCCATCCCGGCTCCGGCGCGAGCGCAATCGGTGGCCAGATGGTGATGCACAACGGAAAGGCGAACTTCAGTTGCCTGGATGGCCACGTCGAGACGCTCCGCCATCGTCGGTTGATCGAAATCCTTGGCAGCGACGCGCTGACGCGCCAGTGGTTCGATTCGGGCCGTTGGTAGGCGCGGAGCGGCCGGGCAAGGCCAGCCCCCCGCGGTCCCGCGCGAACTGAGGGGAGAACTACTTGCTGTTTCTCCGGGCCAATACGGCGCCTCCGGTGATGCCAGCGTCGTCGCCCAATTTCGAGGCGATGATCTCGATGTCCTTGGCGGTTCCTTCCATCGCGTAGTCGTGCGCGGTCTCGACGATGATGGCCAGCATTTCGTCCTCGAGGGCGTCCATGACGCCGCCGCCGACCACGACCACCTCCGGATTGAGCAGGTTGATGACGTTGGCGATGGCGATGCCTGTGTACTCGGCGGCTTCCTCCACCACCTTCTCAACGAACTTGTCGCCACGGCGGATGGCCTTGCGCAGGTCGCCGCTCCGCATGTCTTCGAGTCCCGGGCCGAGCATTTCGGTGAGCAGGGTTTTCTGGCCCTCCTTCACCGCGGCCTGAATGCGTTTGAACATCGCCGTGCGGCTCGCGAGGGCTTCGAAGCAGCCCTTGTTGCCGCAGCCGCATTTGGGTCCGCCCACCTCCAGCACCATGTGCCCGATCTCGCCAGCGGTCCGGTTGAAGCCCG
Organism: Verrucomicrobiota bacterium; assembly: GCA_016716505.1. Classification (GTDB taxonomy): domain Bacteria; phylum Verrucomicrobiota; class Verrucomicrobiia; order Limisphaerales; family J093; genus JADJWF01. The sequence goes on from JADJWF010000003.1 coordinate 27,263, forward strand.
AATACAGCTTACCCTCGAGAATCAACCCGGCGCCGATGCCGGTGCCGAGGAAGATGCCCACCATGTGACGCGGCCGGCCCTTCAGCTCCTTTTCATGCACCCCCAGCGCCTGGATATTGCAATCGTTTTCGATGAAAACGGGCACGGAGAGTTCCTTCTCCAGGAGCTTCTTCAGGGGCACGTCGGTCCAGCCGGGGAGGTTGGGAGCAAACAGGACCGTGCCGCTTTGCGGGTCTGACGCACCCGGCGCGCCGATGCCCACGGCTCGCACCTGTTTCAGGTTCAGGTCGGCCTCATCCACCGCGTCGCGCACGCAACGCGCGATGCGCTCGATCACGGCTTCGACGCCGCGTACGGCCTTGGTGCTGAGCTTGGTCTTGGCGAGGCAGTTGAGCTTTTCGTCGAAAACGCCGGCGAGAATCTTGGTGCCGCCCAAGTCCACGCCCACCACGCTGGATTTGTCGTTCTCGGCCATAGCAGAAGGTTGCGGGCGTCTTCTGCCCGATGCCGGCCGCTTTGTCGAATGGCTTTTTGAGCCGCGGGGTGACAAAAGGGTAACGCGCCGCCGGAGGCGGGCACGGCCGTCAACGGACACCGCTTGTGGTGGCTGAGGATCTCCTCGCCGGGGGCAGGGCGGCGGTGCGGGCCGCGGTAACGCCGGCTTTCCAGCCGGCTGCCGGCCATGCCGGTCTTCCGACCGGTCAGTAGCGCCGGTCTCCTGACCGGCTACGGTGCCGACCGGGAGATCGGCGGTACGGATTCGGCAGCGCCGGCTTTCCGGCCGGCTCACGTAAGGCCGGTCTCCTGACCGGGTTAAGTAGGCCGACGAGAAGGTTGGCGGTGCCTGCCGACAAGAATGTCGGCGCTACACATCAACAAGAAGCTCGGCGCACCCCATAACGCCGGTCTCCTGACCGGCTCTCGGAGGCTGACCCGGGAGTCGGCGGTACTTGCCGACAAGAATGTCGGCGCTACGTACCGCCGGCTTTCCAGCCGGCTCGGGCAAACTAGGCGGCAAGAAATCGAATTGCGATTCTGGAGAACGGCTTTTAATGACCGAGAGGCACCCTCCCCGCCAGACACGCGACGGAATTCCACTCGTCCCGTGCGTTTTCTAGCCCGGTTCCGACGTGGGGGTGAACGGGTCGCCGCTCTTTACTGCGGAAGGTTTGGCAGCGGCGAGTCGCGTTTGCCAGCATCGCCTGAGAACCCGCCAGTTTGCCCCTTGCTCCGACTCTAAGCTCGGATGTGTTTTGCCCTTTGACCGTGAGAGGTTGGGTGGAAACGTTACTCGGAACGGCGGCGAGGAGGAAAGTGGGGCAGCGCCGGTTGCCTGGCATTCGTCAAACATCGGAACAACAACGCTTGATATGAATTACGTCAATTTCTCGATTTCGAGCCGCTGGCGGCGGCCGTCACGCACCGGTCCTCCGACAGGGCGTCATCCCGCGGTTGACGCGGTTGCCAGCGCGTTAACCTGGCTGGCCCTCGTGGCGGCACCGCTGTCGGCGAGCGCCTCGACCATCGTGGACCTCAAGTCCGCGGGGAGTTACGCCATCTTGGGCTACAACATTCTCCTGCACAACTGCACGGTCTGGGACGGTCCGGTCGGCGTAGGTTACGGCGATTACGGTTTCCCTCCGCCGGTGGGCACCATGCAGGTAGAATCCCCGGGCATTGTCAAAGGAGTCACCTATCGGGATCCTTCCGCCTCGATCACCGGCAGCACCGGCCCTTCTAACTTGCAGGGCGGGATTGTGGTTCAGGAGCTTGACCAGGCGTTCGACGATGCCTTGGCTGCTTACAACCTCGCGTTGACCCTGACGCCCGACCACGCCATCTCTGGCGATATCAGTGCTGCCACCACCATCACCGCCACGCACGGTGGTCAGTACGTGGTACTGATCACGGGCAGCATCAAGAAGCCGCTTTACCTTCAGCCGCATCCCAGTTCACCGGCGACGAAATTCGTTGTGATCGTCAATGGCACCATTGACATCGGCGGCAGCGACACCATTGGCGCGCCGACGGCGGCGGGGGCCAAGCACGTGCTGTTTGTGATCAAGGGAACGGGCAGCACGCTCAAGTCCAAGATTGGCAACAAGGTTTATGGAACGATGCTGGCACCCTTCCGGCAGGCGGAGTTCCACGGCTTCGATGGATCATTCATCGGCGGAAAGCTTCAGGCCAAGTTCATGTCGGGAGCACAGCTCTATTACAAGGGCTTTGAACCGGTGCCGTACGACTTCGGCGATTTGCCCGACGTTCCGTTCCCCACGCTGCTGGCCAACAACGGGCCGCGTCACCTGCTCAACGGCAACGATGTCAACGCGGGCCTGAAGCTGGGGACCTACGTGGACGCCGAGCCGGACGGCCAGCCCAACAGCACGGCTACCGGCGACGACGCGAATCCCGCCGGCGGACCGGATGACGAGGATGGAATCGCCTTTACCCCCCTGACGGCAGGGCAGGTCGGGGCCACGCTGACCGCCGCGGTCGCCAATGCTCCCTCCGGCGCCTTCCTGCAGGCTTGGATTGATTTCAACAACAACGGGATCTTCGAGGCTGGCGAGCAGATCGCCAATAATCTGGCCGTTGTCAATGGCGCCAACGTCGTCACGTTCAACGTGCCCACACTCGCCGCGACAGGCACGCCGTTGGGCGCCCGATTCCGCCTGAGCACGGCGACCGACCTCGGCCCTGTCGGCGAGGCACCCAACGGGGAAGTCGAAGATTATCTCGTGGTGATCCAGGCGGCCCCGACACCCTATGACTTCGGGGATCTGCCCTCGCCGTATCCCACGCTCATCGCCGAAAACGGTCCGCAGCATCCGGTCGGCGCGCTCCGGCTTGGACAGTTCATTGATGCCGAAGCCAATGGGCAACCGACGACGTTCGCCGATGGCGACGATGTGAACGGCTCGCCGGACGATGAAGACGGTGTCAACGTGACGGACTTGGCCGGCTTGACGGCGGGACGGGTAGGGACTGTCCAGATCACGGTGACGGGCGTTGGCTCTGGGGCAGTGGTGAATGCCTTCTTCGATTGGAACAACAACGGTGTGCTGAACGATCCTGGCGAAGCTTTCACGCTCGCCTTCGCCGCGGATGGAACCCAGGCGCTCACCGTCACCGTGCCGGCGGAGGCAGTGACCGGGATCCCGCTGGGGGCCCGTTTCCGGGTCAGCAGCACGGGTGGTCTTGGTCCGACCGGACTGGCCCTCGATGGTGAGGTGGAAGATTACCTGGTGACCGTTGCGGCTGGGTATGACTACGGGGATCTGACCGTTACCGGAACGACCTTCAATACGGACGGCGCCAACGCCCCGCGTCACTTCGTGGGTGCGGCGCTCCGCCTTGGCACAGTGATTGACTCCGAACCCAACGGCCAGCCCAGCGTGGGGGCCGACGGCGACGACCTGAACCCCCTTGCCGGCCCGAACGATGAAGACGGCGTGAGCTTCGGCCTCCTGATGGCCGGGCAGCCGGGCACGATCAGCGTGGACGTCTCGGGCACGGCGGGCGGCGGCTTGCTCAATGCGTGGGTTGACTGGAACGACAACGGGACCTTCGACGTGGGCGAACAGATCTTCGCCAACACCTCCGTAGTGAACGGTCTGAACTTATTGACCGTGACGGTTCCGCCCGGAGCGGTGCCCGACATTCCTTTGGCGGCACGCTTCCGACTGAGCAGTGCCGGCGGGGACTCCGCCACCTCCGGCGCGGCCGCCGACGGGGAGATTGAGGACTATCTGGTCACGGTCCTGGCCGCTCAGCCGCTCGACTTTGGTGACGCTCCCACTACGGGCCAAAGCGTGTTCGCCTCCAGTTACCCCACGCTGCTGGCCGATGGCGCGGCGCGCCACATCATCGTGTCCGGCTTCAGCCTTGGTCCCGCGATTGACGCGGAGACCGATGGCCAGCCCACCGGCGATGCATACGGTGATGACCTTAATGGCACCACCCCGGATGACGAGGACGGCGTCTTTTTCACGACGTCGCTCATTCGCGGAAAGGACGCCACCGTCGTGGTGATGCTCAACAACGCGGCCGGGCGGCTGGACCCGCGCTTGGACGCCTGGATTGACTGGAACCAAAACGGCGTTTGGGAGCCCGCCGAAGAGATCGTGGACTCTGCGCCCTTGGTTTCAGGCTGGAACAGCTTCGACTTCTCCGTCCCCAGCGACGCGAACTTGGGCAGCTTGTACGCCCGCTTTCGCCTCAGCGACGGCGGTGGGTTGACGCCCAGCGGTCTGGCCGCCAGCGGCGAGGTGGAGGATTACCTGGTGTTCGTGACGGACTTGGATTCGCCCTCGCTGGACTGGGGTGATCTGCCGGAAGGGACCTACAAGACTCTGAGCACTAGCGACGGTCCGCGGCACAACATCGTGCCGAACTTGCGGCTGGGGCTGCTGATTGACGCGGAGGCCAACGGTCAGCCGTCGGCGGCGGCCAACGGAGACGACTCGGCCAATACGGCGGACGAAGACGGCGTGAACCCGACGTTCCTGACCGATTTGATCCGCGGGCAGCCGGCGACCATCCCGGTGAGCGTGTTCAACAACACCGGTGGCCAGGCGACGTTGTGGGGCTGGCTGGACTGGAACAATGACGGGGTTGTGAATGCGGGCGAGACTCAGTCCGTGACGGTGCCGAGCGGCGCCCCGCAACAGACGGTGAACCTCAACTTCACGGTGCCCTTGGGCGCGGCGCCGTCCACTTACGCGCGGTTCCGGCTAGCCAGCAATCCGATGGAGGCGGATAGCCCAACGGGAGCGGCTGCCAGCGGTGAGGTGGAAGACTACGTGGTGACCACCAAGACGCCACCGCCCACGGCCGCGCGACTGGCGTACTTCAAGGCGGTGAGGGCCGGGGAGGGGCTCGTGCAAGTGACCTGGGGCACGCTGGTGGAGAACGGCGTACTGGGCTTCCGGGTGGAGCGGTCCACGGCGGACGGCGGCTGGCAACGGCTGACGGCGCAGATGATTCCGGCGACGGGCTGGGATGGTCGGCCGCAAAGCTACGGTCTGACGGATGCGAGTGCTCCGGCGGAGGCGGGCGTGCTGTATCGGCTGCTGGAGACGGACCTGAGCGGACGGGAGCGGTGCTGGCCCGTGGCGGCGGTGGAAGCCGGGATGACAACGGGCATCGCGCGGACGGAGACGGGCCTGGAGCCTGAGCGCGGGGCGCCGAACGCGAGCGTGACGGTGCAGACGGCGAAGCGGTCGAGGACCGTGGACGGCGGTGCAGACGGTGACGCTGGATGGCGCGGCGCGGCGGTGTTGAACCTAGGTGTGGACGTGAATGGTCCGGCACGGTTCTACCGGGTGGTGAGCGGTAGGCAGCATCACCCCGTAATCGGATCACGCGGGCGGGCTTCGGCGACGGAGCCCGCCCTTTTCGCACGCAGCGCTGGCTTCCAAGCCGGCTCCGGGCGCGCCGGTCTCCTGACTGGCGCCGGGGCAGGCCGAAAACTCGAGGTACCTGCCGACAAGAATGTCGGCGTTACGTCACGCCGGCTTTCCAGCCGGCTCCCGGCCATGCCGGTCTTGCGACCGGTCAGTAGCGCCGGTCTCCTGACCGGCTACGGGGCAGACCGAAAACTCGAGGTGTCTGCCGACAAGAATGTCGGCGCTACACATCAACAAGAAGCTCGGCGCACCTCGTGACGCCGGTCTCCTGGCCGGCTCCGGGAGCCGACCTGGAGGTCGGCGGTACGGATTTGGTAGCGCCGGCTTTCCGGCCGGCTCCCGGCCATGCCGGTCTTGCGACCGGTCAGTAGCGCCGGTCTCCTGACCGGCTACGGGGCAGACCGAAAACTCGAGGTATCTGCCGACAAGAATGCCGGCGCTACACACCAACAAGAAGCTCGGCGCACCTCGTAACGCAGGTCTCCTGACCGGCTCTCGGAGGCTGAACCGGGAGTCGGCGGTACTTGCCGACAAGAATGTCGGCGCTACGTACCGCCGGCTTTCCAGCCGGCTCGGGTGGACCGCCCAGTCGGCGGTAGGGACTCGATTGGCTGCTGCGGCCGTTCTCGTCAGGCAGGATTGAACTGAGGCGGCGGGGCGATTCGTCGGCGTTCGACGATGGTAGCCGCTGAACCAACCCATCCCGGCTTTGGCAACGGCGCCGGCGATCAACCTACCGGAGGATTCGGTCCCGCAGAAAGGCGGCCTTCACAGTTTCAGCAGTCGGATTCCTTGTAAGACCCATTTATCTTCTCGCTTGCGCGGAGTTTGCGCAATGGTACGTTCGCTTCGTAGCGGGCAATGGGTGCCTTCTAAGCACGAGGGGCGAAGAGTGCTCAGAAAGTGTGGGTCAGCTTTGATCAGCAAGCCTCGTGAATCGTAACTTGGTCGAAATAATTACGCGAAGTTCATTACGTAACGCTCCGGTCGGAGCGTGGCCTAGGTACACTTCTGACGGAGCCCGCCAGTGCGGCAGAGAACTTGGTCAGGGGCTGGTGTCCGGGCGGCAAGGTTTCGTGCTGCCATTCGGTTCCGAGCAAACGTTGATCAATTTTCCGCCGGCCAAGTCCTGAACTCACCTACCATCAAACCAACCAAATCGCCATGAATCCATACTTCCTTCAACCGAGTCGGTCCCATCGCCCCCTTGGTGGTGGCGGGGCGTCGAGTCCGCCCGCGATTTCGCGCCGGCTCAAAGCCGCGTTTTGCGCTGCTGCCTTGGGTCTCGCCGGGGCGGGCGCGCCGGTCGCCCACGCTGCGACTGGCGCCTGCGACTTGATAACAGTTGGCGCGACGCCGTTGCCAGGGAGCGAGGGTAACGCATTGGTCGGGCCGGCAGGGGCCAAGAGCTACTTCTGGGAGCTGGTCTCTGGCGCTGCCGATGGTTGGGCGCTTACTGGAGACCCGACGGCACAGAAGGTCTTTTACACCGCGGGCGCCTTCCCCAGCACCGCTACCTTCCGGCTCACGGTGGTTGACCTGTTCGATTGCCAGGATTCCTGCGAGGTGGATGTGGGCCTGAATCCGGCGGGGTTGCGGCTTGTCAAGACCGCCAACAAGGCGTGGGTGACCGCGAGCGAATCGGTGACTTACACTTACACCGTAGTCAACGACGGGGTGGTCACGCTGAGCAACGTCACCATCAGCGACGACAACGGCACGCCGGGCGTGCCCAGCGACGACTTTGTGGTGGGCACGATTCCGAGCCTGGCGGCCGGGGCGAGTCACACTGTAACAGTTACAAAAGCCCTGCCCAAAAAGATGTGCGCCGTCGTCAACGGCGTGAACATGGAGGTCGGCACCCTCATCACCGAGGTCCTGCCCAACGGTGACGTGAAGGTGATTTACCGGCAGTCACGCGCCCTTGTGGACAACACCTACGGCGTGAACGCGGCGCCGGACTGGCCGAGCGGGCACACTTTTAGCGAGTTGGTGGGCAGCGACAAGGCCCGCATGGCGTTCCGGAACGGCAACGGAGCAACAGTCTTGGACATCACGCTAGACTACATTTCGGCCTCCAGCGCCTTCCCGTCCGGCTATGGCACTCTCGGTGTCAGCGGCGGCGAGGGCCGGGTCAACTCCGGTAGCGGCGCGTGGGTGAAAAGCGTGGACACGACGCTTTCGCGGAGTCTGAACCAGCCCGGCTACACGGGGTACACCGTAAATTCGCCGCCCGAACCCGACCCGAACTGGGACTACGTGAACGGCTACGAGGTGGTGATTGCCGCGGCGGCGTTTGGCAGCAGCGGCTTTGGCAGCGTGCAAATCCTAGAGCAGCACAATTCGCCGCCCAAGATGGGCAGCAACGCCGTCTATCCGACTCCCTGCGATGAGGGATGCGTGGTCAACATGGCCACGGTCCAGGCCACCTACAACGGACAGACCTATACGGCTGCAGCCAGCGAGCAGGTCTGCTTGGTGAACAGCACGGCCACCATCCTCGGCGATTTGGTGTGGGATGATTTGAATGCCAATGGCGTGCGTGATGCGGGTGAGCCGCCGCTGGCCGGGGTGACCGTGGATCTCGCCTACTGCGGCACCGGCGGCAGCGGCTCCGTGACGACCACCGCCACGCGGGATACTTGGGTTCCCGGGGCCAACGGCAACGCCACCTCTTTGACGGTCAATCGCGACCTCGGCAAGGGCGAGGCGCTGATCGGTTTCACCCTTCCGACGTTGCCTTCCGGCGCCAAGGTCACGGGAGCGCGGTTGAAGCTGCAGAAAATCGCCAGCGGCGATGGTACGGCCTTCACCATCGGTGCTTTCAAGGTCAGTGGAAGCTAGACGGAGTCGTCAACCGCTCGGCCAGCCTACGTCAATACGCCCCTGGGGACGGCAGTGTCGGTCCAGGCGAATGGCGTGTACACGTGGGACGTCACCAGTGCGGTCGAGGATTGGTACGCGGGCGGCGCAAACAATGGTCTGATGCTGGCAGCGTCTCCTTCCGGGGGGAGCAAGACTCACCAGTTTGCCTCTCGCGAGAACACGACCTCCGGTGTGCTGCCGCCGACGCTGGAAATTGACTACGAGATCGTCGTTCCGGACATCAATTTGAGCGCGGTGACCGACGAATTTGGTCACTATGGCTTCGAGGTGCCGCCGGGAAGCTACCAGCTTCGCTTCCATCCTCCGGCTGGTTACGTCATCTCCTCCGGCGGCCCGGCCGATCCGTGGACTGGCTTGACTGCCTGCCTGACCGTGGCCGCAGGGGGTAGCGATTTGAGCCTTGACGTGGGCATGGCTGGCGCCATGACCGCGGGCGCTCACGCGATCCTCGAGCTCGAGGTGACTACCGATCAGGCGGTGATTACGGCCGGCCAGAGCGCCACGCTCAGCTACAAGGTGACGAATGTCGGCGGTTCCGTGGCCAATAATGTCGTCGTGAAGGATGACAACGGCACGCCTGATGATGTGTCGGATGACGTGATCGTGGGGACCATCGCCTCGCTCGCGCCGGGTGAGACTCAGACCCTCACCCGCGAAGCCCGGCTCGCCCAAGCCATGTGCGCGACCATCAACGGCGTGAGCCGCCAGGTGGGCACCTTGAGCACCGAGGTGCTGCCCAACGGCGACGTGAAGGTGATCTACAACCAGTCCCGCGACTTGGTGGACAACACCTACGGCAACACCGCCGTGGGCTGGCCGAATGGGCACAAGTTCAGCGACCTGGTCGGCAGCGACAAGGCGCAGTTCCGCTTCTTCCGAAACGGCAGTTCCAGCGCGGTTCTCGACATCACGTTGGACTACATCAGCGCATCATCGTCGTTCCCGTCGGGCTTCGGCACGCTGGGTGTCAGCGGGGGCGACGGGAGGGTCAACTCGGGCAACGGGACATGGGTTAAGAGCGTCAACACGACGCTCTCCAGGACGTTGAATCAACCTGGCAACACCGCGTTCACGGTCAATTCGCCCGCCGAACCGAACGCAAACTGGGAGTATGTGAATGGTTACGAGATGGTCATCGCTGCGGCCGCGTTCGGAACCAGCGGTTTCGCCAGCGTGACTGTTGTGGAAGTCCACAACTCGCCGCCCAAGATCGGCAGCAACGCGGTAGTGCCCACCTCCTGCGGCAGTTGCACCACCTTCTCTGCGACGGCTGTTGGTGTGAACGGCGGTGGGCGGCTCGTGACGGCGGCGGGCGGCACCGAGGTGTGCGTGTCCTCAGCCGCCAAGGCGGTGCTGGGCGATTTCGTCTGGCACGATGTCAACGCGAACGGCCTCCAAGATGCGGGCGAAACCGGGATTCCCGGTGTCAAAGTCGAGTTGTACCGCTGCGGTCAGGAGATGCCGTGGCAGACCACGACGACGGACGCCAACGGTTACTACGGGTTTGATGTCATCGCGGGTGAGTACTCCGTGAAGTTCATCGCTCCCCACGGCTTCGTGTTCAGTCCCCCGAATCAGGGAACCGACCGCGCCAAGGACAGTAACGCGGACCCGGTCAGCGGCGAGATTGACTGTGTCACCATCGCTGCCGGTGGATCGAACCTGACCCTTGACGCCGGTCTGTATCGGCAGGGCTCCGGGCTTTTCATGCAGAAGGTCAGTTTCGCCTCGAGCGCAAATCCGGGTGATTTGGTCGAGTATTTTTACACGGTCCGGAACGATGGTCCCTCCCCGCTGACCAACATTCAGGTCACTGACGACAACGGCACTCCCGATTTCCCGGGCGATGACATCGTGATTGGGACCATCGCTTCGCTTGCGCCCGGTCAAGAGCAAGTGCTGGTGCGCTCACTGACCCTGCCGATGACCATGTGCGCCGTCATCAACAATGCGAACATGGTGGTGGGCACCTTGATCCTTGAGCCGCTGGCCAACGGCGACGTGAAGGTCATTTATCGGCAAAGCCTCGACTTGACCGACAACACTTATGGCACGAACGCATCGCCCGACTGGCCGTCCGGCCATACCTTCGCCCAGCTCCGTGACAGCGATGAGGCGGAGTTTGCCGTGTTCAACGCCGCCGGGACCAAGGTACTTCAGTTCAAAATGGACTATCTGGCCGCCAGCAGCGGTTTCCCGTCGGGCTTCGGCGTGCCCAATGTCACTGCCGCCTCACCCGGCAACGCAGCGTGGGTCAAGGACGAGACAACCACCCTCGCCAAAAACCTGAACCAGCCCGGGTACACGACTGGGTTTACCGTGAACTCTCCGCCGGCCAGTGATCCGAACTGGGATCCGGTGTCCGGATACGAGTTCGTCATTGATAAGGCCGCGTTCGCGGGGTCCAGCTTCGGCCGCGTGCAGGTCGTCAGCGTTCACAACTCGCCGCCCAAAGTGGGGGTTAACGCGGTGGCTCCGACGCCCTGCGGCGAGTGTGTCATCAACGTCGCCTACGCTGCAGGTTACGACGCGTGCGGTCGCGTGGCGCAGACGAGTGCGGCGGCGCGGGTTTGCCCGCCGGGATTGGAGTGCGATCCGCGAACCTCGATCAGTTCGACGTTCAGCAAGACCTCGTTGCCAGCGGGCCGATACCTCTGGTTCAACGCCCACGCGGATTCGATCAGCGTCCCGGGCGGCGCCTCGCTGAACGGTCTCTCGATCTACTTCTCGAACGTCAAGGCGGTGATCGCCAAGTACGCCAAGCCCAAGAATGGAGCGCCGATCACGGTGAATCTGCCCGACGGCGTGATCTTCTTCGATACCACCTACACCACGCCGTCCACGACGTGGGAGGGGGGCCGGTGGGTCACCCGTGTGTCCCCAACGGTCTCGGATCCCTTCCTGACCGGCGGCGCGTACTTGATCCCGGCCGGATATGATCTCAAGGAGGCTAAATCGGTCACCATCTCGGCCGAGGTGTTCAGCAGTGTTCCGGACACCATCATCAACTGGCGCTGGAGCGCCGCGGCCTACACGAGCTTTTCGCTCGACAACTCACTGGTTCACCCCACTCCGGTAGATAACTACTTTGATGCCACCGCTAGCAGGACTTTCGCGCAGTCCGGCTCACCGGCGAGTTTCTGGAAGTACCTGGTGGCCGGGGCTCGCGGCGACGGCAAGAATGGTAACTATACCGGGACGTTCACGGCCGCGGGTGTGGCGGTGGCTTGTTCCGGCGGCAGTATCGGATCATTGGTCTGGCATGACCGGAACTTGGATGGCTACTGGCAGCCGGGTGAGCTGGGTATTGGGAATGTTCTGCTTGAACTCTTCCAAACGGATTCCGCCGGGAATCTCGTGGATGCTGATGGTCGTCCCGAAAATGGCGTGACGCCGCAGGCGACTACCCGGACAGCGACAACCGGCGAGGTTGGATCCTACCTCTTCAGCGGTCTGGCCCCGGGCACCTATCGCGTTCGTGTTGCTTCGTTCAACTTCCTCCCTGGGCAGGCGCTGGCTTCAATTCGCGCGGCCAGTCCGTTGATTGGCGCCACGGATGATCAGGTGGATAATGATAACAACGGGAAGCAGCTTGGTTATGGCAACCCAGCACTGAGTCCGATGATCCAGCTTGCCGTGGGCACGGAACCGGTGGACGGGACTGGACCTGGCAAAGAGTTCGGCATCGGTGCAACTCGTGACAACTCCTCCGACGCCAATGGCGACATGACCGTGGACTTTGGGTTCTGGGATCCCGATTCGGACTTGGATTCCGTGTACAGCATCGGTTCCTTGGTCTGGCACGATGCCAACAACAACGGCGTCGTCAACGCCGGGGAAGTGGGTATCCCGAACGTGGTCGTCGAGTTGTTCCGGACCCTTCCCGATGGCACCCCGATTGATGAGGACGGAAAGCCCGAAAACGGGCTGACGCCCGCCCATACCACGACCACCGAGGCCGATGGCACCTACTACTTTGCGGTGGTTGCCGGCGACTACAGGGTCCGTATCCCGGTGAGCAACTTTGCGACGCCGGGTGGCGCGTTGGCCAGTTACCCGCGCAGCACGGGCACGCCGGTGAACTTGGACAACCAGGTGGACAACGACAACAACGGGATCCAGTCGGGCGGCCCGGCGACCGAAGTCTGGAGTCCGAAGATCAATTTGTCCTTTGGCGCGGAGCCGCTGGGCAACGGCGCGGGAGTGGGAACCGAGTTTGGTCCGGGCGGCGGGCAGGACGACTTGTCCGTCGCGCGCGATGCCAATGGCGATATGACAGTGGACTTTGGCTTCTGGAATGCACCGCCCACGGCCGCGCGACTGGCGTACTTCAAGGCGGTGACGACCGGGGATGGGCTCGTGCAAGTGACCTGGGGCACGCTGGTGGAGAACGGCGTGCTGGGCTTCCGGGTGGAGCGGTCCACGGCGGACGGCGGCTGGCAACGGCTGACGGCGCAGATGATCCCGGCGACGGGCTGGGATGGTCGGCCGCAAAGCTACGGTCTGACGGATGCGAGTGCTCCGGCGGAGGCGGGCGTGCTGTATCGGCTGCTGGAGACGGACCTGAGCGGACGGGAGCGGGTGCTGGCCGTGGCGGCGGTGGAAGCCGGGATGACAACGGGCATCGCGCGGACGGAGACGGGCCTGAGCCTGAGTGTGCGCGGGGCGCCGAACGCGAGCGTGACGGTGCAGACGGCGGAAGCGGTCGAGGGACCGTGGACGGCGGTGCAGACGGTGACGCTGGATGGCGCGGGCGCGGCGGTGTTGAACCTAGGTGTGGACGTGAATGGTCCGGCACGGTTCTACCGGGTGGTGAGCGAGTAGGCAGCATCACCCCGTAATCGGATCACGCGGGCGGGCTTCGGCGACGGAGCCCGCCCTTTTCGCACGCGGCGTCGGTCTCCTGACCGGCTCACGTAAGGCCGGTCTTCCGACCGGCCAGTAGCGCCGGTCTCCTGACCGGCTTCGGTGCCGACTTGGAGGTCGGCGGCACCTGCCGGCAAGAATGCCGGCGCTACAGAGCAACAAGAAGCTCGGCGCACCCCATAGTGCCGGTCTCCTGACCGGCTCCGGCGGCCGACTTGGAGGTCGGCGGTACGGATTTGGTAGCGCCGGCTTTCCAGCCGGCTCACGTAAGGTCGGTCTCCTGACCGGGTTAAGTAGGCCGACGAGAAGGTCGGCGGCACCTGCCGGCAAGAATGCCGGCGCTACAGAGCAACAAGAAGCTCGGCGCACCCCATAACGCCGGTCTCCTGACCGGCTCTCGAGGCCGACCGGGAGGTCGGCGGTACGGATTCGGTAACGCCGGCTTTCCAGCCGGCTCACAGTAACGTTGGTCTCCCGACCGGCCAGTAGCACTGGGCTCCTAACCGGCGCCGGGGCAGACCGAAAACTCGAGGTACCTGCCGACAAGAATGTCGGCGTTACCTCACGCCGGCTTTCGAGCTGGCTCCGCCGCCGGTCACGCCGGTCTCCTGATCGCTCCGGAGACCGCCCAGGAAATCTGTGGTCCGGATCACCGGGGCGGCTACGGCGGCGACCGCTCCCGAAACGACCCTGCCGTTTTCGTTGGCGACCACAGGCCGTGGGCAAGCCGGTTCGCGTCTGCGGACGTTGTCCGACCGCCGTTTCCCCGCTTTCCTGATTCCTTCAGCGGCAGCGACTTGCTAGCCTCCCGTCCCGGACGTGATACGGATTCTGTACAACCTCTTTTTCACGCTCGGCTTCTTGCTGGGCGCGCCTTTCTACTTCCTCAAATTGTGGCGGCGCGGCAACTGGCGCGAGGGGTTCGGAGAGCGCTTCGGCCGGTATGGCACTCGGGTCAAACACGCCGTAACCAACCGGCACGTGCTTTGGCTGCACGCAGTGAGTGTCGGGGAGGTCAATTTGTGCGTCCAACTGATCCGCGCTCTGGAACTGCGCGCCCCGAACCTCAAGATCGCGGTGACCACCACCACTTCAACGGGCATGGGCGAGCTGCGCAAGAAACTCCCCGAGCGCATCCTCAAGGTTTACTACCCGGTGGACTTTCGGCGGGCGGTGTCGCGGGCGCTGCTGGTGCTCCGGCCGGAGGCGGTGGTGCTGGTGGAGGCAGAGATCTGGCCCAATTTCCTTTGGAAACTCCGCGACCGTCGCGTGCCGGTCTTTCTCGTCAATGCCCGGCTGTCCGAACGCTCGTATCGCGGCTATCGGCGGTTCGGATTCCTCTTTCGCCCGCTTTTCGCGCAGTTCGCCGGAGTCGGGGCGCAGAGTGAATCCGACCGCCAGCGCCTCCTGGAGCTGGGGTGCCGTCCGGAGGCCGTGCAGGTCATCGGCAGCTTGAAGTTCGATGCCGCCCGGCTGGACGAGCGACGGTTGCTAGATGCGGAGGCCATGTTGCGCCAGTTAGGCGTGCCGGCCGGCGCGCCCATCCTGCTGGGCGGTAGCACCCACGCGGGCGAGGAGGCCCTGCTGGCGGACGTTTTCCTCCGCCTGCGGAAACGGCACCCGAACCTCTTTTTGGTGCTCGTTCCGCGGCATTTCGAGCGGGGCAAGGAGGTCGGTCAGGACCTGGAGGCGCGGGGGGTCAGGTTCATCTACCGGCGCCAGGTCACCGCCCAGACGAAGCTCGCGCCCGGCGAGATCGAATGTCTGCTCGTCAACACGACTGGCGAGCTGAAGTACTTCTACGAAGTCGCCACGGTGGTATTTGTGGGCAAGAGCCTGGTGGGCGAAGGGGGGCAGAATCCCATCGAGCCGGCTGCGCTGGGGAAGGCGATCCTCTTCGGGCCGCACATGCAGAATTTCGCCGCCATCGCGGAGAGCTTCCTTCGGGGCCGGGCGGCGCGCCAGGTGCGGGACGAGACCGAACTCGAACAGACGGTGGATGAACTGCTCAACCGGCCCGACCTCCGCGAGGAGATGGGCCGCAACGCGCAGCGCGTGGTCCGGGAGGGGGCCGGGGGGATTGATCGGACGGTCAACATGATCCTTGCCGCGCTACCGAAAGAGGAAGTTTACGTCGCGCCGGAGACCACGTGAGGCGCGGCAGCGCCACTGGCCGTGCGGCGGGCCGGAGTTCTGGTCCGGGCGTCCGGCTGCGAAACCACCCCCAATGCCAAGGGGGCGGTGGCTAGGCGTAATGTACCGCCCGGGTTTGCGCGTTGCCGCGTCTGTGGCACCTTGCGCGCTCAGACGACAGAAATCCCCAACCCCATCTTGACTCCATGACTACCAAATACGTTCCCCTCATCAGTTCCGGCGTCGCGGGCCCCCTCGGCGTCCTCCACCTGCCCCGGCTTTGGCTGAAGGCGTCGCTCGAGGCACTTGGCAAACTTGCTGACGGGTACCCGGGCTGCGGACCGGGCTACGATCAGATGGTTATTGACGGGCTGGGGCTCCGACGCGATGCGGTCCTGGACTTCCTCAAGACGCAGCGGCCCACCTATCCGCAGTTTGAGGCGTGGATTCGTCAACAGCCGGGCGTGCGACTGGACGCGGCCTCCATCGCGAAATTGAATGCCGCGATCACCGGCTATCTGCACGACGACGCCACGCGGCAGGCGATCCTCTCGGCCAACGGTCTGACCGACGGTCCTCGCGACGCGGTCAACCTGAACAATCTCGACGACTGGAAGGAGTTTCACGAGGCGGTGCTCAAGGGCTGAGCCAAACGGATGGCGTTCGCCGCCCATTGACCGTGCGGTTTGTCGCGGGCAGTCGCCGCCGCTGATCTCCCAAACTGGGGGCAAGGCGGCCGCGACGGTCGGCCCCACTTCCCATTGCTTGCCGCGCTTGGGGGTGCGGGTCATCCTCAAGCCCGATGCGTGAGCAACTCCGGGCCTGGGCGGAAACCGCCGAGACTTTCGTCCTCGAGGTGATCTTCGAGGAGCGGAAGGGCAAGCGGGCGACCGCGCTCCGGGGCGTGCTGCTGGTGCTGTCCAAACTGTTCGGCCTCGCGGTCAAGGCGCGGCGGTTCCTGTACGACGTCCGAATCCTCCGCGATTACACGGTGGGCATCCAGGTCATCGCCATCGGGAACCTGACTGTGGGCGGCACGGGCAAAACCCCCGTGGTGGAGAAGTTCGCCCGGGAATTGAAGGACCAGGGGCGCACCGTCGCCATCCTGTCCCGCGGCTACAAGTCCAAGCCGCTTCCTTTTGCCACGCGCCTCAAAAGCCGGCTGCTGCTGCGGCAGGACAAGACGCCGCCGCGCGTGGTTTCGGATGGGAAATCCCTGCTGCTGGACTCGGAAGCGGCCGGCGATGAGCCCTACATGCTGGCGTCCAACCTGCGCGACGTGGTCGTGCTGGTGGACAAAGACCGGGTGAAGGCGGGCCTGTATGCCATCGAGAAGTTCGGGTGCGACACGCTGCTGCTCGACGACGGCTACCAGTATTGGAAGCTGCGGGGCCGGCGGCACGACGTGGTGCTCGTGGACTGCCAGCAGCCCTTCGGCAACGGGCATCTGTTGCCGCGCGGCACGCTGCGCGAGCCGCCATCCCATCTGGCAAGAGCGCGGACGGTTTTCATCACCAAGAGCGACGGGCAGACGGAAAAACTGCGCGAGCGCATCCGGCAGTTGAATCCCGCGGCCGGCATCATCGAATGCGTCCATCACCCGCTGTATTTCGAGGACGTGTTCACCGGCGAACGAGTGGGCCTCGAATTGGTAAAAGGCCGCCGCGTCGCCTCCTTGAGCGGCATCGCCCTGCCCGAGAGTTTTGAGCGGGGACTGGTGGAACTGGGAGCCGACTTGGTGTACTCGAAGCGTTTCGCCGATCACCACCGCTTCACGCAGCAGGAAGTGATCAACGTCATCAACCGCAGCAAGAAGCGGCAGGCCGAGATGATTCTCACCACGCAAAAAGATGCGGTGCGCTTCCCCAAGTTGGATCGCCGCGACCTGCCGATCTATTTCATGCGGGTGGAAATCCAGATCGTCCGGGGCGCGAAGAGCTTCGAGGAGTGCGTGCGGCAGATCTGTTTTCGCCGATGAACACGCTCCTCTACCGGGTGGCCAAAGGCTTCCTCGGCCTGCTTCAGGTGATGCCGCTGCCGGTCGTCGCCCGGCTGGGACGATTCCTCGGCGCGCTGACCCACGCGCTGGACGCCCGCCATCGTCGGGCAGCGCGAGAGAATCTGGCGCTGGCCTTCGGAGAGGCGCTTTCTCCGGCGGAGGTCCGCCGACTGGCGAGCGAAAACTTCCGGCGCATCGGCGAGAACTTCGCCAGCGCGGTGCGGACGCTCGCCATGACGGATGACGAAGTGCGCCGCGTGCTGACCGTGGCCGGCGCGGAAAAACTGGCGTGGACGAACCGCCCGAATGCGCGATCGTGCGTGGTGGCGATCGGCCATTTTGGCAACTTCGAGCTCTACGCGCGCGGGAACCTTTTCGTGCCGGGGCTGCAGTACGCGACGACCTACCGGGCGCTGCGCCAGCCGGCCCTGAACCGCCTGATGCAGGACATCCGGGCACGCTCCGGCTGCCTCTTTTTTGAGCGGCGCTCGGATGCTGCCGCGTTGAGAGAGGCAATGAGCCGCCAGCGAATCATGATCGGTTTCCTGGCCGACCAGAACGCCGGCGATCGCGGCCTCGCCGTGCCCTTTTTCGGCCGGGACTGTTCGACCACCACCGCGCCGGCGGTTTTTGCTCTGCGCTACGGTTGTCCCGTGTACACCGCCGTTTGCTACCGCGTGGCACTCGGCCGTTGGCGGATTGAGATTGGCGACGAGATTCCCACGCATACAGCCGGGCAGCCGCGGCCGGTCGAGGCAATCACGCGCGACATCAATGCGGCGTTCGAGGTCGCGGTGAGGCGGGATCCGGCCAACTGGTTTTGGGTGCATCGGCGGTGGAAGCGCCCCGGACGGCCGGCGCGAACCACGGCGAGTTCGCCCGAGCCCGCGACCGAGGAGTTCTGAGTTGCTTCCCTCGTGGTCCTCGTGAACGACGTCCGTCAAATCCTCGTCCGCGGGGTCAACTGGTTGGGTGACGCTGTCATGACCATGCCCGCGCTCCAGCGCTTGCGCGAACACTTTCCGTCCGCGCGGATCACCCTCCTCACTGTCCGGAAGCTGGCGGACCTTTGGCGGTACCATCCGGCGGCGGATCAAGTGTGGGCGGTCGGCGACGAGGGCCTTTGGACCGTGGCAAGGCGATTGCGCCGGGGACGATTTGACCTCGGCGTGATTTTCCCGAACTCGTTTCGTTCCGCCTTCGAACTGTGGCTGGGCGGGGTTCGGGAGCGGATCGGCTACGCGGCCAACGGTCGTTCGCCGCTTCTCTCCCGCCCGGTGTCGCGGCCGTCCCGCTTCGTCCCGATGCGCAAGCGCTCCGTGACCGAGATCAAACGATTGATTGCCGGTGCGGCGAGTTCCCCGCTCAACCAATCCCCGAAGCCGGCTGCGACGCATCACACCGAGCACTACCTCCACCTCGTTTCGGCGGTGGGGGCCAGTGCCGTGCCCTGCCCGCCGGTGATGGCGGTGGCAGGGGAGGAGCAGCTTTCGGTTCGGGGGCGGTTCGGGCTGACGAACGACGTGACGTGGCTGGGTGTGAATCCCGGCGCGGAGTACGGACCGGCGAAGCGCTGGCCGACGGAACGATTCGCGGCGGTCGCGCGGGAAGTCGCGGCCTGGCCGGGGTGGGGCGTGGTGATCTTCGGCGCCCGGGCGGACCGACCAACGGCCTGCGCCATCGCGACCGAGTTGGCGCGCGGCGGCGACAGGGCAGGGGAGCCTCGGCTGGTGAATCTGGCTGGCAGCACCTCGCTGCGCGAGCTCTGCGCGGCACTGAGCGTCTGTCGCGTGTTGGTGACGAACGACACCGGTCCGATGCACCTGGCAGCCGCGCTGGGCGTTCCGGTCGTCTCGGTGTTCGGAAGCACTTCGCCGGAATTGACCGGGCCGGGGCTGCCCGGGGATGAACGTCATGAGATCGTTCGGTCGAGCCCGCCGTGTGCCCCTTGTTTCCTTCGCGAATGCCCCATTGACCGGCGCTGCCTCACCGCCGTCCAGCCGTCCGCCGTGCTGGCGGCGGTGACGCGCTTGGTTGCGCGAACGGGATCGGCCCGCGCCGCGGGATGATCGGCTCCCATCGGGCAAAGCTACCAACACCAGCGAACCGCGCCGTGAGCACCCCGCTCGAACCTCCTGCGTGCAGCGCCGGTGAAAAGTCGGGTAGGGCTGCCGGAGCGAATTGGTGGTATTCCGCCGAATCCTCGCCCCGGGAATTCGAAGTCCCGCGGTGGGCGGCGCTCCTGTTCCCGGCGCTCGCCGGGGGAATGGGGTGGGGCATTCGCGGCCAATATGGCCACGAGACGGGTGCGATGATCGCGGGTGTGCTCCTGGCGTTGGTGCTGGCCTTGTTGTTTTGCCCGGGCGTGCCCGCGGCCCGCGTGGCGCGGGCGGTCGCTTGGGGAACCCTGGCGATGGGGATTGGGGGTTCAATGACCTACGGCCAGACGATCGGCCTGACGCAGGATCCGGCGATGGTCGGTAACTGGGCCGCGCTGCGCTGGGGGATGTTGGGATTGGCGGTGAAGGGCGCGATTTGGATCGGGTTCGCCGGCGCCCTTCTGGGCATGGCCCTGAGCGGTTGTGAATATCGGTGGCGCGAGGTGGTCGGGCTGATGCTGACGTTGCTGGTGGTGTGCTTTGTGGGTATCCGGTTGCTGAACGAGCCGTACGATCCCGCGAACCGCACGCTGCCTCCAATCTACTTTTCCGCTGATTGGCGTTGGTTGCCGGACGCGGCCCTGAAACCGCGACGCGAAGTGTGGGGTGGTCTTCTGGTGGCGTTGCTCACGCTGCTCGCGTATCTGGCTTGGCGTCGCGATGCCCTGGGGCTCCGACTCGGCCTCTGGGGGCTGGCGGGCGGGGCGGTCGGGTTTCCGTTGGGACAAGCCGCGCAGGGGTGGGCGGGTTGGAATAGCGAGGTGCTGAAAGCTGGCGCACTCCGGGAGCTTCTGCCCTTGATCAACTGGTGGAACTTCATGGAAACGATCTTCGGTGCCGTGATCGGCACGGCGCTGGGGCTGGGGTTATGGCTCAATCGAGCAAGAATCTTCGAAGGGACACCCCAAACCATGCCGGCGGTCACGGGCGCCCGCGTGAACGAAGCGGCTTTGCCCGGCTGGCTCGAAGGCATTCTGCTCGCGATCCACGTCGCGCTGCTGGTCGCCGCCGAATTCCTTGCCGTCTGCTGGTTTAGTGCGGTCTATGGCTTTGGTCTGGTCATGGTGACTGTCCCGCTGGTCGCGGTGGCGGGCGGGCGGTGGTGGCCGTACTTGGTTGTTTTGCCTTTGGTGATGTTGCCCATTGCGGGCAAGACCGTGATCGCTGTGGTCGAATTAGGAACGCCCGCCGATGCCGGGTGGCCGTGGGTGTTCTGCTTCGTTTTGCCGCTTGCTCTGACCTCGATCGCATCGTTCCGCTTCGGCCGTCCAGCGGACCCGACCCGCCCGGCCGAATGGTTTCTCCGGCCGTCCCTCTTGCTGCTCACTTGGTTGTTCCTCGGGTTGAACTTTGTGGTCTTTCGATTCCCGTGGCCGTGGGAAGTGTGGACCGCGCGCACCCCCAACGCGCTGGTCTTCGCCCTTTGCGCGGTCGGCTTGACGTGGCTGGCCCTGCGCCGCGGCCACCGAACAAGACCTCCTCCGTGTTCGCCTGCGGCGGCCCGCAATTCCAACTGCCGGCCCAGCGCCGCTGCGTCCCCACCGTTCACGTCGTACTGAGTGACGGCGACGAGAGCTCGGTACGCCCGCGCGGAAAGGAGATGCTGCTGCACCCGACTGTCGGAGCGCTCGCTCGGCCGGCGGCTTGGAACGCTGGGTGGCAAACGGAGCCTCCGTTTTCGCTGCTCAACGCCCTCCTCGATCTCGCCTCCCACGACTGGCAGATGACAAATGCTCCTGGCGAGTCGCTGTTTCCGCTAATCGCCTTGACCTTGCGGTGAGCGGACTTCTAAGTTTCGCGGCGTGCCAGGCACGCTTCATGTTCGCGCAACTTAAAGGCCTGTTTTCCAACGACATTGGAATTGACCTTGGGACGGCGAATTCCCTCGTTTATGTCCGCGACCAGGGAATCGTGCTGCGCGAACCGTCGGTGGTGGCCATTCAGGCCGGCACGAACACCGTTCTCGCGGTGGGCGAGGAGGCCAAGCGGATGCTCGGTCGCACGCCCGGCAATATCGTGGCCATCCGGCCGATGAAGGACGGAGTGATCGCCGATTTTGATGTCACCGGCGCGATGTTGCGCCATTTCATTCAGCGGGTTCACCACCGCAAGCTGATCGCCCCCCGCGTGGTCGTGGCGGTGCCCTCGGGCATCACCGAAGTCGAACGCCGCGCGGTGAAGGACTCCGTGACCCATGCCGGCGCTCGCGAAGTCTATCTGATCGAGCAGCCGATGGCGTCGGCCATTGGCGTGGGCCTTCCGGTGCATGAGCCGGCGGGCAACATGATCGTGGACACGGGGGGCGGCACGTGCGAGATGGCGATCATCTCGCTGGCCGGCATTGTGTACAGCCGCAGTCTCCGCGTGGGCGGAGACGAATTCGATGAAACCATCGTGGCGTACATGAAGCGGGCACACAATTTGATGATTGGCGAACGCACGGCGGAGGAGATCAAGATCCGAATCGGCTCCGCGTATCCTCTGGAGCAGGAATTGACCATGGATGTGAAAGGCCGGGATCTAAGCACCGGCCTGCCCAAGACCATCACGGTTCGCTCAGAGGAAATACGGGAAGCCCTGAAAGAGCCTCTTTCGAGCATTTTGGAAGCAATCCGCATCACCTTGGAACGTTGCCCGCCTGAACTGGCGGCGGACTTGGTGGATCGGGGCATTGTGATGGCCGGCGGCGGGGCGCTGCTCCGCGGCATTGACCGGCTCGTGGCGGAGGAGACCTTCCTTCCGGTCCACATTGCCGACGATCCGCTGACGGCCGTGGCCGAGGGCACGGGCCGGGTGTTGCAGGAAATCTCCTTCTTGAAACGAGTAGCCTCGTCCTCCGCCTGAGGTCCGCAAGCCGGACCGGTGCGTTCGCCCGCATTTTGAAATCCGGGTGAACGAATGTTGAACAAGCCGTACTGGATCGGCTTTGCCGTGGTGCTGGTGGTGACGCTGGCCCTCCTCAACCTGCCCGAGCAGGTTTCGCGGAAGGCCCGCCTCGCCGTCGGCAGCTTGTTCGTCCCGCTGTTCGGGCTGGCTGGCTTCGGGCAAACGCTGGCCGACCGGACGAGTGATCTGACTGCGAGCCGCCGGGCGCTCCTCGATGAGCTTGCCACTCTGAGGCGGGAGAATGTCGAGCTCCGCCTCCAAGCGCTCCAACACGCCGAGGCCCTCCGCGAGAACGAGCGCCTGCGCGAACTCGTGGCCTGGCAGCGCCAGACCCCTTGGAAGCACAAGGTCGCCCGCGTCATTGCGCGGGATCCGGAGGACTGGTGGCGCACCGTTTGGATTGACCTGGGCTCGCGCGACGGCGTGCAACCGGACCTGCCCGTGCTGACGCCGACGGGTTTGGTGGGACGGACCGGCGACGTCGGACTCACCCGGACGCAAGTCCTGCTCGTGGGCGATCCGAAATGTCGCGTGGCGGTGCTCGTCCGCGAGGCCGGCGAGAACGGCGTGATCACCGCTTTCTCTACGAGCGTCCTCGACCATCGGCTCGTGGACCTGACCAACCTCCCGCGGCAAAGCGCCTTGCGGCCGGGACAAACGGTGCAGACCAGCGGCCTGGGCGGCATTTTCCCGCCGGGCATTCCGGTGGGAACCATCGTGGACTCCCGGAGCGTCGGCTTCGGGTTGTACACCGAGGCACGGGTAAAAATGGCGGCGGACACCAGTCGCCTGCGGGAAGTGCTGGTGCTGATGCCATGAACGGGTTGCGCTCCCTCATCCTGGTCGGCTTCGCGTTCGCGGGCATCTTCGCCGCCGCCTGGCTGGAGGCACCCCGCCGCTGGCTGGGCGCACAGTTTGACGTGCTGCCCGCACTGGTTGTTGTGGCGGCGATGACGACCAACGTATTGACGGTGGGCATCCTGGCGGTGTCGGGCGGCGTCCTGCTGGACTCGCTTTCGGCGAACCCGCTCGGCGTCAGCATCCTGCCACTCTTTGCGACGGGTTGCGGGTTGCATCGGGCGCAGGAACTGGTGCTCCGTGACCTGCCCTATGCCCAGGTGATCCTTGGTGTTGTGGCGACGGCGGCGATCCTTTTGCTGAAACTCATCCTGCTGCTCTCGCTCGGCGAGAACCCCATCGTCGGCTGGGGTTCGCTTTGGCAGTTTCTCGTCACCTGCGGCTGGAGCGCGGCTCTCACCCCGCTGATCTTCCGGCTCTTCGACACCGTGGCGGGACTTCTTTCCTACCGGACAGTGGAACCGCCGACCTTCCGTCCCGACCGGGAAATCCTGCGGGGACGCCACTAGCCATGCTGATCTTCGACCAACTGCGACGGGGCGATCCGCGGGTGCGGGTGCTCGCGCTGGGCGTGCTGGTGGCGATGGCCGTGCTGGTGGTGGGCCTCTGGCACACCCAGATCGTCTCGTACAAGCGCTACCAGTCCAGCCTGACCACGCAGACCTTTCGTTCGGTGCGGGTGCCCGGGGTGCGCGGAAAGATATTCGACCGCGCCGAGCGCGTGCTGGCGGAAAACCGGCCAAGCTACAACCTGAACCTCTATCTCGACGAACTGCGCCCCCAGTTTGCGGCGGAGTACCGCCGACAGCGGGCAGCGCTGATCGAGCAGTTGCGCCGCGACGCCGGCCCGACCAACCCGCCCGCCAGCTTCCTTGACCGGGTGTTGGCCCGGTTCAAACCCTCCCAAGGATTGGTTCGGTTCACGCCCCAGCAGCGCCAACAGCTCGCGGCCAATGTGCGGTACACCGTGGCCAGCAACGCGGTACAGCGGGTGGGCGAACTGCTCGGCCAACCAATCACGCTCGACCCGCGCGCGTTTCATCGGCACCACAATCAATGGCCCTATCGGCCGCTCACCATCCTCGAGAACCTTACACCCGCCCAAGTCGCCCGCTTCCTCGAGCGCGGTCCCGGCGCGCCGGGAGTGGACCTGGACGTTCTGCCCGTTCGTTACTATCCGCATGGCGAGATCGCCGCTCACGTGCTCGGCTATCTCGTGCGGGACGATCAGGCGCGCGGTGACGAGGAGGCGTCCTTCAGTTACAGCCTGCCCAGCTACAACGGCGCGATCGGCCTCGAATACGCCTTCGACGACGACCTCGTGGGCGCCGCCGGCACCAAATCCATTGTTGTCAACAGCCTCTCCTACCGCGAAACCGAGTCCGTCTGGCAGACGCCCGAGCCCGGGCGGAACCTGGTTTTGACCCTGGATCTCGACCTGCAGCGCGCCGCCTACCATGCGCTTCGCACCGTGGCCGCCGACGTTCGTGGCGCGGTCGTGGTGATGGACGTTCATAACGGTGACGTGGTCGCGCTGGTGTCCGCGCCGGCGTTCAATCCCAACGAGTTCGTAACCGGCATCCCCGAGGCGCGCTGGGAGCAACTCAACCACCCCTTGTACCGCGTGATGCTGAACCGCGCCACGCAGGGGGCCTACCATCCCGGCTCGGTGTTCAAGATCATCACGGCCTTGGCGTGCTTTGACTCCGGTTTCGATCCGAACGCCCTGTTCCGCGTGGCGCCCGATCCAGCCCGACCGGGTCGCGGCGCCTTCTTCCTCGGCCGCCGCAAGATCGAGGATACCGTGCCGCCCGGCGACTACGATTTCATTCGCGCCTTCAAGCGGTCGAGCAACAGCTACTTCATCCACTACGGCCTGCGGGCGGGCCGGGAGCGGGTACTGAACATCGGCAAGCGATTCTTCCTAGGCGAGCGCATCGGCCTCGGCACGCGCCAGGAAGTGCGCGGCTACTTCCCGACCCCGGACGAAGTGCTGGGCGTCTGGTCGGATGGCAACCTCGCCAACGTCTGCATCGGCCAGGAAATCACCACGACCCCGTTGCAGATGGCGGTGGTCACCGCGGCCATCGCCAACGGGGGGAAAGTGCTCCGACCGCGCCTGGTGCTGCGCGTCGAGCCGGCCGAACCCACCGTCAACGAACCTGCCCGCCGCGAGTTCCCGGCCACGGTGCGGGGCGACATCGGCTTCCCCGATTCGACGCTGGCACTGATCCGGGAGGCGATGGTGGCGGACACCGAACTGCCGGAGGGCACCGGTTTTCGCGCGTTCCAGCAAGTCAACGCCAACGGGCGAATCGTGCCGCGCCTCCCGGGCTTCCGCGTCGGTGGCAAGACAGGCACAGCCGAAATCAAGGAAGGCGGGCGGGTGGTGGACAAGGTGACCTGGTTCGTCGCGTTCGGCCCCTACGAGACGCCGCGTTACGCGGTGGTCGTGATGGTCGAGAGCGGCGGCTCGGGCGGTGGGACGTGCGCGCCAGTCGCCCGTGAGGTCTTTCAAGCCATCGCAGCGCGGATGCCCGGTCTGAAACCGGCGGAGGCGAACTTGGCGCGGGCAAACTGAAAATGATCACTGTCGCCCATAAACCCGAGCGCGGCCCGCTGGAATGGCCGCTGATTGTGGCCGTGCTGGGGTTGATGGTCATGGGATTCATTTTCATCGCCAGCGCCACTTTGGCGAAGGATTACGCTGCCGCGCTGCCCTGGCATCGGCAGGACCATTTCAAGCAACTCATCTGGTACGCGGGCGGCGCGGCGCTGGCGGCGATTGCCTGCCTGACCAGCTATCGGCGCATCGCCCGCTGGGCGGTTATTGGCTACTGGCTTTGCGTCCTGCTCCTGGTCGCGGTGTTGATTCCGGGCATTGGCAGCACGCAGGGCTGGGGCGCGATGCGGTGGATTGATCTGGGACCGTTCCAGTTTCAACCGTCGGAACTCGCCAAGCTGGCGTTCATCCTCACGCTGGCCAATTTCCTGAGCCGCCCGGAGCCCGAGCTGCGGGATTGGCGTCCGTTTGTCCAGGCGATCGGGCTGGCCGTGTTGCCGTTTGTCCTGATCCTGAAAGAGCCGGATCTCGGCTCGGCGCTGGTTTTCCTGCCGGTCGGCCTGGTGATGATGTTCGTGGCCGGCGTCCCATGGCGGCGCCTCGTCTTCTTCGTGGGCGCGGTGGGGCTGGTGGTGGTGGCGCTGCTGGTGGACATCCTGTTCGCACCGCCGAGCTGGCAGATCAAACTGGAACCGTATCAGCGTAAACGGCTGCTGGTGTACTTCGGCGTGGATTTCGCCGGGCCCAACGCCACCGATGCCGAGCGGCAGCGCGCGCAGCGGGAATACCGCGACGCCTCGCACAATGTTCAACAGGCACTCATCTCGGTCGGCTCCGGCGGGCTGACCGGCAAGGGCTGGCGCCAGGGCACCCAGAACGCCCTCGGTTATCTGCCGCGTGCGGTGGCCCACAACGATTTCATTTTTTCCGTGATCGCCGAAGAGAGCGGCTTCGTGGGCAGCCTCACCGTGATTGCCCTCTACACCGTGGTGCTCTTCAGCGGTCTGCGGATCGCCAGTCAGGCGCGCGACCGCCTGGGCAGACTGCTGGCCATCGGCATTGTGGCCCTGCTGTTCTGCCACGTCTTCGTGAACATCGGAATGAACATCCGCTTGATGCCCGTGACGGGCATACCCCTGCCGCTGCTCAGCTACGGCGGAACCTCAGTGTTATGCTCCCTCGTCGCCATGGGCCTGTTGCTCAACGTCCAACTCTACCGCCAATCCTGATCCACCATGAGTGAACGTACCTTCTCCCGCCGCCGCCGCGGCCAGCGCTTCCGGCCGGGGAAAAGCCAGACCTTCAAACCCGAACGGGCCGCCACCGAGGCCCGCGCCGAAATCGTCGGCGACAAGTCGGCCGAAGAATCCGTTTTCGACTTCCGGCGCCACGAGCGCGAAATCCAACGCGCCGAGAACCGCGCTGCCGGTCTGCCCGAAGACGCCCCGGATAGCCCGGCCCCGGCCGACGGCGACGCCCGCAGCGCGACCGATTTCCGCCAGCCCCATCTGGACGAACCGGAACAGACGGTTGAGGAGACGGATGCGGCTCCGGCTGCCCCGCCCAAACCACAAGGCCTGGTCGGGATGGTCAAAGCGGCGGCGGAGCGCGTGATGACGACCGTCCGTCGGCTGGTGCGGCCGAAGGAGAAGTCCCAAAAGGAGGTGATCGTCAACGCCGAGTCGCTGGAGACGCGGGTCGCCGTTTTGGAGCAGGGCAAGCTGGAGGAGTTCACGATCGAGCGCACCGGAGACGAGCGTCTGGTCGGCAGCATCTACAAAGGCAAGGTTCGCAACCTGGAGGATGGCCTCAAGGCCGCCTTCGTTGAAATCGGCTTCGAAAAGAACGCCTTCCTGCACTACTGGGACATCGTACCGGCGGCGTTCGACAGCAGCGTGGAAATCGTCGAACGCGAGAACCGGAAACAACGGGACAAACCGCGGATCACGCAGAAGGACATCCCGAAGCTGTACCCGCCCGGCTCCGAGATCATCGTGCAGGTGACCAAGGGGGCCATCGGCACCAAAGGTCCGCGGGTCACCACGAACCTGGCGCTGCCGGGTCGGTTCCTCGTCCTGCTGCCGAATTCGGACCAATGCGGCGTCTCCCGCAAGATCGAGAACGGTGAGGAGCGGCAACGCCTGAAGAAGATCGTCCGCAACCTGACCATCCCCGAAGGCATGGGCGTCATCATCCGCACCGCGGGCGAAGGCCAGCAGGCACGATACTTTGTGCGCGACCTCGCGTTCCTCGTCGAAGAATGGAAAGCCGTGCAGCAGCGCATCAGCTCCCAGCCGGCGCCTTCGTGTGTCTTCCAGGAACCCGACCTGATCGAGCGCACGGTGCGAGACTTTCTCACCGAGGAGGTGGACCGGATCGTCATTGACAACCACGCGGCGTACGAGCGCGTCCGCGACCTCATCGGCCGCGTTTCGCGACGCTCGGCCACCAAGATCAAGTTCTACAACGAACCGCAACCCATCTTTGATCGCTTCAACATCACCCGTCAGTTGCAGGTGGCCTTTGCGCGCCAGGTGCCGCTCAAGAGCGGCGGCCACATCATCGTGGACGAAACTGAGGCGCTGGTCGCGATTGACGTCAACACCGGCCGCCACAAGAACGCCAAGGACAAGGACGGCAAGGAGACGGAAAACACCATCTTGAAGGTCAACCTCGAAGCCGCCGACGAGATCTGCCGGCAGCTCCGCCTGCGCAACATGGGCGGGATCATCGTCCTGGACTTCATTGACATGAAGTACCACAAGGACCGCCAGCAGGTGTATCAGCGGATGCGCGAAGGCTTGAAGCGCGACCGCGCGAAAACCCACATCTTGCCCATTTCGCAACTGGGCTTGATGGAGATGACCCGCCAGCGCCACACCGAAAGCGTGCGGCAGGCGGTCTTTGATGACTGTCCGTACTGCAAGGGCCGCGGCAAGGTGAAGAGCGCCGAAACGATGAGCGTGGAAATCCAGCGCAAACTGGCGGAGATCCTGAAGAAACGGCAGCGAGACGAATCGGACTTCCAACTCCGCATCGTCGTCCATCCCAGAGTGCTCGACCGGCTGCAGAAGGAGGATGAAAAGCTGCTGATCGAGATGGAGAAAAAGTACTTCGGAAAACTTTCCTTCCGGCCAGATGCGGCGCTGCACGCCGAGCAGTTCAAGATCGTCAACGCCCTGACCAACGAAGAACTCGCCAGCGTCGGCGGATAGGGGCGACGGGGCGGCCCGGAGCACCGCGTTACCTCCACCCTGGCGCACAACCGCGGCGCCGGCCCCGCTCAGGGGCCCTGGCGGGCTACTTCTTCTTTTTCTTCGCTTCGGCTGCTTTCGCCGGCGGGGGCGGGACGGGTTGAATTGCCTCGAACTTCTTCTTGAGTTCGTCCACGTCGGCTTTAAGCGCCCGGTTTTCCTTCTGGAGGCCGAGCACCTCGTTCCGCAGTTCGCGCAGGTCGTCGGCGGGGCGCCTGGCCGCTCGGAGCGCGCCGATCGCCGCTTCGGCCGCCCGGCGTTCCGGCGACTCCCGACCCGCCCGGGCGAAGGGCTCGAGTTTTCCCATCGCCCGGGGATCGCCCAACGTCCCCAGCGCGGCAATGGCGGCCTGCCGAACGGAGCGTTTGGGATGATCCAGTTTGTCAGCGAGAAAGTCCCTGACCTCGTCTTTGCGTTCTTCATTGCGGGCCAACCACGCCAGAGTGCTGAGGCCACTCGTGAAGCCGCCGGTGGTGAAGGCTGCTTCGCGATTCCGGAGCGTTTCCAGCAGGGGCGCAATGAACACCGGATCATCCTGGCTCCGCATGGCGTCAATCGCCGCACCCGCGACCTCATTGCGAAACGAGTCGGTCGCCAACAGGCGCAACAGCAGGGCACGAGACTCCTCCGAAGCGTAGGCGCCGAGTGTCCGGATGGCCACCGTTTGCACGTCAGGATTCCGCTCCTGCTCCGTCGCCGCCCGAGCCGCCTGACGAACGGACTCCCGGTAGAACCCGCCGAGGTCGGTCTGCACCTGTCGGCGGACACGGGCATCTGACTGGGCGGTGGAGGCGAGCAGGGCTTCGAGTGCTTCATCCGTTCCAGCGGCGCGCAGGGCTTTCGAGGCTTCGAAACGCACTCCGTAAAACGCATCCTCGTTCAACCGTTTCTTGAGGCGGGCAACCGTTTCCCTGTCCGAGCGACCCGAGAGGGTGTTCACCGCCACCAACCGGCCGAACGCATCCGCCGGATCTTCGAGTTGCGCGACGAGCAGGTCGTTGGGCAATTGTACGCGCAGCTTCGCGAGCACCGTGAAGGCTGGATCCACCCGTACTTGCGTGGGTGCGGCCGGGAGGGCGACGTGGAAGTCTTCGGCCCGGCTCGTGATGTCCAAGGTGCGCTCCACCACCCCGGCGGGCGTGACGAAACGAACGGGGAGCGGGAACCTGAAGAGCAGCACCTGGTCGCTGATCGCCTGGGTCTGCTTTACGGAGATGCGCGCCAGCTTCGTCTGTTCGTTCCAGGCGTAGCCCACTTCCACTTCCGGATGGCCGGCGTGATAGACCCATTGGTCGAAGAACTGGTCGAAGGAACGGCCGGAAAGTTCCTCGATGACGGAATTCAAATCCTCCGTCACCGCGACGTCATAGGCGTTACGCTCCAGCCACGTCTTGACGCAGCGGCGGAAGAGGTCCTCGCCCAGTTGCGATCGCAGCATGTGCAGTACCCAAGCGCCTTTGGGGTAGGCACGGAAACTGAACTGCTCGTTGGGACTTCGGAAACCACGCCAGACGATGGGCGTGGTGTCATTCTGGACGGCGAGCACGTTTTGTGCGTCGCGCCAGAGGTTGTAGAGAAAGGCGTCGCGGCCGTTCTTGTGCCCGTCAAAAAGCGCCTCGTAGTAGGTGGCGAATCCCTCGTTGAGCCATAGATGGCTCCAGTCTTTGCACGTCACCAGATCGCCGAACCACTGATGGACCAGTTCGTGGGCCACCAGTCCCTGGCTGGACCGGATGTTCTCCGTCTCTGGCGGGAACAGCGTTCCCATCGTCAGAATCGTGAGGGACGTGTTCTCCATGCCGCCGGCCACAAAGTCATGCACGCACACCTGCGCGTAGCGGGCCCAGGGGAAGGGCACCCCGATCTCCCGCTCGAAGAACGCCATCATCTCGCGCGTGTCCGCAAAGGAACTGGCCGCCCACTGAAACTCGGAGGGCGGCGTGTGAAAGGAAAGCGCCAGTTCGCCGTACCGGTCCTCCAGCGTTTGAAAATAGCCGGCAACTATCGCGATCAGGTAGTTCACGTGCGGTTTGTCCTGTAGCCAGCGAAAGGCCACGAGACCGGTCGCCGGATCCTTCTCCTGCGCCAGCAGCCGTCCATTGGACAGGACCGTCATGCCTTCCGGCACGCGACAGATGGTTTCCGAGGTGAACTTCTCGTTCGGCGCGTCAAAACAGGGAAACCAGTGACGGTGGGAGATGGGTTCACCCTGCGTGAAAAGGTGCGTGTCGCCGGCGGGATAGCCCATTTCCGGCGTCCGGAAGTAGAGCCCCTGGGTTGGTTCGGCGGTGTAGGTGACGGTCACGCTGCTCTCCGCGTTTGGGGGAAGGTCCTCTTCAAACGTGACGATCACGTGGCGGTCGGTGTTCTGCCACGCGCGCACGGGAGCGGTGGCCTCGACCCGGGTGATCCGCAAGTCCACTGCGTCGAGTTTCAGTTCGCGCAGCGGCTTCGCAATGGGCGCGAAGCGCAGGGTGGTTTGGGCGGCGATCGTTCGCGCCGCGAAATCCGGGGTGAGATCAATCAAGACATGCTGGATGTCCACCAGCCGGTCCGGCGCATACTGCCGCCCGGCGGGCGTCTCCGGACCAGCGAAGAGCCGGGCAGCGTGGGCGCACTCGTAGTCTTCAGCCTGGGCCGACAACGCTCCAGCCGCGAGCATGGTCGTAACGAGGAATCGCTTCAGGGAGGCGGTGAGGTATTCGCTCATGTCTTCAATCGCGTTGACCCGTGGCGTTGGCGCACGGTCTGCCGCAAAGCGCGGACGCGCCGTCTCTACCGGACCGGTGGCGGAAACGGAAGCACGCTCTTTGCGCGGCGCGATTTGACACCCGACGGCAGGCGCGAATACTGGCCCGCATGAGCGACATCATTTATCCCCGCAGCCCGCGCGAAACGATGTGCGGCTGGATGCATCTGCCCCGGTACGTGGACAAGATCCGCCTGCACCTCGCGGGCAAGCTGGCCCCCGACTACCAACCCAACCTTGGCAAAGGCTTCGACGGTGCCTGGCTCAAGGCCGCTGGCGTGACGCACGAGCAGATGGTCGAGGTGGTCAAAAACTCCATCACGGACGGCGAGGTGTGCGACTGGGTGCGGAAAAATGTCCGCCGGTCCGACGCCGAGAAGGCGGCCCACGCGCAAAGCATGCTGGCGTACCCCCCGCCCGATGACGCCGCGGGGCAGGAGCGGCTGCGGCAGCGCAAGGCCGAGGCAGGGCTCAGTCATCGGGACGACATTCGCACCTTTGTGGACTTCATTGACGCGGACGAGAAGCGCCTCTGAGGCTGCGCCCGCACGCCCCGGCGCGCGCGGACCGCTGCGGTTTTGCGGGCTTCGATTGGCAGCCTTCGATCCCGCTGATCCGCCGCCATTCACTTCACCCGCGCCCAGAGCACCTTGAGATAGCGGCCGTCCGGCGCGTTGGACATCACCGGATGGTCCGGCCCCGCCCCGGTGCGATCGAGAATTTGCAGCGGCCGCGCGGCGCGATGGGCAGACTTGGCAACGATCCGCTCGAAATCCTCCGCCGAGAGCAGCCCGGAGCACGAGCACGTGATAAAAAAGCCACCGGGGCGAACCAGCCGGACGGCGAGGTGGTTCAGGTCCTCGTACTTGCGCACGCCTTCGTCGGCTTCGTCGCGACTCAGGACCAACTTCGGCGGGTCGAGTACCACCACCTCCCATTGCGTGCCGTTGCGCTGCATTTGCCGGGCGTAGGAAAAGGCATCGCAGTGGACCCAGGAGACCCGAGCCTGGTTCAAGTTGGCGTTGCGCCGGGCTTGCGCGATCGCGGTTTCATCAAGGTCCACCCCGGTCACGTCCTCCGCCCCGCCCAGAATCTTGGCGGCCAGGGCAAAACCGCCCGTGTAGCAGCACAGATCCAGCACCCGGGCGCCCCGGGTGAACGCGGCGAGCCGGCGACGGTTTTCCCGTTGATCGCAGAAGAATCCGGTCTTGTGTCCCAACTCCAGGTTCACCTCGTAGCGGATACCGTGCTCGCGAATCTTCACGCTGCGGACGAGATCGTTCGGCAGAGCGGGCTTCAAAATGCCCTCCAGGCGCGCGATGCGGTCTTCGACCTCGACCACGGCCTTGCGCGTGCCGAGGCGGGCATGCAAGAGCGGCAACCAACCCGGCAGGCGTTGGGCCATGCCCAGGCTGTGAACCTCGATGCTGAGCACATCATCGAACCGGTCCACCACGAGCCCGCTCAGACTGTCGCCATCCGAATGAATCACCCGAAAGGCGTTCGTGTGGGCCGGCAGATCCAGTGTGGTGAGGCGGAGGCTCACCGCCGACTCTATCAATGCCGTAAGGTGCTCCTCGCCCACCCGTTCGCGACCGTGGTGAAACATGCGCAGCGGCACCCGGGCGCGGGGATTGTACAGACCGTTGCCGAACGGCCGGCCTGCTTTGTCATAGACGTTGACCAGACTGCCCGCCCGCGCGTCGCGCGACACCGCGCCGATCATCGGCGGATAGACGCACGGGTGAAAGCTGTAGTACTTCAACTGGACCCACGGCTCGGGCCGCTGTTCCGGCGGAACGAAGCCTTCGATCGCCTCCGGGACCGCAACTCCGCTTGAATCGTCGGCCTCGGATGGGCCGGACAACGAACCCTGATCGGTCGAATTCACGCTGACAACGGGCGGTGCGGGTCGGGAAAACCGTGAGGATAAAGGGCGGTTGAACTGACCGCCCCGCGACGCGAGCCGCCTCATGGGTTACTCCTGACCGGGCACGCCCCGCGAGGCCATCTTGTTGGCCGGGTGTTCGGATTGCCGACCGTGGATGAATACCGCCGTCCATTCGGCGAGCCGCTGGCCGAGCACCCGACACACGGCCTGGCCGTCCTCGGTGCGCGGTTCGCGCGCAGTCACGGCGCCGTAGTGCAACGTGTACAATTTGGTGGCGTAGTCGGTGACGCCGAACACGAGGAAGCCGAAGTTCATCAGAACGGTGAGGATAGACTGACAGGCCAGCTCCATGCCGCCCCCCCAGCCGCCGGCGGAACTGAAGGCGCAGGCGATCTTGCCGTCCAGCTTCATCCAGTGCTCGCCCATGGTCTCGTCCCAGAAGCGCTTCATCTTCCAGGACAGAACGCCCATGTTGGTGGGGCTGCCGACCGCCAGGCCGTCGCACCAGATCACATCGGCCGGCGTGGCCTCGTCCACGGAGCGAAGCCGCACCTCGGTGTCGGTGATACGTCGGGCGCCCTCCGCGACGAGCTGGGCCATCTTGGCGGTGTTGCCGGATTTGGAGTCGTAGAGAACCAGGATGCGATTCATGAAATTCGGAGGCGGGAATCGTGGCAGTGGTAGAGGGGCTCAAATGGCAAACGCCCGCCGCAGCATCTCGATGCTTTTCGGCACGGCCGTTTCCGGGTCTTCCTTGCCCTCCATCTCGAGGGATACGTAGCCGCGATAGCCGGCGTTCTTGAGGATGCGGGCGATCCGCGGATAGTCGAGATCGAGGGTGTACCACTCGCCGCCGCCGTAGTAGGTCTTGGCCTGGATGAACTTGGCGCGCGGGGCGAGGCGTTCGAGTTTTTCGTACGGATCCTCCAGAAAGTTGCCCGTATCGAGCATGATGCCGAACCAGGGCGAATCAATCTGGTCAGCGATGCGCAACATGCCTTCGGGCGTGTTGGTCAACCCCCAATGGTTTTCGAGGGCGAGGAGAACCCCGCACTCGGCCGCCTTCGGCAGGCATTGCTGGATGCACTCGACGCACCACCGCGTGCCATCGGCCTCTGTGTAGCCCTCGATTACCGGCTCGATGCCGCGCGCCTTCATGAGGTCGTCAAAGCTGGCGATCGTGTTCCAGCGCCCCGAGTTCAACCGGATGCACGGCACGCCCAGTTCGTAGGCGATTTCGATGCACTTGACGGTGTGCTCCACCTGTTGCCGCCGGTACTCGGCACTGGGATCCACGAAGTCCTGGTGAATCGAAAACGCGATCAGGTCAATGCCGTTGAGGAAGGCGTGGCGCTTGAGCTTGCGGAGATAGGCCCGGTGGTCGGCCGTCAACGGCTCCTTTTCCGGGATGTCCATCTGGCGATGCAGGATGTCCACGCCTTCAACGCCCAAGTCCGACGCCTTTTCGATGACGGTCTCAATCGCCACCTTCGGCGGGCGGAAATGCCAGTAAGAGTAGGTGGAGATGCCGAGCTTGATGCGATGCGAAGCGGAGGGAGCGACAGGCGGCGCGCCAAATGCCAGGGGTACCCCCGCCGCCAGCCCGGCGGCGGTCAAAAACGAACGTCGGGAGAAGTTCACGGGCGCAGCATGGTCCGCCGGCCGCTTCGGACGCAAGTCGCAGAATCCTTGGTAGCCGCTGCGGCAGCGCCAAAATCTCGCCGGCGCGCGCGGCCTACTTCAACGTGAACACGACCGTGGGATCGAGCGGATACCGACCGAAGCGTTCCCCGTAAATGGCCAGCCCGCCGGGGAACGCCTCGTCCACCTCAAGGCGGAGCACCAATTCCTTGGCGCCCGCCGCGGCACTGAGCGCCTCGGGGGGAATCGTTGCGCGGAGCAACCACCCGTAGGACCCGGCTTCGCGCAGCTTCCGATCCCGGAGTTGCGAGTGCCAGGACAGGATGCCGCGATGGTCGGCGGGGTCATCTGCCAGCTCGAACGTCCCGGCCGTGACGCCGTTGACGCGCACGCGGACGCGGCTCGGGAACAACTCGGTGTCGGTCATTGGATACGAGTTGGGGTTTTGGCTGCGATGCGCCACGCCCTCGCCCCGCATGTAGTCCACATCCCGGAAGGTCGCCCCTTCGCGGTCCTTGGCGAACAGTTCCTTGGCCGAGGCCTCCACCAAGAACGTGGCGCCCGTGACATCGCCGGCGCTCAACCCGTCGGGCCAGGGCAGACGGTATTCGAAGTAGCCGTGGCCGGCGCCATTGACCTTGAGACCCTCCAGCACGTTCCACTGCTTCTGCGACCAGCGGGCCTCGCGGAAGCTGGCAGGTGCCAGCCGCAGCACGCGGGCCCGGCCCTGTTCGAGCGTGACCAGTTCATCGCGCGGCGACGAACCGTCGCCGATGACGAAGGTGGTGAAGTTCCGGTGCAGCACGCTGCCGGCCTCGTCCTCCAAAGCGAGCGCCAGGATGGCCAGCCCGCGCTTTTCGGGGAGTTTCACCGTCAACCCCGGGTTCAAGGCCCCGGTGGTCCAGCCACCCGAGAGCGGCAACACGCGGCGGCCGCGTTCGTAGCTCTCGCGCCGGCCGAGCGTGTCCCAGCCGAACAGCTCCGTCCGCAGGGCCAGGGTGCCGCCGCGGGCGGCCTCGGTCAGGAAAGAAACGTAAAGTGGGAGTTCCAAGGAGGCGCCGGGTGCAACCGTCTGGCTCAAGGAATCCCCGGCCACGACATAGAAGGGGCTGTGCAAGTCGTTCAACGTCATCCCGGGCACCAGCTCCTCCAGGCCGGTGAATTTATCCGAGCGGTCGTAGCGCCAGTAGCCGTTCCACTCGTTGATGACGTCGTGATGCTCGGTGTAGAGCCAGCCGCAGACCTTGGGGTGCCGTCGAAATTCGTTCATCATCTGGTGGTAGTCCCACGACCAATCCACGTCGCCCGTGCTGCCCTCATAGCCCCACACGTTGCCACATTCGGAGTTGAGCAGGGGTTGGTTGGCCTGCTTGCGGCCGCCGATGAAGTTCCACGTCGAGCCGGGGAAGGTGTCCCGCGTCACCTGATCGAGGTGCGCACGCCACTCCCAGCCGGGCAGGTAGGCGTGCCACGAGTTGATGTCCGTCTCGACATGATCGTAGTTGCAGGGCGAGTTGTCCTCCACGAGGCGGGTCGGATCGAGCTGTTTGGCCAGCCGGTAAATCGAGGCCACCCATTCCTGGGTTTCGGGCAGGTATTCCCGCTTGTCGCCCTGACGAGTGAAAAGGCCCCACGTCTCGTTGAAGGGTACCCAGGAGAAGATGGAAGGGTGGTTGAAGTCGCGCGCAATCATTCCCCGGAGGGCGTGCTCGATCTCGCGTCGCATCTCCGCGTCGGGCTCGCCCCATGAATTGGGCACGTCGGCCATGATGAGCAGCCCGAGCCGGTCCGCCCAATAGAGCTTGCGCGGCACCTCGATCTTCACATGCACGCGGTTGGCGTTCAGCCCGATGCGCTTGGAGCGGAGGATTTCATCCCGCATGAAGGCGTCGCTGGGGAAGGTGTAAAAGCCGTCCGGATGATACGACTGATCGAGACACATCTGCAGGTACACGGGCCGGCCGTTCAGCGCGATGTACGGGAAGTCCGTGCCCGGCAGGTTCATCACGCTGATTTTCCTCATGCCGAAATAGCTGGCCACGCGGTCCTCGCTGCCCGGCGCCGTGAGCACTGCCTCGAGTTCGTAAAGAAACGGATCGTCGAGCGTCCACAGGCGTGGTTTCGGAATCGGCACGTCGAAGGAAACCGACTCGGCGTCCGCGGGCACCGGCTGGGTGACCTCGCCCACTCCGCCCGTCTTGAACCGCAGCCGCAGGGCGGCACCGCCGGGGGCCTTGCCGGAAAGCGTTGCGCGGACCGTGGCCAGTTCCTTGTCAATGTCCGGCGTGAAGTGAAGCGAGCGGATAAACATCGCCGGACGCGCCTCAAGATAGATCGTCTGCCAGATGCCCTTGGCCTCGCCGTAGCCCTGCTTGCCTTCGAGCTTGAAGGCGTGCTTCGTGTCGTCCACGCGCAGGACCAGCCGCTGCTCGACGCCCCACTTCACGTGCGGCGTCAGTTCGAACTCGAACGGCGTGTAGCCGCCGCGATGCTCCCCCAGCGGCTGCCCGTCGAGCCAGCCCTTGGTCAGCCAGTCGCACGCCCCCACCACCACGAACACCCGTTTCCCCCGCCACGCCTCCGGCACCACGATGTTCCGCGCGTACCAGCCAAGGTCCGCCCGGTTGGTCACGCCGGACAGTTTCGAGCCCCACGGAAATGGAACCGTGATCCTCAGCTCGAATGGTCGGACACCCGCCGCCCAATTCGCCTTCTCGCCGGCGTCATCCGGGTCGAACTGAAAAGCCCACGCGCCGTTGAGATTCTGCCAGTCCGCCCGCTCGAAATCTGGTCGCGGATGCTCGGGCAGCGGGATCGGGGAAGACTCACCGAAAGTCGCAGGCGACAGGAAGACCAACAGGGCGGCGATGCCACCACAAAAGAGGCGCCGCGGGGTTTGAGGCAGAGCGTGCGTCATGCCACTAGTTCGCCACACGAGAGCGGTGGGATCAAGCGCCGAGTCTCGCGGACCCACGATTTTCCGCCTCCGGAAAAGGCCGCTCCGCCTCGCGAGGGATTGTCCTGCCTAACGCCGCAGAAATTTGGCCACCGCTTCGGTTCGCGTGCGGACCTGCAGCTTCTCGTAGATGCGGCGGATATAGGTGTGGACCGTTTCGTAGCTGACGCCCAGCTTCTCGGCGATTTCCTTGTAGATCAGCCCTTGGGCGAGACAGTCCAGCACCTGCTGCTCCCGCTCGGAGAGGTTCTCGGTCGGATCGGCCACGGGAGCGGTGCGTTGGAACGACTGCACCACCTTGCGGGCGATGTGCGTTGTCATGGGGGACCCGCCTTTGAGCACGTCACGGATCGCCGCCAGCAACTCGTCGCGCGGCGTGCGCTTGAGCAGGTAGCCCGTTGCCCCCGCTGCCAGCGCGTTGAAGATGTTCTCCGTGTCCTCGTACACGGTGAGCATGATCACCTGGACCCGGGGCGCCACTTGCTTGAGCCGGCGCACGCACTCGACACCGTTCATGCCGGGCAGATTGATGTCCATCAGCACCACGTCGGTGCGTCAGCGGGCAGACCCTCGATCGCCGCCTCGGCGTTCGAGTACACGCTGACGCACTGCATACCCTCGGCCCGGGCGATCACCCGTGAGAGTGTGGTCCGCACGGCTTCGCTGTCCTCAACGATGGCAACCTTGATGGGCATGAATGTTTGAGTTCGGTGCGAGCTGTCCGGACAAGAACCGTACGCGGCGGCCGCGGGGCGTCAATCGGCAGGCCGCCGCCCCCCGAGCGGAGCAGTAAGGCGAATGACCGTGCCTCGGCCGGGGGCGGGACTGATTTCAAACCGCCCCCCAATATCCTCCATGCGCTTGCGCATCCCGCGCAGTCCGTTCCGGTTTCGCACGGCCTTTTCGTCGAGTTCGCCGAGGCCTTTGCCGTCGTCCGCGATCTCAATCGTGAAAGCCTCCGGTCCGAGCTTGAGGCTGACCCGGGCTTCGGAGGCGCCGGCGTGGCGCACGATGTTAGTGACCGCCTCCTTGGCGGCGAGGAAGACGTTGTGCCGGACATCCGGCGGAATGTTGACGGCCGGCAACTCCGCCGGCACGTCCAGCCGGTACCGCACGCCGGCGACGCCCAGATATTCCTGAGCGTGTTTGCAGAGGTACGTCACCAACCCTTCCAGCGTGTCGTTCGACGGGTTCACCGCCCAGACGATCTCGTCCAGCGTCCGGGTCGTCTCCCGCGCGGTTTGCGTAATCTGGCGGGCGTGCGCGGCCACCTCGTCCGGCAGGTCTTTATCCACCTCGGCCAGTTCGCCGAGCATGGCCACCTGCGTGAGATTCGCGCCAAGTTGATCGTGCAGGTCCTGGGCAATCCGGGACCGCTCCTTCTCCAAGGCTTCTTCCCGTTTCAGTTCGAGGAGCTGCCGCTGCAGCTTCTGCGTGGAGACATAGCGCACGACGGCGGCCACCAGCGCGAGCAGCACCGCCGCCAGCGTCGGCGCAAACCAGCGTTGCCGCCACAGCGGCGTCAACACCTCGATTGCCAGCGCGCTGCCCAGTTCGTTCCACACCCCATCCTCATTGCTGGCAATTACCTGAAAGCGATACCGGCCCGGCGGCAGTTTGGGATACCGCGCCACGCGGTCGCCACCCGCTTCCACCCACGTCTGCTCGTAGGGCGTGAGACGATAGCGAAAACGGGCCCGGTCCGGCGCGCCCAGATTGAGACTGGTGAACTGAATCTCCAGCCGCTCGCGTCCCGGCGGGATGATCAAGGGCTGCGGAAACGCGCGTCGCAGCGCGTTTGTGCCCTGATCCTGGCCGTCCACGCGAACCTCCTCGATCACCACCGGCGGCGGCGTCAAGTTGGGCCGCAGGCGATCCGGGTTCACGGCGACCAGGCCGCGTACCGACGCGAACCACAGCCGGCCTTCCGCGCCCCGCCACGCCGCTGGCTGTGAACCGAGGGGAAATTCCCGCGTCGGCAAACCGTCGGCCCGATCATAGACGCGACACGCGACGCGCGGGGCACGGCCGGCGGCGAATTCCTCCAGCGCCGCTCGCGGCACGCGCGCCAGGCCCGCGTTGGACCCGATCCAGAGTGATCCCTGTCCATCATCCAACATCGCGCCGATGCTGTTGCCAGGCAGGCCATCCCGGCTGGTGAACCGGTTCCAACGCCCGTCCCGATAGCGCGCCAGGCCACTGCCAAAGCTGCCCACCCACACCGTGCCGTCGGCATCCACCAACAGGGACGACACATCGTCACTCGGCAGCCCGTCGGTCCTGCGGAGATGGCTGAACCGGCCCTCGCGCCAACGATTGAGACCGCCGCCGACGGTGCCGATCCACAGATTCCCCTCGGCGTCATCGGCCAGGGCGCGGACTTCGTTCGCCGACAAGCCGTCCGCGGTGGTGAAGAGCCTCCAACCCGTTTCGGTCTGCAGTCCCAGTCCTCCCGGGGTGCCGCACCAAAGACGGCCTTGGCGATCCCGAAACAGCACGGAAACCACCGCGTGCAGTCCTTCTGCGCCCTCGGCTGGTTCGAAAGTGCGTCCCCGCAATTCGAACAGGCCGCTGGCCCGCGTGCCGACCCAGACATTGGTCACGCGCGCGTCAAAGTCGCCCCAAGCCACCAGCGACTCCGCCAACAAGCCGCTCCGCGCCGGCACGGACACCTCCGCCCAAACCGAGAGGACTTGGGGGTTGATGAGCCCGCTGCCACCCGCGAAGCGTTCACTGCCGATCGGATGCCAGCGCCACACCCCTCGCCATCGGTGCCGGCCCAGACAGTGCCCGTGGCGTCTTCGCAAACCGTCAGCACGGTCTGACCACGGGTTTCCTCCAGCACCTCAAACACCTGGCGTTTGATGCGGTTCAAACCGCCTCCCTGGGTGCCGGCCCAAAGGTTACCCTCGCGGTCTGCGCACAGGGAAATCACGGTGTTGTGGGACAGACCTTCGCGGGTCGTCAGGCGGGTCACCCGCCCGTCTGCACTGAACCAGTACAGGCCGCTCCCCGCTGTGCCGACCACCAGATTCCCGGATACGTCCTCGCTCGCTGCCGTCACGCGCGTCCCCGGCGGCCAGGGATACGGGCCGGCATCGCGTTCGAGCTGTCCTCGCCGCCAGATCTCGATGCGGCCATCGGCGAGACGCCAGAAACCGCCTTTTTGTCGCGCGGCCAGGAAGTCAAGGCGTCCCACTTCCAATTCGCGCAAGAGGGGGAGTTCAAAGGCCGCGCCACCCGGACCACCGATCTGCGCCAGCCGGTGATCCGTGCCGACCCATAACTCGCCGTCCACGGTCGCCACCAGCGTGCGCAACGTGCTTGGCCGGTCATGACCGAACAGATGCGGGATGAACCGACGGCCCCGCCGCTGCCAGACCGCTCCGTCAGCCGTGTTGAGCCAAA
This sequence comes from Verrucomicrobiota bacterium, assembly GCA_016716505.1. Classification (GTDB taxonomy): domain Bacteria; phylum Verrucomicrobiota; class Verrucomicrobiia; order Limisphaerales; family J093; genus JADJWF01. The sequence continues at coordinate 68,923 of JADJWF010000003.1, forward strand.
CCGCGCCGGTTGAGTCCGCGCGCGCGGCCACCAGGCGGCTCTCAGAGGCGCCCTGCCCGAGGCCGGTGCTCGTGATCTCGCCGTCCTGAAGAAAGGCGGCGCCGCCGGTTTCCGTGCCAATCCACAGCGTCCCGGACGGGTCCTCATACAAGCTCACAATCCGCGAGCTCGGCAGGCCCGGGGTGTTGCTTTCGTCGAAGACGGCGAACCGCGCGCCGTCAAAGCGAACCAGCCCGTTGAGCGTGCCCAACCAAAGGTAACCATCGCGCGTCTGGACGATGGCGGTAACGGAGTTCTGGGGCAGACCGTCGTCCGTGTCCCACGTCCGGATGATGAAGGGGGAGGCTGCCGCCGGCGGCAATTCCGCGGGGGCGGCTTGCGACGCCCCCCAGCCCAGCAGGACAAGGAGCGGGATCAGGCTCGGTTTGCTGCGCCAACGCCGCATGAGTGATTGTTCAAATGCCGCTGGCTGGAGTGCAAATCGGAAAAGCCGCGCCGCTGGGCCACACGAACGCGTCGGCTGGGACCACCGCCCCGGATCCGGGAACGCTTGCCGTCCGCACCCCGAGTTCCCATGATCCGCCCGCGTTAAAAGACGAAACCAATTACTTCCAACGATGAAAACCACCCTCGCTCTGCTTTGTGCCACGCTCATCAGCGCGTCTCTCTTCTGCGCGGCCGCCGCCGAAGGCAAGACCAAGCCCGTCCGCTCTGAGAAGCGCGGTGCCCTCGTCCACATGGTCTCCTTCAAGTTCAAGCCGGAGGCCACGCCCGCGCAGATCAAGGAGGTGGAGACCGCGTTCGCGGCGCTGAAGAAGCAGATTCCCCAGATCGTGTCGTTCGAGTGGGGCACCAACGTCAGCCCTGAGGGGCTCGACAAGGGCTTCACCCACGGCTTCATCCTCACGTTCAAGAATGCCGCCGACCGCGACGCCTACCTCGTTCATCCCGACCACAAGAAGTTCGGCGCGCTGGTCGGCCCGGTCCTCGCAGACGTGTTCGTGGTGGATTTTGTCTCCCGCCGTTAGCACTCCGCTTGCCGGGCGACTCTCCCGGCGCAGAACGCTTTTCGCCCGGCGGGCCGCGGTTTTCTCCTTTGCGGCCGGGGCGCAATGCACGTAAACCACGCCCATGGATCCGTTGCTCAAACTCCTGCGCGAAAACGCCACCTACCGCCCCGACCAGCTCGCGGCGATGCTCAACCTGCCGGAAGCCGAGGTCACCGCCCGCATCCGCGCCTATGAGGCCGACCGAGTGATCGTCGGTTACCGCACGGTCCTCAACGAGGAGAAGCTCGGCTTGCACCGGGTGCGCGCCGTCATCGAGGTGAAGATCACGCCCGAACGCGAGGGCGGCTTTGATCGGGTGGCCGAGCGCATCGCCAAATACGCCGAGGTGAGATCCTGCTACCTCATGTCCGGTGGCTACGACCTGCTGGTCGAAGTGGAAGGCAGCGACCTGCGGGAAGTGGCCTCGTTCGTGTCCGCAAAACTGGCCACCATTCAGGGGGTGCTCTCGACCGCGACCCATTTCGTGCTCAAGCCGTACAAGGAGCAGGGCGTCCTGCTCGGAGGCGAGCTGACCGACGAGCGGCTGGCGGTGAGCCCCTGACGTCCGCCACCGAACGAACAAACGGGCGGTTTCCCTCGCCCCGCCACGGTTGGCCGCCGTGAAACTTGTCGGATTCATCCTGGCCGCCGGGGTAACCGCTGTTGGCCTGCTTGCCGACGAAAGTCCCCCTCCAGCCAACCTCGCCGCCTTTGGGTTCGTCAGCCGGGTCAGCGCCGACGGCTCAACACCGCCCGCGTTCCTGCCCGCGCTGACCAGTTCCACGAACGCGGCCTCCGCGCGGTTCATGCCCGAGGAGCGCCTGTTGGTCGAATGGGAGCATCCCCGGCCGGTCCGGGCGGTCGAACTGCGCTTCGCCGGCGCGGCACCCGATCCCCGCGCGATCCGCGTCGAATGGTGGCACTGCGTGTGGCCGGACGCCGACGCGGGCGGTTTCAGCCGGCTCGACGACCCTTTCAACGGCCGATGGGTTCGCGCTCTGGTTCGCTCGGCGGAAGACCCGGGCGCCACCAACGCCGTTCGTCTGGAATTCGGTTCGCTCGGTCCCGGCGAAGTGACCGGCGTTCAACGCACCGGTCTGACCCACCGCGTCACCTACCGGCTGCGGATCGGCGCTGCGCTGCCCGTTGAACTGCGGCACCTCGCCGTGTTTTCGGACGCGGTCGAACGAACCGCCCGTCTGCGGTTCGAATGGGAGGCGCAAACAACCGTTCCCGGCGAGTGGAATCCCACCTTCGAGGCGCGCAACGGGCGTCTGCGCGAGATGCGCAAGACCAGTGCTCGGAGCGCGACGGTCACCGTGGACTACGCGGACGCGCCCGACCCGCTGAGTCCCGACCGCGGCTGCGTCATTTTTCGGAGCGGCGAGACCCGCAGCTTTGCCGTGTTCGTGGACGAGGTGCTGCGCGAGGGCGGGCTGCACGTGCGCGACGTGGGCGTTTTCGTGAGTGACGCCGCCCGGCAACTCACGTTCAGCCGCTGGTCCGGCCCCGGCAGCGACGTTTGGTCGCAAGGGACGGTCCTGGAACAGGTCAGCCGACTGCCCGAAGAGAGCTTCTCTGCCGCTCGGGCGGCGCTCCCCGAGAGACCTCGAACGCCGCTCCGGCTGGGCGTCCCCGATCTCCGGCAGAGTTTTGTCCTGCTGCCCGACGGTGATTTCCAGTTGCGGGCCGATGCCCTGCGCGTTCCCGGGCCGGATTCCGCCTTGGTGGGACGGCCTTGGCCGGAGTTGACGTACGACTTCGAGACGGGCGAGCGGCCGCGCATGGGGCCGGATGGTTCGCGGCGAGTCACCCGCTCGTTGGAGGAGGGCTGGCTGCCGATCGTTCATCATGCCTGGCGGGAAGGCGGGATGGAATGCGAGCAGGTCTCCCTGGCCGCGCCGTTGCGCCACGAGTTGTCCCGGCAGGAAAGGGGCAACGGCTCCGCGCCCGTCGTGCTGGCGACCCAATTCACGTTTCGCAACCCGACTGAACAGGTCGAAGCCCTTACACTCTGGCTCGAACTCAGCCGCCCCGAGCCGCTCCGTGTGTCCGTGGACAACACGCTCCTGCTCTCGCGGCCGTCGGACCATCGTCTTCGTGAAGGCGTCGTGCCGGTACGCGGCCACTTCAACGTGCGGGGTCAAGGTCGCTTGGAGCTCGCGGTGCTGACGCCCGACGGCCCTGGCAGTTACAATACCGCGCTTGCCGACCCGACAACCGCGCGGGACGCGATTCGCTATCAAGTCGAACTCGCGCCAGGAGCCAAACACGCCATCGAGTTTTTTGTGCCCTATCTGGAGCTGCAAACAGCCGAAGATCTGGCGGCCCTCAAACGGCTGTCGTTTGACCGCCTGCGCGCCGCCGTTCGCGAATTTTGGGAGCAACGTCAGCGGCAGGGCATGGCCATCGCGGTGCCGGAGCCGTGGCTGAACGATTTCTTCAAGGCAAACCTCTGGCGCGTTCTGATCTCGAGCGATGTGGATCCGGCCTCTGGTCTTCACCATGCACGCCCGGGCCTTCCGGGCGAAGGCAACCTTCTCCGAGAGACGGCGGTCGTTGCGCGGTCCCTCGAGATGCGGGGCGAACATGACGCCGCCGTGCGCCTGCTCGAACCATTCGTCGTGTCGCAGGGCAAACGAGGTCCGCCGGGTAATTTTTTGTCGCGGGAGGCGGTATTGGGGGCCGCTTATCCGGATGAGCCGGACCCGTACACCGGCCAGACCAGTGTCTTGGATCACGGTATCGGCATGTGGGCCGTGGCGGAACACTTCGCGTGGAGCCGGGATCCCGGCTATTTGCGGAGCGTGGTGCCCCGGCTGATCGGCGCGGCGGACTGGGTCACCCGCGAGCGCGCGGCCACCCGCTTCTTGTTGCCGGACGGCCGCCGTCCGCCCGAGTACGGCCTCCCTCCCGCGGCCGCCTTGCCGGGGGCGGCGGAATACCAGCACTGGTACGCCGCCAGCGGCTATCTGCTCCTCGGCATGACGCACGTCCTCAACGCCGCCGGCGCGCTCGCGCTGCATCCCGAGACCGATCCCGCCCTGCGGCGCGCCGTGAGCCGCGAGGTCGGCCGGCTGGATCGCGACCTGAAAGCCTTCACCGCGGACCTCCGGGTTGGTCTTGCCGAAGCCGTGGCCACCGCGCCCGCGGTCCGCCTTCGCGACGGCCGGTACATTCCCCGGGTCCCCCCGCGCGTGCATTCATGGGTGCCGCGCAGCGATGGCTGGTTTCGCGCCACCACCTATTCGGCCCTCCATCTTGTGAACTGCGGCGTTCTCAGTCCCGGCCATCCCTTCGTCGAGTGGATGACGCAGGACCTCGAGGACAACCTGCTACTCGGCGGACCGATGGGAGCGGGAGGCGCTGCCCCCGCGACAGAATTCCTCCACGCCCGCAGCATCGCCCACCCCCCGCTGTCACTGGACTTGCCGATGGTCTATCTGAGACAGGATCGCATCCCTCCCTTCTTGCGGGCGTTCTATAACACGGCCGCCGCGAGACTCCACCCGGACGTAGTCTGCTTTGTGGACCCGGAGCAACGCCCCGGGGAAGACACCGGGTTCTGGTATCAGACCGGGGACGAATGCCGTTTCATCCAGTGGCTGCGCCAGATGCTGATTCTCGAAAACGGCGACCGGCTGGAACTGGGCATGGGCGTACCGCGCGCCTGGATGGCGGACGGCCAAGTCATACGGGTCGAACGCGCCGCGACGCTGTTTGGCCGGCTCAACCTCGAGATCGTGTCGCGCGTTGCTGAAAAACGAATCCTGGCTCGCGTCGCTCTCGAGCCGACGGTAACTCCGGGATCCGTGCTGCTTCGCCTCCGCGATCCCGAAAGCCGCCCGATGCGTTCGGCCTCCGTCAATGGCCAGCGGGCTCGCTTGGACCGCGCGCGGCAGCTCATCGAGCTTCCTCCGACCAGCCGAGTCTGGGAGGTCGAAGCCCGTTTTTGAGATTCGCCGCGCCAATGTGACTCGGACGTGGCCGAGCCGCCAGGGGTGCGCTGCGCGGTCGTTTGGACGGGCCCAAGGCACGCGCGACGGCACTTGAGCGGGTGCTGCCAAACTCAGAAAAGCTTTTTCCCGGCCAGGTCGGCCACGAGGTTCACCAAGATGAAGCCGATCACGATGGGACACACGTACCGCACGAAGACGCTCCAGATGCCGGCGAGCGAGACGGATCCCAAGAACGGCTTCTTGAATCCGGGACACCCACTGGCCAGTTCTTCGACGGCGTTCGCCGGTTTCCAGACGTACCCCGTGAACACACTACACAGCAGGGCGATCAACACGATCAGCAGGGTGCCGACCAACAAATCCATGATGTCGAGGAAGCCCGTCTTGCCCAAAAACTTCACCTCGGTTAGCCACTTGCTGCCGCCCGCCGACAGTGCCGACGGAATCCCGATCGCGAACGCCAGCAGACCGACCCCCCAGGACGCCACGTTCCGCGACAACTTCCGGTCGTCCAACAGCCACGCCACGGGTACCTCCAGCATCGAAATGGACGAGGTCAGGGCCGCCACCATGAGCAGCAAGAAGAAGACGCAGCCGACCAAATTGCCCGCCGGCATCTGTTCGAAGACCGCCGGCAGCGTCTTGAACGTCAGCGCCGTTCCGGCGTCCGGCTTCATCCCGAATGCAAAGACGGCCGGGAAGACCATGAACCCGCCGAGAATGGCAACCGCCGTGTCGGTGATCACCACCCAGAAACCGCTGCTGACGAGGTTCTGATCCTTCTTCACGTACGAGGCGTACGTGATCATCAGGCCCCAGCCGACGCTCAATGAGAACAGCGCCTGTCCGAGGGCCGTGATCAAAACGCTGCCGTTGATCTTGCTGAAGTCGGGTCGCAAGTAGTACTCCACCCCCGCCATTGCGCCCGGCAGGGTCAGGCTGCGGAGAATGACCAGCACTGCCATGGCGAGGAGGGCCGGCATGAGCAGTTTGGACCACCGCTCGATTCCTTTCTGCACGCCGCCATGCACGATCAAGATGGTCATCAGCATGAACACGCCGAACAGGGGAATGACCCATTTCGGATCGGCGGCAAACTGGCCGAACTCCGTGTGCCGACGCGTGAGCGATGTGAAGGCGTACCCAACGGTCCATCCCGCAATGACGCCGTAGTAGCTCAACACCAGGAAACAACACAGGAGGCAGAAGACCCCGGTGATCGCGAAACCCGTGCGCGGACGGATGGCAAGGAAGGAATTGACGGCATCTCTTCCGCCGGCACGCCCGATGGCCAGCTCATTCCAGAGCAGCGGCAGGCCGATCAACAAAACGCACGCCAGATATACCACCACGAACGCCGCGCCGCCGTTCTCGCCGGTCACGTACGGAAAACGCCAGATGTTGCCCAGGCCAACGGCGGACCCGGCGGCCGCGAGGATGAATCCCCACCGGGAACCCCATTGCGCGCGCTGCTCTGCGGATTGCACGGCGGGGTTTTAGGGGCAGGGGAAAGGGTGGTCAAAGGGTTTGTTCGGCCGACTTGTTCACCACAAATCGGCGCACCCAGGGCAACGAGCCACTCACCCTCTGGATGAGGCCGGACGCAGGAATTGCCCGGGCGGGGCAGGGGATGGGGGAAAATGGCGCGCCGGTTGGTTGACAACCCGGACCGCGCCCCCTTTCCTTCCGCGCTCCGATTTGAAGCATGAACAAGAACCGACTCGTTCCGACAAAAGGTGCCGGCCCGCTGGTTGCGCTCGCCGCCCTGACAACCCTCCTCGCGGGCTGCGCGCACCGCCCCGTGCCGGAAAACCTCCGAGCCATGCAAACGGATTTGGACCGCTACATCGCCAGGCCGGATACGAATTACACTTGGCACGTGGCCTCATCCGGTAAGTCGAACGGCGCCACCGTGACCGCCATTGACCTTGTCTCTCAGGCATGGCTCACGACAAACGAAGTCAACCGGACGCTGTGGCGACACTGGCTGCTCGTGGTGCAGCCGGACGAAGTTGCCCATGACACGGCGCTGCTCTTCATCGGCGGCGGCAGCAACAAAGATGGCAACCCGCCCAAACCCGGCGAACAACTGCTGCAAATTGCGAAACAAACGAAGTCCGTCGTCGCCGAATTGCGCATGGTGCCCAATCAGCCTCTGATCTTCGGAAACGACGGTCGCGAGCGGGTGGAGGACGACTTGATCGCCTACACGTGGGACAAGTTTCTCCGAACCGGCGAGTCGCGCTGGCTGGCGCGGTTGCCGATGACCAAGGCGGCGGTGCGGGCCATGGACACAGTCACTGCGTTCTGCGCTTCTCCCGAGGGCGGCGGCAGGTCCATCGGGCAGTTTATCGTGGCCGGCGGTTCCAAGCGCGGCTGGACAACGTGGACGACCGCGGCCGTGGACCGGCGGGTCGTTGCCATTGCGCCAATCGTCATTGATCTGTTGAACATCGTGCCCTCCTTCAAGCACCACTTCCGCGCCTACGGCTTCTACGCCCCGGCCGTTCAGGAGTACGTGGACATGGGCATCATGGACTGGATGGGAACGAAGGAATTCGACCGTCTGCTCAAGATTGTTGAGCCCTACGAGTACCGCGACCGCCTGACCATGCCCAAGTTGATCGTCAACGCCTGCGGAGACCAGTTCTTCCTGCCGGACTCTTCGCAGTTCTATTTCGACGACCTCAAGGGAGTGAAATACCTTCGCTACGTGCCTAACACCGACCACTCCCTCAAGGGCAGTGACGCATGGTTCACCCTGCTCGCCTGGCACGATGCCATCCTCAATCAACGCCCCCTGCCGCAGTTCAGTTGGCACTTGAGCGAGAAGGAAATCCAAGTGACGCCCGCGACGGTGCCCAAGGAAGTCCGGCTCTGGCAGGCCACGAACCCCATCGCCCGCGATTTCCGCGTGGAGACCCTCGGCGCGGTGTGGACTTCGACGGTGCTTTCCCCGGATGCCGCCGGCAACTACACGGGCCGGGTGGCGACGCCTGCCAGAGGCTGGACGGCCTTCCTGGTGGAACTCACCTTTGACCTCGGGGGACCGGCGCCGCTCAAACTGACCACCCCAGTGCGCGTCACCCCGGCGGCGCTGCCTTTTCCCGAACCACAGCCGAAACGCCCACGTCGGTAGCCGGGCGCTGCCCATGCGGCCGGGCGGCGCGGGAACGTCAATCGCCGGCAGGACAGCCGGCCTGGGGGCGAATTCGAAGCGGTTCGGCCCCTAAAGTCGGGAAGGGTTCGGGCGATTGTCTTCTCCCTGCGCCAAACGGGACCACCTTCAACCAGAAAGGCGGGCACCTTGCGGTGCCCGCCCAACCCAAACAACCAAACCAACCTCCTCTACCGCTAAGACTTGTTGCGGTTAACTCTCCAACCTGTGCGGCTTAGGGGGCTCCGCCCCAGATCGGAGAGGCCAAACCAACCGACCCTTTGGACGCAAGTTCCGCGCCAGATGTTCAATCGAATAGCCGCCGGCCGGTGATCCATCGTGGCCGTCCCGGTCGGCCGCCCCGCCGCACATGAAGATCACCAATTTGAACCCGGCCGCCGACATCGGCGCCAGCGCCTGGCACGTTGAATTCGAAGGCCGCCATTTGCTGCTCGATGCCGGCGTTCACCCCAAACGGATTGGACGCGCCTCCCTCCCGCTCTTTCGCAAACTGGATGGAGTTGATCTCGACGCGATCGCCATCAGCCACTGCCATCTGGACCACGTGGGGGCGTTGCCGATTGCGGTCCGGCGTCACCCTCACGCGCAAGTTTGGATGACCGAGTTCAGCTACTTCCTCGTCGAGCGGGTCCTGCAACAACTCGGTCAACGTGATGATCCGGCAGCGGATGAGGCCGGCGTGCGCGAGTACCCGCTTTTCAGCCACGATGAGGTCGAGAACATCGCGCCCGTTTTCGAGGGCGCTCGCTACAACCGGCCCGTGGAATGGGCAGTCCCCGCCCGCCCCGGATGCCCGCACGCGTCACCGACCCTCGAGTTTTTTGACTCCGGGCACGTGCTCGGTTCGGCTGGCATCCTGGTTCAGGGCGCCCGGCAGCGACTGTTCTACACCGGTGACGTATGCTTCCAGGACCAAACCTTGCTCAAGGGGGCCCGGTTCGACGACGTTCGAGCGGACGTGCTGATCCTGGAAACCACGCGTGGGGAGCACCCCGGCAAGGGCGATACGAGGAGGCCGCGGGAACTGGAAAGACTGCTCGCCTGCATCCGCGCGACGCAGCAGCGCAAAGGCTCGGTGCTGATTCCCGCTTTTGCCCTGGGGCGAACCCAGGAGATCCTCGGCCAACTGGCTCTCTGGATGAGCACCGGCCAGCTTCGTCGTCAGCCGGTGTACATCGGGGGACTGGGCCGGGTGTTCACGGAGATTTACGACCTTCAAGCCCGTCGAACCTACCGGCATCACCCCGGGTTGTCGCTCCATGAGGGGCTTTCCCTTCAAGTCCTCGACGCGGCAGACCTGGCCAGCCTGAAGCTCACGGTGCCACGCCTTTGCGTTCTCACTTCGGGGATGGTGACGGAGAACACCGCCGCCCACGACCTGGCGTTGCGGATGTTCGCGGAGGCACGCCACGCCATCTGCTTCGTGGGCTACGCGGACCCGGACACGCCGGGTGGTCGTTTGAAAGACTCCCAGCCCGGCCAACCATTTCTGTTTAGCGCGAGCTCTGGCGAGGTGCGCCGTGCCTGCGAGATCCATGAGTTTGATCTCACCGCCCACGCGGACCGTGAGGAGTTGGTGGAGTTCGTCGCGCGCGTGAATCCCCACGTTGTCGTCCTTGGACATGGCGACCCGCCGGCGCAGGAATGGTTCGCGCGGGAACTGAAGCGACGCAATCGCCGCCTACGGGTGCTGAATCCGGCGCCCGGCGAACAGGTTGAAACCTAATCGGTGAGGATCTTTGACGCCCGGACTGGGGAACTACGTTCGCCCGGGCGACGACTCACACGCCGGAGAGCGGTGCCGAAAGGAGTTGGCACCCGCCACCTCCGGTATCGCGGAGCCAGTCGGCTCCGAGTTGCGGGAATCGTTCGCGCGAATTCCTGTTCCGTCGGCGATCGAGCCCCGGGCCCGGACTTCGGGCGCGGCCGTCCACCGGCCGCAAATCCTTGAGAGTTGCGTTGCCGGTCTGCGCGAGTGTTCTCGCTGCCCATTGTCGGTCCTCTCGCTCCGGTCATGATCCGGATTTTCGCTTTGCGACCGGGGCATGTGCCGGATAGGTTGCGGCCCGGGGTGTCCGATGGTGTAACGGTAGCACAGAGGTCTTTGGAGCCTTTAGTCCAGGTTCGAATCCTGGTCGGACAGCCACTCCCTTCCTTACCCCCTTAGGCCTCCGACTTGGGGTACGGTTGTCGCAACCGCCCTGCTTCTCCGCGCAGGTTTTCGGCCGAGTGCGGGTGGGGCGAGATCAGGGGCTGCCTTCTGCTCGGCAGGCTTGGGCGCGAAACAACCCGTTGACAGAAGGGGCTGTTTCGCTAGCGTCGGCGGCTCTTTTGAGGGATTAGACTTATGCCGAATACAGCATCCGCCGCGCGTCGCGCCCGTCAGAGCGTTCGTCGCCACCAGCGCAACAAGAGCGTCAAGTCGCGTTTGAAGACCCTGGAGAAGAACTATCTGGCGGCGGTGGCCGCCGGCAACAAGGAGGCCGCTGACTTGGCCCTCCGCCGCGTTTCTTCCGCGTTGGACCGCGCTGCCAAGGTAGGCGTCATCCCCAAGCCTCGCGCCCAGCGGAAACGCAGCCGGTTGCATCAACGTCTCAACGCCCTCAAGTAAGAGCGCACCCCAGGAATTTTCGCAGGGCGTCCTTTCGGGCGCCCTGTTTTTTTCCCCTCCGTAGCCGTGGAGGTCGGCGGAGTTGACTTTGTTCCGGACAGGGTTGAAGCAATTCCTGTGTTGTCGCACCTCGACCGGAAACTCCTGCGGGATCTCGGCCATCTGAAGGGACAGGCCGTCGCCGTGGCACTGGTAATGGCCTGCGGCCTGGCGATGATGATCATGGCGCGAAGCCTGATTCTCTCGCTCGATTCCACACGACAGCGATACTACGAGACGCACCGGTTTGCCGACGTGTTCGTTCACCTCAAACGCGCGCCGAACTGGGTGGTGGCCCAAGCCGCTGAGATCGCGGGCGTGGCGGCCGTACAGGCGGGCATCTCGGTTCAGGTCACGCTCGATCTGGACGGCTTGGACGAACCGGCCAGCGGCAACGTGCGGTCGCTGCCCGACTTTGGCCCGCCCGAGTTGAACCGCCTTTTCCTGCGGGCCGGCTCGTGGCTGGCGCCGGGCGGAAGGAACGAAGTCCTCGTGGGTGAAGCGTTTGCGGAAGCCAACGGACTTCACCCGGGCGACTCGATTTCGATGTTGCTCAACGGGCGGCGGAGCAGCCTGCGCATCGCGGGCATTGTGCTGTCGCCCGAGTTCATCTTCGAGTCACGCCCCGGGACGGCGCTGCCGGACAATCGCACCTACGGCACGTTTTGGATGCCATACGCGGAACTGGCGGCGGCGTATGATTTGGACGGTGCCTTCAACTACCTGGTGGCAGCCCTGGCTCCCGGGGTGCCAGCGCAACCCGTGATTGCCGACCTTGACCGTCTGCTGCGCCCCTACGGCGGTCGCGGGGCGTACGGCCGGGCGGATCACCCGTCGCACATCCGGGTGACGGATGAGATCCGGGTGCTGCGAACGCTCGCGGTGGCCTTTCCGCTGGTGTTCCTCAGCGTGGCGGCGTTCATGGTCAACGCGGTGCTCGCGCGCCTGCTGAATCTGCAGCGGGAGCAGATTGCCATCCTGAAAGCGTTCGGCTTCTCGGACCGGCAGATCGCCGGGCACTATCTCAAGTACGCGCTCGTCATCGTCGCCGGCGGCACGCTGATCGGCTGGGGCGGGGGGCTGTTTCTCGGTCATCATATCGTCAAGCTCTACACCCTGTTCTTCCGGTTTCCGGCGTTGGAGTTCCAGTTGGATCGTTCGGCCCTGGCCCTCGCCCTGGTCGTTAGCGCCGGCGCGGCGGCGGCCGGTGTCGCCAGCGCCGTCCGTCGGGCGGCGAGCCTGCCGCCGGCGGAAGCGATGCGACCCGAGCCGCCCGCCCGGTATCGCGTCTCGGTGTTGGAGCGCACCGGTGTCGCCCGCTGGTTCTCGCACTCTTTTCGAATCGCCGTACGGAATCTGGAGCGCAAGCCCATCCATGCGCTGTTCACGGTTACGGGGCTGGCCCTGGCCACAGGAATCTTGATGGTTCCCAATGCTTTCCGGGATTCCGTCAGCCAGGTGCTCGATTTCCAGTGGGACATTATGGAACGGCAGGACCTGAGCGTGGGAATGATCGAGCCGTCATCGGTGTCCGTCGTGCATGAGCTGGCGCGTTTGCCGGGCGTCGTTTCCGTGGAGCCGTTTCGCGGTGCCTTTGTGCGGCTGCGCAACGGCCACCGACACCGACAACTTGGTCTGCAGGGGCAGATGCCCGGCGGCCTGCACCGACGCATCATTGATGCGAACTACCGCCGGATTGAGCCGCCCACGGACGGAATCGTGCTCTCCGCCGTGCTGGGCAAACTGCTTGATGTGCGCGTGGGGGATTACCTGACGGTGGAGGTGCTGGAGGGCCGCCGCCCGACCCGGCTCGTGCCGGTGGTGGCGTTCGCGGAAGACCTGGCCGGTGTCTCAGCCTACATGGACATTCGCGCCTTGAACCGTTTGCTGGGGGACGGCGATGTCGTCAGCGGTGCCAGCTTTCGCGTGGACGCTCTGCACCGGGCAGCATTTCTGAAGCAACTGAAGGACGTGCCCCGGGTGGCCTGGGTCGCGATCAAGAGTTCGTTGCGGGACAATTTTCGCCGCACCACCGCGGCCAGCATCAACACGTTCCAGAAGATCTACCTGGTCCTCTCGGTGGTGGTCGCTTTCGGCGTCGTGTACAACAACGCCCGCATCTCGCTGGCCGAGCGGGCGAGGGAACTGGCCACGTTGCGGGTGGTGGGCTTCTCGCAGCGCGAGGTGGGCGCCATCCTGATCACGGAGCTGGTGATTTTGGCGGCGATTGCCGTGCCCATCGGCCTGGTACTGGGATCCGGCTTTGCCACCGCCATCGTTCGGACGGTCAACACCGAAACCGTCCGCCTGCCGGTCATCCTCACCGCCAGCAACTACGCCTTTGCGGTTGCGGCGGTGACCACCGCTTCCGTGTTGTCGGCGCTGTTCGTTTTACGAAGACTTCGCCAGTTGAATCTCGTCGGCGCGTTGAAGGCGCCCGAGTGACCGATCCAAACGGCACCGCATGAGCGCCCGCCAGCCATCGTCCAGCGCCGCCGCCCGCCGCAATCACCAGCGGGCACGGACTTGGCGCGGCTTGCCCTGGCTGGGCGCCGCACTGCTGGTGGGCTTGGTCGTGGCCGGACTGTGGCCCGGACCGGTGCCGGTGGAGACCGCGCCGGCCACCCGCGGCGCTTTGCGCGCGACCATCGCGGAGGAGGGCAAGACCCGCATCCGCCATCGTTACCTCGTCTCCGCGCCCGTCACCGGGCAGTTACGGCGCATTGAACTCAAGCCCGGGGCGGCGGTCGTCGCGGGTCAAGTCCTGGCGGTGATAGATCCGGTGAAGCCCGCTTTGCTCGATGCGCGGACGCGCTCGCTGGCCGAGGCCCGGCGCGACGCGGCGGCGGCAAATCTTGCCAAGGCCCTCAAAGCGCACGAGTTCGCCGCCAGCGAATTGAAGCGCTTCGAGCGACTGTACGCCGAAAAAACGGTCAGCGTGCAGGAACTCGAAGCGGTGCAGTGGCGCGAGGCGGCGGCGGTCAAGGACAAGGCGGCGGCCGAGAGCGCCCTGCGCCAGGCCGAAGCGGAACTGGCGGAGTTCACGACCACCCCGGGAGCCGCGCCGTCCCCGATTGAGATCTGCGCCCCCGCAACCGGCCGCGTCCTGCGGGTCTTTGAGGAAAGCGCGCGGGTCGTCGGCGTAGGCGCCCCGCTCCTGGAATTGGGCGATCCGGCTGACCTTGAAGTGGTGATCGAGGTCCTCTCCCGTGACGGCGCGGCCATCGCGCCCGGCACCCCGATCGAGTTGCATCAATGGGGCGGCGACGCGCCCTTGAAAGCCGTCGCACGGCTGGTCGAACCGGCGGCCTTCACGAAGGTCTCGGCGCTGGGCGTGGAGGAGCAGCGCGTCAATCTCATCGCGGACATTGTGACCCCTCCAGAAGAACGGCCCCGCCTGGGCGATGGTTTCCGCGTCGAGGCGCGGATCATCGTCTGGGAAGCCGCTGATGTCCTGAAGGTGCCGGCAGGTGCGGTGTTTCGACGCGGGACCGATTGGGCGGTGTTCGTGACCGAGCGGGGCCGCGCGCGCTTGCGGCTGGTGAAGACCGGCCGGAGCAGTGGGACCGAAACGCAAATCCTGGAAGGACTGCGGGAAGGCGAAGAAGTGGTGCAGTATCCCGGCGACCGGGTCAACGACGGGCAGCGGGTCACGCCGCTGCAGATTCAACGATGAACCCCCTCGGATCCGCCGCCCCCGCTTGGCCCGGAATGCCACCGGGGGGGACAAGTTGGCGGTGCCGGGTTGCGCTGTCAGTTCGGGTTTCAACTTGTCACCCTTCCGACGCCTTCCTACTTTGAATTCGTGATGGCCGTTTCGTCGCTCGTGTCGCCTGGCGAACTTCGCCACGCGGCCCGCTTTGCGGCCCATCCCGTTTTCAAACCGTTGATGCCCGCCCGGGTGCCCGCCGTCTTGAGCGCGGTCCGGTCTGTGGCTGGCTTCGCGTCGGTCCGTTACCGTCATCTGGCGGCCCATCCTCATGATCGAACTCTACCAATTGCCCTACAGCCCGTTTTGCATTGTCATCCGCCGCCTCCTCGAAGCGGCCCAAGTCCGATTCAAGATTGTCTCCGTTCCGAATCACGACCGTTCACGGGTCTGGCGGCTTACCCGGCAGAGGTATTACCAAGTGCCGGTGATCCGGGACGGCAAGACCGTCGTCTTTGAAACCGGTCCCGACACGCAGGTCATCGCCAAGTATCTCGACACCCGTTTCGAACTCGGTCTGTTTCCCCGCGAGTGGGCGGGTGTGCAAACCATTCTGTGGCGGTACTTCGAGCACGAGGTCGAGGCGGTAGCCTTCAAGCTCAACGACATTTACTGGCGCGAGAACGTGCCCGCGGTGGAGCAACTGGGCTTCCTGCGGCACAAGGAGCGAAAGTTTGGCGCCGGCTGTCTGGACGCCTGGCGCCAACAGCAGCCGCGTTTGCTCGAGGAGTTGACCGCGCTCCTGGTACCGTGCGAACAGATGCTTGCGGCGCGGCCCTTCCTGCTCGCCGACCGCACCCTGTTCGTGGACTTTGATCTCGCCGGGATGCTCGGGACGTTCCTTTACTCCGGGCACTACGAACTGCCGGCGTGTCACTCCGCTTTGCGCGCCTGGTACGCGCGCATGTCCAGCCTCCAACTGAAACCCGCCGCGTGAAGAACTACGTCCTTGATACCAATGTCCTCCTGCACGATCCGAACTCGCTGCTGAACTTTCAGGAAAACAATCTCGTCATCCCGATCGAGGTGATTGAGGAGATTGACCGGTTCAAACGCGAGGCTTCCGAACTGGGGCAGAATGCCCGCGCCGTCTCGCGGATGCTCGATGATCTGCGCGCCCAAGGGCGGTTGAGCGAGGGGGTTCCACTCCCCAACGGCGGCCACCTGCGCATCGTGCTGCCGGCGAAGCCCAGACGCGGGTCCAACGGCAAGGCCACGCTGGGAGTCTCCGGCAACGGGCACACCATGGACAACCGCATCCTCGAAACGGCGCTGCGGGTTCGCAAGGGCGCGCCCCACCTGCCGACGATTCTGGTCACCAAGGACATCAATCTCCGCATCAAAGCCGACACGCTGGGCTTGGCCGCGCAAAACTATGAGACCGATCGCATCCAGTTGAGCGACCTCTACTCCGGAGTGTTTGAAAAGCCCGTGTCCGCGGAGCGGCTCCAGGCCTTCCGCGTCAACGGCGAACTTGATCTCGACGGCCGCTATTTCCCGAACGAGTACTGCACGCTCTACGAGGAAGGCAGCCCGAAGCGTACCATCCTGACGAAGGTGGATGCCTCCGGCACGAAGCTCGTGCCCATTCACGATTCCCGCGACGGCATCTGGGGCATCAAGCCGCGCAACCGTGAGCAACACTTCGCCTTTGACGCGCTCCTGGATGACCGCGTGAAGCTGGTGACACTCATGGGCAAGGCTGGCACCGGCAAGACGCTGCTCGCGATGGCGGCCGGTTTGAAGCGGGTGATGTCGGATCGCGAGTACCGGCGTCTGGTCGTCGCCCGCCCCACGATCTCGATGGGCAAGGAGATTGGCTTCCTGCCCGGCACCCTCGAGGAGAAGCTGAATCCCTGGATGCAGCCCATCCACGATGCCCTCGAACTGCTCAGCGACCTGAACATGGGCCACGAAGGCCGGCGGGCGGGAGACTTGATGCGCTCGGGCGCCATCGTGGTGGAGGCGCTGTCCTACATTCGCGGCCGGAGCATCGCCAATCAGTTCATGATCATTGACGAGGCCCAGAACCTCACCCCGCTCGAGGTGAAGACGATCGTCACCCGCGTCGGCCACGGAACGAAGATCGTCTTCACAGGCGACCCATACCAGATTGACAATCCGTACGTGGATTCGTCCTCGAACGGTTTCAATTACATCGTGAGCAAGTTCCGTCAGGAGCCCATCGCGGCACACATCGAATTGCAGAAGGGCGAACGGTCCGAACTGGCGGAAGTTGCCGCGAACCTGCTCTGAGGCGTCCGCGAGCGGGTCGGTGACGCTGACCCGGTCGGGGCGCCCCGCTCAGTGCGTTAGCAGGCTGATCAGAGCGTTGCCATTGACGCCCAATTCCCATTGGCCATTCCGCTGCCGGACGATCTTGCGACACGGCAGCCGTTCAGCCTCGGCCGCATTCACGGACAGCAGACGGACACGCTCTTTGCCGGCGATCTCGCTGGCCGCGCGGGGAATGAGCAGGAAGGGCAGCCCGGTGGCGTTGAGCACCACCTCGAACCCGGCGACGCCCTCCTTGAGCGCCCGCGGATTGTTCGCCACCAGCCCCGGACAACGGCGGGCCCAGAAGAGGTCCGACTTACGGATCATCACCCGGCAAAGTTCCCGTTGGGAGCGCAGGTGCCGCAGCAGGCTGAAGTCCCGGCTCGCGGCCGCGCCCCGGAGCACCGGCGCCGGATCAATGCCGAGGAAATTCCGTCCGTTCCACTCGCCGTGGTCGTTGCGGGTTCCCTTGAGATTGGCCTGATGCCATGCCGCATACCGATCGGTCAGGCGAAACGCGATTTCAAAGTGGAGATGGGCGCGCTCGCGGCTGATGGCTTGGCTCGTGTTGCTGGTGCGGCCGACGGTGCCAATTCGTTCGCCGGCCCCCACGCGCTGGCCCACCTTCAAGCCCGCCGGCGTATCAGCCAGATGCGCGTAGAGCGAATAGAACTCCAGCCCCTCGGCTTGGTGGCGAAGCACCACGTAGATGCCGTAGTTTGACAGCGAGGGCTTGAGGTTGATGTAGGCGACGACGCCGTCCAGCGTGGCGGTCACCGGGTCGGTGGCTTCTCCTCGCTTGTCGCGCTGGACCGCGCGGATGTCCAAACCCTCGTGGAACTGGGCACCGTCGGACCGGACGCAACCAAAGGTGCCGCTGGTCCAGGTCCGTCCGACCGTGCCGACAAAATATCGCGCCTCGCCGCCGTCCTCGAGCAAGGCCCGGTTGGGTGTCGGCAGGCGGAACGCCTGCGGATGCGCCGGGACGACGGCGAGGGCCGCCGCGAGCGCGAGAGCGCAGCGCCAGAAGGGGTTCACGGCTGACACTACTGCCTCTTTCCCTTTGGCTTGTCCGTCTTGGACTTGTTGCCCAACTGGATCGCGACGTTGTTCAGCCCGCGCACGATCCGCTCGGCTTCCTCGCGGGTGGCGTCGGGCGTGAAGACCAGGGTGCCGTCGGTAATGCGAGTGTTGAGCTGCGGCGCGGCCAGCCAGCGCCCCTCGGTGAACAGGGAGAAAATGGCAATGCACTTGTTCCGGTGAATCGTGGAGACGTTTTCCAGGGCCAACGTGCCGTGGAAATCGAACTTCACCATAATGGCAAAGCCGCCGATCGTATCCACCACCTTGGCGTCCACGACGTGGGATTCGTCCAGAAACGGCACCCGCTCCACGCGGAGCACCGTGGGCTTGGCGCGGATCACTTCGATCAACTGCGTCCGTTCGCCGGTGTCAAAGTCCATCTGGAGATGCAGCTTGAGTGTGCTGGCCTCCTTGCGTTTCTGCTTTTCCTCGGGCGAAACGCAACCGCTTGCCCAAGCCAGACAGGCGGCGATCGCCAGATAGCAGTTGATGCGTTGGAAGGCGAACTTCATAGTCCGGCGAAACAACCGAAACGGTTGCTCCTTGTAAAGACCTTATGGGCAAACAGTACAACAAAGTGGAAAAGCGGCGGCGGCGGGAACGACGGCTCAAGCGAAAGAAGTTGGCGGCCCGCGCGGCCAAGGCGTCGAAGTCTCCCGATGCGGAAGCCGCACCCCAGCCTGCTGCCTGATGCCCGCGCAGGGCGGCGGGAGTCTGCGGCCGTCCTCCCAACGTTCTGCCGGTGGGCACTGGCTCGGTCAGTTCCACCGGGAGCCCATCCCCTCGGGCGGCGGCTGCGAACGGGTTCCCACCTCTCGAGGCTCTGACGGATTGGGGTCTCAGCCGGCCCGGTTTTTGAATGCGACTCGGTCGCTGGTCCTATCCCGTTAACTTCGCCCACGGAAAGGCTCCGGGCTCGGGAGACGTTTCACCTCCCTGATTTGGCTCGGGGATGACACGCAATCGGGGCCAGCCTGTGCCCCAGTTCGTGCGTGACGATTGGTCAGTAGCGTGGTCGAATCCCAGATGACGGTGGTGGGGCCGAAGTCCCTCACCGGCCCCCGCTCAGGTCCATGAGCCGATTCGAAAATCTGGAATTCGACGAGGCCGCGCGCCGCGATCAGGCCCAAACTCCGCGGGCCGATGAAGCCCTCTGGCTGGAAGAGGCGGACGCTGCGCTGCGGGCGGGTGACTTTGAGCAGGCGTTGCGTCTGTTCAGCCGGGCGGCCGAAGCGAACCCGGAATTGTCGGCGGCCTGGTCTGGCCAAATCCGAATGCTGATCGAATTGGGGGAATTCAAGGAAGCCAGCGTCTGGGCGGACAAGGCCCTGGAGCGGTTCCCGCGCGATCCGGAACTGCTGGCCGCCAAGGCGGTAGCGGTAGGGCGACTGGGCGATGGCAAAGCCGCCCTGGCGTTCTCGGACGCCGCCATCGCCGAAGCGGGCGAGTCGCCGTACGTCTGGCTCGCCCGGGGGGACGTGTTGCTCGGCCGCGGTGAAAACCGGGCGGAATACTGCTTCACGCGCGCCCTGACGCGCGCGGCTCACGATTGGCTCTGGCCCTGGCTGGCGTCGCGCATTCACTACTTCCACCGCAAGCTTTCCTTGGCGCTCAAATTCGTGCGGCAAGCCCTGACCCTGGATTCGGCGCAACCCGTTGTTTGGTTCCAACTGGGCCGCTGCCAAATGGCTCTGGGGATGACGGCGGCGGCCGAGGAGTCCTACGTGCAAGCCCGTCAGCTCGCCCCCCTTGGCACCGCCTGGATCGAACGGCACGAACTGGGGGAGGCCCCGGCCGCTTGGGCTCGTTGGTGGACCAAGGTGCGCATTCTTCTGGGCGCCGAGCCATGATGCCGATTGACGCTCTGCTGGCGCACGCGGTCGAGCGGGGGGCCTCGGACCTGCACCTCGTCGCTGGGTCGCCGCCGGCCCTGCGCGTCAACGGCGAGATCATTCTGGGCGACGGCGACGCGCTGACCGCCGGCGAGTTGGAGCACTGCGCCACCGCTCTGCTCAGCCATGATCAGCAGCAGGCGTTTCAGCGGAAAGGTGAGCTTTGCGCCTCGCTGCAGGTCCCGGGGGACGGCCGGGTCCGCGTGACGGTCTATCGGCGCGATGGGCATCCAGAGTTCAGCATCCGCTTCTGCGGCGACTACCTGGGTCAGCGGGAAGACCTCGGCCTCCCGCCAAAACTGGACGAACTGGCCCGCCGGCCGAACGGGCTGCTGCTCATCACCGGCCCGACCGGTTCCGGCAAGACCACGACGTTGAACTACCTGGTGGACCTCATCAACCGCGAGCGGCGCTGCAAGATCGTCACGATTGAGGACCCGATCGAATACCTACACCGCAACCAGCGGGCGATCGTGGTCCAGCAGGAAGTACTGACTGACACGCGCTCGTTCAACCGCGCGTTGATCCACGTCCTCCGCCAGGACCCGGACGTGATCGTGATCGGGGAGATCCGTGATCACGAGGCGATCGCCACGGCGCTGACGGCGGCGGAGACCGGGCATTTGGTGCTGGCGACGCTGCATTCGCCAAGCGTGGTTCACGCCTTGGAGCGCATCATCGGGGTTTTTGAAGGCCCGGCTCAAAAGCAGATCATCCTGCAACTCTCCAGCACGTTGCAGGGGATCATTTCACAGGAGTTGCTGCCCAGCGTGGACCGGGCGCGCCGGACCCTCGCCTACGAACTCCTTGTGGCAACAACTGCCGTGCGGAATGTGATTCGCGAGAACCAGCTTCACATGCTGGAAACGGTGATCCAGACCGGCGCGAAGGAGGGCATGATGCTCTTCGACACCTGCCTGTACGATCTGTACTGCCGCTGCCAGGTGAACTACGACGTCGCCCTCAGCCGCGCGCGGCACCCGGAACGTCTGGCGAAACGAACGGCGTGATCCGCCGCGCCGCGCAATGTCCCTGTTTCTCGACATGCTCATCGGGTACGGGCTGCTCTTCGGGGTCGCCTGCGCCCTGTTCTTCGGCCTGCGCCGGTGGTATCGGAACAGCGACGACCCCCCGGCGCTGCTGTTCAAATGGGGCGTCACCCTCCTGGACCTCCTCTTCATCATTTTCGTGGTGGCGCCGCTGCTTCGCCGGGGCGGCATCGCGGGGGCATTCGGGGGCGTGCCGATGGCCGCCGTGGCGGGTCTCGTCATGGCCATCGTTTGGACACCCGTTTTGACAGAGGCCGTTGGCCGGAAAGTGGCAGCCTTGTACGACGGCGGCACCACCGGAGCGGATCCGGAGCCGGTGCTGTCGGTTGCCCAATCCCGGCGGCTTCAGGGCAAGCCGCAGGAGGCCCTCGAGGAGCTGCGCCAGCAAATCGAGCGGTTCCCGCGCAGCCTCGCGCCGCGAATGCTCCTGGCGGAAATCCAGGCCGAAGACCTCGGCGATCTGGACGCCGCCGCGGTCACCATCGAGCAATTGGTGAATCTGCCGGAACAGACCCGCTCCAACGCCGCCCTCGCCTTGACACGACTGGCGGACTGGCGCCTCAAGTACGCCCAGGACGTACCGGCCGCCCGCGACTGTTTCGAGCGAATCGTCTCGCTGTATCCCGACACGGCGGAAGCGTATGCCGCGCATCAGCGCCTTGCGCGCCTGGCCGCGGCTGAGGCTGCCGGCGTTGGTGCCGAAGCGAAACCGATCTCGATCCCGAAGGCCGACCCATCGCTGGGCCTCCGCACCGAGGCCGGCTGGCGGCCGTCACCGCCCGATTTCATGGGGCGGGCGGCGGAATTGGTCGCCCATCTCGAGCGTTTCCCGCTGGACAACCTCGCCCGCGAGGAACTCGCGTTGCTGTATGCCAACGAACTCGACCGCCCGGACCTGGCTGCTGAACAGTTCATGCAGTTGATTGCGCAGCCCTTCGCGCCGGAAAAGCGGGTGGTTCACTGGCTCAACCAGTTGGCGGACATCCAAGTGCGCTCGGAGGCCAACCTCGAAGCAGCCCGTCAGACCGTTCAGAAAATCATCGAACTGTACCCGCAAAGCGCCGCCGCCGAAAACGCTCGGCGACGTCTCGTTGTCATCGAACTGGAGGGGAGGGCAAAAAAAGAGAGCCAAGTGGTGCCACTTGGCTCGTACGAACAGAAACTGGGGCTGAAACGGCCTTAGCGGGCCTGCAGTTGCAGGGCGATCTGCTTGTCAATCTCGCTCGCGATCCGGACTCGGCCAACGCCCACCTTTCCGCGCGATTGCGTGACGACCTTGGTGATGCCGGGCTCCACTTCCTCGACCTTCACCCAGACATTGTTGTTGTCCACCCGGGCGGACAGCGTTTTGGCGATCGTGTTCTCGCCGGTCATCGTTCCGTTGAAGGCCAGGACATCCTTGGCGGCAGAGAAGACTTGGTCCACCGACCGTTCGTAGCGGCTTTCGATCTTGTCCGTGGCGAACGGGTTGCCCGCCTTGGTGGAACCGTCCACGGTGGTGTAACACCCGGAGGTCAACACTCCGAGGCCGCAAAGGCTGCCGAGCAGGATCGCGAGCGACTTCTTCATGCGGGAATTGCACGCCGGGGACCCCTGCGCCGTCAAGCGCGAACGCTACTAATACGTGCGCCCGCCGGCAGCCGGTCGCCGGTTTCGGTCGGCACTCTCACGATCCGGCCCGGAGTCGCCGCGTGGCCATGAAACGGTTGGCGGTTTTGCCCGGCCCTGGAGTGGGTTCTCGCGCTGGCGGAGAGTCCCGAAGAGGAGTCACTTCCGAAACAAAGCCGGTCAATACGCGTGGCGCTTGAAGACAACGGAGGCCGTCGCACTGGCAGGGAAAACTGGAACCTCCGGGCAAGCTGAATCGGCTTAACCCCCTGAGCCGGACCGCCGCCTGGGTTAGAACTTGCGGCGGCCCTGAGTTCGGGCTGTCTTCTGAAAGCAGGGAAACCTGTTGGACGTTGGACGCCAGCTTGTAAGGAGCCTGGAAATCGGCCACGGTTCTCTCGCGACCTCCCGGCATGACGGCGTTGATCTTCAAACTCCTCGGTGGCATCGGCTTGTTCCTGATGGGCATGGTGCTTCTGACCGACGGCCTCAAGGCGTTCGCCGGCGAGGCGTTGCGGCGGTGGCTGGTCCGCTTCACCGGCACGCCGGCCAAAGCCTTCCTTTCCGGGGCGCTGGTCACGGCGATGGTGCAGTCTTCGAGCGCCACGACCGTTACAGTGATCGGCTTTGTGAGCGCCGGGTTGCTCACGTTTGCGCAGGCGCTCGGCGTGGTGATGGGCGCCAGTCTGGGCACGACCGGTACGGGCTGGATCGTGTCGGTGCTGGGGCTGAAGATCAGCGTGGGGTTTTATGCGCTGCCACTGGTGGGGCTGGGGGCGTTCTTGAAGTTGCTGGCGCGCGGTCGCGGGCGGTCCTTGGGCATCGCGTTGGCCGGTTTTGGTTTGATCTTTATCGGCATCGAGACGTTGCAGGAGGCGATGCGAGGTTTGTCGGCGGTGTTTGATCTGGCGCGACTGCCGGCGAGCGGTCTGGGTGGGCACGTGCTGGCCATGCTGATCGGGGTGATCATGACGGTCATCATGCAGTCCTCGAGCGCAGCGGTGGCCACGACGCTGACGGCGCTGCACGCGGGTGCGATCAACTTCGAGCAGGCGTCGTCGCTGGTGATCGGGGCGGCGGTGGGCACGACGATCACGGGCGTACTGGCGGCGATCGGCGGGAGCGTGCCGGCCAAGCGCACCGCCCTGGCGCATGTCTCGTTCAACCTGGCAACCGGCGTGATCGCGGTGGTGCTGCTGCCCGTGTTCCTTTGGGGGATCGGTCTGGCCCAGCGGCATTTGGGGCTGGAACCGGGGGCGATGAGTCTGGCCGCGTTTCACACGCTGTTTATCGCCGTGGGCGTCGCGCTTTTCCTGCCGTGGGTTCACGGGTTCGCGCGCGCCATCGAACGCATTCTGCCCGACCGCGGTCCTGCTCTGACGCGGCATCTGGATGACACCGTGCTGCAAACACCGGCGGTGGCACTGGAGGCGACGCGGCGGGCGTTGAGCGACGCAGGGTCGCGAATGTGCCGCGCTTTGCGGGACGCGTTGAACCCACCGGCGGAGGCGGCCGCGCCGGCGGCGGAAGAGCTGGGGCAGGCGCTGGATCGGTTGCAGGAATTCTTCGCCGAGATCCCACCAGCGAGCGCCGACGAACCGCACTCTCACTCGCGCGTGGCGTTGATGCACGCGCTGGATCACCTCGCGCAGTTGAGGACGCGCCTGCCTCCGCCCGCCAGCGTGCGGCGAGCGTTGAGCGGGCCGCAGGCGGCAACCGCATTGAAGCTGGCGCGAGGCATCCTCGAGACAAGCGAAGCGGGGCTGCGCGGGACCGCGGCTGACGGATGGCTGGCGGCGGTCGAACAACAAGCGGCTGCCTTGGCCGAACAACGGCGGCAACGGCGCCTCGAAATCCTGCAAAACACCGCGGGTGGTGCGGAAGCGCCGGCCCGGGCGCTGGATCTGCTGGACGCCCTCCGCTGGCTGGATCGCGTCGGCTACCACGCTTGGCGGCTCTGCCACTACCTCGGCCCGCAGGGCAACGGCGGCGTAGGTCTGGTCGAACCCCCCGGTCACCCGGACCTTTGATCCCGGTAGCCCACTCCTGTTGTTTGGCCCGCGGCGAATGGCTGACGGTTCTGGCGCCCACGGAGACAGCAGTGCTCAAAACGGGTCGCCCCCGGCACAACCCTTCACGACGGGGACGGGTCTCTGCCGTCGCCGCGCCGCAGGCAACCGCGTGAACCGCACGGCGCTGGACCCCCAGCCAAGCCGGTCGCGAATTCGTAGAGGCTACGAATTCGGTGGGCCAGAGGGCGGCGCGTCGAGTTTGGTCGGCGGGGGCGACACTGACGCGGGCGGCGGAGTCGGCCGACCGGTACGCCACCACTCGTGGATGAAGCCACCGACGATCAGGAGGATCGCCACACCCGCAGTGTACGGGAGGATCCACACAATGCGCTTGGTGAGTTCAGCTCCGATCCACAGCAGCGCCGTAGCCACCAGCACCACCACGCCCCAGTAAATCACCCGATTATTTGGCATGAGCGTTCGGAGTCGTGAGAGGTTCATGCTGCGCCACGGGCCTTGCTTTGCAGCGCATCCCGCCGGGCCTGCGCGCGTTTCCCGCGCAGGAGCACGTGCCCGCGGATGCGAGTTGTCACGCCGGACTTCGCAAGGCGCGTCTTGGTGATTTTTGGCGATACCTTTTTGGCCTTGGCGGCCACTCGCTTGCCCAGGACCTTTTTCATGGCGCAGCAAGATAGCGCGCGCTCTGTCACCTCCAAAGGAAATCCGCTTCAGAATCCTGCCCCAGATTCACCTATGACGCCAAGGGGCCGGCTACAGATAAGGTGTCAACAGCCGCGCCAGACCATCACGCAGGCGGACGGGGAACGACCGGGCGTCCACCTCGGCCAAGGTCACCGCCCGCGCCCCCAGTCGTCGCGCCTCGAACCAAGTGGCCAGTCGCCCGGCGAAGTCCGGGTCGTAGCACTCGACATTGAATTCGAAGTTCAATCGCAGGCTGCGTGGGTCCCAATTGGTGGAACCGACCAGCGCCCAGCAGTCGTCCACCAGAAGCAGTTTGGAATGATCGAAGGGCGGCGGCGTGAGCCAGAGGCGGCAGCCCCGTTCCAGCACCTGCCACCAGTGCGCCTGCGAGGCCCAATGGACGAAGGGCAGGTTGTTCTGCGACGGAAGGACAATGTCCACGCTGACGCCCCGGAGCGCAGCCAGGTTCAAGGCCGAGATCAAAGCCGCGTCCGGCAAAAAATACGGCGTCATGATCCGCACCGATGAACGGGCCGCAGCCAACGCGCCCAGCAAGGTCCACCGCAGCGCCTCGAAATCTTCGTCCGGGCCGTCCGCGATGCCGCGTGCGAAGACCGCCCCGTTGGGGGGCAGCGACGGGAACCATGCTCCGCCCGCCAGCGTCTCTCCCGTGGTAAACTGCCAGTCCTCGACGAAGGCTTGTTGGAGCTGGCCAACCACCGGGCCGTCCAGCCGGAAGTGGAGGTCCTGCACGGGGTGACGCGGGTGCTTCCCGAGCCAGTGGCCCACGCGGAGATTCAGCCCGCCGGTGAAGCCCCGCCGACCATCCACCACCAGGAGTTTGCGATGATTCCGCAGGTTGATCGCCGGCAGGTGGGCAAACGGGAACGCGGGCAGAAAGCGCGCATGCCGCACTCCTTCCCGCCGCAGGTCCCCGAGGATCGAAGGCCACGAATAGCGCAGGCCCGTGGCGTCAACCAGCACGCGCACCTCCACACCCCGACGAACGGCTGCCCCGAGGGCGCGGGCAAACGCGAGGCCGACTTCATCCCGATCGAAGATGTAGGTCGAGAGCGCGATCGAGTGCCGAGCATCCGCGATGGCTTCCAGCATGGCCGGAAACGCCTCGTCCCCGTTGACCAGCGGTTGAATGCGATTGCCCGCCAGCAGGGGCGCGGGCACCACCTTGTCCAGGAGCGCCGCCAGCGAGGCGAGGTGACGGGCATCAGCGGGCAGATGCGCGGTCAGCTCGGCAGCCAGGCAGACGGTGGACGCGGCGGCTCTTGGCACGGGCAGGTCCTCGCCGCGCAGGCGGACGGCGCGGCGGCGGATGCGGTTGATTCCCAGAACAAAGTACAGGAGTGGCCCCAGCAGCGGCAGCATCCAGACGAGGCCGGTCCAGAGCAGCGCCGAGCGCGGATCACGCTTGAAGAGCACTGCGTGGACCGAGGCCGTCAGAGCCAGGGCGATTCCGACCCCCGTCAAGGCATAGGCCCAGAACGAATCCATCGCCACGAGGTTGAGGATGCCGCTCACGCCTGACAACCGATACCCGAGGGCTGCGTACCGGCAAAGGCCCCGTCTCAGCGGCCATCAGCCGCGGTGCCGGCGAAATCGCCGCTGGTGGTCGCGCGCGTGGCGCCGGAAATAGGCCAGCGCTCCCGGCCGCGTTTTTTCGTACAGCAGGCGCAGCAGCAGGTACACAATGGCACCGCAAGCCACGCTGTTGAGGATCGCCCCGACGGTGAATGTTCGTCCCCACACCAGAGCGTTCATCGTCTTGTCCGTGACCTCGGACAGTCCTTCCAAGCGCATCTTCGGCGGAAACAAAACGCCTCCAGTCCAGATGTTCAGAAGGAACAGCAGCGGCCAGGCAAAGGTCAGCGTGGCACCTCCCACCAACCCCGCGATGAAGTTTCCGCCGAGGACGCGCGCCAGAAAACCAGACACCAGGACACCGAAACCGAACGTGGGAAAAAAGTTGACCACCAGCCCCAGCGCAAAACCGCGCGCCACCCTTTCGCTGGCCCCACGAATTCGCGTGAGCCGGATCGCGTTGTACAAGACGAAACGTTCAAACTTGAAAAGGCAACTGCGCCACATCGCCGGCGGAGAATGGTCGAACCGGCGCGCCGACGGCAACAGGAGACCGGCCACACCGGCCAATTCTGTCGGCGCGAACAGGGGTTCGTCTGTCCGCTCCGGCGAAAAACGCACGCGATGAAGGCGTTTTCTTTCCGTGATGTGGTCTCCGTCACTTCGGGAGCGGAGGAGGGGCAACCTTCGCGGCGATCGTGCCGACTGTTCAACGGCTTTCTCGACCTGCCGCGGCACTCAGTCGCAGCGCAGCCGATGAAAGCGAGCCCCTGCGGTGGCCGAGAGATAGACCCGGGCCACACCGTTGGTCAGCTCCATCGCGGTGTCGCGGACGGTCGTTCAGCCGGTTGAAGTTGCCACGCTGGCCGACTCCTCCAATCTGCCCCGGGCCGAATCACCCGGCATTCGATGACGATCCGATCCGGTTCCGGGCGAAGGGGAAGCGGGACGGCTTTGTTCACCCGGACGGCCATGTAGAATCCCATCGCGTCGGAGCTTGGCGGGGAGCTCACCCGCGCCCAACAGTTAGCCATCGTCAACCGGCTTTCCCGTCGTCAAGGCGCGTCGGCCAGGTCAGCGGTGGTTTCGATACAGAACGTTTCGCCGGGTTGGCCCTAAAGTGTAAGCGTGGCGGTGCCGGCCGAGCGCGCGGGGTCCGCTACGAGGGGGTGTCGCGCGATCACAAACGTGTTACTTCTTGGCTACTTCGCAGCGGATTTCCCGGAGTGCGACTGTCAGGAGGCCGATCCCTCGACGGCCGTTGGCATGACCTGCACCCCTCCGGCGCTACGACCGACGGGGACGAGGGCGTGGGTTCCCTCTGGAGTGGTCTTCTCCGGTGGGAAAACCGGCAGCCGATCTAATTTCTTCGCCACGAGATTCTGCGTCGCGTCCAGGAAATGGTGCAATCAAAGACCTCCAATAGCTGGGTGCCTATTACAGCAGATGAGTTCGACATGCGCATCGCCATGCCGAGCATCATTTGGAGGCTCTCGGGCAGAGTTCCGTATTCGATCTCAAGGGGGTAATCGTCCAAGGCTGTTGGAATGCGGTAGATGGGAGCTGTAAAATGGCCTATGAATGGATAGAAGTCGTCACGCTCTCCCACGGGCACCGTTCCAGCGACCAAGTCAGGGTCTATGTATGAGAGGTGAGCGCCAGTGTCGAAAAGCGCTTTTGATGGTCGGCCTTGGAGGCACAGCGGAAAGATAGGAGTGCCCATGAGTGTTGACAGCTCCGCTGATATGGGGGACTCCGGAATATCATCGCCGACGTCCATGAGTCCATCCTTCCATCGGAAACGGACGGTGTGTTGCGACAAGATATGGCAACCAATAAGAATATCAATCTGGATGCCCGACAGGGCACTCATTTTCTGAGGCGTCACACCCATGATATTCGTCGGTGGAGAGTGGCTTTGCCCGAGGAACTCGAAGGGCTCGGGGGACATGCTGATCGGCGAACCAGTGTCAACGATCGCCCTTCTGTTGTCAATGCGCACTAAGAGGTGCCCGCGCTCTCTCAGTATCGTCATGGTGTGCATTCAAACCTCCTTCCGCGAACGACGAAGCTCAGCGACCGCCGCCAGAAAAGTCCGGTCGGCGGCATCAATCGCTGACAAATTACCCGATTCGCCCAACTCTCCGTCAGGGTGGCGGTTGGCCGCAGCGTCTTGGCTAGACGGCAAACTCGTCACCACGCTAAGGCTTTCAGAAACCATAACGGCTCGGATGGGCAAGCACAGTGTCAACGGACCGCGCCGCGTCTGTCTCGGGCTTATCTGCCTGCATGAGAATGGAAATCAAAGTGGCTCTGTCTCCACGACGTGCTGCTGCATCCGACTCGTCCAGCAGACCTGCGGTGAACAACGGCTCAGTGACGGTCATGGCGCTGTCGTGGTGGTCCTGCTGAGGACTTGGCGCACATGTGTCGTGGATGCGCTCGATGCCGCCTGACATTCAAATGAGACTGCTTGGCGTGCGGGTCAGCCCCGGGCAAATCACGGCGGTTATCCGGCGATGCCGAATGGGCTGAAGATGACGTAGAGGATCAGCGTCACGATTACGACCACCATGCCGGCGATCTTCGAGCTGGCGCAGGATTCGAGGTTGAGCCGCGTGTTGACCTTGAAGTCAACCGGTTGCGCCAGCGGCTTCACCGAGGCAATGATCCACATCACGGCCAGCACGGTGAAGAAGCAGATGGCCATCGCGTCGAGGAAGGCGATGTCCGTGAACCGGTCGAGCGCCCAGTAGAGCACCGGGTTCAGGAGCAGGCCGACAACGCCGCAAAGGCCGGGGCCGCGGCGGTTTAGGATGCCGAACACAAACACGGCCAGAATGCCGGGCGAGGCGTAGCCCTGGAACATCTGGATGTATTTGAAGATGGACCCGAACTTGTCGAGGTTGGGCGCGAGCAGGCAGCCCGTCAGCGCAAAGAGGCCGACCGCCACGCGGCCCGCCAGCACGAGGTTTTTTTGCGAGGCGTTGCGGTTCATGTAGTGGTGGTAAATGTCCATCGTGAAGATGGTGGACGCGGCGTTGAGCACGGCGGCGAGCGAGCTGATGATGGCGCCGAGCAGCGCGGCGAGCACGAATCCGACGAGGCCGCTGTTGGCCGGCAGCAGGTTCTTGATGAGCAGGTTCAGCGCGGCGTCGTATTTGTAGCCCGCGAGGGTGTGAACGGTGACGTCCTTCAGCTTGGCCAGCGCCGAGGGCACGGTGACGAAGCGCTGTTCGTCCGTGAGCGGGCCGTCGCCCAGCCCCGGGACGTTGACGCCCTTCGCCTTGAGCAGCGCGAGGTTGTGGGCATCCACCTGCGCGGCCTTCTCGGGGTTGATGCGCGCCCACTGAATGCCGACGGCAAAGGCGTGACCTGAATCGGGCTTGCCGAGGTGCTGCTCAAACGCGGCCCATTCGGCGGCGTTCTTGCGGGTGTCAATGGCCGCGAGGTCCTTGCTGTAAAGGTTGAAGGCGATGATGCCCGGGATGACGATCACGAACGGGATGATGAGCTTCATGGCCGCCGCGAACACGATGCCCTTCTGGCCCTCCTTCAATGACGCCGAGCCGAGGATGCGCTGGGTGATGTATTGGTTCAGGCCCCAGTAGTAGAAATTCGGAATCCACAGCCCGATGAGCAGCGCCGTCCACGGGATGTTCTTGTCCCAGCGCGGCAGGTCCATGCGGAGCTTCTCGTGGTTGAGGGCGATGAGCTTCTGCAGGCCGCCCGCGCCGTCCGCCACATCGCGCGGGCTGGCACTGCTGGCGGTGAGATCGGCCACGGGCGTTGCGCCGAGCTTGTGGATGGCGAAATACGCGATGATGCCGCCGCCAACGATGAGGGCGAGGCCCTGGATCAGATCGGCCCAGGCCGAGGCGTTCAAGCCGCCCGCCGCGATGTAAGCCGCCGCGAGCAGGCCGATGATCCAGCACCAGCCGGCCAGCCCGAAATTGAACGTCGGGTGCCCGGCGAACAGTTCGCTCATGGTCAGGCCGCCCGCGTAAATCACGCCGGTCAACGACACGAACACCAGCAGCACCATCATCATGAAGGCCATGATGGCACGGGTGCTGTCGCCGTAACGATGCTCGAGAAACTGCGGCATGGTGAAGATGCCGGTCTTGAGGAAGTAGGGCAGGAACGCGAACGCCACCACGACCAGCGTGATGGCGGCCATCCACTCGTAACTGGCGATGGACATGCCCAGGTAATCGGCCGCCGAGCCGGACATGCCGACGAACTGCTCGGAGGAGATGTTGGCCGCGATGAGCGACACGCCGATCAGCCACCACTTCAGGCCGCGCCCGGCCAGGAAGTAGGCCTCCGAGTCCTTGCCCTCGCCCTTGCTCTTGTAGAGGCCGAGCGAAATGACCGCCGCGATGAAGAGCAGGAAAACGGCGATGTCGAGGCCCGAAATTCCGAAGGTATCACTCATGCGCTCGAAGCTTTGGAAGGTGGTGAAGTGGCAGGTGGCCCGACCGGGGGAGCCGTGCTGCGGTGTTCCCCCCGGCGGAGACGAGGCACACGACCTCCACGAAGTGTTCAGCCGGGCAGGTAGTGGCGCGCTTCATGGGTGTGTGTCGCGCGCCCGGTCTAACCGCCCGGGTGGTTGGTGTCAACGTCCGCCCGGTGGGCGACCAGTTCCGGACTGGCCGCGCGCCGCCGGTGACCCCGGAGGAAACCGTCAGTTGACGAGGCGGTACCAGTTGTCCCGCTGGCGTGGTTCGTACCCGAGGTCGCGAATCAAGCGGTGCATGTCGGCCACGGTCATGCGGAACGTCGCGCCAGCCTGCGACACCACGTTCTCCTCGATCATGATGCTGCCCAGGTCGTTCGCACCGAAGCGGAGCGCGATCTGTCCAATGTCGGGACCCTGGGTCACCCACGAGCTCTGCACGCTGGGGAAGTTGTCGAGGTAGATGCGGCCGAGGGCCTGCGTGCGCAGATATTCGTGGGCGCCCACGGTCGGTGCCTTCAACTTCGTGTTCTCGGGTTGGAAGGTCCAGCAGATGAAAGCGGTGAAAGCGCCGGGGCCGGTGCCCGGCTCGCTGGCGCCGGCGGCGCGCTGACGCGCGAGCGATTTGTCCTGCTGTTGCCGCAGGCGATCAAGGTGCTCGATGCGATCTTCCACGCTCTCGACGTGCCCAAACATCATGGTGGCCGTCGAATACAGGCCAAGGCCGTGGGCCACGTCCATGACTTCCAGCCACTGGTCACTGGTGGCCTTCAGCGGCGAGATGCGCTGGCGAACGCGGTCCACGAGGATCTCCCCGCCGCCGCCGGGGACGCTGCCCAGTCCGGCGGCGCGAAAGTCGGCGATGATCTGCTCGAGAGGTTCATCGAACACTTCGCGGAAGTGGATGAATTCGCTGGGGCTGAACCCGTGGATATTGACCTGCGGGAATTTCGCCTTCATGTGCCCGAGCAGGTCCAGGTACCACTGCTTGTTGAGCTTGGGGTGATGGCCGCCCTGAAGCAGAATCTGCGTGCCGCCCAGCGCGAGGGTCTCCTCGATCTTGCGGTCCATCTCCTCGAGAGTGATCACGTAGGCGTCGTCGTCCTTCTCGGTGCGGTAGAACGCGCAGAACTTGCAATACACGTTGCAGACGTTCGTGTAGTTGACATTGCGATCCACGTTGTAGGTGACGATCTCGTTCCCTCGGCCGTCGTATGCGGCAGCCCGCGCCAGTTGGCGGCGCCGATCCGCCAGCGCGCCCAACTCCTCCAGCGGCAGGTGGTACAGGCGCAGTGCCTCGGCGGCGTCAACCCGGCCGCCATCCCACACCTTCTGCAACAGGTCATCCAACGACCGATCGTAAATCATACCCGGGAGAGGATAGGCGGGTTTGCGACCGGGGCAAAGGCGCCGGTCGGTGGAGCGGAAGCGACCGAGGACGAGCACCAGAGCCGGCGGTTGGCCGAGGAGTGATTCGTTCGGTCACCGCACTGAGCGGAGTCAATCCTGGCCGGCGCCATGACGCGGACCGGTTCAGTGGCTGACGGACAAGCGCGGTCAACAGGACCGTCGCCCGGACGAGCCAGCAAGACGTCCGCGGCACGGCAACTCGCGGCAAGCCTCTCAAAAGAAAACCGCCGGATCCGTCCTTTCGGCAGATCCGGCAGTGGTGATTTCAGATGCTCCTCGAGACGACCCTACTGCACCCGGGCGCGGTAGTATTTCTGCGTGGCGGCGGCCGGCGTGGTGTGCGGACTGGTGGCTCCGACGACATCCACGTAGGGGCCGTTGACTGAATCCGCTGATTGTAGCGTGCCGGCGCTCCATTCGAGCACGACGTTGCCGCCCGCGACTGACCGAATACTGAGTACCACATTCTCGGGAGGCTTCGCCGGGATGGTGCCCTCCTGGTAGGTCCTCGGTCCACCGTTGGCGGTGTCGTTGAGCAGCACGCGCGAACCATCCGCGCGCTGAAGTGCCCACTCGATGTTCGCGTTCCCGTTGCCCTCGAAGTACACCGTGCGGAAGGCGTACACACCCGCCTCCTCGACTACGACCGGGAAGATCGTGTCCCCCGAGCTGCGGCCCCCGTTAAACTCGCCGAGCAGAAGCGGCGCGTCGTTCAGGAATCCTGCAGTGGTCCGGAAACCATCGTCGCTGTTGACGATCATGGTGGCCACGCCGCGCGGCAATTCGACGAAGGTGCGAATCTCGACCGCGATGCCGTCGGTGCTTGCCGTCGTGCCCGGGATGCCGGGCATCTGTTCATCCGGCGTGAAGCTGCCGAAGTTGTCGCCCTCGGTCTGGCTGACATTGATGACGGTGGGAATGCGGAAGGTCATCGTACCGGTGCCAGGGCTGGCGGGCGTCCCGGGACCCGCAGCCGGGCCCCAAATGTTTGCGTCCGCCAGATTGAGCAACGGCTGGCCGTTGCCATCGCGCAGTCGTCCGGCCAGCGCGTCCTCCGCCCGCTGGACCGTGGTATCCTGCACGGCTTCGTTTTGGAACATCCGCCAGAGGAAACCCGGTGTGCGAGCATCGGTCACTTTCATGGCCGGGGTGAGGACAGGGTAGTTGGCGGTGGTGAACGCCCACTCGACTGTCCGGTCGGTGCCGTCGTTGAACGTCAGGCGAGCCTCGTAAACGGTGTTCGGTGCCCAGAATGTGGGCGGAGCATAAGACACCGTGGTCAGTGTGCCGGCTCGAGCGACGTTAGCCGGGACTTCAGCGCCGTTGACCCGCAGCTTCACTGAGGCCGGGGCGACGGGGTTGGCGCCATCATAGATTGCGGCCGCGATCACCGCCTCCGCCGCCACGCCGCCGGCAGCCCGTGACGGTTGCACGCTGACGCGAGGCTCGGTTGCCGGCGCGGCCGGCGCGAGCAGCAGGAAGTTCAGCGCCAAGTTTCCGTTTGCGGAGGGCGCCGTCAGGCGCAGGGTGGTCTGGCGCGCCAGTGGGATGGCCACCGGCGCTCCGCTCTCATCAAGGAGCGGGACGTACTGGAAGGAGTTGAGCGTGCCGGTACGCGGAACGCTGATGGTGCCGAGAAACTCCCGGGTCTGATTGGGCTGGCTGGGGTTGCTGGTGACCCGCTCCAGCCGCAGGTCTTGGGCGGCTGTGCTCGCGGCTCTCAGATAGACGTGGTAGGTGCCGGGCGGAATGCTGCGCGTATAGTTCCACCACTCCCCGGCGGTGATGGCCCCGACCTGGTAGTCTTGGAAGCCGGTCTGCACGAACTTGTCGCGGAGGGTGTCGGCGGTCACGGCCGTGTCCACCGTGTCCTGGTCGCGATAGGTTCCCACCGTCCCCGGAGTGGTGTCCACGAAGTCCACGCCCGGAACTCCCACCTGGCCCGCATACGCGCCGGGTGCCGGATTATCGAGGAACTGACCGCCGCCGAAGTTGTAGTCTTCGGCCTCGATGACCACCACCTGCGCCTCGACGAACGTGTCAAAGGCGACTTCGTTGGTGCTGCTGAGTCCGCCGGAGTCCGCGACGATGATGCTGCCGGTGTAAACCGTGTTGGGTTGCAAGCCGGCGTACGTCGCGGAGCGGCTGGTGGAGGCGTCCGAACCGGTGAGCGTCAACTGGCTGCCCAGATTCTGTCCGTTGAGCAGGAGCTGAAATCCGGAGGCGGGCAGGCGGTTGCCCGGCATCCGCACGGACGCGTCAAACTTAAGCCCCTGCGCGGCCGGTTGGAACATCGAGTTGAAGGCGGGGGCGACGTTGGCGATGGAGGGCGGCAGTTGGGCGCCCGGGGGAAAGACCGCTTCGTCCTTGTACCCGAAGAAGTCCACGTCCAAAGCCCAGTTTTGGGGCGTTGCTGAACCGCCCATCGCCAGGAACGTGTCGTTCATGTCGGCGCCAGTGCCGGCCGTGAGCTTGAAGACGCTCGGCGTCAGGTTGCCGTCCAGGAAGATGAAACCTTCGTGAGTCCCGATGTTGGCGGGGTCCTTGAGGATGACGATGTACAGCTCGTGCCAGTCCGTGGGGTCGAACGCGACGAGATTCGTCTTGGTGCCCTGGCCAAAGTTGACGTTGGCGGTGGGGACGTTCCCGTTGAATTCGTTGAAGGTGAGTCCGGCGAAACCAGCGCGATTGGAATTGGGGTCGCCGCCGGTCGTATCCGTCGTTTGCGTGAAGGAGAAGGCGATCGCGCCCGCTGGCACATCCGCTCCGTTACCGCCCTGGCGGATGACGAAGTTGCCCTTGCCACCATCGCTGGTGACGTAGCCATCGCCGTTCTCCGGATAAGGCTGCACTCCGGCGGCCTGCTGGCCGTCCCGATGCAGCGGATCGAGTGGCGGCCCGGCCTTGGCCAGCGTCGGAATGCGGGCCCGGAAGGTCAGGGTGACGCCGGTATCCATCAGCGTCGCGGCTTTGTCCGGCCCGATGTCCGTCCCGATGTCGTGGCCGAAGTAGATCTTCCGGCTGGAGGGATCGGCATAGCCGTAGTCGCGCGGATCCCCGGTGTCCTGCATGCGGAGGTAGGTAACCCCGTTTTGCACGCCGAGTGAAGCGCCGCCCGGATTGTTCTTCCCAAAGGCGCCTCCTCCCGCTTCGAAAGTCCCGCCAATCTCCGAACCGTCCCATTCATCCGAGCCATTGTCGTGAGTCCAAGTGCCGTCCAGCGAGCTCCAGCCGGAACCGGGTGCGCCGACGATCAACTGGTCCCCGTGATACATGTACGTCCAGCCCCCGGGCGGAGGCGGAAACAGAATGCTCGCCTGAGCGGTCAGGCTGGCCGCCAAGACAACTCCTGCGGCGAGCGTAGCGGATTGGGAGAGATGCATACTCAGGTCCTTTCGTTGTTTGGCTGTTGCACCCCCGGCATACTCCTCTCCATTTGCGGACTCAAGTGAATTTCCGCTCCCGTAGCCGCACCGGACGGCCCCAAGCCGGTGCCCGCGGGAAATGCCGGCGGAGCGGTCCGGTCCGCGATCAAAGCCAAACCGCCGGGCCGGCGGGTTCGTTGACTCCCCGCACCCGACTTCTACATTCGCGCCCATGTCCAGGAGGGCCAAGGCGGACGGATACATTCGACTGCGCGGTGTTCGGCAAAACAATCTGAAGAACTTCGATCTCGATCTGCCGTTGCGCCGCTTGATCGTGGTCACGGGTCTGAGCGGCTCGGGAAAGAGTTCGCTGGCATTTGACACCCTCTTTGCCGAGGGCCAGCGGCGCTACATCGAGACCTTCTCCCCTTACGCCCGGCAGTTCTTCGATCGCATGGACAAGCCGCGCGTGGACCGGATCGAGGGCATCCCTCCGGCCATTGCGATCGAGCAGCGCAACTCCGTCCGCACCACGCGCTCGACGGTCGGGACGATGACCGAGATCTGCGACCACCTGAAGCTGCTGTGGCCCCACCTGGCGCAGTTGTACTGCCGGCAGTGTGGCCAACCGGTGCGGCCCGAACCTCCGGTTGCCGTCTGGAACGCACTGGTCACCAAGGAACGCCTCGCCGGAGCGGATTGCTTGATCACATTCGACCTGCCACTGACCGCGAAGCTGTCGCTCGCCGACTCGCTGGACTTGGTGGCACGTCAGGGGTACCGCCGGCTACTCGTGCGAAACGAAATGTGCCGGATCGAGGAGGCCGCCGCGCGCCTCGCCGATCCCACGGCCGGGACTGCCCTCCTGACAGTGACTCAAGATCGCCTCGCCCTCGCCCCCGAAGAACCGTCGCCGCTTCATCGAGGCGTGCGAACAGGCCTACCACTTCGGAAAGGGGCGCCTGAGGGTGAGGATCCTTGAGACCGGCTCGGGGTCGTCCGCCGGCGAAATAGGGGAGGATTTGAGGCGGGCGGCGGCCATTCAGGAGTTCCACTTCAGTGCCGGACTCCATTGTGCCCGGTGTGACGTGGACTATCGCGAGCCCGTGCCGGCGTTGTTCAGCTTCAACCACCCGCTCGGCGCCTGTCCGGCCTGCAAAGGCTTCGGACGGATCATCGGCATTGACTACGATCTCGCGATCCCGGACCGCTCGCTGTCGCTGGCGGAAGGGGCCGTGAAGCCCTGGCGGACCGGTTTCAGCGCCGAATGCCAGCGGGATCTCGCCAAGTTTTGCCGCGCGCTCGGCGTGCCGATGAATATCCCCTTCGCCTGGCTCTCCGCCGAGCATCAGCGATGGGTGATCGAGGGCGATCCCGATTACGGCGTGGACGAGGAGCACCAATGGCCGCGCGCGTGGTACGGGGTGAAGGGGTACTTCCGGTGGCTCGAAAGCAAGGCGTACAAGATGCACGTCCGCGTGCTGTTGAGCCGGTACCGCGCCTACACGACCTGTCCCCAGTGCCAGGGGCGCCGGTTCAATCCCGACGCGCTCCTCTTTCGCTGCCCGGTGCCGGCGGGAGCTCTGGCGACCCTGTCATCTGCCCCGGGGGCCCTGACGCTCGCGGATTTCTACGCCCTGCCGATTCGCGACGCGCTGGCGGTGGTCGAGGCCTGGCGTCACGAGCGGGCAGCGGCGCGGCGTTCGCCCTCAGCCGGTCCCGACCCGCTGGCACTGGTCTTGGAGGAGGTCCGTTCGCGGCTGGGATTCCTCGCGGAAGTCGGTTTGGGCTACCTCACCCTGGACCGGCCGACCCGGACGCTGAGCGGGGGAGAAACCGAGCGCGTGAACCTCACCACGTGCCTCGGCTCGCGGTTGGTCAACACGTTGTTCGTGCTCGATGAACCCAGCGTGGGCCTTCACCCGCGCGACACCGATCGCCTTGTGCGCATCCTCCAGCGCCTGCGCGACGCGGGGAACACGGTGGTCGTCGTGGAACATGAAGCGGCCGTTATTCGGGCGGCCGATCAGGTCCTCGATCTCGGTCCGGGCCACGGGGAAAGCGGCGGCCACTTGGTCTTTCAAGGCTCCCTGGCCGCGCTCCGGCGTCACCCCGCGTCGCTCACGGGCCAATACCTCAGCGGCCGGAAGCGGATCGAGTCGCCGGCACGCCGACCGGTGGCGATGGGTGCCTCCGTGACCACCGACGCGCCGCGCTGGTTGACCCTCTCCGGCATTACGAAAAACAACCTCCTCAACCTGTCGGTCGAATTGCCGCTGGGGCGCTTTATCTGTGTGACCGGGGTCAGCGGCTCGGGCAAGTCCACGCTCGTCCGGGACGTGCTGTTTCCGGCAGTTCAAGCGGCCCTTGGTACCGGGCCGGCAGGCTCGTCGCCCGCCGACGTCCCGGCCGGCAGCGAGGCGGTTGGAGAAAATGAGGCCCCCCGGCCCTTGGCAAACGTAACGCTGCGGGGTCACGATGCGCTCGCCCGGGTTGTGTTGGTGGACCAGTCGGCGCTCGGCAAGACGCCGCGCTCCAATCCAGCGGTGTATGTCGGTGCGTTCGACGATCTGCGCGAGCTTTTCGCCGCCAGCGAGACGGCGCGGCAGCGCGGGCTGAAAGCCAGCGCCTTCAGCTTCAACTCGGCGCAGGGCCAATGCGAACGCTGTCGGGGTGCCGGGTTCGAGAAGGTCGAGATGCAGTTCCTGAGCGACGTCTTGATTCGCTGCCCGGACTGCGGCGGCCGGCGCTACCGGGAGCACATTCTTGAGGTGAAGATCGCGCCACCGCCCGACGGAAATCGCGCGGCTGCCCACTGGTCGGTCGGAGACCTCCTGGAGGCCACGATTGACGACGCGCTCGCGTGGCTGGCCGGTTTCGGGGTGTCGCGTCCGGCGCGCCGGGCGGTCGCCAAGCTGGCCCTACTCCGGGAAATCGGACTCGCTTACCTGCGACTCGGCCAGCCGATCAACACGCTGTCCGGGGGCGAATGCCAGCGCCTCAAGCTCGCTGCGCATCTGGCGGGCGCGACCGCCACGGGCGGCGAGAGCACGGGCTTGGACACGGTGGTCAGCCATTCCACGCTTTTCCTCTTCGACGAACCGACCACCGGCCTGCACTTCGAGGACGTGCGGGTGCTCGTGCTCGCGCTCCAACGCCTCGTGGACGCGGGCCACTCGGTCGTCGTCGTCGAGCACAACCTCGACCTGATCCGTTGCGCCGACTGGGTGATAGACTTGGGGCCGGAAGCCGGCGACGCCGGCGGCCAGATCGTGGTTGCGGGCACGCCGGAAGATGTCGCCGCCTGCCCGGCGAGCCATACCGGCGCGGCACTCCGCCAGGCGCCGCGCGTGACGCCGGACCCGGCGGTCAAATCTGCGAGTAACTCGTCGGGCGCAGGAGCACGTTGCTGATGTTCGAGACGATTTCCGGATCGGTGTAGCCCGGGGTGGTGCTGAGCGTCTTCCACTCCGGGTCCGCCACGAAAGTGCTCCACGCTTTGTCGCGCGCCGCAAGGTCGTCGAACACCAACAGGTACGTGAGGTTTGGAAGACGGGTGCCGATGAGCGTTTCGCCGAAGAACACCGGTGTCAGGCCCGTCCGGCGGAAGATCGCGATTTCGCCGATGTTGAACATCTCGATCTTCTTCTTGTTCGCCTTCTTGCTGTGGCTCTCGTAGATGCGGAGTTCGAAGATACGAGGTTTCTTCTCCGCGACACCTGACGGGACTTCGAGTTTTGGCATTCCTTCGAAAGCCACCATCAAGGAACTCTCCACCCGGATGTAACCGGGGTCGGTGGCCGGCAGGTCGGTGTAGGGTGCGGCGAGGCGCCGGTATTCCTCGTCACTGCGCATCCGGTCGGAGGCAGTGGCGAACTGTTCCAGCGACTCGTACCGGATCAACACGTACACCGACGGGCTGTCCGGGCCGAGCATCACGTTGAACACGCCGATGGGTTTGACGCCGGCGCGGTTCATCGCGGGGATGGCGGCCTGGGAGACGTAGTCGTCGAAAAGCTTCTGCTTGGCGCCCCGCCGTAACTGATACCGGCGAAGCTCGTAGTATTCGCGCTGCCCGGGGGCGGCCGGTTGGGCGGCGTGGCCCGGGAGCGCCGCGGCCAGTCCGGCGGCGCCGGCGGTGACGGTCGAGGTCAGGAAAGCGCGGCGATTCATAGTCAGGTGGAAATGGTTGGAGTGATGACGTTCGTTGCTGCGCTGAAAGGAAACGGGGCAGGGGGCCGATGTGTCAATTACCGAGTCACGGGCACCGGGCTGCCGTGCGAGCACATCTCAGATAAATCCGGGTGTTTCCGGCATTCGTGCCGGCTCGGCGCACTGACGTTCGGCCGGCAGCGGAGCCGAGTGGAAAGCTGGCGTAACGGTCCGCGTCGAGTTTTTCG
Source organism: Verrucomicrobiota bacterium (assembly GCA_016716505.1). Taxonomy (GTDB): domain Bacteria; phylum Verrucomicrobiota; class Verrucomicrobiia; order Limisphaerales; family J093; genus JADJWF01. The sequence goes on from JADJWF010000003.1 coordinate 109,321, forward strand.
TCAGTCCGTAGCGCCGGCGTTCGTGCCGGCTCGGCGCACTGAAGTTCGGTCGGTAGCGGAGCCGGCTGGAAAGCCGGCGTTACGGGTCGCGTCGAGTTTTCGTCGGTCTGTAGCGCCGGCATTCTTGCCGGCTTGTCCCACCGACCGTCGGTCGGCAGCGGAGCCGGCTGGAAAGCCGGCGTAAAACGGTTCGCGCCGAGTTTCTCGTCAGTCCGTAGAGCCGGCATTCTTGCCGGCTCGTCGGACTGACGTTCGATCGGCACTGGGGCTGGCTGGAAAGCTGGCGTTACGGTTCGCGTCGAGTTTCTCGTCAGTCTGTAGCGCCGGCGTTCTTGCCGGCTTGTCGGACTGACGTTCGGTCGGCACTGGAGCCGGCTGGAAAGCCGGCGTTACGGTTCGCGCCGAGTTTTTCGTCAGTCCGTAGCGCCGGCATTCGTGCCGGCTTGTCCCACCGACCGTCGGCCGGCAGCGGAGCCGGCTGGAAAGCCGGCGTTACGGTTCGCGCCGAGTTTCTCGTCAGTCTGTAGCGCCAGTGTTCGTGCCGGCTTGTCGCACTGACGTTCGGTCAGCAGCCGAGCCGAGTGGAAAGCCGGCGTTACGGTTCGCGTCGAGTTTCTCGTCAGTCTGTAGCGCCGGCGTTCTTGGCGGCTTGTCGGACTGACGTTCGGTCGGCACTGGGGCTGGCTGGAAAGCCGGCGTTACGGTTCGCGCCGAGTTTTCGTCAGTCTGTAGCGCCGGCATTCATGCCGGCTTGTCGGACTGATGTTCGGTCGGCAGCGGAGCCGGCTGGAAAGCCGGCGTTACGGTTCGCGCCGAGTTTTTCGTCAGTCTGTAGCGCCGGCGTTCTTGGCGGCTTGTCGGACTGACGTTTGGTCGGCAGCGGAGCCGACTGGAAAGCCGGCGTTACGGTCCGCTTCGAGTTTCTCGTCAGTCGGTAGCGCCGGCGTTTTTGCCGGCTCTCCCACGTCAGCGGCTGAGCCGCCCGGGCGCTTTTCCATCCTTCGCGAGTGTTTCGGTTTTCGAGTCAACCAACGGCTCTTTGCCGCTTCACTCCACTTTCAAGGTGCTGCTATTCCTCGGGCGAACGCACGGCGGTGAGCAACTGAGACACTTCCGATCCGGAAACGCGCGCGGCAAACGCCTTGCCGGTTCGAGGGGGCGGCGACAGTCTAAACGCGCCAACGATGCGCACGCTCATTCGACACTTGCTTGCCACCTCGGAGCCGGCGGACTCGGTCACCATTCAGGGCTGGATTCGCACCCGGCGCGACTCGAAAGGGTTTTCCTTCCTCGAGGTCAACGACGGTTCCTGCCTCGCGAACCTCCAAGCGGTGGTGGATCACGCCACGCCTGGATTCCAGGACCCGCACCCGTTCACGACCGGGGCTTCGGTGACGGTCGAAGGCAGTCTCGTGCCCTCGCCGGCCGCCGGGCAGCGGTGGGAACTTCGCGCCCGGCGCGTGACCCTGGTGGGTGCGGCCGACGCCACCTATCCGCTCCAAAAAAAGGGTCACACGCTGGAATTCCTGCGGACGATCGCGCATCTGCGGCCGCGCTCGAACCTCTTCGGTGCCGTCTTTCGCGTGCGAAGCCGGCTGGCCTTCGCGGTGCATCAGTTTTTCCAGAGCCGGGATTTCGTGTACGTCCACACCCCGATCATCACCGCCAGCGACTGCGAAGGGGCAGGGGAGATGTTCCGGGTCACGACCCTCAAGGGCGACCCCGACGCCAGGCCGGAGGCGGACTTCTTTGGCCGGCGCGCGTACCTCACTGTGAGCGGCCAACTGGAGGCCGAAATCTTCGCCTGTGCCCTCTCGAACGTGTACACGTTTGGCCCCACCTTCCGGGCCGAGAACTCGAATACCGCCCGGCACGCTGCCGAGTTCTGGATGATCGAACCGGAGATGGCGTTCTGCGACCTCACCGGCAACATGGACCTCGCCGAGGAATTCGTGAAAGGAATGGCGCGTTATGCGCTGGAGCACTGCGCCGAGGACCTGGCGTTCTTCAACAAGTTCGTGGACAAATCCCTGATGGAGCGGCTGCGCTTCGTGACCGAGCGGCCCTTCCAACGGGTGGCCTACACGGACGCCGTGCAAATCCTGCGGGCCTCCGGCCGCGCGTTCGAATTCCCCGTCGAATACGGGCTCAATCTCCAGTCCGAACACGAGCGATTTCTGACGGAGGAGCACTTCAAGTCGCCGGTTACCGTTTTCAACTACCCGCGCGAGATCAAACCGTTTTACATGCGACTGAACGACGATGAAAAGACGGTGACCGCGATGGATGTGCTGGTGCCGGGCATCGGCGAGGTCATCGGCGGTTCCCAGCGCGAAGAGCGACTTGATGTGCTCGAGCGGAACCTGGCCTTCCACAAGCTGCGCGCCGAGGACTACTGGTGGTACCTGGACCTGCGGCGCTACGGCACCGTGCCGCACGCCGGCTTCGGCCTCGGCTTCGAGCGCCTGCTGATGTTCCTCACGGGCGTCAACAACATCCGCGACGTCATCCCCTTCGCCCGCACGCCGGGGAACGCGGAGTTTTAGCACAACCAGCGAGCATCCTGATTCCGCCCGTCCGACTCGACCGGTGCTTCGTTGGTGCCGCAGCCGGCTTGGGCAAACGGCTGAATCACTCCGGTGGTCGCACTGGGCATCCCCGGCTCGGTAGAAAGCACCCGGTCTGGAAACGAACCAACCGGAGCTGGTGCTCGCGGTGCTGGGATGCCAAGAGCGAGCCCCCATTCAATAACCCGCGATGGCGCCGAGGATTTGCGCGCCCGGCGGTTGGTTTACCCGCTCCGGTGTCTCGTCCACCGGCGGATTGGCGCCTAGCCAAAAATGCTTAAGCAACAATGCGGATTTTCAGCTTGACAGTCAGAAGGGGATGGCTAGTAGTTATTCATCATCCCGGTGTCCGAAGGATTGTTACAAGTTATCTTCGAATCTCTCCACAATTTTAGAATGGAAATCTGTTGGGGGCGTTTAGTGCGGTTTGGTCTGAAGCCGATGTGCGACGAAAGTCCCGTTGGTGGAGGGCCCGTGGCGTGTTGTGCTCGCTCAGATCGTAAAAACTACGTATTCGGAGCGATCATTCTGCCAGAATCTGGTTGTGAAATACGTAATTTACCCGATTGCCGTGTTCTTTCGCCAAAGCCACACTTAGACCGTGAACATCGCCGGAGACTGCTGGCGGATCACAGCGGCGGTCGCGTGGTCTCGCTATGGTGCTTGGCGACCGGGAATCCGCCTTGGTTACTTTCCCCCCTGGAGAACGTGCCTCCGGGAGAGGGCTTCAGTTGAAAAGCACGGGGAACCCTCAGACTCAAACTCAGACTCACCATGAAGAACACATCACTCCTCGGCATTCTGCTGGGTGGGGTAGTCATCGCCGGTGCGAACGCCGGAACAATGGTCGTTGCTGGTTTCGGCCAGGAAGGTTGGTATTCGGACGACACGCGGAGCAGCACGGGTGCTGACCTTGTTGGGTCGCAGTACACCCACTACGGCAAACCCGGCCAAACCCCAAGCGCAGCGGATGACACGGCCATCGCCTCCCAAATCCTCTTTACCGGTGCTGCGCCTGGTGGACGTGCGGCCCTCGGTTTGGCCAAGACGAGCGTTGGCGGAGGATATAGCAAGTCCACGATCAGCACCGTGAATCTGGCGGGCTTCGCCACGAGTTCCGCAACGACTTCGTGGGCGGACGGCTTCGCCATGGCCTACGATTTTTACGCTACCAGCCCGAATGAAGTCGCGGTGCCTAAAATATGCGTTCAATCACCGCTTTGGGCGTCGTCGCAGAGCGGCTTCACCGCGCTTCGCTCCGGTGAATCCACGTGGGACTTGTTGCTCGTGGATTGGCGCGGAAGTGAATCCGGGTGGCCGGTGAACACGTGGACCACATGGTCGGCGGACGTGAACACGAAGTGCTGGCGGGTGTATCGGCAGGCGGGCAACTCCTATTTCAATGACTGCGGCACGCCCGCTTCAAAAGGATTCTCCGGCACGATGTTCTCATTGGCAGAATTGGCCTCCTTGAACGACCCCAACCAGCCCGCCCACGTTGCCCGGACGGACGGAGCCACCAAATACACTTGGGCTCAGGTGCTCTTCGGTGAAGGCGCGAAAGTCACCAATGTGCAAATCGGGGTCGGATCAAGCACGCAAAGTTCGACAACCTACGTTGATTACCTGCAACTCAGCGTGTTGAACGGAGGCGACCCCGTGGACTTCAGCGGATTCGTGCATGTGGCCACGACCGGGAGCGACGTGACAGGCGACGGCTCTTCCGCCAACCCCTACCAGACCATTCAAAAGGGAGTCAACGAAGCCGGTGTCGGGGCGACGGTCATGGTGGCGCCGGGGACGTATGTCGAGCAGGTGGAGATCGCCAAGAACATCACGCTTCAGGGTTCTGGTCAGGACACGGTGGTCAAATCGCCGGCGACATTGACCCAGTCATTCACCACTTCGGCCGTAAACAAGCCCGTGGTTTACGTACACGACTGTACGGCCGTGATTCGGGAGCTTGTGGTTGATGGGGATCGGAGGGGCAACGCCAACTACCGTTTCATGGGAATTGGTTACTACAATGCGGGGGGCGAGGTCAGCACCGTCGAGGTCAAAAACGTCACCGACAATCCGCCGTCGGGAAGTCAGCACGGTGTCGGCGTCGGGGTGTACAACATGGATTCCTCCTCGCGGTCGTTCAGTCTGCGACAAAGCCATATTCACGATTGCCAGAAGAATTGCACGGTGTTCTACGGCACGGGGCTGGTTGTTGATATTCAGGGCAATCGCATCGAGGGCGCTGGTCCCATCAGCTACATCGCGCAGAACGGCATCCAGGTGAGCGCCGGGGTCAACGGCGTCGTCGCTGATAACATCGTGACGGGCTTCGATTACCTTCCGGGTACTTGGGGGTCCTCCGCCATGATCAATTTCGGGGCGACCGTATCCTTTTTGCGGAACACAGTGTCACTGAGCAACTTCGGCCTTTACATCGCGGCGACCGGGTCAACCACGGTCTCGCAGAACAACTTCACCGGCAACGATTGGGGTTTGGTGAACGACTCAGATTTCGACGTGGACGCTAGTAACAACTGGTGGGGAACCCCGGGAGGCCCCACCTACCAGACCGACGCTGGAACGCTGTATGCGGGCGATGGCGACGTCATCTGGGACAGCTATCCGACACGGGTCAGTTTTGCCTCGCCGCTCGCCAAACCCGCCAATCCGAACGCGCTGTATCTCGAACCCACCCTCGCCAGCATTTACATTCAGCCGGGGGAGAGCGTCTTGGTGGAAATGAACGTGGCCAACCTTCAGCAGAAGGTCAACGCGGTCCAAGCCATGTTGGGATACAGTTCGACTTACTTCGCCGACCCAACCGGGGCGACGGTGACGGCTGGGGGCGGCGACTGGGACCAGGTTATCTGGGATTCGTGGGTGGATTCGACCGGGACACCCGGCGAAATTGATACAGCCATCGGTGTCAACGCCAACGGGGCGGTGGGGACGGACGCCGACGGCACGGTTGCTAAGATCACGCTCACCTCGCGAACGGGGGTGGAGGGGGTGACCCAGATGATCTTCCGGCCGGATGCCAGCCCGGATCCGGGTTTGGTGGAGAGCACGTTCTTCAGCGACCTGGCCGCACAAGCCGTGTGGCCGGCAAAGGTCAACAGCGCAAACATCTACATTGATGGCACAGCGCCAACGATCGGTGTGGTGGCCGCGATTCAGGACCAGCCGTGGGGCGCGGGCGACGATGTGAACGTGAAGAACTGCGCCAACGTGACCCTGCAAGGAACCGTGGAGATTAGCGTGGACGCAAGCGATTCGCTGGCCGGGCTCGCCAGCCAGCCTTCGGTCGTGTTAACCAGTCCGAGCGCCGCGAACGTCAACGCCACCTACGTGGAGGAAGATCCCGTGGGGACCTTCCGATACACCTGGTTGGTGGGGCCGGCGACGGAGAACGGTACTTGGACGGTGACCGTCACGGCGACGGACAAGGCGGGCAACGCCAACGTTGTCACCTTCTCCCTGTGCGTGAACAAGAACGAAATTACCGGGCAGGTGGAGCTGGAGTCGTTTGGGGGCAGCAGCCGGACGGTGAGGTTTGTTGCCACGGGGGGCAGCAGTGCGAAGACTTGGAACCTGACCCTGACGGGATGGAGCGGCTCGAAGGCGCCCTACGTCTTGACCGATGTGCCGGCCGGCACCACGGGGCTCAGCGCCAAGGCCGCGTGGAATCTGCGCGAGAAACTGGCGGTAACGTTGGTGGACGGACAGGCCACCGCCGACTTTGTGGGAGACGGGGTGCCGGGGTGGAGTGACGCCACCGATCATTACTTGCGGGGCGGTGACGTGGACGGTTCCAACTCGATTAACGTCCTCGACTACTCCGTCCTGAAAGTCAACTGGCTGACCAGCAACCCGGTGGCCGACATCAACGGCGATGGGCAGACGCAACTCCTGGACTACAACCTCATGAAGGTCAACTGGTTCAGGGTCGGCGATCCGCAATAAGAACAAGGGCTTTTTCGCGCCGCCGGTCCAATCCCGGCGGCGGGGAAAAGCCACCGAAATCGCGATCGTCAAGCCAGGTCAGACGAGTGGCCGGTCGTGTCCCGCCGGGGCGGCCGGCCGGCGTTTCGAGCGGAGGGGAACGCGGCGCGAGTGTCTGGACGCGGGCGCTGCGCGACGGCAGGATAGCTCTCCTTCGCGCCGGTGCCGCGTAAAGTGAACGGCAGTGGAAGGTGGAAGGGAATGAACATGAAGGCTCTGAGCACGATTCTGTCCGCGGTGGTGATGGCAATAGCAGCTCACCCCCAGCCTTCCCTCGAGTTGAACGTCCCGCCCGCCTCGTTGTTCGTGCGACCGGGCGAAGAAGTGCTGGTGCTGCTAGATGTCTTCGACCTGCCGGTGAAGGTGAACGCCTGCCAGGCGTTCCTCGGTTACAGTTCCACCTATTTCTTCGATCCCGGCCCAGCGGGTTGCGTAACCGCCGGTGGTGGCGTCTGGGACTTAGTGATCTGGGACTCGTGGCGCGACTCGGGAGGCTTGCCCGGTGAAATTGACACGGCGGTCGGGCTGGATGCCCAAGGCGCGGTGGGCACGGATGCGGACGCCACGGTGGCCCGCATCCGCCTAACTGCCGGGAGTGTCGAGGGCATCACCCGACTGATCTTCCGGCCGGACCCTGTCCCCGACCCCGGTTTGGTCCGCAGCACCTACTTCGCCGATCTCTCGGCGCAGCCAGTCTGGCCCATCAAACAAAACAGTCCCCGGATCATCATTGATGGCACCCCGCCAGACCTTGTGGTGGTGAGCGCCTTGCAGGGGGCCGCGGATGTACTGGATGGCGCGGCAGCCGTCGTGCCCGGGGTCGTCACGATTACGATCGCCGCCACCGATCCGCTGGCAGGTCTCGTGGGACCGCCGACGGTGGTGGTGGTGGATGGGGTCCAAGTGGAGGTTCTGACCACGGCCGACACCACTTCGCCGTTCCGCTACTCTTGGGTGGTCACCACCGGCACCGAGAACGGGCGCTGGAATCTGAATGTTTCGGCGACCGACCATGCCGGCAACACCGCGTCGGACGTTGGTCACTACTTCACCGTGAACAAGAACCAAATCTCAGGCCAGGTGGAACTGGAGGCGTTCGTGGGTACCGGCACCGTGCCATCGCACACCCGCGCGGTGACGTTCGTGGCCACCGGCGGCACGATCACCAAAACTTGGACGGTCACGCTCTCCAACACCTCCGGGCCGATCTTCCATTACCTCCTGACCGATGTTCCGGCCGGTACCACGGCGCTCAGTGCCAAGACCAACTGGAACCTTCGCCGCCGGCAACCGATGGTGTTGGACGGGCTGGGACAGGCGACCGTCAACTTCACTGGTGCCACACGGCTGGCGGCCGGTGATCTGAATGGCGACAACGTGGTCCAGTTGCTCGATTACTCGGTGCTGCGGTCCAAGTGGTTCACCACTGATCCAGCGGCGGATTTCAACGGCGACGGCCAGGTCCAGTTACTCGATTACAGCTTGTTGCGGGCAAACTGGTTCACGGGGGGCGACCCTCCTTGACGAGGCCCACTTGGCGCTAATAAATGTCGTTGACGTGGTTCCGAAGCATTCATAGATTGTCCGTGACCCCGAGGTAGTCCGTTTCAAGTCCGAGCCTTCAAAAAAACAACAACCCAAACGATTCATGAAAACTCGAATTGCCCATCCGTGGGCCGCCGCGCTGACGGCCGCCGTCGCATCATTCATCTCATACGGCCATGACGTGGCTCCGCCCGTTTGGCGGGGCTTGGAGGGGTCCACCTTATCCATTTGGGAGTTCGCCACCGCGAACAACCCGGCGGATCTTTCTCCGCTCAGCGTGAACCCTTTCGGCTCTCCCACCGCGACAGTCACCGTGGGAGAATTCGGTTCAGGTTGGCAAAACACCTTGCTTGGTCTGGGGACGCAAACCGGTTTCTGGGACTTGGGCGGGGAGGGCGGACAAATCGAGCTGTTCATTCCCAACCGGCCGGCCTCGCCGCCCGGATCCTACAAAGACCTGCGAATTCAGGTGACCTATTTCAAAGACATCAGCGCAGCGCCCACCGTTACGCTGGCGGGGGCGACGCTCGTGAACTCGGGCTTTCAGGTCGTCGAATCGGTGCCGACCGGTGGACAGTGGATTGCTTCCTGGACCGACTGGCGGATCGAACCCAACCCGGTCTCCGAAACAATCGTCATTAAAAGCGATGCCGATTGGGGTTCCGTGGTGGATCAAATCGTGGTGGACACCATTTGCGTGGTGCCTGAACCCTCCTCGGTAGCGTTTGCCGGCGTGGTGGCGCTGGGAGCGATCTGGTTTGTGCGGCGGCGTCAAGGCTGAGTCCTGCCTGGATTGCTCGAACGTCGGCGCGGGCCTTCCATGAATCGCCCGCGCTTTTCGTTTCTCCGACATGCACAGGTTTGCCCCGGACATCGGTTTCCGCGATCGCGGAATTGTGGGCTCAGGCCGTGTCCCGCCCGGCCGCCCAGCCCGGCTGAGGAGGGCGTGCGTTTTGTTCCTGTTGCTGTTCGGCACGCTTCCCGTCTTGCCGGCCGGGTACCGGATCTTGGATTTGGGCAACCTGGGGGGCGGTTTCGCGCGGGCTCGCGATGTCAATGAAGCGGGCGTGATCGTGGGGGAGTCGCTGATCCCCGTGGTCGGCGCCGTCGAGCGTGCCTTCTGCTGGGAAGCGGGCGTCATGACCGATTTGGGGACGTTGGGAGGTGCCCGCAGCCGCGCGCTGGCCGTCAACAACACTGGGGTGGTGGCCGGATGGGCGGTGGATGCGGGCAACACGGTCAAACCAGTGCTCTGGGACAACGGCGGGATCGTGCCACTACCGACACTGGGCGGCACTTTCGGGACCGCTTGGAGCATCAACGATTCGGCAGTGGCGGTCGGACATTCCTCGCTACCCGGGGGAGTGTACCACGCGACCCGGTGGGGGGCGGGGGGGGCGGAAGATTTGGGAACCCTCGGCGGCTCTTACAGTGTGGCCTACGACATCAACTCGAGCGGGCTGATTGTTGGGACGGCGGATGCGTCGGGCGGCGTCCAGCGGGCGTGTCTATGGGATTCAGCCGGCTTGGTTGATTTGGGCGCCCTTTCGGGCGGGTCGTGGAACACCGCCCGAGCGATTAACGATTCTGGCGCGGTCGTCCTGTGGGGCACTCCAGCCGGGGTGACGGAGAACCGGGCGGCCTTCTGGAGCGGTCATCCAGAGGACCCGGTGGTGGACTTGGGAACGTTTGGCGGCGGCGAAAGCTGGGCCTATGGGTTGAACAACCTCGGGCACGTGGTGGGCTGGGCGGAACTGGCGGCCGGGCATTACCATGCGTACGTCTGGAACGGGGTGGAGATGGTGGATCTTGGCACGCTTGGGGGACTTTTCAGTTCCGCTTACGCCATCAACGATGCCGGAGTAGTGGTCGGTTGGGCCCACGACGCCGCCGGGCGCACCCGGGCGGTGGCGTGGATACCGGTTCCCGAGCCGGTCGCCACACTGCTCGCCTCCGCGACGGTGCTTTTTGCGGTCGGTTTAGTTCACCGTCGGCAGGTGACGACTTCCGCTTGCGCTAGTTAGGCCTCGCGGGCGCAGCTCGCCGCTGGTGATCCGGCCAAGCCCATTGACCGGCGGGAACCGGGACTTCCCCTCGACAACTTCGGATCTCCGCCATGACGAATTCTTTCCCAAGCTACCGGGTGGCCCGGGTTGCCGGACTGTTTGCGCTGTTGCTGCCCCTGGCCGCCGCTCCGCCGGCCCTCGAAGAGCACTTTCGCTCGCCGCCCGCCGAGGTTCGTCCGTGGACCTACTGGTTCATCATGGACGGGAACCTGACGCGCGAAGGCATCACCGCGGACTTCGAGGCGATCCGCGCCGCAGGACTCGGCGGCATGGTCATCATGGAGGTGGACGTCGGCATCCCGAGGGGGCCGGTGAAGTTCATGAGCGACGAGTGGCGCGCCCTCTTCGCGCACGCGGTCCACGAGGCCGAGCGACTGGGGCTGCAAATCACCCTGAATGCCGGTCCCGGCTGGACGGGCAGCGGCGGTCCCTGGGTCACGCCGGAGCAATCCATGCAGCACCTGGTCGCCAGCGAGACGAACGTCGTGGGACCCACGCGCTTTTCCGCAGTTTTGCCTCAGCCGCCGCCCCGCCGGCCGTTCTTCGGCGAGGGCGCGCTGCCGCCGGATCAGGAACGGGCGCGGAAGGAGTTTTACCGGGACGAATTTGTGCTCGCGTTTCCGACGCCGTCGGGTGACGAGCGAATTACCGACGTGGACGAAAAGGCGCTGTACGTGCGCGCTCCGTACTCGTCGCAGCCCGGGGTAAAGCCCTTTTTCCCGGCGCCGGCCGAATTTCGCGAGGTGCCGGCGGGGGCGGTGGTGCGTCGCGACGGCGTGATTGACCTCACTTCCCGCCTGACTTCGGACGGCTGGTTGTCGTGGGACGTGCCGGCCGGTGATTGGACCATCATGCGCTTCGGCCGCACAACGACCGGCGCGAACACCCGCCCCGCGCCGGCACCGGGGCTGGGCCTGGAGAGCGACAAGTTCGATCGGGCGGCGCTGGAGGCGCACTTCGGGGCATTCGTCACGCCGCTGCTCCGGGCAGTGGGGCGGCGCGGCGCGACCAACGCGGGCTGGACGTCGCTGCACATTGATAGCTGGGAGATGGGCGCCCAGAACTGGACGGCCGGGTTCCAACACGAGTTCGAGCGCCGGCGCGGGTACGATCCCCGGCACTTCCTGCCGGCACTGTCCGGTCGGGTGGTGGACAGCGTCGAAGTGACCGAGCGATTCCTCTGGGATCTGCGGCAAACGGCGCAGGAACTGGTGATTGAAAACCACGCCCAACACCTGAAAGAACTCGGCCGCCGGCACGGACTCGCGTTGTCCATCGAGCCGTACGACATGAACCCCTGCGCGAATTTGAGTCTGGGCGCGGTGGCGGACACGCCGATGTGCGAGTTTTGGCTGATCGGGTTTGACACGTTCTTTTCGGTGACCGAGGCGGCGTCGTTGGCGAATGTGCTGGGCCGGCCGGTGGTTGCCGCCGAGGCGTTCACGTCGTTGAGCGAGGAGCGTTGGCAGGGCCATCCCGCCGCGATGAAAGCGTTGGGTGACTGGGCATTCAGCGCGGGCGTGAACCGCATCGTTTTTCATCGCTACCAGCACCAGCCGTGGCTGGATCGCCGGCCGGGCATGACCATGGGGCCGTACGGCGTCCATTGGGAACGCACGCAAACGTGGTGGGACCTGGTGCCGGCTTACCACGAGTACCTGGCCCGTTGTCAGTGGCTGCTCCGTCGCGGCCAGGCGGTGGCGGACGTGCTGTTTCTTGCGGCGGAGGGCGCGCCGCTGGTGTTTCAGCCGCCGCCTTCGGCCACGCGCGGCCATCCGCCGGACCGGCTCGGCTACCACTTTGACGCCTGCCCGCCGGAGGTGCTGCTCGCGCAGGCTTCCGTTCGCGACGGCCGGATCGTGTTTCCCTCGGGCATGTCGTATCGCGTGCTGGTGCTCCCATGGCGCGACACCATTACACCGGCGCTGCTGGGCAAAGTGCGGGAACTCGTCGCGGCCGGTGCGACAGTGATCGGGCCGCCGCCCCGGAAGTCGCCGAGCCTCAGCGGCTTTCCGGAGTGCGACGCCGAGGTGCAACGAGTGGCCGTAGCTCTGTGGGGAGGAACGGATGCCGGTGTGGCCGTGGATCGAAAGTTCGGGGCCGGCCGGGTGGTGTGGGATGGCCGGGTGCCACCAGTGTCGGCACCGGCAACGGCGCCGCTCGGGCCAGCCCGTTGGATCTGGCATCCCGAGGGCCAGCCGGCCAGTTCGGCTCCCGTCGGACGGCGGCATTTCCGCCGGGAATTTGCGCTCGCCTCGACGGCTGACGTGGAGTCGGCGCGGTTGTTCATCACCGCGGACAATTCGTTCGACGTGCGCCTCAACGGGCAGCGCGTCGGCACGGGGCACAGTTTTCGGGTGCTGAACACATTCGACGTGGCTGGCAAGTTGCGCGCGGGCACGAACCGTCTCTCGATCGTCGCCGAGAATGGCGGCGACGCTCCCAATCCAGCAGGGTTGCTCGCGGTGCTGGCGATCCGCTCGCGGGCAGGCGACGAGCGAATCTTCGCCACCGACCGCGCGTGGCAATCCGCGACCGCGGCGAATGGTCCCTGGGTGGACGCGATGGAACTGGGCCCCGCGGGCATGGCCCCGTGGGGCGAGCCAGAGGTCGAGACGACGCCGCCGGATCAGTACGGGGACTTCGCCCTCGTCACCCGCACGCTGGCGGAAATGGGCATCGCGCCGGATTTCGAGGCGGACGCGCCGCTGCGCTATACCCATCGTCGCGAGGGAGGCGCGGACTTCTATTTCGTGGCGAATCCTGCCGACGCCGATGTGGCGGCGCGTTGCCGTTTTCGGGTCACTGGCAAGCAGCCTGAGCTGTGGGATCCCCTGACGGGCGCGGTCCGCGATCTGCCGGAATTTCGGGAGCACGACGCCGTGACCGAGGTGCCGCTGCGCTTCGTGCCCCACCAGTCGTTCTTTGTGATCTTCCGCCGGGCCGCGGCAGACCGGCCGTCCGCGGGTCGGAATTTCACGGAAACCGGGGCGCTCGGCGAGATCGCCGGGCCGTGGGAGGTTTCGTTCGATCCCAAGTGGGGCGGGCCGGAGCGGGTAATTTTCGCTTGTCTGGAGGACTGGACGCACCGGCCTGAGGAGGGCCTCCGCTACTACTCGGGCGCGGCTGTCTATCGCAAGACCTTCGATCGTCCGCCGGGCGAGGTAGTGGGCCGGCGCGTGCTGCTGGATTTGGGCGCGGTCAAGAACCTCGCGCGCGTGCGGTTGAACGGCGAAGACTTGGGCGTCGTGTGGTGCGCGCCCTGGCGCGTGGACGCCACCCGCGCGCTAAGGGAGCGGGACAACCAACTCGAGGTCACCGTCGCGAACCTTTGGCCCAACCGGTTGATTCGTGATGCCGGCCTGCCGGAGCATCAGCGGCTGACTTGGACCACGTGGAATCCCTTCGGGCCGGATGATCCTTTGTTGCCGTCGGGTTTGCTGGGCCCGGTCATGCTGCTGAGCGAATCGGATTGAGAGCTCGTGTCGGGGCTCTGGCGGTCTGTGGCGCCGACGGTGCACAGTGGGCCTTTTGGCTTTCCGGTTCGGGGTGTGGCGCGGAAACTTCGCGCGTGGGCATCGCTTCGATCCAAGCCATCACTGCCTTCGACCGACCGGAACTCCTGCCTTACGCGACCATGCGCCAACAGGAGGACCACTGGCGACAGCGGCTGTTTGTGGCCGAGGGTGAGAAGGTCGTGCGGCGCTTGCTGGAAAGCGACCTTGGGGTGGTGTCCGTGCTGGTTCCGCCCGGCTGGCTCGAAGCGCTGCACCCGCTGATCGAGCGGCGGCCGGAGGCGGTCAAGGTGTTCACCGCCGAGAAGCGCCTGCTGGAGCACCTGACCGGCTTCACCATGTACCAGGGCCTGATGGCGGTCGGGCGCATTCCGGCCGCGCCCCGGCTGGAGGAAGTCCTGACGACCGCAGCGGCGCCGCGTTTGTTGGTGGCGGTGGACGGCCTGACCAATGCGGAAAATCTGGGAGCCCTCGTGCGAAACTGCGTTGCGTTCCACACCCACGCGCTGCTCGTCGCGCCGACCAGCAGCCATCCCTACCTGCGCCGCGCGGTGCGGGCCTCGATGGGTACCGTGTTCCACCTGCCGGTGGTGGATGTGCCGGACCTGGCGGACGCCCTGCTGGCGTTGCGCGGCGCGGGCGTGCGCTGTGTCGCCGCGCATCCGCACGTTGAGGGCTGCGTGCTGGCCGAGACCGATTTCACGCGGGACGTTTGCCTCGTCTTCGGCAGCGAGGGTTACGGCCTTTCGCCGGCCGTGCTCGCGGCGTGTGACGCCTGCGCCGCGGTGCCGATGCCGCCGACGGTAGATTCCCTGAATGTCGGCGCCGCGGCCGCGGTGTTTCTCTACGAGGCGAACCGGCAGCGGCGCTGGGGCGGCAGCCCCGCCACCACCCCGGTCTCGACGGCCGCCCGGTGAGGTGCTTCTTTTCCCGGGGAATTAGACCTATGTGCAAAGATTGCGGCTGCGGACAGGCGGGTGGCGAAGTGACGGTGGGCGGAGAGCCGATGGTTCAAGAGACAACGGACCAGCGCGGGCACGGTCCGGTCCAAGGGCATGACCATCAAGGAACGCATCACCACGATCATCCCCACACTCACCATCACCACGACGCGGCATCCGGCGGGCACGAGCACACCACGATCGCCATCCAGCGCTCCGTGCTCGAGAAGAACGAGCGCCTGGCGGAGCAGAATCGCGGCTTCTTCCGGGCCAAGGGCCTGCTCGTGCTGAACGTCTTGTCCTCGCCCGGCTCGGGCAAGACCACCTTCATCCAGAAGACGGCGGAAGGTCTGGCCGGGACGCTGCGAGTGGGCGTGATCGTGGGTGACCTTGCCACCGACAACGACGCCGCGCGACTGCGGCGGGCGGGCATCCCCGTCGTGCAGGTCACAACCGGCACCGTGTGCCATCTGGAGGCGGCGATGGTGGCCAAGGCCGCCGGCCAGTTGCCGCTGGATCAACTGGACGTGCTCATCATCGAAAACGTCGGCAACCTCGTGTGCCCGGCGGATTTCGACCTCGGCGAGGACCTCCGCGTCGTGCTCATGTCCACCACCGAGGGCGAGGACAAGCCGCTGAAATACCCGCCGATGTTCCACTCCGCCAACGTGGCGGTGGTGACCAAGACCGACCTGGCGGTGGCGTCCGGCTTCGACCGTGATCTGGCGCTGACCAACCTCCGGCGCATCGCGCATCACGCGGAGGTTTTTGAGGTCTCGGCCAAGACGGGCGCGGGAATGGAGGGGTGGCTGGCTTACCTGCGGAAGCGCCGGCACGAAAGTCCCCGCTAGGCGCCGCCTGGAGGTGGGTGCCGGCAGAAGTGCTGCCCTAGCGCCATTCGTGTTTAGGGTACTTGCGCTGGAGTTCCTGCTTCACGCGCGGGTAGTGATCGCGCCAAAAGCCCGCCAGGTCCTGCGTGATCTGCACCGGTCGGTGGTTCGGCGCCAGAATGTGAACCACCACGGGGACGCGCTTGAGGGCGATCGCAGGAACTGACGTCACACCGAATAGCTCCTGAATGCGCAGCGCGATGAACGGCCCGGCCTCGGCTGAATAGGTGATCTTCGGCGTGCGCCCGTTGGAAAGGGTCAGCCGCTCGGGCGCGTGTTTCTCCAGCAACTCGCGTTGTGCGGGCGAGAGCCACGATCTGACCACGGCTTTCACGTCCCGGTCTTTGAGTTCTTTGTAGCTGACGGTCCCGTGGCAGAGCTGGCCGAGCAGTTGCCGCCGCTCCTCGTCGCCGATGGGCGGAAGGCCCAGTTCGGGACACCGTTGCGCCAGCAGGTTCAGCCGGAGAATCCACTGCTCCACGCCGTGGTCCCAGTTGGGCAGCGTGAGCCGGCCGGCAATGATTTCGTCCGCCAGCAGCCTCGCGGCAGCATCCGCCGGCGGGGGTTCCAGCCGCCGCGCGGACAACACCAGGTCGCGAAACCGGAGCTGCTCCGCCGCGGTCACGCGGCGCGCGGTGGCGTCATACTCGACCCGCACGTCGCGGATCATGTCCTCCGGGAACAGTTCCTCCAGCCACGCCGGCTCGATGGCGGTGGCCAGCGAAAGGAGGGTGTTGACGGCTCCTGCCGCGCCTTCCACTTCGCTGATTTCGGCCGCGACAATCAACGCCGCCTCGCGGGTGACACTCTCCCGGGCGAGCGCGCCGCGCCGGTTATGCACAATCTCACAGCGCAACGTTCCCCCATCCAGCCGCCGCGCGACGCGGTCGGAGAAACCGGTCAAAATGCACTTCCGCAGGCCGATTTCGTTCAGCGGACGCGGGGCGGTGTCGAGGCCCTCGTCGGCGGCGATGCGCAGAAACTGCTGGTGCAACGGGCCGACCTGACGCGCGGTCTGGGCATGGATGCCCGCGCGGCGACACTGGTCCGGGCGGAAACCGTTCTTTGAGGCCCAGGTCCACGCCCGCATCAGCACGAAGAAATCGGAGGCGGCGTCAGTCCCGAACAAATCCTCGCGAAACTCGGTGACCTCGCGCCCGGGGTTGCGGATCAACAGGTCGCGCCCCTGGGTCAGCGCGGCCACCAGCGCGGCCTGATAGACGCAGCCGTGCTCCGCGGCGGCGAGGAGCATCCGCGAGTACCTCGGGTGGATCGGAAAGGCGAGCATCTTGCGCCCGATGGCGGTGATGCTTCCCGCGTGATCGAGGGCGCCGAGGTCGGTCAGCAGTGTCTCCGCATCGTGCAGACTCTGCTCCGCTGGCGGCTCCAGCCAGCGGAAGGCGCGAAGGTCGGTGACGCCGGCGGCCTTGAGGGTGAGGACAACCTCCGCGAGATCCAGCCGGCGGATCTCGGGCAGTTCCTGCGCCGGCCGGCCTTCGTGCTCCCGGGCGGACCAGAGCCGCACACAGCGGCCGGGCGCCGTGCGGCCGGCGCGGCCGGCCCGCTGATCCGCGGCGGCACGGCTGATCTTCTCGATCAGCAGGGTGTTGATGCCGCGATGCGGATCGAATCGCGCCACCCGCGCCAGCCCGCTGTCAATGACCAGCCGCACGCCGTCAATGGTGATGGACGTCTCGGCCACATTGGTGGCCACCACGACCTTGGGCTGGTCGTAGCGGGCCACGGCGGCGTCCTGGTCGCGGGGCGGCAGTTCCCCGTGCAAGGGCAGCAGCAGGTAGCCCTTCGACTCGGGGCAATGGCGAATCGCGTTGAGGGTTTGCTGGATCTCGTAGCCGCCCGGCATGAAGACCAGCACATCGCCCGGTCCGCCGCTGCGGACGTAGTCCTGAAACGCAGCCGCGGCAGCATCCCAGGGAGGCGTCTCGGAGTGACCGGCCCGGAGCGAGCCCGCATACGCGATGTCCACCGGGAACACGCGTCCCGCGGATCGAACCGTGGCGCAGGGACGCAGATAGTCCTCGAGCAGCCCGGCATCGAGGGTTGCCGACATCACCAGGATCAGGAGGTCGTGGCGTTGGTGTTCCTGAAGGTCGAGAGCTCGGGCGAGCGTGATGTCACCGTACAGATGCCGCTCGTGAAACTCGTCGAAGATCAGCGCCCGCACGCCGCGCAGCTCGGGATCGCCCAACATTTGCCGCAGCAACACCCCCTCGGTGACGAACCGGATGCGCGTTTCCGGCCCGGTCACGTTCTCGAAGCGGATTTGGTATCCGACCTCGCGGCCGAGATCGGTGTTCCGCTCGGACGCCACCCGGGCGGCCAGCAGGCGCGCCGCCAGCCGGCGGGGCTGAAGTATCACCACCTGGCCGCTGTCCAGCAGGCCGTGTTCAAGCAACATCTGGGGCACCTGGGTGGATTTGCCGGACCCGGTCGGCGCTTGCACGATCAGCCGCCGAAGCTCACGCAGGCGCGTGATGAGCTCGGCCTCGATTTCGTAGATCGGCAGGCGGTCAGTCATGATCGCAGCACGCGGACGGGCGAGTCAGAGGGGGAGACCGGGCGGGAAGGATTTCAGCCTTCGCCGGCGAAGCGCAGCCGGTCCAGTTCGGAGAGCGAGCCTTTCGCGAAGTACTTACGGGTCCACCCATCGGTGGGATCGAGATGGCGCGGAGAGCGGGATGCCTCCCGGATGAAAAAGCGGAAGCGGTAGTGATCGTAGAGGCGCAGGAGTTCGCAGCCGTAGGCGTCGGCGACGTCCGTGTTGCCACGGAGCATCAGAAAGTTCTCGTCGTTGGCCTCCGACGCGGCGCGGGAGTAGTTGTGCGAGCCGCTGATCACCGTCGGCATGTCCGAGGTGAAGTCGGTGATGAGCACCTTGGTGTGGATCAGGATGTTCCCGCGCTGGCCGGCGGTGCTTTCCCGCAGGAAGCCTTCCAAACCGGTCGAGAGCATGGCCGGAGTGGCGAAGCTCGCCGTCCGCTCGGCGTGGAAGCCGGTGATGCGGCTGCGGGAATTCTCGAGGCCGTACCGCAACACCCGGTCGCGCGGTTGACCAAGGAGCGCGTCTTCGATCGCGTCATCGAGATCGAAAGTGGTGCAAAACAGCACGTCCCGCCGGGCGGCGCTCAGGACCCGCGCGAATTCCGCCAGGTCCGGCCGGCGCGACCGGGGGGAAAAACCGGCGAACAAGGGCTGGCCCGGGACGATCGGGTTGGCGGCGTCAATGTACTGCCGCGTGGCGGCGGGGTTGTCGGGCGTGCTGTAGAGGTGCTCAAACAGCGCGAGGTACTGGGCCGCCAGGGTGGGACGACGAACGACGTGAACCACGTTCGCCTGCCGGTACACACCGTTTTCGGTGAAATTTGCCGAGCCGCACAGCACCGCGGTCGGGAAGCGCTGGCCGCGCTTGACGGCGCTCAGCACCATGAATTTGTGGTGGCAGATCTTGTTGGTGACGCGCGCGCTCTTGCAGGCGGCGGGGATGCCGGCCAGCGCCGCTTGATTGATCGCGGTCTGGGGATCCTTCGGCTTCGCGTGATACACCACGCGCACCTGTGCGCCCGCCTCGCGGGCGGCCCGCACCGCTGCGGCAATGACCGGCAATTCGTACTCGTAAATCGCGATGTCAAGCGCCCAGCGGGCGCTGTTCGCGAGCGCGACGAAGCCGAGAATCTGCTCCAGCAGGCCCCGGGTAAGCCAGGCAGCGGCCGCCGGGGGCCACTGTTCGATCGGCGGCGCGGGCTGCTTCTTGCGGCGCGCCTCGTTGAGGAGCTGTTCCACCTCCGGAAAATCCCGTGAGAAAGCCTGGCTGGCCGCTGCGGCCCGGTTGAACACCACCGAATGCTCGCCCTCGGTCACCCGGCCCGTCCGCACAGTGACGGATACGCCTTCTTTGAGGTCAGGCGCGCCCGGCGGTCCGTAAACCGGGTGAACGACGTAGGTGTAGCTTTGCCCGGGGGCGACGGTGTAGTCCGACCACCGGAATTTCTGGATGGGTGCGACGTTCGTGGGGCTGAGTTCGCCGTCGGTATGATGCTGCCCCGGGAAGGTCAACATGCCCTTCAGCCACTTGAAGTCGGTGCCCGGTGCCCGGCGCTTGAGGGCGAAGCCCAACAGGCCGGCGCGGCGGGCCGGGGTGACGTTCATGGCCAGCAGCACGCCGGTGACTCCCGCGTACGCCTTGACGGAGATACCGTTCTTGACCGCGGTCTTTCGCATGATTGCCTCGTTGTTGGGGAATCCCTTCCTGTGATGGCGCGAGTCTGGCGTTCGCGGCAGCGGCTCGCCACAAAAAATCGTCCGGCCGGGCGCGGGCCTTGCCGGAAGTCCCCGCGATCGGGCAAACTCCGCCGGGCGCGCGGCGGAAGGTCGGGCGCCCGCCAGAACCACGATTCCATGAAGCGCAAGGTCCTCGTCATTTTGTCCAATCGGCTCAACCGGTTGCAGAAACCGAAGTACTTCGAAGTCCTGTGCGACGAGAAAGGCAACATCGCGTCCGAAACACCGCTGCGGACGGCGCCCCGCAAGGCCATTTACGACGAGGTTTGGGAGAACGACGAGGGGAAGACCGAGATGTCGTCCGCCTACCGAATGAAGCGCAAGTACGGCCATCCGCTGCAAAAGGAGAAGTAGCCAGATGTGACCGAGCCGCTTCCGGCTGGAGCTGCGCTCGGCGACCGAAAAAGCGTGTGGGGAATGAGGCGGTGACCGCCGGCTGGAAGTCGTCGCCCAAACCCGGAACGAAGCGACTCACCACTCAAGGTCGCCGGCGACTGGCCGGGGTCATTCCCCACCGGGACTGCCGAGTTGATCCTGCGAACTCGCGCTGGCCGCCTCGCCAATCGCTGGCACTGGCGAGACAAACCGCCCCAGTCGTTCGTCGCGGCGGGGGATTGACCTATCCCCAAATCTGGCGGTCGAGGGAGCGGAGTTGGACGGCTTCGCCGACGTGTTCGGCGGTAATGTGGTCGGCGCCGGCCAGGTCAGCGATGGTGCGGCTGACCTTGAGGATGCGGTCGTAGGCGCGGGCACTGAGCTTCAACTCGTTCATCGCCATCTTCAGCATCTCCAGCGTGGACTCATCGAGGGCACAGAACTGTTTGAGTTCCCGCGTGCCCATGCGGGCGTTGCACGTGATCTGCGGGCGGTTGGCAAAGCGCCGCTGTTGCCGCTGCCGGGCCGCCACGACGCGCTCGCGAATCGCCGCCGAAGGCTCGCCCGGCCGTCCCCCGGTGATGTCCTGGAACTTCACTTGCGGCACCTCGACGTGCAGGTCAATCCGGTCCAGCAGCGGTCCGGAGATGCGTCCGAGATAGCTCTGAATCTCGCGCGGCGAGCAGTGCGATTCGCCGGGCATCTTGCCGTCGGGGGTCGGGTTCATGGCGGCGACCAGCATGAACTCGCTCGGGAAGGTCATCGTGCCGGCGGCGCGGGAGATGGTCACGCGACCCTCCTCGAGTGGCTGGCGCATGGTTTCGAGCACGCTCCGCTTGAATTCCGGCAATTCGTCCAGGAACAGCACGCCATGATGGGCGAGCGAGATCTCCCCGGGGGTGGGGTTGATGTTGCCGCCCAGCAGTCCGGCGTCGCTGGCGGTGTGATGTGGCGCGCGGAAGGGACGGCGGGTCACCAGTCCCTGACCCGGCGCAAGCAGGCCGACGATGCTGTGAATCTTGGTGGTCTCGAGCGCCTCGGCGAGGGTGAGCGGTGGCAGGATGGTTGGCAGGCGCTTGGCCAGCATGGACTTGCCCGTGCCGGGCGGGCCGATGAGCAGGACGTTGTGCCCGCCGGCAGCGGCGATTTCCAGCGCGCGCTTGACCGACTCCTGGCCCTTGACGTCGGCGAAATCGAGTTCGTCTTCGGGCTGGTGTTCAAACATCCGGGCGATATCCACGCGGGTTGGTGCGATCGTGATTTCACCCTGAAGGAAGGCGGCGGCCTCGCGGAGGTTCTGGATGGGAATGACCGCGAGGCCGTCCACCACGGCGGCTTCGGCGGCGTTGTCGGTGGGCACGAGTACGCCCGCCTTGCCCTCGGTCTTGGCGCGCAGCGCGATGGGCAGGACGCCCTTGACGGGACGGACCCCGCCCGTGAGGGCCAGTTCGCCGACGATGAAGAAGTTGTCGAGCTGGTCGGTTTCAATCTGCTCGCTGGCGGCGAGCATCCCGAGGGCGATGGGCAGATCGAAGCTGGGGCCCTCCTTTTTCACGTCGGCCGGGGCGAGGTTGATGGTCGTGCGGCCCATGGGGAACTTGAAGCCGGAGTTGGTCAACGCGGTGCTGACGCGGTCGCGGGACTCCTTCACGGCGGTGTCGGGAAGGCCGACGATGACGATCACGGTGTCGCCCCAGCCGGCGTTGACCTCGACTTCGACGGGGTACGCCTCAATGCCGTTGACCGCGGCGGAACTGACCTTGGCGAACATGCGGCTCTTATCGCGAAAGGGCCGGGGGACTGCAAACGGTTTCCGGTCGCCCCCCAGACGATCACGCTGAGGCGTGCGCCACCTCGTCGGCGATGCGGCGGATGTGGGCGGCGAAATCCTCATCTTCGCCGACGAGCAACTCCGGGAGCGCGGCCCGGAAGTCTTTTCGTCGGCACCACTCGCGCATGTAATCCTCCCACGAAAGCCACAGGCGGCGGGTCTGCCGGTCCATGTGGTCTTCATAGACGAGGATGTAGGCGCGCTCGAACAGGGAAACGAGGATGTTGAAGATGGCCAGCTTGCGCTCCTGCTGTTCCTCGGTAAGCGGTAGTTCGTGGCCGGCCTGACGGAGCAGGCGGAGGTCGGCATTGTCGAGCACCAGCTTCTGAAAGTTGACGTACTCGTCCGAGAGGCGCTGGTAGATTTCCTCGTCCTCGCTGCGTCGCTCCTTTTGCCGGTCCAGGATGAAGACCAGAATCGCCATCGGGAAGCCGATGATGGTGACGACGTAGCTCAGCAGCTCGGTCCACTCGAAGAAGGTCAGGCCCAAGGTGGCGGTGGTGTTCATGACCTGCAAATTCTATGCCCGGCGGTCGTTTCAGCCAAGGGCGGCAAGACCGGGCCAACGCTCCGCCGTGGCAAGGGGAAGGATGCCCGGTCAATCAGACCAATTTGGCCGGCGCCGGCGTCGCTGACGACGTTTTGGGCGGTCAACCCGGAGCCGGTTTGGGCGCTGAACCCGGTGGTTGCGCCTCGCTCGCGGTATGCTTTAGGCGGAGCTGGCCGCACGCGGCGTCAATCTCGTGCCCTTTCTCGCGGCGCAGGGTGGCCGAAGCGCCGGCCTTTTCGAGGGCTGCAAGGAACCGGTCCTGGGACTCTTCCGTGGGTCGCTCCCAGCTCAATCCCTCGACCCGGTTGTACGGGATGAGGTTGATCTTCGCATGCAGGCGGCGGGCGAGGTCGGCGAGCGGCTTTACCTGGTCGGAGCCGTCGTTGACGCCAGCGATCAGGATGTACTCCAGCGTGATCATCCGACCCTTGCGCGCCTGGTAGTATTCCCCGGCGGCGACCAGTTCGCGCAGCGGGTACTTGCGGTTGACCGGCATGATACGGTCGCGGACGGCATCGGTGGCGCCGTGGAGCGAGATGGCGAGGCGGTATTGGGCGGGCTCTTCGGCAAGGCGACGGATTTGAGGACACAGCCCGCTGGTGGAGATGGTGATCTTCCGCGCGCCGATGTTGCCGCCCCACGGTGCATTCAGGATCGCCAGGGCCTTGAGCAGGTTGTCGTAATTCGCCAAGGGCTCGCCCATGCCCATGATGACGAGATTATTGACGGCGCGGTCGGACGTGGCCGGGTTTTCCGCCGGGAGGTCGGCGGGCGCCTCGGCCGCGCGGGCCGCCGCCCAGCGTTCGGTCGCGAGCACTTGCTCGACGATCTCCTCGACGCCGAGGTTGCGCTTCCAGCCATCAAGCCCACTCGCGCAGAACTTGCAGCCGTAGGCGCAACCTACTTGGGTGGAGACACAGAGCGTTTGACGGTCGGCGGCCTCGCCGTAGAGGGCCGGATTGGCCGGGATCAGGACGCTTTCGATCAAAGCGCCGTCGGGCAGGCGCCAGAGGAATTTGCGGGTGGCGTCGTCGGAACCCTGAACGGTAACCAGGGAGAGCGAGCGGAGGGTGAACTCGCGGGCCAGTTGCTCGCGCAGCCCGCGCGGCAGGTTGGTCATGGCGTCGAAGCTCGTGACGCGCTGCCGATACAACCAGTCCGTCAACTGGCTGGCGCGATAGGCGGGCTGCTGCCAGGCGCGGAGTTGTTCCTGGAGCTCCTCGAGCGTCAGTGACTTGATGTCGCGCATCGCGGCGCCGGGCGCGGACCGGCCGCTGCCAGTTGGGCGGGCCCTTACTTCGCCAGGTAATACTTCGTCGTGTATTCCTGAACCATCCGCCACGTGCTGAAGCGGGCCGCCAGGGTGACCCACGCGCGCCGGATGCGGGCGAGCCACTGGCGCGGCAGGCCGGAGGCGTCGCGATTGTAGAACATGGGGATGACCTCCTTCACCAAGGTGTTGTAGAGGTTGGCGCTGTCTCGCCGATCTTGTTCCTCGATTGAGTTCGGGTGGGAGTCGTCCCCGATGGCGAAGCCGTTGGTGCCGTCGTAGCCCTCGCGCCACCAGCCGTCCAGGATGCTGAGGTTGAGGCAGCCATGCGGGACGGTCTTCATGCCGCTGGTGCCGCTGGCCTCAAGGGGGCGACGCGGGTTGTTGAGCCAGACATCGCAGCCGGCGACCATCTGGCGGGCGACGTGGATGTCGTAGTTCTCGATGAACACGAGGTGCCCCTTCAAATCGCTGTGCTTGCTCAGATGAATGATCCGCTGGATGAAGCGCTTGCCTTCGTCGTCGCGCGGATGCGCCTTGCCGGCGAAGATGAATTGAACCGGGCGGCCGGTGTCCTTGGCCAGGCGCACGACGTTGTCGAACTGGTCAAAGATCAGCGGAGCGCGCTTGTAGGTCGCGAAGCGGCGGGCGAAGCCGATGGTCAGGGCGTCCGGATTCAGGAAGGCGTCGAAGGTGATGAAGTCCTCCTGGCTGATGGTGTGCCCCTGGATCAGCAGCCGGCGGCGGGTGAACTCGATCAACTCCCGGCGCAGCTTGTAGCGCAGGGCCCAGAGTTCTTCGTCGGAGACCACCGCCGGGTCGGCCAACCGCTGCCAGAACTCCGGCGAATTGGCCTCGATCAGCCAGTCCAGGGTCTTCTTGCCGGGGTTCAGGCTGAAGTAGCGGTCCTTGATCAGCCGACGGGCCGAGCCCTTCATCCAGCCGACGAGGTGGACGCCGTTGGTGATGTGGCCGATCGGGACTTCATCGGGCGATTTCGCCGCGTAGAGCTTCTGCCACATCTCGCGGCTGACCTGGCCGTGCAATTCGCTGACTCCGTTGGCCGCCCGCGAATACCGCAGCGCGAGCACGGTCATGCAGAACTTGTCGGTGGGGTCGCCCGGCCGTTCGCGTCCAAGATCCATGAGCTGCTCATGAGTGAGGCCGAGGTTCACCGAGAACTTGTGGGCGGCGTATTCCACGAGTTCGCTGCTGAACCGGTCGTGCCCGGCGGGCACCGGCGTGTGGGTGGTAAACAGGCACTCCGCCCGCGTGGCGGCCTCGGCCGCCGCGAGGGTTTGTCCCGCCGCCAGCTTCTCGCGAAGGAGTTCGAGCGTCAGGAAGGCCGCGTGTCCCTCGTTCATGTGGAAGACCGACGGCGCCACGCCAAGGGCGCGCAGGAGCCGCACGCCGCCGACGCCCAGCAGGATTTCCTGCATGATGCGCGTGGATTCGTCGCCGCCGTACACGCGCGCGGTGAGTTCGCGGAAGTGCATGGCGTTTTCCGGCCGGTCGGTGTCGAGCAGATAGACCGGTACCCGGCCCACGTTGACCCGCCAGGCGTGGAAATGGACGGTGCTGGTGGCAATCTTCACCGAGCAGACCAGCGGTTCGCCGCGCTCATTGAGCACGGGATCGAGCGGCAGCAGATGCGGATGGAGCGTGGTGTAATGCTCCTTCTGCCAGTTCTCGTGGTTGATGGTCTGCTGAAAGTATCCCTGGCGGTAAAACAAGCTGATTCCCACAAAGCCCAGGCCAAGATCGCTGGCCGACTTGGCGTGGTCGCCGGCGAGAACGCCCAGGCCGCCCGCGGCAATCGGCAGGGTTTCGTGGAACGAAAACTCGGCCGAGAAATACGCCACCGGGTTTTTCAGCAACTGCGGCGCGTGTTGGTGGCCCCAGGTGTTCGTGTCAGCCATGTATGCCTCGAAATCCCGGAGCACGCGGCGAATCCGCTCGGCCAGGTCCCGGTCATGCAGACGAACGCGCAGCTCGTAGTTGGAAACCTCGCGCAGGATGGCCACGGCATTGTGGTACAGGTTCTGCCAGCCCCGGGGGGACAAATCGCGCAGGACATCCTGGGCCTCCTGGTCCCAGCTCCACCACAGATTGCGGGCCATGCGATTCAGGCCGGCTGCCAGTTCGGTCACGCTCGATTTTGCAAACGATTCCATGCTCAAGTCCGGTTGGTTTTGGGTTCGCTCCTTCCGTGCGATGCAACGCGCGCGAAACGTAGGCAGCGTCCAGCCTGGCCGCAACGGTAAAGGCCGGCCGACCGGGCCGCCGCGGGCCCCTGGGCGCGACCGCGGGCAAATCTTCTTGGGCGGCTTTTGGGCTTCTGGCTAAATCCGCCACGTGCGCGTCTATACGCGATACCGACCGCCGTCCAAGCGCGGGCGCCTGCGTTCCCTGAGCTACTGGACCATCGCTCTCGCGGGTTTGGCCGTGCTGGCCTGGGTCTTTTGGGAAGCCAGTCGCGAACCGGCCCGGCCGGCGCGGGCGACGGCCACGGCGCCGGGCAATCGCCCGTCCACCTCCGTCGCTCAACCGACGCCGCCAGCGACGCCGGCCTCGCCGCCGCCGACCAACCTGATTTCCGCACCGGCGGTTCCCCGCGCGCCGACCGCGGCGCCGGGGGTCGTCCATCCTCCGGCGGTCTCCAACGTGGCTCAAGTCTCGCCGCCAACAGGCCCGCCCTTGTTTCCCACCAACCTCGTGCTCAACGGTCGCTGGGATGGACCGCGGCCGGTGGGGACGACGTTTGAAATGCAGTTGGCGCTGGCGCGGCGTGGCTTTTCGAGCGGGTCGCTGGATGGTCGGGCAGGTTCCCAGACGCGCGCGGCGCTGCGAGCGTTCCAGGCGCAGGTGGGTCTGCGCATCAGCGGTGTGTTGGACACCGCCACGCGCGCCGCCCTGTCGTTGGATCCCGAACCGGTCACGACGTATCGGGTGACCTCGGCCGACCTCGCGCGCCTGCGGCCGTTGAGTCGGACCTGGCTGGGCAAATCGCAGCAGGACCGCCTCGATTACGAAACGATCCTGGAGCTCGTCGCCGAGCGATCCTGGTCCCACCCGCGCCTGATTCGCGAACTGAACCCCCGCGTGAACTGGGCCGAAGTCTCGCCAGGGACGATCGTGCAGGTGCCTCACGTCATCCCGCTGTCGCGCACGAAAGCGGCGGAGTTGAAGATCGAACTCAGCGGCAAGGTGCTGCGCGCCTACGACGCCCGCGCCAACCTGATTGCGTTCATGCCCTGCAGCATCGCCAAGCGGGTCGAGAAACGCCCGGTGGGAACGCTGCGCGTCGCCCGCGTGGCCCTCAATCCGGTGTACACCTTTAATCCCGAAATCTTCCGGGAATCGCCGGAGGCGCGACGCCTCAATCGCAAGCTGGACATCCCGCCCGGTCCCAACAACCCCGTGGGCGTGGCATGGATCGGTTTGGACAAACCGGGCTACGGCATCCACGGGACCCCCGAGCCGGAACAGGTGGGGCGCACCGAATCTCACGGTTGCTTCCGCCTTGCCAACTGGAACGCCGAGTATCTGGCGGGCATCGTCAGCGTCGGCATCCCGGTGAACATCGAGCCGTGAGCAGCGCGCGCGAACCGCATGGCCGGCAAGTTCAGTTTCCAGTTGCGCAGCGAGGAGCGACGCCGGTCCTTTCCCCACAAGCTGGTCATCGGCCAGCGGGAGACGGAGACGAACGCGCACGTGCTCTT
Source organism: Verrucomicrobiota bacterium (assembly GCA_016716505.1). GTDB lineage: Bacteria > Verrucomicrobiota > Verrucomicrobiia > Limisphaerales > J093 > JADJWF01. The sequence continues at coordinate 136,897 of JADJWF010000003.1, forward strand.
GAAGCTGATCGCGTACCTCCTGTTCTTCCGCGAGCGGTTGCAGGTGGAGCCGCGGCTGGACTTGGACTTGATCCCGTACGAACCCGACCTGCTTCAGTGCGACTATGAACTGCGCCCGGTGCTCTGGGTCGAGTGCGGCGAGTGCGGCGTGGCCAAACTGGACCGACTGGCCGTGAAAGTGCCCGAGGCGGCCATCTGGGTGGTCAAGCGCTCAGTGGCGGAGGCGGAGCAGCTCGTTCAACAAATGGCGAAGGCCGAACTCCGCCGCCATCGCTATCACGTCATCGGTCTCGAGGGCGATGGTTTTGCTGAACTCGAAAACCTCCTGACGGCGCGGAACGAGGTCTATTGGGTGGGCGGCGGCTTCGATCCGCCGGAGATGCGTTCCGAGTTCAACGGTCTCTGGTTCGAGCTGGGGGTCCGCATTCTCCGATTCTGACTGCCGCCTGCCATGAAGCGCGCGCTGCGCATCGCCGTTCTGCTGCTGGGGTTGGGCGTGTTCGGTTGGTTCGTGCATCACGCCGGTCCGGCCGAGATTCTCGGAATGCTGTCCCGGTTGGGCTGGTACGCCCCGTTGGCGCTGTTACCGCTGGGCCTGGTGTACAGCGCGGAGGTGCTGGGCTGGCGGTGGGCGTTTGGCCGGGACGCGCCCAACGGGCTGCCCTACCGGACGCTCTGGCGAATCCGGCTTTGCGGTGAGGCCTTCAACAACGTGATTCCCTCGGGCACGGTGGGTGGGGAGGCGGTGAAGATCTACCTGCTGCACAAGCGGGGTGTGTCCGGCCGCCACGCCACGGCCGCCACGATCATCGGTCGCACCGTGCAGACCTTGATGCAGGTGACCTTCATCGCGCTAGGGTCGGCGGCCTTCCTGCATTTTGCCGGGGAGCGGCCGGGTGTGGTCCCGGCCATGGCGGTGATTCTGGCCGCGAGCATCGTGCTGGTGGCGACGCTGTTCTACCTCCAGTCCCACGGGATGTTCACTTTGGGCCTGAAACTGGCGGCCGCCCTGCGGATCAAGCTGGCGGTCTTGGAGACGCGACGCGAACACCTCGTCCGCATTGACCGGCAGATCATGGATTTCTACCGGTACGACCGGCGGCACTTCCTGCTCAGCGCCGCGACGTACCTGGGCGCCTGGCTGTTGGACACGCTGGACGTGCTGATCGCCGCATGGCTGCTGGGCATGCCGATTGACTGGCCGCACGCGCTGGCGATCGAGGCGTTCATCGGCGTGGCGAAGCTGCTGGGCTTCCTGGTACCAGGCGGGCTGGGCATTCAGGAAGCGGGCATCACCCTGGTGTGCCGGCTGGCCGGGCTGCCGGTGGAATTCGGCCCCGCTTACGCGATCATCCGGCGGGGCCGGGACCTGTTCGTCGTCACGCTCGGCTGGTGGTTCTTGTGGCGCGAAGAGGCGAGCCTCGCCGCCCTGCGCGCGCACGTCGCAGCAGAGGTGCGCGAGGAACTGTGAGAAACGGATCAGTTGCCGGGGATTTGCGGGGCGGCCTTGATCGAAAGACGGCACCCGCACCGGCACCTTCCGCTATTTCCACTTCGGCGGGCAAAGCGGCTTCGTGTGCCTGCGGGCCGAATGGCTGGCCAATCCCTGAGCGCGGAGCTGCGGATGGCGACCTGCGAGACGGGATAAACTGGCGCTCCACAGCCACCTCGCCCGAACGAGGAGGTTTTCCGTTCCGCCAGGTGACGCGATTCACTCAAAGCGTCGGTTCCGCGCTGTGCCCATAACAAGGCGCGCTTGCTCGGCCGCTTGGTGCAGAAGCGCGAGTTCAGGGTTCGATCCGCACCCGATAGAACTGCGCCATCGCGCCGGGCGGGGGCAGGAGCAGGGTGTTCTCTGGCGCCCGATCCTCCAGCCCGGTCCACCGCGGCGTGAAACCGCCGTCCGGTTGCGCGGATTCCAGCACGGTGAACACGCGTCCCGGCAGGCTGGGCCAGCGCAAGACCAGACCTTCGTCCGTCCCGCTCACCGCGAGGGCAAGCGGCTCCACCCACACAAAAGCCGCCGTGGGCAGGCCCCAGACGCCGTCCTCGTTTTGCGCCGTGACAAAAACCGTGTGCCGACCGGGCGCCCAGCCCGTGGTGTCCAGCGTCGCGGCCAGGTCCTCCTGCGCCGAGTCCAGGGCGCCATCGGCGGCGACCGGAAACCCGGTTGAGCCGTCGTCGCCCGCTGGTGCATCGAGGGTCCAGCGCGCCGCCGCGATGCGGCGCGGAGCAGGCAGGTTCTTCAAACCGAACCAGCGCGTGGTGTCCGCCCGGGCATTCAACCGCACTGACGCCCCGGCCACGAGACGCGGGGGAGCGATGGTGACGCTGACCACGTCCGGCCCGGCGGGCGCGCGGAACGGCTCGCGGGCGCCCTTGGCGGCGTACCAGAGGGCGGGACGGTTGGCGGGGTAAATGCGGTTTTCAAACTCCGCGCATTCTTGGAAGAACGCCGTGCCCAGCTCGAAGGTGTACGCCGCCACGCCGCGTTCGCCGTACACCCAGTCATCCAGCGATCCGGTGGTGGGATACAACTCGATGCTCGGCGACACGCGGTAGCGGTTAAAAAAGGCGAACTTCGCGCCCAGCGCAGCCAGCGCGGCACCGTTCGGCGCGGCGTTGGTGGTCCAACCCCACGGGTGGAGTACCAGTTCGGAAAAGCTGTGCAGGCTGACGACCAGTCCGGTGGCGGTGTCCGGCGCGGGCGTTTCGAAATCCGGGGGGCGCCGCGCGGGAAACAGCCCGCGGACGTAGTCGCGCAGCGCGCGGTTCTCCGGCTCGGAGAACTCGCCCGGGCCGCGGTACACCTCGTTGCACGGCAGTTCGCTGGCGCCCACGCCGCCCCAAAGGAAGCCGCAGTTCCGGTTCAGGTCCGTGCCGTAGCGCGGGTACTCGGCGCAGCCGTTGGTGTTGCTGGTATTCTTGCGCCACCAAAGGCCCAGTTCGGCGAACTTGCGGCCGTCCGGGTTGACCACAGGCAGCACATGCACCTCGTGAAAGTCCAGCAGCCAGGTGGCCTCGGGGTCGGTGTCGTACCCGGCCACGAGCTCCTCGGCAAAGCGCAGGGCGGTCTCGGCCGTGGTCAACTCCCGCGCGTGGTGCGCACCGATCAACAGGAACCGCGGCTTCGGACCGGGCCGCTCCGGGTTGGTCAACACCAGCGCCCGCAGGTCGTAACCCGCGCGCCCGCCCGGCACGGTCTTCTCCCAGCTTTCGCCAATCTTCACCGCGGTGGCAATCCGCGGGTGCTCGCGCGTCAGGCGGTCCAGCGCGGCGTCCACCTCCTCCACGGTGCGGTAGCACGGGTACCCCGGAATGCCGCCGGTTTGTGACGCCGCCAAGCGCGGCCGCCGCCGTAACGCCGCCGTGTGGGCCGCGTCCAACTCCAACCGCAAGCCGGTCGTTTCCGCCTCCGTCCACTCGGCGGGACTCAGCCGCGCCAGCACGTAGCCTTGCTCATGATCGGCGAACTCGAACACATCGTAACGACCGACCAACTCCGCCAACCGCGAGCGCTCCCCGTAAAACACACGGGCCACCACGTCCCCGCCCTGTCCCATGAGCGGGTCCGGTCCCCAACGGTCAAGGTCGGTGACGGCGGAACTTGCCGAGTCGGCGCCGCGCATGAGTCCAAAGACGAGGGTGACCAGACCGGCGGCGATCCGCCACCACGGCCCCGACCAACCCGGCCATACGCCGGTAGCACCGTCTTGCGACGACGCGCTTCGTCTTCTGCGGCCGGGGTGCCCCATTGGGCCCTCAATCTGCGGTTCGGTGCCGCGTTCCGCAAGTTTCCAGCGCAGGCCGGGGCTACTTGGTTGAGTCCGAACGAGAGTGCGTGCCGGACCGCTTACCGGGCAGCCAGCCGGAAGAACCGCTGCCCCTGCACCGCAGGCAGGGTGAACTGGGCGATGCCGCCCACGCGCCGGACGCCTTCCGTGACCGGTGTCCAGCGGGTGCGCTCCCCAAGGGCGTCCGTGGCCTCGAGTTGGACCGCCGGCAGGGCGTTCCAGGTGAGGGTGACCGCGCCCGCGAAACTCACCGCGCTCAGCCGCAGCGTCTCGGCCTCCGGTGGCCCGGGGTTTGGGATGCTAACTGGTCCGCTGGTAGCGGCCAGGGAGCGCACGTTTTGCGGATCAAAGGCCGCCAGTTGGTAGGTGTACTCGACGCCCGGCTCGATCAGCGGGTCCACGAAGCTCTCGCCCGTGCTCACGCCCACCAGTTCGGACTCGCGGCTGCCGGCGCGCGTGCGCCAGATCCACGTGCGGATCGAGCCGTCGGCCACCGGGTTGGTCCATTCCAACCGCGCGGCGCCGCCGCGGGCGTCCGGCGTGACGACCAGGTCCTGCGGTGCGGGCAGACCGCCCCAGGCGGCTTCGGCGCGGTTGTTCGCCTCGTCGGCTTCGGGCACCACGCCGGTGGCGTCCACCACGATGTAAAACGTCCGCCACCCGCGGTCGGCGGGCGTGTAGTCGGCGGTCACGACCTCTTCGGCGCCGGTGGTCAGCGGGCCGCGCAGGAACCCGGTGGCGAACGGCGTCACGCCCCGCAACGGTTCGCGGTCAAAGAAGTGAACCTGGTAGCTGACCACCCCGACGGGCGCCAGCCCGGTGTTGGTCACGCGCGCAGTGATGCGCATCGGCCGGCCCGGGGTGGGGAATTCGTCCGAAAATTCCAGCGCCGGCTCAGCAAACGTGAGGTCCGGCTGGTTGCGGAGCGGCAGCGTGAGCAGTGCCGGGTCGGCCATCGGCTCGGCGGGGTTGCGGCTTTCCCAAAGCACCAGCGGCTCACCGGTCGCGGGATTGAGTTCGGCGGCAACCTGCCAGTTGAGCCGGTCGTTGCGGGTGAGCCGGGTCAGCCCCCAGCCCGGCGTGACTGCATTGAGATCAGCGACCGCCGCGGTCACGTCGCCCTGCGGGCGGAACCGCTCCAGCGTGCCGAAGCCGCGGAAGAACACCAGCGCCCGGTTGTCGGCGGTCACGCGCAACCGCGGTCTTTCGGCGCGCGTGTCCGCGCCCACGGGGGTCGAGGTCCAGCCGCGGTCGCCGCGACGGGCCACGTGCAAGGTGCTCAGCAGGCCGTCGGCCGGGAGCAGTTCCCCGGTTTCCGGGTTCGCGGCGGGTACCACGAAGGCCACCACCGGCGCGTTGGCGTCGTCGAAATCCAGGGATGGCGTCCAGGGCGCCGGTGGCAGACCCGTGAGCGTTTCCGGAACGGACCAGCCTGCGGCGCCGAGCACGCTGAAGACCAGCGTACGGTCGCCCGGCGTGCCCAAGTCGCCGTCAGCGTCGCGCACCCAGACCAGCGCGGGCCGGCCGCGGCGGTCGTAGCGGAGGCTGGGCTGGAGGTCGAAGGCATTGGAGAGCGGGTCCACGCGTTGCGGGGCACTCCAGCCCGCGCGCCCCCGCCGGGCAAAGTAAAGAGCCAGCGCCTGCTGTCGGCCCGGGATGGGTTCCTGTTCGCGCAGCCAGACCAGCACGGCATCGCCGGTCGCCGGGTCCGAGGTCAGCACGGGGCGGACGTCCAGCTCCCGGTCCAGGCTCAGCAACGTCGGCGGCTGCCACGTGCCGGAGATGGCGAGGCGAGGTTGACCGGTGGCTGCAGCGGCCCGGCTCAGGAAAATGGCGTCCCAGACCGACTCGGCAAAGTCCACCACCCCGCCGATAACGCCGCATCCCCAATCGAGCAGATCGCCGATGGTGTCGCACACGCCTTGCGGCCGCGGTCCGGCCAGCGCGGCGCCGCCCGGTGTGGATCGCACCCAGATGACCACGGCACGCCGTGGGCTGATGAAGCTGACCTGCGGCTCCCAACCGGCAAACTCAGGCCCCGCGATGGGTTGCGGCGGCGACCACGTTTCACCGTCGAAGATGCTGTGCACCGGCGCGGTGCGTTCAATCTGGCCGTTGACGGTCGTATAGCCTTCCCACACGGCCAGGGCGAAGCCGGCCGGGCTGAAGGCGATCGAGGCGTGCCGTGGCGGCGCGTAGGCCAGGGATTCGCCCGCTGCCGGGGCCGGACCGTGCAGCCCCGCCGGGCAATTGCCGACCTTGATGGGGTCAAAGAGGTTCACCGACTTGTCGAACCCCAGGCCGCAGCAGGTGAGGGCCAGGTTGGCTTTGGCGCTGAAGACCAGGCACAGCCCGTCCCAGTACACCGGCGGGCTGTGGGCCGGGTCGAGGATGATCGGGGCGCTGAGCGCGGCCTGGGGCGCAATGTTGGCCGTGGCCTCGCAGACGGCGGCCTCGATACTGGCGCCGACGTTGAGCTGGGCGGTCAGCCCCGGGCTGACGCTGGCCGTGGTCCGCAGATCGGTCTTGACCTGGCCGCCCAGCGAAACATTGCCGCCGAGATGCAGCACGATGCCCACTTCGCCGCCGAATTTGAGTCCGCAGACGTCAATCGGCGAGGGCAGGGCCGCGCCCCAAATCGGAATCGGCGGCGGGTTCACCACGGGCACCGTCCAGGGCGGGAAACTGTACGTGGCTCCGGGGAGCGAAGTCCCGTGAGTGGTCAGGGCCCGGCTTTCGTTCATCACGGGCAGGCTCAGCAGGGTGACCTGGGCCAGCGCCTTGGCCTGACCGGACCAGTTGCCGTCGCTCAGAAAGCGCTCGGTCAGAGCGATGCCCAGGTCCACGCGGTTTTGCAGGGTCGCGAACTTCAGATCTAGCGGCTGGTCGAACAGCGGCGTGCCCACGCCCGGCACCTTGGGCAGCGTGCCGTTGAAGTCGTAACGCAGCCGGAAGAAGTCCTGCCTGGTTACCGTCAGGGTGGGGCTTTTGACGTTGCCCGCGTACCAGCGCTGGCCCAGGTCCACGACCTCGACGGGGAACTGCCACTGGCCCGCCACCTGAAAGAGGGTCGTGACCGCGGACACCACCAGCGTGAGCTTGCCGGGCGGCAGTTCAAGGGAGTTGAACTCGGCCATGTAGGCCGGGAAGTTGAACGGAGATTGATTGAAAAGTTGAACGGGTGCAGTGGACTCCGCCTTGGCCACTTCCTGCCCGCCTTTCTTGAACTGGAAGACCACCACCAACGGTGCATCGGCCGGCAACAGGACGCGCTGCAGTTCGACCCAAAAACGGACCTTGAGCGGGGCCAGCCCCTTGCCCTTGAGCGAGACCAGCCGGGCCATCGGCACGTCGGTCCAATCGCCGAGCTTGACTGGCTGGGTGCCTGAAAACACCCCGCCGGGTACGGCCAGCGCGCCGGCGCCCACTAGCGCCACCGGGGGCAGTTCGACCAACGCCGGCGTGCCCAGGACTACCTCCTGGAAGCCGCCCTCGCCGAGCGCGGCTTCGACAGGTGGGGACCCGCCTTGGGTGGCCTGCAAGATGTACGAGCCGGCCGGCAGATTGGGAAATTGAAAGTTGCCGTTGAGGTCAGTGACCGCCTCGCCCAGATGCAGGCCGGAAACGCTGAGCAATTGCACGGTCACCCCCGCACCTGCCGGCATGCCGTCCGGCCGGCGCACCGTGCCCAGCAGGCGCGCCGGCGCGGGCGTGAGCACCTCGAAATCCGCGTAGGTCAGCTCGCCGACCGGCCGACCGGCCGGCAGCATTGCCCAGCGTCCAAAGCCAGGGATTGCGTCGGCGGGCACGGAGACGTTGGCCGCAAACACGCCGTCGGCCCCGGCCACTCCACGGGCCACGGGCCGCAGCGCGCCGGCCTGTTCCCAATAAAAGCGCAGCTCGCGCGGGGCGTCGCCCGGTACCGTGCCGCGCAACAGGACCGCGCCGCCGGGAATCGCGGAAGTGGGGTTGGGGAACAAAGTGGCGGCCTGGCTCCGGAGCAGCGGAAAGACCAAAACCGCCATCGAAACGATGGTGCTAATGGCTTTCATGAGGTTTATGCTAGCAAGCCTTTTTGCCCAAGACGTCAAGTCTCAATTCCGTGAGAATTGGGAAAAGAGCCGGGTAATCCTCACTCTGATTGACGCAGATCAATTTCACGCGCCCGGTCTGCTACGGTGCCCCGAAGCCATTGGGCGGCTACGCCACGAATTCGCCCGGCCCGCCGGCGGCGGCTTTGGCGGGCTCCGCGGGCACCGCTGCCGAGGGCGCATCTGTTTTCAGGCGTCTCATGGCGGGACGACCACCGCGGCACATGGGAGGCTCGGCGCCAGACCGCAGCCTTCGCACAACGCCGCGCCGGTGTCGGCTGGACGTAGCAGCAGGTCCGCACAGCTCGGCGGGATGGCGGTTGCGGCCAGATGGCGTGGCCCCAGTCGAATGGGGTGGGGCCGGGTAATTTCCGGGGCTGTCAAGAGCTGGCGAACAGCCCGTTTGTCCGTGGCCAAGCATGAAGGGCTTGACCGAGCAAAGCGCCAAGACTTTTTCGAACTGGGTCAGGTTGCGCGCGCCGTGCTGCGTGATCAGCAGGAGATCCCCCAGGCAAACCGTCCCGTCCCGCGGCTGCCGAGGGCCGAGACCACCGCCAGGACCTGGCCGGACTGCCGGTCGAATTCGGACCCGCGTACGCGATCATCCGGCGGGGCAGGGACCTGTCACTCGTGACGCTCGGCTGGTGGTTCTTGTGGCGCGAAGAGGCGAGCCTCGCCGCCCTGCGCGCGCACGTCGCGGCGTAGGTGAGGGAGGAACTGTGAAAAGCGGAGCGGTTTCCGGGCATCAACGCGACGGCCGTCACGGCGAAGAAAGGGGCAGACCGTGCGGCCTCCCGCCTGGAGACTGTGCGAGTTGAGGCCCGGTTATGCGGCAAAACCGAGCCGCTCGCGGGGTGGTTACCCGCGGGGCGCTGACCGGTCGGCGGAAGCAGGCCGCCGCTTATCCACCCTGCGCCTTGGCCGCGTAGTACGCATCCACCCGGGCCGCGACGTCCCGGTAGCCGATGTCCGCCTCGTAAATGAGCTTGAACTGCTCGATGGCGTCTTCGGCTTGGCCAGCCTTCGCAAACGCCTCACCCAGATCGTAGAGCAGTTCCTTCTTCTCCTCGTCGAAGACGGGCTTTTCCTTCAGGGCGTTCTGCAAGGCGCGGATCGCCAAATCGGTCATGCCGCGGAGCAGGAAGCATCGGCCCAATTGGTGCACCGCGGCGATGCGCTTGTGCGGATGGTTTTGCGCCTTTTGAAACTCGGCAATGGCTTCGCCCACCTGGCCGGCTTCCAGCAGGCGCTGCCCCAGTTCGAACCGAAGCAGCAAATCGTTCGGGTACTGTTCGACCTGCTGGCGCGCCTGTTCGAGCGCCAACGCCCGCTTCCGCGCCTCCAGTTCGCGCCTTTGGTCGGCATGACCGGGCGCTGCGGGGTCCAGATTGGCTGATTGCCGGTCAAGTTTCCGTAACTCCAGTTCCGCAATCACCTTGGCGAGGCTCGGATCGGGCCGCTCGCCGCCCGCCAGTTGCCGGTAGATGTCGAGGGCGCGGTCGAATTCCTCCTTCTGCGCGAGCAGGTCCGCCAGGGACCGCAGCAACTGCAGGTCTCCCGGATGCTGGCGCAGGCGGGACTCGATGAGCGCGATGCCCTGAGCCACCTCATCGCCGGAGCGCGGGAGGCGGGCGGCTTTTTCGAGTTCGATGGCCTGCTGCTCATCCCGCAGCACGTCGCGATACGACCCGTGGCCGCCTTCCAACCGGCCATAACCCGCCTCCGTCATGGTCCGGCTGGCGGCCACGTTTTTATACTGCTGCGCGAGTTCAATGTCGTTGGGGTAGAGCTGCAGCAGGTCCGCGAGAATCTTGTCCGCGCGTCCGGGTTGGCCCGCCTGGGTGAGCGCGTCCGCAAGCTTCATGCCCACGTCGCGATCGCGGGGCATTTGTTTGAAGACGATTTCCAGCGAAAGTACCGCGGTCTGGGGAAAGCCGGCGGCGAGGGCGGCCTCCGCCAGGACCTTGTGTGCGTCGAGATTGTTGGGGTCGCCGTTGAGCACGCTTTCCGCAAGGTTCAGGGCCTCGAGGGGGTTGCCCTTCAAGGCCACGCGGGCCTGGACGAGTTTGGGGTTGGTCGAGCCGAGGAGTCGCTTGAACAGCCCTACCTTGCCCGCGCCGCCGGCGCGCTTGAATTGCGAGGCGCGCAGCGCCTGACGGCACTCGAGGAAGGCCGGCTCCTGCGCCACCACCTGGCTCAAGAGGGCGATCGCGTAATCCAGGTTGTTCTTCTCGAAGGCGAGCAATCCCTTCTCGTACTGCTCGCGCAACGCGCGGGGCACTTCGTTGACGCTCTTCTCTGGCACCAGAAAAGATTATCGTCATCGGCTGGGGATTCCAAGGTGTTCTCCACGAATGGCTGGCCGGGCCGGAACCGCCCGGGCGCCCGCGCCTGGCCAAGTGACTTCGGGAGGGCTGTAAGCCGAATTCTGTCTGCGCCCGCGAACGGACGGAGAGGCTCATTTCTCTGAGCGGTCTTACCCGGAGCCGGGTTCCGCTTGCGCAGAACGGGCGCGGGCCACGCCGGCGACTCCCTATTTGACCTTGCTCCCGATGGGGTTTTCCGTGCCTCCGCGCTTGCGCGAGGAGCGGTGGGCTCTTACCCCGCCTTTTCACCCTTGCCCGCCGGGTTGCCCCGGCTGGCGGTTTGTTTTCTGTGGCACTGTCCGTTGACGACGGCTTTCGCCGTCGCCGCCCGCGTGTATCCGTGCCCGCAGGCGCGGTTACGCGGCATCGTGCCCTGCGGAGTTCGGACTTTCCTCCCGCAGCTTTCGCCGCGAGCGAGCCTCCGCCCTCCCGAAGTCACCGCCACCGTACTTGACGGGCGGAGCCGGGGCAAGGGAAGGGAGGCGGCGTGCGCGGTCGAGTTTTCGGCCCGGCGGATTTGAATTTCATTCATCGTCCGTTCGCGTAAGGTACCGCGCGGGTTGCCGTTCCGGCGCCCGGATTGACATTTAACCTGACGACTTATGCCACTGACACATACCCGCGACCTGTTCGCCAAGGCCCTCAAGGGCAAGTACGCCCTCGGTGCCTTCAACGTGAACAACATGGAATTGATCCAGGCGATCGTGGAGGCCTGCGAGGAGGAAAAGGCCCCGCTGATCCTCCAAATCTCGAAGGGCGCGCGCCAATACGCGCATCCGGTGTACCTCAAGAAGCTGATCGAAGCGGCGGTCAGCCTCAGCAACATCCCCATCGCCATCCATCTCGACCACGGCGACACCTTCGAACTGTGCAAGCAGTGCATTGATGAGGGCTTCACCAGCGTGATGATTGACGCCAGCCACATGGACTTCGCCAAGAACGTCGAGATCACAAAGAAGGTGGTGGATTACGCCCACAAGCATAACTGCGTCGTGGAAGCGGAACTCGGGCATCTGGTTGGCGCGCAGTTCGACGAGGGCGAGGAAGGCGGCGCCCACTCCGTCAGCGGCCACTACACCGTGCCGGCCGAGGCGGTCGAATTCGTGAAGCAGTCCGGTTGCGACTCGCTGGCGGTCGCCATCGGAAACAGCCACGGCGCGTACAAGTTCAAGGGCGAGCAACACCTCGACTTGGAGCGCCTCAAACTGATCAAGAAAGCCCTCATGGACGCCGGCATGGGCGATTACCCGCTCGTCCTGCACGGAGCCTCCAGCGTGCCGCAATACCTCGTGGACGAGGTCAACAAATACGGGGGCAAGATGCCCGAGGCGAAAGGCGTGCCCGAGGCGGACATCGAGGTCGCCCGCCGTACCGGGTGTACCAAGGTCAACATTGATACCGATCTCCGCATTGCCATGACCGCGGCGATCCGCAAGGTGTTCGCGGAGAAGCCCGGCGAGTTTGATCCGCGCAAGTATCTGGGGCCGGCCCGGCAGGCGGTGAAGGATCTAGTCCGGCACAAGGTGAAGAACGTCTTGTGCTGCGCGGGCCACGCCTTCGATTGATCGTCGCTCGTGGCCTTGGGTTGTTTCGCCCCGCCTGGCCATCGCACCGGGCGGGGCGACTGCTTTTGGCGCGAGAGCCGGGCCGGAGGTGGGTTGAGTTCGGGCGCCGGACATTCGGATGCATCGGGCTGGGCGAGCCTTTGGGCTGCGCGGCGCAACGGCCCCGCCGGAGGTGGCGCTTTGCGGTCCGCCGGCGGTGGGCTACTCTCCGCCCCGCCAGGAGCCTCAACACCGATGAGCATTGTCACGAAGACCGGCGATGCCGGCACGACCGGCCTCATGTATAACCGCCGCGTCGCCAAGCACCACCCCCGCGTGGAAGCCTATGGCTGCGTGGACGAGTTGAATTCGGCCATCGGTTGGGCGCGATCGGTGGCGGTGGCGGAGGAAGTCCGGGAATCGCTGATCGCCACCCAAAAGGAGCTGGTCATTCTGATGGGCGAACTGGCCACGGCCACCGCCGATCTGGATCGCTACGTGCAAGACGGCTTTCAACTGGTGACCCGGGAGATGACCGCGCGCCTGGATCGGTTGGCCGCGGACCTTGAAGCCCGTCAGCCCAGCTTCCACGGTTGGGCCACGCCCGGTCAAAACCAGCACGCGGCCGCCCTGGATGTCGCCCGGGCGGTGTGCCGTCGCGCGGAGCGCCGCGTCTGTGCCCTTCACGAGGTGGGCGATCTGCGGAACCCGGAAATCATCGTCTATCTCAACCGCCTGGCCGATGTGCTCTGGCTGATGGCCCGCTGGGAGGAGACGCATCCCGCACCACCCGCGCATTCGGCGGGTAACCGTCCTCTTTGATCCGGCGGTTCGCGGGGCAATTGCCTTCAATTTCGAACGCGCTTCCAAGGGTGGGATTCCGGTTGAATCCGGACCCGCGTTGGCGCGTCATCTCCGCGTGTTCTCCGGTCATTTCTTTTGGGGAAGGCGTTCGCCGCAGACACCGGCGCGGACTGGACAAGTCGGTGTTGCGCGCGCCGGGCGGTGCGCCGTCCTCGCGCTCGCCCTCGCCGGTCTGGACTTGCTGGGGCAGGGGCCCAATCCCGAATTCTCGTTTTCCGCCGGTGCCAGTCTCGCCTACTCCCCCGCGCTGGGCAGCGACGGCACCTTGTATTTCGGCACTCGCGCGGGCGATGTCTTCGCGGTGGCGTCCAACGGCGCGGAGCGATGGCGACTTCGTCTTCCCCGGTCCGTGGCCGCGCCCATTACGCTAACGGGTGATGACACGATCATTGTTGGGGCCTTGGACGGAGCGCTGCGCGGAATCTCGTCCGCGGGTGTGATCCGGTGGACCTTTCCGACGGGTAACGAGATCTGGGGTGGCGCCGCGCTGGGCGCGGACGGAGCGATCTATTTCGGGTCGCGCGACGGTAACGTGTACGCCCTCCACTCCAATGGAAGTCTGCGCTGGCAGGCTTCTCTGGGCGGCCCGGTCATTGACTCGCCGGCCCTCGCGGCGGACGGAACCTTGTACGTCAGCGCTCGCAGCGACCGGCTGTTGGCCCTGGACCCGGACGGTGGCGTGAAGTGGTCGCTGGCGATTTCCCAGCCAGCGGCACCCGCGATTGGGCCGGACGGCACCGTGTACGTCGGGGCGGGCGACTCCCGCCTGCGAGCCATCAGTCCGGCCGGAGCCGTGTTGTGGACCCACAACACCGCGTCGGCGATCCGGTCATCCCCGACGATCGCGCCAGACGGGCGGATTTTCGTCACCTCTTGGAATGGCGAGGTACGGTGCGTACGGCCGGATGGCACCCTGTCCTGGTCCGCCAACCTGCGGGAAGACGCCCGGTACTCGGCGGCGGCGCTCGGTGCGGACGGCAACGTGTACGTGGTGACGGTTTCCGGTGTGTTGTCGTCATTGCGGGGGACCTCGGGCGAAGTCCGGTGGGCCTCTGAGCCGCAAGGCCGGGTGGACGCAGGTTCGCCGGTCATCGCGCCGGGCGGCATGGTGTACTTCGGCACTGACGCGGGCCGGGTGCTGGGTTTCGCTGGGGCAGGAGGGCCGGCTTCCGGGGCATGGCCACTCTCGGGGCGGGACCCCCGGCGCAGCGGGGGCGGGTTCGTGCAGCGCGAATTGCCCGCCGCGTACGGGGCCGGCGCAGTGGCGGAGGTCACACTCGTTGCCACCGTGCCCGCCGGCACCAGCTTCTACACGGTCGAGGATTCGCCGCCCGCGAACTGGCTCGTCGGGGCGATCAGCCATGCCGGGACTTTCGATGCGGCTCATCGCCGGGTGAGATTCGGGCCGTTCCGCGACGGAGTTTCCCGTCGCCTGAGCTACCTCGTCACGCCGCCGCTGGGAGAGGCGGGGGCGAGGACGTTCTCCGGGGTCACGGTGAGCGAAGGCGGGGAGCAGTGGGTCATGGGCAGGCAGGTCATCCAAGCCCTCCCGCTGCATCCCGCGGATCTTCAGACCGTGGACGGTTGGCTGACGCTGTCCGAAGTGACAGCGTACGGGGCCGCGTGGCGGCGGGGCACGGCGTGGAACATTCCGCCGGCGGTCGTCCCGGCCAGCTTCCTTGATCGGGCCATCGAGATCTGGCTCGCGGGCGAGGCCTATCGCTACGACACCAATTTTGGCACCGCGCCCGCATGGTGGCGCCCAGTGCGAGATGGCCAGCCCCTCTACCCGCCGCCCGCTTCGTCCCGCGCAAGCACGCCAAGCGGCACGATCGTGTCTTCGTTGCCCTCAACCGCCAGCGCTGGAGACCTCATCGAGGTAACGCTCACGGTCAACCCCGCGACCAACGTCGTGGCCTACGGCGTCGAGGAGGCGGCCCCCCCGGGATGGGCGGTCGTGGCGCTCTCCCATTCTGGCGTGGTGGATTCGTATCGCGCGCGTCTCAAATGGGGTCCCTTTTTCGACGCCGTCCCGCGGACGCTGACCTATCGGCTCGCCGTCCCCGCTTCTGCCGCCGGGATTGCGGCATTCACTGGCGCGGCGGCTTTCGACGGCGCCGCCGCCACCACCACGGGCGCCCGGCAAATCTTCGTCGGAACGGCCGAGGGAGCCGGCATCTTCGTGACACGCCGGTTGCCCGAGCGGTACTTCCCCGGCACCCCACTGGCGGTCCGACTTGATAGTACGCCGCCGGCGGATTCGCTGTACCATTTCTTCGAAGACTCCCCGCCGGCCGGCTGGATGGTGACGAATATCAGCGACGGTGGTTGGTACGACTCGACGGCGCGGCGGGTCCGGTTCGGGCCATTCCTGGACACCCTGCCTCGAACCGTTACCTACGACGTGACCCCGCCCGCCACCGACAGCGGCCCCCGCCAGTTCACCGGTGTCTCGACCTTGAACGGAGTGGACGCGGTCATCGTCGGCGACGCCGAACTCAACTCGCTGCCGCTGCATCCGGCTGACCTATCGCCGGCGGACGGCTGGTTGACCCTGGGAGAAATGACGGCCTACGGCGCCGCTTGGAAACGGGACAATCCGTGGCCCATGCCGCCGAACGTGATCACCGGCGACTACCTGGTGAGGGCCATCCAACTGTGGCAGGGCGGTGAAGCGTACGCCTTCGAGGATAGTGTTAAGAGCGCCCCGAATTGGTGGATCGTCTCGACGAACCATTTCCCGGCGGAGGCCATGCCGCCCTCCTTCCCGCCCGGCTCAGTCGCTCCGAGCGGCGGTGTGCGACGAATCGCGCCCCGCCTTTTTACTAACGGCGTACCAACCCGAATCGCGCTCGAGGTGACGCCGGCGACCAATACGCTGGTGTTCGCGGTGGAAGAGCAATTGCCGGCCGGCTGGCAGTTGCTGTCCGCCAGCGATGGCGTGAGCTCCGTAACGCGCGGCAAGCTGCGGTGGGGACCGTTCTTCGACGCCCGCCCCCGCACGCTGACGTGCGATCTGGTGGCAACGGCGACTGCCGCCGACGCGACCGCCTGGAGCGGGCACGGCGCGTTCGATGGTCTCGGAGTGGAAACGGCCGGCGCGCGTCAGATATTCCGCGCCGACGCCGCGCTGGCGCCGGAATTCACCGCGTCCCGCTTTATCCCCGGGAGTGGCTTCGAGCTGACGCTCAAGGGACTTGCCGGTGAGGCGTACGTGCTTCTGGCGAGCACCAATTTGGCGTCCTGGCAGCCGCTAACCACGCTCACGAACTTCACGGGAATCGTGAAGTATCTCGACACCGGGGCGACCAACGACGCCGGGCGCTTTTACCGGGCCCTGTGGCCGTGAGTCGAGCGCCTGTCCCAGGTGACTTTCGCTCTTGCCCGGGTGGGATCACCACGGCGCCGCGCTGCCTCCGGCCTCACGAATCAACTGCCGGAGGTCAATCAGCGCCACGGTCTCCCGTGTCCGTCCCGAATGGAACTGGACGTAGTGCCCGCGCCGGTCGAAGGACGGATGGGGATGGACCCGGACGGTCTCGCGCAAGCCGGTGGCCAGCAGCCGCACAGAGCCGGTTCGGGTCTCGGCCAGCCAGAGCCGACCTTCAAAATCGTCGAGCACGATTCTCTGGCCGTCGTGACTTGCTGCGCCGTGCCAATAGCGGCCTTCCCGGACCATTCTCGCTTGGCCGTCCTTGCTCGCCAGCATGACGCCGAGCTTGTCGTTGATCAGGGTCATCTCGCCCGTCCCGGTCACCCAGGCCTCGTGGGTGATCCATTCCTTGAGCGGCGTGAACCAGTCTGCGGGATTGGTGCGGGCGTAAAACGGCCGGTTGCCGGTACCGTCGGCGTTGACCAGCCAGGTGCGCTGTGGCGCAATACCGCCGGTCTCCCAGACGTAGAAGATCAACGGGTCGGTGGGGCTGTGCTGCACGTGGCCGATGCGAAAGCCTTGGGTCAGCACCGTCCGGTATTCGCCGGTGCTTGTGTGCAGCAAACCGATTTCCCAGTTGGCGGCGTCCCGCTGCTTGCTCAGGGCCAGCCACTGTCCATCTCCGCTCAACGTCAGGCCTTGAACGCCGCCGATGAGTGGCCCGGGAATCTCGCCGACGCGGCGGGTGGCGCCGTCCGTCACGCTCAACGCCAACACCTCCTGACCGCGAACCACGTACACGCGGTTGGCGTCCGTGTGGTCGGGGCAGGCGGAGCGCGCCGCGATGCGCCGATCTTCCGTGAGTTGTACCACGCGGCCCGTCTCAACCTCCCAGCGGAAAAGCTGGGTCGAGCCGGTGCGGTCGGAAACAAACAGGAGGTGCCGATTGTCGGCCGTGAAGTTCGAGAAGTGGAAATAGAGGTTGTCCGCGGCGTTCGTTCCAGTGGTGATCTCCGTGACCGTCAGGCCGGTGACCGGGTCGGCGTAGGTCACGCTCTCAACTCCCCAGTCACGCCCCGCCTGAGCCAGGGCGGAGAGGGCGGCGGCGGCGACCAATGCTGCGGCTGCGGCCGGCCCGCGGAACACCGCCCGGCCGGTGGTGGGGCGCGGTCGTCGTGGATCGCGGGCGCCGGTCACGGGGTTTTCACTGGCGCACGCCGAAGCGGAAGACGGTCGTCTGCGCGAAGACTTCGCCCGGCCGAAGAACCACGCTGGGGAAATGCGGCTGGTTGGGCGAGTCCGGGGCGTGCTGGGTTTCGAGACAGAAGCCCGCATGGCGCGGATACTTGACGCCGCCCGTGCCAACGATCGAGCCGTCCATGAAATTCGCGGTGAAGAGCTGGACACCCGGCTGGGTGGTCGAGACCTCGAGTGTCCGTCCCGAGCGCGGTTCGTACACGCGCGCCGCCAAGGCCAGTTGCCCATCGCTGCGCAGGACGAAGTTGTGATCGTAGCCCGCGGGTTTCAGGCCGGTCTGCTGGGCGCGCTCGCCGATGAGGCGCGGCGTGGTGAAGTCCAGCGCCGTGCCCTTGACGCTGCGGATCTCGCCCGTCGGAATGAGCGCGTCGTCCGCCGGCGTATAGTACTGGGCCGCCAGCCAAAGCTCGTGGCCCAGCACATCGCCTTCGCCCGCGAGGTTGAAGTAACTGTGGTTGGTGAGGTTCACCACGGTGGGTTGGTCGGTGGTCGCCCGGTAGGTCAGGCGCAGTTCGTTGTCGGCCGTCAGGGTGTAGCGGACCGTCACCAACAGGTTGCCAGGATAGCCTTCCTCGCCGTCCGGGCTGAGGTAGGTGAATTCCACCGCGGCCGTGTCGGCCGTGACCGGCAAGGGCCAGGCGCGCCAGACGCGCTTGTCGAAGCCCCCGGGGCCGCCGTGGATGTGGTTCGGGCCGTTGTTCTTCGCCAGCGTGTACTCCCGACCGTCAATCGCAAACCGTGCGCCGGCAATCCGGTTGGCGAAGCGGCCAATGACGCAGCCGAATGCCGGGTGCCCCTGGAGGTAGCGTTCAAGCGTTTCGAAGCCGAGCACCACGTTGCCGGATTTACCGTCCCGGTCAGGCACGTGGAGCTCGGTGATGATGAGGCCGTAGTCCATGACCTTGACCGTCATGCCCTGGCCGTTGCGCAGGATGTGCAGGCGGACGGGCGTTCCGTCCGCCGTCTTTCCAAAGGGTAACGATTCGAGTTTCATGGGAGAAGTAGCGTTCGCTGTCGTCGCGGCGCTGGCCGCAAGCAGAGCGGAAGCGAGGAGCGCGCAGGCGTTCATGCGCTGGTGATAGCCAACCGCAGCCGGGAGGGGAAGCCCCGATCACCGTCTGGATTCCGTTCTTCCGAATTGCCGCGCCCGTCCGGGTCTGGCGCAATCCGCGCGTCATGTCGTCGAGTCTCGTGAACCCGCTGCCGTTCAATCCGGTTCTCAACCACCTGCCGGTGTACCAGCCCGGGCGCCCCATCGAGGAAGTCGCCCGCGAACTGGGGTTGCCGGCGGCGGACATCATCAAGCTGGCGTCGAACGAGAATCCGCTGGGGCCGTCCCCGCGGGCGCTCGATGCCATGCGCCAGGCGGCGGGGCAGGTTCATCTGTACCCGGACGGAAACGCCTACTACTTGAAGCAACACCTCGCCGGCAAGTTGGGGGTGGCGCCGGAAAACCTGATTCTGGGCAACGGGTCCAACGAGATCCTCGAGTTTGTCGGTCACGCTTTGATCACGCCCGGCAGCGAGGTGGTGGTGTCCCAGTATTGCTTCGCCGTGTACCCGATTGTGACGCACCTGTGCGGCGGCCGACTGGTGGAGGTGCCGGCGCGAGATTTGGGTCATGACTTGGACGTGATGTCCCGCGCGATCACCGAACGGACACGCGTCGTGTTTGTTGCCAACCCGAACAATCCCACCGGGACGCTGGCTCCGGCGGATGCCGTCCGGCGGTTGCTCAACGCCGTGCCAAGCCACGTGCTGCTGGTCATGGACGAGGCCTATCTGGAATTCCTTGACGAGCCGCTGGACCTCCTGCCGGAAATCCGGTCGGGGAATCGGCCCAATCTGCTGTTGACCCGCACTTTCTCGAAGGTCTATGGACTCGCAGGCTTGCGGTTGGGCTATGGCATTGGCCGGGCGGACCTGGTCGGGGCCTTGGAGAAGATTCGGCAGCCCTTCAACATCAATGCGCTCGCCCAAGCGGCGGCGCTGGCAGCGCTGGATGACGACGAGCACCTCCGCCGGACCCGGGAGAACAACCGGCAGGGCCTGCGCGATCTCGCCGCGGGGCTTGAGCGCCTCGGAGTCCACTTTGTTCCGTCGGCGGCGAACTTCATTTTGGCGCGCGTGGGCGAGGGCAGCCGCGTTTTCGCCGAACTCCAGCGGCGCGGTGTGATTGTGCGGCCGATGGCGGGTTATCGGTTGCCGGAATGGATCCGGATTTCGGTGGGGACGCCCGCGGAGAACGCGCGGTGCCTGGCAGCGCTCACCGAGCTGCTGCGACGCTGAGGCAGGCCGCGTCCGGAGCAGCGATGTGGGCGGCCGTCACTGGGGCGGTTTCATGGCGGGGTGAGTCTCTCGACCGTGCGCCCCGCAAGCACTCGGAGCGGCGACGGCGAAACGCTTTTGCCCGCCACCCATTTTGTGTCTTGGCGCGCCGGTCCACGCGCCGTAGCGTCGTGGCGCGCTATGAAACACACATGCTTCGCTTTGCTCACCGCCACCCTCGTTTCCGGGTTCGGCTTCGCGGCCGAATCCGAAGACGGGTTTGTATCGCTGATGGACGGAAAGACGTTCAACGGTTGGAAGAAGGCTACCGAGAATCCGGAAACCTGGAAGATCGAGGACGGTGCCTTTGTGGCGGCCGGCCCGCGCTGTCACCTGTTCTACGTCGGGGATGAAAAGCCGTTCAAGAACTTCCACCTGAAGGTGGAGGTGATGACGACGCCCGGTTCGAACGGCGGCATCTATTTTCACACCAAGTACCAGGAGAAGGACTGGCCGCGTGCCGGCTTCGAATCGCAGGTGAACATCACCCATACCGATTGGATCAAGACCGGCAGTCTTTACGGCATCGTCAACACCGGTCTCGCTGCGGCCGAGGACAACAAATGGTGGACCCAGGAAATCATTGTCCAGGGTCGCCAGGTGACCGTGAAAGTGGATGGGAAGACCGTGCTTCAGTACGTGGAACCACTGGGCGCGCAGGCGAATCCGGACTTTTCCCGCAAGTTGAGCGAGGGAACGTTCGCGCTCCAAGCCCACGACCCGAAGAGCGTCATCCGCTACCGGAACATTCGCGTGAAGCGTCTCGACTGAGACGGCGAAGCAAGGGCCGTAGTGTTCACAATTCCACGCGGCGACAGCCGAATGACGCAGCCCGGCGCATCCGATTGATGCCCCGGGCTGTTCGCTTGGAATCCGGTCCATGCCTGCTCCTTGGGTCGAAATCCAGTTGTTGCCGCTGGGGCGACGTTTGACGGTGGCGCGCGACACGCCGCTGCGGGAGGTGCTGTTTCCCGAGGGGGTCGAGTTCCCCTGCGGCGGCCGTGGGAAGTGCAAGGGCTGCCGGGTGAAAGTACTGGAGGGGGAACTTCCCGTCACGGCGGACGACCAGCGCCTGCTCACCGCCGAAGAACTGGCCGCTGGCTGGCGGCTCTCTTGCTGCGGGCGGGCTGTCGGCCCGTTGCGGCTCGAACTGGCGCAGTGGGAGACCACCATCCTGAGTGACGAACGCCCCTTCGACTTCCAGCCGCGGGAAGGATTGGGCGTGGCGGTGGATGTGGGCACGACGACGGTGGCGGCGCAACTCCTGGACCGGCGCACGGGCGAGGTTCGGGGCGTGCGTCTTGGCCTCAACGCCCAGGCGCGGCACGGCGCGGACATCATGAGTCGGGTGGACTACGCGCTGACTCCGGAAGGCGCGAGACACCTGCGCGACCTGATTCGTGATCAGGTCGGTGACATGATTCGCGAGTTGGCGGCGGAGGCGCCGGCCCCGGCCGACGTGCGGCGGGTGGTGCTCGTGGGCAACACGGTGATGCATCATCTGTTTGCCGGTCTTGATGTCGCCCCGCTGGCCCATCACCCATTCGAGCCGGCCCAGCCGGGGCTCTGTCAATTTACGCCGGGCGAGCTGGGCTGGCCGCTGGCGGAGGAGACAAGGGTTTATTTCCTGCCGTGTCTGGGCGGGTTTGTGGGCAGTGACATTCTGGCCGGCATCCTGGCAACCGGAATTCATCGGAGCGGAAAGCTGGTCGCCTTGGTGGACCTGGGAACCAACGGCGAAATGGTCGTCGGCAATCACGACCGGCTGCTTTGCGCCTCAACGGCCGCGGGCCCCGCCTTCGAGGGAGCGCGCATTTCGATGGGGATGCGGGCAGCAACCGGCGCGATTTCCGCCGTGTCGGTCGAGGACGGGCAGTTGCGGTGTCAAGTGCTGGGCGGCGGTACCGCGCGCGGGATTTGCGGGAGTGGGCTGGTGGATGCCGTGGCCGGCGCGCTGGAGTTGGGCCTCGTTCGTCCCGACGGCCGGCTGGCGACGGGCGCGCAATCGCTTCCGCTTGCCGACGGCGTCAAATTGTCTGGCGCCGACATTCGGGAGCTCCAGTTGGCAAAAGGCGCCATCGCTGCGGGGCTGCGACTGTTGCTGCGACAGTGGGGCGCCACGGAGGCGGATTTGACTCGCATCCACCTGGCGGGCGCCTTCGGCAACTACATCAACCGCCAAAGTGCGCGGCGCATCGGTCTGCTGCCCTTCGGCCCGGAGCGCGTTGCCCCGGCGGGAAATACCGCGCTGCTGGGTGCCAAGCTGGCGTTGTTTGCCGGGGAGGACGGCGACCTCGGTTACCGCGATGTCTTGTCGCGGACAAAGCACGTGTCCTTGAACGACGATCCGTGGTTTCACGAAAGCTACGTCCAGGAAATGGGCTTTCCGGTCGGTGGCTGAGGCGGGGTGCTTTACAATGGACGCGGGTGGAAAGCTGAACCAAGTTCATTCCGTGACGATGCGAAAGGGACGTGAATCGCGCGGGCTGAAACTGGTGGCGGCCGCGCTGGTGGCGGCCGGAGGGTTGGTCGCCGAGGAGCATGTCTATCTGACGGGCGTGCCGGACTACGAGTGGCACTCCGGGTGTTTCGGCACGGCGTGTGGCAACCTGATCGGCTTTTGGGACCGGCACGGATTCCCGGATTTCTATCAGGGCCCCACGGCCGGGGGTGTTGCGCCACTGAACAGCGCGGGAATCAATCGCGGCATCTTTGCGCTTTGGGAGTCAAAGGCAGGACGCGACGGACGACCATCGGGAATGCCGGGCCACTACGAGGACTACTACGTCGCGTACGACAGTGCCGCTCCCGATCCCTATCAGGTGGCGGGCCGGCCCGAGCACGCGCCGGACTGCATCGGCGATTTCATCGGCCTCAACCAGCGCAAATGGACGAACCTGGCCGGCGAATGCGACGGCAACATTGACGGGTACGTGTTCAACTATTGGGACGCCTCGGGAGCGCGCCGGACGAATTTCCGACCCGGCTCCGAGGCCGGACTGCCGGCAATTGACCTGCAGTCCGGCCTGCGGGACTGGGCGGCCCATTGCGGCTACGAGGCGGAAGTCTTTTCGCAGTTGAGCGACTTCAACCCGAAGGTGACCACGCCGGGCGCGGGCTTCTCTTTCACGGACGTCAGGGCGGAGATTGACGCGGGCTATCCGCTCCTCGTGTTCCTGCAGAATTGGAACCAACTCTCGCGGCCGGAGGGAGAGATGCCGCGGGCGAATCCTGAAATCCACGGGATGCTGATTTATGGGTACTACGTGGACGACGCCGGAACGGAACGTGTCCGGGTGCGGACCAGTTGGGCCACGGGCGATTACGAGTTTCGCGAATGGAACAGCCAGACTTGGACGCCCTCGCTGGGAATCTTTCTGCCGGTTCGGGGTGTGATCGGATTCCGCCCGGCTCCCAAGATTGTCAGCGCGCGACCGGACGGGAACGGTGGTTTCGAGCTTCGCTGGCACGGGCCCCAGGCTGAACTCTTCGATGTGGTCGCGGGCGAGTCGCGGCCGGCCCACCAATACGTCGTGGAGCGCGCGAGCTCGCTTGAGCCTGGCGACTTCACGCCAGTGAGTCCCTTGCTGACCGAGCGCGCTTGGACGGTGCCCGCTTGCTGTCCGGGTACGTCATTCTTCCGCGTGCGCCTCGTCGCCGGTCAGTAGCCGCTCAGAACAATTCCGGCCACGCGGAAACCACGGCCGCGATGTTGGTCCGGGTCACGAGCAGAAATCGGTGGTCGAAGATGTCGCCGTCTTTCTGGGCGCGGGCCGCCGGGGCCGTGCCCGCCCCCGGGCGATGGAGAACCGCCGCGACGATCTTCCCGGAAGCAAAGGCGTCTTGAACCACCCGAGCGCCGCCCAAGACCCGAAAGTCCGGCAGCAGCAAAGCAAGGCGGGGTCGTTCCTCCCGCCAGAATGCCATCGCGGTGGCATTCACGGGCAGACCGATGAGGCTGACCCACACATCCGTGACCGGGTGGGCGCGGAGCAGCGCGTCCCAGGCACCGGCCGAGGTCATGAAACTGAGCGGCGTGGTCAGGTCCGGAGGAAGCGGAATCGAAGTCGGATCCTTCGCGGCGGCCGGCAGGAGTTCGGGGTGCGCGACGCCGACGAGGTGCCAAGTTCCTTTCAATCCCTGGCGCAGACCGCGCAACGCGGCGTCTTCGAAGGCGTACACGTCTGTCCCTTGCCCCGGCTGGCGGGCGAAGGGATTGGCAACCACGAGGACCTTGCCGCCCGCATCGCGGGAAGACAGGTATTCGGCCAAAACGCGCAGGGCCACCACACGTTCGCGGACGGCCCCGGAAAACGCCACTCGTTCCGGCGTCTGGTACTGACGCCAGATGACCGCCGCCACGACCAGAAGCGCCAGCGCGCCGAGCAACGTCTTTGCCGGATTTCGCATGATTCCACGCTTCGGCCCCGCCTGCGCCTCAACCGCCGCCGAAGTAACCCGGAATCGTGTCGGCGCCGATCAAGGGCTCGATCCCGATGCGTTGCAGGCGCGGGCGATTGGCCGTCTCGACGTGGCCGTCGAGAAACCAGCCGTTGGCCTGGCGGCTGTGGCGGGCATGGACTTCGTTCTCGTTCGCCGCGCGGAAGAAGTAGAATTGCTGCGCGCCGATGCCCAGCCGCCCGCGGCTGGTCGTGTCCGCGACATGGAGGTAGTCCACCGGCTCGGTGATGCTTTCGGTCTGGAGAAACTCGTTCATTGGGCCTTTGACGGAGTTCGTGGGCGGATCGAGCCGCACGCCGTAGGTGCGGAACCAATTGGTGAAACGCAGTGGCGGATAGCTCGGGCAGAGGAACAAGGACGGCGGGCCGAGGTTCTGGTTGGTGCTAAGCAAACTGGCCCAGGTGGCGCCTGGTGTGAGAGGGGCGTTAATTTGCAGCAGGCCCCGGTTGTCCTGGGCGTACAGAAGCGTGGCCACGCCGATTTGCTTGAGGTTGTTCAGACACTGGACCTGACGCGCCCGCGCCTTGGCACCCGACAGGGAGGGCAGCAGCAGGCCGGCAAGAATGGCGATGATGGCGATCACCACCAGCAGTTCGATGAGGGTGAATCCACCCGTCACCTTCGCGCGGCAACCGAATAACGGCCTCATGGGCCAAAGACCCGGCGCGTGATGCGGATGAGAGTTTTGCACGTTGGAAAAGCGGCCGTTGGGGTGCCCCGGTCCACCACCGTGGTCGCAGGAGAAAACTACCCGAAGCCGCCCACCGGTCAAACAAGGCCGCCGCCGTCCTGCCAGTCCGCTCTGCGGCACACAGCGCTGCGCTGCGCTGCCGCGGGAGGCAGTGCCCACCGGCCTGGGGCGGCGCAGCGTGTTGGATTCAGGGCGAGGTTACCGGAGCTTGCGCGCGCGCATGCCGCCGTCTTCTCCCACGGAAAAGTAGGCGACGTCTTCGTTGCCCTCGCGCTTGAACTCGACCTGCACGTCCGTGGTCTTGGCGAAGAAGCGGTTGGGGGACGTGGCAAACATGAGGAAGTCCTCGCCCGCCCACTGGAAAAACAGATTTCCGCCGCGCCGGCTGACATCCACGATCCAATCCTTGTTGACCTCGTACTTCCCGACGTAGCCGTCGAGCACCTTGTCGGCGAGGAAGAACTCCGGCCGACCGGGCTTGCCAAGTTCGCGCACCCAGATGTTCCGGAAGCGGACGGGATTGCCGTGGTCTTGAATCGAGATGGGAAGTTTTTCCGGATGGGCGCGGTAGGGCCCGCGCGTGACCCAACCGGTGTCCCCCATCAACTCGACGTTGTTCTGCACCAGCACCCCGTTGTGAAAGAGGGTGACCCGGGCGGGCGAGCGCGAGCGGCCATCGGGCTCGAAGCGGGGCGCGGTCCAGATGATGTCATAGCTTTGCCATTGGCCCGGCGGGCGGGAGGCGTTCACCAGCGGCGGGTACTGGTTGTAGATCGAGGCACAAGAGCCGTCGGCGTAGGTGGGGTTGTCGTAGCTGTCGAGAATCTGAATCTCGTAGCGCGTCAGGCCGAAGAAGAAGCCGCTGTTGCCGCGGCCCTGGCTGTTGCCCTCGGGCTTGGCCGGGGCGGCAAATTCCACATGCACCTGCGCGTCTCCGAAGCAGCGGAGCGTGCGGATGTAGCCGCTGCCGGGCACGCACTCCATGGCGCCGTCTTTCACGATCCACTTCGTGGGCTCGCCGTTCATGGCCACCCAGTGGGAGAGGTCCGACCCGTCAAACAGCACAATCGCGTCCGAGGGCGCTTTGCCTGCCTTGTCCTGGGTACTGGTGAACCCCGGATCCACTACCGGCGGCAGCGGCCGCGTACGGTCGTGGCCGATCCAGTTGCGCGGGTCGAGGTCGTCGGCCAGGGCGGTGGCTGCAAACAGGGCGGTGCCGGCCAAGGTGAGTCTCAGGGGGAGAGAGTTCATCGAAGTCATGATCTGGAGCTTCGGGGTGGGAAAGAAAATCGGGGCGCCGGAGGGACGCCCCGATCACGAAGGCAAGCTTTCGGTTCAGGCGCCCATGCCGTCTTCAAACGATCCGGCGGCGGCTGGCCACGTGAGGTGGTCGCGCACATAGGCGATGCCGTTGGCGCTGGTCCAATCGAGGTCCTTGTGGGCGCTCTCTGCTTCCACCACCAGCGGTGCGGTCGCGGTGCCCATGACCTGCTTGTAGCGGGCCGGGTAGCCGATGTGGATCAGCAATTCGGCGTAGCGTTGCATGTTGATCTCGCCGGACGGGAGGTCCACAAACTGCATCGCCCGCTCGGGCCAGTTGCCGTTCATCATGCGCAGCGGCATGCCGGGGCGGATGACGAAGTTCTTGATGTGGGCGGCATACACCCTCGGGCCCACCTTGAGGAAGCGGGTTTCCCAGCTCTCACCTTCCCAGCAGTGGCTGGGGTCGGCGTTCACGCCGAGGCATTTGTCGCCGTCACAAATCTTGACCAGCATGTTGAAGTCGTCGGCGCACATCGCGCCCGTACCCGGGTGGATTTCGTGGCACAGAACGATGCCGCGGGCATTGGCCTCTTTGCGGAGCTTCGCGGTCTTCTTCACGAAGCGCTCCTGGCCTTCCTTGATCAGGTCGAAGTCGCCACCGGCCCAGAAGCCCCACGGATAGCCGCTCGCTACTTCCCAGCCGAAGGCGACGCCCCAGAAGGTCGGGAGAATTTTCACCCCCAGCTCCGCCGCGAGGTCAAACAGGCGGATCAGGTAATCTTCCGCCCACGCCTCAATTTTGTCCGGCGATTGTTTCGCCACGTCCGCCGGGATGAACGGCCGAATGCTCGGGCTGCCGGTCCATGCCGTCGTGTGGACCCACAGCGGACAGTGACACGAGATGCCATCGAGGCTGAGGCCCGCCTTCGCGAAAGTGTCCTTGATCTCGGAGGCGCTCTTGAAGCCGTTGGCCGCCTGCAACATGTAGTTGGACGGCTGGGCACCGGAAGCGCCCGACCGTTTGGCGTACGCGAGGAAGTCCGCCAGGGATTTGGCACCGTGCTGGGCGCCTTCGATGGATGCGTGATAAACGGGAGTAGGCATAGTGTTGTTCTTTCTTCGTTCGAATTTGTCTGCTGACGTGTGTCGGCCGGAGAGATAACGGCTGCCGGTTCTCGAAGGAAGGAAAAATTAGGCAGTCACGGGCGAACGCCCGCCGCGGCTTTGAGTCTCACCGCGGGCGCGTTCTCGTGGCCGACGTGATCGTTGGCGGGCGCTCTGCGAGGATGCGTTTCGCGGCCCGCACCAGCGCCTCAGCCTCTGCGTCGGTGCCCACCGTGATCCGCAGAAATTCCCGCAACCCCGCGGCCGCAAACCAGCGCACCAGAATGCGCCGCTGGCGCAGTGCAGCCAGCCAACGCTCGGCGCTGAAACGGGGCGGGCGGACGAACAGAAAATTGGTCTGGCTGGGGAACACCTCGAAGCCCAGCGCTGCCAGCGCCGCCGTCAGCGCCTCCCGGGTGCGAATCACGCGGCGAAAATTGGTCCGGTAATAGGGTAGATTGCCGAGGGTGGCCACGGCTGCCACCTGGCCAAGTCCGTTCACGTTGTAGCTGTCCTTGACCTTGTGGAGCGCGGCGATGAGGTCCGTGTGTCCTACCATGTAGCCCACCCGCTGGAAACACAGGGAATACGCCTTCGAGAAGGTGCGGGACACCAGGACGTGCGGGTGACGCAGGGCGAGGGCCATCGCGTTCTCGCGAGCGAAATCCACGTAGGCTTCGTCCAACACCACCACGCCGCGGTGTGCCCGACACAGGGCCTCCAGTTCGGCCGTCGCATAGCCCCTCCCCGAGGGTGCGTTCGGCGTGGTGACAAACGTCAGGGCCGCCCTCGGCGTCCAGGTCTTGCTCGTCTTCAGCTCCTCTGGCGTCGGCAATGAAAAATCAGGCCGCAGCGGCACGGCTCGTTTCACCGCGCCGTGAATGTCGGCCAGGACCGGGTAGAGCGAGTAGCTTGGGGTGAAGTATTGGACCGTGAACTTCGCGTCGCCGTCTGAATGCGGCATCCCATGAAATCCCTCGGGTTCGACGAAAGCCCGTGTCGCCAGCGCCAGCAGGTCATCCGACCCGTTGCCGACCACGATGTTCTCGACCGCGCACCCGTGCAGCCTCGCCAGTTTCTCCCGCAGCAGGTCCGAGGTCGGGTTCGGGTACAGCCGCAGGCGCGCGTCAGTGGCCGTCCTCACCGCCGCCAGCACTTCCGGGGCTGGAGGGTAGGGGTTCTCGTTCGTGTTGAGTTTGATCAGGCCCCGCACCTTGGGCTGTTCGCCGGGCACGTAAGCGTGTAGCCGCCGGACCAACGGGCGAATCAAGTTGTGGGTTCGTTTTTTCATGCTCGCCGTGGCAGCCGACGACCCTTCGCGCTTTCGCCGTCGTCAACGGTTGCGTTCCAACCGGATCGCCGCCGACCGTCCGTGCGCATCCAGCCCTTCCAGCCCGGCGAACCCGGCCACCGCCGCGAGAGACTTGGCCAGCGCCGACCGATCGTACTCCACGACGCTGGTGCGCCGTTGGAACTGATCCACGGTCAGCCCGGCGAAGCTGCGTCCCGCGCCGCCCGTGGGCAGGGTGTGACTCGGCCCGGCCACGTAGTCCCCCAGGACGGTCGGGGACCAAGGCCCGAGAAAGATTGCGCCGGCGGTGACGATCCGCCGGGCCACCTGCCGCGGGTTCCGGGTGTGAATCTCACAGTGCTCCGGCGCGATCCGGTTGGCCAGGGCCACGCCATCGGCCAGCGACTTCACGTGAATCAACCAGCCCGACCGGCCGAGGGCGCGCTCGATGTACTCCCGGCGGGTGAGCGTCGGTAGTTGCCGGGCAATCTCTCGCTGCACGGCCCCAAGCAACCGCGCCGAGGGCGTGATCAACCAGACGCGCTCGTGACCGGAACCGTGTTCGGCTTGGGCCAGCAGGTCGGCGGCGACGAACCGCGGGTTGGCCGAGTCATCGGCCAGCACCAGCACTTCGCTCGGACCGGGAAGCAGGTCAATCGCCACCCGGCCGAAAAGCAGACGCTTGGCGGCCACCACGTAGGCGTTGCCAGGGCCGAATATTTTCTGCACGGGCCGGATCGTCGCGGTGCCCAGGGCCAGAGCGGCCACGGCGTGGGCGCCGCCGACGCGATACACCTCTGTGGCCCCGGCCAGGTCCGCCGCCAGCAGCAAAGCCGGATTCACCGCTCCCGTTTTCCCGCACGGCGTGCAGACCACGATCTCGGGGCAGCCGGCCACCCGCGCCAGCACCACCGTCATCAACGCCGTGGACACCAGTGGCGCCGTGCCGCCAGGGATGTAGATGCCCACGCGCTGGAACGGATCAAACTTCTCACCGACCCGCGCGCCCTGGGCGTTGCGCGCCTCCCAGGGGCGTCGCAACGACTGCCGGCTGAACCGTTCGATGTTGGTCGCGGCGAACTTCAGCGTGCGGCGCAACTCCGGGCTGGCCGCCTTTTTGGCGGCCTCGATTTCGCGCTGGGTGACGGCCAAATGGCTTGCTTGCAACCGCGCCCCATCGAATCGCGCGGTGAACTCGATCAAGGCAGCGTCGCCGCGCGCTTCCACCGCTTCAATGATGTCGCGGGTCCGCCGCTCGATCTCGGCGTCGAACAAGCTGGACGAGGCGGCGACCTGCTCCCATCGGGCTTTGAAGTTTTCCTCCGTATGGCGAATCACGTTCACGGCCCGATGCTGACCGACGGTGGGTGTGAAGTCAAAACCCGGGCCGCTGCCGGGTGGCCTGCGGGAGCGCCACCGGATGTTCGTCCGGCGCGTCAGCGCGCCGCGGCAGACTCAGCCCGGCGGATCTCCTCCCAGGTCGGCGCCCGCCAGACGTGGAGCCGTCCGTCACGATTGCCGGCAGCCAGCAGCGACCCGTCGGAAGAGAAAGCGCAGGCGGCAAAGCCGGCGCCGTCGCCAGCCAAGGTCAGCAACTCCTGATGGCCGGCGAGGTCCCAAAGGGTGATCGCCTCGGCGCCGTCGCTGCCGATGGCCAGTCGTTGTCCGCTCGGCGAGAAGGTCGCGGAAACCATGGCCTGCAAGACACCGGAATAGGTGGCCGCGCGAGTTCCGGATGGGATTTCCCAAAGGCCACCGACTCCGAAGCGACTGACCGCCGCCAAGAGCGTGCCGTTGGGCGAAAGCGCGGCCGCGACCAGTTGTTTGAGTGCAAGGCACAACTCAGTGACGCGACCCGTTTTTAGATTCAGCAGGTGGCCGGTTCCGTCCTCGTTGAGCAGGGCGAGCCAGGCTTCCGTGACGGCTGCGGCACGACTGACAAAAGGCCCGGGCGATGTCGTAATGCGCCACGTTTGCAGTCGCTGGCCGGTTGCGACGTCCCAGACATGGAACTCGGGTTGCATCCATCGCTGGGTTAAGAGGCGATCGGATTGCGGCAAAAACGCGATCGGTGCCACGGGGCCATCAGAATGTTTCAGCTCCGGCAACGCGTCGCCGTGTGCGAGCGACCAAATTCGAATCGCGCCTTCGCTGGTGCCGCCCGCAAGGTGCCGCCCCGATCCTGAGAAGCGCGGGAAGAACAGATTCGGCACACCTTCCACGAGAATGGTGGAGTGCTGCAGTTCCTCGCCGGACCATCGCGCAACGGTTCCGTTGCGATCGAGAGTAAGCAGAGCGGGGCGGTCGCCATCGAATGCCCAAGCCATGAATGCGCCCGGCACCACCATATTGGGTCGGTTACCGGCCGGCTGGGTGAGATCCCAGACCAGGACGGTACCGTCCTTGGCCCCGCTTGCGAGGCGTCGCCCGTTGTCCAGCCACGAGAGGCTCCACACTTCCAGTTGATGTCCCCGCAGAACCCGCTTCGGCTGCAGGACCGGGGTCAGGCCGTGAACGACATCGCTCGCCGACGGTTGCGCCGCGCCGGTGACATCCCAGAGTGCGATCGTCTGGTCCGCACTGGCTGACGCCAGGGTGGCTCCGTCGGGAGAGAACGCGAGGGCCCCAATCCAGTTGCGGTGGCCTTCGAGCCGCGCGACTTCGAGTCCGGCGGCCACGTCCCAGAGGCGAATGTCGGACTCCGTGAACCCGGCGCCCGTTGCCAACCGGCTGCCGTCCGGCGCGAAGGTCACGGCGGTCAGGCGTTCCCGGGTGGCTTCGGCGTTCCAGAGCTCCAGCCCGGTGGCGGCGTCCGCCACGGCGATGCGGTTGCCGTCCCGGTTGTAGGCCACAAGGCGGAGGTCGGGGGACAGCGTGGCAGTCCTCCCGTCGCCGGGCCGGAGGGGTATTCGGGCGATGCCGCGGGCGTCCCCACCGGTAATCGGATGGCGCGCGATCACTCCATCCGCGGTCAGCGTCACAAGGTCCGCGCCGTCGGGAGAAAAGCGGAGACTGAGACACGGGGCCTGCAATCGCAGGTCCGCCAGCAAGCGCTGGCCGTGGGTGTCCCAGACGCGGATCCGCCTGGCCAGGCCGGCCGGACCGCCGTAATCGCTTTCGGTGAAGGCGAAGACCGCCGCCGTTGGGGAACTGGTGATCAGTGTCCGTCCTGTCCCCGTTGGCCGCTCCAGCACCGGTCGGCGCCGGGCCAAATCCCAAATCGAAACGCCGCCATCCGTTTCGGCGGCAGTGAGGAACCGGCCATCGGCCGACGCGGCCAGCGAGTGAACCTCGTTCGAACGCTGGCAAAGCGTGAACTCGGCTTCGCTGCGGCATAACTGCCACAGGTACCGCCACTCCCAGCCACGCAGGTCTTCCTGCCCAGGCAGCGGCCGCTGGGAGTCGAGCAACCGACGCGCGCGACCGAAATTTCTGACGTCGAGGGCCTGCTGCAGCAGATTGATGTCCGCGGCGTAGGCGCGCCGCCGGGCGGAAAGCTCTTGAGCTTGGGCCGCCGTTCGCAGTTCCGCCTCCGCAGCTCGGGCCTGTTCCGCAAGGACCCGGAGCCGTGCTTGTTCCTGCTCGGCCTGCTTCGCCCGGTAGGCCTGCCAGGAACTCGCGAGTATTCCTGCGAACATCGCGAGGGCCACGGCGACGCCGCCGACGAAAGCGCCGCGATGCCGGCGGACGAATCGGCCGAACCGATAGGCGCGACTCGGGGGCCGGGCGAGCACCGGTTCGTTATCCAGGTAGCGCTGGAGGTCGGCCGCCAGCGCCGCCGCGCTGTCGTAACGGCGGTTGCGGTCCTTCTCCAGGCATTTCATCACGATCCAGTCCAGATCACCCCGCATCAGACCGATCAGACGGGCGGGTTCGGTCTGGCGACGCTGGGCGGCGGTGGAGACCGTGGCATTCGGGAGGGCGCGCAGACGGGTTGACGGCCGGTCGGGTTCGGTTTCGCGGATCGTCCGACGGAGCTCGTCAAACCCCGACGCCGCCAGTTGGCGGGGATCAAACGGGGTCGTGCCGGTGAGCAATTCGTAGAGCAGCACCCCGAGGCTGTAGATGTCGGTGCGCGTGTCCACGTCCACGCTGTTGAGGTCCGCCTGCTCGGGACTCGTGTAAGCAGGCGTTCCCAGGAAGATGCGGAAGTCGGTGAACAGGGTCTTGTCCGTGAGCGGTGAGCCGACGGCTTTCGCGATCCCGAAGTCAATGACCTTGGGTATGGCCACGCCGTCGTGAAGCGTCACGAGGATGTTGGACGGCTTGATATCGCGGTGGATGACCCCCTTTTGATGCGCGTGTTGAACGGCGTGGCAGACCGGGATCAACAACTCGATTCGTTCCCGTGGGGTCAAGTTTTCGGCATCGGCGAACTCCGTGATTTTGATGCCACGCACCAGTTCCATCACGAAGAACGGCCGGCCGGCTGCCGTGGTGCCGGCATCGAAGACCCTCGCGATATTCGGATGATCCATCAGCGCGAGCGCCTGGCGTTCCTGTTCAAAACGCGCGATGACCGACCGGGTGTCGGTGCCGGGCCGAAGAACCTTGAGCGCCACCTGCCTTCGCAAGGGCGACTGTTGCTCGGCCAGATAGACCACTCCGCCACCGCCTTCGCCAATTTCCTGCAGCAGGCGGTAGGGGCCCAACTGATCGCCCGGTTGCTCCGCCAACACGGAGTCCGGCCGGTTTGCGGTTTCGGCCGCGGGCCCGCTGGCGCGAGCAGTGCGCAGGGCGGGTGATTCGAGGAATTCGTCTCGATCGTGATGGGCAAGGAGTGATGCCACGGAGTCGCGGAGAGCCGGATCGGAGGCACCAAGTTGGTTGAGGTAATCAGCCCGGGCTTTCGGATCATCGAGCTCGAGCGCCGCCAGAAACACCTCGCGTTCGCTGGCGGATTCGACATTTGGAGTGGCGGGGCTCATGGGAGGCCGCCGGTTGCCGACGGGGAAGGGGGAGATTCCGGAGCCGGGCCGGGGGCGTGGCCATTCCGCGCCCCCGGGTGCCTCCGTTCCGCCTGGAGGTGTCGCCGGAGCCAGGCTTTGGCGTAAGTCCAGAGGCGCTCAGCCGAGCGGACGGATTGGCCAAGCGCTACGGCGCACTCCTCCATCGAGAGCCCGACGAAATACCGTAGCTTGACCAGTTCGGCGGCCTGCGGGTCCTGTCGGCCGAGGAGTTCCACCGCTTCGTCCACCGCGAGGATCTCGTCCGCAGGTGCCGCCAGGATGAGATCGCCCTCCTGCAACTCCACCTGTTCCGCCGCGGCGCCACGTTTCGCCGTTTGTTTTCGTCGTGCCGCATCCACCAGGACCCGCCGCATGGCTTGCGCGGCGACGGAGAAGAAATGCTGCCGGTTTTGGAAGCGCCCGGGATGCGCGTGGATGAGTCGCAGCCAGGCTTCGTGAACCAGCGCCGTGGGCTGCAGCGTGAAAGCCTTGGATTCCCGCTTCAGCGCGCCGGTCGCGAGTTGGCGCAACTCGGCGTACACGAGCGGGAGCAATTCCTCCGCGGCGCGAGCGCCTTCTTCGGGCAGGGCCTGGAGAATCCGCGTCACATCACTCACACCGCCATAGACAGCAGCCAGAAAGCCAAAGTTACGCGGAGAGCCTGATTGCCAACAGGTTCCACGGCGATTGGTCATGGCCCCGTGAAATCGCCACCCGACGTCTGACCATTCCAAGGTCCATTATTGGCGGATTCGTCCGGCGGATTACGCCATGACTTGAATGGTAGGACCGCGTGGTACCCGGAGCGGATCCAAGGTTCGCTGGGTGCCGGTCTCCAAAGCGGCCACGCGGGAAAGCGGTTGTAGAGGGGAGATCGCGTCCCTGCGCGGTCTCCCCTCGGGTTTTTTGCCCCCTTCTACCCTCGCGACGCTCTCCAGCGAGGGTTCCCCAGAAATGATCGGTTCAATTTGGCGGAAATTGCCGCCAGTTCCCGCTTCCTTCTATTGAGAACCGCGATTGCGCCTGCTCTCGGTGCCGGGTTCCTGTGGAAAAACGCGGGCTGCTCAGGCACCGGAGCGGTGAAAACCCCGCGCAAGCTTTGCGCGGAACGCAGTCGCGTGGGGCTGGCGCGGTTCGCCAACCCGGCGACTCCCGGCCGCTGCGCCTCTGCGGGTGAGCGTGGCGGATGGGGGCGGCCGTCAGCCGGAATCGGGACACGCATCGGCATGGCGGTCGCGGGGGGGCATCCAGCCGGTCGCTGGGTGCCGCCCCCGCATCGTTCATCTGCGGTTAATCCGCCTGCAATCGAGCGCAGGTGATGACTGGATGGCGAGGTTTGGTATCACGAGATTTTGACCTATGGAGCTTCGAACGTCCGAGCTGTTGAGAGCAGAAACCAGCGCGTCAGAGACCGAGCCTTCGCCGGCCCCGGTTGCTGGTGGCGCTGGACCGGCCGTTCAGCGGCACGTGCTGATCGAAATGGCCACGGGCCGGAGCCGGCCGGCTATCGCCGCACCGCCAACTTTCTCCAGTGCCGGAGGTCCTTGGACGGACATTCTGATCGAACAACATTGCGCCGGTGGCTTTTACGAGAATCCGGGCCTCGCCAACCCGTCGCACTTGGTGGCCGTGATTCAGGGGCGGCCGATCAGCATTGAATGGGGGCTGGCGGGTTTTTCGCGCCATGTGCTGTTACGACCCGGGCAGGCGGTTTTCATTCCTGCCATGCTGCCGCATTTCGTCCGTACCCAGGATGTGGGTCAGTTTGTGGCCGTCGCGATCAGCCCCAGGGCGGTACGCCGGGTGGCGCACGAGGTGGTTTCAGACCCGGGCCGCATCGAATGGGAAGCGGCGCTGCCCCTCGATGATCCTTTGCTCAGTTCGATCGTGTCCTCCCTCTTTGACGACGCGGTGGGCGGTTACCGGGCCGGGGCTGGTTACGCGGCCGCGCTCATACATGCGTTGTCAGCGCACCTGTTGAGCCGTTTCACCGTCAATTCGCCTTCCCCCGACCTCAAGCCCGGGACCGGACTGGCTCGGGCGCAGTTGCGTCGCGCGCTCGATTACATCCAGGTCAACCTCGCTGGGGAAGTCTCCCTTGACGACCTCGCGCGCGAGGCGGGACTCAGTCGGTTTCATTTTGCCCGCATGTTCAAGCGCAGCACGGGTGTTTCCCCCCACCAATACGTGCTGCAGTGCCGGCTGGAACGCGCGCGCGAGTTGCTGCTGGCGGGAAACGAGACCATCGCCGAAATCGCCGCACAAACCGGCTTTTACGATCAGAGCCATCTGGTCGCCCAGTTCAAGCGGGCGTTTGGCACCACTCCGCGGGGCTTTCGCCGGCACGGTGCTTGAACGTCGCTGCCGGGCCACGCGGACTGCCCGGCCCGATTGACCTGACCGGGAATGGCCGGCGTCTTCTTGGAGAATCACTCTCCCCGGAGTCTCATTGTCCACCGAGCGGTGACCCACGTTGACCGTCGTCCGACCGGCTGGCGAAGGATTTTCGCAAGCATTTCACCAACTCCCCTCAAATCTCCAAGCGGGGCGCACGATAACGCGCGAAACTTTTCTTGATGAAGCCCGCAGTCGGTTTTCGGCAACACCCTCCTTCCGAATGGTACCGGATTATCCAAGCGGATCGCTCGGTGTCCGTTCTGGGCGAGGGCGGCCGGTCTGGTTGCAAGCATCATCCTGGTGACGCGCCAGCGTAAGCGTCGCGGTTCTGGCCAGAACCAAAGTCGGTAGAAACTCAGTTAAACACCTATGCGAACAAAACATTCACGGTCGTTCGCTGGACTCGGTGCCTTGGTCGCCACGTGTGCGTCGGCCCTCGCGGGCTCGGCCACGTACGACTTCACCACCGATCCGGCCAACGACCCGAACTTCGTCATCGGGAGCAACGTCTCCTGGACGGATCCGGTGACCGGTGACGTGCTCGAACTCTACGAAGACCGCAACGGCGACGGTCGGGGCGAGGGCGGCAATCCCGGCGGTTATCTCGCCATCACCCGCTCGTCCAACAGTCAGTACACCCAGATGCTGTTCCCGGACTTCGACGCAGGGTTGGTCGTGAAGGCCTTTACCTTCGAATGCGACATCCGCGCGGGCAATGCCACGGGGAATGCGGGCCGTCCCGCCGACGGTTTCAGCATCAACTACGCCCGGGCCAACGACCCGGCGGTGATCTGGCTGCAGAACAACCCGGGCTCCAGTGACACCAGCGGGTTTGCCATCCCGGGCGCGCCCGAGGGCGGCACGACCACGGGGCTTTCGATCTGCTTCGACACGTGGTCGGGCAACACCTACCCCAGTGGGGAGGCGGACATCGAGGGCATCATCGTGCGCGTGGACAATCAGACGGTGCTGCGCCACCCGATGCCCACCCGCAACGGTGCGTGCGATGACGTGACGAGCTTGCAAACCGGCCCGTATGACGAGGCTTCCGGCGGCGACTACAAAGGGCTGTGCTGGCAGAAGCTGAAGGTGCAGCTCAAGGACGACGGGACGCTGACGGTGGAGTACAAGGGGGCCACGCTGTTGAACAACGTGCCCATTGCGTACGCGCCGAGTCCGGGGCGCATCCTGCTGGCGGGTCGCACAGGCGGGGCGAATCAGAACAATCACATTGACAACCTGATCATCACGACCGTGCCGGCCAATGAGGTCATCATCGGCAACGCGACGGGGACGCCGGTCGGGTTCGATGTGGGCTTGATTGATTCGGGTCAGGCAGTTGCTGATCTGAATACGGTGGAACTGACCTTCAACGGTGCGCCGGTAACGCCGACCCGCAAGGTGAAGGACGGCATCAATTCCACGATTTCCTACTGGAACCTCCCGCAGCCGCTGGTCCCCGGCTCGACGCACCAGGTGGGCATCAGCGTGCGGGACACCCGCGGGACGCCCGTGACGGCGACGCGGACCTTCACGGTCCCGGAGTATGCGACCCTGCCGCCGGAGTGGGCAGTGAGCGGTGTGAATACCAGCCAGCGGGGTTTCAACGTGAAAGTGCATCAGACCGCCGCGCGCGGGCAGGAGAACACGGTGGCCCGGGCGGAGCAGCAACTGCAGGGGCTGCGCGGGGCGAACGTGGCGGACCTGACCGGATTCGCCGGCGGGGTGTATGCCGAGAACGACGTGATCAACTACAGCCAGAACGGCGCGTTCACGTTTGATCCGGAGCCAAACGGCGCGTTCCAGCAGAACAACGGATCGCCGGACGCCCTGATCCCGGGCATCCCCAGCGCGACGGAGTTCAACGACGACGGGTCGTACTACACGGACAACATTGCGGCGGAGATCACCACGTACCTGCATTTCCCGGAGGCGGGCGTGTACGAGTTGATCTTCAACAGCGACGACGGATTCCGCACCACCGCGTATGGCGGCGTGGGCGATGTGCTGGCGGCGACGATCGTGGGGCAGGCGGACGTGGGCCGTGGCGCGGCGGACACGGTGAGCACCGTGTACGTGCCGCAGGCGGGCTACTACCCGATGCGCACGGTGTGGTTCGAAGGGGGCGGCGGAGCCAACCTCGAGTGGTCGGGCCGGCAGGTGTTGCCGACGGCCACGACGCGGCAGTTGCTCAACTCGGCGGCGGCGGACTCGATCAAGGCGTACCGGTCGCGGACGGGTCGGGGGCCGGCGGTGGTGAGCTTCACGCATCCGTTCCGGACCTCGGGCAATCCGTACCTGTCCACGATCTCGCTGATCGCGAAGATCGAGGATGGGGACACGGCGGTGGATCAGGCCTCGATTCGGATGCTGCTCAACGGGGCGGCGGTGCCGGCGACGCCGAGCAAGTCGGGGACAACCACCACGGTGCAGTACGTCCCGCCGGCGCCATTGCCGGTGGGCAACCACGAGTTGAAGGTGCAGTTCACGGCGGGCGCGCAGACCTATGAGGGGATGACGACCTTCTCGGTGACGGGCGTGGCGGTGCCGCCGTCGCTGGCGCTGCCGGCGGGCGCGGTCAACACGGCGAACGTCGGGTTCCTGGTGAAGACCGTGCAGAACGCGCAGTATCAGGACTATGGCGACCGGGCCAACGACACCTACGCGGCCGAGGCGCAGATCAACGGCCTGCTGGGGCTGCCGAACACGGCGGACCTGAGCCAGTTCACGGGGCCGGGCAACCGGTACGTCGAGACCGGCGTGGTCAACTACAACCAGAACAACTCGGGTTTCCCGGGCGATCCGGCCAGCTCCGGGTACTTCACGTCAGCCAACGAGCCGTTCCTGCCGGACGAGAACATTCCGGGCATTCCGGGCGTTCACACGGTGGGCAGCGGGTTCCCGCCCTCGACGGGCTACGGGGACAACGGCACGGATAGCTTTTCGTGCGAGTTCCTGACGGTGCTGCAACTGCCGGCGGGGCTGATCACAATGAACGTGAACAGCGACGACGGGTTCATCGCCATGATCGGCAACCCGGCCGAATGGGGCACGCTGCCGGTGGTGGTGGGTGAATTCAGCGGCGGGCGCGGCAACGACGTGAACTTCGACTCGGGCACGACGTTCTCCTTCGTGATCCAGCAGGCGGGGCTGTATCCGTTCCGGCTGTTGTGGTACGAGGGCGGGGGCGGGGCGAACGTCGAGTGGAGTTCACGTGGGCGGGATCCGCAGACCGGGTACAGCCTGGCGGCGCGCTCGAACGCGATCCTGATCAATGACGTGGGAACGCCGGGGCACATCAAGGCGTACCGGTATCCGATCGGTCACGCCGGGGCGCCGTACGTCAAGGCGTTTGCGCCGGGACGGGATTGGACCTCGGCGGGGAGCCAGGCCCGGGCGGGCAGCGACGCGAAAGTGATGCTGCACGTGGCCAAGGGCGCGGCGGACCTGAGCGCGGTGGCGGTGAGCATGACGGTGGACGGCGTGGCGGTGACGCCGACGGTCACGCGGCCGGACGGCGATCTGCTCGTCGAGTACCAGCCGGCGACACCGTGGGCGGACGGGTTGCACACCGCGGCGATCACGTATGGGGATCGCACGGTGAGCTGGTCGTTCCGGACCACCGGGGCGATGAAGACGCCGACCTTCTTCATTGAGGCGGAGGACTTCGACACGGGCGGCGGGCAGAGCCGGCCGGAGGCCAGCCAGATGCCGTACTTGGGCGGCGCGTACGCGGGCCTGACGGCGGTGGCGGGCACCGACTACAGCCGGGGCGATTCGGGCTCCTCGCCGTTGTACCGGCACGGAGTGAATCCGCGGGTGTCCATGGACCGCACGGGCGACCGGACGCGGGGCGTGGGTGAAGTGGTGGTGAACTACAAGCTGGGGTGGATTGGCGGCGGGCAGTGGTACAACTACACGCGCGACATTCCGGCTGGGAAATACAACGTCTATGCGGCGGTGTCGCATGGCGACGTGGGGGCGACCATCGGGGGCACGCTCTCGAAGATGGTGGGCGGCACGGAGACGCCGCTCGGGGTGTTCAGCGGGCCGGCGCCGGGCGGCTGGGGGAACAACGGGCTGCTGCCGTTGAAGGCGGCGGCCGAAGACACCACACCGCTGGCACTGGACCTGGGCGGGACGACGACGCTGCGGTACAACACGAGCAACGGGGACTGGGACTTCATGCTCCTGGTACCGGCAGCGGACGAGGCGGTGCCGCAGTTCACGAGCATCACGCGGAACGCCAACGGGACCATCACCATTGAGTGGACGGGCGGTGGGACGTTGCAGGCGGCGCCGGCGGTGACAGGGCCGTGGCAGGACGTGACCGGGGCGAGCAGTCCGTACACGTTCACGCCAGACCAACCGGCGCTGTTTGGGCGCATTCGGAAGTAGGTCGGGGGCTGAGATCAGCCTGAAGGAATCACGGAGACCGGGCTTCGGCCCGGTCTCTTTTTTTTTGGGTGCGGGCTCTGCCGGCGTGGCCATGGATTGAAGCGGCAGAGCTTCGTGCGGAGATGTTCCCGGTGACGGGCGGGGTTTTTCTGTGCGTCGCGGTGCCGGGGTTTTACGCTGGGGCCATGTCGTCCGCTTACCGCAAACTCCTTGACGCAACGATTCATCACCTCGAAATCCTGCGTGACCAGGGTCACCGCTTTGTCTCGGTGTCGTCAGAGGCCCTGGCCGCCTTGGAAAGTTCGGCGCCACGGGCTGCTTCTTCACGGAAGGTGCCCGCAGTGTCACAACCCACGCCGGCCACCGGGCTGGCCGACAAGCCACACCAAGAGCAAGAGCGCGTGGCGTCTCACGCCGGACGGCCGCAGGAGCCGACCGGAACCGCGGACGACGTCCTGGTTGGCTCCCCGCTCAGCGCCGCGGAAAAGGAAGCCGCGATGGCCGCGTTGCGGGCTCGAGTGTTGCCCTGTGTGAAGTGCGCTCATCTGGCCAGGAGTCGCCGGAATGTGGTGTTCGGCGTTGGGAACGTTCACTCCCCGCTCTTGTTCGTTGGCGAAGCGCCCGGGGCGGACGAAGACGTCCAAGGCGAGCCGTTCGTGGGCAAGGCGGGTCAACTGCTGACCAAGATCATTCAGACGATGGGCTTGGACCGGGATCGGGTGTACATCGCCAACATTTTGAAATGCCGTCCCGACACGCCGGGGCAGACCGCCGGCAATCGCAAACCCACTCCGGTGGAGATGACCACCTGTTTGCCCTTCCTGATCGAGCAGATCCGCATCATTCAACCGAAGGTCATCGTTGCGTTGGGCGCCACGGCCGTCGAGGGCCTGTTCGGCAAATGCGACGGGATTACCCGGTTGCGCGGCACATGGTTGAATTTCCGCGGGGTCCCGGTCATGCCCACGTATCATCCGGCCTACCTGCTGCGCAATCAGGCGTTGCTCGAAAAACGGAGAGTGTGGGAGGACATGCTCCAGGTCATGGAGCGGCTGGGGATGCCGATCTCTGAGAAGCAACGCGGGTTTTTCCTGAAGGCAACGGGAGCCTGACCAGCGCCTCCACGGCGGCACCAGATTCGCCGGGCCGCGATGGTTGAAGACCGCCTCGCGAACGCCACACAAGGATCCGCGCCAGCACGCCGTCGCCTTGCGCGGCCAGAGGTTGATGCGCCAGCCCAGCGCCCAGCCCGTGCTGCGGTCGCCGCGGTCGCCCACGCCACGGCGGCCAGGAGCAGGGCAGCCGGGAGAAGCGATTGGCATTTCATGCGCGGGAAGCTTGCACAACCGCGCAGGTGTGCCCCGCAAAAACCGACGCTCGCCGCAGGCAACATCGCGTGGACCACGCCGAAAGCGGCGGGTGAGAGCCGGCGACTCACCACCGGTCCGCATCGGCCAAAACCCGGGCTGGCGTTCCAATCCATAGTTGGGTGGAGACAAGAACGCTTCGGCGCGACGCCAGCTCGCCCGGACACAGTCCCGGCGGGCGCTCAGTCGCCGACTCGGGACGACGCTTCGCCGCTTGCGGGCCGGGTGTGGGCAGGTATTCTTCGCGGCAATGGAGACGGTCATCATCCTGCTGGTGGTGGGCACCGTGCTCATGCTGCTCGAGACCGTGTTGCCCGGCATGATCGCGGGCATCATCGGCTTCGGGTGCCTCGTCGCAGGCGTCGTGATCGCTTATGTGGATCACGGCCCGACAGTTGGCAACCGTGTCCTGCTCGGCGTCACCGCCGGGTTGGTCGCCCTCGGGGTCCTTTGGATTCGGTTTTTCCCGCACAGCCGGCTGGGCCAGGCGTTTGTCTCGCGGCAGGCCATCGGTGGCCTCGATGTGGAGCGTCCGGAACTGCTGCATCGCACCGGCACGGCATTGACCATCCTGCGGCCCTCCGGCATCGCGGAGATTGACGGCAAGCGGGTGGACGTGGTGACGGATGGAACGCTGATCGAAAAGGGCGCAACCGTGAAAGTGGTGGCGGTTGAAGGCTTGCGCGTCGTGGTCCGGGCCGTCTGAATCTCGCAACTCAGTTCCAACTCGAAAACACAACTATGATCGCTGCAACCAGTCAGTTCGGCCAGATCCCGTTCGGCATGATCCTCTGGGCCATGGTGGGTCTGGTCGGTCTTGTCTTTCTCATCCTGCTCTTCAATTTCTTCGGCATCTTCATCCGGGCCTGGGTCTCGGGCGCGTATGTGGGGCTGATCGAGCTGGCCGCGATGCGGCTCCGGGGCGTGCCCGTGGGCTTGGTGGTGGACAACTACATCAACGCGCGCAAATCGGGTCTCGCGCTCAGCGTGGACCAGTTGAACGTTCACTACCTCGCGGGCGGTGACGTCCAGATGGTGGTGCGAGCCCTGATCGCCGCGCAGAAGGCCAGTATCCACCTGAATTTCGACCGCGCCTGCGCGATTGACCTTGCCACCAAGGGCACCGGCAAAACGGTGCTGGACGCGGTGAAAACCTCAGTAAATCCGCGGGTGATTGATTGCCCGAATCCGGCTTCGGGAAAGACGACGATTGACGCCGTGGCCAAGGACGGCATCGCCGTCAAAGTGCGCGCCCGGGTGACGGTGCGCACCAACCTGGATCGGTTTGTGGGCGGCGCGACCGAGGAGACGATCGTGGCCCGCGTCGGCGAGGGCATCGTCAGCACGATTGGTTCGGCGAACAGCTACAAGGACGTGCTCGAGAACCCGGATCGCATTTCCAAAACCGTTTTGGACAAGGCGCTCGATTCCAACACGGCCTTCGAAATCCTCTCGATTGACATTGCCGACGTGGACGTGGGCGAGAACGTGGGCGCCAAGCTGCAGGCCGAACAGGCAGAGGCCAATAAGTTGATCGCTCAGGCGCAGGCGGAAATCCGCCGCGCGGCCGCGGTGGCCGCCGAACAGGAAATGACCGCCCGCGTCGCGGAGATGCGCGCGCGGGTGGTGGAGGCTGAAGCGCTGGTGCCGCAGGCCATGGCCGAGGCGTTTCGCAGCGGGAATCTCGGCATCATGGATTACTACCGGATGAAGAACATCCAGGCGGACACTCTCATGCGGGATGCCATCGGTGGCGGCGCACCGGGCACCAGCAACGAATCCAAGCCCAAGACTCCTTGACGTGAGCGCCGACCTGTCGCCCTTCTTCGCTTCGCTGGAGAGCGTCCTCGTCTTCGCGGCGATCGTGCTGATCTCCGCGCTGTCGAACTGGCTCAAGCAGCGGCAGGAGCGCAAGCAGGCCGAGGCCCGTGGCGAACTGGAACCGGGTCGTGCCGGGCCGGCTCCCCGGCCGTTGTTTGACGATGAGGAGCTGGACGAAGCGCCACCCGGGCGCCCGGTGCCCAAGCCGCTGGATTGGCAGGAGGAATTGCGGCGGCTCCTCGAAGGCGACCAACCCCGGCCCGCTCCG
Organism: Verrucomicrobiota bacterium; assembly: GCA_016716505.1. Classification (GTDB taxonomy): domain Bacteria; phylum Verrucomicrobiota; class Verrucomicrobiia; order Limisphaerales; family J093; genus JADJWF01. The sequence continues at coordinate 180,524 of JADJWF010000003.1, forward strand.
CCACCCTTGCCGCCGCCTTTGCCGCGTCCCGAACCGCCGGTGGCACCGCGGCCGGCACCCGTCTTTGACGAGGCTCCGCCGATCCGCACAGCGCCTGTGTCCACTCCGCCGCGGCCCGCTGTGGTTACCGTGGCGGAAACGCAGGAGGGTCCCCTCGGTGGGCAGGGGCGCTTGCAAGAGTCGGCGGCCGCGTTTCTCCGGGGCGCACAAGTGGCTGAATCCGCCGAAGCCCGGTTGCAAACCGTGGTACAGCAGGTGGCCAGTGCCAAAGCGAAGGAGGCGGCACGTCCGGTTTTCCGGCGCTCCACGGAAGCGGCGAATCGCCTTCGGGCACTCCTGCTGAATCGGACCACGGCGCGTGAGGCAGTCTTGGCGAGCGTCATCCTCGGCCCCCCTCGCGGGCTGGAGAAGAACTTGCCGTCGCACGGTTGATTCGGAGGGGAGTCGGATTCGGCGCGCACGAATTGCCGGCCGGTTGAACCGCCCGGCGGTGCCGTTCGAAGCGAGATGACGACGCGCCGATAGCTCGAGCCGGGGCGGATCAGGTCTGCGCCTTTGATCTGCCGGTCGGTGCCGCGGGCCACACGGTGATTCCAAGGGCCAACAGAGTCAGCGAAACGCACGTCCAGCCGAACACGTCGCCGTGCTGGCGGTAAAAGGTCGTTGGCCCGCTCTGACCCGCCGCCCGCAACGGGAGCCGATAGACGGTGAACCCCGGCCCGTAAATGTCAGCCGGGTCACCGAGGCCGAATTCCCGCAAGCGCCCCCGCTCGTCTATCCAGCAGGTCAGTCCGTTGTTCGTGCAACGGATCAGCGGCACACCGTTCTCCACCGCGCGAAAGACGGCGGCCACGGCGTGCTGCCACTGCGCGGCGCTTTCGCCAAACCACCCGTTGTTGGTCAGGTTCAGCAGCAGGTCGGTGTCCGTTCCGACGTGTTCCCGCGCGCCGTGGGGAAAGACGTCCTCGAAGCAAATCAACGGCGCTATCTTCACCGGCCGGTCGCCGACCCGGAAGGTTTCCGGCGCCGTGCCCCGCGAGAAACTGCCCTGAATGGGCGTGAGGTATTTGGTGAACGGAAGCCAGTCGGCCAGCGGCACGTACTCGCCGAAGATGACCAGCCGCCGCTTGCGGTAGCTCGCCACCAGCCGCCCGTCCGGCGCGAGCAAGAACGCGGAGTTGTAGAAGTCGAAGCCTGACCCGGTCTCGGCGGAATTGCGCGGCACGGCCTCATCCGCGCCGAAGATCATCCACAGGCGATGGCGTGCCACCAAGTCGGTGAGCGCGCGGTAGTTCGCTTCCGAGAAATCCGGCAGCGAGGCCTCGGGCCAGACCAGCAGGTCGGGTTCGGTCGCAGCGGCCAGCCGGCTGAGTTCCATCAGGCGCTGAAAGCGGGTGTCCGCCTCGTCGGGGTCGAAGATCAGCCGCTGCGGGATGCTGGGCTGAATCAGCGCCACGCGGAGTTCGGCCGACGACGGCGCGGGCCGGACCAGCTTGAGTCCGCCAGCGAAGGTGACGAGCAGCAGCGTGGTCAGGGGCAGGGCCAGATCGGTGAACAACGCGAGGCGGAACGACACCAGCAGGCCGGGCCGCGGCCGTGCGGCGGGAGCTGGCGGCCGCGATGGACCCGGAAAGACGCCCGGGGCGCGATCGCCCGTCAGCCGGGCGACCAACCTTGCTCCGGCGCAGAACAGCGCGGCGGACATCCACGCCACGAGGAAAGACACCCCGTACACGCCCGTCACTTCCGCCACCTGAATCAGTGGCGTCAGCGCGTACTGGGAGACGCCCAGGAAATTCCAGGGGAATCCCGAAAGCAGGCGGCCTTGCGCCAGCTCCAGGGCCACCCACGTGGCGCCAGCCAGCGCGGCCCAGAGGTTCCTCTCGGCCCAACCGAGTCGCGCGAACCGCTCCGGCCAAGATCGCAAGGGGGAGGCCGATGCCATTTCGCGACCGCCCGAAACAGCCGCCGCTGGTTCGACGGCGCCGAAGTGAAGAACCGGATTCAAGGAGTGGTCGGCGGTGGCCGCCGGTCTCTCGGCATCCAGGGTCCCCGCGCTTGCCGCCGTTGGACCGTCGCCGACAAATGCTTCCTCACGGGGCCCCGGCACGGCCGCTTCCTCGGACGACGCCGCTCCGCTGCGAAGGGCTTCTTTCTCCGACCGGTCCAGCAACCGGGTAAGCAACCGGTTCATCACCCACACCCAACTCGCGATGAACAGCGCCACGTAAGCGCTCAGGGCCAGCCAGCCCGCGACCGCGCCAGCGGGGAAGGGGATGTGGAGCAACCACCGGAGCGCCACGAGCGCGAACGCGAAGCCCGTCACCCAGCCCAGTCGCCAGGCGCGTCTGCCGGAAAGTCCGGCAGTGGCGGCAAGTGCGAGGGCGGGAGCGACCCAGGCGAGTCCGGCCCATCCGGGCAGGGGAAACGCCAACGCGAGCGCCATGCCGGAAACCGCAGCCAAGGCGGAGCGCGGATTGAAACACGATGTCAGGCAACGAACGCCCACTGCGCGAAGCTTGGGCCATGCGACGGCAGGCGTCGAGCGCCCGGAGCCAACGGCGACGAGGAAGCGAGGGCGGCCCGGGTTGTTCTCCGCCTCGCGCCGCGGCATTTCCCGTTCGGTCGAGGGCCAATTTCGGCAAACCTTTTGCCAAGAAAGGTGTAGCCAGGAGCTCGCTTTTAGGCGTAAGAGGTTAAGGCGATAGCTTATGAAGACCCCGAGTTCCACTGAGGCACCGCGAGCCTCCGCCGCGAGTCTAGTCTGCGTCATCGCTTGCTGCTTGGCCCTGTCGGCCAAGGCGGGCGTCTATTACCTGGCCGAGCCGGGCACTGGCTATACCGGCACGCCCACCAGTAACTCCCCGAACAACCCCATTTCGTACGTCACCGCCACCGTGCGGAACATCATCGTCCAGAATCCCGTCCCGGGCAGCGATTCCAACCGGGTCGAGTTGGTCTTCCTGAGCACCACCGACAGCGGGCTCTACGAGATTGACCAGTTGGATCTCAACGGCGCGGGCGTGCCCGGCACCCGCCAACTGACCCTGATGGCAGCCGATCCCTCTCAGAAGCCGACGCTCCGGTGGAAGGTTCCCACCGCCAACAGCGGCGCCACGCCGACACACTTGTTCACCGGCCCGGGCTGGGGTCAATGGCTGCTTCAGTTGGCCACCTTGGACCGGTGCGAGGTGCGGGATCTGATCTTGGATGGAAACTGGCGTACCTGGGTGACCAACAATACCGCCGCCAATCCCGCCTACGTCAACGGTTTCAAGACAGGCGCCATTCAGGTGGAGGCCAAGTCCGGGTGGATTAGCAATGTCACCGCCCGAAACTTCGGCGCCAATGGCCTGATCCCCATCCCGCACTGGAACACCTCGGGCGCCGAGTCGTTTGTGATCTATCCGACCGCATTGCAGGGGCACCTGGCCGATCAATGGTACGTGACCGATTGCGTGGTGGAGGATTTCCAGGGCCAACTCGGCGGCTACGGCACCGGCATCATGCCATTGGTCAAATTTCCGCACGCCGAGAACTTCGACCCCGACGCCAATCCCAATCATCGGGCCTTCCATGTGCTTCGGTGTCAGGTGCGCAACAGCCCGACGCTGAATGCGTTCGGGTCTTCGTGGTCCTTCGGCATCCGGTTCTCGGACAACACCGTGAACAACTGCGCGATGGGATTCAATTTTGACACCGCCAACCATGACGTACCCCTGCGCCACATTGACGTGGTGGGGAACACCGTTGATGACGTGTACCAGATGATCACCATTGGCGGCCCGGGCCACGGAGCGAACGCCGCCGGCAAGTACCCGTTCCGGAACTTCAACGTCTCCAGCAACAACATCCGCCTCCGGGGAGTGCCGTTGCGGCAGGACTACGGCAGCTTCTCCTGGAAGACCAACACGTACGGGAGTTTCACCTCGCGGATGTCGGCCACCGATACCAACGTGATCGTGGGCCGGTTGATGACCGACTCTTGGTCGTGCGGCGCGACCTTGGGCGGAGCGGGGCCGGTAACCTTCGCGGCGAACCGGTTCACCACTGCAGATCGGGGCGTGTTCTACGAACCAGCGCCGCAACTGACGAATCTGGCCGTTTGGTATCCCCTCTACCGTCCCGTCATCTGGCCTTTGAATGGCGATGCAGTGGATCAGAGCGGTCCGGTGACCATCACGCCACCCAATCAGGTGTCTGCTTGGGCGTACGATCAGACCAACCACAGCTTGCTGACGACGTTGAGCAGCCTCACCAACAGCCGGCCGGCCCTCACCGCCCATCCAGCCACCCCGCCGCCGGGCGATCCGGAAGACGACCCCGAAAGACCGCCAATCAAGCTCAAACAGACCCTGGATGAGAATGGCACGCTGCTGGGCGTTACCGAAATCCAGATCTCCGGACCGCTGGTCACGAACGGGATCGTCCAGCTCTGCGGTTGCCTGATGTACCACCCCACGCTGGCATCCGGTGAAACGGCCAGCCGTCGCTTGAGTCCGTTTTACCTCCACGCTGAGGTTGAGACGGGGCCGAATGCCGGGGTGGCAGTTACCCACACCACGGATGACGATGATCTGATGACGTTCACCTATCCGACCAACGGTTTGCCGGGCACCGACACCATTCGCTTCCGCGAAATGGTCTCCCTCCAGGCGGAGGCCAGCACGGATATTCCCCTGGGGCCGACGGTTTGGTTTGCCCGGTCGGAAAACGTGGCCAACGACCGCACCCGCCACCACGCCACCCTGCGGCTGCGCCGATCCGGGGTGCCCAACGCGGCGCTCACCGTCTATCTCCAGGCTGCCGGCAATCTGACCGGTCCGCACGTGGCGACGTCCGCCGACTACGTGCTCAACGGCACCAACAACGTCGCGCTGCCCTTCAGCAACGGTCGCTGGCAACTGACCTTCCCGGCGGGTTGGAGTGAGGTCCATGCCCGCGTGCAACCCACGGTGGGCGGACTGACCGACGAGGCGGAGTACGAGGCTGCGTGGTTCGAGTTGGCCACCAACAGCGCTTGGGGCTACACGGTGCGCCCACCCGCGGACACCCTCCCCAAGGGTCCTGGGAACGCTGTGGCCGTCACCCTTTGGGACGGGCCCAAGTACAAGCTCTTCGAACTGACGGACTCGTACTACTACCCGTGTGCGGGAGGTGGTCCGCCGGCGGCGTTCAACGGTCAGGCGGAATCCGATGGAGTCGCCGATCCAGCTCCAATGAACGGGAATATGGATCTTGCTCGAAACATTGGGTCGTCTCCGCCGGACGAGGATCTGGAATTCTGGACTACTGCGTCCGGCGGCCTGGCGGCCGTCCTTCAAAGACCCTACCTGCTACTTCGAACCGGTCAGATCATCTCCTTGGAAGACGAGACGGGAGGGGCTTGGCCGGAAGCAGGCCAAGCCGCCGAGACGGGAGCGCAACCGCCTCCGGTGGTGCCCAGTCCTGACAACTTGCTGTGCGCCTGTCCCGCTGCCGGGAGTACGGCCTATGCCCTCAGCCAGCAGGCAACCAACGCCTGGATCGCGGGCAACACCACTTACGCCACCTACGCCTACCCAGACTTGCCGTACCCGCAGTTCAGCTTGGGCGGCAAGTGGCAGGCGCCGGCGTATGGCGACCTCCTCCATCTCGGAGACGCTTGGAATGGTTCCCCTTCGATCCTGGCGGTGGACAACACCGGCAATCTCGCGGGGAGTCGCTTGAACCGCGCTTGCTACGTTACCAACGGTCTCGCCAGCGTCTTTTACCTGCCGGGCCTCGCCACCAACCGCCTAGGAGAAGTGCAATGGGCCGCCCCCGCAGGCTCCTACTTGGCGGGCCGCACCCAGGTCGCGGCCAACGGCGCGTACTACTACCGCCCGGTGCGTTGGGCCAAAGTAAGCGGCGTCTGGACCGTGACGGATGTGGGCTCCTTTGACACCAATCAGGCGACAGTCGGCTACGCGCACATGGTGAACGACAGCGGTGCCGTGGTGGGGCGGACGGTGTACGGCGGGGCCTGGCGCGGCTTCCGCACGGGCACCAACGGGGTGATCGCGAGCATCGCGGCCAACCTGCTGCCCTTCCCCAGCCAGCCGACCAACGCTTTAGCCACCAACAGCCTTGGGTTGATCACGAATCTCGCGGGAATCCTCACTGTGACCAATTGCACCGCCAACGCGATCAACTCGACTGGCGAGGCGGTGGGGGCCAGCGACTTCTGGATCAAGCGCAGCAACGGCCCCCCGGAAGTCTGGACCATTGAAACCCGCGCCGCCCTCTGGTGGCCGGGCGGTACTAACGCGGTGATCTTGGGGGCCATCCACACTGGCGCCGGTTGGCAGAACGAACCGGGCCGTAGTGAAGCGCTAGCGGTGAACCGGCACGCGCGGGGCCTCACCATCGTCGGCACCGGCTGGATCACGCCCACCGGCTACGCGCGAGCGTTCATCAAGGAGGTGGGATTGGTACCCGGGAACTACGACATCTCGGCAACGCAACAGCCGATGCTCGATCTGAACGATGCCCAACTGACGTGGAAGTTGTCCGGGCAGACGTTCATTTCGGCGGAGGCGATTAACGACGCTGGCTGGATCGTAGGGAATGGAAGTTCCGGCTCTTACACCCGCGGCATGGTGCTCGTGCCACAACCCGTGTCAGTTCAGTAGAAAGGAGAACCCGATGAAGATGCCCACAAGCATTTTGGGAACGGCACTGGGAGCGGTCCTCGCCGGCACGCTGTTCGAAGCCGACGGCCAGGATCCGTGCGCGGTCGCGGTGGTTCCGTGCTTCCCTTTCCTGAACTACGTCTGTCGCCCCGAGCACTACTGGTCCTTTCCGGTGGACCTGGATGGGGATGACATCCCGGAGTTCAACCACGCACGGTTCGATGTCTGGAATTTCTGCGACTTCGATTTGGGCGGTGGCGAGGAGGCGAGGGACAACCGGGAGGGGTTTTTCGCGGCGGAGCATGTGGAGGTGTACGCCATCCGCGACTGGGCCGTGCAGACCTTCATCTCGCCGGAGTTGGCGCCGGGGCGAACCATCCTGCCGAACCCGCCGGTGGGCGGGGACGATTGGGACCGGCTGTGGGCCTTCAATCCGCCCTTTTCGTTGCCCTACCTCCAAGCCTACGGGCTGGGGTATGTGGCGCGGCGCACCAATCGCGTGCCGTGCTATGAGCAGCCTTGGGCGTGCCAGGGCGGGGGGCTCTTCGGTCTTCTGGCCCGGGCGTTTGACGCGCGCACCTATGTGGCGCTGACCGGCTTCCGGGTGCGCCAAGCGGACGGCTGGCATCTCGGCTGGCTCAAACTGGAGATGACCCCCATGACGGAGCCGGGCAATCCACCGCCCCCGCGAGTGCTCCTTCGGGCTTGGGCGATCCATCCGGAGCCGGAGCAGCCGATTCGGGCGGGGGAGCCGCCGCAACCCACGTTGCGCGCCCAGCGGGCGGGCGACACGGTGACCATCGCGTGGCACGCGGCGTGGACGGGCTGGCGCCTGGAACGCCGGCGGGAACTCGGTGCGGGAACCTGGGAACCCGTGCCCGACGTGACGGGAAACACTCACAGTTTCCCGGTCGCCGACGCCCCCTGGCTCTTCCGGCTGGTGAAGTGAGGCCGACGATCTTGTCTCGTCGCGGGCGGCGGCACTGCTGGTCGAGTGATCGGTTCCAGCCGCAAAAGAAACCGGCGCGGAGGTTCGTTTCCGCGCCGGTTCGGAATCGAGCAGCCCGGGAGTGATCAGTACTCGCGCTTGCGGGTAATGCCCGGCATCGGCACGGGATAGCGGCCGTTGGCATCGGCGATCAGCGGGGCGGGGGAGTCGTCCGTGATCTTGTCCAGGCCGGGCGCCATTTCGTGGTCGGAGTTGAGGATATCCTCGTAGGTGACTTCCTGCCCGGTGTGCGCGGCCATGCGGCCCATCGAGGTGACGAGGCTGGCTTCCACGCCGCGCTTGCATTCGTTGTACGGCTTGTCGCCGCGGATCGCGGCGACGAGATCATTCCACTCGTTCTGGTACGGGTCTTGTTCGGCCGGGGGCACCTTGGATTCCCACACCATGTCCGGGCGCCGGGGCATCTGGCCCTTGAAGATGGCCGATGGTCCGCCGCAGTCCCCGTTGCGCGACGCGATGGCGCTGCCCTTGGAGCCGTGGACGTAGCTGGAGTAGAGGTCCATGCAGCCGGTCATGCACCGGCCATCGAAGTCGAACTTTGTGCCGTCCGGGTACGTGTACTCGACGGCGTAGGTGTCGAGGTTCTGGTCCACGTAGGTGACGCCGTTGGGGTCCTGGCGATAGTGCCGGCCGCCGAGGGCCTGGGCCTTGACCGGCCAGGCGTTCTTGATCCAGCCGAGGTGGTCAATGATGTGGACGTAGAAGTCCGAGTAGTTGCCGCCGCTGGCCCAGATGAAGCTGTGGAACCGCCGCACCTGGTAGCGCAGGTGGGAGATGTCCGCCGGCTTGGGCAGCGAGGCGAAATAGCCGATCGGCCCGTGCATGCGGTAGCCGCGTTGCAGGATGACCTCGCCGATCTCGCCGTTATGGACGCGGTCGGCCAGCTCTTGCAGGTGGCGGGCGTGCCGGGACATCAGGCCGATGCCGACCTTGAGGTTTTTCTGCGTCGCCTTCTCCGCCAGTTCAAACATCCGCCGCGAGGTCGGGCCGTCCACGGTAACGGGCTTTTCCATGAACGAGTGCAGGCCCTTTTCGATCGCGTAGGTGAAATGGACCCAGCGGAAGGCCGGCGGCGTTGCCGAGATCATGATGTCCCCGGGCTTGAGGCAATCCATGGCCTTTTTGTAGGCGTCCCAGCCGACGAACTGCCGCTCGGGCGGCACGTCCATCTGGTCGGCGTGGCGCTGCCGCAGGTCGCGGACGCTCCCGTCCAGGCGATCCTTGAAGACATCGGCCATCGCCACCAGCTTGATGGGGCCCAGGTGCTTGGTGGCCAGGGCATTGACGGCGGCGCCCGTGCCACGCCCGCCGCAGCCGATCAGGGCGACCTGAATCAGATCGCTGCCGGCAGCGTGGACGTGCGACATGCCCAGATTGGCGATGGTCGTCGCCGCCACGGCCTGGCCGGTGAGTTTGAGGAATTCCCGACGGGAGGTCGGAGTGGAAACCAGAGAGGAACGAGATGAGGTGTTGCTCATGCGCGGGATGCTTTGGAAGCGGGGCGGGGGTGTCAACTCCGGAGACGCGGCGCTCAACGGTCCCCGGTCACGGCGGGAATTCGTTTGCCGGCGCGGCGACGGATTCGTCACCCTCTCCGAGGTCTCCATGAAGAACCTCTTCCTTTGCCTCGCGTTGGCGGCTCCGGTCGCGTGCCTGGCGGCCGAGCGGGTTGCCCCGGATCGTTTGACGGTGCCGCCGCCCTGGCGCGGCGTTCACCTGATGGCACCCGACGGAAGGCAGTTGCCGCTGGTCCAGCGGGCAATCCGCGAGAAGCTGGCGCCGCTGGGCGTGAACCTCATCGTGCTCGAAGTGAACTATCGGTTTGCGTGGCGGTCGCATCCCGACCTGGCCGATGGGGGGGCGATCACCTGGGAACAGGCCCGGGCGTTCGCGGAGGTCTGCCGCGAGCACCGGATGCGGCTGGTGCCGCTCTTCAACTGCCTGGGTCACCAGTCCTGGGCCGCGCGCACGGCACCGTTGCTGACCCGACATCCGGAGTTCGACGAGACGCCGCGCATCCCGGCCGACAACCGCGGCATTTACTGCCGAAGCTGGTGCCCGCAGCACCCGGTGGTGAACACCGTGGTCTTCGCGTTGATGGATGAATTGCTGGAGGCCTTCGCGGCGGACGCCCTGCACGTCGGCATGGACGAGGTCTTTTTGATCGGCCACGAGCAGTGCGACCGGTGCCGGGGACAGGACCCGGCGAAATTGTTCGCCCGCGCGGTGAACGACTACCACCGCCACCTGGTGGGCCGGCGGAAGGTTGAGATGATGCTCTGGGGCGACCGGTTGCTGGACGACACCGTCATGAACTACGGCGAGTGGGAGGCCAGCCGCAACGGCACCGCCGGCGCGGTGGACCTGATTCCCAAGGACATCATCATCTGCGACTGGCACTATGAACCGCGCGCCGAGTATCCGTCCGTGCCGTTCTTTCAGGAAAAGGGCTTCCGGGTGCTGCCGTCGAGCTGGCGCAACCGCGACGCGGCGCTCGCGCTGCTCGACTACGCCCGCGCACAGGACCGCGGCAAAGTCGTCGGCCATCTTGGCACGACGTGGTCAGGTGCCGACGCGATCGCGCGGGCATTGCTCGGCGAAGGGGGCGAGCCACCGGGACAGGTCCGGCAGATCGTCGCGGCCCTGGAAGCCTGCCTGAAGCGCCTGGCGGGCGATTAGCGGGAGTGGGTTTCCCACGGCACCCGGGGCCGGGAGCCGAAGCGATCAGTACGCGGGCTGCAGCCGGCCCGAGGGATCGCGCCGGAAGGGCAGCCAGACCAGGGCGACCAGGCGGACATTGATATTCGTCCGACTGGCCCGCAGCTCGATGGTTTCGAGGACTTCGGCGCTGGGGTCAAACACGGCCGCCAGCGCTTCCGTCTCGGCGGCGAATTGGGCTTCCAGGTCGCGCAACTGTTTTTCCACCGCCTCCACCGTTTCAGCCGCCCGGTTGACATCGGCGGCCTGTTCGGCGGCGCGTCCGACATTCCGCATCGTGGTCGCGGCACGGCCCACCGTCGAAGTAGAGATGGCTTTGCGGCCGAGGAACGCGCCCAGCAGGGTCGAGCCGAGCGAGATCATCGTGTTCATCTTGGCGCGGCTGGCCTGCTGCGCCTCGCGTTCCCGGGCGGCCTCGGCGCGGCGCAGGCGTTCCTGAAGCGCGGCGAGCTTGGGCGCGTATTTCTGGCGGAGCTTTTCGGCGGCGGCGTCGCGCTCCTCGCGCGCGGCCTGTTGGAGACGAACGCGGAAGGCCCGCTCGTCCTCGTCGGGGTTGGAGACCAGCTTGAGCGACGGAGAGCGCCACAGTTTCAACGAGCGCTCGTTCTGCAGCCAGGCGACAAAGTCGCGCGACCAAGCCCCGTAGTTTTTCACCTGACTGGCGGCGGGGGCGAGCGGGGCGAAGTCCTGCCCCGCAGGGGTCTTTTCCAGCTCGCTGGCGGCGACCGCCAGTTCCTCCGCCGCTGCCCAGTCCACGGGAATGGCGCTGTCCGCGATCTCGGTCATGACGGTGACCTCGGTGGTGAGGTTGAGGCGCAGTTTGGCGTCGGTGTATCGCACCTGCGCGGAACCGAGCAGGCGGGGCTGGTAAAAGAGGGTGCCGCCGCCAGCCCCGCCCCGCACGGGAACGAAGAACTGGGGTACTTCCGGCGGCAGCACGGGCCGGCCTCCGGACGCGGCGGGGCCGGGAGTGGGCTTGGACGCCGGCGCGGTGGCCGCGGATGGCGGCGCGACCGCCGCAGGGGCAGAAGCCGGAGTCCGGGCGGTCAGCAGCTTGATTTGGGCGCGCGACAGCGGCCCGCGCAGGTAGGACATGGCCCAGCGGGACTCGAAGATCTCGAAGCCATCCGCGTGGACGTTGTGGAGCAGGAACACGCGGTTGCCGAGGCCGGAGAGCAGGCGGTCGAGGGCGGCCCGATCCAGCGGCAGCCCGCGCCCGGCCGCAGCGCCCTCGAGGCCTTCGATGATGCGCGCCTTGTCGCGGTCGGTCTGCAACCGGCCGATGAACCACGTGCCGATGTTCGCGAGGCCTTTGTAATCGAGGTCCACCGGGTTTTGGGTGGCGAGCACAACGCCGACGCCGTAGGCGCGGGCCTGTTTCAGGAGAGTGAGCAGCGGCTGTTTGGCCGGCGGGTTGGCCACCGGCGGGAAGTAGCCAAAGATCTCGTCCATGTACACCAGGGCACGGAGGCTCCCGGTGCCGGACTGGCTGCGCATCCATGCCAGGACCTGGTTGAGCAGGAGCGTGACGAAGAACATCCGCTCGGCGTCGCCGAGGTGGGCGATGGAGAAAATGACGATGCGCGGTTTGCCGGCGGGGTTGTAGAGCAGTTGGCCGATGTCGAGCGGTTCGCCCTGTCCCCAAGTGGCAAAGGCGGGTGACGCCAGCAGGTTGTTCAACTGCATGGCGAGGTCGAACCGATCCTTGGCCGGATAAAACCCTTCGAGGTCGAGCACGCCGATGCGTTGCAGCGGCGGTGTCTGGACGGCCTGGATCAGACCGGCGAGGTCGAGGTCCCGGCCGGCGGCCCAACTGTGCTGGAGGAGGTTCGCCAGCAGGATGCTTTCGCGGCTGCGGACGGGATCGGCGTTGAGACCGACCAGCCCGAGCAGGCTGGCCACGGTGCTGGCCACACGGTCGCGCAGCAGTTCGGCATCCTCCATCACTTCGTCGGGCGGAACGGCGAATGACTTGAGAATGGAAACCGGCAAGCCGGCGTTGCTGCCCGGCGTGTACAAGGCGAACTCGGCCGCTTCGCGCAGCCGCTGGATGCGGTCGGGCGGTTGATCCCACGCGGCCAGCCCGCGCCGCCACCGCTCCGCCTGTTCGGCCGCGTAGGTCGCGCGGTCGGTGCCGCGGCGGGCCACCTCGTCGTCGTTCACCCAGGGCTCGAAGTCTTCCGGCCGCAGTTCCGGGAAGGTCAGGAGCAGGTTGCCGAGGTCGCCCTTGGGGTCAATCACCAGGGCCGGGATGCCGTCCATGGCGGCCTCCTCGATCAGGTCCACGCACAGCCCGGTTTTCCCGCTGCCGGTCATGCCCACGACCAGGCCGTGGGTGACGAGGTGTTTCGACTCGTAGAGGAGCAGGTCCGCGCTGGTTTGCCGGGCGTCGAGATCGTGGCGGCGTCCGAGGTAGAAAACGCCGAGCTTTTCGTAGCTGTGCATCGTTAATCGCTGGGTTGACGGTCGGTTCGGCAGCGAAGGTATCGCGGGGCGTTACGGCGTCCAGCGGGATGGACGACCGGCCCTCGCGCGGTCAATCGCCCGACGGCCGCGCGGTGGTCAGCCGGCGGACGGTGTCGGGCGCGGTTGGGCGGCCAGCCAGGTGTCAATGGCCCGCGCCGCGCGTTTGCCGTCGCCCATGGCGAGGATCACCGTGGCCGCGCCCCGGACGATGTCGCCGCCGGCGAACACACCGGGCAGACTGGTCATGCCCTGCTCGTCCACGACGATGTTGCCGTGGCGATTCAACTTCAGCTCGGGACAGGTCGAGGTGAGCAGCGGGTTGGCGCGGGTGCCGATCGCCACCACGACCACGTCGCAGTCCACGATGAACTCGGAACCAGGAATCGGTTCCGGGCGGGCACGGCCGGAGGCGTCGGGTTCACCCAGTTTCATCCGCACGCACTTGAGCCCGCGGACCCATCGTTTCTCGTTGCCCAGCACTTCCACCGGGGCGGTCAGAAACTCGAAGTGGATGCCTTCCTCCTCCGCGTGGTGGATCTCTTCGACCCGCGCCGGCATTTCGGTTTTGGTGCGGCGGTAGAGGATCAGGGCCTGCTCCGCGCCAAGGCGGCGGGCCGTGCGCACGGCGTCCATGGCCACGTTGCCCCCGCCCACAACCGCGACCCGGCGGCCCACGAGAACCGGGGTGTCGGCCCGGGGAAACTCGTACGCCGCCATGAGGTTCACGCGGGTGAGGTACTCGTTGGCGGAATAGACGCCCTTCAAGTTCTCGCCCGGGACGTTCATGAAGACCGGCAGGCCGGCGCCGTTCGCGATGAAGACCGCGTCAAACTGCTCGCGCAACTCCTGGAGGGTATAAGTGCGGCCGACGACGACGTTGCATTCGATCTTCACCCCGGCGGCCTGGAGTCGCTCCACTTCCTGTTCAACGATCTTCTTCGGCAGGCGGAACTCCGGAATGCCGTACACCAGCACGCCGCCGGGTTTGTGCAGGGCCTCGTAAACGGTGACGTCGTGGCCGAGTCGCGCCAGTTCTCCGGCGGCCGTCAAACCGCTCGGGCCGGAGCCGACCACCACCACCCGGCGACCGGTGGGCGGCGCCTTGCTGGTCGCGAGTTGGTCCCGGTGGTTCCGCGCCCAATCCGCGACGTAGCGTTCGAGGTAGCCGATGCCGACGGGCATTCCCTTGTTGCCGCGAATGCATTCGATCTCGCACTGGGTTTCTTGGGGACAAACCCGGCCGGTCACGCCGGGCAGGGCGTTGTCGTCCAACAGGCTTTGCGCGGCTGCCGCAATGTTCCCCTCCGTCATCAACTCGATGAAGCGCGGGATGTTCACCTTCACCGGGCAACCCTTGATGCAGCGCGGGTCTTTGCATTGCAGGCAGCGCTCGGCCTCGATGAGCGCCATCTGCTCGGGGAAACCGAGGTTGACCTCGGCGAAATTCCGGGCGCGGGCGGCGGGGTCCTGCTCCGGCATCTTCTGCCGGTCCAGCTTCATGCGCTCGCGGGGGGTCAGGGCGGAGGACATGGCGATCAGGCGGCGGTGGGCGCCGCCAGGCCGATGCGGCAGGGCCCATCGGCGCACTGGGCTGCCCGCTGCTCAAACTCCCGGTACGTGCCGAGCCGGTCCATCAGTTCATCAAAGTCCACGAGGTGCCCGTCGAATTCCGGCCCGTCCACGCAGGCGAAGCGGGTTTCGGCACCCACACTCACGCGGCAGCCGCCGCACATGCCCGTACCGTCCACCATCACGGGATTCAACGACACGATCGTTCGCACTTGCAGCGGTCGCGTCAGGTTGGCAACGGCGCGCATCATCGGCACCGGCCCCACGGCGTACACAATGTCCGCGCCGACCGTGGTCAGGAGATCCTTCAGCGCGTCCGTGACAAAGCCTTTCCGCCCGTAGCTGCCGTCGTCCGTGCAAACGATGACGTCGCCCAGCGCCCGGAGTTCTGGCTCGAAAATCACCCACTCGCGGGAACGCCCGCCGATGATGCTGGTCACGTTGACGCCTTTGCGGTGCAGGCCTTGCGCAATCGGATGAACCACGGCCGTGCCCACGCCGCCGCCCACGCAGACGGCATGACCCGCGTCAATCTGCTCGGTGGGGTGGCCCAGGGGGCCGGCGATGTCCTGAATGGCCTGGCCCGGCTGCAGCGCGACTAGTTCGCGGGTGCTCTTGCCCACCGCTTGGATGACGAGTGTGATGGTACCCGCGGCGGGATGGGCGTCCGCAATGGTCAGCGGGATGCGCTCGGCGTTGCCGCCCAGCCGGACGATCACGAACTGGCCCGGGCGGCGGATCTGGGCGATCCGCGCGGCCTCGACCTCGAGGAGCGTCACATTCGGACTCAGTTGTCGGCGGTGGACGACGCGGTGCATGACTGGAACCACATTCTTTGGTTGCTGCGCGCGAAGATGCGTCAATCTGCCGCGGCAAGGCAATCGCGCAGTGGGATGGGAAAGTGACGGAGCGGCGCCCCTTGACGCCGTTTGAGAGCGTGCGGTAGTGATGTCGGTTAGCGGACTTGGGTCAAAACCCCAACGCTCGCCGACAAACCAAACCGTTAAACTGCGTCAACATGAGTTGCCAACGATCCATCCTCGCCTTAGCGACCGGGCTGGCGATCTCGCCAGCCGCCCTGCACGGTCAGGTTACTGCGTTCTCCAACAACCCGCCGCCGGGTGATTTGTTCGTCAACCCCGGCTCCTCCGACCAAGGGCAGGCGGTGGGGGCCAGTGGCTGGTACTACAACAACGTCCGGAATTCGGGCGAAGTCGGGATTCGCACGGACCTGCCCCGGGCCGGGAACGGCTCCGTGTGGTTTCACGCTCCGTCCGGAAGCGCCCAGGCGGACATCGAGTACCTCGCGAACGCTGTGAATTTGTCCGGCAACTACTTCGCGGCCGGATCGCTGGCACCTTTCTCGTCCCTGACGGGCATGGTGTACGACTGGTACCGCTCCTCCGCCAGCACGGTACCGACTTACCTCCACCCGGTGATGCGGGTGTTGTTGGATGCGGATGGGGACCTTGGGACAATAGGCGATCGCGGTGGGCTGGTGTTTGAGTGGGCGTACAACCCGGCGCCTCCCAGCTCGGTTCCGACGGATACGTGGGTGACGCAGCCAATCATGGACACGAGTGTTTTGTGGGGGTTCGGAGCTTTTCCGGACGGCGGCTATACGACCTCGCTCTCCGCGTGGAAATCGGCCTATCCAAGCGCCGCCATTCTCGGTTTCAGCCTCGGGGTGGGCAGCGGATGGGTCGGCGACTTCGTGGGTGCTGTGGACAACGCCATGTGGGTCTTGGGTGGCTCGCCCATCAGCACCAACTTCGAGGTGGTGCCTGAGCCGACCACGTGGGCGACCTTCGCCGGTCTGGGACTGCTGGGCTTCGCACTGTGGCGGCGCCACGGCCGCTCGGTGTCCTAATCCCTTGCCCCGTATCTCCGCCGGGGAGGGCGATCGCTCCTCCCCGGCTTGAGAGCGCAAAAGACGTCGCCTCCGGCGTTCGGCGGCCACTCCGGTGCGGGCAATTCCGCCGGTCGCTGTGCGAGAGTTGCTGGCGGCCGAATGTTGAAAACCACTTGCGTGCGCGAGCGGGCTTAGGGCTTGCTTGGGGGCCTGATTATTCCGGTGTTTGCGCCGACATGAGTCCCGACTTCGCCGTTCGCGCCGTCCCGCTCGACCGTGCGGGCATCCGGCGTTTCCTGCGCGTACCCTATGCCATCTATGACGGTGACCCCTACTGGGTGGCGCCGCTGCTGTTCGATTTGCGGAAGGTGTTCACCCGGGCGAACCCGCTGTTCGAGCACGCCGAGATGCACCTGTGGGTGGCGGAGCGCGGCGGGCGCGACATTGGCCGCATCGCTGGCGTGGTGGACCACCATTTCAATCGCCGGGAGCCGGTGCCCACGGCATTCTGGGGCTTTTTCGAATGCGTCAACAACCCGGCGGTCAGCGGGGCGTTGTTTGAGGCGGCGGCAGCCTGGGCGCGTCATCGCGGTCTGCAACGGCTGCTCGGGCCGATGAATCCGACCAGCAACGACGAATGCGGGCTGCTGGTGGAGGGCTTCGATTCCTCGCCCACGCTCATGATGACCTACAATCCCCGCTACTACGTGGACCTGGTCGAGGCGGACGGCTTTCGGAAGGCCAAGGACCTGCTGGCCTTCTATGTGGACATCTCCAAAGCCCCGCTGGAGCGGCTTCATCGCCTGGCGGACAAGGTGCGCCAGCGGTACCCCGAACTCGTGTTCTCCCCGGTGCGCCGCAAGTCCCTCACCGCCGACCTCGGCAAGATCAAAGACGTGTACAACTCGGCCTGGCAGGCCAACTGGGGCTTCACCCCGATGACCGACGCGGAGATTGACTTCATGGCCGACCGCTTGAAGCCGCTGCTGGTCGAGGGGCTGGTCTGGGTGGTGGAATGTCGCGGCGAGCCGGTGGGCTTCATGCTGGCGGTGCCGGACTACAACCAGGTGTTCAAGCCCCTGCGCGGCCGGCTGCTGACGCCGAAACTGTTCGGCGCGCTGCCTTACCTGTTGCAGCGGAAGTTTCCCACGGGTTGCCGGGTCATCACGCTGGGTACGAAGGAGGCATGGCGCAACCGGGGCCTCGAATCCGTGATGCTGAGCGAGGGCTTCAAAACGGGCGCGCGGGTGGGCTTCAAGGACGCCGAGGCGTCCTGGGTTCTCGAAGACAACGAACCCATGGTCCGGATGATGGGCATCTTCGGCGGCCACGTGTACAAGCGCTACCGGTTGTACGAGCGGCCGGTGTAACGGTGGGCGCGGACCGGGGCGATGCCGGTGGCGGTCCGGAAACCCCGGCCGGCCGCACGAGCGAACCTGCGCCTGTTGCCAGGAAGGGCCGGAGACACTGGGCAGGGGCGGTGCGCCCGTCGCGGGGGCCCGGGGCGCCCGCCGCCGTCCGCGCGCGGGAGGCGGGGGCTACCGGCCGGCGGCGGCTCTTCGCCCGCGCCGGCGCGTGCCCCGTCCAACGACCCAAGCTCAGCGACCCGGCCCACGAGGGCGTGCGCTTGCAACCGCGACGCGAGGGCCGGGTTTTCTGCAGGCTCTGGTTAGGTGTCATGGCGCGTAGCTCAAAATAAAAGTATCTCCGGGTGGAAACTCCTGCATGAGCAGTGCGAGCCGTCCGGGGATGCACGAAATCACAACTCCACTCGGGTCTGTCATCGCCTCGTCAATCGCCTCCTCCAAAGGCATGTCTCTCCCATCCAAACCATCTCTGCCGCCAATAACGTGAGCAAGATCGCCTGCGCCTCGCTTCCGCAACAAGGCAGCGAGAGCCGAATCGCGAGGGACTGGCGTCGCAAGCCGCGGCACGAAATCAAAGAAGTGACAGAAGCGGTCTGTAATCTCCTTACGGCGCTTCGGCTTTGAGAGAAACTCGGCGTAACGCCCACGCTTCTCCGGCACGATGAACACTGACACAAATGCCTGCTCGTGGTCCATGCGCGTAATGACACCTAACGACCAAGCTAAGCGACCGCCGCCGGAGAGGCCCGGTCGGCTGCAACAATCGCGGCCAAATTATCTGAACCGTCCAACTGCCCAGCGGGGCGGCGGTTCGCCTCCACCGAGTGGTTGGGTGGTATGTTCATCTTGCGTCAATCCCTGCCACCAATGCGGCTCCGACCGCCACAACATAGAGGAGAGCGCAGCACGCCAGCGCACGCGGCAGTCGCCCACGGATCCAAGCCCAGCCGAGATAGGAGCCGGTAGCCACGAGCGGTCCCACGCTCAGTAATACGACAATCGGCTCGGCAGACCGGCAACGCATGGCGATATGCCCCAGCGGCACAAACGTGGCCGATGCTACACCCAGTCTCGGCGGATGGAGTGCCCAGCCTGGTACCACCGACCAGAATGCCATCAACCCCACCGCCAACGTGGCCAGGACGGTTGCGACGAGCTTGTCGGTGTGGGCGTTCATCGCACATGCACCCAAGGACAGAACTGAGCGACAGCCGCCCCGCCGTGGTGACGCCTGTGACTGCCGACAACCAGAGCGCGTTGCCGAAGCCCGCGACTCTCGAACTGCCAAGCGGGGCGGCTGTTCGCTTCAGTGACCTTGTTAGCCTGCGTGGTTCTTGTGCTTGCAACAAGCATGCTGTGCTGCCTGCTCATGCCACCGGGCGCGCTGTGCCTGGCCCTCCGGCGTGAGATGATACGGTGTCGGCGCAGGGATGGCTGCCCAGTCAAAGGCGTCCCCGTCATCGTGAATCGTCTCTGTGCAACAGCCTTCCATCGCCTCGCGACAGCGTGCCTCCTCCTCAGGAGTCTCTGGCTGCTTCTTCACGTAAGAGTAACCGCCATCATGGTTGCGCTCGAAATTGTCGGGCGCAGTCTCGCGGCACAGGTCGCAATCCAAGCACTGATTGCCGACGTAGAACTTGCCCGGCACGTTGTCGGCCATCCGTTGCTTGAAGGTCTCGAGTGACATGGGCGCGTCCGAAGCAGGCTAACGACCAAGCTCAGCGACCGCCGCCGGAAACGCCCAGTCGGCTGCAACAATCGCGGCCAAATTATCTGAACCGTCCAACTCCCCAGCGGGGCGGCGGTTCGCTGGAGCGCCCTGGTTAGGTATCAACCTCGTCAATCTCATACTGACAACTCCTGCGAAACTGTAACGCTGCGAGTCGGCTCAACCCAGAATACTGGCATCGCCAGCCGAAGCAAAGACTGCTCAATTGCTGAAATACGGCGTCGAAACTCTGGTGTATCTGGCAAAGCCAATCCAGCGCACCTGCGCTCACCATCGGAAGCCTGCTGAAGCATCGCTGCTGCACGATAGAACGCCTTAGCCACAACGTCGAAAACCTGTCGCTTGTCGAAGGCTCTGCCGTGCCTTGCGCTCCCAGGTCGTGCGCTGCCCTCTCCCTTCGCCTCAATGTAGAGTCTCAAGCCGGAAGGATGAGACGCTACGATGTCATCGCCGCGCTCTGTCGAGCGACAGCGCCGGTCAGTCGTGAAGCCACGACTTTCCAAGTAACGGCACACTGCTGCAACAATGTCGTCTTCGTAGAGCATTGGATTTCTGGACGCGCTCGCTGATGCCTAACAGTTAAGTGAGCGGCGGTTGGTTTTCGACGTGTGTCGCCATAACGCTGAGAGCGGACACTCGTTCCGTTGCAAATGCCGGTCAAGTCATGAGTTGGGCAAGCTCGCCCGAGGTTTTGTCGCCTAGCACGCGGCCAACGTGACAACGGCCCCGGGGCCGGCTGCAACCCAATCCCACGGCCTCGCTGCGGGAGCAGTTGCCGGGGGTTGAGGTGCTTGTTCCATGATTCCCCGCCAACCGGGCAGGCATACGGGGAGCCGATGGTGCGGTACCGATGGTTCCACCCGCGGCTGGGGGAACCCGAAGTCGGGGCGGGGTGTTGCTTGACGGCGTGCTCGGTGTCGGCGGCGGGCGGCCATTACTTCAGCGGTTGGGCGCACTGGGGTCGGTGGGCGTCGAGCGGCTGTGAACCCGCGTGCGCTGAGCGGAAAAGGACGGGGCCGGTACGTGTAGAGGCGCGCCGGACGGGCGGCACGGTGACCGTCCTTGGGCGTGGCGGGCGAGGGGCAGGTGTTACCGCGAAGTTCAGTCGGCGCGGCGATTGCTCGGTTACATCATGCCGCTGGCCCTGAGCAGCCATTTCTGGACCTGGAGTTCTTCATCCAACGTGACCGGGAGTTGGCGTTCGCCACGGATGACCGCCGCGAGGTCGGCGATCTCCGGGGTGTATCGGGCGTACGGCGGCAGCGAGACAGTGGTGAAGCCGGCGCGGTAGGGACCGGCCGCGCTGGCCAATTCGATCTCCAGCACGGGTGGCTCCACGGGGCGCATCGTGGCGCGGCCGTTGGTGCCAAACACTTCGAAGACCCGCTGCGGCCCGGCGTTCGGTTGCAGCGTGGAGTTCAGGATCAGCCCGAGGGCCGTGGGGAACTCAAAGACGGCGAGGTTGTTGTCCTTGAGATTGTCACCGTATTCGCCGTGAGTGCGGAGAAAGGGAGTCACTGCGGTCGGCTCGCCTATCAGACGGATGAGGGCGTCCACGAGATGCGACCCCAGTTCGAAGAGACCGCCGCCGGCGAACTCAGCCCACTCGGGTCGGCGGCTGGCGGCCACCAGCGTGCCGATCATCCCGCGCACCAGATACACCCGGCCCAGCCACCCTTCGCGGACGGCGGTGAAGATGGCCGCGAAACCGGGGTGGTACCGCCACATGTAGCCGGTTTGAAACACCAACTTCTTCTCGCGCGCGAGGTGAACCATTTCCTGGACGTCGCGCAAATTGTCGGCGGGCGGTTTCTCCAGGTGAACGTGCCGGCCCGCCCGTAGCGCCAGCAGGGCGTCGCGCGCGTGGTCCCGGACGGCGGACTCGACAAAGATCACGTCGCACGCCGCCACCAGCTCGTCGGCGGGCAGAAAGCGGGTGCCGCGCGCCTGGTAGGCAGCGCGCACCTCGGGTGAGTCCTCGGCCATGCCGACGAGTTCGTACTCCGGGGACTCGCGGACAATCCGCCACTTGTCGGGAGCGTGGGAATGGCCGCCGCCGAGGAATCCCGCCCGCAGCCGGGGACGCGCAGCCGCCGCGGAGAGCAGAGCCGGCGCCGACACGACAGCAGCACCGGTGGTGGCGAGAAAGTCTCTTCGATTCATGGCTTGTTGCGCGATCGTGATCCGCCGAAGGCCTCCGGGGAAGGTGAATTCCCCGATCGCTCGTCCGCTGCGGAGTCAGTTGCTTTGCGTCCAATCGCCCGCGGCGCACCGGCAAGGGTGTTTTCGGAAGGGCGGCGGCCCCGATGGCCCCGGGCTTGGCGTCAGAATTCGAACCGCAGCCCGCTGAGGCGCCGGGCGACCTCGCCGACTACACGCGCTTCGTCGGCTTCGTCTTTCGCCACGAACGTCACGCTGAAGCGCAGGTAGGCGCCGGCGTCGTCCCACGGGACCGTGGAGATGAGCCGGTCCGTGATGAGCCACTGGGACACGGCCTCGGCGGTGGCAAACTCGACGCGCGAGCCGTCGGCTTTGACCACGGCCCGGGGTGCCTTGACGTACAGGAAGAACGACCCCTTGGGCTTCTGGGCATGGAAGCCCGCGGCCCGGAGCGTCGCGACGAGGGCATCCATGCGGCGGCTGTACTTGGCTGCGATTTTCCCGGTGATCTCGGGATGGTCGAAGCAGTAGGCGGCCGCGTGCTGGATGGCGAGAAACTGCCCGCTGTCGGTGTTGTCCTTAACGTCGCCGTAAGCCTTCACCAGCAGCTCGTTGCCAGCGACGAAACCGATGCGCCAGCCGGTCATGTTGAAGCTCTTGCTGCACGAGTGAAGCTCGACCCCCACGTCCTTCGCGCCCGGGGTCGCGAGGAAGCTGAGCGGCCGTCCCTCAAACACCAGGGCGGCGTACGCGGCGTCCGACACCACGACGAGTTCGTGGCGTTTGGCGAAATGCACCACCCGCTCGAAAAACTCCGGCGTGGCGGCGGCTCCGGTGGGGTTGTTGGGGTAGTTGATGACCAGGACCTTCGCTTTCGCCAGGACGTCCGCCGGGATGCGGTCGAGGTCCGGCAGGAACTGGTTTTCTTCGGTCAATGGGAGGTTGTGGACGATGCCGCCGTAGTACTTGGCGTGCGTGCCGAAAACGGGATAACCGGGCGTAGTCATCAGCACCACGTCGCCGGGATTGACGAAAGCGGCCGGGAGGATGGAAAGGGCCGCCTTGCTGCCGATCGAGTGGAGCACTTCTTTCGCCGGGTCAATGCCGGTCACGCCGCAGACGCGCTCCAAATACCGGGCAGCGGCGAGCTTGAGCACGTCGTCACCGTTGTCTGCGTAGCCGCGGTTCGTCGGCTTGCGGGCCTCGCGATAAAGCTCCTCAACCACCTCGGGAAACGCCATCTCGTCCGGTTCGCCCACGCCCATGTCAATGATCTCGGCTCCGGGGTTGGCCGCGAGGGCAGCGCGCTTGGCGCGCTTGATCTTTTCGAATTTGTAGATGGCGGTTCCGCGGCCGTATTCGCGGCCGCCGATGCGCTCGGCGAACAGATTTTGGAGGTAGGTGTCGGACATGCGTGGCTGGGGAGTGGTTGGAGATGGATCTTCCAGGGGCCGGAGTTCGGTGCGGCAGTTTAAGTGTCGGGTGGTTTGGGACTGAGCGTGTCGGAGTCCCGGGGGGCGGAGCCCTCACTTGGTCTGGGCGAAGAGCATCAGCACGCGCGGCCCTTTGTCCGTTGCGAGGGCGAACTGCTCCTCCTGGAAACCGTGGGGTACGGCCAGCCCGTCACAGGTGTGGTCATAGACGGGCGAGCCGTCCACAAGGAGCATGTAGTGATGGGTGCGGTTGCCCGGGATGTGGTGGATCGTGACGTGCCAGGCGTCAATCATGCCGTCCCGGTGGAGCGCCACCTTTTGCCAGTGGGTGAAGGAGCCGGCCACCTCAACGGTCGTCGGTTCCTCTGTCTCGCCATCGGGCAACCGCCAGCGAAAAACCTTGGTGAAGGTCTGCTGCCGGGGCTGGTCGCTCATGGCCGACCGGGGGCGCGACGACGGTTCAGGCACAAGCGGGGTCTTCCGGATGGGCGACCCGCCAAACATCGCGCTAAGTTTCCGCAACATAGTCAATTAGGCTCACAGGGCGCGAAAGCGTATCGCCGAAGATCGAACCGTCAACCCCGCCGTGCGTGCGTTGGTGAGCCGGCCGCGTGACCGGGGGGCACCTCTTTGCCGCGTCGGCAGATCACTCTCATTCCGCACCAAGCCACACACGGGAGACAACGGCGCAAACGGCCGGCTCCCGGAGCGTCTTTGGCGCGGTGCGGCGGAAAGGGTCAGCGCGCGGCGAACTTGTGAACCGTGCTGGTGCGATAGACCTGCCCTGGGCGAAGGACGGTGCTGGGGAACTTCGGTTGGTTGGGCGAGTCCGGGAAGTGCTGAGTTTCGAGGCAGAAGGCGGAATGCTGCGAGTACACGACGCCCCCCTTGCCGGTGAGGGTGCCGTCCAGGAAGTTGCCGCTGTAGAACTGAACCCCCGGTTGATCCGTGAGAATCTCGAGCACGCGGCCGCTCTTGGGATCGTACACGGTCGCGCATGGCGCCAGCCGCCGCCCGCCGCTGCGCAGGACGAAGTTGTGGTCGTATCCCTGCGGGTTGTTGGTGAGCTGCTTCAGATCGCGGCCGATGGGCTTGGCCTGGCGGAAGTCCATGGGCGTCCCCGCCACCGGGACGATCTCGCCGGTTGGGATTAGAGTGTCGTCCACGGGCGTAAACTGGTCCGCCGCAAGCATCAGCTCATGGTCGTAAATGTCACCCCGGCCGGAGAGATTCCAGTACGTGTGGTTGGTCAGGTTGACCACCGTGGCCTTGTCGGTGGTGGCGGTGTAGTCCATCCGCAATTCGTTTTTGTCGGTGAGCGTGTACACCACCGTGGCTTGCAGCGTGCCGGGATAGCCTTCCTCTCCGTCCGGGCTGGTGTAGGTGAATTTGAGTGCCACGCCGCCCGTGACGGTCAGCGGCTCGGCTTTCCACACCACCTTGTCGAAGCCCTTGAGGCCACCGTGCAGGGCGTTCGGGTAGTTGTTCGTCGCCAGCGTGTACGTCCGGCCGTCGAGGGTGAACTGGCCCCTAGCAATGCGGTTGGCGTACCGGCCGACGACGCAACCGAAGTAGGGGTGGCCCTTGAGGTAGGCGTCGAGGTTGTCAAAGCCGAACACGATGTCGCCCAACTGACCGTTGCGGTCAGGGGTGTGCAGCTCGGTGATGATGCAGCCGTAGGTCATGACCTTCATCATCACGCCCTGGGCGTTTTTGAGCGTGTACAGATCCACGGCTTGGCCGTCCGGCGTGCGACCGAACGGCGACTTCTCAATCGAAGCCTGCCGCGGGATGGCTGGGGCGTCGCAACAAGGACGGGTGGAACAGGAGGTGAGGGCCAGCGCAGCCGCCGCCGCGAGGGCCAGTGACGTAGGCAACACGGTTTTCATTGGTGGAGGTTAGCAACCGAATTCAGCGACCACCGCCGGAAACGCCCGGTCGGCTGCAACAGTCGCTGACACTTGAGCGGCTTGGGAAGCCGCGAAAGGAACGTTGCCGCGGGCAGCAGGCCCGCCGGGCCGAGCGAGCGGGCGCGAGTGAGTCCAATAACCTGAACCGTCCGTCTGCCCAGCGGGGCGGCGCTGCAGCGCTCTAGTTCGCCTAGGATATCTACCGGTTGCATGAGTTCAAGAGCGCGGTCATTAGGAGCAACGGCGGTACCAAACGAACGCTCCATATTAGTCCAGTGCTCACTTTTCTTCGCGCCAATTCGGGATCTGCTTGAATCAGCCATCTCCGACTTTCCTCCTTTCTGAGCATATTCAATACGATCAATCCCCAGAGGAACATAGTCGCTCCGGCGCTTACGAGCATGTCCATTGCCCGGTGAGAATCGGTTGGATCGTCGGAAATCGAAGCGGCCAACGCAGCAAATCCTGCCGTCATGGTGCCTATCCAAGAGAAAGCGTAGATACGGCGTCTGCCGAGACAGCAGGCGAGCTTCTCGATTGGTTCTGGATTCTCTGGCATCGTGCTGGCGAACGACCCAAGCTCAGCGACCCGGCCCGCGGGACGCTACGATTGCAACCGCGACGCTCCCGCGCTCCCCGGCCTTCGCTCCAGCGGTCTGGTTAGGCGGCGCGGGTCTCATCTGACAATCTCTGGACTCGCAGCAAACCAAGACCTCTCGGACCTGTGCAGACCACATCGCTCTGCGAAGCGGACAAGCGCGAACTGCAAGCGCGAGTACTGGCGCTTGTGACAAAGCACCAGACCGCACCGCCAGGGCTCGCGAGTATCAGGCACCGGCACCGCGAAAGTGACGGTCGCTCCGGGCGGCAAGTCAAAGTCACCAGACTGTGCGTGTCGTAACTGAATGCTCTCGTCTCGGAAGAAGACCGGCCCGATATAGCAAAAGAAATCGCGTCGTGTGGGGTTGTGGACGCTGAACACGGCAAAGCCTGTATGGGCAACGTTGGTGGTGGCATATGAGGCCGCCAGCATCCTGGTGACATCGTTGGTGTAGCCAAGCAGGGTGACCGGAATCTCCGAACCGCGCCGCTTCGACGGCGAAGAGGCCAGCAGCCAAACAGCCATGCCTCCCAATATGGCGAACGCGAGACAACCAGCGATGAGCTTTTTGCGTTTCATGGCCACGACGCACGCACGCTGCCTAACGATCAAGTGCAGCCACGCCGGTCCACAAGGACGTCCGCTGCGCCGAGACGTGGCCCACCGGCGTTGGCTGGCACGACTGGTTCGGCCCCCTCATGAGGTCCTGTCCGCATGCGCTGCCTCGCCGGAATCGACCCGGAGCCAGACGCCACAGAATCGACGCATGCACTCAGCCAGAAACCGAAGCTGTTCATCGTCCTGCTCGATGGGGCGTGGCCAGGCGCACCCCTGAGGCCGACGCGACCAAGCCTCGGGATCAGCCTCCCGGACGATCTCCTCCAGACTCAGGCTTGTCCGGCGATCAGAGTGCCCGTCTGTAAGCCGCACATCTAGGATCGGACTATCTGCCTGCTCCACCAGAACTGCGAGCTCCTCGGACCGGTACTCGGCTCCTTGGTAGCGTGACATGTACTCGTTCCACGTCCGAACGCACTCGAAACCCCAATCCGACACCAGAAAGTCGAAGTGCTTTCGGATCAGCGGGACAAGGTCGTTGATCTGGCCGCTCATGAGCGTGTATGGGCCGAACGCCAGAACTGACCGACGCGGGCGGCCAGTGGCGTCCGAATTGGAAACTGACGCGGCCCGCCCGCGTTCGGTCTAGTGATTTTGTTCGGCCATTTGGATGCACTCATATAAGAACTCCGAAAATCCCACTCAACAACCTGCGCCTTAGCACCACGAAAACCGTAACGACGAGGGGGAGAGCAACAATGGCGACGCCTGTGGACAGGCTGTCGTGTCCCTGAGCATCAAGCCGCTCAACAGCCAGTGAGCACAACGCCAAGAGTGCGAACGCCGTCCAGCCACAAACCTCTCGCACAATCTCCGACGACGGCCTTCGCCAACTCAGATAGACACGGCGAAACAGATACACGGCGAAACAACCGAAGGCGATGCCCAGGGCCAAATGCCACCACACGAATTCCCGGAGTGCCGACACGCACAACATCACCCCAAGAAGCAGCACCAAAGCGCCGAACGCCCCAGGTAGAAGGCTCAGCATTCGGACCATCGTCTTGGCGGTTGAAGCGGTCATGGCGTCGCTGTGGCCGAACGATAGAACTGACCGACGCGGGCGGTCAATGACGTCCGAGTTGGAAGCTGACGTGGCCCGCCCGCGTTCGGTCCAGTCACTGGTTGTGCGATTCTCATCTTCTCAACTTGAGAATCGAAACGCCATCGGTGTCAGCGGGCAAGCGGGATATCTGCCTCGCCGAGAACTCCGACGTGCAGCCATCTGGCCCCGCCACATAAAGGAACGGCTCGGCGTCATCACTCCTCGTCCGCACCTTGATAAACCCCAGCCACACGTTGTCCGCCCATCGCATGGAGGGAATATCCAAACGGTAAATGCCGCCATCGTCTGGAGTGACTGGGAGCTGCTGCCCACGCGAGCCTGTCTTGAGAGTGACATCTGCATCGCGAGGCTGAACCCGTAATGCAACCGTTCGAGCGGTGGTGACACCATCGCGACACACGCACCCGGAAGTCAGAAGCAGAGCGGCGCCCACTACCACCGGATAGAAACAATGAAGCTTCGCGCTCATGTTTTCGCACAACGATAGAACTGAGCGACAGCCGCCCCGCCGTGATAACGCCCGTGACTCTCGACCACCCGAGCGCGCGGCCGAAGCCCGCGACGCTCGAACTCCGAAGCGGGACGGCTGTTCGCTCCAGTGATCTTGTTCGGCGTTCTCTTCATCGTTTGTCTGCCGCTCAGAAACTATGCTGCCGCCCGCGACTCGTCCACTCAGCGGCGTAGATGCCCGCTCCCAGGACGCACAAGCCGAAACCAAGAGCCCACATATCGAGAACCTGCGCGAGCGGCGAGCCCTCGGTACTCGAAACCAAGTCCCAACGTGTGGACCAGTCCCTGCGAATCGCTCCGGTCGTTGGGTCGCGCTCGGTCGAGTATACGCAGCGGTGGAAGTTCCCCGCCTCGAAATCGCCGTGGCCGTAAACAACGGTGCAGTAAATGGAGCGCGAGAGCACCAGCACGCCAAGCCCTGCAATGCAGGCGCAGACAAATGCGATGGGCTTATTCATTTGGTTGCGGATGCGGTGGGACGCACTACTGTCGCCGAACAGTTAAGTGAGCGACAGTTGGTGTTCACCGCTTGTCGCCATAAGTGTTCAACCGCAAACTTGTTCCGTTGCCAATGCCGGTCAAGTCATGAGTTGGGCAAGCTCGCCCGAGGTTTTGTCGCCTAGCACGCGGGCAACGTGACAACGGCCTTTGGGCCGGCTGCATCCCAATCCCACGGCCTGGCTGCGGGAGCAGTTGCCGGGGGGGGGAAGCGGTTGTTCCATGATTTCCCGCCAACCGGGCAGGCATACTGGGAGCCGATGGTGCGGTACCGGTGGTTCCACCCGCGGCTGGGGGAACCCGAAGTCGGGGCGGGGTGTTGCTTGACGGCGTGCTCGGTGTCGGCGGCGGGCGGCCATTACTTCAGCGGTGGGGCGCACTGGGGCCGGTGGGCGTCGAGCGGCTGTGAACCCCCCGTGCGCCGAGCGGGAACGGACGGGGCCGGTACGTGCGGAGGCGCGCCCAAGGGTTGGGAACGTGATCGTCGTTGGGCGGCGCCAGCCCCGCGCGAAGCCGATTTCCCTCTGGTGGGGATGGCGCCGGTCACGGTTTTGGGGGCACGGGGGAGCGGATGGGACCTGGGCGCATCCCACCTCTTGCAGTCCCGTGTTTCCGCAAGGGCTTGGGGCACCGGCACGCGGCAGGATGAAGCAGGAACCGGTAGTCTGCCAGGAAGGCCGTTTACTCCTGCGACGAACTGCTAGGTGTCCAAGCGGCTCAGGCACCGACTTGGCGGCTGACTGGGAGGTCGGCGGCACCCGTAACGCCGGCTTCCCAGCCGGCGCAAGTGCCGACCGGAGACCAGTGGTTTGCCCGAAAAGCCGAAAACCCGCGCAAGAACCGAGATGCGGTTTGGGCTTGGGAGGCGGTTGAATAACTGTTGCGGCTGCGGCAGGCTTCGCCGCGTGAAATCCAACGTCATGACAGTTTGGAACGCGGCCACCGGCCCGCGTTGCCTTGGACGCCTGCAGGCCATCTTGCTGGCGTGGACCCTGGGATCAACGGCAGGGGTCGCCGGGGAACCGACTCCCGGGCGGGCGGGCGTCACGCAGGGCGAACGCTCAGCGCTGGCGACTTACTTCGTGGCGCCGACTCGCCTCGTTTGGCAGAGCCGCGAAGGCGTGCAGCACGCCGACTCGTTGCTGCGGCCGCACCCGGGCCAGGCGGTGCTCCAGGAGACCCGGCCGCCGTGCGTGCTCCGTGCGTCTTCGAATGGGGTCGCCGGGGTGTTACTGGACTTTGGCCGGGAGTTGACCGGCTACGTGGAGCTGTTCACGCCCATGACCGGGGAGCAGGCGAAGCTGCGGCGGGTCCGTGTGCGGTTCGGAGAGTCGGTCTCGGAGGCGATGGCTGAGTTGGGGGGCAAACAGAACGCGCAGAACGATCATGCGTTGCGCGACCAGACGGTGACGTTGCCGTGGCTGGGCAAGAAGATGGTTGGCCCCAGCGGATTCCGCTTCGTCCGCATTGACAACGCGGATCCGGAACTGGCCGTGGAACTGAGTCACGTGCGGGCGGTCTTGCAGCTTCGCGATGTGCCGTACCTCGGTTCGTTCCGGTGCGACGACGAGCGCCTCAATCGCATCTGGGAGGTGGGCGCGTACACGGTCCACCTGAACATGCAGGAGTACCTGTGGGACGGCATCAAGCGCGATCGGTTGGTCTGGATCGGCGACATGCATCCGGAGGTCAGCACGATCCACGCGGTGTTCGGCTTCAACGACGTGGTGCCGCGTTCGCTGGACCTGACGCGTGACATCACCCCCGTGACCGAGTGGATGAACGGGATCTCCAGCTACTCGATGTGGTGGGTGCTGATACACGAGGACCTGTGGCTCCATCAGGGCAACCGCGCGTATCTCGAGGCGCAAAAGCCCTATTTGGGCGCGCTGCTCCGGCGCCTGGCGAATCTCGTGGGACCCGATGGACGCGAGCGCATTGACGGGATGCGGTTCCTCGACTGGCCAAGTTCGCCAAATCAGCAGGGCGTGACTGCCGGGCTGCAGGCCCTTCTCGTGATGACGCTCGAAGCGGGCCAGCGGCTGATGACCACCCTCGGCGACGGCGACACCGCCGCGCTCTGCGCCGAGGCGGCGGCCCGCGGGCGTCGGGTCGTGCCCGACCCGAACGGCTCGAAATCCGGCGCGGCGCTGCTCGCGCT
The DNA here is from genome assembly GCA_016716505.1 of Verrucomicrobiota bacterium. Classification (GTDB taxonomy): domain Bacteria; phylum Verrucomicrobiota; class Verrucomicrobiia; order Limisphaerales; family J093; genus JADJWF01. The sequence continues at coordinate 210,844 of JADJWF010000003.1, forward strand.
GGCGGGGTTGCTGGATCCGCGCCGCGCCGCGGACGAGGTCCTCAAGGTGGGCGGCCCCAAGGGCCTCTCAACGTTCTACGGCTTCTACGTGCTGCAAGCTCTGGCCAGGTCCGGTGATGTCACCACCGCGCTCGATTTCATCCGGACCTACTGGGGCGCCATGCTGGATCTCGGCGCCACGACCTTTTGGGAGGACTTCGATCTGGATTGGGTGCCAAACGCGGCCCGGATTGACGAGCTGGTGCCACCGGGAAAAAAGGACATCCATGGCGATTTCGGCGCGTATTGCTATGAGGGCTTCCGCCACAGTTTGTGTCACGGTTGGGCCAGCGGGCCGACGGCGTGGCTGAGCCAGCATGTGCTGGGTGTCAAGCCGCTCGAGCCGGGTTGCCGTCGCGTGCGCATCGCGCCCCAGTTGGGCAATCTCCGCTGGGCGGAAGGCGCGTATCCGACTCCGCTCGGCCTCATCCAAGTCCGGCACGAGCGACGCGCCGACGGCTCGGTGGCGACCCAGTTTGAGGCGCCGGCTGGCGTGACCGTGGAAACCGGGAGCGACCGCCGGCCGGGCAGCCTCTGATGCGGGCGATACGACGAGAGGGAAGGGCAGGGGACGGCAGGGCACCGGGCCGATCCGCGGTCGCTGTGATGAGATGTTTCTGCTTGAGTGAACGCGACCCTCCGCCTTGTATCCGGGCCGCGATGAGACGGCGGCTTCGGCTGGTTGGAGTGACCACCTCAATTCTCTGTGGGATTGGGGTATCGGTGTATTCCGAGGATGTGGCCCGGGTAACGGGCGATCGGGTGAACGTGCGGGGCGGTCCCTCGGTGGACACGGAGGTGATCACCCACTTGCGCCGGGGCGAACAGGTGACGGTGGTGGAGTGGGGCCAGCCTGCGGGCACTCCGGGAGGCGCCACCAGTCAGTGGGCCAAGATCCACCTGCCGGCGGACACACCTGTGTGGGTCTATGCGCCGTTCGTGGACGCGCGCCGCCAAGTGGTCCGGAGCGACCGGCTGAATGTGCGCGCGGGTCCGGGGCTGAATTTCAGCACGCTCGGCTCGTTGAGCAAGGAGGCCCCGATTCGCCGCATCCGTACGCTGGACGACTGGATGGAGATTGAGGCTCCGACAAACACTTTTGCGTTCGTGTCCGCGCAGTACCTGCAGCGCTTGCCGCCGGGGTCGGCAGCGCCCAGCACTCCGGCCGTGGTCAGCCGGCCCGCGATGGCTCCGGCGGCAGCGACCGCTGCCGCGAGTCCGGAAGCCGTGACCGCTGCGAGTGCCGCGCCGGCACTGGCGGCCGCCGGCCCGGTCAGCAGCCCGCCGGCGCCGGCGGAGCCGGAGGCCGTCCCCGCACCTGCCAGCGATACCATGGCCCCCGCCGATTTGCCCCCCGCGATTCCGCCGGAGCCGCGCCGGCGCATCGTGAGGCGCGAGGGGTTGGTCCGGCCGACGATCAGCATTCAGGCGCCGACGCCGTACGAGTTGCGGTCCATCTACGGTGCGATCCGGTTGAACTTCCTGCTGCCGGCCTCGCCGGACATCAAGATTGCCAAGTTCCGCGGGCAGCGCGTGATCGTGGCGGGCGAAGAACAGATCGAGCCGCGCTGGCCGAATTTGCCGATGATCGAGGTCCAGTCCATCCGCCTTGCCCCGTGAGCGCGCCGGCCAACCTGATTGACGGACGCGCGATTGCCGAGGAGTTGAATCGGGCAACGGCGGCGGACGTGGCGAAACTCCGGCAGCGGGGCGTCGAGCCCTGCCTCGTTTTTGTGCGCGTGGGCGAGGATCCCGCGTCGCAGGTGTATGTGGGCATGAAGGAACGGGTCAGTGCCCGGCTTGGTATCCGCTCGACCACGCATGTCCTCCCGGCCGCGACGCGGGAGGAGGAATTGCTTGCCTTGCTGGCGCGGTTGAATGGCGATCCCGCGGTTCACGGCATCTTGGTTCAAGCTCCGCTGCCGGGGCATATTCGCGCCAGCCGGGTGTATTCAACGGTGCTGCCGGGCAAGGACGTGGACGGCTTCCATCCGGAAAACGTGGGCAAGCTCATGCTCGGCGACACGGACGGTTTTGTGCCCTGCACGCCGGCGGGCATCCACGAGTTGCTGGTTCGGACCGGGGTTCGCCTCGCCGGGGCGGAGGTGGTGGTGCTGGGGCGGGGCAACATCGTTGGCAAACCGATGGCGGCGATTCTCCTGCAAAAGGCGCCGCACGCGGACGCGACGGTAACGGTCTGCCACTCTCGAACGCGGCATCTGGCGGAACATTGTCGTCGCGCCGACGTGCTGATCGCCGCGATGGGCGTGGCTGAGTTCGTCAAGGCGGACATGGTCAAACCGGGCGCCGTGGTGATTGATGTCGGCGTGAATCGGGTGCCGGATCCTGCGGCGCGCGGCGGTTTTCGGCTGGTGGGGGATGTGGATTTCCCCCACGTTCAGCCGGTGGCGGGCCGCATCACGCCGAACCCCGGGGGGGTTGGACCGATGACCATTGCCATGTTGATGCGCAACACCGTCCGCGCGGCCAGGCGGGCAACCGCTTCGTGACCGGGGCGGGACAGATTTAGAACCAAACCACTATGCAACCGAATCGTATCCTTCCTGATCTTCAGGCCTCACTCCTCTGCGAAGACGTCCGCCAGGAATCCAGCGGCAACTTCATGGTCATCGGCATCATCGGCTACGTCCGTCTGCCGCAAGTGCCGGTCACGGCGTTCAAGCTGTGTTTGTTCAATCGCTGGACGGCCGGCGTGGGGACCTTTACCGAGGCCACGCGGCTGATTGCGCCAGACGGCACCACCGTCCTGCGTCAGGGCAGCGTGAAGTTTGCCCTGCAAGACGCTTCCCACCACGCGGTGAATGTCACGGTCTTCGGCCAGGTCGAGTTCGCCTCGGCCGGGTTGTACTACATTGAGGTGCTGGTGGATGACGTCATGAAGATCCGCTACCCGATGCCGGTGATTGTTCAGCCGCCGCCGCAAGGCGCACAGCGGCCCGTGCAGCCGCCGCAACCGCCGGCGGCACAGTAGGGGGCGCGCCGCGCCAGTCCCGCCATGAGCGCGGAGTCTGTTCCGACAGTCTCCGGCGACCGTGTTCCCCGGCTGCCGCTGACCATCGGCCAGGTGGCGCGATTTGCCGCCGCGCCGTTTGGCCGGGTCATGGCGTTGACCTTCGGCATGGCGTTGGCGGCGGGGTTCGTGGTGGCGCATTTCGTGGCAATGTCGTGGTGGCCGGCCGTCCGTGCTGCCGCCGCGGCCACGCCGGATGGCATCGAACTGCGGTCCGGGCGCCTGCTCTGGCCCACGAACGCCGTGCAAGCGCTCGCGGAGAACCGCTTCCTGGCCATTCTCGCGGTGCCCCGCGGCACCCAGCCGCTGCCCACCGCGGCGGACGTGACGCTGGAGTTGCGGGAGGATGGCGTGGATGCGGCGTCGCTGCTGGGTTACACCTTCATCCGGTATCCGCATCAGGTTCAGTTCCGACTCACCAGCCGGGAGCTCGGGGCGCAACTCGACGCGTGGCACCCGCAGGTACTGGCGTGGGTGGGGATTCTGACTTTTCTCGGGTTGAGCCTGGCGTGGCTCTTCGGCGGTTTGCTGCTGGCGCTGCCGCTGCTGAGCTACAGCCTGCTGGGCGAACGGCGGGGAACGTTTTTCGGCTGCTGGCGCCTGGCGATTGCCGGATTCGTTCCGGGCACAGTGGTGATGTTGATCGGAGTCCTGTTGTACACCTATCAGCAGATCGCGTTGGTTGAGTTGTTGCTGGTGGCTGGCGGTGCCTTGCTGATCACGGTGCTGCTGCTGGTCGTGGCCCCGCTAAAACTGCCGCCAGCGCCGCCGTCCGAGGAAGCGGAGACGGAATCAGGAACGGGGACGGACTCAGAATCGCCTGAGTCAGACGATGGCGTTGCCGCCGTCGCCAATCCCTTCGCGGAAAGGAAGCCGCAATCCACTCGAAACTCCGGGAATCCTTTCGCGGGATCGGGTCGCCGGGACGGAGATGTCGAGTCGTGAATCTCCGGTCTGACCAGGAACAGCCGCTTTGGACGGACTGTCAACCAACCGCGAAATCCTTTGCCGGTTGACGGCGCCCGTTCACGGTCAAAAGCTGGCGCGGATGAAATCGTTCTCCCTCGCCCTCGGCCTCTTCGTCGCCGGCTCGTCTTTCGTCGCGCTGTGTCCTGACGTCTTCGGAGCGGCGGACCGGACACTGTTCGATTTCACCCGCGACAGCGGTGATGGTCGAATGCAGGCGGCCGAGGCCACCCTGAGCCGACCGGCAGTCGCGGGCAGTGGATGGCGGGTCACGACCAACCCCAGCGACAAGTGGCCAGGCGTCACCCTGTCGGCGCCGGCTGGCGGCTGGGACTTGTCGCCCTTTGCCTGGGTGATGGTCAAGGCACGAAACACCGGCGACCGGCCGTTCACGCTGTACCTGCGTGTGGATAATCCCGGTGCGGACGGAACCAAGCACTGCCTGACTGGGTCGGCGGGCGTCGAACCCGGCGCGACCGGTTCGGTACGCGTGGACCTGAAGCGGACCGTGGACGACAAACTGGGGGGGAAGCTGTTCGGGATGCGGGGGTATCCGGTGAAGGCGCCCGGCCCGGAGGCGCTGGATCCATCCCGGGTCACTCAGGTGGTGATCTTTTTGAGCCAGCCAGAGGTCGGGCATGCCTTCGAGCTCATCGCATTGACCGCCGGCGGCGAATACGTGCGGCCGACCGCGTGGACCAGCGACGCCGACCCGTTCCTGCCGTTTATTGACACTTTTGGTCAGTACCGCCACCGAGACTGGCCGGGCAAGGTGGCGTCGTTGGCAGAGCTGCGCGAACGTCGGGAAGCGGAAAACGAAAAACTCAAGGCCAGTGTGCCCGAGTTCACCAAGGCTGCCGCGTGGAACCAGTACGGCGGCTGGGCGGCCGGCCCGCAACTGGAGGCCACCGGCTTCTTCCGGGTCCAGAAATACGAAGGCAAGTGGTGGCTGGTGGATCCTGCGGGCCGGCTTTTCTGGTCACACGGGATTGACTGTGTCCGGATGCTGGATGCCACCCCGATTGACGAGCGGGATGATTGGTTCGTGGACCCACCTTGGAAGCAACCCGAGTTCGCCGAGTTCATCCAGCCCGCCGGCCATGCTTTGATGGGACACTACGCGGGACGATCGCCCCGGTGTTTCTCTTTCGCCGCCGCCAACTTCAAGCGCAAGTACGGGCAGGACTGGAAGACCGTGTATCCGGACATCATCCATCAACGGCTGCGCGCCTGGGGATTGAACACCGTGGCCAACTGGTCCGACCCGGCCATCGCGCGGCTCCGGCGCACGCCGTACACGGACAACGTCGGCTCACGCGGCGTCCGCAACATCGAGGGGAGCGAAGGTTACTGGGGCAAATTTCCGGACGTCTTCGATCCGGCGTTCCGCGAAAGTTTGCGCCGGCAAATGGCAGCCAAGCGCGGCGGGTCGGCGAAGGATCCCTGGTGTCTCGGCTATTTTTCGGACAACGAAATGTCCTGGGGCGACGAGGTGTCTCTCTCGCTCGCAGCCCTGGCGTCACCGGCCGATCAACCGGCCAAACAGGCCTTTGTGAGCTGGCTTCGGGAGAAGTACGGTGACATCAGCCGGCTGAACGCGGCGTGGGGAACCGTTCACACCAACTGGGAGGGTTTACTCACGAGCACCAACCGGCCGCCGTTGGCCAGGGCGGGGGACGATTTGCGGGCTTTCTACACCGTAGCGGCGGAGAGCTATTTCCGAACCGTGCGCGAAGCGATCAAGGAGGTGGCTCCGGAACAGTTGTACCTGGGTTGCCGTTTCGCGTGGGCCAACGCCCGCGCGGCCGCCGCGGCGGCGAAGTACTGCGATGTGGTGAGCTACAACCTGTACCGGCGCAGCGTCGCGGACTTCAAAGCGGAAGGAGCGGGAGACGTGCCGCTAATCATTGGGGAATTCCACTTTGGCGCGTTGGATCGCGGCATGTTCCATACGGGATTGGTGCCAGTGGCCAATCAGGCGGCCCGGGCGCAGGCCTACACCGACTACGTGCAGGGCGCGTTGCGCCATCCCCAAATCGTGGGCACCCACTGGTTTCAGTACCAGGACCAACCCACCACCGGCCGGGTGCTCGACGAGGAGAACTACCAGATCGGTTTCGTGGACATCGCTGACACCCCGCATGAGGAGACCGTCAGCGCGAGCCGCCGGGTTGGGCAGGCGATGTACCCGCTCCGCGCGGAACGGTAGGCGGCCATCCAGCGGAGGCGGGCGTCTGTCGCGACGCGCGATTTTCCGAGTTCCCTGTTGCCAGCGGCCGGGTATCACATTACTTTGCGCTGCGCCAGTCGCGAATCAGAAACGCTGAACTGATGGTCGGACGAAAGACGGGGCCTCCGCCCCGGCTGAACCGGCTGCCAGGACGGCTCCCGCACGGCAGGTTCGGGCGAGGTTTCGCGGCCGGAAGTCTGGATGGCGCACCAACTTACCACGTGCACGTTCTGCGGCGTCGGTTGCGGGATCTACCTCGAGACCGACGGGTGCCGAATTCTTGGGGCGTACCCGAGCATGTCGCACCCGAGCAACCGCGGGCGGATCTGCGTGAGAGGGTGGCATGTCCACGAAGTCGCCAGCTCCCCGGACCGCCTGCGACACCCGCTGCTCCGGGAGAACGGGCGTCTGCGGCCGGCCTCCTGGGAGGAGGCGATTTGGTTCATCGCCGACCGGGTGGAAGCGATTCGCCGGCAGTGGGGACCCGATGCCTTCGGCTTCTTCAATGCGCCCCGCTGTTCGAACGAGGAGGCGTACCTGCTGCAGAAGCTTGCCCGGGCCGTCATCGGCACCAACAACGTGGATCACGGCTTCGGCGTGTACGCCAACAATGCCGTTCATGTGTTTCTCGAAATGTTGGGGGTGCCGGCGGCAAGCAATTCCCTCGGCGAGTTGGCGGAAAGCGAAGTGATCCTGGTGGACGGGGTGGACTTGGGAATGCAGTTGCCAACCGTGGGAGGCCACGTGATCCGCGCCAAGCTCGCCGGCGCGCGGCTGATTGTGGTGGATCCGCGGCGCCACCGGGTGGCGGAACACGCGGACCATTTGCTGCAATTACGGCCCGGCACCGACGTTCACCTCTACGGCGCCATGGCCAAAGTCATTGTTGATCGCGGACTGGCCAACCTGGTGTTTCTGAAGTCGCGCTGCCGCGATTACGCCGCGTTTGAGGCCTGCCTCGATCAGTACGATCTCCTCTCCGCTGCCGAGGTGTGCGGCGTGCCGGCCGAGGCCATCGAAGCCGCGGCCCTCGCGTACGCGCGCGCCAAAACAGCCACCCTGCTGTTCTCGACCGGCGCCGAGGCCCGCAATCCGGACAGCATCCGCGCGATGGTGAATCTCGCGTTGCTTTGCGGACACGTGGGACGGCGGGGTTCCGGCATCTTTCCACTCACCGAGCAAAACAACCTTCAAGGTGTTTGTGACATGGGCGTGCTGCCGGACATGCTGCCGGGGTATGAGCCGGTGTCGGATGCCACCCGGCGCCGGGTTTTTGAGGAAAGATGGGGCGTCGCGCTTCCGGCCGAGCCCGGGGCTGGCGCGCGCTCGTTCTTCGGAGGGCGCCGACCGGGGCGATTCAAGGCGGCTTGGCTGTGCCGGTACGACCCCGTGACCAACGCGACCTTTTGCGACGCTGCCGAGGTTCTCAAGGGACTGGAACTGGTCGTGGTCCAGCACCTCTTCATGACGGCGACGGCGGACTATGCGCATGTCATTCTGCCCTGCACGGCCTTCGGGGAGGAGCAGGTGAGTTTCACCAGCACCGACCGGCGCATTCAACTGGCCGCGCAGGCCATTCCTCCGTTGGCGGGCACCATCCCCGCGTGGCGGCAGTTGATGCTGGTGGCCCGGGCGTTGGGCGCGGAATGGCGCTACCTCTCCGCCGCCGACGTGATGGCCGAGATCGGCGAAGTCGTGCCCTTCTACTCTGCGGCCTCGCATGAAAACCTGGCGCGAGGATACGGCCGACAATGGCCCTGCACCCACGATCGTCCGCTGGGAACCAAGTTTTTGTTCGATGCCGAGACCTCTTGGCGGCCTTTCCGACTCGCGCGCGTGCCGCGCCCCGGCAAGCCCGCCTGCGCATCGGCGGATTTCCCGTTCGGGCTGGTGTTTGGGCATTCCCTCTACTACTGGCACCAGAACGCGCTGATCCGCCACAGTGAGACCCTCAAGCGCGAGTACCGGGTGCTGCTCCTCGACTATCCGGAAGGATTTGTGGAGGTGAATGACGAAGACGCGCGGGCGCTCGGGGTGCGGGATGGCGGGCGAATCCGCCTGGTGACGGCGGGAGGGGCCACCGAAACAGTGGCCCGCGTGACGCGCGAGGTTCGAACGGGAACCGTCTTCGTCCCGTTCTTCGTGCGGGAGGTTGAACGGGCGATCCTCGGCCGGACCACGGTGGAGGTCGGCGCCCTGGACCGCCCGATTTGCGTCCGCGTCGAAAAACTGTGACGTGAAAGCGCGCATCCTCAATCACGACCAGGTCCTCACCGTGGTGGATTTGCTCCGCGCTCGAGGCTACGAGGTGATCGCGCCGTTCTGTCGCGATGAAGAAAGCCGGCGGGACACCTTTTTCGACGTGGTGACCGACGATAACCGCGCGCACGTGCGGGTTCACGTGGCAAATCCCTTTTACCCTCCGAAGCGCTACGTGCTGCCGCACATCGAGCGGCTGTTTCGGATTGGGACCGGCTCGGGAACCTTGGACATACAACCGACCTACGAACATCCGAAGCGGGCGATCTTCGGCATTCGGTCGTGCGACGTGGCCGGCCTCTGGCATCTGGACCGGTTCTATCTCGGGCGTGAGTTTCGCGACACCTACTACGAGCAACGGCGGCGCAACCTGTTTCTGGTGAACGTCGTCTGCTCCGATCCGGAGGCGGATATTGCCGACGAGTGTTTCTGTGTCTGCGCGGACACGGGTCCCGCGGCGCGCGACCATTTCGATCTGCAGCTCATGGACCTGCACGACGGCGAGTTCATGGCGGTGGCCGGCACCCCGGCGGGCGAAAGTCTGTTCAGCGAGGCGATCTTCCGGCGGGGCACGGCGGCACACGTTGAGCGTCGCCGCTCGCTCCTCGCGGACGTGCGCAAACGCTTCAAGACGACCACCAGTTGGTTTCCGGCCACGGTGCGCTATGTCTCCCAGGGCAAAATCCTCGAGAAGACCTGGGAAGAGATCGGCAACCGCTGCCTCGAATGCGGTGGTTGTACCTACGTCTGCCCGGCATGCACCTGCTTCACCGTCACCGACCGGAAGGTAGGGCCGGACGAGATCGAGCGCGTGCGCATCTGGGATGCCTGCGCCCTCGGAGGCTTCACCCGGATGGCAGGGGGGCACAACCCGCGCAAAGCGGTGCATGACCGGCGCAATCGCCGGTTCTTCCGCAAGCTGGCGCACTACTTCATCCAGCGCGAACTCAGCATGGCCTGCCTTGGTTGCGGACGCTGCGCCGCCGTCTGCCACGGTGATGTGGGGATGCCCAGCGTGGTGGAGATGATCCGCCGGGCCACGGGGGAAACGGAGCGTCTTTCGGCGACCGCCGGGGAGGAGCAGCCGTGAGCGCCGGCGCGGAAAACATCTACCTGCCCAAGCTTGCCGTTCTGGACCGGGTGCAGGACGAGATCGCCGAGGTGAAGACATTTTACTGGCACTTCGAAGATCCGGAGGAACAGCGGAGATTCGGACGCTTCCGGCCGGGGCAGTTCGCGCAGGTGTCGGTCTTCGGCACGGGCGAGTTTCCGCTTTCGCTGCCGCCCAGCCCCACCGAGGGCCAAACATTCTTCACCGCCCGGCAGGTCGGCAGTTGTTCGGGAGCTCTGCACGCCCTGAAACCCGGTGATCAATTCGCCGTGCGCGGTCCCTATGGCAACGGCTTTCCGATGGAGGACTACTATGGGAAGAATCTGGTTTTCGTCGCGGGCGGCATTGGGCTGATTCCGCTGCGCTCGTGCATCATTTATGCGCTGGCGCATCGCGAGAAGTTTCAGCGCATCCAGATCTTCCTCGGTGCGCGGACCGTGCGCGACCTCATGTACCGCGAGGATTTGCGCCGCTGGGAACAGTCTGCCGGGGTCGAATGTCATCTGACCGTGGACCGCGCGGATCCGGCCTGGAAAGGCCATGTGGGCGTGGTCGGGAGCCTTTTCAAAAAGCCCGGCATCGAGGTGCCGGTGGACAACACCATCGCCTTCGTCTGTGGCCCGCCGATCATGTTCCGCTTTGTAATCAAAGACCTGCTCAACATGGGACTGCCCGAGCGCTGCATCGTCTCCACGCTGGAACGCTACATGAAATGCGGTGTGGGCAAATGCGGCCATTGCTGCATCGGCGTGGCCTACGTGTGCGTGGACGGCCCGGTGTTCACCTACGAACAGATCAAGAAACTCGGGGAGGACATCTGATGCCCGACTTCCGCGAACAACTGAGCGACCTCCTGTGCGGCCGCGTGTGCGTCGTTGGCATGGGGAACGTCGAGTACGGCGATGACGGCGCAGGGGTGCGCTTGGCGGAAACCTTGCGGAAGAGCGGCAAGCAGCGGGCTTCGTCCTGCGACTTTGCTGTAATCGTCGCTGGCGTTTCCCCTGAACGGTACGTCGCCCATCTTGACGCGGCGGCCTTTGACACGGTGTTGTTCGTGGATGCGGTCGAGTGCGGCGCTACGCCGGGTTCGGTTGTTCTGCTGGATTCGACCGGGATGGGATCGCGTTTTCCCCAGGTGTCCACGCACAAGTTGTCAGTCGGTCTGTTGGCGCAACTTGTCGAAAAGAATGGTCGCACCAAGGTCTGGTTGCTGGGCGTGCAACCGGCCTCGCTCGCCCACGGGCGCGGACTGTCACCGACCGTGGCACTCACCGTGGAGCGCTTGGTGAGCCTGCTCGCGGGGCAACCGGAGGGGGCGTTGGTATGACTGTCGTCCGGTCTATGCGACTAATAGCGAACGGAGTGCCGAGCCGTTGGCCAGCGACTGGCGTAAACGCCCGCGCGTACATCGTGAGCGCATGACCTTCACCGCCGAACACGCCGTTTTGGATGCCATGATTATCTGCGGCAGCGGGGCGATGCTTGCGTTGCTGCTGCGTCGTCGCACGACGATCGCCGGCTGGGTGGCGTTCACCTGCGTCCTGGCGTCCAGCGTTTTGATCCTCATGGAGGCCGGACTGGTCCTGCTGCATGGTCCCGGCAAAGCCCGCACCTTCCTCGCGATCGAATCCCTCGGCTTTGCTTTGCGGCTTTACGTGGACGGTCTCAGCGCCGTCTTTTTGTGCCTGATCTCCGCCGTGGCCATCCCGGCGTCGTTTTACTCGATTGATTACATGACGCACCACCAGGAGCACGGCGTGGGGCGTTACTACCCGAACTTCCTCCTGTTCGTCGCCGCCATGTACGGCCTGGTGAGCACCACGGACATGATGTGGTTCTTTTTCATCTTCTGGCAGATGATGACGTGGGCCGGTTGGGCCTTGATCCGCTTCGAGCGCCGCCGGCGGAGAATGCCTGGGCCGCGAAGAAGTATCTCTGGATGATGCAGCTCGCCTGCGCGGTGACCATGATCGGCGCTGCCATCCTCGCGCGAACCGGCGTGACCGAGGGCGGCGAGACGCTGATGAAATATGACTTTGACGCCGTGCTTCACCACATGCCGGCGCAGTTGAAAGAGCAGGGCGGCTGGGTGGCGATGGCGTTTGCCCTGTTCCTGGTGGGCTTCGGGATCAAGCTCGGCATGTGGCCGTTTGGCCATATCTGGCTGCCGGACGCGCATCCCGCCGCGCCCTCGCCGGTGAGCGCGATGCTCTCGGGAGTGATGATCAAGACCGGCGTCTATGGCCTGATGCGCTATTTCCTTTGGCTCGTGCCCGCGGAATCGCTTGCGGACTATCCGGCGGCCAAGTGGGGCATGGGTATTGCGCTCTTGGGCACCGCGACGCTGTTCTCCGGCACCGTGCAGGCCCTGCGACAGGAGCAGTCGAAGCGCCTCCTCGCTTTCTCCAGCATTGGGCAAGGCGGATACATCCTCTTTGGGCTGGGCGTGTGCCTGACGCTGATTGGCTCGACCCAGGAGCCGGTTCTAGCCGTGGCTACGGCGGGCTTCTATGGCGCGCTCTTTCACACGCTGAACCACGGGATGTTCAAGAGCCTGCTCTTTCTCAACGCCGGCTCCGTGCTGCATGCCACGGGCACACAAGACATGAACAAGCTGGGCAGCCTGATGCGGCACATGCCCACCACGGCCATCACGGCGCTGATCGCCAGCTTCGCCATCGCCGGCGTGCCGCTGTTTAGTGGCTTCGCGAGCAAGTGGAGCATCTTCACCGCCGCCATCCAGGGCGGCGCCACAGCGCGATGGTTGCCGGTGTGCGCGCTGGTCGCCATCTTCACCAGCGCAATCACGTTGGCGCTGTTCATCAAGTTCTTCGGCGTGATCTTCCTGTCGCGCACCAGTGACCTCGTGGCGGAGCGCGCCCGGCGGCGTCCGCTGCTCGAAGTGACCGTCAAGATGCGCGCGGCCCAGGTGGCACTGGCCTGTGTGTGCGTGCTCTCGGGCCTGATGCCGTTGCTGGCGCTCTCGGTGATCAGCGCCGGACTCGATGCCAGCCGACAAGGTTTGGGCGTCCTGCTCGCGAACACCCGGCCGTTTGGCTTTGCCGCATGGACCGGCCTGGGCAGCAGCGACCAGCAGGCGGTCTATGTGCCGATTGTCCTGGTCGTGCTGCTCGTTGTGATGTTCAGCCTCGTGCGCCTGCTATCGAAACTCGGCGGCGCACAACGCCGGGCCGCTGTGCCTTGGCTCTGCGGCTACGCGCGCGAAGCCGATGCTCACCGCTACCGCGCCAGTGGTCTGTATGGCGAGGTGAAGAAATGGTTTGGGTGGCTGGGCGGCGCATCGCGAGTTGTGGCGGGGAAGGAGGAACAGGCCCCGTGAAGCAATCGCAGACATGCCAGCGTGAGCAGCCACCACCCAGGCAGCGACCCGGCGAGTGGCCCTGAAACAATGCTCCGCGCTGAAAGGGGCGGGCGCAGGTTGCGGGCCGGTTTACCGGCACCCCTTCAGGGTGCCCCTCAATCTTCTTCGTTTAACCCAGGGCGTCGCTCGCGGACTCGCTTGCCTTGGGCTGGCACAAAGGCACCCCGTTGGGGTGGATACCGTCACTTGCGCTCGAAGGACGGTGCCGTTTTGGAATTCGAAATTCGAGCTTGTTTCGGACTTTGGATTTCGGATTTCGGATTTTCGATATGATCGCCCGCGAAAAACTCAACGAGTTGAGGGCCAAATTTGGTCCCGCCATTCAGCGGGCCGACTTGCCCAGCGACGGACGCTTGTTCGTTTTCATCGAGCCGTCGGTCGTGAAGGACGTGTGCGCCCATATCTTCCGCGACCTCGACGCCCGTTACGTCATCAGCATCGGCGCCGATGACCGCCCGTCCTCCGGCAAGTTCATGGTGGCGCACAACTTCGCCTTCGATCGCGAGCACCTGCTGGCCAGCGTCCTGACGTATTTGCCCGCGGAGAATCCGAAGCTCGACAGCATCTCCGATGTCGTGCCTGCCGCCAACTGGGCCGAGCGTGAAATCCGCGACCTGGTCGGCATCGAGCCGGTCGGTCACCGTTATCTCAAACGCCTCGTGTTGCCCGACGGCTGGCCCGACGGTCTGCATCCGCTGCGCAAGGATTTCGCGTGGAACCAGGTGCCGGAAGGCTTCGACGAGGATCGCGAGTTCAAGTTCGACGAACCGCCGGAGGGTTGCACCGTGGTGCCCTTCGGGCCGTTTCATCCGACGCTCGACGAGCCGGCGCACTTCCGGCTTTACGTCGAGGGCGAGATGGTGCGCGGTTGCGAGTATCGCGGGTTCATGGTGCATCGCGGCATCGAGAAGCTCGCCGAGTTGGTGCTCACCTACAACGAGATCCCGTTGATGGCCGAGCGCATCTGCGGCATCTGCGGCTGCGTCCACAACGTCACCTACGCGCAGGCGGTCGAGAACGCGATCGCGCTGCGCCCGCCGCCGCGCGCCGAATACATCCGCACCATCATGCTCGAGATCGAGCGCCTGCACAGCCATCTGCTCTGGGTGGGCCTCGCTTGCCACATCGTCGGGTTCGACACGCTTTTCATGCAGAGCTTCCGCATCCGCGAGCCGGTCATGTGGATTGCCGAGAAGATCACTGGCAATCGGAAGACTTACGCGCTCTGCGTCATTGGCGGCGTGCGCTGGGACATCGCGCCCGAGATGAAAGCGGAGTTGCGTGCCGTGCTCGACAAGCTCGAAGCCGAGTGGACGCCAGTTGTGGCCGCCGTGCTCAAGGACAAGAACATTCAGAAGCGCACCCGCGACGTGGGCGTAGCCGACCGCCGACTGGTGAAGGAAATGGGACTCATCGGTCCCGTAGCCCGCGCGGCCGGCGCGGACATGGACTGCCGCCGGGATCATCCTTACGCCGCCTACGACCGGGTGGAATTCGATGTCATCACCGCGGACGGCGCCGATGTCTGGTCGCGCGTCGTGGTGCGGGCCAAGGAAGTCTTCGAGTCCATCAAGATCATCCGCCAATGCCTGGAGAAAATGGAGCCGGGGCCGCTTCAGGCGGAGATCAGAGACGAATTGCCCGTTGGTCGGCTGGGGATGTCTTCAGTCGAGGCCCCGCGCGGTGAATCGCATCATTTCGTGATCACCGGCGAAAACAACCGGCCGCGCCGTTGGCGGGTGCGGGCGCCGACCTATCAAAACCTCCAGGGCGTGCCGGCGATGATCAAAGACCAGCAACTGGCCGACATGACCATTTCGCTGGGCAGCATTGATCCGTGTTTCTCCTGCACGGATCGGTTGGAGACGATTGACCTGCGCACTAAGGCGGTAAAGGTGTGGTCACAGGAGGAGTTACGGATACTGACAAGGAGAGCGAAGACCTGACGGGGAAGGCCGAAATCCGAATGCCGAGATTCGAAACAAATCCGAAACCCGAAACCCGAAAGGGGCTGGTGCCGCCGCACCCCTTTGCGGTGCCCTTTAGACTTTGGACTCCGGATTTCGGATCTGGACTCCGCCCATGAACCCCATCTGGCCCATTCTCGGCGGTTTCCTGAACGTGGCGGCGGTGCTGCTCATCGCGCCGTTTTGCGAAGGCGTGTTGCGCAAGGTCACGGCGATCATCCAGTCGCGCAAAGGCCCGCCCATCTGGCAGCCGTATTTCGACCTCCTGAAACTGCTCGGCAAAGAGGACATCGAGTCGGGAGAGTCACCTTTGATGCAGCGCTTCGCGGTGTATCTGTCGCTGGCCACGGTGCTGACGCTCGCCTGCCTCATCCCGATGGGTTTTCCAGCCCCGATGAACGGCGCGGGGGATGCCCTCCTGTTGATTTACCTCCTGACGCTCGTCGGCGTTTGCACCTTGCTGGCCGGGTTGGCGGCGGGTTCGACCTACTCCTTGCTGGGGACCAGTCGAGAGATGATGGCGATGATCGCCCTGGAACCGCTGTTTGCCGTCGCGATCGTCATCGGCGCGGTGAAGACCGGTTCATTCCGCCTCGACACGGTGCTGAACGGGTCGGTGTACGGTGCCGGCTTGCCGCTGTCTGGACTCATCATGCTCGCGGTGATGATCTTGTCATTCCAGGCTTTCGTGCAGCGGGTGCCGTTCGACATCGCCGAAGCGGAGACGGAGATCATGGAGGGCGCGTTGATGGAGTACTCCGGGCCGAAGCTGGCGCTGTTCAAATACGCGCAGATGGCCAAGCTGGTCATTTACAGCGGCCTGTTTGTCACGCTGTTTGTGCCCTGGGGGAACGGCCTGGTGTTCCCGTTGGGCTGGCTGGTGTTCTGGGCCAAGGTGCTCGTGCTCGTGCTGCTGGTGACGCTCGTAGCGGCCACGCATGCGCGGTACCGGATTGACCAGGCAATTCGCTACTTCGCCGGGCTGCTGGCGGTGGCGGTGGGGGCGTTGGTGCTGGCGAGCTACGGTCTTTGAGACTTCACGATGTCTCTCTTGAGCAAACTCAAAGAAGCCGCGGTCTGCCTGAAGGCGGGCCGCGTGACCTTGCCGTATCCGGCGCAGGCGCAGCCGGTGCCGCCAAAGTTCCGCGGGCGGCCCATCTTCGATGCCGCCAAGTGCATCGGCTGCGCGGGCTGCGCGAACAACTGTCCGGCGCGGGAGATCCTCGTGTTCGACGTGTGCCAGGAGGTCCGCATCCTGAAATACCTCGGCCGCCGCTGCACCTATTGCGGCCGTTGCGCGGACGTCTGCCCTGAAGACGCCATCACCATGAGCCACGAGTTCGAGAACGCGACGAACTCGATTGGCGACATCCAGCAGAAGCTCGATTTGTTCATGAGCACCTGCCAGCGCTGCGGACGTTGCTTCAAGGAGCCAAGCCCGCTCGAGCAACTCAAATTGAAGGGCTACCGCTTCGATGACTTGGCCAACGAACAGTGGATCTTTCGCTCGCAGGCCTATTTGACCGAGGAAGCGGCGGTGGATGACGTGAAGATCGAACTGGATTGATTGCCCGCTAAACACGCAACACACACGAAATGAGCGACGAAGAACTCATCTACCAAGAGGAGAGCTATGCGATTATCGGCGGGTGCTTCAACGTCTATCGGGACAAAGGCTGCGGTTTCTTGGAGCCGGTTTATCAGGAATGCATGGAAATCGAGTTCGAGCACCTGAAACTTCCGGCACTACCGAAACCCAAGTTGGAGTTGAACTATCGCGGGCGTGTATTGCAGCACAAGTACGAGCCGGACTTCATCTGCTACGGCAAGATAATCCTTGAACTCAAGGCGGTGTCCGGGCTGACAGATGAACACCGGGCACAGGTTCTCAACTACCTCAACGCAGCCGGCTTCCAGCTTGGTCTGCTGGTGAACTTTGGGCACTACCCCGGTCTGGAATACGAGCGCATCGTGAACACCAGAAGGCCAGGGGCGCAACGTTCCAAGATTGAACAATGAACCTGCACCTTTTTCGCGTATTTGGCGTGTTTAGCGGGCACTCATGTTAAAGAATCTCTGCCAGAAAATGTTCGGCCGGTCGCTGTGGGTCTATCACGCCAACAGCGGCGGGTGCAACGGGTGCGACATCGAGGTGCTCAACGTCCTCACGCCCTACTACGACGCGGAGCGGTTTGGCATCAAACTGGTCGGCTCGCCGCGTCACGCCGACGTGATGCTCTGTCAGGGCCCGGCGATGCGCTCCACTGCGAAGGCCCTTCAGCGCGCCTACGAGGCCATGCCGGCGCCCAAGCTGGTCTTTGCCATCGGCTCGTGTGCGTGCGGTGGCGGCATCTGGTTCGACAGCTACTCGGTGCTCGGACCGGTCGAGAAGCTCATCCCGGTGAACTACTACATCCCCGGCTGTCCGCCGCGGCCCGAGGCAATCATTTACGGCGTGGCCGTAGCGCTGGGCCTGGTGGACAAGAAGACCGCACCGGTGCAGTTCAAGCAGACCGAACTGCCGATCCCGCGCTACCACCCCGCCGATCTGGAAGGGCGGGGCGAGATGGTGGTGTACAAGAAGATCGAACCGGTGTGACGCCCGCCCCGCCGATGCCGGTCGGACAAAAGAGGCGCAGCAAATGACAATTCTGGTGGAGCCAGGGTTCGGCGGGCGTGGCAGGCTTTGACCGGATTTCGGGACGCGGTGCGTTGACCAGGAACACCACCGTCCACTCCCTTAAGCGGCGATTTCGATCGTGATGATACTCGCGAAGTCAAGAAACCGGGTTAGCGCTTCGACCCCGCCAAAAGCCGCGGGCGACAAGCGGTACAAGATTTTGGAGACGCAGATGAAGCGTTTCCAGTATCGGCAGGATGCCTTGATCGAAGTGCTCCACCGGGCTCAGGAGTTGTTTGGGTTCCTCGATCATGACCTGATGCGGCACATCGCGCACCATCTCCGGCTGCCGCCCAGCCGGGTCTTTGGCGTCGCGACCTTCTACCATTTCTTCAACCTCAAACCGAAAGGCGCCCATTCCTGCGTGATCTGCATGGGCACCGCCTGCTACGTGAAAGGGGCGGACAAGGTGGTGGCCGCGCTGGAGAAGGAGTATGGCATCAAGGCCGGTGAAACAACGGAGGATGGGAAATTTTCGCTGGCCACCGCCCGGTGCATCGGGGCTTGCGGCATTGCGCCAGCGGTGGTTTACGACGGGGTCGTCACCGCGCGACAGACCCCTGAAAGTGCGCTCGAAATCGTGAAAGGATGGTTGCGCCATGGTTCTTGAGGAACTTGTCCAGATCAAGGAGCAGGAACTCGCCAGCCGCAAGAAGTTCACCCTGCGGTGCTGTCTGGCGGCCGGCTGCGTCTCCTCGAACGCGCAGGCGGTCAAGGACGCGCTCGATCGGGCGGTCAAGGAGGCCGGCCTGGAGAAGGAAGTGGAAGTCCGCGGGGTGGGTTGCATGCGTCTGTGCTGCGAGGGGCCGCTCGTTGCCGTGGATCCGGCTGAAGTGTTGTTCGAGAAGGTGGCTCCCGCTGATTGTGACGCCCTGGTCGCCACGCTGAAGGGCGTTCCGAGCCAGCTCAAGCGGGGCGACCTCACCGCGCCGTTCTTCAAACACCAGCTCTCCATTGTGCTTGAGAATTGTGGCCTGGTGGATCCGGATCGCATCGAATCGTACATCGCCGCGGACGGCTATCTGGCCCTCCGCAACGTATTGCGGGAGATGACACCGCAGGAGGTCGTGCAACTGGTGACCCGCAGTGGCTTGCGCGGGCGGGGAGGCGCCGGGTATCCGACCGGCCTGAAATGGGCCACCGTGGCCAAGACCACCAGCAGCCGGAAGTTTGTGATCTGCAACGCCGACGAAGGGGACCCGGGCGCGTTCATGGATCGCAGCGTGCTCGAAAGCGACCCGCACCGCGTGATCGAGGGCATGATCATCGCCGCCTATGCGGTCGGCGCGGACCAAGGATTCATCTACGTGCGTGCGGAATACCCGCTGGCCATCCAACGACTGCAAACGGCCATCCGGCAGGCCAAACAGTACGGACTGCTCGGCAGCGGCGTGTTTGAATCGCCGTTCAATTTCAACATTGAAATCCGCATCGGTGCCGGCGCGTTTGTCTGCGGCGAGGAAACCGCGCTGATGGCGTCCATCGAGGGGCGTCGCGGCCAGCCGCGTCCGCGCCCGCCGTTCCCGGCGGAGAGCGGCCTTTGGGGACATCCCACCCTCATCAACAACGTGGAGACCTTTGCCAACATCCCGCCGATCGCGTTGAAGGGGGCCGAGTGGTTCGCCGGCATCGGGACGGAACGAAGCAAGGGCACCAAAGTCTTCGCGCTGGCGGGCAAGATCACCAACACCGGCTTGATTGAGGTGCCCATGGGTACGCCGTTGCGGACGATCGTCGAGGAGATGGGGGGCGGCGCCCCGGAAGGCGGCCAGATCAAAGCGGTGCAAACGGGCGGGCCATCCGGCGGCTGCATTCCCGCCTCGCAGTTGGACACCCCGGTGGACTACGAGTCGCTGGCCAAACTCGGCTCGATCATGGGTTCGGGCGGCATGATCGTCATGGATCAGACGACCAACATGGTGGATGTGGCCCGATTCTTCATGGAGTTCTGCATGGATGAATCGTGCGGCAAGTGCGTGCCCTGCCGCGCCGGCACCGTGCAGATGCACCACCTGCTCCGCAAGGTCATGGATCGCAAGGCCACGTCCCGCGACCTCGCCAAGCTCGAGGAGTTATGCGACATGGTCAAGAACACCAGCCTGTGCGGCCTGGGGCAGACCGCGCCGAACCCCGTGCTGAGCACGTTGCGCTATTTCCGGAACGAGTATCTGGAACTGCTCCAGCCTGCCCCCAAACAACCGGCGGCTGTCGCGCCGGCCACGGGCATCTTCTGAACGCGAAAGGACTCCCATGGCAGCCAAGACCCTGACAATAGACGGCCAGATGGTGGGCGCGGCCGAAGACCAGACCATTCTCGAAGCCGCGCGGGATGCGGGGATCCACATTCCGACGCTGTGCCACCTCGAGGGCGTTCAGGACGTGGGCGCGTGCCGGCTGTGCCTGGTCGAGGTGACGGGGATCAACAAGCTTTTGCCGGCCTGCGTCACCAAGGTGACCGAAGGCTGGGAGGTCCGCACCAGCAGCGAACGCCTGCAGCGCTACCGGCGCATGGTGCTCGAGCTTCTTTTTGCCGAACGCAATCACGTTTGCGCCGTCTGTGTCGCCAATGGCCACTGCGAGTTGCAGAATCTCGCCGTGTCCTTGGGCATGGATCACGTCCGGTTCGATTACCAGCACCCCCGGCTGGACGTGGATCTCTCGCACCGCCTGTTCGGCATGGACCACAATCGGTGTGTCCTCTGCACCCGCTGCGTCCGCACTTGCTGGTACATCGAGGGCGCGGGGACGCTCAACGTCGCCGGTCGGGGAGAAAAGTCGAAGATCATCACCGACTTGAACGCGCCATGGGGCGACTCGACCACCTGCACCTCCTGCGGGAAGTGCGTGATGGCGTGTCCCACGGGCGCCCTCTTTTATCGGGGCGTCACGGTGGCCGAAATGGAGCGGGATCGCGGCCACCTCGAATACATCGTCACAGCCCGGGAGAAGAAGCAATGGATCGTCTGAGACTGGCCACGGTTTGGTTGGGCGGCTGTTCCGGCTGCCACATGTCGTTCCTCGACCTCGACGAGTGGCTGCTCGAGCTCGCCGCCCGCGTCGAACTGGTGTACAGCCCGATCGTGGACCACAAGGTGTACCCGGACAACGTGGACCTGTGCCTGATCGAGGGGGCGGTCGCGAACCATGACAACCTGGAATTGGTTCATCGCATCCGCGAACGCACCCGCGTGCTCGTTTCCTTCGGCGATTGCGCCGTCAGCGGGAACGTGACGGCGATGCGCAATCCGCTGCGCAAGACCGAGCCGGTGCTCAAGCGGGCCTACCTCGAACTTGCCGATGTGTCGCCCCGCATCCCGGCTGAGCCGGGGATCGTTCCCACGTTGCTCGACCGGGTGGCGGCCGTGCATGAAATCGTCCCCGTCGAGTACTACCTTCCCGGTTGTCCGCCGCCGGCGGAGCGCATCCGCACGCTCCTGAGCCAATTGGTCGAGGGACGCGAGCCGCGACTCAACGGTGGCCTCATCAAACCCGGCTGAGATGACCCTGCTATCCGACATCGGCGGCGCCACCCGTGACCCTGCCAGGCCACAGCCTGACCGGCCCCGCCCGGCTGCCCGCCAGGTCGCGCCCCTCGCCCTTTGCTCCTATGGCCCGAAGAGTCGTCATTGACCCCGTGACCCGCATCGAGGGTCACGCCAAGATCAGCATCTTTCTCGACGACGCCGGAAACGTCGCCGACGCGAAGTTCCACGTCGTTGAGTTCCGCGGCTTCGAGAAGTTCTGCGAGGGCCGGCCGCTGGGCGAAATGCCCGGCATCACGCCGCGCATCTGCGGCATCTGCCCGGTCAGCCACCACCTGGCGTCGGCCAAGGCCTGCGATGCGATTCTGGCGGTCAGGATTCCGCCCACGGCGGCGAAACTCCGGCGCTTGATGAATCTCGGCCAGATCGTCCAGAGCCATGCCTTGAGCTTTTTCCATCTCAGTTCGCCGGATTTCCTGCTCGGCTGGGAAACCCCGCCGGCCAGCCGGAACGTTTTCGGATTGGCGGCCCGCAATCCCGACCTCGCTCGCGCCGGCATTCGTCTGCGGCAGTTTGGGCAGGAGGTGATCGAGATCCTCGGCGGGCGCAAGATTCATCCGGCCTGGGCGGTTCCCGGCGGCGTGCGCGAACCCCTCACGGAAGAAGGGCGGGCACGCATCAAGGCGTGGCTGCCGGAGGCGCTGGCCTCGACCCAGGCGGCAATCCAGTTGTTCCGCGATGTGCTTCAGAAGCACGAGCGGGAGACGCAGGTCTTTGGCAACTTCCCGTCCCTCTTCATGGGCCTCGCAAACGACGACGGTCTGTGGGAGCACTACGACGGTCACTTCCGGTTCGTGGACGCCAGCGGCAATGTCATTGCGGACCACGTCGAAGTCTCGCGCTATCGCGAGGTCATCGGCGAAGCCGTCGAATCTGACTCGTACCTGAAATCGCCGTTCTACAAGCCGATGGGCTATCCGGACGGCCTCTACCGCGTTGGGCCGCTGGCCCGCTTGAACGTCTGTCGGCGCATGGGCACACCGCTTGCGGATGCGGAACTGGAGCGGTTCCGGCGACACGGTCGCGGGGCTGTGAACTCGTCGTTCCTCTACCATTACGCCCGGCTCATCGAGATCCTTGGGGCTGTCGAGCGCATTGGTCAGATGGTGGAAGACGCCGATCTGCTGGGCAGCCATCTGCGCGCGGACGCCGGCATCAACAATCTGGAAGGCGTGGGGGCCAGCGAGGCGCCGCGGGGGACCCTGCTTCACCACTATCACGTCAGCGAGGAGGGATTGATTCGCGGGGTCAACCTCATCATCGCCACCGGTCAGAACAACCTGGCCATGAACCGGACAGTCGCCCAAATCGCCCGGCACTACATCCAGGCGACGACGGGGGAGATCCCCGAACCGATGCTCAATCGGGTGGAAGCCGGCATTCGTTGCTATGACCCCTGCCTGAGTTGCTCGACGCATGCGGACGGGCGGCTGGCTTTGGAGTTCGAGTTGGTGGCTGCGGATGGACGAATCATCGCTCACGCAGCCCGCTGACGCGCCCGGTCCGGCGTCCTCCATGGCCAGTGCGACCGAAGGCCCGGTCCTGCTCATCGGCTACGGCAATGAACTGCGCCGTGACGACGCCCTCGGGCCATCCGTCGCCCGGGCGGTTGGCCAACTGGATTTTGCCTGGGTGCGCGTCCTCACCCCGCAGCAATTGACACCGGACCTCGCCGACGCCATTTCCCGGGCGCGGGCGGTCGTCTTCGTGGACGCCACGCTGAACGCACCGCCCGGCGCCATCCAGATTGGTCCTCTGGCCGCGGCCGCGATGGACGAGCCGTTGGGCCATTTGACCAGCCCGCGTTCGCTGCTGGCCCTGGCAGCGGCGGTTTTCGATCGGACGCCTCCCGCGTGGATGGTGACGGTTGGAGTTCAGGAGCTGGGGGTGGGCGAGGGCCTTTCGCCGGAGGTGGCCCGGGCGTTGCCCGAGGTGGTGGAGACCGTCCGCGGTTTGGTGGTGAGGCTGGCCGCCCGCTCGTCGCCGAAAACAGCGGGCGGTGGCCCGTCGCAACTCGAGCTGACTCTGAACGGCAATAGGCCAGGTGACGGCTATGCGTCCTGGCGGGCGCAGCGGCAGGCCGCCGTCTTGGCGTTGGCAAAAAAGCTGGCGCTGCCCTTGGATCACCCAGTCGAGGTGTGGTTCCGCGACGGGGTCCGTCTGCGTGGCCGGCTGGTGCTGCGCGATCCGCCGCCTTTCCTCGAGAACCTTAAAGCTGCGGATCTCGAACTGGAGGTGGATGGGGTTCGCTTCCGGGCTGGCGAGATTGACTCGCTGGTTCGACTGGATTGATCGTGAAACTGGCGACACTTTTTGCCCTCAGCCTGGCCCTCTTGCCGCTCCATGCGAGTGCGGAGGCCGGGGCGGCGCCTGTCCGCCGCGTCCCGTTGATCTATTGCACGGATCTGTTCCATCCGCACGAGGACCCGGACGACCATTTTGATCTGGCCACCGTGTATTCCATTCCGGAGTTCGACCTGCGCGGCATCGTGCTGGATCAGGGGGCCCGGCAGCGTCTTCAGCCCGGCCGCATCCCGGTGAGCCAGCTCAACCATCTCTCCGGCCGGAGCATTCCGGTCTTTGAAGGACTGGCGACGCCGCTGGTCTCTTCCGGCGACACGGGGACAAACCAGCCGGCCGAGTTTCAGGGTGGGGTGCGGTTCATTCTCGATACGCTGCGCGCTGCCACCGGCCGGGTGGATTTCATCGCCGTGGGTTCGGTTCGCGACCTGTGTGCGGCCTTCAACCGCGATCCAGACCTTTTCCGTCAGCGGGCCGGGCGGGTCATGATTTTCATTGGCGAGGCGTCCCATCCCGATGTCCGCGAGTACAACGTCGGTCTTGACCCACACGCGTTCGTGGGGCTGATGCGCTCCGGTTTGAACCTCTGCTGGGTGCCCTGTTTCGATGGTGGACTGTGGCGAAACAACGGCCACGCCTCGTTTTGGCGGGCGACGCACGCCGACCTGCTTTCCGCCGCCCCGCCGGAGCTCATCCAGTTCTTCATCTACGCCCTCGAGAAGGAAACGGGCGACCCAATTGAATTCCTCCGGCAACCGGTGGACCCAAAGCGTCGGGAAGCCCTCTTTCGACACACGCGCAACCTGTGGTGTACCGCCATCTTCCGCGGGTTGCTGGTGGAGGGCGCTCCGGCCGGGGACGCCTTCGTGTTCGATCCGGTTGACGTGACCATCCGCGACGACGCGGCGGTTCGATACGGCCCGGGTCCGGACGCGAAGTCCGTGCTGCGCTTTCGCGTGCGCGACCAAGCGCGATACGACGCCGACATGACGGCGGCCACCGCCGCCATCCTCGCGAGGTTTCCGGTGGCGCCCCGATAGCCGCGAAGAACAGGCCCTTTCGGTGGGCCGGCGGCTCGACGCGGAGGGAGGCGATGCTAACGTCGCGGCCGATGAACACCGGATTAATGCCGTCCACGCCGCCCAAGCGGATCGGTTTTGTTTCCACCCGCTTTGCGGGCACGGACGGCGTCACGCTGGAGGCTCGCAAGTGGGCGCACTTGCTGGCCGGCATGGGGCACTCGTGCTTCTGGTTCGCCGGTCAACTGGACGCCGCCCCGGACTCCGGCGTCGAAGCTCCGCTCGCGTACTTTGCACACCCAGAGGTTTCCGCCCTGCAGGCCCGGCTCTTTGGCAGCACCACGCGCAGTCGCGAAACCACCACCACAATTCAGCGGTTGAAAGAGGCGCTGAAGGACGAGTTGTACCGTTTCATTGAGCGGTTTCGCATCAATGTGCTGATCCCGGAAAACATCCTCGCCATTCCGATGCATGTGCCGCTGGGGCTGGCGATGACGGAGGTCATTCACGAGACCGGGCTGCCGGTGATCGCGCATCATCATGACTTCGCGTGGGAGCGGGAACGGTTCGTGGTCAGCGCCGTGAACGATTACCTCCGCGCGGCCTTTCCGGGCGCCACGCCGCGGACCGAGCATGTGGTGATCAACTCGATGGCGCAAAAGGAACTGGCCCGCCGCTGCGGCCTGCCGTCGGCGATCATCCCCAACGTCCTCGATTTCGAGACGCCTCCCCCCGGCGTGGATGACTACAATCGCGACCTGCGCCAGGAACTGGGTTTGCGCGATGACGACTGGCTGATCCTGCAGCCGACGCGCGTGGTGTTGCGCAAGGGCATCGAGCACGCCATCGAGCTGGTGCGTCGGCTGCGTGACCCGCGGGCCAAGCTGGTCATTTCCCATCCGGCCGGCGACGAGGGCAATGCCTACATGCAAATGCTCCACGACCGGATCGCCGACGCGGGCATTGACGTCCGCTTCATCGCCGACCGGGTGGGCGAGAAACGGGGGCGGGATGCTGCCGGTCGCAAGATTTACACATTGTTCGACATCTATCCCCATGCGGACCTCGTCACCTACCCGAGTTTGTATGAGGGCTTTGGAAACGCCTTTCTGGAAGCCATCTACTTCGGCAAACCGGTCGTCGTGAACACCTACGCGGTCTATGCGCGCGATCTGGACCCGCTGGGGTTCCGGGCGATCGAGATGACGCAACTGGTCACGCGGGAGGTGGTCGAGCAAGTCCGCGAGGCGCTCCAGTCCGCCGACTTGCGCCGGCAGTGGGCGTACGTGAACTACGACCTCGCGCTCAAATACTTCTCGTACTCGGTCGCCCGCCGGAAGCTCGCCGCCCGCCTGGCCAATCTCTTCGGCGAAGGCGTGTGAAGGCCGTCAGCTCGGTCGCCCGGCGTCGGAGGCCGGCTGCAGCATCGAACAGAGCTGCTTGATCTGGGCGTGCGTGCCGAGGAGGAGCAGTTCATCTCCGACCTCGAAGTGATCCTCGCCGCTCGGCGCCAGGTTGCGACGGCGGCCCCGCCGGATTCCGCCGATCTGGACCCCGGCGCGGCGGATCAGGTCCAGCTCGCGCAATGGCCGCCCGGCCAGCGGGCAGCCCTCCGGCACGCGCACGGACTCCATGGTCAGCTCGTCGAAATCCGCCGTCGGCCCGCTCGGGGTGCCGGCCGCGCTCAGATGGCGCGCGGCCTGGGCAAGTTGTTCCGCCGTGCCCAGCAGCAGCAGTTTGTCGCGGGGGAACAGGACCGTGTCCGCCCGCGGATTGGCGATGCCATAGCCTTGGCGGTCAATCCCCACGACTGAGCAGCCGAAACGGGTGCGGATGGCCAGCTCGCCGAGGGTGCGCCCCGCCAGTGCCGAGTCGCTCGGGAGGGCCACCTCTTCAATGTCCAGCCGCCAGTCGGCGGTGGAGTCGGGGAGGGCGATGGACCAGGCCGAATTGGCCGTCGGGTGGCTGGCGCGTTGGAACTGTCGCCGGAGTTCGTATTCGAGGCGGTTGTGCAGCCGGACCAGGCGCCGGCGCAGCACGACGGCCGAGCCCAGCAGGACCAGCAACACGGCGCCAGTCACGCCCAACAACGATCCGCCCCACGGCACCAGCGCCACCAGCCACACCCCCAGCATCCCGAACGCCACCGTTCGCAAAGCGGTTTCCAGCAGCGGGCGCAAGCGGTCCTGTCGCGATGATCCCGCAGTCGCGCTATCGGCGACAATCATGGCCAGCGCGGTGATGTTGTTCCACAAGGCAATCAGGGGGCCGAGCAGCAGCAGGCCGAAGCCACTCCAAAACACGAACGGCAGGGCGCCGGGCAACGGCCAGTCGCGCCCGAGGACATCGCGTGCCCGCCCGTACAACGGCTCGGCAAACAACAGCAGGGCGGCAACAAAGAGAAACTGAATCGCCAGGTGCATCAGGCGGCGGGACGTCAGCCGCCACAACAGGCTGGCGTTGCTGCGGTGCCGCAGCCGCGTCAGCCAGTCGCGGTAGAAATCCATCCAGCCGGCCAGCCGCCGCGGCACGGCTCGCGAGAGGCTTGTTGCCAAAGCTTCACCCCGTCGCGTCAGGAAGGGGGCGCCGAGGGACGTCAACAGAGAGGCCCCGACGGCGGCGGCGTAGAACCCCGCCGGCACCACGCCGGCGGCGACGCCCAGTTGGGCGATGATGAACGAGAATTCGCCAAGGGGCGTCAGGGCGAAGCCCGCCTGCAATGACTCGCGGGTGGTGTTGCCCACCGCCAACAGGCCCAGGCCGGCGGCCAGCGGTCGGAGCACCCACGCCAGTCCGCTGGCCAGTAACACGAGCGGCCAGTCGTTCGTGAGCAACGAGAAATCCACTTGCATGCCCACCGCGACGAAGAAGACGGCGCCGAAGATCTGCTGCAGGCCGCCGAAAGCCGATTCCACCTCGGCCTTGTGGCGAGTACTGCCCACGATGGCCCCGAAGACAAAGACTCCCAGCGCGAGCGAATATCCGGCGCGCACTGCCAGCCAGCCCAGCGCCAGGACCAGGCCGGCGACCAGCAGCGTCCGAATCTCGGGCAGGCTGTCCCGGCTCAGGCGCGCGAGGAGGCGCGGAGCCATCAGCAACGACACCAGGGAGAGAAACACCACAAATGCCAGTAGCGCGCCCAGCGACGACAACACCGAGGGAGAGGCGTCGCCGCCGAACTGGATCAGCGAGGTCAACAACGTCAGCATGGCGACCGCGACCACGTCCTCGAGAACGGTCACGCCAAGAGCGAGCTGGCCGGGGCGCTCGTGGGTCAGATTCAGTTCCGCCAGCACTTTGCCGATGATCGCGGAGCTGGAAACCATCATCATGCCGGCGAGAAACAGGCTGGCGGTGTTGGTCCAGCCGAGCGTGCCGCCGATGATCCGGCAGGCGCTCAGGACCAGCAGCGCGCCAATCACCGTGGCCGCGATGACCGAAAACCCCAAGTTGCGGAGCCGGCTCAGATTCAGGTTCAGCCCGATACCGAAGATGAGAAACGCCAGCCCCAACTGCGCCAGGACCTCGATGCGGTTCAGGTCCGTGACCAGGGCGAATGGCGGGGTGTGGGGGCCGACCAGCGCGCCAGCCAGAAGGTAACCGACCACCACCGAGAGTCCCAACCGCTGACAGAGCCAGGCTGCAGCGCCGGCGAACACCAGCACGATCGCCAAATCCTGAATGAACCAGAAGCCGTCCACGTTGGCAGTCTGCCGGCCGGGCGATGATCACGCACGCGAATTCCCGATGTGCCGGACTCTTTCGG
Source organism: Verrucomicrobiota bacterium (assembly GCA_016716505.1). Lineage (GTDB taxonomy): Bacteria > Verrucomicrobiota > Verrucomicrobiia > Limisphaerales > J093 > JADJWF01. Next base: position 239,137 of record JADJWF010000003.1, read on the forward strand.
TTCCAACCCGGGTCGAATCGGTCCGTCGCGCCGTTGGGGCGCGGTGACCGCCGACCGCCCCGCCCCCGGGAATTCGGCAAGGGCGATTCGTTCGCCTCGCTGCGCGGTCGCCTTCGCTCGCGAAGCCCGCGCCGGCCCAGCCTTGGGGCTTACTGTTGATCCAGCTTCCGGGCGGCGCGGCGCTTGGCCTCGAGCAACCGGCTGGTGGTGGCCGCGCGCTCCGTCGGCGGGACCTTGGCTGCCTCCGGCTTCGGCTCCGCGGCGCGTTCGGCCGGCTTGCCGCTGGTGGGCAAGTCGGTTTTGAGCGGTTGGGCCGGCTCGAAGAGGCCGGGCTTCGGTTCCGCGGCCGGCGAGGCCCGCTGTGCGCGGACCTGATTCCGCCGGGCCAGCAGCGCGTTGAGCGATTCATCCGCCTCGACGGGACGCTGTTTGCCACGCCAGAAGAACAAGTAGCGCCGCAGCGTTTCGGTGGCCTTCAGCCACTCGGCGCGGTCCAGGTAAATGCGGCGGACGCCGACATCCGCGATGAAGAGCAGGATGGCGAGTTTGAACAAAGTCTCCCACAAGTCCCGGGGTTGGAAGGTGCGCTCGCGCCCGAGCAGGTAGGGATTCAGCGCCGGGTCGTTCGGCGAGGCGAGGGCGAGGACCCGTCCGCCTCCGTTTTCCGCGAGTCGTCGGAGCAGGCTGAGGTTTGGCTCGGTGGCGTTGAATTCGGGCGAGTAGTTGATGCTGGCACCCACGGTTTGCGCCGCCCGCACCTGGCCGCGGTCCAACTCGACCAAATTCAACATGTAGGTGCCCACCTCACGGGTGGGAAAGCGCGCCTCGTACCGGCCGGGCCCGGTCTGCTGCAGGCGCACCGTGGCGCGCTCGCCTTTCGGACTGACCACCGCCGCCTGCAGGTTGAGAAAGTTGCGGTAGTTGCCTTCGGCATCGAGCGCCTCGACACTGATCACGCCTTCGCCATTCTCGACGGACACCTCGGCGTTGAAGTCGGCGGTGTCCACGCGACGCAAAGCCCACTGCGCGACCTGCGACCAGAACTGGCGGTACTTCGCCCAGGTGAGCCAGTCGGCGGCCCACTTGGCCCGGGCGTCCGAGGTGAACGCCACCGCCCGGCCCAAGCCGTACTGCCAATGCGCGAGCAGTGGGTCCCCTTTGTCGGAGAGCAGGGGCACTTCGGCGCGGCCCTTCGGCGTAGTGGCGACATAGCCGCGCAGCGTCGGGAATTCGCCACCGGCGATACCGCGTACAGGCTCCGTACCCGCCGCGAGTTGCGGTTGGAAGGGTTCCTCGAAGATGGCGGACTTGAGGATGACCATGGCCTCCTTGAGGAAGATCTGCGGCAACTGGCTCGGGTCGGTCACGTTGTAGAACCGGCCTCGCCCCTGATCGGCGATCCGGATCATCGTGTCGGGGCCGGCGTGGCCGGAGATCAACACGGTGCTGACGGTGATCTTGTCGTTGACGATGGATTGCATCAGCGCGTCGGACGGCGGCGCGGGATCGCCGTCGCTGAAGATGATCATGTGCTTGAGGTTGGCGGTGGACTGCTTGAGGCCGCGACTGGTGGCATCGCCCTGGTAGGCCATCGTCATCACGTTTTGAAAGCTCGGCAGGTCGCCCTGATTCATGCCGGCGATCTGACGGCCGAGCTCCTTCTTGTCGCCGACCTTCTGCAGCGGGAACAGGAAGCGGTCACGGCCGTCCCACAGCACCACGGCCATTTCGTCCTGCGGGCCGAGCGCGTCGAGGACGCCCAAAGCGCATTCGCGGGCGATCTGGTTGCCGTTGTTGAACTCCATGCCGTGCATGACCATGGCCACCGCGCCGTTGGGCAACACCTTCTTGCTGCTCAGTTCCATTTCCACGGGCAGCACGGCTTCGAGCGGTGTGTTGCGATAGCCGCCCGCGGCGTAGGTCTGATCGCCGCCCACGCACACGAGTCCGACCCCGAAGTCGCGCACCGCGCTCTCGAGCAGGGACATCATGGTGTTGCCGAGGTCGCCCGCCGCGATGTTGCTCAGGATGATCGCGTCCCAGCTCTGCATTTCGGCCAGCGACGCTGGAAAGCCGCCAAGATCGGTCAGCGCGGTTTCGAGACGCGAGGAGCGGAGCGCCGCAGCGAGGGGCGTGTCGGCGGCGGGGTCGGACGACACGATCAACACGCGCGGTTCACCCCGCACGCCGGTGAAGGTGCTGGCACGGTTGTTCTGCGGGATGAGGTCGCCTTCGGCCTCGAGCTGGACATCGTAGCTGTAAAAACCGGCTTCACCGAGCGTCTGGGGCAGCGTGAACAGGTTCTTGCCGGGAGCGAGTTCGACCTTTTGTTCGCCCAGGAACTGGTCGTTTTGAAAGAGCCGGATCGTGGCCTCCTGTTCGCGGTCGGACTGGGCGAAGATCTTGAGGTCAAACGTCTGCCCCTTCTTGAGCGACGACGGGACCACGAGCTTTTGAATCGAGGTGTCGCCACCGCGCGCTACGCCCAAGGGGACGACGTCCACCGTCACCCCGAGCGCGCGGGCGGCGGCCACCGCGCCCAGCGCGTCGCCCACGTTTTCGTTGCCGTCCGACAGCACGACAATTCGCTTCTGGCCCGTTTCCGGGAAGGCGGCGGTCGCCAGCCGGATGGCCGCGGCCAAATCGCTGCGCTCGGTGCCGATGACCGCATGAATCTTCTGGACGTCCACCCGGGCGGCCGGGGTGATTTCGATGGCGGCGCCATTCCCGAACACGAGCACTCCGCCGCGGTCCACGGACTTTTTGAGCGTCGAGGCGCGGTTCAGGTACTCGCGCGCGGCTTCCTGCTGGGCCGCCGGCACGCTGTCCGAGCGGTCGAGGGCGAAATAGACGTTCATGCCTTCGAGCGGCTTGAGCCATTGCAGCCCGGCCACCCCCAGCAGCAGTGCCAGCGCGATGACCAGCCGCAGCGCCAGCGCGGTCCAGCGCCGCCACGGGCTGGTTTGAATGTCGGACTTCACTGCCAACCACACCAGCCAGCCCAGCACCAGCGGCGCGAGCCAAAGCCACTCCGGATGGGTGAACTGGAACCTCATGTGCGCCCTCCCGGTTGGGCGGTCCGCTCTTCGGCAGCGGGAGTCGGTGCCATCGCACCTGCCTGATGCGGGCGGTCGCGTCGGCGGAGGAACTTCTGGACGCGATGATTCAGGGCGTCGGCCACGTAGAGGTTGCCCCGGGAGTCAAAGGCGAGACTCCACGGGTTGTTGAAGCGGCCCGGGGCGGCGCCCGGCCCGCCGATGATTTCCAGCGGGACTCCTTCCGGCGTGAAGACCTGCACGCGGCTGTTGCCGAATTCGCACACGAAGACGTTGCCGGCGGCGTCCAGCCGCACGTCGTAGGGATAGCTCAATTCACCCACCCCGCTGCCCGGTCGTCCAAAGGTGCGGACAAGTTCGCCCGCATCGTCCAGCACCTGGATCCGGTGATTGCAAGAGTCTGCGAGATAGACGCGGTCTCCCGGGGCAATCCCAAGGCCTTCCACCCGGTTGAATTGCCCCGGAGCCGGGCCCGCCGCCTCACGTTTGACGAGCGCTCGGGAGCCGTCCGGGGAGAACCGCTGCACGCGCTCGGCCCGGCCGTATTCGCTGATCCAGAGCTCCCCGCGCGCGTTGACGGCAACCGCCCGGGGGAACGCCAGAGCGCCGCCGTTGGTCTCGTGCGTGCCCCACTGGTGCGCCAACCGGCCGTCCGGATGGAAGTGGTTCACCCGCGAATAGTGCGGCTCGATGACGATCACCCGTCCCTCGGCGTCGAGGCCCATCCCCTTGGCGCGGCCCAAGTCAGTCTCCGGCATCTGCCACGCGAAGAGATAGGTGCCGTCCGGCGCGAACTTCTGCACGCGGCCCGTCATGTCCACCACATAGAGGTTGTCCTCCCGGTCCACCGTGAGCGAGCGCGGCTTGTTAAACTGGCCCGGTCCGGCGCCTCGTTCGCCCCAAACCTCCACGCCGCTGAAGAAGCGGCTTTCGATTAGGGCCGTGCCAGACGACTCCCGCCCGCAACCAGCGGAGCCAACGACCAGCGTTGCCAGGCCGGCCGGGAGCATGGTTCGCGCGCGGGCCCGGGCGAACCAGTGGCGTGCGGGTATCACCGCCGCCCAGACGGCCAGGGGCGCGAGCGCCACGGCGAGCAGCGTCAGGCAGAGGGCGTTGACCTGGGCGTTGTGGCCGTAGTGGAGCAGATTGAAGATGCGCAGGGCGAGCGTCTCGCCGCCGGGCGGCACGATCAACACGAGGGTTTCCACGTCCCACAACGCCAGCAGATAAACGAGGTAGCCGGCTGCCAGTAATTGGGGGGCCATCTGTGGCCAGAGCACCTGGCGAAACAACTGCCAACCCGCGGCGCCGAACAGCCGGCCGGCGTTGACGAGGTCCGCGTCCACCGCGCGGCGCGCGTGCGCGGCGCCCTGCCAGCCGATGGCTGCATACCGCAGTCCAAAAGCGATGATGACCACGGCGAGGCTTTGGTACACGGCATCCAGCGGCGCCCGGTTGAACAGGAAGATCATGCCGATGCCGATGAGTGATCCGGGCACGAAGAACGGCAGCCAGAGGAGACGGTCGCATCGCCAGCGCCAACCCACGACCCCAAAGGTGACGGTCAGGACCGCCACGGCGACGGCCAGGGTAACCGAGGTGCCAATCGCGCCGCGCCCGGCTGCGATTGCGGCCGGTAATTCCAGCCACGTTCTCCGGCTCAGCGCGAGTTCTCCGATCGGCACCGCCACCGACAGCGTCACCACCGCGACAGCGACGCCCCCGGCCGCCATGCGCCACGGGCCGAGGCGATCATGCAGCGGGCGGGCCGGCAGCCCCGCCGACCAGCGCGGCCACGAGACCTCGGAACGGCCCAGCCAGAGCAGCAACGCCAGCGCCGCCAGAAGCAGGGGCGCGGCGGCCCAGAGCGCGGCGGCGAGGTTGAAGTTCGTGCTGAACTGCAGCCAGATCTCCGCCGGCAGGACTTTGACCTGCAGGATGGCCGGCACGGCGAAGTGGTTCACGGCGAGCACGAAGGTCAGTACCAGCGCATGGACCACTGAGTGGGAGGCCACGGGCCAGAGGGCATGACGGATCAACGACCAGCCGACCAGTGCGGTTTCGCTGTCGAGCAGGGCCGGATCGAGCCGTTGCCACGCTCCCAGCACCAGGAACGTGGTCAACGGCCAGAGCAGCAATGCCAAAATCCACGCGGCACCGGCGAGGGAGTAGATCTCAAGTGGCAACCAGCGGCGGAGCGTTCCAGTGTGACCGAGCAGGCTGAGCCAGCAATTGGTCACGAGAAACGGCGGCAGGACCAGCGCCACGGCGGCCAGCGCCAGGCCCCCGGCGCGTCCCGAAGGTCCCAGCGTGGCGAGGAACAGGGCCACGATCCAGCCGAGGACGGCCGCGGTCACGGTCGCCGATGCGCCGAGGAGCAGACTGTTCTGGAGCAAGGTCCAGTTCACCGGAGGAATAGGTTCCGCAGCCGGGCCGTGCCGGGTTCGATGTCGGCGACGAGTCGGTCCCAGTCTGGGCGCAACCCGGCAACCCGCGCGTCGGCGAGGACGGCTCCTTCCAGCGCTCCCCACTCGACCAGTCGCTGCGCGGTAGCCGGCCGTTGAAGCCACTCAAACAAGACGTTGGCGCTTCGTTCTCGCGGCGCGCCCCGGGTGATCGCGACCACGTTCGGGATCAGCAGCGTTTCGTCGGTGAGCGGCAACGCCACCACGGGCGCGCCCTCCCGGTGCACGGCCGCGATGTCGTCCGAGTCGGTCAAGCCAATCCACGCCTCACCCCGCGCGACGAGCCGTGCCACGACCGAGTTGCCGTCCACCACGAGCGCGCGGTTGGCGACGAGGGCCCGGCACCATGCGTCAAAAGCGGTCTCGCCCCAATGCTGGCGCAAAGCCAGAAAGTGCGTTGCGGTGGTGCCGAAGAGGGGATAGGCGAGGGCGACGCGCCCGCGCCAGGCAGCGTTCGTCAAGCTGGCAAGCGTCGTCGGAGCCCCGGCTGGCGCCACGTGATTGGTGTTGATCATCACGCGCCGGCTCCGCCAGCCAAAGGCGGCCCACGCGTTGGTCTCGCGCCAGACGCCGCGCGCCGCGAGCTGACGGACGCGCAACTCCTCGTTGCCCCAGAACAGGTCGCAGACGGGACGTTTGCGCTCCGCCAGGAGCCGGTTGGCGAGGCCGACGGTCTTCGCCGCCTCGCTGTCGTACACCGCGCGCACGCGGATCCCGGTTTCCCGGGTGAATTCGGCGAGCAAGGGCTCGGCATAGACCTGGTCCTGCGCGGCGTACACGACCAGGTCGGTGGCGGTCGAGCGCAGCTTCAGCAGCAGCCAGCCCAGGACAACGAGCGCCGCGCCGACGGCCAGCCACACCCACCCGTGGGCACGACGGCCAGCTCCCCAATCTGTTGCTCCCCGGCTCATGCAGTGGAAGTCATGCCGTGCGCTTGTGGTAGAACCACCACTCGAACATCAGGATCGCCAGCCCGGCCAGGGCGATCCAGCGCCAGATTTCCACGTTCGCCGGACGGGCTTCGGCGGCCGCGACCGCCGCGTACTTGCCGAAGCGAACTTCCGACCGCGGCGTGGTGTCCGTTTCCGGAGCGTCGAGCAGGTTGGCGCAGAACGTAAAGCGGCGGTTGCCGAGCTCAATCTGGTACACGCCCCGGCGGCCGGTCTCGCCGAAGACCAGCTCGCGCACGGCCGGGTCGAGGGTCAACCGGCGTTCCTCGCCGTTGGGGAGCCGGACCACCGCGTTGGTGACGGTGCCGTCCAGGGGCAGGCGCAGCGGCGCGCCGGCCTGGACGAGGAATTGCGCGGCTCGGGCGGTGACCGGGTTCAACCAGTCGAGAACGTTGGCGATGAAGATGGGGAACGACACCCGCAGGGGCCAGGTGCTCTGGAGCGTGTCGAACGCGAGCCAGACGACGCGCTGGCGGCCGATCTCGCCGGCGAGGATCAACGGACCGCCGGGCGCCTCGACGATCGGCGTGGCCCAGCCCGGCGGCACCACGGTCAACGCCTCCGAGATTTGCACGTTGTCGAAGGTGACGAAGCGCAGCAGCGGGTGTGTGGTTCTCCAATCCACGATGGCCGGGGCTTCGGCGCGGCCGGTGATCTCGACCCAGTTCGTGGGCGCGCTGCGAATGGCCAGCACGTTGTTCGACGGCCACGCGGCGGGCAATACGTCGTCCAGCACCGTGATGTCGAAGTCAGCGGCGGAATCCGCCAGGTCAGTGACGACGGTCACCTCGGCCGACGGCACGGCGGCGAGCGCCCGTTCCAGGAAACGGTTGCCGCGGCTCACCAGCAGCACCCGCGCGGGCTGGGGCAGCAGGCTGACGATTGAGGCTTCGTTGTCAGCGGCCAAATCGTCCGGGCTGGCGAGCCGCACGGTGAAGACGCCGTCGTTGGTCTGGCCCGCAAAGAACACCTCCGGCAGGGTCTCACGCGGCGGGATTTCGACGGGCCGGGCCTCGACCAGTTGCCCATCGAGCAGCAGTTCAACCTCGGTCCGGACGATGTTGCTCGAAGCGTTGAAAACGCTCGTGAAAAGGGCCCGGCGCGTGGGGTCCTCGGGGTTCGAGCGCACATCGAGCGTGACGATGCCCGCGTTCTCCGCGCGCTGCCCGACGCGGTGAAAGACCACGTTCAGCCCTTCAAACTCGAATTCCTCCAGCCCGCTGACGGCGCCGTCGCTGAACAGGTGAATCTCGCCGCCGACACGATCACGCACCAGAGGCTGAGCGAGCTTGAGGGCCTCGGTGAGCCGGGTGGGGGAGTCGGACGGCACAGCCGCCTGCAACGCGCGGCGCAAGGCAGCTTTGTTGCCGGTGGGCGACTGTTTCACCTCGGTGTTGCCGCCGGCCAGCAGCACCACCATCTGATCGGTGTCAGTGAGATTGTCCACCAGCGCGAGCGCCTCGCGGCGGGCTTTCTCGAAGCGCGAGGGGACTTCATCGGTGCTTTGCATCGAGGCCGAGGCATCGAGGATGGCAACCAGGAGGCGACCGCCCTTGATTTCGCCCGCGAAGAAGGGCCGCGCCAGCGCCAGGATGACGAGGATGAGGAGCAGGAGCTGCAGGACGAGCAGCCAGTTGTGGCGGAGCTTCTGGAACGGAGCGCTGGCCTGGGACTCGGCGAGGAACTTCTGCCAGAGCAGCGTGCTCGAGACGAGCTTCACCACGCGCTTGCGCTTGAGGAGGTAAAACAGAATCACCACCGGGATCGCGGCGGCGAACGCGAACGCCATGGGGGCCAGAAAGCTCATCGCCACACCTCGGCCGCGCGCAGTTGTTTGAGCAGCAGGTCCTCCAGCGGGGTCGCGCTGCTGGCAAGGAAGTACGTGATTCCGCGCCCGGCGCAGAACTCCCGCAGCCGCTGGCAAAACGCCTGCACGGTCCGTTGATACGCCGCGAGGCGGTACTTGCCGAAGGTCACCTCCTGCTGCGCCCCGGTCTCGGAGTCCACCAGCCGCAGGTCGCCATAGGTGGTCGGCGCCAATTCCTCCGGGGCGAGAATGTGAACCACATCCACCTGGAAGCCGCGCCCGACGAGCGCGTCGAGGCCCGTTTCGTAACCCGCCGGATCGAGGAAATCGCTGAGGACGACCGCCAGGCCGGTCTGACGCGCTTCGATGGCGCCGCGGCGGAGCGCCGCGTTCAGGTCCGCCGCGCCCCGGGCTGTCAGTTGGGCGAGGTTTTGGAACATTCCCATCGCGGACCGGCGTCCGCGCACGGCGCGCAGGCCGCTTCGCGCCACGGCTTCGCCGGGATTCTCGGGGAACGGGAGGATGGTGACGCGGTCAAAACCGCAGAGCGCCACGTAGCCCACGGCCGCCGCCACCTGACGCGCGAAGTCGAACTTCACCGGTTCCCCAAACGCCATGGATTCCGAGGCATCGAGGAAGATGCGGACCGGCAGTTCGCGTTCCTCCTCGTAGAGCTTGAGAAAAAGGCGATCCAGCCGGCCGTACAGATTCCAGTCCAGGTAGCGGAGATCGTCGCCGAAGACGTAGTTGCGGTGATCGGCGAACTCGACCGACTGGCCGCGGGCGCGGCTGCGGCGTTCGCCGCGCGAGACGCTCCGGGCGCGTCGCTGCGCGAGCAGTTGGAGTTGCTCGAGGCGGCGCAGCAGATCGGCGGTGAGGAGCGGCATGGAGGGTGCGCGGGTCAAACGTCGGCACGCCGTGGGGCGGCTGGCACAGACATCATGAACGGGTAGCCGGCCGGATTAAGCATGATCCTCCTCGACACGCTGCGGATCCGCGCCGCCGCCGGTGACCAACGCCGGCGCCGGGAGGAAATTCCTGCCGGCGACCAGAATGCGCCCCACCCGCTGCCTGTGGAAGGTGGCGAGGATGCCATCAACGTTCATGTCACGCGGGCACCGTTTCGACCGTCTTCGGCACGGCCTTGAGCACTTGTTCGATGACGTGATCGGTGGTGATGCCCTCGGCCTCGGCTTCGAAGTTCAGGATCAGCCGATGCCGCAGGGCGGGCAGGGCCGCCGCTTGCACGTCCTCGAAGCTCACATTGAACCGGCCGGCAGCCAGCGCGCGGACTTTGGCGGCCAGCATCAACGTTTGCGCGCCGCGCGGGCTGCTGCCGAAACGCAGAAACTGGGAGGCGATCGGCACGGCAGTCGCGGTCTTGGGGTGCGTGGCGAGCACCAGGCGGACGGCGTAATCCTTCACGTGCGAGGCGACCGGCACCTCGCGGACCAGCCGCTGGAGCGCCAGGAGAGTGTCGCGCGTGAGGACGCGGTTGACCTGGGGCTTGGCGGTTTCCGTGGTGCGGTTCAACACCTCGGCCAACTCAGCGGCCGTGGGGTAGCCGACGAGTAGCTTGAAGAAAAAGCGGTCCAGTTGGGCCTCGGGCAGGGGATAGGTGCCCTCTTGGTCAATCGGATTTTGCGTCGCCAGGACGAAGAACGGTTCGGGCAGCCGCCGTAGTTCGCCGCCGGCAGTAACCTGCCGCTCCTGCATGGCCTCGAGCATGGCCGACTGGGTCTTGGGCGTGGCGCGGTTGATCTCGTCGGCGAGGATGACATGCGCGAAGACCGGCCCGCGTTGGAACTCGAACGCGCGGCGGCCGTCGGGCAGTTCCATCACCAGATTGGTGCCGAGAATGTCCGCCGGCATGAGGTCCGGGGTGAACTGGATCCGGCTGAAGGTCAGGTCAAGGACGTCGCCGAGCGTCCGGACCAGCAGGGTCTTGCCCAACCCCGGTACCCCCTCGAGCAATACGTGCCCGCCGGCAAAGATGGCGATGAGGGTGGCGTCCACGATCTCGGTCTGGCCCACGATGACCTTTCCGATTTCGGCCCGGAGGGCGGCGTAGCTGTCGCGGAACTGGGTGATTTGTTGTTCTGTTTCCATGGGATGTGCTGGCGGATTCGAGCGTCGCTGCCGGTGGACGAGTGCCTCAAGGTTCGGCCGAAACGCCGGCCGGGACTTTCCCGGGCGGGCAACGCTACCGCTTGAGGTCGTCGAAATAGGATTTCACCGCACCCTGATACGCCCGGGGCACCTGCTCCTGGCTGAGGGCGGCCTGCGCGTCGCTTTGGGCGGCGGTGATGGCCTCCTGCACCGCCACGGTGCTCTGGCCTTTGATGCTGACGCCGCGCAAGGTGATGCTCGGCATCTGCTGACCGGGCTGAAACTGTCCCTTGACTTTGGTCGGCGTCAGACTGTTCGGCAGCGTCGGGCCCCGCTCCGTCAGGCCGCGCGGGTCAAAGTCGGGGCGTTCGACTCCGGAGTTGTCCCAGAGCCCCGTGTTTTCGGGGATGTTCGTCCAACCTTCGTCCTCGTCGGCCCACGTGCCGACTCCCTGCCCGGGCTTGCCACCCGGTTTGAAACCCGGGCGCCCCGGGGACTGCCCCTGGCTCCAGCATTGACCGGTTCCGACGCACATCTGGGCGCGCTTGAGGGAGTCAATCATCGCCATCATGTCCTGGGCGTCACCGAGCTGGTCCAGCAGGTCCTTGAGTTCCTCGGCGGCGTCGGCCAGGGCCTGAGCGGCCGCCGGCTGCTGGCCCGCCTGCATCTTGCGGAGCGCGTCGCGCAAATGCTCCGGGACCTTGCCGTAGGGCGCGGCGTTGGGCAGGGCTTTGTTGATCTCATTCATCATCGCCTGCAACTGCTCCGGGGCAACGTTCCCGGTCTTCAGTTCGTTGATCATCTTTTGCAGGGTGCTGATGGCGGCCTCGGCCTGGCCGCGCTTCAACTGTTCCGCGAGGTCTTTGCCCAGCGCCTCAGCCTGCTGTTGCGCCTGTTGCAGCGCCTGCGCGAGGTCGCGCATCTTCTCAAGGTCCTTCTCCGCGACCTCGAGGTTCTTGAGCATCTGGTCAATCTGACCGGCTTCGAGCGACGCGATGGCTTCGTCGAGGCTCGAGAGGCTGGCGCCCATTTGCTCGGCGCTGCGGGCGAGGCTGGACAACGAACGGCTCAGGCTTTCCTTGGCGGCGTCGGAAGCCTGCGACCCCTGGGCAGCGAGATTGGCGGCCTGCTGTTGAAGCTGGGTCAACTGTTTCTGGAGTTGGTCGAGGGCGTCCGGCTTCGGATTTTTTCCGTCCATCGCCTTCTGGAGGGCCTCGATTTGTTTCTGCAGTTGTTCAGCGCTCTGGGCGTTTTCGCGGCCGCTGGTGTTGGCGGCCTTTTGCATCGTCTGCAGCGCGGGATCCTTCATCGCTTCCCGAACCTGCTGTTGCATCAGCTCCATCATTTTCGCGAGGTCGCGCAGGGCCTCGGAGCGGGTGGTCGGGTTGCGGTCAAGTTGTTCGCCCAGTTCGCCCACGGCCTGGAGCGAATTGCGGGTGCGGTCGAGCACGGGCGGGCGCGTTTCGAGGGAACGCTTGCTCAGTTGAGCGAGGTTACGGCCCGTCTGGCGGATGACCTCCTGCTCCCGTTTCGCCTGCAGGTAGGCCTGGCTGCGATACTCGGGAACGAAGCCCAGCCCGGCCGCCACCGCCAGGGTCACCAGTGCCCAGCGGCTGGTTTGGGGCAGGCGGAACGGCAGCAAGCGACGGGGATCCACCTTGCCCGCGTGGCCGGCGGCGTCCTGCACGACCAGTTCGCGCCAGCGCCCGAGGCGTTCATTGTGCCCCACTTCGAGCGCCGTGCTGAGGCGTTCCTTGAGGGCTTCCTGCTCGTCCAGCCAGCGGGCGGTTTGCAACAGGGACTCGCGTTGCCACCAGCCCGTCAAAAACCCGACAATACAGGCCAGCGCCATGAAGCCCGCCGCCCCGCCGAGAACGCCGATGGGAACCGGGAGGAGCTTGAAGACCCCCAGCGCCACCAGTAATCCAGCGGCACCGACGAGGACGCCCCACCAGAAGCCGCGCCAGGCCCGTTGCCAGCGGCGGCGGAGGGCCGCGCGGCGCACGACCGTTTCAATCACGCGTAACTCACTCATGACCTGCATCCAAGGTGCTGCCGCCCGGGCTGGTTGGCCAGTGAAAACTCGCCGCCCCCCCGCCCGGCACGGCCGCGCCGGTGGCACCGGTCTGTCCCCCGGCGACGCACGCGCTACCGGGCCCAAACGCCGGGGGCGGGTTGCCCGCGCTGAAGGACCGGCTGCCTGGCTGCCTTGATCCTACGAGACTTCGACCGAAACGAGGTCCAGTTCCCGGCCGCGGCGCAGTTCGTTGCTGATCGCGTGGCAGGCCGGGCATTCGCCCAGGAAATCTTCGCTGGTGAACTCGCGCTGGCAGGCGGCGCACCAACAGGTGGCGGGAATCGTTTCGATTTCGAGCTTCGCCCCCTCCGCCAGAGTTCCCTGCGTGGCGACCTCGAACGCGAAAGTCAGCGCGTCCGGCACGACGCCACTGAGCGCGCCGACGCGCATTCGCAGGGCATGGATGCGGGTGGCGCCGCGCGTGTTCGCCGTTTCCAAGGCCATGCCCACGGCGCTCTGGATGATGCCCAGTTCGTGCATGACGCCGTCGTGCCAGTGACGACGCTGCTAGAGGCGCTTGAGCAGCTCCGCCTGGCTGCGCTCGAAGACCTCCCGGTGCAGCGAGCCGCCGTGCGCATCCATCGTCACCACCACGGGGAAGCGTTCCACCTCGAGTTCCCAGATCGCCTCCGGCGAACCGAACTCCTCGAGGAAGTACACGCCGCGGACGGTCTTGATGTGCTCGGCGAGCACCTGCGCGGCGCCGCCAATCGCGTGAAGGTACACGCCGCCGACTTCCTGGCAGGCAGCGAGTGTCTTCGCGCCCATGCCGCCCTTCCCGATCACCCCGCGGACTCCGAACTTGCGCATGATGTCGCCCTGGTACGGTTCCTCGCGGGCCGAGGTGGTGGGTCCGGCGGCAACAACCTTCCAACGGCCGGCGTCGTCTTTGATCACGACCGGTCCGCAGTGGTAGATGATTCCGTCGCGCAGGTTCACCTCGGGCGGCAATGCCCCGCCCTTGGCCAGGTACTTGTGAACGGCATCGCGACCGGTGAAGAGGACGCCGGTGATTTCGACCGCGTCGCCGACCTTCAGCGAGCGGATTTGGGCCTCGGTAACAGGAGTACGGAGAGAAACAGGCATGGGAGCGGGCGGTTGAGGTTCGCGGTCAGTACAGCCACCGGGTGATCTTGCCCTGCGCATCCAAGGTGACGCCTTGGCGCCGGTACGCCCAACACATGTAGCTGACGCTGACAAAAAACGACGCCGGCACACGATTGGCGGCACAGATTTTCGCGCCCAGCAGGGTCGTCTTGCCGCCAAAGCCCATTGGACCGATGCCCAGTTCGTTTGAAGTGCGGACGATGTCGTCCTCGAGGGCGGCCAGCTCCGGCACGGGGTTGCGGTCGTCGAGTGGCCGCAACAACTGGACTTTCGAGAACTCGTAGCCGGTGGCACGGTCGCCACCGATGCAGACGCCGAGCACGCCCGGTCCGCAACCCTTGCCCTGGGCTTGCAGGACGGCGTCGAGAATGACCTTTCGACAGCCATCCAGATCCCGGTCGGCGTGGAGCTTCTCGTGCGGCAGGGAGTACTGGGCGCCCACGTTTTCGCAGCCGCCACCCTTGAGCATCAGCCGGACGGTGACTTCCGATTCCGGGTGCTGGTGAAAGTGGATGGTCGGCGCACCCGGTCCGACGTTGGTTCCGTCGTTCTTGCCGGTGATCGAGTCCACCGAATTCTGCCGCAGGTACCCTTTCTTCGTGGCCAGCTTCACGGCCTCCCGCGCCGCATCCTCGAACTGCAGGAGGTCGAAGCCGCGCGGACCGTCCACGTAGAACAGCACGCTGCCGGTGTCCTGGCAGATGGGCTGGGACTTTTGCTTCGCCAGCGCGATGTTGGCCTCGATGATCTTCATCGCGCCCTCGGCGATCGTGCCCTTTTTCTCGGCCTCGAGCGCGGCCAGGATGGCGCGCTGAACATCATCAGGAATTTCCGCCGAGGTGCGGCGAATCAGTTCAAGGAGGGACTCCAACAGCGAATTCATGCGCGCGAACGCTAGGAGGCGCCTCCGCGCGTGTCAACGAGACCGGGCCGACCGGGTTCTCGCGGGTCGCTCAATCCCGCAGGTCCAGCGAATCGAGCGCCGGCGGATTCTGACCGGCAGCCAATGGGGTGAGGATCACGGTCAACCGCACGTCGCGGACGTTCGCGAGCTGGATTGCTAGCTTCCGGACACCTTCATTCGCGTGTTGCTTTTCCGGCCGGGGTGACGATGGCAGGGGTTGGGCGGCCATGAGTGCGAACGTCGCCTCGGGCGGCTCGGCTACGCGGGCGTGCAGTCGTTGGCCATCCTGCGTCAGCATCGCTTCGCGGGAGTCGTCGGACAGCTTCACCCCGGCGCGGGTGTGCAAGAACCACCAGAGCTGGGCGGGCGAATGCGCCTGGACGCGGTCACGGATCACGACGCGGTTGCCGTCCGCAACAGTCAGGCGTCGCGTCACTCCCCGGGCGTGGCGCACATACGCGGGAGTCAGGTCGGCCTCCGCAAACGCCCGCCTCGGATTTGGCTCGAAGGCGGTGATCCGGGTGGCCGCGCTGGGGTCTTGGTCGGGTTCGGTGCTTGGATTCAGGACGAGGGTGTTATGGCTTTCGGCGCGCATTCGGTAGTAGGACCAGCGCTTTGCGCCGAAATAACCCGGCAGGTTGTAATCGTCGGCGCCAAGGTCCACCACCCAGCGGACGCCCAGCGCGTCGAGCACGAAGGATCCGAGATCGAGATTGCTGTGGTTGGCCTTGTTGTCGCCGGCTTTGAACCCGACGAACAGGGCGTTCCGATCGCCCCAGCGATTGCGGAAGGTGACCACCTCCGCCGCGCGGAAGTGCTTGTTCAGGGGCAGGTCGTCGCGCACCGCCGATGTAAATTCCGGTCGCCACCAGACCAGGTCCAGCGGGTGCGGCGAAGCCACCTCGCGCTGGTAGGCCGCGTAGGCGGGACGGCCAAAGCGGTGGGCCATCCAGAACAGATGCGGCGCCCGGATCGTGCCGTCGCCCCCGTCGGCGTAGTTGAAGGTGCGGCCCAGCGGGCCGGTCAGGTAAATCGGAAAGAGGCCGGCGTCCGCGAACCCCTGCATTGCGCCCAGGCCGAAATCGGTTCCCAGCGTGGATTCGACCGCCGCCAGGATGGCGCAATTGTAGGTGGTGGCGTAATTCCAGTAGCCGGGGCCCTCGGCCCAGGCGCCGTCGGGCGCAAATTCGCGCATCGGCAGTTGCAGGCTCGTCAACGCGCCGGAGAGGATTTCGCCGGCCAGTTCCGGTTCAACCTCTGCCAGCGCCAGCGCGCCCAAGCCCATCCCGCCGTTGCAGACCTGGTTCCAGTTGTGCCGGGCGCGCGTCCAGCTCGAGTTCTTGCGGTACACTTCGAGGGCCGGCCGGAATCCCTTCTCCACCATCGCCGTCCGCAGCCGTTCGCGGGTTGCGGGCGTCCAGTCGTGGAAAAGCCAGTCGTATCCGATCGCAAAGGCGTGGGTCATTTCCGCCGTGTCGAGGAAGTGGCGCGGGTTCCAGTCCGGAAAGGCGGCGGCGGCCTCCAGTTCCAGCCCGGCGCGTCGGGTGTAATTCGTGTCGCCGGTCAGATGACGGAGCAGCGCGAGTGTCTGGACGCGCAAAAGGACCCGGCGGCTGGTGCTGAGGAGGCGCACGCCGTCGGGGATCTCGTAGGTGGAGGGTGGGGCAGACAGCAGCTTGTCGCCTTCGGTCTTGAGCCTGGCAAACCAGTCCCGCGCCGTGGGATCCTCGCCGACGCGGGCGCGCAGGGCGGTGAAGTCAGCGTCGTTGGCGATCAGCCGGGGGTGGCCGGCGCGGATCGTGGAGAGGATGTTCGAAGCGGACGGGATGGCGAGTGCCGGGGCTGGTTCGGCGGCGCGGAGAGCCAACGAGACTATCCCGGCGAGGATCATCGCGGGGCAGGGGAGAGGGCGCAGAGTCATGGTTCTTCAGACGCCGGCCCACCGGAGCAACATTCGAGACGACACCGTAGCGAATGATCGAACCGCGCCGCTGGAGGCCGCGCGCGGGAATCCGGCTCCCAACCCGGCACCGGCTGTGCTACCGTCGGACGTCGGGCAGCGAGCGGCGCGAAGAGAAAGGACCTGCGGGATGGCTCAGGCAATCATGGATCCGGAAAAGGTGCGGCGATTCGCCGACGAATTGCAGCGTTTCAACAACGATCTGCAAAATCGCATGGCCCTGTTGCAGGCCCGCTTCGCCGCGTTGGGTGAGACGTGGCAGGATCAGGAGCACGAGAAGTTTCGCGAGGAGTTCCTGCAAACGATGAAGGCGATGAAGAAATTCATCGAGTCCGCCAATCAGCACGCGCCCTATTTGTTGCGCAAGGCGCAGCGGATCGAGGAGTACCTCCGGCAGCGTTAGCGCATGTCCACGCAGGCCCATGTCTCATCGCTCGAGGCGCTGGAGGCGTTCCGGTCGCACCTCATCACGTACCGGAGCAAGGCCCGGCCCGCACTCGAAGAGGCTCAGACCGAGGCCTCGCAGACCCGTGCCTGGCTGGAGCACGACCGGCGTGCTTTTTGGGAAGCGGAACTGCGGCGCCGCCAGCGGCGCCTCGAGGAAGCGCAACAGGAGTTGCTGAGCGCACGGCTTTCGTCCCTGCGCGGTCCGGCGTCGTCCCTGCAGATGGCGGTACATCGGGCGGAGCAGGCCGTGCGCGAGGCGGAGGACAAGCTGGCGCGGGTTCGTCGCTGGGGACGGGATTTTGGGAACCATGCCGATCCGCTCCTCAAACAATTGGACCAGCTTCAACACTTTCTGGTCGCGGACCTCGGGGCGGCGGTCGCGGACCTCGGCCAGGCGATCGCCGCGCTGGAGGCATACGCCGAAGTCCGGCCTCCATCACCTCCGCCGGCGGTCGGTGAGGAGGCCCGGCCATGAGCGTGAACGCCAGCCGCGCCCGCCTGATGGCGCTGACCCGCGACTTGATGATCGGTTGGGACGACACACGAACTCACTGGCGCGACGCGCGGGCCGCGGAGTTCGAGCAGCGGTATATCGGCGAACTGCGGGCGCAAGTGGAGCGCGCTGCGGGCGTCCTGGAGAAACTCGACCAACTGCTGACCCGGGTGAGGAACGACTGTGAGTGATCTGCCCGGAGTGAAGGAAGCCCTGAGCCTCGTGGAGCGTTTTCGCTCCACGGTGCGGGAGTTGGCGCGGGAAGAAGCGGAGCTGGCCGCCGGTTTCGCGGCGCAGTTCGCGGCAGTGGAACAGGTCCGTGCAACTGCCTTGCGGCGGCTGGAAGAACGGTCCTCCGCTGACGAAGCAGCGCGACGGGCGGAATACGAGCAGGCGGCCGCTCGCTTTCGAGCCATTCACGCGGCACGGCAACGGCTGATCGAGCAGGGCCTGCTGGCGGACCGACGGCGGGCGACCCAGCGCGTGGATCAGGAGGAAAGCCGGCGAAAATACCGCGTCCAGGAGGGTGCGTTGCGGGCGGAGCGGCGCCGGGAGAGCGATACGGCCGCCGCTGAGGCGCGTCTAGCCGAGGTGCGTCAGCGTTGTCTGGAGGCGGAAGAGAGAGCCGCGCAGATGGGCGCTGAGGCGGCGCGCGTGTTTCGCGGCGACCGGGCGTTGATTCGGTTGTTGGATCGCGAATGGCCGGTGTCGTCCGCTGCGCCAGATGCTGACGAGGAGTCATTGTTCGGCGAGGCAGAGGGCCAACTCTCGGCTGCCGGGGCCGCTCTGGACCGGTTTCAGCACCTTCGCCTGTCCCGGGTTTTTGCCGCGATGCCCTTGTGGTTGTGGTTCCTCGTGGCGGCACTCGGCGCGGCAACGGCGGGCGCGCTGCCGCACTTTGGCTTCCCGGGCCTCGCTTGGCGCGACGCGGCAATCGCTTTCGGCGGAGCGGTTGTTGCCGTGACCGGGCTGTTTCTGCTGGCAC
Organism: Verrucomicrobiota bacterium; assembly: GCA_016716505.1. GTDB lineage: Bacteria > Verrucomicrobiota > Verrucomicrobiia > Limisphaerales > J093 > JADJWF01. Next base: position 257,497 of record JADJWF010000003.1, read on the forward strand.
GCCGGCAAGCCCTGCCGCTGGCGAGGGCGACGGCCGAGCACCTGGCAGGGGCGCGTCGGGCACTCGCGCTCGCGAAGGAGCGGGCAGAACAGCGGCATCGTGACGAACAGGGGCGCATCGAGCGCGAGTATGAACAGACCACCGCCCGGCTGCGTGAGGAGTGGAGCGAGGCCGTTGAGCGGGCGGAAGAACTCCGTGCCCGGTACCCCCGCGAATTGGACGCGCAAGCGCACCGGGCGTCCGCACGTAACGACGCGCAACTGGCGTCCCGGCTGGCCATGCTGCAGGCGCGCGCCGCGGCGGCCGGCACGCTCAGTGCGGAGGCGCAGCTCCGGGAACAGGAACGGATCGAGGCGGAGTTCGCCACTGCCAAGGCCCGAATCGCCGCCGACGAAGCCAGCGCCTTGGCGGACTACGACCTGCGCGCACGACAAAAACTGTCGCCGCTGCTCGCCGCCTTGGGCGCGGCCAATGAGGCGGTTGCCCGGGAGTTTCCGGCGTGGTCGGACCCGGCCTGGCAGGCGTGGGAACCTCCCGCCACGTTCCGTAACGCCGCGCCCTTCGGCCGGCTTGAGATTGAGGTCGAGCGGCTGTGCGGGGGGGAGTTGACCGAGCGGCGTTTCCGCGCGGAGTTACCGGCGATGCTGTCCGTGCCGTTGTTGCTGAGCTATCCGAACCAGGGTTCGCTCTTGTTCGAGACGGGCGAAGAAGGCGGCGCCGAAGCGGTGGCGACGATGAACAACGTGATCTATCGCCTGCTGTCGGCCACGCCCCCGGGCAAGCTGAGCTTCACGATCATTGATCCGGTGGGCTTGGGGCAGAGCTTCGCGGGTTTGATGCGTCTGGCCGATTTTGACGAAAACAACATCAACGGCCGCATCTGGACCCAGACCGCGCAGATCGAGGAGCGCCTCGCCGAACTCGGCGAGCACATGGAGAAGGTCATCCAGATGTATCTGCGCGATGAATACGCCACGATCGCCGACTACAACGCCGCGGCCGGCGTCATCGCGGAGAAGTACCATGTCCTCGTAATCGCAGGTTTTCCGGTGAACTTCAGCGAGGCGGCCGCGCGGCGGTTGTTGAACATCGCCGCGAGCGGGGCGCGGTGTGGCGTCTTCACGCTCATCCAGTGGGACCGGCGTCAACCGCTGCCGCACGACTGGGTGGCCGAAGAGCTGCGACGCCAGAGCGTACGGGTGGTGGGGGCGAACAAAGTGCCGACGCTGGCGGACGCGCCGTGGCCGGGCGCACGCCTGATCCTCGACCCGCCACCGCCGCCGGAATTCACGGGCGAGTTTCTCCGACGGGTCGGCGAGCGATCGCGCGGCGCGAACCGGGTGGAGGTCGCTTTCGCTCAGGTCGCGCCGCCGCCGGAGGCTTTCTGGTCGCTCGACACGACCGAGGAGATTCGGGTGCCCATCGGTCGCGCGGGCGCGACGAAGCTGCAGTATTTCGCACTGGGCCGGGGCACGCGCCAGCACGCCCTCGTCGCGGGCAAGACGGGCTCCGGCAAATCCACGTTCTTCCACGTGCTCATCACGAATCTGGCCTCCTGGTGCTCGCCGGCGGAGGTGGAGTTTTACCTCGTGGACTTCAAGAAGGGCGTCGAGTTCAAAGGCTACGCCACTCGGAAGCTGCCGCACGCCCGGGTGGTGGCGATCGAGAGCGACCGGGACTTTGGCCTCAGTGTGCTCCAGCGCGTGGACGATGAACTGCGCCGGCGGGGCGACCGCTTCCGGGCGCGAGGGGTGCAAGACCTCGCCGGCTATCGGCGCGCGACGGGCGAGTCCCTGCCTCGCACGCTGCTGATCATTGACGAGTTTCAGGAGTTCTTCACGGAGGAGGACCGGATTTCCCAGTCCGCCGCCGTGCTGCTGGATCGGATCGTTCGTCAGGGTCGCGCGTTTGGCATTCACGTGCTGCTGGGTTCGCAAACGCTCGGCGGCGCCTACACGCTGGCCCGCGCCACGCTCGGCCAGATGGTGGTGCGCATCGCGCTGCAGTGTAATGAGGCGGACGCCTACCTGATCATGGACGAAAACAACCCCGCCCCGCGGCTGCTGTCGCGGCCAGGCGAGGGCATCTACAACGACGCCGGCGGCGCCCCCGAAGGGAACAGCCCGTTCCAGACCGTCTGGCTTCCTGAGGACGAGCGCGACGCGCGGCTGGCAGAGATTCGCGCGCGGGCGGAGGCGGCCTCGGCGCGCGCGGCCGCGCCGATGGTCTTCGAAGGGAACGCGCCGGCCGATGTGGTCGAAAACACAGACCTGGCGGCAGTGCTGGAACAGAGGCCGGACGTCACTCCGCCCATCTCCCGCGTGTGGCTGGGCGCGCCGAACTCGATCAAGGGGCCGACCGAGGTGCTGTTCCGCCGGCAGGCGGGGAACAACCTCCTGATCGTCGGTCAGCGCGACGAGGCGGCCTTCACTCTGGTGTGTCTCGCGTTGGTGGCGCTGGCGGCGCAACACCCGGTCGGTTCAGCCCGATTTGTGGTACTGGATCCGTCACTGCCGGGGTCGCGGGAACGCGCCCTGCTGGATCGCCTCATCGAGGCCGTCCCACACCCGGTCACACGCCCGGGACCGACTGAAGTTCCATCCGTCATCCGGGGCCTGGCAGACGAGGTGAAGCGCCGATTCGAAGCCGGTGCGGGAGGAAATGTTCAAGCGCCGGTTGGGCCGGGCACGAACGCGCCGACCACGTTTGTCATTATTCACGGCCTGCAGCACTACAAGCGGCTGCGCAGCGAGGACGACTACGGGTTTGCTTCCACGACTTCGGATCCGGATGCGAACGTGGCGCCCCAGTTTCAGGAACTCGTTGTCGAAGGTCCGGCGAACGGCGTCCACGTCATCGCCACGGGCGACACCTGGAGCAACCTGGGGCGGTTTCTCGGACGAAAGACCCTGGCCAGCTTTGCCTGGCGCGTCCTGTTCCAGATGAGTGCCAACGATTCCGCCAGCCTCGTGGATTCGCCGGACGCCAGCCGCCTGGGCCTTCACCGCGCCCTGTTGTTCCATGAGCCGGCCGGCTCGCTCGAAATCTTCCGGCCCTATGCCCTGCCTGACGCGGCCTGGTTCGACGCCGTGACCGGCGAGTTATCCAAGCGGCGGCAGGTCGCCGGCTGATCGGCTTGACCACCGGGCCGACGTGCGGAAAAGAGTCAACCGGGCGCGGCGTTGGTCACCGCCGCAATTCGTTATCCGCCTTCCGTCTTGCTGCCGGTCTTCGCAACGGCCAGGCAGAAAAGCGAGGGCATCGGGTCAGCGGAGTTCCACGGTCGCCACCACTGCCCGGTGGTCGGAAGGGTAGGGCTGAACGACGAGGTCGGCGAAGGCGGCTGATTCGCCAACGATCTGGCAGCGGGTGACCGAGGTGTTCGCGGCGCTGACGAAAACGAAGTCAATTCGATCGTGCCGGTCCTTGGGGTCGTCCGGCGAGGTTGTCGGCGTCCAAGTCCAACCCGGCCGGGCCACTTCGTCGGGATGGGTGGCACGGTAGGCGTCCTTCATCCCGGCGCGCGTGACCGCCAGCGTCGCCGGGAACTCCACAGCCAGCGGACTCTTGCCTGCGGCTGCGGCGCGGGGTGTCCAGTCCTGATGCGAAGGCTCGTTGAAGTCGCCCGTCAGGAAGACCGGTTGACCGGTGGCGAGGGCGGGTCGCAGCTCTGCCAACATCCGGTCCACTTGACCGCCGCGTGCGGCCCGCGCGGCTTGGATGGCCTCCTCGGGCGTCTTGAGGAATGGCGCGTCGAAGTAGGGGATGCCGAGAAGTTGGTACGGCTGATAAGGCGCGGCAGCGAAGTGGACGTTGAACAGCCATACCTCGCGTCCCGAGGGCAGGCGGAGGGAGACGCCCCACCGGGCAGGGGAGTTGGTCACAATGGGGTGCCGGCTGAGCACGCCGGTCCGCGCGCCCTGATCGAAGTAGTGCCAGCCTAGCAGGTCGGCGAGCTTACGTCCGTGATCAGGGCGCGGCGCGCCGGGGGCCGGTTCCCAGCCGTGGGTTTCCTGCAGACCCACAACATCTGCCTCGGCGGCGCGAATGACGGCAGCGGTCTGGGAAAGCGGCTGTTTCCCGGCGTCCCCGCCGTGCCAGAGGTTGAAGGTCATCACGCGCAAGGTTTCCGCGGCGGCGTTGATGCCACCGCATAGCAGCAGAACCGAGGCGATGAGCTGTAACTGTGAGAGTTTTCCGGGAGATGCCCGCATGAAGGTCTGGTTGCGTCGGGGCAGCCCGCCCGCTCAGGGATCGGCCTTTCGCGGGCGGGCCACAAGAAGCCTGCGACTTCAACGGGCCAGACGATAGTACGTCTGCGTACCCGCTGCGGTCTCCGTGAAGCTGCTGGCGCCGCCGGTGCCCGGAACGTCCTGCCAGTTCGGGCTGCTCAGGGACGCGCTCTTCTGAAGCCTGACCCCGGGCGCGCCGTTCCAAGAGATTACCACGTCCGAACCCGTCCGCGCGATGCCGGTGATCTGTAGAGGTACCTGTGGGACGCTGGGGATGCTGTACAGCCCGAACTTGTCCACGCCGAAGTACCAGCTATCGGTGCCTGCGTGGGCGAAGCGGAACCGCACCTTGGCCTGGTTGTCCGCCGCCGGCAGCCGGAACAACTCGATCCGCTTGGACTCGACCGGGTTGTCGTTGATCCGCGCCTGGATGAACGGGGCCAGGTCCTGGGAAAGCGGCGCCGCGATGAACGCCCCGTACGAGCCGCCCTTCTCCTCGCCCGTGTTGGGATCGGTGTAGCGGGCGATGTCGCCGCGCTCGGTCGTGAACGTGGCGATGGCGTCCACGATGATCTCGCCGGTCGTCTCATTGGTCAGCGTCAGAATGTCCGGCCCGTCGAGGAAGTAGGCGATGGGCAGCCAGGTTTGCCCCTGGTTCACCGAGTACTCGATGGCGGCCACGCTGTCCTGGTTCTGCTCCCAGAGGCTGTGGAAGGCGAGGTGAACGTCGGTCTTCCCGGTCAGATCGAAGTCGGGGGTGAAGAGGTACACCACCTGGCTGACGCCGTTGCGGTAACCGGAGTTGCCGAAGGCGAACCGGCCGCTGGCGAGCGGTTGGTTATAGACCCGGCCGTTGAGGACATTCAGCGGATTGACGGACAGCACCCGCTGGTAGTCCGTTTCCCACGATTCGGGGTTGTCGGGGTTGCTGTAGGTCACAAACGAGCCGCGGAACCGGTCGGCGTTGACCACGGTCCAGCGCGCGTAGGTGGCGGAGTCGAGATTCTCGAAATCCTCGTCCGGGTTCTGTACGTCGGTGAAGCTGACGTGCGTCCAGCCGGCCGGGAGCTGTCCCTCCGGCGTGCTGTCGAAGTCCTCGAAGTAGAGGGGGGCGGGCAGGACGATGTTGCGGTAGTTGGCCACCGTGACCGAGACGGTGTTGGTGAACCGGTTGGCAGGCGTGGCGTCATCGGTGAACCGCAGCTCGTAGGTCTGGGGGGAACCTGGCGGGAATAGCTCGGTGTTGGCGTACGTGATCGTGACGAGTCCGTTCTGCTCGGAGAATTGGTGAACGACGGCCGAGCCGTTCAGCGTCAGGGCAACCGACGCCGGAGCCACCTTGCTGACGCCGTTGGTGATCGTCGCGACATAGTTGATCACCGCCGGTTGGTTCCCCGCTCCGTTGGCCGGGCTGACTGACAAGATGCGCGGCTGCGATGAGGTGGCCAGAACGACGGAGAATGTCTCGGTGGCGAGGATGTCGTAGCCGTCGTTGGCGAGCAGGTAGGCCACGTAATCGCCGGCGGCCGCCAGGCCGGCGTCAAACCTCACCGAGCCATCAGATACTCCCGTGTTGCCGGACGTGGTGCCGTCGGTGTACCGCCACAGGGTCGAGGCCGGGCCGCCGGGCGTCTGGCCGGCGCGGTAAATACCGATCCAGTCCTTTGGATTCGCCGGACTGTTGGTGAAGGTCACGGTAATCGGCTCGCCCGTGGTGTAAGTCCGTTTGTCGGTCCGAATGACGGTCGCCCACGGTTCGACCACCGTGAATTGCGCGCTGGCAAGAATCGTGTAGCCGTCGTTCAAGAGCAGATGAGCATCCCAAACGCCGGAAAGATTCAAGCCGTTGGCGAAGGTCAATACGCCCTCACGAACGCCGCGAGTGCCCTGCGTCGTGCCGTCCACGTACTGCCAACGGGTGGACGCGACGGAGCCAGGGGCGACGCCCTCGGGGTAGATCCCCACCCAGTCTTTGGCGTTGCCGGGACCTCCCTGAAAGGCCAGCACGATGTCCTCGCCGGGGAAGTAGGACGAATGTCCGGGCACCAAGGAAGCCGTCTGCGCCATTCCGACGCTCGCCAAGGCAACCGCCCCGGCCCAGCGTCCGGCGCGGACCAACTGCCGACTCAGCGTTGTTTGCATGGATCGTTTCATCGAGTTGTTGTGTTTGGTTTGGATCGTGTAGCTCTCACCGAAAAGTCGCTTGCATCGGGCCGTGGCTTCACGGCGTGCAAATGACCGCCGGACCTCCACCCGGACCGGCCGTCAGCCATTCGTTCACGATTCTTTCCGCCTCGTCGGTCGTCATCGGATACCACTGGGGATCATCCACCCGCCGGACGAAGCGGTGCGCCTGCGCCATCGCTCGTCCCATGGACGGAGACGCCCCGGAGGCCCGCGCCGCTTCCATCTCCCGCTTGAGTTCAGGGGAGTACTTCTCCAAGTAGGCGATCTTTCGGGCCGCCTTGTCGCCCGAATTGCCGTTGGTAGAGATGACCACGGCCCTGACTGCATCCTCGGCGTCGTCGTTCAAACCTTTGATCGGAGGAATGGCATCGCGCGGTCCGGCGAACAGACGCCGCTCGCTCAGGTCGTAGAAGTAGGTCTTGGTTGACACGCCGCCGTCGTCGGCGAAGAACCGCCACATCATCCAGCCGGCGGCCACGAGCAACGCAAGGGACCCCGCCAGCTTCATGGTTTGAGAGCGTTCCATGCCCGGGTCAGTGCGGGTCGGCCGTGGCTGACCACCAATACTCGTTTGTGTTGCACGGGATGCGGGCGGGATCGAGCAACGCCGCGCTGCCGTCGGCGCGGGCGTAATTCGAGCGACGACTGTGGCGGACCGCGCCCTTGTCGCCCTGACTCAGGCGGTTGAATCCCGCGCTGTTGGCGTTCCCGACTTCCTTCCAAATCCACCAGCGGTCCTGGGGCCACACGCCGAACACGTCGCTGTGGCCGTCGCCGAAGAACAATAGGTTGACCGGTCGTTCGATGGCGCTCCAGCGGCAGAGATTGTTTTCGTAACCCGACGGCCGGCCAAATGGCGGCTGTGCGCCCCCGAACTGCCAATGCACGTTCACGGCGCCGATGCCGCTGGGGATGTCAATCTCGCCCGCCGCAAATTGTCCGAGCACCCAGGGGCTGGCCGTTTTCGCGTTCGGCGGTTTGGCTTTCGCATAAACCTCCTGCTTCTCCGCCGGGCAGTCATAGAGCTGCGGCGTGCGGCTGATGTAGGGATAGAGATAAGCGCGCCAGCTCGATTCGAAGCTGCCCAAGCGTTCTTGGATCGGGGGCAGCCAGTCGCGGTTGTCGTCCGCGTAGAGATGCACCGACAGCGTCAGTTGGCGCAGGTTGTTCAAGCAACTGATCTGAGCGCCCTTCGCCTTCGCCTTGCTGAGCGCCGGTAACAGCATGGCGGCCAAAATTGCGATGATCGCAATGACCACGAGAAGTTCGATCAGCGTGAAGGCCTCCACTGCGGCGGTTCGTTGGCTGGTTGCCGCACCGCGTGAATACTTCTCAAGCCGTGGAAGGGTTGTTTGCACCTTCGTCGTCACTAGCGACTCATCGGATGTCAAAGTGTTTCGCTGCCGCCGGACCGTCAAGAATGGTTGGCGTCGTTGGGGACCCATCGTGTCGCCCAGACTATCAAGGCCGCCGGCCCCCACCCCGCCACGCGGCCGGGAGCAGCACTGCCGCCGCGAGCAGGAAGACGCCGAGCAGCATGACGGTCTCGACGAGCGCGACAAACAGGCGGAGCGTTTGGGGAACGCGCTGCGAGCCCTTCGGGATTTCATGTCTGGCCGCTGGTTCACGCACCGGCGATCAGGGTGGCTTCGTGGGCGGCGCTCGGCAACGGCGCGGGCGTTACAGTTTGGCGTCAAAACCGTGTCAGGTGGCCGCCGCTTGACCGGCCGGCTCGATTGCGCGATCAATCGGGCACAACACGCCTCAATCATGAATTCGCTCCAAGCCGAGCCCGCTTCCTCCCGTCGCCGCTTCCTGAAAACGACCGCCGGAGCTGTGCTGGCCGCGCCGATGCTGGCGCCGTCCGCCATCCTCGGAGCCAACGGGCAGACGCCGCCCAACAGCCGCCTTCACATCGGCCTGCTGGGGTGTGGCGGCATGGGGCGGGCCAATCTGAACGAGTGCGCCAGACACAACGACGTCGTTGTCACCGCCGCCTGCGATGTCTGGAAGTCCCGCCGCGATTCGGTGGTGGCCCAGTTCAAGGAAACGTGCCAGCCGTACGCGGATTACCGGGAGATGCTGCAGGCCCGCGACCTGGACGGTGTGATCATCGCCACGCCGCCGCACTGGCACGCGTTGCAGGCAGTCGCCGCCTGCGAGGCCGGCAAGGACATCTACCTGCAGAAGCCCATGACGCTTCACCTCGGCGAGAGCCTGGCGGTGCGCAACGCGGTCAAGCGGCACGGGCGCATCTCCCAGATCGGCACGCAAATTCACGCCGGCGAGAATTACCGGCGGGTCGTCGAGTTCATCCGCGCGGGCAACCTCGGCCAGATCGGGGTGGCACGGACGTTCAATGTGATGAACCAGGGTCCGCAGGGAGTCGGCCACGCCAGCGACACCGCCAAGCCGGAGGGCCTCGATTGGGATCTCTGGTGCGGGCCCGCGCCGTTGAGACCGTTCAATCCCATCCTCGCAGCGGACTCCTACTTCCACAGTTCTTGGCTGGACTACAGCGGGGGATGGACTCCTGGGATGGCGCCGCACATCATTGACCTGCCCGTTTGGGCGCTCGACCTCGGCTATCCGCTGGTGACGAGTTCCTCCGGCGGGCGGTTCGTGGTGAAAGATGACGGGGACGCCTACGACCACCACGAGGTGCTCTGGCGGTATCCGAACCTGACCCTCACGTGGATGTCATCATTGACCAACAGCTACGACTTCACGATGCGGGGCGACGTGGCGCCGGAGCGGCGCTTGGGCATCTACTTCCACGGCAGCAACGGCACGCTGTACGCCAACTACGGCATGTTCCGCGTCATGGCGGAGGGCGATCGCATGAAGGACAAGAACCCACCGCCTGCCTCGATTCCCCCTTCGCCGGGCCACGAGCGCGAGTGGCTCGATTGCATGAAATCGCGTCAGCAGCCCTCTTGCAGCGTCTTTTACCACGTCAAGGTGGACGTTCCGATTGTGCTGAGTTTGTTGTCGCTCAAGCTGGGTCGCTCAATCCGCTTTGATCCCGCGTCCGAGCAAATCGTGGGCGACGCGGAAGCCGCGCGCCTCGCGGTGCCAATCTACCGTGACCCGTGGAAGTTCCCCGCCCAGTACCTGGGCGAGGCGGCTTGATCCTGCGACGACCCGCGGTCGGCGCTGACCGCCGAGTCCTTGGCCGGGCTGATTTCGCAGCGGTTGCCCTGGCCGGGTTTGCGGGTGTCTGGCTCCGGCCGCGTCCGCCGATGGGCGCCGCCCGGCCTGGGCCCTCTTCGCCGTCGGCCGCGGGAAGATGAGCTTGTCGGGCGGGAAGGGCGAAGCATATTCATGGGCGGGTCGAATTCGGCCGGTCGGTCTCGCACACCCGGCAAATCAGATGGCTTGCGAGCACTCGGAGCGGAGGTGTCAGTGGACCAGGCTCCGGCGGGTTGCCGCGAGCGAAAGCCGACCCGGAGATGACTGACACTTGCCGTGCCCGAATCGGTGGCGGTGCGCCCGTAGCTCAGTTGGATAGAGCATCTGCCTTCTAAGCAGGTGGTCCCGCGTTCGAATCGCGGCGGGCGCGCCAACTCACGAAGGGGCTCTGGATGGGGTCGGCATTTGGCATTCTTCCGCGGACGGCTATCCTCCTCGCCATGCTAACCTTGGAGGCACTGTGTGAACTCTTGGCGGCGCAGCGTGACGCCGCTTCTGCGCGCGTGGCGGAGTTTTCCGTGGGAGGGCGCCCGCTCGCTTTCAACTCGCGGCCGGCCGTCATGGGCGTCGTGAACCTTTCCGCCGATTCCTGGTATCGGGAAAGCGTGTGCCTGACGGCTGAGATGGCTATTCGTCGCGGGCGCGTTCTGGCAGCCCAGGGGGCGGACATCGTGGACGTGGGGGCGGAATCGTCCCTGGCGCACGCGAGCCGCGTAGATGAAGCGGGCCAGAACAGCAAGTTACTGCCGGTCGTTAAGGCGCTGGCGGGGGAGGGGATTGCGGTTTCAGTGGAAACCTACCAGGCGGCGGTTACCCGGGCCTGCTTGGAGGCTGGCGCGGCCGTCCTCAATCTCACGGGCACCGACCGCAGCGAAGAGATGTTCCGGATGGTGGCCGACCATGACGCGGCAGTCATCATCTGCTACGTCCAAGGCGCCAATGTCAGGGAGGTGGGCGATTTCGATTTCGGCGCGGATCCCACGGCCATGATGCTTGAGTATTTCGCCCGCCAGATTGAAGTGGCGACGCGGTGCGGGGTGAGGAAGATCTTTGTGGATCCCGGCCTCGGCTTTTACTACCGGAACTTGCAGGACAGCGCCGTCCGGGTACGACACCAAATGCGAGTGTTTCTGAACACGTTTCGGCTGAGGACCCTGGGCTTTCCGGTCTGTCACGCGTTGCCCCACGCCTTCGAGTATTTCGGCGAGGAGGTCCGCTGCGCGGAACCGTTCTTCGCGGTCCTGGCCGCGCTGGGTAAGACCGATTTGTTCCGCACCCACGAGGTCCCCCGCACCAAAGCCGTGCTCGACACGCTCGCAATCTATTGAGGCACCTTCAGCTCGCCCAAAACGGCCGGAGGCTGCCAAGAGCGGCCGATCCACGACGACCGACGAACGGACGGGGGCTCCTCAGACTTGCCTCGATCCCGGCGGACCGTTGGCAAGGTCCTGGCTGGCATCCGCCACAGCGGTCGTTACACTGCCGCGCGTGAGCAACGCTTTGGAAACCGTGAATGCGGAAGTCATGGCGAGCGGCACGTTTGTGCAGCCGCTGATGGCGGAGATGGCGAAAGTCATCGTCGGGCAGAAGTACCTTGTGGAGCGGCTGGTTATTTCGCTCCTCGCCAACGGGCACGTGCTGCTGGAAGGCGTTCCCGGCCTGGCGAAGACCCTCTCCGTCAAGGCCCTGGCCAGCACGCTCAACGTCAGCTTTTCGCGCATCCAGTTCACGCCCGACATGCTCCCGGCGGACATCATCGGCACCCAGATTTACACGCCGAGCACCCGGAAGTTCACGGTGCGGAAGGGGCCGATTTTCGCCAACCTGATTCTCGCGGACGAAATCAACCGCGCGCCGGCGAAGGTTCAGAGCGCCCTGCTCGAGGCCATGCAGGAAAAGCAGGTCACGATCGGGGATCAAACGTTCAAGCTGGAGGAACCTTTCCTGGTGCTGGCGACGCAAAACCCCATCGAGCAGGAAGGCACCTATCCGCTCCCGGAGGCGCAGGTGGACCGGTTCATGATGAAGCTGAAAATCGGCTACCCCACGCGCGAGGAGGAGCGCCAGATTCTCGACCTGATGGCAATGACGAGCGGCCAACCGACGGCGGCCCAGGTGGTGGAGGCGGATCGCGTGCTCGCTGCCCGCGAAACGATCAACCACATCTACATGGACGAGAAGGTGAAGAACTACATCGTGGACCTGGTGTGCTGCACGCGCGACCCGGAGCGCTACAAGATCCCGGTCAAGGACTTCATCCAGCTCGGGGCATCACCGCGCGCCACGATCGCGTTGACGCTTTGCGCCAAAGCCCACGCGTTTCTCCGGGGACGCGGCTACGTGACTCCCCAGGACGTCAAGAGCGTGGGCATGGACGTGCTCCGTCATCGCGTGACCGTCACTTACGAGGCGGAAGCGGAGGACAAGACGCCCGAGACGATCATTCAGCGAATCTTCGACGAGATGCCGGTCCCGTGATCAGCGGGATCCGCCGCTGGGCAGCTCGCCGGAGGCCCTCCCCCTACAGGCCAAAAGCACGTTGCATTTGCTCCCGGACGACCTTCAGTCGGGCCACGTCGCCGCCGCCCACTTCGGCCGTGGCCCAGCCAGCGAAGCCGATTTCTTGGAGCGCCTTGCGCACGTCAGCCCACGGCAGGTCATCATCGGGACTGGTGATGTCCACAAACTTGTCACGGGCGCGGCTGAATCCCTTGACGTCCAGCTTGACGCAGCGGTGGCCAAACGCGCGGATCCACTCGCCGGGCTGGCCGTACTTCCAGTGATTCCCAAGGTCGTAGTACATGCCCACCCACGGGCTCCGGAAGCTGTCCACGAAGCGAATGAACTGCTCCGGCCCTTGCTCGGGCTTGCCGTCGTGATCGTAGAACATCTGGTTCCAGACGTTTTCGATGAGAATCGGCTGGCCATACACGGCGGCGAGGGGAATGAGCCGCTTGATCTCCGTGCGGGCCCGTTCCTCGACCTCTTCGGGCGAACCGTCCGCCCCGCGGCCAATGACGATCAACACCCCGCAACCGCCGGCCGCGTGGGCGACACGGATGCAGTGTTCGATGTTCTTGCGGCCCGCGTCGCGGTCCTCCGCGTTGGGGCTGGTTAGCCGCTTCTCCCAGTGGGCGTGGTTGATCGCGTTGTGAACGAAGACGCCCGATTGCTCCACGGCCTCGCGGGCTTGTTCGACCGTGTAGTCGGCGGCCTGGTCCAGATCCACGCCGTCAAAGCCCGCCTCCCGCGCCAGGCTCAATCGCTCGGCGAGCGTGAGTTTGCGACTGCCCGACTTGTCCGTGATCATCCCGAGCTTGCAGGAGAGCAGCAATCGCCGGCCCTCCGGCGGCGCGACGACGCGAGCCGGGGTTGGGGAACTGGCCGGAGTCGGCGCGTCGGCTGCCAGAACGGCCGCGGCCGGGGTCAGAGCCGCCGCGCTGGCGGCACCGAAGAAAGCGCGTCGGGAGAGTGTGGATGAGGTAGCGTGCATGTTTTTTGAAGGTGCGGATCAGGCAACCGCCGGAATGTTGTTCCTTGGCCGCGCTGTGGCAACCGTGATTCGCGAGGGTGGCTGCCGGCGTCGGCCGCCCTGTACGGCTGGAGCTTGGCCCAAGACATTTCTGCCTGTGTCCGGCAAAGCACACCTTGACGGCGCGGAAGCCTGAGACTTAGCGTGTCCTCGTAACTTCCAGACGTAAATTCAGTATGCGAACGACCTCTCTTGAAATCGGGACGCCAGCGGTTCGACGCGGCGGTTTCACCCTGATCGAGCTGCTCGTGGTGATCGCGATCATCGCGATCCTTGCCGGGATGCTGCTGCCGGCATTGTCCAAGGCCAAGGCCAAGGCGCAGTCCATCTCGTGCATGAGCAACTACAAGCAGCTCCAACTGGCCTGGGCGCTGTACGCCAACGACTACAACGACTTCATCGTTCCGAACGCCATCGGCTCGCGCAATGCCTGGATTGACGGCACCGGCAACAACCTGGCGTACTCGATGCCCGGCGCAACGAACATCATGACCATCACCAACGGCATGCTGTTCAAGTACAACTCCTCGGCGGCCATTTACGTGTGCCCGGGCCAGCGGGGCGTGCTGATCAGCGGCAAGGAAAACATCCGTTTCAAGCCGGTGCGAAGCTGCTCGATCAGCGGTCAGATGAACGGTGGTACCGACGCCAGTGGTGGTGTGCCGGGTGGGCGCATTGATCCGATCGTCCTGGCCGGCAATCCTCCGGATGCCCTGGCGCACAAGAAGGTCTCGGACATCAACCGGCCCGGCCCCTCCCAGGCGTTCGTCTTCATAGACGAGGGCATCACGATTGATGACGGCTATTTCGCCGTGAAGGTCAATCAGGCGGAATGGCAGAACTACCCGGCGACCCGGCACGGTGGCTCGGCGTCGCTGTCGTTCGCCGACGGCCACAGCGAAATCTACAAGTGGATCGAGCCTTCGACGCTGCAACTCAACGTGAGCCGGCCGTACACCGGCTTTGCTTCCACTCGCGCGGGCGATCGGGACCTCGCCAAACTCGCGCGCCTACATTGACCCGCCGCGGTAGATTTGCCGGCCATCGCTCAAGCAACCGCGCCCCGGTGGCGCGGTTTTTTTGGGTGATCATCGAGCAGGTTCAGATCGCACGGACGGGGTAAGACTGGGCCGAGTGCGGATCACGCGGCGCCCGATGCCACTCCGGTTCGCGCTGGCCCCCAAGCGGCCCAGCCTCATCCAGCAAGAGCCGGTCACTGGCTCGCGAATCGTCCGTCACCTTGATCGCGCAGGTCGGTGGCAGAAGCGCCAGCCGCCGCAGCCCAGGTCGTTCATTGCCATCCGCGAGGATCGTTGCCGCGAGCCGGCGGGTATTTCCGGGCGGTCGGGTTGGAGTTGGTGCCCGACCGGACCGTCGGCCGCGCGGCGCAATGGCGCCCCTTACGGCTGGCTTTCGGGGACGGCGTCGTCCAGCATCTGCCCCGCCGCCGACAAACCAGAATCTCCGATCATGAAAAGCAAGGGACGAGTCAAAGTGGGGATCATCGGATCCCAGTTCGAGGCAGATATTCACGCCGAGTCGTTTCGAATCATGCCCGACGAAGCCGAGGTGGTGGCCGTCGCCTCCCCAACCCCGGGCAACGCCGAGCGATTTGCCCGCAAGCACGGCATTCCCCGTTTCTTCACGGACTACCGCACCATGCTGGCCGAGCCGGACATCGAGATGGTCACCATCGCCGCGCCGAACGCGCTGCACGCGCAGATGACGGTGGATGCTGCCAATGCCGGCAAGCATGTCGTGTGTGAGAAGCCCCTCTGCATGACTTTGGAGGAGGCCGACCTGATGATCGAAACGTGCCGCCAGCGGGGCGTCTTGTTGCTGTACGCCGAGGAGTTGTTCTTTACGCCAAAGTACGTCAAGGCGAAGCAAATGGCGGACGAGGGGGCCTTTGGCCGGGTGTACTTGGTCAAGCAGGCCGAGAAGCATTTCGGGCCGCATGCTCCGTGGTTTTGGGATGTCAACCGGTCCGGCGGCGGGGTGTTCATGGACATGGGTTGTCACGGCATCGCGTTTTGCTGGTGGTTCCTCGGCCGGCCCAAGATCAAGAGCGTACTGGCGCACATGGGCACGTACGTGCATGGCGACAAGACCGAGGGCGAGGACGATGCGGTGTGCCTCCTTGATTTTGAGGGGGGAGCCAAAGGGATGGTGGAAAACAGTTGGGCCCGGCGGGGTGGAATGGAGGACCGCGTCGAGGTGTACGGCGAAGGAGGCGTGACGTACGCCGACTTGCACATGGGCAACGCTCTCCCCACTTACAGCGAATATGGCTACGGGTACGCGGTGGAAAAAGCGCCGACGACCAAGGGCTGGACCTACCCGGTCTTCGAGGAGTTATGGAACTACGGTTTTCCCCAGGAAATGCGCCACTTTGCCCGGTGCGTGCGGGGCAAAGACACGCCGCTGGTGACGGGAGAAGACGGGCGCGTTGTCCAGGAGGCTCTCCTCGCGGGGTATCGGTCTGCCGGGCTGGGGGCACGAGTGAACCTGCCTTTCCGGCCTGCGGGTGTGAAACGACCGATTGATCTTTGGCGGCAGGGCGGGGCTGCCGCCTGAGACTCCTGGCCGGTCCACCCCCGGGGGATCGGATCACAAGTCCGCCACGATGTACGGCGCGAATTCGCCCCGAAGGTGGGGGGGAATTCGGGCTTTGAACCGTGCCACCTCGCCGAGGTAGCGACGACTCACAATCTGCGCGACTTCGTGGAGCCGCGATATGACCGTGGCTTCCTCATGGGGGATCGCGAGCTCCACGAAGTCCCGGACGGGACGGAGCCGGCTGCCCAGTTCCGCCAACAGAGCCGGAAATCCCTCGCCCGTCCGGGCGGACACAAACACGCTGTGCGGAAACCGTTCGCTCCAGCGCTCGAGTTCGCCGCGTTCCCCGAGCCGGTCAATCTTGTTGAACACCATCAGCACTGTCTTCCCCCCCGCTGCGAGTTCCTTGAGGACGGTGTCCACCGCGAGAATCTGTTCTCCGGCGTGCGGGTGGGTGATGTCCACGACATGCAGCAGCAGGTCGGCGTTCACGACCTCTTCGAGCGTGGCCTTGAAGGCCTCGACCAGGCCGTGCGGCAGCTTGCGGATGAACCCCACCGTGTCGGAAAGCAGGACATTCTGGTTGGTCGGCAGCCGTAATCGCCGCGTCGTGGGGTCAAGCGTGGCGAAGAGCTTGTCCTCCTCCAGAACGCTGGCGCCGGTCAGCGCGTTGAACAGTGTGGATTTGCCCGCGTTGGTGTAACCAACAATTGAAGCCAGCGGCCATTGGTTGCGCTGGCGTCCTTGACGCTGGGTGGTCCGCTGCCGCCGCACTTCTTCCAGTTCCCGCTTCAGCTTGTCTATGCGTTCCTGCACCTTGCGGCGGTCCGCCTCGAGCTGACTCTCGCCCTCGCCGCCGCGCATGCCGATGCCGCCCCGCTGGCGGGACAGGTGGGTCCAAAATCGCGTCAGGCGGGGCAGGAGATGTTCGAGTTGCGCCAGCTCCACCTGCAGCTTGCCCTCCCGCGTCCGGGCCCGTTGGGCGAAGATGTCGAGAATCAGGTCCGTCCGGTCCAGGACTTTGCACCCGAAGATGCGCTCGAGGTTGCGGGACTGCGCCGGCGACAGCTCGTCGTCGAAGATGACGGTATCCGCCGCCAATTCCTCGCAACGCGCCGCCAATTCTGCGGCCTTGCCCGTGCCGATGTACGTGGCCGCGACCGGACGTTCCAGTCGTTGCGTGCCTTCACCGACGATCAGGCCACCGGCGGTCCGGGCAAGTTCGGCCAGCTCGGCGAGCGACTCGCCCACCTCCAAGGCGCCCCGCGTTTTGAAATCCGCGGCGATCAGGAACACGCGCTCGGTTTGCTTCTCGCGAGCGGTCGAAACAAGTGCTTTCACGCGGCGGGTTCAGGCGTGCCGGTGGCGAGGCCGGCAACGATTCGCTGGACCGCTCTCGCCGACACGCGGTTCGTTGGCTTTTGCCCCATGCGCCAAACCTACGGACCGTGGCGGTTGGCGTCAAACGCCGCACGGGATGGACTTCCGGCAGCCGGCGCTTGCCTCGGCTTCTTCCACGCCGCTACCATCCGAGACGGAGTCAGGACATTGACTCGGCTAGGGAACGCCAGACCATGGTTCGCTCATTTGCCTTCACGACGCAGGGGCGCCTTCACACGAAGGACATTCCGCCCTTCCTGATGCCGACGTTGCTGGCAGATACGAATCTGTTCCTCTGGGTGGACCTGGAGGATCCCACCCCCGAGGAAGCCAAGTTTTATCTCGAGACCGTCTTCCACTTTCATCCGCTTTCGATCGAGGACTGCGTCACGGAGAGCCAGTCGCCGAAGGTGGAGGAGTATTCCCCCAAGGAGGGCGACCAGTTCACGCCCTACCTGTTCATGGTCATCCATGCGGTGGACTACAGCCGGAAGGACGGGGTGTTTGCCACGAGCGAGCTGAACTTCTTCCTCGGGAAAAACTTCCTCGTGACCTACCACCTCAAGCCGCTGAAGGCGGTTTCGGTGGCGGCCGAGCGTTCCCTCAAGAGCAACGTCCACATCGCGCGCGCCCCCGACCGGGTGGCGCACACACTGCTGGACCTGATCGTGGACAACTACAAGCCGGCGCTGGAGGAACTGGCCCTGGAAATCGCCGAGCTGGAGAACGAGGTGCTCGCCCACCCCGACAAGACCGCGTTGAACCGGTTGCTCCAGGTCAAAAAGGAGGTGCTGCACTTGCGGCAGATCATCGGCCCGCAGCGCGAGGTGCTGGCACGATTCGCCTCGGGCGATTTCAAACTCATCCGCGCTCATCTGGTGCCGTACTACCGGGACGTCTATGACGGGTTGTTCCGCATTTACGAGTTGTCACAGAACTACGCCGACTCCCTGACGGGCATCCTCCAGGTGTACCTGAGCATGTCGTCCAACCAGACCGGCGAGGTCATCAAGCTCCTGACGCTCATCACGGTGATCACCACGCCGGTGATGGTGGTGGGGACTTGGTACGGGATGAACTTCCACAACATGCCCGAACTGGAGAAGGGTTACTGGGTGATCATCGGCATCACATCCGTCGCCACCTTCGCCACCTACTGGTACTTCAAACATCGGAAGTGGTTCTGACTGGAGCTGGTCGTTCGCCCATGCCCACACGCAAGTCCACCTTTGCAGACAAGGTGCTCAGCCGCGTCGGCTCGCTGGACGCCGAGAGCGTGCAGACGGTGGTCAAACGGCTGGCGCGGGAGCGGGATTTCCTCGACACACTGTTCAACACGATTGAGGACGGAGTGCTCGTCCTGGATGCGCAGGGGCGGATTGACTACTTCAATCTGGCCGTCACCCGCCTGTTGGGGTTGCAGCCGGAGAGCGCCCCCGGCGAGCCGCTCTCCCGTTACCTGCCGGAACTGGACCTCGACAAACTGCGCGACTTGGATCGTCACGGCGGGACGACCGGTGTCCGGTACGAGATTGAAATCGAATATCCCCGCCCGCGATTTCTGCGCGTGTTCGCCGCCCCCCTCGACGGCGAGGCGGCGGGCAGTTCGGGCCTCGCGCTGATCCTCCACGACGCGACGGATCTTCGGCAAAAAACCGCCGAAGCCATCGAAAGCGAACGCGTCCAAGCGCTGACCTTGCTCGCGGGCAGTGTGGCGCACGAAATCGGCAATCCCCTGAATGCGCTGCACATCCACCTGCAGTTGATGGAGCGCGAGTTGCGGAAACTGCGGGCTCTTGGGGCGTCCGGGGACGGGCGAATACCGCCCAACCGCACGATGCCGGCCGTTGACGTGTTGGACGAGATCCGCGGAGTGGCGGATAAGCTGGACCGGTTTCTGGGAGTCGCCAAGGGCGAGATCACCCGGCTCGACTACATCGTCACGCAATTTCTCCAGGCGCTCCGCCCCAGCCCGCCCAAGATCAAGCCGGGCTCGCTGAACGCCGTGGCGGCGGAGACCCTCGAGCTGCTCCGGCCGGAGTTCGAGAATCGCGGTCTCGAGATTGAGGAGCGTTTCGCCCGGCAACTGCCGGAGGCGCCCTTCGACGCCGCGCAAATCAAGCAGGCGCTCGTCAATCTGGCCAAGAATGCCATGCAGGCCATGACCCGTGGCGGCCGGCTGGTGGTCGAAACCGGTGTCCTGGCGGACGGGGTCTGGGTCAGTCTGGCGGACACGGGCACCGGCATTCCGCGCGAGCAACTCACCCAGCTTTTCCAGCCCTTTTTCACCACCAAACAGAAGGGCACCGGCTTGGGACTCATGATCGTTTATCGGATCGTGCGCGACCACGGCGGGCGGATTGACGTGGAGAGCCAGCCGGGCCGGGGCACGACATTCCGGATCTGGCTTCCCCTTCAGGAACGCGGTCCCCGCCTGCTCTCCGCCTCGCCGGAGACCTCTTCGCCACCGGAACCCGGCTGAAGTCCGGTGCCGTCCACCCCACTCGACCAACCGCCGGCGGGGTCGGCTAGGGCTCGGGCGGGGGCTGGACCGGGGGCGTCCAGCCCATCCACTCGATCAGGGCGGCGAGGCTGGCACGGATTTCCGAATCACGCGTCGCTTTTTCCCGTGTCAGGGACCGGCGCAACGACAAGACCAGCGCGTCCGGTTTCATTGGTTCGAGGGCCTGTCGGGTGACTTCGCCGTTTTGCCGTTCCCCGATGGCTTCTTGGACAGCGACCAGCCGGGCGAGCAGTTTGTCGGAGGCTTGACGACGCCGGCCAAGAGTCAGCTCCCGGAGATACCGCCACCAACGGATGCGGCGGCGGAACTCGTGTTGCTCCGCGGCGGACATCTTCTCGTAGGTGAAAATCTGACTGCGGACGGCTTCCCGCAATCGCTTTTCCATCTTCTCACAACGCGTCTGCAGGCGTCGGGCGGCGGATTTGCCGGTCTTCACCAGTTGCAGCCCGGCGATCCACTCCCGAGGCAGCGACCGCAGGCGGGAGCGGGTGGCGCGCCAGCGGCGCTCGCGACGGGCCATCAGCAACTCCGCCAAATCGCGGGCGTCCGCTTTGGGAGCCACCCACTCGATTGCGACATCGGAATCCCGTATCCGGCCGGTGAGGCGGGCGGTGACACGTGCCCAGGCGCGAAATCGTTCCAGTTCTTCACCGTCAAGCAGCGGCCGTCCCACGCGCAGGAACAGACGGACCCGCCGGAGAGTGACCCGCAGGCGGTGGATCTGCTCCGCATTGCCGCCGGCGCGGCAGGCCCGGGTCAATTCGTCCAACTCACCCAGCAGCCGCCGGCATTGCTGCTGCCAGCGACGATGGAGTTTGGCGGGCTTCATGACGGCCGATGTCGTACAAGCCAGCAACGTCCCGCCCGCAGCCGGCGAATTCAACCTGCTTTCTGTTACAATTCGGTGACGACGCCGCCCGCCGGCAGGCGGCTACGTCTTCAGCAGCGCGAACTCGATGGAATCCACGAGCGCCTGAAGGGAAGCCGTGATGATGTTCTCACTCACGCCCACTGTGCCCCACTCGCGGCGGCCGTCGCTGGACGTGATGAGCACGCGCGTCTTGGCCGCCGTGCCAGCCACGCCGTCCAGGATCCGCACCTTGTAATCGGTCAGCTCAACGCGACGCAGTTCCGGAAAAGAGCGGGCGAGCGCCGAGCGGAGCGCGCCATCGAGGGCGTTCACCGGGCCATCGCCCTCCGCCACGGTGTGATGCACCTTGGTGCCGACACGAACCTTGACCGTGGCTTCGCATACCGAGGAGGAGCCGTTGCTGCGCATGGAAACGTGGTAGGAATCCACCGTGAACAGCAGCTCCGGGTTGTGTTCGAGGATGCCCCGAATCAGGAGTGCGAGGGAAGCTTCGGCGGCCTCAAATTCGTAACCTTCGCTCTCCAGTTGCTTCACTTTGGCCGTGATGGCGCGCGTTTCGGGCGCATCCGGGGAGAGTTTGAATCCCAGCTCGGCTGCCTTCATGAGGATGTTCGTGCGGCCCGCCATGTCGCTCACCAGGATCCGCCGCGCGTTGCCCACGGCCTGCGGGTCAATGTGCTCGTAACTGCGGGCCACCCGGTCAATCGCGTGAACATGCATGCCGCCCTTGTGGGCGAACGCGGTCTGCCCCACCCAGGGCTGGCGCGGGTCGTGGCGCAGGTTGGCGATTTCGTCCACGAACTCGGAAAGCTCCTTGAGTTTGGGCAGCGACCGCGCTGGCACACCGCTCCAGCCCAGTTTGAAATGGATCAACGGGATGATGCTGGTCAGGTTGCAGTTGCCGGTCCGCTCCCCGTAGCCGTTGATCGTGCCCTGGATGTGAGTCGCGCCGGCCTCGAGTCCGGCCAGACCGTTGGCCACGCCGAGGCCGCAATCGTTGTGGGTGTGAACCCCCACCCGGCTGCTGAGGCTGTCTGTTGCGACTTTCACGACGCGCGCGATCTCGCCGGGCAGGCGGCCGCCATTCGTGTCGCACAGGACCACGCTATCGGCGCCGGCTTTCTCAGCGGCCAGCCACGTGTCGCGGGCGTAGTCGGGATTCGCCAGGTAGCCGTCGAAGGCGTGCTCGGCGTCGTAGATGACCGTTTTTCCGTGGTCTTTGAGAAACCGGATGGTGTCGCCGATCATGCCAAGGTTTTCGTCCGGTTTCGCCCGCAGCACCTCGGTCACGTGCAGCAGCCAGGTCTTGCCGACGATGGTGACCACGGGGGTTTCCGCCTCCAGAATCTGCCGCATCAGCTCGTCCTTCTCGACGGCCATGCCCTTGCGCCGGGTCATGCTGAACGCGGTGATCCGCGCGTGCCGCCACTTGCGGCGCGCCGCCTGACGGAAAAATTCGAGGTCTTTCGGATTCGCGCCGGGCCAGCCGCCTTCGATGTAGTGAACGCCAAACTGGTCAAGCCGCTCGGCAATGCGCAACTTGTCCGCCACGGAAAAGTTGATGCCCTCACCCTGGCTGCCGTCGCGGAGGGTGGTGTCGTAGATTTCGATCTGCCTTCGTTTCATGCCTGCCGGTGAATGCCGGCTCCGACCCTTCTAGGTGAAGCGGCTGGAACTGCAAAGTTCAAAAGCCCACTAGCCCGGAGAACCGACACGCTTCCGGGTGGGAGCTTACGCGGAGATCGGCTCGCCAGAGGTCCCGGGGTTGATCAGCGGCTGCACGTCGGGAACGGCGTCGCCGCGCGCCTGGCGAAAGCTGACTTTCGAGCGGGGCAGGAGGGTGCCGAGCAGCAGGTCCGCCAGCGGCAGCACCACGTTGAAGTTCTTGTGCATGTAGCGGTGGTGCAGGAGATGATGGCCGTTCAGGCGGAAGAAGATTCCGGATCGTTCCACAACGCGCCGGCGGGGCAGATGCATGCACCAGTGGAGGTACTCGTAAGCACCGTAGTACAGGGCGAACGCCACGAGGGCACCCGCCGCCAGCCCCCAAATTCCGAACGCATAAGCGATCGCCAGCACGGGCAGTTCACAGAGGGCGATCATGGCCGGGCCGTTCCACCAGGCCATCGGGATGGTTGCCTTGTCGCGCTCATTCAGCAGGTGGTACGACTCATCGGCCCGGAAGATCCGGTGGTGAATCAGGGCGTGCCGTTCGTACGGATAGCGGAACCCGCGCACCGGCCGGTGCATCACGTAGCGGTGGAGTGTCCACTCGAAGAAAGAGGCGAAGATCGTTCCTCCCACGATCCCAACGGCGGTCCAGAAAAAGAAGCTTAACATGAATGATTTCCCCGGCGGCCGGCAAGGTAGCGCGGGAACCGGCCGGGAGCGAAAACAAAATCACCGGCCGAAGGCGCTGGGCTCCGGGTTTCGTCAAAGGGTCCCTTTGCAGGGCGGTTTCTTCCTCGTACGCTGCCGGCCCGTGAACGAGACTCTAAATTCATGGGAGCAGCGCTATCGCAGCGGCGGCGCGCACTGGGACCACGGCGCTCCCGCTCCCGGACTGGTGGACTTTCTCGCCGCCCATGCCGGGCCCAAACGTGGATCGGTACTGGTTCCGGGTTGTGGCTTCGGCCATGACGTTCGGGCATGG
This sequence comes from Verrucomicrobiota bacterium, assembly GCA_016716505.1. Classification (GTDB taxonomy): domain Bacteria; phylum Verrucomicrobiota; class Verrucomicrobiia; order Limisphaerales; family J093; genus JADJWF01. The sequence goes on from JADJWF010000003.1 coordinate 280,627, forward strand.
GCCGGAGCGGGTTACCGGGCCGTGGGCTATGACATCGCGCCGAGCGCCATTCGCGGATGCCGCGACCGGGAGCTGCCGGGCGCGACGGCTGCGGAGTATCGGGTGGGCGATTTCCTGCGTGACGCGCCGTTCGCGCAATTCGACTGGATCTTCGAGCACACGCTCTTCTGCGCCATCGTGCCGGAGGACCGGGACGCTTATACCCGCGCGGTGGAGCGGTGGTTGCGCCCCGGGGGTGAGTTCCTTGCGGTTCACTACATCAATCCGGAGCACCCGGACGGCCCGCCGTTTCCCGTGAGCCGTGCGGAATTGCTGGACCGGTTCTCTCCGGCTTTCGATCTGCTTGCCGAATGGGTTCCCCGTTCCTATTCCCACCGCAGCGGGCGCGAATTGATGCTGTGGTGGAAGAAGAAGGCCTGAGCTTCCCCGCGGACCTTCGACCGGTCACTCGGGGATGGGATCTTCGCGCCTGACCGGCTTGCCTTCCCAGACGGCTTCGTCGGTGGCCGGGTTGTAGGTCAGAATGCGACTGGCGCTCCCCGTGGCGGGTGGCCGATCGGGTTGCGGCAACCACCGACGATGCCAGGCGATGACGTCCGCCCACTCCTCGCGGCCGGCGAGGTTGTTCCACTCGTGCGGATCGTTTTCCAGATCGTAGAGCTCCTGGGTGCCGTCCGCATAACGGATGTAGCGCCAGCGTTCGCTCCGAATGCTGTGGTTGCCCTGATTGTGGCTGGTAATCGCGGGCCGCTCCCGTTTGGTGCCGGCGTCGCGAAGTTGAGGGACCAGACTCAGCCCTTCGAGGTCGTTCCGGGCGGGCAGACCGGCGAGCTCGACCAGCGTTGGATACAGGTCGAGCAGTTCTGCTGGTTGCGCGCAACGCTGCCCGGGTTTCACGCCGGGGCCTGCGATGATGAGCGGCACGCGGGTGCTTCGTTCCCAAAGCGTGTTCTTGCCGGAGATTCCCTTCTCGCCCAGATGCCAGCCATGATCGCCCCAGACCACTACGATCGTGTTGTCCGTCAGCCCGGCATCATCGAGCGCGCGGAGCAGACGGCCCACCTGAGCGTCCACAAAGCTCGTGCAGGCGAGGTAGCTGCGCACCAGGTTGCGCCACTGACCACTTTCTTTCAGCCACTTCAGGCGTGGTTCCGGTAGATGCCAGTGGAGGTACCAGGAGAAGCGCGGCGTGTCGGCCCGGTCGTCTTCCCGGACCGCTGGTAACACGCTGTCGTCGTCGGGATACAGATCGAACCATTTCTGCGTGGCGTAACACGGAACGTGCGGCAGGAAAAAGCCGGCAGCGATGAAGAACGGCTGGTCGCGGGGGGTGGCCTTGATCTGCTCGACGATCCAGCTTGCGACCTGGTAATCGCCCTTGGTGGTGTCGTCGTTGTCCAAGGGCCAGACGCCCCAATCCATCCACGGGTTGTTGCCCATCGGCGTGTCCCCGACCAGTTTCTTCGGCGGGCGGGTGCCCACGCCGCCCAATGGCGCGGTGATTTGGAATTCCCGGCCCAGCGGTGCGGGAGGTTGCCCCTCCGCGGCTGCCCGGGCTGGGCCGCCGGTGCCTTGGTGATAAACCTTGCCGGTGGCGACGGTGCGGTAGCCGTGTTGCGCGAAATACTGCGGCAGCGAGACGCGGTCACGCCACTCGGGCAGGTTGCGAAACCACGGTTCCAACCCATAGATCCCGGTGGTCGTGGGGCGGAGGCTGAGCATCAGGCTGGCGCGCGAGGAATTGCAGAGCGGCGACTGGCAATGCGCGTTCAAAAAGGTGGTGCCGCGCGCTGCCAACCGGTCCAGGTGCGGGGTCTGCGCCAGCGGATGCCCCCGGAGGTGACCGATCCAGTCGTTCTGGTCGTCAATCGCAATGAAGAGCACGTTCGGCCGCGGCGCGGCACTGGCGGTAACCGCCAGCCCGAGCAACAAGGCAAACAGCGTCAAGCCCCGTCTCATGTCCGGAGGGAAGACCGAAACGGGTCGGCACACAAGTCGCGGGTCGGCAGCGGCCAATCCTTTCTGGCCTGAGCGCGCCGCGGCCGTGGCCCGCGGCGTGGCTCAACGATCGCCCGCCGGCCGCACAGCGGTCCGGCCACTTGGAGCGGCCGGATTGTAGGCGGGGTTGGGCGACGGAAACCGTGCGCCCACCTCTCGCTGCCAGGCGTGGAGCGCTTCGCGGAGGTGGGCGACGCGCAAGGGTTCCTTTGCCGTGAGGTCGTTTTGCTCGCCCGGGTCCGTCGCGAGGTTGAAGAGCTCCGTGCGGCCGTCCTCCAGCCACTCGATCAACTTCCACTCGCCGCGCCGAATGGCCGCGCTGGGCGCGCCTCCTTGATTGCCGTAATGGGGGTAGTGCCAAAAGAGCGCGCGCTCCGGTGGGATCTCACCGCGGAGCAGCGGCAGGAGACTCTGGCCATCGAGGCGTTGACCGGTCTGGGGCAGCGAACCGGCGGCGTCCAGCAGCGTCGGGTAGAAGTCCGGACTGCTGGCCGGAACACCGATCTCCAGCCCCGGTCGAATCACGCCGGGCCAGCGCATCACCAAGGGAACCCGGATGCCACCCTCATAGAGCCAGCCTTTGCCGGCGCGGAGAGGGTGGTTCGATGTCGGCCAGCCTTCGCTGGTTGAGAGTCCGCCGTTGTCGCTGGTGAAGATGACCAGCGTGTTTCGGGCGAGGCCGAGGTCGTCCAGTTTGGCGAGGACTTTGCCGACGGCAAGGTCGAGCGCTTCGACCATCCCGGCATAGACCGCGTGATTTTGCGTCAGGCGGACATCCCGCTCGTGTTCGCGGCCCCACTGCTCCTCGAGGCCCAGGCGGGCTCGTTTGGCCTCGTATTTCTGCCGCAGGTCTTCGCGGGCCATCAGCGGGGTGTGAACCGAGTAGAACGCGAAGTATGCGAAGAACGGCCGCTCGCGGTTCGCCTCGATGAATCGCACCGTCTCCGTGGCGAGGCGATCGGGCAGATGCTCGCCGGGCGGGCCGTCTGTGAGACGAGGATTGCCGTAGGGGGAGAAGTACTGACCGCCGCCGTAGGGGCCACCCCGGTCATTGCCGCCTTGGTTGATGTCGAAACCCTGATTTTCCGGCCAGAAGCCTTCGGGACCGAGATGCCATTTCCCGGCGAAGAAGGTGGCGTAGCCGGCCGCTTTCAGGCTTTTGGCGAGCGTGGGGGCCTCCAAGGAAAGGCGGTCGGTGAACGGGGCGGGCAGAAGCTTGGTGTTTCGTTTCCACTGCTCCGGCCGCGTTGGCGCGCCAATGTAGTCAGTGATGCCCCACCGTTGCGGCCACTGGCCGGTCAGCAGACTTGCGCGCGTCGGCGAGCAGACCGGGCACGCGGCGTAGGCGTCCGTGAACCGCGCCCCCTCCCGGGCCAGCCGATCCAAATGGGGTGTCTCGTAAAACGTGCTGCCGTTGCAGCCAAGGTCGCGCTGGCCCAAATCATCGGCCAGAAAGAACACGATGTTCGGTCTGCTGACCGCCGCCCCGGCCAGCGGCAGGCCGATCAAGCAAACGAGGGAAAATCGCAGCATCGGTTTCATGAGTGACGGCCGCCAGTCTAGGCCCGTTCCGGTCGGGGACGCACTCATTCGTTTTGGTGACCTCGCCGGCCGCGGAGCGAACCGCCTGTCTCCGACACCTTTTTTCGTGCCCGGAGCAGGTGGTTTCTCTTATCTTGCTCTCGCCACGCTTCAGGCCATTCACCGATTGCTGGTGGTTGGCGGCGTCGTGTTGGCCCAGATCCTTCTGGCTCCCGCCGCTTCTGCGTCCAGCCCCGTCTTCGATCCCGCCGCCGTCTATCAAGTGGCGTGCGCACCGTGTCATGGTGTTTCGGGTCGGGTGCCGGAGGGCGACCCGATGTTGCAGCACTTCAAGAATGTGCCGGCCGATTTCACCGATCCGCTCTTCAACAGCCGTGAACCGGCGTCGGACTGGTTTCTGGTGACCAAACACGGCGGGCCGTCGCTGGCGTTGTCGAGTCAGATGCCCAGTTTCGCCGAGGCGTTCAGCGACGAGGAAATCTCCGCCCTGGTCGCCTACGTCAAGCAGTTCCCGGAGGACCGGGGCTATCCACCGGGCGACCTCAACTTCTTCCTGCCGATCCGCACGATCAAGGCGTTCCCCGAGGACGAGGTTGTACTGAAAATGCGGTACCAGGATACGGACGGCGTCGGAAGTTGGCGGAACATCGTGGAGCTGGAGAAGCGCATCGGTCGCCGGCATCAGGTGACCTTGGAGTTGATCCATGAGATCGAGGATGACGACGGTTCGCTGGCCGAGATGGAGCTGGGTTGGAAAACAGCGCTGACCTGGAGTTTGCCGCGGCAGTTCATTCTCAGCGGAGGGGCGAACCTCGCCTTTCCGTTCGCGGCCAACAGCCAGGTGGAAGCCATTCCGTACCTTGCCCTGGGCAAGGGTTTGTCCGATTCCTTTACCCTCCAAGCCAGCGCGCGCAGTCATGTCCCCACGGAGCGATTTGAGGATGGCGACTTTGAAGCCTCGGCGATTATTCATTGTCTCACCACGGTGTGGCCGAGGGGCGTTTTCCCGGCCTTCGAGGTCACCGCCAAGGCGCCGTTCGATCCGGGTGACGGTGACGCCGTGCAAGTCTCGCTGACCCCGCAATTGCATTTCGGTCTGAGCCGCGGTGGTCATGTACGGCTCAACACCGGCGTCGAAATCCCGGTCAGCCGGCGGGATTACGACTTCCGCGTCCACGCCATGTTGATTTGGGATTTCGCGGATGGTTGGTTTTGGAAACGGTGGTGAGGGAACGGCTCACTCGGGCAAGCGCGTGGAAGCCCGGGCCTTGAGCCACTCAAGATCGCGGTTGCCCGGCAGGTAAAGGGTAAGGTGGTTGGGAATCCACTTGGCCCGGGCTTGTTCCACCGTGGCGGGCTCGGCCCATTTGCGCGTCTCCACGTGGCCGTCCGCGAACGAGGTTACCCCCGACTTCTCGTGCTCGGCGGATGGCAGGTGGAAAAACAGGCCCTCAAGGCTGCCGAGGTGAATCACGAAGCCCGCGTAGCAGATATTGCCGGGGGCCACGTCCAGGAAAAGCAGCGTCTGGGCCGGTGAACCGCTGGCCAGTTCGGCACCCTTGCGGAACGTCCAGTACCGCGCGCTGTTGAAACTGGGGATCCACTCGGCCCACCCGATGTAGGAGTTCAGCGAGTAGCTCCGCAGACGCGGGTATTCGCGCCCGGCAATCTCCACTTTGCTGCGGTCGGCCGGACATTTGTAAATCGCCGGATCGGCCAAGTAGGGCGCAAAGCTGGCAAAGCGCGGATTGACCAGATAATCGCGGTTCGTCATGGCTCCGGGATTCTGGTGCGCGTCGCCGACGACCCAGAGCCGGCGCCCCGCCAACGACTCTTCCGAGCCGGCGCCGTTTTCGGGCAGGAGGTCGTTGTGATCCGTCGCGTAAAGCGACCACGTGAGGGCAAGCTGCTTGACGTTGCTGACGCAAGCGATTTTCCGCGCCTTGGCCTTCGCGCCGGCCAAAGCCGGCAGGAGCAGCCCCGCCAGGATCGCAATGATGGCGATCACCACCAGGAGCTCTATCAGGGTAAAACCCAACCGCGGCCCGGGATTCGGACGCGGCCCGGCGGTGTTGCCAGCAAGCCGGCCCACGCGCCGCTGGTAGGCTGCCACGGCAAAAGTGATGGGCGAATTGCGCCGCATTCTCACTGTCAACGTAGCATTCCCCCTGCCGGCCCAAAAGGCCGGATCGGCGCGACACTCATTCGTGCCCCGGGACCGGGGCTGACGAAAGACGCAGCGACTCAGACGAAGTCCGACTCGTTCAAGGGCGGCACCCCTTTGAACAGCGGCGTGCCGTCGGTGGCCTCCGGGTACTCGAAGATGCGACCTTCGAAGTTGCGGATCACGACGCGGTCTTTGTTGCGGCTGAGCACGTACTCAGGACTGACCGGGACCTTGCCGCCGCCGCCGGGCGCATCAATCACGTAGGTGGGCACCGCATACCCGGTCGTGTGGCCGCGCAGCCCTTCCATGATTTGCAGACCGCGCCGGACGCTGGCCCGCAAGTGGGCCGAGCCGGCAATCAGGTCGCACTGGTAGATGTAGTAGGGCCGCACCCGGCACATCAGGAGCTTCTGCACGTGCGCCCGCATGACGGTCACGTCGTCGTTCACGTGGCGAAGCAGGACGGATTGGTTGCCGAGCGGGATGCCCGCGTCCGCCAGCCGTTCCAAGGCAGCCCGAACCTCCGTGGTCAGCTCCCGCGGATGGTTCGAGTGGATGCTGACGAACAGGGGGTGAAATTGCCGCAGCATCGCGCACAGTTCGGGCGTGATGCGCTGGGGCAGGAAAATCGGAATTCGCGAGCCGATCCGGAGAAACTCAACGTGCGGAATGGCCCGCAGCCGGCTGAGCAGATACTCCAGCTTTTCGTCGCTGAACAGGAGCGGATCCCCGCCGCTGAGCAGGACGTCGCGCACTTCGGGATGCCGCGCGATGTAGTCAATCTGACGATCAAACTCGGGGTGAAAGTCGTAGCCGGTCGCGTTGCTCACGAGGCGCGAGCGCGTGCAGTAGCGGCAGTACGCCGCGCAGCGGTCCGTGACCAGAAAGAGGACCCGATCCGGATAGCGATGCACCAAACCGGGCACCGGGGAGTGCGAATCCTCGCCGCAGGGGTCGGTCATTTCCCAGGGCGCGGTGTCCGTTTCTTCCAGCCGCGGAATGACCTGCCGCCGGATGGGACAGTTTTCGTCGGACGGATCAATCAGGTTGAAGAAGTAAGGCGTGATCGCCATCGCCAGCTTGGTGTCGGCCAGCACCGCCCCTGCCCGTTCCTCGGGCGTGAGCGTGGGCATGAGCCGTTCCAACTGCTCCAGACGCGTGATGCGGTGCTTGAGCTGCCAGCGCCAATCATTCCAATCGGCGTCGGTTACGTTGGCCCAAAATTTTCGACCGGCGGACTGGAAAGCCTTCAGGGCGGAGAGTCGTGCGGGGTCGGGTGGTTCCTCGCCACCCTGAGATGCCTCTTCGGTCAACATCGCGGCGAACCATAGGAGGGGGAGGGGGCTTGTCAAGGGAACCGCCCGGCTGGACAGAGCGGGTCCCCGTCTCGACCGTGTCGGGGCTTGGCGAACTTCGATTGGGTGACCGGGGACCGCTCTTTCGTTCGCTTCAGGTGCGAGCCGGTGTGACCGAGGCGACTCGGTTCGAATCACGGGAAGTGATCCAGTGCCCATCGGTGGAGGACTCTCGCATCGCCAAGGCGGCCCGCTCAGCCGGCGTTGAACGTGTCGGCACGCGACTGATCCTGGAGCCGGTCGCGGTGCGGCACGCCTGGCAACGACACGGACCGGGCGAGACGCGCTCAGACCAGCGGCCCCTGACCGCGCTGGATTTCGAGCTGCTGCCGCATGTCTGGCGCGCCCCGGAATCCGTCGAGCCTGGCGAACAGGCTGGCGATCTGCTGTTCCGCGGGGACTTGTTGGGGCGCATGGTCTTTGCCACCTGGCAGACCGGCGGCCGGTCGGTGACGCTGCGCACGCTGTATGTGAAAAAGAAGCCGGCCCCGTGAGCCCACGATGTTTGCACCCCGTGGATAACGTCCGAAACGAGCTGCTCACGCCAGCCGGCTCAATTACGGTGCGCCCATCTCCCGACTGAGTCAATCCCCATGCTGACCCTCCACGTCCTTGACGACGACACCCGCGCCGCGCTGGCCCGCTTGATGGGCGCGGTGCGGCACCCGCGGCCGCTGCTGCTGGCCGGCACGATCGCCGGTCGCCGGCTGCTCCAGCGCCACTTCACCGCGCGGGACCGCACGCCCAACGCCCTGGGCGGCCGCCACACCCACTTCTGGCGCGAGGTGCGCGACAGCACCCAGCTTGGCCCGGTGACGGATCGGGAGGGCATCATCGCGATTTGCGGCGTGAGAAGCGTGTCGGGTCGGTGCGACCGCCCGGACTGACTTCAAAGCCGGCATGGGACGAAGCCCGCTGAATTCGGGGCCTTTCGGCGACTCAACCTTGCGGTGGCTTTCAGTCGCCCGTGAGGTGCCTTCGACGTGTTGACGACCTTGCACGTTGCGGTTTTGGCTCTCCTCATCACCTCCGGTCGGTGCGGACCCGAGTCCTCTGGCGGCGTCGCTGAACCGAGGAGAATCTGACTTCGTTGACGGGGCGCCGGCGTGGCGTCGGCGCATCTCGCGCGTGCCCGCCGATGCCTTGCGCCAGGCGCCGGTGTCGGCAGCGAGGATCAGCCCAGACCGCCCGCAGGCCCGGGCGAGCTTGCCTCCTCCTCTTCGCCTCCCTCGCCTCCCTCCCACGGCGGGTAAAGCTCCGCGGGCAGTTCGCCGCGTCGAATCAACTCGTGCAGATCGCGGATGATGGTGCGGCGGGCCACGCGAAACCGGCGGGCCAGAGCGGAGATGTTCGGGCGCTCGGTGGTCCCCTGAAGCTGACGGCGGATTTCCGTCTGCCGGGCCAGCCGGTCGGTCGAGCGGCTGAGCAACTCCTCGACATCCACCCGGCGGGATCGCTCCAGCGCCTCAAACTGGCGGATGACCTCGGCCTCCCCACAGTCGCGCAACGCCGTGGCGATGGTGCGCTTGAGTTCTTCAAGGTCCACGGGCTTGGTCAGGCAGTAGTGCGCGCGACGGGGCCCCTGGAGCGCTCCCATCTGCTGCGCCACCTCAAGCGCGCCCGACACGATGATGATCGGCACGTAGGGCAACAGGTCCTTCATCTCGGGCAGGTAGTCCAAGCCCAATTCGCCGCGGGCAAGCACGTGGTCCAGAATGATGACGTGCGGGCGATCCTTCGGCAGCGACTGCAGGGCGCGCGACGCGGTCTTCGCCCGAATCAACTCGTAGTCCTTCAAGGCCTCCTCGTACAACTCGTATTGGAGGTCATCGTCCTCAACGACCAGAATGCGCGGCCGATTCATCTTCATGAGAAACTTGGTGCGGCAGGAAGCTGAGATCAAGATGTGCCGCCGGAGACACGGTGGCGCAAAACGGGGGTCGCCGATCGTCTGGGCGAACTTCGGGGACAGCGCGGTTCACAACCGGGCAGGCGGGGAGGACTGCGGTGGCAAGCACAGAGGCCCGCGTTCAAACCCGCCCGTCGCCAACGGGTCGGCGAGCTGTCCGCGACGCCGGAGCAGGACCACTCGCTTCGCCGCTGACCGACCCGGTCAACGGAGCACGGGTGCGCTCCATCACTGCGGAGCCGGGCGGGGAGGTTACTGGCCCATCATCTGACGGACGTGGAAGAACCGGTTGGTCATGGGAGTGGGCACAAAGACTTCGGTTTCGGGGAACCGGCCAGCGAGGTTGGTCAGCACGTCGGCGGGCAGGGACAAGTTGCCCATCGAGAGCACGTCGTACTGGAATGCCGGACTGGACGGGAAGCTGAGTCGCGAGAGGCGGTTGTTCCACCGGGACAAGTCCACCTCGAGCGCGTCGTCCGGCTTCGTGGGATCGCGATGGAGCACCTGCTCGCAGGCATTGTTCCAGCCGTCACGGTCCGGGTCCTCGGCCGCTTTCGCCGCCAGCGAGCCAAACCAACGCGCCTCCCACGCGTCATCCAGCCCGTCAGCGTCGCTGTCCGTGATGGGGACGCCGGTGAGCTCCAACTCGACGCGATTCACCCGCCCCGCAACGCCCTGCCGTTCGTCACTGAACTCGACACGCCAGGTTCCCACTGTGGGTTCGAAGAAGTGCTGGACAGAATAGAAGTCCCACTCGTTGAGGGGCCAGAAGGTGTCATTGTTGTAGTGATGCAGCACGCTGCGGGTGCCGCTGGGCGAAACCAGCGTGATCCGGACGTCGCCGCGCCTCTGGTGGTTCATGCGCACCCGGAGGCGGACGTGTTCACAGACAAGCGCGGTTGTTACGTTGAAGGTCAGCGCCAGCGTGCTGAGTTGCAGCCGCGCCCAGGTCCCGGCGGCTTGCCCCAGGAAATCACGCAGTGCCTGGCCTTCGTTCTGACTGATGAAGACGGCCGGAATGGGTGAGAACTGGATGTCGGCGCCGTTCATGTACACGCGCTCGGCCCCGCCGGTGTTGTTCCAGATCACCGCGAAACTCGCTCCGGCCTCAGCGGCGAATCGAATCTTTTCCACGAAGAAGTTCCCCCCGCGCTGAATCAATGCCGCTCGGCCGCTGAGATCGCGTGAGATCGGCTCGAGGGCCTGCCCCACGTCAACCAGTTCGAGGGGGCCGATCGGGTCATCGGGGTGCGGGGCATCGCTGGGGGTGGCGGGGATGGACTCAAGACCCACCGGGACGCGGCCGCCGGAAATCAACACCCGCAGACCGTCATCCGGGATGCTTCCACCCAGCGAGTTGGTCACGGTGACCCGAATCGGCGCGGGGCGATTGGACCATTGTCGCGCCAACCGCACGGCCAGCCCGGCGTCCGGGACCCCGTAGCCCGTGTTGTGGCTGACACGCAGCCCGGCGCCATTGGTACGAACGGCGGGATCTGCGGAGTCGGTCTGCCGGGCCGAGAGCAACAACGCTTGTTGGACGTCGCGCAGTGCTAATTCGGGGTTGGCCGCCAACATCAGGGCCACCACGCCTGACACCTGCGGCGTGGAACCCGACGTTCCGGAGAATCCGGTCGCTCCGGAGCCATAGTCGCCGCCGCTGTCAGTGGAGGCCCGGTTGTAGCCGAGGGTGGCGCGTCGGTCGGTGGTGAACAGGGACGGGAAGTTGGTCAATCCACCGGGCAACTGGACCGAGTCATCGCCACTCGGGGCTGCCACCAGCACACACGCGCCCGGCGTGGAGTAGGACGTTGCTCGGCCGTTGTTTCGAACGGCGCCAACGGTGATCACGCGCGGGTCGTTGGCGTAACCGTCGTCGTTGGCGTCGTTGAGCGCGGTCCGCTCGTTGCCGGCGGCGCGCACCATCACGACGCCCTTCCCACCGCGCCCGCGGGTGACGGCGGCCTCGATGGCAGCCGATTCGACGGCGCTGAGAGGGAGTTGTTCCTCGCCGGCGTTGCCCCAGCTATGGTTCTGCACGCTCACCTGGTCAAGCGCGTACTCGAACATCCGGGCCACCTGGTCTTCGTCCGCGAGGCTTCCGCCCGCACCGAAGATCACCCAGCTCGCCAGCAAGGCTTGCGGTGCCACGCCCAGGGCCCCCTGCCGATTGTCACCAGTGGCAGCGAGCAACCCGGCCACGGCTGTGCCGTGTTCCAGCGAGTTGGCGGGGTGATTCCCGTTGGTGGAGCCTGCGAGAAAGTTGAAATGCGGTGCCCCGATGACTCGTTCCAGAAGGTCCGGATGCGGCAAGTCCACGCCGTCGTCGCCAACGGCGACCAACACGCCCGACCCGCGCGAAAGCGGCCAGGCCCCGCGCGCGTTGAGGTCGGTGCCGACGGGATGGCCGGTCAGTGGAGCGCGCTGTTCCAAGTGCCATGCCTGCCCGAAGGAAGGATCATTCGGCTGGGGGGCGTAGCGCGTGTGTAGTTTGATGGGCCGTCGGCGCACCGGATGGCTCACCTCGACCCCCGGAGCCGCCGCCAGGCGGGCGGCTTCCTGAATCGCGAGCCGCGTGTCGGGCGCGCGAAGCGTGAAGCCCGCCCGGCCCCACGCGCGCTCCAAGGTCAATGGGCTTCCCTGCAGCAGCGGCTCAAGGTCCGTGCCGGGCGCGAGCTGGAGCAGTACGCGGGGGCCGAACTCGACCGACCCAGTGGTGCCGGCGCGGCGGAGGGAGACCCAGTCCTCGGGGCCGGTGAGGCGGGCGGCCGGTGCCGTGACGGTCGCCTCGTAGGCGCGAATCGCCGGCTCGCGGAAGTGAATCAGGGCGGTCTCCGCAGCAAGGGGCAGGACGGCGACCGTCACCGAGAAGAGGAGGCCGCCCAGCCGTGAACGGGCGCGCGGAGCGCTCCGCGTGGCGGGCCGGCAGGTCCCAGCGGGGGGCGGCGCGGATGGATGCGACGGCGATGGGGTCATTTTCAGTCAGACCAGTGCGCGGAAAGCTAGCGTCACCCGGCCGGGTGGAAAGTCCAACGTACGCGGCCTTCCGGTCCGGACGAACGCAGTCGAGGCAGCGGATGTCAGCCGCCTCAGATAACGACCGGCCACAAATCCCGTTTGCCAATCCGCCGGCTTCGTAACAGTTTCCGCCGCCGCGGGACCCCGGAAAACGCGGTGCCCTTGTGCCATGCAACCATTGAACAACCGTCTCAGGACTGCCCTTTTGGGTATCGCTGTCGTGATCACCTCCTTCAAGCTCCTCGCCGACGAAGGCATGTGGCTGTTCAACAATCCGCCCCGCCAGCAACTCATGGAGCGCTATGGCTTCGAGATCACCGACGCGTGGCTGGAACGTCTGATGAAAGCCAGCGTCCGGTTCAATTCGGGTGGGTCCGGCTCGTTCGTCAGCCCGGACGGGCTGTTGATATCGAACCATCACGTGGCAGCCGACGCGCTGCAAAAGCTCAGCACTGCCGAGCGCAACCTCCTACAGGATGGCTTCATGGCGCGCTCGCGCGCCGAGGAGATCCCGTGCGTGGATCTCGAACTGAACGTGCTGCAGAGCATCGAAGATGTGACCGCGCGGGTGAACGCAGCCGTGCCGCCGGACGCCGGACCGACGGAGGCGTTGCTGGCCCGCCGGGCCGTGATCGCCGAAATCGAGAAGGAATCACGGGAGCGGACCGGCCTGCGCAGTGATGTCGTCACGTTGTACCAGGGCGGGGCCTACCATCTCTACCGCTTCAAGCGCTATACCGACGTGCGGCTGGTGTTTGCGCCGGAGCAACAAATCGCCTTCTTCGGCGGCGACCCGGACAATTTCGAGTATCCGCGCTACGTCCTCGATGTGGCCTTCTTCCGCGCTTACGAGAACGGCCAGCCCGCGCAGATCGAGCATTTCCTGAAATGGTCTGCCAAAGGAGCCGCAGACGGCGAACTGACCTTTGTGTCGGGCCATCCGGGGCGAACCAGCCGGCTTCTGACCCTGGCCGAACTGGAGTATCTGCGGGATGTGGCCTATCCGTATCAACTCGACCTGCTGAAGCGGCGGGAAGTGCTCCTCTCGGTCTGGAGCGCGCGGAGCGAGGAAAACGCGCGGCGCGCTAAAGACGACCTGTTTGGCGTGCAGAACAGCCGCAAGGCACGGGACGGTGGCATTGCCGGGCTGTATGACCCGGTGCTGATGGGGCGCCTGGCCGCGAATGAGGCCGCCCTGCGCCAGGCCATGCATGGCCGTTCAGAGTTCGCGGAGGCACTCGCCGCGTATGACCGCATCGCCGCGGCGCAAAAGGAGATCGCCCGGCACGCCCTGCGCTACCGGTTGCTCGAGGGAGCACACGCCTTCAACGGCAGCCTGTTCGGCATTGCCCGGACTCTGCTCCGCGCCGGCGATGAGCGGCCCAAGCCCAACGGCGACCGGTTGCCAGAGTTCCGAGATTCGGGTCGCGAATCGCTCGAACTGGACCTCTTCTCCACCAAGCCGATCCACGACGAGTATGAGCAGTTGCTGTTGGCAGACTCGCTGTTGTTTCTGGCGGAGAAGCTGGGTTGGAACGACCCAACCGTGCGCGCCGTGCTGGCCGGCAAATCCCCGCGGGTCCGCGCGGCGGAGCTGGTCGAGGGAACCCGGGTGAAAAACGTCGCCGTGCGAAAACAGCTTTACGAAGGCGGTGCCGCTGCCGTTGCTGCGGCCGGAGATCCGATGATCGAACTGGCCCGGCTGGTGGATGCCGAGGCGCGCGAGTTGCGCAAAGCCGTCGAAGCCCAGGACGAGGTGAAACGGCAGTCTCAGGCGGCCATTTCCAGCGCCCGCTTCGCGCTGCAAGGGGCCAGTGTTTATCCGGATGCCACCTTCACGCTGCGGCTGGCCTTCGGCGTCGTGAAGGGCTACGAGGAGGGCGGCAAGGCGGTCCCGGCCATGACCACCCTCGCCGGTTTGTACGAACGGGCGGCGGAGATGAAGTCACGGCCCCCCTTCGACCTGCCGGAACGCTGGCTGAAAAAGAAGCGCGCCCTCGATCTCCGGACCCCCTTCAACTTCGTCGGCACACACGACATTATCGGGGGCAACTCGGGCAGCCCCGTGGTGAACCGGAACGGCGAGTTCGTCGGGATCATCTTTGATGGGAACATCCACAGCCTCGTGTGGGATTTCGCCTTCGACGACACGGTGGCCCGGAGTCTGAGCGTCCACAGCGCGGGAATCGTGGAATCCCTCCGCAAGGTGTATCGGGCCAACGACCTCGTCGCGGAACTTACAGGGAAGCGGGCCAGCCGCTAAAACGCTCGACCGGGGGCGGGCGGGGGGACGGGGTCAGCCCAAGGTTGCCCAAACTTGGCGAATGTTCTCGACCAAGTACTGATCCACTCGTTCGGTGAACTTTGGACCGACGCGGATCTGGACGAAGCGATCGAAGATTTCGAGTGTCTGGGGACAGGCTGCCGGCCCGTACTGAATCGTCCGGCCTTCGGCAGTCTGGAATGACGGCCAGGCTGGGTGTCGGGCACGCTTGGCCATCACCGCTTCTTCCACTGGCAAAAGGACGGACCCGACCAGCGTCGAGGCCGGCACGCTCCGCCGCCGCAACTCCGTCAGACACCGGTCGCGCGTGGTCTTATCCCGCACCTCGAAAAAGGCCGAATAGCCGATGTCGCCCGCCGGGTCGGGCTGCTGGCGCAAGCGAATGCCGGGCAGGTCGCGGATGCCGGCGTAGATAGCGCCGGCGTGACGTCGCAGGTCGGCAACCATGCGGTCCAGCTTGGGCAACTGCGCACCGAGCACCGCACCGGTCAGTTCGCTCATGCGGAAATTCTCGCCGGCAAAAACCGGTTCGCGGGCGCCGCCCGTCCGTTGCTCGAACAGGGGCCGATAGCCGCCCATGTCGTGGAATCGGACCGCGCGTTCGTAGAGGCGGGCATCATTCGTCACCAGCGCGCCGCCTTCGCCCGAGGTAATGGTCTTGTTGATCTGGAAGCTGTAAATGCCGATGTCCCCCAGCGAGCCAAGCTTGCGTCCTTTGTAACTGCCGCCCACGCATTGGGCGCAGTCCTCGACCACCGCGAGGTTTCGCTCGCGGGCGATCGCAAGAATCGGGTCCATGTCGCAGGGGCCGCCGAGCAAATGCACCGCGATCACAGCTTTGGTGCGGGGCGTGATCTTGCGAGCGAGGTCTTCGGGATCGAGCGTGAGCGAGCGGTCCATCTCCGCGAACACCGGCAGCGCGGCGCTGTGGATGACGCAGGTGTAATCCGACCACCACGTGTAGGCCGGCACGATCACTTCGTCACCGGGACCAATTCCCAAGGCGGCCATCGCGCAGTCGAGCGCCGCCGTGCCGGAGGTGACGCCCAGCGCGAACTTCGTCCCCATATACTGCGCGAAGGCCTCTTCGAACCGCTGCACCTTCCGGGGTTGGCCCGGTCCCCAGTAACGGAATGGCGAGGCTGTCTCGCACACCTCAAGCAGGGCGCGGCGTTCAGCGTCGTCGAAGTACGCCGGGCCGACGAACCCGGGGTCGGTGTTCAGCGGCGATTCCGCCGCGGTCGCGCGAAGCCCCCCGCCAACGAGCGACGAGGACACCAGCGCGCCGGCAACGAACTCCCGGCGGGTCAATCTGGCCGGAGAATCTGGACGAGGAGAATTCATGGTGACGAATGCCATTGGGAACGAGACGACCGTCGCACGAGCCGGCTCCGCGCACAACGCGAAAGCCCGCGCGGGTGTTTCGCGCGCGCGCGAGAGTTCAACTTGTCGGCGCGGTGCGACCGGGGCAGGCTTGGGTCATGAAGCAACTCTCTCGTCGTCGTTTTCTGGAAGCGTCCGCGCTGGGCGCTGCAATGGTCACGTCGTTTCCGTCCGTGGGGCGCGCCGCGGAGCCGGACCGGAAGTTGAAGCTGGGGCTCATTGGCTGCGGCTGGTACGGGATGGTGAACGTCGAGGCGGCATTCAAGGTGGGCGGCGTTGAAGTGGTCGCGCTGTGCGACGTGGACACCGAGCACCTGGAGCAGAGCGCCCGCAAAGTGGAGTCGCTGCAAGGCAGCCGGCCGAAGACGTTCAAGCTCCACGCCGATCTCCTCGCGGTGGACGGACTGGACGCGGTGATCATCGCGTCGCCGCCCCAGTGGCACGCGCTGCAACTGATTGATTCGCTGAATCGCGGCCTGGATGTGTATTGCGAGAAGCCGCTGGCGTATGACATCCGCGAGTGCCGGGCCATGGCGGATGCCGTGAAGCGCAGCGGACGGATCGTGCAGATTGGTTTTCAGCGGCGTCAAAGTCCGGCGTTTCAGGCTGTCCGGGAGCATGTCAAGGCCGGCCACGCGGGGCGCATTGTTTGCGCCGAGGCGACGATCAACTATACGGCGGGCACCAAGGATCCCACGCCCCAAGCGCCGCCGGCCTCGCTGGATTGGGACCTCTGGTGCGGGCCGGCGCCGAAGATTCCGTACAGTCCCCAGGTCGGGCATTTCAACTGGCGGCTCGAGAAGACCACCGGCCACGGCCACCTCGTGGACTGGGGCATCCACCTGATTGATGCCGCGCGGATGATTTTGGGCGAGACCGCGCCGCAGACCGTGTCGGCCAGCGGCGGCTTGTACCATCTTCAGGGCAGGATCACGACGCCCGATGTGCTCACGGCGCACTTCGAGTTCGCGTCGTGCCCGTTGACCTGGCGGCACCGCCTGTGGGGCGCCGAGGAGTACACTCCGGAGGTTTCCAACGGCATCTTCCTCTACGGCGAAAAGCAGACCCTCTTCGTCACGGACGACCGGTGGGTGGTGATTCCCAAGGGCAAGAACGCGGAGCGGCAGGTCAACCGGCAGGGGGCAGACACGGGCAAATTGCACGTGGCCGAATTCCTTAACGCGGTGCGCACCCGCCAGGCGCCCGGCTGCCCGGTGGAGCAGGGGGTGCTTTCGACCACCGCCGTCAAGCTGGCCATGATCGCCTACGAGACCGGAGCGAAAATCACGTGGGATGCCGGACGCGAGGAGATTGTTGGCAATCCGGCGGCAAGCGCGCTGCTCAAGCGCGAGTATCGTCAACCGTGGCAGCACCCTTACCGGGCCTGAATCTGAAGCCGGCTCGGTGAGGTCGGGCGGATGCGCGCCAACGGCGTGAATTCCCGGTCATTCGAGGACACAACCGCCCGGGCTAGGGACACTTTCGCGAAGAGGCCATGAGAACAATGATCGCAACGGGATTTCTGGTGGTGGCGCTGGGTGCTGCCGGCAGCGACGGCGCGCCGGGGGCCAACGAGGCGAGGTTCTACCTGCCGGAGAACCCGAACTACACCATCGTGGCCTCAACCCTCGATTCGCTGCGGTTCACGGTGGACAAGACGCTGAAGCTCGATCGCTGCGGGCACCTCGTCTCCATCTCGAGCTTCGTGAATCCCGACGGCGAAATCATGGGCTGGCACGACTTTGGGAATCTCGAAGGCCCCGGCTGGGCCGCCAACGCGGTCGGGGGGGCGTGGGAAATCTGGTCGTGGGGCCGATTTACGGGCGACCCTTCCCGAGAGCGCCAGGCACTGCGGATCCTGGATCACGTCCTCGACTGCGGTTTCCTCAACGAACGCACGGGCTTTATCCGCGGCTATCGCGAGACCGCCACCGGGCGCTTTGTGCTCAACTACAAGCACAACTCCGAGTGGTTCTGCCCGGGCTCGATGGCGAAAGTCGCCTTTCAGTTGCTCCGCTTTGCCGACGATCTGCCGGCCACCGACGCCCGTCGCGACCGGATGCGCCGGATGGCGGTACGGACGGCTGAGTGGATTGCGGCGAATGTCGAACCGGTGCCAAACGGCTGGTTTCCGCGGCGCACGACCGTGGATGGGAAGATCGTCCGGCGCTCGCCCGACGGCGGCGACGATCCCTTCTGGCAGACCAGCGCGGACGGCCTCTTCATCCTGCAACTGCAGGCGGCGTTGACCCAGCGGCGCCTGGCGGATTACCGGCGCCCGTTGCGCGAAAAGGTGGCGGTGTTCATGGAGGCCGGCGGCATCTTCGGGAGCATCAACCACGACACCTACGATCCGCACGAAAACGTGGCGTACTCGGTGGCGTTCCGGACGCTGCTGCTGGCGTCACGGGTCTTGAACGATCGCGCGATTCGACAGTTTGCCTACGACCGCTGTCTGGCCGGGCTGGATCAGTTCAAGATGACCGAGGATCGCAACAACGTCGCTACGAAGGGCCTCCTGTACATGGAGAAATCTTGGGACACAGCCTATCTGTGGGAGAATGCCGAGGCGGCGCTGGCGTATTTTGAAGCGGCGCAGGACTCCCGACGCGAACGAACGAGGGCGCGGAGCTACGAACTCGACGGGCTGACCATCCTGCGGGCTGCGGCGAAACACCATTACGGCCCGCACGGCTTCCTCACCGAGGGTGTGGATTGGAACGATCACGTCGGGCAGCAGCATCACATCGGGCACGCGAAGTACGGCGCGATCCAGTACACCGAACCGTTCCTGAACAACCAACACATCGCAGAACCCACGCTCTTCTACCTCGAGCACCTCGCCACCCAACGGCGTCGCGGTAACGTGACTGAGTGGCTTGATCTGGAGGGCAATGTGCTCTGGTGCCGCGAGCGGCGGGAACCAATCCGGCCTTAGTTTGTCGTTGTTCAGGAGCCGGAATTCCAGCTTGTCGCGTCGGGGAACTTCGATCATTTCTGCCCGGCCATGACTGAGAAGATTTACCTCGCCATTGACCTTGGAGCGGAGAGCGGTCGCGTGATCGCCGGCCGCTGGAACGGCCGCCGCATCCGAATCGAGGAGATTCACCGTTTTCCCAACGGTCCGGTTTATCTGGGCGAAACCATGCGCTGGGACGTCCTCCGGCTTTGGGGCGAGATTCAGGCGGGGCTCGCCCTGGCCGCGAAGCGCTTCGGGCGCCGCATCGTTTCCGTCGGCGCTGATACCTGGGGCGTGGATTTTGTCCTGCTCAGCCGGCGGGAGGAACTGCTGGGGTTGCCTTACCACTATCGCGACGCGCGCACCAACGGAGCGATGCGGCGGGCGTTCCGGGTGGTTCCCCGGCAGGAAATCTTCGCGCAGACCGGACTCCAGTTCATGCAGCTCAACACGCTGTATCAGTTGCTGGAGTTCAAACGCCGGAATCCGGAGCTGCTCGAACAGGTGGACTGCCTCCTGATGATGGCCGACTTTTTCCACTGGGCGTTGTCCGGCGCCCGGGTCGTCGAGTTCACCAACGGCTCCACCACGCAATGCCTCAACCCGGTGACCCGCCGCTGGGCGGGCGAGCTGCTCGAACGCTTTGAAATACCCGAGCGAATCTTTCCGAAGATCGTCCCGCCCGGCTCTGCGTTGGGCACGCTGCGCGAATCCGTCGCTGCCCGGACGGGACTGGGGCGCATCAAAGTGGTCGCGCCGCCGACTCACGATACCGCCTCCGCCGTGGCGGCGGTGCCAACCGCGTCCACCGGCCGGCCGAATTGGGCTTATCTGAGTTCCGGAACGTGGTCCCTGATGGGCGCCGAGATCCAGCAGGCTTCCTTGTCGCCGCGCACGCTGGCGTTGAATCTGACCAACGAAGGCGGCGTGGACGGAACGTATCGGTTGCTCAAAAACATCATGGGGCTGTGGCTCATTCAGCAGTGCAAGCGGTCCTTCGACCGGGCTGGCAAGACCTACAGCTATGCCGAGCTGGAGCAACTGGCGGCGGCCGCCCGGCCCCTCCGGTCGTTCGTGAACCCGGACGATCCGCGCTTCCTGAATCCGCCCGACATGCCGAAAGCGATTCAGTCGTTCTGCCGGGAGTCCGGCCAACCGGTACCTCGCTCGATCGGCGAACTCGTCCGGTGCGCCCGCGAGAGCTTGGCGCTTCGCTACCGCCACGTCCTGGCGGCTCTGGAGGAAATCACCGGCGAGACCGTGGAGGCCATTCACATCGTGGGCGGCGGCTCCAAAGATCGCCTGCTCAACCAGATGACCGCCGACGCCTGCCGACGCCCCGTTATCGCCGGGCCGGTAGAGGCCACCGCGCTGGGCAACCTGCTGATGCAGGCACGAGCCGATGGCGAACTCGGCTCGCTGGCGGAACTTCGCGCCACCGTACGCGCGTCTGTCGAAGTCACGAGGTTCGAGCCTGTCGCACCCGAGGCGTGGGACGCAGCGGCGGAGCGAGCGCGCTTCGCGTAGGCCCCACAGCTTCTCCGGTTGCCGTCCGCCACGACGGCGATCAGACGGGATTTCCCCGGGAGCCTTTCCACCCGAACGGTCCATCTTTCCGTGGCAAATAGCGGGCCGATTTCGAGCCCCGCCTCAGCCCCACTGCGCCACGCGATGTCAAACCGCTGTAACCGGACGTTTGCCAGACCTTAACTGGTCATCGCGGGAACTCATCGTACGCTCGCGGGGTCTGCATGAGGCCCAACCCGCGCCGACTGGACGAAAACCGGCCGAGGCACACGGCGGCACCCCAGCCCGCCGGCAGACGCCATCGCCTGTTCTCCGCCGGGCTAGCCGCGTTACTGCTGGTCGGTTGCGTTCACAATCCCGTCCGGCCGGCGTGGATTCGCCCGACACCGCAGGACGGCAATTCGCGGGATCGCGCTGAACGCGGGGCGAATTGGGCCGACGCCAACAGCACGGGGACTTCAGTCCGCCGATGGGGCGAACTCGAGTTTTCAGGCCGCGACCAGCCACCCACCATGCCCCACCGCACCGCCCTTCCGGTCTTTGCCGACCTCGCCAGCCACGCTTGGGTGACTCCCCGGTTCGTCGGCGAGCTCACAGAGAATCTCGAATTGGAGGTGCTGACTTTCAATGTCCACGGTTTGCCCCGGTGGCTGGGAGGACCGCCAGCGGACCAGTTCGACCGGATCGCGGCGGCGATTCAGGAAGAGGCGGCCGACATCGTGCTGCTGCAAGAGGCGTGGACCCGGGCCGCCCGGCGATCCGCACCTCATGACCCGGGTTGGAACATCGCCACCGGTATTCGCGGCGACACCTTCTTTGAACAGAGCGGATTGGTTACCGCATCCCGGTTTCGGATCATCGGCGGGGAATTTCGTCGTTTCAGCCGGGCGTCGTTGCCCGATTCGTTGGTCGAAAAGGGGGCGCTCAAGGTGACCGTGGTCTTGCCGGGAGGCCTGCGCGCGAACGTGTGGAACGTGCATCTGCAGGCCGGGCGGGCCGCCCACATTCGGGCACATCAGGCGGCGGAGCTGATCCGCTGGGTGCGTGAAGCCGAGGACGGGCAGGCGCTGGATCTGGTCGGCGGCGATTTCAACTGTACGCCCGACGGTCCCGAGTATCGCGCGCTGGCCGCCGACTTGGGTGCCGACGTGCGCCGCCTCGACGGCCGACCGCATGAGCCGACCTTTCCGGAGGAGGTGGAGGGTGGGAGCGGCGGTCGCACGCTGGACTACGTGTTTTGGTCGCCGCGGGCTCCAGTCCGCCTGACGGCGGCTCGCAGCGAAGTGGTCTTTGACGCCGAACAAGGGAAGGAGCGGTTGTCGGATCACCTCGGCGTGAGGGTTTCACTTGGGGTGGCTACCTCGGCGGAACCCGTGGCCTCGATGTCACCGTCCCTGGTGCTGTTTCCGCACGCCGATGTGAAGATGCCCCGGCTCTTGGCGCCGTTCCACGAAGCCGATTGACCCGCGCCCCCCTTCCGGCCGGACTAAAGAAGGCGGGACGCCGCGGCAACCAAGTTGCCCACTCCCAAGCCCGTCAGGACAATCCCCAGTCCCAACTGCACGCGCGCCAGCGCGACGTCGCCGACTCGCGCACCAAGCCGGGCGCACAGTCCGGTGAGAAGGAGCCACGTCAAGGCGCCCCCGATGAAAACCGATGCCGCCGCACCCAAACCGACGGTTGGCCCGGCGCCGCGGAGGTTGAGGCCGACCATCCAGACGGCCGCTAGCACGGTCATCAGCGTGGCAGGATTGATTCCGACCAAGGCAAAGGTCGGGGCAAAACCGCGCGCGGCGGAGCCTGCACCGGCAGGGATCGCCACACCACGGCGCGCCAGCCAGCAGGCCCGGAGGCCGAGGGCAAGCAACAGAGTGCCTAGTCCCAGTTGAATCGGTCTTTCCAAAGTGGCCAAGCCCGCGCCGACCCGCTCCCAGTGGCCGACCGCAACGAGGCACCACAGGGTATGGGCGATGACGATTCCCATGGCGGAAGCAATTCCCGCGCGCTGGCCCGCGCTCAAGGTCCGTTGAACGCACAGCATCCCAGCCGGCCCCAAGGGCAGACTGCAGAGGGCCCCGGCGGCCATTCCTTTCAGGGCGATCATCAACATGACAGCACTTCCAGAGCCGGCGGCTTCGCGCCCAGTTGGCGGGTGCCCCTTGCCCCGGCGGCGGCGAGTAATCGGCCTTCCCGGCCGGGTGACAAGTTTTCGTTTGTGACATCTCGGTGACGGACGAGTGCATGGCAGTCTTCGCCCGGCGAAGCGTTCAACTTGGTGTCTGTTCGGTGGCGGTCTGGTTACGGTTTGGCGTTCCGGCAAGGTTGGGCTTGCTGAAGGGGGCCTTGTCTTGGGAAGACTCCCTTGCTGATGGTCATGGACGAAACTCTTTTGCTCCGCTGGGCCGGCCCCGGCGACGTGACGCTTTGGCGATGAAACATCTCCGCTTCGCGAGTCTGCTTTCCCAAACCCCCGCCCGGCGGCGCTACGAGGTCGGGCTGCCGCGCTACCTGACCTATCTCGTGACCTTCACCTGCAACGCGCGCTGCATCATGTGCGACAGTTGGAAGAAAACCGTCGCCGGATGATCTCACCGTGCCGGAGATCGAGCGCATCTTCCGCCAGTTGCCGCGGCTGGACATGGTGCGGCTCAGTGGTGGCGAACCATTCGCACGCACCGACCTGCTCGACATCGCTCATCTGGCCCAAACACATCTGCGCCCCCTGCGTCTCCACATCACGACGAACGGATTTCTGACCGATCGCATCGTCAAGTTCTGCGAAGCGCGACGCCGTGACGTGCCGCTGCAATTACTGCTTTCGGTGGACGGGCTGGAAGCCAAGCACAACGAAGTCCGCGGCCGAACAAACGCCTGGGCCACCGCGACAGCGACGCTCAAGGCCCTCGCGCCGCGCCGGCAGGAGCTCAACCTCACGTTGGGCGTGAACCAGACGATCGTGGATGCCGCGGGCGCTGAGCAGTATCGCGGCCTCAACGATTTCCTGAAGCCGTTGGGCATCCGCCACCATGTGGTCATGGCCTACGACGCCAGCGCCACGTACAGCCTGCAGCGGGAGGTGGACCTTGCGCCGAAGGCCATCGGCGACTTCACGACCTTCGGCAGTTTCCAGCGCGAAGCCGTGACCAAACTGTGGGACGAGGTCGAACGGGACGTGGCGGAGTGGCCGTGGCTGGAGCGTCTGGCCAAACGGTACTACATCCGGGGCATCCGGAACCGGGTGCTGCGCGGGGAAGGCGAGCCCAACCCGCGGTGTGTGGCGTTGAACGCGCATCTGCGCCTGCTGCCCAATGGCGACGTACCCACCTGCCAGTTCAACACCAAGGTGGTCGGAAACCTGCGCCGGCAGAGTTTTGCCGAGGTGTGGGCGAGTCAGGCCGCTGCGACCCAGCGCGCCTGGGTGCGCCAGTGCCCCGGCTGTTGGGCCGAGTGCGAGGTGCTGCCGAACGCCATTTACACGGGCGACCTCTGGCGGGCCTTGGCGCCTTCGCCTGGCCGCCCGAAGGTTCCGGCACGGCGTGCTTCCCCGCCGGTTCCCGGGCCGGCGCCGAGCGCCTGACCTTCGCTGGTTCCCGCCGTTCCAAGAGGGATCGCTGGTGTCGGCAACCGATTCCTTCGACGAGAGGCCCCCTTTTTCCCCGGGCCTCTGCGACGGTTTGGTGACGGCCCGGCAAAGCTTCTGCGAACCGGTGTTTGCGGGCTTGCCCGCCGACCGACGTTCTGGCTGCTTGCCAGTGGTTGAACGAAAGTCGGCACTCCATGGCAAAAATCTTCATCAGCATGTCGGGCGATGGCCGGGGCCACGCCACCCGGGTCCGGGCGTTGACGGAGGCGCTGCGCGGAGAACATGACATCACGCTGTTCGCGCCGGGCGACGCTTACGCGTTTCTCATGCCGCTGTATGCCTCGAGTGACGTCACGGTTCGCGAAATCCCGGCACTGCGTTTCACGTACACGGCCGACAACCGGGTTTGCTACCGGCGCACGGCAGTGGATGCGGCGCGGTATCTTCGTCGCTTGCCCGGATTGGTGCGGTGGCTGCGCGACGAGATCGAGGCCGGGCAACCGGATTTGGCGATCAACGACTTTGAGCCGGCCTTGCCCCGCGCGGCCCGGGCGGCCGGGCTGCCGTGGATCAGTGTGAATCACCAGCACTTCCTCCGCACCTATGACCTGAGTTCGCTCCCCCGATCGTTGCGCTGGCACGCCGGTTACATGGCGAAGATCGTCGGTCTCTATGGGTCCGGTCAGGCCGAAACGGTGGTCTCGTCGTTTTACTTTCCGCCCCTGCGGAAGGGCTGTGAACACGTGACCCAGGTGGGAGTCCTCCTGCGGCCGGAAGTGCTGGAGGCCAGCCCCTCCGCTGGCGGGCATCTGGTGGCGTACTTTCGTCGGTTCGCTTCCTCCGGCTTGCTGGCGGCCCTGGCAGCCACGGGGCGATCGGTCCGGGTTTACGGACTGGGTGCGCGACCACGGGCGGGGAATCTGACTTTCCACACGGTCAGCTCGTCCCGGTTCATTGACGATCTGGCCTCGTGCGCCGCGCTCATCTGCACGGCGGGCAACCAGTTGGTCGGCGAGGCGCTGCATCTGGGCAAGCCCGTCTTCGCCCTGCCAGAGCCGAACAATCACGAGCAGGCGATCAACGCGCACTTCCTCGGCCAGAGTGGCGCGGGCGACTGGGCGGAGTTCGATGCGGTGGATCACGGTCGCCTGCGCGGTTTCCTGCGTCGTTTGGACGACTTCCGCGCGGCGATGCCGCGCGAGCGCATCAACGGCCTGCCCGCCACGCTCGCGGTGCTCCGGCATCATCTCCGGGAAACCGCAGCCCAACCGGTGGCCTTGAATCCGGTGGCAGCCTGATCGCTCACGGTCCGGCGTTCTTGGTTCCGGGCATTCCTCGATTCGGCTGGCGGCCGAAGAGGGATTGGGGATGGCCGGTCGCCCGCCCATTTCCCACAGGACAGGGGATCCAGGCGCACCCTTTCATCCGGCAGCGCCCGGATTCGCGTTGGAATTCGCTTCTTCGCCGCTTAGGCTCCCGCGCATTCAGGAGCGAACATGAGCACCGACACCTCCAATGCCGCGCCAGCACCGTCCGATTTCATCCGCGACATCGTCGCCGCGGACCTGGCGGCCGGCCGGTATGCGACGATCGTTACGCGCTTTCCGCCGGAGCCGAATGGCTATCTCCACATCGGCCACGCCAAGTCCATCTGCCTGAACTTTGGCATTGCACGGGAGTTCAACGGCCGCTGTCACCTGCGCATGGACGACACGAACCCCACGAAGGAGGATGTCGAATACGTCGAGTCCATCATCGAGGACGTGAACTGGCTCATCGCGGACTGGGCCGATGACCGGATTGGATTCAAGCCCAAGGGGAAGAAGCCCGAGGCCGTGAATGCGGGCGGCAAGACGGACTTCCAGCTTGGCCCGGTGCTGCCGGTTCCAAAAGCCGAGGTCCGGAATCCGAAGTCGCCGCTCGTCGAACCGTTTTACGCCTCGGATTACTTCGCGCCGTTGTACGCGTGGGCGGTCGAGTTGATCAGGAAGGGCAAGGCGTACGTGTGTGATCTCTCACCGGCGGAGACCGATGCCTACCGCGGCGCGCCGGATCGGCCGGGCCGGGAGAGTCCTTTCCGCAACCGGAGCGTGGAGGAGAATCTCGACCTGTTTGCGCGGATGAAGGCGGGTGAGTTCCCCGACGGCGCGCGGACACTGCGGGCCAGGATTGACATGGCGTCGCCGAACATCTGGCTGCGCGACCCGGTGCTCTACCGCATCCGCCATGCGGAGCATCACCACACGGGCGACGAGTGGTGCATTTATCCGATGTATGACTACGCGCACTGCTTGAGCGATTACATCGAAGGGGTCACGCATTCGATCTGCACCCTCGAGTTCGAGGTGCATCGGCCGCTGTACGACTGGATCCTTCAGGCGCTGGACCTGCCGCGTCCGCTGCCGCACCAGTACGAGTTCGCGCGGTTGAATCTCAGCTACACGGTCATGAGCAAGCGCAAGCTCATGGCCCTGGTGAAGGACGGGGTGGTTCGGGGCTGGGACGACCCGCGGATGCCGACGATTTCCGGTTTGCGGCGTCGCGGGGTGACGGCGAGCGCGTTGCGTCGCTTTGCTTACCACATCGGGATCACGAAGTACGACGGGCTGACGGACGTGGCCGTGTTGGAGCACGCCATCCGTGACGAACTCAACCAGCGGGCGCACCGTCGGCTGGCGGTCTTGCGGCCGCTCAAGGTGGTGATCACCAACTACCCGGACGGCTGCACCGAGGCGCTTCCGGCGACCAACAATCCCGAGGATCCCGCGGCGGGCACGCGGGAGGTGCCGTTCAGCCGTGAGCTGTTCATCGAGCAGGATGACTTTCAGGAGAATCCTCCGCCCAAGTACTTCCGACTGCGGCCCGGGGGCGAGGTCCGTCTGAAGTACGCCTACGTCATCCGCTGCGACGAGGTGGTCCGGGATCCGGCGGGCGAGGTGGTGGAATTGCGCTGCACCGCGGACCTCGACTCCAGAACGGGCGGCGCCAACGCCGGCCGCAAGGTGAAGGGAACGATTCACTGGGTCAGCGCGCCGCACGCGGCCGACCTGGAGGTGCGGCTCTATGACCGATTGTTCACGGTTCCGGAGCCGGATGCGGACGGGGACTTCAAGACCCATCTGAATCCGCATTCGCTCGAAGTGGTCACGGCGAAGGCTGAGCCATCATTGCGGGACGCTTCACCGGCGGAGCGTTACCAGTTTGAACGGCTGGGTTACTTCGCGCTGGATCCGGACTCGACGCCGGACCGACCGGTGTTCAATCGCACCATCACGCTGAAAGACACTTGGGCCAAGGAGGTCCGGCGGGGCTGAACCGGCAACCGCTGCCGGGACGAGGGCTCAGACCGAGCTGGCCACGCAGCGGAAGTGGTATCCGAGGATGGCGAGTTCGATGGCCACCGGGAACTGACGCGGGCGTTTCACCAACGTGCCGAGCAGGAGTCGCCAGTAGTCGAGGCGTCCGCGGTGGCGCACGCCCAGAACCCAGAGCGACTTCACGAAGGCCATGAGGTCGGCGCGGTTCGGCAGACGCCCGGGACCGGCGGGCCGGTGATTGCGGAGAAAGGTCCGGATGCGCTGGTAGTAGTTGCCCGGCTCGTACAGGCGGCAGACGAGTTCGCGATACCCGGCCACCAGATAGTCGCGGCTGAGCTTGGGACGGAAATTGAGGGCCGCATCCGTGTTGTTGCCGGAGCTCTCCGCTTCCAGACGGCCTTCCCGTTTGAGTCGCTGCCAGAGGCGCGTCTGCGGCAGGGCCGTCAGCAAGCCGACCATCGCGGTGGCGACGCCGGAGCGTTGGATGAACTCAAACTGCCGGCGGAAGATGTCGGGTGGGTCGTTGTCGAACCCGACGATGAAGCCGCCCATTACCTCCAGCCCGGCGCGCTGCAACGTGGCCACCGCCGCCACCAGGTCGCGCCCGTGGTTCTGACGTTTCCGGCACTCTTCCAGCGCCTCCATGGACGGAGTCTCGATGCCCACGAAAACCTTCTTGAATCCGGCGGCCACCATTTGCCGGCACAGGGCCGGGTCGTCGGCCAGGTTGACCGACGCCTCCGTGAGGAACCCGATCCTGGTGCGCGTTCGCTGCCGCCATTCGATGAGGGCGTCCAACAGCGCCCGCGTGCGGCGTCGGTCGCCGATGAAGTTGTCGTCCACGATGAACACCATGTCGTTCCAGCCCGCGCGGCGAAGTGCTTCAAGTTCTTCGACCAGTTGCCCAGGGGTCTTCGTGCGCGGCACGCGGCCGTTCATGACGATGATGTCGCAGAACTCGCAGTCGAAGGGACAGCCCCGCGAGAACTGCACGGCCATCGTCACATACCGGCGGAGCTGAATCAGGTCCCAGCGGGGAACGGGCAGCGTTTCCAACGATGGCCAGCGCGGGGCGCGATACACGGGCTGCAACGTGCCCGCTTCGAGGTCGGCCACCAGTTGCGGCATCACCTCCTCGGCCTCCCCCAGGACGAAGTGTTCGATTTCCGGGAACGCCTCGTGACCCGTGGTGAACAACGGTCCGCCGGCGATCACCGTTTTCCCGAGGGCGCGACAGCGGGCCACGATCTCCCGCACCGATTCGCGCTGAACCAGCATGGCACCGATCATGACATAGTCGGCCCAGAGCAGGTCGGCGTCGCGCAGCCGCTCGACGTTGAGGTCCACCAGCTTGAGTTCCCACGTCTTGGGCAACAGCGCGGCGACGGTCAGGAGCCCCAGCGGCGGCATCGAGGCGCGTTTCGACACGAACCGGAGCGCGTGTTTGAAACTCCAAAACGTGTCGGGGGTTCGCGGACTGACCAACAGGATTTTCATCGACAAAGACGATTTCACCGCTCCGGGCGAGTTCGCGCAAGCGGACATTTGCCGCCCGGTCCTGGACGCCGGGCGGTCTTCAAACCGTCGGCCCGCCTGCGAAGAGATCCGCCGGCGAGTCGCCGACTCCCAGATTGCGCCCGCCGCTGAAGAAGCGCACGAACTGACCGCCCTCCCAGCGCCGCCAACGATAAAGAGTGGCAAAGGTCATGGCGGGCGCCGCGCCTCCTTGACCGCCGACCAGTTCGCCGCCCCGCCGGACGTTGTCCACCATCCACGCGGGCAGCGCGACGTGATAGGGATTGCGCTTCACCTCTCCGACATGGAATGACAGGGCGGTGAGCAGGTCGCCCAAGTCATTCACCGAGGATTCCACCATCAGGTTGGGGTCGTCGCACTGCCCCCAGAATTCGGTTTCGACCGTGTGGCATCCAAAGTCCCGCCCCAGCGACGTGAGCGCGTCCACCAGCAACCAGTGAACGCCCTCGTGCGTGCTGTTCCAGTCTTCGTCGTGCGGAAAGAAAATGACCTGCGGACGATGTTCTCGAAGAAGGCCGGCGATGATCTCGACCATCGGCTGCCAGCGCGCGGGCTGCTCGGATCGCGTCGTCGGATTGACCCGCTCCAAGCCGTGGGGCGCGGTAAGGGCGAGGTCGAATCCCAAGTAGGCGCAGGCTTCTCGTAATTCTGCGAGGCGGGGCAACTGGCGTTCCGGGTTACTGCCTAGCGTGACGGCCACGTTGACCACGCGCATCCGTGCCTCCCGCAGCAGTCGCAAAGCGAGAGCGCCGATTACGCATTCGTCATCGGGATGCGGTGAGAAGATTAGGACCTTGGGCGCGTCGGGGGGCAGGGGGGGTACCGCTGGCTTGGGAAAGCCGCCGAGCGGCAGTCCGCGGCCCTCGCGGGCGAGGTCGGCGTAAGCTTCTACGAAACGGTGATAGGGAGTCTTGGGAGAGGTCATGGCGGAGGAAATCAACCAGTTGTGATTGGGCGAGCCTCTTACCCTGCGTCAACAACGGGCAGGCTCGCTGCTGCCATCGCCTGGCCGTGCCGCTTTTCCTTCTCATCCGGCGTGTGCAACACAATTCGTTGAGCCAGTTCCGGGAATTCGGTCGCCAGCACGTGGCGGGCGCCGGCCAGCATGATGTCCGCCCCGGGGCCGCTCGTGACGCGCCCAAGCAGCAAGAGGTGCTCAAACTCGTAGAAATCCGCAAAGTGAGCGATCGTGTAGCCGAGGTAGGTTCCGATCGTTTCGTAGATCCGGCGCGCACGGGGATCATCGCGCGCCATGAGCGACTGCACCCGTTTGAGCACCTCCGGCAACGGCAGGTCCGGGGGCGTCTCGATCCCGGCGGGGGCAACGAGCCGGCCGACGCATTGTTGCGAGAAGTAGCGGCAACCGAGGCCGCGATCGCCCGACCATTCATCGAGCGAGGCGTCGGGCTGGTAATCCACCGGGACGAACGCCAGTTCGTTCAGCCAGGAGGTGATGTTGCCATCGGGCGTGACGTAGCCGCCGGCGGTGCTGGTGCCCAAGGCGAGCCCGAGCACGGCGTTGGCCTCGAGGCTCATGCTGCCGGCCAAGGCGGTCACTTCGCCGTCGTTGACCACCTCCAGCGGCACGTTGTTCCACGCTCGGCGGACTTCGAGAAACAGGTCCTTTACCCGGCTCTGGAACACCTCCGGAGGCACCCCTCGAAACAGCGATGCGACCTTCACGCGATTGTTCACGTACACGCCGGCAGCACTCCCGCCAATCGCGTCCACGCGCCGCAGGTGCGCCGCCGCGCGGCGGAGTGAGTCCATGATGCCGTCGAAGTGGTATTGGGGATCGGCTTGAGGGATCGGGTCCCAGACGGTCTCATCGCTGAAAACGACCTCCCCTTCAATCACCGCCGCGACCTTCCGATCGCTGCCGCCGAGATCGAAGCCGATCCGGCAACCATTCCAATGGCGGCCCAGCGGCTTGGTCGCGGAACGAGCGGGCGGAAGGGCATCCCGCGAACAAGGGATCAACTCGAAAGGGCGCTCGTAGATCCGATTGCCCATGATGTCCGCGTCAAAGCGGCCGGTTGCGGTGTTGCGGTAGTACTGCTGGAGTTCAGCCGCCAAGCCGCTGGGACCGGCCCAGTGAATGCGGAAACCGCCCCGCGACCAGAGCAGGAACTTCAGCCAGCGCTCGACGAATCTTAGATTCGCCGCAGCCTGGGGGTGCGTCTCGGGAAGCACCTCGGTCGAGAAGCGAAACACGGACCCATCCGCCTGCTCGATCGCCACCTCGACCGGCACCGGATGGCCGCTGGCGCGTGCGGCTGCCCGGAAGGCGCGGTTGGCCAACACGGGCGGGCGAAAGGCGGAATCGAGTGTGGGCACCACCTTGGGCGTAACGAGGAAACTGGCTTCAGCGCTCATGGTCACCGAGGCGGAGTCTGGGCCGCTGCGCCGCCGCCGCAATTCGGAAACAGCTTCCAGCCTCAGATCCACGACGGCCAGTCGGGCAAGGGTGCCCCCGAGAGAAACGGTTCGAACCACTCGGGCGATGGAGCCCGGAACTCCCAAGTCCTCGCCCGCCACTCGAACCGGACGGTGCCAGCGTGCAGCGCGTGCCAGGGCAACAGCAACGCTGCCCGCTGTTCCGCGGTCAGGCGTCCAGCCACGAAGTCCAGGTAGTACCGGTCATCCCGACCGTAGATCTTGTCGCCGACGATGGGATGCCCCGCGTGCGCCAGGTGGATGCGGATTTGGTGTTTTCGTCCGGTTCGCGGCCTGACCGTCAGGCACGTGAACTGTCCCTCCGGGCGGGTGACCCGCTGTCTGACGAAGAACTCCGTCAAGGCGGGCGCGCCGTCGGAGCGCACGCAGTCCTTGATGGCCACCGTGCTGGAGGCGTCGCGTCCCAAGGGCGCGTCAATTACCCCGGTGTCGGGTGTCACGAATCCATGAACAATCGCCAGATAAGTCCTTTCCACCATCCGCTGCTCCCAGATCCGGCGCAACTCGCGCGCCGCGTCCGCCGTCTTCGCGCACAGGACGAGGCCACTGGTCTCGCGGTCCAGACGATTCACGAGTTGCGGGTGGCCCTCAGAGCCGAGCTGCAAGCGGAGTCGGCCGATCAAGCTGGAAGTTGGCCCTGCCTTGGTCGGATGACAAACAAGGCCCGGCGGCTTGTTGACGACGAGAACCGCTTCGTCCTCATAAACGAGATCGCAGTATGCGCCCATCCGAATCGGTCAGGTGTTGAGCCACAGCAACACCGCCAGGCCGGCCGCCAGGGTCAGCAGGGTCACGGGGATGCCGAATCGGGCGTAGTCCCAGAAGCCCACTTCCACGTGCTTCCGCGCCGACTCGACCACGATGATGTTCGCCACCGAACCGAGGATGGTGAGGTTTCCGGCGAGCGTCGTCGCCAACGCCATGACCTTCCACATCAACTCCGGGTTGGCGAAGTTGGGGATCCACTTCCCGGCCACCAGCACATACGGCACGTTTGAGAAGATGTTCGAACCCACGGCCGAGAACCACCCCAGATTCCAGGCCTGGGCGGTCGCCGTCTGCCCAAACAGCCCCCGCACCCGGGCGTACGCCTGATCGGGCAGCCCCGTGTGATTGAGGCCCTCCACGACCACAAAGAGAGCGGCGAAGAAGACGAGCAGGTGCCAGTCCACCTGCTTCAAAACCTCGTGCGTGTCACGACGCGCCAGAACCATCACGAGCGCTCCGCCGGCCAGCGCCGTCCAGGCGAGGTTGAGACCGGCGACAAAGCCCGCAAACACCAGAGCCAGCGCGATGAAGGCCAGGCGGATCAGACGCCGGTCCACTGTTGGCGTCGGGCCTTCCGGGGGGCGCAGGGGGGCAGCGGCCAGCAAGCGGTGAAAGCCGAGCCGGAGCACCAGATACTGAAGCGCCAGGCAAACCACCGCCACCGGCAGCAGCGACGCCGAAAAACGGACAAACGGGATCCCCGAGAGATTGCCGATGATCATGTTCTGGGGATTGCCAACGAGCGTGGCCACGCTGCCGATGTTGGCGCTCATCGCCAGTGCCAAGAGGTACGGGGGGAGCGGCAAGCCGCCCCGCACCATCACCGCGACCACGAGCGGTGTCAGCATCAGGCAGACCGTGTCATTCACCAGCAACGCCGACAGTACGCCGGACGTCACAATGATCAGGAGCAACAACCGCTGTGGTGTCCCCGCGACGCGCAACACCCGGTCCGCCGCCCAGTCGAAGAATCCCCCAAGGTGGAGATACGCGGCAATCAGCATCATACCCAAGAGCAGCACGAGCGTGTCGTAATCCACGGCGGCGTAGGCCTCCTTGGGTGTCATCACGCCGGTGGCCACCATCAGCACGGTGCCGAGCAACGCGGCGGCCGGCCGGTTGAGCGGGAGAATCTTCAGCCGTCGCCCGCTGATCAGCAGGTACGTGAAGGCAAAGATGGCGATCGCGACGATCTCTCGTTGGTTGTCCGTCATGGGAACCACCGGCCCCTGAGACAGCCGGCGGTGCCGATGCTGGAAACCTTGGCCTCGCAACGCAACGCCGCTGTGGTTCCACCCGGCCACGCCCGAGGTCCTCGCCTCTTGCAAGCGCTTGATTGGGCCGCCGGGAATCGCGTTGACGATGGGGACCCTGAAAACTAGCTTTTTCCCGGGTGGTGGTTGTAGCTCAGCCTGGTTAGAGCACCAGATTGTGGATCTGGTCGTCGCGGGTTCAAATCCCGTCAGCCACCCCATCCTTCCCAAGTCGCAAACGCTGCGGAACCCGCTTCTTTCCCCTGCTCCCATCGTGTGGCCTTCCGCCGGGTCGCCACGGATGAGTCGGACTGCGCTGGCGGCTGCGGCGCGAATCAGAAGGCCGATTGCGCCACGACCGTCGAGACGGCTGGGCTTTGCGAGGCCGGGCTGGAGCGCTTCTGGCAAGGGTGTGGCGCCCGCGTTCTCGCCGGCAGGTTAGGCCGCCGTCCCGCGGCCCAACCCTGCGCAACACCGGGACGGTGCGACCACTCGCAGCCGCGACGGCCTGCGCTCCAGAAAAGGTGGAAAGGCTCCAGGCCGGGACACGGCGACGGGTCGTTCGCGCATCGTGACCGCCCACTCACCGAGTTCGCGACTGCCGAGACCGCGAGGATCACCGCCGCTGACGACGGCACACTTGATCGAAAGTGCCCCCGTTGCTGAAGTGGACATCGTGGGCTCGCTTCCAGCCCCCGAACGCCTCGTCCACGGTAAAGAGGGTGAGCGACGGAAAACGCTGACCCGCAGCCGCCGCCGCCGCGGCGGAACGCGGACGGAAGAAGTGTCGTGCGCAGATCTGCTGGCCTTCGTCCGAGTAAAGGTACTCGAGATAGGCCCTGGCGACCTCGGCCGTTCCGCGACGCCGGGTCACCCGATCCACCCAGGCCACCGGTGGCTCCGCCAGGATGCTGACGGAAGGCGTGACGACTTCGAGACCTTCAGACGCTCCGGCCTCGCGAATGGCGAGAAAGGCTTCGTTTTCCCACGAGACCAGCACGTCGCCGATCTGCCGCTGGACAAATGTGGTGGCGGCCGCTCGCGCGCCGGCGTCGAGAATGGGCACGTTGGCGAAGAGTTGGGTCATGAA
The DNA here is from genome assembly GCA_016716505.1 of Verrucomicrobiota bacterium. Taxonomy (GTDB): domain Bacteria; phylum Verrucomicrobiota; class Verrucomicrobiia; order Limisphaerales; family J093; genus JADJWF01. The sequence continues at coordinate 314,773 of JADJWF010000003.1, forward strand.
TTCCCGGACCCGCGTTTCGTCCCGGTCGAATTTGCGGGCGGCGAATTCCCAGGCCGCGAGGTAGTTCCAGCGTGCCCCACCGGAGGTTTTCGGATTGGGCGTGATGACGCTGACCCCGGGCTTCACCAGGTCGTCCCAGTCCTTGATTCCTTTCGGATTCCCCTTGCGGACGAGGAATACGATCGTCGAGGTGTAGGGGGCGCTGTTGTGCGGCAGGCGCTGCTGCCAGTTGGTGGGCAGGTGGCGCCCCTTCTCGGCGATGGCGTCAATGTCGTAGGCCAGCGCGAGCGTAACGACGTCGCCCGGCAGGCCATCAATGACCCCGCGGGCCTGTTTGCCGGAGCCCCCGTGGGACTGGAGGACTCGGACGGTGTCGCCGGTCTTCTCCTGCCAATACCGCGCGAAGGCGCCGTTGAACTCCACGTACAACTCACGTGTCGGGTCGTAGGAGACGTTGAGAAGGCGTATCTCCTTGGCCGCGGCGGAGGCCAGGAAAACACAGAGCAAGGCGAGTCGCAGAAAGATCGGCCAGCGGCGGGGCAGGGGAGTGGTCCCGGGGCGAACCGCCTCCGCGGAGGCGGGACCCTCCGGCCGGACGCGGATGTCAACGGGCTGACACGGCAGCGTGGTTGGCGCGAAGCCGAACGTCCGCGCCTCAAAGCGGGCAGGCAGGATGCATCCGGAAGTCAGTCGCCCCACAGCGCTGAACCCTCGCGATCGAGTCGCGCAGATCCTTTTTGTCGGGAACGTCGCCGTCGCCACGGCCCGCAGAGATTCCCGAGGATAGCGGGATTTCACGCCAGTGCCTCCGGTCATCGCGCCAGCGCCTTCGCTGCGATGTCGCGGCGGAATTGCGCGCCCTCGAACGTGATCCGCTCCACCGCCGCGTAGGCCGCGATGCGCGCCGCCGGCAAGTCCGGGGCCCACGCCGTGACACCGAGCACGCGGCCGCCATTGGTCACCATCGTGCCGTCCTTCCACGCAGTGCCGGCGTGGAAGACCTTGGTGTTCGGTAGCGCGGCCGCCGCGTCCAGGCCGTGGATCACCTTGCCCTTGGGATAGCTGCCCGGATAGCCGCCGCTCGCCATCACCACGCAAACGCTCGCCGCTTCTTTCCATCGCAATTCCACGCCTTCGAGCGTACCGTTGACGCTGGCCTCCAGCACTTCGAGGAGGTCGTTCTCCAGCCGCGTCAGGTACACCTGCGTCTCCGGATCGCCAAAGCGTGAATTGAACTCCAGAACCTTCGGACCGGACTTCGTCAGCATCACGCCGGGGTAGAGGATTCCCCGGTAGTCAATTCCTTCTGCCGCGCAACCTTTCAGCCACGGATCGAGAACCTTCCGGCCCAGCGAAATCAATTCCGCGGCGCTCACGAATGGCGTCGGCGAGTAGGTGCCCATGCCGCCGGTGTTCGGCCCCTGATCGCCGTCGCCCACGCGCTTGTGGTCCTGCGAGGTGGGGAAGAGCTTCGCTGTGCGGCCGTCGCAAAGGGCATGAAGCGAGATCTCGGTGCCTTCGAGCAGTTCCTGGATGACCACCCGGTCACCCGCCGAGCCGAAGGCGCGTTTCACCAGCACTTCCTCGAGGGCAGCGTCCGCCTGGGCCATGTTGCGGCAAATCAGGACCCCTTTACCGAGAGCCAGGCCGTCCGCCTTGACCGCGCACCGGCCGCCCAATTCGGCCGCGAAACGCGAGGCCGACGCGAAGTCGCAGAAGACGCCCGAACGGGCGGTGGGAATGCCGTGCCGCTCCATGAAGGCCTGCGAAAATGCCTTGGACGCCTCGAACTGCGCGGCTCGCTGGTCCGGTCCCCAAATCCGCAAACCGTGCTCCCGAAAGAGGTCCACCACGCCGAGTGCCAGCGGATTGTCGGGGCCGACGACGGTCAGGTCGGGACGCTGTTCGCGGGCGAACTGCAGCAGGCCTGTCAGGTCCTCGGCGCCGATCGGGACGCACTCGACCGGATGGCCGTTGGCGGCGAGGCGCTCCTGGCTGATGCCCGCGTTGCCGGGCGCACACCAGAGTCGCCGGGCGTGCGGGGATTGAGCGAGCTTCCAAACCAGCGCGTGCTCGCGCCCGCCGGATCCGATGACGAGAATCTTCATGGCGTGCGAATTGGACAACACCGCGCCGGATGCGAAAAGGCATTTCGGGCTGAGCGGCTGGGAGTCCGAAAGCTTGCGTTCGCCTCCCGGCTCGCCTTTTCTTCGCGCCGGGACCAACCCCGTCACCATGCGAGAAATGCCCAGCGCACCCGCCCCGAGTTCCGCTGCCGTCCTGCCCTCGTGGGTACGGCAGATTGTGGATGGCTTCAACAGTCAGGCGTACTCGCAGTTTGTGCTGACGGGAAACTGCGGCGATCTGTTCCCCGTGCCAGGGGATGCCGGTGGCGGGCTCGGCAGCGTGGCCGATTTCATCGCGCAGGTCATCGTGCCGCGCTACAACGTCGTGCTGACTTACGACCTCGGCAACGGCCTGCGCGTCGAGCGGGGTTCTGACGTCTTTGGTCGCTGGAGCGACAAGCCGGAGGCCTTGAGCAAGTCGCCCCGGCAGGCGGTTGAGCTCATCACCCTTTACCTGCGCTTCTGTGCGAATCTTGCGCGCCTCGGCCAAACGCGCGTCAAGGTGGCCGTGATTCTCAAGGAGGCGCAGTGGATTGCCCCGGAGGCCAGCCGGCAACCGGACGTGGATGCCGCGGCGTTTTTGATCCGGGAGTGGAGCCGCGACCCCGCCCTGACCGGCCACGACATCGCGACCTTTGTCATCGCGGACAACCTGAGCGACCTTCACCCGCTGCTCCGCCTCAATCCCTACGCCTTGCAGGTGAAGGTGCCGTTGCCTTCCGAAATCGAGCTGCGCGCTCTGCTCGAACGCGGGGCGAAGACCTGGCCGGTGGCCATGGCCGCCCTGCGGGAAGACCTCGCTGACGCGGCGCGGCAGTTTGCGGGCTCCACCCTGTTCAACCTGCTGGGCCTGCTGCGCCTCCGGGAGCACCAGCGCCGGCCCATTCAGCCCGCCGACATTCGGGACCTCAAGGCGCGCCTGGTCGAGCAGAGCTGCCCCGATCTCATCGAGTTTCTGCCCCCCAGATTGACGCTGGACGCCCTGCACGGACAGGAGGCGCTCAAGCGGCATCTGCGCCAGAACATCGCGCTTTGGCGGGAGGGGCGGTTGGACCTAATCCCGATGGGCTATCTGATCTGCGGACCGGTCGGCACGGGGAAAACCTTTCTCGTCAAGTGCCTCGCCGGCGAGGCGGGGGTGCCGGTGGTCGTCTTGAAAAACTTTCGCGACAAATGGTACGGCAGCACCGAGGGCAACCTCGAAAGAATCTTCCGAACCCTGAAGGCGCTGGAACGCTGCTACGTGTTCATTGACGAGGCAGACCAGGCCCTCGGCCGGCGCGACAGCGGCGGCAGCGAGCCGGCCGTGTCCGGGCGCATTTATTCCCTGCTCGCGCAGGAGATGAGCAACAAGGACAACCGGGGCCGCATCGTCTGGATTTTCGCCACGAGCCGGCCCGACCTGCTCGAAGTGGACCTCAAACGCCCGGGGCGCATTGACCTCAAGGTGCCGTTGTTTCCCACGGCCACGCCGGAGGAAGGCTTCGCGCTGCTGCGGGCACTCGCCAGGACCCATCAGATCGAACTGCCGGAGAAGCTGACGCCGGCGCTCCGCGGACTCATGCCCGACTTGATGACCGCGGGCGAGGTGGACGCCCTGTTGGCGGACCTGAAGCGCGAAGTGCTGACGGAAAAAGTGCCAGCGATCGAAGCCCTGAAGCGCCGCTTCCGCGATTATCTGAAGCCGGTGCCGCTGGAAATCATCCTGCGGCAGATCGAGCTGGCCGTGCAGGAGTGCTCGAAGGCGGAGTTCATTCCCGAGCGGTTTCGGCGCTCCGAACCCGGGCAGGGCAGGGGAGGCGCCACCGCAAAAGGGCGCTGATTCCGCGGACGCCGTGATTGGCTCCCTCGTCAACGCGGCCGGCATCGTGGCCGGCGGATTGATTGGGCTGCGTTGGTCAGTGCCGCCGAGTGCGCGTACCCAGCACCGGCTGCGGGGGTTGCTGGGGGGCGCGACGCTGCTGTTTGCGTTTCACCTCACCTGGAAGTCTCTCGGAGGTTCTCCCGGCCGGATGCTGGGCCAGTTTCTTTTGGCGCTTCTCGCGATGATGATCGGCCGGCTGATCGGTCGCGCGCTCCGGCTGCAGCGCCGTCTCAATCGCGTGGGGCAGTTCGCCCGGGATCGGCTGCGGGCCGGCGAGGCCGGCCGCCTGGCGTTGGGCGATTCGTTCACCGCCACGGCAGGCTTGTTTTGCCTCACGCCGTTGGCGGTGCTCGGTCCGTTGCAGGAAGGGCTGACCGGCGATTTTCGGCTGTTGCTGGTCAAAACGGCCATGGAGGGCCTGGCGATGCAAACGATGGTGAGGCAGCTCGGCACTGGAGCCTTGTTCGCCGCCCTGCCGGTGTTCGTCTTTCAAGGGACGCTGACGTTGGGCACGCGCGCGCTGCAGCCGTGGCTGGAGGCGCAGGCGATGGCCGGTATCCTGGGCACGACGATTGGTCTGCTGGGCACCGCTGTTGCCCTGATGATTCTCGAGGTCCACAAGACCCTGCGGAGCCGCCCGATCGAAATGGCGGATTACCTCCCGAGCCTCGTCGTCGCTGCGTTCTTGGGCTGGCTGGTGCTTTGACTGGGCGGGACCGGCCTGGGCTGAAATGCCCGCTTGCGCCGTGAAGTCTGTTCGTTGACCCGGGGACTGGCCGGGAAAAGGCTTGCCGCGCAGCCGACTCCCCGTGTCACCCTTCGGCATGGTCTTGCCCGCCGATTACCACATGCACACGCCGCTTTGCCGCCACGCCAGCGGCGAGCCCACCGAGTATGCCGCCACCGCGCTCGAGCGGGGCCTGAGCGAAATCGGCTTCTCGGATCACAGCCCGATGGCGGAGGACGATTTCGACGAGTGGCGAATGCGCCTCGACCAACTCGACGCGTACGTCGAGAAGGTCCACCGCGCCCGACGCGACCACCCAGAGTTGGCAATCAAGCTGGCGCTCGAGGTGGATTTCATCCCCGGGCACGAGGATTGGATCCGTGACCTCGCCGGCCGGCATCCGTGGGATTACTTCATCGGGTCGGTGCATTACCTCACGAACGGATGGGACATTGACAATCCGAACAAGCTCGCCCGGTGGCGCGAGCGTGATCCCTGGGAGGTGTGGAGCGCGTACGCGGAACGGCTCACCGAGGCGGCTGCCTCCGGGCTGTTCGACATCATCGGCCATGCGGACTTGGCCAAGAAATTTGCGATCTATCCCGATCGCGATCCGCTGCCGCTGTTCCGGCGTTTTCTCGAGGTCGCGGCCCGCTCGGGAGTGGCCATCGAGTTGAATACGGCGGGTCTGCGGAAGGACTGCCGCGAGATCTATCCGAGTCGGGCCATTCTCGCGGTGGCTCGTGAGTTGGCAGTCCCGATCACGTTCGGCTCGGACGCCCACGCGCCGCACGAAGTAGGGGCGGATTTCGCCGCGGCCGTCGAACTGGCGCGAGGCGTGGGCTACTCCACCTGTCTGCGTTTTGCCCGCCGGGAGCGGCAGGTCGTTTCGCTTTGATCAGCATGGCGATCGGTCTCCAGCGCGCGACGGGGCGGCATTATCTTGATGGCGAGCCGATCACGTTGCGTTGGGCTGACGGCCGAATCACCGCGGTCGAACGCGACGCAGCCGCGGCAGGAGGATGGTGGTTGGCGCCCGGCTTGTTCGATGTCCAGGTCAACGGGTTTGGCGGCGTGGATTTCCAGGCGGGAGGGCTCGCCGCGGCAGCTCTCGAGCAGGCGGTGGCGGCGCTGCGCCGGTTTGGTTGCACCCGCTTCCTCCTCACGCTGATCACTGACGAGTGGGACGCATTGATGGCGCGGCTCGAGCGGCTGAAGCTGCTGCGGGAGGCTTCGGCGACTCTGAAAACCGCGATCGCCGGCTGGCATGTTGAGGGGCCGTTCCTCTCGCCAGAGCCCGGCTATCACGGCGCCCACGACCCAAGCCTGATGCGCGACCCCTCGCCGGAACTCATCCGCGAACTCCGGGCGGTGGCCGGCGAGTCACCCTTGCTGATGACGCTGGCGCCGGAGCGGGACGGTGCCCTCGAAGCCATCGCGCTGGCCCGCTCTCTCGGCATCACGATCAGTCTTGGCCACACGAACGCCTCCGCAGAAGCGCTGGCCGCGGCAGTGCGGGCTGGGGCGACGGGCTTCACCCATTTGGGTAATGCCTGCCCGCAATTGCTCGACCGCCATGACAACATCCTCTGGCGGGCGCTGGATACGCCCGGCTTGCAAGTAAGCCTCATCCCCGACGGGCGGCATGTCTCACCGGCGTTGTTTCGGCTGGTTCATCGAGCGCTGCCGAGGGACGCGGTGTTCTACACCACCGACGCAATGGCGGCGGCGGGCGCCCCGCCTGGACGCTACTCGCTCGGCCGGCTGGAATTGGAGGTGGGGACCGCCCGCATCGTCCGTCCGCCCGGCCGGACGCATTTTGCGGGCTCGGCGCTCACGGCGATTGAAGGTGTCTTTCGGGCGGCGGCGATGCTGGGTGTGCCGTGGCAGGAAACGTGGCGACGTTTCTCGGAATTACCGGCTGACTGGATCGGAGTGCCCGGCGGGCTGATGGTCGGGGCGCCGGCCGACTTCTGTCTGGTTCGGCCGCGCGCAGAGCCGCCGGCGGTGGAACTACGGGTTTTCGCGGCGGGCCAGGAGGTCGCGCAGAGCGTCGTGGACCTGCGCGGGATCCAGCTTGGCCAGGCCGCTCGGGGCGCGTAGCAAGCGCATCCGCTCGGAGCGCGGTCGCCAGACCGCCTCGCTGGTTTCCCCCCACAAGACCAGTCCGCGCACGCCCAGCGCCGCGGCGAGGTGAGTGATCCCTGAGTCGTGGCCGACAAACGCATCCACGCCATCGAGCCGGGCCGCCAGCAGGGGCAGCGGCAGACATCGGGCCAGGTGAAGGCGATCGGCCGGCCACATCGCGGCCAGGCGATCCAACCGTGCCGCTTCCGCCTCGCCGCCGACCAAGAGCAGATCGAGCGACGGATCGGCGCTGGCCAGTGACAGAAGTTCCCGCCAGTGAGCTTCCGGCCAGTTCTTCCGCTCGCTGCCGCTGCCGGGGTGAACAGCGAGCAGCCGGCGACCGGTGACCCGCGGCGGCACCTGGGCCTCTGCCACCGCGCGGGGCGTCAGGGTGAGCCGGGGCAGGGAATCCGCGTCGAAGATCGCCAGACGCTCCAACGGTCGCAGCAGCACTTCGGTGGCGTGAACGCCTGCGCTGTCGTCCGGCCGGTGCGGACCTTGGATGAAGGTGGCCGCAGAACACCGGCGGACGTTCGTCTGAAAGATCCCGTCCGGGTCAAAGAGGTAGGACAAAATGATGTCGAAGCCGCCGAAGAACGCGGTGAACTCGTCCGCCAGCGTTCCCTGATCGCAGAAAAAGGTGGCCAGGCTGCGGGCTTCGATCGGTCGAACTTCGTCCACCAACCCGCCGGCCAGCGCAAGGCCGGCGATGTGAGGATAGCCGAGGAGCGCAAGCCGGACCTCGGTAAACGCGCGCCGCAGGGCGGTCAGCACGGGGAGCGTCAGGATGAAGTCGCCAATCGCTCCGCCGCGAATCACCAGGATGCTGCCGCGTGAGCGAACCATGGACGGAGAAGCGGTGAATTCGGCGCCGCGTGTGAGCGGGGGCGGCCGGTGCGTTCGCGGGTCAACGGGTCAGGGCCGCCGCCTCGGCCGCGCGATAGGCGGTGAGCGCCACGATGATCAAGCCGATGCTGAACCCGAGCCGCAGGGCGCACGTCAGTTTCAGGCGCGCCTCGCTGGCCGTGAGCCAGGCGAGGTAGTCGCGCAGGCGCCAGGGGGAGATCGTGAACCAGATGGCGAGGATGATCCAGGCGTACGACCAGAAGCTGAGGATCAGCCGCCACTGCGTGTCCACCCAACAGGCGGTGTCGAGCACCAGGTTGGCCAGCAGCAGGATGACCACGGCCAGCCCGCGGACGGCGAGGAAGTCGCGCACGAAGGCGCAGGCCCCGAAGCCGATGATGGCGAAGCCCACAAACATGACCGGCTTGAACGCGGCGAAGTCCGCGATGTCGTCCACCTTGAGGTTGTACAGAAACCAGAGGGTGCCCAGGGGCATCAGGATGAAACCCCACTTTTCCGAACGGGGGAACTTGCGCAGCGCCTCCGCAAACTTCGCCGGGCGGAGTAGTCCGTAGATCTGCGGCAGTCCGTAGGCGAGGCCAAGGAGCGTGGCGAGAATGGTCAGCTTCATGCGGTCAATCGAGATTCACAATGGCCGGATCACCGTAGAGCGTCACGGCGCTGGCTCGCACGATCCGCAGGCGCAGCAGTTGTCCGATATGACGGGGCGATCCCTCAAAGACGACGATCTTGTTGCAGCCGGTCCGTCCTTCCAACCGGGCGGGATTCTTGCGGCTCGGGCCTTCCACCAAGACCTCTTCGAGACGGCCCACAAGTGCCCGGAACTTGGCAGCGGAGCGCTCGTTCACGAGCGCCAGCAGTCGGGCGTGCCGCTCCTCGATCACCTCCTGCGGGAGCTGTTCCGCCATGACGGCAGCCGGCGTGTTTCTCCGGGGCGAGTATTTGAAGGCGAAGGCATGGTCAAAATCCGCCTCCCGCACGAGGGCGAGGGTTTGTTGGAAGTCCTCCTCCGACTCACCGGGAAAGCCGGCAATAATATCGGTCCCGATCCCGATGCCCGGGCGGGCCGCGCGGAGTTTGCCGACGATCTCGAGGTATCGCTCGCGGGTGTAACCGCGGTGCATGAGCTTCAGCACCCGGTTGCTGCCGCTCTGAACCGGCAAGTGCGCATGCGGACAAAGCTTTGTGAGTCGCCCATAGGCGTCCACCAGGTCGTCGCCATAGCCTTTCGGGTGCGGCGCCGTGAAGCGGATGCGCTGCAACCCCTCGACCTCATGCACCGCCTCCAGCAACTGAACGAAAGGCGATTTGCCGTCGCGTGTCGGGATCATCCGCCGGCCGTAGCTGGTCACGATCTGCCCGAGCAAGGTGACCTCCCGGACCCCTTTGGCGACCAGGTCGCGCACTTCGGCGACGATATCTTCGATCGCGCGGCTGCGCTCTTCGCCGCGCGTCTGCGGCACGATGCAAAACGTGCAGTGCTGGTTGCAGCCCTGCATGATGCTGACGTAGGCCGTCACGGCAGGCGCTGTGCCGTCGGTGCCGAGCACATGGTCCCGGATCTGCGCCTCGCTGCCGGCTTCCGCGCCGGTGTCGCAGACGGCGGATTGCCGCCCCTGCAAGAGGGCGTCCGCGTATTCGGCCGCCCGATGGAATTTCTGGGTCCCGAGGACGAGGCGCACGCCCTTGCCGAGCAATTCCTCGCCCCGGCTTTGCGCCATGCAGCCGAGAAAACCCAGTACCGCTCCGGGGCGGGTTCGGCGCATCGCCGCCGCGATGTTGGCCATCTTGCCCAGGGCCTTTTGCTCGGCGAAATCGCGAACCGAGCAGGTGTTGAGCAACACCACGTCCGCCGTGGCCTCGGACGCGGCGAGGGAATAGCCCCGGGCGACGAACTGGGCGGCGACTGCTTCCGAGTCGCGCTCGTTCATCTGACATCCGTAGGTCTTGATGAATACCGAGGGCATGACTGCCGAAAGCCAGCACGGTACGGCACACCTTCGGGTATGGGAAGGGCAAGATGGTTCCTGAAGTTCCTGCCGGGTTGATTTTGAGGTTTTGCCCAAGGCCGGGGCGGAGTACACTCTTCGCTGAGTTATGAAACACTTCGCCTTTGTGGCCGCGCTGGCGGCCGGCATCGTGCCCCTGGCGGTGGCGCAACCGACGCCGCCGGCCCCCGCCGTTGTGAGGCCCCCCGCGCGCGCGGCGCAACCCGCGATTCAACCCGCGGCGAACTCGGACGCCCGAATTCAATTTGCCGAACTCGAAAAGGACTTTGGCCGCGTCGAGCACGGCGCGGTGGTGAAGCACGACTTCGTCTTTACAAACATCGGCACCTCAACCCTCGAGATTACCGACGTGCGTCCGGGCTGCGGCTGCACGACGGCGGGCGCGTGGGACCGACGGGTCGAACCGGGCCAGACCGGCCGCATCCCGTTGCAGCTCAACACCACCGGGTTCTCCGGCTCGATCACCAAAACCGCCACGATTACCTGCAATGCCGCCAACCAGAGCCACCTCTACTTGCAGCTCAAGGCCCAGATTTGGAAGCCAGTGGATATCAACCCCACCTCGGCCTACTTCAACCTGACGGCCGACACCACGACGAACGAAGTCCGCACGATTCGGATCGTGAACCACCTGGACACTCCGCTGGTTTTGTCGGAACCCGAATGCACCAACCAGGTTTTCGCAGCGAAGCTGACCACCGTTCAGCCGGGCAAAGAGTTCGACCTCGAGGTGAGCGTGAAGCCGCCGTTCAACTGGGCCTACGCCAACGGCACGGTCGTCATCAAGACGTCGGCGACCAATCTGCCTGCGATCTCGGTCCCGGTGTACGCGCGGCTGCAGCCGATTATCACGACCGTGCCGACCCAGATCAGCCTGGCACCGGGGCCGCTCCGGATGGCAGCTCGCCCCACAGTGACGATCCGCAACACCGGCACCCGCCCGGCGGTGCTGTCGGAACCCACGATCAATCTCGAGGGCGCCAAGGTGACGCTGAACGAAGTGCAACCGGGCAGGGTGTTCACGCTCGCGTTCGATTTCCCGGCCGGGTTGCAGATTCCGCCGAACCAGCGGGTCGAAGCGAGGGTTAAATCGGACCTGCCTCAGTTCCCAACCATCGTTGTGCCGGTAGTGCAGTCGGTGGCGACGGTGGCTCCGCCGTCGCCGGTTTCTGCGCCGCCACCGCCCACGGTGCGGTCGGTGCCGGAACCGCCGCCATACTTGGCGCGTCCTCGCGAAACACCGCCGGTGCCATGAGCGGTTCTGCGGAGGCCGTGGTCGAGCCTCGCTCATCGGTGCCTGCGCCCCGTCTGCGAGCACTTTTGCTCGAGGCCGCCGCCATCGCTGCGATGGGGCTGACCCTCGGGCTGATTGCCAACCGTGTTTCGCCCCGCGGGCTGGTACTGAGCCGGGACTACTTTCCGCCCGCCCCGGTGCAGAGCCGCGATGCCCGGGCCCTCGCCAGTGACGACGGGCAGATGGCTCCGGGGGCGGCTACGGCCAAAGACCGGGTACTGGTCCGGCTCGCGGAACTCGGTTTGCCGGCGGTGGATTTCGCCGAGGCGCGGGCGTTGTTCGAGGACCCACGCCACGCCCAGGAGTTGATCGTGTTCGTGGACGCGCGCAACGACGCCGCGTACACGGCTGGCCACATCCCTGGGGCCTATCAATTCGATCGCTACTACCCGGAACGCTTTTTCCCCACCGTGTTGCCGGTCTGCGACACGGCCGAACTGGTGGTGGTGTATTGCACCGGCGGCGACTGTGAGGACAGCGAGTTCGCGGCCCGGGCGTTGCTTGACGCCGGCGTGGCTCGGGAACGGCTGCGAGTTTTTGCCGCTGGCATGGACGAATGGCGCCGCCACGGAATGCCCATCGAGGTCGGGCCGCGCGGCAGCGGCGATTTCCGCACGCAGCCGCCATGAACGACCCGGTCAACTGGTCATGGCGGGAGCGCAGTCAGGACTTGGGGACCTGGCTCGCCCGGGCGGTGGTGGGTGGGTTGTACGTGTACATGGGCCTGAGCAAGGCCTTCCAGCCGGTCGAGTTCCTCAAGCTGATGCGGCAGTACGGCCTCGTGGAGACTCCGTGGGTGCTGAATCTTGTCGCGGCCACGCTACCATGGTTTGAGGTTTTCTGTGGGCTGCTGTTGCTCACGGGGATCGCCGTGCGGGGCGCCGCGCTGATGTCGGTGGCCATGCTGGCGCCGTTCACGGTGTTGGTTTGGCAACGCGCACTCCAACTTCAAGCCGCCGGTCAGCTTCCCTTCTGCGCGGTGCGGTTTGATTGCGGGTGCGGCGCCGGTGAGGTGTACATCTGCGCCAAGCTCGCCGAAAACGGGCTCTTGCTGATGTTGTCACTCTGGTTGGTGTGCGCCCCCCGCCTGCGGGCATGTCTGTGGCCCGAGCCGTTTCGTCGTTGAAACTCGCTTCGGTTCCTTCCCGATGAATCCCCCGCGCCTCGCCCTCATCATTCACACCGCCGGCCAGTCGGAGTATCTGGCCCGCGTCCTCTCGGCGGTGGCCGGTCAGAGCCGGCACCCCGACGAAGTCATCGTGGCGGACGATGGCTCCGGCGAGCTGACGGGAAAGATCTTTGACCGGTGGCAGGCGGCGCAGCCCTATCGCTGCGAGCACCTGTGGCAGGAGCGGATCGGTGTTCGACGCGCTCGGATCCTGAATGCCGCCATCGCCGAGGTGTCCGCCGACTATTGCGTCTTCCTGGAAGGAGACACGGTACCGCACCCGCGCTACATCGAAGACCATCTTGGCCTGGCGAAGCAGGGACACTTTGTCGAGGCGCCCCGGGCGGCGATCGGCAAGATCGCCACTCGGTTCTTTGGCAGGGAGGCGTTCGGGCGCGACCGCTCGCGGGCGTTGATGGCGCTGCAGGTCCGAGGCGTCCTCCATGCGTTTCGCTGGCCCTCGCCCCGACGCCGGGTTCGTGGCGATTGCGAGGGCTTTCGGGGCGGCAATCTGGCGGTCTGGCGGGCGGACTTGGAGCGGGCGAACGGCTTCACTGAAGGTCTGCCGCAGGTGGGCCCGGTGGACGCTGACTTGGCGGCCCGATTGGTGAGCTTGGGGGTCAAACGTCTCGCTGTGGCGGGGCGCGCCATCGGGTATCAACTGTGGCAGTCCCCGGTCGCCGCCGCGCCAGCTCCCGTTGACCACGGCCGCGCCGTCCGGATGCGCGCCGAAAACGCCACTCGGTGATGCCGTAACGACTGAACCGGCAGCGCTGAGCGGCAAGCGCGAGGCTCCCCCGAAACTCTTCCCGGCCGGCGCAGCATCTCGGCCTTCGTCCACCGCCTGTCCTCGAACCGCCGCGAGGCGGGCGATTCAGTGGCACGCTGGACGCGGCGGCCGGGAGGAGAGCCGTGCTTCCGCCGTCCACGGCATCACTTCTGGCATCCCACCGCGAATCTCTTCGGCGATAGGCCCGGGCCGTTCTGAGGGTTTGATCGGCAGCCCCGTGGTGACACGGCCAGCAAGCTGCGGACATACGAGGGGCGACCTGCGGCTCTGGTCGGGCAACAGGGTCGGTGATCGCGAAGTCCGGGGAATGGCCTACGTGATTCTACCAGGATCGGTGCCGCCGCAACACAACCTGCCTCCTCGCCGCGGTTCGACGGGTTACAAAAGTGTAATGCAGGCGAAAGGTTCGGGTCACGTCCGGATGCTCCAATCAATCGTGTAAGGACCGCCAAGGTGGCGGTCTTGGGAAAGAAAGGAACGGAACTGGAACCTATGAAAACCGTCTTCAACTGTTTGTCGGTGCGCGCCGCGTCCGTGATCATGGCCGGTGCGCTGATCGTTACCACTGTGGGCTTGGTCGTCGGCAGCGAGAGGCCAAAGGAAACGCCTGCGAAGGCTGCGGTGCTCAACGTCAAGCTGGATGACCAGCCTGTGACGCGCGCTGGAGGTCTGGCCACCAGCTTCGCGCCGGTAGTCAAGCAGGTTGCCCCAAGCGTGGTGCAGGTCTATTCGACCTCCCGGCCACGCCCGTTGGCACGGGGCGAAACGCCGGGTTTTGGGGAGCCACCATTTCGCTGGTTCTTCGGCCCGCCGGGAGCAATGCCTGACCTTCCCTCGCCGCGCCAGCAGGGGATGGGCTCGGGCGTGATCGTCACGGAGGATGGTTACATTCTGACGAACAACCACGTGGTGGACCGGGCCGATGAAGTCAAGTAGCCCTGCAGGACGGCCGCGAATTCTCGGCCCGCATCGTCGGCAAGGACCCGAAGTCCGACATCGCCGTGCTCAAGGTCCAGGCCACCGGCCTGCCGTACATCACGATGGCGGACAGTGACCTCATTGAGGTTGGCGACTTGGTGCTGGCGATTGGCAACCCGTTTGGCATCGGCCAGACCGTAACCATGGGCATGATCAGTGCCCGCGGTCGAGGGGGTCTCGGGTTGGACTACGAGGACTTCATCCAGACGGATGCCGCGATCAATCCCGGCAACTCCGGCGGTGCGCTCGTGGACGCGGAAGGCCGGTTGATCGGTATCAACACCGCCATCATCAGCCGCAGCGGCGGCAACCAGGGAATCGGTTTCGCGATCCCGACCAATCTGGCCCGGTACGTCATGGAGAGTATCGTCAACGAGGGCCGGGTCACGCGGGGCTATCTCGGGATCATCATCCAGGACGTGACACCGGCGCTGGCCCGCAAATTTGACCTCGAAAACCGCCAAGGCGCCTTGGTGGGCGACGTCGCGCCGAAGAGCCCGGCGGCCAAGGCGGGCATCACCGATGGCGACATTGTGACCGAGTTCAACGGCCGGACGGTCAAAGACAGCCGTCACCTCAAGCTCCTGGTCGCGCAAGCGAAGCCCGGTCGGGCTGTGAACATGACGGTGATACGTGACGGACGCCCAAAAGAGCTGCGCGTGGTTCCCGACGAACTGCCCGGTTCGGAAAACATCGCGCGGGCCGGCACCCCGGACGTGGCGGAACAGACCTTGAACGGCGTGGTGCTGGCGGATTTGGACGCCCGCGCGCGACGGCAGTTCGAAATTCCCTCGGAGGTGAAGGGGGCCTTGGTTTCCCGCGTGGATCCGTCGTCTGCGGCGGCGGAAGCCGGGTTGCGGGCGGGAGACGTGATTCTGGAAATCAACCGTCAGCCGGTCAGAAACGCCGAGGAGGCGGCCAAGCTCACGGCTAACTCGGAGGACAGGACTACGTTGCTCCGGGTTTGGCGGGAGGGAAACCGCCACTTCATCGTGGTGGACGAATCGCAAACTAGTTGACCGATCATCCCGGAAACCCAAATCGAATCGCCCTTCCCGCGGCCGTCGTGCCGTGGGGAGGGCGAATGGTTTTCAACCTGCAAGGGCCGCTTACCGCGACGCACGACAAATCCCGCAAAGGTCGCCGGCCAAGTTTCGAACGGTTGGCCTAGCGGTAAATGACCACGAGGAAGATCACAGCGTCCGTCTCGCCGATGTTGACGATCGCATGTGGCACGTCGGCGCGGTATGACGCGGAATCGCCGGCTTCGAGCGCCTCGGCGTCGCCCGCGGACTCGACGCGCACCGCCCCCTGCTGGACCGTCAGGAACTCCCGGGTTCCCTCAAAATGGGGCGAACTGCGCAAGGCCCCGCCGGGAGCCAGCAGGACTTCGTAGAACTCCACGTCCTTCTCCAGGTTCAACGGGCTGAGTGTGCGAATCCGGCAGAGCTTGTCGGAGCGATAGTGATACGCCTTGTCTCCGGCCCGAATGACGGTCACCGACGAGGCCGCCCCGGGCGTCTCCAGCAACTCGCCCAGTGTCATGCCAAAGGCCCGCGCGATGCGCAGGGTGACGGCTAGCGTGGGGTTGGCGCCTTCGCGCTCGATCTGGCTGAGCATCGAGCGGCTCACGCCGCTCGCGCCCGCGAGGGTTTCGAGTGACCAGTCGCGTTCGGCCCGCAACTGGCGGACCCGGCTGCCCAGGTGGCGGCTGATCGCGTCGGCGGGGGCGCCGGATTTCCGGGCGGGCTTTTCTGGTGGGGGTGACTTTCGGGAACTCATGGCACTTCCATTATACTGGAAAAAGTTCTTGCATACTGGAACACGCCATCCACTATATCGGCCGTTCCGTCCATCATAATGGACAATCGGCGCGAGGGCGGCAAGCCTTGCGACGCGGCGCCGGGCGTGGCTGGCGTGGTAAATCAAACCGATGGAATCGAGATCATGAAAGCACTGGTGAAGAGCAAGGCAGAGCCCGGACTGTGGCTGGCCGATGTGCCGGAGCCCGAAGTGGGGCTGAATGACGTTTTGATCCGGGTCCTCAAGACCGGCATCTGTGGCACGGACGTCCACATCTACAAGTGGGACGCTTGGGCCCAGCAGACGATCCCCGTGCCGATGGTCGTGGGCCACGAGTTCGTCGGCGAGGTGGTTCGGGTGGGGGCAAACGTGAAGGACTTCTTCCCGGGCGATATCGTCAGCGCCGAGGGGCACGTGGTCTGCGGTCGTTGCCGCAACTGCCTGGCGGGTCGGCGGCATCTCTGCAAGGACACCCAGGGGATCGGCGTCAATCGGACCGGCGCCTTTGCCGAGTATATCTCCGTGCCCATGACGAACGTCTGGCATCATCGCCCCGAGATAGACCTCGAGGTGGCATCCATCTTCGACCCGTTCGGAAACGCCGTGCATACGGCACTGTCGTTTCCGGTATTGGGGGAGGATGTGTTGATCACCGGGGCGGGGCCGATCGGGATCATGGCGGCCGCTGTGGTGAAGCACGCCGGCGCCCGCTACGTGGTGATCACGGACATGAACGAGCACCGACTGGACCTGGCCCGGCGCATGGGCGTGACGGTGGCGCTGAACATCAAGACCGGGAGCGTCGCGGACGTCCAACGGCAGCTCGGGATGAAGGAGGGCTTTGATGTCGGTCTCGAAATGTCCGGCAGTCCGGCGGCGTTCCGCGACCTGGTGGCCAACATGTGCCATGGCGGCAAGATCGCCATGCTCGGCATTCCCCCGGCGGAGATGGCAATTGATTGGAACAAGGTCGTCTTCAACATGCTGACGATCAAAGGCATCTATGGCCGCGAGATGTACGAGACGTGGTACAAGATGACGGTCATGCTCGAATCGGGTCTGAACATCCAACCCGTGATTACGCACCGTTTCCACTTCAGCGAGTTTCAAAAGGGCTTCGACGCCATGTTGAGCGGCGACTCCGGGAAGGTGGTGCTGGACTGGCGTTGACGGTCAGTCCCCGGGGTCGCACCGTACGCCCATGCCCGCAATCAAGACTTCAAGGGTTCGGGTCGTTTCAGCCGTGGCCCTCTCCGTGGCGCTCCGCCTCGTCGCCGCCGCGGGGGATTACCTCGTGGTGGTCTCGGAGACAACGGCGGCCGACGGCGAGTGGCGGCACGTGGTGGCCGCACTCGAAAAGAAGTATGGGGCGGACGTGGTCCGGCATCAGGGCCCGGTCGAGAGTCTCCTGCCCTTCAACCGGTCGCTGCCGCGGTTCGTATGCTTTGTGGCGCGGCCAGAGGAGGTCACCCGGGAATTCGTCATGCGCGTCAACCGCCTGATGCGCCGGCTGGATGATGATCCGTGGCCCGATGCCTTTTACGGAATCCTGACGGGCTATGACGCCGCGAACGCGCGACGGATTGCCGAACAGCAAGAGCCGCTGACCGTCCGCCGAGTGGCGGCGGGCACCGAGGTGTCGCTGGCGCATTGCGAGGAAGGGGTGTGGTTCTGCGAGCTCAAGGCCGGGCGAATCGTCCGCCAAGCGAAGGACGGCAACTCGTTGGAATCTCAAGGCCCCGCCGACTCAACCGCAGGCTTGGTGCAGACCCTCAACGAGTATCGGCCGGACCTGTTCGTAACCTCGGGACATGCCACCGAACGCGACTGGATGATCGGTTTCACGTACCGGAACGGCTATTTCAGACATCAGGCGGGCAAGCTTTACGGGGAAGACACGCAGGGCCGCCGGCTGCCAATCGAGTCGCCGAATCCCAAGATTTATCTCCCCGTCGGCAACTGTTTGATGGGGCATATTGACCAGCCGGACTGCATGGCCACTAGTTGGATGAACGGCGCCGGGGTCCACCAGATGATCGGCTACACGGTACCAACGTGGTACGGCTACGCGGGGTGGGGGATGCTGGACTATTTCGTGGAACAACCCGGTCGTTTCACTCTGGCGGAAGCCTTCCTCGCGAACCAGCTCGCGCTCCTTCAACGGTTGCAGACCTACTTTCCCGAGCTGTTGACGGCCGAGGTGGACGATGCAGGCAACGCGCGCGGCCCCGTGCGCGTCACTGAGACGGCGAGGGCTGCGGGCTTACGCGCCCAAGACGGTCGCGGGCTGCTGTTCGATCGCGACGTAGTGGCGTTTTACGGTGACCCGGCGTGGGTCGCCCGGATGGCGTCGAGGCCCGCGTCGCTGGCGTGGGAGCAGTTCTATGAAGCCACGCCCGAAGGGCTGCACACGCTCGAAATCCGACCGCGAAGGGGAAGAGATTCCTTTCGACCGCCCAACACCAATGGCTCGCAACGCGGTGGCCGGCCTTTTGTGCAGTTCCTGCCGCAGCGCGTGGGTCCCGCGACGGTCCTCGAAGGTGCCGAGTGGCAACCCGTCATTGCGGACAATTTCATCCTCGTGCCGAACCCGGGTGTTTGCGAGCCGGACCGGACGTACCGGGTGCGGTTCCGGGCGGAGGTGCTCCCGGAAACCGGGGGAGCGTCGCGGCGTCCGAGCCGCCCGGAGGTGTTTCGACCAGAGGCCGTAGGCCGGGAATTCAACAACAGGGAGTCCCCATGATTCCGCAGTCATTTCAGCAGCATCTTCAGACTCAACTGGATTCGATCCACTCCGCCGGCACCTACAAACACGAGCGGGTGATCATGACGCCGCAGGGCACGACCATTCGCGTCGCCGACGGCCGGCCGGTGCTCAACCTGTGCGCCAACAACTATCTCGGTCTGGCCCAGCATCCGGCCGTACGGGAGGCGGCGAAGAGTGCCCTGGATGAGTGGGGCTACGGCCTGGCCAGCGTGCGCTTCATTTGCGGCACGCAGGGAGTCCACAAACAGCTTGAAGCGCGGCTGAGCGAGTTCCTCGGAACGGAGGACACCATTCTCTACTCCTCCTGCTGGGATGCCAACGGCGGCGTCTTCGAGACGTTGCTCGGCCCCGAAGACGCGATCATCAGTGATGAACTGAATCACGCCTCCATCATTGACGGAATCCGCCTCTGCAAGGCGCAGCGCCTCCGGTATCGGAATCGCGATCTGACCGATCTCGAGGCCAAGCTCACGGAAGCCGCGGGGGCGCGTTTTCGGCTGATTGTCACCGACGGCGTGTTTTCGATGGATGGCTACATCGCGGACCTTGGCGCGATCTGCGATCTGGCCGAGCGCCACCAGGCGCTGGTGATGGTGGACGACTCGCACGCCGTGGGCTTCCTCGGGCGCACGGGGCGGGGCACGCACGAGCACTGCGGCGTGATGGGCCGGGTGGACATCATTACGGGCACGCTGGGCAAGGCGCTGGGCGGCGCCAGCGGAGGGTACACGAGTGGTCGCCGCGAGATTGTCGAGCTGTTGCGGCAGCGTTCCCGTCCCTACCTCTTCAGCAACACGCTGTGTCCAAGCATCTCCGGCGCGACGCTGAAAGTCCTCGAGCTGCTGACCGAATCCACAGCGCTGAGGGATCGGCTGGAAAGCAACACGAGATTCTTTCGCGACGGGATGACGAATCTGGGTTTCACGCTCTTGCCGGGCACCCACCCGATTTGCCCGGTGATGCTGGGGGATGCTGCCCTGGCGACCCGCTTCGCCGACGCCATGCTGGCGCAGGGCGTGTACGTCATCGGCTTCAGCTACCCGGTGGTGCCGCAGGGCAAGGCGCGCATTCGCACCCAGATTTCCGCCGCGCACACGACCAATGACCTGCAGTTGGCGCTGGACGCCTTCGCCGCCGTGAAGCGGGAACTGGGGGTCTGACCCGCGACGAGGACGCGCCGCCGGGCCTTTTTCCGCGTGACCGCGGAAATGGGGCTGGCGATAAACGCGCATGGCGAAGCTCAAGCCCGAAGAAGTCATGGCCTGTCTGGCACGGGTGCCGCACTGGACCCGTCGGAGTGCTGTCATCTCACGAACGTTCGCGTTTCGCGATTTCGCGGCCGCGATGAAGTTCGTGAATGCGGTGGCGCGGTTGGCCGAAAAGGCAGGACATCACCCGGACATTGATATCCGCTGGAATCGGGTGACGCTGAGTTTGACCACGCACGACGAAGGGGGGCTCACCAGTCGCGACTTCGACCTGGCCGCGCGCATTGACCGGCTGGGTTGAGCAGCGGCCGTGCTTTCCGCATCCGCCATGACTGAACTACGCGACTTTTTCGGACGCCACTTTGGCGCCTCGCCGACCCACAGCGTCCGCGCTCCGGGAAGAGTGGAACTGCTCGGCAACCACACCGACTACAACCAGGGCCTCGTCATGGCCCTCGCCGTGGACAAGTTCATCGAGGTGGCGGTCGGCCCGCGCCAGGATCGCGAGGTCGAGATCCGCGATACGGCCTTTCCGGAACGAGTGAGGTTTGCATTGGATGCCATCGCGAAGGACCCCGGCGTCCCTTGGGCGGACTATCCCAAGGGCATCTTGCTGCAGCTCCAGCAGCGCGGGGTGGAGTTTGGCGGATTCAACCTGGCGATTAAGAGTTCGATTCCGCTGGGCGCCGGTTTGAGCAGTTCGGCGGCCTTCCTCGTCGCTACGGCCCTCGCGGTGCGGAAGCTTTACCCGTTCACCCTGACTCCCTCCGGCGTCGGGACGCCGCCGTTGCGGGACGCGGAGGGAAACGTCGCGGCGCCGAGCGACGCCGAGCGACTCCTGCTGGCGAAGGCCTGCCAGGCGGCGGAGAACCAGTTCGTGGGCGTCAACTGCGGGATCTTGGACCACATCTCGTCCCTGTTCGGCCGCGCGCGGCAGGTCATCGAGATTGATTGCGAGAAGCTGGCAGTCAGTTGGTCCCCGCTGGATGGGAACTTGGCCGTGGTGGTGTGCCATTCCGGGGTGAAGCACGCCCTTGTGGGCGGCGAGTACAATGATCGCCGGCGTCATTGCGAGTCCGCGGCCCGCGCTTTGGAAGTGCCGGCCCTGCGGTATGCGACGCTGGAAAGCCTGGAAGCCGCGAAGTCCCGGCTGGACCGCCGTGATTACGAGTGCGCCCTTCACGTCGTCGGCGAAATCGAGCGGGTGCGAACCGGCGCGGCCCTGCTCCGCGCCGGTCGGCTCAAAGACTTCGGCCAACTGCTATTTGCCAGCCACGAGAGTTCGCGCACCCACTTCCTGAACAGTTGTCCGGAACTGGACCTCTTGGTGGCCCTGGCGCGCACGCATACGGCCTGCTTGGGCGCGCGGTTGACCGGCGGTGGTTTCGGTGGCGCCACCGTGAACCTCGTCGCACGGGATCAGGCGGAGGCGTTCCGCGAGCACGTTGCCGCCGGGTTTCAGCAGCGCACCGGGCGTTCGATTCACTCGTGGGTGTGCGGGGTGGTGGACGGAGCGGAGTAGTGGCGCCGAAGCGGGCCGCGGTTCCTTGACCCGGCGGAAGCCCCCCGTAGTATTCGTCCGGTCATGAAAACACTTTGGCTCAGCGTGCTGTTCACCGTGGCCACGGCCGGATCGGCTTTGGGTGCTGCGGCCGACCAGGTGGTGAACGGCGTCATGGTGATCGTCAATCAGGACGTCATCACGCGGCGCGACGTCGTGCAGTACATCGGGCGCGCCGTGGACCTGCTGCGCGACCGTTACCGCAATCAGCCGGCCGAGTTCAACGCCCGTTTCAACGAGCTGCTCAAGGAAGGGCTCGAGCAACTGGTCGAGCGCAAGCTGATTCTCCATGAATTCCAAACCTCCGGTTACAATCTGCCGGAAAGCATGATTGAGGACCGCGTGAAGAGCCGCATCCGCGAAACTTACGGCAACGACCGCGTGGCGTTGACCAAGACGCTGGCCGGCCGCGGCATGTCGTACGAGACATTCCGCCGCGAGATCCGGGAAGACTTCATCATTTCGGCCATGCGCATGATGAAGGTGTCGTCGCAGAAGATTTTGTCTCCCCCTTCAAGATCGAGAAGTACTACGCCGACAACATGGAGAAGTACAAGGTGGGGGACGAGTACAAGCTGCGGATCATCATGATCAACCACGCGAACAAGAGTTCGCCGGAGGTCGCGCGCAGTCTGACTCGCGAGATCATCGCCAAGCTCAACGAGGGCGCCTCGTTCGCCGAGATGGCTACCGTGTACTCCGAGGACACCTTTCGAACCAAGGGGGGAGATCGCGGCTGGGTCGAACTGGAGAAGGAGAAGTACCATCAGCCCCTGGAGCAAGCCATCCGCGCCCTCGGACCGGGCCAGCGCAGTGACGTTATCGAGGCGGGCGATGCGTCGTGGATCGTCCTGGTGGAGGAGATACGTCCGAGCCGGTACCGTCCCCTGAGCGAGGTGCGGGCGGAGATTGAAAAGATCCTTGGGGATGAGGAGTACAAGCGCCTCTACGACTCGTGGATCGCCCGGCTGAAGGCCAAGGCGTTCATTCGCTACTTCTGATTCCGTGCGCCGCTCGCGGCCCGGGGCGCGCGCGGTGGGTCAGCGCGAGTCGTCCCAATCAATCCGGCCGTCCGTGTGCCGGCGATCGGTCGGACGAAACTTTCGGCCTCGCGCCCGAAACGTGTGGGTCCGACGCTCTGCCGCGAGGTATTCCAGTTCCTGGCGCAGGCGTTGGTAGCTGGCGAGTCGCTGTGGGCTGAGCCGCTGGTCGCGGACTGCCGCGAGCACGGCGCACCCTTCCTCCGTCTGATGCCGGCAATCTCGGAAGCGACAATGGCTTGCGAGCTCCACCACATCGGCGAACGCTGCCTCCAACCCGTCACCGGCCACCCACAGGTGGAACTCGCGCATTCCCGGCGTGTCAATCACCAGCCCGCCCTCTGGCAGCAAAATCAGTTCCCGCCACGTCGTTGTGTGCCGCCCCTTGGCGTCGTGCGCGCGAACCTCCTGAGTAGCGAGAATGTCCTCGCCGTAGAGCCGGTTGATCAGGCTGGACTTGCCAACGCCGGATGACCCGATGAAGACCGCCGATTTGCCCGGCGGGATCATCCGCCCCAGCTCCGCCAAGCCCTGCCCCGTGCGGGCGCTGGTCAACAACACTGGAGCGGTGCCCGCACAAGCAACGCACTCGCTCAACCTCGCTTCGGCCTGGGCACAACAATCTGCCTTGTTCAGGACCACAACTGGCTGCAGTCCCCCCTCGTGCGCCATCACCAGGAACCGCTCCAATCGCCGCAGGTTGTAAGACTGGTCGAGGCCCTGAACGATGATCGCGATGTCAATGTTGGTGACCAGAACTTGCTCCCGCAGCTCCCGCCCTGCCACCTTGCGCGCGAGCTGAGTTCGCCTGGGCAGAATGCCGCGGATGACACTCGGTCCGGCGGTCGTGGGTGGCGTGATCGCGACCCAATCGCCCACTTTGGGGAGATTGGTTTCGCTGGCGCGGAGGTTGAGCATCCGGCCCGGAACGGTGGCCTCGCATTCCCCCGCCTCCCCGACGACGCGAAAGCTGTGTTTGTCTTCCAGCGCGACGCGAGCGGGGAGCAGTCCTTCGGCGGCAAACGGGGCAAACGCTGCCTGCCAAGAGTCATCCCAGCCGAGTTTTCGGAGGTCCATGCGCGAGCCGTCAGATTACCACCCGAGCTCCGGCGCCAAGCCGGTCAAAACACTTCGAGGTTTCATGCCGAGCGCTCGTGACCAAGCCCGGTACGACGTCGGAAGCAAGCCCGGTGTGGCGCCGACCGCTCGCCAGCCCGGCCGGTCCACCCGTCGTCGTTCCGCACCAGTCGGAAGAGTGTCCCACGCTTCGCTTCACAGATACTGGGCCCTCCCCGCTTTCTAACGCGCGCGCCATCGCAGCAAGCGGAGCGCATTCCCAATTACCAACACATCGGAGAGGCCCATCGCGGCGGCACAAATCACCGGACTCAGAAAACCGAGGGCCGCCAGGGGAATCGCGGCGGCGTTGTAGAAGAAGGCCCAGAACAGATTCTGTTTGATCGTGCGCAGCGTCGCTTGGGCCAACCCCAGGGCCTCGGGAACCGCCTCGATGTCTGAACGCAACAGGATGAGGTCCGCCGCTTCGCGGGCCACATCGCTGGCGCGGCTGACCGCGATACCAAGGTCGGCTTGCTCGAGCGCGGGCGCGTCATTGATGCCGTCGCCGACAAACGCGACGCGCCAACCACCGCGTTGCAGGTCCGCAACGACCCCGGACTTCCCCTCCGGCCGAATGGCGGCGAACACGGCGTCCGCGGGGATACCGAGTTGATTCGCAATCGCCATCGCCGTGGCCGGGCTGTCCCCGGTGACGAGGAAGACCTGTTTGCTGTTGGCGCGCAGCCGGACGATCACGTCGCGCGCCTGGGGCTTCGGCTCGTCGCGCAGAGCAAAGAGGCCCACCAGCCTGCCCGCCACCGTCAGGCCGACCACGGTTGCCCCCCGGCCGCTCCACTCCTCAACGAAAGGCGCGGCGCCGCCGGCCGGCGGGTTTCCGGCCAGCAGCCAGTCGAGAGCGCCCAGCCGCACGATGTGCCCTTGCCAACGCGCCTCAATTCCCCGACCGCGAACCTCCTGCCAGGCGGCGAACTCCGCTACGTGAGGCGGCGGTCGGTTTGGCGCGGCGCGAACCGCCAGCGACCCTCGCTCTTCACGGTTGAACGGGACGGCAACCATTTCTCGCAGGGGGCGAAGGGGTGTCCAGGCGGTCGGAGACGTGGGCATCGCGGCGGTTGCGGCCGGGACACCTCGACCAAGGAGGACAGAACTCAGACTGCGCCCTTGAGAAGGCGCCAGCGAGGCGATTGCTCGACTCAGGGGGTGATTGGACCCGGCGGCGAGTGCGGCAGCCAGCCGCTGGAGAGTCCAGCCGGCTTCGCCAAGTGTTTCCAGCTCCTGAATCGCCGCGACCGTCAGTACACCGGTCGTCAGCGTGCCGGTCTTGTCGAACGCGATGGCCGTGATGTGCCCGCTTTTTTCCAGCGCAGTCCCGTCCCGAATGAGAATGCCGCGCCGGGCCGCCGCATTGGCGCCCGCCATGATGGCTGCCGGCGTGGCCAGTCCCATCGCGCACGGGCACGCAACGATCAGCACAGCGGCGGCGTGAATGAGTGCCGCCGCCAGGTGGCTGTCCGGAAGTGACGCGTGCCAGAGCCAGCCCGCGAGCGCCTCGTGCCACGCACGGGCCTGGGCGGGGGCAAGGCCCCACCAGAGGGCCGTACCGATGGCCACGAGCACGACCGTGGGCACAAAGACGCTGCTGACCGTATCCGCCAGCCGTTGGATCGAGGCCCGGCTGCTTTGGGCGCGTTGCACGACCGCGATGATCTGAGCCAGGGCCGTTTCCGCGCCGGTTGCGGTGACGCGCATCACCAGGCGGCCGCTCCTATTCGTCGTACCGGCGAAGAGCGGGCTGCCGGGCGCTTTCTCGACCGGCAGCGATTCACCGGTCAGCATCGCCTCGTCCACCGCGGATTGGCCATCCGTCACCTCGCCGTCCACCGGGACGCGGTCGCCGGGCTTGAGCAGGACGCAATCACCCGGCCGCAGTTGGGCCACCGGCACCTCGGCCTCGGCGTCGGTCGCCGTCAACGTCCGGGCGGTCGCGGGCGCCAGGTCCAGAAGGCTTCGCAGCGAACTGGCGGCACGCGCGGAGGCACGCGCTTCGAGCCAATGACCGAGGCTGATCAACGTGAGAATGGCCGCCGCCTCCATGAAGTAGAGGTGCGGTTGCCGGCCGTCCAGCAGTCCCCAAACGCTGAAACCGAAAGCCGTGGTCGAGCCCAGCGACACCAGCGTGTCCATGTTGGACCGGCCCGCCTTCAGTTGCGCCCACGCGCCGCGATAGAACCTTCCGCCCGCGATCCACTGGACGGGCAGGGCCAGCAGGAAGGCCAGCCAGTGAAACCAGCGTTGCGTCCCCCAACCGAAACCCCACTCGCCAGCCATCAAAATCAGCGTTACCGGCACGCCGATGGCGAGATTCAAACCCCAGCCTTCAAGCCAGGCGCGCCCCGGCTCGGCGGCCACGCTTCCGCAGCCGCAGCCTGTTTCGGAACAACGGCTTGCTGTAACAGTCGAAGGCAGGAGCGAGGCCTGAAAGCCCGCCCGCTTCACAGCCAGGAGAAGCGACTCGACTGCCGGTGTCACGCCCGGCTGCCAGGTGACGGAGGCGCGTTCGGTCGGCAGATCAACGACCGCGTGGGCGACACCGGATACGGCGCGCAGGGCTTCAGCGG
Organism: Verrucomicrobiota bacterium; assembly: GCA_016716505.1. GTDB lineage: Bacteria > Verrucomicrobiota > Verrucomicrobiia > Limisphaerales > J093 > JADJWF01. The sequence continues at coordinate 340,800 of JADJWF010000003.1, forward strand.
CGTGACGCGCACAGTTTTGGCACGTCATGCCTCGAATCCGCAGTTCGGTCGTAGTGTGCGGGGTGTCACCCATGCGACGAATGAATACTGTGCCGCCGGTGCGGGGCAACGGCAGGGCAGGGGAGGATCGAGGTGGCGGCGGAGGCCACGGTCACCGGCCTGGCAGTTTCGTGCAGACCGCGCGGATGAAAGCAGGACTCGTCCCGCAGCAGCCGCCGATAAAGCTTGCGCCCGCTGCCAACAAGGCGGGCACGTGGCAGGCGAATTCTTCCGGTGTCGTCCGATAGACGACCCGGCCGCCTTCCATCACCGGAAGGCCGGCGTTCGCCTTGATCCAAATGGGGCAGTCGGTTGCGGCCCGGAGTCGTTGGCAAACCGGCACATAACGTTCGATGCCGACACCGCAGTTGGCGCCGATCACGTCCGCCCCGGCGGCCGTGAGCTCGCGCGCGACCACTTCAGGGGTCGCTCCCATCATGGTCCGGTCCTTGTCCTTGCCTGCGTCGAAGACCATGCAGACGACAACCGGAAGGCCGGAGCTTTTGGCGGCGGCGAGGGCGGCTTTCGCTTCGTCGAGGTCGGACATGGTCTCGATGACGATCGCGTCGGCACCACCGTCTGCCAGGGCTTGCGCCTGTTCCGCGAACGCGGTGGTCAGCTCTGCCACGGTCGTCTCCCCGCTCATCAGCAGTTTGCCCGATGGCCCCATCGAGGCGAAAACCCGCGCTCGGTTGCCGGCCGCGCTTTTCGAGATTTCAACGCCCCGGCGGTTGATCGCCTCGACCTGGCCCGCTGCTCCGTGCGCGTCAAGCCGCAGGCGGTTTGCGCCGAAGGTATTGGTGAGGATCACCTGACTCCCGGCCTCAACGTACGCGTGCGCCACCTCGCCGACGAGGTCCGGCCGGGTCAGATTCCATAAATCCGGAATGTCGCCGCTGAGAAGACCGCGCGCCTGGAGTTCCGTGCCCCAAGCACCGTCGGTGACGACGGGCCCTGTCCCCAGCAGGTCGGAAATCCGATTTGCCATGATGCCCTGGGGCTGCGACGGTCCAATTCCCGGTCAGGCGGCGAGCTGCTTTTTCGTCAAGGTGACGGCCCCTGGCGCGCTCTCGCTGTAGCCGTCGGCACCGATCTCGTCGGCGTACTTCTGAGTGATGGGCGCTCCGCCGATGATCACCTTGACCTTGTCGCGAACGCCTGCCGTCTTCAGCGCTTCGATGGTGCTCTTCATCGAGGGCATGGTGGTCGTCAACAGGGCCGACATGGCCACGACGGTGGCCCCTTTCTCGCGGACGGCATTGACGAACTGCTCCGGCGCGACGTTGACTCCGAGGTCAAGCACCTCGAAGCCACCCCCTTCGAGCATCGCGGCCACGAGGTTCTTGCCAATGTCGTGGAGGTCGCCCTTGACGGTCCCGATCGCCACTTTGGCCAGCGGCTTGGCACCGGAGGCGGTCAGGAGCGGACGAATGAGTTCGAGCGACGCCTTCATGGCCCGGGCCGAGATCAACAACTCGGGCACGAAGTATTCGTTGCATTCGAACCGTTTCCCGACTTCGTCCATGGCCGGAACCATGTAGTCGTTCACCAGCGCCAGAGGGGAAACACCGGCCGCCAGGGCTTGTTCGGTGAGTTCCTTGGACGCCTTGGCGTCGCCGTTGAGCACAGCTTCGTACAGGGCCTTGAGGTCTTGCATAGATGTCTTGGTAGATCAACGACCGTCAGCTTCAGCCGCCACTGGGACAGCCGCGTTGATTGGAATCAACCGCCGCCGTCGGGTGGAAAGCTTGGACCGTTTCAGTTTCACAGGCGAATGAAAATCTTTCGCTGGTACAGGTAACGGCAGAAGAGCACCGCCAGGCCGAGGGAGGTCAGCGCCAGGACCAGATCACCAAAGCCGGACACGACGGCCGTGTTCAAAAACAGGCGGACGCTCCCGCCGGCGAGCCGGTCGGCGACGTCATCAAAATTCACGAGATTGTTCGCCAGGTACACGGTGATCGGGTTCATGCCGATCCACACGAAGGGCATCGCCCAGCGCTGCCACCCGCGGACTTCAATGACCCAGTAGAAGGCAGCCAATAACCAGGCGCTATAGCCCGCCGCCACGAGCACGTAGGAAGAGGTCCAGATCTTCTTGATCACCGGAAACTGCCAGTGCCAAAGCCAGCCTGACAACACCGCCACCAAACCGGCGGCCAGCAGGATCTGAATCTTGCGTTGGTCCGTGAACTGGCCGCTGCGGATGAGCAGCCCCGCCAAGACGCCCAGCAGGCAAGTGCCGATCGCCGGGATCGTGCTCAACAGCCCTTCCGGGTCCCAAGTGCCGTCCCACTTGTAGCCGGGCAGATACTTTTGGTCCACGTAGTGGGCAAGATTGACGCCCTTCAGATAGCTCCCCCGAAGCATTACGGAGCTCTCGAGGTTCAGTTGGGCGACGTTCGTGAAACCGGTTTCCCGGCAAATCACGAGATCGCCTCCCGGGGTTGGACGGACGTCAGGAAACGGCACCAGAGCCATCAAGGCCCAGTATCCGACCAGCAGGCCACCGCAGATCGCCGCCAGCGTCCGGGGCTTGACCAAACAGAAGATCAGGGCGGCGAAGAAATAACAAAGGGCGATCCGCTGCAGCACGCCCAGCCAGCGGATGTCTCCCCAGTCCTTGGAGAAACCGCCGTAGTAGAAAACGCCCAGCAGGTACAGCAGCAGCCCGCGCCGGGCCACCCGCTTGAGCGCCGCCAGCCGCCCTTCAGTGGAGATGGTGCGCGACAACGACAACACCAGCGAGATGCCGACGATGAAGACAAACAGGGGGAAGATGAGATCATAGAAGGCGAAGCCTTCCCAATCTTTGTGGTCGAACTGATTCGCCAGGAACCGGGTAACGGGATTGTCGTCGAACCGGCGCAGGCCGCTCAGAATCGTGTCGGCTCCAATGATCCAGAACATGTCCAACCCGCGCAGGGCGTCGAGGGAAAGCAGTCGGCGGGGAGCGGTTCCCGCTTGGGGAGCATGGCTCCCGGTTGGACCCTGGCTGTTCGGCATTCGCGTCGGATGCTTCAGGTGACGGCGGAAACGTGTAGGGGAACGCTCACCACGACGCAAGCGGGAAGGCGCCAACTGGCCGCCCTTAACCGTTCATTCCACCCGGAATCACCCGCTCGCCAACCGCCTTGCCGGCCGTATGATTGGGGCATGAAATCAATCGGCATATCCCTTTTGGCAGGCACCCTCACTTTTGTCGGCTGCGGCAAGGACCACCGGGCCTCCGGCGCGGCGAGCACCAACCAGCCAGCCACCGGCAACCCGATGACGGCGCCGGCAGACTACCTCGGCGCAGTGGGGCAGGCTCAGAAGCACGCCGCCAAGGTTGTGGACACCGTGCAAGTACAACAAGCCATCCGCCAGTTTCAGGCGGCCGAGGAGCGCCTGCCCAAAGACTTGGCCGAACTGGTCAAGGAAGGATACCTGCCACGCATCCCAGCGCTCCCTCAAGGCATGAGATACGACTACAATCCGGCGAACGGGCAAATTCGAGTCGTCCCGGCGCCGTGATTTCAGGCCGGGCTGCACGCGGTCAGCGGGCGAACTACCGGGCGAGCGCGGCCTTGATTTCGGGCAGGCCGACGCCAAGGACCTTCCGGGCCACGGCGTCCAGCACTTCCGGATTTCCCTCAAGGTGGAAGGTCCGGTGGCGATGTGTGGCCGACTCGCCCGGATTGAGCGCGAGGGCAGGGGAGGAGCTTTCCAGTTCGTAGAACCGGCCGAGACCGGGAGCACCGGGTTTGGGTGGGCCGTCGTTGTAGCTGTTCACGGCATCGCCCCCGTACGGTTCCTTCTGCAGCTCCCACATGGAATTGACGTAATCCGTCGCACCGGCGGGCAGGGTGAACTCCACCAGCGTGAGAACCCCGTTCGCGGCGTCGTAGCTGCCCATCCACGGTTTCGCCCGGCGCGGGCTGATACCAATCTTGCTGCGGTAATTGGCGTCCGCCTTGAAGAACAAGACGTTCTCGCCAACGACCAGCCGGTCGGCCGGCACCTTGCCGAAATAGGTATCGTTGACGATCGGACCGAGGGCGCTTTCGGGTCCGGGCACGAAGGGAATGACCACCGTGGTTTCTGGCGCGGCGTTGAACATGCCGAGAATCCAGATGGACAGCAGCCCGGTTTCCTTCCGCCACGCCTCGGCACCCGTGTTGCGGATGGTATTGATGGATTCAAAGGCCACCGAGGCGACGTCCGCCGGCAGGCGGATGCCCAACGGTGCCAGGGCCGAACGCGCGTCCACCAAACGGATCTCGCGGTTCGCTTCGAGTTGCAGCGTGGTGCCGCTGTAGTTGGTCAGCGTCATGTCCCGCCGGAAGCGGGCCGAGGTGGCCGTCTTCTCCACGGTCAGGAATGGCTCGGTGTCAATGGGCGCCGGCGTGAACCAGTGGTCCAGATCGAACGGAACATCCTTCGCGAAAAAGATGGAGAACTGCCCGCCCTCCGGCCCGAGCCAGAAACGGTCTTCGCCGCCGAAGACGTTGATGTGCGGCTGAAACTTCCCGGACGCGATGAGTTCGCGGTTGACCCATCCATAACTTGTGCCCCCGTCGCCCCGAGCGCTGCTGGTCATGACCCGTCCCTGGTAGGCGGGGATCACGGCGACCTTTGACTGACCCGCGGAATCGGAAAGTACGATGACGTCCGTATGCCGGCGGAGGAATCTCACGTCGTCGCCGAAAGACGCAGTCTTGGTTGGGCTCACGCTGGTGCAGGAAGTGGTCATCATGCAAAGGGCGGCCACGGTTGCCATCAGGCCAGCCTTCACGGCCTGGCAGCGTGACGGGCAATCGGAGGGCTGCATTCGGGTTGAAACGGGGATGGATTTCATAGGCTTGAACTGCGCCCGGATTTTCGCGATGAGGCGGAGAAATCCACAACTCAAAATTCGCCGGGTTTCCGGATGGTTTGCGATTGGGCGGATGCGGTTGGCGCGGTACCTTCTGGCCATGTCCGGCTCGCTGGTCGTCAACGAGATCTATCTGAGTCTGCAGGGTGAAAGCACTTTCGCCGGCCTGCCCTGCGTCTTTGTGCGCCTGACCGCCTGCAACCTGCGGTGCTCGTACTGCGACACCGCCTACGCGTTCACCGAAGGGACGCGGATGGCGGCGGAGTTGATCCTGCGGCGGGTCGGTGAACTGGCCGCGCCTTACGTCGCCGGCGGGGACAGGTGGGCCGGCCAGCCGCGCCTCCCCCTCGTGGAACTCACTGGGGGCGAGCCGCTGCTGCAGCCCGCTGTAGGACCTTTGATGACCCGCTTGTGTGACGCGGGGTACACGGTGCTGCTCGAAACCAGCGGGGCGCTGGACATCTCACCGGTGGACCCGCGAGTTCGCCGCATCATGGACTTGAAGTGTCCCAGCAGCGGCGAATCTGACCGCAATCGGCTGGAGAATCTGCATCACTTGCGCCCGACGGACGAAGTGAAGTTCGTCATCGGCACGGTGGAAGACTACGTGTGGGCGAGGGAAATGGTTTTGGCGCACCGACTGACGGCGGTCTGTCCGGTGCTTTTTTCCTGGGTTGCGCCGTTGACCCCCGCGCAACGCGATCCTTCGCTCCGCCCCCTGCCTCCCGGTCAGACTCCGTTGACGCGCCGCCAGTTGGTCGAGCGAATCATCGCCGACGCGCTGGCGGTGCGCTTTCAACTCCAGATGCACAAATTCATCTGGCCGCCGGACGAGCGGGCAGTTTGACGGGGGAAACCCGTTGGCGCGGGACTTGGTCACGCGGGCCGGGGATTCCGCCACCCTGAAAAGGGCGACATCCGGGCGCACTTTCGCCTTTTCTGGCAGGGCTGCGGGATTATCTTCCGCGGACGCAATCGTCGGGACGGGAGGCGGGCCGCGAGTGATCAGGTCGGGCGAAGCCGGCTCCCGGTGGCCGCGCGAAGGCGGCAAGTCAGAGTCAATGGACGCAGCTCACATACGGAATTTCAGCATCATCGCCCATGTGGACCATGGGAAGACGACGCTTTCCGACCGTCTCCTGCACCGGACGGGCACGATTGCGGACCGGCAGATGCAGGATCAGTTGCTCGACTCGATGGACCTCGAGCGCGAGCGCGGCATCACCATCAAGGCGCACCCGGTCACGATGATGTACCGGGCGCGTAACGGGGAGACGTACGAGCTGAACCTGATTGACACCCCGGGCCATGTGGATTTCGCCTACGAGGTGTCCCGCAGTCTCAACGCCTGCGAAGGCGCGCTGCTGGTGATTGACGCCGCCCAAGGGGTCGAGGCCCAGACCGTGGCCAACATGCACCTGGCCACGAAGCAGAACCTCACGTTGATCCCGGTCATCAACAAGATTGACCTGCCGCACGCGAACATTGCCCAGGCCAAACAGCAACTCGAGGACATCCTCGCGATCCCGGCCGAGACGGCGATCCTGGCCAGCGCCAAAGAGGGCATCGGCATCGAAGAAATCCTGGAGGCGATCGTCGCCCGGATTCCGCCGCCGAAACCCACCGGCCAGCCGAGCCTCCAGGCCCTCTGCTTCGATTCGTATTACGACACCTACAAGGGCGTGGTCACCCACGTCCGCGTCTTCAACGGCCAGTTGCGAGCCGGGATGCAGGTGAAGCTGCTGCACAGTGGTCGCACTTACGAGGTCAAGGAAGTCGGGAGTTTCAACCCCAAGCCCTACGTGCGGGAGAAACTCGACACGGGCGAAACCGGGTATGTGACCGCCAACATCAAGACCCCGAAGGAGGTCAAGATGGGTGACACGTTCACCGACGCGCGGAATCCCTCGGCGGCCTTGCCGGGCTTTCAGGAGATTCATCCGATGGTGTTCAGCGGCATCTATCCGATCAACACCGCGGACTACGAGCACTTGAAAGTCAACCTGGCGAAGCTCCAGTTGAACGATTCGGCGTTCGTGTACCAGTCCGAGAGTTCGGTGGCGCTGGGGTTCGGCTTTCGCTGCGGTTTTCTCGGGCTGCTGCACATGGAAATCGTGCAGGAGCGGCTGCGCCGTGAGTACGACATGGACATCATCGCCACGTATCCGAGCGTGGTGTACCGCGTGCGCCTCACCAACGGGGAGGTCAAGGAGATTGACAATCCGGCTTTCCTCCCGGAAGTGACGTTCATCTCCGAAATCGAAGAACCAATCGTCCGTTCGTTCATCATCTGCCCGAACGAGCACATTGGCGACATGATGGCACTCATTTCCGAAAAGCGCGGGGTTCTGGACCACACGGAGACGCTCGACCCCCGGCGCGTCATGATGACGTGCGTCGTGCCCCTCAATGAGATCCTCATAGACTTCCACGACCGCATCAAAAGCATCACCCGCGGTTTCGGCTCGATGGACTACGAGCACGCGGGGTACCGCGCGTCGGACATGGTCAAACTGGACTTGCTGGTCAACACCGAACCGGTGGACGCGTTCTCGTGCATCGTCCACCGCGACAAGGCGGAAGGGCGTGGCCGGGCCCTGGCGGCCAAGCTCAAAGAGGTGATTCCGCGGCAGCAGTTCGCGGTGGCCATCCAGGCGGCGATTGGCGGCAAGATCATCGCCCGCGAGACTGTCAGCGCGTTCCGCAAGGACGTGACGGCGAAATGCTACGGTGGCGACATTTCGCGGAAACGGAAGCTCCTGGAGAAGCAGAAGGAGGGCAAGAAGCGGATGAAGACCGTCGGCTCGGTGAACATCCCGCAGGAGGCCTTCATCGAGGTTCTGAAGGCGTGAACGCGACCGCCGGGAAGGGCAGGGGAATCACCATCGCATGAACGGGTTATACTGGTTTGTTTCGAGGCGCTACCGCCACGCGGTCGAAATCCGCAAACACGTCGAGCGGGAGCGCAACGCCCAGCGCGATCTGCTCTCCGCCAACGCGCTCGAGGAACTGGCCACCGGGCTGGCGGAGTTCAAGGAAACCATGCGCGACACCGAGGAACTGGAATCGGTGCAAGCGGCGGGAAAAAAGCTCGAGGAGGTGGCGGCGAAGTGGTTGCGGCCTTACCCGGGGGGAAGTTCGCGGGAAAACATCCGCGAGTTCCTGGTCAGCGCCGTGCTCATTCTCAGCATCTTCTCGTTTTTCGCGCAGCCCATGAAGATCCCGTCCGGATCCGCGCAGCCCACCTTGTACGGAAACGTCACCACCGACCTGAAGCCGACCCAGCGGCCGGTCCCCGGTGTGGTGGACCGGTTCTTCGACTGGTTCCGCGGGGTGGATTACCACGTCTGGACCGCGCCCGAGGACGGCGTGTTGAGCATTGATCCTCCATCCACCACGCTGCGTTTCATCAAGACGCAGTCCTTCAGCATCGGAAAACACACGTACTCGATTTGGTGGCCGCCGGACGATCTGCTCGCCCCCGTGCCCGGCAGCGACACGCTCAAGTGTGGCGTTTCCCCGGGCCAGCGCTTTCGCAAGGGGGAGATCGTCCTCAAGCTCCGAATCTCCAGCGGAGATCGGTTGTTTGTGGACCGCTTGACCTACAACTTCCGCCGGCCAATCCGGGGCGAGACCATCGTGTTTGCCTCCACGGGGATCCCCGATCTCACGCAAAACACCCACTACATCAAGCGGCTCGTTGGCCTCCCGGGCGACCGCATCCGAATTGGCAACGACCGCCATCTGATTGTCAACGGCGAGCGGTTGGACGCGGCCACCCCGTACTTCGAGAAGGTGTACGCGTTTCGCGGGCCGCCGCGGGACAGCCAGTATTCGGGGCACGTGAACGAACTCGTCGCCCGGCAAAATGGACGCGGACGGCTGGCGCCACTGTTTCCCGATGAAACCGCAGAACTGGTCGTTCGCCGCGGGCATTACCTCGCGTTCGGCGACAACACGATGAACAGCTACGACGGCCGGGCTTGGGGTGACTTCCCGCGCGAGAAGGTCGTGGGCAAGGCATTCTTCGTTTTCTGGCCGTTTACCGAGCGCTTCGGGCTGGTTTATCGGTGAGGTGGGGGCGGCACATCCTCCGGTGGTTTCGCTCCCGCGCGGTCCGGCGGGCGATGGCGGAACAGCGTATCAGCCGCCGCCTGATCAACTATTTCCGCGACACGCTTCCCCCCGAGGGAGTGGCCCAGATCAGGACCGCCAGCCAGGAGCTGTCGGGCGTATGGCGCAGTGGGGCGGGGGATGCGGCGGTCACGGAACGCACCCTTCATTTGCGCAGCGTAACCGAGCGTTGGGTCATTGACCCCGCCCGCAATCGCCTGCGCGAAGCCGTGGACATCTGCCTGGTGGCGCTGGTGGTCGCCCTGAGCGTCCGAGCGTTCTTTGTCCAGCCAATGGCGATCCCCACCGGTTCCATGCAGCCGACCCTCTATGGCGTCACCGTTGAGAATCTGCTGGAATCCGCTTCGCCGGTACCGTCCGGAATCGGGCAGTTCTTCGACCGGTGGATCCACGGGCGCCGCTACTTCGAGGTGACCGCGAAGTGCGACGGGCGCATCTCAGAGATACTGGATCCGGAACCCATCCTGCCGATTCTGCCGCAGTGGAAGCGCCAGCGATTCAAGCTGGGGACAGAATGGCACACGATCTGGTTTCACCCGTCGGACCTTCCGAACCCGTGGAATATTGACCCTGCGAAACTCATCTTCGGGTACGCCCGGGTAACTGAAGACCACTTCTTCAAGGCTGGCGAAACCATCCTGCGCCTCGCGGTCAACTCCGGTGACCACATATTGGTGGACCGGCTCAGCTATCACTTTCGTAGGCCGGAACGGGGAGAAATCGTGGTGTTTCGAACCGCCGGCATCGCCGGAATCCCGGAAGCCACTTACTACATCAAGCGACTCGTAGGACTCGGCGGAGACCGCGTACGGATTGGCGATGACCGGCATCTGGTGATCAACGGCCGCCGACTGGATTCGCAAACACCGCGCTTCGAACAGGTGTACACGTTTGTCGGGCCGCCGAAAGACAGCCAGTATTCCGGGCACCTCAACGACCGGGTCGCTCAAGCCCTTAGAATGCGCCCCCGCAGCTTGGCCCCGCGTTTTCCCAACGGGCGGGCGGAATTCTTGGTTCGCCCTGGGCACCTCCTCGTCATGGGTGACAACTCAGTTAGCAGCTTGGATGGGCGCCAATGGGGTGATTTTCCTGCCAATCGTCTGGTGGGGCGGTTTTGGGCAGTCTATTGGCCGGTGGGCGAGCGGTTTGGTCGCGGGCAGAATTAGCTGTTTTCGCACAATGTTTGTTCTATTCACTAGCAAGTGCCCGTTGGCATGCTTACCCGCCGTTCGAATCCCGTCCTCCACTCTCCCGCCATGAAGACCGCGAGATCGGCCAGATTCTCGTCTCAGTTCCGGCCCACCGCCCTCCTTCCCCGGGCCTACGAACTTCTTTTCGCTGCCTATGGGCCTCAGCGTTGGTGGCCGGCGGATTCGCCCTTCGAGGTGTGCGTTGGCGCCATCCTGACGCAGAACACGAGCTGGACGAACGTCGAGCGAGCCATCGCCGCCTTAAAGCGGGCCGGCCGATTGTCGGTCGTGGGCATCTCCACACTGACGCTGACTGAGTTGGTGGCGCTGATCCGGCCGGCCGGCTACTTCAATGTCAAGGCTCGGCGGCTGAAGGAATTCGTGCGGGTCCTGCAGCAGGACTTCGGCGGCCGGCTGGACCGACTGTTTGCGGGCAGCCTTGATGAAGCGCGCGATCGGCTGCTGGCGATCAACGGCATCGGGCCGGAAACCGCTGACAGCATGCTCTTGTACGCCGGCGGCCATGCCAGCTTCGTGGTGGACGCCTACACCCGTCGCGTCTTCGCCCGCCACGGATGGTGCCATCCGGAGGCGTCGTACGATGAACTGAAAACCCTTTGTGAGACGGCGCTGAAGAACCGGGCTTCCGATCAACTGCCGGCCTACTGGGGCGATTACCACGCCCAAATCGTGCGGGTCGGCAAGATCCATTGTCGCAAGGCGGCACCCCGGTGCGAAGGCTGTCCTCTGGAGCCCTTGCTGCCCCGCGCGACCGGAGGACCCGTTGGCCGCATGCCGCGCCCACGGGATGGCTTGTCGAATGCTGCTTTTCGGCGCCGTCTAACGTCTCCCCTTCCCCAGCCATGAACGCGCCACCACCTGCACGACGCGACACCCTGGTGATCGTTCCCACGTACAACGAACGGGAGAATCTCCGTCCGCTGGTCCAACACCTCAACCGCCTGCCCACGCCGGTGGACCTGCTGGTCGTGGACGACAACTCCCCGGACGGGACGGGTGACTTGGCCGATGAACTGGCCCGGGCATTTCCGTTCGTCCACGTGCTGCACCGCGAACGCAAGGAGGGCCTCGGACGAGCGTATTGTGCCGGCTTCGCGTGGGCACTGGCCCGACACTACGAGTTCATCTTCGAGATGGATGGCGATTTCTCCCACGATCCCGACGACATTCCCGCCTTTCTCGAGGCGGCGGTGGGCGCGGATCTGGTTCTGGGCACGCGATACCGGAACGGCATCCGGGTGATCAACTGGCCACTGAGCCGCCTGCTCCTGAGTCTTTCGGCCGCCAAGTATGTGCGCGTCGTCACCGGGATGCCGTTCAGCGATCCCACTGGCGGCTTCAAGTGCTTCCGCCGGCGGGCGCTGGAATCGCTCAACCTCGATCGGGTGCGGAGCAACGGATACAGCTTTCAGATCGAAATCACGCACAAGCTGTGGCGGCAGGGAATGCGCGTCGCCGAAGTCCCGATCATCTTCCGGGACCGTTTTCAAGGCAGCTCCAAGATGTCCCGCCGGATCGTTTGGGAAGCGCTGGTCATGGTCTGGCGGCTCTGGCTGCAAAACGGCCTGCGGCGCTCGCCACGCCCGCCGGGCTGAGGTCGCCCCGGTTCACCGCCGGATGCGCACGTGCGTCTTTACCGCGTGATTTCCGGCGGTCATGGACTTGAGCAACGCTGGCAGGTCGTCCAGCTCGCACTCGTCGTCCACAAAATCAACCGCCCGGACGGTCCCCTGCTCCACCAGCGCCAGCGCCCGCCGGATGGTGGCCGGCGTGTGGTGAAAACTGGCGAGCAAGGCGAGACCTGAATAGTGAATCCTGCCGGTGTCGAGCGAGATGGTGGTTCCCGCCGGACAACCGCCGAAGAAGTTGACCCGTCCTCCCTTGCGAACGAGCTGCACCGCGGCCTCCCAGGCTTCGGGCTTTCCGATGGCTTCGAGGACGACATCCGGGGCCTTGCCGTTTTCGGCTTGAATGGCACGGGCCAGGTCTGCCGCCGCGCCGACATCAATCACGTGGTTGGCCCCCAGCCGCCGCGCCGCCGCCAATCGCGCGGCCCGCCGCCCCGCCACCGTGACGTCGCACCCGCGGGCGCGGGCCAGGACGACAAACATCAAGCCAATCGGTCCCGCCCCCAGCACGAGCACCCGCTCGCCCGCCTTGAGCGCCGTCTCCTCCACGCCCAGCACCACGCACGCGAGCGGTTCCACCAGAGCCGCGTCGCGGAACGAAGTTTCCGCCCCCAAACGCAGGAGGTTCTTCTGGACCAGCCGCGCCGGAATGACGATGGACTCGGCGTAGGCCCCGTTGAGGAACAGCAGATCATCGCAAAGATTCGGCTGGCCCGCCTCACACCAGCGGCACGCGCCGCAGGGCGCCGAATTCGCCGCCACGACCCGCTCGCCCACGCGCCAGTCCGACACCTCGGGGCCGACTTCGCTGATCACCCCCGCGAATTCATGCCCAAAGACCGCCGGCGGCACGATCATGCGCGCGTGATACCCGCGCCGATAAACTTTGAGATCCGTGCCGCAGGTCAGCGCCGCATGGATGGTGACCCGGACCTCGCCGGGCTGAAGGGCGCGTTCCTTCACGTCCTCGATGCGAACGTCTTCCCGGCCGTAGAGCACAGCGGCTTTCACGGACGGCACCTTATTGCGGCCGAGGCTCCGGTTCAAACTCGCATCTGCGAAGCGGGAGGCGACAGGCCCTCCCCTGCCCTGCCGCGGCCGAACCAGCGGCATCACGGCGCAAAAAGGCGGGCCCCGTTGCCGAAGCCCGCCCTTCTGACTCGATTCGAAGGTCTCCGCCGCTACTCGCTCAACACGCGGTAGAAGCGCGCCGCTGAGGCGGCATCCGTTCCGAGCCAGATCTCGGCCCGACCGGCGGCGTCAAGGGTGACCGACTGCGCCGCCGACCACGGACCTTCGACCGCGGGCGCGGATTGCAGGACCACGGTGGCTTGCGGCTCGCCCCGCACGATCAGCACCGTCCCCGCCCCGGCCCGGGCGATCGCCAGGCTCACTCCCGTCTCCACCGACGCGATGGCAACAACTCGTTCGTCACCGCTCGTGCCCACTTCCACCAGCCGATAACGGAGACCTTCATCCAGCCCGGCGGGCGTATCCGTCAGGCCGTAGCGTTGCGGGCGGCCATCCCAACCCGTGGCCGGGATGATCTGCGGGGTGATCCGCTGCCAGCCGCCGTCGGCCGTCGAGCGATCCACGCGGAAGCCCAGGACGCCGCTTTCGACCAACGTCCCCCAAGCCAGCCGCACGTTGCCACCGCCGGCAACGAGCGCCCGGAAGTACGCCAGCCGTGCGGCCGTGGGCAGGTTCTTGAGGCCCGCGTCCACGTACGTGACCGCGTCCCCTGAAACGAGCGTGAACGGTACGGTCTTGCCATCCAGCGTGTTCGCGTCCGAATTTGCCGGCCCGGTCAGTCCCAGACCATCGGCGTTTTGCGTCGTGTAGGTGAAGCCCGTCGGCGTGACAAACTGCACCGAGTACGTGCCCGGCGGCAGGTTGCTGAACAGGTAGTAGCCCGGATTGCCGCCGCCATCGTCGGCCGTGACGGTGGTGGCGATGACCGCGCCACCCGCATCCAGGAGCTTGACCGTGACCCCGTTCATCCCTGCGGAGGCCGGTTCGTCTTGCAGGCCGTCAGCATTGAGGTCGTTCCAGACGTAGTTGCCGATGGAGACCGGCCGATACATCCCGGCGTCGCGTGTCAGGTCGGTGGCGCCGGTCCCCAACGCAAACGCCGCCGTCTGCCCCGTCCCCGGATCCGCGTCGCTGTCCACGGTGTCATCGAGGCCGACGTTGGCCAGCGTGAAGACATAGCCCGACGGCAGGATGAACTTGACGTAGTAGTTGTCCGGGCCGAGGCCGGTGAACAGGTAGTAGCCCGGATTGCCGCCCCCATCGTTGGCCGTGACCTGCGTCATCAGCGGCGAGGTGTCACCGACTCGATAGAGCTCGACCGTCACGCCGTTGAAGCCCGCCTCGCCCGGCTCTTGCAGGCCATCGCCGTCGAGGTCCTCCCAGACGAAATTGCCGATCTGGGCGGTGCCCCGGTAGCCGAAGTCTTGATCCAGCCGATTGGGTGTGGCGTCCGTCAGGGTGACGGACGAGGTGCTGTCCCCGCCGCCGTCCGGGTCCACGTGATTGTCCGTCAACCAGACTGGGAAGTCCAAGTCACCGGTGTTCACGGTCACCGTGTACGGGACGCCACCCGGTGTCGTCCGCAGGCCGCTGAACAGGTATTGCCCGTTGGCATCGGTCTCCGTTGTGAACGTCTCACTGATGCCGTCGCCATCCGCGTCGCCGACCAGCGTCACCGTGATGTTCGGCAGGCCCTCGCCCGTGTCGAAGACGCCGTTGTTGTTGTAGTCGGCAAAGACGGTATCCCCAATCGAGCCGTTGCCGCGGTAGCCGAAGTCCTGCAGCAGGTCGGTGGGCGACGCAAACGTGAGCGTCGTCGTCGAGGTGCCGTCGTTGGTGCCGTCCGGATCCACGGTCTGAGTCAGACCGGAGGCGATGCCCGAGAGCACCGTGACCGTGTACGAGCGGCCGCCGGTCGGCGCCGGCAGATGGTCGAAGAGATAGTTCCCATTCACGTCGGTCACCGTGGTGATCGTCTCCGGGATCCCGTCGCCGTTGAGGTCGCCCTGGAGCTGGACAGTTACCCCGCTGATGCCCTCGCCAGGATCCGGGAGCCCATCGTTGTCGAGATCGAGGAAGATGGTGTCGCCAATCGAGCCGGGGCCCACCTCGCCGAAGTTGTAGCCGGTACCCGCGTCACCCGACACCACCGGGATGTTGGAGACCACATCGTTGACCGAGCCATCGCCGCCGAGCGATCCCACCGTATCGGCGCTGTCGGTGTAACCGTCCGGCTGGGTCTCGGTCAGCGTGTACGTGCCCGGCCGGAGGTTGGTGAAGCTGTAGCTGCCATCCGCTGCCGTGGTGGTGGTCAGGTTGACCGGATTGCCGCGGTCGTCGGTACCGGTCAGCGTGACGGTGGCGCCGTAGATGCCCAAGTCGGTGCCGGGATTGTACGTCCCGCTGTCATTGACGTCATTGTACACCACGCCGGCCAAGCTGGCGGGCACCAGCTCGCCGAAGTTGTAGTTGACGCCCGTGGTGGAAGGCGTGCCGGTGGGAATCGTGATGGCACTGATCGTCTGGCTGTCGGTCGTGTTGTCCACGGTGCCCGTCCACGGCGTCCCAGAGGTTTCCTTGCCGTCCAAATAGCCCGCCGGCTGGGTCTCGGTGAGCGTGTAGGTGCCCGGCCGCAGGCCGAGGAACTCGTAGTAGCCGGCGGCATCCGTGGTGGTGGTCACCGACACCGGGTTGCCCAAGTGGTCGGTGCCCGTCAGCGTGATCGTCACACTGCCAATCGGGCTTTCACCGGTCTCCTTGAGGCCATTGTTGTTGGCGTCGTGATAGACGTAGCCACTGAGGCCGTGCGAGTAAATCGTCACGGTGTCACTCGCGCTGACCGGCGGCTCATTGCGCTCGCCGGGCACGGGCCCGGAGAGCGTGGTCGCCTGGGTGACGGTCGCGGTGTTCGGGACCACCTCGCCCGGGGCCACCGTGACGGTGAGGGCGACCTTGAACTGGAACACGTACGGTCCGCCCACCAGCAGATCGCCGCCGGTGTAGGTGATCAAGCCCGTCACCAGGTTGACCGAGGGCGTGAAGCCGGGCGGGTAGTCCACGCCAGCCGTGCCGAAGTTCACGGAGGCCGGATCGAATTTCGCCGGGTTGAGCGGGTCTTCGATCACCACGTCGTACGCGGTGAGGAGGCCCGTGTTGTTGACCGTCAGCACCACGTCCACCACGTCGCCCGCATCGGCGGCCGGCTGGACGATGTTCTTGACGATCGTCATTCGCGGTTCGACCACCGGGGTGTTGACCGGCGGGCTGGTGAAGGGCGGCACGCCGTCGCCGCTGATGTCGAATGTGGCCGTGTTGGCCAAGGTCGTCTGGCCGGGCACGAAGCCCACATTCCCCGCCTCATCCAGCACGCGGGCGCTGACCAGGATGAGGAAGGCGTTGTCGTCCGGGTCGTTGTTGCCCGGGTTGATCATGGCCCCGAAGGTGAAGGTCACGTCATCGCCGCTGCCGACGCCGCCGGAGACCGAAGGCGTTGGCACCGCGCCGGCGTAATCCTTCGTGAGCAGACCGCCGCTGCCGGCCACGGTCGTGACGATGCTGTAGGACTCGTAGTCCAGTCCGGCCGGCAGGTTGTCGGTGACCGTCAGGTCGGGCGTGGTGCCCTCCGGCAACGTGACCTTGAGGGCGTAGGTGACCACCTCGCCAATGGTTACGTCCGGGTCGGATGTTTCCGTCTGATCGGTCTCGAAGAGGGACTTGGCGAAGCTGGCCAGTTTGCCCGCGCTGGTGATGGTCGAGTCAGCCGCGTGATCATTTAGCGGACCGCCGGGCCCGTCGGCGCCGGTGCGCTCATCCGGACTGCCGCCCTGGAGGCTCGTCCAGGCAAGGCTCGCGGTGTTCGGGATGCTCAGGCCGGGCGTCATCGTGTTGGCCACGGTGCCCTTGACCTTCAGGGTCACGCTGGCTCCCGGCGGGATGTTGAGGGTGAAGGCCGGCTTCACCTGCAGCGTGCTGCCGCTGATCTCGAAGTCGCCCGCCGTCGGCGCCTGAACATCGGCGTAGTAGGCCCAATTCACCGGGTCCGTATTCACGGTGATCACGTTCGCCAGCAGCACCCAGACCTGCCCGGCCTGGGTGACACCGCCGGCACTCTGGACCCGGTAACCGGCAACCATCTCGGCCGCATCGTCGAAGCTGGCCCAGCGCGTCCACGTGGTCGTGGGGGAGCCGACTTCGTAAATGCCGTTTTCCGACGGATTCGATTGATCTTTGACGAGGACGAGGTCGCCGGTGGCCACCGTCACGTTGTCCACCATCGTGGGCGCACCGGTGAACGTGCCGAGCGAGAAGGTCGCGCCCAGGTCGGCCGTCGTTGCCGCGACCACCGTGGTGTCGTAGAAGCCCGTCGCGGTGAAGTCACCCGGACCCGTCAGGATTACGGGGCTGCTGATGACCGCCGGGAGGGCGTCCGACAGGGTCACGTTGTAGGCGGCCTGTGAGCCGGCGTTGCTGACGACGAACGTGTACGTGACATCGTCGCCGGCATCCACCGACGTGACGTCCACGGTCTTGCTGATCGAGAGGTCCGGCTCGACCACCGTAACCACCGGGTCGTTCGCCGGGTTGCTATCGGGGACCGTGCGACCGGGCATGGCCGGGTCATCGAAGGTCAGCGTGGCGAGGTTGGCCCGCGTCACGCCGTCCTGGTTGGCGGTGATGTTCAACACCGTGGCCGTGATCCGGAGGACGAAGGCGTTGTTGTTGGCGTCGCCGTCCGCAGCCACCGCGCAGGTGCCGAAATCGAAGGCGACCGTGGTTGCGCCCGTCGCCGGGAGCGCCGGCGTGATGATCGGCGGGTTGTTGCCCAGCGTGCCATTGAAGTTCGCCGTCAACATGCCGCTGCCGCTGGCCAGCGTGGTGACCGAGTAGCTGTCCAACCGCAGCCCGGTGGGCAGGACATCGTTGACGAGCACGTTCGGGGTCGTGCCCTCCGGCAGCGTCACGAGGATGTCGAAGGTCACCTGTTCGCCGATGGCGACATCCGATCCCGTGGTGGAGGCGAGGCTGGTGTCGTCGTCGGTCAGGGTGCCGTTCCGGAACGCCTTGTCCACGGTCGGGCGAGCCAGGGTGGTGTTGGCCGTCGAGGCCACGCTGTAATTGTTGCGGACGCTGGTGCCGTAATTCACCCGCGTGTTGTCCGTCGCCGTCACGCCGCTGCCGTTGCGCTCGCCGTACTGGCCGCCGGAAGCGCCCACCGAGGAGCTGGTGGTCGGATCTGTGCCCGTCGGATTGCTCGCCGTGCCGCGCGGGCCGGGCAGGCTGGTGTACGTCAGCGCCGCCGTGTTGACGATCTCCTGCCGGGCGGCGGCCGAACTGCTGACCACGCCGTTGACCGTGAGGGTTACGTCCTTGACCGCGCCGGTGATCTTGGCTTCGGGATCGAGCCGATCCAGGTTGACGGTGATGGTGCCGCTGGTGTTGACGGCCGGAACGGTGACTGACCCGCCGGTGAAGGTGCCGCTGGCGGTGAAGGTCTGGCCCGCCGGGATGTCCGGCGTGACGATGGTCAGGCTCTGGAACAGCACGTCCGCCGGCAGCACGTCGGTGAGCACCAGATCGAAGGCGGTGACTTGATCTACGGGCACCCAAGTGATGGTGCTATTGGTGCCGGAGTTGAGGTTTTGCACGGTCGCCGACTGGGCGAAGGTCCGTCCGCCGATCAGCGAGCCTTCGCTGACGAAGACTTGGATGCCCACCGGGAACTCCGCCACGGTGTCGAAGTCAGTGGCGCGCGTCAGATTCATGTTGCCGCCCCCGACCGAGGTCACCACATAGACCCCGTTTTGGCTCCCGGTGCCTTGGGCACGAACCAGCACGCGGTCACCCACGGACAAGGTCACGCCATCCTGGGTGGCGCTGACGCCGGTGAAAGTGCCGGCGCTGAAGCCGGTTAGGCTGCTCGTGGTGGCCACGCGCACGGCTGGGTTGGCCGCGACCGCCGAGAAGGTCACCGGGTTCGAGTTGATGGTGGCCACCGCCGCGTCCAGGGCGAACGTCCGGCCGCCGTTGGCCGTGCCTGCGGCCACGTAGGCGCGGTAGCCCAGGGTCATCTCGGTCGCCGCGTCGAAGTCGGTCGCGCGGTCCCAGATGCCGTTGACCGCGTCCACCACCTTGTAGATGCCGTTCTGGCTGGCCGCGGTCTGGTTCTTGACCAGCACCCGATCCCCCTCGGCCAGGGTCACGCCGTCCACGGTGGCCGGCGCGCCGGTGAAGCGGCCGGTACCGCCTACGCCGCCAGTGGGATTGAACGTGGCGCTGAACCCAGCCGTGGTAGCAGCCCGCACGTGGGGCGCGTACTGGGCCGGGTGCGCCGTGTTGTTGGAGAACTGGATCTGGTAATCAATCGGATCGCCGGCATCCACCGGCACGGTGGTGATCGCCTTGCCCAGGTTGTTGATCTGCGGCTCGACGATGATCACCGCCTGGAAGTCGTTACCGGTCGAAGTTGAACCGACCTGGGTGTTGCCCGTGCTCGAATTGAGGCGCGCCTGGAAGGTGTTTGAGAGGCCGACGCCGGCCTGCTGCGCGCTGCCGTCGGTCGCCGTGGCGTTGCGGTCGTTGGTGACCAGGGCGTTGAACTCGATCACCACGTACTCGGCATCGGCGTCGCTGTCAGTGTTGGTCAGCGTCCCCAGCCGGAAGTACACATCGGTGCCATCGCTATAGCTATCGGGGTCGCTGGTTGGACTGTTCGAGACATTGGCGTCGAAGGATGTGCCCTCGCCGATGGCCAGGCCGTTGGGTCCGCCCACCGCCAGGCTGAACGAGGAAACGTCGTCGCCGCTGCCCGTGAGGTTGAGCCCGGCGCCAGTCAGGGCCGGCACCGCCGCCAGGCCGCTGCCCGCAGCCGCCGACACGATACCGCCGCCATTGGCCACAAAGGCCACGCGGACGGTGTTGTCGTTGATAAAGCGGATGCCCGGCGGGATGCTGTCGAAGAGGGCAAAGTCGGGCAAGGTGCCCTCGGGGATCTGCGCGACCAGCCGATAGCGCACGATCTCGCCCGGTGCGGCCAGGGTGCGCAGCGCGACGATGCGATCAATGTCCCAGCGGACCGCCCCGCCGGTGCTGCCCGCCACCGTCAGCGAAGCGATCGAGCCCCAATCGAAGCCCGCGATGCTCCCGCCGGACGGGCCAGTCGCAGGCGCCAGCAGCGAGGACAGCAGGACCTGACTGAACCCCGGAGCGCCGATGGTCAGATTGGTGATGGTGGCGTCAAAGCGGGCCGTCGTCCCGTCACTGTCTGTGAGCGTGACGCGGAGGTTCGCGTTTCCGGCACTCGTATTCCGCCGGATGAGCACGCCCAGCGAGGCATAGCCCCGCAGGTCCAGCGGCGTGGCAAAATTGAGGGTGCCGCTGCCGTCGGTGCCGGTTGCCGGACTGCCGATGCGCACGAACTGTGGCTGCGTGGAGATCGCGGTTGCCCAGTTGCCACTCAGAGTGCTGAACCCCGTCCCCGTGAAGTCGGCGATGATGAGCGGCTCGAGGGTGTGCGCTTCCGAGGAGGCCGCGAGGAACTTCTGGAGGACCGGCGCCGCCGCATTGAGCACGCCGGTGCTGGTGGCGTTCTGCACGGCGTAATTGTTCAACACCGCCGTGTCGGAGCCGGGACCGCCCGCGCCCGTGCGCTCGGTGCTGGTGGTGTTGTTCGACGTGCGCGGCGCGGTGAAGTTGCCGTCCAGGCTGGTCCACGTGACCAGGGCCGAGTTGGGGATGCTCTCGCCCGGAATGACCGACAGGTCGAGCACGCCGCTGACCTCGATCGTGATGCTGCCGCCGGGAGCCAGGTCAATGTTCGAGGTGGGCGCAAACGTAAGCGTTGAGCCGGTGAGCTGGAGATCCGCGATGGCCACCGTGGCGGGGATGCCATTGACCGAGGCACCCGTCGAGGTCGCCGAATAGATCGTCAGGGAGTTCAGCTTGGCCGGGAACGTGTCCACCATACCGAGGTCAAAAGCCGCCGGCCCGCCGGCGTGGGTGATGGTGATGCGATAGTACACCGTGTTGCCCGCGTCCTGGCCGGACAGGGTGGCGGCATACGCCCCGGGACCACCGCCATCATCCGGCGCCACCTGTTTGGTCACGGTCAGGGCCGGCTCGACGATGGTGATCAACTGGGCGGGGGTGCTGACGAGCGCCGGTCCGGTGGCGTAGGTGAGTTGGGCGGTGTTGTCGAGGGTCACGCCCGCCTGATTGCCGGGCGGGGTGGGCAGGGTGTTCTGGTTCAGGACGACCGCCGTGAAGACGAGGGTGACCGTGTCGGCACCGGAGTTTCCGGTGTTGTTGTTCTGGATGTCGCCCAAGGTGAAGCTCACCTGGCGCGCCGTGCCGGGGTCGAGGATGGTCACGGTGGGCGTCCCCACAATGACACCGCTCGAGGGCGTGGCGCTCACGAGGCTCACGAAGGCCAGCCCTTGGGCCAGCGTGTCGTCAATGACCACCGTGGGCGTCAGGCCTTCCGGCACCGTGACGGTGAGGGTGTAGGTGACCAGCTCGCCGATAACCGCGTCAAACTGGCCGTTGCCCGTGGCCACGACCTCGGTGCCCGTGACCGTCTTGACGAAGGCGGGCGGCAGGGTACGCACCTCGGCATCATCGGTCTTACCGCCGGGAATGTGGTTGTCCCCGCCGTCGGCGCCGGCGTAATTCGTGAGGGTGGCGGTGTTGATAATCGTGGAGTTCGCCGGCAGATTCGCGGCCAGCGTAAGGTCGTAGGACACGATGACGACGTTCGAGCCGTCCGTGGTCGGGGTGCCGCCGTGGTCGCGGCCGCGATTGAGGCCGCCAGTGCCCAGGTCCACCGCGTAGTTGTCCACCAGCTCGACCGTGAAGGTGTACGTGGCGGGGTTCCACGCGAGCAGGTAATCCGTGACGGGTGTGAGCACCGTGCCGTTGCCCCGCTGAACGATGAGGTTCACGCCTGCGGCCAGGGCGGTGGCGTCGGCGTAAGAACGAACATACGCCGCCGGGATGGTGTCGGTGACCGTCACGTCGTAAGCGTCGGAGCGACCGGAATTGAACAGCACCACCCCGTAGCGCACGCGCTCGTTGGCGTCCGGCAGCGGGGCGGAGGTGAGATTCGCGGCACCGACCGCCTCGGCTTCGGCTTGGGCCGTCAGGGTCGCCGCCGGCGGTCCGCTGGAGAGGGCGGTGCTTGCCCCGGGCGCGGCAAAGGCGACGCCGCCGAGGGTCCGGCCGCCCTCGCGATCGCTGCCGAGCACGCCTTTGTAGATGGCGACGACGGGTTGATGAAGCGTGAACGGAGTGATGCTGTCGGTGTTGGCGATGGTGTTGCCGGTGTCGCGTTCCTGCGAGCGCGCCTGGTTCATCAGGAGGAGGGCGTCGGCGAAGGGCGCGTCGTTGACTTTGAGCGTGAAGAGCAGGTCCACCTTGCGCGGCGAATTGTTGATGTCGTCATACGTGCCAAAGTCCCAGTAGATCGTGTTGTTCCCGCTACTGGTGTTGAGGCCCACTGTCGGGTGCGAGAACGGCGGCACGAGGTCCACGCCCACGCTGAGAGTATCGGTCGGGCCGTACTTCCACTGACCCGGCGGCGGGGCGGGTGCCGGAGTGGTGTCGCGGCTCCACGCCGGGCCGGCCGTGCCGTCGGCGTCCGGATCGTCCACCCTCATGATGGGCAGTGGCACGTAGTCGGTGAGGCGGAAGACTTCGACGTCGCCGGTGAGGAGATCCATTTCGAGGCGGAAGGTCACCTCGTCGCCCGGGCGCACGCTCAGCGGGTCGGGCAGGGAGGTGCTGCCGTTGATGGCGTAGATGCTCTTGCTGAGGTTGGTGTAGTTCATGGTCAACCCGGCGCCGGTGTCGTCGGTCTCGAAGGTACCCAGCGGGGTCAGGTCCGCCGGATTGAGCAGTTTGCCGTAAATGTCAGCCGTGTTACTGACCCCGTCGCGCGGGTTGAGGCTGGGATTGCCGCTGGGGTAGTCGTCCGAGTACTGGTCTTGCACCACGGTGCGGAACTTGATGGTGCCGACGGTACCGCCCCACGGTAGCGGGGGGTTGTTCTGAAGGTTCGTATCCGGTTCCAGGCCGAGCGTGTCGCTGTGGATGCCGCCGCCGACCAGGTTGGCGTTCGCACTGCGCGTCACCAACTCGTCCGAGATGCGGAACTGGATGGCCGTGGTGCCGTTGTCGGGGGCCGGGTCAATCAGGTACACCGGAGGACTGGCCACCGCGCCGGTGAAATTCTGATTCACGGTGTAGTTGGCCGCCGCCATGCCAGCGACCGCCAAGGTCGTACCGTGCTCGGTAACCGTCATCGTCGGGGTGAAGGTGGTGTCCCAGCGCCGACCGTCGGAGATGACGTCGTCAATGCGCACGGCCTCAAACGCGAAATAGTCCGAGACTTGAAACTGGAGGGTGTACTCCAGCGTGTCGCCGGGGCTGAGGCCGGTTGGTGTAACGTCGTTGATGATGGTCACGCCCTTCTGAATGGCGATGGATTGGGCCTCCAGCTCGTGCTCGCAATCGCCGTCGGGGGTCACGGTTTGGGTCGGCCAGGACCCCGAGACGGTCGCTTCGCCGGCCACCCGGGTCTGGGGGTCACGGGTGTCAACCGGCGTCCAGTCGCCGTAGGTGTAGGCCTGATTGCACAGGAGGCGATCGTCGCCGGTCGTGGCGTTGAGCACCGGATCGCCGTTGGCGTCCAGCCGGGGCACGAAGAAGTCGTACTCCAGCACCACGTCCGAGGCGGAGGCGGTGCCGACCACCGTGCTGAAATCGTACTCGAGCGTCCCGCCGGGCACACTCGTCGAGGGCGTGGTCACGGGCGCAATGGGGCCCGAGCCGCTGGCCCGCGTGGCGATGACGACGGCGACGAACTGTTCGGTGTCCGGCAGCAAATCCACGACCCGCAATCCGGTGATCGTCTGGCCGTCGGCGATGTCCACCGTCAGGCGGTAGCGCCGGGTGAAATTCGGGCCGGTAGCCGTTTCGTTCTCGGGGCCCAGGTAGGTCTTGGTCAACCGCAGCAAGGTGGGGATGACCGCCGGGTCGCTGTCAGCTTGGGCGCCGATGAGCGTCGGGTCGCTCGTGGGATTGTCGAGTGGGTCATTGCCGAACTGGAAACCGCCACGGACGGAGATGGGCAGCGTTTCGTTCACATCCGCCAACGGGCTGACCGATGCCGAGAAGGAAAGCTGTGCCACGGGCTGCTCGGGGGTGAAGCTGCCGAACGGGAGACGGACGACCAGGAAGCGGTCGCCATTTTGGAAGCGGCCCGGCGGCGCGAAGTCCGTGGTCTTCACGTACACCGGGGTGCCGCTGAGGGTCTTCGCGAAGGGATGCTCGACGCCCAAGCCGCCGTTGGCCGTGTCGTCAAAGGTGAACGGGAGCACGTAGGACCCCGGCAGCGGGCTGCCGAGGTAGTTGACGACCGTCGAGACGGTCAGGCCATCGAACTCCAAGGGATCGCTGGGTGCCGGCGGATACGGGTCGCCCGGCGTCCACGCTCCGTCCCGGCCGGTCGCGTCATACGCGACGTCCACGTACGGCCCGAAGCCAGTGGTGTCGGGCGAGGTGTTGTCGAAATTGACGGTGAAGGAAAAGGAACCGCCCAGTTCAACCGTCGCCGGAGCGCTGACAGTGGCGGTGGGGACGGCACTGGCGCCGAGCATCTGCGTCAAGGGCCAAAGCAGGGCCGCGACCAGAAGGAGCCGCGCACTGGCACACGTAAGAGCATTCATCGTGTAAATGAAGGTTTGGCGATCCAATCCGCAGAAACGGAAGAATAGAATCGCGGCCGTCCTAATACGTGTCAAGCTTCGCCATGATTTATTTATGCACACCTGAATCCTTAGCCAGGGTTGGGAGCGTGGTGGAAAGGGTGTTTTCCAAGGGCGGCCATCTCCGCACGGGGTTGTTCAGGGGTCGGCGGTGCTTCCTAGCCGGCTTGCCAAGGCGGGGCAGCCGGGAAAGGGCTGTGTCCAGAGGGTCTTTCCCGGGACGCGGGCACGCTCCGCCTCTCCCGCCAAGGCGGGCGGCACTCGCGGCGTGGCCGGACGCCGGTCTGGCTAGCCGGAGGGCGCGCTCCCCGCCGCCGCCCCGGCCCGCCACCAGCGCGCTTCCCAAGTCCACCACCAGCCCAGCCAGCTCACCGCCACTTCCACTCGCGCCACCAGCCGCCGCGCGTGCCGCACCAGCATGGCGGGCAGGCGCACCATGTGCCGCAGCCGCGTCGGCACGGTCCAAGTCTGACACGCGTCGGGCAGGCAGAGCAGTTGCACCGCCTTCATCAGGTTGTAGGCCAGCGCGGCCAGGGCGTAGAACATCCGGTTGGCCACCAGGCTTTCGCAGGGGGGGATGGTGCAGGTCCAGCCCGCGCAGGACTTCCTTGAAGAGTTGTTCTTTCCCGCCCTTCAACCGGTGCCGGGCCATCACGGCCTGGGCAACATGGCGCCGACCGTCGTGCGCCACGCAGGCGTAGCGCCAGAACAGCTCGTCGTCCTGCTTCCAGCGCGCGCAGGCCAGCGTCAGGGTGAAGTCGCTCTCCGTCGGCGTGTGCCGCAGCGCGGCGTGTTGTTCGGCCACCTCCACGCCGTTGCGCCAGCGCGTCTCGGTGGCGGGACGCCACGCGCTTTCAGGCAGCGCGGCGGCGGTGCGTTCGGGCACCGTCGTCCATTTGTGGTAGCGCACGCTCCAGTGGGTGAAGCCGGCCTGGGCAATGGCTTGCAACGGTTCGCGGCGGCTCGAACCGCTGTCGGCCAGGAAGTCACATGCCCGGTCCCGCCCCAGCGGGCGATGGGTCTGGAGCATCGGGGGCAACGCGCTGCTCACGTCGCCGGGCGAGCCGAGTTCCCCCCCCGACCAGGAAGGGGCCGAACCACAACGTCTGCCAGGACAGCGCGAGGTTCCCTTCGTAATTGATCTTCGCCCCTTCGAAGGTGGGGCCGAAGACCTCGATCTGCGTGTCATCGAAGACCGCCTCGGCCCGGCCAGGCTGGCGCCGCCCGAGCAGCAGGAGCAGAGGAACTGCGCCACGATCAGCTCCGGGCTGTAGCCGTGGGAGGTGCGGGTGCGGGGGGCGAGGCCGGACAGGGCGCGGATTTTGTTCCAGAGATCGAACTGCTGGGCCAGGGCTTCGAGGGCGGGCAGGCCGCCGAGGGTGGACTGTTTCCGGGCGGGGACGAACTCGAAGCGGAGGCGGGGCGAGCGTTTGGCGATGGTCGGCCTGGTTCTTCGACGAGCTCTCCGCGGCGCTGTTCAAAGTGCGCCCCAAAAACTTCACCCGCCGGTGCATCCTCCCAGGCGATGGCTAAGGTTTGGGGGGATTCTACCTATCCGCCGTCGTCCGAGCCCAGTTCGCCAAGTCAGGTGCGATCCGGCAGGTCAGTGGATTAGCCCCACTCGTTGCGGCAGCGGACTTTAGAACGGTGCGCCTGCTTCGAGGCACAGTGGATTGACCTTCATCGAAGGAAATCGCCCGACGGTTTCCCGAATTCCCTGAATCCCCAGTTCAGGGCCATAATTGGGCGTCGGCCGCGCCCCGCCATGCACAACCTTGCCGGAGGAGACCGGCTTGGTAGCTTCTCCCGGGTGACTTTTTTCGACGAGTTCAGTCGGTTGCCCCTCGCTGTTCTCCTGCGATCGGCGACTAGTGCTTCCTCAGCGAGCGTGCGAAGTTCGCTCGCGAGCGGCGTCGGTTCGTTGAGCGACTTTGCCGCCCTGCTGTCGCCGGCCGCGGGGGCGTTGTTGCCGGAGCTGGCGCGCCGGTCGCAGGCGCTGACCCGACAGCGGTTTGGCCGGGTGATCCGCCTGTTCGCCCCGCTGTACTTGTCCAACGAGTGCATCAACAATTGCCGTTACTGTGGATTCTCGCGGGACAACCCGATCCTGCGCGTGACGCTGAGCGTGGCAGACGTGGTCCGGGAGGCCCGGGCGCTGGGCGAGCAGGGTTTTCGCAATCTCTTGCTGGTGGCGGGCGAGCATCCCCGATTCGTTTCCAACGGCTATCTTGCCGAATGCATCCGCGCCCTGCACGCGGAAGTGCCGAGCCTGTCGCTCGAAGTGGGGCCCATGGAAGCCGCAGACTATGCCCCCTTGGTGGCGGCCGGTGCCGAAGGACTGGTGGTCTATCAGGAGACCTACGATCCCATCGTGTACGAGGCCATGCACACGGCGGGCCCGAAGCGGGATTTTGCCTGGCGCATGGGAACGCCCGAGCGCGCGTACGCGGCCGGTTTCCGGCGGCTGGGCATCGGCGCGCTGTACGGCCTGGCGGCCTGGCGACGCGAAGCCCTCTGTGTGGCGGCTCACGCGGCGTATCTCCTGCGCCATTGCTGGAAGGCGCAGGTCACCATCTCCGTCCCGCGGCTGCGGCCCTGTGCCGGCGAATTTCAACCGCTGACCTCCATGAGCGACCGCGAGCTGGTGCAATTGGTGTGTGCCTTCCGGTTGTTCCTGCCAGACGTGGGGCTGGTCCTGTCCACCCGTGAACCGGCGCCGCTGCGGGACGGGTTGATACCGCTGGGGATCACCCTCATGAGCGCTGGCAGCCACACGGAGCCGGGCGGATACACGGGCGCCGGACACGACCAAACCCATCTCACCCAACGCGGCCGCATCGTGCCGCGGGCCAAGGGTGCGAGCGAGTGGGCCGGCACCCCAGACGCCCTCACCAAGGCGACCGGCCAGTTCGAGATTGCTGACACGCGGTCGGCCGCCGAGGTCAGCGCGTTGATCGCGCGGCTGGGCTACGAGCCGGTGTGGAAAGATTGGGATCCCGCTCTGAGTTCGGCTTTCCCCGCAGCGCAGGCGGAAAGCTCACAGGCCGCGGCTTGATCCGAATCCCATCTGCCGATCACCCATGAAGGAACCCTTTGTCATCGCCAACGGGCGCGAAACCCCCGCTCCCCTGCCCTGCTCGCTCGAGCAATTCCTCGTCGCCCAAGGCCTGCCGCCGCGCTCCGTCGTGGTGGAGCTGAACGGCGAGGCGCTGCCGCCCTCGCAGTTCAAAACTACGCCGCTGAACCAGGGCGACCGGCTGGAGATCGTCCGCATCGTGGCGGGCGGCTGAGCGGGAAGCGCCGGGTCAAGCCACCCGCACGAAGTCAAGGCCCAGCAGCGCGGCGAGTCTTTCCAACTTGGGCGCCAGGTGGCCCAGCCCGATCGCGCAGTGATGCGCCGGTCCCGCCTTGGACCACTCGTTCACGAACCGTCGCGCGCCGATGCGGAAGCGATAACGGCTGTTGGTGTTGCCGATGTGCAGAATCGGGCCCGGAACCGATTCCCCCTCGGCTACCAGGAGCTTCACGCGGCCGCCCCGGTCCTGCACGACGGACAACAGGGTCACCGGCCCGTTCTGGACGCGCATCTCAATCGAGAGGCCCACGCCGGGTTTGCCGTGATACACGGGCAGCGGCACCAGTTTGACCCGGCCCTCCGCGATGGCCATGTGCCCGGGACCGTCGTGCCCGAGCAGCACCACGTCGTCGTTGAAGTCCATCGCGTAGAACTCGGCGAACGATCCACCAGCGCCGAGAGCGTCGAGGATTTTCATCGCGAGGACATTCTTGATTTCGCACTCGCCTGCCACCGGCACCCCGTGCGCGGTCAGGAGGGAGTTTCCCGCGATGACGGATGTCACGATGTCCCGCAGCTCGCTGCCGTCGGTGCTTTCGTAGTAATAGGCCAGGGAACCTAGCCGATGCTCTGCCACCAGGCGGTCCAACGCGCAGGACGTCCGGGCGGCGCGACGAAGTTCCCCGTCGCTGCACTCGGGCGAAACGTCGAACTCGGCCCGGAACTGGTCCAGTTTGGCCGCCACGTCCGCGTCGCTGACCTGGTCGCGGAAGGTTTTGAGCTGACACATTTCGAGCAGTTCAAAATGGCAGCCAAAGGCCGCCGACTGCTGGGTCAAGTCGCTGTACACGTCGAGCATCCCGCAGTAGTAGTGACCGAGCACGCCCACGCGGTTCCGGCGCAGGACTGCCGCCACCGCCGCCGCCTCAACCCAGGCATTGATCTCCTCCCACGCCTCGGGATCGTCCAGGGTTCCGGTGACCAGATGGTACGGAATTCCTGCCCGGTTGAAGACGCAGGCGATCTCCGGAGCGGAACAAGCCTGGCAATGCGCCAGCCACTCTCCGGTCATCTTGCCGCGGTCGCCGAGGGCGTTGAAGGCGGCGTAGTCAATCGCGCGGACGGGCTGCAGATTCAGGACCACCACCGGCACGCGGGCCTTCTGCACCACCGGCAACACGGTGGAACTCAGCGCGTAGGTCGAGACGTAGAGGAAGACCAGTTCCACATCCTCGCGCTTCAGCCGCTCGCCGGCTGCCTGCGCCGCGATGGGTGAATCCACCAACCCGGCGTCCACCACCTCGACTCCCGGACGTTCCAAGCGCGCCGCGATGCCCCGCTGGTAGCCCTCCAACCGATTCCTCAGGCCGGCAAACTGAGGCCAGTAGGTGTCGAGACCAATTCCGTAGAGACCGACTCGGATCGAGGACTGCGGGAACGTCATGGCTGGGAAGCCTGCCACTCCCCTGCCCGGCTGCCCAGCCGGAATCCGCCGGCCTTGGCGCGGCGAATCATCGCCGCAACCGGCCGCGACCGCCGGTGTTTGCTTATCGGTCATGGTTCGATACCCTTGACCAATGCTACGGCGGGTCCTCACTTGCGCGTTTCTGCTCACCGTCCTCCTGGGGCGGACTGGGGCCGCGACGGATACTTCCGCTGCCAGCGAGCCCGGGCAGGTCGTCTGGCACGGGCACGACAACCGGGTGGACGCGGACTTTCAAAACTGGTCGCTGGAACGGATCCTCAAGACCATCGCCGCCGGGACTCGCTGGGAGGTGTTCGTGGAACCGGGATTAAACCGCTCGCTGTCCGCCCGGTTTTCCGGGCTCACCCAAGGTGAGGCGCTGCGGCGCTTTTTCGGCCCGATGAATTTTGCGGTGGTGCCCACGGCCGCCGGGCCGGTCCGGCTGTACGTCTTTCGCAATTCGATGGCCGCGGCCACGGAAACGATCGAGGCCCCGGCGGAACCGGAGCGGGCGCGACGACGGTCGGGCGCGATCCCCGAAGAGTTGCTGTTAATCCTGAAGCCCGACGCCGAGGAATCCGTTGAGGAGCTCGCCGAGCGGCTCGGTGCGAAGATCACCGGCCGGGACGACGAGCGCGGGGTCTATCGCCTGCGCTTCAAAGACGCCGCGGCGGCCAACATGGCCAGGGCCGAACTGGACGGCATGGCGGGCGTCGGGGTGGAATCGAACTATCTCTTCGCGCGGCCAGATTCTCCGGGTCTCTTTGGGGTGGGTGGAACGCCATTCTTGAACGTCAAGCCCAGTTTCGACGGCGAGCGGGTGCTCGTGGGCATCGTGGACACGGCGGTGCAAGCCGAGGGTTCGGGACTGAAGGATTTCATCGTGAAATCCATCTCCGTGGCCGGGCCGGCCCAGCTTCCCGCGGATCAGCCGACCCACGGCACGCTGATGGCCACGCGTTTGGTGGCCGCCAGCGCGGCGGCTTCGGGAGGCGATTCCGTCCCGATCGGGCTGGTGACGGCGGACGTGTTTGGGCCGCACGGCTCGACCTCGACGTTCGATCTGGTGCAGGGCCTTTACGCGGTGGCGCGGGAAGGCGTGCCCGTGATCAATCTCAGCCTCGCAGGCAACGATGAGAGTCCGCTGCTGCGGCACACGATCGCCCAGCTCAACCGGCAGGGAATCGTGATTCTGGCGGCCGCCGGTAATGAGCCGGTGACCACGCCCACCTTCCCGGCCGCGCAACCGGAGGTGATCGCGGTGACGGCCCAGAACTCGCGGCGTGATCGCGCCCTACGCCAACCGGGGCGCGTTCGTGGACGTCGCGGCCCCCGGCAGCGCGGTGGTGGGCTTCGCCGGCCAGCCTTTCTTCACGGCCGGAACCTCCGTGGCCACCGCCCACGCCTCCGGGGTCGCCGCCAGCATCGCCGCTTCAACGGGATTGCTCGGGCCGGACCTCGATGCGGCGGTGCGCGAGGCCCTCGCGCTTCGCCCCCCCGCCAAACCGTAGCCGCGGCTGCGGGTCAGAGATCGCACCGCCCCGGCTGATGGGGCCGGGTTCGGGTCACCCGCACCGCGACGTGGCGCGTCTCCGGCAGGATGAACTTCTTCACCTCCACCGAGACTTCCGTTGCCCCGAACTCCGCGAGGACCAACTCCGCCACGTCCACCGCCAGCTTCTCAATCAACCGCCAGCTCCGGCCCTCGCCGAAGCGGAGCAGCCGGCGGCTGACGGCGTAGTAGTCAATCGTCCGCCGCAAATCATCGCTGGCCGCCGCGGCGGCGAAGCCGTGCTGCATCGCCACGGTCAGCAGCAACCGCTGGGGCCGTGCGCGTTCGTCGTCGGGCACGCCGACGTGGTACCAGACCTCGAGGTCCTCGATGATGATCGTGTCCACGGGTGATGATGCGGGGTGCTTGCGCTGATGGCTGGCTTCGGCCGTCAAAGGCTCCTGGATCCGTCAGATTGGTTAGAGCCTGGGCCGCCCGCCGCCGCCGGCGCGGCAGTCACCGCCTCGAGCAACCGGCGGGTGGGCGTATTGAGCGGCAGATGGATCGCTTCCGCCGGGGCCAGCCAGCGGAACTCCTGCGCCTCCTCGTTGAGCGTGACCGCCGGTGCGCCCCGCACACGGCACGTGTAGTTGAGCAGGATGAAGTGTGCTTCCCGGAAAAACTCCGGCGAGCGGATGCAATCCTGCACCAGCACGAACCGCACATCCTCCACCTCGAGCCCGGTTTCTTCCTTGAGCTCGCGCCGCAACGCGTCCTCGGCCGCTTCCCCGTATTTGATCTTGCCGCCCGGAATGCCCCACCGGCCGGACCATTTGTCCGTCCGGACCATCAGGACCTCGCAGCGCTCGTTGAACACAAGGCCGCCCACGGTGGGCACCGGCGGTCCCAGCCGATGCGACCGGTCGGCGATTTCGATCGCCGTCGCGAAATCCAGCCGGGCTTCCTCCAGCAGGGACCGCAGCTCGCCCAGATGCTCCACGATCAGGTCCGGCCCGCTGGCGCGCAGTTGATCCAGGCGGTTGTAGCCGGTGAGCACCGCGCACGAGCCGATTCCCCCGTGGCGGGCGGTCTCCACGTCGTGCTCCATGTCGCCGATGAAGATTGTGTCCTCCGGTCCCAGGCGGTGCTGTTCGATCACGTCGTGAATCCGCTCCCGCTTGTCCCAGATCTCCACGTAGGGGTGATCGAGCAGCGCCCCGAGTCCGGTCACCCGGCTTTGCACGGCGTAGTGGTCCCGATGCACGCTGCTGAGGAGGAAGGTTCGCAGGCGTCGCTCACGGCAGAACTCGAGGAACTCCCGCGCGTAGGGCAACACCGTCACGAGATGCTGGGCGAGGCGAAACGAACCATGGAACCACTCTTCAAGCTGCTGCAACGGGACGTGGGGCACGTACCGGTCGTAGAACCGCTTGAACGGCAGGCAGAACTCGGCGCGGAACTGGTCCAGCGTCATCTCGGGCACGCCGGCGCGTCGAAACACCTCGTTGCTGGCCGCCAACACGGCGGGCAGGTCGTCCACGAGCGTCCCTGACCAGTCGAAGATTACGTTGCGGATCACGGTTGGGAGGGTAGATGCCGCGGAGACTGATGCAAATGCGGGCAGCATGGTGCGCGGGGCCGTGGCGCTGCGCCTTTCCGCTTGGCACCCCCCGAACCCCGGCCACACTCGCCCCGCTCATGCACACGGATTTGCAGCCGCTTCAGGACACCATCGCCAGTCATCAGCCGCGACTCGAGGCCTTGCGCGCCGAAATGGCCCGTAACATCGTGGGCCAGCACGCGTTGATCGAGCGCTTGCTGGTCGGCCTGCTCGCCAACGGCCACGTGTTGCTCGAAGGCGTGCCCGGACTGGCCAAGACGGCGACCGTGAACGCGCTCGCCCAGTGCCTGCACCTGAAGTTCGCGCGGGTCCAGTTCACACCGGACCTGCTGCCCGGGGACCTCGTGGGCAACCTCGTCTTCAATCCCCGCGACAACTCCTATCACACGCGCAAGGGCCCGATCTTCGCCAACCTCGTCCTCGCGGACGAAATCAACCGCGCGCCCGCCAAGGTCCAGAGCGCGTTGCTCGAGGCGATGCAGGAGCGCCAGGTGACCATCGGTGAAGAAAGCTTCCCGTTACCGGCGCCGTTTCTGGTGCTGGCCACGATGAATCCGATCGAACAAGAGGGAACCTACTCGCTGCCCGAGGCCCAGGTGGACCGGTTCATGCTCAAAGTCGTTGTCACCTACCCCAGCGAAACCGAGGAGCGGCAGATCATGGCCCTCATGGCGAAGACGGCTGCCCGCCCGCCCCTTGCGGCGGTGCTCCACCCGGAAGACATCCTCGCCATGCGCGCCCTCGTGGACCAGGTGTTCGTGGACGAGTCGGTGTCCGATTACATCGTCCGGCTGGTCTTCACCACGCGCGACCCTTCGCAACTGGCGCCGAAGATGAAGCCCTTCATCCGGTTCGGCGGCTCGCCGCGTGCGTCCATCAACCTGGCGCTTGCCGCCAAGGCCCTCGCCTTCCTGCGCGGCCGCCCTCACGTCACGCCGCTCGATGTGAAGACAATCGCGCCGGACGTGCTCCGCCATCGCGTGCTGACGACCTTCGAGGCGGACGCGGACAATGTGACCGCCGAGCAGATCGTCGCCCACATCCTCGCCGAAGTGTCCGTGCCGTGATCGGGAATCCCACCACCCCCGCCGACCTGCTGCGCCGGGTCCGCCTGATCGAGCTGCGGGCGCGGCGCCTGGTGGAAGATTTGCTGGCCGGTCCTTACCGGTCGGTGTTCCGTGGCCGCGGGCTGGAGTTCGAAGACATTCGTGAATACCAACCGGGGGATGACGTTCGGTCCATTGACTGGCACACCACCGCCCGCACCGGCACGGTTCAAATCAAGCAGAACGTCGAGGAGCGATGCCTGACCTGTCTGCTCGCCGTGGATGTGAGCGCTTCCGGCGACCTTGGCTCCGGCCCGCAGAGCAAACGCGAACTGGCGGCCGAACTCGCGGCAGTGCTTGCCCTGAGCGCCGTCTTCAACAACGACCGGGTGGGCCTGCTCCTGTTCACCGACACCGTCGAGCGCTACCTTCCGCCCCGGACCGGCCGGCGCCAGGCCCTGGCGATCGTCGCCGCGATCCTGAATCACCGGGCCCGTTCGCCCCGCACCTCGGTTCGCCGGGCCCTCGACACGGTGGGCAACGTGCTCCGCCACCGCGCCACCGTTTTCCTGCTCTCCGATTTCCTCGACGCCGGCTTCGAGCGGGCGCTGCGACTCGCGGGCCGGCGGCATGACGTCGTCGCGGTGCCCATTCGCGATCGCATCGAGACCCGCCTGCCGGAGGTCGGGTGGCTCGTCTGCGAGGACGCGGAAACGGGAGAAGTGCTGGAGCTCAACACCAGCGACCCGGCCGTGCGTCACGCGCTGGAACTCGAACGTGTCCGCCGTCAAGCGATGCTCGCGGAAGCCTTTCGGCAGGCAGGCGTGGGCGCCGTCCGCTGTGAAACCGGCCAGCCGTACCAGCGCGCGCTGCTGCAGTTCTTCGAGCAACGGCAACGGTGCGGTCCGCCGCCACGATGATCGAAACCAACCTCATCGAGGACCTGCGGCCGCTCCATCCCCCGGACCACGGTTGGGTCTGGGTGCCGCTGGCGCTCGCCGCGCTGGTGCTCGGGGCGCTCGCGTGGCAGCGATTCGGGAAACGGCGCGCCGCCCCGGCGGTGTCCGCGCCCGCCGATCCGAGCTCGTTCTGGCAGGTCGCCCTGGCGGAGCTGGAGCGACTGGAGCCGCTCCTGCGACCCGAGCGCTCGCGCGAGTACGGCCTAAAATCCACAGACGTCCTGCGGCGGTTCATCGAGTCCCGGTACGGGCTGCGGGCGCCTACGCTCGCCACCGAGGAATTCCTCTCCGTCGCGGCACACTCCCCTGCCCTGCCCCTCGCCCATCGCGAGAGCCTCGGTCGTTTCCTGGCGCTGGGCGACTTGTTCAAGTTTGGGCGCTACGTCGCCAGCGCCGAAGAGCTGCGCCGGCTGCACGCCACTGCCGTGGATTTCCTCATGGCCTCGCGTCCGCCGGCAGCCCCCGATCCCGCGGAAGGAGGCCCGACATGATCGCCACGGTGCGATTCGAGTCCCCTTGGTGGCTGGCGGCCCTCCTGGTGGTGGCGCTGCTGGCGTGGTCGCGCGGCCGGCCCGGCCAACGTGCCGCGCTCCTCTTCAGTTCCTCGACGCTGCTCGGCGCCGGGGTTCGCGCCGTTGCCCATCGGCCCGGCCGCTGGCTGGCGGGGCTGCGAATCCTTGCCCTGACCCTGCTGGTCTTCGCCCTCGCGCGCCCTCAAAGCGAAAAGGCGGAACTGCGCGAGGATCGCCGGGGGATCAACATCATGCTGGCGCTGGACTTCTCGGGCACCATGCGGACGCGGGACTTCCTGCTCGATGGTCGGAAGGTTACGCGGACGCACGGCATGAAGCTGATTTCCGCCGAGTTCATCCGCGCCCGTCCCAACGATCGGGTGGGCGTGGTGTCGTTCGATCGCGACGCGTGGCTCGCCAGCCCCCTCACCTTGGACCACGAGTGGCTGCTGGAGCGTCTTGCCCTCGAAACCAACGGCACCGGCACGGCCGTCGGGTCGGCACTGGCGGTGGCCGCCCAACATCTGCAACAGCACACGAACGAAACGCGCGTCATCGTGCTCATGACCGACGCGGAGAACATCAGCGCCGGGCCGGATCCGGAACTGGTGGCCGAGGCGTTGCGCTCCTTGGGCATCCGCATCCACTGCGTCCAAATCCTCAGCCCCGGCCAGGGCAATCCCGGCAACGACCTGGGCGACTTGTTCACCCACGTCGCCGCACGGACGGGCGGCGAGTTCTTCCGCGTGCGCACCGGGGCCGATCTGCGGGCGGTCTATGCCGCGATTGATCGCTTGGAGAAGCAGAAACTGAGCGACACTCGCCAAAAAGCCTGGCGGGAGTTGTTTCCGTGGCTGGCGATTCCCGCCTTGGGTCTGTTGCTGGCCGAACAGATCCTCGGCCATACCCGCTGGAGGCGCCTGCCGTGAAGTTCGCTGCCCTCCCCTGGCTCGTCGCTACGCCGTTGCTGTTGCTCGGCTTGCTCACCCTTTGGGTTTGGAGCGCCCACCGCGGGCGGCAAACCCTCCGGGCGATGGTCGCCTCGCCGCTCCGCGAGCAACTCCTTCGGTCGGTAAGCCGGGCACGGCGGCGATGGAAGCTCGCCTTGGTGCTGGTCGCAGTGACGGCGCTGGCCTTGGCCCTGGCGCGACCCGGCTGGGGACGCAACGTCATCGAGATCGAGCGGACGGGCGTGGACCTGATCATCGCGCTGGACGTGTCCCGCTCGATGCTGGCCGCCGATGCCGACCACACCAATCGCCTCACCGTCGCCCGCACGGCCATTGGCCGGCTGGTGGACCAGTTGGGCGGCGACCGGGTGGGCTTGGTGGTCTTCGCGGGCGAAGCCTACCTGGCGGCGCCGCTGACCCGCGATCACACCGCCTTCCGCCGCGCTCTGGCCGCAGCGGATCCCGACGCCGTCTCCGAGCCCGGCAGCAACCTGGGCGCGGCGATCAAGCTGGCACGCGAGGGTTTCGACCGCGCCAGTCAGGGCCCGCGAGCGCTGTTGATCGTGAGCGATGGCGAGCAGCTTCAAGGGGACGCCTTGGAGGCGGCCCGGCTGGCCTGGCGCGACGGGATCCGTGTCCACACAGCCGGCGTGGGCTCGGCCGTCGGCGCCCGGGTACCGCGCCGCACTTACGCGGGTGGCGGCTTTACGCGGAATGCGCAGGGCCGGGAGGTTGTATCCCGGCGCGATGACCAACGGCTGCAACGCATCAGCACCGCCGGCGGCGGCGCCTACACGCGCCTCGAACGACGCGACTCGGCGGCACTGGTCGAGTGGTTTCAACGCGCGGCGGCGGCCTTGCCGCGCGTCGCCGAACGGCGCACCGTGGACGAGCCTCGTGAACGTTTTCAGTGGCCGCTGGCCGTGGCCTTCGCTTTGCTCTGCGCTGATTGGCTCTTGAACGACCGGCGGCGGATGAAGACGCCGCACCTCTCAACGACCGTTGCCAGACAATCGTGAAGGCGAAGGCGTGAAGAAGACCGCTTCAGACCGTAAGATGCCCGGCTCACGCCGCGAGGGCGATGCCGGGCGGCTGCGCTTCGCCACTCTGATGGTGGCGCTCGCGCTGTGGCTGCCAGCCGTCCAGAGCGCCGACCCACCGCCGGATCCGTGGGCAGCGTATAACGCGGGGGTCGCCGCGTACGCCCGGAAGGATTACACGAACGCCCTGCAGCGTTGGGAGGATCTGTCGCTCCAGCGTCTCCCGCGCGGACTTCGTGGACCCGTCTGGTTCCAACTCGGCAACACCCAGTTCCGCCTCGGCGAACCACTCGAACCGGCCGCGCCGGACGACGCGGCAGAATGGTGGCGGCGCAGTCGCGAAGCGTTCCGTGCCGCGCTGGTGGAAAAGCCGCGCGATGCCGCCGCGCGCCACAATCTCACCCTGGTCGAGCGCCGCCTGAGCCGGCTGCTGCACCGGCTCGGCAGGGAGGCGCTGGACGCGGCGGACGGCAAGCCGGTCAGCGACGCCATCGAACTCCTCCGCGACAGCACGCAGCTCTTGCACGAAGCGTCTGAGGTGGCGCCTGCCGACGTCGAGATTCGTTCAGACTTCGACCGTGCCGTGCTTCGACTGCAGCAAGCTCTGATTGAACGCGCCGCGCTGGCGGAACGCCGTGGTGACGAGTCAGCGCAGCAGAACAACGCGTGGGCCGACCGCGCTGCGGAACGCGAATATCGCGCCGCCCTCGAGGACTTGGACGCCGTGGCCCCGGCGCGCCCGTTTTCTGATCCCAGCGAACTTCGATCTGCGCCCTCGTCGGAGCCCCCCAGCCCATCCGCTATCGCACAGGAGGCGGGCGACCGCGTCGCCCGCAAGCTGGCGGACTTGCTGACGCGGGTCGGTCAGCGTGAGCAGCGTGAGGGGACCCAATTGTCCGAGTGGAATCCCGACGAGGCGCTGGATGTCTTTGAGGCTGCGCTGCGGCGGTTCACCGACGCGCTGGAGCTTCAGGCCGAACACGCCGCCGCGGCACAGGGCGCCCGGGAGGTCCGCGCGGCGATGGAAAAGTTGCTCGTACAGGAGGGGCAGTCGCACCTGCGGGAAGGCAGGGAACAACTGGCCCGGCAGATTCCCGCGGCCGCGCGGTCCCTGGAGACCGCGCTCAGCCGCTTTGAGGAGGCGCTGGCGATTCGTCCCACGAGCGTCCCGGCGCAGAACGGCGCCGACGAGGCCAGAAGCTTGCTGCCCGCGGCGCTCGCGCTCGTCGGTCGAACCGAACTGCAGGCGGGCGATCGCGCCGAAGCCCATTCACCCACCGCCGCTCTCGGCCACTATCAACAGGCGGAAAACGATTTTCAGCAGGCGCTCGAGCTGGCTCCGTCCCAGCCGGCGGCGCGCGAGGGGCTGGCGGAGGTCCAGCCCAAGCTGGCGCGCTTGCGGGAACGCATCGCCCAAGACGCCGCGATGGCCGCCCAACGGCTCGCCCAAAACCGCCCTTCGCCCACACTCGACTCGCTGCTCGGCGAGGTGCAGGAACGCGAGCGACCACGAAACGATGACCGCCAGCGGCAGTCCGGACGCAAAAACCTGGGCACGCGTCGAACCACGCTCGACTGGTGAGCCGATTCGCGGTTGACGCTGCCGCGCTCACCCGGTAGCCCTGCCGTATGAATCTGCCCGTCCTCGTTCGCTGGTGTCCCCTGGCGCTGCTTGTCCTCCTGTTCGTGGCCGCAGCCGACCTTCAGGGCGACGTGATTGGCCCCATCCGGCTCTGGCCGGGGGAGGCACCCGGCGACACCGGCGCGCTGGGCGAGGAGAAAGACACCACCAAGCCGACGGACAACTTGGTCGCGGGCCGACGCGTGATTCGTTTGGGCAATGTCAGCCAGCCAACCATCACGCTGTACCGGCCTCCGGCGGCAAAGGATACCGGGGCAGCGGTCCTCGTCTGCCCGGGCGGCGGCTACCACATCCTCGCTTGGGACTTGGAGGGCACCGAGGTGTGCGAGTGGCTCAACTCCATTGGCGTCACGGCCGCCCTGCTCAAGTACCGCGTGCCGAAACGGGAGGGACGCGACGCCCACGCCGCCCCGCTCCAGGACGCCCAGCGGGCGCTTGGCCTGCTTCGTCATCGGGCGGCCGAATTTGGCGTGGATTCGCGGCGTCTCGGTGTGATGGGTTTCTCGGCGGGGGCCCACCTGTCCGCCGCGCTCAGCACCAATTATCGCGAGCGCACCTACGCGATTGTGGACGAGGCCGATGCCGCCAGTTGCCGCCCGGATTTCGTCGCCTTGATTTACCCGGCCTACCTCACGCTCAAGGACGAGGCTGACAAGTTGAATCCGAACCTTCCGATTACCACCAACACGCCGCCCACGTTCATCACCATCACACAGGACGACCCGGTGCGCGCGGAGAACGCGCTGTTTTACGCGCTCTACCTCAAACAAGCGAACGTCCCTGTGGAACTGCACCTCTATCCAGTGGGTGGCCACGGGTACGGCCTGCGGCGAACTGAGCAAACCGTGACCGCGTGGCCCGATCGGATGGCCGACTGGATGCGCGCCAACGGGTGGTTGAAGCGGGACCGGTAGTCACCCTCTCGTCTCGAGGAAGTCGGGAAGAAACCGGCCCAGCGGGCGCACTCGGCGCCTCACCCGCCCCGCCGTTCGTGATGCACGTACGCGGCCGAGAAACGGGTCCGCGGTTCCTTGACCTCGCCCGGCCAGCCGACCGCGACGGCGGCTACCGGAATGACGTGGGCCGGCAACCCGAGGATTCGGCTCACCGCCGCCACCCGGCCTTCGCGTGGGTGGATCCCCAGCCAGCAGGAGCCGAGGCCCAGCGCCGTCGCGGCGAGCAGCAGATTCTCGATTGCCGCCGCGCCGTCCTGAAGCAGGTAGCTCAGTTGCCGGTCGTGCGCCGCGTCGAGGTCGCCGCCAACCACGATGCCCACCGGCGCCGCCAGGAGCATCTGCCCGTGGGGCAGCGCGTCGGCGAGGGCGTCGCGCGTCGTCGGCGATCTCACCACCACGAATCCTTGGCCACGGCCGACGGCGCCGCCATCGCCGCCGCAAGCATCCGCTGCACCAATTCGTCGCTCACCGCCCCGGGCCGGTACTCGCGGATGCTGCGCCGCGATTCAATCAGTCGCAGCAGGGATTCGCCTTCGCCACCCATGCAGCCTTTTACTTGAGGTCGTACACCCGCACGTAATCCACCGCGAAGAAGTCCGGCAGCTCGGCCTTGGTGATGTCGCCGGCCCACGTACCGATTTCCTCGGTCAGCTTGATGAACTGCGGCACCTGGGAAACGCCGCCCGCCGTGGTGCGCCAGACCTCCTTGCCGTCCACGTAGAAGACGTACTCCGTCGCCGACCAGAGCAGGCTGAACGTATGCCACCCTTCCATCACGCCCTCGACACGGAATTTGATGCCGGCGGTCTTGTGGTCTTTGCCGTAACCGTCCCAGTGGAGATTCGCCGTGAGCTGGCCGTCGCGGCACGGCACTTCGACGATGTCAATCTCCGTGCCGTCGCGCCCTTCGGTGCCCACCGTGTTCACGCCGTCGCACATCAGCCAGAACGCCGGCCAGTGGCCCGGCTGGGTGGGCAGCTTGCAGCGGGCAACGAAAAAGCCCTGGCAATGCTCGAACTTGCCGCGCGTGTTGACGGCGCCACACGTGAACCGCTCCCCGTCCCTCCGCGTGCGCAGGAGCAGGTGTCCCTTGCCGTCGAGATACGCGTCGTCCTTGACCCAGTAACCGTCCCGGCGCTTCCAGTCGCCCAAGCGATTCCATTTCGCCTCGTCCAATTGGTCGCCCTCGAACTCGTCGTGCCACGCGAGGGTCCATTGCTTGCCGGCGGGCGCGGGGGGCAGGAAATCGGTCTTGGTGTCGGCAGCATCGAGGGCGGCAGCCCAGACAAGCGAGAAGGCCAGCAGTTCAGCAGTGCGGATCATAACAGGATACTCGACGAACCGTAACCGGCGGACATTCGGTCAGCGCCGACAAATCTTGTGGTGGGACCGGCCGTTTCGCCAACCGGCCGCCCGGCGCGCCATCGAGGAAGAGCCGCTCGCGCCGGCGCCCGTGCTCCCCGGCGCCAACTTGTGACGAACGCGCCCCCGGCAATTCATCCGCCAGCGCGCCACCCGCTTCGGCTCGCGCCGATTGGAACGCCGATTGACCCCACGCCGGCGCCGGAGTATCACCCCGCTCAAACTTATGACTCGATCCTTCCCGCCGTTCCATGGTCTGATCTGCTTGCCCTTGGTGGCGGCCCTCGCACCGCTCACGGCCCCCGCTGCGGAACTCAACCAGCCCCCGCCCGGCTTCGTCGCCCTCTTCAACGGCCGCGACCTCACCGGCTGGCGCGGCGGCGACACCTACGATCACCGCAAATTGCTCGCCCTGCCAGAAGCGGAGCGCGCCGCGCAGATCCAGAAGTGGACCGATTCCATGAAGGCCCACTGGAGCGTCGAGGACGGCGAGCTGGTCAATGACGGCCAGGGCGCCTACGCCACCACGGAGAAGGACTACGGCAATTTCGAGTTGCTCGTGGAGTACAAAACCGTGCCCAAGGCCGACTCCGGCATTTACCTTCGCGGCGTGCCCCAGGTGCAAATCTGGGACTTCACCGAAAAGGAAAAGTTCAACCTCGGCGCTGACAAAGGCTCGGGCGGCCTTTGGAACAACAGCCCCGGCGCGCCGGGCAAGGACCCCTTGGTGCGCGCCGACCGCCCCTTCGGCGAGTGGAACCAGTTCCGCATTCTCATGATCGGCTCCCGCGTCACCGTCTGGCTCAACGACAAACTCGTGGTGGACCACGCCCTCATGGAGAACTACTACGACCGCAAGACTCCCGTTCCCGAGTTCGGCCCCATCCAGCTTCAGACGCACGGCGGCGAAATCCGCTGGCGCAACATCTTTTTGCGCGAAATTCCCGCCGACGAAGCCAACCGCTACCTGGCGACCCGTTGCACCGCCGGCTTCGAACCGATCTTTAACGGCCGCGACTTCACCGGCTGGACCGGCCCGGTTGACAACTACCAGATCGTGGACGGAGCGATCGTCTGCCAGCCGGGGAAAGGCGGTTGCATCTACACCAAGGAAGAGTACGGCGATTTCGTCGTCCGCCTCGAATTCAAGCTCCCCAGGGGCGGCAACAACGGTCTGGCCATCCGCTATCCGGGTCAGGGCGACGCCGCGTACGCGGGCATGACCGAACTGCAGGTCCTCGACGATGACTACGAGCAGGCCGTGGGCGACAAGATTGATCCCCGCCAGGCACACGGCTCGGCGTATGGCATGATTGCCGCCCACCGCGGCTACCAGCACCCGGTCGGTCACTGGAACTTTCAGGAGGTCACCGTCAAAGGCTCGAAGATCAGGGTTGAACTCAACGGTGTCGTCATCCTCGACGGTGACGTGGCTGCCGTGAAGGAGTTCATGGGCAAGACGCCCCATCCAGGCAAGGACCTGCTCAAAGGCCATTTCGGGTTTGCCGGCCACAACGATCCCGTCGCCTTCCGCAACATCTGGCTCAAACGCCTGGATTAGCCGGCTGCGCCGCTCTCGCCCCTCGAGCTCGAACGCTGGTTGCGCTACGGTCAGCAGTCGGAGGGAGATTGGTTTCGCGAAGACGTTTCCAAGCAGGCACAACAGCAGACCCCAGTTCGATGGGCCAGCAGTTCCGATGGATTAACCGACCGCCCAACCACGGCGCTCCGGCCAACCGCCGCCCTGCCGGGCAGTCGGACGGTTCAGGTGATTTGTCAGGAATGGTTGCAGCCGACGGGGCGTTTCCGGCGGCGGTCGCCGAGCTGGGTCGTTGGACGGCGCCCTCGCGGGCGCGGGTGTAGAGCTGACGCCGGTCGCTGACTGGTTGGAAGACCGCCCGCAGCGGCGAACGCTCTCAGCCTCGCCGGCGGCGTGCCCGGACGGTGAGAAAAAGCCGGTTTTAGCCGGGCTCGTAGCCGACGACGTGAGGAGGCGGAAAGGTGGAAGCTGGCCGCAGGTTCACTGGGGAGCAGGCGTCCTCCACCCCACGCACAGCTTCAAAGGCGGCCTCATGCCCTCTCGCGAAGGCCGATCTGGTACAACTCTGCTACCGGATGCCGGAGGCGATTCCCGGGTGGCGTCCGTGGGGCAGCGCTCAACAGAGGCGGCGGGGCGCAATCGGAGCGCGCTCCCCGGGTCAACAGCCCGGCCGAAACGCGGCGAACCGGGCGCGTTCGCCCAGTTCACGCTCGATTCGCACCACTTCGTTCCACTTCACCATCCGTTCGCTGCGGGTGAAGGACCCGACCTTGAGCTGGCCGGCGTTGGTGGCCACCGCCAGGTGCGAGATAAAGGCATCTTCCGTTTCGCCCGACCGCGCGGACACGATCGGTTGCCAGCCGGCCTCCTGCGTGAGCCGGATGGCGTCCAGCGTCTCGCTGACCGTGCCAATCTGGTTGAGTTTGATCAGCACGGCGTTCGCCACGCCGCGCTCCCGGCCGGCGCGAATGCGGGCCACGTTGGTCGTGAACAGATCGTCGCCCACCAGTTGAATGCGTTCGCCCAACGCACGGGTGATTTCGCCCCAGCCGTCCCAGTCGGTGTCGGCCAGCGGATCTTCAATCGAGACAATTGGGTAGCGCTCGCACCAGTCGGTCAGGAGGCTGACCATGTCGGCCGACGTGAATTCGCGTCGCTCCAGCCGAAAGCGGTAGCGGCGTGGGCCTTCGTCGAACAGGTCGCTGGCGGCGATGTCCAGTGCGATTGCGGCCTCGCGGCCGGGCTGGTAGCCGGCGCGCGCGATGGCCTCCACCAGCAGGGCGAGCGGCTCTTCATTCGTCGCGAACTCCGGCCAGTACCCGCCCTCGTCGGCGACGCCGTAGTAACGACCGCGCGCTTTGAGCAGGTCGCCGGCCGCGTGATAGACGTTGTGGGTGATTTCCAAGACCTCGCTGAAACTTCGCGCACCGACCGCGATGAGCAGATAGTCCTGCACGTCCGTTCGCCAGTTGGCGTGGGCGCCGCCGCCGATGATCTGGATTTCCGGAATGGGCAGCGTCACTCCCCTGCCCTGCCCCAGCGACGCGAACAGCGGCAATCCGCGCGCTGCGGCGGCGGCGTTGGCCACGGCCATCGAGACGGGGAGCACAGCGTTGGCGCCGAGCCGCGATTTGTTGGGCGTGCCGTCCAGCTCGATCAACCGCTGGTCAATCGCGCGTTGATCAGACACGTCGCAGCCGCGCAGCGCCGCCGCGATCTCGCCGTGGATGTGGCCGATGGCCTTGAAGACCGACCGGCCGCGAAAGCGCGCGGGATCGCCGTCGCGCAGTTCGAGCGCCTCGAACTGACCGGTCGAGGCGCCGGACGGCGCAAGGCCACGGCCCCGGACGCCGTTGGACAGCCGGACTTCGGCTTCGACGGTAGGCGAGCCGCGCGAATCGAAAATCTGCCAGGCCGAAACGGATTCAATGATCATAAGGCAAGGGTCACAAAGCGGCTGAGCCGGGAGGAAGCGTGCCGGTGGCATCGAACCATTCGCTGATGATGCCGCGGAGAGAGCCTGGCCGCCGTGCGGAGAGGCCGAACACAAACTGCCGGACGAATTCCTGTCGCTCCGGTTTCAGGTACTCGACCGGCGACTTGCCATCCACGCGGGCGAGCAGCAACAGCGGAAGCAGGCCGGTGACGCGCTGCTCCAGGGAGATGTCCGTGCCGGGTCGCGC
Organism: Verrucomicrobiota bacterium; assembly: GCA_016716505.1. Lineage (GTDB taxonomy): Bacteria > Verrucomicrobiota > Verrucomicrobiia > Limisphaerales > J093 > JADJWF01. Next base: position 385,524 of record JADJWF010000003.1, read on the forward strand.
GGTCTGGTAGGCCTCCCAAAAGGCGGCAATCAAACCGGCCAGTTCGCCGCCGGCGGGCGCATGAAAAAGGCGTTTGAGCAAGAGGTGATTGAGCAAAAACGCCACGTCGAACGCCGGGTCCCCGTACCACGCCACTTCGCAATCCAGCAGCACCAGTCGCCCGGCGGCGATCAAGATGTTCTTTGGGCTGAAATCGCCGTGGACCAGACACTCGCGGGTCGCTTCGAGACGCGCGGCCTCCGCGAGGATCCAGTCCCGGAGCGCTGGCTGCCGCTCAGCCGTACGCAACAGGTAGGGCGCGGTCCGCAATTGGTGGAAGCTGGGCGTGGTATCGAACCGCTCGCGGATCTCCAGGTCTCCGGCGGTCCGGCGATGGATTTCCCCGATAACGCTTCCCGCCTTCGTCGCGTGGGCCGTTACGAAGACTCCGCCCAGCAGCCGTTGCTTCCAGTTCTGGTAGCCCTCACCCAGGTATTCCATGCCGAAGTAGCCGGCCTCGGGATTCGCGAACAAAACGCGCGGCACGGCGTCCGGTCGCCACCGACCAACGCAGTCGAGGAACGCGCGCTCGGTGGCGTTCCGGCCAACGTCCGCCCGCCACTCGTCCGCTACGCGCAGACGCGGCAGCGCGCGCTTCACGACGAACCGCTGCTCGCCGTCCTCGACGAGATAGATGTCGCTCGACACCCCGCCGGCCAACGGTATCAGGCGCGCGCCGGGATGGCGCACGTGACCGTCACGGAGGAGTTGATCGAGGAATGCGGCGGCGGCGGACATCGGGCAACTTGATGATAAAGGAGGGTTGCCGGGCCTGCCACGGAGAATCGCGGCCGACGCCAAGCGGAGACTCAGGAAGTTCGCAGTGAATGAGGGCCGCAGAGCCGGTGGCCGGCAGCTACCACCGGCGGCCATCAGGTCCGAAGGCCACGTCCGGGGCGGGTGTCAGCGGACGGAGTTGCCATGCCGCGCGTCGAGGTGCGAAATTTGCCCGAGACAAAATGATCCTCACGAAAACCAATCCCGCAGGAGACCTCCTCGGACGTACGACGAGGCGGGCCTTCGGCTCGGTGCTGATCGGACTGCTGCCGTTGCTGCAAGGCGCCGCTGTGGTTCATGCCGACTTCTACGTTTCCCCCACCGGTCGGGATGGGAACCCGGGCAGCGAAGACCGGCCGTTCGCCACGCTTGAGGCAGCTCGGGATGCGGTTCGGCGGCAAAAGGCGGCCGGTCCCCTGCCCCGCGGCGGCGTCACGATCTGGCTGCGCGGCGGGGACCATGTCCGCACCAACACGCTCGAGTTGACCGCCGCCGACTCCGGGACGCCGGAAGCGCCGATGGTCTGGCGCGCTTGTGCCGGCGAAACGCCCCGCCTGTTGGGAGGCCGGCGGCTGGAAGCCTTCCTGCCCGTGAGCGATCCGGCAATCCTCGGGCGGCTGGCACCGGTGGCGCGCACGAACGTCGTTCAGTGTGATCTCCGTGCGCTCGGCATCGCGGATTTTGGCGAACTGAAGTCGAGGGGCTTTGGCCGGCCGACCACGACCGCACACGGCGAACTGTTCTTCGACGGCCGCCCGATGCCGCTGGCCCGCTGGCCTGACGAGGGGGCTTTCGAACTCATCGCGGGTTTTCCGACCGGCGCCGGTCAAGGCGACGACCACGGCGGCAGCATCGGGCGGCTCGAAGCGGGCTTCACCTACGCCGGCGACCGGCCACGCCGCTGGCAGGATCCCCGTGACTTGTGGGTGCATGGGTACTGGGCATGGGACTGGGCAAATTCATTCGAGCGCGTTGCCGCGCTGGATCTCGATCAGCGGCTCGTAAAGACCGCGCCGCCGCACGGGCTTTACGGCTTCCGGAAGGGCCAGCGGTTCTATTTCCTCAACGTGCTGGAGGAACTCGACCAACCCGGCGAGTGGTTCCTCGATCGCGAGAAGGGCAGGCTGTATTTCTGGCCGCCCGAAGCGCTCACCGGACGCGAGGTGCTGTTTTCCCTTCTGGATCAACCACTCCTGAGAATGACCGACGTCTCGCACGTCACGTTCCGGGGTCTGACACTGGAAGCCACCCGCGGCAATGCCGTCGAAATACGGGGTGGCACCGGCAATCGCATCGCGGGCTGCGTAATCCGCAACGTCGGCAACTGGGGCGCAAAGATCACCGGCGGCACGAACCACGGCGTCATCGGGTGCGACCTCCTTGACACCGGCGACGGGGGCGTGGACCTGCTGGGTGGTGACCGCCAGACGCTCACGCCTGCGGGACACTTCGTCGAGAACTGCCACTTCCGGCGCCAGGGCCGATGGTCGAAATGTTACGTGCCCGCCATTCACATGGTGGGTGTGGGGCTGCGGGCGGCGCACAATCTCGTTCACGACCACCCGCACTGCGCGATTCTTTTTGGCGGGAACGATCACCTCATCGAGTTTAACGAAATCCACCACATCGCTTTGGAAACCGGAGACGTCGGGGCCATCTATGCCGGGCGCGATTACAGCTATCGCGGCAATCGCATCCGCCACAATTTCATCCACCACACCGGCGGCGTGGGGATGGGTTCGATGGGCGTCTATATGGACGACTGTGTCAGCGGCACGGAGGTGTTCGGCAATGTCTTCTACAAGGTGCATTGGGCGATGTTCATCGGCGGCGGGCGCGATCATCGCGTGGAGAACAACCTCTTTGTCGAGTGCGACCCGGCCGTGCGCGTGGATGGACGCGGGCTGGATCGGTCCGCAGTGTGGCGGAACATGGTGGACAAAACCATGCGCCAGCGGCTGGCGGAGGTGCCAGCCGGTCTATATCGCGAACGTTACCCGGAACTGAAGACCCTCGACGCCTACTACGGTCCGCCAGACGGACCGGCCGTGGTGGGCGAGGCTTTCCAGGGAGTGCCGCCCGAGGGCAACGTCGTGGCGCGTAATGTGTGCCTTGGCAAGTGGCTCGAGGTGGGCTGGCAGGCGACGGCTGCGATGTTGCGGCTGGAAGCCAATCTGACCAACGCCATCACGAGCCTTGCCCGGCCGGTGAACGATCACTCGAAAGCGACGGACTTCGCACTGACGCCGGACTCGCCCGCCTGGGACCTCGGCTTCCAACCCCTCCCGCTGGAGCGAATTGGTCTCCGCGACGATGAGTACCGTCGCGACGCGGCGCGTCAAAGACCACAGCCGCGATGAATCCGCCCGCACCCGCGCCCGTTTTCCCCGCCCCGGCCGCCACGCCGTGCCTGGCCTATCCGCTCGACGAATTCTACGCCCGCGAGGGTGTGCCCCTGCCTCCCATCGAGGCAATTCCGGGAGAAGCGATCCCCGAACCGTTTCGTTCGCTGCTGGTTCACGACAATGACATGACGCCGACGCTGGAGGCCCATCACGGGTCGGACATCCACATTGAAGTCTGGGGACGCGAGCAGCGCGGCGACCTGTATTTCCGGGAGGTCGTGCTCCGACTCGACCGCAATCAACGGCCGGTCGAGTTTGGCGCGAACAAGATCAACCTCGCGCTCTTCCCGCCGGCGATTCGTCGTCTGATTCTCGATGAGTACCTGCCGCTGGGGCACATCTTGAACAGGTACCGGGTCCCCCACGCCGGGCATCCGCTGGGCTATTTCCGAATTCAATCCGACCGCTTGATGAACCGCGCGTTTCAGTTGTCCGGCCGCCACCTGCTCTATGGCCGGCGCAACATCATTCGCAACCCGGAAGGGCAACCGCTGTCGGAGGTGGTGGAGATCCTGCCACCGCGTTGACGGCTCTCGGGCCGGGCCCTGCGCAGCGGACGTGCCGCCGTGAAGGCCGCCATCCGCCGGGGAAACCTGCCTCTGCCATCAGAACTTCCGCAAATGGCGAGTTGACAGACCGACGCACGGGCGCACCCTCATCGCCGACCCCAAAGTTCATGAAACTATGAAACGACCAACATTCTTCCGCGGTGTCGGTTCCCAAGGCGACGCCTGGCTTACGGGCGCCGTGCTCCTGCTGTTCGTCACCGCCGTGCAAGCGCAGACGATTCCCAACCCGAGTTTCGAGGCCAATACCTTCACCATCGCGCCGGGCGACATCAGCCAAAACGGCGCGATCTCAGGCTGGACGGCGGCCTACGACAGCGCAGCCGGGCTGAATCCGGCCGGCGGCAGCAGCCCCTACGCCGACAACGGCGCCATTCCCGACGGCGCTAACGTGGCCTTCATCAACTACGGCGGCGGGGCATTGAGCACGATGATCTCCGGGTTGACCGTGGGCCAGAAGTATCAGGTGCAGTTCCGCGCGAACGCCACTGCCGGTCAGGTTCCTTTGCTCCGGGTTTCGATCGCTGACGAGGAAATGCTGGCGTTGACGGTGTACCCGGTGGGCGGCAGCAACCCTTACGGATACCTGGCGTTTGAATTCACCGCGGCGGCAACCTCGCAAACGCTGACCTTGCTGAACGACACGTTTGATGACGCGACCATCCTGGTGGACGACTTCAAGATCCGGCCCAGTGCCGGGACTTGGACCGTCGCGGAGTGGAATGACGATTCCGACTCGGGCGTGGACGGCCAGTACGTGTACACGCACGCGTACAATTTCGGCAGCGCCGCCACCGCAGTGATCAACGGCGTCGCCTTCACCGGCGTCGCCGGCGCCAACCCGGCCGTCGCCGACAAGTTCTCGAGCAGCTACCTCGGCAATCTGTTTGCCGGCGACGCCAACGATATCACCGGCGGCGGTGCCGTGATGGCGCGGGACTTCGTGTACGGCGGAACGGTGCCGGCGGGAAGCTTCCAGACCTTGACGCTCTTCGGTCTGACACCGGGAACTGAATACGTGTTGACCGTGTACTCCGCCGGCTGGGAAGCACCCGGGCCGACCATCCGCTGGGGTACGGCCAGCCTCGGGGAGGATCGTTTGACGATCAACCAGGACCAATTCGGGAACAACAAGGGCATCCGGTTCTCGTGCCGCTACACCGCCGACACCTCCGGCACGGCCACTTTCCGCCTCGCGCCCGTCAATCCGGCCAACGTCAGCTTCCATTTCTATGGGTTCAGCAACCGCGAGGCCGTCAGTCGCAACGTCGCGCCCACCATTACCCAACAACCCGCCAGTATCACGGTCTCGGCGGGACTACCCGTGCAGTTCAGCGTCGCCGCCAGCGGTTTCCCGGCGCCCACGTACCGGTGGCGCCGAAACGGAGTGGACATTCCGGGCGCCACGGACAGCACCTACGCCATCGCCGAAGCCTCGGCGCAAACGGCGGGCGCGTACGATGTTGTCGTGGCCAATGCGCTCGGGGAGGTAACCAGCGCCGCCGCGCAGTTGACGGTCGGCATTCCGTTGGCCAACCCGAGCTTTGAAGTGGACTCGTTCGAGTACTGGCCGGGCTACAGCCTCAACAACGTTGGCGGCGGTGTTACCGATCCGGGCGACAACACGCCGATCACCGGATGGAACCAGAGTGTCCTCCCCGGCAGCGGCATCAATCCAATTGCCAACGGGGCCTCCCCCTTTGCCGACAACGGCGTGATCCCACACGGACGGCAGGTGGCTTTCCTCCAGGCAGACAGCACACTCGATCAATGGGTGTCGGGTCTGACGGTGGGATCACAGTACTACCTGCATTACCACGCCAACGCGCGGGGCGGAGGGATGCCGGCGCTGGAAGCCCGCCTGGGCGGCGAGGTCGTGGTGCCCGCGCAGAGATTGACGGCAACGGGTTATCGGGAATTTTACAGCGACGTCTTCATCGCGACCTCGACGCAGACGGAACTCGTCTTCGAGAAGAGCAACCCGTTCGGGGGCGACACGACTGCGCTGATTGACAATGTCGCGATCGTCCCGGTTCCCGCCGGTACCGCGCCTTTCTTGACGAAGGTTCCCCAGGCGGCCATCGCCAATCCCGGGGAAACGGTCGTATTCGAGGCCCAAGTGATCGGCAGCCTGCCACTCAACCTTCAGTGGACGAAGAACGGCACGCCGATTCCGGGAGCGACCGCGGCGAAGTTGACGCTGTCCAACGTCCAAGCCGCGGATGAGGGGAATTACGCACTCACCGCCGCCAACGCGGGCGGCACGGTGACAACGCCGGCCGTGCGCCTCACCGTGGGGCTGCCCGGTATCTATGGAACCGGCGTGGCCGCCGATGGTTCGCTGCTCGGACCCGGCGAGGTGGATCCCCACTACAAATTGGTGGCCAGCGCGGACGAGAACTATCCGGGCCCGGACGCGATCGTCGTCAATGACGGCTGGCCGATTGCCGCCGGTGTTTGGGCCTTGAATGGTCCGTCATCGAAATGGATCGCCCCGCAAGCGGATCAAGGCTCCCCTGGTAGTGGCAATGCGGAAGGCGACTACACCTACGAAACTTCGTTCGACCTGACCGGTTACGACGTTTCCCGGGTCCAACTGGTGGGCGGGTGGGCCGCCGACAACACGGGCTTGGACATCCTCGTCAATGGTGTCAGCACCGGGTTGTCGAGCGGCGGCTTCGGCACCCTCACCCCGTTCACCATCACCAGCGGACTGGTGGCCGGCCGGAATACGCTGGCTTTCAAGATCAATAATCTGCCGGCCACGCCGAACCCCACCGGCCTGCGCGTGGACCTGAAAGGCATTCTGGTCGGCTCCACGACCCCGCCGACGATGCAGGTGGTTCAGAGAGCCGCCGACGTCGTCATCTCTTGGTCGCCAGCGGCTGCCGGACAGAAGCTCCAGTCGGCGCCCGCCGTCACCGGGCCATGGACGGATGTTACCGATGCGACCAGCCCGCACACCATCAAGCCCTCCGCGGCTCAAGCCTATTTCCGGGTCGTGCAGTAGGCTCCTCTAACATTCAGTCGGGCGGGCCGGGAACGTCAGCGCGTTTCCGGCCCGCTTCTTTCCCGACGAGGCGACGGGACGGCTGCGTTCACCGCCGGAATCCGCGTGCGAGGCGAAATTCCCTTTGCCAGTCGCCACCCCGGTCACAATCCTTCGCGCCAGCATGTCAGCGACACCCGTTCAAGGCCGGGGCAAGAACTCCCGCTTTTGTCCCGCGCTCGACCAGTTCATCAGCCCGGCGGATTGCGGCGCACAGCGTGGAAGCAAGATCGTCTGTCGGCCCGCCTGCGCATTCTTCCCCTTCGGCACCCAGGGTTACGACCTTTGGCTGAAGCTCGACGGCGCCTGGCTGGCCAAAGCGGTGAAGTTCCTGGCGGACCGGCTCGGTCGGGAGGAACTCCAGCGACGGATCCGCCGCTTCACCGTGCCCATGCGGGCGTCCGACATCGAGTTCGAGAGCGCTTTTGCCAATGCGCTCAACTATTCGCTGTTCGTTGAGCGGGAGGCGGACGGGCGGACACGGGCGGAGATTTGGGCGGCCACCACCGCCACGAGGGACTTGAACAATGACGAGCAGGTCATGCTGCGGCACCGGATGAGCACGCGGCCGGGGATCCTCGAAGTCCAGGAGGTACTCGACTCGCTCGCGCTCCGATGCATTGACCTGCTCGACCCCGAACGGGGCGAGTTTGTGCTCTTTGATCGGGGCGCCGCCGCCCAGATGGTGCGATTCAGCCGGATGCTCACGTGGGTGACCCACTACCCGCACTTCAGCCGGACCAACGTCTTTGCGATGGACATGCCGCACAACATCCATGCCGCGTGGTTGGAGGAGGTCTCCAAGCGTGCGGCCGCAGCGGGAACGAATCGCCCGGGTTATTCGCTCCGGGATTACCTCGCCGAGAACTTCGTGGACGCAGTCACGTTGGTGAACGCGCTGGCGGATGAATACCGTCGCCGGCTTTTCGCGAGCCTCGATGTCCATCACTGCGTCGCCAGCTACCTCATTACGGGCGATCCCGCCGCCGTCGAGACCGTCCTGCGTGGGAAGGCCGATTTCGAGGCCGACACTGCTCCGGACGACAGCCAGTTCGCTCCGCCGAAGTTGTTCTTCCGCTGGTTGCAGCAGGGGGAGTCGGCCGAGTGCGCTCAGACAATCGCCGCCAAAGGCGGGGCGCGAGTGGATACGAATGTGGGCGGCGTTGGGACGGTGGGCAACGTGCGCCTCTATCCGGAGCGCCTGCTGATCGAGACCTTCAGCCGGGCCAAGCACGACTTCGCGCGCCAGAAGGTGGCCCAGTACCTCGGCGAGTTGGTCACGTTCGAGAAGGAATCCATCGTGGACCTGGCGAAGATCCTGGAGGAACGACGCGCGCGCGAGGCCACCATCGGCGAGGCGGAAGCCGCCGTCTTCAATAACGAGGCATCGTCGGCGTCCATGGACGAGTCGGTGCAAGCGCAGTCGGAAACCAACAAAAACAAGGCGGAGGAGCCGATTCCTGACCCGGAACGGCAAGAAGCGATCCAGCAGGCTCACCGCCAGCACTACGAGCGATTCCTCGACGAGAGCAACCCGGCGCTCGATGGCCAGACGCCCCGCGCCGCCGCCACCAACCCCGCCCTGCGCCCCAAACTCGTCGAGTTGATGAAGGCCCACCTCCACGGCCTCGAGCGCCGCTGCCGCGAGGACGGCTTGCACCTCGACATTGACTGGGTGCTCGATGCGCTGGACCTCGCATCGCTGAAGGCAAAGCCTCGTTCCCGCCCATGACGATCATCACAGACAGCCGCTGCACGGAATACTCGGCTCCGGGTCATCCCGAGCGACCGTTCCGGGTGGCCAAATCAGTCGAACGCCTCAAGACACAAACCGACCTGCCGGTGAAGTGGGCCGAGCCGGGCCCGGTCAGCCGGGAACAATTGCTCCGCGCCCACACGGAGGAGCATCTCGATCGGCTGGAAAAGCCGATGGACTTCGATGCCGACACGCCGGCCCATCCGGGCATTGCCGAGCACGCCCGCCGCGCGGCGGGCAGTGCCCTCAAAGCCCTGGAACTGGCGTTGCAAGGTGAGTCCGCCTTCAGCCTGATGCGACCGCCCGGTCACCATGCGACCACCACCCGGGCGATGGGATTTTGCTACCTCAACTCGATTGCCGTCGCTGCCGTGGAGGCGCTCCACCGGAAACGGGGTCGGGTGGCGGTCTTTGACTTTGATGTCCACCACGGCAACGGCACGGAGGACATCCTGCTGCAACGAAGCGACTGCGAGTTCTACTCGGTCCACATTTACCCGGCCTATCCGGGCACCGGGGAGGACTCGATCCAAAACGCGCGCAATTACCCCGTCGCCCCGTTTTCCCCCCGGTCGAAGTACCGGGACATCCTGGCTGGCGCGCTCGAGGATCTGAAGCGGTACCGGCCGCACGTCTTGGGCGTGTCCGCCGGTTTCGACGGCTTCGCCGGTGATCCGCTCGGCGGAGCGATGGGCGCGTCCCTGCTGGAAGAAGACTTTCGCTGGCTGGGCGAAGAGCTGCGGTCACTCAACGTGCCCACCTTCCACGTTCTCGAAGGCGGCTACAGCCGCGAGTTGCCCGACCTCATCCTCGCCTACCTGAAGGGCTTCGCCGGCAGACCGGCCGCTCCGGTCAACCAACCGTGAAGAATGGCGGTCCCAACCCGCTGTCCACCCTGCCCCGCTCATGACTTCGCCCTCGGGAATCATTGACCTGCGCAGCGACACTATCACCGTCCCCACGCCGGCGATGCGGGAGGCGATGGCGCGGGCGGAAGTGGGCGACGACGTTTTCGGCGACGATCCCACGGTAAAGCGACTCGAAGAACGCACCGCCGAACTACTGGGCAAGGAGGCCGCTGTGTTTGTGCCGTCGGGCACCATGGGCAACCAAATTGCCATCCGGGCGCATACCGAGCCGGGCGACGAGATCCTCGTCGAAGCCAACGCGCACATCTACTACTACGAGGCGGGGGCGCCGGCGGCGCTGTCGGGGGTGATGTGCCGGTGTTTGCCGGGCGACCGCGGGGTGTTCACCGCCGCCGCGCTGGAGGCCGCGCTCCGTCCGCCGGATCAGCACTTTCCCCGCAGCCGGCTGGTGTGCTTGGAGAACACCCACAATCGCGGGGGCGGCAAGGTCTGGCCGCTGGAAGAATTGCAGTCTGTCGCCGCCACCGCGCGCCACCACGAACTGCGCCTGCACCTCGACGGCGCCCGCCTGTGGAACGCCGCCGTGGCCAGCGGAATTCCGGAGCGGGAGTACGCAGCCCTGTTCGACTCGGTGAACGTATGTTTCTCGAAGGGTCTGGGGGCTCCCATCGGGTCGGCGGTCGTGGGCACGCGAGAATTCATCGCCCGCTGTCGGCGTTTCCGGAAGATGCTCGGTGGCGCCATGCGACAGGTCGGCATCATCGCCGCCGGGGCCCTGTACGCGCTCGATCACCACCGGGACCGTCTCGCAGAGGACCACGCCAACGCCCGCCGGCTGGCGGAAGGTCTGGCGGCCCTTCCGGGCGTGGAACTGCGGCCCGGTGAGGTGGAGACAAACATCGTCTTGTTCCGCGTCAGACGGTTGAAAGCGGCTGACCTCGCCGCGCAACTGGAGCCGCGCGGCGTCCGCGTGCTCGCCCTTGGCCCGGACCGCATTCGCGCCGTGACGCACCTCAACGTATCGGCGGCAGACATCGAGCACGCCCTGGCGGCCATGGCGCCGTTGCTGCGCTAAAGGCCGCCTTTTGTCAGGCCCCGCTTCCAGTCGGGGCGGACGGCCCTTGCGGCGGCTTTTCGGCGGCGGGTGGTTTGGGCAGCAGGCGGATGATCAAGGCGAGCAGCGAACCGCCCACCACCACCAGCACTCCCCAGAGCAGCGGGCCGCCGGTTCCGACCGGACTGAACCGGCCACCACGTTCCGGCTTCAACACCTCGATCGGCCCCAGCGTGGCCTTGTGCTTGGTTGCTGCCCGCAACTCGGCCTCCACCAAGCTCAGGTCATAACGAGGCGGGAACGCCTTGCTGCTGCCGAAGTACACGAACAAATCCTCGGCCGCTTCGTTCAGCTTGAAAATCACCCGGGGGGCACGGACCAAGATCGCGAAGTCCTCCAGTTTGATCGGGGGATTGTCGGCGTTGAACGTCTCGAGCATCAACGCGTCCGAGAGAGGCGTCATCGCGAGCGGAATCGTCAGCCGGTTCGTGCCGTTTGCGGGCGTCCGCGACCAATCCGCGCGGCCCAATTCGCGCCGTTGCCGCACCCCGCGGTGGTGGTCGGGAATCTCCTCAAAAATCACCATCTGACGCTGAAAGAGCGCAGTCGGTGACATGCAATTCAACTCGGTCACCGGCAGCCGGGCAAACGGGAGCGGAATCCGCCACCGCGAAAACTCGCGACGTTTGGGATCATCCGCCGGAACTCCTTCGACAGCCAACCGATGACTCCCGACGACCGGGTCCCGCAAATACGGCACCTGGGTCTTGCCGCGGACCAGCCGAAGATCCGCCAAGTCCGGCCTCACTTCGCTCAGCACCTCGAGATCCAGTTCGAGCCGTTGCACCCCGGGGGCCGTGACCCGGACAGCCTTGCGAAACCGCCAGCCCGTCACATCCAACGGCGCCCCCGCATCCTCGACCCCGGGCAGGGCTGCCGGTGCGCGATAGTCGGGATTTTCAACGAGTGGGCCGGGTTTGAGGCGCACGGCCGGCAGGGTGCGTACCCGTTCCCCGAGGGCTGACAGGTCATAGCGCGGAGGCATTGCCTCGGGATTGCCCGCCAGCAGCCGGTATCCGCCTGCCACCGCAGCCCGGAACACCAGCTCGGTCGGGCGAGTCGTCACGCGCACCGCCGAGACTGGCAAGGGCGGGCTGTCTTGGTTGTGGATTGTCAGCAACAGGTCACGAGAGGGCGCGAGCGCCTCGAGGCGCACGGTGAGGTTTGACGCCGCCACGCCGCTCTCGACGGCCAGGCGATAGACCGTCCCCTGCCCCAACACGACCTCGTTGGTCGCATATTCGGTCTCTTGGACCCACTTCAGGGCGACCTCGCGCGTGAAGAGCGATTCACTCGAAGCGAGTTCGATGGAAGCGACGAGCAAATTCGCGGCCGGCAGACGCACCCGGATTCGTGACACGCCTTCCCTCTCAGTGCGTTCCAGCAATTCGGCCGCGACCACGTCCGTAGGGGTGTCGGTACCCGCCGCCCGGATCATCGCGCCGGTGATGGTGATGGGCGGCGACTGACGGTCGTCCACCGTCAGCCGAACCGCCGCCCACCGGCGTCGCGGCAACGGGATGGCCACCTGACTGCTGCCCGCCTGCCGGAATATCGGCACCCCTCGTGCCAGTTCCTCCCACTCATGACCGTCCGCGGACCCTTCGACCGCGACGGCCTTGATGAAGCTGGCCGCCGGCGTTTGAAGCGTGAGCTGGTCCACCGCTTGGGTGAAGCCGGTTTCGATCAGCACGATGGTCCACCTCGCCGCCAAGGTCACCGCGAAGGACCGCGGCGCTGCAATCCGCGCTGGCTCAGGCAACAATCGTTCTACGGTGTAAGGAACCACCCCGTTCTGGGGACCGAGCAGCCGCACGTCCCCAAGGTCTGCCCGGGCCACGCCCAACGTCTCGGGCGGCAAGATCAAGCGACACACGCCCGGCTCCGCGACCGCCACCTCTTGGACATATCGCCAGGCGTTGAAATCGTCCGCGTGGCCGTTGACCAGACCGACCGACACCACCAGCGTTCCGCACCAGATCGCAAGGCGGGGTGACACTCTCATGTTCCCTCCAGAAGAATCTCGCCCTGTCAGGATGGCTTGGGGGCGTCCGCCGGACGCGCCGGCGATTCGTCCTTCACACTGACACCGCGGGCCAAAAAGCGTTGGTAGATGAAGGACACCACGATCAGCACCAACGCCAGGCCGATGAGGGACCCGATTCGATACAGTCCCCCGAGGCGCCACAGGTCATGCAGGAACAGCTTCACGATCGTGACCACGAGCAAGCCCATCCCGGCATAGCGCGCCGCCCGGGCATCGGCCCGGAAACCGATGCTCAGCAGCATGAAGGCGTACAGGCCCCACGCGAGTGAGTACGTCATGTCCTGCCCAAAACTGGCATTGAACTCAACGGTGAGGTTGCGGCCGGTCGAGAACCAGTCCGCGATCTGGATGTTGAGCAGGAGAAAGCCCAGCACGCCGGCACAGCCGTTGAGGATTGGGGCACCTTCACTCCCCGCACCCGGTCCCGCGGCGGGGCCAGCAGTCGCGCTCCTGCCAGCAGACAGGCAATGACGATCCCGTAGGTGTACAGGTACCAGTTGAGGATCCTGAGCTCACTGCGGGCCTGGTACTCGAAGACCGCAGGGTTCACGGCCAGCCGGACGAACGCCACGCCCAGCAACGCAATCCCCACCAGACGCAACCCCGGATGCGGCACCCGGTGGAACAACCACAACAGCGCCGCGCCCTCCAACGCCCAGCCCAACGTGAGCCATTGCCGGTCAAACTGTGTCGGAAAAATGAGCGTAACGAAGAACAGCGTCGCCCCGCCGAACCACGCGAGCAGCCGGAGGCGATTGGCGCTCTCGGCGGACCAGGAGCGGGCCACCATCGCCAGCGCACCGGCTGACGGCAGCGCGAACAGCGCCGGAATCAACCCCATCGCCTCGCTCGGCCACGCCAATTTCACCGCCCGGTACACCAGGAAGAAGTGCAGCGGCCCGGCCAGGGCCGAAGTGACCCACGGCAAAACGCGATTCGCGAGCGCCCCCCGAAACACGAAAGGAAACACCGTGAAGATGGCGATGAACGCAACGTTCCACGCCACGGTAATCGCCGCCGCCTCGTTCGTGAAGCGGGCGCCAAGCCATACATATTGCAGCGCCAGGACGCACGCCAAGCCAACTGGGGCGAGCACGTCGAGGTCGAGGCGGCGGGTCAGGATCAGCAGCAACACCACGAGTAACAGCGCCAGCCCAAAGATCGGAGTCGGATTTGCCGGCGGCAGCCTGACCACTGCCAGCATCAACAAGAGAAACGGGAGGATCGCCGAGCTGGCCGGTACTTGGGCCATCACTTGGCGCTGGTCGCCCGAGGGCCTCAACCAGGGAGGCAGATCCCCGCCACCGGGGCCGCTGGCCGCCACTTCCAGCTTCGCGAGGACTTTCCCTCCGAGGCCAAGTCCGACGATGAAAAAGAAGACCGCAAACCCGCCGACCACCAAAAAGAATTCTGGTACCGCCGGGGGAATTGTTGCGAACAACAACCACGTCGCGACCACCCCCGCCGTCAGCACCACCATCGCCAACACCCCCACGACCGCGCCGGTGAGCACGGCCAGCCCGATTGCCAGTCCGTTGACCAGCAGCACGACCGGCCAGATCAGCCACGGAACGGAGAAATCACGCAGCAGGGGAATCATCACGAGTACCAGCGCCAGCGCAGGGAAGACATGGCCCAACCACAGGCCACTACCGTCACCACTCAAGCGCGCCCGCAGAATCGGGAACACCGTGTGCAGTGCCGCAAACAGGAGGTAGGCCCCCAAGGCCCAATTCAGCAGTTCCATCGTCAACCGCCCACCGGTCCACGCGGCGAGGATAAGGAACGCCGCTGCCCCGGCCACGACGTGCGACATCCGGTAGCGGGCGTCCGCTTTGAGCGCGATCACGAGCAACGGAAGGTCAGCCGCGAGCAAGAACAGCAGCAACACGCCCGGCCGGTCCCCTACCGCCGAGGCGGTGGCCAGCGAAAACGCGAAGGCGAACGTGACCAATGGCAGGGCCACCCCGGGAAGGGTCAGCCAGTCGCTGACGCAATCCGCGCGTTTGGCGACAAGAAACGTGGCGAGAAAGAGGGCGTTAAACGCCGCGAAAATGGCCAGGGCAATGAACGCCTTTTCCGAAGAGAAAAACCTGGCCGCCCAGCCCAACTGCATCAGTACGGTGCCGATAGCCGCCAGTCCGACCAAAAACTGCCAGCGGCGCTTCAACGCCACGGCGACGAGACCGGCATCCAGGAGCGCGATGTAACCGAACAACGCGAGTGGGTGATCTTCGCCGCTGGAAAGCAGCAGCGGCGTGAGGAAACCACCCACCAACCCAAGAACCGCTACGACGAGGGCCGGCAGGCGGACGGCGAGGAGAAACGCCGTCACCGTCACCACCGACATCAGGGCAAAAGCGGGTATCGCCCCAATCAGTCCGTAAAACCCGTGTGCCGCGAAACTGGCCGCGTACAAGACGACGACCCCGGTACCGCTCAGCGCGTGGGCCGTCACGGTGTACTCGGGGCGCCGATGCAGCCGCACCCCGCCCACCAGCAGACCCAGCCCGGTCAGAAAGCCCACAATCACGCGCAGTCCCGGCGAAATCCACCCGTGATCGAACGAGTACTTCACGAAGAAAGCGACGGCGAGGAACAACGCCAGTCCCCCGACCCACGCGAACAGTTTCACCCCCATGAACTGCTCCCAATTCAGTGGCGGGCGCTGCCGATCGGTTTCGACCAAACGATGCGGCCAATCCGAAGCGGCCGGTCGGCTGGTGGGCGTGCCGCTTGCGGCAGCCGGGCTGGTCGTCGCCGCGTTGGCCAGTGCGGGCTGGGTTTCGATCGCCGCCGGGGATACGCGCAACCCCTCGCTCCCAACCGCCGAGTCGGTCGCCGCCGTGTTGGAGCGAATCGGCTGAAGGACGGGCGGCAGGACCGTGATTGTCTCCCGGGGAGTGGCCGGGATTGCCCCACGAAATCCTTCGCCCGGGGCGCCGATTGCAGATTCGGCGGACGGCACGGCTTCGGTCGGGAACAGCCTCGGCGGTTCAGCAGGCAGCGTGGAGGTGGGCGCAGCGACCCGGCCAAATCTGTCCTCCAACCACCGCACCCGCCGCTGTAGCTCCAAGACGGCGAAGAACATCCAGACGAACACAACTACGATCGCGATTAGGATCAGGATGAAGAGTTCCATGACGAAGGACCGTGGGTTAGTCGGCGACCCGCGCGCAGCAAGCGACCACCTTTTCCGCTGCCTTCGCTGCTCTGGCTGGTGGTTCACGGCGCTTCACGCCAACAAAGTACGGCGGATCCCCTTCGCCACCGAATTGAATTTTCTGAAGGACAAATTGCCGATCTCAATGCTCACCAGAGCCGTGCCGTCCGACGGACCCCAACTTGCCGCGGCCGGCACCGCCGAGGAGAACCGGAAGCCCGCTGGGCTACAGCTCGCTGCTGAACCGATAAGTCCCCGAGGCTACCGCCAGAACGACGCGACCCGGTTCTTCCTGGACCCGTTTCACCCCGGGCGCTCCCGCCAGCGGCTGCCCGTTTTCGCGGACCAAGGCCGCCGACCTCGCCGGCACAATGACCGTGGCTGAGGTGTTGGCTGGAACGGTCACTTCGAGTTCGAACTGATTCCCCGTCCGCTTCCACGCAGTCGCGATGGGACCGCGAATGCTGTCATAGCGGGCGCGAACCCAGTGAATCGGCGGTACCTCGAGCGACGAATCGGGCGCGGGCGGACGGGGCGCGATCCGGATGCGCGCAAAGCCCGGTCCGTCGGTGTCCATCCCGGCGAGCGTGCGAAAGGCCCACTCCATGACCGCCCCAAACGCGTAGTGGCTGAAGCTGTTCATCGAGGCGTTCTGATCGCCGGCCGCGCCATTGAAACCATGCTCGGTGGTGAAACTGTCCCAGCGCTCCCACACCGTGGTCGCACCGTTGATCACCTCGTAGCCCCACGAGGGAAAGCGCCGGCTCTGGAAGAGTCGCGCGGCGAGGTCATCGTAGCCGCCTTCACTGAGGGCGGGCAGCAGGTGCTTTGTCCCGAGGAAGCCCGTGGCCATGCGGACATCGTTTTTGGCGATTCGCTCGGCCAGGGCTGCGGCGAGGCCGGACCGCGTCGTCGCCGGAGCCTCGGCCAGCCGGAGCGCGAGCACGTGTGCGGTCTGGGTGCCCACGCTCAAGGTGCCGTCGGCGCCCAAGTAATCCTGCGCAAACTGGGCGGCCAGTCGCGCGTGCAGGTCGGCGTAAGCCGCGGCCTCGGTATCACGGCCAATGGCCCGCGCCATCTCGGACATCAATCGCGCATCCTGTGTGAAATAGGCCGCGTCAATCAGTTCGATGGGGGTTGGCTCGTTGAGATTTAGCCAGTCGCCCCACGTGTTGCCGTCGGCCTTGCCGCGCAGGTCGGGCGCGCGTTGCTTGCGCCACTCCATGAAGCGGGTCATCGAGTTCCAGTGGCGCTCGATGACGCGCCGATCGCCGTACACCTGCCAGATTGTGTGCGGGCAGATGATGCCGGCGTCTGTCCAGGCCGTGCCCCAGGTCTGACCGGGCGCCCCGTGCCCCATCGGGTAAGGACAGTAGTCGGGATAGGCCCCGAAGTCGCGCTGCGCCTCTTCGACGTCGTCCAGCCACTTGGTGAAGAAGGCGGCTACGTCGGCGTTGAAGGTGGCAGTCCGAATGTAGATCTGCGCGTCGCCCATCCAGCCGAGGCGCTCGTCACGTTGCGGACAGTCGGTCGGGATCTCGATGAAGTTGGCGCGTTGGGTCCACACGGTGTTCTTCCAAAAGCGGCTCATCACCTCATCCGAGCAGGCAAACTCGCCGGTCAACGGGGTGTCGTTGTGGAGCACCAGCCCGGTCACTGTGTCGAGGGTGGGGCGGCCCGGCAACCCGGTGATCTCAACAAACTGAAAGCCATGATAGGTGAATCGCGGTGTCCACGTCTCTCCGTCTGGATCCCCGCGCAACGTGTAAAAGTCCGTGGCCCGCGCGCGCCGGAGGTTTTCCGTCATCAAGCGGCCGTCGGGGTGCAGCATCTCGCCGAACCGGAGTCGCAGCCGGGTTCCCGCCTCACCCTTGACGTGGAGACGCACATTGCCGGCGAAATTCTGCCCGAAGTCGAAGACGTACACCCCGGGAGCCGGCTCGGTCAGCCGCCGCGCCTTCAATTCTTCAGTCACGCGTATCGGCGGCGCCGCGTAGGCTTGGAGACGGGGCGGCTTGCGGAATCCCAGTTCCACCTCCCGGTCTCCGCAGTTGTCCGAGAAGATCGCCCGGGTGCTGCCGTTGTCGGCAGCGCGAATGGCGTTCTCCCAACGCCAGGGACGGTCCGGACCTCGTGCCCCGACTCGCGTCTCCGCCGGGCGACACCAGTGCGGATCCTCCTGCCGCGCGTCGAAGGCTTCGCCCATGATCAGGTCCGCTTCGCGAATTGGTCCGTCAGCGCTCACCTGCCAGGTGGGGTCCGTGGCCACGATGTCCCGGGAGCCGTCTTCGTACTCGAGCTCGAGTTGCACCAGGAGTGCCGGCGTCTTCCCGTAGAAGTAGCGGCCCGCGCGGTTCGGCCCGTAACCCACCAGCAATCCGTACCCGACGTAGCCCGCGTACCAGCCCTCGGCGACGATCGCGCCGAGGCAGTTCTCCCCGCGCCGTACTTGCCCGGTGACATCGTGCGTTCGGTAATAGGCGCGCCGGTGATAGTCCGACCAGCCGGGCTCGAACCACGCGTCGCCAATTCGCTGCCCGTTCAGATGGAGTTCAACCAGTCCGAGCGCCGCGGCGTACACGGTCGCCCGCTTCACTGGACGGGCAGCCGTGAAACCTTTCCGGTAGTGGCGGGCCGGCGGCAGAAATAGCGTGTCCCGGCTCTGGTGCAGCGGTTGATCGTCCCGGTGGGAAATCCACTCCCCCTTCCAGTCGCTGGGAGATAGCAAGCCCATGCTCCAGGAGGCTGTCGGGCTCCACTCCGAGGCACGGCCAGCCCGGTCCCAGACGCGCACCGCCCAGAAGCATCTCTGCCGCGAGGTCAGCGGCTGGCCGCCGTACTCGATGTTCACCGTCTCGCCAGACTCCACGCGACCGGAGTCCCACAGGTCGCCCTCGCGGGCCGCCAGTTTATCCGGACTGCTGGCCACGAGGATCTGCCGGGCGGACTGGCGTTGGTCGCGCTCATCCGAAGCCACGATCCACGACAAGCGCGGGCGGATTTCGTCCAAGCCCGCCGGATTGGCGAGGTATTCTGTGCGCAGCCGCTCGGGCTTCAAACCCGCCTGCCCGTAAAAGACAGCCAACCAACACGCCGAGCCAATCCAAACCAAAAACCTCATGTTCATAGGGCCTCCCCAACCACGCGCTCAAGTCGTGTGCGGCCGCGGTCAGACTTCGATATCCTCCGGTTGCACTTCGAGGCATTCATCCTGGTCTTCCCAAACCACGGCGGGAAATTCATCAGTCAGGCGGGGCACCAACTCGCACGCGGCCCGCGCGAGCAACCCTTCAGCTTTTTTCGCCGCGTCTTCGAACGCGCGGTTGTAATCGCGGACGCGTTGCTGCTCGTGATCGTCCCAGTGGGCCACGGCGTGAACGGGGCGATAGTCAGCCGCCCATTCCTCCAAGGCATGCCGGAGATCAGCCGGCAAATCCCCACACGCGACAGCGGTACCCCCGCAATGCACACAAACCAGACCGCTCTCCGCCACGTCACGGGTCAGCATCGGCAACAGCGGCGCGCGGCAGCAAGGGGCGACCGGATACGCGGCGGGGATCGTGGCCAGCCGCTTCAGCCAGATTTGGCGATCGTGCGCGACCTGCGCCCCCACCCGGTAGGCAGCCATCAGCGGATGCGAGGCGCGCCAGCCGCGCCCGAGGAAGAGACCGACGGTTTGCGCCATCCAGCGCGCCAAGGTCAGGTCGTCGAACCCGCGAAACACCTGCGCATACTCCTCCCACAAGGGATCAACGGGTCTGTCCGGGTTATGCGACATCGCAGTTGAGGTTAGGCGGCGGGCGCGGCGAGCAAAGCCGAAAACAGGTCGGCAACCGGGCCTGCCGGGCACGCGCTTGCGTGCCTACCGTCCGCCTTGCTGCCCGGCCTGAAGTTCGCGAACCAGCCGCTCGAGCCGGCGGCCGTACTCGACGTAGCTGCTGTACTGGGCCTCCGCCGAGGACTGAACCGAGGCGTCATGGAAAACCACCGCCAGATGCGGCTCGATGGAGATGCCGCCGTTGAAGCCCCGGCTCAGAGCGTCGCGTAGGATGTCGCGCACGCGGCCATCGCCCTCGCCCGGCCAGTGGTAATCGGCGTCGTTCTTCGCCGGATTCCACGTGGCATCCTTGACGTGGATATGCGCGGTCACGTCGCGCACCTTGGTCCAGAATTCCCAGGGATCCTGCCTGGGCCAGGGCTTCGGCCGCGACCGGTCGGCGTTGAAAATGGGATTGGCTGTGTCGAACACCCATTTCAGGCCCGGCACGCGCTCCAGCAGTTCCAAGGCGTGCCGCCAACTCATCCCGCCGTGGTTCATGCAGTTCTCGTGAACTGGCTGCAGGCCGGCGTCGAGAAAGCGCCGCGTCACCTCGTGTACCCGTTCAAACACCTGCGGAGGGATTGCGTCGGCGTCGTCCGCCGGCTTGAAGCTCATGATGCGAATGAGCTTGGTGCCCAGGCGCTGCATTCTCGGGATGGCGCGCTCGACCTCCGCCAGCGTTACCTCGAAGGGCGTTGCCACGGTTTTCGCCCAGTTCATGATTGTGGACCCGAAACAGCAGACGCCCACGCCTGCCTCCTGGAGCTTGCCCACCACGATTTCAAAAGCCGCCTCGGGAATGTCGTGTAGATTGGCCTTCTGGAACCCCGGCACCTCCACCGCCCGCATCTCGATGCTTTTCCATCCCAATTCGCGCGTGGCCAGGATCTGTGCGTCAATTCCCGCGCCGGCTTCATCAGCAATTCCCGTGAGATACATGGCGATTGTGTGTTGTCGCGGCCGAGCAAACCACCGGCCCGCGGCCCGCGCAAGCCTGCCAGTTTCCACTGGCTACCGCGAAGCCCTCCCGACAACATCCGGGCGTGCCGCCGGCCGCGGCTTCGACTGAGGCATGAAAGCAAAGATCATTATCACCCCGAAAAAGGCTGTGGTGGATCCCCAGGGCAAGACGGTGCAGTCCGCCCTGGCGCACCTCGGTTACCAGGGCGTCACGGCGGTTCACGTCGGCAAGTACCTCGAGATTGATCTCGCTCCCGGCACCGATCCCGCGGCCGCCCGCCAGGCACTCGAGGAGGCATGCCACAAGTTTCTCAGCAATCCCATCATCGAGGATTACCGGCTCGAGATCGAATAGCCATCCTCGAACGGTCTCCCATGCGCTTTGCCGTCCTGCAATTCCCCGCCTCGAACTGCGACCAGGACGCCGTCCACGCCGTGCGCGTCCTCGGTCACGAGGCGGACTACGTCTGGCACAAGGAAACCTCGTTGGGAGCGGCGGACGCGGTGATCGTCCCGGGCGGGTTCAGCTACGGGGACTACCTGCGCACGGGTGCGATTGCCCGTTTCAGTCCGGTGATGGGCGCCGTGCGGGAGTTCGCCGCCAGCGGCGGGCTGGTTTTGGGAATCTGCAACGGTTTCCAGATCTTGTGTGAAGCCGGGCTGCTCCCTGGGGCGCTGGTTCGCAACCGCTCGCTGCAGTTCCGCTGCGAACACGTGTTCTTGAAGACCGCCACCCACGATTCCCCGTTCACCCGGCGCATCCCTCCGGGCAAGGTACTGCGGATCCCGATCGCCCACGGAGAGGGCTGCTACTTCGCCGACGAAGCGACGCTCGCCGCACTCAGGGCGAACAACCAGATTCTCTGGCAATACTGCTCGGCCAGAGGCGAATTGACGGATGAAGCCAACCCCAACGGCTCACTCCTGAATATCGCCGGCATCTGCAACGCCGGCCGCAACGTCGCGGGACTCATGCCCCATCCCGAGCGGGCCTGCGAACCCATCCTTGGAAGCGACGACGGTCGGTTCATTTTCGAGAGCATGTTGGAGACGCTGACGGATCGCGCCCGGGCAAAAGCCGCGTAGCCTCCTTGGCCACCAGGGCGGTGGATCTTGGTTGAGACCGACGCTTTATCCAGCAGGGGGGTTGACCACCGGCGGATCGGCGTTAAGAGTTTTGGCACTTGGCGACCGACAAACCAGCTAACGCCACTCCGAAGTATGCTTAATCAGACATCCCGACTGACCTCCCTCGTCATCGCCCTCGGCCTGTGGGTTGCCGTCCCCGACGCCGCGGCGCGCAGCTTCCGCGTCAACCAGTTACCCAATGGCAATGTTTTCGGCTGCGCCAACTGCCACGTCTCCGCCGGGGGCGGAGGAGCCCGCAATCCCTTTGGCCAGGCGGTTGGAGCCATTACTGGAAGCAGTTCGGCCGCGTTTTGGTCCGCCTCGTTGGCCGCGTTGGATTCCGACGGCGACGGCTTCTCCAACGGATTTGAGCTTGGCGACCCGGAGGGCGATGGAACCGTCATTCCGGGATGGCGCGTGACGAATCCCGGCTCCGCCGCCAGCCGGCCGCAAAATGCTGCGCCCACGGTGGCCATTACTGCACCAGCCAACAATGCGACCCTGACCGCCCCCGCCGTGGTGACGATTACGGCGGACGCCGCCGATTCCGACGGCACGGTCGCCAGCGTCGAGTTTCTCAACAACGGCCTTCCCTTGGGGAGCGATTCGACCAGTCCCTACTCCTGGCTCGCCGACCTGCCGGTCGGAAGCCACGTGCTCACTGCCCGGGCCACGGACAACCTTGGAGCGAGCGCAACTTCGGCACCGATTAACGTGACCGTGGTGGCGCCACCCCCCATTAGCTTGAATCCGCCCACGTTGGCGGCGGGCAACCTGGTCGTCACGTGGACCGGTGGTGGCGGGCCCTTCCTCGTCGAGACAAAGAGTGACCTCGCGCAAGCTTGGCCCGGTCAGGTCCAGGGGGTCACCGAGCGGTCCGCACAAGTTCCTGCAGGCGGCGCGGCGGGGTTTGTCCGGGTGGCGGACACGGCGGTGATCGGCCCGCTGGCCCTGACCTCCACCCTCTCCGGCGCCAACGAGCGCCCCACCCCCGTGGTCTCGCCGGGTACAGGTTCTGGCACGTTCAGTCTGGACGGCAGCACCCTGACTTTGACCATCACCTACTCCGGGCTCTCGGGCCCGGCGACCGCCGCCCATATCCACGGACCGGCCGGCCCCGAGGAGAACGCGCCAATGATGATCAACCTCGCTCCCTTTCACTCCGGGGCATTCGGGACCAGCGGAACGATGGCCGGCAGCGTGATCCTCACTCCCGAACAGAAGGCCGCACTGCTCACCGGTCGCACGTACGTCAACATCCACACGGCGAATTTCCCAGCCGGCGAGATTCGCGGGCAGATTCTCCGGTGAGCGCGGTCCGACCTCGGGTCGCCGCTGCACCCCGCGCGTGTTTTTCGGCGTCGCCCGGCGGGAAAGCATCCACGTCGTTTCGCCGCGGCGTCGCATAAGAATCAGCGGGCGGCGTCATTACTCTTGCTTTCTGCCGTTCCTGCCCGCAGCGTCCGGGCCGTCGTCTGCCCGTAACCCGTGCGCCCCCGGTTTCCATCGCTGATCCCCGGCGGCTGGCGGTCGGCCCGTTTCCCGGCCGCCGTCGCTGGTTGTGCCGTTTTCCTGCCGCTCCTCGGTCTGCTATTCAGCGCGTGTTCGACCCTCGATGGCACGGTGGCGACGCCGCCTTACATCGAGGGAGCCGAGTTCGTCGGCAATCGGGCCTGTCTCGACTGCCACACCAATCTCGTCCAGATCTTTCCGTCGAGCCCTCACGGCCGTTTCCACCGCGACCACGACCTGCGTCTCGCCGGGCAGACTGGTTGTGAGTCCTGTCACGGTGCGGGCAGTCTGCACGTCAAGACCGGCGGTGCCGGACCCAACAAGCACATCTTCAACCCCGGCCGCGACCCCGGGCCCTGTTTCCAATGCCACCTGGAAACTCACGCGGAATTCCGTCTGCCGCAGCGACATCCGGTGCTCGAAGGAAAGATGACCTGCGTGGAATGTCACGACCCGCACGGGCCGGACATTATGAAGCCTGCCGGCGGACTGGCGATGGCGCGACGCAACGAGTCCTGCGGCAACTGCCACCGGGAGCAAACGCGGCCGTTCGTGTACGAGCATGAGGCGATGCGCGAGGGCTGCGGGAGCTGCCATCACCCGCACGGTTCGGTGAACGCCGCCCTGCTGGTCCAACGTGACGCCAACCTCTGCCTCAAATGCCATTCGCAAATCGGGTCGGAAACCGGAGGTCTGCTGATCGGCAAGGTGGATCATTCCAGCTTCGTGCGTCTGGGCGGCTGCTGGTCGGCCGGGTGCCACTCGGCTGTTCACGGCTCGAACGTCAACCCCAAGCTCCTTTACTAAACCGCCGCCATGAGCCCGCTCGCGCCCCCGTTGCGACCGCCGCGCCCCGGCGACCGAAAGCACCGGGCCGCCGCCGGGCGAGCGGTGGTATCGCTCGCGTTATCCGGTTTCGCCGCCACCTGCACGGCCGAGGTGGACATCTCGAAACTTCCTCCCCCGGCCGACGGGCCGGTGGACTTTGCCCGCGACGTCCGGCCCATCCTGGAAAACGCCTGCTTGCGCTGCCACGGACCGGAGCGCCCCAAAAGCGGCTACCGCCTCGACAACCGCGCCGACGCCCTCAAGGGCGGCGCAATCGGCACGGCGATCATCCCGGGAGACAGCAGCAAAAGCCCGCTCATCCACTACGTCGCCCGCCTGATCGAAGACCTCGAAATGCCGCCGGTCGGCAAGGGGGAGCCCTTAACCTCTGAACAGGTCGCTCTGCTCCGCGCCTGGGTGGATCAAGGTGCCCCCTACTCCGCCGATGCCGAGACCGCGCCGCGACTTTCGCTCCTGACCGCGTCCCCGGTCGTGGGTTGGGTGGGCATCACGGGAAACGAGCGGAAGTTTCGCGAGCACAACTGGATTACGGACGGCTTCGCCGGCGGGCTGCAAGAGTTCACGTGGCGGGAAACGCTCCCGGACGGCACTCTTTTCAAAGCCGACGGCCGCGCCCTGGGCGGCAACGAGGACTACCGCCTGCGGCTGTCGCTGGAGCGCCCCGGTCAGGGGTTCGTACGCGCTGGCTTCACCCAATTTCGCCGCTGGTATGACGACGCGGGCGGATGGTATGCGCCGTTTACCACGTCGCCCTTCCGCCTCGGCGAGGACCTGTACACCGACACCACGCGCGCGTGGTTCGACGTCGGCCTCGATCGGCCGGGCTGGCCCCGGCTGCAAGTGGGTTACGAGTACCAACAGCGCGACGGTACCAAGGCCATCACGCAGTGGGGACCGGTCTCCGATTTCGCCACGGGCGAGACCAAAGCAATCTACCCGGCGGCGAAGTCCTTCGACGAAACCGTCCACCTTATCAAAGCCGACCTGGCGCACACGCTTCTGGGCGTGCGGGTCGAGGACAGTTTTCAACTCGAGTTCTACGACCGTACCAGCAACCGCCGGGTTGCCGACGCTGCCTCCGCCAGCGACAGCGGACCCGACGTGATCACGCGATTCCAGGACGCGGCCGACCACCGCCGACTGGCAAACACCTTCCGCCTCGAGCGGTTGGTGCGGGAAGGCGTTTTGCTCACCGGCGGCTATCGGTATGCGGACCTCGACGGCGGCGCGGGGTTCAGCATGGAAACCTTCCTGCCGAGCGATCCGGCGCTGGGCCCGTTCGTTGGCGACGTCGCAACCGACATCGTTCTCCGGCAGCAATCGCACGTGGCCAACGGCAACGCGCAACTGGGGCCGTGGGCGAACTTCACCCTGACCGCGGGCGCGCAGGCGGAGTGGCTCCGCCAACAGGGTTTCGGCCGGGCCACCATCAGCGGTTTCGCCAGCCCGTTCGAATCGAGTCTCGATCGGCAAACCGTTCAAGAGCTGGCCACGCTCCGCTACACCGGCCTGCCGTTCACGGTCGTGTACGCCGAAGCCCGCCTCGAACAACAGGCCATCGGCCAGTTCGAGGACCGGAGGATTGACGACGGCTTCGACGACGACCGCGATTTCTTGCGCGACACGGACGCCACCGTGGATGGCTTCGACGCGCGAGCCGGCATCACTATCTCGCCGTGGCAGCGCGTGGCCCTTTCGGCCGGATACCGTTACCGCGAACGGTCGGTGGACTACGACCACCGTGCCGACACCGACGGGTCACTAACCCCCGGCAACGGCTATCCGGCGTTCATCCGCGCCCACGACTTCACCGGCGAGGAGATGGAAGCCAGACTCGTCTTCCGCGCCAACCGCTGGCTCAAGACGACGCTCAAGTTCCAGGTCGTTGCGTCCGAGTCTTACACGGACACCCCATCCGTCATCGCTCAAGGCACCGGCGATGTCTTTACGGGGGGCCGCTGGCAATCGGGCAACTACGACGCGCACGTCATCAGCTTCAGCGCAACCGTGGCCCCGTGGCGGCGGCTGGTGCTCACGCCGCTGGTCTCCTATGCGCCCTCGCGCTTGTCCACCGCCGGCGCCGAAGCCGTCGGTTTGCCGGAATACGCCGGCGACATCGTCTCGGTGATTTGCGGTGCGTCGTTCGTCCTCGATTCGCGAACCGATCTGACCGCGAGCTACGGCTTCTCGACGGCCGACTTCGCCCGGGCGGCGAGCACGGACTACCTGCCGCTGGGCATCGAGTATGACCGCCACGCGTTGACCGCCGGGTTGCGCCGGAGGTTCACCGACCGCGTCAGCGGGACGTTGGACTACGGGTTCTTCGCCTACTCCGAGCCGATTTCCGGCGGCGCGGCGGATTACACCGCCCACGGCGTCTTCGCAGGCGTGTCGGTTCGGTTCAAGTAAGCCCGCCTGACCTGGCACCCGGGCGGCGCCGGCCGCACTCGCTGGTCGGCGGATTGCCAGGCCGGCTCACCCCCTGCGCCGTTCTATCGCATCGGATTCACCCGCCACACCCGAACCGCATCCTGCGCACAGGTCAGCAGCGATTCATCGGCGAGGAACTCAAGGGAGAAGATGGGTTGCGAGTGAGCGGCATAGGTGAAGACCTCGCGGCCGGTCACCACATCCCACATCACGACCGCGCCATCCAGGGCTCCGGCGACGATGCGCCGATGGTCCGGACTCCATACCGCCGAGTTCAGATTCCGAACCCCGCTCGACAACTCAGACAGGAGACGCCCATCGGTGAGACTCCAAATCCGCGCTCGCCCATCCTGGCCAACGGTTAGCAGGCGCTCCTCGTCCGCCGTAAATTCGACCGCCGGGAACTGGGCGTGCTGGATCGCGAACGGCAATTCCCGTCCGTCCGCCGTGGCGAACAGTTGCACCCGCCCCGTCGTGTCCACCGAGAAGGCGAAGCGGGTTGATGGGGAAAGCCCCGAGTAGTAGGGCTGGTTGGCGACCGCGAACCGCAGCCGCCATGGATCCGTCTCCCAGAGGCGAAGCCCGTTCACCAAATCCGCCGCCAAGACCACTGACCCGTCCGGGCTCGGCGTGACGCCGGCGACGGTCGGTCCACGCAGGCGTCGGTGCAGGTCCTCGGTGACGCGCCGTTCCCGCCCGGTCAACAGTTCCCGCACCGCGAGGCCGTTCTCATATTCCAGTGCCGCCGCCCACACGCTGCCCCGACCGTCGGCGTTGGCCCCAATGCTCAAGCGGTTCGTAGCCCCGGACCACTCGGCCACGAGCGTGCCTTCCGGGATGCGCCACAACCGCACGTCGAACTCCGGGCTCGCCGTCAAGACGTGGCGGCCATCCCTGACGCTGAACGCGTAACTCGTAGTCCCGCTCACTACCGGAATGGCCGGCAGCACCTCGCGGGGTTCGCGGTGCCACACCTGGATCAGACCGTCCAGCGCCCCGCTAATCACGGTCTGGTGATCAGGCAGGAAGGCCGCCATGACCAGCAACGCGCCCCCGGTGCGCAGCCGAACCGGCGGGCCATCACTCGCGAGGTCGGTGATCTGCACGAACGGATCACGGCCCACGGTCACCACGCGACGTCCATCGGCGGACAACGCCGCGCACATCACGAGGTCCGCGTGGCCTTCGATCACCCGTTCGCACCGGCCGGTCGTCACATTCCACACCCGCGCGGTGCCATCCCCTCCCGCGCTCACCAAACGCGCGCCGTCGGCGGAAAACTCGAGCCACTGCACCGCTGCGCCCCACGCGGGATTGAAGTCATGCCCTTCCAGACGCGCCACCTCCCGGCCGGTGAGGGTCTCGAGCACCATGATGGTTCCGCGGTCGTCGGCGGTTGCCAGCCATCGCGCATCGGGCGACAGCACCGTGTCGCGCGTACGCCCGGCCACGGCCACCCGATGCCGGAGCCGTTCACGGCCGGACGCCAACTCGTACTCGGCATACGCGTCCCGACCGAGCATCCAGACCGATCGCCCATCCGGACTCACCGCGCCCGCGACGCGGTTGCCGGGCGTGGGAAATTCGCGCTCCAACTCCAACCGCGGCAGCCGGAAGACCTGCGCGAAGTGGTTGGTTTCATCGTCGCCACGCCGGCCCACGACCAGCCGCGTGGCATCCGGGGATACGGCAAACAGCGGCAAACTCCCCTGCCCGGTGTCGAGCGACGCGACCGGCTGGCGGGCCACCAAATCCCAAACTTTGATATTGCCGCCCACATCCGAGGAAACCAGCCACTTGCCGTCCGCCACCACGCGAAAAAAGCCGACCGCGCTTCGATGACCCGCCAGGTGATATTGCTCGTCACTGCGGCTGGCCTCCCAGAGGAATCGCCACTCCCAGCCACGCAGATCCGGTCCGTTCTTCGGCGCGGCATAACGAGAGAGGATCGCGCGCACCTGCGACTGATTGCCGGCAGCGAACGCCTGCGACGCCAGTTGCATATCGGCCGCGTAGAGATTGCTGCGGGTGGTCAGGTCGCTGGCTTCGGCCAGGGCCCGTGCTTGTTCGATGCGAAATGCAGCCACGGTCGAAATGACCGCGACCGCCGCCAGCAACAG
Organism: Verrucomicrobiota bacterium; assembly: GCA_016716505.1. GTDB lineage: Bacteria > Verrucomicrobiota > Verrucomicrobiia > Limisphaerales > J093 > JADJWF01. Next base: position 414,128 of record JADJWF010000003.1, read on the forward strand.
GGCGGTCGCGGCCCCCAGCGCCGCGATGGCCGGGTGGCGACGCCGCCACTTCAGCACCCGCTCGATGGGGCCCGCCGGCCGGGCGCGAATGGGTTCGTCGGCGAGAAACCGGCCGAGATCTTCGGCAACTTCCTTGACCGTCTGGTAGCGCCGCGCGGGCTGTTTCTCGAGGCACTTGAGGCAGATGGTTTCCAGTTCCTCCGGCACGCCGGGCCGCAGAAGCCGCGGACGGACGGGATCCATCGTCTTGACGGCTTCAATCGTGTCCTCCGGCGTTTCCCCGCGAAACGGGGGCCGGTCCGTCAGCAAATAGTAGAGGATGGCTCCGACGCCAAAGACATCGGTGCGCACATCCGGCTCACCAAACCGGGCCGAAGCCTGCTCGGGCGCCATGTAGTTCGGCGTGCCCGCGCCGAGCGTGGGATCCTGACGGGACGCCTGATCCACCCGCCGCGCGAGACCGAAGTCCGTGATCTGCGGTTCCCCGTACTCGTCAATCACCACATTCGCCGGCTTGAGATCGTGGTGCATCACGCCCCGACCGTGCGCGTAGGCGACCGCCTCGGCGATCTTTCGGGCCAGTTGAGCCACCGCCTGGGCGGGCAAAACCCGGGACCGGGAGTACCGGCCGAGATCCTGCCCGGCGACATACTCCATCGAGAAGAACACCCTTCCTTCGGCGCGCCCCACCTCAAAGACGGCGACGATATTTGGGTGATCCAGGCTGCCGGCGACCTGGGCCTCCTCGATCAGACTGGCATCCAGGTCGTCTCCCGGCCGATTGGCGGTGTGGAGCATCTTGAGCGCGCACAACCGGTTCATGCAGCACTGACGCGCCTTGTAGATCACCCCCATCCCGCCGCGCCCAATTTCCTCCAGCAACTCATAGTCACCGAACTGCCGCGGCAGCGACAGCGGTTCAGTCGGCGGCGGTGGGTGGGACGGAGTCGCTGACATAAGAGCGGAGAATCAGTCGGTTCGCATCGGATGGATGGCCAAAACCGGAGTCGTTTTCGCCGCTCGATCCCGAGGGCCACAGCCCCTGCCGGCGCCGGCGTCAACCTTCGAGCAGGGCGCGCAGCCGACCCGCGTCGCCGCTGATGAGCACCTCGGGCGCCAAACGCAGGCCGGGGAAAACCCGGCTGTGAAAGACTCCGTGCCCGTCAGGTGCCAGCCGGCGGTAGTCGTCACCGTCGAGGTAGAACCAGTCCAACTGCTGTTCGGAAACCCGCCAGACGACATACTCTTGAACGCCGTTGCGGCAGTACGCCCGGAGCTTGTCTCGCAAATCTATGGAGGCGGAACTGGCAGCCACCTCCACCACCAACTCCGGCGGTCCCGCGAGGTAACCCTCTGGCGTGAGCCGCGTCGCCCCGCCGTGCTCCGGCAGGCGCCGCAAGATCGCGTCGGGCTGGACTGTGTTGTCGGCGTCGAGCACGAGGGTGGCGTTGGGTAGCCATTCCAGCCCGGTCTGGCGACTGGCATAAACCCAACCACAACTGAAACATCCCGTCCGGTTTCGCATGACGCACACTCACGGGTGAACCCATATACACGACTCCCTCAATCAGTTCGGCCTTCTTGACCTGCGGCATTCGCTCGTACCGGCGCAAAAACTCGCGCGAGTGCAGGCGTTCGCCGTTTTCCAGCGGCAGCGGCGGCGCGGAATCGCGCGCTTCATTCACCTGTGCTTCAACAGCCAGCATGACCTTAACTTAGGCGATCAAGCTGCGTCGCGGCAAGGCGCAATCGGCTGCGCCGCCCGGCCGGACCGCCGCTTCCGCTCGAGGATGGCCGCCGCTTGCGGGGTCGGCTCATGACGTGCCAAACACCTGGCGGTACACGCGACGCAGGTTCTCACGGTACCGCGCGACCGCGCTAAGGAAGTCGTCGGGATTGGTGAAACCGCAGCGAATCGCGACGCGGTACAGGGGCGCCGGGTCGTCCGGCAACTCCGTCTCGCCTTCATAACTCCACCGCCGCAGGACGCCCTCGACTCGCCGCAGCCGGCGATAGTTCTCGGTCACCGCCTTGGCGTCGTCCGCGGACAAGGCACCCTCCGCGCCGGCGCGCATCAGTGCCTTGAGCGTGTTCGGCTCCCGCCAGCCGTGTTCCAGACAAAAGGTCTGCGCGATGAACTCGGCGTCCATCAACCCGCCAGCTCCGGTCTTGATCGCCAGGGCCTCCTTGCCCGGTGGCGTTCGCTCTTTTTCCACTCGCGCCCGCATCCTGGCAATCTCCGCCCGCCAGTCCGGAGCCTGACCGGCCCGCGCCGCGGAGGCGGGCGCGCTGAAGTTGCAAAGCCGGGCGGCCATTTCTTCAAAGCGCCGCCCGACGTCGGGGTTGCCGGCGATGGCGCGACACCGGGACAGGGCCTGAATCTCCCAGAGCCAGGCACGCTGGCGGTAGTAATCCTCGAAGGCCCGCAGCGTATTCACGAGCAATCCCTTCTCGCCATCCGGCCGCAGCCGTGGATCCACCTCGAACGCGACGCCGTACTCGGTCTGACTCCCGACCAGGTCCATGACGGTGACCGCCACTTTTTGCAGCGCTGGCAGGTTCCGGACCTTGTCGTCGGCTACGAAAACGACGTCCAAGTCGGAACCGTAGTTGAGCTCGGCGCCGCCCAGTTTCCCCAGCCCGATGATCGCGATCGGTGAGGTCTTGAGCTTGTGCTGGCGCAGGGCGACTTCGAGCGCGTACTGGAGGCAGGCTTCACCGAGCGCGGACAGCTCCAGGAGATTTTGCTCGAAATCCGCGAGACCCAGAATTTCACGCAGCCCGATGCGCATCAGCTCGGTCTGGTGGTACCGGCGCAACCAGAGACGCTGGTCCTCATCCGCCGCGCCGTAGCGCAGGTCGCGCAACGTGATCGCTGCGTCCTTCGTCCGGAGCAGGTGCCCGGTTTGTTCGAGTTCATCCACCATGTCCGGGGTGCGGATGGCCGTCTCGGCCAGAAACTCCGAGCGGTCGAAGAGCAGCACCAGCAGTTCGAACAAAGTCGGTTTGCTCCGCCACGAGTCGAGCAGCAGTGCCCGGCTCCCGTAGGCGCTGATGAACGTGTCCAGCCGCGCCAGCACGCGGTCGGGATCGGACAGCAAGCGGGAGGTGGGATTGCCGTCCGGGTACTCGGCGACGGTCCACGGCGGCGGGCCGTCGCGCCGGGGACACATCGCCAGCAGCCTCGCCAACAGCTCGCGGGCCGCAGCCTCGGTTCGGGGCGCCTGGTGCCCGAACCCGGGGCCGAGCACAAATGCGCGGGCCAGCCGCAAGGCGTGGGCTGGATCGCGGAACTTGTGATTCGCCAGACGCTCCAGCCACTCGCGGTCATCCGTGCCAAACGGGGGGACCAATTCAGCTCCCGCTTCCACCTTGAGTGCGATGGTCTCATCATAGACCGCGCGAACCCGGCGCCGATGCCTGGCCAGCTCGTCCTCGAACGGCTTGAGGGTGGCGAAGCCCATCTGCCGGGCCAGCCGCAGGCGCGGTTGGCGTTCCGTTGGGAGCGTGTGGGTCTGAAGATTCTCCTCCATCTGCAGCCGGTGTTCGAGGTCTCGGAGGAAGCGATACGCTGCCGCCAGGTTTTCCGCTTCTTCGGCCTGAAGGCGCTGGTAGCGGACCAAGCGTTCCAGCGCTTCGAGCGTCCGCGGCCAGGCGAGAAATGGTTGCCGACCTGCGCCAAGCAACTGGTGCGTCTGAACGATGAATTCAATCTCGCGGATGCCGCCCCGCCCCAGCTTCACGTTGCGATCCAGGTCGCCGCTTCCGACAATCTCGTCCTCGATGCGCTGCTTCATGGCCGCGATCTCACGCAGGGCGGACTCGCTCAGGGAGCGCGGAAAGCGGAAGGACTGAATTGAATCGAGAAATTCCTCGGCCAACACCGAATCGCCCGCCACGCAGCGCGCCTTCATCAGCATCATGCGCTCCCACGTCTGCCCCCATTGGGCGTAGTAGTTCTCGTAGCTGGCCACTGACCGCGCGAGCGGCCCGGCGGGGCCATCCGGGCGCAGCCGCAGATCAATCCGATACAACATGCCGTCCGCGGTGCTGCGGCCCACTTCGGCGACAAAACTTTCCGCCAGCCGTTTGAAAAATTGGTGATTCGCGAGTCCGCGAGGCGAGTCCTGCTTGCGTGGGGGCGTTCGGAAGACGTGTCCCTCCTCGCTGTACACGAACAACACGTCCACATCCGAACTGTAGTTCAGTTCGCGCCCCCCCAACTTGCCCATGCCCAACACGCAAAATCGGGAGGGCTTCCACGCGCCATCCGGGTCACGCTCGTAAGGCTCGCCCAGCCGCTCACCGAGCTGGGCGCGACAGACCCGGTACACGCCGTCGAGGCAGACGTCGGCGACGTCCGACAGTTCGGCGGTGATTTCGTCCACCGAGGCCAACCGTGCCAGATCCCGGGCGGCGATGCGGAGGCTTTCGCGCTGTTTGAACTGTCGGATACGCGACAGCGCCAAATCGTACTGCCGGGCTTTGACGGACTCGCCCAGCCAGGTGGCCACCTCCCGCCGCAGGCCCGCGGCCGTTCGGGCGCTCCGGAGCGCGTCCACGTCCAGCAGCGCCGGCAACCAATCGAGCCGCTGCAACAGCCGGTCACTGAGATGGGGGGATCCACTCCACACCGCCGCCAGCACCCGGGCTTGTTCCAGCGACGCTGCTTGAAGAGCAGCCCGGGCCTCGCTGGCTTGAAATAGCTCGAAATAGTGCCGGGCCCGCTCGGGATCAGCGCACGACTCAAGGGCTTTCGGCCAGATCGCGGACTTCACGGGCCGATTACACCGGCCGGCCTCCGGCGGGGCAAATGCAAAGGCGACGGCCGCCGAAGGTCACTCGCCGATGATCTTCACCAGCACGCGCTTGCGCCGGCGGCCGTCGAATTCGCCGTAAAAGATCTGCTCCCAAGGGCCGAGATCGAGCTTTCCTTTGGTGATCGCCACCACCACCTCGCGCCCCATGATTTGTCGTTTGAGATGAGCGTCCGCGTTGTCTTCCCCGGTACGATTGTGGTGGTACTGCGATGTCGGCTCGTGGGGCGCCAGCTTTTCGAGCCAGACATCGTAATCGTGCAGCAGACCGTCCTCAGCATCGTTGATATAGACGCTGGCAGTGATGTGCATCGCGTTCACCAGGCAGAGTCCCTCCTGCACGCCGCTGCGCTCGACAAGGCGCTCGACCGTCGAGGTGATGTTCAGGTAGCCGCGGCGATCCGGCACGTTGAACCAGAGATGTTCGGTGAGGGATTTCATCTGGCCGAAAAAGCCTCTCGCTGTTCCACCGCCCAGCTTAGCGCTGGCGGCGGTCCCAGCCCTGATCGCGGATCAACTGCTCAATTTCGACCAAGGGCGCGAACGAATCGGGCACCCGCTTGAACTTCGCCAGATAGCGGAACGCATCCCGGATTTGGCGGGCCTCGTCGCGTTTGCCGGCCAGTTGTGGAGCAGGAAGGGATTTCAATGATTTCAGGTACGTTTCCGCCAGCCCGGTCGCCCGCTGGAGGGCGGCAGCGTCCTCGGCATACACGAGTGACTCGAACCAGCGCAACATTTCAGGCAGGGGGTTGGCGGGATCCCGCAGGGCGGCAGCATCCGCGCGGATTGCGGCGGCGATCTCGGCACGTTTCGCCATCGTGGCTTCCGTCGTCAGCCGCCCATCCGTGCCGCCCTCCGACGGACGCGGTGGCAGCGGGCGATACCAGATGTTTCGGAAGCGCGTCGGGTTGCCGTGATCCTGGAGGGCCAGCGGTCCTTTCTCCGGAAACGGTCGCGGCCGGGTGCGCCCCATGTGGCCGGTGGGCCCTTCAATGGGAGTGTGATCCTGCACCAGCACGCCGTTGAGAAAGACGGTGACGTAACCGGGGTCCACCACTTGATTGTCGCGGTAAATCGGCCGGCGAAAGACGATGTCGTACACTTGGAATTCGCCGGGCGGACGCACGGGCAGGACCAGCGGCGGGTTCACGCCATAGTACGACCCCACGTGGCCATCCGCGTACGTGACGTTGTCGTAGGAATCCAACACCTGGATTTCCAGGCGCCCCATCAGGAAGACGCCGCTGTTGCCGCGCCCCTGGCCGTCCCCTTCCACCTTCGCCGGGGTGGCAAATTCCAGGTGCAACTGGCAATCGCCGAAACCCTCGCGCGTCTGGATTTGGCCGCTGCCCGGCAGCACCTCCATATACCCATCCTTCACCACCCACTTGGGCGGCTGCCCCTTGTCGTCCTGCCACTGGGAGAGATCCGAGCCATCGAAGAGAATGATCGCGTCGGAAGGCGGTTTGCCGGCCTGGTTCGGCGAGCTGAACGTGCCGGGCACCACGCGCGGCGGCTGCGGACGGTTGCCGTCATGCACCGCCCACGGATGGTGATCGTCGGGCGGATCGCCGTAAAAGCGCGGGCCGGTCGAGGCGCCCAAGGAGGATCCAGACAGGGCTACCGCCACGATGCCTGCAAGGAGGGAGATTTTCGGATGTTGCATGGGCGGCAGCATGGGGCCGGGCCGTTACCGGCGTCAATCGCGGCTCCCGCCAGCGGCAACCCGCTCTTTCAACGACGTGCTGGATTGGGCGGGCGTCAGGAAGGGATCGCTTCCACCACGGCTTCCCGCCCGCTGTGTGCAACGATCCTTACCCGCGCGCCCTTTTCGATGAGTTCGCCCTGCGTCATCACGTCGAGTACTTCGTCGCCGAATTGCGCTTTGCCCCCCGGGCGAAGCACGGACAGCGCGACGCCCTCGCGCCCCACCTGCGCTGAGTGTGCCTTTTCCTGCGCCGCCGGCGATTCACCGCCACTGACCGACTGCGTCACGAGCGTGGCGTAAATCGGCGTTTTGGGCAGCAGCCGCGCGAGGATGGCCAGGACGATCACCGTGCCAATCACCGCGTAGCCCAGATCGCGTAACGGCACCTTCAACTGCGGCGCGGACGGCAGCGCAGGCATCCCGGGGTACATGTCCACCATCGCCATCACGATCGTGAACAGCATCAACATCGCGCCCGCCAAACCCAGCACCACGGTGCCGGGGAAGATGAACAATTCCGCGATCACCAGGAGCAATCCGAGGATGAACAACGCCGGCCACTCCATCCCCGACAACCCCCGCCACGTAGCTGCCCAGGAAATACAAGGCAAAGGAACAGATGCCGACGATGCCCGGAAGACCGAAACCGGGCGTCTTGAATTCGATGTAGATGCCAGCCACGCCGATGATGAGCCAGAGCCAGTTGAGGGCATTGATCCAGGTGGCCATCCGTTCCGCGCCGGTAGGCACGATCCGCCGTACCTCGGCACCGGCGAACCCCACCCGTTCGAGCAGCGCCTCGATGGACTCCACCGTTCCCGCGGACAAGAGGGGCTTCGGCGGGTCTCCGTACTTTCGCTCCGCCTCACGGTTGTTCAGCGTGAGCACATTTCCCTTTTCGTTGATGGTGACGCCGTCAATCACCAGTTCAGACTTTTTGTCAATCATCGCCTGGACCACCGCCGGATTGTGGCCGTTCTTCTCCGCGTAGGCCCGAATCTTGGCGCTGATGGCCGAGGTGGCCTTCACTTCCATGGTGTCGGGCATCTGCTCCACGCCGGTTCCGCCGGGCGACATCAGAATGGGCGCCGCGGCGCCGATGACCGATTCCGGCGCCATGAAAATCTGCTGCGTCGCAACGGAGATGAACGCCCCGGCCGAATACGCCTCCTTGTTCACGTACGTGATGGTCCGCCCTTTGAACTGCGCCAGGATCTCGATGATTTGCTCGGTGGAGTCCACGCGACCGCCCTTGGTCTCCATGTCGAGGATGAGCAGGTCGGATTTCGCCTCCATGGCCTCCTTGACTCCGCGGCGCACCAGATAGACCAGCGGCGGCATGATGTCCTCGCGGATGGGGAGAATCGTGACCCGCTGGGGCGAAGGTGGATTGGTGGCGACCTCCTGCGCCGGCAGCGGGGCCGCGAAGGCCAAGGCGGCCAGACCGGCCAGCCACATGGAGACTTTCCTCATGGCGACAGCGTAACGCAGTCCACCGTGGGCGGCAAGGCGGGCTGGAGAGTCAGCGCCCACGGGGATCGCTCACCACATTGCAGATCAGCATGATCAACAGCGAGCCGATCAGGCCCGCGGCGAACCCGAACGGTAGAAACATTCCCCACGCGAGCGTGATCAGCACGGAGATACCCGCCCAGAGCGCGCCGCTCCGATCGCTCATCTCGGCCGCCTGGTACACGATTCCTGCCACCAGCACCGTTAGCATGATTCCCAACATCTCGATCTCCTTTCTCCCAACACCCGCTTGCCTCTCCCGAATCCGTGGTCAGAATTCCCCGACGAGCATCGCTAGCAATTACAAACCCTCCCCGCGATTTTCCTCGGTGCGGGCCTTGGCCGCGACCCGGCGCACCTGAACCAGGTACCGGAGCCTGTGCGCCGACATGTCCCTTGATTTTCCAGCGGCAGGGCGGAAGCTATTAATGATCGAGCTTGGTTGAGAAAGACTGCGTCAGCAGTCCAGAAAACACATTGGAACCATGAAAGCCCTGAAATCGAATTGTGCGTTGCTTGCAACCCTGACTGCCCTGCTGATGGCAGCGGCCCCGGCCCGATCGGCCGAACGCTGGGAGCGAACGCCGCATGGCGTCCCGGACTGGGTCCTGTCGTCGCTGGCCGTCAGCTTCCAGTCCAACGAGGACGCCCTTGTCGTCAACTATTCGGTGACCTTGCCCGATCCGTGTCATCGGCTGCTATTTGGGCAGCCTGAGCGCGACGGACGGCAAGTCACGGTGTCGTGCTGGCTGGAGACGCAGTTGGGAATGGCCTGCCCGCAGGTCCTGTCCACCCGGGCCGGGCAGCTCGACCTTGGACTTTTGGAACCCGGCGACGGCGAGTTGATCATTCGTGCCGACGGCGGCCGGACGGCGAAGTTCCCCTTCTCGGTCCCGGCGCGCCTCGATGAAGCCGCGTCCGATGGTCGTCCCGTCATTTCCGCCGTGACCGTAGAGCAACGCGACGTGGTGGTGACCGTCCAAGTCCCCGCCGGCGTCCGGAAGGTCACGCTGGAAGGCCGCTCCCGCTTGGGTGCCGGCGCGTGGGTGCCTCGCGCGGTGGAGCGTCTCGCGGGTGAGGGCGGCACGCTGACCTTTCGTATCGAGAAGTCCGAAGCGGTGGAGGTCTTGCGCGTGCGCGGGGACGCCGCCGAAGTCCTGCCGCCCCGTTTCTACGCAGGCCAGTCCGAATTCAACGGTCAAGCCACGGAAGGCACGGCGGCAAATTCCCCGGCGGACAGTTGGCGCAATCTGGACGCCGGAGCGCCTCCCGAGGCCGGAGGCGGAGGCGGGAGCCGCGCGGTGGTCGAATCGGATATTTGGATCGTTCGCGGGGACCGGCTCTTCTTCTTCAACCAGTACCGCGGCCTGCAGGTGGTGGACGTGGCGAATCCCGACCAGCCCGCGATCCGTGGCACCCTGAGAATCCCCGCTGCCGGCGAGCAGATGTACCTGCTGGGCGACCGGCACGCGATCCTGCTGGCGCGAAACGGCTGCGATTGGAGTGCGGACGGAGGCAGTCAGGCGCTGATCGTGGACGTGGCATCGGGCACGCCCACCGTGGTGAAGTCGCTGCCCGTGCCCGGCTACATCCAGGAGAGCCGCCTCGTGGGTACGGCCCTTTACGTCGCTTCGCAGACGTATCGGGTGGTCACCCTGCCGCCCGCGCGGCCCGGCGACCCCCCCACCCAACAATGGGAATACGGAACGACCGTCACCTCGTTCGACCTCAGTGATCCGACCGCGCCCGTCGTCCGGGACACCCTCTGGTTCGCGGGCTATGGGAACGTCGTCGCGGCGACGGATCGCTTCCTGTTTGTCGGCCTGCAGGTGCCGGCCGATTGGTGGCAAAGCGAGGTTCGGCTGATTGACATCCGGTCGCCCGACGGCCAGATGAAAAGCGCCGGCACCGTCAAGCCCGCCGGTCGTGTGGCGGACAAGTTCAAACTGAACCTCGACGGCGAGGTCTTCACCGTCATTTCCCACGTCTGGCGCTGGGAGAATCGGAACGAGACCGTGAGCGTGCTCGAAACTTTCTCGCTCGCGGACCCCGCCGCGCCCCGGAAGCTCGGGGAAATTCGCGTCGGCAAGGGCGAGGCGCTGTTCGCCACGCGGTTTGATGGCGACCGGGCCTACATCGTGACGTTCGAGCGGATTGACCCGTTGTGGATTGTGGACCTCCGCGACCCGGCCCATCCCACGCTGCACGGCGAGTTGGAGATCCCCGGCTGGTCCACCTACATCCAGCCCTTGGGTGACCGGCTGGTGACCGTGGGCGTCGGCGGAATGAACAACTGGCAGGTCGAGGTGTCGCTCTTCGACGTGGCGGATCCGGCCCGCCCGGCGCTCCTGTCCAAGGTCCCGCTGGGCGAGAACTACTCCTGGAGCGAGGCCAACTACGACGAAAAGGCGTTCACCGTGCTACCCGACGCCGGCCTGATTCTCGTTCCTTACCAAGGCTACTCGGAAAAGGGCTACGCTTCGCGCGTGCAGTTGATTGACCTCGAGGCGAACGCGCTCCGCGCCCGCGGCGTGATCGAGCATGCCATGCAGGCCCGGCGCGCCACCCTGCACGGCGAGCGGATCCTTTCGTTGTCGGGCCGGGAGCTGTTGACCGTGAACGCCACCGACCGCGACCGGCCGCAAGTGACCAGCGATCTCGGACTGGCCTGGCCGGTGGACCAGGTGTTTGTGATCGGAGACCAGCTCGTTGAAGTCGAGCGCGGTACTGCGTGGTGGCCGAACGCAACCCCGGCACTGCGCGTGGTCAGCGCCCGCGACCCCGACCGGCTGCTCAGCGCGCTACCCCTGCCCCGCTCCCTGCCGGTCGCGGCCTGCGAGCGGATTGGTGACTATCTGTACGTGGCGCAATTCGATTCGGCTTCGACGCCGATCGAACCCGGGAAAGAGGGTGAACCGCCCGCTCCGCTGCCGCCGAATCTCTTCCTCACTGTCGTCGAGTTGACCGCACTGCCGCAGTTGGCGATCGCCGGGACGGCCGAGGCACGGGTCGAAGGGATCGGCTGGATTAACAGCCTGAAAGGCTTCGCGCCCCGTGCGGGTCTCTTGGTCCTGGCCGGCGGCAGTTCGGGCTGGTGGCGGGGCGGCTGGGGCTGGACTTCGCGCCCGGCGGGCGCTGGATTCCTTGGTGGTGGGGCGGTTCGGGCGGCGGTCAGTTCTTCGCCTTCGACATCAGCGACCCGCGCCAGCCGCGCTTCGCGTCCTTCACGCAGGTGGCCACCGACGGCAATCTTTGGGGTTTCAGTCCCACGTTCCTGGCAAACGGCTTGTTCTACCTCAGCCACCAGAGGTCGGAGTTCATTCCGGACTCGCGCACTGCCACGAATTCTTCGCCCGATTTCACCCGCGGTCGCTGGCTGACCCGTCACTTCCTGACGGTGGTGGACTTCGCGGATCCTGCCAATCCCACCGTGCGCAAGCCGGTCAACCTGCCCGGCCAGCTTGTGGCCGTGACTCACGGCGGCGAGGTGCTTTATACCACGGGCTACCACTGGGACGAACAAGGGCAGACCGACTGGGTGCAGTTCCTGGACGCGCTCGCCTATGATGGCGTGGAGGCATCCTTGGTCACGTCCCAAAGACTCGGCGACGGCTGGACGGGGCAGATTGTGACGGTCGCCGACCAGCTCATTCTCGGTCGCTACGATGCGGCGAAACAATCCTCCCGCCTTGAAACCTGGGGGCTGACCCCGCAGGGCGCGCTTCTTCAGTTCGGTCTGGCGGAGTCTCCCGGCTATCTGAGCCAACTGGCACGGGTGGATGAACTGCTCCTGGTCAATGGCGGCCAGACGGTAACCGTCTGGGATGCGACCAACCCCGCGACGCTCAAACGGGTGGGCCAGACCGCCAGCGACGGCTGCGTGTATCTGACGCTGGACAGCGGAGTGGCCCGCCAAGGCGCGACGCTGTGGTTGCCGTTGGGCGACTACGGCGTTCTGGATTTGCCACTCACGCCGTAAGTGTAGCCCTTCTTGATGCCTTGACCGACCGGAGGGGCGGCGCTTCAGCCGGGCCCGTCCAAGAGACGAGCGGGCTGAACGGGCTTGCTGCCCGATTCTTTCCGCGGCGGCCGCCGGCAGCCACTCCTACCGGGTCCAGCAATGCACGGTCACGGGCGTGTTGACCGGGACGGTGACGGGCACCTCGGCTACGGCGGGGTTCTGCGCGGCGTTGTTGATCTCCGCGTCGAACTGCACCGGGTCGCCCGAGTCGGGCGTCAGGACCACGCGGATGGGCACCACGCGGTTCCAGTCCCGCGCCTGCACGCGGACGACCTGGTTCGGATCGGCGCCGAAGGGGAGCTGGAAGGTCACCGGCGCGCTGCCCACGGGGATCGCCTGCCCCGCCACCTGGACCACATCGAGCCGCGGTTCGTTGGGCGGGAAGATGAACAGGTTGGCGCCCATCGACAGCGAGGAGAGCGGTTGGAAAACGAGTTGCAGTTCCCGCCGGTCAATCGTGTCCACCCGGATGCGGCCGTCGCCGGCCCAATTGTTAGGGGTGTTCACCGCCACCGTTCCGTTGCCCGCCACCACCGGGGCGACCAGCCGGACGGCGCCACCGCTGCCGCCGTTTCCTGATAATCCGCCCGGATTTCCCCCCTGTGCCCGCACGGTACCCGTCAATTCGAGACGCGTGTTGGAAGAGATCAGGACCGCACCGCCACCGCCGCCGCCGCCCTGCCCCGGCGCCCCCGCGCGACCGCCGCCGCCGGAGCCGCCCACCAGCGGGATCAGCAGCTTACTGCCATAGACCGCACCCTTGTTGGTGTTGCCCCAAACCTGATTCACCGTCGCGTACGATCCGCTGCCGGCCCCGTTCGGATGATGGGAATCGCCCGCTCCGCCCCGGCCCCCGCCCGGGCCGTAGCCCGCACCGGGAGGCGTCTCGGCAAAGCCCGGCTTGCCACCGTCGAACCCTCCCGGCCCGCCCGCCCCGCCGGTGGGGATGTTGATGGGCGCGCCCTGGCCGGAGACATCAATCATGCCGGCGATGACGACGTCGCCCTGACTCAGGAGGTACACGGGCGTGTTGTGCTCGTTGCGGGTGAACCGCAGCGTGCTGCCGGCGTTCACCCGGAGGCTCCGGTAGTGCAGGATGCCGTCCGGCGGGAGCGCGACGGTGGTGTCGCTGTCAATGACGACATCCCCGAGCGCGCCGGTGCTGCCGTTGTTGAAGTTCTGCGCGGCCAGCGGCGACGCGAGGAGAGTGCCCGCCAGCAGGGCCAGCCAGGGGGTCGGCCTGCCGAGGGAGGTGAGGGTAGCAATGCGTGTGGTTTTCATGATGGATTGATTTTCAGGCGTTGGGTTCAACGGAGTTGCTGTCGGGGGGTTAACGGTCAAGGCGCAGCGTGACGACCGGGCGCGCCAGGGTGGTGCCCGGTTCGGCGTCGTCGGCCGGGGAGGTGCGCGGAAGCATGAGTTGCACGGCTGGCCGGGCCACGCTCAGGCCCAGCTCGCCGGCCTCCAGGTGCGGCGCCACCGGCAGGGTCAGGAAGGTCACCGGCCGGGCGACGGTCAACCCCGCCTCCTCCGGCGCCAGTTGCGGCGCCACCGGCAACACCAGCGAGAGCTGCGGCCGCGCGAGGACCAGACCGAGGTTCGCCGGATCAAGCTGGGGCGCCTGCGGCAGGATCAACTGGGTGGCCGGCCGGGCGTAGCCGGGCAGGCTCGGGACGGACTGCGGATCCCGCCCATCGCTGCCGGCAGTGACTTCGGCCTCGTCCAGCCAGCCGTCGCCGTCGGTGTCCGGGTGTCGCGGATTGAGGCCGTGGTGAAACTCCGCAAGGTTGGGCAGGGCGTCGTTGTCCAGGTCCTCCTGGCCGTCGTTGATGCCGTTACCGTCGGTATCCCGCCGCCGCGGGTCGAGCCGGGCGAGGATTTCGAACGCGCTACCCAGGCCGTCGCCATCCGGGTCCTCGAGGCCGTCCGGTACGCCATTGCCGTTGGTGTCCGGTCGGGTGGGGTCGGTGCCCAGCAGGCGTTCCACGTCGTCCGGCAGGCCGTCGCCGTCGGTGTCCAGCGCTCCGTCATAGACGATCAGGTCCAGGGTGAAGGTCGCGGCGATGGGATTGCCGGCCAGGTCGGCCAGGGGCGGTGCCAAGCGCAGGCGGTAACGGCCTGGCGGCAGAGGCCGGGCGGTGGTGACCGCGAGGCTGGAAATCTGCTCGCGCAGGTCGAGGCCCAGGTCACCCAGCGCCACATCATCGGCCGTGCCGAGAACTCCGTCTATCCCGGCGGCGAGCAGTTGCACGGAGGCTTCCGTGAGGGAGGTCGGGGACACGGCCTCGCTGAAAAAGACCAGCACCGATGACAGCTCTGGCAGCAAGGCGTTCGCATCGGGAACCACCCGCACGACTCGCGGTGCCGTCGCATCGGCCACGAGTTCGAGCGCGAGCTCCTCGCTCCAGGTTTCGTTGCCGGCGGTGTCGGTGGCCCTGGCACGCACCCGAATGGCGTTGCGGCCCAGTTCCCGCGGGGGCGCCGTGAATACGACCTCAAACGGGAAGTTGCCGTCGGCCGCGAGACGGACGCCATCCACGTAGAACTCGACCCGCCGCACCTGCACGTCGTCGCTGACGGATGCCTGTAACCGCAGCGGCTGGCCGGCCTCGGCACGACCTTCGGCGCGGTCGGTACGAAGCGTGACGACCGGTGGGATGGTCCCGGTATCGGCAGGCAGGTAGTTGACGATCTGGAGACCCGCCCGGCCGTCCGCCACGTAGGCGAAGCTGTGGTAGAGCCCCGCCGCGCGGGCCACGCCCGGAGTGGCGTACGGGTCGCCCGCGGCGTTGTTGATCGCCGGGTTGCGGAGGTCGAAGACCTGCACGTTGTGGCCGCCGGGCAGCACGGGCGGATTGGGCGTGCCGCCCACCACGGCCAGCCCAGAGCCGGAACCGTTGGACAGGATCTGCTTGAACGCCGCCGGGCCGTAGGACTGCACGCCGGACAACTTCACCGGCCGCGTCGGATCGCTGATGTCGAAGCGGCCGAAACCGTCCATGTCGGTGACCAAGGCGACGCCATCCCCCACCGACACCCGCCGCCGGCCGGTCACAAAGTCCGCCGAGCCCAGCCCTAGCGGTGCCCGGCCGAGCGGCACGATCGTCCCGGCCTCCTGGCGGAAGGTCAGCAGCTCGCCCGCGGTCACGGCCACCACCACGCCATTTTCGCCGGCGAGATCTGAGGCCACCCCCGCCACCGGAAGAGCGTTGAGGATCACCCCCGTGGCCAGGTCCATCAGGTACAAATACGCGCTGTCCATGGCCAGCCAGCCAAAACCCGCCTCGACGAACGCCGCCGTGACGGCCGCCGTCGGTCCGGGCGCGCGCCGCACCGTGGCGACCGGGTCCCGCGGATCGAACACCAGCACGCCCGGGAAGCCGCCCCCGGCGACGCCGAAGTTCTGGTCCAGCGCCACGACGCGGACCTCGCCCGGCGCCGGGAGCCGTGCCGCGAGCACGCCCAGGCGGCCCGAGCCGACTTCCACCACGCCCACGCCGCCTTCCTTGAGGGCCACCAGCACCCGGTCATTGAACGCGGCCACGTCCACCGCCTCACCGGGCAGCGGTAACGAACCGATCACGCCGAGCGCGGCGGGCCGGCCGTCCAGCGGGTCCAGGCCCTGCTCGACCTCGGCGCCGTCCAGAATCCCGTCGCCGTCGGTGTCGCGTTTGGCGGCATCCGTGCCGTGAACCAGTTCCGCGAGGTCGGGCAGGCCGTCATGGTCCGAATCGAGCGGTGCAACCTCGGCCAGGTCGCCGAAGGTCATGCCGTAGATGACGAAATCACCGCGGATGAGGGTGTTGCCGCCGAAGCCGCCGGTCCGTTCGAAGCCGAGGGCCCTGCCCAGGCGTCCCGTGACCGGGTCGTGGGAATACACTTCCAGTCGCCAGTTGCGGTAGGTGACCACCGGGTTGCACGGCGAGCAGCGCGGCTCCGGCGCAGGCGGGAACAACTGGAACTGGCCGAACGGCTCCATGATGCCCCGCGTGGTGCGGACGACTTCGGTCACGTTGGTTTGGAAGGATACGCGCCCCTGATCATTGATCGCGGTCACCTCGACGCGTTCGTAACGCTGGAAGGCGACGAACGGCAGGCGCCGCTCGGGCGCGGCATAGGTATAGGCGGCCTCGGTATTGAGATTGGCCTCCGTGATGACCCGGGCCCAAAAAGCCCGGGGGTCCGGCCCCACAATCGCCCGCAACTGTTCCCAAAGATTCCGGTACTCGGCCGCCTGAAGCGGAGTGGCGGACCCCTGCGCGCGAACCTCCAGCAACAGAGCCGCCAGTGCCCGCAACAACTCGCTGGCCGCGTCGGCCGGCGACAGGCCAGCGTTGGCCGGCCCGGGGGAGCCCGTCTGGGTGCAAGGCGGCTGTGGCGGACAATTTGCCCGGCAGATCCGGCCGTACGCGTCGCACGTCTCGTAGCATTCGAGCACATCATTGCGGCCCATCGCGTTGGCGGCGTCCTCGACGCTCACTCGCACCTCGTCCATGCCGATCCCGAGGTCCCCGAGGGCATCTTGTAGATCGAGATCGCAACTGTGGCGGCAGCCCCGCACTTGGGCGGCGCAGTCCGTGCGACAGCGTCCGCCTTCGGTATTGCGGCAGGGTGGTGGTGGCGGCGGGGGAGGCGGCGGAGGCGGAGGTGACGGCGGTGCCGGTGGGGGCGGAGGAGGAGGCGGCGGAGGAGGAGGCAACGGTGGCGGCGCTTGAAAGCCGTGCCAGCCCGGCTGACGGATTCCAACGCCGGGATCGGTGCAAACCAGCTTTCCATCCGCGCTGACCGTCATGGTGCCCGACGTTTCCCACCGGCCCGTGTCGTGGTTGAACGACATGAGCACGGCCTGCTCGCCCGGCGCCAGGACCACACCGTCGCGGTTCGGCACGTTGGGGAAGCACGCCGGAACCGGCCGGTCGAAATTCTGCGCGCCGTCGGTCTGCACAGTGATGTCCAGCACGTGATCCAGGCCGTCCGGCAAGGGCTCCGGCAGGCGCGTCGGATCCACGATGCTGATGCCCACGCGGCCGCCGCGCCGACCGTCGTTGTCGAACAGGGAGTTGGCCGGGACGACGAGGCTCACGCCGGCGAGTTCGGGGTTTTGCGCCAGCACTTCGGGAGCGAAGCCGATGACGGTGTCTTCAGTCAGGCTCACCGGCTGGAGCGTCCCGGCCGGCACGCGCGGCAGGTAGATGACCCCGCCGGGCACCACGTTGTCCGCACGGCCACCCACCGCCTCCCAAGCCTTGCCGATGTAGGGGTAATAGGCGTCCGCCGGCCACTGGCTCAGCGGCGAGGTGCGGCCATCCACGTGAACGAAAAACCGGCCCGCCGGGCAGTTGGCGAGCGTGAAGCGGCCCTCGGCGTCCGTCACCGCGCGGAGCGTCTCCTCCGCGCCGTCCACCGTGATGGTCACCCCGGGCAACGGCAGATTCGTCGAGCCGTCCGGCCGCGGCGGCACCGGCTCGGAGGCGTACACCACGCCGGAGATTGCTGTGCCCGCCACGCCGGTCGTGCTGTAGGTGTCGTACTGGAGGCGATGCACCCCGCCGGGCACGCCGTCCCCGTCCGCGTCCACCAGCAGGCCGTTGGCGCCCCGCACGGCGGCCGCATCGAAGACCACCGTCACCCGCGTGCTGCCGGGAATCGGTTCGAGGAAGAACAGCGTGGCCTTGCGGCGGTCCGAACTGAGCTCGACGCGGCTGAGGAAGCGCCGCCCGCCAAAGCCCGCGTGGAAATTCGCCGCGTTCACGACCGCGTCCGCCGCCAGCGGCTCGGAGAAGAAGACCACCACCTCGCGGTTCACCGAAACGCCGGCCTCGCCCGGAAACGGCGACGTCCCGGCGATGCGGACCGGCCGAGGAGGCGTGGTCGCATCGAGATAGTCCTCGAGTTCGGTCCGGCCGTTGCCGTCGAGGTCCAGACGGGCATCGGCGGGGTTCAGGCCGTCCAGCGGCGGGTGCTGCAACTCGTACACGTCGGGAATCCCGTCGGCATCCGTGTCGAGGTTGGCCGCCCTGGACACCTGTTGGACGCGGAAAAAGGCGGATTCCCCGCCACGGAGCGGGGTGATCAACGGCGGGGTCAGGCTGAGCGCACCCACCTGGTTGACGGCATCCACGCGGGTCCCCAGCAGCAGCCGGTAATAGCTGGACGGGTCACCGGAAAAATCGAGCGTGAACCGGCCGTCGGCCCGTACCTCGAAGCGTTCGATGGCGAGTTGCGCCCGGGCGTCAGGCTGGCTCAAAAAGACGGCCAGCGCGGCCACAACACCCTGGCCGGAGGCGCGGGTGAGTCGGAACCCCGAGTTCTTCTTCATTACCCGATTATTCGCCGCCCCGCCGGCCGATCTAACGAACATCGTTAAAAAAACTGCGGTGCGGCCAGTGCACGCGTTGAAGGAAACGCGGTTGCCGGGTGTGGCCGGGGGGCGACCGCATTTCCGATCGCCGCGAGTGGCCCGGCAGCAGGTGGCGGATTACTCCGGATGGCCAGTCCGCAATTCCTCCTTGAGCAACCGGCCCACGCGTAGTTTGGCCATGTACACCTGTGCGCGGTTCCCTCCGAGCAGGTCGGCGACCCGATCCGCCGGCCAGGCTTGGAGGGCCGTCAGCTCAAACATCTGCCACTGTCGCGGCGAAACCCGGGCTCTGACCCGCTCGACCGCCCGCTCCAACAGCGACGAACGCCATTCCTCCTCCCAGGCCGCTTGGAGCGCGTCCTCGGCGACCGCTTCGCCGCACTCGGCGGCTTCCCGGCGGTCATCGGTCAGGCGCTGCTGCCGGGCGCGCTTGCGAAACTGATCGGCGATGCGGCGGCGAACAATTTGGAAGAGCCAGCCCTTGAAGCGGCCGCGCGCCGGGTCGTATTGGAAGCCCGGCATCTCGCCGGCCACCGAGATCATCGTCTCCTGCAGCGCCTCGTCCGCCTCGGTGCGGGAGAGGCCAGAGCGAAGCGCGAAACCGTGAATCACGCCGCCATAAGTCCGGAAGAATCGCTGCCAGCCCTCATGGTCGGCGGCGTCCTTGAGCCGCGCGAGCAGACTGGCCCGGGTCGCTTCCAGGTCCTCGGACAGGGCCCGTGGCCGGCTGGCGGCCAGGGTCGAAATGGTGGCCGTGGTGTCCAATTCGCCCTCCATTTCGTCAGTCAGGAGCGATATCTAACCGCCTCGCTTCAGGTTTTGTGTCCTCGCGTGGGGCCAGCAGCAACGTCAGGGTGCCCCCGGGACGCACCACCGCCAGCCAGCGGCCAGCGGAAGAAAACCGCAGACGGCCCGTGCCCTCGCCCGCCGGCCCGGGGAGTACGCCCGCCTCGCGGCCCATCGCGAGGTTCCAGAAGCGAAGCTCGCCACTCCCGCTCAGCGCGGCCAGCGTCCGGCCATCCGGGGCGAACGCCACCGCATGGACGCTGCCGGGATGTCCGCTGAACACGGCGCGCGGCGTCCCGCCCACCGGGTCCCACAATCGCGCGGTGTCGTCCCAGCTACCCGTGGCGATCACACCTTGGTCCGGCGCGAAGGCCAGGGCGCTGACGGACATCTGGTGGCCGACGAAGACGGCCAGTTCCTGACCCGTCTCCAAGTCCCAGAGGCGGCTGGTCAAATCCAGCGATCCGGACAACAGGCGCCGTTCGTCCGGGGAGACTTCGAGACTGATGACCCGTTGCCGGTGCCCGACCAGATGCCGGGCCGCACTACCCCCGCCCATCTTACCCACCCAGACTGTTCCCTCTTCGGTCCCGTGGATCAACCAGCGGCCGGAAGGCGACAGCCGTCGTGCGGTGGTCGCCGGCGGTTCAGGAGGGGCTGGTGCGGTCTGCACCAGGAGTCCGTTGTCCAACCGGCGCCACTCCACCACGCGGTCGGACCGCAGCAGGCTCAGGGTGAGCCCGTCCGCGCTGAAGCCGCCGAGCTCCAGTGCCGGACCGACTTGCCGGCGCGCTTCGCCGGTGAACGGATCCAGCACCATCACGGTACCGTCCCGCTGCCGCACCGCCAGCCAGCGTTCGTCCGGTGAAAACTCCGGCGTCTGGGCCAGCTCGCTCCATTCGCGCCGCGGCGGCTCGTGGGCGACCTCCCACAGGCGGATGGAGGCGTCCTTGCCGGCCGAGACAAGCTGCCGGCCATCTGGAGTCCAGATGGCGGTCCAGACCTCGCTCTGATGTCCGCGCAGGGTTCGGAGTTCCTCGAGCGTGTCCGGGTCCCAGAGCCGCACGGTCTGGTCATTGCCGGCCGTGGCCAAGCGGCGGCCGTCGGGAGAGAAGGCGACGCTCCAGATGACGCCGCCGTTGTGTGTCGGCCGCTCCAGCAGCCGGCGTTGCGTCTGGACATCCCATACCTGCAGCCGGCCGTGGCGCGTCACGGTCGCAAGGCGTTTTCCCGCGGGATGAAAGGCCGCCTGCATCACGGTGCCCGCCTCGGCGAGGTCGCCCCGCAGTTGCAGTTCCGGCCAGGACCACAGCCGGAGCGCGTCGCCCCACGGCCCGGTCACCAGTACCCGACCGTCCGGCGCGAACCACGCCCGACCGCCGGACCCTTCGAGGGTCTGAGGCACGCCGTTTAGGTCTGCGGGCAGAATCTCGGTCACCGCATTGGTCTCAAACAGGATCATACCCACACCGCGCAGCAGCCGGTCGCCTTCAGGACTGAACACCAAGGTTGGCGAACCGCGCCCCGGGCCGCTGAGCCAGCGGCCGGTGTCCCGATCGAGGACGACTGTTTGCGGCGGTTGATCCAGCTCCAACGCCAGCCGTCGCCCGGCGGCGTCTCGAGTCATCGCCATTGTGAAATTGCTGGGTTACGACCAACGCTGTGTTTCGCTCAACGATTCAAAAGACCACTCGCGCAGGGTGCCGTCGAAGCCTGCGGAATACAGGCCGCCGCCATCGCTGCTGACGACCAGCGCTGCCACGAGGTTCTGGTGCCCGTCCAGCGACCCGCGACTTCCCCCCCGCATCCGCTCGTGGAAGTGGTACCACTCGAAACCACGGAAATCCGGTCCGCCGTCCTGGGGACGATGCGCGTCCAAGAGCGACGCGGCCCGGCCGTAATTGCCGGCGGCCAGGGCCTGCTGCGCCAGATTCATGTCCGCCGCGTACAATGCCGCGCGGGCGACGCGCTCTTGGGCCGCGGCCCGGGCCCGGAGGGCCGATTCCTCGGCGGCGCGACGGTTCGCCCGCTCGGCCCGCCCCCGCTCAAACCAGGCCAGCCCGATGGCCAGCAATGCCGCCGCGCTGACACCGACCCCGAGGCGCCGCCACAGGGCCAGCCGGCGCTCGCGCCGGCGCAGCTTGCGGACCGAGTGTCCGGCCTCCACGAGCAGCAGCTCATCGCGCAGTTCGGCGGCCGAGGCGTGGCGTTCTCCCGCCTCCGGTGCGCAGGCGCGCAGGATCGTTTCATTGAGCTCGCCAAACTGTTCCGCTGGCGGGCGTTGGAGCCATTCCCGCGGCAGGTCGGGGAAGTCCAGCCGGCTGCGACCGGTGACCATTTCGTAAAGCACCTTGCCCAGCGCGTAGAGGTCGGCCTGCGGCGTCCCGGGGCCCTCGGGCGGGATGTAGCCCTCGGTGCCCACGAACGAGCGGGCTTCATGAACGCCGGTCACCAGCCCGACGTCCGCCAGCTTCGGCTGGCCGGCGACGAAGATGATGTTCGAGGGCTTGATGTCCCGATGCACCAAGCCGCGTTGGTGCATGAACGCGAGCGCGTCGGCCACGGCCGCCCCTACGCGAGCGCAATCGGCCACCGACAGCGGGCCGCGCGTCTGCAACCACTGACGGAGGGTCAGCGGCACGTAGGTCTCCGGCCCAAAATCGCCATCGGCATCTGCCGGGTCGGCCAGCTCCATCACGTAGTAGAACTGGCTTTCCTCGTCGGAGCGGCCGACCTGCAGGACATCCACCAGTCCGGGATGCGCGCGGGAAACCGGCTCGAAGCGTTTCAGCCCGTCGAACTCGCGCTCGTAGATGCGCTCGTGCTCAAACCGCTCCCGCCGGATCACCTTCACCGCCCGCGGGATCCCGGTGGCGCTGCGCGCCAGCCAGACATCGCCGTACGCGCCGACGCCGACCTGCCGCAACACGACGTGTTCCGGCACCCGGGGCGGCGCAAGCGTCGGCGCTCTGTTTGTCTGCTCTGTGGCCACGACCTCTCGCCGGGACGGATACTCAGTAACGCAGCCATTGTATCATTCCGCTCTTCGTCACCCGTCGGCCACCACCACTGGATCCCGTCGCGACGCCGCCATGACACCACTTTCCTTCACCCAACGTCCAGCGGGGGTTGGACGGCTGCCTCCGGCCTCCCGCTCCCACGAGGGTCGGAGTCAGGCCAGATTCAGACTTCACGCAGCCGAGCGGATGACTAGGCTCCCCTCACCGCCTTCGCGACCGGGAGCACCGGCACGACGGCGAACCACCGATATGAATCATCTCCGTCTCTCAGTCATGGTCTGCTCCGGCGCCCTGCTACTCAGCCGCCTCGGATCGGGTCCGGCGCTGGCCGCCGACCTGGTCCATGCCAAAGATGGATCGGGCGTGTACGGCTACAAGGACACCCCGAAACTTCCTTGGTGCGAGTGGCTCGTCCACGATCCCGACCGGCCCGCACCAAGGCGCGTCAACCCCGGTCCCGCGTTGCCCCCGGCCCCTGCGCCGAGTGATGCGATCGTATTGTTTGATGGGAAGAACCTTGATCAGTGGCAGCCGCACAAGTGGAAGCTGGACAACGGCGAGATCGTCGCCGGCGAAGGCAACCTGACGTCCAAGGCGACCTTCGGCGACTGCCAGATCCATGTTGAGTGGCTCGCGCCGGCCAACTTCCAGGGGCCGTGGTACGACCAGGGCAACAACGGCGTGATGCTCATGGGCCTGTACGAAATCCAGATCTTCGACTCGTACAACGAGAAGCTGTATCCCGACGGCCAGGCGGCGGCGATCTACGGTCAAACACCACCGCTCGTGAACGTGACCCGGCCACCGGGCCAGTGGCAGACCTACGACATCTTTTTCACTGCTCCGAAGTTCGCCGACGGCAAGCTCAAGGAGCCCGCGCGGGTGACGATGCTGCACAACGGCGTCCTCGTTCACCTCAACGAGCCGATTCACGGTGAGACCGGACATCGGATCGTCCCCGAATATAAGCAGCAGGTGAGCTCAGGCCCGCTGGCGCTCAACGGCCACGGTTGCCCGGTCCGCTTTCGAAACATCTGGGTGCGACGGCTCTGACCCAAAGACCGAAGCCGTCCCCCGGCGCCGAGTACTCCCCTGCCCTGCCGATGAATCTCGCCATGGCCCGCCTCCCAATACCATTGGTCGTATTGGCGACCGGTTTCGCCATGTCTTTTGCGGTCGCCGCCGCCGAGTCGCGCCCCGACATCGTCCTGGCGGACTTCGAAGGTCCGGACTATGGCGACTGGCGGGTCACCGGCGAGGCCTTCGGAAACGGCCCGGCCGGCGGGTCATTGCCGGACCAGATGCCGGTAGCCGGCTTTCAGGGAAAGGGATTCGCGAACAGCTACCACGGCGGCGACAGCACGACGGGCACGCTCACCTCGCCGGCCTTCACCATCGAACGGCAGCGCCTCAACTTCCTCATTGGCGGCGGCCGCCACCCGGGCACGACAGCGATCAATCTGCTGATTGATGGCAACACCGTCCGCACCGCGACGGGGAGCAACTCGGAGTTCCTGCGCTGGCAGAGCTGGGACGTGAGCGAATTCGCGGGTCGCGTGGGAAAGCTGGAGTTGGTGGATCAAGCGACCGGTGGTTGGGGCCACCTCAACGTGGACCATATCGTCCAAAGTGATTCACCGCCCAAGGTCGTGGACGACCGCGAGGCTGCCCTCTTGCGCGCCATGAGCAGCGTGCAGAACGCCGCTGAACGCGCCGCCCGCGATCCAGACCGGCCGCGGTATCATTTCCGCCCGCCGGCCAACTGGATGAACGACCCGAACGGCACCTTTTGGTTCAACGGGTGGTATCACCTCTTTTACCAGCACAACCCCTACGGCGACTCGTGGGAACACATGCACTGGGGCCACGCCCGCAGTCGCGACCTCGTTCGCTGGGAGCATCTGCCCATTGCACTGTGGCCCTCGTATGCGCTCGGCGAGAATCACTGTTTCTCCGGCTGTCTGACGCGGAACGACCGGGGCGAACCCTTGATCTTCTACACGAGCATCGGCGACCGCGAGCCGCATTGCTGGGTTGCCCTGCCCGAAGACCCCGACCTCATTCGCTGGCGAAAGTTCACCGGCAATCCGGTGCTCACGGAAAGCTCGACCGGCAGCCCCTATTACGACTTCCGGGATCCCTTCATCTTTCGCCACGCCGGCCGCGCGTTCATGGTGCATGGCGGCAATCTCAACGGCGCCAAAGGCGGGCAGGCTGTGGTCAGCTTGTTCGAAGCCGAGAATCCGGACCTGACGCGGTGGCGCTATCGGGGAATCCTCTTCCGTCATCCCGATCCCACAGTGACCAACATCGAGTGTCCGCTGTTTTTCCCGTTGGACGGCAAGTTCGTGCTGATCACCTCGCCCCACCGTTCGTGCGACTGGTTCGTGGGCTCCTTCGATCCAGACCAGGGCACGTTCGCGGCGACCGGGCAGGGCCTTGTGGACCGCGGACATTTTTACGCGCCGAACGTCCTGTTCGACAACCGCGGCCGCTGCGTGATGTTCGGTTGGGTGAACGGTTTCAAGCCGGGCAAGGGTTGGAACGGCTGCATGACGCTGCCGCGCGTTCTGACCGTCGAGAACGGCCGCCTCGTCCAACGGCCCGCGCCGGAACTCGAATCGTTGCGACAAAACGAAGCGGTCGCCTTTCGCTTCACAGGTCGGGAGGCCGCGAACGCCGCCCCCTTGACCATCAGCTTGATGGCCGAACTGGAGATCAGCTTGATCCGCGACGGGGCAACGCGGGCGGGTCTTTGGTTGCGCCGGGGAGAATCCGGCCAACCGGGCGCGCGGCTTGAATTTCGCGGAAAGGAACTTCAAGTGGCCGACGTCACAGTGCCATTGGGAATCGATGATTCGCTGAAACTGCGGGTGTTTCTGGACCACAGCGTGGTCGAGGTGTTCGCGGCTGACGGGTCGTTCTGCGTCACCCGGGTGATCGAAGCCGCTCCGGGCGACGACCGGATGGAGGCGATCCTGTCGGCGGATACCGCAACGATTGTCGGGCGGAACTGGCGTCTCCAAGGAATCTGGTGACGCCTGCGGCTGCCGGGCGCGGCCGGCGATGTGCAGAGACCTCTGGCTTCGCGGGCAAGCTCACGTTGGCGGGCGCCGAGAGCAATGCCGCCTCCCGGCCCGATGCCCCATTAACCCGAACCGGGAAACCTGGTGCGGCCGGCGCCCTGCGGCCGTCGCGGTTTCGCGCCGCCCCGCGCCGAAGCGAATTGACCGGGCTGCGGGCAGTTCGCAATCCTCGACGCAACATGAACTCCGCCTCCTCTATCCACATCCGGGCGCTGGCTCTGGCTTTGCTCTTCCTCGCGCCAGCCGCCCTCGCCGCCTCCAAAACCCTCTCCCGCGCCGCCCTGCTGGACAAAATCCGCGGCGGCTGGGCCGGCCAGATGATCGGCGTGGCCTACGGCGCGCCCACCGAGTTCAAGTCCAACGGCAAGATCGGCGAGTGGGACCTCACCTGGAAAGACGGGATGCTGGAAAACACCATCCACCAGGACGACCTGTACGTGGAAATGACCTTCGCCAAGGTCATGGACGACTTGGGTCTCGGCGCCACCACTCAACAGTACGGCGAAGCGTTCAAAGTCTCGAAGTACCACCTCTGGCACGCCAACGCGGGCGCCCGCCGTGTGCTGAACCAGGGCATCGCCGCGCCGTGGTCCGGGCACCCAAAGTACAACTTCCACGCCAACGACATTGATTTCCAGATCGAGGCGGACTTCATCGGTCTCATGTGCCCGGGCCTGCCGCGCGAGTCGAACAAGTACTGCGACCGGGTCGGGCGCGTGATGAACTACGGTGACGGCCTGTACGGCGGCATGTTTGTCTGCGGCATGTACTCGGCCGCCTATTTCGAGAGCGATCCGCGCAAGGTGGTCGAGGCCGGCCTCCGCTGCATCCCGGCCAGGAGCGAGTACGGCCAGTTGCTCGCCGATCTGCTGCGCTGGCAAGCGCAGTATCCGAACGACTGGCGCAAGGTCTGGCAACTCGTCCAGGCCAAGTGGGACAAGGACGATCCGTGTCCGGACGGCTTCAACGCGCCGTTCAACATTGATGCCAAGCTTAACGGCGCGTACGTCGCCTTCGGCTTGCTGTTCGGTGGCGGCGACTTCGAGAAGACGATGGAGATCAGCACGCGCTGCGGCCAGGACTCGGATTGCAACCCTTCGAGCGCCGCCGGCGTGCTGGGCGTCATGCTCGGCTACGAGCGCATCCCGGCGAAGTTCAAGACCGAGATGCCGCAGCTCGAAAACCGGAAGTTCGATTTCACCGACTACTCCTTCAACGACATCGTCACGTCCACCGAGGCGCGGGCGCTGCAAGTCATCCGGATGACCGGCGGCCGGGTGACCGACCGCGAGGTGGTGGTCAAGACGCAAACTCCCCGGGCGCCGAAGCTCGAACAGTGGTCGCCGGGCATTCCGGACCGCCGCATCCCCGCCAGCGACCCCGCGTGGACCTGGACCGGGACTTGGAGAGACGATCGGGGGACAAAGGTTAGCGAGGCTGCCGGGAGTGAGGCCGTGCTCAAGTTCGATGGCGTGGCGGTCGCCGTGATTGGCACGCTCAACCAACTGGGCGGGCGCGCGGAGGTTTATCTGGACGGCAAGAAACAGGACCTCCAGCTCGACGCCTACATCGTCCCGAACACCCACGACAACGTGTTGTGGCAGGCGTACGGATTGAAGCCCGGCCCGCACACGCTGCGCATCGTCACTACCGGCACGGCGGACTCGCGGTCACAAGGCCGGCAGGTGGCCATCCGCGACGCCTGCGTTTATCGCGCCGCGAAGTAAGCGCGAAGGAAGGTCCTGGCATGAAAACACTCCTCCGCTCCTGCCTCGTGGCCGCGCCGCTGGCGCTGGCCAGTCTGCTCCTCTCGGGCTGCAAGCCTGCGTCCACGCCATCCGCCACTGCCGCCACACCGCGGATCGCGTTGGTCATGAAGTCGCTCGCCAACGAGTTCTTCCTCACGATGGAGAACGGCGCGAAGGCGCACCAAAAAGCCCACGCCGACCAGTACGAGCTCATCGCCAACGGCATCAAGGACGAGCTGGACGTGGGCCGGCAGGTCGAGTTGGTCGAGCAGATGATCGCCCAGCGCGTGGACGCGATTGTTATCGCCCCCGCCGATTCGAAGGCGCTGGTGCCCGTGTGCAAGAAAGCCCAGCAGGCTGGCATCGTGGTCGTGAACATTGACAACAAGTTCGACGAGGCCGTGCTCGCCCAGGCCGGGGTGAAGTTTCCCTTCGTCGGCCCGGACAACCGCAAGGGCGCGAAGGCCGTCGGCGATTTCCTGGCGAAACGGCTCCAGCCCGGCGACAAGGTGGCCATCATCGAGGGCGCGCCCAACGCCTTCAACGCCGTGCAGCGCAAACTCGGCTTCGAAGATGCCATGAAGGCGGCGGGCGCGGAGATCGTGAGTTCGCAGTCCGGCTTCTGGGAGACCGACAAGGCCAACCAGGTGGCGGCGGCCGTCATCAGCGAACATCCCGATCTCAAGGCGTTTCTCTGCGCGAACGACAGCATGGCGCTGGGGGCCGTGGCCGCGCTGCGCGCCGCGGGCAAGCTGGATCAAGTGCTCGTCGTGGGCTACGACAACATTGCGGCCGTGAAGCAACTTTTGCAGGAAGGCCGCGTGCTCGCGACTGCCGACCAGCACGCCGATCAACTCGCCGTCTTCGGCATTGAGTACGCCCTGGAAATGCTCAAGACGAAGGCCGCTCCCGCCGACCGCGAGACGCCGGTGGAACTGGTGACGCGCGAGTCTTTGGCGGCGAAATGACGTCGCAACCTGATGAACTGCTTTCCGCGTCGGGCCTCGGGAAATCCTACGGCCCGGTCCGGGTGCTGACCGACGTGGACTTCAGCCTCCGCCGCGGCGAAGTCCACGCGTTGGTTGGCGAGAACGGAGCTGGCAAGAGCACGCTCAGCCGGATCATCGCCGGCATCACGCCGGCCGATTCCGGCTCGCTCAAGCTCGAGGGTCGTCCATTTCACCCCCGCGACCGCCGCGACGCCGAGCACCACGGCATCCGGATGGTGATGCAGGAGCTCAATCTCGTCGGCAACCTCACGGTGGCCGAGAGTTTGTTCATTGACCGCCTGCCGCACCGCTGGGGCTGGATTGACTACGCCGGGCTTCACCGTCAGGCCCGCGCCGCCCTTGAACGCGTCGGCCTGCGGGACCTCGATCCCGCGCGCCCGATCCGCACGCTCGGGGTTGGCCAGCAGCAAATGGTCGAGATCGCGGCCGGCCTGGCACGACGCTGCGACGTGCTCATTCTCGACGAGCCCACCGCCGCACTGACCGATCCGGAAATCGAACAACTCTTCCAACAGATTGCCGCCCTCAAAGCCGCCGGCACCGGCATCCTGTACATCTCGCATCGCATGGAAGAAATCCGCCGCGTGGCAGACCGCGTCAGCGTCTTGCGGGACGGCCGGCTGGTGGCAACCCGGCCGATGGGCGAGATCACCCTCGACGAGATCGTGCGCCTGATGGTGGGCCGCGATGTCGGCTGGAACTTCGACCGCCAGCCGCGCCAGCCCGGCACCGTGGCGCTGGAAGTCCGCGGCCTCCGCCGCGAGCCGGCGGTGAAGGACGTGAGTTTCGAGGTGCGGCGCGGAGAAATCCTCGGCTTCGCCGGCCTGATGGGTTCGGGCCGCACGGAGACCATGCGCGCGATCTTTGGCGCGGACCGGCCGGACGCCGGAGAAATCCGGCTGCGCGGGGCCGCCCCGCCGGTGCGCATCCGCTCCCCGCGCGACGCGGTCCGGCAAGGGGTCGCCCTCCTCACCGAAAACCGCAAGGAACAAGGTCTGCTGCTGCCGTTGGCGGTGCGGGTCAACATGACGTTGCCCTCGCTGCCCCGTTTTGGCGCGGCGCTTGGCTGGCTGCGACGAAATGCGGAAACGGCCGAAAGCACACGCTGGATCGGCGCGCTGGGCATCCGGTGCCGCGACGCCGAGCAACGCGTGGCCGACCTGAGCGGCGGCAACCAACAAAAGGTCGTTCTGGCCAAATGGCTCCTGCGCGACTGCGACGTGCTCATTTTCGACGAGCCCACGCGGGGCATTGACGTCGGCGCCAAGTTCGAGATCTACCGCCTCCTCGATGACCTTGCCGCCAAGGGCAAGGCGATCGTGATGGTGTCGTCTGATCTGCCCGAATTGATGGCGCTGTGCGACCGCATCGCCGTCATGTCGGCGGGCCGGCTCGCCGCGACGTTCCGCCGGGGCGAATGGACCGAGGACCAGATCATGGCAGCGGCGCTGAGCGGGTACCGACGAACTCCAGCGGATCAAGCCGCTCCGAAAACCAACACCTGGGCGGGGCCGACCGGGGCGACGGCGTAAAGCCGCGGGTGCGGCCTCAACGCGCGAGCCGGTAGAATGCCGCCGCCGCGTCGGTGGGTTCCTCAATGGCGAATTCTCCGCCAACGCCCTCGGGCGAAGCTGTCACCCGCGCCCACTCTGCAATCGGGCCAAGCCCTGCGGTGGACTCGAGTTGGTACCGTGCGGCCGACGCAGGCCAGAAAACGCGTACGCGGCCCTGCTGCCGGGCCGGCTCGATGCGCAGCGCCGCCTGTGCCGGGTGCCGGATGTCCACGGTGGCGTTCCCCTGCAGTCGCAGGATGAGCCGTCCCTCGGCGGCCTGGAACACGTGCGGCGGCGACAAGTAAAGCGGCGCGCCGTTGAGCCGGACTTCGGGCCGTTGGGACAATCCCACCACGAGGATCTCGTAAGGTTCGGAGGGCCAACCGCGCACCCTGAACGCCACGCCATCGGCGCGCTCCTGAACCTCATCCACCACTCCGGGCGCGTGGACGATCAACCCGTGGCGAAGAAAGGCCCGGTGATCGTACACCGGTTGCCCCAGCCACCGCGCCGCCGGTGCCAGGACCGTCGCGGGATTGATGTTTGGTCCGTTGCGACTTTGCGGCCGAAGATTGTAGCTGTCCGGCAACAGCCCCAGGTACTCGGCGTCCGTCGCCGGGTACGTCTGCTGGATGCCCGAAATCGCGATGCCGTCGGCGACCTGCCGCCACGGGCCGGTTTGATCGTGCCGCGCCAGCCGGTAGAGCGCCTCGGCATACACGAGTCCACACCACTGCACCGGCAGACCAATCCAGTTCGGTGCGACCCAGGCCGTGGCGCCCAGCACGGGAATGGTTGCGTAGGGTCCGACAGGATGGTCCGTCGGCGGGGTCAGATAGACAAACGGAAGACCTGTCCATGCCCAGTCGCGCGCGGCGGCCAGGAACTCCGGCTCCGCCGTCAACTCGTATCCCAGGACAAACGACTGAACCAGATGGGCCGCGGCCAGGATGTCCGGCGTGTGCAAGGCAATTTCCCACGTTTGCGCGCCGCGCGGAACGGTGCCGGCGTAATTGGTGACGGCCTGCCGCAAGCGCCGCACCCCCTCGGCGATCAACTGGCGATCACCGGAGAACGCCGCCGCCTCAAGCACCGCCACCAGCGTCGCGGCGGTGAGCCCGTTCGCGTGATCAGCCCAATGCGTCCGGCCATAGTCCAGCCCCCCGGCCGAGGGCCTGTACTGGATCGTTCCGTCGGGGCGGAATCGGCCCAGCAGCGAGCGCCCGAAGTCGCGGGCGGCGACGGCATTCTCCACTGTTCGCCGATAAACCAACGCTGGAGCGGGCTGACGAACGTGCCCAACCAACGCCTGGTTCAAACTCCCGGAAGGCACCAGCCCAAGCGCCCGCCGAGCCGCTTCACTCAAGCGTCCAGCCAGCGCCGCCTCTTCGACGCGCGGCGCGAGCCAATCCATCCACAGCGCGGCATCCGCGGCGGGCCCCGACCCGAAGCCCGGTGCGGCGTGCCGATACTGATCACCATCGCGAATCTTCGAATCGAGCCAGCCCCGCGCGGCGAGCCGGTGAAAATCGGTGGCCGTCATGCCGGGCGATGGCAGCGACGCGAGGCCAAACAACTCGACGTACTGCCGCACCGCCGGCACGACCGTGGCGCCCTCTCCGCCCAGCAATATCGCGGACACTGTCAAGGTACGATTGGCCGGCAGACGCGCCGTGTCATACGGGAGGAGGCTGCTCTCGTCGCGGTTCAAGCCGTCGGATCCGGGGAACAGCAACCCCATGACTTGAGCGCCGGAATGAAACAGCCGGTCCGGGGTGTCGAAGAACGCGCAAACATTTATGGCCGCCTCCCGATTCCAGGCGAAGCCCACGTACTGCCCCTCCGCCGCGACGACTGCCAACGGCAGCGTGAGTTTCAGCACGTCCGGCACCTGGCGGTTGGAATCCGGCGGGTTGAGATCAGCGGTCGAACTGCTTGGTTCGTTTTCGAGGTATTCGACGCCGGCCAGCAGCGCCTGCGTCTTGTTGGTGCCGAAGCTTCCCAACCCGGGCAGCAGGGTCAGCAACGGCAAGTGTAACACGTCGCGATCCTGATCCACGCGCACGCGCGTCTCGACCATCAGGCTGCCGGCCGTATTGAGCCGAAAGGTCTGCTCGGCTTCCCACGTCGCACCGTCAGGGTCAGCACAGGTGACCCGGGCAGTCAGCCGCCCACCAATCTGCGCGTCGGCCAGATGCTGCAACGGCTGCCCCACCACCGTGACGGTCGCTCCCTCGCCCCCCAGGCGAAACCAACGGGCGGCACCGTCGAGAACATACCCGACCAAGGGTGCGGCATTACCGCAGGCCATCAGAATGTTGTTCACCCGCACTTCGAAACCGCCAAGACGATTGGTCGCGTGGATCACCCGGAGCGGGCCGGACTGGATGGCGGGAGCGTCGGCACCGAGAACCGACGGCTCGGGCTTCGGCCACGTCGGTTCCGCGAAGGTGACGCGCTCGGAAAACCAGAGCCTCGACACGATGCACGCACCGCCGCTGCCGGGCGGATCAATTCGCAGCCGGTACCCCTTGCCCAGCGCCGGCAGGCGGACCTTGGCTTCGTGCCAGTCGCCACCGGGCACGTAAAACCGAACGGACTCAGCTTCGCTGGGCGCCGTGCGGTAGTAAAAGACCTGCGCCATGCCCCCCTGCTCTGACCGCAAGCGGAAGTGCAACCAGAGCGGCGTGCCGTCCGGGTAGTCCCGTGGCGGGCCGGCGAAGTACGGGTCGAGCCC
Source organism: Verrucomicrobiota bacterium (assembly GCA_016716505.1). Taxonomy (GTDB): domain Bacteria; phylum Verrucomicrobiota; class Verrucomicrobiia; order Limisphaerales; family J093; genus JADJWF01. The sequence goes on from JADJWF010000003.1 coordinate 446,490, forward strand.
CGTAATCGTCATGTGCAGACCGTCCGGCCCGGGCCCAAAACCGGACAGGTGATGCTGGGGCGTCCACTCCCCCACGTCCGGGACGGTGGTGAAATCAAAATCGGGCAAGGGACCGCGCGCCTCGAACCGAAGGGACGCGAGCGTGAAACGCCCCGAGCTTCCCGGCGGATCAATGCGCATCCGTTGACGCGCGCCCAGCGCCGGCACCGCCACGCGCCCCTCCACCCAGCGGCCCGCGGGTGCCACAAAGCCGACGGAACGGGCCTCCGTGGGTTGTCCGCCGGCAGGAAAGTAAAACACCTGACACCAACCGCCCGTCTCCGAGTACAACCGCAGTCGCAGCCAGAGCGGCTGCCCGGCCGGATAGTCTGCCGCCGGCCCGATGACCATCGGATCAATGCCCGTGATCACTCCACTGAGGCCCTCAACGCCGCCCGTGAACTGGCTGATCTGGTTGGCGGCCGTCCAGCCCGTCCGCCCTGCGGCCGTGGTGAAGTCGAAGGCCGGCAAGGAAGCTGAACCGCGGACTTTCGCCGAGAACAGGCAGGCGAACGCGGCCACGGTGAGCCAATTGGTTGCTCGCCACGGGAGCCGAAGAGGATGGAAAAGCGACATGACGAAGTCTGGGCGCAGCACCAGCCGGGGCGTCAACCGAAAGCGAAAAGGTCGGGCGCGGACGGACCTGACCCAAACCTTCACGCCCGCACGCTTGTTGAGCAGATTTCGGTTCCCTCCGCCCGTCACCTGAACTTCAATCCTCCCATGAGCACGCCCACCGTTTGTCGTCGTTCGTTTTTGAAGTATGTGGCCGCCACCCTCGCCGGTGGTGGCATTGCCAGCACCGCCCGAGCAGTCGAACCGTTCAACCGCCCGGGCAAACCGGTGCTCCGCCTGAGTCTCGCCGCGTATTCGTTCCGCGATTTCTTCAATGCCGCCGAGCCGGCCAAGCGGTTGACCCTGCCCCAGTTCATTGACTTCTGCGCCGAACACGGCTGCGAGGGAACAGAACTGACCAGTTACTACTTTCCCAAACCGCTCGACTCAGCCTTTCTCATCCGCCTGAAGCGGCATGCCTTTCTGCGCGGCCTGACCATCAGCGGCACCGCGGTGGGCAACAACTTTGCCCGGCCACCGGGGCCGGAGCTCGATCGCGAAATCGCCGCGGTGAAGGAATGGATTGACCACGCGGCCGTCCTCGGCGCGCCCCACATTCGGGTCTTCGCGGGGGAGGCCCGCGGCCTGGACAAGGCGGAGGCCAAACGGCAGTGCATCCGCGCGCTCGAGGAATGCGGCGAATATGCCGGACGGCGGGGCATCTGGCTCGGACTCGAAAACCACGGCGGCATCGTGGCGCAGGTGGACGACCTGCTCGAAATCCTCGGCGCCGTGAAGTCGCCCTGGGTCGGAGTCAACTTCGACGGCGGCAATTTCTACGGCCCGGGCGATCCGTACGACGACATGGCCCGGCTCGCTCCCTACGCCGTCAACGCGCAGATCAAGGTGGAAGTCCATCACCCCGGTCAGGGCAAGAAGCCGGCGGACCTGCCGCGCATCGTGAGGATTCTGCGCGACGCGAACTACCAAGGTTTCGTCGCTCTGGAATACGAAGCAAACGAGGATCCTCGGCGAGCCGTGCCCGTGTGGTTAAACCGGCTGCGCGAGGCATTCGCCGGCGCCTGAATCGCCGCCGCCCCTGCTGCGGGTCGGGGGCTATTTTTCCGCCGTGCCGATGTACTCGAGGAGGTCCGCGACGCCTTGAGGGTCAAGCCCCGCCTCCAGTTCGTCCGGCATGAGCGACTTCCCTGTACTCCGCATGGCGGCGATGCTCGTCCGCGGGATGACCGTTTCCTTGCCGTAGGCCTGACGCAGGGTCACTGCGGTGGCCGTCTCGTTGACGAGAACGCCGAGCACGCTCTCGTCGTCCTTGGTCTCCACCTCGTAGGCCACGTACTGCGGCAGCAACTCGCGACTGGGGTCAATCAGGTTCGAGAGCAGCTTGTCCTTGCCCGCGTTGCGCACGCTGACGAGATCCGGGCCGACAAGCCACCCTTCGCCCCCCAGTCGGTGGCAGGAGGCGCAGCGCTCCTGAAACACCTGCCGGCCTCGGGCCGCATCACCGGCGAGCGTCAAGGCGGGTTCATAAGCCGCGAGCACCTCCTCCCGGCTGCCGGCCCCTGCCGCCGTCAGCAGCCGGACGGCGCGGCCGCGAATCGCCTCATCGCGGTGGTTGGTGAGCTGATCTATCTGCACGGAGGTCAGGTCCGTCCGGCGAATCACACCCGACTCCACCGCGCCCAACAACGCAGGCAGCCGCTCCGGCCGGCCCAGCAACACCGCCACCGCCGCCTCCCGTAGGCGTGGGGTGAAGGCGGGCCAACGGGCGACGAGGGCGGTCGCAAGCTCGGGGCCCGAGAGACGCCCCAGCGTCTCCAGCGCCGCGAGTTGGATTGGCTGCGGGGTTTCCGGGGTGAGCAGGGACAGCAGCAGAACGCCGGCTTCCTCGAAACGCGTGAGCGCCAGCAGTTCCACGGCGCGAACCCGGTCACGCTCGGGTTGCTGGCTGTCCCGGGCCAGAACGCGGGCGCGCTCCAGGATCGGTTGAATCCGTTCGGCCGCGAGCGACGCCCGGGCGCGGCGCAACCCCTCGGCAAGCCCATGCACCAGTGCAAACGCCGCGGCAGGGTCGGGCGTGCGGGCAACGTGATCCAGCACGGCGGCGACCTCGTTGCTCTGGTTGCGCGCGCCAATGACGCGGACCAGATCCCGCAGGAATTCCGGCGCGGCCACCGGTTGACCGCCCGAACGCCGCGCGAGCCGCTGGAACAATTCTCCCGCTCCGTCAGCGAGAGAACTCAGTATCGCTGCCCGCATCCACGGATCGCCACCGTCCCGCACGGCCAAATCCTCCAGACCCTGAATGCGTTCGGGCCCCCGGCATTCTCCCAGCGTGAACGCCACTTGATACCGTACCAACGGCGACGAATCACCCGTCATTGCGAGCAGCCGGGCGGGCAGTGGGTGGGTTGCCCCGGCGCTCGCGAGAAAAGGTTCCGACAGTTTCACCGCGTGTTCGCGGACCCGGTCGTCGGTGTCGTCGAGGGCGCGCTGAAGGTGTTCCTGCCGCAGCGCGCCCAGTCCCGCCAGCGCGTAAAGGGCATGCAAGCGGCCGAGAGGCGACGCAGCGTCCCCCAAGAGTCGCTCGAGCGCCGGAATCGCTGCCCGATCCGGTCGCTCGTAAATCAGTCGCGCCGCTGTCTCCCGATGCCACGCGTTACGGTGCCCCAGCGCGGCCACGAGTTCCGCCGTGCCCGCCTCGCCGAGCCGCGGCCGAGCCGGCGGTTTGAATCCGGTAGGCACCACGCGGTAGATGCGGCCACGATCGTTGCCGGCATTGAGATCCAGGTGCTTCTTCAATGCCGGCGGCAGCGACCACGGGTGCTCGATGATCTCGCGATACATGTCCACGATGTAGAGCGCGCCGTCGGGTCCGTTCACCAACTGCACCGGACGAAACCATGTGTCGCGGGAGGTCAGGAATTCGACCCGCTGCTCCTCCGCCGGTCTTTCGGCCCGCAGAACCACGCCGTCCTGTCGCAGCTTCTTGCGATGAATCAGATTGCTCCCGCAGTCGGCGGTGAACGCATCACCCACAAACTCCTCGGGCCACGCATCCCCGCGATAAATGGTGACGCCGGTGGCGCTCGTGAAGTAACCGCTCGCCCGGCCGCCGCCTTCGATGAGCCCGGGCACGGCGCCGCTCACGCGCCAGCGCGTGCGAATGACCCGCCACGGTTCCTCCGGACTGGTGCGAAAGACCTCCGCTGCCGGGCCGTCCACGGCGATGCTCTGCAGCACCGGCGGCATGTCGAAGTAGGGATTCCGCGCCGCGTAGCGGGCATCGTATTGGAACACCCGAAGGTGGTCGCTGTTGTTGCAGGTGAAGCGGCGGCCGCGATCGTCAAACGCCAGCCCGTACTGTCCACCCCCGGCCTCGGCAACCATTTCCCACGTGCGCGGGTCGAAGGCGAAGTCGCGTCCGCGCACATTCACCGATCGCCCGGCGGGCCAGCGCGGGGAAGTAATCTCGCCACCGTTTGGCGCCGTGCAGCCGTGGATGCGGTTGTCCAATCCCCAGCGGAAGCTGTTCACCATGGCCTGCATGTTGAGCTGGTTGGTGGCGTAGGGCGCGTAATCAATGGCGAAGCCCGTGAAGGCGAGCTCCCGGCTTTCGGCCTTGCCGTCGCCGTCGGTGTCCCGACAGAAGAAAACGTCCGGGGTCGCGGCCACGAACAATCCGCCGTTGGCCCAGAAGACGCCGGTCGGCCACGGCAGGTCGTCCACAAAGACCCGGCTGCGGTCCATGCGGCCATCGCCGTCCGTGTCCTCCAACAGTCGGATCCGCCCGAGGTGCGGCTTGGCATCGCGCAGCTCCGAATAGTCAATCATCTCGACCGCGAACAATCTTCCGTTCTCATCGAAGCAGATTTCGATCGGATCGCGGACCAGCGGCTCGGCGGCGACCAACTCGACCCGGAAGCCGGGCTTTACGACGAAGGTGGCCAGCGCTTCAGCCGGCTCGACCGGAGGGAAGCGCGGCAATTCCCGCAAGTCCACCTCGGGCTCGGCGGCCGCGAGCGCCCGGCCCACCAGCAGCAGGGCAAAGGCAATTCGCACGATGGCAGGACGGTTCATTTGAGCGGCCACCATTGAAACAAGGCGAGCTTCCGTGGGAAACGCGAAACGGACGGCCGTGGGCAGGAAGTCGGCCGGGCTTGCGTCCGTCTTTGGGAGCAGCGAGGGTGCCCCCATGCCGTCTGGTTCCACCCTCCCGCTCACCACTGGGTTGATGGCCGCGCTGGGTTGCTTGTCGGTTGCTGTGCCGAAAGCCGCCTCCACCATCGAAACCGTCGCGTGGAAAGTTCCCGCCAAGGCTCCGGATGCGGCGGAGCTCGCCTTGCCGGGAGACGTGACCCTTCAAGGCTTCCTGGGGCGACGCGTCGCGGTCAACGCCTCTGAACGGCTGGCGAAGGTGGACCTCGAGCCGCTGCTGGCCGGGTTCCGTCAGAAGCCGGGATCGCATCCGTGGATTGGTGAGCACATTGGCAAATGGCTGCACGCCGCGACGCTCGCGTGGGCGCAAACGGCCGACGACGCCCTGAAAGCGCGGCTCGATGATGCCGTCGCCGAACTGATCAAAGCGCAGGAGCCCGATGGGTATCTCGGCACTTACCCGCCCAACCAGCGCTTTGGACTGTACGAGGGGGCGGATTGGGATGTGTGGTCGCACAAGTATTGCCTGATGGGTCTGCTGACCTACCACCAATACACGGGCGACGCAGCGGCGCTCGAAGCCAGCCGCAAGGCGGCCGACCTGCTGCTCGCGACCTTCCCTGCCAGGAAAAGCATTCTCGCCGCCGGCACGCACGTGGGCATGGCGGCAACCAGCGTGCTCGAACCGATGGTTCTGCTGTACCGCCTCACGGCCGAACCGCGGTATCATGAATTTTGCGAGTACCTGGTGAAGTCGTGGGACGAGCCAAACGGACCGCGCATCCTGGCGACCCTGCTGACCGAAAAGCAGGTCAATCGGACGGCCAACGGCAAGGCTTACGAAATGCTCTCCAACTTGGTGGGCCTCTGTGAACTGTATCGCGTCAGTGGCGAGCCGCGGTATCTCCGGGCGGCGTTGAATGCCTGGGAGGACGTAGTGAGTAAACGCCTCTACATCACCGGCAGCGCCAGCCAGGGCGAGCATTTCCGCGACGACCACTACCTGCCCAATGGTGAAAGCGCCCACGTGGCGGAGACCTGTGTGACCACCACATGGGTCCAGTTCAACGAACAACTCCTCCGCCTCACCGCCGAGGCGCGCTTCGGCCACGAGCTCGAACGAACGTTTTACAACCACCTCACCGCGGCCCAGCGTCCCGATGGCGCGCAATGGTGCTACTTCACCCCGCTGGAGGGACGCAAACCGTACGGCCCGGGCATCAACTGCTGCGTCTCCAGCGGCCCGCGCGGCGTGGCCCTCGTGCCGCCCGCGGCGGCCTTTACCTATCGGGCGCCGGGCGCGCCCGGTATCGCAATCAATCTCTTCGAACTCGCCGAGTTCAGGACGACCGTGGACGGCGAGCCGGTCGGGCTGCGGGTCCGCACGGAATTCCCGAAAGAGGGGCGAATGACGGTGACCGTGAACGCGCGCCGTCCGGTGTCCTTCGCACTGCGAATCCGTCAACCCGCGTGGGCGGGGACGCTGAAAGCGACTGCACCCGAACCGCTCGGTGCCGTCGAACGTGACGGCTGGCTCGAGATTGGTCCGCGCGCCTGGGCACCCGGCACTTCGCTCCAGGTCACCTTCACCTGCGATTCCCGCCTCATCCCGGGCGACCACACAAACGCCAGTAAGGCCGCCTTGGCGTGGGGACCGTTCGTCCTGGCCTACGACACCTCCGAGAATCCAGGCCTGCCCGTCCCCTCGCTCGTGGCGCTTGGGGACGCCGCCGACCAAGCCCCGGCAACCTTGGCCAGTGCCGCGCCATTGCGCCTGACCGCGCGCGTGCGAATCCCCCGTTCCCCGGCGCCGAAGGTGGCGACGCTCGTCCCCTTTGCCGATGCCGGGGCCCGCGGCGGCCGCTATGCCGTGTGGCTCCGGGCGCCGGACGCGGCGCTTCCGGTCAGCGACTCCCTTTTCCTGTTCGCCGACGAAGCCCGGAGCCAGACCGGCAATGTCAGCGGCTCGATCACGGACGGCGATCCCGCTTCGTTTGTGGTCACCTTCAACGGCCGGCCCCAGACGCAGGCGTGGTTTGAAGTTCGGGCCCCGCACCCAGTAACGCTCGGCCGGGTGGTGTTCACCCACGGACAGAACTTCCACGATGGCGGCTGGTTTGACACCTCCGGCGGGAAACCGCGTGTCGAGGTCCGCCGGACCAACGACGGGCCTTGGGAGACGGTTGGGGAAATCGCCGATTACCCCGCGACCTCCTCGAGGGACCACGGGGGCCTTAAAGCGGGTCAACCGTTCTCGTTGCGCCTGACCACGCCGGTTGAAGCCCTGGCGGTGCGCGTGATCGGCAAACCGGCCGGCGGCGACAACCCGGCCCAAGCGTTCGCCTCGTGTGGCGAACTCGAAGCGTTCCCGAAATAGCCGGCTCCCCCCGGTCGAAGCCGCCGGAGGCGATTGGGCGGGTTTGTTGGCAACCCCTGATTACGTGCCCGGCGAATAGCGCTGGCCCAGGAGGGTGAGCCCGAACAGGGCGACAAATACCAGCGACACGCGCGCCGGTTCGGCGACCACGTTGAGAAGATCCACCAGGACGATTCCGGCGAGCAGCCTCGAGACGGCCGGGCCGTACTGGGCGCCGGAGTCATTGAACACATCCTTCAGCGAGGCCCACAGCCAGATGGCGAGCAGCAGGCTCAATGCGATGGCGGTCTCGCGGTAAGGTCCGGCGTTGGCCACCAGAGCGAGCGCCATCGGGACCACCATCAGCAGGATAGGCCACCACGCCAGCGGCGCGCGTGAGACTTCCTGCCGCGAGACACAGCTCAGCCCGGCCACGTAACAGGCGAGCGCGAGGCCACACCACACGACCAGGCCGGTGACGCCATGGAAGCTCGCCGAGGCCGCCACGAGGTACAGGTTTAACCGGCACGCCGCCATCAGCACTGGCGCGAGCGCGGTCGCCTTGTGAACCAGGTCGTAGGTGAAGACCAGCACGACCAGCGTCAGTGAAAGCCAGAGACTGGCATGGGCCAGCATGTCGAGCACGAGAACCCCTGCCGCCAAGGCTGCCACGCCTCCGAGGAAGACCGAGGTCGGGGAGATGCGCCCGGACGGGATCGCCCTCGCCGGCCGGAAGCGCGCATCGAAGTCGCGGTCGAAGTAGTCGTTCAGCATCACGCCGCCGGCGTAAACGAAGCTGCCACCGATGATCGTCCCGAGCAGCGACACAAAGTCCGTACCGCCGCCGATGAGGATGGCCGCAAGGCAGTTCGACCACACGGTCGGAAGGTTCGTCACGCGGGCGAGTGTCAACCACACGCCGATCCGCTGACCGAGTTCGCGACGTTGGTCCCGCATGGCGCGTCAAGGAAACGGGGCCTCGTGTGGAAAAGCAATCTCCGCCAAGCCGGACGCCCGGTTCCCACTTGACGCTGCGGAGAACCGTCCTTGAACTGACGCCATCATGAAACGGTGCATCACGTTGTGTCTGACGGTCGCCGCCCTGGCCTTGGGCAGCCCCTTGGAGATTCGGGCGATGCCGGGCGACGATGCCAAAGACGCCGAGCTGAAGCGCAAGGCTGACGAGGTGGATCGGCTGCGGAGAGAACTCGTCCAACAGGAGACCGAACTCAAACGGCTGCGGCAGGAGAACGAACGCCTGCGCCGGCAGAAAACGCCGCCAGCCATGGTGGAGCCCGCTGCAACAACCGCCCCCAAGCCCGTCACTCCCATTGCTGCGTTGCCACCGCTCGTCGAGGGAAGCGTCGTTGAGGCGAGCGAACTGGCCGGCCATTTTGCGCAGGAAGGGCCGGTAGCGGCCCAACGATATGTCGGCAGGCAACTCAAGGTGCGAGGTGAGGTTCTGCGGTTCGCCCGAGGCATGGTGACGCGCGATTACACCCTCATCCTGGGCACCGGCGATCCGGCGAACGTCGTCGTCTGCAATTTCACCTATGCCGACGGCTACGCCGCAGTTTACCCCAAGGGTCACGGCGGTGAACTGGTGGCTCGTACCAAAAGCGGCAGCGAGATCCCGCTGGCCCGCGCGGGTCAGACCGTGACGGTCTCGGGGAAGTGCAAAGGCTTCAAGAACGGCGAGGTTCTGCTGACCGGCTGCTCGCTCGTCCGCTGAACCTCCTTCCGTTCCGCTCCACGGCGAGGGGCGGAATTCGAGCAGCGATTACGCTCATCTCCCTGGCTCCCATCCCTCCGAGGACGCCCTCGGTTGGTCACCCCCGAGGCGCTGGCGACGCCCCGCTTTCCCGGGTTGTTCGCGCCGCCACCCTCCGACTTCCGACTGATCAGCGAACTGGCCCGCGCCCCCAGGGTCGTGGCCCCGCGCGTTGCCGTGAGCGCCTAGCGGTCGGAGCGGCCGCCGCCAACCGTGCAGAGCGCGTAGATGAGCTGGCCGACGCTGAACTCGGGCCGTAGTCGCGCCCCTGAGCCCGGCGCGGAGCTAGGCACGCGATCGGAGGGTACCAGAGGTCGAAGCGGTGGACCGGGGCCTCGACGGCGACGAGGCCGGCGTGGATCGAGTGGTCGGTGTTGCCGACCAACTGGAGTTGGAGCCCACCGTCATGCTTGGTGATGGAGGGATGCTGACCGGGACGGAACCGGGCCCGCGGAATTCATCACCGGTTGCCGCTTTTCACCTCAGGCGTGATGGTTGGGGCGTCGGAATACCGACCTGCGATGGAGTGGACATCCGCCGGAGACCGTGCGGGGAGTACGAGGCGAAAGCAGGTATGCCCCGGGCGACTCTCCTTTAGGTCGAGCGTGCCCCCATGGGCGCGGACGATCTCCCGGGCGAGACTCAGGCCCAAACCGGCCCCTTCGATGGTCCCGCTGCGGGCGGTGGCCCCCCGGAAAAAACGGTCGAACAATCGTGTTTGGTCCGCCTCCGGAATGCCCGGGCCGCCGTTGCCGACTTCCAGCACCACTTCGCCGTCGCTGCCCTCGAGCGCCACGCGGATCCAACCGCCGGGTTCATTGTAGCGGACGGCGTTCTGCAAGACGTTGCCGACGGCCTGCCGCAAGAGCGGCCAGTCCGCGTCGAGCGACAACGCGGGCGGGAGTCGCCGCTCAATCCGGAGGTGCTGGTCGGCTGCCAGGATCTCAATGTCTTCGATGAGTTCGTTCAACGCGGAGCTCAGGTCAAGACGGCTCCGAGTGAGCGGCAGCGGCCCAGCATCGGCCTGGGCCAACAGCAGCAGGCTCCGGGTGATGGTCTTGAGCCGCTGAGTCTGTTCGAGCAACTCGACGAACGCCTGCTGCTCCCGCGAGCCCGGCGCCGCCGCCTGCAACGCGGCCTCGATCTCCCCCTGCATCACCGCCAGCGGTGTCTTCAATTCGTGCGAGGCATCGGCGCTGAATCGCGTCGCTTGCTGGAAGCTGGTTTGCAGCCGGTCCATCATGCCGTTCAGCACCCGGATCAGCCGCGCGATCTCCGGATCCTCTGCTGACCAGGTGATGCGTTGGTCCAGACCGCGGGCTGTCATCCCCTCGGCCACCTGCGAGATTCGACGCAACGGACGCAGCGCACGGCCCGCCACCCACCATCCGCCCCCGCCAATGGCCAACAGGGCGAACGGGAACGCGATCAGAAACGCGTTGCGCATCCGCCTCAACTCGCGGTCGAGTTCCGCGCCATTGAGCCCGATTACCAACCGGTCGCTGCCCTCTCCGAAAACTCCCACCCGCCAATGGGTGGCGGCGGTTCGAAAGGTCCGGAAACGTGGTACCTTCGAGAACACGGCCACTGGGGCGTTGGCTCCGGGTCCGGGCCCGCCGGAAGCCCCGCCCGCCCACGGTGGCCCGCGCCCGGCGATGCGGCGGATGCCCGCGGTTGAGGGATCGTCGGCCAGTCGCAGCTCCGCCGGGCCGATGGCCAGTTCTCCCGGCCAGTTCGGCGAACGGTAGCGCACCTCGCCCGCGGCGTTCGCCACGAGCAGGATGAGTTGGTCCTTGCGATCCTCGCCGAAGACGAACTCGATCGCGCTGGCCAGCCGTTCGAAGTTGGCCCGGCCACCGATCCAGCCCGGATGACGATACGCCAGGGCCCGCAGTTCGCGGTCGAGGGCTGCCACCCGTTCGCGGTGGAGCAGGAACCAGCCGGTCGCACCGAACGTGAGGAGCACGCCGCCAGAAATCGCGGCCGACAGGAGAGCGATGCGGAGCCGGAACGGTATTGGCTTCATGCCTTCAGCCGGTAGCCCACGCCACGGATGGTCTCGATGAGCTTGACGGTCTCCCCCTCGTCGATTTTCTTGCGCAACCGCTGCACATATACGTCCACTACATTCGTGCCGGGATCGAAATCGCAGCCCCAAACCTGCTCCAAAATTTGGACTCGCGTGAAAACCCGACCGGGCGCGCGCAGCAACTGTTCGAGCAGCGCAAACTCGCGGGCTGTCAGTTCAATCTTCCGCTCCCCCCGCCGCACCTCGCGCGTTAGGAGATTCACGGTCAGGTCCTCGACGCCGAGCAGGCTCTCCGGTGTGCCGGCTGCCCGCCGGGCAACCGCGTGGAGGCGGGCGATCAGTTCCTCAACGAAGAACGGCTTGGTCAGGTAATCGTCCGCCCCCAGATTCAACCCCTCCACGCGCTCGTTCAGTTCGCTCCGGGCCGTGAGCAGGATCACCGGGACCGACCGCTTCCGCTCGCGCAGGTTGCGCAGGATACTCAGCCCGTCGCGGCCAGGCAGCATGATGTCGAGTACCAACGCGTCGTAGGGCCGGGTCAGCGCCCGCGCGTACCCGTCGTCGCCGTCGTGGGCCACTTCCACGGTGAACCCTCGCGCCTCCAGCCCCTTCCGGATGAAGGATGCGATCTTCTTTTCATCTTCGACGACCAGAACTTTCACAACCTTTGCGGGGGGGCTTCCCCGAATTCCCGATAAATTAACCTTCAAAGGTCTTTTCGCTGTAGGTCGGCCGACTGTTGGCCAAAATCGGCAACCCTCTCCCGTCGGATGGAAGAGGGTTGAGATGACGGGCCGAGCTGTCCACCTCAAACACGCAGTGCGGTCGGCGGGAATTCCAACTTCGTGCGCTGGGTCTGCACGGCCGGAACTTCGGCGCGACGGCGATGAGTCAGTCTCACCGCCCTGCGCGCTTCCGAGCGCCATTGCCGGGCTGAGCCTTGTTCCCTTGCTGCCCGCCCGGGCCTTTGCCGGCCGGGCCGGCGGTCGCGGTGCCGCGGGCTTCGAGGGCTGTGATCGCCCGATTGAATGCGGTCAAGTGATTGGCGGAACCCCGGCGGAGGTTCGCGAAGACCCGTAACACGGTCGCGTGCTGCGTCCCGGCCAGCGCCTCGTCAAGGTCGGCGATGTCCGTCTCCTCGATGAACACACCCACGGCGAGGGCTGCGGCCAGCGACTCGCTGCCTTGCGCCACGAGCTTGTCGTGGAGTGCCTGCAACTCCGGAATACTAAACTTCCCGCGTTCGTCGGGAGTGGTGTCCGTCAGGCTAAACGCTCCGACCAGACGGTCCATGGCATCCATGTGCTGCTGCTCGGCGGTAGCGATGTGTACAAACGTGGGGTGGTCCCACTTCTGGGCCAGCGCTTGGTACACGTCGCGGGCCAGCTTCTCCTCCTGTTTCATGTACAGGATGTTGTTGGCGTCGGTGGTGGTGATTTCCCCGACGCTTTGGCCGGTTCGATCAAGGGGACAGGCGCACCCCCGCTTCTGCGGGCCGCTGCCGTCACACTGACCCAAGCGTTGACACTGACCCAGTCCATGACCGGCCTTGGGACCGTGGCCCCGGCCTGCGCCGGCGTCCCGACCTTGCCCCTGGTATCCCAGCGGACAGGGGATGGTGTCCTGACCCAGGAGGAGGTTGCCGGTGCCGACGAGCAGCGCCGTGGCCAGCAGTGTTGTCGTGATTTGGTTTGTCTTCATATCGTATGGCTCTTCGTTTTGTCTTGTTCCAGTTTGTCGTTCGTGGCGCGGTCCATCGCGCCGCTTCAGAAACAGCAGACGCGACCAACATGAACGTACTGCCTTGGGCAGGATTACAGTTCTGTAATCGGGCGGAGTAACGCCGTGGCCAAAAGAACGGCGGGTCAGAGCCAATGGACTCACCACCAGCCATCATCGTCCGAAAACCTCAGGTCGCACGCTTACCTACGGGTTGGCTGACTCTCGAAACGCTCCAACGCAACGTGCGCTTGGCCGCGGGCCGTTTTTGGAATCCCTCATTCGCTGGTTTGGTTGGGACTCCGCAAATATGTTGACAAGCGGGCGTCGGCCAAGACAACGCGGCAGCCGTCCCACCGCATGGTCCCGGAAATAGGATTACAACTGGGCTCAAGCACGGCCGCTGAAGCACGGTGGATCTGGTCGAGGACCGCCGCGGGGTCCGTGGTCCGGGCGACGCGTTCGAACCACTTGAGCCAAGAGGTGGATGTGGGCGCGAACTGGACGTGATAGTGCGGGAGTCGCGTCAGCCAAGCCGGCACTTGGGCACTTTGTGCGTCCGGCGCGGGCGTGTCTGCCGACGCCCAAGCTTGGGCCCTAGGCGTGTGCGGGAAGGCTCGGGTTGCGCCCGCGACCAAGGGCAGCCTCCCGCCCCGCCAAACCGGACGCCGCCCAACGAAAGCGGCAACGATTGCCCGGGCGTGATCGTCCACGCGCCCATGTTCGCGGCTCCACCCTCCACCTCCGTTTGCATCGTAATGACCAGCGGCGCTCGCGGGCCCGAAGGTTTTGACTCGCGCCGTCAGGTTTCGGCGCGCACACTACCCCTCGAGTTCAAGCTATGTTCGGTCGGCGCCGTGATCGTGAACGAGGTCGTTACTACTGTCTCCCGGGCATGGGACGCAGCAATCGTCGTCATCACCAGCGGATCTTGTATTCAGCCATCGCCTTCGGTCTCGTCGTCTCGGCAACGCTGGCGATCATCCTGCTCCTCACCAATCGCCGCTGAACCGGGTGCCCAACCTCACTGATTCGCAATTCGTCTCCCGGCCGGGCCCGGCAAAACAACAAACCGCCGGCAGGCGTCCGCCCCCGGCGGCCAAATGGAAACCGCGCTGGCGGGCCGCTTACTCCACGGTGCGGGCCCGGAAGTACTTGGTGGAGGAGTCCTGCTGAATCGGCAGGCGAATCTGCCCCTGGCGCGCCTCGTTGGTGGAGAAGGACTGCCAACGCAGGAGATCGGTCGAACTCTGCAGGACGTAGATCTGGTTGGTTTGCCCGGTAAGCACGAGCTCCAGAATGCCCGAGGGCAGCACGTTCATTCGCAGTTGAGCCGCGCTCACCAGCGGATCCACCGGCACCTCGATCGGCAGGTCTATCGCGTCCACGAAGGCCGCGTCCAAGCCAGCGCGGTTCCGTGCATCCTTGCGGTACACCCACTGCAGCGTATGCGGTCCGGGGGTCAGGTTAAACTCGAAGGCAGTCCATGAGGTTTCCCCGGACCAGCGCTTCAACGGTTTGGCGTTCGGCAACTGCGGATCCACCCAGAACTCCAGCCAATCCCAACCCTCCTCCGAACTGACGCGATGGTAGAACCGGCCCGTGCCCCCCCGGAAATTGGCGGTGAGAATCATCGAACTCGACTGGGCATCCCCGATCGCACCCGAACGCGCGGACTTCGTGCCGCTGTAGGCGTCGGCGTCGGTTACGATCCAGGGACGATCACCCGCGAAAGTCCAATCCAACCCGGAGAAGCCGCCGGACTCGAAATCCTCGGCGAACACCTTCGGTTTGAAGACTGCCGTGACCACGGTGTCGCGAGTCACCTGCAAGACCAGCGGATTCGCCGGCGATGACACGTCGCCTTCCCAGCTAATGAAGTCGTAAAGCGGGGCCGGTGTCGCTCGGAGGGTTTGCGTGGACCCGCTCGCCAGGGACAAAGTGCCCGAAGGCGAAGTAACACCCCCTGGCATCGCGGACACAGTCAGCGACACCAAATTGGTCCGTACAAAAGACCAGTTCAATACGGTGCGGCCGGAAGCGGCGCCGAAACCATCCACCGCGATGCGGTACACTTGGTTGGACCGGACACCAGTAACCACACGGCTGTACCGCGAGTTGGCGGTCACATCGTCATTGCTGGCCACATGGGTGAGGTCATAGACCAGATCGCCCGTGTACACTGCCAGCAGGGTGTCGTACGTAGAACCCCGGGTGTCCACAGTCAGCAGGCCGTGATCCGGCGCCAGCCATGACCACCAAACGGATCGGCCACCCTCGTTGCCGGCATGGAAGGGCTCACCCACCTCCTTGGTCGCGGCGTTATTGGTCGTCTGCATCGAGCCCGATTCAGTCTTGAGGAAGTACGGACTGGATGGATCCAATACCGAGCCGAAAACGTCATTTGGCGAGAGAATCGGCTGGTAGAACACAATGATCTCCGACCTCGGGCCACGGTTTTCCGCATAGTCCTCGGCAAAGGCGGCGATGCGGTTCTGCCCTACAACCAGATTCGCCGTTGCGGTCCAGTTGGTTGTACCGGTTGCCGAAACTCCCAAGCCGCCATTCACGCTAACCAGGACTTCCTTCACACCCGACTGATTGGGGGTCGGGTCGAAGGCGGTGCCGGTCAGGTCCAAGCGGTTGGCGGAGACCACCAAGCCGCTTCCCGGACTGGTAATATTCACGAGAGGTGCAGCGTCATCCGGCCGTCCGCCGGGCTGGATGCGCAGTCGGATGCTGCCCACTTGATTCGTAGTGTACCCGGCCACTGCAATGCGGTAGGTCGCACCCCGCCGGGCCTCAAAACTGACGTTAACGCGGCGCTTCACCCCGGCCGCCGCAGAGGCGACGTGCGTCAAGCGATCCACCCGATCGCCCGTGTAAACGCCGACGATCGTGTCGAAGTCACTGCCCGCCGTGTCCACAATCGCCGTCGAGTCCACCGCCGGAGACCAGTTGTACCAGAGGGAGGCCGAGGCGGTTGGAATGCCGCCATGCATCGGCTCGCCGGCCTGCAGGGTGGCATAAGTGTTGGTGGCGACAATGAGCGTGGGACCAAAGGCCCCTTCCGCTGGAACTTTGTCCGCCTGCGCGAACGCATCGTTCGGCGGGCGATCCACGATGAAGTACCGCACCAAGTTGGTGCTCCGCATGACCGTGTTGCTGACCGGGAAATGGTTCGTAGAAATCGTCCAAACTTGGAAGGTGACCGTATTCGAGTACCAGGAGTTGGTGTAAGGCGCCAAGTTGATCACCGTACTGTAGATGTTGTCGTTGGTCACCGCATCGGGGGCCACGCCGTCGTTGCGGAACACCAGCGGGATGTTGGTGTCACCGGCATTGGTGTTGGCGATGATCTCTCCGGTCACCAGCGCGTTGGTGATCGGAAACAAATCACTCAGCTTCACAAACACCGGCAGGTTGGTCGTCATCAGCACCACCGCGTTCGTCCGCGGCGTGAAGACCAGTTCCGGAATCCCGTCTGGCTTGGCCCGCAGCGCCCGCAGGGCGTTCACCCGCCCGCCAGTCGTGGTCCGTTCGCGGAGATCCTCCACGGGAACCGCCGTGCTCAGAATTCGCTCGCGAACCTCCTGCACCGAAGCGTTGGGTGACTCGGCCAAGATCAGCGCTGCCACGCCTGCAACGTGCGGCGCGGCCATGCTCGTGCCCTCAATCGTTTCGTAATCGGTGTCCGACCTGTACCAAGCAGAAAAGATTTCCATGCCTGGCGCCCCGATGTGAACGGTCCGCCGGCCGAAATTGGAAAACCAAGCCAGCTTGTCCTTGCGGTCAAGGGCCGCCACTGAAATGACATTCTCGACGTCGTAATTTGACGGGTAATGGGGAATCAGGTCGTTGTTCTCCGTATCATTGCCGGCGGCGGCCACGAACAGCACCCCATTGGTACTGGCACCGATGATGGAGTCCAGCAGGGCCTGACTGAAAGTCCCGCCGCCCCAACTTGCGTTGATGACTCTGGCCCGGTTCGCTACTGAGTAGTCAATCGCCTCAACCTGATCGCTGGTGAACCCGGACCCGCCCGCTCCAAAACACTTCGCTGCCAGCAATTGCACCCGCCAAGCCACACCCACATGCGGAAACCCGTCGTTGGCCCCAGCCCCGATCGTGCCCGCGACGTGCGTCCCGTGACCATTGTCATCCCACGGGTCACCCGATCCCGCCACCGCATTGACTCCGTACACGTCGTCAACGTAACCGTTCCCGTCGTCATCAACGCCGTTGCCCGGGATCTCGCGTGGATTTCGCCACAACTGGTTGACGAACTCGTTATGCGTGTAGCGGATTCCCGTGTCAGTGACCGCTACGATAACGTTCGTTGAGCCCACTGTGATGTCCCAAGCGTTTGTGAAGCTGCCATCCGGGTCGGAAATTACGTCAGCCCCAACGATCCCCCCGTTCTGGCCCACGTTTTTCAAGCCCCAAAGGGTGCCGTCCAAGAATCGGCCGTCATTGGGCTCCGTTACCGCAATCTTCGTCTGGTAGTCCGGTTCAACATACAGGAACATCCCGGAATTGCGCAGCATCTCGATGCGTCCGGCCAAGCGCTCTACCTGGGCTTGCGGGCTGCCCGACGCGGACTGGACGGTCACACTGGGACGGTAGTCGAGGACCACCGCCCCGGGGGTCAGGGCGAATCGCCGCTGAATGACGAATCCCTGCGAGCGCAGCGTCGCCACCGTTGCCAGGCTCACTGCTTGCTCCGGTTGGGCAAATCGAGCCAGCACCCGCGTCGGATGCACCTGATAGCGGCCAAGGGTGACCGGTTCGGCGGGTTGCGCCCAAGCGGACCCTGCCACCACCGAGGCGGTCAACCACGCCAACCTCGAAGAACAAAACTTCAGCATACTCAAAACTTTCCCCAGCCGGGGACCGCCCGGCTGACTTTGCGCCACTGCCGCTTGCGGAACCCGAAGCCCATTACGGCAGGTAGCTCACCCGATAGTAGCGCGCCCGGCCGTCCCCGGGGACGGGGTCCTCGACCGTCAGCGTCTGAATGGTGTCCGAGCTATTGGTGACCTGCCGAAGTTCCTGCCAATTTCGCGGGTTGAGGCTGGTGGCAAAATCCACCCGATAGGTAGTCCGGGCCGCCGCCCGCCAAGACAAGAGGAACGCCGGCGGATTGCCCGGGCGGATTGAGACATTGACGAGACGCGGCCCTTGGAACGGAGTCGTGTCGAAACGGTTCGCGATACCGTCGGCGTCCGAGTCAATCGTCGCGCTCTCGCGCAGGGCGCGCGGTACCGTGATCGTCGTTTGCCGCGGTGGCATGGTGTTGACGTCGGTGATCACCAACACATCCACCGAACTGTTCGGTCCGGCGAAGTCCAACACCTGCTGAACCCGACCGCCGTAGCGCGCGTTCAGGGTCTCAGCCGGCACATTTGCCACGGAATAGTAAATGGTGAAGTTGGGATCCACCACCAGCGAGCCTTCGAAATCCGCCTGCGCCGTGGCCGAAAACTCCAACGAGTCCACATAGATGGCGTTCTTCGCGCCCACGCCACGAAACACGATCTGGCCATTCAGCGCCGGCGACAGCAGGAGTCTGCCAACGGCCGCGTTGTCCTCGAAGCCTGCCGCCCTGGCACCCCGGTCTTCCGCCGCCCAGACGCAATCCACCGCCGCGCCCTGCGTGGTGCGCACCTCGACCCGCGTGCCGAGCAGAGATCCTTTCGCCGGCTTGGTGGTCAGGGCGATACCCTGAGTTGAGGTAAAGAGTACGTTGGCATCCCCACCGCCGTCCGAGAACGAGTTGGTCACGGCCAATTCGATGCGACCGCCCGCTTGGTTGGTGAAATTGCGGATCCGCACTTCGTTCGCCCGCAGGGTTAGGTCATAGAAGGAATCCACCACGCCGTCCTGCATCTTCACCACGCCGGCATCCATCCGAATCGTGCCGGCCCGGCGAACCGCGACCCAACGGCCATCCGGAAGCTCCACGAGGCGCGCCGTGGCGATGTACCCGCCCGCCTCAAACTCGTCGGTCACGAAATGAAGCGCGGTGGCGACGTTGGTGCCGTGACTCACGATCCGTTTGTACGGGACCGGCGAATCCGCTCCAAAGTAGCCCAAACTGGGCACGGAAATGATGCCCTGATTGGTGAGATAGCGAAGGTTCGGAAAGTGAAACGTCTTCCAGTCGGTGATCCGATTCTGAGGATTGTCCGGGTCTCCCAGCAAGAACTGCGACGAAGGGAGGATGGTTAGCGATTCCGCATCCACCCGAAGGCCCTCAATGACCCGCAAAACGTCACCAATCACGACGTTCGTACTCCGGGTCTCCAAACCGTTCACGAACGTCGGCCAGCGCGCGCGAAGCCCGGTGGCGTCCACCATCATCACGTGCAACCCCACCTCGATCACGTTGGTGTTCGTGCCCACGATCGGGACATTCGTAACCACCGGAGCCGGCGGATCCCCCTCCATGTTGGTCGAGATGGAAACACCGTTCGTGATCACCTCGATCAACATCTGATTCGTCCATACGGCGCTCCAAGCGTACACGTTACCGGACAGTCTCTGCACATTCGGCAGCGTCAGGCTCTGCAGATTGAGGGTCCGGTTCGGAGCCCCAAGCGTGTAGTAAATGCTGCTGACATCAATCGAGGCGTTCGAACTGGTGAGGAAGTTCTCGGCCCGGATGGTCACGTGGCCCTCGCCGCGGATCCGCGTCCGTTCCATGTTGAGCGTCCCCGCATTGATTTCCACACGTCCCTGAAGATTGGTGATCGGCGTTTGCGGAGTCGGGGGAACGGTCGGGACGAAGTTGGTCACGAACGCGCCGAGCGCGGCGTATTGGTTCGAGACAGCATTATAGGCGTACCCCAGCGGCGTGATGATGTTCGTGAGGATTTCCATTGCTGGAACCGGAGGCTCTCCCGACGAGGTAAAGTTCGTCACGACGTTGGTGTAGGTTTCGCCGCGAGTCCGATAGATCAGTTGGTCGAGATTTGTGCGAAACCAGGCGTTGGTCGGGCCGCCAAACGCATACTCTAACGGAGTTTGCCGGGTGAATTCGTAATGGCCGGACCGAAATGGAACGCCGGTTCCGCTGGCCACATTCGACATCAGCACGTAGTTCGTGTCGGACGCCAGCCGATCCACGAGGTACAGCCCGTAAAACTCGTTCAGTTGAGCCGTGTTGTTGGTCAGGTAGGTTGCCATCTGCAGCGCGACGGCGTTGAAATAGTTCGATTCAATGACACTGGGATACAAGGCTACGCTCGGCGTGATGTTCGTGTCCTCCAAACCCACCAGCGCCACCTGAATGATCCAGTTCGTCTCCGTGACCTGGTTCGTGTACACGAACGAATACGGGTCCGCCAACCGGAACCGCTGCGTGAGACACCGACCAGGCAGATTGTTGGTGACGCAGTGCGCGGGCGCGTTACCGGTAACGGTGTCCCGGTACACCGTCACCAGATTGGAACTCTGGAAGCGGGGCAGTTGCTCCATCATGCCCCAATACATGTCCTCTATGCCGTAATCGTTGGCGTAGATGTACTCAGGGGTGACCGGGTCGTAGATCTGAAAACCAGTCAAGCCCGCCGTGGGGTCAATGGACAGAACGCTGCGGGTCAGGTCCACCGTCTGGCCCGTTACTTCAATCAATCCGCTAGGGTCGGACGACAGCGTTCCCCGGTTGATAATGTTGGTGGCATGAATGCGCAGGGTGGCCGGGTATCCGGTGAACGGGTCCTGCTGTACTGCAATCGTGGCGCCGCTCTTGTTGTCGAACGATGCTGCAGGTCGGCGCCGGCCAGAATCATCGGTGAAGTCAAACCGGAACCCGGGCGCGGCCAGCATGTATCCCCGATTCGTGTAGAACCGGGTGTTCATCGTTTCGTACACCAAGCCCGGCACGACCACAAACTGCCCGTAGTTGGCAAACGCCACCGCGTCCACCTGCGGCACGTTGGTGATCGCTCCGAAGTTCTCATACAACGGAATCGTGCCGGGACCCGCTTTGACGCCAAAGGAAAAGCCCAACGTAGCCGTCGCGAACAGGACTCGAATCTTCATGATATTACGATCACCCGTGGTCAAGGGAGGGCAAGTTTCAGCATGGTTCTTCACGGGCCCGTTCCTCCACCAAGGCCACCACCGACGGTGCCACCAGTGCCTCCGGTTTGATTCGTTCCCGAGGTCGTCTGGTAATTGGGCGGGGCCAGCCAGGGATTTACCCCGGACTGCCGGCCGGTCATAATGGCGTTCTCCAGCGCCCGAATGCTGGCTCCGACCGGGTAGAGAGCGGGGAGATTGGTAGTCCCATCATACGAGCCCCACCACGGAAGACTCGTATGGTTGGCCTCTCCGCCACCCGGCAAAAGGTAGCTGCGGCCGAGTTTACTGACCGCGTACCGGGTCGGAGGGGACAACACGCCCGGTCCGGCTAGCGTTTCGGTTCCGTTGATCGCATCTTGATTGGAAAAGGCAACCGTCCGAAGGGTCAAGATTGGGACCCCTGTATTGGGATTTACCCCGAGATCCGCAGCGGAAAACACGATATCAGGCACCGCGAGAGCTCGCTGGAGCTGCTGACTGCGCCGGACTCCGTTCGTCACGTAATAGTCAGTCCAATAGTTCGTCAGTGGCACCCAGCTTCCCGTAAGCGAGTCGTAGTTCACCCGAACGAACGTCACCTTGTCCACTCCTCCCCGCAACGCCACGTTCACGACCGCATTGGTCGGAATCGTATTGGTCGTCGCCGCATTGGTCCCAAACGGAGGCGGTAGCCACGGGTTAGGCGTCCCCTGCCCGACGATGCCATTGCCGGAGCCGTACAAGGCTGCCACCGCGTTGGTGACTATTGGCTCCGTATTAAAGTTGTTGGGCCGCATGAGATACCGCAACCCCGCCACATCGTCCCGGGTCAGACCGGTATAAAACATTCCAGGGGAAAACGTCGGGATGAGACCGTTTGCAAAAATGGTGCCAGCATTGACACCACCAAGCGCCGCCACCGAACTGACATTGGGCACCGTTGGGTCCACCTCGTACTCAACGGCTTCCCAAACTTCGGGGTTGGTATATGTCTGAAGAATCTGATAGGTGTATAATGATCCGTTGACGTAGGATGAGGGCTCAAAGGTGATCGGGTCGAAGTTGCGCTGAATCACCGTAAAGATTGGCCCCGCATCGGGAGGAATGTAGTTCCGGAGAGTCCACACGTACCGTTCCGGCGCCGCCAGCCCCATCTGTTCAAGCAGACCACTCAGAATGTCTGTCTTGAGGTCATAGAGATTCAGGGCACTGGCCAGATAATTGAACCTCCGGGTGTCCAAGGGAAACTCGTTCAAGTCAGCGCTCATCTGCGAGAACGGCGGAAGGTCGTTCAAAATCTGTATGGCCTTCTCCACCTCCGCGACGCCCCGAGTCCCGAAGTAGTTCATGAACGACTCATCGAACCCGAACGTCAGCATCGGCAGGTTGAGGCGATACTCCTCGCCCAAGTTCATGGGCGCACCGAGGTCCGTGGCGTCGATCATGTAGCCAATTAGAGGCACCTGCCAGGTATCGGGCGGACCCAAGAGGGAGAACGCCGAGGTCCGCGGAGCTACAGACACAAGCAGAACGCCCAGCAGGACTGAAGAGAATTGGCGCAACATATCGAGCCTAACGAATGCGGATGATCCTGTAGTAGGCGGCGGCACTTTCCCCGGTAACCAGCACAGTGGAAACCCGCCCCGCCGCGAACCGGTATCCGCCGACCTCGGCCCAAGATTGGAGGTCGGTCGAACTCTCCAAACGGTACACCCCTCCCGGCTCGGAATTCCACCCCACGATATTACCCTGATCCGTCTGTTGTAGGGCGATCCGCAAGACGCTCTCGGGATTCACCGGGCTGGTGCCTGCGAGAAATTCGTCCCGGTTGGAAGCTCCGTCGCCGTCCGAGTCGGCTGCAGGTGAGGGCCAGAACCGCGGTTCAGCGCCCCAGTGCTCCATCTGCCAGTCGTCCGGCAGCCCATCGAAGTTTCGGTCTCGTCCCCAAGTTCGGGCGGTGGTGGCTGGAGATTTCGGGGTGATCCGGCCATCCGGCAATTCAACCGCCAGTTCGACCGTATGCGTGCTCCCGGGTTCGAGATCCTCGATCATGAGAAAATTACGGGAAGTCCGGCGGGCGGTACCCGCATCCACAAAGACCAGATAATTGACATCGGGACCATAGCCCGCCAACTCCGGCCAGCTCGCCATCAATGAGTAGGAATCCAAGGCTGCGACGAAAGGCGGCGCCGGCTGACTGAGCACCCGCCCCGCCGAATAGCGTTGGGCCAGCACCTCCATGCCGGCGTCGAGTCCTGAGAAGCTCGAAAAGGCAACCAGGAAGCTCTCGCCGTCGGACGCGACCGTCGGATGAATCTGCGGCCCGATTGTAGTCGTGTTGACGCGGAACTCCTCGCCCACGAGTGCCCCGTCCGGCTTCAGAAGCCGACCGTACACACCCTCGCGCGCGCCGTCCTGCCAGTCGCTTGTCCAGACGACCAGAATCTGTCCCTGGCAGTACGCCACCTGCGGTGCGTAGCGCTTGCCCCGCCGCACCGAGTTCAGTTGGACTGGGGCACTGGCCGGCGAGCCATCCCGATTCATCACCCGCGCCACTACATTCCAATCATTCGCGGGATGACCCGGATCTCTTTCGCTCCAAGCCACTGCATATCCGCCCGGAATCGCGGCCAAGGACGGATTGGCACAGAGATTCGAACTGGCGTTCACCACATATTCGCCCGCGCGCGGGCTGCCGTTGGGCGCATAGCGTCGGGCGAAGATGTCCACACTATGCATGAACCGTTGCTGCTCGGAAACCCAGGCGACCAAGTAGTCGCCGTCCTCCAGCCCAATCACGGCAGGATTTCGCTGATTGTAGAGGGTGGCAACATTGATCCGAACCTCCGTACCGAACTTCTGGCCCGTCATCGAAAACCGCTGTCCATAGACTCCCTGCAGGCTGCCGTCCGCCTCCTCGCTGGCCCAGACGACGAAGACGCTGCCGTCCTTGAGGATGGCCACATCGGGATGCTGTTGCTGACCACGAGTGAAGGTGTTCACCCGGATCTCATCCGTCGCAAATGTGCCGTCGGCTCTCAGGAAGCGGACGAAGATGTCTTGGTCGCCCTGAGCGCCCCCCTGCCAAGCCACCACGGCAGCGCCGTTGGCCGCCAGCCGCACGACCGCATTCTCCTGATTGCCGGCCGCCGTCTGGTTCACGCGCACGGTCCGGAATTCAACCGGAGAAAGGAAGTTGTTGATCGCCCGAAGGGTGACGCCCTGCCCGCTGCCATCAGTGGAGTTGTCGTCCCAGGCGACGTACCCCCCGGCCGGCCCCAACGCCAACGACGGCTTCACTTGGTCGCCCGCCTTGCGCAACGAAAGAGAATACTCGCCCCCTTGGGGAGAGAAGGAAGACTGGGCCATCGCTCCCACTGCGGCCAGCCCAGTCAGACCTAGTGAGAGCAGCCGCCCGCAGGCGCTTTTCGTCAACGACATAAGGTTGGGGTTTTCTAGCAAGGCCACTTTCGTTTGTCCACGCTTTCTTCGGGAAACCTGCCGCCTCGGCGTGCCGTTTCGTCCACTAGGCCCCAACGCGGCCGCATGGTGGGCGTTTAACGCTGTCCGGCACCCGGCCGGTCCCTCTGCGATAACCTCGTACCGAAGGAGCAAATCATCTGCCAGCTTGAACCGGGAAGCACAAACCAGTCTCGCAATTGTCGCGCTCTGAGCTCTCGTTCCTTGCTCGCGGTGGAAGCGAGTCGGCAGCGCCGGTCGCGGCCTGAGCGGAACATCTCTCCTCACAGGCGCAACTCACCCTGGGCTGCCCCGCCTTCGGGCAATCCTGCGGCGAGCGACCGAAATCCCCAACGCGAGTACAACTCGCGCAAACGCCCGGCCGCCACAGGCAGCGGTTCGATACGAGCAGGCAGTGGCGGCAATCCCGCAGGAGCACGCAGGCGGATCAGCTCGCGATTACGTTCTACCACTTCGAGCGAGGACTCCAACGCGGCGCGAATTCGCTCCGGTGCGACCCGGGACAAGTCCCGCTTGAGTGCCTCCCAATTGCCAAATTGGTTCAGCAGCGAGGCGGCGGTCTTGGGGCCAACCCCGGGCACCCCTGGAATGTTGTCCACGCCGTCCCCGACCAGACTCAGCCAGTCCACGATCTTGTCCGGCCCAACGCCAGTCTTCGCCCGCACGTCGTCGGCGGTCCACAAGCGAAGGGCGGGGTCGTTCGGGTTCACCAAGGCGATCTTGGACGACACCACCTGCATGAAGTCCTTGTCGCTGCTGGCGATGACTGTTTCCAGCCCGCGCAGCTCCAGCGCCCGCGCCCAGGCAGCGATCCAGTCGTCTGCCTCCACGCCCTCCCGACAGCATGACAGCCGGCCGGAGGCTTCGAGCCACGCGACCATTCCATCCAGTTGGCTCTCCAGGGCTGCCGGCATCGGCGGACGCTCTGACTTGTAGGAGGGAAGCAGGGAGAGTCGCTCCGGCGCGAGCCCACCATCCCAAATGACGATCTCCAGCGCTGGATTCAGCGTCTCGCTCAGGCGCAACAGGGCCTTGGCGAAGCCGAAAATGGCGTTGGTGGGCTCGCCCGATGGGGAACTCAACGATTTAATCGCGAAGAACGCCCGATAGGCGTACGCGTGCCCATCCACCAGGAGGACACGGCCAGGAGCCAAATCGTTTGAGATAGCTGCCACACCCAAACAAAAAGGGACGGGCACGTCCGCCCGTCCCCCGTCAACAACGCCCAGGAATGTTCACCTCGGAGCGAACGGCACCTGGCTCGGCACGCGGTTCGGGTCGTACGGGAGGGCGTCTTCCGAGTGAATCCGATTGCCCGCCGGATCAATGATCGTGGGCGTGACGAAAATCACCAAGTTTTTCTTCTTGCTCGACATGCCCTCGCTGCGGAAGAGGCGGCCGATCAGCGGCGCATCCCCCAAGACCGGCACCTTGTCCTTCACTTTGATCACGCTCTCGGAGATCAGACCACCGAGAGCAATCGTCTGCCCGTCCCAGACGATGGCGCTGGTGGTTACCTGCCGGACGCGGAAGCGCGGCAGCGGCGTCACCGCCGAGATGTTGCCGACCTGCGTGCTGAACGTACCGGGATCGTCGTAGCCCAGAAATTCCGTCACGGTGGGAATCAGGTTCATCTGGATCGTGTACCCGTCCGCAGAAACATGCGGGATTACGTCCAAGGTCGGGCCCAATGGAACCTGAATCGGCACGGGCTGGATTGCCGCCAGCGGATTCGGGTTTTGAACCACTTGGGCCGAGGCAAAAGGAGCGATGAGGCCCAAGGCCAAACCAGCGATTAGGAACCTACGAATGTTCATGTCTGTGTTTCTAAAAGTCCGACGTTCACCAGACCTCCCCCGTCCCCACGGTGGTTATTGGACGACGCCGCCCACGCCCGCGCCGCCGACCCCGCCAACGCCACCGCCAAACGCGCCTGCCTGGTTGAAGACGACGATGCTTTGGATGTCAATGATCTGGATTTGAGCCTGACGACCGCTAACGGTGGTCACCTTGGGTGCTGACAGGATATCCACGCCTGCCCGTTGATCGAGGGCCTTGATGACCATGCGGAACTGCGGATCGGTCATGATGCCGGTTATCGTACCGACCGTTGGAACCCCCTGACCTCCAGCGATCTGGCTTCGGAGGCCACTGGTCAGCTTGCCATCAGTCGAGGGGTTCGGCGCCTGCGAGCCCTGTCCAAAAGTTCCTGGAAATACGCCAAAGGGATTCGCGGCGCTCGGAGCGCCCGCATAAGAAGGAGCCGTGCCGGCCTGACCTCCGATGCCACCGCCCATATTCCAGTTCCCTACCCACCAATCGAAGCCGAGCGCACGCGCATCGTCCTGGCCGATTTCCACAAACTTCGCCTCAATCGTCACCTGATCTGGTGTCTGATTGAGGGCCTGAATCGCGGCATCAATGATGTCCAAATCCTGGAGCGTCGCTCGCACCAACAGGATTCCGGTGCGATCGTTCCAGAAGACCGCCTTGCCGGCCGCATTCTGGAAACCGGCCCCAAAGCCGCCGATGCCACCACCAACCGCGCCGCCTCCCAACGTGTTCGTGCCGCCCAGATCCACGCCGGCGGCACT
The DNA here is from genome assembly GCA_016716505.1 of Verrucomicrobiota bacterium. GTDB lineage: Bacteria > Verrucomicrobiota > Verrucomicrobiia > Limisphaerales > J093 > JADJWF01. The sequence continues at coordinate 473,276 of JADJWF010000003.1, forward strand.
GAAGTACTGGCGGACCAATTCGTTAACATAGGACATCGGTGTCACGGCGGTCACGCCTGGCAGACTGCCGCTCCCATATCCTCCACCCCCACCGAAGCCGCCGCCCCCAAAGCCGCCGCCGCCGAAACCACCCCCACCGAAACCGCCGCCCCCAAAGCCGCCGCCGCCGAAGCCGCCACCTCCGCCAAAACCTCCTTGGCCGCCAAAGCCGCCACCTCCGCCAGCGACCATGACCCGGGGAATCATTGCCCCCCCGCCACCGTAACCGCCGCCGCCGAAACCACCCCCACCGAAACCGCCGCCGCCGAAGCCGCCACCACCCCCAAAGCCGCCACCACCCCCAAAGCCACCACCACCACCAAAGCCTCCTCCCCCGAAGCCGCCACCAGCGCCACCCAACTGACTTTGGAAGTCAATCCCCTGAACCCCTTCCAGCCCCTGCAAAAACGTGTTCGGGTTGACCTTGAAGGTCCGCGTGAACAACTGCTCCGGCTCGGGAATCTTCCGGGTGAAAATGACGGCGTACTCATCAATCGAGTACTTGATCTGTTTCTCGGCCACCTTGACCACGGCATCCAGAGCCTCGCTCAACCGGACGTTCTTCAGCGCGGGATCAATGCGAATGCGCACTTCGTGCAAGTCGAATTGTTCCTGCTGCGGTGCCTGGCTGATCGGCTGCCCGGTAAGCGGGTCAATCTGTGCCAAGCCGGTGGGTTGCGGAGCTTGAATGTCCACGAACGGAGCGATGATAAAATTCAGCCCTTTGCGCTCGGGATCCCGGAGTTTCGCCTCGTCATCCAGATACTTCACCACTTCCCGCAGGGGCACTCCGGGCTCGGGAAACTCGAATTTGTCCAAAACAATCTTGTCGAGTTTGGCGTGAATCCCACGCCGGCCCGGCCCTGTGTGGATGGTATTGGTCCGCGCGAACGGATTGCCAACGTTGGTCACGCCACCCCACTTGACAGGGGGATTCCATGCGTGCTCCACCTCCAGCATGCGCTCCTTGGCCATCAACTCCCGCTTCTTGGCCTCGCGGGAGAAGCGCGCCTCCGCCACCAGCCGCAGGTAGTAGCCCGCGCCCGCGTTCTCCGGATCCAAGCGAGCCGCCTGCTTGAGCTTGTCCTCCGCCTCGCTCAGACGACCCATCTCGTACAAAAGCTTTCCATCTTGCACCAAGGTGCCGGCCTCCACTTTCTGCTTGGCCACTTCCGGCACCATCGCCACCACTTCCTGACTTGGCACGCGCCCGCGCATCTCGTCCAACGTCTTGGAAACTTTGGCCATCATCTGCTGGGCCTTGGCGTTCTTGGGATCCACCCGAAGCACCCGCGTGACCTGATTCTTCGCGTCCTCGTAGCGCATGCGCGCGTAAGATTTCTCGGCCAGTTCGAGATAGACTTCCGAGAAACCCGCCACGACCTCGGCACGCTCCGCCTCGATTCCGGTCTCCCCAATCCGCTGGACGAGCGACCAGGCTTCTTCGTACCGCCGCGCGGCGTTGCCCAAATTGCCGTCGGCCTGCTCCGCCTTCGCCTCGGCGATCGTGCGCCGCAACAGGATCGTCTGTTCCTGACGGCGGATAGCCTCGTCCGCAGCCACCTTGGCGGCGCTGTTCTGGGCCAGCGGGGTCGGGCTGGCCAGCAGCACTGCCGCCACGCAAAGGGACGCAAAGAAGCGAGTCATGGATGGGGCTTCAATTCGGGGCCGAATCATAAAGGGGTTTTCTCAGGGTGCGGGCTTCCAGCGAAGGGTCGTGCGTTTCTTCGTTGCTTGGTCTTCGAGGGTAACGTCGGCTTCGCTGATGGCAACGATATTGTAAGTGTTGCCGCCCAGGGTGAGCTTTTGACCCTGGCGCTGCCGCGGATAGGAACGCCGGTCCACCTCGTGGTAGAGGTCCGCCGCGTAGCCAGCGACTTCCGAGTACGGACGGTCCTTGGCCACGGTGATCACCTGCTTGGAGTCCTCCGCCAAAACCAAAACCAGTTCCGTGGGGTCCTCCACGGGACCCCGGATTTCCTTCAGCAGGAAGGCCTCCCGGGCAGACTCGCCCACGCCCACAATCCGCACGAACGGCCGGTGCAAGGCGCTGTTGGTCGCTGCTTCCCGAGTGGCGAGGAACTCGTACCGCGTGGTGTTTCCCACCTGGCGCGCCGAGCGGTACTCGATGGTGGTGCGCAACGGCACGATGTTGGTCACGATCAACGCCCCCAAGCCGGTGTCCTCTTTCGGCATCATCGTGCCGGCGGCCGTTTTGATCCAAGTGATGGGGTTGAAGACGAGGTGACCGGGCTGGGCGAGCGCAATCGGCTGCCGATTCGTGACGCGGCGTAGCACAGCCTGATTGGTACTCAGATCCAGCGGCGGCAGCGGATCAATCTTCCGGGTAACGATCCCTTGCGTGACATTGTCGAGGTCGGCCTGAACCGAGGACACCTGCAACAACAGCAGCGCCGCCGCGACGGCCAACCCGGCCAACACCACGCTCAGGATAATTTTCTCGTAATGCTTGGAGAGGAACTGCATGGCCTATTGGGCGGTTGCGTCGGCGGAGGTTTCGGTCCCGGCCGCCGCGTCAGAGCCTTCGGCAGTCGGCACCACGCGGCTGCGCCCGCGGCTGGGACGGGCTTCAGCGGGGTCAATCAGCCGCAGAACATCCACCCAGAGGATGACGCGAAACGGCTTCTCCTCGACCATGATATTCAATCCACCCCGGCGAGTTGGGGTGGGGCCGGTGGGCGTTGCCTCCTCTGGCGGCGGGGTACCAGGGAACAGGCCCGGTCGTCCATAGCGCCCGCCCAGTCCGTACCGGGCCATCATGGCGGGACTCATGCCGCCCGCGCCCAACATCGGCATGGGCATCATGGGACTCTCCATCGTGTTGGTTTCCAGCAACGAGGAGGGAACCGTGTCCACCTGGATGTTCTTCACCAGAAAGCCGTGCGGACTGTGCGCCAACCCCTGCAACACCGCTGCCAACTCGGGAGTGAAGGAATGAAAGGTCAGTTCGTACGGCGTTAGGATTGCCCACTCGTTGGTCGTGGGTTTCTTGGGCCACGTGTCGCTCCCGCCCAGGGAAGCCACCGTGGCCACCAGGCCACCGTCCGACGCACCGATTGGCACCCGGCGAATGCTGTCAAACGTCAACACCCGCGCGTTGAACAACACGCGCGACAAGGCCCGCACCTCCTCGATGGCGAAGGCGAGCGGCTGGATGACGTTCTGCTCGAAAGAAACTTGCGTTCGCTGCGAACTAAAACCGAAACCAAAATTGCTCGGGATTTTCACGCCTGAGCGTTGCGCCGAGCGCTGAAGGTCATCCAAGGTCGAGTCCAGCAGGAGACGCAACTGACCGCTGTCCAAGTTGGTCGGGTAGTTGATGGGCACGATGGTGTCGCGCAACTGCTTGGCCAGTGCTTTCAGCTCCGCCTCCTGCTCTTGCGCCGCCTTGATGTTGTCCACCTTTCGATCCCCCGGATGCGGCTTGAGCCGTGAGAGCCGGTCCAATTCGTCCGTCTGGGCTTGGAGGTTGGCAGACACTTCAGCCTCAAGGGTGTACTTCGAATACAGGAAGAACCCGGCAAAGGCGAGAAGCACCAACGCCACCACTCCCCCCGCCACCCATACCAAATTCTGCTTGATCCAGTCCATGGCGTCAGAGCGGGATGGGTTGGGCCAGTTTCAATTTCACCTCAAACCGGAAGGTACCGGTGTTTTCGTCGTATTCCCGCTGACCTGACAACCGAGTGCCATTCGTGCCGCCCAAAAAGTGCGGGCTGTTCTTCAGTTCCTTTTCGAGGGTATCCATCAGCAGGCTCTCTGCCGCCGGGGAGAAGTTCTTCAAACTGATCGCCCGACAGGTAAGGTTCAGAGTATGAATCGTGTTGGTGTTCGCCGGTGTCTTGGGCCGCGGCGCCGGTTCGCCGTCGGTACCCGCGTCCGCCGAAGCATCGGCGCCCCCTCCCCCGCTGCCGACGTTCTGCAACGCTTTCATTTGCTCCGGGTTCAGAAGCCCGTAGCGCATCATCATGGCCAGGTCCATCCTTGGACGCGGAGCCGCCTCTTCTTCGGTCGCTTCTTCGGCTGTCTGCTGACCCTCCGGGGCCATTTTCTCCACCCAGACCGACGCCCGAATGTTCAGTCCTTCGCGAATGGTTTGCTCCGCCGTTGTCAGTGCGGCCCGCAACTCGGCCAGCATGTCTGGCCAGACGTACCGTCCTCCCGCCCATTCGGTGTATTGGTCCACCACGGACTGCGCCTGTTTGCGCGCGGCCAACGCCGCGTTGAAACGCTGCTCCTTGTTCTGCCAATCGGTCACCTGGCCCTGCCGGTTCTCGATTGCCGCCTGCTTGACCTGGGCCAGCTTGTCGTAGAAGAGGCCCATCATGAAGACCACCAAGATCAAACTCAGCGCCGCCGCCACGAAATACGGCTTCTTCTGATTGAGCTGCTGGCGCTTCAGAATTGCCTTGGGAATCAGGTTCAACTCCACCGGGCACTGTGCGGGCGTGCGCAAACCGATGCCCACGACCTCGCCCAGCGCGTGGGCGACCTTGGCGAGCTCCTCGACGTTGACCGAGGGGTCAATCTGGATGTTCCGGAAAGGATTGAAGTAGTCCACCGGCACGTTGAGCTTCTCGGCGAAGAACTGCGCCGTGTACGGCATGATCGAGGCACCGCCCGCCAGAAACACGCGCTGTGGCGCGCTGCCCCCCTGCTGGCTGCGGTAAAACTGGATGGTCTGGTTGACCTGAATGTGCAGGCGGGTCATGACTTGGCGCGCAATCTTTGAGATTGCCGCCTGCTTCGGGTTGTCCGGATCCTCGTAGGCGCCGCCCAAGCTGACGAAGCCGTCACTGATCTTGAACTTCTCGGCCTCCACGAACGGCATCTTCACCTCGGCGGCGAAGTCCTGCGTGATGGAATTCGCGCCGATGTTGATGCTGCGGCAGAAGACCTTGCCCTTCTCAAAGATCAGCACGTTGCTGGTCTTGGCCCCGATGTCGAGCAGCAAGCTGCAGCCCTCGAGGTCGCCATAGTTGTAGCGGAAGGCGTTGCAGAGCGCCGCCGGGGAGGCGTCCACCAAGTCGAGGCGCAGGCCGTTGCCCTCGGTGGCCTTGAAAAGCTTCTCGACGATGTCGGACTTGAGGGCCACCAGCAGCACCTCGAGTTCCCCCGACGGCATCGTGCCGAGAATCTGATAGTCCCAGACCACCTCCTCGAGCGGGAACGGCACATTCTGCTGCGCCTCGTAGGTGATGATCTGCGTGATCTTGGAGGAGTCAACCGGCGGCAGCTTGAGGAACTTGGAGAAAACCTGAAAGCCGGCGGCACAGACACTGCAGGATTTGGCCGTGAACGTCTTGCTGGCGATCAACTCCTGCATGGCCCGCTGCACGACGCCGTCCCGGGCCGCTTCCTGCGCCCCCGCGAGCCCCAGGGGCCGCAACGCATACCGCAGCAGGCGGAGCGACCCCGCCTCGTTCACGTCGAATTCGGCCAGCTTCAACGTGCCGGCGCCGAAATCAATGCACAGGAATGATTTTGAACCCAACATTCGTTTGCCTCGTTTTCAGTCCGCGTGTGCCACCCGGCACGTTACAGCCAAAAACAGGCCAAGGTTGCAATTGGTGCGAGGTGGTTACTGGAAAGGGTGGGCAGGGTCAAACCAAAAGTCTCGCAATTGCCGCTTCTACGGCGCGAACGACGGGAATCACGCACTCGCGCGTCATTTCGACGCCGCCGAACGTCCGCCGCTCCACCGTGCCGCAGTCTGGCTGATCATTCCGGGAACACCCGCTCCCGCCCATCACCCCTGAACCCCTGCCGCGACGCGGTCGCATGCCTCATTCCTGCTCCGGGCGCTTGTAGATGACCAGCGATTTCACCAACGGTCCAAACCACTCCCGCCACAACTCGCCGTCCGGGAACAGCAGCTTGATTTCGCGAACGTCCAGAAGCCGCACCTGCTCCACTTCCGCCTGGGCCCGCAACGGGTCTGTCTCCTGCCGCATCCAGCCCAGGTCCCACCGCTGCAGCAACCGCCGCCGCAGCCACACCGGCAGGTATTGCCAACCGGGAAAGAGAAAGTGCGGCTCGATCGGAAAGTGCCGGTACGGCGTCTGGACGAAATACCCGCGGCCCACGCGCCGGACCTCGCGGGCCATCGCCCATTGGTCATACAGCGTTCCAACGTGCTCGATGACCGAGTTGGAAAAGACCAGGTCAAAGGACTGGTCCGCAAACTCGGGCATGCGCCGGGCATCGCCGGCAACGGACCGAAAACCGGCCGGCAACGGTCCCGCCTCCGCCGCCAGGTTCAGCAAGGTCACTTCGCAGAACGCGGGGAACGCGACGCCCAGATGCTGCCACGACCAACTGGTGCCACCGATGTCAAGCACGCGAAATCGTTCGGCCTTCGCGGGAATCAGCCGCAGGAACATTTCCACTCGGCGGGCCCGCCCTCGGGCCGCGGCCGAGGCAGGATTCCAGACATTGGCCCAGCGCCGGAACATGACCATCCGGCTCAGGCCGCACGGGCGCCGGAGATTCTCTTGCGGACGGTCCGTGACTTGAACCATTCGATTGTCCGGCGGAGCCCGTCTTCCAAATCCACCTTCGGCTCCCAGTGCAGGATCCGGCGCGCCCGGCTGATGTCCGGTTGCCGCTGTTTGGGATCGTCCTGCGGCAGCGGCTCGAACGCGATGCGACTGCGCGAACCCGTCAAGCGAATGATCGTTTCGGCGAACTGGCGGACCGACAGTTCCCGCGGATTGCCGATGTTCACCGGCCGCCATTCGCGGCTCATCATCAGCCGGTAAATGCCCTCGATCAGATCAGAGCAGTAGCAAAAGCTCCGGGTCTGGGACCCGTCGCCGTACACCGTCAGCGGCCGGCCCGCCAGCGCCTGGCCGATGAACGACGGCACGACCCGCCCATCCCGCAGCCGCATCCGCGGGCCGTACGTGTTGAAGATTCGCACGATGCGCGTCTGCAACCCGTGCTCCTTGCGGTAGGCCATCGTCAACGCCTCGGCGAACCGCTTGGCTTCGTCATAACAGCCGCGCGGCCCGATCGGGTTGACGTTCCCCCAGTAGTCTTCCCGCTGCGGATGCACAAGCGGATCGCCGTAAATCTCCGAGGTCGAAGCCAGCAGGAATCGCGCGCCCTTGTGCAGCGCCAGCCCCAGCGCCTTGTGGGTGCCGAGCGAGCCCACCTTGAGCGTTTGAATCGGCAGTTCGAGATAGTCCACCGGGCTGGCCGGCGAAGCGAAGTGCCAGACGTAGTTCACCGGCTCGTCGAGGAACAGGTACTCGGTGACGTCCTGCTGGATGAAGCGAAACGCTGCCTTGCCCGCGTGATGAGCGATGTTCTCCACCGATCCGGTGACCAGATTGTCCAGCACAATCACCCGGTGACCGCGCTCCAGCAGAAGGTCCACCAGATGAGAGCCGAGGAATCCGGCCCCCCGGTTACCACCGACACCGGCTGCGCCGCCGCTCGCTTCAGTTGACCCATGCTGGTCCCCCTCTTCCGTTGCGCTGTCTGTCCCGCCCTACTTTGCCCCCGCGCCGGCCAGGACCACTGGTAGCGTGCGGGCTAGGATTCTCAGATCCAGCCACAGCGACCAATTATCAATGTACTCCAAGTCCAACCGCACCCACTCCTGGAAATCCCTCAGATTGCTCCTCCCGCTCACCTGCCACAAGCAAGTCAGCCCCGGTTTGACGCTCAGCCGCCGCCGATGGGAAGGATCGTCGAAGCGGCGCACCTCATCCAGCGGGAGCGGCCGGGGCCCCACCAGGCTCATCTCTCCCCGCCACACGTTGATCAACTGCGGCAGCTCGTCCACGCTGTACTTGCGTAACCAGCGGCCGAGCGGGGTGATCCGCGGGTCGTTGGTGACCTTGAACACCGGGCCCGTCATTTCGTTCAGCGCCTCAAGCTCGCTCTTGCGCTGCTCCGCGTCAGTGATCATCGAACGAAACTTGAGCATGGTGAACGGCCGCCCGTTCAACCCCGCCCGCTGCTGCCGGAACAACACCGGCCCCGGCGAGGTCACCTTGATCGCCAGCGCCACCAGCAGCAGCGGAATCGCCAGGAGGATCAGCAGCACCGTGGCGCCGACGAAGTCCATCGTCTGCTTCGCCACCAGCGGCCACGAGGGCTGCGGAACAGACGTGAAAACCAGCGTCGGCCGGCCGAGGAACTCGTCGGTGCGCGTCTGAGAAATTTGCGTCTTGAAGAAGTCCGCCATCAACCACACCTCGACGCCCTCGCGCTCGCACACCTCAATCGTCTTCTCGATCTGCCCGAAGTACGTGTGGGCCGCCGATAATACGACACCGTTGACCGAGTGTTCGTGCAGCAGGTGGACCAGCTCTTCGATCGGCTCACGATTGATGTCCAGCTCCCCCACCAGAACCACGTCGTCCCGGTTGTCGCGTTCGATCGCCCGCTTCAGGCGCGCCGTGTCGGCACAGGTGCCCACCAAGACGATCCGCTTCTTCGCCTGCGCCTGCCCGACACTGCTCCGCCGGTACGCCAGCACCAACTCCTCCTTCACGTACACGAGCACAAAACTGATCACGCTGAAGAACGGCACCATCGCGCGCGGAATCAGATACCCCTTCCGCAGCAACCAGGTGACGATGATGATCGCCAGTCCTGTCCACACGGCCGCCTTGGCCAACTGCCAGGCAGTCACCCGCCGGCTGGCCAGCCACGGCCGGCGGTAAAAACCGGACAGATGCAAAAACAAGACCGAGACCGGCACGATCACCAACAGCACCCAGGTGTACTCCGCAAACGGATCGATCTCCCGGGTGCCGCCGAACGCCTCGATATGCCAGACCCGCCGCAAGGCGTGCGCCAAGTACCACGCGAGGCCAAACAGCGCCGCGTCCAGAAACATCTGGACCCGGCTGCGAATTTCTTTGTGGCGGCGCAACATCGAACGGACTCTGACCGAAAACCCGGCGAGTAGAACCAAAATTCCCCCGGGCGGCAATCCTCGTCGCTTACCGCCACTCCCGCGCCGCCGCCCTCCGACAACCCTTTTGCGCCCGGGCGCCTGGTCCCCTACTCTCCCTCCCCGTGACCAAACCGGTGCCAACCAACCGTCCACGGCGCGTCGGCCTGATCTCGCTGGGCTGCGCCAAAAACCTCGTGGACGCGGAGATCATGTTGGGCTCGCTGCTCCAGCAGGGCGTTGAAATCGTGAACGACCCTGCGCAGGCCGACGCCCTCATCGTCAACACGTGTTCGTTCATTGACGCCGCCCAAGAGGAGAGCGTGGACACTATCCTCGAATCCGCCGCCGTGCGCGACGCCCGGCATCGCGGCCAGGCGCTCATCGTGTCCGGCTGCCTCCCGCAGCGATTCCGCGACGAACTCCCTCGACTCCTGCCCGAGGTGGATGCCTTCATGGGCGTTGACCAGGTCGCCGAGGTCGGCCGGATCGTTGACGATGCCCTTGCCCGCCGCGCGGAGAAGGCTCCCCTCCGCCCGGCTTCATCCGCCCGTTCGAGGCGGGTGAAAGACGAACTGGCCCGGCTGGACCGCCAGCCAACAACCACCAGCCCTCAAGCTGGCGAGTCCCTCCGCGGCAGCGACAAGTTCGGCCGCACGAAAACCGTGGTCACCCCGGGCGCCCAGGTCGGCCCCGTCGTCGAAGTCCACCGGCGGCCGGAGTTCATCCCGAATTGGGAAACGCCGCGCTACCGGCTGACGCCCCGCCACTTCGCTTACGTCAAGATCGCCGAGGGCTGCAACCACCCCTGCAGCTTCTGCATCATCCCGCGGATGCGTGGCCATCACCGCAGCCGGCCGCCAGCCGACATCGTCGAGGAAGCGCGGCGCCTGCTCGCCGACGGCGTGCGCGAACTGAATCTGATCTCCCAGGACACCACGTACTACGGCCTCGACCTCCATCCCCGGCATCGGCCCAACATCGCCTCCCCGGCACGATTCTCCGCCGCCAAAAACGCCCTGCCCGCCGACGCCCCCACCCTCAGCGCGCTCCTGCGCGCGTTGAATGCGCTGGAGGGTGATTTCTGGATCCGCCTCCTCTACACCCATCCGGCCCACTGGACCGATGACCTCATCGAAGCCATCGCCGCCTGCCCGAAAGTCGCCCGCTACGTGGACATGCCCCTCCAGCACATCCACGACGCCATGCTCGAACGCATGCGACGCGAAACCAGCGGCCAATACATCCACGACCTGATCGCCCGCCTGCGTGCCGGCATCCCCGGCATCGCCCTCCGCACCACCTTCATCGTCGGCTTCCCCGGCGAGACGGAGGCGTATTTCGAAACACTGCTGGATTTCATTCGTAACACGCGCTTCGAACGCCTCGGCGTGTTCACCTACTCGCAAGAGGAAGGCACCGTTGCCGGCCGCATGGTCAACCAGGTCCCCGAAAAGGAACGCCGCCGCCGTCGCGATCTCGCCATGGCCGCCCAACGCGGCGTCGCGCGGGAGGTCAGCGCCCGCCAGGTCGGACAAACCCTGCGGGTCTTGGTGGAAAACTCGGCCGACCCACGCCAATTGGACGAGGCACGCGTCTCCTCGTGGGAACACGGGCTCATCCGCGAATCGGCAGCGAACCAGCCCCACCTGCGACGCGGTCCGTGGATGGTGGCCCGCGGCGAAGCCGACGCCCCGGACATTGACGGCCGCGTCTATGTGCGCGGGCGTCTGCCGGCTGGCGAATTCGCCCGGGTCCGCGTCATCGGACACACCGACTACGACTTGATCGCCGAACCGGTCTGACCCGTCCAGCGGCGTGTCGCGCGGGTGCCGGCCCCGGCTGGACGTCACCCGAGGCACGCTGTCAACGACCCGTCCCTGCACCAATAACCGCCCGGAGTTACCACGCATCGCTGCGTCGGCACCGTAACAGGGCCGCGAAACCAAACCGGCCACCGCCCGGGTGGGCCACTCACAGCCCACCCCAGCGCTTCCCGCGGACACCCCGACCGCTGTGGCCAGATGGCTATTGAATCTCGCATGAATGGGTAACAGTGGGTCACAAAGAAAGCTCGGCCGGTTGCCAGAAGGCGCGGACCAATCGGGGGCGCCGTTAGCTGCGCCGGAGTTGCCGCCGCGCCTCCCGGCTCAGGTGCGGAAGGTCCTTCGGACAGAAGTTGGCCAGGGCGTGGCGCTTGAGATGGCCCCAGATGTATTCGGCAGGAATACGTTCAGGCGCGTAACTCGGCAACCGGGCCGGGACAATCTGACCGCCCGAGCGCTCCACATCGTCGCGCACGTGGCGGCGGCGGCGATGACCGAGAGCTTGCCGCACGCGTGACTGAACACCCGTTGCGGGGTCTGGCCTCGGCGCGTCCAAGTGCGAGCCACGCTCGGCCGCTCCGACAGCTCGCTTTCGTCCACAAAGACAATGGTGCGGCGCTCCTTCAGGGACTTTTTTTTAGCGCGGGCCGGGTGTGTTTCTTCCAGCGGGCAATCACCGCTTCGTCGCGCTGGACGGCCCGACCACTGGGACGCTGGGGATTCCAGCCCATCTGCCCCAAGAGCCGCCAGACATGGCCGAGTTGCAGCCGCACGCCGCTCTGGCGTTCGATCAGCGCGGCCAACCCGTGGCAGCGTCCAGAGGTCGCTGAGAAAGCCGTGGGCTTGCGCCCCCTGTTCCAGCGCCTTTGCCAAGGCGTACTTGTGGGCCGGGGTCAGCTTGGGCCGGCGGCCCAACGGGCGCCGTTTCCAAGCCCGGGTTCCGGTGGCTTGGCGTTGCTGCTCCCAGCGCTAGGCGCTGAGCCGGCTGACGCCGCACTGCCGGGCCACTTCCGCCTCGGTTTTTGGCGGTCTCGGCGGTTGCACCAGTACGCTTGCATTTGCAACCCTTCCTGGACGCGGCCGCCGCCCGCGCAGAGACCCGCCGTAGTTGGTGACGTAGCGGAGGAACTGGATGGGGCGGCAAATTTCCACCTTCACCGGCCGGACGCGGACGGATTTCCAGCGCAGGATCGCCTCAAAGATGCCCTTCACCGCGCTGAACGTGGGGGCAACGTAGGAGACGGGCGACGAGCCGGTGTCCGGCCGCGTCCACAGCGCCGTCGAGCTGGAGATTTCCAACTGGAGGGTGTAGGGTTTCATGGGGTTGATCGTGCGGGAAATAAGCCGGGTCGCCAAGTCGGGAACGAGTGATGTCCGCGCGCGGTGCCGGACGTGATGACCACGTAACTCACACGGTCGAGGCTCACTTCCGGAGGGAAATACCAGAAAGGTCGTGCCGGGTTTTGGCGAGGATGGCGATGTATGGTTGCACGTCTGGACAGCGCATCTTCCGATGCGGGAGGCCCGATCCGATTCCGGTCCCGCGAGCAGCAATTGAAAACGTCGGCAACCCGGCGGGCGGTTCGCGTCGCCCCCATCCCGGTTTTCGCTCGTGGGCAGGGGTGGGTTGTGGCGTCATGACCGCAGCGGGCCAGCGAGAGCCACGCGCTGTTGTGAACCGCTCGGCCCGGATGTCACCGATGCACCCATTTTACGATACGCACGCTCACCTGGATCACCGGCAGTTCGCCGGGGACTTGCCGGAGGTTCTGCAACGCGCGCGGGAGGCGGGCATCACCCGGATTGTGAGCGTGGGAACAGACCTCGAAAGCAGTCGCGCGGCAGTGGCCCTCGCCGAACGGTACGAGGAGGTGTTCGCCGCCGTGGGCTGGCATCCGTGCGATGTGGCGGACGCGCCCGGGGATGTCCGTCCCGCCCTGCGCGATTTGGTCACCCACCCCAAAGTGGTGGCGGTCGGCGAAACGGGCCTCGATTACTACCATCTGCCCAAGCCGCGCGACGGCGCCGATGACGCGGCGCCGCGCCTGAAGGCCAAACAGGCAACCGCGTTCCGCCAGCAGCTCGAATTGGCGGCCGAATTCGGTTTGCCGGCGGTGGTTCATCAGCGCCAGTCAATGGCTGACACACTGGCGATCGCGGCGGAGTTCGCGGGGCGGGTGCGCTGTCAGTTTCATTGCTTCGTTGATGGCCCCGAGACGCTTCGCCAGGTGCTGGCCATCGGGGGGATGGTGAGTTTCACGGGCATTCTGACCTTCAAGAACTCCGCAATCGTGCGCGAGAGCTTGGCGGCCGTGCCGGCCGGTCACTTCATGCTGGAGACGGACTCGCCCTATCTCGCGCCCGTGCCGCATCGCGGCCAGCGTTGCGAGCCGGCGCACGTCGCCTTGACCGCCGCGACGGCGGCCGCAGTGCGGGGATGCAGCCTGGCCGACCTGAGCGCCGCCACGCGTTCGGCGGCGGAGGCGTTCTTTCCGAAGCTGGTGTGCGGGTGAGTGCGCCGGAAGCGGGTGCTGGCCTGAACCAGCCTCCTCCCGTTACCGGACAGGTCCCGGGAATGCGGCCTTGCGCGCGGGCGTGGCTTGTGCGAAGGAGAGGCGCACCGGAAACCATTCATGAGCGCCAGCAGTCACAGCAACCCAGCCCACGCCTGGCGGGACTTGCCGCATCACGAGCCGCCGAAGCGGTCGCCGGCGGATCGGCTGGCGGACTTCCTCGAGATCTATGGCAGCTTCGATGAAGAGACGGCCCGCCAGGAAGCCCGCCGCTGCATCCAGTGTCCGGAGCCGCAATGCGTGGCGATGTGCCCGTTTGGCAATCGAATCCCGGAATGGCTGCTGTTGACGGCCGAAGGTCATTTCGTGGAAGCGGCGACGTTGTGCGCGCAGACCAGTGTTCTGCCGGAGATTTGCGCCCGCCTCTGCCCGCAGGATTGTCTGTGTGAAGCGGGGTGCATTCTCGCGGAAAAGTCCGCCCCCGTGGCGATCGGCAGCATCGAGCGGTTCCTCAACGATTACGCAGCCAGGCACGGACTGGAACCGGCGCAACCCGCGCCACGAAACGGCTGCAAGGTCGCTGTGCTGGGTTCAGGCCCCGCCGGGCTCGCCTGCGCCAGCGAATTGGAGCGCCGCGGCTACGCGGTCACCGTTTTCGAATCCCACTCCACGCCGGGCGGTCTGCTGGTGAGCGGCGTTCCCGCGTTCAAGCTGGACAAATCGGTGGTGGAGTATCGGCTCGAGCACCTGCGGAAACGCGGCGTGGAATTCCGGCTCGGGATGAAAGCCGGCGCGGACCTGACGTTCGATCGTCTGCGGCAGGAATTCGACGCCATCTTCCTCGCGTTTGGCGCGCCAAGAGCCCGGAAGCTGGAAGTGCCGGGCGCGGATCTTGTCGGGGTGGTGCCGGCGCTGCCGTTCATCATCCGACACAACACCGGCCTGCCCGTGGAAGTCCCGCAGGCGGATGTGGCGGGAAAGCGTGTGGTGGTGCTGGGCGGAGGCGACACCGCCATGGACTGCCTGCGCACCGCGATTCGGGCAGGCGCCCGGGAGGCCGTCTGCATTTGTCGTCGGGACGAGGCGGGGCTGCGCGCGAACCGCCGCGAGTACGAGAACGCGGTGGAGGAAGGCGCGCGGTTTCGTTTCCAGACCCTGCCACTCGAGGTGATCGGTGACCCGGAAGGGCGCGTGGCGGGTTTGCGCTGCGCACGGGTCGAGCCGGCGCCGGTCGGCGAAGGGACCGCCACGCCGCAACCCATTCCCGGATCCGAATACGTGGAACCGGCCGATCTCGTGCTGGTGGCGTATGGATTCGAGGCGAGTCCTTCGGCTTACTTGAACCAGCTTGGCGAACTTGCCCGAGACGAGCGCGGCTCCGTGATGGTGGACGAACATTTGATGACCAGCGTGCCTGGGATTTTCGCCGGCAGTGATCTGGTGCGAGGGCCCGGGCTGGTGGTGCAGTCGGTTCGCGACGCGCGTCGGGCCGCGGCGGAAATCCACGCGTACCTCGACCAGCGCCGGCTGCGGGAGAACTGGGCCGACCAAACCGACCACGTGGCCTCCGAGTAAGCCGGGTACCGAGGCGGGTTGTCGCCGGATCCCCGATCGCAAGCCGGCCAGCGCAGTTTCCGGCGGAAGGGCCTTGTGGCGAAGAATCTCGGGCGGCCGCGAACTTGAAACCGTTTGACTTGACCTGCCCCCTCAAGATAATCGGCAGCCACCTGACCGTATTATGGCCAAGCTTGTTGTCCTGACCCAAGCCTTCGCCGGCAAGTCCTGCGAACTGACCGCCGAGCGAACCACGATCGGCCGCAGTGAGGACAACAATTTCCCCATCGCGGAGCCGTCGGTCTCCAGCCATCACTGCGAAATCCTGCTGCGGGGCAACCAGGTGGTGGTGAAGGATCTCAACTCGACGAACGGGACTTTCATCAACGGCGAGGCCGTCACGAAAGAAACCATTCTTCGCCCGGGACAGACCTTGCGGCTGGGAACGGTGGAACTGCGGCTGGAGAACGGTGCCCCACCGCCCGCCCCGGCCAAGAAGCAGCTCGACCACGCTGCGCCCGGACCGGCCGGAGTAAAGCTGGGGGAGTTAGCCCAAGGCCGCAAGCCGACCGACCCCGCGTTTGCCAAGAAGAGCGACAAAACGGGCAAGCTGTTCATCTACGGCGGCGTGGCCTTGGGTTTGGTGATCGTGGGAGCAATCGGTTACGCCATCCTCCAGTTGAGCAATCGGTAATCTCGCCCGGAGGTGACCAAGGCTCTCGCTGCTTCCTGCGGCGGCGAAAAACGTCCGGGCATCTCGCGGGCTGGGTGGCTTGGGACCATCATGCGTTTCGCACGCGCCCTAAAACGGAAAAGTTTCGCGACTTTTCCCCGACAGCCGTAGTCGGTACCCAAGGCGTGTGGGATCGCGGTGGCCTTCGGTGGACTGTCCCCAGTCTTGAAGATGTTTCTGATCCATTGGCTCCCGTGGCGCACAGTGCCGTTCGTGTTTTTCCCACTTCCCGCGCTCGGCACGGCATCGGTCTTTTGGCAGACCGATCGAGCCCAGTTCCGTGCGGATTGGCGTAGGGTTTTTATGGCAATTGCCGCAGGCTTGATTTGGGCCGGTGGCGCCGGCGGTTCGGGTTGGTGCTATTCAGCTCATGTTTGCATGGCTGGTCACATGGATCATCCACTCTGTGCGCTCTGGCACTACGCCGCCGATGCCGGTTGGTCGCTGGCCGTGGCATTGGCAGCATTTTGGATGTTGTCCCTCCGCGTTTCGTTGTGCCTCGCGTTCGGCGTTCTGTCGTCGTTTTTGATTTCTGACAGGTTTCTTTTCGGGAGTTTGGGAGGGAGGAACGTGGTGATACCACTTCGACGCGCCGCGCCATGCGCCGCCTCTCGCTGTTTCTCACTCGGCATAAGCGTCGCGCTGGTAGTCATTGATTCCCATGGGCCGGGTCGCCGAGCGAAGTTGAAAGGAGCGACCGTCCCACTTGGCATCACCCCCGCAATCTGGTGTCGGGTAGTCCGCCATCTGTACGGGCGACTGGCTTCCGAGCCCTTCCCTTGATTCTGCCGGTTGGCTTTTCCCCGAGGCGAGACCGGCGTCACTTGGCGATAAACGGAACGGGGCCCCCTTTCGAGGGCCCCGCGGAGATGGAACGGGAAACCGTTGCTGGCTCAGCCAGTGAAGGCTTCGCCGACTTGGAACCGGAGGAAGCGACGGATGGTGATTTCGTCTCCGACCTGTTTGGCAACGGCCGCCAGATGCTCCTGCACGGTGATCTCGCCGTTGCGCTTGACGAAGCCCTGATGCAGCAGGCAGTTGTCTTTGAAGTACTTCTCGAGCTTGCCTTCGATGATCTTGGCCACTGCTTGGGCGGGCTTGTTCTTGACCGCATCGGAGTTGGCCACGATCTCCTTCTCTTTCTCGATGAGGGCCGGGTCAATATCCTCCTTGCGGACGGCCAGCGGATTGGCGGCGGCGATTTGCAGGGTCGTGTCTTTGACAAACTGCCGGAAGACCTCGTTGGCCACCGTTGCTTGCTGGGTGGCTCCCACTTCCACCAGCACGCCCACCTTCGCACCGGTGTGGATATAGGCGGCGATCAGTCCGTTACCCTGCACTTCGAGACGACGGGTGCGCGCAATGCGAATGTTTTCGCGAATGCGGGAAACGGCATCCGTCCGCAAGGCCTCGAGGTCGGCCGCCGGGTTTTCAGCCACCGCCCTGGCCACCTGATCGGCAAAAGCGCGGAAGAGGTCATTCTTGGCGACGAAGTCCGTTTCGCAGTTGACCTCGGCAAGCACCCCGACCCGGGCACCCGGCAGCACGGCGGCGGCGATGACGCCCTGGTTGGCTTCCCGGGACGCCTTTTTCGCTGCGGTGGCGATGCCGCGCTTGCGGAGCAAATCCATCGCGGCGTTGAGATCTCCGTTGCACTCGACCAGCGCCTTCTTGCAGTCCATCATCCCCGCGTTGGTCATCTCGCGGAGCTTCATTACGGTCGTTGCGGCAATGTCAGCCATAGCAGTCGTTGGTTTCGGATTGGTGTCTATGAAGATGCAGTGCCGGCCGGCGGCCGGTCATTCAAGTTCGGTTCACCCCGGGGAATCAGTTCGCCGTGTCGCCAGTCGCGGGCGCTTGGGTTCCCGCGCCGGATTCGACGGCGGGCGCAGCCGCCGCGACCGGCGGTTCCTCCTTCCGCTCGTCCTTTTGGGCGCGGGCGACGCGGGCCTCGTATTCGGCGCGGCCGTGCGTCACCGCTTGAACGATTGCCGCCAGGATGACGCGGATGGATCGAATTGCATCGTCGTTGCCAGCAATGGGGTAAGTCGTCAGGTCGGGATCGCAATTGGTGTCCACAATGGCGACCACGGGGATCTTGAGCCGAAGTGCTTCGGCCACCGCGTTCTTCTCCCGCTTGATGTCCACGACGAACATTGCTCCGGGCAGCGAATCCATCGCGCGGATACCGTCCAGGTTCTTCACTAGTCGCGCCAACTCGCGGCGGAGCATGGACTGTTCCTGCTTGACGTAGCCGTTGATCGAACCATCCGCCTCCATCTTCTCGATTTCGCGCAGCCGCCCCATCGAGCGTTTGATCGTCTTCATGTTGGTGAGCGTACCGCCCAACCAACGCTCGGTCACATAAGGCTGGCCGCAGGCCTTGGCCGCCTCTTTCACCGCTTCCTGCGCCTGCTTCTTCGTGCCGACAAAAAGCACCTGGCCGCCCTTGGCCGCCAGCTTGGAGAGGAACTGGCACGCGGCATCGAGCTGGGCCACCGTCTTGCTCAGATCAATGATGTGGATGCCGTTCCGGGAATCGAAGATGAACGGCTTCATCTTGGGATTCCAACGCCGTGTTTGGTGTCCGAAGTGGACGCCGGCTTCGAGAAGCTCTTTGAGACCGATGCTAATCACAGATTTCCTTTGGTTGTCAGCCTGGCTTGCTGGGCCAGACCATCCCGCGGATCACGGGATTCTGGTTCGATGTTGTTGTGGCCGGCCGGCGTCCACCCGGACGCGGCAGTTTGATGGCCGTTTTCCGCTTCCGGGATCCGGTTTGAAACGATTCCCCTCGGCAGGAGAGCGCGGAAGGTAACAATGCCGTCCCGCACCGCAACAGTTATTTGTGCCGGCGCGCGGTTTTGACCGGGTATTCCCCGGAGTCTCGAGCGCCCGGTCACTGTCACTGGGGCAGAAGATCTTTGACCATCTGCCGCTCTTCGGCCAGTTCCTGGACAGAGGCGTCAATCTTCGCGCGGGCGTGGCTATTCAAGCTGAGTCCCTGAACGATCTCCCAGCGCTTCCCGTCGCTGCGGACCGGGAACGAGCAGATCAGCCCCTTCTCGACCCCATAGCTTCCGTCCGAGCAGACACAGACGCTGTGCCAGTCGCCGTCAGGAGTGGGCTCGACAATCGAACGCACGCTGTCCACCACGGCATTGGCGGCACTGGCGGCGCTGGAGGCGCCACGCGCCTTGATGATAGCCGCCCCGCGCTGGCCGACGGTGGGAACGAAGGTGTTCCGCAGCCATTCCTCGTCTCGGATGACCTCGTGGGCTGGCACGCCGTTGATGCGGGCGTGATAGTAGTCCGGGAACATCGTGGGGCTGTGATTGCCCCAAACCGCCACATTTGAGACCTCGGTCACCTCTGCGCCGGCCTTCTTGGCAAGCTGGGTCTTGGCCCGGTTTTCATCCAGCCGCGTCATCGCCATCCAGCGGTCGGCAGGGATTTCCTTCGCGTTGTTCATCGCGATCAAACAATTGGTGTTGCAGGGGTTGCCCACCACCAGGATCCGCACGTCGCTGGCCGCGTTACGCGCAATGGCCTGGCCCTGACCGATGAAGATCTTGCCGTTGATACCCAGCAGATCCTTCCGCTCCATCCCCTGCTTCCGGGGAACGCTGCCCACGAGCAGAGCCCAGTTCACGCCCCGGAACCCTTCGTCCAGGTTGGCGGTGGGAATCACCCCCTTGAGCAGCGGAAAGGCGCAATCATCAAGTTCCATGACCACGCCGCCGAGGGCCGGCAGGGCGGGCTCGATCTCGATCAAGTGCAAGACCACCGGCTGGCTCGGGCCGAACATCGCGCCGGAGGCAATGCGGAACAAGAGGGCGTATCCAATCTGGCCGGCGGCGCCCGTGACCGCCACGTGGATGGGTGTTGTGTTCATCAAGAATCCCGCCTCGCGGGACCCGCATCATTGCGGGGAACGGAGGCCGGCGCAAGCACGGCCATCGGGAAAGAATTCGTTGGCCAAACGGAGTGGGTTCAAACGACTTAACGGTTATGGTTGCATTTCCGGCGATGATTGACCACTCTCAACGAGTCAGTTGCGTTTAATGGATTCATCCTCACAGGTTGAGTTGGTGAGACGTTGCCAGCGCGGTGACAGCGCGGCGTGGGAAGAATTGGTTTCCCCCTTCTACGCTGAAGTGGGCCGTTTCATCTTTCTTCTGAATCCGGCCTATGCCGAAACTGACATGAAAGAGGTGGCGGCCGCTGTGTTCTTGGATTCGGTCCGGACGGTGGCTTTCTTTGGGGGCCGAAATCCCGCGCGGGTTGGCTTGTTCTACGCCGCCCTGCGGAAAGCAGCCACTCATCATCCGCGGCGGGACAGCAGGGTTCAGAACCCTCCGCAGCCAGCCGGTGGTGGGAACCCGAATGGGCTGTCCGCCCCCCCGGCCCATCTCGCGCTGTTTCGCGCCCTGGATCGTCTGGGTGGACCCTGCCGGGATTTGATCGTTCTGCGTTACTTCGGAAATCTGGAGGTGGCCGACCTCGCTCCCGAGTTCGAGGTGAGCGAGGCGACGCTCGGCATCAGAATTACCAAGTGTCTCGGAACCCTGGGCGGACTATTGGCATTGGAGGCCCCGGGCGGCGGCCGGCAGGCTGCGAAGGAGGCTGAGGATGGTGCCTCCGCAGAACCGATTACTGCGGCGCTTCTGAGTTACCGCGAGTGGCGGCTGGGCCAACTGCCTCCAAGTCTCCAGCCGCCGGATTCCCTGCTCCCCCAAATTCGCGCGGCGGTTAGCCGCTCGCCCGAAGCGCGGTCAAGCGTCGAGGCGCGCCGGTCGGCCCGGTTCGTCAACCCCGACGTCCTCGCCAAGGCCATCGGCGCTGCCGCCGGCGTTGTCACCGTCGCCACAGGCATCGCGTTGGTCGCCAGCAGGACCGGGCGGGATCCCGGCGCGGGCGGAGGCCCGGCCCACGACAACCGGATGACGGATCTTGGCCCCAGCGCGATGACGCCTCCCGGTGAGGAGACGAGCTTGAATCGCGGGACCGAGCGCGAGCTCGAGGAGTTTCTCAGCCGGCTGCTGCCGGTGAATCCCCCCTCGGGGCCGGCGCCGATTGCGGCCGGCGCTTCGACGGCCAATTCCAGCGCGCCGGGGCTGATGGAACCTTCTCCTAACGCAGGTGCCAGCCTGACCAGCACGCCCTCTTCCCAACCGGCGGACGTGACGCTGGAAGCCGCCCAAGCCCCGGCTCGTAGCGCGGAAGCGCCGCCGTCCAACAGTTCAGCAGCGGACCTGACGCTTGCGACGAGCCGGGTAACGTCGCAGAGCGACCCAACAACGCCGTCCCGAAGCGAGGCTTCCAGCCCGACAGTGACAGCGTCCACCGGTGCCGGCTCCAGCCAGCCGCCGTGGGCGTCCGAGCGGGCGGAAGGTACGGCACCCGCCTGGATGTTGCGGGGAGCTGGACCAGTCGCGCGCTCAGCGCTGCAACTGCGGACGTTTGCCCATTACGGTGCCCCCCCGCTGCTGGAAAATGTGCCGGCGACTTCTGGACGGGCTCTGAATTCTCCAGCGTTTCCGTTCGGTCAACCCGACACCCAAGTGGCAGCAGGTTCGACCACCATCCCCGCCGTCCCGAGCGCTCCCCGTGAGCCGGAGCCAATGCCCCCTTCCGCGGGGGATCAGCTTGCTGCTACCAAGGCGGAACCGGCCACCGGACCGGTTGACGACTCGCTGGCCGCCGCTGCAGACGGAGTGGTCTCAGCGGCTCGCAGCCAACCGGATTCCGGCGGTTCTCCGGCCGTGGGAACCGGGGTTGCAGAGTTCTCAAATCAGACAGACTGGACGGTGGAAGTTGTCGCGGCTGGGCCAAGCTCGAAGGCTGCGGAGCCGGCGCCTCCAGAATTGACGGCGGCTTCGCCAGCGGCAACCGCAGCAGCGGCCAGCTTGACTGGGGAGGCGGCCCAAAGTGGCGGCTCGGGATTGGCGTCTTCAGAAGCGGGGACCGACGTGGAGATTGCCGGCCAGCCGCTTGCGCCGAAGACCGAACGGAACGTGGAGACCCCGAAGCAGCTCGCAGCGACCGCGGCAGCCACGTCCAACCCGCCCCAAGAGAACTCGCTCGTGGACGACTCGGTTCCCAAGACAGCACCTCCTGATTCGATCGCGATTGCTGGGGAACCGGTCCGGCGGCAGGAAGCGTCCTCGCCGGCCGTCCCAATGCAGCTAGTCGCGGTACCGGGCCCGGACGGCCGCGGAACAAGGGAGCATAGTGCCGACTCAGAAGCCTCGCCACTCGCTCGCGATGACACCCGTTCAAGGGTGGATTCCGACTCTGCGGCGGCGTTTTCAACGTCGGCTCCAAATGAGGCAGACGCGAAACCAGCAGGCGGTCTCGCGACCCGTCCCCTCATCGGGCTGAACCTGAACTTTCGCGTCCACGTGGGCGGCAAGCCCGTCGGTACCGTGGGTATTAGCGGTTCGAGGCCCTTCGCCGAGCCATCGGGCACCGTTCAGGCAAATCCGCCTCCGGGTGAAACCGTGGCTCCGGAGGGCGCTACTCTCGCTCCCACTCCGGCGGCAAAACCGATGCCAGTCGCAGACCGGACGCAGAATCGGAACCGCCGGGTGACCCCGCTGCAACCGCTGGCGGAGCGAAGCCGCGCGTCGCGTCCCGACCCGATGGCCGCGGCTTACCGGTCTTCGAGTCGCCCTTACGAAGCCAATCAGCCACCGGTGCTGAGGGTTGCAAGCGTGAGGCCGGCAGCAGGCACGGCAAACGATTTTCTCTCGACCGATCCAGACGAGAAGGCTTTGGCCGCTGTCAATTCAGGGATGCTGCTGGAAACCGAACGCGCGTCGGCAAAATTCGTCAGGGAGGACATCACCCGCAGCCTCCGAAGAAATCTCAACTCCCCGCCAATGCCCCAAGTCTTGGAGGAATTCCGCTTCGCTGACCGGGCCGGCCGGTTGGTGCTGCTGGACAGCGATGGGTCGGAGTTCCCGGTGGTATCGGCGGCGGGCGAAGAGGCGTTTGCCTCCCTCGCGTCGTTGGCACGGACGCTTCGGACGTTTGGCCTGCCGCTCGGGTTCTCGGCATCCGGTCTCAGCCTTTCCACCAGTGAAATCGTGACTTTTGAGGGCTGGGTAGAGCCGCAGGAGGATTCGGACTCCGAGGTTTCCGTCACCGTCAGCGAAGGCGGCCCCGAGATTCTGGCGGCCGCACAGGTGCGCGGCGAGGTCCAAGTTGGCGCCCGGCAGCGCTTTCCGATCAGCGCTACGAGCGGCCGGGATTGAGGCCTCGTTATCGGGGAGGCGCGGCGCCGGCAACAATCACTTCGACCCGGCGGCTGCGGAGCTGCTCCACCAACTCACCGGGCGCTCCCGCGTCGGTGACCACGGCGTGGACTTGCTGGAGGTCGCACACGAAGCCCATTGAGCGGCGCCCGAACTTGGTGTGATCCAGGCAATAAATCACCCGCTGGGCAGCCCGCATCATCGCCACTTGAATCTCGATCAGCAAGGCGTGCGAGTTGGTGATTCCGTCCATGGTGATGCCGCCAGCCCCCATCACGGCCACGTCCGCGTGCATCTTCGAGAACGATTCCACGGCCAGCGGCCCCACCAAGACACCCAGCCGCGGATAGAGCACGCCCCCGGACAGTACTACCTCGACCTGGCTGGACGCCGCGTAGAGGTTCGCCACCGGCAGGGAATTGGTGATGATCTGGGGCTTCCGTGACTCCAAGTAACGGGCCACGTGATACGGCGTGGTGCCAGCGTCAATGATCACACTTTGCCCCGCACCAATCAGTTCCGCGCACGCGCGTCCGATCGCCTCCTTTTCGTCGAGCTGATGTGTGTCCCGGGCGTTAAACACAAACTCGTCCGAACGCGGATTCACCAGACGGGCGCCGCCATGTGTCCGCCGCACGTTGCCCCCGCCCTCCAGAACCGTCAGATCGCGGCGAACGGTGGACTGGGAAACTCCCAACTGTTGGGCCAGTTCTTCGAGTGACGCGAATTCGACCCTCTGTAGGTACTCCTCGATCCGTGCTTGGCGTTCTTCGGCCTGCATGTTGGCAACTTTTTGGAAGATATTGAAAGATTCTGCAAGAAATTTGTTGACGGAAGCGGCGGCTTGTGTTCATTTTCCCCCAGAAATGACTCCTCCCGGATCATCTCTGCCCCGTGCCGTGGTCGAACATCTGGTTCGGCAGCTCGTGTACGAGCGATTGGGAAAGCCGCTGCCCCGCGTGGCTTCGGCACCGAACCCTCTGGTCGTCAACGTCAGCGCGCGCCATTGCCACCTCACTCAAGCGGCGGTGGAGGCGTTGTTTGGAAAGGGGCATCAATTAGGCGTCCACAAATGGCTCTACCAGGAAGGCCAGTTCGCCGCCAAAGAGACCGTGACGTTGATTGGTCCCCGGAGCCGAGTGATTTCGAATCTGCGAATTCTGGGTCCCTGCCGCAGCTTGAACCAGGTGGAACTCGCTTACACCGACTCCATTGCTCTGGGGTTCGAGATTCCCCTTAGGATTTCGGGTGACATCAAGGGCACGCCCGGCTGCATGTTGATGGGACCGGCCGGTTTTTTTGAGATGAAGGAAGGCGTGATCCGGGCCTTGCGGCATGTTCACATGCACCCGGACGACGCGGCCTTTTACGGCGTGAAAGCCGGTGACGCGATGAAACTGCGCATTGGCGGTCCCTGCGCCCTCACGCTGGAGCGCATGCTCTGCCGGGTGGACCCGAGCTTCAAACTGGAGGTCCACATAGACACCGACGAGGGCAACGCCTGCAACTTGCAGCCAAACACCCCTTGCGAACTGATCAAATAAGAAACTGATTCCTCCTCCGTAGCGACTCACTCCAGACTCCCAACTCCTGATACTTATGAGCGAAGCACTCGGCATGATCGAAACCAAAGGCTACGTGGGCGCCGTTGAAGCCAGCGACGCGATGGTCAAGGCGGCCAACGTAACCCTCGTCAAAACCATCCCCATCGGCGGCGGTCTGATCACCGTCCTCGCCAAAGGGGACGTCGGCAGCGTCAAGGCGGCCGTGGATGCCGGCTCGAAAGCGGCCGCGAAGGTGGGTGAACTCATCAGTTCGCACATCATCGCGCGCCCGCATGAGGACCTGCTCAAGTCGTTCCTGGGCGAACCCGCGCCCGCGAAAAAGTAGCGGCGACCGCAACCTCGACTCTCATCCCTCTCAAACTCTATGGCACAACAAGCGATTGGCATGATCGAATGCAAGGGTCTGTGCGCGCTGCTCGAAGCCAGCGATGCCGCCCTCAAGGCCGCGAACGTCACCCTCGTCGGCTGGGAAAAGATTGGCAGCGGTTACGTGACGTCCTTCTTCCGCGGCGATGTGGCTGCGGTCAAGGCGGCCACCGACGCCGGTGCGGCGGCGGCGGCCCAAGTGGGGCAGGTCATCAGCGTCCAAGTCATTCCCCGGCCACACGAAGGTCTGAGCGCCCTCGGGAAGTGGCTGCAATAACCGAGCGCGCCAGCCGGCAGCGGGAGCTCAACGGATTGCGACCGCCCGGTCCCCGCCGCCTTCGAATGCTGGCGCCAGACGTTGCCTCAGCCCCTTGAAGATCCTCGTCGCCAACATCGGCTCCACTTCGCTGAAGTGGCGGCTGTTTGATTTCGCGAACGGCGGCGAAGCGATGCTGCACAAGGGCGGTTTCGAGCGGGTCAGCGACTATGCGGCTGCCATCGAGGATTGTCTGTCACAGCTCAAACAAGCCGGAGTGCTGACCAACGAGGCCGAGTTGGCCGGGGTTGGTTTCAAGACCGTCATTGCCCGGGACGTGACCGGTTGCGTCCGGTTGACGGAGGACGTCCTGCGCGCGATGGAGGCCTACAACGGTCTCGCCCCAGCGCACAATCCACCGTACATCGCGGGCATCCGGCAATTCGCCCGGCGGATGCCGGCGACGCCGTTGGTGGGCCTCTTCGAGACCGCTTTCTATCAGTGGGCGCCCGAGCCGGCGAAACGGTACGCGGTGCCCGCCTCGTGGCACGACCTCGGCGTGCGCCGCTGGGGCTTTCATGGTGCCAGCCACAAATTCATTGCCGAACGCAGCGCCGAATTGCTCGGCCGGCCCGACGTGGCGCGGCGGGCGCAGAATCTTTATCGGGACGGGGGCGCCTCGCCGGTCAACGCCCCTCCGCTTCGCGTGATTTCGTGCCACTTGGGAGGCAGTTCCTCGGTCACGGGGATCCTGAACGGCGTGGCCCTCGGCAACAGCCTTGGCATGAGCCCGCAATCGGGATTGCCGCACAACAATCGCGTCGGCGATCTGGACGCCTTTGCCCTCGGCTACGTGATGCGTTCGATTGGCCTGTCTCTCGATGAGGCGGAGCGCCTCCTCAGCAAAGAGGCGGGCCTGAAGGGATTGAGCGGTGGTTACGCCGACCTGCGCGATCTTCAGGCACAGATCGCCGCGGGCAACCAGCGCGCCCGGCTGGCGGTGGACTTTCTCGCGCATGAGGCGCGGCGCTGGATCGGATCGTATTATCTCCAGTTGAACGGACTGGACGCGCTCGTGTTCACGGCGGGCATGGGGGAAAACGAACCGGAGATCCGGTCGCTCATCACCGCCAACCTGGATCAACTGGGCATCCTGCTCGATCCCGCCAAGAACGCGACGGCCCGGGCCCGGGAGGCCGACATCGGCGCGCCGGATTCCCGGGTCAAGGTGTGGGTCATTCCCACGAACGAGGAACTGGTCGTGGCGCGCGAAGTGCGACGCCTCCTGGAGGCGCAGTAATCCCATGCGATCGCTCCGTCATCTGTTTGAGAACAACCGGGCCTGGTCGGAGGGCCTCCGGCGGCGCGATCCCGAATTCTTCGCGCGGCTGACGCGGCAGCAAAAACCGCAATACCTCTGGATCGGTTGCTCGGACAGCCGCGTGCCGGCCAACGAGATTGTCGGGCTGCTTCCCGGGGAGATCTTTGTACACCGGAATGTCGCCAACGTCGTGGTGCATACCGACCTCAACTGTCTGTCCGTGTTGCAGTACGCGGTGGACGTTCTGGGCGTGCGCGACGTGATCGTCTGCGGACACTACGGCTGTGGCGGCGTGCTCTCGGCCTTGCGGGGAGACCGTTTGGGCCTGGCGAGCAACTGGCTGCGCCACGTCCAGGACGTCTATCGGAAACACCAAGCTCGCATTGACGGACTGGACGGCGAGTCAGCGCGCTGCGACCGGCTCTGCGAGCTCAACGTGGTCGAGCAGGTCATGAACGTGTGCCAGACCACGGTGGTGGCGGAAGCGTGGGGCCGCGGTCAGCGCCTCGCGGTGCATGGCTGGATTTACGGCCTGCATGATGGCCTGCTGCGCGATCTCGGACTCTGTGTCACCGGCCCGGAGCAAATGGCTGCGGCCCTCGCGGCCGCGCTGGCTCTCATCGGTGATTCCCCCGAAAAGATCTCACCCCGAGCCGACCCGCCGGGCCACCCATTCTTGTCAACGACCTCAGCCCGTTAACCTCATCCCAAGAAACATTATGCCTCAAGCCATTGGAATGCTCGAAACCCGCGGCCTCGTCGCCTTGGTGGAAGGAACCGACGCCATGCTGAAAGCCGCGAACGTGGAACTCGCCGGCCCGATGACCCAGGTCGGCAACGCGCTTGTCACCGCAGTCGTGGTGGGCGATGTCGCCGCCGTGAAAGCCGCCGTGGACGCCGGTGCGCAAGCCGTCAAGTCCATCAGCGGTGAAGTGGTCAGCGTTCACGTCATCGCCCGACCGCACGCTGATGTCGAGGCGGTGCTGCCGAAAAAAAAGTAGGCGGACGGCGGAAGCCAGACGCCTGACCGTGGCCGCTGGGGCACCGTTCCAGACGTTGGCTTCTGAACCCTGACTTCTCCCGCCATGTTCCTCGCCAAAGTCGAAGGTTCGGTCGTCGCGACCAAGAAGGACCCGGGCATGACCGGCCGAAAGCTGCTTCTGCTCCGCCCCATGCTCGTGGACGACAAGGATCCGGCCAAGTTCCGCCCGGGGGCGAACACGATCGTCGCCGTGGACAGTGTGGGCGCCGGCGAAGGCGAACTGGTCCTGTTCTGCCAGGGGAGCTCGGCACGACTCGCGCCGGGACTCAAGGACTGCCCCGTGGACGCTGTGGTGATCGGCATTGTGGACACCGTGGATGTCCTCGGTCGGCAGGTTTTCAACGCCCGGACCCAAGCCTGATGGCACGCTGACTCCTGGCCACTCGTCGAACCGCTACGCCGCATCTGGAACCCCCACCTCCTCCTCTCCGCATGAGCACATCTCTCCCGGTCAACGAAGCCCTCATTCGTGACGTCGTCAGCGAAGTTCTCAGCCGCCTGGGCAAGGGCGCTCCCCCGGCCGCGGCGCCCGCGGTCAACCCCGCCTGCGGTTGTCCGACTGGCGCGAAGCCGGCCGGAGCAGCGCGCCGTGGCACCTTTGGCGTTTTTCAGAACGCCGATGAGGCGTGCGCCGCGGCGCATGCGGCCTACCTGCAGCTTTCCGAAAAGGGGGTCGCCGGGCGGGTCAAGGTGGTGCAGATCGTCAAGGATCTCTGCTTCGCCCACGCCAAGGAGTGGGGTCGGATCGAACTGGAGGAAACGAAGATCGGCCGGCTGGACCACAAGATTGAGAAGCTCCTCGGGCAGCGGGGCATTCCGGGCGTGGAGTTCCTGAATCCCTACGGTCTCAGTGGCGACCACGGCATCACGCTCGAGGAGTACGCCCCGTTCGGTGTGATCGGCGCGGTGACGCCGAGCACGCATTCGATTCCGACGATGGCCTGCAACATCATCAGCATGGTCGCCGCCGGCAATGCGATAGTCTTCAACGCGCATCCGGGGGCCTATAAGTGCGCGGTCATGGCGGCGCGCGTCTTCAATGAGGCCATCCATCGCGAGCTGGGCATCGAGAACCTCGCCTGCATTGTGGATCCGCCAACCCTCGACTCCTTCAACGCCATCGCGAAAAACGAGCACGTCCGACTCCTCTGCGTGACCGGCGGTCCGGGCGTCGTGAAGGCGGCGATGGCCAGTGGCAAGCGCGCCATCTGCGCGGGGCCGGGCAACCCTCCCGTGCTGGTGGACGGAACCAGTTGCCTTGCCAACGCGGCGCGCTGCGTCGTGCTCGGCGCGGCGTACGACAACAATCTGCTTTGCATCGGCGAGAAGCAGGTCTTCGTGTTGGAACCGTACTTCGACAAGTTCACGGCGGAGCTTGAGAAGGCGGGCGGCTATCGCCTCACGGACGCCCAGGTCGAACGGCTGACCAAGGCGGCGTTCGTGATTCCGCCGGGCACCGGCGCGGGCTGCGGTCATCCGGTGGTGAATCGCGATCTCGTGGGACGCGACCCCGAGGTGCTCGCCCGGGCGGCGGGGGCGAACATCCCCGCCGGCACGCAACTGCTCTTCGCCGAAACCGCCCCCGATCACCTGTTCGTGGACGAGGAGCAGATGATGCCGTTTCTGCCCATCGTGCGGGTCAAGACGGTCGAGGAGGGAATTGCGCACGCCAAACGGTCAGAGCGGGGCTACAAACACTCGGCCATGATTCACTCGCACGACGTGGCGAACATGACGGCGATGGCCAGGGCCCTTGAGACCACGCTCTTCGTGAAGAACGGTGCCTGCGTGGCGGGCCTTGGCAATGGCGGCGAGGGCTACGCCAACTTCAGCATCGCCACGACCACCGGCGAGGGCATCTGCAACCCGCGCACCTTCACGCGCGTTCGCCGCTGCGTGATGGTGGACAAGCTGAGGATCTTCTGATGCGCGCCCACGGTCCTTGGTTGGGGGTCCCCCGTCGGCAGTGGAAGACAACCCGCGACGGCTTCGCCGGAGCTCCAGCCGGAAAGCTCCCACGACTGGCTGACGACCCCGCCCGCCAGGAACCCGGAACCCAGAGCAACCGATCACCCCATGCTCCTCGCCCGTGTTGAAGGTTCGGTGATCGCCACCCGGAAGCACCCCAGCTACGAGGGCTGGCGGCTGTTGATCTGTCAGCCGATCGCTGCCTCTGGTGAGCCCGAAGGGACGCCCCAGATCGCGATTGATCCCCACGGCGCCGGCCTGCACGAACGCGTCATCATCTCGTCCGACGGCATGGCCGCGCGTCTGGCGGTGGGCGATCCGAAAAGCCCGGCCCGCTGGATGATCATCGGGTTGGTGGATGAGCCCGAGTCGCTCGCCGCCGCGGTCCCGCAGACGTCAAGGAGTCCTGCAGCATGAGACTGGGCACCGTCATCGGGCGGGTGACGCTCAGCAAGACGATCCCTCCGTTCAAGGGCGGGCGCTGGCTGGTGATCAGCCCCTTCACGCGACAACATTTTCAGCATCGGCGCGAACCCCCCGTGGGCTTGAGTCGCGATCCTTCCCTGGTGGCTTACGACCGCCTCGGCGGCGGCGTGGGCGACACCGTGGGCTTCAGCGAAGGACGCGAGGCGGCCATGCCCTTTGACCAGCCGACACCCGTGGACGCGATCACGGTGGCGATCATTGACGACGTGTTCTATTCACCCCAGACCTGAACGCCGTGGCTTGCGGCAGGATGCCTGACCTATGAAGAAAGTCCTCAGCCAACGCGATGTGGAAGAGATGCTCCGCCAGGGGGCGGACCTGAGAGCCATCCCGGCCGACACCATTCTCACACCGTCCGCCCGCGACCTGCTCCGCGACGCGCTGGAAAACGTCCGCACTCCGTCCGGCCTTACGACTCCGACCAAGGTCGCCGCCGTCGCCAGTTCGACGCAGCCGCCGGCGAAGCCTCTGAACTCGAAGTCGCCCAAGGCCGAACTGGAGGCTTTCTTCCACTCGGCTTACGCCCTCGATCTCAAGCAGCAAATCTGCGAGATGGGCCGCCGTCTGTGGCAGCGAGCGTATGTGGATGGCAACGGCGGCAACATGGCCATCCGCGTTGGCGAAGACATCGCCCTCTGCACCCCGACGCTGGTCAGCAAAGGCTCGCTCAAGCCCGAGGACATGTGCCTCGTGGACTTCGAGGGGAATCAATTGCTCGGCATCAAGAAGCGCACCAGCGAGATCCTGATGCACCTGCAAATCATGAAGCGGCAGCCCAAAGCCGTCGCCACGTGCCACTGCCATCCGCCCTACGCCACGGGCTTCGCGGTGGCCGGCATCGTGCCCCCGACGTGCATGCTGCCGGAGTACGAGGTCTTTTGCGCGGTGGCCGTCGCACCGTACCGGACGCCCGGCACGCCGGAGATGGGCAAACTCGTGGCCGACCTCGTGGACCAGCACAACACCATCCTCATGGCCAACCACGGCGTCGTCACGTGGAGCCACAACAACATCGAGGAAGCCTACTGGCGGATGGAAATCATCGAGGCGTACTGCCGCACCTTGATGGTCACGGCCCAGCTCGGCGTGAAGCCCAACACCTTCTCGCCCCAGCAGCTTCAGGATTTGCTCAAGATCAAGCAGAGCCTCGGCTACGTGGACCCGCGTTACGGCCTGAAGGAATGCGAACTTTGCGACAATGACGAGTGGCGCCCCGGGGTCACCTGCCAGGTCCCGGCCCAATCGAGACCACGACCGGCTACGACGCCGAAGCGGAAGCGGTCGTCCAGGCCGTGACCGATCAGATCATGGCGCAGCTCAAGTGAGCTGTGCGTCGCGCTGGCTCCGTCCCTGTTGCTGCTTGATACCTCCTTGCCCATGAAAGTCACAATCATCGGCGGCGGCGGCCGCGTCGGCTCCTGCGCCGCCTTCGCCCTCCAGTGCGGCGGCGTGGTCGCCGAAATCCAGTTGATGGACGCCAACCAGGCGGCCGCCGAAGGCGAGGCGCTCGATCTGCTTCACGGCGCGGCGTTCACTGCCGATCAACGCCTGTACGCGGGAGACTACGCGCGGGCGGCCGACAGCGACCTGTTCCTTATCACGGCCGGGCTGCGGCGCAAACCCGACGAGTCCCGGCTCGACCTCATCAACCGTAACGTCGCGCTCTTCACCCAGATCCTCGACGCGATCAAGGCGGCCGGTTTTCGCAGGGACGCTCACGTGTTCGTCGTGTCGAACCCGGTGGACATCCTTACCCAGCTCGCCGTGGGGCGCCTGGGTCTGCCGTGGTCGCAGGTTTATGGTTTGGGCACCATGCTCGACAGTGCGCGGTTCAGTTCCCTGATCGCCGACGAATGGAAGCTGGCCCCCACCCAGGTCAAGGCCCTCATCCTCGGCGAACACGGCGATTCGATGGTGCCCATCTGGTCCAGCGCCACGGTCAACGGCCTGCCGCTGGCGGGTCTGCCGCTGTTCACCCCGGGTTTTCAGAACGCGGTCTTCGAACGGACCAAGGGCAGCGGCGCCGAGGTGATCAAGCGCAAGGGCGGTGCGGGCTGGGCGGTGGCCGTCGCCATCCGCGACGTGATCCACGCCGTGGCGTTGAACCAGCGGCGGTTGCTGCCCGTGTCCTCCCTGGTGCAGGGCGCGTACGGCATTCGCAACGTTTGTCTGAGTGTGCCGTCGGTCGTGGGACGCGCCGGCGTCGAGAAGCACGTCGAGATCAAACTCTGGCCGAAGGAGATCACCGGCCTGCAGAACTCGGCGCGGGCCCTGGAGGACACCTTGGCCAAGGTCAAGGCGTAACCCGTGAAATCGCTCGACGCCAAGCTGGCTGAGATCAAGGCCAACCCCCGCTCGCGCGCCTTCATCATCGCGGACGCCAAGGACGCAGACATGGCCTTCGGCGTGAAGGCCCCCGGACCCCGGTCCTACTTATCAGCCCAGGGCGCGCGGCCGGCGCAGTTTTCGCCCGAGGTGTGGACGCGCGAGGAGTTCGGCTACCGCAACCTGCCCGAGTTCCTCGACATCATCCGCGAAGTGACCCGCCAGGGCTTGGTGGACATCATGCTCATGTCCGCCTACGTCAACGACCTCCTGACGATCAAGGAGGGCCTCTTCAAGGACTCTCACGTCACGCCTGCGGCCCGCGCAAATGACACCACCGACGTGTGGGCTGCCCGCCACGGGAGCTACACCAAGGAACCGGCGCAGCCTTTCCGGAGCGCGAGCATTGACCAGATCCAATGCGGGCGCGTGGAGTGCGACCGGACCACCGAGGAGTTTCCCGGTGCCAACCTCGGCCTGTACAGCGTGACCTGGGTCAACGATCTCGAACAGGACCGCCGCACGCTGCTCGAGTACAAAGCCTTCCGCGAGGAGGCCGAGCGAAAACGGTTCCGCCATTTCCTCGAAGTCTTCGATCCGAACGTGGACAGCGGCATTGCGCCGGAAAAACTCGGCGAGTTCATCAACGACCAGATCCTCCGCACGCTCGCCGGTGTGCCCGAGGCCGGACGCCCGCTCTTTCTCAAGATCGTCTATCACGGCCCGCGCGCGATGGAGGAGCTCTGCCAGTACGACCCAAACATGGTCGTCGGCATCCTGGGCGGCGGGGCGGGCACCACGTACGATGCCTTCAAGCTCATCCACGACGCGCAAAAGTACGGCGCGCGGGTGGCGTTGTTCGGGCGCAAGATCAACCACGCCGAGCACCAGCTTGCGTTCATCGAGATGCTGCGCCTGATCACGGATGGCCAAGTCACGCCGGAAGAGGCCGTGCGCGCCTACCACGGGGTGCTTCAAGCCAAGGGCATCCGGCCGCATCGCCCGCTCGACAAGGACCTTGAGCTCACCGACCAAGCCATGAGCTATGGCGGTGGAGGGGCGCGGACCACGGTCGAAATCCGGGCCAATCCCCTCGCCGCGCCGGCGCGCCCGACGATGCCCAGAAGCGCCAGTGCGTCCGCGAAGGTGGAGTTGACCGCTCCCGCCTGGCCCACCCGGCCCGACGGCTCGCCTGACTTCGCCGCAATGAATTCCGCCCAGCGCGCGGCGTTCGACGCCTGGCGCCTCAAGCGGCGGTTCGGTTGAATCCCGGAAGTCAGTCGGGCCCGCCCGCGGCCGGGGCAATCGCGGCCCGATCAACCCAGTGAGCGGCCTTGAGCCGCCCACCCTTGGCGCATCAAGCCCAGCAAGTGCGCCAAGGCATCCTCATAGGCCCGTCCTTTGGCGGCAGCAAGCTGCCGGGCGCGTTTGTCGAGTTGCGCCGCCATCTCGGCGCATTTCGCCGCCGGACAGCCCATCGCCGCGAGCAGTTGCGCGAGTTCGGCAAGGTCCATCTAACGGAGCATCCCGGGTGAGGCACCCCGTCCGCACCGGCAAGCGTCGCTTACGCCGCCTGCTCGGCCGGGACGATCTTCACGCTGACCAGCGTCTGTTTGGTGGTCGGACGATCGCCGGGTTGGGTGGGTGTCGTGGCGATCCTCTCGAGCACGTCGTCGCCCTTGATCAACCGGCCAAACGCCGTGTACTGACGATCCAGGAAACGGGCGTCGCCGTGGCAGATGAAGAACTGGCTGCCGGCGGAATCGGGGTCCTGCGCGCGGGCCATCGAGAGGACCCCGCGGACGTGTGGCCGGTCGTTGAACTCGGCCTTGATCTGATAGTTCGGCCCGCCGGTGCCCCAGCGACGCTGCTGGGAATCGTCCTTGGTCAGCGGGTCGCCTCCCTGGATCATGAAGCCCTTGATGACCCGGTGGAAGCAGGTGCCGTCGTAAAAACCCTGCCGGGCCAGCTTCTTGAAGTTCTCGACGTGGCCGGGCGCGACGTCCGGCCAGAATTCCAAGACCATTTCGCCGGCGCTGGTGGTGAGGATGGCGACTTCGTTCATGGGAGGGATGGCTGGGTGATTACTTGGTGGCTTCGGCGGGCAACAGGGTCACGGACTTGATGTAGTCCAGGTTCGGGAATTCCTTCTTCAGGTAGGCGTTCCCCTCCATCTGGATGCGGCTCTGGTCCGGCCCCCGGCCGCGGGGCGCGCCTTCGCCGTATTCGGCGTTGATCTTGTCCACCACGTCCATGCCCTCGACCACTTTGCCGAACTGCGAAAAGCCCATCGTGTCGAGCCGCGTGTTGTCGGCGAAGTTGATGAAAAACTGGGTGGTGCGGGTGTTGGGGCCCGCCATGGCGTAGGTCAGCGTCCCGCGTTTGTTGCTGCCTTTGACGGGGTCGTCCGGGATCGGCGCCCCGCGCCATTTGGCGGCCACCTTTGGATCACCGTGAATCCCGAACTGGCACATGAAACCAGAAATCACCCGGAAGAACGCGATATCCGTAAAGTACCCAGCCCGGACGAGGTTGTAGAAGCGGTCCGCCCCGTTGGGCGACAAGGAGCGGGTGACCTCGACAGTGAACTTGCCCTTGGTGGTGTCGAACTGGACCCGGTATGTCTCGGGTGCCTTCTCGGTGAGCTTGGCCGGGTCCATCAGGTCAGCGGCGGGCGTGGCGTTCGGAACCGCGCTGGCTTGCAGCTTCGGAACGGGCGGTGCGGGTGGCGCATCGCTCTTCGACGGAGCGTCGGCAGCGTGGCTCCACGCCGCCGTGAGGTTCAGGCAAAGAAAGGCGGTCAACAGCGTTTTCATCATGCGCGGAAGGGTGACACAAGCTGGCCGGCTGTCACGCGCGGAGGTGTGGGCCGCCCACCCGTCGCTGCGCAGCCCTCCTGCGTCCGTCCTGCCGGGCGGGCTCCCCCACGGCGGGCGGTTTCGCCCGCCGGTCCGCCCCGGTGCGTTCGTTGCCTAATCCAGCCGGTAGAAGTCGTAGTTCAACCGCCACGTGAACTCCGCTCCCGGCTCGATCCGCATGGCGATGAAGGGCTCGATCGAGTGCGGCGCGCGGATGGTCCATAGCGCGACTTTCGCGAGTGGTCGGTCACCGGTGATCCGCAGACCCACGCCAGTGTCGCGGCTCTCGACGCGGAAGTCGTAGTCCTTCGCGTCCGGTCCGAAACCGGAAATCACGGTGTACACGCGTTCCTCACCGGCCAGGGGCTTCTTGAGCAGCAACTGGTTGCCGCGCACCTCGGCGAGCGCGGGATCCAACGGCAAATCGGTTTTGATCGGGAAACGGGTGGTGAGTGAGAGCCCGGGACCGGGCGGCTGCCGGTCGAGGTAGAGGAAGTTGTGGTTGTACACGCTCGTCTCGATCGTCCGGCGGCCGGTGTTGCGGAGGACGTGGCCGAGGACCATCTGGGCCTGTTCGCCCGTCAGGGCCACGGTCTTGCGGTAGTCGTAGCCGTAACCCGTGGCGGGGTCGGTCAGTTCGTGGCGGAACTCCACCGCATCGCCCCGCGACGAAACTGTCCAGCGGCCGCCGTTCACGATGGGATAGAGGCGGTACGGATCGTAGGGTTTGTCGTCCGGACGCCGGAGCACACCCACGCCGATCTTGATGAAGGTGCCGCCGGGCGGAGCTTGGTCGAAGCCCAGCGCCTTGCCGTCCGCGACGAACTCCTCGGCCGGGCCGGTGATCGCCGTGCAGGGGCCGGCCACGATGTCTGGCCCGTCGTAGATGAAGTCGTGAACCTCCGCCACGCGCTGGAACCATGGCGCGTAGAACTCGCGCCCGGCGAACCGCAGACTGCCGACGACCCCGGACCAGTCGAAACGGGTGCCGCGGTAGAACCCTCGCGCGGCGTCGGGCAGATAGAGCTTCACCCGGAGCTGGCTGTTGGCGATTTCGACGGCGGGTGGATCGGCGGAGACGCCGACGCCGGTGGCGAGCGGGACTCCGAGGACCAGGCAGGCGGTGGTGTTCATGCGCGCAAGCATGGACGAGCCCGCGCCCGACGGCAATCCCGGCCTCCGCCCGACGAGCCAGCAACGTCCGGGACAGGCGACACTTGACGCTCGGCACCTCGTTCGCAACGGTCACGGCCGCATGAAGTTCATGGACGAGTATCGCGACGCGAAGCTGGCCGCCGAATACGCGCAGGCCATCCGCCGCGCCGTGACCCGGCCGTGGACGATCATGGAAGTCTGCGGGGGCCAGACCCACGCGATCGTCAAGTTCGGCGTGGATGAACTGTTGCCGCGCGAACTCACCCTCGTCCACGGTCCCGGTTGCCCGGTCTGTGTCACGCCGCTGGAGATGATTGACCGCGCCCTGGCCATCGCGCGGCGGCCGGGAGTCATCTTCTGCTCCTTCGGCGACATGCTCCGCGTGCCGGGCAGCGACACCGATCTGCTCTCGGTGAAGGCCGCCGGGGGGGATGTGCGCATCGTTTACTCGCCGTTGGACGCGGTGCGAATCGCCCGCGAGAACCCCGGTCGCGAAGTGGTCTTCTTCGCGGTCGGTTTTGAAACCACCGCGCCGCCTAACGCGATGGCGGTGTACCAGGCCCGGCACGAGGGGCTGAAGAATTTCTCGATGCTTGTCTCCCACGTGCTGGTGCCGCCGGCCATGGAGGCCATCCTGGGCTCGCCGAACTGCCGGGTGCAGGGATTCCTGGCCGCCGGCCATGTCTGCGCGGTGATGGGCTACGAGGAGTACCTGCCCATCGCGGCGCGTTACCGGGTGCCGATCGTGGTGACCGGGTTTGAACCGCTCGACATCCTGCATGGCGTCCTGCTGTGCGTGGAGCAACTCGAGGCCGGGCGCGCGGAGGTGGAAAACCAGTACGCCCGCGCGGTGCGCCGGGAGGGCAACCCCACCGCCCGCGGGATCGTGAGCGAGGTCTTCGAAGTCACCTCCCGCAAGTGGCGCGGAGTGGGTGAAATCCCGAGCAGCGGCTATCGTCTGCGAGAGGAATTCGCGGCGTTCGACGCCGAGCGACGTTTTGGCGTGGCTGGTCAAACGGCCGAGGAATCCACGGAGTGTCTCAGCGGTCTGATCCTGCAAGGCTTGAAGAAACCGCACGAGTGCCCG
The DNA here is from genome assembly GCA_016716505.1 of Verrucomicrobiota bacterium. Lineage (GTDB taxonomy): Bacteria > Verrucomicrobiota > Verrucomicrobiia > Limisphaerales > J093 > JADJWF01. The sequence goes on from JADJWF010000003.1 coordinate 510,561, forward strand.
GCCTTTGGCACCCGCTGCACGCCCGAGCGCCCCTTGGGGGCCACCATGGTGTCGAACGAAGGCGCGTGTGCGGCGTACTATCGCTACCGGCGGCCCGCCGTTTGATGACCGAGCTCATGGATGCTTCCGCCGATTTCACCGCCAGTTGCCCGTTACCAATCGGCAACTATCCGCACGTCCTGCTGGCTCACGGGGGCGGGGGCCGCCTCATGCAACAGCTCATTGACGGCGTCTTTGGCCCGGCCTTTGCCAATCCCGCGCTGGACGAGCGCCACGATGGCGCGCATCTGACACTCGGCGGGAAAGGGCTGGCGTTCACCACCGACTCGTACGTGGTGCGACCACTCTTTTTTCCGGGCGGCGACATCGGCGCGATGGCGGTGAATGGCACGGTCAACGATCTGGCCATGTGCGGCGCGCGCCCGCGCTGGCTGAGCGCCGGCTTCATCCTCGAGGAGGGACTGCCGATGGCGACGCTGCAACGCGTTGTTGCGTCCATGCGGACGGCAGCGGCGGCGGCCGGCGTGGAGATTGTCACCGGCGACACCAAGGTGGTGGACAAGGGCAAGGGCGACGGTCTTTTCATCACCACCGCCGGTCTGGGAGTCATTGAGAGTCCCGGGCGGATTGGTCCGGGCCAGGTTCGGCTGGGCGACGTGGTGTTGTTGAGCGGCGACGTGGGCCGGCATGGCATGGCGATCATGTCCGTGCGCGAAGGGCTGGAATTCGACAGCCCGATCGAAAGCGATTGCGCGCCGTTGGTGACGCCGGTGATGGCCTTGCTGGACGCGGGCGTGAAGGTGTCCTGCCTGCGCGACCTGACCCGCGGCGGGCTGGTCGCAGCGCTGAACGAGATCGCGGACGCCAGCGGCCTGCAGATTGACATCGTGGAGTCCGCCGTGCCCGTGATCGAGCCGGTGCGGGGAGCGTGCGAGATTCTTGGCTTTGACCCGCTCTACGTGGCAAACGAAGGACGATTCGTCGCGTTCGTATCCCCGGACACCGCCGAGTTGGCGCTGACGGTCTTGCAGCGCACCCTGCCGGACACCCGCCCCGCCCGCATTGGCGAAGTTGTCACCGGCCGGCCGGGCCTGGTCACGCTCCGCAGTGCGATCGGAGCGACCCGGATCCTCGATCTCCTGAGCGGCGAGCAGTTGCCGCGCATTTGCTGAGCCGCCCAGCGTCCGGAGGGGGACGCTGAAGCGGCCGGTCCTTATCGCGGACCGTAGCGGAAGTCGTCGAACGCCACCACGCTGTCGGCCTTCGTCCACAACCCGACATTCCCCGCCTCCGCAAAAGTTGCATCGTCCACCGCAAACAGTTGCTGCCCGTTGAGCGAAACCGCGAAGCGAGGGCCTTGGAACTCGACGCGGAGCGTATTCCATACGTTGGCTGGCACGAGTGCGTCCACGCCGTAGCCGCCAGTCCGTCCCAAGATGTCGAGCGCCTGGCGTTTACCGTTCTCCACTTTGTAGAGCACGACGTTGTCCTCCAGCGCATTGGCCCGGCAGATGTAGTAGTTGGCGGCGTCGCGGGCGCGCCACACGAGTCCAGCGGCCTGGTCAAGCTGACCGCGGATCGTGCGGAACTTCACCTCCACAAAGCCGTCGCGCAGCGACGTGCCCCGGTTCAGGCACAGCGGGAAGGAGGGTTTCGGCACGATGCCCGATTGCAGCAGGACGCCCGGAGGACTGGGAGCCGACGCATCCGCGACAACCTCCCAAATGGGGTTGCCTTCACCGGTAACGGTCGAGACCCAACCCGCCGGCAGACGGCCTTCCGCGTCCGTCGCGTCAAACGTCTCCATCCCGGCGGAGGACTTCCGCGGCGGGCTGGCGCAGGAGCCAATCGCAAGGCACACCAAAGCGCCAAGGCAGCCGCGCATTGCCATCTGGAACCGACGCCTCGCCGCAGTCAATCGGACGATCTCGCGGGGCGCCCCGGCGGAGGGTGATTCGCCGCGGTGTTGCGCGTTGGGTGGCATTTCGACAAGGCTACGGGTCATGGCAGCGGTGTTATGAGATGGCGCTTAGGCGTTGATCGAGCATTCACCAAGGCTTGGAAAGATTACCCGCGATGGCTCTGTGCGGAAGCCGGGAATTGCGGGATCTGCGGCGACCGACCTGCTGGGCGGGTGCTGGTTCAGTCGTTCAGTCGCCCTTCACCTTGGCCATCACCTCGCGAATGGCGGCGAAGACGGATTCCTCGACCGTCTCGGCGAACGGTCCAGGCTGGCCATAGTAAATCATGCTGTCCACCGCCTCGTAGCCACCCTCGCGCAAGACGCGCAGCGACGGGATGTAGCAGGCCACGTCGTGGCAGTAGGCAGCGACCACGACGTTTTCCGCCGGAAACTCCCGCTGGACGCGCAGTCCGTAATCAATGACAACCTCGCCGCCGAGGGCAAGGAGGGTGAGTCCCCGGCCGAGCCGAAGTGCCTGAACGGGCAGGTCAAGCTGGCGAACGGGCTGGCCCCGGTCATACGCCTCCAACATCAGTCGGGCGCGTCGCTGCCTGAAGAGGTTGGCGTCCTGTAACTCAGCTTCGAAGGTCTCCCGCGTGTGGGGCGCGAAGTCCAGCCGCGCTGTTTGGTGTGCCGCGCGAATCGGCGGACGGATTTGCACCAGCTCTTTTCTCAGCGCGGCCGCGACGGCGTCGGCGAGTTCGCGACCGTATTGTTCGACATGCTCGATTTTTCCCCGCGGATTGGGGTTTTGGTCGCCGCCGCAAAGCATGAGGAAAAGGGCGGTCGCGCCAGGGAATTCCCGCTCGAGATTTCTTTGCGCCGCGCCGGCGTAGTCGCCGTCCACTTCGTAAAAATCCCCGCCCAAGGTGGTGTTGTGGCAGGCGTAACCGAACAGGACGGCGAGGAGCGAGCCGTCTGCCCGGCTGACGCGGAGAACTGGGACCGAATGATCCACCGGACCGTCAGGATTCACGCCCAGCCGCACGCCGTCGGGCGTCGGTTGCCGGCGATTGACCGCAAAGCCCGCTTGGCCGCGGCCGAACGAAAGCGTCGCCGGCTCCAGCCGCTTCAGGGCGTCGCCCGCCACCTGCCCCAGTTGGTCGGTGAGGCGCAGCGCGTACTGCTTCACCCGTTCCTGATCGGAGTCGGCGAAGTCGAACATCACGCGCAGGTTGGGCCAGATGGCCGGGCCCGCATGGGTATGGGACGAGTTAACAACGAGCGCCGCCCGCGGCAGGCGATGGTCCCGCGCCAGACTCCGGGCGACCGTGTCCGAGATTTCCGCCGGGAGCCCGATGAGATCCGTGGTGACGATGACCGCGCGGCCGCCGGTGCGGTCCTCCAGCGCGAGGGCCTTGGCCCACAGATCGGTGCGAATTCTCGGTGCGGGATTCGTGCGCGCCGCGTAGCCACTCAGCCAAAACGGCGTGGGCGGGGTAATTTGCACGCGGGCGACGCCGGCCTTGAAGTCCGCGGCGTGAATCAGGGAGGCGCACGCGAGGAACACCGCAAGTGAACGGAGACGGAGAAGCTTCATGGCGGGGTGGTAGTTGGATGGTTGGATCGCTTCAAGCGGACTTCGCGAGTTCTGCGGCGTGCTCGCGGATTTTGAGGATCGCCGCCGCGATATGTTCCATGTCCTCGGCGGTGCCCAATAACATGTTCTGCGTGAACCAGACCGCTTCCGCGCACAACCGGCGATTGGCGGGACACGCGGTGCGTTCGGCCCAATGCTCGAGCAGGTCCGCCGGGAAGAGCCGTTGGTAGGCCCGCGTTCGCAAGGTCGCCCGGATGAAAGGTTCTTCGTTCAGAGGCGAATAACCCGGCGAGCACGGAATGCCCTCCGCTCTCAGCGCGTCGAGGAACCGGCCGCGCGGTAGTCCGGCGAAGGCCCGCGCGTCGTAGCGGAACATGAAGAGGTGATAGGCGTTGCGCGTGCAACCCTCGTACGATTTCGCCGGTAGGATGCCAGGGATCTCGCGGAGCAGGCGCGTGAGGCGGACGGCGTTCTGCTCGCGGACCCGGCTTTGCGCCTCAAGCCGCGCCATCTGCGCCAGCAGGAGCGCTCCTTGAAATTCCGTCAGCCGCAGATTCGCGCCCCGGCTGCCGAGATACGTGAAGTCGTAGCCCGCCGTGCCGCGACCGCGGCAGTTGTTGTGGAAGGCATAGCATTTCTCGGCCAGTTCGGAATCGTTGGTCAAGACAGCGCCGCCCTCGCCGCAGTTGAGGTTCTTACTGGCTTGGAAGCTGAAGCAACCGGTCGCTCCCAACGTGCCCACCCGCCGGCCGCGCCATTCGGCCAGGTGGGCCTGACAGGCGTCTTCGACCACGGGGATGCGGCGCTCGCCCGCCACGGCGAGAATAGTGTCGAGATCGCAGGCCCCGCCGCCGAGGTGAACGGGAATGATGGCCGTGGTCCGCTCCGTGATCGCCGCCTTGAGCCGGCGCGCGTCCATCTGAAACGTCTCGGGATCGGTGTCCACGAAAATGGGCAGGGCGTATTGCAGCAGGATGACGTTCAGCGTCGCCACGAACGTGTACGGCGGAAGGATGACCTCATCTCCGGGACTGATCCCGAGTCCACCCAGGGAGGCGAACAGCGCGCTCGTGCCGTTGGCGGTTGCGAGGCAATGCTGCGCGCCCATCAGGCGGCCGAACTCAGCCTCGAAGCGCGCCACCTGGGGCCCGCCCCCACGTCCCCATCGCCCACTGCGAAGCACACCCGCTACCGCGGCCTCGTCGTGTTCGTCGAACACCGGCCAGCCAGGAAAGGGCGCGGTGCGGACGGGACGGCCACCCAACAGGGCCGGCTTGTCAGCGGCCGCGAGGAGCAGGTGCGGCACGCCGCCCAACACGGTCGCCGACGAAACCACGGTCTTGACGAAGGCGCGTCGTGGCAGGACTGGGGACATGGTGCGAACAGGCTGCCGGGCTCGCGACGAAGTTCAATCATTTGTTCGCGACCGGCCGCGCCTGCGACGCATGACCGGGCAACAGTTCCCAGTTCGAGGGACGCGGCAGCCGCAGCGGCCGCAAAAGCGTTCGAGCCCCCTCCTGCGGCAAGTGAAGCGGGCAAAGCCCGGGCCGGCTCGAGTTGGCGGTCGTTCAGTCGGCCTGACGAACGACGTTGAGGCGACCGGCGACCGCGCCTCTCACCGACTTGACCTTGCCGTTGGGCCAGCGCACTTCGACGGAATCAATCCGCTCGCTGTTGCCGAGCCCAAACGTCACGGGCAACTCTGATTGAGACAGGTAGCCGCGGGTCGGCATCACGGTCCGGTACATGGTTCGGCCGGCCGAAGTCAGTTTGATTTCCGCCCCGATGGCGTCGCGATTGTCCGGATTGCCAACGAGCCGGAAGCGCACCCACCGGTGCCCGAGTCGTTGATCATTGCGCAGCAGCAGCGGCGGGCCGCCGGTTTGCATCAGGACGACGTCCAGGTCGCCGTCGCCGTCAATGTCCGCGTAAGCGGATCCGCGGCCCACGATCGGCTGGAACAGGTCTTCACCCGCCTTGGCCGGCGGCACCGCTACGAAGCTCGGGCCCCGCGCCCGTCCGGCGTTCCAGAACAGTTGCGCCGGTTGCTGGTAGGTCTGGCTTTGCTGGACCTTGGCGATGTCCGTCTCCAGATGCCCGTTCGCTGCGAGCACATCGAGCCGGCCATCCAAATCGTAGTCGAAGAAGAAGATGCCGAAGGTCAGCAGCAACCGACTGGCCGGACCGATGCCCTCGGTGATCGCCTCGTCTGCAAAGGTGAGCGGTTGGACCTGCGACACGTACAAGGCGGTCATCTCGTTGGCGAAGTTCCCGATGGCCACGCCGAGGGCTTCGTCATTGCGAAACCGGGCCACATCAATCCCCATCGCGCCCCGAGTCTGCCCGTAGGAATCGAAGGCAATGCCCGACAGGGCGCCTATCTCCTTGAAGGTGCCGTCGCGGTTGTTGTGGAAGACGTAGTTCTGTACCGTGTCATTCGCCACAATCAGGTCCGGCCAGCCATCATTGTCGAGGTCAGCCACCACCACGCCCAGCGACTTGGCTGCCGGGACGCCGGTGACCGGGTTTTTGACCTGGATGCCCGCCCACTTCGAGACATCCGTGAACGTGCCGTCGCCGTTGTTCCGATACAGGAACGGGAAGGTGCCCGGGAAGTCCCGCGGCTGGCCGTAGGCGCGGCCGATCCCAACCAGTTTGTAGCCCACCTCAAAGTCAATTTCCTTGCTCCACTGCACGTAATTGACCACGAAAAGGTCGAGGTCCCCATCGCGGTCGTAGTCGAAGAAAGCGCAACTGGTGCTCCAATCCAGCCCGGAACCACCAACGCCCGCTTTCGTCGTGACATCCTCGAAGCGGCCCTCGCCGCGGTTGCGAAAGAGGCGATTGCCGTGGACCCCGCTGATGAAGATGTCCACGAACCCATCGTTATCGTAGTCGCCGACCGCACAGCCCTGGCCGTACATCACGATGTCGAGCCCCGAGCCGGCGGTCACATCGCGGAAGTGCCCGGTCCCGTCGTTTTGGTACAACGCCATGGTCGGCGGCTTGGCACCTTCCGGCATCTTGCCGGGCCAGTAACATGAGTTCACAAAGAACAGGTCCTGGTCCCCGTCGTTGTCGAAATCGAAGAACGCTCCGCCGCCGCCCATGGATTCCGGCAGCAATTTGTCGCCGTAAGCGCCGTTGACGTGGGTAAAAGTGATCCCCGCCTCGGCGGTGATGTCGGTGAAGCGCACGGCAGGGATTTCGCTGATCAACGAGGGAGGAACCTGCGGAGCCGAAAGCTGGGTCAACCGGGGCGTTGGGGCCGGCGACTGGCGTTTGAGCCACCAGAGCGCGCCTCCGCCCGCAACGACGAGAACGGCAAGCACGATCAGTGAGAGCCGGAACGCCTTGCCGATGACCGCGTCGTCGTAAGTCTCAATGTCCGGTGGCGACGACTCTGGCGGCGCCGGATGGTTGCCGTTCTGTTCTTTCGAGTTTTCGTTCATTCGCATCGGGTGACGAGCGCGGGCTTAATGGTTGAAGGCCATGTTCGAATCCGGCCGCCCGACCGTCAATTCCGGTGCATCGGGCCGCTGCAACGGGTAAATCACGATGGATTGGGCAGCATGGTCGGCTGCGGGATTACGCCTTCGTTCGGCGGTGATTGCGTGATCGCGGGCGTTATCATCTGGTCGGTACTTTTCGTGGAGGCGACGATGTCGGTCGGCCGCTGCCGCGTCGCCGAGCTGCCGGTAGATGAGCGCCAGATTGTAATGGGCGGCAAGGTTCTCCGAATCGAGCTTCAAAGTCTCGTTGAACCGCCGGACGGCCTCCTCGAGGAATTCCCGCTGGCGAACCGGATCACCCCGCTCCACTTTGGCGCGTTCGAACAGTGTCTGACCGAGTTCGTTGATAACCTCGTAGTCTTTGCTGAAATCAAAACCCCGCGCCATCAGGGCGGGATCGCAGTCGTCCAGAATGCTGCTGAATTCGCGGATCGCCTCGTCGAGAAACCCATTCTGCTTGTTCACCAAGCCGGTGAACCACGCAACCAGCCACCGGGGTGCGGGCGGATCGAACCGCGCCGCGCGCCGCAGGGCGCCCACCGCATCCTCCAGCCGTCCCTCCTTGAAGTACACCCGCGCGAGGTTCACCGGCCCATCCCAGCGCCCCAACCGCTCCACCTCGCGGAACGCCTGCTCGGCCTGCATGAGTTCCCCCTTCTCACTTCCCCGATCGCCCTCCAGGAACAGGCCGATGCCGTAGTCGTTCCACCGCTCCCATTCCGGAATGGCCGACGGCGGATTCGTGACGACCACCTCGGCGGCACTGGCGACCGGGAAGATGACCACGTCGGAGGCGATCGTGGTGATCGGCAGGTCGTTGGTAATCACGAACGGCATTCCATTGGTCCATCCCTGGCCAAGGAAGTAATTGACGTAAATCGTGTCGAACTTGCGGTACTGCAGCTTGACCTCAACTCGCACCGAATCGGCGGCGTCTTCCGGCACAGTGAACGAGTAATGCGAGACCCGGGCTGCCCCGGGATTGATCTGGTTGTTGTACAGGGGCGTGAAAATGTCCTGAGGATTGCGGCGATCAATGCGGTGGCCGTGCCGGTCCAGCATGTAGATGTTCAGGAAATGGGACCACGGATCCACCTCCTTGTGCGGACCGAGCCCCCCGCTGCGACCGATGGGCTTCGTGCCACTGACGGCCTTCACGTCGAGCCACGTTTCGTTCGAGTCCGCGGTTCCCTGCGTGTATTGATGCCCCAGCCCCAGCGTTCGCACGACGACCTCCAACAAGTACGTCGCCCCGCGTTTGAGCACCGGCACCTGCGGGCGCAACGGCGCGGTCAACGGACTGTCCACCGTGCCGCCCTCTTTGATCCCGAAAATGTCCACCCGCAGCGAATTCGTCAGGAAGTCCTGGTGCCGTTTGACGATGTTCGTTTCGCCGCGCAAGTACGGCAGAGCGGTGTTGGCGGCGGGGAACAGGTGGTCATGCACGCTGAGCACCTTGTTGGTCGGGTTGAAAAACCGCGCGCCAAAATCCTGCGAAGGCTGCAACGGCATGTGGCAGTCGGCGCAATTCCCCTTGGCGTGCTCCGGGTAGTAGAAGCTGCGCGCACCGTGGCCGGAGACGCCGCTCAAGAGAAAGCTGTCATAGCTGTTTTGACCCCGGAGCCAGTCTTTGTAGTGATTGAGGTCCTTGGGGATGCTGACCTTGTGGCAGGTCGAACAGAATTCAGCCGTTTTGTGAAGCGGCTTGAGGAAGGTCTTGTTGTGAAACGCCGGCTTCGCCTTCACGAGTTGCCGGTTGAGAAACGCCAGCGCCTTGTTCGTGCTGAAGGCAAACGGGTAGTGAACCGGCTCCTCGATGGTGTAGTCGGCGTTCCCGATCGTGCTGTTCACGTTCACGATCGAGTGACACGCCGTGCAGGTGATGCCCGCCTGCGACGTGGGGTGGTGTTCAAGGTCGAAGTTGGGATCGTCGAAGGCACCACTGAAAAAAGGCACCGGGTCGTGGCAGCCCGCACACCAGCGCGAGGCGTTCACGTTGCCATCCCGGGCAAGGGCCACCGCCCGCGTCTCCTTGATGCTGAACAAATACGCCGGATTATTGAACGAACTGAACCGATGCGAGCTGTGAAACCACGAGTCGTACACGTCCGGATGGCACTCCATGCAGTAACGGTCCATCATCAGCGTCTCCGCCGGGATGAAGTTGCCCGTGGCCGTGCGCGCGGCGGACGGGTGGAAATACTTTGCGCCTTCCTCAGGTCCCCGTACGTTCCACGTCCGCGGGTCGGTCGTGTGCAGGGCGACCATCGCGCCCACCACCACCAGCATCGCCGCACTCCAAGCGAGGCCCACTTTCCACTTGATCTTCACGCCGGAGAGACGATGCAGAATGTACAACCACACCACCACCACCGGCAGCACCACGTGCGCCCAGTACGCCACCGCGCGGGCGTTCGGGTTCTTCAACTCGAAGCCCTCCACGCGCATCAAGGCGATGCCGCTGACCAGCACCACGACGCTCGCCCAGAACAACCCCCACCCAAGGCGGACGGCCAAGCGGTTCTTCCGCCCGCGCGTGTTGCGAATATGAACGAAGCAAAAAACGATGAACGGCAGCAGCAGCACCAGCCCGAGGAGCAGGTGCGCGAGAAACATGAGCTGGTAAAAATAATTCTGGTACGACAGCCCGTTCAGCCACTCCAGGAAGCTGATCGCCAGCAGATACAACGAATTGGCGCCGAGGATCGCCACCAACCCGAAGAGGCAATAGAGCACCCAGCGGAGTTTTGGCCCGACCGCCCGCTGGTAAGGGCGACGGGCCCGCAGCGTGGGCGAAGTAACCTCCGGGGGTGAACTGCTTTCGGTCATAGAGTCGAATCACTTACGCTCGTGGCGCATCGTACTTATCACGAGTACCGGCGCGCCCCCTTGCCGGCCGGGACCAGTTGCTGTCTCCCGGGGGTGAAATGCAGTCTGCGAGGGGCGAGCGCGAATCACGTCGTCCGGAGGTGTCATGCTGACACCCACACCCCGCGGAGCCAACCTCCGCTTCCCGCGGCCCGACGATGGCGCGGCTTTCGCTGGCAGTTCCCGGATCCGCGGCTACTTTCCCCCCCGCTTTCAATGAGCAAACAAGGCGTTCTCCTGGTCAACCTCGGCTCCCCCGATTCCCCGTCGGTTCCTGACGTGCGACGTTACCTGCGCGAGTTCCTGATGGACGGCCGCGTGCTCGATGCCCCGTGGCCGATTCGCTTCGCGGTGGTTCATTTCGCCATCCTGCCCTCGCGCCCCAAGCAATCCGCGGAAGCCTATCACCAAGTCTGGACACCCGAAGGCTCGCCACTGGTGGTCACGAGCCGAAAAGTCCAGGCCGCTCTGGCCGCCCGCGTGCCAGTGCCGGTCGAGCTGGCCATGCGCTACCAGAATCCGTCCATTACGTCCGCCGTGCAGCGATTGGCAGCGCAAGGCGTGAAGCGCCTGCTGCTCATTCCGCTGTTCCCGCATTTCGCGATGTCCAGCTACGAAACGGCGGTCGAACGCGTTCGCGAGGTGGTCGCCCGTGAGTGCCCCGGCATGACGATCGAGGTTCAGCCGCCGTATTATGACCACCCGGACTATCTCGACGCTCTGGTGGAGAGCGCGCAACCGTACCTCGCTCGAGGCTTCGACCACCTGCTGTTCAGTTTCCACGGCATCCCGGAGCGCCACCTGCGCAAGTCGGATCCCACCCGTGGCCACTGCCTCCAGGTGCCGAACTGCTGCGAAGTCGCCAGCCCGGCCCACGCGACCTGTTACCGCGCGCAATGTCTGAAGACCGTGGCCGGATTTGTCCAACGCACGAACCTGCCCAAGGAGCGCTACTCGATCGCCTTTCAATCCCGGCTGGGCCGCGATCCCTGGCTGAAACCCTACACTGATCAGGAATTGGAGCGCTTCGGCAAGGCCGGCGTGAAGCGACTCCTCGTCATCTGCCCCGCGTTCGTTTCCGACTGCCTCGAAACCCTCGAAGAAATCGGCATGCGCGGCCGCGAGACGTTCCAGCACGCCGGCGGCGGCGAGTATGAACAGATTCCCTGCCTCAACGATCACCCGCGCTGGATTGCCGCTCTCGAAGGCATGGTGAAACGATTTCTCAGCGCCGCCCCCGCAACGTCGGCCCCGCCTCAGTCCGTCATGCGATGAAACTGCCCCGCACCCGAAGTTGCTTTGTCTGTGGTGTCGAGAACCCGCTGGGGTTGAATCTCGAATTTCAGTCGGCGGCCGACGGAGTCGAGACCACGGTGACGTTCCGGCCGGAACACGCAGGCTTCCGCGCGACCGTCCACGGCGGCCTGCTGGCAACCGTCCTGGACGAAGCCATGGTCTGGGCCTGCGGCGTTCAAGCCGGCGCGTTCGCTTATTGCGCTGAACTCACCACGCGGTTTGTTCATCCCGTCACCCCCGGAGAGCCACTGCGCCTCACCGCCCACCTCACGGCCAACAAGCGAGGCCGGCTGTTTGAAGCCGCCGGAGAACTGCGGGCAGCGGATGGCACAATTCACGCCACGGCCACCGGCAAATATCTCCCCATCCCCGCCGCCGCGCTCGAACCTATGCTGACGGATTTTATCGGCGACGTGGCTGCCGTACTCAAACGGTAAGTTCCGTCGAGCCCCCCGTCTCAAGGACGGTCGTAAGCCGCCAGCAACGCTTCGAGTTCCGGCGGGGACAGCGGAATCATGCAGCCGTGGCGCGCGCCCGAAGGCACGGAATAGTCGCCGTGATACATCTCGTGCCACGGCCCTTCGAGGGACGGCGCCGTCGCCAGCGTGTACTGCACGCCGGGATATTGCTCGGTGTACAAATACCAGCCCAACCCGTCCGGCCGCGGGATCAACATCGGCGCCTCGCGGAAGTTGGGCGAGATCCGCGGGCCCGGGTCGCTCCAGGGTCCCGTCCAGGCTGGCGCCGTGGCCACGCGAATGCTTTTGCCGGTGGGCCAGGCGAACGACGGCATGGCCTCGTCTTTGAGGAACGCAAAAAAGCGATCCCCCTCGCGCCGAACGACCACGTCAATGGTGGCCATCTCCCACGGGAACAACCGCTGCGGTTCCGTGAAGCTCTCCAGGTCTTTTGACAGGACAAACAACGTGCGCTGACCGCGCCAGTAGGCTTCGGTGTCCAACCGGTGCCGCCGGCTCTGCGACGTGTGCCAAGTGATCAGGTAGGTCGCCGTGGCCTCGTCGAAGCTGATCTTGGGGGCACCGTGATTGCCCGAGTTGTCCCGGTAGCCCGGCACCCGACTGACATCCAGCGACAACTCCTTGAACTTCGTCCAGCCGACGAGGTTGGTCGAGACCCACAAGGTCAAGTCCTCGTTCGGCCGGCGATTTCCCACCAGGTAAAACCGCCCGTCGTGGCCGCGACAGATGTCCGGATGTCCCCAGTATTCGGCGCTGAGGACGCGCCGCCCGCCGTTGAGCGGCCGCCAATGCAGGCCGTTGGTGCTGATCGCGTAGTAAAGCCGGCCGTAGTCGGCTTGCGTCATGTGGGCGAACAGGTAGCCGGCAATCGCCGGGCGATGCCGCAGGGCCAGGCGTTCCCCCTCTTCCGCCACTTCGAAGAACCGCACCCGCTCCCGACCGCCACTGTTGGGCTGGTGCAGGGCGAGCAGGAGCTGGCCCTCAAACGTGCGGAACATCATCGCGTGCCCGCCGTCGCCCGCGAACAGCGGCTCGGGATCGTGCGTCCAGCGGCCGTCCACATACCCGTCTTCCGAACGCGCCAACCCCAGGGTGTAACCGCCCGCCCCGAAACTGGACCACAGCATCAGCAACCGTCCGCGCTGCGTGCGATGCAACCAGGGGCCATCGGTGACAAAGTTGGTCGGGTGGCCGCCGAGAGGTTTCACCCACGGGGCCTGACTGGCGCGAAACAGTTCAATCGGCTCCCCTGCCCGGCCGCTCCAGTCTGGTTTCATGCGCACGGCGCGCACCGCGCCATCGCCGACCTGCACCCACTCGTGGCAGTACACCAACCAGCGGGAACCATCGGCCTCCACCCACGGCGTGCCGTCGAGACAGCGTTCTCCGGGCGGCGTGTTCGCCTCGGCACTGAACAGCTCGAAGGGGCCCAGCGGCGAGTCGGCCCGAAAAATCTGTGTGCCCCGCCCGCCCGCGCGCCCGTTGAAACTCACGAAAAGATGGAAGCGTCCGCCCAGCCGGTGAACCTCCGGCGCCCAGACCTCCTCCCCGCCCCAAAAACCCGACGGCCGGCGAAAGACCAGCGTCGGCTCGCTCCAGTTGGTCAGGTCGGGACTGCGATAGACCTCGACGCCCAGGCCTGCCGAGGCTTCTGCGCGATTCCCCGTCTGCGCGTAGAGGTGGTAGAGGCGTGTTGCCGGGTCGGCGTAGATGAACGGATCCCGGATCCGCAGCTCATCCAACCGGTGGGGAAACGAGTCCGCAGCGGCCTCCAGCGCGAACCCCAGCGAGGAGAGAACCCAAAAGTACGAACGGCGCATGTCGCCAGCCAATCACGCGCCGGACGTTTGGGAAAGACAACAAGGCTCGGTCCCGCCAGTCCTTTCAGCGGACGCTCCGCGTCGTGCCGGGGCGATCTCTTCCGCTCGAGCTACAAGGCACCGAGGATCTCCTTCACTCGTTTCCACGCCGCGTCGCGGGCCTTCCGGTTCGCTTCGCTGGCATCGGGCGCTTCGCCGGCCCGCATGAACCCGTGGCCCGCGCCCTCGTAGATGACGGGCTCGAACTGCTTCCCGGCCTTCTTCATCAACTCCTCGGTCTTGGAGAGCGTCGCATTCACGCGGGCGTCGTTGCCGCCGTAAAAGCCGTACACGGGCACGGTGATGCGGCTGAGTTCGGCTTCGGACTCCGGCCCTGATCCGTAAAAGACGAGGCCGCCTTTGATGGACTTCGAATTGGTTGCGAAGCGAAAGGTCTGCGACCCACCCCAGCAAAAGCCGCCCACCACCACCTTGCCGTTGGCCGCAGGCAGTTTTCCCACGTAGTCAACGACTGCATCGAGATCCGCCGTGATTTGCTCCGGTGGCAGGGCCGAAATCGCCCTCCGCACCGCGTCGCCCGAGCCCAACTCCGCCGTCCCTCCGCCGCCCGGCGCCGTGCCGGATAGGAGATCCGGTGCAATCGCGATGTACCCGGCCTCGGCCAATTGGTCAGCCACGCCCCGGACCCACTCTGTGAGGCCAAAGATCTCGTGGATCACCACCACCGCGGTGGCCTTGTCCTTCACCTCCGGAAAGGCGATGAAGCACTGGACCTCGCGGTCTCCATGCTTGACCTTCACCCACTCCAGATGCCGCGGGGAATTTTCGAGCCGCGGTTTCGCCCAGTCCTGAGCCTGAGTGACCGATACGGCGAAGGCGACGGCCGCCACGAGGATTGAACGGAAGCGCTTCATGTTGGTTCGCATGGACGATGGTGTGTTCGGATCAACGCCCAAAGGTGCAACGAATCGGCGCGTTGTCGAATCAGGGACATTGAACCCAAGGGAAAACACCGGTGCCGAACCACAGCGCGGTGCGCCGGCGCCGCCGGCCCTTCGTAACGCGGCTTGACCACGGTCGCTTGAGGCCCTTCAAATTGCCCGTCCACTGGCTGCCACGATGCATCACCTTGCCGAAATGAACACCGAACAACTCTACCAGGAACGCCTCAGTCGTTACGTCGCGGCCATGCGCAACGAGAAACCGGACCGCGTGCCCATCCGCCCGTTCGTCGCGGAGTTCACGGCGCGGCACGCAGGTTTCACGTGCCAGGAGGTCGCGCACGACTACACCAAGGCGTTCGAAGCGGCGATTCGGACGGCGAAGGATTTCCAGTGGGATGCGATCGTCCCGAACATGGTCTATGTGTGGACCGGCCTGGCCCAGGCCACCGGCTTGCGCTACTACGGCATTCCCGGCATCGGCATTCCCCACACCACCGGCTTCAACTACATCGAACCGCCGGAGGGCGAGGCGTTCATGCGCGAGGACGAATACGACGCGCTCATCGCTGACCCCACGGGCTTCCTTTACGAAGTCTGGCTGCCGCGCGTTTCCACCGAGGTGTGCCGGATGGGCGCGCCCGCCACCAAGCGCAACAATCTGGCGCTCGTGAAGAGCGCGATGGCCATGCTCTCGTACTTCTACGCCTTCGGCCCCCAGATCCAACGGATGCGTACCGAGTGCGGTTGCGCCTCGGCCATCGCCGGCATTTTCAAGGCGCCGTTCGACATCCTCGCCGACAAACTGCGCGGCTACGTGGGGCTGACGCTGGACATGCACACGCAGCCGGACAAGGTGCTCCGGGCCTGCGAAGCCTTGATGCCGCATCTCGTCCACGTGGGTCTGACCACCGCCGATCCCGCCAAACTGGTGCCGATCGGCTTCTGGATGCACCGCGGATGCGTGCCGTTCATCAATCCCAAGCAGTTCGATTCGCACAATTGGGCCACGCTCAAGCCGTGCATCGAGGAATTCTGGAAACACGGCCACCAAACCCTCTTTTACGCCGAGGGCAAATGGCATCACCACTTCGACGCCTTCCGCGAACTGCCCGAGCGCAGCATCGTCTTCCACTGCGACCAGGACGACATCTTCAAGGTCCATCGCCGGCTGCATGACCGTTTCGCCATCAGTGGCGGCATCCCGAACGTCCTGCTGAGCTTCGGCACGGAACAGGAGGTCCGCGACTTCACGGCGCGCGTGATGCGCGAAGTCGCGCCCTCGGGCGGCTACATCCTGGACGCCGGGGCCATCATGCAGGACGACACCAAGAGCGAGAACCTGCGGGCCATGACCGAGGTGGGACGCGAACTGGGGGTCTATGCCACACCGGCCTACAACCCTGCCCTCGTGCCGCCGGCCGAGCTGCCGTCGTCCGTCGAGTCGCGGCGGCAGGTCCAGGGAATGGCCGGCCGGCCCGTGCCGCAGCCGCGTCCCGGCGTGTGCTACCCGTGGGAGGACAAGGTCAAGGAATTGCCGGAGATCACGGGTGACAAGGACCTCATCAAGCGGGTCTGGGAGGACATTGACGCCTTCGGCAGCGTCTATATCTGGCAGTTGCTGCTGAGCTTCTGAAACAGCGGTGATCGTGAGGCGGGCCACCGACGGTCATTCCTCCCCCAACCGGAACCGGGAGCGGAGGCCCGGGGAGCAGCGTCACCGTAAAGCCGGACCACCGGACAGGCTCCGGTTCCGGTAATGCAGGATGTCAAATTCCGGTGTCTGCCGCAGCTTGCCTACGAGTTCGAAGTCCTGTTCAAAAGACGGAAAGAAGGCATCCCCCTCGACCTCCCGTTTTACGAGGGTGAGGTAAAGATCCGTACATCGTGGCAGGGCCTGCGCGTACACCTGCGCTCCGCCGCAGATGAACACCGGTTCGGGCAGAGCGAGCGACTCCAGGGCCGCCCAATCACTCACCGTGCGGATGCGCTCATCCGCAAAACCGCGGCGGCTCAGCACCACAATGGTTCTGCCCGGCAGCGGCCTGCCGATGGACTCGTACGTTTTCCGCCCCATCACCAGCGAGCCTCCCATGGTCACTTGTTTGAACCACTGGAAATCCTCGGGCAGGTGCCACGGAATCTGATTGCCTCGTCCGATCACGCGGTTCAGCGACATCGCCGCAATGGCTTTGAACGGTCTCATGGCGGGTCCCCTGCCCTACCGCCAGATTGCGGCCGCCCGGCCCGGATGGCCCGGCCTTTCGGTGATTCCACGGCTCGCGCGGGTCGGCTCAACTCGCGCGCCTCGCGGACGAGCTTGTCCCATTGAAACGCCGGCCCCGGATCCACCTTGTCCGTCTGGATGTGCCAGTGGCCGAGCAGGCCCTGATAGCGGCCCAGTTCCTCGTCCGGCAGCTTGACCGGCACCGCCCGACCCGCGCTGTCGCGTGGGTAGTCGCAGGTCAGCTTGGGGAAGATGCGACAGAGGGCGGCCGTAAGGTGCGCCAACGCGCGGTATTGTTCTGGCGTGAAATCGTACTGCTCGAGCTCGATGCCCTGGATCCGGCCACGCACTCGCTCGTGGCGGACAGGCCGCCCGACAAAGCCCGGCGTGCGCAACCCGCCGTCTCCAAAGCGCTCCGGGATGGTGATCCGGACCCTCCCGTCCGGCTCCGTGCGGTACCACTCGTCGAGTACCTTGGCGCGCGCAGGCGGGTAGGCACCGATCTGCGCGATTTCGATCCCCACTGAGCGCGAGTTGGACGTGGTCGCGTGCCAGGCGCGCTCCTTGAGATCGAGCGTCTGGTAGATCGTGCCGTCCACATCGAGCAGGAAATGGACGCTCAAACCCCGCAGGTCGTGCAGCACCTTGAAACACTGGCGGCTGGTGCCACAGGCGTCGAAGTGAATGACGAACTGGTCCACCACGTTGGTCAGCAACGCTAGCTCCCACCCGCCGCCGCGCACTTGTTCGATCTGCTCGGGGGTGAGCCGATCGCGCCGCAGTCCATAGCGGTTCGGCGTTTCCAGGGCCTTCACCTCCCGCGCGGAGGATGCCCAGTCGGCGTTGGTCAAAGCGCTGAAGCGCCGCTCGACCCGGTACGCATCGTAGCCGCCGGCGTCGAGCCACGTTACGACCCGCGTGCCCGTGTGAAACAACTGGCCGGCCACGATGATCTCGTCGCCGGTCCGCTTGGCCCGGGAGCCCGGCACCGGAGTCGTCTGGCACGCCGTCAGGAGGATCAGGAGGGCAAGCCCCGTCAGCAGGCAAGGCACGCCACCGCCAACCGGCCAGCGCGAGCGCGGTAGTGTGCCGGCGCGATTGGAAGCCGGGGCGGGCCATTGAGGGCAGCGGATCATGCCAACTCTTTCTTCAGTGCGTGGGCGAGACGTTCGTACTGGGGCAGCGAGTTGTAAAGCTGCGCGGAGATTCGCAGCAGCCGTTTGGGCGGTGCCGGCCACGGGATCACCGGGACTTCGATGCCATGCCGCGCCAGCAACCGGTCCTGGAGCGGGTCGAGATACAGCGGCGACGTTGGCGGCGTCTCGCGCACCGCATCCGGCAACGGCACGGCCGCCAGCGCGCCGATCATGCCGTCCGGGCATGGCAACGGAACCCCAAGGCTGCGACACAACACCCGGCGGGCAGCCAGCGCGAGCTGTCGGTTGCGGCGGCGAATCGCCGGCCAGCCTCCGGGCACCAGCGCCCCGACCACCTCGATCGCCTTGGGCACCGACAGAAAGGCCGACGGATCGCCCGTACCGGTCCAGCCAAACTCGATCAGGAACCGCGAGCGATCCGTGCGCGGCGAATTCGCGCCGTGGCTGATGATGAGCGGCCGGACTTCTGCCTGCCGGTCGCGGCGCACGTACAAGAAAGCCGCGCCTTTCGAGGCCCACAGCCACTTGTGGCAGTTCCCCGTGTACCACGTCGCCCCCAGCCGCCGCAGGTTGAGTGGGACCATGCCCGGCGCATGGGCCCCGTCCACCAGCGTGTCCACCCCACGGTCGGCGAGTTCTCGAACGAGCGGCTCAATGGGCAGGACCAAACCCGTCTGACTGGTGACGTGATCCAGCAACGCCAGCCGGGTCCTGACCGACACCCGCCGCAGCACCGCCTCGATGACCTCGTCCGTTTGGCGCAGCGGAAACGGGACGCGGGCAACCACCACCCGCGCCCGCGCGCTGGCGGCCACGAAGTCCAGGGCGTTGCGGCAGGCGTTGTATTCGTGGTCCGTCACCAGCAACTCGTCGCCCGCCCGCAGCCGCAACGACCGCAACACGGTGTTCACGCCGGCGGTCGCGTTGGGCACGAAGACCACGTCTCGGGCATCTGCGCCCACGAATGCCGCCAGGGCGGAGCGCGCTTCGTCCAACCGCGCTTCGAGATCGCGCACGAAAAACTGTACTGGTTGGCGTTCGAGCCGGTCGCGGAGGGCGTGCTGATATTCGAGCACCGGCCGCGGACAACTGCCGAACGAGCCGTGATTGAGGAACGTCACCCGCGGATCGAGCGGCCAGAGAGAAACGCCCACGCCCGGTTCCGAGCGGTCTGCCCCGGACAAGCGGGAGGCGGCCGGAAGTTTCCGTAACCTTTTTTGCTTTTGGCCGGGCTGCGTCACACCGCCACGGGCGCCTTGATCGCGGGGTGGGAGACGTAGCCCACCAGTTCGAAGTCCTCGAATTCGTAGTCGTGGATCTCTTTGCAGGCGGGATTCAGCTTCATCGTCGGCAACGGGAACGGTTCCCGGCTGAGCTGCAACCGCGCCTGCTCGACGTGGTTCGCGTACAGGTGCAGGTCGCCAAAGGTGTGGACGAAATCGCCCGGACGCAGCCCGGTCACCTGCGCGACCATCAGGGTCAGCAGCGCATAACTGGCGATGTTGAACGGCACGCCCAGGAAGATGTCGGCGCTGCGCTGGTAAAGCTGGCAGCTCAGTTCGCCCTCGCTCACATAGAACTGGAACAACGTGTGGCACGGCGGGAGCGCCATCGCCTCGAGTTCGCCGGGATTCCACGCGGTCACGATGAGCCGCCGACTGTCCGGGTTGCGGCGGATCTGATTGATGACTTCGTTGAGCTGGTGGATGGATCGTCCGTCGGCAGTCCGCCAGTCGCACCATTGCGCGCCGTAGATCCGGCCCAAATCGCCATTCGCATCGGCCCATTCATCCCAGATGGTGACTCCCCGCTCCTGCAGCCAGCGGACGTTGGTCTCGCCACGGATGAACCAGAGCAGCTCGTGAATGATGGACTTCAGGTGCAGGCGCTTGGTGGTGACCAGCGGAAATCCATCGGCCAGATGGTACCGGGTTTGGGCGCCGAAAACGGAATAAGTGCCCGTCCCGGTGCGGTCGGCTTTGAACCGGCCGTGTTCGAGCACGTGGCGGAGGAGGTCGAGATACTGGCGCATCAGGTTGGCTCGCGTTGCGGCGTCCGTTTTGGGGGAAACCACCTTTGATGCAAGCGCAGAGTCGCGCCGGGCCGGCTTTTTACCTGGCCTTGCGTCCTGCCAGTCGGGCCAAGGGGGGCTCTGAAATCCCCGACCGATTTTATGGCTTCGGTTGCGTCAGCAGCGGCCAGTCATCTGTGCGGAAGGGGGACACCGGCAACCCGTCGGCGCTGAAGAGATTGACGATTGGATAGTCGGCCCACCCGAAGCGCACGGCCACCGGCTCCGGGACGTCCGGATGACTGACCACCACTTGGTTGCCAACCAGTCTGGCCTCGGCGCGAACGAATTTTTGGTCCGGGCCAGCGATGACGAATCCCACCAACCGGTCGCCGCGCACCACGAGCCCGCGCCCGACGTTGGCGAAGCGGAGGACGGCCTTGCCATTCTTGAAGGTCGCCGATTCGAACTCGGGACTCAAACCGTGAATCCGCTGCTGGTACGCGATGACGCGCGCCGCCAGCGCCAACCGCTCCCCGACCGGACGCTTCTGTGGCGGGTGGATGTCATCCTTGTGACCGACATCCGTGATCACCGCGTGCCCCACCCCCTTGAGCCTCTTAGCGACGATTCCCTGCGCCTCGCGCAATTCCGCCCAATCACTGGCCACCGGATCACTGAGGATCTGGGCGACGTTGCGGTTTTTGTTGCGGTCCCACGGCGCCAACTGCACGCCGAGGAAATAAAAGTCCGGCTGGTTCCAGTCACGACGCCAGTTTTCGATGAGGTCCGCGTACAGCCGGCGATATTGCCAAGCCCGGCCGGCGTTGGACTCGCCCTGGTACCAGATCGCGCCCTTCACCGCGAACGGCACCAGGGGCGCGATCATGCCGTTGTACAACTCCGAAGGCCGCCACGGCTCCCGCGGCCGGCCCTTCTCGAAACGCTTCCCGGCAGCCTCGGCGTCCGCCTTTTCCCTCTCCCACTCGGCGAGCGCCTCCCGATAGCGCGCCAGAGAGCCGGCATAAGTGTCCACGATTTGCCGCCGATACTCCTCATCGCCCCGCAACACATGCTCACTCATCCAGACCTCCGCCGGCGACCCGCCCCACGAAGTGTGAATCATCCCCACCGGCACCTTGAGCGCCGTCTGAAGTGCCCGCCCAAAATAGAATCCAACCGCCGAGAAACCCGGCACCGTGGCGGGGGAACACAACTGCCACGAAGCCTTCACGTCAGCCACCGGCTCACGCGCCTTGAGCTTGGGCACCGTGAACAACCGCAGATTCGGGTTTCCCGCGCTCGCAATGTCCGCCTCGGGTGCCGCGGAGGCACTCAGGGGCCATTCCATGTTCGACTGGCCGCTGCACAGCCACACCTCACCCACCAGGACATCCTTCACCTCAACGCGATTGCGGCCGGTCACCGCCAGGACAAACGGCCCACCCGCCGATGCCGATTTCAGCGTCGCATCCCACCGGCCACCGACACCCGGCGCCGCCACGACTCTTTGCCCGCGGAACTCGACCGTGACGCTTTCGCCTTCGTCCGCCCAACCCCAGACCTTGATCGGAATACCGCGCTGCAAAACCATGTGATCACTGAACAGGGCCGGAAGGCGGACGTCCGCAAGGCCGCGAGGCGCAACCGCGGCCAACACCACACCGATGAATCCCGCCACCAAGGCGGGTTGGAAACCGGGGAAAAAACGAGAACATGCTTGCATGGCCCGACTCCAACGGAAGTGCGCGGGGCCGTCAACACCGGGTCTGGCCCGCCCCGGCCGCGGGATCAGGATCGCCGTCCGCGAGGCGATATTGCTTTGCGGCCCGCAGGGTCTGTGCTAGTAGAACCGCCCGTTTGTTCGAAACAGCGGGGATTAATCGCGCCACTCTTGTTTATGTCACAGCATCGTAGTTTGCGGGCCGCCAGCACGCTCGGAGCCAAACGCAACGTCTTGAAGCGTTTCGAGCGCGTCGAGATTCTGAAGAAACGCGGCCAATGGAAAGACGGCGACCGCGTAACCGGTTTGCGCAAGACCAAGGCGTGATTGGCCACTGGGCGCCACGCCGCGAACCGTCGCGCACCAGTCCGCCCTCGCGCTCCCGACTCCGCCGGCGACCGACTTCCGGTTCCGCCTCCCGGCCCGCGCCTGGCCTTCCACCGCGCCCTGAACCGTGAGTTCAGACGCCGGCATACGCCTGCAAAAGTTCCTCGCCGAGGCGGGTGTGGCCTCCCGGCGCGCGGCGGAGAAGTTGATCCGCGCCGGGGACGTGACCGTCAACGGCGAGGTGGTCAAGGAGTTGGGCAGCCGGGTGGACCCGGTGCAGGACGTCGTCTGTGTGGACGGCGCGCCAGTCCGGCCGAAACGCAAGCTGATCGTCGCGCTCAACAAACCGGTCGGCGTCGTCTGCACCCGCCGCGATGAGGCCAATCGGCCGACCGTTCTGGACCTGCTCCCCACCGAATGGCGCGGCCTGTACCCGGTGGGCCGGCTTGACCGGGACAGCGAGGGATTGTTGCTGCTGACCAACGACGGCGAATTGTGCCTCCACCTCACGCACCCGCGTTTCCAGGTTCACAAGCACTACGTGGCCCGGGTGCGGGGTAAGGTGTTGGAGCCGGAACTCGCCCGGCTTCAACGCGGCATCCGGCACGATGGCGAAACCCTGCGCACGGTGGCAACCCGCCTGGTCTCGGCCAACGCCTCGCACAGCGTGGTGGAGCTGGAGTTGACCGAAGGACGGAATCGCGAGGTCCGGCGGATGTTCGAAGCGTTGGGGTATGAGGTCGAAAGCCTGCGCCGCACGCAGATCGGACCCATCAAGCTGGGCGAACTCAAACCGGGCCGGTGGCGCGTGTTGACACCCTCGGAAGTCTCGACCCTGCGCCGGCTGACGGCGGATTGAGCAACCCCAACCGCGGGTCGCTGCTCCCGCGTCCAGCCGGCGCCCGCCGGTCTGACTGCCGGCGTCGAGCGGGAGCCGCGCACCCGCAATCGCGTGGCCCCGCAACGCCTTCACCGCGCCGGAAACGAATGGTAGTGACCAGGAATCCGTTCCCCCAGTTCCACGGCGGCGCCACCGACCGGCTCGATGCGCAGCCTCACCGGCCCAGCGTGGGTTCCCAGCCCGAAATGCACAACGCCAGACCGCTGGGACCGATGCGAGTCTCCCGCCAAAACCGCGCAGGGCGTTGAACGACCGCCCGCCGTCAGTTGGACTCGCCCCGCAAGGACGGGCGGAACGCCGATCGCCGTCCGAAGTCGTAGTCCAATCCACTGGCCCGCGTCGGGCAGCCGGTTCTGCCAGACCTGCAGGGTCTGCTGCTTGCGGGGCCACGCCTCAAAGGTGGTGAAGATCAGGTCCACCCGGCCGTCGCCATCGAAGTCGTCGGCCACCAGATTCCGCGAATCGGTTTCCACCGCGACGCCCAACAGGTGGGCCACCTCCACAAAGCTCTGGCCGGCCAGGTTGAGGTAAAGCCGGTTTTTTTCGTAGCCGCCGTAGGACATGCCGTGGCCCCGGGTGCGGCCCAGTTTGGAAGTGAAGTAGGCCAGCGCGACAGGGTTCTCCTTCGAGTCGCCCACGTAGATGTCGTGCCGCCAGAACTCGGCGTCGTAGTCGCGGGTTTGCTGGCGGGTTTCGTGGCCATTGGTGATGTACACGTCCAGGAAACCGTCGTTGTCGAAATCCGCCGCGGCGCAGCCCCACGACCAGCCGGAGTGCGCGATGGAGGATTGGGCCGGAGCGTCGCCGAATCGGCCGCCGCCCAGCCCGCGCCAAAGCCGGTTGCCCCGCACCATGGCCCCCCGCATCGCGGCGTAATCGGGCCGTTCGGGACGCGACAGCCCCAACGCGTCCAACCGCAGCGCGGTCGGGCAGTGCATCCCGGTCACCAGCAAATCGAGGCGGCCATCCGAATCGAAATCGGCCAGGGCGTGGGACATGCCGAATACCTTCGGATCCGCCAGCCAGCGCGAGGTCACTTCTTCAAATCGGCCACGCCCGTTGTTGGCGTAAAGGTCCACGCCGGCGAAATCGCTCACGACGACGAGGTCGGCGTCGCCGTCCTCATCGAGGTCCGTCAATGATGCGCTGTAAGTGCGCCGCCAGCGCTTCGCTGCCAGCCCGGCCGCCTCGGTGGCATCCGTAAACCGGCCGCGGCCGTCATTCATCAGCAGGTATGCGGGATACCCGTCGTTGGCGTCATAGTAGGCGTCGGCATTTGACCACCGTCATAAGGGTTCTTGTATTGCCCGAGCCACACGTCGAGGTCGCCGTCGCCATCCACGTCCGCCGCCGTAATGACCTGGCCGTAGCGCAGCCGCGCCGGGGCCGGCCACACGAATTCCGGCGCGCTCGAAAAGCTGCCCGTGCCATCACCCCGAAACAGGAACAAACCCTCAAAGCGGGCGCACAGAAAATCATCCCGTCCGTCGCCATCGAAATCGGCGATGGCGCCCGTGAAAATGAGGCCCGGTCCATCCGCGCAGAAGCGCGAGCGCACGAACTGCCCCCCGCGCCAGCGGAATACGGCGTTGGCCGACGCGAGAATGATCTCGTTGGTGCCATCGCCATCGAGGTCGTGGACGATCAGCGGATCAATGAAATGGGATTTCGGCGGCGGCGCGACGACTTCATACAAAACCCGGCTGAACGCCGGCGGCCCATCGCGGGTCATGAGTTGCAGCCGGCGGGCGTCCACTCGGCGCACGCGCGGCAAGCCGTCCTCGTCCAGCTCCTCGCTCCACTCCACGTGCAGGTCGCCGGTCAGGCTGGCGCGCTGGATCAGCCGTTCGTTCACGAAATGGGCGGAGAACCAAAACCGGCTGCGACCGGGCCGTCCTTCGGCGGCGGGCTCGAAGCGGTTGTGGCGGAACTCACATTGCACCATCTCCCAGCCTTCGCCGGCGAGCACGGCGAGCCGTCCGCGCCAGTCCGATGCCGGGGACGCCGGGAACTCCGGGGCCATCGGATCGAACATCTGAATGCCGTGCGGGAGTCGTTTCGGCGAGAGGAACTCCGGCAACCACACCTCGCCCACCGCGAAAGCCACAGCCACCCCGAGGCGATCGGAACTCGCGTTGAGCGAGTCCCAGAGGCGCTCGAACACGGCCCCTGCCCGCTCAGCCATCATTTCGGGCGCCCAATGTGTCTCAGCCGCCTGCCGCTCGCGCGCCTCAAGCCCGGTCAGTTCGGCAGCGAGTTGGCGCAGTTGCTCGGATGTCGGAATCGCCCCTCGGCCGTCGTCCGCCGGGGGTTGCCGCCAGCGGGCAACGGCGATCAACCCGGCCAGCAGCACCAGCAGCAGAATCAGCCGACGAGGGAAAGCGCGCATGATCGGCACTGCGGAGGCGGCCGGCGGTCATTGCTCCCGCGCGCGGAAAAAGCGGTTGCCGCCCCCACCGGTTAGGTTGGCCACCACGAATCCGCCCGGCACTGCGGTGTTCGTTGTGACAGGCTGCCAGGCGCCGAGGTCTGCCGACGCCTCCAATACGTACCGCCGGCCCACGATGCCGTGGAGCCGGACCCGGAGCGCCTCCGGCGAAAAACGCTCAATCCGCACCTGGGGCAGCTCGCTGTTGGACAGCAGGAAATTGTCTGACACGTAGTTCCCGATTTTCTCGCCGCAGCGCTTGCCCTCCCGGTTGGCAAACTGAAAGTGGATGCCGCCATAGATGCGGCTCATGCCCACTTCGTCCGCGCCGGCGGCCAGACTGTGGAACCGCCGCACCACGCCCGGCAGCGAGTCCGAAAACGTGTCAAACGTAATCGCGTCCGTGCCGAAGAAGCGGGTGATCACCTGCGCCGCAGCCTTGCTGAAAGTGCTGTGACCACTGGTGTACTCGGGAAACGGCGGCGAGACGAGGTAGTGGTCCCAGTTGGGATCGGCCTCCGTGGCCGGGTTGCCATCCTCAGCCGCGCGCTGAATGGCGGTCACCGGGCGCCACAGGTTGTAGCGATACTTGGCCTCCCAGCAAACGATGCCGCCGTCGGCTTGGGCGAGACTGACCAGCGCCATCAGCCGGGCGCTGTCGGCCAGGGTCAACCGCCGGTCGCGGGCAATGCTGGCGGCGATTTCGTTCCAGTGGCCGGGCGGCATGGCCGTGTAGCTGAAGTCCGACCAGAAGACTGCGATCTGCGATTGCTCCGCCGAGCGGACCGCACTGTTCCACGCCCCCAGCCTCTTCACCTCGTCGAAGTCCCGCGCATACTCCTCACTGTCGAGCGGCGGCGGCGGCGGCGGCACAAACGGCTCGAGTTCGGGCAGGGTGAACAGCCTGACGTAACGCCAGTGCGGATCGAGCGGCGGGCGATAAAACGGTGGGGTCCGCCGCCAGGCCCCCGGTGCGGCACTCGGAATGTAGGGCACTTGTGTGTTGGCACCATCATTGGCCCGGGCCGCAAGCATGGTTTCGGCCACCGACGTTCCCCACGCAAGGCCGTTGGTCGTCGCGTCCCTGTCGGGCAGGGTGCCGCGCTGCCAGCGGAACAACTCATCCGCCGCCGCGCTGAACGAGGGATACAGCGTGACGCAGATGCGGTGCCCTGCCGCGCTGGCGGCAGCCTCCGGCGAGGCCTCCGCAGGCCCGGGCATCGTCACTTGATACGGCTGGTGGGTCCGGAGAATGCCGTTCACCGCGTCGTAAATCGCGCCGTGCAGCATGGCGAGGTTCCGGGCCGACAGCGTGGGGGCCGAATTGTCGCTGCGGATGCAGCGCATCATCATCGCGTCCCACTCGAGGCAAGGATTTGCTCGCGCCGCCGAGACCACCCACGCCACCAGCGCCACCGCCAAGCCACGACAACCTCTCGAAGAACGGATCATGCGTACAGGTTATGAGCCTGCCACGAGGGGGCAATGGCAAAGCCCGGCCAGCAGGCCCTCGCGAGCTGGGGGCCTGAGCGGAAGCCTCCCTACCCCTCGGCAGCCCGTGGGACACTTACCGAGCGGCTTTCAGCACCCGCCGCTCCCGAATTCCTCGGCGTGGTACGAACTGCGAACCAGCGGACCGGAAGCGACATGGACGAAGCCCATCGCCCGTGCCGTGGCGCCCAGCTCCTCGAAACGCCCCGGCGGCACAAACTCCACCACCGGTAAATGACGCAGGGTGGGTTGAAGATACTGACCCAGCGTCAGAATCTGGCAGCCGACCGACCGTAAATCGCGCATCGCCTCGATGACTTCGCCGGCGTGTTCGCCGAGACCGAGCATCAGACCGGACTTGGTGAAGATCTCCGGCGCGCGCTCCTTCACCTTGCGCAGCACAGACAAGGAACGGTCATACGTGGCCCGATGTCGCACGGAGGGGGTCAGGCGACGTACCGTTTCCAGGTTGTGGTTGAAAACCTGTGGCCGGGCGGCAATGACCTCCGCCAACGCCTCATCCCGGTCGTTGAAGTCCGGCGTCAACACTTCGATGACGATGGACGGGTTCACGTCCCGGACCGCCTCGATGGTCGCCCGAAAATGCGCGGCGCCGCCGTCGGGGAGATCGTCGCGGGCGACGGCCGTGATGACAACGTGCCTGAGTCTCATCCGGCGGGCTGCTTCGGCCACGCGGCGCGGTTCGTCCGCCTCGAGCGGCAGCGGCTTGGCAGTATCCACGGCGCAAAATCCGCAGGCGCGCGTGCAGCGGTCGCCGGCAATCATGAAGGTCGCCGTGCCCCGGCTCCAGCACTCCCAATGGTTCGGACACTTCGCGCTCTCGCAGACGGTGTGGAGCCGCAGTTCTTCCAGGAGTCCCCGGGTGACCGCGAAGCTCTGCGAGGTCGGCAACTTGATCCGCAGCCACTCGGGCAGCCGGGGTCGCGGCACCGCGGGCGCTGCCGGGGTCGGGAAGCCTGACCACGAATTCGACGCGGCGGCGATTCGGGGGGCGGGAGTCATGGACGGCCGACTGGTTCCTGACGGTTGGATTCCAGCGGGCCGATTTCCCGGGGCCACCAACGCGCGATTTCCGCTGCGCCGAAATCAGCCAGCACCTTGCCGTCCACCTCGATCACGGGCGCGCTGGTTTGGCCCGAGAGCCGGATCATCTCGTCGTAAGCCCGCTCGTCGGCATGGACATCGAGCACTTCGTGCTGAATCCCATGACGGTTGAGCCAGGCAATGGCCTCGTGGCACCACGGGCAGTAGCGTTTGATAAAGAGTCGGACCCGCATCGGTTTCATTTGTTCGCCGCGCCGGGAAAGTGATCGGCGGGCCACGCGCCGTCAACCCGGGGTACCAGCCCTCGCTCGCGGAGCAGAGCGTCCGTCTTCGCGACCGTCTCTCCCGCCGGCACACCGAGGAAAACCGCCCGCCCGGAGCGGAGGCTGAGCATCAGCACCGAGAAATCCGCCCGGTGCAACCACGAGCACTGCTCAATCTCGGTGAAGCGCCAAAACCGGGCGGTATTTCCCTGGCGCCGGGAGATGCCCGTCTCAAAAACGCTCACGTCACAGGGCCGGCGCTCCAACCACGGAATGACCCCATACACAAGACACCAAGCCACCGCGAAGAGCATCAGAGCTTCGATCACAAGTCGCCAGCCTTGCGCGTCCCCACCGACGATCCATCGGCCGAGCATCGGCAGCAAGAACAAGGCAAAGCAAAGGGACACCCAGCGAAGGCGATACCACTTGGACCGCGTACGCGCCCGGCTCAAGCAGAGCAACCGTCGAAACTCCCGCGGCTCCCGCCACGCCAGGAGCTTCTTCGGCAACACCCTTCGCCACCACGCGCTCATCGAACTTCCACCTCGGCGCCGGCCGGCGGGCCGTCCGGTTCGGTGATCACGGTGTCGTCGTGCTCGTAAGCGGGCGCGCAACAACACAGCAAGCGGAGCGTTTCGTCGCCCGTGTTCCAGAGCTTGTGCCGCTGGCCTGGGGGGATGGCGATCGCATCGCCCGGTCGCACCTCGCGTTCCACCCCCTCCACCCGCATCCGACCGCGACCGTGGGTGATGAAGTAAATTTCCTCGGTGCAGCGGTGCAGGTGTTCCTGCGTGGCGGCGCCGACGGGCAGCCGTGCCTCGGCCAGACTTTGATTGCGAATGACCGAATTCCGGTGCGCCAGGAGTTCACGAATTTCCGAACCGTCCTTCGTGATGAACGGCGTCACGGCATCAAGGTTGCGGACATCCATGACCGCGAAGCATCCAACCGGGAAGTGGCAATCGCAACCGGATTGCCGACCGAGCAACAAGAATGACGCACCGCAAGAGCCACGACGTCTGGTGGGGCACCGGCCGGGGCGACCTCGCCGAAGCGTTGCGCGAGCTGCATCGCCTGGGCGTGCGCCCGACGCTCTTCGCCATCGAGTACGCGCACAACTGGGACGACAACCGCAACGACATCGCCCAATGCGCGAAGTTCTTCGCCGAATACGTCAAAACGATCGAGGCCGCCGCGCCGCGCCGCGACCCGTTGTTCGCCGACTGGGCGGGCGCGGACATCAGTCGGCCGCGGCTGGAAGCGCTGACCGGCCAGTTGCACCAGTGCATTTCCGCCGGCATCCGCGACCCGCTGACCGCTACACCCTCGGCCTTGGAGACCCGCGGTCCCGACGGCCAGCGCGAGCAGGCCCTGCTCATTTCCGCCGACCGGATCATGATCCAGCGGGTGATTCAGGATCAGCGTTGAAGAACCCGTTCACACGTCATCCAGAGCCGTCGCCAGACGCCCCCAGAGTTCCTCCGGGTCCTCCAGCCCCACCGACAAGCGGATCAAGTGTCGGGGTACGCCACAGGCCTCGGCCCAATCCAGTTCGGTGTAGTGCGCCAGCAGCGTGAAGGGACACGCCAGCGTGAAGGTTGTCCCAAGGCTCGGGCCTTTGCACACCGCCAGCCGGTCGTAAATGCGCGGGGCAGTAACCTCCGCGGCCCGGGGCAGGAACGTCACCAAAGCGCCCCACCCTCCTGAGGGCCGCCGCACGGCCTCGTAGGCGTCAGAGAATTCCCATTTCGGATACCACACGCGTTCGACGGCCGGGTGCACGCGCAACCGTTCGGCCACCAGCAGGCCGTTCAGGTTGTGGCGATGCATTCGATGCGGGAACGAATGCAGCCGCTGCTCCAGCACCGCGGCGTCGCCGGGCCACAAGAGATCCTCGTGCTGGGACCGGACAATCGCCTTCAACTCGCCGTACAGCGGCGACCGAGGATTGCAGATCAAGGCGCCCCCCATCACATCGCAGGTGCCGGCGAAGTACTTTGTCAGGCTGGTTGCGACCAGATCTGCGTACGGACCGAGATCCACGTTCACGGGCGTGGCCACCACATCGTCCGCCACCAGCGGAATGCGGTGCGCGCGCAGCACGGGCGTAATACGCCGCACGTCGGCCGAGCCGAGGAGCGGATTCCCCGGCAGTTCGCAGAAGCACGCGGCCGGGGGTGCCGACCGAACCAGTTCGCACAAATCGTCCGGAATCCGGGCGAGGTTGTGCAGCAAGGTGGCGCCCGCGCCGAACTTCTCCTGCAGCTTGAGCGTGTCCACGTAGGGGAAACCGAGTTGCACCGTCGCCCGCCCGGGTGCCCGCGCGATCACTGTCTGAAGCGCCGCGAACTGCGCCGCCATGCCGGTCGGAGCCAGAAACACATCGTCCTCCGCACAGTGATAGAAGCTGGCCAGCCGGCGGCGGAGGGATCGTTTCACGGCGGCGGACTCGGCCTCGGGCGAATGGCTGCACCCACCCAAAATCGCCTCGGCCTGCCGGGTGGACACGATCAGACCCGTGTGCTGCCAGAAGGCGCGCAAGGCGGTGTCGCCATCCGGAGTGGTCGCGACCGCATGGACCTGTCCGTGCGGAATGACGGTCGCGCGCGCGCCGCTCAGCCGGGAGATAAACTTCACGCACCACTCGGCCGACCGGGCCGAGGGCAACGGGAGACACGGACGATCGTCCCCTGCGATCCAACGGGCCAGCTCGCGCACCAACGGATGAATCACAAACCGCGGGTAGCCGCTTTGCAGCCGATCGAGCACCTCGGGGCGCTTTTCCTCATAGCCGACCACGTCCTGCCAGCGGGGCAGCGCCACCGAGACCGCGTGCGGCGACTCCGGCAACGCCAGGCCCAATTCGTCGCCGCGCCACACGGGCTGCGTCAACAGGTCGCGCGCAGGCGTGCTCGGCGGCGGGACGAGGTTCTCCGCTGGGTTGCTGTTCATTTCGGCGGTGCGGATTGAGCCGGGCCGGGGGGAATGGGTCAAGCTGCCCGCGAGTCTGGCATTCGCCGCCGCAAGGTCTCCTCGCCGGTTCGCACCCTGCCTCCGCGCGCGCCGTCAACTCGCGACGCTGACTTCCAAGGTCTCGTCGCGAGGCGCCGGGCGGTCTTCCTCTTCGTCCACGGGAGGAACACCGGCTGGCGTCTCCAAGGGGCGAGCCGGCTGGTCGGCCGTCGCATCGCCGGTCTTGTGAAACTTGACGCTGACGATCTTGCTCACGCCCTGTTCCTGCATGGTGACGCCGTAGAGCACGTCGGCCATGGCAATGGTGCGCTTGTTGTGGGTGATGACGATGAACTGGGAGTGGGCAAGGAACCGCTGCAGGATCCGGATGAACCGGTTGATGTTCGACTCGTCCAGCGGCGCATCCAACTCGTCCAGCACGCAGAACGGCGACGGCTTCACCTGATAGATCGCGAAGAGGAGGGCCACGGCCGTCATGGTCTGCTCCCCACCGGACAGCAGCGAAATGCTGCGGAGCTGCTTGCCCGGCGGGCGGGCCACGATTTCGATGCCGCTTTCGAGCACGTCGCCCTCGTCCACGAGGTAGAGGTCCGCGCTGCCGCCGCCGAAGATTTCGGCAAACAAGCTGCGGAAGTTCTCGCGGATCTGCTGGAAGGTGGTCGTGAACAGCTCCTTGGTCTGCGTGTTCACGCGGTTGATGACCTCCACCAGTTGCTCCTTCGCCTTCACGAGGTCGTCGTGCTGGTCGCTCAAAAACTTGTGGCGTTGCTCGGTCTCCTCGTATTCCTGGATCGCGACCAGGTTGACCGGGCCGATCTCGTCAATGCGCTTTTGCAACGCGGCCACCTGCGCGGCCACGGCATCCCAGTCGGTGCTCAACCCCGCCGCCGCCATTTCCTCGGCCGTCACCACTTCCACCTTGGCCGGCCCTTCGTCCGCGAAGGTGACCTTGATGCTCTCGCTCCGCACATCGTCCAGATTGACGTTGTACTTCTGCTGGATCCGCTCGCGGAGGTTCTGCACCGCCATCTGCTTCTGCGCGAGTTCGACCTCTACCGCCGACCGCTGCTCCTGCAGCATGGACAACTGCCGGCGATCGCCGCGCAACTCCTCCTCCCGGGCCGCCACCTCGGAACCCACCGAGTCGCGCTGCGCGGCCAACTGCTGCGTGCGGACTCCCTGTTGGTCGCGCTCATGGGTCAGCGATTCCATCCGCTGGCGCGCTTCGGCGATCTCGCTCTCGGCCTGTTGCTGACGCTGGTCCAGCCCGGCGATCTCCGTGCGCCGCTGGGCGGCGAGCTGGGTGAGTTCGCGCAACCGATGCTCCAACGGCCCCTGCTGGGCGCGGAAGGAGGCGCAAAGCTGCTCCTCGGTGGCCAGCGCGACCCGGGCCTCGGTGACTTCCGCGTTGGCCGCGTCGCGCTGCTGCCGCATCTGCTCGATGCCCGCGTTGAGTTCGTTGACCCGCTGCTGAAGGGCAGTCTCCTGCGTCTCGCATTCGCTCAGGCGCACGGCCAGGGTCGCCCGTTTGGCCTCCCCTTCCCGCTCGAGGGCGGCGAGGCTCTGGACCTCATAGACCACCGTGTCAATCTTCTGATGCAGGACGCGGAGCGCGTTTTGCAGGGCGTTGAACTCCCCCTGGCGGGTGGCGATCGCCACCTCCTGCGCGCGCAGTTCCGTTTGCGCCTCCTGGAGTCCGGCTTGGAGCGCGGTCTGCTCGCTCTGTAAAGCGCCCTTGCGCTGACTGAGCGCGGTGACCTGGTCACGCAACCCCGCCAGCCGCTGTTCGAGTTCAGCGATTTCATTCTTGCGCCCGAGAATCGAGGAGGGCGCCCTGCTCGACGAATTCCCGTTCAAGTAGCCACCCGTGTACACCCCGTGGCGGTTGAGCAGGTCACCCTTGATCGTGACGAAGTCGCAGCCGGCGTGCCCGTTCTGAATCGAAGCCGTGGCGGCCGCCAGGTCCGGAACGATCCAAGTCCGGCCCAACAGCCCCGCCAGCAACCGATCCACGCAGGGGTCGGCTTCGATGACCTCCAGCGCCCGCAGTTCGCCGGGCATGGGGCCGTCGCCACTGGAACGCGCAGGTGCCTCATCCGTCTGAGGCGCCATGTCGCCGGGGAAGCTCAGTTGCCGGGCCTCGGGCGACTCGATCGCCAGGGCCGCGATGCTGGCGCGTCCCTGCTTGTTCGCGGCCAGATCGGCGAGAATCTGCTGCGCGGATTCAGGCTTCTCTGTCAGGACCAATTGCAGGTTGTGGCCCAGCGCGTTTTCGATCGCAACCACGTACGGGTCCGGCACCCGAATGAAATCAGCCAGCGACCCGATCACCGCCGCCGACTGGCGCATGGCCGCCAGCGCCCCGGCGCTGAAGCCCTCATGGCTGGCGTCGAGCTGCTGCAAGACCCCCAGGCGGGACTGGGTCTCCGCCTGCCGACGTTGCAGCCCGTCCAGTTCCTGCTGAACCTGGGCGATCTCCTGCTGCAACTCGCGCAGTCGGCCCTGGCGCTCTTCCACGCTCAACCGCCGCGCCTGAACGGCCTGCTGTTCCGCCTCCGTGTCGCGCGCAAACTCCGCCAGGCGCAGTTCCACCCGGGCGCGTTCCTCTTCGAGCTGTGCCTTCTCGGCCGAGAGCTTTTCCAGCCGGATCTGATTGCCCTGCTTCTGCAGGTCGAGCGCGTTGATTTCGTTGCGGACGCGGGCCAGTTGCTGCGCCGCGCCAAACAAGCTGCTCTGCGCCTCGCGCAAGGCCTCCTGCTGCGCGCGCAACTGCGCCTCGACCTCGCGTAACGCCTCGAGCCGTGACTGCAGCCCGGCGCGCCGGGCTTCGAGCTTCGCGACCGACTCGTCGAGGCGGGCAGTTAATCCCGCGAGTTCCTGCTCGGTCACCTGCTGGCGCTCGGCGGCCTGGGTGATGTCCGTCAGCGCGCGGGTGCGTTGATCGCCGAATTCCCGCAGGCGTTCCTCGTTGAATTGGGCGCGGCTGGCCTGGCGCTCAATCTCGGACTGAATCTGGAGTTCCCGCTGCTCCGACTGGTTGATCTCGTGCTCGGCTTCAGCCAGACGCGCGCGCAATTGCGAGAGTTCATCTTCCCGGGTCACGACCTGAGCCGTCACCCCTTCGATTTCCGACCGGAGTTTCTCCACCGCGCCCAGTCGCTCGTGGATCTCCGCCTGAAGCTGGTCGAACTGGTGCCGCGCCAGTTGGGTATCCAAGTGCCGCAACTCCGCCTGGTACTGCTGGTACCGGCGCGCCTTTCCCGCCTGCCGTTGGAGCGAAATGATCTGCCGCTTCACCTCCCGGATGAGGTCCGTCACCCGCAGCAGATTCTGTTCGGTGCTCTCCAGCTTCCGCAGCGCCTCGCGTTTCTGCGCCTTGAAACGGGTGATGCCGGCCGCCTCCTCAAACACCAACCGGCGGTCCTCGGGTTTGCTCGACAGCAACTGGGTGATGTTGCCCTGCGCCATGATGCTGTAACTGGCGCGGCCCATCCCCGTGCCCATGAAAAGCTGCTGGATGTCCTTCAACCGGCACGGCGTCTTGTTGATGAAATACTCGCTGCTGCCGTCCCGGCAAACCCGTCGCGTGACGGTCACCTCATCAAACGTCAGGTCCACCCCTGCCGCCCGCAGGCAATTCTCGTCCACCCCTCCAATGGTGAGTGAAACCTCCGCCAGCCCCATCGGCGGCCGACGGTCGGTGCCGTTGAATATCACGTCGGCCATCTCGCCGCCGCGCAACGCCTTGGCAGACTGCTCGCCCAAAACCCAACGGATGGCATCCGCCACGTTGGACTTGCCGCACCCATTTGGGCCTACGATCGCGGTGATGCCGGGTAGGAAATTGAGCGCCGTCTTGTCCGGGAAGGACTTAAAGCCGTACGCCGTCAGGTTCTTCAAATGCATCGGACTTCCAGTATCGGTGGCCAGACCGCACTGTAAAGCGCAAACCACCATATAATGTGGTTCCAGAGGCAGCCAAATACAACTAATCGGGCCTCGAGGACTTTTGACCGTCGGCGCCACATCGGTCCGTCAATCGGTGGCAGAGAATGCCCATCCTCGTCGCCAGGCAAGAGGTGGAAGGCTGATTTTCGGCCCGAGTTATTCACCGGCGAGCCGCAAACCTCTGGGGCCTCAGCGGCCACGTCAGCCGGTGG
Source organism: Verrucomicrobiota bacterium (assembly GCA_016716505.1). Taxonomy (GTDB): domain Bacteria; phylum Verrucomicrobiota; class Verrucomicrobiia; order Limisphaerales; family J093; genus JADJWF01. Next base: position 545,709 of record JADJWF010000003.1, read on the forward strand.
GCTTGGCAATCCCCACCGCCCAGATTCGCAATCTCCGACGCCCAGTCCAGACCGCGAGAATCCTCCGGGCAGCTCACTCCCGGAATGCAGCCCGGCGCAGCGACGCATTGGCCCTACCGAATTCGGGAAGAAAAGTGGACAGCCAGAACCAAGCCGCTTCCGGAGCCGCCTATTCTGCCCGCAGTCCCCAAACCAACCGGGGAAAACCGGGACCCCTCCCCTGCCCGGACGCGCGAGATTCATTCGCCGCGCGATGGCAAAAGTGTCGCTGGGAGGATGGAACGAGGGACGCCGCCCCCGTCGCCCTCGGCCATGCGGTAGTAAAACACTACGCCGCTGTAATGCCCCTGGTCCAGGTTGGGGCCTTGCTCCGGGTCGTGGCCATGCTCCCACAAAATGCGCAGGGATTGCCGGAACGGCACACCGGCCGGCAAGTGGAAACGATACGCCACCGGGCCGCCCGCTTGGAGCGTGATCCCGTGCAAGGGCAGTGCCGCCGTGTGGCTCAGCCCCCACGCGAAGTTGAAAAAGTCCTCCGTGCCCGTGCCGTGCAGCGCCGGCGCGGTCAGGCCGTCCACAAAGAACCGGTCGTCGCCTTCCATGTGGCCGGGCCGGTCCATCACCACGCCGGCAAAGTGCCCCGCGCCACGGACATCGAGCACCACGTAATCCTGCCCCAAGGGCGGCGGTTGGTAATCGTAGCGATGGGCGTGAAGTTGCAGCGCGTCCGGTTCCGGCGGGGCGCCAAGCAGGGTTACGCTGCCGCTCACGCGCACCGGTTCGTGCGCGGAGGACCGCAGCTCCACCCGGGCCGAACGATGAAACGGCATGGGCAGGTGGTTGTAGAACGCTCCGTCCGCATAACCGGCCCACAGCCCGCGCACCTCGCCGCGGGGCGGAGACTCGTCAGTGGCGCAGAACGGGCCAAGTGGAGCGACCACCGCGGGGGTGGACGCCCCCTCCCAGAAGCACCGTAGCTCCAGCGCCCCGGGCTGGTCCGTCCGCACGCGGAGGCCGGCAATTGTCCCCGGTCCTTCACGTTGGAAGATCACGGCGGTCTCGCCGGGCGCAATCCAGTGGTCGAAGGAAAACGACTCGCTCAGCGCAGCCGCGGGCCACGGAGAACGCCCCGCCGAAGCGCAAACCTCACGCCAGCGTTGCAGCGCCGCGCGCTCGGCAGGCTCAAGTTCCCAACGGAACGGCCGCACGGATGAGCCGACCGGCAGCCGCCGATAGGTCACCTGGTAATAGACATGCGGAATCCGCTCACCGCGCCGGTTCTGCCGATACCGGTATCGGTCGGGGGGCGCGGTCGGTTGTAAGACCACCTTGGCCGAGTCTCGGAAGCCGAGCGGGACCAGCGAGTAGCGGCCGGGGAACTTTGGATCGCCACACACGCCCGCTAGCGGCTCGACAAAAGGTTCGCGCCCCGCAGTGAACAGCGTGTCCAAATTCTCCCGGAGTGCGGGCCGGTCCGGATCATCCAGGTAAATCAGCAGGTCGTAAGGTTCACTCCCGAGCTCGCCCTTGTACGTGAACCACAAACGGTCAATCACGCCCGGCCCGGGGCTTTCCATCAGCACGAACCGCCGTCCCGGCTCGACGCGCAGGAAGTTGCCCGAGTCGTAAAACCCGCCGTCCCGATCGTAGCCCGAAGCCTGGTGGACGGTCCCCGGCTTCGGGCGGGGAATCGAGGCGAAATCCAGTAGTTCGGCGATGGAACCGGGCGTGGGGCCGATGGCTTCGCCGAGCCGTCCCTCCGGCGTTCCGCTTGCGATCAACCCACCCGCCAGCCAGACAACTCCCACCCACCACCAGCGGGCGGGTTTCGATGTGCGCCGCCGCATGTTCCCAGGCCTTGCCATGCGCCGAAGCTAACCGCCGGGCCGTTCACGGGCCAGCCGACTTGGCGATTCCTGCCAAGGGTCACCGCAACGTTGTCGGCAGCTTGGTGAACAGGTAGTAATCCGCGCGGGGACCGTGCGGGCGTGAAGAGACGACATTTCCGCCGGGCAAAACCCAAGCGACCGAAAGTCATGACTCGTCTGTACCAAGCAGAGTTGGTGTGTCTGGCTGCCTTTGCCGGGATGTGCCTGACAGCGTATGCAGGTTTCTACGTGGCGCGCCGGAGTCAGAAGCAGGATGAACCGCCGACAGAAATCTTTAGCACGGTCAGCGGGGCGGTGTTTGCCCTGCTGGGTCTGCTGGTGGCCTTCACGTTTCACGGCGCCTACTCGCGCTATGAGCATCGGCGGCAGTTGATCCGGCAGGAGGTGGATGCGATTCGCACGGTGGCCGCCTACCTCGACCTTCTACCTGCCGCAGCGCAACCTCAGTTGCGGACCCGTCTGGCGGTTTACGCGCAATCCCGCACCGCCTATTACGTCAAACTGATCAATCCCACGGAAGCCGTTCGCGAAAAAGATCGCGCCAACACGATTCAGGCAGAATTGTGGCGCGAGGCGCTCGCCGCCGTGAGGGCGCAGGCCGACGACGTCACTGGCACGCTGCTGCTGCCCGCGGTCAACGACCTCGCCCGGATTGCCAGCGAGCGTTCAGTGACCATCCGAGCGCATATTCCGGCCACCATCTGGTTTTTCCTCCTGGGCGTCGCGCTCGTGTGCGCCGGACTGGCCGGTTATCGGGCGGGCGTGGCTGGACGAGCGAGCAAGTTCTACCTCGTATTGTTTGCGTTGGTCATGGCGGCAGTGCTGTACCTGATTTTGGACATCGAGTATCCCCGCTTTGGTCTGATCAACCTCGACGAAGCAAACCGGAACCTCGAAGCACTCGCCGAAACCCTGGCCCGCTGAGGCAACCGCCGCGCCGAACCTTTCATGCGGCGGGGAGAGGTGCCTTCCCGCGAGCCGTGGACGGGCGGAGGCCGGAGGTCCGGGTTTTACAGAGCTTGTTTCCACGGACTCGTCGGCCCAAGCTGCACTGGTTCTTGAGGCTTGTGCAGGCGACTACTTCACTTCCGATCCTGATTCGGCGGCTGTTGGCCGGCTGGGGCATCATGATCTTCAGCCTGGTCGCCGCCGACCTCCCGGCCACGCTCCACACTCCGGACGGCGCGGAAATGGTGCTCATCCCCGCGGGGCCCTTCCTCATGGGCAGCCACAGCGGTGCCCCGGAGGAAACACCCCCGCACCGGCGCGAACTGCCGGCGTTTTACCTCGATCGCACCGAGGTCACGGTCGCCCAATATGCCGCCTTTCTCGCCGCCACCGGCCATCCCGCACCACCCGGCTGGACCAACGGCTCCGCGCCCGCCGGCACCGCGCAATTGCCCGTCACCAACATCCGCTGGACCGATGCCCTGCGGTACGCGCGTTGGGCCGGGAAACGCCTGCCCACCGAGGCGGAGTGGGAGAAGGCCGCGCGCGGCTCGGACGGTCGCCATTATCCCTGGGGCAACACGGACGAGGAGGCCTGGCGCAACAAGGACTCCGGCAAGCTGCGCCCGGTGGGCTCGTTTCCCGCGGGCGCGTCGCCCTCCGGTTGCCTGGACCTTTCGGGCAACGCCTGGGAATGGACCGCCGACTGGTTCGAGCCGTATCCGGGCACCACGGCCCGCTCGCCCCATTTCGGCCGGCACTACAAGGTCATTCGGGGTGGCGGGGGCGAATACCTCTACGGCACGGCCAATACCGCTACGACCTTCCAGCGCGCGCGCCTCGTGCCTTACGGCGCGCACGACTTCGTCGGCTTCCGCTGCGCGAAAGACCCGCCCGGCCAGCCGCCGCCCTACGATGTCGAAGCGCTGCTCAAAGAAGCGGACGCTTTGGAGAAAGCCAGCTTGCCGCCGCCCCGCGAGCTGGCGTACGAGCGCGAATTCGCCGCGCTCAACGCAGCCGGGGCCGTACCGGTGCGGATCGCCGGCGCGCCGGGCCAGCAGGGCCTGGTCACGATGGGTTTCCCACTGCCGCGCGGGCGGGTGCGTGACGCTGGCGACCTGCGGGTGCTGGATGGCACGGGGCAACCGCGCTCGTTGGCCGCCGAGCCGCTGGCCTCCTGGCCGGACGGTTCACTGCGCTGGGTGTTGCTGCGCTTCCCCGGGCGCAGCGAAGAAGCGGTAACCGTAAAACTTGCACCGGAGTCGGTGTGCCCCGCGCCGCGGCTAGCGGTGACCTTGACCACCAACGGGGCGACATTTCGGCTGGCGAACGGTGTGCTCGAGCTTGAACTCGACCGGACCAACGGCCTGCGCGCGCTTCGCCGCGGCAGTGGTCTGCTGGTCGAAAAATTTGACCTGAGCCTCTCGCTACTTGATCCGCAAGAGCCGGACGATCCCAACACGCTCCTCGCCGGGCCGGCCGAGACTTTCGAGATCGAATCCCGGTCCGAGCTGCACGCGGATCTCCGATGGCGGGGGCCATTCGTGGACTCATCAAACCGACCCGGGCCGATGAGTTACGATCTGCGCCTGCGGGCCGAAGCGGGGTCGGCGCAAATTCGCTGCTGGCTGACAGTCTGGCACGCCCAGGCCCGGCAGCCACCCTGGGAGGATTTGAAGCCGCAAGTGGCAGTCTCGGACTGGCGGGTGGCGCTGTGGCTGGCCAATCCGGCCCGGCAATGGGTGATCGGCCGCGAAACCGGGGAACTGGTGCTTGGCAAAGCAACCATGGTCGCGCTCCACCAACCCGACGACCTGAGTTACCGCATCACCACGGGCGACGTTGAACTGGTCACGGGCAGACCCGCGCCGGACCGAAAGGCAGCCAGCATCACGGAGGCCACGGGCACCCGTGCCCCCGGCTGGATTTCCGCCGCGGGCGAGCCGGGCAGCGTCACCTTGGGCGTCCGGGACTTCTGGCAGAATCATCCCAAGGCGCTGTTCTCCTTCGGTCCCCTGTTCGGTGTCCGGCTCTGGGCCGGTGATACGCCGATGGTTTGGGAAGGCGGTCTGGCCAAGACGCACGAATTCGTCATCGAGCTGGCCGATGCGCCCGCGGTGCCGGGCGTCGCGCCGCTGCTGGGCATCGTCCCTCCGGCCTGGGCCTGCGGGTCCGAGGCCGCCGGCGCGCTCCTGCCGCGCGACGCGGACGCGCTCCGCCAACTCGGTTACTGGGAGGCGTGGCGGGAGACGGCCATGCGCCAGTGGGTCAACGCCATGCCCACCGGTCTGCGCGATTACGGTGACGCCTATATGGGCGGGCCCTACAAGGGCAAGAACGCCTACCTGAACCTCGAATACGATGTGCCCCTGAACTTCCTGCACCAGTTCCTCCGCACCGGGGAGCGCTGGTACTTCGAGGCGGCCGCGGCGATGGCGCGGCATCAGGCGGACGTGGACACCGAGAACGTCGCCGGCTTCGCCTGGAAGCACAGTCCACAGCACACCACCACCGAGGCGGAATTCGGCCATGTGTTCGTCCGCGGCCTGCTCTTGCATCACCTGCTGACCGGTGACCGGCGCAGCCGCGAGATCGCCGAGCGGCTGGGCGCTTGGATCGCGCGGGAGCTCTTGCGCGGCCAGGGCATCGGCAACGAGCGCCAGATCGGCTGGTCGCTGTATGCCGTGACCGCGCTGCACGAGGTCACCGGCCAGCCGCGCTATCTTGAGGCCGCGCGGGCGCTGGCCGGCCGGCTGGCGCGCGAGCAGGCGCCGACCGGCCGGTTCAACATCCGCTGGGACAACCGCATCGCCTTCTTCAACGGCATTGCCGCCAGCGGCCTGCTGAGCGTGAACGAACTCGCGCCCGACCCCACGCTTGAACGCGCCGTGCTGCGGCTGGCTGAACGCACGCTCGGGATGTATCCCGAATACGCCGGGCGCACGCTCAACGCCTGGTGCTGGGTGCTGGGCCGCACCGGGGAGGCGCGCTTTCTGCACAACCTAGAGCGCACCTGGGTGAGCACACTGGAGTTTCTGCTCGACCGCGACACCTCCACCGCCGAGACGCATGCCTGGCGTTTCCCGGCCTTCGCCGCCCGCTACAACCTGCTGCCCCAATTCCCCGACGATGTGGGTGAGCTGCCCCGGGCGGACGGCTGGCAGGCGCTGCGCTTCAAGAGCCGCGAGGTGGAGCTTTACCTGCGGCCGCGCGAAAGCGCCCCGGTGCCGGTGGTGGTGGCGCGGGAAGGGCTGGGCGCGGGACAGGCCGAGCTGTGCGATCTGACGGATCGCGTGCTGGCCCGCGTGCGGCTGGGCGACGCCTCGCGCCTGGTGGAGAGCGCCCGGCTCAGCCTGCCCGCCGGCGCGCCCTGGTTGCGCCTGCGCCTGACCAGCCCCGATGCCTTCGGTTGGCAGGTCCAGCACGACCGTCGCGTGGCCGTGGTGGTGGCCGATCCGCGCGGCGCGCAACTGCCCTTCCTGCTGCCACGGGCGGTGGGCGCGCTGGCCGAGGGCGCAAAGGAGGTCACGCTGCGCTTCGAGGTCATGGGCGAGGGCTTTCACTCTGCCACGCTGTTTGATCCCCAAGGCGCGCCGGTGCGGCGGGTGCAACGCTTCGTGGACTTTGAAGACACCGGCCGCTACGAACTGGAGTTGAAAGCCCCGGTCAGCGGGCCGCGCGCAGGGTGGGCGCTCGAGCTCAACGCCGTGAAGGTGCTCCGGATCGAGGGTTTTCAGCCCTACTGGTCGGCCCGCGCCGAGGATTGGTTCAACCCCGAACAACCCGCCGCCGCCAACCACCAAGAACCTTAGGCCCGGCTTCGTTTCACCGCTCCCCGCCATGTTCACTCTGAAATCAGTTTGGACTTCGCTTCGCGGCCTTCGGAGTTTCGTCCCCACCCTGTTCACGCTGGCCGCCGTGACCGGCGGGCTGGCACAAACCGCCGGCGATCGGGTGAACCTCGCCGCGTTCGGCGCTCCCCTGCCTGCGCCTGACTGCGGCGTCGAGTGGACCGGTCCGATTCGCGTGGACGAAGTGCGGGTGACGCCGCCGCCGGGTGAAGACCCCGCCGGGTGGCGACTCGAGTGGTGGGGCAGCATCTGGCCCGACCACGGCGAAGGGGGCTGGAAACGACTCGATGACCCTTGGAACGGCGAGTGGGTGCGCGTGAACGTGACGCCGGAGCCGGAGGGCTCGGGCGCGTGGATTTTCCGGTTTCCCGCGCTGGATCGAACTGAGTGGAGAAAAGCGATCGAAGCCCGGCGTTATCCGGATGGCGTGGCGCCCGCCTGGCGCAAGACGCTCAAGATTCGGCTCCTGGATGCCCGGGAGCGACCGGCACCTGCGCAGACCATGCTGGAAGCGTTCAGCGACGCGTGTTGGGCAACCGCCGGGTTTGACCTCTGGCATCGGCTGGCCACGGATGCCCCGGCCACCTTTCGTCTCGAGCCGCGGCACGGGGAGGTCCTGACCCTGCGGCCGCTTTCGGACGGCGTGAAAATCGCCGGCCCGCTCTGGACCGTGCGCGGCCCGGCGGGTGCGAGCCGGGGTGTGCGGGCGCAACTGCGGTTTGTGGAATCCGCCGACCCCGACGGTGAGGAGCGCACGCGGGTGACCGTGCGCCTGGGCGGCGAGGAGGACGCTACCGGCTTCTCCTTCGTGCCGCAGGACGTGCCGACGCGCGAGGCCATGCGGCTGCCCGACTTCGCCTTTCTGATTGCCCGCGCGGAACTGGGGCGCACCTGGGACAACGACCCGGGGCCGCCGCCGGAAGCCTGGCGCAAGCGCGTGCGTCTTCGCCTGACCGAGCGTCCCGAGGCCACGCGCGAGACAGCCGAGGCCGGAATTCCCCGGTTGTCGCCCCCCAAGGACGTGCCCCTGGGCGTGCCCTCGGCGCGTCAGGAGTTCTTCGTGGCTCCCCACGGTGACTGGGCGATTTACGCCCAGAGCCTGCACACCGACAACGGGCGCGACGCGCGGCGCTGGGTTTTCGCGCAGCAGTTTGGGAACGATCGGCCGGCCGGAGAACTGCGGGCCACCCTCGACACCCGCCTCGCACCGCACTTCGACGGACGCGATCGCGAGGCCGCCGAGCGCTGGCTGGAGGCGGGGCACCTGCCGTTGATCCACGTGCGCTGGCACACCGGACCGATCCAGTTTCATCACGAACTCGCGACCACCGTCCTTGAAGGTGACTACGGCAATGACGCCGCGCGTCGGGGCGACGAGACCGTGGTGCTGCTGAGTCGGCTGTGGCTGACCAACAGCGCCGCCGCGCCGCAGACCGTGGCGGTCAACCTGCGTTACAACCTCGATTGGCCGCTCCGTCTCGATGAGGACGGCCTCATCCGCGTCGAGTGGCCGGCGGAGCGCGCGCGGCCGCCGGGCAGCGAGTTGGTGCGGGGACAGGTGCGCGAAACCTCGTGGTCCAGCCCGCCGGGCACGTGGCGGGTCCTGCCCGCGACCGCGAAGGGCACTTCGCCGATCCTGCGCTGGGAGGCCAACCTGCAACCCGGCGAACATCGTGTGCTGGAATTCAAGTCGCCCTTCATCGAGGCGCTCGATCCCGGCGAATTGGAACGGCTGCGGACCATCACCTTCGCCGAAGCCGTGCCCGCGATGCTCGGGTACTGGCGGGAGCGCCTGGCGCACCGCACGCAAATCGTCACCCCGGACCCCGCCCTGAACGATTTCTACCGGGCCAATCTCTGGCACATCCTCATCACCACCGACCGCGACCCGGAGACCGGTCTGTTCAACCAGGGCGTGGGTACGGTGCGCTACCAGGTTTTCGCCAACGAGACCGTGATGATCGCGCGTTACCTCGACCGGGTGGGCGAGCATCTCGAGGCGCGACGGTTCCTCGAACCGCTGCTGCATTATCAGGGCCATGAGCCGCTCACGGGGCGTTTTTCGACGCAAGCGGGCGTCTTCCACAGCGCCGGGGCTTACACCCACGGGCAGTACGCCATGAACCACGGCTTTGTGCTCTGGGGCGCGGCGGATCACTATCTCATCACCCGCGACCGCGAGTGGCTGTGGCGCGTCGCTCCCCAACTGATCCGCGGTTGCGATTTCCTGATCCGGGAGCGTCGCGCGACTTTCGGGCCGGCCGGTGAAGCCCGCTCGCCGATTCACGGTCTGGCGCCGGCGTCGTCGCTTGAGGACGTGATCGAGTTTCAATACTGGTTCGCGGTGAACGCGTACTTCCATCTCGGCCTCAAACGCGTGGCCGAAGCCCTGGCCGACTGGGACGCCGGCGAAGCCGCGCGGCTGGCCCGGGAGGCGGAGGCCTATCGGCGCGACATCGAACGCGCGGCGCGCGAGGCGGCCGCGCGGGCGGCCGTCGTGCGGTTGCGCGACCAGGCGTGGATTCCCTACGTGCCGTCGCGGGTCTTCCAGTGGCGGCACCTGACCGAGGGCTGGATTCGTGAGGCGCTTTATCCGGCGTTGCACCTGGCGGCGGGCGAGGTCGTGCGGCCGCAGGACCCACTGATGACGTGGATGCTCGACGATCTCGAGGACAACCTGTTTTTCTCGTGGCAGTCGGGGCTGAATGTCCGGGACTTCGAGCAGACCTGGTTCGAGCGGGGCGGGGTCACGCTGCAACCGTGTCTGCTCGATCTGCTGCCGACGTACCTGGCCCGCGACGAAATCCCCGCCGCCCTGCGAAATTTTTGGAACACCTGGGCGCTGAGCATCTACCCGGACACCGTCTGCTTCACCGAGTGGGTGCGTCGCTTCGGCGAGGGCGGCGGGCCGCTCTACAAGACCTCGGACGAAGCGCGCTTCCTCTTGTGGTTGCGCGAGCTGATCCTGTGGGAGAACGGCGACCTGGTCTGGTACGGCCGGGGCGTGCCCCGCGCGTGGCTGGCGGATGGACGGGAGACCGTTTTGTCAGGCGCTCCGACATGGTTTGGCCCCACCACCTTTCGGGTGAAATCGGAACTGTGCAACGGCCGAATCCGTGCCCAACTGATTTTGCCCGCGCGCGAGCTGCCGCGGGAAGTGTGGCTGCGGTTGCGGCATCCCGAAGGTCGGGCCCCCGCGTCGGTGACCCTCAACGGCAAACCGCTGCCGACTGCCACCCGGCGAGGAGAAGACATCGCCGTGCCGTTGGAGGCCCTGGCGCCCGGTCAGGTTCTGGAATTGGAGGCGCGCTATGCCCACTAATCAAAGACGAAGAAACCGGTGTGGCCCGCGCCGCTGGCTTGCACTGATCCTCGCCGTGACCTGCGCCCGTGCGGCCGCGAGCGAAACGGAGGCGCCCGATCACCCGCCTGCTGTCCTCTTGCGCCGGGTTGCGGATGCCGTGTTGCGGGATTTCCCCGAACCGCCGCCCTTTGACTGGGGCGAAGGCGTGTTGCTGGCCGGAATGATGCACGCCCATCGGGCCACCGGCGATGCCCGGTATTTGGACTTCGTTCGGCGCTTTGCCGATCACTGGGCCGCGCGCGGCATCGGACCGGCGCTGGCGGAAAAGGGCTACTGCGGGCACTGGGGGCCGGCCTGGGCGCTGTGGTTGCTTTACGAGCACACCCGCGAGGAACGTCATGCCCGACTCGCGGCCGAGGTGATTGATTTCATGTTGCAGCAGGCCGAGCGCACGCGCGACGGCGGCCTGAGCCACTTCAACGGCAAGCCGCAACTCTGGGTGGACACGCTCGCCATGGTCTGCCCGGTCCTCGCCCATGGCAGCCGCCTGCGCCAGCGACCGGCCTGGCAGGTCGAGGCCGTCCGGCAGTTCGACCGGTTCACCGCCCGACTGCGGGACCCGGCGACTGGCCTTTACGTGCACCTCTGGGACGAAGCCAGCGGGCAAAAGACCACGGCGTTGTGGGCGCGGGGCAACGGCTGGGTGGTGCTCTCGCTGGTGGAACTGATCCGCAACACAACCCTGGGCACGGAGGCGGATCGCCGGCTGCGCGCCGCGCTGGGTCAGTTGCTGGCGGAACTGGTCAAACGGCAGGATGCGAACAGCGGCCTGTGGCACACCGTTCTCGACGCGCCGGACACGCCCCTCGAAACCTCGGCGTCGGCCATGTTTCTTTACGGGCTGGTTCACGGGTGGCGCTGGCAACTCGAGGGCGCCCCGTCCGAGACCGTCCTGCGCCAGACCTGGGAGGGACTTGCCCGGCAGGTGAATCCCGAAGGGCGGGTCGTTGGGGTGTCCGCCGGGACCATTCCCGGGGACAAGGCCCGCTACGCGGCGCGGCCTCTGGGCACTTACACTTGGGGCACCGGGGCGTTCCTGTTGGCGGCAGCGGCGATGGCTGAAATTCACCGGGACAACGCGCCCGGGGCGGCTCAATAGAATCGTTCGGGTGTGCCAGCCGTCGCTTGTTCCCGGCCCAGGCGAGCCGGTTGTCCACTCAGGCCAGGCCGAATTCCTTGCGATTCTGCTCGCAGGAAACCAGCACCGGCCGATCCGGGACACGCGCCTTGAGCAGGGACTGCTCGTCCGCGACGGCGGTCAGCGGCAGGGCCACCTGGCCGCCCTCGGCGGCGCTGCGTTGCAGGGCAAACATGACCTCGGCGCCCAGGCAGGCGTGTTCGAAGTTGCAGGGGTGCACCCGCCGGTCGTCGTCCAGCCAGTCGGCCATTTGCTGGATGTACGGTGGCATGTCGAGGTCGTAGTTCATCGCGCCCTCGCCGGTCTCGGAGCCGCGGCTTTTGGTCACCGCCCGCCAGCCGCCGTTGGTGAGCACTTCGGCAAAGCCTTCGCTGCCCTGGGCGCCGATGCGGTTTTTGCCCCACCACTTGGCGACCTCGGGCTGGTCGGGCGCGCCGGCGCCGCATTCGTAGATGCCGCGCACGCCGTTGGCGAACTGCACGAACCCGGCGAGGTAGTCGGGCGAGGGGTGGTTGTCGGCGAACTTGGACCGGCCCGCCGCCTGGGCCATGGCCCAGACCCCGGGCGCGTAGTCGTTGAACCACATCGAGTAGTCCACCAGGTGCGAAAGCATGTGAGTCATCCAGCCGGTGGCGGTGCCATAGACGGTGTGAACCCGGCCGAGCGCACCGCTGGCCACGATCTCCTTCACCTTCTGGTAATGCCGGCCGTAGCGGTGTTGGTGGCTCACGACCGCCTTCACGCCGGCCTGGCGGATCAAATCGCGAATCACGAACAACTCGGCGCTGGTCAGGGCGACCGGTTTTTCGAAGGCGATCAGCTTTGCCCCCGCCTCGACGCCGGCGCGGATGAGCGGGGTGCGCAGGTGCGGCAGGGTGCAGAAGCAGAACACGTCCGGCTTCAATTCGCGCGCCAGCGCCGCAGCGTCGGTGCCGGTGCGGGGCCCGCCGACCCTGGCCGCGGCGGCCTCGAGGCGGGCGGGGTCAATGTCGCAGAGGCCAACCACCTTGAACCGGGGGTTGGCGTGGAAGGCGGTGGCGTGGTGCAAGCCGCGCTTGCCCAGGCCGACGACGAGGACGGTGTAGGTCGTCATGTTGGATGAGTGCTCAGACCCGAAACGCTGTCGCGGGTCAATTTCACGCCACGTGGTTGTTCGTGCAGGGTGAAATCACCGGCAGGAGTCGCACACCGCTCCGCATTGTGCCGGCCCCTTGCCGGCCGGGGCCTCGGCGGCGTGCCGGGCATCCCATTCCCGGACCTTGGCAATGACGTAGTCCACCTCCGCCTCGGTCAGCTCGGGGTACATGGGCAGGCTGATGCAGCAGGCGGCGTTGGCCTCGGCGTTGGTCAGCGGGCCGACGAGGCGCGCGCCCTTGCCCCACGGGAAGCCGGCCTGTTGGTGGATGGCGATGCTGTAGTGGGTCTTGGCGTCAATGCCTTCCTTGACCAAGAAGTCCAGGAGCGGGTCGCGCCATTCGGGCTTTTTGGTCTCGATGACGTACAGGTGATACACGTGCCGGTAGCCGGGCAGTTCGACCGGCAGGTCAATGGTCCGACAGTCCTTCAGCCCGGCGGTGTAGCGGGCGGCCCACTTCCGGCGCAGGTCGTTCCAGGCGTCAATGTGCTTGAGTTTGGCGCTGAGCACTCCGGCATGCAGGTCGTCCAGCCGGCTGTTGAAGCCGAAGGAGTGCACGTTGCGCTGGTTGGAGCCGTGGTTGCGCAGCTTGCGCACGCGCGCGTCAATGTCCGGGTTGTTGGTCACCACCGCGCCGCCGTCGCCGAAGGTGCCGAGATTTTTCTGGATGATGAAGCTGGTGGTGGCCGCGTCGCTCAGTTCGGCAATCTTGAAGCCCCGGCCGTGCGCACCGATGGCTTGGGCGTTGTCCTCGATGAGCTTGAGCCCGTGTTTGTCCGCGATCTTGCGGATGGCGATCATGTCCGCGCACTGCCCGTAAAGGTGAACCGGGATGATGGCCTTGGTGCGGGGCGTGATGGCCGCCTCGATCTTGTCCGGGCAGATGCACTTGGTCTTGGGGCAGCAATCCACGAACACGGCCGTGGCGCCGGCGATCCAGATGGCCTCGGCGGTCGCAAAGAAGGTGTTGGGATGCGTGATGACCTCGTCGCCGGGGCCGATGCCCAGAGCCATGAGGGTCAGCCAGATGGCGTCGGTGCCGTTGCCCACGCCGATGGCGTACTTGGTGCCGGAGTAGGCGGCCAGCTCGGCCTCGAACTGCTTGAGCATGGGCCCCTGCACGTAATTACCGCTGAGCAGGACCTTTTGCAGGTTGGCGTCAATCTCGGCCTGGATGTTCCGGTACTGGCGGACGTGTCCGTAGAATTCAACTTTCATGGGAAGGCGATCGGTTTCGTTCAGAAAAACTGCGGGCGAGCGCCGGCGGCTGACAAGTTTTTTCGCGCCGTCGGCCGATGCGGCGGGCTTCCCCGGCGTCCCCCAAACTTGCGAACGCGCCCGGTGATCGCTCGATCTTGCACCGTCCCGACTTGAGTCACTTTCGGCGGCGGCGCAATCTCTCCCCTCCAACAGTATGCGTCCGAACGTCCTCATCGCCCAGTCCGGCGGCCCGTCTGCGGTCATCAACAATTCGCTGCGCGGAGTCATTGATTTCTGCCACGAACATCCCGACACCTTCGGCCGAGTGTTCGGCGGCTGGCACGGCATCGAGGGCGTGCTCAAAGAGGAGTTGCTCGACTTGTCCGCCCAGGACCCGCGCGAGCTTCGCCTGCTCGAAACGACGCCCGCGGCCGGCGCCATCGGCACCTGCCGCTACAAGCTCAGGGAAAAGCAGCGCGAGGACTTCCAGCGCGTCGTGGACGTGTTCAAGGCGCACCACATCGGCTTCTTCTTTTACATCGGCGGCAACGACTCGATGGACACCGCCCACAAGATCGCGGCGCTCGCCCGCGACAAGGGCCTGGACCTGATCGCAACCGGCGTGCCCAAGACGATTGACAACGACGTGGGTGACGCGGACTTCAAGCTGGTGGATCACACGCCCGGTTACGGTTCCACCGCGCGGTATTGGGCGGTGAACCTCCTCGCCGCCAACGAGGAAAACGCCGGCTCCTGTCCGGCCGACCCGGTACTGGTACTGCAGGCGATGGGGCGCAAGATCGGCTTCATCCCGGCCGCCGCGCGCCTCGCCGACCCGAAGCGGGAATTGCCGCTGCAGATTTACCTCACCGAATCCGGCCTCACGTTGGCGGACCTCGCCGACCGGGTGAGCGACCGGGTAAGGCAGTGCGGCCGTTGCCTTGTCGTGGTCAGCGAGGGCTTCGAAGTGGGTGACATCGGCGCGCAGAAGGATGCCTTCGGCCACACCAGCTTTGGCGCGAGTGATTTGACCGTGCAGCAGGTCGTCGTGTCGTACCTGAACAAGCACGGCCTACCGGCCACCGGCAAGGCGCGGGGCCAGGTGCCGGGCACCGACCAGCGTCACAGCGTGGTGCTGGCCTCGACCGTGGACCTGGCCGAGGCGTACGAGTCCGGCCGCAAGGCGGCCGAGATCGCGATGCGCGACGGCAACGGCTGGATGGCGACCATCCTGCGCGAGCCCGGCGAGGTCTATCGCGCGCGGTACGACAAGGCGCCCCTCGAGGTCGTGGCCAATAGCGAGCGATTCTTTCCCAAGCACTGGATCTCTCCGAGCCGGATTGACGTGACCGACGACTTCATCCGCTACGCCCGGCCGTTGATCGGGGAGGAATGGGTGCGCGTGCCGCTGGAAAACGGCCTGCCGCGCTTTGCCCGACTCAAGCCACTGTTTGTCGAGAAACGCTGTCCGGCATACCAGCCGGAGGCGTATCGGAAGCGATAAAATCGTGGCGGTCCAACGCCGCCCGCCGGTTCACCCGGCGGGCCTCGGCAGCACTTGGAACCGGCGTGCCCGATTACGCCGTCGGCGATCGCCCGTCGCCTCCCCGGCCTGCCGCAGGGCGATGGCCATGAATTCCTCCTGGCTGTTCAGGCGCGGCTCTCCCGCAACCACGGCGGGACGGACGTAGGTTCCGTCGGGCTGCAGCCAGCGCGCCTTCACGTTGTCGGCAAGCTGCAGCCCGAGAATCTCCTCGATCAGCCGGTCACGCAGGACGCCGTCCTCCACCGGGAAGACCACCTCGATACGTTTGAAAAGGTTGCGGGGCATCCAGTCCGCGCTGCCCACCAGCACGATCGGGCGACGTTGGTTGTCGAAGTAGTAGATGCGGCTGTGCTCCAGGTAGCGGCCCACGATGCTGCGCACAGTGATGTTCTCGCTCAGGCCGGGAACGCCGGGTCGCAGGCAGCAGATGCCGCGGACGATCAGGTCCACCTTCACCCCGGCCTGCGACGCTTCGTAGAGCGCCTCGATCAAGACCGTCTCCACCAGGGAATTCAGCTTCGCGATGATCCGGGCGGGCTGGCCCCGGCGCGCAAAGTCGGTTTCGGCCCGGATCAGTTCGAGCAGCCGCTCGTGCAGGTTGAAAGGCGCCACCAGCAGTTTGCGCACGGGCTGCAGTTCGCAGAGACCGGTGATGACGTTGAACACGCTGGTGACATCCTCCGCGAGGTCGGGCCGGCACGTCAGCAGGCCAAGGTCGGTGTAAATCCGCGCGGTGGTCGGGTTGTAGTTGCCGGTGCCCAGGTGCAGGTAGCGGCGGATGCCGTCCGGATCACGCCGGACCACCATCGTCATCTTGCTGTGGATCTTGTAACCGACCAGCCCATAGACCACGTGGACGCCGTTCTCCTCCAGCTTGCGGGCCCACTCGATGTTGTTCGCCTCATCGAACCGCGCCCGCAACTCCACGACCGCCGTCACCTGTTTGCCGTTGCGGACCGCGTCCATCAACGCGCCCACGATCCGCGTGTCGCCCCCGGTGCGGTACAGGGTCTGCTTGATGGCGAGCACCTTGGGATCGTCGGCCGCCTGCCGGAGGAAACGCACCACGCTCTCAAACGACTCGTAAGGATGGTGGAGCAGGATGTCCCGCTGCCGAATCGCGGCGAACAGATCGGTCGCCTCGCGCAGGGCGGCGCTCACCGGCGCCGCGTACGGGGGATCGCGCAACTCGGGCGGCGCATCATCGGAATACAGCAACATGAGCCGCGTCGGATTGAGCGGCCCATCAATCAGGTAGAGATCGTCGCAGGTGAGATTCAACTCGCTGAGGAGGCGGTCCTGGATGGCGACCGGGCAGCCGGCATCCACCTCGAGCCGGACGGCGGCGCCGCGCCGGCGGTTCTGCAGCTCAAGTTCGACCGCCTTGAGCAGGTTGGCCACATCTTCCTCGTCAATGTAGAGTTCGCTGTTCCGTGTCACCCGGAAGGGCCAGGCTCCGCGGATCGTCATGCCCGGAAACAGGTCGTTGAGGAAGTGTCCGATGAGCTGGCCGAGAAAGACGTAGTCCCGGCGTCCGTCGTCGCGCGGCAGACGGACCAGCCGGGGCAGCACGCGGGGCACCTGAACGATTCCGAGTTGCAAAGGGGATTTGGCCTTCGGTCCGTCGAGATGAACGATCAGATTCAGCGACTTGTTGAGGAGTTGCGGAAACGGATGCGTCGGATCAATCCCCAGCGGCGTGAGCGTCGGGCGAACTTCGGCCTCGTAAAACATCCGCAGCCACCGACGATCCGCCTCCTCGATCTGCTCCGGCCGGACAAGGCGAATGCCGATTGCTGACAGGCCCGGTACCAGTTCCTCCCGCCAGCAGCGATACTGTTCTGCCACCAAGCGCAGCACGCGCTCGCGGATTTCCTTGAAGGTCTCCGCCGCCGTGCGTCCGTCGGGCGTGCGGCCGGCCTTGCCGTCCTCGACCTGCTGTTTGACACCCGCCACGCGCACCTCGAAGAACTCGTCCAGGTTGGAGCTGACGATGGTGAAGAACTTGAGCCGTTCAAGCAGCGGGTTGCTGGGGTCGAGCGCCTCCTCGAGGACGCGGTGGTTGAACTCAAGCCAGCTCAACTCGCGGTTGAAGAAACGGTCACTGCGCTTGGCTTTCATGACGGGCGTCGGCATCGGAGCGCCGAGGATACCAGCCGCCGGGCAACACGCGAGTGACAATCGCGTTTCGCGGCAGCGTCCATGATGCCCCCCGGCGACCGCACCGAAACCTGCGAACCCGGCGTGCCGGTTCCCGCCCCGTTTCGCGGCAACCGAGAGGTTCAGATCGAGCCTCAACTTTGTCGCATCAACCGGTTGGCAGCCGGAAGAAGACGGCTATTCTTCCCGCGTTCATGCCACTGGACCGCATCACCCGGTTTGAACGCACCGCAGCTCGGCCTCTGACCGGCCGGGCGGAAGGGTATTGGCGTCCGCGCGTCCGCGCTCTGCGTCACGAAGGCTTCCACCGCAGTTCCCCTGGCCGCTGGGTCACCGCCCTGGCGAGCGTCGCCTTGGGCATTGCGGCGGTGACCGGTGCGGCCGCCTCCCCGGCGGAGACTTTCACCAAAGACATTCAGCCCATCCTCAAGACCTACTGCTATTCCTGTCATGGACCGGAGAAACAGCGGGCGGATTTGAACTTCGCCAATTTCGAGCGTTTCGATCAGGTCCTCGAGCAACGCGAGTTATGGGCGGAAGTTCTCGGCCGTGTCCAGGCGGACGAGATGCCGCCCAAAGGGGCACGGGAGCTCGATTACAACCGCCGGCAGACGTTGATGGACTGGCTGCGCCGGCTGCCGAAAGACGAACTCGACTGCAACCAACTGGCCACCGACCGAACCCAGAATTTCTACCGCGGCTACGTCATGAGCCGCCGCCTGAATCGCCACGAATACGAAAACACCGTGCGCGACCTGACCGGCCTGGACCTGAAGGTCGGCCGGCACTTGCCCGCTGACGGCGCGGGTGGCGAGGGCTTTGACAACACCGGCGACACTCTTTTCACCTCGTCCCTGGCGATCGAGAGGTATCTGGACGCGGCCGATGAGATCGTGACCGCGCTGTTGCCTGAGGAACCGTCGTCCTTGACGCCGGCCGCCCGGGCGGCCCGCGAACGCCTGCTGGTGGCGGTCCCCGGCGAGCCGCTCCCGGCCCGGGAAGCGGCCCGCGCCGTGCTCGGCGACTTCGCCGCTCGCGCGTTCCGGCGCCCCGTGACGCCGGAAGAGGTGGAGCGGTTATTGGTGCTATTTGATCGAGGTTGGTCACGCGGAGACGGCTTCGAGGGCTCGCTGCGCCTGGCGCTCAAAGCCGTCCTGATCTCGCCGCACTTCCTGTTCCTGGCCGAGCCCGAGCCAGAAACCACCGGCGTCCAGCCGCTCGCACCGTTCCCCCTGGCCAGCCGGCTCGCTTACTTCCTCTGGGCCTCGATGCCCGATGACGAATTGTTTCGGCTGGCCGGCACGGGCGAACTGGCGAAACCCGAGGTTTATCAATCCCAGGTGCGCCGCCTGTTGCGGGACCCGAAGGCCGCGGCCCTCGGCGAACGGTTTGCCCTGCAATGGCTCGAGCTCGAACGCCTCGGCGGCGAGGTTCGCCCCGATGCCAGTCGGTTCCCGGAATTTGATGATGAGCTGGCAACCGCCATGCGCGCCGAGGTGGTGGCCTACTTCAATCACCTGATCCGCGAGGACCGTCCGCTCCTTGAACTGCTCGACAGCGATTACACCTTCGCCAACGAACGCCTCGCCCGCTTGTATGGAATCGGGGCCGTGGGCGGACCGGAGCTCCGGAGGGTGCCGGTGAACGACCGCGCCCGTGGCGGCGTGATCGGCATGGCGGCCGTTCACGTCGTCACGTCTTACCCGCTCCGGACCAGCCCGGTGCTGCGGGGCAAGTGGCTGCTCGAATCGTTGCTCGGCGAGCGTGTCCCGCCCCCGCCACCGGATGTGCCGGCGCTCAAGGTGGACGATCACACCGTCACCGCCGTCAGTCTGCGGGAACAGTTGCAGCTTCACCGTCAGGATCCCACCTGCGCCGCCTGCCACGACCGCATGGACCCGCTGGGCTTCGGCCTCGAAAATTTCGATGTGCTGGGCCGGTATCGCGCGGCGGAAGGGGGCCAACCGGTGGATGCCTCGGGCGTCCTGCCGTCGGGTGAACGATTCAACGGCCCGGCGGAATTGAAGACGGTTTTGCTTCAACGCCGTGATCAGATCATGCGGCACCTGGTGCGAAAACTAACCGGCTACGCCTTCGGCCGGGAGCTGAACAAATTCGACGAGTGCGTGCTGCGCGACGCGCTGGCTGCGCTCCGACACAACGATTACCGCCCCGGCCCGCTGATCGAGACCATCGCGATGAGTTTCCCCTTCCGCCACCGTTTCTACGCCAAAACCGAAAGCCCCCCCGAAAGCTGATGAACTCCTGGAGAATTCCCCGACGAACCTTCCTGCGCGGCGCCGGCGTCACGCTGGGGCTGCCGATCCTCGAAGCCATGGGTCGCGTGCTGCCGCAGGCCGCGCCGGATGCCCCGGCCTCCGCGACCACCGCGAAGGTCGTCAAACCTCCGGTCCGCATGGCCTGTATCTACTTCCCCAACGGCGTGTGGGAGAAGTCGTGGTTCCCCACGACTCCGGGCGAGGATTACGAACTCACCTTCGCGCTGGAACCCCTCGCGCGTCACCGGCGGCACCTGCTCGTCTTCTCCGGCCTCGACAAGCGGCACAGCCACGGCGGCGACGGGCACTACGCCAAGACCGCCAACTTCCTCACCGGCCTGCCCGTGCGCAAAACCACCGGCAAGGACCTGAGCGTGGGCGGGCTTTCGATTGACCAGTTGTGCGCCCAACAAATCGGCCGGCTCACTCCCCTGCCCTCCCTGGAGCTGGGGATTGATCCGGTGATCTCCGGCATTGACACCAACGTCGGCTACACCCGCCTTTACGGCTCCTACATCTCGTGGCGGTCACCGTCGGTGCCGGTGGCGCGGGAAATCAATCCCCGTCTCGCCTACGAGCGGTTGTTCGGCGTGTTACGAACGAAGGGTCAGCAAACTCCCGAGGAACAACGCCGCGCGGCGGACCGCCAAGCCCTCCTCGACCTCGTGCTCGACGACGCGCAACGCCTGCGCCGCCGGCTCGGCCGCGACGATCAGTTCAAACTCGACGAATACCTCGACGCGGTGCGCGAAGTGGAGCAGCGGATCGAGTTCTTTTCCCGGCAGGATCCCCGCGAGTGGCACCCCCCCACGGCCCCCGAGGAGCACCACCTGGCTCCGCCCAAGGGCGCGCCCGGCGATCACCAGGAACACGTGCGGCTGATGCTGGACCTGATCGCGCTGGCCTTCTGGACCGACTCGACCCGCATCAGCACGCTGATGTTCGCGAACGATGTGTCCGGCAAAAACTTCTCCGCCCTCATCCCGGGCGTCCACGGCGGCCACCACGAACTCAGCCACCACCAGGACAAGGCGGACAAGTACGAGCCGTACGCCAAAATCAACCGCTGGCACAACGAACAGCTCGCCTACCTGCTCGACAAGCTGGCAGCGATCCGGGAGGGCGAAGGAACGCTGCTCGACAACAGCATGATTCTGTTTGGCTCGAGCATGTCAGACGGCAACCGCCATGACCCGAGCAACCTGCCCATCCTGCTGGCCGGCCGCGCCGGCGGGACGATCCGTGCAGGCCGCCACATCGCGAGCCCCAAGGGCACGCCGCTCTGCAACCTTTACGTCTCGATGCTCGAACGCATGGGCACCCCGGTCGAGCGTTTCGGCGACAGCACCAGCGCGATGGCGATCGCCTGACCGGGCGATTCTCCGGCGCCACCTTCGCGGTCCCCGCCGAACGTACTATTTCGCCTTCGCCTGGGCGCGTTCGGTCAGGGTCTTCACCCGCTTCGCAAGGTCCGCGTTGCCGGTCGCGTTGCCGGCCGCTTCCAGCGGAGCGACGAGCTGCGCGGCCACTGCCTTGGCCGACGCGTCGTTGCGCTTGAGGAGTTCGTCCGCCACGGCGACCAACGCGGCCACGGCTTCTTCCTTCGTGTCGGCCGCTTGCAGATGCGGCGTGATCAGTTCCACCGCCGCCACGTTCTTGATGCTGCCCAGCGCCCCGAGCAGCAACCGCTTCTCCTCCGGCCGCTGAGCCACGGTCGCCGCTTCCCGACAGATCGCCAGCCGCTGTTCCACCGGGAGGTCCGGGTTCGACGCAAAGCCGACATAGCCGCGGAGACCGAGCATCTTGTCGTTCGCCGTCGCTGCCGACCTCGCGAGATTCAGAAGATCGGGTGCCGCGTCCGCCGTGCGCCAGTCGCTCAGCACGCGGATGGCATCCGCGCGGATGGCCGCGTCCTGACTGCCCAGCGCCGCGCGCACGA
This sequence comes from Verrucomicrobiota bacterium, assembly GCA_016716505.1. Classification (GTDB taxonomy): domain Bacteria; phylum Verrucomicrobiota; class Verrucomicrobiia; order Limisphaerales; family J093; genus JADJWF01. Next base: position 567,158 of record JADJWF010000003.1, read on the forward strand.
CTTCAAGCGCCTCTGGCCCCCCCAGCGCGCCCAACACGCGCAACATCGCGGCGGACTTCGCCGCGTCGAGACCGGCGAGCCGGGAACGCACCAACGCCACGGTGCCGGCAGGATTACCCACTCGCACCGCGAGCCCGCTCAACGCTTGTTCCGCAGCGTCCAATTCCGGATTCGACTTCGCGCCGGTCAGCACCCCCGCGAGCACGGGCACCTCGGCGGCGCCGCCCAATTCCCCGAGCCGACGGATGGCGGCAACCCGCACCCCCGCGTCGGCGTCCTGCGTCGCCTTGATCACGGCGGGCATCGCCTGGGTCAGGCGCCGTTTGCCGATGAGATCCAGCCCCAACGCGCGTTGGCTGGCTGCTTCGCTCGCCAGAAGCGCGGTAATGGCGGCGTCGGCCTGCGGACCGGGGATGCTCGCCAGACCGTCCTGGGCGGCTTGCGCAATTTCCCGATCCGGATCCGCGGCGAGGCTGGCGAGATCCGGCACCGCCGCGGCGTTCGCCAGCATGGGCAACGCCCGCACTGCAGCCAGCCGAACGGCCTTCACCGAAGACTTGGTGAGCTCGGTGATCGCCGGCAGCGCGGATGCGTCGCCACTCAGCCCCAGCGTCTGCAGGATTACGATCTGCCGGTCGGGCGAAGCGGTCTTGAGGCTTGCCGCCAGCGTTCGGGTGGTCTCCGGCCCGGGCATTTCCTGGGCTACGCGCACGGCGGTCGCGAACAAGGTGTACTCGACTTCGGCAAGACTCGCCGCGAGCAGGCGTTGCGGATCGCCGGCGGCCCGGATCGCGCCGCGCAGAGCGGCGGAGCGCACCTGGTGGGGCAGGCTGGTGTTGCGGTAATTCGCGCCAATCTCCGCCACCACTTCCCTTTTCCCAGCGGCAAACAAGGCATCCAGACCCCGCCCGATCCCTTCGCAAAAAGCAACCAGGTTGGCTTCCGACGTTTCGCCCACCGCCTCCATGATTGCCGCCACCGCGCTTTCCGTCCCGATGCGCCCGAGCGCCCGCGCCGCAGCCTGGGCGACATCCGGATCGGCGTCCCGGAGCCGCAGCGTCAGCGCCGGCACGGCCGCCGCATCCTTGCGCACGCCGATCGAACCGATAACCCCCACCAGCGGACGGCCCGTGAGCGTGGCCAGTTGCGCGCGCAGCGCATCGTCCACGGACGAATCGGGAATCGTCTCGAGCGCGTACCGCGCCATGTGGTTCAACTCCGGATTTGGCAGGAGCGCCGCCAACGCGGGAACGGCGTTCTTGGTACCGATCACGGATAGCTCCAGGCAGGCATCCGCCTTCTGCTTGCGGGTGGAGTCGGCCGCGGTCAGGACCGCGAGCAGCTCGGGCTCCGACTTGGTCAGCAACGGGGTGGGCTGCTGGGCAAAGCTCGATGGGACGGTCAACAGGAGCGTCGCCAGGGCGAGGGTCAATGAGGATTTCAGCATGGTCTTGGAGTCGTTGAAGGTGGCTGCGGATCGGGTTCAGAACATGTACGGTTCGCGCATCGCCCGGGAACGCAGGCGATTGGCCTCGGCATCGCCGATGAACTCCTCCTTTACCGGATCAAATCGCATGTCGCGCTTGAGCCACATGCAGATGTTCGCGGCGTGGACGGCGGTCATCGAACGGTGCATGACCATCTCGTGCGCCACCGGCTTGCGGCGCGATTTCACGCAGTTGAAGAAGTCCCGCACGTGGCTCATCGGTCGCTGCGTGCGGGCCATGTAGTCGCGGACGACCTTGTCGAAATCCGCCAAGAGTTCCGGCCGCGACACCTCCGGCCGCGAATAGCCGTCGGCGACCGCCACCCAGCCTTCCGGGCCGTCGAATCGCATGCCACAGGAACCGCGCCAGTGCTTGTCGCCGCGCGAGAGGATCATCTTCACGCCGTTGGCGAAGGTCGTGACCATGCCGTCGCCGTCGGCATTGTTCACGTACTGGTAATGGACCGGGGCGGTGTCCAGCAGGTCAACCCCGGCCATCGCCTGGGCAAACGTGTGCGCGCCCCATTCGCCGATGCAACTGGTGTGGAAGTCATAGTGACCGCGCCAGCCGCCGCGGGTGTACTCCGCGTTGTAGGGCCGCCACGGACACGGTCCGAGCCACTGGTCCCAGTCGCACTCTTCCTTGGGCGGTTCGGGCTGGGCCGCCAACCAGTCGTGGCGCATGGCCGCTGCGTCCCAAGGCGCGATGTGCGCGTAGGTGGTGTGGACCTTCCCGAGCCGCCCGCTCTTGGCGAGCTCGATGGCGAAGACGAAATTCGCCTCGCTCAGCCGCTGTGTGCCGGTCTGATACACCCGCGCGTAACGATTGGCGGTTTCCACCACGGCCTGCCCTTCGGCGATCGTCATCGAGGACGGTTTCTCGGAGTAAATGTCCTTGCCGGACCGCATCGCCCACACGGCCGCGAGCGCGTGCCAGCGGTCACCGGTGGCGCTGAGCACGGCGTCAATGTCCGTGCGCACGGCCAGAAACTCGCGGATGTTGTCGTACACCTTGCAATCCGAGTTGCCGTAGCGGTTGTCCACCATCTTCTTGACCGCCTCGCGCCGGGCCTTCTGGGGATCGCAGACGGCCACGAACTTCACGTCCGGCTCGCCCATCATCCAGTTGAGCACGCCGGAGCCGCGGCCGCCGATGCCAATGCCGCCAAGGATGATGGTTTCGCTGGGCGGCACGGCACCGTTCAAGCCGAGCACCCGGGCGGGCACCACCAGGGGTGCCGCCACGGCACCGGCCACCAGCGCCGAACGGCGGAGAAAACTGCGGCGACTCAATGAGGTGGAAAGTGAGGTGGAAAGGCTGAAAGACCGCGGAGGGTGAAAGCGAGGTGATCGTTGATTCATGGAGCGAGGCTAACGACGCGCTGCGCGCGCGGGAAGTCTGGAAAGCGAAATTCTGCCGGACTGGTCACGGCGCTTCGGAGAGTCGCGTAGCGTTGACCGGCCGAGGAGACTCAGAGACGGCGCGGGTCCTCAGAGTCCCGCCGACCTCCAGTCGGCAGTCAAGCCGGCGCTACGTACCGCCGACATCCTTGTCGGCGCCGGTCTCCGAGCTTCCCTATCGGCAGCCGAGCCGGCTGGAAAGCCGGCGCTACACGTACCGCCGACATTCTTTGTCGGCGCCGGTCTCCGAGCTTCCCTATCGGCAGCCGAGCCGGCTGGAAAGCCGGCGCTACGGGCCGCCGACATTCTTGTCGGCGCCGATCCCCGAGCTTCCCTATCGCCAGCCGCGCCGGCTGGAAAGCCGGCGCTACACGTACCGCCGACATTCTTGTCGGTGCGGATCTCCGAGCTTCCCTATCGGCAGCCGAGCCGGCTGGAAAGCCGGCGCTACACGTAACGCCGACATTCTTGTCGGCGCCGGTCTCCGACCTTCCCTATCGCCAGCGGAGCCGGCCGGAAAGCCGGCGCTACGCGTACCGCCGACATTCTTGTCGGCGCCGATCTCCGTCCTTCCCTATCGGCAGCCGAGCCGGCTGGAAAGCCGACGCTACGGGCCGGTCGGGCAACCGAAGGCACTGACCACACCCCGGCGGTGAGCAGCCAACGGCAACCCGGACCGGCCCACGCTGCCGTCCAAGGGTAGGTGTCCGGCGGGACGCCGGACACGGCACGCGGGACGCTTGGGCTCCCCCTCTTCCGGGGCGCGGTGCCCGGCGCCCTACGCCTTCGCGCGCCGCCGCCAGAGTGCGAAGCCCAGCAGGCCCGCGCCTGCCAGCAGCCCGTACTCGTGCGGCTCGGGGACCGCCGACAGGAAACCCAGTTCAGACGTGAAGGTGTAGCCGGGCGGGAGTTCCTGCTCGAAAGCCGCGGTGTTCTGGAAACTCACTCTCTCGCCACCATAACTGGCGATCGCGTACAAGGTGCTGTGCAAGAAGAGGGATCTCTGACCGTTCGGGTCGGGAGATTGGACGGTCCAGTTCGTCGGCAGCCAATCCAGCCGGAAGCGTTGCTCAATCACCTCATCCACGACCGTGTTTTCGTCCGGATGACGGATTGCCAGCTCCCGCCGCACCTGTTGTCCATTCACGGCAGAAACGAATGCAAATCGAGCGGAGCCACCGCCGTGTTCTGTCGGAAGCTGGCCCCACCTGTAGGCGACGTAAGGTTCTTGGAGGATTTCGAGGCTGCCCTTCAAGTGGATCCGCATCGTGCCCCAAGCCTCCTGGGTGAAGTCGCCGAACACCGTGATCACATCGGAAAAGGAGGGCCGAAGCATTTGCATGGGAACCACCCCAGCCGCTGCCCACCAGATAGCCGGTCGGCGATTCCGACGAACCCGAATAGATGGGCGGCGTGGCGGTGACGGCGGACGCGCGCAGCTTGCCGGTCAGCAGGTGGCCGAGGCAAACGCGGAAGCCGCCGTGTCCCACTGAACCAGTCGGCTGTCAGCCGCCAACGAAGTGCTCGGCGTGTAATACTGGGCTCTGCCGCTGCGGGTTGGATCTATCCAACCATACGGCGCATCATTCCAGTTGCCGCTTGCCTGCAGGGACACTTGGGCGCCGCTGAGTTGTCCATGCACCGTGCCGGCCGCGACGAGCATCCCGGCCCCCAGCCCAAGCCGAAAGGTCAGGGCCCAGCGGGTTCCTCCCCCGGGGCCTCGCCAGACCTTGTCCAACGCGTTCCTTGATGTTGTTGGTTTCATTTTCGTACGTCTTTGGTTTCTGATTTTGTCGTCTGGCGAGGCAACGGAACCTTCGCCCGGAAGCCTCTTACGTGAGGCGCAGGGACTGGACAATACGGGTAAATACCCCTAGTCGGCGGTGGCAGGTGGGCCTGGACAGGCGGCGGGCGGTCATCTGTTCAACAGCCGCGCGCGGGAAGGACGGTTGGCGCTCACTGACTGGGACTGCCACGGCGACCGGCTCCACTTCACGGCCGACGGACGTTCTCACCGGGGCGCGGACCATCAGGTCCGCGGCGGGGCCTCAACGCCGCCGCCTCTCACCTACGCCCGCACCTGCCCGCCGGGCCTTGGCCGGAGCGGTTTCAGAAGGTCCCGCGTCACAAGTTGGACGCGCCATCTCCTTGCCGCGGACGTGAACGTCCGCGCTCCCTCCGGCGGCCGGACGTTCTCACCGGAGCGCGGACCTTCAGGTCCGCGGCGGCGCCTGAACGCCGCCACCTCTCACCTACGCCCGCAGCAACGTCTTCCGGGGCCTTCTCGGTCGCGACTTCAGGTGATCGTGCTTCAACCTTTGTCGCGCCATCCCGTCGCCGCGGACGTGAACGTCCGCGCTCCCACCGGCGGCCGCACCTTCTCACCGGAGCGCGGACCTTCAGGTCCGCGGCGGGGCCTGAACGCCGACGCCTCTCACTCACGCCCGCACCTTCCTGCCGGGCCTTGGCCGGATCGGCTTCAGAAGGTCCCGCGTCACAAGTTGGACGCGCCATTTCCTCGCCGCGGACGTGAACGTCCGCGCTCCCACCGGCGGCCCCACCTTCTCACCGGAGCGCGGACCTTCAGGTCCGCGGCGGGGCCTCAACGCCGACGCCTCTCACCTACGCCCGCACCTTCCTGCCGGAACCTGACCGGGGCGGTTTCAGAAGGTCCCGCGTCACAAGTTCGACGCGCCATTTCCTTGCCGCGGACGTAAACGTCCGCGCTCCCACCGCCGGCTGGACCTAACCGACTGCGAACGCCGCGGCGGCTGGCTCGACTTCAACCCGGCCGGCAACCGCCCCAACCGATTCCGCCCGAATCTCAGCCCGAATTGAGACCGAACTTTGGTTTCCGTGCGGAACCCATGCCGTCCGTACGGCGCCGCGCCGCGGCTAAAACACGGTTCCCTTGAGCGCCTTGAGCGCGTTGATCAGGAACTGGAAGGCGATGGCTGCCAGCAACAGCCCCATCAGCCGCGTGGTAATCTTCATCGCGATCGGGTTGATGAGTCGCGCGCCGTGGGCGGAGACCCGGAGGATCACATAGGACAGGCCGCAAATCGCGAGGATGCAGGCGTAGAGCGCCACCTGCTGGCTGAGGTCGTGCACCTTGCTCTCCAGAATGATGACGTTCGAGATGGCGCCCGGGCCGGCCAGCAGCGGCACGCCCAGCGGCGTGATGGCGATGTCATCCTTCTCGGCGCCCGCCGCTTTCTCCTCGGGCGACTCGCGCGTCTCGGAGGGATGGGCACGCAGCATGTCCAGGGCGATCAGCAACAAGATCACGCTGCCCGCCATTTGAAACGCCGGCAGGCTGATGCCGAGGAAGGAGAAGATTTGCTGTCCCACCAGCGCAAAGAGGATCAGCACCCCGGCCGCCAGGGCGCAAGCCAGCTTGGCGGTGCGCGCCCGCTGAGCCGGCGTGTCGTTGGGCGTCATGGCCAGGAACACCGGCACGAGCGCCAGCGGGTCAATGATCACGAACAGCGAACTGCCCGCGAGCAGGATGTACTCGAACAAGCTCACCGGGCCAGTTCTGCCGCCCCGCCCCCGGCGACGCAAGCCGGCGCGAGGATCGCGTCCTTCATCCCGTGGATGATCTTCTTGTCGGCCGGGCACAGCGTCACCAAGACGCCGCCGAGATGTGGCCGCGCGGCATCTCCCTCGCCGTTCACGAAGTAGTACGGACACAGCCGCGCGCGCGCCGGCATGGGCACCAGCGCCTCGCGGTCGAAGTCGTAGTACTCGGCGGCGACGGTCCGCGGTTTGTGATATCGCTGGAGCACGTACGGCGAAGTGGGAAAGGCACGGAGCGCTTCGTCCACCGCGGCGCTCCAGTCGGCCTGCGAGACGTCGCTGCCGAGGGTCACGCTGCGGGCGCCCCAGGCGGTGGGATGAAAGCCGGACACCTTGAGAATCAGCTCCCGCTCCCGCTGGGAAAGGGTTTTAAGCTGCTGCCAATCCGTGAGGTTCAGCTCGGGAATTGCCGCGTGCGGCGGGAGCGGCATCGGGTCCACCACCCACGTGTAGGGCACGTGCTGCAGCAGCCGCCGCAAGAACCCTTCCCCAAGCTGTTGCCGCCAGAACTCGCGGAGGTTCCGGTTCCACAGCAGCGCGAACAGCAGCTTCTCCTCGAACACCGCTCTGGGCGGCGGCGTCAGGCGGATCTGCCGGGCGACCGCAAGGTCCAGAATGCGCGGTGCGTTGGGAACGTTCGCCAGATCGAAAAGCTCGAAAAAGCGGTACACCGCGTCCCCAGTGCGAATGTCGGTGAACTGCGCGTCGTGAACCGAAAACCGGGAGCCGAGTTGTGACGCAATCCATTCCATCTCCGGCCGGTACGTCGCCGATTCCTCCGAAACGACGATGCGCACCTGCGGCGCGTCGCCGCAGATGCTGGCAAAACCGTCCAGCATACCCCGCGCGCCACCGATGATCTCGGTGGTAGGATTCCGGATCGCGGATCTCGAGTAAACTGCGTTCAGCCACGCCGTCAGCCCGATGCCGCCCGGCACGGAATCCAGTTCGGTGATCGCGAAACCGTCGTCGGTCAACAGGATGTCCGGGCGGATGACGCGGGGCACGTCGTTCTTGAAGGCAGGCTGACGCTGGAGGGCGACGAGCTCTGCGGGTTTGCCCTGATCCAGCAGGCCAGTCACCCAGGCCGGTTGCCTGCCTTCGACACTCTGGCGGTAGAGCAAGTTGACCGCGCGATAAAACTGGAGCAGGACGCGGCCGAGCGTCTCCAGCTCGCGGGCGAGGTGGGGGTCGAGTTCGAAGGGCCTGGGTGAAATGCGCCAGTCCTGCCCCGCGAACAGGCCGCCGGCGGGAATGGCCTGCCGGATCGCGAAGGCCGCTTCTTTGGCGGCGGGTGTGGTGGTGCTCAAGGGCCCTCGCTAATTGCGGCCCGCGGCAGGCTGGCCAGCAGTGAAGCCAGTGTGACCTCGGGGCACAGGTCGTTCGCGCCCCTGACGTCCCCGTTTCGTTCCGCTGTCCGCATCGGCGGCAGACTAGACTTTGTGTCCCGGCTGACAAGCCGGCGACCCGCGCCCCGGGCAGCGCGGGCAAAACGCAGCGGCCGCCTCAAGCCAGATTTGCTGGATCCACGTCAATGGTCAGCGTCAAATCGTCCGGGAGGGCAAATTCCTGCTGCAACTGGTTCAGCTCCCGACTCAGGCGGGGCATCTGCCGGGTGCGCAGCATGATCTGGTACCGGTAGAAGGTCTCCGCCCGCAGCAGCGGCGCGGGGCCCGGACCTGCGAGGATGAGGTTCTTCCAACCGGCCAGACGCCGCTCCAGTTCGCGCCGCAGATGTTCGACTGTGAACTTCACCTTGTCCTCGTTGCGGCCCTTCAAGGTCAGCAGTGCCACCCGGGTGTGCGGGGGATACTGAAGCTGCGCCCGAAACTCGATCTCCTGTTCGTAAAAGCCCACAAAGTCGTGCCGTCGCGCGTACTGGATCGCCGGGTGAAACGGCGTGAACGATTGCACCACCACCTCCCCCTCGACATCCCCCCGCCCCGCCCGCCCCGCCACCTGGGTCAGCAGTTGGAACGTTCGCTCGCCGGCGCGAAAGTCGGGCACGTGCAGCCCCATGTCGGCGTGGATGATGCCCACCAGCGTCACATTGGGGAAATGAAGCCCTTTGGCGATCATTTGCGTGCCCACCAGGATGTCTATCTTGCCCGCCCGAAAATCACCGAGGATCCGGCGGTAGTCCTCCTTGCGCTGGAGCACGTCGGAATCCATTCGCTGAATCCGCGCATGGGGGAAGAGCTTCGCCAGGGTCTCCTCCACCCGCTGGGTGCCGATACCGGCATAGCGGATGGCGGGATGGCGGCATTTCGGATCGGGGCATCGCTCCGGGGCGGTCGCTTCGTAGCCGCAGATGTGACAGCAGAGGCGTTTCCTGGCCCGGTGAAACGTCAGCGCGATGCTGCAGTTCGGACAGCCAGCCACGTAGCCGCAGAGCGGGCATTGCAGGGACGTCGAGTAGCCGCGGCGATTGAGAAACAGAATCACCTGCTCCCGCTTTTCGAGCCGCGACTGGATGGCGTCCCGCAACCGCGGTGAGAAGATGGCCATCCCCTTGTCTTTTTGCGCCTCGGCCCGCAGGTCCACCACCCGCACCAGCGGCATTTTTTGATCGTCCACCCGGGTCGGCAGTTCCAGCAGCGTGTACTTGCCCTGCTTTGCGTTGAAGTAACTCTCCATCGAGGGCGTGGCGGAACCGAGCACCACCACGGCGCCCTCGCGCTGGCCGCGCAGGACCGCGACATCCCGGGCGTGATAACGCGGGGCCTCCTCCTGCTTGTAAGAGTGCTCGTGCTCCTCGTCCACGATGATCAATCCCAGCGGTTCAACGGGCGCAAAGATCGCCGAACGCGCCCCGATCACGATCCGCGCCCGTCCCTGACGGATCTTGTGCCACTCGTCGTGTCGTTCGCCGGCCGAAAGGTGGCTGTGCAGCACCGCCACCAGCGTCCGCAACGGGCCCGCGCAGAACCGCGATTTGAACCGCTCGACCGTCTGGGGAGTCAGGGAAATCTCCGGCACCAACACAATGGCTCCACGGCCGAGCTCCAGGCAGCGGCTGAGCGCCTGGAGATAAACCTCGGTCTTCCCGCTGCCTGTGACCCCGTGCAGGAGAAACGTGCCCGCCTTCGCCCCCGGCGCCATGGCAGCGGTGATCGCTGCCAACGCCCGGGACTGCTCGGCGTTCAGCTCCAGGGCGGTACTGGGCAGGAAGCGCTCGTGCGCATAGGGGTCCCGCTCGGAGACCTGCGGTGCAATCGTCACCAGTCCCTTGTCCTCCAGACGCCGCACGGTCTCGGCCGTCGAACCCGTGAGGCGGAGCAGCTCCTGCAATGAAATGTCCCGCCATTCCTCGATGACATTCCAGACCTCCGCCTGCCGTTTCGAGAGCTTGGGCAGTTCGCCCGTCGGGGGATGCGCCCGCACAAACAACCGCTCGCGCCAGCCCTCGTCCTCCCGTCGCACGGCCTCTGGCAAGACACTCTTGAGCGCCGTCTCGACCGGACAGCAGTAGTAATCGGCGATCCAGCGTGCCAGCTCGAGCACGCGCGGCGTGATGAGGCTCTGCTGGCCGACCACCTTGGTGATGGGCCGCAGATTCGTCTGCGGAGAATCCGACAAGATCGCCGTGACGCATCCCATCACTTGGCGGGTGCCAAAAGGGACCTTGACCCGACTGCCCACCTGGACCTGCGCCTCGAGTTCGCCCGGCACGTGGTAATCGAACTCCTTGCGGAGCGCGATTTCGAGGGTGACCCGGGCGACCATGACGGACCAAGCGTCGGCCACCGGCGGCGTCAGCGTCAAGGCAGGCTGGGCTGGACAAGGGTGCTTTCCGGGTCTCCCGAAAGCCGCTTGCACCGATGCCGGTTGGCACGGACCTTCGTCCCGTGAGTGTTCCGACACCCTTGGCCATCATCCACGCCGGCAATCAACGCCAGGCAATGGACTGGAGTCTGGTGCTCACGAGTCAGGGGATTGAGGTCGTGATTGAAGAACTGCCGGAGCATGGCTGGGTATTGCTCGTGCCGCCGGAGGATCACGCGAGAGCGGCGCGCGCCATCGCCCTCTACTGCCACGAGAATCGCCGCTGGGGCTGGCGCCAGACCCTGAGCCTGCCGGAGTTCACCTTCCACTGGGGGGTCCTGTTTTGGTGCCTTGGCCTGATTTTCTTCCACTGGCTGGGCGAAGGATGGGCGGGGCGGCTCGAACAGGCCGGGGCGATGAACGACCGGGTGGCGGCCACCGGCCAGTGGTGGCGGGTGTTCACTGCGCAGTGCCTGCACGCGGACGTGGGCCACCTCGCCGCCAACGCGAGCACCGGCTTCCTCCTCCTTGGCCTGGCGATGGCCCGGTTCGGTCCCGGGCCGGCGATGCTGGGTGTCTTGCTGGCTGGGGCGCTCGGCAACGTGGCCAGCCACTTCATTCATACGCAACGCTACGTCGGCCTTGGCGCCTCGGGCATGGTAATGGGCGCGCTCGGAATGCTCGCTGCCCAGTGGGTCGGAGTACTCCGACATCAACCCCACGCCTGGCGGCTCGTTTTGGGGAGTTTCGCCGGCGGTGCCTTCTTGTTCATCTTTACCGGCCTCAACCCGGCCAGTGACGTCGTGGCGCACACGGGAGGCTTCCTCGCCGGTCTGGGGCTTGGCGCCGGTTTGTCGTGGTTGCCCGAGCGGTGGCTGAAGGCCGCGTGGTTTGGGCACCTCTGCGGTGCGCTCGCGCTGATGGTGCTTGCCACGGCGTGGGCACTGGCGCTATCCGGCTGGTCGTGAAAGCGACGTTTGCATTCTGGCGGCTGGGAATTCTGGGGATCGTGCTGGCCGGCTGCCTTTCCGGACAGGCAGCGGCCCCGCGGGGAATCGAGTTCAAGTCGTGGAGCAGCTTCCATTCGTGGAAACGAAGCTTCGGTCCGAACGGCGAATTGATCCTCACCTCACCAGTGGTGCGCACGACCATCGCGTGGGATGAATTGATCGCGTCGTGGAACGCTTCCACGCCCGGGGGCACCGGCCTGCGCGTTGAGGCCCGGGCTCTTTATCCGGATCGCGAGACCAAGTGGTACTCGCTCGGCCTGTGGTCTGAGGAAGGCCGGCGGTTTCCCCGCACGAGCGTCCGCAATCAGAAGGACGCCGATGGCGACGTGGCAACGGACATTCTGCGCCTGACCAAACCCGCCCGGCGCGTTCAGGTGCGCGTGGCGCTGGTGCCGAATGGCTGGGAAAAACCCTCGCTGCGCTTCGTGGCCATTTCGTTGTGGGGCCGGGAGGCGACGCAACCACAACTGCCGCCGGACCGCCGCGCTTGGGGCGTGACTCTGGACGTGCCCAACTTCCTGCAGGGCGACTACCCCGGTGGTCAGGACTCCTGGTGCAGCCCCACGAGCACGGCCATGGTGCTGGCGTACTGGAGTCGCGAACGGAAGCGCCCGGATTGGGCGCGGTCCGTGCCTGAAGTCGCTGCCGGCGTGATGGACCCCGCCTGGCCGGGCACGGGCAACTGGTCGTTCAACGTGGCTTACGCGGGCGCCATTCCTGGCATCCGGGCGTATGTCACCCGTTTTTCCGATTTGTCCGAAGTGGAGGCGCACATCGCAAGGGGCGTGCCGGTGATCGTGTCACTCAACTACGATGTTCTCCGTCAGAAGGCGCCCGGGCGGGACGCGGGTCACCTCATGGTGGTGGTGGGTTTCACCGGTGCGGGCGACCCGATCCTCAATGATCCCGGCAGTCGCGAGAACCAACGGCGAGCCTACGCTCGCCTGGACTTCATCAAAGCGTGGGACCATTCCCGCCGGACCGTGTACCTGATCCGGCCCCATTAAGGCGCCGACCGCCCGCGGCGTGGCAGGTACCCGGCTGAGCGCGGGAGCATCCGGCGCAACGGCGCGCCAGCCCGCCTCGGATCTACCCGATCGCGGGCGGTTGATACGGCAGGCCGTGCGCTTCGGCGACTGCCCGGCAGGTGACGCGGCCGGCCTGCACGTTGATCCCTGAGACCAGTTCCGGGTGGCGCCGGCACGCTCCCACCAGCCCGTGATCGGCAAGGGCCTCGACGTACGGGTAAGTCACGTTGGTCAACGCCTGCGTGGCGGTGCGGGCGTAGGCCCCGGGCATGTTGGCCACGCAGTAGTGCACCACCCCTTCCTCAACAAACGCCGGGTCGTCGTGGGTGGTCGGGCGCGAAGTTTCGGCGCAGCCGCCCTGGTCAATTGCAATGTCCACCAACACGCTCCCGGGCCGCATCCGGCGCAGCATCTCGCGGCGGATCAGTTTCGGCGCCTTCGCTCCGGGCACGAGCACCGCACCCACCAACAGGTCCACGTTGGGCAACAGATCCATGAGATGCGACTCGCTGGAATACAACGTGTGCGCGGTGTGAAGCGTGATGTCCAGAAACCGCATCCGCTCGAGGTCCACCTCCAGAATGGTTACGTCCGCCCCGAGCCCGGTGGCCGTGCGCGCCGCATTGATTCCCGACGTGCCGCCGCCGAGGACCACCACCCGCCCCGGCAGCACGCCCGGCACCCCTCCCAGCAGAGTGCCGCTGCCCCCGCAATGCTTCGCGAGAAAGTACGCTCCGACGTAAATGGACATGCGCCCCGCGATCTCGCTCATCGGCTCCAACAGCGGCAAACGCCCCTTCACCTCCACCGTCTCGTAGGCGACCCCGGTCGCCCCGGAAGCCAGCAGGCCCTCGGTCTGGGCGCGGTCGGGCGCGAGGTGCAGATACGTGAACAGCACGTGACCCGGTCGCAGCAACCCGAACTCCGACGGCTGCGGCTCCTTGACCTTCACGATGAGTTCCGCGCGGTCAAACACCTCCCGATGGTCGTCCACCAGGGCGGCCCCCGCAGCGCGGTAGTCTTCGTCCGGAAAGCCCGCGCCAACCCCGGCCCCCCGCTCGACCAGCACCTGGTGTCCCCGGCGGACCAACTGGTACGCCGCGGACGGCAACAACCCGACACGGAACTCCTTCGCCTTAATCTCCCTGGGAACACCGATAATCATGGGCGGGAAACTGAACCTGAGAACTTGGCCCTCCGCTCTCGAGCCGGCGGAACCAACCGCCAGTTTTGAATTGCCTCACCGCTGAAACCGTGAGCGGGCCACCGACGGGATGGTTACCCGGCTTCAGCGAGTCATGGCGTAGCGGACGACACACTTAACGGCACCCTAATCCATCTTGGAAAAAGGGCCACCCTGAACCGAAACTCTTTCGCACGGAGGGCGCATCCAGGTTTCTTGCCGGGTTGAAAGCGGAAGCGCAGTGCGCGACGACCACGGTGCCCGAGAGCTTCCAATCGAGCAGGGACGAATCTCTCGCCCGGCTCCAGAGCGATGCCTGGGTGAAACGGCGGAAGTACTGGCGGTAGATTGCCCCGTCCGGGACCGCTGCCGATGGGCTCTCCCACCCCTGCCCGCTGGGCCAGCACGGCCGACCATCCGGTTTGAGCCGGAGGCCAACGAGGCGTAAAAGGACTCTCAATTCTGCGAAGTCTCGACTCTGCCTCACCCAAGAATGACTGAAGGACTTCGGTCCTTCCGAGAGGTTAGTCCGCCGTGTACCGGAATCTGAACCGACCTTCCGGGGCAGCGTCCCCGTTGAGGTAGAAGTCGAGGATGTTGCCGGGCTCTTGCGGGTGGTCCACCCACTTGAAATCGAAAACCAGGCGCTCGCCGGGCGAATCCCAACCGAGCGCCGACCGCGGAATCGCCAGGTGAAGATTCGGCCCCTCCATCCGGAACCTCAGCCGCAGTACCCGGTCCCAACCCCAGCCGCGGGTATGGCGCTCCAGCCACGTCGCCTCCCCGCCCTCGCGCACCCGGTTCACGATGAAGTCGTAGCCCTCCCAGCCGGTCGCGTCATTCTGGTCAGCGTCAATCAGCAGCCACATCCAGTTCGGGTCTGTGGCCGGCGTCAGGTTTGTCCGGGTTTGCACGTGGAAATACACGTTCCCGCTGTCCCGGGCGACCTGGCACCGGACAATGTCGTTCCGGCCCGACCGGTTGGCATAACGCAAACCCAGGACCCCCCGGTGATCGCGCGGCGCCGTGTCACCGACCGCGTCGGCATAAACCGGCAGCACGTCGCGCCACTGATCGAAGCCCGCGTCCAGGTGAATGGTTTTGGGTCCGGACGCCGCCGGCAACAGGGGCGCGCCTTTGAGGCGGCGGACATTCGCCACCAACTGAAGGTAGTAGTTGTCGCCGTGACCGTCGCGCATGGGCTCGATGTCGCGACTGAACTCCTGGTCCAGTTGATCCACGAAGACCAAGGGGCCGTCGGGCTTGCCCCAACGGCCGGCAACCCACTCGTTCCAACCCGTTACCATCGTGAACGGCGCCCCGAGTTCGAAGGCCCTCCCCCACTGCTCTTGAAAATTATGTCCCCAATTGACTGCGTCCGAGGCGGGATCGGTCCGACCGGCGCGGAAGCTCCGCCCGCGGGCGTCACCGTCGCTCATGTTGGTCACGCGGCCATCGGATTGGCGCAGGTTTTGGGCGACCGATACGTTCACCTGCTCGGGCCGCGAGGGATCGTCGGTAAAGCCATACGGTTGCGGATAGGTGGCTTCCCAGTGCCAGGCGTAAGCGGTGTTGGTCATGGCAAACGGCCAGTGGGCTCGCCGCAGGGTGAAGAACTCTCTCCACTCGGGACGCGCCTCGGCGAGATCGCACAGCAGGAGCGGCTTGCCCAGCCAGTTGAACCACAGCGACCGGTGGCGGCCGGGATGGTACAGCTCGCGGTAGAGGCGTTCCGCCGTGTCAGCGGCGGCGGTGTTGACCATGAAGGCAATCTGCGGCGTCCGCCCTCTGGCGCGCCGGACCTCCTCGAACGTGGCACACAAGGCGAGGTAAACATCCCGGTACGTTTGGGCGTTGGTCGCGTCGAAGATCAGCGCGTCCACCCCGGCGTCAGCCAGCCATTGCGCGTGGCGGCGCAGCACCCACGGATCATCGTTGGCGTAATAACCCACCAGCGGTTCCGCCCAAAAGTGATAGACCCCGATTGGCCCCCACAACGGGGAATCGGGCTTCTCAAGCGCCCGCGGGTCGGCCGCCAGTATCTTCGCGACATCGTAGGGCTGTCCGTCGGGCCGACCGACGCGGACCTCTGTGCTCTGCCACAGAAAGTAGAAGATGCCGACGAAGCGATTGGTGCGGGGCGCGCCCACGTCGGTTGCGGTGGGCACCGCGCGACCCAGGCCGTCGGTGGCGGGCCAGGGCGAGCCGGGGTTGAATTCACCGGCCAGAAGCCGGAGGGCAACGATCAAACCAATCAGGGTGCCGACGGGACGCTTCATGTGTTGCAGGCATCCTACCGGGGGAAACAGCCGCCGCGAAGCCCGATTCGCCACGCCACCGTTGTGACCGCCAGTCCCCAAGACGATTTGCCGAGCGCGAAGCGCGGGGGTGCCTCGCCTCCGGTCCGGCTCCGATGCGACTGAGTGCCTGTCTGAAAAATCAAAAGGACCCAATGTTCATGCGGGTCGGCGGAGCATGAGGCGGATCATGGCGAGGTAAATCCAACCGGCAGCGGACGCGGTGGTTGGTTCGTGATCGCGCACCAGGCGAAGGCTGTGCCTCCGCCAGCCAAAGGTGCGCTCGACGACCCAACGCCTGGGGAGCACCTGGAAGCCGGGCTTTTCGGCGAGCCGCTTGACCCCTTCCCCCACCAATTTGGGGTGCTGGGTCTGCCCCCAGGCGGCGAAGTCCGGCCCGTTGAAGCCGCCGTCCACCCAGAGTCTGCGCCGTGGGGGATAGTCGGCCAGGCCGGTGGCCAGCAGGGAGCGGGCGCCTTGGCGTTCGGGACCGTTGGCGGGTTCGAGCGTGACGCCCAGCAGCAGGCCCACCGTGTCTGCGAGCAGGAAACGCTGGCGGCCCTTGGTTTTCCTGGCGGCATCGTCGCCGACGGCCCCGCCGTGGGTGCTGGCACGGACGGACTGACGGTCGAGGCAGGCGGCCGTGGGTTGCCCCTGTTGGCCGAGGAACCGCCGCACCAGGGCGCGGAGGCGCTGGCTGAGCCGGGCCAGCAGGCCATTGCGGGTCCACTGGCGCCAGTGATGATAGACGATCTGCCACGGCGGGAAGTTCTTGGGCAGGAGCCTCCAATGGCCACCGGATTTGACCAAGTAGAGGATGGCGTTGAAGACCTCGTGCAGGGCGGTGCGCGGGCAACCGCGCTGCTGGGCAGCGGGCAGGAAGCGGCGCAGCCGGCGCCGTTGGTCGTGCGTGAGATCCGTCTGGTAGGTGGCGATTTTCATCGCCTGACCCGCGCTGCCGCGAATGAAAGCCGTGAGAGTTGCGGGTCAAATCAAGCGTGTTGTGCAGTTTTCATTTTTCGGACAGGTGCTTAACCCGCCTCACGAAAACGACCACCTGGAAGCGAAGTCGTCCCCTTGGGACACGCTCCTGATAAGCCTCGCAAGCTGACCGTGATGCGTTGCACCGGGCAGTAGCCGCTCGCGCTTCGGGCCGGTTTCTGGTGCCAAGTATTTGTAGAGCACCGGCATCCTGTCCTACTGGGTCAACTCCGGCCTGTCCAGCCGCTGGGCAAGGTCGCGCAGGCCATCGTCTAGGTGGTCGGGCCAGATTTCGACCACCCGGTAGCCCAGGGCCTTGAGCCGCCGCTTCTGGTCTTCGTCCCGGTGTTGGACGTGCGGTTGCTCATGTGGCGCACCCTGCACCCACACTACGATCTTGTTCCTGTAGAGCAGATCGGCTTCGGCGACCGGGACGCCTTCGGGGTCACGGATGATCTCGTGCTGGCACTCCGGCAGCGGGAAGTTGCGGGCCTGCAAGGCGTCAACCACCGTAGGTTCGGCCCCGATGGCGGCGGCCCGGAACTGATCCCATGTCGCTCCGCTGCCCGGTTCAGCCATCTGGAACGGCTCGACCTGTAGAAGTTGCCGTAGCGCCTGGACCACCACGCGGCGATCCAGATGCCGGTGGTGCTGCTGGTTGTAAAAGGACAACAGGCAGTCGTAGCACGCGGTATCACAGGCCCCCTCCATCTCCTGGCCGGTCGCTGGGTCAACGTGGACGATCTCCAGCGCCCTGGTCGCCATCCGCTGCCAGGCGGCCTGATCTACCAGGTTGCGGAGAAGACCCGCACCGCCCTCGTCCTGCTCGTAGAGCAGCAGGCGAATCCGCGCCGCATTGCCCGGCACCACAAAGACGTGCCCGCCCACTTCCGATTCGTCCGCCGAGAAAGCGACCTGGAAGCCGTAGGACAGCGCATAGAGCAGCGACCACCCGAACCGTTCCGCATCCTGGTTGTCCGGCACCGCCAGCTCGATCAACAGAAAGTCATGGTGCCCCTTGTGGTAGAGCAGAACCTCACGGTGGATGTCCGCAGGTTCGGCCCCAGCAGGGCAACGGCTGCCGCTGTTCGGATCAACGTGATCCTGCTCGCTATCGTCACCGGAAATCCAGGCCCGGCACTTCTCGCAGTAGCGGAAGCCCACTTCGTCCGCTGCCCTGGCACCCTCGTTGACCAGCAGGAGCACGCCGCGCTTGGAGTAGCTGACCTTGGCGACCTCCTGGTCGCCCACCTTCATGGCCCACGACACAGCCTGCGGGTCGGGCCGGTAGTAGGGCGACACAATGAACCCACGGCGGCTCCGCTCCTCCTCGTCCGCCGACGTGCGCCCGATGCGCCGGGCAACCATGTCCGGCAGCTCGAAGACGTGCTCGTAGGTGTGGGCGCCCATCAGGTTCGACTGGCAGACCGGGCACGCCGCCGCCTGGGCAACCTGGTCGTCCATGAAGAAATTGCCGCACTCGCACACCTTCAACTTGCTCCAGTGATGCGCCTGGCCCCGCGCACGCGGTTGGGCGCGGACCACCTGATACCGCTGGCGGCGGTAGTAGATTGTGTTCAACGGAGCAAACTCGCGCAGGGCGATGGCCGGGTGCCGGGCCACGCTTTCCTTCCGATCCGTAAAATAGACCATCGTCGCCCGGCGCGGGAAGGCGTAGTTGGGCAGGAAGCCGACGTTGCCCAGGTAACGGTAGGTATAAAAGTCGCCGTTGCCCTCGCGCATGTCGGTCAGCCGATCCACGACCGCCTTGCGGCGTATTTCGTCCTCCTTCGTGATGCCCTGGTGAGCGGACTTTGCTTCGAGTTGCCGTCGCTCGTCCTGAAGTCGGATGTATTCGTCCCTGAACCGCTCGAAGGCGTGGTCGAAGTCCTCGGCGAATCCATCCACCACCATTTCCAGGTCGTGATCGGTGAAGCCGACGTTGGCCAGTTCCGCCGCGAAGGCCCCACGAGCCGCCGCCAAAATCTTCACCTTCGCCGCCCCGACCTTGGCGCTGATCTCGTTCAACACCCCGTCCATCATGGGCAGCCCGGCCTGGACATCATCATCGTTGGCGACCCGCAGGAATTGCTTGGGCTTGGCCAGCACGCGGTAGTCCGCCATCTCCAGCACCAGGGCGTGCAGGTGCGCCTCCAGCAACACCTGGTTGTCCAACAGGAACAACGGCGGTGCGATGGCCCCGGAGATGATCCGCTCCGGGAACCGGAAGAAGTATTGGTCGTGTGTCGAAAACCTGCCGTAGGTGCCGCAGAACGTCGTCACGATGGACGACTGCCCATGCCGACCGGCGCGGCCTTGGCGCTGCGCGTAATTGGCTGGAGACGGCGGCACATTCCGCAGGTGGACGGCGGACAGCCCGGCGATGTCCACCCCCAGTTCCATCGTCGGCGTGCAGACGAGCACGTTCAACGGGTCTTGCGGCTCCTTGTCGAACCGGCGCTCGTAGCTCCGGCGCTCGTCCGCCGACAACCGCGACGTGTGCTCGACCGCCAGCAACTGTTGCCGGTCCCCCAGCGCCGTCTGGTATTCCGTCCGGTAGTAGGTGCCATCGGCTTCCTCGGAACGCACGGTCGTCTTGATGCACGCCGGGCAGCAGATGTCCGCCGTGACCTCCCACTTCGAGCGGCAGCGCGGGCAGACCCGGATGTGATCGGCGCTGGAGGCGTAGAGCAGAATCCGCCCTTCCGGGATTTGGTAGTGATAGCGCCCAGGGCCGCCCTTCTTGAGCAACAGTCCGATGTCCTGGCGCGAGAGCAACGCCGTCAGGCCGCGCACCAAGTCTTCGGCGGTTGGACGGTCAACCTGCATCTGACGCCGGAACCACCGCACCAGCACCGGCGCGTGGTTCGATCCCGGCGCACCGGCCAGCCGCCGCACGCTGAAATACTTGTTGTCGGTGTCGAGTTCATCGCTGAAGACCGTGGGCCGGTAAGGCGGCAATGACTCACTGTGGAACAGCACGTCTTCGTGCAGCCGGTTGATGACCTCCTCGCGGAAATCCTCGCCCTTCTCCAGGCAATCGCTCTCGATGCCCCCGGAGCGCCGGATCACGTCCAGGAAGACCTGGAGCACGTCCTGGCGCGTCTGCGCTGGTTTGGCGGCCAGCAGCGCGATGCCCGCCCAGAACTCGTCCTTCGCCGCGACCTCCGCGATGCCGTCGTAGCTCACGGACACCAAGCCGGTCATCTCCAGGGTCGGCTGCTTCTTGTAGGCGTAGCCGCTGATCTCGCCGATGGCACCAAAGGCCAGGTATTTCTTGTAGGTTGCCTCACTGGCCCCCGCAGCCCGCCCGACCGCAACACCGCCCTGGCGGGCGAAGGCAGGCACCCGGCCTGCCCGCTTCATGGCATCAAACGCGATACGCCCGGCGTCCGGCAGCAGCAACGAGTTCGCCGCTGTCGTGTGTCCGCCCTCAGTCAACCCGTGGTAGAGCGCACGTCGAAAATGCAAACGCCGGTCCAGGTCCGTCATGTGCGCCGCCTGGAACGCTGCGTCCTGGATGTTGTCCGTGAACGCGATCACCCGGCGCTTCGGGTTCGGCGGCACGCTCTCCAGGAGCCGGGAGACCAAAACATCCGTAGCCGTGGCCTTGCCCACCATCCCAGCGACGAAGAACTTGTTGAACTCGCGCACCCGCCCGTCGTAGATCACGCCGCAGGAGGGGCACATTAGCAGCGGCTCCTCCACCAGGGCAACCGGGCGCAGCTTGTTGTGGTTGCAGTTGCCGTCCAGTGTGCCGCAGACGGTGCAGACCTGGCGGTTCAGCGGCACCGCGCCTTCCCGGCCTTTCCGGGCGGAACCGTCCTTCTTGATGGCGGCTTCGTCGGGTGGGACTTCGTTCCGATCCCAGTGCTCCAGGAAGACATACACCGGTTTGCCCTCGCACTCGGTGTAGTCCAGGTCGCGGGGGAACAGCTTCTCGACCGCCTGTTCCCGGCGCAACTCGGCGGTCATCAGTTCCACGCCGCAGGCCGCGCAGAACACCATCGGGAACGCGGGCACATGGGCGGCCTGATCGCACTTGGCGCACTGCCTCTCGCCTGTAGCGGACAGATGAACTTCACCCAGGCAGGCCGTGACCGGCTGGCCCTGGCTGAAGAAGGCATGGACCTTGGGCAGCAGGAGTGGGTATTCGGTGCCGTCCGCCGACTTCACCGGCGTTTCCGCGCTGGCCACAAGCGCGGCGGCCAGCTCGGCGCTGGCTTCTTCGAGCGCGAGCGTGGGGCGGAGGCGGTTGCGGTAATCGAGCAACAGCTCATCCCAGCGCCGGGTCTTGTAGCCCGACGCTGGCGTCTCCGGCACGATGTTGCGCTCAATGAAATGAACGGTCGCCTGACGGCGCAGATCATCCGCCGTGGCGTTGGCTTTGCCGCACAGCGCATCTCGCAAACCCTGGACGGCCTGCCCGTCGCGCTCACTGGCAACCTTCACCATCGCCGCGTTGATTGAGTGCGGCGGCAGCGGATCGGGCTGGTCCCTGGTCAGGTAGGCGCTGTAGGACTCGCCGACCACATCTTCTTTGGCGAACGGCTCGCCGAACAAATCCTGGGCGAACGACGCCACGGTCTGCCTGGCCTGGTCGGGGTTGCCGCTGTCAATCGTGGCCGACGTTCCGACGCAGCGCACCTTGCCCTTGCACTGGGTGTGCTCCTTCAAGCGTCGGATCAGGCAGGCCACGTCCGCGCCCTGGCGACCGGTGTAGGTGTGGATTTCGTCGAACACCAGGAACTTCAAGTCCGACAGCCCGCCGAACGGAAAGATGTTGCGATCCTCCCACCGGGTCAGGATCAGCTCCAACATCATGAAGTTGGTCACCAAAATGTCCGCGCCCCGGCCCTGGCGCAGCTCCAGGCGCGACACCACTTCGCTCTCATACGGCTCGCGGCCCATGTTTTCGACGAACGCCTTCTTCGCCGCCTCCGGTTCCTCTTTCAGCTCGCTGGTGTAGTTGCAGATCGTCAGGCCGGTGCCCCGGAGCCGCTCGGCCAGGTCGTCGTATTGCGAATTGGCCAGCGCATTCATCGGATACGTCAGCAGCGCCTTGACGGTGCGGCGGCCCGTGGGCGTGACCTTGGCCGCTTCGTTGGCCCGCAGGCAGGTGTCCACCACCGGCACCGCAAAACAGAAGCTCTTGCCGCTGCCGGTGCCCGTGGTCACCACGCAGTTGCGTTTCTCGCCGAGGATGATCCGCCAGGCTTCGGTCTGGTGCAGATACGGGCGGACGGGCGCACTATTGGGGTCGTCCTTCTTCGAGCGGAAAATCTGCGGAATCTTCGGATGCAACAGGCCCTGCTGAACGAGCTGCTCCACCGGATCGCCGAAACGGAACCGGCGCTGGAGCGTCAGGAACGGCGGTCGCCATAGAAAATCACCCTGCTCGATCCGGTCGTGCATCCAGGCGCGGATGTTGTCGTTGGCAATGTCCTGGAAGGTTTCCACCAGCAGGCGGTAGGTCTTCTGGAGGTCGTCGAGAACGTGGAAGGGGTTCATGGTTCAGAGTGAATCGTGAATGGCGAATGGGGCGCTGCGGCGGGCGAACAGCGAACGGCGATTGGCCAATGGGTCGGCTGCCACGCGGCTCCTCGTTCACCATTCGCCATTCGCCAGTTCATTGAGCACCTCCTTCAAGGGGCACACCCGCACCTGCTCATGCACCGGGTAGCTTTCCCGGCCCGGATACACGATCCACGCCCGTTCCAGCTTCAAATCCTTCAGCGCGATGTGAAGCGACTTGGTCATCACCGGCGCATCCTGATACTTGATCTCGAAGCCCCAGCGTTTGCCCCGGGCCAGCACCATCAAATCCAGCTCCGCCCGGCTGTGCGTGGCCCAGAAGTAGGCGTTGCGTTCGCCGACCCGGGACAGAATTTGCTCGATGACAAACCCTTCCCACGACGCCCCCAGTTTCGGGTGCCCCTGCAACGCCCCCAGGTCCGGGATGCCCAGCAGCGCGTGCAGCAGACCCGAATCGCGCACATAAACCTTGGGCGACTTCACCACCCGCTTGCCTGCGTTCTCAAACCACGGCTGAAGCTGCCGGACCATGTAAGCCCCGGTCAACAGATCGAAATACTTGCGCGTCGTGTGGTGTGAGACACCCAGAGAGCCGCCGATTTCCGACCCGTTCCAAAGCTGCCCGTGATAATGCGCCAGCATCGTCCAGAATCGCCGCAACGTCTCCGCCGGGATTTGCACTCCCAGTTGCGGCAGGTCCCGTTCCAGGAAGGTCCGCGCGAACGTCAGTCGCCACTTGAGGCTGTCTTCATCCGTCTCCGCCAGGTAGGACAGCGGAAATCCTCCGCGCACCCAAAGCCGATCCCGCTGCTCCAGCCCCACTTCGCCCAGTGTGAATCCGCCCATGTCCACAAAATAAACCCGTCCCGCCAGGCTGTCGGACGCCTGCCGCACCAAGTCGGGCGACGCGCTCCCCAGCACGATGAACCGACAGGGCAACGGCCTCCGATCGGCCAGCACCCGCAACAACATCGTCAACTCCGGCTGGCGCTGGATTTCGTCGAGGATCACCACCCCGCGCAACGCCTCCAGCACCAACTGCGGATTGGCCAGCTTGGCCCGGTCCTCCGGCAACTCCAGGTCGAAGTAAACCGCGTTCTCCCGCCGCCCAATCTCCCGCGCCAAGGTGGTCTTCCCACACTGACGCGGCCCAAGAATCGCCGTCACGGGACTGTGCTTCAGCCCGTATTCGATCTGTCGAATCAGGTCCGGCCGCTCAATCATTGCAGAAAATTGGAATATCGTGTTCCAAAAAGCAAGCACATTGCTCGCAGCCCTGTGCTTATTGAGGTTTTCCATCGGCAGGAAGGCCAATTCAACGGGCGAATGGCGAATGGCGAATGGGGCGCTTCGCAGGGCGAGTGACGAGCGACCAGCGGCGAGCGGGTGCACGGAAACCGCTGTTGCCGGATCGAGCGCATCATCTTTTCAACAAACTTCTTTACCGGCGATTGCATGTGGTGTAAATTTCACCACAGAATGTCACGATAATCAAAACAAAAACATCATGAACTTCGGCCAACTCATCAAAGAGCTGCGGATCGCCAAGGAATTGACGCTCCGCCAGTGCTGCGCGGAACTGGGGGTTGATCCGAGCAACTGGAGCAAGATGGAGCGCGGGGTCACGCCGCCCCCGAAAGACACAGCCCTCCTGGAGCGGTGGGCCGGGTTCTTCGGGCTGACGGGGGAGCAGAGGCAGGAATTCCTCGACCTGGCCTTTCTCGCCCGGCAGGAGATTCCGCCCGACATGGCCAGCGACGAGAAGGTGATTGCCGCGCTGCCCGCCTTCTTTCGCGCCGTGCGCGGCCAGGAATTGGAGGGCGACCGCCTCAAGCAATTCATCGAAGACCTCCGCGCCGTCCATAGCCCCGACCAGCGACCGGCTTCATGAACGGCAAACAGGACGTTTGGACGGCGGTCGAGGCATTTCGAGCGCAATATCCACAGGAACTGGGCACCCTTCCGGTGGACGTGCTGACCGTCATCGAGGTCCGGCTTAAGCTGGATGTGATCCCGTTCCCCGACCTGTTCCGCAAATACTCCGTGGATGCCGCTGTGCTGCCAAA
Source organism: Verrucomicrobiota bacterium (assembly GCA_016716505.1). Classification (GTDB taxonomy): domain Bacteria; phylum Verrucomicrobiota; class Verrucomicrobiia; order Limisphaerales; family J093; genus JADJWF01. The sequence goes on from JADJWF010000003.1 coordinate 591,489, forward strand.
TTTTTCGGGCATCTACGTGGACCAGTGGTCCTACCAGTTCCTCGAAGGTGAACCCCTCTGGCGGTTCAATCGTTTGCGTTTTTCCCTGGCCCACGAACTGGGCCACATCATTCTGCACCGCGATTTGGTCGGTGACCTGAAGTTTGCCTGCCTCCAGGACTTTTGGGATTGGACACGCCGCTACGAACAATCGCGCTACGGCCTGGAATGGGAAGCCAACGAGTTTGCCGGGCGCTTACTGGTTCCGGTGGAGCGGCTCCGGCAGGATTTCGACACCTTCGTCGCCCGCATCCGGGGCCAGTTTCCATCCTGGTGGACCAACGCCCACCTCCGCGATGCCTTGGCCGACCAGCTTGCCGAGAATTACGGTGTTCACAAGGACGTGATCTCCTGTCGCTTCGACCGCGAGGAACTCTGGCCGACGCCGTAAGTGGTGAATGGCGAGTCGCGAAAGGGTCTGGTCCGAGTCGCACTCGAATTCGCTGAGGCGACCAGTTTTCGACCGGCTGCCGGTTGAAAACCTGCGCTACACCTGCTGCCTCTGGTCGCTGCCGCAGTCAAGCGGCCTCAACGCTGCAATCTCCCACCATTCACCATTCGCTATTCACCATTTGCTATTCACGGTCGTAGGCCGCCAGGCAGTCTTCCTTGAATTTGTAGCGACCGTGTTTGGCGATTTCGAGGCGGGCCAGGACTTCAAAGCTGTCGAGCACCACTTCGTATTGGGCGCGGGTCAGGCCGTAGGCGTGGGCCACCAGCGCGTCAATCTCCACGTCCAGCGCGTATCGCTCCTCCGGGTTCCACGGGTGCGGCTCGCGGTTGAACAACCGGGCCACCGAGTGGCTCGTCAGCGACAGCTTGGCCGCGTGCTCCGCCACACGCGGGTCCAAAGTGCCCGGCAACGGCGCGGGGATTTGAGAGAGCATCCATGTCAATGCGACATGAGCGCCGGGCATGTGCCCGCGAACTAAAAAATCAAAAGCTGTGGCATTGAACAGACCAGCGAAGCCAATCGCATTGGAAGGCTCAACTGCCAGGACAGGTAAGGTGTGAGTTGCCGGAAACTGCGGAAGAATACATCCGCGAGCGCACCTTTGGTCTGTCCATGACCTGGAAATGTCGCGGATTCCAAATAGGACTTTGCTGCCTACTACCTTTCGGAATCGCTGTTGAGCCTCCGTTGCGAGCATCCAGTAACGCGGTTCAATTTCAAACTCCGGCCACGCTTTCTCCTCGTCGGTCGGTTCCTTCAGTCCCGGCGACACGCCATACTTGTTCGGCCCGTTGTAGCCCGCGTAGGTTTTGGCGCGGTGGTTGTAGCGGTTGGCCAGTTGGCCTTCGTAGAGCGGCAGGGCTTCCTCGATCTCACTGGGCTGGTCGAACAAGAGTCTAGGGTCTGCGTCGGACTGCGGGCGGCGTTTGCGGCGGAAGATCATGTCGCGCCCCAGCTCCCAACCGTCCCGTTCCAAGTCTTCGCGCCGCAGGAACAGTTCCTGGTCGCCGCTGGAGTCAAACAGGCGGACATACTTCAGCCCCCACGGATTCGAGCCGCCTTTGTCGAAGTCCAGCAACGCCAGCTTTGAGCCGGGTTGGAGCGTGCGCCGGTGGATGTCCAGGGCGACCTCGAACTCCTCCCCGCGCCGGAAGGAAGTCAGCGTGGCAGTCTTGGGGTTGAGCGTCTTGAGAATCTCGAAGGTGAAGTGCTGGCGCGGGCGGCTGCGGGCTTCCTCCACGCTCCAGTTCAAGATGCTGGCCTGGAAGCCACGGGCCTTGTCCCCCTTCGCTCCCGCGCCTCGCAGGCCCAGCACCACGAATCGTTCCTTGGCGTCCACATCGGCGAAGATCATCGAAGTGCCGGTCGGGCCGCCGTTCACATGGTCGTGGAACTCCTCAATCTGATCGTTGCGAAGCAGGCGATGGAACACGCCGGTCGCGCTCTTGTCCGTGCCGAGGGCCGTCTTCACGATGATGCCCGCGCGTCCATTGGGCCGCAGGGCGTCGGCCACGGTGTCGGTGAACAGCAGGTAGGTGTTCGGCTCGTGCTCGGAGGGGCTGAAGCGGCCACAGTTCCTCATGTATTCGGCCAGCCGGTCGTAGGCGCGTTGGGCCAGCCGCCATTTGCGCCAGAGGGCGGGGTTGCTCTGTTGCAGCGCGGCAATGGCCGCCCGGCGCGGGGCGCTGGGCAGCGCGGCGATGTCGGGGGCGTGCGGCGTGAACCATTCCTGCTCGTTGATTTTCACCTGTTCCCACGGCGGGTTGCCCACGAAGCAATCGAACCCGCCACGGGCGGCGATTTCCGGGAAGCGCAATGGCCAGTGGAAGGCGGGGAACTCCTCCAGCAATTCCTCAGCGGTTTTGACCTGCGCGGCGTCGAACTCACCGGAAAGGGCGCGGCGGTAGTGTTCCGTGGTCGGCGCGGACGCGCCCACTTCGTGGCTCCAGAAGAACGCCGCCGTCCACAGGTCCGCCGCCGCTTTGAACCGACGATAGGCTTCGGACTGCATGTAGCCTTTGAAGGCCGCGTCCTTCTTCTCCACGTCGCCGGGGATGCGCTCCTCCTCGGCCATGACCGCCGGGAAGTCGGTGCGGATGTCCGGCTTGGGCGGCAACTGGCCCAGTTCACCCTGGCCCTGGATCGCCAGGTCATTGGCCTGGTAGGCGGACTGTAAGAAAGACCTGAGCCGCCGTGCTTCCTCATCCTTGCCGCCGCTGCCGGGCACGGAGTAGGCGTCACGCGGGATGACGCTCGGCACGTTCAGCAGGGGCCAGCCAACCAGGCTGTCGCCGTTTTGAATCCGGTGGTCCAGGAACGAGAGCGGCAGATTGGGCACTGTGCAGTGAATCCAGAGCGCGACCTTGCACAACTCGACCGCGAAGGCGTCCTTGTCCACGCCGTAGATGCAGTGGGCCAGGACATCGCGCCGGGCTTCCTGCAACGCCGCCTCGGTGGGTTTATCGCCATCGGCGCGGACGGTCGCCAGCGCCAGCGCCAATCGGTCAATCGCGCCAACCAGGATGGCCCCGCTGCCGCACGCCGGGTCGCAGACGCGGATGTCCAGCACGGCGTGCTGGGCGAATAGTGAATGGCGAATGGCGAATGGGGTGGAGTTCCAGAGCGCCTCGATTTCTTCGGGTGAACGGTCGGCTGCGCCGGGTGAAGGGTGAATGGCGAATGGCGAATGGTCACCCCCTATTTCTGCTGGCGACGTTCCAGACTCCGCTCCAGAGCCAGAAGTTTCTTGCCCAGCAGTTCGGTTTCCTTGAGGAGGGCTTCCACTTCCTGCGTTGTGGCAAAGCCCAAGTCCGCGCTGAGGATCATCTGCGTCTCCACCTCCGTCCGGCTGCCGTTGGCCCGGCGCAGCCCCTGGATGAACTCCGCTGTGTAGTGCCGTCCCCAGCCCTCCGCCACGTTCGAGGGAATGGACACCCCCGCCCGCCGCAGTTGCGAGACCAGTCCGAACTTCTCCTCGTCGGGGAACTTCGCCGTGAGTTGATACAGTTTCCTGGCCAACTGGCGTCCCCGTTGCCAGACCTCCAGGTCGCGATAGTCGTTGATTTGCATAATTGAGGAACGCCGCCCGATACGGCCCGGTCACCATTCGCCATTCACCATTCGCCATTCGCTGCGCCTCGGCGAGCCGTTCGGCAATCAACTTGTCCAACGACACCGAGAGCAGGAAGTCCACGAGCGCCGGGCGCGTGTAGTGCGCGCCCAGGTCTTTGCGCTCCGTGCTCAGGGATGCCAGGTAAACCGCGCCCGTGGGAACGATGAAGCCCTCGGCCTCGGTCGGCGCGTGCGCCAGCCGCAGCGTGTAGCTCAACAGCGTTTCATACACCGAGCCGAGTTCCTCGACGCCGAGTTCGGCGTAGTTGACCCGCTGCTGGAAGTTTTCCACGCGCACATGGGTCAGCTTCTCGATGGCCTTCAGCAGAAATTTGTTCTCACACGACTGCGCCATCAGGTGCGGCGTGCGCTTGAGGTCGAACAACTGGCCGTTGAACGGAAACACGCCGATGTCCGGTGCGCCCTGGGAGAGCATCTTGAACGTGACCTTCAACCCTTCCCACAGGTCGCACCGGTGCGGCTCAACGGTCTTGCGCTCGGCCAGCCGCGCCAGGGCCGCGACCGAGTAGGTCTCGGCGTAGAGGCCCTCGGCGGGAAGCATCCGGCGTTGCTCGGCAAACAGGAGGAACAGGATGCGGTAGATGACCAGCAGCAGCTCGTGGTAGAGGGCGCGGGCGGCCTTGGGGTCATCGAGCATCTGCCGGAGCTGCGGACTGAACAGACCTTCCGCCAGGGCTTCGATGGCCCCGCGCACCTGCGGTTGAAGCTGGCGGCCAATCTGGATGCCCTCGGCCTGGCTCGACTCGAACAGGGTTTCGAGCGGGATTTTGGCGCGGTCGGCGGCCAGCTCGAACCGGCTGCGATGGCAAAACCGGAACAGCGCCCGGAACGCCGCGAAGTCGCGGGTTTCAAAAATGGCGTCCAGGTCGAAGCCTACAAAAGCCTTGGTGAAGACGTGGTGGAAATCACGCAGCAGCCGGAGTTGCCGACCGTTGGCCACAACGCCCCAGGTCGCCGGGCTGTTGTTCAGGTAGTGCTGGAGTTCCTCGTGCGGTGATTTGCCGCCCCGGCCCGGTGCGTCGTCGAGGCCGCCTTTGACCAGATGAATGGGGGGAGGTGAGTGGCGAGTGGCGAATGGCGAATGGTTTTCAGCCGTTTCCGCCATTCGCTCGCCGCCATTCGCTATTCGCGATTCACCATTCGCATCCCAACCCAGGAAATTGATGTCGAAACTCTCGCGGCCATCCTGGCTCTTGAGCTTGGGCTGGTAGGTCTCCTTGAAGTCGAGCAGGCGTAGCACCTGGCGCAGCCATTTCTCGCGCAGCTCGCTCAGCGACAGCGTATCCAGACTTTTGGCGATGCCATCGTAGTGCTCGCAGGCAAGCTGGAAGGTCGCCTCCAGGGTTTCGGCGAACTGGGCCGGGGGTTCGGGATCGTGACCGGTCCACCCAAACTTGGACGGCTGGAACTCGCCCCGGCGCGGCGCGTCCGATAGGGCATCCGCCAGGATTGCTGGCGAGATCAACCCACCGGAAACGTGGACGAGTTCGAGGGTATCAGCCATGCGGTATCAGGAGGGTCAGGGTCAACAGGTCAACCGAAGCCACGCGCACGTCATCCATGCCTGCCGCCCACTGGGAGGCCATGCGGGCGATTTCGGACTGGCGCTGGACCAGCTTCTGGCGTCGGGCTTCGACCGCCTGGTTCATCAGGTCTTTGAGACCGGGCGCGGCCAGGGCCTCGGCGGCGGCTTCCGTTACATCCTTCGCGGTGAACGAATGTGGCTGCGGTGCTGCGCGGAGCAGTTCCATCGGGTCTTTGTCCACCGCCTTGCCGCCATACGGCTTGAACGCCAGCGGGATCAATTCTTCCATCAGCACTGGCGGCTCGGACGCGGTGACGAACCGGGCCAGGATGTGGACGACGGCGGTGACTTCCTTGACCTCCTTCGAGCCACGGGCGGCCACGCGCCCGCTCTCGGTGCCTGCCAGGGTGTGCTGGACGCCTTCGACCAGACGGCGCACCAGCGGATGGGCGAGGTCGAGCAGATCGAGGTCGGGATCGTCGCGGGCAATCTTGGGATCGAACGTGCAGACCAACTCGTCGCCCAAGTCGTTGAACGTGGTGCCGCGCAAGGTGAGTTTCCAGGTGCCGTCCGCTTGCTGGAGGGTGCTGGCGCGGAATTGCTCCAGGGCCGACAGCACGAATGCCTGGATTTCCTCGGGGGCACCCACCGTGCGGTAGGTCTGCTGGAGCGCCTGCTCGACCTGCGGTAGCCGGATTTGCTCCTGGCCGTAGAACGATTCGTCCTGGATGCGCGTGATCCGCTCGCGCTCGGTGGACGCGACCTCGGCGTCCTGCATCACACCCGGTAGGGCATCGTGCAGCTCGAAGCCGGGCAGGTAGGATTCCGAGGTCGCGCCAAACTCTTTGATGAGGCGCTTCAACTCCCGCGCCGACGAGAACATGATCGGGCAGAAGCCGTGCTGCTCACGGATGCGCCCAGCTTTTTCAACCAGCACCTTCAGGATGGCGATGTCGAGTTGGTCCTCGCGGACCAGCGTGAAGATGCCGACCTTTGCTTCCGGTTGGCCGTAGCGGTCGAGGCGGCCATTGCGTTGTTCGAGCCGGTTTGGATTCCACGGTAGTTCAACGTGGATCAGTTCGGCGCAACCGCGCTGGAGGTCGAGGCCCTCACTGATGCAATCGGTGCCGATGCACACGGCCTTGTCGGCGGTCTCGAAGGCGCGGTAGGTTGCCCGGCGCTCCTTTTGGTTCATGTCACCGTAGATGCTGAACACTTGGAGGCCCTTCAGCGGTCCATCGGCTTTGGCTTCCTTCTCCAGGGCCTTGACCAGGTAGTCCAGGGTGTCCTTGTAGCGTGTGAACACGAGCGCACGCGGAGCACGGGGATGCCGCTTCAGAACTTCCGGGAGGATTTTGAGCAACATCTGCAACTTGCCGTCCTGCTTGGCGGTGACCTTTTTCGCCAGGGCGATCAGTTTGTCGATCTCCTCGATCTCTTTGGAGCTGGCAGCGATGGCGGCGGTATCCAGGCGCTTCCACCGGCTTTCGTCGTCCAGGTCTTGCGTGGAGTCTTGATCGAGCACGATGGATTCGGCTTCGGTTTCGTTGGTCGGGGCCGCGCCGGTCTGGGAACTGATCCGTTTCCGGGCGGCGTTGCGGCGTTCACCCAGGCTGGCCAGGATCGCGCCAGGACTGGAAAGGGCGCGGCGTTGCAGGTGCAGGCTCACCCACTGGCCCACCGTGCCGCCTTCGGTCTCCGTCAGGGTCTTGCTGTAGGCCCGCAGGCCCTCGAACAGGGCCTTTTCGGCCTTGGTCAGGGGAATGATGAGGTCTTTGGGGTCGCGGTCGGGGAACGGCGCACCGGCACCATACCAGGCTTTGATGTCTTTGCGGCGGCGCTGGACGACGTGCTTCCGGGCGACTTCGCGGTTGATCGTGCCGCTGGGGTTGACCGCCTTGGGGTTCAAGACTTCCAGCAGGCTGGCGAAACAATCGGTGTAGCCGGGATGCGGAGTTGCAGAAAGTCCGATCAGATGCCGGACGTTGTCGCTCTTGCCCACCGCTTCCAGAAATTCCCAACGCTCTTTTTGAAGGCTGCCATCACTGCCACCCCAAACATGTGGTCGCTGCGCGGAGTGGATTTCATCAACAATGACGGCATCCCACCGGTGGGCCAAAACCTCGCCAATCCGTTTCTTGACGTAATCGATGCTGGTCACGATCACGGGGTAGGCGTCCCAGGGCGATTGGCCGGGCAGGAGTTGGCGCTCCAGCGCGGGGCGAGTGTGGCCCGCCATGATGACTGCTTCCAGGTGGAAGAAGCGGTCCAGTGTCTCTTGCCACTGTTCCCGCAGCGCGGCAGGCACCACCACCAGCAACCTCTCGGCAGCCCCACGCGCCATCAGCTCGGAGACGATGAGACCGGCTTGGATAGACTTGCCAACGCCAACATCATCGCCGATGAGCAGCCGGACGGCGGGCATGTCCAGGGACATCAGCAGGGGCACAAGCTGGAAAGGTTCCGGGATGGCCCGGCTGCGTTGCAGGCCCAGGAAGGGGGCTGAACCGTGGATCAAGCTGAGCCGGTAAGCCCGGAGCAACAGGTCTTGCTTGGCGGGGTCGCTGACAGTTTTGGCGTCCGGCAGCGGCAGCTCGCCGGGCCGCACATCCCCCTCCTCCAACGAGCGCAAAAATCGCCAGCGCCGGGTGTCACGCCCATCAAGGGGTGTCGCCCAGAACTCTGTGTCGTCCACCCGGTCAACCCGCCAAATGCGGTTGCGGAGGCGGACGACCGAACCAATTTTCAAGTCAGCGCCCATCGTTTGCGACCCAACTCAAGCATCGCTTGGCCAGGAGCTTAACAGCCCATCTCGCCCTGGGCAGCCGAAACGACAAGGCGCTTCCGTCCAGCGGGCAAATACCAGGCTCGGGAACAACGCTCGAGCGGGAGTTTCAAACCCGGCTTTTTGACGTTTCCCGGCAGCGGGTGCGAAGCCCGCGGCGCACCAGCTTCATAATCCGGGGCCCAAAAGCGCGACTCCCATCGCACATTCGGGAGCAACCAGACGGGAAAGAGTCCGCAGAGACTCAAGCCGTTCCCGAGCCGCAAGCTCCCGGCACATCGCGGAGTCGGAAAAGGCAAGAGACGCGAGAACCGGGCTGTTCACATACCCGGGGATCTTGGAAGCGAACTGGAGCGGGTGAAGGGAATCGAACCCTCGTCTCAGGCTTGGGAAGCCCACGTTCTACCATTGAACCACACCCGCTTCCGCGACAGAGAGGAAAGCCAAAGCGCGTTTCGTTGGCAAGCGTCGTCCGCAGGGTCAAAGAGCTGCCCTGTCCCCTCAACCCGATCAAAACAGCGGACTGACCAGGATGCCCAGCACACTGAGCGGCCCCTGGTCCTCGAGGGTTTCGGTGGCTTTGTCCACCTTTTGCAGCGTCAAGGTTGCGTTCTTCAGGAAGGCATCGTCGTTGACCAGGCCGCCCACCGTGCCCTGCCCACGGTTGACCTTTTGCAGAATCTCCTTGAGGTTGACCACCGCCTCAGTCGCTTCTTCGTAAAGCTTGGCGTCGGTGGTGAGACGCCCCAAGGTGCCCTGCCCCGCCCGCACGCCAGCGATGATTGCCTTGCCGTCCGCCACCACCGCGCGCGCATCCTCGGCGGTCGAATTCAAGTTGGTGACGGTGCTCAGCGCGGACGCGTACAGTTCCTCACTCCGCACCAGCCGGCCGATGGTGCCCTGGCCGGACGCGATTTGCGCGACGGTGGTATCCGCGTTGGTCAGGATGTTCAGGATGAGTGGCTTGCCTTCGCGGACGAGGTCGGTGAGCGGCATGATGATCTCGTCAATTTTCACGTCGCTCAGGTTGGCGGTGATCTTCTTGATGTCGGCGGCCACACCGTCGAGCTTGCTGATGAGCTCGTTCACGTCCTGGGGATCCACGGTTTGCAGCAGGCCGCCATCCTTGAGCAGTTCACCGCGGGAGGAACCGAAATCCACCGCCACGTAGTTCTGCCCGAGCAGGCCGCTGAACTTGATCGTCGCGACGCTGTCGGTGCGAATGCGGGCGTTCCGGTCGGTGATCTTGAGGCGGACCACGAGACGATCTTCGTCAAACTGGATGTCGCGAACCCGGCCCACTTCCTTGCCGGCCATTTTGACCGGGTCGCCCGGCTTGAGTTCCTGCACGTTGCGGAAGCGCGCCTGGAGCTCGAGGCCCCGCCGGAACAGATCGGTCCCGCCGACCCACTCCACGAGGACGGCGGCGGTGATCAGCGCCAACGCGAAAAAGATGCCCAACTTGGTTTCGAGGGTGTTCTTCATTTCAGGCAGCGGGTTGGAATTGGAAACTCGCGGTCAGGAACTCACGAAGTAAGGGGTGCGGGGTCTGCCTCACCTCCGCCGGCGTGCCCAGGGCGAGGATCCGACCGTCACTCATCAGCGCGATGCGGTCGCCGATCCCAAAGGCAAGGTCACGATCGTGCGTGACGACGACGCTGGTCACCTTCATCCGGCGGTTGAGGTTCAGAATCTCCTCTCCCACGGTGACGGCCATCAGCGGATCCAGCTCGCTGGTCGGTTCGTCGTAGAGGATCAACTGAGGTTCGCTGACGAGAGCGCGGGCGATCGAGGCGCGCTTCTTCATGCCGCCAGAGAGCTCTCCGGGCATTTTATCCGCCGCATCTTGGAGCCCCACCAACGCCAGCTTTTCCGCCACGACTCTCGCGATTTCCTCGGGAGGCTTGAGGCGGTGCTCGGTCAAGTACAGCCCGACGTTTTCACCCACGGTGAGGGAGTTCAGCAGCGCGCCGGATTGAAAGACCATCGCCATGCGGTGGCGGTCGAGCACCCCGTCGGCATGGATCGGTTCACCCTCGATCCAAATCTCGCCGGCATCGGGCGTGAGCAAGCCGATCAGGTGCTTGAGCAAGACGGTCTTGCCGCAACCACTTGGGCCCATGATGACAAAGATTTCGCCGCGCCGGACGTCGAAATCAATGCCCTTGAGGACCTCTTGGCCGCCGAGGGTCTTCCGCAATCCGCGCACGCGGATGCTGACACCATCGGCATGGGGAACGGCAGGGTTCATCAATCGAGATGCATCAGCACACGCGTGAGGAAGTAGTCGAGGATCAGGATCAGGATGATCGAGTTGACCACAGCCTTGGTCACGGATCGCCCGATGCCGCGCGGCCCGCCGATGGTGCTCAATCCCTGCTGACAGGAGACGATTCCGATCACCAGCGCAAAGACGAAGCTCTTGGCCAGGCCGTTGAGCAGATCCATCAGGCCGACACCGCTTCGCAGGCTGTTGAAGTACGCCTCCATTGAAAGCGCGATCTGGTAGTTCGCCGACGCCACGAGGGCGCCACCCGTCCAACCGACCAGAACCGAAAACAGGACAAGGATCGGCAGCGCCACGGAAATGGCGATCAGGCGCGGCAGCACCAGGTAGCGCACCGGGCTGATGTTCATCGTCTTCAGCGCATCAATCTCCTGGTACACGGTCATCGAGCCAATTTCAGCCGCCATCGCCGAACCGATGCGGCCCGCGATGAGCACGGCCATCATTACCGGGGCAAGTTCGCGGCACATGGAGAGCCCGACGATCTGGCCCAGGAAGCTCACCAGGCCGCGCTCCGCCAGGGTCGGGCCGGTCTGCAACGCCAGGACGCCGCCGATGAAGAGGGAGAGAATGCACGCCATCAACAAACTGGCGTTGCCGATCTCGAAAAGCTGCTCGGCGACCTTGCGGCGCTGATGCCACGTCGCCCCCAGCTCCCGGAAGGTGCGCCACAGCAACATCAGCATTTGGCCCAGATTGTCGAACATGCTCGCGGAATGGATTCGCTCGCCGCTCCTCACGGCTTGGCCCCTTCGGCTCTCGGCCGGTTCTTGCCGAACGGCACGAACGCCACGCGCCAGCGTGAGCCAGCCGAACCCGTCTCATACCGGACCAGTCCAAAAAGCAGCGAGCACTTTTTCGCCGCCGCGGCCGACTCATGCCGATACAGATTCCACAGAAGGGAATGACTGGCCGCCCCGGTCTGCGGGTTCTTTTCCGAACGCCACACCGACCAGAGCGGAGACCACGACCGCTTCACGCCGTCACTTTCGGGCAGGATGGGTTCGAACGGGGCGAGCAGTTGCAGGCGTTCGCGCCCCTCGTAATCCCGCCGCGCGGTGAACAGTGGCCAGAGGTCGGTCCGCCGCCGCTCGCGGCCGTCGCTTTTGTCCCGCTGACGGACGTCTGTGTAAAGGAAGAGGAGCACGGAGGTGCGGTCCAACTCGATGCGCTGATTCTCGCGGTGCTTCGTCCGGTACAAGGGCCATAAAACGATGGTGTTGGCGTCCTCCTTGTCCCGGAGCGAACTGAAGAGCGGGAACACGCGGTCAAGCCGCCGGTCCGGGCCGCGACCGAACGCGACCAACGGCCAGGCCAAGCCGGTCTCGTGGTAATCGCGGGCGCGGTCTTCGAAGATCGAAACTCCTAGCGGCCAGAGATAGCTGTGCCGTTCCTGGGTCGGGGAATGTTGGCGCGCCCAAAAAGGCAGCACAGCGTGGAACGAGCCTCGATTCGTCGTCCCGACGTCGAGCTGCTGGCGCCAGTAGATGGGAAACAATGCGAATTGCTTGTCATACCCGCCGAGCACCTCGCGCTCGCCGACTGGATTGGTCCGGGTCTCGGGTTCCCGGTGCTCGGTGCCGTACAGGGGCCAAAACTGCCAGCCGGTGGCCCCGCCCTCACGGACGTGAACAAACGGCGCGACATAGTTCCGTGTGTGGACATCGCGTTTCCACGTCTCCACATACAGCGGCCATAAAACCCAGCGCACCTCGTCGCGGAACAGCCGGTTCTTCACGCGGCCGTAAATCGGCAGCAGTCCGGTATAGTTCAGCGACGGATCTTCGGCGCGCTGCTGAAAGTAGAACGGGAACAGCGTGAATCGCCGCACCGTGTCGCCTGCTTGGTTCGGCCCGCCGCGCAGGGCGAAGAGCTGGGCAATCTGGAAGCTGCGCTGTTCGCCATACCGATGATAGGTCACCAGCGGGTAGAGCACATGGATCGTCGTGCCGTCGGCCTCGTATTCCCGATGTTGCGAAAAAAACGGCGCGAAGGCGATGGTCGCCGCCCGCGCTTGAACCGTCGTGAGGCCCGGAGGCGGGGCCAGCGGATCCACGATGCCGGCCTCGAGCGCCGACCGGCTGTTCCACACCGTTTCCTCGGACCAGAACGGTCCGAAACCTTCCGTTCGTTCGCCCGGCTGCAGGGTCAGCCGGAAACGTTGCCACGCCGGGCCCGCCGCGCTGTAGCCGTGGTTCCCGGCGAAAGCTGGCAAACCAATCGCCATCCAGGCAAAAGCGAGGACGAGCGACCGGGCGCTGGAAGGGAACTGCGACATGAAACCGAAGGCGGGCGGCATCGTAGGTGCGAACCCCGGGGGGTCAAGCCCGTCGGCCGGCCGTGGATCGCGGCCCGTTCAGGGCGCTGACCCCGCGGAGACCAGCCTCAGCTCGCGCTCGCACAGCCGCAGATTCACGGCGAACGCCACCTGCCGGGCCAGCAGTCGGTTGCGCCGTTCCACCTTCATGCGCACCTGGCAACCGTTGGCCCCGGGTACTCCCGCGAGCCACTTGATGCTGCGGACCGTCAAGAGCAGCCGGGTTACGAACCAGCCCTTCTTCAACTTGAGATCCACCACCTCGCTCCACGGGATGACGGTTTCCTTCACGCCGCCCTTGAAGACATGCAGGAACCCATCCCGCCCCTGAAACTCCAGGATCAACCCTTCCCCCGCCACCCGGAGCGCCCCGTAGCATTCGGCCATGCCGGCGTAAGCGTCGAGCAACTGGACCGGCACGGACTGGTCGGGGTGGTTCGCGATCGCTTCGCTCATGGGACGAAGGATGTGGGTTCCACCCGCCAAGCTCAAGCAACGGCTGGCGGTGAGCGGCCCGCTATCTGCCCCGAAGTGGACCTGGCCGACCGGGCACTAGGTCAGTTCATTCCCCACACGGGTGGCGCGGGCTCACGGTCCCAGCCGCAGCCGGAAAAACGCGGTACGGGCATCCTGCGGGAGCACCACCTGGAGTTCATCGCCCACCGGCACCGGCGTGATCGGCACGGCCTGCCAGGCGCTCGGATCGCCCAGCAGGGGCGTCTTCTCCAGCACCACTTGGCCGATCCCCGCTGGCCACGCCAGCACCAAGTCCTGCTCCCGTCGTACCGGGCGCAACACCGGCACCGGCCGGGTCGGCGAGGCCCAAGGCCCAGGCCAGAAGCCGAGCTGCAGGACATAGCCACCGCCAGCCGCCGTGCCGGCTTCGGCTTGCCCGATGGTCACGTCCGCGACGTAAGCGCCGCCGGCCACCGTCCCGCCGCCGCCATCCACCGTCACCCAATGCAGTTCGTAGGCGGATGCTTGCAGGAGGGCGCCGGCCAGCACGGCGGACAATTCAATCGGTCGGATGAAGCGGATCGCTTTCATGGCGTTGGCGGGAAGAAGCTGCCCCACATGGTTTCCGCGGTTTGCACCCGCGCCACCCAGCGGACCGTGTCCGGCGTGGCGCCGCTGCTCACCACGACCCGCAGGTGCTGCGATCCCGGGGCGAGCGAGACTCTCCAAGACGGATCATCCACGCCCAGTTCCACGACCGTCGGCGTGCCCACGAAGGCGGCCGAGGCGCCGCCCACGCGCTTGATCACCCCCCGCGCCGCATAGCCGCCGGAGACTTGAAAATTGGGCGGCAACCCCTGGCTGCGACCCACGACCAGGATGTCAAACGTCACCGTCTGGTCGGGGCCGACCTGCAGCAGAGCTCCCTGATTGTCCAGCGACAACTCCGCGGCCCCGCCACCCGGTGTCGTCTCTCCCCTCAGCACGTACACTGAGGTCTGGGCATCACCGAGGCCGCTGAAATTGCCGGCCGACTGCGCCATCTGGCCGTGCTGCCAAGTTTGGGCCTGCGTGCCACCCGGGATGCTGGAGTAGGCCCCCAAGGCCTGATTTGCGCCGCCGCCGGCCACCGTGGCATTGACGGCGTGGGCCCAGTTTCCGGCCCCGCCGCCCACCGTCGCCCCGAAAGACTGCGCCCAGTTTTCCGTGCCGCCGCTGACGGTCGCGTAATCCAGGCGCGCCCGGTTGCTGCCGCCTCCGCTCACCGTCGTGCCTTCACCAAAGGCTTCATTGTTTTGTCCGCCGCCGACGGTGGCGCCATCCACGAGGGCCCGGTTGGCGTCGCCGCCCGCGATGGTGGTGGCCGGGCCTTTGGTCAAATTGGTGCGGCCACCGCCGATGGTGGCGAAGGCTCCGTCGGCCAAGTTCTCGGCGCCTCCGGCGATGGTGGTCGCGGCCTCCCGCGCCGAGTTCCGCCAGCCGCCCCCCACCGAGGCGTACTGGTTGGTGGCGGAGTTGCCGTAACCGCCCGCCACCACCGCCGCCACGCCGGCGACGCGGTTGCTCAACCCGCCGCCGATGACGGCGTGGTTGGCCTCGGCCATGTTCGGCTCCGCCGCCGTGCCGCCGCCCGCGATGACCACGCCCGCCGCGCCCACCACGGCGTTGGCCGCGTGGCCGCCGATCAGATTCGGGCCCGCGGCGCGGGGTTCGATGCGCAAGGCACGCTGATTGGCGACCCGCACCTCGAGGGGCTGGTTGTCTGTCGTCCCCAGAAAGTGGGTCGGGCCGGTGCCGGCGTTGCCACTAAGCAGCCAGGCCGGCGGGCCGACGGTGAACTTGCCGCCCACCACCGACACCGGGCCGCTGGCTCCCGGCGGCAACGCCAGCGCCGGCGGCGTCACCGCTCCCGCCGTCAGCGAGGCGGCGACCGCGGCATGGGCCGCCATGGGGGTCACTGCCAGCGGGATTGCCGGGCCCAATGAGGTAAACCCGGGGGGCGGCGAGCCGGGACTGCGGCGGGCGTGGGGTCCCACCGTGGCCAGCGAGGTGTCGCCAACGGTCCGCCGCACCGCCACCTCCAGCCAGCGTTCCTGGGCTCTCTCAGGGGCGGCGGAAAACGCCGGATCCGTCCAGATGTCGAAGAAGGGCGGCAGGTACACCAAGGTCACGTTGAACAGTCCGTCGCGAACCGGAACCGCTGGCTGTAACGTCTCCATCAGGATCCCTCGATCCGTGCCGTCCGCCTGCGCGCCGCGCAGGATGAAGAAAAAGTCATGAAGGCCCTCCACCGGCCGGCCTTCATGCGTCAACCGTCCTTGGATGGTGACGGGGAACTCCTGAGCGCTGACTGGCGCAAACGCCAGGATCGCCACGCTCGCACCGAGAATTCGGCTGCCCCAAACGGCCCAGCCTCGACTCCGCAGGATTGTTCTCATGGATTCAATTCGTTTGTTTGACTTCGTCGGCCACAGGCAACTCCCGCCCGCGCAACGGTCCAGCCCCGAGGTTGGCGCTTGCTCTAAGCAGGTGGATTGACTTAAGTCATAATGTTACTTGAACGTTGCGGTCAATGACGATTTCGCTCAGTTCGGGCTTTCTTCGCGGCGGCGGCCACCGCAGCCTTCTCTCATGGCGACGCCACGCACGCGCACTTTTGGGGACGCCCTCGAGGCCACCGCGTACATGCTGGCCCCGGTGCTCCTCCTGGGGGTCTTGGGGCGGATCGAGCCGGGCATCAACCAATTCGGCATCCGTCCGCGCGAGTGGTTCGGGCTGATCGGCGTGCTGTGCAGTCCCTTCCTGCACACCAACATGGCCCACCTGGCCGCGAACGCGGTCCCACTCTTCGTACTGCTGGTGCTGCTATTCTGGGACCCGCACTACTACCCGCGGCGGACGCTGCTGCTAATCTGGTTTGCCAGCGGTCTCGGCACCTGGCTGATCGGCCGCGGCGGGGTGGTGCATATCGGCGCCAGTTCGATCGTGTACGGCCTGATCGCCTATCTTGTGTTTGCCGGGATTTTGATGAAGCGCTTCGACTCGATGCTGATCGGCGTCGCGGTCTTCCTGATGTACGGGGGCGGAATTTTTGCAGGGGTGGTACCGCAGGGCGGCAATGTTTCGTGGGAGGGCCACCTGTGCGGGGCAATCGCCGGCGTCTGGGTCGCCTTTAACAACCACGACAAAAAGCGACCGTGAACCTCCACCGCCGAGGCCGATACCACTTCGTCGGGAATTGGCCGGCCAAAGGGACCGCGGCGGGGGGTGCCTACTTGGGCTTGAATGCCTCGACGAATTTCACCAACGCCCGCAGGTCGTGATAGGCTGCCTTCCAGTTGTGCGCCAACGCGGTGCGTTTTGAACCCCCCGTCTCGCTGACCGTGTCCAGCCAAACGCCGGTCGTGCGGTCAATCTGGTGGGCGTTGAGGAACGCAATCAGCTTCAGCAGGGCAGCCTCATGCTCTGTGTTGTGGCGGTGCCGTAAACTGTCGGTCAAGGCCGCCATCATCTCGGATTGCACCCACCACACCTTGTCCCGATCGGTCGCGGGCTGATCACCGAGGCCACGATTGTAGAGGCCGCCGCGCTCGAAGTCCCACCCGTAGCGCATGGCGTGCCGCATTACCGCCTGGAAATGATCCCAGGCGGGAGGCTGGCCCAGCACTTCCTGCGCGCGAATCATCAGCCACGCGAACTCGACATTGTGACCATAAGACAGCCCGGCGCTCTTGGGATCCGTCACCTCGCGCCAGTCCGGGTGCCGGTGGAAAGCCGACTTGCCCGGCTCGGGCGGGTAGAACCACGTCGCGTTGATCTGGATGGCCTCCGCCAAGGACTTGCCGACCTCGGCGTCTTTCGTGACATCGTACAGTTCGGCGAGCGCCTCCATCCAGTGCAGGTGGGCATTGGCGCTCTTGAGCCCGGCCACCTCGACCTCGATGCGGTCGTCGTGAGCGGTAATCAGCCGCCACTCACGGGTGTAATGCTCGCCCCAGCCGCCGTGCTTCGCGTCGTGGCAGTGCCGTTGGATGTCACGGTACAACTCCAGTGCGCGATCGAGCGGCGCGCGCTCGCCGCCCGCCCGATGCAGCTCAACGAACGCATAAACGACGAAGGCGTTTCCGTAGAGCATCTTGCGGTCGGAAATGGGTTTGCCGGCGAGATCAGTCTTCCAGAAATACCCGCCCAGCTCCGGGTCCCGAAGGTATTTGACCATGAACTCGAAACCCTGCCGGGCGGCCTTGAGGTAATCCCGCCGAGGATCGCGGTAGCCCTTGAGATGGGCATGGGCAAAGCCCCAGATCATGCGCGCCTGGGTGACGATTTGCTTTTCGGTTGCCGGGGGGGCTGGGTTCTCCGCGTCGGCCGATAGCAGATAGCCCCCGCGTTCCCCATCCACGGCCGTGTCGTACCAGTGCGGCAGGATCTGCGACCGGATCTGCTCGTCGTAGCGTCGCGCGTGGTCGGCCAGGGTCGCGGCCTGAAGCGGCAAGTGGCCGCCGAGCAGGAGCGAGAGGGCGATCACAGCACCCAAGGCAGGCGCATACCCGTGCCGGGAAGGGCGAGATTTCATGGGCGGGAGGCTAGGAAAACCCGGTGAACGGCTCAAGTCCCGCCGCTTGTCGCCGCCCGGGGGCGAGAACGAAGGGCTCTCCGACTGGTTGGCAGCGGCCGGGGCGTCGCCCATAATCATGGCGGAAAAAGCAGCCCCGCGAACCGGCGCGCGTCGCCAGCCCGCGGGGCAGTCAGGGAACGGAACCTCGAAGCCGGGCGAACCGTCCGCCAAGCGGTGGTTTCAGTTCGTGGCCCGGAAGTATTGCTGCGCACCTTGATCCCCCGGGGCGATTCGGTACGGGCTGGACGGGTTACCGGGCACGTCGGTGTAGGGTCCAGCCGCGTTCGCCGCCCGCTGGAGGCGGCCGGAGAATGTGACCACCACGTCGCGACCATCACGCGCCACCTGGATCGTCGGAACGTCGCTCCCGGCGGTGATCCGGATGTTGTCAAAGCCCACGATCTCGTTCCACCACGAGGTAAACGAACGGATTTCGATGATCAGGTCGGTTGCACCCGGCGGAGCTTCGTACGTGACATCCTGGAATTGCAGGCCCAGTCGCGGCGCGTTGCCGTGATCAATGTCGGCAAAGTATTTCACCGCGCCGCTGGGCGCGCTGTACCGCGCCAGGCGAACGGGAGTGCTGTTAATCCCGTTGGGATACGCCATGATGTCCAGGAAGTCGCTGGTCTCGAAGTCGAGGAAGGTGGCGGCCAGCGCGATGGTCACCTTGACATTCTCTTTGCCGGCGACATTCACCGGCCGGAGCTGGACCGTGCGATAACCGCCGAGATCACCGATGCGTTCCGGAAGCCATTTGTTCAGGCCCGACCCCGCGAAGAATGCCGCGCCTTCGTATCCAGAGAACGGTCCACCCCCGAATACCGACCCGGGCGGAGTGTCGTTGGGCCCATTCAGGACGACGAGGAGCGGCACCACGACCCGCTCGCTGTCGCCGGCCGGCACGTACGTATCCACCGTGATCTGACCACTCAGCACCACGTTGCCGACGGCATCGCCGAGCAGGTCCCACGTCCCGGAATTGATCGGACTGGTGTCGTTACCCCCCGCCTGAATGGAAACGGACATCTCGATGCCGCCTGCGCCACCGGAATTGAACGCGGTGACTTCAAAGTCATACAAACCGGGAGCGGTGAACTGGGCATCCCCGTATCGCGCCCGGTGGCCGCCGGTGGCGTCCTCGACGATCACGTCGTCTTCGGGACCGAATCCGTTCCGGTTTCGATCTATGCGCAGCCGCGCGCCATCGTCCATCCCCAGTGCAAAGCTGTAGCGACCGGCGGCTTTGACATTCAGTTTGCCCTTCGCGACAAGACCCCACAAACCGGTCACGTCACCCGGCAACGACTGATCCATGAACCAATCGCCCGGCGAACCGTCCGAAAAATCGAGGTGGGTGGTCGAGCCGCTCGCCTTGACCGACGGCTTGGTGCCCGCCGCCATCGCGTCCACATCGGCCAGGCTCGCGACGGTCGGAGGAATCAGCCGCACCATCGTGGCCACCGTGGTCGAGCCGCCGGGCAGGACATCACCCATGAGGTTCCAGTTCGCCGACACGTCGGCCACGCTGAACGTGGCCGGCACACCCGCGGCCGTGGGGTGACCGGCCGCCACGATGGCCCCATCGCCGGGAGCAAACGTCGCGTTGGAACCGATGCTCGAGGTGAGCATGTCGTCATGATCCGCGGCCGAGAACACCAGCACCCCCTGCTTCGCGGTGGCAAAACGGGAAGGCGGCCCGCCCGGCCCTTTCACAATGACGTCTCCAGGATAGGCGGTGTCAGAAGTGGTGCCGTCGTCATCCGTGACGACGTAGCCAAGCGTCGCGAGGTGGTCCGCCAGTCCCTGAGCAACGGCCGCGTTCGGGGAGAACACGACGGTCGCGTTGGCCTTGTCGCGGGCCAGCCATTTGATGGTGTTGGCGATCAAGCGCATCGTGTCGGACGACGCGCCCCCGGGGCCAGCGTTGAGAGCTCCGTCCCACGCCAACAGCGCCCGGCGGCCGGCGGTTGGCGCGGGCACCCCCACGTACGAAACCTCCGAACTCCGCGCCCAGTAAATCGGGCCAATCTGGTCGCTGGCGGTTCCGTCAATATTCTCCGGCGCATGAGGAGGCTCTGACTTGAATCCCCCGATCACTGTGTAACGGGGATTCGGGCCAAGCGAACCGTCCGTGTTGAAGTCTTCGACGTAAACGGTTTCTGCGAAACCGAGGGGCGTGGTCGCGGCAAGCAGCCACGCAGCCACCACCAGTCCCGAGGTTCTGGTCATGCGGGTCTGTTCTTGGATCATGGGTCGTATCGGGTTGGGTATTGCCACCTTCCCCGGCTGCGACCGGCGCATCAGGGCGGGCGGCAGGTTAATCTAGGTTCATGGTGGTGATAACTGCTCTGAGGGTTTTGGCAAGCGATTTCGGGGGCATCGCATTACGGCTTGCGCCGGCAGCAGGTGCCGGTTGGAATTCTCCCGCCGGCGGCGGCTCGAATTCATGCAGGAATATCCCAAGCACTATTGCGGCGTGTTCGGCGTCTATGGGCAGCCCAACGCCGCCGAACTCACCTACTACGGGCTTTACGCCCTCCAGCACCGCGGCCAGGAGAGCGCCGGCATCGTCACCTGCGACAAGGGCAAATTCCACAAGCACCACGGCATGGGGCTGGTGCCGCAGATTTTCACCGCGCAAACCCTTCATCGCGATCTGATCGGCTCGATCGCGGTCGGCCACACGCGGTATTCGACCACCGGCTCGTCCCAGTTGATCAACGCCCAGCCCCTGACGGTGGACTGCAAGCGCGGTCAGATCGCCGTGGCCCACAACGGCAACCTGACCAACGCGGCCCAACTCCGGGATGAACTCGAAAGCCGTGGCCTGGTGTTTCAAACCACGGTGGACAGCGAAATCATCCTCATGATGCTCGCCCAGCCGGTGCTCGGCGGCGTAACCAACAATCTCGTGCAGACGGTGCGCCGCATCGAGGGTGCCTTTTCCCTCGTCATCATGACGGAGAAGGAACTCATCGGCGTGCGGGATCCGCACGGATTCCGACCGCTGTCCATCGGGCGGACGGCCGAGGGCTGGGTGTTGTCGAGCGAAACGTGCGCCTTCGACGTCGTTGGGGCCCGGTTTGTTCGCGATGTCGAACCCGGGGAGATCGTGGTGATTGACGAGTGCGGCCTGACCAGCATCCAGGCTTTTCCCGACCACCAGCGCCGCGCGTTCTGTATCTTCGAGTACGTCTATTTTGCCCGGCCGGACAGCACCATTGCCGGCCGCAACGTCTATCAGGCCCGCGTCGAAATGGGGCGGCAGCTCGCCCGCGAGCATCCCGTGGAAGCGGACCTCGTGGTGCCCGTGCCCGACAGCGGCAATTGCGCGGCCCTTGGCTACTCGCTGGAAAGCGGAATTCCCTTCGAGATGGCGTTCGTGCGGAACCATTACGTCGGCCGCAGCTTCATTCAGCCCTCACAGTTGGCCCGGGAATCCGACGTGAAGATGAAGCTCAACCTCATCCGCGAGCTGGTGGAGGACAAGCGGGTGATCGTGGTGGACGACTCCATCGTCCGCGGCACCACCAGCCGGGTCCGCGTCCAAAACCTCAAGCAGGCGGGTGCGCGGTCGGTCCACGTGATGGTGAGCTGCCCTCCTCACATGCATCCGTGCGTGTACGGCATAGACTTTCCTGACCGGAACAAGCTCATGGCCGTGACGCACACGCTGGACGAGATTCGCCAGTACCTCCACGCCGACTCCGTGCATTACCTCTCGCACGACGGTCTCGTGAGGGCCATTGGCCGCCCGCGCGAGGCGTTCTGCATGGCGTGTTATGACGGCAGGTATCCGGTGCCCTACGACCGAACCTTGAACAAGGCGATCATGGAACGCCGGCGCCAGGATACGCGCACCCTGGGCGAACTGCTGGACCAGGAGCGGCGGCAGGCATCGCTGCTGTAATTGCTCCGGCCGAATGCCAGCCGCCGCATGGAAGTTTTTGCCCTCATCGCGAAGTACCGCTCGTCGGGATTCGAATACCTGTGGTACGAACCGTGGCAGGCGGGCTATCACGACATCCTCAAGCGCGGGTTCCCGAAACCCGCCGATGACCGGACGGTCCTGGCGGAATTGCGATCCCCGAAGGTGGGAGACTTCCTGCACGGCGGCTCCGGCCGGATTCCGTTCCTCATCGGAGAGCGGGCACGACTCGCCTTGGAATCCGCCGGGCTCACCGGTTTCACATTGGGTCCAGTGGTAGTGGCCAAAATCGCAACGAAGGGCGTCCGCAAGCGGGAGGTCCGCGCCGGTGAACCCGAGGATGCCATTTTGAAAGCGCGCGGCGTACCGCTTACCCTCGCCCCCAAGCTCCACGCCGTTCACGTGACCGCCCTCGTCGAGGTGCAGCCGGACTTCGAAGGCGGTAGAGCGCCGGGCGGATGGGTATCCCCATTTCGGCTCGGTCCCGGTGAGCCGGCGAGCGACCTCTGGCAACCGGCGTATCGCGGCGAGGGTTTTTCTTCCTGG
The DNA here is from genome assembly GCA_016716505.1 of Verrucomicrobiota bacterium. Classification (GTDB taxonomy): domain Bacteria; phylum Verrucomicrobiota; class Verrucomicrobiia; order Limisphaerales; family J093; genus JADJWF01. The sequence goes on from JADJWF010000003.1 coordinate 613,579, forward strand.
ACCTTCTGCTCTTCCCGATTCCGGTCGGTCTGCGAAACGCACGGACTTTCGGACATCGCCTTCGAGCCTTTCGACTCCTTCATGGAACGACACCGCGGAACCGTCAGGAGACAGTGAGGCAGGGCCGATCCACTCGGTCCCCTGGTCTTTTCGGTGCCTCCGAACACGCTTGCACGATGCCGGCGCGCCGGTCGGCCGCCATTGCCCGCCGCACGCCATTGTCGCAGCCCTGCCTTGTCGCAGCCCTGCCTTGTCGCGGCCGGAGCGGCGCGGTACCCTCCACCGTAATTCGCCGGCCGCTACCATGAAAATTCGCACTGTGATCGTGGATGACGAACCGCTCGCGCGCGAGCGGCTGCGGAAACTCCTCACCGCTGAGGCCGACATCGAACTCGTGGCCGAGTGTGGCGATGGCGCGGAGGCCGTGGAGGTGATTGACCGGGAGCAACCCGACCTCGTCTTTCTCGACATCCAAATGCCGGAACTCGACGGCTTTGGCGTCGTGCAACAGATGGCGCCGCAGCGCACTCCCGAGATCGTGTTCGTGACCGCCTTCAATCAACACGCCCTCAAAGCGTTCGAGGTCCATGCGCTCGACTACCTGCTCAAGCCCTTCGACCGCGACCGTTTTCAACTGTGCCTGAACCGCGCCCGCACCCGGCTGCAGCACGCGCGGAGCGGCGAACTGAACCAGAAGCTCACCGCGCTGATTGCGGAAATGCGCCCGCCCGAACCAAAGGCGTCGGACCGGCTGGCCATCAAAACCGGGGGCAAGGTGGTGTTCGTGAAGACGACCGACATTGACTGGATCGAAGCGGCCGACAACTACGTGAACCTGCACATCGGGCCGGAGTCGCACCTGCTGCGCGAAACGATGTCCGCCATCGAGGCGCGCCTGGATCCGAAGCACTTTCTGCGGGTGAGCCGCTCCGCCATTGTCAATGTGGACCGGATCAAGGAACTCCAGCCGATGTTCCACGGCGATTACACGATCATCCTCCGCAACGGGACCAAGCTGGGCCTGAGCCGGAATTACCGCGAGAAGCTGCAACAGTTGCTCGGCAAATAGCGCCGCTGTCGGGCTTCTCGCCGCGCCGACCATTGGGCGGCGAACCGGCTGGAGCTGGACCAGACCCTTCGGCCATCACCGGTTCCGAACTTTTTCCTCCCGCGTTCCCCGTCTAACCAACCATCCTCGTCTCAACGGATTGATGATATGAACTCCTGCGTCTCATCGGCCGCTGCCCGTAGGTCTGTCCTTCAACGGCTCCTGCCCATCGCCATCGCACTCACAACAGCGGCCGCCATCGAGATGTGCGCAGCCACCAATGCCCCGCCGTGGTTTGCGCGCGCGCTGGTCGGCATGGAGGTCGGACCAACCGGCGCGCAGTTCGCCGGCGGCAAGCACGCCCCCGACTATGCTGCCAACTTCAACGGCCGCGACATCGTCCGCCGCGCCGCCGCCGCCAATGCCGAGTATCTCGTCCTCTGGGTGCGCGACGGCGAGTTCACGTTTCACGATTCCAAGCTGGTGCCCAAGCCGCCCGGCCAGCGCGATCGCGACGTGCTGCGCGAGGCGGTCGAGGAGGGCCGCAAGCTTGGCCTGCCGATCATCGCTTACTGCCAGCTCCAGTATCCAACCTATGAACTCCGAAAGCACCCGGAGTGGAAGGTGCGCCAGGCCAACGGCGAGCCGATCAACCACCTCGCCTGCTTCAACACGCCTTACACCAATGTCGTAAAAGCCCTCCTCGCCGAGATGCTCAGCTACGGCATCGCCGGCTTCCACCTCGACATGGTGGACCAAGGCTTCGGTCCGCCCATCGGCTGCTGGTGCGACCATTGCCAGAGTCTCTTCCAGTCGGAATACGGCCGCCCCCTGCCCAAGGACATCAACTGGGAGGACGAGGATTGGGATCGGATGCTGCAATTCCGCTACGCCACCAGCGATCGCTTCGAGAAGATGCTCACCGACCACGTCCGCTCGCTCGACCCGCGCGCGACCGTGGACTTCAACTACCACGGCAACCCGCCCTTCTCGTGGGAGGTCGGGCAGAAGCCGCTGCTGCACGCGAACAACGGCGACTTCGTCACCGGCGAGGCGGGCCTGTGGGCCTTTGGCGCGCTGACCGCCAGTTTCAACGCCGCGTGGTATCGCTCCGCGACGCCGGGCAAGCCCTTCCAGGTCGCCGTCCAGCGCGGGGTGCGGATGTATCACGACCAGACCACGCGCCCGTTGCAGGACATGCGCTGGGAGATGTTCACGCTACTCGCCCACGGCGCGTTCGTGACCATGATTGACAAGACCGCCTACGACGGCTGGCTCGATCCCGTGGCCTACGCCCGCATCGGCGAACTGCTCGGAGAAGTGCGGGCGAAGCGGGCGCAGTTCGGTCATCAGCCCGTGCGCGAGGTGGGCATCTATTTCAGCGCCCGCACGCGCGACTGGATTGGCCGCGACAAGCCCGCGACCTACTACCAAAGCGTCCAAGGCGCACACAAGGCCTGCGTCTATGAGCATCTCGGCTTCGGCTTTGTGTTCGATGAAGCCCTGACCCTCGACGCCCTCCAGCAGTACCCCATCGTCTGCCTGCCCAACGCGGCCATCGTGTCCGAGCGCGAAGCGGAAATCTTCCGCCGCTACGTTGAATCGGGCGGCAAGCTGATCATCACGGGCCAAAGCGGACAATTCGACCGGATGGGCAAACCGCTGGCGGCTTCGACGCTGGAAGGCTTGATCGGCGCGACGGTGAAGGGGCGCATGGCGGGATCGGACAACTGGATGCGCTTCGGCGCAACGTCTGATGCCAGACCAGGGCTGACCACTGGGTTGCGCGCCGACTGGTCCTTCCTCGTCCGCGGCCCGGCGACGATTTACCACCCCACCACCGCCACGCCGGTCGGCGAGTTGCTGGACTCGCACCGCGCCTCGCTGGCCAACCCCGAAGGCTACAACCCCGACTGGCCGCTGAGCGCGCGGCAGGTCGTTGGCCCGGCCGTGCTGATCAACTCCGTGGGCCAGGGCACGGTGCTGACCTTCGCCGGTTCGCCCGATTTTGCCACTGCCAGCGAGCATCACATCGTCGAGGCGCGGAAGCTCTTCGCCAACGCCGTCCGCCTCCTGCACCCGAACCCGCGCGTGCGCATCACCGCGCCGGCCAACGTCGAGGCCGTGGTCACCGACGATCCCGCGACGCGCACCCTGCGCGTCCACCTGATCGCCTACAACGCGACGCCCCAAACCACGCCCGCCAAGGACCGGCCCTATGTGCTGCCCGGCTTGATCGAGGACGCGCCGATGTTCCGGGCCACGCTCGACTTCCCGGGCGGCCTCAAGAGCGCGAAGGCGCTGAACCGGACCACCCAACTCAAAAAGCGCGGCCAGCGCGTGGAACTCGTCGTCGAAGACCTCCACGAAGTCATCCAATGCCGCTATTGAAGGGAAGCCGCATCGCTTGGCACCGAAGAGAAGCCCACCGTTTCCCCACGAACTGATTCAGACATGAGCCCTCTGCCTCGGTACACAACGGCCTGGGTCATTTGGACGCAAACCCTCGTGCTCGCCGCCGCCGGCCCGATCATTGACCTGACGCAGCGGCTTGAGAGTTCGGCCCCGGAAGCCGTCTTGTTCCCTTTCGATCGTCACAGCGTTCCCTTTCGCCACGGGCTGCAACTCGAACTCATCCCCGCCCAGCGCGACGCGGCGAATCCGGTTCTTCGCCCGGGTGGACCGGGCGCGCCCGACAGCGAGTCCATGAGCTACTACGGCACGGTGCTCCAGGTCGGGGACGAGTTGCGGATGTGGTATCTCGGGCGCGGCAAACCCGAGCACGGCCCATTGCGGGTCTGCTACGCGACCAGCAAGGACGGCTTTCGTTGGGAAAAGCCCGCGCTTGGTCTCGTGGAGTATGCGGGCTCAAAGAGCAACAACCTCGTGGACCTCGATTTCGGTGGCCGGGTGATGTCGTGCAACGTGCCTACGAACCCGACGACCCCGACCCCGCGCGACGCTTCAAGATGTTTTGCGAAGTGGAATCCGAACGCAGCCGGAACCAGGGCTGCGTGGCCTTCAGCGCTGACGGTTTGCGCTGGAAACCGTCGCCGCGCAATCCGGTCACCCACACGCGCATTGAAAACACCGGCTTGGTGAAGCGCGGCGGTTGCTACTACGTGAACGGCCAGAACGCCGGGCTGGACCGCGCCTTCCAAAAGCGCGTCCTGCTCACGCTGGCGTCGTACGACTTCGAGCATTGGACCGACGCCGGCGTGCTGGGCTTCCGGCGCGACGACGTGCCACCGCGACCGGTGCATCTCAATTACCAAGTCGGCCCGCAGGTGCATCTGGGTGCGGGCCTGTGGGATCGCGGCAACGTGATCCTCGGCTTCTACGGCCAGTGGAACGCGCCGCTGCAGTCGGACGACCGCCGGGACATGCGCATGGACATCGGCCTGCTCGTGAGCCACGACGGCCTGTTCTATCACGAGCCAATCCCCGACTTCCGCATCATCGAATCGCGCGAGGAAGGCTGGCGCACCGTCAGCCCGCAAGGCGACCCGCCGCGGCTGGCGCAAGGTCAGGGCGTGGTCAACCTCGGCGACAAGACCATCAAGTGGTATTCGATCTGGGGCGGCCAAGGTGGTGAAGGCATTCGCGCCGCGTGGTGGCGACGCGACCGGCTGGGCTACTTCCACGCCACGCGCACCCCCATCGAGGGCCAGACCTGGGTGGACGAACTCAAACCGCACTTCATCAGCGCGCCGATCCGCCTGCCCGCCGGCGGGCGCAAAGTCTTCCTCAACGCCAGCCATCTCTCCGAACACGCGCGGCTCGCGGTGGAGATTCTGGACGAACAATTCCGCCCGCTGCCGGGCCGCACCGCCGCCGAGTGCGAACCGTTCCGCGACGACTCCGCCTTCCGGCTGCCTGTCCGCTGGCGCACCGGCGACATCGTGAAATCCTCTCAGCCCATCCGCATCCGCGTGAACTTCGACGGCCTGCGGCTCGAAGACGCGCGGGTGTATGCGGTGTATGTCGAGGCGCTGCAGTGCGGAGCGAAACCATGATCCAACGCTGCCGTCTTCCACCCTGGCTGCCAATTGGCGTATCGTCGGTGAAAGCGTGTTTATTTCCCGCTGACTTTTAGGTATCAACCCGGCGTGAGCGTTCAAGCAATCAAATGTGGCCAGCCGGCCAATCCGGTGGAGCGACCAGCCCTTGAACGAGGCGTCACCGCTCAACCCGCCGATGGCCGCTGTGGTGGCAAGGGGCAAAGCAGGAGGAGCAACTGAGCATGCCCACCGAAGCTGACACCTGCCGAAAGTTCGTTCTGCCGAAACTCTACGCGGCAGGCTGGAACGACGACCAGATCAGCGAACAACGCACGTTCACCGACGGCCGCATCATGGTCGCCGGCGCCAAGGTCTGGCGACGCCCGAAAAAACGGGCCGACTACCTGCTCCGCTACCGGCCGGGCCTGATGCTGGCCGTGGTCGAAGCCAAGGCGTCCTACAAGTCGCCGAGCGATGGCTTGCAGCAGGCCAAGGAATACGCCCAGATTCTCGACCTGAAATTCGCCTACGCCACCAACGGCCACGGCATCGTCGAGTTCGACTTCCTCACCGGCCGGGAAACTGTCCTCGAATCTTATCCCTCCCCGGAGCAGCTTTGGCAGCGCTTGCAGACCCACCTCGACCTGAAGGGCGAGGACCAGCAGCAACATTTCCTCGCGCCGCCGCTTCCCGTCCCGGACAAGCCGCTGCGTTACTACCAGGAAATCGCCGTCAACCGCGTCATGCGCGCCCTCCTGAGCGGCCAGCGCCGGGTGCTGATCAACATGGCCACCGGCACGGGCAAAACCGATGTCGCCTTCCAAATTTGTTGGAAGCTCTGGAGCACTCGTTGGAATCGCACCGGCGAGGCCCGCCGCCCGCGGATTCTGTTTCTGTCCGATCGCTCCATCCTCGTGGACGATCCCAAGGCCAAGCAGTTCGCCCCGTTCGGCGACGCCGCGTGGAAAATCGAAGGCGAGGCCGTCAAGAGCCGCGAACTGTATTTTGCCACCTACCAAGCCATCGCCAAGGACGAACGCCGCCCCGGCCTCTACCACGAATACAGCCCGGAGTTCTTCGATCTGGTCATCGTGGACGAGTGCCACCGAGGCAGCGCGCGCGACGACAGCAACTGGCGCGAAATCCTCACGTGGTTCAGCCCGGCCTTCCAACTGGGCATGACCGCCACGCCGCTGCGCGAGGACAACCGTGACACCTACGAATACTTCGGCGCGCCGGTTTACACCTACAGCCTGCGCCAGGGCATCGAGGACGGCTTCCTCGCGCCCTACCGCGTCCATCGCATCGTCACCGACGTGGACGCCACCGGCTGGCGGCCATCGAAGGATGAACTGGACCGCTACGGCCGGCCCATTCCCGATGAGGAATACCAGACGCCGGACTTCGACAAGATTGTTGCCCTGCGCGCTCGCACGGAGGGCATAGCCCGCAACATCGTCGGCTTCCTCCAGAAATCCGACCCCTACGCCAAGACCATCGTCTTCTGCGTGGACCAGGAACACGCCGACGAGATGCGCCGCGCCATCAACAACTGCTCCGCCGAGCTGGCCCGCCAGCACCCGGACTACGTCGTGCGCGTGACCGCCGAGGAAGGCGACATCGGCCGAGGTTACCTCAGCCGGTTTCCAGGAACTGGAGACCCTCACCCCTGTGGTCGTGACCACCTCCAAGCTGCTGACCACCGGCGTCGATGTCCCCACCTGCAAAAACATCGCCATCGTGCGCGTCATCAACTCCATGACCGAGTTCAAGCAGATCATCGGACGCGGCACGCGGGTGCGCCCCGACTACGGCAAGCTCTGGTTCTCCATCCTCGACTACACCGGCAGCGCCACGCGGCTGTTTGCCGACCCGGACTTTGATGGCGAGCCGATTGAAACGCCCACCGAGACCCGCCTCCCCGAGCCGATCCCCGAACCGCCATCCGAGCCAACGACCTACCCAGAGCCGACATGGCAGGGCGAGGCATTGCACGACGCCCCTGAACCTGTCCTCCGCAAGTTCTACGTGGACGGCGGCTCAGTCGCCATCGCCGCCCACGTTGTTTACGAGCTCGACTCGAGCGGAAAAAAGCTGCGCGTGGTCAAGTTCACCGACTACGCCTCCGAGCAGGTCCGCTCCATCGTCCCTTCGGCCGCCGAGCTGCGCTCGCGTTGGACCAGAGCCGAGGAGCGCGCCGCCATCCTCCAAGCCCTCGAAGCACGCGGCGTCGCCCTCGAACAACTGGCCGAAAACACCTGCCGGCCCGAAGCCGATCCGTTCGACCTGCTTTGCCACGTCGCCTACAACGCACCACTGCGCACCCGCCGCGAACGCGCCGAGCGCCTGCGCAAGGGCCGTTTGGATTTCTGGGACTACTTCCAGCCTGAAGCCCGCGAGATTCTGCAAGAAATCCTCGAAAAATACGTCGAGCACGGCACCGGCGGGTTTAGCATCCCGGACATCCTGAAAGTCCCGCCCCTTGCCGACCACGGCAACGTGCTCGAGATCGCTGGTAAGTTCGGCGGCCCCGAGCAACTCCGCGCCGCCGTCGAGCAAATGCAAACCCTGCTCTATGAGGCATGATTCGACCATGTCCTCCAGGTTCCTGCCTTTGTCCGCAGTGGAGCCGGATTGCGTTGCCAATCCCGACCACGTTACCCTGAACCATGCTTTTTGAACGCCAACGGTTGCTGTTGACCCTGCTGGACGCCGTGGGCGAGCCGGTGGGCTCCACCGATTTTCAAAAACTCCTTTTCCTTTACACCCGCGAATGCGAGGCGGTGCCCAGCTATGATTTTGTGCCCTACAAATTCGGCGCGTTCTCGTTCACGTCCTACGCGGACAAGCGGAAGCTGATTGCGGAAGGATTGCTGGCGGACGACGATCAAAACTGGACGCTTACCGACGCCGGCCGCGCGGCCGCGAGGCGACAGCCAAAAGAACCGTTGCGCGTGGCCTCGTTTTGCCGCCGGCATCACCACTTGCGGGGCAATGCGCTGATTCTCGAACAGTATCGGCGACATCCCTACTATGCGACGCGCAGCGAGATCCTGGACAAGCTGCGGCTTGAGCCGGAGGCCTTGGCGCGCATCGCCGCCGCACGGCCCGAGCGCCACCCGGCGGGTATTGTGACGATTGGCTACGAGGGCCGCAGTCTCGAAAGTTACCTGAACGACTTGCTGCAAGACGGCGTGACGGTTTTGTGTGACGTGCGGCGCAATCCCTTGAGCCGCAAATACGGTTTTTCCAAAGGCACGTTGAGCAAGGCCTGCGAGGGCGTGGGCCTCCGCTACGAACACCTGCCCGAACTGGGCATCGCGTCCGAACAGCGGCAGGAACTGCACGACCAGGCCGATTACGACAAACTGTTCGCCAAGTACGAGCGGGAAAGTTTGCCGCACCAGGGCGCGGCTTTGGCAAAGATTCGCGGCTGGGTGCTGGCGGGCCAGCGCGTCGCGCTGACTTGTTTCGAGCGTCTTCCAGAACAGTGTCACCGGCATTGCGTCGCCGCGGCGTTGGAACGCATGAACGGCCCGAAGTTCTGCGCACGCGATCTGTGACAGGCGAAAATTCGCATGCCGAAGGAACGCATCCTCATCACGGTCAAGACCTACCCGACGCTATCACGTAAATACGGGGAAACGGTCTGCACTGCGGGTGTCCGCAAGGACGGCTCGTGGGTGAGGATTTATCCCGTCCCATTCCGGCGGCTGGACGAGAAAGAGCAGTATCGCAAGTTCGATTGGCTGGAGTGTGACCTCATCCAGAGCCGCACCGACCCGCGCCCGGAAACCCGCCGGCCCGCGGACCTGACGCAATTCAAGGTGGTCGGGCATGTCGGCACCGCGGACAACTGGCGCGAGCGGCGGGCGCTGTTGCTGAAAAAGGCCGCCGTGCATACGCGCCTGGCAGCGCTCATTGACCAAGCGAAGGCGAACACGCTCTCGCTGGCAGTGTTCAAGCCGACCCGAATCCTGGACTTCATCTGGGAGGAAGACGAGCGGGAGTGGGATGCGGCCAGGCTGGCCGAGATGCGCAATCGTGCCAACCAAGGCGAGTTGTTTGCGGAGGAGCCCTGGCGCCAGGTGTTTCAGGTGATCCCCAAACTGCCCTACAATTTTTCCTATCGCTTCGCCGACGCGGATGGACGCGAAAGCGAACTGCAGGTGTTGGATTGGGAAGTGGGCGCGCTCTATTGGAATTGCCTGCGGGATTGCGGCCGTGATGAGCAGAGGGCGTTGGCGAAGGTGCGGGCCAAGTATTTCGACGAGTTCAAAACCAGGGATCTGCACTTCTTCCTTGGCACGACACAGCAGTTCCACTTCGTTGCCCCCAATCCGTGGGTCATTGTCGGCGTGTTTCCCATCCCCCACGAACAGCAGATGAATCTGCTATAACCCATTTACCCATGCCCCGCGCCTCCAAAACAACCTCGCCCACCCCCACCACCGCCCAATCTCTGGCCAGCCTCATCAAGTCCTGCCGCGACATCATGCGCAAGGACAAGGGCCTGACCACCGACCTGGACCGGCTGCCCATGCTCACCTGGATTCTGTTCCTCAAGTTCCTCGATGACTTGGAGCAGGTCCGCGAAGCCGAGGCCGCCCTGGCCGGCAAACGCTATCGCCCGGCCATCGAGCCACCCTACCGCTGGCGCGACTGGGCCGCCCAACCCGACGGCATCACCGGGGACGCCCTCATTGCCTTTATCAACCAGCAGGAAGACGCCCCGCTTCCCAACGGCAAGAAAGGCCCCGGCCTGTTCGCCTACCTGCGCTCCCTCACCGGCGCCAACGGCGGCGACCGCCGCGACGTCATCCGCACCGTCTTCCAGGGCACGGTCAACCGCATGCTCAACGGCTACCTGCTGCGCGACATCCTCAACAAGGTCAACGCCATCCATTTCACCTCCAGCCAGGAAATCTACACCCTCGGCCACCTCTACGAGTCCATGCTCAAGGAGATGCGCGACGCCGCCGGCGAGAACGGCGAGTTCTACACCCCGCGCCCGCTCGTCAAATTCATCGTCACCGTCGTCAATCCGCGCCTCGGCGAGACTATCCTCGACCCCGCCTGCGGCACCGGCGGTTTTCTGGCCGAAGCTTTCGAGCACCTCAAAAAACAGTGCAAGACCGCCGAAGACCACCGCCGGCTCCAGCGCGAAACCCTCTTCGGCATCGAGGCCAAGCCGCTGCCCTACCTCCTGTGCCAGATGAACCTCCTGCTCCACGGCCTCGAGACCCCCAACATTGATCCGCTCAACGCCCTCCGTTTCCCCCTGCGCGAGATCGGCGACAAAGACCGCGTGGACGTCATCCTCACCAACCCGCCCTTCGGCGGCGAAGAAGAGCGCGGCATCTTGGGCAACTTTCCCGAAGACAAACAGACCGCCGAAACCGCCCTGCTTTTTCCTCCAACTGATCATGCGCAAACTGCGCCGGGTTCGTAGTCCCGGCTTTAGCCGGCCCGGTGCAGCGGAAGAAAACCGCCTGAAGGCGGGACTACAAACAGGCCGCGCCGCCGTCGTCGTCCGCAACGGCACGCTCTTTGGCGACGGTGTCTGCGCCCGCATCAAGGAGGAACTGCTCCGGGACTTCAACCTCCACACCATCGTGCGCCTGCCCAACGGCGTCTTCGCCCCCTACACCAGCATCCCCACCAACGTCCTGTTCTTCGACCGCTCCGGACCGACGCGCGAGGTCTGGTATTACGAACACCCGTTGCCCGAAGGCCGGAAAAACTACACCAAAACCCAGCCCCTCCAGTTCGAGGAATTCGCCCCGCTCATCGCCTGGTGGAACAAACGCGAGGAAAACGAGCGCGCCTGGAAAGTCCCCGCCACCGAGCTGCTCGCCAACGGCTGCAACCTCGATCGCAAAAACCCGCGCGCCAAAGAAGACATCACCCACCTGCCGCCCGAGCAACTCGCCGCCAGCATCCTCGACAAAGAACAGCGCATCGCCGAAATCCTGGGCAGGATTCGGAAACTGTTGGAAGAGACAGGATGAACAGGATGAACAGGATTGAAATGCCCCAATGCCGCGACCCAGAACGATGAAACCCCATCCTGTAAATCCTGTTCATCCTGTCCCCCCCCCCTGGCCCAAGGTCCGCCTGGGCGAGGTGCTGCGGCTTGATTTGGACCGTGTGCCCGTGGATGCAGCAACCACCTACCCTATGGTGGGCGTGCTGAGCTTCGGACGTGGCCTTTTCGACCGCGAGCCGGTGGTCAACGGGAAGACCAGCTATCGGTTCTTTTACCGCCTGAAAGCCGACCACATTGTGATGAGCCAGCTTTTTGGCTGGGAGGGTGCGCTGGCACTAGGCGAAGAGAGGTTCGCCGGCAAGTTTCTGTCGCCGCAGTTCCCCACGTTCCTTTGTGACCCGTCCAAGCTGGATCGCGGATTTCTTGGCTGGCTCATGCGCCGCCCGGCTTTTTGGGAGGACCTCGGGTCACGCGCCAGCGGCATGGGCGACCGCCGCCGGACGCTCACTCCCGAGGCCCTGTTCCAATGTGAAATCCCCCTGCCGCCGTTGGCGGAGCAGCGGCGGATCGTGGCGCGGATCGAGGAACTGGCCGCCCAAATTGAACAAGCCCGCGCCCTCCGCCACCAAGCCGCCCAGCAAACCGAGGCGCTGGTAAGCTCCGATCTGAATGCGCGCCTCAGCCAAGCCGCACGGCAGTTTGGCGTCCGACGGATGGGGGACGTCGCAAAGTGCGCTGCCGGATTTGGATTTCCAAAAGAACGACAGGGACGCACGGGCCTTAAATACCCGTTTGCCAAAGTCAGCGACATGAACTTGCCGGGAAACGAGCGGGAGATTCGGACGGCACAAAACTGGATCGACGACCGTGACGTCGCCGAACTGGGACTCAAAATCTACCCGGTTGGAACAGTGATCTTCCCGAAGATTGGTGGTGCAATCGCGACGAACAAGCGGCGGCTTCTGGCGCTTCCGGGGACGTTCGACAACAACGTCATGGGGTTGATTCCGTCCAACGTGCTATTGTCCGAATACCTGTTCGTATTCATGCAGAGTTTCGACCTGACGGAACTTCAAGCCGGCACGTCCGTTCCAGCGATCAGCCAATCGAAAGTCGAAGAGTTGCCAGTCCCCGTCCCGCCGCTTTCGGAGCAACGGCGGATCGCGGCAGAGTTGGACGCCTTGCAGGCGGAGGTGGACCGGCTCAAGCGGTTGCAGGCCGAGACCGCCGCCGAACTGGACGCCCTGCTGCCCGCCCTGCTGGACCGCGCCTTCAAAGGCCAACTTTGAGGGCAGACAGGATTTACAGGATGAACAGGATCGAGACCTGTCCCGTGCCGGGCCTCACGAACCCCCATCCTGTGCATCCTGTTCATCCTGTCGAACCTCGCCCAAATCGTGTTCATCCTGTACCAACCTCTACGCCTTAAGCGGTTTGCTCAACGGCGTCCGGCATCCTTATGCAATCCTCATTCCTGCGCAACTTCACCTGGGGCTGTTTCCTCGCATTCACTTTGCCGCTCGCCGCGGCCGAGCGTTTCTTCGGCGAGCCGGTCGCGCTCAAGGGCCGGGCGAGCGACTGCGCGTGAACGCGGACGTCGCGCCCAGTGGCTATCTGAAGGTGGCGGTGCGCACTTGGAGCAGCCGCCAGGACTTGCCGGGCCGCACGTTTGCCGAGAGCGACCGGATCATCGGCAACTCCCTGGTTCATCGTGTGACGTGGAAAAGCGAAGACAAGATTGGCCACCAAGGCCGGCCCGTCATGCTGCGCGTGCAGATGAGGCAGGCGAAGCTGTTCGCGTTTGAGTTTGATTGAGGGGCGAACGCCGGCGCGTTTCTCCGGCGGAAGGTCTCAGAAAGACCAGGATCCCGGGCTTGCGCCTGTCGTGCATTTTTGCGGCTCGGTGGGCTGGCGTCCGCGCCCCGGTTTCATTTGGATTTGCCGGGCTGGCTTGTTCCAGGAGCTAGGATGAACTCCCAGCGCCCGCGACCGCGCGGCTGCAGATCCAGTTTGAATTCCCAGGAAGCCGGCCCCTCCTGCGCCCGCACCTCGTAGGCGCCGTGGAAGCCGCGAAACCGGACCTCACCTTCCGCAGTGGTGGTGGCGGTCAGGCGGGTGGTCCATTCTTCCCGGAGCAACCGCCGCAGCCGGTGCCAGGCCGGCTTGGGCTGATCATGCTCGTCCAGCAGGCAGACGTTGGGGTAGCCGGGAGGATCGGCGTCCGTCAGACCGAAGTAAATGATCGCTTCCACCGCCGGATGGCCAAAGGCGATGCGGTAGAATTCTTCAATGGCTTCCGCTTGGCGTTCCGGGCTCCATTGGCCTTGGCGGTAACTGCCAGTGATTGTCCGCCCCGGATCGGAGGTGTACCAAAACTCGGTGAAGTAGATCGGCAGGCCGGTCTGCGCGCCGAACACGTCGCAAGCCTCCCAGATCTCTTCCGGCGAAAACCAGTAAGCGCCCCGGTCCGGTTCATGGGCTTGAATGCCCACCGCGTGCAAAGGCGCCCCGGCCTGCTGCAACCGCCCGATCAACTCCGCGTAGCGCTGGCGGTATTTGCCACGGGGAATGACGCGATAGTCGTTGATGAGCAGACGGGCCTGGGGGTTGGCGGCGTGAGCCCACGCGAGAGCATCGCCGACGTAGGGCACCACTTCCGGGATGGGTTCATCCACCCAGCCCGGTTTGTCCCAAGCGCCCCAGCGCCGGCAATGAATGGCCTCATTGACCACGTCCCACACGATGTCCACGTCACGGTAGTCCCGGACCTCGCGTTCGATGCGCCGCCGCAGTTGGGCGGTGCGCTGCTCGGGCGGGTGGCTGAACAGCCATTGAGGCAGAAGTGAACCGGAATTGTCCTGCCGCTGCGGCGTCCAGACCAGCATGTGCCCGTAAAAGCGGTCGAGGCCGTTGTCGCGGCACCAGCCGTTGATGAAGTCCAGGCGGCTGGCCAGTCGAGGCCGGCCTTCCTCCGGTTCGTATTGTCCCCAATTGAACTCGAGCAGCGAGACAAAGTTGAACAGCTCCTTGAAGCGGGCTCGGTAGAAGTCGTTTGTGTAATGACGGGGCCGAAAGACGTTGCCAAACCGGAACGCGTGCGCCGTCTGCCGGACCTCCACCGGCAGGCCCGCCGCCGGTTGGCCGTCGGGCCGCCGGAACACCAGCACCGCCTCGCCCTTGCGGTGTAACTCGACACCGCGCGCCGCCTCGTCGGCCACTGCCGCCACCGCGTGCTGAGGGAGCAGGCCAAGACTCAGGATGACTCCGGACATCCATGACCGCATTCGCATAACACGCAGCGTCCAAGGCCGGTCATCGAAGGTCAAGCACCACGATCCTGTCCGCGTCGCCGGCGGCATTCTGGTCGGCTAAGGTGAAGGCATGCTCGCCACGCGGACTCGGCGGCGTGGCGGAGGTTGGGCGAGTGTCGCCGGTCGTGGTATCGAACCACCGTGCGCGCACCTTGCCGGGGAAACGATCGAGAGTCACGGTGATGGCCGCGCCGGAGTGGGTAAAGCGAGGGCATGCTGGGCGTCCGGGGTCACGTCCGGAGGGCCACAAGCCTTACAGGAGAATCGCCATCATGGAGCGTCGGCCCGGGTGCGGATTGAGGAGTCAACCGGTATTGGGGATCTCCTGTCTCATTCCACGGTTCAAGGCGAACGCCTGGGCTCCAATGCCGGTGACCGACGAGGGGAGCGTCAGGTTGGTCAGACTGCCGCAACGCTCGAAGGCGAAACGGCCAATAGGCGAGATTCCGTTGGGACGACGACGGAGGTCAGCCTCGTGCAGTCGGCAAAGGTGCAGTTGGGAACCGACGGGAGCGAGCCAGGAAGGGTGACGTCCGCGAGGCGGGTGCAACGCCTAAAGAGGTCCGTGCCGAGGCATCCGCTTGACGGCCCGCCAGGTTCAACTTAAGTTGACCGCGCCATGAACACCGTCATCAACGCCAAAGAGCTGCGGGCCGGCCTGCCCAAGGTGGTGCAGCAGGTTCGTCGCGGCATGCGGTTCACGGTGCTCTACCGGAGCCGCCCGGCCTTCCAGGTGATTCCCGTCCAGGCTCCCGACCAGACCGCGGGCGAGGCGAAGGACGATCCACTCTATCGGGCAAAAGCTCTGGGCCGGTCGGGTGACGGACGTTCCGCGGCGGATCACGATGAGGTGCTCTACGGCCGATGAAACGGTTGTTCGTGGACACCGCCGGGTGGATGGCCTGCGCGGACGAATCAGACCCGGCCCATCGCCCGGCGGTCGCGGTGCGGGATGCCTGGATCGAGGGCGGTGGGAGCTTCGTCACCAGCGATTATGTGGCCGACGAAACCCTCACGCTTTTGAAGATCCGGCTGGGGATCGAAGCCGCCGAGACCTGGTGGCAGCAGGTGGATCACAGTCCGCGGGTTTGCTGGGAGCACGTCACCCCGTCGCGGGCCGACAAGGCGCGCGCGCTGTTCTTCCGCTATCGTGACAAGGGCTTTTCCTTCACCGACTGCACGAGTTTCGTCCTGATGCGCGAGTTGAAGTTGCGCGAAGCGCTGACGACCGACCATCACTTCGTCCAGGCCGGCTTCGGGATCAAGCCCTGAACGGGCACCCCGAATCCGCGTCACTTTTAGACCGCGGTCAACTTTTCCAGCGCTGTCCACTCGCTTGCGGACGGTGTCTTCGCTCACCCCCACCGGCCACCCTCACCTCTCGCAACGAATGGTTCTCCCCAAAGCGCAGCAGCAGGGCGGTGCATTCCTTCTCCCGGAGCGACAGCAGCGAGTCATCCAGCAGCGGCACTAGCGCGTGGAAGGCCGACTTTTCCTCGGAGGTCTTCATGGTCGTCCCCAGTTCCGCCGCTGTGGCCTCCCGGCGTCGCCGCCGCAGTTCCCCACCCAGCCATGCCTACGATTCCAGCAACGCCACCCGGTGCAGCCAGGCCGCCAACGAATCGTCCGCCGCAAACCGCCACGCCTTGCGCGCCAGGTCCGCGAATGAAGAGATCGCCCCTCCGCAAAGAGAGCCATTCCTAAATCCCGCTGACTGCTTGAGGGGCAGCTCCCTCTGTCGTTTTGACAGCACCCTGCCAAGTGGCTTCAGGGTGTGGTAATTGTCATCACCAGCACCCAGTCCGCGTCGCTGGCGGCGTTCTGGCCGGGCGGGGTAAAGGTGTGCTGGCCGCGCGGACTCAGCGGCGCACCGGAGGCGGGGCTGGTGTCGCCAGTCGTGGGATCGAACCAGCGCGCGGTGACCGCGCCGGGGAAGCGGTCGAGCGTCACAGTGATCGCCTCGCCGAATTGAGTGAAGACCAAGGCGTGTTTGCCGTCGCGCCTGGTGGCTGCTGCGGCGGCAAGGCGCTAGGCCCGGGCGAACGTGGCGTTAAAGGGCTGGCTCCAGGCGCACGCTGTCGAGCACCACCGGCCGGGCGTCGAGCGCGGTCAAACGCAGGACCAGCGGGGCCGCCGCACGCAGCGTCACAACCGGCAGTTCCCGCAGCGGGCGAGCGTTGAGATGGCTGGCGTATGGACCGTCCACCACCACGCCAAGGTCCTCTGTAATGAAGCTGGCGTCTTGCCCCTCCACGGCCAGCCGGCAGCGGCCGAGGCCCTTGGCGCACGCGAACTGCGCCAGCACGCGCCACTGGCCGGCCGGAATGTTGGGCAGCGTGATGGTCAGAGTGTCTCCAGCGGCATTGGGCTTGAAGCGCAACGCTTCGCCGCCGGGAGGATTATCGGAGAGCGGTCCAGGCCCCGACAACCAATGGCCACGCCAAGCTGTCACCGACGCGCCTGGCGGCACGCCCAACAGGCCGGCGTCCGAGAGATGTTCTGCCTCCCAAGCCAGGGTGCGCGCGTAGCGTTCGACGCTCTCGCTGCCGAGGGAGCCGTCGGCGGCCCGTGCCCGGAGACGGTAGCGGGCGCTGCTGCCGGGCGGCACCCCAACGTCGTCCCAGCCAGTCGCGGTGTTGCGGGCGACAACCACCGTCCACGGACCCCAACCGTCGGGGCCGAGTAAACCGCGCTCGATTTGATAGCTGGCCGCGCCGGGAGCCTCTTTCCACGACAGCCGCACGCTGCGCCCGTTGGCGGCGGTGCGGACATCAAAGCCGCGCGGCGCGGGTGGCGCGGTGCGGCCCGGTCGCCAGCGGTAAAGGAACTGTTTGGCGTGGCCGTTCTCCTCCGCAAAGATCAGGTACTCGCCATCGGAACGGCGATGGGCGGCGATGCTGTAGGTGGCGTCGAAGATGATCCCGTAGTCCTTGCGGCCAAAGGGCAGGATGCGGCGGTCGTCGTCGGTGTCCTCGCGGCCGGTGGCGAGGTCGTAAGCGCGAATCCACGGGCTGGCCTGGCCCATGCCGTTGCCGCAGGTGAACAGATGCTCGCCGGCCACAGCCAGGCTGTGGGTGTACTCGCTGTTCCAGTCTGTGGCATAAGAGGCCGTGACGAACTGCCAGCGCAGACGGCGGGAGGGCTTGGACCAATCGTCGTAGCGGGCGATCACCGGGCCAAGATTCTTGTGATTGCCCCAGGTGTTGCGCGCCCCGTGCGGCGGGCGGGGATGTTCAGCGGTGAAACCGTTGACCACCATGACATCCCGCTCGGCAACGTACTCCAGCCGGTTAACGAAAGTGAACGGCTCGGGAAAAGGCACGGCCTCAGGCGCGGCAAAGCGGGGCACGCCGCGTTCGTCCCAGCGGGTGACGGGGATGCGGGCAGCGCCGCCGGGGCCGCAAAGCCACACTGTGCCCTGACTGTCGAGCCGCGCCGCCCAGACGCTGAAGCCGATAGGCAGGGGCGCAGTCTCGTCCCTGCCGGGCTGGCCGTCGCCGTCGAGATCGGTCCACAGCGTCTTCGGTTTGCGGTCGTCCAACTCGAAATGAGCCACCGGCACGAACAACGCACCCTGGTCCGGGCGGTGCCGGGCAATGCCGAAACCGCCCGGCGGCCCCATACCGTGGCTGGTGCGGAGCAGGTGCGGACCGACGCGGACAGTGTCGCCAAAGGTCAGCCAACGCCGGCTGTCGTCCGGATAGCGCTCGGCATCGAGCGTTTGCCCAACGACGCTCCACTGCTGGCCGGCCGGCTTGGAGTAGTCGAGACGGTAGTGCGTGTCCCGGGTATAGACCTCGCGGTCATCGGCGGGATCGGGCGCGGCGAGGTCGCAAAACTCCAGGCCGCGCAAGGCCCAACGCTCGCGGCCGGTATCATCGTGGCAGCGCAAGCGTGCCCCGTGGATTTCCTCGGTGGTGTAGAGGCGCCCGGCGGCGTCGGCCCCCACTCCAGTGAGGTTGGCAAAGCGCATGGGCCCCTCGGCGCCGCGCACCGGACCGTCAAACAATGAGCGACCAAGTCGTCCGGCTACCGTGCCGTCCGCACGCAACCGCAGCACTTGATGGTGGGGCGCGCCAAGGGCGACGAGTAACTCACCGCGCGCCGGATTCCAGCTCATGCCGGCGGCCCTCGCCCCGTCCGGCAGCACCACCCGCTGACCGGCAGGGGTGAAGAGGTGCTGTCCTGAAGCTTCGGCAATCCACAGCCCGTCCCGACTGTCACAAGCCAGAAAGAGCGGCGCAAAGTCCAGCTTGCGTTCGCCGACGACCGCCATGGTCAGGCCATCCACGGTGAGGATGCGTTTGCCTTCGGCGTCGGCAATGTGCAGGCGGTCCTGACCGTCAACCACCAGCCCTCGCACCGGGTGAGCGGCGGGATCATTCTCGGCGTCGCGCTTCTCGGTTTCGGCGATCAGCAGGAAGGCGCCGTCAAACCCGCCGCCGTTGCCGCCGATCCACGGAGCGACCTGGCCATTCAGGGAGAAACGCCGCACGCCAAAAAAGTGGCGGCCCGTCGGCGGCACGATCGGCAGTCCATTGCCGTTGGTCCGACCCCGCCAGCCGTCGTAATCGCTCTGGTGCCAGGCCACGTAGGCAAAGCGGCTGCCGAGCGCCACCGCCGCGCCGCTGCCGTCGCCGCGCGCGCCCCAGGTGTTGAAGGTGGCGATCCAGTCGCCGCCGCGCGCCAGCCCGCCGGTGATGCCGACCTCGCCCCAGCAACTGCTGACCGCGCAGAGGCCGTCTGTGCGCACCGCCAAACCCTGCACCGCCTGAGGGAACGAACCCTGTTCGCGACGATCCTGGGAACTGCTGCCGTGGGCGAACAGGCCGTCGCTGTAGGGCAGATCGTTGCCGATCCACGAACTGGAATACGCCGGCCAGTCGGCCCAAGCTTCGGTGTTCACGAGCAGCAACACGCTGGCGATCACCAGCGTTCGGCAACCAGGAGCTGTTTCCATGGGGATGGATTTCAAGTTTAAGTTAGCCGCAGGCCGGTGGCCCCGCGGCTTCAAAGCTTTCCTCATTGGGACGGTCATCTCATTCAGCTTCAATCGCCAACATCCAGTCCGCGTCGCCGGCGGCGTTCTGGCCTGGCGGGGTAAACGTGTGTTCGCCGCGCGGACTCAGCGGCGCAGCGGAGGCGGGGCGGGTGTCGCCAGTCGTGGGATCGAACCATCGCGCGCTCACCGCGCCCGGGAAGCGGTCGAGAGTCACGGTGATGGCCTTGCCGGAGTGAGTGAAGGCCAGGGCGTGTTTGACGTCGCGGGTGATGGCGGCGGCGGTGGCGCCGGCGAAACCGTTGGTGGCGGGCGCCATGTGATGCCACGGCAGCGAGCGTAACAGCGCCGCGCCCAGTCCGATCTGCCGTGAGCCGGGCAGGTGCATCGCGTCTCGCCAAGCAAGCTGACCCCAGTCCAGCCCCGAAAAGGCCTGGCCAAACTTCCAGTCCGTTCGGTTCACTTGAAAGATGCCGCTGGCGCCATAGGTGTGGCCGGCGCAGCCGCTGTTGAGCACATGCGCCCAGAACGCCTGTCGCGCTTCGCGTGTGCCGAGTTCCTTGAGGCCGCGCACGAGGGGCAGGTCCGCGCCGTCGGGCACCCACTCGGGCTTGAGCGTCAGCTTCTCGTAGCGCGCCTCGCCGCTGAGCGTGGGCATGGTCGGCGGGCGGTTCCAGCCTTCGAGCGCGATGGCGGCCTGGCCCCGCGGCGGCGTGCCGTGGCCACTCTGCTGGAGGTTGAAGTCCACCAGCGCCGGGTCTTCGACCTCCTGCTGGGAGTGCCGATAGTTCGGCGGGTGCGTGGTGACGGGGCGTTGGAAGGGATCGGTCTCGCGAATGTGGCGGATCACCCGCGTCCAGCCGCGGTGCAACGCTTTCTCCTCGGGGTCTTTGTTGGTCGAGAGATACCACGGCATGGTCGTCTCGCCAGCGGCGCACCAGACCACCGGCAGCGCGCCCCAACGCGCGATCAGGTAGCGCCAGTACTGCTTCATCTTCTCCTCACCCAGCCACGGCAACC
Organism: Verrucomicrobiota bacterium; assembly: GCA_016716505.1. GTDB lineage: Bacteria > Verrucomicrobiota > Verrucomicrobiia > Limisphaerales > J093 > JADJWF01. Next base: position 633,947 of record JADJWF010000003.1, read on the forward strand.
AGTAACCCCACGCCCCCACCACACACGGCACTAGGCCCTGGTCAACCAGGTAAAAGATCCGCGCGTCCGCCGCGTCGAAATACTCCGGTCGGACGCGCGCGAAATCCTGCGTCCACGGGAAGCCCCCGTCGCCCTCGGCGCGCTCGTCGAAGTTCTGGTCCAAGTCGCCATAAAGCCCGGCGGTGAGTTGCACGACGTTGAAGCCCTTTTCGCGCCGGTCCCGGACGAGTTCGGCAAATTCGTCGAGCCAGCGCAGGCGCTTCGTCAGCCCCATCCACCAGGTGTCACCCAGCCAGAAGAACGGCGCGCCATCGGCGTGGGCGAAGTGCCGGAGATCATCCGCGATCCGAATTGGCCCGTGGCGATAGAGCGGGTTGTCGCCGGTATAGGGCAGGATTTCCACCTCGCCCGATTTGCCGTGCAGGCCGGCGTCGGTCGTGTCACTGCACTCACTGCGAAACTGATGCCGGCCGGGCAGGCGCGAGCTGTAGCGTGCTCGCCAGACATCGCCGCCGGCCCAGAAAGCCGGCACGCGGAAGGTGCGCCCCTCGGGGGCGGTGAATGTCACGTCGAGCGTGACGGTGTTGAACGGGTCGGCATGCGGCTTGGCGGCGGTGAAACTCACCTCGGCCACTCGCCCGGCCTCGACGCTGGCGGCAGGCTTGGCCGCCGGGGCCGCCGGGGCGAGGCCGTGGATCTCACGGAAACGCGCGCGGGCCACCGGCCGGAAGTTGGCGTCCTCCTCCGCGTTGGCGTCCAAGACCAGACCGACATACAGCCGCTTGGGGAAGACGCCGTCCTTGTCCCGGATGACCGGCGGTTTCTGCCCTTGCCAGGCCCCCTCCGCGTTCTTGAATTCATCAGCGACCCAGTCCGCCTCGGTGGGCACGCCCGGGGTTTGCGCGAACCAGGCGCGGAACTCGTTGCCCGTGCGCTTCAGCCGAACCCAGCAGTTCGGAAAGGGAATCATCGGATCCCCCGGGTGTTTCACGTTCCGCGCGCAGGCGTACATGAAGGTGCCCGGCTGGTGCAGGTTGCCGCCCGCCACGCCGCGGACGCAGAAGATGTAGTTGTCGTAGCCGTAGGTGGTGCCGATCCATTTGGGGCTGTGGGCGTTGGCGGCCACGTGGACGAACGGCGCGTCGTCCTCGAGGCTCTTGCGGGCCATCAGGCCGGCGGTGGCGATGTTGCCGGCCTCGTTGGCGACCAGTTCGATCCGGCACCAGACGTCGAAGTCACCCTCGAGGATGACGTAGGCGAAGCGGCCTTCGTCCCTGGCCTGGTGGACGCCGAACTGCCGGCCCGAGGCCGTGAGGTCATAAGCCTTCCACGGGGTGACTTCCGTCGTGGTGCCCGGCCCGGGCATGTTGAAGTCCACGCTCTCGAGCGCCGGTTTTGCCTCGGCGGCGAGACAAGCCAACGCGGCCAAGGCGGTGGCGGCGCGTCGGCTGGCCGCGGACAGACGCAGGAGCGGATCGAGCTGGCGGGAGAGGTGCAGGCTCTGCATGGCCGTTCTCAAGAGTGGTCGGGTGTTTTGCATGACTCAGTTTCGGGATCCAGTCAATGGCTTGGCAATTTGCGGGAGGCGACTTGATTCACTGCGAGCCATAGGATTCGGCGGCGGCAGCCGATCGTGGCTCAAGGCCGTGGATTTCGCGGAAGCTGGCGAAGGCCTCGCGGATGGGCTCGCCCTCGACGTTCGCCTCGAGGCACAGGCCCACGAGCAGCGTGTCGGGCAGCGCGCCCCGGATGTCGCGGAAGGCCGGGCCGGCCGGCCCGCTGCCCGGCACCAGCGCGAAGGGGTGTTTCCGCCAGTCCGCCTCGGTGGGGACGCCGACCGTCTGGGCAAACCAGGCGGTAAACTCATTGCCGCGCCGCACCAAGCGCACCCAGCAGTTCGGGAACGGGATGTCCGCGTTCACCTTGTCGGCGGGGATGCAGTACATGTAGCCGCCCACCCAGCTTTCGTCGTTGATGAGCCGCCCCCCCTCCTGAAAGCGCGCGCCCATGGCGTAGGGATCATATCCCTGCCAGACGCGGTTGAAGGAGTGAGCCACGACCTTTACGAACGGTGCGCGCGGGTCGGTGCCGGCGCGGGCCATGATGCCGGCGGCGGCACAGTGGCCGACGCGGTTGCTGACCATCGCCACACGGCACCACACGTCGAAGTCCCCGGTGATCTCGCGCCAGGCGAAACGGCCCTTGCACTCCGCCTCATGGGTGCCGAACTGCGTGCCGAAGCCGGAAAGGTCGTAGGCACGGTAGGGCATCAACTCCCGCGTCGTGCCGGGCGCGGGGGTGTTGATGTCGGTGCTGGTCAGCCCGGCGGCGAGCGCAACGATGGGCAGCCAAAGCGACAGGAGAAGCAATTGGCGCATAACGCCATTGACGGGCAAAGCTCGACCGCACGCAACGTGGCGTTCATGCAATCCGTTGCATGAAGCGACCCGCCACGGTCACGGTGTCTGACCTGGCGCCCCACCTCGTTCTGTTCAAGGTCACGGTGTTCCGGATGATGGCACATCATCCGGCCATCCCGGCCGCGCCTTGCGTTGGGGGCCGTCCTCAGCCGTTTACTCTCCAGCGTTGAACTCGCGTACCTGCACCATTAACCCCACGCCGATGCCGACGGGTTACCCGCGAACAAGTCAAGGACACCCTGCGCCGGCTTTACCTCGACGACCCCCGACCCTGGCTCGTCGGCTTCAGCGGCGGCAAGGACAGCACGCTCGTCGCCGCGCTGGTGTTCGATGCGGTCATGTCCATCCCGCCGCCGCAACGCACGAAACCTGTCTCCATCCTTTGCACTGACACGCGGGTTGAGATTCCGGCAATTTCAGAGGGCGTCGAAAGCACGCTCGACCGCATGCGCCGTTGCTCGCAGCAGCACGGCCTGAACATCGAAGCCCACCTGCTCAAGCCGCCGCCCGAGCAGTCCTTCTGGGTCAACATCATCGGGCGCGGCTACCCGCCGCCGAATCGCATCTTCCGCTGGTGCACCCAACGCCTTAAAATCGATCCCGTTACCACCTTTGTGCAGCGACGTATGGAGAATGGCCATTGGAGCGAGGCCATCCTACACTTGGGCGCGCGGCGCGCCGAGAGCGCCAGCCGCGCGCAAACCATGGCCGGACGCGAGAAGCGCAACGGGCTCAACCGCCATCCCGACCTCCCGCGCGTCTGGGTCTCCAACCCCATCGAATACCTCACCACCGAAGAAGTCTGGGCCTGGTTGCTCCAGAAACCGAACCCGTGGGGCGGCGACAACCGCGCCCTCTACAAGCTTTACGCCAGCGCCGCCAACGGCGAATGTCCCATCCAGATTGACACCAGCACGCCCAGTTGCGGTAACTCCCGTTTCGGTTGCTGGACCTGCACCGTCGTCGAACGCGACAAGGCCAGCGAGGGTCTGCTCGCCAGCGGCGACGAACGGATGGAAAAGCTCATTGAATTCCGCGAAACCCTCCTCCGCTACCAAGACCCCGCCAACGGCAAACGCGACCTCAAGCGCAAGAACGGTTCGGACGGCCCTGGCCCGCTCACCATCGAAGCCCGCCGCGAACTGCTCACTCAACTGCTCAGACTCCAGGAGGAGGTGGGCATCACACTCATCAGTGACGACGAACTCTTTCTCATCCAACAACTCTGGAACAGCGCGCGGCGGCCGGATGATGGCGGCGGCGTCGCGCGCATCGTCACCCGCCAAAAAGGCATCTTTATGAGCGATTGGAAAGACACTAACCGGCTGCGCGAACTCCAGGAGGAAGTCGCTGCAGAAAAGGGCATCCGCACCGACACCCTGCGCCGGCTGCTGGCCAAGGTGGACGAATACAGCGAAAGCCACCGCGCCGTCGGCCTACCGGACGAGTTACTATCAATTCTGAAGGACGATTTGGAGAACGAAACATTGGAAGGGGAACAAAATGCCTGAGGTTTACATTGATTCGTTGACCGTCCGGAACTTCGGTCCGTATTACGGCGAGCACACGTTTAACTTCGCAACGCATGATGACCGTTGCGGCATCCTGCTTGGTGGGAAGAATGGAGCGGGTAAGACGCACCTTTTGCGAGCGCTTTACTTGGCTGTTGTTGGAGAGACTGGCGTTCACGATTTGAAGAAGGTGGAACCGGCTTCCGAGGCAACGCGGTTTGTTTTCGACAAATCACTGAATCGGCGGGCAGAAGCAGAGGGAGATTTCAACACACTACTTGAGGTCACAATTTCCCAACGGGACGACAAAGGCACCAGGAAGATAACATTGGCGCGAGAGATTCGTCACAGGCCAAACTCTGCCCCAGTTTGGCGCTCTTACGCGGAGCGCTCCGACGGTTCAGGACGGATTGAGGATGATAAGCACATTGAAGCGCTGCGGGATGCCTTTTTGCCACGCCATCTGGCACGGTTCTTTTTCTTCGATGCAGAACGCGGCCAGAACTTCAGTCTTGGCCAGCGAGAAATCGTCGAGGGCATCAGCCGACTTTTGGGCCTTTGGTCATACAGCGAACTCGAGGACGATTTGAGGCATCTGATTCAAAACAAGATTCCGCGTGTCTTCAATGCGTCGGAAGGGCATGAGGCGGCAAGGCGGTTGGCCGAGCTTAACGGCCACATCGTGACCGCCGAACAGCAACTGGTCAATTTGCGCGGCGAGTTGAGCAGTGTGGACGTGGAGTTTCGTGAAGCGCAGAACGAGTTGGCCGAGGTTGAAGAGCAGTTAAAAAGCCTTGGAGCGGTTGATCCAGCTCAGTTGCAAAGAGTGCAAGACGAGCGAGGCAGGCTTGCCGAAACCAAAGGAAGGCTGGAAGCAGAACTAACGGCGGCATGGGAGACGGCAATGCCGCTGGCGCTCTTGGGGCAATACCGCAAGGAGCTTCACGATTACCTGCAACGGGAGGAGAAGCGTCGGGAATGGGAAAACAGCAGGGCGGCGGTTGAGCCAAAGATTCCGCAGGTCAAACGCGATGTGTTTGAGAATGCCCCTGCCGAATTCCGCTTGGCGGACGATGCATTTGCGTTCTACACGGATCGGCTCGAGTGGGCGCTACATCGGTTGTTTCATCCGCCTCCCGAAGGCATGGCTGACAGCGTTTTCGTGACAGACCGGAACGACCGGAGTGCGCAAATTCGAGATTCGCTCGCAAACGGCACGACTTCGCTGCGCAGAGTCGCAGAATTGTGCTCCCAGGTGGAGTCGGTGGATGCCAATCTACGAAAGCTGGACACGCAATGGAAGCAGTTGCAACAAGATGCGGCAGCGAAGGAGCTCGGCATGCAGTTGCACGCGGATCGGGCCCGATTGACCGAGCAGTGTGCGAATCTGGAACGCCGAAAGTCCGACCTCAGGTTGCAAGTTCAGTCCCTCGAGACAAGGCTTGCAGAACTCAAACGGGAAGAGTCAAACCTAACCGCAGCCGCAAAGAAAGCGCGGCAGGGCCAAACGCTGATTTCTCTCGCTGCCCGCTACCGAGAGGCCGCAACCGAAATTCGTGCGCGCGCCGCTGACGAGTTGCGCCACCAGATTTCCGAGCATGTTGGCGACTTGTGGGTGCGAATCACCGAGCGCCAGCGCGAATTCCTCGGCATGGAGTTTGATGCGAACTGGAACTGTTTCCTGCTGCGCAGAGACGGCAGGAACGCAACATGGGAAGAAACCAACACGTCCGCTGGCCAGCGCCAAGTTCGCATGTTGGCGTTTTATGAGGCGTTGCGTAGGCTGGCAAAACTCGCGCCTCCTCTCGTCGTGGACACGCCGCTGGGCCGGCTCGACAGAGAAGTGAAGGACTCAGTTCTGGATCAGCTTTACCTGACCGGCCACCAGACGATTATCCTCACGACGAACTCGGAAATTGATCCGGAAGGTCCGTTATTCGAGGAAATCGGGGAGAGAATAGCGCGCGTTTACACTCTCAATCCTCGCGGGCGTGAGAACAGCATCAACTACGAAGTCGAGGTCACCCGCGATTACTTCGGGAAAACGATATGAAATTCAAACCAAGCTCTGCTGCGGAGACATTTATAGAAGACGTTTATCATCGCGTGGGTGCTCGCACAAAGGCTGTGTTGGGCCGCTCAGCTTTGTTTCTCGCTCTCGGCGAAGGCGTGCCGGCTAGTTTTAAGCCGGTAGATTCACAAGGCAAAGATTTGGATGATGAGACGGTAATTGGCGAAGAATTACAGGATACCGTTCGGGCTGCGCTGAACCATCGAGCGGGCAAGGCACTGGATGAAGCCGGCTACCGCATTGCGTTCCGACAGCACTTCGAATACGGCTGCAAACGGCTGAAGGAGATTTGGGATGAATCCGGCAGCGACCAGACGCGCTTTGTCACCTCGTTATTGAGAATTGCCGGAGATGATCTTGCCACCGCGGTTGGTTTCGCGCCGCGCGTCCAACCGCTTCCGGTGGTCGAAAAGGAGGTCACACTCAAGGTGCTGAACGATGCGCCCGAATGGTCGGTCAACGGGCCGGGCACAAACAACGGCTTGCTAGTGATTTCCGGCCAGCCCGGCAGCGGCAAGACCCAGCTCGCGCTCGATTTGCTCGCTCAACTAGCTGGTCACGGCGTCCGGTTCGTGTTTTTCGACATGAAGGGCGAGTTGGAGGACGACCCTAACAACCCGCAGCAACGCCAGACCCGCTCCCGGTTTCTGGAGGAAACGGGGGCACGTTACGTGCGTCTAATCCATGAGTGTTTGCCCATCAATCCGCTCATCCGTCACCCGAGCCCGACCGAGAACGCACAAATCGCCTACGAGATCGCCAACTTGATCCGTTGCTTCGCGCCGCAACTCGGCGCAAAGCAGGAGCGCAACATCAGCGATTGCTACCAACGGCTGGATGAACCCGATTTCACTTCGCTGGCCACGGAACTGGAGAACAGCGGCGCGGCGGGCGTTGATCTGGCGATCATCCAAAAGATCGAACGGTTCAATCTGTTTGCCAGCGCGCAGACCGCCATCCCGCCGGAGCGCTGGCTCGAAACCTCGCTGGTGATTGATTTCAAGGGCTTCCACTCCGACAGCGAAACGAAGTCGCTGGCGGCGGCGCTCATCCTCAATTTCCTGATCAAAAAGCTCGGCCAGCAACTGGCGGTGAAGAACGACATCCAGCCGCTCAAGATGGTGCTGTTCGTGGACGAAGCGCACTTGTTGTTGCCAAAGGAGCACAAGGCCGGACTGCTCAATCAACTGGCCCGGCAAGGACGGTCGTGGGGTTTCCCGGTCTGGCTGGCATCGCAGGATGCCGACAAATTCCTCACGCAAGGCACGAACGAAACGAACTTCGCCCAACTCGCCGAGTGCGGCGTCCATTTCTCGCCGCAAACGTTGAGCGCGGCGGAACAACGGAACGTCCTCGGCAGCGTCATCAGCCAGAAATTCAAGAAGGCCGAAGCGGCGCTCTGCCAGCGCGGCAAGCTGCAAACTACCGGCTTGGCAAGGCAGTTTTGGAAGGATGGAGGGAAGCAAGCGTGAAGTCCGAGGGCTGAAATCCCAGGTCCGAACTTCATCGGCCTTTGGCGCCAAGACGCAGAGGCGCAAGAGGGGGGTGGGCGGTGAGTGGCTGTTTGGCGGCTTCGCGCCTGTGCGCCTTTGCGTTAAACGTGAATTCCGCCATGGCACGCTGCAAACGACCGGCATGGCAGCACGGTCTTGGAAAGATGGGGGTGGAGGCGGGTATTCCCCCAAGCTTGCTGGAATGCCGGCGCGGCTCTAGTGTTAGGCCATGAGAACCGTTCACGCAGTCTTTCAGAATGACGGCGAGGGGTTTATCGCCCGGTGTCTTGATGTTCCTGTGACGACCCAGGGGAAAACGCTGGAGGCTGCCAAGAAGAATTTGCGCGAAGCCGTCGAACTTTACCTCGAAACATGGGGTGAGCCGGACGACTTGCGGCCGGCCACGGAAACCTACCTGACCAGCTTGGAAATCGCCTCATGAGCCGTCACCTGCCGGCGGTTTCAGGTCCCAAGCTGGTGCGCGCCCTGGAGCGGGCGGGATTTGTGGTGCTGCGGCAACGCGGCAGCCACGTTGCCATGGAGAAAAGGACGCGTGAAGGCAACTGGCGCACGGTGGTGCCGCTGCACCGGGAGCTTCGCCCGGGCACCCTCGGCGACATCCTCAAGCAATCCGCGTTGTCGAAGGAGGATCTGCGCGAATTGCTTTGAGCCTTCCCGGGGCGCGAGACAGGCACGGCGTTTACCAAGCTCGGGACAGCGTGATTTACCTCGACCACAACGCCACCACGCCGATCGCACCCGCGGTGCGGGAAGCCATGCTGCCGTATTTGGTGGAGAAATGGGGCAATCCCTCGAGCAGCTACCGATTCGGCGCGAAGTTGAAGGGGGTGATCGAGGTGGCGCGCGGGCAGGTGGCGGACCTCATCGGCGCAAGCCCGCGGGAGATCGTCTTCACCTCCGGCGCGACGGAGGCCAACAACACGGCGTTGCACGCGGCGTTGCGGGCCAATCCCGCCCGACGGCACATCGTCACTTCGGCGGTGGAACATTCCTCGGTGCTGAGTTGCTGCCGGGCACTGGAGTGCGATTGGGCGCGGGTAACGGTTCTGCCCGTGGATCGCGAGGGGTTGCTGAAGCTGGCGGATTTGGAGAATGCGATCTCTGACGACACCGCGCTGGTCTCCTTGATGTGGGCCAACAACGAAACCGGCGTTTTGTTTCCCGTCGAACGCATCGCGGAACTGTGCCGGGCGCGCGGGGTGTTGTTTCACTGCGATGCCGTGCAGGCCGTGGGCAAGCTGCCGGTGGACTTGCGGCGACTGCCGGTGGATTTCCTGACCCTCTCCGCACACAAGTTTCACGGTCCAAACGGCGTTGGCGCGCTGTTTGTGCGGCGGGGCGCGCCGTTCACGCCGTTGATCCACGGCGGGCACCAGGAGCGCGGACGCCGGGGCGGCACGGAGAACGTGGCGTTGATCGTCGGCTTGGGTGTGGCGGCGGAATTGGCGCGCAATCGCGTGGCCGAGTATGCCGCCAAGGTGCGGACGCTGCGGGACGCGCTGGAGCAGGGCATTCTCGCCACCATATCCGACACCGAGTTGAACGGGCATCCGGAGTTGCGCCTGCCCAACACTTCGAACATCACCTTTCGCGGGGTGGAGTCGGAGGCGTTGTTGTTACTGCTGGATCAGGCGGGTGTGTGCGCGTCGTCCGGCTCGGCCTGTTTGGCGGATTCGGACGAGCCGTCGCACGTGGTGCGGGCGATGAAGCCGGAGAGCGCGGCCTCGCGGCAGATGGTGCGGTTTTCGCTGGGCAGAGACACCACGATTCTGCAGGTGGACACCACGGTGCGGCTGGTGCGAGAAGCGGTGACGGTCTTGCGGGGGTGAGATGGCCGCTGGTGCGGCTTTGGGTGAGGGACGTAACGTTGGCACAGATTTTCGGCCACCGCGGCGGTTTGCGGACTTTCTTGGTTCCACCCGATCTCGTGTTAGCGCCAACGGCAAGATGAATCGAAGCTTCGGAGCGATGGGGGTTGCGAGCGGGCTGCGGAATAGGTTTCCAATCTGCCGTTTGATCGGGCGTCCGCGTCGCTGGCCGAACCGGACGTTGTGGGGCGCGGCAACCGGCAGACTTGGTGAGTGTTCCACATCACAGGCCGAGCGAGGACGCCCCATCGCTCATGCGATTAACAGCCCCCCAGCCCCGCTACGGTCCTCAGATCCGTCAGCCATCACGCGGCGGCCCCTCGCCCTCGCGCGTGTTCCTCGTCCAGGTCGCGGAGTTGCTCGATGATGGCGACGAGTTTGCGGCCGGTGGCTGTGAGGCGGTAGTCCACCCGCGGAACTTTGCCGGGCGTTTCCTCCCGCACGATCAAGGCGTAATCCAGCAGCTTGCGCAGGCGTTCGTTGAGCACCTTCGTCGAGATGCCGGGGATGAACCGTTCCAGTTGGCCGGGCCGCGTGACACCGCGCCCGATGGCCGCCAGCACGCCGGCGGACCATTTGCACCCCACCACGTCCTCCAAGCGGCGATACGCGTTGCGTTCGGGCAGCGACAGAGCTTTGGCCTTGAGGCCGGGTTGGGTCTTGGTCGTCATGTGTCCAGATTAGCCGGTTGGCGCGCGGAAATCAGCCGGGAACAAAACGGTGACCGCTCACCGAAATGTGCCCTCTTTCCCAGCGCGGGAAGGGTGATGAAATGTGCGTTCACGACGCAGGGCCAATGGGCCGTGCGCCGGATAAAACCAAAACGGAAACCGAACAACACAAGCATCATCATGAAAACCAAAGCTGTCTTCTATCACGCCGGCTGTCCCGTGTGCGTGGCCGCCGAACAAAACGTCGCTGCCGCGCTCGACCCCGCGCGCTTCGAGGTGGAAATCGTCCACCTGGGCCAGCACAAGGCCCGCGTCGCCGAGGCGGAGAAAGCCGGCGTCAAATCCGTGCCTGCGTTGGTGCTGGATGGCGCGGCCTATCACATCAACTTCGGCGCGGGCATCGAGGTGCTGCGCTGACCAGACGACCTTCCCACTGGTTCGCGGGAGGTTCTCCCGCGAGCCAGTGAGGATTGGAACGTTGCGAACCGGGAAGATTCAGGCTTCGCCTTCTTTGCGCCCCGTCCGCGCCACCAGCGCGTGCCACGCGCTCGTCGCCCGCCCGAACGACGCCTAGCCAAACGTGGTAAACCGGCGGCCTGACACCGCATCGCGTTAGGACCGGCCGTCGCAGGGCATGTTTCCAGCGTGTTGGTTGCCCCAGCATCCGCGCCCGGTCGCGGCACACCGGCGGCCGGAAGCCACCTGGACTGGCAAACCGGAGGTTTGCCCCACACTCGACCGCCGGCCAGCTCGGCGAACAACGGCCCCCGTTGCTCGCGCCCTTGATCGTTGCCCGCTTTGGCGGCAGCAAGGGAATCGTTCTATGCAGGACTGGAGGGTCACGCTTGACCAGGCGCAACGCTTGGCTCATGCAAATCATTGCATGAAGCGTCCGGCCACCGTCACGATGACTGATCTGGCGCGGCATTTGGGGCTGTCCACGGCCACCGTGTCGCGCGCCCTGCGGCATCATCCGGCCATCCCGGACGACACCTGCGAAGATGTGCGCCGCGCCGCCGAAGAACTCGGCTACCGCCCCAATCCGATGATCGGGGCGCTGATGAGTCAATTGCGCCAACGCCGGCCGCGCTCCCTAGTCAATCTCGCCTGTCTCTATGCAGAGGAGGCCTCCGGCAATCTCGTGCGGGCCGAGCAGGCCATCGTGACCGGCTTCCTCGCCGAGGCCGCGCGCTTGGGCTATCACGCCGAGGCCGAGCGCTGGTCGCCGAACGCTGGAGCCGAAGCGGCACTGGTCCGCCGCTGGCGGGCGCGCAACGCGCGCGGCGTCTTTCTGCTCAACGTGCGGGCCGATCACGATCTGGCCCTGCCGTGGGCCGAATTTTGCTGGGTGATCGCGGGCAACATGGTCGGCGCGCCGGCGCTCCACCGCGTGGGCAACGAGATTCATCAACTCGTGAAGCTGGCGCTGGAGCAGATGCTGCGGCTGGGCTGCCACCGCCCGGCACTGGCCGTGCCGCTGGTTGGTGAGAGCCGTCAGGGATTCCGCTGGGCCGGCGCCTTTTGTGGCAACTGGTTCGCGCTGATGCCTGGCGCCGCCGAGCCGCTCATCTACCGCGACACCTGGGAGGAGACCGCCTTCCGGCGCTGGCTGCGTGCGGTGAAACCCGACGCCGTGCTGGCACTGACCGACGACGTGTTCGCCTGGCTGGAAGCTGCGGGACAGCTCCGCGGTCCGAAGCCGCGCTTCATTCATCTGGCGGCAAACACCTCCCGGCTCGCGGTGCCGGGCGTCTGTCAGGACTTCGCCGCCGTGGGCGCCGCCGCCGCGCAGATGCTCGACGGCCAACTCCGCCGCAACGAGCGCGGCATCCCCGCCGAGCCGACAACGCTCACTGTGGCGGGAACATGGCGCGAGGGTTCTCTTCAGCCCACCCCATGAGCCGCCACAAATACCTGGTGCCTGGGCAGGACGGCCGTGGAAACAGCCTGACTCCAAGCCTCAGAGCGCAACGTTCACCGGGCCCCACGGAGAAGCGACCCTGACCACAATATTCCCGGCCCGCGCGACGTCACCGGGGCAACATCGCCCGAACCCAGCGCTGAAGCCCCACCGCGGGCAGGATCAGTTCCCTCCCACTCTGGCCAGCGACCGGCTCCCAGCCGGTGGTGTCGGTGCGGGTTTCCCACTGCAGCGGCGCGGTTGGACCGTGGGCTTGGACCACCACCGCGCCGGAATCATCTGTCCCCACGTTGAGGAAGAAGGGCAGGCCGGCGGTGGTCAGTGTGGCGTCGTACCGTCCAAGCAAAAGCCGATCGCCTCCGGGAGAAAACGCCATGGCCAAGCAAGCCCGGCCCACCTCCTCGTCAAATCGGATCACCCGCTCGACCCGGTCGAGCCGCCAGAGCTCCAGGCCCAGGTCGCCGAGCGAAAGCAGGATTCCGGAGCGGTCGGGCAGCCAGAGGGCGCGGACGATGTTGGCACCCTCGATCGGCAGAGTTTGATCGTACTCGACCTCACCGCTCGTGAGGTTCCAGCGCGTCACGCGCCCGGTTGAGCTCAGCAGCCAGAGGCGCGTGCCCGCATCGTGCCATTCGGGCTGGCCGGAGTATTCCGCGCCGAGCGTGGCGAGGACCGTGCCGTCGTCCACCTGCCAAACCCGCACTGAGCGGTCGGACAGCACCGCCGCCAGCCGTTGGCCGTCGGGCGAAAGCCGCATGGCGCGCAGCCAGTCGTTGCGCCCCAGTTCGAAACTGCGCTCGACGGTCCAGTCGGCGGTGCGGATCACAAACGGTCCGCCTTCCTGCGGCTGGGCGGCCAACCGGTCCCCGGCGATGCTCAAGTCCAGTCGCTCCAAGCTCCCGCGCGGGATGGGCACAGTGCGCTCCACTGTGGCGTCGGGCAGTCGGTGGACATCGAGGGTGTTGCCCACGCCCGCGGTGACCAGCCACTCGCCCGAGGGAGCCAGTGCGAGGGCGCGGCCTATGCTCCCCGGCTTCCACGCGATGCGGCGCTCGCCGGTATCGAGATCGAAAACCGCCACATGCCCCAGACCAGTGCCCACGGCCACCAGACCGTTGGTCGAAGCGGCCAGGGAATGAACGACGGACGGCAGCGCGGTCAGTTCCTCCGGGCCTTTCCTTGCCTCGAGATCCCAGAGGCTGATGCCATACTGATGCCCGGCCGCCAAGGTCCGAACGTCCGGCGAGAGAGCGAGGCCCGTTATGCTTTCCGTCAGGCCGGGCAACGTAAATTCCAGCGCGCCGTCAGCCACGCGCCAAACCCGGACGGGCAGGTCGCGGTGCGCACCCACCAGCCGCGTGGCGTCGGCCGAGAAAGCCAGGTGAGTGGGCGCTTCGCCCTGCGTGAAGATCTCGCGCACCGTCTCGCCGGTGACCACGTCCAACACCAGCACCCGATTGGTTTCGCTCACGGCCAGCAGCCGCTGATCGCGGCTTAGAACCGGCGCGGCACCCGGCTTGATGACCCGCTCCCAGAGCAAGCCCGGAGGTTCCAAGCGGGCACGGAACACGGCCTCGAAATCCGTAGCGACGAATTCATTGCTGCTCACCAACCAACCCAACCAGCCCGCTGGCGCCTGCGGCCGAAAGTCCCGAATGTGTTTTGTCGGCAAAATCTCTCCGCTGGGCACGTGCCAGCGGAACATCCGCCCGTCTCCCGACGATCCAAGGAGCCAACCGCCGTCCGGCGAGGCGCTCAGGGCCACGAGGGGCAGATTGGTGTCGGCCAGCGGGAGACGTTGAAGCTCGGCGCCGCTGGGCAATTGACGCAGGACCAAGGCGCGGACCGGGTACCAGCTCATGGTTGCCGCCCAACTTTCACCCGGCCCGAGGGCGATCAGATCTTCACCCAGGCGTGGTGTCGAGAGGGTTCGCTCCAGCCGCTGCGCGGAGACATTCCAAAGCTTGAGTCCGGCGCCCGCGGAAAGCAGCCGACCGTCGGCAAGGAACCGCACGGCGCCGGCACCAAATGGATGACCGCCCGCGAGCCAGTGAATGTGCGGCCGCTCGCTGCCCTGCAGGCCGGCGGCCAGAAGTACCACTGTCCCAAGAATTGCCGCCCGGGACACCGCGGCGGTTGCGCTCATAACTAATCTTCGGTTGCTGCTGTGAGACGTGAACCGGGTAATCACCCCGGGGCTTCCAAGTTCCAGGCAATTAACGCAATGGGCCGTGGGGGTGCAAGCACAGGCGCGGCCTGCGATCCCCTCACAGCAATACCCATCCGTCGCCCTGCCAATGGCAAGGAGTGAGCGGCATTTCGCTTGGTGCGCGACCGAACTTTCCCCGGGGCGAGCCGGGACAGCCGCTCAACCGCGTCCGCAGCGGCAGGCTGGATCGGGTCACGCGGTGTGTAGGTGGCCCGGCATGGTCTCTCAGGCGCGCCAGGTCCTGAATGTTCGGCACAGCGTCATCCTGGCTTGCGCAGGCGATAGAAGCTGCGGCCTCCCTGCAACGGCCCGGCGAACTCGAGGTTCGCGCCGTCGGTCCGGTAGGATAGCGGAATGACTGATCCAGGCACGGCAGGGCCGGACAGCGCGTTGGTGACCTCCGCCACCGCCCGCCGAAGGAGACCTTTTCAAAGAGTCGCGACAGTCAGTTAAAAAATTGTCGAGTCGCCTTAGCTGTTGCGGCCTCCGCTTATGCCGCAGTCAATTCACCCACGGGCGCGTTGCACAACCGCACTCATCATCCACCTGCTCGCCGCCGGCCTGGTTTGGTGGGCTGGAACCCTCGCCAGCCTTGCCGATCTGCCGGCACCCTGGCGCTTTGTCACCGCCCTGCCGCAGGGCAACGACTTGCTCGCGGCGTGGTCGCCGGGGCCGGATCAACTGTTCGCCGGCGGTCACGGCGGCGTGCTCCTGCACTGGAACGGGTCACGGTGGTCCCGCCTGGCGACGCCCACCCAAAAGACCATCTTTGGCATCCACGGCCGCTCGGCGACGGACTTCTGGGTGGTGGGGGGAGACCCCTACACGGATGTACCCACCAATCGCTGTTTGATCCTCCACTACAACGGCACCTCGTGGAAGGAACACGCCGCGCCGCAGTTTGGCGGTTACACCTACCCCTTCAATGCCGTCCACGCCGTCGCCACCAATGACGTCTGGGCCACCCAAGATGGCGGCACTTTTCTGGCAAACTACAACGGCACCAAGTGGGATTGGGTGTCGGTGCCTCTGGCGGTCGAGGGCGTGTTCCGGGCGGTGACCGCACTGGGTCCGGACCACCTCTACGTGGCGGGCACGCACGGCCAGATCCTGCATCGCGATCGCGGCGTCTGGAAACTGGAGCGGAAGACGGAAACCGGCGGTTTCTCGACCAGCATCCTCAAGGCGCTCTGGGCACACAGCCCGGAAGACGTCTTCGCCGCCGGCAACTGGACCCAGTTCCTCAAGCGCCAGGCCGACGGTACCTGGACACAATTGCCCGTCGGCCCCAGCCAGCCCTTCGGCTTTGGCTTTCTCAACGTCTGGGGTGCGTCCCCCACGAACCTCTACCTGTTCGACGCCCAGGGTGTGTTTCACTCCGACGGACTCCACCCTGCCACGCGCACGAACTACGAGCTTTCCATGCGCCGGCAGTGGTATGCGGCGTGCGGCGCCGGCGACCGCCTGTATGGGGTGGGGCCGGCCGGCGTGGCGCACGAGTATCTCCTCGACGGCACAGGCGGAGGCGTGTTGTCGCCCCTGACCGTGGGCGGCAGCGCGGAACTGGAGCTGATCTTCAACGGCGCAGCGGCCTGCGGGGAGCGCGGGCTGATTGCCTACGGCACGTCCTTTGCGCAGTCGGGCGCCTCCCCCTTGTGGTACCTGGAGGGCGCCTTTGCCCAACGTTGGCCGGCTCTGCCTCCCGGCATGAGCAGCCAGACCGCCGTCAAGGCCGTCATCGCCGCCGACCTGCGGGACATCATCATCGCCTGGGAGAACCTTTCAGACTGGGGACGCGGTGTGCATCGGTGGAACGGCGAAACCTGGCAGGCCATGCCCGGCGCCGAAGGAACGGTGACCTTCAGCCGTTCGCCCACAGGACGCCTGTTCGCTGCCGCCCCCTTCCGCGTGCAGTTTTGGAACGGCTCCAACAATTGGACGCTCAGTTACACCGTTCCTCCCGACCAGCCGGAGACCCTCCTCAACGCGCTGTGGGCCAAAGCCGACAACGAAATCTTCGTGGGCACGCGTAATGGCAAGGTGCTCCGCTTCGACGGCGCAAGCTGGAAGACGGAACCCACGCCCTCGACGGACGCGATCACGGGCATCGCCGGCACCGCCACAGACACCTACGCCGTGGGCGAACACGGCCTGGCTTGGCGGCGGGTGGGCGCCTCCTGGCAGCAACTCGCCGGCGTCGCCCTCAAACCAGAGGAGCACTTCACCGCCCTCGCCGTCGGTCCGGACGGCGTGTACGCCGCACAACGCACACCGGCCCTTTACACGGGCGGCGGCTTGGGGCGCATCTGGCGGTTTCAAGGCCCGACCGCCACACTCGTGGTGGCGGGACTCTCACAGCCCCTGGAAGGGCTGGTCCGCAGCGGCACGGGGCATTTGATGGGCATCGCGCCGCGCGATTTCATCATCACCACGGCCCCGGACGACGGCGCCCCCACCCTGCAACGCCTGAACCTCGACCAGACCGGCTGGCAAGCTGTGGGTGACACCGGCGTGTCGCTTCGCGTCGGGGAACCGTCGAACCTGCGGCCGGTGGTGGCTGTGCTACGCATCCACCAGCCCCTGCCCCTGGACGAGACCTTGGCGGCTTACGGCGAGCACTGGCTCATCCTCGAGGACCGCTTCCGCGCTGGCACGTCGGTGCCGCCGATGTACGTGCTGGTGCATTACGACCCGACAAAACTGTCCCCGGAATTATCCTCAGCGTCGTTGAGTCTCTACCGCGTCGGCGGCAGCAAGACCGAGGTGGCCGCCGTCACGGACCCGCTCGCCCACACCCTCACCACCCTCGAGCCGTCGGACTTTTCAGCGTGGACCATTGGGCGCGCCAGCCAGCCAGTGGCGCTTACGGCCGCGCGCGCCGCCGCTGGCCAGATTACGATCGCCTGGCCCTCAACTGCTGCCGGTTTCAAGCTGATTTCCGCCAGCGAACTGGGGCCCGCGGTCACTTGGACACCGGTCACTGCGCCGCTAACCACGAATGGCGCATTTATCTCGGTCACCCTCGATGCAGCGTCAGACCAGAGGTTTTTCCGCCTGGTCAAGTAACACCGCCCACTCAAGGCTTGCGCAGGCGATAGAACTTGCTGCCGTCCGGCGTCGGCTCGATGAACTGGAGGTTCGATCCGTTGGTCGGGTAGGGTGGAGGAATCACTGGCCACGGCGCGGCCACGCTGGGCAGCACATTGGTCGCCTCCAATACCCAGCCTTCTGCCCCGGCCAGGGGCCAGGAAACCACCACGGTGTTGGTGACAGTGCGGAACACCGTCAGATACGGCGCGCCGGGCGTTTGCACCGCGGCAATCACGCTCCAAAACCCGCCGATCAGCGTGAACGGCCCGCCGCTGACCACCGGCCCTGCGTCGAGCTGGCCGATGGTGCCGGTGACGCTGTAAACGCCGCCGGTGCTGGTGCCCCCGCCGCCGTCCACGGTCCACCAGTCGAGCGCGAACTGGGCGGTGGCGGCCGGTGGCCCGCTGAGCGCCAAGAGCAGGAAGGCACACAGGAGCGCGCAGCGTGTGGCGTGCGCCGCCCTGGCGGCGCTTTGCAAGCTAAAGCGCAAAAGCGGCGGCCCGCCGCCGCACTCCAAAACGCTGCCGCGCCTGTCCGCCCGGAATGCGGTTTTCGGGCTTGGGATTTGTCTCGGAATGCGAGCTTCGGATGGCGGAGTTTTCATAGAGGACCTCCGTTCACTTGAGGAGTTGCCGGACCAGTTGCTTGAGTTCCGTCAGTTCGCACCGCAATGCGGCATTCTCGGCGTCCCGCCGTTTCAACTCGGCTCGAGTCTCCTCGATCTTCTGGTTCAACCCCTGGATCGCCGCCAGGGCCACGCCGTCGGCGTCCACGGTGGCGATGTGTTTGTCGTCTGTTCCCAAGCCGAAGGC
Source organism: Verrucomicrobiota bacterium (assembly GCA_016716505.1). Lineage (GTDB taxonomy): Bacteria > Verrucomicrobiota > Verrucomicrobiia > Limisphaerales > J093 > JADJWF01. Next base: position 652,034 of record JADJWF010000003.1, read on the forward strand.
GGCGTGGAAGTCTTGCGCCGTCGGTCCCACGTGTTGGGTTGCTGCGTCTCCTTTGAAGTTCCAGCGCGTGATGGGCAGCGCGGCCACTTTCTCCAGCACTTCCTGACTGTCCACGGCGGTGAAGTTCTCTTTGGCCGCCCGGTCACTCGCCTGGCTCAAGGTGCCGGTAATCGCCAGGTTGCCGGACTGGTCCACCGTGGCCAGCGGGGTGTAGGTGCCGTCCAGCGCGTATTTGCCGATGCGCACGGTCTTGCCGCCCAGCGCGGGCATGCCCAGCACCAGGCTGTGGGCCTCCATGTAGAGGCCCCAGCGGCCATGGCCCCGCTTGCTGGGCGGCGCGGTGGTGTCGAAGGGATCCCAACCGCGGGTGATGAGCGGGGTGTCCGCTGCGCTCAGGGCGATGCCGGGGCCAGAGCCCGTGTCCACGCGCACGCCGCCGGTGGCGCGCAGATTGAACTGGTTGTTGCGGGTCGAAGCGAAGTCAGCATCGGTCGAGTCGGCCCAAACGAAGGCGCCGGTGTGGTGGGCCTTGGCGCGGCGGCCGGCGGCGAGCGCGTAATTGGTGGCGCTATTTTCATATCCGCCCGGAATGGTCGCGAAGTCGGCGTTGGGCTGAATCGCGTTGAAGCTGCCCCCGCCGATGGTGGCGAAGTCGGCACTGGTCTCAATCGTGTTGTCTGCGCCCCCGCCGATGGTGGCGCAAATGGTGTGGGGCTGAATCTTGTGGTACTCGCCCCCGCCGATGGTCGCCGCGTAGGCGTTGGTCTGAATCGTGTTGTTGTAGCCCGCGCCGATGGTCGCCGCGTAGGCGTTGGTGTGAATCGTGTTCCAGTAGCCCCCGCCGATGGTGCCGTAGGGGCCGAAAACGGCATTGGGGTAACCAAGGGACCCGCCCCCGCCGATGGTCGAACCCCACACCCCGGCCGCAATGAAGTTGTCGGGATGACCGCCGATCAGATTGGGACTGTCCGGATGCGGCTGCAGCCGTAGCGCCCGTTGCCCGTTGACCCGCAACTCCAGCGGCTGATTGTCCGTGGTGCCGACAAAGTGCGCGCCCGGGGTGGTGCCCGCATTGCCGGTGGCACGCCAGAAGGTGATGTTGAAACTGCCGGCATTGACGTCCGCCGCCTGCACCGTGCCGTCGGCGATCTTGGCGCTGGTCACGGCGCCCGAGGCCAGCGCGGCTTCACTGACACTCCCGGCGGCCAGCGCCGCGCCGCTCAAGCCCGTCAAGCCCGCCCCATTACCGCTGAAACCGCTCGCCGTCACCGTGCCCGCCACGTGCAGGGCGGATTGCGGGTTGTTTGTGCCAATGCCCACGCCACCGCCGGCACGGATCAGGAACTGGTTGGCTTTGGTGGAGACAAAGTCCGCGTCCGTCGCATCCGCCCACACAAAGCTGCCATCGTGAATGGCCTTGGCCCGGCGTCCTGCCGCAAAGCTTTCCGCGCCCCCGGCCAAGTTGTTTCGTCCACCCGGCACGGTGGCGTAGCTGTTCGTGGCAGCGTTGTCTCGCCCTCCCCCAATGGTGGTCCATTCGTGAGTCGCTTGGTTGAAGGAACCTCCGGCCACGGTGGCGAAGGGCGCACCCCCAAGGTTGTTCCATCCCCCGCCGATGGTCGCCTGCCGCGCGCTGTTCTGGATCGTGTTCTGCCAGCCCCCGGCGACGGTCGCGGCGTCCGCGTTGGTCAGAATGGTGTTCGCCCAGCCCCCGCCAATGCTCGCCGAGAAGGCGTTGGTCCCGATCCGGTTGTAACCGCCGCCGCCGATCGTTGCATTGGTGGCGCCAAAGAAAATGAAGTTGAACTCGCCCCCGCCGATGGTGGCTTGTATGGCTTGGGGATAAATCGAATTGAGCGACCCGCCACCGATGGTGGCGAGCGCAGCTCCAGTCTGAATCGAGTTGCCCATCCCTCCGCCAACGGTTCCGGCGTTGGCCCACGGCTGGATCGTGCTGCCCCCGCCCCCGCCGATGGTTCCGAAGTGGGCCAGCACACTGTTCGTGTAGGGATAGTTCCAAAAATCAGCCGCGCCGCCGCCGCCGATGGTCGCCCCCACCACCCCGGTTCCGACGACGTTGACCGACGATCCGCCGACAAGATTGGGCGCGTCTCCTTCGGTTGGCTCAACGCGCAGCACGCGACGGTTGTTAGCTTTGATTTCCACGGGCTGATTGTCCGTCGTGCCCAGGAAATGCGTCCCCGGCGTCGTGCCCGCGTTGCCGGTGGCCCGCCAGAAGGTCGTGTTGAAACTGGCCGCGTTCACGTCCGCCGCCTGCACCGCGCCTTCGGCGATCTTGTCGGAGGTGACGGCGTTGGCTTGGAGGCTGGCGTTGCCCACGCCGCCGGCGGCGACGCCTAAGGCGTTGTCGGCCGTCCCGGCGTTGACCGCATGGAGCGCGTGGGGCGTGGGCGTAAGCGGCTGGCGGGGGCTAAGCGTGGTGAATGAGGCCCCGCCGTTGGTGCGCACGGCAATCTCCAACCAGCGCGCCTCGCCGGCAAAAACGCCCCGGCCGAAGTCCAGCGTGACGGTGAACAGACCGTGGGACACGTCCACCGCGCTGTTGGTGATCGGCTCGGCGAGGGGACTGCCCCCGCCGGCCACGGCGTAGATCGTGAACCGCAAATCGTAAATGCCGTTGGCGGGCTGGCCGCCGTCTGTGAGGCGGCCTTGGTAGGTGAAGGCCGTGCCCAAAGGCGCGGCGTGGGTGAGACTGCTCAGGACGCAGAGCAGCACGGTCAGGCGGATCGTGTTCATAGGATGAATGGCGGCTGACAATTACGGAGGCTCCCGGCCAGCCGTGGGCCGGCCAGGTCGGCACCGGGGTCGAAAGGAGGGCGCGAATTTCACGGACGATGCAGGCGATAGAATTTCGTCGGGCCGGCGGCGGGGACGACAACGGGATTCGTCGCGCCGCTGGGGGAATTGGTCCAACCGGCGGGCGCCAGACCAGGGCTTTCCTGCAGGACAAAGCCGGGCGTGGCGGGTGTCCACGAAATCGTGGCGACGCCCGGCCCGGAAGCCACGATGGTCAGGTACGGCGCGTGGGGGATCTGCACCGCGACGGCGAAGGCCCAGAAGCCGCCGGTGAGGGTGAAGTTCCCGCCGCTCATGGCCCCGGCGTCCGGCTGGCGGGCGGGTGCCGCTGATCGAATAGACGCCGCCTGTGCTCGTCCCGCCGCCGCCGTCGGTTGTCCACCAGTCGAGCGCGAACTGGGCGGTGGCGGCCGGTGGCCCGCTGAGCGCCAAGAGCAGGAAGGCACACAGGAGCGCGCGGCGTGTGGCGTGCGCCGCCCTGGCGGCGCTTTGCAAGCTAAAGCGCAAAAGCGGCGGCCCGCCGCCGCACTCCAAAACGCTGCCGCGCCTGTCCGCCCGCGATGCGGTTTTCGGGCTTGGGATTTGTCTCGGAATGTGAGCTTCGGATGGCGGAGTTTTCATAGAGGACCTCCGTTCACTTGAGGAGTTGCCGGACCAGTTGCTTGAGTTCCGTCAGTTCGCACCGCAATGCGGCATTCTCGGCGTCCCGGCGTTTTAACTCCTCGGTCAGCTTCTGGTTCAAGCCTTGGATCGCCGCCAGCGCCACGCCATCGGCGTCCACCGTGGCAATGTGCTTGTCGTCCGTGCCCAGGCTGAAGGCGGCGTGGAAGTCTTGCGCCGTCGGTCCCACGTGTTGGGTTGCTGCATCTCCTTTGAAGTTCCAGCGCGTGATGGGCAGCGCGGCCACTTTCTCCAGCACTTCCCTGCCATCCACCGGGGCGAAATTCTCCTTGGCCTCGCGGTCGCTGGTGGGATTGAAGCTGGTAGCCGCGACGTTGCCCGCCAAGTCCACGGTCATGAGCGCGGTGCGTGTGCCGTTGGTCGCGTACTTGGCCACCTGGAACCATGAGGGGCCGTGAGCGCTGTCCTCGGGAATTCCCGCGACCAGCGTGTCCCAGCCTTCCATGAACAAGCCCCAGCGGCCCACGCCTTGCAGCCATACCGGAGCCGAATTGGGAAAGGGGTCCCAGGTCGCCGTGATGAGCGGGCCGTAATTGCCCGGCGTGAGGCGCACCCCCCGGCGGCTGGCCAACCAGAGGCCGCCCGCCGCGCGCACGGCGAACTCATCGTCGCGCGTGGAAGGGAAGACGTTATTTTCCGAATCGGCCCAAACGAAGGCACCTCGATGGTCCGCGTGGGCGGCGCGTCCGGCGGCCAGACTCCACGGCCCGGCGGCCAGGTTATGGTCGCCTCCCAGGATGGTGGCGAAGGCTGCATCGGCCCCGATCACGTTGCCCTCGCCCCCAACCACCGCCGCGCTGTAGGCGTTCTGGCCAATCGTGTTGCCCGAGCCGCCGGCAATCGTCGCGCGATCCGCGTTGGTCGTAATGGTATTTCGGAACCCCCCGCCAATGGCACCCTGGTCCGTCAGGCTTTGGATCTTGTTGTCCCACCCCCCGTTGACGACGGCCGAGGGCGCCTCGGGGCCAATGGCGTTGCCGTAGCCGCCGGCAATGATCGCGCCGTCGGCATTGGTTTGAATTAGGTTGTCCTTGCCACCGCCGATGATCGCCTCAGCCGCGTCATTCTCGATGAGGTTGTTCCGCCCGCCACCAATCCTCGCGTGCCACGTCCCCGGCCGAAGAACGTTGTCCCGTCCGCCTCCGATGTTCGCCCACGCTGCGTCCTCTTGGATGACGTTGTTCTGACCACCGCTGATCGCGGAGAAATCCGCATTGGAGATAACATTGTTTGCCCCGCCGCTGATTGCCGACCAGTCCGCGCCAGTGTTGAGCGCATTGCGGTTGCCGCCGCTGATCACGCCATACTTGGCATTGGATACGAGGTTACCCGCTCCGCCCGCGATGCTGGCTGACCACGCCGGTTCCTGAATCTGGTTGTCCACGCCGCCGCCGATCGCCGAGTCATGGGCCTCGCTCCCAATCCGGTTTCTCAATCCTCCCGCAATCGTCGCGTGCCCGGTGTTGGTGACGGAGTTCTGCTCCCCGCCGGCGATAGTCGAATGCAGCGAGGCGTGCAGGACATTCTGCCGTCCACCGCCGATGCAGGCCCCGTCGGCGTCTTCGGCGATGCGATTTCCCTCGCCGCCGCCGATGGTCGCGTTCTCCGAACCAGCAGAGACGACGTTGTGCAGGCCGCCGCCCACGCTGGCGAAATGGGCGTTCTGCCCGACAGTGTTGCCCTGGCCACCGGCGATGGCTGCGTAGCCGGCGTTGCCTTGCACGGTGTTACCTGCGCCGCCGCTGACGACCGCCCCGCTCGCGCCTGAACCGATCTGGTTGTCCCGCCCGCCGCCGACCGTGCCGAACCAGCCGGAGACCCGATTGGTCCCGTTGACGTTCCCGCCTCCGCCGATGGTCACGCCCACCGCGCCATCGGCGGCGTAGTTCACCGCCCCGGCAATCACGTTGGGCGCATCCGCGAACGGCTCCAACCGCAGGGCGCGCTTACCATTGACCTTCAGCTCCAGGGGTTGGAGATCCGCCGTGCCAACAAAATCCGGTCCCGCCGTCGTGCCGACGTTGCCGCCGCGCTGCCAGAACGCTGCGGCATTCAGACCGTCAAGAAAGTCGGCGTGCAGGTTGGCCACTTTGTTTGTATTGCCCACGGCAAAGGGTGGGCCGGCTGCCGGATCGAACAGTACGGCTCCCGTGAAGGTAGGGCTGGCCCCCGTTCTCAGGTCCCCAGCAGTTGGGGCGAACAGTGCGCACGGAACGGGTGTCAGGGCTTGCCGTGGGGCCAGTGGCAGGAAGTCGCCCCCGCCATGAGTCCGCACACCGATTTCCAACCAGCGGGCGTCGCCGGTGAAGACGCCCGAGCCGAAGTCCAGCGTGACGGTGAACAGCCCGTTGGACACGGCCACCGGACTGTTGGTGAGCGGCCCGGCAACCAGACCGCCGCCGCTGGCGGCATCGTAAATCGCGAAGCGGAAGTCGTAGGCGCCATGCGCCGGCTGGCCGGCATCAGCCAGTTTCCCTTGGTACGTGAAGGCCGTGCCCAAAGGCGCCGCGAACGCCGGACTGTTGGATAAGACCATCGCTGTCAGGATAACCATGAATAGTTTTGTGTTCATGCGGTGTTGTGTGGCTGTTGTGGTTGTCACGAAGTGTTTTTTTCCTCACCGTCCAAGGGTCACTAACCCGCCGTAAGCCTGAAGCGTGACCGGCTTGGAGATTGTCCCCGTCCAGTTGGCGCGACCGGGGAGGATATTGATCGTGCCGGCGGCAGGAACGAGCGCGAGCGCCTCAGGAAGCGTGTTGAACGGACGCAACAATGTGCCCTCCTCGGGGCCGGCGTAAGGGAAATTCAGCCAGGTCCCCAGCGCGAGCGGCAGCGCCGCCGCCAGATTGGGCCGGGGACCGATATTCTCACTGGCCGGCTGAACGCCGCTCTGCTGCGCAGAACCGGTCACCCGGAGCACATGGCGCAGGCTCGCGGGCGACAAGACGCGCCCGCCGTAAGCGGCTTTGTACGCTCCCTGCAAAGCCGCGCACGCGCCGCCCACCATCGGCGTGGCGCTGGAGGTGCCATTGAAATTCGCGGTGTATAGGAGGTTCGTACCCTCCGCGGAATAGCGGTCACCGTAACCAGCGGTGACCACCCACGCTCCCCAGCCTTGCAGGTCCACCGTCGAACCGTAAGTCGAGAAGCTGTGACGGGCCCGGTCACCCTCCGGATGGCCGGGGGGCGCGCCGGCGCCAACGAGGATCGCGCCGGAGTCGTTCTGCGGCAGGAACGGCGCGTGGTCATCGTCAAACTTGGCGTCGTCCAGGTTCTGGTTTCCGTTTCCCGCCGCTTCACACACGATCACGCCATTACCCACCGCAATTACGATGGCGTCGTACACGTCTTCGTCCCATTCCGCCGGCACCAGACCGGGGTCCGGGTCAGGCCCCAGGGCTTGTTGTTCAATCACCATCACGTCCCCCGCGGTGAGGACGTCGAGCGCGCGGGTGATGGCGGCCGGGATGTTCAAACCATCGTCCGTGTGAGCCGCAACCACATGGAGCGCGCTCCCATGGGCGATGCCGGTGACTCCCCAGCCGTTCCGGAGTGCGCCCAAAACGCCGAGGACCGCCGTGCCGTGATCCGCGCTTCCGGCAAACGGATCAACCGGCGCGGGTCCGATCAGGCTGAAGGAGAGGTCGGCGTGATTGAAATTCCAGTCGTATTCGATGTCGGCAATCCGCACGCCCGTCCCGGTACCACCGGGGAGCGTCCACAAGGATGGCGCGTCCACGCCAGCAGTGGCGGCCTCAAGGTACTCTTGCTCCGGTTCCAGGTTGGGCGGCGTGGGCAGCGGCATCGCCCGGCGCATGGGCCGCGCCAGTTCGATTTCGGGCAAGGCGTTCAACTCATCCATCACGGCGGCCGCGTTCATCCCCGGCGGCAGACGCAAGACGAATGTGGCATTGAGATCCGCCATACTGCGACCGAGGTTCGCCTGTGCGGCCTCACGGAGTTGAGCGAGCTTTGCTTCGGGCAGGCTATGCAATCGCTGCCAACGAGCGCCCGCGCTCGCCAGCCACTGAAGGAGTGGCAGTGCCTTGTTCACCGCCCCGGTCCCGCAATCATTCACTTGAGCCTCCAACAATCGGACCGGCAGTTCGTCGCGAAATTTCACGCGAATTCGGGCCGGATCATCGCGAGCCGGCGAGAGGTGCGTGTGAAGCGGTTTGGCTGGTGCCACACGCGGCGTGAGGGTTGATCGCGCGGGAACCTGGACCAGCGGCGACAAAACGAAGGCGGCCGCCGCCACCCAGCGGGCCAGACAGATCGTGGGATTGAGAGTCGCCTTCTCCATCATGCTTTTGGGTGGTTCTTACAGAGCGCGCGGGTTGGGAGCGAGAATCGAGGCGGGAGTGGTCGCGTTCTACGGTCTCCCCAAGACCACTATTCCCAAATGGCGCGGGTCCTTTTGCACAACCATCGGTTTGGCAAAGGTGAGAGGGGACGGGTAATTGTCGGGGCGTAGTCTCAGGGTGATGCCCGGGCTGGCTCGCTGGATGGCCGTCGCGAGATCACGCATTGGATAGGCGCGCGTCCCCCAGAGCCGGGTGGTGGCGGCGCGATTGACATAGAGGGGTTGCGGCGAATGGGTTCTGGAATCCAGGATCGTGTAGTCCTGGTCAATGTCGTCGGTGCCCACCAGGTTGAACCGCCGGGAGACACCGTCCTCCCATTTCACCGGGTCGGCCGGCAGAGTGTCAGGCCATGCGCGGTAAAGCCATCGGTCATCGGGCGCGGGGATTCCTCGGTCCAGAGCGGCGTTCTTGACGTTGACAAAAGTGACGTGGGCATTCGCGGGATCTGTGGCCTCTTGAAGCGATGGAGCAGCGATGAAAAACAGGTCATCGTCTGGCGCCACGGGTCCATCCTGCGTGTCCTCCAGCACCAGGATGAAACGCTTGCCACGCTTATGGATGTGCTGCCAGGACGGCCAGCGTTGGTGGAGAGCAAAATACGCTTCGAAATCCTTTTTGGGGTAGATGCGATCCACCCCCAACGCCAACATCCCGCTTCGAAAAAGCTCCCGTCGGTTCGCGGGCCAGGGTTCTGGGTTGGTAACATCCAGCCAGATGAAGGTGACCCGCTCTTCGAGATCCTCCGACCGGAGGATCTCCTGAATCGCTTCGTCCAGGCAAAGATCACGGCCACCCGCGGGATGGTACACATGAATACCGTACGGCACGCATTTCGTGTCCACAGTGAGGTCCAGCTCCAGCCCCCAGCAGTTGTAGTTGTCAAGTTGGTCATCCATCAGTTCGTCCTTCTCGAACGCGTTGTGGCTCGCTTTGAACTGGAAGTTGTCCAGCGGCAGGCCGGACACACCGGGCTGGGCCAGAGAGCTGGGGCTGGCGAGAGCAAGCGCCAGCAGTGCTGACGCAACAACGAGGAGGCCATGGAACAACCGATGGCCACCGCAACAAACCTCGTCGGCTAAGTGATGTTCTTTCATCTGGCTTTCAAAGGTCGCTCTGGCTATGGCCCGCGACCGATGGTGACCACTCCCGGGCCGTCCGAGATCAGCCGGACGCGTTTGGTGAGCGTGAGGGTTTCGTTGTAGAAGTTCGGCCTGATTTTGATGGAGGTGCCGTCACAGATGCGATCGTATGCCTGCCCCACCAAGCGGAAGCCCCGGTTCGGGCGGCCGTCCTGCGCGCCCGTATTCGCTGCATCCACTCGAAGCGTGTGAGTGTAATGCCAGAGCGTCACGTCATCCTGACGACCGCCATCATTATCCAGCCAGCCAACGTGCAGTTGTCCCCCATACGGGCTAGGTTTGTCCTCAAGGTCCCAATAATCCAAGCCCTCGGGCTCCGAGCCGGTGCAATAGCCGGCAGTAGTTTCCGTCTGCCAGTAATAGCGGAAGTCCATGCAGTCACTGTTGCAGGGAGGCCAATCCTCGTGGCAACGATGCGACCGCGCCAACTCGCGCCAGGTGGTGGTGTCGAAGACGTGAATCCCGTCGAGCGGCCGAACCTGTTCGCAGCAGCCAACCAGGAAGTAGAACACGCCGCCGCTCTCTGAAAAAGCCCCCCCCTGCGTGCAAGAGAACGTGTCGGTGAAAGCTGTTCCATCGCTTTGCAGCAAAGGAACAGGCCCCAGGACCGTGCAGGCCACCTCCAGATTCGTCTGACTCCGGTTGGCCAGCAGTGTGGCCCAGTCCACCCAGCACCGCACCAGATGCGTGATGGAGTCCTCCGAGACGTAAACCTCGCCACTGACCGGATGAACCGCCAGCCAGCCGAAGTTCCTGAAGCCCTGCACAACCGCTTTGCCCACGCAGTGAAGGTCCGCCGTATCGAAAAAAAGGATCGTGCCGCTAGTCTCCGGGGCACAGCCATAATTCTCCACTGGGGCCAACACAAACCCGTTGAAACAGTCAATGTCCCCGATGTGAAAGTAACTCTGGAGGTCCGGACGATCCGAGACGAGGAACCGTTGAATCGGTGTGCCGCCGGTCAGCGCGGAGGAAACGGGCAGTTTCCAAATCCCCCAGGTCATGTGGCCCCAAATGGACCCTCCACAATGCATATATTCGCCAGCCGAGATGAACCAGTTGTTTTCGTCGTGCGCGAGCCCTTGGATCTGCTCGTTGCCGTCCAGAAATCCCAGTTTCTCCTCGTGCGGATCGCACCAGAGAAACATGAAACAAGACTCATAGCCCGCTTCGGCCCGGACAAGGCTCACCGCCCCGATCACTCCCACCGCCAATGACAGAGCCGCAGTCACGTAGCCGGCGTTCCGTGGAAACATCCGATGGTTTTGGTCTCGCATAGCGCAACCGCCGATCCTTTCGGAAGAAACGGCCGTTATTGCAGCGTTACCAACACGAGGACCAATCCTCGCCCAGTCTCGAGCGAGGACATCGCCTTGCCGAGAACCGCGCCCCGCGCCAGCTCGTAATCCAAGACCTTCCGCGCGTGACCCGGTGTGTCGGAGGTGGTGAGTTGATCGCCCGGTTGAATGGCCCCGTCCGCCGCGTCCGCCAGCACGAACACGCGACCACTCAAGGCCACCAGCACGCCCTGATCCGTCACGCCCGACTGGCTGAGGACCAGTCCGGGTTTCAAACGGCCCGCGCCGCTGACAACGCCCGCCACACGTCTGTCGTACGCCTCCGTGCTCACACGCAGCCGGCCGGGGTGGCGATCGTCAATCACCACCACGGCACCGTCCGGGACGGGCGCGGCGTCGCTGATCTCGAACGGTTCGGCCAGGTCCGAGCCGCCGGTGATTTCCAGCACGCTGGTGCGCGTCGTGCCGGCGACATGGAGTTTGGTTTGCGGTGTGTTGGTGCCTATCCCGATATTGCCGCCGTTTTGAATGACCATCGCGTTGACTCCTTGCCACACGCCCAGGCGCAACCCCTGTCCCCAAACGGCTTGGACGTAGTTGTTCGCATCGCCCAACCACAGAGTCGCCGATGTATTGGCCGCAAAGTTGGAGGGTCCTCGAATCAAGACATCCCCTTCGTCCACCTGCAGCTTCTGTTGTGGAGCGGTGGTGCCCACACCGACGTTTCCTCCGGTAAGCGCCAGCCGCCCGTCGGCATGAATGCGCAGCATGTCGTCCAGGTCCTCCTGAACGAACACGTGGTCACCATCCCCAAAGTTCAACTTGGCGCCGTACAAGAAACTACCCGCGCGGCCGATCAGCCGCGCCGTGTTGTCGGTGTCGGCCGGGCTGCGCACGGTGAGCGGGTGGGTGGCTTCCGTCATGGACCGGACCCGGATGCCGAGGTTCCCCGGTCCGATCCCGACGCCGGCGGGGGCCACGAGAAAGAGGCCATCGTCAATTCCCTCAGAGATGTAGGTGTTGGCGGCGGGCGGCCAGCCAAACACGATCCGCCCCCCCACGCCCTGGGGTTCCAATCCCCCCAGGCGCAAGGTCCCGTCGCTTGCTGCGCTCACCTCAATCGTGTTGCCCACCTTGCTCACCTTCATGTTGGCGCCCGGGTTAAGAGTGATGGCATCCGTCAACCCATTGAGCGATTTCACCACCTGCCCTGCCGCCACCTTGTCGGACGTGACCGCGCCAGCGGCAAGGTTGGCATTGCTGATTGCACCCTGGGCTACGCCGAGGGCATTGGCGGCTGCCCCCGCCTGAGCTGAGTAAAGTGCGTAGGGCGCGGGAGTGAGGAACTGACGCGGTGTCAGCGGGATGAACGCGGCCCCGCCATTGGTGCGCACGGAAATCTCCAACCAGCGCGCGTCGCCGTTGAAGACGCCCAAACCGAAGTCCAGCCTGACGGTGAACAGGCCGTTGGCCACTGCCACCGGGCTGTTGGTGAGCGGCCCGGCAACCAGACCGCCGCCGCTGGCGGCATCGTAAATCGCGAAGCGGAAGTCATAGGCGCCGTGCGCCGGCTGGCCGGCATCAGCCAGTTGCCCTTGGTACGTGAAGGCCGTGCCCAAAGGCGCGGCGTGGGTGAGACTGCTCAGGACGCAGAGCAGCGCGGTCAGGCGGATCGTGTTCATAAGATGAATGGCGGCTGACAATTACGGAGGCTCCCGGCCAGCCGTGGGCCGGCCAGGTCGGCACCAGGGTCGAAAGGAGGGCGCGAATTTCACGGACGATGCAGGCGATAGAATTTCGTCGGGCCGGCGGCGGGGACGACAACGGGATTCGTCGCGCCGCTGGGGGAATTGGTCCAACCGGCGGGCGCCAGACCAGGGCTTTCCTGCAGGACGAAGCCGGGCGTGGCGGGCGTCCACGAAATCGTGGCGACGCCCGGCCCGGAAGCCACGATGGTCAGGTACGGCGCGTGGGGCGTCTGCACCGCGACGGCGAAGGCCCAGAAGCCGCCGGTGAGGGTGAAGTTCCCGCCGCTCATGGCCCCGGCGTCCGGCTGGCCAAGGGTGCCGCTGATCGAATAGACGCCGCCCGTGCTCGTCCCGCCGCCGCCGTCGGTTGTCCACCAGTCGAGCGCGAACTGGGCGGTGGCGGCCGGTGGCCCGCTGAGCGCCAAGAGCAGGAAGGCACACAGGAGCGCGCAGCGTGTGGCGTGCGCCGCCCTGGCGGCGCTTTGCAAGCTAAAGAGCAAAAGCGGCGGCCCGCCGCCGCACTCCAAAACGCTGCCGCGCCTGTCCGCCCGCGATGCGGTTTCCGGGCTTGGGATTTGTCTCGGAATGCGAGCTTCGGATGGCGGAGTTTTCATAGAGGACCTCCGTTCACTTGAGGAGTTGCTCGATCAGTTGTTCCAACCGGGCCACGCGGTCCCGCAGGGCGGCGTTGGCCGCGCGCTCCTCGTCCAGACGCCGGCTGAGTTCCTGCACCGCCGCGGCGGTGTAGATGGTCAGCGGATGGGCGTCCACCTGCAGAATGTCGGAACCGTCCGGCAGTTTCTCGCCGCCGGGCTGCACGTAGTCGGGGAAAACCTCCGCAAACTCCTGGGCGACCACATTCAGGTACCGCCGGTCCTCGATACCGGGGTGGGCGGCGCGGTAAGCATCGGTGTAGCGGAAGCTCACGAGCCGCACCCGGGACAGGGTCTCGATCGCGTTGGTCACGGTGGCGATGTCCTGCTTGATGCGGGCGTCCGAGTTGGCCAGCCAACTGCCGGCGGCGGTCTTGGAGGCGTTGCCTTCGACTTCGAGGGCGTTGGCGGCTGGCGTACGCCCAACGCCCACTTTGCCGTCACGCCACTGCAAAACGGCGCGAGCGCCCCCGCGGTGCGTACCTAAGACACCCCCGGCCCAGCCGTAAAGCGCCGGGCCGTCAGGGGTAAGTCCGGCAAACGGTTTTCCCGAGCCGTACCAGCCCAAGCCTTGAAAGACGTCCGTTCCGCCCCGCAAGCGCAGGTCGTTGTCGTTGAGCCGCACGTCGCCTTTGACATCCAGCAACGCGTTGGTGGGCGCGCCGCCAATGCCGACGCCGCCAGATGCGCGGATCAGGAACTGGTTCGGCGCGGTTGAGGCAAAATCCGCGTTGGTCGCGTCGGCCCAGACGAAGGCACCGTCGTGATTGGCCTTGGCGCGGTAGCCGGCGGCAAAAGCAAAGTTGGTGGCGAAATTGTAGTGGCCTCCGGGCACCGTTCCATACGAACCGACAACAGCGTTGCCCGACCCTCCACCGATCGAGCCACGCCATCCACTGGCGGTGTTCGCATTCCCGCCGCACACCGTGACACCTTCGGCCAGCGCGCGGTTGTAATAACCGCCACCGACGGTTGCGACTTCGCCCTCGACCCGGTTCTCACGGCCACCACCCAGGGTGGAATACATTCCTTTGGCCAGATTCAGGTATCCGCCGCTGATAACCGCAAAGCTATCAAAAACCTGGTTTCCTGCTCCTCCGCCGACTGCCGAAACTCCGCCGCTGACCGTATTCCAGTGGCCGCCCGCGACGACGCTCATGTGCCCCGCGGTGTTCATGGCCCCGCCGCCAACCACGCCAAAGTCGGCGGTCACGGCGTTGGTCTGCGCACGATCCCAATACAGGGGCGCACCACCGCCTGCCACCACCGCGCCAATCACGCCGGTTGCGACGTGGTTGCCGGACCAGCCGGCGACGATGTTGACCGTGTTACTGGCAGTGGGTTCCAACCGGAAACCCCGGAGATTATTCGCGCGCAACTCCAGCGGCTGGTTGTCTCTCGTGCCGATAAAGTGTGTTCCCGGCGTGGTGCCCGCGTTGCCACCCAGCAGCCAGACCTGGTTGGTGCGGGCCAGGTTGGCCGCCAGGCGCGCATCGGTCACCGTACCGCTGGTCAGTTGGCTGGCGTTGAGTGCGGTCAATCCCGCGCCACTGCCCGTGAACTGGTTGGCAGGATTGTCGAAGGTCAGCACGCCGGAATAGGTGCCCGCCAGATTCGCCGAGGGAACAGGGCCGCCGAGTCTAGTGGCTGGCAAGGTTCCTGCCAGGCTGCCCGCCGTGATCGCGTAAGGGGTGGGCGTGAGTGGTTGGCGTGGGATCAGAAGGGTGAACGGGCCAAGGACGGTGCGCACCTCCAATTGCAGCCACCGCGCGGCCCCGGGAAAGCTGGCGCCGAAGTCCAGCGGCAGGGTGAACAGGCCGTTGCTCACGCCGATCACCAAGGTCGGCGGCGCGTTGTCGGCGACTTTCGAGCCGTCGTGGGGAGCATCCCAAAGGGTGGGGAGAAACTCAGCGTTTCCGGCGTAAGGGGCCCCCTCGACATCCAGACGGCCCTGATAGGTGAAGCGCGTGTCTTGGGCCAAAGCCTTGGGGAATGTTACGGGCGGGCAGAAAGTCAGGATTACGCTGACCAGCAGCCCCATCAAACGGCGGTTGAAAAGGCTTTGCATGGCTACGAACGGAGGGAAACCCCATAAAACCTATTGCTCGGCTCGAAAATCGCAATGGGAAAAAAGCAATCACCTGCGCCCGGGTTGGCGGCCCTGTCGGGCACAGAGACTACCGGCTTACCGGGTCACCCTTCTGGGTCTCGTTGGGGGAAGGAACGGTCAGGTCGTTCCGGGCAGACCTTTGCTCGCTTCGCACCGGGAACGAAGGCTTTCGCCAGATGGTTTCCCCGCGCGCGCAACGGCTCCGAACGGTCTGGAGACACCCACCCCGCGCCCCCGGCTGACCGCCTGGCAACGCTTGACCACCCGCCGGTCGCCTCGACTGAGGGCACGGCTTCCGGGCCGGCGCTTCAGCCGGTCTCTCCTCGGAACCCGGCGGCGCGGCAAGGAGGCCAACCCACTCGGTGGTGAAGGCGATCTGGGGCGCGAACTTTGGCGAGTCCATGCGGACAACCGGGCGGGAGCACATGAGCTCCGACACTGGATTGTCGGCGTCGTCCGAGGGGTCGAAGCCGTCCGGCTGGCCTGTGCTGCCGTGACGAGCACCACCGCCACGGCGGCATCACTTCGCAACCCGGTCACGCGGGTGAGCTAGTCCGCGCGGCCGAGTACGCCACCCGCCTGCCCCAGGGCGACGGCCTCGGAACTGTAGGTGCCGGAACTGATCAAATCGTACGGTGGCACGCTCCGCAGTTGCCGGCGGGGACGCTTCCGCCGCAAAAATGCGATCGGACGGTCAGGCGTGGGTCCGCGGAGCCGATGCAGGGGCAGGGCGCGACGTCTCGGGCGTCAATTCATAGCCGCACCGTTTGGCCCGCCTCCGGTCGCAGCCGGCTTTGGGTTTCAGGTACCCGAGGCCGCCAAACGGTGCGCGCGTTTTCAGGCTGAATCCTTCCGGTTCAGATGCGCAGGAAGATCTTCCGGCGGTACATCCAGTAGAGGATCAGCCACATCACCACGAGCACAGCCGCGCCATGGAAAAACCGCTCGTAGGCATCGCCGAACAGCTTGAAAAAGTTGGGGCCGAGATGGGTTTTCAGATTCTTGCCGATGAAACCTTCAAACAGATGCGCAATGCAATAGGCGGCGATGGAATTCATTCCCACCACCACCAGCGGGAAGGACCAGCCTCGTCGCGCGTACACCTCAATCACCAGGTAGAACGCCGCCAGCAACAGCAGGCACCACCCGCCACTGAACAACACCCAACTCGGGGTCCAGATCCGCTTCACCACCGGGCAGATCCCGATGGCCCCCAACATCCACCCCGCGACAAGGGCCAGTCCACCGGCCCCCGCCAGCCACCACACTTTCTTCATGGCCGGCCGGTCGCTTCGCAACATCCCCCCCGCAATCAACCCGAGGATCATCGTGGCCAGGGTCGGAATGAAACTGAGCGTCGCGTAACCGCCGCCATTGTGGGTGAACGGCGAGGAGCGCGGGAAGAGGTTGAGGAACCACGTATCAAAGGCCCACGCGGGATTGGTGTTCTTGTTCCAGTGGGCCGCGAAACCTGTGAGCGCGTGCTCCCAGTCCGGCCTCACCCCGGCGCGTTCCCAATCGAAGCCAGGCCCCGGCAGCGGGTACAAGGCAAACAGTAACCAGTATCCCACCAGCACCGCAACGAACGCCAGCCACTGGTCCCGCACGGGGCGCAAACCAAGCAAAAACAGGATTCCGTAGCCCAGCCCGATCTGCGTCAGCGTGTCCTCGAACGTCCAGTTGGTCCGGTCCGTCCACGTCGAGCGCAGAAATACCCCCAGCAGGATCAACAGCCCCGCGCGCCAGAACGCGTGCGCCGTCATCGCGGCGCCCGACTGCCCGCGGGCGAACCGGGCGGCGATTGAGAACGGCAACGCCACACCCACGATGAACGAAAACGATGGCTGGATCAGATCGTGGAGCGAACAACCCACCCATTCCACATGCGACTGATGCCAGCAGAGAAATCTCCAGAAGGCGTTCTCCGGCAGCGCGGCCTTGACCGAACAAAAATGCAGCACCTCCCCCATCATCAGCAGCATGACGAGACCGCGATAGGCATCCAGCGACGTCAGCCGGCCAGGAACTGTGAGGCATTTTGGTTCAACCGTGTTCACGCGGAAAGGCATAGGCGTTTCCGGTCGCCAACGCACGCCTGAACAACGCGCGATGACCGCCAGCCTGGCCGGCTCGGGACCTGACGACAAAAGCAGCCAAGGCGTCCTGAACAACGGCTGCGCTCTCCGGGGCCCGGTTTGGCAACCAGCCCGGCCCGGCCTGTCGTTGCCCCCTTCCCTGAGAACTGCTCACCGGCCGGCGGCTCGTAACGCGTCGTGAAAAATCCAACCCCGATTCCCTCCCCTCCCCGACTGACAGTCGAAGAACACGACTCGCAAGCGGGGCAACTGCTGTGGCGCGAGGAAGGGCTGAAAGTGCTGCCCAAACAGTGCACGCAGCGGCGCTTGGGCGCGAGCGCCAACGGCAGCCGCCGGCGTGTGGCGACCCTGCCCAACGAAGTCTGGAACGGCGATTTTGTGAGCGACCAGACGAGCGACGGACGGCGGCTGAAGTTCTTGTGCGTGGTGGACGGGTTCACGCGGGAATGTCTGGCGCTGGCAGTGCGCCGGAGCTTCCGGGCGCAGGAGGTGATCGCGGCGCTGGCGGGATTGATCGCACACCAGGGCGCACCAGCACATCTGCGGAGTGACAACGGGCCAGAGTTTGTGGCCCTGGGCGGTGCTCCGCGACTGCGTGCCGGGCGTCGGTGTCGCGCGAATTGTTTGCTGCCCGAGGCGAGTCGTGCTGGTAGTTTGCGGCCGTGGCTGAGCCGTCCACATCGTCGCTGTCTGTTGCGCGGCTGCTGCGCACGTTCGGATTCGCCCCGCGCTCGTACATCGTCGCGGTGGGAGGTTGGTTGCTGCGGGCGATCGCCACCGGGCGCGGTTTGGTGGCGTTTGGATTGATCAGTCTGGGGGTGATGGTCACGCGCCCGACCGCTTCATCGGCGGTCGTGCGGCCGCTGATTGGGGAGCAAATCGCGCGGGCGGGTCTGCGCTTGCTGCCGATGGTGCTGTTCCTCGCTGCCGCGCTTGGCTTCGCGGTGATTGGACAGATGGTGGCGCTGCTGCGGCAGGTCGGGGCACAAGACTTGGTGGGGACCGTCATGGTCGCCGCCGTGGTGCGTGAACTGGGACCGCTCGTGGCGGCTTTCGTCGTGCTGCTCCGGGTCGGAACGGGCACGGTGATCGAGCTGGGCAGCGCTCGCGCGCTGGGCGAAGTGGAGGCCCTCGAAGCCCTTGGCGTGGACCCGGTGCATTATCTGGTCGTGCCGCGCGTCATCGGAATGGCCGTCGCCACGCTGGCCCTTACGGTTTATTTCATCCTGGCAACCCTCTGCTCCGGCTACCTGTTCGCCTTCCTGCAGGACGTGCCCCTGACGCCTGGCGAGTACTTTCGCCAGATTGCCTTGGCGCTGACGTGGCTGGACTTCGTGCTCCTGGCGCTCAAGGCCGCCGGCTTCGGCGTCATCATCGCGGTGGTCACCTGCTACCAAGGCCTCGCCTACCCGCTCCAGCTCAGCGATGTGTCGCCGACAACAACGGTCGCCGTGGTCGCCAGCACCATCGCCTTCGTGGTTTTGGACGCGCTCTTCATCGTGATGTACCTGCTGGCCGGCTGACCATGTCGAATTCCGCCTCCGGCGAAACCTTGGTGGAGCTGCGCGCGGCCAGCGTCGCCGGCGGCCCGCTGGCATCGCCCGCGACGGTAGAGGCGGTGGACTGGGCGATTTGCGCTCGCGAGGTCTGGGTGGTGGGTGGCCTGCCCGGCACGGGCAAGAGTCAGCTTTTGATGGCCGCTGCCGGGTTGCTCCCGCTCGCGGCGGGGCAATTGGTCTGGCGGGGGCGCGCCTTCGCAGACATGACCAGCAACGAACGGATTGAGTTGCGTCGCCGGATTGGTTTCGTGTTCTCCGATGGGGGGCGGCTTTTCGACCATCTCACCGTGGCGCAAAATGTTGGTTTGCCCCTGACCTACCACCGGAACTGCGGTTGGGACGCCGTGGCAGAAGACGTGTCCCGCCTTCTCGATGTCCTCGGAATCAGCGCGCTGGCAGATGCGCGTCCGCGCCAGATGACGCGCAACCATCGCCAGCGGGCGGCGCTGGCCAGAGCCCTGGCTCTGCGACCGGAGGTCCTCTTTCTCGACAACCCCCCTCGCCGGGCTGGATGCCCGCGAATCGCGTTGGCTCCGCAGCTTCCTCGGTTGCTTGACGGGCCCCGACAGTCCTTGTCCCACCCTCAAGGCGGTGGTGGCGGCCACCGATGATCTGCGGCCGTGGTTGGCCCTGGCCACGGCGACCGCCGTGATTCGCGACCAGCGATTTCGCCCGCTGGGGCCGCCAGAGGAGGCGCGCGGTTGTCGCGACCGCGTTTTCTTGGAATTGCTCGCCGAAGAAGGCGACGCCGACTAGCCTCCGGCTGTGCACGACCTGACGCCGCAACTCCGCACCCGGCTCAACCGCGTCGAGCGGGCCGTGGGGGTTTTCGTGCTGTTTGCCACGGTACTGCTGCTGGTCGGTCTTTCCAGCTACGTGTATCACACCGGCCAGCGCAAGGGCTGGTTCGTGACCAAGGCGACGTATTGCACCACCTTGTACAGCGGCGTGGGGCTGGCGGTGGGCGACCCGGTGACGCTGTGGGGATTCAAAGTGGGCGAAATCACCCGCATTGACACCCAGCCGCCGGAAGACGTCTTCAATGTCTATGTCGAATTCAACGTCCGCGCGCCGTATTTCGGGTATTTGTACACCGAGGGCACGCGTGTGCGGGTGACCGCCGCGGACTTTCTGGGCAAACGCGCCATCGAGGTGACCAAGGGGGCCAACTACGTCCCCACTCATCTCCTGTGGCCCATTCGCGAGTACACGCCGAGAGAGGCGCTGAAACTGGAGGACTTCAAGGACCTGCTGTTCCTCGACGTGCTTCCGGGCAGCGGCACGAATCCCCCACTGAACCGCCTGCTGGAACCGGTGAGCCGCGCCACGCTCGAACTCGCCTTGAGCAACGGCGTCGAACGCATTCGCATCGCCGACCGCGGGCGGCCTACCAAGGAAATCACCGCCGCCTGGGACCTCGCGGCCAACCGCTACCTGCCGTTTGGCCCGGAGACGAAACCGCTCTGGCTGCCTCCGGACGAGATGCCGGCCATCAGCGATCGCGTGGGCGCGCTGTTGACCCAGGTGGAAAACAGTCTCACCCAGCACCTGGCTCATGTCCTGAGCAACTCCGCTGCGCTGACCGCGAACGCGGATGCCCTGCTGCTCCAGGCGCAACCGTTGCTCAGCAACCTGACGGTGGTGTCCGCGCAGTTGACCAACCCGGCCGGCTCGCTCGGAGACTGGCTGCTCCCGGTGGATTTGCGCGATCAGTTCCTCGCGACCCTGCGCAGCGCCGACGGCACGTTGACCAACGCCACGACCACCCTGACGAACGCCAGCGCGGTGCTGGTGGCGGTCAACACCAATCTGGTCCAGCTCACCGCACAACTCGATGCGCCGCTGGCCAACCTCTCGACCATCATCAGCAACCTGAACACACAAGTGCAGGCCAACACCAATTTCGTTTCCACCTTGAACAGCCTGCTGCTCCACACCGATGAGCTGATTCAGGGGTTCAAGCGCCACTGGCTTCTCCGTGGCGCCTTCAAGACCAAGCCCACCAACGCGCCGCCGGCCAAAACCGTGACGCCGCGCCAGTCGCCCAAAGGCGCAGCCACGGGAAGGCGCTGAACGTTCCCGTCAGGAGTCAGTGCATCTCGACGGCGCAGGTGCCGAGGCCGCCGCGATAATAGTTGAACTGCACATTCGGATGGCCGGCGAGCAGGGACATGGGCACGGCGGTATCGGCGATCCGCTTTGAAATCATGTAGGCGGTCAGGCGTTGACCGAAGGGGTTGTCATGCGTGCCGGCCTGCCAGATGGATACCTTGTCCGCCTTCCAGGTCTCCACCGGCCCTACGCTGATGGCCATGGTGGGCACGAGCGCGATGTTGCCGCCGCCGCTGGTGCGGGCGTTCTGAGCGACGGTCAACGGATGGAGCTTCACCACGCGGGTCGCCAGCTTGCGATACTCGGCGGGCGGTGGTGGTTCGTTCTTCCACCGGCCGGTGCGCTGCGGTGGATCGTTGAAAGCCCAGTGCTTCACGTCACCCTGGCCGCCCTGCATCACGGCGCAACGAATCCCCGCATCCCAAGTGGCGCGGTACGGAGCCGTGTCCGCCTTCGGAAAATGCAGATGGCGGTCGGGCATCCGAAGCTTGCGGTCAATGCGATTGAAGCAGAGTTCGCGATCCGCGCGCTCGAACGAAAGCGGATGCGTGACCGGAACCTCGCGACCATCCAGAAACCACTCGTCCATGCCCCAGAAATGGCCGGACCGCACGTCGAGCCCCAGGGCGTTGACGATGCGAGCCACCAGCGGCAGTTGTTCGGTCGGTCCGATGGGGCCACAGATCCCGACGGGATTATCGTCGGTGCTGGCGCGCCAGGCGTTGACGTATTCCAGCGCCTCGGCGAGGTAAAAGTCCTCGAGCGTGTCGTACATCACGACCTTGAAGCCCGGCCGCGACAGCCGTTCCACATCACGGGGCGTCAGGCGAGAAACAGCTTCGACGATGTCCGGGTCGAGGGTCGTGTAGTCCCACCAATCCGGAGCGATGGCGCTGAGTTTGCGAGGCATAAGGCGATGGTCTTGAGTGATGTGGGAGAGCGTAATGGTGGGACCCGTAGCCGGAAAGCCGGAAAACACCAACGGGTGATCGGAGTCTGCGACGGTTCCTTTGGGGGAGAACATCAAACCGGGCGGAGACCGCCCCGAATCACAGCGGCGACCCCGGCTTGCCGCGCCCCGTTGCCGACCGCACACTCCTGCGCGTCATGCGGAAGTCGAAATCGCCATTCCTCCTGGCCCCGGTTGCTCCAGGTTCTGCCGTCGGGAGCGGCCGTAGCCGGGCGCTCTCCTTGATGCGGAAATGATCCCCCGCGAGATCCTCAAGAAGATCAGAATGATCGAGCTGCGCAGCAACCGGCTCGTCACCGAAACCCTTGCGGGCCAGTACCACAGCGTCTTCAAGGGCCAGGGGATGAATTTCGACGAGGTGCGCGAGTACCAACCCGGCGATGACATCCGCAGCATTGACTGGAACGTGACGGCGCGGATGCGGCACCCCTACGTGAAGAAATTCGTGGAGGAGCGCGAATTGACCGTCGTCTTGGTGGTGGACCTCAGCGGGTCGGGGTTGTTCGGCTCCGGCGAGCAGTCGAAGCGGGAGCTGGCCGCCGAGATCGCCTCGGTGCTTGCCTTCTCGGCAATTCGCAACAACGACAAGGTGGGCCTCCTGCTGTTCACCGAGGGCGTCGAGAAGTTCATTCCGCCGCGCAAGGGTCGCCGCCATGTGCTGCGCGTCATCCGCGAAATCCTGTTTTACGAACCGAAGTTGCGGGGCACGGACCTGAACACGCCCCTCGAATTCCTCAGCCGGGTTCTGACGCGCCGGTCCATCATCGTGGTGGTCTCGGACTTCCTCGGCCAGAGCGCGCCGTCGCGCCGCGAGATCGCCGCCCACCTGCGCCGCAAGGTGGTGCTCTCTGAGACGCTCGCCCAGGCGTCGCTCAGTTCACTGCGGCAGGCCAATCGCCGACATGACGTGGTGGCCGTGCAAGTGCTGGACCGGTTTGAGTTGCGGCTCCCGGACCTCGGCTATCTGGTCCTGAAGGACGCGGAAACGGGCGAGGTCGTCGAGATCAACACCGGCGACGAGCGGCGACGGCGGGCCTTTGCCGAACGCCAGGAACGTTTCCAGCGCGACATCCGTCGCATCTTCGCCTCCGCAGGCATTGATGCGATTCAATTGCGCACGGATCAGCCTTACGCAGCGGCGCTGGGCAAGTTCTTCGAAGCGCGCGAAAAGCGGCGCCGGCACGGCTGAACGCGCATGGCCACGAACGCTCCCGTTCTCCTTCCGTCCCCGCCCGCCGCCAGCCCGACCAACGGCGTGGTCGCGGCGGACATCCGCGAGGTGAAACCGCCCGTCGCCATCCCGACCGGCTGGGCGTGGGTAGGCTGGTTGCTGGGTTTGGCGGCGTTGGTCACCATCGCGTGGTGGGCCTGGCGGCGGTGGCTGAAGTCCCGTCAGAAACCGGCGGTCACGATGGTCATCCCGCCGCACGTCGTCGCGCGCGATCAACTGCGCGCGGCACTCGAACTGCTCGACCGGCCGGAGCCGTTCTGCGTCGCGGTCTCCGGGGTGGTTCGCCACTACCTCGAAGCGCAGTTCCGACTGCACGCGCCGGAGCGGACCACCGAGGAGTTCCTCGACGAGCTGCAATCCAGCCCGATGCTCGACCTCAACCTCAAGCGTCTGCTGGGTGACTTCCTGATGCGCTGCGATCTGGTGAAGTTCGCCCAAGCCCGCCCGGGGAAGGATGAACTGCGGAACCTCTACGACTCCGCCGTCCGGCTCGTGGACGAAACGGCGCCCAGCCCCTTGAACCCGTTGCCGACCGGCGCGCCAGCAGCCTCCCCAACAGTGGCCACGGGAACGGACGCCGGCGAAAGGAGGCCGGCCTGATGCGCTTTGCTCACCCATGGTGGCTGCTGCTGCTGCTGGCCCTGCCCATCCTGGCGTGGCTGAAGGGCAATCGGGGCGGGCGGGCGGCGTTCCTGTACTCCACGGTCGCGATTGTGAAAGGCATCAGTGGCGTCACCCAGTCGCATTCGGGCGCGATCCTGCGCCGCCTGCGCTGGCTGGCGCTGGCGCTCTTGATCGTCGGACTGGCGCGCCCTCAGCAGGGCTTGGGCGAGCGGACGGTCAAAGCCAGCGGCGTGGACATCGTGGTGGCGCTGGATCTGTCCACAAGCATGGTCTCCGAGGACTTTCAGTTGAAGGGCCAGCGGGTGAACCGACTGGATGTCGCCAAGGACGTGCTGAAGGAGTTCGTTCTCAAGCGGCCCAACGACCGCATCGGGCTGGTGGCATTCGCCGGGCGGCCGTACATCGTCTCGCCGCCGACCCTGGATCACGAGTTCCTGCTGGAAAACATTGACCGCTTGCGCATCGGCTCCATCGAGGACGGCACAGCCATCGGGTCGGGCCTCACGGCGGCGTTGAACCGGCTGCGCGAGTTGAACTCGAAGAGCCGCGTGGTCATTTTGATGACCGATGGGCAGAACAACGCGGGCAAGGTACCACCAGCGACCGCCGCGGAGGCGGCCCAGACTTTGGGGGTCAAGGTGTACACCATCGGCGTGGGCACCCGCGGCAAGGCACCGGTGCCGTATTTCGATGCCTTCGGCACCAAGCGTTATCGCGAGATGGACGTGGACATTGACGAAGAGACGTTGAAGGCGATCGCCCGCCGGACCGGCGGGGCCTATTTCCGTGCGGACAGCACCGACACCCTGCGGGAGATCTACGCACAGATTGACCGGCTCGAGAAGTCCGAGGTGGAGATGAAGCGGTTCCAACGTTACCGGGAATTGTTTCCGTTTTTCGTGTTGCCCGGCTGGGTGCTGCTGATGCTGGAAATCATCCTCGCGCACACCGTCTGGCGAAAACTTCCCTGAGCGTATGACGTTTGCGAAACCGGAAATGCTCTGGCTGCTGGCAGTGACAATGCCGCTGCTGACCTGGTTTCTGGTCTGGGCGTGGCGGAAGAAGCAACGGCTGATCGGACAGTTCGTCCAGTCGCGGCTCCTGGCGCAACTGACTGTCGGCGTATCGCGCGGGCGGCAGAAGGCACGGTTGGTCGTGATCGCGCTGGCGTCGGGATTAATCCTGCTGGCGCTGGCCCGGCCGCAACTGGGCTACGGCTGGGAGGAGGTGCGCCGGCGCGGCCTGGACATCATCGTGGCCATTGACACCTCACGCAGCATGCTCGCCACAGACCTCGCCCCCAATCGCATCACGCGGGCGAAGCTTGCCGCTCTGGACCTGCTGAAGTCGGCGGAGAACGACCGTCTCGGCCTGGTGGCCTTCGCCGGCACCGCGTTCCTGCAATGCCCGCTGACCGTGGATCACAGCGCGTTCGCCCAAAGCCTGAGCACGGTCGAGGTAGGCATCCTGCCCGAGGGCGGCACTGACCTGACCCGGGCGATCGAGACGGCCCAGCGCGCCTTCGGCGAGGACAACGACAGCTTCAAGGTGCTGATCCTCCTCACGGACGGCGAAGACCACGAGGGCGATCCGGTCGCTGCGGCGCGCAAGGCCGCCGAGGCAGGGCTCCGCATCTTCACCATTGGCGTCGGCACGCCGGAGGGCGAACGCCTGCGCATCCGCGATGAGCAGGGCCGCACCACGTTCGTGACGGATGAGGAGGGCAATCCCGTCGTCTCCAAGCTGAACATTGAGCTCCTGCAGCAGATCGCCGCCGCGGCGCAGGGCGAGTACCTGGCCCTTCGTGGGGCCACCACCATGGACCTCCTGTACACCGCGCGGCTGGCGCCGCTGCCAAAGATTGATCTGGCGGTCCGCCGGGTGCAGTTGTTCCACGAGCGATTTCAATGGCCGTTGGCGCTCGCGATCGGGCTGCTGATTTTCGAGGTGTTTTTCCCCGAGCGACGCCGGGTCGAGCGCAGCGCGGCGATCACCGCCGCCGCCAACGCGGAACTCAAGCGGGCAGTGGCAGTCCTGATGATCGGCGCGCTGGCCTGGTCCGCCGACGCCTCCTCCCGCACCGCCCGCAAGGCCTACGAAAGCGGCCAGTTCCGCGACGCGCTCAAGGAGTATCAGCGGTTGCTCGAACGACAACCGGACGACCCGCGACTGGCCTACAACGCCGGCACCGCCGCCTACCGGAGCGGCGATTTCTCGGCGGCGACGAACACGCTGGGCGCGGCGCTGCTGTCCACCGATCCCGAGTTGCTGGCCCGCGCCTACTACAACCTTGGCAACGCCTTTTACCGGCTCGGCGAGCAGGCGGGCAATCCGGCCGAGGCCATCCCGAACTGGCAGCTCGCCGTCACCAATTTCCAGAGTGCGCTCAAACTCAATCCGCAGGACGCCGACGCGGAGTTCAATCGCCGCTTTGTCCAACAACGACTTGAGGAACTGCTCCAACAGCAACAGCAGCAGCAGCAACAACAGCAACAACAACAGCAGCAATCGCAAAACCAGAACGAGTCGCAGGACAACCAGGACGACCGCCAGCAACCGCGTCCGCCCCAGTCGCAGGAAGGTCCACAGCCCCAGTCCTCCCGGGCGGAGCAGCAAGACCAGCCACGCGAGTCTTCCCCGCCGAGACCGCAGCCGAGGCCGGATTCACCGCAATCAGACGACCAGCGTGAGTCCTCCGCCAGCGATCAAAAACGGGAGGAGTCGCCCAGGTCGGGAGGACGCCCGGACTCCCGCGAGCAGAAGGCGGATCGGGACCGCGACAGCTCCCAGCCGCTGCCGGATTTCGTGCCCGGGCAAATGACCCCAGACCAGGCGCGACAACTCCTCGAAGCGGCCGCCGGCGAAGAAAGGCCCCTGCTCTTTCTGCCGCCACCAGAGCGGCGAGCCGGCCAGCGCCCCCGACGCGATTGGTGAAAACCCCAAGATTGAAAGCCGCCGCCGCTTGACCAACATGAACTGAGGATGACTACCACCGCCCACCCACCAACCGCCGCCCGTCGGTCGGCCCGCTGGGGAGCGATCCTCGCGTGCGCGCTGGCGTGCCTTCTGGGCGGGGCGGCGGAAGCAGGCGAGGTCTTCGCGGCGCTCAAGCCCGACACGATTCGGCTGGGCCAGCGGACGACCCTTGAACTGAGCTTCGTCAACTGCCAGCCCACCACGCCGCCACAACTCCCGGCCGTGGCGGGGCTGAGTTTCGATTTCATTGGTCGGGCTACCAGCGTGAACATCGTCAACGGCCAGCAAACGACCACGCTGACGCTGCGCTACGCGGTCACGCCGGATCGGGCGGGCGATTTCGACATCCCGGCAGTGCGGGCCGAGGTGAACGGACAGACCCTGAGCACGTCCCCGGTGAAACTGAAGGTCCTGCGGCCGGATGAGAACGCGCCGGCCGCGGCCGAGCAGAACCAGTTGGCGTTCTTGCGACTGACGCCGGCCAAGGAGGAGGTGTTTATCGGCGAGGTCCTGCCCGTGGACACGCAAGTGTTTTACGTGAACGCCCAGGACATCCAGATTCAGCCGTTGACCGGCGATGGCTTTACGTTCGGCAAGACGGCCATGCTGCCGCAAGGCCAGACCCAGGTTGGCAACCAGCTTTATGCCGTCGGAGGCACCCGGACAACGGCGGTGGCCTCGAAGGTGGGCGAATTGACGCTGGGCCCCGCCGAATGCCGGTTGAATCTGCGCGTGCGCTCCGAACGCCGGCGAACCAACGATCCGTTCTTCGACAGCTTTTTTGACGAAGCTTTTGGTGGTCGTTTCGAATTGCGGCCGGCGCGTCTCGTCAGTCCGCCGCGCACCATTCGCGTGCTGCCCCTGCCCGAGGCGGGAAAGCCGGAGGACTTCGCCGGCGCGGTGGGGCAGTACTCGCTCGCCGTGACCGTCAGCCCAACCAACGTGGCGGTGGGCGAGCCCATCACCATCACGGTGCGGGTCAGCGGCCGGGGCCTGCTCGAGAACATCAAACTGCCGTCCTTGGACCGCTGGCAGGACTTCCGCGTGTACCCCCCAACCAGCGAGGTGGAAACCGCCGATGTCCTCGGGATTGAGGGAACGAAGGTCTTCCAGCAGGTCGTGGTGCCGGAAAGTCTGGACATCGCGGCGGTACCCCCACTCTCCTTCAGCTACTTCGACCCGGCCGCGCGGGCGTATCGGACGCTCCAGCACCCCGCCACGCCGTTGATCGTGCGGCCGGCGGCCTCGCCGGCAGGGTTGGCCCCGTTGGTCCCGGCCGTCCCGGGGGCGGCCCCAACTCCGGCAGCCAGCGATCTGGTGCCGTTGAAAGTGCGCGGTAGCCCTTGGGCCGTCATCACGCCCCCGCTGGTGCAACGCCCTTGGTTTCTGCTGGTCCAGGCGATCCCCGTGGGCGCCTTCCTCGCGGCGTGGTGCTGGCGTCGGCGAAACGAAGCCCTCGCACGGAACCCGCGCCTCCTCCGGCGACGGGCGGTGGCCCGGCTCACGCGGGAGCTGATGCCGCGCCTGAACCAATTGGCGGAGGCCGGAGACAGTGAGGAATTCCACGCCGTGCTGTTCCGGCTGTTGCAGGAACACATCGGCGAACGGGTGGACCAACCGGCTGCCTCCATCACGGAATCCGTGGTGGACGACCAGTTGAAGCCGCGCGGGCTCGCCGCGGACTCGCTGGCCGACCTCCATCACTTGTTCCAAGCATGCAATCAGGCACGGTACGCCCCGGCAGCGAGCCGGGCCGACCTGATGAATCTCCGGGCTAAACTCGAATCGGCCCTCGCGGCGTTGCAGCGACTCAAGGAATGAACGCCGGCCTTTGCCACCTCATCCGCCTGCGAGTCTGGCGGGCGGTCTGCTTCGGGCTGCTGTTTCGGGGCGCGGTGGCACTCGCCCAACCTGCCGGGAACCCGGACGCAACCTTCGACGCGGCCAATCGCCTCTTCGACCAGGGCAAGTATTTCGAGGCGGTCGCGGGGTTCGAAAGCATACTGCGATCCGGCCGCGCCTCGCCGGCGCTCTACTTCAACTTGGGCAACGCCTATTTCAAACTGGGCGAGGCGGGGCGCGCCCTTGCCGCCTATCGCGTCGCCGCCCGGATGGCTCCCCGGGATCCGGACATCGCCGCAAACCTGGAGTTCGTTCGTCGTTCCGTGTCCGGCGGAGCACCGCCACGACCCGGGGTGCTGACGCGGCTGGTGACGCGGTTGACACTGGACGAATGGGCGGTGCTGACCGCCGCCTCGCTGTGGCTGTGGATGGGCGCGCTCCTGTGGCGCCAGCAGGTCGCCAACCCGGGGCCCGCCTCGCGGCGCCTGGCGCTGTTCGGCGCGATTGCGACCGTGCTCATCGGGACGCTCCTCGCCTTCGCCTGGGCGGAGGTGAACTGGCAACGCTCGGTGGTGGTGATCGCCAAGGAAGCGATCCTGCGCCACGGGCCCCTCGATGAATCGCCCAGCCTGCAAACCTTGCGCGACGGCCAGGAGCTGCGCGTGCGGGACGAAAAGGATGACTGGCTGCTGGTGTCGGGGGCGACTCGCGGCCCAGGCTGGATCAAACGCGATCAGGTGCTGGTGATTCGCTGACCCTCCCGGCGGGGCTGACCCGCCGAGGATCATTCCGCCGGCCCGGACCAGGTCGGTCCTACGCCACCTTGGCGCGGACACGATGTCCGCGGATTTGGGTGCGGTTCAGCCGCGAAAGAATTGCCCGCGCGTGTTCCGCGGCCACCTCGACGAAACTGTGCCGTTCCCGAATGTCAATCAACCCCACCACCTGCGCAGGCAGCCCGGTCTCGCCGGAAATCGCCCCCACGATGTCGCCCGGCGCAACCCCCATGGCGGCGCCCACCCCGAGATGCAGCCGGGTGAATTCGCCGGAAGTACGGCGGCTGCTCCGAACATCGCGCTGCTCGCGGGGCTGGCCACGCTCGCCCCGGAGCCACGGGGGAAGGGACTTGTCCGTCGGGGATGAGCGATCTCGCGCCGAGCCGGCGCGAAAGGCTGCCTTAGGCTTCTTCGGCTGGGGCGAGGGCGTGGCAGGCTCCGGCCGATTCTCACTGACGACCGCTGGGCCTTCGGCCGGAGGGACCGCAACGGACGCTTCCCCCGGCATCGGTGATTCGGCAGGTTCGGCGGGTCCCGGCGGCGGGCTGGCGCGAACCAACGCGGGAGCCTCCGGCCGGGAAGCGGACGGGCGGACGGGCTCTGGACGGTCAAAGCGGCGCGGGGCCGGCCGTTCGCCCCGCGGGGCGCGCCGGGATTCCCGGTCCGGTCGGTCGGGCCGCGCGTGCGGTTCCGTTCCCGGCTGGCTCCCCCACTCCTCACCCGTCTGCAACTGAGCCAGGCAGGCGGCAGCAATGTCCGTCGAACTGAACCCTTCTGCCAGAAGCCGCTCGACAAGCCGGTCTTGCTGTTTGAAGTCGCCGGCCTGCAAGGTCGCGCGAATGCGCCCCAGGAACACGTTTTCCCGCGCCTCCTCGACCTCGGCCATGGTGGGAATCCGCCCCCGCTGGATGCGGGTGTTCGTGTAACGCTCAATCTGGCGGATCAGGTACAATTCCCGGCCCGATACAAACGTGATCGCGCAGCCGCTGCGGCCCGCGCGCCCCGTCCGGCCGATGCGATGGACATAATCCTCGCCGTCGTAGGGCAGGTCGTAGTTGAACACCACCTGCACGTCGTCCACATCAATACCGCGCGCGGCGACGTCCGTCGCGACGAGGAACTCGAGGCCGGACTTGCGGAACTTGTTCATCACGCGGTCACGCAGGTTCTGGCTCATGTCGCCATGCAGGCGATCCGCAAGGTAGCCGGCGGCCTCCAAGTGATCCACCAAGTCGTCCACCATGCGCTTGGTGTTGCAGAAGATCAGGCCGAGCTTGAAGTCGTGCAGATCAATCAGGCGCTCAAGGAGCTCGACTTTGAACCGCCGGTCCACCTCGTAGTAGAACTGCTCGACCGTCGGCACGGTCAGGGCCTTCTGCTCGATCTTTACGCTTTCCGGATTGCGCGAGTACTTCTCGATCAGCTCGCGAATCGGCCGCGGCATGGTGGCGGAGAAGAAGACGGTCTGGCGCTCTTTGGGAACCGCTTGGAGGATCAGCTCGATGTCGTCCCGGAAGCCCATGTTCAACATTTCGTCCGCCTCATCCAGGACGGCCAGCTTGACCGAATCGAGTCGCAGCGTGCCGCGACGCATGTGGTCCATGATCCGCCCCGGTGTGCCGATGACGATTTGCGCCCCGCGCTGCAGGCCATGGAACTGGCGCTCGTACGATTGGCCGCCGTAGATCGGCAGGGCGTGCAGGCCGCGCTTGAAAAACGCCAGCTTGTGAATCTCCTCGGACACTTGAATCGCCAGCTCGCGAGTGGGGCACAGGATCAACACCTGCACCGCCCGGTTCGCCGGGTCGGCCAGTTCGACCGCCGGAATGCCAAACGCGGCTGTTTTGCCCGAGCCGGTTTGGGACTGCCCGACGACATCACGGCCCTGCTTGAGCAAGGGGATGGCGGCGGCCTGAATTGGCGCCGCCTGTTCGAAGCCGAGCCGGTCAATGGCTTTCAGTACTTCCTCCGACAAACCGAGTTCCGAGAAGAGTTTCGAGGTCATGGCAATCTCCGCGCTCCCGACAGCCTAAGTCGGATTCCCGTCCGGCGAGAGAACTTTCTGCACATCACGACAGTTCAATGCCCCGCCATTTCGCACCCAGGGAAGCCGCGCCGTGAGCCGGCGGTCCCGGCGGCGCGGCCGTGTCAGGGCGGGCAGGACGATGCGTGACACCGCGCTTCAGAAAGCCGCGCACTGGATCAATTCAGGAGGTGCTCCTTCAGAAACTGAATCGTCGTTAGGAACTGAAAATCTTGGTTCCGCTTCTTGGCGAAGCCGTGTCCCTCGTCCCGCGCGAGCAGGTACCAGGCAACCCGCCCGCGTTCGCGAAGCGCCCGGACCATCTGCTCGGATTCGCTCGCCGGCACGCGCGGGTCGTTTGCCCCCTGCACAATCAGCAGGGGCCGCCGGATGCGCTCCACGTTGGCCGTGGGCGAGATGCGCTCAAGAAACTGTCGCATCGCGGGGTCGCGCTCATCGCCGTACTCGACCCGCCACAAATCGCGCCGGTAGTCCTGAGTGTTCTCCAGGAACGTGACGAAATTGGAAATGCCCACGATGTCCACGCCCGCGCGCAGCCGGTCGCTGTACCAAACGAGACTCGCCAGCGTCATGTATCCCCCGTAACTGCCGCCCATGACGGCAATCCGTTGCCGGTCAAAACGCTGGTCCCGCCACATCCAGTCAATCACCGTCCCAATGTCGCGGACGGCATCTTCACGCAAGCGGCCATTATCGAGCTGAAGGAAGGTCTTCCCGTACCCGCTGGAACCGCGCACGTTGGGGACCACCAGCGCGATGCCCAGCTCGTTCAGGTAGAAATTGTTCCGCGCCAGAAACCCCGGCCGCGACTGCGACTCCGGCCCGCCGTGGATGAGGATGATCGCGGGCCGCGGCCCAGGGAACTTCTCCGGGTCAGGCGGATAGACAAAGGCGGAGATGGTCACGCCACCGACGCTCTCGAGCCTTATCAGTTCCGGTTCGGCGAAAGCGCGGGGGTTGAGTCCCCCGGTCTCGCTTTCCGTCCATCGAATCAAACGGCGAGCCCTGAAATCATAGGAGTATCCATCGCCAGAGGATCGCGCCGAGCTGAAGGAAAAGCCGACCTCGTCGCGGCCCGGACGCCATTTCAGCCCGGTCACCACGCCGACCGGAAAGTCCTTGACCGTTTTCGGCTTGCCGCCGGTCACGGGCACGGTGTGCAGCCGACTGACCCCGTCTTCGTTCGTCACGAAGGCAATCGTCCGCCCGTCGGTGGAGATATCGAAGTCCTCCACATCCCACGACAGGTTCGGCACCAGAACGGTCTCGGCGCCGTTGGTGAGATTGAGTCGCACCAGCCGCAGAAACTCCGAGCCGCGGTCGGAGGTCGCAATGAGCGTGGCGCCATCTGGACTGAAACGCGCGGTGCCGTAGGCGACCGGAGCGTCGTTAGTCCGTGTCACCAGCCGCCACCGCCCGGTGGCCACGTCCACGACGTGCAGGCGACGATCGTTGATGGAGATGCTCTCGACGAGTGCGAGGCGGGACTCGTCGGGCGACCAGTCCGCCACGGACCAGCCACCGCCGGGCAGCTCGGTCAGCAGACGGTCAGTGGCCGGGTCGGCAGGGTCCATCAGGTACAAATCCGTGTCGCGGCCGGTCCGGCGCGTGGAATGATAGGCCAGCCACTTCCCGGAGCGGGACCAGACCGGACTGGTGTTGCGCGATTTCCCATCGGTCAGGAGCGTGATGCGACCATCCGCAATATCGAACCGGTACAGTTGGAAGAATTCCCCACCCCCGCGATCCTGGGAGAACACGATCGTTGCCCCACTCCGCGGCTGGTAGAGACCGCGCGAGACCGGTTCGGGAAGAAAGGTCAACTGCCGCCGGGCTCCAGCCGGACTGGCCACCTCGTGCAGTTGCATCGTTTCCGCAAACCGCGTGGTGATCAGCATCCCGCGTCCAGCCGGATGCCAGTCTTGAAATGCCGCCGCGCGGAACTCGAGGTACCGCTCCGCCTCAGTTCGCAATGCCGGGGAGAGCGACGGAATGCCATCGGCCACGAGGTTGTCGGGCACCTCCGCCCGCCCCAGAGCCGCGACCACCTGCGCGACAACGAAAAGCAACAACTTCATGGCGAGAGCTTGCGTGGCAGGAGGGGCATGGCAACGGGAATCGCGGCGTCCCGGTAGGGCGCGCACCGGCCGGGAGCCGCACAGTGCCGAACCGCGCTCTCGCTGGCCGCCGGCGCCGGCAGAGCTGGCGTCCGGCCGGCTTGCGCCTTAACGTCAGAGCGGAACGAATGGAAAAGCTCGAACAGCAATTGGACCGCTTTCTGCGTCGCAGACCGACGCTCGGCGAGGGCGTGTACATCGCGCGCACGGCGGTGGTGGTCGGCGATGTCACGCTCGGGAACGGTTCCAGCGTCTGGTACAACGCGGTGCTCCGCGGCGACATCAACCGCATCGTGGTGGGGCAGTTTTCCAACGTGCAGGACAATGCCGTGCTCCACCTGGCGGATGACTTCCCGTGCCTGCTCGGCGACTGGGTGACGGTCGGCCACGGCGCAATCGTCCACGCGTGCACGATCGAGGACGAGGTGCTGATCGGCATGGGGGCGACAATTCTCGACGGCGCGGTGATCGGGGCGCAGTCCATCGTGGGCGCCAACGCGCTGGTCACGCAGGGCACCCAGATTCCGCCCGGGTCCCTGGTGCTTGGCGCCCCGGCCAAGGTGGTGCGCGCATTGAGCCCGGAACAGCGCGCCGGCATCCGCTGGTGGGCGGAAAAGTATGTCGGCAATGCCGCATACTGCCTGAAACACGGCATCAACGTGGGCGGACCGATGTAAAATGCTGGCGCACGAGACCACTTCGTTCGTACTCTCGGTTGCATACGCTATGCATCATCGCCGCCTGCCTCGCCGGACCTTTCTCCAGCAATCCGGTGCCACCCTGCTGGGGTTGGGCACCCTGACCCTGCCCCAAGTCATTTCGACGCGGGTGTTGGGGGCCACCTATTCCTCGCCGAGCGCCAAGGACCGGCTGAACATCGGCATGATCGGGGTGGGCGGCATGGGCAACGGGCACCTGGGTTACATGCTGGCACGACAGTCGCGGGGCGATCTGAACGTCGTCGCGGTCTGCGACGTGGATGACAACCGCTTGGCGGGCGCGGTGAAGAGCACCGGCGGCAAAGCCACGCCCTATCGCGACTACCGGTACCTCCTCGAACGCAAAGATGTGGATGCCGTGGTCATCTCGACCCCCGATCACTGGCACGCGGTCCAGACGGTCCATGCCTGCGAAAGCGGCAAGCACGTGTATGTCGAGAAGCCGGCGTGCGGCACCATCGAGGAGGGCAAGGCCATGATCCGGGCCGCCCGCGAAAACAAGCGCTGCGTGCAGGTGGGATCCCAAGGACGCTCCCAACGCGAGGCGTTTTACGCCCACCAGTACATTGCCAACGGCATGTTGGGCAAGGTCCACACGGTGAAGTGCTGGCATTACGCCACCCCATCTGACGACCACCCGGTGCCGGACAGCGAACCGCCCAAGGAACTGGACTGGGACCTCTGGCTCGGTCCCCTGCCCTGGCGGCCCTACAACGCCCGCTATCTGCACGGCGTTTTCCGCTGGCTGCTCGAATCGGGCGGCGGGCAGATCCGGGATCGCGGCGCGCACGTGATGAGCAACGCGCTCCATTTCATGGGTGCGGATGACACCGGACCGGTAACCATCGAAACCAAGGGCCGGGTGCCCACTCGCGGACTGTGGGACTCGGCGATCGAGATGGAAGTGACCTACCAGTTCAAGAATCCGGACTGGACCCTGATCTGGGCCCAGCCAGGCGAAATGGTGCCCTATCCGGATCGAGATCGCGTCAAGAACGAAGGCATTCGTGAGGGCTACGGTGCCGTGTACTACGGTGACAAGGACAAGCTCGTGGTCTGGGTCGGCGACGGACAGGTGTACACCGAGAAGAAGGCGCTCGAGTACCAGCCGCCTGCCAACGGCGTCCAAGTGCCCAAGAGCCCGCGCTTCGATCACCACGAAGACTGGTTCGAGGGCATCAAGACCGGCCGGAAAACGATCATGAACATCGAAGCCGGCGTGGCCACGGCCAACCTTTGTGTGCTTGGAAATCTGTCGCTGATCCTCCGCCGCAAGCTCAACTGGGATCCCGTGAAGCGCGAAATTGTGGGCGATGAAGCCGCCCGCCGTTTGATGAGCCGCCCTCAGCGCTATCCGTACGTGCTTTGAGACTCCGGCGCCGACCCACCATTGCCACCACCACGGTAGAATATATGAATCCGACCTCTCCCATCGTCGCCGGCGCAACGCTCGGCGCGTTCGCCAGCCTCGTTCGAGCAGCCGACAACCCCGGAGTGCAGGCGCTGTTGGCCAAAATCAAGAATCCCGACGACCACGTCCGCGGTCCCGCCTGGCAGGGTGCCGGGACATTCGGCGCACCCGCGGTCGTCCCGTTGGGAGAGGCAATGACGGATCCCGACTTCGAAATCGCCCGCGCCGCCAGGCGGGCGATCGAAGTCATCGTGCGCCATGCGGGCCGGCCGGGCGCGGAATCCGAGCGCCGGGCGGTGGCCGCCGAGTTGGTCAAGCTACTGGACCACCAAGCCCTGCCGGTGCGCCGTCACGCTCTGTGGATGCTCTCGGAAATCGGCGACGACGAAGCCGTGCCAGCGATCGCGCGCTTGCTGGGCGATGCCGGTACGCGGGAAGACGCGCGCTGTGCGCTGGAGCGCATCCCCGGGCCGCGCGCAACGGAAGCCCTCAAGGCGGCTTTCGCCGTCAGCCCGGAAGACTTCAAATACGCCCTCGCCCATACGCTGCGGCTGCGTGGCGAACAAGTTGCCGGCTATCCCTCCCGGAAACTCGTGCCGACCAAGAAAACCACGCTGACCGAGTAAGCTTGGCCGGCGCGCCAGTGTCACGCAGACAGCCACCTGCGCGAGACGAGCGGCGGGACTTGGCGGCGCGCGACGAGTTCTTCAATGCCGCGAGCCGCCATCGGCTTCAGTAGATCATGTCCTTCACCGTCCGCCCCGCCGGGATAAACGGCAGCACGTGCTCCGTGTAGGGCGTGATCACGTCGAGCACGTACGGTTCATCCGTGTCGAGCATTCGCTGAATCGCGGCGCGCAGGTCGCGCCGGTAAAGCACCCGTTCGCATTTGACGTTGAACGCCTTCGAGATGGCCACGAAATCCGGGTAAATCTGCTTGGCGTTTTGCGGATCGCCCAGATAGGTGTTGCCGCGGGTGCCGCCGTAAAAGCGGTCTTCCCACTGCACCACCATGCCGAGGTGCTGATTGTTCAGGACCAGCGCCTTGGCCGCGACGCCCTCGATGTGGGCCATGGCCAGTTCCTGGATGTTCATCAGGAAGGAACCGTCGCCATCAATATCAATCACTTCCCGGTCCGGGCAGGCCACCTTGGCGCCAATCGCGGCCGGGTAACCGAATCCCATCGCGCCCAAGCCAGCACTGGTGATGAACTGGCGCGGCTCGGAGAAGTGGTAAAACTGCCCGGCCCACATCTGGTGCTGTCCGACACCCGTCGTGATGATGGCTTCCCCCTTCGAAAGCTCGTACAACAGTGCGATCGCCTCCTGCGGCAGGATGACATCCCCGATGTTCCCGTTCATGTGATCCCGAACGTGCTGGGACTTGAGCACTTCATCCGTGACCTGGTACCGGAACGGCGCCTTCGCCTTCCACTCGGCTATCTGGTTGTGCCACGCAGTGAACTTTTTGCGGACGGGTTGTTCCGCCAGCATCTGGTTCAGGCGCTTTAGCGCGTGGAGGATGTCACTGTGAATGGGGTACTGGACGCGCCGGTTCTTGTTGATTTCCGATTCGTCCAAATCCACATGCACGATCGTCCCGTGCTCGCAGAACTTGTCCACCTTGCCCGTAACCCGGTCATCGAACCGCACGCCAAACGCCAGCAGCAGGTCGGCTTCGTTGACCGCCCAGTTCGCGTAGGCCGCTCCATGCATGCCGAGCCATTTGAGCGACAGGGGGTCTGTTTCCGGGTAGGCTCCGCAGCCCATGATGGTGGTGGTCACTGGAATACCCGTGGCCCGGGCGAACTTCCGGAGTTCCTCGGAAGCGCCACTGGTGATGATCCCGCCTCCACAGTAGAGCACCGGTCGTTCGGCTTTGGCGATCAGGTCCAAGATGGGGGCCAAGTCCTCGTCCTTCGCCCGGTAGATCGGTGTGTACCCGCGGAGATTCACGTCCTCAGGGAACGATGGGCGCGTCCGCTGTTGCTGGATGTTTTTCGGCACGTCAATCACCACCGGCCCCGGCCGTCCGGTCTCCGCGATGTAAAACGCTTCTTTGACAATCCGGGGAATCTCGTTGATGTCGGTGACCAAGTAGCTGTGCTTCACGATCGGCAGGGTGACGCCGAAGATGTCGGTTTCCTGAAACGCCCCCTTGCCAATCATCGCCTGGGGCACCTGACCGGTGATGGCCACCAGCGGCACAGAGTCCATGAAGGCGTCCGCGATGCCGGTCACCAGGTTCGTCGCGCCGGGTCCGCTGGTCGCCATGCACACTCCGGCCTTCCCGGTCGCCCGTGCATAGCCCTCCGCCGCAAAGGTCCCGCCTTGTTCGTGGCGCGGCAGGAGGACCCGAATGTCGGACTTGGTCAGCGCCTGGTGGATTTCCATGCTGGCCCCGCCGGGATAGGCGAAGATGTACTCGACGCCCGCCTTTTCAAGGCTGGCCACCAGCAGCGCGCTGCCGGACATCTCGGATGCCCCGGTTTCGGGAGCGGTCTTCGTTTTGGGTTTGGACTTGGTCTTCGTTGCCTTGCTCATGGTTTTCTGGTCTATGCCAGCCGACGACGCGGGCAAAAAAAATCCCACGACCGTCTGCCAGCCGTGGGCTTTTTGTCAGATTCTTTCTCAGGCTCGACAAAATCCCGCAGCGGCGTCGCCGCCTACGACGACTACCGACCGCAGAATGGTCCGAGCCAAAAACAACATGCGCGGGGACGCTAGGCCGGCCTGTGAGGGCGGTCAAGCCGGGTTTGGCTCCTTGAGCATGGCCAGAAATTGTTTCAACGCGGTGGACAAAACCTTGTTCTTCTTGTGGATGGCCGCGATCGGACGGGACAGCTCGGCGTCCTCAATGGTGAGCGCCGCCAGCGTCTGCTTGCTGGTCTCCTGGAGCGTGGTCGTCTGAGGCACGATCGAGATGCCCGCGTCAATTTCCACCGCCCGCTTGACCGTCTCGACGTTGTCAAACTCCATCACCGGCATGACTTGGACTCCGTGTTCCCGGAGCACCTTGTCAATCGCTTTTCGCGTCGGGATGTCGGGCTCGAACGCCACAAACTTCTGACCGGCCATCGCGCTGATCTTCACCGACTTGTTGCGCGCCAACGGGTGCTGTGGGTGGCAGATCATAACCATCGGCTCTTTCTTGAGCGGAACAATCTCCAGCTTCGCGTCGCGGGAAGGGTAAGCCACCAGCCCCAAGTCCACCACGTTGCCCAACACATCCTCGTACACCTTGTTGACCCGCCGATACTCGACATGGATGTTCACGGTCGGGTACGCCTTGAGGTACCGTTTCAAGTAAGGAGGCAGGTCGTGAAGACCGATGCTGTAGATGGTGGCCACGCGGATGGTGCCGGAAATGATGTCTTTCAGTTCTTGGAGCTGACTGTGCAGCCGGTCGTAGGTCTGCACGATTTCTTTGCTGGCGTCGTACAAAACCTGCCCTTCGCGGGTGAGTCGGAACCGCTTCTTGCTCCTCTCGATCAGCAGGGCCTTGAACTGGCGCTCCAGCGAACTGATTTGTTGGCTGACCGCTGACTGCGTGATGTGGTTGATTTGAGCCGCTTTGGTGAAGCTCTCCGTTTCCGTGAGGTCGCAGAAGACCTTAAGGCTTTCGATTTGCATGAGGGAATTTAACGGCACAGCAGTGTCGCCGTCAACACCCTTAATGCCGGCCATTTCCCGTCACCATAAGCAACCGTCTTGGGGCCAATTTCACCTTGCTCGCCCGCTGGCCTGAACAGGCACTGGGTCGCGCGGCAGCTTCAAGGCGATCATGGCCATCCTGACAAATTCCAGGATTAGCCGGCCGGCGGCGGCAGACGCCGCCTCGCCCCGTGCCAGAACTTCGTCGTGGGACAAGGTCCCGCGGGTCAAACCCGCGGCGCGGTTCGTGATCAGCGACAAGCCCGCTACCCGCAAACCGCACTGCCGGGCAACGATCGCTTCCGGGACCGTGCTCATGCCCACGGCGTCGGCCCCCAAACACCGAAATGCGCGAATCTCCGCCGGGGTTTCAAACGATGGACCCGTGACCGCCAAATAAACCCCCTCCCGCGCCGAGACGCCCGCGGTCTTTGCGGCCTCTCGGAGCAATCCGCGAAGCTCAGGATCGTACACGCGGGTCATGTCTGGGAATTGGGGCCACCCATCAGGCGGCACGCCGATCAATGGATTGTCGCCCTGGAAGTTCAAGTGGTCGCGCAGGATCATGAAGCTTCCGGGGAACAGACGCGGGTGAATGCCGCCGGCCGCATTGGTGAGCAACACCACTTGGATTCCCAGCGCCGCCAGGATCCGCATCGGCATCGCTACTTGTGCCGCCGAAAAACCTTCGTAAACGTGGGCGCGCCCGGCGAGGAAGAGGACCGGTTCATCCGCAACTCGCGCGGCGACGAAGGCCCCGAGATGTCCCTCCACACTTCCCGAAACCAACCCCGGCACCGCCCCAAACGGTACCCGCCGCTCAATGGCCAGCGAATCGAGGACACTCGAAAAACCGCTTCCCAGGACGACGGCCAGGCGGATTGGCCGGCGAAATCGGCGGCGCAGATAACAGGACGCCGCCGTGAGTTGAGCGGCACCGTCCCCTGGCTTCTTCGCCTGCGTGACCCCTGCGGAACGGCGTTGTCTTGACCGGCTCATCTGCGAATCTCCCGCCGTGACGGTAGTTGGCGCATGGACCTAAGCAAAGACGAGATCGCCCGGTATTCGAGGCAAGTCATCCTGCCCCAAGTCGGTCGCGCGGGACAGTTGCGGCTCAAGGCTGCCAAAGTTCTTTGTGTCGGCGCCGGCGGTTTGGGTTCGCCGGCAGCGATGTATCTGGCGGCTGCCGGCGTGGGACGAATCGGAATCGCCGACGCCGACCGGGTGGACCTGTCCAACCTCCAGCGGCAGTTGCTCCACGGCACGCCGGAGCTTGGCCAACTCAAGACGGAATCGGCCTGCGCCCGGCTGCGAGCAATCAATCCGCACGTGGAGGTTGTCCTGCATCCGGTCAGGCTGACCGCAGCGAACGCGGCTGAGATTATCGAGCCCTACGACATCGTCCTGGATGGCACGGACAACCTGCCCACTCGCTTTCTGGTCAACGATGCCTGCGTGTTGTTGGGGAAACCCAACATCTACGGCGCGGTCTTTCAGTTCGAGGGGCAGGCCAGCGTTTTCGCCCCAAAGCTCGGCGGACCGTGTTACCGGTGCTTGTTTCCCGAACCG
Source organism: Verrucomicrobiota bacterium (assembly GCA_016716505.1). Classification (GTDB taxonomy): domain Bacteria; phylum Verrucomicrobiota; class Verrucomicrobiia; order Limisphaerales; family J093; genus JADJWF01. The sequence continues at coordinate 692,544 of JADJWF010000003.1, forward strand.
CCACAGCCCGGTGCGGCGCCGAATTGCGCGGAGGCTGGCGTCTTGGGCGTGGTCGCCGGCCTGGTTGGCTGCATTCAGGCCAACGAAGTGCTGAAACTGGTCCTCAGAACTGGCCGATCCCTGATGGGGCGGTTGCTCCTGATTGATGCCCTCGAGGGCCAGTTCCGTGAATTGCGCGTCCGCCGCGACCCGGCTTGCCCGGTTTGCGGTGAACGGCCTTCGATCAAGACCGTTCAAGATCTTCCCTCCGCCTGCGCCGCGACTTCATCCGTTTTCCCCGACGGCGACGAACTAGAGGTTTCGGTCCAGCAACTCGCCCAGGCGCTCCGTGATCCAAACTCGGCGGTTGTGGTGCTGGACGTGCGGGAGCCGGCCGAGGCCGAGATCGCGCACATCCGCGGCGCGCGGCTGATGCCGCTGAGCCGGATCGCGGCATGGGCCGGCAGCCTGGCCCCTGAAAAGACGTACTTCCTCCACTGCAAGTCCGGACGCCGCTCGCTGGAGGCCGCAGAATTCCTTCGCCAGCGAGGCTTTCGCCACGTTAAAAGTGTGCGGGGCGGCATACTCGCGTGGGCGGAGGAGATTGACCACTCCATGCCGAAGTACTGACGCTGAACATCAACTTTGCCATCAGTCATGAGCCTGTTTCTCGAGCTTTACCAGCAACACCGCGCCCGCAGCGGAAACACCGCCGGCCGCGGGCAACTGGCGCCAATGGACGTGGAGGATTTGGAACGCCGGACCGAGGCGCTCACCCTCGCCTGCCAGGCCCTCTGGGAAATCCTGCGCGAGGAGTTGAATCTCTCCGACGCAGCCATTCTGAAAAAGATGGAGGAAGTGGATTTGCGCGACGGCGCCCTCGACGGCCGGATGACCGCCGACGTGACCGCCTGTCCAAGTTGTCGCCGATCCAACAAAGCATCGCGGCCGCACTGCATTTACTGCGGCGAACCCCTGCCCGCCATGAGGGCCGTGAAATGAGTTCCTGCCCGACCGGCACCAGCACCGCTCCGGCCCGAACAAGGCACGAGCACCTCCGCAAAGTCCGGCGGATTGCCACGTGCGCGCTGACCGCCGCGCTGGTGGCTGTAGGGGCTGGCTGCCGAACCCAAACGGCTTCGCCGCCCCCAAACGCGCTGGCGACGCCCAGCGTCGCGCCCGGAATCAATGCCGAGTACCTGAAGCCCGACTTGAACGTCAGCCAATGGGTGGAGCGCTTCGAGCGGGAAGGCCGGGAAATTTACGATCACCGGCATCGCATCGTGCTGGAGTCGGGAGTGCGTAAAGGCATGACAGTGGCCGATGTCGGCGCCGGCAGCGGGTTGTTCACCCTGCTCTTCGCCGAAGCGGTGGGCCGGCGGGGAACCGTGTATGCGGTGGACATTGTTCCCGCATTCCTGACCCATATCGAAGCCGAAGCCCTTGGCCGCAACTTGGACAACGTGCGGCCGGTGCTTGCCTCGGAGCGGTCGGCATCCCTTCCAGAAAGGTCGGTGGACCTCGTGTTCATCTGCGACACCTACCACCACTTCGAGTATCCGGCGGAAACCCTGGCCAGCCTGCATGCGGCGCTTCGTCCCCGAGGCAGGTTGGTGTTGGTGGAGTTTCATCGAGAGGAAGGCAGGAGCTCGGACTGGATTATGCGACACGTCCGGGCCGGCCAGGCGGTGTTTGAGGCCGAGATTACCCGGGCCGGTTTTCGCAAGATCCGGGAAACGCCGTTTCTCCGCGAGAACTACTTCGTTGTTTTCGAAAAGGAGCGGCGCTGAACCATGCCGGCCGCCGGTTCACCCGCCCCTCTCGCCTCGCCAGCGATTGCCCCTGCGGACAACCGCCGGCAACTGGGCGGCTGGAGCGCGACGGCGCTGGTGGTGGCCAGCATGGTCGGCACCGGGGTGTTCACCACCAGTGGCTTCCTGTTGAAGGACCTCGGGTCGCCATGGCTCGTGCTGCTGGCCTGGCTGGTGGGGGGCGGGATTGCCGCTCTCGGCGCCCTGAGTTACGGCGCGCTGGCCCGCCGAATCCCGGAATCGGGCGGAGAATTCGTTTTCCTCTCGCGGACGATTCACCCCGCTGCCGGGTTTGTGGCAGGCTGGATTTCCCTGCTCGTTGGGTTCTCCGCTCCGTTGGCGGCGGTCGCCTTCGGGTTCGGAAGTTATCTGGCCCCGTGGCTGCCCGGAGTAGCCCCGGAACTGACCGGTACGGCGGCCCTCGCCGCGTTCGCCGGCATTCATGCCATCGGTGTCCGCTTCGGCTCGCGCGCCCAAGACTGGATTGTCACGATCAAGATTCTGCTGATCTTGGGCTTCATCGGAGGCGGGCTCACGCGGATCGAAACGGTGGCCGCAACCAGTTTGCCGACGGCGGGGCTTGGGGCGTTCTTGATGGCGCTGGTTTGGGTCTCCTTCAGCTATTCGGGTTGGAATGCCGCCGTCTATCTCGGCGGAGAGATTCGCGACCCCGATCGCTGGCTGCCTCGTTCGTTGTTGATTGGCACGGCCATCACGACCGCCTTGTATCTGGGACTCAATGCCGTCTTCGTCCTTGGGGTGCCCGCGTCGCAATTGGCGGGTCAACTGGATGTCGGGCGAATCGCTGCGGAAGCGCTGGGTGGGCCGGGCCTCGCCAAGGGGATCACCCTGACAATTCTGGTCGCGTTAGGCACTTCACTCTCCGCGATGATCATGGCCGGACCGCGCGTTTATGCCCAAATGGCGGCGCAGGGTTACCTGCCACGTCCGCTGGCCGCCCTGGCGGGACCTCCGCGGATGGCAATTGCCTTCCAGTTGATTCTGGCGGCTGCGATGCTATGGACGACAACCTACGAGACCTTGCTAACCTACATCGGTTTCACCTTGGGTCTGAGCACCGCTTTGACGGTCGCAGGCCTTTGGCGCTTGCGGCTGCGAGAAGGCCCCGCCCTCCCGGTTCCCGGCTGGCCGTGGGTGCCGGCCACTTTTCTCCTTGCTGTCCTCGCGATGACGGTCGCCGTGATTGCCCGCCGCCCCATCGTTGCGGTTTGGGGGGGCGCAACCGTGCTTCTTGGCTGGGTGCTCTGGTGGGCGGGAGCCCAACGACCTCGCCGGTGGCGGGGCGCCGACCAATGAACACAGAAGCGAAATCGCTGTCGAAGAAGGAGCGAACAGGCGAGCAGGATTGCCAAACAACCGCGTTACGGCGCTTTTCTGCTGGCTCGCCGCCGTTGTGATGGCACAGACTGCGCCAGTGTTTAAGGGAATGGATTGAATTCATTTCGGTATGGCCAACCCAGAAGCCCCGGAAAACTTGCCCGATCAGCCACCGCCGCTCACCCGCAAGGAGCGGCTGGCCGCCAAATTTGAGAACTGGCCGTTGATCCGGCTGATGATCTTTTCGCCGTTGTTCTTGGCGACCGTCCTGCTCTTCCTTTTGGGCGGTGCGACCCTGGCGCTGGCGGTGCCCAAGATCTGGCGAACCACCCCGGAAGGTTTCACGCCCGAAGTGAAGGTCAGCCTGCTGGACTTCTGGCAAGTCCGGTCACTGCGTCGTGCGGCGCAGGCCGCTGAGGAACGAGGCGAGATGCGTGCAGCCTTCGACGGCTGGCGCGCCTCGTGGGCAAACAACTTCGCCGACGAAACCTCGATGCGCGGGGTGCTGGCGATCATCCCCAAGCTTGACAACACCGACGACGCCATCGGCGCGGCGCTCCAGGCGGGCTACTGGCTGCTTCGCATCGGCGGCACCAACACCGCTGACCTCGAACTGATCACCCGCGCCTGGATCAACACGCGCAGCACCACGCTTTCCGACCGTGCCGCCGGTCTGCTCGATTCCCGGAAAAACGACATGCCGGAAAGCCTCGAACGCCTCTACCTGATGGCCTTGTTTCAAGCGGGCCGAACGGTCGAATTCGGAAACCGGATCCAATCCAACCCCGCAATCCTGGCCGAGGTCCAGCAACTCCGCCAAACCTTCGCGGGCGGCAGCGAAGGGAGCGGGGCTGAGCTCCGGGAATTCAAGTCACGGGAACCCAAGTTCGAATACTACTGCCTCGCCTATCTCATCGGCTGGGGTGAAGACAGCGACCGGGGATTCGCCCGCGAGCGTCTGCGTGCCGCTCGTCAAAGCCGCCTGACCGAACAACTGGCGTTTGACCTTGAGTACATCACGATGTTTCACCTCCGCGATTCCCAGGCGTGTGGCGCCCTGCTGCGGGAACTTCAGGATGTCGGTCTCGATGGCATTCGGCACCATGTCGCTTACTGGGCGCTGTTGGCGTACGATGGCCGGCGGGCGGAAGCGGAGCGCCTCGCGCAATCGTCGAATCTCAATCCGCGAAATGCGTTTGAGGCCTTCCGACTGGCCCAGGCTTACGTGGGGTTGGGAATGACGGACCGGGCGAGCGAATTGATTGCCCGATTCGGCGACAACAGCGGCTGGGCGGCCGAACTGTTGGTCCTCGAAGCGGACCTCCTCATCCGCGCCCAGAATTGGGATGCGTTGCGGGCACTCGCATTGCGCATCCGCATGATGCCGCGCGCCATGGATTTCCTCGGCGGCTACAGTTGGTATCTCGAAGGTCTCGCCTTGTGGCGTTCGGGAGACCAACAAGGCGCCAGAGAAGCGTTCGACCAGATCACCAAGGTCGGGATCAGTGATCCCGGCATCGCCTTCCAAGTTGGTGAAGGGCTCACCGCGCTTGGCGAAGTTCAATGGGCACAGCCGGTTCTTCTGGCCCATAAAGAAGCGTTGAGCGGCAGCCCCGAATACCTCCGCCTCCTGGTGAGAGTTGGAACCTACTTGCGTGAAAGTGACGAAATCCTGTCGGCCGCCAAAGCGTTTTTCGACAAGCGTCCGAACGACCCAGTCGCCATTAACAACTACGCCGCGGCACTCATGCTTTTCCGCAAGGAGCCAACGGAAGCCCTGAATCTTTCGCGTCGCCTGGTCTCCTTGGTGCCGTTTTCGAGCGCTGTGCTGGCCAATTACGCCGCGGCGCTCGCAATTTGCGGCCGTTACGATGACGCGGAGACCGTCTTGAAAGATCTCAATATCCGGGCCTTCAGCCCCCCCGAACTCGCCCAGTACTACCTCACCTACTTCGAGGTGACGCTGATGAGCGGCCGCCTCGAGGAAGCCCGACGGTACCTGCGCCTGCTCGATCGCGATCAGCTTTACCCCCCCCAGATCGAATGGCTCGATCAGGCCGCGAAACGACTTGGCGATCCCTCGCCTGCCGCGGAAACTCAATAGGGGCGGCCCACCGGGCTATTGCACGTCGTTGCGCCGAGAACGGGCCGAATCCGCCATCGGCAGTCTCGCTCGCTGATGGTTTCGGCGGGCAATGCGCTTGCCAACAGCCAACGACCCGCCTAGCACGTCTGCCATGCAAGTCCCTGTGGTGATGACAGTAATCGGCGCCGACCGGCCCGGAATTGTGGAAGCCGTCGCCCGCGTGGTTGCGGAGCATGGCGGTAACTGGCTCGAAAGCCGCATGTGTCGTCTGGGCGGCCAGTTCGCCGGCATCCTCCGGGCACAGGTGCCGCCGGATCGGCGGCCGGCACTATGCGACGCTCTCAAAGCGATGGCCGCCTCAGGCTTGACCATCGTGGTCGAGGAGGACGAGGCCGCGCCCCCGGCGCCGCCCAGCGGACTTGCCGTTATCGAATTGGTGGGGCAAGACCGCCCGGGAATCGTCCGCGAAATCTCGGCCGCACTCGCCCGGCAAAGAATCAATGTTGAAGAGCTCACCACTGAAGTCGTCAGCGCCCCGATGTCGGGCGAGCCGCTCTTCAAGGCGCGCGCGACCGTCACCGCGCCGGCCGACGCCGATCTGGCCCCACTCCGCCGCGAACTGGAGAAGATCGCGGCGGACCTGCAGGTGGACATTGCGATCCACCCCAAGACCGCGACTCCGGGTTGAGGCGCTCTCGCCAACCCGGCGTCACTCGTCTGCCCCGATGCTTCCGGTGATCGTCAGAGTGCGCCCCGCAACACGGCCGAACCGAAGCACGCCCGGAACTCACCGGGAACGCCAGCATCCGGTCCGTGCGGCGGTCGCTTCCGGAGGCGTCCAGCCCGCTGCCCATGTTTGAACTCGTCGCCCCTTTCGCCCCCGCCGGCGATCAACCCCAGGCGATCGAAAAGCTCGCCGATGGCTTGCGCCGGGGCTTGAAGCATCAAGTGCTCGTCGGCGTCACGGGTTCGGGCAAGACCTTTACGCTCGCCAACGTGATCGCCCGGGTTAACCGCCCGACGCTCGTCCTTTCCCACAACAAGACGCTGGCCGCCCAGCTCTACGCCGAGTTCAAGGGCTTCTTCCCCCGCAACGCCGTCGAGTACTTCGTCAGCTACTTCGACTACTACCAGCCCGAAGCCTACATTCCTCGCACCGACACCTTCATCGAGAAGGATTCCAGTCGGAACGACGAAATCGAGCGCCTGCGGCTGTCCACCATGAGCGCTCTTTTTTCCCGGCGCGACGTGGTCGTCGTAGCCAGCGTTTCCTGCATCTACGGCATCGGCAGCCGCGAGGATTACGAGCAGATGATCGTCAACCTGCGCGTGGGGCAGGAGCTCTCCCGGGACCAACTCCTTGCCCGCCTGGTGGACCTGCAGTACAGCCGCAATGACGTCAGCCTCGAACGGGGCCGCTTCCGCGTGCGGGGCGACGTCGTCGAGCTGTGCCCCGCTCACACCGAGGACGCCTTACGCCTCGAGTTTTTCGGCGACCAAATCGAGCGCCTGACCCGGTTTGATCCGCTCACCGGTGAGGCGCGCGAGGACCTGGCCGCCACCACCGTCTATCCCGGGGCTCAGTTCGTCACTCCGGCGGACAAACTCAAGCGCGCCATGCTCACCATTCGCGAGGAACTCCGCGAACGCATCGCGTGGTTCGAGGCACGGGGCAAACTCCTTGAAGCCCAGCGCATCAAGATGCGCACCGAGTACGATCTCGAGATGATGGAGGAAATGGGCTTCTGCTCCGGCATCGAGAATTACTCCCGGCACATCGCCCAGCGCCCCCCCGGCTCGCGTCCTTGCACCCTCCTCGATTTTCTGCCCAAAGATTACCTGCTGATCATTGACGAGTCCCACGCCACCGTGCCGCAAATCGGCGGCATGTCGGCCGGCGACCTCGCCCGCAAGCAAGTGCTCGTGGACCACGGTTTCCGCCTGCCCAGCGCCCTGGACAACCGCCCCCTCAAGTTCGATGAATTCCAGGCGCTGCAGGGCCAGACCATCTACGCCAGCGCCACGCCCGGCCCGATGGAGCTCGAGTGGGCCGCGGGCAACACGGTGGAACTGATCGTCCGGCCGACCGGTCTGGTGGACCCACCGGTCACCGTGAAGCCGCTCAAGGGCCAGATTGACGACCTCATCGAGGAAGCCCGCAAACGCGTCGAACGCAAGGAGCGTGTCCTCGTCACCACCCTCACCAAGCGCACGGCCGAGGAACTGACCGATTACCTGCGCGACATCGGCATCAACGTCCGCTACCTCCACAGCGAAATTGACGCCATCGAGCGCGTGGAAATCCTCCGCGCCCTGCGCAAAGGCGAGTTCGACGTGCTCGTGGGCATCAACCTCCTCCGTGAGGGCCTTGACCTGCCCGAGGTCGCTCTCGTTGCCATCCTGGATGCCGACAAGGAGGGCTACCTGCGCTCCACGACCAGTCTTATTCAGACCGCCGGCCGCGCCGCCCGCCACCTCCATGGCGAAGTGATTCTCTATGCCGACGTGCTGACGCAGAGCATCAAGCGGTTCCTCGCCACCTCGGAATACCGCCGGCAGAAGCAACTCGCCTACAACCGCGAGCATGGCATCACGCCCCGCAGCGTGACACGCGCGGTTGAAGAGAGCCTGTCCAACCGCCACGCCAACGCCAGCGCGGCGGCCAGCGTCCTGCAAGAGACCGCTGGCAACTTCGACGTGACCCAGACCCTCCGCGAGTTGGAGGAAGAGATGCTCAACGCCGCCAACAACCTCGAGTTCGAGAAAGCCGCCCTCTTGCGGGATCAAATCAAGGAATTGAAGCGGCAGTTCGGCGCGGCCGTGGCCTCCCCGGCCTCCCCCGCCCCGACGGCACCGACCAAGGTCAGCTATCGTAAAGCACGGAAGCGCGTGTAAGTCATCGGCAGCAGCGCATCGGACCGCCGGTGGGGCTTCCCCGATTCTCCCAAGGGTCATCCCGTTTGCAGTGGGCTTCCTGCATTCCTTTCCGCCCGGCGGGCATTACACTTTCGGCGTGAAAAGAACGCACCCCCTGCCCGTCGCGGCCGCCACTTTCCGCGGAATCGCGCGAACATCGCCCAGGGTCCCGATCGGACTGCCCCGACGACGTTTCCTCGCCCGCGCCGGAGCAGCCGCGGTCGCGGCCATCTCCAGCGCCCCATTCCTTGGCGCCGCTGCTTCGGCCACTCTTCGCGCCGCGATTATCGGCCAAACCGGCGGCGGCGATTATGGCCACGGGTACGACCGCATCTTGAGTGAGATCGAGGGTGTGGAGGTCGTGGCCGTCGCCGATCCGGATTCGGTCGGACGCGAACAGGCAATCGCTCGTTCTGGCGCACGCCGTGGCTACGGCGACTTCCGGGAAATGCTCGCGCGCGAGAGACCAGACCTCGTCTCCATCGCCTTCCGTCATCCGCGCAGTCACACGGCAGTCGCCCTCGCCGCGATCGAGGCCGGCGCTCACCTGTTTATTGAGAAACCACTCACGGAAACCCTTCCTGAAGCCGATCGCGTCGTCGCGGCGGCAAAACAAAAAGGCACCCACACGGTGGTGGCCCACAACCGGCGCTACGGCGCCGATTTTCAAAAAGTCCGGGCGCTGCTGAAGGAGGGCTTCCTCGGCCGTGTGCGCGAGGCGCACTTCCACGGCAAGCAGGATCACCGCGCAGGCGGCGAGGATTTATTGGTGCTTGGCACACACGACTTCGATCTGATGCGTTGGCTGTTCGGCGACCCGCAATGGTGCTCGGCGACAGTGCTCGTCGGAGGTCGCCATGCCTCCCGAGCGGACGCCCGCGACGGGCGCGAGCCCATACGCGTCATGGGCGACACCGTCCGGGCGCAGTTCGGCTTCGCGGAAAACGTCGCGGCAACTTGGGAGTCGGTCAGCGCCAAAGACGCGTGGAATCAGCCACCCGGCCCGCGCGAGCACTGGTCCTTCGAAATCCTGGGAACGCGGCGGGTGCTGGCGTACCAATCCGGGGTGGGTTTCGCGTTCCTTGACTCCCCTTACCTGTTGCATCCGGCGAATGACCTCAAGTGGCAACCCTTGCCCACTCCTGCTGGTGAAACCGTGCCGGCGCACCACACTCACATGGGCCGGGACCTGGTTCACGGCGTCCGTACCGGCGAGAGTGCTTTGTGCTCGGCACAGGATGGCGCTTGGGCGATCGAGATGGTCACCGCTGTCTATCAAGCGCATCTCAATCAGCGCCGCGTCTCGTTTCCCTTGGCCGATCGCACGGATCCGCTGGCGTGACGCCCGAACCGGCCTCAAGCGGCACGAGGGGAGCGCAAACTCCTCCGGGCAACGCCCTTTCCCTTGCGCCGTCTGGAAGGACCCGCAGACTCCTGTCGCCGCCAATGACCGCGCTTTGCCCGACGACACCATCGCCGCCCCTGCCGCCGCGGAGGACGGCCCGGCTCGTTCCCCGGTCGCTCGGACGCGCGTCCGCGTCGGCCGCCTGGCGGCACTCCCGGTCTTGCCCATCCCAGCCATGACTCCTCCCACCCCCGCCGCCGGCGAACCCGTGCGAGCCCGCCTGGCCTACCTGATTCCGATTTGCCTCGTCGCCACGCTGGGCGGTCTGCTCTTCGGCTACGACACCGGCGTCATCTCGGGCGCCATCGAGCCTCTGACCGCCAGGTTCCAACTCAGCGACTTCATGAAGGGCTGGACGTCGGGTTGTGTGCTGCTGGGTTGCGCGACCGGCGTTCTCGTGGTCGGGCCGTTGTCGGACCGCTTTGGCCGGCGCCCGGCCATGATGTTGGCAGCCCTGATGTTTCTCGCCTCCTCCGTCGGCACGGCGCTTCCGCCGGACATCGGCACGTTCATCGTTTTCCGCTTCCTCGCCGGCGTGGCCATCGGCATCGCCTCGATCTCGACGCCGATGTACATCGCCGAGATCGCCCCGGCGCATCTGCGCGGGCGCATGGTGGCGGTCAACCAGATCGCCATCGTCGGCGGCATCGCGGCCACGGCTTTCGTCAACTACCTGATCGCGCGCGCGAAGGGCGATCCGGCCCTGCCCGAGGTGCAGACCTGGTTGATTGAAACCGGCTGGCGATGGATGTTCGCGATGGGGATCGGCCCCTCGGTCCTCTTCGGCGTGCTCTTGTTGGCGATTCCAGAAAGCCCCCGCTGGCTGGTGGAACAGGACCGTTCGGCGGAAGCGGAAGGCACACTGACCCGCGTGGCCGGCGGTGCCTTCGCGCAGCGTGAACTGGCCGCCATCCGGGAGTCGCTCGCGGGCCAACGCGGGACTTGGGGCGAAGTGTTCTCGCGTTCCTTGCGGGCGCTGCTGATCGGCATCGCCCTGGCCGTGCTCCAGCAAGTCACGGGCATCAATGTCTTCCTCTACTTTGGCGCCACGATCTTCAAAGGGTTGAGTGCCTCGACGGGCGTGGATGCGGGCCTTTTGCAGCAGATCATCATCAATGGGTCGAGCGCTTTGGCGACGGTGGTGGCGATCGCCACGGTGGACATCTGGGGTCGCCGGCCGTTGATGATCCTGGGCGCCACGGGCATGGGTCTGAGTCTGCTGGCGATGGGCCTCATGGCCCAGTCCATGCCCCAACCGGCGGCGGGCAGCCAGTGGATGCTGTTCTTCATCATCCTCTACGTCGTCGCGTTTGGATTGTCGGTCGGGCCGGTGACCTGGGTGATTCTTTCGGAGATCTTCCCGACCGCCGTGCGCGGACGGGCGCTGGGTCTGGCCACCTTCTTCCTCTGGATGGCTGACTACGTCGTCACGCAGACGTTCCCCCTTCTTGATGCGAAGGACTCTTGGTTTGTCCAGCAGTTCCATCACGCCTTTCCGTTTTACGTGTACGCCTTCTTCTGCGTGCTGCTCGTCCTGCTGGTCTGGCGTCGCGTTCCGGAGACCAAGGGCCGAACCTTGGAACAAATCGCGCAGGCATGGCGGCGCCGGCAAGGCGAGTTGTGAAGCGACGCCCAGAACGAACGATCGCTCGTCTGTCTGCCGACCACCAAGAACGACCCCACATGAAATCAGCCTCTGCCGCAGCCCTCGTCCTGGTGGATCCGTCGCAGTTCCCCGCGCAGGTTGAACGCGATCTGCTCGCAGCCCTCCGCCGACGGCAGGCCAATCACAAGTTCCACTATGACAGCGTCAAGCAGGCCCAGAAGTGGCTGCGGGTTCATGAAGCGTTTTCCCCGGCCCGCCGCGATGACGAGGGAGCGCGTCTCTACGCGACCGCCGGTGCGGCCCTGGCCGAAAGCTGGCAAGTGAACGCCGTCCAGGTGGTGGGGCTAGGCTGCGGCGGCGGCCGGAAAGATGTTGCCCTGATCCGGGAACTGGCCCGTCGGGGTCGCTCGGTTGGTTACGTGCCCTTGGACGTGAGCCTCCCCTTGACGCTCGTGGCGCGGGAGGCGGCACTCGCGGAGCTGCCGCCCGAACGAATTCAACCCGTCGTGTGTGACGTGGCCGTTTGCGGCGACCTGAACGGCTTGCTCGCCCCCCTGCGCCCCGCGGGCGCGGCCCGGTGCTACACCTTTTTCGGGATGGTCCCGAACTTCGAGCCGGGCGCGTGCCTGCCCTCCTTGGCCGGGTTACTGGAGGCCTCGGACCGGTTATTGGTCAGCGCCAATCTCGCGCCAGGCGACGACTACGCGAGCGGCGTGGCGCGCGTGCTCCCGCAGTACGACAATGCCCCCACCCGCGACTGGCTGTTGACCTGGCTGGAAGACCTGGGCGTGGAGACGCGGCGGGATGGGGGGCTGCGGTTTCAGGTTGAAGCCGCCCCCGGCGGATCGCCCCTGCGGCGGATTGCGGCGTACTTCGATTTCCACAAGTCCCAAACCCTCCGCGTGGCGGGCGAGACGTTCATTTTCCAGCCGGGCGAATCGTTTCGGTTGTTCTTCTCGTACCGCCACACCCCCGAATTGCTGCGCGGGCAACTCGCGGGCGTCGGACTTCGGGTGGAAGCAAGTTGGATCCTGCCCTCCGGCGAGGAGGGGGTCTTCCTCTGCCGCCCGGTGCCTACGCCTCGCCGGCCTGGGCCTTGAACGTCGGGTGGCGATACCGATACCGCACGGCAACCAGGCTGAACAGCACGCCCACCACCGCCGTCAGCGCAGCGTAGAGCAGGAACCGCGACGGGCTGACCGAGGCGTCTTCGGCACCCGCCCCGAGAACCTTGGTGATGCCGGTGACCAGCAGATTGCCGAGCGCCACCGTCAGCAACCAGAAGCTCATGATTGTGCTGCGCATCGCCGGCGCCGCCTCCGCGAAGGCGAACTCCAGCCCGGTTGTCGAGAGCAGAACCTCGCCGGTGGTCAGCACGAGGTACGGCACCGTCTGCCACAGCACGCTGAGCTGCTCGCCGGCCTCGATGCGTTGCTGCAGCCACGCGACAATCACAAACGACGCCGCGCCAAAGAACATGCCCGCCCCCATTCGCCGCAGCGGCGTAGCCAGCCGGCCCAGCAGCGGATACACGCCCAAGGTCAGCAGCGGCACCAGCACCATCACCAACGCCGGATTGGCTGACTGCATTTGCTCCGCGCCGATGGTGAATCCGAACACGTCAAACGGGACCATCTTCTTCCCTTGGAGCACCCAGGTGGACGTCGTCTGGTCGAACAGCGCCCAAAACACCGGCACGAGCGCGAAGACAAACAAGATGGGCCCCACGGAGCGCGCAGCCGACACTTCCGCCTCGCTGTGGCGACGGGCCGCCGCCTGCCAGAACGCGTCGGGCAGTTCGAGCCGACCGGTGAGGCTCATCGCGACGATCAGCAAGTACCAGAACCCGACGCCAACAAGCGCCGTCCCGCCAAGGCCGCGGGCGAACGCGGTCACGTCGTGCATGAGCGCCACCACCGTCAGCGCCACCATGGCGAGCGCCGGCAGGCCGAGGCTGGCGAGGATGTTGATGACCGGTGCCGGTGTCAGCCTGGGCCCTTGTGCTGGAGGCCTGATCTACGACTGCCTCGAAGGCTTCGGGGGCGCTGGCTTTGGCCACACCACCAATACCGCAGTACTCGAAACTCACGGGCCCATAGCTGTAACTCCCCGCCGTCCCATACGGAGTCCAACTCGTCCCGTCGTTGCTGTACACCGGCGTCTGGACCGTTGCCGCACTGGTTGTCGGCACCGCCGTGTTGTAACTGTACCAACTGTCACCACCACCGACCTCCTGGCTCGCCAGGTAATACTGCGTGTTGGCCGCCAGCGTCACCGGCAGGCGCACCCGCTGCGGGAGCAGGGTCGGCACGGTCCAGCTTGGGCCCGCGTCGGGCAGACCGAGGAACGGCACGGCTTTCATCAGGTAGTCGGCCAGCGCCGCCAGGGCGTAGAACATCCGGTTGGCCACCAGGCTCCCGCTGGGCGGATGGTGCTGGTCCGCCGCGCCCGGCGACCTCGGAGAAATCCGTGCGCCCTCAGCCGACGGGCTGCTAGGCTGCCGCCATGCAACTGACCGGAGGCCGGCACCTTGCCTACTGCACCAATATTCACCGCGGCGAAAGCTGGCCGGAGACGCTGGCCAATCTCGAACACCATGCGCTGGCGGTGAAGGAGCGGGTCTGCCCCCACCGGCCGTTCGCGCTGGGTCTCCGCCTCGGGGCGCGGGCGGCCGCGGAAGTGGGCGATCCAACAGCCTTGAGAGACTTCCGGCGCTGGCTGGACAAGCACGATTGCTACGTGTTCACCGTCAACGCTTTTCCTTACGGCCAGTTTCACGGGACGCGCGTGAAGGAGCAGGTGTATCGTCCGGACTGGGGCAGCGAGGCCCGCCTAGAGTACACGTGTCGGGTGTTTGATCTGCTGGCCGACCTGGTCCCGCCCGGCGGCGAAGGCAGTGTCAGCACGGTCCCGGTCTCGTTCAAAGAGTTCGGCGTCAGCCCGGAGGCGGAACGCGCCATGCGGAGCAACCTCTGGCAGTGCATCGAACACATCGCCGCGCTCAGCGAACGCAGCGGACGCATCCTCCATCTCGGGCTGGAGCCGGAACCGCTCTGCCACCTGGAGACGACTGAAGAGACGGTCGGTTTCTTCGAGCGGATGCGCGCCGACCGGCCCGGCGATTCGCGGCTCGACCGGCATCTTGGCATCAACTACGACGCCTGCCATCTGGGGGTGGAATTCGAGGAGGCCCCTGCGGCGTTGGCCCGCCTGCGTGAAGCCGGAATTCTTTTGAGCAAGGTCCATCTGAGTTCAGCGCTGGCGCTCAACCCCACCTACGAGGGACGCGCCCGCCTGGCCGCTTTTGCGGACCAGACCTATTTGCACCAGGTCATCGCCCGCGACCGCAACGGTCAGATCACCCGGCATCGCGATTTGCCGGAGGCACTGGCCAACGATGCGGCAGCCCAGGCCGAGGAGTGGCGGATCCACTTCCACGTGCCGCTACACTGGGAGCCGGAAGGAGAGCTGGGCACGACACGCGCGCACCTGCTCGGGGTCCTGGACGAGCTGGCGGTGGACCCTGACCGCTGCCGGCACTTCGAGATGGAAACCTACACGTGGGAGGTCATGCCGGAACCCCTCCGGTCGCGGAGCGTAGTGGAACAGTTGGAGCGGGAGTATGTCTGGACGCTGGCGCGTTGGACGGAACGCGGCGTCGGCCCCGCGTGAAAGGACAGGATGCGCTTAACGGCCCGGGGGCGCTCGCCGAACCAGCCAAACGGGCGCCGGAAGGGTCCGGCGCTTCCGTTCGGACCATGCCCCGCGGTCAGGCGGTGACAAGGGTGTCGGCCGACTTGCGGCGCCCGCGCCGGGCGGGCTTGACCGGCGCCGGATCAGGTGGCGCGAGAATCAGATAGCGCCCGCAGTATTCGCACATCGCCACGTCTTCGTCGCGGATCAGCGCCGCGTAGGGTCCGGAGGGGATCTTCATCCGGCACCCGCCGCAGACGCCATGATGGACAAGCGCCACGGCCTTTTTGGCGCGGGCTTTGAAGCGGTCGTAATGAGCCAGCAGAGGCGCGGGGATTTCGTCGCGGAGGGCGGATGCCTCGTGGCAGTGATCGGCGGAAGTTGACTGGGGTCCGAATTCGATTTCTTGAAGTTTCAGCAGTTGCTCGATGACTTTCATAGACTCGTCGCCCGGATTTCTCCGGATCGAGAGCATCTTCACAAAATCGTAACAGACAACACCAGCGAAATCACGAGGGCTACAATGACCCTGATTAGCGCCGCTGAGTGTTGGTCAACGCTGGGACCAAGCCCGAAGTCGAGCCCGCCTAAGGCAGCAGCACCACGCGGAAGAACTTCACCGGCGCGACACCAGTCAGACCGGGATCGTCCGTGAACGAGTAGGTTCCATCGGTGCAAACCGCGCCAATCCCCGTGTCCATCCACGCGATGGGACCGGACTCCGGAATCACGGTCGCGTACTGGACCACGAAGTTGAGGCCGCAAGCCGCGTCCCAAGTCAGCGTCAGTTTGCCGTCGGCAAAAAGGACGTCCGGATTGATGGAAAATTCAGCTCCGGAGGCGTCCACGCGAACCGCGTAGGTCACGGAATTGAAGTCTTGGTTGACCACCCCGAGATACCAAATTCCCGGCGACAGCGGGACGGGCACGCTGTTCGGGGTGACCACGATGGTTTCCGCACCGGTGCCCGTGGTCGAGGCCGCGTAGTCGAAGGTTGCCAGGTCTGGCAGCGCCCCCCGCCGCAGGAGCAGGTCCACGTCGCCGTTCACCGGCGCCACAGAGAAGCTCACCGTGGTGTCATCTGGGCGCACTTCAAAACTGAAGTAGTCCAGGAACGGCGGCAGGCCAAAGGTATCCGCCGCCAGTGTCCGCGAGGCGGCGACGTGATTGATCAGGGCGGTAATTCCGGAGTCGGGTGCCGGATAGGTCCCCGTGAGCAGGAAGGAAACCGGAGCGGCGGCAGAAGGAGCGACCGCGAGGTACCACTCGCCGTCCAGCGACGGGAGAAGCGCGTTGGTGCGGAACACGAGCTTGCCCGGCGCGACCACGCTCGCCGGATCCGCCCGGAGAAAGCTGTTGGTGGTTGGTTTCGCGCCGCGTTCGGCGTAAAGGACCGCGTTACCGGAGAGCCCGGTCAGGTCGAACTGCAGGCTCGGCGGGGAGTTGGAAACGTGGAGCACGAAGTACTTCGTCGTCAGTGGGCCCGGAGGAACGGAGTCCGCCCGCGGCACCGCGTTGGTCAAGACGATGATCTCCTCGACAACGTTGGTGATCTCGACCACGCGGATGCCGTAGCCCACGGCGTTGGTGTCCGCATTGAGGACGCCGAGATACCACGGGCCGCTGCCCAGCGGGATGGGAGAACTTTGAGTCACCAGAATGATCTCCGCGTTGGTACCCGGATTTTGCGAGGCGTAATCGAACACCCGCGGCGTCGGCAAGGGATCCAGTACCGGTCTCGCTTTCCGGAGGTAGAGGTTCACGTTGCCGTTGGTCGGGTACACCTCGAATGAGGCGGCCGCGGCATTCGTGGAAACGTCGTAGCGATAGTATTGCAGGGCGTTGGTGACCGCGATGTTGGTGACGATGGTCTCGCCGTAAGCCAGCGGAGTCAGGCCCAAGATCTCCGTGTCCTCCGCATCGAAGTCCACCCGGATGGTGTATGGCGTCGCCGCGTCGTCGTTGGTGACGGCCAGGTAATAACGCTGGCCGGGGACGAGCGGAGGCGGGTTCACCGGCGGGAACAAGGCCGCTCCGTTGGTATCCACTTGGAAGACGCCGTTCGTGGCGAGCACGGCGATCCCCTCGGCGGTGTTGGTCAGCAATTGAAAGTCCCCGGCGGCCGGGTCGAACAACGGAACTCCATCCTGATTAAACCAGAGGCCCAACATGACCACGCCGTCGGAGCGAAGTGTGTTCGTGGCGAAGCGGGCGCTTCGCGGAACGTCGGTGTAGAAGTATCGGACGCCCCCGAACGGAATGACATCGCCATAGGTCACGTGATTGGTCAACCGCACGGCCTGAATCAGATTCGGCCCGTAACTCAGCTCCAACTGCCAGCGGACCAGTTCCGGCGCGATGACATTCGTCGCTCCGGTGCGACGGTCAGTGACTTCAATCCGCCATTCACCCAGGGAGCTCTCGCCCAAGATGGGCTGGAAGGACTCCTCGGGGAGGAAGACGTTGGCTTCGAGTTCGATCAGCTCGATTGAATCCAGCAGGACGCCCGGCGCAACGCTGGCAAAGGTCAGGTGTGTGAGATTCGTCGTCGCGAGAAATGCCACGGCATTCGTGGCCCAAGAGACGTCGCTGGTGAACGTGTTGGTGGAAGCTCCGTTGAGGATCATCTGGCCGCGGGCGGCCACCGGGGGCACCGCCTTGCCCACGCGGTCGAGCAGGTAAATCTGCGCAATCTCTTCCGGCGAGAGAACGCGGTCGTAGAGCGTGATCTCATCCAGCATTCCGTTAAAACCATCCATGCCGTCCACGGTCGCGCCGATAAGCAGCGGCGCGGCGTTGACTGTTTCGCGCAAGACTCCGGGCAGGATGCGCGTCGCAGCGAGCCGGCCATCGAGGTAGATTTGCAACTCGACCTGCGCCGCCCCCATCTGGCGGAAGGTTCCCGCGAAGTGGTGGAACTCGTTGGTCCGGGGACTCATCGCCAACCGCAGTCGTTCGTAGCCGCCCAAGGCCGGCGGGTCCGAGAGGACGCTCGAACGATTGGTGTCGTTGTACCAAATCTCCAGACCGGCGGCACTCAGGCTGGCGCCGTAATTGGCGCCAAATGGCGGTGTGCCGAACTGATCCTCGCGTTTACCCAGCATGCCGCCGCCGTAGGGCAGGTTGGTGTCGGCCAGAAACCACATCTCCATCGTGAGCTGATTGGTGAAGTTCAGCGTCGCGTTGGTAGCCACCTCGATCAGTCCCACGTTTCTCGCGAAGCGGAAGGCGCGGCCGACCATGCCGGCGTCGTAGGCGACATTCATCAGGACCAAGCCGTGATTGGTGCCCACGCGGTCCCGCGCGTCGCCTTCACCGGGCCACCAGCTCACAATCCCCTCAAACGCGGGTTGCTGCCGGTGAACCCACTGCAACCGGTAGGCCTTGCCCACCTCGGTGACCAGATCGCGGCTGATGACGCCGTCCTTTAAGACCAACAGGTTGGTGCCCGTGTGCGCCAGGGGGGACTGGAGCACGGCCACCTGATTCGACTCAACGGTCCAATTCTCGAACGTTGCGCCGGCCGCGAACTCGGCCGTCTTGCGGGCGTTCACCTGCTCGAAACCCGAGATCAACTGGTTGGTCAACGCACCCGCCGCGTTGGTGGCCGGCTGGCCAAACTTGATGGGCAGAAGGGCCTGGTTGGTGTTGTCGGTCAGCACCGTGAACACGAGATTCGTTTGGAGCCAGTTCGTGCTGATCAGGCCCTGGCGGGGAGCGAGCACCACGCGATTGGAAAGCCCCCCCACGTCCGGCAGGCTGGCATACAAGAGGCCGGGCAACGCGTTGGTACCTGGACCCGGAACCAGGCCGAAAACAACCCCGACCCGATTCGACAGATCGGTCCAGGCAGCGATCGTGCGCGGCGCTGAAAGGTCGAACGGGCTGACCCAGGCGTCCACCGTGAAGCCGCCACCTGCGCCGACATCAAGCCCCCCTTGATTCGTGACGATCACCAAATCGCCGTCCGCGCCGAACCGGAGCGCCGAACCGAACCGGCCCGGGACAAAGGTCGGCCCGGCGATCACGGCCGGGTTGTTGGTCTGCGCATCGTCGCCGTTACCATCGAAGGCCCACCGGCTGACGAGGCCGGCGGCGGGCTTGCCCGCGCCGCCGTATTTGAAAATGGCCAGAATTTCCGAAGCGCTGAGGGCGCGGTCGTAGAGGTCCACTTCATCCAGCAGGCCGCGGAATTGGTTGCTGGTCGCCGCGTTGGTCGGTCCATAACCCAGGTAAAGGTCCGGGGTCGTATCCGGCCTGAAGGCCCCGACCTCCTGCGCCACGAGCAGCTCGCCGTCGAGGTACAGCGCCGCCACGCCGGAGTTGGTGCTGTAAGTCAGCGCCACGTGATGAAAGTTGGTCTGCACCCGCTCGTAGCCGAGCTGGGACAGATTGGTCCCGCCGCGATTCTCGACCACCAAGGCGCGGGAGCCGCGAGGGCTGATGAGGCGAAAATCGAGGTCGGACACCCGCTCGTGGTCCACGCGCAGCCCCACCTTCACGTCAGTCACCGTGCGGTCCTCGTTGACGAAGATCACCCCGTTGGTGTGCGCGTCGTCGCTCAGGTACACGCGATTGGTGCTGCGGTAGTCGCCCCGGAAGGAGCCGGGCAGTTCGCGCTCCAGAATGACCCGCAGGAAGTAGTCCACCGTGACAGCCGTCGGGTTGTACAACCCGATGAAGTACAGCCCAGACTGTAGCGGCGGCACATCGCGAATGCCCAGTGACAAGGAGCCGCCGGGCGGCACCAGAAACGCCGCCTTGTCGTAGTCCGTCAGTGTGGGCGGTGCGCCCCGGCGCAGATAGACGTTCAACGGGCCGGATAATTCCTGGAGCAGGACGGTCATCCGACTCGCGTCGGC
This sequence comes from Verrucomicrobiota bacterium, assembly GCA_016716505.1. Lineage (GTDB taxonomy): Bacteria > Verrucomicrobiota > Verrucomicrobiia > Limisphaerales > J093 > JADJWF01. The sequence goes on from JADJWF010000003.1 coordinate 712,240, forward strand.
CGGCACGTCGAACACATAGTAATTCCATTGGTTGGCCAGCACGGAGCCGTACACCCCGATCAGCAAATCGGGCGCGGGGCGCACGCGCACGGTGAAGTTGTACACGAAGCCGGTCTGGCTGAGCGCGTTGTCCACCATCGTGAGCATCCAGGCACCGGTGTTCCGCTGCCCCAGGAAGTTCCGCAGGCTGCCGGGACCGTCGGAAGGCAGGGAGAAGGGCAGCTCGCCCGAACCGGAATCGTCGTACACCACGTCCAGCACACGCGCCTCCGGATCCTCGGGACGCGAATGATTGTTCAGCACGGCGAACTGGCCGTTGTGGCTGAGATTACCAATCAGGTCGCCCGGTTGCTCGTGCTCGAGACCGAGTTCCACAATCGCATTCCCGACGCGAACCGGCGTGACGCCGATGGCCAGGATATTGACGCCGCCGGGCTGATTGGGCGTGCCGTCTGGAATGGGATTTGGCAGCACCGTGCCGCGCATGACCAAGTTGCCGTTCTCGTCCAGCGTCTCAAACGGTTCCTGCTGTGAAATGCCGATGAACGAATACTCGCTCGCCATCTGGTCCTCGGACTTCACCCCGATGAAGAACACCTCGCCCTCGGCAGCGTCGTCAAAAAGCACCTGCTCACTGCCCGTCCGTTCGCGTGACGAGTAGGCGGCCGCGACCGTTGCCGGATCCAGATCGAGGAGCTTGCGCGCGGCCTCGATACCACCGTCCGCGCTCCGGGTGACGTACAGGTCAATGTCCGCCTCGACGTTCCGCGGCACGGACAGGTTCGGCGGCGTGAAAGTAAGGAACGCCACGTACGGGCCGTTGGTCAGCACGGAGTTGGTCGTGTAGGTGTTCGTGAAGACGTAGAAGTGCCACTGGTTGGTGGTGCCCACGGGATAGCCCAACAGCGGCGAGTTGGCGCCCACCTTCTGCTTGAGCAGGGGAATGCCATTCGTCATCAACGACACCCACTCGTTGGTCAGGCCGGCGGGAACCGTCGGGGCGGGCTTGAATTCGGCCAGCGCATTGGTGTGGCTCGTGGTTGAAATCACGAGGGCATAATCCTGGGCGATCCCATTGGTGTGGGCCGTGACGGCGTTGACGTTCACGCGCCGGCCGTGGACTTGAATCACCCAGTTGGTGTCCACCGGTCCGCGCAGGAAGACATTTTCCACGTTGTTGACACTGTCGAAGACCGGCACCTGGTTGGTCCCCCAGGCTGAGTTGTAGTCGCTGTCGGCGGGGATGTCGTTTCCCGCGTACTTCACGCCGGTGACACGGTTCGACACGTACAGGTCCAGGTCGTTGACCAATTTGGTCGAGGCGGCGGGATTGCCCGGCGGATCGGTCCAGACGAGCGTCACCCGCAGGTCGCCGTTGCGGGCGGTCTCGGGGACGACCAGTTCGTAGGTGTGGGTCTGGCCGGTGACCAGCGCATTGGTGGGGTGCTGATCCACCCAGCGGACCGGCCACCTGGTTTCGTCCGTGGCGTTTGTGAGCGCGTCCGGCAGGATGTTCGGCAAGGTGGGCAGGCCCCAGCCCTGATGATTGATGGTGCGCCGCAGGTTGAAGTTGTACTCGGTGGACACCGAGCGCGCTCCGTTGATCAGCAGCGCTTTGAGCAAAGCGGGGCTGTACGGTCGTTTCAGGGTGCGCTCAAGATGCTCCTGGACCAGCGCAAGCAACCCTGAAACCGCGGCCGCTGCCATGCTGGTGCCCGATTCGTAGCGATACTTGGGCTCGCCCCCATCCTCGCCGACCAGTTCCTCGTCGAGCTGATTCCGAACCTCGAAAAAGTTGCTCTCGAACGCCGGCAAACGCAGCCGGGTCTGCAAGTCGAATCGGACCGCGAAGCCCGCGCGATTCACCACCTGGTAGTAAAGCGGCCCCTCTGGCGGCGGGGCAAGCGTCAGCGAATTGACGCCCGACGCGATCAGGTCAGTACCGGCCAGATCGCGATAGAGGTGAATCGTGAGGTCCGGCATGGGCACCGGGGAGAGGCGATTGGTCAGGGTCAGGATGGCCAGTTCCAGAGCCCCCTCCGGAACGGTGAGGGAGTAACGATTCGTGGCGCCAGCCTGGACCAACTGGTTTGTGAAGGTGTTGATGCGGAGGAGCGTCGCCGGAGTGTTGGTGTCCCAGTCAGATGTCCGGGTGGAAACGACGTACGACCCCGGGGCCACCAGGTCCGGCTTGAACCGACCGAATTCCCCCTCCGAGTTGATGCCCACATTCCCACGGGCGGAGAAATCGGCCACCTGATCGCGGCTGTCTGTGCGAGGCAGGAACACCTGGTTGGTTTCCCGGGTGCCGTCAGGCAGTTCGATCACAACCTCGTTCGTGATCCGACGCAGGCTCTCCAACGCGCCGACGGTGATGACGTTCTTGGCGGTCGCCGGCGATTCCACCGACCCTGGCTCGCCGCCCAGCCCGACCGTGTTGCCACCGCCAGAGTTGCCGGCGCCGAACACATACAGCATCGGCTGCGAGCCGCCCAGCTCCGGCAGCGCGTCGCGGGTGGCGGCGTCGTAGGTCGCAGCGGCGGTGTTGTAGTCGAACTGCCCCACGTACACCCAACTGTTGTTTGAAATCAGCGCGTTGGTGCGCTTCAGAACAGAGTAATTGGTGGCGGCCGCAGTGGTGATCAGGTACTGGTCCGATTGCAGGGGACCCGCTACGAGATCCACCCCCAAGGCAAACAACTTCGCCGCCGGCGCCATGCCGCGGAAGCTGGCGCCTTCCACGGATCCCTGCACGTTGGTGCCCACCGGGCCGTGTTCGCCACTGCTGGCAATGATGCCCGCGACATGAGTGCCGTGACCGTTTTCATCCACCAGCACGGCCGCACCATCCCCAAAGACCCGGTCCTTCAAGTCGGGATGGGTCTGGTCAATGCCCGTGTCGTTGACGTTCACCCAAACGTTGGTACCCGTCAGTCCGAGCCGGTTGGTCTCGGCCACGGTGTCAGGCGCAACGCCCAGTTCGAAGCGAGTCAGATCGTTGACGGTCTGCCGCGGGGCGCATGGCTCGATCAGTTGGACGTCCGGCGAACGCGCCAGCGCCAGCCAGTCGGCCGCAGCCGTTTCGACCACGATTTGCGGACCGAACGGGCACGCCCCCTCCGCCAGGACCGGTGCGCCCGCGGCCTCCGCAGCAGCGAACAGAGAATCCCGGCTGTCGGGAAACCCGGTGACCAGCAGCCAGGAGGCGGGCGAAACGGACCGGGCCTCGACGGCGGCCGGCAGCAACCCGGGATCGAGCTTGAAATAGGGAGCGAACGGAAGAACCGCCCGCACTTCCTTCAATTCCCTCAACGCCTCGGCTTGCGCTGCGGCGGCCCGGACAAGGAAGGCGTTGTTCGGGATGTAAGAAACGATAGCCGCCCCGGCCAGTTCCAATCGCGCCCGGAAAACCGGGTCAATCGGTCCCCGCGCCTGCACAATAAACGCGCCCGGCTCCGGTCCGGCCGCCAAATGTCGGGGAATGTCGAGCGCCACCGGAGCCTCGGTGTCCACGAGCGCGTTCCGCAGCAACACGGCGGCGTCTTTGCGGACCAACTCCGCGAGCGGTTGGAGAGTGTTCCGCAGCCGATATGCCGGCTCAGAAGCTTCCGATGGGGCCGCGGCCGCAGCACCTTGGGAGGCGTGAGCCCCTTGCCGCGGCGAAAGGCGGGTCAGGAGAGAGACGGGAGGATGCACCGCCGCGGTCTGGCCCACGGAGTTGGTCGCGGGCGGCGGGTTTCTCTGCTGTTCCGCGATCCGTTCATTGCCCCAACGCCAGAACAGCCACGCGCCCAGCAGGCAAAGGACACAAATAATGGACCACGTTCTGGCCTTCATGTCGGAAAAATCGGTGGCAAGGTCACGGTGGCGGCAGTTCGTGGTGACTCTCCACGATCGCGCGCGGATTCGTGAGCGGGCCTTCCAGCCGGATGACCGTCTTGGTGGCGAACTCGGCCTTGACCTGGTAGTTCGTGCAGAGGCGATTGAAACCGCCCGGCCCCATGTAGAGCGAACCCGGAGCCTCTTTCAGAGCCTGCCCGAAGGCATAGACCACAAAGCGGGGCTCATCCTCCTTGAGCAGGGACAGGATTTGTTGAGGAATGCGCTCCAAGATCGCGTCGTTCAGCAAATTGTTGGTGTTCAGGTATGGCGACGCGAGGGTCAGTTCGGGCGTGGCCAGAATGCGTCCCAACCGGTGGAAAGCCGGGTAGGCCCGGCCACCCGGCAGCAGATTGGCTTCCTGCTGCCGCGTCCGGTTGATGCCCGCCACAATGCTCAGCAACTGGGGACGATTCGGCAGGTTGGGCTCGACGAACAACTCCTCGGCGGCGACGTTCGTCGCATTCACCGTGGTGGCCGGGGTGGTGTTGCTGAGGACCGAAACGCCCGCCAGAACGGCCGACCACGCGGCGAGATTGGTCTGGTTGACTCCGAGGAGCCCGCGCGAGGCGTTGTCGTTGAAGGCCGTCGTGAAGACCTCGACCAGGTTCCAGTCGTTGGTGGGATGGGTGCCGCGCGACCCGGCCCAACTCAGCCAGGAGTTGGTGTCGGCATAGCCAGACTTGAGGTAGAGCGTTTGCCAGGGCGTGCCGCGATGGACGCGCCCGATCCAACCCACATTCGGCAGCCGGTTGGTGGGGAAATCCCAATCGTCGGAGGACCGCACCATGGGGTCCTTAAAGCGCACGTCGTAGGCCAGGCGATCGCTGGACTGATTCGGGTTGCCCCCCCAGGGGCGATACCGGGTGTTCAGCAGACCGAGATTCGAATTGGTGGGCTGCCGCGGGGGCACCACCACCTGCACGGCGTTGGTGCGATTCGGGTCGGTCGGAGGATTGAACGGATCCACCAGGTCGGCCAGCGTGTAGTGGACCAGCGGATCATTGACCTGCCAGCTCACCTCCTGGGCCAGCTTGCGGGTGGGCGCAAAGGGCACCTGCATGGCGAGCTTCCCACGCAGATCGGAAGCGAGGACGGCCAGATCGCGCTCGGTGTTGTACACCAGCGGGGTCAATCCGACGAACAGCCGGAAGCGGTCAATGCTCTTCTCCTTGTCATCCCCCTCGGCGGCGTTGGCGTTGTAGCTACGCCAACTGGCGGCGCTCACCGGGATGTTGCCCAGCGACACCTCCATCTGGTTGAAGACGCCGTCCGTGGGGACGGCCAGGTTCGCGGAACCGCCCAGCCGGTTGGTGCCCCAAAGGTTGGCCGGTTCGGCGCCGGCGGCACCCGTCGCGCCCGCCGCCGGCCGTCCCGCAAGTTCACGGGTCAGGTCAATCGCGTTGGCCATGTTGCCCAGGCAGACGAAATCGAGGAGCCGGTTTGAGGTTCGATCCACGAGGGCGTAGTAAAACCGGTTGGTCATATAGACCGCCCACTCCGGCACGTAGAAGCCAAGGTTCGGGACGTAAGCCTGGTTGGTGATCAGTTGCGGCCGCGGGAACGGCAGATACACCGCGTTGGTGGCCATCAGCACGTTGCGGAGAATGGGCACCTGGAAAGCTCCGCCGGGCCAGGTGTTCAGGGCCTGATTCGTCGCGTACGGCACTTCCAGCGCGCGCAGCACCGAGCCGGCACCGTTGGCATAGTTGGTGATCATCACCGAGAAACGCCCCAGCACACGCATCTCCACCGGTCGCGGATAAGCGTTCGAATAGGAGTTCCAAGCCTCCAGACCAAACTGGTTGGTAACGGTGAGGAGATACAGGAGATTGGTTTGCGACGGCGTGGCATCCGTCGCGGCGCGCTTGCGCACTTCGGCTTTGCGCGTCACCTGGGCGACGTTGAGCAGGGCGAACTCGTTGAAGTTCGGCAGCCCTTTTTTCGCCCCGATGACAAAGGGCACGTTGTACACCACCGCATCCACCATCCCGTCGGCGTCCGCCGTTGCGGCCGCCAAGCGCGCGCGATCCTCGGGCACATTGAGGTCGAGAGGGACCAATCCGTTCAGAAACGCCGTATCAGTCACCTCCGAGTAACCGGCGATGAAAATGTTCGTGCCCACCGTCCGGAACCGCGGCCGGAACACGCTGGGAAAATCCACCCCGGCCGTTCGCGCGCGGTTGGTGGTGGCGTCAAACAGATTCGCCGCCACCTGGAGGAGCCGATGCACGGATGCCGAGTACTCGTTCGTCGGCCAGATCATGATGTTGGTGAGCGACATCTCCGGCCGCACCAACGCGTCGCCCACCAGGTAGTTGGTCCGCGGCCGGCCGGTCCCCGGACAATATTCGTCAACCGAGCAGACTCGATCAGGCGCTGGGCGACGTTGGTGAAGAACCGCAGGGGTTGCCATGGCTGGAGATTGGTGATCGCGAACGGCGGCAGGTTGTCGTAGTTGAGGTTGATCTTCCGATCAATCGTCGGCGCGGAGTCGCCACCCACCTGGGCCAACGCCCGGTAGAACGTGTAACGGTCCAGCGACGCAAGATTCGTGCTTACCGTCAGCAGGTTGGTGACCAATGCGCCCGGCGTCCTTCCCGGCGCGTACCATTCGTTCAAATCGGTGAAGACTCGCGGCTGGTCGCTGCCCGCCCACGGGCGGTCGAGAGAATCCCTCTCCCCCGGCGGCAGCCCGGTGCCACCCATGTGGGAACCGTCGGAATAAAGGTCAATCCGGTCGTTCTCCAACTCCGCGCTCCGGGCCGGATTAAACCACCAATCGGCCGGGGCTAGATTGTTGTAGTTATTGGCATAACGGAACCGCAGGAAATCCAACGCCAAAGTGTTGGCAACCCCCGCAGCCCCAACCGGCGCCAAGCCGGCGTACGTGTAGCTGGGCGCGAGGCGCGGATTCAAATCGTGGAGGAATGCCGCCAGGTTGAATTCCCACGGGCCGACGCCCTGATTGCGGTAGTAGCCGACGGTCGAGAGGTTGCGCGTCCGGGCGTTATTGTGAACCGTGTTGAGATCCAGGCTCTTGCCGGCCGGCAGAACGATGTAGGCGTAGCGACCGACGAAGCGGTTCGACGGGGAGTGCGGCTGGTCGGGCCGGGCCAAGATACCCACCCACTCGGGGTCGCCCACGAAGTAATTGGTCCAGACCTCGTCCAAGTTGGAGGTCTCCGTGAAGTTCGTGGTGAGGAAACGGTCGTTTTCGCTCAACATCGGCCCGATGCCGTTGGTTTCGAACCGGCCGTTCCGGTTGAGGTCGAGGAAGAACCGGAAATCCAGCGGCGCCCGGACATCGTCGTTGGTGCGGATGAACACGGGGGCGCGCGGAGCAATCTGGAGATTGGCGATGTTGCGCAGCCAGTCCTCCGTTCGGAGGGGCGCTCCGCCGAGGCGGTAAAGGTAGTTGACGTTGGTCGGGGTCGCGACGTTGTAGCTGACCCGGGGATCAAATCCGAGCGGGTTGTAGAAGTTCGTGGAAACGAACAGGTCGTAGGCGAGCAGACTGCCGCGGGTGAGGACGTTCGCCACCACCTCGGAGTTGGCCCGCGCCAGGGCTGCTTCCGCCATCAACCGTGCCGTCGTGCTCTCCTCGGTGGTGGACACCGCCGCCCGCTCGCGCCGGCTTACCGCCAGGAACGTCACCGCCATCAGCGTGACCACGGACAGCATGATCAGCGTGACCACCAGCGCAACGCCGCGATTCGCGGATGACAGACGGATCTTCATGGCCGGGCTGCGAAGTAGGCGGAACTCTGCCGGACGGGCACCCGCTGGCGGAACAAATGGACCTGGCCCACGCGGTTCGACAGGAACTGCCGCGCGAACGCGGAGTCCCCCGGAAACGCGCGGAAGCGCGCCAACGCGGTGGGTTCCAGAATCCCCAACTCGACGTCCACGTACGCCGGCAGGGCGTTGCTGAGAAACTGAACCCTCGTCTCCGCCGGCGCGGCGACTTCGTTGGTTCGGATGACGCCGGGGTAGAAGTTCGTGTTCCACGGAGCGGGCACGATCGGGAACCCGTGCTGATCGAAAGTTTGGAAGCGGAGATGGATGACCCCGTCGAGCAGTTGCGCGTAGTTCGTAGCGGCCGTCGTTGCCACCGTGGGGAACAAATCCAGCCGGTGCCGCGGTGGGTTGGTGATGGCGTACTCGAATCGCGCGAGTGTTCCGATGCCGTTGCGGGGATTGATCACGCGCAGCGACTTGGCTTGAACGACGTTGCCCACCCGCCGGAGCCAGTAGGCTTCCTGCAACACATTGGTCCGCACCTGGGTGGCGCTCAGTCCCTGATAGGAGGGCCGGAAGCCCGAGAGATCGCCGGGATAGTCCGAGGGCCGTGGCAGGTCGTAGTAGCGACGGATCAACTTGCCTGTGTCAGGATTCGACTCGGTCCAAAGCGGCGGGATTCCGGCGCTGAAATTCATCTCGCCGAAGTAGCCAGAGGCCGCTGCGTCCGCCAATTCGCGCGTGATGATTTCCATGGCGGCCCGGCCGCCTTCCAGCACGTCCACCTGATCCACATTGGACCGGAGCGCCTTCTGGGTTTGGTTGAACACCGCGTACAAAGACGCGATCAGCACGCCGGTAATCGTGACCGCCAGCATGACCTCGAGCAGCGAAAACCCAGCCTGCCGCTCTGCCGGCTTCATCGTGCTGATGGAAGAACGAACGATCATGGCGCCGGAGCGAACTGGGTGGGCTGAAGAAAGTACAACGGTCGCCGCAATGGCACCGAGTTCGTCGAGGTCATGGTGCCGCTGACCATCGTACGAAACTCGCGCCGATTGTTGCCGATTCGGGGCGGTTGATTGGGAACCAGGGTCACCGGCCAGTCAATGGCCACGCGAACATCGAAGAGGTTCGCCTGCAAACTATTGGCTCGCGCCAGCAGGTTCACCCGGTTCGTGCGTACTTCCGCAGGCAGGTTCGGATCCGCGATGTTGGTGTCCATCCCAGCCACCGGATTGTGGGGCACCACTTCCACCGTCATCCGGTAAAGGAAGCCAAACTCGCTGCGTCCTTGATTCCGAGCCACGAGTTGGTCGGAGGCCGCGCCGCTGATGGCCCGGACGTAAGCCCGAATCAGGTTGGTGGTCCACTGGTCTTTGCGATCCAACTGGTACCGCGGTGTGCTAAGGATTCCCACGATGTCCCGCCCGTCCCGCAGATCACCCTTCACCTCCCCGCGCTCGTAGGTCACCGCCGTGTAGAGATTTGTCGTGGAGAGATTCCTGACCTGGTTCCGGACCTCGATCAGTTCGACGTGGTTCGTGAGGTAGTTCATGCCCAACGCCCCACTGCGGATCGCCTGCAACCAGACGCTTCCGTCCTGATTGACGATGGTGTCTTCTCGATTCTCCTGCTGCACCCGCAACCCGGTGGGCATCACCCCGATGATCGCCACCAGCGCGAACGCCACCACGGCGATGGCAATCGCGATTTCGATCATGGTGAACCCGGCCTCAGCCCGCCGGACCCCGGCTCCCTCCAGACGGACCCGATCAGATGGACGGGGAACAGTCCTCATCGCACCTCCACCTGCTCCACTCGTGCGCGTCCGGTCAGGCCGTTGATGCGAACGATCTCCCGGTTCCCCGGCGGCGTGAGCACCAAGTCCAATGATCGTCCCGGCACCAACCGCCCCGCCGAGTCGCGCGGGTAGAAAATGCTGCCCCGGGCGAGACTGAGAAACTCTTCCGGTCCGTACGCCCGGTCATCCGACTCATAAACCAGCCGTCCGTTCGGGCCAAAGGCGATGTACGGCACCGTCAGCGCGGGCAGACGCGGGTCCAGTCCACGGGGGTCCCGCGCGTACACCTGCGGGAAGGGGACGTTCATCAGAGGCAAGGGGCGGTTCGTCGGAACAGCCCTCGCGCGAACCTCCGCCAGACCAATGAAGTTGGTCCCCGAAAAGAGCATGCCGTCGGGGAGATTGCGCCATTCCATCAGATAGCGGGCGAAGCCCGCGCCGGGCTGGTCGCCCACGGTCCTTCGCGCGAACAGGGCGTAACTGGTGTACTGACTCGACAGAAGATTCGTCAGGCTCCGCAGCGCCACCCGCTTCTCCTCGGGCGCGATCAAACTGGAGTTCTGTACTTCGCTGAAGATGCCGCTGCGGGCGAATTCGGGCAGCAGGACGAAATAGACCGTCTGCCGCGTCGAAATGGCCAACTGCCGCGCGTAAGCGAGATCCCCCAGAATCTGGCGATGCCCGGCGACGACGGTGTTGCTGCTGGTGAGGCTGCGAATCGCTGGAACCGCGGTCGCTGCAAGGATTCCGATGATTCCGATGACCACCAGCAACTCGATCAAGGTGAACGCCACTGCCAACCGTCCCCCACCCTGCCCGGCCGAGTGTCGTCCAACCCGGAGTCCTGTGGTTGGCGGAAAGGTTCGCATGACGGTTAGGGTCCGGCGGCAACAGTCGGGCTATTTCCAACTCAGGACATTGTCCTTGTTGACACCGGCATTGGCGCGCACGCCGGCGTTGGCGGTACGGTCCGGCCCCAAAGACCACACCATGACGGTCCCCGTGAATTCATAGCTGTTTGGATCCTTCGGATCCGAGCGCCGCAATCCATTGTGCCCCAAGTCGCCACTCATCGCGGAAACGGACGCCTGGCGGTAGAATCCATCGCGCACTTTATTGTCGAAGTTGAGGTCCACCGTGATGATGTACGGGTTGCCCCACGGATCACGCAGCACCAGGTCCGGACCGATGCCGCCGGGGCGATAAATGGGCGGGCGCCCCGCCGCGGGGGGGCGCTGGTAGTCCACATTCTTGAAACCGTCGAGAAACTTCTCCTTTTTCGGATTGGCGGCATGATTGAGGTTGACGGTCGGCGACCCGTCGGCCGTGCGCTCGATGTCGTTGAGGATGGCCACCAACTCGGAATTGTTCGCCTGATACCCTCCCCCGTTGATGTTGCCGATCTCGGGCAGCGCCTGCCCCTTGATGCCCCAGAGCGTCGGCGACAGGGACCGACCGGCGCGCTGGGCCGTGCCGTAAGTGAAGTCCGGCGAAGTGTCGCGCACCGATTCATACGCGAACCGTGATCCGGGCATGCGACTGTAGGTGGCGTTGTACTGGTTGACCGCAGTGATGATGGTTTGCATCTCCTGTTTGGCGCGGGCCACCTGCGCCTTGGTTTTGGCGATGCCCAGGGTCGGCAACAGCATTCCCGCGAGAATGCCGATGATGGCAATAACGGTGAGCAGTTCGACCAAGGTGAAACCGGCCGACGAACGAGAGCGGGGCGCTGTATTCATGAGTTCGGGTGGATGCAGAAGTTGACGGGTCATCGCCGGGGCAAAAGCGGACTGCGGCAAGCGGAGAAATCGGACCGCCGGCTGCCAACCGGTTACGCCCCACCGAATTGCGAGGCGGGTCTTGCGGACGGGGGTGAAAATTCGGGCAGCCATGATCAATCCTTCCAGTTGCCGATGATCCGACGGTCCTTGCCGATGTGAACTTCGGCCCACAGGTCAAACGTAGCCGGGTTGTTGGTTGGCCGTGTGGAGACGTAGCGCCAGGGATTGAGGCGAAGCTGGGTCCGGACGGGCCGCCCGGGCGCGTCCACCAGCTTGCCGGCCAGGGGATGCTGGCGGGCCAGCGCCGCGGGCCACTCCACCGGAGCCACCAGCAATTCTACGTCGTTTGCGCCCTCAATGCTGACTTCCTTCCAGTGACTCGCCTTGAGATTCGGGAGGTAATTCTTCGGCTTCTCGGGTGCCTCGACCGAGTTGACGAAGCCCCGAAGATTGAAGGCGGCCCTGATCTGGTCACTCGTCAGCGTCTCCGAGCGATCCGGGGTGGAGTACTCACGCCCCTGGTTCCGGGAGACCGTCCCGACCAACTCATAGAACAACGGATTGAGCGCCGGGTCGCGATTTACCTGGCCGACGTGGTTGTCGGGCGGGTACTGGTTGAAATCAGTCTTGTACGACTCGATGGCCGTGATGAGGTTGTTCAACTGGGCCTTAACCTGTGTCTCCTTCGACCGACGGCTGGCTACGCCGGACATCCCCACGCCGATCGCTGCCAACACCCCGATGATTGAGATCACGGTGAGCAGTTCGATCAGGGTGAACCCGCGACAGCGCCTGATGCGCCACCTTTTGCCGGGATGTTTCGAAGTCTTCATGCCACTGCCCGTTCGCCCCTTCATTTAGCCTGTTCTATGCCACGTTACGCTCGCGCCGCTCGCGGCCCCAGAGTTCTTCCTCCATCCGCTCGCTCAACCACTGCTTGATCATGCTCTGGTAATTGAGGTAGCGCGAGCGCGCCAGACGCTTGATCCGAGCCAACATCCGCGGATCCATGCGCAACGTGATGGTGACGGATTCGGTGTTTTCCGCGCTGGCTGCCACCGCCGACTCCATCAATCGCAGGTCCACCCGCGTGTCCTCCCAGTAGGCCGCCTCCGCCTGCTCGTTGTCGAACAGCGGCACTTCCTCCCAACTGGTGATGATGTTCATGCGGCAACCGCCTGCCCGCTACTGGGCCAGCATCTGGTTCATCTTCCGCTGGTAAAAGAACTGTTCCTCCGCCGAAAACGGACGCGCGAAAATCACCCGCACGTTCCGTCCGTTCGCACGGTACAGGCTGAAAATCCCCAACCCCGACGCGGCCCGGCCGAGGTTGAAGAACCGCGCCTGCACTCCGAAACGAGCCGAGTCTGGAAGCAGCTTCACGGCAAAGGGGTCCTCGAACGACTCCTCGACATCCTGCATCGTCAGCCCGTCCTTGAACTCGAACGGTGGATTGGCCCAATCAAAATCCATGGTCGCATCCGGCTGTATGGCAATCAGCGTTGCTTTGTAAGGACAATGTAAATACCAGAATCATCCCACCGTCAAGAATGATTTTGGTCTGATTGGTTTCGCCAGACTGCACCGAAAACCGCTCGGGCGGACCAGCCGACAGCAACGCCTAGCCTATCACCAGCCCCACCGCGACTCCCCCCGGCCTTGGCTATCCCCGCCCCGAGCCGCCCTGAACCGCTTCCGCCTTCAAGCACGCCACCACCTCATTCCGACCCACTACCCGCTCGGTCCGCGTGGTCAGGTTTTTCACCCGTGACCGGACCGTCCCGTCATCGCCCCGCTCCAGCCGGACGGTGCTGGCGGCAGCCAATTCCAGCGCCCGCTTGAACTGTTTGTCTGACTTCGTTGGCGTCAGCGGGTAATCCACAGCGAAACCCGCATCCCGCAATCTCTGAACCACCGCCAAGCTCTCAGCCCGCAGCGTTTCGTCTTCGATCAGCACGTAGGCTCTCAAACCCGCAGTAAATCGCGGAATCAGTCCGCGAGACTTCAACAACTCGGTCAGTACCACGTCGCCCATGCCGAAGCCGAGGGCCGGCAAATCCACCTTGCCACCGGACACCTGCTTCAGCAGTTGATCATACCGGCCGCCACCCGCGATGGCGCGAAACTCCCCCTTGATGTCAAACGCCTCAAAAACCGGTCCGGTGTAATACGCGAGTCCGCGAATCACACGGTAGTCCAAGCGCACGAAAGCGGCCAAACCCCGGGCGGCGAGATTGTCGAGGATTGCCCTCAATTCCGGGGTCGGCTCCCCTGAGTTGATGAACGACTCCAGTTCCGCCAAGGTGACGCCGAGCTCCGCCAGTTTCTGCGTGGTCACCTCCGGGCGTTCCCGCTCCAGTTTGTCCACGATTTGAAAGAAGCTGTATGCCTTCTCCGGGGGAATGGCACGACGTTCCACGAATTGCTGCCACGCGCCCCGACTGCTCAACCGCACCACGAAGTCCTGCTCCCCCAGTCCGAGCGCCCGCAGCGAATCAATTAAGAGAGCAATCAACTCTGCGTCCGCCGCCGGGTCACTCTCGCCAACAATGTCCGCGTTGAACTGAAAGTGCTCCCGCTTCCGCCCTTTTTGCTGCTTCTCGTATCGGAAAAGCTGCGGCACGGAGAACCATTTAAGCGGCTTCTTGTAGGCATGTTCGTGGGCGGCTGCCATGCGTGCCAAGCTGGGGGTCATCTCGGGCCGCAAGGCCACCAACCGACCACCTTTGTCCTCGAAATTGAACAACTGGCCGACGATTTCCTCGCCGCTCTTGTTCGTGTACAACTCGAGCGGCTCCAGCGGCGGGCCGTCATACTCGCGAAACCCGTAACGCCGCGCCACGCTTCGCCACGCGGAGAAGACATGGTTGCGCGCGTCCATGCTCCACAACTCGTCCTTGGTGGGCGGTAGCGGTTCGGGATAGAAGTCGCGAAATCCGGGAAGTCGTTCCATGCTGCGGCCAAGCAAAAACGCCCGCGTTGAATCGAGTCAAGCGCGGGCGGTGAGGGATCGGGTGCCAGTCAAGAACGAGCCTTGTTGGCTTCGGGGGTCAGCTTAATGACCTCCTCCCGCATTTCCTTGCCGGGCTTGAACTTGACCACGGCCCGCGGCGGGATGCGCACATCGTGCTCAGGGGCGTTGGGATTACGTCCAATTCGCGCCTTCCTCACTCTGACCTCGAACACGCCAAAGTTGCGAAGTTCGATCGTTTCCCCGCGCGCCAGAGCCGCCGAGATGTGATCCAATGTTTTTTGGACCACATCGAGGACCTGCTGCTGATTCAAGCCCGTCTCCTCCGAGATTCGGAGCACCAAGTCGCGTTTGGTCATGGCCGGACGAATGGTTGTTGGGTTGCTTCCGTTACCGCTACGCTCGATTGTAGATAACTGGCTCTGGTGCAACGGTCAAGAGTAATTCAGCCGTCGCAGACAACCGGACGAACCGGTCTCGACCATCGTCCTTCAGGACTCGTGCGGTTCAGGATCTGCCCGCGGCCGACGGGCCTTGGTTCCGCCACAACGCCAGCCCCACGGGGGACCCAAACGAATGCCCCTGCCGGACCGGGTCCCAGTCGCATGGCAGCGAGCGAACCTCCAATAGCTCGGCGTTCGTAGCGTCGAGCCATCGTTCGAGGGCCGAGCCCGGCCATTCCGGCTGATGCCATTCCATCAGCACCAGCGGAAATGCCCGCAAGAGGGCTTCTTCCTGATCGAACAGAAACTTCTCGGCGCCCTCGATATCCACCTTGAGAAGGTCAAAATCGGCCGGCGGGGTGCCAATGGCGTCCGCCAACAAGGTAGTGGCCACTTGCTCCACTCGCTCCGGGCGCGCCTTGGGAAACAAACTGGAGGTGACCGAATACTTGAATTCGTAGAATGGCACCGTCTGCCCGGCCGGCCCGATGACGCAACGGCGGCACATCCAGCCGGAGAGGTCGTTGGCCGCCGCCAAGTCCCGCGCCTTGGCGACGCTGCGGGCGCTCGCGTCCAGCAACACTGCCCGTGTGGCAGGCACCCGATTAGCCTGCGCCCGCAGGTATTCCACCAGGCCGAGCGAGAAAAAGCCGGTGTTGCATCCGACATCCACCCAAGCCCTCACCCCGAGCAAGTGATGGAAGAACGGGTCGTAAGTACGCTCAATGAAGACTTCGCTGGCCGAAGCCCAGTCGCCCTTGTCGGTCACTCGGAGCGCGAGCCCGGACGCGGTTCGGGCCCCGAGACCCGCATGCGGAAAGAATCGCCACGCGAGAGATTGCTGGAGACGTTGCCAGACCTTCATGGTGAATTGAGTTTCCGCTTCGCCGGCGGCAGGATTTGCCGTCGAGTTGCCCTCACCAAGCAGAATTTCGCGTCAACCCTTCTCGTGAGTGACTACCTTCAAAAACCCCGCCATGCGGTCCGCCTGTCTGGCCCACGAATACTCGCGCGTGACCCGTTCGCGCAGTGCCGCCCCGCGCCGCCGCAGTTCGGCCCGGGACAGCACAGCCAGTTCCTTCAGACGGCCGGGCAACTCGTCCCCAGTCCTAGCCGGATCAAAGTAAAACGCCTCCGGCCCCAGCACCGCGTCACTGCCCGATAACCGCGTTGTGAGAATGGCCCGGCCGCACAGGGCGTAATCAAACAGCTTGGAAGGGAAGTTGTTTTCGTTGCCGTGCCCGGCAGGCCGCGGGTTGACCAACACGTCCCAGTCGAGGGCCTTTTCCAGGCAGGCTTCGGGGGTTGGCAGGAGTCCGTGGAAGCGGAGGCGCGAATCCTGTTGAGCTTGTTCAGCTACCCAACCGGCGAGCCGTCCATACCCGCACACGTGCAATTCCATCGCGCCTTCGGTGGCGCGGAAGGCGCTCACCAACTCCCTCACTCCCGCGTGCGCCGCCAGTGCCCCGAAGTAGCCGAAGCGGATGGCCCCGCCGGAGACCGTGCCTGAGTCCTCCGCACAACCCGGCGCCCGTTCCGGCGAGCAACCGCCGGGCATCCACAGAAACGGCGTGCGGAGCGGTTGAAAGAAGCGCTCCGTTGCCGGGCTCGCCCCGATGGCCGCGTCGAACTCAGCCAACATATCGTCCTCGAAGTAAACCAACGGTTTGAAGCGATAGCGGAAACGCTTGAGAGGCGACAAGCGTTGGCCCAACTGAGTGCTGTCCAGCAGGAGCAGGACACGTCGTGGCCGGCTGGCTTGGCGTCCGAGCCCGCGGATGAAGGCGTTGTACACGGGAGACAGGTTGTAGGTCATCACCACATCCGGTCGCCATCCGCCAACCTGCCAAGCGCGGTATTGCCGTCCGAGGTGGAAAATGGAAAGACAGCGGTGCCAAAGCCGTGGCCGTTGCTCGCTGAGGCGCAGCTCGTGAGCCACCCCGGTGCGCGGATCCGCCGCGGACGGCAGCCCTCGGGGGGAAGGCCCCGGAAGCAACGTCGTCGAGCGGATGTCGCAATGCACCCGGAGCGCCGCAAGCATCTGTGTTTCGAACAGATGCCCCGCCGGATTGGTTCCCGGCATCAGCGCTTGCCAGCCCGGCGGAAACGAAAAGCCGAGAAAAAGCAGCCGCATCATGGGGTCGCTACTGCTTCGAGGCGTCGGACCCGCAGCCCGCCCGACGAAGATGGGCGTCCAAACCCGTCGCGCACCGCTGGCGTCGCTCACGGACGGCTCGCTCCAGCAAATCGTCGTTGTCAGCCAACCGCGCGCGACTGGCCGGCGGATGCCACAGGTGATAGCACAGCGCCCGACCGCGCACGTCCAGCCGCCGGAGACCAGAGTTCATCAGCCGGACGACCAACTCGGAATCCTCCCGTCCCCAACCCACGAAGTCCTCGTTGTAGCCATTCACTTTCTCGAGGTCCGCCCGCCACACCGCCAGGTTGCACCCCCGGACACCGCGGAGGTCGGTCCGCACCCGTTGCAGCGGAAACGGCCAGCGGAAGGCGTGTTTTAAGCCGCCCACCTGGAAGGCAACGAGCGCCCGCCAGCGATCACGCCGAAAAGATTCCAGACCGAAGAAGCGCGCCCCCACTCGGCCAATCATCGCCCGGTGTCCTTGGACGAAGTACCCCGGCCGGGCCAGCATCGCATGGTCTCCGATGAATCTGGGATGGGGAACCGTGTCGCCGTCGAGCAGGACACAGTATGGCGCTGTGGCGGACGCGATGGCCGCGTTCAGAATCCTCGCCTTTCGAAAGCCTTCATGGGGCTGCCAGACACGCTCGCAGCGAAAAGGCTGCGCCTCCTGCCAGCGGCAAAACAGCTTTTCCGTGGCCTCGCCTGAACCGTCGTCCGCCACCAGCACCTCCGCAGGGTGAACGCTCTGGGCCGACACGGCCGCGAGGACGCGATCAAGATATTCCGGCTGATCGTAAGTGCTGATGATCAGGCTGACGCCGAGATCGCTCATGGACGCAAGGAGCTCACCGTCGGAATCGGAATGGCAGCGGGCCCGGCATCGCTCGGCAGACCACCTCACGGCGCGGGCGCTTTCGCCGTCCGGGCTTCGCGAACCATCGCGTAGCGCGTCAAGGTGGAAAAGGCACTGAGACCGGCGATGTAAAATCCCTGCCAGCCGTCGAGAAATCCGAGCCGAAGCAGGTACGCCCGGACAAATCGCCACGCCGGCCGCACGGCCAACTCGAAGACCCCCGCGTGGCGTCCGCTGGCCTGCCACCGCCGCACGAAGTCCGCGTGATAGGGCGCGATCTTCGCAATCTGTCCCGCGATACTTTCGTTGCTGAAGTGTCGCAGTTCGGCCGCCAGTCGCCCTACCCTCCCGTCCACTTCCAACCGTGCATGGGGCTCCTCCCCCGCCCAGCGCGCCCGACCGCGACGCCAGAGCCGACGCACCCGGTCGGGATACCAATCGCCGTGGCGAATCCAACGACCGCAGTAGAAGGTACAGCGCGGGAATTCGTAGGCCGCCGGCTCCGTTCCCAGGCCGCTCACTGCTGACCCGATCGCGGCGCGCAACTCGGGCGAAACCTCCTCGTCAGCATCCAAGTTCAGCAGCCAGGGTTGGGAGCACTTCGCGGCCACCGAGTTCTTCTGTTCAATGAAGCCCTTCCACTCCTCACGCCACACCCGGGCGCCGTACCGCTCCGCCACCGCCTCGGTTCCGTCGCTCACCTCGCGATTGATGACCACGACCATCTCCGACACCCAGCCGGACACGCTGGCCAAGGCCCGGCCGATGCGGTGGGCCTCGGCACCCGAAATCAGACACGCGGAAATGGGCAATTTTTGCATCGTGGCCGCATCCAGCGCCGGCTCATCATCCGGGCGGAGCCGATCATGCGACTCGCCGAGTTTTACAACGCCACGCGAAACGCCCGCAAAATAATTCTGGTGGACCTGGGCTTTCTGGGCGACGCGATTCACACCATCCCGGCCTGCTGGGAACTGCACCGCCATTATCCCGATGCCGAACTGCACACCGTTTTCGCTCCGGTGGGCGCGGAAGTCCTGGCGCTGGTGCCGTGTGTTCATCGCTCCTGGGCGTGGCCCCGCACCCGCTCGCTCAAAGACTGGCGCTCGGATTTGCGGCGCTGGCGGGAACTCCGTCAGCAACACTTTGATCTGGCGCTCAACTTCAGCGGCGCGGACCGGCCGCTGCTGATCACAGGTTTTTCCGGCGCCCCCTGGCGGGTGGCCTACCCGGGCGATCGCCGGCACATCTGGGCCCGCTGGCTCATTCCCCGATGGATGTCTCGACAGCCCCGAAATCAACCCGTTTTCGAGCAGCGTCGCCGCGCCCTGGCTGAATGCGGGTTCTCCCTGGCCGCGCCGCAGTTTGGCCTGCGCGTGCCGGACGAGGCCCTTGCCGCCGCCGCGCGCTGGGTACCCCCCAACGCGGTTCATGTCTCCATCAGCGCCAGCGGGCCACTCAAGGAGTGGCCCCTGCCCCACTGGATTTCGTTCGCGCGGGCGGTGCTGACCGAATTCCCCGATTGGCGAATCGTCGCCACCGGCGCGGCCACGGAGCGGGAGCAAACGCGCCTGCGGGAATTTGCTGCCGGCGTCCATCATCCGCGGCTCGTCCAGGTTCCCCCGGGCGGATCCGTGGCGCTGCTGGCGGCGATTCTGAGCGGCTGCCGACTCCATGTGGGGGCAGATTCGGGTGCGCTGCACCTGGCGGCGGCGCTGGGTGTCCCCTGCCTGGCATTTTTCCGTGACTACGAGGGAACCATCGAATGGGCACCCACGGGGTCGCGGCATCGGATTCTCAAGCGCCCCTGCCCCTGCGACATCAATCGCTACCGGCAACCGGTTCCGGCGTGCGGCTTTGCCGGACCGGCGCGCTGCTTGGCGGACATATCCGTGACTGAAGCCCTGGAGGCCTTCCGGGCCGTGCTCCGCGAATCGGCGGCAACGACACCGGGTTGAAGTGAACCGCCGAGTCGCGCGCTACTGCTGCCCCGCGCTCTGAAGCGGGTCCCAGTAGCGCGAGTTGACCAACCCGCGTGCGTCGCCGAAGGCCGGGTCGCGGGCCGGATTGATCTTGTTGTCCTTGCGCGCTTCGGCGTGCCCGTCGGAAAACCCGACCACGCCGGTGGACCGGTGCCGATTGGGGTCCACACCTTCGTAACCCTGGATCTGACTGTTGGCCCTCACCGGCCCCATGTACGACCACGGCCACCAGCAACTGCTGCTCCACTCTCCGCCCATCTTGGGCATGGTATCCGCCACCACGAAACACTCGGCCGGGTTCACGATGCCCGAACGCTTGAACCACGGCCGCGAGACAAACCGCACCCCGCCCACCACCAGCACGTCCTCGTTGTCATACGGCCACCGGTTCAGAAACCAGGCGTTCATGCCGTAGCCCACCTTGTGGCAGTCGAACTTCCATTCCCACTGAACGCCGTTGTCGAGCCGGCGGCCCTTGATGGCCGGACAACGGAAAAGATTCGATCGCCCCTCACTGTAGCCCACGATCGCGGTGCCCCACCAGTTGGTCAGCGACGGCCCCGCGTCGGCCGTGTTCAACCCGAGGTTGCGGTGCGCCGGAAAGGTGTCCCGGTTGTCATCCGTGTAGAACTGCATGAAGAGGTTGATCTGCTTGAGATTGTTCAGGCAGGCAATGCGCTGCCCCTTCGCCTTCGCCAGCGAGAGCGCCGGCAGAAGCATACCGGCAAGAATGGCGATGATGGCGATGACCACCAAAAGCTCGATCAGGGTGAAACCAGTGCGGCACCGACACGGGTCGGGGCTGGCGTCAGCCGACTTGCGGGAACGGGGGTTCATGGCGATATGAGCATGCCGCGGCTCCACCCCTGCATCAACTTGAAAATCGGGCCCGGATGGTGCCGCGCCGGACGGGCTGGGGCCGCATGGTCGCCTGACGGCGTGCCGCTCAGTTGGAACGAAATCCGCCATCGCGCCATCGCCTTTGCCCGGGAGTGGAAGGGCGAAGCCCGCGAAGCCGCGGAGCGCCGGACCCTCTGGAACGAGTTCTTCAACGTCTTTGGCGTCCGCCGCCGCACCGTCGCGTCCTTTGAAGCACCCGTTCGCATGCTCTCCGGTTACGCCAAGCCGCGCCCGCGCCGGTGCATCCAAGGCTCACGCCCGAGCAAGCCTATGGTGATGCCGCCCACTGTTACTGCGCCAAGGAGGAACCACCGCCTTACCGGGCGCCGTAGGCAGTGAATCCCCGAAAACTCGGCTAAGGCGTGTCGTCCAGCCCGACCAGAGGAGCCGGCGCCCAAACCGCCGGAGAACGTCTTCCGTCGCTTCAGCCGACGGGAACCGTCTCCTGCCCCGGCCCGGCTGACCGGCCGGTGACGGTAGAAAACCGTTCCCGGCAATCCATCGGCGGGACATCTTGGTGGCGGTGCGCTCGCTGAAACAACGCCTCGCCCGCCCGGCGAATCCGCCAGCCGCAGTCTCACGCCGCGCTGCGAGCGGCCCCTCTCTCTTCGGAGGCACCGACACGAGCCGCGACCGCACCCCCGATCGCCGCGCCCCGCCGGCGGCCGCTCTCACCGCCCCGCCGCAAGTCTCGGGTTTTACCTTGGTCGAATTACTCGTCGTCCTGGCGATCGTCGCGTTGCTCGCGGGCCTGCTGCTGCCCGCGCTGGCCGCGGCGAAGGGGCGCAGCCATCGAACCACCTGTGGCTCGAATCTGCGTCAGATCGGACTGGCTTGGGAGATGTACCTAGCCGACGCCGGTCAACGCTTCCCCGACCGGCGCGACCTCAAGCTCACCCTGCCCGGCGGCTATCGGCCGTGGGACAACTGGCCGGCATCCGACCCGCGATCGGGCTGGGCAGCACAGGTGCTTGAACCACACCTCGCCGCCGGCGGTGTCTGGTTCTGCCCGGGCCTTCGGGCCACTGACCTCGCGACGCTTCCGCAAGCCGCTCAAGCCGTTCGCGGCGATTCCAACGCGCCGGCCGCCAGCTACTGGCTCTGGCGCTTTGACCGCGCCGACGAGCCGATCCCGCTCGACAACTTCTGGGGCAAGTCACCCGAGCAAGCGCTGGCGGATTTGCGCGCGGCAAATCATCCCGTGGTCGGGACACCGCACGGTCCGGCGGAAGTGGAGCTCGCCGTGGACGTCTATTTTCCCGGCACCATCCCGGCCGTGCCGGAGTCGCTGCGCGGGCGGTCCAGCCACCGCGGCGGGATGAACCGCCTGTTCCTCGACGGACACGTCGAGTTCCGCCGAGATCGGCGGCTGAAATAGTCCCCCCGAGCGTCGCGATTTATCCGGCACTGATGGGCCGCGGACGGAGATGTCCGCGCCCCTTTTCAATGGACCATGCCCCAAGCTTGCCGGCGGGGTGCTTGCCCCAGCAAACTCCCTGCGTCGCACTCACATGCTTCACCAACTTCATCCGCAGTGGAAAGGAACCCCGCCATGAGCCCAGCCAGCCTCGACAAATCCGCCTTCCGCTTTCCTTCGCAGGAACGAGGCGTGTATCTCAACCACTGCGGCATCTCGCCGCTTTATCCCGGAGCGGCGGCCGCCGCGCTAGCTTGGGACGAAACGCACGCGGCCTTGGGGGTGGGTGTGTTTCGCAAGCTGGGCGATCCCACAAACGCCGTGCGAAGGGCGGCGGCCACGTTGCTGGGAGTTCCCGCCGAAGACCTCTCCTTCCTGCGCAACACGGCCGAGGGGCTCTCGATGGTCGCCAATGGTCTGCCGCTTCAGCCGGGCGACCAGATCGTCAGCTACATCCACGAGTACCCTTCCAACCACTACCCGTGGCGGCTGCAGGAGGCGCGCGGGGCGCAGCTCGCGCTGTTGCCCGACCGCGACGTGGGTTCTGGCCTCCCCGCCGAACGCCCGCGCGGCTTTGCACTGGAGGACCTGGAAACGCTGCTCCGGAGCGGCCGCGTCCGGGCGGTGGCCCTCAGCCACGTGCAGTTCACGAGCGGCTTCACCGCCGACCTGGCCGCGATCGGCCGGCTCTGCCACGAACATGGCGCGTGGTTGATCGTGGACGCGGCCCAAAGTCTCGGGGTCTTGCCCCTCCGCCCGCTCGAGTGCGGCGTGGACGCCGTCGCCGCCTCGGGCTGGAAGTGGCTGCTGGGGCCGATCGGCACGGGTCTGCTGTACACGAGCCCGCGTTTGCGGGCGGCCCTGCGTTGCACCATGGCGGGGGCCGATCTGATGCAGCAGGGGGACCAGTATCTCGACCATACGTGGCGACCTCACACCGATGGCCGGTTCTTCGAGTACAGCACGGGCCACATGGCCGCGGCGGCCGCCCTGGCAGCCTGCTTGAACGACCTGCACCTGCGCGCGGGCATCGAGCAGATCGCCGCCGAAACGGCGCGGTTGCGAGAACTGCTCATCGCGGGTCTGGATTCAACGCGCTTCCGCCGGGCCAATCTCCCGGGAGCCAACGGTCCCATCCTCTCGTGGCTCGTCCCGGAGCCGGAAGCCGTGGCCCGACGTGCCGCCGAGGCCGGCGTGACGGTGACCGTCCGCGGCGGTTACCTGCGAACTGCGCCGCACTTTTACCAGACGGACGAAGAAATCCGGCTTGGCATCGAGGTGCTGAATCGCGCGGCGGCCATCGGCTGAGCGAAGCATTCTCCGTCGCGCGCCGCGGTCGGGTGCGCGCCGGCGGTGGACCAGCCAGCGCTAGCCCGCCACCAATTGCCGCAACTCGCCGTGCAGGCGACGACTGGCCGATTTCCAGAAGTAGAGGTTCAGGCAGCCGGAGACCGCCACCCACAGCCAGGGAAGAATGGCGAAAACGCGGCCGCCCCCGAGGAAGACCAACCCGATCAAGATCAACCACGGCCAGACAAGGACGCGTGAGAGCGTCGCCACGTAGGCCCGGCCGGGGCCCGGCTTGATCAGCCCCTGCAGCGTCCCCACCCACGCCAGGGTATGGAGGTCCCAGACCAGCATGACGCTCGTGGCGAGGGCGACGAGCAGCGCCGACCAATCGCCCGGCCGGCCAATGCCAAGGAAGAGCATGATGATCTGGCCGACCATCAGCGCGAGCACCGGCCCGGTGAACGCGTGGCGAATCCCGCCGAGGTGTCCGCTGAGAATATCGCGCACCGTCGCGCCGCTGGTGAGCAGCAGTTCGAGCGTACCGTTGCGCCGGTCGTCGGCCCACCGCTGGGCCGCCTCGGAGGCGACGAACCACTTGAAGGGCATTTGCAGGAAGTAGCAGAACACCACCGTGTTGCCCCAGCCGCGCCAGTCCGAACTGACAAAGTATTCGCCGGAGAGCCAGACGATTCCCGCCAGCGCAATCAGCCCCCACAGCGCTTTGGCGCGGAGCCGATTCCGGTTGGCCAGCCAGATGAGCGGATTCAGGTCGAGCAACTCGCGTCGCAGCTCGCGGCGCTGACGGGCGTCGCCAAAGCTCCACTCGTGCCAGCGGCGTCGCCAGGCGGACACCCACTCCGACTTCGGGGCCTCGTGATAGGCGGAGGCCAGATGCCGCGCCGCCAGCCACAGGCACAACCACGCCAGGCCGTGAGTGATGCCCGTGGAGAGCCAGAAGTCGTTGACCCCGCGCGCGTATCGCCCCGAAACGGCGAGATCGAATTCGTCGGTGATGCTGAACCACCGCAGCCACGTGCCAACGGCGTTCCGGCCGGCGAGGTCAGCGAACCAGGGGAACGCCGCGCCCAGCAGAAAGAGGAGCAGCACAGCCACGGCTGCCGCGCTCCGCGTGTGTTGGGAAAAGGCGGACATCACCAGCCCCACCGACAGCGAGAGAAAGAGGGTGTTCAACAGCACGACCGCGGTGGTCCCGAACTGGCCGAGCGACACACCGCCCATGAGGATCGGCAGCGCCAGCACGGGCAGAACGGCGGCGATCTGCAGCGTTGCATTGATCGAATAGCCCGCGAGCTTGCCCACCACGATGTCGAAGCCGCGCAGGTCGGTGAGAAAAAGCAGCCCCAGCGTACCCTCGCGTCGCTCACGGCACAGGGCATCGGAAGTCTGGAGCGGGCCGGCCAGCCAGCACACCAGATAGGCCAGAGCGGCCAGCCCCTCAAAGAGGCCCTTCCCGGCGCTGGCGGCCGCCTGCCATTCCGCGAGAAACCAGAGGGTCCAGGCGGCAGACGCAATCGCGATCGCCGCCGCCGCCATGCGCCCGTAAAAGGTCCGGTGTTGCCGGGCGGCCACCCGCAGTTCTCGTTCAACAACCGGAAGGAAGCGCATGGGCGAACGCGGCCGATGACAAGCCGGAGGCGACCGGGGGGCGTGAGGCTGGAGGTCTCACGGCCGCGACGCCACCGGTCCCGGGGTTCCGGGGGGAACGGCCACAGGCTGGCCGAGCGGCTGACGGAACCGGCCGAACCAACGCCGTCTTTCCAGCGTGCCGGCAGCGGCCGCACGGAAGTGCCGGCGCAGGAGCGCCCCGGCCCACCACGCCAGCAGCAGGTTCTTGAGCACGGTCAGCACCGGCCGCGTGAGGGCATGCGCCAGGAGACTGCCCGAGTAGAACTTTTGCACCCAAGGATGGCTCCAGAACTTCCCGGCCACCTCGGGGGGCAGCATGGCGACAATCTGCGCCAGCCCCGGCAAAAAGTAGGCGCAGGCCCACGGCAGCAGGATCACCAAGCCGAACGTGTAAAAGATCGCGAACGCCGTCCGGCGAACCGACAGGCTGAACCAAGCCCCCACGACGCAGAGGGCCAGCACGTCCGTCACGTAGCTGAAGAAACTGCCGGCGGCGTTGGCCATGGCGTAGCCAGTGAGGCCGGTCGGCGGCGCGACGAATCCCGGCCGGGGCAGGTACACCTGGCCGACCACATAGAAGACGTGCAGCAGTCCAATCACCAGCACCGGCAGGAAGAAGTAACGCCGGATGGCCTGCCAGTGGCCGCGCAGCAGCGTCTTCACCGGCAGCGGTGTGGTGAGGATCAGTTCGAGCGCCCCACTGCGCCGGGCTTCCAGAATGAAATGACAGGCCAGCACAGCCGCCCACACACGATTGGTGAGGACCAACGCCAGCGAGAAGTTGCGATGGAATTCGGCCGTGCCTGCCCCGCCCGCGCGATAGCCGAAGACGAACCAGGACACGTTGAGGGTCACCAGCGTCACCAGCGACCAGAAAACGAAGTGCGGCCAGCGATGGCGCGCGGCAACGGCCAGCACGGGATTCCGGTCCAGCCGACGGCGAAACGTCCGTCGCCAGCCGCGGGTGTAACCGAAACGAGCAATCCAGCGCCGCGCCACGGGTTTTTCGGCCGGGTCCTCGCGCCAGACGCGCGGCAGGAGGATTGCGGTCGCGATCAGTGCCAACCACGACAGACCCTGTACGGCTCCCACCGACCACCAAAAACCTTGAGGGTTGCCCCGAAACGCAGTGTCGGTAGCCAGCCAGCCGGAGTAGGCGGGACTGGCCAGCGCCAGCCAGGGCGTCCCGGCAAGTGGCACCGTGAAGAAGCGGCTTTCCACGACCGCCGCAAGTCCGGGCAGAAGCCCGGCCACGCCCAAGGTGAGGGCGACCGCCGCCAGCGTGGCCTTGCCCTGGTCACGGCTGAGCACCGAAGTGAACATGCCCACGGCGAGCGAAAAGAAGATCGCGTTCATGACGGCCACGGCCGTGCGCCCGTATTCGCCGGGCGTCACCCCGCCCAGCAAGAGGGGGAGCCCCAGCGCCGGCAGCACTGCCATCAGGCCATACAAGCCGGCCAGCGAGGTGGCGATCCACTTGCCAAGCAACACGTCAAAGCTGCGTAATTCGGTGAGGAACAGCAGGCCGAGCGTGCCGTCGCGCTTCTCCTCACTCAAACAGTCGGCGGTGATAAAGGCCCCGACCAGCAGACAGTAGCTGAAAGCGAACACGCTGAGGTAGGTGAACAAGGTCTTGCCGACCGTGATGGGCGCCTGGGTGCGGACCGAGAACAACGCAATCCACGCGCAGATCACGAGGGCCGCGACGGCGGCAGCCAGTCGCAGCCAGTACGTCTTGCTGCGCCGGGCGCCCGCCCGCAGTTCGCGTTCGACAATCGGCAGGAACGTCATTCGCGCCGCGAGTGTAGGCGCAGGCTTCCCGGAGTCCAAAGCGGAAACCGATCAGCCATCCGGCCGGCCAGCCGGCGGGCGGGGCTCATCGCGCGATTTGGCGGTGGCTCTGGAAAGGTAAGACAAGCATCATGGCCGGAGCGGCTGGCGGGAACCGGGTGCGTGGTTGTCTCACCCGGCTTCGGCCGGCAAGGAGTGTTGCGGAGCAAACTGGCGGAGGGACAGAAATGGCATCCCATACGGCGGAACTCGCAGGACGGGTGGCGGTGATCACCGGCGCTGGACGCGGCTTGGGGCGCGCGATTGCAACCGCCCTGGCGAAGGCGGGCGCGACGGTGGTGCTCACCGGAAGGCACGCTGCGCCACTCGAGGCAGCGGCGGAGGCCATCCGCGCCGACGGCGGTCAGGCTGGAGCGCTCGCCTGCGATGTCACCTGCGAGGAGGCCGTGCGGGCCTTGGCTGAGACGGTGCGCGGGTGGCACGGCCGGACGGATATCCTCATCAACAACGCCGGCATCAACGTCCGCAAGCCGGTCACAGAATTCACCTTGGCCGAATGGCGGAGCGTTCTGGATACGAACCTGACCGGGGCGTTTCTCATGTGCCGCGAGTTCGTACCGTTGATGAGGGGGCGCGGCTACGGGCGTATTTTGAATCTCACCTCGATCATGAGCCACGTGGCGTTGCCGGGCCGCACGGCGTACGCGGCGAGCAAGGCCGGATTGCTGGGTCTCACGCGCGCGCTCGCCCTCGAACTGGCCGCGGAGGGCATCACGGTCAACGGCATCAGTCCGGGTCCCATCGCCACGGAAATGAACCGACCGATCCTCGAGAACCCCGAACTCAGCGCCCAGTTCACCGCGCGTCTGCCCGTGGGGCGGTGGGGCACCGAAGCCGAGGTCGCCCGCCTGGCGCTTTACCTGTGCTCGCCGGAAGCGGGCTTCATCACGGGAACGGACATCGTCGCTGACGGCGGCTGGACCGCGCAGTGATCCGTGCCCGTGGCGCAACGCCGGTCAGGAGTTGTCAGTGGCGGCCCCTTTCGTCTCCGCCGGCGACGGCAGGTGGTGCCGGCTGCGGAAGGCCACATAGACTCCCGCGCCCACCACGCTCCACAACAGACTGCCAGCGTAGGCGAGGAGGGACAGCGACAACGCCTGCGTGGACGCGACGCCCAGTGCCGGGATGGTCAGCGTCCAGACATAGAGATTCTCCCGCACACCGAGGCCGCTGGGCGTGATGGGTAATGCCGCCACACAGATGATCATCGGCACCAACATGAACAACACCGGCAGCGGAAGGCTTACGCCCAGTCCCCGGGCGAGCGCCCAATACTGCGCGACACAGAAGACGTTCAGCACGGTGGAAATCAGGAACGTCCGGAAGAAGAAGCCCGGCACGGCGGCGAAACGCCGGGCAGCCTCCAAGGCGCGCTCAAGCAGGTCGCTCTTGGGCAGGCGGCGCAGCCAGTCGCGCGTTTGGGGCCATCGGCGGGACAGCCCCCCGCGGAACGAAAGCGCTCCGAGCGCCAAGCCGGCGACCAGCATGGCCAGGACGACGGCAGCGAGAGCCGCCAGTCGGCGGTACTCAAACAGCAGGCCCAGGTTCAGCAGCATCATCGCGCTTGCGAAAAGCAGCATGGAGAGCAGCCCGATCAGGCGGTCCGCCAGCACAGTCACCACCGCCTCGGTTTTCAAATGGTGGGTTTCCCGCGCGGTGTAGTAGGCCTTCATCAAGTCGCCGCCGCTGGAGCCGAGGAGAAACGAATTGAAGAAATGGGCGACCAACGAAATCTCCGCCGCCCGCCCGAGGGACAGGTCCAGCCCTTGCGCGCGCAAGACCAGCCGCCACCGGACAGTGCCGAGCAAGATCGTCATGCCCATGAAGACGACCGAGGCGACGCCGGCGCCGGCGGGCAGCCGCTTCAAGGTCTGCCAGAGCTCGGCCGGACCGCGGGTCCACGCTTCCCGCCACTGCGCGGAGCGGTCGAGCGACTGCCACGACCGGCCCTCGCGGAGGGCGGTGTTGGCGCCCTCCTGCATGAAAATGCTGTGAAACACCCAAGCCAGCAGAACCGCACACACCCCGATGCGGCCCGCCACGGCCCACGATTTCGGCAGCGCGGTCACTCGTCGCCCCAGAGCGACCGGATGTGAGCCCACCCGGCTCGCAAGTCTTCCACCGACAACGACGGGCTGAGTTCGAGCACCTTGATGTGCTCCGGCTTCACAAACGGCTTCAAGGCCGCGAAATCAATCATCCCCTTGCCCGGCGCGCGATGGTCGCGACCGGGGAACTCGACGTCGTGAATGTGAAAGCCGGCCAGTTCGGCGGCCAGCGACTCAAGGTGCATCGTGTGCTGAATGAAACCCAGATTCTCCTTGATCTGGGCGTGGCCCGTGTCGTGCCAGTACTTCACTGTGTCCCCACCGAAATCAAAGAAGAAGAACGGGAAGTCGGACTCGAAGGGGATCTCTTCCACCGCTTCGCGATTCTCCACGCCAAGCATCAGGCCGCGGCCGGCCGCCTCCGCCTCGAGGCGGCGCAGAATCTCGTAGGCGTATTCGAGGTGGCGCTCCTTGCGCGACTCGCGCTTCTCCTCCGCCTCGGCGCAGAGGCGACGGTATTTGGGCGTATCCTTCTGGCCCGCCCCGACCAAGTCCACCAACTTGTCGGTGTAATCGCGCATCTCGATGGCACCCATGTGAAGGACGACCAGCTTCGCGCCGCACCGATTCGCAAAGTCGAAGGTCTGGAGGGTTTGCCGAAAGGCCTTGTCCCGCTCCCGCGAATCGGTGGACGTGAACTTGTACACGTTGGGCGCGGCGTGCGTGACGCCGATCGGGAGGGGGCAGAAATTGTGCAGGGTGGTGATCTTGATCACCCCGGCGTCCACAGCGTCCATGATCCCGGGCACCAGGCTCAGACGGATGCCGTGGCTCAATTCCGCGTACTCGAATCCGAGGTCGCGAATCTCCTGCAGCATGGCCCGACCATCCGTGTGGCGGTCGGAATTCCAACAAGTGGACAAGGCGTACATGATCTTGAAACAAGCAGGGCCGGGCGGGAGCCTCACGCTCCGTCGCCCGGCCCAAAATGGCTGCTCCGGCTTTACTGGTCCGCGTAGCGCGCAGCCAGCATCGCGGAGAACTTGGCGATTTTCAACTTCCGGCGGCGGCGTTCGCTCGGCTTCTCGTAGTGGCGATGGGCACGCACCGTCCGCAGCGTGCCTTCGCGGTCCACGCGCTTTTTCAGCCGGCGCAAGGCCCGGTCCACCGGTTCTCCCTTTTTGAGCTTAATCTCGGTCAACGACGTTCACTTCCTCTCCACGACCCGAAAACGGCCACGAAGTTCATCTCCGAGCCGGGTTCCCTTGGGTCCAGCGGGGCGGGCACAGTAAGAAGGCGCCTCCCGTGTGTCAACGCGCCGATGACCCGTTTTCGGGCGAATTTGCGGGTTTCCAGCTCTGGCGAATCCTGCTTTAACCACCGCCGATGTTTGAGTTGCTGCGGACCGACGCCACCTCCAAGGCCCGCTTGGGCCGGCTGACCACGGCGCGCGGCGTCATCGAGACTCCCGCGTACATGCCCGTCGGCACCCAGGCCACGGTCAAAGCGCTAGACCCGCGCGAGCTGGTCGAGGCCGGTACGCAGATCCTCCTTGGCAACACGTACCATCTCTACATCCGGCCGGGGCTGGACATCATCCGCAGCGCGGGCGGTCTGCATTCCTTCATGGCATGGCCGCATCCCATCCTCACCGACAGCGGGGGCTTTCAAGTCTTCAGCCTCGCCAAGATTCGCAAGGTGAAGGCGCACGGGGTGGAATTCAAATCCCACCTCGATGGCTCCCCGCTGTTCCTCGGCCCCAAGGAAGCCATGGAGATTCAACGCGTCCTGGGCTCGGACATCGCGATGGTCTTCGACGAATGCCCGGCACACGACGCGCCCGCGAAGGAGCAGCACCTGGCGGTGGAGCGAACCATTCGCTGGGCGCGCGAGTGCCGCGAGCAACCGCGCGCTGCCGGTCAGCAGGTCTTCGGCATTGTCCAGGGCGGCAGCGACCCCGCGCTCCGCGAGCATTGCGCCCGGGCCATCACGGCGCTGGACTTTGATGGTTATGCGATTGGCGGCGTGAGCGTCGGCGAACCCGAACCCGAAATGATGAAGGCGATCGAAATCACCGAACCTTTCCTGCCAGCAGACAAGGCCCGCTACGCCATGGGACTGGGCACGCCGGCACAGATGGTCGAACTGGTGGCCCGCGGGGTGGACATGTTTGACTGTGCTGCCCACGCGCGTGGCCCGCAACGGAACGGCCTTCACGCGGCGCGGCACGTTCGCCATCAAGGGCGGCGCGGTGAAGGCGGAGTTCCGGCCCATCGAGGAAGGTTGCGAGTGCTTTGCCTGCCGCCACTTCACCCGCGCCTACATCCGGCACCTGCTCAACGTGAACGAAATCCTCGGCCTGCGCCTGGTCAGCATCCACAACACGCATTTCTACCTGCAGGTCATGCGCGAAGTGCGGGCGGCCATCGCGGCGGGAAGCTTCGCCGAGTACCGGCGACAGTTCGTTGCCAACTACATCCCCACCCGACGAGTGCTGGCGGCGCGGGCGCTGGCGCAGGGTTGACCCGTTGAGCCTGGGACCCCGCCGCCGCCCGCGCCTCGCAATCCGCTGGCCAGTGGCGGCCGTGCCGCCTACGCTCCCCGCGCCTATGTTCGAGAACGTCAAACCGCAGATCGCTGCCGCCGCCGCCAAGCTCACCCAGCTCCGGAGGTTTCTTTGACGTTCCCACCCTCGAGAAACGCCTCGCGGTGATCGAAGGTGAGATGGCGAAAGACACCTTCTGGAACAACCGCGA
Organism: Verrucomicrobiota bacterium; assembly: GCA_016716505.1. Classification (GTDB taxonomy): domain Bacteria; phylum Verrucomicrobiota; class Verrucomicrobiia; order Limisphaerales; family J093; genus JADJWF01. Next base: position 743,746 of record JADJWF010000003.1, read on the forward strand.
TCAGGCGCAAAAGCTCATTGACGAGGCCAACGCCGCCCGCAAGAAGCTCGAACCGCTCGCGCAGCTCGAACGCCGGGCGGACGACCTGCGCGTGATGCTCGAACTCGCCGAAGCCGAGCCGGAATCCGCGCAACTGGCCCTGCAGGCCGAGCTGGAACGCGATGTGGCGGCTTTGAACCGGCAACTCGAGGACTTCGAGTTGCGAATTCTCCTGAGCGGCCCGCACGACCGCAATAACTGCATCCTCAGCATCAACGCCGGGGCCGGCGGCACCGAGGCGTGCGACTGGGCGAACATGCTCCTCCGCATGTACCAGCGCTGGGCCGAGAGCCGGGGCTGGGAGGTGGAAGTGACCGACGCCCTGCCCGGAGAAGGCGCCGGCATCAAGAGCGCCACCGTCCTGCTGCGCGGCGAGAATGCCTACGGGTTCACCAAGGCCGAGCGCGGCGTCCATCGTCTGGTGCGGATCTCCCCCTTCGACGCCAACAAGCGCCGGCACACCAGTTTCGCCAGCGTGGACGTGATCGCGGAAATCGAGGAGAGCGGCGAGATCGTCATCCCACCCAGCGAACTGCAGGTGGACACGTTCCGCTCGGGGGGCAAAGGCGGCCAGAATGTGAACAAGGTGGAAACCGCTGTGCGCATCACCCACCTGCCGACCGGCATCGTGGCCGCCAGCCAGAATCAACGGTCGCAACACCAGAATCGCGCCACGGCGATGAAGCTGCTGCTGGCCAAATTGTACGCGCTGCGTGAGGACCAGCAGAAGGCTGAGATGGAGCGGTTTTACGGCGAAAAGGGCAGCATCGGCTGGGGCAATCAAATCCGCAGCTACGTGCTCCAACCGTACCGCCTGGTCAAGGATCTGCGCACCGGCCACCAAACCAGCAACACGGAAGCCGTGCTCGACGGCGAACTGGACGACTTTGTCAGCGCCTGGCTGCGCGCCGGCGGCCCCACCAAGCGCAAGGCCGGCATCCAGGACGAGGAGGAATAGCGCGATGCCCGACATCCTGGCCACCATCGTCGCCGAGAAGGAACGCGAAGTCGCCGCCCTCCCGCCAGCCGTCGTCACGGCGGAGTCGCTGCGGGCCGCGCTCGACCAGCGCGGCCGACGCGACTTCTTCGCCGCCCTGCGCGCGCCCCGCGCCGGCTCGATCGCGCTGATTGCCGAGGTCAAAAAAGCCTCCCCCAGTGCCGGCATCATCCGCCCGGACTTCGATCCCGTCCGCATCGCCCGCGATTACGAAGCCGCCGGCGCGAGCTGCCTCTCGGTCTTGACGGATCAGAAGTTCTTCCAAGGGTCGCTACTGTTTTTGCGGGAGGTTCGGGCGGCCGTTTCCCTGCCCTTGCTGCGGAAGGATTTCATCATTGATGAGCGGCAGATTGCGGAGGCGGTCGAGTGGGGCGCCGATGCCATTCTCCTGATCGCGGCGATCCTCGACGACACCCGGTTGAGCCGCTTTCACTCGCTGGCGACCGGCGCTGGTCTGACCGCGCTGGTGGAGGTCCACGACGAAGCCGAACTGGACCGCGCGCTGGCCATTGGCGCGTCGCTCATCGGGGTCAACAACCGGAACCTGAAGACCTTCTCAGTGGACCTCGCCACCACCGAGCGGCTGGCCGCGCGGCTGCGCGGGCGGCACGAGGGTCGCGACCTCCTGCTGGTGGCCGAGAGTGGCATCCACACGCGCGCGGATGCGGAACGGCTGCAACGCTGCGGCGCGGCGGCCATCTTGGTGGGCGAGTCACTCATGCGGGAAGCCGATCTCCGGACCAAAGCGCGCGAACTGATCGGAGCGGCCTGATGCCCACGCGCGTGAAGATTTGCGGCATCACCCGCACCGAGGACGCGATCGAGGCCGTCGCCGCCGGGGCGGACGCCCTCGGCTTCATGTTCTTCGAGGGCAGCAAGCGATTCGTCACGCCGGAAGTGGCGGCGGCCATCTGCCGCCAACTGCCGCCGTTCGTCGCGAAGGTGGGAGTGTTCGTGGACGCGCCTCCGGAAACCATGCGCCACGTCGCCCACACTTGCGGCTTGGACGCGGTGCAACTGCACGGCGCGGAAAACCCGGCTCTCTGCGCGAGTCTGGCACCGCTGACCGTGATCAAGGCCTTTCGAGTAGCCGACGAAGATTCGCTGGCGCCGCTGCCTGATTTCCCCGTGGCTGCCTGGCTCCTCGACAGCTACGTGCCCGGTGAATTGGGCGGCACGGGTGCGCGTTTCAATTGGCAGCTCGCCGTGCGCGCGCGAGCGTGGGGACGCCCCATCATCCTGGCCGGCGGCCTGACTCCTGAAAATGTCGCCGAGGCCGTTCGACAGGTAAAACCCTACGCCGTTGATGTGTCGAGCGGCGTCGAGTCCGCACCGGGGAAAAAAGACGCCTCCCGGCTGCGGGCCTTCATCGCCGCCGCGAAGGGGGCCGGTTGAGCTGCGGATGCCGTGTCGCCGACCCTGCAAGCGGAATCAGAACGGCTGGCGCGGTCGTGGGAACGGCACGACGCGGCGATGCTGCGCGATTACCTGGTGGCGGATGTCGAGGATCCGCGCCTCAATGTGCAGAGCGTGCTCTCGCGGCACTTTCTGTCGCGCTGGCTGATCGGCGACCGTTTCGAGGCGCTGGCTGCCGAGGAGATCCGGTTCGCCGCCATCCTGAACTGGCTGCTCCGCCTGTCCAAGGAGCCCGGGCTGGACTGGGGCGCGGTGCGACACAGTCTCCGCGCAGGGGCGGACAATGCGGATGGGATTGACCTTCCCGCCTTCGTCGCCCGCGGTTTTCGGGAACTGCCCCGCGTCGCGGACGGCGTTCGGGTGCCGAACTATCTTGCCAGGGTGCTGGAACGCAGCGCACCCGACGGCCGGCTGGTCTGGCCGCCGACGGAGCTCGATACCTTCATCCATTTGTGGAGGGAAGCGCTCCAGAACGAGCCGACCGGCTCAGCGTCGGTCCTCGAACCGGCCTGCGGCTCCGCCAACGACTACCGCGCCTGGCGGCGCTGCGGACTGGCGCGCCTGGTCCGTTACACCGGGTTCGATCTGAGCGCAAAGAATGTCGCCAACGCGCGGGCGATGTTCCCCGACGCCCAGTTCGCGGAAGGCAACGTCTTCGACCTGCCGATGGCGACGCAGTCCCATGACTTCGCTGTCATCCACGACCTGTTTGAGCACCTGTCGGAGGAGGGCCTCTCCCGAGCCGTGGCCGAAGTGTGCCGGGTGACCCGTCGCGGCTTGTGCGTGAGCTTTTTCAACATGGAGGAGCGGCCGGACCATGTGTTTCAAGCCGTTGAGGAATACCATTGGAACCGGCTCAGCATGGAACGGATGCGCGCGGCGTTCGCTGCCGCCGGCTTCCAGGGGCAGGTCATCCACATCGGCACCTTCTTGCGGGCGCGACTGAGTTGTCCCTCGACCCACAATTCCCACGCCTACACGTTCCTGCTGCGCCGGCAGGCCGGTCAGGAATAAGGCGGTTACGCCGACACAGGCCGTGAGGTCACGAATCCGCGGGTTGTGCCAACTGACCTTTCCGCTTCCTCGACTCGCCGACCCGGCCTAGTTTTTCGCCGCGCGACCGACCCGCGCTCTTCGTCGCGCCTGATAAGATGACCAACGAATCCGAACCGGCCCTGCTGGCCCGCTGTCGCCAAGGCGACCCGGCGGCCTGGGAGGAGCTGCTCGACCGTCACTATCCGGCGGTCGCGGGATTCGTGTTTCAGCTCGCGCCGGACTTGAGCCGTGAAGATGTCGAGGAGGTGTGTCAGGAAGTGTTTGTCACCGTGGTTCGGAGCTTGGAGAGTTTTCGCGGCGCCAGCGCCTTTCAGACCTGGGTCTGCCGCATTGCCTTGAACAAGGCCCGCGACTTCCTCGAACGGGCCCGCGCGGCCAAACGCGGCGGCGGTCGCCCTCCCCTCTCCCTCGATGCCGATCGTTCCGAAACCGGGCTCGCGGTGGACCCGCCCAGCGGAGCGCCGGCACCTGATGAAACGCTCGCCCGCCAGGAGGATGCGGCCCTGCTCCATGAGGCCCTGATCCGGCTGGGCGATCCCTGCCGCGAGATCATTGAATTGCGGTATTTCGCCGACCTGAGCTACGAAGAGCTGGCCACCAGTCTGTGCCTGAACGTAAAGACCGTCAGCTCGCGCCTGAGCAAGTGCCTGGACAAACTTGAGGATATCGCGCGGGACCTTTTTCAGCGGGAGACGACAGGCAGGCTTTCCGTCTAAACCCCGGCAACATGCCAGAACGAGATTCGCCACCGATTGAACTGCGACTGCGGGCCTACGCCGAGCAGCGGCGCACCCAGGCCGGCGGTCCGTTCTCGGCGCCGCCCCTGACGCGCCGCACAGTCCGGGCCGAAGTGGACCGGCGCTGGGGGCACGCGGCTCGGCACGGTGCTCACCTCCGCCGATGGAATGTGATTTGGCCACGACTCGGCTGGGCGCTGGGGATCACCGCCGCGCTGGCCATTGTGGCCATGATCGCGCTCGATTTCGGGCAACCGATCAAATGGCAGACCGCCGCCAAACGGTCTCAACCGGTTCCAGCGCCCGCGCGAGCGTTGCCAGAGCAATCAACTCCCCAGCAGGAGCTCCCACCACTGTCGTCCTCACCGACCTCCGAAGCCGCCGCCGTCGCCGAGGCGCAGACCCCTTCCTTGCGCGGCGAATCCTTCGCCGCCGCGCCCGCCGGGATTTCCCCAGCGCAGTCTGCGCCGGCGGCCGTTCCACCTCTGGCCACATTTGGCGCTCCTTTGGCCGAAGCGTTGTCCGATTTGCCGCCACCCAGCCTAGGCGGGATCGAGGGATCGCCCGTGACACCCACCTTGGCGTCGCCATCCCTGACCGCCCGGCGACCGCCCGGCAACGCCACAACCTCAGCCGCCGGGCCGCGTCAGCCGGCAACTGAACCGTTCCCGGCGATGAACCAGCAGCGTTTCACCCAGAACCGCGCGCAGGGGCTCCGGCAAAATGTGAACTCGCCTCCCGCGCCCGAAGTGCTCCAGGAATTCGAGGTCCAGCAGTTCGGCAACCGGCTGCGGCTGGTGGATCGGGATGGCTCCACTTACCTCGCCGAGGTATCGGCGGCCCCGCCCGCCGCCGCCCCCGCACTGGTCACCGCCTCACCGACAGCGACCGGTCTGAGACGACAGGCCGCCCGCGCGCCAGACTCCCTTGCCCCGGAAGGCCAAGGCACGAAAACCGCCAACGACACCCTCTTCTTCAATGCGGTCGGCACCAATCGAACGCTCCAACAACGGGTGGTTTTCAACGGCCGTCTCGTCTTCGCCAACCCGCAAATGCCGCCCCCCTCCCTGGACGTCGTCCTGACGAACGAAGCCGCCTTCGGCATCTGGCTGGACAACGCCCGGATCGAAGGCGAAGCCGTCATCGGCGACCGGACACAAATCCGCATTGAAGCCACGCCGACGCCGGCCCCGTAGCAGTTCCCCGTATGCCTCGTCTCCCCTCGCTTCCCATCGCGCTCACCATCGCTGGATCCGACAGCGGCGGCGGAGCGGGAATCCAAGCAGATCTGAAAACCTTCGCGGCGCTCGGCGTTCACGGGACCACCGCCATTACCTGCCTGACCGCCCAGAATCCGGCCGGAGTCACGGGCATTCAGACCGCGACGCCAGCGCTGGTGCGACGCCAGATCGAGGCGGTATTCGCCGAACTGCCGCCAGCCGCAGCAAAGACGGGAATGCTTTTTTCAACGGCCATCATCAAGGAAGTGGCCAGGGTTCTCAGTGCGCACCGCGGCCTGCCGCTGGTCGTGGATCCCGTCATGGTGGCCACCAGCGGCGCGCGCCTGCTGCGCCCTTCAGCGATCCGCGCCCTGCAGGACGACCTGCTCCCGCTGGCGTCCATCGTCACACCGAACCTCGACGAAGCGGCCATCCTCGCGGGCGGCGCGTTGACGTCGGTCGAGGACCTTCGCGCGGCGGCCCGGGAGATCCACCGGCGATTCGGCTGCGCGGCGCTGGTCAAGGGTGGACATCTGCGCGGCCAGCGCGAGGCAGTGGACATTTATTTCGACGGCCGGGAGGAACTGCTGTTGACCGCGCCGTTCATCCGCGGTGTTTCGACTCACGGCACTGGTTGCACCTACTCAGCCGCCATCGCCGCATGGCTGGCCAAAGGCGCCCGCTGTCCCGCGCCGTGGCGGGCGCCAAGGAACTCGTCTCCCGGGCGATCGCCCGTAGCGTCCGGGTGGCCCGGCACTTCGCGCTCAATCCCCTTGCGCGAGATTGAACCCGGCCGGAACTCAAATCCGCACCTTGAACTCCTCGCCCTTTTTCAAGGAGAGCGCGAAGGCGGCCATCAATTCAGGAATCTGTTCGAGGTCTTTCAGGCTCACGACCTCGACGGGCGAGTGCATGTAGCGGTTGGGCAGGCTGATCAAGCCGCTGGGAATCCCGCCCCGGGTCCAGAAAATCACGTCGGTATCGGTGCCACTCGAGGCGGACATTGCTTCGTGCTGCAGCTTGATGCCGGCCTTCTTCGCCACCGCTTCGAGCCGGGCAACCACCTCGGGATGATTGCAGCCGCCGTGGGTGAGGGTCGGGCCTTTGCCGACGCGAACGTCCCCGTGGAGCTGCTGGCTGACCGTCGGATAGTCCGTCGCGTGGGTCACGTCCACAACCAGCGCGACATCGGGTTTGAGCGAATAGGCGATCTGGCGCGCGCCCAGCAAGCCGACCTCCTCCATGATGTTCGACACCGCCAGCACCTCGGCGTGGAGCTTCTTCTTGTCGTCTTGCAGCAGTCGCAATGTCTCCGCGACGGCGAAGGTGCCAACGCGGTTGTCGAAGGCCCGCGCCACGGCGAGGTCATTGCGGAGGAGGGCGAACTCCTGGGTCAGCGTCACGGGGTCGCCGATGCGGACCAGCTTTTCGGCGTCTTTCCGGTCGCGGGCGCCGATGTCAATAAACAGGTCGCTGATCTCGGGCACCTTGCGCTCCTTCTCGAGCTTCTGCAGATGCGGCGCCACGTTGCCGATGACCCCTGGAACCGGGCCGTTCGCCGAATGGACCGTGACGCGTTGCGCCCGCGCGACGATCGGGTCCACACCGCCGAGTTTCCGCACGTAGAGGAAACCGTCCTTGTCTATGAAGTTGACCGTCAGGGCGATCTCGTCCGCGTGGGCGGCGAGCATCACGCGGGGCGAACCGCCCTTGTTGAGCACGGCCACGCAATTGCCGTAGGCATCGGAAAAGGTCTCGTCGGCGTAGTCACGAACGTACTCGAGCCAAACCCGCTGACCGCGCACTTCATGGCCGGACGGGCTGGGGGTGTTGACGAGGGTCTGGAGGAATTGCAGGGATTTGTCGCGCATGAGCGTATTATGGCCGCGTCGGAGGCGCGGGCCAATCCCAAACAACACGGGTCTTCCGCTCAGTTCTCTTCCGGCGTTCCGCCGTGCGCGCCGTTGATGAGATAGAGGGCCGCCATGCGCACAGCCAGCCCGTTGGTGACCTGCTCCAGAATGACGGAGTGGACGCCGTCGGCAACGTCGCTTTCCACCTCGACCCCGCGATTGATGGGCCCCGGATGCATGATCAGCACGTCGGGCTTCATCTTCTTGAGGCGATCGCGCGTGATGCCAAAGAGGCTCGTGTACTCGCCCAGGCTGGGGAACATCGTCTGCCGTTGCCGCTCGTGCTGGATGCGGAGGAGGTTCACCACGTCCGCGTCGGCGACGGCGTCGTCGAGATTGGCTGTCACGCGGCAGCCCATTTCGCGGAAGATCGGCGGCACCAAGGTGGGCGGGCCGCAAAGCGTGACCTCCGCCCCCAGCTTTTGCAGCGCCCAGATGTTGGAGCGCGCCACCCGGCTGTAAAGAATGTCGCCGAGGATCGTCACCTTCAGACCGGCAATGCGCCCCTTGTGCTCGCGCATGGTGAACACATCCAGCAGCCCTTGCGTGGGATGCTCGTGGGCGCCGTCGCCCGCGTTCACCACGTGGGCGTCCAGCACCCGCGCCAGGAAATGGGGCGCGCCGGCCGCGGAATGCCGGATGATGATGAAGTCCGCGCGCAGGGCCTGAAGATTCTTCGCGGTGTCCTTGAGGGTTTCGCCTTTCTTGAGCGAGGAGGCCTCGGCCGTGAAGTTGATGACGTCGGCGCTGAGCCGGACGGCGGCCAGTTCGAAGCTGATCCGGGTGCGCGTCGAGGGCTCGACAAACAGGTTCACCACCGTGCGCCCGCGCAAGGGCGGCACCTTCTTGATCGCGCGGCCGCCCACCGCCTTGAACTCACGGGCGGTGTCCAGGATGGCAGTGATTTCTTCGGGGGAGAGGGATTGCAGGTCGAGCAGGTCTTTGCGACTCCAGCGCATGGCCGGATTGAGCTACCGCCCCACCGGTTTTTCAAGAAGGACTTTGCCGGCCGCGCCGTCGGACGACATTTGCACCACCACGCGCTCGCCCGGTTGTGTCTTGACCACCTTGCCCACGAAGTCCGGCTGGATCGGTAGTTCGCGCAGGCCCCGGTCCACGAGAATCGCCAGTTGGACGCGCCGGGGCCGGCCGAGGTCCGTCAGCGCGTCCAGGGCAGCGCGGGCAGTGCGGCCGCTGTTCAGCACGTCGTCCACCAGCACCACAGTCCGCTCGGTGATGTCGAACGGGATGACCGTCGCGTGGACCTCCGGGGCCGGCCGCTGATCGAGGTCGTCCCGATGCATGGAAATGTCCAGTTCACCCACTCGCACCGTCATGCGCCACTGCCGTTGGAGCAGTTCGGCGAGCCGGCGCGCCAGCAGGACGCCGCCGGTCTGGATGCCGACCAGCAGCACTTCTCCGGAGGGGGGATTGCCCACTGCGATCTGCCGGGCCACTTCCCGGATGGCCGCTTGAACGGCCGCGTCGTCCATCAGCAAATCGGTTTTGTGCGCAGGTGAATCAGTCATGGGATTCAAAAAAACAACCCCGCGGTTCCGGCCAGCCGGGGCCGCGGGGAAAACAGGGATCAGGAGGAACCGCTCAGCCGGCAGCGGCGCGCTGGCGGCGGCGTGCCTCCCGCCAGCCCGACCGGTAGTGAAGCACCCACTCGGTCAGGGCACGATCAAAGCCGATATCGTACCCCGCCTTCTCAGAGGCAAGCCATTTGTGTCTCAGGATTTCTTCCCGCTCGGCCAGGTACTCCTGGTAGAGCGCGCAGTCCTGCAGCAGTTCGCTCATGGCGTATCTTCTTCTCGGGCCGGGCCGCTACCGCCCGCCCACTTGGAGAACGTAGCAACCATCCCGGACGTGACAACCAAATTGTCCAAACGCCGGCCGTCGCGCATCACTTCTCACCGCAGCGGAAATTGCAGCGACCTTCCGGCTGCAGCCCTCGCGGCGGAACTGAACTTCGGTTGACCGCTCAATCCCGTGCTGCCCGCCGCCGCGGCCCAGGAGCGTCCCCTTTCACGCCCCCTGCCGACGCGCTTCCGGCGCGGTGGAAAGCCAGTCCACGTTCTCGTGCGACCAGTGGATGAACAGCGGTTCGTTGTCCACCCAGCGATTGCCTTCGGGGTCGCCTTTGCGGAACGGAACGAACTGCCCGCGACCGCTCAGGCCGTTGTAGATGGTGGCGATGCGCGGAGCGTCGGCAGGGTCGCTGTAGTTCTCGGCGGAACGCAGGCCGAGAGCGTCGCGCGGGATGCCCGGCAGGCGCTGGCGTTTGCGGGCGGCGTTCTCCTCAGCCACCCAGCGCTGGAGTTCCCGACAGAGCAGGCAGAAATCGGCGTCGGAGACTGTCTTCGCGTTGTTCAACTTGCGGGCGCAGTGGCGGGATTCGCTCGCGCCGAGGTCGTCCGACCAGAAGTCCGCCAGGCTCTCTTGGCTGCTCCAGCGGGTCAGCAGTTCCTCCTTGCGCCGCTGCCAGGCGAACTGGAAGTCGTCGTCGCCCGCGACCAGTTCGGCGGGCACGATGCGGTAAAGGTTGGTCTTTCCGAAGCCGAGTTCCCGGGCGTCGAACTGTTGCCGGAGCGGTTCGACACAGGCTTCCCAAGACGCTGTTGCGGGTGGGATGCGCGGGGTCGCCGCCGTGCTCGGCGAGCAGGTTGAGGAAGACCGGCTTGATTTTCGGATTGGCGAGCCAGCGCTGTGTCCATGCCTCGCGGCGGGCGAGGATGTCCCGCGCCTGCGGCGTGCCGGCCAGGTAGCCGAGGAAGCGGGCGTTGTTGGCGGTTGCCAATCCTTGGCCGCCTTGGGCGACGAGGCCGACGAGCGTCACGTCGCCGTGCCGCAGCGAATCCTGGTAGGCATGGATGGCTTCGGCGTTGTCAGCGAACTTCTCCGAGGTTTCGATGCGCGGCCACCATTCGGCGACGAGGCGTTTGACGGGGTCGTTGAACCGCGCAAAGAGCCGGAGCGTGCCCGGGCGCGGCTCGAAGAAGGCGCTTTTGTGGGCTGCGCGGTAGAGCGCCACGGGCACGCGGTGAACGCGCAAGGTGTCTGGAGCGTCGGGCGAACCAAGCTGCGCGTGCGTAGCCGTGCCGAGGGCGTTCGGGAGCGGCGTGGTGGCAAGGGCGGGCAGGTCTTGCGCGTAGGGGAGGCGGTTGAGCCACTTGTCGGGCCGGGGCTTGCGGCCGTCGTGCGCGTTGCGCGGGCGAGCCTGGATAAAGAGAAGGGTTTGTTCGGGGAGCGCAGAGTTGTCCCGTAGCGCAGACTTCCAGTCTGCCGTATCGCCGACTTCCAGTCGGCACGACGCCGCAATCGAAGCAACGCTCGGCGGATTGGAAACCCGCGATACGGCAGATTGGAAATCTGCGCTACTTTTTCGCGCCACGAAGAGGGCGGCGTCCACGGTGGCGTCGAAGGGGTCGCACTGGCCGAGGTGGGTGAGTTCGTGGCTTTGGAGCAGCTCGCGCAGGGTGGTGAAGTTCTCCAGCGTGAAGAAGGTGTCGGCGGTGATGAAGCCGATGCGTCCGCCGGGCCGCAGCAGCCGGAAGCTCAGGCGGGTGAAGCATTCGTAGGTGTCTTGCGCATAGCCGAGCCGGGCGTCGGCCAGGGCCAGCCACGGCTGGCCAGACATGGTCTGCCGAGTGACGTAGAGCGGGTTGCCCAGCACGGCGTCGAAGCCGCGCTGTTCCTCGGGGCGGGGCGAACCGTCCTCGGCAAAGAACACGTCGGCCAGTTCGAGTTGCCAGTGGAAGGGCTGGTCAAAAGGGGGTCAAGGAACTGGGTGCGGGTGTAGGCTTCGTTCTGGTTGCGCAGGCCGTCGGCGTTGTCCTGCCAGCGGCGGCGGGCGGACTCGTAGAGCGATGCGATTTCGTCGGGCTTGGGAAAGGACTCGTGAACGGGGAAATGGTGGCGGAGGTAGTTGGCCGAGAATAGCCCGCGACAGGAAACTGGCTTATCTCCGGTTTCCTCAAAGATGGCGAGGTCGAGCTGGCCGCCGCTGGTGCGGCGGCGGCGCGACACGCCGCGTCCTCCTGAACGGCTGGGCATGGGCTGAAACGCTCGCGTGCGAATCAGCCCTGTCGGGATGGCTTGCGTTCCGGCGAGGGTGGCGAGTGCCTGAAAAAGCGAAGGGGCGTGACCTACTCACGCCCCACATCAGGCACTGGCATGCCCTCACAGGAACGCTTTCGGGCACGCCCGCGTGGGGCGTGCCTCGAAGCGCCGTCCTGTGATTGAAAGTGGCAGTTTCGTGATGGCCAGCAGCCGAAGCTACGCGAAATCAAAATGTCAGGTTGATCAGTTCGTCAGGTTATTGCGTCGGTCACAGGGTCCCGACCATCGGCACGAGCACCCCGTATCTGGTTCGGTTTTGTCTTACAATGCCCGGCAAGTGGCGGCCGGCACCACGAATTCACGACGACAGGCGGCTTCGGTGCCCGCTGTCCGGGGCGGGGGCGAGCGGGCCGGGAGCAGGTCTGACTCTTCCATCGCTGCCGCCCCGCCCGGAGACCTGCCGCCGGGCTTGTTCTGCGCCGAGCCCGACGGCGGGAAACGCCCATTGACCGTAACCCCTCCGTAACTTTCGCGAAACCTGCCGCGCCGCGGGTCCGTCATCCCGACAACGAATGAAGACACTGCAACGGTGGATGGGGCGAATTCCGGTCCTGCTGACGATCATGGGTTGCGCCCTTGCGGCTGCTCAACAGGCACAGTCGAGTCGGGGAGCGGGCGAACGAACCGCCGAGGTTGACGGACGCCCCCCTGAGGGAGGCCGCGGCTTCGAGGGACCGGGGTCTTTTGGGCCACCCCGGTTCGACGGTGCGCCGCCGTTTGGTCCGGGCGGATTCGGGCCCGGAGGGTTCGGTCCGGGCGGACCCGGCGGCATAAACCGGGAGACGAAGCTGGTAGAATCGTTCGACCGCGACGGCGATGGCCGGCTGAACGCCGACGAGCGCCAGGCGGCGCGGGAATGGTTGAAGACACAGGGCGCGGGACGCGGCTTTCGCGGTCCGGGCGGTCCCGGCGGACGACGCGGCGGATTTGGCCCCGGCAACGAGGATGCCGACCCACCGAAGCCGGGACGCAAGCTGACGCCGGGCGACGTACCACATTACCCGGACGCACCCGTGTACGATCCACGGACGCTGCGGACGTTTTTTCTCGAGTTCGAGAACGCCGATTGGGAGCAGGAACTGGCCGACTTCAACAACACGGACGTCGAGGTACCCGCGAAGGTGACCGTGGACGGCAAGGAGTACCGGGACGTGGGCGTGCATTTCCGGGGCGCCACCTCGTACATGTTCACCGGCGAGGGGCGGCAGCGACCGTTGAATCTCTCGTTCGACTTCGTCCACAAGGACCAGAATTTCGGCGGCTACCGGACCTTCAACCTGCTCAACGCGCACAATGACCCGTCGTTTCTCCGCACGATGCTCTACCTCGAGATCGCGCGGGATTATCTGCCCGCGGCGAAGGCGAACTTCGTCCGGGTGGTGATCAACGGCGAGTGCTGGGGCATCTACACCAGCGTGCAACAGTTCAACAAGGAGTTCGCGCAGGACTGGTTCGGCACCCCCAAGGGCGCACGGTGGAAGGTCCCGGGCAGCCCGCAGACCCGCGCCGGGCTGGAGTATCTGGGGGACGATCCGTCCGCGTACCGCCGGCTTTACGCGCTCAAGACCAAGGACAGCCCGGAGGTGTGGGCGGATTTGATCAAGCTGTGTCGCACCCTGAACGAGACGGAGCCCGCGAAACTACCCGCCGCCATCGAGCCGCTGCTGCACGTGGATGGCGTGTTGCGGTTCCTGGCGGTCGAAGTGGCGTTGGTCAACAGCGACGGCTACTGGACGCGCTCAAGCGACTACAACATCTACCAGGACAAAACGGGTCGCTTTCACATCCTGCCGCACGACGTGAACGAGGCAATGTCCAGCGCGGGCGGGGGGCCGGGAGGTCGGGGCGGGCGGGGTGGCGGCTTTCGCGGGGGGCCGGGCGGAGGCCCTGGAGGCGGTCCAGGCGGGGGTGGCTTGGAACTCGATCCGCTGGTGGCATTGAATGACTCGACCAAACCGCTGCGGTCGCGCCTCCTCGCCGTGCCGGAGTACCAGGGCCGCTACCTCGGCTACGTGCGCGACATCGCCGAACGGTGGCTGGACTGGGAGAAGAAACTGGGCCCGCTCGCCCGGCAATACCACGAGTTGATCGCCGAGGACGTGAAGTTGAGCACGCGAAAGCTCCATTCCACCGAATCATTTCTCGCGAGCCTCGGCGACACTGCCACCGTCGCCGCCACCACCGGGCCCGGGGGGTCGGTCCCCCGCGGACCGGGCGGGGCGAGCCTGAGTCTCAAGGAGTTCGCGCAAAAGCGCCGGGCGTACCTGCTGGCGCATCCGGAAGTGGCCGCCGCACAAATCCGTCCGCCCCGAGAGCCCTGACGAGCCCTGCGCTGGCCGCCGGCTGCCAACCCGTCTGCTCACGAGAAACTCCCGGCCCGGGAAATGAGGCGCCGGGAGACCAGGCGGCACCGGTGCCGGACACGCCGCTTGGTCGTTGGCCGGCGGGCACCGCTTTGGCCGCGGGTTGCCCATTTCGCGCCTCTTCCCAACCGCGCTGGTGCCACTCAAGGCCCGTCCGACGTTCCGGCTGGATCTGGCACTGAAGCAGCGCCCGGGGCGACGACCTCCGGCGAGACAAATCCATCCGGATCGCTTTCCCGAACTTCCGACCGATCTGAACCGCAAAATGCCGGGTTGGGGAAAATCCCACCATCGCTTGGCGGAGTGACCGGATAGCGGGCAGTTGCTTCGCCGCGGGGACGTGCTTTATAACTGGTCCAGCGTGAAGGCGGTGCCGCTCCCCACCTCGAGGTCGCCAAGACGATCTGGCTGTTGCCCAATTCAGGGCAAACGCTTCCGTTTGAGCAACGCGGGCAAGACGGCCGCCCCGGCGTGCAGCTTCGGCCCGGAGGGGCCGATCTTCCCCACCCGCGCTTCGGAGAGGACTTGGACCGTGGGGCTTCAGCGCTCAGAGAAGTTGCCGCCCGGCGGTGACCACGGGCACCGTGGAATCCGCGTGTGGCCGCGGCCGCAGCGAATCGCGCGGACCAAGCCGATGCCCGCCGGTGGCGAAGTGGCTGCCGGACTAGGATTCGAACCTAGACAAACAGATCCAGAGTCTGCTGTGCTACCGTTACACCATCCGGCAAACCGAAGAGCCGGCAGGCTATCCTTGGGTCCCTGAGAGTCAAGGCACCGTATGCCCGCCGAATATCGCCTCATCCTGAAACACCTCGACGAACCGGGGTATGAGCCGACGCTGGCCTGCTACCTCCGGCACGGCGGCTATTCCGTCCTGCGGCGGGTCTTGGCCCTCGAGCCGAGGGTGTCTCCGGAGGGCAAAACCCTGTCGCCCCAGGAGCAGTTGCGGCAGGAGGTCAGCCTTTCGGGGCTGCGCGGGCGTGGCGGTGCCGGGTTTTCGACGGGGATGAAGTGGAGCCTGGTGGACCGCAAGAGCGGCAAGCCCATCTATCTGATTTGCAACGCGGACGAGTCCGAGCCGGGAACCTTCAAGGATCGCCAGATCATCCACAAAGATCCGCACCAACTGCTGGAGGGCATGGTCGTCTCCGCGTACGCGAATGATGTTCACCTCGCGTACATCTACATCCGGGGAGAATTCCCGCAGGGCGCGAAGATTCTCAATCAGGCGATTTCCGAGGCGAAGGCGGCCGGCTACCTCGGGAAAAACATCCTGGGCAGCGGGTACGACCTGGAGATCTACGTGCATCGCGGGGCCGGCGCGTACATCTGCGGGGAGGAAACCGGGTTGATCGAATCCCTCGAAGGCAAGCGGCCCTACCCGCGGATCAAGCCGCCGTACTTCCCGGCCGTGCTGGGGCTGTACCAGTGTCCGACCATCGTGAACAACGTCGAGACGCTCTGCGCGGTGAAGCACGTCATCGAAATGGGCGGCGCCGAATACGCGAAACTCGGGACGCCCAACAATACCGGCACTCGCATCGTCAGCCTCAGCGGTTGCGTGTGGCGGCCCGGCTACTACGAAATCGAGGTGGGTAAAGCGACGTTGCGCGACTTGATTTTCGACCCCGCATTCGGCGGGGGATTACGCGACGGCCGCAAGCTGAAGGCCATCATTCCGGGCGGGGTCTCGGCCAAGGTCTTCAAGGCGGGAGAGAAGGTGAAGCTCAAGGCCCGCAACGCGGACGGTCGCGAGGTGGAGCAGGAGGTGGATGTGCTCGACCTGCCGTACGATTTTACGTCGCTGATCGCCGCGGGCAGTATGTCCGGGTCGAGCGCGATCATCGTGCTGGATGACTCGGTGGACATCGTGGAGGCCCTCGCGAACATCAGCGAATTCTTCGCCCACGAGAGCTGTGGCCAATGCACGCCGTGCCGCGAAGGCTCACTGTGGATGGCCAAGGCGCTTCACCGGATGACCCACGGCGAGGGCCGCGCGATGGACGCCGACTACCTGGCCCGCATCGCCGACAACATCCCCGGCGGCCGGACGATCTGCGCGTTCGGCGAGGCGTGCTCGTGGCCGGTCCAGAGTTTCGTGGCGAAGTTCAAGGAGGAGTTCGTGGCCAAGGGGAAAGCGGATGAGGAGCGACGCTCTGCCAGCCGTCAGCCGGCGGATGTGCCCTCGGCCCCCTGAGACAGCCGATGCCTATGGCGATCACCTCCTCACCTACGGCCCGGGCAACAGGCTCGCCGGCGGATGTGCTTACGGTCACGGTAAACGGACGCCCAATCACCGTGCCGCGCACGCAACCGGATTGGGAAGGCCGGATGGTGCCAACGACCATGATTCAGGCGTGCGAGGCCGCAGGCGTGACGGTGCCGCACTATTGCTACCACCCCCGGCTTCCCGTGGCAGGCAATTGTCGGATGTGCCTCGTCGAGTACGGCGTGCCCGCACTCGGCCCGGATCGGCAACCGCTGCGCAACCCGGACGGTTCACTGATCATCAACAAATCGCCGCGCCCGGCCATCGCTTGCGCCACACCGGTCTCAGCCGGGATGGCGATTTACACGGATACGCCGAACGTGAAAGCCATGCGCGAAGGCGTGCTGGAGTTTCTGCTGATCAACCATCCGCTGGACTGCCCGATTTGCGACCAGGCCGGCGAATGCAAGCTGCAAGAGTACTCACTGGAGTACGGCCAGGCCGCCAGCCGGTTCGTGGAAACCAAGGTTCACAAGCCCAAGGCCGTGGACCTCGGCCCGCGAATCATGCTCGACGACGAACGATGCATTCTCTGCACCCGCTGCATTCGTTTTACCCGTGACGTGGTCAAAGACGACGCGCTCGGCATTGTCAATCGCGGTTCCTACAACACCATCGCGGCGTACCCGGGACGGCAGTTCGACAACAACTACACTCTCAATACGGTGGACATCTGCCCGGTGGGCGCGCTGACGTCCAAGGACTTCCGATTCAAGATGCGCGTCTGGTTTCTCAAGGAAACTAAAAGCGTCTGCACCTCGTGCGCTCGCGGCTGCAACACACTCATCGGCTCACGCGAAAACGTCATTTACCGCCTCACCCCGCGCGACAATCCGGAGGTGAATCAGAGCTGGATGTGCGACGTCGGCCGGCTCAACTACAAGTGGATCGGGCGGGAGGACCGCCTGCGCGAAGTGCGCGCCCGCGGATCGGGAAACACCGGCTGGACGGGGGCGCTCGGCGAGATTGCCCGCCGGCTCCGCGCGGCGCCCCAAGGCAGCGTGGCGCTCATCGCGTCGGCCCGGCTCACGAATGAGGAACTGTATTTGCTCGGGTTGCTGGCGCGGCACCTCGGGGCAATCACTGACTCGATCCCACGGACGGGTGACTTCGACCACATCCTCGTTCAAGCCGACAAGAACCCCAATTCGGCCGGCGCGCGCCTGCTGGGGCTGGCCGCCGAGCCGATGGGTTCCCGCCTGCCCGCCATCGCCGACGGCATCCGCGCCGGGGCAATTCGGACGCTCCTGGTTTTTGGCGAAGACGTGACCTCGCGGGGGGTGAGTACCGATCTGTTGGCCCGGCTGGAGACGTTGGTCGTCAGCGACGTTCTGCCCAATCCGACCACGGCGGCGGCCCATTTCCTCCTGCCCGGGTGTGCCGCGGCGGAGAAGCGCGGCTCCTTCACGAACTTTAAGAACCGGGTTCAACGCTTCCAAAAAGCGGTCGAACCGCCCGGCGACGCGCGGCCAGAGGTTGAGTTCCTCGCAGACCTGGTGACCGCGGTGACCGGCCGGAAGTTGCCGACGAGCATTGAGGGCCTGTTCAACCACATGGCTTCCAGCGTGCCGGCGTTCGCCGGACTGACTTGGGCGGAGCTGGGCGATTTGGGCCAACCGTTGAAGACCGAACTCGCTCGAACATGAAGGTTAGGCTGCACTCACATGCACAACAGCGTCTGCCGGAAAGGGGTGCCACCGAACAAGAGGTGGCAGCGACGGTGGCTGAAGGGGAGGCGTTTTCCGCGCGATTCGGCCGCACCGGCTCTCGGCGGAATTTCCGTTTGGCGGCTCATGGCAGGGAAAGCATCATCCGAACAAATAGTTCATCGCCTGCGCCGTTCAGGAGCCTGAAGGCTGGTTGGTCATAACGGTCACCACGAAGTTCTTTTAGCATGAGCCTCACATACGACCCACGGTACAACATCGCCTACATCCGCTTCGCGGCGAAACCGGCAGAGGTGCAAACACTTCAGATCGGCGATGAATTGAACATTGATATCGCGCCCGACGGTCGAGTTTGTGGGATTGAGCTCGTCAACGCCTCCGCGCAACTCAGCGCCGAGGATGAGGGACGGCTGATTGTTCAAAACGACGCGGGCGGCTGGCGAACGGAAGTCCCGCTCGTCGTCCAGTGAACCCATGGCGCATGCGCACTTCAACGCCGCAGATCGTTCGGGCGCGTAACAGCCGCGATTGATCAAACGCATCCGCTCCCGGCTCGCAGCGAAAAATCACAACCGACTCCACTGCTTCATCGCCGACCGATGGCCTGGTTCAACCAACTCGATCCGACCACACAGTTCGTGCTGTTGAGCGCGGCCAAGGTCGTCCCCGTGGCGATGATCCTGCTGGGGCTGGTGGCCTACACGGTGCTGGCGGAACGCAAGATCTGCGCGGCCATGCAGGACCGCATCGGCCCCAATCGCGCCGGCCCGTTCGGTATCTGGCAGCCAATTTCGGACGCCGTGAAGGCGTTCTTCAAAGAAGACTTCACGCCGGACCACGTGCGGAAGGTGTACTTCTGGCTGGCGCCCGCGATCGTCATGATTCCGGCGCTGTTGACCATCGCCGTAATCCCGTTCGGCTCGCAACTGGGCCAGCAGAAAATGGTCATCGCCGACCTGAATGTGGGCGTCCTTTATACCTTCGGCATCGTCTCGCTGGGCGTGTACGGCATCGTGCTGGCGGGCTACGCGGCGAATTCCAAATACCCCTTCATGGGCGGCATTCGCGCCAGTGCCCAGATGATCTCCTACGAGATCGCCATGGGCATGTCCGTGATCCCGGTGTTTCTGATAGTCGGCGATCTGAATCTCAGCCGCGTCGTGGGATCGCAGGCGGGCACGGTGGCGTGGCTTCCGGTCCTGCCCAACTGGACCGTGTTTCAAAGCCCGATGCTGGCGCTGTCTTTCGCCATCTTCCTGGTCGCCGCTTTTGCGGAAACCAACCGGTTGCCGTTCGATCTGCCCGAGGCGGAGCAGGAACTGGCGGGGGGCTACAACATCGAATACAGCTCGATCAAGTTCGCGCTCTTTTTCATGGGCGAGTACGCGAACATGATTGCCGCCTCGGCGATGATGGTGACGCTGTTCTTCGGGGGCTGGACGCTCCCTTTGTTCGGCCTGGACGCGCCGGCGACCACTTTGTTCGGCGGCTTGCTCCACATCGGCATTTTCGTCGGCAAAGTGCTGGTCATGCTGGTGATCTTCATCTGGGTGCGCTGGATGTGGCCGCGCTTTCGCTACGACCAATTGATGGATTTGGGCTGGAAACGGATGCTGCCGGTCGCCCTGGCGAACATCGTCGTGACCGCGGCGTGGCTCTGGCTGCGCGCGTGACCGCCAACGAGGAACCGCATGATTGTCAAACGCCCCGAGCTGAGCTGGACCGAACGCCTTTACCTGCCGGCCATCTGGAACGGCATCAAGGTGACCCTGCGGCATTTCCTTCGCCGCAAGGTGACCATGCAATATCCCGAGCAGCGCTGGGTGGTCCCGGAGGGGTACCGTGGCGCACCCTATCTGGTGCGGGACACCCACGGCCACACCAAGTGCGTGTCCTGCCAGCTCTGCGAGTTTGTCTGCCCGCCCAAGGCCATCAGGATCGTCCCGCCCGGGCCGGACGGTCCGCCCGCCGACCGTCCGAACGCGGAAAAGATGCCGCTGGAGTTCGAGATCAACATGCTTCGGTGCATCTTTTGCGGTTTTTGCCAGGAAGTGTGCCCCGAGGAGGCGATCTTTCTCATGAAGGACTACTCGCTCACGGGCACCCGCCGGGAAGAGATGATCTACAACAAGGAGAAACTGCTGGCGCTGGGCGGCATCCATCAAGGGCCCATCCAAAAGTGGACCTTCAAGCTTGAAGAGGCGCGAGAACAGGAAGTCTTTCCGGTGAAGACCTGATCCGGTGTCCCCAACGTTCATGGAAGCCGTTTTTTTCTA
This sequence comes from Verrucomicrobiota bacterium, assembly GCA_016716505.1. GTDB lineage: Bacteria > Verrucomicrobiota > Verrucomicrobiia > Limisphaerales > J093 > JADJWF01. The sequence goes on from JADJWF010000003.1 coordinate 763,821, forward strand.
CCTCTTCGCCGCCGCCACGCTGTTGTGCGGCTTCCTGGTGATTGCCAATCCGTTTTCGCGCAATCCCGTCACCAGCGCCATGTTCCTCGTGCTGACCATCGTGTCGCTGGCGGGATTGTTCGTGTTGCTGCACGCGTTCTTCCTCGCGGCGGTGCAGGTTCTCGTCTATGCGGGAGCCGTGATGGTGCTGTTCCTGTTCGTGATCATGTTGCTGGATCTTCAAGCCGAGGAACGCCGTTCGTTCAAGAAACTGGCGCTGGCCGGCGGCGGGCTGGCCGTGGTGGTCATCGCCCTCCTGGCCCACGCAGCGGTGCGAGAATCGCCGCTGGGAACCGCCGCTCCCCCCATGGTGGAGGGCAGCCCCCGTGCCCTCGGCAAACTGCTGTTCACGGAGTACCTGCTGCCCTTCGAAATCCTCTCGGTGCTCCTGCTGGTGGCGATGGTGGGCGTGATTCTCCTCAGCCGGAAGGAGGCAAAATGAGCTCCGGCAGCCGACAACCGAGACCCGCCCCCGCAGTCCTGTTGACCCTCGGGGTCCGGCGCGGAATTCCCGCTTCCGGCCGGACACACCCGACTCGCGAACGTGGTTTCTCCACCAACATCCGCTCATGACTCCCGGTCTCGAACACTATCTGGTTGTCAGCCTGCTCCTGTTCGCGCTCGGGCTGCTGGGCGTCATCATTCGGCGCAACCTGCTCGTGATCTACATGTCACTCGAGATGATGCTGAACGCGGCCAATCTGGCGCTGGTGGCCTTCTCACGCTTCAACAACAACCTGAACGGTCAGGTGATGGTCTTCTTCATCATCACGGTGGCCGCCGCCGAGGTCGCGGTCGGTCTGGCGCTGATCGTGGCGCTGTACCGCCAACGCCAGTCGGCGCACGTCGAAGACCTGGCGACCATGAAGCTCTAGGCCATGGAGTACTACCTGCCCTGGTTCATTCTGTTGCTGCCGCTCGCCTCGGCCGTGGCGATCACCCTGACTTCGCTCCGGAAGGGCGTCGTGGCCGCGCGGCTCTCCATCGGCGCTTGTGTCCTGGCCTTCGTTCTCAGCGCTGTCTTGTTTGGCCGCGACGCCAGCGGCGTCACCCAGTTCAACTGGATTTCCCTGAGCGATGGCGCGACCTCGTTCATCGCCGACATCGCCCTGCGGCTCGATCCGTTGAGCCGCCTGATGTTGCTGGTGGTCACCGGCGTGGCGAGCGCGATCCACGTGTACTCCTTCGGCTACATGCGCCATGACCCGGGCATGGGGCGGTACTTCGCCGGACTGAGTCTCTTCATGTTTTCGATGCTGGGCATCGTGCTCGCCGACAATCTGCTGATGCTGTTCATCTTTTGGGAACTGGTGGGCGTCTCCAGCTATCTGCTGATCGGCTTCTGGTACGAGAAGGAAGCAGCGGCGGACGCGGCAAAAAAGGCCTTTCTCACCAACCGCGTGGGCGACTTCGGTTTCCTGCTCGGCATCATCCTCGTCTGGGCGCTGCTGGGCACCTTGGACATCGGCGCGTTGAAAACCAAGCTGCTCACCGACCCCGACGCGCTGGGAGCGCTGGCCACTGCGGCCGGGCTTTTGCTGTTTTGCGGCGCGGTAGGCAAGTCCGCCCAGTTCCCGCTACACGTCTGGTTGCCGGATGCCATGGAAGGCCCGACGCCGGTCAGCGCTCTCATCCACGCCGCAACGATGGTGGCCGCCGGCGTGTATCTGCTGTGCCGCCTGTTCTTCCTGCTCGATGTGCCCGGTTCCCACGCGCTCGTCGTGATCGCCTGGACCGGCGGCCTCACCGCCCTGCTGGCCGCCCTGATGGCGGTTCAGCAAGACGACATCAAACGCATCCTCGCCTACTCGACGTTGTCCCAGCTCGGCTACATGGTGATGGCCGTCGGCCTCAGCGGTTCCGCCGATAATCCCAGCCCCGCGATGTATCACCTGACCACGCACGCCTTCTTCAAGGCCCTGCTGTTCCTCGGCGCGGGATCGGTCATCCACGCGTTGCATCACGAGCAGAACATCTGGCGGATGGGAGGGCTCGTTCGTCGTCTGCCGCTCACTTTTTGGACCTTCCTGGTTGGCACGCTCGCGCTCTGCGGCGTGCCCCCCTTGAGCGGCTTCTTCAGCAAGGACGGCATCCTCGCACTGGCGCAGCACGGCAACCTGGCCCTCTTCGCCCTGGCGGTGTTGGTCGCGGGCCTGACGGCTTTTTACATGTTCCGGCTCGTGTTCGTCGCGTTCATCGGCCCAGCCAAGTCGCAGGCGCCGGATCACGCCCACGAGTCGCCGCCGGTCATGACGGCGCCGCTGGTGGTCCTCGCCGTGCCATCGGTGCTCGCCGGTTTCTGGGGTATCAACGAGTACTTCGGCCAGCAATACGGCGCCCGCCCGGTCGAACACGGTTTTCTTGCGACGCTGATCGAACCGTTCACCCACGCGCCGGGGGCCGCGTTGAGCGGCCTGATTGCCACCACGGCGGGGGTTGCGCTCGCGTTCGCGCTCTATCGGAACGCGGTGACCGATCCCCTGCCCTCCCGGCTCGGCCTCGTGGCGCGGTGGCTGCGGGATCGGTTCTATTTTGACGAACTCTACGCCGGGCTGATCCGCTGGACGCAGGACGCGCTCGCCGCCGTGGCGGACTTCGTGGATCGCTGGGTCGTCGCGGGCCTGGTGGTGAAAGGCGTCCAAGGCTCGGTGGAACTGACCGGCCGCCTATTGCGGCTGGTACAAACCGGCAACCTGCAAACCTACTCGTTCCTGTTCGCGGCGGGGGTGGCGCTGCTGCTGTACTTCGCTCTGGCGCGCTGAGTCATGGCCTCGCTTTCCTTCATCATCTTTTGCCCGCTGCTGGCGGCGCTGCTGATCGCGGCGATCCCCCGGAACTTCAAGGTCCTCTTCCGCCTGATTGCCCTGGGGGCCACCTTCCTTCCGGCCCTCGCGGCGGTGCGCCTCTTCCTCGGCATGGAGCCTGCCTCCGGCCGGTTGCAGTACGAGGAATTCGTGCCGTGGGTCTATTCGCTCGGCATCAGCTACCACGTGGGCGTGGACGGGCTGAACATCGGCCTGATCCTGATGGGTGCCATCGTGGGTTTCGCGGCGGCCTGCATCTCGCGCGAAATCACCGATCGCGAGAAGGAGTTCTACCTGCTGCTGCTCCTGATGACCGGCGGCATCCTCGGCGCCTTCGCCTCCTACGACCTGTTCTTCTTCTACTTCTTCCACGAACTCGCCCTGGTGCCGACGTTCATCATGATCGGCGTCTGGGGCCGGGGGGACCGCAAGAACTACGCGACCTTCAAGATCACGCTCTATCTCAGTCTCGGCGCGCTGCTCTCGTTGATCGGCCTCCTGGCGCTTTACCTCCAGGCCGGCGGACAGACATTCAACATCGTCGAGCTCACCCGGCGGCTGTCGGCGAATCCCCTGTCGCCCGGGGCGCAGCAGGCGATCTTTCCGCTGCTGATGTTCGGGTTTGGGATCCTGGTGTCGCTGTGGCCGTTTCACACCTGGGCACCGCTGGGCTACGCGGCCGCTCCCACCGCCACGGCCATGATGCACGCGGGCGTCATCAAGAAGTTCGGCCTCTACGGACTCCTGCGAGTAGCCGTCCCCCTGCTGCCCGCCGGCGCCGAAAGCTGGCTCCCGGTGCTGGCGCTCCTCTGCCTCGGCAACCTGGTCTATTGCGGCCTCGTGGCGATGCGACAGCGCGACTTCAACCTGCTGCTGGGCAACTCGAGCGTGGCACACATGGGCTTTGTGTTCCTCGGCATCGCCAGCCTGAGCCTGGTGGGCGTCACGGGCGCCGTGCTGGTCATGGTGGCGCACGGCTTCCTCGCGGCGTTGAGCTTCGCCCTGAGCGGCTACCTGCATCAACGGCTGGGCACCCTCGAGATGGTTCAGATGGGCGGCTTGCTCAAGCGCCTGCCCTTCATCGGCACCGTGCTCGCCATGGCGCTGCTCGCCGGCTGCGGTCTGCCGGGCTTCGCGAATTTTCCCGGCGAAGCGCTGGTGTTGTTCGGCGCGGTCAAGGCGGGCCAGTGGTGGGTCATTCTGGCTGCCTGGTCGGGCCTGGTGATCGGCGGCGTGTACATGTTGCGCGCGATTCGCCAAATCCTCCACGGCCACCTGCCGGAGCGATGGGCCGGCGTGCCCGACGCGCCTCACGCATGGCACAAACTGCCCTACGCGCTGCTCCTGGCGGGACTGGTCGTTTTCGGCTGCTTCCCCGGTCTGCTGACCAAACGCATCCAGCCGAACGCCTCCCGGATCGTGCAGGCGGTGAACGGGCCAATGCTGGCGGGTTTTCCCGGTGAACCGGAGGCGGCGGGTTACTGGTTGGCCCGGGGAAGGAAGGTGACCGGGCATGAATGATCTCGTGCTGATGGGCCTCGAAGGGGCGGTCCTGGTCACCGGCCTGGCCGTGTTGCTTCTCGACCTCTGGATCACTCCGGATCAGCGACGGCTGCTCGGCTTTGGCGCCATCGCCACCCTGGGCGTGATCTTCTGCGCGAGTTTCGCCTACCTGCCGGACGGGACGCAGTACGCCTTCGGCGGCATGTACGCGCTGGACGAGTTTGCGCTCTACTTCAAGCGCTTCTTCCTGATTGCGGGGATGTTCGTCCTGCTGCTTTCGGTCGGCACCAGCCACGCGGAGGAGGGCGGTCAGGGCGAATATCTTTCCCTCAGCCTCTTCGCGCTCGCGGGCATGATGTTTTGCGCCTCGGCGGCCAACCTCGCCCTGCTGTTCGTATCGCTCGAACTGGTGACGGTGACCTTTTACGTGCTGGTCGGTTTCCAGCGTCGCCGGCTCGCCTCGCTCGAGGCGGCCATCAAATACCTCATCATCGGCGCGCTTTCCTCCGCCTTCCTCGTCTATGGCATCGCGCTGATCTACGGCGCGACCGGCACCCTCGATTTTCGCCAGCTTGCCAGCCTGCCCGCGGCCGTCATGGAAAGCCGGATTCTGTGGCTGGGAGCCTTGTTTCTCTTCGTGGGGCTGGGCTTCAAGATGGCAGCGGTGCCGTTTCAGATCTGGGCGCCGGACGTCTATCAGGGGGCCCCGCCTTCCACGACCGCCTTTCTGGCGGTGGGCTCGAAGGCCGCGGGCTTTGTGCTCCTGCTGCGGGTCCTGCACCAGACCTTGCCCGTTCTCGAAACCCGATGGCTGCACCTCCTCATGGGAGTCGCCGGCCTGAGCATCGCCTACGGAGTCCTGTGCGCGATTCCGCAACGCAGCCTGAAACGCCTCCTCGGCTACTCGAGTATCGCCAACGCCGGCTATCTGCTGATCGGCGTCGCCACCCTGAGCGCCGCCGGGGCGACGGCAGCGCTCTACTACCTTGCCGGGTATCTGTACACGGTGCTCGCCGCGTTCATCGTCATCGCCGTGGTGCTCCAGCACACCGGGCGCGACGACTTCGACAGTCTTGCCGGGCTGCATCAGCGGTCGCCCTTGCTGGCGGCAGGGCTGACCTTTGCGATGGTGTCGCTGGCGGGAATCCCACCGCTCGCCGGGTTCTTCGGCAAGTTTCTCGTGCTCAAGGCCGCTCTCGCGGCGGGGGCCGAACATCCTGGCTTTTACTGGTTGCTGGGCATCGCGGTCGTCGGCGTGGTGATCTCGCTCTACTACTATTTCGGCGTCGTGCGCGCCGTGTATTGGGGCACGCCCGGTGAGCAGCCCGCTGGTCCCATCCGTGTTGAATGGCCCCTGCAAGTGGCGCTCTATCTCGCCATGGTCGCGATTCTCTGGCTGGGCGTGATGCCCAACCAGATTACCAATCTCGCCGAACTGGCGGTGAAATCCTTGGGCCTGCGCTGAACGTGGCCCGCGGAATCCTGCTCCATGAAATACTCGTACGAAGAACTGGCGAAGATGATTGATCACTCGCTCCTGCATCCGACGCTCACGGATGCCGAGCTGGAGGCGGGCTGCCGGCTGGCGGCGAAGTACGGCGTCGCCTCGGTCTGCATCAAACCCTATGCCGTCCGGCGCGCCGCGGAGCTGCTCCAGGGCACCGGGGTCCTCGTGGGTTGCGTGATCGGCTTTCCCCACGGCAATGCCTGCACCGAGGCCAAGCGCTACGAAACGGAGCTGGCCTGCCGCGACGGTGCCGCCGAGATAGACATGGTCATCAACGTCGGCAAGGCGCTCTCCGGCGACTGGGATTACGTCGAACGCGACATCCGGGCCGTCTGCGACGAAGCCCACCGCCACGGCGCGAAGGTCAAGGTCATCTTCGAGAACGACTACCTCACGCAAGGCGGCGCCGGCCTCGGCAGTGACGACTTCAAACGCAAGCTCTGCCAGATCTGCGAGCGCGCCGGCGCAGATTGGGTGAAGACCTCGACCGGTTACGGTTTCGTGAAGCAGCCCGACGGCAGCTACAACTACCGCGGCGCCACCGAGCACGATCTCGCCCTGATGCGGGCCAGTTGCTCGCCGCGCGTCCAGGTGAAGGCGGCCGGCGGTGTGCGCGATCTGGACGGGCTGATCCGGGTCCGCGACCTCGGCGCTTCCCGCTGCGGGGCGACCGCCACGGCGGCGATGCTCGACGAGTATCGCCGGCGCGCGGCGGCCGAAGCCGCCGGGATTGCTCCCGAAACCCGAAGCGGCGCGATCGGAGCCGGCGGCTACTGAGCCAGCCGCTGGCGCCCGCGAGGATCGCGAACCGCCCTCCCATGCCAGAATCGCCGGCCAACTTCCCGTCTGCCTCACACCCGGTGGTGCCGGCGGCGCTGGCGGCTCGTCTGGCCGCGCTCGGCATCCGGGAAGCGGACCTTGAAGAAAGCTTTGTCCGATCCGGCGGTCACGGCGGGCAGAACGTGAACAAGACGTCCACCTGTGTTCACTTGCTGCACCGGCCGTCCGGTCTGCGAGTCAAGTGCCAGGAAGCCCGGCAGCAGGGGTGGAATCGCGTCCGCGTGCGCGAAATGCTCGCGGAGAAGCTGGAAGCCCGGCGGGCGGCGCAAGCCGCGGCCGAGCGGGCCCGGCTCGAAAAACTGCGCCGGGAAAAACGCGGCCGCAGCGCGGCGGCCAAACGCCGCATCCTCGCGGACAAAGCCCATCACGCCGCGAAGAAATCCGCCCGACGACGGGTTGAACTCGAATGACCGGCGGCCGCCGGCCGGCACCGACTGAACTCCGCCGGCCCGGTCGCCCCAACCTCACGCTTCCGCCGCGAGCTGTTTCAAGACGCTCTCCACTTTGTCCTGCATCGTCTGCGGCCGGTCGGTGCGGGTGCCGACCTTGATGAGGGTACTGATGCGGGGCGCGCCCATCTGGTGAACCACCTCGTGGCACCGCCGGACCGCGGCAAACACCGCGTCCCAGTCGCCCTCGACGTTGGTCCCGTTCGCGTGCAGGACCGGCTTCAGGCCGGCCGCCGTCAGCGTCCGCTCGCACGCCGCGACGTAAGGAGACAGCGAGACGCCCGTCCCGAGCGGAATCAACATGAGATCCACGATCACGTGCATGGGGGAAACCTGTCCCGAAACGGGCCGCTCTCAAGGCACCTTCTCCGGGTACGGCGGCGGCGCGGGCACTCGCACGGGGTGGGCCGCCATCGCCTTTTTGATTTCCTCAATCGCCCGGTTCAACTGGTCGTCCATCCCGGCAAACTCGCGCGCCGGGTCGTTGTCCACCTCGATGTCCGGCTCGACGCCCACGCCCTCCATGATCCACTCGCGGGCCTCGAGGTCGAAGCGGCTGAACTCGGGGCGATTCAGGTAGCCGCCGTCCAGCAGCGGCAGCGTGCCGCGGATACCCACCACGCCGCCCCAGGAACGCTGACCGATGATCGGGCCCAGACGGTGCTTGCGGAAGCGGTAGCCAATGATGTCCCCATCGCTGGCCGAGTGCTGATCTATCAGCAGCACCTTCGGCCCCAGCACCTGTCCCGTGGGATCCACGTTGACCGCCCCGTTGCGGGCGATGGTCCAGAACACCGGCTCGCGTCGCAGGCGCTCGGCGATCATGGGCGAGACGTTGCCGCCGCCATTGCCGCGCACGTCCAAGATGAGCGCCTCCTTGTGCAACTGCGGGTAGTAGAACTTGGCGAATTCGTTCAGCCCGGGCACGCCCATGTCCGGCACGTGGACATAGCCCACCTTGCCATCCGTCGCTTTCTCCACGGTCTCGATGTTGCCCAGCACCCAGTCCAAGTAATACAGCGGCTGCTCGTTGTCGGTGGGGATGACCGTGACCTCACGGGCGCCCTCCTCCTTGGGTTCGGAGTTGACCTTGAGGCGGACCTGCTTGCCGGCGGTGCCCACCAGCGCGGCGTACAGGTCGGGCATTTCCCGGGTGGAGCGGCCGTTAACAGCGAGGATGAACTCGCCAGCCCGGACGTTGACGCCGATTTCGGTGAGCGGGCTTCGGTATTTCGGGTCCCAGTTCTGGCCACGCAGAATGCGGTCAATGCGGTAGTAGCCGCTGGCGTCCCGGGAAATCCGGGCCCCCAGCAAGCCCTGCGCAATCCGCGCCGGCTTCGGGTGGTCGCCTCCGCCCACGTAAGCGTGGCCGGCGTTCAATTCGCCGATCATCTCGCCGATGACGTAGGTGAGGTCGGCGCGGTGGCGTACATGGGCCAACAGCGGCTCGTAGCGCAGGCGGATGGCCGGCCAGTCCACGCCGTGAAGGTTCGGGGCGTAGAAGAAGTCCCGCATCTGCCGCCAGCATTCGTTGAAGATCTGGCGCCACTCCGCCTCGCGATCCAACTGTACCCGCAGATCGCCCAGATTCAGCTTCTTGTCCGCCACATCGAGCTTGGCAGACGGTGAATCCACGATCGCGAAATCGCCGCCGACCTTCACCAGCATTTTCTTTTGATCCGCGGACACCCGGTAGCCGGCGATGTCGCCCAGCTCGGTTTCCTTGTCCTTGCCGAACTCGAAGACGTTCAGTTTGCCCTTCCTCACGTAATAGAGCTTGTCGCCCACCGAGGTCAGCCCGCCGTAGCTCGACGCCGGCGGCGGCAGCACGGTAATCCGTTGCTGCAGGCCTTCCGCATCCACCTTCACGACCACCTTCTTTTCATCCTTCTTGGCGGGCTCCTTTTCTCTGGCGGCGTCCTTGGCGTCGTTCTCCGAGGGGCCGGCGCTGCTGTCTGCTTTGGCCTCGTTCCTCACATCGGGCGGCGAGTCCTTCGGCTTTTCGCTCGTTGGCGCAGCCTTCTCGTCCTTGGGCTTCACCTCGTCAGATTTCGGCGCGAACGGCGACGGCGTGTCCGCGGCCAGCGTGACGAGATAGATGCGCTCCATGTCCTGGTAGATGTGGTTCCACTCGGTGGCACCGTAGGTGGGATTGAAGGTGCGGTCGGAGACGAAGAACAGGTACTTGCCGTCGCTGCTGAACTCGGGCTGGCCCACGTCGAACCACCCGTCGGTGACCCGGATGGTTCTCTGTTCGGCGAGGCTGTAGAGGTAAATGTTCGGGAACCGGCGCGGCTCGGGCAGGGTGTAGGCCAGCCACTGGCTGTCCGGCGCCCAGGTGAAGTCGCGGATTTCCCACGCTTCCGATTGGGCCACGAGGGTGACGGCCTTGGTTTCCACGTCCACGAACTGAAGCCGGTTCTTTTTGTCGGTCCAGGCAATACGCCGGGAATCCGGCGACCACGCCGGGGCGTACTTGTAGGTGTCGGCGCCGGTCGTCAACTGCCGCGCCTCCCCGCTGCCGTCCTGTGGCCGAATCCAGACTTCATCCTCACCGCTCTGGTCGCTCAGGTAGGCGATCCAGCGACCGTCGGGTGACCACACCGCATCGCGTTCGTGGACGCCCGGCGTCTGCGTGAGATTGCGCGTGGGGCCGTGCTTGGCCGGCACGGTGAAGACATCGCCGCGCGCCCCGATCACCGCCCGCGCGCCATCGGGCGCGACCGCGAAGCTCGTGGTCTCCTTGCTCACGTCCCGCCAACCGTCGCGACCGATCGCGAGGTCTTCCTGAATCTGGATGGACACGGCCTCGGCCTTTTCCGTGGCGAGATCGAAGCGATAGAGGAAGCCGCCGTTTTCGAAGACAATCGCCGCGTCGCCGAGCGACGGGAACTTCACCGCGAACTCGGTGAAGTGCGTCAACTGCCGCGTTTCCCGCGTCTTGAGGTCGGTGACAAACAGGTTCGCCTGCCGGTTCTGATCGCGCTCGGAGACGAAGTAAATGCGGTCCCCGCGCCACATCGGGAAGATGTCCTGGGCCGGATCGTCGGTCAGGCGCGTGGTCTGTTTGGTCTCAAAGTCGTACAGCCAGATGTCGTCGGCCTGGCCGCCGCGGTAGCGTTTCCAGGTGCGGAACTCGCGGAAGACGCGGTTGTAGGCCAGTTGCTTGCCGTCGGGTGAGAAGCTGCACCAGCCGCCCCGCGGCAACGGTAGCACCTCGGGCACGCCGCCCGTGAGCTTCGCCAGCGTCAGCTCGCCCTTGAACGCATTCCACTGCGTCCGTCTCGAGCGATAGACGATGGTTTCATTGTCCCGCCACGTCAGGACGATGTTGTTTGGCCCCATTCGGTCGGAGATATCGTCGCGCTCCAACGTCGCCGTGTACGTGAGCCGCCGCGGTAACCCGCCCTCGGCCGGCATGACATAGACCTCCGTGTTGCCGTCGTACTGGGCCGTGAAGGCAAGGTGCCGGCCGTCCGGTGAAAAGCGCGGAAACGCCTCGTAGCCATCGGGGTCCGACGTGAGCCGGCGCGCCACGCCGCCCCGCGCGGACACCGTGTACAAGTCGCCGGCATAGCCAAACACGATTTGATCGCCGTGAATGGCCGGAAACCGGAGCAACCGCGCCTCGGCACCCACACCGTTCGGTGAGGCCCAGACCGCCACCGTGGCAATCAGGAGGAGAATTCGTTTCAGCATGGCCGTGAGGATTTGCATGGCCGCCGGTGAAACAAGGAAAAAGCCCGGACCGTTTCGCGGCTTTCCCACGACCGCGGCGGCAGCGCTCGCCGACCGGCGCTTCCTTCGCACGGCCCGAGAATGTTTCAGGCAGACCGAGCCGCGGCGTCTCACCGTTACGGCCACCGCGTTCCTGGTTCCCCGACCTTCAGGTGTACACCCACCCGCGGTACCACGCGAAGTTCCACAAGAGCCCCACGCCGAGTGCCGCCGCCTTGACGGTGTTGCGCGCCACCGCGTCGGCCGAGAGCGAACGAGTCGGCGCCCACCCTCCGGCCAGCGCCGTGGCCAGGCGCACCGGACCAAGCCACGTCCGGCTCAGGAAGTGAATCACGGCGCTCTGCAGCAGGTACGACGAAGTCGCGGTCACGAGGAGGAATTTGCCCGCGCGGCCCAGCCACTCGCGACCCACCGGATGAAAGACGAAGTGCCAGTTGACCGTGAAGCTGAACCCCATGGCCACGGTGCAGGAAACCAGACTCGCCGCCACCCGCGACCACCCGGGCGGCCGGCGCGTCAGCAGATTGTACCCGAGGAAGTCCAGCCCCGTGGTCAACGCCCCCACCACGAGGAACCCGCCGAACTGCCCGGCCAGTTGGAGACCCGGGTCACTCATCCGGTCGCCAGGTCGCGCGCTCCTGCAGCCACCGAATGTCCGGGTTGTTCGCCATCACCGCGTCGTCGCGGGGCGGCTGGACGGTCCGGTCGTCCCGCCAGCGCGCGAGTTCCACGTGGCCATCGGCGAAGACCAGGTTGGCCGCCCGCCGGTGCCGGGCGCCGGGTTTGTCCCGCAGCGTCCAGGTGGTGGGCTGTTTGAGCGAGAAATCCCACTGCAGGGAGAAGCTGCCGTCGTTGATCGTCTGCTCGCGTTCCTCGATGAAGGTGAACGTCGCGCTCGGCCCCGGACGGGTGAGATCGCTCAACCGGCCGTAGGTCGTGGCGGCCGGACTCTCGACCGGCGACCCCAGAAAGGCGTTCAGCGAGATCGTGCGCACGCGGAGCTGGGTGACGCCGCCCACCGTCACCGGGCGGGCCGTGGGACATTTCCAGAGCGCCGGGTCGGTTCCGAGGTGCGGCGTGATCAGGCTCTCACGGAGGAAGGTGGTGTTCGTGCAATCCGGCCCCGGCAGCCCCAGCCAGCCTTCGACCCACTTGGCGCCGAGGGCCTCGTGGCGGCCGTCGGCGTTGGGCGGCAGGCGGTCGTCGTGGTCCTGCGCGTAGAGCAGTAGCGCCACGCCAAATTGCTTGAGGTTCGCGGCGCAGCGGGTGGTGTGGGCGCGCGACTTGGCCGCCGATAACGCCGGCAACAGCAGCCCCGCCAAAATGCCGATGACCGCAATGACCACCAAGAGTTCGATGAGGGTGAACGCCGCGGCGTGATCCCGCGTGGATGCTTCGCCTTCCTGCATCGTTACCTCCAGTCCTCGTGGAAACCAAGTTGCCGTCCCACCGAGACCGGCACTGCGCGGGCAGCCGGGAAGGCCGTAGCCGATGGACTCGAACGGCCGCAGTCTCAGCTTGTTGACTGGCTTGAACATAATTCAAGAAGGTCGTGGGGTTAACTTGGGGACCCCCCACCAAAACACGAGCGGCAGGATCAGGATCGCCGCTAAAAGCAGGGTGAACGCCGTCCGTTTCGCCTCCATGGACCCGCGCACCGCCAGTCGCCAAGCGCGCAAGCGGATGAAGTCCTCAATCGCCGGCCAGGCGTTGCTCTCCATCACCACCGAGATCGGCCGGTGCGGATCCCACATCCTGGAATCCGAGACGTAGAAATCGCCGCCCAAGGGCGGCACGAAACTGACGGCGGGCGCCGTTTCACCAAACGCCTCGGTTTCCACCCGGATCGTCTGCCTCGGGCCGGGTCCGGCTAGGCTCAGGAAGAACTGCGCTTCAACCCGGACGGGCAACTGCCGCGGGCCAACATTGGTCCAACCGGTCACCGTCAGTTCGTGGCCTGCCAACGGTTGGGCGTCGCCTGAGGCCAGGGTCCGAAACCGGGCGGCCTCTGTGCCGAACGCCACCCACGCCGGCAGTCCCGGCGGGCGCGCCTCCAGCCGCCAGCGCGCCGGGGGGCGGTAAGTGACCGCGACATCCGCCCGTCCACTGTCCGGTGCCGCCGCACGGCCCACCCAGGCCGCCAGACAAGCGCACCCTAGCGCCACGGTCGTCTGTCGTGCCAGGGTGGATGAGGATCCTGCTGGATACTGGGTTGGCTTGGGCTGGTTCATCTTCAAGTCATTCTGCCGACGCACTTCATCCCGCCCAGTTGAAATTGACGTGTCGCCAGACCAGCACGACGTGCAGCGCCACAAACACCGCGAAGCACCCCACGTGCTTGCCATCCTGTTTCTCCGCTATTGCCAATCCCGGCCGGCGAGCGGCCACTTGGGCAGGTCGGTCCGGGCCACCACCGCACCGGACCGGGCTGAATACCGCCGCCTCATGCAGCCGGTCTGGAGACCGGCACGACTGGCCGGTCAGGAGACCAGCGTTATGAGTACCGCCGCCCCCGTCGGTCCCGGTGCCGGCGGGAAAGCCGGCGTTACGGCAACGCCGAGGTTCTTCAGCCTGTAGCGCCGGCATTCTTGCCGGCAGATACCGCCAACCTTCCGGTCGGCACCGGAGCCGGTCGGGAGACCGGCGCTACTGACCGGTCAGGGGACCGGCGTTACGAGTAGCGCCGACCTCCGGTCGGTCCCGGTGCCGGCTGAAAAGCCGGCGTTACGGCAACGCTGAGGTTCTTCAGCTTGTAGCGCCGGCATTCTTGCCGGCAGATACCGCCAACCTTCCGGTCGGCACCGGAGCCGGTCTGGAGACCGGCGCTACGGCAACGCTGAGGTTCTTCAGCTTGTAGCGCCGGCATTCTTGCCGGCAGGCATCGCCGACCTCCGGGTCGGCACCGGAGCCGGTCTGGAGAGCGGCGCGACTGGCCGGTCAGGAGACCGGCGTTACGAGTGGCGCCGACCTCCGGTCGGCACCGGAGCCGGTTTGGAGACCGGCGCTACTGACCGGTCAGGAGACCAGCGTTACGAGTACCGCCGACCTCCGGTCGGTCCCGGTGCCGGCTGAAAAGCCGGCGTTAGGTAACGCCGACGTTCTTCAGCTTGTAGCGCCGGCATTCTTGCCGGCAGGTATCGCCGACCTCCGGGTCGGCACCGGAGCCGGTCTGGAGACCGGCGCTACTGGCCGGTCAGGGGACCGGCGTTACGAGTACCGCCGCCCCCCGGTCGGTCCCGGTGCCGGCTGGAAAGCCGGCGTTACGGCAACGCTGAGGTTCTTCAGCTTGTAGCGTCGGCATTCTTGCCGGCAGATACCGCCAACCTTCCGGTCGGCACCGGAGCCGGTCTGGAGACCGGCGCTACTGGCCGGTCAGGGGACCGGCGTTACGAGTACCGCCGCCCCCCGGTCGGTCCCGGTGCCGGCTGGAAAGCCGGTGTTACGGCAACGCTGAGGTTCTTCAGCTTGTAGCGCCGGCATTCTTGCCGGCAGGTACCGCCAACCTTCCGGTCGGCTCGGATGCCGGTCTGGAGACCGGCGTTACTGACCAGTCAGGAGACCGGCGTTACGAGTACCGCCGCCCCCCGGTCGGTCCCGGCGGTGCCGGCTGAAAAGCCGGCGTTACGGCAACGCCGAGGTTCTTCAGCTTGTAGCGCCGACATTCTTGCCGGCACGTATCGCCGACCTCCGGGTCGGCTCGGATGCCGGTCTGGAGACCGGCGCTACTGACCGGTCAGGAGACCAGCGTTACGAGTACCGCCGACCTTCGGGTCGGTCCCGGTGCCGGCTGAAAAGCCGGCGCTACGGCAACGCTGAGGTTCTTCCGCTTGTAGCGCCGGCATTCTTGCCGGCAGGCATCGCCGACCTCCGGGTCGGCACCGGAGCCGGTCTGGAGACCGGCGCTACTGACCGGTCAGGGGACCGGCGTTACGGATACCGCCGACCTCGAGGGCGGTTCGCGGGAGGCCGGGGGGAAAGCCGGCGTTACGGCAACGCTGAGGTTCTTCAGCTTGTAGCGCCGGCATTCTTGCCGGCAGGCATCGCCGACCTCCGGGTCGGCACCGAAGCCGGTCTGGAGACCGGCGCTACTGACCGGTCAGGGGACCGGCGTTACGAGTAGCGCCGACCTCCGGTCGGTCCCGGTGCCGGCTGAAAAGCCGGCGTTACGGCAACGCTGAGGTTCTTCAGCTTGTAGCGCCGGCATTCTTGCCGGCAGATACCGCCAACCTTCCGGTCGGCTCGGATGCCGGTCTGGAGACCGGCGTTACTGACCAGTCAGGAGACCGGCGTTACGAGTACCGCCGCCCCCCGGTCGGTCCCGGCGGTGCCGGCTGAAAAGCCGGCGTTACGGCAACGCTGAGGTTCTTCAGCTTGTAGCGCCGGCATTCTTACCGGCAGGTATCGCCGACCTCCGGGTCGGCACCGGTGCCGGTCTGGAGACCGGCGCTACTGACCAGTCAGGAAGGCTTGGAGCAGGTGAGGGAATGCGATTTCGCCAATGCCCCTGGCGGTTGGATCGCTGACACCTCAGCCAAGCGGTCCGGGCCACCACCGCACCGAAGCGCGCTGAATGCCGCCACCTCATGCAGCCGGTCTGGCAGACCGACATTGAGGCGGCCCGCCTAGCCCCGCGCCTCACACCCCCGCGAGGCCAACGGTCCGAGGTGTTTCACGCCCTCTTTGGCCGCCGCTTGGGCAACCGGGGTACGTTGAGGCCTCGCGGCACCCCCGCTGGCTGTCCGCCGGTCACCGCCACGAAGCGCCGCGCCGGTCCCGGCGGCGCGTGACCTTAGCCTCTGCCTCCAATGCCTTTCCATCACGGCGTCGCCGGAGGCAAGGGCACCCGTTGCCAGCCTTCGAGGGCCTGGCCGATGTCGCGTTCCACGAACTCCCACAGCACCACCTTCTTGCCCCGCAGGAAGGCGGGGCGGTGAAACAATTCCTGCCGCACGAGGGTCGCCCCGCCGCCGTCGTTGACCACCGCCAGCAGGGGCTGGCGAAGTTCGCGCGCCAGGTGCGCCACAAATCCGGCGGCTCCCGGCTCGTCTTCCTGGTACACCCGCAGGAAGCTGTCGCCCAGCAGCAGGATTTCCGCCTCAGCCGCGTCGCGGTAAGGTTCGCCCGTATCGGCGCGGAAGACTTGAACGCAGGGCACGGCTTCGGGGGCTAAGCGCCGCTCCAAGGCGGGCACCTGGAGCATCTGGAGGATGTCGCCCAGCCGTTTCACCGGCGCAGGCCGCGCGGCGTAGTCGGTGTCGCCGGGCCGCGCCCAGCCGAGGTCCTGCAGGCGTCGGGCCGCGGCGCGGGCGGCCACCGCCACTCCCGCCGGGGACCAGTGGGTGTCCTGCGCGAGGTAGAGGCTCGGTGAATCCGGCGTGTTGTCCGACTCGCGAACCCGGGCGAACTCGTCGAAAAGGTCGAGCACCTCCACGTCGGCTGCGCGCAACCGGCGCAACAGATCAGCCGTCCGCGGCGACCGCACCGGCCGCCAGTCCTTGGCCCGGCGGGTGAGCCGGTCGGGATGGACGCTCTCCTTGTTGGGGACGGGCATCAACAACAGCCGGATGCCGCGGGCGGCAAGTTGATCCCGGAAATCCAGGATCGCCGGCAACGGATCCTCGGGCACGCGGTTGGTCGCCGGACGGTCCGTTCGCGACAAGGTGTAGCGCAGGCCCGGCTGGTAAAAGTACCAGCCGTCGCGGCCGATGACGGCCTTTTCGGCGCCGTCGCGCAGCCAGGCGAACTGCGCGAACTGCACCCAGGGGCGGGTAAGCTGCGCCGCCCAGTTGGCAGACTCGAGGTTGCGCTCGTAGGCGCGGAGGTTGGCGCTGGTGGGCGGTTGGTGAAAGACGCCCAGCGCGCGGAGGTCCTCGCCTTGGCGAAGCTCCACGGCCACCTGGATCAAGGGCACGCCCGCGATGATCCCGAGAAACATCAGGATCAGCAGCCACTGGGGATCGCGCAGACGTTTCATCGGTTCAGTTCAGAACTGGAAGTACAGGAACGGGTTGAAGGCCTGGGAGAACATCACCATCAACGACCCGACAAACAGCAGCGTCAACACGACCACCCGGCCGGGGGTGACCGGCGCCTGCGCCCAGTCGTGCGCCTGCCGCGGCTGGAACACCAGCACGGCGCAGACGCCGAGGATCAACAGCCGGTACGGCGTGTAAACCGTGGCGGCCACCAGCGGCGCCACCGGTCCGACGGGGCTGAGCCCGAACATGGCGCCGTAGTAAGACAACGCCGCCCCGAGGTCATCCGCCCGGAACAACACCCAGGACAGCAGCATCAGCAGGAACGTGCCGCCGATGCGGAGCGGCCGCGGCCATGCCGCGTAGAAACTCCGTTTGCCCCGCGCCCGTTCGAGGGCCAGCAGCAGGCCGTGATAAGCGCCCCAGACGATGAAGTTCCATTTCGCCCCGTGCCACAGGCCACCGAGAAGCATCACTACCGCGAGAT
Organism: Verrucomicrobiota bacterium; assembly: GCA_016716505.1. Lineage (GTDB taxonomy): Bacteria > Verrucomicrobiota > Verrucomicrobiia > Limisphaerales > J093 > JADJWF01. The sequence continues at coordinate 781,163 of JADJWF010000003.1, forward strand.
TGAAATAGGTCCGGCGCTCGCCCTTCCGGTTTCCGCCCAGCGCGATGTACAGGTAATCCCGCAGCACGCTCGACAGCGAGATGTGCCAGCGCCGCCAGAGGTCGGTGATGCTTTCCGAGCGGTAGGGCGCATCGAAGTTTTTGAGGAACTCGAACCCCAGCATTCGCCCCAACCCGACGGCCATGTCCGAGTAGCCGCAGAAGTCGAAGTAGATTTGGAAGGCATACGCCAGCACCCCGACCCAGGCGTCCAGCGCGCAGGGGTTCGCTGTCTCGAACACCGCGTCGGCCACGACGCCACAGGGGTTCGCGAGCAGGATTTTTTTGGCGAAGCCGAGGATGAAGAGGGTCACGCCGCTGGCGAAGCGGGCCACGGTGTGCTCGCGCTCGTGCAACTGGGCCGCCAGCGTCTTGTAGCGGATGATCGGCCCGGCCACGAGGTCGGGAAACAGGGCCACGAACGCCGAGAACACGGAAAACGACTTCGCCGGCATCGCGTGCCCGCGGTACAGGTCAATGATGTAGGTGAGCGAGTGGAACGTGTAGAAGGAGATGCCGATGGGCAGCACCACCTGCATCACGGGGAACTGCTCCGCACCAACCGCCGCGAGGATGCGGTTCAGCGTCTCGGCAGCGAACATGTAGTACTTGAAGAACCCGAGCAGGCTGAGGTTGGTCACGACGCAGGCCAGCACGGCAAGCTTCTGCTGGGCGCGGGTGGCGCCGGGGCGCGTGATGAACCGGCCCCAGAAGAAGTCCATCACGGTGGTGAACATCATGATCCCGGCAAACCACGGCTCCCACCAGCCATAGAAGACATAGCTGCCCACCGTGATCCAGACGTTCCGCCAGCCGCGCGGCAACTGGTAGTACACCAGCAGGAAGAGCGGCAGGAAGTAGAAGACGAAAATCTGGGTGGTGAAAACCATGCTCGGCCACTGCCCCGTGCTCCGGCCGCCGCCCTACTGGGGTCGGGCCGCTGCGGCCCGTTCCCGCAGGCTCTTGATCGCCTCGAGAGATTGCAGCGCCCGCTGGTTGAGCGGGTCCAGCTTCAAGGCTTCGTTGAACTGCGCCTCCGCCTCGTCGAAGCGCAACTGCCGCGCCAGCGCCGTGCCGAGGTTGACCCGCGCCAGCAGGTGATCCGGCCGAAGGCGGACCACCTCCGCGAACTCGGCCTCTGCTTGGGGAATCTGGTTGTCCATGGCCAGCTCGACGCCGAGCAGGTAGCGGGCCTCCCAATGGCTGGGCCGCACCCGGATGGCCTCGCGCAGGCTGGCAATCGCGTCGTCACGCCGCTTCAAGCGCGCCAGGATGTCGGCCCGGCGCACGTGAAGGCGCGGTTCGTCTGGGCGTCGGGCAAGGGCGCGGTCGCACCGCTGCAGGGCGGAGTCGAGCTTGTCCTCGGCCATGTCAATGCCCGCGAGTTCCACCTCCGCCTCGACGAGGTCCGGCCGCAAGGCCAACGCGCGCTCGAGGGAGGCGCGGGCTTCGAGCCGCTTTCCGGTCGCGGCCAGCAAACGGCCGGCGTGATACCACCCGCTGAGATGGTGCGGGATGAGATCGCGCACCTTGGTCCATTCCTCCGCCGCGGCGGCAGGGTCGCCGGTGGCCTCGAGGAATTCGGCAAAGTTTTCGTGCAGCCGGTGATCTTCCGGCGCGCACTGGATCGCCGCTTCGTACACGGCCCGCGCCTCGATTTGGGCGCTGGGGATCATCCGCTCGCGCATTTCGCGCCACTGTTCCCGGAGAGCCAGCCACCGATACCCGGCCCGGAGCTGGGCGGTGTACGGCGGTTCCAGCACGCGGTACAGTACGGACTCAATCACCGCCGCGCGATTCCAGTCAGTCAGCCCCAGCAGCCGCTCGCACCGCGCCTGCGAAGCCCAGCTCGTGCCTGCCGGCGCACCCAGCACCTTCTCGACGGTCGGCTTCAACACCTCCGCCACCCGTCGCGCCAGCCGATAGTTGCCGTTGAACGTGAAGTGGACGTGCTCGAAAAACGACTCCGCGCCTGGAACGCCGCCGGCCTGGCCCTGGCCCAGCTCAGCGGCCGCATCCAGCCACTCGACGCCCCGCCCCGCCCAGCGCTCCGCCAGCTCCCGCAGGACTCTGTTGATGGCGCTGTCAGCGCGAAACGGCATCGCATCGCAGTCCCTCGCCAAGGCGAACCGTTTCCCCGCGGACTGGCCTTGGCCCCCGGCCAGCTCCAGCTCGGCGAGCCGGAACTGGGCTTCGGCATATTCCGGGCTGCGCGAGACGGCCAGCGCGAGGTTCGTCAGAGCCGTTTGCGGGTCGCCGCCCTCGAGGGTCTGAACGGCTGTCTGATAAAGCCGTTCCCATTCGGTCCGCGCGGACTCGGTGACCGTGCCGGCATGGCGCGAGGCAAAGGGGGCGCAGTCACGCAGGTTGACCGCCACGCTGCTGAGGATCACGCGCGCGCCGGCGTTGACGCCGGCGCGCACGATGGCCTCCGCGTTCCGCGCAAAGTTCTGATGCACGACCGCGCGGCGCGGGTCGTCCGGCGGAATCTCCTGACCTTCAAACATCCGCAGTCCGGTCCAGTTCGTCAGCGTTGTCGGGGTGCCGCGCCATTTGGCCGCGCCCGCCGCCAACAACTGCCCCAGCCGGGTGGACTGGAGGGCCAGGCGCGCGCGCACGGGGGCGAGCGAAGGGGCTTGGGGACCAAAGACCGTTCCGGCACCGAACGGCCCGTAGTACTCGTTGTTGCCCATGTACACGACCCAGGCGTCACCGGCGAGTCCCGCGCACTCGCGGGCAATTTCGCGGATGGCGTGCGCGTTGATCGCCGTCACGCCGAGGTTGACCACCTCGATGCGCCCGGTGCGGAAGCGTTCGTTCAGCAACACCTCGAGATAGCGGCTGAACCCGTATGCCGGTCGCGGATCCCCCAGCGCGGCAGATTCGCCCAGCACGAATACGCGAAAGGTGCCCGGCGCCTTGCGGGCCGGCATTCGGACCGGAGCTGGCGCCCGAGCGACTGACGGCGGGAAGAAGCGCCAGCCGAACTTGTCGTTTTCCACCAGGTAATCCTGCCCACCGATCTTCAGGGGCCGGAAGAAGGACGTCGGATAACCGTAGCCGGCGACGCGCAGCCCAAGTTCCACCACCAACAGGAACGCCAGCGGCATCCCGATCGCGGCCACCCAGCGAAACCATCCGCGTCGCGGCCGTGACGGAGCCGACGCAGGAGCATCACCGGGCGGGGCGGGACGGGGCGTGACGGGCGCGCTGGACTTCTTTCGCTTCAACGCGGGGACGGTAGCAACGCGCCCGGGCGGGGAAAGCCGGAAGAGAACGGCAAGGTCGGACCGCGCCGCCCCTGAGCCACCAGTCGCCAGCCACGGCCGGCACAGGACCGGGGGGGTGATCGAAGCGAAACCAAGCAACGGAATCGTCACGCCGGTGACGCCCCCGCGACGGCGAGGTCAAATCTCGCGATAAGAGCCGCTGCCCGGTTGAGCCCACCGGCCCGCCCCGCTAATGAGACCCCGGCCATCAGACAAGAGGCCGATTTCGAACCGAAAACCAAACTAACGAGACACTGCACGCAATGAATCAGAACGAACTCAGAATGACCGGTCTGCTGGTGGCGGGCATCGGTCTGGCGCTGGCCCTCCCGGTCAGCGCGCAACGCCTCTTCTTCGAGGATTTCAATGGCCTGCCTTTGGGCCCGAACGTTGAGGAGGTCTCGCGGGGCGACAAGGTGTGGACCAAGACCCCGCCCCCGGGGTGGACGATTGACGACACGGGAATGCCCGGCTACGGGCAGCCCGACTACGACCAGTTGGACGGAATGAGAGAGTGGGCGGGTTGGGCATTTGCGGACGTCAAGTGGTGGCCCACGGTGGACAACCAGCGCCGCTCCGAGTGGGTGCGCGCCAGCGGCGCCGCCGCGATCGCCGACCCGGACGAATGGGATGACGCCCCACACCACGTGGGCTTCTTCAACTCCTTCCTGCACAGTCCCGAAATCCCCGTGGCCGGTTCAGCCGCCAACACCCTGGCCCTGTTCTTCGACTCCTCGTGGCGGCCGGAAGCCGTGGACGACGGAGCACCGAAGTTCCCGGTGGGTCCCGAGGGCGGACCGATCAACAACCAGACAGCCGTCATCACGGCGCGTTGGGACAACGGCCCTGAAGTGGAAGTTTTGCGCTGGGACTCGATCGCGGACAGTCCCACGTACAAGGGACACTGGCCCAACGACGCGGTGCTCCTTGGGCTCAACAACCCGGCCGGCGCGCAGAAGCTGAAGCTCAAATTCGGCCTGATCGAGGCGGCGAATGACTGGTGGTGGGCAATTGACAACGTCACCGTGGGTCAGCCCCCGATGCTGACCGCCACCATCGGGCGCGGCGACGGCTTCACCGCTCGCATCGTGGAGGGCTTCGGCAAGCGGGTGGTGGACGGCAGCATCACGGCGCGTCTGGATGGCCAGCCGGTCAGCATTACCACCGAGCGCCCGGCCAACGAGTTCGAGCCGCCGATCGAGGAGGTCGAGGTCCAGCACCAGCGCACCCCGCAAATCTTCCCGCCCGACTCACTGCATCAGGTGGAAATCAGCTACCGCACGTCAGACGGCCGAAACGTCACCGAGACCGCAACCTTTATCGCGCCGGGCTATACCACCGTCCGGGCCACGCCGTTCCAACTCACCGCGACGATCACTGAGCCGGACTACTTCCAAGTGGACGAATCCAAGGGCGTGCAGCTCGAACTCAACGGCACCGCAATCACGGCCGGTTCGATCACGCGGGTGGACCCCAACCAGTGGGTGGTGCGGTTCCAGTTCCCCACTCCCCCACCCTCGGGTTCGGCTCATTCGCTGAAGGTCGCGTTCACCACCACCACGGCCCAGGTGGTCCAGCAGACCATCGGCTTCACACTGCCGGAGTATCCGGCCATTCCGGCGTCGCTGGCCACGGCAGCCGGCACCGGCCGCGACGCGGGCCTGCGCTGGCGCACGCACCAACTTCCTTCGGCCCGGCCGCTGGGCAACTCGATCGCCGGCGCCGAGGCGCAATTGCGCGGGGATTACGGCGAGACCATCCATGACCCGACGCTGCAAACGGCGGGCGGTTATTTCGTCGTGCCATTCGTGAACTTCGAACAAAGCGCCGGCACCGCCGGCCACTTCAACGCCGCCTCGTCGGTGCCGGGCCAGGATGTTCCGGACGACGTCATCCCCGGCATTCCCGGCACGACCGGGAGCGACAACCACATCGCCGCGGAAGCGCGCGCCTTCCTCGAGTTCCCCGCCGCCGGCGTTTACGGCATGGTGGTGAACAGCGACGACGGCTTCCAGGTCAGCACCGGCAACGCGGACAACCCCACGTGGCTCGTCCTGGGCAAATTCGACGGGGGCCGTGGCGCAAATGATACGGAGTTTTTTTTCAAGGTCGAACAACCCGGCGTGTACTTCTTCCGCCTGCTCTGGTTCGAGGGCACCGGCGGCGCGAGCGTGGAATGGTTCACGATCAACGCGGCCGGCCAGCGTGCCCTCGTCAACGGTACACAAACCGGGGCGCTGAAGGCGTGGCAGGCCCGCAGCGTGCCGGAGCCCGGGCTGCCGCAGCCGCAGCCGACCATCGCCATTTCGCGCGGTGAAGCCGGCGCGGTGATCGAATACACGGGTACCCTGCAGACGGCGGAACGCGCCGAGGGACCCTACAACGACGTCGCCGGCGCCACGTCGCCTTACACCGTTCCGACAGAGGGACCGAACACCCGGTTCTATCGCACGCGCAACTGAGACAGCCTCGCGACATTCACCGAATTCGGGCCGGCGGAACCCACGAGTTTCGCCGGCTTTTTGTTTGTGTCCGCCCGGAGCAGGCGAGGAACCCGCGGCGCGGCGATCCAGCGGTGATTCGTGCTGGCTGCCGCGCGGTGACAGGCCGAGGCGGATCACTCGCGGCTGTCGCGGCGCGTCAGCCGCGGCCGGGTTTTCAAAGCCCGCCTTCCTCCGGCTTCAACCACGGGGTGCCGGACCAATACCACTTGGACGGCTTGAGTGACTCGGAATGCCCGTCCACGAACGCGATCGCGGAGCGACCACTGTGCCGGGGATGCGGCCCGCCCCAGTTGGGGTCGTCGTTGGTCACACCGCCGGTGTTCGGCGCGTCATTCCCCGGATCGTGGATGATCCAGCAACCCGCCTTCTCCGGACTCTTCTCGGTCACGCATTTGAGCGGGTCCGCTGTCCGCACCGGCTTGGAGCCCGCATCGGTATAGAGCACCGTGGCCGCCGGCTGGCGCACCATGACCTCGGTGACCGACGGCCACGTCTTCACATCCCACACGCTGGGCCAGTCACAGCCGCCCAGGCGAAAGTTCATCCCGTAGTTGGACACCGCCTTGTCCGGTGCGTCGCTGGGGTAGTTTTGCAGGAACTCCTTGAACTTCTTCGTTCGCACCGGGCAGAGCAACAGGTTGGTGGAGTCGCTGTACGGTTTGAGGAAGTTGAACCACGCCTTGCGAAAGACGTTGTCGCCGCGCACCTGGAACGTGTGCGGGTACCGGCCGGCGAAGTCTTCCGCGTAGAGCTTGGTGGCGGTCATCAACTGCCGCTGGTTGTTGAGGCACGCAGTGGCCTGCCCCTTTTGCTTGGCCTTCGACAGCGCCGGGAGAAGCATCCCCGCCAGGATCGCGATGATCGCGATGACCACCAGCAGTTCGATGAGGGTGAAACCGGCCGCGCGAGCGCCGGTCCGGCGGGCGGGAATAATCCGAAGCATGAGCCGAAGTTGAATACCCGATGCGGATCTGACAAGCGCAACCGCTCGTCACGCTTCAACTCTCCGAGCCCGATCGTCCTCCGCCCAATCCCGTCACGTGCCGACCGCTTTGGACAAAAGACACCCCCGAAGGATGTTGGTGGCGGTCCGCCCCCGCCCCCGAACCGTCAGGCCGCCCTCCGGCGCCGCCAGACCGACCACCCACCCAGCAGCAGCGCGAGCAACCCGCCGCCGACCGGCTCGGGCACCGGCGCGAAATAGATTGAGCCGGGATAACTGAGACCCGTGATGTACGGCCCGCTTTCCAACGCCGTGATTCCCACGTTACTGCGCCAAACTGCGCCAGCACTGTCGAACAGGTTGGCATACAGCCGGCCGTCCGGGCCGATGCGGATGCCCGTGGCCGTGCCCGGGCCCATGCCGCCGATCAAGGTCTCGCTGCTCGGATTCAGCCCGGAGGAATAAACTCCCGGCGAGTTCAACGTGAAGCTGTACACCCGGGCCTCCGAACCAATCGTTCGACTAACAAATACCCGACCATCCGGACCGAACTCCATTTGGGAGGCGATGCCGCTGGTCGGTGTTGAGGCCAGAAACGGGCTCCACGTGCTGGAGGCCAGGTCGTAGGCGAAGATCTGGCCATCACTGCTGTCCACCACATAAAGTCGGCCATCCGGGCCGATGCGCACGCCATCAGCCCTGCCCAGCCCGGCGGGACCGGCCAGAGCGGAGTCCGAGCCAGTGCCGAGGGAGATTTGATGCAGCGTGCTGGAGCCGTACTCCGCGGCGAAAAGGTGCGTTGCGGTCCGCGTCACATCGAGTAGCGGCTGGCTGACCGTCACCGTGGTGAAAACGTCGAACGTCGTCCCATCCAGCGACCGCCGATGGATAACCCCGTCTGCGCGATTGATCAGCAGGCGTCCGGAGGGGTCCGTTACCATGCCATCCGCCCCTTCAGAACTGCCGGCGATTGGGGTCCAGGAGCCAGGCACCGAAAGCGGCACACCGGTCGGCCCGGAAAAACTGAAGGCCCGCAAGTTGCCGGTGCCGTACTCGGTCACCAACAGCGCCGTCTGGGCCAGTGATTTTGACGCCGCTCCGCCGATCATCACCAACACCACGGAAGCCAGCAGCCCGCTCCACGTCCGCCGCCCGAGCCGGTCAGTCAAAGAAGTCTTCGCGCTCATAAAGGCCAACATCCGCAATCGAATGAGACATTACCCGGACGGACCAAGGAAAAACCAACTGGCGCGGTAGCCGTCAAGGCCCGGATGCGCTCGGGAATGTTACAAAATGACGTCGGGCGGACGCCGATTCGAACCCAACCCCGCGCCTTTGCCGCTTGCCGGAGATTTCCACCAAGAAACCCTCGGCTCGCGCGTCAAGTCACCGGGAACGGCCCGGTGCAGACACCGGCAACTCCACCACCCGCGGACGGACCCGCTGACGAGGCCTGGCTCGCCGAGGCTTTCCGTCAGCACCAAGCGTCGCTGACGACCTACGCGTTCCAGATTCTCGGCGATCTCGAGAGTGCGCGCGACGCGGTGCAAGACACGTTCATGCGCCTGTGCGAAGCGGAGACGGCAGCCTTGCGGGACCACGTGACCGCCTGGCTGTTCACGGTCTGCCGGCGTGGGGCCCTCGATTTCCTGCGAAAGGGCAAACGTGTGCAACCGTTGACCGAAGACGAAACCGCGCCCCGCTCCGACGAGGGACCCTCCCCCGCCGAGAAGGCAGTCATCTTCGCGGCGCTGGACCGGCTGGTGGCGGCCGGTTCCACCAACGGGGGGCCGGCCTCGAGACGGCTTACGGTCTCGCCAGCGCGCACTTCGACCGGGACGGGGTCAACCGCGTCATCCTGTGCAGTGACGGCGACTTCAACGCGGGCATGACCTACGGCCCGGAGTTAAACCGCTTCATCGCCGAACGGGCGCGTTCCGGCGTGTACCTGACCACGCTCGGCTTTGGCATGGACAACTACCGCGATGAGCGGATGGAACAACTCGCGCATCATTGCAACGGCAACAACGGCTATGTGGATACGATCGAGGAGGCGCGCAAGCTCCTGGTCGAGCAGTTGGAGGCAACGGTGGTGACCGTGGCCAGGGGCGTCAAAGTGCAGGTCGAATTCAATCCATTCACCGTCCAGAGCTCCCGGCTGCCTGGCTACGAAAACCGGCGGCTGGCGGCGCGCGACTTCAATGATGATCGCCGCGATGCGGGCGACGTGGGAGCCGGCCACACGGTCACCGCGCTGCACGAAATCGTTCCCTTAGGTCTCGAAGCCGGCGTGGATCCGCTGCGCTACTCGCCGACCGACGCCGAGGGCCGGGCCGGCGAGTTGCTCACCTTCAAGCGACGATACAAGGAGCCGGACTCCGAAACGTCCCACCGGCTCGGCTGGTCAGTGCGTGATGGTGGTCGCTCGTACGCGCAGGCCTCGACGGAGTTCAAATTCGCGGCGGCGGTGGCGGCTTACGGGTTGATTGTCATACCGTCGCGAGTTTCTTGACCTGGTGGCAAAGACCCGTGCGCTCCGACCCAACTGGCCCTGAAGAAAGAAATACCCGCGAGAACCCAGCCCGCCTCCGGCCATGAAACAATCCGCCGCCGTCGCGGGGCAGCCCCCCCAGAAACCGCCGACTGGCCATCCCGACGCGCGGGTGCTACCTACTCCGGCACCGCATGGAACTGCGTGAATTCGCCGAGCGCGTTTTGTTCTCCACAACCTTGGAAGAGAAACTCCGGGGCGAGGACGACCTGTCTGACGAACGCCCCGGCCAGCCCTTGGCCAGTCCCACCGCTCCGGGACGGCCGCCCGAATTGCGCTTCCGCCCGGCGGGCATCAGCCGACCAGATTTCCCCGGCCTGGCGGCGCTCGAACGGGAGCGGGAGCGCGGCCGGCTCCTGCACTTCTTTGCCAACCACGAGTTGCTGGCCACGGAACTCATGGCGCTGGCGCTCTTGAAATTTCCCGACGCCCCACCGGCCTTCCGCCGTGGTGTACTCAAGACGTTGCGCGACGAGCAGGAACACACCCGCTGGTACATCGAGCGGATGCGCGCCTGCGGCCTCGCGTTTGGCGAGCTGCCCGTCAGCGGTTACTTCTGGCGCTGTGCTGCGCCGATGGAGAATCCGCTCGATTACGTGGCGACCCTCTGCCTGACCTTCGAGCAGGCCAACCTCGACTTCGCCGGGCACTTCGCCCGCGGGTTCGCGCGGGTGGGCGACGCCGAATCGGCGCGCCTGCTCGATCGCATCTACCACGATGAGATCGGACACGTCGCGTACGGTTTGAAATGGTTTCGGCGCTGGAAGAACCCGACCGAAAGCGACTGGGAGGCCTTTTGTCGCGTCTTGAGATTCCCGCTCTCGCCGCAGCGGGCAAAAGGGTTCGCGGTCAACGCCGCGGGCCGGCGGGCGGCAGGCTTCGATGCGGACTTCATCGCCCACTTGGAGGTGTATGCGCAGTCCAAGGGCCGGACGCCAAACGTCCACGTCTTCAACCCCTTCACGGAAGCCCGGCTGGCCGCAGGCCGGTCCTTCCAGCCCACCCGCCACCAGGCTGACCTGCAGCGCGACCTCGCGAATCTTCCCCAGTTTCTCTGCCGGCAGGACGACATCGTGCTCGTACGCGAGCGGCCTGCGCCGGCATTCCTGGCGTCCCTGCAGGAGGCGGGCTTCCCGCTCCCGGAATTTGTCGAGATGGGCGACGCCGTGGTCCTGCCCGCGACCACGCTCGCCGGACGCAAACTTGGGGTCTTGCGGCCTTGGGCGTGGGGCCCGGACAGTCTCGAACTCCTGCGACCGTTGTTCGGGAGCGTGACCGGTGAATCGCGGACACCGGAACAACGGTTCAATCCCGGCATTGCCGAGCTTTATTCGAAGGCCTGGAGCGCCGCCCTGCTGCGCCGACTGCTCACCCAGCCGAAGCCGGGCGACCTCTCCCCCGCAGGGATATGGGAAGATGAAGCCTGGCTGTGCCCGCCAACCACGGTCGGAACGGTTGCCAAAACTTTGGAGGAGGCGCTCGCCGCCATTGCCGCCATCCGCGCCCACGGGCACCAACAGGTAATGGTCAAACAAGCCTTCAGTTGGGCGGGCCACAACGCGCTTCGCCTCTGGGAGCCGGAAGTGACCGAGCCGCAGCGACGCTGGCTGGAGCGAGCGGTGCTGGCGGGCAGACCGTTGATAGTCGAGCCGTGGCTGGAACGGGTCGTGGACTTCTCGATCCAACTGGAGATGAGTGCGAAGGGACTGAAACTGCTCGGCTACACCGGGCTGAGCAATGATCATCGCGGTCAGTACCGGGGCAACTGGGCCGAGTCGCACCACCACCGGCGCCCGCCGTCGGAAGTCTTGGACCGCCTGACCGGCCCGCCCGATATCGCCCGCCGTTTCCACGGGCTGTACACCGGGTTGTTCGCGCTGCTGGAACCTGCCCTGCGCGCAGCCGGCTACCTTGGCCCGGTGGGAATTGACGCCCTCGTCTATCGTTCGACCGACGGCACCTGCCGGTTGAAGCCCGTGGTCGAAATCAATCCCCGCTACACGTTTGGCCGGTTGATGGTGGAGTTGATGCGCCACACCGCGCCTGGATCGAGGGGTGAACTGCGTTTGGTAAACCGGGCAATGGCGGCCGCAGCGGGCGCACGGGACTTCGTGGAATATGCCCGTCGGCTGCGCGGGATCTCCCCGGTGCGCCTGGCAGGGGAACCCGTGCCCCGTCTGGCTGCCGGCGCTGTGTGCCTGAACGATCCGTCACGAGCGAAGGTGTGTCTCGCGGTGTTCGAAGTGGCTCCGCCCGTGAAGCGGGCTTGAGGCAAGGCGGCCGTTTCTTCATCCTCCGGCCATGCGTGGCTCACGCCGGACGTCGTCGCCTTCCGCCCCATTCGATCTGAACGCTTATCTCGCGCGCTCGACCGCCATGGTGAACCGCGCGCTGGATCGGTTCCTGCCGTCCGAACGGACCCGGCCGACAACCCTCCACCGCGCGATGCGTTACTCTTTGTTCGCCGGCGGCAAGCGGCTGCGCCCCGCGCTCTGCCTGGCCG
>JADJWF010000004.1 GCA_016716505.1 Verrucomicrobiota bacterium
CGTAAGCCCGCTGGCGGGTTTCCGGCGGGAACTCGTGGCCGGCGTCGGGCGTCTCCAAGACCAGCCGGTCCGACTGCCCGAACAGTTGATACACTGGGCGGGCGGCGACCACGCAGTCGTGGACGCCAGACACCTCAAAGTTGTCATCGCCTACCGGAGCGTTGATGAAGACCGCTCGCGGGGCGACGGACGCCAGGACTTCGGTAAAGTCGAAGGGCATCTGCCCGGGCTCTGCCCCAAACTCGTGAGCGATGCGCGGCATGTAGCCCGCGTGACTCCAGCCCGACAGGTCGCCGCCCTGATACTTGAAGAACGAATTGAACCCACAACTGACCACGACGGCTTTCACGCGCGAATCGAAGGCGGCCAGGAAGAGCGCGTTGTGGCCGCCCAGGGAATGACCCATCACGCCCAGTCTGCGAGCGTCCACCGCTGGCAGGGATGCCAACGCATCCAGCGCGGCGCGGTGGTTGACGATCCCCTTCATGGTGGCGCTCGCGTAACCCAACGCGTAGGGGTCCGTCTGGTAGTCGCCGAAATTCGGGTAGTCCGGCGTCAGCGTGATGAAGCCGAGTTCTGCCAGTTCGCGCGCGTAGTGGAGATTCGGGTTGCCGCCCAGCCCCGCCGGCTCGTCTTTCCCCAAGGGCGTGGTCTGATGGAGGCACAGCACCGCTGGAGCCTTTCCAGGGAGCCAACGAGGAATCAAGAGCCACGCGGGAACCGGGTCGCCATCCGGCGATGACACGCTCAGCCGCAGTTGCGTGAACTGAGGCAAGGCTTCCTCGCTCAAGACTTCGAAGCGGCCGGCCTTCAGGCTGCGGGCGGGCGGAGGAGAGCCCATGACCCGGAGCATCGCCGCGATAATCTCCCGGCGCCTTCGTTGCCATTCCGCACGCGTGGTCACCGGCGCTTCACGGCCTCCGGCCGTGCGGTGGAGGAGCAGGTGCTGCTTGTCGGGTTGGAACCACGCCGCCTTTCTCGAGATGGGCGCGAGCAAGCGCGCGATGCCGGCTTTCAGCTCGAATTCGCTCGGCGGCCCCACGCGCGACATCGTCGGTTCATATCCGCCCTCACTCAACGCGGCATCGCAGCAGATGTAGCCCGGTCCGCTTTCACCGTAGGCCGCCACAGCGACGAACGCGTCCGGCCGCAGGCTCTGCGCATAGAGTTGGTATTCGACAAACGCCTCGCCCGGCAGATGCAGGCTCATCACCGGCCCGATGGTCAGGCGGCTGATCTCGACGGTCGGCCGAGCCCGAAGCCGCTCCAGCCACGCCAGGTCAAGGGCCGCCCGGAGGCGCGTCGTGGCGGGCGCGGTTGAGTCGGAGAGGTTGGTGCGGGCCATCGCGGCTGACCATTCCGGTTCGGGCCGCGGGTGGAACCGGACGCGCGTCGTCCGCCACTCGAGCCGCCGCGCCGGCCGGCTTTCGGTCGCGGCCACCGCCGCCCGCATTGCACGATAGATCCGATCGGTCAACTCCGCGCGCCGTTCGGGCGCGCCGTCGTTGTACTTGCCGGCGGTGATGTTGCCGCCGCAGCCGGTGAAATAGATTTGCGCCACGCCTTCTTCCTGCTCGAGCCGGCGCCGCGCGAGGCCCACCGTGTCCGACGTGGCCCGGCCATCCCCGTAGTAGCTCATGGGGTGGGTCGCGTAGTAGTGGAGCCGCACCAGCGGCCGGTCACCGTCGAGGAGCGTGATCGTGCGCAGCCACGGGTCAATCAACCCTTCCGGCGCCGCCTGCAGGACCGGATCCGTCGTGGCGCTGAAGCGGGCGTGGATGGCGCCGTCGGCCAGGCGCACGCGGCGATTCGAGGCGAAGTGCTCGACGCGGGCGCGGCCAAAACCGACGTGGGTGAATGGTTGCAGCCGGTCGGCCGCGTGGCGGACCGTTTCCGCCAGTCGGTCCGTGACCTGTTCGAGGAACTCGAGATCCAGATGCGTGGGTGGGTTGGCGGTGCCTCGCAGCAGCCGCTCCGCCTCGGCATCGGCGAGGGGGGCGTTGTGCTGGTGGACCGTGTGGACGGCGACCTGGTTTTCCGGTACGCCGGCCCCGGCGGCCAGCTTGCGGCGGAACAGGTCGTAGGCCCCGGTTTGCAGCAAGCACCAATCCACCGCGCACAGCACAAACCGGCGTCGGCCCTCGGCGAGGATCACGCCCTTGGCGAGCAAGGGATCGTCCACGGCCTCCAGCGGCTTGATCCATCCCCCGCACAAGGGGTGGCCCAGGGGCGGAGTGACGTCGCACTCAAAGGCCGCCACCCGGAGCGGTGGGGCTGCCGCGATGGTGAGAGCGAATGTCCAGACAACCAGCGCGAGGGCCCACCACCACCGGGTCAGAGCAGACGGCTTCATGGCCAATTACCGGGCGGGTGCATCCAGCCGTTTCACCTTGATGTTTCGATAACGGACGAATTGTTTCGTGAGGTCCCCGCCGCCGTGGACCTGCAGGGCAATGCTGCCCTTGTCCGGATGGCGCTTCTGGGTGTCGGTCCACTCCATGATCTTCACGTCGCCGATCCACGTGGTGATCGTGGGCGGATTGCCGACGATCCGGGCCCGGAGTTTGTTCCACTGGCCGTGCCGCCACAGTTTCGGCCAGTCCTCGGGCTGGATCGCGAGTGGAAAGGCGTTGGTGCGGACCTTGATGCGGTCCGGGGCGCCGTCGAAGTTGAAGTTGCTCGCTCCTCCGCCGCCCAGGCCCTCGAGGTAGATGCCCATCAGGTTGCCGCGCCCGTGGTAGTCAATCATGGCCTGATACGCCTTGCCGTCCTCGGTGCTCCGCAGGAACAAGCCGGAGTCGGGGCCGAAGTCGTTGTTCATCTCGAGTTCGACCTCGAAGTCGCCGAACAACTCGTCGGTGAGGATGATGCCGCCATTGCCGGGGATGTCCTGCGAGCCGACGATTGCGCCGTCCTGCACCACCCATTTGCCGCCGGAGGTGTTGCCGCTGGCGCGGCTGTGACCGGTCTTGGCACTGACATGCCAGCCCTTGAGGGTCTGGCCGTCGAACAGGCTTTCAAACTCGGCGGCGAGGGCGACGCAGGCAGCGGTTACTCCAAGGGCCGCTGCTCCCAGACAGGCGAGAAGGCGTGGATGTTTCATGGGCCGAGGCTGCCGGCGGGCCGGCCGGAATTGCAAGCCACGAAGCACCCCGCTGCCCCTAGAAAAAAGGAATCGGCCCCCGACGTGGTCGAGGGCCGATCTGGAAGTGGCGGACCGGGCGGTGGGCCCGCGGTCTGGTTCAACCGATCACTTGCGCACGCGGTAGAACACGTTGCCGGCGCCGATCGGGAGCGTGGCCGGGCTGGAGGCTCCCGTCACGGGCGTCCAGGTCGTCAGGTTGGTGGACGACTCGAGGACCCCGCCGGCCGGGTTCCACGTGACGACCACGCTGCCGCCACTGCGCTGGATGGTCAGGGTGGGCGGGACCGGCGGCGGGGCGGTCTCGGACATGTACCGGACCGCGTTCATGAACATCTTCTCGCCGTCAGCGGTGAGGTCGTAAATGCCCGCCCCGTGAGCGGTGAAGCCCTGCTCGCGGCTGCCGGTCAGGAAGACCAGTCGCCGGCCGCCGAGGACATCAGCCGAGCCGTTGCCCATCGTGGCTCCGGCGTTCCATTCACCGATGATCATTCCGTTGAACGCGGGATCGGTCGGGGTCGCCACGGTCGCCAGAACTTTCCCATTGCCCGCCACCGGGTCGGTGTTCACCGAGATCCCGCGTTGAACCACGCCGTTGAAGCTGACGATGTTCGCATACGCGTTCACCATCGTGTTGCCGGCGCCAAGGGCGATGCCCTCGAAGACCGGATGGGATGGATCGGTCACGGTGAGCGAGATGGTTCCGGCAGTGTCGGGGATTGTCCCGCCGGTGGTGAAGCCCAGCCGGCTGTTCCGCAGCACGTAGCCGCCCAGGATCATCATCGGCTTGGTGATGCCGTTCCACGCCGCAGTGGAGGGCGCGTTCTGGTAGTCGCCGCTGGGCACGGAGCGGCTGATGATCACCAGGTCAAACGTGTTCAGCAGCGCGGTGTTCGGGGAACCGGACGTCACGATGCGGGTCACGACGTAGCCGTTTTGCGCCAGCAGGCGGGTGTAGGCGGCATCCGGGGCCTCGGTGAAGCCGGCGGCCGCCGCGTCGCTGGAAGGCTGGGTGTCGCCCGGATGGAAGCTCACCCAGGCAATCTTCGGCCCGTTGAGGAAGCCGGTGCCCACGGTGTACGACCACGCGTACTCCAGACCGTTGTTGTAGCCGAGCACGACGCTGACCGTGCTGTTGGCCGGGTAGGGCGCCGGCGGCGTGTAACGCACGGTGGTGGCCCCTCCGGCGACGCTGGTCTGCGGCGTCACGTCCACGCCGTTGACCCGCAGCGTCACCGCGCCCGAGTAATTGCCGATCACCGCCTCGATGCCGGCGTCGCGCGCCACGCCACCGGCCCCGCGGACGGGCGTGACCGACCGCAGAATGGGCAGCGCCGAGCCGGTGTACTGGCGGTACACTTTCAAGTGCAGCGCCCGGTTGCGGTCGTTGAGCAGCGTGGAGGAATTGCCCTGCATCTCGACGTTGTGCAATTCGCAGCTCGCGCCGCCCTCCCCTTCGAACCACAGGAGGCGGATCGGGTAGATGCCGTCCTGCGCCACCACGAAGTCGCAGGCGCTCTGCGGCAGGTCCGCCGTGGTTCCGCGTCCGCCATCGAACTGTCCGAGCACGGGCGCGGCGAGGTCCGCCGGATCCGTGCCCGCCAGCAGCTTGAACCCGTCGTCGCTGTTGACGCCGAAGCGGTAGATGCCCGCTTTCAGTTCCACGTAGCCGACGGCCGTGCCGGCGATCCAATTTTGAGCGGCCGTGTCACCGGCGAAAATCCCGGGGATTTCGGCGTCGGTGAAGTTCGGGTTGATCACCGCCGGGTCGTTGCCGGCCGTGAAGGCGCCGGCGTTGGCCGGGGCGGTCTGGTTCCAGTTGATGACCTCGACCTCGTGCAAGCCGCCGGGCAGGGAGCCGGGGAAGGCACCGTTCTCGTAAGGCGCCTGCGTGAAGGGGTCAATGTACGCGCGCGCCATCTGCATCTCGGCCGTGGCGATGGTGTTGGCATTGCCGGGCCGGGGTGCGGGCGCGCTGGTCTGACTGTCAATCATCTGGTAGATGTCCACCGCAAAGCCGGAGGTCGAGCGGTTGATCAGATTTGCCGGCACCGCGTGCCCGGCTTGCAGGACCGGCAGGGCCGAGTATTCGCGCACGGTGAACTGCCACGGGTGGGCGATTTGATTGGCCGGGCTGGCCGTGTCGCTAAAGCGCACCTCGGCCTGCACCGTTTGGCCGGACGGCAGCAGCCCCGCTGGCTGGTACTTCACGGTGGTCACGCCGCCGGACTTGCTGACTGCGGCGGTGACTTCCTCGCCATTGACCAAAAGTTTGACCGAACCCGCCGCCACGGCGGTGTCCTGATCGGTAATCTGCGCCTGAATGGCCAGACCGGGCCAGACGTTGACCGCGCCGGGCAACGGCGAGACCGACACGCTTGGCGGAGTCGAGCGCAGCCGGCTGTACGCGCGAATGGCCTTCGCATTGGCGCGGTCGTTGACGAGGATCTTCACGGGCGGGGTGCTGGCGAAATCCTCGGAGAAGAACTCGACGTTCGCGCCGCCGCCGCCCTCGTACCAGATCAGCCGCACCGGATAGATGCCATCCTGCTCGACGCTGACGTAAAACAGCGAATCGGCCGAGCCGCGGCCCCCGCTGAAGACGCCAAGCTGCTTGGCCGAGGTCCCATGACCGGCGGTCAACCGGAAGCCGTCATCACTGTTCACGCCGAGCCGGTGCAGCCCGGCCTTCAGTTCGAGATAACCGACGATTTCCGCGGCGATGTTATCCGTGTTGTCCGGGCTGTCCGGGTCGGTTCCGGGAATGCCGGGGATGGGTTCATCCGGGAAGGGCGGGTTGGAAGCCGCGGTGAAGTTGCCGGCCTGCGCCTGCGTGCCCGTGACCGGTCGGGCCTCCTGGTTCCAGTTCACCACCGTGACGGGATGCAAGCCGCGCGGGCCGGAGCCGGCGACCGCGTAGTTTGCGAGCGCGTTGCCGCTGATGGGATCCACCAACCGCCCCGCCAACTGGTCTTCCGCCCGCTGGGTGTTGTTGGGCAGATCCAAGGTCGGCCATGACGCCGTGTCGCGCGCCTGCACCACCCGCGCAAGGAACCCGGAAGTGGTGGTGTCCACCTGGTCCGCCGGCACTGCATCCGCCGCGGTGAGGTTGGCGAAGACTTCCACGGTGAAGTTCAGCGTGCTGGTCGTCGGCGTGGCCGGTGTGCCGTCATCGGTGAACGACAACACCGCCGTGTGCGCCGAACCGGAGGGCAGGAACGGCAGCGCGCGGTACTGAATGGTGGTGGTGTCGCCCGTCTTGGAGACGGTGGGTGTGACCGGCGCGCCATCAAACGTGAGGCTGACCGAGTCGGCCTTCACGCGCGTGACCGATCCGTCGAGAATCGTGAAGGTGACGCCGAAGAGATCACCGCGGGAAGCGGTAAGGATGGGTTTTTCCGGATAGGGCACCACCACCACCCCGTACATGTTCTGCCCGTTGTTATCGGGCTGCTTGATCTGGAAGGTGCCCGCCTCGAACACCTTCATGTAGATGCTGGACCATTGATTGACGCCCTGTCCCGGGCCCGCCCCGTCGGCGCCTTCATCCACGCCGATGTGGTCGGGCCAATCAGGATTGCCGTGGCGGTTGTGGCCGGTCTTCACCGGCTGCCAGCCCTCGTCCACGACCCAGCGCATGTCCGGTTCTGCCGCGCCGGTGCGGGTCAGGGACCAGTCGGGATAATTGGGCGGGTTGGCGTTGCTGCCGTCGCCCAGACGATCGTCAATCAGCAGATAGACAAACGACTTTTTGCTGATCGTGACGTCGAGCGTGTAGGAGGGGTTGTCGCGGTTGTCGTTGCCGCTCATGATGTACTCGCCGCCCAGGAGATACTGGGGAATGAGCAGCGTGGGCGTGGCGCCGGTCCACTGGTGGTTGCGATCCACATAAGCGGGCACCTCCTCGCCGAAGAAGGGCACCGTGAACGGCGTGCCCACGGCAATGCCCGGTATGGGTTCTCCGGCCACGGTCGCTTCGAAGGTCACCCCCGTCCATTTCGCGACGATGGTGTCGGTGGGTTCGTCATCCCCTCCCGTTTCCACCACGTCGGTGATCACGGGAAACGCCCAGGTCAGGGGCGTGAAACACACTGCCGCCGCCAGCCCGAGGGAGGCGCGGCCGAACAGTCCAAGGATTCTCATGAGGTCCGGTTTTTTCTTGTTGGTTGTTGCTCAAGGTTCCCGGTCCGACGAGCCGTAAACCGGCTGCCGTTTCGCCGGTGGCGGTTCGCTCTGGCGGCGGGCCGGATGGCTAGCCCCGGCCAGATCGGCCACCAGCGGGGGCGGCGATCGGTTTTCGTCATGACTGGAACTGCGGAAGAGTGGGTGGCCCGCTTCCCTGAGTTCAAGCAAATCCGGCCGCGGGGCTCCCTTGGCGAGGGTGATCCGGGTGCAGCTTGCCAATCCCACCCCGCCTCCGTAGCTTGCCCCGCCTATGGAAAAAGTCGTCATCATCGGGACCGGCTGCGCTGGCCTGACCGCGGCCGTTTACACCGCCCGCGCCAACCTCAGCCCTCTGGTCCTCACCGGCTCGATGCCCGGCGGGCTGCTGACCACCACCAGCATCGTCGAGAACTTCCCCGGCTTCCCCGAGGGCGTGGATGGCTACGAGTTGATGACGCGGATGCAGCAGCAGGCGGAGAAGTTTGGCGCCCGGGTCAAGTTCGGAACGGTCGAGGCCGTGAAACTTTCGTCGTCCCCATTTGAACTCACGGTGGACGGCGAAGCGGTGCAGGCGCAGACGATCATCATCGCCAGCGGTGCCAGCCATCGGCATCTGGGCCTGGAGAGCGAGCGCCAGCTCGAGAAGAAGGGCGTCACCTACTGCGCGACCTGCGACGGCGCGCTGCCGATGTTCCGCAACCAGCCGGTGGTGGTGGTGGGTGGCGGCGACTCCGCCTGCGAGGAGGCGCTGTACCTGACGCGCTTTGCATCGGTCGTGTACCTGGTGCATCGCCGCGACCAGTTGCGCGCCTCGAAGATCATGGCCGAGCGCACCCTCGCGAGCCCCAAGATCAAGCCGGTTTGGGATTCCGTGGTCACCGACATCCTCGACGTGCGACAGGACAAGGTGACGGCGGTCAAGCTCAAGAACGTGAAGTCCAACGCGGAGAGCGAACTGGCCTGCGCCGGCGTCTTTATCGCGATCGGCCACGTACCGAACACGCAGTTGTTTCAAGGGGTCATCACGATGGACGAAAACGGCTACATCATTCCGCAACGCGGTTCGGCCACGAATGTGCCGGGCGTTTTTGTGGCGGGCGATTGCGCCGACCACGTGTATCGGCAGGCCATCACCGCGGCCGGAATGGGCTGCATGGCGGCCATTGATGCCGAGCGCTATCTGGCCGCGCTGAATCAGTAGGTCGTCCCAACGGCCCCCACGCCATGTTGCCCTGGGAAATCGAGCCGCGCGACCTCGCGGCCCAACTGCGTTCGCCGAACCCGCCCCGGCTGCTCGACGTCCGCCAGCCGGACGAGCATGCGTTGGTGGCCCTGCCGCAATCCACGCTGCTTCCGCTCCACGAACTTCCCGCTCGGATGGGCGTTTTGGCGACGTGGCGGCACGAACCAGTGGTGGTGTACTGCCATCACGGGATGCGCAGCCTGCGGGCCGTGCAACTGCTGCGACAAGCCGGGTTCGACCGGGCCGTGAGCCTGGCGGGCGGCATTGACCGTTGGGCCGTGGAAGTGGACCCGACCCTGCCGCGGTACTGAACCCGCAAAGGTCGGTTTGGCGGGCGACGACTTCTCGCCGCGGACGAGTGGCTCAGGGTTGATAGCCGGTGAGTGCCCGGAAACGGCGGCTGGCGACCTGCCGATAACTCCCGTTCGGTTCGCGTAAAATGAATAGCGCCGCTGCACCGGGCCAGTCGTCCACGAATCGGAGTCCGTCGGTTTCGCCCATCACGAAGAGGGTCGTGCCCAAGGCATCAGCCGTCATGCTGTCCGGCGCGACCACGGAGACACCCGCCACGGTGTTGTCCGCCGGCCGGCCGGTGCGGGGATCCAGGATGTGACCGAGCCGGCGACCTTCCGGGTCGCGGAGAAACTTCTGGTAGTCGCCGGAGGTCGAGATCGCGCAGTCGCTCAACTCGGCCACGGCGGCAAAGGGATCGTCTTCCCGCCACTGATCCACCGGCGCCGCGATGCCAACGCGCCAGCGTCCGGACCGCGGACTGACACCCCGGACGCGCACTTCGCCCGCGATGGCCACATAGACATTGGTCCAGCCGCGCCTGGCCAGGAGTGCCACCACTTCGTCCACCGCAAATCCCTTGGCGACCGCACTCAGGTTGAGACCCAGCGCGGGCAGATGTTTCACCAGCTCGCCGCGGGAGGTGACCTCCACGTGCCGCCAGCCGGTCTTCGCCCGCGCGGACTGGATCTCGGCATGGGTGGGCGCCTCGCGCAACGCGCCCTGCTCGCCGAATCCCCACAGATTGATCAGCGGTCCCAGCGTGGGATCAAAGGCACCGTCCGAGCGTCGCGCCATGTTCAGCGAGAAAGAGACGACGCGCGCAAATTCGGGCGAGACGGGGAACGGTTCATCGGCTGGCGCGCGATTAAACCGGGACAACTCGCTGTCCGGCTCGTAGTGCGACATCTGTCGGTTGATCTCCTTCAGCCGGGTCTCAACATCCGCCCGGAGGCTGTCGAGAGCGACTGGGGGGAGGTCTGCGCCCACGACTTGGACGGTGTACGGGCTGCCCATCGTACGCCCCTCCCAACGGACAACCGGTAACGCATCTGCGGCGGCCTTGGTGGAGAGCGCGCTGGCGAGGAGGATGGGCAACGCGGCTCGGAGGCGGCACCGCGCCCTTGGCGAGCCGGTCGCGCGAAGCGCCGGAGCGGAGGGATGACGATGGGTGGCTGGCGGCCCGACGGATTGGGCGGCCCGACGGGCAGGTCGCGAATCTGTGGTGAACATTCCGGTCAGGGCACCCGCAGCGTGTGAAAAAGACTGGGCGTGTCGGTCCGGATGGCGTTGGTGAAGGTGAAGCTTCCATCCGCCTCGAACGCCCCCGCGCCGAGAACCGACCACGTCGTGAAGGGGGAAGCCGGTTCGGGCGAGGCGATTACCGTGTAGCGGCCTTCAGGGGGACCGTTGCCAGTCAGCACCAAGTTTCCGGCCTGCTGGCGGGCCGTGACGGTGGTTGGCACGACGATGACGGTGATGCTGAAGGGCTGGATGGCTTCCGGCGCGACGCCGTTGGCGGCGGTGATTTGCCCCGGAAAAACGCCGGCGGTGGTGGGAAGGCCAAGAATCAAGCCCGAAGAACTGATGCTCAGACCGGGGGGCAGCCCCTGGGCGGTGAACGTCGGCGGCGGGCTGCCCGTGGCGACGCAGGTGAAGGCGTAGGGTACGCCCACTGTGGCAGTCGGGCGGAGTGGCGCGCTGGTGATCGTGGGTGCCACGAGTGTCGGCGCGGCGGGCTCCCAAATCACGCGGAGGTTGACGAAATTGGCGCCCGGGTCCGGATAAGTCGTGGTGGCTGCCACGGGGCCTTTGACCCAGACGAGCCCATTGGTGGTGTAGGGGCCCTGGCCGCTGTTTTCGGCGTACTGGACCCAGAACTTGTATCGTCCATCGGGAACCAGTTGCCCGGCGGCATCGCGGCCGTCCCACACGCAGATCACGGGGTTGTTGGTCCCGCTGTAGCTACTGGCTGTCGCGCTGGTGTACCCATCCAGCGCCGTGCTGCCGGCACGCGCGGTGTTCCACACCCGGCAGTGATCGTTCCACTCTTTTGAGGTCCAGCTCGACGGTCCCTGCTTTCGCAGTGACTTGATAAAACCGCCCGATTCCGTGGTCACCCACACCACCGTGTAATGCTTGGCCCCGGAACCGTTGTAGTCGAGCAGCGTCACCTCCATGCGGGCCACACCGTCGGTTTGAGCCAGCGCGCACCAGCCGAGGGCGACTCCCGCCGCGACAGTTGGCAAACGACGGGGCGAAAAACCCTTTTTCATGGGTTTCAGCATGAGAGCCAACCGCAAGCAGCTCACCACCAATTTTGCCAAAGAATAGCCATTTCTTGACGCACTTCCTCAATCCTGACGAAGCGAAGGGGCTTGACGGTGGCAGCGGGTGAGGCGGAGGGCGTTGAGGGCGTGGCCGGGCAAGTTTGGCCTCTGCGGCGTGCGATGGACGCCGTTTTTGCCGAAGACCAGCGTTTCTCTCTGGGACGGGCTCCTCCCGCGGTAAAGCGCGGCCAGCCCCGGCATCTGGCGGGGCGGATTGGGGGGCGAACGCCCGGTTTGCGGGGGCATCAGGCGCTCGCGACGACCTGCCGGGGACGGCCCGTTCTGTGCCGGCCATGCCCCCCACCCCCTGTGCGCCCATCGCCCCTGTCCTCAGCGCGCGATCGCACGGTAGAACCGATACGGATGCGGGGCGGCGACGGCGGTTGCCCGCCGCCCGGCACCGCCTCCCAAGCCTTGCCCACAAAGGGGTAGTAGTCGCCGTTGGGCCAAGCGCTGCCCACGGCCGTGCGGCCGTCCACGTGAACGAAGAACCGGCCTGCGGGACAGTTCGTGAGTGTGAAGCGCCCCTCGGCGTCCGTCACCGTGCGCAACGTCTCCTCCGCACCGTCCACCGTGATGGTGACGCCCGGCAGGGGCAGGTTGGTCGAGCCGTCCGGCCGTGGCGGCACCGGCTCGGAGGCGTACACCACGCCCGAGATCGCTGTACCGGTCACGGGCGTGGCGCTGTAGGTGTCATATTGAAAGCGATGCACGCCGCCGGGCTGGCCGTCGCCGTCGGCATCCACCGGGCGGCCGTCGGCGCCCGGCACCGCGCCGGCGTCGAACTCCACCGTCACGCGCGTGCCGCCGGGGATCGGTTCGAGGAAGAACAGCGTGGCCTTGCGCCGGTCGGCGCTGAGTTCGACGCGGCTGAGGAACTGCCGCGCGCCAAAGCCGGCGTGGAAATTGGTCGTGGTGACGGTGGCTTCCGCCGCCAGCGGCCCGGAAAAATACACCACCACCTGCGATTTACCGACACGCCGGACTCGCCGGGCGTGGGCGACGCCGGTGATGGTCGTCAGCGGGGTGGGAGTGATCGAATCGAGGTATTCCTGGAGCGCCGTCCGACCGTTGCCGTCAGGGTCCTGGCCGGCGTCGGCGGCGTTCAGCGCGTCCAGCGGCGGATGCTCCAGTTCGTAAACATCGGGTATCCCGTCGGCATCGGTGTCCAGCGCGGCGGCGCGGGGGAGCTGCTGGACGCGGAAGAAGCCCGCCTGCGCCGGCGCGGCCACGCTCAACGGCCCGCCCAGCCCAATGGCCACCGGCGTGTGGATGGCGGTGACGGCGTCGCCGTGCAACAGGCGGTAGTAGCTGGCGGGGTCGGCGGGGAAGTGCAGCTCGAGCCGATTGCCCGCGCCGAGCCGGACCTCCTCGATGCGGAAGTCGGCAGCGAGAGCCACGCTGAGGGTGGTGTGGAAAGCTCCCCTGAAACTGAGCCAGGTGTTATGAGAGGATGTGGCGGCGCGGCGCGCCGCCCGGAACTCTGATAACATGAAACGAACGCGACACAGTCCTGAACAAATCGTAGCGAAGTTGCATCAAGCGGCCACGGAGTTGGCTGGGGGCAAGAAGATCGAAGAAGTCTGCAAGGGGCTGGCGATCAGCCCGGCGACCTATCACCGCTGGCAGGCGCAATACGGCGGCGCGGACCTGAATACCGTGAAAGAACAAAGCCTTGAAGGAGGAGAACGCCAAGCTCAGGAAGCTGGTGGCGGACCGGTCGCTGGACAAGGTGGCGTTGAAGGAACTGCTGGAGGGAAAATGGTAGGCCCGGCGCGGAAACGCGAGGCGGTGGGACCTCTCCAGCGGGAGCTGGAGTTGAGCCAGCGCCGGGCCTGCAAAGTGGTGGGTCAGCCGCGGCGCCAGCAACAGCGACGTCAGCGTGAGAAACACCACAAACGCGCCCAGTGCGCCCAGCGTGGAAAGCACGGACGCCTGGCCGGTCCCGCCGAATTGCACGAGCGAGGTGAGGAGGGTGAGCATAGCCATCGCCACCGCATCCTCCAGCACCGTCATGCCCAGGGCCAGTTGGCCGGGCCGCTCGTGGGTGAGGTTCAGTTCCTCGAGCACTTTGCCGATGATGGCCGAGCTGGACGAGGACGGCCAGGTAGATTTCAAGGCCAAGGCCAAGGCCTTCTGCCGGACCTACGAGTTTCTGGCCTCGGTCCTGCCCTACAACAACGCGGACTGGGAAAAGCTCTCGATTTTCCTGAACTTCCTCGTGCCCAAACTGCCTGCGCCGCGCGAGGAAGACCTGTCCAAAGGCCTCCTCGAGGCGATTGACATGGACAGCTACCGCGCCGAGAAACGGGCGTCGGTCAAACTGGCGTTGCCGGACGCGGACGCGGAGATCGAGCCTGTGCCGACTGAGGGCGGCGGGCGCAAGCCCGAGCCGGAACTGGACCGGCTGAGCAACATCTTGCGGCAATTCAACGACCTGTTCGGCAACATCCCGTGGACCGACGCCGACCGGGTGCGCCGGCTGGTCACCGAGGAAATCCCGAACGAGGTGGCGGCCGACGCGCGTGATCAGAACGCCAAACGACAGGGCGACCAGCAGAACGCCCGCATCGAGCACGACCAGGCGCTCAAGCGGGTGGTCGTGGCCCTGCTCAACGATGACACGGAGCTGTTCCGGCAGTTTACCGAGAACGAATCCTTCCGCCGCTGGCTGGCCGATTCGGTGTTTGCGCTGACCTACGAACGGTGAGTAGGAGACCGGCTCAAGAACCTACTGTAGTTCGAGGTGCTGGTTCCCGACTGAAGGGCAGCGCTCGCTCGTGGCGCTGCAGTTGGCGAAACCGGATGGACCGCGCCCCGAGCATCAGGCTGGTCGGAACAGCCTCACTGGGTCACGGCATAGATGCATTTCCGCCGTCCTCTTCACCGCCGGGATCATTGCGCCAGGGGATTCCACACTTTGCGGAAGCCCAGGCCTTCGTAGTCCTTCACGTTCACGGTGGCGAATTCGGTCACGCCTTGCGCGGTCATGGTCAGCGCGGAACGGGCATCGTAAAGGCGGCGGAAGGCAAAGTCCTTCCGGCGCGCCTTTTGCCACAGGGCATCGTGCAACGGCCGGCTGTCCACGGTGAAGCCAATCAGTCGCCAACGCGGATGGCGGCGGTAGGTCTGAATGACTTCGACCGCTTCCTCGGCGTCGAGTGGGTGCTTGAGCACGGCGGGGTTGCGCAGCAGACCGTAAAGCTCGGCAAGGATGAACTCGGAAATGGCCACGTCATCCTGATCCTGAATCGAGGTGAGCCAGGCGTAGGCCGCCTTGTGGCTCGGTGAGTCCTCGTTCAGAGCGTGGAAGAGGATGTTGGTGTCCATGGAGAGCATGGCGCATCACTTCTTCCGGCGGCGGGCCAGGGTGGTTTCTGTGGCGGTGAGTTGCGCTTGTTCCTTGATTTCCGCGTCGCTCAGGCCTTTCCAGCCGAGGCGCCGGGGCCTGGGCGGCTGCCAGTCGCCGCTCGCGCCAAGTGGGGGGGCATACACGCTCAGGATGTATTCCAGCCCGCGGCGCGCCAGTTCCGCAAAGGAGATCTCCCGGCTCTCGCATACCTTGCGGGCGCGGTCATAAACATCATCGGGCAACTGGATTTGCGTGCGCGTCATGCCGCCAGATTGCCATCACCAGTACTGGTGTCAATTCGGCGGCAGAATTGTCTGGACCTGAGCACCAAGATGGGCGTGCCGGTGTCAGCGTCGCCTCCACGTCCGCCGGCGAACCGAAAGACTGCCCGCCGGAACGGCAGGCGGATGGTGAAAGGGTTGCCGGCCTCCCAAGCCAGCCCCTTGACAGAGAATTTTAAGGGCGCCGGAGGGTCCATGCCGCGCCGCACGCGACCGTTGTCGAGCATTCGCCGCGGAACAACATCGTCGCCGAGTGGCCCCGGTTCTCAGTCGCGCCGCAGCCGGAAGAAGCGCGTGCCCGGGCCAGTGGGAACTTCCACTTCGCCGGTGCCGGGCACCGGTTGCCACTGTGCACCGAGAACGTCCGCCGCCTCCAAGGTGGCGCCCGTCGGAACGGTAAAGCGCAACGCACCCGCCGCGGGCCGGGCATACTGCAACACCAGCGGTTCGTCGTTTACCGGGCCGACGTTTGCGTAAAACGCCTGGCCGCCGGCTTCGAAGAACACCGAGACCAAAATCCGATCGCCGTCCACGCCCACGAGGTCCATCCGGCTGATGCGCCGGGCGTCGAGTTTGGTGGCGAAAAACACCGGCTCGAGGCTGGAGGCATTCGCCGCCAGGAGGCCGTGCCGCACGGTGCCATCGGGAGTGGTCAGGCGCCCGGTGAACCAGGCCCGGCCGTCGTAGGCGCGCAGGAACAGGTATTCGATGCCCTGTAGAATTCCCTCGCCCACCATGTCCATCCCGGAGCTGGCAATTCGCCGGGGGCGGTCTGGCGCCAATTCGAGCACGTTTTGAGCGCCGGCCTCAGATTGCACGATCGCGAAGAACTTGCCTTCGTTGGCCGCCGCGGCCCGGAACCGGAGCACCGTGCGCTCGGTGTCGGGTATGATGTCTCCTTTGGTCAACAGCGCCGTGACACCGCCATTCATCTGGCCGCGCAACAAGACCTCCTGTTCGTAGCGGAGGGTGGCCGCGCTCGTCAGGTATTCTCCGCCCGCGTCCAGCGCCAGGCTGGTTAAGTTCGCGGTCGCGCTGCCCACCACCGGCAGTTCCTGAGCCGGGGCGATCAGGCGCCGGAGCGTCGTCCCGTCGTGCAAAAACAGGGCGGGCTTTCCGCTCAGATTGATGGCGAACAAGGTGCGGCCCGCCGCATGCACCACTTCACCCAGGAAATTCGCAAACGTGGCGCCGCCACCCTCGGGGATGGCCGTGGTAGTGTCAGCAATGGCCTCCAGTGCCGCGCCGTTCCAGCGGTAAATGCCCACCGGAACCCCGGCCTTGAGTCCCAGAAGCACGAGCGATTCTGCCGCGTCGGTCCGCACCAGGCTGAAGCCCTGGGCCGGCCCGAGGCCGTTGGGCAGTTCCGCGTCCGGCGCGAGCAGCCGGCTCCATTGACCTGCGTCCCACACAAACACCCCCAGCCACTGGCGGAGCGCGTTTTGAGCCGCAAAGACAAACCGGGTTCCCCAAAGCCCTGCGTTGGCAGATGAAACAACCAGCGGCACGTCCAACCCCGGCGGAGGCACACTTCCGTCCAGCACCGGCATGAGCCGTTTGCCGGCCACCACCGGGTTGGGCGGGGCCGGAGTCACGGTCACCACAGCCTCGGCACTGGTCACCTGGCCCCAGGCGTTGCTCACCGTGACCCGGTAGCGGCCCGCGTCGGTGGCCGAGGCCGCAGCCCGGGCAAGCTGCCAGCTTGTTGAAGAGGCGTCGCTCAACGGCGTGCCGTCCTTTTCCCAGTAATAGGCCCGCGGCAGACCGCCCACGGCGCTGACCTGCAACCGGAGGGATTCCCCGGCTTCGACGGTGACACTGTCCGGCCCGGACACGATGAGCGGCGGCACCTCGACATTCAGGAGAAAGCTGCCGCTGGCGATGCCAAACGCATTTGTCACCACGAGGTCGTAATAACCGCTGTCCAGTGCGCCGGCGGACTCGATCACCAGCCGGTCAGTGGTTGCGCGGACCACTACGCCGGTGGGGCTGTTCCACCGCCACTCGAAGGCCAGAGGCGCGTCGCCCAGCGCGCTGACCTGCAACTCCACGCGGGCGCCGCCAGCCACGGTGAGATTGGTGGGCGCCGAGACGATGACCGGTATGGCGGGCCTGGCGAGGTTGGCCACGAGCCGGCGGTTGCCCGCGGTGTCGGCCGCCATCAGAGCGATGGTGTCGCCCGCCACGTCCTGCAGGACATAGGCGGCCGGCGAGATGCCCGCGAGGCCCCCGCTCAATCCGGGCGGGATCACCGTCTGCAAGGCAGGACCATCGAGGACATACAGACCTGGGCCGCGCGCGGTGTTGGCCGGGAAGAACACTTTGCCGCCTTCCACCACCAGGCCGAATTGGCCGAGGCCTTGGAGCGCGTCTTTTTCCGCGGTCAACGCGCCGTCCTTCGTCAGCATGGTGAGTGCGCCGCCGGCGTATTTCAGCAGGCGCGTCACGTTGGCCGCGTCGTAGGCGAAGAAATACACCGCTCCCTCGGCCACAAACGGGGGGCTGTAAAAGCCTTTGATTGTGCCCCCGTCCGGAAACGCATCGCCGTCGCGCGCGATGAGCACCACCGCCTGGCCCGCCGCCGGTTGGACGAACATGCCCTGGCTTGCGCCGGTCGGCCCCTTGGCTGCCCAGAACGCCAGCGCCTGTCCGTCAAAGCCCACCTGGCTGCTGAAGGTGTCCGGCACGTCCAGCCCCGGCAGCGCGGTGGCGGTGTCTGCCACCGCCACCAGCGCACCGGCCTCGACGCGATACACGCCGCGAAAGGTGTCCGCACCGGCGGCGGTTTGGTTCCCAGCGATCACGGCCAGCGCATTGCCCGCGAGGAACGGTTCACCGACGAAGTTCGCCGCTTTCCCGCCGGAGTTGGGCAGCACGGTGCCCGGCGCCAGGCGCACCGTGAAGTTGGTGCCGCCGGTCCATAGCAGCGCGTCGGGCTGGGCGGGGCCTGCAGCGAAGACGAAATCCGTGCCGCCGGAGGTGTCGCGGGCGAAACCGCGATGAAAGGACTGGAGTGTGCCTGCGGGCGTGGAGGTGCCCAAACCGGCGATGCGGGTCAGGGGGCCGCCGCGGCCGCTGAATATACCGCCCGGACTGAAGTCCGACCGCAGGGGAACGAACACCACCGCGTCTCCCACCACCTGGGCGCGCGCGAAGTCGGTGATCTGGAAACCTGCGGCCGGGTCGGTGACCTTGTTGCGCGCCACGAGCACGAACGGCCGGCCGGCGTACTGCGGCACCGCTTGCGCGCCCGGCGGCAGCCCCAGGGCAGCGGCCAGCGCCAGCCCCCAGAGCCACGCCGACCGGGAGAGGCCGGGGTGGCGCGAAGCGGATCGCTGGTGGCTGGTCGAAACCGGCGGTGCAGGCGGGTGCGGGTTTGCGGGCGTGTGAAACTTCCCCGCGGGAAGCGTTTCCATAAGTTCCATACGTTGCCCCGATGATTGGGCC
Source organism: Verrucomicrobiota bacterium (assembly GCA_016716505.1). GTDB lineage: Bacteria > Verrucomicrobiota > Verrucomicrobiia > Limisphaerales > J093 > JADJWF01. The sequence goes on from JADJWF010000004.1 coordinate 18,251, forward strand.
GACTGTGAACCTCAGAGCAAGCCGAAACGGTTCGGCACATGGGAAAGGCTGGGTAGATCGTGACCCCCCTGTGGTGAAGCTCAAGGTGTTGAGCGCCCGCCGCAAGGATGAGCTGCTGCGCCTCCTCCGGAGCAGGCACAGCAGCGGCGCGCAAAACCTGCCATCCTCCCGGCGTGCACAGCACCTACTTTGAACTTTACCGGATGCGCACTGATCGTCATTGGCTGCACCAGAAGCTCGCCGCCTTCGCCCGCAAGCACGGCCTCAAGGCCGCCGCCACGTCCCCGGCAAACCGTCCTCCTTGAGCGAACTCTCCCGCCACCCCAAGCGCTGCCCGCATCAAACCTCCGCCGCCCTGGAAGGCCTCATCGTCCGGCTCCGCAGGCAAACCGGCTTCGGCGCCCAACGCCTCCAGCACGAGTTCGCACTCCCCGTCAGTCACAACGCCATCGCCCGCATCTTGCGCCAGCACCAACTGACCCGGCCGCGTAAAAAGAAACCCGCCACCAAAAACATCTCCGCCACGTCCAACGCCGCTGGCCGCTCTTCGGCCAGCTCTCCACCGACACCAAGTATTTGCAGGACATTCCCCATTACTGGCCGCAGATGACCCGCCTCCAACTGCCCCGCTTCCAATACACCGCCCGCGAGCCGGTCTCCGGCGCCTGCTTCACCGGCTACGCCGACGAACTGTCCAAGTCCTACGCCACCTTCCTGGCCGAACAGCTCTCCGTCCATCTGGCCGGTCACGGCGTCGATCTCTCCCGCCTGACCTGGCAGACGGACAACGGCTGTGAGTTCCTCGAAAACCAGGACGAGCAAGGCCTGCCCGCCGCCGTCCGCGCCCTGAGTTCAAGCCATCGCTACATCCCGCCCAAGCGTTACACCTGGCAGAGTGATGTGGAAACCGTTCACCGCCTGGTCGAAGACGAGTTCTTTGATCGCGAAACCTTCACCGGCCCGGCGGACTTCTGGCGCAAGGTCACCACCTACTGGCTTTACTTCAACCTCGTGCGCCCCAACCGGGCCAAGGAATGGCAAAGCCCCCTGCAAATCCTCCAAGCCCAAGCCCCGGCTCTCGCCGGGGCGGTGTTAAACTGGCGTCCCCTCAACCTCTCCAAACGCCACCACCTCTACTTGCCTTCCCCCCACCACAGGGGTCACGATCTACCCGGCTTTCCCTCTTAATGGTATCGGACTGTACGTCGCCGACCAGTGTCGGCGACTACGGCTACCCAACCGTTGCGGCTTGGTTGGGTGGCGCTCATCGCGTCCAGGCCTGAATGGTCACCAGATTGTTCACCGGAAGAGTGATCGGCACAACGAGCGTGGCCGGGTTCTGGCCGGCCGTGTTGACGAGGTTGGTCTCGATGATTGTGCGCGGGCCGCTGTCGGGTGTGAGCACGAGCTGCACACGCACGTCGGCGTTGAAGTCCTGGGCGCGCAGCGTCACGGTGCGGTTGGTGTCGGAACCGAAGGGCAACTGGATGCGGACGGTGTTGCCGGTGCCCGGCGGAATGTCGGTGCCAGCGGCGTTCACGATGTCCAAACGGGGAACCACGGGCGGCTCGACGAACATGTTTGCGCCCACCGTGGTGAGGTCCCTCGGCTGGAAGTCGAGCTGCAGCGAGGTCTTGTCGAGGCAGTCAACCCGGATGCGTCCATCGCCGCCGCCGCTGGAGCCGCCTCTGGCCCGGACCGTGCCCTGCCCTTCGACTCGGGGCGCGAGCAGGCGGACGGCGCCGCCGCTGCCGGCGTTATGGGAACTGCCCTGCCAGGAGCCACCGTCGGCCAGGACGCGGCCACCGCTGTTGACCATGATGCGGGTGTTCGAGGCGATGAGGATGGCCCCGCCACCGCCGCCGCCGCCGGAGCCGGGCAAGCCAGTGTCACCGCCCCCACCGGAACCGCCGATCAGCGGAATCAGCAGCGGACTGCCGTACGATTGGCCCTTGAAGTTTGAATCTGCACCGCCCCCGGGCCGGCCGTAGCCGCCGCCGCCAGCGGAGGCACCGTGACCGCCTCGCTCGCCCCCGCCGCCGGCCCCAGGGCCGTAACCGTCACCAGGCGGCAACTCCGGGCCGAAGCCGGGCTTGCCGCCGTCGAAGCCGCCCGGGCCGCCGGCGCCGCCGATTGGCGGGTTGCCGGGCGCCTGCCGGCCCGACACGTCCACGGTGCCGTTGATCACCACATCGCCCTGGGCAAGCAGGTAAACGGGCGTGTTCAGGGCGTTGCGATTGAACCGCAGCGTGCGGCCGGCGGCGACGTTCACCGTGGTGTAGTGGAGCCGGCCGTCCGGTGGCAGGTCCACGGTCACGTCGGCGTCGGTCACGTTGAGCGCGCCGAGCGAGCCGTTGCTGCCGCAGTCGAAGTTCTGGCCCCGGGCGGGGACCAGCGAGAAAACGGCCAGCAGAGTGGCCGCGAGCACTTGAGTTGGGGTTTTCATGGTTTTTGTAAAATCGGGGGTTCGAACGTTCATTGGGGTTGAATCACCACTTCCAACGGCGGCCGGGCCAGCACGGGGCCAAAGGCGTCGTCCGCGTTGAAACCAGCGGCGGGCAAAACCAGTTCCACCGGCGGCTGCGCCAGCGTCGGCCCGAAAGCCGCGCCCGGACCCGGCACTGCGGCCGGCAGCAGGAGTTCTACCAGTGGCTGGGCCAGCGTCGGCCCGAGGGCCATGCCCGGCCCCGTCGCCGCAGCGGGGAGGATGACCTCGACGGGCGGCTGCGCGAAGGTGGGGCCGAAGCTCTTGACGGCGCTGAAATCAGCGGCGGGCAGAAGTACCTCGGCCAGCGGCTGGGCGAGGGTGGGGCCGAAACGGCTGGCCTGCCCAAACACGGCAGCGGGCACGAGTATCTCCGCCGACGGTTGCGCCAACACTCCCAAGACCGGCTTGGAAAGCGGATCCAGCGGGTTGCTGTGGACGGTGACTTCGGCCTCGTCGGGCCAACCATCGCCGTCGGTGTCAGCGGTGGCGGGGTCGGTCCCCAGCGACAGTTCGCGGCGGTTGGTGAGACCGTCGCGGTCCAGGTCCTCATCGCCGTCGCCGACGCCGTCCCCGTCGGAATCGCGCTGCCGCGGGTCCAGTCCGATGACGATCTCAAAAGCGCTACCCAGGCCGTCGCCATCCGGGTCCTCGAGGCCGTCCGGTACGCCATTGCCGTTGGTGTCCGGTCGGGTGGGGTCGGTGCCCAGCAGGCGTTCCACGTCGTCCGGCAGGCCGTCGCCATCCGAATCCAGCCCTGCATTGAACAGCAGGAACTCACTGACGAAGGGAGCGGCCAGGGGCAGTCCGGCGCGGTCGGTCAACCCTTGGGTGAGCAGCAGCCGGTAGCGGCCCGGCGCCAGGGACGACCCGGGCAGGAGCTGGAGGAGGTTGAGGTCGAAGTTGAACGCCTTGCCCGGGAGCGGGACGACGCTGTCATCGGCCGTGTCAAGCAAACCATCCGGCCCCGCGGCGAGCAGGCGGAGGTTTGCATCGGTCAACGTGGCCAAGGCCAACGGCTCGCTGAACTGCACCGAGAGCGCGCCGAGTTCCGCCAGGAGCGCGCCGTGGGCCGGGAAGGACCCGCGCACCTGCGGCGGGGTGGCGTCAGGCACCAAGAGCACTTCCACTTCGGGCGAGACGGTGGTGTTACCGGCGAGGTCGGTGGCTCTGACCTGGAGCACCAAGCGGGCGCCCACTGTGCTCGGGGCGAAGAACCGATGCTCAAAGGGATAGTTGCCATCCAGGGCCACCTTCAGCCCGTCCACCACGAACTCGACGTTGCGCACGCCGACGTCATCGGTCGCCTCCACCGCCAGCACCATCAAGCTTCCGGCTTCGGCGACGCCGTTGGTGGGCGTGGTGAGCTGGAAGTTCGGACGCAAGCGAATCTCCGGCGGCTGTCTCCCCGTGTCGGGCGGCAGGAAGTTGACCACCTGCAGTCCGGCGGTGCCGTCGGCCACGTACGCCAGACCGTTGTAGAGGGTGAGCGCGTGCGCCACGCCCGGCGTGGGCAGGACGGTGAGAACGCCAGTGGTGTTGGCCGGATCCCGGAGGTCGTAGAGCCAGACGTCATGCGTGCCGTCCGGCCGCGGGTTGACGCCCACCGCGGCAACGCCCAATCCCGAGTCGGCCGCCACGATTTGCTTGAAGGAATTGGGGCCGGCGTCGCGCGCGGTACCGACCCGGTCCAGTTGGCCGTCGGGGCCAATGACGAAGCGGTCAAATCCGGGGTAGGACGTCACCAGCACTTCATCGAGGCCGGCGAACACCCGGCGACGGCGGGTGATGCCCTCGGGGATAAGGGACACCGGCTCCCGGTCCAGCACCTCGAGCCCGTCGGGGGCGATGCGACAGCTCAGCAGTTCGGAGCCGGTGACGGCGAAGAGCCAGTCGCCGCGCACGGCGAGGTCGCTCACCACGCCGACCACTTGCAATCCGCCGCGGACCGTTCCGGCCGGCAGTTCCACGACCTCGATCCGGCTCAGGTCCGTGCCGGCGAAGGCCAGCGGGCCAGCCGCCGCGATGGCCTGCACCGTGCCGAGCGGCAGGATGCGCTCGACGAAGGGTGCGTTGCGGTTGGCCACGTTGATCAGGGCCAGCCCCGCCGACTCCACGGCCGCCAGCACGTGCTGCTCGCCCACGGCTACCGCGCGCACCGGACCGGGCAGGGCGATTGTCGCCAGTTGCACCGGGCCGGCCCCGGTCCCGACCTCGAAGAGCGCCACGCCAGCCGTGCTGTCGGCCACGGCCAACAGGCCGTTGCGGGCGGCGACATCCACGGCTAAGCCCGGTGTATCCGCCGTGGCCACCACGCCCGTCGTGGCCGGCTGCCCGCCCAGCGGGTCTCCGCCCGTGCGGACTTCGGCGCCGTCCTTCACGCCGTCGCCGTCGGTATCGGGGTTGTTCAGGTCCGTTCCCAGGACAAACTCGCCCTGGTCACTCAGCCCGTCGAAATCGCCGTCGTAGGTGTAGGGCTTGCGGATGAAAACGGGCGGGATACGGGTGACGCTACCCGCCGGGCCGGTTTGGAACTCGACCCAGCCATCGTGCAGCGTCTCTTCCTGGATCAGCAGCAGGGTATAGGTGCGGTTCGGGCGCAGCAGCACCTGCTCCAGCGCCACGCCCTGAGGACCGGTGCGGCCCCGCAGCACCACCTCACCGGTTTCCGAATCGGCGACGGCGAAGCGGTGGACACGCCGCTGGAAAACCACCCGCCCCGGCGGCCGAGGCGAACCGTTTGGTGTCGGGGCGCCTCCGGCCAGGGCGATTTGGCGCCGGCGGGCCACGGAGGTGGGGCCGCCCGCGGGAAACGGGGCACCGCCGCCATCACCACCCGGTTCACACCCCGGCTGTTCGTCGCAGAGGCAGCCTTCGGACTGGCCATCCTCGTAGGCGCTGTCGCCGTGATTCGCCACCAGGTCGTAATACAGCTCCGCATTCAACTGGCACTCAAACCGCTGACGTGGGTCGGCGATGCATTCGCACGCCGCCAACAGGTCCCGGAGGAACTGGTCGTCCACGTCTTTCTTGCTTCGCCCGCAGGTGTAGTAACCGGCGTCATGAGCGTCGCAGGCTGGCTTGAACGAGGCGCACGGAATACCGGAGGGATTGTTGCGGAACGATTCCAATAGGTTTTCCAACCAATCCGGGGCGCTTTGCGGCCCACAGCCGTTGGTCGGCGGCGGAGCCGGGTTTTGCTGGCATACCGACTGTCCGCCGGAGCCGCTGCCGGGTGGGCACGGTGGCGGCTCATCCGGCGGTGGACTGCCGCCGATCGGCCCACCTTCGGCCCCGGCCACCGGCGAGAAGCCGTGCCAGCCGGGCTGACGCACGCCGGTGCCCGGATCGGTTTCCACAAACAGCCCGTCGGCGGTGACGGTCGCCGGTCCGGACACCTCCCACTTCCCGGTGTCATGGTTGAAGCTCACCAGGGCGGTCTTGGCCCCCGGCGGCAGGCGCTCGCTCGTGCCCGGCAGCGGCAGGTTGGGGAAACGCACCGGCACGGGCCGGTCGAAGTTCATCGGGCCATCGGTCTGGATGGTGATGACCAGCGGCATTTCCAGCCCCGACGGCAGCGGTTCTGGCAGCCGGTCCGGCGGCACCGGCGCAATCCCCACCCGGCCGCCACGACGACCGTCTTCGCTGTAAAGCGCGTTGGCCGGAACCAAGAGGCTCACGCCGGTCAGCTCCGGATATTGCGTCAGCACGTCGGGCGCGAAGCCGATGCGGGTGTCTTCGGTCAGGCTCACCGGCTGAAGCGTGCCGGCGGGCACGAGCGGCAGGTAGATTGCCCCGCCGGGCACCACGTTGTCCGCGCGGCCGCCCACCGCCTCCCATGCCTTGCCGATGAACGGGTAGTAAGCCCCGGAAGGCCACTGGCTCAGCGGCGAAGTGCGGCCGTCCACGTGAACGAAGAACCGGCCTGCGGGACAGTTCGCGAGTGTGAAGCGCCCCTCGGCGTCCGTCACCGTGCGCAACGTCTCCTCCGCACCGTCCACCGTGATGGTGACGCCCGGCAGGGGCAGGTTGGTCGAGCCGTCCGGCCGTGGCGGCACCGGCTCGGAGGCGTAAACCACGCCCGAGATCGCGGTGCGGGTCACGGGCGTGGCGCTGTAGGTGTCATATTGAAAGCGATGCACGCCGCCGGGCTGGCCGTCGCCGTCGGCATCCACCGGGCGGCCGTCGGCGCCCGGCACGGCGCCGGCGTCGAACTCCACCGTCACGCGCGTGGCGCCGGGGATCGGTTCGAGGAAGAACAGCGTGGCCTTGCGCCGGTCGGCGCTGAGTTCGACGCGGCTGAGGAACTGCCGCGCGCCAAAGCCGGCGTGGAAATTGGTCGTGGTGACGGTGGCCTCCGCCGCCAGCGGCCCGGAAAAATACACCACCACCTGCGATTTACCGACACGCCGGACTCGCCGGGCGTGGGCGACGTGCCGGTGATGGTCGTCAGCGGGGTGGGAGTGATCGAATCGAGGTATTCCTGGAGCGCCGTCCGACCGTTGCCGTCAGGGTCCTGGCCGGCGTCGGCGGCGTTCAGCGCGTCCAGCGGTGGATGCTCCAGTTCGTAAACATCGGGTATCCCGTCGGCATCGGTGTCCAGCGCGGCGGCGCGGGGGAGCTGCTGGACGCGGAAGAAGCCGGCTTGCGCCGGCGCGGCCACGCTCAACGGCCCGGACAGGCCAATGGCCACCGGCGTGTGGATGGCGGTGACGGCGTCGCCGTGCAACAGGCGGTAGTAGCTGGCGGCGTCGGCGGGGAAGTGCAACTCGAGCCGGTTGCCCGCGCCCAAGCGGACCTCCTCGATGCGGAAGTCGGCGGCGAGAGCCACGCTGAGGGTGGCTAGATACATTGAAACAAGGGTGCCTACCAAACGGCGCGAGTGGGGACAGATTTCCATAGCCCTACAGGAGTCGGCCCGGCGGGACAGCGATTTGCCGTGCGTTGGCTTTGAGGATGTGATTCTTCATCGAGAAAACGACCTTGTCTTCAGGGGAGAAGACGAAAGTGATAATGGCCCGTTCCCGGCTCCCGGTCACTTCCCACATCGAGAGTGTAATGACCCCCGCGCTCCAAGGTAATGCGGCCCGGGCTGCCGCCACTCAGGTAGCGGTCTAATAGCACCGTTCCCCCCTCGTCGGTCAATTTCCACGAAACGAAGGTTAACCCCTCGTCGTAACCGAGCAGTTCCAGGTTAACGCTCGATCCCGCCGGGGCGGTGAAGGTGTAAAGGTCATGCGAGCCGCGCGCCTCGACGCGCCCGGCACCCACCGCCGGTTGGTCCGCCCGGACTTCGGCTCCGATCTCGAGGGCAAAACGCTCGGGCGGGGGCACCGGCGTGGCCTCGATTACAAACTCGCCGGTGTCTCGGTCGTCGGGACCGCCAATCACGAAAGTGTAAATGCCGGGTTGATTGAACGTGACCGCGCCGAGGGTCTGAACTCCGAGAGTGCCGCTGGCGATCACTGAAGCGTTCGGCCCCAGTAGCGACCACACCACTTTCGGCGCCGTTTTCCACCACAGACTGAACTCGGGCAGCTTGAAGAACAGTCGTTGCCCGGCGGCGGGTGTGAAACTGTAGCTGTCGGTGACACCGACTTGGTCAATGTTGCCGCGGATGACGAACGCGGGCTGGCTGGCGGCATCCACGTGGAAGACCGTGCAGGGCCAGATTTCGCCCTGCGCCAGGTGGTTCCCGGCGGTGTCGGCAATAGCACGGTTGAGACGCACCTGATACCGGCCGGCGGGGAGGGCCGTGCTGACCGTAAGCGTGAGCCACAGGGTTCCGGGGGAGTAACCCGGCGCGGCGGCCCACACCTGGTCATCGGCCGTGTCCGCCAGTTCGTCGGGGCCGAGACCGATCAACTGGAAGGAATCCGGCGCGAGAGAGGCAGGATCCAAGGGTTCATCGAAGCGGACGCTGACGCTGCGCAAAGAGGTTGCCCCAAAGGTCCGTCCGCTGAGGGACGGTCGCGCGGTCACTTGGGGTGCGAGCAGGTCACGCAGGATGGGGATGACCAACGACGAGGACCAGCCGGAGTCGCCGTTACGCGCCACCGCCCGCACGCCCACTGTGATGCTGGAACGATCCGGCTGCCACCGGGGCGCGGTCACGGTGAATTCATACGGATGGTCAGCGTCGGCCGCGACCCGCAGTCCATCGAGGTAAAGTTCGACCTGGCGAAGCGTTGAAACCTTGTCCACGCGGACCTGAAGTGCGACCGCCCGGCCCTCGACCAGACCTTGAGCGGCGCGGTCGCCGCCGATCAGGTCAACACTCAGCGGCGCGGACGGCGGCTCGACCGTGCGGAAGTCCGCCACCATGAGCCCGCCCTCGCCGAGAGCCAGGAAGGCCCGGCCATTGCGGGTGACCGCCGCAGTCGGAGCTTGCGGCGTGGGAATCCGAGTTTGGAACAACGGACTGCCATCCGGGCCCACAGTGAAAATGTTGACTCCCCGGCCCATGACGTTCGGCTGATCACCGGCGGTCGGTCCTTCCGCCAAAACGAGGAAGGAATCGTCGGCGAAGGGCACCGCCATCTGCCAGGTGAGATTCCAGTTCTCGTAAGTGTTTTGAAGCGCCAGCGTGTCCGGAGCGGTGAGGTCAAACCGGTCCAGGCCGAAGCTGCGCGTGACCAACAGACCGGCCGTGATGGGCGCCAGTCGCAGCGGCGGCGGCCAGGAGGACACCTCCGCCCGGCGCAGGTGCCGCAGTTCGCCAAACTCGAACGAGAAGATCTCGATGCTGTCGCTGGTGAGGGCGTACACAAAGCCACCCAACGAGACGAGGTCCAACAGCCGGAATTCCGGCAACTCGACCTCGCTGCGCACCTGGCCGGTTAGAAGGTCCACCGCCAGCAGCTTGGCCTCTCCGGCCGGGGCGGCCAAAGCATGGCCGGCAATCGCCAGCACCGCGTTCCGGCTACCCGCTTTGAGCGGCACCACGTGGGCCAGTTGCGGCCGGTCCGGGATCGCTAGGTCCAGCACGGCAAGTCCGGAACCGCCACACGCCACCGCCGCCCACCGATCCCACACCGAGAGACGCTGGGCCGGCCCCGGCGTGGCAATCCGTCCCAACCGGGTCAACGTGCCATTCGCCATCGGCCGCCAGGTCCCGAGGCCGCCGGTGTCTTCGGCCGTGACCAACCAATCCCCGGCGAGCGCCAGGTCACGCGCGGGGCCCTCGGTCCGGGCCACAGCCAGCGGCCCCCCTTGGGCCGGCCGGCTCGCCAGAGGATCCAGCCCGCTGAGAACCTCCTCGAGGTCGGAAAGCCCGTCGTCATCGGTATCCGTCTCGGCCGGGTTGGAGCCGATGACGGCTTCAATGTCGTCCGGCAATCCATCGCCATCCGAATCAGGAGCCGTGCTGGCGCGGAAGTACGGCGGGGCTACCGGTGTGGGCATGCCGGCGTTTGCCGACCGCCCCCCGAACCAGGCAAGCTGGCCGGTGGCGGGATCGAACATTCGGACTTCGATGGGACTGTCCGGGGGAACAATGACGGACCAGAAACCGTCCTGACTCGACCGGCGGCGAATCGGGGCGTTGGTGGACAAGGGGAAAGTCACTTGAACGAAATCGTAACCGTAATCGGCCCGACCGGGCGCTTCGGGCAGGCCGGTGCCGATCAACGGGAGTCGAAGCGAGGGACGGCGCGGGTCGTTCGCCGCCAGGACAATCTCGCCCCGGATCAGGCCTTGGCGGCCGGGACGGAACTCGACATCGAAGGCAAGTTCAGCTCCCGGGCTCAGGACCAACGGCTGGGCCGGGGTGGGAGGCGTGGTCAGGTTGACGATACGAAACGGCAAAGGTTGCTCGGCGCTCTCCAGGTGCAGATCCGTGATTTGCAGTGGCAAGCCGCCGGCATTCCGCAAGGTAAAGAGCCGAGGTCGTGATTGCGGGAGGCCACCGGGAATCGCGCCCCCGAGGTTGTTGTTGGGCAGGTCCACCCACAGCGCCGGACCGCTCGAGGTGCCGCGGCCGACCAGCTTCAAACGGTATTCGCCGGCCAGGGCGTCGCTTTGGATCAGCAAGCGCGCTTCGGCCGGGCCGACTATCGCGGGATCGAAGCTGATGGAGAGTGGCAAGGCCCCGCCCACCGGCACTTGCGTTCCCGGTGCCACCGGGGTGAGGGCCCAAGAATCCGCGGGAGCATCCAGGGTCACTGCGGCGAGGTTGAGCGGGCGATCCCCGATGTTGAGCAGTTCCATGCTTCGGGTGATCACGGCGCCAGCCGGTCCGTCCACCTCAACCTCCCCGAAATCGAGCGGGCTGTTCACGAATCGTCGTTCCGGTCCGGCCACCAGCCAGGCCACCGGCCCGTCGAACTGCGGCGCCGTCAACGCATTCGGATCCCGCTGCGGCGGCTCCGCGTCGAAATCGCCGCCGGCCAATTGGAATTGTCGGTAGTAGTCAACCGCCCGCTGCCCCGTGTCTTCATCCCACTCATCGCCCAACGCCACACGCAAAGGGGGAATGGAAAGACTGAAACGCCGGACACCATCGGTATCTTCGCCCTGGGCCATGATGTCCTTGCGGGCCGTCCCGACATCGGCGCCCACGTGAACCGGCTTTGACTTCTCATTGATACCGGTGGTGTGGGTAAGTCCGACGGCGTGGCCGATCTCGTGGGCGATGGTTTTACCCAGCGTGCGAATGATGTCCTCGGGCGAGGCAACCGGGGTGCTGCCGAGGTAGTTTTTCAGGTAAATGTCAATCTGCCCGGCCGGCGACTGATTGAGCACCCGGCTCAAGCGATAGTTTTGTTCCGTGGCGGAGTATTGTGGACAGTGTTTGAGCAGTTCGAGGAACCCACCGTTGCTGTTGGCGTCCACCAAATGCGAATCCCCAAACACGGCGAGTGGTTTGTCTGGGGGTGTTTGGAAATTGTTGAACAGGATGGCATCGGCGTCGGGCGTGGCGACGAACGTGACCCCGTCCGTCGCCGCGGCCAGGCGCGCCACTGCATCGTCCACGCTTCCCTGAACGATCCCGGCCCGTTTCTCGGGCGTGTTAATCAGCGCAATCTTGGCCGGCGTCAGGTCGCGATTCGGGTTGTGCGTCGCCAGAAAGTCCAGTTCCCGTTCGAAGGCATCCGTATCCACGAAGACCTTCTGAAACTTGGTCAGCGCTGTGAGCCACAGAGTTCCCGCTGGCTTGTCTTCCGGCGATCGGACCTCGACCTGAGCGGTGACTGTGCCTTGGGCACGGGTCGGCCTGAAAAGGAACTGCGCGTTGGGTGAATCCGCGACGGAAAACGCTGGGTGTCCACTAACGACGAGCTTCGGGGCGAAGCTGCTGTTGGCCGGGCCCTGAATTGGTCGAGCACGAGTGACCCCGGGCATCGTGTCGGGGAACGCTACCACTCCATCCCCATGGTTGTCATCCGCCGCGTCCAAGAAGCGGTAGAAATAATGGCGGCTCTCGCGCAACACAGCGTGAGTCCTGGGGTCGGAGATCTTGAGAGTCAGGCGGGCGGCATAGAGGCGGTCGTGCTTGATGCTCCAGACATCGCCGAGCAGGGGTCTCGCTCTGATGATCCAGTGGATGGGCGGACCGCCCGGGTACAGTTCGAATTCCTGGTTTGGAGCGCCTACGTCCAGGAACTGCTCCGTTTCGCCCTCCCACTCAAGGCTGACATGAACCGGTTGGTAGTCGGTGTAACCACATAACAACGAATTCAAACTGAGCACCGCCGGCAATTCGTTGGCGAAAATCAACTCGATGAACGCATTGTCATGGTAAAACAAGACCGCCTCTGGAGCCTCGATCATGAGGTCGGGGGCCGCTGGCTGTTTGGCTTCCTTGCGGGGCGGGCAGGGCGGCAGGGTTTGCGAGCCCGGTTGGACCCCGTGCCAGCCGGGCTGGAGGACGCCCACGCCGGGGTCGGTCTCCACGAACTCGCCATCCTCCGTCACCGTGGCCGGACCCACGATCTCCCAGTAGCCCTTGTCGTGGTCGAAGCTCCACAGGGCCGTCTTCGCCCCGGGCGGCAGTTTCACCCCCGTGACCGGGTCAGGCAGGTTCAGGAAGCGCACCGGCACCGGCGCCGCGAAGTTCCGCGGGCCGTCGGTCTGAATCGTTATCACCAGCGGAAGTTCAACCCCTCGGGCAGCGGCTCCGGCAGCCGGTCCGGCGGCACCGGCGCAATGCCCACCCGCCCGCCGCGGTTACCATCGTCATCGAACAGCGCACCGGGGGACCAGGATTTGCACCCCCGCCAGCGCCGGGGTTCGCCGCCACCACTTCCGGCACGAACGTCACCGGCGTCGGCTCGGTCGGGCTGACCGGCTGCAGGCTGCCGGCCTTGATCAGTGGCAGGTAAATCTCGCCCGTGCCGCCGGCCAGGTTGTCGGTGCGGCCCGGCACCGCCTCCCACGCCTTGCCCACGAAGGGGTAGTAGTCGCCGTTGGGCCAGGCGCTGCCCAACCGTGCGGCCGTCCACATGCACGAAGAACCGCCCCGCCGGCGCCGGCTCGAGGCGGAAGTTGCCCTGCGCGTCGGTCACCGCCCGCAGCGTCTCCTCCTGCCCGTCCACGGTGACGATCACGCCTTGGAGCGGGCGGTTGAGCGCGTTGGTGCCGGTGTCCGGGCCGGGCACCAGTTCGCTGGCGAACACCCGGCCGATCACCGCCGTGCGCGGCACCGGCAGGTTGTTGAGCGTGGTGAAGGTGACGATGCCCACGCCGCCCTCGACGCCGTCGGTATCGGCGTCCACCAGCTTGCCTTGCGCGTCGCGCACCTTGTCGCCGTCGAAGACCACCCGCACGCGCGTCGCCCCCGGCAGCGGCTCGAGGTAGAACAGCGTGGCGGTGCGGCGGTCGGGCGACAGCTCCGTGCGCGTGAGCACGCGCCGGCCGGCAGCCTCGGCGGAAGGCGTGGTTGCCCAGCACCACGTCCGCCGCCAGCGGCCGGGTGAAGCGCAGCACCGTCTCGCGCGTGACGGCCACGCCGTCGTCGCCCTCGGCGGGCGAGGCGGTGAACTGGGTGACATTCAACGGCGCGTCGTCGCGCACCAGCGGGTCGGTCCCGGCGAGCAGCTCGGCCACGTCGTCGCGGCCGTCGCCGTCGGTGTCCAGCGCGGCGGCGCGGGGGAGCTGCTGGACGCGGAAGAAGCCCGCCTGCGCCGGCGCGGCCACCTCAACGGCCCGGCCAGGCCAATGGCCACCGGGGTGTGGATGGCGGTGACGGCGTCGCCGTGCAACAGGCGGTAGTAGCTGGCGGGGTCGGCGGGGAAGTGCAGCTCGAGCCGATTGCCCGCGCCGAGCCGGACCTCCTCGATGCGGAAGTCGGCGGAGGTTGAATGAATGCTAAAAAGGACCGAAGCCAGCGCGCCGTAAGCGGAGCGAGAAACTGACCTGACTTTCATCGCAACGTATCTCGAAAAAAAAATAGCGCCTCAGGGCCGCTCAACCAAGCCGCCGTTCTGCTCGGTGATCGGGCAGTTCACGATCGTGGTGAGCAACGGGACCTGCACAAGGCCGTTGTTGTCGGCCTCGATGCCGGCGGGGAACGGCTCCTCCGACCCGTTCACACTTGTCAAAACGGGCGCGGTCAGCACGCTGCCATCACCATCGGCCCGAAGTTTCACCCGCTGGCTCAGGCTCGTCAGGGCCGGCAGTTCGAGCCGGCCGCCGCTGGTGGCCTCGAAGCTCAACGCCGGCGCGCCGCGCACGTTCCAATTCACCGGTCCGCTGGCCGAGGTCATGTCAGACAAAGTCAGCCGACTGCCCGGCCCCAGTGCGCGGAAACTCGTGCCCGCCGGAAACAACCTGCTGAAATCGCCGGGGCCGTCGTAAGTCGCGAAGCCGGGCAGCGCGATCACGGCGCCGTCGCGCGCGGTGAAGCGGAAGTTTGCGCCCTGCACGCCACCGGTCGGCACGAATTGCGCACCCGGGCCGGAAAGCGTCAGCGCCCCATTGTTGCCAAGCGTGAGCACGGCCCGCGTTTCCAAGCGCCCCGACACCTCCAGCGTGCCGCCGTTGATGGTGAGCGCCTGCTCGAAGTTGGCCGAGCCGTTGACGATGATGTTGCGCTCGGGAATTTCCACCGGCTCCGAAGCGATCAGGTCGCGCAACACCGTCAGGCCCGCGCGGCTGGTGGTGGTGAGCGGCAGGACCGCGTGCACGCTTTTCACGATGGCGCTGGTGTTGAGGGTGACCTTTGGCTTCGCGCCGAACCGCTGGAGCAACACATGGTTATCCTGCGACGGCAGCCGGCCGTGGAGCCAGTTGGCCAGGTTGTCCCAGTTGCCGTCCGCGTCGGAGATCCACACGGCGCTGCCGGGGGGCGTATCCAGCAGATCAAAAGTGAGGCTTGTCGCCTGGGCTGTGGCGTTGCCCGAACGATCCTTCACCGCGCCGGCGTCGAGTGTGAGCCGGCAGCGGCCGGCAACCAGATTGGTCTCGATCCCAAAAACCACCATCGCGCCGTTGGCGGTCACCTCCGCCAGGCCAAATTCTGAGTCGTCCCCGCCGCCGGGGGCGGCGTCGGCGCCGAAATGGGTCAGGCGCACCTTCGCCGGGTCCACGGGAAGCGTATCCACCGGTTTG
Organism: Verrucomicrobiota bacterium; assembly: GCA_016716505.1. Classification (GTDB taxonomy): domain Bacteria; phylum Verrucomicrobiota; class Verrucomicrobiia; order Limisphaerales; family J093; genus JADJWF01. Next base: position 33,285 of record JADJWF010000004.1, read on the forward strand.
TTGAAGCGAAGCACGAACGGATGTCCCAGAAACGCCGCGCCGCCGGCGGCGGGCAGCGAATACACCAACACGGGCGGTTCGGTGTCCGCCACCAGGTTCAGCGTGGCCGGAGTGGAGGTGCCCACGTTGCCGGCGCCATCCGTGGCGCGGAACTGCACTGTCACGCTGTTGCCGGCGACGGCCGGCAGGTCGAGGCGGAAGTTGACCGGGTAGCTGGCCTGCGACTGCACCGGCACGCCATCCACGAGCAGCTCGACACGGGTCAGATGCACGTCGTCGCGAACCACCGGCGCCAATTCAAGCGCGGCTCCGGCGCGGACCTGCACGCCGGCCCGGGCGGCATCCACGTCCAGCGCGGCGGGGTCGAAGGTGATGGCCGGCGCCTGGCGGGCGGGGTCGGGGTCGGCGAAGTTCGCGAACGTGAGGCCGCGGAAGTCATCGGCCACGACGGCGAAGCCACGAATTACGCCCACGTCTCGCACCACACCGGGCGTGGTGATGCCAAAGAGGAACGTGGTGGTGTTGGCCGGGTCCGAGGCATCGTAAAGAGACAGCGAGGCGGTGGCGGACGGATTGCCGTCCGGCGTGCCAACCACGAGCGCGAGCATCCGCGGCCCGCCGGACAGGGCCAGCGAACGCACCGCGCCGGTGGTCGCGGGCGGCACACCGATGAAGCGCGGCGCCGCCGGATCGCTCACGTCTATCGTGACCACGCCGCGTTTCTTGGACACGTAGAGCGTGGTGCCGTCGAGGATCAGGTGCGCGCGGCCGAGCAGTTCCGGCGTGAAATCACCGGCCAGCCGGCCGAGTCGGACCGGCTGCGGCACGGTGACATCGAAAATCTCCAGACCGGAAAGCGTCGCCACGTAGGCGCGGCCGCCCACGACCCGCAGTCCGGTCGAATAGTCCTGCGTGGCGAAGCGCCCCACTTCGAGGGCCGAGGCGGCGTCGTAAACACGCACTTCCTTCAAGGCAAACTGGCCCAGCGCGACGAAGAACTGCCCGTTCCAGTGGTCAATGGCCACGGCCGGCAACGAGTAGGTTTGCATCAGTCGCGGCGCGGCCGGGTTCGAGGCATCCACGAAGTGCAGGAGTCCGCGTTCGCCGGCAATGAATTCTTCAGGCTGCGCCACCAGACCCACCACCTGCTGGTTCGGGGCATAGGTCACGTCGTAGCTTTGGCCCGGCAAATCCAATTCGCCCAGCCACACCGGCCGCAGCGGATCGCGAGCATCCACCACGGCCAGTCAGCGCTTGCCGTTGGCCACAAAGACCAGATCGCCGTCCACGTGCAGCCCCAGCGCGGTGGCGTCCCGCGAGATGCCGGTGGTGGAGCCGCCCAGTGGCAGGTTCGCCACCACGGTCTGCGGCAGGGCCAGCCCGTCCAGCGGGTTCTGGCCCTCGCGGACTTCCGCGAAGTCGGACGCGCCATCGTTGTCGGTGTCCGCGGCGTCCGGCCGGGTGCCGACGATTTCCTCGACGATGTCGTTGAGGCCGTCGCCGTCGGTGTCGGCCGCGTTCACGCGGGCCAGCAAGCCAAGCGGCAGGGTGAAGCGGTCGCCGGCTGCGCCGGACCGGAAATGCGTGGTGCCGACCTCAAGCGTCTCCGGGTCGAGGTAGGTCAGGAAGTACGGCGTTTCCACGCCGCTGATGAGGTTGTCCAACTGCCCGTTGGGCGAGGTGCGTCCGCGCCGGACAAAGCCGGTGCGCAGGTCCACCAGGTGGTAAAGCAGCTCGCGACTCCGGAGCGGGCCATAGCCGGCCTGGCCGTTGGCTGCCGGACGCAGTCCCGCCGTGGCCGGACCCGCCCCGCCCGCGGCGCCGCGCAGGCCCTCGTCGTTCACGCGGGTGATTTCGGCGAACTGCCCGAGCAGGCCGTCGAACATGGTTTCCCAACCGGCGGCCTGGGCAGTGGTGGCAGCGTTTTGCAGCGCGGTGGCGGCGTTTTCGATGGCCGTCTTTTCGGCCGGCGTCATGCCGCCCTGGGCGAAGCGGTCAAAGCGGTCCAGCAACGCGGTGACTGTGGTGGCGGGTAGGCCGTTGGGCGCCGGGCGGGCCAGCAAAGCGGCGCGTTCGGCGGTGGAAATCCGCGCGGCGTCCTCGCTGGCGGGATCCAGCGCCGCGACCAGCGCGTTGCCGAAGGCAATGAAGCCTGCATTGTCCGCAGCAGCGGCCTCGAGCCAGGCCGGTGCGCCGGCCACAACGCCGACCAGTTCGCGCATCGTTTCCAGCAACTGGGTTTGCAGGGCCTCATTGTCCTCACGCGCCAGCCGGGGCCGGTGAAGCTTCGATCCCATCCCGGCCAAGGCAGCGCGGCGAGCATTGGCCGCTTGGCAGGCCTGCATGTCGTCGGTAGCTGTTTTTAACTCGTAGGCGCACTGGACGTAGCCGGCAACCGTGCCCACACCTGGAATGCACCCCAACCCGCCGAAAAGAGCATTGTAGGCAAGTGCTCCGCCGCAGTTTTGCGTGGGGTCGCTGCAATCCTGAATGGAAGAGACTACCGCCTGACCGATGCTCACCGCGCAACCCAAGCCCGGGGACAATTCCAGCAGTTCCAGAAACGCGCCCTGCATGCAGCCCATGAAGGCGTCTTGAACTGCGTCAGCCTCCGCTTGGCACGGCCCGGGTCCACCCGCCCCGCCGCCGCCGCCTGTGCTGCCCGGTGAACTGCCGTGCCAGCCCGGCTGCAGCACGCCGACGCCGGGGTCGGTCTCCACAAAATTGCCGTCGGCCGTGACCGTCATGCTGCCCTGAATCTCCCAGCGACCGGTGTCGTGGTTGTAGCTCCACAGCGCCGACTTCGCGCCGGGCGGAAGTTTCTGGCCGGTGACCGGATCGGGCAGGTTCGGGAAGCGCACGGGCACCGGCTCGCCGAAGTTCGACGGGCCGTCGGTCTGAATGGTGATGACCAACGGCATCTCGAGCCCCGGCGGCAGCGGCGAGGGAATGCGGTCCGGCTCGACCGGCGCGAGGCCCACGCGGCCGCCGCGCGTGCCGTTGTCGGCGAACAGCGCGTTCGGAGGCACCGTGAGACTCAACCCCGCCAATTCGGGATGCTCTGCCAGCACCGCCGCCGGCAGTGTCACCGTGGTCGGCTGCGTGGCGCTGACGGCCTGGAGTGTGCCGGCCTTGACCAGCGGCAGGAAGATTTCTCCGGTACCGCCGGCGAGGTTGTTCGTCAGCCCGGCCACGGCCTCGAAGGTTTTGCCGACAAACGGGTAGTAGTCGCGGTCGGGCCACTGGCTTTCCCAAGCCGTCCGGCCGTCCACATGCACGAAGAACCGCCCGGCCGGACTGCGCAGGCTGAAGAAGCCGTTCTCGTCGGTCAGGGTGCGCAGCGTTTCCTCCGCGCCGTCCACGGTGATGGTCACTCCGCCCAGCGGACGGTTGGTGGTGCCGCCGCCCGGCAGCGGCACCGGCTCGGAGGCGAACACATGGCCGATGACGCGGGTGCCGGGTACTTACGCGACCGGCGCGGTGAGAAAGCTCAGCGTGCGCGTGCCGCCCGGCGCGCCGTCGCCATCGCCGTCCACGGGTCCGCCGCCGGCGTCTTGCAGGCCGTCGCTGGCGAAAGTGACGCGGATGCGCGAGCCGCCCGGCAGCGGTTCGAGGTAAAAGACCGTCGCAGTGCGGCGGTCGGCGGACACCTCGACGCGGGTGAGGAGCCGGCGCGCGCCGAAGTCGGCGTAAAGGCGATCGTTGCCAATCTGCGTGCCAGCGGCCAGGGGGGGCGGAGAAGCGCAGGATCGTCTCACGGTTCACCGACACGCCCGCCTCGCCCTCGGCGGGGGAGGTCTCCGCCACTCCGGTCAGGCCTGCCTGCCGGAGCCGGTAAAAACGTGCCGCCCCCGAGGGGGTCAAGGTCACGATGCGCCGGTCGCCATCGCTGGAGGGGAGTTCCGGAGCCGGCTGCCAGGTGACGGGCGGGGTGAGGCTGGCCGCGGATTCGAGCACCCAGCCTGGGGCCTGGTGGGTCCAGCGGATTTCCACCGCGCCAACGGAGCGGGAAAGTTCCAAGGCCGGCTGTGTTTGCGATACCAGGCAAACGCCCTTGGTCAAGGCAGCCAAAGTAATCCAACGGTGAATAGCGGAGACGATCGTTGTTTGGGCCATTTGACTTCGGAAGCCTAGGCAAGCCTTTGCAAAAGTCAATGTATTGCTTAATCATCTCACAAATGTTACTTACACAGCACTCTGCCTGGCGCTTGCTTTGGCAAGCGTCCGAATCAGCCTGCCATCACGAAAGCATCTTTGGCTGTTTGGGTTGCTGCTGTGACTCTCAAACTCAACTCGATAATGAAACCGAGTAAAAAACCTTTTGACAATTGATCCGCCCACTATACGAAATGCCCGTCATGCAGTCCAAACAGACCTTCGACTCCAGCCGCACCCGGCGCACCTGCTTGTTGTTGGTTTTGGCGACGACCGTGTCCCCGCCCTCTTTCGGCCAGGGCACGGCTTTTCAATACCAAGGCCGGCTCACGTATCAGGGCACACCGGCCGAGGGGCTTTACGACTTCACCTTCACCGTGTTTGACGCGGTCCAGGGCGGGAATGCCCTCGGGACGGGCAGGCAAACAAACACCGTGCAGGTTTCGGGAGGCGTGTTCAATACGACGCTCGATTTTGGCCCAAACGTCTTCACCGGCGCGGGGCGCTGGCTCGAACTGGGTGTGCGCACCAACGGCCCGGGTCCCATCCAAATCCTCAGCCCGCGACAGGAATTGCTCCCGACACCTTATGCGATTCATGCGGCCACGGCCGGTTCCGCGCAGGCACTCCCAGCCAACACCATCCAAACTTCGGCCCTTGCCGACAACGCGGTGACGGTGGCCAAAGTTGCGGCCGGACAGGTGGTGAAGTCGCTCAACGGCCTGAAAGACCACGTGGTTTTACAGGCCGGCAACAATGTCCAAATCACCACCAACGGCAACAATTTGACGATTTCCGCTTCTGGCGGTGGGGGAGGATTAACGCTGCCGTGTAGTGGTTCCACGGCCTCTGCCAACCCTGCCCTGCAACTGGCCAACACCGGCGCCGGTACCGGCTTGCAGGTGGACTCCGGAGACGGCTCGGGCGTGTTCGGGCGCAGCCAGAAGAACATCGGCGTGTTCGGCCAAACTTTCGGTGATAACGCCGCCGGGGTAGTCGGCCGGAACGAATCAGCCAGTACCGGTCAAGGGCAGGCGGTCTTCGGGTATGCCTCCGGCAACGCCGTGGGCGTGCTGGGCATGAGCGAGGGCAACGATGGCATTTCCGGCCGGTCCAACGCCAGCGGCAAGAGCGGGGTGCTTGGCTACACGGAACGTTCGGACGGCTGGGGTGGGTACTTCGTCAATACCGCCAACGGCGAGGCCCTGCACGCTGAAGGCCGCGCGTGGGTGAGCGGCGAAATGTCGGTCGCCGTGCTGACCATTCGCGGCGGCGCGGACCTAGCCGAACCCTTTGCCAGCAGCGACGGTCCGTTGGCGCCCGGCTCTGTGGTGGTGATAGATCCGGAGCGGCCGGGCAAACTACGTTTGGCCACCGAGCCTTACGATACTAAGGTGGCCGGGGTGATCTCCGGCGCCGGCGGGGTCCAGCCCGGCATTGCCCTGCGGCAGGACGGGGCACTCGATGGGGGCCATCACGTGGCGCTCACCGGCCGGGTGTATGTCCTGGCGGGTGCAGCCTTCGGTACCACCAGCCCGCAGATTTGTTGACCACTTCCGACCCCCGGTCACGCTCTCCGGCACCGCGGGCGCCTTGGCGGTACCGGCCCTGGCCGGCGGCGGTTTTTCCGTCTCGCCCGGCTTCTGGAGCGTGGTGACGGTGATTGCCACACCCGAGGCCCCGGCGCTGCAGGTACAACTGAACCCCGACGGCACCGTCACGATTTCCTGGCCCGCGTCTGCGACGGGTTTCGTATTGCAGCAAACCACTACTCTCGGCAGCGGAGGGTGGCTCCCCGCGCTGTTTTCAGTCGGGGATGATGGTACTTGGAAAAGCGTGCGTTTTGCCCCGCCGCCGGGGCAGCTTTTCTTCCGCCTCGCGCGCTGAATTAAACGCTGTTCGGGCCGGTCCGAATTTCGAGCGGGTTTGGTGTCCGGAGTGAACACAGACCCTGCGTGACCTGCCGGTGAAAATCGGTTGCCCCGGGATCCTCGGGAGGAACCCCGCGTGTCCGCGGGGTTGATATTCCGGGCTTTTTTGGTTCCTCCAAACGCGCGCCGAGCGTCCCCGGTCTCGCCCACGACCCGGCATGCCGTTGTTCCCGCGGGGACGGCTCCTCCCGGTGTGTTGGCCGTCGCCGCTGCTTCGCAATACCGGGCCAACCTCCGTTGCGTTACGTGCTGGTTGGCAAGGCTTCCGGGGAAAACCGTTTTCACTCCGAGACACCTTAAAATGAAAAAATGATTGTCATATGACGCGGGTTCGGCATTACTCCCGCCGATTACAATGAATTTCCCCAAACCTTCCGGGCCGGCTGACAGTTGCGAAGACCGCAATTGGGGCCGCCTCGCACAAGCGGTCTGGGCGGCCGAAGCCACAGCCATTGGGGGGTTGGCGCATTTCGTAGAGCCGGCGGCCTTGTGCCGTTGCGTGGAAAAGCTGGCCAATTGTCGGGGCCGGATTCTGACCACCGGCTGCGGCACGTCAGCCGCCGCCGCGAAGAAGATCGCCCACTCGCTGTGCTGCATCGAGCGCCCGGCGGCCTTCCTCTCGCCCAGTGACGCGGTGCATGGCGGGCTGGGACTCGTGCAGCCCGGCGACGTGGTCATTGTCATCTCCAAAGGCGGCAGCACGCGCGAACTGCTCAGCCTGGTGCCGGCCTGCAAGACCAAGCGGGCCTTCCTGATTGCCGTGACGGAAAACCCGGACTCGCCGCTGGCCCGGGCTGCGGACCTGCTCCTGCGGGTCAAGGTGGAGCGCGAGCCGGACCCGTTCAACATGCTGGCCACGGCCAGCACGCTGGCGGTGATTGCGGTCTTCGACGCGGTGTGCATCGCGCTGATGCACCTGACCGGCTACACGCGCGAGCAATTCGCCGTCATTCATCCCGGTGGCGCGGTGGGCGAGCGGCTGCTCGACCCGACCAAAGACAAGGCCTACAACCAACCATGAAAGCCGCCTTTCTCGTCGGCCCGCAAACCATCGAAGTGCGTGAAGCGCCGTTGCCCGCCTGCCCCACCGACGGCCTGGTGCTCGAGATGCGGGCCTGTGGCGTGTGCGGCTCGGATTTGCGTCGCTGGCGCGAAGGGCCGCCGGCAGGTGTTGACCACCTGATCCAGGGTCATGAACTGGCCGGCGTGGTGCTCGAGGCCGGGGCGCAGGTGACACGCTTCCAAGTGGGCGACCGGCTGGCCGTGGCGCCGGACATTCACTGTGGCGAGTGTTGGTATTGCCGGCGCGGCCTCTTCAACCTTTGCCCGGCGCTCAAGCTGCTGGGCATCACGCCGGGGCTGGACGGCGGGTTTGCCGAGCGGGTGGTGTTGACGGGCGAGTTGCTCCGCAACGGAATTGTTCACCGGATGCCCGAGGGATCGAGTTGGCACGAGGGTGCGCTGGCCGAAACGCTTTCCTCCGTGCTGGCCTCCCATGAGAAGTGTGCCACGAGTCTGGGAGAAACCGTGGTGGTGATGGGCGCGGGACCCATCGGATGCCTGCACGTCGTGATCGCCCGCGCGCGGGGCGCCCGGGTGCTGGTCAGCGAGCCCAACCCGGCGCGGCGCGGCAGGGCGGAACAATTTGAGCCCGACGCGGTCCTGGATCCTTCGCAACAGGACGTGGTTAGCGAGGTGAAGCGCCTGACGCATGGGCTGGGTGCGGACGTGGTCATTTGCGCCAATCCGGTCGCCAGCACGCAGACCCAGGCGGTGGAGATGGCCCGGCGGGGCGGGCGCATTGTCCTGTTTGGGGGCCTGCCCAAGGCCGATCCGATGGTGCGCCTGAATGCCAACCTCATCCACTACGGCGAGCAGGTGGTGTTGGGCGCGTTCTCCTACCACCCGCGTTTCCACGAAGAGGCGCTCGAGGTGCTCCGCCGCAAGGTGGTGCGGGCTGAGCAGTTCGTCACGCATACCCGACCGCTGTCGCGCATCGCCGAAGCCTTTGCGATCGCCGCCTCGGGCGAAGCCTTGAAGGTGATGGTGGAACCAGATTGAAGCACCGGGCTTTTTGCGATGAACGCCATCAACGAACGACTGCTGGAACTGGAAGCCAGACGAACGCCCGTAACCATCGGGCTGATTGGCGCCGGCCAGATGGGCCAGGAAATCCTCTGCCAGGTGCAGTTGATGAAAGGCGTGCGCGTGCCGGTGGTGGTGGACGTGAGCTTCGAACGGGTCGAGCTGGCCTGCCGGATGGCCAACATCCCCGCCGAGCGCATCGTGCGCGCCACCGACCTCGACACGGCCCGCCGCGCCATTGCTGGGGGCCGGTGCGTGGCGGCCACGGACTGGCAACTGGTGACGGCGCTGCCCGAAGTGCAGGTGGTGGTGGATGCCACCGGCGTGCCCGAGGTGGGCGCGGCCATTGCCCTGGCAACCATCGCGGCGCACAAGCACATCGTCATGATGAACGTTGAGTGCGACGTGACCATCGGCGCCATCTTGCGCCGCAAGGCCGAGGCAGCGGGTGTGATCTACTCGCTGGCCGCGGGCGACGAGCCGGCGGCGATTCTGGAACTTTACCGGTTCGCCCGTGCCTTAGGCTTTGAAGTCGTCTGCGCCGGCAAGGGCAAGAACAACCCGCTGGACATCACGGCCACGCCTGATTCCTTGGCTGAGAAAGCCAGGGCCCGCGACATGAGCGCCCGGATGTTGTGCGAGTTCGTGGACGGCTCGAAGACGGCGGTCGAGATGTGCAGCGTAGCCAACGCCACGGGCCTGGTGCCGGACGTGCGCGGCATGCACGGGGCAACGGCGACGCGCGACACGTTGCACAAGGTCTTTTGCCCCCGCGCCGACGGTGGCGTGTTGAACCGCAAAGGAGTGGTGGACTTTGCCATCGGCGTGCATCCGGGCGTGTTTGTGGTGTTCACCACGGATCACGCGCGGCTCAAGCACGGCCTGATCCAGCGCGACATGGGCACCGGGCCGCACTACCTGCTGTTCCGGCCCTACCATCTGTGCAGCATCGAAGTGCCGTTGACCTGCGCCCAGGCGGTCATTTACGGCGAATCCAGCGGCCATCCGCTGCCGCGGCCGGTGGCCGAGTGCCTCGCCATCGCCAAGCGCGACCTGCGCATCGGCGAGACCCTCGACGCCATCGGCGAGTATTGCTACCGCGGCTCGATTGACACGGTCGAGGCCGCCCGCGCCGAAAACCTGCTGCCGCTGGGTTTGGCCAAAGGCTGCGTGCTCAAACGCGCCGTGCCGCGCGGTCAGCCCATTCGTTACGACGACGTCGAGTCCGTGCCCGACACCCTCCTGGCCCGCCTCCGCCGCGAGCAAGACCAAGTCTGCTTCGGCCCTCCCGCACCGGCTCCAACGCCCGACGGCGGGGAACCAAGACCCCAGAACAAGGAACCAGGAACAAGGAACAACGAACGACGAACCACGAGCCACGAACCATGCCCCTGATCGGCCTCGATATCGGCACCACCGGTTGCAAGGCGGTCGTGTTCGACCCCGATGGCCGGATGCGTGCCCGGGCCTTCCGCGAATACGGCGTGGTTTGCGACGCGCCCGCCAAGGCCGAGCAGGATGCCGAGCAGGTTTGGATGTTGGCCAAGGAAGCCCTGCGCGAAGCCGTGGCCGCAAGCGGCGCACGGAACGCGAAGGCGTTGAGCGTGTCGGTCCAGGGTGACGCGATCATTCCGGTGGACCGGGATTTTCGCGCGTTGCATCCGGCGATTCTGGGAATGGATTACCGCTCGGCGCCTCAAGCGCGCCGCTGTGCCGAGTTGTTCGGCGAGTTCGAGCTGTTCCAACGCACTGGCATGCGGCCGCACCCGCTGAATTCCCTGACCAAGGTGCTGCTGCTGCGCGAGCTGGCGCCAGCGGTTTTTGAACGCGCGTGGAAGATTGTCACCTATGCGGACTTTATCCTGGGCAAGCTCGGCGCCGAAGCGGTGATGGACTGGACGATGGCTTCGCGCACGATGGCCTTCGACCTGGCCGCCGGGGAGTGGAGCGGCCAAATCCATGAGCGGCTGGGGCTGCGCACCGATTTATGGTCGCCCGTGGCGCCCTCCGGCCAAGTGGTCGGCAAACTGCGCCCGGCCCTGGCCGATGAACTGGGCCTGCCGCCTGAGCTGGCGCTGGTCACCGGGGGCCACGACCAAACCTGCGCGGCACTGGGCGCAGGCGTGGTGCGGCCCGGTCGGGGTGTGGTCTCCACCGGCACGGCCGAGGTGTTGTCCACAGCGTTCGACCGGCCCGTGCTGAGCCGGGCGATGTTCGACGGCTTTTACCCGTGCTACCGGCATGTAAAGGCCGACATGTTTTTTACGTTCGGCCTCAACCACAGCGGCGGCATCTCGCTGCGGTGGTGGCGCGACCAGTTCGCTGCAGCCGAAGTGGCCGAGGCGCGCGCCCGCGGCCTGGACCCGTATCAGGTGATTGACGAGCGCCTGCCGGAAGCGCCGTCGCCGGTGCTGGTCTTGCCCCATTTCACCGGCCGCGGCACGCCCACCTGCGACCTGACGGCCCGCGGGGTCATCGCCGGCCTGACGCTGTCCACCACGCGCCACGACGTGGCCAAGGCGGTGCTCGAAGGCCTGTGCTTTGAGTTGCGGGCGAACCTCGAAACGTGGGAAGCCGCCGGGCTGCATGTGACCGAACTGGTCGCTGTCGGGGGCGGCGCCAAGTCCGCCCGTTGGCTCCAGCTTAAGGCCGATGTGCTCAACCGGCCCATCCGCACCTTGCGGTGTGCCGAGGCGGCCTGCCTGGGCGCGGCGCTGTTGGCCGGAACGGCCATCGGCATCTATGCCTCCCTGGACGAGGCGGTGGCCGCGACCGTGGTGGCCGATCGCGAATTTCTGCCCGTCCCGGACCGCGTAGCGCATTACCGAGAGCGGGCGGTCCTCTACGAACAGTTGGCCGCGGCCCTGCGGCCGCTCAGCGCGAGGTTCTGAGCCATGCTGCATCGCAACGCCACTTTGACCGCGCCCTCCGCCCGGAACGGCCCGTCGGTTGCGGCGCCGGAGCGCGTGCCGCATCGGTGTCTCATCAAGCTCAAGGCCATTCAGCACACGCTCAAGCGGGCCGAACGTCGGGCGGCGGACTTTCTGCTGGCGCACCCGGACGAGGTGGCGGAACTGGGCGTGGTGGAGTTCGCCGCGCGCGCCGGGTGCAGCGAGGCCACGGCCGTGCGGTTGGCGCGCAAACTGGGTTACGAGGGCTTCCCCGAGATGCGCCGCGATTTTGCGGAGTTTGAGCCTTTGCCCACCTACCGCGACATCGCGCCCGGGGACGCGCCGGAGGCCATCGCGCGCAAGGTCTTTGCCAACTCGATTCAAGCCCTGACCGACACGCTGGAGGCGCTGGACCGGGCGGCTTACCAACGGGCCGTGGAGGCGCTGTGCGCCGCGCCGCGGCTGGCGTTTTTCGGCCTGGGCAACGCCGGAGTGGTGGCGCGCGAGACCTACCACAAGTTCCTGCGGCTGGGCGTGCCCTGCTTCACGGCCGAGGATCCGGACCTGCAGCTCATCATCATCAACACGCAGCTCGAACGGGGCGATGCGCTCATGGCCATTTCCTATACCGGCGAGAGCGCGCCGCTCATCGCCGCCGTCCGGCAGGCGCGCGCCCGGCGCATTACCGTGCTGGGGCTGACCAATTTCCCGCGCTCGACCCTGGCGCGGCTGGCGGACGTGGTGCTGTTGACCGCCGTGTTTCAGGAACACGTCAACGGCGAGATCGGCTCGAAACGGCTGGCGCAGTTGGCCGTGCTGGAGAGCCTTTACGTGAACTACCTCGTCCGCGCCGGGGACCGCTTTCGCCGACGCTTGGCCCGGGTGAACCAGGCGCTCGGCGCCCACAAACTCCGCACCCCGTTTCCAGAAAACCTCAAAGCGACCACCTCCCCATGAAACGCAAATACTCCGCCATCGCTGTCATCTTCGGCTCGTGCGCCGACCGCTATGTCCTCCAGGGCTACACGCCCAGGCGCGACTTTGACCAGATGCTCGAGGACGCCCGCCAGGTGCCGGGCATCACCGGCATCGAGGTCATCGGCGGCTGGCACATCAACGACGAGAACATGCACGCCCGCGTCAAACAGATCGCCGACGCGGGCTTTCAACTCGCGGGGGTGATCCCGGAGATTTGGGCCAACCCGAAATGGGGCTGGGGCACGTTCGCCTCGACCGACCCCGGCATCCGCCGCGAGGCCATTGAGCGGGTGAAGGTGGCCATGGACCTGGCGGCCAGCACCGGCTGCAACCATGTCAGCCCCTGGTTCGGCCACGACGGCTGGGACTACATCTTCCAGATGGATTACCTCAAGGCCTACGACTGGATCATCGAGGGCCTGACCGAGTGCGCCGACCACAACCCGAAGGTCAAAATCTCGGTCGAGTTCAAGCCCAAGGAGCCCCGCACGCACATCCTCGTGAGCAACACCGCCAAGACCCTCCTGCTCATCAACGAGGTCAACCGCCCCAACGTGGGCATCAACCTCGACACCGGCCACGCCAACATGGGCTACGAAACCCTGGCCGAGTGCGTGGCCCTGATGAAGCGGTTTGGGAACAAGCTCTTTCACCTCCACCTCAACGACAACTACCGCTACTGGGACGACGACATGATCCCCGGCTCGGTCCACACGCTGGAGTGGCTGGAGTTCTTCTGGTGGCTGGACCGGACCGGCTACGACGGCTGGTTTTCGCTCGACGTCTTTGCCTTCCGCGAGAAGGACAAGGTCGCCGTGGCGCGCGAGTCCATCGCCTGGCTGGAGGCGCTGTCGGCCGCAGCGGAGCGGCTGCCGTCGGCCGAGTTGGAAGCGGTGTTCCAGAGCGGCGATGCCATGGCCGCGCAGCGCATCCTGCGCAAGGCGCTGTTGGGATGAACCGGCCTCGCGGCATCTGGAGGGCAGCGGGCGCGTCTGGCGTGCCGTCGGCGCTGGCTCTGTGCCGACCAGCGCGGACCCGAGCTGGCCGCCCGGTTTCGTTTGGCGTGGGGAGAGTCCTCGCTCTCGGCACGCCAGAGACGTGCACCACCCTTCTGGCCTGACCTACCGTGAATCAGCCCATGTCTGTTGCCATGAAAAAGTCCTCGTTCATCTGCCTGCTCACCATCTTTGGGTCCCTCCTCCTGGTCACCGGTTGTGGCAAGCCCGACGCTCCGCCGGCTGCCAGTGGCTCCGGCTCGCCCACTACCGTGCAAACCATCGGCGTCTCGTTTGAGACGCTGCAAACCGAGTTCTGGGTGGCGGCGCTCAAGGCCTTCGAAACCGAACTGGCCCGGCGCCACATCCGGATGCTTCAGGCCGTGGCCGACGGGGACGCCAACCGCCAGATCGAGCAGGTCCGCAACTTCATCACCCGCAAGGTGGACGGCATCATCATGGTGCCCAAAGACGCCCGGGCCTGCATCCCGGTCATCAAAGCGGCCAACGCGGCCAACATCCCCATCGTCCTGTTCAACCGTCCTCCCGCCGAAAGCGATGCGAAATCTGTCGCGGTGGTGGCCGACAACTTCACCCTGGCCCGCGACACCGTGGCCTTCCTCGTGGCCGAGGCGCGCAAGGCTGGCGGCAAATACAAGGCGCTGCACTTGATCGGTGACCTGGGCGACATCAACGCCATCGGCCGGCGAGACGGCTTCGATGCGGCCGTCTCGAACGCGACAGACGTCATTGAGGTCGTGGCGCGCGTGCCCACCGAGTGGAACAACGAGAAGGCCTACGCCGGGGTGGTCAATGCGCTGCAAAAGCACCCCGACATTCGCCTGATCTTCACCCCCTCGGACCTGCACCTGCCGAGCATCGCCTCGGCGCTGCGTAATGCCGGCAAATGGCACAAGCGGGGCGAGCCGGGCCATGTGCTGCTGGCGGGCTTTGACGGCGACGCCACGGCGTATCAGATGCTGGTGGACGGCTACCTCGACGCCACGGGCGTGCAGGATGTCTATTTCGAGGTCGAAGCCAGCATCCAGGCCGTGTTGGACGCGCGCGCCGGCAAACCCGTTCCGCCGACCATTCTGGACCCCGGCTTTGTCATCCATGCGGGCAACTTGGAGGAAAAGGCGGCGCGGATGTGGGGGGCGAAGAAGAAGTGAGTGGTTCGTTGTTCGTGGTTTGTGGTCGATCCCTCCAGCGCGCGCCGCTGGTGAATCATCCAAGACCCACGAACCACGAACAACAAACAACGAACGAGAATCATGGCCCGCACCAACTTCGAAAAGCTCGAGGTTTACCGCCTCGCCGAACGACTGGCCGACGAGATTTGGGACGTTGCCGTGAACTGGGATGTGTTTTCGAAGGAAACTATCGGCCGGCAACTCGTCCGGGCGGCAGACAGCATCGGCGCGAATATCGCAGAAGGTGTCGGGCGCGGCAGCCATGCCGACAACAAGCGATTTGTTCGCACCGCCCGCGGGTCACTCCATGAGACCCAGCACTGGCTGCGAAGGGCCTTCCGTCGCGGCTTGCTAAGCCCCGCTCAAACCGCGCGCCTCAAGCCGCTCGTGGACGAATTGGCTCCACGTCTGAACGCCTACCTCAAATCCATCGGCCGCTTTCCCGAGACGGAATAACCGTGGCCAGCCACCACCCACCACGAACCACGAACCACGAACCACGAACCCCCTGGTTGGTTCGCTGGCTCGGGGGCGAGCACCTGGTTCTGTGGCTGGTGGTGTTGAGCTTTGTTGGCTTGCTTCCCTTCACCCCCGACCTGGCCAGTCGCGAGAACTTGGCCAACCTGCTGCTCACGCTGCTGCCGTTGCTGGTGCTGGCCTGCGGACAGACGGTGGTGCTGATCACCGGCGGCATTGATCTCTCGGCCTGCGCCATCATGGCCGTGGCCAGCGTGGTCGGGGGCCTGGCCATGAACGGCGATACCGGCTGGCTGACCGGTAGTCCCTGGGCAGCGCCGGTGGGCGTATTGCTGATGCTCGCGGTGGGTGCGGGTCTCGGCGCGCTCAACGGCCTGTCCGTGGCGGTCCTGCGGATGCCGCCGTTCATGGTTACGCTGACCACCATGATGGCCGGCGGCGGCCTGGCCATCTGGCTGATCCGCTCGGAGACGATTTACAACCTGCCGCCCGCCTTCAACGCGCTGGGCGGACGACTCGCGCTGGCAACGCTGATTACGGTCGCCCTGGCCGGCGGCGCACATTTGCTGCTCAGCCGCACCCTGCTGGGCCGCTGGCTTTACGCCATCGGTCACAACGCCCGCATGGCCCACATCAGCGGCGTGCCGGTGGCTGGTGTCATGCTGGCGGCCTACGTGCTGAGTGGCCTGTTGGCCGCGGCGGCGGCGGTGCTTTATACCGGCCAGGCCGAAACCGCTTCCCCGCTGCTGGGCCAGCGGCTGTTGCTGGACGTGATCGCCGCCACGGTCATCGGGGGAACCAGCCTGTTCGGCGGACGCGGCAAGGTGCTCTGGACTCTCGGTGGCGTGGCGTTCATCAAGCTGCTGGACAACAGCCTGAACCTGCTGAACTGCTCGTTCTTCACCATCACGATGGTCAAAGGCGCCGTCGTGCTGGCCGCCGCGTTGCTCGACGCCACCCGCTGCCGACTGTTGGAGGCCGAAGCATGAGTGTGTTCCCTCGGACGCGGCGCAGTTGGGACTGGGGAGCGCACGCCTCCGGCGTGCAGTTTTCGGCGTCTCGCCGAAAACCTCCCTCTTCCGTTCTTCCCGAATCTGTGAGGGCGGCAAAGGTCAGACTCGGCAGATCGAGGCCGCAACGGCCTCGACTGCACGCGAGACGCGTGGTCTCACTGTTTGAGCCGTGGTTCACGGTGAAGGACCTTCTGGAACGATGAGCGCGTTGCTCCAGTTCGAGGGCATCACCAAGCGGTTCGGCGGCGTGCCGGTTCTGCGCGACATCACGCTCACGGTCGAAGCCGGCACCACGCTCGGCTTGGTGGGTGAAAACGGCGCCGGCAAGTCCACGCTCATGAACATTCTCGCCGGCAATCTGCGGTCCGACGCCGGTCGGATATTCTGGGATGGCCGGCCATTTGCGCCCGCCGGCCCCGCCGAAGCCGCTGCGGCCGGCATCGCCTTCGTGCATCAGGAGCTGAACCTGTTTCCGAACCTGACCATCGCCGAGAACTTGTTCCTGACCCGATTCCCGCGGTGGGGCCGCCTGCCCTGGATCCGGCGCGACGCGCTGGGCACGCAGACGGTCCGATGGCTGCGCGAGGTGGGCTTGGAGGCCACGCCGGAGACACCGGTCGAGCGGCTGTCCGCCGGCGAGCGACAACTGGTGGAAATCGCCCGCGCGCTCAGTCTCGAGCCGCGCCTGATCATCTTCGACGAGCCCACCACCTCGCTCAGCGACCGCGAGACCCGCCAGTTCTTCGAGTTGATGAGCCGGTTGCGCGCCCGCGGCCTGACGATGATTTACATCTCCCACACGCTGGACGATGTGCTCCGACTCAGCGACCGCGTGGCCGTGCTCCGCGACGGTGCGTTGGTGGCGCACGGCCCGCGCGCCGACTTCGACGCCGCCCGCTTGGTCACGCTCATGGTCGGGCGCAGCCTGAACCAGCTTTATCCGACCCGGGCGTGTTGGGAGCAGTCGGTGCCGGCACCGGCGGTCAGGCCGCTCCTGGAGGTCCACGGCCTGACTCAGCCCGGCGTGGTTCGGAACGTCTCGTTCACCCTGCACGCGAGCGAAGTGCTCGGCCTGTTCGGTCTGATGGGCGCGGGCCGCAGCGAACTGGCCCGGATGCTGTTCGGCCTCGAACCGTTTGCGCGCGGCGCTGTGCAGGTGGCCGGCCAACCCTTGCAAGGCAATAGTCCGCGCCGACGCCTTCAGCACGGCGTGGCGTTCTTGACCGAGGACCGGCGCGAAGACGGTCTGGCCTTGGAGGCTTCGATTGCCGACAACCTCGCTCTGGTCACGCTGCGGCGCCACGCCCGGCGCGGCTCGGGCTGGCTCAATCGCTCCGCTCTGGCTGAGGCGGTGCGGAGTATTCGTGCGGCCGTGCGGCTCACGCCCACCGCCCGGGACACCGCGCCGGCCCGAACCCTCAGCGGCGGCAACCAGCAGAAGGTCGTGCTGGGCAAATGGCTGCTGGCCGAACCGCAGGTCCTGATCCTAGACGAGCCGACCCGCGGCATAGACGTGGGGGCGAAGTTCGAGATTTACCAACTCATCCACCAGCGGGCCGATGCCGGTGCGGGCGTGCTCCTGATCTCGTCCGAGCTGGAGGAACTGATCGGTCTGTGCGACCGCATCCTGGTGATGCGCCGGGGCGAACTGGTGGATGAACTGCGGCGGCCGGACTTCGACCGGGAGCGCATCCTGCGCGCCGCCCTGCACGAGCGAACTGCCGCATGAGCCCGGAGCAACAACGCCTGGTGATGCGGGCACTGGACGCCGCGCCGCTCGTGCTGTTTGCGTTGGTGCTCGCCGGCTTCGGCGCCCTGTCCCCGTCTTTTCTGGCCCCGGCAAATCTGGTGAACGTGCTGGTGCAGTCCTCGGCCATCGCCATCGTGGCCACCGGCATGACCTTCGTGCTGTTGACCGCCGGGGTGGACCTGTCCGTGGGCTCGATCATGTTCGTGGCGGCGGCAGTGAGCGGGAAGTTGCTCCTGGCCCAGGGTTGGCCTCCGAGCCTGGTCGTGGCGGGCATTATTGCGTTGGGCGGTTTGTGTGGACTGCTCAACGGCCTGTTGATCGCGCGGCTGGGATTGATTGCCTTTATCGCCACGCTGGGCACGCAATACGTGGGCCGCGGCTTTGGCATGTGGTTGACCGAGACGCGGGCGATGAACCTGCCGGAAGCCTTCACTCAACTGGCCTCCAACCGGCTGTTGGGCGTGCCCCTGCCGGTGATCGTGGCCGCCCTGGTCGTGGCCGCCGCGCATGCGTTCCTGATGCGCACCCCGCGGGGCCGGCAGATTTACGCGGTGGGACAGGACGCCGCCGCCGCGCGCAAGGCCGGTGTCAACGTGCGGGGCGTGTTGTGGACGGTCTATGTCCTCTGCGGCCTGTGTGCCGGGCTGGGTGGAGCGGTGGCCCTGGCGCAGATCGGCTCGGTCGCACCCACGTTCGGCGCAAACAAGGAGTTTGCTGCCATCGCTGCGGCTGTGCTGGGCGGCACCAGCCTGTTTGGCGGGCGCGGTCGCGTCTGGCCCGGCACGGTCTTCGGCGCCGTGCTCATTCAAGGCATCGAGAACGGCCTGAACCATCTCAACGCCGACCCTTACCTTTACCCGCTGATCACCGCCGGGATCATTTTCGTCGCCGTGCTGCTGGACAGCGCGCGCGGCCGGTTGCGGCGCACACTAGGACGGCGCCGCATTCGACCGGACTGAACCAAACCTTCCGATGCTTCCCACACGCTTGTTGATCGGTCTCGCTTCCCTGCTGCTTGTGGCTGCAGCCCCAGCCGTCGTCCCGGAACACTCCGTCGAAAACGGCGCCGTCCGCCTCGCGGGCGTCGGCCCGGACAACCCGATCCTCTACGACAACGACTGGTGGTTCGACGTGTTCGACAACAACTACCTCTGGGCGCAGGCCAGCCTGGGCGCCGCCAACCTGCGCGGCAACATCGTCAGCCGTGACATGTGGGATTGGGAGAAGGGCTACCACTACTCCTTCGAGCAATCATTGGGCGACGCCGAGAAGGCCCTCAAACTGGCCCGCGACTCCGGCCTCAAGAACATCCCGGACCTGACTCGCGGCGCCGACCGCGTGCTCGCGCGGCCAGAGAGCGGGCGCATCGAGGACACCGTGCCGCATCCGAGCGACGGCAGTCGGCTGATCATCGGCGAGGCAAAAAAAGCCTCGCCGGAGAAGCCGCTGCTGGTCATCGCGGGCGGGCCGCTGACCACCGTGGCCACCGCGCTGCTGACGAACCCGGAGATCGCCTCAAACCTCGTCGTGTTCAACCTCACCGTCAGCGACTACGGCTACAACGGCAAGGACGGTTGGGCTGCCTACATCGTGGCCAAGCGGACACGCTACGTGGACTGGGGCGGCGGCGCGTTCTGGGACAGGGACTCCGTGTTCACGGCAAAGGATTTCGAGGCGCTGCCCGACAACCCGTTCACGCAGGACATGAAGCGGTTCATCCGGACCGACCTGGGCCGGGCCAATCAACTGGGCGACGGCGCGCCGCTCGTGTGGCTCTTCCAGCCGAAGTGCTGGACGGGTGCGGAAGTGCGGCGGGCGGATTTTCAGGGCCGGGCGCTGGTCTTCCGACCCGTGCCACCGGGTGAACAAGGTGACGTGCTGGTTATTCCCAAATCGGCGACGGATTTGAAAGCCTGCCGCGAGGAGTTTTTCCGCGTCCTCGCCCAGCCAGCGGTCTATGGCGGCACGATCACTCCGACCACGACGCCCAGTGCGCAACCCGCGGTCAAGCTCTGGCCGCAACTCACCGACGGCATCACCAATCACGCCGGCAAGCTGGCCATGCGCTGCGTCGTGGCCGAGGACGGCCTCACGGTCACGGACACCGCTTGGGACACTTATCAGGTGCCCGGCTGCGGGAAACGCTGGACCGTCAACATGGGCGCGCCCATGTCCGGGCCACTTCGCAACTTCACCTTC
Organism: Verrucomicrobiota bacterium; assembly: GCA_016716505.1. Classification (GTDB taxonomy): domain Bacteria; phylum Verrucomicrobiota; class Verrucomicrobiia; order Limisphaerales; family J093; genus JADJWF01. The sequence goes on from JADJWF010000004.1 coordinate 52,952, forward strand.
CCTCCGCAGTTTGCCGGTCTTCCAGTCAACTTGACGATTGAGTTTTTCAACCCGGACAAGCCGTGGGAGGTCAAGGAGAGCTACCAGGAAATCCTGCTTCTGGGTGGACGTCAGACTATCGGCCTGCCCGACTGGTTTCGCGTGCCGACCAATCGCCTCGCCTACAACTTCGACGAGGGCAACTGGTTTCCCTCCGGCTGGAAGCTGCCGCGCGGCAAGTACGCGCTCTGGCAGGGTGCGGCCAAGGCCCGGCAGCAAGACCGCGGCGGCCAGTGCCCCATGTATGACTTCGGCTTCACCCACGTCTCGCCCGCGGCGATGACGCCAGGCGGCGATCGGGGCACGCGCGAACGGCGGGCGCATCTGTTCGGTGACAACGAGTGGATTCCCCACGACGGCGCGCGGGACACCTTCTCCGCCGAACCGACCGATCCGAAGAACTGGCAGATCGAGCCGTGGCATCATCGGGCCGATGAGTGCGCCATCATGATCTGCAACTTCGAGGCACCGAATTACCACGCCTGGCGCGACCACCAGTATGACGCCTTCGCCGACCTGATTCGCAAGGTGCGCGCGCGACGTCCGGATACGCTGGTCGGGTGTTGGGGCGTGGGCGTGCTGCGACATTCCTTCCGCATCTTTGACAGCCTCTGGGAGGGCAAGCCGACTGGCGTGACAGATCGGAAAGGCGCGCAGCAGTGGCGCCAGAAATACGAACATCCGGAAGCCGACCTCCATCCCGTATTCACCCGTTGCGGTCTGAACGTCGGCAACCCTTCGGTGTATTGGCTTAACAACTCCAAGCCCTCGCAGCTTTACGCCTTCGTCCAGGAATGGGAGCAGGGCAAGCTGGCCCGGCCGGAAGTGCCGAACATTCTTTCGACCTGGATTCAGGTGGAGTTCGTGGACGGTTACCCGCTCTCGCCATATCGCTTCACCGACGCCAGGGGCCGCGACCGGCGCGAAGATCTCAAGCATCAGGTGCCCGCCTCCGCTACCTACGCGCTCTCGCTCTTCGGCCACTGCGTCATGGACGGCCTGCAATGCTGGGAGATCGGGGCGCGCTACTCGGAAGACCTGGCGGACTACTCCGACTGGCGCGTTCGCGAGCATCCGCCCAAACACATGCTCAACGGGGTCGAGACGCCAGTTTATTACTACCTGAAGTATTTCGGCTTTTACAACTTCCACGTCCTCGGCATGTGGGAGGCCAGCCAGCACAAGGACATCATTGAGGCTGACACCCGCTGGGAAATGCCAGAGCTGTGGACCTCCCGTAACCAAGTCTGGCGCAGCGGCGACGAGCGGTATCCCAGCTTCGTCAACCTCCACAAAGAGCCGCTGGTGCGCGTCAAACTCTCTGCCGACGGCAAGGAGCTGTTGGTCATCGCCTGCAACCCGCACAATCAGGGCGTGGAGCAAGTGCGCCTGCGTCGGCCCGGCAGTGCCACGGAATATTCGTTGGAATTGGTCGGCGACTTTCCAGTCATCCGGCAGTTCCCAACCAAGCCAGCGAACCAATAGTCCCTTGCCAATCCAACGCATAAGCAAGTTCACCGTGTGGCTCGAGTTCGCGTGCGCGCTGAGTCTGGCGGTCGCGGCCGTGGCCTCCGTTGCGGCCTTTCCCCCTCGCATGAGCGAGAGCCGTTCCCTCGTGGAGCAGCGTGACGCGTGGCTTGGTTGGCGGCAGGACCCACGCGCCCCGACGCGGCCGGACGTTTTCGCCGCTGACGGGCACGGTAGCGTTATCGAGTCTCTTTCAGCGCGCGATGGCAACTTGAGCGACGAGCGAGGAATTCCCAAGGTCGCTGCGGACCTCGAGACAAGTCGGGACCTGTCTTTCCACGTCCTGCCGAAGCCGACGGTTCAAGACGGCGCGGAGGGGACGCCGAAAGTGGTGTCCGGTCTGACAGTGCAGGCGCTGGGAAAGGAGTTCCGGCCCGACCCTGCGCGGGTGGTGGTTCAGCAGACGGCCTTCGATCGCGGCGGCAATACCAGTGTGCGCAACACGGATCGGGCGCATCTGGAGTGGAAGTCCCGGGGCTACTTTCAACGCAACCGCGATCTGGGCCAGGTGTTCACCGCCCCACGCGATTTCGAGCCGGCCGCCATCGTGCTCCGCACCGGGCCGGCCGACGCAGCGGTGCTGGAAGGCGCGCCGGGCGCGAAGGTTTTCGTACAATTCTTCGAGGTCACCGGCCAGCCGCGCATCCATGACAACGGCACACCGGCCGGGACCGACGCCAAGCACGGCTTTTCCAAAAACCATCGCTGCGACGACTATCTCCTCGGGGTCGAATACCGTCCGCTCTCGGTGGTGACGGGCGGGGTCTTTCCCGATCTGCCGCCCACTCGCGACCCGGACGGCAAACCCAACGGCACGTCGGCTGGATGCCTGGTCTATTTGCGCTGGGCGCTGGAGAGGGAAGCGCGCCTGCCACTCAAAGCCGGCAAACGCTACGCCTTTATGGTGGGCTTTGAGGAACCCGGACCCGAGCGCGGCTTCACGCTGGCCAATGCGAATGCGGCCGGCGTCAACGCCCCGCCCAGCCTCACCGACGCGCACGACCGCTACCCCGGCGGCTGGGGCTTGCGCCGCGAAGGCGATGGCACACTGCCGCCTACGATGATCCCCGGCGAACATCCGCCGGCGGATGCCGCGCAGCGAGAACAGCTTTATCGGGAAGCCGTATTTGGGGAAGGTTCGTTGCGCTACCTGCTTTCACCGACGACGGACGGCTATCCCGACGTGGATACCTATCGTGATATGGAGTTTTACGTCGAAGCCGCTGAAGCCGGCTCCGGGGCCAATGAAACCACGGTTCCCCCTGACCATGAATAAGTCGCCTCGTGTCTCAGCCATCCTGTCAGTTGCTCGCGTTCCTGCGCTGCTGGCCCTGGCCGTGCTGCCAGTCCTGCCCGCGTTCAGCGCGAACGTTACCGTGCCCCGCTGGGGGCGCTTCGAAGCCGTCATCACCAACGCGGTCGGATATCGCGACCCGTTTCGCGACGTGAAGTTGCAGGTCCGTTACACGCGACCGGACGGGCGGGTGATCGAGTTTCCCGGCTTTTACGACGGCGGCGCGCAGTGGCGCCTGCGCTTCATGCCGGATGAGGTGGGAGAATGGAGCTACACGGCGGCGTTCACGGACGGTTCGCACGGCGCGACGGGCCGCTTCATCTGCGCGCCATCCGACCTGCCGGGTCTCGTCGTGCCGCATGTGCCCAATCCCATCTGGTTCGGCTTTGCCGATGGCTCGCCGTTTCTCATGCGCAGCCTGCACGTCGGCGACCGGTTTTTCGCGCGCAACTGGGACGATCCGGACAACCCGGATGACGGCAATCGCCGCGCCGCCTTTCTCGATTGGGCGCAGGCGCAGGGTTACAACACCCTCTCCATCGCCAGCCATTACCTCAACCGACAAAGCGACGGACGCGGACACGGCTGGGACACGCCCCGGCTCTGGCCCTTGGACCCCGCCGAATTCCGGCACCTGGAGCGGATGCTGGACGATCTGGCCGCGCGGCGAATCGTCGTGTTCCCCTTCGCCGGCTTCTTCGGTCGCGACGCGGACTTCCCGCGCGCGCCGGAGGACCAGCGGCTCTACCTCGAATACACCGTGGCGAGGCTGGGTCCGTACTGGAACATGCTGTTCAACGTGGCCGGTCCCGAGCCGCTGCTGCGCAACAGCCCCTATCTGACCTACGCCGAGTTGAACCAAATGGCCGAATGGGTGCGCGAGCTGGACGTGTTCGGCCGCCCGCTCACCATTCACAACGAAACCGGCGACGATGTCTTTCGCGGCGAGCCGTGGTTCGGCTTTGGCACGTTGCAAGGCCCCAAGACGAGGAACCGTCGGTGGCTCGCGGAAGTCCTGCTGCGCAATCATCATCCCGCCCGCCCGCTCTACGCGCAGGAAACCCTCTGGCCCGGCAACACCTTCGGCCATCCGGCCTACTCGGACGACGACATCCGCCGCAACGCCTTTGTCATGCTGTTCAGCGCGACGATGATCAACTTCGGCGACATGAACGGCAGCTCCTCGTCCGGCTTCGCGCAATCCCTCGATCCCGCGGACGCCGTCACCAACCGGCACGCCATCATTCGGCACGTCTGGGACACGTTTGCCGGACTGCCCTGGCCGCAGACCAAGCCGCGGCCCGACCTCGTCAATGCCGGCTTCTGCCTCGCGGACCCGGGGCGGGTGTATCTGGTGTATCTCGAGGAAGCCGCCCCCGTGAAGGTCCATACCCGCGCGGGTGAATATCAGGCCGACTGGTTCGACGCCCGGGCCGGCGCGCGGTCGGTGCATCACGAACCCAGGGCGAATCCCGCCGAACTCAAGCCGCCGGGGGCTGGCGACTGGATTCTCATGCTGACCGCCAGAAGCGGGCGAACGATTCGGGAGCGCGACGGCGTGGTTGAATTCGAGGCGGAAGCCGGGGTGGGCGACTGGACCTTGATCCCCTCGCCCACCGGACGCGCCATTCAAAGCCCGGGCGAGGGCCGGATGCGCTACGAAATCGAATTCACCCAGCCCGGCAAATTCTACGTCTTCCTGCTGGCCCGGCAGGGACCGATCGGCCGCGACAAGGAGAACGACGTGCTGCTGAGCCTGAACGGCGAGAAGCTTTACGGCCAGGACGACCGCACCCGACCCGACGGCATGAGAAGTTATGGCGGGTGGAGGTGGACCCACCTGCCGAAAGGACCGGGCAACCACACGCCGGACGCCATCCGTGACGGGCCGGTGTATTTCGTCGTTCATGAACCGGGCGTTCAGGTTCTGGAAATCGCGCATCGCAGCGCGAATTACGCCATTGACCGCGTGCTGATGAAGCTGAACGACCCCACGCCACCACCAGCCGTCCGGATCACTGCGAGGTGAATCGGATGACAGCCAGGGAGACCACGCAGCCCAAGGGGAATGCCGACACGCCGACCGCCTCCCTTCCCGCACTCTACCCCGTGATCCTTGCCGCGGCCTCTGATGCCGCGGTGACGCCAGCCACCTCGGTCCGTGAAACAAGAGCGCCGCTGAGTGGTTGTCTGCTGGCCGGCGTCGGAGCTGCGGGTTCGGCGCTTGCCGTTGCGTCCCGGCTGAGAGTGTTGGGCCCATTTGCGTAGCGCGGTCCGTCCCGCCTGTGGATCGTGGTGCCGCACCGGGGCGGCGATATTGGGGCGGCGGAGCGCCGACACAACCTGCCGGCGGGGACGCCGGCGCTACATCCCTTGGAGTTGCCCGTCATCGCCCGGCCGCGCGTTGCACGCGCTGCCAGGATTCCCCGCCCAAGAGGCCGGCGCGATGCAGGTCTTCGGCGAGCGACAATTGTCGTTCGCCAACGCGGTTGGACTTGCGGCGGTTGACGGTCTTGGGCAGCAGTTCGAGGTTCGCGAGTTCGTTGCCGACTTCCGGGGCGAGGCTGACTGGCACGATATGGTCCACTTCGGTTGTTTCGCCCGCATACGGTCCCCGGGTGACGGTTGGCGCGTTGCCGCGACGCAGACGTTCGAGGTTGTCCGGCGTCAGCAGGCCGAGGCGCTCGGCAATGGTCAGGTTCCTCACCAGGGCTTCGCGTCGCAGCCGGGCCGGTTCGCCGGTGACACCATTGAACAGTTGCGCGAGGTCAACCGCCCGCTCGGGCCCCAGACCCTTCTGCCGCGCCATTTCCAGCCAGTACACGAGCTTGTTCACCCGCGGGTTCGCCCCGCGCTTGCCGAGGGTGGCGAGCTTGGCCGGGTCGCTCAACGAGCGAATCGCCAGCACCGCTTCGAGTGGCGAAAACCACCAGGCCGCCGCGCCAAGGACTAGGGCCAGCAGCGTGCCCGCAGACCAGCGACGGAAACGAAGGCGACGATATCCGAACACTCTGCGAGGGTAATGCGGGTTACGGCGATTGCACGACCATTTGGGTGAAGGGCGGCACCCGGGCCTGCAGAAACACGAGCAGGCCCATCAATCCCGCCAGCGCCACGCTGTGAAAGAAGACGTAGCGCAGGATGGCGCCCTCGTGGCCGAACCACTGGGTGGCCGTGCTGGCCACCACGATGCTCTGAGCGTCAATCATCTTGCCCATCACGCCGCCCGAGCTGTTGGCCGCGCCCATCAGAATCGGGCTGACGCCGGTCTGTTCGGCGGTGATCCGTTGCAGACTGCCAAAGAGGACATTCGACGCCGTGTCGGAGCCGGTCAGGGCGACGCCCACCCAGCCGAGCAGCGTGCCGAAGAACGGATACCACGCTCCCGTCCCGGCCAGGGCCAGGCCCAGCGTGGCGTCAATGCCGCAGTACTTGGTCACGTTGCCCAGCGCGAGCATGGCGGCGATCGTCAGCAGCGAGAAGCGAACCTTGCCGAGGGTTGCCAAGTAGAGGCGCGGCCACTCCCGCGGTCGCACGCCAATCACCGCGGCCGCCAGGATCGCCGCCAGCAGGATTCCCGTGCCGGTGGCCGACAGGAAGTTGAGCTTGAACTCCGCGGACTCGGGCTTCACCCCGGTTGGCGCCACCGGAGGCATACGCTGAACGGCGAGGTGAATTCCCGGCACCGCGAACTTCGGCGCGGCCAGGCGGTCCAGCGCCGCCTTGAATGGCGGCGTGCCCCAGAGCAGGAGCAACGCCGTCAGGATCCCCCACGGCACCCAGGCCAGCGCCACGTCGGGTCGCGAGCTGGCGGCTATTTCGGCCGCTCGTGCCGCCCCCTCCTGGGGCGGCGGGCGATTCGCCGGCCAGATCTCGCGGGGTCTCCAGAACTTCAACAGGATGACCAGCGCGCCAATTGAGCAGCCGCCGGCGATGATGTCCACCAGCCACGGCCCGTGCAGATTCGACACCAGAAACTGGGGCACGGCGAAGCTCGCGCCGGCCGTCAGGGCCGCCGGCCACACCCCCAGCATTCCGCGCCAGCCGGCGAAGGCCCAGACCACCCAGAACGGGATCAGCAGCGAGAAGAACGGAAGTTGCCGGCCAACCATTGCGGACACCTTGCGGGCATCCAGACCCGCGACCTGTTCCAGGGTCGTGATGGGAATCCCCAGTGACCCGAACGCCACCGGCGCGGTGTTGGCGATGAGCGCCAGCCCGCAGGCGTGCAGCGGCCGAAAGCCGAGTTGAATGAGAATGGCCGCCGTGATCGCCACCGGTGTTCCGAAGCCTGCCATCCCCTCGATGAACGCGCCGAAGGCGAAAGCCACCAGCAACACCTGAACCCGGGGATCGGGCGCCACGCCCGCCAGACTGCGGCGGAGCACGTCGAACAATCCCCGGCGCAGCGTGATCTGGTACAGGAAGAGGATGTTGAGAACGATCCAGCCGATCGGGAAGAGTCCAAACGCCGCTCCGTAGCCCGCGGCTCCGAAGGCCGCGGTCACCGGCATTCGGTAGGCGGTTACGGCGACCCCCAGAGCGACGCCCAGACCGAGCAACGCGGCGAAGTGAATCCGGATGCCGAGGAAAGCGATGCTGGTCAGCAACAGCACCACCGGCAGCGCCGCCACCACGGTGGAAAGCCACGGCAGGCCGAGCGGATCATAGTTTTGCTGCCAAATCATTGGGGCCGGGTCCGGGCATAGTCCGCCGCGCCGGGAGCCGACGCAAGCAGCGGCGCGCCACCGCGCCATTCCCGACGCTGCCGGGCCCAGCGACCTGGAACCTTGCCACCCACGACGGCCATGTCCGGTCCGCCAAGTGAACCGAGGGCAAGTCTGTTGAACACTCGCCTGACCAGTCCGTGGCGGCACGCCGGACGCCCTTTTCGGCGTGGATTCTGCTGGCCGGGCGGGCGTAGGTTTTCGCGCTCGCGGGTCGGGCTGCTCCCGCGGCCGTTTGGCATGCATACGTTCATCGTTCCCATCCGCAGGCTCGCGCGACTCGGGTTCGCCCTCGCGGGAGGCTTAATGCCCTTCGCCCAGAGCCAGGTGGTCATCAACGAGTTGCACTACAACCCGGACGTGAAGACCGAGCGGGTGGAGTTCATCGAGCTGTACAACTCCGGAGTGGCGCCCGTGGACCTCACCGGCTTGCGGCTCTCGGCGGGCGTGGAGTTCACTTTTCCCGCCGTCAACGTGCCACCCGGCGGCTTCGTGGTGGTCGCGGAGAATCCGGCCGCCTTGAAGGCGAAGTTCGGCGTGGACGCGCTGGGGCCGTACACGGGCAATCTCTCGAAGTACGGCGAGCGCGTGGTGCTGCGCGACGCGGCGGGCCGTATCGCCGATGAGGTGACTTACGGCGTGGGCTTCCCCTGGCCCACGGTGGGCGATCCGCCCGGCTATTCGATCGAGCTGATTCACCCGTCCCTCGACAACGACCTCGGCGGAAGCTGGCGCGTCTCGGCAGCGGATGGCGGCGTGCCGCCCGCTACCCAAACGCTCATCGAACGCGGCAGCACGTGGCGCTACCGCAAAGGGACCGCCGAGGCATCGTCGCCTGCCACGGCTTGGCGCGAGCCGGCGTTCAACGACGACGGCTGGGCCAGCGGCGCCCTGCCGATCGGCTACGACCCGGCTGTCCAGTTCGGCACGCCCCTGGACGACATGCGCTACAACTACGCGTCCGTGTTTCTCCGCCGCCGCTTCCAGGTCGCCAACCCGGCCGAAGCCGGCGCGCTGGTCCTCGAGGCCTTGTACGACGACGGCATCAAGGTCTGGATCAACGGGACGAACGTACTCAACGCAAACATCGCCGCCGGCGAGGTGCCGTTCGACGGCGGCACCGGACCGGCGCGCGAGACGAACGACTACGAGGAGTTCACTCTCAACAACCCGGCGGCCTACCTGCGCGCGGGCGAGAACGTCATCGCCGTGCAACTCCAGAATGTCTCGCGCGACAACAGCTCGGACTGCTTTTTTGACTGCCGGCTGCGGATGCTGACCGGCCCGACCGGGCGCGGGCCCACACCGGGCCGGGTCAACGCCGCCTTCGCCACCAACGCCCCGCCCGCGATCCGCCAAGTCGCGCATTCGCCCCGCGAGCCGCGCGGCGGCCAGCCCGTGCGGATCACGGCCAAGGTCACAGACCCGCACGGCGTCAGCCGCGTCACGCTGCATTATCAGGTCGTCGCGCCGGGCGAGTACGTTGAGCTGACCGATCCGGCCTACGAGACCTCATGGACCGATTTGCCGATGAACGACGCCGGCACGGACGGCGACGGGCAAGCCGGCGACGACGTCTTCACTGCCACAGTGCCCGCCGGCATCCAGGTTCACCGGCGGCTGGTACGGTACCGGATCACCGTGACCGACGACCTCGGGACCAGCGTGCGCGTGCCTTACGCCGACGACCCGCAGCCGAACTTTGCGTACTTCGTGTACGATGGCGTGCCCGCCTGGACCGGCGCCGTCCGGCCGGGTGCGGCGGGGGCTCCGGGCCAGCCCTTCACCGTCAGCGCGGAGGAAATGAGCCGACTGCCGGTCGTCCACCTGATCGGCAAGAAGAGCACCATCGAGACTTCGACGTGGTTCAGCCGTTACGGTGGCGACGCCTACCCGTGGCTGGGCACGCTGGTTTATGACGGGCGCGTGTACGATCACATCCGCCACCGCGCGCGGGGCGGCGTCTGGCGTTATTCGATGGTGAAGAACATGTGGAAGTTCGACCTCAACCGCGGCCACGACTTCGCGGCCCGCGACAATTGGGGCCGCCGGTACGCCACGCCCTGGACCAAGCTCAATCTCGGCGCGTGCATCCAGCAGGGCGATTACAACCACCGCGGTGAGCAGGGCCTGTTCGAGTCGCTGGGCTTCCGGTTGTTTCAACTGGCCGGCGTGCCCGCGCCGCACACCACGTTCTGCCAGTTGCGGATCATTGATGAGGCCGAGGAGGTCCGGACGGGCGATCAATACGAGGGGGATTTCTGGGGCGTGTATCTGATGACCGAGCAGGAGAACGGGCGGTTTCTCGAAGAGCACGGCCTGACCGACTCGAACTTCTACAAAATGGAAGGCGGCACCGGCGAACTGAACCACCTCGGGCCGAACGGTCCCACCGATAAGAGCGATCTGAATGCCTTTCTGGACGTGATCAACCGAGGCGCCGCCGCGGACGAAACCTGGTTCCGTTCCCGACTGAACCTGCCCGCCTATTACAGCTATCAAGCCATCGCCCAAGCCATCCATCACTACGACATTTGCTACGACAAAAACTTTTTCTACCACTTCGACGCCCTCACCGGCGCGGTCACGGTCACGCCGTGGGACCTCGATCTGACCTGGGCGGAAAACATGTTCGACCCCGGCTGCGGCGGCGTGGACCGCATCAAGGCGCGGATGCTGCCCGACGCGACGCGCTACCCGGCGCTCTGGCGCGAGTGGCAGAACCGGATTCGCGAAATCCGCGACCTGCTGTGGAACGAGGACGAAGCCTTGCGGCTGATTGACGAGTACGTCGGCCGCCTGCGCGGCCCGGCGAACGGGCCAACCATTCTCGACGCCGACCGCGCGCAATGGGATTACAACCCGAAGATGGTGGACACGCGGTACACACCGCACCTCAGCAAGGCCGGTCAGGGCCGTTTCTACCAGTGGCCGAACTACACCGCCGCCATCGCGCCCCGCTCCTTCGAGGGCGCCATCGCCATCGTGAAACGCTACGTGGGCTTCCGCGCCACCAACGCCGCCGCCCGCGCCGCGCCGCTGGATGCCATTGCTTTCGAGCCGAACCTCCCCGCCACGCCGGCCATCACCTATGTCGGCCCCACCAACTTTCCTGTGAACGCCTTGCGGTTCCGCGCCTCGCCCTTCAGCGGCACCGGCGGGTTTGGCGCGAATGAAATGGCGGCTGGGCGAGATCACCCGCCCCACCGCGCCCAGTTGGCTGGCCACCGAACCTTGGAAGTACGAAATCGAGTCGGTGTGGGAGAGCGGCGAGCTGACCACCTTTGCGCCCGAAATCAGCGTGCCGCCGGGCGTGGCCAAACCCGGCCGGGTGTACCGCGCGCGGGTTCAGTTCAAGGACGCCGCGGGCCGCACGAGCCATTGGTCACCGCCGGTCGAGTTCACCGCCGCCGAGCCGGACAACCTTGCCGAACTGCAGCGTTCGCTGCGGCTCACCGAGGTGATGTACAACCCTCCGGCCGGCAGCGCCTACGAGTTCATTGAACTGCACAACGCCAGCGCCGACACCGCGCTCCAGCTCGACGGCGTTGCCTTCACCGCCGGCATCAGCTTCACCTTCCCGGCCGGCGCCACGCTGGCCCCCGGCGCGTACGCGCTGGTGGTGCCTGCTGACCCCACGAACCACTTCGCCGCGTTCCGCTCGCTTTATGGCCTGGCGCCGGAGGTGCCAATCTTCGGTCCGTTCACCGGCAATCTCGACAACGGGGGCGAACAGCTTGTCCTGAAAGCCGCGTCCGGTGGCACGACGTTGCTGGCCTTCACTTACGACGACGGTTCCGGCTGGCCGCTGGCGGCGGACGGCGCCGGGCATTCGCTCGTACCGCGCCGCGATTTCGGCGAGGCCGCCTCGGGCCTCCTGGACTTCGGCGGCAACTGGCGCGCCAGCGCCTTCATAAACGGCTCGCCAGGGCGTGCCGACTCCGAACCGCCCGACACCATCGTGCTCAACGAAATCGTGACCCATCCCCTCCCCGGGGCTGAGGATTGGATCGAGCTATTCAACCGCGCCACAACCAATGTCATCCTCGGCAGCGGCTGGTACCTGAGCGACCGCGCGACCGACCTGAAGCGCTGGGCGATCCCTGCCGGCACGGTGGTGCCCGGGCGTGGTTTCGTCTCGTTCACCGAAACGGCCGACTTCGGCCGGGCGTTTGGCCTCAGTCGCTTGGGCGAGCAGCTTTTCCTGAGCTTCCTGCCCGGCGATGCGCGCGATCGCGTGGTGGACGCGCTCGCCTTCGCGGGCCAGGAGCCCGGCTGGTCCTTTACTCGCGTACCCGATGGCGACGGCCACTGGGACTACGTGACCCCGCGCAGCCCCAATGCCGCCAACCGCCCGACGCCCGGGCGCGTGGTGATCAGCGAGTTCCTGTACCACTCCGGCTTCGCTACGAATTGGGCGGATCCGGCCGTGCTCGAATTCGTCGAGGTGCTGAACAACGGCGCTGCTGCCGTCGCGCTTTCCGACTCCAACGGGGTCTGGCGGCTGGGCGGCGGCGTGCAATTCGGCTTTCCGCCGGGCGCCACGCTGGCCCCCGGCGAGCGCGTAGTGGTCGTGCCGTTCGCGCCCGATGACGGAGCAACGCTGGCCACTTTCCGGCAGGCGTACTCCATGCCGGCCAGTGTCCGGGTATTCGGACCGTTCACGGGCCGGCTGGGCAACGACGCCGACCGGATTACGCTGGAACGTCCGCTGGCGCCGGTCTTGCCCGGCGAGCCGGTTGGCACGGTCGTCGCCGACGAGGTGATCTACTTCGACCGCGAACCCTGGCCGGGCGGCGCGGATGGGAATGGCGCCAGCTACCACCGCCGGTCGCCGGCCATCCCGGGCAACGACCCGACAAACTGGTTCGCCGCTCCACCATCGCCGGGAGCGGCGCCATCCGACCCGACGGACGATGCAGACGGGGACGGCCTGCCGGACGATTGGGAGCGGGCAAACGGGCTCGATCCAAGCAACCCGCGGGATGCCCGCGAGGATCCGGATGGCGATGGGCTGACCAACCTCGAGGAGTACCGGCTGGGCACCGATCCCCGCGTCAACTCGATCCGCCTGAAGGCCGCCGCGGGCGCGGCCGGCCTCGAACTCCGCTTTCTGGTTCCGGCCGGACGGGCGGGCGCCGTGCAATACCGGGACGCGCTCGGTGAAGGCGACTGGATCACCGAGCCCACTGCGACGTGGACCGCCTTCGGGGCCGCGGGCGAACATTCCGTGATCGTGCCTGCGTCGCCAGCGGCCGCCCGGTACTATCGAGTCGCCTTGTGGTAATCACCGGCCTTGCTCTGGAACTCATGTCTGACTTCCGATTCATCCTGCGACAGTTGCGGCACGGTCTGATCGTGCCAGTCGCCGTTGTCACCACTGGGACTGGCGTGGCCCTCGCGGCACAATCGTTCTCCCTCATCCACACCAACGCGACCTGGGCGTATCGCAAAGGCACGGCCGAAGCGTCCGCGCCGGACCCGGCCGCCTGGCGGATGCTCTCCTTCAACGACGGCGCCTGGCCACGCGGCGCCGCGACCTTTTACTACGGCGAAAGCATTGCCGGCGGGACACAACTGGCCGACATGCAGAACAGCTACTCCACGCTGTTCCTGCGACGAACCTTCGTGGTGACCAATGCCGCCGACCTCGCCAGCCTCGAACTCCATGCCGTTTGTGACGACGGCTTCATCGCCTGGATCAACGGCGTCGAGGTCGCCCGGTACAACGCGCCGGCGGACGGTCCTTCGTTCAACTCGCTGGCCAGTGCCAACGCGACGCCCGACCCGGCGGTCTTCAATCGCTGGCCGTTGCCGCCGCCTCCCGCGTATTTGGTCTCCGGCGCGAATGTCCTCGCGGTGCAGGTGTTCAACGTCAGTTTGGGAAGCAGCGATCTGGTGTTCGACGCCGAACTGCTGGGCACGCCGGCGGAGCGGGCGGCGCCGGTGATCGCGGCGGTCAGCCCGCCCGGCGGCTCGGTGACCGACCTGCGAGAAATCACGATCTCGTTCAGCGAGCCGGTGGCGGGGGTGGACGCGGGCGACTTGATGTTGAACGAGGTACCCTGCGTGGCGGTCGTGGGCGGCGGCGCGACGTACACGTTCACCGCTCCACCCGTGGCGCACGGCACGGTCAGCGTCTCTTGGGATCCGCGCTGCGGCATCGCGGACCTCGGCAACCCGCCGACCCCCTTTGATCCCTTCGGCCCCGGCGCGCGCTGGGTGTACGAGTACTTTGATCCGACCGCCCCGCGGGTGGTCAGCATTTTCCCGCGACCTGAAGCGGTCGTTCGCCGCCTCGCGGCCGTGGAGGTGGTCTTTGATCGCCCGGTCACCGGCGTGGACGCCGCCGACCTGCTGATTGGCGGCCGACCAGCCACGAATGTCACCGGCGTGGCGGCCGGGCCGTATCTCTTCCAGTTCGCGCCGCAGCCCGGTGGCCTGGTGGACGTTGCGTGGGCACCGGCCCACGGCATTACCGACGAGGCGCCGGAACCGGTCGCGTTCGGCGGCGGAGCCTGGGGTTACCGGGTCAATCCCGGCCTGCCCGCGCCGGGCGTGATCATCAGTGAGTTCGCCGCGGAGAATGTGTCCGGTCTGAAGGACGAAGATCAGGATGCCGAGGACTGGATCGAGCTGTGGAATCGGGGCGGCACGGCGGTGAATCTTGAAGGATGGTCTTTGACCGACGATGCGCGACTGCCTGGTCAGTGGCGTTTTCCCAGCCTGGTGTTGCAGCCGGACCAGCGGTTGATCGTCTTCGCATCGGGCAAGGACCGGCGCGGTTCCCGGCTGCACACGAATTTCAAGCTGGCGATCGAGGGCGAGTACCTGGGCCTGTTCAGTCCCGAGGCGTTGAGCGAACCGGCCAGCGAGGTGGGGCCCAAATACCCACCGCAGCGCAATGACGTGTCGTACGGCCTGGATTCGCAGGGGCGCTGGCGGTACTTCGCAGCGCCCACGCCGGGCCAGCCCAACGGCGATAGCACGATCACGGACACGGTGGCGCCGGTGCGATTCAGCGTGCCACGCGGCTATTTCAACAAGCCGTTCAACCTGTCCCTGGCGACGGCCACGCCGGGAGCGGAGATCCGTTACACGACCAATGGCAGTGTGCCCACGCTGACCAACGGCGTCGTGTACACCGGCCCGCTGCCGATCACGGCCACCCGCATCATCCGCGCTGCGGCCTTCCAGGCGAACCTGCTGCCCTCACCGGTCGAGACGCACACCTACCTCTACAACATCGCCGCCTCGCGCCGGACGCTGCCGGCCTTGTCGCTGGTGACCGCGAGCAATCACCTCTACGGCCCCAGCGGCATCATGGAGGTCAACCCCCGCAACACCACCAAGCGCGGCGTGGCCTGGGAACGCCCCGTCTCGGCAGAGTTCATCAAGCCGGAGGACAACAGCGGCTTTCAGGTGGATTGCGGTCTCCGTCTGCAAGGGGGGGACTACGTCCGCGGGCAATACAACTACCGCTCCTCCGAGCTGCCGTTCAGCAAATACTCGTTCCGCCTCTACTTCCGCGGGGATTACGGGCCGGGCCGGCTCGAGTATCCGCTCTTCCCGGAGACCACTCAGCAGTCGTTCGACACCATCGTGCTGCGCGCCGGCATGAACGACCACACCAACCCGTTTCTCACGGACGAGTTTGTCCGGACGCTGGCCCGCGATTGCGGGCAACCCTCGCCCGTGGGCACCTTCGTTCACCTGTTCATCAACGGCGTGTACAAGGGCTACTACAACCCGTGCGAGCGCTTCGACACCGATTTCCTCAACGCCTACCACGGTGACAGCCCGCGGTGGGATGCCATCGCGCAAGGCGGCGAAATCCGTGAGGGCGACGCTGCAGCGTGGAATGCGCTGAAGAATCTTGTGCGCGGCACCAACATGCTCGATCCGACGAAATACCTGACCGCCGCGACCCGGCTCGATCTGACCAACTTTGTGGACTACCTGTGTCCGCTCATTTACGCGGACAACGATGACTGGCCGCACAACAACTGGCGGGCGGCGCGGGACAAGGCCGCCAATGGTCCGTTCCGATTCTATGTCTGGGATGCCGAATGGGCGTTTGGGCTGCAGGGGCACAGCGTCTCCTGGAACACCGTGGCCAACCAGCTCTCCACCACCTCGCCCCCCTGGGGCACGGCCGAAATCGCCACGATCTTCACCGCGCTCCGACGTTCCCCCGAATTCCGACTGCTCTTCGCCGACCGCGTTCATCGCCACTTCTTCAATGGCGGCGCGCTGACGGATGGCCGCATCAAGGCCCGCTACGAACAGGTGCGCGCCCGACTGAACAACTCGGTTTCGGGCTTCGACAACCGGATCGGCACGACTTGGATCCCCCAGCGGCGGCGCTTCGTGCTCGACCACCTGGGCCGGGCGGGCCTCGCCTTCTCCACCAATGCGCCCGGGTTCAGCCAGTTCGGCGGCCGCGTGCCGGCCGGCTATGCGCTGACCATGACGAACCTCAACGGCGACATCTACTACACCACGAACGGTACAGATCCGCGGGTCATGTTCAGCGGGGCCGTTGCGCCGACCGCCGTGCGGTACACCCAGCCGCTGGTGGTCGGGGAGCCAGTGCGGGTCAAGGCGCGCTCCCTGGCCGGCACCAACTGGAGCGCGCTCACGGAAGCCACGTTCGAAGTGGACCTGCCGCCGCTCCCGCTGCGCATCACCGAGATCAACTACCACCCGCCGGGCGGCGAGGAATACGAATTCATCGAGTTGACCAACCTCAGCCCGCTGCCCATCAACGCCGGCGGCGTCACCTTGGAGGGGGTCACGTTTCGTTTCCCGGAAAATACAACGATCGCCGGCGGCGCACGGCTCGTCCTGATCCCCAACGACCGGCCGGCCGCCTTCGCCCAGCGTTATCCGGGCGTGGCCGTGTTCGGCCAGTACGCCGGCACCCTGTCCAATAGCGGCGAACGACTCGCACTCGTGGACCGCGAGGGGCGAACCCTCCAGTCCGTGGACTACCGCGACAACGGCGGCTGGCCAGAGGAGGCGGATGGCGGCGGCGCTTCCCTCGAAATCGTGGATCCGCTGGGCGACCCGGACGACCCGGCCAACTGGCGCGCGAGCGCCACCGCGGGCGGCTCACCCGGGGCACCGAACGCTGCGGTGCCGATGCCCGTCGTGCGTCTCAATGAAATCGCCGCCGACGTTCGACCCGGAGCGCCGTCAGGCGGTCGCATCCATGACTGGATCGAGTTGCACAACGCCGGCGCGACCGCCGTGGACCTGGCCGGTTGGAGCCTGAGTGACGGCGGGCCCGAGCGGCGGTTTGTGTTCCCGCGCGTCCTCCTGCCTCCGCACGGGTACCTGGTGGTGAGTTGCGCCGCCACGGACTCGCCCGCGCCGGGCCTGCGCACCGGGTTCGGCCTGGCGCGCGAAGGGGAAAGCGTGTTCCTGGCCGACGCGGCGGGCCGGCGCGTTGACGCTGTGGGCTTCGGCCCGCAGATCCCCGGCTTCACTTTTGGCCGCGTGGGTCCGGCGGCCGGGTGGCGGCTCACCGAGCCCACCCCCGGCGCCGTGAACGAAGCCGCCGCGCTCGCCGAGCCCGCGAATCTCGTGGTGAACGAACTGCTCTCCAATCCGGTGCCCGGCGTGGACGACTGGATCGAACTGCACAACCGCCACCCCGCCTTGCCGGTCGAGTTGCGGGGGCTCTCCCTGGGCACGAGTAATCAGACCTTCCGGATCACCGCCGCGGCTTTCGTTGCGCCGTCGGGTTTCGTGGTGCTGCGCGCGGATGCCCGGACCGGACCGAATCACGTGGATTTCCGTCTGCCGAGCCCGCGGGGCAGCGTGATGCTCTACGACACGCTGGGGCGCGAACTCCATCGCCTCACGTATTCAACGGCGCCGGAAGGTGTCTCGTTTGGCCGGCTGCCGGACGGGAGCGACATGACCCAGTTCTTCGCCAACTCTGCGAGTCCCGGCGCCTCGAACTACGTTTCCAGTTACACGGGCGCGGTCCTGAACGAAGTCCTGGCCCGCTCGACCGGCGCGGCGGCCGACTGGATCGAGTTGCACAATCCCAACGCGACCGCTTTTGCCCTTGCCGGCATGAGTCTCGGCCTCGACCAGGCGCGGCCGGGAATGTTTGTGTTTCCCACGGGTGCGAGCATTCCCGCCGGCGGCTTTCTCCGCATCTGGTGCGACGATACCCGCCCGGCGGCGACTGCTCTCTCCGGCGATTTCAACACCGGCATCGCCCTGTCCGCCCGGGGCGGCGGCGTGTACCTCTTCAGTTCCGCCGGCCAGGTGGTGGACTCGGTCGAGTACGGTTTCCAACTCCCAGACCAGTCCATCGGCCGGTCGGGCGGCACCTGGGCCCTGCTGGCCCATCCCACACCCGCCGCAGTCAACAGCGTCCCGGCCGCCTTGGGCGACCCCGCGCGCGCCCGCCTCAACGAATGGATGGCGGCGGGAGACGAGGACTGGGTCGAGGTCTTCAATCCGGCCGCGGCACCCGTCAACCTGGGCGGCTTCCGTCTCACGGACGATCCCTCGCTCGCCGGTCAGACGAATTACACAGTGCGGCCGCTGACGTTGGTGCCGTCCGAGGGCGTGGTGAAGTGGGACGCCACCGGTGCGAAACCGCCGCCGGCCGGTGAACTGCCGTTCAAACTCGATCGGTGGGGCGAGACGCTTCGCCTTTACGATCCCGGCTTCGCCGTCGTGGACAGCGTGGATTTTCTGGTGCAGGAGCCGGGCGTCTCCGAAGGCCGTTTCCCGGACGGCGCGGACACGGTCCGACGGTTCGACCGCACGCCCTCGCCCGGCCTGCCGAACTATCTGCCCCTCGAAACGGTCGTGATCAACGAAGTGCTCACCCACACTGACCCGCCGCTGGAGGACGCGATCGAGTTGGTCAACCTCGGCGATCACCCCGCGCCCATCGGCGGCTGGTGGTTGAGCGATGACCCGATGCGGCCGCGGAAATTCCGCGTGCCGGACGGGACCCAACTGGCACCGGGCGGATTCGCGGTCTGGTACGAAGAATCCTTCGGTCCGGCCTCGGGCGCGACCGATTGGTTTCGTTTCGATCCGGATCGCGGGGGCATCGCCGTCCTTTCGGCCACCGACGTCACCGGCGCGCTGACCGGCTATCGGTCCCTCGTTCGGTTCGGCGCGCTGGACAATGGGGTCTCCTTCGGGCGCTACCGGACCACCGTGGGCGACGACTACACGGTGCTGTCGGCGCGTACGTTCGGCCAGGATTCTCCCGCCAACCTCGCGCAGTTCCGCCGCGGCCGGGGTGCGCCGAACGCCTACCCGCGGGTCGGGCCGGTCGTGATCAACGAAATCCTGTTCCAGCCGGCGCCGGATGCGAACGGCAATGAAGATGCCGATCTGGAATTCGTCGAGTTGCTGAACATCTCGTCCGCGCCGGTGTCGCTCGTCGGCACGAACACTCCGCCCGAGTACTGGCGACTCACCGAAGGTGTGGAGCTGGCTCTCGGTCCGCGATCACTGGCCCCCGGCGATTATCTGGTGCTGGTGCGTTTTGATCCCGCAACGGATGGCAAAGCGCGGGACCGATTCGAACGAACCTACGGCCTGAGCCCCATGATTCGCGGCAAGCTTGTCGGGCCGTTCACGGGCAAGCTGGCAAACGAGGGCGAGACGCTGGTATTGACCCGGCCGGGCGAGCTGCTGCCCTTGCCGGGCGGAGGACGCTTCGTGCCGCAACTGGAGGTCGAGCGCATCGCGTATAGTTCCCGGCTTCCCTGGCCCGCCGGGGCCGCCGGTCGCGGCCTGAGCTTGCAGCGTCGCGACCCGACGGCTTACGGCAACGATCCTGCCAACTGGCACGCTCACCGCCCCAACCCCGGCGGCGCCAACGCCGCGCCGGGGGGTGACTCTGATGGCGATGGTTTGCCCGATGACTGGGAAACCCGGTACGGTCTCGATCCCTTCTCCGCCCTCGGCGGCAACGGCGCGGACGGCGATCCGGACGGCGACGGATTAACGAACCTCGAGGAGTTTCGCGCCGGAACGGATCCGTCGGCACTCACTGTGCGGATCACTCGCATCACCGCCCAAAGCGGTGTGGTGCGCCTGTGGGTGAACGTGGCGGCGGGTCGCCTCTATCGCGTGGAAACGAGCGACCAACTGGATGGCGCCTGGCGACCCTTGACGGACTTCGGTCCGCGGGCGCAGGCGGGCGTAGTCAGTCTCGCCTTCACTTTTCCGGACGCCAGTCGCCAGCGCTACTTCCGCGCGGTGCTGGTGCCCTGATTTCCGCGTTTTCGGGCTTTGAGATCGTGATCAGGCGAGGAGGACAGGCGCCGGGGCGGGCCGCTTTCGCCGTTGCCAGCGGGCATCGGGTTTGATAGCAGCGCATCCGAGGACGCAATGAACCCGGCATTGACGAGTCCCGGCGGCAAGCCGCTGACCGAGGCGGAGAGGAATGCGCTGTTGACGCTCCTCGCCGATGACGATCCCGTGGTGGCGGCCGGAGTTCGCGAGCGGCTCTTATCGCTGGGCCCGGAGGTGATTCCGTGGCTGCGACGGCTCCGGCTGAGCGACCACCCGACTCTCCGCCGGCACGCGAGAGAGATCCTCACCCACATCGGCCGGCTGGAAGCCGACACCCGGTTCCTCGCCTACTGCCTGAACCACGGCGACGATCTGAACCTGGAGGAGGGGGTGCTCCTCCTGGCCGCCACGCGGTATCCGGACTTGAACCCAGCCGCCTATCGGGCGCTCCTCGATCAGTACGCCGCCACGGTGACCGAGGCAGCCGGCGACGGGCCTCGGGGCGTGGAGATGCTTGAGGTCATGAACCGCGTCCTGTTCCGGGACTTGGGTTTTCGCGGCGACCGCGAACACTACGACGCGCTCGAGAACCACTATTTCAACCGCGTGCTGGACCGGCGGCTGGGCAACCCCATCAACCTCTGCGCGCTCTACTGGCTGGTGGCCCGCCGGCTGCAACTCCCGATTGTCGGCATCGACATGCCGTCCCATTTCCTCTGCCGGTATCAGACCACGACCGAGTCGTTCTTCGTGGACGTCTTCAACCAGGGCCGGCTGCTGACGCGCGCCCAGTGTGTCAACTGTCTCCAGACCTCGGGATACGGCTTTCAGGAAAGCTTCCTCGCGCCCGTTTCCCCGCGGGAGACGCTGCTGCGGATGTGCGCCAACCTTCACCAGCATCATGACTGGCGGGAGGGAGACCGAACCGGCGGCTCAGTTTCAGCGCTATCTCATCGCGCTGTCGAAACGCCACCTGTGAACCGCGGTTCCGCGCGCAGGCGCCAGGCGAGTTCGGCCAGTTGTTCCACATCAACCTGCGCGCCCAAGGTGATCAATTCGTCGCCATCGAGCACCATGACGGCCACGTGTTGATGGCGGGCCGTCGGCGCGCCGGCTGGGGCATAGACGCCCACCACTTGATCCCCCTCCACCACGCCCACGACCCGTTCCAAACCACGGCCCTCCAGCCGGGCATCAACCCGTTCGAGCAGGTTGAAACGGGGTTGCCCGCGTCCCTGGCGCTCGAGGTGGTGAATGCTGACCTCCGCGCTGCGGATCGCCCGGAGTGCCGCGCGCGCCTCGGCCGGCACGTCTGGCACAAAGGCCGCCAGCATCCTGACGAGCGGGAGAAGGATCGGCCCCGTGGGGATCTGAATGTTCGGTTGCCAATCTCCGCCCGCAGCCTCCTGACACGTGGCGCTGGGGCTTGAACATCCGCTCCCGAGGAAAAGATCCGCGTTGCCGCCACGGCGACGGTAGCGAGTCCGCCAACCAGCACGAGGCACACCGCCACTCGGCGGCCGCTGCGGCGGCCGTTTCCCGCTGAAACAACGGGCGCAACCAAGGAGGAGACCGGTTCGGTCTGCATGGCGTTTTAACGTGCGGCTGCCGTTCGAGGCGCGCCGCTCGACGATGGCGATTTCGGGACGCGGAACGGCTTTTAGGACTTCTTGACCGCCGGGCCGATCTTCTTGAGCGGCTCGAGGTCGAACCGCTCCCCGAGCAAGGTCAACTGCTCGGGGCGAATGTCGCCGACGACATTGACCAGCACGGCTTCGCGATTCCCTTCCAGGAGGGTCACCGTGATCCCCTCGATGGCTTCGGCGCCGCGGAGCTTGAGGAACACGGCCACATCCTGATCCTGCTGCTGGGTGGTCACGATGCGGTCCCAGCCCCGTTCCACGAGTTGCCCGCGAATGGCCGCGATCCGCTGCACGACTTCCTCCCGGTTCCCGGGGTCCAGCCCAACCACGTTCACCCGCACGGCCTTCAAGCCGCGCAGCACTTGGGCCACCTGGGGTTCTTGTGCCTCCGTGAGGCGGGCGGCCAAGGCGAGCAAGTTCTCCCGAAGGTTGACTTCGACAAACTGGCCTCCGGTGGCGGGTGGCCGAATCTTGCCAAAGTCCACCTCTCCGCCCGGCACGGGATCGGCCGCCGAGGCCAGATTGATTGCGGCCAGCACGGTGACCAAGACCAGGGTTTTGCTGACGATCTGTTTCATAGTTTCTGTCGTTGTGTGAGGTCTGTCTGGCGGAGGGTTGTTCCCCGCCCGGCAGAGGAAACCCACCGCGGGAAGGTGAAGTTTCAAGAAGTTGGGCGACCCAGGCGCTGGCCTCGTTTTACTGCGGCCTCGAGTCAAGGGCGGACATACCGTGAGACCGGCGACGGGCGGTGGGAACGCGAGGCGGGCGTCGGACGGGAAATGCTCCTTGGCACCGCTTGATCGGGCCAGATCACCTCGGCTTGGCGACGACCAGGGCAGCCGCTCGTTTTCCGGAAACGTGATTCATCCCGCAAGCGGAGGGGTGGGAGCGTTTCGAACGATGACGTAGCGCTGGCGTGCTCGCTGGAGGGTTTGGGCGTCGTCGCCCCGCCCGCAAACACAGCAACGGAATGCTGCGACAACTCTCAGCCGGGACGGGCCGCGGCCCGTGAAAGGTGGAAACGCTCCGTTGATCCGCCGGAGTCCCGCGTCGCCAGCCACAGGTTCAGTTCAGGCCGGGGTGGAACCGGCCGAACGTCGCCACAGGCGTCAGCCGAGGGCCATGGCGGCGCTCGAAATCTCGAGCAGTTCCTTCGTGATCATGGCCTGCCGCATCTTGTTGTAGTCGAGCGTGAGGTCCTTGATCAGACCCTTGGCGTTGTCGGTCGCGTTCTTCATCGCAACCATGCGGGCGCTGTGTTCGCTGGCCTTGGCCTCGAGCAACACCTGGTACATCAGGAAGTTGACCCAGTGCGGCAGCAACTCGCCCAACACCTGCTGCGGGCTGGGTTCGAACAGGAATTCCGGGACATCCGGCCGCTTGGCCGCCTCCGGATCGGGGGCGCTCCTCAAGCCGGTGTTCTGGCGGGTCAGCTCGACCACCGGCAGCAACGGAATCACGGTAGCGGTCTGCGAGAGGGTGTTGATAAAGCGGGTGAACAAGACGTCCACGGCGTCCACTTCGCCCTTGGTGAACATCTCGCGGACGGCGCGGGAGATGGCCCGGGCTTCAGGAAAACGGGGCGTGTCGGAATAGGTGAATTCCGCCGCCAGTTGCCGGCGGGTGCGGGCAATGAACTGGGAGGCCTTGCGCCCGACGGTCACGAAAACGGTGGTCTGGGGGTCGAACTTGATCAGTTCGCGGGCGAGGTTGGAGTTCAACGCCCCGCACAGGCCCTTGTCCGTGCTGACGACCACCACGGCGCGCTTTTGCACCGTCCGCTTCTCCATCAACGGGTGCGAGAAGTCGCCCGAGGAGTGTTCCAAGACTTCCCCGAGCACGGAATTCATGAGGGTCGCGTAGGGCCGGCCCGCGAGCGCGGCAAGCTGCGCTTTGCGCATCTTGGACGACGCCACCATCTGCATGGCCTTGGTGATTTGGGCCGTGCTCTTGACCGAACGGATACGGCGGCGGATGTCGCGGGTGCTGGGCATGGCAAATCAGACGCGGAGGATGGCCCGGTCGGCGGTCAAGCAGGACGTCGGAATGGGATTCCCTGGCGGCATTGGGGCGCGCTTAGTGATACGTCTGCTTGAATTCCGTGAGCGCGGCCTTCAGGTCGGCAGCGATGGCGTCGTCCACGGCCTTCTGCTTGGCGATCCTCGCCATGAGGTCGGCTTTGCGACTGCTGAGGTAGTCCATCAGCCGGGTTTGGAAGTCCTTCACCTTTTCGACCGGCACGTCATCGAAGAAGTTGTTTTGCGCGGCCCAGAGGACCGCCACCTGGTTTTCCACGGGCAGCGGGCTGTACTGGTTTTGTTTGAAGAGCTCGACGATGCGCTTGCCCCGCTCCAGCAGCGCCTGCGTCTTCGCGTCCAAATCCGAGCCGAACTGCGCGAATGCGGCCAGCTCGCGGAACTGGGCGAGATCGCCCTTGATGCGGCCGGCGACCTGTTTCATCGCCTTGACCTGGGCGGCGGAGCCCACGCGGGAGACCGAGAGGCCGACCGAAATGGCCGGGCGGACGCCCTGGTAGAAGAGATCGGTTTCGAGGTAAATCTGGCCGTCGGTGATGGAGATGACGTTGGTGGGGATGTATGCCGAGACGTCGCCGGCCTGCGTCTCGATGATCGGCAAGGCGGTCAGCGAACCGTTGCCGTAGCGTTCGTTGAGGCGCGCGGCCCGTTCAAGCAGGCGGCTGTGCAGGTAGAACACGTCACCCGGGTAGGCTTCGCGGCCGGACGGGCGCTTCAGGACCAGCGACACCTGGCGGTAAGCGACGGCGTGCTTCGAGAGATCGTCGTAAATGATCAGGGCGTCCATGCCGTTGTCCATGAACCACTCGCCCATCGCGGCCCCGGCAAAGGGAGCGAGGTACTGGTTCGCGGCGGACTCGGACGCGGCGGCCACAACCACGATGGTGTACGGCAGCGCACCCTCCTTCTCGAGGACGGCGATGGTATTGGCGATGTTGGACTGCTTCTGACCAACCGCGACGTAGATCGAGTACAGAGGGCGGTACTCCTTGTCGCCGGATTCTTCGGCGGCTTTGTTCAAGCGCGCGTTGTTGATGATGGTGTCAATGCAGATCGTGGTCTTGCCGGTGGCGCGATCACCGATGATCAACTCGCGCTGTCCCCGGCCGATCGGGATCATCGCGTCCACCGCCATGATGCCGGTTTGGACCGGCTGGCTGACGGAACGGCGCTTGATGATGCCCGGGGCGATCTTCTCGACGGGATAAAAGGCCTTGGCAGCGATTTCCCCCTTGCCGTCCAGAGGACGACCGAGGGCGTCCACCACGCGGCCGAGCAATTCTTTGCCAACGGGCACCTGCAGCAGGCGGCCGGTGGTCCTGACTTCCTGGCCTTCCACGATGCCGGTGAAGTCGCCGAGCACGATGGCGCCGACTTCGGTTTCCTCAAGGTTGAGGGCCAGGCCAACGACGCCGTTCCCGAAGTCCAACATCTCGTTGAGCATGGCGTCGGTGAGGCCTTCAATCTTGGCGACGCCATCGCCGATTTCGCGGACGGTGCCGACATTCTGGCGGGAAACGGAGGTTTTGACGCCCGCGATCTGGGCTTCGATTTCCTGCAGGAGGGTGCTCATACGGTTCTGACTCAGACAAAAACTCTCGATAGGTAGGAAGGTGGGAGGGCTTCAGAAACGAGCTTCCAGTTCCCGCAACCGGGTGCGGATGGAGCCGTCGAAAACGTCGCTGCCCACTTGCACGCGCAGGCCGCCGATCAGCGCCGGATTGACGGTGAACGAACGGCTCAACCCCGGTCCGTAAAGCCGGGTCAGCGTGCTCTGAACGGCGGACTGCTGATCGCCTCCCAAGGCAATGGCGCTCTCGACGCGCGCAGCGCGGCGTTGGAGATACAGCTTGAGCAGCCGCTGGAAGTGCGAGAGGACCGCCAAGTAGCCGCGGGGGCGGGCAGTGAGTACTTGGGACACCGCACTGCGGACGCGGCCCTCATCCAACGAGCCATCGGCAAAGCACGCCCGGAACAGCAGCTTGGCTTCGCGGCGGGCTAGCTTGGAGATCTTCATTGCAGGCGGCTGGACCCGTTAAACCGGCGATTCTCGTCGTCAGGCGGCAATCTGCTGGCTGGCCTCGTTCACCAACCGCTGATGGTCCTCGACCGTCAGGATCTTGCCGGTGACCTGGGCGGCGGTGGCCACCACCAAGCGTCCCATTTCCCGCCGTAACTCGGCTTTCATGCGGGCCAGCTCGGCTTCGTTGGCTTCCCTCGCCTTGATGACAATCTGGTTGGCCGTCGCGACCGCCTTCTGGGTTTCCTGTTCCAGCAGCCGCGCCGCGGCGGCCCGGGCCTCTTCGATCAGCTTGTTCGCCTCAGAATCCGCCTTGGCAAGGATCTCCTGCCGCGCCTGCTCGGTGCGGGCGAGTTCTTGTTTGATCTTGTCCGCGTTGGCGACGCTTTCGGCGATCTTGGTGCGTCGCAACTCGAGCATTTGCAGAACGGGCTTGTAGGCCCATTTCCACAGAACAAACAAGACAATGGCGAAGTTGATCAACTGCGCGATCAACTTCGGCCATTGAATTCCCAGCGTCTGGAGGGTTTCTCCCATAGCCGTGGAGGATCGGAGTTCTTAGCGCTGCACGACGAAGTAGATCAAGATCGCGAGTCCTTCGGCGAGCGCCATGCCGATCAGCGCGGTGGTGAACACCTTGCCGAACGCGCCCGGATTGCGACCGATCGCCTCGGCGGCCTTCGCGGCCGCGATTCCCACCCCGAGCGCCGCGCCCATGCCGACCAGGCCGATGGGCAGGTTGCCACTGAGTTCTGCGAGCATCATACGTGTGTTGTCAGGTTGCGTGTTGTGTTGCGACAGCCGTCCGCGCGGGAGCACGGTCCCGGCTGCAAAGTCTAGTGTGCGTGGGCTTCGTGGCCCTCCTCTTCCTCATGCGAGCACAGCGCACCGGTGAAGGCGATTGCCAGCAGCGTGAACACCAGCGCCTGGACCACGGCGACGAGCAATTCCAGGAAATAAAACGGCAGCGCCCCCAATCCCAACGGCGAGTTGGTCAGCATGATCGTCAGCACGCTTTCGCCGCCGTAGATGTTGCCATAAAGACGCATGGCCAACGCCACCGGCCGGATGCCCATCGAGATCACCTCGATCAGACCGATGAAAATGAAAATGAGCGACAACGGAATCACGATGGCGCCCCGCATCCCCCCCTTGACGCCGAACAAGTGGTTCACCAAACCCAAAGGACCGTTGTACCGCAGGGCCCAAACCAGGTTCATGACGAAGAACACCGCCGCCATGGCGACGGTCATGTTGGCGTCGGCGGTCGGAGGGCGGAAAAGCGGCAGATCCACGTGTTCCACTCCAAAGGGCAGGCCCCCTTGGCCGGTGCACCCGTACCGATGCTCCCAACGCCGGGAAGAAGACCCATCAGGTTGGAAACCACGATGAAGAGGAAGAAAGTCGCGGCAAACGGAAAGACCCAGCGCGCCACCTTGGGCTCCAGCAATCCTTTGGTCAGCTCCTCCAGCGCTTCCACGGCCGTCTCCACCACGTTCTGCGCGCCGGTCGGTACCTCCTGCATTCGCTTGGTGCCCGCACGTACGAAGAGAAAGATGATCCCCGCGATGATCCACGTGTAAATCATCGAGTTGGTCACCGGCAGCGGCCCGACACGGAAGAGCACCGGAGCGTCCGCGGATACGGGCGGCCCGTGATGTTGTCCATGGCCGGCACCGGCATCTCCGTGCGCCGCGGCGGCGGCTTGCAGTTTGGGGGGATTCCCCAAAACCCAAACGGCGCCGATGATCACGGCTGCCAAGGTCAATGCTTTCGCCAGGAGCTTCATCCGGCCATGGAGTGTCTTCCCGTCTTGAAAAACGATCGGCCCGCGCGTCGCGGCGGGACAAAAGCGGCGCGGAGATTGACGGACGGCCCAACCCCGCTCAAGGACAATTTTGCGATTTGACCGCCCCCCTCCGACTCGCATACTCCGCCCCCAATGAACGCGCCGCTCCTCAGCCTTGATTTGCCAGGCATTCCCAAAATCAAATCGGGCAAGGTCCGCGAGATCTTCGACTTGGGGGAAGCGCTTCTGCTGGTGGCGACTGACCGTATCTCCGCTTACGACTCGGTCATGCCCAACGGCATCCCGCGCAAGGGGGAGGTTCTGACCCAGCTCTCGCATTTCTGGTTCGCCCGTTTTGCCGGCTTGATTCCCAATCACCTTTTGGCTGGAGCCGCCGATCCCCTGCCCGATCGCCTTCAGCCCTACGCAGATCAACTGGCACGCCGCAGCATGATCGTGCGAAAGGCCAAACCGCTCGCCATTGAGTGCGTGGTGCGCGGCTACCTGGCAGGTTCGGGCTGGAGTGAGTACCGCCGCAGCCAGACGGTCTGCGGCATCCGATTGCCAGCGGGATTGGTCGAGTCCTCCGAGTTGCCCGAGCCCATTTTCACCCCGGCCACCAAGGCGGAGACAGGTCATGACGAAAACATTTCCTTTTCCGAGGCGGAAGTGATTGTTGGTCAGGATCTTGCAGCTCAGGCACGCAAGGCGAGCCTTGAACTGTACAAGGCCGCCCGATCCTATGCACTGGAGCGTGGAATCATCATCGCTGATACAAAGTTTGAGTTTGGATTGTTCGAAGGTCAGTTGACTCTGATTGATGAGGTCCTGACGCCCGACTCTTCCCGGTTTTGGCCGGCAGACGATTACGTGCCGGGACGACCTCAAGCCAGCTACGATAAACAGTTTGTTCGCGACTACCTCGTGGGCATTAACTGGAACAAACTGCCTCCGGCTCCGCCCTTGCCGCCCGAGGTCGTTGAAAAGACAACCGCGAAATATCTCGAAGCTTACGAACGCCTCACGGGGCAACGGCTCTGAGGAAAGACCGACGCTCTTGGGTGGACGGTAAGCCCCTGTCGTCCAAAGCCTTGCCGGGGTCTTCCCATCGTCAGGTGGTGATGGTCGCTGACTCGTTTAGGCCGGAATCGTGAGCAGCCGCCCCGGTTCTTTTGAGCCAGACGAGGAGGATACTCACATCCGCCGGAGAGACCCCAGAGATGCGGCTCGCCTGACCGATCGTCTTGGGCTGGATGGCTTTGAGCTTTAGCCGCGACTCGGTCTTCAGGCTTGGAACTGAGTCGTAATCAAAACCATCGGGAATCGCCAGCGATTCAAAGGTTTTCGAGCGTGCGATTTCGGCTTCCTGTCGCTGAACGTATCCCTCGTACTTGACCATGATCTCGACCTGCTCGGCAACCTCGTCGGGGAGATTCGGATCTTGTTGGGGCAAGGACCGGTAGCGAACTTCGGGACGCTTCAGGGCTTGCTCCAAGGTGATTCCTTCCACCCTCGTAGATCGGAGACGGCTTAGTTCACTGGCGATCCGCTGCTGCTTCTCCTGAAAGACCCGCCAGCGAGATTCGCTGAGCAAACCCACTTCTCGTCCAATCGGGCACAGACGCTGGTCGGCATTGTCCTGTCGCAGCGTAAGGCGGCACTCGGCGCGAGAAGTGAACATCCGGTACGGTTCGGTCGTTCCCTTGGTGACCAAGTCATCAATGAGCACTCCGATGTAGGCTTGATCCCTCCGGAGCACCAGCGGAGGCTTGCCTTGAATCCTCAGGGCGGCATTGATGCCCGCCATGATTCCTTGTGCTGCCGCCTCTTCGTATCCGGACGTTCCGTTAATTTGGCCCGCAAGAAACAGGTTGCGGCACGCCTTCGTTTCGAGCCAAGGGAGAAGTTGCGTGGGAAACGCGAAGTCGTATTCCACTGCGTAGGCTGGCCGCAGGATTTCGGCGTTTTCGCAGCCGACAATGGAACGGACCATCTCGACTTGGACCTCGAACGGCAGGCTGGTGGAGAAGCCGTTGACATAGATTTCGTCCGTCTGGGCCCCCTCCGGCTCCAAGAATAACTGGTGCGCGGGCTTGTCGGCGAATCGGACGATTTTGTCCTCGATCGAAGGACAATAGCGAGGGCCGATTCCTTCAATGATCCCGGAGTAAAGCGGGGATTTGTGGAGGTTTTTTCGGATGAGTTGAGCAGTGTGCTCCGTGGTATGGGTCAGGTAGCACGGGATCTGGCCACCGATTCTAGCCAAGAGTGATCCCGGCGGATATTTCGACTGCATCGTTTGTTCCACGTGGAACACCCCGGTTGGCCCTCGGGGATAGAAGTAGCGATCGTGGCTGCTCGGAGACACCGCCCAGCCCGCTGTTTGTTCCACGTGGAACAATTCGTCCTTCCAGAAGCTAAACCAAGGAACGGGCTCATCGCCGGCTTGGACCTCGGTTTTCGAGAAGTCAATCGAACTCTTGAGTAAACGAGGAGGTGTCCCCGTCTTCAGCCGGCCGAGCTCCAGTCCCACCGCTTTCAATGAGGCTGAAAGGGTATGGGCGGCTGCCTCACCAGACCTGCCACCAGATTCACGGTTTAGCCCGACATGCATCAATCCACGGAGGAAAGTGCCGGTGGTGATTACCACGACCTCGCCCAGGAATCGGACTCCCAAGCTGGTCTCAACACCAGAGACTCGGTCTCCTTCGGTCACCAAGGCAGTCGTCTGCCCCTGCTTAAGGTCCAAGTTGGGCTGGCGTTCGCACACCCATTTCAACCGAAACTGGTATGCCTTCTTGTCGCATTGGGCACGTGGTGCCCAGACGGACGGTCCCTTTTTGGTGTTCAGCATCCGGAACTGAATCCCAGTCAGATCGGTGTTTCTCGCCATCTCGCCCCCCAAGGCATCTATCTCCCTGGCGAGATGGCCTTTGGCCAATCCTCCGACCGCCGGGTTGCAGGACATCTGCCCCACCGTGTCAGCGTTGATCGTTAGCAGAAGCGTCCGGCAGCCCATTCGGGCGGAGGCCAAAGCGGCCTCGACACCGGCATGACCGGCGCCAACCACGATGACTTCATACCGCTTCGGATAGACGTACACGACCCTTTCAGTCTAACGGGGTGCCGCTCGTCCGCCAAGCCGAAGTAGCAGTCAACGCCTCACCAACGTGTTGGAAATCCTCCCGAGATTGCTTGTTCTGATGCGGACGGCCGATCGTAGGTCGGCATCTTGCCGTGATGACTGGAGTAACGCGTTCCTCAGCAGAGCCTATCGCCAGTTCAGACCGAAAACGCGGAGGATGCTATCAATCTGAAGATATCTACGACAGTATATTTCTTTACATGCATTTATAGCCTGTTCGAGGATTGGAAGCTTTCTCCAGACTCCCAAAGCTGAGTGGCCTCAGTCAAACTCGGCTCGGACTCGGCCACGGGCTTACATTTCTCTCATCGCACGAGGGCTTCCAGGGCATCCCGGCTGGTCACCAACACGGCCGCACGCCGAGAAGCAGATTCGGTCCGGCCATGCGCCCGCGGCGGCCGGTTGGAATTCGAATCGGGATGCCCACTTTGTAATTGCTGGTGGCAACGGGCGAGGACGAAACTTCCTTTCGAACGAAAGGAATAACCGTGAAAACTGCCCTGCTCATTCTCCTCCTTATCGTGGTGTTTCCGCTGCTCATCCTGGTCATCTGGGTGGCGGCCACGTACAACGGTCTGATCGCCTTGCGCAACCGTTTCCGCAACGCTTTCGCGCAAATTGATGTGCAACTCAAGCGCCGTTACGACCTGATCCCCAACTTGGTCGAGACCGCCAAGGGCTATTTGAAGCACGAACGCGAGACGCTCGAGGCCGTCACCGCGGCGCGCAACACCGCCGCCTCCGCCGTCGCCCGCGCGGCGGCCAATCCCGGTGATCCGGCCGCGATGAAGGCCCTCGGTGGTGCCGAGGGCGCGCTGACCGGTGTGCTGGGCCGGTTGTTTGCCGTGGCCGAGGCCTATCCGGAACTGAAGGCGAACACCACCATGAATCAGTTGATGGAGGAACTCACCTCCACCGAAAACAAGGTGGCATTCGCCCGTCAGGCCTACAACGACGCCGTGATGAGCTACAACACCCGCCGCGAGCAGTTCCCCGCGAACATTGTTGCGGGGATGTTTGCATTCACGGCCGCGGAGTTGTTCCAAGTGGACGACGCCGCGCAGCGGCAGGCGCCGAAAGTGCAGTTCAGTTGACCCCGGACCACGCCAGCCCCGGTCGCTGATCCCGCGGCGCTTATCACCCGGCTGTTGTGGACTTCTTCGCCCATCAAGAGCGGGCCCGGCGGAAGACGAAACTGCTCGTCTTCTACTTCGCCTGCGCGGTGCTGCTGATCACGGCCGGAGTTTATCTCGGCCTGGCGGCGGTTCTCGAATGGCGCGAACAGCGTTGGGGAGAACTGCGCTGGCTCTGGCGGCCGACGTTGCTGCTGTATTCCACGTTGGGCACGCTGGGCGTGATCGGCTTCGGCGCATTGGTGAAAATCTCCGAGTTGCGGGCCGGCGGCAGTGTGGTGGCGGAAACCCTCGGCGGGCGTCTCGTGCCGCCGAACACGCCCGATCCGCAAGAACGACGCCTGCTGAATGTGGTGGAAGAGATGTCCATCGCCTCGGGAGTGCCGGTGCCCCGGGCGTACCTGCTGCCGCAAGAGCAGGGGATCAACGCCTTTGCCGCGGGACATTCCCCCAGTGATTGCGTGGTTGGCGTGACGCGCGGCTGCCTGCGGCATCTCACCCGCGACGAGCTTCAAGGCGTCATCGCCCATGAGTTCAGTCACATTCTCAACGGCGACATGCGCCTCAATCTGCGGCTGATCGGTTTGCTCAACGGCATCCTCAGTCTGGCTCTGATCGGGCGCATCTTGCTTCGCAGCGGCGGCTCTGGACGGCGGTCCAGCCGCGATTCGGGCGGCGCCGCGCTGGTTGCGGTGGGACTTCTGCTGTATGTGCTCGGCAGCATCGGCGTCTTTTTCGGTTCGCTCATCAAAGCCGCGGTGAGCCGTCAGCGCGAATTCCTCGCGGACGCGGCTTCGGTGCAGTTCACCCGTAATCCCGATGGAATGGCGGGCGCTCTGAAGAAGATTGGCGCGCTGGCGCAAGGCTCGCTCCTCGAGCACCCCAACGCCGACGAAGCCAGTCACATGTACTTTGCGAACGGAATCGGGTCCACCTGGTTCAACGCGTTCGCCACCCATCCGCCCTTGGTGGATCGCATTCGCGCCATCGAGCCGGCTTTCGACGGCAGGTTCCCCCGCCTGACACCGCCCACGGAAATCACGTTCGGCCCTCCGCCTGCCGCTCCTGCGCGGGGCTGGCCATCGGGACCGATGCCGATTCCGGCCGCAGCCATTTTGGCGTCGTCCGCCGGACCGGCTCCGCAACAACTCGCGTTCGCCGCTGATTTTCGCGAGACGCTTTCTCCGGACCTGCGAGACGCTGCTCGCGAACCCTTGTCGGCGTCGGCGCTGGTTCTCGGGATGCTGCTGAGTCGGGACGCCGACAGCCGGCGTGCCCAACTGGCCGGTTTGGACGACTTGCTCGACCGCCCTACGCGCGAGGAACTCGATCGTCTTCAAGCTGCGCTTGACGGATTGCCGCGTCGGCACCGCTTGCCGTTGTTGCTGCTGGCCGCTCCGGCCCTGCGCAGTCTCTCGGCTGAACAGTTCACGACTTTCGAAACGGCCACCCTGTACCTCGTCGAGCATGACTCGCGGGTCGAGTTGTTCGAGTTCACGTTGCAACACTTCGTGCGGCGACAGCTCGCAGCCGCCTACCGTCCGCAGCCGCGTCGGATGGCGCAGGTGTATGCGCTGCGCTCGCTGACCCGCGAGTGCGGCACCCTCTTGTCCGCGTTGGCCCACCTCAGCGGCGAGGATGGCCCGGCCCGTGAGGCCGCGTTTCAAAGGGGTGTCGCCGCGCTGGGCAACCTTGCCGAGCCGCTCGCGCTCCAGCCGCTCCCGGCCTGTGGCATCGAGCAGATTGGCCAGGCCCTGGACCGGCTCAACGACCTCACCCCGATGCTGAAAAAGACTGTGCTCAGCGGGTGCGTGAATGTGGTGGCCCACGATGGCCTCGTTCAGCCGGATGAGGCCGAGCTCCTGCGCGCGATTGCGGATGCGCTCGACTGTCCCATTCCGCCGGTCATCACGGGCCTTTGAATTCGCCGGACGCCGCCACGGCCTCCGAGGGGCCGCGCCGGGGCTGGCGTTTTCGCCCCGTTGCCGTAGTCTCGGCTCATGACACGCCATTGCCACAACTGCGGCTGGGAATGGACTTACCGCACGCCGCCCGGTCGCAGCGACACCTGCCCGCAATGCCACGCGGAACTGCGGGTCTGCCTCAACTGCGTCCGCTACGACCCGCGCGCCGCCTATCAATGCAACGAGCCGAAGGCCGAGCCCGTGTACGACAAGGACCGGGCGAACTTCTGCGAATGGTTCGAGTTCGCCCGGCGCGTCTATCAACCCAAAGCGGGGCGGGACCGGGCGGCGGAAGCGCGCGACGCCTTCAAAAAGCTCTTCGACTGAAGCGGAGGGAAGGGCTGAAGGGACTCCACGCGCGCCGCCTCAACTGCCAACCAGCCCTGTTCCGGTGGCCGGAGCGGATCTTCGCTGGCCAAAAGCGGCGGTGGCGCTACCTTGCCGACATCTCACCGTGAGCCCTGCAAATCAGCCCCGCACTCTAACCGGACTGGCGATGGCGCAGCGGCAGCCTTTGCGGCGGCGGCCATGCGCTGTCGGTGTCCCCCGGCGATTGGGCCCGTGGTTGCTGGCAATGCTCCTGGCAATCGGCAGCACCGCGGCCGGGCGGCCCGATTGGTCGCGGCTCCTGAGCGCGCCGCCGGATTGGTTCTGCTCGGCCGAAGGACAGCGCGCAACGGCCAACATCTTGAGCTTCCAAGCCGTTCACGGCGATTGGCCAAAGAACGTGGACACCGTTGCCGCGCCGTTCGCCGGAGACCGAAGAACGCTGCGCGGCACGTTTGATAACGGCGCCACGGTCAACGAAATCCGCTTCCTCGCCCGGGCACACGCCGCGACGGGCGAAACCGCCACGGCCGACGCCGTCCGCCGGGCCGTCGAGCACCTCCTGGCGGCGCAGTATGCGAACGGCGGCTGGCCGCAATCCCATCCGCCGGGTGAGGGCTACTCGCGGCACATCACCTTCAACGATGGCGCGATGGTGAACGTGATGGAGTTGCTGCGCGAGGTGGACCGCGAGCCGCATTTTGCGTTTCTTGGAGATGAAATCCGCCGTCGCGCCCGGTCGGCTTTTGCGCGGGGCGTCGAGTGCATCCTTCGCTGCCAGGTGCGCGTGAACGAGCGCTTGACGGTCTGGGCGGCGCAGCACGACGAACTTACGTTTGAGCCGCGCCCGGCGCGCGCGTTCGAGCCGGTCGCCCTCAGCGCGGGTGAAAGCGCCGGCATCCTGCGTCTGCTGATGAGCCTGCCGGAGCCCTCGCCGGACGTGCGGCGGTCCATCGCCGGCGCCGTGGCCTGGTACGACGCGGCACGCCTGACCGGCGTTCGCCAGGTATCTCGCGACGGCGACAAGCTGATCGTCCGGGACAGCACCGCGCCGCCGCTCTGGGCGAGGTTCTACGAGATTGGGAGCAACCGGCCGATATTTGCGGGCCGCGACGGCGTCGTTCGGTATCGCCTGGCGGACATCGAGCGCGAGCGCCGCGTTGGTTACGCCTGGTACGGTGACTGGGGCGCGGCGGTCGCGCGCGACTTTGCTCGTTGGCGACAGACGGTCGGCGCTGAATCCGCCGCGTCGCCCGCCCAGTCCGAGTTTTCGCGGTCGGTCAACCTTCAGACCAGCAACCACAAATGAGCCAGGACAAACTCAACATCGCCATCGTCGGCCTCGGTTTCGGGGCGGAGTTCATCCCGATCTACCAGCGGCACCCGCACGCCAACATGTACGCCATCTGCCAGCGCACGCGCGCAAAGCTCGACGCGGTGGGCGACGCCTTTGGCGTGGCCCGGCGCTACACCGACTACCGGGAACTGCTCAAGGATCCCGCGGTGGATGTCGTCCACATCAACTCGCCCATCCCTGATCACGCCTGGATGTCCATCGAGGGACTCAAGGCGGGCAAACACGTGGCCTGCACGGTGCCGATGGCCACGTCCATCGCTGACTGCAAACGCATCGTCGAGTTGCAGCGGAAGACCGGCCGCAAATACATGATGATGGAAACCGTGGTCTATGCGCGGGAGTACCTCTACATGAAGGAACTCCTCGACACGGGCGTGCTGGGGAAACTGCAGTTCCTCCAAGCCAGCCATCAGCAGGACATGGACGGTTGGCCCAATTATTGGCCCGGCCTCCCGCCGATGTGGTACGCGACCCATTGCGTGGGACCGGTATGTGGCTTGAGCGGTGGCACGGCCGAATACGTCTCCTGCTTCGGCTCCGGAACGATTCGCCAGGAGCTGATCGGCAAGTACGGTTCGCCCTTCGCCGTGGAGACCACGCACATCAAGTTCAAGGACAGCGATCTCAGCGCGCGCATTTACCGCTCGCTCTTCGATGTCGCCCGCCAGTACCGCGAGAGCATTGACGTGTACGGCAGCAAGGCGTCGGTGGAATGGCCCTTGATCGAGCACGAGCCGCTCGTATTGCACCGGGCGAAGCTCCCCGAACCGAAGATTCCCAAGCTGGTCCGGGCACCGGACTACGCCAAGCGCCTGCCCAAGCCCATCCGGCGGTTCACGACCAAGGGCGTCTATGACCTGGCGAAAAAGACGCACCTGAGCTTCACGCAAGGCGCAGGGCATGGCGGGTCACACCCGCACCTCGCGCACGAGTTCATCATGGCGGTGCTCGAGGATCGCGAGCCGTTCCCGAACGCGCGGCAGTCGGCGAATTGGACCTGCGTGGGCCTTTGTGCCCACGAATCCGCGCTCAAGGGCGGCGCAATCGTCAAGCTGCCGGCGTTCACCCTTTGATCCGACGCAGCACGGGATGGGCGACGGCAATCCGCCCATCCGTGCTGCGCGCTCACCGCCGCACCTCGACCGGCCCGACGCGGTAATACCCTTCTCCGTCCCGGAGCGCCGGCTGGAGGGCAAGTTGGACATCGCGTTGCGTCGCGGGGCAAGACAGCTTCAAGCGCAGCGTGTACTCTCCGGCCGGCAGGTCGGTGGGCAGTGACATCCGGTAGGTCTCGGGAAATGGCCCGGCCGGCGACGGCAGCCAGCGGCGATTCCCGGCTTCCCCGTCGCTTTCAATCCGCCGGGGCCCTTCCAGCCGCAGCTTCAGCCGATACGGGTGATAGGCGGGGGCAACTCCCCGATTCTCCCAGCGGATTTCGAGAGTGATGCTTTCGCCTGGCCGCCAGACCTCCGGAACCCGGACTTCGTGCGGGAAGTACCAGTAGCCGCAGCGGTTGAGCAGTTCGCCGGTCAGTTCCGGGTTGTCCGTCAGCCATTCGTGGGCGTAACCGTGATAGCCGATGTACGTGGCGCGCAGCAGGCCCAGCGCGCCGCGGAAAAAGTCCGGCCCGGTCCGCCCCTTGCCATGCTTCGCGAGCGACGAATCGGGGCGAGCGTCCCAATTGCCGAGGCGTTTCACGTGCCCGTAGTGCTCCAGTTCGAGGATGGTCGGAGTCCGGAGATAGGCGTCGGCGAAGAACTCCGGGCTGCGCACCGTGAAGCGTTCGCTGGTACCGGCCAGATAACCGTCCACGAGGATGCTGTCGTCGCGATAGGTGATCCCGTTCTCGATCACGTACCGGTGCAGAGCCTGACGTTCTTCCGGAACCGACAACGCGTACACGAAATCATCCGTGACGACCAACTGCGATCGCTTGAAGTGCTTCCGGTGCAAATCCACGTGCGCCTTGCGCGCAGCAAACCCGATCTCGGTCCGGCTCCCGGCCCAACTGTGCCCTTCGCCCCAGTCTCCCACGCTGCCGACGTCCACGTACCGCAGCCACGGCCGGCCATCGTACCGCGCCGCGAAGGCCGCGAGGAATCGGTCGAGCTTGGCCAGAAAGACGGGGTCGTCAAAGGCGGGTTCCCATGGCCCTTCTGGTCCGGTCGGCTTTCCCATGCGGTAGTAGCCGCCCCGGGCACCGGCCTCCTTCACCCAGCGCGGCGTCGCGTACTGCTGCTCCGGGCGATCCACGCTCGTTTCTTTGCAACTGATGCGAAAGGCGATGCCCAACCCGTAACCGGTCCATTTCTCGATGATGGGATCAATCGCGTTCCAGTCGAACTCTCCTTCCCTCGGCTCGAGATAGGACCAGGCGAGCCG
This sequence comes from Verrucomicrobiota bacterium, assembly GCA_016716505.1. Taxonomy (GTDB): domain Bacteria; phylum Verrucomicrobiota; class Verrucomicrobiia; order Limisphaerales; family J093; genus JADJWF01. The sequence goes on from JADJWF010000004.1 coordinate 90,620, forward strand.
GATATAGACGTGATCCATCCCGGGGAACTCCAGCAGGTCGCTGTCGCGGAGAATGCGGTACTTGTCGGGGTGGTTGTCGGGGAAGTGGTGGTACCAGCCCTTGTGCGGGTTGGCGAGCGGCGTGCGGTCATCCCAATGCGGCCGGAGGTCCAGGACCTTCGAGGCGGGCCCGTCGGCCGCGTCGGCCGCTGTTAACAGCAGGCAACGGAAGACCACGGACATGCCAACGACACTCCACAATCCCTTCGTGAGTCCGCTTGTGGCCATTGTCGTGACGACGCGCTTCACCGCATTTTGAATGGCTGGCAGGTTGAGGATCATGGTGTGAGTGGGGTGGCTTGAACTGTGCCCGCGAGGTTAGCCCGGTCAGCAAGGGAAACCAGCCTTTCCCAGGCGCCTAGCTACGAGGTGAAGGGGACTCCCATCGGGCCGCCCGCGCGCTGTCACTCTCGACGGTTCGCTGGCCTTGGGTGGCCGACGCGCTACCCTGCGGCGATGCGCGTGCTGATCGTCGGTTGCGGCTACGTGGGGGCGAAAGTGGGAGAAGTTGTGGCCCGCCAAGGACACGAGGTGTTTGGGGTGCGCCGCTCGGCGACCGCGAACCCGGAACTGGCGGCCCTCGGCATCGAGCCCATCAACGTGGACATCGCCGCGCCGAACGCACTCGACCGGGCCCCTGGCCCCTTTGACTGGGTGGTGTTCTGCGCGGCCGCGTCGGGCCCGACAGTCGAGGACTACCGACGCATCTATTTGGACGGGGCGCTCCGCCTGACGCAGTGGTTGCGTTCGCAGCCACTCGCCAAGCTGGTCTATACGAGCAGCACCGGTGTCTATGGTCAGTCCGATGGTTCAGAAGTGGACGAATCCTCGCCCGCCGCCCCCGGCACGCCGACCGGAGAAGTTCTGCTCGAAGCGGAACAAATCTTTCTCAACGCGGCCCGGCACGATTCGCTGCCGGCCGTGGTGTTGCGCGTCGCAGGCATCTATGGACCCGGACGCGGATTCTGGTTGAAGCAGTTTCTTGCCGGCGAGGCGCGCCTGGAAGGCGTCGGCCGCCGGATCCTGAACATGATTCACCGTGACGACGTGGCCGGCGCGGTGATCGCGGCGCTGCAGAAAGGCGCCCCCGGCGAAATCTACAACGCGGTGGATAACGAGCCGGTCACCCAGGCCACCGTCTTCGAGTGGCTCGCGCGAACCCTGGGTCAGCCAATACCGTCCGCCGTCTCGGAAGACCCGCCCTCCGGCCGCCGGCGCGGGTTGACGAACAAGCGGGTCTCGAATCGCAAGCTGCGCGAGGCGACCGGCTGGACGCCGCTCTTCCCCTCGTTCCGCGAGGGCTTTTTGGCAGAACTGCAACGGCTGGGCGTCCTTCAAACCTGACCCGCCGCCGCCAGCGACCGGACCGGAGCCGCAGTTACAGCCGTTTCCTCCCCCACGCCCGAAGCCGGTCGCAGCGGCAGCGTCACCCGCACCCGCAGCCCTCCCTGCTCCGCCGGCTGGAACTCCAACTTTTGACGGTTGCCGTAAAGGTGTTCCAAGCGGTCCCGCGTATTCGCCAGGCCCACGCCCAACCGCTGCGGCGGGCCGGACTTCAGCCCGCTGCCATTGTCCTCGACTTCGAGTACGAGGCGATCGTCTTCTCGGCGCGAGCGCAGCGTAATGATCCCGTGGCGGCGGTTCGGCTCGATGCCATGTCGGATGGCGTTCTCCACGATCGGTTGCAGCACCAGGTTGGGCACCAGCGCGTCGGTGGTCTCGGGTGCAATCTGGAAATGCACTTCCAGCCGGTCGCCGAAGCGCGTCTGCTCGATCTCAAGATAACGCCGGAGGAAGTCGAGTTCGTCGCGGAGCGGCACCTCGTTGGCGTCCGTGTTCTCCAGCGCCGTCCGCAGCAGTTCGCTCAGGCGGACGATCATCCGGTCCGCCTTTTCGACATCGCTGTGAACCAGCGCGGAGATCGTGTGCAACGTGTTGAAGAGGAAGTGGGGGTTGAGCTGCATCTGCAGCGCCATCAACCGGGCTTCGGCGAGCCGGCGTTCCAGATCGGCGGCGCGCACCTCGCGATCGCGGAACTTGCGGTAGTAGTCGAACGCCAGGCTGACGCTGACGATGATCCAGTAGATGAGCAGGTTGAGGAACGAGTTTTTCAGGAAGAGCTTCTCTGCCGTGCCCCAGAAGGTGGTCGTGACTCCGAGCAGCGGGTTTTGCAACTGGCCTACGGCCGCGCGGATGAACACGTACGCGACCGACGTCACGAGGCTGGCCGTCACGTGGATCACCACCAACTGCGCCCAATTGCGGCGGTGGAGCGGAAAGCGGCGTGCAAACCAGATGATCGGCAGCGACAGCACCGCCCACACATACCAGTCGCCCAGCGTGACGCTGACCGCCTGACCCCACGTCATCGTGTGGTAGCCAAACAGGGCGCTCGACAGATAAAACTGACTGGCGAACGACAAACCGATGATCGTCCAGAACCCGATGAACAGGCTCCAGGGAACCACGTTTTGCCGCAACCAGATGAGCCACCTCATGACCCGTCTCCTGCTGTCTTCGGGATGACAGCACGCTGCGAGTTGACGGGTCAAGAACAGCCTCGGTGGCGGCGCGCCGGTGTCATCCCCGGGCAGCGAAGGGCCGCTCACCCGCTTGCTTGACCCGGGTTTCCGGTGTTGCATCGCGGCGTGCTGCTTGTAATTGAGGTGTCAGTCAGCCCGGACTCCGATTGTCCCGTCCGAATCTGGCAAACCAATCTGGTCCTCCCCGGCCATCCTGGCGCAACGCGGAGGCCTCCGGCGTCCGGCCAGTCATGAGCCGCACCGGCCTCATCCTGTGTCTCGGGACCACGCCGGCCGCGCAGCGGGTCATGATCTTCCGGCGGCTGACGCTCGACGCCGTGAACCGCGCGGTCACCACGCTGGACGGCGCCGCCGGCAAGTCGGTCAACGTGGCCAAGGTCTTGCGCGTGCTGGGCGAACGGCCACTGGCCGCGGGTTTTCTGGGCGGCGACCGCGGTGATTACCTGCGGGAGGTGCTTGACCGGCGGGGCATCGAAACGGACTTCGTTCGCGTTGAAGCTCGCACGCGCCAATGCGTGACCGTGATTGATGAATCGAGCAGCACCGTCACGGAGTTGGTCGAGGAAAGCCGGCCGGTCGCTCCGGAGGCCTTCGCGGAATTACTTGCGCGGGTCGAGCGCCGCCTCCCCGCCTGCCGGGCGGTGGTGATGTCCGGCACCATTACGCCGGGCGGACCCGTGGACTTGTACCGGCGCGTCGCCGAATGGGCCCGGTCGCGGGGGCTGTTGGCGGTGGTGGATGCTCAGGGAGTGCCGCTGATTGAGTCACTGCCCGCCGGACCGGACCTCGTCAAACCGAACCGCACCGAGCTGGCCGCCACGGTCGGCCGGGAACTGCCAGACGAAGCCAGCGTGGTCGAGGCCATCCGGGAACTGGCCGCGCGCGGCGCACGGCGGGTGGTGGTGACCGCGGGCGCGGCGGCGACGCTGGCCTTCGATGGCTCTCGATGCTGGCGGATCGTGCCGCCGACGGCGAAGGCGGTGAACCCGATTGGTTCCGGGGATGCGTTCACTGCCGGCGTGACTGCCCGGCTGCTTGCCGGCGACGATCTCGGCGAGGCGTGTCGCTGGGGGGTGGCAGCGGGGACCGCCAACGCGCTCACCGCGATGGCAGGGGAGGTCGAACTGGACGAGGTCAAACGCCTTGCAGCCGAGGCGACCGTCGAAGAGGTGTCGTGACCTCCGACCGGTGGGCGCAGTCGCCGCCGCGACGCAGATCAGCGGACTTCGACCGTGATGTTGTTGCGCTCGAGGGTGCTGCCCTCACTCAGGGCGAGTCGCGCCAGCGAAACGTTGTAGCCGGTCAGCGCGGACAGGTACTCGTACCGGCGCTGGGTGAGTGTCCGTTGCAGGGTGAGCACTTGGAAGCTGGTGCTCTTGCCGCTCTCGAGTTTCTTCTGTTCGGCCGCCAGGGCTTGTTCCGCGAACTCGACGGCTGCCTTGCTGGCTTCGACCTGCTGGAGGCTGGTGCGTGCCTGGGCGATGGCATTGTCAATCTCCACGAGGATGGACTGCTCGAGTTGCTTCAGCCGAAGCACCTGCTGCTCGATTTGTTCCTTGGCGATGCGATGCCGTTGACGCGCTGCCCGATTGCTGAGGGGAATGGAAAGTTCCACGCCGTAGCCGTATCGGGTGCCTTCCGCGTCCGCCGTGCCGCGGAGGGAATCGCCGAACGTGTTGCCGGCGCCCGACTGGCCGTAGCTGCCCACCACGTCCAGTTGCGGGAACAACTGGTTCTTGGTGTAGCGAAGCGAGACGTTGCTCTTTTCCAGCTCGATCCGCGCCTGTTCGAGGTCCGGCCGCAGGCTCAGGCCGCGCTGCCAACTGTCTTGCCGGTTGAAGGTTTGGGGAAGGGCGGACAGCTTGGCGGTGGGTTCAAGGAGAACGCCGTGCCATTCCAAGTAGTTGGCGGTGAAGAGTTGCTTGAGCGCGTTTTGGGCCGTCGTCACGGAGTTTTCCGCTCCCAGCAGCGCGGCGCGGCTGGCGGCGACCTGGGATTCCGCCTCCTTTTCGTCCAATGGTGCCAGCACTCCCACTTCCACGCGCTTGCGGTTCTCGGCCAGGAGTTTCTCGGCCAGTTGCAGGGCCGCGCGCTGGACGTTCACCGCGTCCATCGCGGCGATCAACTGGTAGTACGCCTGTTCCACTGCCGCGACCGTGGTCATGATCTGACGGCGGACCACCAAGTCCGAGATCTTCAGGTTCTTGCGCGAGAGCGTGATGTTCAGCCGCGTGCCATCTATCCAGAAATTCTTGAGCAGCGGCTGGCGCAACTGAATGCCCGCGCTGCTGTTGGCATTCTGAAAGGGCACGTCCACCACGGTGTTGCCAATCACGGTCCGCTGACTGCCCTCGCTCTCGGCCGTTTGCCCCGTGAGGGAGTAGGAAAGACCCGTCGGCAAAAGCCCGCTCAAACCGAGGTTCGCGGCGTCGCCTTCCGTCTGCGAACCGGGGATGAAAAGATTGATGTTCGGGTTGAACGCTCCTGGGTTCTGATTGAAGAAATGGTTGTAGCCCGCGCTGAAAACCGGGTCGTAGCCGGCATAGGCCAGGCTGAGATTCAACTCCGCGATGGCCGGTTCGCGCCGCACGACCTGAATGTCGAGGTTGTGCTGGAGCGCGAGCTGAATGCAGTCCTCCAGCGAGAGCTGGCGGGTGCGGGTTTCTTCGCCGGTCATCGGCAACGCCGCCATGGCGACCAAGGCGGCCAGAAGACTGCGCGTCACTTGCATGTGGGCGGGAGACTGAGTGATTCGTTCTGCTTCGTCAAACGGTCTGGCCCAGAAGCTGGGATTGACCGGGAGCAACCGCTCCGGTGCCCGCGTGCCAAGCGCTTCCCAGCGCGGCGATTTCGGCCGGACTGTTCGTCGAACGCACCTTTTGACCGGCGACCGGCGACAACGGTTTCACGCAAATGGCGCGCCAGGGATTGGACCTACTGTCGTTGAGTCCGTCGTTGAACCGGTTCAGGACCGGTTGCCAGAAGGCGCCGGAGTGGCCGGGGTGACCGTGAGATTGGTGGGGAGCGACTTCAGGGTCCCGCGAGCGGCGAGGTGATCGGCCCGCGCGGCCAGCGCGGCGGCCACCTCGGGTGCTTTCGCCCGCAAGTGGAACGCCTCGCGGAGCAGGTTGCCCACCATGGCAGCGGTGCAGACGAAGAGGAGGAGGTAGGAGAGGCCGGCGCGGCGTTCGCGACGGGCCAGACGGACAAGTTCACGATTCATGGTCAGGTTCGGTTGCGACTGAGTTTTCGCCCGGGCCGGCGGAGATGAGTCTGCGCCAAGATGGCCGGACAGCGGGAGATACCCGGCAGCCGGATGGTTTGTTTCAACATTTGGCTCTGAAGTTGGAAAAGGCCGTCAACGATTCCGTGTGCCGCCAGACGCACATTTTTGAGCTCTGGGATTCGGGCCAACTATTCGTTGACGTGCGGAAGGGGTCCGACTACCAAAGTCGCATTGATCGCTGAAACGCTTCGACCAATATGAAAGTCATCAATTCCCAGAACGTGGGCCGGCCGGCAGGCTTCACCCTGATTGAGCTGCTGGTGGTCATCGCCATCATCGCCATCTTGGCGGGCATGCTCCTGCCGGCGCTGTCCAAGGCCAAGACCAAGGCCCAGGGCATCATGTGCATGAACAACGGCAACCAGTTGATCAAGGCGCTGGTGCTCTACACGGGTGACTACAACGAATTCCTGCCCCCGAACCCCGACGATGGCAATACCACTCCGTTCTACAACTGGTGCGGTGGGCAAGCCGGGCCCGGCGGAGGCCAGGAATTCAATCCAGACATCCTCAAAAACTCGAGCAACGCCCTCTTGGCCCCATACACCGGCGCCACCGTGGCGCTGTACAAATGCCCGGCCGACAAGCGCGTTGGCCGCTACCAGGGGCGCGATCCTGGATTGATCGGAACGAAAGTTCCGGCCGCGCGCAGCGTCGCCATGAGCCAGGCGGTGGGCACGAATCCCTACCGTGGCGGACGCGTGGCGGTGGATGGGCCGTGGCTGGATAACAACCATTCCCACACCCTCGGCCGTAAGTGGATGACCTACGGCAAGAACACCGACTTCACCGAGCCCGGGCCCGCCCAGACGTGGATCATCCTTGACGAGGACAACAAGAGCATCAACGACGCCGGCTTCGCCGTCGGCATGGAGCGCCCCGAGTGGATTGACTGGCCAGCGACCTACCACAACATGGCGGGCGGCTTCGCCTTCGCCGATGGGCACTCGGAAGTTCGCAAGTGGAAAGACGGTCAGACGGTCGTGCCTAAATCGGGTCCGTCCCGCATCTCCCCGAAAAACCCGGTGGACTGGAAGTGGATCTCCGAGCGCACTTCGGCGCTGCTGATCCGCTAACTGACTTCGAGCGATTTTGCGCCGCCGCCCGGCTTGCGAGTCGGGCGGCGTTTTCGTTTCGGAAAACCGCATCGGGGCCACGCCGATGCGGTCGCCGAATTCGACCGTCTCTCCTGCCCGACTCTCCTCGCCGCGATTCCCGTTGGTCGCAGCGCTGCGGCGGTCCTTGGTCCGGCGCCGGTTCGCAGAGACCTTTACTGGTCTCGGACTCAGGTGGAGCCGACGGTGCTGTGTGGTGCCCCGCTTGCCAGTCGGCGGGCCGCCACTACCTTGCTTCAGACTCGCCGACACCAGCCGCTCCCGTGAAACAGATCGTGCCATTCCGCTCCGAAACGCCGCCCCCGGACACCGCGCCCGTCGGCGACGCTCCGCTCCGCCGTCGCCGCCACCTGGAGGTGGCGTTGTTTCCGGGCAGCCTGACCGCGATTCCCGCGCGGGGCTACCTGCTCGGCTTGTTCCAAGGCGTTGTGCCCGGCGGTGCGGCGGCCGCGGTGGATCGCCTGATGAACGGCGTCATCAGTGATTTCGTGCAGCGCCGGATGTTGAGCGGTCGCCTGGGGGAGGTGTTCATCGTGCCGAAGGGCCGCTCTGCGGTGGCGGCCGACCACGTGATCTTTGTGGGCCTGGGTCCCTTTGATCGCTTCAAGCTGGCGCACAGCACGGAGAGCGGCGAACCCGACGCCATGCGATTGGTTTGCGAGAGCGTCGTGCGCTGTTGTCTGCACGCGAACATTGAGGAGTTTGCCACCGTCCTGGTGGGAGCGTCCGCGACAGACTCGGCCGACGAGGCCGTGGGGCTCTTCGCGCACGGCTTCCTGGACGCGCTGCGAATCGCCGATCCCACCGGCCGCCTGCGGCGAATTACCCTTTGCGAACGCGATCCCCAGCGGATGGCCGAAATTCGCGCCGCGATTCAAAGGCTGGCGAAAGCCGCTCCCGCAGCACCCATCGAAATCGAACTTCTCGAATTGCCCGCCCCCGCCGAACCGGACCCGACTGTGGCCGGAACGGCGAGCGCACCGAGCGTCACGGCCCGAGCGACGCCGCTGTACCTGCTCGCGCGGATGGTCGAACTGGGCGACGCCAGGCCCGGAGCCGGCGCTGACCGACGCCCACGACCGGCGCGGGTTCAAATCGAGACCTCCGTGCTGACCAATCGCGGGAAGGCCGCGGTCTTGACGAGCACAACGATCGTCTCGGTTCGGCGGAGGGACTCGCTGCTCGCGACGATTCGGTCGGACCCGTTCAACCCCGCCAAGCTCGAACGGCTCGGACGCGGGCTGGTCAGACTGGTCTGTGACGCGGATTTGCGGGCCGCGCTTGATCAGGGGCCGGGCGGCTTCCGGGACTCGCCGGTCGTCGTGGTGCATGATGCCGTGGCGGCGCAGTTGCCCTGGGAGGCGCTGCGCGTCGGCGACTGGTCGCCGGCACTGACCGGCGGGCTGACGCGCCAGCATCTTGATGCCAACCTCTCGGTGGCCAAGTGGCTCGAAGAGCGCCAGGTGGACGAGCACCTCGACGTGCTGCTGGTGACCAATCCCACCGGCGACCTCGTGGGCAGCGAGCGGGAAGGCACGGCATTGCGGACGCTGCTGGAGGCGATCCCCGGCGTGCGGGTGGCCACCCGGCGACGCTCCGAGGCCACCAAGGCCCAGCTCCTGGCCGATTTCCGGAGCGGCCAGTTCGACGTGATCCATTACGCCGGGCATGCCTTCTTCTCGCCGCAGCATCCCGGAAGGTCTGGGTTGCTGTGCGCTGGTCAGGAGGTTCTCGCCGGCACCGATCTTGCGGGACTGAGTAATCTGCCCGCGCTGATCTTCTTCAACGCCTGCGAGAGCGGCCGGCTGGGCAGTGCGCGGCGGGCGGGAACCGGACCGGCGATCCGCCGACCGCAGAGGGACAACCTGAGCGTCGCCGCCGCCTTCATCCGGGGCGGGGTTGCCAACTTCCTCGGCACCTACTGGCCGGTGGGCGACCGTGCGGCGAAGCAGTTCGCCGAGGCGTTCTATCCGCTGCTGGTGCGCGGCGCGACCATTGGCGAAGCGGTGCTCGCGGGGCGGCACGCGCTTCAGGCCGCAGGTTCGGTGGACTGGGCAGACTACCTTCTCTACGGCAATCCCGCTTTCTCGCTGAAGCGCCTACCGGCATGAACTTCGACCCCGTCCTTCCTCAATCGTGAGAACCACCTTCTTTCTCGGTGCCGGCGCATCCGCCACGTTCGGCTATCCGCTCACCAGCCAGGTCTTGCCGCTGATCCTCGAGCGGCTGATCGAGGGAACGCTTTTCAACACCTTTGGCGATCAAACCGACCCGCACCAAATGGATCGGAAACGGTTTCGCGTGCTGTTCGACCGGGTGGTGCCGGGGTGGGAACCGGCGTGGCGCGTGGCCCAAGCCGAACGAAGTCCGGGCGAACCGCCCCGGCCGTTTGGGGTGGGCATCACTGACGTACTGACGCTGGTGGATCACACCATCGCCACGGCAGACGGCAAGGGCGGGGAAGGCCCGTCCGGGCTGGCCAGTTTCCGCGAGTTGTTGGAGCGGGCCATTTACGAGGTTTTGCAGCCGGACCGGGAGCAAATCACCGCCGGCCAGCGCGGCGCTCACGAGGCGTTTGCCCGGTGGCTCTTCGCCTGCGCAGCGGATGGCGGCGTGAGCGTCATCACCACCAACTACGACCTGACGGTGGACGACCCGTGGTTTGGCCGCCTGCGGCGGGAGCGAGCGGGCGACCCGTTGGAGCGGCTGGATCTTGGTTTCGAGCGCCGTGACATCAAGACCGGCGCGATCGTCGGCCGCCCGTCGCAACCGGACGGACGCCTGCTCAAGCTGCATGGCTCGCTGCTCTGCCCCGCAGCGGGTGCCCGAACGCGTCTGTTGGCGGTCACCGTGATTCAGCACGGGCGGGCGACGGACCCGCCCGGGCAAGAGTCGGGTCTGACGTCACCATGATGTAACTTGCCGTCAACCGACGGCAACGTCATTATGGTACGAGGTGTTGATGAATTGACGAGTTGCTTATGATTGTGAGTCCCAGACAGAGCCGAATCTTGCCGGTTGTCGCGACGGCCGTTATCTCCGGCTTCATGGTTCCGTCGGCCCTTGCTCAACTAGTCAACTACGGCAGTTTCCACGCGGCCGTGTGGACCCAGACCTCGGCCTCCCCCTCGTTTGACCGCAGCAACGCCAGCCATTTTTACGCGGCACGGATCGAGGTAACCGACCCAGGCGATGCGACCGCGGCGACGCTGACGGCTGGTGCGACAATGGTGAACCTCTCGCCCACGAGCACTCCGGGCGAACTGCTCGGTTACAGCGCACTCTATGCGCCCGGCAACGACGGGCTGTTCGACACGGACTTCCCCCCAGCGATCACGTACTCCTTCTCGATCACTGGCGGTACCCTAATGGGGCAAGCGGGCGGGATCTCACACCCTGATCCTTTGCCGTGGCCGGACACGTTCCCTGTGTTCGACAACTATGATTCGCTCTCGGCAGTGGACGCCAACAACCCGACCTTTTCGTGGAACTCCTGGGTGGGAGCGCCCAGCTACCCGTCCGCCATTTTCTTTCAGGTCTGGGATGGAGCAACCCCCGTCTGGAGCACCATCTTGTCCACGGGCACCACGAGCTACACGCTTCCCCCGGGAGTTCTTTCGGCGAGCTCCGTGTACACAGCGGAACTCATTTTCAGTTCGCGATTGTTGGGCACCGTGGGATCATGGAGCTCCGATCCGTTTGCCCCGGGCCTCGCGTCTTACGATTTCCGGACGCAGGTGGAATTCACGGCGGTGCCTGAGCCGGGAGCATTCGCCACGCTGGCGGGGCTGGGACTAATCAGCTTTGCCTTGTTGCACCGCAGGAAGGCGAAGTGCCCGGTCGGTTCTTGACGCGGTCGCCGGAGACGTCCACTACCCGCTCCTGCGCGACGGTGGATTCGATGGGCTTGGTGACAAATCGAGCTGCGGTCGCTGGCCTGCTACCTGAGAAGTATGACTCAATCCCCCAGTCTTGGCCGCGCGGGGGGTTCTTAATCGGATCTGGCTGATTTGGCTTCTTCCTAGTCCGGGGGACGAGCATCCTCCCCGCATGGCCATCAAGCTGAGGTTTTTCGGCGCCGCCGGCGGAGTCACCGGTTCCGCGTACTTGATCGAGACTGGTCGGGCGCGTGTGCTGGTGGATTGCGGTCTCTTCCAGGGCGGAAACGAGTCGCACGAGTTGAACCACCTGCCACCAGAGCTGGAGGCGGCCCGGCTCGATGCCGTCCTGCTCACCCACGCCCACCTCGATCACACCGGCCGGCTGCCGCTGCTGGCCAAAGCGAACTATCGCGGACCGGTGTTCTGCACGCCGGCTTCGATCGAGATCACCGGCCTCATCCTCCATGACTCGGCCCGGGTGCAGGCGCACGATCTCATCCGCACCAACCGCAAGCGCGAACGCGCCGGGGAGCCGCCGCTGGAGCCATTGTATGGCACCGCCGAGGTCGAACGCATTCTCGCCCAGTTCCAGGGCGTCCCCTACGACGCTCCCGTGGAGGTGGCGCCCGGCGTCCGGGCCCGCTTCGTTGAAGCCGGCCATGTCCTGGGCTCGGCGAGCATTCAGCTCTGCGTGGCCAACGCCGGCCGAACCGCCCGGGTGGTCTTCTCGGGAGACCTTGGCCCAAAGGGCGCGCCCATTCTGAAGGACGCGGCCGGCTTCGAAGCGGCCGATGCCGTGGTGCTCGAATCCACCTACGGGGACCACGACCACCGGCCGTTCCTCGACACCGTCGCGGAATTTGAACAGGTGGTGACGGAAGCCGTGGCCCGCAAGAGCAAGATTCTGGTGCCGGCATTCGCCGTCGGCCGGACGCAACTGCTGCTGTACCTGCTCGCGCAGATGTTCCGCCGCGGCGTAGTGCCCAAGTTTCCGGTCCATATCGACAGCCCCATGGCCATCGAGGCGACCCGCATCTACGAGCGGCACCTCGACCTGTTCGACGAGGAGTTTCAGGCGCTCAACCACGCGCACCCGCTGCGGGAGGATCTCGACACCGTGCGGGCCTCCGTGACGGTGGAGGACTCGAAGGCGCTGAACGACTGCCCGGGGCCCTGCATGATCATCGCCGGCGCCGGGATGGCCAACGCCGGGCGCATCCGCCATCACCTGCGCCAGAACCTTTGGCGGGAGGGCACGTGGGTCCTGATCGTGGGCTACCAGGCGGAAGGCACGCTGGGGCGGGCGCTGGTCGAGGGGGCCAAGCACGTGACCATCTTCGGCGAAAAAGTCATCGTCCGGGCGCGCGTGGCGACGTTGGGCGGTTTCAGCGCTCACGCCGGCCAGACCGACCTGCTGGCCTGGCTGGAACCGATGATTGCCGGGCGCCTGCGGGTCATCCTCACGCACGGCGAGTCGGAACCCCGCGCCACGCTCGCGGAGAAGATCAAAGACCGCTTCGGCGTGGTCTCCGAGCTTCCCCAATTGGGGGACAGTCTCGAACTTGCGGACGGCGCCTGAACCTTGGGCTGCCGCCTGTCCTTTTTCCCGACGTCCCGGCATTCTCGCTCCGGTATGAAGCGTTTTGACGCCGTCATCTTCGACATGGACGGAGTGATCGTGGACAGCGAGCCGTGGCACGAACACGCGTTCCGCGAGGTCTTCCACGAATTGGGTTACGGCGACCGGCATGGAATTGATTTCCGGTCCTACATTGGCCGGTCCGACCGGGCGTTGTGGGAGGACTTCATCGCGAAGCACCGACCGCCGCAGGCGCTGGACCAACTGCTGGCCCTGAAGCAAAACCGGCTGATTGACCTGCTGCGGCGGGAGCAACCGATCTTTGAAGGACTGCCCGACCTCGTCGAAAAGCTGGCCCGGCACTACCCGCTGGCCGTGGCGTCCGGCTCGAATCATCCCGTGATTGACGAGGTGCTGGCGATGAAGCAACTCCGGCGGTTCTTCTGCGTGGTGGCCAGCACCCAGGACGTGGGCAAGACGAAACCGGCACCCGATGTCTTCCTCCACGCGGCGAAGTTGCTGGCGGTGCCGCCGCACCGCTGCTGCGTGATCGAGGATTCCGCCGCCGGCATCACGGCCGCCCGGGCCGCTGAAATGACCGTCATCGCCATCACGAATTCGCTGCCGCGTGAGCAACTGGCGCACGCCCACCACATCGTGGACACCTACGAGGAAGTCGAAGCCTTGCTGCTGCCCGCAGCGGCCCCTTTGGCGGCGCGGCCGCCCAACGCGGGCGGCCAACCGGCACCGCTGATGTAGGGAGAGGGCCGCGTGCCGAGTTCTCGGCGCCGCCGGCGGCGGATCAGCTTCCGGGCCGGGCCCAACCGATTGTGCGGAAGGGGGTATTGGCTGGGAAGGTCACGGTCAATTTGAGTTCGCGGCGGTGTGCGGCGGGCGGTCGAAAATCGGCGACCGTGGTCCGCGGTGCTTTCAATCAAACCACTCGTCGGCAGGATCGAACGGCGGCACGGGCACGTTCAGCACCTTGAGTTGCCCAATCGCGCGGTGGCGGCAGCCGGGCTGGATGAGAATCGCGGTCATCGGCTTCACCGGGTACCGTTTGCCATCCAGTTCAATCTCCCCCTCGCCTTCCACGACGACATAGATCTCGGTCGTGCGGCGATGGTAGTGAATCTGAGCATCCGTCTTGATTTCAACCAGATGAACGCTGGCTGGCGCGTCCGCGATCTGTCCGAACGCGCGGCGGGCCAGACCGCACGGACAGGGGATCGGCGCGAGCGCATCGAGTTGGGCCAGGTGGTACCGGGGTGAATCGGCCGGTGGCGTGGTGCCGGTGTCATTCATGGCGCGAGGCTTCGATTATGCGGAGACGAACGGCGAATTTTTTGACCGTACAACGCCACCCGGGAATTCGAAACCCCAAATGCCGTGTTTGCACCGCTGCTTCCGCCGAGCAGTGGATCGGTCGGCGCTCCGGTGTGGAGACCGCACGCGGTTTTGCGGGGACACGGTCAAGGCGTCGCGACGACCCGGGGTTGGGCCGGCGCGGACGCCTGGCGGGTGGCCTTTCGGCAACGAACACCAGCAATTCGCAAGTGGCCAGCTTGACGGCCCGGGGCTTTTCCCATCCACTCGCCGCCCGTGAACAACGAAGCCATGCCGGCCGCGCCGGCGGCGGCGCAGCGCGGATGGTTGCGCCGCCTCTACGATTGGACGGTAAGCTGGGCCGAACGGCCCGGGGGAACGTGGGCTTTGTTTTTGATCGCGTTGGCCGAATCGTCGTTCTTCCCGGTCCCGCCGGATGTGTTGCTGCTGGCGTTGTGTGTCGGCGCGCCACGCCGGTCGTTTCGTTTCGCAACGGTGTGTGCCGTGGGGTCGGTCGTTGGCGGGATGATCGGCTATGGCATCGGGTTCGCGGCTTGGAGCGCCGTGAAGGGCTTGTTCATTCCTTACGTGTTTTCCCAGGCGGCCTTCGATCAGGTCGCGCGGCTGTACGAAGGGAATGCGTTCGTTGCGATCTTGACGGCGGCGTTCACTCCCATCCCGTACAAGGTCTTCACCATCGCGGCGGGCGTGTTCCACGTGAATTTTCTAACCTTGGTGGTTGCTTCCGCCATCGGGCGATCCGCGCGCTTCTTCATGGTGGGCGGAGTGATTTTCCTGTTTGGTCCCAGGATGAAGGAGCTGATCGAAAAGTACTTCGACTGGTTCGCCTGGGGACTGCTGGCCCTCGGGATCGCCGGCTTCGTGGCGGTGAAGTTCCTGCGTTGAGGAGTTTGCCCGTCGTCAGCCCACCCACGGGTTCGGGGTGGATCACGGATTGATCCGCGCTTCCGCGAGGCGGCTCAGGACCGCGCAAAGCCGGTCCAGCCAGGGCGTCGGGAAACCCGCCGCGCGCGCGCGGCGTTGCGGCTCCAGAAAGATGCTTTCCAGCTCCAGCGGACGGCCCGCGTCGAAGTCGAGCAGCGTCGAGGCACGGTAGCTGCCCATGATCCGGGTGCGATGGATATTCTCCTCGGCGCGCTCCTCCGGGACGGGAAAGCCCAGGGCGTTCGCAGCGCCGATCACCTCGGCCATCAGGGCGCGGACGGCGGCAAACCAGCGCGGATCGGTCAGCAGCTCATCGGTGGGCAGACACCGTGACCGGCCCCGGTCGTCTGGCACGGTTCCGCTGAAGAAATTGTCGTATCCCACGACCCCGGCAACGCCCAGGCCGTTGAACGGAATGTTCCAGATCAGCTTTTCCCAGCGGGCTTGCGCGAGCCGCGTGGTGAGTTCGCACGGAATGCCGGCGTCGCTGAAGATCCCGACCAAGTCCGACGCAGCGGCGTCCCGGCCGGGAGCGAAGGCGCCTAAAACCACGCGACCATGCGCGAGGTGTCGGATCACTCCCGGTGCGACACGGTTGAGGCAGACGAAACACAGGCCGCCAAACACCTGTTCGGGCAAGATCATGCGGCTCAGCAGTTCATCGCTCCCCAGGCCGTTTTGGAGCGTTACGACTCGCGTGTGGGCGCCGACCAGAGCGGGCAGCAGACGGGGCAGTTCCCGGTTCGCGGTGGTTTTCAGGGCGATCAGCACCACGTCGGCGGCCCCGATGTCCTCGGGTCGGTTTGCCGCCCGCGGCTTCACGCGAAAATTGCCCTCCGGACTTTCGATGCAGACGCCGGCGGCTCGCACGGCGGCGAAATCCGTGCGCAGGAGAAAGTGAACCTCGTGCCCGGCGCGACACAGCTTTGCGCCGTAAAAGCTGCCGACGGCTCCGCAACCGACGACCGCGATCTTCATGCCTTCACGAGGTTTTTCCGATACCCGGGGGCCGGGGCGCGCCATCACCAGGCTCCGTCCTGATCCGCTGCCCGGCGGTGGTCGGTACCAGGCTGGATTGGGCCGAAGCGGCGGGACCCGGTATTCCCATCGGCAGCTCGGGTTGAAACAAAAATGGCACTCAAGGAAGCCTTGAGTGCCGTGATGCAGACAGGATTTCTAGCCGCCGAGGATCGCGTCCTTCGCCGCCTTCGCGACGCGGAACTTCACGACCTTTTTCGCCGGGATCTTGATGGTCTCGCCGGTCTTGGGATTGCGGCCGAGCCGCGCCTTGCGGTTGACCAAGACCAGCTTGCCGATGCCGGGCAGCGTGAAGGAGTTCTTGGCGTGTTTATACGCGAGGGTCGCGATGAGATCGAGAATCTGCGCGGCCTGCTTCTTGGGAATATTAACCGCCGTGGCGATTTCCGCCGCGAGCGCCGACTTGGAGAGGGGCTTAGCCATGATATGTGTTTGTTCGTTGTTGCTTGGTTGAGTTAACGCACTGCGGGGCGCGTTCTAGCAAGGGACGGAGGGGGCGCAAGGAGAAAATCGCCTGTATTGACGCGGGTTTCAACGCAGTCGGCCCTGCTCGCCGGGGAGTGGTGTTCACCGCCGGTCGTCGTCGCTGGAACGAACAAAGGCAGCGTGGTGGAGCCCCGCGCGACGATCAACCTTCGCCGCGCAGCACGCGTTCGATCTTGCGCTGCAACTCGGCCGTGATGACCTCGGGCGGCTGGTTGCCGTCCACGATGCTGAAGCCGTACGTTCGTTGCAGGCGTTCGAATTCCGCGGTCACCAGCTCCTGGTACTTCACGAAACTGTCGAACATGTCCCGCGACAGTCCGAGGTCCATGCCGCTTTCCCAATAATCGAGCGCGTGACTCTTTGCGAAGGTTCGCTGGACGAGTTCCCCCGGTGCGACCTTCAGGTAGAAAACCGCGTCGGGCACGACTGCGATGCTGTAGAGGTTTTCCACCCATTCACGGTCCATGCCTCGCACCAGGTCCCGCACCATGAGGGTGTAGATGTAGCGGTCGGCCAGCACCATGAAGCCCGCCCGGAGGCTGGGGATGATGGAACTTTCGAGTTGGTCGGCGAAGTCCGTTGCGTAGAAAAGGCTGAAGGTGGTTCGGCTGAGGACGTTTCCCGCCTGAGCCCGGTCCAGTTCTTCGCCGATGAGTTTCGAGTGCTTCAACCCAATCTGAACCGTGGCGTGACCGTGGCCTTCGAGCCAGTCCTTCAGGCGGGCGATTTGCGTGGAGCGACCGGAGCCGTCCGCCCCTTCCACAACAATCAATTTGCCGGTCAACTGCGACACATCCACGCCCGGGATGCCGTGGCCGTAAAAGCGCTTGGGAGTCGTCTTCGGCACCAGCACCTGCAGGTCGCTGGCCGAGGGGCGCGTCGGGGGCGTGGGCGTGGATTTGCGTCTGGGCATGGCGTCAGGCGGGACGTGCCGCGAAGGCGTTCAGGTCAATTTGATCCGCGACAATCCGGCGAACGATGATCTGCTGTTCTTCGACCCGGTCGTTGGCGTTGATCACCCGGAAGCCGTAATCCACGCTCATGGCGAGATACTGTTCGAGCAGGCGCCCCTGGAAGAGGCGGAAGCTCTCCTCGATGTCCGACGAAAGCTTCAGGTCCATTCCCGCTTCATAGTACTTCAACTGGGGCCGCCCCATGAGGATGCGGTGGAGCGACACCTCGAGGCTGGCCTTGAAAAAAAAGGTGAGGTCCGGCAAGGCGGCGAAACTGTAGATGCCCCGCACCCATTGCTGCGGACAACCGCGCACCACATCCCGCGCGAAGGCTGTGAATACGTATCGGTCGCACAATACCAGGTAGCCACCGCGGAGCAAGGGCACCAACTGCCGTTCGTACCGGTCTGCGAAGTCGGTGGCGTGAATCAGACTGAACGTGGTCGGGGTCAGCAACGCCTGCTGCTTTCCCCTGGTGGTGGCGGTCTTGACCAATTCGGAGGAGTTCCACTCGCTGAAAAAGACCTTCAATCCCTGCTGTTCGAGCCATCGCTTCAGCAGGTGAATCTGCGTGGATTTCCCCGAACCATCGAGGCCTTCGACGGCAATCAACCGGCCGGGATAGCCCAGTTGGGCAAAGGTTTTCATCCCCGTGCCCCAAGCTACGATGGTCGGCCGACGTGACAACTAGAATTGCGCCCGACGGCGGCTTGGGGGCGATTGAATCCGCCGGCCGGCGCGTGAGGCTGAAGCCGGCTCTCGCGGAAACCGGCTGGCGTCCGAACGGGTTCCGCGGCTATCGTCGCGGGAAATGCAACTCCTCAGATTCTATTCGCTCGTCGCCACGCTCAGCCTCGCCATGACGGGCGGGGCCGCGACCTACCAGAATCCCCTCATGCCCGGCAACCTGGCGGACCCGGCGGTGATCCGGCACGAGGGGGTCTTTTACCTCTATGCCACCGGCGAAGTGGACGGGGACAACGGCACGCGCGTTTATACTTCAACGAATCTGGTGAACTGGCTCCCCGGCCCGGTGGTGTTTCGCCCCGGCCCGCCCCATGTCTGGGCGCCGGATGTGTGGCGCGACCCGCAGTCCGGCAAGTTCTTCCTGTACTACACCGTGAACCAGACGGTGGGCGTCGCCGAGGCCGACGGTCCGCTGGGGCCTTTCACCATGCGCCGAAAGTTCTTCGACGCCGCGATTGACGCTCACCTGTTTCGCGACGATGACGGGAAGCTGTTCCTCTACTTCGTCAAGTTCCCCGGCTTTCGCATTTCCGTGCAGCCGCTCGCCAGTCCGACAGAGCCGGTCGGTGAGCCAAAGGTGCTGCTCCAGCCCGAATCCGAATGGGAAAAGCGGGCGGGCCACGTGACCGAAGGTCCTTGGATGATCAAGCACAACGGCCGGTACTACCTGCTCTACAGCGGCAGCGGGGCCGACACGCCCGACTACGCCGTGGGCTACGCGACGGCGGACAGTCCCCTCGGCCCTTTTGTGCGGGCGGCCCACAACCCGATCATCCAGCGGGGCGGAGAGATTTTCGGTCCGGGGCACGGGTGCGCGATTCGGGATGACGCCGGCCAGTGGTGGCACATTTACCACCAAAAAAACACGGCCCGGGTCGAATGGTCGCGGTTCATCGCGCTGGACCCTCTGTGGTTTGACTCCGACGGAAAACTGACGAGCCGGGCAACTCGTGGCACGGCGCACCCGGCGCCCGTGGTGCGAGTCCCCTGAACGGCGCAGGTGCCTTTCTGACCAGCCGGCCGGCGGTCACCGGCCGGTAGTCGAGCCGGGACTGCAGAACATGCGGTTGCGCGTCGGGATCTTCGACTCCCGCCGCCAGGCGTCGTAGGAGATGAACTCCACGTGTCCATCCACCGCCATCACGATGCCGCCCTTTTTGCCGTGTCGGCGGCCGAGCGCGCCATCGAGGTCGGGGTCCGGGTAGCTGGAGCCGTCGTTGTAGCCGTAGCCCAGCGTGACGTTTTTGTCGTCCGGCTCCCACATGATGAAGGCGTCGGGCGCGAAGTCATTGAGCTTGTAAGACATCCCATCCGGTTTCAGCGCGCCGTAGCCGCAGACCGCGCCGTTCATGACGTAGGTGGCCAGCTTGTTCGCGCGGGCCTTGAAGGTGGCGGTGTTGGTCTTGTCAATCGGGCAGCGGTACGTGCGGATTGCACCCGTGAACGGCCAGAGTTGGCCGCCCTGGTAGGCGAGAATCTCGTTGGTCGAGTAGGGGCGGGCGTGCAGATTGGGAACGCTGTTATTCGTCGGCGCATAGAGCCAACCTGGAACCCACGGAGGGTTCCAATTGGGGAAGGGGAGTCGCTCTTGGTTGTCACCGGCGTACATGTGGCAGGCAAGACCAATCTGCTTCTGGTTGTTCACGCACATCGTCCGATGGGCCTTGTCCTTGGCCGCTGCCAGCGCGGGGAGCAACAGGCCGGCCAAGATGGCGATGATGGCGATGACCACCAGCAGTTCAATGAGGGTGAAACCGGCCGGTTTGCCGGCGCGGCAGCCGCTTCCTGCAGCCAGGAGCGGGCGGTTGAGAGGTTTTCTCCCGGCGACATCATGCGCGAAAATTACACGGACCGTCGCCGAACGCCAGCGCGATGTTCGACGGAATCGCCCGTTTGACCCGCAGGGTTGCGATGCCTAGCGTCCCGCCATGTATTCAGCCATCTGCCCGCTCATCGTCGCCGCGAGTGTTGCCGCCGCGGTGCCAGGCGCGGAGGAGCGATTTCCCAACTTGGCCAGCTCCAGCGCACTGCCGCAAGGGGCCGGATTCGCTGCGACGTTCAAAGCGGATGCCGGCCTGGCGCAACACCCGGCGGTGATCTTCGCCGACGACTTTGAAGACCCGTCCCTGGGCGCGCGCTGGGACGAGCGGAGTTCAGACGCAGGCCGGGCGCTCAGCCTCGTCCCGGCTGGCGACGCGGCGTGCGGACGGCAATGTCTGAAGGTCGAGGCGCGCCTCGGCGAAAACCAGGGTGGCGGCCTGACGCGGTGGTTCGAGCCGGCGGATCCGGTGTTCATCCGGTTCTATGTGCGCTTTGATCCGACCTGCGATTACATCCATCACTTTGTCACGCTGCGGGCGAACCAAGGCCTTCGTGGCGGCGAGCGCTGGAGCGGGTTTGGCGGTGCGGGCGTGCGACCGGCGGGTGACGAGCGTTTCTCCACGGCGCTTGAACCGTGGGGCAACTGGGGTCGCTGGCCGGCCCCCGGCCGCTGGAATTTTTACAGCTACTGGCACGAGATGGAGGTCTCCCGCGACGGCAAGTACTGGGGCAACTCGTTCCAAGTGGAGCCACAGGACAACATTCCGAAAGACCGGTGGATTTGCGCGGAGTTCATGCTCAAGCACAACACGCCGGGCCGGGCCGACGGCGAGCAGGCCTTCTGGATTGACGGAAGGCTCTTGGGCCATTGGCGGGGCATCAACTGGCGGAAAACCGAGGGTCTCAAAGCCAACGCGTTGACGCTCGAATCGTACGTGACCGATCGCTGGACCAAGAACCCGACCAATATCGTGTATTTCGACAACCTGGTGATTGCGCGCCAGTACGTGGGGCCGGCGGGTCGGGAGTGACGCGCGGGCCAATCCGCTGCGGCGATCCCCCGGCGCCTATCTGGCGGCCGCTCAACCCGGACCGCCGGCGGCCCAAGTCGGCGTCTCGGGTTCGCGGCTGATCGCGGGCACAATTCTGCCCGCTCCGCTTGCACCCCCGCCAGCGCCTCCTACACTCCGCGCCCGCGCATGAACCTCAACTCGCTCAACCCGCAGCAGCGCCAGGCCGTGGAAACCATCAACGGACCGGTGCTGATCCTCGCTGGTGCCGGGACCGGGAAGACGCGAGTCATCACCACGCGCATCGCTTACCTGATCTCCCGGGGCGTCCCGCCGGGCAACATCCTTGGGGTCACGTTCACGAACAAGGCCGCGCGAGAGATGCTGGAGCGGGTGAACCAACTGATCCCGCGCCCCGCACGGGACTCCGACGGGGAAAAGCCCGAACGCCCGACCCTCTGCACGTTTCATTCGCTCTGCGTGCGCATCCTGCGCCAGCACATCGAGCGCCTCGGCTACAAGCGCAACTTCGTCATTTACGATGAGGCCGAGCAACTCAGCGCCATCAAGAAGATCCTCAGCCACCTTTCCGCCAGGGGCGAGAAGGTGGACCCCGGCGCGGTGCTCGGCCTGTTGAGCCGTTTCAAGAACGGCGGGGAACGCTCGGCCGCTTTTGCCGACTCGAACGTGCGCGCCCTGGCGGAGCACGTGCGGGACCGTTACCAATCCGCCCTGCACGCGTGCAACGCGGTGGACTTCGACGACCTGATTTTGCTGACCCTGCGCTTGTTCCGCGAGCACCCGGACGTCCTCGAGGCGTGCCGCGCGAAGTATCGCTACGTCATGGTGGACGAGTATCAGGACACGAACGCCGCCCAGTTCGAACTGGTGCATGCGCTCACGAAGCAGCACCGCAACTTGTGCGTGGTCGGCGACGACGACCAGTCCATCTACGGCTGGCGGGGCGCGGAGGTCGCGAATCTGCTCGACTTGGAGAAGCACTTCCCGGAGGTGAAGGTCATCAAGCTCGAACAGAATTACCGCTCCACCACCACCATTCTGCAGGCAGCCAACGCCGTGATCCGCAACAATGCCCGCCGCCGCGGCAAGCAGCTCTGGTCCCAGCGGGGCGAAGGCTCGAAGATCACCCTGTTCACCTTTCAAGACGAAGAGGAGGAGGCGCGCACGGTGGTCGAGGAAATCGAATTCAACCGGCTGGGCCGCCGCATCGGCTGGGGCCAGCAGGCCGTCCTCTTCCGCACGAACCAACAAAGTCGGCCCCTCGAAACCGCGCTCCGCCGCGCGGGCGTGCGTTACCATCTGGTCGGCGGCCAGAGCTTCTTCGATCGCCGCGAGGTCCGGGACTTCCTCGCGTACCTGAAGGTTTGTCTCAATCCTCACGACGACATCAGCCTGTTGCGGATCGCAAACGTGCCCGCCCGCGGGCTGAGCGACCAGACCATGCAACGGCTGCTGGCGGCCAGCCAGGAACGCAAGAGCTCGGTGTTCAGCGCCATGAAGAACCCCGTGGTGCAGGCTGGGTTTCAGGCGCGGACGCGAGAAAGCATCGAAGGCTTTGTCCGCCTGCTCGAGACCGCCCGCGCCCAGTTGCATGGCACCGGAGCGGCGTCAGACCCGCGCGGTCTGCAACAGTGGGCCGAGTCGCTCCTGACCGGGATCGGATACTTCGAGGAATTGCGTCGCAGTGAGAAGGACGCGGAGGCGGCCGAAAACCGGGTGCGGAACTTGAAGGAACTGGTGGCCGCTCTCGACGGTGAACCAGCGCCGGGGACGCCGCTGGCGGATCGCCTCGAGCGCTATCTGGAAGACATCACGCTCGATACCGAACGGGAATCTGAAGCGGAGGCGCCGGACAACGCGGTGACTCTGATCACGATGCACAGTTGCAAGGGCCTGGAGTTCCCGCACGTGTTCATCGTTGGCATGGAGGAGGGACTGCTCCCGCACGCCCGGTCCAAGGTCGAGGGCACGCTTGACGAGGAACGGCGGCTGTTCTACGTGGCCATCACGCGGGCGATGCAGTCGCTGGTCATCACGCATTGCTCCGGTCGCCGTCGGTACGGGCAGTTGCTTCCCTGCCATCCCTCGAGCTTTCTGAAGGAACTCCCCGAACATCTGGTCGAGCACGCGGAGGATCGCGCCGCCGAGCCGGTGAGTGTCGAGCGCGCTCGGGAGCTTTTTGCCGCAATGCGGGCGGCGATCGAGTGATGCGCGGGCGCCGGTCACGGCACCGTTGACGGCCGGCGGACAGAGGAGTATCGGGAGGTCCGAAAGCATCGCCGGGCTGACCGTCGTCGTCGCGCGCCGTTCGCGGGTGGAGCGGGAGCCTTGAGGTGAACAAGGAATTCAGTCGAGTTTGGGGGGAAGTATGAGCGAGGTTGAGGTGGGGGCCGTGGATGTCGCGCTGGCCAGGGTTTGTGCCAACTGCGCGATTTGTCGCCGGGCGCGTCGAAAGCAGAAAGGACTCCCGTATGAACTGGTCCGCCGGGTGGAGGAGCGCATCTGTCCGTTCTGCCGGGCCTACGAGCGCGTCTATGGCCGCAAGGCGCACGAGCCGGTGAACGGCGGTTGATCAAGCGGCTCAGCTCCCCCGGCTTTGGCCGCCGCTGGGGGCGCAGTGATTGGGTCGGCGACGAGGCATTGTCGGCGTGAACCGGGGCTCCGGGGCCCGCAGCGCCTGCTGGTAGTTTCCCGCCCTCGCCAAAACGCGTGTAACCTTGCCGTGCTTCTCCGTGACTTCGCCTAAAACGCTTTTGTCATGAAAATCACCCACTGGTCCCTGGGAGTGATCGGCCTCTGTGTGCTTGGCCTGGTTGTCCAAACCGGCCGGCTGAACGCCCTGAACAGCGCGTCGCGGGAGCGGATCGCGCAGGCGGAGGCGGCCACACGCGCGGCCGAACTGGCACTGAGCGCCGCGCAGGAGGAGGTGGCCCGCCTCCGCGCGGACGGCGAGCGCTCCGGCTGGAAGTGGCCGAGTTGCGCGGAAGGCTCAGCGGCCTGACGCGGCAGACGGGAGCCAGCGCCAACGCGGGCGAGCCCGTTCAGGCCAACCGGCCGAATCAGCGCGGCCGGGCCGCCGCCGGCCCGCCGGCGGGCCGTCAGGACACCCTGATGCGCGGGTACGTGGACTCCCGCCTCAATCTCGTGCGCGAGCGATTGAATCTCTCGCCGGAACAGGAGGAGGCCGTGCGGACGGCGATGAATGAAGCGCTGCAGAGCGGCCTGGAGAATCTGCGGCGCCTGCGCTACGGCGAAGCGACCTTTGACGATGTGCCCACGCTCCAGGAGTGGTCCAAGGCCCTTGAGGACCAGATCCTTGCCGGACTGACGCCGGAGCAGCAGGCGGCCTACAAGCAGCACCAGCAGGCGGAGAACCAGGGCAATGCGCGCATGGCCGCCAACACGGAACTCTTGCTCATCCAAGGCAGCCTCGGCCTCAGCCCCGAGCAGCAGGACGCCATGTTTTCGGTGTTGTACGACCAGGCCCTGCGCGGGATGGACACCGACCCGCAGGCGCACCTTGGCCGGCCACGCGATCCCGTGGCGGCCATCGAGTGGGAAGCCGCGCAGAAGCGCCAGGCCCTGCAAGGAGTCCTCACGCCGGCCCAGATGGCCAATTACGAGCGACTCCAGAATTCCTACCGCGACCTCGTGGGCCGCTTCTTGCGGCCGCCTGGCGCGGGTGGCGGCAACGCCCGGCCACCTTCACCGTGAGCGGGCCGGCGAGCCCGGCGGCGCCTTCACGGAACGAACAATCGGTGCGCCTCCCTTATCGCGGGCCGCAGTGCCTCCGTGAGCTCGGGTGAAACGGCGAACGCCTGGACTGAGCCATCACCGAAGGAGAGATGACCGCGGCCTAGATGCAACTCCGGCGTCCATCCCAGGTTCAGATTCAAGTTCAAGGTCAGCACCCCGGGCGGGACGGGTTGGCCTGCGATGGCGAGATGGCGGTCGCCGAGGAGGACGATCGCGGCCTGTCCCCGGCCGTCCGCGTTCAGGAAGTAGCTGACGTTCGAAGCGGCCAGAGCGGAGAAGTTGGGCGCGGGCGACCGTCGGTCTGATGGACAAACCAGAAGCTTCGGAGAGCCGAGGTCGTTGGACAGCAGCCGCCAGCGGCCGAGGAACTCGCGCTCCCCGCCAGCGATCGTCTGCCAGCCGTTGGTCGAGACCGCGGGAAACCGGTCGCCGTGATCGGTCGCGTAGAGTCGGAAGGCGAGCGACACGCTTTTGAGATGGTTGGCGCAGGACATCGGCGACGCCCGCGTTCTGAGAGCGTAGAGCGCGGGCAGAATCGCCAGGGACAGGATCGTCACGATCACCGCGATCAAGGCGACTTCGATCAACGACAATCCGCGCCGTTGGGAGTGGCTTGCGGGGCCGGTCTTCATGGCAGGTCAACTCGTGTTCGCTCCATCGCCCGGGAAGTTTGGAGTGTCAAAACGCGGTGCCCTGAAAGACCCGAGCCATCTCGTTCAGGAAGAGCCGCCGCAAGGCGTCGTAACCTCGTTCGTTCGGATCCTCGAGGTTGGCGTGATACCAGTAGCGCGGGTCGTCCTTGCGATAGAATGTCCGCCAGAACTGCGTGCAGTGGATTCCATGCCCCAGAAACGCCGCGTGGAGGTCCACCAGGTGGACCTGGGGAAAACGGGCCGCGCACTCGGCGAGAACCTGGTTGTAGGCGGCGTGGATCGTCAACCCATCCGGCCAGCGCGGCAGGCGCGCCCAGTGGATGTCGCCCAAGCCGTCGGTCGGATCGTAGATGTTGCCGAGGAAGATGTGGCAGCCGCCGGGGAAGGCGTTGGTGATGGTTGCCACCATACCGTTGAGGCGTGTCCGGAAGCTCTCGATCCACGGCCGCGCCTCGGCGAGCGTCGCCCCATACATCGCGCCTTCGGCCGGCGGCGTGCGGCCGTAGTTGTGGATGAGATCGTTGCCGCCGGTGGTGATGACCACCAGCCCGAGGACGTTGGTCGGCTGGCACGGGAGCTTGGGCAGTTGCGACCGCACATGATGCAAGGACGTGCTGCCATTCACCGCCAAGTTGGTGAACCGCAGCCGCGGGAAAACTGCCGACAGGCAGACGCCCTGCATTTCCGGGAACTCCTCGGGCGGGTTCCGGACCAGCCGGTCGAAGTACGAGTAACCCGGCCGGGCGCCGAACCCCGCCGTGACGCTGTCGCCCAGTCCTACCAAGAAGACCTCGCTGTCGGTCCACCCCCGCGCGAAGTCCGCTCGGTCCACGGGTGGTCCGGCCGGTCCGGCGCCAACCGGCCAGCGCAGCCAATAGTGCCAGAACGCCAGGGCGGCGAGCGCCAGCAGAACCGTCAGCGTGACGGTGCGGGCCGCGAAGCGCAGCCAGCGGCGACGAGTTGGCGGCGAGGGGGTCACGTTTAGCCCGATTGGACAACCCAGCCGTTGTTTGCTCACGCGCGAAAACGCCCGGCGCAGTCACCCGCCGCTCTGATGCGGGTCGCAGGCGTCCCGGGTGAGTGCCGTCAGCGGCTCGCCGTTTTCAACCGCCACCCGTCCTCGCGGCCGGCACGCCAAGAGTCCGCATAGAGGCCAATCTGGGTGAACGGGATGTGGCTGATGCCCAGCCTCGCCGCCTCCTCTTCGGACCAGACCAATCGGCCGTCGGGTCCCTCGCGCAGTTCGGTGCCCTGCGGGAGCTCCCGGTTGCTGACGCTCACGGTGCCGGCAGGCACGCGAAGGAACAGGGCTTCACAGCGCAACGCCACGTTGCCGCGAATCGTGTTCACGTTCGGCTCTTCGGCGAGGGCGGCCAGCGAGGGATAACGGCGGAGGTAGAGTTCGCGGTCAATCGCCGGCGCGTCCAGGGCCTTGGCGACAAAGTCGCGCCAGCGCTGTTCGCCCCAGGGGGTGAAACTCACCGCTGCCGGGGTGTCCACGAAGAGGTTGCCCTCCACCAGGTTCTCCTTGCCGCCGTGAATCTGCACGCCGCCGAAGTGGGACCCGCGCGTGGCGCAGCGCTGGAAAATGTTTCCCTGCACGAGCACGCCGCAGATGGCGTCGTCGAGCCGAATGCCTGCCCTCATGCCGTGTTCCGCCGGGCGCGGGGCGTCCCATTCGCCGAGGTGATGCCAGTAGTTGTGGCGGTACACGTTGCCGCGGTAGGTGGGGTTGCCAAACATGTCCACCGCGCCCTGATCGTCCGATTCCAGCACCACGCGATGCGCCTCGTTCAGTTCGATCAGATGCTCGTTGCCCTCGACGCGCAGGGCGCTGCTGGCGATGTGGTGAAACAGGTTGTGCCGGAGGCGTGCGCCGACCCCGTCCACCCAGACGCCCGGCGTGTAGGTGTGGTCAATTCGCGAGAGATGGTGAATATGGCAGTTCTCCACCCGGTGGTCGCCGGGGGCAAGGGTGCGCCGGTCTCCGCCGATCAAAACGACGCCGCCCCGGCCGAGCGTGTGAATGTCGCAGGATTGGAGGGCGTGTCGCCGTCCGCCGCGAATCTCCACCCCGTTCCCGGCCATTTTATAGATCGTGCAACCTTCAAACCGGATGTCCTCGCCGTCCCGGATCCGCACGCCATCCGCCGCGCCGCATTCCCAGAGCAGACCGCGAAACCGGAGGTGGGACGCGCCCTGGACCTCGACGAGCGGGAAGGCTGCGGTCGAGAGCTCCACCCGCGCTCCGGCGAGGTCGGTCGGGGGGTAGAGGAGCACCCGGCCGCGCGCCCGGTCGAGATACCACTCCCCCGGAACGTCGAGCTCGCACAACAGATTCACGGCGTAGAACCGTTGATCCTCCCGGTAGCCGTACCGATGCCAAGGCTGGGCAAGGATGATTTCGCGTCGCTCCAGATCTATCCGTTCGATCTTCTCGTACGAGTCCGCCCAGTCCCAGAACCAGTAGCCGTAGAGCCACGCATCAGCCTCACTCGCCCACCGGGTCAGCCGCTCGTTGTCGAAGCGAAACCGGCCCTCCCGTGCGCCTCGCTTGCGATCCCAAGCGTCCAGCGTCAGGGGCCCGGACACCGGGCCGGTCTTGACGAAACCGTCGTTGGGCCAGCGGGCGAGGATCATCGGTTCATCATTCACGAACAGTTCGAGCGCCGGGTGGGTGCGGAACCCGCGTCCGCTGCTAAAGCCGCCCAGCGAAAAGGGAATCACGTTGGTCACGCCGGCGGCCGCCAGATCGGCTTCCCACACTTTGCCTCGCGATTCCGTGGGTAACCGCGCCAGCACGGCGGCATCGGACACAGGCTTGAACGACTGGAGCCGCAGGCCGCCGCTGAATCGCGGCACCCCGTCCCCGGCCGCGCGGTACACCACCGGAGCCGTGGCCGTTCCGGAATCATCGGCGCCCAGGGTGAACGCGCGAGCGACCCGGTACTCGCCAGCATGGATCATCACCTCGACGCCGCCTGCCGGCAGACTTCCCCGCTGCTTGAGCGAGCGGATTTGGTCCCGGGCGCGCTCCAAGGTCAGGAACGGTTGTTCCGCGGTGCCGTCGTTGGCGTCGGCGCCGGTGGGCGACACGTGCAGGGTGAGGGCCGGGTTCGCCTGGTCGGCCGCCATGGTGGTGAAGAGCAGGCGACTGCTGGCGAGTACGAGCGACAGAACTCTCATGGCGGGGCAAACGGATGCGGTTGGCGGGGAGCTTGGGGAAATGGAAATGGGAACCGGCGGCAAGCGCGCTGTTCGCCCACTATTGTCTGCCGGCACCCAGTCTGAGTTGGGCGAAGATCGGCCGCAGCGCGGCGGTCCACTTGGCGTAGCCGGCGGCGTTGGGGTGAAGCAGATCGGGGAACTCCTCCGGCTTCGCGTCGCCGTCGGCGTTCGCGAGCGGTGTCCACGTGTCGCAAAACGTGACGTTGGCGTGCGCGTGGGCGAGTTGAACCAGTCGCGCATTGAGGTCCTTGATTTGCGCGGCCGGGCGTTTCTTGGCGGCGCTGCTGGGCATCACCGCGCAGAGCACCACGGGCATCCGGGGTTGCGCCTGCCGGCACGCCGCCAGGAGGGCTTCGATGTTGGCAGCGATCACCGCCGGTTCGCCGCCTTCCTCCAAGTCATTCGTTCCAATCAGGAGCACCACCGCGGCGGGCCCCAGATCCAGGACGTCTTCCTTCAATCGGTACAGGACGCCGCGGGTGACGTCCCCGCTGATGCCGCGATTGGCCACCTTCAGGTCGGGGAAGTCTTGCGCGAGCGTGCCCCAACCCTGGGTGATGGAGTCGCCCAGAAACACCACCGCGCCCCGGTCCTTGTCGCGGTCGAGCCACCACTGAGTGCGACGCTCGATCCAGAGTTTCTGAAACCAGTCGTACTGGCGAATGGGGCCCCGGCCCGGAAAGGCCGCCTCATCCGGGAAAGTGCCAATGCCTGCGGGCGGCGCGTCGGCGCTGCGGAGGGCGGCCGGGGAGATCAGCCCGCCGCTCAGGACCAGCGAGCAAAGTGCGATGCGGACGACGGTCTTCATGCGGCTGACGCTGTTGACGCAGCCCCGTGGCGTCAAGGCAGACGTCGCGCGACCGACTCCGCGACGGGCTGCCGCTTGCCATCGCAGGAATTCAGATCATTTTGCGACGCGTGGCGGGAGCAAGACTCCGACCACCACAAGTCTATGAAGAACCGGCAATCACGGGCATGGCTGGCTGCGTCCGTCGCGGTGGGGCTCGCCATTTCCGGCTGCGGCCCCCGGTCCGGCATCGGGGCCACCCAGCCCGCGGATGCGGCCGTTCCCGGCGCGTTGCGTCCCTCGTCGTCGGAATCGCCGAGGGCCGATGCCGTTACCACTGACGTCATGAGCAAGAAGGTTGCGAAGAGCGATGCGGAATGGAGGGCTCAACTCACGCCGGAACAGTACCGGGTGCTCAGGCAGAAGGGGACCGAACGAGCTTTCACCGGCAAGTACTGGAACACCAAGGACGCCGGCGAGTACCGCTGCGCGGGTTGTGGTGAGGTGCTGTTCGTGTCCGACACGAAATTCGATTCCGGCTGCGGCTGGCCCAGCTTCTACCAACCGGCGTCCACGAACCTGATTGACGAGCATCTGGACACGAGCTTCGGGATGATTCGGACGGAAGTGACGTGTGCCAGGTGCGGCGGGCACCTGGGACACGTCTTCGAAGATGGACCGCAGCCCACCGGCTTGCGCTACTGCATCAACTCCGCGGCGTTGACCTTTGTCCCGAAGCCGACCGGTTCGTCCGCCGGGGGCGACGACAAGCCGTGAGCGGCCGTCGCCGGGTGCCCGCACGCTCGGTCAATCTCTGACGGCCCCGGGCCGAACCTTGGGGGGTGCGGGAAGGTGAGCGGGGGTCAGTCTGGGTAACCAGACGGATGCGCCTGGTGCCACGCCCACGCGCTCGCCACGATATCCTCGATGCGGGGAATGCGTGGCTCCCAGCCCAATTCACGGCGGGCCTTGCTGGCATCCGCCACCAACCGCGGTGGGTCCCCGGGGCGGCGCGGTTTCTCGATTGCCCGGATCGGCCGCCCGCTCACGCGCTCGCAGGCCGCGATGACTTCGCGGACGGAATAGCCGGAACCGTTGCCGAGGTTGTAAAACCCGCTGCGGCCCGGTTCGAGCGCGCGGATGTGAGCATCGGCCAGGTCGGCCACGTGGATGTAGTCGCGAACGCAGGTGCCGTCGTGGGTGGGATAGTCCGTGCCGTAAATCTCGCAGTGCGTCGCCTGCCCCAGGGCGACCTTGAGCACGTTGGGGATCAGGTGGGTCTCCACGCGATGATGTTCCCCGAA
Organism: Verrucomicrobiota bacterium; assembly: GCA_016716505.1. Lineage (GTDB taxonomy): Bacteria > Verrucomicrobiota > Verrucomicrobiia > Limisphaerales > J093 > JADJWF01. Next base: position 121,138 of record JADJWF010000004.1, read on the forward strand.
TCGGGTCGAGGCGCCGGCCGCGTTAAAGTACCGGAAGGCCACGAACTCGAGACCGTGGATCTGTCGGTACCAGGACAGCATCCGCTCGAACATCAGTTTGGACTCGCCGTACGGGTTAATGGGCCGCTGCGGCAAATCCTCCGTCATGGGCACGCGCTCAGGCTGGCCGTACGTGGCGCAGGTCGAGCTGAAGACAAACTTGCGCACGCCGGCGATGACGGCCGCGTCCAGCAAATTTAACCCGGCAGCCACGTTGTTGCGGAAGTACTTGCCGGGGTCGGTCATGGACTCTCCCACCAGCGCGTTGGCCGCGAAATGCAGGATCGCCTCCGCACCGCTGGCCCTGACTGTCTTGAGAACTGTTTCCCGATCACTCAGGCACACGCCAACGAAACGTGCGCGGGGATCCACCGCGGACCGGTGTCCTTCCGTCAGGTTGTCGAGGACGGTGACAACATGGCCGGCGTCGCAAAGTTGTTCGACGCACACCGAACCGATGTAACCGGCGCCGCCGGCAACGAGCACATTCATGCACGAAGTGTGAGCGGACCCGCGAGGCGATGCCACTCGGAAAGGGGGGGCCACCGTCTTTCAAACCGGCCCCTGAAAAGACGAAGCCCGCCGGTGGGCAGTTGGCCCGTGATCCGGCGGGACTTCAAAGAGTTCGGTGATCTTTACCGACGCGCGGCTTCGAAGTGGCGATTCACCTCGGCCCAGTTCACCACGTTCCAGAACGCCTTGAGGTAGTCGGCGCGTTTGTTCTGGTACTTGAGGTAGTACGCGTGTTCCCACACATCCACGCCCAGCAAGGGCGTGCCTTCGCAGCCCGCAATCGCCTTCCCCATGAGCGGGTTGTCCTGGTTCGCCGTCGAGACGATCTCGAGCTTGCCGGCGTTCCACACCAACCACGCCCAGCCGCTGCCGAACCGGCCCAGACCGGCCGCCTCGAACTTGGCCTTGAACTCCTCGTAGTTCCCGAAAGCGGATTCGATCGCGGCGGCGATCGGGCCGGAGGGCGCGCCCCCAGCATTCGGTGCCATGATCTTCCAGAAAAAGCTGTGGTTCCAGTGGCCGCCGCCGTTGTTCCGCACGGCGCCGCGCACGGCGTCTGGAACCACGCTCAAGTCCCGAATGATCTGCTCGAGGGACTTCGCTTCCAGTGCGGGGTTGCCGGCGATGGCTTTGTTGAGGTTGTCCACGTACGCCTTGTGATGCCGGCCGTGGTGAATCTCCATCGTCAGCGCGTCAATGTGGGGCTCCAAGGCCTCTTTGGGGTAGGGCAATGCAGGTAGTTCGTGTGGCATAGTCCGTTCGTTTCGTTATCTCGTTCTTGGTTGGTTTGTACCTCTTAAGCGCTGGGGAAATTAGCCGGGAGTTTTCGGTCCGCAAGCGACCGGGCAGTTGGTACCCCCGCCCTGAATTGAACAGGGATCAACGGTTTAGGAAACCGCCGCTCTATCCATTTGAGCTACGGGGGCGCCCGTGGGCGGGCCGAAACACCAGCCGGTGATCGGCACCAGTCGGCCCGGAACCGCCGCCAGGCGGACATCCGCAGACACCCATCCGGCCCGGTCACTATGCGTTCGGGGAGGGAGCCGGCAAGCGGTTTCGCCGCGGGACCATCAGGTGAGACTCGCGCCAAGGATGATTGTTACCGGGGCGGGGTTGACCGGTTCGGGTGAAACGGCCGCCGTGCTGGGCATCGCTGTGCCCACCGCCAAACAATGGTCGGCCTGCGCCCGGGCCTGGCTGTCGGTTGAGATCGGCGCCAACCTGCGGCATGGATCGGTCGGCTCGGGAGTGGGTATCGGCCCGCGCCAGCTTTCTGGAGCCGGCCTGTGGCGGAGACATCGCCCTGAGCCGGCGCCTCGACGCCCTGCTCGCGGCGCACGAGCCGCCCGAAACACTGCTGGCCACGCAGGCCGACGCCACGCCGCCCGCGCCTGACCCGGACGAATCACCCGAACCCGCCGTCAGCCAGACGCTCGGGCGTTACAAGCTGCTCGAGAAGATCGGCGAGGGCGGCTGCGGCGTGGTCTATCTTGCCGAGCAGACCGAGCCGGTGTGGCGCCGCGTCGCCCTCAAGGTCATCAAGCTGGGCATGGACACCCACCAGGTCGTCGCGCGCTTCGAGGCCGAGCGCCAGGCGCTGGCCATGATGGACCATCCCAGCCTCGCCAAGGTGCTCGACGCGGGCATCGTCGGAGAGGACGCCCCGCGGAGCGCCGACTCGCCAGCCGGCGCACCCCGTAACGCCGACTTTCCAGTCGGCAAGTCTGCCGCGAAGGGAGAACCGCCCCGCGCTGGTTGGAAAACCGGCGTTACGGGCCGCCCCTACTTCGTGATGGAACGGGTCCGCGGCATCAAGATCACCGACTACTGCGACCAGGAGAAACTCGGGACCCGGGACCGACTCGAGTTGTTCATCAAGGTCTGCCACGCCATCCAGCACGCGCATCAAAAGGGCATCATCCACCGCGACATCAAGCCGTCGAACATCCTCGTCACGCCGCATGACGGCGTGCCGGTGCCGAAGGTGATTGATTTTGGCATCGCCAAGGCGACGGAAGGCCGGCTGACCGACGCCACGGTTTACACCCAGCTTCACCAGTTCATCGGCACGCTGGCCTACATGAGTCCGGAGCAGGCGGCGATGAGCGGACTGGACATGAATACGCGCCGCGACATCTACAGCCTGGGGCTCCTGCCGGTGAGCCATCAGGTCGCCTTCACCGAACTCGACGAAGAAGCCCAACGCAACCGGGTGGAAGGCGAGCGCACCTTGCATTTCCTTGATCCGGCCACGCGTGACATCGTGGGCTCCCTGCCGCTGCTCGCGCCGGGCGAGCGCTCCTCCACCTCCATTGCCCACCGGCGGTTCAGTCCGGACGGCACGCGGCTGGCCGCGGCCAATCACGATGGGCGGCGGGTGGACCTTGACGACGTGGCCAGCGGCCGCCGCCTCTACGCGCTGCCGGACGAAATTGGTGTGATCTGGTGGCTGGCGCGGCACACACCGGCTGGCAACCAAGCCCATCAAGAACCATGGACCGCACCCGTTGCGAAGCCAGTTCGGGGCTGGGCCCCGTAAGGCGACCCGGGCTGCGGTGCTCACAATGTCTGTGAGCGAGCCTTAACCCGCTCACGGCCCGCTTCGTGAACTGTTCCAACTGCTGCTGGGACGGCGCGCGCTGGTGGATCGCCGGCATGGTCGGGCAGCGGGAAGGCCACGGGAACCCGATCCCGCCAGAGTGGATCAGGAGCCGGGAGAAAAGCGATGGGTGAAAATGGCCGGCGGCCCGCCACCCACAGTCCGTCGCGAGCTTGGTCGCTTCGAGTCTTGCGAGGGTCCGGGGGGATCCGCCGCTCGGCCTCGCGAATCCGGCTCCCTCAGGTTTGCGCGCGCGTGCCTTTGGTGCATTCTCGTGCTCATGATGAATTCGCTGCTCGTGCCGCTTGCGATTTTTTTCACCGCGCTGGCTTTCGTTGCCCGCGCGGCCGATGCCGAGAAGGAGGCCCTGTTTTCGGGCGGGCGGGCCACGGCGGGTGCCCGCGTGGGGACCGCGGGCAGTGGTGACGGCGCGGGCTATCGGTTTGCGGTTACCAACGAGACCGCCGTGGTTCCGGTCGTCGTTGTCGGGGGAACGCCGTTTCAGATGGGCCGTCAGATGGGCCGCCTGATGCGCGAGGAGATGCACCGGTTCATCCCGGCGGCTCTGACGGGGTTCAAGGCGCAGCTCCAGCTCGACGAAGCGATGCTGGACCAGGTGTGGGCCACGACCGCCGCTTACACCGATGACCGCTTCGAGCAGGAACTCGCCGGTCTTGCGGAAGGCAGCGGGTTGCCGATCCGTTCGCTTCAGCATGTGCATTGTCTGCCCCTGCTCATGCCGTATTCGTGCAGCAGCATCGCGGCGTGGGGCAGCGCGACGGAGGACGGCCACTTGTATCAAACGCGCAACCTCGACTGGACTCTGGAGGCGGGCGCGCACGAGTTTCCGGTATTGGCGGTGTATCTGCCCGCCAACGGTCACGCGCACGTGCTGCCGACCTTCGCCGGGGTCATTGGCGCCAACTGCGGACTCAGTGCCGCGGGCATCGCCTTGTCCGAGATAGGCGATTCCCCGCGCAAGGAAGCACCGTACAACCTGCACGCCCCGCATTTCACGACCTGGTTTCGCACGATGCTGTATGACGCCAGTTCCCTGTCGCAGGTACTGGACATCTTCCGCAGTCAACCGGCTACGAAGCGGTACCATTTCGTGTTCGGCGATGGTCGCGACGAGAAGCGCGCGGTGAAGATCCGGGCGCACAGCCCGGAACCGCCGCCCAAGGACGTGCTGATCTGGCGCGACAACGATCCCGCGGACGAACTTGCGCCGAACGTGTTGTCCTGTGTCGTGTACCAGGATGAGGGGCGCGGTGCTTTTCCCACGCTGCGGGCGCAGCACGGCAAACTGAACGGCCCCCGACTGATGGCGCTGGCCAACCAGATCCCCATCAAGGGCGGCAATGTGCTGAACGCCGTCTTCGACGCCACCGCCCTGCGCCTCTGGGTGGCGTACGCGGGGCGCGGGCGGGAGGCGTATCAAAATCCCTACGTTTTTCTCGACCTGGCCGCGCTGGACCGCGACGGCGACGGCCGGCCGGACATTGTCGAGGGCGGGCGGGACGCGAACGGCAACGGAGTTCCCGACTTCGTGGAGCGCGATTGAGCCGGCGGTTCTGCGCTGGGCGGAGGCGGCCCCTTCCATTTCTCGGCGGGGGAGGAACCAAAACGGGGGCGTCTCCCCGCCGGTCCGGACCACTGACGTGACCGCTTCCGCCGGCTGGCGAATTGCGGCAGTCCGATTCCGGTTGGCCCAAGATTCTCGTTGTTTCGCAGGCGTCGGAAACTACACTGAATCCCGGGCAAATCGGCTGCTCGCATCGCCCCGGACCAACCGTCTCAAGAGGGGCGATGGGGAGCGGTATTCTATGGAAAACACACCCGCAACCACCGAAACTTATGACGCCTCCATGCTGGGCAAACTGGAGGGGCTGGAGGCCGTCCGCAAGAAGCCCGGGATGTACATCGGCGGCACCGATGAGCGGGCACTGCATCATTGCGTGAGCGAGGTGCTGGACAACTCGGTGGATGAGCATCTGGCCGGGCATTGCACACGCATCGAGGTGACCATCCACGTGGACGGCTCGATCTCGATCCGCGACAACGGGCGCGGCATCCCGGTGGACCTCCACCCGGAATACGGCATCCCGGGCGTGGAGTTGGTGCTGACCACGCTCCACTCCGGCGGCAAGTACGGACAGGGCGGCTACAAGTTTTCCGGTGGCACGCACGGCGTCGGCGCCAAGTGCGTGAACGCCGTCAGCGAGTGGTTCGAGGTGGAGGTCTCGCGCGACCAGAAGGTGTATCACATGGAATTCGCGCGCGGGCAGACGACGAAGAAGCTCGAGGTGATCGGCACCTCCACCAGTACGGGCACGCTCATCACTTTCAAGCCGGACCCGGAAATTTTCCGCGAGACCACGGAGTTCAAGGCGGACCTGATCAGCCAGCGGTTGCGGGAACTGGCCTTTCTGAATTCCGGGCTGGAAATCGCGTTCACCGACGAGCGGAAAGCGGAGGGGCAAACCGAGGTTTTCTATTACAAGGACGGCATTGAGGAATTCGTCCGGCAGCTCAACAAGGGCAAGGAGGCGCTTCACCCCAAGCCCATCACGCTCCGGCGCGAGGCCACCGAGAAGCTCGACGACAAGGACATCGAGGTCCACGTCCAGGTGGTGCTGCAATACAACGACAGCTTCAGCGACCAGGTGCTCTGCTACACGAACACCGTCCACAACCCCGATGGCGGGGCGCACCTGTCAGGCTTCCGCAGCGCCCTGACCCGCGCCATCAACCAGTACGCGAAGTCCAACGAACTGCTGAAGGAGAAGGACCCGCAGATCACCGGCGACGACGTGCGCGAGGGCTTGAGTGCGGTGATCTCGGTCAAGCACAGCGATCCGAAGTTCGAGTCGCAGACGAAGGTGAAACTGCTCTCGCCCGAGGTGGAGCGCATCGTCGGCTCCGTCACGTACGAAGGGCTGATGTCGTATTTCGATGCGAATCCGCCCATCGCCCGGCGCATCGTGGACAAGGCGCTCAATGCGGCCCGCGCCCGCGAGGCCGCCCGCAAGGCGCGCGAAGCGGTGCGCAAGAACGCCCTCACCGGCGGCGGTCTGCCGGGCAAGCTGGCGGATTGCTCGGATCGCGACCCGGCCAACACGGAGTTGTACATCGTCGAGGGCGATTCCGCCGGCGGCTCGGCCAAGCAGGGGCGCGACCGCAAGTTCCAGGCGATCCTCCCGATTCGTGGCAAGCTGATCAACGTGGAGAAGGCCCGGCTGGACAAGGTGCTTCAGAACAACGAAATCCGGACCATGATCACCGCCATCGGGACGGGCATCGGCGATGGCGAGGGCGAAGGCGCGTTTGACCTGAACAAGCTGCGCTACCACAAGATCATCATCATGACCGATGCCGACGTGGACGGCTCGCACATCCGCACGTTGCTGCTGACGTTCTTCTACCGGCAGATGCCGCAGCTCGTGCGGCAGGGCTTCGTCTATATCGCGCAGCCGCCGCTCTACTCGGTCACCCGCAAGAAGCGCACGGAGTACGTGGACGACGACGCGCAGTTGAACCGGATTCTGCTGCAAATCGGCACCGAGGAAGTGCGGCTGAAGAATCTCGCTGATGGCCGCACCTTTGAGCCGCGCGAGTTGGAGGAAATCCTGACGCTGCTCGAGGCGTTGGACAAACACGCCGGCTACATCCGCCGGCAGGGCGGCGACTTTGCGGATTACGTTGAGCGCCGCGCCCCGGACGGCACGCTGCCCCAGCGCATGGTCAAGGTGCGCGAGGGGAACGACGAGACCGTGCATTACTTCGTCGCGACCGAGGATTTCGAGTCCTTCAAGGCGGCCAATCCGGACCTGTTTGGCGAGGTCGAGCCGCGCGAGAAGACCGAACGCGGCCGTGGCCCCATCCGTCGCGCCTCGGTGTTCGACCTGCACTTGGAGAGCAAGGCCATCGCGGACCTGCTCGGCAAGCTGGCCCGCCTGGGCCTCGCGGTCAGCCACTACGCGGCGCAGGACCAGCCGTTGTTCGAGTTGCTCGAGGGCGAAGGCGAGCGGGCGACGGCGACGCCGCTGTTTTCCATCCCGGAAATCCTCGGCGCCATCAAGGCGGTGGGCAAACGCGGCATCCAGATCACCCGCTTCAAAGGCCTCGGCGAGATGGACGCGAAGGAACTCTTCGAGACCACCATGAACCCGGCCAAGCGCAAGCTGCTCCGCATTGACCTCACCGACGCCATCGAGGCCGAGGAGATGTTCACCAAGCTCATGGGCGACGAGGTCGAGCCACGCCGGCAGTTCATCGAGGACAACGCCCTGAACGTGCGGAATCTGGATGTCTGAGACGACCCTTGCCAAATGTGGTCACGTGTGACTACATTGCCTCCGTGAAGACGAAATCAACCCTCAAATACCCGGAACCGAAGCCGCAGGCGATGGAACTTCGCGAGGTCGTGGCGCTGCCCGGCCTTGGGCTGACCATCCCGGTGCGCGCGGCCAAGGCAAAGCTCTCGGCGCTGCTGGAGCTGGTGGCGAGCGGGCAGGAGGTCACCATCACCAGCGATGGCGAGCCGAAGGCGGTCCTTTTGCCGCTGAGCAAACGCCCGCCACGGAAGGTGTTCACGGGAACCTGGGAGCATCTTCAAAAAATGCCCATGCAGACGGAAGGCCCATTCGCCGAGGAAATCATCCGCGCGGATCGCGATGGACGCGGCTGGTAACGACGATGTACCTGGATTCCTGCGTCATCGTCAAATTAGTCAGCCATGAGGCGGACAGCGCGGTCTATCATGGGCTGGCCGCAGGTCAGCCCATCTTCACCTCCGAGTTGGCGGTGACTGAAGTTCGCTCCGCTCTACTCGCCAAGGAGCGGGCAGGGCGGATTAGCCGGGCGAACCGGATTGCCAGTTGGCGGGTTTTTCTGGAAAAGGTGTGCGACGAAGAATTCTCGTTGCTCACGCTGAACCGACCGGTGCTGGAACGCGCCGGCGGCTTGATTGAGCAATGCCACCCGCGCGTGCCGCTTCGCAGCCTTGACGCCATCCATGTGGCCACGATGGAACTGCACGGCGGTGAGGCCATGCTGAGCAGCGACCAGCGGGTCTGCCAGGCGTGTGAACTTCTCGGTCTGCCGCTCGTGTCCACAACCGCCACTCCATGAACCTTCGCCTGGGCGACTGTCCGTGCGCATTCCATCCCAAGCAGACTTCTGTGATGATCCGGCCCGGCATGGTTCAGGCCGCACGCAGCAGAAGCCGGGACGCTCGATGAGCGCTTTGCCGCTGCTGTCCCACCGCTGATTCCATGCCCGACGACATCCCACCTCCTGCTGCAGCCACCGCCCCCTCCGGCGGTGCGTATTCCCAAGGCGAAAAAATCGTCAAGATCAACGTCGCCGACGAGATCAAGAACTCGTTCCTCGACTATTCGATGTCCGTAATCATCTCGCGCGCGTTGCCCGATGTGCGCGACGGTCTCAAGCCCAGCCAGCGCCGCATCCTGTTCGCGATGGGCGAACTCAACCTCACGCCCGGACGCAAGACCCTGAAGTGCGCCAAGATCGTCGGCGAGACGATGGGCAACTACCACCCGCACGGCGACCAGGCCATTTACCCGACGCTCGTTCACATGGCGCAGCCGTGGGCCATGCGCGAGCGACTCGTTGAAGGCAAGGGAAACTTCGGGTCCGTCGAGGACGACCCGCCCGCGTCCATGCGCTACACGGAGGCGCGCTTGACGCACCTCGGCGCGGCGTTGATGCAGGACATGGACAAGGACACGGTGGATTTCGTCCCCAACTACGACGAGACCCGCACCGAGCCCACCGTTTTTCCGGCCGCCTTCCCCAACCTGCTCGTCAACGGCGGCACCGGCATCGCTGTCGGCATGGCTACGAACATGGCCCCGCACAACCTGGGCGAGGTCATTGACGGCGTCTGCGCGCAGATTGACAACCCGGACATCACGATCCCGCAGTTGATGCAGTTCATCAAAGGCCCGGACTTCCCCACCGGCGGCGTGATCTGTGGCGTGGAGGGCATTCGCAACTATTTCATGACCGGCCGCGGCTCGGTGAAGCTGCGCGGCAAGGTGACGGTGGAAGAGCTGAAAGGCGGGCGCGAGCAACTCATCATCACGGAAATTCCCTTCAACGTCATCCGCACCAACATCGAACAGCAGATCGCCGACCTGGTGAACACCAAGGTCATCACCGACATCAGCGCGGTGCGCAACGAATCGGACGAAAACTGCCGCCTGGTGGTCGAGTTGAAGCGCGACGCCGTCGCCAAGGTCGTCATCAACAACCTGTACCAGCACACCCAGATGGAGGTGAGCTTCGCGGTCAATGCGCTGGCAATTGACCACGGGCGGCCCAAGACGCTCAACCTGAAGGAGCTCATCGGCGCCTACATTGACCACCGCCGCGAGGTCGTCCTGCGGCGCACGCGCTACGAGCTTAAGAAAGCCGAGGAGCGCGCCGAGTTGCTGGAGGGCTACGTCTGCGCGCTGAGAAACCTCGACGAGTTCATCCGGCTCATCCGCGGCTCGCGCCATCGCGAGGAGGCCAAGGTCAAGCTGCTGGCCTTCGAGTGGAGCCGCGACCAAGTCGAATCCTGGGGCATCCTCATCCGCTCCGAGGCCCGGTTGGTCAATGGCCGTTACGCCCTCACGGAGCGGCAGGTGGATGCCATTCTCGACCTCCAGCTCTACCGCCTGACCGGCCTGGAAATGGACAAGATCCAAGCCGAGTACGCGGAATTGCTCGCCCGGATCAAGGACCTCCTCGACATCCTGGCCCGCGAGGAGCGCGTGATGGCGATCATCAAGGACGAACTTCGGGCCATCAAAGAGAAGTACGCCACACCGCGCCGCACCGAGATCGTGCCGGACGAGGGCGAGATCGCGCTGGAGGACCTGATCACCAACGAGGGCGTCATCATTACGCTCACGCACGCCGGCCTGATCAAGCGCACCGCCGTGAGCGCCTACCGCGCCCAGCGCCGCGGCGGCAAGGGCGTCATCGGCATGGCCACCCGCGAGGGCGACACGCCGGAGGACCGCGATTTCATCGAGCACCTGTTCACCGCCAGCACGCACGACTACCTGATGTTCTTCACCAACACCGGCCGCGTCTATGTCGAGCGGGTGCATGAGATCCCCGACGCCGGCCGGGCCTCGAAGGGTCGCAGTATCGCCAACCTCCTCGAGCTGCGACCCGACGAGACGGTTGCGGCCATGATTCGCATCGAGTCGCGCGAGGATGAGCAGCGCCGTGACACCACCTGGGATCAGAGTGGCGAACTCTTTTTCGCCACTCGCCGGGGCACCGTGAAAAAGACCGCGCTCAGCGAGTTCCGGAATGTCCGCAAGGGCGGCATCATTGCCATCACCATCGAGGAAGGCGACGCCCTCATCGGTGTCGAGCGCACGCGGGGCAGCGTGGTCGAGGGCGAGACGGTTCGCGACCCGGGCGACGATGTCGTGCTCATCACCCGGAATGGGATGAGCATCCGGTTCAGCGAGGCGGACGTGCGCTCGATGGGCCGGAACGCCGCCGGCGTGAAGGGCATCACCCTGGAGGAAGGGGATGAAGTCGTGGCATTGGCGGTGGTGGTGCCCGACGCCGCGTTGCTGGTTGCGGGCGAGAACGGCATCGGCAAGCGGACCGCGTTTCAAGAATACCTCGTCCAGCTCGAAGACGGCCGCACGCGCAAGCAGTCGCGCGGCGGCAAGGGGCGGGTGACCATGAAGGTGACGGAGAAAACTGGCGGTGTCGCTGGCGCGCTGACGGTGCGGGGGACCGATGAAATCATGCTCATCACCGCCGGCGGCCAGATGGTGCGCACCTTCGTGAAGGACATCCGCGAGGCCGGCCGCAACACCATGGGCGTGAAACTGATCGAACTGGAGGACGGCGACCGGCTCCAGGCGATCGCACCCGTCATCGCGGAGGAGACCGACGAGGCACCGGGTTCGGCCGGTCCCGAGCCCGAGCCACCGTCCACGCCCGGCGACCCTCCGACGCGGCAGTGACCAGCCGTGGTGGGTCTCGCCTAATCAGCGCCATTAAACGATCGGAAAACTGCCATTTCGGAAAGGACTTTTCTTGCCAGCCATCGGCCGGTCCGTTAGTTCCACCTCCGCCGCGTAAGTCCTGCGCATTTCCCGAAAAACGATGGGTGATTTCTCGAACTCGGAATTCGTGCTTGGCGATTCTTGGGCTGGTAGCGCACCTTGCCGGCGGATTTTGAGCAGCGCACAACCAACAGAAGAGCGGTGAAGGCCCGCGGCGATGTCTGACATTTTCCCCAAGTGGACCAATCGGCTCCCGTTGCAGATTCTCGCGGGGGGAGCGGTGACCATGGCCTCGGTGGTGGCGGGGGTTTGGTACTACTTCACGCCCGAGTACACGCGAGTGGGGTATCAGCCGATCCAACCGGTGAGTTTCAGCCACAACATTCATGTGGATCAACTCGGGATGGACTGTCGCTACTGCCACAACGGCGTGGAGAGCTCGTGGTACTCGAACGTGCCTTCGAGTTCCACCTGCATGGCCTGCCACAATCAGGTGCTCAAGGATGACCCCAAGTTGGCCTTGGTCCGCGAGAGCGCTGCTTCCGGCAAACCGATCCCCTGGGTGCAGATCCACAAGACCCCGGATTACGTTTATTTCAATCATGCGGTGCATGTGAACCGGGGTGTCAGTTGCGTGCATTGCCACGGCCAGATCAACCAGATGGACGAGGTGTTTCACGCCAAACCCCTGGGCATGGCCTTCTGCCTCGAGTGCCACCGCCAGCCCGAGGCGTTTTTGCGCCCGCCTGAAGAGGTGTACAACTTGAACTGGAGAGCCGAGAATCCGACCCGTCAGTTGGCCGATGGCGCGCGGTTCGTCAAGGAGTGGGACGTGAAGAAACTGGAGAACTGCTCCGCCTGTCACCGATGAGCAAGACCATCCCTCCCGCGTGCCCGGAGCCGGAGTCCGGCCCGACTTACTGGCGCAGCCTCGAACAATTGGCCGGGACGCCCGAGTTTCGCGAGTGGGCGGAACGCGAGTTCCCCGAGGGCGCCAGCGAGCTGCGCGACGACTGGCATCGCCGCGACTTCATGAAGCTCATGTCCGCCTCGTTCCTGCTGGCGGGCCTCGGGCTGACGGGCTGCCGGCGTCCGGTGGAAACGATCCACCCGTTCGCGAAACAGCCCGAGGGGTACATTCACGGCGTTTCAAAGTATTTTGCCACCGCGATGCCGGCACGGAGCAGCGCGATCCCGTTGCTGGTCAAGTCCCATGAAGGCCGGCCGATCAAGATCGAAGGCAACCCGGAACACCCGCTGAACGCCGCGCTCACCGACGAAGCCGGCCACAAGCACGGTGGCACGAATCTTTTCGCCCAGGCGTCCATCCTCAACCTCTACGATCCGGACCGCGCCCGGCGCTTCCTGTTCAAGGGCCAGAATTCGTCCCGGGCGCGGGCCTGCGATGCGCTGGCCGAGCTGGCGAAGAAATTCACGGACGCTCAAGGCAAAGGCATGTGCGTGTTGATGGAGCGGAGCAGTTCGCCCTCGCGGGCGCGGCTGCAGCAGGCGCTGACCGCCAAATTCCCGCAGGCCCGTTGGTTCATTTATGAGCCGATGGATGGCGCCCTGGCGGGGCAGGCAGCAGCTCAAGCCTTCGGCCAAGCTGTCCGGCCGCTCTACCGGTTGGACAAGGCCCGCCGGATCCTCGCGCTGGACGCGGACTTCATGGCAGCGGACGACGACTCGTACCTGCTCATTCGCGGTTTTGCGAAGGGTCGCCGCCTGCGGTCGGCGGACGACGACATGAACCGTCTGTACGTCGTCGAGAGCCTCATGACCGTGACGGGCGCGAACGCCGACCACCGGTTGCGCCTGCCCTCGAGCCAGGTCGCCCCGCTGGCGATGTTCCTGACCGCGCAAATGATCGAAGCCGGCGGCCAGAAGGACACGACTCCCGGCGCCGCGGAGTTTGTCAGCGCGCTGCTGGAGAAATCCAAGGGCCTTCCGGAGGTCGCTCGCACGTGGGCAGCGGCCTGCGCGGAAGACCTGATGGCCAACGCCGGTTCGGTGGTGGTGCTGGCGGGAGAACGCCAGCCGCTGGAGGTTCATCTGCTTGCCCACGCGATGAACTTCTATCTGGGCAGGCAGGCGGGAGCGGTCAGTTACGTCGCTGATGTAACTCCGCCCGCCGGCACGATCGTCGAGCTGGCCACCGCTCTGAACGCCGGCGAAGTGGAGACGCTGGTCATGCTTGGGGGCAACCCGGCTTACAACGCGCCCGCCGACCTTGACTGGCCGGCTGCCCAGCGCAAAGCGGGCACGGTCATCCGCCTCGGCTATTTCGAGGATGAGACCGCGCCACAATGCGACTGGCACCTGCCGCTGGCGCACTACCTTGAATCCTGGGGTGATCTCCGGACGGCGGATGGAACATTGGTGCCGGTCCAGCCCCTGATCGAGCCGCTATTCGGCGGTCTGACCGAGTTGGAGGTGCTGGCACGCCTCGGTGGGCTCCCGGTGACGCGGCCTTACGATATTGCCCGGGAGACTTTCAAGCTGGCGGTCGGCGACGCGGAATTCGAGGAGAAGTGGAAGCGCTACCTGCACGACGGATTTCTGGCGGGCACGGCGGCACCGGCGGTCCAGGTCGAGATTGACTGGCCGGCGATCACCCCTGCGGTGCTGGGATTGGCCGTGCCCGAAGTCCCAACCGCGCAACGCCTCGAAGTGGCCTTTGCCCGCGCCTACTCGGTGGACGACGGCCGCTACGCCAACAACGGCTGGCTTCAGGAACTGCCGGATCCCGTTTCCAAAATCACGTGGGACAACGTGATCGCCCTCAGCCAGAAAACCGCGCAGGAACTGGGCGTGGTGGTCGTGGACCGGAATCGCATGGACCTCAGCGTGCCGGTGCTCCGGATTGCCGTCGGTAACCGGACGATCGAGGGCCCGGCGTGGATTCAGCCCGGCATGGCGGACGGGGTCGTCGGCGTCACCCTGGGTTACGGCCGGCCGCGCGCGGGCCGCATTGGCCGGGGCGTGGGGTACGACGCGTATCCGATCCGCACCTCGACCGGCATGGGCTTCGCCAGCGGGGCGCGGTTGGAGATCACAAACCGCAAGTTCCCGCTGTCCTGCACGCAGAACCACTGGACCATGCAGGGGCGTCCGGTGATTCGGGAGGCCAACCTGGAGGAATTCCGCAAGGATCCCGGGTTTGCCAACGCGATGAACCTGCACGAGCCGCCCGGCCCGCGCGGTCCGGATGGCCAGCCCAAGCCGGCTTACCCCAACCCCCTCGACACGGCGAAACTCGAGGCGACCCACTGGTGGGGCATGTCGGTGGATTTGAACGGCTGCGTGGGCTGCTCGGCCTGCGTGATCGCCTGTCAAAGCGAGAATAACATTCCCATCGTCGGCAAGGAGCAGGTCAATCGTGGGCGCGAGATGCACTGGATGCGGATTGATCGCTACTTCGCCGGTTCGGTGGCGGAACCGCAGGTGGTGAACCAGCCGATGCTCTGCCAGCATTGCGAAGCGGCGCCGTGCGAGAGTGTTTGTCCCGTGAACGCCACCGTTCACGACAACGAGGGCCTCAACGTGATGGCCTACAACCGTTGCGTCGGCACGCGGTACTGCTCGAACAACTGCCCGTACAAGGTCCGGCGCTTCAACTTCTTTGACTACAACCGTCGGCCGATCACCGAGCTCTACAAGAGTCCGCTGGTGTCTTTCACTGACGGCGAATGGGAGCTGAAGCGCTGGTTCAAGGACCGCGACCGCGGCAGCCGGCCGCAGGATGAGTGGGACTTGGTGAAGCTGGCGAAGAATCCCGATGTGACCGTCCGGATGCGCGGGGTGATGGAGAAATGCACCTTCTGCCTGCAGCGCATTGAGGGCGCCAAAATCGCCCAGAAAATCAAGGCGGGGGCCTCGGCCGACGTGGCGGTCCCGGACGGGACCTTCAAGACCGCCTGCCAGCAGGCCTGCCCGGCGGACGCCATCGTGTTCGGCAATCTGCGGGACGAGACCAGCCGGGTGTCGAAGGCGACGGCCAGCCAGCGGACTTACAAAGTGCTCGAATTTCTTCAGACCAAACCCCGCGTCACCTACCAGGCGAGGGTGCGGAATCCGAATCCGAAGATGCCGGACTATCACGCTCAACCGCTCACGACCCGCGAGTACCTGGACGCAGGCGGGACGCTCGGTCACCACGGCGACGGCCATGCGGCGGGTTACGGCCACGACGCCAAAGGTGAAACGAAAGGAGCGCACTAATGGCTCACTCCGCCAACACGCTCGACGAACTCAAGGTGCTGCCAACGCCGAAGGAACTCGAACGGCCGTTGCTGGTGGCCAACGGCCGCAGCATTGGGTGGATCTCCGACCAGGTGGCGGCCATCGTCGAGGGCAAAACTCCCGGCTGGTGGTGGGCCGCTTTCATCCCGAGTCTCCTCCTGCTCGCCATGCTGGGAGCGATGCTGCTGTACCAGATATCCACGGGCGTGGGGGTCTGGGGCAACAACCACCCCGTCATGTGGGGCTGGGACATCATCAACTTCGTCTGGTGGATCGGCATCGGCCACGCGGGAACGCTGATCTCGGCCATTCTCTTTCTGCTGCGCCAGCGCTGGCGCACGGCAGTCAACCGCGCCTCCGAGGCCATGACGATCTTCGCGGTCATGTGCGCCGGCATTTATCCCGCCCTCCACGTCGGCCGCGTCTGGTTCGATTGGTGGCTCTTCCCGGTCCACAACTCGAACAATCTGTGGCCGCAGTTCCGGTCGCCCCTCATGTGGGACGTGTTTGCCGTCTCGACCTATTTTACGGTGTCGGTGCTGTTCTGGTACATGGGGTTGATTCCCGACTTGGCGGTGTTTCGTGACCGCGCGAAGACCAAGATCCGCAAATTCCTGTACGGTCTCTTCGCGCTCGGTTGGACCGGCTCCAACCGGCACTGGAGCAATTACGAGAAGGCGTATTTGATCCTGGCGGGCCTGAGCACACCGCTGGTGCTCTCCGTGCATTCCATCGTGTCGCTGGATTTCGCCGTCTCCCAGCTTCCGGGCTGGCACACCACGATCTTCCCGCCCTACTTCGTGGCCGGCGCGGTCTTCTCCGGCTTTGGCATGGTGCTGACGCTGTTGATTCCTCTGCGCAAGGTGTGCCACCTCGAGGACCTGATCACGATGCGGCACATTGACGTGATGTGCAAAGTGACGCTCGCGACGGGCTCGATTGTCGGCTACGCCTACCTGATGGAGCTTTTCATCGCCTGGTACAGCGGCAGCCCCTACGAGCGCTTCGCCTTCCTGAACCGCCTGGGCGGTCCCTACGCCTGGGGCTACTGGATCATGATGGGGTG
This sequence comes from Verrucomicrobiota bacterium, assembly GCA_016716505.1. Classification (GTDB taxonomy): domain Bacteria; phylum Verrucomicrobiota; class Verrucomicrobiia; order Limisphaerales; family J093; genus JADJWF01. The sequence goes on from JADJWF010000004.1 coordinate 137,645, forward strand.
CAACGTCATCGTGCCGCAGTTGTTCTGGTTCCGGAAGGTGCGCGAGAATCTCTGGTGGGTGTTCGTGATCTCGATCCTGGTGAACATCGGAATGTGGTTCGAGCGCTTCGTCATCATCGTCATCTCGCTGCACCGCGACTTCCTGCCGGCGAACTGGGGCTACTTCAAACCGAGCTGGGTGGACATCTGTACCTACCTCGGCACGTTCGGGCTGTTCTTCACGATGTTCCTGCTGTTCATGCGGTTCCTGCCAATGATTGCCGTGGCGGAAGTGAAAGGCGTTACGCCCCAGGCAGACCCGCATGATCCGCGCGGCGGCGCGAAGGAAGGAGGGCACCACTGATGAGTTCGGCTTCGCAACCCTACGGCCTCCTTGCCGAGTACGAGACTCCGGCCGACCTGATGCATGCGGCGGAGAAAGTCCGCGACGCCGGATTTCGCCGCTGGGACGTGTTCACACCGTATCCAGTCCACGGCATGGACAAGGCGATGGGGCTGAAGAACTCGAAGGTCGGCTGGTTTTCGTTCCTCGGTGGGGTGACCGGCTACACGACCGGGATGTTGTTGATCTATCTGACCAACCGGATTGACTACCCCATCCTGATCGGCGGCAAACCGATGTTCAGTCCATTTTCGGCGTTTCCGCCGTCCTACGAACTGACCATTCTGCTGGGCGCGTTTGGCGCGCTGTTCGGCATGTTAATTTTGAACCGCCTGCCCCGGCTGCACCATCCGTTGCTCAAGCACGACCGCTTCCGGCTGGCCACTCACGACCGGTACTTCCTCGTGATCGAAACCGCCGATCCGCGTTATCGGGACGCCGACACTCGGGCCCTGCTCGAGGGCACCGGCAGCAAGCGCATCGAGCTGGTGGAGGATTGACCATGCGCTACTTCTTCGCCTTGTTCGCCCTGGTGGTGGTTGCGGTCGTCAGCATCGCCGGTTTCCGGGGCGGCTTTTCGCGGCGTCCGCCCATCGAGATCTTCTCCGACATGGACCGCCAGCCGAAGGTGCGCCCTCAGACCCGCAACGACTTCTTCGCCGACAAATCGGGCTCCCGACCGCCCATCGAGGGCACGATCGCGCGCACGACGCCCCTCAAGGTGGGTGCTGCCAGCGTGTATGCCTTCGAGGAGCACGCGGTCAACACGGGCCTCGTGCCGGGGACGACTAATTTCGTCGAGTTGAACCCCCTACCCATCACCGCGGAGTTGATGGCGCGGGGACAGGAACGCTATCAGATCAGTTGCCTGCCCTGCCACGGTCCACAGGGGGACGGCAAGGGGATCACGACCAAGTACGGGATGGTCGTCATCGGCAACCTGCACGATCCGCGCATCGCGCGGATGCCCGATGGGGAGCTGTTCAACACGATTTCCCACGGCAAGAACCTGATGCAGGGTTACGCGGCCAACATCGCCATCCCGGATCGCTGGGCGATCATCGCCTACGTCCGCGCGCTTCAACTCAGCCACCTGGCCAGCCTCGAGGAAGTGCCGGCCGAGTATCGCGCCGCCCTTCCCCAGTAGCCTATGAGCACGCACTCTGATTCCCTGAAGGTCGAGCCGCTTGACCTCTCCCGCTGGCGGGACGTGCCCACCATCCTGATCTTCACCGGCTTGGTGGGCGCCGTGCTCGGGCTGGTGCTGAACGTGAACCAGTTTGCCCATTCCTGGCTGGTTGCCTTCATGTTCTTTCTCAGTCTGGGGCTGGGGGGGATGTTCCTGGTGTTGGTCCACCACCTGTTTGATGCCGGCTGGTCCGTGCCGATCCGCCGTTTTTGCGAGCACTTGGCGTGTCTGCTCTTTCCCTGGCTGGCGATCTTTTTCGTGCCCATCGCGCTCCTGGCGCCGCGCCTCTACGGCTGGATGAACGTGGCGGACCCGCACACGGACCACGCGCTGCACGCCAAACTGCCGTTGTTCACAAAACCGGCATGGTATCTGGTGGCGGCGTTGTGCTTCGCGGCGTGGTGGTTCTTCTCGTCACGGCTGCGCCACTGGTCGCTCGAACAGGACAAAACCGGCGCGGCCGAATGCACCTTCCGCATGCGCCGCCTGGCAGCCATCGGCGTCTTCGTGTTTGCGGTGACGCTGACCTTCGCCGCGATCATGTGGATGAAAGGGATGATGCACCAGTGGTTCTCGACCATGTACGGGGTGTACTACTTCGCCGGGAGCGCCTGGCTGACACTGGCGACGGTCTATTTGATCACGATGGTCCTGAAGCGGAACGGCACACTCGCTGCGGTGTTGCACGAGCACCAGTTTTATTTCCTGGGCTCGCTGCTCTTCGCCTTTACCGTGTTCTACGCCTACATCCACTTCTCCCAGTATTTCATCATCTGGAACGCCAACATGCCGGAAGAGACGTTTTGGTATGTCATCCGGGAGCAGGGATCCTGGTTCTACGTCGGGCTTGTCCTGATCTTTGGCCACTTCTTCCTGCCGTTCCTCGCGCTGCTGCGGATTGACCTGAAGCTGACGTTCTGGTGGATGGTGCCCATCTGCGTTTGGGCGTGGTTGATGCATTACGTGGACATGGCCTTCAACATCAAGCCGTCCATCAGTCCTGGCGGGTATCCGTGGATGTGGGCGTGGCTGGACCTGAGTTGTCTGGCTTTGATCGGCGGCGTGTTGGCGCGGGTTTTCCTCAAGAGCTTTGCGAGTCACCCGCCGTTTCCCATTAAGGACCCGCGGTTGATCGAAGCCATGGGACATCGTCATCCGGTTGCTTCGCCCATCTCCGGTGGCGAGATGGATGAAACGGATGAGCTGGCCGACGTTGGGGCCGAAGCCGGAGGAGGTGCGCGGTGAGTCTTTGGAAGCGAACAATGGATCGGACCACCCTGACGGCGTGGCTGGCGGGGCTTGGGGGTGCGTTTCTGATCGTGGGCGGGTTGGCGTGGTTCGTCATTCAACGCACGGCTCCTCCCGGCGTGGATGTTGCCCGCGCCGAGTTGCGCCGCAAGAACCTGAGCGAGCTCCAGGCCCTGAACGCGCGGGCGTTGACCACTTACGAATTGCTCGACAAGAACAAGGGGCTGTATCGCATTCCCATCCGGCAGGCCATGGCGATGACGGTGGATCTGTGGCGTGATCCGGCCGCCGGGCGGGCGGACCTCCTGGCGCGGATTGACAAGGCCACCGCCAAGCCGCCCGAAAAGCCCAACGAATACGAGTGAGCGCGTGGGCGCCGTTGCCGAACCCAGGATGAGTTCACCCGCTTCACCCGTCAGCCCGCCGATTGCGGATCCCGCACCGCCCGCCTCGCCGGGGGAGATTGACCTCTCCTGTCGCTGGCCGGTGGGACTCCTGTTGTTCTGCGCCTCCGGCTGGCTGTTGTTCGGCGGCGTGGTGGGGGCTTTGGCGGCCATCAAACTGCACGCCCCCGGACTGCTCGCGCACTGGCCGATGTTCACCTATGGCCGCATCCAGCCGGTGGCGTGGAACGCATTTGTCCTCGGCTTCGGTCTGCAGGCGGGGTTGGGAATCGCGCTGTGGATCATGGCGCGGCTGTCCGGGGCCACGCTGGTGGGCACCGGCTCGATCATCCTCGGCACGCTGACTTGGAATGCGGGGTTGAAACTGGGGCTCCTCAGCGTGCTCATGGCCGGCGGAACCGGCATGGAGACGCTCGAACTGCCCCGGTTTGCGGTGATCATCTTGTTTGTCGGTTACGCGCTTATCGCGGCGTGGCCCTTGGTGGTGTTTCAGCGTCGGCGGCGGGGTGACGTGTACCCCTCCGAGTGGTTCTTCGTCGCGGCGTTGTTCAGCTTCCCTTGGCTGTATCTGGCGGGCAACTGCCTGGCGGTCTGGTATCCGCTGCGGGGGGTGCTGCAAGCGGCGGCACAAGCCTGGTTCACCCACGGCCTGTTCATCGGATGGTTTGGTTTCCTGACGATCGGCGTCGCGCTCTATCTGCTGCCCAAGATTTCGGGTGTGGCGCTGCCCAGCCGCAATTTGGCCGGCTTCGGCTTCTGGCTGCTGGCGGTCTTCGGATTTTGGGGCGGCGCGCAACGCTATTTTGCCGGCCCGTTGCCCGCTTATCTGACCGCCCAGGGCGTGGTGGCCACGGTGCTGACGGTTTTCCCGATGATTGCCATCGGTTTGCTCGTATGGCCGGTGGTCCAAACCAGCCGGAAGGCGATCTTTTCGGTGCCTGCCGGTCGTTTTGCCGTGGCGGGCTTGGGATGTTTCCTGGCGTGGGGCGGGCTTGCGGCCATCAACTGTCTCAGCCCGGTGCGTGCGATCACTCAGTTCACCCTGGCGACCGTGGCGCTGGATCACCTGTTGCTTTGGGGAGCGTTCGGCCTCACGGCGATTGGTGCCTGCTACTACATTGCCCCGCAGGTGATCGGCCGGGAGCTCCCGTTCGCCGGCTGGATTTCGTGGCACTTCCGGCTCGCGACGGCTGCCGTTTTGCTGCACGTCGTCGCTTTCGGCGTCGGCGGGTTGATTCAGGGCGCCGGATTGGAGAATCCCGACAAGGCTTTCATTGAGGTCATGCGCGGCTGGATTCCGTTCGCCGGCATGGGAACGCTGGCCATGACGCTGCAGGCGGTGGGCGGGCTGCTGCTGTTTGCCAATGTGGTTGCCGCAGTCGTGGCGCAAGCGCGGGCAGCGGTGGTCCCGGTCGCGCAAGAGTGGCTGACACCCAGTGCCCCCAAGGCGGAGGTGAGGCCATGAATCACGGCCCGCTCCTATTCCTCGGTGTGCTGTGTTGCGTGGTGGCCTCGTGGTTGGGCTTGGTGGTGGGGCCGCACTTCCAATTTGGCAACCAGGATCTGGTCCTGATCGAAGAGACCGGCGCCAGTTATCCCTCGGCGCGGGATGGTCTCGCCTTGCAGGGGGCCGAGATTTATCGGGCCAACGGCTGCAACTACTGTCACACGCAGCAGGTGCGCGGGGCCTCGGAGGGCGCGGACATTGCCCGCGGCTGGGGTAAGCGGCGCACGGTGGCCCGCGACTATCTCCGCGACCGGCCGGTCATGCTCGGCAACCACCGCTTTGGGCCGGATCTGGCGAACCTCGGGGCCCGCCAGTACACCACCAACGACCTTTACCTCAAGCTCTACAACGCCCGGCTGCTCCATCCAAGGTCCGTCATGCCGCGTTATCCCTATCTGTTCGAGGAAAGGCCGCTGCGGCCGGGCGCAGCGCCGTCTTCAGACGCGCTGCAATTTCCCGAGGGCAGCGCAGCCCCGGCGAATGTCGAAGTCATTCCGAAAGCCGACGCGCTGGCCCTCGTCGCCTATCTGCAAAGCCTCAAATCCGACGCGGTGTTTTTCGAAGTCTTCCCTCCGCCCCAGCCTGCCGCCGCCACCAATGGACTGTCCGGGGTGGACACCAACGCCCCGGCCCTGGGCGACCAGACCAATGCGGCGCCAGCGGCGGGCGCCGGGGCCACCAGCACCCCATGAAGCCCGTTTCATCCATCCCCAAGGTGGCCGGTGCGGCGGGTGTCGAGCCGCCGGAACCGAAGACGGGCAATGCCATCCAGACGCCGATGTGGTTCATCGCGTTGTTGGGGATTTCCCTCTACTGGGGCACCATGTACCTCGACCGAAACGGGGGAGGCTACAATCCGCTGGTGTTCAATCGCGGCGAAAGAATGGCAGATGTCGAGGCCCGCGTGCCGAAATCGGATGCCGACCTCCTGGTCGCCCAAGGACGCAAGGTGTACGACATCTACTGCAAGGCTTGTCACCAGCCCAACGGACGCGGCGTGCCCAATCAGTTCCCGCCGTTGGCCGAATCCGACTGGGTCAACGTGGACGGTGCCAACCGCCTGATCCGGATCGTTCTCCACGGCTTGGGCGGACCGATTAGTGTCAACGGCGTCGAATACAACAACGTCATGTTGCCCTGGCGCGATCAGTTGTCCGACGACGACATCGCCGCCGTGCTGACTTTTGTTCGCGGCAACAAGGAGTGGGGAAATCACAGCGGTCCGGTCACCGCCGCCGAGGTGAAGAAGGTGCGTGAGGCCACGGCTAGTCGCGATTCGAATTGGACCGCCGCCGAACTGCTCGCGATTCCGCTCAAGGACTGAGTTGGGTTGCCGGGCGTTGCCCTACGAGCCGGCTCCCGAAGTCCGGGCCTTCTCCAACTCGGCGATGCGCCGCTCCATCCGCGGCCGGAGCGCGGGGAGTTCCGTCAGCAACCGCTGGTACAAGCCGATGGCGGTGTCCACGCGTTTCAGCGCTTCCGCCAGCTCGGCGGCCGCCAAGCCAGCCCGTTTCACCCAATGCGGGTCGGCGAGTTCCCCTGGACGCAGGTTTTGCCCGTAAAGGACGCGCAGATAGTGGCCAAGCGCCTGGTCGAGTTGCGCGGCCTGCTCGGCTGGCGGCTTCAGGGCGGCCTGCTTTTCGAGCGTGGTGGCCAGCTTCACCTCGGCCTGACTCCGCAGCGCCACACCGGCGTTGGATTCGATCACCTTGCGAAAAGCCTCCGCCGCGCGATCGAATCGCTTCGGATCCTGGGCGGCGAGGGTGAAGTGGCAGTCGCCGATGCGTCCCCACGCCGCTGGCGCCAGGTCGCTGTTTGGGAACTGCTCCGTAATCTTGCTGAAGGCGACGATCGCCTCGCCGAAGCGCTCGAGCGTGTTCGTCCGGGCCTCCCCGTCCTCGAGGATGAAGGTGTCCCCACGCAGCAGGTAGGCTTCGGCGGCCACGTTGGTGGGGATGGGGGAATTGGCCACGCTGAGCGGGCCATTGGTGATGACCCAGTCGAAGTGCTCGCGGGCACTGCGGAAACTGCGCAGCGCAATGGCGGCCCGTCCGGCCATCAGCCGCGCGTGGAAGGCCACGCCGCTGGACAGGGCCGCCGCGTTCGGGCTGAGCAGCCGGTCTTGGAAGAGCAACTCAGCGCGGGCGTAGTCCCCTTCGTTGTACGCCTGTTCGGCCATCAGGTACTTGGCCAGCGGCGCGTCGGGGCTGGTGGGGTGCCGCGCGACGAAATCAGTCAGCAGCGTCAGCGCATTGGTGCCTGGCGCGGTGCGAAAGGTCAGCCGCGCCAACTCGAAGCGTGCCCGGGCGACGAGGTCCGGCGGAAGGTTGGTCACCGGTCCATATTGCGCCAGCCAGTTGGAGTAACTCTGGATCGCTCTCGGCCAGTCCTGTTCCCGCTCGTAGGTCTGGGCTGCCGCCAGCCGAACCTCCGGCAGGAGAATGGAATTGGTGAAGCGAGCGCCGAAATCCGCAAACAGGGCGCGGGCCGCTTCGGCGTTGCCCCGGCGCGTCAGGGCCTGGCCCAGCAGCAGTGATGCCCGCTCGGTCAGCGGCCCTTGCGACTCGGTCGTGGCCAGCCGATTCAGGGCGTTCGACGCGCCCTCCAGATCGCCGGTTTCGATGCCCGCGCGAACGACCTGGTACAAGGCCTGACTGAACAAACTGTTGGTCAGCCCGGGAACGCCGACATAATTGGTCGCCACCATCCAGTAATTCGAGACTGCGGCGGGAAACTCACGGACGAGGAACTGGCTGTCCGCGAGCTTGAACCGCGCCACCGCCTGATCGGCGGAACGCGGGAGGGCGGCGACGGCGGCGGCAAACGCGGGCAGGGCGCTTCCGACGCTGTTGGTGGCTTCCTCCCAAAAGGTCCAGCCCCGCCCCAGGTGTGCCCGTCCCACCAGGGCGCTCTGCGGCCAGTTGGTGAGCACGCGGTCAAAATCGGACCGCGCCTGTTGCAGGAGGGTGAGCCGGACGGTCGCGATCTCAGCGTTGGTCGCGGAAGAAGCCTGCAGATTCTGGGCCTGGCGCAGCCGCACTCGCCCGCCCAGAGACGAACCGCATCAAGCGATTCGTCGCCCGGATACTGCGCCGCGAAGGTGTCGAGACGACTGATGGCGTCAGCGAGGTTGCCGCGGCGAACGCTCGACTCCACCAGCCGCTGCAGGGACAGCCGCCGGAGGGGCGCCGGGACCGCCGGTGCGAGATTGCGCTCGTAGCTCTGCGTCGCTGCGTCGAATTGCCCCAGCCGCTCGGACGCATCACCCGCGAGCAGCGTCGCCTCCGCCAGCACGTCGGGCGTGACAACGTTGGTGGCGGTGGCCATCAGGTTCGTGACCCCAGCAAGGGCCTCGGGGAAGCGCTCGCTGGCAAAATCGAGTCGGACCAGAACGAACCGCCGTTGCCACTCCAGCGGGGCCGCCAGCGTCCAGCCGTTCATTTGCTCCACCGCCGCCGCGGCGCTGGCGACATCCCCGCCGCGCAAGAGCAGGTCCGCCAGCAGCAACAAGCCCCGTGCTTCCCACTCGCCGCCCGGCCGCGCTTTCACCGCCTGCTGGAAAGCGCCGTCCGGATTTCGCAGCAACTCGATGGCCGCCGAGTTGTCGCCCAGTTGCATCCGGGCAAACGCGGCTCGATACAACGCCTGCGCCCGGCGGGTCGAACTGGGGTGCGCCGCGGCCATCGCAATGAAGGCATCCGCCGCCGCCGCCTGCTCACCCCGCTCCAACCGCACCATCGCCTGCCAGAACGCGTACTCATCTGCCAGCGTGCCGGCCGCGGGAGCCCGCTCGCTCAAAACGGCCAGCGCCGCGTCGTACTGTTTCATTCGCAACCGGGCTTGCGCCTGGAGCAGGAACAACTCCGGAAGACGCGGCGAGCTGGTGAAATTGGTCGCGAAGGCCACCGCCTCGCGATCCACCACCTCGAAGAGCCCGTCCTGAAACATCTTGACCACCGCCTCGTACGCGCGGTCCTCCTCGGCCGTTTGCGCGCGCAGCGCCGGCGGCAGCAGCAGTAGCAAGAGCGCCGCCGCGCCGGCCAAAATGATTGGTGGGAATCTTCGTCTCACGGTCGGTTGGACGATCGCGCCGCCGGTGTCATTGCCTGCCCTGCAAGAGCCGGCCGAGATAACGGCCGGTGTGCGAGCCGGGGGTGGCGGCGACCAGGGCGGGCGGGCCCTCGGCCACGATCCGGCCCCCGCCCGCGCCGCCCTCGGGCCCGAGGTCAATGATCCAGTCGGCGCACTTGATCACCTCCAGGTTGTGTTCGATCACCACCAGGGTGTTGCCGGCGGCACGCAACCTGAACAGCACGTCGAGTAGTTTGGCCACGTCGTGAAAATGCAGGCCCGTGGTGGGCTCGTCGAGCAGGTAAAGGGTGTGGCCGAGAGACCGCTTGCTGAGTTCCGCCGCCAGCTTCAGGCGTTGCGCCTCGCCGCCGCTCAACGTGGTGCCGGGCTGGCCCAGCCGCAGGTATCCCAGGCCCACCTCTGCCAGCGTCAAACACGCTTCGTAGATGCCTGGCACGGATCGAAAGAACGTGACCGCCTCGTCCACGGTCAGATCGAGCACGTCCGCGATGTTCCGGCCCTTGAAGGTGATCTCCAGGGTCTCGCGGTTGTACCGCCGGCCGCCACACGCCTCGCAGGTGACATAGACCGGCGGCAGGAAGTTCATCTCAATCTTCAGCAAGCCGTCGCCCTCGCATTTCTCGCAGCGTCCGCCCCGCACGTTGAAACTGAACCGACCCGCTTCGTAGCCGCGCACCTTCGCGGCCGGCAGGCGGGAAAAAAGGTCCCGGATGTCGTTGAAGATGCCCGTGTACGTGGCCGGATTGCTGCGGGGCGTCCGCCCAATCGGCGACTGGTCAATCACCACCAGCTTGCCCAGATGTTCGATCCCGTGCAGCGCCGTGTGTGCGCCCGGCCGGTCGGTCGCACCGTACAGCCGCCGCGCCAGGGCGCGCCGCAGGATGTCGTCCACCAGCGTGCTTTTGCCCGAGCCGCTGACCCCCGTCACGCAGGTCAGGGTGCCGATTGGAATGCGTGCGGTGATGTTTTGCAGATTGTTTTCGCGCGCCCCTTCGATCGTCAGCCAACCACGCTCGCCGGCTTTCACGGGTGCGGTCCGCGGGGGCGCGATCGTGAGTTCGCCGCGCAGATAGCGGCCGGTGAGCGATTTGGGATGCGCCAGGATTTCGGACACCGTCCCCGCGGCCACGATTTCGCCACCATGTACCCCGGCGCCCGGACCAAGGTCCACGACGTAGTCAGCGCGGCGGATTGTTTCTTCGTCGTGCTCGACGACGATCACCGAGTTGCCCAGGTCCCGCAGGCCCTGCAGGGTCGCCAGCAGTTGTTCGTTATCCCGCTGATGGAGGCCGATGCTCGGCTCGTCCAGGATGTACAGCACGCCCACCAGTCCCGCGCCGATCTGCGTGGCCAGACGGATGCGCTGGGCCTCACCGCCGCTCAGCGTCCCGCTTTCGCGGTCCAGCGTGAGGTACCCCAGCCCCACGTTTTTAAGGAAGCCCAGGCGCGCGCGCACCTCGCGGATGATTTCGCCTGCCACCTTCTGTTGGAACTCGGTGAGTTTGAGGTTCGCGAGAAACTCATCCGCCTCGGTCACCGACAACCGGCAGAGATCCATGATCGAAAGGCCGGGAATGGCGGCACGACTTCCCGTTCCGGCCTCGGGCGGGGTTACGGTCGTCGCCGCCGGACTGCGGTTTGGTTCGCCGCCCAGGGTCACGGCGAGGATTTCGGGCTTGAGCCTCCGGCCGCCGCAGGCGTCGCAGGGTTCAAGCGCCATGAAGGCTTTGAGCCGATTGCGAGTGAACTCGCTTTCGCTTTCCGTGTAGAGCCGCTGCAGGTGGGGCAGCACCCCCTCGAACGGCCGCTTCACCTGGCTCTGCTTGCCGGCGCGCCAGAAGGTAAAGGTGATTTCCTCCGTTCCCGACCCGTGCAGCAACACCTGCCGGAACGCAGCGGGTAGATTCTTGAAGGGGGTTTCCAGACTCACCCCGTAGTGAGTCGCGAGGCCGCGCAACAGCGCCTTGTAATAGACGATCATCCGCTTGCCGCCACGCCGCCAGGGGAGCACCGCTCCCTGTTCCAGCGACTTGTCCTCGTCCGGCACGACCAGTCCGGCATCGAAGACATATTTCTGGCCCAGCCCGTGACACACCGGACATGCACCGAAAGGGGAATTGAACGAAAAATGCTTCGGCGTTGGCGGATCATAGCTCAGCCCCGTGGCCGGGCTGAACATGCGGGTCGAATGGAACGCTTCTGCCCACGCCTCCGGCTGCGTTCGGGCCTGGTCCGGGTCCTGGCTGAGCACCACCATCTGACCCTCACCCCACTTGAGCGCCGTCTCGACCGAATCACTCAACCGCGCCCGGATCCCCGCATCCACGACCAGCCGGTCCACCACCGCCTCGATGGTGTGCGATTGTTTGGGATCCAGCTTCACCCGGATGTTCGCGGCCAGCTCCACCACCTGCCCGTCCACCCGCGCGCGCACAAAGCCCTCCCGCGCGAGCCGCTCGATCACGTCCCGGAACTCGCCCCGCTGTCCCCGGACCACCGGCGCCAGCAGCGTCACCCGCGTCCGTGCCGGCAGGGCCAGCACCCGGTCCACAATCTCGCTGGCCGTCTGCGACGCGATGGGCTGACCCGAGACGGGGCAATGGGGCTGGCCGAGATGGGCGTAGAGCAGACGCAGATAATCGTAGATCTCGGTGGTGGTCGCGATGAGCGAGCGCGGGTTGGCGGCCGCCGTCCGCTGTTCGATCGCGATGGCGGGGGACAGCCCCTCGATGAAGTCCACATCCGGCTTCTCCAGCAGGTCCAGGAACTGCCGCGCATACGCGGAAAGCGACTCCATGTATTTCCGCTGGCCCTCGGCAAACAGCGTGTCGAACGCGAGCGACGACTTGCCCGAACCGCTGGGACCCGTGATGACCACCAGGCGGTCACGCGGAATGTCGAGCGAGAGGTTCTTCAAATTGTGAACCCGCGCGCCGCCAATCCGGATGAAGTCTTTCGCCACAGTTCTCGATCGGCCAGTGCTGGCCGAACCACCAACCTAGCCGCCCGGACGCTGGCCGCAACGTCGCTCCACCGGCTTGCGCGCGGGCAGTTTTGAGGCGTAGTTGGCCCATGCGGATTGTCGTCGCAATCACCGGAGCCACCGGAATTCTCTACGCGCAGCGGCTGCTGGATAACCTCGACTCGCAAGCGCACGAGATTCACCTCGTGCTCAGTCGCTACGCGCACCAGGTCATTCACGAGGAATTGCCGGACGGGCTGCGCGTGCCGGCCGGCGCCGTCACTCACAATCTTAAGAGCATGAATGCACCGTTCGCGTCCGGCTCAAACGCGTTCGATGCGATGGTGGTTATTCCCTGCACCATGGGCACGATGGGGCGAATCGCCCACGGGTTGAGCGACGATCTGCTCCTGCGCGCGGCGGACGTCATGCTCAAGGAGCGCAAGAAGCTCATCCTCGTGCCGCGCGAGACGCCGTTGAGCCTCGTCCAGGTGAAGAACATGGAGCTTCTGCTGCTGGCGGGAGCGACGGTTCTTCCAGCCAATCCGTCGTTCTACGCCAACCCGAAGACCGTCGTGGAAGTGGTGGACACCGTGGTTGCCCGGGTGTTGGACCATCTGGGCGTTGCCAACAATCTCGCGCCGCGCTGGCGGGAGGAACCGGAGTAGGGCCGACCCATCGGGGCACCGCGAACCCTGCCGGCGACTCCTCCCTTGCGGGCACGCCGACTGAACGGGAAATTTGCCGCGCATGACCGCGTTGCCCGAAGTGCTGGAGATCCACACGCCCGCCCTCTTCGCGGCTGCGGTGGCGCGGGCCGCGGCTCGGTTGCGCGCTGGCGACCTTGTGGCGCTGCCCACGGAAACCGTGTACGGCCTGGCCGCCAACGCCCTCGATCCGGCGGCGGTCGCCCGCATCTTCGAGGCCAAGGAGCGTCCGGCCCACAATCCCATCATTGTCCATGTGGCTGACGTGGCGATGGCCCGCGCCTGCGCCGCCGCCTGGCCGCCGATGGCGGCCCGATTGGCGGCAGCGTTCTGGCCCGGGCCGTTGACCTTGGTACTGCCGAAGGCCACGGTCATTCCCGGAATCGTCACCGCGGGCGGCGACACCGTGGGCCTGCGCTGGCCCAGCCATCCGTTCATGCAAGCCGTCATCCGGGAGTGTGGCTTTCCCCTCGCCGCGCCCAGTGCCAATCGCGCCAATCAGCTTTCGCCGACGCGAGTCGGCCACGTGCTCGCGAGTCTCAGCGACCGCGTGAAGCTCATCGTGGACGGCGGACCATGCCAGGTCGGCATCGAGTCCACCGTGCTCGACCTCGCGTATCAGCCGCCCCGAATTCTGCGCCCGGGAATGATCCATGCCGCGTCGCTGGAGGCGGTGATGGGCGTTTCACTGGGTTCTCAGTTCGCCCAGGCCGATTCGGCGGACGAAGGGATGACCCGTTGGCCGTTGCGCAGTCCGGGGCAATTGCCCCGCCACTACGCGCCTCGGGCCCGGCTGCGGCTGGTCACTTGGGCGACGGACGCGGAGTTGCACGCGGTCTTGAACCGGCTTGGGGTCGAAAAGGCGACGACCTGGGTGGTCGCGCACTCGCACATCCCGAACGATGATGGTTTCGCTGGTGTGAGCGTGGTTCCGCGCGATGCGGAGGCGTTTGCCCGAGCTCTATACGCGGAGCTTCACCGCTGCGATGCCGAGGGGGCGGCGACCATCGTGGTGGAGACGCCGCCGGCGGGGCCTGAGTGGCAAGGCATTGCGGATCGGCTCCATCGGGCGGCTGCGCCCTGACTGCGACGCTGGCACCACTGGCTCACGCCTCGACACCGGGCGGTTCGGTTTGGCATCGTTCGCCAGTGGGCGTGTCTCCCCAAGCGTTTGCCGAAATGCAGGACCGCGTGAGCGGCCGCCGCCGCCAGCCCGCGCCGGTGAGCGAGGGAGCCTCGCACGGTGTGGCGCGACACGAGCTGATCCTGGGCATTGACCCTTCCTTGCGCGGCACGGGTTACGGCGTAATCCGTGCGGCTCATCGTCAGGCGCAGGCAGTGGCTCTGGGGGTGGTTAGTTGCCCGGCGGCCTGGCCACGGTCGCGCTGCCTCGCGCACATTGCGGCGACGATCCGGGATGTGATCCGCGACCACCGACCGACCGTCTGCGTGGTCGAGGGGCTCTTTTACGCCCAGAACCTGCGAACCGCTCTGATCATGGGCGAGGCGCGGGGCGCCAGCCTCGTGGCCGCCGCGGAAGCCGGACTGGAAGTCCTCGAGATGGCGCCCCGCAAGGTGAAACAGGCGATCGTGGGCTACGGGGCGGCCCAGAAACTGGCGGTCGCCAAAATGGTCCAGCGCATCCTCGGCCTGCCGGAACCGCCCGCGCCCGACGCCGCCGACGCGTTGGCGCTCGCACTCGCACATGCCCAGGAACAGGGCCGCTACTCGCTCGTGCCCGTCCACCGCCTCTGACCATGATCGCCTTCCTCCGCGGCAAACTCGTGGAAGCCCTGCCCACGCAGGTGGTGGTGGACGTGAACGGCGTCGGCTACGAAGTCCTGATTCCCCTCTCCTCCTTCGACAAACTGCCCGCGCCGGGCGGGGAGGTCACACTGTTGACCCACTTGGCAGTGCGGGAGGACGCCCATGTGCTCTACGGGTTTGTTTCGACGGCGGAGCGCGACCTCTTCCGGTTGCTCATCCAGACTGTCAGCGGCATCGGGCCCAAGATCGCCTTGAGCATCTTGAGCGGTATGAATCCCACCGCCTTCCGGGGCGCGGTCGCCAACGGTGATGTGAAGGCGCTGTCGCGCATCAGTGGCGTGGGCAAGAAAACCGCCGAGCGGATCGTGGTGGAACTGAAAGACAAGATTGGCGCCGCCGGCGCGTGGGAGGCTGCGAGCGCCGGCCGGTCTCTTTCGCCGGAAGACCAGCGGGTGAACGATGCGGTCCTCGCCTTGATGGCTCTCGGCTTCAAACAGGTGGAAGCCCACGACACCGTTCGCGCCGCCCAAACCGTGCTGGGCCCCCAGGCCACGGTCGAGGAACTGGTCCGGGCCGCGCTCAAGCAAAAGGCGTAATGCCCGCGCCGTCCCCAAAACCAGCGCGGCGTTCCGGTGTGGTGGTGCCGGAGAAGGCCGGTTTGGGCGGTCGCTGCCTCGCGTTCGCCATTTGGTCCGCCATCCGCGCGGTGGATGCCACGCTGCGCTACCGCCTGACCATATCAGACGAAACCGTGGCCACCCTGCGCGCCGGCCCCGTCATCTTTTGCATCTGGCACAACCGGCTGTTTCTTTCGCTGCGGCTATATCAACGTTTCGTCCGTCCCCATCCACAGCCCCGCCTCAACCCGCGTCGCCTGGCCGCGATGGTCAGTGCCAGCCGCGATGGCGGCTTGCTGGCGCGGATTTTGGAACTGTTCGAAGTCGAACCGGTGCGGGGTTCGACCAGCCGCCGCGGCCCGCAGGCGCTGCTCGAACTGGTGTCGTGGGGCGAGCGCGGACTGGACCTTGCCATCACGCCGGACGGGCCGCGGGGCCCGAGGTACGTCGTGCAGGAGGGCGTGGTCACCGCCGCCAAGCTCACCGGGCTGCCGGTGATCCCCGTTTGCTTCCGGGCCGCCTGGAAACATCAATTGAAAAGCTGGGACCGTTTTCAGATCCCCCTCCCCGGGTCGCGAATTGACGCGGTTTTCAGCGCGCCGGTGGCGTTTGATGCCGACTCCTCGCCGGAAGCACGCACTGCGGCGCTGCAAATGCTCCAACAGCGCATGATGACCATCACGCCGGACTGACCGGTCCGCCCGCCCGCTCGTGCAAGCGTACTTTACAAATGGTCAGACCAAATGGATAGCCCGGTTGCAGGTTCACCCCCGGGCGCGTTGCTCGACTGCCCCGTTCGCTCAGCGGATGAAGCGCCACTGACATGCCCGTCGAATCTTCTGCCGACCTCGCCGATGCTGCTGCCCGCCAACGCGCCCGTCGCCGCCGAAAGAACCTCCTCGGGCTGATTCTTCTGCCCCCGCTGCTTTTTGTGTTTTTCCGCTGGTTCGAACACGCCCAGGTCTATCACCCCACCGCCACGCATTGGGCCACGCCGGCCCAACTTGGCCTGCCTTGGGAGGAAGCTTATTTCTCCGCCGCCGATGGTGTCGCGCTCCACGGCTGGTTTTTCCCGGCCGACACGAATTCGCCGCGACGCCATCTCGCCGTGCTGCATTGCCACGGCAACGGCGGCAACATCAGCCACCGGCTCGACGTGGCCGAGGCCCTGCTCGAGACCGGCGTCAACGTTTTGCTGTTTGACTACCGCGGATACGGCCGGAGCGCGGGGCGACCCTCGGAAGCGGGCACCTATCTCGATGCGCAGGCCGCGCACGCGTGGCTGCGCGGGCGCGGGTTTGCGGCGACCAACCTGATCGCCTTCGGCGAATCGCTGGGTGGCGCCGTCGCCACGGAACTGGCGTTGCGCGAGCCGCTGGGGGCACTGGTCCTGCAGAGCACCTTCACCAGCATCCCGGACATCGGCGCGGAGTTGTTTCCGTTCCTGCCGGTGCGCTGGCTGGCGCGGATCCGCTACGACACCCACAGCAAGCTCCCGCGGGTGACCCTGCCCGTGGTCATCCTCCACAGCCGGCGGGATACCTTGGTCCGCTTCCACCACGCAGAGCGCAACTTTGCCGTGGCCCGCGAGCCCAAGCGTCTGCTGGAGATTGCGGGCGACCACAATGACTTTCTCGAAGCCGGGCGGGCGGAATTCGTGGCGGGGTTCGCGGAGTGCCTGCGGCTGCTGTCGGCTGGACCCGACTCGGGTGTCCGTTGACCGCGACCAGTTGCCTGACACCTGCCGGCGTCACACCCGGCCCGGGGACAACCGGCCTTGCGCGTCCTGGGTTGGCAAAGGGCTGGGCGACTACGGCACGAGCACGAAACGGAAGAAACCAGCGCCGGTCCCGCCAACTGGCACTTCCATCACCGACTGACCTCCCGCGAGATCGCTCACGCCATTGGCTGCCAGCGGTTCCCACGCCAGCAGGTCAGTGGATCGCTTCAGGCGGCCGCGGGTTCCGGGCGGCCCGGTGATTAGGAGTCGCAAGTGTCCCTCCCGGATTTCGAGCGCCAACAGGTTCAGCGCTGCCGGCCGTGGCGCTCGCACGGTCGAAATTTCGTTGCGACTCGTGTCGGATTCATCCCGTCCTCGTAAACTTAATTGCCTGTTTTCGCGTTGGTGCAGTACTCCGCGGCGCGGTTTTCGTGCGACTGGCAAAGATGGCCGCCAAGGAGGAGTGGCGGGGGAGGGCTCGCCGATTCGGCCCTTTCCTGAAAACCCTTGACCGTTTCCTTGGGCAACCGCCCGCGAAGCAAGGGCGCGTCGGCCCTTGGTCAGAAAGCAGTTCGCGGAGAGTTCCGCCGCCCGCTTGCCACTTCAGTTCAGCGCGCCTCTCGGGAGGTGGCCGGCGCGGGACCGATGCGCCGGGCAATTACGGCGAACGCGCCCGCTGCCACCAGCATCACGCCGGCGTAGAACAGGAACTCAGCGGTTCCCGTCGCGTGAACGAAGCGGGCGTTGAGGGCCGTGATGACGGCGACCAGAAAGTTGCCCGCCGCCGTCGTCAACAGCCACAAGCTCATGACGGTGCTCTTGAGCGAGCCGGGTGCCCGGGCGTAGGCAAACTCGAGCCCGCTGGCGCTGAGCAGCACTTCGCCCAATTCAAGCACTGTGTAGGGCGCGACCTGCCACGCCAGCGAGAGCGTTTCGCCCGTTTCGATCCGGCGCTGCAACCAGGCACAGATCACGAACGACAGCGAGCCGAACACCATCCCCGCGCCCATGCGACGCAGCGGGGTCGCGCGAATCCCCCGGCGCTCGCACCACGGGTACACGCCGAGCGTCAGGATCGGCACCCAGAGGAGCACCAGCAACGCGCTGACCGACTGGATGCGCTCGGCGTCCACCCGGTAGCCCAGCACCTCGAAGGGCGTCATCCGCTCGCCCTGGAGGACCCAGCTTGAATTGATCTGGTCGAACAACGCCCAGAAGACGGGCACGGGCAGCAGCACGAGCGCGACCCGTCCCACCACTCGCCAGCGGTCGCCCTCCGCGCTGGCTTCGGCGGGGGCAGGGGCGCGCCGCGCGGGCGGCGGCTTCACGTAGAACCTTGCCCCAGCCCGGAAGACGAGCGTGGCCAGCGCCATGAACAAGCCCGGAATCCCGAATGCCCAGGCGAATCCGAAGTGGTCGCGGATTAGCGGGATCAGCGCGAAGCCGAACAGCGCACCCAGATTGATGGCCCAGTAGAACAGGCCGTACACCTTCGGCAGCAGACCCTGCTGCGCGGCATCGAACTGGTCGCCCACGAACGCCGAGACGCACGGCTTGATGCCGCCCGCGCCCAACGCGATGAGCGCCAGGCCGGTGAAAACACCAGCCCGGCTGCCTTCGAACAATGCCAGCGCGCCGTGCCCCACGCAGTAGAACAGGGCGAGGCTCAAGATGGTCCGGTACGGCCCCAACCACCGATCTGCCACCCAGGCGCCCGCCAGCGGCAGGAAATACACCGCCATCTTGAAGACATGCACCGCGGATTTCGCGTCGTCCGCGCCCAGGGCGAGGTCGTTTTTCAGGTAGAGCGTCAGCACGGAGAGCATTCCGTAATAGCTGAACCGCTCGCACGCTTCGGTCGTGACGATGAAGGGAACCTGCCGGGGTAAGCGCGAGGGCATGGGGCCTCATTGGCCTCGTGGTCGGACCACCGTCCCGCCGGAGACGTAATGGTAGCGGTCGAAGGTGTCGCCCTCCCCGGTGGCCCGCGGGTCTCCCGTCCGTTTCAACTCGCGCATCAGGTCGGCAGCCAGCCGCTTGAGCTGTCGCGCGTAACGCGGGTCGCCGGCCACGTTGTTCATCTGCCAGAGATCGGCCCGCAGGTCGTAGAGTTCCTCGGCCGGCCGCTTGCCAAAGGCCAGTTCGAACAGCCGCTGGATGGCCGGGTCGCCGCCGTGCTCGACCACCGCCTGCTTGCTGGGCGAGCCGGCAATGTCATTGGCCTGGTCCACGTCGCCGTAGATCGGCGGGTCGCCGGCGGGCCAGCGGTCGGGCGCGAAGTTGCGAAGGTAGAGGAAATCCTTCGTG
This sequence comes from Verrucomicrobiota bacterium, assembly GCA_016716505.1. Taxonomy (GTDB): domain Bacteria; phylum Verrucomicrobiota; class Verrucomicrobiia; order Limisphaerales; family J093; genus JADJWF01. Next base: position 156,547 of record JADJWF010000004.1, read on the forward strand.
CGGATGGCCCGGATTGGATAGCCCCAGTCGTTTTCGCGGACGTTGGCATGGCGTTCCCGGCCGAAGAAGGCGCGGTCGCGCCGCCGCTCGACCAGACCACTTTTGCCGGAGGTCAGCAACGGCAGCAGGCTGCGCCCGGTCATTTCGCGGGGCGGCTTGAGCCCGGCGGCTTCGAGGAAAGTGGGCGCCAGATCGGTCAGGCTCACGAAGTCGTCCACCACGCGCCCGCCGGGAACGCGCGCCGGCCAGCGAATGACCAGCGGCATCCGGGTGCCGGCGTCGTAGCAGGTCGCCTTGCCGCGCGGAAAGGGAAAGCCGTTGTCGCTGGTGATGACGACCAGCGTATTGTCCAGTTCGCCGCGGGCCTCGAGCACCTTCAGCATCGCGCCGATGTCGCGGTCGAACCGTTCGATCTCGGCGTAGTAGTCGAGCAGGTCGCTCCGGACCGCAGGCGTGTCGGGCAGGAAGGGCGGTACCGACACGTCTTCCAGCCGCAGTCCGGCTTTGAGGCCGGAACCGCGGTCGTAGAGCCGGTGCGGATCCGTGCTGCCAAACCAGAAGCAGAACGGCGTGCCGCGCGGCGTGCCCTCCAGGAACGTGGCGAAGTCCTTCACCGCCGAACCGGCGGGGTTGTGGGTGCGACCGTGAAACTTGAAGTCGCCCGGCCCCCAGCCCTTGCCCTGGAGGCCGACGCGGTAGCCGGCCTGCGCGAGCAGGTCGGGATAAACGGGCGCCGTGTTGGGCCAGCGGCTCCAGAGATTGCCCGCTTCGCCCAGCCGCCAGAAATGCTGCCCGGTGAGCAGCGCGCCGCGGGCCGGCGTGCAACTGGGCGACGAGGTGAAGGCGTGGCGGAAGCTTACGCCCTCGCGGGCCACGCGGTCGAAAGCCGGCGTGCGCACGACGGGGTCACCGTTTGCGCCAAAGTGGTGCCACGAGGCGTCGTCCGCGATACACACCAGGATGTTGGGGCGCGTGGCGGCACGGACCGGGCTGGCCAGCAAGACCGCCGGGAGAGCCAGCGCCAGGAAGGGAAGCCAGGAGTTCATCGGACGGAGTGTGTGTCCCGCGACCCGGCCGGGCAACGGGGATTTGGTTCAGGGTCCCTGGTTCTTGGAGGGCGCGACGTCACTGGGATTCAGGCCCGTGAGCTGCGCGGAGTGGCCGCCAGTCCCGCAACGAGATTTTCTCAAAACTGGCGCGAAGGATTTGGCCACCGGCGTCGTGTAGCGGAGTGATGAAACGCAACTCGCAACGACCGATCATGAAACGAACCCTGATTTTCCTGCTGGCCTGGCACGCGGCCACTTCGGTGTTTGCCCAACCGGTGGTGCCCGTGCGACCGGCACCGGGCCAGCCAATCGCCTTCCGACCGGCAGGCGGAGTGGATCCGGCGACCGGCGTGCCGGTTGACACGTCGGCCTTGATCCGCTTCGACTTGGATTTCCCCGGCGGCACACCGGCCGAGTTCATTGCCGCGGTGTCAAAGGCGCGCGCTCGGCCGGTCAACGCCATCATTCCGGAGGCTTACGCGGGCACCCATTTGCCAGCCATCCACGTGAAAGGCGTGAACATCGTCCAGCTCTTCCAGGCCCTGGAAGCCGCCAGCCGGAAAACCATTGCCGCCCAGAAGGACCGCAGAAGACCCGACGAGTACGACCAATTCGTCACCAGCTTCGGCTTCCGGACCAAAGAGGCGCCGTCCGACGAGGCGATCTGGTACTTCTACAAGGAGGAGCCGGTGACCCCGCCCGAACCGGAACCCTACACGCCGCAACGGCGGTTGAGGTATTTCCAACTCGGCCCCTATCTCGAGACCTACAAACTCGAAGACATTACCACCGCCATCGAAACGGGATGGAAAATGCACGGACTGGCGCCCCTGCCGGAAATGAAATTTCACGCCGACACGAAGCTACTGATTGCCGTGGGCACATCGGAAGGGCTCGAGGTGATCAGTCAGGTGCTCCAGCAACTTGAAATCGGGAAGGTCAGGGGCGGCCTTGGCGGGACCACTCCAAGCACGTCTGAAGAAGAGTTTCGAAGACGATACGGTCTTGGCGAATCCCGGGGTGGCCCCGGAGGACCTACGACCAACGCGCCCCTCCCGCCGCTCATTGCGCCCCCTCCACCGGGGAAGTAACCTGGCTGTGTGCCTGACCAATGCCTTGCCAGCATGGCGTGGAGCGCAGATTCGCCGCCGGGGGCGCAAAGGGCGGCGGCGCCCGGTCCCGCGGAGTGCGGGATCGCGGCCCTCACGCGGCGGATGGCGGCGGGCGAGGAGGCCGCGTGGCGCGAATTTCACGACGCCTACTGCGATCGGCTCCGGCTTTACCTGCTGGTGGTGACACGCGGGAACGAGGAGTCGGCCCGCGAGGCCTTGCAAGCAGCCCTGCTCCGCGCGGTGCGGCACGTCCGGCGGTTCGACACCGAGGAAGCCTTCTGGGGCTGGCTCACCGTGCTGGCGCGCAGCGCCGCGATGGACCAACAGCGCAAGCACCGCCGCTACCTCGCCTTCCTCGATCGCTATCTCGCCTGGAACCACCGCCACGAGCCGGCCGCGCCCGTGGACGCCGACCAGCGGCTCGCGGAGGCCCTGGCGCGGGCTCTGCAGGCCCTACCCGACGAGGAGCGCGGGCTGGTGGAGCGCAAATACTTCGCCGGCGTGTCGGTCCATGAACTCGCTGCAGCCACGGGCGAGACAGACAAAGCGATCGAGTCACGCCTGGGCCGCATCCGCCGCAAGTTGAAGGCGGCGATCCTGGAGGAGTTGAAGCATGAATCCTGAATTCCGCGCTTTGCTGGACGACGTGCTCCAGGGCGAGTCAACCGCAGATTTCCGCGAAGCCTCGCGGGCGGTGATGTTGCAGGGCGTCCGGCGGCGGCGCCGGCGCCAGCGCCTCCAAAGCATCGCGGCCGCGGTGGCAGTGCTGGCCTTGGCCGTGACTGGCGTATGGTGGGCTGCGTCGGAACGGCACGCGGCACCGGAGGTTTCAGGGCTTGGCCAACCGATCGGCGCCGCCGAGCAAATGCCGGCGGTTGCCACGGTCCGGAGTCAGGCGGGCAAGGTGACGATAGTGGTCAGTGATCCCGGCACCGTGGTCTTGGTGCGGACGGGTGACCTGGTCGGGCGGTGGCGCGAGATCTCGGACGACGAACTGCTGGCTTTGTTCGCCGGCCAGGGCGCGGCCCTGGTCCGCAGCGACGGGCGCGCGTTCTTGGTGGCGGCCGGCCGGCAGGTGGGCGAATCACCCGAGCCGGTGAATTGATCGGATGAGACGCGCTGGGCTACCGGCGATTTCGGTCTCGGATTCGCTGTTTGCCGTCGGCACCACCGCTGGCTGCATCCTCGAATACCGGGGGGCCGGACGGGCTTTCAAGATGCTTCCTCGCCGGGCCCACGGTCGGAGGAAGCACTTGAGACACCTTCCGCGTGTCCGCAGGCTGTCCGTGGCCCCGCAACTTCGACTCCCGGCTGGTGTTCTGATTTGCCGTGATTTACTTTCGGGGCATGAAACGGATCGTGATGGCCGTGGCGGGCGCAGCTTTCACTGGCTGGCTGGTTTGGAGCGCGGTCCCCACGGCACCGTCCGGCGCTGAAGAGTCACAGGCCAGTCCCGAGGCCCCGGCGACCGGGCCCAGTTCCGACGATGGTGACTCAATCGCCACGCTGCCGAAGAATCCCTACTCGTCCATTGTGGCGCGCAATCCGTTTGGCTTGAAACCGGAGCCGCCGCCGCCTGAACCGCCCGCACCGGAGCCGCCGCCGGTCTCTCCCAGTTCGCTCAAGTTGACCGGCATCACCACCCTGTTGGGCGGTAAACGCGCGATGTTCGTGGTCGAGGAGCCGGGCAAAACCAACCTGGTGTCAGACTTGGTGCGCGAGGGCGACTGGGACACGTACATCACGAACCTTCAGGTGCTGTCCATTGACGAGCGCGCGGGGTCCGTTCGGGTGATGTACGGCGGCAAGGAGCTGGCGCTCAATTTCAAGGAGCACGGCATCAAGCCCCCGACCAGTCCGCTCCCCGTGCCCGGAGCACCGGCCCCAGGGGCGCCCGGACGGCCCGGCACCGTTCCGGCGCGGGCGACGACCACCGTCGCGGGAGCGCCGCCCACGTTGCCACCAGCTTTCAACATGCCTCAACCGGGGGCGATCCAGCCAGGGGCGATCGGTAACACGCCGGCAGCCACCGGATTGCGACAGGTGCCGTCGCGGCCGAGCCGGCTGGGGGCGCCGTCGGCGATGGTCGAGACCGAAACGCCGCCGGCTTTCACCCCCGAACAGCAGGTCCTCGCCATGAAGGCGCAGGAGATCATTGCGCGGCAGCAGGGCGTGGTGCTGCCTCCGACCCCGCCAGTTCCGGGACTGGACTTTCCGCCCGCTCCCGGAGCTCAGAACGTTCCCGTGCCGCCCGTGCCGGGGCAGTGACGGGCCGTGGGGTGCCCGCAAGGGCGCTTCAGAAGTTCGTTTCCACCATCGGCCGGAAGGTGAGTTCATGCACCACCACGTCCGCGGGCGCGGTGACGCACTCGACGATCATCCGCGCCGCGGACTCGGGGCGCAGGTAGTCCGGCCGGGGGTTGGCGCGGAACGAAGTGTTCACGCCGCCCGGATAGACGCCGGTCACTTTCACGCCCACCAGGCGCGCCTCCTTGATCAGGCAGCCGGCGAAGCCGTGTAGCGCGTGCTTCATGGCCGTGTACACCGAGTAGTTCTCCAACCGCGCGTGAACCACGCTGCTGATCACGTTGACGATGTGCCCGGAGCGGCGCGGGGCCATATCCCGCAAGGCCTCCCGGGCAAGCAGCATCGGCGCGCGAAGGTTGACGGCGTAGGAGGCGTCGAGCTCCTCGGCGGTGACCCCGGTCAGGGGCGTCTTGGCCCGGTTGAAGCCGGCATTGTTGATGAGTACATCCACCCGGCCCAAGGCGGCGCGGGCGGCGGCGAAAAGTTGGACCGGCGCTTCGGGCGACGTCAGATCCGTGGCCAGTCCGTCACAACCCAGTTCCCGTCGAACGGCGGCGAGCAGGTTGGCATCCCGCCCGGTAACGAAGACGGTGAAGTGGGCCGCGCTCAGTTGGCGCGCGACTTCGCGCCCGATCCCGCGCGTGGCGCCCGTGACCAGCGCCGTGCGGGTTGTTGGTGAGGTCGTCATGGCGACCAAACCTACGCGGGGCGGCGCAGTCGGCTCAAGCGCGGGTCAAAGCGGGAAGTCGGGAGGGGGACTTGCCGTGAGGTTTGGCCTGGCGACCGTCCGTGGTTCGGCGGCGCCATGCAGGGGTGGTTCGCCGCCAGGAGCGGCGGGCGCTCAGGAAACCGATCGAAACTCGCGGAGGGCGTTTTGGATGAGCACGTATTCGCTGACGTTCTCCATCGTCAGCAGGCCCACCAGGCGGCCGTTCGCGACCACAGGAATCACCGGCACCTCCAAGGCTTTGCCCCGTGCGATGGAATCCTCCAGCGAGTCGTCCGGGCTGAGCACGGGGAGGTCGCGTTTCATCACCTGACTGACAGCGGTGGCCGGGCTGCCTTTGGCCAGGGCCGCCACCAAGTCAGCCCGGGTGAGGACGCCCACCAAGCGACCGTCATCCACCACGGGGAAGTCGGCCTGGGAGCCGGAAAGCACCAGGTCCACGGCCCGGGCGAGGCTGTCGTTGGGGCCGAGGGAGCGGAAGTCCGTCATCATGGCCCGCTCGACGGACACCCCCGCCAGGGAACTGCGCATTTGCGCCATGCTGGCCTCCTGACCGGCCCCGATCCACACGAACAGCGCGATCAAGATCAGCAGCGGATTGATGAACAGCCCGATGAACCCGAAGATCAGCGCGATGCCCTGGCCGAGGACGGCGGCGATGTTCGTGGCGCGTGCGTAGTCCATGCGCAGCGCGAGGAACGCCCGGAGCACGCGGCCGCCGTCCATTGGAAACGCGGGCAGGAGGTTGAAGATGATCAGGATGAGGTTGGCGGCGAGGAGGCGTTCGGCGAAGTGCCCCTGGGTGGGGCTGAGTTGGCCGACCGAATGCCAGTGCTGGCCCACGGTCAGCCAGACTGCCAGCAGCCCGGCGATCACGACGTTCACCGCCGGGCCGGCCACGGCAATCCACAGCTCCTTGATAGGCTCCTTCGGCAGGCTTTCCAGGCGCGCCACGCCACCAATCGGCAGCAGCGTGATGTCCTTGGTCTTGATGCCGTAGCGTCGCGCCGTCAGGGCATGACCGTACTCGTGCAGGACGACGCACAGGAACAGGGCGAGGAAGAAGAGCAGGCCGTCCACGACGCTGGCGAGGTTCCGGGTGGCGAACCAGTTGGCCAGCCCCAGAAAGCCGAGGATCATCAGGAACGTGACGTGAACATACACGTCAATGCCGGCGAAGCGGCCCACGCGCAACGACCATTTCATAACTCACTCCGCTCCCGATTGTTTCACTGCGGTTCTTGCCGCGCAATTCGAACTCCGGTCCCGGCCATGAGCTCTCCCCAGCCAGTCCGGCGTCCGGCTCGCGCCTACCGCAAAGCGGTCCATTCCGCAATCAAGGCGGCGACCGTGACGACGATCATCAGGCCGGCGGGCATGAACTTCTTTGTCTTTGCCAGGCGGGCGCCGAAAACGGCGATCAGCAGGACTTGCACCGCCATCGCGGCGTAGAGGCCGTTTCGCCCCAGCGCAAAGACACAGAGGGCGATGACCGCCGCCGCAACTAGGGAGGAGATCAGCGACACCTTGCTGCCGGCCTTCAAGTACCCCATCAGTCCGCCCGCGACGAGCAGCGCGAGATAGATTCCGAAAATCACGAACATTCCGGGGAAAGTGGTCGAGACCGGGCTGGTTGCCAAGCGCCTTCCCGTCCGCCGTCAGAATTCGTACTCGAAACCGGCGAAGACGGTGTTGGCCGAGTAGCGATCCGCCGGGTCGTTGCCCTCGGACTGCTCGCGTTCGAACTCCGCAAAGGCGCGCAGCCGCTTGACGAATTCCCACTGGGCGCGCGCGCCGGCGACCAGGGTGCTCTTGTGCCGGAGTTCTGGATTGTCGAAATTCGTCGTCTGCACGTCGTAATCGTACCGGTTCAGCCGGAGGCTGGCCTGAACTTCCCAGCGATCGCGAACGTAGCGCACCTGGGCGCTGCCGAGCAGCCGCGTGTAGTCGTAGTAGCCGGCGCCGCTGTCGCGATTGAACTCGGCGCCCGCCCGGAGTGCCGTCCGCCACCGGCCCGCGGCATCCCACTTCTGCCGCCACCCTCCCTCGAGCCGGTGGTACTGGTAGGTAAGACGACTTCCGGGAATCGCAACTCCGGTCGCAGTGGTTTCGTTGCGTGTCTCGTAGGGCCGGCGGTCGAACTCGTACCACGTCTCAAAGGCGGCGCGCCACGGCGTCTCGTGGCGCAGCGTCAGCCGACCTCCGAAGTCCTGGTGACTATCCAGTGGTTGTTCGTAGAACTGCCATCCGGCCAGTCCCTCCAAGACAATCGAGGTGCCGGCCCCAAACTGGCGCGTCACGTTGGGTCGTACAGTAACGTTGTGGCCGACCGCCTTCACGATGCCCAACTCGGGATCTTCAGTCGTGGACGCATCGAAGACCTGGTCGAAATAGAAATACTGCGCGGCGCCGCCAGCCTTCCAACCGGCGCCGAGCGCCTGCTTGACATCAAAGCCGACGAAGACGCTCTGCTCCTTTTCGGCTTCGGGCGTCTCCAGATACCGTCGGAAGTCACCGGTGACCATCGCGCTGAACTCCGTGCCACCGACCGGGAGGCGGAAGACAAACAAGTCCAAGCCGGCGAGCAGGAAGCTGCTCGCATCCGGGGCGGCTGCGCTGAGCAAGACATTGTCCTTGTAGCCGCCGCCGCCGCGTACGTTGAAGGTGGCATCCCAAACCGGCAGCGGCGGAAACACGTCAACCGGCGACGCCGCAGCCGGTTCCTCCGACCGGGCGCCGGTCGTCGCAGCCAGTCCCACCGCCAGTCCCAGGGAGCGCAACATAAACAAGTCAGGCGGCCCTCGCGGACCGCCTGACTCTACCCTTTGACCACCAACTTAACCACCCAACTGCGCCAGCCCCGCTGGCTTTGTCCCTTGCCTCAGTACCCCACTCAGCGCCCCTTGCGCTCGCGTTCCCGCTCTTTCGCGGCGTCCAGCATGCGTTGCCTCTCTTCGCGGAACTTCTCCCGCAACTCCTGCAGGCGCTCTTTGATCTCCTTGATCTTTTCTTTCTGCTGCTCGCGGAACTCCTCGAGCCTGGCCTTCAACTCCTCGCGGAGCTTTTCCCTCTCTTCTTTTGCCGCTTCGCGGAACTGCTTGATCAGCGCAGCCTGCTCTTCCGCGAATTGTTTCGCTGCCGTCTTGGCCTCCTCGATCTTCTGCTTGAGATCTTCCGGCAAGGCGGGCATCGGCCGGTCCGGATGGTTCTTGGCCCACTGTTCGCGGACCTGTTTGACCACCTGGTCCAAGTCGGGCCCCCGAACCTCCTGCCCCGCCGCCCAGCTCGACCAGCCTGCCAGCACGGCCGCTGCCGTGCTCACCATCAAGTATCGTGCAATTCTCATAGTACCCACTCGCATTTACTGTCGCTTTTGCTGTCTTGTCTCCGGCCCTACCGGAAACTTCTCGCACCTCCAAGCGAACTGCAGGTCCCGTGCCGGCGGCGCTGGCCCGATGAATTGTTTGATTTTCCGAGTGATTTCGAACCATCCGTACCCCTGTGGGCGGAGGATGGTAATCGGTGTGGGGACCAATTCGCACCGGGTTGGGGGTGAATCCCCAACCGCCGGCCCGGCGGGGGCTTTGGCCGCTGGTGGGCCGATGCTACTCCGCTGCGGCAGAGGCCCGGCCGCCCGTCAGAGCCGCGCTCTATCGGCCTCAGTCGTAGCTCGGCCAGGCATGCGGTTTTCGCGGTTGGCGAACCGCAGGGCCCACGCGCGCCAGTGCCGCCGCTGGCGCAGATCGTCCAACAAGGAGTAAGCCACCGGCGTCACCACCAGCGTCAGCAGCAGGCAAAGCGATTGGCCGCCGATAACGACCACTGCCACCGCGCGGCGTTCTTCCGCACCGGGCCCCGTTCCCAGAGCCAGGGGCAACATGCCGGCGATCAGGGTGAACGTGGTCATCAGAATGGGGCGCAGTCGCTCGCGGTTGCCCTGCAAAATGGCGCTCAGCCGGTCCTGCCCGGCCTCCCGCAGCTTGTTCATGTGGTCAATCTGGAGAATTGCGTTCTTCTTCACGACGCCGAACAGCACCAACAGTCCCAGCGCGGAGTAGAGGTTCAACGTCTGCCCGGCGGCCAGCAGCGAGAGGAACGCGAAGGGAACGGACAGCGGCAACGACAGCAGGATCGTGAACGGATGCACGAGGCTCTCAAACTGCGACGCGAGGATGATGTACATCAACACCACCGAGAGGGAAAAGGCCCAGATGAATTCGTTGAAGGTGGTCTCCAGCTCGCGGGCCCGCCCGGAAACGCGCGTCGAGTAACCGGTGGGCAAGCCCATCTGGTCCACTTCCGCGCGGAGGGCGGCGATGCGGTCCGCCTGGGCGTAGCCCCGCGAGCGGTCCACCGACGCACGGAGGCTCACCTGACGCTGGCGATCCAGGCGGTCAATGCGCGATTCGGTTTGCATCGGCGAGAGGGTCACAACGTTGTCGAGCCGTACCAGGCCTCCGCCGTGTCGCGGCACGAACAGCCGGGCGATCGTTTCGGCGTCGTTACGGTCGCCTTCCTTGAGCCGCACCTGCACGTCATAGTCTTCGTTCATCTGCTCGTCCCGGAAGCGCGTGACCCGCGTGTCGCCCCCCACCATGATGCGGAGCGCCGCGGCGATGTCCTGGGTGTCCACGCCCAGCGCGGCGGCCCGGTCCCGCGCGATCTCGACGCGCAACTCCGGCTTGTCGAGCTTGAGCGTGATGTCCGCGTCCATCAGCCCCAGTTCCGGCGCGCGGACGCGGAGTTGCTCCGCGTACGTCCACAGCGTTTGCAAGTCGGGCCCGAGCAGGGCGAAATCAATGTCGAAGTTCGGTCCGCCGCCGACGAACGTCTGCGGGTTGCGAATGGCGAGGCGGACGCCGGAGAGGTTCGCCTGGAGCCGCTGGCGAATGTCCCGCTGGACTTCCACCTGGGTGCGGTTGTTTTGGAAGGCGCGCCACGGCGGCCATTGCAACAATCGTCGCCAGCCGAAGGTACGTTCCCGGTGGGGCACCAACCGCACAAAACAGTTCACGCTATTCACGCCGCCCAGGAAGCCCGAGCCCACCCGGGTCAATACCGATTCGACCCCCGGCACGGTCTTGATCAGTTCTTCGGCTCGCTGCGCCACCTCGTTCATGGGGGCCAGTCCCGTGCCTTCCCGGGCCGTGATGCTGACATCGAATTGCCCTTCATCCACGCCGCTCGGCAGGTATTCCTGCCGCACGGCCTGGTAGAGCGGAACCGAGGAAGCCATCACCAAGGCGGCGAGTACTGCGACCAACCCGCGGTGCCGCAGCGCCGTTCCCAAGGCCGCCGCATAGGAGCGGTCAATCCAGGCGTAAAAGCCGGAGCGCGAGCGCGGCGTGGGGCCCTCGGCTCCGCCGGGCCGCAACAGGCGGGCGCTCATCATCGGCGTGAGCGTGAAGGACACCAGCAAACTGACCATCACGGCCACCGCGGCGGTGATCCCGAACTGGTAAAGAAAACGCCCCGAGATGCTGGACATGAAGGACACCGGGACGAAGATCACCACCAGGCTGAAGGTCGTCGCCATGACCGCCAGACCGATCTCGGCCGTTGCCGCGCGCGCGGCCTCAAACGGCTGCAGACGCTTCTCCTCGACGAAGCGGAAAATGTTCTCGAGCACCACGATGGCGTCATCAATCACGATGCCGACCATCAGCACCAGGGCCAGCATGGTCACGCTGTTGAGCGTGAAATCCAGCGCCTTCATCATTCCGAACGCCGCGATCACCGACGCCGGAATCGCGACCGCCGCGATCACCATCGCCCGCCAGTTCCGCATGAAGACCAGCACCACCAGGCAGGCGAGAACGCTGCCGAGGATCAGGTGCCGGTGGATTTCGTGGAGCGCCTCGTAGATGTAGGTGGACTGGTCGCGAATCACCTCCACGCGCACGTCGGAGGGCAACTGCGGCGCCAGCTCGCGCAACCGCGCCTTCACCCCCTCGATCACGGCCACCGTATTCGCGCCGGACTGTCGCAGGACGTCGAGCGACACCGTGGGCACTCCGTTCAGCCGCGAGATGGAACGCTGTTCCTTGGTGCCGTCCTCCGCCCAGCCAATGTCACTCACGCGGATCGGCGAGCCGTTGCGGGTGGCGATTACCAGGTCGTTGAACCCGCGGGCTTCCGTGTACCGCCCCATCGTCCGCAGCGTTTCCTCCCGCAGCGGGCCGGTCACGTTGCCGCCGGGGATGTTGGCGTTTTGCCGCGCCACCGCCTCGCGCACCGCCGTGATCGGCAACTGGTAGGCGGCGAGCCGGTCGGCATCCACCCAGATGTTGATCGCGCGTTCCAGGCCGCCCCCCACATTCACCTCACCCACGCCGGGTGAACGTTCGATTGCGGTCTTGACGATCTTGTCGGCGAGTTCGCGCAGCTCACGGGGCGACCGCTCGCCGGAGAGCGCCAGCGTCAACACCGGCTGCTGGTCATTGTCGGCCTTTGAGATGATCGGCGGATCGGTGTCGCGCGGCAGGTCTCGCAGGACGGTCGCGACGCGGTCCCGCACGTCCTGCGCCGCGATGTCAATGTTCCGCTTGAGGTCGAACGTGACGATGATGAAGCAACTGCCCGCGCCGTTGACTGACCGCAGTTCCTGGATGCCTTCGATGGTGTTGACCGCTTCCTCGATCGGTTGCGCCACTTGCGACTCCATCTCCGCCGGCGACGCGCCCGGGAGACGCACGAAGATGCGCACTGTCGGCAGGTCCACCGACGGGAAGCGGTCCACCCCGAGATTGACGTAGCCCGCCACTCCCACGACGACCAGCGCCAGGATGAGCATCGAGGCGAAGACCGGCCGGCGGATGCAGATTTCGGCGAGCTTTTGCATTGAGTGAGTCCGCTGGGGCGTCGCGGCGGTCCGGGGCGGGTCGGTCCCGATCACCGTCACCGGCTGGCCGGTCCGGAGTCCTCCTGGCTCGCTCACCACCCATTCGCCCGCGGCGAGGCCGGCGACGATTTCAACCCAATCGCCGTTCCGCCGGCCGCTGGTCACCGTCCGTTCGAGCGCCTTGCCGTCCTTCACGGTCACCACCTTCTCGATGCCCGCAAACGTGACCAACGCCCCCGGCGGGATGGTCACGCCTTGCTCCTGCTCGTTGACGACGATTCGCGCCGAGACGAAGACACCCGCCCGCAAAGCACCATCGGGATTCGGCACGTCCGCTTCAACCGTGAGCATCCGGGTGTCCTCGCTCAAGGCGGGGCTGACGCGGGCAATGCGGCCCGTCACGGTATTGGTCAGGCCCTCCGCCATCACGCGGACGACCTGTCCGGTGCGCACACTGCCGGCCAGTCGCTCCGGCACTTCCAGCCGCAACCGCAGCGGATGCGTCTTCACCACGCGGACGATCGGCACTCCGGCGGCCACATATTCTCCCACCGTGGCGGGCCGGGCCTGAATCGCGCCATCGAACGGCGCGCGGACCGAGGTGTCCGAGAGCTGTTTCTGGGCGATGGCCAGTTCGGCCCGCCGCTGCGCCAGCGCCGCCACCCGGGTCTGAGCTTGTTCCACGGCAACCTCGTACCGCGTCCGCGCAACCACGTAGGCGGCGTCCGAAGCGTCCAACTCCGCCGAGGACGCGATCCCCGACCGCGCGAGTGCCGCCACGCGCTCCCGGTTCTTCTGCGCTTCTTCGAGGACGGCCCGCGCCTGGCGAACGGCGCTCAAATCCTCGACTGCGACGGCGTCATCATCGCCGGACGGCGGGAGGCCCAGCTCAGCGCGCGCCTGGGACAGAGCGGCCGCCGCCTGCTGGACGCGAAGTTCATAGTCGCGCGGGTCCACTTGGGCGACCACCTCATTCGACCGCACCAAGCTGCCGAGGTCCACCGCGAGCCGCTGCAACCGGCCCGGCACCTTGGCGCTGAGCGTGGATTGCTCCTGCGCGGCCAGCGTACCCGATACAACGAAGGACCGCTCAAGCGGACGAAGCTCCGCCGCCACCAACCGCACCGAACGGGAAGGCACCGAAGAGGGCGAAGCCCCTTGCTCCCCCGTTCTCGGGCTGCAGCCGAACAGCACGGCACAAAGGACGCCGGTCAGACCGAGCAGGGGCGTCAGTGGCGTTCGCATTGGAGCAGGCTAATTCGATTGGGCCTCAGTGGCGACGGGAAACTAATGGCCGCGGGCTCCCGAGAAAGTTGGATCGAGCCCCGTCAAAGCGCGCAGCAGGGCCGGTCCGCCGCCGTAGCGTTTTGGGGCAAGCGCCCCTCGTAAGCGTGGCGTAGGCATCTCGCCGCGGCCTCTGCAATAGTGTTTGACACCCCCCAACCCCATTTCTAGGTTGCGACTCACAATATGTCCGACGCGAATCCCAGCAATCCTGCGGTGCCCGTTCCGCCGAAGCCGGCGGAGCCGGTCAAGGTTCAGCCGAAGAAGGAGACAGTCCGGATCAGCCTGCCGCCCAAGCCGACCGCGGCCCCGACCGTTCGCATTCCCACGCCGGCCGCCGCGACTCCCGCAGTTGCCGCTGCTGCCGCTCCGGCTGCGGCGGCACCCGCCGCTCCGGCTGCCCCAGCACCTCGCCCAGTCGCTCCCCCGGCTCCCGCAGCCGCTGCCCCGGCAGCGCCCGCTGCAGCCGCCGCGCCCCGTCCGGCGATGGCAACCGCACCCCGTGCGGCCGCTCCGGCGGCGGCATCGGTGGGCGTGTTGGAAAATGCCCTGGCCATTGCCGCCGCGCTGATCTGCGTGCTGGCAGCGGTTCGCGTGTTCATGATTCAAGGAATGTTCGTTCAGTGACCGGCCTTTTTTGCTCTCCCTTAACTGATTATGGCCGCCAGTAACATCGTTACGCTCACCGAGGCAAATTTTAAGACGGAAGCATTGCAGTCCCCACTGCCCGTCTTGGTGGATTTTTGGGCCGAGTGGTGCGGTCCTTGCCGCGCCATCGCGCCGTTACTCGATGAACTCGCCACCGAATACGATGGCCGCCTGCGGATCGGGAAGGTGAACGTGGACGAGAACCAGCAACTGGCGGGCGAGTATCGAATTTCCGGAATCCCGACCCTGCTGCTGCTGAAAGATGGGGTCGTGCAGGAAACGATCGTCGGGATGAAGAGCAAACGCGACCTCAAGACCATCATCGAGCGGGTGCTCTCGCCGGCCTGACGCTTCGCCGGGCGGCCGTCCCCCATGCCGCTGATCGTCACCCCGGGCCGGCTTGCGCGACAGGGGGAGTTCTACCACCAAATCGGGGCCATGCTGGCCGCCGGCTTGCCGCTGGGATCGGTGATTGACCAGCTCCACTCCGCCCCGCCTGCCCGATTCTTTCGGCAACCGCTGGCTCAAGTCGCCGCTTCGCTGAAGTCGGGCCTGACTTTCACCGAATCGGTATCGCAGATTCGCGATTGGCTGCCCGCTTTCGACACCGCCCTCCTGGCGGCGGGGGAACAGAGTGGCCGCCTGGATGCCTGTTGCCGGTTGCTGGCAGGCTACTACCAGAGCCGTGCCCAACTGGCGCGGCAGGTCCTAGCGAGTTTCGCTTACCCGGTGTTCCTGGTTCACTTCGCTGTGTTCATCATCCCGTTTCCCCAGTTATTCATGGGGGGCGGGTGGAATTCGTATCTTCGGCAGACGGTCGGCCCCCTGGCGCTCGGCTGGCTGGTGGTCTTCGCGCTGGCCTATCTGTGTCAGGGCCGGCGCGGCGAATTCTGGCGGTCGCTGATCGAGCAGGTGACCGACCGCATCCCCATCCTGGGCGTTGCGCGGCGACGGCTGTCGCTGGCGAGATTGCTGGCGGCTTTGGAGGCGTTGTTGAACGCCGGCGTGAATGTTCAGCCGGCTTGGGAGCTGGCGGCGGCGGCCAGCGGATCCACCCGACTGGTGAAAGAGGTGCGGGGCTGGAAAGCGAAACTCGCGGCCGGTCTGACTCCCGCCGATATCCTCAAGGGGAGCCGGGCTTTTGAGGAGATGTTCGTCAACCTCTACAGCACCGGCGAAATCAGCGGGACTTTGGACGATTCGTTGCGACGGTTGCAGGCGTACTACCAGGAAGATGCGACGCGCACGCTTCAACAGCTCGCCGAGTGGACGCCGAGACTCGCCTACATCGGGATCTGCCTCCTGCTCGCCGTCCGGATCGTTGGCTGGTGGGCGGCTTACTACGGCGGAATCCTGGGCAACTGACGAGCCCGACAACAGCGACGCCTGCCCTCCGCCGCGGAGGCGTGCTCTCCAGCGCTGCCGATGCAGGAATTCTCGCTCAACCCGCTGACCATGTTCGGTGGGTCATTGGGAACCCAGGACGCTCCCTGGAATCGGCCGCCGGCAACTTGAGCTTGAGTCCATCGGGTAGTGCCTCAAGGTTTTCCCGACACCTCGTGTCGAAGTGTCGAAACCTCCAACAAACTCGAAAAACGCATGAAGACAACCATTCACAAAATATTCCTCGTTGGCGCTTGTGGCGCCGCGTTGATGTTCGTACCGGGCTGCGGCAAGCAGGAATCCTCTGGAACCTCCCAAACTTCTTCCGGATCAGGTGGCTCGGCCTCCAGTTCGGTCGAGTCGCTCGCGCAGAAGGCCGGTCAATCAGCGGCAGAGGTGAAGCAAGCGGCCGAGCAAACGGTGGCGAAGGGCAAAACGGCGGCGGAACAACTGGCGGCTGATGCCAGGCAGTCGGTTGGCGCCGTGGCGACAGATGTTGCCAAGCAGGCCGAGTCCACCATCGCCAATGTCCGGCAAATGATCGCGGACAAAAAGTATCAGGAGGCGCTGACGGCACTGCAGACCGCCACCAAGCTGCAACTCACCCCGGAGCAAAAGAAAACGGTGGATGACTTGATGGCGCAGGTACAAAAGCTCCTGAGTTCCGACGCGGCCAAAGCGGTCGGCGGTCTGTTACAGCCTCCCCCCCCGCCCAAGTGATCGGGCGGGGGTTTTCGCCCGCGAATCACTCCGCCGGCGCCCTGTTGCTTCAGGGCGCCGGCTTTTCGTTTGGTGCGCCCGGCAGGGCACACAAAAGAAAAAAGGGCGGGGCTTTCGCCCCGCCCTGCCCCATGAGATAACCCCCAACTTTTCCCCTCTTACCGACAAGGTTAGGATTGCGCCTTCGGCAAGATCACGGTGTCAATCACGTGAATCACGCCGTTGCTGGCCGCCACGTCGGTCTTCACCACCTTGGCGTTGTCCACCTTCACCGTCTTGTCGATCACCTGGATGTTGACCTTCTGGCCGTTGACCGTTTTGGCCTGCATCGGCTTCACATCGGCCGCCATGACCTTACCCGGAATCACGTGGTAAGTCAGAATGGCCTTGAGCTGCTCGCGATTCTCAGGCTTGAGCAGGTTTTCCACCGTCCCCGCCGGGAGCTTGGCAAACGCCTCATCCGTCGGGGCGAACACGGTGAAAGGACCGTCCCCCTGGAGAACGTCCGCCAAGCCAGCCGCCTTCACCGCTGCCACGAGGGTCTTGAAGCTGCCCGCTTCGCTCGCCACCGCGACAATCGTCTTGGTGCTGGAGCAGGTGCTGCTGGTGCTCGTGGTCTGCTTGTCCGCAGAGCAGGTGTCTGCCAAGGCAGGCACGGCCATCGCGCCCGCCACCATCAGTGCCATCATCGAACGATTCAGTTTCATGTTTGGAACTTTTTTAACCGACGTTTTCGTCAAAGAGCGGCCGGTCGCCGCTGCCGGTCGCCCTGTTTATTTAACCGTCAGCGACGCCGGCTTTTGTCATCTCCCACTCAGGAGCGACAGCGTCAAGGTGCAACTGGATTCATCGCCGTCAAATTTTTGTCCGCTTTTTGTTTATTTTTTGTTCACACGCATCGGAATTTGTGCAAGAGCCTGTCGTTCAAACAATTAAAGAATCGCTCCGCTCCGTTTGCGCCCGTTCAAAGGCGAAGCACGTTGATTTCATGGAGAAAAAGTTGCCACACATCGTGGTTCTGGGGGCTGGCTTCGGCGGGCTGGAATTTTGCAAGCGGATGGCGCACGCTGATGCGCGCATCACCGTGGTGGATCGCCAGAATCACCACCTGTTCCAACCGCTCCTCTACCAAGTGGCCACCGCCGGTTTGTCCGCTCCGGATATCGCCGAGCCGGTGCGCGCGATCCTGGCCCGAAACGCGAATACCACTGTCCTGCTCGACGAGGTGCTGGCAGTGGACCTTGCCGCGCGCCGGGTGCGCCTCGAACAGCACACGCTCAGCTACGACTATCTCGTGCTCGCTCTGGGCGGAGTCACCAACTACTTCGGTCACCCCGAGTGGGCTGAGTTCGCACCGGGTCTGAAGTCTTTGGACGATGCGCTGCACATCCGGCGGAACGTACTGTTGGCGTTCGAGCGGGCCGAATGCGCCGAGACGGAGGCGGATCGCCGCAGACTGACGACCATCGTCGTCGTGGGCGGTGGTCCGACGGGCGTGGAGCTGGCCGGCGCCTTTGCCGAACTGACCAAGGTGGTTCTGAAGAAGGACTTCCGCCGGATAGACCCCGCCGCCGCGCGGGTGGTTTTGCTGGAAGCCGGCCCGCGGCTGCTGGCCCACCTGCCGCCGCGCCTTTCCGCCAACGCCGCGCGGCGGCTCGGCGACCTCGGAGTGGAAGTCCGCACGGGTGTGCCCGTGCGCGACATCCGTCGCGGCGAAGTGGAACTGGCCGACGGGACCACGATTCCGGCCGCGAACATCATTTGGGCTGCCGGGGTCGCCGCCAGCCCGCTCACGCATCAACTCGGCGTGGAATTGGATCGCGCGGGACGCGTCAGAGTACGACCTGACCTGAGCGTGCCGGGACACCCGGAGGTGTTCGCCATCGGCGATCTGGCGCTCGTGCTCGACGAAGCCGGGCGACCGGTGCCCGGCGTATCGCCGGCCGCGATGCAAATGGCCCGGCACGTTGCGAAGCTGATTCAGCGTGAACTGCGCGGCAGCACCGGGGAGCACGGGCCGGATTCCCGGCCGGCGTTTCGTTACTGGGACAAGGGTACGATGGCGACGATCGGTCGTTCCGCGGCGGTCGCGAAAATCGGCGCGCTGGAAGTCACCGGCTGGCCCGCCTGGCTCGCCTGGCTCTTCGTGCATCTGATCTTCCTGATCGGGTTCGACAACAAGCTCGGTGTGCTGCTGCAATGGTGCTACTCGTACCTCACGTGGAAGCGCGGCGCGCGGATCATTACGGGCTTGTCCGATGTTCCGGCAGCGGCGAACGACGCCCGCCGCGTAGCTCCGGACGACCAGCACGTTGCCCCGCTCAGAGCCGACCTGCGCGAGGCGGCGTGACCGCGCGTCCGATGCGGAGGCGGGACAGTAGCGGCTGCGTGGGGCGAGGGATGATTTCCTTTCCGGAAGACGAACAGGGAACTCCGAGATCGCCCGGCGGCGCAGCTTTCCCGTGCATCGCTATTGCGCGAGCTTTCCGGCTGGGGCGGTGCGGCTTTTGCGGCCCCCGGCTGGGCGGTCGCAGAATGCGAAGGAAGAAGGTCCGACCACCCGGCCGACGAGAGCGCCGGCACCGCGCACCAAACCGAACCGGTCAATCATCGTCGCTCGTCAGCATTCTGATTTCGTACTGCGGCGCTTCGAGTTGGCGCTGCGCCAACTCCCTTAGTTCCGGTCCGATGTAGTCGCGCTTGAAGCGGATTCCCTCCAGAAACGCGGGAGGTTCCGGGGGGCCAGCTTGGCGCAAGTCGGCTTCGATATCGTACCGGACGTAATCGCCTTCGTTGCCGAGGTCAACGACGACCCAAGGAGCGCTTGGACGCCACGCAATCGTGTGTTTGCAGTAGAAATTGAAGACGTGCAAGAACGTGCCGCCATCCTTGTCCCAAGGGTTGAAGCCCCAGTCAAAAGGCCATCCGGACTGCGTCCGTTCGCCCAACCCTTGGTCGGGGATTCCACGCGTGGGGATGAAGCTGACTGCCGTGTGACCGGCGGGGTCGGGATGGGGCGTGTTCCAGCAAACCGGGTCCGCGCCGGGGTTTTGCCGGTCCCCGTCCCCAAAGAAGAACTGGTAGTCGTGGCCAACGTAGTCAATCGCCAGCAGGCGGCCGTAATGCTCGTAGGGGTAGGTCGTTCGTGAAAGAAGTTGCTTCACCCGGCGGTGTTGCGCCATGGACCCGCAATCCCGCCACCACAACAACGGCGTGCGGCGCTCGGGACCGTTGCGCGTGGTGACGAAGAGATAGCGCGGCAGTTTGGTAATGTAGTCCTCGTAGCTCCAGATCGGCGAGGCGATCTCAACCTCCCACCGGGCGGGCAGATCGTTGGTTGAAGTCCGGCGCCAGACGCGACCGTTCACGTTGGTGCCATTGATCCGCAACGACACGGCCCCCGCGAGGGATTCCGGCACGGCCACCGATTCAATGTACGCTCCGGGTTTGTCAGTGAGCGGATGTTCGAAACGGCCGCTGACCTTTTGGAATCCGGGATCCTTCTTCCGGGTCACTTCCCAGCCGCCCTCCACGGTGTAACTCGAAGTCGTCAGCACAATGCCTCGGTCCGTAACGATCTCGGGTCCAGTCAGAACGGCGTCCTCTTGCACGGCGAAGATCCAGTCGTAGGGCCGGATTTCGATCTCCAGGTCGGCCCGACTTTCCTTGCCGGCGGGACAGGACTTGTAGGTCGCCGTGATCTTGACCGTGCCCTCCACTTCGAGCGCGCACAGGTCGGTGGCAGCCTTTCCCTCTTTGTCCGTCAACTCGATCGCCGTGGTAACCGCCGGCCCTCCCCCCGCGGCAAAGCTGGCCATGTGGGGTTGCATTTGGAACTCGACCCGCACCTCTGCCAGTGGATTGTCACCCCGGTCTCGAACCGTGGCGGTCAGGCGGGCGCATTCCCGAAAGTGAATGACCGTGGGATCGGCGGTCAGGGTGAGTCGAAACTCATCCACCCAGAATGGGTCGGTCTCCTTTTCTGCCGGCACCCGCAGCAGCCCACCCAATCCCAGCCAGTCCTTCATAAACAGTTGGCCATCCCGGTTGCGATCCTCCTCGCCGTCCGGGCAACCGTCGCCATCGCTGTCGGAGTCCAACTCGGCGCGCACCCCGTCCCCGTCGGTGTCCGCCTTGCGCGGAACCCACCCTTGCCCGAACTGGTAGCTCCAGATCTCCGTCTTGTCCGCCACTCCGTCCCCGTCACTGTCCCGGTTGCTCGCATCGGTGAAAAAGCGGATTGCTTCGTCCAAGTCGCACAGGCCGTCACCATCGCGGTCGAGGATGACGTCCGGATCTGCGGGCCGGGCGCGATACAGGCCGGGCGGCTCCAGCGGCTGGATCCCGAGGAAACCGCCGCCGGCCAGTTTTCCCACCGCCAGGAGTTGCGGGGTTGTGGGCATGAGGGGGCTGACGAACATGACCTGGCGTACGGTGGCCTCCGGAGGACCGCTGACCAGGTAACCCATCAACAAAACCGGTCCGGTACCGCCTCCGCCTGGGAACAAGAGTTGGCCCGCAGTGGGCAGACCCCGGTCAATGTCTCGACAGAAGGCCTTCCAGCCGGAATCGGTCTGCAAGTCCAGTTTGCCGACCGACACGCCAACCGACGCCAAGGCCAGGCTGATCGCTTCCTGAAGTTCGGCCAACTGTCCGTGTCCCAGGTCCCCGGCGGGACTCGCAGTCGGGTCCCGGAAGAGCGACAGATTGAGTTCATCCTGCGTAATCTCTTCTCCGAAATAGTCGTTCAGCCATTGGGCGATGGCCGTCGCCGCGTGCCCCAGTTCGTGCGGGCAGAGGAAGGTGCTGCCCCCGCGATAGGAAATAATTCCCGGCTCCGTCGTACCATGCGGCACGTCCCAAGCATGAGGTCCTCGATCCTCCACGCACTCGAGACACAGCATGGACGTGTCTTTCATGGGCCCGCCGAAACGGGCACCTGCTCCCACGAAGAAGGAAATCATTCCCGCCTGCGCCGGTGTACCGCTCCGCGACGGCATTCCGGAACGCCCGAAAACGCGACCGGTCCCGTCTTGGGGCGGTTCCATCACGGTCAACTCCTGCCAGGCGCTCCACGGCCCTTCCGCCACCCCAGCCTGCGGACGCGCGCGCCACACATAGCTGCCCGCCGGCAAGCCGGGCGAAACCACATGACCGGGTGCGTAACACGTCGCCCGCACCGCGGGATTCATCAGGTCATTCGCGCGGCAGACCTCCAGGTCGTAAGAGACCGGGCTGAGGCGCGGGTCCACCCAGGCAAAGGCTGTGCTGTCACCCGTCAGCACCGCGCCGCCCGGGGCGGGCAAGGTTGCCAACGGCTGGGGCAGTCCGTTGGCCGCGCCGGGGGTGGGCTGCGCAAACCGCGTCCAACGCTCGGCCTCGATTCCGTCCCGTCCCAGCGAGCCTCCAGGCGGAAGCGGAAACAAGTCCAGATTCACCGCCGAGTTCGACTCCGGCCGGGAGCCCCAGGAAACCGCGTCCACCAACCGCCCGCCCAGGTAAAGCCGGCACTGGTCATTGGTCGGGTTGAACAAGCTGGCCGGCGGCTCCACATGCACTCGCACCGCCGCGGGCGCGCCCGGGTCGCCCACGTACTCCAGCGGCCGTCTGCCGTCGAAGACAATCACCAGATACGGTGGCCAGCTCGGAACTCCCTCCGGCCAGTCGCGGAGCAGCACTTCGTCCGCGCCGTTGCGCAGTTCGATGAGGTAGTAATACGGCTCGTGCCACTCGGGGTAGCAGACCTCGACCCACGGCGCCCCTTCGGCCCCGGCCAACGGCGCCACTTCATTCAGGCGTGGGGCGGGAGAGTCCGGAAAACCGGCCGGCACGGCGAGGCGATTGCACAGAGCGATCAGGTCCCGCAGGTCAATGCGCTGGTCGCCGTTCACATCCGCGCCGGCGTTTTCCGGCAATGCCGGATCCTGTCCCAGGCGGGCGCGCACTTGGACGAGATCCACAGCCCCTCCGTTGTCCGCCAGCTCCGGTCGCCGCGCGTCGGGCGGCGTCGGCCTCCCAGAAAGTCCGCCCAAGCGACCGCTGTCTCCCGGTCCAACCGACATGCTCACGGATTCCCGCCACGGATTGACCGCGACGGATTCGAACAGCGCGCCTCCCGGCGCCCAGCGGGTCGTGGCTGCCTGATTGACTCGCAAGGTCAGCGTTAACGCGCCCGCTCTGGTCGGAGTCACTTCCCATCGCGTCAGCCGCACTTCCCGGCCAGGCGGGATCCCATCGAAGGGCCAATTCCCGCCGCCCAGCCAGACTTCCCGCACTCCACTCCCGGTCAGTTCCAGCGGGATTGTTTCCGGGGGCGCCTCCGTCACTGCCGCAGGGAGGTACCACCACGACACCGCTGGCCTCGCACTCCTTCGGGCCGTCATCGTTGCGCCCGCTTCACCAGAGGCCAGGAGCTGCCAGTCCGCTGCCGCCAGCAACGCGTTGACACTGCCCCACACCTCGACCACGAAGGGTTGGCCGGCCACCACGTTGGTCTTCTCCGGTCCGACGAGACTCAACACCAGCGCGGGCGCGGCTGCCCGCAAGCGCGCCGGCTCATAGCGCAACCGATAGAAGCGCGTCGAGCCGCCAGCGGACAACTCCGCCCGCCAGCGCCCGTCCACGCGGTGCGGTTCGGCGAGCATCGGCCGCCAAGGGCTCAGCGGTGTCAGCCGGCCGGCTTCCTCCAGCACGAAATCCTCGGCCCAGGCCGGCCAGGAAATACTCACCTCCGTTTTCCGCAGGGTTGCCATTTCAAGTTCGGGCAGGGAGGCCTTCGTTGCCATTGCCAGGTTCAGCGAAAAGCCGGCCGAAGCCATCAAGGAAAGAGTTCGCGAATTCATGGCCCGCCTCTGGAGATGGAAGGCAACATCTCGCTCCCCACCTCAGCGGCAAGACAAAAATGAACGATCCCCGGCGCGCGGTAGTGCTCGTCAACTAACCGTTGACGATCACCACCCTCTTTTTCGCCGAGGGAATTTCCGCTTGCCGGGGCTGTGGCGACCGGCAGAGTTCGGTCAGACTTTCGACTTACCGACCGGATTTATGGGACGAATCTACAACAACATCGTTGAAACCGTGGGCCGCACGCCATTGGTCCGTTTGAACCGGGTGACGGCGGGACTGGACGCCACCATCCTGCTCAAGTGCGAGTTCTTCAACCCGCTGCACAGTGTCAAGGACCGCATCGGCATGTCCATGATCGAGGATGCCGAGAAGCGGGGATTGATCACGGCCGGCACGACGATCGTGGAGCCGACCTCGGGCAACACGGGCATCGCCCTGGCGTTCGTGTGCGCGGCCAAGGGCTACAAGCTCATCCTGACCATGCCGGAGACGATGTCGCTGGAGCGGCGTACCTTGCTGGCGCTGCTGGGCGCGAAGCTGGTGCTGACGCCCGGGCCGGAAGGCATGCGCGGGGCCATCAACCGGGCGCAGCAGATCGCCCAGGAGACGCCAAACTCGTGGATTCCCATGCAGTTCGACAACGAGGCAAATCCGGAAATCCATCGGCGCACCACGGCCGAGGAGATCTGGGCCGACACGGACGGAAAGGTGGACATCCTGGTGTCAGCCGTGGGCACGGGCGGCACGATCACGGGTTGCTGCGAAGTGATCAAGCCGCGCAAGCCATCGTTTCAAGCGATCGCGGTCGAGCCCAAGGATTCGCCGGTGATTTCGCAAACGCTGGCGGGCCAGCCGATCAAACCCGGCGCGCACAAGATTCAGGGCACGGGCGCGGGTTTCGTGCCCAAGAACCTGCACCTCAAAGGCCCCAACGGCGAGCCGCAGATCGTGGAGTGCGTGCAAGTGTCGAACGAAGACGCTTTCATCATGGCTCGCCGGCTGGCCAAGGAGGAGGGCATCCTGGGCGGTATTTCCACGGGCGCCAATGTGTGGGCGGCGATCGAGGTGGCCAAGCGTCCGGAAAACAAGGGGAAGCTGATCGTCACCATCGCCTGCTCCACGGGCGAGCGCTACCTAAGCACTCCGCTCGCCGAAGAAGCGCGGCGCGAGGTGGGAGGCTGAGGAGCTTCGCCGGCTGCCGGCTTGATCAGGGAAAGTCCCTTCCGTTCAGGTGGCGCTCCTGATTCGAGTAGGGAGCGGCACGCGCGGCGGGCAACCGGCGGGAGGGAAACGGGAACGGCAGGCGGTCCGGGATGCGGGCGGGCGATTTGTCGTACCGGCCGGCGAGAGATGGGGCCGTTTGGGCCTTTGCCGGTCTTGGGCGGAAGGTCACGCGGTTGCCAACCGGCCTCCTGGGTCCAAGGTAACACCGGAGCCAGAGTCCCCCCCCTTGATGACTTGGTGGGGGGAAGCCGCTCTTGCGGGGACCCGACGCTCCGCCGTCAATTGAGGCCCAGCCGGCGGTGGGGATTCACCTTGCCAGCAGTGGCAGGCTTTCCCAGCTTGCGCGGGTTTGCCTTCACGGCCCCGACGCTTTTATGGAGTTCAATGCGGCAGAGCTTCACGTGCGGGCGGAGATCGAACGCCTGGGGCCGCTCGCGGCTTTTCGGGCGTTGATCGCCGCCAACGACGCCCTGACGAAGTCCCCGGATCTCGACTGTGGCCGGCGCGTGGTGACGGAGCGGACCGCGATTTACACGGAACTGGTCCGCCACTGGGTCATTCGCCATCTCGAGGCGACCGGCTACGACCGGCCCGTGGCACTGGTTGCGCTCGGCGGCACAGGGCGCGGGGAAATGGCGCCGTACTCGGACACGGACTTTGGTCTCCTTCTCGAGGACGATCCGGAGAACAACCCATTGGTGGAACGTCTGCGGGCGGACCTGCGCGGCCCCCGGTTCCGGGAGGAATACGGCTTTGATGTCAAGGTCCAGCCCTTCTGTCCGGACTATCTGCGCATGTTCGACATGCCGCAGGTGAACAGTTTCCTCGACCTGCGCGCGTTGTATGACCCGTCGCACCTCACCGAGCAATACCGGGAGCGCTTGCGAGCCACGGTGGACCGGTTCCAGCACTTTTTGCACGTGCGGCAGTTTTGGGAGCGACACTGGGAGAAGGCGGCCGGGCAGTGCGAGCAGCTCACCGCCTTCGACATCAAGAACGACGGCGCCCGAGTCTTCCTGGCGGCGATCTGGGTGCTCGCCGGCGAGCACTTCGTCCACAGCCACGAAATCTACGCCCGTCATGTCAGGCCGCAGGAACTCGCCGCGTTTGACTTCATCCTGCGCGTGCGTTCCTACCTCCACGTCCGCCGGGGCCCCATGCCCGACCCCGGCAACGGAACGCATCCGCAGGACCAGCTCGGCTTCGAGGATTTTCGCGACTTCGGCGAATGGCTGGGCCTGTCGGCTTCGGAAACGGAGCGGTTCGAGTTCGGCAACACCGTCCGCGCCCGCCTGCTGGCGGCCCGTCGGCGGGTGGCGTGTTTTGCGCGCGGCGTGATCGCCGGCGAACTCGAGCGGGGCCGCCGCGTCAGCCCGGGAAGCCGGATTGTCTTCGGCTTGGGCGGCCTGCGGGACGATGGCTTCGATCCGGACGCGCCCGCGTTGGAGAAGAGCCGCGCGGCGCTGCGCCTCCTGGCGTGCCATCAGCGCCACGGAGTGCCGATTGACCCGCACGCGCTGCAGGTGACGTTTCGCGACGCGGGCGAATGGCTGACCCTGGTGCCGGAGCTGTCCGCCCTGTTCTACGAAACGGAAGGCAGTCTGGCGGCGGCGATGGATTCACTCGCGCAGATTGACGGCGCCCAAGCCCGCCTGTTCCCCGGCTACGACCGGTTTGAGGCGTCCTTCGACCGACGGGTGATGGAGGAAAAGGCGGTGCTCCGCGGGGTGTTGGAGCGCCGAAAGCTCCGCGTGCTCGAGGAGTATGTGCAGAGCGGGCGCGAACAGTTCAAAAAAGCACTGACCCCGGAAGCCGTCTCCCGGCTGACGAACTTGAATGAAGGAGTCTCGGTTCAAATCGAGGCCGCGCAACTGGATGCCGAGGCGCTGGCGGCCATCCGTCTGGCGTTGCACACCAAACGTCTGCCGGTGACCGCCGAGGATGAAGCCACCCGTCAGGACCCTGACCGGGAGCTGTTTGAACGCGCGGCCAGCGGCCTGTCGGGTGTGCCCCTGGCGGAGTACTATCAGCCCTACATCACCCTCGCCGGCTTCAAGCCGGAGACCATCCGGCTGACCGAGTTCCTGGTGGAGCATCGGCGCGCGTTTGCCGACCACGCACAGGGCCGGCTCCTGGATGACGAGGAGGTCGAGGCCTTCGCCCGATTGTGCGGGTCCGAACTCAGGTTGCGCGCCCTGTTTGTGTTCACGTGCGCGGACCGGTTCGAGTGGCACAACGCGCGCGAGCGCCCCGCCCGCTGGTTCAACATCACGGAGCTTTACCAGAAGGCGATGCAACGCTTCCGGCCCGCCGGCGATCCGACCGCCAGCCTCCATTCCGCCGGCTACAGCCGGGAGGAACTGGAGATCCTGCGGGATTTTGGCCCTGCATTTTTTGGCGGCTACTACCGGCAGTTCACGAATCGGTTTGGCTCCCACCTTTTACGGCTGGCGGACCGCGCGGCGTCCGTTCCGCCGCGCGTCATCCTGCTGCGGGCAGGCGCCGCCACCATCATCGGCGTGGCCGCGCGCGACTACCCCGGTCTGGCGGCAACCATCACGGGCGCTCTGCACCACGCCCAGGTGCCGCTGGCCCAGGCGCACCTCTTCTCAGCGACCTTCACCGGACTGGCCCTGGACTTTTTTCATGTCGCACGGTCGGACCTGCCCCTGCCGGCGAACCTGCCGCGCGTCATCGAGGATGCGATCGTCCGCCGACTGCACATCGCCGACGAGGACGAAGCGCTGCTCCCGCCGATCCAGGGCATGACTCACTTTGCCCTCTGGCGACCGGGCATCTATCGCCTCCAGTTCGACGCGCGCCAGGATCCCCCGGGCCTCGTGTACGCCGTGGCTTACAGGGTCTTCCGGTATCTGCGCGGCAACATCTTCGGCCTCACAGCCGAGGCCACCCGCTCGGGGGCCAGCGTCACCATCTTCCACAGCCTGCCGGCGGATCTGCCGCCGGCGGTGGCTGCAGACATCGTGCGTGAGCGGTTCTGAACCCGGCTTGCGGGACGCCTCGCAGCCTTGGGAAGCCGCACTGGGCAGCGCCACCAATCCGGAGGTAAGGAGCGCGCTCAGCCGGCGCGTCTCGGGATTCGCGGTCCAATCACCACCGGAGCGATCTCCGGCGAAACGCGCAGCCCTGGGTCCTCGCCTGCTTCAACCTTTTTTCGGCCGAAAGCCCGGCGGCAGGCCGCTGGCCGGTTCCTCCGGACTGGCCGGCGCAGAATTGCCTGGCGGCTGGTAGTCTTCCGGGAGACCGAGTTTCTCGCGGGCCTTGCGGGCCGCCGCGGTCTGGGGGAATTCGTTCACGATCCGGTGCATCCATTCGTCCATCTTGGCTTCCTGGTTGAGCCGGGCGTAAAGATTGCACAGGTGGATGGCGGACCAGCCCCATCGCTCTGGATCGAAGCGGGTCTTGAGGATTTCCTCGTACTCCAGCGCGGCCGCCAGCGGGTTGTTGAGGTCTTTCTCGTAGATCTCCGCGATGCGGAGGCGGGCGTGGAGCTCGCGGGGATTGCGCGCCACGTAGTCGCGCAGCAGACGGACGGCCTCCAGATGATCGCCGTTCGCCCACGTCTGCTCGGCCTGCTCATAGAGCGGATCGCCGATGCCCTTGCCCTCCTCGTTGTACATGAACTGGTGGGTCCGAACCGCGGCGTAGTGCGAGATGTCCCGGGCCAGCAGCAGCGCCAGTCCCAGCACGCCCGCAAACGCGAGCGCGGCGTCCAAACCCAGTGAACTGCGGGCGGGCTTCGCCGCTGGCGCAGGGGCGGTCGTTGTGGATTGTCCGCCGGCCGGTGCATTCGTTTCCGTCATCGCGGCCGGCGCGTTGGTCGCGCTGGCGACGGCGCCGGCGGGCGCCTCTGCGGCGTCGTTGGTCCCGCCGTCGGCTCGCGGGTCGGTCGCGCCATTGGGGACGGCTTCCGCCGCCGGGGCCTCGACGTTGGCAGGCGCCAGCAAGGAGTCGAAACGCTGCGCGCTCGCGTCCATGCGCGCGGAGAATCCGTGGGCAAACCGCAAACCGAAAAAGACGGCCAGGGTTGCGCAGATGACGTACAGCACAATTTTCAGGCCGAGTTGCATCGTCGCGGGCGTAGGGTAGTTGCGGACGACAGGCAGGCCAAGCCTTTTGGCCGGCCAGCCACACGGGCTCACGTCAGCACGCCGACCACGCAGGTGGTCAGATACGCGGCCAGGAGACCACCGATCATGGCGCGCAGGCCGAACCGCGCCAGATCGGCCCGGCGTTCCGGAACCAGTGAGCCGATGCCACCGACTTGGATGGCGACGCTCGCAAAGTTCGCGAAGCCGCACAGCGCGTACGTCCCGAGCACGAAGCTGCGCGGTGCCAGCGCTTCGGCTGATTCGGTCAGCGTCAGGTAACCGAAGAACTCGTTGAGAACGATTCGCTCCCCCAGCGCCTGCCCGATCTTCACGCAATCGCTCCACGGCACTCCCATCAGCCAGGCAAACGGGGCGTTCACCCAGCCGAAAAGCATCTGCAGGGTCACTGGCGCGAAGCTCTGGTGTCCCATGCCGCGCGCGCGGGCGAGCACTTCCTGCGGCCAGGTGAGGACATGATTGGCCAGCGCCACCACCGCCACGAAGGCGATCAACATGGCGACCACGTTGAGGGCGAGCATCATTCCCTCGCTGACGCCCCGGCAGAGGGCGTCCACGCTGTTCGTCGTGGACCGCGGTGGATCCACTGGCGCACGGCCGGCCGTTTCGCTCGCCTCCGTCTCCGGGAGGAGGATTTTCGCGATCAACAGCGCGGCGGGGGCGTTCATGACCGAGGCGGTCAACAGGTGGCCGGCCATGTCCGGGTAACCAGCGTCGGCGCACAGCTTGGAATAGATCGCGGCCACGCCGCCCGCGATCGTGGCCATGCCGCCCGTCATTACGCACAGCAGCTCGCTGCGGGTCATGCGCGGCAGATAGGGCTTGATGAGCAGGGGCGCCTCGGTCTGGCCCATGAAGATGTTCGCCGCGGCGGAGAGGGTCTCGCTGCCGCTGGTGCCCATCGCTTGGCGCATGACCCACGCGATCGCGTGAACCACCCGTTGCAGCACGCCCCAGTGATACAGCAACGACGACAGCGCGGAGACGAGGATGATCGTGCTCGTCAGCAGGATCGCGAGCACGAGGGGCCGCTCCGGAAAGACCCGCGCCATCGGGCTGTCGAGCGCCAACGGACCAAAGACGAATTCGCTGCCCTGGCCGGCGAACCGGACCAGTCCCGTAATGGCCTGGTTGGCCAGTTCAAACACATGCCGGCCGGTGGCCGTCTTGAGGAGCAACAGCGCGAGGCCCGCCTGCAATCCCAGTCCCCACAGCACGGCGCGCCAAGGAAATAGGCGTCGCTTTTCCGACATCGCCCACGCGAGCGCCAGAAAGACCACCAACCCGAGGAGGCTCGTCAGTTGCAGCACGGCGCCAACGGTAGGCACTCACCGGCAGGGGCGACAAGCCGCGGATGACCGCGCATGAGTCCACGCGCCGGGGCGGGTTTTCCTTCCGGCCGGTTCAGCGCCGCTTGAGCGTCTTCATGGTCGCCCGTTTCAGCTCCCGATCCGCTTCGCGCTGCTTGAGGTCCTCGCGCTTGTCGTAGTCCTGCTTGCCCCGGCCGACCGCCAACATCAGTTTGACCCGCCCGTGGTTCCAATACAGCGCCAGCGGCACCAGCGCGTGCCCCTTGGCCGCGGCCAGCGCCGCCAGCCGCTCGATCTCTTTCCGATGCAGGAGGAGCTTGCGGGGCGCCTTGGGCTGGTGGTTGAACCGATTGCCTTGGGTGTACTCGTCAATGTGGGCGTTGTAGAGGAACGCCTCGCCATTCTCCACGCGCGCGAAAGCGTCCGCAATCTGCGCGCGGCCGGCGCGCAACGACTTCACCTCGGTGCCGCGGAGGACGATGCCCGCCTCCACGGTCTCCAGGATGTGGTAGTCGCGGCGCGCCTTGGCGTTGGTGACGATGTCCGCCATGAATGAAAACAGCCAGAAGGTGGCCCTTCTGGCTGGCGGAGGCAATGATCGCCCGCGTCAGGAGCGCTTCCGTTTCCCGGCGATCGGCTCGGCCGAGGCCTCGGGCAGCAGCTCGTAGGTCAGTTTCCCTTCGACCACCTCGGTCAACGCCAGGTCGGCCAGGCCGAGATTGCCGGGATTGACCACCAGCGGCCGATTGCTGGCGGAACCGCCGGCGTTCAACTGGCGGACGCGCCGCGAAATCAGATTCACGAGGATGTTGGGGTTGCCCACCTTCTCGAGGGCCTTCCGGCACAGTTCAGCGTTCACGGTATCGTCTCCTTCTACAGTTCAACGGGGCCGGGAAGATAGGCTTCCGGCCCCTCCCGGCAACTGAAAAACAAGGCCCGACGACCCCCCAATCGGCCGACAAGGCGCTGCGGGGGACAGAGGCAGCCGGCGAGGTCCTGGCCGGACACGGGCAGACCGGTCGAAGGCCGAGGGAAAAGGCCGGACGGGCCGGGCGGGGGCAAGGCGTTCAGCGGGGCGCGCTTAACGGAGGGCGGTGGCTGGCGCCGGCAGAGCCAACACGCCCAGATGCGCGGCAGCCGCGCGGTCGCCTCCCACCCGATCCTGCCGACTCGCGACGCACGAGCCGTTCGGGCCAGCCCCGCTACCCCACCTGGATTTGCGCCTTGATGTCGAATCGCTCGAGGCGCTTGCGCAGCGTGGCCCGGGTCATGCCCAGCAGCTTCGCTGCCTGCAACTGATTGCCCTTGGTTTCCCGCAAGGCCCGAACCACCAGTTCTCGTTCCACCGTCGGAAGGATCCGGTTCTTCGGGTCCCGGCGCGCCCAGGCGAATAGCTGATCCACCAGCGCGGCAACCTCCGCTGGCGCCGCTTGCGGCCGGCCGGCCGGCGCTTGATGCGGGGGCGGCTCGGAGACCGCTGCGGCCGTTGGCGTCGGCGGAGCCGCGGGGGGAGCCGGCGGAACGGAGGTGGCGGTCGCAATCGCGGGCGGGAGGTTTTCGCGGAGCACCACGTTGCCCTTGGCCATCACCACCGCCCGTTGAATGGCGTTTTCCAACTCCCGAACGTTGCCGGGCCACGAATAGGCCTCGAGCGCGGCCAGCGCGTCGGGACTGAGTGACTTGGGTGGCTGCCGTTGCGGCTTGGCGAGCTTCTGCAGGAAGTAATTGACCAGCAGCGGAATGTCCCCAGCACGCTCCCGCAGTGGCGGCAGATGCACGCGTACCACGTTCAGCCGGTAGAACAGATCCTCGCGGAAACGGCGTTCGGCCACGGCCCGTTCGAGGGGCTGATTGGTGGCGGCAATGACGCGGACGTTCACCCGGATCGTCTCGTTGCCGCCCACCCGCTCGAAGGTGCCGGACTGCAGCACGCGGAGGATCTTGGTCTGCGTGGGCAGCGACATGTCGCCGATCTCGTCCAGAAAAATCGTGCCGCCGTTGCACTGCTCGAACCGGCCGATGCGCTGGGCCGTCGCGCCGGTGAACGCGCCCTTTTCGTGGCCGAAGAGTTCGCTTTCCAGCAGGTTCTCGGGGATGGCCGCGCAGTTGACTGCCAGGAAGTTCATCTGACTGCGACGGCCGTGCTGGTAGATGGCGTGCGCGACCAGCTCCTTGCCGGTGCCGCTTTCGCCCGTGATCAGCACCGTGGCATCGGAATCGGCGAGCTGGCCGATGGTCTTGAACACGGCCTGCATCGGCTCGCTGCGGCCGATGATGCCCTGCTCGTAATCCTGTTGATCGAGGAGCGGCTCGAAGGCGACCACCCGGCGCATGTCGCGGGCCGCCTTGAGCGCGGCCAAGACCACTTGCTTGAGCCGCGGCACATCAAAGGGTTTGAGCACGTAGTCGTAGGCGCCGAGCTTCATCGCTTCGATGGCCACCTGCGTGGTGCCGTAGGCGGTCATCATGATGACCGGGAGCCGGGCGTCCATTACGCGGATGCGGCGGAGCCCTTCCAGTCCGCTCATGCCGCCCATGCGGATGTCCATGACGACGAGGTCGGGCTTGAGCTTGGGAATCAGGCGCAACCCTTCCTCGGCGCTCGACGCGGTGCTCACTTCGATCTCGTTTGCCGCGAACAGGCGGCGGAACGAGTAATGCATGTCCACCTCGTCATCTATGAGCAGCAACTTGTCCATGACCGGGTCAGCGGGCCGACGTTGCCAGTCAGCGCAGATTCTTCAACTCCTGGCGCAGCCGTTGTTCGACCCTGCGCTGCTCGTCGCGCCCCAGGAGCCGCTGTCCCCGCGGCAGGGTGACGTAGAACGTGTCAATGGCCGCGCCGCAGTCGGTGGTGATCTTCGCAAGCGCCACGTCGAGCTCCAGCTCCGCCAGCACTCGCACCAGCGTGTGCAGCAAGCCCAGCCTGTCCTCGGTCTCCACCTCGATCACGGTCTGCTCGGGCGTGGCGGCGTTGTCGAAACGGATGCGCGTCGGCAGCTTGAGGTCCGGCAGGCCGGTTCCCACGGCGGACGGCGTCAGGGCGCCCAGCAATTCATTCACGTTGCGGCCCTCGACGAGGACTTCGCGCAACCACGTCTCCACTCGCCGCGTCTGCGCCTCTTTCGCCGGCAACCGGGCGGCGGCGTCCGTGACCACAAAACTGTCCAGCGCCAGGCCGTCGCTTCGCGTGAAGATCTCGGCCCCCAGGATGTTCAGCCGCGCTGCCGTCAGAATCCCGGTGAGGTCACTGAAGATGGCGGGCCGGTCCAACGTGGCAACTTTCAGCACGGAGTAGCCGTGATCGGGCACATGCTGCCACGCCACCGCGGCGGCGCGTGGATCGTCGCCCTCCTGCACGGTGGTTACCAGGTACTGATGGATCAGCCGCAGATCTGCGGCGATGTCGTCCGGCGACCGCAGCGTGAAATAGCGTGGCGGACAGCCGTCAAAATGCGCCGCCACCTCGGCGTCCGGCACCTCCGGCCCGACTTGTTGCCGAACCGCGCGCGCCAGTTCCTCGCGTTCCTGTGCGTCGCCGACTGAGGTGATTGCCCGACCGGACAACACCCGGTGCGCGAGGGTGTACAACTCGCGCAGCAAGGCATCCTTGTGCCCGGTCCAGAATTGTTCGCTGGTGCCCTTGGCGTCGGCGTACGAGTGCAGGGTTAGCAAGGTCAGCCGCTCGAAATCGCCGACCAGCGCGGCGAACCGGCGAATCTCCTCCGGATCGTCCAGATTCCGGTGCTGCGAGACGTACGCCATCGTCAAATGCTGCTCGATGAGAAAGGTGACCAGCCCGGTGGCGGCATTATCCAGCCCGAGTTGCCGCGTGACGGCCCGCGCCATGCGGGCGCCGCGTTGGGCGTGACTGGCCGAGCGCACGGTCTTGCCCACGTCATGCAGCAGCAGCGCCAGATACAGCCACTCCGGGCGCTGGACCCGCGCGAACAAATCCCGGTAAAACCCGGACGCGGGATCGTCTCCCTCGTGAAGCCGGTCCAGTTGCGCCAGACAGGCCATCGTGTGGGCGTCGGCGGCATAGACGTGGTAAAACTCGTGTTGGACGAGATGGGTCATCTTGCCGAAGCACGGCAGATAGCGGCCGAGCAGACCCAGCTCGTGCATCTCCCGCAAGTAGGGGGCCACGCGCCCGCGGTGCCCCAGGATTTCGAGGAAAGACGCACGCACGCGCGCGTCCGCCCGAAAGCGGGCGTCCACCTGCCGCAACCGCGCGGTGATCATGCCCCGCACCGGCGCGCTGATGCCCAGGCCGCGCTGCTGCGCGATCCGGAAGACCCGCATCAAGCGAGTAGGATCCTTCTCGAAGACATCGTCCGTCGCGGCATGGACCTGTCCGTCCACAAACCGGAATCCGTCGAGGACATACGCCGCCCGGTGCCGCCGGTTTCGCAAAAAGCCGCTGAACGAGAAGCGCTCCGGCAGCAGCTTGAGACGCTCCTCCACCGTCCGCGTGACGCGGTAAATCGCCGCCGTGTGGGCGTAGTACTCGCCCATGAAGCGCTCGACGCGACGAGCCAGCGACCGGTCGTGAAAGCCCAGCCCCGCCGCCACGGCCGGCTGGTGAGCCCGCAGCAGCACGTCCGCCGGGCGATCCAGGAGGTAGTGCAGTTCGGTGCGCACACGCAACAGGTGGGTGTAGGCGGCGTCCAGATGCACCCGCTCTTCCGGCTGGATGAGCCCTTTGGCCGCCAGTTCGCCCAGGTCGCGGGTGCCGTACTTCACCAGGGTCATCCAGACCAGGTTCTGGTAGTCCCGCAGGCCGCCGCAGCCGTTCTTGATGTTCGGCTCCTGCATGGCGACGGCATCCCCGTATCGGGACCGCCGCGCGGCCTGGTCCGCCACCCGCGCCTCGATATAGGCATCCGTCCGCCCCCGCAGGCAGCGGGCGTGGACCGTCTTCCGCATCTGCTCGAAGAGCTGGTCGTCCCCGCAGATGGGGCGCGCCTCGAGCAGCGAAGTCTTGGTCTGGATATTCGCGTTGGCCTCGTTGACGCAGTCCGCAATGGCGCGCACACAGTTCCCCACCTTGAGATCAAATTGGAAGATGAGCGCATCGGTGAACAGTCGGACCTCCGGCGGGAGATTCCGCTCATCCAGCCTCGCCCCTTCCACAAGGAGCATCACGTCAATGTCGCTGTGCGGATTCAGTTCCCGCCGCCCGTAGCCGCCCAGTGCCACCAGGGTCCAGCGGAGTGGCGAGCTGATGCCGGCTGCCTTCGCGTGCCGGCCGATGGCCACGACCAACCAGGTCAGGAGTTGATCAATCACCTCGGATCGGAGGCGGCAAACTTCCCGGCCGTCCATGCCGTGCCGGTGAGCCATTCGCAGCCGCTGGGTGTGGCGCTGGAGGAACTTCCGAAATCGGTCCAGTTCGTCGCCGGGAGCGGCGCCGGGGGGCAACTCCAGCCGCGCGGCAGCATCAGAACGAATTTGATCGGCGAGGTCGTCCACCGGGGCGGAAACTAGGTTGCACCCCACCGGAGGGCAAGGCGGGTCGGCAGTCGGAGCAAGCGGATTGCGCCGGCGACGACCCCGCCGCGAACAAGCCGGCAAGAAAATGGCTCGCGGAAACGTTGGGCCCTGCCAAGGCTGGGACCTCGCTGAGGCCAGCGACTCGGACGCGAACGCAGCCGGACGTCGCAACTGGGCCCTTGGCGGATTCAGCCTGACCGCAGCGCCCGGACCACCGCGGCGAAATCCTCCGGCCACGGGGCCTCAAACGAGAGGCGCTCTCCCGACCGCGGGTGGTCGAACGCGAGCAGGCGTGCGTGCAGCATCTGGCGCGGCGCCTCCACCCCCGTCAGCTCCTTGAGTCGCGCGTTCTGCTTCCGGCCATAGACCAGATCGCCCACCAACGGGAATCCGATAAACTTGAAATGGACCCGCACCTGATGCGTTCGGCCGGTGTGCAGCCGCGCCTCCACCAGCGTCGCTTCGCGCAACCGCTCCATCACCCGATAGCTGGTGTGCGCGGGCCGCCCGCCCTCGGTCACCGTCATCACCTTGCGGTGATTGGGATGCCGCGCAATCGGGGCTTCGATCTCGCCGGTGGGCGGTTCGACCCCGCCGCAGACGACGGCGTGGTAAAGCTTTTCCACCTGGCGTCGCGAAAACTGGTAAGACAGTCCCATGTGCGTGGCGTCGTCCTTGGCCACCACCATCAGGCCGCTGGTGAACTGGTCGAGCCGGTGAACGATGCCAGGGCGGATCACGCCACCCACGCCGCTCAACCGACCGGCGCAGTGGTGTAGCAGAGCGTTCACCAGCGTGTGGTCTTCATTGCCGGCCGCCGGATGCACGACCAGCCCGGGGGGTTTGTTGAGGACCAGCAGTTGCTCGTCCTCATACAAGACGGTGAGGGGAATCTCGCGGGGCACGATCTCCGTCGGCCGGGGTGGCGGCCAGGTGATCCGCACTTCGTCGCCCGCCCGGGGTGGGTGAGTGGGCTTGACGGGCGCCCCGTTGACCGTCACGTGCCCCTCGCGAATCAGCCGCTGCAGCGTGCTGCGTGAAACGCACGGAAATCGCGCGTGGAGGTAGTTGTCCAGCCGGCTCCGTGGCACCGTCGCCTCGATGGTCAGCCGCTCCGTCCGGGGTGTTCCGGCGTCGGGCGAAGTCATTCAACCGCTCCGCCGGCCGCCGTTGACCGGCCGCTCCGGCGCCACCACAGGACCAGCCCGGCCGCCAACACCACCATGCTCGTGACCTGCCCCGGCGTGGCCCAGCCCAGGTAGCGGCCCTCGTAATCACCGCGGAAGAACTCGACGCAGAACCGGAGGACGGCGTAGCCCACCAGATAACACGCGAACGTTTCGCCGGCGAAACGCTTGCGCCGGTATTGCCACGCCAGGAACCCGAAGAGCGCGAGGTTCAGCGCCGCCTCGTAAAGCTGGGTCGGATGCACCGCGCCGGCGTGGGGTGTGGTTCCTTCCGGAAAACGTACGCCGCACGCCAGGGTGGTCGGGCGACCGTAGCAACACCCCTGCAGGAAGCAGCCAATCCGCCCGAAAAACTGGCCGAGCGCAATGCTCGGCGCGAAGGCGTCGGCGAGTTTCCAGAGCGGCACATTACGTT
This sequence comes from Verrucomicrobiota bacterium, assembly GCA_016716505.1. Taxonomy (GTDB): domain Bacteria; phylum Verrucomicrobiota; class Verrucomicrobiia; order Limisphaerales; family J093; genus JADJWF01. The sequence continues at coordinate 193,226 of JADJWF010000004.1, forward strand.
GCCGGGCGTAGAGAACGGTCGCGAGGGCCCCACCCAGCAACCCGCCATAGTACACCAGCCCTCCATGCCAGATGGCGAAGATCTCCCAGACGGGTCGCCGGGCGAAATCTGTTTCCCAGTACATGACCACGTGGAAAATGCGTGCCCCGACAATTGCACCCACCAGAATCCAAACGCCGCCGTCCGCCACCGCCTCGGGAGCCAGCCCGTCGCGCAGACACCGTCGGCTGGCCAGCCACAACCCCGCCACGAACCCGCAAACAATGAGTACCCCGTACCAATGCACCGTCAGCGGGCCGAGTCTGAAGGCAATCGGATCCACGAGCTCACATTAAGGCCGCGCGCCGGGAAAGTCGAAGCGAAGATAGCAGGGGCCGCCACACGCGCGCCGATGAGGCAAGTGCGCGGTGCCGCGCCCGGGCGAGGGGCGCAAAGTGTGGATCGAATTGGGCAGGTCGGAAGCCGGATGCCGGGAACTGCCGGTGTCACCCCGCGCGCAGCAGTTCCAGCATGGCACGGTCGAGCTTGTGCCCGCGCCAGTCTTCGTAGGTGACGTCAGTCCGCCCGCTGTCGAGGATGCCGAAGCTTCCCCGGAAGTTCCACAGCGCCCAGCCCCAGCCCGTTTCTTTCCACAAGTCGAGGAAGTCTTTCATCCAGGCGAGCGCAACGCCGTGCGGCGTCTTCTGAAACGCCCCCCACTCGCCGACATGCACCCCCACCCCCTGACGCTCCAGCGCCACCCAAGGTTCGATGACTTCGCGTCGGAGCCGGGCCTTGTCCCACCGGTCGCCCGGGCTGATCTCGATCGGCCACGACGGGACCGGCCAGTTTTGTCCGTTGACCCAGCTCGCCCCGTGATGGCTGACGCGCATGGGATCGTAGCCCCGCGTGCTCTGCGCCACGCCCAACGACACCAGCCCGGGCACCGGCTTGCGGCCCCACCGCAAACCGTCGGCGATGATCAAACGCGCCGGATCCTCCGCCCGGATGGCCGCCACCAGCGCCCGCACCACGCGGAGGTAGTCCTCGTCCGGCAGATCCTTGGGCTCGTTGAGCAGGTCGAAGGACACGTGACGATTGGGAATCCCGCGGTAGCGTTTGGCGAATGCTGCCCAATGCAGGCAGCATACCTCGAGCGCCTCGGCGTCCGTGAACAGGTCCTTCGGCTCGGCCGGCGGGTTGACGCAGTACCCCGGCGCGCGATGGAAGTTCAGGTTCACATGAACGCCGTGCCGCCGCCCCAACTCGATCGCGTCGTCAATGTGTTTCAGTTCGTCTTCCCGCAGTTTCCGCCAGTCCGCCGGGTCGCTCCAGCAGAGGTAGGACATCGGCAGCCGCACGAAGTTGAATCCCCATTCCGCGATCCACGCGAAGTCCTCCTCCCGAAACGGCGGGTTGCCGTCCCGTCGCCGGGTGAACTTCTCGAGCAGGTTAAAGCCGCGCCACCGGGGCAGCTTTTGCGGGGTCGGATCGGGCAGGGGCGCAGGCGAGGAAGCAGCCGCAACCGCTGGCGGGCTGATCAGTGCGCCCACTCCGACGGCGGTCGTGGCGAGGAAGTCGCGACGGGACAGGGAGGTTTGTCTCATGGGGGGTTAGACTGAGACGTGCGGCCGCGATTCAAAACGCTGCCCGGGCTCGGCGCAGCAAAACAGGGAACATGTTTCCCGCCGGCACGCCTTGGCTGGTCCCGGTGCTGCGGATCTGCCGCTGGCACCCCCGATTGGCAGACAAACGAGGGAAAGATAAAGGGCGAAGCAAACCGCGAAGGGGCGATCAGCCTCGCCAGAAGACAATCGCTTACCCCGTCTCCGTTAGTGCCCCGGGGCGGTTCCTGGAGACCTTGCCCCGTGCCGCGACCTTGAACTCGCGATTCCGGAAACGCCCCGTGTCTCTGGCCTCATCTCGGGGCGCGAGCAGTACGTCGCGCAGGCCGAGGCAGACGGGCAGAAGTTGGCCTTGGGCGGCACTTGGGTTGTTCGCGCAGCCCTGCCACGTCTTCGACTGGGGCTTGTTCGGGACAGGAGGCGACGGTCCGATTGCGCCATCGCAATCCATACGCGTTCGCAACCTGAGAAAGTGGCTCGGGCCAAATCGCTCCCGGGGGGAAGAAATCTTCCCTGGGTTGCGACCGCCGCAAGCCACTTTGCGATCGGTCCGGCTCGCGCCGGTCAGGTCGTTTTGCGCAGACGGTCTTTGATTCGCCGGATGTGGCCGCGGCCCATGCCCTTGACTTCGCAGCCCAGTTGGAGATAGCGGCGGATCTGGTCGTCATTGAGGATGCAGAAGCAATCCACCACCGCGCACGGTTTGCCGACTGCGCGCACCACCTCGTCGGGATTCAGCTTCAAATACTGCTCGTGTCGGACGGCCAGGACGACCGCGTCCACGCCCCGCAGCGCCCGGTCCAGATCCTTCTCCACCCGAAGGTCCTTCAAGGCCTCCTGGCGATTGAAAAACCGGCTCAGACTGTGGCCCGCCGCCGGATAGGTGTCCTGCGCCTCAAACTCCCACCAGTGGTCCACGTAGGGGTCGTGGACCTTCACGTCCGCGCCCATCTCGGCGAGTTTGCGGACGATGACTTCCGAGCCGCTGTAACGGGTGTCGCCCACGTCCTCGCGGTAGGAGGCTCCGAGCACGAGGACATCCGCAGCCGCCAGCGGTTTGCCCATGTTGCGCAGCGCGTCGCGAACCAGTTGCGGGGCGTGCAACGAGCGGGTGTCGTTGATGTCAATGGCCAGCGGCGTGATTTTGAAAATGTCGTCCTCGAAGCCGAAGATGTGCTTGTACGACCACATGCCCAGACCGCCGTCCTTGGGCAGGCAGTAGCCGCCAATGCCCGGACCGGGAAAGATCATGTTCGAATGAGTGGGCCGCACCTTGATGGCCTCGATGACCTTCCTTAGGTCCACGCCGTTGCGCTCGGCGAAGAGTGACCATTCGTCGAGGAAGGCGAGGATGGTCGCACGGTAGCTGTTTTCCACGATCTTGGCCGTTTCGGATTCGATCGGCCGGTCGAGCACCGTCAGCGGATACTTTTCGGTGTTGAGTACTTCGGTGAGAAACTTCCGCACCCGTTCGCGGGCTTCATCGTTGATGCCGCTGCACACGCGCCAGAAATCGCGGATCGAGGCCACGTAATTCCGGCCGGGCATCACGCGCTCGTAGCTGTGGGCCAGGAGCGGATCGCTGCTGATGCCGCGTCGCTCGAAGATCTTCTTCATGATCGGGTAGGCCACCTGCTCGGTCGTCCCGGGGGCAACGGTGGTTTCGATCAGCACCAGCGCTTGCGGGGGAATGTGTTCGGCGATCGTGCCCATCGAGGCCTCCAGGGCGTCCATGTCCGCGGCGCCCGTCCGGACGTTGCCCAGCGACTGCTTCAGGTAGTCGCACTGCACGTCCACCACCACCACGTCGGCCAGCTTCAACGCCTCTTCTGTGTAGGTGGCCACCAGCGTCTTCGTTTCTTTCACGCAGCGGCCGATGAGCCGATCCACCTCCGGGTCTTCCGCCTTGATCGGCGACTCGCCCCGGTTCAGCAGTGGGATCTTCCAGAAACTGCGCGGGCTGGGGCGCTGCATCCCGATGACAAACTTGCCCGGCTGGCCGGTTTTCCGATCACGCGAGTCGGCGACAACGGCCGCCATCACCGCTCCCACGAACCCCAAGCCGACCACCACCACGATTTCGCGCCCCTGTTTGCGGTTGGCGGCGACCAGCTTCTGAAGCCGGGCAAATTCCTTGGGGTAATCGGTCTTCGAGGGCAGGGAGAATTGCTCACCCGAGGGACTGATGGAGAGAGTTTTCTGGTTTTTCTTCATTTGGCGCAGGTGTGGTAAGGGCTGCCAAGCCACGGGTCAAGCCAACGACCATCGAACTTCATCCCGGTAATCCACCGGACACGCGCAAATCCACCGAAAGTTCAGACGCCCCCGCGGGCGTCTCTGCCTCGTGGCCAGTCTTCCGCCACCCGACCGGGCGGGACGGAGTCGGGTCAGATGAGTTCAAGCATGTCTGCGGACATTTTGACGGCCGCCGCCTGGCCGATGAAGTCGAGCCGTAATTGCACTTCTGTCATCCCTTTGCGGCTTTCCACCCATCCCTCGATGCCTTGGAGCGGACCGGACTTGATGCGGACTTTGACACCGGCAGTGATCGTGGGCGCCAGCCGAACTTCCAGTTCCGTCTCCAGCGCTGCGAGGATGTCCTCGAGTTGCTGCTCAAATTCCTGCTGGTTGGGCGGTTCAAGCAGGTTCGCCACGTAGTCGCTCTGGAATACCGGTTGCCGCTGCCGTTTGAGCAACTGGAGAAACACGTAACCCGGGAACAGCGGTTTGTGGAACACCTCCGTCTTCCCGCGATACTTCTTCACGCTCTTGTAGAGCGGCAGGGTGAATTTGAACCCCTGCCGACCGCAATACTCGGTCAGCTTCTTCTCGCACCGCGGCCGCGTGTGGGCCACGTACCAAAGCTGGAGCTCGTCTGCGTCGGGCTCGGGATTCCCCATCGTCCTGTCGTCCTGCACGCGCGAAGATTCGCGGGGTGGCTTGCCGTGCTCAAGTGGAAGTTCGCGACCGCCGCGAACAGGCGGCGGAGAGCCGGCGCGAGAACCACCCGACCGCAGGCCTCACCCGGGGCGACGCTTCTGTCGCCGTCCGGTCTCGGTCGGGCTGCCCAGGGCTCCTGACGCGGGTTTGGGCGACCGGGGTGCCAGCCAACACGGCGCTATTCCTGGGTCTGAAGCATACCGATTTCCGCTGCGGCAGCGCCGGTCGAAAACCAGAGGCGACCAGCGGAATTCACTCTCTCCGTCGGGTGTCGAACCAGATCGTCACCGGACCGTCGTTGACCAACGCCACCTGCATGTCGGCGCCGAACTCGCCCGTGGCCACCGGCCGGCCGAGGTCGGCTTCGAGCTGGCGCAGGAAGGCTTCGTAAAGGGGGATTGCCACGTCGGGTTTGGCGGCATCGGTGAAGGACGGCCGATTACCCTTCCGGGTGCTGGCGAAGAGGGTGAACTGGCTGACCACCAGCGCCTCCCCGCCAATGTCCCCCACCGACCGGTTCATGAGGCCCTGTTCGTCGCTGAAGATGCGGAGCCGGGCGAGCTTGCCGCTGAGCCAGACGAGATCCTCGGTGGCATCCGTCGCTTCGATGCCCAGCAGAATTAGCAGGCCGCGGCCAATGGAGCACCGGACCACGCCCCGGATGCTGACCGTTGCCTGCGACACTCGTTGAACCACCGCGCGCATAGCTGACGGAAGATTGGTCCCGGGAAGGCGGCCCGCCGGCAAGCCAAAACCCGCTGGCTTGGCTGGTCACGCAGTGGCATGAAAGAGCAGGAGCCGGCAGCGAATCCTTGGGGCTCGCGGCTCGCCGGCGGCGGGCGCAGAGGGGGATTTCGCCGAACCGGATGCCCTTGCCTCGGGGACAGGTCGGGCATAGCCTGCGGCCCAGGTTGGCGACCGCGGGCTCCGTTTCTGTCGGATGAAAGAGACAACGAAACGGGGCTTGGCCGCGCAAAAAGGAAGGGTGGCTGAGTGGTTGAAGGCACCTGACTCGAAATCAGGCCTAGGCGAAAGCCTAGCGTGGGTTCGAATCCCACCCCTTCCGCCACGCGCGGCCCGTCGGCACCGTTTCCGCAGTCCCCGGAGAGGGTGACCGCATGAATCCGTTCTTGATCGCCATCGCCGGCGGCAGCGGAGCGGGCAAGACTTGGCTGGCCCGGGAGCTGGCGGGAAGGTTGTCCCCGCACGCAGCGGTGCTGTCGCTGGATGACTTCTACCGCGACCTTTCTCATTTGCCGGTGTCCGAACGAAGTCGCCAGGATTTCGATGTTCCCACCGCCATTGACTGGCCCTGCTTCGTACGGGCGATGCGGCGGATTCGACAGGGACAGCCGGCCGTTTTGCCCCGCTATGACTTTCCCACCCACACGCGCCTCAAGGAGGACCACCAGTGGACCCCGGTGGCGGTCGTCATCGTGGAAGGCTTGTGGCCTTACTGGCGCAGCGATCTGGAGAAACTTTTCGATTGGCGGTGGTTCAAGCGAGGGACGGCCGCGTTGCGGCAGGCGCGGCGACTGCGACGCGACCGGATCGAGCGGGGCCGGACGACAACGGAGGTCGAGGCGAAGTGGCGGAACCAAGTGATACCCGGCCATATCCGGTTCGTTCAACCGCAGTTGGAAAGGGCACAGGTTGTCTTGCCGGGTGTGGTAACAGGAGAACGGCTGGACTGGCTCGCAGCAAAGATCCGTTGGCTGGTGGGGTTGGACGGCCATCAACCTGCACTCCGGACCGGCGGTCGTGGCTGCAGCCGCCGTTGCTGACGAGGGCGGATGCCGTGTTCACGGGGAGCCCCAAGGAAGGGTTGCGCGCGGCGTTCTCCATCGCGAGAGTTCTTCCATGCGCGCAGCCCTTGCCTCTGGTTCTACCTCCACTGAAAGCCGGCATTCGTCCGGCCCCAACCGGCCGGCGATTCCCTTGAGGTGGCCGAATCGGCAACGGGTGCGCCTGCCCTGTTTGCTCGCGCTATCGCTCACTCTGGCCGGGGCGGGGGCTGCCGTCGGGAACGCGGCCGTCCGCGAGATCGTGGTGACCAACGATTTCACCTTGGAGAAGGACGCCCGCCTGGCGGCACGGCTCGTGGTGCGCGCGAACCATGTGACCATTGACGGCCAGGGGGCGACGCTCGTCGGCCCGGCCGCTCCCGGTGATACCAACGCGCTGGCAACAGCCGGAGTGGGCGTGTTGCTGGACGGCGTCGCCAACGTCACGGTGCGGAATCTGAACGCACACGGTTTCACCATCGGCCTGCGGGCACGGGAGGCCCGCGCCGTGACGATCGAAGGCTGCGACTTCTCGGACAACTACCACAATCCCCGCCACGGCTGGGGCGAGTTGCCACCCGGCGGGGGCATCCTGTTCGAACGCGTTCGTCAGAGCGTGCTGCGAAAGAACCGCGCCAATCGGGTCTGGGACGCGCTTCATCTGGTCGAGTCCGACGAGAATCTGGTTGAAGAAAACGACTTCTCCCGCTGTTCGAACACTTGCGCGAAGCTGTGGCGCTCCAGCCGCAATCGCTTCCTCACGAACAACCTCAGCTACGGCATCCGGATTGATCGCGAGGCCGGGGAAGTCCACGCGCGCGACTCCACCTCGGTGCTGATCGAGAGCGGATCGGACGACAACTACTGGTATCGGAACGACATCACGCACGGCGGCGACGGGGTCTTCATCCGCGTGCTGAACGGCTGGGTGTCGCGCGGCAACGTGTTCGTCGAGAACGATACCTCCTACGCGAACAACAACTGCGTCGAGTCATGGAGTCCCGGCAACACGTACATCCGCAACCGCGCCAACCACGGCAGCTACGGGTTCTGGCTGGGCGGCAGCGATCAGACCGTGTTGATCGGCAACGAGGCCGCTTACAACGGACTGACGAACGGCTATCACAACGCGCCCGAGCCGGGTTTCGGTCACGGCGGCATTGTCATCGTGGGCGGTCCGTCTTCGCACACGCTGATCGCCGGCAACCACGTGCATCACAACAACGGCGGCGGGATTGTGTTCCGGGGCGACTCGGGCAGCCAGGGCGCGCGCTGGCGGACGCATCACTGGGTCGTGCAGGAAAACCGCATCGAACACAACCGGTTTGGCGTTTGGGGCCGATGGGGCAGCGCGATCCATCTCGCGAACAACCGCTTCACCGGCAACGCGGTGGACACCCATCTGGACGATGTACAGGAGCTGTACCAGCCGTCGCCGGACTTCGCGGTGCGGCAGGCACCGATCGCACGCCTGAACGGGCCCGAAGTCGTCCGCGTCGGAGAGCGCGTGCGCTTTGACGCCAGCGCGTCATCCGATCCGGCGGGCCGGGTGGTGCAGTATCGCTGGCATTGGTCGGGCGGGCCGGTGGCGACGCCGGTGATGGAGACGGTGTTCTCCGCGCCCGGCTTTGAACGGGTCAGCCTGACGGTTCACAACGGGACCCTCGCCGATCTGGCCTGGCGCGACGTGCTGGTGGTGCGCCCGGTGCGGGAGGAACTGGGAACGGAGGGCGACGCCGGCCGCTGGGGTTTCGAGTGCGAAGGCGATCCGGAAGGGCGGGGACGGGTGATTTTTCAGGATGAGGCTGGCGCGTTGGTGGGCGGGCGGTGCGTCCGCTTTCGCGCGGACCCGTATCCAGGCCAATACGTTTCTGCCGTGTATCCACGGGCGCGCGATGGCGGATGGGACTGGCGCGGACGGACGCGGATCAGTTTCTGGATCCGGGCGGAGAACGAGAACATCCCGAGCTGGCAGAACGCCGGTCCGGTCGTGCGGCTCCACGGACCGCGTGGCTGGCTTGAGTTCAAACCCGCTGGCGACAGGAATGTTCTCGGTGACCCGCCGTTCAGCGAGGCACGGTGGCTCTGGCTGCCGGTGGAAATCCCCCTGGCGGGAGATGCGGCCTGGCTGGTAACGCGCCACGGCGAATTCGACTGGCGGCGGGTGGACGCAGTCAGCATCGCGCTTGATTCGTGGGGTTGGCAACCGTTCACGGTGTGGCTGGATGGTTTGACCGTGGATTAGACCGGGTCCGGCGGTGTGAAAGATCGGTTCCCGGGTTGGCCGGCACTGGCGCCACTCTCGGCGACTACCTTGCGGCGAAAACAACGGGCTGCCTGCCCGAACGACGGGCCTGAAGGCAGCCCCGGGCGTGGTCGTGGGGGGGCCGCTTACGGCGCCGGCAACCGCGGTTGCTCTAAATCCCTTTGCCACCAGCCGCGGCCCTCGCGGCGGGCGGTGCGTTCCGCTTGGAGGAACTCCCACTGCTGGCGGAGCGGCAGGGTACGAATCTGTTCGCGCTGCACCCGGCCGAAGCCTTGCCGCAGGGTGAGCACGTTCACGTTGGTGCCCTCCACGAAGGCAACCCCCAGCCCGGTGCGCGCCTGTGGATTGCTCACCAGTAACTCGATGACCAGCGGCCGGCCCGCGATAGTCCGGTCGAGGTGACCGCGGGCGGCCTCGAGCAGGGATCGCGCGCCGCTCTGGGCGTTGGTTATGGCTCCGTCCAACACGACACCCGCCAGGCCGATGTTGAGGGCGACCCCGTTGGTGCCGCGGAACTCGAAGCCAAGGCCGCTGTAGGCGCGAACACCTTGGCCCTCCAGTCGAGGGTGGCCCTCCGCTGGCGCCGGCTTGCGGTGCCAAGCCAGCTCCCCGAGGTCGCGGAGCGGCGCCAGCGCCTCGCGATGCTGGTAGAGCATCACGGCCACCACGACCCAGAAGGTCCAGAACAGCGCCACACCCAAACGGTGCAGAAACCAAAATGGAGACATGCTCAACCTTGCTCCTTGGGTTCGCTCCCCGGGCCGGCGCCCTCCGGCCCGGCCGCCGGCGAAGGCGTTGGAGTGGGTGGCACTTGCGCCGGCGTCGGCACCGCGACACCGGGCAGCGGAGAATTCAGAGCGAGGGCCTCCAAGAGCCGGCTCACCAAGGGCGATCGGTGCGGATTGCCCTCGCCGGCGAGCCCCAGCAGGAGCCGTCGCGCCTCGTCATGTTCGAACACCGACTTCGAGCGCAGCAACTCCGCCGCAAAGAGCCGCTCCAAGCGCGAACCGGGCGTCGAGTTTATCAGCCCAAAGACGAACGGCAGCGGCAGCCACGGCCGCCGCACGCCGGCGAGGAAGCACAGCCAGCGGACCAGCCGATGATGGCTTCGGGCATGGCCCCAGCGGATGAGCCGCCAGCGGGGCTCAGGGGAATCAGCGCCGCCCGACAACGGATCCGTCAGGGGGTTCGACACCAGCCGGCCGACCACGACCGGCGCCCAGGCCGCTGCCGCCGCGACGGCCAAGGCCAGAGTCATGCCCATCCACACCGTGCCGGACAGCCCGCCGGCTCCGGCCCCGTCGAGCGGAGTTTGGTTCACCTGAATCAGGCCGTAGATCAGCCCGGCCGTGAGCGTGAGGCGCAACAGTGTGGCCATGGCGGGAAAAGCGTCCGTCAAGAGCCGCCGGCCAGGAATTCCACCTTCGCGCTGAGTTCCGGCGTGAGGAACTTGTCCGGATTCAGGATCTGGACCTTGATCTGGAGGGTGCCCTTTTGGCGGCTGGCTTCCGGCGCGATCTCAGCCACGACCCCTTCGTAGTCCCGATCAAGGTACGCCTCCGGGCTGACCCGGCACTTCTGGCCAAGGAAGACTTTCGAGACGTCCGTCTCGTTGAGGTCAATCTCGACCTGCAGGTCCTTGGGGTCGGCCACGGAGATCAGCGCCGTGCTGGGCCCGCGCGTGCCCCCGAAACTCTGCGGGGTCACCAGCTCGTTCGGGTCCACCATCTTCTCGAGCACCACGCCGTTGATCGGCGAGCGGATGACACACCAGTCGAGGTAGGTTTTCGTCAGCGCGATCTGTCCCTCCACCTCACGTACCATGGCCCTGGCCGCTTCGACCGCCAGACGGGCGTCGTCTTCCAGTTGCTCGGATTCGATGCGCTGCGCGGCGAGCTGGCGGATGCGGCGGTGGGCCAGTTCCGCCTTTTCCAGGTTGATCCTGGCCGACTCCAGCCGCGCCGTCTGCTCCGCCAGGCGGGCCCGGTACTCCGCGTCGTCCAGCAGCACGACCACCTGGTCGTTGGTCACGATGTCGCCCTTGCGGACGCCGATCCACTTCACGACGCCCATGAAGCGCGGGCTGAGCTCGATGCGCTCGCGGTTGATGATGTAGCCGCTGACGATGAGCACGGGATCGGTCGCGTTGGTGGTGGAGGTGGCCGGTCTCACACTTGCGGAGACGGCGGTTCCCGTCCCCGATCGTGCGGCGGCCGGACCGGAGTTGCTGGCGCTGGCGTCAGTGGGCTTGCCGGCCCCGCGGAAAACGCGTTCCCCCTCCGGTTTCCAGAACTGCGTTTGGTAGAGCGCCACCACGGTGATGACCGCCACGCCGATCAGGATGGTGTACAAGGTGCCCCGCGATCGGCGCTTGGCCGCAGGGTTGATTTTCAGGCTGGCCAGTTTGTCCTGGTTCATACGGATTTGAGCGCGACGATGACCGGCAGCCGCGACGCCCGGACGGCCGGCAGCAACGTGCCGATGACGCCGACAATCACCGCGAAAACGAGCCCTTCGATCACCAACAGCGGCGTCACCCGGAACTGGAACACGATCTCGCTGAACGTCTCGAAACCCAGCGTCGCCGTCGTGTAGCCGTTCCAATAAAACGCCAGAGCGCAGCCCAGCACGCCGCCCAAGAAGGCCAGAAACCCTCCTTCGATCAACAAGGCCACCACGACGGCGCGCCGGCGAAACCCCAGCACCCGCAGAGTCCCGATCTCGCGGGTCCGCGCGCCGACCGCCGCGTACATCGTGTTCATCGCGGCAAAGACGGCGCCGACGGACATCATCACCGCGAGGAAGCCGCCCAGCCACTTGATCGGCGCGGCGGTCATCGTCTGCTTGCGATAATACTCCACCTCCTTCTCGGCCTTCAGCTTGAAGCGCCGGTCATTCTCGATGCGCGCGATGAGGTTGGTGCCCGCCACTTCATCCTTCGGGCGGATGAGAAAGCTCGAATACATGTCCCGCTCGAAGATGGCGCGGGCTTCGTCGGCGTCCAACCAGCACTCGGAATCGAAGGCGCTCCCGCCGCCGTCCAGCCACCCGACCACGGTTAATTGCGCGGTCCCTGATTTGAAGGACTCGCCGAGGTCGAAGTTGGCGAAGCGACGGGCCAGCTTGGCGGAAACCACCACCTCGCGCTTGCCGGGCGTGAACCAGCGGCCGGCGACCAGGGTGACTTGCGGCCGGAGTTCCATGCCGCGCGGCGTGACCCCGCGCAGGAGCACGTTGGCCTCCCCGCCGTTGTTGCGCCGCGGCAGGTTGATCAGCACCAAGACGTCGGCGGAGATGATCGGTTCTCCGCGTTCGGTGCGCGCAATCTCCTCGAAATACTGGATCTGCCGGAAATTCTCGCGGGAGATCAAACTGGCCGACTCAGCGGTCGCGCCCTTCCGCACGACCAGGATGTTGCGCGGATCCCCCGTGTTGCCACTGCTCTTCTCGATGCCCGCTGCAAGGGACTGCAACAGCACGAACACGAACACGACCAGCGCGATGCCGAGCACCGTGGCCAGCGTTGACCGCCAGCGCACCAGCGCGTTGCGAAAACTGTAGCGAACCGGCAGGGCCATGACGGGTTATCAGGAGTTTCGGTGGGCGGCGTCCAGTGCGAGCGAACCGACGGCGGCCGGCGGCCCGTGGCCACCCGGGCGGGCTGGAACACCTTCACACGTCGCCGCACGTCGTTGGGAGAACACCTTGGGTCTCACGGCTCAATCCAGAGTTTTCAGCCCTTCCACCACGCTGGTGCGGGCGACGGTCATCATCGGCGCCGCCGCCGCCAGCACCCCCAGCAGTGCGGCCACGCTGAACCCGAAGCCGACCATCCGGGGCGTCACTTCGAAGAGCAGGAACAGGCCGTTGGACAGTTTCTGAATGTCGAGGGAATTGCACAGCAGGTAGGCCCCCCCGACTCCCAAAACGCCCCCGAGCATGGCGAGGCCGAAGCTCTCGGCCAGGATGAAGGCGAACAACTCGCGCCGGCGAAAGCCGATGGCCTTGAGGATGGCCAGCTCACGGAAACGCTCGCGGATGGCCATGCTCATGGTGCTCACCGTCACCAGCAACAGCGCGAACACCACCACCACACTGATACCCCCGATGAGCGTCTGGATGTTGCCCCACATGGACACAAAACCCAGTACGAAAGCCCGCTCGGACTCGGCACGGACCTCGGCGCTCGAATTGGCGAAGGCCTGATTGATGCGGGCGGTGACGAGCGGGGCTTCCTCGATGGATGCGGCCCGCACCCACCACGTGCCCACGGTGCCCGGGTTGCCCAGCGATTCGTCGAGGTACTTGTGGTGAAAAAACACGTTGCGGTCGTCCGCCGTGCCTTCGTAGATGCCGACGATCTTGAACTCCAGATCCGCCGGATAAAGCTGACTCGTGAACTGCATCCGATCCCCGATCTTCAAACCGTAGCGATCGGCGGTCATTTTCCCGACAATGCACGAAGTCCGGTCTGCCAGCCATGCCTCAAGTTGCTCCCGGGGCACCTTGGCGTCCGTGATCAGCGGCAGCGTGCGCGCCGGATCCACCGCGAACTGCGCGAAGCTGGTGAACTTCTCGTCGCCCTTGTAGAGACCGCCATAGAACGTGAATGGCGTGATGGCGGCGATGCCGGGAATGCGCTCGAGCACCTGAAGCTGCCGGGCCGGCAGCGGCTGCGCGAGGGACACCTTGTTGCGCACGATGATCCGCAGGCTGGAGCCCTCGTCGTTGATTGGATTGGTCAGCTCCCGCAGCGCCACCTGCAAGACGACCAGCAGGAACAGGCTCACGGCGACGCTGGTCACCGAAAGCGACAGCCGGCGCTTGTTGCGCAGGGCGTTCTTCGCGATGAAACCGGTGAGGGTCATGCCGGGCGATCGAGCCTTGCGCTAGTTCGACAGCTCCCCCTTCTCCAAATGCACCGAGCGGGAACCGTACGCGGCCGCCTTCGGATCGTGGGTCACCATGATGACCGTCTTGCCCGCCGAGCGACTGAGCGACTGCAGAATCGTCAAGACATCCTGGGCTGAGTGCGAATCGAGGTTGCCGGTGGGTTCGTCGGCGACGATGAGGCTCGGGTCGGTCACCAGCGCGCGGGCGATGGCCACGCGCTGTTCCTGACCGCCGGAAAGCTGGCGGGGCAGATGATGCTGGCGGTCGGCCAGCCCGACGAGTTCCAGCGCCGTTTGCACCTGGCGCCGGCGCTCCCCGCTGCTCAGGCGCGTGAGAAGCAGCGGCAGCTCCACGTTTTCGTAGGCGGTGAGCACCGGGATGAGATTGAAGGTCTGAAACACAAAGCCAACGTTGTGGTTCCGCCAGTCGGCCAGCTCGGATTCGTTCAGCGCCGTCACGTCAATCCCCTGCACATGGCACGAGCCGCTGGTCGGCCGGTCCACACCCGCGATGATGTGGAGCAGCGTGGATTTTCCGGAGCCCGACGGCCCCATGAGGGTCAGGAACTCGCCGCGGGTGATGTCCAGGGAAATGCCGTTCAGGGCGGTGACATTGATCTCGCCCTGCTGGTACACCTTGAACAACTCGCGAATCTGGACAATCGGCTCCTCAGCCTCGGCAGCCATAAAGCGGCCAATCATAGCCCGGGACCGGCGCGGTTGGCAATTTGCGGGCTCGGGGCGAAGCGCAGATCGAGCCGGACCCACGGCCGGGATCGTTCGGCCGCAATCGGCCTGCCCGCGCGTGCCGGCTACGGACCGGGTGCCCTCCTACGGGTTGGCGGCGGACGAGGGCGAGAAAAACTGGTGCAGGTCGGCCAGGCGATCCGTGTTGATGAAGTCCACTCCGGCGGCGCGCTGCGTCCGCCACATTGCCTCCACGTCAGGCGCGCCCCAAAACCGCACCTTCCGGCCCTGCTGATGGGCGCGTTGCACCAGACCGCGCAGCTTCGCGAGTTCGTCCCCCGGCATCTCGCCCTCCCCGCGCCAACGGAAATGGTGGTTCCAGTTTTCGCTGAACCACGGCACCAGATGCGGACTGGGATTGGAGTCGAGATCCGGCAGGCGGCCGTCTATGGCGGCCAGTCTGCGGGGCAGCGCGGCCAACGGTGCGCGCGGGCTGTTGCCGCTTAACACGACGGTGACCGCCCGCACGTGGCTGGTGCTGGCGGTGAATTCGGTCAGCAGGTCCGCGTACTGTTCCAGCAACGGAGCCAGCACTGCCCACGTCGGCTCGGCGGCGGTTTTGAAATCAATCAGCAGGTAGAACGGTGGGCCATCGCGATAGACCCGGCCGCCGTTGGCCGTGACGCGCTCGCGCAGCGGATTGAGGTACAGCGCCTCCAAGGTGCGCTCGGGCTTGACCTGCCAGCGGTCATGCGCCACCAGCAGGCGGCCGTCCACCAGGTGGATGTCCGCTTCAACACTGCAAAAGCCCTGCTCCAGCGCATCCAGCAGGGGCCGGGGATGCTCGTAGTCGTTGTGGGCATGGGCGAATGGCAGGGGGCGCGGCGGCTCGTCGGCCAGCGCGCCGGCGACCATCCACACGCTGGCGAATAGCAGCGGGGCAAGTTTCACGCACCGCAGGGTGCCCTGATCCAACAACCGTTCCAAGCGCAAGCGGCGGCCATGGACCGGCGCGGGAATTTGCCTTGAGACGGTCTTCACCCGCGCGACATCCTCCGCGCGCCCGAGAATCATCATCCGCCATGGCGCTCAAACAGCTTACCGACGAACAGGTCCGCACTTGGACCCTCGAACAAAAAGGATCGGTGGTGGCTGGAGAACGTCTGGCGCGGCAACATGCCCCAGCTCACGATCCGCTCGGGCCTGACCGGGATGATGCTGGGCGGTGTCCTCTCGCTGACTAATCTGTATGTCGGGGCCAAGACGGGCTGGACGCTGGGAGTGGGGATCACCTCGGTGATCCTGGCCTTCGCGATGTTCAAGGCGCTGAGCCGGCTCGGGCTCGCGCGCGAGTTCACGGTCCTCGAGAACAACGCGATGCAGTCCATCGCCACCGCGGCGGGCTACATGACCTCGCCGCTGATCTCGAGCCTGGCCGCCTACATGATGGTCACCGGCCAGGTGCTGCCAATGGGCACGGTGCTGGTTTGGATGATCGCCCTGGCGGTGCTGGGAGTGCTGTTCGCGTTTCCGCTCAAGAAGCGCTTCATCAACGACGAGCAGCAGCCGTTTCCCGAAGGCCGCGCCGCCGGCGTGGTCATGGACGCGCTCCACACCAGCGATGCCTCGGTGGGATTGTTCAAGGCCAAGCTGCTGTTGATCACCGGCGGCGCCGCGGCGCTGCTCAAAATCGCGCAGAGCCACGACCTGATGACCCGCCTCAAGTTGGGCTTCCTCGCGATCCCGGAATATCTCGACGGCTGGTTCTACGCCCTCGGCGCCAAGTTCCTGACCTGGACCCCCTCGATCCTTGGCACGCCCTTGCGGGAATTGAGCGTTCGGCCGGACACGGACTTCGTGATGATGGCCGCCGGCGGGCTGATGGGCATCCGCACCGGCGTCTCCCTGATGGTCGGGGCGGCGATCAACTATCTGGTGATCGCGCCCTGGATGATCGCCGCGGGGGAAATCCCGGGCAACGTGGCCGCCGACGGCACGGTAACTTACGGGTTTCGCACGATCCTCAAGTGGTCGCTGTGGGGCGGCGTGGCCATGATGACCACCAGTTCGCTCTTTGCCTTCTTTTCCAAGCCCCGGGTGCTGATCAGCGGCTTCGTGAGTCTCTTTCGTCGCGCGGGCGGCGGCGCAAATCGGGACGTGCTGCGGGACATCGAACTGCCGTTGAGCGTCTTCGCCGTCGGCATCCCGGTGGTGGGCACGTTGGTGGTGCTGCTGGCTCACCACCTGTTTGGCGTGAAGTTCTGGGTGGCCGCGCTGGCCATCCCGCTGGTGTTCGTCTTCGCCCTGATCGCCGCGAACTCCACCGGCTTGACCTCCATCACCCCGCTGAGCGCGATCGGGCAGCTCACGCAGTTGCTCTTTGGCTGGATCGCCCCCGGCAGCATGACCACGACCCTGATCACGGCGGGCGTGACGGCGGAGGTGGCGAGTCATTCGTCGAACTTGCTCATGGACATCAAGCCCGGCTACATGCTGGGCGCGAAACCGCGGCAGCAGGCCATCGGCCACGTGCTGGGCGTGCTGGCCGGTGCGATGGTGGCCGTGCCGGTGTTTTACGCCGTGTTCCTCCACGGGGGCGTCGCGCAACTGGTCTCAAGCCAGTACCCGTTGCCCTCGGCCAACACGTGGAAAGCTGTGGCCGAACTGATGACCCGGGGCATCGCCAATCTGCCCGAATCCGCGCGCTGGGCGGTGCTGGTCGGCGCGCTCCTCGGGATCGGCCTCGAGGCCGTCAAGCTCGCGACCAAAGGGCGGTTCTGGCTGTCCGGCGTGGGCGTCGGGCTTGCGACGATCATCCCCTTCAACACCTGTTTCGCGATGTTCCTCGGCGGGGCGCTGTTTTGGTGGGCGGGCCGCCGCTTCAAGCGGCCAGGCTCCCGCGCGCACGCGGTGATGGTGGAAAACCAGGAAACGGTATGCGCGGGTGTCATCGCCGGCGGCGCGATCACGGGCATCGTGGTGATCCTGATCGAGAACTTCGTGCTGAATCCACGATGACGAAGACGCTGACCTGCCGGACCGCTGCGCTCCTGGCGGGCGGGTGGTTGCTTTTCATCGCCGGCTGTCAGCATCGGCCGGCCGACTCCTTGGTGGAGATCGAACGAGTGGTGCCCGGCGTGGTCCTCGATCTGCGCTACGCGACCACGAACAACTTCACCGGCCAGGTGTTGTACCCCGAGGCGCGGGCATGGCTGCGGCCCGCCACGGCGAAGAAGCTGGCGGCGGTGGCGCGCGACCTGGAACCGATGGGGTTGCGGTTGAAAGTGTTCGACGCCTACCGGCCCCTGTCGGTGCAGCGGCAACTCTGGGCGCTGATTCCCGATGAGCGCTATGTCGCCAATCCGGCCAAAGGATCGCGCCACAACCGCGGCGCGGCGGTGGACGTGACGCTGGTGCGCGCCGACGGAACCGAGTTGCCAATGCCCACGGCGTTCGACGACTTCTCGGAGCGGGCGCACCGCAACTTTCGCGCGCTCCCGGCGGAGGTGATTGCCAATCGGGAACTCCTGGAGGCTGTCATGACCCGGAACGGCTTCGTGGGTCTGCCCACCGAGTGGTGGCACTTCGACGATGCGGAGTATCGCCGCTACGGGGTGCTGGACGTGCCCCTGTCCGGGCCATCTTCGCGACCGCGGTGACACCGGTAGCGCGCGGCGCTCCGGGGCGATGGCCCCGCGATTTCCGGCTTCCGCGCGGCTTTCAGCCTCAAACGGAAACAAAAAGGCGAGGCCGGAGCCTCGCCGTGCAAGTTGTCTGTGGCGATCCGCCTATTCTGGGGCGTTGCCCGAGTCAGCCGGCGGCGCTGAATCGCGCGACTCAGCGGGTTCCGCCGCCTCGCGCGAACCTCTGGACTCTCGGTCAGCGCGCGGTTCCCTCGGTTCCCGGCTCTCTCGCGGCTCGCGGGGGCCACGGCCGTCACGTGGACCACGACCGCCACGTTGGTCGCGCCGACCGCGATCTCCACCCCGGTCGCCGCGGTCACCACGTTCCCGGAAGCCACGCGACTCCCGTCCCTCACGGGGCGCGGAGGATTCGCGATTCTCCCCCGCCGATTCCTCCTCCGGCGCGGGTTCCTTGGGCGGCAGCCCGAGCCGCTCGCGTTCCTTCTTGTCGAGTTCCTCCATCGCTGCCTTCCGGGACAGGCGGACCCGGCCCTTCTCGTCCACGCCCAGGCACTTGACCCAGATTTCATCGCCCAACTTGACGATGTCCTCGGTCTGTTTGACTCGGAAGTTCGCCAGCTCGCTGATGTGAACAAGGCCGTCCTTGCCGGGCAGGACTTCCACGAAGGCGCCGAATTCCTTGATCGTGACGACCTTGCCGCGGTAAAGCTTGCCGATCTCAATTTCCGCGCTGATGGCCTCGATCTCGCGCCGCGCGACCTCCATGCCCTCCGCGCTGCGGGAGTAAATCTGCACGGTGCCGTCGTCTTCGATGTTAATCTCGCATCCGGACTCGTCCACGATGCGCTTGATGTTCTTGCCGCCGGGCCCGATGAGCGCGCCGATCTTCTCAGGATTGATCTTGAGGGTGAGGATGCGCGGGGCGTACTTGCTGAGCTCCTTCCGCGGCTCGGCCAGCGTCGTCGCCATGATTTCAAGGATTTTGAGGCGAGCCACGCGGAGCTTCTCCACCGCCTCGGCCATGATGGCGTGCGGCAGGCCCTTGAGCTTGAGGTCAAGCTGGAAGCCGGTGATGCCCTTCTCCGTGCCGGCGATCTTGCAATCCATGTCGCCGAAGAAGTCCTCCGACCCGATGATGTCGGTGAGCAACTGGTAGCGGGCAATTTTGCCTTGGGCGTTATACTCGGTGCAAAGCCCGGCGCTTATGCCGGCCACGGGCCGGATCAAGGGCACGCCGGCATCCATCAGGGCCAGGCTGCCAGCGCATACGGAGGCCATTGAGGTGGAGCCGTTGGACTCCATGATTTCGCTGGTGACCCGCACCGCGTACGGAAACTCCTTCAACGGCACCATTGGTTCGATGGACCGCTCCGCCAGCGCCCCGTGGCCAATCTCCCGGCGGCCTGGCCCCATGATGCGGCCGGTCTCGCCCACGGAGAAATTCGGGAAGTTGTAGTGCAGGATGAACTGCTTCTCGCTCTCGCCGCCGGCGTAGGCGTCAATCTCCTGCGCGTCCTCCTTGGTGCCGAGGGTGACCAGCGCCAGGGCTTGCGTCTCGCCCCGGCTGAACAGCGCTGAACCGTGAGCACGCGGCAGCAGTCCGACTTTGCTGGAGATCGGCCGGATTTCGTCAAACCCGCGCCCATCCAGCCGCTTACCGGCATCGAGCATCAGGGAGCGGACCGCCTCCTTTTGGATGTAGGCGAAAGCGTCCTTGAGCACGAAGGGAGTCACTTTCTCCGCCCCGAGTTTTTCGACGAGCTTGGCACCCACTTCGTCGGTTAGCGCCTTCCACGCGGCTTCCCGCGCCAGTTTGCCCGGCGTCAGCAGCGCCGGCACGATGCGGTCGCCCGCCAGCGCCTTGGCCTCATTCAGGATTTCGTCCGGTACCACGGTGAGGGTGATCTCACGCTTGGGCCGGCCGACTTTCGCGGCCAGTTCCTTCTGGGCGGTGATCAGAGGCTGGATCGCGAGGTGGGCGAATTCCAGCGCGGCGATGAAATCGGCCTCCGGCAATTCGTTGGCCGAGCCTTCGAACATGACCAGTTCGGATTCGCTGCCCACATAGACCAGATCGAGTTCGCTCTCCAGCCGCTGAGCATGAACCGGGTTCGCCACGAACTGCCCCTTGACGCGGCCGACGCGCACGGCGCCGAGGGGGCCGGCCCACGGGATGTCACTGACCATCAGCGCCGCCGAGGCGCCGTTGATGGCGAGGATGTCCGGGTCGTTCTCTCCGTCCGCGCTGAGCAGGATGCTCTGCACCTGCACTTCATTGAACCAGCCTTTGGGGAAGAGCGGCCGGATGGGCCGGTCAATCATGCGGCTGGTGAGAATCTCCTTCTCCGTGGGGCGGCCTTCGCGTTTGAAGTAGCCGCCGGGAAACTTGCCGGCGGCGGCGGCTTTTTCCCGGTAGTCCACCGTGAGGGGGAAGAAGTCCTGACCCTCTCTCGCTTTGGTGGCTCCGACGGCGGCCACGATGACCATGGTCTCGCCCAGTTGAACAGTAACCGCGCCGTCGGCTTGCTTGGCAAGGAGGCCGGTTTCGATGTGGATGTGGCCGGCCCCCACGGGGACCGATACTTTTTGTGGCATAGTTCTAATGACCATGCCCGCCGGCTTTGAGGAACTTCAGTCAGCCACCCTCACCGGAGGGGCTGGATGAAATTTCCCGAAGCCAACGGGCGGTCGTCTCTTGATTTGCGCGAATCTACGCGGCGGTGGCGCCCGGGTCGCGCGGATGCCCGAGCCACCCGACGCAACGACGCGCCGGGCATACCGCCGAAAACAACCGTCCGAGGTCGCTTGCTCCTGAGCTCACCGGCGCAGCTTCAGCTTCTTGGTGATCTCCGTATAGCGGTTCTGGTCGGTATGATGCAGATAATCGAGCAGGCGTCGGCGCTGGCTGACCATCATCAAGAGGCCCCGGCGTGAGCTGTGGTCCTTCTTGAACTGCTGCAGGTGCTCCGTCAGCCGATTGATCCGCTGCGTCAAAAGGGCAATCTGCACGTCGGCCGAACCCGTGTCGCGCTCGTGCGTGCGGAATTCCGCAATCGTTTTCGTCTTCGCTTCCATACCGAACTTTCCAACCTCGTGGACAACAAAGCCGGAAAACTAGGCGGCTCGTGGTCCAGGTGTAAAGGCTTTTCCCCCCGGGTTGTCGGGATTCGATAGTGTTCGTCAACCGTCAGTTGGGGGAGATCAAGGCGGGTGGGGTTTGAGGTGGAATTGGGTTTGGTTTGCCACGAGGCGTTTCAGGCTGGCGGCTGGGAGGAGTTGGTGGAGGACCAAGAGTCGGGCCGCCCTCGGGGTCAGGCAGGGATCTGGAAACGGGCCGATTCGGTCCGGAGCCAGGCCAGCACCTGCGCGGCCGACTCCTCCGTCTTGACCGGGAGCAGCGAACCGCCACGGGGCTTCAACTCAACTTCGCCCTTGGCCAGCGACTTCTCGCCGATGCCGACGCGCAGGGGAATGCCAATGAGGTCGGCGTCCTTGAACTTCACGCCGGGTCGTTCATCGCGGTCGTCAAGTAAGACCTCGACCCCTTCGCGCGTGAGATGGTGGTAGAGCTCCTCGGCCAGTTTCATGGCCGGGGCATCGGGCGCGACGTTCAGCGGGGTGATGCAGACCGAGAAGGGCGCGACGGGCAACGGCCAGACGATGCCGTCCTTGTCGTTGCACTGTTCGATGACCGCCTGGAGGGTCCGGGTGACGCCGATGCCGTAGCAGCCCATCACGCAGGGATGCTGGCGGCCGGACTCATCGAGGAACAAGGCGTTCATCTTCTCGCTGTACTTGGTGCCCAGCTTAAAGACGTGGCCGACCTCGATGGCGCGACGGCTCTTCAGCGGCTGGCCGGATGCGACGTCCCGTTCCCCGGGCTGAACCGTGCGGAAGTCAGCCCACTGCGTCACCGCAATGTCGCGGGCGATGTTGACGTGGCGCAGATGGAAGCCGTCCTCGTTGGCGCCGGTGGTCATGCCGGCCGCGCCCTGAAGCGCGAGGTCGGCAAACACGGGCAACCCCGGCGAACGGAGCGTCGCGGCCACCGCTCCCAGGCTACCGGGGTGCGCGCCCAGGGCGGCAAACACCTCGTCGGCCGTGGCCGGCCGGGCTTGGGCCGCGCCGATCCGGGCGATCAGCTTGGCCTCGTTCAACTGGTCGTCCCCGCGCAGGAGGATGAGGATGGGCTTCGCGTCCGCGAGATAGACCAGCGTCTTGATTTGCTGATGAGCGGCGACATTGAACGGCGGTGCCGTGAGGGCTTCGATGGTGACCACGCCGGGCGTGGGGAATTTTTCCGGTGCCGCGCCGGTGTCGGTGGTCGGCGTGGGCGTAAGCGGCCCCCGGCTGGTGGCCTTCTCGACGTTCGCGGCGTAAGACCCGGACTCTGTGTACACGACTTCGTTCTCGCCGGTTTCGGCCGGGATCATGAATTCGTGTGAGTAGTTGCCTCCGATGACGCCGGTGTCGGCTTCCACCGCCAGCGCTCGCAGGCCGCACCGCGCGAAGATGCGCGTGTAGGCGTCGTACATCTTCCGGTAGCTCACCATGGCGGCTTCGTCGCTGACGTCGAAGCTGTAGGCGTCCTTCATGATGAACTCCTTGGCCCGCATCAGGCCGAAGCGGGGACGGATCTCGTCGCGGAACTTGACGCCGATCTGGTAGAAATTCTTCGGAAGCTGCCGGTAGCTGTTGATCTCGAACGCGGCAAGCTGGGTGATGACCTCCTCGTGGGTGGGGCCGAGCACCCACTCTTTCTTCGCCCGGTCCAGCACGTGGTAAAGCACCTCCGCGGCGGTCGTGTAGCGGCCACTTTGTTGCCAGATGTCCGGCGGCTGGAGGCACGGCATCGCGACTTCAATGGCGCCGGCGCGGTCCATTTCCTCACGGACGATGTTCTCGATCTTGCGCAGCGCGCGCAGTCCCAGCGGGAGAAACGTATAGAGGCCGCCGGTCAGCTTCCGCACGAGGCCGGCGCGGAGCAGTAGTTTGTGCGACAGGATTTCGGCGTCCGCCGGGGTTTCCTTGAGGGTGGGGATGAAGGTTTGGGTCCAGCGCATGGTAAAAAATTCGAGGCGGGAGAACCCGCCTCGGTGAACTTCCGGGCTATGAAAACAACGCCGGCCGCCTCACTTCACCGTGTTGACCAACGGCGCCAGCCCCTGAATCCGCACCTCCAGCCGGTCACCCGACTCAATCGGGCCGGTCCCGCTCGGCGTGCCGGTCAGGATGACATCGCCGGGCAGCAACGTCATGTTGGTGGAGATGAAGCTGACCAGGTCGAAGCAGTTGAAGATGAGCTGACTGGTGTTCGAGTTCTGCCGGAGCTGGCCGTTTTGAAAGAGCTGAATGGTCAGATCGTGCGGGTCAATCTTGGTCTCCACGTACGGCCCGAGCGGGGTGAAGGTGTCAAACGACTTGCAACGGGCCCACTGGCTCTCGGAGTTCTGGATCGTGCGGTCGCTGATGTCCTGGGCGGCGGTGTAGCCGAAGATATACCGGGAGGCGGCGTTCGGAGTGACGTTGCGCACCCGGCGACCAATCACGATGGCCAGTTCAGCCTCGAAGTCCACCCGGTGCGAGGGGAACGGGATTTCAATCTTGTTTCCGTCGGGGATCAGCGATGTGGGCGCCTTCAGCCAGAAGAGGGGCTCTTTTGGCACCGGTTTGCCCGATTCGCGGGCGTGGTCGGCGTAATTGAGCCCCACCGCGATCACCTTCGACGGCGCGACCGGGATGAGCGTCTTGACGCCCTTGGGCGACATCGGCTTTTTCTCGTACGAAGGCGAACCGAAAACGTCCCCAATCAGGCGGAACAGCTCCCCGTCCACCACCTTCGCGTAAAAGATATCGTCACCCTTCTGGAAACGGCCAATGGCAGCCATACGAATTTGCCGCGTGGCATAGCAAAACGTGTCATGCTCTCGCAAGCCGAATCTCCGGCAACCTTGGGAAAGGCTGGGTAGATCGTGACCCCCCTGTGGTGAAGCTCAAGGTGTTGAGCGTCCGCCGCAAGGATGAGCTGCTGCGCCTCCTCCGGAGGAGGCGCAGCAGCGGCGCGCAAAACCTGCCATCCTCCCGGCGTGCATAGCACCTACTTTGAACTCTATCGCATGAAGACCGACCGCCACTGGCTCCATCAAAAGCTCGTCGCCTTCGCCCGCAAGCACGGCCTCAAGGCCGCCGCCCGCGAGTTCGGTTGCTCTCGCAATACCGCCCGCAAATGGCTCCGCCGCCACGTCCCCGGCAAACCGTCCTCCTTGGGCGAACTCTCCCGCCGACCCAAACACTGCCCGCATCAAACCTCCGCCGCCCTGGAAGGCCTCATCGTCCGACTCCGCAGGCAAACCGCCTTCGGCGCCCAACGCCTCCAGCACGAGTTCCAATTACCCGTCAGTCACAACGCCATCGCCCGCATTATCCGCCAGCACCAACTGACCCGGCCGCGGAAAAAGAAACCCGCCACCAAAAAGCAACTCCGCCACGTCAAACGTGGCTGGCCGCTCTTCGGCCAGCTCTCCACCGACACCAAGTATTTGCAGGACATTCCCCATTACTGGCCGCAAATGACCCGCCTCCAACTGCCCCGCTTCCAATACACCGCCCGCGAGCCCGTCTCCGGCGCCTGCTTCACCGGCTACGCGGACGAACTCTCCAAGTCCTACGCCACCTTCCTGGCCGAACAGCTCTCCGTCCATCTGGCCGGTCACGGCGTGGATCTCGCCCGCCTGACCTGGCAGACCGACAACGGTTGTGAGTTCCTCGAAAACCAGGACGAGCAAGGCTTGCCCGCCGCCGTCCGCGCCCTGGGGGCAAACCATCGCTACATCCCGCCCAAGCGTTACACCTGGCAGAGCGACGTGGAGACGGTGCACCGCCTGGTCGAAGATGAGTTCTTTGATCGCGAAACCTTCACCGGCCCGGCGGACTTCTGGCGCAAGGTCACCACCTACTGGCTTTACTTCAACCTCGTCCGCCCCAACCGCGCCAAGGAATGGCAAAGCCCCCTGCAAATCCTCCAAGCCCAAGCCCCGGCGCTGGCCGGGGCGGTGCTAACCTGGCGTCCCCTCAACCTCTCCAAACGCCACCATCTCTACTTGCCTTCCCCCCACCACAGGGGTCACGATCTACCCAGCTTTCCCTAATCTCCGGCAACCTCTGCCGTCGCATTGGCCCGGTGCGCACGGTCTGGGCCTTGGAGCAGGTCCGCCGGGCTGCTGAGCCCCGGGTTGGCAACAGCGGCCTGCCCGCAGGTCCCCGGCCTGCGGCAACGCGCATCCCGTCCGCGAACTGGCCTTTCCTGCCCGGTCCCGAACCCAGGTTGGAAGACTCTGGGCCGGCGAGTCCGCGCTTGACCCCGGCAGGTCCCCGGCCGCGCAATTCCCGGATGACGCAGATTCAACACACCTTGGTGCTGCTCAAACCGGACGCCCTGGAGCGCGGGTTGTGCGGGGAAATCCTCCGCCGGTTCGAGGCGGCGGGGCTGCGGATCGGTGGTGTTCGCTGGGTCCGGTTTGATGTCCCCCTCTTGAACCGTCACTACGCCGAGTTACGGGCGAAGCATCCGGCGGTTTTCGCCCGGGCGCGTCGGTTCTTCATCGGCAAACCGGTAATGGCCGTCCGGATTTCCGGGGTGAACGCCATCGCCAAGGTCAGGGCCCTCACGGGGCCGACCGACTGTCTGACAGCCCCGGCTGGCACGATTCGCGGGGATTTGAGCAGCGATTCGGTGGCAACCGCCGACGCGGCCGACCGAAGCGTGCAAAATCTCATCCATGCCTCGGATTCGCCGGCGTCTGCCCGGCGGGAACTGCGGCTCTGGTTCCCGGGAAGGTCTGGCGGATGACCCCGGCGCCGTCGGACTGGTGGCGGTTGACCGGCGGAAGTCGCCCGACCGCTCTCAAACCCGGCCGTACACGGACTCGACAATCCGTTTGAAGCCGTTGTCGCCGACGTTGATGATCCGCATTTCGCGGCGGGCATTTTCGGCCGAGTCGCTGGCGTGGGCGGCGTTGACCATGATGTTCGAGCCGAACTCGCGGCGGATGGATCCCGGAGGCGCCTTGGTCGGGTCCGTGGGCCCGAGGACATCCCGAATCTTGGCCACCGCATTTACCCCCTCGTACACGAGGGCAATGCATTTCTCAGTGCCGGGCTGGGTCATCTGCTCGGGTGGGCACTCGCTGGGGGCCTTGCCCGCCATGAACCGGACGATGTTCTCGAACTGGTTATCGCCGAACAGCGGGCCGAGGACCTCGCCCAACTGCCGTTCCTCGCCGGGCGGGATCTTGAACCCCAGTTCCTTCTCAAGGGCCGCTTTCGCTTGGGCGGCGACGACGCCGTTAAGCTTGGTGCGGAGGACCTCGCGCACCGGGCCGTAGAATTCCATCGCCTCGGCCACGCTCATGCGATGGACCTTGATGCCCACGATGTAGAGGCCGGCCCGGGAGAACAGGTCAATCATGTTGCCCGGACGGCCGGAGGGGAACCGGAAGTTGTCCGGCTTCAACAGCACCAGGGTGCGCTCGGGGACCTGACCGGGCGGATACGGGATGACATCGCCCAGCAGGCCGCCGTCACGGTCCGAATAGCGTGCCCAGATCTTGAGCTTGGTTTCGGCCTCCTCCAACGTCGGGGCGGCCAGCACGGCCGGCTCGAAGTACCGGACATTGCCCGCGTCATCCAGTACCAGGTCGCCGTAGGTGTCGCGGATGGTTTCGCCGCCACGCCGGTCTTTGCTGAAGTTCCCCACAACCGTTCGCACCTTGTGGACGGCATCCTCTCCCCGCAGGAGCAGCATCATGACGCGATGCCGGCGGCCGGTTTTGGGGTCGGGTGGGAAATTCAGGCGCACGTAGTCCCGGATCAGCTCTTGAATCTGGCGATCGAGGGGATCTCGCGCCGCCACCATGGCGTCGGCGTATTCCCGGGCCAGTTCCTCGCTCGGGGAAAACATCCGGGTGGCCACCAGCTCCAGGCCGGTGCGGGCCAGGAGGCGGGCAATGATCCCGCCGGTCCGGGACTTGTGCAGCGAGTAGGGGGTGATGATCGCGTAGGCGAGTTGGTCAGACATAAAGGGTTGGCCGTTGAAACAACGCGTCGCGGGAGTCACTGGGCCGGGGCGGCCGGTTCAACCGGTGGAGCGGCGGTCTTTCCGCCCAGAATCTTGAACATGACCGTTCCGCAGGTGGGGCAACGGCCTTTGATGGCCTTGCGGCCGTTTTTCATGACTTCCTCCACGCCTTCGGAAATCTCCTTCTTCGATTTGCATTTAACGCAGTAACCCTCGGGCATAAAGAATCTCCTGGTTGGGCGCCAAGGGGCGCCAATTGAAAAGCTCGCCAAGGGTAGGTGCCGGCAAAACCGACCGTCAACTCGGAAAGGCGGGCCTGAGACCCGGCGCGGAAGTCCAACAAGCCTCTGGTGCTTAAAGACTTACGCCTCCAGCACGACTCAGCCATCCACCGGCAGGGTCCGGAGGGTGGTCTTGAGGACTTTGCCGGTGGCGTTGCGCGGCAGGGCCGGAATCTGGACGATGTGGCGAGGCACCTTGTAGTCGGCCAGCCGCTCTTTCAAGAAGCGGTGCAGGGCGGCTGTGTCCAAGGCGGCTCCGTCGTTGACCGCGACAAAAGCCACCGGCTGTTCGCCCTTGCGCGGGTCCGGCCGGCCAATCACGGCGGCCTCGCGAACGCCCGGGAACTGGTAGATCACCTCCTCCACCTCGCGAGGATAGACGTTGATCCCATTGACCAGCAGCATGTCCTTCTTCCGGTCGGTGATATAGAAGTAGCCGTCCTCGTCCTGGCGGCCGATGTCGCCCGTGTACAGCCAGCCATCACGGATGGCTCGCGCCGTCTCTTCCGGCTTCTGCCAATACCCCGCCATCACGTTCCCGCCCCGGACGCACACTTCGCCGACCTCGCCCACGGGGAGCTCCTCGCCGTTTTCGCCCCGAATGCTGACCTCGAC
Source organism: Verrucomicrobiota bacterium (assembly GCA_016716505.1). Classification (GTDB taxonomy): domain Bacteria; phylum Verrucomicrobiota; class Verrucomicrobiia; order Limisphaerales; family J093; genus JADJWF01. The sequence continues at coordinate 221,015 of JADJWF010000004.1, forward strand.
GTCCGCGATGGGCAGTCCGATCGAACCCGGCTTCTGGACTCCGTGGATGGGGTTGAGCGACACCACCGGACTGGCTTCGCTCAGGCCGTAACCCTCGATCAGGGGGAACGGGAACCGCGCCGAGAACTCCTTCAAAACCTCCACCGGCAATGGCGCCGCGCCGGAAATGCACAGGCGAAGGCACAGATTCGGGGGCACTGGGGCGTGCGCCAGGGCCCGGAACAACTGCGGAATCGCCGGCAGGACCGTCGCCTGGTGGCGGATGATCTCCTCGAAAATCGCCTTGGGCGGGTGCAATGACCTGATCAACACGATCGAACTGCCGACCAGCAGCGGCAACAGCACACACACGGTCAGCATGAAGCTGTGGAACATCGGCAGCAGCAGGGCGAACCGGTCCACGTCCACCGCTTCCAGCACTTTCTTGCAACTGGCCACATTGTGCAGGAGGTTCGCATGCGTCAGCATCGCCCCCTTCGGATGCCCCGTGGTGCCGGAGGTGTAAATCAGCACTGCCAGGTCGCCAGTCGTGACCTCCACCGGCGCGAATTCGGCGGGCGCCGCAACCGGGAACTCCTCGATTCGCAGGACCTTGAGCCCCGGCCGGGCGGCCGTCAGGCGCTGCAACGCCTCGCTCACCGCTGTCTCGGAGATCAGCACGTCCACCCCGGCGTCACCGAGGATAAAGTTCACCTCGTCCGGCTTGAGGAAGTTATTGATCGGCACCGCCGTCGCTCCCGCTTGAAGAATCCCGAATAGCGCCGGGATAAATTGGGGACAGTTGCGCAACCAGATGCCCACCCGGTCGCCGGGCTTGACCCCGAAGGTTGTCTGCAGCATCGCCGCCACCGCACGGGACTGCTCGTGCAATTGATGGAAGGTGAAGGTCTCGTCACCCCAGAAGACGGCGATCTTTTCGGCGTGTGCGCGTGCCGATGCGGAAAAGGCTGAAGCAAGGCTGCTACTCATGGTTTTTTGGGTTCTGGACGCGCGGAAGTGAAGCGTGGAGTGGCTCGTCGTCAAGTGGCGGCGTGGCTGATTTGGCGTCCGCCGCGTGGCGCAAGGTGCGCTGCCCCGGTGCGCGGGGGAGGCGCTATTTGCTGCCGGGTTTGACCGCCGGTATCGCCGCCAGATCGGGGGGCAACCGGTCGGGCGGGAAAGTTTCCACATGCATGCGGATGAGGCTGAACGTCGGTACCCCGAGCTGGACGGACCCGTCGGAGCGGTCCACCAGCATGGCCACGCCCAGCACCGTCGCCTCCCGGGAGCGGACAATCTCCATGGTTTCCTGCACCCGTCCGCCCTTCGTCACCACATCCTCCACCACGAGAACCCGTTCGCCGGGCTTCAACTGGAACCCCCGGCGCAGCACCAGCCGGCCCTCCTCCTTCTCGGCGAACAGGAAGCGTGCCCCCAACTGCCGCGCGACCTCCTGACCAATCACCAGCCCCCCCATCGCCGGCGCCACCACCGTTTCTGCGCCGAGGTCACGCACCCGGTTCGCCAGGGCCGCACCGAAGCGTTCCACGATGGGCATGGACTGTAATGCCAGCGCGCACTGGAAGAATTGGCGGCTGTGCAGGCCCGAACGCAGGATGAAATGCCCCTCCAGCAGGGCTCCGGTGTCGCGGAACAGTTGCAGCGCTTCCTGATTGGTCATGCCCGATGAAGGCGAATCGCGCTCGTGCAGACAATCCGGAAAATGCGCGTGCCCATGGGCAGGCAGGAAGTGCGCTCTTGTACCAAGCTCAGGCGGTTATCCATTCACCAGCGGGCCCGGCCAGCGACCCGCATCATTTTCGAACGGGCAGAGTTCAAGCCGTTCGCCGGCGCCACCAGATGAACCCAAGCGCTGCGAGACCACTCGCCAGCCCCACGGCGCCCGGCTCGGGCACTACGGTGATTCGCAGGTTGTCGAGCAAACCGTAATCAAGACCTGTGCCGGAGATGTCCACCGAAATCCACTTAATGTCATAACCGGTGGACGTGAACGTCAAAGTGTGAGGATCGAAATCACCCGCCTCAGAGACACTCCCCAGCACATTGTCGCTGGAATCGTACGCGGTCAGCGTAACGGTGCCCTCGGAGAGGTAATCAATTTCCACTTTCTGCGGCAGGCTCCCCGAGAACGTCGCCTTGAAGGTTGGCGAACTGCTCCGTCCCCAGTGGTCGTCCAAGAAGGAGCCATCGTTCCATCCAAAGACCAAGCTCCCTGTCGGCGCGAACCAGCTCTCGTATGCGTAAACCTTACCTTCGGAACTGCTCCCGCCGACCGCGCTCAACGTTACCCCGCTGCCGGCGAAAAACGTGCTGATGTCGTCGCCGTCGTTGATGCCGGGCGCATCGGGATCAATCGTGATTACCATTGCGGCGTCTGCCGGAATCGCCATCAGCGCAGCGCAAAGCCCAGGGAACAAAGTGCGAGTAATCACAGTGATTCGTGAGCATAAGACATCCAGACGGACTCGTCAAGACCCGGATGCGTACCCAAATCGGCGGATAAGCGATTCTCGAGACGGCGCGCGGCCAAGCGCACGCTGCGCCGGAGCACTTTCGCAGCTCAGCCGTCCCGTAGATGGGCACGCGACTCGAGGTTTTCGGCGGATCAGGGCGGGTAGCAGATTCAGTGGTTCTCACCCGCCGATTTGGGTGTTCTGGCAGGCAGTCGTCAGCCGAAAACTCGGTCAGGCAGCCTACCCCGGCAGGTCTCCGCTCAAGGGTTTTGCCCGGCGGTCGCTTCCTCGATGCCCTCGGCCAGCACGGCGACCATCCGGCGCAGTTGCGCCGGCGCGGTGCAGTAGGGCGGCATCAGCACGATCACGTTACCAATCGGCCGCGTCAGCACCCCGCGCCGCGCCATCGCCGCACTGACGCGCTGGCCCACCCCCCGGCGAAGATCAAACGGGGTCCGCCGCTGCCAGTCGGCGACCAGCTCGATGCCGGCGATCAACCCGACCTGGCGGATGTCACCCACGGCGGGCAGTTGCCACAGGGGGCGCAACTCGGCGCGCAACAACTCTTCAAGACGCCGGCGGCGACGCTGCTGCGCCGGGGCTTCCAGCAATTCGAGACTCGCCAGCGCCACGGCGGCCCCCAGTTGGTTGCCGGTGTAGCTGTGACCGTGGAAGAACGTCTTGAACTCGCCGTACTCGCCGAGGAAGGCGTCGAACACCGCCGGCGTTGTCAGCGTGGCGGCCATCGGCAGATAGCCGCCGGTCAGCCCCTTGGCGAGACACAGAAAGTCCGGCTGAACGCCCTCGCGATGGCACGCGAAGAGCGACGCGGGGCGTGCTTTCCCGGCGCCGCCGCCGGTCTCCCATTCCTCGGCCGTCCCCGTACCGGTGCGGCCGAAGCCGGTTAACACCTCATCCGCGATCAGCAGGGCATTGTGCGCGCGGGCAATTTCGGCGACTTGCCGGAGCCATCCCGCCGGCTGCGGGATCATGCCGGCTGCGCCCTGAATGAGCGGTTCCACGACGAAGGCGCTGATGGCGCGTCCCGCCGCCCTGGCTCGCGAGAACTTGCGTTCCACTTGCGCCACGCATTCCCACTGGCAACGACGATGCTCTCGGGCATCGCGCCGCTCGGGGGCCGCACGGTTATGCGGGCAGCGATAGCAGTACGGGGCCATGACTGCCCCGGTCTTGAACAGCAGGCCCCGATACGCCGCGTGGAAGCGGTCAATGTGACCGAGGCTGACGGCACCCATCGTGTCCCCGTGATACCCGCCGGCCAGCGAGAGGAAGCGCGGCCGCGCTGACCGTCCGCAGCGGCGCGTGAACTCGTAGGCCAGCTTCAGCGCCACTTCGAGGGCGGTCGAACCGTCGTCGGAGAAAAACACCTTCGCGAGGCGTGGTCCGGCAACCGCGGGCGGATTGGCGGCCGCCACCAGGCGCGCGGCGAGGTGGCTGGCGGGCTCGTTGGCCAGGCCGAGGGCCGAACTGTGCGCGATGCGGCCAAGCTGGCGGCGCAGGGCGGCGTCCAGGCGCGGGTGCCGGTGCCCGTGCAGGTTGGTCCAGATGGACGAATTCGCGTCGAGATACTCGCGGCCGCGCGCGTCCCGCAGCACGGCGCCACGGCCCTCGACGATCACAATCGGTTCGGCCCGCAGCCAGTCACGCATCTGCGTGAACGGGTGCCAGACGAACTGGTGATCCAGTTTCGCAAGCGGGTGCATGAGCGGGACGGTGTCCGACCAGCGGTTCAGGATTCCGGCCGGCCGTGGATGAAAGCAGCGGCGCCGCGCCCGGAGCAAGCGCAGACCACCCGTGGTGCGCCTCGCCGCGTAATGGGTAGGCGGTCGAGCCGCGGGCAGGTGCCGCCCTGCTGGGGGACCGCGGGTGAAGGGTGGGGGGGTGGAAGGTTGGTGCGGATAGCAGGACTTGAACCTGCACGGGTTACCCCACTACCACCTCAAAGTAGCGCGTCTGCCAATTCCGCCATATCCGCAACCCGGACAAGTGAAGTCGTCGCCAGTGGCCGGCGCAAGCCGATTCTTGGCGACGGCGGAGCACCGGTAGTGTTGGTTAATTGTCAGGTGGGGGGAGATCAAGGCGGGTCGGCTCTAGGGTAAAATTCGGGTCTGGTTTCCCCGCAGCCGTTCCGGGCTGATGACCGGGCGCGGAGTTGGTGGAGGGCCAGCCGCCGGGCCGCTCGCCCCGCGTGCCCGCTCCGACCAACGCTGCTGGCAGCCGGGTGCCCGCAACCGTCCGGCCCTTTGCCGCTGAGGGACCGCCAGTACGCCGTGAGTAACACGAACTGGCCCGGCTGGCCGGGACGCGCCGCCCCGTCGAACCGGGCGGTGGCGGCCACCGACTGCTGCCGCGCCCGCAAAGGTCTTCCGTCATTCCCGGAAGCCGACCTGCCAGACGGCGTCGGACTGTTGCCAGCGCAGCCGGGGCGCGCTGTGTCCACCGTCATCCCGTCCGTCTTGGCCCACGCTCCAGACGATCAGTCGTTTTCGGTCGTAGCGGAGCGGTTGGTCGCTGAAGGCGTCCAAGGGCAGGCGGCCGATTATGCCGGCAGCGACCAACTCTTCGAGTTCCTCTGGCCAGTCGCCCCGTTGGCGTTGGTAGAGCCGCAGCGCCAGCAGTGTCCGCGTGGCTTCCCGCTCCACCCGCGCTTGAAAACTGCGCCGTGGGCTGAAGTCCACGACTTCTGGCCGCGCCGCCAACAAACGGCCCACCGGATTCTCAAACCGGTTGAACGCTGCCCGCACCCGCGCGATGGCGCGCTGGTTCAGCGGCAGTGGGGCCCGCTTTACTCGGTCGAGTACGGGCTTGGCGTCTCGGAGGAAAGCCCTCATGCGTTCCTCCGGATTGTCATCTTCCTTTTCCTGGTTCGCCCACGCCGCGCGCGCATTGCGCAAATAGCACAGGTATCTGGGAATGTACTGGCGAGCCGCCCAAGCGTGGTCGAACGGTTTTGGGTGTCCGGCAACCAACGCAGGGGTCAGGAAAATCGTGTGCGCGCGCTGCAGTTCCTCTGGTACCAGCGCCTTCATCAGCTCCGGGCTGAGGCGCAAGGCGTCGGTCCATTGATGGGCCAACTCCACCGCGTCGGGCGGCCGGAGGACATAATCGGTGAACTCGACGCGCAACGTCCGTGCATAGACCTCCGGTTCGTCATCCAGCGGACGCAGGCCCGCGAGCAGCCGCTCAAGATCGGTCGGGGACGGTGCCGGTTCAGCCGCAAAACGCTGGGCGGCCCCGTTTGCCATGCTGCGGACCGCAACTCCGATCAGATAGTGAATCAAGGCCCCCTCCCCCTCGGCGGCCATCTGGCCGAGCTGGGCCGTGCCGAGAATCAACGCCACGCTCCTGCCCGTGTTGCCGTCGCGCTCGGCTTCCATCGCCAGCGCCAGACGCGCGGTGGCCGCCCGCCGGAGCACCGCCAGCCCCGGCTCGAACTCCTCTGCGGACCGGGCCGGCCACTGCGCCTTGGGCTTGTGCAGGCTGTCCTCGATCCAACGGAGCGGTTCGCTGTGCTCGCGGACCCAGGCGATGACCGGTGCCCATTCGTCGGCGGTCGGTGGCGCGGCGCCAGGTGTCCACGCGGCGGCCGCGATGGAAGCGCCCGGTTCGTCTAGAGCCTTGAGGAGCGGGGCGGCGCGCAGCCAGTCGGTTACGGCATTTTCGTCATCGGCAATTGCTTGTCGCCGATACTGCAGTTCCTCCGGGATGGGCGGGAATTCTTCCTCAGAAACAGGGTCGCCCCGGACCAGCGAAGTCACCAGCATCGCGACCGCAGCCGCCGCCAGCAGCATCCCACGGCGCCGGGTTCTGGCATCCGAGTGGAACGAAAAGAGGCTCATGCCCCAAATCTGGCACGCGGCGGGGATCGTCGCTAGCGCGTCGCCGCCGCCAGCAGGGTTTCGAAGTGGGGCGGCTCCTCCTCGCGGGCCACGGTGGTGATCTCGATGTGCTTGAATCCGGCGGCTTCGAGCCAGTGTTGGAGGTCGCTCTCCGCGAAGCCCAGCCAGCGGTCTCCGTAGAGCTCGCGCGCCCGGGTGAAGTCGTGTTTGCGCAGGTCGAGCACCATGAGCTGGCCGCCGGGTTTCAGGATCCGATGCGCGGCCGCCAGAGCCTTGGAGGGATCGGTGGCATGATGAAGCGCCTGACTCAGAATCACCAGGTCCACCGAGGCCGCGTCAATCGGTGGCTGCTGCAGGTCGCCGAGACGGAATTCGAGGTTCTTCAGGCCGGCCTTGCGCGCCTTCGCCGCGCCGAACTCAACGATTTTTTCCGAGTTGTCCACCGCAATGACCTTTTTGCAGCGGAGTGCCAGCAGTTCGCTCAACAGGCCCTCGCCCGATCCCAGGTCCGCGACTGTCAGCGGCGGCAGCAGGCGCAGGAGCAACTGACCGAACGCCTGCCACGAGCGTCCCGGCCCGTAACTGCGATCAAAACGGCCGGCAACCTGGTTGAACAGCAGGCGTTCGCGATGCGCCCGCAAGTCAAGAATCCGCCTGAGATTGATGCGGTCAGCCCCGTGTTCCGGCAATTCGCCCGCCCCCTGCACGGCGGCGGTGAGGACGTCGTTCGCGCCCGGCTGACCGCCCTTTACGAGCCGGTAATAGCTGCGCTTGCCCTCGCGCCGCGACGCCACCAGCCCGGCCTCCGCCAGCAGCCCGAGATGGGTGGAGATCCGTGACTGGCCCAGTCCGGTGATCTGCTGGAGCTCGTTGACTGACAGCTCGTGGCCGTCGAGCAGGGCGGCGATGCGCAGGCGCGTTGGATCGGCCAGGGCGCGCAAGGTTTTCAGCATGGCGGACATGATTTTTTGGGGGTGCGACCCGGCGGGCCGGAGCGGCTTGGGAATTCCCGGGTTGACGCGCCGCGCAGGGGTTATATCTTCCCATCGCGATACGTCAATATGTCCGCGAACCCCGCGGGCGCCGTCAGCCGCCATCTATGAGCAAACGCTACATCTTCTCGTCCGAGTCCGTTGGGGAAGGCCATCCGGACAAGGTTTGCGACACCATCTCCGACTACGTGCTGGACGCTTGTTTCAGGGAGGACAAGTTCAGCCGCGTGGCCTGCGAGTGCTTCGTGAAGTCCAACCTCGTCGTCGTCGGCGGCGAGATCACCACCAAGGCGAAGCTGGATTACGCAGCCATCGCCCGCCAGGCGATCCGCGACATCGGCTACGTCAACGACGACGATGTCTTTCATGCGGACAGGGTGTTCGTGAACGTTTATGTCACCACCCAGTCGCCCGACATCGCCCAAGGAGTGGACGCGCGCAAGGCCAAGGGCAAGAAGACGGCGAAACAGGGCGCGGGCGACCAAGGCCTGATGTTTGGCTACGCCTGCGACGAGACGCCCGAGTTGATGCCCGCCCCCATCATGTTCGCCCACCGGCTGGGGCGGGAACTGACGCGCATTCGCAAGACCGGCAAGGTCCCCTGGCTGCGGCCCGACGCGAAGTCGCAGGTCTCGGTGATTTACGAGGACGACCGGCCGGTCGCGATCTCGAACGTGGTCATCTCGACCCAGCACACCGCCGACGTGGAGCACACCGAGATCGAAAAGTTCTGCATCGAGCACGTCATCAAGAAGGTGCTGCCCAAGGGGTTGCTGACCGATCGGACGCAGTACCTGGTCAACCCCACCGGCCGCTTCGTGGTTGGCGGTCCGCAGGGCGACTCCGGCCTCACCGGCCGGAAAATCATCGTGGACACCTATGGCGGTATGGGCCGACACGGTGGCGGCGCGTTTTCCGGCAAGGATCCGACCAAGGTGGATCGCAGCGCCGCCTACATGGGCCGCTGGGTGGCCAAAAACGTGGTTGCTGCCGGCCTGGCGTCGCGGTGCGAACTGCAGTTTGCGTACGCGATCGGCCACCCCGAACCCGTCAGTGTTCATCTCGAAACCTTCGGCACGGCGAAAGCGCCCGAGGACAAAATCGTCCGGGCGGTCAACCGCGTCTTTAGTTTCCAGCCGGCCGACATCATCGAACAGCTCGACTTGCGCCGTCCCATCTACGCGAAGACCACCAACTACGGCCACTTCGGCAAGAGTGATCCCGACCTGACTTGGGAGAGGACGGACAAGGTGGCGGCGCTCAAGGCCGCATTGAAGTAGTCCGGTTTCGCATCCAGCATTTCCAGCCCTGCCATCAAACCATGCCTACCATCAAACTACCGCCCTCGCGTTCCAACCTCACCCGCTCGCTGCCCAAGGCCGGCACCGTCCGGAATGGCAACGGCAAAGCGCGGCTTAAATCCAAAGTGAGCGCCCCCGACTACAAGGTCCGCGACCTCTCCCTCGCCGACTGGGGCCGCAAAACCATCCAGGTGTCCGAGCACGAAATGCCCGGTCTCATGGCCATCCGCGCCAAGTACGGCCCGCAGAAGCCCCTGAAAGGCGTCCGGATCACCGGCTCGTTGCACATGACCATCGAGACCGCCATTCTCATCGAAACCCTCCAGACCCTCGGCGCCTCCGTGCGCTGGGCGAGCTGCAACATTTTCTCCACCCAGGACCACGCCGCCGCCGCGGTCGCCGCCGCCGGCACGCCGGTTTTCGCCTGGAAAGGCGAGACCCTCGAGGAATACTGGCAATGCACCCTCGACGCCCTGACACATCCCGGCAACCGGGGGCCGCAACTTGTCGTGGACGACGGCGGCGACGCCACCCTCCTCATCCACAAGGGCTACGAACTCGAAAACGGCTCCGACTGGGTCAACACCAAGAGCGGCAGCCACGAGGAGCAGGTCATCAAGGACCTCCTCAAGCGCACCCTCAAGGAGCGCCCCGGTTTCTGGCACGAAGTCGTCAAGGACTGGAAAGGCGTCTCGGAGGAAACCACCACCGGCGTGCATCGCCTCTACCAGATGCTTGAGGCCGGCAAGCTCCTGGTGCCCGCCATCAACGTCAACGACTCCGTCACCAAGTCCAAGTTCGACAACCTCTACGGCTGCCGCGAGTCCCTGGCCGACGGCATCAAGCGCGCCACCGACGTCATGGTCGCCGGCAAGGTCGCAGTCGTCTGCGGCTACGGCGACGTCGGCAAAGGCTCGGCGCACTCGCTGCGCGGCTTCGGCGCCCGCGTCATCGTCACCGAGATCGACCCCATCAACGCCCTGCAGGCGGCGATGGAAGGGCTTCGAAGTTACGACCATCGAGGACACCCTCGGCGAGGCCGACATCTACGTCACCGCCACCGGCAACCGCGACGTCATCACGCTGGAGCACATGCAGCGGATGAAGGACCAAGCCATCGTTTGCAACATCGGCCACTTCGACAACGAAATCCAGATGGACCGCCTCAACGCCGCCAAGGGCGTGAAGCGGCTCAACATCAAGCCGCAGGTGGACAAATACACCTTCGCCGGCGGCCACAGCATCTACATCCTCGCCGAAGGCCGGCTGGTGAATCTCGGCTGCGCAACCGGCCACCCGAGCTTCGTGATGAGCAACAGCTTCACCAACCAGTGCCTCGCGCAGATGGACCTTTGGGCCAACCGTGAGACGAACAAGATTGGCGTGTATCGCCTGCCCAAGAAGCTCGACGAAGAAGTCGCCCGCCTGCACTTGGAGAAGATCGGTGTGAAGCTGACCAAGCTGACCAAGGCCCAGGCCGACTACATCGGTGTTCCCGTCGAAGGCCCCTACAAGCCGGAGCACTACCGTTATTGATCGCAGCTCCCTCTCCAAACGCATGAGGCGAACGGGTAGCCGTTCGCCTTTTTTCTTGGTGCGCCCGGCAGGGTGCACACACTCGGGGTTCAAGTCCCCCGTACGACCGGCAATGGCGGGGCCAGCCGGACGTCAAGGGCGTCCGCTTTGAGGCGGGGTCGGAAGGAAGCTGCCGGCAAAACGCTACCGCGATGAACAAGAACGCTGCCCCCGATGGCTACCGCCGTCGCGAGGCGGCGGGAAGGCGGGCGAGGAGTCAGCCGAGGGCGTAGTCGGCGTGGCGAGGCACGGGAGGCCCGAAGGAGGAGCGGGTCGGATGGAGGAGCACTGGAGACGCCGAACCGAAGGCTGAGAAGCTGGAGCTGGACCGGTGGTGGAGCGGGCGGAACCTGCGCGGACACGGGATCGGAAGCGCGTCAAGGGTCACGGTGAAGACCGAGGCGAGGAACGCCGCAGGCCGAATAGGCCGGAACGCCGACGTTGCATTCCAATCGCCGCGATACGGAACCGCCCGTCCGGTGGTGTGGGGGACGGCGAGGGTACCCCTGCCTCCCACCCGATCGCGTCCCTGCCCGGCTGAAGTCGTGAAAGGGCTTACGAGTGATCTATGCGCCGTCACGGCTGCAATCTTGGTGGTGCTGGACCGCGGACGAGGACGTCCGCGCCCCTGGGCGGTCGTGCGTTCCAGCCGGGGCGCGGACCTTCGGGTCCGCGGCTGCCTCTCCGTTTGATTTCGAGTCCCTGCTCGGCTGAAGTCGTGAAAGGGCTTACAAGTGATCTGTACCCCGTCACGCCTGCAATCTTGGTGATGCCGGACCGCAGACGAGGACGTCCGCGCCCCTCGGGCGGTCGTGCGTTCCCGCCGGGGCGCGGACCTTCGGGTCCGCGGCTGCCTCCCCGTTTGATTTCGAGTCCGTGCCCGGCTGAAGTCGTGAAGGGGCTTACGAGTGATCTATGCTCCGTCACGGCTGCAATTTTGGTGGTGCTGGACCGCGGACCAGGACGTCCGCGCTCCTCGGGCGGTCGTGCGTTCTCGCCGGGGCGCGGACCTTCGGGTCCGCGGCTGCCTCTCCGTTTGATTTCGAGTCCGTGCCCGGCTGAAGTCGTGAGAGGGCTTACAAGTGATCTGTGCCCTGTAACCGCTGCAAGCTTGGTGGTGCCGGGCCGCGGACGAGGACGTCCGCGCCCCTGGGCGGTCGTGCGTTCCAGCCGGGGCGCGGACCTTCGGGTCCGCGGCTGCCTCTCCGTTTGATTTCGAGTCCCTGCTCGGCTGAAGTCGTGAAAGGGCTTACAAGTGATCTGTACCCCGTCACGCCTGCAATCTTGGTGATGCCGGACCGCAGACGAGGACGTCCGCGCCCTCGGGCGGTCGTGCGTTCCCGCCGGGGCGCGGACCCTTCGGGTCCGCGGCTGCCGCCCCGTTTGATTTCGGGTCCGTGCCCGGCTGAAGTCGTGAAGGGGCTTACGAGTGATCTATGCTCCGTCACGGCTGCAATTTTGGTGGTGCTGGACCGCGGACCAGGACGTCCGCGCTCCTCGGGCGGTCGTGCGTTCTCGCCGGGGCGCGGACCTTCGGGTCCGCGGCTGCCTCTCCGTTTGATTTCGAGTCCGTGCCCGGCTGAAGTCGTGAAAGGGCGTACGAGTGATCTATGCGCCTGTAACCGCTGCAAGCTTGGTGGTGCCGGGCCGCGGACGAGGGCGTCCGCGCTCCTCGGGCGGTCGTGCGTTCTCGCCGGGGCGCGGACCTTCGGGTCCGCGGCTGTCTCTCCGTTTGATTTCGAGTCCGTGCCCGGCTGAAGTCGTGAAAGGGCGTACGAGTGATCTATGCGCCGTCACGGCTGCAATCTTGGTGGTGCCGGACCGCGGACGAGGACGTCCGCGCTCCTCGGGCGGTCGTGCGTTCTCGCCGGGGCGCGGACCTTCGGGTCCGCGGCTGCCTCTCCGTTTGATTTCGAGTCCCTGCCCGGCTGAAGTCGTGAAAAGGCTCACAAGTGATCTGTGCCCCGTTACGGCTGCAATCTTGGTAATGCTGGACCGCGGACGAGGACGTCCGCGCCCCCGGGGCGGTCGTGCGTTCCCGCCGGGGTGCGGACCTTCGGGTCCGCGGCTGTCTCTCCGTTTGATTTCGAGTTCCTGCTCGGCTGAAGTCGTGAAAGGGCTTACGAGTGATCTATGCGCCGTCACGGCTGCAATTTTGGTGGTGCCGGGCCGCGGACGAGGACGTCCGCGCTCCTCGGGCGGTCGTGCGTTCCCGCCGGGGCGCGGACCTTCGGGTCCGCGGCTGCCTCTCCGTTTGATTTCGAGTCCGTGCCCGGCTGAAGTCGTGAAAGGGCTCACAAGTGATCTGTGCCCCGTTACGGCTGCAATCTTGGTGATGCCGGACCGCGGACGAGGACGTCCGCGGTCCTGGGGCGGTCGTGCGTTCCCGCCGGGGCGCGGACCTTCGGCCATTCCGCCCGTGTCCGTCCGACGGGGGGCAGCTCCGGCCAATTAACATGCACGGCTCGTCCGGAGACTTGCTGAGCCAGATCCCCATCGCCTCAGCTCAGCCGGTCGGCAGTGCGAGCGCTCTCCCTCCGCCGCACGGAGGAGACTAACGAGACGGAGGGTGCCCGCTTTTCAACGCACCCGCCGGCCGACGACAAAAGCGTTGAACATCGCGAAGCGCAGCGGGGTGGCGTTCAGGCAGAAGTCCACCAGCCGGTTGACGTAGCGATCCGTGCATTCCACCCGCTCGATCTCGCAGCCGGCCCGCCGGAGAAAGAAGGCGATCTCGAGACTGTTCGTGGCCACGATGGCGTCGTCGTCCGGCTGGAACCGTTCTCGCACGATCGGCGCCATGCGGTCGAATCGCACCTGATCCGGCGCACGGCGCATCTGCCGGCGCTTGACGACCAGCCGCCACCCGTTCCGCCACTTGTTTGCGAAGCCGCGCATCTTTGGGTGGTAGTCGCGAAAGCCCAAAACGCGCAGGAAGTTCGGGCTCGAGACGAGCACCCGGCCGCCAGGTTCGGCCACCCGCACCAGTTCGCTGAGGAAGGCCTCCGGCTCTTCGACGTGCTCGAGCACGTTCAACGCTCCGACGCTGGCAAAATGCTGATCCGGGAACGGCAGGTGCCGCCCATCGTACAACCCGCAGTCCAGCCCCGATTCTCTCGCCCGTGCGACGTTGGGTTCCGAGACCTCCACGCCATGCGCGGCGAATCCCGCTTCCTTGAGCCGCCGCACGACCTGACCGACGCCACAGCCCACGTCGAGGACGCGCGCGCCGGGACGCGCCGGCTTCAGCGTGTCGGTGTACTTGGCGTAAAAGCCCTCGTCCCAGTTCGCGAGAAACTCGGCGTACGCCTCGTTGTGGCGGTAGTAGGATTCCTGGTGGCCCATGATCAGTCGCTGGTGCGGGACAAAAGGAGGGCGCAATTCCACGCCAGAAACTCGCGCAACGCGGGCACGCGCAGCAGCGCGGCCAACTCGGGGTAGTAGCGAGGCGCCATGGCCTTGAGGCGGAGCCCGGCTTGGGCGCGCAAGAGGCGGAGCGTCCGGCCAATGTGCGTGACAAAGAGATTCTCGCCCGGTTGAAGCTGACGCGGCCGCCGGCGCACGCGGTCGAAGAGCCACGGACCCAGCCGGGGCCCCAAATAATGAAACGGCGAGAAGTCGTGTCCGCCCCAGGGCGAAAGCCAGTTGGTCCAGCTCAAATAGACGTGGCCCCCCGGCATGACCAGCCCGGGCAGCGCCGCCAGCAAGGCGTCCGGCCGGCGCAGATGTTCGAGGACGTTCGAGCAGATGACCAGCTCATGCCGGCCGAGGACGGCGGGATTCTCGCGCTCTAGGTTGATGGCGCGGAACCGGCTGCGCGGGGCGTCAGCCGGCAACCAATCATGCTCATCGGCAAACGTGACCACGCAGCCGCGCCTGGCCAGTTCGAGCCCGAAGGTGCCATCGCCACAACCCAGATCGAGCGCGGTGAGTCCGGGACGCAGAACCACCCCCTTCGCCTCGATCCAACGCATCGCGTCCAGCGCCTGCAGCCGGTAGAATTCGCGATCCGAACCGTGGCGCAGATGGTGCCGGATGAGCCGATGGAGAATCACAGGACTGGGGCGACAACCCGCGCGTGGTAACCGCCCACGCCCGGCCACCGCCGGCGCTAGCTCAACCCTGCCGCCACCTTGGCGCGCGCGAGCACCTGCGACGCCAGCGCGCGGGCCCGGCAGGCGCCGTCGCGCAGCACCGCGTGGACATGGTCGAGATTCGCCGCCAGTTCCGCGCGCTTCTGCCGGGCCGTCGCGAAATAGCTCCAGTAGTGCTCGAACAGGGTCTTCTTCAGGTCGCCGTAGCCCAGGCCGCCCGCCCGCAGGCGATTCTCAAAGTCGGACGCCACGTCGGCCGGCGCGACGAGCTTGAGCAGTTGGATCGCCAGGTTTTGGTCGGCGTCGGGCTTGGGTTCCTGCGGCGTCCGGCTGTCCATCTTGATGGCCATGATTTTCTTCCGCAGGGCCTTTTCGTCGCCGAAGATTTCAATCGTGTTGCCGTAGCTCTTGCTCATCTTCTCGCCGTCCAAGCCGGGGACTTTGGCCGTCTCGGCACGAATCAGGGGCTCGGGGATGACGAATGTTTCCCCGTAGGTCTCGTTGAACTTGATGGCAATGTCGCGGGTGACCTCCACGTGCTGCTTCTGGTCCTGCCCCACGGGCACGATGTTCGAGTCGTAGATCAGGATGTCGGCGGCCATCAGCACCGGGTAGGCGAAGAGGCCGTGGTTGACGGGGATGCCCTTGGCGATCTTGTCCTTGTACGAATGGCAGCGCTCCAGCAGCCCCATCGGGGTGACCGTGGTCAGCAGCCAGGTCAACTCCGTGACCTCGGGCACGTCGGATTGTTTGAAAAAGACGGTGCGCTTCGGATCCAGGCCGCAGGCGAGGAAGTCCAGGGCCACGTCGAGCGTGTTGCGCCGCCGCTCGTTTGCATCGAAGAGCGACGTCATCGAGTGGTAATCGGCGATGAAGTAAAACGCCTCGCCGCGCTCCTGCAACTCGAGGGCCGGCCGCATCATGCCGAAATAGTTCCCCAGGTGGAGCGCGCCCGAGGGCTGGATGCCTGACAAGATTCGCATCCGTCCACGCTAGCAAGCACGCGGAGACCGGGCAACCTCCGGACCGGCCGTGGCGGCGCCGTCAGGAGTCGGCCCGCGGGTGAGAACCGCGCCCGCAATGGCGATCAAGGCCAGATAGTAGGTCGGCAGGATCCACGCGTTCCAGGCGCGATAGCGCAGGAACTCGTTGAACGAGATCAGCGTATCGGAAAAGACCAACAGGCCGATGCCTCCGACCAAGAGCCACTTCGACAACGGCCCTTGCCGTAGTCCCGCCGCCGCGGCCAGCGAGACACAGGAAACGACTCCGTAAGTGATCACCGCGACCCGCAGCGCCGGGTCAGGCACGTGCCGGCCGAGCTGCCACAGGGCGTAGCCGAGGAAGGCGGCCAGCGCGAGGATCAGCGTCGGCCGGTGCAGTCGTCCATGACGCAACGCATACGTCAGGTAACCGAGATGCGAGGCCAGATACGCCGCTATCCCGCCGATGAACCAGCTCACCCGTCCAGCTCGCCGGGACAACAACGCATCGCCCAAGGCCGCAAAGGCGAACGCCAACAGCACAGGTGCGATCTTCCCCCACCGTCGCCGGTCGTCGGGCCGATGAGCCATGAGCGCCGCGGCGCAAGCGACCGGAACGGCAAGTTTCCAGACCAGATCAGCGGTCCGCAGGGCGAGGACCGACGCTCCCGCCGCCGCGAGCAGTGCCACGAGCGGCCCCACGGCGTTACGCAAAGGCGAACGCTCCATACCCGACGACGCGCTGGCGCGGTCCCGCGGTGTCCCCGGAGTTTCGCAGATCCAGCAGGTGGCAACGCCAGCCCCGGGCGCGGGCCACCCGCAGCAGGCCGCGAATGGGCCGGCAGCCGCACGCGTCCTCGCACCCCAATTCCTCCCCCCGCAGGGCAACGATCCGATCCGCTGTGTGCGCATCGAGTTCACCTGCGGTGTGATAATCGTGGAAGTGGCTGAGGTCCGAACTGACGACGATCAGCGTTCCAGGCTCGTCCCACACCGCCTCCATCGCGGCCGCGATCTGGTCATCCGCCGCGCGCCCCACCAGCAGCGGGACGAGGGCGAACTCCTCCAGCACCGTTTGCAGGAACGGCAGATGCACCTCTAGCGAGTGCTCCGGCGCGTGTGCCCGGTCGTCCACGTCCACCCCGGGCAGCCGGCGGAGAGCGCTCACGGCCGCCACATCCACGGGGACGCGCCCCAACGGCGTGGCAAACGCCACCGCGCTGCTGAGGGCGATCCCCGGGACTTCGGCGTAGTGGGCCGGCCCCAGCAGGGCCACGCGGTGGATGGTCTTCCGCCCGGCAGCGACCACCGCGTAGGCCGTGCCCGCCACCGGACCGGAATACAGGTAGCCGGCATGAGGTGCGATGATCGCCTTCGGCGCGGGTCCCGGTGAAAAGGGCGCGAGACGGAGGAATTCTTCGATTTCGCGACGCAGCTCGTCCGGCTGGTCCGGATAGAACCGTCCGGCATGCGCGGCGGGCCGCGTGAATCCGGCGCCGGACGACCGTTCGGCTTGACCGAGAGTGAACGTGTTCATGCCTGCCCGCGTTCGCTGCCGGCCGGAGCGGTCGCTGCCGTCGCGGCCAGCTTTTCTTCGCTCGTGGAGGGAAGGCGCCAGATTCCCGGAATCGGGCGCCCGCACCGGTGACAGGCACCGTGGTCCGTCAGCCGATTGGCGCTCACGCGAAAACCGTGGCGTTCGACCAGCGTCTCGCCGCACCCGGGGCAGCGCGTGTCCTCCCACGGCACCACCTGGCCCGGCAGATTGCCGGCATAGACGAATCGCAAACCGGCCTCGACGCCAAATTCGACCGCCCGCAAGAGGTCGCTCGCCCGAGTTGCCGCCGGCTCGGTCAGCTTGTAGTCGGGATGAAACGCTGTGACATGCCACGGAATGTCCGGACTCACGGATGCGATGAACTCCGTCAGGCCCGTCAACTCGGCGTCCTCGTCATTGAATCCCGGCACCAGGAGCGTGACCACCTCCACCCAGATGCCCCGATCGTGCAGCGCCCGGATCGTTTCTTTCACGGTGCCCAGCCGTCCGCCGAGCGCCCGATAGCCCGCCTCGGTGAAGCACTTGAGGTCCACCTTGCACGCGGCCAGCCAGGGCGCGAGGAAGTCGAGCGCCTCGGGGGTGGCATTGCCGTTGGAGACGAAGCCGCACAAAAGCCCTGCCGGCCGCGCGCGCTCGAAGACCGCCACCGCCCACTCGGCGGTGATCAATGGTTCGTTGTAGCTGGACACCACCATTCGCGCCCCGTGCCGGCGCGCGGTCGCCACGAGTTGGTCGGGCGTGACGGTCTGAAACCGGGTCACCGCCGCCGGGTCGCGGAGCGCCTGACTGGTCAGCCAGTTCTGGCAGTAGGCGCAGTGGAAGTCGCAACCCAACATGCCGAAAGTCAGCGCTGCGCTGCCGGGAAGGACGTGGAAGAACGGCTTTTTCTCGATCGGATCGCAAGCCACGCCGGCGGCGTAACCGAAGGGAACTCGTAACGAACCGCCGGCGTTGAATCGCACCTTGCAAATGCCCCGGCGCCCCTCAGCCAGCCGGCAACGGTGGCCGCAGGCCAGGCAACGCACAAACTCCCCCTCCTGCCGCCACAGCTTGCCGGGCGCGGTGTGGCAATCCAGCGCCACGGCCAGCGGCGGGCGATCCGCCGTTGACAGATGCTTGCCCTGAGTCGCCGTGTTCATGGCTTGGGCAGGGCTGGAAGCCCTGAGGTAGTACGAGGGAAGATAGCCACAGCCGGCGCCCGCCGCCAAGCGGAAGTCCCTCAGCCGCTCTGCGGTGCCATCTCTGAAGCTCAAAATCGCTCGACCAGTTTTTCAATCAGGAAGCTGCTCTCCCGCAGCGCCTGACCGCAAAACGGACCGAACCAGTCTGCGACGCGGGCGAATTCCCGTTCAAACCCGGCCGGTCCCTCGCGTTCGATGAGTTCGGCGCTGCGCCGCAAGGAATCCACGTATTCGCGCAGCAGCGCGCGGCGCTCGGGCGACGCGCAGATGATGCTGCCGTACATCGCCCCATCCTGCGCGAACAAGCGGCCAATCATCCCCAGTTCCAACCGGTAAATCGGGCTGGAGAACTCCAGCGTGCGGTTGAGGTTCACATTGCGGTCGGCGAGGAACTTTCCAAACGCGAACGTGGCGAAGTGCCGCACCCCTTGCACGAGATCCATCAATTCGTCGTGTTCCTCCGGACTGATTGAGAGCACGATGTTTCCCCAGTCTGCAAGTTGATCCAGCACCCACTCGCAGGCCGGCGCATCGCGGCCGGGAGTGGCCACCACCACCTGTTGATCCATCGTGCTGCTCGACGGCCCGAACAGCGGGTGCAGCCCCACCACTGGGCCCGGATGGGCTTCGAGCATGGCCTTCACCGGCGCCACCTTGAGGCTGGTCAGGTCGGCCAGGACACACCCTTCGGGCAGGAACGGCGCCAACCGGCGAATCACCGCCACGGTGTGCGCGATCGGCACGGTCACCAGCGCCAGCGCGGCACCCGCGCAAAGCCGACCGGCCTCGGGCCAGTCAGCCGCTTCGAGTACCCGGACCGCGTAGCCCGACTCCGAAAACCATCGGGCAAAGTAACTGCCCATCCGCCCGCGCCCCCCGACGATCACCACCGTCGCGCCCGGTCGGACGCCGGTCTTGGCCACGTGCGCCGTCTGACGGACCCGCGACTGCCGGATGATGCACCGATACAGCTCCTCCACGAAATCGGGATCGAGCCCGACCCGCGCGGCCTGATCCCGGCGTTGGGAAATCAGGTTTTCTTCCCGCGCGGCGTGATACACGGGCAAATGCGCGGCCCGCTTCAGCGCGACGACCTCCTGCACCTTTGCCGCCCGGCGGGCCAGGAGCTCGACGATTTGCTGGTCCAGCGCGTCAATGTCCCCGCGCAGGGTTTCGAGACCCGGAGGACCGTGGGTTGAATCGGCGTTCATGTGCGGGGATCATTCCCCAGCAACCGCCGATTGCCAACCACGGGGCTGCGGGTCGGCTCTTCAAGGAAAGCTTTTCCGAAATGCCGGGTGCTCGAACCCATGCTCCCGCATCCAGCCGCCGCACAAGAAGGGTGTCCTGCTCTCCTCCGCTTGGACGAAAACGATGAAGCGATCCGCCTGCGGGCCCCTCCTCTCGCCGAATCACGAGGTGGGAAGGAAAGACCGTTGCCGGCCGACCGCAGGCTATTCCGAGCGAAGACCGGATGACGGAGCGGCAGATGGGCGGGCCCGACGGGAAAAAGCCAACCGGCCCGCGGCGGGGGCAGATTACCCGACCTCCTCGCCCAGCTCGACATTCCAGTAGGCGATGTCGAGGAAGTGCTTCCAGCTATCGTGGTAGGGCAGGCCGATCTGCACCTGCACAAACGGGCGCCACTTGGGCCGTTTGGGCCGGCGGATGAGCTTCATGCCGGCCTCCTCGGGCGTACGGTTGGCCTTGCGGGTATTGCAGGCCACGCAGGAGCAGACGATGTTTTCCCAGCTCGTTGGACCGCCCCGGTCGCGTGGAATCACGTGGTCGAGGTTGAGGTCCTTCCGCTCGAAGACGTGTCCGCAGTACTGACACGTGTTGCGATCCCGCTCGAAGATGTTGTGCCGGGTGAACTTGACCTCCTTCTTTGGAAGCCGGTCGAACATGAGCAGCAGGATCACCCGGGGCACGCGAATCCGGAACGACACGGTGTGAATGGACTCCGGGTGCGGCTCCGCTTGGGAAAGGTCCCGCCACTGGGAGAAGTTGAACGTCTGAAACGCGCCGTCCTCGGCGCTGGCGACAACCTGGGCGTGACCCTCAAAAAGCAGTGCCAGCGCCCGGCGGACCGTGCAGACATTGACGGCCTGCCAGAGGCGGTTGAGCACCAGCACGTGTTGGTTGAGGTAAGTACCCATACCGATTCCCAACGTCTGACGGCACGCTACCACCCGCAAAAAACCTGTGTCAACGGGGTGGCCCGTCGGTCCCCGGCGGCTGGGCTTCGTCTCGTGGACTGCAACGCTCTTCGACGGGACAGATCGCCCCCGCGCTTGCCGTTGCGAGTTGCCCGGCGCACCTTGCGGCATGGAGCTGAAAGACTGGGTTGCTTTGGTGGTGGCCGTCGCCGTCGTCGCCGGATTCGTGATGCTGCAGCGGTCTGGCTTGGTGGCTGCGGCCGAGGCGCGGGAACTCCTGCGGCAAGGGGCGAAGGTGTTCGACGTGCGCAGCCCCCAGGAGTTTGCCGCGCGTCACCTGCCCGGTGTCACGAATCTTCCACTGGATGATCTGCCATCCCGAATTGCCCGCGAGGTGCCGGACAAGAACTCCCCTCTGCTGCTGCACTGTCAGAGCGGCGCGCGCAGCGGGTCCGCAGCCCGCCTGCTCCGGCAACAGGGTTACACGCGCGTGTTCAATCTCGGGTCCCTGGCCCGTGCGGAAGCGATTCTGACCACCCCGCCCAAACAGTAGTTCCCTTCCACGGATACTCCTCCCTCACCGCTTCGTCCTCGCCGCCGGTCAGGGCACGCGGCGAATCCGGAAAAACGTCCCGCCGGTCCCCAGGGGGACTTCGTAATCAATTGCGTCTCCCCGCGTGTTCAGCGGACCGGCCAGCCGCGTCCACTGCGCCAGGTCGCTCGTGGCCTCGACCCAATACAAGTATTCCGGCACCGCCGCCCACGTCAGTCGCACGGCGCGTTCATCCGCCAGGGCCAACCGCACCAGGAACGGTGGCGCGTTCGGGCTTCGGAAGACCATCAGCAGCGGCAGGTGATCCGACGCCGTTCGGTCGTCTTCCCGGCGGAGTTCCGGCGGCAAGGTGTTCAAGGTCGCGGTGCGGAACACCTGGCTGCGCACGCTGTTGGTGGCGAGGAAGGTTCCCGGAAGGATGTAGTCATAGCGGACGCTCAGGCTGGCGAGCCGCGAGGACCACGTGCGGTCGTCACCATTGGCGGGGTTGGTGGGCGTCGTCAGTTTGAGTCCGGTCGCGGCGTTCACGAGGCGTTGCACCGCCTGCCGGCTCTTGGCATTGGGACGGCCGATGTCCTCGTTCAGGTCGCCGGTCAAAACGTAAGGCCGCGCGCCGCGGCTGGGCAGAAAGGTTTTGACAAAGAAGTTCGAAATCGCGCCGGCCTCCGCGGCCCGGCGTTCGAAGTCTTCGTCGGCGGTGCTGCCGGCTTTGAGGTGAGTGGTGAAGACGTGCAGCGGCGCGGGAAACTCCGGCGCCGCGATCTCCGCCTCGAACAAATCGCGGGCAAACCGGGCGGTAGAACCGAATTCGGAAAGCGGGGCGCCATCCAGCCAGCTCGTTGACCGCACGATGGGATGACGGCTGAGAATAACGCTGCGCGTGTAACCGTCGGTCCCCGAGTTGCGCGCCACGAAGTAGCCCGGCAGGTAGCGTTCGACGAAGCGGTCCATTTGCCAGGATTGCTCGAAGGGAATCTCCTGCAGCGTCAGCACATCCGGCTTGAGGTAGGAGACAATCCGCCCGATCGCCTGCACCTGCGGCGCGTTGGTGCTCCAGTCCGTCGCGCCGTTGCCGCCCACGTTCCAGTTCAGCAGCACCAGCGCCCGCGCCGCCGGCGCCACGAGCGCCAGCAGCACGAGCAGACCAGACCACCCCCAGCATCTTGCTACTCTGGCCCTCACCTTTGGCAATGATAGTCCGGCCGGCCGTACTTGTCGCGGACCAGACGTGCGGCTTCGGCCTCGACCTCGGCCGGCAGGCGCCATTGCTCCCACCGAAGGCCCCAGTCCTGCGCGGCCACGGCGAGCACGGCGCCTTCCCAGACGGACCGATCGGGGGCGCCGGTCGGCGGTTGCACGGAGCCTTGGATCAGCAGGCCGGACTTCGTGCGACGCTGGGCTGCACCAGCGATCTTAGCGCCGCGCCAGAGGACATCGTTCACTTCCGCGCCCGCGAAACACGCCCCCGCCCCGTGCCGTGGCGCCGCTGCCAGTTCGGTCGCAAGGCCAAGTCGGCGGAAGGTGCGGTGCAGCCAGGCGTGCAGTCGCTCGTAGCTGTCCCGGGCGCGGAGGGCGTACCAAGGGTGCTCCGGCGGAAACACCAGCGTGTACGTCCAGTCGCCATCGTGCGGGACCAGGCCGCCGCCGGAGGGACGGCGCAGCAGCGGGCGTAGCGGCGTGAGTGTGGCCACGTGGTCATAGCGCTGGGAGTAACCAAAGGTCGCGGCCGGCTGGCTCCAACCGTAGAAGCGCAACAGCGGTCGGCCGAGCTGGGGCGCCGCTGCCAGGAGCGCCTCATCCAGCGCCATGTTGAAAGCGGGGTCGCCCGGCGCCCCGGGCAGCCACCACCATTGCCCGCTGTCGCCGGGCAACGGTGCCAGGGGCGTGGCAGCAGCGGGGGTGGCCGCTTCGGCCGACGGCGGGACAACCTTGGTCCGTGGCAGGGTCACGCCTTGACGCCCCGCCGGGGACAGAGCGACCGAATCTCGCAACCCTCGCAATCGGGCTTGCGGGCGGAGCACCGCCGGCGGCCGTGCCAGATCAGCCAGTGGCTGAACAACGTCCAGTCTTCGCGCGGCACCAGCGCCATCAGGTCCCGCTCGATCTTCTCGGGCTGTTTCTCCCAGGTCAGGCCAAGTCGCTGACTGAGGCGGGCGACGTGGGTGTCCACGACCACGCCTTCGTTGAGTCCGAACGCATTGCCCAAGACCACATTGGCGGTCTTACGGCCGACGCCAGCGAGCGCGACCAGTTCTTCGAGAGAGCGGGGCACCTCGCCGCCATGCCGCGCAAGCAACTGCTGGCAGCAGGCGCGAATCGCGCGCGCTTTGTTCCGAAAGAAACCCAAGCTCGCGATGTCGCGTTCCAGTTCGGCTGCGTCCGCCCGGGCGTAGTCCGCTGCCGACCGGTACTTGCGAAACAGGTCGGCCGTCACGCGGTTGACCATCTTGTCCGTGCATTGCGCCGACAGGATCGTGGCGATCAATAGCTCGAGCGGATTGGCGAACTGCAGCTCGCAGTGCGCCTCCGGATAGGTCCGGCGCAGCCCCGCGATGATCGCGCGGACCCGCTCGCTCAACGCGGCTTTGGTTTCCCGGGGCACGACTGCCTGTGGCTTGTGGTCCCTTAACAGTGCGTCCACAGCGACACCGCCGCCCGCGCGGAAACCACGGCGGTCGGTTCGCCGGCCGGCGCCAAAACACTCCTCAGCGTGTGATGAGCCGGCGGTGCTTCTCGAACGCGCCACGCAGGCTGGCCGACAGCTCGTCCTGCAACGCTTGCAGTTCCGCGTACACTTTGACTGCTGCCTTGTCGGGAGTGGCGCGTTCCTTCGCGTTGAGCGTCACGTATTCGTCGCAGATGTCCTCGATGCGGGCCTTCTCGCCGGCCTGCTGCCGCCAGCACCACAGAGCCTGGAGGGCGGCGCCGTAGGCCGCGCCCTCGGCGACCTTCAGCGTCACCACTTCGGCGTTGAAAATGTCCGCCATGATCTGCCGCCAGAGTTTCGAGTTGGCGCCGCCGCCGGTCGCGCGCACCTGCCGGGCCTTCACGCCGAGTTCCGCCAGCCGGCGCAGGCCGTAGTTCATGCCCAGCGTGACGCCTTCCATCGAGGACCGGGCAAAGTGGCCGGCGGTGAAGGTCTTCGGGCGCACGCCGAAATACACGCCCGTCCCCGCCGGGACGTTTGGCGTGCGCTCGCCCTCCAAGTACGGCAGCAACAGGAGGCCGTCCGATCCCGCCGGGGCCTTCGCGGCGGCGACGTCGAACTCCCGGAAGTCCATGCCGAAATCCAGGCGCACCATCTCAGTGGCCACCGTGACGTTCATGGTGCAAAGCAGCGGCAGCCAGCGGTTGGTGGAGTCGCAGAAGGCGGCGATCTCGCCGCGCGGGTCCACGACGGGCTGGTCACAGCAGGCGTAAATGGTGCCGCTGGTGCCGAAGCTGGCGGTGATCACGCCGGCCCGCACGTTACCCGTGCCAATGGCGCCCATCATGTTGTCGCCGCCGCCGGCGCTGACCAGCACGTCGGTGTTCAAACCGAGCGCCTTCGCCGTGGCCGGCTGCAGCGTGCCCGCCGGCAGGTCACTGGCCTGCAACGGCGGCAGCTTGCCCGCGAGGTCGGCGTCAATGGCGTCGAGCACCGGCCTGGTCCAGGTGCGAGTGCGCACGTCCAAGAGGGCCGTGCCGCTGGCGTCGCCGTACTCCATCACCGCCCGGCCGGTGAGCCACCAGTTGAGGTAGTCGTGCGGCAGGAGGATGGTGGCCAGGCGCGCGAAGTTCTTCGGCTCGTGTTTCTTCAACCACAGGATTTTCGAGGCCGTGAAACCCGGCAGCACGGCGTTGCCCATCAGTTGAATCGTGGCGTCCACGCCGCCGACCGCGCGCATGATCTCGTCACACTCCGCCGCGGTGGCGGTGTCGCACCAGAGTTTGGCCGGGCGGATTACTTCGCCGTTCTTGTCGAGGGGCACGAAGCCATGTTGCTGGCCACTCACGCCGATGGCCTTGACCTCGCCCGCCGTGGCGCCGGCGGCCTTGAGCGCCTGCTTGATGGCCTTGGCCGTGGCGTCGCGCCAGGTGTGCGGGTGCTGCTCTTTCGCTCCCGCGGGCAGGTTCGGAAGCAGATCGTACTTCACGGAGCCGGTGCCGATGACCTTCTTCGCCCGAACGTCGAGGACGAGGGCCTTGGTGGATTGGGTGCCGCTGTCAATGCCGATGACCAGGGTGCGCTTTGCCATAGTTTGGATCGTTTACGCCAGAGCCTTTGCGACCCCTGCGCAGACTGCAATCGAAAAGGGAACGGCTCCGGACAGCGCAAGCCGGCGGCAGCCGGGAAGCGTGGCGTTGTGACGCGGAGCGATGCTGGGTTCGCTGCCGGGCGCCCGGCTAACCCGCGCTGTCGGCAGCGAGGGTTGGCCCGTGGGGCAACGCAGAGGCGGCTGCGGCGTCCAGCAGCCAGTGGAGTTCACCCGCCGCTGGCTGCACCAGAGTCGCGGGATGAGGCGGCTCGCGGTCCGGGCCGGCGAGCACTTCCTTCACGACCTCTGCCTTGTCCGCCCCGGCCACCAGGAAGACCACCTGCCGCGCCGCGTTCAGGACCGGCAGGGTCAGCGTCACACGATGATGGCCGAACTTGGGCACCCAGTTGGCGCAAACCAGCCGCTGCGTCTCGCTCAACGCATTGGTCCCCGGGAAAAGCGACGCCGTATGTCCGTCCGCGCCCAGACCCAGCAGAACGAGATCGAAACGCGGGACCTCGCCCGTGCTCAGGCGGAACCGCGCCCGCAGCGTGCGTTCGTACTCATCCGCCGCGCTTGCCGGCGCGAGCTCCGCGCGAATTCGGTGAACCTGGCCGGGCGGCAACGGCACCCGTCCAAGCAGGCTCGCTTGCGCCATCGCGTAGTTGCTGTCCGGGTGCTCGGGGGGTACGGGTCGCTCGTCACCGAAAAAGATTTCGACCGCTCCCCAAGGAACACGCCCGGATGCAGCGCCCGCCAGGGCTTCGTAGAACTGCCGGGGCGTACGGCCACCCGCCAACGCCACCGCGAACCGTCCCCGCTGGCTCACGGCATGGCCCACCGCTTCGAGAAACAACGCCACCGCCCCGGCGGCGAGGGACTGCGGGTCGGGAAAGGTGCGGAGGAAGCGACCGGGCCGGGCCTTCGGGATGATGCGCATCGCGTGGGAGTTCTGGGAGGCTCCGGCGCCAACCGGGCGGCCGGTTCACCGGCGCGATCAGGCGCCGCCGGGCCGCGGCGGCAGGCGCTTGAGGTCCTCGTTGAGAAAGGCGACCACGTCCTTGAATCGCTGTTCGTTCTCGGCGGACGTCGCCATCAATTCCTGATGCGCCTCGAGCGACACTTCGGTGATCTGAGTCTTGGAAGCCGCCGCGTTCACGGCTTGAAAGTCCGCGTCATGGCTCTCCGTCTCGTCCGCGATCCGGAAGAAGCTCAGCACGCCCAGGCTGCTCACCTGCTCGCGGACTTTGGCGGGCATGGCCGCCAGCGTCACGGTACCGGCCGGTGACCGCTCCTTGACCCGGCGCGCCAGACGAATCAACACGCCGAGGAACGTGCTGTCCATCGTCTCGCAGTTGGCCAGTTCGAGGGTGAAGGCCCGACAATCGGCGGCGAGCAAACCCTCACAAGCTTCCTTGAACGGAGGGGCCACGTCGAAAGTCGCCCTCCCGGTGATCCGGAACGTGGCGCCATCCCCGCGGACGGCGACTTGAATGCGATTTTTCGTCTCGGCCATGGAGCGCGGCGGTGTTTTTCCTGATCGAGCATGGGAGGGGCGCGGGGTTGGCGTCAAGACATCCGCCGGTTTTTGCCTCCCCGGCAAGCGGGACAGGAGCGCAGTCACCGCGAAGACGCATACTGCCACGAAGTGGACGGCCCGGTCGGAAGCACGCAGCGGTTGCGCGGGGACGGGTAATGACGCACTTTCCGCGCGCTGATATGGCTGCCGACCCGCAACGTCCGCCGGCCCGGGGCAACGGTTTCCTGCCCACCACCCGCGCGGAGATGGAGGCGCGTGGCTGGGATGAACTGGATGTGCTGATCATCACCGGCGACGCCTACGTGGATCATCCGTCGTTCGGCGCGGCGATGATCGGTCGCGTACTCGAGGCGGAGGGCTGCCGGGTGGGCATTATCGCCCAGCCGGATTGGAAGAACCTGGCTTCCATTCAGGTCATGGGCCGGCCCCGGCTCTTCTGCGGAGTGACCGCGGGCAACCTCGATTCGATGCTCTCCAATTACACAGCCGCCCGCCACAAGCGGAAGGAGGATGTGTACAGCGAGGACGGAGTGCCGGGCAAACGCCCCAACCACGCGGCCGTGGTGTACACGCAAATGTGCCAACGCGCGTTCCCCGGCGTGACCGTGGTCATGGGCGGCATGGAGGCGAGCATGCGCCGCGTGGTCCACTACGACTATTGGGAGGACAAACTGCGACCGTCCATCCTCGCGGACGCGAAGGCTGACCTGCTCGTCTATGGCATGGGCGAATCGGCGGTCCGCGAAATCTATCGGCGGTTGCGGGCGGGCAACACCGATCTGAGCGGCATCCGCGGCACGGCCCGGTTCCTCGGGGCCAAAGCCACCGCCGCCACGGACTTCTCGGACTGCCTGATCCTGCCTTCGTGGGAGGACATCCAACGCGACAAGAAGCTCCTCCTGCGGCTGACGAAGGTGGTGGAGGCGCAGCAAACGCCCTACTGCGGC
Organism: Verrucomicrobiota bacterium; assembly: GCA_016716505.1. Taxonomy (GTDB): domain Bacteria; phylum Verrucomicrobiota; class Verrucomicrobiia; order Limisphaerales; family J093; genus JADJWF01. The sequence goes on from JADJWF010000004.1 coordinate 248,449, forward strand.
AAGCGGCTGGTCCAGCGGCACGGCAACCGGGCGGTCCTGCAGGAACCGCCGGCCTTTCCGATACAGGGACCAGACCTCGACGCGCTTTACGAGCTTCCCTTCATGCGGCTCCCGCACCCATCGTATCGCGGGAAGATTCCCGGTTTTGCCACCATCAAGGACTCGATCATCGTCTCGCGCGGCTGCGCCGGGGGCTGCACGTTTTGCGGGCTGGGCTTTCACCAAGGCAAGTTCCTCTCCAGTCGCAGTGTGGACTCGGTGCTCAAGGAAATCCGCCGCATGACCGAGAGCGAGACGTTCCGCGGGACGGTGTCCGATCTCGGCGGGCCCACGGCGAACCTTTACGCCTGCGAGAACGGCCACGTGGACGCGTGCAAGAACTGTCACCGCCCCAGTTGCCTGTGGCCGACGATCTGTCCGCACTTCAGCATTGATGAGCAGGCCCAACTGGATCTGCTCCGGAAAGCCCGCGAAGAGCCCGGCGTGAAGCACGTCTTCATCCAGTCCGGGATCCGGATGGACGTGGCCCTGCGCACGCCGGAGTACTTTCGCGAGCTGGTGCGAAACCACGTCTCCGGCCACCTGAAGGTGGCGCCGGAGCATCTGCACCCGGAGGTGCTGCGCCGCATGCGGAAACCGGCGGGGGATTTCCAGGGGTTCATGGCGAAGTTTCACGAGGAGAGCGCCGCGGCCGGCAAGCAGCAGTACCTCGTCCCGTACTTCATCTCGAGCTTCCCCGGCTGCACCGAGAAGGAGATGGGCGCGGTGGAACAGTTCCTCAAACGGGAGAACTGGAATCTCCAGCAGGTGCAGGATTTCATCCCGTTGCCCATGACCGGCGCGGCGGCGATGTACGTGACCGGCCTGGACATCAACACCGAGCAACCCATCCCGGTGGCGCGCAACGCCGGCGACCGCGAGCGGCAGAAGCGCATGTTGCGACCCAATCGTGCCCCCCGGCCGCGAGGCGCGAGCGACCGCGAACTGGACACGGTGGATTGATGGCCGGCGAAGGGCGGCAGGGCTGACGACGGCGGCGCCGTGCGTCAGAGTTCGTACGCGACCGCCTTGCGCAGCCCGAGCCGCATCGGCAGCCAGCCGACCAGCAGCGACACGCCCACGAACACCGCCCAGCAAGCGGCGATCCACAGCCAGTTCGGTTCGCCCAGTCGGGGCCAGGGGGAGCCCACTGCGACCAGGCCGACCCCGGCGACGATGTAGAGGAAGCTGACCACCAGGCAGAAGGTGCCGCCGAAGCCGCTGACGATCTTGCTGGGATTGTCCTCCTTGAAATTCGGGTACAGCGCGCCCAGCCCGACGGCGAGGCCGTTCAGCGCGAAGCACATCACGGTCACCGCCACGGCGAGGTACGCGGTGCGCGGCCATTCCAGCGACAGCATGTGGCAGGAGAGCAGGAGCAGCCCGCCCGTGATGGCCAGCGACAGGGTGCTGGCGAGAAAGAACTTGGCCGTGAGCATGCGGCGCAACCCGAGCGGCGCGAGGCCGACGATCCAGACCCGCTTGCCCTCGAGCGAAAACTGCGGGAACACGAAACGGGTGGTCAGGGTGGCCAGATTGAGCGTGCAGGCCGCCAGGTTCAGGAAGGACACCACCTGAATCCAGAACGGGTTGCTCAGTTGTGCGCTGAAATGCCGCAGGTTGAGGATGTACACGGTGATCAGACCGAAGATGACCAGCGTCTGCGCCCATTGCGTGGTGTCGCGCCAGAACACCCGCATGTCCTTGAGCAACAGGGCGCGCACGTCCGGGCGGACGCCGGGAATCCCGCGAAACAGAACTTCAGCCACCCCGCGGCCCGGCAGGCCGCTGGCCCGCCGTTGCTGCCACGCGCGCCACCAGCCCCACTGGCCCAAGACGCTGCCGCGACTCTGCGCCGCCGAGGCTGCCTGGTAAAAATATCCGCCCGTGCGGCTGAACATCAGGCTGCCGAGCAGCAGCGCGTAGCTGAGCAGCACGAGCGCGAAGAACACGGCCGAGGCCAGCGCGCCTTCCGCCCACTGCTGGACGCCGGCCGCGACCCAGTAACTCGGCAGCAGCGGGAACTGGGCGAAGTTGGTCCTGGCCAGCAACCGATCCAGCACCACCAGCACCCGCATCTCGAGTTCTTCGTCCGAGATCTGCGCCGGCCGCAGCCAGAACGCCAGCGCCACGATCACCAGCCCGCCCGCGAGCAGCGCGCCCAGTTGAAACGCCCGGCGATCGAGAAAGCGCGCCACCGTGACCGCCAGCCATCCTCCCGCCGCAGCCGGCAGAATCAGGAACAGCGCGAGCAGGAGGATCGTCAGCGGATAAAAGTGCCATGGCACGTCCCGAACCAGGCCATAGGCAGCCAGCAGCGGCGCCACCAGAAACAGAAAGGCCCACGAGGCCAGCAGCGTGGACTCGATGAACTTCCAGCGAAAGATCGTTTGCGTTGAGACAGGCAAGGTCAGCAGAAACGCAGTCTCACGATTCCGGAAGAGGTTCGTGTAGGCGATGACCAGATTGCTCAGCAACAGGAGCGCAAAGAGGCTGGCGAACAGCAGGAACATCATGCGCTCGACCAGCACCTCGCCGAGGCCGGGGAACTGGTTGGCAAATTGCAGGCCGCGATAGAACAGCGCAAAGGAGATCGTGACGTACCCGGTGAGGAAGCAGAGAATCAGCGCGCTGAGGAGCTTCGACTGCTCGCGCAGCGCCAGCAGCTTGCGGCCGCTCTGGAGGAGATTGACCCGCAACAGCAGCCAGAGTGGATCCTTCGCCGGCGACCGGCTGGCCGCCGCGCCGAGGGCGAAGGACGGACTGAGGTCACTGCCGTTCATGCGGCCAGGTGCGCCGTCTCCTCTTTCAGGTTTGCCTCCTGGGCGGTGAGCGCCAGGAAGGTTTGTTCGAGGGCGCCGGCGGTGCCGCTTTGCGCGCGCAACTCCTCGCGCGTGCCCACCGCGATCAGCCGGCCCTCGTGCATGATGCCGATGCGATCCGCCATCTCCTCGGCAATGCTCAACTGGTGCGTGGAGACGAACACGGTCATCCCGCGCTGCGACCGCTCCTTGAGGATGTCCTTGAGCACGCGGCCGTGGTGCGGGTCCAGACCGACCATCGGCTCATCGAGCACGATGACCTCCGGCGCGTGCAACAGCGCTGACGCGATCGCCACCCGCTGGCGGGTGCCATGCGAGAGACCCTCGATCGGCTTCCGCAAGTACGGTTGCAGGTTGAATCGCCCGACCAGCTCGCGCGCGCCGGTTTCGATGCGGTCCTCCGTCATCTGGAACAACTCGCCCGTGAACCGCAGGAATTCCCACGGTGTGAGCTTGTCGTAGAGGAACGGGAAATCGGGCACGAACGCGAGGCGTTGCCGCGCTTCGAGCGGATGCGTCTGCACGTCGAAGCCCGCCACGAGCGCCGTTCCGGCGGTGGGCCGGATCAGGCCGGTGAGGATCTTGATGGTGGTCGTTTTGCCGGCGGCGTTGGGCCCCAGCAACGCGAAGAATTCCCCGCGCGGAATGGTGAGGCTCACGTCGTTCACCGCCACCAGGTCGCCGAACCGTTTGGTGAGTTGGACCAGTTCGATCATGGCGCGGTTAGAGCGTGGTGAAGGCGTCGTTGACGATCCGGAGGTCACCCGGCAACTCGACCCGCAGGATTTCGCCCACGCGGCTGACCATCACCACGATCTGGTGTTTGTCCAGCAGCCGGGCCTGCAGGCGGTAGATGCGGGTCCGCGCGCTGCCGATCTTCAACCAGTCGCTGTAAGCCTGCCATTCCACGCCCAGTTCGAGCGGCTTCTCCGACGGCGACCCGGTCACGGCGGGCAGCGTGGCCAGCAGACCGCTCGCCCAAGGCAGGCCGAGGGCGGCCAGCACCTGCTCGGGGCGGCGGAACTCGGCGAACGTGAAGGTCCGTTCCCACGGGTTCTCCGGCGACCCGAAGCGGACGTTCACTTTTTCTTCGGCGGCGTTGGCCTTGATCTCGACCAGGTTGGGCCGCGCGATCAACCGCAGGAACAGGCTGGTCCAGTTGTGACGGGTGTCGAATTCGGCCCGCCAGCCAAACCGTAGCGAGGGGGAGCCTTCGACCAACCGCGCCGTTCCCTCGAGATCCAGGGAGTAACCCGTGGCGCGGCGGATGCGCCCCTCCAACTCCTGATCCGCCAGCAGCGGCCCGCCGGGCTTCGGGTCCTCCCCCACGTTCGGCACCCAACGGCAGTGACCAACCTTTTCCTGCCCGCGAAAGATGTCGAGTTGTGAGGCGTCAGGGGCGCTGAGAATCCGTTCCCACACGACGTTCACCGGGACGGCGCTGCCCTTGTCCTTGCCGCCGGCGAGTTCGGCGCGCCAGAGCAGGACGTTCATCGCCACCCAGAACAGGGCGACCAAGGGGAAGTACAGCCGTTTCATTCCTGTGCGGGGACGGTAGCCTCAAGTATTTGGTTGCGCCAACGGACGGCCGCCGCGTCCATCCGACGATTGATCCGACCAGCCAGCCGGCCAACCGTCACGACGACCGGACGCGGAGCACCTCGCCCACTCGAATGCGCGCGGGGTCGAGGCTGGGATTGAGGCGCACCAAGTCCCGCACGGTGATTCCGTACCGCCGCGCAATCGAGGTGGCCGTGTCGCCTTTGCGGACCGTGTGGGTCAAGGCCGCCGGCTTTGTGGGACTCGTGGCGGACTGGGCCGGGTGATTCGAGGGTGCCGAACCGGCCCGCGCCGTCTGGTCGGGCGGACGGTGGTGCGCGGCGATCGCCTGATACCCGGGGTTGACGGAGGCCGCCGAACTTGAGCCCGGCGAGCTTGGCGTTGCGGGCGCGGTCGCGGCGGCGCGCGCGGCAGCGTCGCGGAGTTGGTGATTCTCGAGGGTGAGTTGCTGGATGGTGACCTGGGCCTGCTCGATCTGGCGGCGCAAGTTCTGCGTCTCGGCGGTCAGGGCGTGAATCTGCGTTGCCATGCCCGAAAACAACTTCTGCCCCTGCGGAGTATCCGGGCCAAACGGCGCCTGCTTGGCCAGCTCAACCTTTGAATCGTTGATGAGGCGCAAGGCGTCGTCCGCCTGTTTCCACTTGGGGTCGAGCGCCAGCAACTTCTGGAGGTGGTACACGGCGGCCGCGTAGTCGTGGGTGTTCTGGTAGTGCAGCAGGCCCAGCTCCCAATGGGCACGGCTCAGTCGCGGATTCGCCTCCAGCGCCTTCTCCAGCAGGGCAACGGCGCCGCGGAAATCGAAGGCCTCCTTCCGGGCCTGAGCGGCGGCGAGGAACGAGTTCTTGGAATCGTCCGTCGCCGTTCCAAAGAGCGCGTCACAGCCTGTCAACAACGAGCCCAGACAAAGCGCCGCCCAGACGGAGTATCTTACCGGAGACCTCACGATTCGAAGCTAGTCAATGGGGCCGTCCCGTCAATGACCCGCGACGGAGAGCTTGCTCACAAGGACGTCCAAGTTGGAGAGCCCCGGCGTCCGGCCGGACGAACAACCGGCGCCGGGTGCGCTCGGGGATTGCCGGCGCCCCGCGCCGTCTGCTACTTCTCGCCACGTGGCCGATGCTCCGCCCTGCCAGCCCCGCGACCGGACCTGTTCGCTTCCGGACAGTGGCTCCCACCCGCCCGCGGTGGCGGCGACCGGCTTGGTGAAGCGGTTCGGCGGTGTCACCGCGCTGGACCAGGTTGGGCTCGCCGTCCGGCGGGGCGAGTATTTCGCGCTGCTCGGTCCCTCCGGCTGTGGCAAGACCACCTTGCTGCGGGTCATCGCCGGCCTGGAACAGCCCGACGCGGGTACGCTGGAGATGGCCGGCCGCGACGTGCTTCCCATTCCCGCGCATCGCCGTCCGGTGAACACCGTGTTCCAGAGCTACGCGCTCTTCCCTCATTTGTCGGTCGCCGACAATGTGTCCTTTGGTCTCCGAATGAAGCGCGTGCCGCCGGCTGAAGTGACCGAACGCACCCGGCGGGCGATGGAGCTGGCGCAAATCGCGGACCTGGCAGAGCGGATGCCCGCCCAGTTGTCGGGCGGCCAGAAGCAGCGCGTGGCGCTGGCCCGCGCGCTGGTGAATGAGCCGGCGGTGTTGCTGCTGGACGAGCCGCTGGGGGCGCTGGACCTCAAGCTCCGCCAGCAGCTCCAAACCGAACTCCGCGCCCTCCAGCGCCGGCTGGGCATCACGTTCATCCACGTGACCCACGACCAAACCGAAGCCCTGGCCTTGAGCGACCGGCTGGCCGTCATGCAGCGCGGCCGGATTGAACAGGTGGGTGAGCCCACGGCCGTGTACGAACGGCCCCGGACCCGCTTCGTCGCGGATTTCCTCGGGGCGTGCAACTTGATCCCCGGACGCTGGCAGCCGTCCGCGGACGGCCCGACCGTGATCACCGAAATCGGACGGCTGGTCATCGGCCTGAACGGCCGCGCCGCGCCGGCCGCCGAAGACGTGACACTGGCGATCCGCCCGGAGTGGATTCGCCTGGCGCCGGTCGCCGGCCCGGCGGAGCCGAATTCCTGCGTGGCGGTGGTGGAGTCGCTGACGTATGTCGGCGCGGAAACCCGCCTCACCCTGCGCGCCGGACGATTGCTGCTCACCGGCAGCCGCTTGAACGATGCAGCCACGCCGGCCCGGGCGGCAGGTGAAACGGTCCGGATCATCTTGCCGCCGGCCGCGCTCGTGGTGCTGGAAGATTGAACCGCCGCCCGCACTCTTGACCTTTGGGGCGCGGCCGGCAAAGTCCCGGCTTCGATTTTGGAGCGAGCCTATGCAGCATATCCGCAACATCGCCATTATTGCCCACGTGGACCACGGCAAAACCACCCTCGTGGACTGCCTGCTCAAGCAGTCAGGCACCTTCCGCGCAAACGAAGCCAAGGCCAGCGAGGAGCGCATCATGGACTCGATGGATCTCGAGCGGGAGAAGGGCATCACCATCCGCGCCAAGAACGCCGCCTTCAAATACAAGAACTACCACGTGAACATCGTGGATACGCCCGGCCACGCCGACTTCGGCGGAGAGGTCGAGCGGATCATGAACATGATTGACGGCGTGCTGCTGGTGGTGGACGCCGCCGAGGGGCCGCAGGCGCAGACGCGCTTCGTGCTGCGCAAGGCGCTCGAGGCCGGCGCCAAGCCGATCGTGGTGATCAACAAGATTGACCGCGAGAACGCGAATCCCAGGAAGGTCCTCGATCAGGTGTTCGAGCTGTTCCTTTCGCTCAAAGCCACGGACGAGCAACTGGACTTTCCCTTCGTGTATTGCTCGGCCAAAGCGGGTTTCGCGAAGCTGGAGCTGGAGCACGTCAGCGGCACGATGGAGCCGCTCTTCGACGCCATCGTGAAACACATCCCGCCGCCGCGGGCGAGGGCGGGCGAAGGCTTCCAGATCCTGGTCGCCAACCTCGATTACTCCGATTACCTGGGCCGGATTGCCTTCGGGAAGATTGTCGAGGGCAAGGTGCGGGTGGGCGACGCCGCCGCGTGCCTTCACGGTCACGGCAAGGTCACCCTTGGCAAGATCACCATGATCTATCACTTCGAGGGGCTCAAACGCATCGAGATCGAAGAAGCCCACGCCGGCGACATCGTGGGCGTGACCGGGTTCGAGGATGTCTTCATCGGCGAAACCATTGCCGACAAGCCAGAGCGCGGCGCGCTGCCCTACATCCCGATTGATCCCCCGACGATTCAGATGGAATTCGCCGTCAACGACGGCCCGCTCGCCGGCCAGGACGGCAAGCTGGTCACCGCCCGTCACATCTGGGAACGCCTCCAGAAGGAGACCCGCACCAACGTCGCCCTGCGCATCGCGCAGACCGCGGATCCGAAGGTTTTCGAGGTCTCCGGCCGCGGCGAGATGCAGATCGCCATCCTCGTCGAGCAGATGCGCCGCGAAGGCTACGAGGTGCTGGTGAGCCGCCCCGAGGTGCTCTACAAGAAGGACGCCCAAGGCAACCTGCTCGAACCGTTCGAGAAGCTCTTCCTCGAAATCCCGCAGGAGTTCATGGGCGCCATTCTCGAAAACCTGGCGTCCCGCAAGGCGGACATCGTCAACATGAACCACCACGGCGACCAGGTGACCATCGAGGCCATCATCCCGATGCGTGGCCTGATCGGCTTCGAGACCGACCTCGTCAACCAGACCCGCGGCCTGGGGGTGATGAGCCATCTGTTTCACGAATACGGGCCGGACCGCGGCGAAATCGCCGCCCGCAAGAATGGCTCGCTGGTGTGCATGGAGTCGGGCGTGGCCACCGCCTACGCGCTCAACATGAACCAGGAGCGCGGCCGCCTGTTCATCGAACCCGGCGAAAAGGTGTACGTGGGCATGATCGTGGGCGAGAACGCCCGCGAGGAGGACATCCCGGTCAATCCCTGCAAGGCCAAGAAGCTGACCAACATGCGCTCCCAGGGCGAAGGCAAGGGCATCCAATTGGCGCCGCCGGTCAAGATGAGCCTCGAACGCGCCATCGAGTACATCGGTCCGGACGAATACGTCGAAGCCACGCCCAAAAACCTCCGCCTGCGGAAGAAGATTCTCGACGAAAACCAGCGCAAGCGCGCCGAACGCAGCCGCGTGGTCAAGATCCTGGCGGAGTAACCCGTCGCCGGCCGCGAGCGCCGCAAAGCCAGCCATCTGGAGGCTTCACCTCGTTCGGTTACTTCCTCAGCGGCCGATTTGAACCGCCCGCTGCGGAACGGGCCATGTTCCGGAGGCGACCCGTCGCGCAAACCGTCACGGCGCGACCCGAATTCCCGCCCGCCGGGCGGTGCCGCGCCGGTGTTGGCAGGCTCCGGCATTTGCCAAGCGAGAGCCATTGGCCTAACAATTGCCCGTGATTTTGCTCCGCTTTCAGAAAAGGGTCACCGGGGCCGCCACTCTGGCGGCCCTGCTCGTCTTGGTTGCCTGTGACCGCGGCCAGGTCCGGACCTACACCGCGCCCAAAGATTCCCCGCCCGTGGCGGATCGTCGGCCCGGGGCGGGGCGGGCCATCGGGCAGGTGCCGGAAGTGGCGACACCGTCGGTGTCCTGGAAGTTGCCGGCGGGGTGGCAGGAGTTGCCGGCCAGCCAGATGCGGGTCGGCCATTTCGCGATCAATGGGCCGGAGGGTCAGCAGGCGCAACTGACCATCATCCCGCTCGGCGGCATGGGCGGCGGCGACCTTGAGAACGTGAACCGCTGGCGGGGGCAGGTCAGCTTGGGCCGAATTGACGAAGCGGAGCTGAACCGGATCGCGGAAAAGGTCGCCATCGGTGGCGCGGAAGGGCGACTGTTCGATTTCGCCGGCACGACGCCGGACGAGGACAAACCGGCCCGGATGATCGCGGCCATCCTTCACCGTGAAGGGACGGCGTGGTTCTTCAAACTGCTCGGTGACGACAAACTGGTGGCTGAACAGAAGCCGGCCATGATCGAATTCCTCAAATCCATCACCTTCGGCGCGCCTTCCGCGGGAACGGCGATGCTTGCCGATTCGTCCTTGCCCGACGGGCATCCGCCCGTGCCGGGCAATCCTTCCGCCGCTGCGGGTCTGCCCGAAGGTCATCCGCCGGTCGGCGCCTCGAGCACGCCGGCCGCGCCGGCGCCGGCGACTCCGGCAATCGGCAAGTCCGAGTGGAAACTGCCCGCGGGCTGGAAGGAGCTGACGCCGGGGACGTTTCAGCGGGCGCGTTTCCTCGCGGCGGAGAGCGGCAACGACAAGGCCGAGGCCACGATTTCGATCCTGGCCGGCACGGGCGGGGGTGACTTGGCGAACGTCAATCGTTGGCGTGGTCAGGTGGGGCTGGCTCCGATCACGGAAGCTGAACTGAACGCCACCGCCACGGCGGTGGAGGCCGACGGCCGGCCGGCCCGGCTCGTGGACCTGACGGGCCCCAACGGACAGCAGCGCATCGTGGCCGTGATTGCGGCGCGGGACGGCGAGACCGTCTTCTACCGGCTGTCGGGCCGGCCGGAACTGGTGGCCGCGCAGAAGGACGCTTTCCTCGCCTTCGTCAAATCCCCCCGGTAATGCTGCGAAAACTCTTCGACATCTTCAGTTCGCTGAAACTGACGGTCGTACTGCTGTCGCTTTCCTGCGTGCTGGTTTTCCTCGGCACGATGGCGCAGGACCCGCTCGGGCTGTATTTGGTCCAGCATCGCTTCTTTCAAAGCCTCTTCGTGGACTATGTCTCGATGAGCGCGGCGGTGAAGAAGACGCTGCAAATGCTCCACATCTACGTGACTCCCACGACGGCGGCCGACGTGATGGCGGCGCCGTATGTGCCGGTCTTCCCAGGAGGATACCTGCTGGGGTGGGCGCTGCTGGTGAATCTGGTCACGGCGCACTTCCGTTACTTCAAGGCGACAAAGAAGAAGATCGGCATCGCCCTCATCCACTCCGGGGTGGTGCTGCTGCTGCTGGGCCAGTTCGCCACCGACCTCTTGCAGGTGGAGAGCCACATGCGGCTGACGGAGGGCGAAACCAAGTTCTTTTCCGAGAGCAGCCGGCAGAGCGAGCTGGCGATTGTGGATACCACGCAGCCGGATCGTGACCAGGTGGTGGCCATTCCGGTGAGCAGGCTCAGTGGGACCTTCCAGCACGAAACCCTGCCCTTCAGCGTCGAGGTGAAGGCCGTCTTCCAGAACGCCACGCCCGAGTTCGTGACGACCGCCAATGATCCCGCCGCCGCCTCCCAGGGCGTGGGACCGCGTTTGAAGTTCCGGCAGGAGCCCCCGGTGACCCGGTTGGACTCCCGGGACGTGCCGGCGGCGTTGGTGGAACTGCGCGACGGCGAGAAATCTCTCGGAACCTGGTGGGTGTCCAACTGGCTGGCCGAGGAACCCCTCCGTCGCCTCATCCTCCAGCAGTCCGGCCCGGCGGTGCGGGAGGCGCTCGCGCGGCCGCAGTCCTTCACTCACGCCGGCCGCACCTTTGAGCTCGCCATGCGGCCGATGCGCTTCTACGAGCCGCATTCGCTCACGCTGCTCGAATTCCGTCACGACAAGTACAAGGGCACGGAGATCCCGAAGAACTTCTCCAGTCGTGTCCGCGTCCAACGCCCCGACACGGGCGAGGATCGCGAGGTGCTCATCTACATGAACAACCCGCTGCGGTACGCGGGCAAGACCTACTACCAGTCCGGCTATGACGATAAAGACCCGCGCGTGACCATTCTGCAGGTGGTGCGCAACCCGGGCTGGCTGACGCCGTACCTGGCCTGCGTGATCGTGTCGGTCGGCCTGTGCCTGCAGTTCGGGATGCATCTGCTGGAGTTCGCCCGCAAACGCCAAACCTCATGAAAATGCTCAAGCGACTGGTTCCCTGGCTGCTGCTGGCGCTGTTTGTGGCCGAGCTGCTGGCCATCATGTTCCCGCGCCAGCAGACCGGTTTTCACTACCGGGACTTCGGCCGGTTGCCGGTGCTCCTCAACGGGCGCGTTCAGCCGTTCGACTCGGTGGCGCGGAATGCGCTCCTCCAGATTCGCGGTACGGCCAGCGTTCCCCTCGGCGAGAAGAAGTGGTTCGAGTTCTGGAAACACCCCCCGAAACTGCGCTCCACCGAGTGGCTGCTCGAAGTGATGCTCAAGCCGGAGATCGCCGACACCCGGCCGACCTTCCTCATTCATCATCCGGACCTGCTGGGGGAACTGAAGCTTCACGACAAGGGCATCGAGAAGTCGGGGCTGCGCTACTACTCGTTCAATGAGATTCAATCGGTCGTGGGCGAGATTGGCGAGCAGGGCCGCCGCGCGGGCCGGGTGGACGCCCAGTTGCGAACGAGTTTTCAGAAGGAGGCCTTGAAGCTGGCTCAGGCGGTATTTCTGTACCATCGCCTCAAGAACAGCCTGCGGCCGGAGGATTCGGCTGATTTCGCCGCCGAAATCGCGGCCTATCAGTCGGTGATCAAGCCGGGACTCGAGGCCGCGCAGGCGCGCGAAGCCGGTCAACCCCATGACGAGCAGGCCCTGGCCGCGCTGCTCCGGCCGTTCAAACGTTACGACGCGCTCTCCCAGCAAGCCTATCCGCTGATCGTGCCGCCGCTGCATCCCGAGACCCATCCCGACGAATGGGCCAACGTCGGCACCGCGCTCATGGATGCCCTCCACCACGGGGAAATCCCCACGGCCATGCTCTTCTTCGCCCGCCTGGCCAACGCCTACCGCGAGGGCAACGCCGGTGCGTTCAACCAGGCCCTCACCGAGTATGAACAGTGGTTGGCGCCGCGGTTCGAGAAGGAAGTCCGCAAAGGTCGCGCGGAGTTTTTCTTCAATCACGTCCAGTTCTTCCTGCGGGCGACGATCACGTATATTTTCGCCTTCCTCCTCGCCGCCGGGGCGTTGCTCACGGTGACGGTGACTCCCGGACTGGCCGAGACGCTCCGACGCTCGGCCTTCTACCTGGTTGCGTTCGCCTTCCTGGTCCACACCGCCGGCTTGATCTTTCGCATGGCCCTCGAAGCCAGGCCGCCAGTGACCAATCTCTACTCCTCGGCCGTGTTCATCGGTTGGGGCGCGGTGGGCTTGGGTCTCATTCTCGAGCGCGTCTATCGGATCGGCCAGGGGCTGGCGGCGGCGGCGGTCATTGGGTTTGTCACCTTGATCATCGCGCACAACCTGGCGCTGGGCGGGGACACCATGGAGATGATGCGCGCCGTGCTGGACACCAACTTCTGGCTCGCGACGCACGTCGTCGTCATCACGCTGGGCTACACGGCGAACTTCGCGGCCGGTTTTCTCGCCATCGCGTTCGTGCTGCTGGGGGTGTTTTCGAAGTTGCTGCGCCTGCCGGTCCGTGAGGCGGAGGCCGCGGTGGCCGGAAAAGCCTCGGCGCCAGTGGAGCGCGCCACGATTGGTCAGGCGCTGCAGAAGATGGTCTATGCCATCATCTGCTTCGCCACGCTCTTCAGTTTCGCTGGCACCGTGCTGGGCGGCATCTGGGCGGATCAGAGCTGGGGCCGGTTCTGGGGGTGGGACCCGAAGGAGAACGGCGCACTGATCATCGTCCTCTGGAATGCCGCCATCCTCCACGCGCGCTGGGGCGGCCTCATTCGCGAACGTGGCCTGATGAACATGGCCATCTTCGGCAACGTGGTCACCGCGTTCTCCTGGTTTGGGGTCAACATGCTCGGGATCGGTCTGCACTCCTACGGTTTCATGGATGCCGCCTTCAAGTGGCTCATGATCTTCTTCGTGAGCCAGTTCATCCTGATGGCGCTCTGCTCCCTCCCGCTGAGATTTTGGGCCAGCTACCGCGGCGGCGACACCAGTCCCGGTCAGCGGAACGGCACCGCGCGGAGCCCGCAGCCGCTGGCGGCCTAGCGAACCCCGGCCCGGGGCGGGGGCGCGTCGGACGGTTCAACGACCGGGGCGTGGTTGATCGGCTGGCGACTCACTGCGGGGACGGCTGGCGCAAGGCGCGTCGGATTTTGTCGGTGGGAACGCCACCCGAGGGAGAGGCCGGCGACCGGTTGTCCGCCTCGGAGACCTCTGCGGTTTTCGCTCCACTACGGTTGGCCCCAGCTTGTTATCGCCCGCGGGAAATTCCTCCTCATCCGCGCCGCCCGTGGTTTCATCTCCGGGCAACTTTATGGACTACGAAGCCGTCATCGGGCTGGAGACCCACGTCCAGCTCAAGACCCGGTCGAAGATGTGGTGCGGCTGCGCGAACGCCTTTGGCGCGCCGCCCAATACCCACGTCTGCCCCGTCTGCCTGGGCTTGCCCGGCGTGCTGCCTGTGCCCAACGAGGAGGCCTTGCGCCTCACCGCGCTGACCGGCCTGCTCCTCAACTGCACGCTGCCCGCCCGCGCCAAGTTCGACCGGAAGAGCTATTTCTATCCGGACATGCCCAAGAACTACCAGATCACCCAGTACGACCAGCCCAGCACGGCGAACGGCTGGGTCGAGTTTGAGTTCCAGGGTGGCACCGCGCGCGTCCGCATCACCCGCGCGCATCTCGAGGAGGACGTGGGCAAGAGCACGCACTTTGAGCGCCACAGTGGCGTGGACTTCAACCGCGCCGGCGTGCCGCTGCTGGAGATCGTCTCCGAGCCGGACATCACCAGCGCCGACATGGCCTACGAATACCTCAACGCGCTCAAGGACATCCTCGTGTATGGAGGGGTGAGCGATTGCGACATGGAGAAGGGCATGGTCCGCTGCGACGTAAACGTTTCCGTCCGTCCCGTCGGCACGAAGGAACTCGGCGCCAAGATCGAGATCAAGAACATGAACTCCTTCTCCGGCGTGCGCCGGGCCCTCGAGTACGAAATCCCCCGCCAGATCGAAGTCCTCAAGCGCGGCGGCAAGCTGGTCCAGTCCACCCGCCGCTGGGACGACGTCGCCGGCATCACCGAGGAAATGCGGACCAAGGAGGACGCGCACGACTACCGCTATTTCCCCGACCCCGACCTGATGCCGCTGGAACCGACAGCGGAGTGGCTGGCCGAAGTGCGCGCCCGCGTGGTCGAACTCCCGCTCGCCCGCAAGCAACGGTTCATGCGCGACTATCAGTTGCCCGCCGGCGACGCCGAGGTGTTCAAGAACGATGTGCCGCTGGGCGATTACTTCGAGCGCTTGGCCAAGCAGAGCAAGAACCCGAAAGCCGTCGCCAACTGGGTCATCAACAACCTGCGGGCGAAGCTCACTGAGGCTACGGAAAAAGAAGCGGCGGAAACGATGATGGATTCCGAGCCTCCCCTCACCCCGCGCCTCTCCTCCCGTGGCGGAGAGGGTGCCTTGGCTTCGCTCAAATTCCCCCCCGAATTCCTCCTCGAACTCGTGGCCCTGGTGGAGGCCAAGACCATCAGCAGCAGCGCCGCGCAGCAGGTATTTGCCGAGATGTTCGACACCGGCAAGGCACCTTCCGCCATTGTGCAGGACCGCGGCCTCGCTCAAGTCAGCGACACCGCGGCCATCGAGAAGTTCTGCGACGAAGCGATCGCGGCGAACCCCGGTCCCGTCGCCGACTATCGCAACGGCAAGGCCGCCGCGCTCAACTTCCTCAAGGGACAGGTCATGAAACTCAGCAAGGGCAAGGCAAACCCCGCGCTGGCCGGCGACATTCTGGAACGGAAGCTCAAGGCGTAAGCCGGCGGGCAGTTTCGGGCTGCGGCGCCGGGTACTCAGGTCCGCCGGGTGCCGTTTCGTGCTCGCTCCGGGATCGGCTGCCGATATCCTCCCGCTTCGCCATGAAACGCCAGGGCCCGCCGTTGTCCCGCCGACAGTTTCTCCTCACCACCGCCGCCCCTTTATCTTTCAGCGTCGTGGCGCCGCGCGTCCTGGGCCGCGGCGGGGAGAAGCCCCCGAGCGAAACGCTGCATCTCGCCGCCATCGGCGCCGGCGGCCGCGCCCAGGACAACCTCGATGGGCTCAAGTCCGAGCGCATCGTGGCCCTCTGCGACGTGGACGCCCGCAACGCTGCCGGATCCTTTCGCAAGTTTCCCAATGCCGCCCGCTACGAAGACTTTCGCGTCATGCTGGACCGGGAGCGCGGCATTGACGCCGTGGTCGTTTCGACACCGGACCATGTCCACGCTGTGGCGACCATGGCGGCCCTGCGCCGCGGCAAACACGTGTACTGCGAGAAGCCGCTGACCCGCACGGTGCGCGAGGCGCGCGTGGTGGGCGACTTCGCCCGACAATCGCGGCTGGCCACCCAGATGGGCAACCAAGGCATGGCCTTCGAGGGCAATCGCCAGATCAAAGAATGGCTGGCCGACGACGCAATCGGCACGGTGCGTGAGGTTCATGTGTGGTCGGATCGTCCCACCCATCGCGGCAAGCTGCCCTTCTGGTGGCCTCAAGGAATTGAACGGCCCACCGACTCGCCACCCGTCCCGTCCGGATTGAACTGGGATCTGTGGCTCGGTCCGGCACCGGCGCGGCCCTACCATCCCGCCTACGTACCGTTCCGCTGGCGGGGTTGGTGGGACTTCGGCAGTGGCGGGCTGGGCGACATGGGCATTCACAATCTCGCGCCCGTGTTCGACGCACTGAAGCTCGGGCCGCCACTGAGCGTTCAGGCCAGTTCAACGCCTGTGTTCAAGGAGTCCGTGCCGCTGGCGTGCGTGGTCCATTACGAGTTTGCTGCCCGTGCCGGCCAACCTCCGGTCAAGCTGCACTGGTACGATGGCGGCCTGCTGCCCGAGCGGCCGGACGAGCTGGAGGAGGAGCGTCCGTTGGATCCCGAGGATGGCATCCTGTTTGTTGGCGACCGGGGGAAGCTGTTGGTCGAAGGTTGGGGCGGCGAACGCCCGCGATTGATCCCGGAAAGCCGCAACCGGGAATACCAGCGACCCGCCAGGACGCTGCCGCGCTCGATCGGGCACTACGCGGAGTGGATCAAGGCCTGCAAGGAGGGAACCCCGACCGCGTCCAACTTCGCCTTTGCCGGCCCCCTCACGGAAGCCGTCCTGCTGGGCAGCGTCTGCGTGCGGAACGGCGGCGAAAAGCTATTCTGGGACAGCGTCGCCTTCAGGTTCTCCAACTCCGACGAGGCCAACGCCCTGCTGCACTACCAGTACCGCCCGGGGTGGGAACTCTGAACCAAGGGGGGGCAAGCTATCGCGGCCAGGCCGGACTCGGCGGCATCCGCTCGCAAACACCGGCGTTCGATCGCCCATCCGATCTGCTGCGACGACCGACCCGCGACTGCCCCTGAGCCATCGGTCAATGTCGCCGCAGGTTCAGACGGTGTTCGATGCGGCGCGTCTGGTGGTAGTCGAGCGGCGGCAGCTCGGTCAGCGTCGGGGATTCGGTCTCGTTCAGGGTGGCCCGGGCCAGCTCGCGGAAGCGCTGCCAGCGGGGCCAGTCCAGCTCGGGCGCATGGGTGACCTGCCGCAGCAGGCTCCGCCACTCGATGATGACGCGGTCCACATCCCCGGCGCCGAGCCACTGCGTGACCCAGGCGTGACGGCTTTCGGGGTTCTTGTGGACGCTGGCAACCATTTCCTCCGCGCCGGCCCCGTACTCGTGCGGCACGCCGTGCTCCAGGTAACCGGGAATCATCTGGAGCCCGTAGGCTCGCTGACTCGCCAGCGCCAGCCGCCCGGCCCAGCGGTTGTCGTCCCCGGCAAAGCGAAAACCCGCGTGCAGGTTGGCGAGTTCATAGATCAGGTCCTCGAGCGCCAACGACTCATCTTCCAGCGCCGCCGCGATGCCCAGCCCGTCGCCCTGGTGGAAAAAGCTCGCGATGCGGCCGCGCCGGGTCGGCACGCCGCCGGCGTCCACCAACCCGAGTCGCCGCCACAGGAGCGCCGTGCCCGTCGAGGGCACCAGCCCCCGGCAGGTTGCGACCAGTTCGCAGCGGGCGCAGGCATCCGGCAGCACGTCGCGCTCGCGCGGTTTCCACAAGGCCACCCCGTGCCGGTCCACCGGGACACGCACTGGGAAGGCGGCGAGGCTGAGTTCGGCCACGATCTTCTGCGGTGACTCGATGAACCGCGTCACCGGCGTTCGCTGGGAGGCCAGCCGCGCCTCGACCCGCGGCGCAAGGCGTTCCCGCCACTGTTGCAGGGTGGCTTGGCGGCCATGCCAGTTCGTCAGGCGGCGAATCCACTTGGCGATGATGACCCGGTCGTCTGGCAGCCGTTCGGCCACCGTGAGGGCCCGGCCGTAGAGGCGCAGGCCATCGTTTTCCTCGATCACGGCCAAGGCCCCATTCCCCGCCTTCTCCAAAGCGGTCGGCTCGGCGAGCGCGGGCCGCAGCGCCACGTGCCACGCGGGGGCGGCGGCATCGCCCGGCTCTGGCTCGCGGAGCTCCGATCGCGCCACGCGCACTTCACCCAGCGGAACTTCGCGATGCGCCGCCTGCCGCTCCCATTCACCCCGGCTGTTCAAGAACTCCCGCACCCGCCGGCGGACAAAGCGGGCGCGCTCGGCATCGGTCTTCAGCCCGCACGGCGCGGCGGGGTGTTTCAGCGATTCTTCGACACCCAAAGGGATGGGTTTGACCGTGAACAGTCGTTCCTGAATCCGCACCGCTTCGGCGAACGGGTCGCGCCCCTGCTCCGCCGCGCCGTGCATGATGCCCAGCAGGGCGTTCCAGTCCGCCATGCCGTTGCGGGCCAGGTGCGTGGCGTGGGCGTCGTGAATCCGAATTTCATTGGCGGCCACGATGACGTACCCCGTCTCATCAATCCCCCGCCGGCCGGCGCGGCCAAACATCTGCAGAATCTCATCGGGTCGCAGCGCCTGTTCGGCGGCGTCGCGACGGTAGGAGTCCGCCACGAGCGCCACGCTGCGCAGCGAGAAATTGATGCCAGCGGCCAGGCCCATGGTGGCCACGACCACGCGCAATTGCCCGGCTTTGGCCAGCGGCTCCACCACGCCGGCCCGCACCGCGTAGCTCAGGCCCGAGTGGTGGTAGGCGATGCGGGTCTTCAAGAGCCGGGCAAGGTTTTCCCCCACCAGCAGCCGTTGCGCGGGAGTGAGCGTGAGCGGGTCCGGGTTGGGCAATTGGCGGCTCAATTCGCCGGCCAGCGTTTCGGCCATCTGCCGGCGCGGCGCGAACAGGAGCAGGGGACCGAGACCCTCCGCGAGCACCTTGGCGGCCAGCCGTGGCCAATAGCCGCGAATCTCGGACGGCACATGGTAGCTCAGGCTGTTGGCGTGAACCTCCTCCAGCGGCACGGGGCGTTCGTCCGTGCGCACAAGCAGCGCCCGGCGGCCCAGCCGGCGCAACCATTTCACCACGTCCTGGGGGTTGCTGACGCTGCCAGACAACAGGAGGAGCTGCGTTTGCGGGGGAGCCAGGGCAATGGCCAGTTCGTAATTCAGGCCGCGGTCCGGATCGGCGATCATCTGGTACTCGTCCACGACCAGGAGCGCAGGGCCATCGCCGCGAATCAGCCGGTTCTTCTGCGTCTCGAGCGTGGCCACGATGACCGGGGCGTCGAGGTTTTCCGCGAGGTCGCCGGTGGCGATGCCCACGTTCCAGCCGCGGGCGCGCCATTCGGCCAGCTTGTCGTTGGCCAGGGCGCGGGTGGGGACGGTGTAGATGGCCTGGCCGCGGTTCTTGCCGTGATGGGACCAGAGTTCGAAGATCAGCGTTTTGCCGGCGCCGGTGGGCGCGTGAACCACCACGTCCTGGCCCGCTCGCAGCGCGCTCACGGCCTGCTGCTGCCACAGGTCGGGCACGATCACTTGCTGCTGGAGGCTGGAAAGACCGGCCAGCGATTCCGCGAACGTCTGCACACCCGCACAGTAGCGCAAACCGCCGGAAGGGAAACCAGCGAGAGCCGGGCCGGCCCGCGCGCTTCAGAAGGTGTACGTAATCTTGCTGAACAAGCTGCGTCCGGCGTCCGGCGAACCGTCCTCGACGTCGTTGTACACGAGGTAAAACCAGGCATTCTTGTGGAATTCCCAGCCGTAGATGATCGAGTAATTGTGAAGGTCGTCGCCCCGGATCTGGATGGAGCTTTTCACCCACATGTTGCGGGTGATGAACAGGTCAAAGACCACCCGGTTCAGCCAGACCAGTTCCGAGCCGCCTTCCGGCTGGTCTTCGAACCGCAGGAACAATTCTTCCTTGATGGGCAGGCGTTCCCAAAACTTGAACCGCTTGGCGAGGGAAACCTCGTTGTAGTCAGTGTCCTGAAAGGTGCCGCCCGCCCAGGTGAGATTGATGGCCTTGAAATAGTTTGAAGCGAAGAAATCCAGTCCGCCGCTGAGACGGTCGTTGTGGTAGGGGCGGTGGTACTCGTTCAGATACCCCGCCCGCAGGCCCAAGTCGTTCCGGAGGATTGTCCCGACCCCGACATCGTGGTCGTGCAGGCTGGTCTCACCCTCCTCGTCCAGAAACCACGCCGGCAGATAGCGGGCGGTCAGCTCCTTGTACCACGCGTCGCCGGAGCGGAGGTTGTAGTAGGCCGATGCCGACGGTCCAAAAATGTTGCGGCGCGGGATGTAGCCCAGCAAAGGGTCAAAGCGCTCGGTGATGGCCGTGTAATTGACCTGCACATCCCACGGGTAGCGGCTGTAAATGACCGAGGCCGAGCCCAGGTAGTCGGTGCTGTCTTTGAGGGGCGATCCGTCGGAAGGCTCCAATTCCTCGTCCGCCACCGCGCCCTGGAAACGGACGCGCCACGTGTCGGTGAGGAAAAAATACCCGTCGAGGCTCCCCAAGCGGGCGAAGCCCTCTTCCAGCTCCGAGTTCGCGACGTAGTAACCAAGGTAGGATCGTTCGTGGATGTCCTGCATCACCCGGAGAATGGAGGAGTTGCCGTGGAATTCCCCGTTGTGCGAGACGTCGCTCTGCAGGTTCTGGAAGAGGAACGAATACCCGCGCCCCAGCCCGGTGGTCTTCAAGGCGGCGTCAATGTCCGGAAACCGCCGGCTGTAATACACGCGATGCGGCGGACGGATCAGCTCGTCACCCTCACGGAAGAAGGGTCGTCGCTCGGGCAGAAACCGCTCGGTGTCGCGGAGTTCGATCGTGTCGTCATCCGCCTCGATCTGACCGTAGTCAGGATTGATGGTGAGCGCGGCGGTGATCGAAGCAGTCAGGCGCGCCCCGACGTCGAGGCCCGTGGAGAAAACCGTGTCGGCATCGCCGCCGAGGTCCTGCCGCACGCTGACGTACGGGGTGACCTGCCAGTTCCGGTCAAACTTCGTGTCCCGCAGATTCAACCCGGTCAGGTGGCCGAAGTGGCGCGGTTTGTACATCTCGGTCGGGCTGAAGCTCCAGAAACTCGTCACGTCCGTGTGCCGTTGCATGCGGGTGATATTGAAGCCCCAGGTCTCGTGGTCGGAGCGGAAGTAGTTCAGCACCTTGAGCGGGATCCGCATCTCCAGCGTCCAGCGGTCGGCCGAGATCCGGGCCGCGCAATCCCAGTCGGCGGACCAGCCGTAGTTGAACTGCCCGGACGGGCCTTCGTTCGCATCGGCGCGCGTGCCCAATGGATTGGTGAAGAAGGCGTATTTGCCGCGGTGATTGTGGGGAGGGTCAATATGCACCTCGACCCAGTCGTCACCCTGAAACACCCGGTCTTCCCGTTGCTCGGTGGCCCGGATTTTCGAGACGTCCGAATCGAGGCACTCGACGCTCAGATAAAGGAATTCGCGGGTGTAGGCGACCCGGATGAGCGACTGATCCCGGGCGGGTTGCTGGGTGCGCGTGTCAATGAGGCCCGTGGCCACTTCGCAGCGACTCCAAAACGGTTCATCGAGGATGCCGTCCACCACCATGGGTTCATCCGTGAGGTGGGCAGTCAGCGAGGGCACGGAGGCTTGGGGGTGCGAGTGGCCCCAGACCGATTGTGCGGCGAGGCTGCCAAGCACCAAAAGTGTTCGCGCTGTGACGCGCAAGCCGACCATCGGCCTCGCCACCGATGGGCGGGGCGGGGAACGGCGGTCGTCCGACGGACAGTTCGCCGGGGGCGTTGCCGCCGGTTGGCACTTGGGCGGGGAGCCGGTCATTCGAGTTTCGCGCCGCGTCTGGCCGACCATCCGGGCCAAGGCCTGTTCGCAGCCACGAGCGCACCGGCGGGCAAAGCGGTTCCCAAACTGACTCTGCCGGCCGCCTGCCTATTCAAAAGGTTCCCCAGCAGTGCAAGGTGCCCGTCCGCCCGCCCCTTTGCGCCGGCGGACCGCTCACCGGCTGGCGAAAGGCAGCAACCACGAGCCAAGGAGCGTCACGACCAAACCGGCGATGCTGTTGACCGTGGCGATGAGGGTCCAGCTCTTGAGGGTTTCCTTTTCCGTCATGCCACTGAGCCGGCCTACCACCCAGAAACCGCTGTCGTTCATCCAGGAACAAATCATGCCCCCGAAGCCGATGGCCAGAAAGATGTAGATCGGGTGGTAAGGCGGGTCCGTCCCCAGCAACGGTTGCACCATGGCGGCGGTGGTCAGCATCGCCACCGTGGCCGAACCCTGCGCCACGCGAATCACCGCTGCCACCAGCCAGGCGAGGATCACGAGGTTTACCGCCCGACCCTCGGCGGCGGCCTTGATCGCCTCGCCGACTCCCGCGTTCTTGAGCATCAGCCCAAAGGCGCCGCCCGCGCTGGTGATGAGGATTATGACGCCCGCCGTTTCCAACGGCGCGCCGATGGCGCGGAAGGCGTCCCGCCACGGCAACCGCCGGCTCCGCACCAGCAGGACCAGCGCGACCGCGCTGCCGATCACGAGGGCCACGTTCCGATTCCCGGCGAACTGCATCCAACGCGCCACTTCAGTGAAGACTTCCGGACCGCCGCAGGCCGCGATCAACCACGCAAAGGTTTCCCGCTGCCGGACCGCCGCGTCGAACAGCGACGCGAGCGATATCAGGACGATGGGCAGGATGATCGGCGTGATGGAGAAAAGGAACGAGGGCAATTCCCGCTCGTCCTTGCGCACCACGGCCTCGAGTTCGGCCAGCGTGACGCCCGGGGTTTCGCGGAGAGGGATCGTCAAACGCCGGTTCAGCCAGTTGGCGACCAGCCAGCCGGCCGTGGCCGGCGGAAGGCCGACCACAATTCCGACCACGATGCTGAGTCCCACATCCACGCCCAAGGCTTCCGCCATCGCGAGGGGGCCGGGATGCGGAATGCAGAGCGAGTGCGTGACGATGCCCGCGGAGCAGATCGCCATCACGTAGAGCAGGTAGTTGCGCCCGGTGCGCAGGGCCATCGCCCGCGCCAGCGGCAACAGCAGCATGAAGAACGTGTCGAAGAAGATCGGGATCGAAATGATGTAGCCGCTCAGGAAGATGGCCTTCCCCGCGTGCTTCTCGCCAAACAGCGCCAGGAAGCGCCGCACGATCTTGTCCGCCGCGCCGCTCTCCATCAGGCAGAGACTGATGACCGTCGCCAGCGCGATCACAACTGCGATCCGGCCGGCGGTGGTGCCGAGTTCTGCCGTGGTCAGTTCCACCGCCTGGATCCAGTGATCTTTCGCCGGTTCGCCAGGCAAGGTGTCGGCCAGGAAACCCGCCGTGAAAGCGGCCAGCAGCAACGCGAGAAACGCCGGCATCCGGACGACCGTAATCAACACCACGATCAGCCCAACCGAGACCGCGAGGACAAAGAACGGCCAATAGGTGGCGGCAAGCAGTGGGGCCATGCTTCAGGCGCGGGCCGTTGGCTGGCCCATGACGGTTGATTGAGTCATGGTGGCGGACGCGAGACTCAAGCAAAACGACCCACCCGCGCGCAACCGTCAAGTGCGGCGGCAAGGCCAAGTCGTTCGCTTGCCGGCCGCCGCGCCGCCGGGCATCCGCCGCGGCTTGAAAGGCGAACGGCGCTCCTGCGAGCGCCGTTCACACGATCAACCTTCAGCCGGCGGGCTCACTGTCGCGCCGTGGCGGGCATCGGCGTGAACACCTTCATCAGGTAGCCGTCGCGCGTCTGACTGCCGGCAAAGACCGAGATCCCGAAATACTTCGCCACCCGGTCGAACGGCGGCAGCAAGGAGAAATCCAGCCAGTTCTTCAATCCGCCGTCCTCGTCCAGTTCGAGCATCTCGCCGAACATGGTGCTGAGCAAGTCATTGTTCGCGCGGAGGGCCTCGTAGATCGGCCGCATGCTTTCCCTGTCGTTCTGGAAACCGAACAGTCCGGTGCCCGTACCGCCGACCTTCGCGGCAGCGTCCCGGAATCCCGCGGTCTCGGTCAGCGGCCTGGGTTTGCTGTCCCCGCTCCGAAGATACTCCTCGATCAACGCGGAGTCCGTGCCGAACGCCACGTAGCCGCCACTGGCCGTCATCATGAGGGCTTTCGCCGGACCACCGCCCGGCGGCAGGTCCATCGAATAGATCTTTCTTCCGAGGAAGTCGCGTTCCTTCAACTCCCCGCCAATCGGCAGCATCGGATTGGACGCCGCGCCGTTGATCAGCGACCGGATCGCCTGGACCAGTTGTTCCGCGCGGGGCGAGCCCAGGAGAAAGATCGAAGGTTGGGCCGTGAGTTCCTCCAGCGTCGTTCCGCGGGGCGCCTTCGCGTAGCTCACCAAATCGTCGCCCAGGTTGCCAACCAGGCTCTTCTTCATGTCGAAGCCCGGATCTTTCTGCTTCGCCACCTCGTTGATCATTTCCATCGCCCCTTGCAGGCCACCGGGCGCAATGTCGTTCACCATCGTCTCGAGCGAAGCCCAGAACTTCTGGCCGTCCAGCCGCCAGCGATTGAAGGTCACCGCGTCCGCTGGCACGAAGGCGGGCGGAGCGGCGTCCTTGGCCTCGGTCCCGATCAGCCGGAACAGGCCCTTGCGACCGGCTTCCGGGGCGCCCAGCAAGAGGTCCACCGCATCGCCCTCGGTCGAGTGACGAGCCGCTAAGGCCAGCGTCTTCAGCCCGTTCAGACCGATGGCGTCCATGAGCTTGTCCGCCGGCGGCACGCCTGGGGGCGCGCTGGCCGCCGCCTCACGCGCGAACTTGTTGATCACTTCGGCGAGGGGAGCAAAGTGAATCCAGCCGTAGCTGAACGCGTCACGGAACATCGCGCTGGCATTGCCTTGGAACGCGGACTGGTCCGCCAGGCACGGAACGTTGCCGCCCGCCAGACGCGCCACGACTTTTTCCGCGTCTTTGAGGTGGGTGGCCACCACCAGCAGACTGTCGGCCTGACCAATTGCCACCTCGACCTTGGGTGCCGGATCGTCCGCGTCGAGCGCCTCCTTCACGGTCTCGGGATCGAGCGTGACCACCATGAATTCAATGTCCCGGACCTTTTCCAACCGGACTTTTTGTCCGGCGTCGGTGACCTTCTGCCGCGCCGTTTCCATGGCCTTCTTGAGTTGGTCCTTCTTGTCGCGGGAATCCACCAGGATCAGCAGGCCGGGCAGAGGATCCACGGTGCCGGTCCAGCCGCTCTGGGTGAGGGCGGCGGTCACCTGCCCCTGCGCGAGGTCGGCGTAATCCTGGAGCTTGATGCCCAGCTCTTTTTCGAGCGGCTCGATGATCTCCTTCTGAAGCTGGTTCATCAGCTTGTCACGGAAGGGCTTCATCGCGGGATCATCCCAGAGCAGGGCCATGGCGGACTGCTTTTGGGCGGCGCGCACCTTGGCAAAGTCCGGCACCGCGAGCACCGCCAAGGTGTCGGCCGGGAGGAGTTGCTCCGGCGCCGGGACGGCCGCCGAGGTGGAGAGGGTCCAGCCAGCCAGTACGGCCAGCCACGGAGAGAGGCGCTGCATCGTCATCATGCCAGTTGGATCGGTGAGTTCGGGTTTCGTTTTGCGGAAAGCTTTGGCCAACCGGATGAACCGGGGGCCAGGAAGGGACGTGGTGTCTGTCACTCGGTGGCCGTCGAGAACCGGATTCGCTTGGGCGGCTCAAGGTAGCGGTACGGGTTGCTCGGATTGTCGTTGTCGTACGCGTAAGCGTCCCGGTTCTTCAGGAAGAAGACCACCTGGTCCACCGGGATCGCGAAACCCAGCCCCTCGCCAAACGTGAGCTTCATGTTCGTGACGCCCACCACCTCGCCGCGCAGGTTGAAGAGCGGACCGCCGCTGTTGCCCGGATTGATCTGCGCCGTCGTTTGCAGGTAGAGCGCGCCCTGGATCTCCCGGGTCTTGGTGCTGACGATGCCCTCCGTCACGGTTCGCTCCAGCCCGAGCGGGCTGCCGATCGCGAACACACGATCCCCCACCGACAAAAGTTCAGTCCGGCCCAGGGGAACGTACGCGAACTTGGGCGCGCCGGGATCCTGGACTTGAAGCAAGGCGAGGTCGGCAAACTTGTTCATGGCCACGATCCGTACCTGCCGATAGACCTTGCGGTCGAGTTGGCGACCCGACTGATGATACACCTCGATCGAGATCACGGTCTCATTCTCGATCACGTGAAAGTTGGTGATCAGGTAACCCTCCTCGTTGATAAAGAATCCGGAACCCAGCCCGCCCGGGGTCCGCACCTGCACCACCGCCTCCCCCAATTCGCTCGCCCAGTCCCGCACCGAGCGTTCGGCGGCCGCACCGTTGCTCTGCGTGTAGAGCCCTCCGCTGGCGCGGGCTTCGCTTGCCGCCATGCTCGTCCCGGGACCCGCCGGGGGCACTGAGCTTGCGGATGAAACGCCCGGCTGCTCCGCCGCCTCCCCGCCGGCCCGGGTGATCTTCTCGATGTGACTTCGGGGGACCGTGAGCACGGTGTAGCCCAAATCAACCACGACCAGATCGTTCTTTTCGGCGAGGATGCGGCCCGTCAGGGCGGCGTTGTCCCGGAGTTCCAGTACGTCGCCGGCCAGAAGGCAGGAGCCGAGACCGGAAACCGCGAACAGCTTGACCACCCGGATCAACATGGGCGCACGGTACTAGCGGGGGTGGGGGTCCGCAAGCGACGTTTGCCCGGCGGCCCGTCGCGGGGTTGCGGTCTCAACCCAGGTGTCCGAAAGCGGCGCCGGTTCACCAAGGCGCGGAGCCTGAAGGATGGAGCCAGCAGTCGGATTCGAACCGACGACCGACGGTTTACAAAACCGTAGCTCTACCACTGAGCTATGCTGGCCACAGGGGTTCGGTGGGGCCATCCAAGCTGGGCCCGGATGGTCCCGCCGCCGGGTGATTACGGCGAGCCGGCAAACAATCGCAAGCCGTTTCAGAGAGTCGCGCGCGGAGCTTGACGGGGAGCGACCGCGATCCGCTGCGAAGTGCTCCCCTGGTTCAGGGAACGGCGGGGAGGTAAAGGAAGTACGGCAAACCGGCGTTCAGTCGTGGCAGGTCCAGCCCCAGGTCCAGCTTCACCGTCTGGGTTTTTGCCCCTCCGAGCAGGTTAGCGAAGCTGAAGAGGCTGGGAGGGAGCTTGTATTTCACCAAGTTGGCTTTCGTCACGCCGCCCAACCGCTTTGCGCGTTCGACCGCGGTCTGGAAGTTCCCCAGTTCGTCCACGAAACCGTGCTCGTAAGCTTGAGTTCCGGTCAGGATGCGCCCGTCGGCCAGCTCCTTCCAAGTCGCGGCCAGTGCGCGGCCGGCCCCGGCGTTCTCGCGCGCGGCCCGGGCGCGCCCCTGTTGCACCACGGCGGCAAAACGCTCGTAGGTTTGGTCCAGCATCGCCTGCAACATGGCCCGCTCTTCGGAGGTGATTTCCGACTCGGCTTTGTCACCCCGCAACATGTCTTTGAAACGGCCCGTCTTGAACACCTCCGGCCGCACTCCCACCCTGTCGAGCAGACCCCGGTAGTTGTAGGCGCGCATGATGACGCCGATGCTCCCGGTGATGGTCATTTCGCTGGCCACAATCCACCGGGCCGGAACCGCCACGTAGTAGCCGCCGGAGGCGGCCACGCCGTCCAGCGAGGCGATCACCGGCTTGCCGGAAGTCTCCTGAAACTCCCGGACCGCCCGGGCGATTTCATCCGAGGCCAGCACCTCGCCTCCGGGCGAGTTGACGCGGAGGATCACGGCGCAGACCCGGTCATCCTTTTCTGCCCGGCGCAATTGTTCCGCGATGACCTCCACCATGCTGCCATCGCCCGGAGCCAGGTAGCCGCCGAAAATCATGCCCTCCACGTCCACGATGGCGATCTTGTCACGAGCACCCTGGTTCTCCACCACGACTTCCTGCAGGGGCAGGCCGGAGCGGGACGAGGCCCCGCTCCACGACATCAGACCAGCAACGAAACCGGCAAGGTGACCGAGGAGGCTCACGCCCAACAGCGCCAGCAGGACGAGCGCGAACACCATCCAACCCCGGCCCCGCCGGTCCGGTTCGGTTCGCGGCGGCAGAACTGCCGGCGGCGGGCGCAAGGGTGGCGGCGGAAGAGTTCCCGCGCCCGGCGTGGTTCTTCCGGAGGGGGCGCCGCCTTCCGCCGCTCCGGCCGGCGGAGAACCCGCCGTCGCGGGCGGACCGGCCACGCGTTCGGGTGAGGTCGGGTCAGGGGAGCCCGGCTTGGAAAACTGCTCGTCCATACAGCCGGCGAACCTATCGTCGCAACACGAGGCGGGCAAGCGGCGGCTCGACCCGGTTAAGCGGCGGGCCCGGCTCGCAACGCTCACGTTGGTTTCCAGCCCGCTGTATTCTCGCTGCCGTCGTCATCGGTGATGAAGCTTTTGCTCCGGAGCCTGACCGCCTGCGCCCAAGACGGGCGGGCTGTCAGCCGCCCAGCTCGGGGAGGGCGGAGGCCAAGCTGCCCAACCGACTGGGGCACGCCAATTTCGGCTCGTGCCCTCGGTCGGCGAACGCCGCCGCGCCTCGCAGCGCGCCGCACCCTTAGCGGCTTTGCCGACGCTTTGGGCACGGTGAAGGGTAGGTTCAATGTCCGCCGGCGCCTGGCTGCTCCCGGCGGGGCATCCGGGCTGCATTCGATTGCCATCCGACCGCTCGAGAAAAGCAGCGTCCGCGCTTGACATACTTAACCGTCTTACAGAAACCCCTCGCGGTCGGTGAATCACGCGCAATCCCCATCGGTCCGTTCAACAACGTTTGTGGGCATTGACGGGTCACCACCTCGACGAAGATGAAATCGCCACTGCTTAATGCTTCCATCTCGCTGCTGGCCACCGTTGCTGCGGTGGCGGTTCACGCGGCCTCCGACTACCCCGTGCGGCCAGTTCCCTTTACGGACGTTCGGATCACGGGCGGTGTGCTGCACGCGCGCCAAGCCACCAACTCGGCGGTGACCCTGCCGTTTGCCCTGGCGCAGTGCGAGTCGTCCCGCCGCCTCGAGAACTTTGACCTTGCGGCGGAGACGATGCGCCGCCGCGCGGCCGGTGAAACCAACTTCCAGAACCGCCCGCCCACGCAGTTTCCTTTCGACGACTCGGACGTTTTCAAGGCGCTGGAAGGCGCGGCGTTTTGCCTGAGCGTTCAACCGGACCCGACGATCCGGGCCAAGGCGGATTCCTTCATCCAGCGCATCGCCGCCGCGCAGGAACCCGATGGGTATCTGTACACGTGGCGAACGATGCATCCGGACCGACCGGCGCATGAATGGATCCACCAGGAGCGCTGGCTCAAGGACCCCCAGCTCAGCCACGAGCTTTACAACCTGGGCCATCTTTACGAGGCGGGCGTGGCCTACTTCCAGGCCACCGGGTCGCGGGAGCTGCTGGACGTGTGTCTGAAAAGCGCCGAGCTGCTGCATCGCGAATTCGGCGATGGCGAGCCGCGCATCGCCCCGGGACATCAGGTCATCGAGATGGGGCTGGCGAAGCTTTTCCGTCAGACGGGCGATCCCCGCTGGATTGCGCTCGCCCGGTTCTTCCTCGACGTCCGCGGCACGGGCAGCGAGTACAGCCAGGATCACAAGCCCGTCGTGGAGCAGACCGAAGCCGTCGGTCACGCCGTCCGGGCCAACTATCTCTACAGCGGTATGGCGGACGTTGCCGCGCTGACGGGCGACCAGCGATACCTCGCGGCCATTCACCGCATCTGGGACAACGTCGTGTCCAAGAAGCTGCATCTGACTGGTGGCTGCGGCGCCCGGGCAGCGGGGGAAGCGTACGGCAATGACTACGAACTTCCACACCGGTGCTACAACGAAACCTGCGCGGCGGTGGCCTTCCTGTTCTGGAATCATCGGATGTTCCTGATGACCGGTGACGCCAAGTACATGGATGTCTTCGAGCGCACCCTCTACAACGGTGCGTTGAGCGGTGTCTCCCTCTCGGGTGACCGGTTTTTCTATCCGAACCCGCTCGAGTACGACGGCAAGTCGGCCAACAACCACGGCCGCGCCGGCCGCGCGCCGTGGTTTGGCTGCGCGTGCTGTCCGCCGAATGTGCTGCGCACGCTGGCCTCGTTGGGCGGCTATGTGGCCGCCGTGCAGGACGACAACCTCTTCGTGAACCTCTACGCCGAGGGCGAAGTGACGGCCACCGTTGGGCAACGCCCGGTCAAGCTCATCCAGACCACCCGGTACCCGTGGGACGGCAAGGTCGAGATCCGGGTGCAGCCGGCATCCGCCGGTCGGTTCACACTGTGTCTGCGCGTCCCCGGATGGGTTCAGGGCCGCCCCCTGCCCAGCGACCTGTATGCCTACGACGATCCGACGCCCGCCGCCTGGTCTTTGCAGGTCAACGGCGAACGGGTTGCCGTCACGCCCACGCAAGGCTTCGCCCGTATCAGTCGCGAGTGGAAAGCCGGCGACATGGTGACGCTCGACCTGCCGATGCCCATCCGGCGCGTGGTCGGAAATCCCAAAATCGCCGCCACGCGGGACCAGGTCGCCCTCGAACGGGGCCCGATTGTCTATGCGTTCGAAGGGCTCGATAACGACGGCTCCGTCTTTGATGCCGTCCTCCCGGCGAGCGCCCGAGTCACCGCCGAGCATCGGGACGCGCTGCTGGGGGGCGTCACAGTCCTGCGCGTGGCGAACGCGCAGAAGGCGTATCGCACCGAAGCCGGCGAAGTGGCGGCCCGACCGGCCGAGTTAACTGCGATCCCCTATGCGGTGTGGGCCAACCGCAGTCTGACGCCGATGAGCGTCTGGCTGGCGCGCGTGCCGGAGCGCGCCCGACTGGCGCCGAAGCCCACGATCGCCTCGCGGGCAAAGGTGACGACCTCATTTCACCGCGGTGGGATGGATCCCGCCCGCTTGAACGATCAGCAGACCCCGCAGAACGCACCGGACGGTTCTGCACCGAACTTCGACTTCTGGCCCCGCAAAGGCACTGTCGAGTGGGTGGCGTACGAGTTCGCCGAGCCGACCCCAGTGCGGGCAGTCACGGTGTCGTGGTTTGACGACACAGGCACCGGCGAGTGCCGGCTGCCGGCCTCGTGGCGGCTGCTGTACCGCGACGACCGCGACGCCTGGCAGCCGGTCGAGGGCGTGGCTTCCTATCCAATTCGGAAGACGGAGCCGGTGAAGGTCTCGTTCACGCCCGTGACCACCAAGGCCCTGCGACTCGAGATTCAATTGCCGCCGAACTTCTCCGCCGGCCTGTACGAATGGGAAGTGGAGTAGCGCCTCCCGGGACAGCGACGTAGGAAGGCGGTTGACCTGCCGGGCACTCGCGACCGTCGCCGCCCGAGGCGGAGCTTGCGCGAACCGGGTACGGCGTTTAAGAGACCGCCCATGAAAACTGCGTTGCTCGGTTCTCTCGCCCTCGCGCTGGTCCTCACGCCCCGCCTGGCGGCCCACTCCGCCGACGAGCCGACCCCCCGCACCGACGAGGGTTGGGTCAAACGCCAGGAATTGCTCAATCAACGCGCGGCGGAGGCGGGTGGGAAGGCGCAGGTGATTTTCATCGGCGACTCCATCACGCAGGGCTGGGAAGGCGCGGGGCGCGAGGTGTGGGAAAAGCACTACGCTTCGCGGCACGCTGTCAACCTGGGCATCGGTGGGGACCGCACCCAGCACGTCCTCTGGCGGCTCCAAAACGGCAACCTCAAGGGCCTCAAACCGAAGGTCGCGGTCATCATGATCGGCACCAACAATTCGAACGGCGAGGACAACACGGTCGAGCAGATCGCCGACGGGGTGACGGCCATCGTCAAACACCTCCGCCAGACCGTGCCCGAAACCAAAATCCTCCTGCTCGGCATCTTCCCCCGGAACGAGAACCCCAGCCCGCAGCGGGGCAAGCTGGCGCAGGTGAACCAAATTCTCCAGAAACTGGACGACCAGCAGAGCATCTTTTACCTCGATATCGGTCATCGTTTCCTGGACGCCCGGGGGTTGATCCCGCGCGCGCTGATGCCCGACTTTCTCCACCTCTCGCCCGCCGGCTACGCCGCCTGGGCCGAGGCGATCGAGCCGCTGCTCCGCCGGTTGCTCGGGGACGCTGCAGTCGCGACCACCGCTGCCGACCTGTCCGGGGAATGGGTGTGGACCATTCAGGGGCCCGACGGCAATCCGGTGTCCGCCCCGCTGATCCTCCAACGCGAGGGCGACCGGGTCACCGGTCGCTTCGCCCGGGGAAGCGATGGCTGGCTTGAGATCGAGAACGGCCGCATCCGAGGCGACGAATTCTCCTGGACCGTCAACCGCGACCGCCCCGGCGGCGGCACCATGACCTACCAGATGACCGGCAAACTCGTGGACGGGGCGATCACCGGCCGGGCCAAGACCGAGATGGATGGCCGGACGGTGGACGTCGAATGGAGCGCGAAGCGGAACTGACACTCCGCCGCAAGCGCTCGACGGACGGCGCCGGGGTGGCACGCATCGGATTCAAAGCCGCCGCAGTGCCAGCGCGATGTCCTCCTCAAATGCGGGCGTGGTGAGCGTCACGCGCCCGCCGGCGCTGGTGACTGCCGCGCGAGCTTCGACCGCCCCGGTTCTTGGATGGACCCATTCCACCGCGTAGCGACCGTCGGGCACGGCCAGTTCGAGTGACGCGGTCTGCGGTCCCGTGGGCGCGTCTTTCGCCTTCGTGTCGCGGGCCAGGTAGAGCGCGTAGGCCCGGCCGGCTTCGGCCAGGACGTACGCCCGATGTTTTGCCGGCACCCCGGCCGTGATGCACTCGGGCGCGGGCCGCATCCGGATGAAATCGAACCCGCGAAGGAAGTCGCCGAGGATCTTCATCTGCCGCCGGAACCCCGCGTTCCCGCCGCCGGGCTGTTTCTCGGGGTACACGAAAGTGCCGTCCTCATGCCCGGCGACGAAGGAGTAATCCAGGTGGTTGAACAGCCCGCCGCCCGCCAGCAGGAAACTCCAGCCCTCAACGCGGTAGGGCAGGTCATTCGTTCCGCGGAAACCGGTTTCATTGTCGCCGATGACTTTGTTGAGATCGTAGTTCATCGCCACGGTGTCGGGGGGATACGCGTAGTGGAAATTGAAGATCGAGACCGCCGGGTGTGGGTTTTGGACCCTCGCCTTGTCGTTGGCGATGTTGAGCGAGATGAGGTGCCGGACACCGAGTTGGCGCTCGGTCTCAACGATCACATCCACGATGCGATGCTGCCATTCCATCGTGACCCCGCCGAAGTAGGGTTCGTTGCAGACCTCGTAGTAGAGGTTGTCGAAGTCCTTTAACTCGGTCACCAGCTTGCGGGTGAGCGCCTCCTGTACCGGCAGCAAGCCACCGTGGCGGTCCAGCGTGTACACGTTCGTACGCGCCACGTTGCCCACGCCGTTGACGTTGTTGATCCCGTTCATCGGGCTGAGCACCCACATCCCTTCTTCGTAGAAGGGGCAGAACAGATTCAACTCGACCACCACCCCGCGCTGCCCGGCGTGCGCCAGAAATTCCCGCAGCCGCTGAAAATACTCCGCGTCCCAGCGGTTCAGGTCGAACTTGTTGCCGCCGTTCCGATAGCCCGGCTCCTCACTGCGCGCCCACGGGGCGATCAGCTTGCCCGGTTCCGGAGCGAGGGTGTTGCGGGCGATGTTGAAGGCGCCGGGCGGCTCGCAGTACGCACCGGTGAAGGTGCGGGTGTTGTTCAACCCGTCCTTCGCCAGCGTGTCGAGGTAACGACGGAAATCGAACTCACGATTCAGAACCGCACCATAGTGCTCTCCCGACGTGATGAGGACCGTGGGCTCGCCGCGCCAGAGGAAGTAATGCGGGTTTTCGGGGTGCAACGTGATGGGCGCGGCGGCGGCAAGCGCCCCGACCGCGAACACCGCGAGGGAGAAGCTGCCGGCAGGCGTGAGTTTCATGGGTGGACCGTACCGCGACCCGTCCGACCAAAACAAGACCGGCCTGGCGTGGGGGTTCCATCGCTCGCCAGCGGGCTTCCCCGTCGCGTTGACACACTCCGGCGAAAGACCGATAACGGCCGCCATGAACAGCACATCACCACTTCCCCGCCGTGAGTTTCTCCGCCGCAGCCGCAACCTGGGTCTCGGCGCCGCCGCCCTCACTGCCGCGCCCAGTCTTTTCCTGAACCGGACCCGCGCGCAGACCGGCGAGAATCCCAGCGAGTTGGTCCGCGTCGGCATCATTGGCACCGGCGGCCAGGGCCGGAGCAACATGAACGCCCGCTCCATGATCAAGCACGTCGTTGCCGTCTGTGACGTGGACAAGCGCCACGCCGCCCAGGCGCAGAAAGAGGTCAAGGACCGGACCGGGGTGGAAGCGAAGGTGTTTTACGACTACCGCAAGCTGCTGGAGGACAAGTCCATTGACGCTGTCCTTCTGGGCACCCCCGACCACTGGCACGCTCTCCCGGCAATTCACGCCTGCATGGCGGGCAAGGACGTCTATGTCGAGAAGCCGATGACCCTGACCATTGTCGAAGGCCAGGCGATGGTGAAGGCCGCCCAGTACTACAAGCGCATCATCCAAAACGGGAGTCAGCAACGCTCCTGGCCGGACGAGAAGTTCCGTCGCGCAGCCGAGTACGTGCGCTCCGAGCGCATCGGCGAGATTCGCACCGTGCGGGTGGGGCTGCCGGGCGTCAATTACCTCGACCGCGCCAAGCCGCCCCGCGTGCCGGACAGCGAGCCGCCCGCTGAACTGGATTACGACATGTGGCTGGGGCCGGCTCCGTGGCGCCCCTACAACGTCAACCGCGTTCACTACCTGTTCCGTTTCTTCTGGGACTACTCCGGTGGCCAGATGACCAACTGGGGCGCGCACCACCTCGATATCGTGCAGTGGGCCCTCAACATGGATCACAGCGGCCCGGTGGAGATCAGCGGGCGCGCCGAGTTCAACAAAGAGGGCTTGTACGAAACCCCGCAGTGGTTCGAGGTCACCTACAAGTACCCCAACGGCATCACGGTGATCTGCGGCAACAGCCACCGCATCGGCACCACCTTTGAAGGGCAGGACGGGATCATTTACGTGGATCGCGGTCGTCTCGAGAGTTCTGTCAAGGGAGTGCTCGAGGAGCCCCTCGGCGCCGATGAGGTCCATCTGGAAATCAGCCGGGATCACCACCAGAACTGGCTCGATGCGATCAAGAGCCGCAAACCGCCGATTTGCGATGTGACGGTGGGCCACCGGTCCGCCACGGTCTGTCACCTCGGCAACATCGCCATTCTCGAGGGCCGCACCATCAAGTGGGACCCGGCCAACGAGCGCATCGTGGGCGAGCCCGTCAAGGCCAAGCAGTACCACTACGAATACCGCAAACCGTGGGAACTTCCGAAAATCGGGTGACCTCGCGACCAGAACTCGCGGCCACCGGTTCACGTAGCGGGGCCACGCATCACCGCCGTCCCTTCCGTCACAAGCATCGCCGGTACCACTACCATCCGGCGGCGCTGGGCCATCCCGAAGCCGCCGATGACGACGCGCCTGTGTCACGGCGCGGCGTGCTGTGGACGGCCGCCGTGCTTCTGGTGCTCTCGGCGCCATTTGCCCTCACGTTTCTGATGGCCTTGTTGCTGGGCTCGGACGACACCCGGCGCTGGCTCTCGACAATGAACGCCGAGTGGCTGGCGCCGTGGCTGCGCTGATGTCGCCGCCCCGGGCGCGGCTCGAGGCAGATGGTCAGCTCAAGCCCCAGCCAGCCTGCTGCGACCCGCGATGATTGGGTCGGCCTTTCAAGGCGAGTTGGCCTGCATGGCAGAGCGCGTTTTGCAGTGGCAATACGCTCGAGGCGTTGTTGTGGTGACGCCATAACCCCAACCGGTGAACGCCCAAAGAGAAGCGGGGCACGCTGGCGGATTCCGGCGGCGGGAAGAAGCGGCTGATTCCGCGTACTCCCGCCACCGTTCGCGTTCGGCGCGCTGGCCTTGTGCATGCTACTCTTCGGCCGAAGATGGGGCGCTTCCGTACCATTGCCGCTTGTATCGGCCTGACCGCCGCTGCGGTCTGGATTGGCCGCGAACGGCCGTCCACGGCCGTGCCCGGCGTGACGACAAGTCCGTTGGCGGTCCCGGCCGAAAACCGGGTGACTCGTCAGGTCTCGTCCGATTCCCCGCCGGCCGCAGTCCATCAGGCTGGAGAGGCAACTGGCGAGTCCGCCGCCGCCCGTGCGCGCGAAGCCTTGCTTCTTGCGGCCGCCCCGGCCGACCCGGTTGCCGAACGCGAATTTGCCGACTTTGACCGTTGGTTGGCGGAGTACCGGGCTGCCCGCCAAGCGGGCCACGCCGCGAGATTGCGCGAGCTCGCCTCGTCGGGAGAGGCCCTGGCGAGGGCGCGTCACGACCAGATGGAGGATTTGATCGAGAGCGACCCCGAGCGTGCCCTCGCCCTCGCCGTGGACGACGATGTGCTGGCCGAGGTCCCGCCAGCGATCGCCGCGTGGCTGGAGCAGCCGGTGCGCGGGCGGGGCGACTTCGAAGTCTTCGCCGCGGTGTTCGAGCCCGGCGCGCGGTCGGCCGGACCGGCCTCGTGGCGCGAAGTGGAATTGAACGGCGTTCGCTACCGTGCCTTCGTGTACGGCGAGCGTCTGGGCGACGTCACCTTGCGCGGCATCCCCTTGGTGGGCATCGCGCTGGGCCAGCGGCTGGCCGTGGCTGAATTTAGCGTCCGGCGACTCGCAGGCATTTCTCCCGCCCGCCCGCCGGCCGATTGTGTGACCTGCGCCACGCCGGTTTCGTTCGGCCCGGAAAACCCGGAGGCCGTTGTGCTCGACTCGGCGGACGGCGTGGTGGCGGCGTGCTGTGCCGACCACGCCCGGGCCTTTGCGGAAGACGCGGAGGCCGAGGTGAATGCGGCCCGGTCGGTGGCGCTCGCTTCGTCCGCCAGCACCGGGCAGAAACGGCTCATCCTGATCCGCGTGGATTTTTCGGACCTTCCGGGCGCGCCGTTCACGGAGGCCCAGGGCACCAACCTCATCAAGGGCGTCCACGAGTTCTACTTCGAGTCGTCGTATGGTCGCGCGGGCTTCCAGCTTGCAGGCGAAGGATCGGTGATCACGCCCACCTATCGCCTGCCGCAAACGGCGGCGTACTACGGTTCCGTGGACGCCACCGAGGTGCGCAACGCGGCGCGCAACGCAGCGCGTGCCGGTGGCTTCAACCTCGCGAATTTCGACTACGACTTGATCTGTTTCGGGCGCGTACCCGGTTTCAATTGGGCGGGCCTCGGTTACGTCGGCGCACCGGGCTCGTGGATTCGCGCGAGCTTTGACGGTCCCGGGGTCATCGCTCATGAGTTGGGGCACAACTTTGGGCTGCCCCACGCCAACTTCTGGGACACGGCCGGCGAGAGCGTGATCGGTCCGGGCACCACGGTCGAATACGGCGACAGTTTCGACACCATGGGTTCGGCCACGGCGGGGCGGCGCCATTTCAACACCCGCTTCAAGCGGCTCCTCAACTGGCTGACCAGCGGCGACGTCATCACGGTCAACACCAGCGGCGTGTACCGCGTGTACGCCCACGATCGAAGCGATGCTCGCGGCGTGCGGGCCCTCTCGGTCCGCAAGAATGCCGGCACCAATTACTGGGTCGAGTTCCGCCAGAAGTTCACCGATAACTCGTGGTTGATGAACGGCGTGGGACTCCGCTGGGCCGGCAACAGCGCCCAGGCCACCCGCCTGCTCGATCTCACGCCCGGGTCGGCCGACGAAAAGAACGATTCGCCACTGGTCCTTGGCCGCACCTTCTCGGACTTCGAGGCCGGGCTGCACGTCACGCCGTTGGCCCGCGGCGATGACGGCGTGCCGTTCATCGAGGTCGCCGTGAATCGCGGGTCGTTCACCAATCTCCCGCCGCCAACCCTGACGGTGACGGCATCGCAGACCAATGTCAGCGCGCGAACGCCGGTGACCGTCACAGCGACGGCACTCGACCCAACTGGCGGCACCCTCGCGTACCACTGGGACTTCGGCGACGGCGTGCCGGGCGAAAACCAGTCCAGCCTGACCCGCGCCTGGAACACGGCTGGCTACTACCGGGTCCGCTGCACGGTTTCCAACCTCCGGGGCGGCGCGACTTCGGCGTCAGTCCTCGTTCGGGTGGGCAATCCGGGCACGTTCACCCTGGCCGGCCGGGTGTGGTCAGGCAGCCAGCCGCTCGGCGAGGTGAGGGTGACCACGACCGACGGCCGCAGCGCGACGACCGACTCGGATGGCCGATACGTGCTCACGGGGGTGGGCCGGGGGAGCGTTTCGCTCAAGGCCCACGGCGGCGGCGGCACGCCCTTGCAGCCCGCTTTCACCAACCCAGTGAACGTCACCGGCCACCTCGCGAACCTGGATTTTGAAGCGATGCCCGGGAGTGATGCCGAAACGCTGACGCTGGTTCCGGCGGGTGCCCGCTGGCGATTTCTGGACGACGGATCGGATCAGGGGTTGGCGTGGCGCGGGGCCGCCTTCGACGACAGCCGCTGGGAAGAGGGGAATGCGCGATTGGGCTATGGGGACAACGGCATCGTCACGACGGTGAGCTTTGGCGGCAACGTGGCCAACCGGCACATCACCACCTATTTCCGCCATGCCTTCAACGTCACCAACCCCTCGGAGCTCGGCACGGTCACGTTGGGCTTGCTGCGGGACGACGGCGCGATCGTGTACCTCAACGGTCGCGAGGTGTTCCGCAGCAACATGCCGAACGGTCCGCCGGACTACCGAACCCTGGCCGCCAGCACAGTGAGCGGCGCGGCGGAAACGACGTTCTACGAGACAGAGGTCGCCACTTCGAACTTCCGTTCGGGGCGCAATGTGTTGGCCGTGGAGGTGCACCAGGTCTCCCCGTCCAGCTCCGACTTGGCGTTCGATCTGCGACTGATCTCCTCCAAACCGGTGACCGTCCCGCCGCCGCGACTCGGGGCACGAGTCGCCGAAGGATCGCTGCAACTGAGTTGGAGCGGCGGTGTGGGAGTGTGGGCGGTGGAAACCAGTCCCGCAGTCGCCGGCGCGGCCTGGTCACGGCTGGCCGAGCGGGCCGTTCGGGAGAGCGAGGGCTGGGTTCTGAACCTCCCGCTGCCGGACGGCCCGCGCTTCTACCGGCTGGCGCAGCCTTAACGCATCGCGATGTCCTCTCCAACGTTGCGGGGTGCGACTGTCGCGCGCGGACGAGACGACGGGTCAGGCGACCGCGTTTCCACCCGCTTGCAAATCCGCGGGAGATGGGGTTGGCAGGGAGCGGGTTTCAACGGTGGCGACCGCTTCGGCGCTTCAATCCGCGCCCCTGTTGGTACTGCATTCCATGAAATCTCACGCCCTGTTCTGTCTGTTGGGCGGCGGCGCGGTCTTGAGCACCGCACAGTTTGCGATCGTGAGTTTCGACTTCACGGGTCCGACCACAGCGCCCGCGAGTGTGGCGCTCAACGCCACGGCCACCTCGTTCAGCTTCGACAACTTCTCACCCAGCTTGCCGGGCCCTGGCAACGGTCCAACCACGTACGCCGTGGCTTTGAACGGAACGTTGGTGGCGGGTCCGTTGCCCACCTCCGTCAACACGTGGGGTGCCGTCACCGTACCGCTGGTGTTCAACGGACCGTCCTCTCTGGTCCAGATTCTTGCGTGGGGAGGCACGGGCATCCCGCTGGTGCCGGCGATTGTCCAAGGTTGGGCGGTGGACAATGTCGTGCTTGAAGGCGCCGTGATCCCCGAACCCGCTGTGGCTGCCGGTGTGGCGGCGTCGGCCTTCTCGGCTTTGTCCTCTGGCGGCGGCGGCAAAGCTGACGGAGCGACCTGTTTGGCAGAGCTTCCGGGCGCGGCGGGTCGGCTGCGCCTTTTTGCTTCCCTGCTCCGACCGCTTCACTAGCCTCCGCGGCACATCGCTATGCCAAAAGATACCACCTACAAATTCTGTTTCGGCCCTTGGAATCTGAGCGAAGGCCAGGATCCCTACGGCCCGCCGACCCGCCCGGTTCAGTCCTTCGACTGGAAGCTGGAGCAGCTCAAGAAGCTCGGTTTTGACGCCATGATGTTCCATGACGACGACGCCGTGCCGGACATTGACAACAAGTCCGACGCCCAGCTCAAGTCCGAGGCCCGGGCGTTGAAGAAGAAGCTCGACGACGCCGGCATCGTGGCCGAGATCGTCGCACCGCGCCTGTGGTTTGACCCGCGCACCATTGACGGCGCCTACACCAGTAACGATCCCAAGTGCCGGAAGTACGCCATCGAACGGTCGCTGCGCTGCATTGACGTCGCCAACTACCTGGACTGTGACCTGATCGTTTTGTGGCTGGCCCGGGAGGGCTCCTACATCCGGGAGAGCAAGAACGCGCGCCAGTGCGTGGATTATCTCGTCGAGGCCGTGGACAAGATGCTGGCCCACGACAAGAAGATCCGCATCGCCATCGAGCCCAAGCCCAACGAACCGATGGACCTCGCCTACATCCCCACCATCGGTCATGCCTTGGCGCTGGCGACGCAGACCAGCGACCCCAAGCGGGTGGGCTGCCTGATTGAATCCGCGCACGCCATCCTCGCCGGTTTGGACCCGGCCGACGAGATTGACTTCGCGTGTTCGTTCGGAAAGCTCTGGTCCC
Organism: Verrucomicrobiota bacterium; assembly: GCA_016716505.1. Classification (GTDB taxonomy): domain Bacteria; phylum Verrucomicrobiota; class Verrucomicrobiia; order Limisphaerales; family J093; genus JADJWF01. The sequence continues at coordinate 288,536 of JADJWF010000004.1, forward strand.
TCCACTTGAACGACCAGAACGGTCTCAAGTTCGATCAGGACAAGCCGTTTGGCAGTGCCAACCTTCGCGTCGCCTTCAACCAGGTGCGCGCCCTGGAGCGCAACGGCTACGGCAAGAAGGGCGAATACGTGGCGTTTGACGTGCATCCCTTCCGCACGACCAAGGTGGAGCACTGGACTGCGCACCTCGAGAACAGCCGGCGGACGTTCCTGCGGCTGGTCGAGAAGGCTCGCACGTATCCTGAAGCCGAGGCACGAAAGCTCATCGCCGACCGGAACTACGCCGCGCTGGATCAGTTGGTCCTCGAGCATCTGATGGGCAAGTAGTCACCGCGCCGCGCGCGGTCACGCTGTCGGGCACCGGCCGATGAGAGGGCCGGTGCCCTTCGTGTTTTCCGGGCCCGGAAAACGCTGTTGCCCCCCGGAAGCCGCGTGGCTTAATCCCGGCGATGCGTATTCTCGGCATCATCCCCGCGCGCTACGCTTCGACCCGGTTTCCGGGCAAGCCGCTCCACCCGATTGCCGGCAAGCCACTGGTTCAGCATGTGGTCGAGCGCTGCCGCCTCGCGCGGTCCCTTGCGGACGTGATCGTGGCCACCGACGACGAACGCATCGCGACCGTGGCGCGCGGCTTTTGCCGGGTGGAAATGACCTCACCCGACCATCCAAGCGGGACCGATCGCATCGCGGAGGTCATGCGCCGCGTCGAGGCGGACGCCGCCGTGAACATCCAGGGCGACGAACCGTTGATGGATCCGGCCGTGGTGGACGCCGTGGCCGGCGCGCTCGCGGGAGCCGAGATGTCCACCGCCGCCACGCCGCTCCGTGACCCGGCGGACTACGACAATCCAAACGTGGTCAAAGTCGTTGTCAGCCGCGCCGGCCGCGCCCTATATTTTTCCCGTCGCACGATTCCGTATCTGCGCGACGCCGCCAGCCGTTCGGTGACTGAACAACTGGCGGCGTTTCCGTTTTTGAAGCACCTGGGCATCTACGGTTATCGGCGCGACACGTTGCTGCGACTGGTTGGCTTTCCGGTTTCGGCGCTGGAACAGGCCGAGCGGCTCGAACAACTGCGCGCACTCGAAAACGGCATCTGCATCGCGGTGGTGCGGGTGGACCATGAGAGCGTGGGCGTGGACGTGCCGGCCGACGTGGAGCGGGTGCTGGCGCGGCTGGCAGGGTAGGCGCTCGCAAGGATGGCGGGTGGGGACAATCACATGAAGACGACGAAGTACATTTTCGTGACCGGCGGCGTGGTGAGTTCGCTCGGCAAGGGGTTGACCGCGGCGTCCCTCGGCACCCTGCTCGAGAACCGCGGGCTCAAGGTCTGCCTCCAGAAGTTTGATCCCTATCTGAACGTGGACCCGGGGACGATGAATCCGTACCAGCACGGCGAGGTGTACGTGCTCGACGACGGCGCGGAGACGGACCTGGACCTCGGCCACTACGAACGGTTCACCGGCACCAAGCTGACGCGGAAGAACAACCTCACCAGCGGCCAGGTCTATGCCCGCGTCCTCGACAAGGAACGGCGGGGCGATTACCTGGGCAAGACGGTCCAGGTGATCCCGCACGTCACCGACGAAATCAAGGCGCGCATGGTGGAACTGGCGGACCTGGCGAAGCCGGACGTGTTGATCACGGAGATCGGCGGCACCACCGGCGACATCGAAGGGCTGCCCTTCCTGGAGGCGATCCGCGAGTTTGCCCTCGAGGTGGGCTACAACAACGCCATCTTCATCCACGTCACCTACGTGCCATTCATCCGGGCCGCCGGCGAGTTGAAAACCAAGCCGACCCAGCAGTCGGTCGCCAAACTGCGCGAAATCGGCATCACGCCTCACATCCTCGTCTGCCGCACGGAAAAGCCGCTGGGGAAGGAACTGCGGGAGAAGATCTCGCTCTTCTGCAACGTCCCCTTCGAGGGCGTGATCGAGGAAAAGGACGTGGACCACAGCATTTACGAAGTGCCGCTCATGCTCCAGCGAGAGCGGATGGACGATCTGGTGTGCCGCTTCCTGCGTTTGGAAACGCCGCCGGCCAACATGGGCCACTGGCAGGACATCATTCGCAAGCTGGTCGCGCCGCAACATCGCGTGCGGATCGGCGTGGTCGGGAAATACATCGGCCTGCCAGACGCCTACAAATCCGTGTACGAAGCCATCACGCACGGCGGCATCGCCAATGATTGCGGGATCGAGTTCGAGCGCATCGAGGCCGAGAACATTCAGAAGGAAGGAGCGGAGAAACTGCTGGCGAATCTCGGGGGCATCCTCGTGCCCGGCGGCTTCGGTGACCGTGGCGTGGAGGGTAAAATCCTCGCCGCCCGCTACGCCCGCGAGCGCGGGGTGCCATACCTGGGGCTGTGCCTGGGGATGCAGGTGGCCACCATCGAGTTTGCCCGCCACGTGCTCGGGTTGGAGGGCGCTCACTCCACGGAGTTCGACAAGCAGTCGCCGCATCCGGTGATCGCCCTGCTCGAGGAACAGCGGGAGGTTACCCAACTTGGCGGCACGATGCGCCTGGGTTCGCAGGAAGTGCAGCTCAAGACGGATTCCCGCGGCGCGCGGCTTTACGGCGCGTTCACGGTCAACGAACGCCACCGTCACCGTTACGAGTTCAACAACCGCTACCGCGCGCAATTCGAGGCGGCCGGTTTCATCTTCAGCGGCACCTCGCCAGACGGCGAACTGGTCGAGCTCATCGAATTGCGGGACCACCCCTTTTTCATGGCCTGCCAGTACCATCCCGAATTCCAGAGCAAGCCCGACAAGCCTCATCCGCTCTTCCGGGGGTTCATCGCCGCCGCCCACCAATACGCTCACCAACGGGAAATCGGCCTCACATAGACGGCCCGCTTTGATCGGCTCCCGCGTTTTCCGTTGCGGCGGCCGGCGGCGGCCGCTACCTCCTTGCGCATGGATCCAAACTCTGGACGGACCACGGCCAACGACCTCGCGTTGCGTTTGCTCACTGGCACAATCCCCGAGCTGGGCCGGGGACCGCGCGCCGGGGTGAAAAGCGTGTCGGAACTGGACGCGGCGCTGGCGGCGGTCGCCGGCGTGCCCCCGGCCAACCGCGAGGTGCTGCGGGCGCTCGTGCTGCTCTGGCACGACCATTGGGACCTCGCCCACGGCGCCGTGCAGGAACTGGCAAGCGAAGACGCCGCCTATGTCCACGGCATCGCTCACCGGCGCGAGCCGGATTACTGGAACGCCAAATACTGGTTCCGCCGGGTGACCGCGCACCGCATCTGGCCCGACTTGGCCGGGGAAGCCCGCGCGCGCCGCGAGGCGGTGCCGGAGTTCAAGGCATTCGATTTCGGCGGCTCCCCGGGGCGCTGGGAACCGCTGGCCTTCGTGGACTTCGTTGAGGCGGCTGCTCGCCGACCGGCCGAAGATCCCCAACCGCGCTTTGCTCGGGATCTGCAGGCGGTCGAAATGCGCCTGCTCTGTCGCCACCTGGCGGGGCAGTGAGGCGCGGCCGTGCCGACCGCCATCAGCCGGCGGTCCCCGCTTTCTGGAGCCGTTGGAGCACTTCTTGGGCGAGCACCTCGTACGCAGACGCCCCGGCGCTGTAGGGGTCGTACTCGATGATCGGCTGACCGAAGCTCGGTGCCTCCGCTAGGCGCGTGGTGCGGGGGATGACCGTTTCGAACACCGCGTCACCGAAGTGTTCCCGAACCTCGCTGACCACTTGGGGCGACAACCGCGTGCGCCCGTCGAACATGGTCATCAACACACCCAGCAGTTGCAGTCGGGGATTCGTGCCCGTGTCGTGCAACTGCCGTAACAGCCGCGTGATCATGGAAATCCCTTCCAGCGCGTAATACTCGCACTGGAGCGGAACCAGCACGTAGTCGGTCGCCGTGAAGGCGTTCAGCGTGAGAATCCCCAGCGACGGCGGGCAATCCACAAGCAGCACATCGAACTGGCCGGACTCGCGCGCGGGTGCCAGGGCCCGGTCCAGCCGCTGCAAGTGGTCGGGCAGCCGCGCCAGCTCGACGTCAGCACCGCACAGGTCCAGTTCACTCGGGATCACTGACAGATTCGGGTACTTCGTCGGCTTGACGCGCGCTAGCAGCGCCTCCTCCCCGAGCAGGGCGCGGTAGGCCGAGCCGCCTTCGGCCTTTTCGAGGCCCAGGCCGCTGGTGGCGTTGGCCTGGGGATCCAGATCCAGCAACAACACCCGCTGCCCGAGCGCCGCCAGACAGGCGGCCAGATTGACGGCAGTGGTGGTTTTGCCCACGCCGCCCTTCTGATTGGCGACGGCGATGACTTTGGTTGACACGCCCCGATTCAACTCGCGCGGCTCTCCGCCAGCAAGGCTTTCACTGGCAATCCGACGCCGCGGTTGGCTGGTCTCCGTGCGTGCGGTCACATCGTCGAAATCGCCGCCGCCCCGTTTCCGGAACCGGAGATTCGGCGCTCGTGGCGTCCCAGGAGGGGCGGCCGAAACAGGCGACGAGGGACCCGGCTGGGCACATGCACGTCCGGAGAACCGTGCGGGCATCGGCATTCGCGGGCCGAACTTTTAGCGCGATCTTCGAGTGGGCTGGGGCTCGCGCTGGGTCTGTCCCTTCATTCGGTGTTCGACAGGATGGCTTTGGCGGCGGTAGTGCTGACGGACCAGCAGCGTTGTTAAGCCGTCCGCCGCGTGTCATCCCCCCAGCTTTCCTTCAACGATTCCATCGAACGGCGAAACTGCTTGCGGCCGCACTTGAGCCCCGCATAGTAACGCGGTGCGGTTTCGAGGCTGTCCAAAGCCCGTGCCGACCCCGGGGAATCCACTTGCGATTCGCGGCTGAGCCCCTTTTTCGGATGGAAGAATCCCTATCCTTGGAAGGCAGCGGGAAAAAACCGGGCGACCGGTCCGAACGCCGCGGGCTGCGCTGCGGAAAGGGCTGGATTGCGATCGTTTCTGGGTTGGTAGCTCAGTGGTAGAGCAGCGGCCTTTTAAGCCGTTGGTCGTGGGTTCGAGTCCCACCCGACCCACCATGCTTGGCCAATACGGGATGGTTGCCTGACCGCGTTACTGCCGACCTCGCCGGCCGCTTGCCCCCCGCTCGTCTCCTGGCAACGGTCTGAATCACTCAGTCGCGCAGTTGTGTGCGTGCCGGTTGCCGTGGGCTGGGGCGGATGGAGCTTTTCTGAGGAAACCCTACTTCAACGCCTTGACCTTCTCCCACTTGGCGGTCTTGGCGGACTTGAGGACCGCGTCGCAGACGTACTGGGTTTCGAGGGCGTCCCGGAAGGTCGGGCTGGCCGGTTTGTCGGTGGCGAGGCCTTCGAGAAAGTCGGCGACTTGATGCACGAAGCTGTGCTCGTAGCCGATCGCCAGTCCGGGCACCCACCACTTGCCCATGTAGGGATGATCGCCGTCGGTGACGTGGATGCTGCGCCAGCCGCGAAGCCGACCTTCGTCCTTGTGGTCGAAGAACTGGAGCCGATGCAGGTCGTGCAAATCCCAGGCGATGCTGGCGTGCTCACCGTTGATCTCGAAGGTGTACAGCGCCTTGTGGCCGCGCGCGTAGCGGGTGGACTCGAACGTGGCGAGCGAGCCGTTGCTGAAGCGGGCGAGAAAGGCGCAGGCGTCATCAATGCCCACCTTCTCGACCTTGCCGGTGAGGTTGTGTTTGCGCTCCTTGACGAAGGTCTCGGTCATGGCGTTGACCTTGGCAATCGAGCCGTTGAGCCACAGGGCGGTGTCAATGCAGTGTGCCAGAAGATCGCCGGTGACGCCGCTGCCGGCGACCTTGGCATCCAGCCGCCACAATCCGGCGCCGCCTTGGGGGAGTTCGGGATTGATCGTCCAATCTTGGAGGAATTTGGCGCGGTAGTGGAAGATCCGGCCCAGCTTCCCCTGGTCAATCAACTGCTTGGCGAGGGTTACGGCGGGAATGCGGCGGTAGTTGTACCAGACCATGTTCGGGACGCCGGCCTGCTCGACGGCCTTCACCATCTTCTCTCCTTCCCGGCCGTCTCGGGCGAGGGGTTTTTCGCACATCACCATCTTGCCCGCCTTGGCAGCGGCGACGGCGATTTCGAGGTGGACATCGTTCGGAGCACAGATGTCCACGAGGTCAATGTCTTCACGGGCGAGAAGTTTGCGCCAGTCGGTTTCGACCGTCGCGTAGCCCCAGCGTTGAGCGAAGGCCCCGACCTTGGCCGCGTCGCGCCCGCAGGCCGCCTGCATCACGATCTGGTGGTCGAGGTCGAAGAAGTTGCCCACCTTGCGGAAGGCGTTGGAGTGGGCACGGCCCATGAAGCCGTAGCCGATCATGCCGAGACGGAGTGTTTTCATGTCAGCGAGAGGTTGATGGGGAGCGGTTCGTTGTCAGTTCCACACAAGCCAGGGTGCGGGTCAGGCCCGCCAACCGTGGTTTTCGCGGACCTGGATCATCGCGGCGAGGATGTCATTCCACGTCTGCTGTTTCAGCATGACTTCGTTGGGGAACATGCAGCCATCCCAGCAGATGTGTTTGAACTTCTTCGTCACCTTGCCGGCGTCGTCGCGCAGCCAGTAGCCGGCGTCGCGCGCGATGTTCAGCTTGCCGTTCGGATCGGTGGCCATGCAGTGCTTGCCGGTCTTCTCGTGTTCGCCGGAGCCTTTGACCGTGGCGTCGTTTTGGGCGACGTGGAAATCAATCGTCCAAGGGCGCAGCGCGGCGGTGAGCTTCTTCATGGCCTTGTGGAACACCTCCGGCTCCCAGTGGAACTTCTCCGGGACAAGCCGGTGTTCGGGGGCGTTGTAGCCGAGGACGTAGAGGAGGGTGTGGGCCATGTCAGCCTGGAACCCCAGCCACTTGGGCTGGTCCACCCCCTCGAGCACTTGCAGCATGTACTTCCACGAGTGCATGCCGCCCCAGCAAATTTCGCCTTCGGCGGCCAGCCTTTCACCATGATCCTTGGCGACCTTGGCAGCCTCCTTGAACGTCGCGACGATCTTCTTGGTGTTGCCCTTCGGATCTTTGTCCCAGTCGGTGACCCCGCTGGCGGAATCAATCCGAACCACGCCGTACGGGCGGATGCCGAGTTCGCGGAGCTTCTTCGCGATCCGGCAGCCTTTGGCCACCTGGCCAACGAATTTCTTGCGATCCTCCTCGCTGCCCATGGCCGAGCCCCCGCCGGTGGGCGGCCAGATCGGTGCCACGACGGAGCCGACCACCAGGTTCCTGGCGGCAATCTTGTCCGCGATGCGTTTCAGATCGTCGTCGGTCGAATCAATGTTGATGTGGGGATCGAAAAGGAAGATGTCCACGCCATCGAACTTGGTGCCGTTGACCTCGGCCTTGGCAGTCAGGTCCAGCATCGTGTCGAGGTCAATGCACGGCTCCGCGCCGGGGCTGCCCTTGCCGACCAGACCCGGCCACATGGCGTTGTGAAGCTTGGGGAAGTTGTTGGTTTTGGCAGTGTTCATGGGATCGTCAAAGGGCTTTGGACGGCCACACGGATGCCCGGGTGCTTTTGCTTCGGTGTTGGCGCGTCATGTGTGCTGGAATTACGGGCGGAAAAACTACCAGCGCTCGCGACCGGTTCAACGGGAAACTAAGTTTGACCATGGCTTCGAGGGCAGATTCTTCAAGGGACGCGAGTCCTCGCACCCAATAACCCAGAATCCGGACGAAACACCGGTCGGCTGTTCTGCTCTCCGGCGTTCGATCCCAAGGCCGGCTGTCTTGGGTCCCACGCTCGGCGCGCTGGCCCCGGGGTCCCCGCCGGTAAGGGGCGAGGAGATGGACTGGTTGCCCGGCCTGTTTCGCCCTGCCCCGCCCGAAACCCATCCCCGCCATGGCGGCGGTTTGGGGCTCACGCTCATTGCCCGGCGCGGCTCCGCTGGGCGGCGTGCTTGTGCCCGGTCCGGCGGCGCAATCCGGCGCGCACAGCCTCAGCCGCCGACCAGCCTCAGCCGCCGCCCAGCCTCAGAGCGCGCAATCTCCTCCAGCGACGGCGCGCGCCAGATGTGAAGCAGACCGTCGTTGTTGCTGGCGGCCAGAATGCTGCCATCCGGGGAGAAGGCGGTCGCGTTGAACAGCGATCCACGGCCCGGCAGAGTGAGCAGCTCCTGGAGGCTCTCGACATCCCACAGTTTGACCGCCTCATTGCCGTTGCTGCCGATGGCCAGGCGCCGGCCATCCGGTGAGAAAGCGACCGAGTGCGCGCCTTGCAGGAACCCGCCCAGGGTGGCCTGCAGCCGCGCCGTCGCCGTCTCCCACACCTGGCCCACGCCCAACGTGCTCACCGCCGCGAACCACCGACTGTCCGGGGAGAACGCGATGGCATTGACCTGTCGGAGCGGGAAGGCGAAACGGATTTCCCGGCTGTCGGAAAGATGCTGCAACACCCCGTTGCCGTCTTCCGCCAGCGCGAGCCCCCACTGTCCATCGGGCGAAAGCACGCTCTTGGCGGTCGGCCCCAGCCCCGGCATTTGCCAGCGCTGAACTTCATGTCCGGACGCCACGTCCCAGACGCGAAAGTGCCCGCCTTTGCCACCTTGCGTCACCAGATGGTTCGTACCTTCGAGAAACGTGACGGGCGATTCCCTGCTTTCGCCGGGATCAAGCTGACGCAGGATGGCGCCGGTCTGGAGGTCCCAGATTTGAATCGGCCCCTCGAGCGACGCCGCGGCCAGATGGCGGCCGTCCGTAGAGAATTGGGCTGAGGCCGGGCTCCGTCCCAGTTCCAGCAGCGTCTGGGACTGCTGGAAGTCCACACCGTGCCAGCGTGCCACACGTCCTTGGGTGTCCACAGCCAGGATGCTTTGACCATCGGGCGCCAGACTCCACGCGCGCACCGCGGCTGGCAAAGTCGCGAAGCTTCGTCCCTTTCGGGGTGTGGCAGTATCCCAGACAAGCACGGAGCCATGCTTGCAGCCGCTAACCAGCGTGGTGCGGTCGGGACTCAGGGCAAGGCTCCAGACTTCCAGCCGATGTCCCCGCAGCGTCGAGGCCGGGCGCAGTTCGGGCACGCGCGGTCGGCCGGGGCGGGGGCGGAGCAAATCCCGGGCGCCGGTGGGACCCGGCCCGCCGCCGCGCCCGATCCACGGCGGGGCATCCGTGAGGCCGGAAAGGTCCCAGAGGTGGATGGTCTGGTCACCGCTGGCGGACGCCAGGATCTCCCCATCCGGCCAGAACAAGAGGTGCCGGACGTAGGTGCGGTGGCCTTCCAAGCGCGCCAGCTCGCGGCCGGTCGCCACGTCCCACAAGCGGATCGTGGATTCGACGAACCCGGCCCCGGACGCCAGCCGCCGGCCGTCCGGCGAGAACGCCAGCGTGGTCACGTCTTCTTCCGCGGCAGACGCCGTCCACAGCTCGCGGGCCGACTCGAGGTCCACGACGCGGATGTGCCCGTCGCCAATCGCCTGCGCCGCGAGCCGGAAATCCGGCGTGACCGCCACGCGCCCCCCGAACAAGGGCCGTCCTCTCGCGCCGCCCGGCTCGGGAACGGTCACGGTCGCAATGTTGGTGCCCGCGGCAACATCCCAGATGCTGAACTCGGTGTTCCCGCCGGCAGTGAGAAGCCGGGCACCGTCCGGGGAAAACGCGAGGCCCTGGCAGGGGCGGTTCACTGACAATTCCTGCACCACTCGTCGCGCGGCCGCGTCCCAGATCCGTAGCCGGCCGCCAGCGCCTCGCGCGCCGGGCGCGGCCGGGCGGTTCGGCACGTAGAAGGCCAGCCACGGGGCCGCGGGGGAAAAAGCCAGCAGTTCGCCGCCTTCGCCCGCGGGGAAACGGCTGATCTCCTGACGCGCCCGCAGGTCCCAGATCGAGATGCCGCGGTTTCCGTATTCGCCGACGGCGACCCACCTCCCATCAGGCGAGACGCTCAACGCCACGATTTCGTTGGTGAGCTGGCAAAGGGTGAAGAGGGCATCGCTCCGGCACTGCTGCCAGAGGTAGCGCCATTCCCAGCCGCGCAGGTCGGTCGGGATTTCAGATGTGAGATTGGGGATTTGAGATTCGCCGCCGGGGCGATGCCGGTTCAAGAGTTCTTGAGCCCGGCCGAGGTTGTTCGCCGCCAGCGCCTGCTGGACGAGATTCATGTCCGCGGCATAAGCCCGACGGCGTGCGGCCAGGGCCTGAGCCTCGGCGGTGTGTCGGGCTTCATCGGCCTGCCGGCGCAAGAGAGCCTGCTCGCGCTCGGCGTCCGCCGCGCGTTGATAGGCTGCACTCTTCTCAAGGTACTGCCACGTCGAAAGTGCCAGACCGATAACCAACGCCGCCGCAAACGCCCCCGCGCCGGCGAAAGCGAGCTTGTTGCGTCGCACCAACTTCTGAAACCGGTACGTGGTGCTGGGCGGACGGGCGAGAATCGGCTCATTGTCCAGATAGCGCCGGATGTCCTGCGCCAAATCATTGGCGGTCGCGTAGCGTCGGGTGCGGTCCTTCTCCAGCGCTTTCAGGACGATCCAGTCCAGGTCGCCCCGCAACACGCTGGCCAGCCGGGTCGGTTCGGCCTGCTGCCGTTGTGCGGTCACCGTCCGCTCGGCGTCGGGTAACGTCCGAAACCGGGTCGAAGGCGGCGAGGGTTCCCGCTCGCGAATCGTGCGCCGCAGGCCGTCCAATCCCGAGGATAACAGCTCCCGCGCGTCGAACGGCGTCCGACCAGTGAGCATCTCATAAAGCAGCACGCCGAGGCTGTAGATGTCGCTCCGCGTGTCCACGTCCAGCCCGCTCATCTCTGCCTGCTCGGGACTGATGTAGGCCGGCGTGCCGATGAAGGCCTGGAACTCGGTGAAAAAGGTCTTGTCCGTCAGCCGCTGGTCCAGCGCCTTGGCGATGCCGAAGTCAATGACCTTGGGCACCGGCACGCCGTCGTGAAGTGTCACCAGAATGTTCGACGGTTTGATGTCGCGGTGGATGATGCCCTTTTGGTGCGCGTGCTGGATGGCGTGGCAGACCTGAATGAACAACTCCAGCCGTTCGCGAGTGGACAGCCGGTTTTGGTCGCAGTAATCCGTGATCCGGATCCCGCGCACCAGTTCCATCACGAAAAACGGCCGGCCCGTGGGAGTACTGCCGGCGTCGAGCACCTTGGCGATGTTCGGATGATCCATCAACGCCAGCGCCTGGCGCTCCGCCTCGAAGCGGGCGATGACCGAGCGGGTGTCCAGTCCCGGCTTCAAGACCTTGAGGGCCACCCGGCGTCGGACCGGCGCTTCTTGTTCCGCCATGAAGACCACCCCGACCCCGCCCTCGCCGATCTGCTGCAGCAGGTGGTAGTGGCCGATGCGGTCACCGGGTTTTTCCCCGACGATGCCGATGGATCCCGGAACCGATCCCTCTTCGCGCGGCGTGGGGGGAAGAGGCGCCGCGATCGCAGGCGAAGCCAGGAAACTGTCGTCCTTGTGGTGCTCGAGCAGTGCCTCAATCCCCGCCCGGAGGGATGGATCGCGGCCACAGGCTTCGTCCAAAAACGCGGCTCGTTCGTGGACCGTGGTCTTCTCGAGCGCCTCCAGGAAGAGGTCGCGCTCGGTCTTCCGCGCTGGTTGGGATTCGGGATTCATGACCGCCTGTCGGGTAATCACGCGAAATCTAGCGCGGGAATCCGCCAAAGTCCGTGAAGATTTTCCGGCGCCGTCTCCCGGCCCAAACCGCTCCGGACCATGGAGACATTGCCAGTTGCACGGCCGCACCCCCGCCGGCATCGTCCCTCCCATGATTGCGGATCCTCCGGCCGGAGCCGACCCCGAGCTCCAACGCCTTCATCAGTACCTCCAGGCGCTCGCCGCGGCGGACTGGACCGACCCCACGGGTCCCATCCGCCTGGCCGCCGACCTCACGCCCGAGGAGGTGCGGTCCGTTCCGATCGTTCACAACACCCGCGTTTTTCTCCGCGCCGCCGGCGGGCTGGGCGGCGCCGCGACCACCGCCACGGGCAACCTCAACCGCGCCTTCGTGAAGCAGGTTTGGGGCGATTTGATGATCCACCCACTCTGTCGCGAGACCACGCTGAGGCACTGCAAAGTCATCAACGAACTGGACGTCTGGCCGCTCCACCTCGCGCGCACCCTTGCGGAACTGGGGCGTCTGGTCATCAGGCGCAAGAGGCGTTTCATCCCCAGCCGACTGGGCCGGGCGCTGACACCGGAGGATCAGGCTGGAATCCTCTATCGCCACCTGTTCATCACGTACTTTCGCAAAATGGACCTGCGCTACGCCGCGCGATGGCGTGATGTGCCGGAAATCCAACCCACGATGGCCATCGTTTTGTGGCGGCTGGCGGCGGTCGCGAACGACTGGGTGCCGGTCGAAGGCCTCGCCCCGATCATTCTGCCGCCACCCATATTGCCTTTCCTCCACCAAGCGATGGTGTCCCCCTTCGACACCGAGGAAACGATCATCGCCAGCTACGTCCTGAATCCCCTGCTCGGTTTCGACCTGATCGAACCGGACCGGAAATCCGACTGGCCGATGATCGAGGAAAAGGACCGGATCCGGGTCACGCCGCTGTTTCGGCGCTTTCTGAGCTTTGCGCCCTTCGACCTGTCCGGCGAGCCGCCGCCAGATTCCTACGGCTTTGCGGCCTGACGCCGCGCGACCCCGCGACTTCCTGTGCCCCGCACCGGCGCATCGCCAATATGAAGCCGCTTTCCGACTGCCGCCTCTACGCCTTTGTGGACACCGGTTATCTGAACGGCCGGTCGCCGGAGGCGATTGCCCGCGCGCTGGGCGACGGGGGCGCGGACTTGATCCAGTTTCGTGCCAAGGGAATGCCCGCCGCGGAAATCCAACGCCACGCCGAACGGCTACTTGCGATTGCCGATCGGGCCGGGGTTTGGTTCGTGGTGAACGATCACCCCGAAGTCGCGCGGGCCATCGGCGCCCCGCTTTGCCACCTCGGCCAGGAAGACTTCTTCGACACCGGCTTTACGCGCGTGGAGCAATTGACCAGGGCCGACGCCGGGCCGGATGGCCTCGCGGCTCTTCGGCGGGACCGCCCTCTGCAAATCGGTCTCAGCAGCCATGCGCCCGCGCAGGCGGCACGCGCGGTCGCGGCTGGGGCGGCATACGTCGCCATCGGGCCCGTCTTTGCCACGCCTACCAAGCCGGGCCGGCCGGCGGTGACGCTGGACTACGTGCGGTGGGCGGCGGCGAACGTGCGGATTCCGTGGTTTGCCATTGGCGGCATCACGCTGGCGAACCTCGACGACGTCCTCGCGGCCGGGGCCCGCCGCATCTGCGTGGTGTCCGCGATCCTGAACGCGCCCGACATCGCGCGGGCTTGCCGCGAGTTTCTTCGCCGCCTACCGTCCCCGGCGTTTTGAGCGCAGACCCATTCGGCCCGCACGTCGCATCCATGAGTGTTCTCGTTGTCGGTTCCACGGCGTTGGATTCCATCAAGACTCCCAAGGCGGAAAACCCGCGCTTGCTGGGCGGCTCGGCCAGTCATGCCGCCGTGGCGGCCAGTTTCTTCGCGCCGGTGAAACTGGTGGGGATCGTGGGGGATGATTTCCCCGCGAAATACCTCCGGCTTTACGAACGGCATGGGGTGGATCTGGCCGGACTGCAGCGCGCCGCGGGCAGCACCTTCCACTGGGCCGGCGAGTACGAGGTGAACATGAACAACCGGCGCACGCTCAAGACCGAACTGGGCGTGTTCGAGACGTTTCAACCCGAGCTGCCGGCCTCGTATCGCCAGACGCCTTTCGTGCTGCTCGCGAACATTGCGCCCGCCCTCCAGCATCACGTGCTCGATCAAATGCGTCGCCCGCGGTTTGTCGTCGCGGACACGATGGACCTCTGGCTCAACATCGCGCTCGCGGACCTGCTCCGCCTGCTCAAGCGGGTGGATGCGCTGGTCCTCAACGACCACGAGGCGCGCCAGTTGACCAAGGAAGACAACGTCATCGCCGCCGCGCGGAAAATCCACCGCCTCGGGCCGCGTTTCGTCATCGTGAAGAAGGGCGAGCACGGCTCGCTCCTGTCCGGCCCGCAGGGCTTGTTCCTGTGCCCGGCCTATCCGCTGGAGAAGGTGGTGGATCCCACCGGCGCCGGGGATTCCTTTGTGGGCGGCCTGGTCGGCTACTTGGCTGCCGCCCGGGGAAATCTCGAGGCCAACCTTCGCCGCGCGATGCTCTACGGGAGTGTTACCGCGTCGTTCTGCTGTGAAGGATTCGGGCTGAGCCGCACCGACAAGACGCGCCGCGAGGAAATTGAGGCGCGGGTGGCCCGGCTCCGCGCCATGGCGGCGCTGTAGTCGCCGCGCCCGGTGAATCCGCGCCCGCCCGCCATTGCTTTCATCCTCGTCACCCTGTTCCTGGACATTCTGGGAATCGGGTTGCTCATCCCGATCCTGCCCAAACTGATCGAGCAGCTTTCGGGCGGCAACGTGGCCGCTGCCTCCGCCACCTTCGGCGCGCTCGCGGCGCTGTACTCGGCCATGCAATTCCTCTGCTCGCCGTTGCTGGGCAGCCTCTCGGACCGGTTCGGCCGCCGGCCGGTCATCCTCTTCTCGCTGCTGGGATCGGGGCTGGACTACCTGTTGCTGGCGTGGGCGCCCACGTTGCCGTGGTTTTTCCTCGGCCGCATCATCTCCGGGGTCACCGGGGCGAGCATCACGGCGGCGAGTGCCTACATCGCCGATGTCAGCCCGCCGGAGAAGCGCGCCCAAAACTTCGGGTTGATCGGCGCGGCGTTCGGGCTCGGTTTCATCGCGGGGCCGGTGCTCGGCGGCGTGCTGGGCAACGTGGGCTTGCGCGTCCCCTTCTACGTGGCGGCCGGACTGACGCTCGTGAACTGGCTCTACGGACTGTTCGTCCTGCCCGAGTCGCTGCCGGTCGGGCAACGGCGCGCGTTCTCGTGGGCCCGGGCGAACCCGGTCGGCTCATTGCTCGCGCTCCGGCGCTATCCGATCGTGCTGAGCCTGACCGCGACGTTCTTCCTCATCCACACCGCGCACAACGGGGTCCACAGCACGTGGGTGTTGTACACCAGTCATCGCTATGGCTGGGACACGCGGGCCGTGGGGCTGTCGCTGGCGCTGGTGGGGCTGATGGCGATGATCGTTCAGGGCGGGCTGGTGCGAGTCATCGTGCCGAAGCTGGGCGAGCGGCGCGCGATTCTTTTTGGACTCAGCCTCAGCGCGTGCGTCCTGACCGGCTACGGCCTCGCGACGCAGGGCTGGATGATTTACGCGATCCTCGTGGTCGGGTCGCTGGGCATGGTGAGCGGACCAGCGGCGCAGGGGCTGATCTCGCGTCAAGTGCCGCTCAACGAACAAGGCGCCGTCCAGGGCGCGTTGGCGAGTTTGGGCAGCTTGTCGGGAATCGTCGGGCCGCCGATCGCGGCATCCCTCTTCGGCTATTTCATCAGTGCCCGCGCGCCATTCTACCTGCCCGGGGCGGCCTTCTTCGTCTCGGCCGCGATGATGGTCTCGGCCCTGGTGCTGGCCGTGCGGGCCTTCCGCCGCCACCCAGCGGCGCCACCGCCGGTTTCCCCGGCAATTCCGGCCGCTGCCGGTGAGACTGGCGTTTCCGCCGGCGACAAGGTATCGAAGACCGGATGAAGCGACGCGACTTCCTCAAGGTGGCGTCCCTGGCTGGCGGCGCCGGCCTGGCGACCACTTCCGGGCGGGCCTTTGTGCCCGACATCGGTGTGGGGGCCCGCACCGGCGTGCGCAAGGACGAGCTGGATGACCTGACCCTTGCTGACCTGCGCGCCGGTCTGGAGCAGGGCCGCTTCACCGCGTTGTCCCTGACCCGGCGCTATCTCGCGCGGATCGAGGAACTGGATCGGCGGGGGCCAACCCTCAACGCGGTCATCGAACTGAATCCGGACGCCTTGGCGATCGCGCGCGAACTCGATCGCGAACGCAAGGCGCGCGGTCCGCGCGGGCCTTTGCACGGCATGCCGATCCTCCTGAAGGACAACATTGACACGGGCGACCGGATGACGACCACGGCGGGGTCGCTCGCGCTGGCCGGATCCGTGGCGGCCCGCGACGCGTTCCTGGTGGAGCGTCTCCGGCGCGCGGGGGCCGTGATCCTCGGCAAGACCAACCTCAGCGAGTGGGCCAACTTCCGTTCGACGCGCTCGACCAGCGGATGGAGCGGGCGCGGTGGGCTCACGCGCAATCCGCACGTCCTGGACCGCAATCCGTCCGGCTCGAGTTCGGGATCGGCCGTAGCCGTGGCGGCCGGCCTGTGTGCGGCAGCGGTCGGCACCGAGACGGATGGCTCGATCCTCTCGCCCGCGTCCTACTGCGGCATCGTGGGGCTCAAGCCCACTGTAGGCCTCGTCAGCCGATCCGGCCTGATTCCCATCTCGCACACGCAGGACACCGCCGGCCCGATGGCGCGCACGGTGGAGGACGCCGCGTTGCTGCTCGCGAGCATGGCCGGACGCGATCCGGCCGACCCCGCCACCCACGCCATCCCCGCGAACGCGACGACGGACTACAGCGCCCTGCTGAAGCCCGACGCCCTCCGCGGCAAGCGCCTCGGCGTGCCGCGCAAACTGGTCGGCTCGGCGCCGGGCGTGGAAAAGGCCTTCGACGAAGCGCTGCGCCAACTCAAGGCGCTGGGCGCAGAGATCGTGGACCCGGCGGACCTCCCGTCGCACGGTCAGCTCGGCAACGCGGAGTTCGAGGTGTTGTTGTACGAATTCAAAGCCGGCTTGAACGCCTACCTGAGCGGCCTTGGACCGAAGGTGGCCGTGCGTTCGCTGGCCGATTTGATCCGCTTCAACGAAAACCATCGCGACCGGGAGATGCCCTTCTTCGGGCAGGAGATTCTTCACGCCGCCGAGGCCAAAGGGCCGCTGACGGACGAAGCCTACCGCACCGCGCTTGCGACCTGTCGCCGTTTGATGCGGACGGAGGGGATTGACGCGGTGATGGATTCGCACCGCTTGGACGGTTTGATCGCGCCGACGACCGGGCCGGCTCACGTCACGGATCTGGTCCACGGCGATCGTCGTACCGGCGGGAGCACCTCGCCCGCCGCCGTGGCGGGCTACCCGAGCGTCACGGTTCCGATGGGCTGGGTGCAGGGCTTGCCCATCGGCTTGTCGTTCTTCGGTCGCCCGTGGAGCGAGGCCGCCCTGCTCGGTTTTGCGTACGCGTTCGAGCAGGCCACCCGCGTTCGTCGGCCGCCGGCTTTTCGCGATTCGGTGGCATGAACGCGGGCGACCCACGGCAAGTTCCGGCGCAAGACGCCCGACTGGCGCCGGTTGCGATTGTCCACACGCCGCCGGCCTTGTGGGGCGGCAATCCCGGCTTGTGAAGTCCCTGCTGTCGGTCATCACGACGTTTCAGGAGAGCCGCACGACACGGCAAAACCTCAAACTGCTCGGGCGATTCCTCCTGCTGCTGGGGGGGATGGTCGTGGTGTACAGCCTGGTGTTTCACTTTCTGATGCGCTTGGAGGGCCGGGAACATTCCTGGCTGACCGGTTTTTACTGGACGCTGACGGTGATGAGCACGCTGGGGTTCGGCGACATCACCTTTCAGTCGGACCTCGGACGCGCTTTTTCGATGGTCGTGCTGGTGAGCGGCGTGTTCTTCATGCTGATGCTGCTGCCGTTCACGTTCATCGAGTTCTTCTACGCGCCGTGGATGCGCGCCCAGGCTGCGGCTCGCGCCCCCCGGGAATTGCCGCCGGCCACCCGCGGCCACGTCATCCTCACCCGGCACGATCCGATCAACCGTGTGCTGGTGCCGCTCCTGCAGCAATACGGCTACCGCTACGTCGTCCTCGTTCCCTCGGTGGCCGAGGCCCTGGAACTGAACGAGGCCGGCGTGGCGGTGGTGGTGGGGGACCTCGACGATCCCAAGACTTATCGCCGCCTGCAGGCCGACCGAGCGGCCCTGGTCGTGGCCATGCAGGGGGACAAACTCAACACCAACGTGACGTTCACCGTGCGCGAACTCGCCGAGCACGTCCCCGTGGTGGTCACCGCCACCTCCAGCGCCGCGCGCGAAATCCTGACACTGGCGGGCGCGACCCACGTTTTGAGGTTGGAGGTGATGATGGGCCAGGCCCTGGCGCGGCGGGTGAACGGAA
This sequence comes from Verrucomicrobiota bacterium, assembly GCA_016716505.1. Lineage (GTDB taxonomy): Bacteria > Verrucomicrobiota > Verrucomicrobiia > Limisphaerales > J093 > JADJWF01. The sequence goes on from JADJWF010000004.1 coordinate 306,541, forward strand.
CGGACGCCGTCGCGCACGTCGTGGGCGAGATTGACGGTCTGGTCGTCGCGGAAGCCAACGCCGCCGGCACACCCCTGGTGGGGAAGCGCCTCAGCGAATCCTTCTTGCGCAAACAAACCGGCGTGAACGTCATCGGCATCTGGGAACAGGGCCAGCTCGCGGCGGCGTGGTCGGACACCATGATCAAGCACAACACGGTCTTCGTGCTCGCGGGCACGCAGGCGCAGCTCGATCAGTACAACGAGATGATGTGCATCTACCACCTGTCCGACGCGCCGGTCCTGGTGATCGGCGGCGGCGGTGTCGGCCGGGCGGCGGGCGAAGCACTGGCAGCGCGCGGCCTGGATTACCGCATCATCGAGAAAGAGCCCGGCGTTTCGTGGGACCCCGGCAAGACCCTCGTCGGCGACGCCTCGGAGGTGAAAGTCCTCGAACAGGCCCAACTGCGCCGCGCGGCGTCGCTGATCATCACCACGCACGACGACGACACGAACATTTATCTGACCATCCTCTGCCGGCGGCTGCGGCCGGACCTGCAGATCATCAGCCGCTGCACCGCGGAGCGGAATGTTGCCACGCTGCACCGCGCGGGGGCCGATCTGGTGCTGTCCTACGGTTCCATGGGGGCCAACGCCATCTTCAACCTGCTGCGCGGCCGCAATACGCTGCTGATGGGCGAGGGGGTGAATATCTTCTCCGTTCGCGTTCCAGCCAGCCTCGCCGGCAAGACGCTGGCCCAGGGAAACGTGCGCTCGCGGACCGGCTGTACCGTCATCGCGGTCGAAGCCGGGGGCCGGCGCACCGTCAATCCGCCGGCGGACCACACGCTCCCCCCCGACGGCGAGCTCTTCCTGATGGGCACACTCGCCGCCGAGGAACAGTTCCTCGAAACCTTTGTTCGGTCGAGGGGCAGACGCTGACGCGCGGCCTGTCCTGCGACTCCGCGCTCCGGCTACACCACCGTTACGGCCGTGCCGCTGACGCTGACCATCAACATGCTGTTCTGGCCGCCGACGGTCTCGTAATCAATGTCCACACCGACGACGGCGTTCGCGCCCAGCGCCGTCGCGGCGTGCTGCAACTCGCTCAGGGCGATTTCCCGGGCGCGGCGCAACTCCTTCTCGTATGCCGCCGACCGACCGCCGACGATGTCCCGAATGCCGGCAAAGAAGTCGCGAAAGATGTTCGCGCCCAGAATGGCCTCACCCGTCACCACGCCGTGATACTGCTGAATCTTCCGGCCCTCGATCGAAGGAGTCGTCGTTACGGTCATGCCCCAGAGGATGGCACGCGCCCGCTGCGCGACCAGCCCAAGTTGCTGCAAGCTGGCACCCCTTCAGCCCTCGCCCGGCCGGTCCGAGACGGTGATGTGCCGCCGGATTTCCCGGCACAACTCGTCCACCTGGGTCGTTTGCATCCGGTGGAGCACGTCCGCCCACCGGGCGGCGAAATCGCCGTCCACCTGGCGCGGCAGGTCCTCGAAAAGCCGGGTGAACGCCTCCGGATGCTGAGAATACTCCCGCTGGACCTCCAGGAACCGCTCACGCAGACCGGCCAGATACGCCCGGGCAAAGCGCCGCTTCCTTGGCACGAGCGCGGCCCGGCTGTTGACCGGACGCGCGTAAGCGGCCGCGAACCGCGTGAGGGGACTGGTCCAGTCCTTGAAGGTCCCGCCGTGATCGGTGATCACCAGGTGCGCGGGCAGTCCATCCGGCCCCTCCTGGATGACCTCGTCGCCTGCGTCGAAGATTGCGTTCTTCGCATCATCGGTCCGGCCGGCGATCAGGTTCAGGGCCGCCGCCTCGCCCAGCAGCCGCGCGAGGCGCAGCGAGTAAGCCTCATCACTCAGCTTGTACTTGGGAACCTTGTCGGTGGCTACGCCCCAGACGAAGTCGCGCACGAAATACGTCGCCCAGATTTGCACCTCCTTGTCTCCCAGACGAAACGTGCCGTCGTCGGGAAGCTGGTCCACCGTCACCCGCGGCGCGAGGCGCATGCCCAACTGCCGGCAGCCCAGCCGCCGGTTCATGACGAAGTTGGTGTAGTCGTTCGCCCAGACCAGCGCGTCGAGCACCGGCCAGTTCCCCTTCCGCAGGTGAATGCTGATGTCCCAGCGTTGGAACCGGATGATCTTCACCTGCCGCTCGGCGCCCACCGGCTTGATTTGGGCGATGTACACCTCGCGCCGGCCCTTCTCGATGGAGGTCTCAGCGGCAATCCGTCCGATGTTGATGTACTCAAGGTCGCCGAGTTCCCGATAGAAATTCCGGATGAGCCCGCGCACATGCTCGGAACACACGCGCTTCAAAATGGGGTCCTCCGGCGATTTCCGGAACGCCGTAAGCGCCGGGTCGAAGATCAGCTCGTTGTTGACGAAGGACGCGCCCGCCAGCCACTCGATCTTGAGGAAGAACTCCGAACTGAGGCCCTGCAGCACGTGATCGCTGAGCAACTCGTCCGGCGGGCTGACCAGCGTGGTGTACATGCGCTCGCGCCAGATGCTGGCGTTCAAATCGTCCTCGACGCAGTCGTTGGACACCGCCTCCTCAAACTCCGCGCGCAGCTTCTCGTACTCTGCCCGCAACGCCGTGTCGTCCAGCGCGGCCCAGTCCACCGCCGCGAACCGTTCCGCGTTGATCCCCTCGTCCACGGCGAAGAACGACACCTCCGGGTTGTGCGACAGATTCCGGCGCCGGGAATACTCGGCAATCTCGACCAAGTGCTGGCGCAGCACTGCATCGGGCTGCTGGCCCAGGGCGGCAAACTGTGCGTAGGTCAGAAACCGCGTCCCCGTGATGCGGTTTTGGAAATAGATCTTCAATCCCCCCAGCGCCACCCGGCTGGATTCAATGAGCGCCTTGATGTCGTAGAGCGACCGGGGCAGCGGAGCAATGCGCCACAGCTCGCCGCGCTTGCGCATGGCCTCGATCACCTTCGGATGGTGCGGATACAGGTAGCGAATGCGCCACTTGGGAACGATGGCCTGCAACTGCTCGTCGGCCGCGAACGCCAGCTCCATGTTGTCGGGATCCGGACGGATCAGGATGCTGTCCGCCTCCACAAAGAGGCAGGCCGCTTTCTCCGCCACTAGGCTGAACAACTGGTGCCACGCTTGAGTGTCCTGTCCCTCCGCGGGCCTCGGCGCCCCGCGCTGGAGGTAATTGGCGATCTGCTCTGCGTGGGAGGGACCGTCGGTGGTCAACGTGTGATCAGAGACGATGAGCGTCGCCGGCCCGCGATAGAATTCGCCGTTCGGCAGCCGCTCGAAAATCGGATGTCCGATGAACTTCATATGGTTTCAGCGGTCGGGTTTCCCCCTCCCGGCATTGTCACCGTGGGCTCTTCACCGCGACTTGTCCATCGGGAATTTGGCTCAGCCTGCCGCCCGCCGCCGGCCCCAGAAAACCGCCGCCGCGTGGATGAAGTAAAGCCCCACCAACGCCACCGCCCCCAGAAAGGCGCACAGCACCAGACCCGCCGTCGCCGCGCCGGAACGGTCGGCCCCGGGCTCCAGAACCGCCAGCCTCGGATCGGTCGGTGAATGATACACGGTGACGTTCGTCCCCGCCGGAAACCGCGCCGCCCACCGCTGGGCGAACTGGCGGGCCGTCTCGTTGGCGTGATACGTGTACACCCACTGCAGGCGGTTGTTTGTGTATGTCACCCCGTTCACCGTGTAGCGGTACTGCAGGAAGTCGAAATCCGGTCCGGCCAGGGATCCGGAGGTTGGTGGCACTCGTTCCGGGTCGGCGATGAGGACTTCCCCTGGCGCGGTGGGCCAGGCGCGGGTGGCGTCGCCCGCCGCAAACTCCGGCGAAAACCAGAACGCCCGCACCACCGACAACATCCCCAGTCCGAGCAACGCGACCCAGACCACGCTGGCCACGACGGCGACCCGGTTGAAAGGGGATGGGGACGACCCGGATGAACTCATTGCCTGAAGCTCCCTCAACGCCGGGACGTTCCTGCGTCGCCGTGAACGCTCCCGTTCCACCGCTTCCAATGGCTGACTATCCGCACGTGGGCACTGACCCTATCGCGGGCGCCCGTTGACAAGCAATCGCGCTCAAGCGCTTGCCACCGGGAACGCCCCAATTCACCCGGTTGCTTCTGGGTTTGCGTCCCTTGGGGTTGATACCCTTGACGGCCAGCGATGCCTCAAAAAGCGCACCAAGTAGTAGCTGCCGCTCAAGTCCGAGACGCCTGCGACCTGCTTGATCTCCAGGTCGCTCGGAAACGTCTCGGGATCGCCCGCCAGCAACTCGCGAACCGCGCGAAACACCCGAAGGTTCAAGCGGCTCCCCGGCGCACTGTTCGGCCGGCTGCGTTGCCGGTTACAGTCAGCGCACAAAACACGGAGGTTTGTCCGTTCATAGCCCAACTTGGGGTCAATCCGATCCAGGGTAATTCGAAGCTGGCTCCCGCACTCGGAGCAACGAAAGTCAGCCGCCCTGAAGATTGCCCAAAGCTCGTGAGTCGTTGGCACCTCGCAGACCGACCGGCCCATTGCTCGCTGGCGGCCCTCCAGCTTCTGTCGAAGGGATCCTGGTTGGTAGGGCGCTATCGCGCTAATCACGGCCCGCAGAGCATCGTCAGAGTTCTCCCCCGCGAAACGGAGGAAATCCCGCAGTTCTGCGAAGCAATCCGAAACCATCTCGATCAGTTCCTTTCGCCCCTTGCCGGTGGCCATTAACCCTGCTGGGTCTGAACCTACCCGAGCGCTTCCCGACGGACTGTCCGCCACCGGGACTGGACTCATCGGGGCCTCATCGCATGCCGGCGGCCAACTACTGCGGCTGGCGGAATTGTGCCGGATTTCTGGGGCGTACGGACCCGTGGTCGCACTGGCCGGCGTAATCGGTGACGAGCAGCAGCTTATGAACGAGGGAGGCATCCAAGTGTGGGCCGAGGATTACCCGGCCTTGGCGCACGGGGTCTCTCTGAATATACGGGGGCACTGAGCCGGGCCTGGACAGCCACCTGCGCACGGCTTGGCTCTTCAAATCCATGACGTACGCCTGATGCCGCTGGTCCCACTTAAACTTGAAGGTCGCGTTAGCGGTATTGAGTGCCTTCTTGGGAAAATCTTCCGAGCGGATAAACACCGCTGCGAGCGATTTACCTCGCCGGTCGAGCAGATCGAGTTGAACGCGGAAGTTGGCTGCCAAATCTTGGGTGGTGAAGACGACTCGCTGCCGAACAATCGAGTAAACTCTCCCTGGCCCCGGAGGGTCATGCATGCCTTCTTGCTCCCAGTCCTTGTAACCGCTACCGGGCACAGGTTTCCTTGTGAATCCAAGATACTGGGACATGATTCGATCGAAGACTTCGAATTGCTGTTTGGGATCAGTGACTGGGTCTTTCATGGTGGGGAGTGAGGTTTCGCAGTATGAACTGATAATCAAGCCGGCGGTTGGAGCAACTTTATCTCCGGCAGCGCAGTCTGGCCGACAATCCCCTGTAGGTCCCCGTACATCAGGGCAGTGGTGTTGACGACTTGCTCGAGTTGCTTCTCGCGCTTGGCCCATTGCCTGGCCATGGCGCGCTTCTCGGTGTCCAGGTCCGCTTTCATGCTGACGAAGGCTTCCACAATGGCCTCGATGCGCTGGCGAAATTCCGTGCTGGAGAGATAGGAGTAGAGCACCGCCATCTTCTCTTTCTTGCCGCTCTCGGCGCGACGGGCACCAGCCACGCTCAACAGGCCCTGCCGGAGCGCTCCCGCCAGGCCGATGGCGCAGGCGAAGTCGGTCACCCAGACGCCGTCCACGGCCGCGAAATGCTTCACCTCGGGCGGGAGTGCGACGGAGAGCAACACGGCCAGTTCGGCCCGATGCTCGCGCTGGTCCTCCTTCAGCTTGCCGATCCAGCCCTTCTGCCAGTTTCGGGTGCGCTTGGCCTCCCAGATGATCGTGCCACAGTCGTGCCCGGCCGGCGTGCGCACTCGCTGGAGGATGTCGGCGCCGCGGACGCCGGTGGAGACGGGCGTAATGTCGTCGCCGGGGAAGGCGGCACGGAGCTGGTCCTCGAAGGCGAGCTCGAGCGCCTCACCCTGGGCCTGCTGCGAACCTTGTTCCGCCTTCTGCCGTAGCGTCTCGATCTGTTTTTGGAGGTCGGTGATGAGCTTCTCCTTCTCGCCGAGCCGCAGGCGCTGCTCCTCGGCGGCGGCGCGCTGGGCGGCCTCGCGAATCTGGGCGCGCTCGGCGTCGAGTTTGCGGGCCACCTCCAATTCGAGGGCCTTCTGGCGCTCCTCCAAGTCACGCCGCTGCTTGCGCAGCGCCAGCTCCGTCTTCTGCGCTTCGGCCAGCTTGCTGGACTGCTCGGTGAGCTTGGCGCGCAGGTCGTGGAGCTCAACGGTCAGCCGCGACTCGGCCTGCCGGCGGGCTTCGGTCAGGAGCCGCTGGCGTTCCTCGGCGAGCCGGCGCTCCACCTCTTCAGCAAGGGCTTTCCGCCCGGCGTCGAGCTGTTTCTGGATCTCGCGAAGCTGCGTTTCGCGTTCGGCGAAGGCCTTTTCCTGGGCGACACGCTGCGCGTCGAAATCCGCCTGGAGTTGCCGGCGGACCTGGTGGGCGACCGCCTCGGTGAGAGGGATCTCCCGCTTGCAGTGCGGGCAGATGATCGTGTTGGCGTTCATGGCGATGTTACCAGTTGGGGAATCGGCGCCAGTTTCAGGAGTCGGCGCAGCTTGCTGGAGTCGGTACGGGGATCCCAGCCCATCTGTTGCATCACGGTGAGCGTACGCTGTTTGCCCCGCAGTCCGGCTCGCGTGGCACGCGACCAAAACTCTGCGGCACGCTCGGCGTCCTCCCGCAGGCCGATCTGGTTCAGGCTCAACTTGGGCCCCTGCTTGCGGACGCCGCGCGCGCGGTGCAGCGCGGTGATGCCCCGCCATTTGAGGTCCCGCTTGGGATCGAAGCTCCAGTAAGCGGGAATGAAGATCATGGTGCCGTACGGCGTGAGGTTGACGGTCAACTGCATCAGGAGCGGCTCGTCGCCCCTCATGCCGTAGAGGTTCCAGCGCCAGCAGAAGACGTCGAACACGGCCTGGAAGCGAGCATGGCGGCCAGCCCAGTTGAACCGCCAATCGGTGCGGTAGTTGCGCTCCGGTAGCATGCGTCGCCGGATGATCTTCTTGCGGTCCTGAAAGCGTGCGACATCGAAGGCCTCTTTGAGCCGTCGCCAGTCGTCGAGGAAGCGGGGATCGCGCGCCAACTCGCGCTCCAGGATCTGAAATTTGTGCTGCGCGTGGATGAGGGAGCCGTAATCGCCGGGTTGCACAAGGTGCTCATGCTGCATGGTCACGGCGACGGCCGTGTCATCGGGCGGCGGACCGAGCAGGTCGAGCAGCAGCCGCAACGGGGCTGTCAGCCGACGGTTCTTCTCAATCTGTTCCACCAGATGCCAGCCCAGCCCCTCCAGATGCAGAGGCCAGAGGGTCAGCGGCACGAGCAGCCACGGATAGAACGCCTCGACCGCCGGCCAGTCGGGGTGAGTCCGCGTCATCCTTCGAAGTCGGTGCAACCGCCTTACCAGGTCGGCACCCCACTCCGCGCGGTGAAACGCAAGCTGGCCAAGACGCCGCAGGTCTGATTTCAGCGTGGACTTCACGCCGAGGACGGTATTTGGCCGGTCGTTAAATCGCAGCCTCAATGTGGAGGCACCTTTTGGGGACAATCCATGTCCGTTGCACACTTCCCGACGCGGTGCAGCGGAGACCCGCCGGGTTCCCATCGCTTCGTCCGCGATGTTCCGTGGGGACCGCGCCCGTTGCCGGAGGGTCAACGCCGTTCAGTTCCGGCCGGCCGTCCTTGGGCAGCAGTCCGCCGCCGCCGCCGGTCCCCCAAACTTCCAGCTTGTAACTTCAGCGACGGTCCTGTCTCTAAAAGCGTGTGCCGACGGCCGTGTCTGCCCTGACAGGTCTCCGGCCAATGATTGATGAGCAGCAAGCAGACGCAGCCAGCCCCGCCGACCGAGCCGCGGGTCGTCCACGAGTCGGCCATGCAGGATGTCAACTGGCAGGACTTCCGGGATCACCTCGCGACCGCGGACCAGGAAGGCCGCCGCATTTGGATCTACCCGAAGAAGCCTGCGGGACGTTACCACCGGGCGCGTGTGGCGGTCGCGATCGGGCTGCTGGCGCTGATGTTTGTGGGGCCGTTCATCCGCATTAACGGCAACCCGCTCCTGCTCCTGAACATCGTCGAGCGCAAGTTCTCCATCCTCGGCCAGGTCTTCTGGCCCCAGGACGCGATCATCGCGGCACTGGCCTTACTGCTGTTTCTGACGGGCATCGTGGTGTTCACCGCTGCGTTCGGACGATTGTGGTGCGGCTGGACCTGTCCGCAGACGGTGCTGATGGAGATGGTTTTCCGGAAGATCGAGTATTGGATTGAAGGCGATGCGCCGGAGCAGAAGGCGCTGGCCCGCGCGCCCTGGACCGCCGGGAAGGTGTTCAAGAAGGGCGCAAAACACCTGATCTTCTTCGGGCTCTCCTTTCTGATCGGCAACACCCTCCTCGCCTACATCATCGGTACCGAGCAGTTGTTCCAGATTGTGACCGACAACCCGCTCAATCACCTGACCGGGCTGACGTTCATGCTGCTATTCACGCTGGTCTTCTACCTGATCTTCGCCCGCTTTCGCGAGCAGGCCTGCACGTTCATTTGTCCCTACGGCCGGTTCCAGTCCACGCTCCTGGACGAAAACACGATCGTGGTGGCCTACGACTACAAACGTGGCGAAAAGCGGGGGCGCCTCGACCGGAAGCTGTCGTGGGCGGACCGGCAGGCGGCCGGGGGAGGCGACTGCATTGACTGCAAGCAGTGCGTGGCCGTGTGCCCCACGGGCATAGACATCCGCAACGGCACGCAAATGGAGTGCGTGCATTGCACCGCGTGCATTGATGCCTGCGACGACATCATGACCAAGATCGGCCGGCCCAAGGGCCTCATCCGTTACGCCTCGCTCGATGGCATCGAGAAGGGCGAGAGGCTGCGTATCACCCCGCGACTGGTCGGCTACACGGCGTTGCTGCTGGTGCTGGGGCTCATCTGGGGGACCTTGTTGATCACGCGGTCGGACGTGGAAGCCACGCTTCTCCGGGCGCAGGGCGCTCTCTTCCAGAAAATGCCCAACGGCCGCTATAGCAATCTTTACACGTTGAAGCTGGTCAACAAGACTTCCCGCGAAGTGCCCGTCCAACTCCGGCTGGAGAACGTCCAGGGCACGGTCACCGTGATGGGCAGCGAGTTGAAAGTGCCCCCGCAAAAGCTGGCGGAGTCGTCCTTGCTGATCGAACTCGACCCGCAGGCGCTCCGGGGCGGCACCACCCCGCTCGTGGTCGGCGTGTACTCGGGCGACAAACGGCTCGAGACGGTCAAGACGGTCTTCGTCGGGCCCCGTGATGATCGCTAGACAGGATGAGCCTGTTCGCCGCCCTTTTCGAAAAGCGGCGTCGCGCCCGGCACCGCTCCCAGCCGGAGAGCGAATTGGTGGTCACCGCCGACGTCCAGCAGGTGACGTTGAGCCACCCCCGACGTGCCACCGAAACGCTCGCGTGGGCCGACCTGCGACAGCTCGGGATTGTGACGACCGACGATGGCCACCGCCGCTGCGATTGGTTCTGGCTTCTCCACGGCTCCCGTTCGGGGCTGGCCATTCCCCAGGGCGCGACGGGCGAACGCGCGCTGCTCGAACGACTCCAGAAACTGCCCGGCTTCGACCACCGGCCGGTCATCGAGACCAGTCCGCTCGCTGGTCCGCAACGAGTCCCCTGCTGGACGCGGCAGGCATGAAGCGGCAATCTTTCCGCTCGAAGACGGCGCCCATTGCTGGCGCCGGCCAGCGGCGTCAATCGCCCGCCCCGTGGCGCCTGTGGCCGACCCAGGAATACCGGCGGCCAGGCGGGCAGGCTGAAGCACCATGACCGAACAAACCAAAACGAAGTCATTCAATCCGTGGCCGTGGGCGATTGTCGCCGCCTTTCTCCTGTTCGGAGCGGGCACTGCCACTCTGATCATCATCTCCACCTGGCAGCCTGCGGAACTCGTCAGCAACGACTACTACGAAGAGGAGTTGCGCTACCAGGAGCAGATGGATCGCCACGCGCGCACCCGCACCGAAGCGCCCTCGGCCAGCCTGCGCTATGACGCCAGTCAGGATTGCGTGCTGTTGAGCCTGCCGGCCGAGCACGTGGCCCGCCAGCCCGTCGGCCGCATTCAGTTCTACCGGCCGGCGGCGGCTCGGGACGACCACACGGTGAAGCTCATTCCGAACGCGGAAGGACGTCAGACGATCCCCACGGCGTCGCTCGCGCGCGGCCGCTGGCAGGTGCGCGTCGTCTGGACTGTCGAAGGGCGCGAGTATGGCCTTGAGGAGAAGCTCGTCCTCGCTCCGCCCAAGTCCTGACCGCATCCGAACACCTTCCGGCGTCACATGGAACTCTGGACCGCTTTTCTCCTCGGCCTGGCTGGCAGCCTGCACTGCGCCGGCATGTGCGGACCGTTGGCCCTGGCCCTGCCGGTCACCGGCGCCGGCTGGTCCAGCTTTGGCTCCGGCCGGGTGATCTACAACCTTGGCCGTGTCGTGACCTATGCGCTGCTGGGCGTGCTGTTCGGGATGGTCGGGAAGACCCTGGCGATGGTGGGGGTGCAACGCTGGATTTCCCTGACGTTGGGAGCGATCCTGCTGGCCAGCCTTCTGGTGTCACGCCGACTGGCCCTCGCCGCGCCAGTCGTGCGCATGGTTGCAGCACTGCGGCAGGCGATGGGGGGCTTCCTGCAACGCCGTTCGCTCACGGCGCTGGCGGTGCTGGGTCTCCTGACCGGACTGCTCCCCTGCGGGCTGGTGTACGTGGCGGCGATGGGAGCCGCCGCCACCGGTGGACCACTCACCGGCGCGGGATACATGGCGGTGTTCGGACTCGGCACGGTTCCGCTGATGCTGGCAATCAGCCTCTCAGGAAGGCTGCTGCGGCCATCGTGGCGCTTGAAGTTGCGGTTTGTCATGCCGGTCTCGGTGTTCCTCGTGGGATCACTCCTGGTCCTGCGCGGCTTGGCCCTGGGAATCCCCTACCTCAGTCCGAACCTCGCGGACCAAGAGGGATCCTGCTGTCACGGCGGCGGGACGGGCCCGTCGGCGCAGAGCCACCTCGCTCCGTAACCGCGGCAACGGGTCGCCGGGAGCGGCACCCCTCGGCGCGGCTTACCCGAACGGAAGGCTGGCGCCGAAACGGGCGGAAGGAGTCGGCCTTTGGTAGCGCCGACATTCTTGTCGGCCCCGGTGCCGACCGGGAGGTCGGCGGTACGTCCGATCCGGGAGTGGGAGCGGGGTAGTTCGCAGTTGGTCAGGACCGGCTGGCCAGAGCGTTGAAGTGCGGGCCCTACCGCGGACCTGAAGGTCCGCGCCCCGTCGAGACCGCATGACCGCCCTTGGGGGCGCGGACGTTCACGTCCGCGGCCACAGGCTGGCGCAGCGAACTTGTGACGCTGGACCTTCTGAAGCCCGGGGCGCGGACGTCCCCGTCCGCGACCACAAGCTGGCGCAACGAAATTGTCGCGCTGGAACTTCTTAGGCCCGGAGCGCGGACATTCACGTCCGCGGCAGAGCGGCTGGTTCGGCCCGCTTCCGACGCCAAGTCTCTTGAAGTCTCAAGCGGGCAAGGCCCGGGAGGGAGTTGCCGGCGCAGGTGGTCAGGGTGTGGGGCGGTGCCGTTGCCCAAGGTGAACGGCACGCGGTTCAGGGCGTTGTTGGTCGGGGCCACGAGGCGGAGGTGGGCGCCGGGCACTCGTAGCGCCGGTTTTCCAGCCGGCCCCGGTGCCGACCGGGAGTTCGGCGGTACGTCCGATCCAGGAGTTGGGGCGTGGTCGTTCGCAGTTGGTCAGGACCGGCTGGCCAGAGCGTTGAAGTGCGGGCCCTGCCGCGGACCTGAAGGTCCGCGCCCCGTCGAGAACGCATCATCTCCCTCGGAGCGCGGACGTTCCCGTCCGCGGCCACAGGCTGGCGCAGCGAAATTGTGACGCGGGACCTTCGCGCGCCCTGCCGGGCGCACCAAAAAAACCGGGGCCACCTTGCGGTGACCCCGGCGCGATGGAAACTGGACCGGTTAGAACTTCTTGCTGGCCTGCACGTACCAGAACCGTCCGCGCAGATCGTGCGTGTCACGGTCGTAGTTGTCTGCAAAGGCACCCCGCACCAGCGGCGGCTCCACGTCGGCCACGTTCAAGCAGCCGGCGGTCAGCCGGACCTCGTAAGGCAGCGTGTAGCTCGCCTGGAGGTCGAAGGTCAGGTAATCGTCAATTTTCCGGTCGAAGCCGGCCGCCTTGTCATCCAGGTACGAACTGATGTAGTTGGCGGTCACGCCGAACTGGAACTTCTGGTAGTCCCAGAACAGGCTGAACTGACCTTTGAACCGCGGCAGCGAGCCGAGGCCGAACGATTGGCTGGGATCCACGAAGTCCCCAAGCCGATCCTGCAGGCCGTCGCCGGGGATGTTCTCCTGCTCGAAGGTCAGGTAGTAGGTCGCATTGCCCGAGAGGGTGAACATGCCCGCCTTGTCGGTGTCCCACTGATAGATCGCGTTGAAGTCCAGCCCCTCGATGTTCCGTTTGCTCAGGTTGAGCGTCGGGGCGTAGAGGGTGGTGTACTCCGACGTGGCGGGATCGAAGACAATCAGGTCAGCGTACTTCGCATTCGGGTTAAAGGGACCACCATCCGCGTAGTTTTGATCGAGGATGTATTGATCCACCGAGCCCGGTACGCCCTCCTGCTCGATACGGAACCAATCCACCCCGAGCGTCAGGGTCTTGATGAACGAGGGGGTCCAAGCACCGCCCACCGTGTAGTTCTTGGCCTCCGTGGGCTTGAGATTGGGATTCCCTGAATAGAAGGTGCGAATCTGGTCGAAGTAACTCGGGTCACCCGAGTTGAATTTTACCGGGTTCCGCAATTCCGGATAGCTTTCCTGCGAGGGCGCGTACAGGTCCCCGAATCCCGGCGCCGTGAACGACTCGGAGTACGACGCGCGGATGGCGAAGGTCTCATCAATGGGCTTCCACAGAGCACCCACCTTGGGGGTGTAGGTGTCGCCAAAGTCCGAGTAATCCTCGTACCGGCCAGAGTGGTTGACGCTCAGATGGTGGAACAGCGGCAGCTTGAAGTCCTCGCCTCCCAAGATGGGGACGTTGACTTCGTAGAAGCCACCCCAGACCTCCCGGTCTCCGGTGTACGGCTGGGAGGAATTGAAGCCCACCACGTTGCCGTAAATCAGAGAGGAGTCCGGTGTGTAGGCACCCTTTTCCTCACGGAATTCGGTGCCGAGAGCCAGCCCCAGCGGACCCGCAGGCAGTTGCACCACTTCGCCGTTGACCTTGAAGTCCCACAGGAACAACTGGTCTTCAGTGAAGGTGTAGTGATTCAAGCGGATGGCATCGAGCACCTCCTTGCTGTTGGCCGCGTTGCCGAACGGATTGAAAGCCTTGGCCGGGTCCTTTTCATTGATCCGTTGCTCCAGGCCGTCACGGCTGAGGTCGTTGCCCTGCAGGTTGACACCTTCCTGCTTCGTAAAGAGCAGGCCGGTTTCGTAGTTCCAAGAGCTATCGCCAATCTGACCGCGGAGACCCGCAACGAACCGGAAGATGTTGTAATCCTGCTCGTCAATTCGGGGACCCAGTTCGGTGGGGCGGTAGCGCATTCGGTCAATGGGAACGCCGAACACGTTGTAAGGGTGGTCGGCCGGTACCACGATGCCGTTGGGAGAGGTCGCCGTCGTGTTGAACTGAAACACGATCGGCACTGGCGCCAACTGGTTGTAGCTCCAGCTCTTGGTGTAGAACGCCTCGGTGAAGAACTTCAACCACTCGCCCGATATGCGCTGCTCACCGTTGCCGAAGATGCTGTACCGTTCCGAATCCCGGATCGCCGGGGTGTACAGACCGTAGTTGAACCGATCCGTCGTGTTGCTGAAATTCGAGTAGTCGGCGGGAGAAGTGCCCGAAGTACCGGGCTGGCCGCGATAAACCACGCCCGGGCTGCGCAGGGCGGCGGGCGCACTGGGGTCCGTGGTCTGCACCCGTCCGGGCATTGAGGTCGGGCTGGTCTGGCCCGGGTCCGTCGGATCCGGCCGTGAACGGCTGCGGTCGGCGCTGTAGAGCGAATTCGCGCGATAGTAGCTGCCGCCGATGGTCACGGAAGTGTTCTCGGTGACAGTTCCCGTCACGAACGTGTAGGTCTGCTCACCCGTGTCGGACTCCGTGGTGTTGCCGTAGCGGGCGCTCACCTCAGTGCCGGTGAAGTTCTTCTTCATGATGATGTTCACCACGCCGGCCACGGCGTCCGCGCCGTAGATGGAAGAACCGCCGTCTTTGAGAATCTCGATCCGCTCGATGGCGCCCAGCGGGATGGCGTTCAAGTCCTGATTTGCGGTCCGACGGCCGTTGATCAGCAACAGCGTGCCGCCCGGGATGCCGCGCAACGAAACGCCCACCGTGCCGTCGCCGCCGTTGCCGCGGGACATGCCGAAGTTGCCGGCACCCACGGTGGAGGGCAGCTTCTTGGCGAGGATTTCCAAGTTGCCACCGGCGCCCGACCGCTCGATGGTTTCCGTACTGAGCACTTCCACCGGCGCGATCGAGACGGTCTCCGCCGTCGGAATGTTGGAGCCGGTGATAATGACCTTCTCCATCTTCTCGGGCTCAGCCGGGGCGCTGGCATCCTGCGCCTGCGAAGTCGCGGGCACAGTCAACCCAAACGCCACGGACGCCGCCAATGGGAAGGCGATCCTGGTCTGAGGGGTCAGTCGTTTCTTCATAGGTTGGGTACTTTGTTTTGTTGCCGAAAATTCGCGACCCCGTGACGGGTCGCCGCGAACTTTGCGGCTTAATTACCAGCGGATAAGGCGGCTACAAGAAAAAAAGCATCTTGGATTACCGGGCGTCGTTTGCCGGGATACCCGTTGCCCAACGCCCTTGCGGCTGTGCCGCAGTCATTTGCGCGGTCGTCGCCCGCGTCGGTCCGCCTCTGAGCCCAGCCCGTCAGCGCGGCAAGGAATCCAAAAGCCTGTGCGCGTCAGCGTGAGCCGGATTGATTTCAAGACAGCGGTGGAGGGC
Organism: Verrucomicrobiota bacterium; assembly: GCA_016716505.1. Lineage (GTDB taxonomy): Bacteria > Verrucomicrobiota > Verrucomicrobiia > Limisphaerales > J093 > JADJWF01. The sequence continues at coordinate 321,642 of JADJWF010000004.1, forward strand.
CGCTCGCGCAGCGTCAAATTCACCCAGCCGTGCGTGAATGGTGGCCCGTGCCTGGGGGAACTCGCTGGCGCCCGGCTGTAGCGATTTCGCCCGTCGCAGCGCCTCGATGGCCCCCAACGCATCTCCCGTGCGGCTGCGCTCCAAACCCAGATTGTACCACGCACGGGCTTGGCGCGGTTCGAGCCGCACGGTCTCCCCAAGAGCGGGCGGACACGCGAAGCCTCGAGATGCACCCCTGCCTTGCTCGGCCAGCCGCCGGCGCTGGGCAGGGTCGCGAGTTCGTGGCGGAACGCCACCTCCCGAATCCCACACCACGCCTTTCGCTGAAGACGCTTCGGCCGACGTCAAGTCGGCCCCGGGATCGCAAGGCTTTGAGTTACGGCGCCGGCCGTGCCAAGGTGGTGTTCATCGCCATCCACGGGTTGAGAGGACACTAGCTCATTCGCCGCTGGTACCACACCAAGACGGTTAGCCCGACCAAAGATACAACTCCGAACGCCGTCGCCGGCGGCTCGGGAATCAACGGTGTGTAGGGCAGGGTGCCGCCAGAAATGTTTCCCCCGGGGAGCGGCGGATCGCCGATGTTCCGAAAGAAATCCGCCCAGAGATTGGCATAGGGCCCATCTACCGGGCCCAAGCGGGAGGTCATCGCAAACCCATCCGCATAAGGTTCGTACTCGCTGGCGTTGAATGCTTGATTGTATCCGTTGGGCGCGATTGTCTTCGCCCCCTCGAAAAACTCGGTATCGTACCACTGCAGAACGTAGGCGGAGTTGAAGGGGTTCACTTGCCCATATTCCTGCTCGTACTCACCCGCGCTAAGAAAGCGGTAGCCCCAAGTTTCCGGGGAGGCGATGCTCCACACCAACGAAGGATCATCCAAGGGGATTTCGTACCCGACGATCGCGGGCCAGACCTCCACGCTCCCTGCCTCCACCTCCTCCGTGAATTGCGGTGCGGGAGAGTCATTCACCACCCGATACCTGTAGGTGTAAGTGCCGTCAACGTTGGCGGTCACGGCCGTTTCAATATGCGACAACCGTTGGACCGGGTCTAAAACGACGCCGCCGAAAGTGGAAACGGCCAGGCCCGTGATTGCCAACGACGCGAAAAGCGAGTAAGAAGGTTTGGTATTCATGGCGTAGTTTTCCGTGTGCTCATCGGTACCGGTACGCGTCGCCACCATCCGTGTCAAGAGGCTGAAACGATCCCCCAGTACCACCTCCTTGAATGGCCCGATACCCGGCCAGCCAACAAGGGGGCACCGCGGCTGGCAACTCCGCATCCAAAGGCCAGACGGCCAACTATCGCGTCAACGCCGGGAGATCGGTCTCGCGCGTGACCTGCGACCGCCGCTTATCGTCGGCAGCCAGTCTCACGCGGCTCGGGACCCGCTCCGCAACCCTCGCGCCAGCCGGCCGGGCCTTCGAGGTCAGTGCCCGCCGACCGCTTCAACAGTCGGATTACGGCGGCAGCCCGTCTAAAAGCCTGCGCGCGTCAGCGTGAGCCGGATTGATTTCAAGACAGCGGTGGAGGGCCGCTCGCGCAGCGTCAAATTCACCCAGCCGTGCGTGAATGGTGGCCCGTGCGTAGGGGAACTCGCTGGCGCCCGGCTGCAGCGATTCCGCCCGTCGCAGCGCCTCGATGGCCCCCAACGCATCTCCCGTGCGGCTGCGCTCCAAACCCAGATTGTACCACGCACGGGCGTGGCGCGGTTCGAGCCGCACGGCCTCCTCCAAGAGCGGGCGGACGCGTGCCGTTTCGCCCGCTTCAGCAACGGCCAGCGCGAGTTTGAAGGCATACTCTGCTTCCCGGGGCGCGAGGCGTCGCGCCGCCTCGAGCTGCGCAACGGCTTCGCGCGGTCGGCCGGCCGCGCTGAGCACGATGGCGAGTTCGTGGCGGAACGCCGGCGATCCCGGGTCCCAAGTCACGGCCTTCTGCAGGTGTTTCTCCGCCGCGGCCAAGTCGCCGCGCGCAAACGCGATTCCTGCCTTTTGAAGCTGGCCCGCGGGCTGGTCGGCATTCAGGTCGAGGAAGTGCCGGAGTTCCGCGCCGGCCCGGCCGCCGGAGAATGCGTCCAGCCGCAGCGCCCACGCGGCTTGCACGCGCACCGCGCGCGCGGTGTCGGCGAGGACTCGGCCGAGCGCCACGGCAGCCCCTGACCCCGGCACGCTGGCCAGCGGTGCCAGGGCCGCCGCTGCCTTCGAGCGAACGAGTGGCTCGGCGTGACGCAGTTCGGCCTCGATTGCCGTCGCCGCCTCGGGGTGATCCACCCACCGGGCCAGCAGTTCGACGATCACGGCGCGCCAGTGAGGGCTGGCCTCCTCGCTCAACCGCTTAAGCAAGGGTTCACGCGTCGTTTCGTCACCCGCTCGCGCTCTGGCGACCAGGCGCGCCCGCGTCCGCGTGGGCCGATCCATTTTCTCGCCGTACCATTTGTCCACCCACTCGATGGACCACTCCACGGTCTGATCCTGGTGGCAACGGTTGCAGGCGTTCGGAATGCCGTGCTCCTTCGTGAGCAAGGGGTCCGGGATGGTGAAGCCGTGGTCGTGTCGCCAGTGCCGTTGCATGTAAACGGTCTGGGGCATGTGGCAGTTCACGCACTCGCCGCCCGTCTCCTTGATTCGCTTCGGTTCGTAGGCGGTGAGGTCGAAATTCTCCAGCTCCCCTTGGGCAGTGTACCCCCAGACCTTGTGGCGACTGTGCTCCACGGGGTGAATGAGCGGCGCATTGGTCAGGCTGCCGTCGTGGCACCGCAGGCAAAGCCAGTTGCCGGGGAGAATCGTCTTCGCCGAATGCGGCTGATGGCAATCCATGCAAACCACCCCCGCGGCGTGCATCTTCGAGCTGAGGAAGGAAGCGTACTCGTAGTTCTCGTCCCGAATCTGTCCGTCCGGGTAGTAGGTATCTGATTGGTCGGTGATGGTGAGCAGGAAGTGATCAAAGAAGCCGTCGCGCGGCACAAAGTCGCCGGTCAGTTCCGAACGTCGCGCGTGACAGGAGCCGCAGGTGTCCAGCCATAACGACTTCGGGAACAGGTTCAGCGTCGGATCCTTGCGCCCGGATTTGCCGAAGGCGCGTTGCCAGTCATCGTGATCCTTCATCGGCCCGTGGCAGGCCTCGCAACCCACGCTCAGCTCCACCATCGCGGTCTGGTACACGTCGTCCGGCTCGGAGTAATTCTTGCGGACCCGGGTGTTGTGGCAGCCGGCGCACATGGCGTTCCAGTTCATGCCGCGACCGGTCCAGTGGCCCCATTCGCCCGGCTGGCGGTCTTCGCTACCGTACACGTTGAACCACTCGTTCGTGACCGGGTCATACGACGCTTCCAAGGTTTGCAGCCGCCCGCCGGGCGCGGCCACGAGGAACTGGCGCAACGGCAGGTTCCCGATCACCCGCTCGACCGGATGCGTCTCCATCGCCCGCGTCAAGCCCTTGCTCGCCACGCACAACCGGCCCGACTCGGTGAACGCGCGCGAGATCTGCGTCCCGTGGTTGAACTCGCGCGGCGGGTCGAAAGCGACGCGATCCAGCGCCTCGCTGGGGGCGCGTTCCGCGAGGCCGTGATGAGAGGCCCGCCACAACTCATACGCCTCCTCGTGGCACTCCCGGCAACTCGCCGAACCGGCGTATTTGGCGTAAGCCGCTGCCTGGGGTTCGAGCTCGAAGCGGGGCAAGGCCGCTCCGGAGGGGGGTGGTTTCTGGGCGTCTTCGCGGGGGCCGAGCAGGAAGAACTTCGCGCCCAGGGCAAACGCTCCAAGGAGCAATCCACCGACCAGTGTTAAACGTGCCGTGCGCCGCGCGGGGCGGCGCTCAGCTCGTTGGGTGTTCGGGAACTTGCTGGCCACCAGCGGTACCGTAGCCACGCCGTTCCCGCGCCGCAGCAAAAAGCGGCGGCCGGTCGCGGCCGGGAACTGTTCGTCAACGGTCACATGGGCTGGCTGGAGAGATCAGGGCGGGGATGAGAGGTTGGGCTTTAGCATTCCAAGACTCGTCCCGAGCGACCTGATCGTGGCGGTCCGGCTGCTGGACTGGCACCACGACGGCCTAGGCGGCCGGCTGGCCTTGGCCCCCGCCGGACTGCTGGGCGTCGCGGCGATTCGCCTGTCGCTCCGGGCGCCCCGCAAACCGCCTGGCAGCCTGAAACCGCGTCCGTCCTCGCCCTCCGCACGGAGGACTTTTCCGGCTTCGCCTGCCCGCCGCTCCGCGGTTCACCGGGGTCGAGGTCGTGCCGCCCGGCGGTGCGCCTCGGGGCCGGCCGGGAGACCGGCGCTACCAGCGTCGGGCCAGCTCGGGAGAACGGTGGTACGGCGGCGAAATTGCTGCCGGCCGGTAGCGCCGGCATGCCTGCCGGCACGTCGCAACCCCGACTTCCCGGTGGGCAGCAGGCCGGTCGGGAGACCGGCGTTACCAGCGTTGGACCAAGTCTGGAGACCGGCGGCACAGGGGCGAAATTGCTGCCGGCCAGTAGCGCCGGCATTCCTGCCGGCACGTCGTAACCCGACTTCCCGGTGGACAGCAGGCCGGTCTGGAGACCGGCGCTACCAGCGTCGGACCAGGTCTGGAGAACGGTGGTACGGGGGCGAAATTGCTGCTGGCCGGTAGCGCCGGCATTCCTGCCGGCACGTCGCAACCCCGACTTCCGGGTCGGCAGGCCGGTCTGGAGACCGGCGCTACCAGCGTCGGATTAGGTCGGGAGATCGGCGTTACCAGCGTCGGACCAGGTCTGGAGAACGGTGGTACGGGGGCGAAATTGCTGCTGGCCGGTAGCGCCGGCATTCCTGCCGGCTCGTTGCAACCTCGGCTTCCCGGTCGGCGGGCCGGTCTGGAGACCAGCGTTACCAGCGTCGGGCCGGTCTGGAGAACGGGTGGTACAGAGGCGAAATTGCTGCCGGCCGGTAGCGCCGGCATTCCTGCCGGCACGTCGTAACTCCGACCTCCCGGTGGGCAGCAGGCCGGTCTGGAGACCGGCGCTACCAGCGTCGGATTAGGTCGGGAGACCGGCGTTACCAGCGTCGGACCAGCTCGGGAGAACGGCGTCACGATGGCCGCCGACATCGTGGTTGGAATGCTTTCGTTCCAACGTTGTGTCCCGGTCCGACCGCCGCCACGCTCTCTTCATGAACGCAATGGAACGGTTTTACGGGGTCGCGCTGGAGACGATGGGCCGGATTCGGCAGCACGAGTGGGACAAGATCGCCACCGTGGCAGGCTGGCTGGGGGACGCGCTGGCGCGCGACGGCTGGTTGTACGTATTCGGCACGGGGCACTCGCACCTCGTGGCCGAGGAGGTGTTTTACCGGGCGGGGGGGCTGGCGCACGCCGTGCCGATGCTCGATCCGCGCATCATGCTTCATGAAAACGCCATTGAAGCCACCTACACCGAGCGCGAAAGCGGCTTTGCGGCGGACCTGATCGCGAAGTATCCGGTGGAGCCGGGCGACGTGTTGGTGGTGGTTTCCAATTCCGGCCGCAATGCCGTGCCCATCGAGATGGCGCTCTTGGGGCGGGAAAAGGGCCTGCGCGTGGCGGCAATTCTCAATCAGGCTCAAAGTGACGCCTGGCCCTCGCGGCATCCCTCGGGCAAAAAGCTCGCCGACGTGGCGGAGGTGGTCATCAGCAATCAGGGGCCGAACGGCGACGCCTGGCTTTCATTGCCGGGAATGCCGGACAAGATCGGTTCGACCTCCTCGATGATAGGCTTGCTGATCATCCAGTTGATCCTCGTACAAGCCTGCGAGAATGCCCTGGCGCGTGGGGTGGCACCGGAGATGTACATCAGCAGCAACACGCGCGGCGATGACCACAACGATCGGCTGCTGCAGAAGTACAAAAGCCGGATTCGGCATTTGTGACCGACCGGGACAAACGGAAATCGGATGGGGCGGAGTCTGCGCCCCCGGAGGTGGCGGCACGGGGAGAAGAGCCGCGTCTGGGGCGCGGACGTTCACGTCCGCAGCTCACGCCGGCGGCGCGGCGGCGCAACTTCGCAACGTCCCGTGGCCGTGCCGGACACCGCGCGCCCTGCCGCATTCAGGGCCACTTCAGGTAGTCTGGGGCGAAGATCGGCGCGAAGGGCGCGGGCGGGCGGTGCGCTGGCCTATTTCTCGACCGGCTTGCCGGCGCGCTGCCAGGCGGTGAACCCGCCGTCAAGGTGCACGATGGACTGGAAGCCCAGTTTGCGAAAGGTCTCCAGCGATGCGCGGCTTCGTCCTCCCACCGCGCAGTGCACCAGGTAGGTTTTCGTGCGGTCGAGTTGAGCCAGCTTTTTCGCGAAGTCGGGATCCCGAAAGTCCATCAGCCTGGCACCTTTGATGTGACCCGCTTTGAACTCTTCCGGCGTGCGAACGTCGAGGACGATGACTTTATCCGCCGCCAGCAGCCGGGCAGCGCCGTCGGGGTCCACGTGGCGCACGGTGCCCGTTTCCGCCGCGGCGGCCGGGGCCGTGAAGGGCACCAGTCCGAGGAGACCACCAACAACGACCGAAAGGAAGTGAAGGGTTCGCTTCATTTGGCCGCAATCGTGCCACTGGCGAACGAGTTTTCAAGCGCGGCGGCCCGGTGGATCCGTTGGGGGCCGTTGCCGGTTGGGCGGGCGCTCCGTGGGGCTTCCGCTGCTCGAGCGCGGCGGCGGTCCTGAATGCCGGGCCGGGGTTGCGCGTCAGTTTCCCAGCGCCTGGCTGCCCTTCCCGGAAACCGACTGCCCCCCGCCGCCGCCTTGGCGGCGCCTTGAGAAAGGCGGGTGGGCGTTTGCTCAAGGTGGGGCGGCGGCTACACTCCCGTGCTTTTGACCGAATGAAGACATGGATTGGACTCGTGGTGATCGCCGTTTTGGGCTACGTGGGCTTCACCCAGTGGCGTGCGTGGCAGGACCGACAGGCGGGCGCCGCGCTTGCCGCCCGGCCGACCACCGCCATCGTGATTCAGACGAACATCGCGTTCGCGGTGAACGCCGCTGGCGAGATCGCGCCCGCCGAGCAGGTGTCGGTCAAGCCGGAGATCAACGGGCGCATCGAGTTGCTGCCGGTGGACCTGGGCGATCGCGTCAAGCAGGGCGATCTGCTCTTCAAGCTGGATGACAAGGAGCTGCAGCAGCAACGGGCGTCGAGTTTGACCGCGATCGAACGGGCGCGGCTCGAGCTGGCCAAGGCCGAGCGGGACTACGAGCGGGCGCAGGGGCTGCTGCGGGAGCGGCTCATTTCCCAAGAGCTGTACGACAACACGAAGACGACCTACGAGCTGGCGAAAAACTCGCTCGAACGATCCCAGCGGGAACTCGCCCTGATTGACGAGCGGTTGACCAAGACCGAAGTCCGCGCGCCCTTCGATTGCACGATTCTGACCCGGCCCGTGTCCACGGGCCAGGCGGTCTCCGGTTCGGGCGGCTTCAACAGCGGCACCGAGGTGCTGACCATCGCCGACCTGAATTACATGATCATCAACGCCCACGTGAACCAGGCCGACGTGCCGCGCTTGCGGGTGGACCAGGAGGTCGAGGTGGTCATCGAGGCGGTGTCGGGCTTGAGCGCGACGGGCATCGTCGAGCGAATCGCCCCGCAGGCGACGATTCGGAACAACATCAAGGGCTTCGCCGCGCGGATTCGCATCGAGAACCCGGACGAACGCATCCGGCCCGGCATGACGGCGAATATCAAGATCCCCGTCGCGGCGGCCCAGAACGTGGTGGCCGTTCCGCTGAGCGCGGTGTTCACGGAGCGCAATCCCGACACGGGGACGCAGGAACGATACGTTTACGTGCAGACGGCCAACGGTTTTGAGCGGCGGGACGTAACGGTGGGCATCTCGGATTTCTTCTACGCCGAGATCCAATCCGGCCTGTCGCCGGGCGAGGTCGTGGCGCTCGAATTGCCGAAGGACGAGAAGGAAAAGCAGGCCCGGGCGATGGCAGCCCTCAAGCCGGTGGCGGGCACGGCCGCCGTGACGGCCGGCGCCCGGACAGGGCAGACGAACCCAGCCAGCACGGTGTCTTCACCCGGTACGACCAACCGGCCAGTGGCGATGCCGGCCAGTGGTCGCGGCACCTGATTCAGCCCCGTTCCGCCGCCATGGCCCTCGTCGAAGTTCGCAACGTCAGCAAGATCTACCACCTCGGAGGCGAGGAAATCCGCGCCCTCGACAATGTCTCGTTGGACATCGAGGCGGGGGAATTCATCTCGATCATCGGGCCGTCGGGCAGCGGCAAGTCCACGCTCATGCACATCCTGGGGTGTTTGGACACCCCCACGAAAGGGACCATTTCGCTGGACGGGGTCATGATCCAGGGGGCCAGCCCGCGCCAACTGGCCGCGATCCGCAACCAAAAGATCGGCTTCGTGTTCCAGTTCTTCAACTTGCTGCCCAAGTTGAACGTGGTGCAAAACGTGGAGCTGCCGATGATTTACGCGGGTTGCTCCGCGCGGGAGCGCCGCGAACGGGCCTTGGAGGCGCTCGAGGCAGTGGGGCTGGCGAATCGGTCCAAACACCGGCCCAGCCAGCTCTCCGGCGGCCAACAGCAGCGGGTGGCCATCGCCCGGGCGCTGGTCAACCGGCCGCGCATCGTCTTCGCCGACGAGCCGACCGGAAATCTCGATTCGCACACGGGCGAAGCCATCCTCGCGCTCTTTCGCCAGCTCAGCACTCAGGGCCGGACCATCGTGCTGGTGACGCACGACCCGGAAATCGCGGCGGTGACGCCGCGGCGCATCGAGATTCGCGACGGCAAGATCGCCGCGAAGGTGGATCTGACACTCGCGGGCCTGGACCGGTCGCCGCGTTCGGGACCCGCTGCCGGCGCGGCCCCCTGAGCGAATTCCGCCGGCATGAAGAAGCCCCACCTGCCTCATCTTCCGCCGGAGTCGGCGGCGGCCGTGCGGCACTCCACGATGAACATCTGGATCACCGTGGGGGTGGGTTTTCGTGAGATCTGGGCGCACAAATTCCGGTCACTGCTGACGATGCTGGGCATCATCCTGGGCGTGGCGAGTCTGGTGGCGATGTCCGCCCTGGTGAAGGGGATGGAGAACGGCGCCAAGGAGGCGCTGGTCGCGATCGGCGGCCTGGAGAAGGTCCGGGTCGAGCCGCAGGAACTGCCGCCCGAGCAGCGGCATCTGCGCGATCAGGCACTGGGGCTGACCATCAACGATGTGCGCGCCCTGGCCGCTGGTGCGCCGCTGGTGACGCGGATTTCGCCGGAAATGCGGGTGCCCGCTAACGTCTCGGCCAACGGGAAGAATTTCCGGCCGTTCATTTGCAGCGGCGTCTGGCCCGTGGCGCTGGAGATGAGCGAACACACGGTGCTGCACGGGCGCATGTTCAACGACCTCGACGACGAAATGGCCCGCAGCGTCTGTGTGATTGGCACGGCCACACGGGACGAGCTCTGGGGCGCTCCGGATCAGGTCGGGCGCGAGATCATTCCAGTCGGCGAGACCCTCTACATCAACGGCGTGCCGTTCACGATCATCGGCATGTTCCAGCACTACGAGAGCGAGCAGGACCGGAAGCGGCGCGAGGCGGAAGCGGCGGCCCGGGCGGCTGCCGGCCCGCCGACGCAGAATGCCGGGCTGTCGCGTGACCGGGGGCGCGGCGGGCGGGGCCGGGGCAACTTCATCTTCTGGCTCAAGAACGCGACGATCTACATGCCGCTGAATACCGCGTACATGAAATTTCGGTCCGGCGTTACGTTGGCCGGTTTCGGAGGGCGCGGTGGGGGCGGTGGGAACGGGGGCGCGGCGGGGGCGACCGGCGACCCGCGCCTGAGCAGCCTCGAACTGAAGATCATGAACGTGGACCTGCTCCCGCAGGCCCTGCAGCAGGTCCGCAACGTCCTCATGAGCACGCATCGGGGCATCGAGGACTTTACCTTCCGGACGCAGGAGGACTGGGCCGAGAACATCAACACCTTCATTCGCAACGCGCGGCTCAGCGGCGGATTGATCGCCGGCATCAGCCTGATCGTCGGCGGCATTGGCATCATGAACATCATGCTGGCCAGCATCTCCGAGCGGGTGCGCGAGATTGGCATCCGCAAATCCATTGGCGCCAGCACGGGCGACATCTTCGTCCAGATTCTGGTGGAGAGTGTCGTGATCGCGGTGCTTGGCGGGGTGGCGGGGTTGGCGGCCTCGCTGGCGCTGGTCACGGGCATTTCGTCGCTTTCGCCGACGGGCAACGCGCCGGTGATCACCGCCGGCGCGATGTCGCTGGCGTTCGCGTTCAGCGTGGTGATCGGCGTCCTCGCGGGGCTGGTGCCCGCCATCAAGGCGGCGCGCCTCGATCCCATTCAGGCCCTGCGTTACGAGTAGCCATGAACCTCTTCAACACCATCGCGGTCGGGATGAAGGAGGTCTGGGCGCACAAGTTCCGGTCGCTCCTGACCATGCTGGGAATCATTCTCGGCGTCGCGAGCCTCGTCGGCATGTCGGCCCTCATCAAGGGCATGGAGAACGGGATGAAGGAGGCGATGATTGCCATGGGCGGGGCGGACAAGGTCCTGCTCGAACAGCAGGAGGTGCCGTCCTGGCAGGAACACTTGGCGCCCCAGGCGCCGGGCCGGACGATGGCTGATGTGATCGCGTTGCGGCACAGTGCGCCGCTGCTGCGGCTGGTGTCGCCGGAGATGGCGGTGAACGACGTCATCCTGAGCCGCGGCGAAAAGCGGACCTGGCCCTCCGAGTGCGTCGGGGTGTGGCCAGCGGTGCTCGAGATGAACCTCCACACGCTCGCCCACGGGCGCTTCTTCACCGACCTGGACGAGGAGCAGGCCAATCCGGTGTGCGTCATTGGTACGGGGATTCGGGACGATCTGTTCGGCTCGCCGGAGGATCTGGGGCGGGAAATCATCCCGATTGGCGAGACCATTCTCATCAATTCCCAGCCATTCACCATCGTGGGGATGTTCGAGCGCTACGAAGGCGAGGAGGATCGCCGGCAGCGCGAGCTGGCGGCGCAACGCAAGAACGAGCCGCAGGTGGGGCCGCAACGCCAGCGCGGCTGGGGCCGGCGCGGCAACTGGGCATTTTGGCGCAAGAACCAGACCGTTTACATGCCGCTCAACACGGCGTGGATCCGGTTTCGTGCGGCCGGCGACCGCGACGGCATTCCCGATCCGCGCCTGACGGATATTGATCTCAAGGTCGCGAAACTCGAACTGCTGGAGCCTGCCCTGCAGCAGGCCCGGAACGTCTTGATGCTCACTCACCGGGGCATCGAGGACTTTGGTTTCCGGACGCAGGAAAACCAGTTGGACAACATCAATCAGCAAATCCGCAACGCCCGGCTCAGCGGTGGCTTGATCGCCGGCATCAGTCTGCTGGTGGGCGGCATCGGCATCATGAACATCATGCTCGCCAGCATCAACGAGCGCATCCGCGAGATTGGCATCTGTAAGGCGGTCGGCGCCACCGGCCCGGCGATCTTCACGCAGATTCTGGTGGAGAGCGCCGTCATCGCGCTGGTCGGCGCCGCGATGGGCGTGGTGGCGTCCTACGGTTTCGTGCAGGTGCTCGCGCAGATGTCGCCGTCGGCCAATGCGCCGGTCATCACGCCGCTCGCGCTGGTCGTCGGGGTGGCGTTCAGCCTGGTGGTGGGTGTGGTGGCTGGACTCTTCCCGGCTTTCAAAGCCGCACGGCTGAACCCGATTCAAGCCCTGCGGTACGAGTAGCGGTCCGGCCGGGCAGCTCGCTGTGTCATCGCCCGGCGGCCGGCGACTCACCACCGATTGGCCGGCAATTCGAGGTCGGCCGGCGCCTTGCCTGTGGCGGGCCGGGTGAACTGCTCGCCGTACGCCGTGAAGCCCTCGACGAAGCCCCCGTGACTGAGGAAGAACTCGCCTTGCTCCACGCCCATGAAGCGGTCGAGGCGGTCTTCGCGCCCGGTGGGATCGTGACTGAAGCTCGCGGTCACCAGTTCGATCCACTCGCCGGCGTCGGTGCGGATCCACTGATTGCCGTAACGGGCCTTGCGCACCAGGTGGCCGCTGCTGCCCCAGAAGTTCTCGCTGAAACTGTGCGGCCGCTTTAGCCAGCCGCCCTCCTTCGGCGCCAGCCATGAGGAGATCAACATCCAGCGCCGCGAATCGGGGTGAAAGTAGTAGCCCGAGAAGACCGTGAAGGTCTGGTTGGTGGGTTGGGCGGTCACGAGGAACCGCTGCTTCTCCCCCGTCTTCCACGGGTATTTGAGATGACTGTGGCCGCCGGTGCCTTCGTTGCCGAAGTCGCCGCTGAACACACCATCGCCCTTGCCCAGCAGCTTTACCCGGTTTTCGTCCGCGACCTTGTTGCGATCCACCGCCTCGTTCCCGCTGTCCCAGACGGAGAAAATGATACGGCGTTCGGACGGGCTGTTCACCTGCATGCCGAAGTAACCGCGATGCCAGCCGCAGGCCATGTAGAACGTCGCAGAAGGATCCTCGACCGCCGTGACCTCGCAATAGAAGGCCGCGATGTTGGCGCCGGCGGGCACCGGATAGGTCAGGTGAACCGACGCGGCGTTGCGGCGTTCCTTCAGGTTGAAGTGAGCTCCCTCGACCGCCGGACCGCTCAGCAGGAGCGCCTCGAGGTCGCCAAAAGGCGTACCCGGAGGATTGAGCGAGGCGAGCTTGAATCGCTGGTAGCTGGTTCGGGCGATGGAAAAGGCCCCAAAGTCCGCCGTCACCCGGGAGGTGCCGCCCAGTCCAGTCACGCGGACTTCACGGACCTCTTCGCCAACGGTGAGTTGGAGTCGCGACGGCGCGCCTTCCGGCAGGCGCAGAACGACCCTGGCCGACACGTCACCGGTGTTGGTGAACCGGCCGTACCAGTTCACGGTCACGGCGGAATTGGTCCAGCGAGTTACACCGGTGCGCTCTGAAATCCGTGCGCCTTCCGGGTCGGGCAGGGTGTAAGCCGTGAACGCCGGGACCCGGAGTTCCGCAGCCTCGAGCAGCAGACAGCCGAGGGCGAGCGGGAGCAAGAAGAAGCGTGACAGATCGTGGGTTTTCATGCGGTGGAGCTTCCAGCCGGTTTGCCCGGCAGGCTGAGGTAGGAGCCGCTGTCCGGCGCCGCGACGGTCGGCTTTCGCGTCATGGCCAACCGATAGGTCACGGGCTCGCCGGGAGCAAGGGCATTCCCGTCCCGCCACGAGGGGGAGATGGCGGGGCAGTCCCGGCAACAACGCCCAGCGGATGCGGCGCCAGGCGGGATTCACCGGCCGCCGCGCGGACCGAGCGAAAAGCCGCCCCGGATCTGGCCTGGCCCAGCGGCAAGGGTTGGCCGCATGGCGGGTCAGCGTAAACGGACTGGACGATGCGTCGGAACCACTCAACGTTACGCCAGGCCTCGGCGCTTGCCGGGGCGAAGAACATGAATCGCGATACACCCTACGGCCGTTCGGCACCGATCGAGGCGGAGATCGTCAGCGAGATTCCTCGCAGCGCTCGCGGCGAGTCTCGGGTCGCGCCGCCGCCGGTGCATCCTCTGGCCGCCGTAGCCCTGTTGGTCGTGGACAACCTCTGGAATCTGGCCGACTGGGCAGTCATTTCGTGGTTGGTGACGGTCCCCCTGGCCTTCGCTTCCGTGTTTCTCCCGACGTTTCTGCTCCACCGGCATTCGCTCGGCCAGTCCCGCGCCCAGGCTTTTGGCTGGGCGGCACTGCTGGGCATGATCGCCGCGGTGCCCTTCTCGGTTGCCGGCACGGCCACCGGGGCGCTGCTCCTGACCTGGCTGGGAATCAATCACCTCTCCGCACGGTCCAAACGCTGACCGGCGAAGGCAAACTGGCCGAACTAGGCTTCGAATCGCAGGTTCTCTGTCCGGTCCACTCGCGCCGGTCGGTACTGGCACGTCGCGGAATTCCGGCTAGGTTCCCTCGCCAATGAGCGACACAAGCAGCATTCCCCACCTGCCGGTCCTGCGTTTGGGCCGCAGCTACGACAGCCTGGAAAAGATCGAGGTCAAGGACCACCGCACCGGCGAGGTCAAGGCCCTGGTGTCACAGGTCAACGGCGGCATCGTCCGGCGCGACCTGGCGAAGATCGCGGCCAGTCGCGCCGCCCTGAAGCGGTTCACGGTCCAGCAGTTGATTGAATTGTCGGCGCAGGCGGGCGAATTGTTCCTGAACGGCACGCTGCCCTTGGGCGACCGTGGCCACACCCAGTCCGCCGATCAGTACGTCGCCACCCTGAGCGCCACCAGCGGTCTGCCGCACGTGATGGTCCGGCGCAACATGGCCAAGATCCATTACGCGCTGACTCACTTGAAGACGGTCCTCAACGGCCTCTCGCGCGGGCTCGACCTCACGATCTTGGACCGTGGTTTCGGCGAGCAGTTCGGGACGCGCCTGAGCTTTTTCCCGACCACGCAGGCGTTGGGCTTGGTCATGCCCAGCAACTCGCCCGCGGTGAATTCCCTCTGGCTGCCGGCCGTTGCCCTCAAGACGCCCGTGGTGATCAAGCCCGGCAAGGAGGAACCGTGGACGCCATATCGGTTGATTCAGGCGTTTATCGCCGCCGGGGTGCCGGCAGAGGCGTTTGGCTTTTATCCGACCGACCACGAGGGCGCGGCGACGATTCTCAGCCAGTGCGGCCGGGCGCTGATCTTCGGCGACAAGGCCACCACTGCCCAGTACGCGAACAACCCGGCCATTCAGATCCACGGGCCGGGCTGGAGCAAGATTCTGGTCGGCGCGGACTGCATTGAGAACTGGCGCGAGTACCTGCCAGTGATGGTGAGCTCGATCAGTGAGAACGGCGGCCGTTCCTGCATCAACGCCAGCGCCATCGTCGTGCCCCGTTTTGGCGCGGAGATTGCCGACGCCCTCGCGCGCGAGTTGGGGCCGGTACAACCGACGCGACCGGAGGATCCGGAGGCCCGCCTCAGCGGGTTCGCAAACCCCAAGATGGCCGACTTCATTGACGGCCAGATCGAGGAGGGCCTGAAAACCCCGGGCGCCGAGGAGGTCACGGCCCGTTACCGGGGCGGGCCGAGGAAGGTCGAGTTCGAGGGCGGCGTGTACTTGCGTCCCACGATCGTCCGCTGCGACTCGTTCGATCATCCCCTCGCAAACCGGGAATTTCTTTGCCCCTACGCGAGCGTGGTCGAAGTGCCCCAGGCGGAAATGCTCCAACGGATTGGCTACACCCTCGCCTGCACGGCGATTACGAAGGATCCGGCGTTCATCGAACAACTGGAGGCTTTTCCCCACATTGAGCGACTCAACATCGGGCCCGTTTCGACGATGAAAATCTCCTGGGATCAGCCGCACGAGGGCAACATGTTCGAGTTCCTCTGGCAGCGCCGCTCGATCGAGCGGGTTTGGTAGCGCCCGGCAAGGGCTTGTCTCCCACAAAGAGCGGGATGTGGACCGGCTGGACTGAGGCCCGGCAGGTCCATTCGGTGGCCGGCGTGGGTGACAAACCCGGCTCAGACTGCAAGGCTTGCCGCCATGCGAAAACCCTCCCGTCCTCGTACAGCCCGACGCGATTCGCGTCATTGGATCTCACTGATCGCGACCGCTTGCTTCGCCCTGCTGGCTGCGGCCGACGACGTCGCAAGATCGGAGCCCGCCCCGCCCGCGCGCCTTGGCTTTCTGGCTGATGGTCCGCGCGGATTCGTTTTCGACACGGGTGTCCTTCGGGGCCGGCTTCACGCGGAGGGCAAGTCCTTGGGGCTGACCGAGGTGGTCCACGTGCCCTCTGGCACCCGGATGGACCACGGTTATGGGTTGCTCAGCCACTATCGAGTGTTCACCCGCGGCGTTCGTTACGGCGCGGGCGCGTGGGACTGGCCCAGCGAGGCGGTCCTCCGCGGTGATGGCTCGGTAGCAATCCGGTTTGCCACGGAAGGGCGGCCGTTTTCGCTGGTGGCGGTTTATCGCGTGGCGGCCGCAGACACGGTGGAAGTCGAGACCCAGGTGGTCGCCGGGACTGACATGAAAGGTTTTGAGACCTTCCTCGCCTCGTATTTTGACGCCGCCTTCACCAATGCCGCGGTGTGGGTGAAGGGGCGGGATGGCGCCCGGTGGGCGGCCGCCCTGCCAGAGCAGGGGGATTGGCAGATGTTCGTCCGGGATTCGGCTGCCCGGGGAGTGGTTGAGGATGGCCGCTGGCGGTTGGGGCCGCACCCGGTGGCGTGGACGTTTCCCTTCGAACTGGCGGGCGAGGCGGCGCAGGCGAGGCGGATGGCCTCCGGCCGGGGCGTCGGCGCGAGCTTCCGCGCTTCGTTGCGCGAATGCTTCGCCGTGGCGATGCCGCACCAGACCGAAAGCCATTACTCCGTGTACTTCTCGCTGTTCGGTCGCGATCTCAAAGCGGGCGAGTCAGCGACGGCGACAGTCCGGCTGTCTTTTCAATCCGAGACGGGCAGGGAACAGACCAACGCGTCGCCATCGGCGGTGGTCTCCGGGAACAGCCCTTGGATTCCAGTTCCTTCGCATGCGAGTTCCCTTTAGCATGAAGCCATGAATCAGCTCGTTGCCGCCTTGTTCATGGGATGGGTGGCGTTCCCGCTGGCCGCCGCCACTTCCGCGCGACCGAACATCCTGTTCATCATGACGGACGACCATGCGGCTCACGCCATCAGCGCGTATGGCAGCCGCATCAACCAGACGCCGCAGCTTGATCGGTTGGCCCGCGAGGGCATGCGCCTGGACCGTTGTTTCGTGGTGAATTCGATTTGCACGCCCAGCCGCGCCGCCATTCTCACGGGCAAGTACAGCCACAAAAACGGCGTGCCCGTCTTCAACCGCTTCGACGGCTCGCAACCGCATGTGGCCAAGTATTTGCAGGCGGCTGGCTATTACACCGCGATGGTCGGGAAATGGCACCTGGGCAGCGAGCCCACCGGTTTCGACCACTACATCGTCCTCCCCGGCCAGGGACTTTACCACGACCCGGCGTTCCTGGATCGCAACGGTCGGCGGGTGATCAACGGCTACGCCACCGACATCATCACCGATCTGGCCCTCGAGGCGCTCGCGCAACGTCCCAAGGACAAGCCGTTCTTCCTCTGCCTCCAACACAAGGCCCCGCACCGCGAGTGGTCACCCGGCCCCAAGCATGCCACCCTCTACGACGACGTGGAGATCCCGGAGCCGCCGACGCTCTGGGACGATTACGCCACCCGGACGGACGCGGCGCGGGAGGCGACGATGACCATCGCGCGCCATTTGAACAACCGGGACCTGAAGCTGCCGCCGCCCGCCGGCCTGGCCGGTCCCGATCGGGAACGCTGGCTTTGGCAGGTGCCGATGGAGGTCACGGTCGAGGTGAAGGGCCGGCGCGAAACGCTCACGGGTGAAGCGCTGGTCAAATGGAAGTACCAACGCTACATCAAAGACTACCTGCGGTGCATCGCCTCGGTGGACGACAATGTCGGGCGTGTCCTCGACTACCTCGACACCCACGGCTTGCGGGAGAACACGCTGGTCATCTACACGAGTGACCAGGGCTTTTTCCTCGGCGATCACGGCTGGTACGACAAGCGGTTCATGTACGAGGAGTGTCTGCGGATGCCATTCATCGCCCGCCTACCCGGTGTGATCCCGCCCGGCTCGGCGCAGAGCGCGATTGCGCTGAATGTGGATTTTGCGCCGACTTTCCTTGAATTGGCCGGCGTGCCCGTGCCCGCGGACATGCAAGGCAGGAGCCTTGTGCCCATCCTGAAGGGCACGCGGCCGGCCGACTGGCGGACGAGCATGTACTACCGCTACTACCACGATCCCGGTCATCACAACACGCGGGCGCACTACGGCGTGCGGACGGAGACGCACAAGCTCATCCACTTTTGGAAGAAGGACCAGTGGGAGTGCTACGACTTGGTGAAAGATCCGCTCGAACTCCGCAACGTGTACAACGATCCGGCCTACGCCGCCACAGTCGCCGCCTTGAAAGCGGAACTGGCCCGCCTGAAACGCGAGGTGGAGGACCGCGATGAGTTTGCCGACACGCTGCCGCCGGACGGCGTGGACGGCCAGACCTTCACTCCGCCGCCGAAGGGCCAGCCATCCGGGGCGAGCAACGCTCCCTGACCACCCGCGATTGCGATCGCGGCGACCACCAACAGCCCCGGGCCAAACGAGTCGCCCACCGATTCAACCACCCGGCAAGATTCATCCAGAAATGCGCCGAATCGTCTTGCGGCTACTCCGTGGCAGTCTGGTCCTGGCGTGCTGCTTCGCCAGCCTGGCAGCGGAAGGCTCCACCAACCGCCCGAACATCCTCCTGATCGTCGCTGATGATCTCGGCTTCTCCGACGTGGGTTGTTACGGCGGCGAGATTCACACGCCTCACCTCGATCGGCTGGGGTATTCCGGCCTGCGCTTCACGCAGTTCTACAACACCGGCCGCTGCTGGCCAACCCGGGCGTCCCTCCTGACCGGGTACTACGCGCAACAAGTCCGCCGGGACACCGTACCCGGGGTGAAGAGCGGCGCGGGAGGGGCTCGTCCTCCATGGGCCCGCTTGCTGCCCGAGATGCTGCGGCCGCTGGGTTACCGCTCCTACCACTCCGGGAAGTGGCACATTGACGGTCCGCGGTTGCGGGGAGGCTTCGATCGCTCCTACAGCATCGAGGACCATGACCGCTATTTCGCGCCCCGCTCACATTCAGAGGACGACCAACCGCTGCCGGCGGTCGCCACCAACGAGGTCCGCTACGTGACCACCCTGATCGCCGACCACGCCATCCAGTGCCTGCAAGACCATGCCGCCCATCACGCGAACCGACCGTTTTTCCACTATCTCTGTTTCACCGCGCCCCACTTTCCGCTGCAGGCTCCCGCAGCCGAAATCGGCCGTTATGCTCAGACCTACGCCATCGGCTGGGAGGACGTCCAAAGGCGCCGGTGGCGGCGGCTGGCAGAGTTGGGCATCGCGCGACACGCGCTGCCGGCGTTTGAAACCGACGTGGGGCCGCCTTACCACTTCCCCGAGGCCCTGCTCCGACTGGGACCGAACGAGGTTAACCGACCCCTGCCCTGGCGCGATCTCACGCCGGGCCAACGCGAGTTTCAGGCGACAAAGATGGCGATCCACGCCGCCATGATTGAAGTCATGGATCGCGAGATTGGACGGGTGTTGGCGCAGGTTTGGGCGATGGGCGCCGGGGAAAACACCATGGTGGTCTTCCTTTCGGACAACGGCGCCAGCGCGGAAATCATGGTTCGCGGTGACGGCCACGATCCGGCCGCGGCCCCCGGTTCAGCCGGCAGCTTCCTCTGCCTCGGCCCCGGGTGGTCCACGGCCGCCAATACGCCCTTCCGCCGTCACAAGACCTGGGTCCACGAAGGGGGCATCGCGACCCCGTTCATCGTTCACTGGCCGAACGGCATCGCCGGGCAGGGCGAACTCCGGCACGCGCCGGCCCATGTGATTGACTTCGTGCCGACCATCCTTGAGGTCGTCGGCGCGCCCTCCTCCCAATCCCCGCCCGCAAACGGTGCGCCGCCACTGCCGGGACGCAGCCTGCTTCCGGCGCTCCGCGGGGACGTGCCGATCGAACGCGACAGCCTGTGGTGGCAGCACGAAGGCAACCGCGCCCTTCGGGTCGGAGATTGGAAGATCGTCGCCGCCGGCACCAACACCGCCTGGGAACTCTACGACCTCGCCACGGATCGCGGCGAGACGCGCAATCTCGCGGGCGAGAAGCCGGAGAAGACAGCGCAACTCGCGGCAGCCTGGCAGAAGCAGTGGGAGGAGATCCAGCGCGTGGCCCGGCCGGATCCGCTGACCAATTCGCCTCCTTCACCCTGACCGACGGGGCGGCATGGCCGCTGGCTCGGCTGCCTGGCCGGCCTTGCCGGTCAGGCCGGGCTCTATCCCTCGCTGTCCCGATGACGAAGCGATCCGAACGCCTGTCGTCTGGCGGCCAGCGCGGAAGGGCAGCTCCGCCGGGCCGAAGGGCGTGAGCCAGTGGGGAGAGCGCCAGCGGCGGGCGGTGAAACGTGAATGGCCGGCGGCCAGCCTGCTTTCTGGGAGGGCGGTGCAAGCTGGGGCATGAAGCTGGCGTCCCGCCGCACCGGTTGCTGCCAAAATGGCCCGTTGGTATTTGGTTTTGCGTTTTCCGGCGTCGGCCCTACAAGGGTCGCGCGCGCCAGCGCGCCAACGCTCCATGACCACCCGCCAGCTCCAATCCCTCGCCCGCCAGCACGGCACGCCCATCGTGGTGGTGGATCACTCCGTTCTCCGCCGCAATTACGCCGAGTTCCGGCGCCACCTGCCCAAGGTGCAGGCGTATTACGCGGTGAAGGCCAATTCGGATCCCGCCATCATCCGCACCCTGTTCGAGGCCGGCGCCAGTTTCGACGTGGCCAGCGTCGCCGAGTTCATGCTCGTGTACGAGCTCATCAAACACCTGCCGCCCAGGCAGCGGCAGGATTTCATTTGGGACAAAATCATCTACGCCAACCCCACGAAGCCCAAGGAGACGCTGCAGGCGCTGGACCAATACAAGCCCCTGGTCACCTACGACAATCCGCACGAGCTGCAAAAGATCAAAGCGTACGCTCCCCACGCGGGCCTGGTGCTCCGATTGCGCGTGGCCAACACCGGCTCCCAATGCGAACTGTCCTCCAAGTTTGGCTGCGATCCGGGCGAAGCGGTGGACCTGATCGTCGCCGCGTTCAAGCTGGGACTGGTCGTCGAGGGCATCAGCTTCCACGTCGGGAGCCAGTGCACCAATTTCGAGAATTTCGTGCAGGCCATGAACGCGGCCGCCGCCGTCATGAAGGAGGCGCGGGAACGGGGTCATGAAATCAAGATCCTCGACATCGGGGGGGGCTTCCCCGCCCGCTACAACAAGCATGTCCGGCCCTTCTCCGAGCTTGCCCGCGTCATCAATGCCGAACTCACCCGTCTCTTCCCCCCGGACATCGAAATCCTCGCCGAGCCGGGGCGCTTCCTTGTCGCCACCGCGGCCACGGCCATTGCCCGCATCATCGGCAAGGCCATCCGCGACGGCAAACCGTGCTACTACATTGACGACAGCGTCTATCACACGTTCTCCGGAATCATTTTCGATCATTGCCAGTACCCCCTGAAAGCTTTCAAGCGCGGCAAGCCCGAGGTGTCGGCCGTTTTCGGCCAGACCTGCGACGGGCTGGACACTCTCTCCCAAAGCGAGTTGCTGCCCGACCTCGACATCGAGGATCTCGTGTACGCGGAGAACATCGGTGCCTACAGCAACGCGTCGGCCACGTGGTTCAACGGGTTTCCGCCCGCCAAGGTCGTGCACGTCAACCAGTGAGCCGCTGCGTCCTCCGGCAGGAAGTGGAAGACCGGCCGGCCCAGCCTCGGCGGGCCGTGCTGTTCGAGGATGCCTCACCGGCTGCCGATCTGTCGCATTCGCAGTGGAGGCGACCCGCGTGCCCCGCTTCCTTGACACCCCGCTCGGGGGCTCTCTACGGTTCCATCATGAAAGCGAAGCGGATTGGCGTCATCGCCCCCGATTTCTCCGGGAAACGCCCATGAGCCGGCGCGCCATCTGGCTGTTGCTGCCCTGGTTGGCCGTGGCCACGCTGGCCGCCCCGGCGGCGGAAATCCGTTTCGGCCGCGACATCCGTCCCTTGCTGTCCGACAACTGCTTTGCCTGCCACGGCCCGGACACCGCGAAGGTCAAGGGTGGCCTGCGGCTCGACCTGCGGGACGCGGCCCTCAAGCCTGCCCGGTCGGGCAAGCGCGCGATCGTTCCGGGAGCGCCGGACGCCAGCGAGTTGATCCAGCGAATCCACACCTCCGACCCCGACGATCAGATGCCCCCGCCGGAGTCGCACAAGACGCTGACCGACGCGCAGAAGGAGTTGCTGCGACGCTGGATCGCCGCCGGCGCGGACTACGAGGGCCACTGGGCTTACTCGCCGCCGGTCAAGCCGCCCGTGCCGGCCGGGAGCAACCCGGTGGATCACCTCGTCCGGGCGCGTCTGGACGAACTGGGCCTCGCCGCCGCACCGCCCGCCGACCGGCGCACGCTGATCCGCCGGCTGCACTCCGATCTGGTGGGTCTGCCGCCCCGGCCGGAGGAGGTGGCCGCCTTCGAACGCGATACGACACCGGATGCCTATGAGCGGCTGGTGGAGCGGTTGCTGGCATCGCCGCATTTCGGCGAGCGCATGGCCATCGGCTGGCTCGACGTGGTCCGCTTCGCCGACACCATCGGGTATCACTCGGACAACCCGCGCAATATCTGGCCCTACCGCGACTACGTCATCCGCGCCTTCAACGCGAACAAGCCCTTTGACCGATTCACGCGCGAGCAACTCGCCGGCGATCTCCTGCCGGACGCCAATCTGGAGACGCGCGTGGCCTCCGGGTTCAACCGACTCCTCCTCACCACCGAGGAAGGCGGCGCCCAGCCCAAGGACTACGAAGCCCGCTACCTGACCGATCGCGTGCGCGCCGTGGGAGCGGTCTGGCTCGGGCAGACCTTCGGGTGCGCCGCCTGCCACGACCACAAGTACGACCCGATCACCATGCGCGACTTCTACTCGCTGGGCGCGTTCTTCGCGGACGTCAAAGAACCCATCGTCGGGCCGCGGGAACCGGGCATGTTGGTCCCCACCGACGCCCAAGCCCGCGAACTGGCGCGCCTGGCCCAGGCGGTCGCCCGCCTCGAACAGGCCTTCGCCGAATCGCGTCCCGAGCTGGCGTCTGCCTTCGCGGCGTGGGAAACCGCGCAGCGAGCGGCCCTGGAGGCGGACGTCCCGTGGACGCGCCTGGAACCCGCGCAGGTCGTCTCCGCCGGCGGAGCGACCCTCACGGTGCGCCCGGACGCTTCCGTGCTCGCCAGCGGCCAGTCGCCGGACAAGGACACGTACACCGTGACCTTCCCCCAGGCGCCCTCCCTCATCGTGGGATTGCGCCTTGAAGCCCTCCCCGACGAATCGCTTCCCGCCAAGGGCCCCGGCCGCGCCGGCAACGGTAACTTCGTCTTGGGCGAACTGGTTGCCCGGGTCGAACGAGACGGGACCGCGCCACGGCCGCTCGTCTTCAAACAGGCGCTGGCCACCTACGAGCAAACCAGCCACGTGGAAGGCAATCCTTACGGCCGGTGGGCTGCGGCGGCGGTCATTGACGGCGATACGAAACCGGGTCCCTCCGGGTGGGCCGTGCTCCCGGAGGTGGGCCGGCCGCAGTACCTCCTCGTTGAACTTGCGTCGCCGCTGTCGCTGGCGGAAGGCGAACGGCTGGTCGTCGAGCTCCGCCAGAATCATGGTCATGGCAGCCACACGCTGGGCTGTTTCCGGCTCTCGGCCACCGACGTGCCGGCCGCGGTCAATTCGCCGGCCGCCCTGCCGCCGCCGCCCGACCTTGCCGGGCTGCTGCGCGTCCCCCCCGACCAGCGCGGCAACGACCAACGCGAGAAGCTGCTCGCGTACTTCCGGAGCGTGGCGCCGGAATTGGCCGACCTGCGGCAGCAGCTCGCGGCCGCCAAGAAGGCACACGCGGATTACGAAGCCTCCCTGCCCCGCACCCTCGTGACCGAACGCCTCGATCCGCCGCGGACGGTGCGAATTCTTCCGCGCGGAAACTTCCTGATCGAAACCGGCCCGATCGTCGAGCCGGCGCTGCCAGCTTTTCTGGTGCCCCCGGAAGCCACGCCGCCCGGGCGCCGGTTGAACCGCCTGGACCTCGCCGATTGGTTGGTGGCCCCTGAGAATCCGCTGACGGCCAGGGTCGTGATGAACCGGCTGTGGAAGCACTTCTTCGGCACGGGCATCTCAAAGGTGCTGGATGATTTTGGTGCTCAGGGCGAGCCGCCGCGAAATCCGGCGTTGCTCGACTGGCTGGCGTGCGAATTCCGCGACAGCGGTTGGGACTTCAAGCACATGATCCGGCAGCTCGTGCTCAGCGAAACGTACCGGCGAAGTTCGTCGGTGTCCCCCGACCTGCTGGCCCGGGATCCAGACAACCGCGAGTTCGCGCGGCAGGGCCGGTGGCGGATCGAGGCAGAGCTGGTCCGCGATGCGGCGCTTTCGTTCGCCGGACTGCTCAACCCGGAGATTGGCGGACCCAGCATCAAGCCGTATCAGCCGGACGGGTATTGGGAAAACCTCAACTTCCCCGTGCGCACCTACGAACCGACCGCTGGACCGGGCCAGTATCGGCGCGGACTTTACGTCTGGTGGCAGCGTTCGTTCCTGCATCCCAGCCTGCTGGCCTTCGACGCGCCCAGCCGGGAGGAATGCGCCGCCGAGCGCAACCGGTCAAACATCCCGCAGCAGGCGCTGGTGCTGCTCAACGACCCGACGTACGTCGAGGCAGCGCGGGCGTTGGGCCTGCGCGTCCTGCGCGAATGCCAAGGCGACACGCCCGCGCGAATCGCGTGGGCGTGGCAGCAGGTGGTGGTCCGCGCGCCGGAAGCCGACGAACTGGGTGTCCTCCGCGCGCTGTTCGAGAAACACCGGTCGGACTATCGCGCCAACCGCCCGGCCGCGATGGCCCTGTTGAAGGTCGGCGCCGCCCCGATCCCGGACGATGTGGATCCGGCGGAGCTGGCTGCCTGGACCAACGTCGCGCGGGCCTTGTTGAATCTCCACGAAACCATCACCCGCTCCTGAAGCGACGCCCCATGAGCCTCGACCCGCTTGCCGAACTCCGCCATTCCCTCGCCCAGCACCAGACGCGGCGGGTTTTCCTTGGGCGGGCCGCCCAAGGTCTGGGAACGCTCGCGCTGGCCTCCCTGCTGAACCCCGGCCTGCTGCGAGCGGCAGCGGCCACGTCCGGGCGCTGGCCGGGCGTGGTCAACCCGCTGCACTACCGGCCGACGGCCAAACGGGTAATCTGGCTCACGATGGCTGGCGGGCCGTCGCATCTCGAAACGTTCGATCCCAAGCCCAAACTCGCCGAGATGCACGGCCAGCCCATGCCCGAGTCGTTCACCGCCGGCAAACAAATCGCCCAACTTCAGGGCCAGAAACTCGTGTGCTTCGCGCCGCAGTTCGGCTTCAAACGGTTCGGCCGGGAGGGCGTCGAGATTTGCGAGCTTTTCCCCCACATCGGCTCGGTCATGGACGAGATCTGCCTGATCCGCTCGATGACCACGGAGGCGATCAACCACGATCCCGCCCACATGTTCATGAACACCGGCTCGCAAATCGCCGGTCGGCCCAGCATGGGATCCTGGCTGTGCTACGGGCTCGGGTCGGAAGCGGAAAACCTGCCGGGCTTCGTCGTGCTGACCTCGCTGGGAAAGGGCGGGCAGAACCAGCCAATCGCCGCCCGGCAGTGGGCCTCGGGCTTTCTGCCCAGCCGCTTTCAGGGCGTGCATCTGCGCGGCAAGGGAGATCCCGTCCTCTACCTCGGCTCCCCGCCCGGCGTCAGCCGTGAACAGCAGCGCGACGTCATCCAGGCGGTGAAGGCCCTCAACGCCCGGCACGACGAGATCGTGGACGACCCCGAAATCGCCACCCGCATCGTGCAGTACGAAATGGCCTTCCAGATGCAGGCGAGCGTGCCGGAGTTGATGGACCTCTCCGGTGAGCCCGCAAGCATACTCGAACTCTACGGTTGTCAGCCAGGCGACGGGTCCTTCGCCTCGAACTGCCTGCTCGCGCGGCGGTTGGCCGAGCGCGGCGTCCGGTTCATCCAGCTTTACCATAAGGACTGGGACCATCACGGTGGCGTGAAGGAAGGCATCCAGTACAAGGCGCAGGAGATTGACCGCGCCTGCATGGCGTTGATCACCGACCTCAAGCAACGCGGCCTGCTGGCGGATACGTTGATTGTCTGGGCGGGCGAGTTTGGCCGAACCCCGATGAGCCAGGGCGGCGACGGGCGCGACCACCACAACGCCGGCTTCAGCATCTGGCTCTGCGGTGGCGGCATCAAACCGGGCATCGTGTACGGAGCCACGGACGAACTCGGCTACAACGCAGTGGAAAACCCGATGGACGTTCACGATTTGCACGCCACGCTCCTGCGCGCGCTCGGCATCGAGCACACCCGGCTGACGGTCAAGTTTCAGGGGCTCGACGCCCGGCTCACCGGCATTGCGGGCCGCGTGATCACGGATTTGCTGATGTAGGCGGGCGCGCGTCGAGGCTCAACCCGACGGCCCCCGGAGAAACCCATCGAACAGAGAATGCTCATGAGAACGCTCGTGTCTGCCCTCGCGGTGGCGATCACCATCCACAACGTCAGCGCAGCCGATACCGCCGGCCCGGAACGCTGGGCCGGCGAGATCGCCGCGTTCGAGGCGGCGGACCGGGAATCGCCGCCCACGCCCGGTGGCGTGGTCTTCGTGGGAAGTTCGTCCATCCGGCTCTGGAAAACCCTGGCCGAGGATTTCCCCGGCGCGCGGCCGATCAATCGCGGGTTCGGCGGCTCGCACATTGCCGACTGCGTGCATTACTTCGACCGGTTGGTCGGGGTGCATCAGCCGCGGCTGGTGGTCTTCTACTGCGGCAGCAACGATCTGGCGGCGGGCAAGAAACCCGAGGACGTAGCGGCCGACTTTCGAGCCTTTTGCGCCCGGCTCCACGCCGCAGCTCCGGAGGCGCGGCTGATCGTGACCTCGATCAAACTCACGCCCGCCCGCTGGCATTTGCGGGAACCGATTGCCTTCGCCAACGCTCTCCTCGCGGCCCACTGCGCCGGTGATCCGCGCCGAACATTCCTCGACCTCAATCCGTTCGTGCTGACCCCGGACGGCACACCCCGCGAGGACCTCTACGTGGCCGACCGACTCCACCTCAACGCGGCCGGTTACGCGGTCTGGCGCGAGCACCTGCGGCCGCTGGTTCGTTAGCCGGCGGCGGTGAGCAACTTGGGCTTCCCGCCGCGCGGCCGGTCCGCATCATGGCGCCGATGATTTCAGGCCAGATCGGGTCGGTGCATTTCGTGGGGATCGGCGGGACGGCGATGGGCTCGGCAGCCATCGCCATGCAAAAGCTCGGCTATCGCGTGACCGGCTCGGACCAGGCGATCTACGAGCCGATGGCCGGCCTCCTCGCCACGCATCGGGTGCCGGTCACGCTTGGTTACGCGGAGGCCAATCTCGACCCGGCGCCAGACCTGGTCGTCATCGGCAACGCGATCACCCGCGGCAATCCCGAGGCCGAGGCGGCGCTCAATCGCCGCCTGCGCTACTGCTCCCTGCCCGAGCTGCTGCGGGAGTTCTTCATTCGCGGACGGCGCTCGCTGGTGGTGACCGGGACGCACGGCAAAACCACCACCACCGCCCTGCTGGCCCACGTGTTCGAGGCGAGCGGTCGCCAGCCCTGCTTCCTGATCGGCGGCTCGCCGCGGAACTTCCCCGTGGGCGCCCGGTTCGAGGGTGGCGAGTGGTTCATCATCGAGGGCGACGAGTACGACACCGCCTTCTTCGACAAACGCAGCAAGTTCATCCATTACCTGCCGGAGGTCGTCATCGCCAACAACCTCGAGTTCGACCACGCCGACATCTTCCCGGACCTCGCCGCCATCCAGACCTCCTTTCGCCACCTCTTTCGCATCCTGCCGGGCAACGGGCTGCTCCTCGCCAACGGCGACGATCCCAATCTCGCGCCGCTGCTCTCGCTGCCCCACACGCCCACGCGGCGTTTTGGCCTCGGCGACGGTAACGACGCGCGCGCCACCGACGTGACCTGCCGCGGCGACCAATCCGAGTTCACCGTCGGATCAACGCGATTTCACCTGCCCCTGGCCGGAGCGTTCAACGTGCGGAACGCGCTGGGCGTGCTGGCCTGTGCCCGCCATTGCGGCCTCACCGACGCGGAGATCCAGCGCGGTTTCAGTACATTCCAGGGCGTGAAGCGCCGGCTCGATCCCCGCGGCGAAGCGGATGGGGTGGTGGTCCTGGACGACTTCGCGCATCACCCGACCGCGCTGGCGGCCACGCTCGAGGTCGTGCGACTCAAGTACCCGGGCCGCCGTGTCTGGGCGGTCTTCGAACCGCGCTCGAACACCACACGGCGCAACGTCTTTCAGCAGGCGCTGGTCAGCGCGTTTGCCGGCGCGGACCTAGTCGTGGTGTCCCAGGTGGCGCGGCTGACCCAGCTTCGCCCCGAGGAGCGACTCGACCCGGAACAGCTCATCCGCGACCTGCGCGCCCGGGGGAAGGTCGCCCACTACCTCCCCGACGTGCCGACGATCTTGGACCTGCTGGCGAACGAGACCCGGCCGGGAGATGTCGTGTGCGTCTTCAGCAACGGCGAGTTCGACCGCATCCACGAAAAGCTGTTGTCCGTCCTGCGAGCCCGGGAGGGCAGGCAGACCCGCCGGTAGCGCCGGCGGCTACACGTCACAAAGCGTCACCGCCTCGCGCAGACCCTCGAAGGCGTCCCGCGTGGGGATGAACTCGTGGCCGACGTAGCCCTGGTAGCCCACCTCGACGAGGGCCTCCATGATCGGCGGGAAGTTGATCTCCTGCCGGTTGTCCAGTTCGCCCCGGCCAGGATTGCCCGCGGTGTGGACGTGACCGATGTACGGATGATGCTGGCGGATGCGGCGGATCACGTCACCGTCCTGAACCTGCACGTGGTAGATGTCGAAAAGCAGCTTCATCCGCGGCGACCCGACCCGTTTGATGATGTCAATGCAGTAGTCGGTATGGTCGCCCTGGTAGCCGGGATGGCCCTTCATGGGATGGGTGTTTTCGCGCGTGTTCAGCATCTCGAGGCAGAGGTTCACGCCCTGGCGCTCCGCGTGGCCGATGACCTTCTTTAGTCCCTCGACACAGTTGCGCGCGCCGCGTTCCGGCGAGAGGTGGCGACTCTTCGGGTCTTTCGGATTCAGAGCGGAATAGCCGGTGAAGCAGATGACACTGGGCACGCCGGCGGCGGCCGCTGCGTCAATCGCGTCCGTGGTCGCCTTGATGACCCGCGGCCAGTGGGCGGGGTTGTTGAAGCCGTAGAGGAAGGGCGGGTCGGGATCCATGACGATCTGCGCGATGGCACAGGTGAGACCGTGGCGTCGGAGCACCGCGTAATCGGCCACCGGTGTCAGCTCCACACTCACGCAACCCAGTTGCTTCGCGACGTCGCACATCTGCTCGATGTTCCATTTGCTGCCGGCCGTCTCGAAACACCACTTCACGATCGAGTGTTTGATCCGGCCCTTCGTGGCAGCGGGGCCGGTTGCAGCCGTCGCCGGGCGGCCGGCCAGCGGCGCGGCGGCGGCGACCAGGGCCGCACTTTTGAGCAGTTGACGACGGGAAACGGAGGACGAGCGGTTGGCGTTCATGGCATTGCTGATGTGTCTTGGACCGCGCGACGATGACGCGGACCCGCCGCTCCCTCAAGCGGGAACCCACGGCGGTCGAGGCGGCGAAACGGCCGGAATGATTTGACCCGGCACCTTACTGTCGGAGCAGCGGCACGAGATTCCGTACGTTCACCTCGCCCGCCCGCCGCTGAATCTCGGGGACGTAGCGCGCATAGAGGGTCTGCGCTTGAGCATTGAGAGAACCGAAAAGCTGTCGCAGTTCCACCGCCGAAAGCCGGCGGCCGCCCGCGTAATACTGGCGGGCCGCGTGCCCGAGCGCATAGGTGGTGGCAAACGACATCAGCGAACTGGCCGTGTGCTTTCCGACGCTGCGCCCCACCCCGCCGAGCACCGTTCCGAGCAATCCGCCGAGCAGTTTGCGCGCATACCCCTCCACCACCTGGGAGGTCAGCCCCAGGCCAACCGTGGCGGCGAACTCCTTGATGTGACCGCGATCCAGTTCGAAGCCGTGCTGGCGGCCGATGCGATAGACCATCTTCACCTGCAGCGGAATGATGGCCAGCGTCGCGAGGGAATCCGGCAGCAGTTCCAACGCGCCGTTCAGAATCGCGTAGTTCAGGATCATCTGATCGGTGTCAGCGCCGCCAGCCACCGACGGCTGGCCCGGCATCAGTGCCAACGGCAACTCCCCGCCCGCCGCGGGCGCGGCGGCCAGTGCGTCGGCCTCGCGCGTCAGCGGGTCCGTGGCAGCGGGGTCGAGGCGAAGGGCAGCGCGCAGGTTGGCAAGAAACTGTTGCTCAGCCGCATTCTGCAGCCCGTCCGCGTTGCAAACGCAGACCGCCATCTCGTAGGCCAGTTGCCGAACCTCGGGCGATTCGAGGGCCGCAGCGACGTCGGCCAACGCCGGCCGCTGAACGAGCACCTTGTGGTAGGCCGCCGCGGCGTTGAAATCGGGGGCGTTGAGGCCCTCGGCGATTCGACGAAGTTCCGCGCGTTCCAACTCGTCCTTCGCCCCGTCGGCAAAGGCGGCCATCAGGCACAGCGTGAAAACTGCTTCCCGCTCACGATCGTTCATGAGCGGACTGTGCCGCAGAATCGGCGACGCACAAGCCATGCGTTCAAGGCTGCGCGACGTCGAGATCCGTTGCCGCGCCCTTCTCAGCGATCCGCCGGCTTGGTGAGCGCGAAGGTGTCGAACAATCGGCCCTCGAGGTCGTAGGCCTTGAATTCGATGGTGCGGTCCTGGACTGCCGCGAAGCAGTAGTGGTGACCCCGCTGAACATGCACGGAGAACCACGCCCGCTGCGGCGCGGCCTGCTCGAGGCCACCGCCGCCGCCGCCGCTGATGAGGTAGCGCACGCCCCTGGCCTGGTTGATGGACATCTGGAGGATGGGCCAGGTGCGCTCGTAGCTGTGGATGTGGCCGGCGAAGACGATGTCCACGCCGAAGCGCTCGTACAGCGGCACGAGGCGGCGGACGTTGGAGTCGCCGTAAGTGAAGGGACGATCCGGCCGGCCCTTCCAGTGGTCGCCGTAGTCGTCCTCGTCCGAACTGAAACACGGATGGTGATGGGCCGCGAATTTCCACGTTGCGGTCGAGGCGGCCAGTTCGCGCTCCAGCCAGCGATATTGCTCGCTGCCCGGCCCGCAGTCCTTGTTCGAATCAATCATGAAGAACTGCGCGTTGCCGTAGGTGAAGGTGTAGTAGTACTCGGGCGCCGGCAGGCTGAAATAGTCGTAGTACCAATGGGAGTTCTTCTCGTGGTTGCCGATGACGGGAAACGTCGGCACGTACGCGAACAGCCGCGAACACGGCTCGAAAAGGTCGAACACCCACTGCTGCTTGGCGTGCCCGTCGTCCACCACGTCGCCCAGGTGCAGCGTGAAGTTCGGGCGCAGGGCAAAGATCCCTTCCGCGCAACGGCGCGTGACCTGCGGATTACGCTGCGTGTCGCCGATGATCCCGAACGCCCAGGCGGCCTCCGGGCCCGGTGCGGTTTGGAACGAATACACCTCGCTCCGGGCGAGGTTCCCCTGCCCGTCCTCGCACTCGACCCGATAGAAATACCGGGTGAAGGGTTTGAGCCCCTCGAGCCGTACCTCGCTGATGGCCTTCGGCTCGGCCGTGGTGACGCGACCCTTGAGCGGCTGCAGTTCGCCATACTCGACGGTCATCCGCGACGGCGCGCTGGTTTCGCAGAGGATGCGCATGGAAGAAGGGGTTCCGAATTGCAGGTAGGGCTTCACGATGAACTGGAGTTCCTGATTCACCGGACTCCGCCAGGCCAGCAACTTTTCGTTCCTCCGGGCGACCTCGGCGATCTCCTCCGCCGACATCACCCGCTCATAGACCTTGACCTCGTACAGGGCTCCGTTGAGCGGGTATAACTCGTTGTCGTCCGCGTAGGCGGCCACCGCATAGCGGCCGCGGGGCGGATAGAGCACATCGCCCGACTGGCCCGTCGCCTCCCCGTCCAGCTTCCCATCCACGTAGAGCCGCATGGTCTGACCATCGTAGGTCCCCACCACATAGTGCCAGCGACCCGGCTCGAGCGCCGTCGTGCCGTTGAGTCGCGTGAACTCGCCGTTCCCGTCGTCCGCCCCCACGGTGGACAACGTCAGCGAGAACGACCGGCGGTTGAACCCGAGCAGCCAGCCTTGCTCGTAGTCGCCGTTGTCCTGGAGAAAACCGATGATGCCACCGTCGGGATGGGTTTCGTTCACCACCACCCAGGCCGCGATGGAGAAGTGACGTTTCGGCAACGCCGGTTCGGCGGTGGCCCGATCCGGCGCCGCCAGCAACCAGTCCGTGAAACCGTCGAACACCAGCGCCTGTGCGGGTCCGAGGCTCGCCAACTTCGGCTCGCCCTGCACCTGAGCGGTGAGGCGATGGGTAAGGTCCTCCCAGCGGCCGTTTTCGATCGGATGGCTTCCGGTGGCGAAGTGGAGCAGCAGGCCAGTCTCCACCTTGTCCGGGTGCGCATGGGCCTGGGAGGCAAGGAACAAGCACAGAACCAGCCCGGCGACGACGTCACAGCGGTTGAGAAGAGGGCGGGCCTTGCGCCCGGGCAAGTTTTCGAATTCAGTCATGGGAGACGAGAGTTCCGCGGTTCAGCCATTTCGAACGAGAGTTGGACTCACGGCACGCCGGGCCCGCCGGCGGCAGGCTTGCGCAGCCGGCGCCATTTCCGTCGTCCGAAACGCCGCCGAAAGTAGCGCAAGCTCGCCCGAACTCCACCGGGACCGGGTTAAGATCGTGTGACGCTCGCCCTGGATCTCTCGGCCGGAAGAAACGCCAACGTCAGCGATCCCTTGGGGTCACTCGCGCGCCACAGACCGCACGTCCACCGGCACCAGCACCGTGTCCGCCTTGCCGGGCGGGAAGGTCCAGTTCGCGAGGACTGAGTCCACAATGCGCTGGTCGAGCGCCGCGTCGCCGGTGGATTGCCGGAGTTCTGCATACACCGGCTTGCCGTCCACGCCATAGGCGACGAGCACCATCACGGTTGCCGGGCGCTTGGGCTCCTTGGGAAGCTGGTTCACTTTTTTGCCAGCCGACTTTTCCAAGGTGGAAACCGGCGGAAGGTATTCCGGTTTCTTCCTGGCACACCCGGCGACGGCCAAGCCGGCCGCCAGGGCGAGCATCCCCATCCATCGGGAGTTCATGCAAAGGGGAATACACCTCCCTGAAGCCGAAAGCGACCGGAAACCGCGCTGGAAAGGGCGCGCTGGTCAATCCGGAGCAAGGCGTCGAGATGGAAGCAACCCTCGCTCCATGCGCGGTCCACGATCCACAGCCGCCGGCGATGGCAGCCCCTAGGTTCGCTGAAGCGCCTCCCGACGATGCGTGACGATCCGGCCGGAGGCTGCGGGCTTGGGGCCGTTTTATCGCCGGAGCATCGCCGCCTCCGGGCCTCCCATCCAGCTCACCACTCCTGGATCCGCAGGTTTCGCCAGCGCACCTCCAGCGGGTCGGTCCGATTTCCCACGCCGTGGACCTGCAGCGCGATGAATCCTTCCGGTGTCACGCCATCGTTCAGTTCGGCCGCCAGGACCCCGTTGAGCCAGGTCTTGATGGAGTCGCCACGGCACTCGATCCGGAAGTGGTTCCAGTCGTTCGGCTTGAAAGCCTTGCGGGCCGGCTCGTTCTCCTTCAAGTCCACCAGCCAGCCCCGACGACCTTCCTCGTAGATCCCGCCCGTCCACGCCCGCTCACTGGGGTCAATCTCAATCTGGTAGCCGTGGACGCGACCGGCGGGAATCCGGTATTCCTTGCCGCCGAGTTGATGGGTCCGCGGCGTGTCGAAACATTCGCTGCGAATCTGAATGCCGGAGTTCAGGCCGGACATGGGCTTGAATTCGAGTTCGAGCACAAAGTCGCGGTACGAGCGGGTGGTGCAGAGGAACGAATTGGGCGTCCCCGGCACCGCGCGCCCCACGATCTGACCCTCTTCGACCCGATAGATGGCCTGGCCGCCCCGCTGGACCCAACCGTCGAGATTGTGGCCGTTGAAAAGCGGGCTCCAAGCCTCGCGGTCGCCGGCGAACACGGCAACGGCGGCCAGCCACACTGTGGGGATCCAACAAGACGCGCGCATGGCGGTCTATAGTCCGGACCGCCGCGGAAGGGAATGGAAAACCGGCCGCTGTCCAGAGACCAAACGGGTGCGAGCCGAAGGTTGAGTTCCGGGGGACCGGGATTATTCTCCCTCCAAGTCAGCCCCGATCCGTTCGCCCGCCGTTGTTCGCAACGCGGAGGACTGGCTCGGAGCGTAACCGAGCGCGATCCATGAACAACTCCTCAAGCAACAGCGCAACGACCGCCGAAACTCCGGCCGGGGCCGCCGTCAGTCCGCGCACGATTCTTGTGCCGGTGGATTTCTCAACCCCAGGGCGCGAGGCGCTCGCGTACGCGGTGGCCTTTGCGGCCCAGTTTCACGCGAAGTTGCTCGTGCTCCACGTCGTGGAAATCCCGTATGTGGGTTCGGGTCTCGGCGAGATCGAGTTGCCGCCGGTCGAGGCGGAGATCCGCGAGCCGGTGGCCGAAAACCTGGCCCGCCTGGTCGCCGAGGTGGTCGCCGGCCGGGTGCCGGCTGAAACGCTCACCCGCACCGGCCAGCCGTGGTTCGAGATCACCGAGGCCGCGCGAGAACTCAATGTGGACCTCGTGATCATCGGCACTCACGGCTACACGGGATTGAAGCATGTCCTCATGGGCAGCACCGCCGAACGGGTCGTCCGCCACGCCCCTTGTCCGGTCTTGGTGGTGCGGAACCGGGCGAAATAAGCGGCCACCCGGCGACCAAGGCGCCCGTCCTACAGCCGCCGCGGTTCTTCGCCGGTGATTTCCGCCCAAGCGCTTTCCATCGTCCCCAGCGCCTCCGGGCTGAAGCTGACGAGGAGGATCCGCTCAAAGTCGGCGTTCGCCTCCAAAAACGCCAGACACTCCCGGACGGCAATGCGGGCGGCGCGATCCGGGGGAAAGCGGTAGGCCCCGGTGCTGATGGCCGGGAACGCGATCGTCTTCAGGCCGTGTTGCCGCGCCAACGCCAGACTCCGGCGATAGCAACGGGCCAGCAGCTCCTCCTCGCGCTTTGATCCGTCAAACCACACGGGGCCCACCGTGTGGATCACGTGCCGCGCCGGGAGCCGGTAGCCGCGGGTAATGCGCGCGTCGCCCGTCTGGCAGCCGCCCAGCGTTTCGCACTCGGCCCGCAATGCCGGCCCGGCTGCGCGGTGAATGGCGCCGTCCACACCGCCGCCGCCAAGGAGCGACGGATTTGCGGCGTTCACGATGGCGTCCACCCCCAGCGTGGTGATGTCCGCTCGGATGAGTTCCAGACGTCGGGCAGCGGACGAAGCGGCGTTCAATGGCCGGCTGGTATTCGTCCGTCCACGGGCTTCAACGAAGGTCTCAGGTTTCGCCGGGGCCGGGGCGGCTGAGTCAGATGGGGCAGTCATGGTGGTGGGCGCAGCATGGGCCGCAGCTCCCTTGAATCAAGGCAAAGCGCGGTGCCCGGTCGCCAGCGGCCCAACCCTGCGAATGCGCCGCGCCATTCCACGCGTCGCCGCCGGCCCCCCCAAAAAAAAGAGACCGGGCCGAAGCCCGGTCTCGTGAGTTGTCGTAAGAGAGGCTCGCTGCTGCTTACCTCTTCAGGCGGTAGAACTTCGCGCCCGAACCGATGGCCTCGGTCACCGGTGCGGGACCCACGTCGGTCCACGGACCCGTCACCGAAGTGGCCGACTGGACGGTCGAGCCGCCCGCCGGATCCTCGGAGATGGTCACGTTGTTGCCGCTGACGCTGATCTTGACGGTGCCCACCGTGCCACCGCCCTGATCCACCGGGACGAAGAGCAGCACTTCCGCGTCACCGCTGTTGTACTGCCAGCGGATGGTGTTCTTGCCGCCGATTTCGACCTCGGCCAGTTTGCCGGAGCCATCCTTGAGACCGACCAGGTTGTTACGGCTCCAGTCCCCGGAGCCTTGCGCGGTATAGCTCGCCAGCGGCTGAACGGTCTGCGTGGCCGTGCCGACACCCGCCGTCACCAAGCCGACGCTGCCGTTGATCTGGCCATCGCTGACGCCGTCGTAAGATCCCGAGGCGAAGATGTAGTACTTCTTCGCCGGAGTCGGGAACGTACGAGTGTAGTTGCCCCAGTTGCCGTTACCCACCCAGCCGATCTTGTAGTTGGCCGTCATGGTCCATTCGCCCAAGCGATTGCTCGCGAACAGGCCACCTGGCGTTTCGTTACCCATGCTGACGCTCGTGTTGGGATCGTCGGCGTTGCTGCCCAGGTCGCCGCCCCAGCGGTAGATCGGATGGCCGTCCACCATGTTGTTGCCGGGGTCGTCGTCGTTGTTGTAGTCCACGCCGAGCACGGCGCTGAGGCCTTCATACGCGCCGCCCAGGTAGGGCATCACGCTCGCTTCCGGCTTCGTCTGGCCGCCGTCATAGTCGAAGTCTTCCGCTTCGATCGCGAAGACGCCCTTGGCGGTCACCATGACCACGGTGGGATTCGGACTGCCGCCACCGCTGGTCACCGTGCCGTTCTTGTTGCTGACGCGGACGCGGTACTGGCCCATGTCTTTCACGCTCGCGCTGGCGATCGTGTAGGTGGCGCTGGTCGCGCCGGGGATGTCCACGCCGTTATGGGTCCACTGATAGATCAGCTCGCCCGGGGCGGGGTTATTGGCCACCACCGTGAGCGTCGCGGTGTCGCCCGGATTGAGCACCAAGTTATCCACCGGATGCGTGACAATCACCGGCGGGAGTTTCGAGGTGTCCGCGTAGGTGCCGACCAGGTTGCCCGTGATGCGGCTGGCCGTGCCGTCCGCCACCACGGACTCGTCTTCGGTCTCGAGTCGGTAGGTCACGCCCAAACCGTCGCCACCACCCCCTTCGATCCAGATGCCCTCGAGGTAGTACCGTCGGCCGGCAGTGAGGCGGATGGTCCATTCGCCCGATCCGGGCACACCCACCGTGCCGTTCCACTCCGTATCTGACCATTGGTCGGAACGGTTGGAATAGTATCCCTCCGAGCCGCGGCCGTTGCCGGAACCGTCGTTGCGGATGTCGCCGTTCCAGTCCCGCCGGTTTTCCCACTGCGGGTCGTGGGCGATCACGCGCTTGTTGGCAGGCGATTCGTCGGAACTCAGGTACACGTAGCTCGGGTCATCCGAGCAGCAGTAGAAGACGTAGTTGCCAGTTGTGGGCGGGATGAACCACCCGTACAGGCGGCCACCGTAATTACTGCCGTTTTCCCAACTCGGCGTTTCAAACGCCGGCTGGATGCTTGAGCTCGTCGGCAGGGTCGGGTCCGTGGGCGGCTCAGCATAGCCGATGGTCCGGTCACGGAAACCGTTAATGCCACCATTGTTGCCGCCATCCCACTGCTCCATCATGACGCTGCCGAGCAGGAAGCTGAAGCTCTTGAAGGCGATGGTCGAGTTGGCCGCGATCGTGTTGCCGGCCGTGTCGCGGACGCCGTTCACCGTGATGGTGTATTCGGTTCCTTCCGCCTGCCGTGCCGTGGTCAGGATGACCCGGAAGCCGTCCGCGGAAACCGTGGATCCGGTCACCGCCAAGCTGGGCGTGATGGTGAACGTGCCACCCGGCACCACCGGTTCGGAGAAGGTGATGAACGCGTTGACAAAGTTCGCGGAACCCACCGCTTCCACCATCGTCGGAGGCGTGGTGTCCGTGGTAACCGTGACCACGCAAGGCGCGCTGGTCACCGTGGTCTGCTTCGCGCCGAAGCAACGGACGGTGTAGGTGCCGGAGTCACTGGTTTGCACCAACGGCTTGGTGTAGGTGGCCGAGGTGGCCCCCGGAATCGGGTCTGCACCCTTGTACCATTGATAATGCACCGGATCGCCGGTCGCCGCCGCCGTGATGGTCAGCGTGCTGTTCGCCGCCGTCTCGATGGTGGCCGGCGGTTGCGTGGTGATATTGATCGGCACCGGCGTCCACGCGCGGAAGCCGCTGAAAATGGCGGTTGCGCCGTTGGGATCGCCGTCGTTGTGCGCTGTTACCGCCATGCCGATCGCGAGGGTGTTGGCCATGTTGCCGTCGGCACGGGGGTCGGTCTCGGTGCCGTTCAGGCCCTCGAAATCATACCCGCTGCCCCGCAATTCAGTCCAATTCACTCCGTCTTGGCTGGCGTAGCCCCAGAACCGGGAGCCGACGCGCTCGAGACGCAGCCACGTATTCGGATACGTGGGCCGATAGAGCGGTGCGGTGATGCCGATGTCGTTGGGCCAAGCGGAACCGCTGCCGCGGGCGTTGCTGCGCCACTGGAGCGCCACTTCGTTTTGACCGCCCGCCCGGGTCGTCATCGTGCTGATGTGGCGGTCGTCGCCCATCGGACCACCGTAGGTGGCCTCGTCAATCTCGCGGGCCATGAGTTCGGCCTTGGACCAGTTGTCCGGGCCTTGGAGGTCCTCGCACTTGACGATGTAGTCGAAATCACCGGTCACGGTGATGTACGCGTAGTGGAAGTTGTCGGAGGCGTTCCAGATGTCGTTGCCGCCGCCAACAATCGTGTATTTGCCAGTTGCGGCCGAATAGGTCGTAGAGCCCGCCAAAGTTGGCGCGCCTACGTCCTGATTCCTCAGACCGGGCACCTGTTGCGCCAAAGCCGCGCACGTGGCCACACCGGCCAAAGTGGCGACC
This sequence comes from Verrucomicrobiota bacterium, assembly GCA_016716505.1. GTDB lineage: Bacteria > Verrucomicrobiota > Verrucomicrobiia > Limisphaerales > J093 > JADJWF01. Next base: position 359,952 of record JADJWF010000004.1, read on the forward strand.
AGGCAACTGGTCCGGAAGGGTTTGTATCGCATAGTAGGTTACGGTTTTCTCATTCAGTCCCTCGCAGCCAGCTTGCCCAATCCCGAGATCAGGCTAGGACGTTTGAGCCCGTAGGGACTCGCGCCCCGACGGGTGCAATAGGACTGAACAGGGGGAAGCCTGCGAGAATTCGGGGGCAAGCGGCAAGCAAAATGTTGCGAAAGGGCAACCATTTTCCGGGGCCGGCGGCAGTCCGGGTCCCCCAAATCACGGTGAACCGAACGGAGTTGACGGAGGGAGCGGGCGGGAACGCGGCTCGCGCAGGGGCGTAACCTGGAGGGGGGGCCGCATCGTGCGTCGGGCACAGCCGCCCCGACCAGTACCGCCACGCCCCAGTTACCCGCACCCGCCCCCCTCTCGCCGGGATCGCTGGCTGAACCACCCGGGCAGGAACACGAGTCCTTTCGTCAGCAATCGCACCCGCCCGCCTCGGCAGTCTTCACTCAAGTCCAAGCGCTGGATTGCCACCATCAGGTCATCGGCCGGCGCGGCGATCAGGTGGAAAACTTGGGTGGCGATGACCGCCGATGTGGCTCACGCGGGGGGATTGGGGCGCGATTGTGTTTCCCCCCGCCCCCGGTTTTGCTTTCCTTCCGGCCCGGATGGCAGAGGCCGCGCAGCGTCGCCGGTTCGTGTTCTCGAACTATGACAGCCCGTCGAACCCGTTTTATGCGGGGGGCGGAGCGCACGCGATTCACGAGGTGGCCCGCCGCCTCGCGGTGCGGCACGAGGTGCGGGTGGTCACCGGCGCCTATCCCGGCTGCCGCGATCACGAGCGGGACGGCGTGTTCTACGAACACCTGGGCCGTGCGAACGCGGGGGGGAAGACCGGCCAGCTCTGGTTCCACTTCCGGCTCGCGGGCCGCGCGCGGCGGGGCGACTTCGACCTCTGGTGCGAAAGCCTGACGCCGCCCTTCTCCACCGCCTGCCTGCAACGGCAGACCGCGCGCCCGGTGGTGGCGCTGACGCAGGTGCTGGCCGGCGAAGGCATGCAACGCAAGTACCGTCTGCCCTTCGCGATGTTTGAGCGCGCGGGTTTGCGCACGTACCGCCACGTGATCGCGCTTTCGGGTCACCTCCGCGACAAGGTGGCGGCGATCAACCCCCGCGCCCGCATCGCGGTCATCCCCAACGGCGTCCCGCGCGAGTTGATCGAGCTTCAGCCGGAACGCGAGGAGCGCCACATCCTGTTCCTGGGCCGGTTCGACAAGGGCCAGAAGGGCATTGACCTGCTGCTCGACGCCTACGCCGGGATGGTCACGGATGTGCCGGTACCGTTGGTCATGGCTGGCGCGGGGGATCCGAAGACGGAGGCGTGGATGCGGCGGTGGATGAAGTTCCTCGAAATTGACCGCCACGTCTCGTTGCCGGGGCGGGTCAGCGGGACGCAGAAACACAACCTGCTGCGGCAGGCGTACTTCCTGGCCATGCCTTCCCGGTACGAGGCTTCGCCGATCGCGATGCTCGAGGCGTTTTGCTATGGCATGCCGGTGGTGATGTGCGATCTGCCGGAGTTGCGCGAGGTGCCCGCCACCTGCGCCGTCAAAACCCGGCCCGAGTGGGTGGTGGATTTGTCGCGCGAGATGAAACGGCTGATCCGCGACACCCCGCGCCGGCACGCGATGGGCGCCGCCGCGAAGGAATGGGTGCGCCAGTTCGACTGGGACCGGCTGGCGGCGCGCTACGAGGAATTCTTTGAAAGCGTGCTGGCAAACGGGTAAACGCAGGGCGCGTTGTTCATGGGCCTCAAACTCAATCTCGGCTGCGGCGAGAAGTTGCTTCCCGGCTACGTCAACTGCGACGTGCTCCCGCACGTGAAGGCCGACCGGCACTTTGACCTCAACCGCTTCCCCTACCCGTTCGCGGCGGATTCCGTGGATGAAATCTGGATGGACAACGTGCTGGAGCACCTCGACGACGTGCCGGCCGTTATGGGCGAAGCGCACCGGATCCTCCGGCCGGGCGGGCGGCTGCGCATTCAGGTGCCGTATGCCAAGAGCGACTGGGCCTTTCAGGACCCCACGCACAAGCACTTCTTCACCGAGCAGACGATGAATTACTTCTGCGAGGGCTGGCCGTACAGCTACTACGTGCCGTTCCGCTACCGGCTCATCGAGGCGCGGCTCTTCGCGGACGCCAACAATTTCCGGCAGCGACTCCGCAATCTGATCCCGTTCAAGTCCGTGCTGCGTTACTTCCTGTTCAATCTGTACGACGGCGTCTATTTCGAACTCGAGAAACTTCCCTCGCCCGCCGGCGCCGTTCCCCCGCCGACCCCATGAACGCCGCCGTCCGCCCCTCGCCGATTCGCAGCCTTGGGATGGCGCTCGCCCTGTTGCTGGCGCTGCTCTCCTGGCTGTTCGCGAAAAGCTTCGAGGCCGACCACATCCTGTTCTCGAGTGACGGACCACTGGGGAACAACGCCGCAGCCTATGCCGCGCTGCCCGAAGCCTTCTCCGGCATGTGGCTGGACCTGAACTGGGTGGGCGGCCCCGGGGGGAGCGCCTTTCCGAGCCTCACCTATCTGCTGCTGTGGGGGCTGGGGCCGTTTTACTTCGCCAAATTTTACGCCCCGCTGAGCCTGCTCTTTCTGGGACTGTCGGCGTGGGTGTGTTTCCGGCAACTCGGCTTTCGACCGTTCATCGCGACTTTCGGGGCGATCGCCGCCGCGCTGAACACTGGGTTCTTCTCGTATGCCTGTTGGGGGCTGGGCACGGTGGCCTTTGCGGTGGCGTGGACGTTTCTGGCCATCGCCGCGCTGAGCGCCACGGCCGGCGGGCGTTGGTGGGTTCGAGCGGTGCTGGCCGGTTTCGCCACCGGCATGGCGGTGACCGAAGGTTTTGATCAGGGGGCGATCCTCAGCCTGTTCGTGGCCGGTTACGCGGTGTATCGCGCGTGGGAAAACGCAGCAGGAAAGAGCGCCGCCAGGCGGTGGGCCGCGGGCGTGTTGCAAACGGCGGTGGTCGCCGTGGCCGCGGCCGTCATCGCCGCGCAGGCGCTGTCGGTGCTCATCGGCACGCAGGTGAAGGGGGTCGCGGGCATGGCGCAAGACGCCCGCACCAAGGCGCAACGCTGGGATGACGCGACGCAGTGGAGCCTGCCCAAGGTGGAGACGCTGCGCGTGGTGATCCCGGGCCTCTTCGGCTACCGGATGGACACTCCGGACGGCGGCAACTACTGGGGCCGCGTGGGCGAACGACCCGGGATGCCCGGCACGCGGCACTCGGGTGCGGGGGTGTTTGGTGGCGTGCTCGTGACGCTGCTGGCGCTGTTTGCCGTGGGCCAGTCGTTGCGGGGCGCGTCGGGCTTCCTCTTGGCTTCAGAACGCCGTGCGGTTTGGTTCTGGAGCGGAGCGTTGATCGTTTCGCTGCTGCTTGCGTGGGGCCGGCACGCGCCGTTTTACCAGTTCTTCTACGCGCTGCCGTACTTCTCGACCATCCGCAATCCGATCAAGTTCATGCACCCGTTCAGCCTCGCGCTGGTCATCTTGTTCGGTTACGGCCTGTGCGCCCTGGCGAGGGGCTATCTCGAGTCCGCCCGCAGTGCCCCGGCCGGGGTGGCGGCGCGGTTCAAAGATTGGTGGGCGCGGGCGAATCCGTTCGAGCGGCGGTGGGTCCAGGGCTCGGTGGTCAGCGTGGCGGCGGCAATGCTCGGCTGGCTGCTGTACACGTCGGCGCGGAAGGACCTGATCGCGCACCTGAAGAAATCGCTGCCCGCCGACCTGGTGCCCCAGGTCGTGGCCTTCAGCTTCTCGGAGGTGGGTCTTTTCGTGCTGATTCTCGCGCTGGCGGCGGGTCTGGTGATTCTGATCCTGAGCGGCGTTCTCGGGGGCGATCGCTGGAAAGCGGGCGTGGGCGGTCTGGGCCTGTTGCTCGCCATTGAATTGGTCCGCGCCAACACACCGTGGGTCAACTACTGGACCTTCACGGAGAAGTATTCCCCCACCTGGCTGACCGAGACGCTGCGGCAGAAGCCGTACGAGCAACGGGTTGCGCTTTTTCGCTTCCCGGTCCATGAGAACCTCAACCTCCTGCAGCAGATCTTCGACGGCGACTGGACCCAGCACGGGTTTCGGTACTTCAACATTCAATCGCTGGATGTCGTCCAGGAACCGCGGCCCACGGTGGAAAACCAGACCTACCGGGCCGCGCTGAACGCGGGCGGGCCGCCGGGGTACGTGCGGTTGTGGCAGTTGACCAACACGCGCTACCTGATCGGCCTGGCGGGCGCGTTCACGGACTCCGTGCTGAACGAGCATTTCGACGCCGCCCAAAAACGATTCCGCACGGTGCAACCGTTCACGATCACGATGGAGAGAGCGGGCGCACCGCTCGTGGTGGTGACGAACGAGGTGGGGCCGTTTGCGCTGATCGAGTTCACCGGCGCCCTGCCGCGCGCGAAGCTGTTTTCCGCCTGGCTGGTGGACACCAACGACGCGCGGACGCTCGCCACGCTCACCAGCCCGGCGCATGACCCGACCCTCTCGGTGCTGGTCTCCACGCCGCTGCCGCCCGGCGTGCCGGCGGTTGCCGCGGGCGACACCAATCTGCCGCCGGGGACGGTCGAGTTCACCGGCTATGCACCAAAGCGCGTGGAGCTGAAAGCCACGGCCTCCCAACCCTCCATTCTCCTGCTCAACGACAAATTTGATCCGAACTGGTCGGTGCGCGTGAACGACCAGCCGGCCCCCTTGCTCCGGTGCAACTATCTCATGCGCGGCGTCTATCTTCCGGCCGGGACGCACCGAATCGAGTTCACCTATCATGTCTCGATGCGTCCGCTGGCCGTGAGCGTGGCCGCCATCCTCGCCGGGTTCGGGTTGCTGGGCTGGGTTGCCGCGGACGGGCGGCGAGCGGTCGGCAAGGTTTCCCCAACGCCGCCCGGCCCCTCCGTGTCTCCGCGCCAAAAAATGCCATGAGCACTTTGCTTGATTTCATTCACAGTCAGCCGGGGCGGATCGGTCTGCCCGTGCTGACGTTTCCAGCGGGCCAGATCATCGGCGCGACGGTCGAGGACTTTGTCACCCGGGCTGAGGTTCAGGTGGCCGGTCAGGTGGCGCTTCGGGAGCGATACGACCTCAAAGTGCTCCTCACCTGCATGGATTTGAGCGTCGAGGCAGAAGCGTTCGGGTGCGAGGTCGCGCTGTCAGCCGACGAAGTGCCGACCGTGCCGGGCCGGCTGGTGACCACGCGCGAAGCGGCTGAAGCCCTCGCCATCCCGGCCCCCGGGACGGCGCGCACGGCGGTCGCGCTTGAGGCGGTGCGGCAGCTCAAAGCTCTGCCCGGCGGGCCGCTCGTCCTCGGGGGCATGCTGGGGCCGTTCTCGCTGGCAGCCCGGATCTACGGCGTCAGCGACGCACTGAGTCTGACCCTCGAGGATCCCGAACTCGCCCATCTGCTGGTGGAGAAGGCGACGCGCTTCCTGGTGGCCTACGCCCAAGCCTTCAAAGCGGCGGGCGCGGATGGCGTGATCATGGCCGAACCGACGGCAGGGTTGCTTTCGCCTGCGGCCCTCGGCGCCTTCTCCTCCGCCTACATTCACCGGGTGGTCACGGCGGTGGATGACGCGGCGTTCACAGTCGTGTTGCACAACTGCGCCGCTCGGATGACGCATCTCCCGCACGTGCTCGCGGCCGGCGCCCGGGTGATGCACTTCGGCCGGCCGATGGACGTGGTGGCGGCGTTGCGCGCCGCCCCTGCCGACCGGGTCATCTGTGGCAACCTGGATCCGGCGACCTATTGGGTGCAGGCCACGCCCGACGAGATGAAGGCCGCCGCGCGGGAGCTGCTCGCCGCCACAGCCGGGTCGCGCAATTTCGTCCTTTCATCCGGTTGTGATGTGCCGCCGAAGGCCCCGCTGGCCAACGTGGACGCGTTTTTCGCCGCGCTGCGCGAGGCGAACGGCTGAGGCCGCGGGCTGGCGGCTTGGCGCGCGCGCGCAACGGCGCTAACCTCCCGGCGCCCTCAAGGCAGGGAAGTCATGTCCGATCTTCGGAGAAGTCTGCGGTTCCTCATCGTCAGCGGCTTCGGCCTGCTGGTATTCGCCATCGTATTGCTGGTGCTCCAGAACCGGCGGCCGGGCTCGTTCGGAGCCGCGCCGCCCGTCGAACCCGCGTCGGCCGTTGGCGACCTGCCGGTGATTTCGGTGCTGAGCGACTTCACGCTCACCAATCAGGCCGGCCGGGTCGTACGCCGGCCTGATCTGCTCGGGTCGGTGCTCGTGGGCGACATCATTTTCACGCGCTGCCCCGGGCCGTGCGCGCGGATGAGCGCGAACCTCTCGCGGCTGCAGCGCGTGCTTGATCCGGCCGAGCCGGTGCGGTTTTTCTCCCTCACTGCCGACCCGGATTTCGACACGCCGGCCGTCCTGACCGAGTACGCCCGCCGTTACGAGGCCGAGCTTCCCCGCTGGCAGTTTTTGACCGGCACAAAAGCGGAATTGTACCGGCTGGCGACGCGGGATTTGTTGCTGGTCGTCGTGGACAACACGGCGGACACCAGCGCGCCCCCGGAGGACATGTTTTTGCACAGCACCAAGCTGGTCGTGCTCGACCGGGAGGGGCGAATGCGTGCCACCTTCGACGGCGAGGATCCCCAGGTCATCCCCCGGGTCGTCGAGACCGTCCGGAAACTGGCGCGCGGAGGCTGAAGCCCACGCGCCCCCAACCCTTGATGCCATGCAGGTCTCCGATCTTCCCGCGTTGAACGCCTGCCTCAACGGCGCGGCGGCAACGCTCTTGGTGGCGGGCTGGGTGTTCATCAAGCGAGGCCGGCGCGAGGCGCATCAGAGGTGCATGGTCGGCGCGTTCGTCATGAGCGTCCTGTTCCTGATCAGCTACGTGACGTACCACGTGCTCCGGCAGCAACAAACCGGCTCGGCCCACACCAAGTTCACCGACCCGGCGTGGTTTCGCCCGATTTACCTGTCCATCCTGGTCACCCACCTCGTCGGCGCCATTGCGATCGTGCCGATGGTGCTCGTCACGCTCTACTGCGCCCTGCGCGGGAGGTTCGAGCAGCACCGTTCTGTCGCGCGATGGACCTGGCCCGTCTGGATGTACGTGAGCGTGACGGGTGTGGTGATCTATCTGCTGCTCTACCATGTCTTCCCGCAAGCCTGAGGGCGCCGGCCGTCGGAGCCCCGGCATCGCTTGGCGAAGCGGGGCGTACGCGCTCGCCGGTGGGCCGCTCGGAGTAACCCGGGCAGGCGGGCCGGCGTCTGTCGGCAGAGCACCATGGCGCGACTGACTGTCCTGACGGGTTCCGCCGCTGGTCGGGAGATGGACCTTCCGTCCGGGGTCACCGTCGTTGGCCGGGATTCCGATTGTGGTCTGGTGTTGGCCGACCCTTCGGTGTCGAGCCACCACTGCGAGATCCACGTCAGCGACCTCGGCGTTCACCTGCGCGACCTCGGCTCCACCAACGGCACTCGCATCGGTGACCGGACGGTAGAGCGCGCGGAGGTGCGAGATGGCGACGTGGTGACGTTTGGGGAAGTCGCGGTGCGTTTTGCCATTCCGCCCGTGGAGATCTCCATCCCCGCACTCGCCTCGAGCGACGAACCCGCGCAGCCGGTGCTCTCCTCCTGCGCGTTGGCGTGCTTTCACCACCCGGATTTCCCGGCGGTATTCCAATGCCCTCAATGTCGGCGGGCGTACTGCGCGAGTTGCGTTCGCAACGTCCACCTCGCGGGCGGGGCGCCGCACTGGCTGTGCCCGCATTGCAGCGCCGTGTGCCTGGCGCTGACGCCGTCGCCACCCAGGCCGCACGGCCTCATGGCCGCGTTGACCCGCAAAGGCGGAGTGTTCGACACCATCCGGATCGCGTTCAGCCGCGGGCCGAAGAAGAAGCGCTGACGGGCGGGGCCGGGGTTGCGGGTGCGCCGTCGTCCCCCGGTGGCGGAGCGACGCTGCCAAAGGCGCAGACCTCGTTGCGATTCGCGCAGAGGTGAAGCAGAAAGAGCTCGCTGGTCAGCGGCGGCAAGGCCCGCTTCAAGCCATCCAACTCCGCGTAGCCGCCGGCACCCTTGAACTTGAGGGTGACCACGAAATGACGGGCCCAGCGGCGGACGACCCAGGTTTGCAGCAGTTCCATGCTGCGTTCCGGAGCGGCGATGACGTCGCACAACAGCCAGTCCACCGGCGCGTCGGGGACGAAGCGGAAGGCGTCGCCCCGCACGAAGTGCAACCGGGGGTGAGCCATCAGGTCGGCGCGAAGCGGTGAGCGATCCACCGCGCACACGCGGGCGCCACGGCCGAGCGCCACGTAACTCCAGCTCCCCGGACAGGCACCAAGGTCCACGCAGGTTTCGCCGGCCGCAATCCGGCGGCCGAGGCGGGCTTCAGCCTCGACCAACTTCGCAAAGGCGCGACACGGTGCGGCCAGGTCGCGCGCCGGCGGCACCCACCCTTTGGGGAACGGCGTGAGGACGCGACGCCATTGAAACGGCCGCGGTGCCACGGCCACGGAGAGCAGGCCGCGGTCGGGCGCAAGGAGGAGCAGTTGCACCACGGAATGCGCGGTTGTCAGCGGCGCCGTGTCCGGCGCGAGGGCGCGGCGCAAACCGCGCCGCTGACGTTGGAGCCGGTCGAGCAGACTCTCGCGAATCAGCCGGCAACGATGCTCGCCAGCGTTCGCCGCGCCGTAGTGAGCGGCGACGTGCAGCAGCCAGGGCTGCCGGTCGGGAAGCGACGCGGTGATCGCGGCGAAAACCGCCTCTGCTCCGGCACGGATCGAGTCCACTGAAACCGATTGGGCAGCGGGCAAAAACTGCCGCGCAAAGACCAGCGGCGGCAGTCCAGACCCGGCGGGCGTGGCCGGGGCGGCCCCGCTCAAGGAGGTTGCCGGGCAGCTCAACAATCGCGGCGCGAGAAACTGAACCGGCATTCCCGGCCAGAGGCGACGGACCTCGTCTCGGAGAAATCCCTCGCAGTCCTCCGCGGTCAACAGCACATCACCGGGGAAAGCGCCGGCGTCCGTATCGGAGCGGACCCGCGAGGACAGCCCGGTTCGGAATTCGGCGGCGGGAGGCCGTGGCCGAGCGCCCTGCGCGGTGGAGCGGGAACGTCGGGTCATGGGGTGCCCGTCGGCTCAAGTTGCGCCAGCAGACGGTCGCGGGCGGCGGCGAGCCCTTTGTAGGCGGCGACGTCCGGCGGCATGGTGCGGAGTGCCCGGGCGAGGGTCCCGCGACACGCGGGCTCACAGACAACCTGCGCCAGCGGGTGGATGGTCACGCGGATCGCAAAAACGACCCCATCCGTGGCTGGCAGTCGCAGCAGGACCTGGTGCTCGAGCCGAAGCCACGTTCGGTCGAGCGGCGCCTCGGCGCCCAAGGGAGGCAGGCCGCGGGCGGGATGCCGATTCAGTTCGGCGTCGCCGGCCAGTCCCCAGTTTTCGCGGAACCAGCCGATGTCCGGAGGCAGCCGGGCCAACGCGGCGTCAATCTTCGCTCCCAGCCGCGCGTTGAGGCCGGGCACCGGGCCGTGAACCTCCGCCAGTGTCTGGCCCATCTTTTCCGCCAGCGCCCACGACGAAGGGAAACACACCGCGCCGCCGGTCACGCGCAGGACCCCGGATCGGTCCGGGGAGAGGAAGACGAGGTCCGGCTCCCACCGCGTGGTGAAGGCGGCGAGGCGGGCGTTGGCGAGGGCCAAATCCTCGGTGGCGGCTGCCGAGCGGGCCGCCTCGGACTCGTCGCGGCCGGATTCGAGCCAGTCGGCAAATTCCGCGAACAACGGAATGCCCGCAGCGGTGAGCGCGAGGTGCTGATCCGGGGCGCTCGCCACCCACTGGGCGCGCTCGCGCAGCACGCGGTCCGCGTCCGGCGACGGCGCAAAGAAATCGCGGGCCGCGCCGGGGCGCAGGCCCATGCGGAAGCGGAAGTCCTCCGGGGGCAGGAGCCGAAGCCAGTCGAGTTGGGGATGCCAGTGATGCACGCCGCGCGGGCGGAGTTTGTCGGCGGACCCGCCGGGGAACACAAGCGGGCAATCGCGGTGCGCGCCAGCCCGGCCGCGGGACCGGCTCGCCCGGCGGGGACGGGGCGCGAAACTTGCACTCGCCTTCCGCCCGGGTGGCGGCCTAGTTTTTGCGCCTGTTTTGTGCCGGTCGGCCGCGGGCCGCCCGGCTGATTCGCCGTCAGAGTTGCGGGACCGATCGGCGCGCCATGCGACCGTCCGTCCGGCTGACTTCAGCGGTTCAACTTGTTCGCAATGACCTCGTCACAGATTCGCCAGTCGTTCCTCGACTTCTTCAGGTCGAAGCAGCACACCCTCGTGCCATCGAGTTCCCTTCTGCCCGACTCGCCGAACTTGCTCTTCACCAACGCGGGCATGAACCAGTTCGTGCCGATCTTCCTCGGCCAAAAAGCCCCCGACGTAAGTCGCTGGGCCGGGGCTGTGCCGGGGCTCGACACGCGCGCCGCCGACACCCAGAAGTGCATTCGCGCCGGCGGGAAGCACAACGACCTCGAAGATGTGGGCCTCGACACCTACCACCACACCTTCTTCGAGATGCTGGGGAATTGGAGCTTCGGCGACTATTTCAAACGCGAGGCCATCGAGTGGGCGTGGGAACTGGTCACCGAGGTGTGGAAGTTCCCCAGGCACCGCCTCTATGCGACGGTGTATCAACCCGACGCAGCCAAGGGCGACCCGAGCGAGTTTGACCAGGAGGCTTACGACCACTGGGCGCGCCTCTTTCAAGGGGCCGGGCTTGATCCGAAAGTCCACATCCGCACTGGCGGCAAGAAGGACAATTTCTGGATGATGGGCGACACCGGACCTTGCGGTCCGTGTTCCGAACTGCACGTGGACCTGACGCCCGCCGGTGACACGCGCGGCGAGCTCGTCAACGCGGGCAGTCCGAAGTGCATCGAGATCTGGAACCTGGTGTTCATCCAGTTCAACGCCAACCCGGATGGCACCTTCTCGCCGCTGCCCGCCCGGCACGTGGACACGGGGATGGGCTTTGAGCGCGTGACCAGCATCCTCCAATGCACGAAGAACTTCACCGACTTCAGCGGGGTCATCTCCAATTACGAAACCGATGTCTTCCGGCCGCTCTTCGATGCGCTGGAGAAACTCAGCGGGAAGCGGTACGGCTCGACGCTGCCGTCGCCCGGCGCCGCGGGTGCTCCTGAACAGGAACAGGTGGACATCGCGTTCCGCGTCATCGCCGACCACATCCGGACCCTGAGCTTCGCCATCGCCGACGGCATCCAACCGGGCAATACGGATCGCAACTACGTCCTACGGCGGATTCTGCGGCGCGCCGTGCGGTACGGTCGGACGCTCGGTTTCCACGAGCCGTTCTTCTTCAGGCTCGTCGCCGTGCTGGCCGACACGATGGGCGATGTCTTCCCGGAGATTCGGGCGAAGCAGAAGCTCGTCGAGGAAGTCATCCGCGCCGAGGAGGAGTCGTTTAACAAGACGCTGGACAGAGGCATTCTGCGCTTCAACGAGGCGACGCGGCCCGCGCAGCCGGGACACGGCGATGTGGCCGCGTCGGGACGGGTTGGCCAAACCGTCCCGGGTGCGATTGCCTTCGAGCTCTACGACACCTATGGCTTCCCGCTCGACCTCACCGAACTGATGGCCCGTGAGCGCGGCCTCACCGTGGACGTGGAGGGGTTCAACCGGCTCATGGAGGAACAGAAGGCCCGCGCGCGCGCCGCCCAGAAGAAAACCATCATCGAGCTTTCGCAGATCGAGACCACGCTGCCCACCCACTTCGTTGGTTTCGACACTTTGGAGACTCCCGCCAAGGTGCTGGAGGTCGTGCAACTCAAGGACCGGACCGCGGTCATCCTCGATACCAGCGCCTGTTACGCCGAGATGGGCGGGCAGGTCGGCGACACCGGCACGCTCCGCCACGGCGACCTCGCCTGGCGAATCGTGGACACCCGCAAGAGCGGCGACACCTGGTTGCATTTGCTGGATTCATCGGAACCGTCCGATTTGGCCCCTGACGCCCCTCCCGTGGGCGCCTCCGTAACTCTCATGGTGGACCGTGATCGCCGCCTCGCCATCCAACGGCACCATACGGTCACGCATCTGCTGCACTGGGCACTGCATGAGGTCGTCAGCCGCGACGCTTCGCAGAAGGGTTCCTACGTCGGGCCGGAGAAGCTGACGTTTGACTTCAACCACGCCCCGCTCACGCCGCAGCAGGTCGCGGACGTCGAGCGTCTCGTGAACGAGCGCATCCTCGAGAACGCCGGCGTGTCCTGGACCGAGGTGAAGTACAGCCACGTCAAGGACCGCCGGGACATCATGCAGTTCTTCGGCGACAAGTACGGCGACTGGGTGCGCGTGGTGCAGATCGGCGGTCGGCCCGCCGGCCTCGACGGTTACTCGATGGAACTTTGCGGTGGCACCCACACCAGGGCGACCGGCGAGATCGGCTTGTTTCGCATAGTCTCAGAGACGGCCATCGCCGCCGGCGTGCGGCGCATCGAGGCGGTGGCGGGTCTGGAGGCGTGGCGTCGGGCCGGCGAAGAACTGGCCATGCTCAGGACGGTGGCCGGCCGGCTGGCCACACCGTTGACCGAGCTGGACAAGAAGATTGAATCCCTGCTGGCCCACCAGAAAGAGCTCGAGCGCCAGGTCAAGCTGGCCCGGCTCCGCAACGCTTCGAACGCCGCCGGCGAGCTGTTGGGCCGGGCGCAGGAGGTCAATGGCGTGCCGCTCATCGCGCACAACCTCGGCGACGCGGATGGCGATTTTCTCCAGGCGATTGCCGATGACCTGAAGGGCCGCTTCCGGGGCGTGGTGGTATTGGGCGGGGCGGCCAACGACGCGGTCGCGCTCGTCGCGACCGTCTCGCCCGAGTTCACATCGCGTTTTCAGGCTGGCAAGATCATTCAACACATCGCCCCGATCGTGGGCGGCAAGGGCGGCGGTCGGCCCGACAACGCCCGGGGCGGCGGCAAGGACGTTTCGAAGCTCGACCAAGCCCTCGCCAAAGCCCGGACGCTGCTTTGACGGACACGCGGCGGAGGTCCATGCTTGCCTGCCGGGGAAGGCCATGAGTCCCAATTCAATTCCTTGCGAGCGTCGCCGCGTGACCGGAACACGGTCCCCAAGGGTCTCGCGTTTGGAGCTGCGGTGGTCAGGCCACGTGGCCGTCGGCCGAAACCTGCCCGGCTGCTAATTGTGAGTGAGCCCTCTCAACGCGCGCGACGGCGTTGTCGTGTCCCGTCAGAAACGGTCGAGATCCGGGAAATGCAGTTGAAGGACATTTCGGCGGTCTTCGAATTGGGGCAGGCTTTGTTCACCGCCGACGAGTTGCCCACCCTTTACCGCGCGTGGGACGAGCATGAACTGGTCGCGCTGTTCGATTCGGACCGCGAAACCTGCCTGGTGGCCGAGGCCGGGGAAACCGTCGTGGGGTTCGCGCTCGGCCGGATGATGGAGAAGCCGCACAGTGCGTGGCGCTATGGCTGGCTGGAGTGGCTCGGCGTCCACCCGCGATTCAAGCGCAGCGGCATTGCTTCCCGCCTGGTGAACCAACTCACCTCGCTATTCATCGAGCGCGACGCCCGGATCATGCTGGTGGACACGGCGGCCAAAAACCACGGCGCGATCGCGTTCTTCCGCAAACGCGGCTTCGGGCAGGAGATTCGTCACGTCTATCTGTCGCTGAACCTCGAGAAACACCCCAAGTATCTCCAGAAGCGGATCGAGGAACAGGCGCAAGACTGGGAATGACCGGCTCCCGGCGGTGAGCACCGTGAGGGACACACCCGCTGCCACGTCCCGCAAAGGGATGGGCAAGGTCGCGTCTAGAAATTGAACGCCGCCTGCAGATAGAGCCAGTCCGCGTCGCTGCTGCCAAAGGCGGGCGACCCCAGCGATTGTTCGACGTAGTCGCCCACGAAGAAATGGCCGTAGCCGGCCTGGAGATTCAGGTAGGGCTTGGGCGCGTAGGTGACGATCACATCAATTTCCGAGCCCACGAAGTTGTCGTGGCCCTGGTTGCGATCGTAGCCGGCCCCGGCAGCGCCCCCGCGGCGCGGGTTGCCATTGGCTTGGTAGAAATAGTCAGCGGTGTCCGCCAGCCAGAACAGGTGATAATCCACGGTGAGCGTGAGCCCCTTGGCCGGCTTCAGCGTAAGGTTGATGCGCGGGTTGTGGATGTTCTGCCAGGAGAACAGGTCCATGTACCCGTAGAACTTGTGGTTCGTCGGGAACAGGTTGTCCAGCGTTTGGTGCCGCCCGTCGGTGGGATCCGCGTCGCCGCTGGAGAAATTGTACTCCAGGCCAACGCGGGGCGACGCGGGCGCCGAGGCAAAGGTGTAGCCGCCCATGACGTGAGCCGCCCAAGCGTCCTGATCCAGTTCCGGACCCGTGTTGGTCTCCCGGAACTCGCCGAACTGATAGACCACTTCCGCCCCGTAATCCCAACCCTTGAGCTGGCCGGGCAGCGACTTCACGCGCGTGCCGACCGAGTAGATGTCCCGCTCCGTGGGCAGCGGGATCAAAGCGCCGGGATCAGGTCCCGCGGCCTCGGCCGAAGCGTTCCGACCGAGGAAGTAGAGCTGGGTTTCCGCCTTCGGAACGAGGGCCTTCGTGCCGCCGTAGGCGCCCCAGAACCAGTCGTGGTTGTTGGGCTCGTTGAAGTTGTTGTCGTCGGGCACGACCACCCGGCCCGCGAAACCGTCCACCCAGAACTTCTCGTGTTCGAAGCGCAGTTTCGCGGCGTCGAACACCCGCGCGATGTTGTTCCAGTCAAACGAGCTCATCAGGCGCTCGTCACCGTAGGCGAGTTCCTGTCGGCCCACCTTGGCCAGCAGGGGAGACTGCTTCGTGTCGCCCAGTGCCACATAAGCCTGGTGCAGGTCGGCGCGGTCGGACTCGAGGTTGGGAACCCGCTCATCCCCTTCGGAGAAGCTGTCCCGGCCTTCGACGTACACCCGCAGCCAGGACAACGGGCTGTAGCCCATGTGCAGCTTGGTCCGAAACAGCCAATAATCGTTGTCGTGGGTCGGAGCCCCGTGGGCACGGAAGTCAATCGCCCCCGGCACACCGGCAACAGCCAGGTGCTCGCGCGCTTCGTAGCGGACCCGGAACTGACCGCCAACATCCCACTTGTTGGCATGGGGATCGCGTTCGCGGAGCCAGTCGTTGACCAGCCCGGCTCCGGAAGGCGGCCGGGAAGGGACGGTGTGTTGACCATAGACGGCGGCGGTGGCCGCCAGGACGAGGGCACTGGAACTCAAGAGATTCATGGCGACGAGTATCGGGTTTGCCGGAGCGGGGCCGCTCGTCGCCGGGCGACGAGCACGGGTTGCCGCGCCGCCGGAGCGTAATGTGACCCCGCAACGGAAAACAACACCCCAACGGCTGTGACGTTGACCCTGATCAAGCGGGGCCCGTTGCTTCAGCCCTGGCTTAGCCGCTGTTTTGGCGCCTCGAAAAACCGCGCGTGGGCGTCGCGGAGGATCTCGGGAATCCGGTCAGCAAAGGGACTCGCCGCCACGGCCCTTCGGATCACCGACTCATCAAAGCTCCCGGCCATGTTGCCGGGAAACCAGTGGTCGGCCTGGCCCAGCAGGTTGTAGCGCATCTTCGCCCAGTCCACGAGGTCAAGTGCTGTGGCGTAGGTCCACAGCCGGAGGATTTCCCGCACGTTGATTTCGCCGGGAATGTCCACGTACTCCGGTACGCTCTCGAACCATCGCGCGCACCAATCCCTGCCGTGAACGCGCTCAAGCTCGGCTCGCAGTCGGCGTTCGAGGGGGGCCACCGCATCCGCGGCATGGTCGTAATGGGCGAGGGCGGCCACGTGCTCGTCGAAGTCCGAGGGCCGGGCAACCCCGCAACTGAGCGTATGCACTTGGGGCCGGGCCAGGCAGAAGAGCGCGTTGAACTGCATGGGCGTCAACGGCGCGCACAACTCCACCAGGTTGGCCGGCGGCGAGTACAGTTTGCCGCCTTTGTCGTTCGGGCTGATGATGAACACGCCCATGTCGCGCGCCGTCGCCGCCTCGATGGCCGGCCAGTTCAGTTCGTTGACGAAATACCAGTGCAGGTTCACGTAGTCGAAGCGGTCGGTCTCGATGGCGCGCAGAATCACATCGGTTGTCGCGTGCGTCGAAAAACCGACGTGCCGGCAGCGCCCTTCGCGCTGGAGCTTCCGCGCCTCATCCAGACACCCGCCCGGTCGCACCGACCACTCGAGCAGTTGCGCGTTGTTGATGCCATGCAGCGCCAACAGATCCACGTACTCCAGGCGCAGGTAGGCCAGGGAGCGCTCGAACGTGCGCCGGAACTCCGCCGGGTCGGCGAACGGAGCCACTTTGGTCTGGACGATCAGACGGTCGCGGGGGAATTGGGCGAGCACCGGCCCGAGTTGCATTTCGCTGGTGCCGTAACCGCGGGCGGTCTCAATGTGATGGATCCCGAGGGCAAGCGCGCGATGGATACATGCCTCAAGGTTGGCTTGATTGTCCGACGGAATCTCACCGGGCTCGGTGTCCTGCCACTTGTGCTGGTAGCGCATCCCACCGCACGAGATGACCGGCAGTTGAAGCCCGGTCCGCCCAAAACGGCGGTAGCGCATCGCCGGCAGTGCGCTGCCGGGAATCGCGATGTTGTCACTCACGCCGCAATCCTTCGCGGAGAAAGACTCGCGAGGCAAATGGGAAGGCGCCCGGCAGCGTGCGCGCCCGTCCTTGTTCCCGACGGCTGGCCTGTTAGGTTGCGTCCGCAATGAGCCGATGGTTTTTCTCCTTCCTGCTGGGGTTGGGCACGCTGGCGGCACCTCTCGCCCGATCGCAAGACGGTTCCCCATCGGCAGCGGCCACGAACGCGGCAGCCCCCGGGTACCGCGGCAAATGGACCCTCGACCTGACCCGCGAGAAGCTGGGGGAACCGCCGCGCGGCTGGCGGAGTGCCTTGGCGGGCCAGGGCCGGCCCGGCCAATGGCAGGTGATCGAAGATGAGGCCACGCCAGATTTCGTGCCGCTGACCCCGGAGGCGCCCCAAACCGCGCGACGGCGGGTCATCGCGCAAGTCGCGAAGGACCCGACCGATGAGCGTTTCCCGCTGCTGATTCTGGACGATCAGGTGTTTGGCGACTTCGTCCTGAGTGTGCGGTTCAAGACGGTATCCGGCGTCCTTGAACAAATGGCCGGGGTGGTGTTTCGCGTGCAGGACGAGCGCAACTTCTACGTGGTCCGCGCCAGTTCGCTGGGCGGCAATGTGCGTTTCTATCGCGTGGCGAACGGCGTGCGGGATGCGCCGCTCGGACCGGAGATTGCCGTGCCCCGCGGGCAGTGGCATGAATTGAGCGTCACCGCCCGCGGCAACCGTTTCACCGTGGCCTTCAACGGGCGGCAGATCCTGCCCGAACTGACGGACAATTCCTTCGCCGAGGGCAAAATCGGCCTGTGGACCAAATCGGATGCCGTCAGCTACTTCTCCGATCTGCGGATCGAGTACCGGCCGCGACTGACCCTCGCAAAGGAGTTGGTGGCGGAGGCGATGAAGCGATACGAACGGTTGCTGGCGGTCAAAATCTTCGCCACCACCAGCGCGCGGAGCGATCTGCACTGCGTTGCCAGCAGCGACGACGGCGACCTCGGCCGTCCCGCGGGCAAGTTCGAGCAGGAAACGCTCGCCACCGCGGAGATTTACGCCGGCAAGGCCGACGGTCGCAGTGTGGCCGTTTTCCCGATTCGCGATCGCAACGGCGATCCCGTGGCTGCCTTGCGCGTGGAGATGAAACGCTTTGCGGGCCAGACGGACGAGAATATCGCGGCCCGGGCGCTTCCCGTGCTGCGCCTGATCGAGCCGCGGGTGATCTCGCTGAAGGAGCTGGTGGAGTAGGACCAGTTTTCGTTCGGAGCCGGCGGGTGAGGCGCCAGGTTCGACGCTCGCACGACAGGCACCCGGAGGCGGGGCGCCAAGTGGCTCATGGCTCCACGGCCAGGACGGACCGCCTCAAGCGAAGGGCCGCGGTCAGGAAGAAATTCCCAAGACCGCGGCCCTGCGAAGGAGGTATCCCGGTTCAGCGTCGCGCGCGATAGAATTGTGCGCTGGCAGAAGGTGTCGTGGTGTACGGCGAAGTCGGCGTTCCGGGAACGGCCGTCCACGGGCCGTTGACGGCGGGAGCCGACTCCAACGTGCCGCCCGTCCAGTTGATCTGAACCTGGCTGCCTGATTTCGTGATCGTCAACGCCGGCGGCTGGCCCGGCACCGGCGTCGTGAAGCCGAAAGGTCGCGGCACTGTTGTCAGGAAGCCGGACTTGCTCAGATAAATGTCGTCGAAGAACAGGTTGGTCGTAGTACTGTGCCCGTTCAGCGCGCCAAGGATGAGCTTGTCGAGATCCTTGGTGGCGAAACCGACATCCGCCGCACCCTGGCCGCGCGCCGAAATGTAATCCTGCAGCACGAGGGTCCGCTGGGCGGTTCCCTCCCTGGCCACGTAGATCGAGTACGTGTCGCCGGTGGAGGATTGGTCCTCCGGGAAGGGCTCGTTGGTGATGTCCACCCAGACGTTGTACACCGTGTCGAGATCAAGGACTGGATCGTAGAAGTCTGGAGTCATGCCGTTGCCGTTGGCCCCGCCGAGCATCAGGCCCAGGCCCCAGCCGTTGTCCGTACTGGCGATGGCGCCGGGACCGATGTCGTTGCCGTTGGCACCGACATCGCTGCCAAACCGGACGTTTCGATCGGTCAGTGCGACCATGCCCTTGGCGGGTTCGTTGGGATCGCCCACCTGGAGGAGGCGGAAGAACAACGTTCGCTGCTGTCCCTCGGCCACCGTCAATGGGCCGAGCCGCAGGACTGCGGTGGCATCGCCGATGCGGCTCCCGGCCATGGGGTTGCCGTTGACTTTCACCACGTTGAACTCAGTCGCGTCGAGATCGCTCCAACCGCCCTGGCCGTTGAGGAGGCCTTCGGCGTAACGGTCGAAGTTTTCGACGAGCGCCCAGCCAGGGGCGATTCCGTCAATCGCCGCCACGCTGACTTGGGCGGAAACGCTCTCGGGTCCGCGGGTGAGGGTGAGCGTGAACGTCTTGCTGAAGGGGAGCGGTACTTGAATCGCTCCCAAACCGGAGACGGTCTGGGCCGTGACATCACCGACGCCCTGGTCAATTGTGACCTGAACATTCTTGGTCACGTCCCAGCGCAGCCAAACTGAATCGCCCGCGGCCACGGCCGGCAGATCGGATTTAAAGGATCGGATCGTCAGTGGCTGCGGTTGGGAGAACGGAGTGGGTGTCACGTTCCTGGAGAGGTAATCCACTTCAGCGGGCTCCAGCGCTCGTTTCCATAGGGCGACGTCGTCTATAAGGCCGGTGAGCCAGTGGGTGGGATTGGCGCGCAGGATGCCGCCGATGCTCGTCGTGTTCAACCGCCAGTCACCCGGCTCCTTGGCCGGGATCTCCACCGCGTCCCGGACGCCGTCCACATACAGGGCTCGGCTGCCGTCCTCCTGCTGCACAAAGGCAATGTGCCGCCACTGGCCGTCCAGCGGCTCGCCCTCGCTCTTGAGGTGGTCCACCGTCGCCCACCCCGTCTGGCGGAAGAAGAAGTCCAGTTGACCGCTGGCCCCGTTGTTGGCCGTGCCCAGGTTGAACAGCGGGTTGTTGTCCGCCGTGTTGCCCTCCGAAAAGAGCCGCAGGTCGTTGAGACCGGTGCCGGTGACGTTGGCCCAGAAGGAGATGGTCAGAGCCGGGTGCTGGTTGATGGGCAGTTGCTCGCCCGGCGCACTGATCCGGCGGAGCATGGTTTGGCGGGCGTTGTCGAACTGGAAGGCCTTGCCCCACTTGCCCGCCACCAGGTCGGCGGCGGTGAGGTTGGCGAGTTCGAGGTCATAGCCGCTGGCCAAGTCGGGCGTCTTGATCCCCACCACCTCGTCCAACGGCCAGTAGGAAACCATCTCCTTGGTGATGGGTGGGAACACGCTGACGAGCCCTTCGTTCTTCACTTGGTTGATTTCTGCCTCGCTGAGCGCTCGTTTCCATAGGGCGACATCGTCTATGAGGCCGGTGAGCCAGTGGGTGGGATTGGCCCGGAGGATGCCGCCGATGCTCGTCGTGTTCAACCGCCAGTCACCCGGCTCCTTGGCCGGGATTTCCACCGCGTCCCGGACGCCGTCCACATACAGGGCCCGGCTGCCGTCCTCCTGCTGCACAAAGGCGATGTGGCGCCACTGGCCGTCCAGCGGCTCGCCTTCGCTCTTGAGGTGATCCACCGTTGCCCACCCTGTCTGGCGGAAGAAGAAGTCCAGTTGCCCGCTGGCTCCGTTGTTGGCCGTGCCCAGGTTGAACAGCGGGTTGTTGTCCGCCGTGTTGCCCTCCGAAAAGAGCCGCAGGTCGTTGAGCCCAGTGCCGGTCACCTTTGCCCAGAAGGAGATGGTCAGCGCCGGGTGCTGGTTGATGGGCAGTTGCTCGCCCGGCGCACTGATCCGGCGGAGCATGGTCTGGCGGGCGTTTTCGAACTGGAAGGCCTTGCCCCACTTGCCCGCCACCAGGTCGGCGGCGGTGAGGTTGGCCAGTTCGAGGTCATAGCCGCTGGCCAAGTCGGGGGTCTTGGTCCCCACCACCTCGTCCAACGGCCAGTAGGAAACCAGACCGTCTTTCAGTGCGGCGTGGCATGGTGCGGCCAGGCAGAGTAGTGCGACACTCCAGAGTCGCGTGACGTGCGGAGGGAACAGTCTAGCAGTCATAGTCTCGTTTTTTGGTTTTGGTGTTACTGCGTTGCGCAACCCCTGAACCAACCCGCCGGTTTCCCAAGGAGACGGTCGCCCCCCATCGCGCCTCATGAAAGCTCGCCGGACGCGAGGGAGCCGTTCAGGTACCGTTGGGCTAATAATGTGGTTGCGAGAATGAGATTTCCCGGTCCCGTACCGGCGGGCAAGAGTTTTTCGAACCGGTGTCGCAGCCGACTGGCCAGCCACGAAGGTTCACCCGCTCGTCCACGCCGCCCAATGGCCTCCGGTTCCGTTCCGGTGGCTCCCGCTTCCTCGGGAGCGGTGCTAACCACGGTTTGCGGGACACGGTCAGCCCTGGACAGGCTGGCTCATTCCACCTTCAACTGCTCGCGGTCCGGCAGCTTCGGGAACGGCGCGTGCGGTTCGGTCTGATACCAGAAGGCCGTCGAAGCGATGTCGTCCTCCAGTTGCAGGTAGCGGCCCCCCTCCTTCCAACCGAGCGCCTGGATGGTGACCTTCAGATCCTGATCGAAGCGAATCGGATCCGGAATATGCCACCGGTAAAGGCCAAACTTCTGGCCCACCTGGTAGATCTGGTCCGGCGGAAGGACTTGCGAGAGACCGGTGTATGGCGTCGAAAACACCCCGTAGCGCGCCTTGCCGTTCTCGTCTTTGATGTCGAAGTTGTACGAACCGCAAAAGTAATCCTCGGTGCCGGTGCCGCAGATCGTCGGGAACTCGGTGTCACCGTCCATGAAGAACTTGATCTCGCCCTCGCCCCACCAGCCCGGGCTGCGGACTTTCCACGCCAGATAGGTGCCGACGTACTGGCCCTTGCCCTTCACGCCGTCGAGGATCGTGTACAGGCCCTTCTGCTTGAGGCGTTCCTCGCGTCGGAACTGCGCGTGAAAGTACGCGGCATCGTCCGCCACGGGGGCCAGCGCATAGTCAATCTGGTAGTACAGCACCATGTCCTTGTCATCGAGGTTCTCCATGGTAATGCGGGCCTTCTTGCGGAAGGGCATCGGCCAGTAGCAGTTGAACGCGCTGCCGGGGTTGACGCAGACGGCGAGTGAGTTGATCTGCGCGTACTTGCCCCAACCCGTGCAGAAGAAATCGCTCATCGGGACCTCGACGGACGGCTCCGTTTCGCCATCCCAGTAGAAGCGCAGAATGTACCAGCGGGTCTTGTCGAGCGGGGCGGGAGTCATCCAGATGTGCTGGATGCAGCCGGGGCCTTCGATCTCGCCCATCGTGAAGGTGGACTTGGCGGGAATGCGAACCGACGGCGACACCTTCCAGCCCTGGCCCAACTCGCCGGCGGCGTGTTTCCCGGTGCCCTCGGTCGCCATGCCGGCCTTGCCCTTTTCGCCGGTGAAATTTTCCGGGCTGATGGAGCGGGTCTTGGCGTCGGAGAGCCGGTAAAGGTTGCCCAGGCCCATGTCGAGGCCGTTGAAGGGCAGCCCGGCAGACCGCACCGTGGAAGACGTTAACCAGCCAGCCAAGGCGGCGGCCGCGAACATCAAACAGGAGTTTTTCATAGGAGGATTTTTCGAAGTGCTGGGAAATGCTAGTCATCGGCGGCCGGGCTGGCAATTCCCTTCAACGACCCGGCGGCAAACTCTGCCAACCCGGCGACAGCCGTCGCCCGCGGGGCTCACGGCGGCAGCGTGCGCCAGAGGTAAAACCAGTTGGCGAGCAACACGACCGTCAGCACCCAGCCCCAGCGCACCCGATGCCAGCGCGCCAGCGAGAGCGGGAGCAGCGGTCGCCCGGCGAGGCGCTCCAGTGCCAAGGCGACCAGCCAAACCGGGATGGCCAGCAGGCCGATGAAAACGAGAGGGTTCAAAGCCGCTGCTGTTGCCAGATCGCCGCGGGCGGCGGCCATCAGCGTCCGCGTCGAACCGCAAAACGGGCAGGGGACTCCGGTCAGCGATCGCGTGGTGCAGCGGGGCAGCGGCACCTGCCACAGCTCGATCACGTGGGCGGCGATCAACGCCAGGGCCAGCAGGCCAGCAAGCCCCCACAGGTTTGACGGCCTCCGGTTGGCCGGGTCAGAGCCGAGGCGGGGTGGCGGGGTGCTGCTCATCGGGAGGCTCGGCATGGGCTGGGTTGACGAGACTTGGTGGCGGTGGCGCGGCCGGACTGGGAGTGCCGTTCTGGCCGGATTCTCGCAGCAGCGACCGGCTCGTCCGCAGCGCCCACAGCCAAGCGGTCCCGAACAAGCCGATCCCCGCCAAACCCACCCCGAGTGCCGGTCGCCAGCCCAGCGGCAGTTCGCCCTCCACCCGCCAGTCCCGGATAAACAAGAGCAGCCACAGCAGACTCAGGCCAAAGCCCGCCAAGGCCAGCGCCGCCTGGGCGTAACCGATCCGCCGCCCCGCCGCGATCGAACCCAAGCCCGGCAGCGCGGCCAGATTGGCGACCGCGCAGCTCCAAGCGGTGGCTCTATCCATTCGCTTCGGCGCGTTGCGGGCCGAAGAGGCTTTCATAGGCGCACAGGGTCGCCGCCGTGGCAAAGGGCAGGTTGAGCAGGAGGACGAACTGGCGCTGCAACTCGAGCTTCATCGCGAATGCGCCGATGGCGGCCATCTGCGCCCGTAACGAGTCCAGCGACCACATCGAAACCGGCCCGAGCGTCTCGCTGAGAAACGTGGCCGTGCGAACGATCGAATAGCCCTCAAACACGATTGCCGGCAGCCACGCCAGGCACAGCAGGCCGGCGACCGCGAGAAAGTTGCGGGCCACAGCCTTCCGGCTGGTTTCCATCGCTGGCCAGACCGGCAAAGCGCGGTCAGCGGCCAAGGGCAGCGCAAACGCCCAGAGTGCCTTGAGGATCAAACCCGGGATCAGGCAGAGCAGCAGGCCCAACCCGCTGACGACGGTGGTCATCACACCGACCAGCAGCAAGGTGGTGAAAGCGGGACCGAACCCGGCGAAGACGCCGCTCAACCGCGTGTCACGCTCGCGAATCAATCGCAAGACCAGCAGCGCGAGGCCGCCGTAAAGCGGCCCGGAGATGGCCAGGCTGATGAACGGTCCTGCACACGGGACAAACGCAGTGGCGGTGCTGATCAGCCACACCAGGCTGCAAGCCCCGGCCAGGAGGACGAAGTGCTGGCCTAAAAGCAGCCAACCCCGGCCCAGACAGGCGGCGATGTCCACGCGACCGGCGGCAACGGGTACGGCACCCGCTTGGCCGAGGTCTGAATCCGCGCGTGGGGAAGGCTGTGGGACCGCCGGCACTGGCGACATCTGGCCGGGCCACGCCGCGTTCAACGCTTCCGTGAACTCGGGAAACGCGGAGAGCGGGAGCCAGTCCGTTGAGCCTTCGCGCTGGACGAGGGTCTGGCCGTTGGCGCGCTGCTCGATCACCCAACCGCGGAGTTGCTCCTCGGAAATGGGACCGTACTCCCGACCATCGCCGCCAATCATCTTGAACATCGCCGGCAGTCTGTTGGCCGTCGCGCGGGGGCGTCAAGTGCGGGAGCACAGCACGCTTGCCGCGGCCGACGCGAGGCGGCCGGCGGGTCCGCCCGGAGACCGATACTGGAGTTTCAAATAAGAACGATTGGAGAATGAACTTGACTCGATGCAGGCGTTTCAATAGTTCGCAGGGCACCGAAAACGGCCGTTTGGCCGGGCGACTTGCTGGCTCATGCTGGAGCCGGAAACCGAACAACGACGACTATGAACCTACGAAACCCAACCTGGACCCGATTAGCCATTCTGACTGGTTCCTGCCTGCTCACGGGCCTCGCGCTGGCCAGCGAGGCCAACATCAAAATCCCGAACCTGGAGGCCGTCAAATTCGACGGGCTGGGGGGCTTCGGCGGTAAACACCTCCTCTACGTCGGCCTGCTGATCTGCGTCATCGGCGCGATCTTCGGCCTGGTGCAGTACAAGCAGACCAAGGCGCTGCCGGTTCACAGCACCATGGGCAACGTCTCGAACATCATCTGGGAAACCTGCAAGACCTACCTCATCCAGCAGGGCAAGTTTCTGTCCATTCTCTGGGTGCTGATTGGCGCCTGCATGATCTATTACTTCGGATTTCTCACGCATCATGAGGACGCTTCGGGCCAGGCATTGAGTGGGGGACAGGTGGCCTTCCGGGTGGTGGTCATCCTGCTGGCCTCGATCCTTGGCATCCTGGGTTCCTACGGGGTGGCTTGGTTCGGGATCCGGATCAACACCGTGGCCAACTCGCGCGCCTCGTTCTCGGCGCTCAAGGGCAATCCGCTGGCCACCCTTGGCATCCCGCTGCGCTCCGGCATGAGCGTCGGCCTGCTGCTGGTCTGCGTGGAGCTGTTCTTCATGATCTGCATCCTGGTGTTCCTGCCGCTGGAACTCGTCGGGCCGTGCTTCATCGGCTTCGCCATCGGCGAGTCGCTGGGGGCCTCCGCCCTGCGTATCTGCGGCGGCATCTTCACCAAGATCGCCGACATCGGTTCCGACCTGATGAAGATCGTGTTCAAGCTGCCCGAAGACGACCCGAAGAACCCGGGCGTGATCGCGGACTGCACGGGCGACAACGCGGGCGACTCGGTCGGGCCGACGGCGGACGGCTTCGAGACCTACGGCGTGACCGGCGTCGCGCTGGTGGTGTTCCTGGCCCTGGCGCTGGGCACCAGCCCGGTAGCGTGCGCCACGCTCATCATCTGGCTGTTCGTGATGCGGGCGCTGATGATCGTCACCTCGCTCGCCTCCTATTTCATCAACCAGGCGCTCAGCCAGGCCAAGTACGGCGACAAGAAGGACTTCGATTTCGAGGCGCCGCTCACGCACC
Source organism: Verrucomicrobiota bacterium (assembly GCA_016716505.1). Taxonomy (GTDB): domain Bacteria; phylum Verrucomicrobiota; class Verrucomicrobiia; order Limisphaerales; family J093; genus JADJWF01. The sequence goes on from JADJWF010000004.1 coordinate 385,440, forward strand.
TGGTTTGGATTACCTCGGCGGTCTCGATCGGAATCACCTTTTTCGCGAGCTACTTCCTGCTGGCAAAGCAACCGGGCTTCGACTCGAACCTGTGGTGGGTGTTGTCGGTCATCATCAGTTGCGGCACGGTGGCCGGGGCGCTGATCCCCGAATTCACCAAGGTCTTCGTCAGCACCACCTCCCGCCACGTGCGTGAGGTCACCAACTGCTCGAAGCACGGTGGCGCTTCGTTGAACATCCTGTCCGGCTTCGTGGCGGGCAACTTCTCCGCCTTCTGGATGGGGCTGGTGATTCTGTTCCTGATGTTCCTCTCCTACTACTTCTCGAAGCACCCGGCGCTCATGGGGATCATGCCGGCGCACTTCGCGTTTGCGGCGCCGATCTTTGCCTTCGGTCTCGTGGCCTTCGGCTTCTTGAGCATGGGACCGGTGACCATCGCCGTGGACAGCTACGGGCCCGTGACCGACAACGCCCAGTCCGTGTACGAGCTGAGCCAGATCGAGTCGCACAAGGGCGCGAAAGAGGAGATCAAGAAGGAGTTCGGCTTCGAGCCGGACTTTGAGAACGCCAAGTACCAGTTGGAAAAGGGCGACGGCGCGGGCAACACCTTCAAGGCCACCGCCAAGCCGGTGCTGATCGGCACGGCAGTCGTCGGCGCCACGACCATGATCTTCGGCATCATCATGCTGCTGATCGGCGTGCGGGTCAGCGACGCCTATGAACTGGTCCGCGGCGCCATTCCGACCGCCGAACAGCTCTCGGCGGCGGCCGCTCACGTCATGGGCGCGCTCAGCGTGCTCAATCCGCATCTGCTGCTCGGCCTGCTCATGGGCGGCGCGGTCATCTATTGGTTCACCGGCGCGTCCACCCAGGCCGTGGTGACCGGCGCCTATCGCGCGGTGGTCTATATCAAGGAGCACATCAAGCTCGATGCGTCCAAGGCCTCGGTGGCGGACAGCAAGGAAGTCGTCCGCATCTGCACCGTCTATGCGCAGAAGGGCATGTGGAACATCTTCATCGTGATCTTCTGCCTCGCGCTGGCGCTGCCGTTCTTCGATCCCTACTTCTTCATCGGCTACCTCGTCGCCATCGCGTTCTTCGGGTTGTTCCAGGCCATCTTCATGGCCAACGCGGGCGGTGCCTGGGACAACGCCAAAAAGATCGTCGAGGTGGACATGCGCCAGAAGGGCACCGACCTCCACGCTGCCACGGTCGTGGGCGACACCGTGGGCGATCCGTTCAAGGACACCTCGTCCGTGTCGCTGAACCCGGTGATCAAGTTCACCACGCTGTTCGGCCTGCTGGCGGTGGAAATCGCCGTCACGATGACCAATCAGGCCGCCAAAACTGCCATCGGCCTCGTGTTTCTGGCGGTGGCGCTGGTCTTTGTCTATCGCTCGTTCTACGGGATGCGCATTCCCGAAGACAAGTAGGCCGGCCTTTTTTCGGCATCCCACGGCGAGCCGGTTCCTCTGGCTCGCCTTTTTTGTTGGCGCGCCCGAACTCCGGAGACGCCCACCGAGCCGGGTTCGAGGCTGGCCCGACAACGGCCTGGACGGCTTTGCGAAGCCCTTCGGTGGCGAGGAGCTTCTGCGCTCCTCTGGACCGGGAGTCTCCGGCTGCCTGGGCGCCGGATCCGCAAGAACTTGCTCTGCGGGGCGGGGTCGCTTGAAAAGTTTGGCTGCGTCTGGCTCGCGTGCCTACCATGCGCCCCGATGCAACTCGGTCGCAATCGGCTGCTGGCCCTGGTTTCCGTCTGTCTGTTTCTGTCTGGCGGCGCCGGCTTGGTGTACGAGGTGGTGTGGGCCAGATACCTCGCCCTGTTCCTGGGCCACACCAGCTACGCCGTGGTGGCCGTGCTGGGCGCGTTCATGGGCGGCCTGGCGCTGGGTAATGTGGCGTTCGGTTACCTGGCGGACCGGACCACCCGCCCGCTGGCGTGGTACGCGTACCTTGAAATCGGCATTGGCCTCTATGCCCTCGTCTTCCCGTTCTACTACGAGCTGGCCCATGATCTGTACCTGGGCGCGGCGCGCGGGATGAACCCCGAGGGGGCTGGGCTGCTCGCGCTCAAGTTCGTTTTCAGCCTGGCCACGATTCTCATCCCCACTGTTCTGATGGGCGGCACCTTGCCGTTACTGACCCGTCTGCTCACCCGGTCGGTGTCCGAGGTGCGCGCCAACGTGGCGGCCCTTTACTTCGTCAATAGCGCGGGTGCGGTGGTGGGCACGTGGTTCGCGGACTTCGTGCTGATCGAGGCGGTGGGCATCGAGGCGACGGGCCAGGTGGCGGCGGCGGTCAATCTGCTGGTCGGCCTGGCGGCGCTCGGCGTGAGTTCCCGCATGATGGAGGACGTGCCGCTGGCCCCGTCCGCGCCGCCTCCCGCGGTCAGTGCGGGGCAAGCACCCGACGGGGAGATCTTCACGCCGGCAGAGTTGCGCCTGGCGGTCATCGGCATCGGTCTCTCGGGCTTCGTGGCCATGCTCTATCAGGTGGCTTGGACGCGCCTGTTGGCGCTGGTCCTGGGCTCCAGCACGCACGCCTTCGCGCTGATGCTGATGACGTTCATCGCCGGCATCACCGTGGGCTCGTGGATCGTGTATCGGTGGAAGAATCTTCGCAACGCGCTGACGGCGTTCGCGTGGACGGAACTGGCGCTGGCGGGGGCAATTGCGGCTTCGATGTTCCTTTACGACCTGCTGCCGTTCTGGTTTTCGAAGCTCGCGACGTCGTTGAATCGTTCGGCGGGGGCGTATCCCCTGTACAGCCTGGTCCAGGGACTCATCTGCTTCGCGGTCATGTTTGTGCCCACTGTCTGCCTGGGTATGACGCTGCCGCTGGTCAGCCGTGTGGCCACGCGCGAAACCGCCCGCACGGGCCGCTCGGTAGGCGCCGTGTTTGCGGTCAACACGGTGGGCACCGTCTTGGGCGCGGTTTTGACGGGGCTTTGGCTGATGCCGTGGCTGGGACTGGCCCGCACCTTCGCGCTGGGGGTGGGGCTGAATGCCATGATCGGTCTGGCCATTCTGGCCCAGCGGCATCGCTGGCGCGGTTGGTGGGGCGCTGCCCCGGTGGGCACGGTGGCGCTGGTCTTCGCCGCCGGACAGTATTTCAACCTGAGCTGGCCGGCGGCGTTCACGCTCGGTCTGTGGCGTTCCGTCGAGCCCCCCACCAGCCTCGCCGCGTATCGAAAGGTGCTCCAGAACAGCCCCATCGTGTATTACCGGGACGGCGCCGGCGCCACCGTGAGCGTGCATCAACCGCCGACCACCGAGACCAATTTGTTCCTCAAGGTGAACGGCAAGACGGATGCCAGCACGTTGGTGGACATGTCCACCCAGTTGTTGCTGGGGCATGTGCCCATGTTGCTGAAGCCCGCCGCGACCAACGCCCTGGTGATCGGTCTCGGCAGCGGCATCACCGGCGCCGCGATGCTGGCCCATCCGTCGTTGCAAAGCCTCGAGGTGATTGAGATTTCCCCGGAGGTCATCGAGGCCTCGCGCTGGTTCGCGGCGTTCAACCGCAACCTCCTCGACGACCCGCGCGTCCGCGTGGTGGTGGATGACGCGAAGTCCTACTTCGGCATCCACGACCGCAAGTACGACGTCATCGTCAGCGAGCCTTCGAATCCCTGGATGGCCGGTGTCGCGGGGGTGTTCAGTGTCGAGTTCTATCAATCCTGCCGGGAGCATCTCCAGCGCGGCGGGGTGATGGTCCAGTGGGTGCAGCTCTATGAGTTCAGCGACGCGGGCCTCGACATGGTGCTGGCCACCTTCTCCCGCGTCTTCCCCCATGTCAGCGTCTGGCAGTGCCATCGGGCCGACATGATGCTGGTGGGGTCGGCCGACCCCTTCACCGTGAATCTCGACCAGCTCATCGCCCGCTTCCACGAACCGGCGGTCAAGCGGGATCTGTCCAGCATCCAGATCGAGACGCCGCCCGTGCTGCTGACGCATGAACTGATTTCGCCGGAACACGCCGCGCTGGTGCCGCCGCCCGAGACGCGCATCCACAGCGACTTCTACCCCGTGCTCGAATTCCTGGCCCAACGCGACTTCTTCAGTCAGCGCGCCGTCAGCCGCTTCCGCCAGATGGACGAGAACTTCTCCCGCCGGCCCACCACCCTGCTGGGAGCTTACTTGCGCCAGAAGCCGCTCGGGGCGGATGATTTCCTCGCCTTCGCCCGGTACTTCCTCAGCGATCAGCAGCCATTTCTCGACCTGTTCTCCAGTCTCCTGGCGCGGTGGCGGCAGATTTCGCCGGACGACCTCGAGCCGGTCGAGCTTTCCACCCGTGTTCGTTTTCTTTCGGCGCCGGGCGAACTCGAGGTGCTCCGGCTCGCGCCGTATCGCGAGGCCATGATGAAGCAGGCGGAACGGAATCCTGCGCTCCTGCGCTCCTACGGACTCGCGCTGATGCGCAGTTACTTCGAGCAACGCAGCGCCCACTACCTTCCGCCGGTGCCCGAGCGCATCGAGGTGCTCACGCGACTGATCGAGACCGATCCGGACAACCAGCGCGTCTATCAGGCCTACCTCGCGGAGATGGCGTGGGACGTGGGCGACGACGAGGCCTGCCTCGAAATCGCGAAACGGGCCTTCGCCAACGACCTGCCCCGCGGGGCGGCCTTGTTCAAACTGGATCCCGACATCGCACCCCGCGTTGTGGGCCGGCTGGCCGACATCCACCTGCGACGGGGAAACCCAACGGAAGCGGCCACGTTGTGCCAGGAAGCCATCCGGTCGGGCGTGTACGGCGAGCGGGCGCGGGCGAACGGGCTGTACTTCGAAGTCATGCACCGCAAATCGCTTGCCGCCGCGGAGCGAAAGATCGCAGTGCCGCAGAATCCGCAGTGACCGAGACAAAGTATTCCGCGCAGGCGCGTGCCGGGTATTTCCGCCCGGGACAAGGGACCGGGTGCGATCGAGATTGAGCTTGGCCGGGTTGCCGGCTAATTCTGGGGCATGACAACGCTGCGCCCATGGTTCCTGGGTTTGCTGATCGTCCTCGGGGTTGCCACGACGGTCGCCGCTGAACCGACGGGCAAGATCGTCAAGGTGCTGCCGCATCTGCTCGATGCCCAAGGACGCCACACCGTCTCGCCCAGCCTCTTCGACCGCGACGCTTACCAGTTTCATCTTCGGACCCATCGCGACCTGGTTTCGGGAGCGCGCTTCGACATCCAGTGGAAGGCCAGGCGGGTGCGAGCGGCGAATCTGAAGATGCGGCTGGAATTGCTGACCACCACGTCCACCAAGGACCGGCCACTGGTCTTCGAGCAATCCATCGCCGCGCGGTCCGGCATGGGGCGGTGGGTGAAGATTCCGGTCGTGGGCGAGGATTACGAGAAGGCCGGCGAGCTGATCGCGTGGCGGGTCTCCCTCTGGAACGGCGACGCCCTGCTGTCCGAGCAAAAGTCGTTTCTCTGGTAACTCCGACGCTGCCGCCCGGTCCGGCGAGCGCGTTGCAGTTGCGCCCGTGTCCTACCGGGCGTCCACCTCCCGCCACTCCAGGCGGTAAGAGAAATCGCCGAAGTACACATTCCTCCCGGCCACCTCCACTTCGCCCCGCTGAAAGTCCACCGTATCCGAGCGGAAGGAGGTTTTCGGCGGGCTGAGCGGCTGGCAATGGTCGGCATTGGCGATCAGCCGGTAGGGGTCCAAACCGCCGAAGTAAAAGTCCCGCAGGGATCGCCGCTCCGACCGGTTCAGCGAAGGCGCGTATTGCATCGCGTAAATGCCCATGTACGGATCCACCGGCACCCACCCATACGGGGCGAGGTAGATCTCGCACCAGTCGTGGATCGTCTTCGCGCCGGGGAACAGGCGCCAGCCCGACTGCCACCGTGCCGGTATGCCGCTGAGCCGGCAAAGCGTCATGAACAGGAAGGTCTCCTGGCCACAGTCACCGTACCGGTTTTCAAGGCAGTACTCGGCGAGATTCGGAATGGTCGAATACTCGCGGGCATAGCTGTAGCGGATGTTCTGCGCGATCCAGTCGTAGTAGCGTTTGGCGCGGAGCAGCGGATTCTTCTCCCGCCCGGCGAGGTCTTTGGCCAGTCGGCGCATTGAGTCGGTGAACGGCACGTGCGGCGCCTCGGCCAGGAACGGCGCGATTTCCGGGTCATCGGGGTGGATGGCGACGATCCGCTCCGGTCGCAGATCAAACCAGACGCTCCAGGTCCGGTAGGTGTACTCGATCCGGAAACTCGTTTCGCGGCTGACCGCCGCGGTCTGCTCGAAGTAGGCCGAGCGGATGACCGAATCGTCCGGTGCCAGCGCCGCCACCAACGGCTCGCTGCTGATCAAAGCAAACTCATCCTGGTGCGGCTGGCTTCGGGGAATGGGCAGCCAGCAGCGGACGACTTCGCCTTGCCCGGCCACGCCAGCTTTCACCGTGAGTTCCATCGTCACGCTCAACTGCCGCGGCAGAACGTACGGGGTGCCCGCGACGCGGGCCGCGTCGCGGATGCCTCGCGCAGTGCCCAGGAACCGCCGCGGCTGTTCCGCGGATTCGCCACCCTTCAAACGCCGGGAATTGAGCCGCGGATGGCGAAAGAACAGGTTGCTGACACTGCTGGCCACGAACCGTCGCTCGCCATCAATCACCCGCGAGTCAAACCGGCCCTCCTTCACCCAGCGGTCGAACTCGCCCCGCGTCAGCCCGCGCACCGACTCGCTCAAGGCGGCGAACAAGGAGGCCTCGGTATGCGAATAATCGAGCCGGATGCGCCGCAGCCGCTCGCGCTCCCACTCGAGCTCGCGCCGCGCGTCAGGCGCGAGCGTCGTGTCGGACAACAGGCGGGCCAATGCCTCGTCAGCCTGCCCGAAGTCCCCGCGGGCTTCCATGGCGGCCGCCAGGCTGAGGACCGGATGCGAACTGGCCAGGAGCCTGACGGCCAGGCAGCCGAAGCCCAAGACGAGGCCGAGGAGGGCGAAGCAGCGAGACACGCGGGAACTCTATGGCTCCCTCGCCGTCCGTCGCCAGCGGAAAGCCGCGTCAGCGCCACCGGTAGCGAGGGAAAAACAGTTGAATTGCCCCTTTCCGAGCCTACGATGCCGGCACGTTCGGCGCTCGCCGGACGTGCGTTGGTCGGGACGTAGCGTAGCTTGGTAGCGCGTCTGAATGGGGTTCAGAAGGTCGTGAGTTCAAATCTCACCGTCCCGACCATCCTCCCGCCCCGAGCAACACCTTGCACCGCACTTTTCGCTTCCGCAAAGCGCCGCCGCGTGTTTGAACAGGCGGGCTGTGAACAAGCCGCTGGCTCTGCTGTGTTACGAGAATCTGCTGACCGGGAATCAACTGCTGAATCGTCTGCAGGATGAGGGGTACCGGACGGCCCTCGTCACCGATCCGGATCGCCTGCTGGAGCAGGCTCTCGCGGATCTGCCGCTGTTGGTGGCAGTGGAACTGGCGACCCGGACCGATCAGGTCTGTGAGGCGATCCGGCTGCTCAAGCGCAATGCGGCAACAGCGCACGTCCCGGTGCTGGCGTACGCCAAACTCGGCGCCGGCAAGGGTAGCCGGCGCTTCACCGATGCGGCCCGCGGCGCGGGGATTGACCTGCTGGCCAACGAGGCGGGGTTGCTGGCGCAGTTGCCGGAGTTGCTGGACCAGGTGCTGCGGGTGGAATGATGGCCCGCCTCAGGCACGGCCGGCCGCCCGTTTCACGGCGTCAATGATCCCCCGGTCGTTGTCACCCTGGTCGCGCACGAGTTCGAGGAACCCCGGCAGGGTCAGGTTCACCTCTCGCAGAAACGCGCGATCGCCGGCGCAACCGTACATGAGATCGTCTGGCATCTCGCCCCGGAGCTTGAGGCGGGCCTTGACGATGATGCGCGGGAGCCAGGCGATCCCGTCCACGGCAGCCGTTTTTGGCGGAAGACTCTCCATCGTGGCACGCATCCGGGCCGGCACGCCTCCCAGCGCTTTGAGAAAGTAGTCACGGCGGATGGCGGTCACGGCCCGCGTGGTTTCGAAGTCCGGCTCGCCGTAGCGCAGATGGTCGTCCACGAAGTCGAAGAGCTCCTGTGCCGTGCAACCGATGCTGGCAAGGAAGGCGACTTGCTCCGGGGTGAACATGGTGGTCGGGGATTTCCGTCCCTGCTTCCACGCCTCAATGCCGTGCTCCCAGACTTCGCGGAAGCGCGCTTCCCAATTCTTGTCCATGGGCGGGAAAAGTGGCGCGGTTGGACCGCGCCGCAAGCCTTCGGCCGCGCCGCAGGAGAGGGTTTCGATTTCATCGCGATTTTTCCTGGGTGGGGTTGATGACCGGCAGAGCCGTCGCCATCTTCCCGGGATGAAGACGTGCCGCCCGCTACCAATTTGTCTCGCCGCGCTCACGCTTGCTTGCGCCCTGGTCGCCCATGATCGCGCAAGGTCGCCCGTCAGGATCCCCGACCTTCCCGGCTTTCAGACCCTGAAGTGCGACTTCCACATCCACACCGTCTTTTCCGACGGCAAAGTCTGGCCCGACATCCGCGCCGAGGAGGCGTGGCGCGAGGGACTGGACGCGATCGCGGTCACTGATCACATCGAGTATCAACCGCACAAGGCCGACCTGCCCACGGCGCACAATCGTTCCCACGAGATTGCCCAGGCCCACGGACAGACCCTGGACTTGATCGTGATTCGCGGCTCGGAAATCACCCGCGCCATGCCGCCGGGGCACCTCAACGCCATCTTTCTTCAGGACGCACGGGCGCTCGATGTTCCAGACTGGCGCGCGTCCTTGGCCGAGGCCCAGCGGCAGGGGGCGTTCATCTTCTGGAATCATCCGGGCTGGACCGGCCAGCAGGCGGACGGCGTCTCGCGGTGGTATCCGGAACACACGGAGTTGGTAAACTCCAACCAGCTTCACGGCATCGAGGTGGTCAACGGCCGCGAGTACTACCCGGAAGCACATGCCTGGTGTCTGGAGAAAAACCTCACCATGCTCAGCAACTCGGACATCCACAACCCGCTGGGTCTGGATTACGACCTGCACCTGAACGACCATCGTCCGCTCACCCTGGTCTTCGCCCGCGAGCGGACGGCTGACTCCATCAAGGAAGCCTTGGTGGCGCGGCGCACCGCCGTCTATTCGGGTACGGTGCTGGTAGGCCGGGAGGAGTTCCTGCGGCCGATCTTCGAGCGCTCGATCCGGGTGAAGACCCCCCAGGTGCGCGTGCGCGGGAAAGGAAGCGCGATGGTGCAGATTCACAACGACTCGGACGTGACGTATGTGTTGCGGCCGGAGACGGAAGATCCCGATCTCAGTTTCCCTGGTGAGGTCCGTCTCCCCGGTGGCAAAACGGCTCTGCTCCAAGTCCGCGGGCGGGCGGAAGACCGGCAGGCGGAACGCGTCGTGAACCTGTTGTGCGCGGTCACCAACCTGCTCGTCCGTCCCAACGTGCCGCTGAAGGCGGCGATCGAGTTCAACGTGACCCTGCTGCCCAAGTAGGACGCAGGGGCGGTTCTGAGAGGGCGTCGAGCCGACCACGATCAAGGTTTCCCGAGGTCTTCCCCTGAAATCCCGGACGCTCCGGACCCGGTGGAAGATGATCAGCCGAATCAGCAGCCTGCCCGCGACGCTTGACCACACAACCGGCTGTGTGCCACGCTCCTTGGCGACACAATTCGTGGTAGTGGCCGGTCTGTATGCGTTGCCCGAAGTGCGAATGCCAGGAAGACAAAGTGATTGACTCGCGTTCCTCCCGCGAGGGCGGGACGATTCGCCGTCGCCGGGAATGCCTTCAATGCGGGCATCGTTTCACGACGTACGAAGAAATCGAACGCCAGCCGTTGGTGGTTCTGAAGCGTGATGGGCGGCGGGAGGAGTTCTCGCGCGAGAAACTCGCGGGTGGCATTCGGCGCGCGTGCCAGAAACGACCGGTCAGCCCCCAGGCGATCGAGGAAGTGGTGGACCGGATCGTCAGTGAGATTCACGACAAATACGACGGCGAAGTGCCCTGCCTGGCGATTGGGGAGCGGGTCATGGACGAGTTGCGCGTGCTGGATCCTGTGGCGTACGTGCGCTTTGCCAGTGTGTACCGCCGCTTCGAGGAAGCCGGCGATTTCGTGCAGGCGGTCAAACGACTGGAGATCAAACGTGATACCGCGACATTCCAACTACCTGGGTTTTGAAACCGAAGACGGCGTGCTCCCGTGCGCCGTGGACGACCTGGTGGTCGAGTTGGTGGGAGACAGCGTTCCTGGCCTCTCCGCGGAGTTTCTGCGGGAGGCCGCGCTGGGGCTGCTGAAGTATTTCCGCGAGGAGCTTCGTCGCGACCAGGTGACGGTGAGTGAATTCGTGGAGGCGCTGGCCGTGGTGTTGCGGGGGTTCGGCTTTGCGTTCGAGTTGCACACCGCGAACGCCGGCGCGGAGGCCGGGGCGCCGATGCATGGGCGGGTGGAACTCGCGTTGGATGGGATGGTGGGCAACGCGGACCAGGGGATCGAGCAAGGGTTTCTGCCCCGATTGCGCCGGGAATTGCTCCAGTGCCTCGCCGCCGCGCCGCGCCTGGTGCGGGTGACCGGGCTGCGCCCGTGCGTCAAGCGGCTGTCCGGTGCCCGCCGTTGGAACCGCCGCTGTCAGCGCCTGCGCGACCAGATCGTTGGTTATGTCCGACTGTGCTTCGCCGAGAATCCCGCCGGCCGCGATTGCGCACTGGTGGTGACCTGACCTCCCATGAGCAAAACCCTCTTCCAGAAGATCTGCGATCGTGAAATCCCCGGCACCATCGTGTACGAAGACGATCAGGTGGTCGCTTTCCGCGACATCAACCCGGCAGCGCCCACGCACGTCTTGATCGTGCCGCGCAAGCCCATTGCGCGGATCGGCGAAGCGGCGCCGGAGGATCAGGCCGTTTTGGGGCATCTGCTGCTCAAGGCGGCGGAAGTGGCGCGGCAACTGGGCTTGCACGGAGGCTACCGGCTCGTCTTCAACAACGGCCCCGACGCCGGCGAGGCCGTACCGCACCTGCACTGTCACATTCTCGGCGGCCGCCGGCTCGCGTGGCCGCCCGGTTGACCGGCGCCCGCTCCGCCCGGTTCAGCCGGTGCGAGTCGCTGCCGGCGGAATCCCCCTCTCAGCGCCCCGTCCGCAGGAAAGAGGGGCAAACCGCCAACTTTTGGTGGCGTCGCCCGCGGAATTCGCCTAAAACCTCGCGCTCATTCGTCGCAACCCATTGATTAGCGCACCCGACCGATGAAAGAATACACATCCGCCGAGATTCGTAACTTCGCGATTGTCGGCCATGCGACCTGCGGCAAAACCACGCTCAGCGAGGCGATGATGGCCTGCAGCGGCGTGATCGGCCGCATGGGCAGCGTGGCCGCCGGCTCCACCCTTTCCGATTACCACGAGAGCGAGCAGAAGCGGAAGATCTCCATCCACTCCTCGCTGCTGCATACGGAATGGCTGGGCAAGAAGCTGAACATCCTCGACACGCCCGGCTACGCCGACTTCATCAGCGAGGCGCTGGCCGCGCTGCGCGTGAGCGATTTCGCGATGGTGGTGGTGCATCCCGTGGACGGGCCGGTGATTGGCACGGACAAGGTCGTCGGAGTTTGGCATCCCGAAGATGATTGTCGTGAACATGCTCGACAAGGAGCACACCAACTTTGACGAAATCCTCGCCAAGCTGCGGGAGCGTTTCGGCCCGAAGGTGTTTCCGATGGCCATCCCCATCAACCCCGGTCCCGGCTTCAACAAGGTGCTGGACGTGATGCGCAACGAAGTCATCACCTACACCACCGACGGCTCCGGCAAGTTCGCGGAGGCGCCGGCGTCCGGCGAATGGGCCGACCGGGTGAAGGCCCTTCATCAGGAGTTGATTGAGCACACCGCCGAGGCAGACGACCAGCTCTTGGAGAAGTTTTTTGAACAGGGCGGGCTTTCGGAAGACGAGTTGCGGGCGGGGGTTCACAACGCCTTCCAGAAGGCCGAGATCATCCCCGTGTTTGCCACCGCCTCCGAAACCAACGTCGGCGTGGCCCGCCTGATGGACTTCGTCGCCAAGTACGGTTCATCGCCGGAAGACCGGGCTCGCGTGACGGCCGTGGACGGCAACGACGCGGAGGTAGCCGTCGGGCTCCACGACCAGCAGACGGTGGCGTACGTTTTCAAGACGATGAACGAGGAGCACATCGGGGAGGTGACCTACTTCCGCGTGTACTCCGGGAGCGTGCGCTTCGGCATGGACCTGTACAACGCCAGCCGAAACGTCACCGAGCGCGTGGGCCAACTGGCGTTGGTCAACGGCCGGAACCGCCAGAACGTGGGGGTCATCGGCGCGGGCGACATTGGATCAGTCGTCAAACTCAAGAACACCCACACGGGCGACACGTTGTGCGCGCCCGGCCTGAACGAGCGCTTGCCAAAGGTCACCTTTCCCAAGCCCAACATCCACGCCGCCCTGCTCCTCAAGTCGAAGGGCGAGGAAGACAAGGTGGCGCAGGGTCTCGCGGCGCTGGCCAACGAGGACCCCGCCTTCCACTACGCGGTGGACGCCGAACTGCACCAGACGGTTCTCTCCGGCCAGGGCGAACTCCACCTGCAAGTCATCTCCGAGCGACTCAAAAACCGCTTCAAGGTGGACTTCGACCTCGTCGCTCCGAAAATCCGCTTCCGCGAAACCATCAAGACCCGCGGCGAATCCAAGTATCGCCACAAGAAGCAGACCGGCGGCGCCGGCCAGTTTGCGGAGGTATGGATGCGCATCGAACCCGCCGCCCGCGGATCGGGGGTCGAATTCACCGAGTCCCTGGTGGGCCAGAACGTGGACCGCGTGTTTGTCCCGTCGGTGGAAAAGGGCGTCAATGCCGCCTGCACCGAAGGCATCCTCGCCGGCTACCGGGTCGTGGACGTCAAGATTGACTTCTACGACGGCAAGATGCACCCGGTGGACTCCAAGGACATCGCCTTCCAGATTGCCGGCAAGGAAGCGTTTCGCGAGGCCTTCCTCGCCGCCCGTCCCTGCCTCCTCGAACCGATCCACCTGGTGGAAATCAGGGTGCCCGATGACGCGATGGGTGCCGTCATCGGCGACTTGTCCAGCCGGCGCGGCAAGATTCTCGGCATGGATTCGGTGGCCGGCATGCAGGTGATCAAGGCCCTGATTCCCGCGGCCGAACTCTACCAGTACTCGACCGTGCTGCGCTCGCTCACGGGCGGCCGGGCGGCACACACCGAAGACTTCGATCACTACGAGGAGATGCCCAAGGAACTCGAGGCCAGGGTGATCGCCGAAGCCAAGAAGGCGAAGGAAGAACAGCACCACGCCTGAAGCACCCGGATCATCCAGCGCGGGCGGACGAGTGGTCCGCCCGTCTTCTTTGCCGCACTCCGCCCCCGCGCTAGCCTTGCGTCGTCCGAATGGGTTCCCGACGCACAGTCTCGCGCACGATGTGGGCCGGTTGGCTGGTGTTGCTTGGGGCGCTCGCCACGGCGCTCGGCCTCTGGTGGCGGTTTGAATCGCGCCGGGAACATCAGTTTGATCCGATCATTCTCGATGCCGCCCGGCGGGCCGGGCTCGATCCGGCGCTGGTTAAAGCGGTGGTGTGGAAAGAAAGCCACTTCAACGAGCGCGCCCGCGGCCAGGCGGGGGAGCTGGGGCTGATGCAACTGATGGACGCGGCGGCCCAGGAGTGGGCCGCCAGTGCCGGCGTGTATCCGCTGCCCCTCGATCATCTGCTCGACCCGCGGACCAATACCCTCGCCGGCGCGTGGTATCTGGCCAGATTGGCGCGACGATATCAGCAGACCGACAACCCTCTGCCCTACGCCCTGGCCGATTACAACGCGGGCCGGGGCAACGTGCTCAAGTGGCTGCGCGGCCCCGCCGCCACCAACAGCGCGGCCTTCATCGAGGCCATCGGTTTTCCCGCCACCCAGCAGTACGTGCGGGAGGTGCTGGCGCGTCGCGAACGCTTTGCCCGCGATTTCCCCCCGCAAAACTAGGGCCTCTTCAGCAATGACGTAGCCCCGCGGCGTCCTCGCCGGCCGGTGAAGGCGGCGACCCGCCGACAAACCCCGCGCGGCACTGGGACGCGGCGACGACTCGCAGCCGGGACAAACCGCGCAATGTGGACGGTGGAATCACTCCAAACACGCCCTTCGGGCTGCGGTCCCGAAGACCCGAAAAGCGAATTCCGGGCCGCTGCTTTACCAGGTGGTGGATTGGCGTGCCAGCACGTCGCGAAGCGTCGCGGCCCCGGACCGCTGCATGGTGGCCTGGTCCAGCACCGCCACACTGTTCCGGCCGAAGGTAATCTCGCCCCGCTTCCGAGTCTTCTCTTTCAAATGCGTGCCGGTCGTGAGGGTGATTTTTTCGGACGGCGCGTCGCCTCGATCTTTGGCAGCGGCTTTGACCTGACAACCTTGAGGCGCGGTGATGGGCTTGACCTGCTTCGGAAGCCGGTCACGCCGCGTCTCCCCGGCGAGCGTCTCGCTGGCGAGCCCTGCCACCACAGCCGCCCCACAAAACATCGCCAGCCACTTCGCTATCGCAGTACCCGATTTCATGACGATACGGTGCTCCCGCGTTCGGCCGCTGGCAAGGGGTGAATCCGCCGGCTTGGAATGGTGCCGAACACGACCCGACTGCTGCCGTTTCGGCGTGCGAGTTCGCCAGAGCTACCGGGCACAAAGCCTCCAGGCGGGGGCGCTGCGAACCAGACGCCCGTCCGGGTCCCAGGGCCGACAACCGGGAGCGGACGGATTGGCGGTGCCCTGACCCTCACCACTTGCTCCGCTGCGCCGGGAGCCACTCGTCCAGCACGTGGCGGCAGTTCAGCACCTTCTCAGCAAGGTCCAGCGGAACGTAGAAGTAGTGATTGGTCGCCTCGAAGCCGATGCGCGAATCGGCGGACTGCAAGGCGTGCAGGCGCCGCGCCAGTTCAAATTCCGCATTGGCGTACCGTTCCATCTTCGCGAGGGCGGCCAGGGCGGCCTCCCGGTCCTTGGCAGCACCGTAGTCCCGGCGCGCAAGGACGAACCGCGTCTGGTTCGCCACGCTGCGAAAGTGAATCATCGCTGCCTCGGCAAGGCGCAGTTCTTCGCTGAGCGCGATTGCCTCCGGCGTCGGGGAACGTGGGGTCATTCGCGCCAGCATCGGCCCACTGGCTTCGGTGAGGTCGCGCCGGGCGGCACCGAAGCCATCCGCCACCTTCTCCAACTGACTCGCAAAAACTTCCGCGGGATACGGCCCCCGCCAGCCGTCCAGGTCGTCGTACGGAAAGCCCACCATGCTGGCCGCGTAGCCGGTCGGCTCTGTCCAGAGCGGGTTCGCCGGCCCGGTTTGCAGCGGTGCGGAATAGACGACCGAACCGTGATAGGGGAATTCCTGGAACGCGACGCTGAACGCCCGCCAGGCGGTCACCACAGCCGGCGCCATTGCCGGGCCGAACCGCCGCGTGGCGACCGTCATCAACGCGCGTTCCACGAGCGCGGCTGGCTCCTCCGCCGGACCGCGCAGGACCTCAGCGACTACCTCGAGGTTCGGCGAGGGATAACCGCCCAGGGTCCAGCCGAGCATCAGGTCGCGCAGGCCGAGCTGACGAAGATTTGCAATGTGCTGTGCCACGTTCCCGAGCACCGGCAGATACGGCACGGCGGCCAGCTCCCATGTGCAGCCCGTCTGAATCTTGGCCACGGTTCGCAGACCCCGAGCCTGCGCCCGCGCCCAATGCCGCCGGGCCCGCGGCCCCGGGCCAATGGCCGAAAGCGAATACTCGCCAACTTCGGTCCGCACGCCGCCCCGCTCCAACGGCAGCGACCACTCGCTGACACTCATCAGCGCCGCCTCCGCGGGCAAACGCTCGATCGCCTCGCCGGCCCAGTCGTCCCCCCAACCCCAGTCCCAAGCCAGCAACCGCTGCGTGCCGCCGGCGTCACCGATGCCTTCCGCAATCAGCCGGTTCACCTCCGCGATGACCGCGGCCGGACCGCGCGGGCCGCACCGCGGACACGCCCCGCCCTGGCCGTGCGACCAGCAGTTCGTGAGATTCTCGGAAGCGGTGATGGTGAAAAAGCCGCCGAGGCCCGGCACGGTGCGGCACACCGTTGCGACGCTCGCCCGCAGGTAGCCTTGCACCTCAGGCACGCTGGAACACAGCGTCGCGTAATCGCCTTCGACGACGCCTTTGAGCTTGGGCCGCGTTTCAAAGAAGCGCAGCGGCAACGAGCGCGGCTCGTTCAAGTACAGGACGATCTGAATGCCGTGGCGCGCCGCGCGGTCCACGAGGCGACGAAGGTTCTTGAGCCGGGTTTCCGCACCCCGGCTCGCTGCCGGGTCCCAGGGGAACTCCGCCAGCCGGCTCAGCACACCTTGCAACCAAACGCCCGTGACACCCCGGGCCGCCAGCCGGGCGAGTAAGCCGTCTGGGTAAGGGTCCGCCGCGGGATCGAGCAGCGGATCGCCATAAAGCGCGAAGTAGGAATAACAGAAACGGAGGCTGCTGTCCGGTCCCTCCGACCGGGCCGATCTCGCGACGGGCGCGGTCAGCCGGGCGACGAATCCGAAGTGCGGGTCCCGGGTCGCAGCCGGGTAGGGACCAAACGCGGCGGCGACCACGCGCGCCATGTCCTGCGCCCGTTGGCGCATCGTGGCGTCGGGTTTCGCCCACCGCAGTGGCTCGCAACGGGGCTTGAGGTTGCCCAGCTTGATGAGGAGGAAATCGTCTTCGCGCAACGTATAGGCCAGTTGGTCGGCGGACCAGCCCAACAGCGCGAGCAATTGCTCGTAGGGCAGGAGATGCCAGTTCCGTTTGATCACGGTGATGTAAGACCGCCGGCGCTGATCCCTCGTGATGCGAGGCGGCCGGCCCAGACCCATCGCCTGTCCCAGCGCCACGATGTCCTTGGCCCGCGCGCCAACCACCGCGGCCAGCCGCGTCGGCGGGACAAGGGACCAGTTGCGCCAGACGAAGGCGTGCAGCCGGCTCGGAAAGTGGGGCAGCGCCAGCGCCGGCGGACTGGTGCCGACGGGAAGGTCGGCCACTGGGAGCGATACGGTCGCCGGACGCTGACCGGCCTGGGCTGCTGGGTGGCGGCTGACCGCCGCTGCGCCGGAAGCCAGCGCGGCGACGCGAAGAAAATCCCGGCGCGTCCAAGGATGCGGGAAACTCATGGGCGGGAAACTAGGCGAGGCGGGCTACCAGAGCGAGCCTTACCCGCGTCCCCAGTCCCGGCCGCGGCATCACTTCAAGGGGATTCCGCCGGGCAGACGGTGCGAGAGGTAAATGTCGGCCTGGTTTCAAGGCGCTTTGCCCTGCGGGTCCGTCGCGCGATTCAAGAGCGCGGGCAACAGCATCAATACTGACGCGAGTGCCGCCGCAAAGGCCGCTGCTGACAGCAGACCGAAGGCCCGCACCGGTGGAAACGATGAACACCAGAACACCGCGCACACCCCGATGAGGATCAGGCTGGTCCAGACCAGCGTGCGCCCCTTCAGCGCGAGGGTTTCGCGCAGCGCCGCCTCTCGTGACCGTCCCGCGCGGCGGCATTCCCGCCAATGGGTCAGGAAATGGATCGAATCGTCCACGGCGATGCCGAGCGAGATGGCCCCGACCATCACGGTGATCGAGTTCAGCGGCAGCGCGAGCAGCGCGGCCAGAGCGATGACCAGGGCCACCGGCAGCAGATTGCTCCCCAGCGACAGCAAGGGTAATCGCCACGAGCGCCACAGCAGCGCCAAAGTCACGAAGATGACGCCGGCCGTCAGCCCGGCGCTGTGAAGCTGGCTGCGCAGAATCCTCCGGTCCGCCTCGAGAATCGAATGGATACCCGCTGCTGCCGACACGGAAACGCCCTCGGGCCGCTCGCGCTCGGCAAAGGCAAGCACCTCGTTCACGAGCGCGAGGTACCGATCCGCCGGCAGATCGCGCGTGCGCAGGACCAGTTGCGCGGTCCGGAATTCGCCGTCGGTCAGACCACTGAGAAAGGGAAACTCGTACGACCTGAGTGCCACCACGAACAGGCGCACCAGCAACGGACTCGTCGGCAGGCGGAGCGCGTCGCTGGCCCCGCCCTCCCAGACCTGGTTGATCATCGCCATCAACCGGGCGTACGAATACGCACCGGCGAGGTCCGGCAGGCTTTCGGCGTGGCGGTGAACCGACTCGAGATAGCGGAGGAAACCCAGATCGTTGGCGCCGCCCGGGCGGCCGGTGTCGAAGGCGATTGGCACGACGTTGATTCCGCCCCAGACGCGATCGAGTTCCTCCAGCGCCTGACGGGTCGGGCTGGCCGGGCTGAGAAACTCGGTCGCGCGAATGTCCGTGCGCAGTCGGCTGAGACCGAGAGCGGCGATCGCCACAGCCAACGCTGCGACGGCAAGAATCGTTCTCCGCCGGCGCGCGGTGAAGGCCACCAAACCTTCGAGGGCGGCAGGGTGCGTAGCGAGCGTGCCTTGCCCCGGGGCAGCCGTGCCCGCTCGCCTGGGTCCCGACAGCGCCAGCAGCGCCAGTGTGGGGCCGTACGTGAGCAGATGAACCAGCGCCAACCCGGCAGCCCCCAGCAGCCCGAAGGTCCGGATTTGGGGAATGTTGCTGACCGCCAGCGAGAGCAGTGCCACGACGGTCGTCAGCGTCGCAAACACGGACGGCTTCCATGTGAGGCGGACGGCGCTGGCGAGGGCCTCCTCGGAGCCTTGCCCGGCGGCGAGATTTCGCTGCCGGGCGGTGAGCAGGTGCGCGAGGAGGGTAAGGTGGATTCCGGAAAGCAGCGGCAGCAGCAGCAGCGTGAACACGTTCAACCGCGCCCCGGTGACGACCGCCAATCCCGGCAGCAACGCGAGGGCAAACACCTGGTTCATCAGCACGAACACCACGAGGCGCCACGAGCGGAACGTGAACCACAGCACCCCGATTACGACCGCGCCGGCGAGCGGCAGGAAGAGGCGCAGATCGCGAGCGAGCGTGCCCCGCAACTCCTCCTCAATCAGCGGTAGCGCGAGCACGCGTGCCCGCAAGCCGGCCGCCCGAAACGGCGCCAGCGTAGCCTCGATCAACGCGCCCAGCGCGCGCCGGTCTCCAGCCGTGCCCGCGCGCTGGCCGAAAGTGACCGTGACCAGGGTATGCCGCCCGTCGGCGGCCACCAGAAGGTTCCGGACCAACGGATGCGAGAGGCAGAAGCGCCGAAGTTCGCCGAGTTCGCCAGTCGTTGGTTCCGGGGAGACGAGCGGCACCATGTCGAAGCTGAGGCCGCGGCGCACCGGCTTCACCGCGTGCGTCAAACTGTGGACCGCGATTACGGTGGGCTGGCTCAGGAAGGCGTCACTCACCCGGCGCACCACGTCGAGCCCGGCGGGCGAGAACAGATCCGTGACTTCGAGGCTGATGACCACCGCCTCGGTCTCGCCGAGGATTTTGCGCACCTGCTCGTAGGCGGTGAGGTTGCGCTGGTCGCCGCCCAGGAGCACCCGAGTCTCGGCGTCGAACTCGAATCGGGGCAGGCAGGCCAACCACGGCAGGCAGAGCACGGCGACGAGCAGCAGCGATGCTCGCGGGAAGCGGAGAAATGGGTTGTACACGCGCCCGGCCACGCCGGCGGTGTAACAGCCGGCGGTTGACGAACCAAGCGGGAACCGGGCGATAAGGGGGCGGACGGAAGCAGCGCAGTTTGTCGCCCGCAAAGCGGAAGCCTTGGAAAGAACGCGTCAGCACTGACTGGCTGGCGATGCGTTGGATGCCCAGCAACTCGGGCTCGAGCGGATCGCGGCGCAGACAGGCGACGTGCGTGAGCTTGCGCGCGTCACAGAACAATCCGTGCCTGAAGGCCAGCGCCACCTGCTACGCCACCAACTGAGCCAAACTCCAGCTTTGTGCGCCCTGCCGGGCGCACAAACGAAAGCGGGCGGGCACAAATGGCCCGCCCGCTCCAGTTGGTTGGTTGGTTTTGGGTTCTAGGCTTTGAAAAGGCGCCGTCCCGCCCAGAGGGCGAAACCACCCATGCCCAAGAGCGCCCAAGTCGAAGGCTCCGGGATTGGGGCAATGACGACCCCGTACATGTTTCGGCCGGCATTGTCGGGTTGGTACAGGGAAAAGGTTCCCGCATCGAAACCTTTGTAGTACACGGAAAACCACTGATTGATGGAGCCATCCGCCCCTTCATCAATCGGAACTTCATCGGGCACGGCGGGATTCATGGCCCGGTTGAGTCCGTTAGCGGTGGCCATCCACCCCCCGTCTAAAATCCATTGCATGGCACCCGGGCCAAGGGTGGGCGGCGTAGCTCCGTCTCCGTCAGAAAGACGGTTGTCAATCAGCATGTAGGCCACCACCGGTTCGCTCACGGTCACGTCAAGGCGGTATCCGGCATTGTCGCGGTTGTCGTTGCCCGACATGATGTATTCCCAGCCAACGAGGTAGGAAGGGATGGGCAGATTACTCGCCAAGTCGTCCAAGTACCGATGGTTGCGATCCACGTAGGCGGGCACCCCGCTGGCAAATGGCCCCACCGTGTACGGGTCGCCCACGACTGCACCGGGCACAGGCTCGTTGGCGACCGTCACGTTCCAAGTCACCCCGGTCCATTTGGCGGTAATCGTGTCGTTCGGTTCGTTGTCGCCGCCGGTCTCGACCACGTCAACAATCACATTGGCGAGTCCAAGCGAGGGAACGGCTGCGGATAGGAGTAGGGCTCCGATGTTGAATACGCTACGGTATGGCTTCATAACGCAGAGCTAATTTTCAGGTGACGTTGCGAGGGTATCGAGCGAGCCCTCCTTGTCAAGAGCGGTCTGATTTCCCCACGGCCCCCTAAATCCTGAGCCAAGGTCGGGAGCGTCATGGCCAGGGCGTGTTCGGACCGGGGGATGGTCTCCATCGGATCGGGGAGGCGGCGCGCGGGGGCACGGGGGGGCGGTCGAAGTCGGTTTTTTCCAGGACGCGGGCGCGCTCCGCCCGGCCCGCCCGGACGGGCGGCGCGCGCGGGCTTCGTTCCGTGGCTCCAGTCCAGCTAGCCGGAGGGCGCGGCCCACGCCGCCGCCCCGGCCCGCCACCAGCGCGCCTCCCAGTTCCGCCACCAGTCCAGCCAACTGGCCGCCACTGCCACCCGCGCCACCAGCCGGCGTGCGGGCCGCACCACGCGAAAAAACCGCGCTACCAACTCCGGCTCTACCCACACCTTCTTGCGCAGCCCGCTGCCCGCTTCGCTGGTCAGGACACCCCAGAGCGGCGACGCCAGATTCGTCGTGGTTTGCACCTGATACGTCGGCCCCAGCAGCGTTTCAAAGTCCAGCGCCACGTCGTTTCCCACCAGCGTCGCCGAAACCGGCACGAACGCAAACGCCGCTCCCTCCGCCCGTAGTTCCAAATCGTCAAACACCACCGACCCCGCCGCCAGCGCCGGTTGGTAAAACACGACCTGCGTGCAGACAAAACTCGTTCCGGGCGACGCTTCCAGCCGCGACACGGTCCCGATGAACTGGTGCGTGACCGGGTCGAACTCGTTCGTCACCCCCATCGGCAACCACACGCCGGCCGGGCTGTTGGAGCGCGCCGTCGCGGAGCGAAACAGCCGGAGCATCGTCCCGCCGCTGTCGCGAAAGCTCACCTCCAAGCAAGCGCTGTTCTGGCCCGCAATCGCGTCTCCGGAGGGCGTGCAGGCTCAGCCGCCGGCGGTGAAGTTCTCACCGGGGTTCGCCGGGACGTCCTGATAGACGCCCGAGTAGTTCGGCTGACCGTTGAACTGGCCGAACACCTTGAACGCTCCCGCGCCGCTGCGCACCGGCACGGTGTTGGTGCTTTCCAGTGAGGTGTTGAATCCCGCCCCATACGCGGTCCACGGCGCGAACACGCCCGACTCAAAACCCGCGTTGCCGAGCAAATTGCCCGGACACGGCGGCAGATTCGTCCGCGCGAACACCCGCACTTAATCCACGCGCATCCGCTGCAGAAACCTCGTCGTCGCGTTCGGGTATCCCGGCCAGTTGCCGCCGACCGCCACGTTGAGCAGCAGAAACTGCGGGGCGTCAAACACCCACGGTGCGCCCGGGAGCAGATTCGACGGCGTCACCGTGAAGTAGCGTTGGCCGTCCACGAACCACTCGATGCGGTTCGTCATCCACTCCACGGCGAACACCTGAAAATCATCGGCGAACGCCCCGCCGCCCGGCAACGCGTAGGCCTCGCTGATGCCGCCTCCGCCCGAATAACCCGGCCCGCGCACCATGCCTTGGACGATGTCCGGCTCGCGCCGGATGTTTTCCACGATGTCAATCTCGCCGCACTGCGGCCAGCCCACCGAGGCGAAGTTCGTCCCCAACATCCAAAACGCCGGCCAATGCCCTGACCGCGCGGAATTTGAATGCGTGCCTCAAAGCGGCCGTAGAGCCAGGACGCCTTGCCCTGCGTCTTGAGCCGCGCCGAGGTGTAATTGCTGCCCTGGTAATTTTCTTGCCGCACCTCGATGATGAGGCAACCGCCCTGGATGCGCGCGCTGCTGGTGCGGCTGGTTTAGTATTGCCACTCGTTGTTGCCCCAGCCGCCACCCCCCCCGTGTCGAAGGTCCATTTGGCCGGGTCGGGCGAGCTTGCGTTGGGCCGGTCAAATTCATCAGCCCAGACCAGGCGCCAGCCCGGCTCAGACTGCGCCAGGGCCTGCGTTGACACGACCAGCCCCAAGGCCGGCCAACGAATGACGAAGGTCAAATTCACCGTGCAAACTGAGTGATTCGGGCGCCGCTTGCGCCGGTGTCCGGCTCCAACGTACCCGAAAACAGCCCTTCGCCGAACTCCCAAAATGGATAGTTGCAGCCGCCGGATAAAAAATGAGATGGGGCAACCGGCCGCCGACCGATTGCCCCGAGTTGTTGCCTGAATTCCCGAGCTTCAGTTGCAGACGGCGCGGAAGAATCGGCCCGCACCCGTCGTGCTGATCGGATGGGGCGATACCGCGCCGGGCACATCACTCCATGGTCCAATGATGGAAGTGGCCTCCTGCAATTTCCCTTGGAAGAGGATCTGCCATTGGCTGCCGGTCCACTGGAGTTGCAGCCGGGCCCCCGGACCGGTGTAACCCGCCGGCCGGGGAATCGTGGCGTTGTAGCCGGATTTGCTCAGGTAGAAGTCGTCAAACAGCGCGCTGTCGGTGGCACTGTTGCCGCCGAGGTAGATTCGGCTGAGGTTGTCCGTGGGCAACCCTCCGGTCAGCGGGTCGTCGAGTTGGAGGTCACGATCGCTGAGGAAATTCGAGAAAATGCGCGTGCGAACCGGATCCCCCTCTTTTTGGATGTACACCGAGAACACGTCGTAATTGTCCGGGAAGAACCGGTCGCCAATGAACACGTTGGTGACATCAATCCACACGGAATATACGACCCCGGTCTGAAGCACGTTGGTGTCGAAGGTCAGTGAGGAGTAGGGGATGTCGCGCGCGGCCATCAACCAGTCGCCCGGATTTTGGGTTGGATCGTTGATCGTGGGCCGCACCGCAGCACCAAAGTTCTCCGCCAGTTGGTAGTAGAACTGCGCGGACTTGTCCGTAATGCCCACCACATGGCGGAGGACCGAGGCCGGGTTACCCTGGGGGATCATGCGGAAGAAGAGCGTGCAGGCCTGGTTGGAATTTACGCTCAGATTGTTCAGGTTGAGGTACGCGGCGCTGCTGCTGAGGAGTGTTTTGACCATGCGGTTGCAGCCGTTGGTCACCACCGCCACCGAGTTGCCGTGCATGTCCACCCAGAAGCCGTTGGCACTGAGCAAGCCGGGAGGGTAGAAATCAAAGTTGTCCAACAAGGTCCAGTTCGCCGCCACGCCGTCCACGACACCGATGACGTTGGTGGCTTTGACCTCCTCCAGACCGCGTTTGACGGTGAGCACGAACGTGGTCGTGTTGGTTAACGTCACGTTGGTCGAACCGATGCCGGAGATGGTTGTCGAGGTGACGTCTCCGAGGGGATCAATGAGGACCTGGGTGGCGTTGGCCGGCACGTCCCAGCGTAGCACGGTCGAATCGCCCCGCGCCACGGCCGGAAGGTCCGATTTGAACGAGTTGACAGTCAAGGGGGTCAACCGGCTGGGCGGGTTGGTGATGTAACTGGTGGACAGGAGGGCAACCTCGGCGGCCGAAAGCGGGCGCTCCCAAATGGCCACCTCGTCCACGAGGCCGGTGAAGAATTGGCCCGGGGTTGCCCGCGCAAACGCTCCCAGCGCGGTGTTGTTGACGCTGACGGGGTAGGCAACGGTCGGCACCAGCCCATCGAGCGCGCCATCAATGTACAACTCGACTTTGAAGGTGGAAGGTCCGATGGCGCGCTGCACCCAGACCACGTGATGCCATTGGTCATCCCAAACCACGGTAGTGGAACCCCGATTGTCGTTCACCTGCGTGCCGCCATCGGTACGGACGAAGGTGTTGAGCTTGTCATTGAACGAGTTGCGTTGGCCGAGGCAGAAGGCCGGGTTGTTGTTGAGGGTCGAAGATTCGGTGAAGAACCAACTGCCCGCGCTCCACGGAGCCTTGACCCATGCCGAGACGGTGAAGTTGGTGCGCGTAAACGCCGGCAGGGCATCGCCGGGGTTGTGAATCCGGCGGGCGTATTGAGACTGCGCCGCGCTGAAACTCATCGCGTTGCCCCATTTGCCGGGCACAAGGGTGGGCAGCGTGGTGCCAGCCAGCGTCAGGTCATAGGCGCTGACCAGGTCGGGCGTTTTGGCCCCCTCCACGGTGTCCAGCGGCCAGTAAGCGATCAACCCATTGGTCAGGTTCGGGCTGCCGAAGCTGTTAGCCACGATTTGCACCACGGCGCTGGTGACGCTGCCGACCGCGTTGGTAACCACCAGTTGGTATATGCCCGAGTCATTGGTCGTGACGCTTGAGAAGGACAAGGTACGACCGGAAGCGCCCGGGTAATTGGTGCTGTTCTTGAGCCACCGATAGTAGAACGGGCGCGACCCTGACACGGAAGCCGTGGTCGAATAGCTGTCGCCCTCGTAGAGGTTGTTCGCTCCCTGGGGCTGGACGGTGATTTGGGGCGCGAATTGGGGCACAGGCGCGGCGATGCTGTTGGACATCACTTCTTGAATCTCCGCCTGGCTGAGCACGCGCGCCCAGAGCGCCACATCGTCAATCTGCCCGGAGAACGGCACCTGCACAGTGTTGCGCACCAGCGCGCCGATGCCTACCTGATCCCACGACGCCAAATTTCGAGCATACGAGAATGTGTTGGTGTTGTCAGGCTGGCCGTCCACATAAACCAGAAACCGCCCAGTGTTGGCGTCGTAGGTGTAGGCGACATGGTGCCAGGTGTCATCCAGCGTGGGTTTGGTGCCCACAAAGTTGTTACGCACCACATTGTTGATGTCTCGGATGAAATACCGCGTCTTGTCCGCGCCGTTGCCCTCCATCGCAAACCTGGGATTGCCGCTGGCGTTCGCACTGGAGGTCTCGCAAAAATACGTTGTTAGGTTCGCCTGCCCGCTCGGACCGTTGACCCATAACGCCCAGGTCCAACTGCCGTGGTTGGCCACCGGCAGGCCGGTGTCCGCGCCCGGCGCATTGGTGAAGGACAGATAGTCCGTCGTCGAGCCGAAGAACTGCACGCAATTGCCAAACTTGCCCCCGGCAATGACGTCGGTAGCGGGTTTGTTCGGGCCGATGAGGTGATTGCCGCCCACGACGTCAGGGGTCGTCATGGGGTAATCGCCAGACGCAGTGTCCATGGGCCAATAGGCCACCAGGCCGTTGCGCACATCGGCCCAAAGGGAAAGGGTGGCCAGCAGGAGAACGGCGCCGAGCAAGCGCCCGAGTTGCGGGGAGATGACGGTCGGCCTTTTCATGGATTTTGGGGCTATCTATGGGTTTCGAGTTGTTCGTGATGCGAAAATCGGCTCAAGCATGTCGGCTACCGACTAGGGAGTCGTTCGATTTTCATCGAACGAGATGTTGAAACTGTTCAAATACTGCCGTTGTGAGACCCACTCGACATGGCCATCGCAAAACATGATGTTTGCGCCAGCCTCGCCGTGATTGTCGGTCTTGTCGGGGTAGTTGTTGATGCCGCCATACGTGTTGAAGTCGTCTGCGTCCGTAAACAGCCAGACCCGGGACGGGCCGGGCCGCAGGCCGCGGTTCATGAAATCCTTTTGGAGGACATAACTGTTAATCGCTTGTTCGGATTTCTTCTGCCCCGTGGTGTTCGACATGGCCCCGAAAATTTCGTAACTGTGACCGCGTCCTGCGAATCGCCCGGCCGGGCAGTTGTTGGTCAAATCATTGATGAGCGTCTTTCCCGGCCAGACGAGCGTCTCGTTGGACACCACGTTTCGCGTGCTCGGGCACACGAAAGTGTGCAACGCCGAGGCATAGTTCGGGTAGAGGTAATTGACGTCGTCATCGTCCCCGTTCCGGCGGCCCGCCGGCCAGCCGCGCGTATCGCCGACCAGGTCGCCGTTGAAGTCGTCGGCGTAGAGCATCGAGCTCAGGCCAAGTTGCCGCAGGTTGTTGAGGCACTGAATCCTTTTGGCCTTGTCTTTGGCGCGGGACAGCGCCGGCAAAAGCAAGCCGGCAAGGATGGCGATGATGGCGATGACCACCAGCAGCTCGATCAGGGTAAATCCCGGCCCCGACTTCTTGAACCACCGCGTTGAATTTCTCTGAGACACGGTTGGCGTTTTTTTTGAGGCAGTGTAACGAACGGAAAACCGTATGCCATTGTCCGAAAGGATAACCTTGCAATGCGCTCAGGCACCACGGGGGCCGCGATGCCTTCGCGGCCCCCTGACCCCCTGAGGGCGGCCCTTTGGACGAAAGCCGACGCGGAGCAACAGCATGGGGACGCGCTCCTGCTGATTGTTGCGGGGTTAATAGATGGAAAACGATTCAAATAGACTACTCCCAATGCACCAGCCCGCGCTGCACCGCGATGGCCACCAGCTCGGTGCGGTCTGCCGCTCCCAGCTTGGCCAGCAGACTGCGCATGTGCGCCTTGGCGGTGAATTCGGTGAAGCCCAGAATTCCGGCAATCTCCTTGTTGGTCAGCCCCTTGGCCACCAACGGCAGCACCTCGCGCTCGCGGTCGGTCAATTCACCAAACGTGGCGCGTTCCTCCAGACGTCGTTGCACTTCGGGCGGAATGTAGCGCTTGCCCAACGCGGCGGCCTCGATGGCCCGCAGCAACTCCGGCCCGGGCACGCTCTTGAGCAAGTAACCGCACGCGCCAGCCTCCAGCGCGCGGTGGATGTCTTCGTCCCGATCGAACGTCGTGAGCATCAGTACGCGGGCGGCGGGGTTTTCCTTGCGAATGGCCTGCAGCGCCTCAATGCCCGAGCGGTCGGGCAGGCGCAGGTCCATCAGCGTCATGCCCGGTTCGTGTTTGCGAAAGGCCTCCACCGCGCTCGCCGCGTCGCCCGCCTCGGCCACCACCGCGAAATCTTTCCGCAGGCTCAAGACGGCTTTGAGGCCGGCACGAAAAACGAAGTGATCGTCCACGAGCAACAGCGTGAGTGGCGGATTGAACGTCGGCATGACTCAGGCCTCCTTCAACCGGGCGGCGGGCACGTCCAGCCGCAACCGCGTGCCCGCACCGGGCTGGGACTCCAGGGTGAGTTCCGCGCCCAGCGCCCCCGCCCGCTCCTTTAGCCCCCGCAGACCGAAGTGGCCGTCAAGCGACACCGCCGCCGGATCAAACCCGCACCCGTCGTCGTTGACCTGCAACTGCACGCCCTCCGGCGTGAACGCGAGCACGATTTCAATCTTCTGCGCCCCGGCGTGTTTGAGCGCATTGGTAACCCCTTCCTGCGCGATGCGGAACAAGTGGCTGGCATCGCCCGGCGGAATGTGTTGTGGCTGGCCCTCGCACCGCACCTCGATGACCGGTCCGTGGGTGTCGGCCAAGGCCTTGCCCAACTGCCGCAGCGCGTCGGGCAGGGTGGCCTGCTCGAGCGCCAGCGCCCGCAGATTCCACACTGAACGGCGCACCTCGAGCTGGCTTTGCCGCAGTTGCCGCGTGGCGGCCTCCAGCAACCGCTCCGATTCGGCGGGTCGTTCGCGGAAAAACCCGTTGGCGGCGTCCAAGTGCAACGCCGCGCTGGCCAAGCTTTGCTCGAGCGTGTCATGCAGTTCGCGCGCCAGCCGGGTCCGCTCGGCGGTCAGCAGCGCAAAGTCAGCCTCCGCCGCGTGCCGTGCCGCCAGTTCCTCCTGCCATTCGCCGGTCCGAACGGTGTAGCGACGGGCCAGTTCATCACGGGCGGCGCGCAGTTGCTCGCGCGCCTCGCGCAGCGCGGCGTTCTTGCGCGCCAAGTGCACCGCCGTCAGCGAGGTCAACCCCAACAACACCAGTGCGCCGGCCAGGGTAACCAGCACCGTGCGCGTCAGCCGGGGCGAGGTCCACCAGGGCGCCCCGCGCAGCACCTGCACATCTGCCAGCGTGCGTGCGTGCAACCGCAGTCCTCGTGGAAACGGAAACATGGTGGGCCGATGGCTGGGCAGGAAAAACGGTTCAGTGATCCCGGTGACGGCCAAGCGTGCGTTCTCGCGCCAGGCGTCAGGATACGTGCCGGCGGTGGCAGGCAGCCACGCCTCGAATTCCCATTCTCCGTCCCGCAGACTCAATACCCAACTACCCTCGCCGGGCCGCGGTGGTTGCGTCAGTACCCCTTTCAACCGGTGCAACTCGCACGGGTGGCGCAGCGCGTTGGTCACGCTGCTGGCCACCACCTGAGGTGCGGCAGCCCGCCCGATTTGGCGCAGAATTGGCTTGACCAGCCACAGCGTCTGCTCGCGCATCTCGGGAAAACCGATCAATTCGACCTCGTCTCCGGGTTGGAGCTCAGCGCCGTCGGGCGACTCGACAAACAGTCCGCTGCTGGCGTCGCGCACCGCCAGCCATTTGCCTGCCTGGCGTCCCAGGAGTTGGCCGCGCAGCCGGACGCGGTGTTGGGGAAACCCCTCGGGTGAGTAGTTGAACAATGAGCGGATGGTGATTACGGGCAGCGAATCCACGGGTTGCGCCGGGCGCACCACCTCTACGTCGGCATGGGTCGCAGCCACAACAATCGGCGAAAGCAGTTGACGTTGCCAACTGAACACGCCGGCCGCCACCCCGCAAATGATGACCTCGGCGTCAACCCAGTTCGTATTGGCTGGCTGATATTCGGTCACCCGCACCAACAGGTCGTTACCGTCCGAGCGCAACTCCATGGCCAGGTGTGCGCCCACGGTTTTGGTGCGTTGTGCCGGCGCAGCCGACCGCACGATGCCGCGCACCTCAACCCGCCGCGAATCATAGCGTCCGGTGGCCAACGCCGCCGCCGTGACCTTTTCCGGTTCGGGCAGTTCACCCCGGCCCAGGTTCTGCAACCGGCGCAACAAAACAACGGGCGCGTAGTCCCCCGCGCCGGTGACGCCCTCAATCATCACCCGGTCACCGCGGCGCACCCCAGGTCGAAAGTCGGTTAAACTGACATACACCCCGTCGGTCTCGTCCTGAAAACACAGCCCTTCGCTGAGCTGCGGGTGATAATGGGTCACGACTCCATGCAGCCGCACGGGCAAGTTTTGCGCTGCCAACTCCGCCGGCAGCGCGTGTACCTGAGCGGCATTGGTCAGGACAATCGGCAACGCCGGCGAAAGTTCGACGCTTGCGCTGTCCGCGCCGGCCGTTGCGCCAAGCACTAGGGCCATGCCGACCCACCACTGCACCGAAATTCTCATCGGACACGCTTTCGTTCCAATGCCCATCGTGGCCAGAACCCTGGTCAAAAGCAATCGCCCGTCACTTAGCCGTTCGGACAATGCGCCCCACCCTTCGGCCGCCGTGCCCAGTACCCCCCCTAGGCGGATAAGAATGTCGATGCGCCAAATTCGGACGAGCGAGCAAAAAGTCGAATCCACCCGTGCTGCCTCAATCATCACGATGCGAATGGGGTTGACGGTTGGAGGGCCTGAAGGGGAACGCGCGGCGCCCAATGTCGGGAAAGTCCGCTTTGGTCAGCGGGAGACGACGCCGTTTTGGGCCGCCGAACAGCATTTGGCGGCGCTCCGCCCGCTTTTTCAGGCCGCTCCCGCCAGTTTCAGGCCCGCGCCCAGCCGATGCAGCCGTTTCAAGTTGTAGGCCAGGCACACCAGCGTCCATTCCAGGGATACTTTCTCCCGTCCGCGCAGCCGGAACTGCCGGAACCCCAGCACGCTTTTGATAATGCCGAACACGGGCTCCACGGTTTGTTGCCGCAGTTGGTAAAGGGTCCTGCCCGCGCTCGTTCGTAACCGGTGGCGCATCACCGCGGTCGGGCTCGCCTCCGCGGGCGGGGGCTCCGGTTCGGGTTTCCCTTCCAAGTCGCTCACGCTCCGATGATGCCCCGTTTTCTTCACCGCCGCATAGACCGTCGTGCCCGTGGCTTTTCCGGCCGCGGTGCGTTCGATCTGCTGCACTGCCGCGGCGCTGAAGAAGCCGCTGTCCACCAGCGCCACCGCCAGGTCGCCGGCTTCGGCGGGCACGCTCGCCAGCGTGGGCACCAGTTCCTGCTTGTCGTTGGGCGCCTGGCTCACGCGTTCGCCCACGATCAGACGGCTCTCCACTTCCACGACCGCCTGCGCGTTGTCGCTCTGCTCGAAATGATTCCCGTTGCCCGCTTTCATGATCCGGCTCTCCGGATCGGTGAAGTTGTATTGCTCGCCGGGTTCGGGCGTGGGCGTGGGAGCTTGCGGCGGTGGGCCACCGACCTTTTCACCGCGTTCTTTCTGGGCCGCCCGTTCGGCCCGCTTCGCTTCATGTTCGGCGAGTTGGACGGCATAGCGGGCTTGGGCACGGGCTTCGATCTCCGCGCGCGCCTGCGCCAGCGCGGCTTTGCGTTCCTGGCGGCGGGTGATTTCCGCAGGGATCGTCAGGCCGTCTTGCAATGGCGTGGCGTCGGCCTGCTCCGCTTTGGCCAGGAGTTGCTGCACTTCCAGTTCGAGTTGGGCGATCATCTCCCCGGCGCGCTGGTAGCTGACGGCGCTGTGCTTGCTCGCATTGGCCAGCACCTTGGTGCCATCGGCCGCCACCGTGAGCTGGCCGAACTTCAGCACTTTGAGTTGTTGGGCCAGTTGCAACACTTTCACGAAGCTCTCGGTGAGGAGCGCCTGGTTTTCGCGGCGGAAGGTGCAGAGCGTGTCGTGGTCGGGATGCGTGTCGGCGGTGAGCCGGCGCACGGGCACGCTGTCGTAAGTGCTCTGCTCGATACGGCGGCTGCGAAACGTGCCGGTGGCGTAACGGTAGATCAGCAGCTCCAGCAACAGGTGCGGCAGGTATTGTTCGCTGCCGGTGCCGCGCGTGTTGACCTTCACCTGGCGCAGGTCGAGCGCGTCCACGGCGTCGAGGATGAAGTGGACCAGATGATCGGCGGGCACCCCGTCGCGCAGATTGGGCGGGAGCAGCAGCGGGGTGTCGCGATCAATGGGAACAAAGCGCGTGGCCATGGGTTTCAGACGCGCACGCCGCACGACTGTTCAATCCGCCCGCAAAAAATCGCGTTTCCTAAGTCCGACAGGCTGCTAGGAGACCGACGGTCGAGCCGGTCGGGAGCGCAAAGGACACGTCGGCCAGCGCGACTTGGCGGTCCTCGTGAATCTTGGTGACGCGATCAAACTGGATGGCGGCGGCTGGCATGGTGGGCCTCCCGGGACACCCGCAAGGGGCAAAGTGGCGTGCGGGTCTTGATACCCTGCCCCGGTGAACGGGGGCTCTGCAGGAGGGGGACCCGGGATTGAACACAAGGCAGATCAGAGAGACGGTCTTACGGCAGGCAAGCGGTCTTTGATTTGCGGGGTGGGCTGCGTGGTTGCCCGGCAACCCCGCGGGCGGTACGTTGGCGGGAGAGTGTGCGGCGGGGTGTCCCGCCCGATTCATGAGAGGACTGCTGTTGAGTTTGGGACGCGGTTGGCTGTGGGCGGCGCTGTCGGGATCGCTCCTCGCCCAGCCCAGGATCAACGAGTTCCTCGCCGCGAACCATTCGATCGCTCCCGACAACGCGGATTTCGAGGATTACTCGGACTGGATCGAGTTGCACAATCCGGGACCGTCCGAGGCCTCTCTGGCGGGGCATTTTCTGACGGACGATCTGGATCAGCCGCTGAAGTGGGCTTTCCCGAAGCGGGCCACCATCCCTGCCGGCGGCTACCTGCTGGTGCGCGCAGACGGCTGGGATGCGGCGCCGGGTGAAACGCATCTCCGCGGCTACTGGCCCTGGGGCAGCACCTTCCAAACCCGCCGCTACCACGCGAGTTTCAAGCTCAGTGCCGAGGGAGAGGTCATCGGCCTCTTCCGCATGGAAGGTTCCCCTCGGGAGATCGTTTTGATCTCGCCGGGCAGTGAGTGGCGCTACCGCGATCTCGGGTCCGATCCGGGGCCGGATTGGATGGCGGTGACTTACGACGATTCGGGATGGTCGGCAGGGGCGGCGCCTTTGGGCTACGGAGGCGCGGGAGTGGCGACCCAGGTGAGCTTTGGCTCCGATTCCCAGCGAAAGTATCCCGCCACCCACTTTCGGCGGACTTTTCAGGTCGCCAACCCCGCCCAACTTGGGGCCATCCGCTTTCGGGTGTTGGTGGACGATGGCGCGGTCTTTTACCTGAACGGCGTCGAGGTCGGCCGCCTGCGGATGCCCGCTGGCTCCCTCGGGCATACCAATTACGCGGTGGAGCATCCGCCGCGAGAGGGTGTCTTCGAGGCGTTCGAACTTCCGCGAGAGGCTTTCCGCGCGGGGACGAATGTGCTGGCGGTGGCCGTCCATCAGGTTTCGGGTTCCAGTTCAGACCTGGCATGGGACGCCGAACTGGTGGCCGATGAATTCGCGGGTCAGCCCGTCCGGGT
The DNA here is from genome assembly GCA_016716505.1 of Verrucomicrobiota bacterium. Lineage (GTDB taxonomy): Bacteria > Verrucomicrobiota > Verrucomicrobiia > Limisphaerales > J093 > JADJWF01. The sequence goes on from JADJWF010000004.1 coordinate 418,213, forward strand.
GGATGCGGTCGAGTTCGGGCCCCAGACGGCGGACGTTTCCTACGGTCGCAATGCTTCCGGGGGGTGGTCGTTTTTTGGTTTCCCCACGCCCGGGGAGGCCAACCGGGGTGAACCGTTGACCGAGCTGAAACCAGCGCCGGCGGTGGAAGCGTCGCTGGCGAGCGGCTTCCTACCCGGGCCGGCCGTGGTCGAGCTCAATGCGCCGCCGGGGGCGGAGATCCGCTACACGTTGGGCGGAGGAGTGCCTGGTCCCGCGTCCCCCATTTACCGCCAGCCCCTCTCGGTTACCAATACCACGGTGCTTCGCGCCCGCGCACTGTTGCCCGGGCACATTCCGGGGCCGGTGCTCACCCGCACGTACTTCATCGGCGAGCCGGCGGACCGGGCCTTGCCGGTCATTTCCCTGGTGGCGGATCCGGAAACGTTGTTTGGCGATGAGATTGGCATTTACGAGAATCAGACTCCGTATCCCTACAAAGGCCGCGAGATTCCCGCGTGGGTGGAGTTTTTCGAGCCGGGCGGCGTGCCGGGGTTTTCGGTGGGGTGCGGGGTGCGGATTGGTGGCGAGAACATCTGGCGATTCGCCCAAAAGCCCCTGAATCTGCACCTGCGGGACCGGTACGGGGATGAGCTGATTGCCTATCAGGTCTTTCCCGACGAACCGGTCGGCTTCTTCGGGCGACTCAACCTGCGGAACGGGGGGGACAACTGGGATCGCGACATGCTGCGGGACGCGCTGATGGCCCGTCTGCTCCGCGATCGAACCGAGAATGACCTCTCGTCCTATCGTCCCGGCGTCGTCTTTGTGAACGGTCGCTACTGGGGCATCCACAACCTGCGCAAGCAGTTTGATCCGGTCTTCTTTGCCCAGGAGCATCACCTGGCCGAGGGCACGTACGATCTGGTGCAGTACGCCCACAACGAGATGGGCGTGACGACGCTCATGGCCGAGATCGGGAACACGGAGAGCTACGAGGCGTTCCACGATTTTTACACGACGCACGACCTTCGCGCACCCACCAACTATGCCGCCGTGGCGATGATGATGGACGTGGACTCGTTCATTGATCAGGTGGTGGTCAATGACTTCGGCATGAACACGAGTTGGGGCCACAACCGGGAGTTTTGGCGGGCGCGCGCCCCCGGGGCCCGATGGCGCTGGAACGTGCCGGACTTGGATCGTTGTTTTGTGGCCGGCAATGTGCGCAGTTCCTTGATTGACGATTTCCGCGCCAGTTACCCGTTGTTCCAGGCCCTCGACGACAATCCGGATTTCGTTGACCGCCTCTTGCAACGGTACGCCGCACACGTCGCCAGCACCTTCCACCCGGAGCGGGTGATCGCCATGCTGGACACGCTCGCGGCAGAGGTGGAAGGGGAGATTCCCCGACACATCGCCCGCTGGGCGGCGGAAGGTGGAATGGCCTCTGTGGCCGCGCGCCAGGCGTATCTCGAGGAGATCAAGAGCTTTGCCCGCGCGCGCCCGGGCCATGCCCTGAGCCGGCTCGAGTCGGAACTGAACGTCCGCCGAGGGCTCGCCCGGCTGACGCTGACGTTGACTCCTCCCGACGGCGGCAGGGTCCTGGTGGCGGGCGTTCCGCTCCTGCCCGAAGTGGGCCTCGCGGTGGACTTGTTTCGCGATACGCCGGTGGAGCTGATCGCCGAGCCGGCTCCCGGTTTCGAGTTCGCGGGCTGGAGCAGCGGTGATTCCGATCTGAATCGGCGGCTCGTGTTGAGCGGGGATCTCTCGCTGACGGCCAATTTCCGTCCCGGCGCAGAAACCGTTCTGCCGCCGGTGATCGCCAGCGACACGACCTTGACGGCGGCGGGGTCGCCTTATTCGGCTCAAGGAGAGGTGGTGGTGGCGCCCGGAGTGACGCTGAGGATTGAAGCAGGGGTGAAGGTTCGAATGCCTCCCGGCGCGGGGATCCGGGTTCACGGTGCGCTGCTGGCCCTCGGTACGGCGTCGGAGCCGATCGAGTTTGGCGGGCGGGGCGATCGAGCCTGGGGCAACCTCAGTTTCGTCAATGCCACGGCGGTTTCGCGACTCTCGCACGTCGTTGTCCGTGGCGCCGGCGCGAGCCGGTTTGATCCGGTGAACCTTCGGGCGGCGGTGTCTGCCTACCGTTCCCACCTGGTGATCGAGGACGCGGAGATCGCGGCGCCGCTGCCGATCTTCGCGCGTTTCGGTGCGACCGAGGTGCGACGGAGCCGGATTTACGTCGGCTTTTCGGGCGACGGGATCAACGTCAAGTCCGGGGTGGGCATCGTCGAGGATTGCTCCTTTACCGGGGCCGCAACCCCGGACACCGACGCGATTGACTTTGACGGTGTCACCGACGGCGTCATCCGCGGCAACCGCATCTACGGGCTTCAGGGTGTGAACAGCGACGGCATTGACGTCGGCGAGGCGTGTCAGAACCTGGTGGTGATCAGCAACCGGATCTTCCATGTGGCCGACAAGGGCATCTCGGTGGGGCAGGCCTCGGAGGTGCGGGTGGAGCGCAACCTGATCGTCAACTGCGGATATGGGGTTGCGGTCAAGGACGCAGGCAGCCGGGCCCTGGTCAACCAAAACACCTTCGCCCGCAACCAGGTGGGAGTGGGCGCGTTTGAGAAGAACGCGGGGCGGGGAGGCGGAACGGCGTGGGTCACCCAGTGCATCTTCTCGCGTTCCAAGGTCGCCCCGATTCTGGTGGATCAACGGTCGCAGATGCACGTGAGCTTTTGCCTTTCCGACACGCTGGCGTTGGCTGGCGAGGGAAACCTGCTGGCCGATCCGCAGTTTGTGGATCCCGGAAACTACGACTTCTCCCTGGCGCCCGGTTCTCCGGCGCGCGACGCCGGCGATCCCGCGCAGCCGGCCGATCCTGACGGCTCCCGCGCCGACTTGGGAGCGTACTATGTCTTCGCACCGGACGACTATCCCTACCTTGCCCCGAACGTCGTGGTCATCAACGAGGTCATGGCCCATTCGCCGGACGGCTTGCCCGACTGGATCGAACTGTACAACCAGAGCGCTCGCCCGCTCGATCTGGGGGGCTGGTTCCTGAGTGACAGCGCCACCTCGCCGCAGAAATACCGCATCGCGCCGGGCACCATTCTGCCCGGACATGGTTACCTCGTGTTTTGGGAAGATCGGCATTTCGGGGCGGGCAGCGGGGATCCCGGCGCGCTGATACCTTTTGCCCTGAGCGAGAATGGTGACTCGGTTCATTTGCTCGGCCCCAGCGACGGAGTGCGGCCGGATTACGTCGAGGTGGAGGACTTCGGGGCTTCGGAGGGTGGCGTCAGCATTGGCCGCTACTACAAGGCCAGCACGCGAACCTACAACTTCGTGGCGATGGCGCGCCCCACGCCGGGCGCGACGAACAGCGAACCCCGGGTCGGCCCGGTGGTGATCAGCGAGATCATGTACCATCCGCCCGCGGCCGATGCCGAGTACCTCGAGTTGATCAACATCTCCGACCGGCCCGTGACGTTGTGGGACCCGGACCGCAATGCGCCGTGGGCCTTCACCCGGGGCATTACCCATCTATTCCCGAGGTCTCCGCCGATCACTCTGGCGGCCGGGGAACGCCTCCTCCTGGTGAAGAACGCCGAGGTCTTCCAACGGACCTATCGCCCGCCGGCCGGAGTCCGGGTCACCCAGTGGGCCGGGGGCGCCCTCGACAACGCCGGGGAAACGCTCGAACTGGCGAAACCCGGGGACACCGACGAACTCGGCGTTCGGCGGTATATCCGGGTGGACCGTGTGGACTACTCGGACGCCCCGCCGTGGCCCGTCGGGCCGGATGGCGGGGGCACTTCATTGGTGCGCGTGCGGGAGAGGGCTTACGGCAACGACGTCGCCAACTGGGCGGAGGCCGATCCGACGCCCGGGGGCAACGGCTACCAGTACTGGGCGGCGAGCTTCGCCTGGTGGCCAACCCAGGCAGGGGTCGAGGCGGATCCGGATGGTGACGGACTGGCCAACGGTCTGGAGTACGCCCTGGGGACGGATCCCCTGGTTCCTTCTCGACTCAACTGGCGGCTGCGATTCCTCGAGGGCGACGTCGAGGTTGCGTTCCAACTGGCGGGACGGCGGCCCGAAATAATGGGCTTCATCGAACGAACGGACCAAGTCTCGCCAGCCCGTTGGACTCGTCTGCCCGTGACCTTAACCGGAGCCGGTCCCGGCGGGTACGAAGTGACCGCGCGCGCCCCGCGCCAAGAGCCCTTGGGATTGTTCCGACTGGGCGTCGAGTGGTTGAATCCCTGAAAGTCTTGGGCCGTGGACGGGCGGTTCGTTCGGAGCCGTCGCGAAGCCGGACTTGCCCTTGGAGCGGCTTGCGCCAAAGTGCCCGCATGTTCCACTTGGGCCGTTTCGTTTCTGCCGCCGTGATCGCGTGGGCCTCGCTGTTTGAAGTGGTTCAGGTCAGACCGGCCGACTCGGACTCGTGGCCAGACGTGGGCAGCGACGCGCTGGCGGCATACTTCCGGGCGGAGACGGAGCGATTGGAAGCGGCGTGTCGCGCGCGGCTCTCGGTTTCCCGGGAAGAATGGCTCCGCAGGGCCGCGAACGACCGCCGGCAGTTATTGGACATGCTCGGACTCGACCCACTGCCGGCTCGGGGCGACCTGCGGGCGACCGTCACTGGCCGGCTTGATCACCCGGACTTCACGGTCGAGAAACTCCACTTCCAGTCCCTGCCCGGCTTGTACGTGACGGCGAATCTGTACCTGCCCCGCGGGTTGCCCCGGCCCGCGCCGGCGATCCTCTACGTGTGCGGCCACACGCCGGTGAAGACCAACGGCGTGAGTTGCGGCAACAAGACGGCGTACCAGCACCACGGCATCTGGTTCGCCCGGAACGGCTACGTGTGCCTCGTGATGGACACGATTCAACTCGGGGAGATCGAAGGGCTGCACCACGGGACGTACCGGGAGGGGATGTGGTGGTGGAACGTGAAGGGCTTCACGCCGGCCGGGGTCGAGGCGTGGAACGGCATCCGCGCGCTCGACTACCTCGAGTCCCGGCCCGAGGTGGATCGCCAGCGTCTCGGGATGACCGGTCGCTCGGGCGGCGGCTCGTACACGTGGACGGTTGCGGCGCTCGACGAGCGCGTGCGTGCGGCCGCGCCCGTGGCGGGGATTACGGACCTGCGGAATCAGGTGGTGGACGGCTGTGTGGAAGGCCACTGCGACTGCATGTTCTTTGTGAACACGTACCGGTGGGATTTCCCGCAAGTGGCCGCCCTGATCGCGCCCCGCCCGCTGCTGGTCGTCAATACGGACAGCGATTCCATCTTCCCGCTGGATGGTGTGGTGCGGCTGCACGCGCAGGTCCGCGGGGTGTACGCGGCGTGGGGCGAGGCCGGGAAGCTCGGACTGGTGATTGGCCCGGGTGGTCACCACGACACGCAGGACCTGCAAGTTCCGGTCCTGCGCTGGTTCAACCGGCACCTGAAAGGGGAAGACCCGCCCGTGTCCACTGCGGCCGAGAGGCTCTTCGATCCGCTGGCACTGCGCGTTTTCGATGCACTGCCAGCCGACCAGATCAACACCCGCATTCATGAGCTGTGGGGAGGGCAGCCCGTCGAGGAGCCGGCTCCCGACCTGACCAGCCGACTGCGAACGCGGGCTTTCGCGGGCTGGCCGGAATCGCCGGACCCGCCTTCTCCGCGGCTCGTGTCCCGGTCGGTTGAGGATGGCCTGCTTCTTGGTCTGTGGGAATTCACCAGCCAGCCGTATGTGACCCTGCCGCTGTTCGTCGTCGAGCCCGCGGCGGGCGCGTTGCCGCAAACGGACTGCCGGGTGCTGGACGAAGCCGACTGGCGGCGGTGGGCGGCCGTGCTCGGCCGGCGTGCCCCTCGATTGACCAATTCGATTCCCGACCTGGTGGCAACGTCCGACGCGGCGACGGAGGAAGACTTTGCGGCACTGCTTGCGTCGGCCCGCGAAAGCCGTCGCCGCCTCGCCTGGTTGCTGCCGCGCGGGGTCGGCCCCACGGCCTGGCAGGTGGATGCCCGCAAAGACGTGCAAATCCGGCGACGTTTCATGCTGCTGGGGCAGACCCTCGAGGGGATGCGGGTCTGGGATATCCGGCAGGGTGTGCGGTCGTTGCAGGCGCGGGACGACCGCCGGGATTTTCGCGTGACGCTCAAGGCCCACGGCCCGATGGCGGTGAACGCGCTCTACGCCAGCTTGTTCGAGCCGGCGGTCTCGGCCCTGGAATTGACCGCGCTGCCGGCATCGCACCGCGATGGTCCGGACTACCTCAACGTGCTGAACATCACCGATCTTCCGGCGGTTGTGGCCCACGCGCGTCAGCTCGGCCTCTCCGTCCGGGACGGAGCCGTCGCGCCCTGAGTCAGGCCGCATTGTGCTGTATGAACCCTCCCGACCATCCGTCCGGCAAGCACGCGGGGCTGGCGATCAACCTGGCCGGACTTGGACGGGTCAGCTTGCTGCAGGCGATCGCGCGCAACCCGGAAACGTCCCTGTACCAGACCGATCATGAGGGCGTGGTGGTCAAGGTGTTCGACCTCGAATGCGGCCGGCCGGATGAGATCAGCTATGGCCCCTATGCGAACTTTCAGGCCGAGTTGCACACCTTCGAAGAAATCCAGGCGGTGGAAACCCTCTCGCCCTACGTGCCGCGGTATTTCGGGGCCAACATTGACTACGAGCGCAAGTACGCGTTTATCGCGATGGAATTCCTCCACGGGCAGAACCTGCGGTTGTGGGCGGAAGACGCGGCCCACGCGGGCTATGCGGCGGCGCAACTGGACGATCTGCTGCAGTCCGTGGTCCAGACGTTCTCAATCCTGGACCTGTTTCACCGGCACGGACTGGTTGTCCTGGATTTCAAACCGGACAACGTCATCCGGCTGGCGGACGGGGCGGTGCGGCTGGTGGATCTCGGGGCGTTTTTCACGCCGCGTCACCGGCGCGATCTGAGTTCGTTTGTCTATGCGGCCACGCCGGATCACGCGGAGGTGGTGATTGACGTTTCGAACCTTCAGGCCGGGGTGCCGCCGGCCGTGGCCTCGGATGTCTTCGCCGCCGGCGTGGCGCTGTTCGAGATGGCGACCAGCAACTCGCGGTTGATGATTGATCCCGCCACCGCCGACGAGATCCTCGCCCAGCCGGCGATGTACCGGTTCCGGGACTCGCAGATTCAGGACGTGTGGAAGGCGTTCCCGCACCTGCGCCACGAACTCCCGCTGGTGCAAACCCAGCTCCGCGAGCGCCGGCTGCTGTTTTCCGAGTTGTGGCATCTGCTCAAGGCGTACGTCGCCGCGAAGGTCCCGGACTGGGAATCGCTCAGCGAGGAGCAACATGCGCAGGTCCTCCTTTCGACGGGCACCACGTTCATCATGGAGCAGTTGCCGCCGGAACTAAGCTGGCTGGCCGGCCCCATTGCCCGGGCGACCACGCTCCGGAGCTTCCGCGTGGGTTCGATCGCCGAACTCGTCCAACTCCTCGGGAATCCTGCGCCCGACGAGGTGGTGGCCGACCTGGCGGAGCACAACAGCCTCGTCCGGATGCTGGCCAGCCTCGACCTGCCGGCCGATTGCGTTTGTCGCCCAAACACGTGGGATGTGCGATGGAACGGCACTGCCGGTCACTGGGCGATTGCCGCGCCGGCGGCCTGCTGGGGACTCGCGGACAACGCTGAATTCGTGTTCCTGCGGCGCGAGTGCGAAGACGAGGAAGGACACGTCTTCTGGCGCGCGGTGGACGAGTTTGACGCGGACGTCATCAGCGGCCGCCGCCAGAACCTCTCGCGTCTGCGGCAGAACCACCAGGCGTGGATTCTCTGAGCGGTTCGGACTCTCGGAGCCGCGCCGGACGGGCTGGCCGCGAACCCGGTGGCGCGACTCTGCACGCTCTCGGCCCCGGCCGGGCGTCCGCGCTTGCAGCCCCCTCGCCCCAGACCCAAACTCCCTGGCATGGCGCACGCGGACTTCGTTCACCTTCACCTCCACACCGAGTACAGCCTGCTGGACGGGGCCTGCCGGCTTGACCGGTTGATGAAGCGCGCCGGCGAGTTGAAGTTTGGCGCGCTCGCCATCACCGATCACGGCGCGATGTACGGCGCCATTGACTTCTACCTCGCCGCCCGCAAGGCCGGCATCAAGCCGATCATCGGCTGCGAAGTCTATGTGGCCCCGGGCAGCCGCCTGGAACGACGCGCCGGCAGTGGCGGGCGCGACGCCTATCATCATCTGGTGCTGCTGGCGAAGGACACGGCCGGCTACAAGAATCTGGTGAAGCTCGTCACCGCCGCGCATCTGGACGGCTACTATTACAAGCCGCGCATAGACAAGGAACTGCTGGCGGCCCACAAGGAAGGGTTGATCGCCCTGAGCGGGTGTCTGGCCGGCGAGGTGCCGGAGTTGATCGCCGGCGGACAACTCGATCGGGCGCGGGATGCGGTGGACTGGTTCAAGCAGGTGTTCGGACCCGAGAACTACTACCTCGAAATCCAGAACCACGGAATTCCCCAGCAGATCGAGGTGAACCGCGCGCTGATCGCCTGGGCCCGGGAGTTTGGCCTCAAGCTCGTTGCGACCAACGACGTTCACTACCTTGCCCGCGAGCACTCCCGGGCGCATGACCTGCTGATCTGCGTGGGCACGCAGACGACCGTGAATGACGAGCGGCGGATGCGATACCAACCGGAGCAGTTCTACCTGCGGTCCGCCGAGGAGATGAAGGCGCTCTTCGCCGAGGTGCCGGAGGCCATGCGGAACACGCTCGAAGTCGCGGACCAGTGCAACCTCGAGATCCAACTGAAGCAGTTGCACTACCCGTCTTTCGAGCCTCCGGCCGGTCTGACGCGCGAAACCTATTTGCGCCAGCTCACCGCGGAGGGGCTGGCCAAACGGTATGGCATTCAGGCCCGCGTCGAAGGAGATCGCTTCGTGGTCGAACACGTCGCCGCGCCCGAGGCACTGCCCACCTACCGGTCTGACGCCCGGCCGGCCGGGGGCCGGCCACCAGCCGAGGCAGCGGTCCACGAACTCCTGGCGCGCGTCAACCACGAGTTGGCGGTGATTGAGCAGACCGGGTTCGTCGGTTACTTCCTGATCGTGGGCGACTTTGTCCGCTACGGGCGTAGCCGGGGCATCTCATGTGTTGCGCGCGGCTCGGCGGCCGGCTCGATCATCACCTACCTGCTCGAGATCTCGAACGTGGATCCGATCCGATACGGGCTGCTCTTCGAACGTTTCCTGAACCCCGAGCGCGTCAACCCGCCGGACATTGACATTGATTTCGCCGATGACCGGCGGCAGGAGGTGATCGAATACGTGCGGCAAAAATACGGCCGCGACGCCGTGGCCCAGATCATCACCTTCGGCACGCTCGGCGCGAAGTCCGTGCTGCGGGACGTCTGCCGCGCGATGGGGCTGGACTTCAAGGAAGGCGACCGGCTGGCGAAGCTGATTCCGGCCGACCTCAAGCTCGACAACGACGACAAAAGAAATTCGACGGCTCCCTCTTGCGCAAAGCCATCGCGACCATTCCGGAATTGCAGACGGCCTACGAAACCGAGCCCATGACCCGCGAGGTGGTGGAGGCGGGCCTCGTGCTCGAGGATCTGACGCGCAACGCCAGCGTCCACGCGGCCGGGGTGGTGATCGGCCCGGAACCGCTGGTCAATCTGCTGCCCCTCAAGCTCGACGACGCTGGCGGCATCGTGACGCAGTACGCGATGGGGCCGGTTGGAGAGCTGGGGTTGCTGAAGATGGATTTCCTCGGCCTGAAGACGCTGACGGTGATCCGCAACACCTGCGAGCTGCTGCGGCGGACGCGGGGCATCGAGGTGCCGATTGACCATCTGCCGCTGGACGACGCGCCCACCTACGACCTGCTGAACAAGGCCAACACGCTGGGCGTGTTTCAACTGGAATCGGGCGGCATGCGCGATCTGTGCCGCCGGTTCCAGATCAGCTCGATCGAACATCTCACCGCCTTGATTGCGCTGTATCGGCCCGGGCCGATGGATCTGATCCCCGACTTCCTGCGCCGGCGTCATGGTGAGATTGCCATCGAGTATGAACATCCTCTGCTGGAGCCCATCTGCCGCGAAACCTACGGCATCATGGTGTACCAGGAGCAGGTCATGCAGGCCGCCCAGGTGCTGGCCGGATACACGTTGGGCGGCGCGGACGTGCTCCGGCGGGCGATGGGCAAGAAGATGCCCGAGGAGATGGAGCGGGAGCGGGCGAAGTTCGTGCAGGGCTGCCGCCAGACGAACCACATCCCTCCCGCCCAGGCCAACCGCATCTTCGACCTGCTGGTGAAGTTCGCCGGCTATGGATTCAACAAGTCGCACGCGGCCGCCTACGCCGTGGTGGCGTATCAGACCGCGTACTTGAAGGCCCATTACCCGGTGGAGTTCTTCTGCGCGATGATGACCAACGACATGGCGGATACCGACAAGCTCGGCCAGTACATCGAGGAAGCGCGGCTGTTCGGCATCGAGGTCCTGGGGCCGGATGTCAACGAGAGCGAGTTGCACTTTGCGCCGGGGCAGGTGAATTCGGGCCCCAGTGACCGCACCACGGCTCCGCGCGCGATCCGGTTCGGACTGGCCGCCATCAAAGGGGTCGGCGAAGTGGCCGTCCAAAGCCTCCTCGAGGCGCGCGCGAAGGGGGGCCGGTTCGCGTCGCTGGCAGATTTCTGCGAGCGGGTGGACAGCCGCGCCGTGAATCGCAAGGCGATTGAGGCGTTCATCAAGTCCGGCGCGTGCGATTCCTTCGGCGAGACCCGCGCCACGCTGTGGGCCTCGCTGGACCGCACCCTCGCCCGCGCCGCAACCGCCGCCCAGGATCGCGCGCGGGGTCAGGCCAACCTTTTCGGCCTGATGGAAACCGGGCCGGTGAAGGCGGATGACACCCTGGTCCGGGTCCCGGAGTGGCCGCAGAGCGAGTTGCTGGCGGCGGAAAAGGAACTGCTCGGCTTTTACGTCACGGGGCATCCGTTGACGCCGTACGCCCCGTTGCTGAATCGGTACGCGCTGGCGACGACGCGATCCTTGGGCGAACTGCCAAACCGGTCCATGACCCGGATCGGCGGGCTTGTTTCAACGGTGCAGACCGGCGTCTCCAAGAAGTCCGGCAAGGCCTACGCGCTGGTCACGCTCGAAGACCTCACGGGTTCGGTGCAGGTTCTTTGCCTCAACGAGGTGTTCGACAAATTCCGCGACCTTTTGAAACCGCTGGCCGCGGTCATGATCTTGGGCGAGGTGAACCACGGCGAGGACAAGCCTAAAATTTTCCCCCAGGAAATCCTGCCGCTGGAAGAGGCACCCCGCCGCTTCACGCAGGAGGTCTTCCTGCGCCTGCACGCCGCGCACCTGGACCCGGAGCGACTCAAGGCTGCGCGCGCGTTGCTGGAAGCCCATCCGGGCCGCTGCCCCGTCTTGTTGAGCATCGAAATGCCGGCCGGCGAGGTGGTGTTCGTCGAACCGCACGATCACTACCGTGTCACGCCTTCCGCCGAACTGGCCGCCGCAGCCGACCGGCTTTTTGGGGAGGGAACCTACCAGGTTCGGGTGGATCGCTCCGTCCCGAACCGCGCGCCGCGCCGTTGGGAAAAGCGCAACGGCAACGGTTAGGCTGGCTGCATCGGCTGCCCCCGGCTCCGCGAAAACGGCGGTGCCAGCACCCTCGGACAGGCCGCGTCCGGAACGTCGGTACGGCGCCCGCCGCCGGCTTTTCACCTTGTCCGGCAACCGGCCCACCGCGTTAATCCCGCCCGCATGAATTTGTTGGAAGACCTCGAGTGGCGCGGGCTGCTGAACGATTGCACGGATCGTACGGAACTCGAAAAACGACTGGCCGCCGGTCCGGTGACCCTCTACTGCGGCTTTGATCCCACTGCCGACAGTTTGCACGTGGGCAGCCTCGTGCCGCTCGTCGCGTTGCGCCGTTTTCAACTCGCGGGCCACCGGCCCATCGCGTTGGCGGGGGGCGCCACCGGCATGGTAGGCGATCCCAGCGGCAAGACGCAGGAGCGCCAGTTGCAGTCGCACGAGGTCATTGCCGCCAACCTCGCGGGCATCCGGCCCCAACTCGCACGCCTGCTGGATTTTGCCGCCCCGGGAAACGCGGCCCGACTGGTGGACAACGCCGACTGGACCGCGCACATCACGTTGCTCGAGTTTCTCCGCGACATCGGGAAGCACTTCACCGTGAACCAGATGATCGCCAAGGAGAGCGTGCGCGCCCGGATGGAGGATCGCGAGGTGGGCCTCAGCTACACGGAGTTCAGCTACATGCTCCTCCAGGCGCACGATTTCTACGTGCTCTGCCGCGACCAGGATTGCGAACTCCAGATCGGGGGCTCCGATCAGTGGGGGAACATCACCATGGGCATTGACCTCATTCGCAAGAAGCTGGCGCGCCATGCCCTGGGCTTGACCCTGCCGCTGGTCACCAAGGCCGACGGCACCAAGTTTGGCAAAACCGAGGCTGGCACGGTTTGGCTCAGCGCCGCGCGCACCAGCGTGTATCGCTTCTACCAATTCTGGATCAACACCGACGATCGCGACGTGATCCGGTATCTCAAGTACTTCACCTTCCTCAGCCGTCCGGAAATTGAGGCGCTCGAAACGCAGCACGCCGCGAATCCCGGCGGCCGTCTGCCCCACCGCGCGCTGGCCAAAGCCGTGACGGAGATGATCCACGGCGAGGCCGCGACGCAGGAGGCAATCCGCGCGAGCGAGATCCTGTTTGGGGAGACCTCGCTGGCGTGGCCGAAACCACCTTCAACGAAATCGTCGGTGAAGTGCCTTCGCGCGACCTCGACGGCACGCGGCTGGCGGGAACCGGAATCCCGCTGGTGGAACTCTTGGTGCTGGCCGGCCTGTGCCCCAGCAAAGGCCAGGCGCGCAAGGACATCGAAGGCGGCGGCATTTACGTGAACAACATTCGGGAAACGAACGTCCCGCGGCTTGTCTCCCGGGCGGACCTGCTCTTCGGGAAACACCTGCTCCTGCGCAAGGGCAAGAAGAACTACGTGGTCGTGACGGCGAGGTGAACCGAGGGCCAAGGCGTTGCCCGGAAAGACCAGCATCGCAGCATTTTCGGTGAAGACGGTCGGGACCGTCGGGTTCGTGAATTGGCCAACGCCCCTCCCGCAACCCCACCGCCGGCCGAAATTCCCAGCAGCAACCGACGCCGCTCGTGAGTTGGGACGCCGTGGCGGTCGGAGGGTTCGGCTGCGCCAAGATTGGGGTTCCGCCGGAGCCCTTACCCCGCTACCCTTCGCCCGGCATTGGCCCGGGTGCCTCCAGGTCCGAATGAGCAGAAGTTACCGGTGATCGGCCCTTGGAGTGCCCCGGGTTTGTCATCGCCGTCAACACCGCCATGTCCACTGACCATCAGTCCCCGTCCTCGGCCCAGCAAAACGCCGACCGCAAGACGCTCGACCAGCGCAACCAGATGACCGAGCTGGAGCGCATCCGCCACTCCTGCGCCCACGTCATGGCCACCGCCATCCTGCGCCTGTGGCCCGACGCCCAATTCGCCTACGGGCCGCCCGTCGAGAACGGCTTCTACTACGACCTCGAATGCTCCCACCGCATCTCGCCAGAGGACTTCGAAAAAATCGAGGCCGAGATGAAGAAGGAGATCAAGGCGAACAACCCGTTCGAGAGGATCGTCGTCACCCGCGAGCAGGCCATTCAAGACGCCCAAAGCGGACGCCTTGGCGGACTGGCCGAGCGCCCCGGCAATCCGAGCAAGTTCAAGCTCGACCTGCTCAACCAGATTCCCGAGGGCGAGCCGATCTCCTACTACCGCAACGGGGATTTCGTGGACCTCTGCGCCGGGCCGCACGTGATGCGCACGGGCAACATCGGCGCCTTCAAGCTCACCAGCGTGGCCAGCGCCTACTACAAGGGCGACGAGCGCAACCCGCAGCTCCAGCGCATTTACGGCACGGCGTTCAAGAACAAGACCCAGCTCGACGAGTATTTCAAGATGCTCGAAGAGGCGAAGAAGCGCGATCACCGCAAGATCGGCGCGGAGATGGGCCTCTACGCGATTGACACCGAATACGTCGGGCCGGGCATGCCGCTGTGGCTGCCCAAGGGCACGGTGCTCGTCGAGGAACTGGAGAAGCTGGCCAAGGAAACCGAGTTCGCTGCCGGCTACGTCCGCGTCCGCACGCCGCATCTGGCCAAGGAGAAGATGTACAAGACCAGCGGGCACTTGCCGTATTACGCGGAGAGCATGTTCCCGCCGATGGAGCTGCGCGAACACGATGAAAAGGGGAGCGCACGCGTCTCGCGTGCCGTTTCCGGCGTCCCGCCGGAAACAACCACCGGCGCGAAGTACTCCAGGCGCAACCTCCCGCACTTCGAGCGTCCCTGGGCGAAGTACATGGTCACCTTCGGCACGGTTGAAAGGAAGCCGCTTTCCCATCAGGCACGCGACATCGTCCTGAAAAGCCTGGTGTTCATGCACGAGCGGCGGCGTTACGAGCTGTATGCCGCGTGCGTGATGCCAGATCATGTTCACCTGCTTTTTGAACCGCAGATCAAGGAATTGGATCCGGAAGGCAAAGCCGTGTTTTGGCCGGTGTCTGAGATTCTACATTCCATCAAATCCTTTACCGCGCACGAGATCAACAAAGCGGAGAACTCGAAAGGCCATCCGGTTTGGGAGAAGGAATCGTTCGATCGGATCACACGCGGCGAGGCGGACCTGGAGGAAAAGTTCCACTACATCTGCCGGAATCCTTGGGATTCGGGTGTGGCCAAGCCGGACGAGGAGTATCCGTGGCTCTGGACGCCCACGGCTCCTCCGCGGGACGCCGAGGAGGACACGCGAGACGCGTGTGCTCCCCAAACAACGGGGATCGCGGCCGGCTCGGCTGCGACTTCCGGCCCCACGGCGGAAGATCCCGCGGTAGAGCGCTACTACCTCAAAGCGATGAACTGCCCGCACCACCACCGCATTTTCGCGGCGGAGCCGCGCAGTTACCGCGACCTTCCGTTGCGCCTGGCGGAATACGGCTGCTGCTATCGCTACGAGCAGTCGGGCGAGTTGTTCGGCCTCATGCGCGTGCGCTCGCTCAACATGAACGACGCCCACATCTATTGCACCGAGGAGCAGTTCGCCGCCGAGTTCAAGGCCGTGAACGACATGTATCTGAAGTACTTCAAGATTTTCGGCCTGGAGAAGTACGTCATGCGCTTCAGCACCCACTCGAAGGAGGGTCTGGGCAAGAAGTACGTGAACGAGCCGGAGTTGTGGCTTAAGACCGAGGCGATGGTCCGCCGGGTCCTGAACGAGAGCGGCATTAACTACGTGGAAGTGCCCAACGAAGCCGCGTTCTACGGCCCGAAGATTGACGTGCAGGTGTGGAGCGCCATCGGCCGCGAATTCACCATCGCCACCAATCAGGTGGACTTCGCCGTGCCCGCGCGGTTTGGCCTGAAATACAAGGACCGCGACAACACGATGAAGACGCCGCTGTGCATTCATCGCGCGCCGCTCGGCACACACGAGCGGTTCATCGGCTTCCTCATCGAGCACTACGCGGGCAACTTCCCGCTCTGGCTCGCGCCGGATCAGGTGCGCGTCCTGACGATCGGCGAAGAGGAACCGCTCCTCCATTACGCGCGGTCCATCGCCGCTGAACTGCGGTCGCAGATGGTCCGCGTGGAGACGGACTTCAGTGCCGATCCCATCAAGGCCAAGATCGCCAACGCCGAGCGGGACCGGGTGCATACCATGCTGGTCATCGGTGCCCGCGATATGGAACCCGGACTGGTGAGCGTCCGCCTGCATGGCAAAGGCCCGCAGGGCGCGAAACCGCGGAACGAGGTGGTGGCGGACATCCTTGCCGCGATTCGGGAACGACGGGCGTAAACCCTCCGGCCGGTTCGTGGTTTCGGCGGCCGGCATCTCGTTTCGCTCAACGCGGGCCGGCGCGCCGGCCGCCCGAATTGGCGGGCATTGACCGGCGGCCTTGGGTACTCTCCGGCCGCAAGACATGGCAACCGATCCTTCCTCGCCCTCGCAGGTCGCGTCCGTTGAACGGCAGCGACTCGACGCGGACATCGTGTGCGTCGGCTTCGGACCGGCCACGGCCGGTTTTCTGGCGACACTCGCGCCGCAACTCGTCCGGCCCGATGGCACCCCCGCGCTCGAAAGCCGTGTGGCGCCCGGGCTGCCGCTCCAGATCT
Organism: Verrucomicrobiota bacterium; assembly: GCA_016716505.1. Taxonomy (GTDB): domain Bacteria; phylum Verrucomicrobiota; class Verrucomicrobiia; order Limisphaerales; family J093; genus JADJWF01. Next base: position 434,405 of record JADJWF010000004.1, read on the forward strand.
TGTGTTACGAGCGGGCGGACGATGTCGGGTTCGGCGTTTCCGGCGTGGTGACCCGCGCGCAGTCGCTCCGCGGTACCTTCCCGGACCTGGATGCGGCCGGCATTCCCATGGCTGCACCGGTCACCGAAGAGAAGGTGCTCTACCTGCTGGACCCCCATCACGCCAGCCGTCGGTCGGCCGCACTGCGAGCGGGCGACGCGCTGCTCGCGGCAGCGAAAAGCCTGTTGCCCGTGACCGATGAGGCGTTGGAGCTGCCGTGGACCCCGGACTTCCTGCACAAGTCGGGTGGCATGGTGTTCTCACTCGGCCAATTCCTCCAGTGGGTTGCGGCGCGCGTGCAGGGCACCGGACTGGTGCAAATCTGGCCGGGCACGCCCGTGAGCGAGGCGCTCATTGAAAACGACCGTGTGTTGGGCGTCCGCCTGCTTGACCAAGGCGTGGACAAGCACGGGCGCCCGGGCGACGGCTTCCTGCCCGGGATGGAAGTTCACGCGGCGCTAACGGTGGTGGGCGATGGTCCGGTCGGTCCGGTCGGTCGCCAGTTGGATGCCCATTTCGGTCTGCCCGCCGGCCACCATACCCGGGATTGGGCGGTAGGGATGAAGTTCGTTGTGGACCTGCCGGCGGACACCTCGCTTCAACCCGGCACGGTGCTCCATACTCTGGGTTATCCCGAACCGGAAATCTTTGGCTTCCTGTACGTTCACCCGGAGCGGGTGGCCTCGCTGGGCATCTTCGTGCCGTCCTGGTTCGACAGCCCGATGCGCACGGCCTACCGCTACCTCCAGCATTGGATGCTGCATCCCCGCCTCTGGCGGCTGCTGAAGGGCGGGCGGCTTCGGTCGTGGGGCGCAAAGACGCTCGGCGAATCCGGACGGCGCGGCGAACCTTTCCTGGCGGGACATGGCTACGCGCGCATCGGCGAAGGCAGCGGCACGACCAACGTCCTCACCGGCTCCGGCGTGGACGAAGCCTGGGCCAGCGGCGTGCAACTGGCCGAGGCGGTGGTCGAACTGGCCCACGCGAACGAGCCCTTCACCCGCGAGAATCTGGAGCGGACCTACGTCCGCCGGCGCCGCGCCAGTTGGGTCGAGGAGGAAGCTCGCGTGGCCGAGACGGCCCGCGATGGTTTTCAACACGGAGTGGTGCGCGGGCTGATCGGCATGGCGTTGGCGGGGCTGACGCGGGGGCGCCTTTCCCTCGCCGGCGAGCCGGCCCGGCCCTGGGAACGCGTTCCGACGCTCGAAGAATACTACGCGGGTCGGATTCCCCTCGAGGAGATTGCCCGCTTGCGCGAGGAGTGTCGCGCCAAGGGAGTCTCGCTGCACAATGCGCTCATGGATCGCGTCGGCTGGCCGCCGATTCCCTACGACGGCCAATTGCTGGTTTCTCACCAGGACGCGCTGCTGCTGGGCGGCAAGGTGCAGGCGCCAGCCGGTTACGCGGACCACGTCGTTTTCCTGTATCCGGAACTCTGCGAGCACTGTGGCACGAAGATTTGCATCGAAGCCTGCAGCGGGCAGGCGATCGCGCCGGGCGAAGGCGGAGTGCCGGCCTTCGACCGGGAAAAATGCGTTCACTGCGGCGCCTGCCTCTGGAACTGCGCCACACCGATCCCGGGCAAGCCCGAGCAGATGAACATCGCGTTCCGCGCCGGGGCGGGCGGTCTGCATTCAGCCGAGAACTAACCGTCCGCGTCCACCTCGCGACCGTCCTCGTGCCGCACGGTTCGGTCGCGATGGAAGGGCCATGTCCCGGAGGCAGCAGGGGTCGGTCCATTCCGATCCAGGTCAGTGGTGGAGCGGTTGAAGGGCGGGCCGGCTGGACCTGATGGACAGCCGTCGTACAAAATCCCTCGCCCGTTCAAACTCGGCCTGCGGGAACGATTGAACCGTCTCCGGTGTCGGGCCGCGGGCGGAGCGCAAGGGCGCCACCGTCGCGAGGAGTGGTGCGGGCGCGCCCGGCGTCAATGACCGCGCCGTTCTTCAACCGCAGCCAGGCCGAGCTTCTCCGCCAGCTTCTCCACCTCGCGCCGCAATGACAACTCGAGGGGACTCGCCCGCAGCGCGAGCACGGCGCGCCGGGCCTCGTCTTTCTGCCCTTGGGCCGCCAGGGACTCAGCCAGGGTGAGGCGTGCTGAGTAAAGGTACGGGTCGAGCTGCAAGGCCTGGCGGGCCGCCGCCTCGGCGTCCTGGGGGCGGTCGGGCGTGAACTGGAGGAGCACTGCCGCCAGGAGGGCGTGGCAGGCGGCTTGAGCGGGATCGAGCTGAATGGCGCGCTCCACCAACCGGCGCACTTCACGGCCTTCCCGGCCGACGATTTCGGCTGTCACCGTCTGTCCGGCGAGGCGGTTCCATCGCAATGTGGCGGCGACAAAGTGGACGTGGCTCGAGACGCTGCCCAGCGCCAGCGCGCGTTCGATCGCGATGCGGGCTTCTGCCGGGCGGCGCGTTTGATCAAACAACAGCCCGAGTTGTTCGTGGGGACGCGCATCGTCCGGGCGGGCCCGTTCGGCTTCCCGTAAAAGGCGTTCCGCCGGAACGTCGAGACGGACCAACCGCGCCAGCGTTCCCAATTCCAGTGCGCTCTCGGCCGCCGGCAGGGTCTGGACGGTCCGCGCCGGAATGGTCGCCCCGTCGAAGGTCTCGCTCAGAGTCGGGTAGAGCCGGCTCCGGAACCGCGCTTCGGCGCGCGCGCCGGCCTCTTGCGGCGACATGCCAAACGCCCGGCGAAACGCCTCGGCGCGGTTGGTCTGGATGCCGGACTGGATGATGTAGTTGCGCAGGGCGGCGCCGTTGAAGCCCGTTGGCGCGATCGTCAGCGCGTGGGTCAGATTCCAGGCGGAGGCGTAGAAGCGCGGCACTTCGCGACCGTGCTGGTATGCCGACGACTCCTGCCGCACCTCGATGAGCTCCCCGACGGGCATGACACCGTCGGACTCCAGCGCCCGGATGCGCCCGGGCTTGGGTCCACCGATGACGAACTGGCGGTTGCCGACCTGGAAGGTCGAGAGGACCTCCGCCAATCCCTCGTTCATCCACACGGGCACGCGTTGGAACAACCGGCTGGTGAGCAGATGCGTGTACTCATGAAACATCACTTCGCGCGTGCGCGCCAGGTCCGGCAACAGTCGGACCACCAGCGCGTGGGTAAAGCCGTCGGTGACGTGAAAACCACCGAGGTCTTTGGTCTTCGATTCCGACGGCGGGCGGAACTCCTCGAACACGCTTCGATCGGCCCACAGGTACACGTTCACCCGGCTCCGCTGTTCGCGCGGCAAACCGAGGAAGCGCGACACCGTCTGCCGGAACACCTCCAGCTCGAGCGAGAGCTGGTTCACCGTCGCGGTCGGCCCATCGGTGATCAGCGCGAAGTGCGGTGAACTCAGGCGGATCAGGTTGGTTTGAGCCTCGACGCCCCCGGCGCAAGCCAGGAGCGTCAGCCAGGTCAGGGCCGCCGGCAGCCGGAAACGGCGCGGAGCCGGTCGTACTGAATGGATCCGCATGGAGCAACAGTAGCGGGCCGGGGCGCGATGGACAGCGGGCGGCGGTCAGGACTCCGACCACTCGGCGATTTCGCTCCAGAGCGGTTGGAGGTCGGAGTCGGCGAGCGCGAGCCGGCGGATTTCGTCACGTCCCCGCAGGCGCGCGGCGTTCGCCAGCCAGGCGCGGGCCTCATCGAGTTTTCCCAATTGGCAGCAATAGCAGGCCAGGTTGTATGGGATGATGCTCTCCTTGGGAAACTGCGCGGCGGCCGGCACGAGCAGCGTCAGGGCCTCCTCCGTGCGCCGCAACTCGTGCAGGGCGTAGGACCGGTGCAGCCACCCGGACGGGTCGGAGGGTTGGAGGCGCACCAGCAACCGGCCAAACTCGACCGCTTCCTGCCAGCGTTGATTGGCGGCGCACAGCTGCCACAGCACCTCCAGCGTGTCCGGGTGCATCCGGGCCGCGGCGGACAATTGTTGCAACTCCGCCGCCGCCTCGCGCGGGTTGTTGAGTTCCAACCACCCGCTCGCGGCCCGCAGATGATGGCAATCGGGCGGCTCCAGCGGTTTCACGACCCAAGATGATGCCCGGGGGAGGCCGGCTCGTCAGCGCAAATTTGTCGTCAGCGCGAGGTGGGGTTCGCTAGCGTGAATGGGTGCAACGAATGTTTCTGAGTCTGCTGGCCTCGTGGACGGTCGCAGGTGGAACGCTGGATGTAACGCCGAAGGAGCACCCGAGGCCCGCGGAGGTTGCGGCGCTGCGCGCCTGGCTGGCGGAACACCTGGCTCAACCCCGGTTTGCTCATGCCCAGTGGGGGGTGGTCATTCAGTCGCTCGACACCGGGGCCGAATTGTTCGCCACCAACGAGGCGAAGTTGTTCGTTCCAGCGTCCAACACGAAGCTCTTCACGGGGGCACTTGCCCTCGATCTGTTGGGGGCGGATTTTCGGATTCGAACCTCGTGCCATGCCGCCGTGCCGCCGGACCGCCGGGGCCGCCTGCGCGGGGACCTCATCATTCATGGGCGCGGCGATCCCACGATGGCCGCGCGATTTCACGGTGGCGACATCGGCCGCGCGCTGGCCCCACTGGTCGAGGCGATCGTTCGCGCCGGGGTCAGGCGGGTGGACGGGGCATTGATCGCCGATGACACATACTTCCGCGGGCCGGGGCTCGGTTCGGGCTGGGACTGGGACGACCTGTCGTTCGCCTATGCCGCGCCGGTGTCAGCGCTTTCCGTGAACGAAAACGCGCTGTCGTTGATTGCTCGACCGGCCCCGGCGGCCGGACAACCCGCACTGCTGACGCTCGAACCGCCCTGCTCGTTTTTCATCGTCCACAACCGGGTTTTGACCGCGCCGGACGGAGGGCGCGGTGAACTCACGCTACGCCGGGCGCTGGGCATTCCAGCGGTGCTGGTCGAGGGAGCCGTTCCGTTGGGCCGGACTTCGATCACTGAGACCGTCAGCGTACCGTGGCCGGCACGATGGTTCGGGGAACTGCTGGCCGGCGAGCTCAAGCGGCGGGGCGTCTCCATCCGCAAGGGCGTACTCGAAACCGCTTACCCGTGGTCACAAGCCGCCCCGGGGCATCCGTTCCCGCCGATCGAAGTGGCCGCCGTTGAATCGCCGCCGCTGGCGGAACTGCTGCCGCTGATGATGAAGCCTTCGCAGAACCTGCACGCCCAGTTGCTGCTGCTGCAATGCGGCGTCGCTTGGGAGCAGAGGGCTCCAGCGGGAATGGCCTTTGCGACGACGGAACGGGCGGGTTTGGCCGCGCTGACCAACTTCCTCGCGCGTATTGGGGTGAACCAGCGCGAGGTCTTGTTCGAGGAAGGCACGGGGCTCTCGCGGCGGAACCTGGTCACTCCGCGCGCGGTGGTGGCGTTACTGCGCCACATGGACACGCACGCCGCAGCCGAGGTTTTTGGCGACTCGCTGCCGGTGGCAGGCCGCGATGGCACGTTGCGGACGCGGATGCGCGGGACGGTTGCCGGTGACAATGCCCGCGCCAAGACAGGGTACGTGGCGTTCACGTACGCGCTCTCGGGGTATGTCACCACCCGGGCTGGCGAACGCCTGGCCTTCGCGCTCCTGCTCAACAACTACCAGACTCCCGACCCTGACCGGCCCGCACGGCTCGAACTGGACGACATTGTGGTGACTTTGGCCGGCCTCGAAGCGCGATCCACTAACACCTTGGAATCGTCGGGTCAGCCGTCGGCCAGAGCGCCGGAGCGCAGCGTGGCGGATCCCTGACCAACTGGTGGCGGCGTGGCGGTGGGTGGTATTGATTCTGCTCGCTTCCAAAACCAAACGATCAACCGACAGTGAATCAAGGCCACCGACAATCAGGATTCTTGACAGTTCAGTGACGGAAGCGTGACGATTTGGCGGGGTAGAAAGCAACGGCTGCCCGGCTCGTTCCATCGCGACGGCAACGATGACGACCGACAAACTTCAACTGCAACGGCTGGAATTGAAGTACCACATCTCCGAAGCGCAGGCGCTGGCGGTGCGGGACTTCGTGCGGTGTTATCTGGAGATTGACGAGTTCGGTGCCACGCAACCCAACCTCTCCTACCGGATTCACAGTCTCTACCTCGATTCGGACGACCTCAAGACCTACTGGGACACGATCAACAGCAACAAGAACCGCTTCAAGCTGCGGCTCCGCTACTACGACGACGCGCCTTCGTCTCCCGTTTTCTTCGAGGTCAAACGCCGGATGGACAACGCGATTCTCAAGCAGCGCGGGGGCGTCCGGCGGGTGGCGGTTCCGGGGTTGCTGGCAGGTCAGTTGCCCGAACCGGAACACTTGTTGACCGACCAGCCGAAGCCCTTCTTCGCGCTGCAACGGTTTTCACAATTGATGCTCAGCCTGCGGGCGCGCCCCAAGGTGCATATTTGCTACCTTCGCGAAGCGTGGATGAACCACGACGACAACTCGGTGCGCGTGACGATGGATCGCGACGTGCGCGCGGCGTACGAGCCGGGCGGCCGATTGACGACGGACATCGAGAACTACGTGCGTCCGTTTGGCAACGAAGTCATCCTCGAGCTGAAGTTTACCGGCCGGTTTCCCAATTGGTTCCGCGACTTGGTGCAGGGGTTCGGACTCGTGCGCCGGTCGGCCGCCAAGTACGTGGACGGCGTGGAGGCGATCGGCTTGTCCGTCTTCAACTATCATCCCGGCCCTGAATTCGCGACGGCGGCCGCCAGTCGGAATTCTCAGGCAGCCATTCCCGCCAGGTAGCATGGCCGAAACGTTTTTCAGCGGTGACTTCGCCACCACGCCCGTCAGCGTGCCGCTGCTGTTGCTCGCCTTGCTGCCGGCGTTCCTCGGCGGGCAGACGCTGGCGTGGATCTATATGCTGACCCACAGCGGGCTCTCATATTCCCGTTCGTTTGTGTCGTCGCTGGTCGTGATTCCGGTCCTGGTCGCCGCCGTCATGACCGTCCTGGCCAACAATCTCGTCACCGCGTTCGGGATGATGGCGGTCTTCGCGATTGTGCGGTTTCGCAACATCCTCCGGGACACGCTGGACACGTCCTACATCCTGGCTGGCCTGGTGATCGGCATGGCGTGTGGCACGCAGCGATTTCCCGTCGCGGTGATGGTCATCCTCGTGGTCGCGGCGATCATGTTCTACTTCTGGGTGACGTCATTCGGCAGCCGCCATCGCTACGACCTGATCGTCAACATCAACTGGACGCGCGAGCTGGCCGACCTGCCCGACCTGCGCGAGTTGCTGGGGCGCCACAGCCGGCGGACTCACTGCGCCAGCCAGCGATCTGGCGAAGCGTACGGAGGAACCGACCTTTCGTACCGCCTGCTCCTGCGTGACCCGAATCGAACGGACCTCCTGCTGCGGGAACTCAAGGAGCTGCCCGGGGTGGCGCGGGTGACCAGCTTGCAGGCGGAAGATGAGTCTGAGGTGTAGCGATGCCGAAGCTGGAACCCATCCCCACACCACTGGCTCTGCATTGGCGCGAGTTCCGCGTCAAAGTCCTGCCGCTCCTCACGTTTGTTGCAGCCGTCGTGGTTTGCGCCGCCATCTGGACCCACCATGTGAGCCCGGCTTCGCTCCTGGGACAGGCGGTTTCGGCGCAGGCGAGCATCTCCAGTTCCCGGCCCGGTCTGCTGGCCATGGTGAAGGGTGACATTGACCAACCAGTGCGGGCGGGCGAGGTGATCGCGACCGTGCTGACCTCCCCGCCGCGGCTGCTTGAGGCCAGCCTGGCGGTCATCCAGGCCGAGGCTGAACTGATCCGTCTCGGCATGAGTCCGTTGGCGGATGCCGATCGCAACGAGCTGAACCTCGAGCGGCTCAAGCTGGACCTGCTGCAACAACGCACCGCGCTGGCACTGGCGCGCGTCCAACTCAATTACGCCGAATCTGAGTATCGCCGCCTGAGCGCCCTCCGCCTGGATCCTGCCGGCATCGCTTCCGACAGCGACTACGAAATCGCCAGGCGGGATCGGGACCTCGCCCGTACCGAGGTCGAGCAACTGGAGGTGACCGTCGCGAACGTGGCTGAAACGCTGCGCCGCTTCGAGCGCGGCCTGCCCATCTCGACTCCCGAAAACCGGGAACTCGCCACCCGTAAGGCGATCGAGGCGCAACAGCGGCAGCTCGAAGTGATCGAAGCGCAACTGGGGCCCGAAGAAGTGCTCTCCCCCATTGACGGCGTCATTACCTCGGTGCTGCGCCGGGCGGGTGAGAATGTCACGGCCGGCGAACCCATCCTGACCATCCTCTCCACCAACATCTCCGGCATCGTCGCCTATCTCCCGCTGAATTCGCCGCTGCCGGTGGCGGCCGGCATGGATGCCGAGGTGCGGCGACGCACCAGTGACCGCGCGACCGGCCTTGGCCAGGTGACCCGCGTCAGCGCGTACTACGCGCCCATACCGCCGTTGCTTCAGTGGTCTCCGACGCTAAACCGGCAGACCAACACCATCGGTCTCCCGCTCTGGGTGAGCGTGCCGTCCGGGATGACCTTGATTCCCGGCGAAGTGGTGGGCATCCGCCTGTTGCCGGCGAACTGACCCCGGTTCTGGAAGTTCCGTTTCTTCTCCGGCACTTCTTCGCGTAGAATGGCGGTGTGTTTGCGCTGGGCAACCTGCCACTCGACTCGAACCTGTTCCTCTCGCCGCTGGCGGGCTACACCAACCTGCCCTTCCGGCTCGTGATCCGGGAACTGGGGGGTGTCGGCCTTTGCACGACGGACCTTGTCAACGCCCGGTCCCTCCTTGAGCGGCGGAGCAAGGCGCTCAAGCTCGTCGAGTCCAACGAACGGGACCGCCCGCTCGCGGTGCAGCTTTTCGGGTCCGTGCCCGAGGAGATGCGCGACGCCGCCCAGTTCCTCGAATCGCTCGGCGTCAACGCCGTGGACATCAACATGGGCTGCCCCGTCCGCAAGGTGTGCCGCGTGGGCGGCGGTTCCGCGATGATGACGGAGCTCCGCCGCACCGCCGCCCTGGCGCGGGGCATGGTCGAGGCGGTCAAGGTGCCGGTCACCGCCAAGATGCGGCTCGGCTGGGACGAGGAGAATTTGACGGCCCCTGACCTGGCCCGTGCGCTGGAGGACGCGGGCGTCGCAGCGGTCTTTATTCATGGGCGCACCCGCGAGCAGGGCTTCGGGGGGCGGGTCAATCTCGCCGGCATTCGCGCCGTGGTGGAAGCCGTGAAACACATTCCCGTCATCGGCAACGGCGACATCACCACGCCCGAGGCCGCGCGGCACATGCTACGCGAAACCGGCTGCGCGGGGATCAGCATTGGACGCGGCGCCTTTTACGACCCGTGGATCTTCGCCCGCACGCGCCATCTTCTCGAAACCGGCCAGTCCCCGCCGGAGACGCCGTTTGCCGAACGCGTCCGGGTCATGTGCCGCCACCTGGACCTGATGATTGAGGTCTTTGGCGAAAAGGCTGGCTGCCTCATGTTCCGGAAGGTCGCGCCCTGGTACGCGAAGCGCTTCGGTCCGGCGATCGAATTCAAGCGCCGGGTGGTCACCATCGCGACGCGCGCCGAGTTCCATGCGATTCTGGCCGACTACCTGCGCTGGCGCCGCCAATTCGAGGATGAGCGTGGCGAACTCCTGCCGCGTTTCCAACCTGCTCCGCTGGTGGCGTCCTTCCTACCCGGCGGCGAAGCGGGTGAACGCCTTTCCATCCCGGTGCCCAAAGGGCCCGTCGAAGTCTGGTGACAAGCGGTCCTCCCCGAAGCGGTCAGACCGGGTCCGCTTCGTTGACACCCGATTGCCCGGCGGGTAATCAGCCGCGTGAGTTTCATGACCCGTCAGGCTCGAATCGCCGCGGCGGCGGTGTTTCTGGCGGTGGGGCGACTACTACTGGCCGATGAGGTGGCCTCTCCGGCCGGGCCGGGATTCATTGCCAAGACCTCGCCGGCCGTGACGCGGGCCGCGGATGGCGGTCCGGCCTTCACGTACCCCTTCGCCGACGCGGTGTTCCCGCCGGACTTCGCCCCCCCCACCTTTCGCTGGCGCGTCGAAGGCGAGGCCGATGCAACCTGGCAACTCACCGTGACCTTTCGCGATGGCCAACCGCCCATCGAAGCCCGGGTAACCGGTCATCACTGGTCCCCGAACAGCGAGACTTGGGAAGAGATCAAACGGCGGTCCGGGAATCGCCTGGCGACGGCGACCCTGAGTGGTCCGGCGGCTACCGTCCTGGCGCAAGTGAGTTTTTCGACCGCCACCGATCCCGTCGGCGCACCGATTTTTTACCGGGATGTGAACCTGCCCTTCGCCGACGCGGTCAAGGACCCCTCGGACATCCGGTGGCGTTTTGGTTCGGTTTCCGATCCCCGGCCGCCGCGCGTTGTGCTCGAAAAGATGCCCGTGTGCGGCAATTGCCATTCTTTTTCTCGCGACGGCTCGGTCTTGGGGATGGACGTGGACTACGCCAACAACAAGGGCTCTTACGCCATCGTCGCCACCGCCCCGGAAATGGCGCTCTCGCCCCGGGACATCATCACGTGGGACGAGTTTCGCCGGGAAGACGGGGAACTCACCTTCGGCCTGCTCTCGCAGGTGTCGCCGGACGGGCGCTGGGTGGTGAGCACGGTGAAGGACAAATCGGTCTTCGTGCCGCAGCCGGACCTGGCCTTTTCGCAGCTTTTTTTCCCGATCAAGGGCATCCTGGCGCTCTACGATCGCGAATCAAAACAGTTCCAGTCCCTGCCGGGCGCGGATGACCCGGCCTACGTTCAAAGCAACCCCACCTGGAGTCCGGACGGCCGGGAGTTGGTCTTCGCGCGGGCCCCGGCCTACAACCTGAGCCACACCGTCGGCCAGGGGCGGGTCTTGCTGACCCCGGAGGAATGCCGCGAGTTCACCCGGGACGGCAAGCCGTTCCGCTTCGACCTTTATCGGCTGCCCTTCAACGACGGCCGCGGCGGGCGGCCGGAGCCGCTGGCCGGGGCCTCGGCCAACGGCTTCAGCCATTACTTCCCGAAGTACTCGCCGGATGGGCGCTGGATCGTCTTCTGCCGGGCCCGCAGCTACATGTTGCTCCAGCCCGACAGCGAACTGTTCATCGTTCCGGCCCGGGGTGGGGAACCTCGCCGGCTGCGGGCCAACCTGTCGCGCATGAACTCGTGGCATAGCTGGTCGCCGAACGGCCGCTGGCTGGTTTTCGCTTCCAAGGCGTTGTCGGACTACACCCAGTTGTTTCTCACTCACATGGACCCGGAGGGCAACAGCTCCCCGCCCGTCCTGCTTGAGCAGTTCACCGCCACAAACCGGGCTGCCAACATCCCCGAGTTCGTGAATCTGCCGTTGGACGGCATCGTGAAGATTCGCGAGGACTTCCTGAACGATTACTCCTTCGAGCGCGCCGCCAACGAACTCTATCGGGCGGGCGAACCGGATCGCGCGATCGAGCAATACCGGCACGCGCTGGAGCTCAATCCCGCAAACGTCACCGCCCATCAGCGCCTCGGCTTCCTGCTGTATCACGTGAAGCGGGATTTCCCGGCCGGCCTCGCGCATACCCGGGAAGCGTTGCGACTCGATCCGCAAAACGCGTTCGCCCGTTGTGATCTGGGCATGGTGCTGCTCCATCAAGGGCAGGTGGACGACGGCCTCCACCAGTTGCGACAGGCCCTCACCAACCTGCCGTTCAGCACCGACCTCCAGTATCAACCGCATGTGATTCACGCCAACGCCGGCCGCGCCTGCCTGCAGCGCAGTCGCTTCGCGGAGGCCGCCGCCCATTTTGCGGAGGCCGTGCGCGCCGACTCTGGCAACGCGGAGACCCATTACCTGCTTGCCCTCGCGCTGGCGTGCGACGGCCAGACCGCCGGCGCCGTTCCGCACTATCAGACGGCCATCACCCTCCGCCCGGAAGTAGATACCTCGGTGACGCTGCACGAGCGGATGGCCGAGAGTTACGCCCGGGCCGGCCGATGGGACGACGCGGTACGGGCCGCCGAGCGGGCGCTGTCGGTGGCACGCGCCACCGGCAAGACGGATTTGCTCGACCGCATCAATGCCCGCCTCGTCCGTTACCGCGCCAATGCCGCGACCCAGGGCGGCGGCCGGTAGGTCGGTCGTGCTGGCCCGTTCGCGCGGTGCGGGCACCCGCCTCCTCCTTGCGGAAACGGAAGCCCGGCAGTACGGTGGATTCATGGCAACGCTGAGCATTCAACTCCCTTCCCAGCCGGCGCAAACCGCCTTCAACCTCCGCCGTTGGGAGGAACTGCTCGCTGATCCTGAGCTGGCCCGGATCGAGGGTCGGATTGAAACCGATCGCCATGGCCAAATCATCATGAGCCCGCCCCCCGCCCCCCAACACGGCTGCTTCCAATCTGAAATGGCCTATTTACTCCGCAGCCAGATGCCGTGTGGCCGCGTGCTGACCGAGTGTCCGATTTCAACCGCTGATGGAGTCCGGGCCGCCGATGTGGCTTGGGCGTCGCCGGAGACGATGCGAGAATTGGGCAATCGCGCCTGTTTTCCGCGGTCGCCCGAACTGTGTGTCGAGGTGTTGTCGCCCGCCAACACCGGCGCGGAAATCACCGAGAAAGTGGCGCTGTACTTCGACGCGGGGGCGCGCGAGGTCTGGCTCTGCGATCCCGCGGGCCGCGTGAAGTTCCTCGCTGGCGTTGGCGAAGAAGTGGCCCAGTCCGCTCTCTGCCCGACGTTTCCCCGCCAGATCGAACTACGTTGACGCGGTCCTCTCGGCGCGGCTTCGCCGGCTGCCTTCCTCCGGGCCCGCCGGCGGGAGGAGTCGGAATTGCCCGGCCGCGAATGCGCGGCTGACGCCTCATCGCGACTCAATTGTCCCCATTGCGCCGGGGCTGCCTTGCCGGCGGGAAGACCCGGGGCGTAAGCTCCGCCAGCGCATGAAACGCTACGATCTCGACGCCTGGACGCTGGGCTTCCTTGGCCTGCTGGTGGCGTTCTTCGGCGCCTTCCTCTTCTACCCCGTCAGTTTCATGCTGCGCCGCGCCTTTGGCGCCGGGGGTGAGTTCACCTTCGAGTATTTCGGATTGCTGCTGGCCAGCCCGCTGCAACGCGAGGCGCTCTGGAACAGCTTTGCCATCGCCCTGTTGACGACTGCGGCCACCACCGCGCTGGCGCTGCCGCTGGCGCACTGGATGACCCGGTACGACTTCCGCGGCAAGGCGCTGCTGGGTGGACTGATCCTCGTGCCGATGATCATGCCGCCGTTCGTGGGGGCCATCGGCCTGAGACAACTGCTCGCCAAATTTGGTTCCGTCAATCTGGCGCTGATGGACCTGGGTCTCCTGCCGCCGGACCGGCCGATTGACTGGCTCGGCGCCGGTGGTTTCTGGGGCATCGTGATCCTGCAAGTGCTCAGCCTGTACCCGATCATGTTCCTGAATCTGTCGGCAGCGATGGCGAACGTGGATCCGTCCCTGCGCGAGGCGGCACAAAACCTCGGGTCCGGCGGCTGGCGGCTGTTCCGCACCGTGACGGCGCCCTTGATCCTGCCGGGCTGGTTCGCGGGGGCGATCATTGTCTTCATCTGGGCGTTCACGGACCTCGGCACGCCGCTGATCTTTGGCTACTCGCGGGTGGTGCCGGTGCAGATCTTCGACTCGATCACAGAGTTGAACACCAATCCGATGGGCTACGCGCTGGTGGTGTTCGTGCTGGTGCTGACCCTCGCCTTGTTTTTCGTGTCCAAGCGCGCGGTCGCGGGCCGGCGGTACGAGATGATCGCCCGCGGCCACACCGCGGGGGCCGAGGCTAAGACCAGTCCCGGCCAGGCGGCGTTGATCTGGCTGGCTTTCGGCAGTGTGATCACGGTGGCGCTGCTGCCGCACGCGGCGGTGATCGTGCAGTCGTTTTCCGGCCGCTGGTTCCTGTCCGTGTTGCCGGATACGTGGACCCTCGACAGCTACCGCGAGGTGTTCGGCAGCGGGATGACGGCGAGCAGCATTCGGAACAGCCTGTTTTACGCGAGTCTCAGCGCGACGCTGGATCTGGTGCTGGGCGTCATCATCGCCTGGCTGCTGACGCGGCGACGCATTCCCTTCGCGAACGTCCTGGATGCGCTGGCCATGTTGCCGCTGGCATTGCCGGGGTTGGTCTTGGCCTTCGGCTATGTGGCGGGATTCGATTTCAAGATCTCGTGGTTGAACCCGCGCGAGAATCCGACGCTGCTGCTCATCGTGAGTTACAGCGTCCGGCGGCTGCCGTACATCGTGCGATCGGCCTACGCGGGCTTCCAGCAGACCAGTGTCACGCTCGAGGAGGCCAGCGCCAACCTGGGCGCCTCGCCGCTGCGCACCCTCCGCCAAATCACCCTGCCGCTGGTGATGGCCAACCTGGTGGCGGGGACGATCCTGACCTTCTCCTTCGCGATGCTCGAAGTCAGCGACAGCCTGATCCTGGCCATGCGCGAGCAGTACTTCCCGATCACCAAGATGATCTACAGCCTGCTGGGTCGGATCGAACCGAGCGCCCCGGCCGTGGCGTGCGCGCTGGGCGTGGTGGGCATGGTGATTCTGACGACCAGCCTGCTGATCGCCGGCAAGATACTGGGCAAGAAAATGGGCCAGTTGTTCCGCGCGTAATCTTGGGGCGACGGACCAGCCCGGCTATTCTGAAACTCGCATGGAACCTCGATCGCCCCTCATATCGCGAACCGCGCTGGCGGCTCTGTGTGCAATTCCGCTCGGCCTCGCCGCTGCTGAAGCCCCGTCCGCCGCCGTCCAGTCGGTCCCGATCAAAGTGCCGCCCGGGTTTCGAGTGGAGGCGCTCTTGCGCGTGCCGGACGAACAAGGCTCGTGGGTTTGCCTGACGCCCGACCCGCGCGGGCGGCTGATCGTGTCCGATCAATTTGGCCCGCTGTACCGGGTGACCGTGCCCGAGCGGCCGGGCGAGACGACCCGCGTTGAGCGCCTGAATGTACCCGTCGGCAACGCCCAAGGGTTGCTCTGCGCTTTCGACAGTCTCTTCGTGGTGGTCAACCGCTCCAAAGACGGCGGCGGCTCCGGACTGTATCGGCTGCGGGATACCAACGGCGACGACCAATACGACGAGGTCACGCTCCTGCGCGCCCTGTCGGGCGAGGGCGAGCACGGCCCGCACGCGATCGTGCCGGGGCCGGATGAAGGCTCACTGTACCTCCTTGCCGGCAACGCCACCGACCTGCCGGCGGTGCGGACCTCCCGCGTGCCGCGCCACTGGCGGATGGATTCGCTGATCCCGCCGCTCGGCCAAACCGACGGGGTGTGGCGCACGAATCGGCCGGGCGGCTGGATCGTGAAGCTGGATCCGACCGGACGCGACTTCGAGTTGGTCGCGGTGGGTTTGCGGAACCCCTACGACCTGGCCTTCAACGCAGACTGCGAGCTGTTCACGTTCGATGCCGACATGGAGTGGGACATGGGCACCCCCTGGTACCGCCCGACGCGCGTGAACCACGTCACCAGCGGCGCCGAGTTTGGCTGGCGGACCGGCAGCGCCAAGTGGCCGGACTATTACGCGGACAGTCAACCGGCCGTTCTCGACATCGGCGAAAGTTCGCCCACGGGGCTGGCCTTCGGCTACGGCGCGCGTTTTCCGGCCCGCTACCAGCGCGCGCTCTTCATGGGCGACTGGAGTTACGGCAAGATTTTTGCGCTGCACCTGACGCCGGAGGGTTCGAGTTACCGGGCCACGAACGAAGTCTTCCTCGCCGGCTCGCCGCTGCCGATCACCGACCTCGTCATCCGGCCCCAGGACGGCGCCCTGTATTTCATTACCGGCGGACGCGACACGGCGACCACCCTCTACCGGGTGGCGTACACGGGGGCGGAATCCGTCGCACCAGCGCGGGCGGAGGACGCAACCTGCCGCGACGAGCGCGAGCAACGGCGGGCTTTGGAGAGGTTTCACGGTCGGGAAGACCCCGCCGCGGTGGGGAGGGTTTGGCCGCATCTTGGCAGCCGGGACCGGGCTGTGCGTTATGCTGCGCGAATCGCCCTAGAACACCAACCGACCCAGCGGTGGCGCGAGCGGGCGCTCGCCGAGCCGGATCCGCGGCGGCGGCTGGCCGCGTTGTTGGCCCTGGTACGCTGTGGTTCACCCGCAGACGGAGAACCGGTAATTCGCGCTCTCGGTGGCTTGGACTGGTCCCAGCTGACGCGCGAGGAGCAACTGGAGGTGATCCGCGTGTACTCGCTGGTAATCGCGCGTTGGGGCCCGCCGGTGAACGCCCCCCGGCGCGAAATACTTGAACAACTGGCTGCCCGCTTTCCCGCGGGCGTGTACGAGTTGGACCGGGAGTTGTCACCCTTGCTCGTTTCCCTCGCCGCGCCCGGTATCGTGGATCGGGTCCTCACCCGCATGGAAAACGCGCCCAGCCAGGAGGAGCAGCTCCACCACGCACTCTGCCTGCGCCTCGAGGATCCGAACCTCTGGACGCCCCGGCAGCGGGAGCGCTATTTCGGCTGGTTCGCGCGCGGGATCGCGGCCGGCGGAGGGGTCACCTACGGCGAATACCTGCTGGGTCTCCGCAGCGAGGCGGTGGACAAGTTGACGCCTGAAAACCAGGCGGCGTTGGCGGACATTCTTGCCCAGCGCCCGCCGGTGGATCCGTACGTGGATCTCAAACAGCGGGAGTTCGTCCGCGAATGGCGGGTGGAGGATTTGCTGCCCGCCGCCGCGACGGGGATGCGCGGACGCGATTTCGAGCAGGGCCGGCGGGTCTTCTCGACCGCCATGTGCCTCAAGTGCCATCGCTTCAACCGGCAAGGCGGCATGGGCGGACCGGACTTGACCGGTGCCGGCAACCGGTTCGATGACCGGGCCTTGCTGGAGGCCATCCTGGAGCCGAGCAAGGTCGTGTCCGATCAGTACGCCACCGTCGAGGTGGAGACCAAGGACGGCGAGAGCTACACCGGCCGCATCGGCGATCAAAACGAGCGACAGATCCTGCTCAAAGGCGACCTGCTCAATCCGGCCAACGTGATCAAGATCGCGTGGTCAGACATCGAGTCGGTTCGCCCCTCCACGATGTCCCTCATGCCGCCCAACCTGCTCGACTCGTTCACCGAAGCGGAGATTCTCGACCTGCTGGCTTACCTCAAGTCCGGGGGGGATCCGGCGCATCCGGCCTTTCGCCAAACGGCGGCGGCTGCCGAACGCCAACGGACGGTTCAGGCCGAGTAGTCGAGATACACTGTCTTGAGGCGACTGTAGAACTCCACCGCGCCGGCTCCCTGTTCCTTGAAGCTGTCGGTGCTCGATCGTTTGACTCCGCCGAACGGCGCCTGGAGCGCGAGGCCGGTGCTGATCTGGTTGATCTTCACCACTCCCGCTTCGATCCGGTCCGCGTAGAGCATGGCTTTCTTGAGGTCGCGCGTGACGAGGGAAGCGGAAAGGCCGAACTCGACCCCATTCGCGATCCGCAGGGCATCGTCGAAATCTTCGGCGGCGAGGACCGCGATCACCGGCCCGAAAACCTCCTCGCAGGCAATCGTCATCGTGGGCGACACGTTGCCCAGGACGGTCGGTTCCATGAACCAGCCGTGCGCCCGGTCGCCATCGTTGAGCCGCCGGCCGCCGAAGAGGAGGCGAGCTCCCTGGGCCACAGCGCCTTGGACGTAAACGAGGTTGCTCGCGAGTTGCCCCTCACTGACCGCCGGGCCCATGTCCACGCCCGGAGCCAAACCATTGCCCACCTTGAGCGCCGCTGCCTTGGCGACGAGCTTCTCGGTGAACGCCGGCAGGACCCCGCGTTCCACAATCACGCGGCTGGTGGCGGTGCAGGCCTGGCCGGTCAGGCCGAAGCCGGCGCGGATCACCAAGCTGACCGCCAAGTCCAGATCGGCATCCGCGAGGACGATGGTCGGGTTCTTGCCGCCCATCTCCATTTGGGAACGGGCCATCCGCCGCGCCAGTTGTTCGTGGATCTTCTGCCCCACGCCGGCCGAACCGGTGAACGAGAGCGCCACGACGGTGGGGCTGTTCGCCAGTGTCTCGCCCACGGTGCGGCCCTCGCCGACGACGAGGTTGAGCACGCCCTTCGGGAGGCCGGCCTCCACCAGCGCCGCCCCCAGCTCCATCGCCATCGCTGGCGCGGGGGAGGCGGGCTTGAGGACCACGGTGTTGCCGCAGAGCAGCGCGGGCGCGAGTTTCCAGGCGGGGATGGCAATGGGGAAATTCCACGGCGTAATCAGGGCCACCACACCGAGGGGTTCGCGCCGCGTGAAGAGCAGGTTGCCGGGCAGATCGTGGGGCAGCGTCTGGCCGCCCCAGGTGTAGCTGAGGCCGCCAAAGAAACGGAAAATGTCCACCGCCCGCTGGACCTCGCCGGTTGCCTCGGCGAGCGTCTTGCCTTCCTCGCGGGTCAGGAGTGTCGCCAACTCGGTTTTGCGGGCATCGAGGATTTGCGACGCCTTGCTGAGGACCCGCCCGCGTGCGACGGCGGTCATGCCGGCCCAGGCGGGGAAGGCGTCCCGCGCCGCGGCGAGGGCGGCCTCCGCCTCTGCAGTGCCGCCCAGCGGGTAGCTGGCCACGATTTCGCGGGCGTCGGCTGGATTGCGCGTTTCGAGTCGTTGGTTGGCGGTGGCGGGCACCCATTCGCCGCCGATCAGATTGGCGTACTGTTTCAAGCCGGTCATTCACGGCCAAGCCGACGCGGCTCGCCAAGCGAAAAGAAAACCGGGCGCTGAAGGTCAACGCCCGGTTCGCCAAAGTCCTGGCTTCGTTTCTTCAGGTCAACTGGGCGAGCAACGCCTCGAGTTCCTCGCCTTCGAGGAAGCCCTGGAGCTGCCGCAGGCGCGTCGGATGCCGCATCTTCCGCAGTGCCTTGGCCTCGATCTGACGGATGCGTTCGCGAGTCACCTTGAACTGCTTGCCGACTTCTTCGAGTGTGCGGCTGTAGCCGTCGCCCAGCCCGAAACGCAGCTCGAGCACCTTGCGCTCGCGCTCGGTCAGCGAATCCAGCACATCCTGCAGCTTGTCCTTGAGCAGGCTGTAGCTGGTCATGTCCGAGGGATTTTCCGCGGATTTGTCCTCGATGAAGTCTCCGAAGTTGGTGTCATCGCTGTCGCCCACGGGGCTCTGGAGCGAAATGGGCTGTTGGGCCATCTTGAGCACGGCCCGTACGCGATCCACGGGCAATTGCATTTCGTCGGCAATCTCCTCCGGCGTTGGCTCGCGACCGAAATCCTGGATCAACTGCTTCTGCACCCGCATGAGCTTGTTGATGGTTTCGATCATGTGGACCGGGATGCGGATGGTGCGTGCCTGGTCGGCGATCGAGCGCGTGATCGCCTGGCGAATCCACCACGTGGCGTACGTGGAGAACTTGTAGCCGCGGCGATACTCGAACTTCTCCACCGCCTTCATCAGGCCCATGTTGCCCTCCTGGATCAGGTCGAGGAACGAAAGGCCGCGATTCGTGTATTTCTTGGCGATGGATATGACGAGGCGAAGGTTGGCTTCGACCATTTCGGTCTTGGCCTGGTGCGCCTTGGCGGAGAAGTGCTGCAGTTGCTTGTAGGCGGCCACGTAGTCCTCGTGGGACATGCGCACGAAATCCTCCAACGCCGCGATCTTGCGGCGCTCGCCGTCGGCGATCTGGGTGATGGCGGGCGACTTCTTTTGCGCTTCCAGCTCGGCGATGGTCCGCAGGCTCGCCTGGAACTTGTCGTGGATGTTGTCCGCAACGAGGGCCATTTCCTCGACCACCCGCTGCTTGTAGTAAAACTTGGAAAACGTCGCCTGGAGCTTGGCGTCCGCCTTCTTGAACTCCTGGAGGAGTTTCTCCTTCTTCGCGCGGTTGGTCTCCTCCTTCCACGCCGCGTACTTCTGGTCCACCAACTGATCCACCGCGCGGACGTCTTTGACCAGCTTGCGCAGCGCGCGCAGGTGGTTTTCGCGGCTCTCCACCTTCTTGTCAAGGATCACCCGGTCGAAGCGTTCCTTCGGCGGCTCGGACACCAGCTTCTCGGCCAGCGCAATGTGCTCTTTGCCGGCGAAGCCGAAGCTGTAGATGATGCGCCTGACCTCGTTTTCGGCGTCCTCGATCCGTTTGGAGATTTCAACCTCCTGTTCCCGGGTCAGCAGCGGCACCTGCCCCATCTGTTTCAGATACATCCGGACCGGGTCGTCCAGAATGTCGAGCCGCGCCTTTTCGTCCTCCTCCTCGGGTTCAGGCTGTTTGACCCGGTCCACCTCGGATTGGTCCACAATCTCGATCTCGAGATTGCGCAGCTTGATGTAAATCTCGTCGAGGTCGTCTGGCGTGACGACGTTGTCCGGCAGCGCGTCGTTGATGTCGCTGTAGGTCAGGTAGCCCTGCTCCTGGGCCAGGCGGACCAGTTCCTTGACCTTTTCGGTCAAATCCGTTCCCCCGGAGCTCGTGACAGCGCCAGTGTTCAGTAAGCCAGCCGACTCGTCACCTGCCGGCGGAGCGGCGGGTGCGGGCGCGGTTTCGGCCGCGGCGGGTGGTGGCGCCGAGGCGGCGCGTGGAGCAACGGGCGACTTCTCGGAAGGGGTGTCGGCCTTGCGGGCATGATGCGCCACCGTCGAAGAATGGGCCGGGGCGCCAGGCTTGGCGTGGGATGCCGCCTTGGACTTCTCGGACCGGGAACGTGCCTTGCGGGCAGGGTGACGGGACTCCGTGCGATGGGCGCCGGGGGCGGAGACCGGGTGCGGCGCAGCGGCACGCTTTCGGGCCGGGCTGGCCGATTTGGAACCGTGTTTGGACGCTTTCTTGTCTTTCGATTTCGACATACGCGGGCGAGGGGACCCCTGCTCGGTGAGGCGCGGGGCCGAACAAAGCCGCGCAATGTCATTTGCGCCCGGCTTCAAGTCAAGCCGTTCCCCCTCAATTTCCGGCTTCCCAACAAGGTCAACGGGTGGCGGAAGCCGGTCTTTGAACGCCGCGCCCGGCATCGCATCGGCCGGCCTTCACCCTCCCCGCCCGGCCAAGAGCTCAAAACGATTTGCTTTGTCGGCGTTTGCCCGGTCGGCGGTCCGGGGCCTTTGAGACTCTGAGAGCGATGCTCCGGCCCGCCGGCGGGAAAGGGACACGAATTTCAGTTCGGGCCAGCCAGACATTCGCGCGCTCGGGTCCCGTTGACCCGCGGGTCAAAGTGACGATTCAGCCGTCAGCACGGTCGTTTCCGTCAGTCCGAAGCGATTCGGCCGGTACATTTCCTCCACCTTCGCCGCCGGGGCGGTAGCAGTGCCGGCCGCTCGCACGCGGGCCAGGTAGCGGATGGCGTAGGTGCCGGGCGTCAGCGAGCGGCTGAAGAACAGCACGCGGTCATTGCGGAGTTCCCGGCGGTCGCTCATCCAATCCCTGGTCAAGGCCTCGGCACCCGTCCGGTGCGAGGCGAACGCCGGATTCACCGCCTCCAGAACGGCCGGCAACGGATCATCCACCACCACATGATGGGCCGCGGCCGAAGCCTGAATCGCCAGCGTGATCAGAATGCGATCGCCCACGCGCAGGCCCCCCAAGCCCCGCACACCATTGGTCTCATCCAGCCGCGCGTATTCCCGTCGGATGGCCAGGCCACGCTCTTGACGCGGCTGCTGCCAGACGGGCGGGCGCGCTTCGACCACCAACTCGGTCAGGAGCGGGCGCGAGCCGGTCCAAGACAGCGCGAGGGGGTTGGTCCCGGTCGCGGCATCCAAGGAGAAGCGGAATTCGCGCGCGGCGGGTTCCGCCGGCAGGCTGAATTCCTCCGCGGTCGCCCATCGAATCGTGCCGTTGCCCGCCTCGACTTCACGCTCCACTGCGTTGGCGTAGGCCGTCAGCGCCAGGATGGACCATGCGTTGCCCTGCGTGCCCGTCCAATGCCCGTCAGCCCGCCCGCCGAGCAGTTCCTCCACCAACCGATCCACTTCCGGCGCGTCGGGACGAACCCGTGTCCACGCGAGCAAACGCACGGCGAGGTCGCTCAACTCGCCGCCAAACCGTCCGGCACTGTCGGTAGCCACGGGCACGGGTGTCGTCAGGACCTCCTCGGCGAGGGCAACCGGTCCGCCGGCCTCGGCGATGGCGAGCGCCAGCCACGCGCGCCCCACCTGGGGCAGTTCGGACAGCCGCTCGCGCATCCGCTCGTGGTAGCCGCTCTCCGCCTTCCCGCCCAGCGCCAGCGCGTACAGGGCCAGGCATTGTGATTCAGCCTCCCATGCCGCGTCGCGCACCGGCACGACGCGCGCCCCGGGAGCCCTTGGTCCCGCCACCAGCCCGCGGCGCAGGAACTCGAGTACTTCCGCGAAAGCGCGGTCGGACACCGTGAATCCCTGCGCGCGGGCCATCGCCAACGCCATCGTCGCGTAGGACGACACCCAAAGGTCCGCCTCACCACCGGGCCAGAAAGGGAAACCGCCCGAGAACGCCTGTCGCGCCAGCAACCGCTCCAGCCCGGACTGGATCATCGCGTCCAGCGCGGCGAAGTTGGTTACCACCCCTTCTAGCGCGGCGGGCCGGGACCGCAGAGCCAGCAAGGGCAGCAGCGTGGAGGTAATCTGCTCGGTGCAACCGTATGGGTAGCGGATCAAGTGGCCCACGGCCTCGCGCAATTCGCCCAAGCGGGTGTTGGCCACCCGCAAGGACACCTGCCCCGCGCCGGCGAGCAACTGCGGATTGATCCCGGCGAGCAGGTTCGATTCACCTGCTACGACCCGGGCGAACCGCACTTCACGCAGCAGGGGTGCCGGATAACCCACCGGAAGCCGCGATTCGACCGCGTCGGTGAAGTCTCCGCCTGCGCTCGCCGCCTCGCCGCCGACGAACCGCGCTCGCCAGGTCCACACGGCCTCGCCGGCCTCGATGAACTCCACCGGCACATCGAGCGCCACGGCGCCGTTTGCGGGGACCGGGACACGCTGTGTCAGAAGGCTCGCGGCGTCGCCGCGCGGGCGGCCGTGGCCGTCGAGCGTCAGGGTCACTTCGACCTCCCCCGACGCCGGCAGCCGGTTGAAGACGACCGCCCGGGCGAGCAGTTGATCGCTCACGTTGGCGAACCTGGGCAAGGCGGGCTCAAGCATCAGCGGCTTGTTGACCACGAACTCGGTCTCGCCGCGACCGAACTGGTGCACGGCCGTGTGGGCCACGGCCACGACGCGGTATCGCGTCAAGCTATCGGGAGCCCGGAACGCGGCTTCCACGCGCCCGGCCGCGTCCGTTCGCAACGTGGCATGCCAGAACGCCAGCGCGCGGAAGTCACGGCGGACGTGGCGGGTGTCGCCGCCGCCTCCGACGAGAAACCCCTTGTTCTGAAAGCGCAGGTCGGCGGGGTCCTCGGGCAGCAGGTTCGGCAGGGTTATGCCGGTCTGCACCTCGATCGCGCGGGCGGCCGAGAAATGCTCGAACGGATCGGGCGCGGCGTAGCCCGTCAGGCTCAGCACGCCTTCGTCCACCGCGAAGAGGGTGATCTCCGCTTCCGGCACGGGCGTCCCGGCGTGATCGAAGACTTGGGTCAACAGACGGACCGCATCCCCCGGCCTGAACTCCGCCGCCTCGAGCGTGGTCGCCACCCGCAGCCGGCGGTCCGGTCGTGCCACGATCAACGGCGCGCCGCCGGCGCGGAATTCCGGTTCTTTGGCCTGCCGTCGGCTCTGATCCGCGCCGCGCACCTGAACTACGGAGACCTGCACGCTGGGTGCGTCGGAGGCGAGCAGAGGCACTTCGATCACCGGCGAGCCGTTCGTCAGGTTGGTCAACCACGCGCGCAGCACCTTCTCCCGCTCGACACTGACCAGCGCCAGACCCGAGAGCGGCGTCTTCACCAGCAGCCGCGCCGTGTCGCCGGGAGCGTAAGCGGCCTGGTCGGCGACCACTTCGAGCTGCGTCTCGTTCTGATACGCCCACCGCGGCAGCGTGTCGCCGTACACGTGGAACTCGACCGCCGTGAACACGGTTCGCCCGCCGGCGTCGGTTGCCCGGATCTCGAGCACATAGTTGCCCGCCTCCGTCGGTGTGAAGCGCCACTGCGGCTCTCCCGCGGCTGCCCAGCGGTCGCCCGCGAGGACCAGGTCCTCGGTGCGGGCCGGGAGTTCGGCGACGGACTGGATTTCGGCGTCGTTGCGGTAACCGATGACGCCGCCGGCCAACTCGACCCGCACGGAGTTCCACTTGATCCGCTTGAGCGTCATTTGTACCGGAATCCGGCCGGGCCAGGGGTTGCCGTCGGTTCCCATCGCCGCCAGCCGCACCGGTAGCGGCTGACCGGCGCGAGCCACCTCGGCGGGCAGCCGTGCGCCCACGTAAAAATCTGAGCTGTGCCGCACAAACTCGCTCTGGGTGGAGACGGACTGTTGGTTCAGGTCGGTTAGGCTCACCAGCAACTGGCACCGCCGGGCGTGCGGCGCGGAGGGATTGACCGGAACTTCGGGTGCGAGTTCCAGACTGCCAGTGAAGTTGGTCGCACCCGAGGCGGAGAACGAGCCGGCCTGGTAGCCCAGTTCGCTCCGCCACACCTGCGTTCCGAAACGAAAGTCTTCGAAGCGGTCTGGGGCGGGAATTTCGTCGGTGCCCACGAGGGTCCATGTGACCCGTGCGTGGTTGACAGGCTGCCCGTGGAAGTAGTGTGCGGAGACTAGGTTGGTGGGCACCTCATCGGCGCGATAGGCGGACTGGCCGGTGATGGCCACCACGAACGGATTGGGCTGGAACTCTTCGATGCGGAGGTTCGCGCTGGCGGTGGCATCGCCGCCGGCGACGGTCAGCGTGTAGTTTCCCAGCGGCGCCGCCGGCAGCGGCAGCGCGCGGTCCAGCGACGCAAGTTCGCCCAGGACCAGATTGGTTGTGAGCACCGGCCGCCCGCGCGGGTCGGCCAGCTCGAGTTTGACGGACTCGCCGGCCGGCAAATGCCAGTCGTTGTCGCGCCACTCCCGGGCAATCACTTTCAACTGCGCCGTTTCGCCGGGCCGGTACACCGGGCGATCGGTGAACGCCAGAAACCGCCAGCGCTCGCGCAGTGCGGACCACGACCATGGCCGCTCGCCGAAGCCGTAGGGCATCGCGATGTCGCCGAGTTCGGCGGCACGGAGGTCGTCGCCGGTCTGCGCGAGCAACCAGTCGCCCGCCGGATATCCGGCGGCATCGCTCGATCCGGAATAGCGCCAGTCGAAGCGCGTGGTGTTGTTGGTCCGCAAGGTTTGCGGCAGGCGGACCAGACCCTGTTCGTCTGTCCGCGCCTCGGCGAGAACTTCGCTCTCGTCGGTCAGCAGTTTTACCAGCGCCCCTCGAGCGGGCTGGCCGGTGGACAAATGGAAGGCCAGCGCCACCACCTCGTCCCGGCTCGCCTTCGTCACGAAGCCGAGATCGGTCAGTTGCACGACGGCCTGCGCGCCTTGCGCCGGCCCGGCGCCGAAACCGCCGGCCTCGCGGCGGGCGTCGAGAAACACGACCCCCCGGCGACCGGCCCCGATCAGATCGTCCCAGCGGAGCGGTACCGCTTGCGGTTCGTCCACCGGCGCCTCGATCGCCAATGGCCGGTCGAAAACGGTGCGTCCGGGAATCAGCGCGTAGGGCACCTCGCGGAAGGGCTCCTCGTTCGCGCCGGCTTCGCGCCAGTTCCGGCGGAAGCTCAGCCCGTAGCCGCGCAGGACGTGAACCACCGCGTCCGGTTCGATCAACTTGGCCCGCACCCACGCCTGCGTCGTGTTGACGGCGAGCAACGGAAACTCGCGTCGGCCGGCGGCGTACTGCTCCGTGCGGAAGCCGGCCAGGTACACGCGCGGGGGCACCGGCGAGAAGCGGGCTTCGCGCTCGATCGGCTCGCGCAGTGTCAGCGAATCGTCCGCCGGCAGACCGGGCCGCAAGGTCAGCCGGATGGGGGTGGTGAGTTCAAAGGCGCCCGCCAGTTCGATCACGTTGTGGCGAACCGTGATGTTCAAATCCTCCGGGGCCGGAATCACGCTGAGCCAGTTCGTGAGGTTGGTGCTGGTCACGTCGCTACTGAGGGGCTTGGAGAAGGTTAGTTCCATGCGCCTTCCGCGACCGATCGCGTTGTGGGTTTCAAGACGGCTGAGCGTCAGGGGCTGTACCGTTCCGATCGGCAGCACGAATTCCTCACGCAACCGCACGCCCGGTGTCGCGGCGGGCGTTCCGGCGGGCAAGACCAGTTCCCAGCCTTCGCCCACCTCGAGCGCTGCGGCCGGCGTGACGAAAACCACGTTCGAAAAAACCGGATTCCCCACCGGGCTCTCCCAGAACGAACTCGCCGGCGGAGACGCCACGGGTGGCGGGGTCCCTTCGGCCACCCGCCGACTCGCTTCTTCCCAGGGGGGCGACGGCGGGCGGTACCAGCCGAATTGGAGACGGAGCAACTCCTCGTTGGCCGGCAGCACGATCGCCCGCCGCTCTCTGCCGCGCGGTGCTCGAAACCGCAACCGGTCCGCGAGCGGGCCGGCGGCAACCGCGGCGTTGAACTCCAGCGCCAGAGCGGGCCGGGCACTCGCATTCGTTTGGCCGCTGGTGAAACCCTCGGGCGCCAGCAAACGCACTGTCAGCCCGGGCGTCCGCAGCGTCCGGTCCAGAGCCGCTTTGACCCGCTGGCCGCTTGAATCCCGGAAATCCAGCGCCAGCGAAAAGCGGTAAGCGGTGTCGAAGGCGAGCGGCGCAGCAGGGGTGAAGACGCCGCTGCGTTCGGTCAGCCACACGAAGGTCCCCTCGATGGCGGGGCGGATGACCAAAGGCGAGCGCTCCCGGGGCCGCCCGACTTCCGACGGCGCGGCGACCGGTTGATCAAACCGCAGTTCGAACGTCGTGCCGGGCGCCAGCGGCTCCTGTGCGGCGATCAGTTGAACGCCGGTGGAGACTTCACCGCCGCGACGGCACGACACGAGGGTGAAAAGGGCCAGCAGAAAACCAGCGGCGGCCGGCGTGGCGAGAGCGCGGCGAAAGGGGATCGGGAAGGAGCGCATGGGGCGGACAAAACCGGCGCGACGCTCGCGCTCGACCCCGCGCGGGTCAAGGGACGGTTGTTCACAAGCGGCAAGAGTTGCGAGCAAGCCCGAATGCCTGTCCCGGTGCGAGCATGGCTGCAAGTAAGTCCGGCGGCGACTTGACCCCCCTTTCCGCTGCCGGTACCACCAGCCCCGCATGACGACGAAAACCATCATCCGCCCGGCCGGCACCCCACCGCCCGTGGGGCCTTACAGCCACGCCGTCCGCGTCGGCGACCTGTTGTTTTGTTCCGGCCAGATTCCGCTCGATCCCGCCACCGGGCAGTTGGTGGAAGGCGACGCGCGGGCGCAGACCGAGCGGGTCCTGGAAAACATCAAGGCCATCCTGGCCCACGAGAACCTCGGCCTCGATCGCGTGGTCAAGACCACCGTGTTCCTCACCGACCTGGCGGATTTTGCCTTCATGAACGAAGTGTACGGCCGCTACTTCCCCCGTGACTTCCCGGCGCGCTCGACCATCCAGGTGGCGGGGCTGCCCCGCGGAGCGAAGGTGGAGATCGAGGTCATCGCTCACTACTGATTCGTCTCGGCAGCGGGGTGCGGGTCAGCGGCAGCCCGCGTTCCCGCGTGACCGACAGCGGTCGGCAAGTCACGCTGCGGGCATGCAACACCGATGTTTGCACGGCCGCTCAGTGCCTCTGTTCGCCGCTGGCGTGGCGGTCCTGCTGCTCCCAGCGGCCGCTCTTCCCTCATCACTTCCCCAGATTCGCGTCGCGTCTGATGGCCGGGGCTTCGTCACCAGTGCAGGGGAGCCCTGGGTGGCTTTCGGGGTGAACTATTTCCGGCCCGGCACTGGTTGGGCGCCGCAGGTGTGGCGGCAATTTGATGCCGAAGCCACGCGCCGGGATTTCGCGAGGCTCAAGGAGATGGGGGGCAACTGCGTCCGCGTCTTTCTCACCTACGGCTCGTTCTACATGGAACGCGGCCGGCTGGCTCCCGAGGGGCTCGCGAAATTCGATCGGTTCCTCGAACTGGCCGAGGAGGCCGGCATCTATGTTCACCCCACCGGGCCCGATCACTGGGAAGGGCTGCCGGATTGGGCGCGCGGCGATCGCATCGCCGACGAGACCGTGCTCGCGGCGCTCGAAGACTTCTGGAAACAGTTCGCCGCCCGGTATCGCGGTCGGCGCGCGCTCTTCGCCTACGATCTGCTCAATGAGCCGGAAGTCCGCTGGGACACGCCCGCCATGAAGGCGAAGTGGCAGACTTGGCTGCAGAAGCAGTACGGCGAGCCCGCGAAGCTCGCCCGTGCTTGGCAGCGCGACAGCCAAGGGCTGGAATTCAGCGCGGCGCCCGTGCCGCCGAAGGATACGGCCGCCGGGCCGGAATTGGCTGACTACCAGCGATTCCGGGAAGACGTCGCGGACGAATGGACCCGTCGCCAGGTGGCTGCCATCAAAGCCGCCGACCCGCAGGCCCTGGTGACGGTCGGACTGATCCAGTGGTCGGTCCCCGTGAACATCGCCGCTGCGTGGCACTACTCTGCGTTCCGACCGGCGCGCCAGGCGCCGCTGCTGGATTTCATGGAGATTCACTTCTACCCGCTCGCCAACGGCTTCTACGAATATCGTGAGGAGGACGAACCGCGGAACCTCGCCTACCTTGAGTCCGTCGTGCGCGAGGTGGCGCGGTTCGGCAAACCCGTCATTGTCGCCGAGTTCGGCTGGTACGGCGGCGGCCAGCCCACCATCGCCAATGGTGTCCACCCGTTCGCCTCCGAGGAGCAGCAAGCGCGGTGGTTCCGGCGCGCGATCGAAACCACTGCCGGCCTCGCCCACGGCTGGCTGAACTGGAGTTTCCACGATCATCCGGGGGCGCGCGACGTGACAGAGTTCATCGGCCTGCTCACGGCCGACGGTCGGGAAAAGGCCGCCGGCCGGGCCTTCCGCGAACTCGCGCCCCGGCTCGTGGAACTCAGCGCCCGACCACCGGTCCTGGGTGACCGACCGGCGCTGGACTGGGACCGATTGATCGTGGACCCGAAGGCGCGGCGGGAATTCAGCGACCGCTATCTCCAGGCTTGGCGCGTGGATCCTGGCCGCCGCTGACCGTGGCCCAACACCGGCCGCGGATCGGGGCCTGCGTCGGGTGTCGGGTCGGAGCCGCCGGTGATTTGCTTGTCGCTCCCTGGCACGCGAGCCATCCTCGGCGGATGAATTCGTCTTCGCTCGCGGCGTGGACTTGCTCGTTGGTGCTGTTGGCCGGCCAAGGCCTCGAGGCGGCGGATCAGATGCCGTCGGCGCTGAATTACCGCGAAGTTCGCGGCGTGCTGCTCTCGAATCTGGTTGGGGTCACCGAAGCCGAACTCGACGCCGCGGCGGCGCGCGGTTTGATCGAGCAACTGGCCGGGCGGGTGACGTTGCTCACCAACGGAGTCGCCGCCCCGGCAGCAGAGACTGGCCCGAGCGTGGCCAAAGCCTCGATGTTCGGCCGTTCCGCCGCTTACGTGCGTCTGAGCCGGGTGGATGAGGACGCGGCCGCGGGTCTGGCTGCGGCGCTCCAGGAGCTCGGGTCCACCAGCCGCATGGAAGGGTTGGTGCTGGATCTGCGGTTCGCCAGCGGCACCAATTACGCGGCCGCCGCGCGCCTGGCGGGCCAGTTTATGGCTGAAGCAGTGCCCTTGATGAGTTTGGGAGCCGAGGAATATCGCGCACCGGGCAACGCCCAGCCCTTCCCGTGGCCCGTCATGGTTTTGGTCAACCGCCGCACGAGCGGCGCTGCGGAGGCGTTGGCGGAGGCGCTCCGCCAAAACCAGGTCGCGATGCTCCTTGGGGGGCGCACCGCTGGCACGGCGGGCGTCTTCGAGGAGTTTCCGCTGAGTACCGGCCAGCGGCTGCGCGTGGTTACAGCCACGGTCAAACTGCGCGACGGCGCGGAAGTACCGCCCGGCGGCGTGGAACCGGACATCACGGTAACCGTCCCCCTGGCCGAGGAGCGAGCCTTCCTGGAAAACCCCTTTGCGTCCGCGCGCAGCCCGAATGCCTCTGGCCGGCCCGCCCGCCTCACCGAAGCCGACCTCGTCCGCATGCGCCGCGAGCGGCGCGAAACGCCCACCGCCGCACCAGCGGAAACGACACCTGCCGTGGAAGCTCCCGTCGTGGCGGACCCGGCGCTGGCGCGGGCGTTGGACCTGCTCAAGGGCATCGCCTTGGTGAGGCCGCCGCGTCGGCTCTGAACGATGAGCTGCTCCCCGCGTCCACACCCCGCTCGATCTGTGGGTGCGACCCTGGCCAATCCGGCTGGGGGAGCAGGCCCGGTTGCTCCCGCCGTAAAGCAGCGGCCGCCCTCCGAATTCGCCGTTGACGCGAGGGGGGGCAAACGCAACGTTGCGCGCCGCACGGGATGAAAACCTTTCTGTTTGTCTGCACCGGCAATATTTGCCGGAGCCCGATGGCCGAGGGTCTCCTGCGGCACCTCACCCGGGGCCGCACGGACCTGCGCGCCATCTCGGCGGGCGTTGCCGCCCTGCCGGGACTCCCGCCCAGTCCGCACGCGGTGGCGGCCATGCGCGAGATCGGGGCCGACATCTCCCAGCACCGCAGCCAGATGCTCTCGGCTGACCTGGTTCGCGAGGCGGATGTCATTCTCGGCATGACGCATGGACACCTCGCGGCGATTCTTGACCTGCATCCCGATGCCGCCGGCAAGACCTTCGTTCTGCGCGAGTTTGACGACGGGTTGGAACCGTTTGAACAGGATGTGACAGACCCCATTGGACAGGGCCTGGCCGAGTACCGGGCCTGCCGTGACCAGATTCAGCAAGGCATTCTTTCGATGCTCAACTCCCTCGACAAAGCGGATGCCACCCGCACGGTGGCGATTGGTTCGGATCACGCCGGTTTCCAACTCAAGGAGGCGTTGAAAGGCGTGCTCGCTTCCCGCGGCCTGAACGTGGTGGACGTCGGCACCCATTCGCCCGACTCGACCGATTACCCGGACTACGCTCAGGCGGCGGCGGCCAAGGTGGCGGCGGGCGAAGCAGGCCGGGGTGTGCTGGTCTGCTCGACCGGCATCGGCATGAGCATGGCGGCCAACAAATTGCCCGGGATCCGGGCGGCCCTCGTTTTCAATGAGGAAGCCGCCGAACTGAGCCGCAGCCACAACGACGCCAACATCCTCTGCCTGGGCGCGAAGTTCACCGACGTCGCGACGGCGCAGCGAATCCTGGACAAGTTCCTCACCACGCCCTTCGAAGGGGGGCGCCACGAGCGGCGCGTGGCGAAGTTCAGCGGGGGAGGGCGACGACTGGCAGGCGCCGACCCGGAGATTTTCCAGGTGATCACCCGCGAGACCCGGCGGCAGCAGGAGAACATCGAGTTGATCGCCTCCGAGAATTTCACCAGCCCGGCTGTGATGGAGGCGCAAGGCTCGACGCTGACGAACAAGTACGCCGAGGGCTACCCGAAGAAGCGCTGGTATGGCGGCTGCGAAAATGTGGACGTGGCCGAGCAACTCGCCATTGACCGCGCCAGGCAGCTTTTCGGCGCGGAGCATGCGAACGTGCAGCCGCATTCCGGTTCGAGCGCGAACATGGCGGTCTATTTCGCCATGCTGAAGCCCGGCGACAAGATGCTGACGATGGATCTCAGCCATGGCGGGCACCTGACGCACGGCAACAAAGCCAACTTTTCCGGCAAGTTCTTCGAGATCGTCCACTACGGCGTGCGCCCGGACGACGAGCGCATTGACTACGACCAGCTCGCCGCAATGGCCCGCGAGCACCGGCCGAAAATGATCACTGTGGGTGCCAGCGCCTACCCGCGGATCATTGACTTCCCGCGCATGAGCGAGATCGCGAAGGAAGTGGGCGCGCTGTTGTTGGCGGACATTGCCCACATCGCCGGCCTCGTCGCGGCCGGCCTCCACCCCAGCCCGGTCGGCTACGCGGATTTTGTCACCACCACCACCCACAAGACGCTGCGGGGACCGCGCGGCGGGTTGATCCTGTGTCCGGCAAAGTACGCGAAGGAGATTGACTCGCAGGCGTTCCCCGGCATCCAGGGCGGACCCCTGATGCACGTGATCGCGGCGAAGGCGGTCTGCTTCCACGAGGCGTTGCAGCCGGAGTTCAAGGCGTACCAGCAGCAGATCGTGAAGAACGCCGCCGCCCTCGCCGAGGGCATGAAGCGCAACGGCTACCGGCTGGTTAGCGGCGGCACGGACAACCACCTGATGCTCGTGGACGTGGGCGCGCGCGGCATGACCGGCAAAGACTGCCAAATCGCCCTCGACGAGGCCGGCATCACGGTCAACAAAAACACGATTCCCTTCGAGACGCGATCCCCCTTCCAAGCCAGCGGCATTCGGCTGGGCACGCCCGCCGTCACCACTCGCGGCATGCGGGAGCCGGAAATGGCCGCCATTGCGGACATGATCAGCGAGGTGCTGCTGGATTTGAAGAATGACGGGGCCATCCGCAAGGTGCGCGACCGGGTGCGGGAATTGACCGCGCGCTTCCCGTTGCCGTACTGACGTGTCGCGGGTCTCCCGCCGAACCGCGCCGGTTCACCGCCGGATGGCGAAGCGCTGACGGCGAGCCACGGCGTCGAGACCTGCCCTGGCGCGCGTGAACGTCTCCGGGGCGGGATCAAGGTCCAGGGCTTCCATGAAGTGCTGGTACGCAGCAGCGACCTGCCCCTTGGCCTCGAGTTGCACCCAGCCGGCGCCCGTATGCGCTTCGGCCAGCCCCGGTCCCCTCGGATAGTCCCGCAGGAGACGGCGGTACATGGTGAGCGCGGCGTCCGGGTGACCATTGGCAGCCAGCCAGTCGCCCAGCGCGAGCATCTCGGCTGGCGTCAGCAGCCGGCGCGTTTGCTCCGGCGGGAGCGCAAAGTAGGCGCTGGCCGCTCCGGCCATGTCGCCGCGTTCCAGGGCATCCGCCACCTCGTCGAGCGGTGCCGGCGGCGCCTTGCGCGACGGGCGATATTCCTTCGGCGCGGCCATCGTTTCGCGCCGGTTGCGAAGCAGCGCGATCAGCAAGCCCGCGATGAACCCGCCGATGTGCGCCCCATGCGCCACCCCGCCGCCCTGCGACCCGTGCGTGAGCACGAAGGGAAGCAGGTTGTCCAGCACCAGATAGATGCCCAGGACAAAGCGGGCCGAGACCTGAATCACGTTCATGAAGAACGGGAATAGAAACACGAACAGCCGGACCGTGTTCTTCGGAAACCAAATGAAATAGAACCCGAGCACGCCCGAAATCGCGCCCGAGGCCCCCACCAGCGGCAGCTTCGAATTCGGCGCGAACAGCGAGTAAAAGAGCGTCGCCGCCACCCCCGTCAGCAGGTAGTAAAATAGGTACCGCAGCCGGCCCAGGCGGTACTCGACGTTGTCCCCGTAGATCCACAGAAAGAGCATGTTGCCGAGCAGATGCGCCAGCCCGCCGTGAAGAAACAACGACGTGAAGAGGTCGCGGAGTTCTGGTTGCGCGGGACGAAACCCGTGCTGAAAGGTGTACAGGTCGTAGGCCGACGTGTTCCGCAACACGTCCCGCACCGAGACGCCCGAGGGCAGGACTTCGCGGACGGTGGTGAGGTACTCGCGCAGCAGCGGATCGTTCGGGTCGGCTGGCTGCTGGCTCAAGGGCCAGGAAATCAGCACAAAGATCAGCACGTTCAGCGCGATCAGGCTCCAAGTGACGATCGGGGCGCCTTTGGGATTGGGGGCATCGCTCAGCGGCAGAATCATGCGAAGGGCATTTAGGCGGCGCCTGCCACGCGGCGCAAGGCTCCTTCAACCGGTTCCCTGCGCGCGGCGGCGGGCTTTGAAGGCGGGTGTTCGGTCGTGACGCGCCGTGAACGTCGAAGGTGGGGTGCCAGGGAGGCGCGGTGGTTTGGTCGGTTCAACGAAGCGCGCGTCGGCATCTCGCCGGTTTGCCCGGCTGCTCCCCGCCGGCCTGTCCCGGATATCTCATAGCCATGGCAGCCGCCGCCGTGAGGCGGCGGTCCGTGCGGCATGGGCGCACCTCCGCCGGGTCACGCCAGCGGCTGCAGCCTGCCCGCGTTTCCCGCGAACGGTGCGATAGCCGGGCTAGGCCGAGAAACTCTCGCCGCAGGAGCACGAACTGGCGGCGTTGGGGTTCTTCACCTTGAAACCGCCCCCTTGGAGCGCCTCGACATAATCG
Organism: Verrucomicrobiota bacterium; assembly: GCA_016716505.1. Classification (GTDB taxonomy): domain Bacteria; phylum Verrucomicrobiota; class Verrucomicrobiia; order Limisphaerales; family J093; genus JADJWF01. The sequence continues at coordinate 468,438 of JADJWF010000004.1, forward strand.
AGCTCCGACCCGGTGAGGTACAACGCGCTTTTCGGGTCCACGACCACCCGGATGCCCGCGCTCTCCACCACGATGTCGCGCGCGGCGGGTTCCTTGTAAAAGTCCATCTTGTAGGTCAGCCCGGAGCAACCGCCGCCAACCACTGCGATGCGCAGCACGCCGGATGCCCAGCCCTGCCTGGCCAGCAGCAAGCGAATCCGCTCGGCAGCGCTCGCGGTGACCTTGATCAGGCGCTCGTCGCCAACCCGGATTTCGGGCGGCACGTCGGGAGTGGGGACCATTGACGACATCATAGCCTCGACCCGACGAGAGTACCCACCCGTGCGACCGGCGTCAAAAGCGTGAGGGCCACAGCACTGCACCCAATAGCAGCGCGGAACCGGCCCGGCCCAATACCGATGGCGTCGCCGGAATCCCGGAGTGAACGAACGAAAAAGGCGGGCCGTTGCCGGCCCGCCTTGAATCACGGGATACCCGTAGGCGCAGGAGATTACTCGGAGCGGTTTTCCTCGGCCGCGTCGAACGCGTGCTGGAGGGCCACCAAGTCTTCGCCGGGCTTGAGGGCGTCGAGGAGCTTCTGCTCTTCCTTGAGCTGCTCGTCGGAGTAGGTGGCCGCCTTGATGGAAAGGCCGATGCGGCGTTCGCTGCGATCAATCTTGATCACGCGCGCGGACACCTCCTGCCCCACCTGCAGCACGTTCTTGATCTTGTCCACCCGTTCCTCGCTGACCTGCGAGATATGCACGAGACCGTCAATCTCGTGCTGGAGGCCGATGAAGGCGCCAAAGCTCGCGAGTTTGGTGACCTTGCCGGTGACGAGGTCGCCGACCTTGTAGAACTTGTCAATGTGGTCCCATGGATCCTCGGTGAGCTGTTTCATGCCCAGCGAAATGCGCTGGTTGAGCTTGTCCACTTCGAGCACAACCGCCTCGACTTCGTCACCCTTCTTGAGGAGTTCGGAGGGATGGTTGATCTTGCGCGTCCAGGACATGTCGGACACGTGAATCATGCCGTCGAGGCCCTCCTCGAGCTCGAGGAAGGCGCCGTAGCTGGTGAGGTTGCGGATCTTGCCCTTCACGCGGGTGCCTTTCGGATACTTGATCTCGGCGTTGTCCCACGGGTTGGTCTCAAGCTGCCGGATGCCGAGACTGATCTTCTGCTCTTCACGATTGATGCCGAGCACCACCGCCTCAATTTCCTGATCCGGCTTGAGCACGTCGCTGGGTTTGGCGATGCGCTTGGTCCACGACAGTTCGGTGACATGAACAAGTCCCTCGATGCCCGGCTCGAGCTCGACGAAGGCGCCGTAGGGCACAAGGTTGACCACCTTGCCCTTGACCTTCATGCCCACCGGGTACTTCTGCTCGATGCTTTCCCACGGGTTCTGGGTCTTCTGTTTGAGCCCCAAGCTGACCCGTTCCCGCTCCTTGTTGATGTCGAGTACGACCACATCAATCTCCTGGCCCACCTTGAGCACCTCGGAAGGATGGCCGATGCGGCCCCAGGACATGTCTGTGATGTGGAGCAGACCATCAATCCCGTTGAGATCAATGAAGGCGCCGAAGTCGGTGAGGTTTTTGACCGTGCCCCGCCGGATGTCGCCCGGGGTGAGATCCGACAGCAGCTTCGCGCGACGTTCCGCGCGCTCTTGTTCAATGAGTTCGCGGCGCGAAAGCACGATGTTCTGCCGCTCCTGATTGATCTTGACCACCTTGAACTGGTAGGTGTTGCCGACAAAGGCCTGGAGGTTTTTCGGCGGAGTGATGTCCACTTGCGAGGCAGGCAGGAACGCCTCGACGCCAACGTTCACGATGAGGCCGCCCTTGACGATGCTCTTGACCTTGCCTTCGATGATGCCGCCCTCGCTGCAAATCTGCAGAATACGCGCCCAGTTCTTGCGGAACTCGGCCTTTTCGCGGGACAGGACGACCATGCCTTCCCGGTCCTCGAGCTTTTCGACGAGGACGTCCACCTCGTCGCCCGCCTTGAGGTCCGGGAGGTCCTCGAACTCGGCGCGCGGGATGACCCCTTCACTCTTGTACCCGATATCCACGAGCACTTCGCGGGGCCGGACTTCGATGACGACCCCTTTCACAATGTCCCCGGCGGCAAAGCGTTTCTCGCTCTGCTTCAGGGCTTCTGCCATGGTTAACATACTGTGTTCTGAACTGACTGCGGGAGACCCGGCCGGGGGAAAGAAGTAATCCGGCGAAGACTCCATTGCCTAACGAACCGGCGTTGCGGTGACAACGGAGGTTGAGGTTAGGTTGTTTCGTTGACCGTTCGTTTCTCAGCCTTGGTGAGCATCCGCACTCGCGGCGCTCAGGCGGGCGGAGAGTTGAGCAGCAACGCCCTGAAAGCAAGGGCGAATGCGGAAACCCTTTGGCAGGAATCGGGTCGACCCCAAACCTTCGCCATGACCTGAAAGGATGCGCCGGCGGTTGACGTTTTTGGGGGCGCGCTGGGAACCGCGCCGCCGATTGGCTCGGCGACCCACCATGCTGACCGTCACCGAACGCTCGCCCCGCCTCCGCTTCGAGGTCGTCCCCGCCCGCAAACAGTCCACCCTCGGCGCCCTGCCCGGCCTCGATCCCCGCACCCGCACTTCCCCCGGCGACAGCCCGGAACTCATCGTGGCGCAGTTGCTCTATCCGTTCTGCTCGGGCCACTCATCGCGCCGTTCGTGCAATGGGTCCTCACCCGCGCGCGCCGCCTCCCCGATCCGATGGAGACCATCCACCGGTCCGAACACGCCCTGGCCAGGTCGCTCCCGACGCTGGCTAAGGATTCAGGCTTCTCCCTTGAGGAGCATGTCGGCCTTGCAGATGGCGTAGGTCTCGGGGTTGATCTCTTGGCCGTAGAGGTGGGGGGGGATCTGGTGGCCGCAGGCGGTGGCCAGTTCGCGCAGGGTTCCCTTGGCGACGGTCAACACGCCGCCCGTGCCGCAGGCGCAGTCGTAGAGGAGGTAGGAGCCGGACTGGATGCGGTCGGCGATGGGCAGGAAGATGAGGCTGGCGATGAGGCGGACGGCGTCGCGGGGCGCCTGTGCCAGCGTCTCCAGCCAGCCGCTGAGGCGGATCCGTTTCGGCGCGGAACGGGACAGCGCGTGACGATCGGCCGGAGGCGTCTGAGTTCACAGCCCCAGTTTCTTGAACCGGTTGTTCACTTCTTTGAAGTGGAAGTTGAGGGAGCAGAGTTTCTCCAGTTCGCCCTTCTTGAAATGCTTCGCGACCTCGGGGGTGGCTTTGAGCATTTCGAGGAAGTCGGCGTCGTCGCGTCCGGCGTGTTTGACCTCCCACGTTTTCATCGCGGCGTCCTGCACGAGCTTATAGGCGGCTTCGCGGGTGAGGCCCTTCTTGATGAGGGCGAGCAGCACGGTCTGGCTGTTCCACATGCCGAGGCTCAGGCCGAGGTTCTTCTTCATGTTCTCGGGATAGACGGCCAGGCCGTCCATCAGGCGCGTGAGCAGGCCGAACATGTAGTCCAGCAGGGTGCAGGAGTCGGGGAAGATGATGCGCTCGACGCTCGAATGGCTGATGTCGCGCTCGTGCCAGAGGGCGACGTTCTCCAGCGCGGCGAGGGCGTTGCCACGCAGCACGCGGGCGAGGCCGGTGAGGCGTTCCCAGGTGATGGGGTTGCGCTTGTGCGGCATGGCGCTGCTGCCTTTCTGGCCGGGAGTGAAGGGTTCCTCGGCTTCGAGCACTTCCGTGCGTTGCAGGTGACGGAACTCGACGGCCCACCGCTCGATGCTCGCGCCGACGAGCGCCATCGCGAGCTGGAACTCGGCGTGGATGTCGCGTTGAACAACCTGCGTGGCGATCGGGGCCGGCTGGAGGCCGAGCTTCTTGCAGACGTATGCCTCGACACGCGGTGAGAGGTGCGTGCTGGTGCCGACAGCACCGGAAATTTTGCCGACGGCCACGACTTCGCGGGCGGTTTCGAGACGGCGCAGGGCGCGGCGGAATTCGTCATACATCAGCGCGAGCTTGAGGCCGAAGGTGGTCGGCTCGGCCTGGATGCCGTGGCTGCGTCCGATGCAGGGGGTGAACTTGTGCTCGCGGGCGCGGCGAGCGATGACGGGCAGCAGCTTCTTTACGTCGGCGATGAGCAGGTCAGCGCTCTGCTTCATCTGGACGGCGTAGGCGGTATCGCCCACGTCGCTGCTGGTCAGGCCGAAGTGGAACCAGCGGCTGGCGTTGTCGTTGATGGCCTCGGCAACGGCGGTGGTGAAGGCGATGACGTCGTGATTGAGGGTCTTTTCGAGTTCGCGCTGGCGGGCGACGAGGCCGGGGAGGTCGGCCAGCCATTTTTCGCAGCCGGCCTTGATCTTGGCGAAGTCCTTCGCGGGCACGACGCCTTCCTTCACCAGGGCTTCGCTGGCGAGGAGTTCGATCTGCAGCCAGATCTTGAGCTTGTTTTCGTCGGTCCAGATGGCCCGCATTTCCGGGCGGGAATAGCGCGTAATCATGGCCGGAGCATAACGGCAGGAGGTCGGGTGGGTCGAGTTGGCAGGCAAGTGCTCGCCGGCAGGCCGCGGCCGCGCGAAGCGGGATCAACGATGACGAACTGATGACCGGTGGGAAGCTTGCGCCTTCCGTGTCGGTGTTCGGCGGGTGATGTGTCCGCGCCCAGCCTTGCGGGGCAGGTCCGCGTTCGCCAGCATCACGGCGCGTTCGCACTAGTACAACGCCCGTCCGCGACTGGAGGCGGGAAGTCCGGTGGAACGCGAACTGAATCGGACGACGAACCATGGTTGCGCCCCTTGATCTGACCCGCTTGCGAGTCCTCCCGCTGGCTCAACGGAAGAGTCTGTCGGCGCTTGAGGAAGTGCTCGTGGAACCAGCGGACGATCCCGCGCCCCTCTCCGACGCCGCTCGCGCGCAGGTGAACGATTGCGCGGCCCGGATCCGCGAGGCGAAGTCGCGCGGGGCGGCGGTGATGCTGATCTACGGCGCGCACCTGGTGAAAAACGGCGGGCAGTTGCTGCTGGTCCGCCTGCTCGACCACGGCTGGGTCACCCACCTGGCGACGAATGGCGCCGGCACGATTCACGATTGGGAGTTCTCCTGGCTGGGGCGTTCGACCGAGAGTGTGCGCGAGAACGTGGCGACCGGAACGTTTGGCACCTGGGAGGAGACCGGACGGAACATCCACCTCGCTCTGCTGCTGGGTGGTTTGCGGGGAGAAGGCTACGGCCGATCGCTGGGACGCTACATCTATCTGGACGGCGGCGACATTCCGAAGCCGGAAGAGCTGGAAGAAGCGATTCGCATCCATCCCGCCGATCCACTGACCGCCGCGCGGGCGGACGCGCTGGCGGCCATCCGCCGGCATCGTCTCACGCCGGGGCCGCTGCTGGTGAATCACCAGTGGCGCAACGCCTCGCCCTTGGCGAACGCCTTTCGGCACGAGGTGCCCTTCACGGTTCATCCTGGGATTGGCTATGACATCATCACGAATCATCCGCTCTTTAACGGCGCCGTCATCGGGCGGGCGGCCGGACTCGATTTCCAGCAGTTCTGCGGTTCGGTGGAGGCGTTGGATGGCGGTGTGGTGCTCTCGATCGGGTCGGCCATCATGGGCCCGCAGGTCTTCGAAAAGGCGCTGAGTTGCGTGAACAACCTGCGGCTGCAGGCCGGCCGGCCGGTGGTCAGCGGGCACCATATTTACGTGGTGGACCTGCAGGATGGCGCGGGCTGGGACTGGACCAAGGGCGAGCCGCCCCGCGATAATCCCGCGTACTACCTGCGCTTCTGCAAGAGCTACTCGCGCATGGGGGGCGCCATGCATTACGTGCAGGCCGACAACGTGGCGTTCCTTCACCATCTGTACCACGCATTGTCCAGGAAGCGGGAGAATTAGGCGCCGCGCGCCGGCGCCGCCGCCAACCAACGCCGTTTCCAACCTCAGCACCATGAACCGGGCCGCTCGCTCATCGGGAATGCGGTCGCCGCGCGTACTGCGACTCCTCGGGGAGTTCGAGTCGCCGAACGTCACGCACATCGAGCCGGACGGCTCCTGGCCCATCGTCTGGGAAAGGGCACGGGACTGCGAGGTCTGGGACGCGGAAGGCCGACGCTACCTGGACCTGACGGCTGCCTTTGGGGTTGCGGCCGCCGGCCACGCCAATCCGGCCGTGGTCCGCGCTGCCCAAGGCCAGCTCGCCCGCCTGCCGCACGCGATGGGTGACGTTCACCCGCACCCGCTGAAGGCGGAGCTGGCGCGGGAGTTGAGCCGGGTCACGTTCGAGCGATGGACCGCCAGGCATGCGCCCAGGCTGACCGGGAAGGTGATTTTCACCAACTCGGGTTTCGAGGCGGTCGAAGCCGCTTTGAAGACGGCCTTGCTGGCCACCCGCCGGCCCGGGGTTGTCGCGTTCACGGGCGCCTATCACGGCCTCGGGTACGGGGCGCTGACCGCCACGCATCGCGAACATTTTCGCGAGCCGTTTCGGCGGCAGCTCGCGAGATTCACGTCGTTCGTGGAGTTCCCGACGCGGGACGACGATCTGCCGGGCATGGCGTCGGCGATCAGCGAGACCCTTCGCACCGGGAAGTTCGGGGCGGTGCTGGTTGAACCGATGCAGGCGCGCGGCGGCATCCGGATTCCGCCCGCCGGGTTTCTGGCGGCCTTGCGCGAATTGTGCGACCGGCACCGGGCGCTGCTGGTCGTGGACGAGATCTACACCGGCTTCGGCCGGACCGGTCGCTGGTTCGCGTGTGAGCACGCTGGAGTCGTGCCGGATCTGATCTGCCTGGGCAAGGCGCTCACCGGCGGGTTCCCTCTGAGCGCCTGCGTGGGACGCGCTGAGTTGATGGATCGCGCGTGGCCCAAGTCCTCGGGCGAGGCCATTCACACGAGCACCTTCCTCGGCAATCCGGTGGGCTGCGCGATGGCGCTGGCGCAGATGGCGGAGATTCGCCGCCGGCGGCTGGTGCAGCGCAGCCAGCGGGAAGGGCACTGGCTGTTGCGACAACTGCAGGCGATGCGGGTTCCCGGGCTTGAGCTGCGGGCTCGCGGTGCCGGGCTGATGGCGGGGCTCGAGGTGCGACGCCCGGATGGCGAGCCGGCCACCGGGGTAGTCCTGCGGGTCGTCAAACGAATGCTGGCGGAGGGATTCATCCTGCTGCCGGAGGGAGCTGAGGCAGAGGTCATTGGCTTCACGCCGCCCCTGACCATCACACGCCCCCAACTCGCCGGGGTGGTGAAGGCGCTGGAGAAGGTCCTTCGCGAACCGGAGGGGACATGACACTGACCGAGATGCGGCAGGTTCTGACCGAGCGGGGCATTCAACTCACCCGCTCGCTGGGCCAGAGCTTTCTCCACGACCGCAATCAGTTGCAGCGCATTGTCAGTGTGGCGGCCGTCGCGCCCGGTGACCGGGTGCTTGAGATCGGGCCTGGCTTGGGCCCACTGACGGAGGAGTTGCTCAAGCGGGGGGCCCGGGTGCTCGCGGTGGAAAAGGATTCGCGACTGGTCGAAGTGTTGCGCGACCGCTTCCCTTCACGGCCCGCGCCGACAAGCGCCGGCGAAGAAGAGGCCGGCTTCGAACTGATTCTGGCGGACGCGCTGCGGTGGCTTGAGAAGGTCCAGCGCGACTGGCGGGGTTGGAAGGTGGTCTCGAACCTGCCCTACTCGGTGGCTTCTCCGATCCTCGTAGATCTTGCCTTGTCGCTCCACCCGCCGGATCGGATGGTCGTCACGCTCCAGCGGGAAGTCGGCGAGCGCCTGGTCGCGGGCCCCGGGGGGCGGGACTACGGAATCCTCTCGCTGCTGGTGAGCCAGCGCTACGCGGCACGCTTGTGCTTCGGCATCCCGCGCGATTGCTTCTTTCCGGCTCCGGACGTGGATTCGGTCTGCGTTTGCCTGGAGCGGCGGGCGGATGAGTGGTTGAACGAGGCAGAGCGCACGGTATTCGGACGGGTGGTGAAACGGGCTTTTTCGGAACGGCGCAAGAAGGCGCTGAAGCTCCTCAAGCATGACTGGCCGGCGCCGCCGCTCGACGCCGCCTGGCGCGACCTCGGTCTGGATGAACAGGTCCGCGCCGAGCGCATCGGTCTTGACCACTTCGTCGAACTGGCCGTCCGGTTGGCCAGGGCGGAGACCGATCCTCCACGGGGATGAGGCCAACGCCGGATGGCTGGCGGAGGGTGTTTCCAAGGTCGCGTTTCACGCCTATCGTTGGCCATGCCGGAAGAGCTTTTCGATGTCGTCAACGAGCACGACGAGGTGGTGGGGCGGCAGCCGCGCAGTGAGGTGCATCGGCTCGGGCTGAAACACCGTGCCGTGCATGTGCTGGTGTTTAACGCCTGCGGTGAGCTGTTCCTCCAGAAACGCTCGCTGACGAAGGACTGTTTCCCGGGCACCTGGGATTCCTCCGCGTCCGGACACCTCGCGCCCGGGGAGTCCTACGACGAGTGCGCGGTGCGGGAGGTTGCGGAGGAACTGGGCTGGGAGCTGACCGCGCCGCCGCGACGACTGTTCAAGATCGCGGCCTGCCCGGAAACCGGCCAGGAATTCGTGTGGGTCTATCGCGCCGAGGCGGAGGGCCCGTTTCGCCTGCACCCGGAGGAGATTTCCGAAGGCGGTTGGTTTGCCCCCGCCGAGGTCTCCCGGTGGTTGCAAGAACGGCCGCAGGATTTCGCCGGGGCCGTGCCGCTGATCTGGCGTCGCTGGCTCGCCGGGGAAGGAGGCCACGGCTGAGCGGTGAATCCCCGGGAGGGGAGACGCCCCGGCAAGGACCACATCACTCCTTTTCCTGCGCGGCGTTCGCTGATTCCACACGGCGGATCGCTGCCGCCCGCTCCTTTTCGTCAATGCTCCGGGCGAGACGTTTCGCCATGACCTCGTACTGCGGATGCTTCACGCGCCGGAGATGTTCGCGAGCTTCGGCAAATCGGCCCTTGTTACCGCAGAGGCGGGCGAGGTGGACGTACACGCCCTCCCGTTCAAGGTCGTCCCGGGCGATCTTTTCGGCGTAGCGCCAGGCGACGATGGCCTCCTCGAAAAGCTTCTGCTCGGCTGCGATTCTGGCCGCGGGATCCAGCGTCGGTTCCGGCTCCAACTGGTAATAGAGTTGAGCCACATCGGTCGCCAGCGGGTAATCGGAGGGGTTCAGTTCGAGGGCTTTGCGGTAGTGCTTGAGGGCGCGCCGGAAAACCTGCTGATCGTCCGCCAGGGCGTAGTACTCCTTGGCGTCCTTGCGGAAGATGGAGACGAGGATGCCCAGATTCTGGTGATAGACCGACTGGGCCGGATTAAGTTCGATCGCTTTCTCGAGGTACTCGAAGGCCTTGGTGACCGGGCCGCGATGGCTGTAGATGTCGGCGAGGTTGTTCCACGCCGCAGGGTTCTTGGGGTCCAACTCGCGGGCCTTCTCCCACTGTTCGAGCGCCTCGGTCTCCTTGCCCTGGTCGTTGAGGAAGCTGCCGTAGGCCAGCCGGGCCCCGACGTGCCGCGGATGGCGCAAGATGAACTCCTCGTAAGCGTCCTGAACGGGTTTGAGCCGCTGTTCGATGCGCAGGGGCAACGTGGCGGACCCGACCCCGCCCTGCTCCAGGTCCGCCATGTCCTGTTTGATCCAGGCGTCCACCTCGTCGTGGGCGGCTTCGTCTTTCTCCATCAGCGCGCGGAACTCCCGCGCCACGGGGTCGGTGGGGTCGGTGACGGGAAGCTGAATACCGGTCGTCCGCGCGACGACATTGCTGATGGCGGTCACCTGGTTGGTGGCCATCAGGGCACTGAGCAAGCCGATCAACAATTCGTTCACCCGCTGAATCTAGCAGCCGGCCGCTCGCGCACCAGTCAATCTGGCCAGCTTGCGGCGACGGCCAGACCGACGCCTCCTACTCGACCTCGATCCATCGCACGGCCCACGGCAGGTCGCCCGCGCGCCCCAAGACGGTCGGGTTTGAACTGTCCGCATTGGCGAGGATCAATTGGCCCTGCTCGCCGTAGCGGTTGCCGTCCAAAAACTCCGACCGCCGCCGCGCGCCGATACAGCAGGCGCGTCCCATCGCGGGAAAACTGCGGCGAGAACCCGCTCTAGGCAGGGGTACTCGTCAGCGGAGCCACAGCCGATCCATCCGGCCGACAGCGGAAAAGGTCCCAATCACCGGCTGGCGACCGGGCACCGAAGACGAGCCAGCCCCGGTCTCGAACCTCGGCGGCGAGGGCGGCGATTTCAGGCGGGCTGGCCTGATCCCCGGTCAGCGACAAGACGCCTGCGGGGAATCCGCCGATGAGCCACCAGGTGGCGTGACCGTGGGAGAGAGCCGGTTGAGCCGGGCGTTTCTTTTGGTGTCCGCCAGCGGGAGGGCATGACTTTCATGCGCGCGGGAGAAGCCCCTCTTCGCTCAAGATCAGGAGAACGGAAGGAGATTCCGGGTGGAATCCCGCTTCGTCGCTCGCGCCGGCCGCAGCCCGGCGAATGCCCGCGACGGGCACGCGCAAATGGCTGCGGCGGCAGGCGAATCTCGCGCCCCATCGCAAGAGGCGCCGAAAAGTCCGCGCGGAGCAATGACGAGCCGTCGAGGACACGCTGGTGGTGTATCCCGATTGAGTGTTGGTGTCGGATGCTTCCAGCGGAAGTGAAGATACATCCCGCTGGGAGCCGCGGCACGCAATAGCCGCCGGTCGCCTAAAAAACCGGTGGCCGCCGCGAGGTCACCGGTCGGTGATGACGGAACCAACTATTTCCCGAACGTCCCGGATCCCCTTGCGCTCCATGAACGACCGAATTCCGGCAATCACTTGCAGAGCGGTTTGCGGCTCGTAGAAATTCGCCGTGCCCACGGCGACCGCGCTGGCACCCGCCATGAGAAACTCGATGGCGTCGGTGGCATCCTGGATTCCCCCCATCCCGATGATCGGAATCTTCACCGCCTTCGCTGCCTCCCAGACCAACTTGATGGCGATGGGTTTGATGCAGGGACCCGTCAGCCCGCCGGTGACATTCGCCAGCTTCGGCTGGCGGGTCTCAACATCAATCGCCATGGCCGGATAGCTGTTGGTCACCGCGAGTGCGTCGCTGCCAGCCTCCTCCGCCGCCCGCGCGTAGGGGGCGATACTGACCACGTTGGGGCTGAGCTTGGTGATCAACGGCAGCCGGGTCGCGCGGCGGCAGGCGGCCACCACCTGGCTCAGCAGCTTGCAGTCGGTGCCAAATTGCGCGCCGCCTTCCTTGATGTTGGGGCAGGAGACATTGAGTTCGAGGGCACCAACTCCCTCCAGTGCGTCGAAGCGCCGGGCGACTTCGGCGTATTCCTCAACCGTGGTACCCCAGATGTTGATGATGGTGGGGACGGTGAGTTCCTTGAGGAAGGGCCAGTACTTGGCGATGAAACCATCAACCCCTGGTCCTTGCAGCCCGATGGCGTTCAACATGCCGCTCGCCACCTCGGCGGTCCGCGGCGTGGGATTGCCCCGGACGGGCCCCAGACAAATTCCTTTGACCGTGACCGCGCCGAGTTGGTTGAGGTCCAGCAGCCGCGCATACTCGACCCCGTAACCAAAGGTGCCCGAGGCAACGGTGACCGGGTTCTGCATCCGCAGCGCGCCAATCTGCACCGCGAGATTCACCGGGGCACCTCCCAGAGAACCTCCTTTGAATCGAACACGGGCCCCTCGGTGCAGGTGCGCTGATACTCCCAGCCGTCCGCGGACTTGACGGGGATGACGCAGGTCAGACAGACGCCCACACCGCAACACATGTGCTCATCCATCGAGAGTTCCGCAGGCACGTCGAAGTCGTCGGCAATGCGCGCCACCGCCTTGAGCATCGGTGTGGGGCCGCACGCGAATAATCGTTTTCGCTTCGCGTCGCGACGCAGTTCCGTCACGAGCGGTTCGGTCACCAATCCTCGGTGCCCATAGCTTCCGTCCTCAGTGGTGGCGCAAACGTCCCAACCCAGCGCTCGGAATTCCTGCTCGCAGAGGATGTCCACCCGCCGACGCCCGCCGACAAATACGACGCCCGGTCGCGGTGAGCGTTGCGCAAGGAGGTACATTGCGGCCATGCCATAGCCGCCCGCGACCAACAGGGGCTTCTCGCCAGACGATTTCGGAACCGTGAATCCGTGACCAAGGGGGCCAAGGGCGCCGAGCTGATCGCCGGCTTGCATTCGGGAGAGAACGGCAGTGCCTTTGCCGACGACCTTGTAGAGGATCGAAAGGTTGTCCCCAGCCGCCTGAAAGACGCTGAATGGACGCCGGAGCAACGCGTCCCGCATCGGCAGGATGCGGATGTGGACAAACTGGCCGGGCTGAACCCGGCGGGCAATCTCGGGGGCGAGAAGCGTCAGGCGAAAATACGCGCCGACTTCACGCTCATTGGCGAGAATTTGAACCAATTCCTCGAGCATCCGAGATACTCCCGACCAAACCCAGCGACTGCCATCTCCGACACCGGATCTGTCGTTGCTGGAAAGCCCTCTCCTTCAAGTCCGGCGTGAGGCCGAACGAACAACCAGTGCGGCGGTCAGGCTTTTGCGCTGGTTTCAGGCTGAGCTTCCGGTTTCTTCGTTTCGGGCGCGGCTGTGGTCCGGGTCCGGTAGTAACCGGAGTAGTAGCGATTCTGGTAGTAGTAGTAGGAGTAGTAGTAAGAGTCCCGGCCCTCGAAATCAATGTCGTTCAACAACACCCCGCAAATGTGGATGCCCGCCTCCTGCATGCGCTGCACGCTCTTGCGGGCGTGATCGCGGCGGACCTTGTTGAATTTGGACACGAACACCACGCCGTCTGCGAGTGCGGACAGCACGAGGGGATCACTGACGGCCGAGACGGGCGGACAATCCATCACAATCCGGTCGTAACGCCGACCCAACTCTTGCAACAGTTGAATCATTCGGCGGGACCCGATCAATTCGGAAGGTTGGGAAGGTGTGGAACCCACGCAGATGACATCAAGGTTGGGTACCTCCGAGGTGTGAATCAACTCGTCAATGTTGTTCACCTTCTCGGTGAGATAGGCCGACAAACCGACCGGGCTGTGCAACTGATACGCCTTTTGGACCGACGGGCGGCGCAAGTCCGCGTCAATCAGCAGCGTGCGCATTCCAGTCTGGGCGATGACGACCGCCAAATTGGAGGCCACCAGTGACTTGCCCTCCGAAGGAATCGTACTGGTGACGGTCACGAACTTCAGCTTGTTGCCCCGGCTGCCCAGCGATATGGCGGCTCGCACCGTGCGGAAACTCTCTGCGGCGTTGGATTGAGGGTGGAGATGGGAGTTGAGATAGCGCTCGACGATGCTGTTGGACTTGATGTTGGGCACGTACCCGAGAAAGGGCAGGCGGAGATAGGTCTCCACGTCGTCCTGACTCTTGATGGAGTCGTCGAGGTAGTTCACGAACAACGCCAGACCGATCGAGGCTACCACCGCCAGGAACATCCCCAGAAGGATGGTCAGCACCACGTTGGGTTTGGCGGGACGAACCGGCACCGAGGCTTCGTCCACGATGCGAATGTTGTTCGCCTTGTCCTTCTGGACCATCTCAATCTCCTTCATCTTGCCGAGGACCAGGTTGAACAACGCCTTGCTGGTCTCCGCCTTGCGGCTGAGCACGTCGTACTGCATTTTGGCCCGACTCCACTCGGTTTGGCGCGCCTCCCATTCCGCCACCAAACTTGCCAGGCTCTCCTCCTGGGATTTGGCCACCATCGCTTCGCTCCGCACGGTTACCGCGATTTGCTGGGCGGCACGCTCAATCGCGCCCCGGGCCTCGGCAATCCGGGAACGGACTTGGATGACACTCGGGTGCTTGTCCTTATAGCGTTGCAGGAGGCCGGCGAGTTCGTTTTCGAGAGCTGCCACCTGCGTCTGAAGCTGCTTGATCTGTGGGTCCACCGCGATGGCCGGGAAGGTGTCGAGCGTCTTTCCGGCAGCGACATGCCTCTCAATCTCAGCCGCGATCGCTTGGGAACTCTGGGCGCGCGACTTGGCCTCGGCGTAGCGGGCTTGCGACTGACTGAGCGCTTCGGCGATGATGTTCATCCGCTCGTCGAAGGAGACAAACTTGGTTTGCGTGCGGTAGTTCTGGATGTCTTCCTCTGCCTTCTGCACATCGCGCTCCAAGCCGCTGGCCTGGCTGCGCAGAAAGAACAACATGTCGAGCGTCCGCTTCTGTCGGAGGAGTTGGTTGTTGTCAATGAACTCGTTGGCGAGCCGGTTCGCGATGGCCGCTGCCTTGCCCGGACTGGTGTGTTCCACCTTGACATCCACCAGACGGCTCAACCGGATGGGCGAAACGGTGATGTCGTCGGCCACCGCCTGGGCCACGTCGAGCTTCTTGTTGTACCGCGAGTCTTCGGTGAGCTTCTCCTTTTTGATGACGGCTTCAATCAGGCTGCGGCTGAGGAGGTTCTTGTACTGGGTCTGGAGGTAATCCTGATCCATCGTGGACATGCTGACCACCACGTCCCGCAGATTCAGCGAACTTTCGGCCTCCCGGTCAATCTGGAGCCGGACGACCGCCTGGTAAACCTTTGGAGCCGTGTACAGGTACACGAGACAAAGCGCCAGCACCGACACGAACGAGGCGATTACCAGCCACCTTCGTTCGAGAATAACATGCCAGTAATGACGAAGTTGGGGGCTGGCGGCAATGCCGGCCTCCGACTGTCCCTCCGGAGCAACGGACTGGGGCGAGTACTGCATAAATGTCGAACCGACTAAATCACACTTTCTCTGACTTCAATGATGTCACCGGGCTGCACCCAGATCTTCTTGTTCGGATCGGACTCCTTCTTCAAATCATCAATCGAAAGCGAAATCGTGACGCCGTTCCGGGTGAAGTTGACCCGGTTCCGGGCGAGTCGGGTCGTGCCATTGGCAAAGGCGATGGCCTCCAAAATGTCGATTCGCCGCTCGCTCGGGATGGCCACCGGTCCGGGACGGTTCACCTGCCCGATGACGTACACGAATTCCTGCCGGTAATCTTTTACGGTGACGATCACTTGCGGATCCACGAAGTAGTCCACCATTAGGGCCTGCCGCAGGCGTTCGGCAAACTCGGGCGGCGTCAGGTCTTTTGCCATTACGGCCCCGACGAAGGGAAAGAAGACGGACCCGCTCGATGAGACGCGGAACTCCGTTTGAAGATCGCGCTCGCCGACGATCGTGATCAGGAGCAAGTCTTGGGGCGCGATCCGGCGGTCATCCGGCGACGCGGGTGCGGCAGCCGGCCCTTGAGCGCTCACGCCGATAACCAGCGCCATGGCTAGGAACCCAACCCAGCGTCCGAGCCGTCTCCCTTCGACCCAGCCTCTGAAATCAGAAGCCGAACGTCGCAAAAACCGAAACCCGATTGTAATCATAATCCGAAGCTCCGCTGCCACTATAAGAACTCGATCCGTATTCGTAGGAGGCACCGACGTTCATCCAAAGCTTGATCTGGTAGGAGGTGTTCAAACCGACGCGATAGAATTCGCCATCCCGAATGACACCTCCCGTGGCATATCCGTTCAAGATGTAGCTGCCCGAGATCCCAATTGTCAAGGGATGCGCCGCGCCGAACCGGCCCGTAACTCCCGCCGTTAACGAATCTTGGATGTACACCAACACCATCCGGCGGCTGGGATCTCCCCCGGCCGTAGTTCCCTGGGGTGAGACGCTGATATCGTGTCGGTAACCCAAGTTCGCCGAAATTTTCTCGGTGATCGGGGCACTGAAGGAGATTTCACCGGTGGGCTCGGTCAAGTCCGTCTCCCCTATCTCGTCCCAAACCGTCTGAACACCCACCTTCGCCGTTCCGGTCAGGCGTGAAAACACCTGGCCGGTGACTCCGATGGACCCACCGGCCGAATCGGCGTCTCCGACCTCGGGCTGCAGGACGGAATTGGGGTCGGTCAGCCACTGGCCATAGAACCCCTCGGCGAGGAGCCGCGTCTTGGGCGTGATCTTGTAAGTCGTTCCTGCAAAGGCCCGCCACTGGAAGAGGTCGTAGTATCGGAAGACCGCTCCCCCGGTATCGTAGTCGGTCAAACGAATGTCCCCCCGAACGTACGGCTCCGTCTTCTCCGAGAGGGCGTACGACACAGTCGCTGAAATGGGTACGTAAAGCCGGTCCACCTTGCCAACGGGAAGGAATATCCCATCTTGCGTGGCCTCGTAGCCACCCAGAATCCCCGTGAGGTACTGAAACCCGGCGTTCGCTCCCACGCGCACTCGGGTCCAGTTCAGCGATGCATCGAAGCTGAACAAGTGGTCCGTGGAATCCTGGCTCGTGTTTTCCGCGTAAAAACGGCTGGTCAAATCGTAGCCCACCGTCAGTCGGTGCTGGGTGTCCAGCGATCCAATCCGGAAATCCACCCCGGGACGCAGGAGAAACAAGAAGTCGTCCACCCTCGGCTGCGGCAGGAAGAAGATGTTGTCATCGTACTGCCCCATCAACTGGAGCGACGGTCGGACCACAACCGGCCCCACACTGAAGGCAAACAGATCCCTGGGCTCAAAGGCCCGGCCCGTCGTCGCCGAAACCATGAGGCCAGCCAAGGTTATCGCCGGCCATAACCCTTTGCAATTGTTGAACTTCAATGATTCCATGATCGCTTGACGGCTTCGATGGACTGCCCAATTCACCCCGAAAAGCCCGACCTGCCGCCACCCGGTGGGTCACCCACAGCCTGCGGACAAGCCTCGCGCTTCCCTTCCATTCTTCGCTACTTGCGGCGACCGTGAAGGAGGCTCGCTTGCCCGTCAAGCCGCCTTTCCGACGCTCCCACCTCGGAGCGGACGGGCGTTGGGGCCGGCTCCGGTGACGCCAGAAGCGTTCCAGACAAGTCAGGGTTTGCTCGTGCCCACGGATGCAAACTTGGCCGGAGCGGATGAACCCGATGAATTCCGCCAGTCAAGTTGCTCCCGCTCACCATTGGTGCGTCTGTGGCGCCGGGGATCCGAGCCGAACCGGGCGAAAACAGGTGTTGATATGGAACTCCGCGCCTACGTTTCGGTGCTTCGCACAGTGCAACGTCGGCTTACCCATGCCGACACCGACATTCCCGGGTTCGGGCTTGCATGCGTTCCCCGTTGCCCACTCCAACCGTCAACCCCATTCGTATCGTCATCATTCAGGATGATTGAAGTGCCCGCGTTTCGCGCTTGCGCAAATGGACGGCCCTCCTCAACCTTCGAACGCTATGTCAGGGTGTCGGTTGGTCCAGACAGGCAAGAGGAGGTCTGAGGCATGCGCTCGGGTGAAGAGCCGTCGAGCCCCGCGACACAAAATTCCCGGCCCGGACTTGAAGGCGCGCCCGGTCTCGGGCGGACCATGCCAGCTTGATCTCTGGCTTCCCCCGGCCGATTCGAGGGCTCGACAAGAGACCACCCCGAGCATTCCCAGCACCCCGACGTCGCTGCTGCGGGATTGGCCAACCGTGGGCAAGGAGTGGCGCGGGCCAAATGCGGTCAGGGGTTTCGTGCCGCGTACGGAGGAAGAGGGAGGGCTGGGGCCCGCAGAGGGCGAGACAGCGCCTGTGCCACCGCCAGGTCCACGGGAGGAAGGGGAGTCGGCCATCCGCCTGTACTTGCGCGAAATCGCCCGCGTGCCTTTGCTCACTCCGCAGCAGGAGGTCGCGCTGGCGGCCCGGATCAAGCGCGGGGACGCCGCCGCGCGCGACCTGATGATCCGCGCGAATCTGCGCTTGGTGGTGAAGATCGCCCACGACTATGAAGGATTGGGCTTGCCGCTGCTGGACATGATCAACGAGGGCAACCTCGGTCTGATGCGCGGCGTCGAACGGTTCGATCCGGCCAAGGGCGGCAAGCTTTCCACCTACGCGGCGTGGTGGATCAAGCAATCCATCAAGCGGGCCATCGCCAATCAGGGTAAGACCATCCGCCTGCCCGTTCACTTGGTGGACAAGATCGGCCGGATGAAGCGCATCGCCCATCATTTGCAGGAGCTTTTGGGCCGCGAACCGACCGATGCCGAGGTCGCCGAGCATCTGGGGGTCAGCCCGGAACGCGTCGCGCTGTTGCGCAACGCCTCGATCCGGCCGGCTTCCCTCGACGCGCCGATCGCTGAGGGCGAGGCCGGCACCATCGGCGAGCTGGTGGAGGATGACCGCGCGGAAGACCCCTACGAACACCTCAATGAGAAGACGATGGGCCGGATCGTGGACGACCTGGTCGAGCGGTTGCCCGACCGGGAGAAAACGATCGTCTGCGCGCGCTTCGGGCTGCACGGAACGCGGGTGCGAACCCTCGAGGAGATCGGTCAGGGGTTGGGCGTGACCCGCGAACGCATCCGCCAGCTTCAGAATGTCGCGCTCAAGAAACTGCGGCGAATGATTGAAAAGCTGGAGCGGCAGCGCGATTGAAGGCAGACTCCCGGCCGACCGATGACCATCGCCGCCGCAGCTCACGCCCGGGATGAAATCGAGCGCACCATCCGCAACGTGCCCGATTTCCCGAAGCCCGGCATTCAATTCAAGGACATCACCCCGGTGCTGGCGAACGCCCGGCTGTTCGCGGCCGCCGTGGATTTGTTGGTCGCCGGTCACCCGCCGGGTTCCGTGGACGCGGTCGCGGGGATTGACGCCCGCGGCTTCATCTTTGCGGCCGCCGGGGCCTTGCGGCTGAACGCCGGTTTCGTACCCATCCGAAAGCAGGGCAAGCTGCCCTATCACACGCTGGAAGAGAGTTACGATCTGGAATACGGCTCGAACACGGTGGCCATTCACGCAGACGCCGTCCAACCGGGAGCGCGGGTGTTGTTGCTGGACGACCTGCTCGCGACCGGGGGCACGGCGGCGGCGGCGGTTAAACTGTTGCGCCGGATCGGCGCGGAGGTGGTCGAGGTGGGTTTCCTCGTGGAACTGTCCTTCCTCCGCGGACGCGACCGCTTGGCGGGCGTGAATGTTCGCTCGCAAGTGATCTACTGACGGCGGCTTCGCGGGTGCCTTGACCGGTGAGCGGCCTGTTTCTCGATGCCGATCGGAGCTTGTTCCGGCTGATCAACCAGTCGCTGGCCAATCCCCTCTGCGACGCGGTCATGCCTTGGTTCAGCGGGAACGCCCTTTTCTTCCCGCTGCTGGCGGCCCTGGGAATCTGGCTGGTTTGGAAAGGAGGCACGCGCGGCCGCATCTGCCTGGCGCTGCTCGTGATGCTCGCCTTGGTCGTGAACAATGCGCTGGTGGAATGGCTGAAGGAAACCTTCGCCCGGCCGCGGCCGTTTGTGGTGCTCGACGACGCCCGAGTGCTGGTGGGCAGGGGGGCCAGCGCCAGCCTGCCCTCGGCCCACGCCGCCAACTGGCTCGCCGCCGCCGGCGTGGTGTGGTGGTTCTATCCGCGGGCCGCCTTCCTCGTTGCCGGAGTCGGTGTCCTGGTTGGTTTTTCGCGAGTCTATAACGGAGTTCACTACCCGTCGGATGTTCTCGCCGGCTGGCTGGTGGGCGGCCTGGTCGGCGTCGTTGGGGTGCGGGGCATGGAGTTCCTCTGGCGAAGTCTGGTGCGGCGGAGCTTCCCGCTGTGGTGGCGACATGTGCCGTCGCTGGTCCGGCCGCAATACGTCCCCGATGCGCTCGCGCCGCAAACGGGCGAGCCTCCACTCCGCAATCCCGAGGCGGTCCGCGAGCGGCAGTGGCTGCGGTTGGGGTATGTAGTGATCGCCGCCCTGCTGCTGGCCCGACTGGCGTATCTGGCCGCGGACGTGATCGAACTCAGCGAGGACGAGGCTTACCAGTGGATCTGGTCCAAGCACCTGGCGCTGGCTTACTTCAGCAAGCCGCCGCTGATCGCCTACCTGCAATGGGTGGGCACCCACCTTTGGGGCGACACTCAGTTTGGCGTTCGTTTCCTGTCTCCCCTGATCTCCGCGTTGATCTCGGTGCTCGTGCTGCGATTCATGGCGCGCGAGGTCAACGCGCGGGCCGGGTTTTTTCTGATCCTGATGCTCACAGCAGCGCCGATCATGGCCGCCGGATCGGTGCTCCTGACCGTTGACCCGCCGACGGTGTTGAGCTGGACCGGCGCGATGATTGCGGGCTGGAGGGCGATTCAACCCCATTCCCGGACGCGCGACTGGCTGGCGGTGGGCGCGTGGATGGGTTTCGGTTTTCTCGCGAAGTTCGTGGCTGCGGCGCAGTGGATCTGCGTGGCGCTGGCGCTGGCGCTGATCCCGACCGCGCGCCGGCAACTGCGCCGGGCCGGTCCTTACCTGGCGTTGGTGGTGAGCGCCATCGGATTGCTGCCGGTCATCATCTGGAACGTCCAGCACGACTGGATCACGGCCGCTCACCTGCACGACCGGGCCGGATTGACCCAGGCGTGGGCCTTCCAGCCGCGGTACTTCCTCGAATTCACCGGCGCCGCGGCCGGTCTGCTGCACCCGGTCTTCTTCGCCGGCATCCTGTGGGCGATGGTGTCGGTCTGGCGGCACCGTCGTCGCGATCCGTTTCTGATGTATCTCCTCTGTCTCGGCGCGCCGTTGCTGCTGGGTTATTGGGCTTACACGATTCGCGCGCGGGTGTTGCCGAACTGGATTGCGGCCGCGGTGGTCCCGCTCTTCTGTTTGCTGGTCGCCTACGGGGACGCCCGCTTCCGTGCGGGCGCGGTCGCGGTCCGGCGCTGGTTGTGGGTGGGATTGTGGACCGGGCTGCCTTTGGTCCTGCTGTTTCACGAAACGAACTGGATCCAGAAAATCACCGGGCAGCCGTTACCGGCCAAAGTGGACCCGCTGCGCCGCGTGCGTGGCTGGAGTGAAATGGCGCGGGTCGTCGAGGTGGAGTACCAGCGTCTCCGCGCCAACGGTCGGCCGCTTTTCATCATCGGGGATGACTACGGCGTGACGGCTCAACTTACGTTCCACTTGGCGGAGGCGAGGGCCCGGGTGCGCTCCGACCCGCTGGTCTTTTGCGACGCGACGGAGATCAATCAGTTCTCCCTGTGGCCGGGCTATCGGGAGCGGCGAGGTGAGGACGCCCTGTTCGTGCGCGAGGGTTGGACGGCGCGTTCGATTCCCGACGACCTGCGGCGAGACTTCGCGTCCGTCGAGGACCTGGGCATGAGAGATGTTCTCGTTCGGGGCCGGGTGCTGCGCCGGGTCCAGTTGTTCCATTGCCGTGAACTGCGTTGAGGCGGTCGCCAGGGCGGGCAGGGAGACCGGGCGGGCCGGGCATCCGCCTGGGGCGGCTGCGGCAGGGTCCAGCACGTTCCTTCCGGTCACCGATTATGACCTTGCTGCCACGCTGGAAGGAGGCCAGGCCTTCCGCTGGTCGGCGTGCGCTGAACCTCCCGCGGCGGTTCGGTCGTGGGAAGGCGTGGTGGCCGGCAGGTGGATCCGGCTCACCGCCGTGCCGGGCGGTATTTGGGCAGAAGCCGCCCTTCCCCAGCGGGACTGGCGGTGGCTGACCGACTACCTGGGGGCCGATGAGAATCTGGGCGCCGTACTGGCAACCTTCCCCGACGACGCGCCGATGCGCGAGGCAACGGCCGCGTGCCGCGGGCTACGGTTGTTGCGCCAGGAGCCGTGGGAGTGCCTTGCGTCGTTCGTGCTCTCGTCCACCAAACAGATCGTCCAAATCCGTGAAATGGTCCGCCTGCTCTGCGAGCGATTCGGGGATCCGGTGGTCGTACCGCCCGGGCGTCCTCCCGCTTTCGCGTTCCCTGACCCGGACCGTCTGGCGGCGGCCGGTGAGGCTGAATTGCGAGCGTGCAAGCTTGGGTTCCGCGCGCCTTATCTCCGGGCGGTTGCCCAACGCGTGGCCCAACAAGATCCGGACCTTGCCCGGTTGCGCGACCGGCCACTCGCGGAGGCGCGAGCGGCGCTGCTGGCGTTGCCGGGGGTTGGTCCCAAGATCGCCAACTGCGTGCTGCTGTTCTCCCTCGGTTTCCGTCAGGCGTTTCCCCTCGACGTGTGGGTGCTGCGGGCGCTGCGGCAGCTTTACTTCCCCCGCCGCCGCGTCACGTTTCGCCGACTGGAAGCTTTCAGCGCGACGCATTTCGGTCCCCACGGTGGCTATGCCCAGCAATACCTGTTTCACCACATCCGGCAGCGAGCGGGCCGGGACGCGCGGAGGGCCCGGGTTCGGAACAGCGATATTCAAGCATGAGCCAGTCCATCGAGGTTCTCCTGACGCCCGCTGAGTTCAGGGAACTCGGCGCGCGCGATGTGCGCCAGACCACCTGTGTTGTTTTCGACGTGCTCCGCGCGACCAGTTCGATGGTGACCGCTCTCGCCCACGGCGCGACCTCCATCCACCCGGCTGCGGACATCCCGGAGGCTCTGCGACTTCGCGAACAGATTCCCGACGCGTTGCTGGCCGGCGAACGCGACGGCCTGCGCATCACGGCCGGGTTGACCGGCGGGGTGGAGTTTGATCTGGGCAACTCACCGCGCGAGTTCACACGCAACCGCGTGCTGGGCCGCCCCATCATCATGAGCACGACCAACGGTACCCGGGCTTTGCGCGCCTGCCGGGGTGCCCAGGAGGTGTTGGTGGCCTCGCTCCTGAATCTGGGGGCGGTGGCAGCCGTGCTGCATCGCTGGCAGCCGGCGGACCTGCTGCTCATCTGTGCCGGCACGGTGGAGCAGGCCTCGTTCGAAGACACCGTTGCCGCCGGGGCACTTTGCGATCTCCTGTGGCCCTGCTACGGCCGGGGAGACGTGGCAGATTCGGCGGCGCTGGCCCGCGAGCTTTACCTGCGTCACGCGGACAACGTGGGCCCCGCGATCGCCTCCCACGCTCGAAACGCGCGGCGTTTGCTCGCCCGGCCCGAGCTTGCCGCCGACGTGGCCTTTTGCCTGCGGCGGGATGTGTTCCATCTGGCTCCGCGCATGGCATCCGATGGCGCGGTGCGGTGGGTGGCGTGACGCGGCCCGCGCCCTTTGCCGGAGTTGCCAAACCGAGGGGCATGCGTCACCTTGACCTCCATGAAACGAATCATTCTCAGCGCAATCATCGGTCTGGCAGTGGCCGCGGCTGCGGCGGCTGAAATCAAATGGACAACCAATCTGCCCAAGGCCATCGAGCAGGCCAAGAAGGAGAAGAAACTGGTGGTCGCCCATTTCACCGGCTCCGACTGGTGCGGCTTCTGCATCAAGCAGGAGAAGGAGGTTTTCTCCCAGGAGGAATTCATCAACTACGCCAAGGACAATCTGGTGATGGTGATGATTGACTTCCCGAACAAGAAGAAGCTGCCGGAAGACCTGGCCAAGGCGAACAACGAACTGAAGGACAAGTACGGAGTGCGCGGCTACCCGACGCTGGTTTTCATCAACGGCGAAGGAAAGGAAGTTGGCCGCAAGATCGGCTATGGCGGCGGCGGCCCCAAAGCGGTGATTGCCGAGATCGAGAAGGCGATGGCCAAGAAGTGATGTGGGCCGAGGCATTCGACGGCGCGACCTGGCGGTCGCGCCTTTTTTGTGCCCGGCTAAAGCCTTGACCCCATCCCCTTCGCCCCTAGCCTCGCGGCTCTTTCGATGACGCGAACGACGGCCATTCTCGCTCTGGAAGACGGCTCGGTGTACCCGGGGACGGCGTTTGGGGCCACCGCCACCGCGTGTGGCGAGGTGTGTTTCAACACCTCCATGACGGGCTACCAGGAAGTCCTCACCGATCCCTCCTACAAGGGCCAGATCGTGACGATGACCTATCCGCACATCGGCAATTACGGGGTCAACGCCGTGGACGTTGAATCCTACCAGCCGCACGTTGCTGGATTTGTGGTCCGTGAGGTGTCGCCGGTGGTCAGCAACTGGCGGGCGGATTACCCGCTCGATGACTACCTGCGCCAGCATGGAATCCCGGGCATCCAAGGGGTGGATACCCGGGCATTGACCAAGAAGCTGCGGGTGCGGGGCGCCATGAAGGGGCTGATTTCGACCGAGGGGCTTTCAGCGGAGGATGCGGTTGCGCAGGCGCGTGCCTGGCCCGGGCTGGTCGGCGTGGACTACGTCAAGGAGGTCTCGCACCGGACCGCTTTCGCGTGGGACGATCGCGACGAACCGAGCGGTGCCTTTCGTCTGACTTGCGGCCCCGCGACGGAACCGCAGCCACGAAGCTTGCGCGACCCGTTGCCGGCGGCGGACGTGCCGATCGTCGCCTACGATTTCGGCATCAAGTACAACATCTGCCGCCGCCTCCGGCAGCACGGATTCCGCGTGCAGGTGGTTCCAGCCTCAACTTCTGCCGAAGAGGCGCTGGCCCACCGGCCGGCCGGGATTTTCTTATCCAACGGGCCGGGAGATCCATCTGCGCTCGGTTACGCCGTCCGGGCGGTGGCGGACCTGGTGCGGCACGGCATTCCGATCTTCGGGATCTGCCTGGGACACCAAATCCTGGGACAGGCTTTTGGCGGGAAGACTTTCAAGTTGAAGTTCGGACACCGCGGCGCGAACCAACCCGTGAAAGACCTCGACTCGGGGCGGGTGGAAATCACGTCGCAGAATCACGGTTTCGCGGTGGATGCCTCCTCCTTGCCGGCGGAAGTGACGGTCAATCGCGTCAATCTGAATGACCAGACGGTGGAGGGGCTGCGGCACAAATCCAAACCAATCTTCTGCGTGCAGTATCACCCCGAGGCCTCTCCCGGGCCGCACGACTCGACCCCGCTGTTCGCGGAGTTTCGCGACTTGATCCTGCGGCGCGGTTGAGCGTCTCCGTGTGGCCGGGACCGGCTGGCGTTTGGCACCGGCGGCGGGTGACGCTACCTTCCGCCGTGAGCAAGGAAACAACCCTTCCAACTACCGCGGGCCAGACGAGCCGGACCGCCGCCGCCAACCTGCGGCTGACCGACAAACAGAGCGAACCCGACCACCGGGAGCTGCGCATTGACAAGGTGGGCGTCCGCGGGCTGCGCTTCCCCATCGTCATCCGGGACAAGGCACACAGCACCCAGAACACGATCGCCACCATCAGTCTCTACGTGGACCTGCCCAAAGAGTTCAAGGGCACGCACATGAGTCGGTTCATCGAGGTGCTGAACGCCCACGGCAGCATGATCCACGTGGAAAACATCCCCGACATCCTTCACGAGATGCAGCGGAAGCTGCATGCGGAGACGGCCCATCTGGAGATGGAGTTTCCCTTTTTCCTCGAAAAGAAGGCGCCGGTGACCGGCAAGGTCGGCGTCATGGATTACACGGCGCGATTCGAGGCCGCTGCTTGCGGCCGCGAAACGGATTTCGTTCTGACGGTCATTGTCGGAGTGACCACGTTGTGCCCGTGTTCTAAGGCGATCAGCCGGTATGGCGCGCACAATCAGCGGGGCAACGTGACCGTGCAAATCCGGTCGCGGCAGGTGGTGTGGATTGAGGACTTGATCGCTCTGGTCGAAGCCTCGGCCAGCAGCGAACTGTACTCGCTGCTCAAGCGTCAGGACGAGAAGGCCGTCACCGAACGCGCTTACGAGAATCCGGTGTTTGTCGAAGACCTGGTGCGGAATGTCGCCCTCAAGCTCAACGCGCACCCTGACGTGACATGGTACAAGGTGGAGGCCGAGAACTACGAAAGCATCCACAACCACAACGCCTACGCCTGCATCGAGAAAGGCTGATTCTGGTCGCTGAGGGCCTGAAGTCCCCCCGGGCCGAAAACTACTGCAGGCGAACCAAGCGGTTGAAACCTGTTTGTGGGTCCGCTGCTGGGATTACGGCTTGGATCCGGACGGCGTGGCCCAACCGGTAATCGGCGCGACTTCCGACCCCGTCTTTTCCTCCCCGGCCCCCGGGCTTCCTGGATGGAGACGATGCGCTTCAGTTCCCTTGCACCGGGCTGTCAACCGACCGCACACTGGCTACAGGTGTCACCGGTGCGCGAGCCGCTGTCAGGGAGATCAGATCGAGCAGAATGCGCTTGGTTTCCTCAAGGGCGACGTCCACTGCCGGAGTCTTTTCGTCCTCCGCTTCGGTTTCCTCCGGATCGGGATCGGTAATGGTCCGCGCCGAGAGAGCTTGCTCCTCTTCCGACTTGGGCTTGTTCGGGTCGAAGGGATCGGGCAGGCCCTCCTGGCCGGCGTTTTTGAGCGTGATCTCGTAAAGGGTCTCGGACGGAGCGGGGCGGGCTTTACGTTCGGTCAGGCGGGCTTTGCGGCGCGCTTCGTTTTCCTCCTTCTCGCGCCGGCGGTTCGCCTCGTTGAGGGACACGCTGCGGTCCGCCAGAGTCCGACGAAACTGCTCGATGTCCTCCCGGATGTACGCGTAATCGGTCGAAGCTTCCTGGCGCTTTTCCGTGCGGCGACGCAGTTCGTCCAAGTAAGGCTGCACCCGGTCGAGCTTGTCGAAGCGCGCGCTCTCGATGGTGTCCCACGGCAAAGGATAATCCAGCGATGCCTCACCCACTTCCATGTAGTTCGCCACCGACGGCAGCACGATGTCCGGCTGGACGCCGCGGAGCTGGGTGGATTCGCCGTTGGCCCGGTAGAACTTGCGAATCGTTACTTTGAGCGCACCGGGATTGACGTTGGTGGGGAACCGGCCGGGCACGCGGTTGAGTTCGTAGATGGTCTGCACTGTGCCCTTACCGTGGGTGTTCGTGTCGCCGACCACCAGCGCGCGACCGTAATCCTGTAACGCCGCCGCGACGATCTCCGACGCCGAAGCACTGAACCGGCTCGTCAGCACAACCAAGGGGCCGTCGTAGGCCACGGCCGGATCCCGATCCGACTCGACGGTGACGTCACCCGACGTGTCGCGGACCTGCACGATCGGCCCCTGTTTGATGAACAGTCCCGCCACGCGGATGGCTTCTTCGAGCGACCCGCCGCCGTTCCGGCGCAGGTCGAGGACGAGCCCGCTGATCTTCTCGGCGGTCAGCTTCTTGATGAGCCGTGTCAGGTCGGCGCTGGTGCTGCGCTGCTCGGAATTGTCCTTGATGTTGTTCAGCTCGAAGCTGGCGTAAAACGACGGCAGATCAATGACCCCCAGGCGCGTGGGCTGACCGTCGGGACCGGGCAGTTCGATCAATTTCGCCTTCGCCTCCTGGTCCTCGAGCTTGATCTCGTCGCGGATCAGCGTGACGACCTTGCGCTGGGCATCGTCGGCCGCATCCGCCGGAATCAGCGTGAGCGTGACCTCCGTGCCCTTGGGACCGCGGATCATCTCGACGATCTTCGTGAGCTTCATGTCCACGACGTCCACCGGCTCCTGGTCCTTTTGGGCGACGGCGATGATGCGGTCGCCGGGCTTGATCTTGCGGCTGCGCGCGGCGGGGCCGCCCGCCATGAGGCTCTCAATCTTGCAGTAGCCGTCCTCGGCGCGCAGCAGGGCACCAATGCCGAAGAGCGAGAGCTTCATGCTGATGGCGAAGTTCTCGAGCTGCGCCTTGCCCATGTAATCGGAGTGGGGATCGTAAGCGTTGGCGAGGGCGCTCAGGTAGAGTTGCAGCACGTCGTCGTTATCCAGATCGGCCCAACTGCGCAGCAGCCGTTTGTAGCGCGCGCTAAGCGTCTTGACGATCTGATCGTGCGTTTTGTCGTTGAGCTTCTCCTGGAGATACTCGTACCGGAGGTGCTGTCGCCAGAGCTCCCGCGCCTCCCGCTCGTTCGCCGGCCGGGCGGCGGTCTTGCGATTGGGCGTGTAGCGGTCGTCTCCGGTGAACTCAAAGCTGCCGTTCTGCAGCAGTCCGGCCACGTACTCGACGCGCTGATCAATCCGCTGCACGAACCGCGCGAAGATCTCCCGCGCCGCCAGCGTTTCGCCGCGGAACGCGGTCACCTGGGCCAGCCGCGGGCGGTACTTGTCAAACTGGGCGAGGTCAGATTGGAAGAAGTGAATCCGGACCGGATCAAGCATCTCGATGTAGCGGTCAAGGAACCGGTTGGCCATCGTGCCGGTGAAGGGCTCGCGCGAGTAGTGCATCCCGGCGAGCACCTGCGCCGTCAGGCGGGTGATGTTCGGATCGTGCTCCCCGGGCAACAGCGGCGTGACCGTGTTGTACTTGCTCGAGAAGGTGATCAGGTCGTTCACCGCCTCCGCAGCCGTGAGGTTCTGCGTGAGGCGGAGGGGACGAGTCTCCTCGGTCGCCGCCCGTACCGCGAGCCAGCCAGCCGACAGGCAGGCCGTCAGGGCAATCAGCACGACAGACAGGCCCCGACGGAGTTGGGGGAAGATGGGATTCATGACCACTTTTGCGTTCCGCAACCGGCAGAACATAGAAGAATTCACCCCTGCGGCAAGCGCCTTGCCTTGGCCACCGGCGGCTCCGAACTGCCCGTTCGCCCGAACGCTCCAACTCATGCACTTGAGACTCGCCGGGAGGAGCGTCCGTTCAAATCCGGGCCTGCGCCGCGGATCGCCTTTCTGCGATCGCCACGCCTCCCTTCACTGGGCGCGAACCTTGAAGAAGGCCGCCCCGAGCGGCGGCGGCGTCACGAAGCGGAAGCTGGCTCCGCCGAGTTTCACCAAGGTGGCGCTGGCGTCGGTCGTCCATTCCCCGGAGGCCACGTTGGCCCGGCGCAGCAGGGTGAACTGTGTGGTCGGTGTCGTCGCCGTGGCGGTGAAGTTGATGTGAAGCTGGCCGTTCACCAGCGCGGGTACGTCCAACGCCACGCTCAGGACGGGACCGTTCTGGACGGCGAGCGGAAAAGCGGGGCCCCATTCGAGCGGCAAACCGCCGAAGACCAGGGCGCGAACTTCGAGAACGTGCGCGACTGCCGCGGTCGGGACGATGTTGAAGGTGTTTCCGGCGGGCACAGTGACGACCATGGGCACGGTCAACTCGGCGCAGTTGATGAATCGCAAGTCGTCCACCACCCAGCCCACGTGGGTCGCGGTGTCGGCATAGTACGGCCCGCCCGAGTAGTCGTACACCAGGCGGAGCAGCAGCGAGCGACCCGCGAATTCCGCCAGCGACGCGGTCCGGCTCTGAAAGCTGGATTCGCCCGCGGTGGAAGTCCCGGACTGGGAGTAGATGGTCGTCCATGACCCGCCGTAGTCGGTGGAGACCTGAACGCGGGCGTGCTGGCCCTCCGACGCATAGCCGAGCCGGCTGCGGAAGGTGACGCTGGCGTTGGCCGCGGGGAGCAGCGTCTTGCGATACGTCAGCACTTGGGGCCGGGCCGGTGACAGGTGAGTCAGGCGCATGGCGTACGAACCCGAGTAGCGGGGCGACGAGACGACCACCGGGTAACCGGGCGAGACGTCACGGTCGAAGTTGATGAGATTGTCCTCGGCACCCTCCGTAATGTTCAGGGCCACGCTGCGGCTCAAACGCGCCTCGTGTGCATCGGCCTTCGGCACGGGCGTGAAGGTGAATGACGCGGGTTGGCCGACCTGCACCGTAGCCGGGCCGGTGATCGAAGGCCGAACGGTGTCCGTGCCCGGCCGGGCGGGATCGAAAACCGTCACGACGTACGAGAAACTTCGGGTCGCATTCCCCACCTTCACGCCCGCCACCTCAACCGCGTAGGCGACATCCGCCGAGGTCGGTGGGTGCGAGTTGGAACCGGCAAACAGCACATCGGGCATCACCCACACGAGCGAGTTCTCTCCGGCCCCGACGCTGGCCGGCTCCACCTGCACGGCCAGCGGAGACCCGTTCTGCGTGACCGTGACCGTGGCCTTGGTGAAGTCGGCGTTGGGATACGACAGCGACCAGCGCGGGAAGACCAGCGGATACGGGACGAACCCCGGCGGCGGCCAGGCCACGAAATCGTCCCGCGTCGCCGGCCGCGCGCCAAAAACGTTGTTGTCCAGCACCCAGACCGCGTTGGCTGCGTAGCGGGAGGCGTCGCCCGGCACGTCGCCGGTGCCCATCAGTCGGGTCTGGGGGTAAAGCAGCCAGCGGCGGTGACCCACGCTGGCATTGAACTCACCCGGGTCCTCCATGTAGCCATCAATCGCCTCGGGGCCCAGGGTGCCGATCGCCAGGTTGGCCTTGCCGGCGGCCTCGGCTCCGGCCGACGAGTAGCAAAGCCACGTCGGCGCCGGGTAATGATTCAAATTCGTGTTCGCGCTCATCATCAGCGCAGCCTGCTGGGCCTTGTCGTTGTATTCCGCAGCCAACGCGACGTCCGCCGGGACCCCCGCCATCGCGCGGAAATAATTGATTCGCCGCACCACGGCCTCGCGGAAGCTCGCGGCAGTGGTCCCGGCCTCGCAGGTCTCGTAGGCACCGTTCCAAGCCGGCGACGCGTTGTTGCTGGCCGCGTACACCGTGTTGAAGAAATTGCGCGACTCCTCGCGGCTGGACGGCGTCACCGTGACCGGCGTGACGACCGCGCCGGCCAGTTCCGCCCCGCGGGGCAAGGCCAGCGGGCGCGCGGGTGGCTCCGGGGGCGGGCCCAAGAGCGGTTGGTCCAGATGCGGCGGAAAGGGGGCGGCGAGAATGACGGCTGTCCAGCCCGCCACGGCCAACAGGGAAAGGTGGGGAATTCGCATGGCGCCGCCAATCAAACGCCGGCACCCCTCGCCAGCAAGCCAATTTCCGTCTGCTCCGCGCGTTCAGCCCGACTTCCCACTTGCAATTCACCGCGCGCCGCGTCGCCATTAACGCCGTGCCACCGATGATCGTCACCCATTCAAATCCATCATGAAAAGCTGCTCTTCGATCCCGACCGCCCTCATCGCTGTGACCCTCGGCTGCCTGCTCGCTTCGGGAGCCGACAACGTCGCCCCGCCCGGTTTTCGGGCGCTCTTCAACGGCCGCGATTTTGCCGGCTGGCGAGTGCCACCGGGCGACAACGGCCACTGGAAGATCGTGGACGGTGTCATTGACTACGACGCGGAGAGCGAAGCGCCCGGCGACAAGTCACTCTGGAGCGAGGAAGAGCTCGGCGACTTCGTGCTGCTCGTGGACTGGCGCATCAAGGCCACGCCCTACGTCAACCCCGGCGTGCCTTACATTCTGCCGGACGGCACCCACGCCCGGGACGTGACCGGCAAGGAGCATCGGCTGGCGCTGCCCGACTCGGATTCCGGCATCTTCCTGCGGGGGCACGGCCGTTTTCAGGTCAACATCTGGTGCTGGCCCATCGGCTCCGGCGAGATGTACGGCATCCGGACGGATCCCCGCACGTCGCCCGAACTGCGCGCCGCCGTCACGCCGCGGCATCAGGCCGACAAACCCGTGGGCGAGTGGAACCGTTTCGAGATCACCGTTCAGGGCAAGACCGTGACCACCACGCTGAACGGGGTGACGGTCATTCCCAGCGCGACGATTCCCGACCTGCCCGCGAAGGGCCGCATCGCCTTGCAGCACCACGGCGGCAAGGACGCCCAGGGTAACTGGAACAGCCCGCCGAGTTTGCTGCAGTTTAAGAACATCTTCGTCCGCGAGTTGAAGTAGCGCCGGCCGCTGCCTGCGCGAGCCTTCGCTCGCCGCCCGGCACTCATGGTGGTTACGCCAGGCGAAGCTCCAACCTCGCTGCGCTTCAGCCTTCGCGCGGCTACAAAACCCGCCCGATTCTCTACTTCCCCGGCCCCGCGGGAACGACCTAAAGTACCCGCGTTCGAGAAGTCATCACCATGAGCCAGCTCCTGCTCCAAGACGTCTCGCGGGAGATCCTCGACCGTGCGGAGGAGTCCGTGGTGCCGGCGCCGCAACTGGGCCGCCTGGTGGACGACTACTTCGTCGAGCGCCTCAAGCGCGAGGAACTGGACTTCAGCCACGAAAACGCCCGGCTCTATGACGGTATGCGGCAGCTCTTGAAGACTGAGCTGGGCCCGCTCTACGCCGACTACCTCGCCACGGTCGGCCAGATCCGGGAAACCAAGGGCCGGCAGCGCGTCTGGCACTATGTCCTTGGAACCGTCGTCGTGCTCGAAGTTCTGGCCGCCGTGGTGACGCGGGGGCGTTCCCTGGCTCCCCAGGTCCTGCTCATGACCAGCGTGGTCAACGCGATGCTCGGCCTGCTGATCTACACGGCGACGCAATACGTGTATGACCGCCAACTCGCCCGCGCGCGCCGGCGGTTGGAGAAGTCCATCCTCCTGCTCGGCCGCAAGCTGGAGACCGACATCGCGTACGACGAACGGCGCGGTTTGCTGGAAGGCGACGTCCTGCGAGCCGAGGCGCTGGAACTACTGGCTCGCTACGCCGAACCCCGGGACTTTTGGCGCGACTACCAGCGCGCCCGCGAAGCCGACCCCACCTCGCCCGCCGCCCTGGCACGGCTCAACCTGCCCGCGTTCGAGTCGTTCTTGAAACCGCACACCGAGGGCACCTTGTCCTCGGTGGCCCGGCAGGATCGCTTCAACCGGCTGTTCCTCGCGGCCCATGAGACCTTTCTGGCGCGCGATCGCGAGGGCTACGCCTTGCGCCACCTTTCGGCCGCCGCCCCTGCCGCCAAGTCCCCTATTCCATGAAGCCGTTCTTCCGTCCCTCCTCCCCGGCGAGCACCCGCCCCAGCACCGGCGCTTCGCCCGGCTCCCCCGGCGACTTCCGCCGCGGGCTGTCCGCCCTGACCCGGCAGTTCGCGCCATCGGGCCTCGCGCTGCTCGTCCTCATGGCCGTGGTGTTCGGCGCGTTTCTGTACCTCACCTGCACGCAGTACATCGAGCCGGATCAATTCGCGGTGAAGCAGGTGGACGTGCCCATCCCCCTGATCACCGGTCCCTCCGGCATTCAGACCAACATCTACGGCACCGGTGTGCATTGGCGCACGCCGGGGTGCGAGAAATTCCTCGTTTTTCCCCGGAGCGTGCGGGCGATCACGCTCCACACCAGCGGCCGGGGCGAGGAAACCCGCGGTCGCTACGTACGCTACGAAGACGCCGCCCACATTCAGACTTCCGATGGCTTTTTCATCACGCTGGACGTGTCCATCCTGTACCGCGTGGTGGATCCCTATCGCGTGGTCCGGGAATTCGGCGCCGGCAGCCTTTACGAGCAGAACGGCATCATCCTGCAAGCGGAACCGACTCTGAAGGCCACGATGGGCACGCTGCATCCGGAGGACTTTTTCGACGCCGCCAAGCGCGTCGCGAAGCAGAACGTGGCGCGTGACAAATTCAACGAGTTCCTCGAGCCGCGCGGCCTCCGGGTCGAGCACGTGCTCATCCGCTACCCGAAGTATCACGAAGCGGTCCAGGCCCGCATCGAGGCCCGGAACATTCAGGAGCAGACGAGGCAGAAGAACGTCGAGGAGGCGAAGCTCGCCCAGGCGCAGGCTGCGCTCAACGAGGTGATCAAGCGGGGCGAAGCCAGCCTCGCCATCAAGCTCATGGAAGGCACCAACCAGATCACCCGGCTCACCGCCCAAATGGAGGCGTACAAGCGCAAGCGCGCCGCCGAGGGCAATCGCGTGGTGGCCCTTGCCGAGGCGGAGAAACAGCGCCTGCTCAACGAAGCCTATCGCGGCGAGGGCGCCGAGCGGCTCCTCGGCTTCGAGTGGGCCAGGGTGCTGTCCGGGCTGGACACCATCGTCCTGCCCGCCGGCGGCCCCGACGGCTTCAACCCGCTCGACATCGAAACCCTGATGCGGCAGCTCAAACTCAAAGCCCCCACGCCCTGACCCCATGAAGACCTCCCGCGCCGTTTTCTGGTCGTTGGTCAGCCTGTTCGTCCTTGCGATTCTGGGCATCGCCTCCTACCACGCCACCGATTCCACCGAAGTGGGCGTCCGCACCGTCAAGTGGCTCGGTACTCGCGGCGTCGAGGACCGCGTCTATCAACCCGGCGCCGCCTACTTTTTCCTGCCGATCGTCAACGACTGGGACACCTTCGACACCCGCCTGCAGGTGCTCGAGATGAAGGGCGATTCGCAACTCACCATCAAGACCCGCGACGGCAACGATCTGTTCGTGGACATGACGTTTTCGTTCCGCATTGACCCGGCGAAGGCCCCGTTCATCCGGCAGTACGTCGCGGCAAATGACGCCGAGTTGCGCGAGAAGGTCGTCGCCACCGTGGCCCGCAGTCGCACCCGCGATTTTCTCGGCGCCCTGTCCACGGACGACTTCACCCACACCGACGCCCGCAACGCCGCCGTCGAGCAGGCCAAGGCCGGCCTGCAGGAGATCTTCGATGAATACGGCATCATCCTCGAACGCGTCGCGGTCATGGACTACCGGTTCGATCCGGACTACCTGAAGGTCATCACGGAGAAGAAGATCGCCGAAGCCCGGGCGCTCGAGGTGCGCGCGCAGATCGAGGCCCAGCGGGAGGCGAACAAACGGCTGCTGAACGAAGCCGAGGGCCAGGTGAAAGCGATGCTCGCCACCATGCAGGGCCGATACTCGAACACCGTGTCGGCGGCCGACGCCGAGTTCGACCAGAAGCAGGCCATCGCCGAGGCGATTCTGGCCGAGGGCACCAACCAGGCTCAGGCGATTGCCAAGCAGCGCGAAGCCATGGCCAGTGCCGGCAGCGAGACCCAGATCCAACTCGCCATCGCCACGAATCTCGTCGGCAAGCGGCTCATCATGATTCCCTCCGGCAACGCGGTAAGCCTCCAGACCCTGGATCTCAACAAGCTGCTCGAAACGCTGATCAAGCGTTGACCGGCTCACGGCGCGGCGGCCCTCCGAGCGCCCGGTCGCGGCCGTTGCAGTCCGGCGCGCGTTTCGGAAAGAGATTTGCGGGGCCGCTCAGCGGACCGCAAACTTCCGCTCATGAAGGGTCCTGCGCTGGCCGGCAAGGTCATCGTCATCATGGGCGGCACCAGTGGCCTCGGCCTCTCGGCCGCCAAGGCTTTTCTGGCGGCGGGGGCGAGGGTCGTGGCGGTCGGTCATGATGACACCACCTCGGCCGCCGCCAAGGAAGCCCTCGGCGCCAATGCGGTAGTGCTGACGGCGGACGCCACCGACCCCAAAACGGCGGTCGCCGCGGTCAACGTCGCGACGGGCAACTTCGGGGCGCTGCACGCGCTTTACCACGTGGCCGGCGGCAGCGGGCGCCGTTTCGGCGATGGTCCCCTGCACGAGGTCACCGATGAGGGTTGGGAGCAAACTGTACGGCTCAACCTCGATTCGGTGTTCTGGTCGAACCGGGCGGCCGTCACCCAATTCCTCAAGCAGGGCGGCGGCGGCGCAGTGCTGAATCTGAGTTCCGTGCTCGCTTTCTCGCCGGCGCCTTCTCACTTCAGCACCCACGCCTACGCCACCGCGAAGGCCGCCATCATCGGGCTCACCACGAGCGCCGCTGCTTATTACGCCCCGCGCAATATCCGCTTCAACGCGCTCGCCCCGGGCCTGGTGGCTACCCCGATGTCGCAGCGCGCCCAAGGAGATCCCGCCATCATGAGTTATGTCCGGGCCAAACAACCGCTCGATGGCGGGCGCATCGGCCGGCCCGAGGACCTGGACGCGGCGGCCGTCTTCCTCCTCTCGGATGAATCGCGGTTCGTGACCGGCCAGGTGCTCGCCGTGGACGGGGGCTGGAGCGTCAGCGAAGGAATCGCCACCCCGGCCGAGGCGCCGCGACCGACCGCGCGTCCCGCCCCGCCACCGGCCGAATCCGTGTGGCGCAGCCTGGGCCGCCTCTGGAGCCGGGTGAAGCCAAGGGAATGACGCCCCCCTACCTGCTCGGACTCGACCTTGGCGGCTCGAGCGTCAAGGCCGTGGCGGTCACGCCCAACGGCGAGACGCTGCGGCGGTTCCACGCCACCTTCGATCCGGATCGCCCCGGCGCGTTCGCCGACGCCGCGCGCGACCTGCATCAGCGGGCGGTGCGCGAACTCGCCCATCCGCCCGCCCGCTGCGGCGTGTCCGCCCCTGGCCTGGCGGCCCGCGACGCGCGCTCCATCGCCTTCATGCCCGGACGCCTGGCCGGTCTGGAGGGACTCGATTGGACCCACTTCCTGGCTTCGGACACGCCCGTTCCCGTGCTCAACGACGCCCAGGCGGCGCTGCTCGGCGAGGTGTGGCTGGGCGCGGCGCGCGGCGCGGCAAACGCCATCCTGCTGACGCTGGGCACGGGCGTCGGCGGTGCCGCGATGGTGGATGGGCACCTGCTGCGCGGGGCCATCGGCCGCGCAGGCCATTTGGGCCACATCACCCTCGACCGAAACGGCCCGCCCGACATCTGTGGCACTCCGGGCAGCCTCGAGTGGGCAGTGGGCAACTACCGCATCCGCGAGCGGACGGACGGACGCTTTGACACCACCCATGAACTCGTAGCCGCCCACCTCGCGGGCGACCCCTTCGCCACTCGTGTCTGGCTCGACCTCCTGCAGGCCTTGGCGTGCGGCATTGCGTCGCTGATCAATGTTCTCGATCCGGAGGTGGTCATCGTCGGTGGCGGCATCGCCCAAGCTGGTTCGGCGTTGTTCGAACCTCTCGGGCAATTCTTGGAACCGATTGAGTGGCGGCCCGGCGGGCATCGCGTCCGCATGGCTCCCGCGGGACTGGGCGACCTTGCGGGCGCCTATGGCGCCGCATGGAACGCTCACCGTTCGCCGCTTTGAACATCATGCCCTCGTTCTTCCTCCGTTTTCTGTGCATCGCGCTTCTCGGTCCCCGTCTGCTCACCGCGCAGTCTGAGCTCCATGCCCGCGCCAGCGGCGTTGCGCCCGCGAGCGAGGCCCTGAAGCCGACCGTGGAGGAAATCCTGCGTCGCGTGGGCGAACGATGGCGGCTGGAGGAGCAGCAGGGCGAACTCTTCCGCCAGCGTTACGCCTTCACGCATCGCAAGGTCACCGAAAAATGGGACGACGAAGGGATGCTCAAGGAGCGGACGGAGGAGTCCCTGCGGCACGACCCGCGGCAGCCGGAGCCGGAGCGGCGGAAGAATGCCCGCCGCGAGCGGCAGGGGCCGGGCTACCGGACCGACGACTTCGAGGAACTGGGTGGGCTCTACGCCCGATTCGAGTACCGGCTCGTCGGGCAGGAAGACGTGAACGGGCGGCCCGCGTGGGTGATCGAGTTCCGGCCCAAAAACCCGCCGCTGCCCGCCAGGAGTCTCAAGGAGCGCTTCGTCAACGCCGTCGCCGGGCGCACGTGGATTGACCGCGAAGACCATGCGCCGGCGCGGCTGGAATTGCGGCTGATCCGGGAGGTCAACGTCGTCGGCGGCCTCGTCGGCAACGTGCGCGCCTGCGAGGTGCGATTTGAGCGCCGGCGAACCGAGGACGGTTTGTGGTACACGCCGCGGTTCACCTGGCACCTCGAGGGCCGCGCGCTGTTCTCGAAAAAGCACATGACCCACACCGAGGAGACTGCCGACTTGGAACGCGTCGAGTGAACCGGGCACCGCGCGGCCGGCTTGACCGGCTCCGCCGGGGGTTCACACTCCGCCTCACAGCCGATACTCCAAAAAACTCACGTCATGAAGCCTTCCTCTCTTCGCCTCCTCTTTTCCTGCATTCTCACGGTTACCTTGGGCTGCGGCGCTTTCGCCGCCGAAAAGCCCCGGGTCCTCATCGTCACGGGTGACGACGTCACGCCCGCCCACAACTGGCAGGAGGTTTCCGCCGCCACGCGGGACATTCTCGTGAACAGCGGCAAGTTTGACGTGGTTCTCGTCACCAACACCGCGCCGTTCAGTTCGGCAACCGAACTCGCCCGGTACGACGCCGTCTTGCTGGCGATGTACAACGCCAAGACCCCGACGCTGACCGACACCGCCAAGGAGAACCTGTTGAACTACGTGCGGTCCGGCAAAGGCTTCGTCGTCACGCACCTGTCGAGCGCATCATTCAAGGAGTGGCCTGAGTTCCGGAAGCTCTGCGGGCGGGTCTGGGTCATGGGCACCTCCGGGCACGGCCCGCGCGGCAAGTTCACGGTCAAGGTGGCGGACCCGGCCGACCCGATCGTGAAGGGCCTTACGGAGTTTGAAGCGGACGATGAGCTTTACGCCAAGCTGCAAGGGGACACGCCCATCAAGGTCTTGCTGGAGGCGTGGTCGGACTGGAGCAAGCAGACCGAGCCGCTCGCGTTCACGCTGAGCTACGGGAACGGCCGGGTCTTCCACCACACCTTCGGCCACGATGGCCGGGCGCTGGACAATCCCTCCGTGCGGACGGTGATCGTGCGGGGCACGGAGTGGGCCGCGACCGGGCAGGTCAAGTAGTCTTCGCCCGCCCCGCCGTCTCGCGCCAGCGTCGCCGTTCAAATCTGGAAATCCACCGGGATCACCCGGTCGGACTTCGACAGCACCTTCACCTTGGCGTCTTCGGTCAAGACCAGCGAACCCGGCGGAACGCTGTGGGTCAGGAAGACGTTGGCGCCGATCGTGGTGCCCGCACCTACCACGGTGTCGCCGCCCATGATGGTGGCGCCCGCATAGATGGTGACCCGATCCTCAATGGTCGGGTGCCGCTTCTGCCCTCGCAACGCCTGCCCTGCCGACAGCGACCGCGCCACCAGGCCCACACCCTGATACATGCGCACGTGGGCTCCGATCGTCGTGGTCTCGCCCACGACCGTACCCGTACCATGGTCCACGAAGAAGTGCGTCCCAATCTGTGCCCCGGGATGCAGGTCCATCCCGGTGCGTGAATGCGCCCACTCGGTCATGATGCGTGGGATCAGGGCCACCCGGCGGCGGTACAACTCATGCGCCAGCCGCTGCACGGCGATGGCCTCAATGCAGGGATAGGCGACGATCACTTCCTCCCGGCTCAACGCCGCCGGGTCCCCGTTGTAGGCGGCGTCCACGTCCGTTTGCAGCAGGTCGCGCAACTGCGGCAGACAGCGCAGGAAGTCCTTCGCCACCTCGGCGGCGGGCGGCTGTTCCGATCGGTCCTCCGCCCGCGCCACGGCCGCATAGTTGCCGCTCTTGGCAATTTCCGCTTCCAGTCGGCGGGCCACCGAGGCGAGGAGGTCGGCGGTCACGGACTTCAACTCGGAGGAGTGAATGACGTGCTCATCGAAATAGCCCGGAAACAACAGCCGGAGCAGATCGGCGGTGATCCCGGCGATGGCGCGTTTCGACGGCAGATTGACCCCATCCACGTGGTTGATGCCGCCGACGCGCGCATACGAGGCCAGCAGCTCCTCGGTCAGTTGGGCCACGGTCACATTCACGACGGCGGACTATTTCGGGAGGCCTTGTGAAACGCAAGGTCGCCGCCGGTTTGGCTGCGTTGCGCCGCCGCCGAGCGGGCGGCGCCGCTCGCTCTCCGGGCGCCTCTTGCCCCGGAGCCGGGTTGCCGCGCTGAACCGCCCCCCCCGGCGGGAGCGTCCCGGCATCGTCGCCGTCTAAAGGCCGTGACGATTCATCAAAGCCGCCCATGAAAACCTCCTGGCTCCTGCCGCTGCTGGCGATCTGCCTCGGCCTGAACTCGGCCGCCGATGGCTTCATCATTGTCCACCACCCCGACCATCCCGGCATCTTCCCGCCGCCACCCCGCCCGCGGCCGCCCATCCGGCCACCGGTCGTGGTCCCGCCGCGGCAGGACTTCATGCCGCTGGAGGTTCGGTCTCATCGGGTGGAAGTCACCATTCGGGATCAAGTCGCCATCACCCGCGTGGACCAGGAGTTCCTCAACCCGACCGACCGGCAGCTCGAGGGGACCTATCTGTTCCCCCTCCCTCGCGGCGCCCAGCTTGACGGCTTCAGCATGGACGTGAACGGCAAACAGGTCGCGGCCGAATTGCTCCCGGCTGACAAGGCCCGGCAGATTTACGAAGACATCGTGCGCTCACTGCGTGATCCGGCTCTGCTCGAATACGCCGACCGCGACCTCTTCAAGGCCCGCATCTTCCCCATCGAACCCCTCGGCAAGAAACGCATCCAGCTCCGCTACACGCAGGTGCTGCGCGCCGATGCCGGACTGGTCAGCTACGTGTACCCGCTGAGCACCGAGAAGTTGTCGGCCAGGTCCATTCCCTCGGTCAGCCTCAAGCTCGAACTCGAGAGCTCCAGCCCGCTAAAGTCCATTTACTCCCCCAGCCATCCGATCGAGGTGCGTCGGCACGGGGATCACAAGGCCACTGTGGGTTTCGAGAGCAAGGAGGTGAAGCCAGACACCGACTTCCAGCTCTTCTACGCGCTCGCCGCCGGCGATGTTGGGGCCAGCGTCCTGACGTACCAGCCGGGCGGCGAGGATGGCTTCTTCCTCCTGATGGTTTCGCCCGCGATGGACCTCAAAGAGGAAAAAGTTCTGCCCAGGACGTGGTCTTCGTGCAGGACGTCTCCGGCTCGATGGCCGGGAAGAAGCTGGAGCAGGCCAAAAAGGCGCTGCGGTTCTGCGTGGCCTCGCTCAACGACGACGATCGCTTCGAGGTCATCCGTTTCGCAACCGAATCCGACGCCTTGTTTGGCAACCTCGTCCCGGCAGACCGCACCCATCGCGACCGCGCTGACCGCTACATCCAAGACCTGCGGGCCCTCGGCGGCACCGCCATTCACGAGGCGCTCCAGCGCGCCCTCGCGCTCCGGCCGGCCGACAGCGGCCGGCCATTTCTCGTCATCTTCCTGACCGACGGTCTGCCCACCGTGGGCCCCACCGACGTCGAAACCATCGTCAGCGCCGTGACCCAAGCCAGCCACGGCAAAACCCGCGTCTTCTGCTTCGGCATCGGCACCGACGTGAACACGCGCCTGCTGGACCGGATCACCGAGACGACGCGGGCCACCAGCGCCTACGTGCTGCCCGATGAAGATCTTGAAGTGAAGGTCTCGAACTTTTTCGCGAAGATCAAAGACCCGGTGCTGGCCAATCCGACGCTGGTTTTGCCCGACGGCATCCGCCTCGCCAGCCTCTACCCGTCGCCCTTGCCCGACCTGTTCAAGGGCGAGCAACTGATCGCCGTCGGGCGTTACCGGGGCGAGGGTCGGGGCAGACTCACCCTCGGTGGCGAACTCAATCAGCAGACCCGCCGCTTCGAGTTCCCCGTCGAGTTCGCGCAGGGGGCGACCGCACACGATTTCATTCCCCGGCTCTGGGCAACGCGCCGGATCGGCCACTTGCTCGATGAGATCCGTCTGCGCGGCGAGAGCAAGGAACTCAAGGACGAGGTGGTCGAACTGGCCCGCAAATACGGTCTGGTGACCCCGTACACCGCCTATCTCATCCACGAGGACGAACGCGCCCGCGGCGTGCCGCTCGCCCTTCAGTCGCTGCCCCAGTTCGCCACCAACCTCACCGCCTTCCAAGCCACGGAGGCGGCTTACATGGGCCTGAAGCGGGACGTTTCCGGACAGTCCGCCGTCGCCGCCGCCCGATATGGTTTAGTCAACCGGAACGCCCTGCAGGCCGATTCCGCCCTGGCGGCTGGCCGTCAGGAGGCCGCGACGGCTCTTGCCACGCTCCCCTCAAACGGCTTGGTCGTGCCGACCAGTCCGGCCGCTATGCCCAGCCGGGTGCTTCCCTCGACTCGGCCCGGCGGCCTGGCGCCTTCCGGCGATCTCGCCGCCGACGTGATCCGCTACGGCGAGCAAAGCCGCCATGTGAACGGCCGGACATTCTTCCAAAACGGGAATGCCTGGGTTGACTCGCAGATTCAGGGGCTGCCGACGGCCAAAATCGAGCGCATCCCATTCGGTTCCCCCGAGTATTTCGAGTTGCTGGCCCGGGAACCCCAGGTGCGCCCGTGGCTGGCGTTGGGGCCGAGCGTGAAGTTCGTCATGGACGGCTGCGTTTACGAGATCCATGAGTGATCCGACCGGAGCACCGACCTGGTCAGACCGAAACGGGTTGGCCAACGTCTCGCCGCATCGGCCCCGGGTTTTGCTGCCCGGGAGCACGAACGGCCGAAACAAAAAGGAGCGCCGCAGCGCTCCTCCGGGAATCTTCGTTAACTCGCAAAACGACCTACGGCTGGTAGCCCGGGCCGTTCAGCAGTTCGTTGGGCCGCGGATACAGCTTGGCGTTCCTGAAATCGAGGAACTTCTTCATCTTGATGAAGTACGCGGTGCCACCCACGGTGCCCACCAGCGCACCACCGCCCCGGCTGTTCTCCGGACCGCTGTAGCTGGTGGAGCCGGCGTGTCTTTGAGAAACGATTTCTCCGGCGGTCTCCGGATTGTTACCCGCATCATTGAAATAAAACCCATCGGTTTCATTCTGCTCCCACATCATGATATCCGTGGGCAGGAAGTCCGTGGTCTTGTAAGTCTTGCCGTTCAGTGAGGCGGCCTTCGGACCGACGTAACCACCAATGGTGCCGTTCCAGCAGTACGAGGTAATCTTGACGTAACGCGCCCGCCACCAATCGCGATAAGGCTTGATGCCGCGCGTGGCGACGTCCTTCGGGCACCACATCACTTGGTGGGTGCTAAGGAAGGGCCCAAGCTGACCGATCTTGAAGAACTGGA
Organism: Verrucomicrobiota bacterium; assembly: GCA_016716505.1. GTDB lineage: Bacteria > Verrucomicrobiota > Verrucomicrobiia > Limisphaerales > J093 > JADJWF01. The sequence goes on from JADJWF010000004.1 coordinate 510,516, forward strand.
TTTGATTGGTGAACGCCGGGCCAGTCTCGAACTGCCCGGCGGCTGACGGAATGTAAGCGGGCCCTCCGGGAATACGACCCAAGTTGGCCACCGCGTAGGCCCAGCCGTCTGGGCCCCCGTTGGCGGTGCCGTCCACCGTGCCCCACGTCGGATGGGCCATGCGGTCGGAGTTGTCGCCTGCGTACATGGCGTTCGCCAGCAGGATCTGTTTCACGTTGCTGATGTCCGCCGTGGCTTGGGCGCGGTCCTTGGCGCGGCTCAACGCGGGCAACAGCATGCCCGCGAGAATCGCGATGATGGCAATGACGACGAGCAGCTCGATCAGGGTAAATCCGGCCGTTCGCTGGTTCGGCGTCTTCAAAGGCAAGGTGCTCATAGGTGCGGTCAATTGTCGTTGCTTGCTAAACTGCCCTTGGTGTAGTCGGCCGGCGACGCGCTGGCAAGTGTGCTTTTAGGCTCACAGCCCTGCCGGTTGTCGGCGAGCCAACCGTCCGGGGAGGCGGCAAAGGCCCGGGCATGGAGCTGGCGTCCCGCCGCGTGGGTCGCTTCCAGAATGGCCGCTTCGTGATCATGGACCGAGCCAATGGGGACGGGGTAAGTCGCCGTCCCCTGCCGGGGCTCATCCATCCGTTTCCGTTTGGTTGAGCCTTAATTTCTTCCCCTGCCAACTGACCATCAAAGAACACGAGCGGTGAACCGGAAGATCGGTGGTGTCAGGCGTTGTCCTGCGCGACGGCTTTGCGGAGTTCGCGACCGAAATCGGGCAACGCGGACTGGACCCGGTTCCAATTTGAGATCAGCGGTGACCACAGGGGGTCGTCCTGAAAGTCGCGGGCGGCCCGGCGGATGCTGCGCACGAACGTGGACACGGCGCTTTCCTCCTCATGGCGCGGATACCGCAGCCCGTTGATCACGGAGTCGGCGTTGTAGAATCGCAGGGTGTCCTCCGCCTGGCGGCTGTAGGCGCTGAGTAGGGTGTCAAACAAGCCGGCGTCCAGCCGGATGCCCTCGGCCGCCATGCGACGGAAGACCGTCTTGGCGATGTCGGTGGCCATCTTGTTCAGACCCTTGTCCGGATCGCGTGGCGAGATCTCCTGGTGTTTGTGCTCATAGTTCTCGCACAGCTCGCTCTGGCAAATGGCGCGCGGCGCGCAGTTGCGGAAGACCTCCGAGAGCAATCCCACCTCGAGCGCCCAGTCATGGGGTATGCGGACGCGCCGCACCAGGTCCAGATCCATCGCGAACTCGCCGGCCAACGGGTAACGGAACGTGTCCATGTACACGAGGTACGGATGGTGGCCGATGATGCTCTTGAGCGCCCGCAGCAGGGGCGTCACCAGCAGGCGCATGACGCGGCCATTGAGGCGGTCGGTCACCCGGGCGTAGTACCCTTTGCAGAAATCAAACCCCAGGCTCGGATGGGCCACGGGATAGACGAGTCGCGCGAGCAGCTCCCGCGAGTAGGTGGTGATGTCGCAATCATGCACCGCCACCATGCGGGCCGTGTCGCTGGCCAGCACGTAGCCGAAGCAAATCCACACGTTGCGGCCCTTGCCGCCGGGGCCGGCGCCGAGGTCCGATTCGGCGAGGTGCGCGAAGAGCGCGCGCATCCGCGGACCGTCGTTCCAGAGCAGGCTGGTGGGTTGAGGGAGCTGGCTGAAAATGCGGCGGGCCCGATCAAAATCGCCGCGCCGCGTGGCGCCGTCCACGCCCACGACCACTTGCGCCAGGTAGGGCACTGACTTCAGACAGCGCACGATGCCGAGCAGGGCCTTGGAGCCGAGCTCGCGAACGTGACAGGGCAACACCAGCGCGACTGGACATTCCTTTCCGAATTCCACCAACTCACGCTCCATGCGGGTGATGCCGGAAGCACCCAGCCGATGCAGCGTGGCCACCGCGCCGGTTTGGAAGAAGTCAGACATTCGTGGAGCGGGCGAAGGTTCCTTGTACGGAATGCGAAATCTGCGCGATCAGGCCGACCGCCAACACGAGGATGCCCGTTGCCAGCAGCGCCGCCCACCGACGGTCGCTCGCGGCGGGATCGTCCCCCAGCCACAGGCGCACGGCGGACGGCAGCGTTCCAAAGGCGGTCAGCAGCAGGGTGACCATCGTCGGCCAGACCCGCCGGAAACCGATCAGCCCCAGCACTCCCCAGACGAAACAGAGGCCACCGCCAACGAACCCGACCAGATACACGGTGTTCCCCGTTCCCGGCGAGAAGTGGCGCGTGAAATAAGCCAGAAGTGGGACGGCGATGCCGAACACAATCAGTTGCACAGAATGGGCCTTTTGCATGACTCGCAGGGTACGCTCGTGTGTCACCCTTTGCGGTGCAGCCCGATGCGGCCGACGACGTCGCGGAACGCGGGGGCAGAGGTTCGCGCAGTTTCTGCACCGCCGCCGTCCACGTCACTGCCGTATCGCGACTCCGCGATGCACCGGATGACACGGTCCAGCGGATGGCGGCCCGACCATCCTGACCGACCTCTGAGGTTCCACGCCTCAGACCCTTGCGCGGTTTCACCGGAAACCCGCAAGCCAAGTAATCACCCGGCCACCGGCTGGTCAACGGAAACGCGCGACGGATTTGGGAAACGAGGAAAGCTTCGCTTCCCGCCGGGGGCCGGACTAGCCTCCGCGCCGTGATTCTGGCGGTTTTGCATCACCACTTCCGCCCCGGCGGCGTCCGGCGAGTCATCGAACTGGCCCTGCCGCACCTGGTCGCCCACGCGCCGAAGCGGATTGCCCGCGTCGTTCTTTCCGCGGGGGAGGCTCCCGATGAGGCCTGGCTTCGAGGGATCGCGCGGACAGTGTCCGGCGCGGAAGTTGAGACCTTCGTCCACTCCTCCTTCGGCTATTCGTCCGAGGCGCCCGGTTCGCAAGGGAATTCATCGGCGGCGGTCCGGCGGGGATTAACCCAATTGTTGCACCATTGCGGCGCTGCCCCACTGGTCTGGGCGCATAACCTTGGCCTGGGGCGGAATGTGCGGCTCGCGCGTGAACTCGGCCGGCTGTGTCACGCGGGGAACCTCCCGTTGATCCTGCATCACCACGACTGGTGGTTCGACAATCGCTGGCCCCGGTACGCCGCAATCCGGGAGGCCGGGGGCCGGACGCTTGCCGGTCTTGCCCGCTCTGTGCTCCCCGCGTCGCCGTGGATTGCGCATGCCGCGATCAACGAACGCGACGCCCGCCTCCTTCAACGCCACTTCGGTCCCCGCGCCGGGTGGTTGCCGAATCCGGTGGCGCCGTGGCCTCCGGTGTCCCGCGAGCGCGAGCAAGCCGCGCGGGACTGGCTGTGCGAGGAATTGGGGGACGATGGGCCGGTCTGGCTGCTTCCCTGCCGGCTGCTGCGACGCAAGAACATCGCCGAGGCGCTGCTGCTGACGCGTTGGTTGCGTCCGGAAGCGTGGCTGGTGACGACGGCAGGAGTCAGCTCGCCGCCGGAGGCGCCCTATGCCGCCGCCCTCAAGCACGCGGCGCGGACCCAGGGCTGGCGGCTCCGACTCGCCGTGTTGGAACGCGAAGAGCGGCAGCCGCCGACTGTGCCCGAGTTGCTGGCAGCCAGCGAGGCGGTGTTGCTGACCTCGGTTCAGGAGGGATTTGGACTGCCGTACCTCGAGGCTTCGGCGGCTCACCGTCCGCTGCTTGCGCGCCAGCTTCCCAACGTGGCGCCCGACCTCGCCAAGTTCGGATTTTCGTTTCCTCAGAGCTACGCGGAGATCCTGATCGCGCCCGAGTTGTTTGACTGGCCCGCAGAGAGGCGCCGGCAGGAGCGGCGGTTCAAGGCGTGGCGGTCCCAGATGCCCCGGGCCGTGCAACGGGAGGTGCCGCGGCCGGCCTTGCTGGCGGCGGGAAGTGCGCCCCAACCAATTCCGTTCAGCCGTCTGACCCTGACGGCGCAGCTCGAGGTTCTCACCCGACCGGTCGCCGAGTCGTGGGCGAGGTGTGCTCCGCTGAATCCATTTCTGGTTGCCTGGCGAAAACGGGCCGCCGCCGGGAAACTCCGGGCGACTCCCTGGCCCCGGACGGCCGCCCGGTGGCTGGGCGGGCGCGCCTACGCTCGTCGGTTTTTTGAGCTGGCGCCTTTGGCGCCCCGCGCCGTGCCCAAGCGGGTGGACTCAACCCGCGTTCAGCGCGAACTGCTGGCGGCCAAGCTCACGGGCGATAACCTCTTCCCCCTCCTGTGGCACCCGGACACATGAAGATTCGCGCCGTCATCTTTGACCTGTACAACACGCTGCTGAAGGTCGGTCCGCCGCCGCCCGATGCGGACGTCCGGTGGAGCGCCCTGTTTCGGGAGCATTTCGGCAGCGAGCCGCCCCTCAGCCGGCTGGACTTTTCCGTCGCTTGCGGTCGCGTGGTCGTCCGCCACCACGAGGCGGCCCGAGCGGCAGGCATTCCATTCCCGGAAGTTCAGTGGCCGACGGTGGTCGCCGAGGTTCTGCCTGCGTTCCCGAAGCTTTGGCCGGAGTTGCGGGCGGAGTTCGTCTATCGCCAGATCCAGACCGGCCGCACGACCGCGATGTCGGCGAAAGTCGCGGCGGCGCTTGGGACCCTGCACCGGGCGGGCTGCCGCCTCGGGATCGCGTCCAACGCGCAAGCGTACAGTTTGCGGGAACTGCGCGAAGGTTTGGCCTCCCAGCGGATGGCGATGGATGTCTTCGAATCCGCCCTTTGCTTCTGGTCGTTTGAACACGGTTTCAGCAAGCCTGACCCGCACGTGTTCCGGATCCTCACCGCGCGTTGCGAGGCGATGGGCATCGGTCCCGCGGAAATGCTGATGGTGGGCGACCGGCTCGATAACGACCTGGAACCCGCGCAGCGGCACGGTTGGCAGACGTTTCAAGTTGGCACCACGACACCCGATACGGAGGGGAGCGACTGGGACCGTTTGCTCGCGGTGGTGCTCGGCTAGCCCGGTTATTTCACAGTTCGCGGGAAACGCGCGCGGACTGTGGCGGCTGGCGTGAGCCGGTGGAGGCGTGCCCACGCCGCCCGGACCGCCGCCTCACGGCGACGGTTACCATGGCTATGAAGCATCCGGGCTTAGGGCGCCTCTCCCGCTTCTTCGAGGCGCTCGTTGACGACTTTGAGGTAGTTGAAGGCCAGGAAGTTCTCCCAGCTCTTGAGTTCGAGCGAGCGCGTGAGGTGCGTCTTCGCCCGGGCGTAGTCGCCCCGCTGCAGTTCGTGCCAGCCCAGCATCAGGTGCGTGTAGTAGCTGAGCGGGTCCAGGCGCAGCGCCTCTTGAAACCACGGCGTCGCTTCGTCGTGCCGCCCCAGCCAGTCCAGGCACATGCCCAACCGGATGCGCGGGGCCGCCTCCCACGGATTCAACTCGCCCGCCCGCCGAAACCATGCGATGGCGTCCTCGGCGATCTGCCGCCAGTTCTCCGGCCCTTCCCAACTGAGCAGGCGACAGTATTCGCCGATGCGCTGGGCGGTCTCCCAGTTGGCCGGCTCCACCAACCACGCGGTCTGCAGGGCCTTGAGCTGGACCTGCGCCGTGGTGGCCTGGCTGGCCTGCGTCAGCGCCCGGCCCTCCCGATAGGACCGTAGCGCCTGGGGCGCCAAGTAGGCGAGCGAGGCGATTCCCACGATCGTCACCGCCAGCCGGCCCACGCCGCGGGGACTGATCCAGCACCTCCCCGTGGCAAACCGGAGATGGCCGGTCAAACTCGCCAGCAGCGCGACGGCCGTGAGCGCCACCCCAGGAATGTGCAGATGGAAGTCGGTGAAGGAATGAATGCCCAGGGCGACCAACCCGGTCCCCACGCCGAGCACGTGCGCCGCCCGGTCGCTCGGCTTGATGGTGAGGGCGTTTTCGGCGCGGTGCACGTAGCGCCACGTGCGCTTGGCGCCCCAGGCTGCCAGCGCAAAAAAGATTCCGATCAATGCGGCGCCCGCCACCCCGTAGTCCGTCAGCGTGTTCAGATACTCGTTGTGAACCCAGATGGGCCGCGCCTGCAGGGTCGCCGTCCGATACTGCGGCAACCGGACGTCGAAGTGCGCCGGGCCGACGCCGCCCCACGGGTGGTCCAGCCACATCTTCACGGCCGGTCGCCAGATGTCGGCGCGGACAATCGCCGTTTCCGCCTGGGCGGGCACGAACATCTTGGTGAGGCGCTCGCGCACGCGCTCGGACTTGTACAGGAAACCCATCGCCGCGACCGCCACAACCCCGGTGCTGATGAGGATGAGTTTGCGGTACCCCTGATAGCGGTACAAAAACGCGAACATGCCCGCCAGGGCCAGACCTGTCGCCAGGTAGCCGCCGCGCGACATGGTGAACCCAATGCCCACCAGGCACAGCAACGCCACGTAGCCAAACAACACCCGCCCGACGGCCTTGACGCGGCTTAACAGCAAGCCTGCCAGCGCAATCGGCAAGAGCAGTTCGAGGTAGCCCGCCAGATGGTTGGGGCAGATGAAGGTCCCGGAGCCGCGACCCGCGTATCCGGGCGGCTGCGGAAACATCCAGATCCGCTCGGAGCCGGTCAGCACCTGGAAAACGGCATAGGCCGCCAGCAAACTCCCCACGCCCAACACCGTGAACAGGAGCCGCTGACTGGTTTCCTGGTGATGCAGGTTGTTGAGGACGATGAAGAACAGCCAGGCGTAGGTCAGCACCTGGATGAACTCCTGCCGCGCGACATACTCGACATCGGCCTGGAAATAACGAAGCAACGCGTACGCCGCGAACGCGATGACCAACCACCCCGCCGGCGGCCAGAGGAAGCGGTGGCTGGGGTTGATCCAGAACCGCACCAGCCACAACGCCAGCGCCGGCAGGAGCAGCGCCTGCACGACGGCGAAATCCTGGCCCCGCACCGCGCCGGTCAGCAATGGGGCAACCACGAGCGCCGCGAGGACCAGCAGGACAATTCCTTGTTCAATCCACTTGTCGAGAGACTCACGAAGCATGCGCCCCGCAAGTCAAAGCCAACCCCCGCGCGCGGGTCACGCGAATTCACCGCGAAAGTGCCCTGGCAACGCATTGCCCGAGACCGCCGGCAGGTCCGGAGTGAGCTGTGGGAGCCTGTGTGGGTCCGGATCAGGAGCCTCTCCGTGCGACCGCCCCATCACCCGGCAACTCCCCCGCACGATGGCATCTATGGCTTGCGCTGTCGCCGGCCGGTGAGCATGAACAGTAGCACCATGGCGGCGGCGAACAGACCGAAAGCAATCAGCAGCGCCAGCGCCTTGAGCGCATTCGCGCTGCGCTGAACCTGCCGCTGTCGCGCTTGCTGTTCCGCCTGATACTGCGCCATTTCCCGTTTGAGAGCCTCGTCCAGCAGGTCTTCGTCGCGCAGGACGAGAGTCCACCAAGGCCCGCGGCCGGCGACCGCGAAGTCGGGTGGCAGCCGCTTGAGTTCGTGGTTTTCGGCGGGCCGGAAACCCCGCTCGTGCCAGACTGGACCGGGTTCGCCGCGCAGCCAGAGGCGGGCGACCCCCTGGGTTCGGCAAAGCGCCTCGAGCCGCTCCCACACCGCAGCTTGAGAATCCACCGCCTGCTGGCGGGAGTGAAACGCCTCCCCGAAGAGCAGCCCGTGAAAGCCGGCAGCCCGGAAGCCGAAGGCGCCGCACAAGATCCCATCCGAGCGTTCCACGATCTGGAATTGCGTCAGCCGCTTTTCCCATTCGGTGACGGGCTGGCGCGCGACTTCCCACAGCGCCTTCAACGGCGTGAGATCGTCGAGCGTGGCCCGGCGCAGTTGGTAGCGGATTTCCACGGCGCGAAGGTAACGGCGCGACGATGGCGCGGGAAGGCGGACCGGCCCCGCCGACTCAGCCCAACGGCGACTGCTCCCGATGCCAGTCGGTCGCCTGTTCGTAAGCGTGAGCAAGGCGGAGAATGGTGGCCTCGCCCAGGGGCGGACCGAGCAGTTGCAGTCCGATGGGCAGCCTGGGTGCCGCCGTGAAACCACACGGCACGCTCAGTCCGCAGATTCCCGCCAGGTTGCAGGACACGGTGAAGATGTCGCCCAGATACATTTGGAGCGGATCATCGGCTTTTTCGCCAAGCCGGTACGCCGCCGTCGGTGCAGTGGGAGTCACGATGGCGTCCACCTTCTCAAAGGCCCGGAGAAAGTCCCGGCGGATGAGCGCCCGAACCTTTTGCGCACGCAGGTAATAGGCGTCGTAGTAGCCGCTGCTCAGGACGTAGGTGCCGAGGATGATCCGGCGCTTGACCTCGGCTCCGAAGCCCGCGCCGCGGGTCCGGGAGTACATCTCGACCGGATCCGCCCCGTCCACGCGCAGCCCATATCGGACGCCGTCGAAGCGCGCGAGGTTGGCTGACGCTTCGGCCGGGGCGATGATGTAGTAGGCGGCGATCGCGTACTCCGTGTGCGGCAGCGAAATCTCCACGACTTCCGCCCCGAGGCGGGACAACGTCTGAATGGCCGCATCCACCGCCGCTTTCACCTCTGGATCGAGACCGCCCACGCCGTACTCCTTCGGCAACCCCAGCTTCAGCCCGCGGATGTCGCCATCCAACCGGGGAATCTCCGGTGACGGTTCCGGCAGGCTCGTGGAATCCAGCGGATCGTGCCCGCCGATCACGCGCAACAGGATGGCGGCGTCCTGCACGTCCTTGGTCATGGGGCCGATCTGGTCCAGCGACGACGCGTACGCCACCAGCCCGTAGCGCGACACCCGGCCGTACGTCGGCTTGAGGCCCACCACGCCGCAAAACGATGCGGGCTGCCGCACCGAGCCCCCGGTGTCTGAACCCAGGGCCGCGACGCACTGGTTCGACGCCACTGCCGCCGCCGAACCACCGGAGGACCCCCCCGGCGTACGCGTCGTGTCCCAGGGATTGCGCGTTGGGCCGAAGGCGGAATTCTCGGTCGAGCTGCCCATCGCAAACTCGTCCATGTTGAGCCGGCCAAGCAAGACCGCCCCGGCCGCCTTGAGTCGGGCGACGACGGTCGCGTCGTAGGGCGATATGAAATTCGCGAGAATCTTCGAAGCACAGGTCAGCGGCTGGCCGCGCACGGCGATGACGTCCTTGAGCGCCAGCGGCACGCCCAACAGCGGCTTCTCCGCGTGCGTCACGCCCCGCGCGAGTTCCTGGTCGGCCGCCTCGGCAGCCGCCAGGACCCGGTCGGGGTCTTGATGCAAGAAGGCGCGCACGGCGCTGTCCACGCGGGAGGAATGTGCCAAACAAGCCGCTGCCGCCTCGCGCGCGGATACCTCACGTCGCGCCAGCCGCGCCGTGAGCTCGCCAATGGTCAAGCGGTTGAGCATCGTCGCTGGGTGCTTCAACTCTTGCGCCGGTGGATGATGACCTCGTTCCCGTCGGGGTCAGCTACCACCGCCATGTGACCGACGGGCGTCTCCAAGGGCTCATGCCTGAGGCGCGCGCCGGCTTGCCGCAGCGCGTCAACAGCGGCCGCAAAATCGTCCACCTCGAACGCAAGGCTGGGTTGCCGCGTGCCGCGCTGGCCCAGTTCCATCATGGTCGTGATGGCAAACGTGCCGCCCGCGATGCCGTACTCGAACCATTGGCCGCCGAAATCGGATTCGACCGCCAGCCCCAGCACCCCTTCGTAGAATTTCCGGGCGCGGGCCATGTCATCCGCCGGATACCCGGTGAAGGCGATCTCCTTGATCATAGGTTGGAGGGAGGCGGGTTGGGTTCAGCTACTCGACGATCTTGGGGACGGTGAACAGCCCGTTGGCCTGGGCGGGGGCGTTGCGCAAGGCTTCGGCAGTCGGCAGGGACGGACGGACCTCATCGGGGCGCGTGATGTTCGCCAGCGGCACCGCGTGGGCCATCGGCTCAATGCCGGTCACGTCCAGTTCGCGGAGCTTCGCGAAGTAATCCAGGATGGCATTCAACTGGCCGCCCAGCTTCCTCTCTTCGTCGGGCGTCAATTCGAGGCGGGCGAGGCGGGCCACGTATTTGACGTCACAGTGTGGCGCGGACATGGCTCGGAGCGCAAAACGCGAAGCGGGACAGCGGCCTAGTCCTCCTCGAACTTGCGGTTGATGAGATCCTCCAGCTCGCGCAGCGCCTGATCGGCATCCGCACCGTCGGCAACAAGTCTGAGCCGCGACCCTGGCCCTGCCGCGAGCATCATCAGACCCATGATGGACTTGCCATTAACCGTGTCGCCGTCCTTCTCGACCAGGATCTCGCTCTGATAGCGGGAAGCGATGCGCACGAACTTCGACGCCGGCCGGGCGTGGATGCCCAGCTTGTTCTGGACCGTAACCTCCTTTTGGGCGTGGACGGTCGCGTGATTGTCCGGCGTTTTGCTCATTCCCCGTAACGGGTGCGAGGCTAGCAATTCGGCGAAATCTGACCAGTGAATACCGCGTAACAAAACGGACGGCTGACGAACAGGCGGGCAATCTTTGTTTGTCAGTGGGTGGGGGAAACGATTAAGGCTCAACCACGCTGCCACGTAAGGGTGAGCCTGGTCCGGGGACGGCCACTGACACCGTCTCCGTCAGTGCCACCGTCACCGTAGCCGATGGCTTTGCCTCGGTCCGTGACCTTGAACCAGCCATTCTGGAGACGACCCGCGCGGCCGGAGGCCGGCTATACGTCCGGCCGTCCACCTTGAACACTGGGTGGAAAACCCAACTCCAATTCCACCCCAGCCCCCACCCGCCTTGATCTCCCCCCGACCTGACCGTTGACGCACGCTACCCGAACCCGTTGGTGAACCCAAATGAACTTGCATTCAGGGGCCGGTTTCCCATGCTCCGGTTCAGCGACGACGCTACTTTTATGGCAGACAAAGCAAACAAGTACCCCGAGAACGCGGCCGGAAAGTATTACGTGGACAACCAGTGCATTGACTGCGACCTGTGCCGCGAAACCGCGCCGAACAATTTCAAGCGCAACGAAGACGGCGGCTATTCCTACGTTTCCAAGCAGCCGGAAAACGCCGACGAGGAGGCCCAATGCAAGGAGGCCAAAGAGGGTTGCCCGGTCGAAGCGATCGGGGATGACGGCGCGTAGCGCAAAGAGTCTTTCCTGAACGCCCCTCGGTTCAAGCCGAAGGGCGTTTTTTGTTTGTGGCGACGGGCCCGAACCTCCCGGCCAACCCGTGCCGCCCCCGCCCTACCGGGCGATTGGTCTTCAGAGGGTGATTTCGCGTCAAGGAGCGCGGAACCATGTGGGCCAGGCGAGCAAGCTCCCGCCCGCTCCCGGCCAACCCTTCAAAGTTGGCGTCTCCCGCTGCCGGACCTGCCGAGGCGCGCCGGCCGATGTTTTCGCACTCGACGCGGGATAGGCGTTGCGCGGCAGAGGGCGAAGGAGTACCGTCGAATGACACGCATAAGGCAAACCGCATGCAACTCAACCCCTCCGCGCCATCCTCATGAAAAACCTGGTTGTCTGTTGCGACGGAACCTGGAACACGCCCGACCAATCGGAACACGGGGTGCCGTCGCCGACGAATGTCGTGCGCCTCTTCAACTGCGTGACGGACCGGGCCGCCGACGGTGTGCCCCAGGAGAAGTACTACCATCCGGGCGTCGGCACGGGCAGCAACTGGTGGGACAAGCTGGCTGGCGGCGGCACCGGCATTGGCTTGAGCCGAAATGTCATGAGCGCCTACAAGTGGCTCGCGGAACGCTACGAGCCCGGCGACCGGATCTACCTGTTCGGGTTCAGCCGCGGGGCCTACACCGTCCGTAGCGCCGCGGGAATGCTGGCTTCCAAGACGTGCGGCCTGCTGAAGCTGGACGGCCTCGATGACCCGACGATATGGGCGCGGGTCGAACGCGCTTACCAGCGGGGCTATCGCGAGCGGAAGGATCGCTCGGCGTGGGCCGGCGACTGGGAGTTTCACGAGGTCGCCCCCGGCGACTTCCGCATTCCGGTCCACTTTTTGGGGGTATGGGACACCGTGGGCGCGCTGGGCATCCCCGATGAACTGGCCATCCTGAACCTGCTCGATGACACGCGCCGCTATGCGTTTCACGACACCAAATTGAACGACCGGGTGCGGCACGGTTGCCACGCGGTGGCGCTCGATGAGCGGCGATTGAGCTTCGCGCCCACGCTGTGGACGGGCATCGAGCACCGGCCGGAGATCAAGCAGGTGTGGTTCCCCGGCGTTCATTCGGACGTAGGGGGCGGCTACTTGGAGACCGGCCTCTCGGATGGCGCGCTGGAATGGATGATGGACGAAGCTGCCGCCCAGCAACTCGGTTTGCACCCTCAGATGCGGCAGCAAGTGCGGCCGGATCCGCAGGGCGTCCTGCACGATTCCCGAATGGGCCTCTACAAGGCCATGCGCGCCCAGCCCCGAAATTGGCCCGAGTTGGACCGCCGCAACTGTCCCGCTTTGCTGCACCGCTCGGTGTTCAGTCGTCTCGACAACCCTCCCATCACCCAGGCGCCGTATCACCGGTCGTTGCGGCTTGCGCCCGGCGAGGAGCGCGTGTTTCCGATTTACGCGGGCGAACCGTGGAATGAAACGGGACTATTCCTCGGCGCCGACGAGGAATACGAGTTCACAGCGACGGGCGAATGGATGGATCGGGACATCAAGTGTGGTCCCACCGGAACCCGCGATGGGAAGTTTCAAGCGGCGGAAATTGCGCACCTTGCGGGCAGCCTATGGGGCAAGGTGGAAGGTGCGTTCAAGAAGCTGACGGCCAATGCGCAGGCGGACTTCCGCGGGACCAAAAGAGTGGAAGACCTGCCGTGGTTTGCTTTGGTCGGCTTCATCGCCAACGGCGGCGAAGACGACGAGGGGCGACCCATCCTTCCCGAAATCATCCCGATCAGGGACGGCATTAATCGCACGATCCGCCGGCCGGGCTACCTGTACTGCTTCGCGAACGACGCGTGGAATTTCTACGACAACAACCGGGGCAGCGTGCGGTTGACCGTCCGGCGAATTCGCTGACGAGACGCGGCGGTCAAGGGTTCCCTTCCGCCACCGGCGCGAGGACGACGCGGAAGCCCAAGTCGCTGCACCGGGTGGCCTCCGTGTACGTGTCCCGGTTGGCGGAACGCGCCGCGTTGGCGCCGTACAGCCAGGAGCCACCGCGTGCGATGCGGAACAGTCCTCCGCCGGCGAGATTCGCCTGATTGGTGACGCTCCCGCACGGATAGGCGGCCGCGTAGTCCAGGCACCATTCCAGGACATTGCCGTGCAGGTCGTACAAGCCCCAGGCAGTTGGTTGGCGGGTCCGGACCGGATGGGTGTTGGCATCGCTGTTGTCGCCGAACCACGCGAATTCGCCCGAGCGGCGGGCGTCCGGGTCTTCGCCGTGGCTGAAGCGCGTGGTGCTGCCAGCGCGGCCGGCATATTCCCACTCCGCCTCGGTCGGCAACCGGAAAGCATGTCCCCGCGGGAGCCGCCCTGCTGCCGCCCAGCGACGGGTGAGTTCTTCGCAATAGGCAACAGCCTCGCGCCGATTGACGCGCTCCACGGGCCGCCCGGGGTCACCCACAACTGGGAAGGATGTGCCCCGGTGACGGCCCTGAATTCCGCCTGTGTCACCTCGCGTGCTCTCAACCAGAAGCCGTGGGTCAGAGTCACCCCGGTCAACGGCGATTCGTCGAAGTCGCGTCCTGTTTCTTCGCTGGCACTGCCCACCACAAACCGACCCAGACGGAGCCACACCAACCCCGGAGGCGACTGATGGGTGTCTGCGGCGATTAATGCCGCCGGGCGAGGGTCCGTCGGACGGGAGCCGGGCCGGCAGTAGATCGCGGCAATCCAGTCCGGATAAAGCCGGACTGTGGATCCTACTGCCAACCTCATCTCCAGTTCGTCCGTTGGCGACGACGCGACGAAAGCGGTTCCATCGCGAAGTTCGAAGCGTGCTTCGGCTGGATGATCGGCGGAAAGGTGAATCGCGTTGAACGAGGACATCGCAAGGGTTCAGGACGTCGCGTCCACGGCGACTGGAAAGTGAGTGCTCGCCAGCCGGGCGGAGAAACGATCTCCGTTCCTCAAGACGAGGAACGGGTCTTGCCCCAGCCGGTCTGCCTCGCCGGGGACGGTCCGGCGAACTGAATGCCGGCGACCACCGTCGAGTCGAGCGACACTGCGCCAAAAACCGTCCGCAGCGGCCACGTTGAGGGGATCAGGTCGCCGAGCAGGCGCCGGCCGTCACGGAGGTTCAGCAGGTCCGCATTTGGCCAGCGGCCGCCCCGAAAAAACCCACCCCTCCCAAACCGCAAAGGGTGGACAGCGGGGCCTCACCACGGGTGAAACCAAGGCATCCTGAATCCGACCTCTGTTCCGCCATCATCGTCCGGGGGATTCGGTCCTGCAGAAACCGGGGTTTTCCGGCCTGAGGAGCGAAAACCCAGCGGAACCGCGGTGCTCCCACGTTGCGTCCTTGTCACACGGTCCTACTTTCCCCTCCCGAGTATCTATGGCCCGTAAAATTTGGCGCATCGCCGGCATCAATTTTGACCACTTCCACATGGGCGACCTGCTTCGGTTCGCTGCCGAGCATCCTCGCGCTGAGATCGTCGGTATCAGCGACGAGCAACCCGCCCGGATGGAGGAGGCAATCCGCAAGGGGCTTGCGCCGCGGGATCGCGCGTTCGCAGACTTCCGCCAGTGCCTCGAAGTGGCGCGGCCGGACGTGGTGATTCTGTGCCCCGCCGCCTCGAAACACGGCGAGTGGGTCAAGCGGGTCGCCCCGTACGGCGCGCACCTGCTGGTCGAGAAGCCGTTCGCCGCGTCGCTCCGGGAGGCCGACCAGATGGTGGCGGCGCTGCGCCCGGGTCAGACCTTGATGATCAATTGGCCGCTGCAATGGGTGGCCTCCCACCGCAAGGCGTATGAACTGGTGGCCGGTGGCGCCATTGGCGAGGTGCTCAACGTGTGGCACTTCGGCGGGAATCGCGGGCCGCTGTGGCACGGGGCGGACAAGGAAGAAAAAACCGCTGCCCAGGTCGCTGCCGAGAAACCGCGGTCGTGGTTTTACCAGCGCGCGCACGGCGGCGGTTCGCTGCTGGACTACCTCGGCTACGGCACGACCCTGGGAACGTGGTACCAGGGCGGGCGACGTCCCTTGGAGGTCACGGCCGTGGTGGACGAACCCGCCGGCCTCGAAGTGGATGAACATAGCATCGTGGTCGCCCGCTACGCTCACGGGCTGTCCAAGTTCGAGACGCGCTGGGGCACCTTCACCGACCCGTGGACCATCCAGCCCCAGCCGCGGTGCGGGTTCGTGATCGCCGGCACCGACGGCACGATCAGCAGCTACGACTACGACGACTTCGTGACCGTCCAAACCCGCCGCCGGCCGAAGCCGCATCGCCTTGCCGCGCCCCCGCCGCGCCCGCCGCATCAAAACCCGATCCAGTATTTGCTGCATTGCCTCGAGCGGGGCCTGCCCCTCGAGGGGCCCGTCAGTCTGGCCATCAGCCGCATCGGGCAGGAGATCGTGGATGCGGCGGTCAAGAGCGCGCGCTTAAAGCGGACGGTGCGGCTGGCCGCCGCTCGGTAGGGGGGCGGGGCCTCGACGCGATTACACGTTGAACTGAAGGTCGTGCAGCCGGCGGTACACCCCGTTGCGGGCCAGCAGTTCCGCATGGGTGCCTTGCTCGACCACGCGGCCCTGGTCCAGCACCACGATGAGATCGGCCGCCTGAATGGTTGAGAGCCGGTGGGCGATGCAGATGGTGGTGCGGTCCTTGGTCAGTTCGTCCAGCGCCGCCTGCACGGCGCGTTCGGATTCGGTATCGAGCGAACTCGTGGCCTCGTCCAGCACGAGGATGGGGGCGTCTTTGAGGATCGCCCGGGCGATGGCGAGGCGCTGCCGCTGCCCGCCGGACAACAGCACCCCCTTCTCGCCGATCACCGTTTCAAACCCTTCCGGCCGCGCGGCGATGAACTCCCACGCGTGGGCATGGCGCGCGGCAGCTTCGATTTCCGCGTCGGTCGCCTCGGGTCGGCCCAGCCGGATGTTTTCGCGGATGGTGTCGTTGAACAGAATGGTCTCCTGCGTGACGACGGCGATCGCGCGACGCAGGTCACGGGTCGCCACCTGTCGGATATCCACACCGCCGATTCGGATCGCGCCGGCCTGCGGATCGTAGAAGCGCAGCAGCAGATTCGTCAGCGTGGTCTTGCCGGAGCCACTGGCGCCCACCAGGGCCACGAACTGCCCCGCCCTCACGCGCAGGGTCACCCCGTGAAGCACCCGCTTCTCCCCGTAACTGAACTCGACCCGGTCAAACTCAATGTCGCCGCCAGCCGCGGGGAGCGGCCGCGGGTGGGCCGGTTCGGGCAGATCGCTCCGCTCCTCCAGCAGCTCCCACACCCGGTCGCTGGCGGCGCGGGCCTGCTGCACTTTGCTGAACACGCGCGTCAGGGACTTCACTGGCTTGTACATCAGGAACACGCAGCCGATGAATTGAATCAACTCGTTGGTCGTCGCGGGCCGGGTTCTGGCCGTGCCGATGTAGATGAAGAAGAGCGCCACGCCCAGCGCGGCCATGAATTCGATCAGCGGCCCGGGCACTTCCACCGAACGAATCACGCGCATGAAGTGACTGACAAACTCGCGCGAGGTTTGCGCATAACGCCTCACCACCCGCTCCTCGAGGTTGTAGGCCTTGACGACGCGCGCGCCGGTGAACGCCTCGTGGACCATCTGCGTGAGCCGGCCGTAGCGCTCCTGGATCGCCCGGCTCGCCTGACGGACTTTGCGGCCGTAAATGGCGATCGGGATAATGCACAGCGGAAAAGTGAGCAGCGTGACCAAGCTCCAAGACGGTTGCGTGTAGATGACGAAAACCAGCAGGCTGACGAGGGTGACCGGGTCGCGAATCACGACCGGCACCTGGTCGCTGATGCTGGCCTGCATCACGGCAGTGTCGTTGTTGACCCGCGACATCAGCTCGCCGGTGCTGCGCCGGTTGAAAAAGGCCAGCGGCAGGGCGATCAAGTGGGCGAACAGCCGCGCGCGCAGATCGGTGATGGCCCGGACGGCGACCCATTGCAGCGAGTACACGTTCAGGTAGCCCAGCGTGCCGCGCAGCCCCATGACCACCGGGATGGATGCCACCGCCAGGACGATGGTGGTTTCGCGGCTCAGTTCCCCGGCGGTCCGGACCAGCCCTGCGGCCCAGTCGTGCAAAAAGCCGGGCAACCACTCCGGCAGCAGGGGCGTGGCTGCGGAGTGGCCCGAGGGAAACAAAGCGTCCAACGCGAGCTTCACCGCCACCATGACCAGCGGTTCGATCAGACCCGCCAGGATGCCCGCCACCACGCCGAGCGCGAGCCGTCCTTGATAGGGGCGGGCGAGCGACAGCAGGCGCTGGGCATATTCGAGCATTGCGGGCAGCGATAATGCCGTTGCGGGCCGCGCAAGCGAGGCAAATGGCGGGAACCACCATCCGAGCGCTTGGAGCATGGCCCGCCCGTGCAGGCAAGGTCCGAGGTGACATGGCGGCGACCCGCGGTGCCAGCGGCGCGCTTGCCAACCGGTTTCGGCGCATTGTTAAATTCGGCGTGCTGCAACAACACACCATCCGGGAGGCGGTGCGCTTTTCCGGAATCGGCCTGCACGGGGGAGAGCGCGTCACGATGGCTTTTCTGCCGGCGCCGCCGAATTCCGGGATTCGCTTCCGTCGGGTGGATCTGCAGGGTGGGCCGGAAATCGAGGCCCGGCTGGAGAATGTCACCGAGACGTCCCGCTCGACCACCCTCGGCAAGGGGAATGTGAAAGTGCAGACCGTCGAGCACGTGCTGGCCGCCTTCGCCGGCATGGGTGTGGACAACGCGGTGGTGGAGCTGGACGCGCCCGAGCCGCCGATCGCCGACGGCAGCGCGCGGGAGTACACCCGCATGCTCGAACAGGCCGGAATCGTGCCCCAGGGCGAGCCGCGCGAAGCGTTCGTGGTGGCGGAGCCGATCGAACTCGTGACCGGCGAGACGGTGATGTCGGTCTTTCCGCACGACCGTCTGCGGATCACCTGCACCAGCGCGGACAAACAGGGGCGCTACACCCAGTTCCACTCGATCGAGATCACTCGCGAGCAGTGGATTCGGGAACTCTCGGCGGCGCGGACATTCTGTTTCTTTGAGGAGCTCGAATACCTGTTCAAGAACGGTCTCATTCGCGGCGGCAGCCTGGAAAACGCCGTCGTGATCCGAGACGATGCAGTGCTGACCACCGAGCCGCTGCGGTATCCGAACGAATTTGTCCGGCACAAGATCCTCGACATCCTCGGGGACCTGTACCTGCTGGGGCGACCGCTCCAGGGGCACATCGTGGCCGTCAAGCCCAGCCACGCGGTGAATTGCGAACTGGCGCGTCAGTTGGTGGCGCAACAACGCCGACTGGACGCCGCCATGCAGGCCTTCACCCCGCCCCCGGCGCCGCCGAGGACGCCGGATGAACCGGAGGCGGTGGGCGAAGGCAGTGTCGGTGACGGCACGACCCTGGACATCGAGCAAGTCTTGAAGACCCTGCCGCACCGCTATCCCTTCCTGATGGTGGACCGGATTACCTCCATCGCGGGCAACAAGATCACCGGGATCAAGAACGTCACCGCCAACGAGCCGTACTTTCAGGGGCATTTCCCCGGCCATCCGATCATGCCCGGCGTGCTGCAACTCGAGGCGATGGCCCAGGTGGCGGGCATCCTCATGCTCCGCCAGGCGGAGAACGCGCGGCGGCTGGCGTACTTCATGTCCGCGGAGGAGGTGAAGTGGCGATCCCCCGTCCGGCCGGGAGACGTGCTGACCATCCAGGTCGAGATGGTGCGCGCCCGGGGCAAGATCGGCAAAGCCAAGGGCCAGTGTCTGGTGGACGGCCAGGTGGTCAGCGAAGCCTTGGTGACGTTCATGCTCATCGAAAGTTGACCCGACGGCACGGAGGCCGCGACCGGGATTTCACTCATGCCAGAAGACAACGCAGGATTCGTCAGCCGCAAGGCGCGGGCGCGCATCAAGCGCCCGCCGGTGCTCTTCACCCGGACCCAGGCGCTCATCCAGCGGCTCGAGCGGGCGCTCGGGTGCCCGTTCGTGTCGTACTGGAACTCGAACAACGGCTCCGTCTGTTCGAATGACGTGCTGGGCATGTACGGCGTGCTCGATCGGTTGCAGGCGCAGGAGCAGATTGCCCTGTTCATCAAGAGCGACGGCGGTTCGGGACAGGCCTCCCTCATGCTCGTGAACCTGCTGCGGCAGTTCACCAAACGGTTGGTCGCGCTGGTGCCGCTCGAGTGTCAGTCCGCGGCCACCATGCTCGCGCTCGGCGCGGATGAGATTCTGATGGGACCGCTGGCCCACCTGTCGGCCGTGGACACGTCTCTGCAACACCAATTGTCCCCCCTGGACCGCGACAATGAGCGCGTGAGCGTCAGCCAGGATGAGTTGATGCGGGTGACGCGCTTGTGGCAGCAGGAGTCCAGCAAGCGCGAGGTGAACCCCTACCAGGCGATCTTCCCTTACATTCATCCGCTCGTGATCGGCGCGGTCCACCGCGTCAGTTCGCTTTCGGTCAAGCTGTGCGTTGAAATCCTCTCCTATCACTTGCGGGACCGGCGGCAGGCCGAGCACATCAGCGAGCGGCTGAACTCCAGCTATCCCTCCCACAGTTATCCGATCACACTGCGCGAGGCGCAACGGATTGGGCTGAAGGCCGGATCCCTGGCGCCCGACATCAATCGCCTGCTGCTCGAACTGAACGAGCTGTATTCGGAAATGGGCCAACGGGCGGTGACGGATTTTGACGCGCTCAACAACCACGACAGCCAGATTTGCAACATCATCGAAGGCCGGGGCGCGCAGATTTTCTACCAGTCGGATCGGGACTGGCACTACCGCAAGGAGGAACGCCGCTGGGTGACGCTCAACGACCGGAGCAGTTGGCGGAAGGTCGAGCGGGTGGGCAGGCGCGTGGTCCAGTCCACCTTCCACATCAGTTGAGCCGCGCCCCCGGGTCGCCATGCCCGCCTCGATCCATCCCACCGCCAGCGTCCATCCCGATGCCCAGATCGGGGACGGCTGCGAAATCGGCCCCTACTGCGTCATTGGCCCGAACGTGACGCTGGGAGAGGATTGCTGGCTCCATTCGCACGTCGTGATTGACGGTCACACCCGCCTGGGGCGCGGCAATCGCATCTATCCGTTCGCCAGCCTCGGCCTGCGGACCCAGGACCTGAAGTGGAAGGGCGGTCTGACCCGCGTCGAGATCGGCGACGAGAACACGATTCGCGAAGGCGTGACCATCCACAGCGCCACCGCGGATGGCGGCGTGACGCGGGTCGGCTCCCACAACAACCTGCTGGCGTACGCCCACGTGGCGCACGACTGTCACCTCGGCAATCACATCATCATGTCGAACTTCTCGGGGCTGGCAGGCCATGTGGCCGTGGAGGATCACGCCATCCTCGGCGGCTACGTGGCGGTGCATCAGTTTTGCCGGCTGGGCACCATGTGCATGTTGGGCGGCTGCACCAAGGTTCGCCAGGACGTCGCGCCCTACATGCTGGTGGATGGCGACCCGGGCCGGACGCGGACCATCAACAAGATCGGCCTGGAACGGCGCGGTGTTCCGCCCGAGAGCGTCGCGGCCCTCAAACAGGCCTACAAACTCCTCTTCCGGGAGGGCCTGACCGTGCCCAACGCGCTGGCGCGGATTGAAGCCGAGCTGCCGCCGCTGCCGGAGATCCGCCACCTGCTGCAATTTGTCCGCGCGGCCGAAAGGGGAATCTGCTGATGGCGCCGCGCGTTGCGGTCCGGACCAACGGCCGGTTTCTCGACCGCCACCAGCCACCTGCATGAGCCCGACGGGCCAGCACTTCAAGGCCGTGGCCATGCTCGTGCTCTGCACGGCATTCTGGTCCGTGAGCTTTCCTGCGATGCGGGCGCTCTCCCTGGCGCAGCAGGCCGAGTTGTCTGGGGCCAGCACCTGGTTCATCTCGTTGTACTGCACCTTCGTCCGATTCGGACTGAGCGCCCTGCTCATCCTGCTTCCCAGCCTTGCCACGTTGCGCCGCCTCACCCGGCTGGAGATCGAGCAGGGGCTGGGCATGGGGCTGTTTGGCGCGGCCGGCATCGTCCTCCAGATGGACGGACTGGCCCACGTGGACGCCTCCGTGTCCGCCTTCCTGACGCAAAGCTACTGCCTGCTGATCCCGATTTGGGTAGCGTGGCGGGAGCGGCGGTGGCCTTCCGTGATCGTCGTGGTGAGCTGCGGGCTGGTCATCCTCGGCGTGGGAGTGCTCTCCAAGGTCAACTGGCGCGAACTCCGCCTCGGCCGCGGGGAACTGGAAACCCTCCTGGCTTCCGTCTTCTTCACCGGCCAGATCCTCTGGCTGCAGCGCCCGATCTACGCGCGCAACAACGTCAATCACTTCTCGCTCGTGATGTTTGGGGTCATGGCGGCGGCTGGCGCGATCGGAGCCCTGTTCAGCACCCATGCCGCGAGTCACTGGGCGGCCGCCTACTCGACCGGCGCGAGCTGGACCTTCATCGCCATCCTCGTGCTGTTTTCGACCCTGGGCGGCTACATGCTCATGAACCACTGGCAGCCGAAACTGCCCGCCACCCAGGCCGGCCTGATCTACTGCGCGGAGCCGCTCTTCGTGAGTTTCATGGTGCTGTTCCTGCCCGCCTGGTTTGGCCGGCTCGCGGGCGTCGAGTACGCCAACGAAACCCTGGACCGCGCGGTCATCGTGGGGGGCGGGCTGATCACCGTGGCCAACGTGCTGATCCAAGTGGAACCGTGGCTCCTGGCCCGACTCAAGGGGCGAGGGCCGCTTGGGGTTCCGACGCCTGATCGCTCGTGACCGGCCACTCGACCGCCGCCACCGCGCAAAACGATACGGCCCTGCCGCCCGCACGCTCTCCCGCTGGATGAGCGCCCCGCTCGGCCCCTCGCTGGTCTGAGACTGGAGGCCGTTCCACAGAGCCCGCCTACTCCTCGAACAGGAGAAAGCCCCGCTCAGCGGCGCTACGGCACAGACTTGGGTCAGGCCGATCGCCGGCTTCCACGCGCCTCAGCCAAGGACGGATTGCCGGGCCGGTCGGCGAGTTGGCGAACCGACCGGCACTGGCCCGATCGAGGCTGCCTGTCGGCGGTTCCGGGGTCGCTTCAAACGGCCAGGCCAGTTGTGGGGTCAGTGCGGTGACAAAGCCCTGCTGCGCCTGAAAACCTTCGGGCGCAGAGGCCGCCGGCACCTCCTGTTCCCCCACACCGCCTTCACCCCTGCAAGAAACGGAGATGCGCCCTTGAACCGGCCGCCGGCGTCGCCAAGGTTGCGCGGCAGGCTGGCTCCGGTACCCTGCTGCCATGCGCTTCATTGGAGGCATCATCGAAAAGCTGCAGCGCCATCCCAAGCGGATTGTGTTCCCGGAAGGCCACGAGCCGCGGGTGTTGCAGGCGGCGCGCCAGTTCCATTCGCTGCGGCTGGGGGCGCCCATCCTCCTGGGTGAACGGCCGGCCGTGAAACACCTCGCCAAGGAATTGAACATCAACCTGCACGGCATCCGGATCATCAACCCGGCCGAGAGCGACGACCTGGAGCCCTTCATCGAGCGCTTTATGCTGCTGCGGCGCGCCAAGGGCATCCAGGAACCAGAGGCGCGTGCGGCCATGCTCAAGCCGGATTATTTCGGCGCGATGATGGTGGCCATGCACCGGGCCGACGGCCTGGTGTCCGGCACGGCGGAATTTGGCGGCAGCGTGTTGCGGCCGCTGTTCCAGATCATCAAGACCGCCCCGCAAAACACCACCGCCTCTAGTTGCATGATCATGGAGGTCGAAGACTCGCGCTTTGGCGAAAACGGCGTCCTGTTCATGGCCGATTGCGGGGTGATTCCGGAGCCGACCGTCGAGCAACTGGCCGACATCGCGGTGGACACCGCCCGCCTGGCGCGGCATCTCCTCAACGTCACGCCGCGCGTCGCCCTGCTGTCGTTCTCCACCAAGGGCAGCGCCACGCATCCGTCCATCGGGCGGGTGAAGGCGGCGACGGCCCTCGCCCAGCAGCGGGCGGCGCAGAAGGGCCTCGACGCCGAGTTCGATGGCGAACTCCAGCTCGACGCGGCGCTGGTCAAGGAGATCGCCGACCGCAAGGTGCCTGACAGCCAGGTGGCCGGCCGGGCGAATGTGCTCATCTTCCCGGATCTCAACGCAGGCAACATTGGCAGCAAGCTGGTGCGCACGATCGCGCGGGCGAACGCCTACGGGCAGATCTTGCTGGGGCTGGACCGGCCGGCGGCCGATGTGTCGCGGGGGTCCAACGCGCACGACATTCTGGGCGTGGCCGCCATCGTGGGCATTCAAGCCGTGGACTACGACCTGCTCTATCCGGGCGCGGGGCGGCACCTGCCGGGCGAAACCACTCCATGAACACCACCACGCCGCGCGTCTTCATCGCCGCCACCCGCCAGAACGAGGGCAAGACCACCACGTCCCTCGGCCTCGCCTCCGCGCTGCAGCGGCACTATCCCAAAATCGGCTACATCAAGCCCGTGGGGCAGCGGTTCGTGAACGTCGAGCAGCAGCGGATTGATGAGGACATCATCCTCATGGATCGCGTTTACCAACTGAACTGCCCCTTGGGCGACATGAGCCCGATCGCCGTGGACCCGGAGTTCACCCGCCGCTACCTCGCGGCGGCGGATCCCGAGACGCTGCAAGAACGGGTGCGCCTCGCGTTTGACCGGGTGGCGTGGGAGAAGGACTTCGTGCTCTGCGAGGGATCGGGCCACGCCGGCGTGGGGTCGGTGTTCGATCTTTCGAACGCGCGGGTGGCCAAGATCTTGGGCGCCAAGGTCATCATTGTCTCCCAGGGGGGCATCGGCAAACCGATTGACGAGGTGGCCGTCAACCACGCCCTTTTCGAGAAGGAGGGCGTGGAGGTGGTGGGCGTGATCTTGAACAAGGTGCTGCCCGACAAACTCGACTTCGTCATCGAGCACACGGGCAAGGGGCTGAAGCGCCAGGGGTTGGAACTGCTGGGCGTTCTGCCCCGGGTCGAGATCCTGTCGAACCCCACGATGGAGTTGATCCGGGACGAGTTGGATGTCGAGCCGCTCAACGATTCCAGCCATCTGCTGAACCTGGTGGAGGAAGTCGTGGTTGGCGCCATGAGCGTCCAGCACGCGTTGACCTACTTCAAGCGGGGGGTGCTCGTCATCACGCCGAGCGATCGGGAGGATCTGATCCTCGCGGCGGCAACCACGCTCTTTGGCCGGGGCACCGAGGGGCTTGCCGGACTGGTTCTCACGGGCGGCCAGCGTCCCTCGGAAAGCGTAATGCGCGTCGTGGCGGCGCTGCCCTTCCCGGTGTTCCTGTCGCCGGACGAAACGTATCGGGTCGCGTCCAAGGTCCACGACCTCACCATCAAGACGCGGCCGTCCGACACGCGGAAAATCTCGCTCATTCGCGACCTGATCGCGGAACACGTGGACGTGGACCGCATCATCGCAGCGGTGGACGGCTGCGGTTGAGCGGTCGCTCGGTCGTTCGAATGGTGCGGGCCACCGCCTCGGGTTCCGCAGCCACCATCCCCGGTCCCTCCACACGCCGGCCGACTTGGCGGGAGCACCCGCGCCCGTTTGCCGGGCCAGATTTGCGTTGAGAGAGCCGGTCCCTGAATGCTACTTTCCGGGACCTATGAAACGTTTCCTGCTTGCCCTCCTTTGCGCGGTTTCCGCCCTGTGGCTGCTGCCAGCCTGTGGTCCCAGCCAGCCCAAGGTGAATGTTGCGGCCCACTTGGATGCTCTCAAGGGCACGGATAATGACGCCAAGGCCAATGCCTTGGGCGAGATTGCCAAGGCGGGCCCCGGCGCGGCTGCCGCTGTGCCGCAGCTTATCGAGCTGCTCAAAGATCCCGACCCGCTGATCCGGCGTCTGGCGGCTTATGCGCTTTTCGAGATCGGGCCGCCGGCTGCCAAGCCTGCGCTGCCCGAACTGCGCAAGCTGCTGCAGGACGAGAATCGCGAAGTGATCACCCAGGCCCTGAACTCGGTGAGGAAGATTGATCCCACCGGTCCGGAGGCCAAGATGGCCATTCCCAACGTCTCGACGGAGTAGCTCCTTGCTCAGCGCTGCTGACGAGCCGCGTTGTGCAGGGGCCGGATCACCGCCAGACTAGTCGGCTTCGACCACCCGGTAGAAGCCCGTGCCGGCGGCGATTGGCAGGTCCATTTGAAGCCGGGCCGCGGTAGCGATCCATAACCCGCCGACCGTCACCCATGATCGCTCCGTCAGGTCGGATTTGAACTGCACCCCGTACGACCGCCCCGGTTCCGCAGTCACCGATACCCGAACGTAACTTGGGCGGTGACGACCTTCGATTGCAAGCGGAACGACCACCGGCTTCGCCCCGGCCAGAATCGGCTGGTCCGGATCCGGTTCGAACGCCCACTCTTCAATCACGGGCCCCATCTCGGCAAAGCTGACCGGAGGTTCCGTCGGGCTGGCGGTGGGCACCGGAATCGTTGACCTCGGCGGATTAAAACCGCCCGGTCCCGAAGGATCTGGAAAGTAAGGCGACAGCGTCCACAGCGGCTTGCCCCGCGGCAGGCGGACGCGAATCCATCCGTAATGCGCCCGCCCCTCCCGCTGCAGCTTCACGCCGAGGTAGCCCTCCCCCAGCCGTCCCAGTTCGTCGCTCCACGGGCGATAACAACTGCCCCAATCCGAACGCGTCAGCGCGATACTTTCCGACGAAAACCACACCGCCGAGTCCGGGGGCGTTGGGCCAATGACCGTGCCCGCCGGGACCACAAGCGCGGCCGCGTCGCGGAACAGAAGCTGATTCGCCCCGGCGCACCCCAGACCGAACATCGAGGTGCAGTCCGCCGGGATGGACATCGTGCAGAGCGTCAGGCCGCGAAGTCCGTAGTCGAGCACGCCGTCATGGTCCACATCCAAGCCGGCGCTGGGCCAGTTGTTGAAAGGGAAATAAACGGGTCCGCTGCCGGCGATGGCGGTCAAAGAGCGCGGGGTTCGGGGCAAACCGGCCAATGCGGTGGCGAGGTTGCTGTCCGGGCTGACGCGCAACCGCCCCCGGACGGGCGGCGGGACATCCCAGTACGGGCCGTTGGTTCCCTGGGCTGGCAAGTGGATGAAAACCTCCCCCTGGCCGGCGAACAACTCCCGAACCAGGGTCTCATTCAGGGGAATCGTGCCGGAGAAGGAGTAGCCCGCCCGCAAACCGTCGCACTGGAGGAACACCGGCGGATCCGAACCGGGCACCTGGACCGGATCGCACATCGGCGCGAACACGAATTCGCCCTGGCCCAGAGGCATGACCGCCTGGCGCGAATCGGTCATCAGCACCGCGCTGCAGAACTGCTTGAAGTGCTCGTCGAGGAACAGTTGGAACCGCAACTGGTCGCCATCCACGAAGAAGGATGCCCCGCCAGCATCCAGACTGATCGTGGAAAAGTCCTGCGACAACTGGCTGCGAAAGAACGCGGAAGCCGCGTCGAGGCGCCCCGCAGCCGCGAGGCCGAAGGCCACCAAACCCAGCCGCCAACCCCATTTCGTCACTCCACGAAGTCGAGATCCGCAAAGACTCATGAGGCATCCGTTACTCGGGTCAACCTCGTTGATCAAGGCGATTCCGTGCGGCCGGAACTCATGCGCTCCCGAGGGACCGCAGTTTGCCCGCCACGGCCCCTTGATCCACCAAGTCGGCGGCCAGTTCCCACCCGGCAGTGATGGAGCCCGCTCGCCCGGCGACGAAGAGGGCGGCGCCCGCGTTCAGCAGCACGGCATCGCGTCGCGGGCCGCGATCCTCGCCCGTCAGCAGGGCGCGGGCGATCCGTGCGTTGTGCCCGGCCTCGCCCCCGACGAGGTCCGCAAGCGAGACGGGCTGCAGCGGGAAGTGGGCGGGCGACAGAACGGACACGTGGAAGCCGCGGTCCTGATAGAACTCGGCCACCGTGGTTTCGCCCAGCGGCGAAAGCTCGTCGAGAAACGCCGGCTGGCCGTCGTGCCCGGCGTCCACGCGGCCACACACCACCATCGCCCGGCGGACACCGAGCTGCTGCAGCACACGGGCGATGGGCTCGCACAGTTCCGGTCGGGGCACCCCCAGCAGCATCGCGGATGGCCGCGCCGGATTCAGCAAGGGGCCGAGGAAATTGAAGATCGTGCGCTGCCCGCGCTCGGCGCACAGCCGCCGGGCCGGAGCGATCTGCCGGAACGCGGGGTGATAGCGGGGCGCGAAGAGAAACGCGAAGCCGTGTTCCCGCAGCGCGCGGGCGGACTCGTCCGGGCTGAGTTCGATCGGGATGCCGAGCGCTTCGAGCAGGTCGGCGCTGCCCGTGCGGGAGGTGATGGCGCGATTCCCGTGCTTGGCCACCACGACCCCGGCGGCCGCGCAAATCAAGGCCGCGCAGGTGGAAAGGTTGATGGTACCGAGCCGGTCGCCGCCGGTGCCCACGACGTCGAGGATTTCACGGGCGCGGGTCGCGGGGTCGAGCGGCACGGGCAGGGACCGCGCGCGCAAGTCGCTGGCGAAGGCCGCGATTTCCTCCGGCGTCTCGCCCTTCCGTGCGAGGGCCGTCAGAAAGTCGGCTTTGGCCTCGACCGAAACTGCCTCGGTCACGAGCGCCTCCACGGCGAAAGTCACCTGGTCCCTGGAAAGCGCCTCGCCACGGGCGAGAACTGGCAGCAAATCGGCAAGCATGGCGTGAAGCTAACTGACGGAAACCACTTGGCAACGGGGCCGGCAATCCGCGCCCGCACCGGCATCCCCCGACGCCAGCGCCTTGCCGTAATGCCGCAGCCCGAAAATCGCCCCGCTCTTCGACCGCCCGTCAGGCTGACCGATAGCGCGCCAGCAACAGAGCGAGCCGACGGTACGTGGCTTTGGGCCAGTGCCGGGGCGGCGTGAGGATGGCCCCGCGCAGCGCGGAGTGGCACGGCCAATCGGCCTCGAGCGGGAGGGTGGGAATCACGGCACGGATCACGGCCCTGGCCGCCTCGGCGTTGGCGCGGAGGTTGGCCACGATCATGTCCACCGTGACGTGGTCCTCGGCCTCGTTCCAGCAGTCGAAGTCAGTCACCATCGCCAGCGTGGCGTAAGCGATCTCGGCCTCCCGCGCGCATTTTGCCTCGCCCAGATTGGTCATCCCGATGACGGCATGGCCGGCCCGGTGGTTGGCGCGCGATTCCGCCAAAGTGCTGAAAGCCGGGCCTTCCATGTTCACGTAGGTGCCGCCGTCGTGCGCCCGCAGCTTGAGCCGGCGGCACGCCGTCAGCAGCAATTGCCGCAGCTCTTCGCTCACCGGGTGAGCAAACGCCACGTGGGCCACGATGCCCTGCCCGAAGAAGGTGTGGCTGGCCGAGGCCTTGGTCCGATCGAGGAACTGGTCCGGCAGGACGATGTCGCGCGGGCGGTACCTCTCTTGCAGCGATCCGACGGCGCTGACGCTGATGATCCAGGCGACGCCGAGCTTCTTCAGCGCGTAGAGGTTGGCGCGGTGATTCAGTTCGCTGGGGAGAATCGTGTGATGGCGCCCGTGGCGGGGCAGGAAAGCGACCGGCCGCCCTTCGAGCACGCCGGTCAACAATTGGTCGGATGGGGGTCCAAAAGGGGTCCTGACGCGAACCCACTTTTGGTCGCGAAGCCCCTCGATCTGATACAACCCGCTGCCGCCGATGATGCCGATGCGATGCATGACGTCTCGACCGGATGGTCCGAACCGCGCGCGGGGTTGGCCAGCGAAATGTCAGTCCACGGCGGCGCCAGGGGGGCGGCGTGACCATGACGGGTGCCCGTTTCCTGCCGGCCGCGCGCCCGAAAAGGAGGAGCCGGTCGCTCCCCATGAAACGACCGGCTCCCTGCTCAACCAAACAACCCAAACAAACCAACTCTCAGACTGTGGCGGCGCTACCCTGCTGGGGCCGTCCCGCGGCCCCGCGGACCACCGCCACGATCAGGAAAACACCGGCGAGCAGCAAAAGTTTCCCCGACTTCGGGGTGCTTTCCACCGCGCGCGCTTCCAGTTCCACGCGCAAGTCCGCCCACGTGTCCACCTGCAACGGGCGAACGAAGGTCAGCCGCCGCCCCTGTATCGGCACGGTGGCGCGGATGGCCGCCGGGCTGGCCACTGCGGCGTCCTGCTGCTGGATGAGCCGTTCGGCCAGCTTCATCTGCACCGCATTGTCTTCGGCAGTGTTGCGTTCGAGGAGCTGCTTGGCCTCGGCCTGCGTGTAGTTGAAAACGGCCTGACCGGTGGGCGGTCGAACCGCGGGTTCACCGGTCAACCGGTTCTGGGTGACGTTCAGGCCGACGAGCGCCTGCTGGACCAGGTCTTCGGCCATCTCGGGGTCTTTCAGCAAACGCAGGGCATAGCGAAGCAGCGGAGATTCCAGCGCCTCAAACAGGCCCTCGATTGTCTCGGGCGGAGGCGGCGTCTCTGGTTCGGAGGTGGCCACGTTCATGGCACGCTACACCAACCGTCTTCGAAAGTCGCCCGCCGCCCCTGACCCGCTTTCGCCGATGCTGTGCATGCGCTTCAAGAGGTAGGACACCCGAGTTTCAGATTTCTTAGACGAAACTCGTCGCGATGGGCTCCCACGCGATCCGGCGGTCTCCACCTTCGGTATTCACGCCGTCCGCGATCGGGCTTGAGTTCCCCTCGGACCCGCGCAGAGTCCTCCCGAGTCCCAGCCCATTCCGCCAACCCGGACCACCGCCATGATCGTCAAGATCCTCTGCTCCTGCGGCACCAAGTACAGTTTCGAGGTCGAGCCGGTGAACGGCCGCCTGCCCGCGCCGGTTAACTGCCCGAACTGCAACGTGGACGGGACCGAAGCCGCCAACGAGTACGTCCGGCAAATGCTGGCCGCCGCTCCGGCGCCCGCCGTGAAGGTGGTCCCGACGCCCGCGGCGATTTCGACGCCACCTTCGCCAACGGCGACCGGTCCGGGCGCCGCGCCGCCAGCCGCCCCCGCCCCACTCGCGAAGAAGCGCGGCTACGGCGAGCCGAACATCCTGATGGGCACGCTCGGCGCGGTCGGCGCGGCCTTGCTGGGGATGCTGGTCTGGTACTTGATCATCGTCTCCACCAACACCGAGTTCGGAATCATTGCGTGGGGCGTGGGCGGCCTGACTGGACTGGGCTGCCGGCTGCTCGGCGGGGGCTACAGCCAGAAGCTCGGGATCATTGCCGGCGCTTGCGCGTTCGTGGCGATCGTCGGCGGCGAGTACCTCGCGACGCGCTCGGCCTACAACAAGTTCCTCGATGCGATGATGGACGAAGCTTGGGAGCAGCACCTGGCCTACGCCAAAGAGGCGGACCAACTCACCACGGACGACGAGATCAAAGCCTTTCTCGCCAAGCACGGTTCCGAAGAGGGGGAACCGGCCATCGCTCCCGAAACGATCACGGCCGACCAGGTCCGGGAGTTTCGCCAGGAGGATTTGCCTGAACTGAAGAAGATCGCCCGCGGCGGCACCTCGAAGGCGGGATTCGAGCGAAAGGTTCGGGAGCACCTCGACGCGGCGGAGATGCAGTCGCTGATCCTCAAGGACAGCTTCAGTCTCTGGACGCTGTTGTGGCTGTTCCTGGGCGTGGGCACGGCGTACCGCCTCGGCGTGGGGGCAACGGAATAGTCCCAGCGGCCCCGGATCACGCCTTCGCCCGGCTCGCGCTCCGGCGGCCGCGGCGAGGTCTGGCCGCACCGGCCTTGGCGGTCGCTGGAGCCTCCGGCGGGAACAGGAATTCCAGCGCCCGCCAGACCCGTTGCCGCCAGTAAAACTCGTTGTGCTGGCTGCGCCGCGCTTCGCTCCACTTGTCCTCGCGCAGCCCGGCTGCTTTCAAGGCGGTGTCATCGAGCGGGGTCTCATCCACGAAGTGCAACAGGTCGCGGCCGTCCCGCCAGCCGAGGCGCCGCAACTCGGCCACCACGGCCTCGGTTTGTTTCCGATTGTCGTCGCCCCCGCTGTAGTCCACGACGCCGCTGTCCAGGTAGAGCCGAATCGGCTTCGGCGGGCCGGAATGGTCCTTGAGCACGCGCTCGATGAACCACCGGCCCTCGATTTGGAACGAGCCCGACAAACTCGCCGCCTGGCCGAAGACCTCCGGATGCGCCCAGGCCAGCGAGACGCTGACGATCCCGCCCAGCGACGCCCCGATCAGGCCGGTGTGCGCGGGGTCGGAGAGGGTGCGGTACTCGCGATCCACGCGCGGCTTGAGCTCTTCGCGCAAGAAGCGGGAGTACGCCTCGAAACGCGCGTTGCTCCCCGGCTCCGGCGGCGGACGTTTGAGCGCGGCCAGTTGCTCTGGCATGTATTGGCGCGCGAAGCCGCGATACTCCACGTAACGGTGCTCGGTGGCATCCACGGCCACCATGATGATTTCCCGCAGGCGGCCCGCCGCCGCGAGCTCCGTCGCGATCCGGTCCAATTCCCAACTGCCCCAGCCGAAGGCCGCATCGCGGCCCGCGGTGGTGAAGGCATTCTGGCCGTCATGCACATAAAGCACCGGGTATCGCCGCGTCGGTTCCGCATGGTAAGATGCCGGCAGATACACGCGCACCATGCGCTCGGCGCCGAGCGCCGCCGAAGGCAGCCGCTCCTCCCGAACCACCCCGCCCTGTCCCCCTGTCAGAACCTGACTCATACACATCGCCGCCGCGCACCCTGCCCACCAGGGCGTCGCGCGGATACCTGCCGTCTGCGAACGTCGCTCTTGCCTCGCCACGCGCGCCAAGATTACCACGAGCACGGGGCGCAAACCAATCTGCGCCGTTCGGTCGCGAACGGTGCGATTCGGTTTCTCCACCACCGTCCGCGGCTCCGCTGCGCCGTCGGAATGGCCGATTGACGCCCCGCCCGTGCGACCTCAACCATTCCCCCGGTTCTATGACCAACCCAAACAGGCGATTCTACGCCGGGAACGGGTCGGGTGACGGTTGCGCCTCGCCGGTGGTCGGCTCTGTTCATGGATAGCCTCGGCTTCCATCGCCCGCGCAACGTGGATTGGCGGCGGGCGGCGGCGCTGCTCTACGGGGACTGGGGAACGAGCAAGGCCTACGTCATCGGTCTCGCGTTCTTCTTCGCCGGCTACGCCTCCCTGCCCATCATCATCGCGGTGTGCCTGCTGACGGCCCTGGTCGGGTACAACTACGTGGTCGTCTGCCGGCATTTCCCGGAAGGCGGCGGTGTGTATTCGGCGGCCCGCCCGCAGAGCCGGAACCTCGCGGCCATTGGCGCGCTGTTGCTGGTGGCCAATTTCATCGTCACTGCGGCGTTAAGTTGCAACGCCGCGATGGCGTACTTCGGCGTGCCGCCCGGGGTGATGCTGCTGGCGACGACCGCCGGCATCGCGGGCGTGGGCTTGCTCAACTGGTTTGGGCCGAAACACACGGGCAGTCTGGCCGTAAGCCTGGCCATTCCGACCGTGATCGTGGTGGTGGCCATCATCGCGATGAGCGCGCCCCATCTCACGACCGCGCACCTTCAACCGCCCAAGGCCGATTTCCGCACCAACTGGCTCACGTTCGTCGGCATCATCCTCGCCCTCTCGGGCGTCGAGGCGATTGCCAACCTGACGGGCGTGATGAAGCTCGATCCCGGCGCTTCGCCTGAGCGCCCGTCGGTCGCCGTCACCGCGCGCCGGGCCATCCTGCCGGTTGCGATCGAGGTCGTCGCGGGCACCATCTTGCTGGGTTGGGCGATGCTGTCGTTGGGACCCGAGCTGGCGCCGGATCCGCAGACGCAGCGCGACTACATGATCCGCTTCCTTGGCACGCAGTACGCCACGCTGACCTTTGGGCCGACGATCGGCATCCTCTTTGGCAGCCTGGTCGGTGTGGTGATCGGGCTGCTGCTGCTCAGCGCCGTCAACACAGCCATCGGCGCGCAAATCGGCCTGATTTATCTCCTGGCCCGGGACGGCGAGATGCCGCGCCCGTTCCGCCGGCTGAACCGGCACGGCGTGCCGTACTGGCCGTGGGTCCTGGCGACCCTGATGCCGGTGGTCACGGTGCTGATCGTCGGTGCGGACATCGAAGTCCTCGCGGGCCTGTATGCGATCGGCGTGGTCGGGGCGATCGCCGTGAATCTCGGTTCCTGCACCGTCAATTTGAGCCTGCCCTTGCAGTGGTACGAACGGGCGGTCATGGGGGTCACGACGCTGGTCCTGGCGGCGGTGGAACTCACCATCGCGAAGACGAACAACGACGCCCTGTTCTTCGCGATCTGCGTGCTGGGGTCCGGCATGGCCCTCCGCAGCTTTGCCCAACGCAAGGCCGGCCTGCGCACGGTCACCTTGAGCCGGGAGATTGCCGAACAGGTCGCGCCGGCGGAGGTTCCGGAAACGCCCATCGAGTTGAAGCCCGGCCAAACCATCATGGTGGCGCTGCGCGGCGTCACCCCGGTGCTCAAGTTTGCCCTCGAGGAGGCCAGGCTGCGCCAGGGCCGTCTCTACATCCTCTACGTGAAGGAACTCGCCGTCACGCTCCTCGGCTCCCCGGCCGCACCGGAGCGCCCGCGCTGGCAGAACGATCCCGAGGCCGCGCGCATCATGTCGCACGCTCTGGCCCTGGGACAGCAGTACGGAGTTCAAGTCTTCCCGCTGTACACCACCAGCGAAGACCCGGCCTCCACCATCCTGGACCTCGCCGCGACCATGGGGGTGGACATCCTCATGTTGGGAGCAGCCCAGCGCTCCCGCTTGCTCCAACTGCTCAAAGGCGATGTCGTCACCCGCGTCGCCCGCGGCCTGCCGGAAAACATCCAGTTGGTGATCCACAGTTGAGAGATCGCCTCGGCCACGGTGCGGGATGGCCGTTGCTCCCGGCCAGTTGGTCCACGCGAAGCTGCTGTCGAGTCAGGCGGTCTGGCGGATGCGGGCCGCCAGCTCAGAAAAACTTGTCCGGATTCTCTGCCAGCCACTGGCGAAGTCCCGGCAGTTGAAAGCTGAGCAGCGCCTGCGCCTTGTCGCAGTTGAGCGAGGTATCTGGCGGGCGGGGGGATCCGCGATGCTCACGGAGGGAGCCGGGCCGAATCCGCGGCCGCAGTGCGGGACATCGCGCGGCGACGAGCTCGCCGATCTCAAACCGTGACAGCCGTTCCGCCCCGGCC
This sequence comes from Verrucomicrobiota bacterium, assembly GCA_016716505.1. Classification (GTDB taxonomy): domain Bacteria; phylum Verrucomicrobiota; class Verrucomicrobiia; order Limisphaerales; family J093; genus JADJWF01. The sequence goes on from JADJWF010000004.1 coordinate 544,534, forward strand.
ACGTGGAACACCCCGGGTACGTGCGCCAGCGCCAGTTCCCACACCGCGCGGGCCGTCACACTGGCGTCCAGCGGCGACCGAAACTCGTCCTTGTAGAGCGTCACTTCCCGGCCTTCCGCCCACGCGCGGCGAAGCTGCTCGTTGAAGGCGCGCTCCCCGGACAGCGACCTGCCGCCATTGAGCGACGTGCGGATGACGACGTGCCGCGGGTGCAGCCGGACGCGGGTTTCGGCCTCGGCCTTGGTCGCGCCGTACACACTGAACGGATTCACCGGGTCCGTTTCCCGATAGCCCCCCTTGGCGCCGTCGAAGACCAGGTCGGTCGAGAAAAAGACCAGGCGCGCGTCGCCGGCCAGGTCGGCAAGCACGTGCGTGGCCTCAACATTGATCCGCCGGGCAAGTGCGGGATTCGCGTCGCAATCCGGGTTCCGGCTCAACGCCGCGCAATGGATGACAAGTCCGGGCCGGTCGGCCAGGAACTCGCGCCGCAGCGAGTGAAAGTCCGTCAGGTCCAGCTCGGCGCGGGTCAGAGCGCGCACTCGCCAGTCCGGCACGAACTGCGGCGCGGCGAGAAGCAGTTCGTGACCGATCAGGCCGGCGGCGCCGGTGATCCAGACGAGGGGTTGGTCAGAGGGCATCGTCGTTCAGAGGGTGAGCGGTTGGGTTGCGGCGCGGATGGTGTCCGCCGCGGCTGCAGCGGGCTGGGCGAAAGAGGGACGCTTGGTCATCACTGCGGGCCATCGCTGAACCGCCGGGTGAGATCGCCGTAGGCATCAATGCGCCGGTCCCGCAGGAACGGCCAGTGGGTGCGGGTGGTGTCCACTGCGGCCAGGTCCACTTCCGCGAGCAGGTTGGTTTCCTGCGCCGCGGGAGCTTTGGCCAGGATCTCGCCGGAGGTGCCGGCCACAAAGCTTTGGCCCCAGAACTCGATGCCCTCGCCCCCCACGTTCGGCAGCACTTCGAGCCCGACGCGGTTCACGGCCGCGACGTAGCAGCCGTTGGCCACGGCATGGGCGCGCTGAATCGTCTCCCAGGCAGCGTGTTGGCGCGCGCCGAGGGTGGCCTTCTCCGCCGGATGCCAGCCGATGGCCGTGGGATAGAAGAGGATTTCCGCCCCCTGGAGAGCCGTCAGCCGCGCGGCTTCCGGATACCACTGGTCCCAGCAAATCAAGACGCCGATGCGGCCGTAGCGCGTGCTCCACGCGCGGAAACCCAGGTCGCCCGGGGTGAAATAGAACTTTTCGTAGTACAGCGGGTCGTCAGGGATGTGCATCTTGCGATAGCGGCCGAGCAGCGAGCCATCCGCGTCAATCACCACCGCCGTGTTGTGGTAAAGACCGGGCGCCCGCCGTTCAAACAGGGACGCCACGATCACCACGCGGCGCTGTCGCGCGAGCCGGCAGAACGCCTCCGTGCTGGGGCCGGGAATGGGTTCGGCCAGCGCGAACTGCGCGTGATCCTCGGACTGGCAAAAGTACGGCGAGCGGAACAACTCCTGCGTGCAGAGGATTTGGGCGCCGTCCTTCGCGGCGCGCTCGGCGGCGGCGAGAGCCGTCTTGAGGTTGGCGTTCGGCGACGCCGAACAAGCGTGCTGGAGGAGGCCGATCACCACCCGGCCGCCGCGCGAAGATCGTTTCATGCGAAGACTCTAAGGACGCCCCCCCGCTCCGACAAGGCACGGGGTTCGGAAGGACACGCGTTTACGGGGAGCAACTGAACCAAGCGGCAACAAGCAGGACGCCTTGTCCTACTTCTTCGCCGCCTTCGCCTCGAAGACCAGTTCGCCCTTCTTGAAGTCCACGGTCACGCGGCTGTGGTCCGTGATTTCGCCGGAGATGAGTTGGCGCGAGAGCGGGGTTTCGAGGGCGCGCTGAAGGAAGCGCTTCAGCGGGCGGGCGCCGTGGACGGGATCGTAGCCTTCGCGGGCGATGTGCTCCTTGGCGGCGTCGGTCAGGTCGAGGGTGATGTGACGGTCGGCCAGGCGGGTGCGGAGGAGGGCAAGCTGGAGGTTCACGATCTTCTTGATGTCGGCCAGCGTGAGGGGCTTGAAGAGGACGGTGTCGTCCACGCGGTTCGGGAATTCAGGGCGGAAGTGGGCGCGGAGTTCGGCCATGACCTTGCGCCGGATGCCTTCCTGGACGTCGCCGGACTTGCAATCACGCCACAACCACGCCACGCTTTTGCCGTGACAACATTCGTGCAACTTGATGGTTCCAATCGAATTGTCCTGCCCCTCAATCTGCGGCGGGCGGCTGGGGTTCCGCGCGGACAGAAGCTCAAGGCATCGGCGACGCCGGGGCGGATTGTGCTGGAGATGGAGCCAGTCAGCCAAGGCAAGGTCGTGAAACGCGGCAAGTTGAAGCTCTGGACCGGCGCGGTTCCCGCCACTCCGCTGGCGGAGGCTGTGGAGTCCGCACGCCACTACGAGCGATGACCTTCCTGGACACCGGAATACTGGTCGGGGCGCTTCTCGAGCAGCATCCCGAACATGATGCCTGTCTTGAGGCGCTGGAAGAATCCGAGGCGCCGTTTACCGATGCCCACGCGCTGGCGGAGACGTTCGCCACGCTCACGGGCTTCTACAAAGTGCCGGTCGCTGCCGCTGCGGAACTGACCCTCGGCTTGAAATCGAACCTGTCCGTCGAGCCATTGCCGCTGGCGGACTACGAGACGGCCATCGGCGAAGCGCAACGTCGGGGCGTGATGGGTGGCGGCATTTACGATTCGCTCCACGCGACCTTTGCCCGGCGCAACGGAGCCAAGCGCATTGTCACGCGCAATCCCTCCGACTTCGCCCACACGGCGCCCGACTTGGAAATCCTCACACCTTGACTGGAATGGCGTGTGGCCCTGGCTCTCGGTGAGGCGGCCGTCATCGAGGAGTTGAAGGAAGACGTTGAAGACGTCGTGGTGGGCCTTCTCGATTTCGTCGAAGAGGACCACGCAATAGGGCCGGCTTGGGGGTCTTGCTCGATCTTGCGCCGGCCTTCCTTGATCTCCGCCAGGAGCGCCTCCGCCTGTTCCCGCGTGGCGACAATGATCTGGTAGGTGACGTTGTGGTCGCCGGTGACGCACACCCCATACTGGCCGGCCAGATTGAAGATGCTGCCGGTAACCGCCTTCTGGAATGCCAGCGGTGAATTCACACGGACGGAAGCTATGGGGCGCCTTCGCCGCGAGGAAGGCGAAATCACCGGGTCCGGCCCGCGCTGCCGGCAGGCCCGGTTGGAGAGGGGCGGAAGGCGCCGTCCTACTGCCTCCCTGCCTTCGCCTCGAAGACCAGTTCGCCCTTCTTGAAGTCCACCGTTACGCGGCAGTGGTCCGTGATCTCGCCGGAGATGAGTTGGCGGGAGAGCGGGGTTTCGATGGCGCGCTGAAGGAAGCGCTTCAGCGGACGCGCGCCATAGACCGGGTCGTAGCCTTCGCGGGCGATATGTTCCTTGGCGGCGTCGGTCAGATCGAGGGTGATGTGACGGTCGGCCAGGCGGGTGCGGAGGAGGGCAAGCTGGAGGTCCACGATCTTCTTGATGTCGGCCAGCGTGAGCGGCTTGAAGAGGACGGTGTCGTCCACGCGGTTCAGGAATTCGGGGCGGAAGTGGCGGCGCAGTTCGGCCATGACCTGCTTACGAATGTTGTCCTGGATGTCCCCGGACTCGCTTGCGTTCTCGATGAGCAACGGGCTGCCGATGTTCGAGGTCATGATGATGATGGTGTTCTTGAAATCCACCACCCGGCCCTGGCTGTCGGTGAGGCGGCCGTCGTCGAGGATTTGGAGGAAGACGTTGAATACGTCGTGGTGGGCCTTTTCGATTTCGTCGAAGAGGACCACGCAATAGGGCCGGCGGCGGACGGCTTCGGTGAGCTGGCCGCCTTCGTCGTAGCCGATGTAGCCGGGCGGGGCGCCGATCATGCGCGAGACGGCGTGTTTCTCCATGTATTCGCTCATGTCAATGCGCACGATGTTGTCCTCGCTGTCGAACAGGGACTCAGCAAGTGCGCGGGCCAGCTCGGTTTTGCCGACGCCGGTGGGGCCGAGGAAGATGAAGGAGCCGATGGGGCGCTTGGGATCCTTGAGGCCGGAGCGGGCGCGGATGACGGCGTCGGCCACGGCCTGCACGGCTTCGTCCTGGCCAATGACGCGCTGGTGGAGAATCTGGTCCAAGCGCAGGAGCTTTTCCTTCTCGCCTTCGAGGAGGCGCGAGACGGGAATGCCAGTCCAGCGGGCGACGACTTCAGCGACTTCGTCGGGGGTGACCTCCTCCTGGAGGAGCCGCTGACCGTCCTTGGGACCGCTGGCTTTGGCTTCCAACTCTTTGAGCTGTTTTTCGAGGCTGGGGATCTTGCCGTATTGGAACTCCGCCACCCGGGCGAGGTCGCCCTTGCGTTGGGCTTTCTCCATTTCGTGGCGGGCCACTTCGATGGCTTCGCGCAAGGCCTGGATCTGGCCGAGGGAACCTTTCTCTGCCTCCCACCGGGCCTTGAGGGCGTCGCGTTGGTGCTTGAGGTCGGCAAGTTGTTTTTCCAAGGCGGTCAAACGCTCCCTGCTGGCGGCGTCCTTTTCCTTCTTCAGGGCTTCGCGCTCGATTTCGAGCTGCATCAGGCGGCGCTCGAGCTGCTCCAATTCCTCCGGCATGGACTCCATTTCGGTGCGGAGCTTGGCGGCAGCCTCGTCAATGAGGTCAATGGCCTTGTCGGGCAGGAAACGGTCGGAGATGTAGCGGTGCGAGAGTTGTGCGGCGGCGACGAGGGCGGCGTCCTGGATGCGGACATGGTGGTGGAGCTCGTAACGCTCGCGCAGGCCGCGCAGGATGCTGATGGTGTCCTCGACGGTCGGCTCGGCGACGAGCACGGGCTGGAAGCGGCGTTCGAGGGCGGCGTCCTTCTCGATGTACTTGCGGTATTCGTCGAGGGTGGTGGCGCCGATGCAGTGGAGTTCGCCGCGGGCGAGCATGGGCTTGAGCATGTTGCCGGCGTCCATCGCACCCTCGGCCTTGCCGGCGCCGACCATGGTGTGGAGTTCGTCAATGAAGAGGATGATCTGGCCCTGCGCCTTGGTGACTTCCTGGAGCACGGCCTTGAGGCGCTCCTCGAATTCGCCGCGGAACTTTGCGCCGGCGATGAGCGCGCCGAGATCGAGAGCAACGATGCGCTTGTCCTTGAGGCTGTCGGGCACGTCGCCGGCGACGATGCGGCGCGCGAGGCCCTCGACGATGGCGGTCTTGCCCACGCCCGGCTCGCCGATGAGGACGGGATTGTTCTTCGTGCGGCGTGAGAGGACCTGGGTGCAGCGGCGGATCTCCACATCGCGGCCGATGACGGGATCGAGCTTGTTCTGCTGGGCGAGCTTGGTCAGGTCGCGACCGTATTTCTCGAGTGCCTCGTAGGTGGCTTCGGGATTCTGGCTGGTGACGCGCTGGTTGCCGCGGACTTCCGTGAGCGCCTTCAGAAAATCGTCGCGCTTGAGGCCCAGCGCCTTGAAGACCTTGCCGACGCCGCTGGAAGCCGGCTCGTCGAACATTGCCAGCCAGAGGTGCTCGACGGAGACATACTCGTCCTTGAGCTTCTTGGCCTGATCCAGGGCGTGGACGAGCAGCTTGTTCAGGCGCTGGGTGACCATGACGCCCTGGCCGGTGGTGTCGCCGCCGGAGACGCGCGGAAGGCGGGCGATCTCCTCCTCGAGCTTGGCCTTGGCGAGGTCGGGCGAGACCTTGAGGCGTTCGAGCAGGCGCGGCACGAGGCCGCCCTCCTGGGTGGCGAGTGCCAGAGCGAGGTGCTCGGCATCCACGGCCTGGTGCTGGTTGCGGGTGGCGATGGCCTGCGCGTCTTGCAGCGCGGCCTGGGATTTTTCGGTGAATTGGTTCAGGTCCATGACGTTCTGGGAGTAACAGCTCGGCAGCGCGGCCTCCACGTGACGGGCTCACGCCACGCGGCACGGCAGACAGGCTGAGAGCGGCTTGGGAAGTTCATTTCGCGATCCTCCAAGAGCCGTTCGGTGTCCGCGCTTCAGCGGTGTGGTGCGCCGTGGCCGCCCGAAGGCTGGACACCAAACGCATGTTCCCAACACGCTCTGAGAGTCTCGTGACGCGCAGGGTGGAGGGACCTCGAGGATGGTGCAATGCGGGAATGAGATTTCACAACATGGCTTGATCGAGAAGGGTGGCCCGCAGGCGACCGCGGATGTTTTCCAGCAACTTGCGCGCGCCTTCGGGCCGCAAGCCAAGCACCATGCCGATCTCGTCCGGCTCCAGGCCTTCGACGAAGTACAGTTCGAACGCCTCGCGCTCGGTCTTCGGCCAGGCGCTGGCCGCGCGCTGCATTTCATCAAGCAGATCCTTGGCGGCGACCAACTGGTCAGGCGCAGCCGTGCCGGGATCAGCCAGAACGTCCCTGGTTTCAGCCAGTGGCGGTTGGAGTGTCTCTTCGATCACCTCCAAGGGTTGCTCCGGCTCGTAGCCGGCGGCGGCCTCAGCGTCCTCCGGCAGGGCACGGGGGGATTCCAAAGGCACCACTTCTTCCGCCTGCTGGCGGAGAGCCCGGCGGCGGCGGGCCAGTTCCTGTCGCGCGAGGATGTAGAGCCAGAGCAAAGCGCCGACCTTGGCAGGCTTTTTTTCCGGGGCGGCGAGGGCCCGCCGGGCCACTTCATCCACCACGGCTCGCGGGTCAATCGCTCCCTGGGGCAGTTCGCCCAAAGTGACTTCATGCCAGAGGTGACGCCGCACATAGCGGAGCAGCCGGGCGTGATGCTCGGCCAGCAAGGCACGGACGACATCCCGCAGCTCTTGCGGACCGCTGCCGGCGGGCTGGGGTTCGGCCGCGAAGCGACGCGGCTTGCCGTCATGCAACTCCGCGCGCCGGGTCTTGCGCTTCCAGAAGACCTCACGGCGCAACTCAGACTTGAGCTCGGTGAGTTGCCGCAGGAGATGTTTCACGGCGCCCGCCAGCGCGGGCACGGGGTCGGTTCCAGTCCCTTCGCCACGGAGGATGTTGGACGGCACCCGGAGGACGAGAGCGGCGGTGAACCACGTTTTCTTGGGGTGCCGCTCGAGAGTGACCTGGAGATGGACCGCATCGGCTGGGAAATGGGCGAGGTGCCGCTCCAGTTTGGTAATGGTGCGCCGGAGGCGCTGCTGAATCTGTTCGTGGGCATGAAAGCCACGGGTCACGAGATTCCATGGAAAGTGGGCCAGGGCTTGCATGGCTTGTTCGGAAAGGCTGTTCAGTTCGGAGAACTGACGTGGGTAACCACCGTGCCCGGCACCGCCAGGGGCGGCACCGGTTCTTTGGCGCAAGGCATCTTGCGCCCCACCATCCGGTAGAACTCGGCGCCGTCGAGGGTTTCCCGCGCCAGCAGTTCACCGGTGATTTGTTCCAGTTGGTCGCGATGTTCCAACAGACATTGCTTCGCAGCCGCGTAGGCGTGGTCGAGGATGGACTTGACCTCCTCATCCATCTCGCGGGCGGTCTGTTCGGAGCAGTCCCGTTGCAGCGCCGCTTCCGGGCCGGCGAGGAACATCGGCTGACGCTGGGCGCAGTTGGCGAGGCCAATCCGCTCGCTCATGCCATACAGGGCCACCATCTGCCGCGCCAGCGCCGTGGCCCGCTCGAGGTCGTTCTGCGCGCCGGTGCTGACTTCGCCGAACACGATTTCCTCCGCCGCGCGTCCGCCCAGCAGGCCGCGTAAGCGGTCGAGCAGATCGCCGCGCGTGAGCAGAAACTGGTCTTCGCTCGGCAACTGCATCGTGTAGCCCAGGGCGGCCCGCCCACGCGGCACGATGCTGATCTTATGCACCGGGTCGGCGTGTTCGCTGTGGGCAGCCACCAGCGCGTGGCCGACCTCGTGATACGCCACGCGGCGCTTGTCCTCGGCGTTGAGCCGGCGGCTGCGGCGTTCCGGCCCGGCCACAACTTTTTCAATCGCCTCTTCGAGATCGCGCTGGGTGATTTCCTTCGCTTTGCGCCGGGCGGCGAGCAACGCCGCTTCGTTCAACACGTTCGCCAGGTCCGCGCCGGAGAATCCCGCGGTGGCGGCGGCGATGCGGCGAAGGTCCGCGTCGCCGGCGAGCTTCTTGTTGCGGGCGTGAACCTTGAGGATCGCCTCGCGGCCGTCGAGGTCGGGGGCATCCACCACGATCTGCCGATCAAAGCGCCCGGGCCGGAGCAACGCGCGGTCGAGCACTTCGGGCCGGTTGGTCGCGGCCAGGATGATTACGCCGGTGTTGGCCTCGAAGCCGTCCATCTCGACCAGCAGGGCGTTGAGCGTCTGCTCGCGTTCGTCGTTCACCGCGCCGACGTGGACGCCGCGCTGGCGACCGATGGCGTCGAGTTCGTCAATGAAGATGATGCACGGCGCGTGTTCCTTGGCCTGTTTGAACAAATCGCGCACGCGCGCCGCGCCAACGCCGACGAACATCTCGACGAAGTCCGCCCCGCTCAGGCTGAAGAACGGCACGCCCGCCTCGCCGGCGACCGCCCGCGCCAGCAGCGTCTTGCCCGTGCCCGGCGGGCCGACGAGCAGCGCGCCTTTCGGAATCCGCGCGCCAATGGCCTGGTATTCCTTCGGGTTTTTCAGGAAGTCCACGACCTCCTTCAACTCCTGCTTGGCCTCGTCGCAACCGGCCACGTCGTTGAAGGTGACGCCGGTGTTTTTGTCCACGATGAGCCTCGCACGGCTTTTGCCGATGCCGAAGACACCCTCGCTGGCGCCGCTGAACCGGCGCGCCAGCAGCGACCAGAGCAGGATCATCAGGCCGATGGGCAACACCCACGCCAGCAGAAACGTGGACAACGCGCTCGGCCGCGTGCCGACATATTCCACGCCTGCGGCCTGAAGCTCCTTCACGAGGTCCGGGTCTTCCACGCGCACCGTGCGGAAGAGGAAGGGCTTGGTCTCGGCCAGCGCGCGGCGGAGGCCCTGCGGCACGTCGGTGACATTTGTGTCCGGAGTCTGGAGGACCGGCAACGCGGACGGGGCGTTGGTGTCGCGGGCGGCCAGCGGCACGATGCGCCCGGCGATTTCGTCCTGCTTGACGGCGGCCTCGGCGACCTCGCGGCGTTCGAGGTGCGCCTTGAACTGGCTGTAGGGAATCGTGCGAACGGCCAACTGGCCGACCAACTCCTGCCAGCCCCAGAGCACGAGCAGCGTGATCAGGAAATACCCGATCAACCAGCGCGCCTGGGGATCGAACTTGCCGGGCAATTTGAGTTTGGGCGGGGATTTTTTCACGCGCAGCGCTGGCTCAAGCTACCCGGAACAGGACCGTGAGATAGAAGTTGTGCACGCCGAACGGATCGAGCGGCACGCGCACGGCGTCGCCGTCGCGCAGGCCGGCGGGATAGGCCACGTCCAGCGGGAGTTCGCTGGTCAACGCGCCGTGGCCTGCGCAGCGCCAACATTCGTAGCCACCAATCGCGCCGCGGCCGCCGCAGGCCGGACACGCTGCCCGGGCCGGAACCCACACGCGCACCTGCCCGCCCCATTGCGCCTCTTCGGGACTGACGACGACCTCGACGGTGAGGCTTTCGAGGCGCTCGGCTTTGGGCCGGGTGACGTCCTCGAAGTTGCTCCAAAACCGATCAAACAATTCGTCAAAACTGGGGCGGTAGGTCTCGAAGGATTCGGTGAGCGAAACTTCGCGGAAGCCGCGTGCGGGCTCGACCGGGCGGAGCGGTTCAGCTTTGGGCCGCGGGGACACCAGCGGCTCGGCGGGAGGCCGCGACCGTCCGTGCAAGGCGAGCGCCCGATGCTCACGATCGTAACGCCGTCGCAGCTCGGGATCGCCCAGCACGCGGTAGGCTTCCTGCACTTCGAGGAAAGGGCCGCTGCCCATCCCGGAGCGGTCGGGGTGCAGTTCCAGCGCCCGCCGCCGGAAAGCGGCCTTGATGTCTTCGCGGCTGGCGTCCGCGGGAACGCCCAAAATCAGGTAATAGTTCTTGCGCATGAACCACCTCACCGTCTCGCGGCATCAATCACCACAAAGCGAATGGCGCCCTCTCGCCAGACGCGCAGCAGCACCCGCGGGTCCTTCGCCTCGCGGTTGATTTCCAGTGCGTCATCCACGCTGGCGACCCGGCGGCGGTTCATTTCGACGATGACGTCGCCAGGCTGCAGGCCGGCGGCAGCGGCGGCGGAATCGGGATCCACCGAGACGATGACGGCACCACGCAGATCAGACGGAAGGTCAAACTGGCGCCGCGTCCGGGCATCCGGATCGGCCAGTTCGACGCCGCGCAGGGCGCCTCCGCGGCCCGCCCAGTTGCCCGGGCCACCACGCCCGGACTTCGCCAGTCCGTCCGGCGGCAACTCACCGAGCTTCACCGTGAATTCCTGCTCCCGGCCGTCACGAATCACTTTGACCGTCGCCTGGGTGCCCGGCGGCGTCTGGGCGGCCATGAGGCGCAGGTGGCGGCTGTCGGTGACTTTCCTGCCATTGAACTCAACGATGACGTCGCCGTCTTTTAAGCCCGCGTCGTCGGCGGGAGAGCGGGCGGTAACCTGGCCAACGAGGGCTCCGGCCGGCTCCTTCAGCTTGAATTCCTTCGCCAGTTCCTCTGTGACGGGCTGGACCAGAACGCCGAGGTAGCCGCGCGTCACCTTGCCGTCGGTAATCAGCCGCTCCATGACAAATCGGGCGAGGTTGATGGGTACGGCAAACCCGACGCCCTGGTTGCCTCCACTGCGACTCAGGATGGCCGTGTTGATGCCCACCAGCCGGCCCTCCGCGTCCACCAGCGCGCCGCCGGAGTTGCCGGGATTGATCGAGGCATCGGTCTGGATGAAGTCCTCGTAGTCCACGATGCCCATGCCGCCTCGCCCTTTGCCACTGACGATGCCCGAGGTGACGGTTTGCCCGACGCCGAACGGGTTGCCGATCGCCAGCACGAAATCGCCCACCTCGACCGTGTCGCTGTCGGTGATGGTAATGGCCGGCAGTTTCTTGCCTTCCACCTTGAGTACGGCGATATCGGTCTGCGGATCCGTGCCAACAACTTTCGCCTCGAGCACGGTCTTCTCATCGGCGAGAGCGACTTTGATTTCATCCGCGCCGTCCACCACATGGTTGTTGGTGAGGATGTAGCCGTCCTCGGTGACAACGACGCCCGAACCGAGGCTTTGTTCACGGCGCTCGCGGGGAACGCTCTCGAACGGAGTGCCGAAGAACTGCCGGAAAAAGGGGTCATCGAAGAAGGGCATCATGCGCGGCAGGTCTCGGACCTTCTTGGTCGTGTAGATGTTGACCACACTGGGCGAGACCTTCTTCACAATCGGGGCAAGGCTCGTGGCGGCCTTGACTTGGGGCGACAGGGCTCTCTCTTGAAGATTCAAGGTGGGCACGGCGGCCGCGCCAAGCTGCACCGCGAGGCAGCCTGCGCCCGCAACCGCCGCACCGCAAATCAATCGAAGGATTCGTCGGGTGTTCATGTTGGGAAGGACGGAAATGACTTTGGTTTCGCAGCGGCCCGCTCTCCTTTCGCCGGAAACGTTGGCGGAGGGATGCCGGGTCCGATTTGTGTCACCGCCCGCCGCAGACCCCAAGCTTCGCCGCCGGCGGCGAAAGCCGGGCGGCGAAGCCGGGGCCATCCGCTTCAGGCGGCTGCCTTGTGATCCTGCGTCTGGGGCGGCACGCTGTTCTCACTGCCGGGGCGGTCGTCGCAGCAACCGCGGCGAACCCCTCGCTTGAACCAGTTTCGAACCGTGTTCCACCACTTCAGCAAGGCGCCGCCACTTCCGGTGTTGCTGTTGGTATTGGTTGTTTCTGCCATAACTTCAAGTCGTCGAGAACATGAGAGCACGACCTGCTTGGGAACGCCGGGACGGGCTCCACTCGGGGCCGAACATTGCCGGCCACCTGCTCGCCACCGTTCTTGGACGGGTGGCGGCACAATCAGCCCGGACCGGCATCAGCGGGAGGGCAGGAGGCGGCCCTCCCGCCCCCCGGGAAGGCAGGTCAACTGACTTTGACTTCGATTTGTTTCGGACGCGCCTTCTCGCTCTTGGCGAGATGGACCTTCAGCACGCCATCCTTGAACTCCGCGTTGACCTTGCTCTCCTCCGCGTCGTCCGGGATGGAGAAGCTGCGCTCAAACCGACCGTAGTAACGCTCCACCCGGTGGACCTTGCGTCCCTTCTCCTCTTTTTCGGCCTTGCGTTCACCCGAGATGGTGAGCGTTCCGCCCTCCACGGTGACTTTCACCGCGTCCTTGGGAACTTCGGGCAGTTCAACTTTGATGAGGTATTCCTTGTCATCCTCAATGATGTCCACGGCCGGGACCCATTCGGGCACCGTCATGTTCTCTTCGTCCGTGGTCAATGAGCCGCGACGATAGGGCGCCAAGTCAAAGACTGAAGCCAGGCGCCGCTGCAACTCCTCCATTTCTCGGAACGGATTCCAACGTGTCACTGCGTTCATCGTGTTCTGTCTTTCACTCGGCGGAATCCTCTTTCAGCCACCAATTCCTCCGCCAGCCAGACTCAGTGGCTGGCCCGGCGTCAACCCCGACGTGGCCCCAACTCAACCACCCGGTGCCGAGCGTCTGAGTCGAGGAACAGACCTCGTGCCAGAGTGTTTGCCATACACAAAGGTCTCATATCGAGCCACATCGGAGTATCCTCCCGCGCTTCTCGCAGGAGAAGATTTGTGTCATGCCGGCTCGGCGCGAGACAGGATGACTCCGCTTCGTGACACGGCCTGAAGGCGCGACTTCGCGTGGGGCAGTGGGTTGGCAGGCGATCCGCAGGACCGCTTCAAATCCCCGGGGACACGATTCGGCGTCCAGAGGAAAGATAAGGGCCGAACCTTCGGACAAAGGGCAAAAAGAGCGCGGGCGAGCGCGCCCAACAGCCCGCTCGCCCGCGTGGGATCAGCGACAGTGTCGCTCGACAAGCTGCCGCCGCCGCTCGGTTAGTTGACTTTCACTTCGATCTGCTTTGGCCGGGCGGCTTCGCTCTTGGCCACCTGAACCTTGAGCACGCCATCCTTGAACGTGGCCGACACCTTGTTCGCGTCGGCGTCGTCAGGCAGCGTGAAACTGCGCAGGAAGCTGCCATAGGATCGTTCCACTCGATGGTACTTGCGACCTTTCTCCTCTTTCTCGAACTGACGTTCGCCGGAGATTGTCAGGACACCGTTCTCCACCGTCACTTTGACGTCCTGCTTCTTGACCTCCGGCAGTTCAGCCGAGATCAGGTAGCCATTGTCGTCTTCAGTGATGTCCACCAAGGGAGCCCACTGAGCCACCGTGATGGACTCCTGCCCTTCACCCCGTCGCGCGGGCGACAGGTTAAAGGCGTTCCAGATTCGATTCTGCAATTCTTCCATTTCCCGGAAGGGGTTCCAACGAGCTAAAGCGTTCATCGTCGTCTCCTTTCTTCGGCGGAACTTGGTTCCGGTAGCCGGGCGGGGCCGCCGCTTCCCGCTCGGTACCCTTGTTGGAGGTTCTCCGGATCGACTCGGAGAACCGACACTTCAGACAACAACAGGCCTCATGCCAGCGACCATGAAATCCCAAGTGGTTGAAAATTAGCCATTTGCTTCTTGGCTGGATGCGTCAAAGGGTCATTTAGACACAACGTGCGGCGCCCTTAAGGTAGTGCCATTGTGACTCTATCGCGTTGACCGGTCGGTAGGCGCCGGTACCCATCTCCTCTCCCCCAGCCCCAACCCGGCCGGGCACGACAAACGACAATCCTAGATGGATTCGGGCTGCACTCCGGCAGCTATACTGCTAGTTAAGAGCGTATGACGATTTCGCTGTCGCATTCCCTGTTGAATCGGTGGCTGGGGGCTTGGCTTCTGGCGGGGGCGTTGGTGACCGCCCGGGGTGCCACCGTCGTCGCCGAGGATGATCCGTGGAGGTTCTTCAAAGGGCTGCGCGAAGCCTCGTCGCCGAACCAGGCGGCATGGCGATCTCCAGAATTCGATGATTCGGCATGGGAGGTGGGACGCGGACCCTTCTTCTACGAACTGGGCACGGGCTATTTCGGCAATACGGAGCTGACTGACATGAATGGCCGCTACACGTGCGTGTTCCTCCGGCGGGCGTTCGACGTGGCCAGTCCCACCGCCTTCACCAGCCTGACGCTCGATATTCGAAGCGACGACGGCTGCGTGGTGTGGCTGAACGGGCAGGAGGTGGCCCGCGTGAACATGCCGGACGGGGAACCGGCGTATAACGGAACGTCCCTGCCAGCCGCCGGCGATCCGAACGTCGTCTCGTTCGACGTGCCCAATCCCCCATCTCTCCTGCGAGCGGGCAAGAACGTGCTCGCCATTCAGGCGTTCAACGCCTCGCTTGCCGGCAGCTCCGACTTCCTGATTGCTGCCACTTTGACGAGTCCGGTGGACCTTTCCCCGCCCCAAATGACCGAGGTTTTCCCTCCACGCGACTCGGTGGTTCGCGAGCTGACGCAAATCGAAGTTGTCTTCAACGAACCCGTCACCGGTGTGGATGCCGCGGATCTGCTGATCAACCATCGCGCGGCTGACAGCGTCGAAGCCTTCTCTCCCCGCAATTTCGGCTTTCGGTTTCCCGAGCCGCCGACCGGCAAGGTGCAGGTCGCGTGGTCGCCCGCGCATGGCATCACCGACCTGGCCCCCAGCCGAAACCCGTTTGCGGGCGGAGCATGGTCCTACACCCTCGACAAGTCGCCCCGGAAAGCCAACGTCGTAATTTCCGAGTTCCTCGCGGACAACAAGCAAGGGATCCGCGACGACTTCGCCGAGCGATCCGACTGGATCGAGTTGCTCAATCTCGAGACCACGCCGGTGGATCTCACCGGGTGGTTCCTGACCGACGATTCCGCCGCGCTCACCAAATGGCGATTCCCCGCCGTGACCATCCCCGCCGGCGGGTATCTGCTGGTATGGGCCTCCGGCCGGGATCTCACCGCCCCGGCGCGGCCCTTGCACACGAACTTCCGGCTCGGCACCGAGGGCGAATACCTGGCGCTGCTGGACGCGCAGACCAACGTCGTCTCAGCCTTTGCGCCGCAGTATCCCGCGCAGTTGCCGGATGTCTCCTACGGGCGCGTCCCCGGCAATCCCGATGTGACGGGTTACTTCCCCACCCCAACGCCCGGCGACCGCAACGGCGACTCCGGACCGGGTTTCGCGCCGGCGCCAGAATTCTCGGTGGCCGGCGGCTATTTCACCAACGCGCCGGTCGTCCTGACGCTCACCGCCCCTTCTGGCGTCGTTCGTTACACCACCAATGGCACCATCCCGACCGAGAATTCCCCGGTGGCGACCGAGCCGCTGCAGTTCAACGTCAGCACGGTGGTTCACGCCCGGGTGTTTCAGGCCGGCCTGCTCCCGGGGCCGGTCGTGGTGCATGCCTACTTGATTGCGGGCAACGGTGTTCCCAGCTTCTCTTCCAATTTGCCAGTTCTGGTCATTCACACGTCGGGCCGCGGGATACCGCAAGATTCGCGCGTGCCCGTCCACGTGACGGCGTTTGAAACGTTTCGCGGCCGGATGCGTTTCGATCGCGCGCCGGATCTCGCCACCAAGGCGCAAATGGAGATCCGCGGGCAGTCATCGGTGGGCTTCCCGAAAAAATCGTACAACCTGGAGTTGAACGATCCGTATGGGAACGATGAAGAGCATCCGCTGCTGGGGCTGCCCAAGGAATCCGATTGGGTGCTGTACGCGCCGTACACGGACAAGCCGCTGATCCACAATTTCCTCGCCTACGAACTTCACCGCGAGATGGGGCACTGGGCGCCGCGCTGCCGGTTCATCGAGTTGTTCATAGACACCTCCGGCCGGCTGGATTACGGCGCGGACTACCAGGGCGTGTACATCCTCATGGAGAAGATCAAGGTGGACAAGAACCGGGTGGACATCGCCCGCCTGACTCCTTACGCCACCACCGAGCCGGACATCACGGGGGGCTACATGATCAAGAAAGACAAGGACAGTCCCGGCGACCGCGGTTTCAGTACCAGTGGATCGCCTTCCCTTGGCTTCAGCGGCCAATACCTCAAGTACCACGAACCCAAGCCCCGCGAGATCACGCCCGCGCAAGAGAACTGGATCCGAAACTACGTGAATCGCTTCGAGAGTGCGCTCTATGCCGCGAACTGGCTGACTCGCACCGGCACCAATCACTACAGCGCGTTCATTGATGTGGACTCGTTCGTGGACAACCACTGGATCGTCGAGTTCGCGAAGCAGATTGATGGCTATCGTCTGAGCAACTACCTGCACAAGGACCGGGGTGGCAAGTTGAAGATGGATCCGATCTGGGACTGGAACCTCAGCTTTGGCAACGCCGACTATCTCGACGGCGCGATCACTTCCGGCTGGTATTACTCGCTCATAGACGAAAACGCCCACATCTGGCTGCGGCGCCTCATCCACGGCACGCCTTGGGCTGGCGGAACCTCGGGCGATCCCGATTTCAACCAGCGCATCGCTGACCGCTGGAGTGAACTTCGCACCAACATTTTCGCCGCCGACCGCGTCCTCGCGCGGATTGACGAGTTGGCCGCCCTGCTCGACGAAGCGCAGGTGCGTGAGTTCAAGCGCTGGCCGCGACTGGGACAATACGTGTGGCCCAATCCGCCCATCTACTCCACGCCCACCACCTATACCGGCGTGGTGGCCGCGATGAAGAACTGGATTCGCGGGCGCTACAACTGGATCGAGAGCCAGTTCCTCACCCCCCCGACCTTCAGCCGCCCGGGCGGTGGGGTCTCCCCCGGTTTTCCCCTCACCCTCGCTGCCGCTGGCGGCACGATCTACTACACCACGGATGGAACCGACCCGCGCGCGCCCGGCGGAGGCATCGCCCCGCAGGCGAGAGCCTACGCTTCCGCCATCGCCCTGGGAGACACCAGCCGCGTGGTCGCGCGGGTCCGCAGCGGGACGCGCTGGAGTGGCCCGGCGGCGGCCACGTTTGTGGTGGACCTCCCGAGTTTGGAGATCACGGAGCTCATGTTCCAGCCCGCGGCGGGCGGCACGGCGGATCCCTACGAGCGGGGCGACTACGAGTTCATCGAGTTGCGCAACACGGGCAGGACCGCGCTGGACCTCCGGGGCTTCGAATTCACCGAAGGCGTCCGGTTCTCTTTCGCCACCGGCGCCGTTGCCACGCTCAGTGCTGGCGCCCGGGTGCTGGTGGTCAAAAACCTCGCGGCGTTCCGGCAGCGCTACGGCGACGTGCGCAACGTGGCGGGTGAGTTCTCCGGTGCTCTGGCCAACGAAGGCGAACGCCTCACCCTCCAGGGGCCACGCCAGGAAATCGTCTTCAGCTTCCGCTACGATCCGGCTTGGCATCCGGCCGCCGCGGGCTGGGGCTTGGCCCTTGTGCCCGTTCGGGAAGGCCACGGGAATCGCGACCTCGACCTCCCCACCTCATGGCGCGCAGGTTCCGTCCCCCACGGCACTCCCGGCGCACCCGAGCCGCCCGCTCCCGCCCTCCCGCCGGTGGTGGTCAACGAAGTCGTCAGTCACGCGGAGCCACCGCTGCGGCGGGCGATCGAACTGCACAACCCGAATGACGCGCCCGCCGACCTCAGCGGCTGGTTCCTCACCGACGACCCCTACGTGCCGAAGTACCGCATCCCGGACGGCACCATCCTCCCGCCAAGAGGATATCGCGTTTTCACGGAGACGGACTTCAATCCGTCCCCGGGGGTTCCGCCGAGCTTCAATCTGAGTCCGGCGGGAGATGAGGTTTTCGTCGTATCGGCGGATCCGGCCGGGAAACTGACCGGCTATGTGCATGGCTTTGGGTTCGGCCCGGCCCGGGCCGGCGTTTCCTTTGGGCGCCACCTGACCAGTGCGGGTGACGAGCATTTTGTCGCGCAGGCAGAGCGAACCCTGGGAACTGACAACGCCGGACCCCGCGTTGGCCCGGTGGTCATCAGCGAAATCATGTATCACCCGCCCGATGTGCCGGCGAACGGCGCCCTCTGGGACAATACCGAGGATGAGTACGTGGAACTGACCAACCTCGCCTCCACGAACGTGGCCTTGTTCGACCCTCGCTCACCGACCAATACCTGGCGCCTGCGCGATTCAGTTCGCTACGTGTTTCCCACCAACACCATCTTTGCGCCCGGGGAGCGGGCGTTGGTCGTCAGTTTCGATCCAGTGGTCCGGCCGGATCTTTCCGCGACTTTTCGGACCCGATATGCCATCGCTCCCACGGTTCGCCTTTTCGGTCCCTTTGACGGCAAGCTGGCCAACGATCGCGACAGCGTCGAGTTGGTGGCGCGGGAGCAGATTCCTCCCGGCAGCGGGAGCAACACTGTCAGCGTGCTGGTGGACAAGGTCGCTTACCGCGATCGAGCGCCCTGGCCGGCGGGAGCGGACGGCCTCGGTTTCTCCCTGCAGCGCTTGAACGAAGCCGCTTACGGCAATGATCCGGCCAACTGGATCGCCGCCGCGCCCACGCCGGGCGCACCGTCCGGACCGGGCGAGGCACCCGTCATTGTCCGGTCACCCTCTGACCTTGCGGTTCGCCCGGGCGAGCCGGCGTCCCTATCGGTGGTCGCGAGCGGCGCTGTCCCGCTGCGCTATCAATGGCGGCTTGATGACAAGACCCTGCTCGGCGCCACCAATTCCACGTTCACGATTCCCCGTGCCCTGCCGACCAACTCGGGCATCTACGAGGTCGTTGTCTTCACCGACACCCGGGCCATCGTCAGCGCCCCCGCCCGGCTCACAGTGGGAACGCCTCCCGAAATCCTCCGGCAGCCAGCCTCACTTAATGCGCCGGCGGGCGGAATGGCGGTGCTTTCCGTGGTCGCGGCTGGCGCTTCGCCGCTCGAGTATCAGTGGCGCAAGGACGGCCAGCCCATCGCGGGCGCCACGCTTTCCACCCTTACCTTGAATGGACTTCGGCTCGCTGACGCCGGAACCTATGAAGTCCTGGTGACCGACCGCGTCGGCACCTCGGTCAGCGAGCCGGCGACTTTGACGGTGTTGGCGGCACCCGTCATCACCCAGTCGCCTCTCAGCCAGACCGTGGGTGCCGGAGAAACGCTCACGCTCAGCGTTGCCGTCCGACCCGACGCCACGCTGCCGCTGACTTACACCTGGACATGGAACGGCACCGTCATTGCCTCCCGCGCACGCAGCAATTACGTGGACCTGCTCTCCGTGCCGAACCTCCAGCCTGCCAATACCGGGCAATATCAAGTGCGGGTGGCCAACCAGGCCGCCCCCGCCGGAGTCGCCAGCGACGTTGCCGAGGTCCAGGTGGTGGACTGGCCCGACACCGACCGCGATGGCATGCCGGACTGGTTCGAAGAGCGCTTCGGGTTGCAGGTGAACAACGCCGCCGATGCCAGTTTGGATCTCGACGGCGATGGCGCCTCCAACCTCGAGGAATACCGGGCCGGCACGGAACCGAACTCCCCCGCCAGCGTGCTCCGACTGGAGCCGCCGCAGTTGGAAGAGAAGGTCGTGATTCGTTTCCAAGGGCAGAAGCCAACCGCACCTACTCGGTGCTGGCGACGGAGGGCTCGCTCAGCGGCCCTTGGCGGCAGGTCGTGGTCATCCCAGCGACGTCCTCAACGCCGTTCGAAGCCAGAACGATGGAGGCACTCGACCCGGACCCGCCCGGCCCGACCCCACGCTTCTACCGCGTCGTGACACCGGGCGTTGCCGAGTGAGGCCGCGAGAGGTGGAGGAGCGTTCGTCTTCGCGGGCCTCGATTTGCCGGCTCAACGCGGGCCGGGTGAGGAACAGCTTCTGCGCCGCGCGGCTGGTGTTGCCCATCCCGGCCACAGCCACGACGGAACACAGTTGTCGAAGTTCCATGCCAGGCAGCGTTACCGAAAAGCAGGCTCAGGCCAGGAACCTGGCATTGGCCGGCGGCGCGCGTGGCAGGCATGCTGTACCCATGAAAACGTCAGAGACGACCTTGAACATCCGGCGGGCGAACGAGCGCGGCCACGCCGACCACGGCTGGCTGAACTCGCACCACACCTTCTCCTTTGCTGACTATTACGACCCGGCGCATGTCGGGTTTCGTTCGCTGCGGGTCATCAATGACGACCGCGTCGCGCCCGGCCGGGGCTTCGGCACGCACCCGCATCGCGACATGGAAATCTTCAGCTACGTGCTGGAAGGGGTGTTGGAGCACAAGGACAGCCTGGGCAACGGCCGCGTGCTCAAGCCCGGCGAAATCCAGCTCATGAGCGCAGGCCGCGGCGTCACGCACAGTGAGTTCAATCCCAGTCGCAGCGAACCGCTGCACTTCCTGCAAATCTGGATTCGGCCCCGCGAGCGCGGCCTGGCGCCAAGCTACACGGAGTGGCAGCCGAAGGCGTCGCAGGCCAATGCGGCCAAGGTCCTCGTCATCTCGCCCGACGGACGCGAGGACTCGGCCACGATTCACCAGGACGCGGAGGTCTATCGCATCCGGCTTCAGCCCGGGCAGACCGTGACACACGAACTCAAAGAGGGTCGCGGCGCATGGCTGCAGATCGCCGAAGGCGCGTTGACGCTCAATGGCATCGCGCTGGCCACCGGCGACGGGGCAAGCTCGGAAGAACCCGGCACGCTGACGCTCGTCGCAACCGAGCCGACGGAGGCCTTGCTGTTCGACCTCGCGTGAACCAGAGACCCAACCGTCCCCGACAGCCAGAAAACCGAAGAAGCAAAGGCAGGACCCGGGCGCCCTTTTCCGAAAGACCGGCGGCGCTGGCGCAGGAATCCGTGGCCGGTCACTCGCGTGCCATCACCGGAAGAATCTGTGGGCGACAGCCAGCAACCGACTCAATCTGTAGGATCCGGACCCGGGGGCGTTGCGGGGCCGGGGTGAAGTGGGGCGGATCTTCCGGTGTTGATCTGCGCCCCGCGCCGCGGCGCAAGCTGGACCTCGATTCGGTCGGGGGGCGGCCCGACTTGGCGGGGATGAGATGCTGACAGCTCCAGTGGAAGACTTTTGGCCAGGGCCGGCACCCATGCGCCGATGGTCCGTGGCAGGAGGCGAGTCGCGGCCCGACGATCTGCCGCAGCGGGTCGCTGCTCCCAAGGGGACCAAGCAGGCGGGAGCGAAATGCCTCGATCGCTGTGCCGGAAAACACTCAGTTGTCCGGCAGCAGGGCGTTTGCTACGTTCCGCGAACTTTCCGGCCGGCGACCTCCACCGGCCGACCAAAAACAATCAAGGCATGGTCAACGCAGCACCGTCCGCCAACGACGCCAGCCCCGTCCCCGCCACCCGGGAGACGGTGGTTTCTGTGCGGGGCTTGACGAAGGTTTTCAAGGATTTCTGGGGCCGGCCAAAAGCGCGGGCTGTGGACAATGTGGACTTCGACGTGTACCGCGGCGAGGTCTTTGGCCTGCTCGGTCCCAACGGGTCCGGCAAGTCCACCACTGTGAAGATGTTGCTCGGTCTGCTCCATCCCACCAAAGGGCGGATCGAGGTGTTTGGCCATTCGCCCCGGCACGTGGCGACCAAGGCGCGGATCGGCTATCTGCCGGAGGAGTCGTACCTGTACCGATACCTGGACTCCGGCGAGACGCTGGATTTTTTCGGCAATCTGTTTCACCTCACGCCCGCCGAGCGGAAGCAGCGTTCGGCCCAGTTGCTGGAAATGGTGGGACTGAACCAGGTGCGGCGGCGCAATGTGGGCGAGTTTTCGAAAGGCATGCAGCGGCGCATCGGCCTCGCCCAGGCGCTGATCAACGATCCCGACCTCGTCATCCTGGACGAGCCGACGTCGGGCCTCGATCCGATCGGCTGCCGGGAGGTCAAGGATCTCATCATGGCGTTGGCCCGCCGGGGCAAGACGGTCATCCTCAGCAGTCATCTGCTCGCGGACGTGGAGGATGTCTGCGACCGGGTGGTGATTTACTATGGCGGCCGGGTGCAGGCGATGGGCGAACTCCGCCAACTCCTCGCCAAACCCGACGCCTTGCGCATCACGACCCCGGTCCTGCCGCGCGAGACGCTGGAGCGGGTGTTGGAGATTCTGCGCCGCGAGGCCGGCGCGGACGCGGTGCGGATTGACACGCCCACGCAGAACCTGGAGAGCTACTTCCTCGGCGTGGTTGAGCGCGCCAAACAGGTGGAATCCACTTCGGGCGCGATCTCGGGCGCGCGCGTCGCCGCCTACCTGCGCGGTGACGCCGAAGCGGCACCGGCGCGTACTGATCGGGTACTCGAGCGGTTGACCCAGACCGCCCCCGCAGCGGAACCGGCGGTGACGGTGGCCGCGCCCGCGCCGACGGTGGACGAGGCCAAGCTCTCGGAACTCGCCGGGGCAAAGCCGGCGGAACCACCCCCGCCCCCGCCCGCGCCAAAGGACACGCCCGGGCCGGTCAATCTGGAGGCGGCGAACGAGAAGTTGTCTGACCTCCTGGGCGGCAAGTCCTAGCGCACGTTGGCGACCATGCAGTCCCTGCTGGCCATTGCCCGGCTCACCTTCAAGGCCGCCTTCCGGTTTCGGCTGGTCCCGCTGCTCGGGCTGTTCCTGATCGGCGGTGTCGCCGTGCTGCCGGCGGTGATCATTCACGACGGATCGGCCCGAGGCCTGACGCAGATTGTGCTGACGTACACCCTGGGGTTGATCACCGCGGTGCTCGGTCTGGCCACGCTGTGGCTGGCGTGCGGCACGCTGGCCCGCGACATCGAGGAATGCCAGATCCAGATGGTGGCCGTAAAACCCGTACCGCGCTGGAAGATCTGGGCGGGGAAGTGGCTCGGCATCATGTTCGTGAACCTGCTGCTGCTCGGCCTTTCGACGGCCATCGTGTACGGCCAGTTGCTGTGGCGGGCGAAGTCGCTGAGCGAGAACCAGCGGATCATCCTCCAAAACGAGGTGTTCATCGCGCGCGGGTCGTTGCGTCCGCCCGTGCCGGACTACGAGTCGGAAGTGCAGCGCCGGGCGCAGGAACGGTTGAAGAACGAACGCGTCGCGGCGATGGACCGCGCCGAGGTCGTGCGGATCATCCGCGACCAGGTCCGCGCCGAACTCTCGGCCGTTCCGCCGGGCTGGATGCGGCGCTGGGACATTGACATGAGCCACCTGAAAGAACAGGTGCGGGACCAGTTCATGTTCCTGCGGATCAAATTTCTGACGCCCATCCCGGAGGACACCAAGACCTACATCGGACTCTGGCGGATCGGCCCCGCCGGTTCACCGCGGCAGATGGTGCAGGAGTTGAGTCAGGCGGCGAACACCTTCCATGAGATTCCCCTCAACCCAAACCTGCTGGATGAGCAGGGGAAACTGACCATCGAATACGCGAACGGCAGCGACTCCGTCCTGTACTTCCCGCTGGAGGAGGGCATCGAGGTTCTGTACCGCGAGGGCGGGTTTGCGCTGAACTACGTGCGGGGCGTGACGATCATTTTCTGCTGGCTGGCGCTCCTCGCGGCGGTGGGCCTCTTCGCCGCCAGCTTCCTCGCCTTTCCGGTCGCGGCGTTTTTCTCCCTGGCGCTGCTGCTGGTGTCGTTCTCAACCGGCACCATGACGCAGGTCATCGAGCAGGGCACGATTCGGGCGGTGGACCACGAGACCGGCCAGGTGGGCAAAGCGAACTGGTTCGACGAGGTCACGGTGCTCTTCTTCAAGGGAATGTACTGGACGGTGCAACAGGTGCGCGACTTTTCGCCGATTGAGTCCCTGAGCCTGGGCCGCAGCATCACCTGGGGGACGCTCGCCCGCGCCGTCGCGCAGGTGGTGCTGCTCATGGGCGGCCTGTTCGCGGTGTTCGGTATCTGGATCTTCGAACGGCGCGAGCTGGCGGGAGAACAGGGGAAAGCGTAGCCATGAACTCCCTCTCCCCCCGCGCTTACAAACTGGTGCTCGGCATCCTGATCGTAGCACTGCTGGGCGTCTCGTCGTTTTCCCAACACCGGCTCAACGGCCTGCGCCGCGATCTCGGGCTCACGCGCCTGGAGCCGCTCCAGAACGCCCCGCCGTTGCTGGCGGTTTCCTCGGTCGTGCTCGGCGGCTTCCGGGGGCTGATTTCGAACATCCTCTGGGTGCGGCTCATGGAACTGCAGGAGCAGGACAAGTTTTTCGAGATGGCGCAACTCGCCAACTGGATCACCAAGCTCCAGCCCCACATCGCCACGGTCTGGACGGTCCAGGCGTGGAACATGTCCTACAACATCTCGGTCAAGTTCAGCGAGCCGGCGGACCGCTGGCTCTGGGTGCAGCGAGGCATCCAACTGCTGCGGGACGAAGGGTTGAAATACAACCCGAACAACGTGGACATCTACCGGGAACTGGCGTGGCACTTCCAACACAAGATGGGCCACAACCTCGACGATGCGCACCTGTTCTACAAAAGCGTCTGGGCCACCCAGATGCAGAACATCCTCGGCGGCGGCCGGCCGGATTTTGAGGAGCTGCTGAATCCCCAGACCGAGGACGCGAAACAGCGGGTGAAGATTCTCCGGGAGTTTTACAAGCTGGACCCGGCCATCATGCGAACCGTGGACGAACTCTATGGACCGCTGGAATGGCGGCTGCCGGAGAGCCATGCCATCTACTGGGCATACTTGGGGAAGATCAACGCGAAGACCAAGGACCAACTGATCAAACTGCGCCGCGTGCTCTACCAGTCCATGTTCCTCGCGTTTCACCGCGGCAAGCTGACCCGCAACAACGCCAACAACACCGTCGAGTTCGGCCCCAACCTCGAGATCGCCGAAAAGACTGACGCCACCTTCCGCGAAGCAATGGCCGAGGACGAGGAGATGCGCGAACACATCGGGCGCGCCCACAAAAACTTCCTGCTCGACTGCGTGTACTACTTCTTCACGCACAACCGGATCAGCCAGGCCCAGCACTGGCTGGATATTGTCAAACGGGACTACCCGCGGGACTACCCGGCCGACATGACCCTCGAGCAGTACGCCATCCGCATCCGCCTGCAGGACGATGTGGACGAGACCGATCAGAACCGCGTCACCGCCCACATCCGGGGCCTGCTGACCCAGTCGTACGTGAACCTGGCCCGGGATGACGAGGATCAGGCCGCGGGCTACGCGGCCCTCGCGCGGGCCATCTGGAACTCTTACATGAGCAAGATCGTGGGCGGGGCCTCGGAGAAGCGGGTGCCCCTGTTCCCGCTCGAGTCCATTAAGCGGGATGTCGTGCGCGAACTGCTCAATCCGGAGACCGGCTTGATTGATGAGATGGCGGCGGTCCTGCGCACCAAAATCCCGGAACTGGCGGCCGAAATTGACGCCGAGTACGCCGGGGAAGCGGCGGCCACCAACGCCCCTCCGGCGGCCCCGCCCCCGCCGTGAGCCAACCCGACTTCGACGTCGCGGTGGTCGGCTCCGGCTTCGCCGGCACCCTCACCGCCTTGATCGCCCGCCAGCTCGGCCTGCGGGTGGCGTTGATCGAGCGCGGCCGTCACCCGCGGTTCGTAATCGGGGAGTCGTCCACGCCGCTGGCCGACATCCTTTGGATCGAGCTGGTTCAGCGCTACGACCTGCCGCGTCTCGCGCCGCTCGCCAAGTGGGGACCCTGGCAGCGGGAACTGCCTCACCTCCCGTGCGGTCTGAAGCGCGGCTTCACCTTCTTTTACCACCGCGCCGGCGAGCCGTTCCAGGACGACGATGCCCGGTCCGGCCAACTGCTCGTGGCGGCGAGTTCCCGGGACGAGACGGCGGACACCCACTGGTATCGTCCCGCTTTCGATGCGTACCTGGTCGGGCAAGCTTTGGCGGCCGGCGTCGAGTATCTGGACCAAACCAAGCTCTCGACCGTCGCATTCTCTCCAGCCGCGGCAACAGTGACCGGATCGCGGCTGGGCCGACCGGCTCAGCTCAGCGCGCGGTTTCTCGTGGATGCGTCGGGCCCCCGCGGATTCTTGTTCCGGCAACTGGGCCTGGCCGAAGCCGAGGCGGTTCATGCCGTGCCCACGCAATCGCTTTACGCTCACTTCCGCGGCGTCCACCGGCTGGACGAACTGGGCATTCCGGCCGGAGCAGAGCAGGCACCTTACCCGCCGGACGACGCGGCCTTGCACCACGTATTCGACGGTGGCTGGGTTTGGGTGCTGCGCTTCAACCACGGGCTGGTCAGCGCCGGCGTCGCGGCGACCGATGACTTGGCCGCGCGTCTGAATCTCTCGGACGGCGCGCCCGCGTGGGAACGATTGCTGAACCGGTTCCCCACGCTGCGACGGCAGTTCGCCCAAGCTGAACCGGTCACGGCTTTTTTCCACTCGCCACGACTGGCGTTTGCCGCGGCGCAAATCACCGGTCCGCGATGGGCGCTGCTGCCCTACGCCGCGGGATTTGTGGACCCGCTCCTGTCCACCGGCTTTCCGTTGAGCCTGCTCGGTATCCGCAGGCTGGCAAACTCGCTGGAGCACGGCCTGGATGCTCCGGGCTTCTCCGACGGGTTGGCCCGGTATGCTGCGGCCACGGCGGCCGAACTTTCCGCGGCGCAACGGCTGATCGGCTCGCTCTATGCGACGATGAACGACTTCGACTGCTTCCGGGACCTGACGCTGCTGTACTTCGCCGCGGCGGCGTACTCGGAGATCTCCCGCCGTCTGGGCCGGGCGGAACTCGCGGGCGGCTTCCTCTTGCACGATCACCCGCGCTTCGGTCCTGCGGCGCGCGCGGCCTGCGAGTTCGCCTGGGCCACGCGGCCGCCGCACAAGCGCTCGGGGGAAGAACGCCGCCGGCTGCGGCAGCTCGTGCGCGACACGATTGGCCCGGTGGACGCGACGGGACTGGATCGCGCCGAGCGCCGGCATTGGTATCCGGTCGAAGCGGCGGATCTCATCGCGGCGGCCGGCAAGTTCGGTCTGACTGGGTGCGAGATGGAGGCGTGGGCAAATGGCTGACACCAGTTCGCCGCCGCGGGTGCTGGCGGCCCCTGACTTGCCGGGGGGGTTGCCGGCGCCGGTTGGCCTGAACGCTTTCCCCGACGCCGCCCTGCTGCTGGTCGCCCACGGCTCCTCGGTGAACGAGGATTCCGCCGGGGCGGCGCGGGCGCACGCCGATCGGCTCCGCGCGATGGGCCTGTTTCGCGAGGTGGCGGTCGCGTTTTGGAAACAGGAACCGTTCATCATCGGCGCTTTGGAACGCCTTGCCGCGGGGCGGGTGTTCGTCGCGCCGCTGTTCATCAGCGAAGGATATTTTACCGAAGAGGCCATTCCTGAAGCCTTGGGACTCAAGCCGGCGGGCGTGAGCGCCTTCGAGCGGTGCCAGCGTCGGCCCGGCCGGGAGGTGCGGTACTGCCGGCCGGTGGGCACGCACGAGGCCATGACCGACGTTCTGCTGGACCGGGCTGCGGAAGTGGTGAGGTGTCATCCGTTTCCGCGGGTGCCCCCCGAAGGTGAAACCGCCCTGTTGCTCGCGGGCCACGGCACCGACCGCAACCCCAATTCCCGCCGGGCCATCGAGTGGCACGCGGAACGCATTCGCCGGCTCGGTCGGTACGCCGAAGTGCATTCCGTGTTCCTCGAGGAAACCCCGCGCATCGCGGACGCGTGCGCCATCAGCCGGTCGCCCAACCTGGTGGTCGTTCCGTTCTTCATCAGCGAAGGGCTTCACACCGCCGAGGACATCCCGGTCTTGCTCGGGGCGCCGGAGAAAGCGGTGCGCGACCGCCGGGCTGCGGGACTTCCGCCGTGGCGGAATCCGACCAGCCGGGACGGCAAGCGCATCTGGTATGCCGAACCGGCCGGCACTGATCCCCTTGTGGTGGACGTCGTGCTCGCTCGCGTGCGGGAGGCGGCTGCCGGTTGAA
This sequence comes from Verrucomicrobiota bacterium, assembly GCA_016716505.1. Lineage (GTDB taxonomy): Bacteria > Verrucomicrobiota > Verrucomicrobiia > Limisphaerales > J093 > JADJWF01. The sequence continues at coordinate 572,221 of JADJWF010000004.1, forward strand.
GCCGCTTTCGCGCTTGCCCGGCGCACACGACGTCGCAAACTTCAGATCGTGTTCCGGGCCCTCAGACCACTTCTTTTCAGTTTCTTGCTGCTGTGGCTGGTCGGCCCTCTCGCGGGGGGCATTCCGGCGGGCGACTACGCCGGGATTGCGGGTCTCACCGGCGACGCGCTGAAAGGCAGGCTCCACGACATCATCCAGGGCCATACCCAACTGCCCTACAACAGTTCCAGCCAGACCGACACCCGCGACGCCTTGAAGAGGTTGGAACAGGATCCGGAGAACGCGGCGAATGTGCTGCTCTTCCACATCGGCCGCTCCGACCCCAAGACCCAGTTCGGGCAGGCGAACGGCTGGGATCACGAACCCCTCTGGCCCCGGAGTGACGGCGTGGCGGATACGCCCGCGGAAACCGACCTTTCCAACCTTCGGGTCACGGATCGGGACGTCAACAATGCGCGGGCCAGCAAGTACTTCGACTTCAGTGATCCCGCAGCGGTGGACTATCGCAGTCCGGCGCACGCCGAGGCGCCGGGCAACACGTCGGATTTCGACAGTGGGGAACCGCTGGATACGTACAAGGGCGACGTGGCGCGTAGTCTGTTTTGCCTTGATGTTCGTTACGAAGGCGGTGGCACCGAACCCGACCTCCGGCTCACGGACAACCGGGCGCTGATCACCAACTCCGGCATGTACCTGGGTTTGCTGTCCACTTTGATGGCCTGGCACGCCCTTGACCCGGTGGACGCGGCGAAACGACAGCGCAACGACCGGATCTGTTCGGACTTCCAGAGCAACCGGAGCCCGTTCATTGACCACCCGGAATGGGTGGCGGCGGTGTACGCACCCGTGCCGGAGTGGTCCGGCCAGACGGCAGCAACCGCCGCGGGGGTGATGTGTTTCGCGGCCTCCCGGACAGGGCGGTCGCGCGGGGGCGATTGACGGGCGGGGGCGATTCCGGCTCGCAAGGAGGAAAGCGCGGCATGAAGAAACCCGACCTGTTGATCGTCGGCGACAGCGAGCGGGACGCCAACCTCCTCTACGTGATCGGTGCCTTCCTGCCGGATCCGGTGGTGTACCTGCGCGCGCGGGGCCGGAGTCACCTGATCGTGGGCGATCTGGACGTGGCCCGCGCTCAGAAAGCCGCGCCGCGCTGCAAAGTCCTGCCGCTCGGGAGCTGTCTGAATCGGGCCGCCAACGGCGGGCGCAAGCTTCCGGTCACCCTGGCCGAGGTCATCCGGACATTCGTGCGCGAACGGAAGGCGGGCCGGCTGCTGGTGCCCGATGACTTCCCGCTCGGGCTCGCGCGCGACCTGCGGGACCTGAAAGTGCGGCTGAAGGTGAAGCCGGGGCCGCTGTTCTTCCCCGAGCGCGAGTACAAGACGGCGGACGAGGTGAAGAAGATCAGTGCCGCCCAGTTGATGGCGGAGGTTGGGATGGCTGAGGGCATCCAGGCGCTGCGGCTGTCCAAAATCAACCCGCAAGGCCGCCTGCTCTATCGCGGCTCGCCGCTGACCAGTCAGCGTCTGCGCGCAGTCATTGAGTCCGCCGTGGTGCAGGCCGGTGGCCTGGCTTGCCGCACCATCGTGGCCTGCGGACGTCAGGCCTACGACCCGCACCAGATCGGGCACGGTCCGCTGCGGGCGCACGAGCCGATCGTCATTGACATCTTCCCGCGCTCCCAACGCACCGGCTACCACGGCGACATCACGCGCACCGTCGTGCGCGGCCGGGCGAGCGAGGGGCTGCGCCAGATGTACGCGGCGGTGCTGCGCGCCCAGCGCCGGGCGGAAGCCCTGATGCGCCCGGGCGTCCGGGCGCGGGACCTCCACGGTGCCGTGGATCGCGCGCTGGCGGAGGGCGGATTCCCCACCTGCCGCAACAATGGTCGCCTGCGGGGGTTTCTTCATGGCGCCGGCCACGGGATCGGCCTCGAGCTCCACGAACCGCCCCGGATCACCGCCAGCAGCCCTTCGGTGCTCGCCGAAGACCACGTCCTGGCCATCGAGCCCGGCCTGTACTATCCACAGGTGGGAGGCGTCCGCCTCGAAGATGTGTATCACCTCGCGCGTTCGGGCCCGCGGAATCTGACCAAGTTTGAGAAAGTGCTGGAGGTGTGACAGCGGCGGGTCAGAACGAGCCAGATGCGCCCGGAAAGACGGTTCAGACACGAAGCGACCGCTCGGCGACAGTTGATTTTGCGCAGGAGAAAGACTTGCAGTTTGGCATCCCTCGCGCTTCCTTCGGCCGCGTTATTTGACCGGTCGGCCACCCACGCGAAATCGGGTGGGTTTCGCTGCCCGCGAGCGCGAGCGGGAGGCGGCCGGCCGGAGAACCGAACGAGGTGAACCATGCTCTTCTTTGATCCGACAATGTTGTTGATGATCCCCGGCCTGCTGCTCGGGCTGTGGGCGCAAATGAAGCTGCGCGCCGCCTATGGTCGTTACTCCCGGCAACCGGTGGAGTCCGGCCTGACGGGGGCCGAGGCGGCGCGTCACATTCTGGACCGCGCTGGTTTGCGGAACGTCGCCGTGAACCCCGTGGCGGGGCATCTCACCGATCACTATGATCCCCTGAAGCGGGCGCTCTTCCTTTCGGAGGAGAACTTCTACGGCCGTTCCATCGCGGCGTTGGGGGTGGCGGCGCATGAAGCCGGGCACGCGCTGCAACATCAGGCGGCTTACGCGCCGTTGCAGCTTCGCATGATGCTGGTGCCGGCGACCAATTTCGCCAGCAAGGCGGCGTTCCTGATCCTGGGCGGCGGCATGATGCTGATGATGTTCGGCATGATCAGCCCGGCGATGTTTGCCGCAGTCCTGCCGTGGGCGATCGGGGCCTACGCTGTCGTGGCGTTTTTCCAACTGATCACCCTGCCGGTCGAATATGACGCCAGCCGACGCGCGAAGGAGCGCCTGGCGTCCTTGGGCCTCATCACCCAGCGTGAGGCGCCACATGTCTCCAAGGTGCTGAGCGCCGCGGCGTTGACCTATGTGGCCGCCCTCGTGACGGCCCTGCTCGAACTGCTGCGGCTGATCCTCATCGCCCGCAGCCTGTCCGACAACCGCGGTTGAGCGGTCGTCCTCTTCCCGGCGCCGGCGACTGGCATTTGCCCGTTGCTGGCGCTTTTTCGTTTTCTTAGCGTCCGCCTGCCGATGGCTCGTTTGCCCGCCATGTTTCTCTTGCCGGCTGCGGGTCGGCTGGTGGCCGCCCTCACCGCGGGGCTGGGGTTGGTGGGGGCGGACTCGCGGGTGGTCGTCATCACGCCGCACAATGCCTCGATCTGCGTCGAGTTTGGCCGCGCCTTTGCGGAATGGCATCACGCGGAATACGGCGAACGCGCCGTGGTCGAGTGGCGGAACCTGGGCGGAACCGCGGACGCGCTCAAGTTCGTCCAGTCGGAGTTTGCCTCGAAGCCGGACGGCATCGGGCTGGACTGTTTTTTTGGCGGCGGTCCCGAGCCGTATCTCCTGCTGGCCGAGAAGCAACTAACCCAGCCGTACCGGCTGCCGCCGGAGGTGCTGGCCGGCATTCCTCAGCACTCGAACGGGGTCGAGATTTACGATCCAGACTTCCACTGGTACGGCGCGGCGCTGTCGAGCTTCGGCATCGTGCAGAACACGCGGCTGCAACGGGTCCTGGGCCTGCCGGCGGTCACGCGTTGGGAGCAACTGGCCGATCCGCGCCTGTTCGGCTGGGTGGGCGTGGGCGATCCCCGCAACAGCGGCACGATGAACAACATGTTCGAGGCGTTCCTTCAGGCTTACGGATGGGAACGCGGCTGGGAGTTGCTCACCGCCATCGCGGGCAATACCGCGAAATTCGACCGGCTCTCCTCGACCACCGCCAAGGACGTCTCCCTCGGCGAGGCCGTGTACGGTTTCGCGATTGATTTTTACGGCTTCACGCAGGTGGCCGTCGCGGGCCGGACAAACATGACCTTCGTGCTGCCGGAGGATTTCACGGCCGTCAGCCCGGACGGCATCTGCATCCTGAAAGGCGCGCCGCACCGGACGCTGGCGGAGCGATTTGTCCGGTTCGTGATGGATGAGCCGGGGCAGAAGCTGTGGTTCCTGCCGCGCGGTCATCCCGAAGGCCCGCGCCAATTCTCGATCGAGCGGATGGTGGTGCGACCGGATTTCTATCGCCGCTACCGCGACGTCAGCAACATCGCCTTCTCGCCCTTCGACCTGAAACAACCGTTCCGCTACGACCCCAAACTCGCGTCGGAGCGGCGGCACGTGGTGGCGGCCCTGGCCGGCGCGCTGCTGGTGGACACCCATTCCGAACTGCGTCGGGCCTGGCGGGCGATGATTGCCACCGGGGACGTGACCGAGAAACGCGCCGAACTGGGATCCACGCCGGTCACCGAGGACGAGGCGCGCCGGCTGGCGCGCGAGGGCTGGAAAGACCCCGCGCTCCGCAATCGGCTCCGCCTCGCGTGGCAGCGCTGGGCGCAGCAGAAATACCGCCGGATCGAGGCCCTGCCCACCGAGCGCTGCAGCGTGGGATCGCCGGCGCCCTCGGCGGCGGGTTGGGCGGCCACGGTCACCCCTTGAGCCCTCGTCCATGAACGTCTCCCTCCGCCACGTCTCGAAGAACTTCGGTGACACGGCCGTTCTCAAGGACATTTCGCTGGAAATCGCCGACCGCGAACTGTTCTTCCTGCTGGGGCCGTCCGGTTGCGGGAAAACCACGTTGCTGCGGCTGATCGCCGGGTTTTATCAGCCGGACGCGGGGGAACTCTACTTCGGCGACCGCCGTCTCAACGGGGTTCCACCGCATCAGCGCAACACCGGCATGGTCTTCCAGAACTACGCGCTGTGGCCCCACCTCAACGTCGCCGAGAACGTCAGCTACGGGCTCGACGTCCGCCGGGTGCCGGCGGCGGAGAAACGGGACCGCGTGCGCGAGGCCCTCGCCATCGTGCAGATGGAGTCCTACGCCACCCGCTCGCCCAACCAGCTTTCCGGCGGCCAGCAGCAGCGCGTGGCCCTCGCGCGCGCATTGGTCATCCGGCCGGATGTGCTGCTGCTTGACGAGCCGTTGTCCAATCTCGACGCCAAACTGCGACTGGAGATGCGCGAGGAAATCCGGCGCATTCACGACCGCACCCGCATTACGACCATTTACGTGACCCACGACCAGAAGGAGGCGCTTTCGCTGGCCGATCGGATGGCGGTGATGCGCGAGGGCCGCATCGAACAAATCGGCAGCCCCCGCGAAGTGTACCGCGCCCCGGCCAACCGGTTCGTGGCCGAGTTTATCGGTGAATGCAACTGGCTGGCCGGCGAGGTGACCGCTGCCAAGTGCGAGGGCTTGATCGTTCAAACGGCCGCCGGAGAATTTCTTGCGCCGCCCTGGCCGGGCAGTTCGCCGTCCCGGTCCGTCTGGCTGGGTTTTCGGCCGGAAGCCGTGGCCATTGGTAACGGTTCGCGCAACACGCTGGTCGCGACCATCGCGGGCGTGACCTACTTGGGCGAGGTCGAGCAGTACGTGCTCGAAATCCCCGGCGGCGCGCGTGTCAAGGCCTGCGAGCAGAACCCCCTTGAAATCCGCCGCCCCGGAACCCCGCTGACCGTTCACGTCCGTCCGGAGAACCTCTTCGTGCTCCCGCGCGAAGCGTAGCGGCTGGGCTCAGGCCCGTCGCAACTGCGCCTCGAGCCACTGCCGATTGCGCACCGCCGAGTGGAAGGGGTTGCGATCCTCGGGCTCATCCTCCCACGAATACCAGCCCGTGTAACCGATCTCCCGCAGCGCCTGAATGGCCGCCGGGACGTCCACGATGCCCTCGCCCAAGAGGCACGTCTCGTGCGCTCCCACGGCTTTCACGTCCTTGATGTGCGTGTGCCGCACGCGCACCCCCAGGGCACGGATCACCTCGGCCACGTTGGCGCCCTGGGTGCCGAGCCAGCCGGTGTCCACGCAAACGCCCAGCCATTCATTTCCCCCGCCAATGACGGCGAGGATCTCCGCTGCGGATTTCTCCGGGTGATTCTCGTAGTTGAACAGCACGCCGTGCGCCCGGCAGAGCGCGGTGGCCTCCGCCGGCGAGAGCCCGCGCAGCCCGCCGGCCATTTGAGGAATGCCCAGCCAGCGGCACACCTCCAGCGTTTCGGCACGCAGCCCGCCCGCGTAGGCCACCGGCAGCAGTCCAAAACGGTCCAGCACCCGCCGCCACTGCCGCGCCTTCGCCTGGGTCAGCGCCTCTGGCGAGGCATGAGCCTCCCAGATTTCCACCGCATGAAAGCCCGCCCGCGCAATCTCCTCGCAGATGCTCGACCACGCCGCGAGATCCGTCTTGGCCACCGTCAGCGCGTGTTGCTCGCCCCAATGCTTCAACTCGAACCGATAGCCCGTCTCCCGGCCCACGAGATTCGCGGTGTTGAAAGCCACTGGCGGACGCACGCTGCGCTGAAGCGAAGTCTGACAGCCGGCGAGCAGGCCCGCGGCGCCCGCGCCGACGGCGGCAAGGAAAGCGCGCCGGTCCAAAGTCAAAGGCAGGCGGGGAAATGAAGGGCAGTTTGGTGAACTTGGATTCATGGGCAATTTCGAGCGTGGCAGAGGTGCGACTGATTTCGTTCCGGGGAAACGGGAACCGCGGGCGGCCCCGCCCCCGGTGCGCAGGAGACTGAAGGCACTTCGGAGGGGATGCAACCCTCGCCGACAGCAATCGCCGGTGCGACCGCGTCGGCCCGCTGGCGAGAGCCGGGAGCCTGACTTCCGATTTGCCCGCGCCGCGCGGGAATCGCAGAGTCGTTCCATGCCAGTTCCGATCCTGACTGTCGCGCAGATGCGCGAATGGGAACGTCACGCTTGGGCCGCCGGCGCCCGGGAGGCCGACGTCATCTCCACCGTGGGCCGCCTCGCGGCCAACCGGGTTCGGGAACTCACGGGTGATGGCGACTTGGTCCTGCTCCTTGCCGGCAAAGGTCACAATGGCGACGACGTCCGCGCGATGACGCCGCACCTGGCCGGCCGGAAGGCCGAATTGGTGAACGTCCTCGCACCCGCGCAGGACCTCGCGGCCGTCCGAGCCGCCCTGGCTCGTCGGCCGGCGTGGGTGGTGGACGGCTTGTTCGGCATCGGTCTAAACCGCCCCCTCGCCGATGAATGGCGGGCGGTAGTGGCGGCGGTGAACGACGCAAAGCTTCCCGTGCTCGCGGTGGATGTGCCGTCGGGCTTGGATGCCGACACGGGTTCCACGCACGGTGCGGCGATCGCAGCCACGATTACCGTGTCCGTCGGCGCGCCGAAAACGGGGTTGCTCCTCCCGGACGCCAGCCCTTGGGTGGGTCGGCTGGAGGTGCTTCCCGAGGTCGGGCTCGGCGATTGTCCAGTGGCGACGGAAGGGCAGTGGACTCTGGCCGGCGACTTTGGTGATTTTCCGCCGCGCCGGCCGGCGGGCGGGCACAAGGGAACTTTCGGTCACCTGACGATCTTCGCCGGCAGCTCCGGCTATCACGGCGCGGCCGTGCTCGCGGCGCGCGCAGCCCAGCGCGCCCAACCCGGATTGATCACGCTGATGACCTCGCCCGAGGTGTACGTGCCGGTTGCGGCGCAACTTCAGGCGGTGATGGTCAGCGCCGCGGAGGCCGCAGTAGAACCGCCCTCCGGCACCACGGCGCTCCTTTGGGGACCCGGCCTCGCGGCACCCCCTGCGCGCGCACGGTTCGGATTGCTGCTGGAGCAGGCTTGGAAGGCGGCACCCGTCCCGGTGATCGTGGACGCCAGCGCACTGGATTGGCTGCCGCCTGGGGAGTTGCCGGCCAGAGCAATTCGCGTGATCACGCCTCACCCCGGCGAGGCGGCGCGGCTTCTCCAGACGACGAGCGCCGCTGTTCAGCAAGATCGGCTGGCGGCGGTGCACAAGCTCTCGCGGCGTTTTGGTGATTGCTGGGTGGTTTTGAAGGGCCGGCATACCGTCGTCGGGCGCAGCGAGGGCACTTTCTTCGTGAACAGCTCGGGCAACCCGTATCTGGCTCAGGGCGGCAGCGGTGACGCGCTGGCGGGTTACCTTGGCGGCCTCCTCGCCCAACCTGCGTTGCAGGCGGATCCCGTGAAGGCTCTCCGCTTCGCCGTTTGGGAGCACGGCGCGGCCGCCGACCGGTTGCAGGAACGCCAGCCCGGCTGGACGGTGGAGGACCTGGTCGCGGCGCTTGGTTCGAGGTTGCGGCCGTGAGACCGCCACCGAGCGCGCTCGGTTTCGGCCTCGTCCGTGCCGCGCGAGCGTGCCTCCGCCGGCTCATGCCGGCGGCTACAGTCTGTTGGCGTTGAATGCGGACTGTGAAATAACCGGGCTAACGCCTTGGGCCCACCTGGTCCGGGTTCCAGCCCGCCATCACCGCCGCCAGCGCTCGCGCGCGATGACTGATGCGGTTTTTGATGCCCGCCTGCATCTGGCCAAAGGTGTCGGCAAAACCCGCCGGCTCGAACAGCGGATCGTAGCCGAATCCCTTTTGGCCGCGCGGCGTTTCGAGGATGCGTCCCTCGCACGCGCCTTCGAACATCTGCACCGCCGGCTCGCCAGGAACGACCGGCGCGAGAGCGATGGCACACCGGAAGCGCGCCGTTCGCTGCGCAAGCGGAACGCCGGCAAGCCGCCGGAGCAGCTTGGCGTTGTTCTCGGCGTCCGGGGAATTGCCGGCCTGGCCGGTATCGAGCGCGGCGAAGCGTGCAGAATGGACTCCCGGCGCACCTCCGAGTGCGTCCACCTCGAGACCGGAGTCATCAGCGAGTACCCACCAGCCCCGTCGTTGGTCGAGCGGGCCTTTCGATGCCAGCCACCGGGCCAACTCCCGCGCTTTTTTGGCCGCATTGCCGGCAAAGCTGGGGGCGTCCTCAACCACCGTCGGCGCGTCCGGGAAATCCGCCAGCGTCAGGTAACGGAACTCGTCGCCGAGGACCGCGCGGATCTCGTCCACCTTGTGCCGGTTGCGCGTGGCGATGACCAGCGTCAGGACCGGCCCGGTCACCGATCCTCCAGTTTCTTGAGCGCCGCGGCGGCAGCCTCGGGATGCGCGGCTTTGATGGCCTCGGCAATCTTGGTGATCGCCAGTCGCGCCTCGGCCTGAACGCCCGGTTGATCCAATTGCTCGACAGCCAGCGCCAGCGCGGCCGGGTCATGACAGCCCGCGAGGGTGCCCAGGATGAGTTTGCGGTCCGTGTCGCCTTTGGCACTCGTCAGCAGTTCGCGGTAATGACCCACCACTTGGGCGGTGGGCTGGGCATTCTTCTCGCCGAGCAGCCGCACAAGCCCGCGCAGCAACAGCACCCGTTCCGTCGCGGAAGGCGCCTCACCATAAAGCCGTTTGAGCGGTTCCCACGCCGAGATGTCCGGCCAGTCGGCCAGCGTCCGCAAACCGAGGTCGCGGACGTCCGCGTTCGCATCATTGGCGGCCGCCACCACCTCGGCGAGCCCGTCGGCATCCGGGCAGTACACGAGCAATGGTAGAAACCGGGCCCGGCCGCTGAGGGCCTCCGTCGTTTTCAGCGATTCGCGCACCGCCGCCGACCCTCGGGCCGCCGGCTCGACGCGGCGGAGAATCTGACCGACCGAAGCCTGCGCGTCCTCCAACGCAGCCTCGGCCAGCAAGCCGGCAAGCGCCTTCAAGACCGCCGGCAGGTCATCCGGCTGCGCCACCCGGCTCAGACCCTGGAACGCCAGTCTTGCCATGGTGGGATCGGGGCTGGCCGTCTCGGCGAGAAACACTCGCAGGCTGGCCGGGTTGGCGCGACGCACGAGCGCGGCCAGAAACGGGGCTTTCGGCCCGGCCATCCGATTGCGCAGTTGAGCCGCGAGGGCCTGATCCACGGCATCGCCGCCGCTGAGCCCCGCCAGGGCCGATTCGATCGCCCGCAGTTCGTTGGCCTCCTTGGCCGCCAGCACGGCTCCGGCGAGCGCCGGCACGGACGCCGCATCGCCGAATCGGCCGACAGCGGTGATGGCGGCGAGGCGAACCTCGCTCTGCGGCGAGCGGAGCTGGTCCGCCACCGCGCGACGGGCGGCAGGGTCTTTGCGCAGCGCGAGCGATTCGACCATCAAGGCTTGTTCCGCCGGGCTGAGTTCCGGCAGGAGAGCGGCGAATCGCTGCGACGCCGCAGGCCGCTCGATCAGCGCCACGGCCGCGATGGCGGACGGTTTGAAGAGCGCCTCGCCGCCCGCGAGCGCTTCGGCGGCGCGTTTCTCGCCGCCGTCGGCATCCAACCGCAGCAAGGCCTCGAACGCGCCGCGCCGAACTTGATCCGGCCAACCGGGCGCCAGCAGTTCGTCGTAGATGCGTCGGGCGGTGGGGCGGCGGTTGGCCGCGAGTAGCTGCTCCGCGGCGATTAGGGAGCCGGCCGCAACAGCGTCGGCCACGGCGGGATCAAGTTTCTGCCGGGCTTCGGCGAGGGCGGTCAGCGCTGCCGGCGTACCGATCTTCCCCAACGCGAGGTACGCGGCCCCGGCCACGGCGGGATCGTTGTTGGTGGTCAGTTCGCGCAACGGCCGCACGGCCGCGGTGTCGCGCCGGGTGCCGAGGGTGTTGACCACCTGAACAAGCGAATTGCCCTGCAAACGGCGCAGACTCTGCCGCAGGGCCCGGCCCGCCCCGGGCGAGGGATTGCCGGCGAGCGCGAGACAGGCGATGCCCACGGTTTCCTCATCGCGCAGCAGGGCGGCTGTGGCGGCCACGGACGCTTCACCGCCGATCACGGCGAGTTGGGTACAGGCAAAGCGTTTGGCCTCGAAGGTCGAGGGCCCGGCCAGCACGCGCACCAGGTCCGCTTCGACCCGTTCGCGCGCCGCGGGGTCATTGACCGCCTGAGCGACGAGTTGCTCGTACCGGCGCAGGGCGTTGACATCGCCGCCGGACGAGTACTCGCGCAAACCGGCCAGCGCGGCGCTGTCCGGCGAGGCGGCGCGACCAGCCATCCAGCCGGTCAGCAGGAACAGAGCGGAGAAGAGAGAGAGTTTCATACGAGGAAAGGCGTTGTCGGTCCGGGTTTTATCGGGTTCGCACACTCACACCCGCCACGGCGCGCGCGGCTCGCGGTGCAACATCCGGTTGGCTTCCTCGGAGTCGAAGACCTCCTTCACCGGATCCCACTTGAGCTTGCGGTTGAGGCGCGCGGCGATGGTCATGCTCTCGACGATCGCCTGCGCGCGGTGGGCGACCTCGGGGTGGCACTGTGGCTGACGGCGGCTGCGGATGCAGTTGAGCAGGTCCCGGATGTGCGAACTTGCGTTCGACCAACTGACGCCGCCTTCGGGACGCGCCTGCAGGATGGATTTCGGCTCGGCGGTGACGACATCGGTTTCGTCATCTACCTGCACCCAACCTTCGTCGCCGATGTAGCGGATGTAGCGGTCGGTGAATCCTTTCCGCTGGTAGAGAATGCCTTGGACGCCGTTGGCGTAGCGGCATTTGAAGGTCCCCGAAATTGCGGTCTCGCTCATCCACTGCTTCGGATCGGGCCAGACCATGTCGCTGGTCTCGAACTCGACGGGCATGGTGTGGTCCGTGTCGAGGACCCATTGCATCTGATCGGTGTAATGGGTGCCCATGTCGGTGTGCATACCTTCGCCGGTGTCCCAGAAGTAGGCCCAGCCGTTGACGCGGCCGGGGTTGAAGGGACGCCACTGAACGGGGCCCAGCCATTGATCGTAGTCCCAGCCGGGCGGCACGGCGGTGTTGGGTTGATGCGGGATCGTGCCGCCGGTCCAGACCTGCATCTCGACGGTGTGGACGCGGCCGATCTTGCCCTGGCGGACCAGTTCGCGGGCAAACTGGTAACTCTCAGTGGCGCGGCGCTGGGTGCCGGCCTGATAAATCGCGCCGTAGCGGCGGCACATGTTCACCAGTTCGCGGCCCTCGCGGATCGTGAGGGAGATCGGCTTCTCGCAGTAAATGTCCTTGCCGGCGCGCGCGGCGAACATCGAGGCCGTGGCGTGCCAGCGGTTGCCGGTGGCGATGAGCACCGCGTCAATGTCCTTTTGCGCCAGCAATTCCCGGAAGTCGTGGTACACCCGGCAGTCGTTGTTGCGGTAGAAGGCGTCCACCGCCTTCTTACCCGCCTCGCGCCGGTCCGCGCGGGCGTCGCTCACCGCGGCGAACTGCACGTCCGGCTGGGTCAGGAAGTTCGGCAGGATAAAGAGCGCGCGGTTGCCGATGCCGATGCCGCCGAAAACAATCTTGTTGCTCGGGGCGACGGCACCGTTGAGGCCCAGCACGGCGCCGGGCACCACCAACGGTGCGGTGGCGGTGGCGAGGATGCCGGCCAGAAACTGACGGCGCGGCAGAACGGAAGGGGGAGAAGTTTTCATGGTTGAAGCACGCGGCTGCCAAACGGACATAGCTGTCGCCGCGAGATTCGGTCCTCCCTCCGGCGGTTGTAAAGCGGGAACCGATCTGGGAACGGCCCGCCGGGGAGCATCGTGACCGTTGGTCGGGGTAGAAGAGACCCCAAGGGAATGGGGTAGCGAGTCGTCTTTGACGAGCGTTCGATTTCCTGCTACCTGATCAACTGGATGTCTTGGCGGGAGGCGCTCGTGATACCTCCCTCCGAACCCGGCGTCGCAAAGCAATCCCTGAACATCTGTCAGAACATGAAATCGCATCGAGACAACGTACTTCGTCCCGCCGCGTTGGTTGCCGCGGGAATCGCAATGTTCGGCTCCATCGGCCGGGCCGATTCACTCACCGAGTTGTGGAGAATTGCGCCGGAGGATCGCGTTTATGTGACGACCGCGAACCTCGAACGGGGTGTCGCCTTCGATCCAGTGTCGCAGCGGGTCCTGCTCCTCAGCCGGGCGGGTGGCCCCAATATCTACGTTCTAGACAAAGCAACGGGCGGAGACGGTTCCGATGAGCTGGGCGAACCGCGCCGGCTCAGCACGCAGGACGAGAATGGGGAATTCCCGATCAGCGGGGGGACCTTTGCGCTGAACCTTGTGGGCGCGGCCGATGACGGCGCCGTTTATGCCTGCAACCTGGCCACGTTGCTCGGCACCGTGCGCATCTACCGGTGGGCGGACGTGAACACGGAGACCCCGGTGTCGGTGGCGTACTCGGGAAATGCGCTGGAAGGCATTGAAAGCCCGGGCGAGGGCCAGGACATCCGGTTTGGCGACAATTTCGCCGTGCGCGGCTCGGGAACCAACACCCAGCTCCTGCAAACGGCCCGCAACGGCAAGTACATCCTCCTCTACACCACGGAGGATGGCTTGACGTTCCAACCGACGGTTTTCGTCTCGCCCGCCACCATTGCCGGCAAGATCGGCTTGGGGGTGACGTTCGGCGAGGGCAATACCATCTGGGCGAAGCTCAACGGCAACGAACTTCAGCGGATTGCGCTCGATCCGGCCACGCGCACGGCCACCTTGCTGAACACCGTTCCCACCTCGATTGTCGCCGGTGGCGTGACGGGCATCAGCGTGGACCCGGTGGCCAAGCGCCTCGCGGCGGTGGACTACGTTTCACATCTGTTGAGCGTGTTCGACATCTCCGATCCGACCGGATTGGTCCGCATCGGCGACCCGCTTCCCTTCCCGACGTCCAACGCCAACGGCAATGGAACCGCGGCGGCCGCGATCCGCGGGGATGACGTGTTCGGTCTTGATACCAACAATGGCCTGCTGGCGGCCAAGGTGGAGCGGTCAGTGGTCGTGGACCCGCCGACGATCGCCACCCAGCCGGCCGGCGGAACGGTCTATGCGGGCGCCACGTTTACTTTTGCGGTATCGGCCCAGGGCACCCCGCCGTTCTCCTACCAGTGGGCCCTCGACGGTTCGCCGATTGCCAACGCCACGAGCTCCCAACTGGTCCTCACCGACATCACCACGGCACAGGCGGGGGCGTACTCCGTCACCGTGAGCAATGCGGCGGGCAGCGTCGCGAGCGCGGCGGCCAACCTGACCGTGCTGGAACCCATGAACTCGGGGGTGTTGCGGCCGTTGTGGGGATTGAATCTGGGCGACCGGCCCTACCTCACCGGTGACAACTCCCAGCGCGGCATCGCGTACAACCCGGCCACCGGCAACCTGCTGCTAGCCTCACGCTCCCCGGCCAACATGATCGTGGTGCTGGATGCGTCCACCGGCGAGGAAAAGCACCGCCTCCGCACCACCGGCGCCGACGACCTGCCCGTCTTTTTCGGCGGCACGCTGTTGCTCAACATGATCGGCGTGGCCGAAGACGGTGTGGTGTACGCGGGGAACCTCGTGACCGACGGTTCGACCGCGACCTTCAACCTGTATCGGTGGGATCATGATGGCCCGGACGCCGTGCCGGTGCCCCTGGCGGCAGTGGCCGAACTCTCTATTCCGGAGCGCTGGGGCGATACGATGGCCGTGCGCGGGCGGGGCGCGAGCACCCAAATCCTGTTGGGGACTCGTGGCTTGGCGCCGCAGGAGGGCCGAAAATTCGCCCTGCTGACCACGGCGAATGGATACGACTTCGCCGGGCAAGTTTTCACGGTGGACGGGATCGCGGGCAGCGCCTTCGGCCTGGGCATTGCGTTTGGCCCGGGCAACAGCGTTTTCGGCACGGCCAACGGCCAACCCGTGGTGCATGTGGCGTTTGATCCGTCGAGCGGCGTGGCGACGCTGGCGCACACCTACACCGCCACCCAGATCCCCAATTCCGTCAGTTTCCTCGGCTACGATCCCGGGAAAATGCTGCTGGCCGGGGTGGCCCTCGAAACGCCCGACAACGTGCGACTCTACGACTTGACGAACCTGCACGAGCCGGTCATGCGCGACCAACGGCTCATCCTGCCGGAGCAGCCCAACGTCAACGGCACCGGGTCCGTGGCGTTTGGCGGCAACAAACTGTTCGTCTTGGACACGAACAGCGGCGTGCGGGCGTACGAAATCACCGAGGGAGCTCCCGCCGGACCGGCGACGCTCGGAGGGGCGACGATCGCCAACGGGCAGATTCGCTTCAGCGTCGCGGGAACCGCCGGTGCCTCGTATGTGATCCAAAAGGCCACGGCCGTGAACGGCCCGTGGACGGACTTGCGGACCGTCACCGCGCCCGCTGAGGTGACCGATGCCGCCGGCGGCGCGGCCGCCTTCTACCGGGCCATCGTGAGGTAGGCCGGTGCTCCGTTCATCCGTCAGCTCAGGGTCGCCCCGCGGGCCTCACCGCGGGGCGGCTTGGTCATCGGGCCGGAGGGTGACCGGCTTCACTTTGATCGAGCTGCTCGTGGTGATCGCCATCATTGCGATCCTCGCGGGCATGTTGCTGCCGGCTCTGTCGCGCGCGAAGGCCAAGGCGCAATCCATCGCCTGCCTGAATCACCTCAAGCAGCTCACGCTCTGTTGGACAATGTATGCCGACGACCACGGCGGCGTGCTGCCGCCCAACGAGGCGGCGGGCGAAATCAGCCTGGCGGGATCGTGGATCGAAGGTGACGCCAAGACCGATCGCACCACGACCAACATCCAGCGCGGGGTGCTCTTTCGCTACAACACCTCCGTTGCCATCTACCGGTGCCCCGGCGACCGCTCGAAGGTCGCGCGGTTCCCGAACCTGCTCCGCACCCGCAGTTACGCGATGAGCACCGGGCTGGCCCACCACAATCCCGAGTACTGCCCGAACCCGATCTACCGGTCGGTGCAAATCCTCGATCCGGCTCTCTCGCGGGCGTCGGTGTTCTGGGACGAAGATGAGTGGAGCATTCAGAACGGGGCCATCGGCATTCTCCCCCCGGATATTCCGCAGCACTTTTACTGGAACCTGCCGGCCAGCCGGCATAACCGCGTGGGCGTGTTGTCCTTCGCCGACGGTCATGCCGAGTTGTGGCGCTGGCTGGACCCGCCGATCGTCGCCGGGTCCGAGATCATCAAGAAATCCTACCAAGCCTCGCCCACCAGCTACAGCCCCCGGGCACCGTCCGACGCGAGGGATCGCGACCTGCGGCGCGTGCGCGAGACGGTACCCCGGTCGCGGAATCTGTGACGAACCCGGGCAGCCGGCACGGCCGGGCAGATCGGCGGCCCGTACCCCAATCAGGCTTGAATCTGCGGAATTCGTGTTAAGCTGGCTCCCGCAAGTTGCATGAGCACCGAAGGTCCGCTGCCCGCCGTCGCGAATCTTGAATTCGTGGAGGCCCTGTACGCTGATTACCTGCGGGATCCCGACAGGGTCCCGCCCGAGTGGCGCGACTACTTCGCCGGATGGAACGGCGGTCCCGGAACAAACGGCTTCCGACCGGGCCCCTCCTTCCCACGCCGAAGCATTTTCCATCCCGGGACGGCGCCGATGACGTCCGCGCCGGCCGCAGCTCCGGAGGGCGAGGACATGGTGCTGTTGCAACACCGGGTGGATCGGATGTTGCGGGCCTATCGCGTGCGCGGGCACATGCAGGCGCGCCTTGATCCGCTGGGAAGCAGCGTGCCCTACGTGCCCGAGCTGGATCCCCAATACTACGGATTCAGCGACGCGGACATGGAACGATCGTTTGCCTGCGAGACGATGTGCGGTGCCGGCCGGCTCTCCCTCCGGCGCATCCACAGCCGACTCCGGGAGGTGTACTGCGGCTCGATCGGCTTCCAGTACATGCACATTGACAACATCAAGATGCGTCACTGGGTGCAGCAGCGCATCGAGGGCGATTCGTACTGGGCGCCGCTCCCCCGCGACCAGCAACTGCGCATCCTCTCCCGGCTGACCGACGCCGTGGTGTTCGAGCAGTTCATCCGTAAGAAGTTTGTGGGAGCCAAGAGCTTCTCGCTCGAGGGGGGTGAAACCCTGATCCCGATGCTCGACCTCGCCATCGAGAGCGCGGCGCAGCACGGGGTGAAGGAAATCGTGCTGGGCATGGCCCACCGGGGGCGTCTCAACGTCCTCGCCAACATCATCGGCAAGAGCCCGAAGGAGATCTTCCGCGAGTTCGAGGACAAGGACCCCGACCTGTATCTCGGGGGCGGTGACGTGAAATACCACCTCGGTTACAGCAGCGACTACAAGACCGCCGCCGGCGGGAAGATTCATCTTTCGCTCTGCTTTAATCCCAGCCACCTGGAGTTTGTGAACCCCGTCGTGCTGGGCCGCGTGCGGGCAAAACAGGCGCGGGCCAACGACACCGACCACTCGCAGGTCCTGAGCCTGCTGATTCACGGCGATGCGGCCTTCATTGGCGAAGGCGTGACGCAAGAGACCTTGAATCTCAGCCGGCTCAAGGGCTATCGCGTGGGGGGCACCATCCACATCATCGTCAACAACCAGATCGGCTTTACCACGCCACCTTCCGAGGGCCGATCCACGATGTACGCCACCAGCGTGGCCAAGATGTTGCCGGCGCCCATTCTCCATGTGAATGGCGAGGATCCGGAGGCCGTGGCGCGCTGCATCCAGCTCGCCATGGATTTTCGGCGGGAGTTCCGCCAGGACGTGGTCATTGACATGTACTGTTACCGGCGGCTGGGCCACAACGAGGGCGATGAACCCTCCTTCACGCAGCCGCAACTCTACGCCCTCATCGAGAAGCGCAAGCCGGTTCGTGAAGGCTACCTCGAGCAATTGCTGCGGCTCGGCGGCGTCTCGCAGGCGGACGCGGACCGGATTGCCGAACAGCGCCAGAGCCTGCTCGAACAGCAACTGAGCGAGGCGCGGGGCAAATTCCGCGCGGTGCGGCCGAGCAGCCTGCGCGGCGTCTGGAAAGGCTACATCGGCGGCAGCGAGCCATCCCGCGACAATCCCGTCACCGGCGTGCCCCGCGAGAAGCTGGCCACGTATTTGCGGCGTCTGACCGAACTGCCCGATGACTTCAACCTCCATCCCAAGCTCGAACGCTTCATGGAACTGCGCCGGAAAATGGCGCAGGGAGAGGTGCCGCTGGACTGGTCCGCCGGCGAGGCGCTCGCGTGGGCGAGCCTGGCGGATCAAGGCTATCGCATCCGGCTGTCGGGGCAGGACGTGGGCCGCGGCACCTTCAGCCATCGCCACGCCGTGCTGCACGACGTGCAGAGCGGTCTGACCTACGTTCCCCTGCAACATGTCGCTCCGCAGCAGGGATCCGTGGAGATTCTGAACAGCCCCCTGTCCGAGGTCGGCGTGCTCGGCTTTGAATACGGCTTCAGCCTCGACACCCCGGACGGACTGACCATCTGGGAGGCCCAGTTCGGCGATTTTCTCAACGTGGCGCAGGTGATCGTTGACCAGTTCATTGTCAGCGGGGAAGACAAGTGGCGCCGCCTGAGCGGACTCGTGCTGCTGCTGCCGCATGGGTTCGAGGGCGCAGGCCCCGAGCACTCCAGCGGCCGGATCGAACGCATCCTCGAGCTGTGCGCGGAGGACAACGTCCAGGTCGCCGTGCCGACTTCGCCGGCGCAGATGTTCCACCTGCTTCGCCGGCAGGTGCTGCGGCGCTGGCGCAAGCCCCTGTTCGTCTTCACCCCCAAGAGTCTCCTGCGGAGTCCCAAGGCGGTCTCGACCCTCGAGGAGTGCGCCCAAGGCCGCTTTCGGCGGGTCATCCCCGATCCGCGGGGCGTCCCGATGGACACAGTCAACGCGGTGTTGCTCTGCAGCGGCAAGCTCTACTACGAGCTGGAAGCGCACCGCCAGCACTTGGGTCGCGAGGACGTGGCGATCATCCGGCTGGAACAGCTTTACCCCTTTCCGCAGCGCGAACTGGAAGCGTTGCTCGGCGACTGCCGGCTCGGCACCAATGTGATCTGGGTCCAGGAGGAACCGGAAAACATGGGCGCGTGGCGATTCCTCCGCGTGACCGTGAGCATGTCATTCCTCGGCGGACGTCTGCCGTTCTCCGGCATCTGCCGCCCCGCGTCCGCCAGCCCGGCCACCGGCTCGCACGCGGCGCATCACCTGGAACAGGAACAGATTCTGGATCGCGCGTTCGCCGCTGAAACCCTCACGCCACGCCCGCGCACCGAGACCATTGTCGGCATCAAACAACTCTCCGCATCCTGATGAGCACTACCGCCGTCGAAATCCGCGTGCCCTCCGTGGGCGAGTCCGTGACTGAGGTCGAAGTCGGTGACTGGCTGAAGACCGAAGGCGACGCTGTTCGCAAGGACGAGACCCTGGTCGTGCTCGAAACCGACAAGGCCACGGTCGAGGTGCCTGCACCGGACGCGGGCCGGCTGGCAAAGGTTCTCAAGCCCCGCGGCAGCCGTGTTTCCGTGGGTGACGTAATCGCGACCTTGGAAGTCGGTGCCGCCCCCGTCGCGGCGGCTCCCCCTTCCTCCGCCCCGGCCCTGACGCCCGCCCCAGCCCCGGTTCCCCACGTCATGCCGGCGGCGGCGCGAGTCCTGGCCGAAAAGGGTGTTTCACCGGCCGAGGTTCGTGGCTCGGGTCCCGGGGGGCGGATTCTGAAAGAGGACGCTCTGCGGGCTGGCTCGGCCTCGCCGCCTTCAGCCCCAGCACCCGCTTCGCCACCGCCGGCGCCAGCCGCGCCGCCGGTTGCCGCTCCCGCCGCGGGTGATCGCGCGGAAGAGGTGATCCCAATGTCGCTCCTGCGCCGCAAGATCGCCGAGAATCTCGTGCGGGCGAAGTCCGAGGCCGCCCTGCTGACCACCTTCAACGAGGTGGACATGTCGGTGGTGATGGCGCTGCGGAAGGAGTATCAGGAGCGATTCACGGAACGGTACCAGATCAAGCTGGGCTTCATGTCCTTCTTCGTGAAGGCCGTGGTGGACGCGCTCAAGGAAATCCCTGTGCTCAATGCCGAGGTGCGGGGCACCAGCGTGGTCTATCGCAACTACTACGACATCGGCATCGCCATCGGCGGCGGCAAGGGGCTCGTGGTGCCCGTGTTGCGCCACGCGGAGCGGTTGAGTTTCGCGGAGGTGGAGCAGGCCATCAGCGACTTCGGCCGACGCGCGAAGGAGGGCAAACTGAAGCCCGAGGAACTCGCGGGCGGCACGTTCACCATCACCAACGGCGGCATCTACGGTTCCCTGCTGTCCACGCCCATTGTCAACCCGCCCCAGAGCGGCGTGCTCGGGATGCATGCCATTCAAGACCGCCCGGTGGCGCTGAATGGACAGGTGGTGATCCGACCGATGATGTATGTCGCGCTCACCTACGATCATCGCATCGTGGATGGCCGCGAGGCCGTGACGTTCCTCCGCCGCGTGAAGGAGGCGATCGAGAATCCGGTGCGAATGTTGATCGAGGTTTAGACCGCGGACTCGCGGCCGGCCGGACCGTTGGGGCCGCGGGGAGGCGCCACTTTCCTAGCATGGCAACTGACACCATTCATTTCGAGAACGCGCGTCTGGCCCAACAGACGTTCAACGGCGAGCCGCGCAATCTGGCCGCGCTGGAAGACCAGCTCGGTGTCAAGGCAACGACGCGCGACGGCTGGATCAAGCTGGAGGGTGAAACCGAGCAGGTGGCCCGGGCACGGCATCTGTTCGAACTCCTCGAAGTCACCGTCAAATCGGGGGGGCGTATCCGCAACCAGGATTTCTCGCTGGCGCTCGCCGTGGTGAAGAGCGAGGGCGTGCAGGCGCTGCGGGAGTTGAGCGAGGAACGCATTCAAACCTCGCCCAAGAAGGCAGCCGTCGTGCCCAAGACCACCGGGCAGCGGCGTTACTTGAAGGCGATTCGCGATCACGATGTCACCTTCGGGATCGGTCCGGCGGGCACAGGCAAGACCTACCTGGGCATGGCCATGGCCACCGCCGCTCTCCGGGAGGGGCGCGTCAGCCGCCTGATCCTCACCCGACCGGCCGTCGAGGCCGGCGAAGCGCTGGGTTTCCTGCCGGGCGACCTGCAGGAGAAGCTCGCCCCGTATCTCCGGCCGCTCTATGACGCCCTGCACGACATGCTGCCGGCCGAGGAGATCGAGCGCCACATGGAACGCGGCGTGATCGAAATCGCCCCGCTGGCCTACATGCGCGGGCGCACGCTGAACAATGCCTTCATCATTTTTGACGAGGCGCAGAATTCAACCACGGAGCAGATGTTCATGTTCCTGACCCGTTTGGGCCACGGGTCGAAGGCCGTGATCACCGGCGACCTCACCCAGATTGACCTGCCCAAGCACAAACCCTCCGGACTGGTGGAGGCGCGGCAGGCGTTGGCGCGGGTGGAGGGCATCGGCCTCGTCGAATTCGAGCGGAAGGACGTCGTCCGCCACCCGCTCGTGCAACGGATCGTTCATGCCTACGAACGCCACCGCGGCTCCCACGGCGGATGAATTGACGGTCCGTCGCCGGCACCTCCGCCAGCGGGTGGACGGCGCCGCGCTCCGCCGGCTGATCCTGCG
Source organism: Verrucomicrobiota bacterium (assembly GCA_016716505.1). Taxonomy (GTDB): domain Bacteria; phylum Verrucomicrobiota; class Verrucomicrobiia; order Limisphaerales; family J093; genus JADJWF01. The sequence continues at coordinate 593,437 of JADJWF010000004.1, forward strand.
GGCCCTGGGTGATCCCGTGTTTCACCGGGCGACCCCGTCGTCACCGGGGGCGGGCCCGGTCCGCTACCAACTGGGCTTCCATCTGGTGGGCGCCGAAGAGATGGCGCGGCTCAACCGGGAACAGCTCGGCCATGAGGGGCCGACCGATGTCATCACGCTGGACTATGGCCCGCCGCCGCTGGCCCGGCCCGATGAGTGCTGGTTGTGTGGCGAGGTCTTCATCTGCGTGGAAGTCGCCCGGCGGCAGGCCCGCGCGTTCCGCACCTCATGGCAAGCCGAGCTGGCGCGCTACGCCGTGCATGGCCTCCTGCATCTGGCCGGCTTCGATGACCGGTCGCCGGGACAGCGCCGGGTGATGAAACGCGAGGAAGACCGGCTGGTCGCCGCCTTGACGCCGACGGCGCGCCGTCGGCGATCGGTGCCGCGGCCTACTGCGCCCGGCCGAAGCGCCGTTCGAGCTCGCGCCAGTTGAACTCGATCAGGGTGGGGCGCCCGTGGGGGCACGTGTAGGGCATCGCGCAGCGGCGCAGGTCCTCGACCAGTTTTTCGAGTTCCGGCGCGTCGAGAGGGTCGTTGGCCTTCACCGCGTGCCGGCAGACGGTCTTGGCCACCGTGAGTTCGCCCAACCGCAGGGAGTTCACTTCCTGTCCGGCCGCCTTCAGCTCATCCACCAATTCGATGACGAACTCGCGCGCCCCGCGACCGCGCACGAACGGCGGGAGCCCGTCCAGCAGCAGTGTCCGCTCGCCGAACTCCCGCAGACTCACGCCCAGCCGGTTCAGGGTGGGAAGCTGCTCGCGCACGAACGCCGCGTCCCGCGCGGAGAGTTCAACGGTCTCCGGAAGCAGAAGCCGCTGGCACGGAGCGGCCCCCGTCTCAAGCTGCCGCAACATCTGCTCGAAGAGGATGCGTTCGTGGGCCGCGTGTTGGTCGAGCAACACCAGCCCGCGATCGGACTCGAGCACGACGTAGAGTCGGCCGATCACCCCGACCAGCCGCAACGGCACGGCCAGCAGGGGGCAGGCCCCTTCAGCCGACACAGCCCCCTGCCGACCGGCCGGCGGCGCGGAGAGAGCAACCCGGCCGGCGGGAGTTCCCGGCTCCGGCGGCTCGAGAGCTTCGGACCGCGGGGTCGGCTCGGTGCCGCCGGGCGGCGGGACCGATTCCGGCCAGGCCGACCTGCCGGGCACGGAAAGGCTGGGGAACGGCGCAGCGAGTGGGGCAGCCACCGCCGGCGGAAAGGGCAACACCGGCGCGGGAGGCGGCGCAGGCTGCCGGGGCGGGCTGGCCGCCTCCACCCCGGCTGGCGCGGGGGGAACGGGAGCCGGGCGGGTTGGCAGTTGGGCCGTGGCCGACGCGTGAAACCCCAGAAGCGCGCGCCGCACCGCCTGCGTAACAATCGCACGGACTTGACGCTCTTCGCGAAACTTCACCTCGCGCTTCGCTGGATGAATGTTCACGTCAACCAACGCCGGTGAGAGTTCCAGAAACAGCGCGGCGACCGGGAACCGGCCTTTCATCAGGCTGGTGTGATAGCCCTCGATCAGCGCGTGGTTCAGGGCGCGATTTTCCACCGGCCGCCGGTTCACAAAGAGATGCTGATCCGCCCGCGTCGCACGCGACACGCCCGGCGCACCGATAAAGCCCCACACGCGCAGCGGCTGCGCCCCAGGTTCCGAATCCGCCGCCTCATCGGCCGGGGCATCCGGGTCCGCGGCTGGCGCGAGCGCGAGGGAGCGCGCGAAGTCCACCGGCACGAGGTTCAGGTCGCCGCCGTACAAGGCGCGCAGCCGCTCGCGCAGCGCCGCCAGTGCGTCCGCCGCTTCCGGGCCGCGGGCGACCGGCGGCAGTTGCCAGACGAGCCGCTGGTCGCAGGTGAAGGTGAACCCAACGGCCGGATGGGCCACGGCGGCCAGCGTCAGGTAGTGCTGGATGTGGGCGCGCTCGGTTTCCTCGCTGCGGAGAAACTTCCGGCGCGCCGGCAGGTTGAAGAAGAGCTGTCGCGCCTCGACCGAGGTGCCAACGGGGCCCGCCGCGGACCGCACGTCCAACAGCTTGCCGCCGTGAATGATCACCTGCGTGGCCTCGATGGCTTCGGCGCCGGCTTCGCGCGTGGTCAGCGTGAGCCGGCTGACACTGGCGAGACTGGGCAAGGCTTCGCCGCGGAAGCCCATGGTGGAAATGGCCTGCAGATCCTCGGCGCGCTGAATCTTGCTGGTCGCGTGGCGTTCGAAGGCCAGTAACGCGTCGTCCCGGCTCATGCCGCACCCGTCATCCGTCACGCGGATCAAACTGCGTCCGCCCGCCTGGATTTCGACCGTGATGCGCGTGGCGCCCGCATCGAGCGCGTTCTCCACCAGCTCCTTGACGACGCTGGCCGGCCGCTCCACCACCTCGCCGGCGGCTATCTGGTTGGCGACGTTCTCGGGGAGGAGGCGGATGCGATTCATCGGTGCGGCAGTATAGGAAGCGGACGGTGGCTTGAAAGCGCGGTTGCGGACGAGGTTCCCGGCCTTGCCTCGCCGGAACAGGGTTGGGCGCGGTTCCCCCGTCAGCGGGGCGAAGGCGTGCCAATCCAGCGCTGGTATTCCTCGGCGGCGAACCGATCCGTCATGCCCGCCAGGTAATCGCACACGGCTCGCTCCAGACCGTCGCGGGGGATTCGTCGTTGCGATCCTCCGCCCATCGCCTCCGGGTGCGCGAGGTAGTACGGAAAGAGCGCGCGCAGCATCTCCGTGGCGCGGGCGTTCGGGGCGCGCACGGCCTCGCTGAGGTACAATTCGCGGTAGAGATACTTGCGGAGTTCGAGGTTCAACGCGCGACGTTCCGGGCTGTAGGCCACCAGCGGGCGGGGTTGCCGGCGTACGTCGTCCGCGCTGGCCACGCCGCTGGCGGCGATCCGCTTCCCGGTGGTTTGGACGACATCGCGGACTTGGTCGTCAATGATGCAGCGGATCGTAAAGTACCAGCGCACTTCGTCCGGGAGTCGGCCGTGCTGCCGCTGCACCCGTCGGGCTGCCAGCCGCCAGACGCGCACGTCGCGGAGCAGCGCGCGTTCGCGGAGCAGCCCGGCATCGAGGCCGTCGTCGAGGTCGTGGCTGTAGTAGGCGATCTCGTCGGCCAGATTGGCGACCTGGGCCTCGAGCGAGCTGCAGCGCGCCGCAAAGCCCAAACCGGCCTCCGGTTGGTCGTAGGCGGTCTCGTGCTTGGCCAGTCCCTCCCGGACCTCCCAAGTCAGATTGAGGCCCGGGAAGCGCGGGTACTTCTGTTCCAGTTCTTCCACCACGCGCAGGCTCTGCCGGTTGTGCTCAAAGCCGCCGTGCCGGCGCATGAGCCGGTTGAGAATGGCTTCCCCGCTGTGCCCGAACGGCGAGTGCCCGAGGTCGTGGGCGAGCGCGATGGCCTCCGCGAGGTCCTCGTTCAACCGCAGGGCGCGCGCGATGTTCCGCGCGATGGCGGCGACCTCCATCGTGTGCGTGAGCCGCGTCCGCAGGTGATCGCCGGTACCGTTGAGGAACACCTGGGTCTTGTATTCCAGCCGGCGGAAGGCGCGCGAATGGATGATCCGGTCGCGGTCCCGCTGGTAATGGGTGCGCCATTCGGGGGGCGGCTCGGGGTGACGCCGTCCCCGGGAATCCGCGCTGAACTGGGCATAGGGCGCCAGGATCAGGCGCTCGCGCCGCTCGAGTTCCTCGCGCGTGCAGGCCATCGCGATGCCCGGATCAGTCGCGCAGCAACGCCTGCACAGCGACCCCGCGCAACTCGAACAGTCGCCGGATGGTTTCCTCGATCAGGTTGTTTGGGCAGGACGCGCCGGCCGTCACTCCCACGGTGAGCGGGCGGTCCGGCAACCAGTGGCGTGTTTCCACTTCCCGTTGATCATGCTGGTTCCAATGCACGATGAGATCCTTGGACACCATCTTGGCCGCGTTCTTGATGAAAAACGTCGGCAGCCGCGACTCGCCCATCTCGGCGAGGTGCGAGGTGTTGGAGGAATTGTACCCGCCGATGACGAGCAGCAGGTCCAGCGGCTCCTGCAGCAGCTTTTGCAGGGCATCCTGTCGGTCCTGCGTCGCCCCGCAGATCGTGTCGAAGAAGCGGAAGTGCTCCGCCAGTGCGGCGGCGCCATACCGCTTCTCCATCGCCGCGCGGATGCGGCGTTGCACTTCCTCGGTCTCGCCGCGCAACATCGTGGTCTGGTTCGCCACCCCGACCGCTCGCAGGTGAACGTCCGGATCAAATCCGGGCGAGTGCGCACCCGCGAACTTCTCCAGAAAGGCCGCCTTGTCGCCGCCGTGGACGATGTAGTCGCAGACGTAATCGGTCTCCGCGAGCGTGAACACGACGAGGTAGTGGCCCGCCCCATAGGCCGTCGCCTGCGATGTCGTGGCCTTCGTCTCCTCGTGCCGCGCCTTGCCGTGGATGATGCTGGTGACGTTTTCGCGCGAGTATTGCCGCACCCGCTTCCACACGCTCATCACGTCGCCGCAGGTGGTGTCCACCAACACGCAGCCCTTTTCCTCGAGGCGCCGTCGTGTCTCCACCTCCGTGCCGAACGCGGGGATGATGACGACGTCCTCGGACGCGATCTGCGCCAGCTCCTGGTCGCCCGGCTTGGGCGACAAGCTCACGATGCCCAGACCGCGAATCTGGTCGTTCACCTCGGGGTTGTGAATGATCTCGCCCAGGAGGAAGATGCGTTTTGGCGGGGGAAAGACCTTCCGCGCCGCGTAAGCCAGGTCAATCGCGCGCTCGACGCCGTAGCAAAAGCCAAATTCCTTCGCCAGCTTCACCGTCAGGCCGTCCGTGGCCAGCAGACCGCCGTTGGCGCGAATGCGTTCCACCAACTCGCTGCGATAATGGGTCACGACCTGGGCCTGCACCGCCGCCATGATGTCCGGACGGCGGAGGTTGACCTTCTGGGGTGCGACGGGAGCTTCACTCGTCATCATGGACAGGGTAGCACGCCCAGTCGGGGCGTCGAGGTTGGTTTGCATTCGAAACGGTGTCCCCTCAATCCTGACGATGCGAATCGGTTTGACGGTTTGAGGGTGGGGGTGGAGCGCAGGGCAGTGCCAGCCCTCGGCCGCGATGGCGTTGAGGCAAACACCCGCCCTGCTGCCGCTGCCAGCGTAAAAGGGGGCAGGCTGACCCTGCCAAAGGGAACGATAGCGCAGGAGCATGGGCAACAACGGAGGGCTCACGTCTTGGGGAGTGCCCACGCGGCTGTTGGCCAGCAGCGGCCCGACCGAGATCGTCTGCCAACTCAGGGTCCGGTCACCGTGGTAGTTGATTCCCGCGCCCTCTAAAGGTTGGCCTGTCACCGCCAGCGGGGTGTCAGCGAAAAAGCCCTCGCCCCGGCCGGCGTGGAAGCGCCGGCGACGACCGGCTGGATGCCAGACTCACGCCACGGACTCATGCATCGGTCGTTGCGACGCGGCCATCGGCCCACCTGCGACTGATCGGCGAACCGGCCCACGGCAAAGAGTTCGCGTGCCAGCGGCTCATCATTGAGCGCCTCGCTGTCCGAGAGGCAGCCGCCGCCGAACTCAGCGCCTCGAGAGACCGGCCGACGACAAACTCCGGCCCGTAACCACTGCGCTTGTCCCTGCGGGAATCGAGGAGGGCGAGTTGGCGCAGCTTGCGCCAGAGGTTGAAGTGGCGGGCCATGGCCTCGACGACGACCAGGCCGGCGGGGAGGGACAGATCGGGCTTGGCGACAAACTGGAACTGGAGTCGGTGACTTTCGGGGTGATGGTCGCCCTGCGTTTCGAGACCAAGTCCCCCGGGGACAACTCAACACCAAACGTTGGCACCGGCATCACTCGTAACGATTGGGGTCAACGTTCGAATATCCGATCGCCGGGACTGCCCCTTCCTTTAATCCCCATGTTCCGTTTCCCTTGGCCGGCCGGTATTCGTTCCCCTGCGGGCACGTGCCACGGTAGCAGGTTTTCCCGTCGCAAGGCCGCAGAATCAGCGGGGAGATTTGTGGCGATGGGCACAGCCGGAGCAGCGACTCCCTTGACCAAGGCACGGCGCAGCGCACCTGGTCGCTGGCGGCCCAACCAAACCGGCCGCGTCCCCGCCCGACGCCGCCCCGGTGAGGATTTCAGCTTTTCGTTGGAGACCGCTTCCGCGTTGGTTATCGCGCGCCAGTCGTGAAGCCAGACCGGCCATCATGGTCGGCCAATTCAGGGGACACCGTGAGGAATCACCAACTCTCGGGCATCTGGCGGCACCTCCCGCTCAGTGGTTCGGCCGCCCGGCCAGCGAACCCAAACCGCTGTCGGGCGTTCGGGGCCGGTCACCAAGATCACCGCGCTGTTCTGAGACCAGTAGCCCGACCCAGCCAACACGGGCAAAGCCGGTCCCAGGCGAGCACTCCACCTCCCGCGGACCACCGCCCCGACGCCGTCGGGATTACCCGGCGGTCCCAGTAACCGCACGCGCAGGGCCGGATTCGCGCGCGCGTTGCGGAAGAGCCGTGTCGCCGCGCCGTTCTGGGTCACCACCAGGTCCACCCGGCCATCGCCATCGTAATCCGCCACCGCCGCCCCCCTTTGCTCGCCGTACACCAGCACACCGCTTTCTTGTCCGGACACCGGACTGAAGCCGCCCCGACCGTCGCCGCGCAGCCAGAGCCCTCTGCCGGCATCGGAGCGAGTGGTCTGAGGCTGGTACGCGAAGAAGTTCTGGCTGAGGAAAACGTCTTGCGCCCCGTCGCCGTCAAAATCGGCGGCAAGGGCTGCAAAGGCCGGGGCGAATTGTGCCTCTGGAGGCAACGGCCGGGCCTCGAATCGCCCACCGCGATTCAGGAACACCATCGAGGCGAGGGTGTTGACGGACACCACGGGAGCCGCCGCCAGCCAGTCACCGAGAATTTCCCGCGCGCTGGCCTCTCCAAACGCCCGGTGCGTTGTGAACTTCGCTCCGATGAGTGGGATGGCCCTTGCGAGCGAGGTGAGGTCGCGCTCGGGCACCTCGCGCCCCGTCAGAGGATCCACGTACGTCTCGATCAGGTCCATCGTCCCATCGCCATCCCGGTCGCCATAGTACAAGCGACGCGGCCGCTCGGGACTGGCGCGGTACTTCGTGTTCAGGCCCCAGTTTGCCGCCAGCACGTCGAGCTGGCCATCGCCGTCGAAGTCCCCCAGCGTCACGCCATTCCACCAACCGTGGTATCGGTCCAACCCCCAGGCTTTGGTGACGTCGCGCAAGCGGCCCCGCTCATTCTGGAAGACCCGCACCGGCCCCCACTCGCACGCCAACACCAAATCTGGCCAGCCGTCACCGTCCAGATCTCCCCAGACGGCCCCAAGGCATCGCTCCACGAGCCTCAGCGCGGCGGTGTTGGCGGTGTCCTCGACCAAACGACCGTTCTCGTTCCGAAACAGTACCGAGCGACAGGGGGCTGGGTAGTGAGCCGCGCGCACCCGGCCGCCGACGAACACGTCCAGGGCGCCATCGCCATCCACGTCGCAGACCGCGACCGGCCCGATGCTCTCGCCCCAGCCGGGAACGAGGAGTTCCCGCTTTTCCTGTTCGAGACTGAATCCCGCCACACCGCCATGGCCGCCGCCCTCCCATTCCATTTGACCGGCCAGGAGCCACCGCTCGCCCGGTGCGCTCGTCCAGCCGGCGAGTCCGGAGTGATCTACCTCCAAGGGTTCATCCACAGGCCCGCCGGAAAGCTTGAGGAATTGAGATTGACCGTCCCACTTGTACACGGCCAGACGACCGCTCCGGCCGCCGCCAATGAACAGCTCCTCCGTCCCGTCGGCGTCGGCATCAAACCAAGCCACACCAGGGCCCGACTGACTCAGCCGCCATGGCAGCAGCGGCTGGGCCTGAAAATCATCAAACGTGGTGTCCTCGTGAACGTGGCGCAGCAGCCGGCTTACGTCTTCGAACCACGGCGGGGTCGCGGCGGGCTTGGACGGCTGCGACCGGGTGGAAGCGCCGGCCTCAAACACTTCGTACTCATGGTTGGCCCAGACCGGCTCAATCACGCTCCGCCGGCCTCCTGGCCACTCAACCTCCAGGCGCAGGGGCGCACCGGCGGTGCCTGCGGCGAACACCCGCAACCCTTCATCGCTCGAAAGGTAACGTCCGCCAGCGATGCGTTCCTGGCTTTGCGATGCCACTGGTCCGCCGAGCAGGGAAATGCGGGCCCCCACTCCACCAGTGTTGGCCCCGGTGCCACGGAGTCGCACACTGACTCGCGGAGCCGGCGATTCATTGCGATAAAGGCCGGCGGCACCATTTAGGTTGTTGACCACCACATCCAGATCGCCGTCGTTGTCGAGGTCGGCCAGTGCAAGTCCTTGAGAAACGCCGGTCTGATCGAAGTCCCACGCGGCGCCGACCTCGACGAAAGTGAGGTCACCCCGGTTGCGAAAAGCCAGCTTGGCTTGTTGCATTCGCGGAAACATGAGCAACTTGAGGGGAATCTGCGCCGTGGGCCAGGGCCCCCTGGCCTGAATGCGCGCCTCAGCATCGAGGTCCTGGGTATCGAACTGGTGACCGCAGACCATGAGCAGGTCTTCGTAGCCGTCGAGGTCCACGTCCAGAAAAACCGCCGACCAGTTCCAATCAGACGTTTCCAGCCCGGCGTAGAAGACGATATCCGCGTAGGTGCCATCTCCCCGGTTCAACTGCAGCGTCGCGTGATCGTACTGGGGCCGATCGTCAAACTGCCCGATGACAATCGGGTGCGGGTCCATGGCCGCCAACTGCATCATCCGTCGCGCGTGCTGTCTCCCGAGCATGTCGGCCACGAAAATGTCGTCGAGTCCATCACGGTTCACGTCCGCCACGTCCACGGCCATTGAAAATGTCGAGGTATGCCGGAGCATCCACCGTGGCGCGGCGCGGAAGCGCCCGTGGCCGTTATTGAGCCAGATCCGGTCGGCGGAGTGGAAATCGCTGCACGTGTAAAGGTCCGGATGACCGTCACCGTTGAGGTCCCGAAACATCGCGGAGAGGGTCCAGTCGTGGGGCGGGCGGCGCAGCGGTCGGCCCTCCTCGTCGAGGAAGGTTCCTCCCGTCCAGGAGAGGGGCGAGAAACGCCCGCGGCCGTCGTTGCGATAGAGGAAGTCTGGCTCCCCGTGCTCCAGCACGCGGCCCTCGGGGGTCAGCTCGAGGCGGTCGCGGTCTTCGGGTCGGATCATCCGTCGGCCGCCCACGTTGAGCATCGCGAAGCCGGTGGTGCGAATGGTTGTCGCGCGATAGTTGGCCACGTACAGGTCGAGGTCCCCGTCGCCATCCACGTCCGCCAGCGCGCTGGTGGTGGCCCCAAGAGAGCGGTCAAAACCCGTCTCAAGCACCTCGGTGAACTCGCCCCGCCCGTTGTTGAGGAAGAGGCGTGTTCCGGTGCCGACCCCGTTGACCAGCAGATCAAGGTCCCCATCTCCGTCCACGTCCACCAAGGTGGCGCCGGTGGAGTACTGATCCTTGCAGGCGACCTTGGCCCGCTCGGTGATGTTGGTGAAGCGCCAGTTGCCGAGGTTTTTGAAGAGCGCGTTGCCGTTCTCCAGACCGCAGAGGTAGATATCACACCAGCCATCGCCGTCCACGTCGCCGAGGGCCACGCCGGAGCCGTTCAGGCGAATCTGATTCTCCGCTGCCTTTGGGTCACTGAGGAGGTTGGTAAAGGTCACGCCGGTCTCCGTCGGCGACCGCAGCGAGAAGCCGGGGCGTCCTCCGCCGGAAATCACAAGTGGCCGGGCGCGAAAACCTTGCGCGGGCACGTCCGCGTCGCCGGCATGCGCCCCGGTCGCGTTCGGAATCACCAGCCATGTCACAAGTCCCGCGGTCGCCGCGATTCGGCGAGCGCGCCAGCGGATCCCGCCGACCGGCGGGCCGGGACGAGCGGAAGCAACCAGCCTTCGAGCGTACCGCCGGGCCATTGGCCAGCGCGCGCAGGGGCGGCCGCCGCGCGCGTGGGATTCATGGTGTGGCTTCACGGGCTGTGTTATCGGGCGGGGCGAACGGTTGCCTCAGGTTGTTGCGCAGGATCAGGAGCGAGGGACCTTCTTTCTCCCAGCGGCTGGTGATTTCCGGCGGAGCGGGAAACGGCGTCTTGTAGGCGGCCCCCAGCACAATGTCCTGGTCGCCGTCACCGTCCACATCACCCACATCCATCGTCAACCATCGGCCTCGTTCGGAATTGGGAAACGTCCGGGGCGCGAAGGTGAGCCGGCCGCGATTCTCCAGGTACACGAAGCTCTCTTCCGGCGACTTTTGGTAGTCGGGGAAAAACGAGATGGCCGCAACGTCAAGGTCGCCGTCCTCGTCGAAGTCGGCCGCCATCGTCTGGTAGGTGCCGTGCTGCGGGTAAAAGAACGCTTCGGTGAAACTGAAGCGCCCGTCGTTCAGGTAAATTCGGATACCATGATAGCGTTTGGGCGGGCACTCGAAATCGCCGAGGTCTCCATTGCCCACGAGCAGGTCGGGGTGCCCGTCGCCGTTAAATTCCAGCACTTGCAGGCTCACGAAGCCCCACGCCGGGGACGCCGTGACCAGCGGCACCTCGGTGAACTCGCCGTTCCCTTCGTTGCGGAACAGAAAGACTCCCTCCCGCGCCTGGGCCATCAGCACCACGATGTCGAGCCGCCCGTCGGCATTGGCATCCAGCAGGTGGAGGCGCGTCGCCCCGGGGCGTTCTGCCAAAACGTGCTCCCGGTATTCGCCCTGCCCGCGGTTTTCATACCAGGCCAGTTGTCCTGAGACGCCGGTGCGGTTGCCATAGCTCGCCACCACCAAGTCCGGTAACCCGTCGTTGTTGAGGTCGCCGCAGGCGGTCTCAATCGGGCGAACCAGGTCGGTGAGCACGTCGTTTTCAACCCGGAAAGGGAGACCCGTTCGCGACAGACGCGTCACCCGCCCTAACGGCCGGTCGTCAGGCACTACCATGCCGATCTGGGTGCCGAGCCAGCCGCCCTCCGGCAGCGGCAGCAGGTGGGTCAGCGTGGTGTCCAGGCGGGTGCTGGCCAGGCCCCGCCCCTGCTCGTCCAGCACGTCCAGGCTGCGGGTCAGAGCGTTGCCCACGTAGATCTGCCGCCGCCGCGAATCCACCTTCACCAGGGTCGCGTAGCCCAGCCCGCGCCGGTAGCCCGGGTTTTCGACGGTGAACCGGTCGAGGTCCTGCTGAATCGGCATTCGGGGGGGCTGGGGCAGGGGCTGGAGCGGGGCCGCGGCAAAGTAGTAGTCCCAGACCGCGCGCCACCGCGCCAGCGCCTCCCTCTCTTCGGGCGAGCCTTCGGGATTGAGTTCGGTCAGGCCCGCGTGGCGATGCATCAGCGGAAAAATCTGTCGCCGCCAAGTCTCGCGGTCATGCTCGTCCGGTGACGGCTGGAGATGACACGCAGCGCACAGGGTCTTCGCCAGTTCTCGCCCGTGCGCGAGGGTGCAGTTGTCGTCCTCCTTTGCGCGGCAACCGATGGCACACGCGGACAAGACCATGCCCAACACCAATTGTCTTGGGAGGCGGAACATGGCGTTACCGTTGGTTGACCGATCCCGCGCCGCCGCGTCGCACGGTGATTTCCGTCAGCCCGGCCGGAACCGCCGACTCCGTCACAGCCCCCCCGGGCCAGCGGACTTGGACCGCGGTCGGTGCGGCGGGCGCGGCGAGCACCAACACGGGGCTGTCTTGCGACCACCACCCGCTCCCCGCCCGGACTTCCCGAGCCGGTCCCAACCAGTCCCCGGCGCGCAGCCGCACCACCGCTCCGATTCCGGCCGGATTGCCGTCTGCTCCCGCCAGTCGTACTCGCAAACCCGGGCGCGCCCCGACATTGCGGAAAAGCCGCGTCTCGGCCCGGTTCTGCGTGACCACAAGGTCCAGCCGGCCGTCACCATCGTAGTCGGCCAGGGCGGCGCCGCGTTGTTCGCCAAAGACCCGCAGCCCGATCGCGTGGCCGCGGGTTGCCGTGAAGCCTCCCTGACCGTCGCCGCGCAACCACAATCCCAGCCCGGCATCGTATCGCGAGGTGTCCAGTTCCACGCCGAAGAAGTTCTGGGAGAGAAACAGGTCCTCATGGCCATCGCCATCGGCGTCGCCCACGCAAACCGCAAAGGCGGGTGCGATTTGCGCCTCCTTGGGCAGCACGCGCGTCTCGAACGCTTCGCCGCGATTGAGGAAAAGCGTGGTTTCCAGCCAGTTCACCTCGAGCCGTCGCGCCGCGTCACGCCAGTCGGCCAGGACATTTTCCATGCTCGCCCGCGCCCAGGCCTCGTGAGTGGGAAATCGCATGGCCAGTTGCGGGAGCACGCGGGTCACGGCATCAAGCGATCGGCTCGGGGCATACCTTTGCAGCTCCGGCACGTAGCGGCTCTCGAGCAACTCGACCGTGCCGTCTCCGTTGAAATCGCCGTAGTCCACCCGCAGCGGGGCGGGCCGCCAGCGCTCGAAGCGGGTATTGGCGCCCCAGTTCGCCACGATGAGGTCCAATCGGCCGTCACCATCGAAGTCGCCGGCGGCGATTCCGTTCCACCAACCGGAGAGGTCGCCCAGCGCGGTCGGTTGTCGCAGCGGCAGCGAATTGCCGTCCGCACGGGCCGGGTCGCGATGGGGCGCCCGCAGGACGGCTCCGGTGATCGGCGGATCCCAGGGCCGCAACTGTCCGCGCTCGTTCCGGTAAATCCGCACCGGCCCCCAGTCACACGCCAACACGAGCTCCGGCCAGCCATCCCCAGTCAGATCGGTCCAAATGGCCGCGCTGACAAGGGCCTCCGGCAACACTGCGGCGTTGGCGGGGTCCGTGGAAAAGCCGCGATCGCCGCCGCGCAGCAGTAATGGGCGGGCGGGTTCCGGGTAACGGCCCGCGACCGCGTGAGAGCCGACGAACACGTCCAGTCGGCCGTCGCCATCATAATCGGCCACCGCGACCGGTCCGAACGCACTCGGTTGCAACGGGCAGACAGGGCGAGTGCCAGTGGCTCCCAGCCGGACCACGCCCGTTCCATTGGTTTCCGCGTTTTCGTAGTTGGAGAACGCAACCAGCAACTCGCCCGGGATCAGCCCGGCCAGACCCGCCGTGTCCTGCGGGAGCGCTCCGCCGGGCCACACTTCATGAACCCGTGTCCAGTCTCCCCGTGCGGTGCGCTGGAAAATCGCCGGCTGCCCACCACGCCCACTGCCGATGACGAGTTCTTCCCGGCCGTCGCCGGTTACGTCCCACCACGCCACCCCGGGCCCCAACTGGCTGAGTTGATGAAAGAGCAGGGGTTGGCGCGCAAAATCGTCAAACGGAGCGTCTTCGTGAACGTGTTTCAGGCTCGCGGTTTCGTCCGCGAAGGCGATTACAGGCCCGCCAGAGCCTTGCGGTGCGTTGGGCGCGACAGGCACTCGCGCGTCCTCGGGCTCGCGAATTTCAACCAGACAGTTGGGCGGTACCTTGGCGACCACCGTCTCGCGGCCGCTCCGCCAGCGCACGCGCACTTCAAGCGACTCGGCCTGGCCCGCTGCGAAGGTGCGCAAAGGCTGGTCGCTCGAGCAATATCGTCCGCCGGCGACCATCTCCTGACTTTGCACGACCGGGCTGCCGATGACGGTGAGGCGTGCCCCGATGCCCGCGGAGTTGGGCGGGACGCCCCGGAGACGGATGGCGATTCGCGGCGCGGAGCATTCGTTGCGGTAGATGCCGGCAACGCCGTTGAGGTTGTTCACGACGACGTCCAGGTCGCCATCGTTGTCGAGATCGGCGAGGCAGGCGCCTTGGGAGATGCCCGGATCATGGAAGCGCCATGCCTCGCTGCATTCGGCAAACCGCAGCCCGCCCAGGTTGCGGAAGGCAAGGTTCGGCGTCGCCAACGGCGGGTAAAGCGAGCGCAGCCGCAACTCCTCGACCGCCGTGAGCCGCCGACCGGTCTTCGCGGCGGCGATGTGGTTCATCGCGTCGAGGTTCATGTTGTCGCGCACGAATCCGTTCACGACGAGCAAATCCTCGTAACCGTCCAGGTCCACGTCGAGCAGGATCGGGTTCCACGACCAGTCCGTCCCTTCGAGACCGGCGAACTGGGCAATCTCGGCGTAGGAGCCATCGCCGCGATTCCAGAGGAGGGTGTTGCGCGGGTGCTGGGGACGGGCGGCAAGTTCGCCCGCCGGGGCGAGTTCGGCGCGGAGGATGTTGCGCTGGGTCAGCCGCCGATGATGCGTCCAGCCAAACATGTCCAGCACCAGGAGGTCGTCGTAACCGTCCCGATCGAGGTCGCCGGCGTCCACCGCCATCGAGGCCAGGCTGGTCTGGCGCATGGCCAAAGGCGGCGCCAGTTGGAAGCCCCCTCGTCCGTCATTCAACCAGAGGCGGTCCGGGCTGCTGAAATCGTTGCAAACATAGAGGTCCGGGGCGCCGTCGCCGTTGAAATCCCGGAACAGGACGCTCAGTCCCCAGTCGAAAAACGGTTTTTCGAGGGGCCGACCGTTTTCGTCGCGGAAGGTGCCACCGTCGAACGGCACCGCCGTGAAGCGACCGTGCCCCTCATTCCGGTAGTAGGCATCCGACTCCCCGAGTTCCTCATGAGCGAAACGGCCCTGACCACCGGGGCCCATTTCGATGGAGAAGCGGAATCGGTTGGTCCACTCCGGATCGGTCAAGGGCCGGCCGTTGACGAGGGTTACCACGGGCTGTCCGGCGATCATCTTCACGCCGAAACGCGTGCCCGGGGCATCAGTCAGCGTCCAAACGCGATAGTTCGTGACGTACAGGTCGAGATCGCCGTCCCCGTCCGCATCGGCCAGCGCGAGCGACGTGCCGCCGCGGTCGGGGTTCAGCGGCGCGGCCGCGGGTGAGAACCGCCCCCGACCGTCATTGAAGAACAGCCAGGTGCCCGCCCCGCGCGTGTTGACAATGAGGTCGAGGTCGCCGTCGCCGTCGAGGTCGGCAAACACCGCGCCCGTGGTGTCGTTTCCGGCACCGGCCACGCCGGCCTCCGCCGTGATGTCGGCAAACCGCCAGTTGCCCAGGTTGCGATAGAGCCGGTTGTCCGAGTCTTTCATCCCGCAGAAGAACAAATCACACCAGCCGTCGCCGTCCACGTCCCCGGCAGCCACCCCGGAGCCGTTGGGCAGTATCTGGTTCGTCAGGTGCCGCGACTCGGGCAGCCAGTTGGTGAAAAAGATCCCTGTCTGCTCCGGTGCCAACCGCGTGAATCCGGTTGCGATGCCGGTGGAGACGGTCAGAGGCTGAATCCAGGGCGTGGTGATCGAAAGCTCTGCAGCCGTCAGGCCAATCGCACGCGCGACTACCAGTCCAACGATGACCACTTGCACGCCGGCGGGGCGGCCCGCCATCCGGGCGGCCGATGCCGTGGCGCCGGCGCGACGTGCGGGTTTGGATGCCGTGTCACGGGTCAATCCGCGAATGGCATCTGGAGGTGATCCGGATTCCACTTGGAAACTCTCCGGGGAACTGTCCCAAGGACGGAGTGGCTGAACGGGCCGACCCGCACGGGGGTCAATCGCAGCCGAACCCGCCGACCCGATCGGAATGGGCTATCGGCAGGACGGAGCGATCGGGGTAGGGGGCCGGCCGTGGTTGAGTGCCGAAACAAGGAGACCGGGCCGAAGCCCGGTCTCCCGCGAACTTACTTCAGGCCAAGAAACCGCGGATCAGAGCCCTCTGACCCGGTAGAACTTGGCGGCACCGGTTGGCGCCGTGGTATAAGGCTTGGCCGGATTCTCGACATCGGTGTACGGGCCGGTGACGCTGTCCGCCTGTTGGAGAACGCCGTCGCCCTGCCAGTCAATCGTTACGTTGGTGCCCACCATGCCGATTGTCATCGCTCCCGGATCCTCGGTGGCCCTGAAGTCACCGTATTGCCGGAAGCGAGCCACGGTGGAGTGGCCGATGCCCGGGCCGGTGCCGTTGTTGAACATCTCCGGCGAATAGTAAACGCCCACCAGCACTTCATCCGGCAGTGGCGCTTCGGACGGGAAGGTGAACGCGCCGAACGCCACCCAGTTCTTGCCGTCAGAACTTCGGTAACTCGTGAAGCTCTGACCCTCGCGTTTCACGCGCAACCAAGCGTTCGGGTAAGCGGGAATCCCCGAACTTGTCCCCGAGTAGTTGCCCCCCGGAAGGCTGCGCCAGATCGCCTCGTTGGCGTTGTTGCCTGCCGTGCCGTTCCACTGGAAGGCTGGATTGGCGCGCAAGAAGTAGCGTTGCGCCATCTCGGCGCCAGCTTCCACCTGGTCCCGGTTCACACCTTCGTCTGCATTTGGAGTGACGCACAGACCCGCACGCGCCCACTGGCTGGTCGGGTCCTGGTACTCGACACGCACCACCTTGTCGAAGTTCCCCGTGACTCGCTCGTAAACGAATGTGGATTCGTCGTAGTTGTTC
The DNA here is from genome assembly GCA_016716505.1 of Verrucomicrobiota bacterium. GTDB lineage: Bacteria > Verrucomicrobiota > Verrucomicrobiia > Limisphaerales > J093 > JADJWF01. Next base: position 609,786 of record JADJWF010000004.1, read on the forward strand.
CAATTCGCGGTTCCCCCGCTGATCAGGTCGAAGTCCGCCTCGCTGTAGGCCACAGCGTCATCCGGCCACAGGGCAGGATCGGCGGTGATGTTGTCGTAGGGCCGATCCAGGTAGTCGGTACCCCCCATTGCGGCCCAGTGCATCTTGGCGGTGATCTTGGTCGCCTTGCTGATGCCGGCGGCCGGGATGGCGTTGCCCCTGAGGTCGCGCACATTCCGGACGGTTACGGTCACCTCGTCACCCGGTGCCAAGCCCGAGGTGGTCAGAACGACGGCAGTGCCGTGGAAGGGGCCGGCCGTGCCCAAGACCATCTTGGTTGCCGTGCCTTCGTGGGCGTAGCGCTGGTAGCGCACGCCCGTGACCGTGCCCTTCGAGAGCGAGTAGTTGGCCACCGCACTGGCTGTGGTTTCGTCCACCGCCTCGTCGAAGCCCACGCCGATTTCGATGGCGTTCCCCCGGCGCAACGAACCCACGCCCGCCAGTTCGGGCGGGAAGGTATCGGGCACCACGTTCACCACCGCCTCGGCGCTGGTGACGGTCTGACCGCTGGGAGCGGTGACGACGGCAGTGTAGGTGCCGCTGTTGGCAGAGGTAGCGTTGGCCAGCACCAAGGTGTTGGCCGTCGCACCCGCAAGGGCCACGCCGTTCCGGTACCACTGGATCAGTGCCGGGAAGTTGTACTGAGGCGGATTGACCTGGGCTTCGATTGTCAGCACGCCGTCCCGCCCTTCAATCAGTCGCGGGATGCCTTGGGGCTGTCGCGTGATCACTGGAGTGCCGAGGGTCGGTTTGGCATTGACGCCGACCCAAGATCCGGCCAGAGGCCGTAGCGCGGTGGCCGGCGTGGAGTCCCCTTCCCGCCGGGCGGCAACTTGCAGGTAATCACCGCCACCGCCTTCCTTCACGAGGGCGAGGAACGCGTATCGCCTGCCAGCCACGAGGTTGATCGGCTCCGAAGTGCGCGGGCTGTCCGGCTCGGTGAACGGGTTGCAGCAGCCGGTTTCCTCGCAGATCGGCACATCAAACGACGGATTTGGTGTCGTCTCGTTCATACTGAGGTAGAACTGCGAGGCGTCGTCGCTGCGGATGAAGAAGCGGTATTGACCGCTTTCCGGCGGGATGATGAATCCGGTCACCCGAGCCCCGTAGTTGTCCCCATAACCGTTTGGAGTATCGAGACCGCCGATCAGGCGCACGTCGTCGGGTTGGTTGTTCTGGTATTTTTCCGAATCCAACAGGTTCTGCACGGACGTGCCACCGATGCCGGTGAAGGCTTCAAACTTGACGAACCCGGCCACAAATTCGCTGGCCAATTGCGCCACGGTCAGCGTGGCTTCCTGACTGGTCAACGTGCCGGCAGAGGTGTTGACAACCGCCTTGATCCTCGCGCCGTTGTCCGCCGAGGCCGCGGTGAAGGAGACCGTGGTTCCCGTCGCTCCCGGGATATTGACGTCGTTTTTCAGCCACTGAATGCTGTTCAATGTGGCCGGTGGGGGGACGTCCACGCTCACGGCGAATGTTGCCTGGCTGCCGGCGTAAACGTAGGCGTCTTGAGGATGCGCCAAGATGGCGGGCGCGGCTGCCAGATCGGCGGCGGCCAACCGGTTGCCAGGAATCGGCAGCGCGCCGTCAATGGACACGGACAAGTTGTCGCCGCCGCCGCCTTCCTTCATCAGGGCCTCAATGTAGTAGGCACGATTCGCTTGGAGCGTGATGCGGGCCCCACCGTTGACCGGATCCTTCGTCGGCCATTGCGTACCGGTCCAGGTTTGCGAGTTGTTTTGTGGGTTGGTGGCGTTGCGCCGGTCAGTCCCGAGGTAATCCCGCGGATTGTTCTATTCCGGCTCGATCGCGATGAGCTTCTTGTTTGCGGGTGAATCGTCGGTGCTCAGCCACAACTGCGCATTGTCGTCCGCAGAGATGTAAAACACGTATTCGCCCGTGGTCGGGGGGTAGAAGTAACCGACAAGTTGCACCCCGTAGTTGCTTTTCACATCGCCGGGCGGCGGCACATTGATGTCCGGCGGGTCGGCTTGCGGCCACTCGAAGTAGGTCGGATAGGCGACCACGTCGGGCTGGTTCGGGAACTTCGCGCTCCCGGTGAGGTCGGCGACGGAAGTGCCGCCGAGGTTGAGGAATTCTTTGGCTTTCAGGAAGCCCTGCGGGTTGGCTGGCGCAGCGGAGCGGGCCAAGAAGGCCCCCGCTCCAGCGGTCAAGGCCAGCAAGGCAAGCAACTGTGTTGGTTTGTATCGCATAGTTGGTTACGGCTTTGTTTGCCAGCTTCCCCGCGTCGGCGAGCCTGGTCCCAAGACCAGCCTCGGAGCTTTACACCCCCGGAACTAAGTTGCGGGAGGAGGAGAGAGCTGACTTGGAAAAAGTTGCTGCGGTCTTTATCAAATGGCAAGCTTATTGTTGCGAAAGCGACCCCCCCCGAACCTTCGCCATGACCCGAAAGGTTGCACCGGCGGGGGACGTTTTTGGGGCGCGCTGGGAACTGCGCCGCCGATTGGCTCGGCGAGCCACCATGCCGACGGTCACCCAACGCTCGCCCCGCCTCCGCTTCGCGTTCTTCCCTGCCCGCAAACAGTCCACCCTCGGCGGCTTGCCCGCCTTGGAATCCTTGGTCCAACAGTTCGGTCTCTGGAACAAAATCCGCGCCCTGCCCGGCCTCGATCCCCGTACCCGCACTTCCTCCGGCGACAATCCGGAAGTCATCGTGGCGCAGTTGCTCTATTCGTTCTGCCCGGGCCACTCATCGCGACGTTCGTGCGATGGGTCCTCGCCCGCGCCGAGCCCGCCCGCCGGACCGACGCGGGCCGCGCCTAGGCGGTCTTCGACGACACGCCGATCGAAGTCTTCGGCCCCAGCTTCCAAGGGGGCGAAGATCAATTACGAGGGGAACCTCGCGCTGTCCGGCAAACCTCTTGGTTCGGCCCCTTCCTGGTCGGGGTTGAACTCGGTTCGCCCGGCGATGTGAGCCGTGCGCTGCTCCCGATGCTCCAGACCCATCGCCCGCTGGGGTGCGACCGCGAATGCGACTTCCTGGCCAACAGCGGCTCCCGCCGCCGCGCACCGTTGCCGGCCATCGCCCAGGCCGGCTTCACCCACGCGAGCGTGAGCTCCAACCGGTGGACCACCGACCCTGCTGCGGCTCCCGCCCGGTTCAGTGCTGCCCGACGGTCCTCCGAGACCCGCGCGCGACCCCGCTCTTCCTCGCAAATCCTGCTGCAGAGCGGCCTTTATCTCACTCGCAACGATTGGGGCGGTGTTTGACGCTTGGCTTCCGCGGGCTGGGCTGCGGCAATCAAACGGCAGCAGTTTGTTCCGCCAGTTGGGCATCCGGCTTGCGTTGAACCGCCGGCTTGGGGGGGGCACAAGCTCCTAACGGCATCGTCCGGGCGGACACCAACAGCCCGCCGTGGTTCGGAATTCGCCGGCTGGCCGGCACTTCCGCCTCGACCCCCGACCTTTCTGGCGGATTGGCGGCGACCGGGTAACGCTGCCCGGTCTCTGCGGCGCCAGCGCGGTCCCTTTCGTCTTGCCGCGCTCTCAAGAGCGCAACCACGTTGACGCGGACTAAGCCGCCCAGCCAAAAGCCAGTTGACCCCCGTGACAGGGGTGTTCTCTTAACCACACCACCATGACTCGATTGCACCTTGTCCTGACGTTTGCCGCGTTCCTTGCAGGCGGCTCGGCGGCCCCGGCCTGGACTTCAGCGGCGCCCGTCGCCGGCCGGTACCAGATTGTGGCGGGGACGTACGAGATCCACGGAGGCATTTTCGGAGTCTTGAAGTTGACACTGCCGGCGCCGACGCAGGCCTTCATCGAACTGAACTTGACCCCCGACGGCCACCACGCCGACCTGTTGATCCTGGGGGCGGATCGGAAGAGCGAGGCGCTCGCGCTGACCGGCGGCACGGTGTCCCCGGAGGCCATCCGGTTCCACCGTGTCTCGCCGCATCCAACGTTCCCAGGCGTGATGGAGGAAACAGATTACGTGGCCAAGGTGGAAGAAACGGCGATCGTGATCAACGGCGCGACGCGTTTGCTGCCACCGCCCTGTTGCGACGTCCCCGGCTACTTCGGGCACACCGAGGTCGCGGCGGTCCGGGAACCCGCCTTGACCATTCGGGTTAGCGAGGTCGAGTTGTGCTGGCCTGCGGCAGCGGGTTTCGCCTATCAGTTGCAATCGTGCAGCGATCTCGCCTCGGGATTGTGGACCGATGTTGGCCCTCCTGTGGCCGGGCAGAATGGTGTCTTGTGCGTCACCCAGTCGGTGCCGGCCGGCGCGACGCCCCAGTTCTATCGCATCGTACCGGCCTTGGGCCGTTGAGTCGGCCGGTGGCCGGCCTTACGGCGTGCCGGGCGGCGCAACGCGGCCCGCCGGACGGCTGTTGCGCCCTTGGCGATTGACGAGGGCGTCACCGAGGTCGTCGCGCCAGAGCTCGGCGAGTTGCTGCAAGCGCGCGACGACCTCCGGAAACTCGGCCGCGACATTTCGCGATTCAGCAACGTCACGCTCGAGGTCGAACAACTCCAGCCCGATGTCCCGGGTCGCGTACTTGCCCGGCTGGCCGCCGCTGCCTGGTGGATTCGGCTGCGGATACGAGTGCGGGAAATGCAGTTTCCACCGGCCGGACCGGATCGCGTGCAGCGCGTTGCCCCAGTAGAACGGCCACGATTCGTGGGGTGTGGTGGCGTCGGGCTGGCCCGTCATGAGCGGCCAGATGTCGCGGCCGTCCAGTCGCCGCTCCGGGAGCGGGGCACCGGCCAGGCGCGCGATGGTGGGCAGCAGATCAATCGTGCCCGCGATCTCGGCGCACGCGCGGCCGGCGGGAATGCGCTTCGGCCAGCGCATGATGCACGGCACGCGCACGCCGCCGTCGAACATCGTGGCCTTGCCTTCGCGGAGGGGACGCGCGGACCCGGCGTGATCGCCGTACAGCAGCCACGGGCCGTTGTCGGAGGTGAAAATGACCAGGGTGTGGTCGTCGAGGCGGTGACGCTTGAGGGCTTTCAGGATTTCGCCGACGGACCAGTCAATTTCCGCAATGACATCGCCATACAGGCCGCGGCGCGTCTTGCCGGCGAACTTGTCGCTCACGAACAGCGGCACGTGAGGCATGCTGTGGGGCACGTAAAGGAAGAAGGGCCGGGTGTGGTGCCGTTCGATGAAGCGCACGGCGCGCTCGGTGTACCAAGTGGTCAGTTGACGCTGGTCGGCGGCGGTGACCCGCGCGTTGACCACCTTCTCGTTCTCAATCAAGGGCAGGTCGGGGAAGGCGCGCTTCCGTTCGGCCGCGTCGGGCGGAAGGTTCACGTAGTCCGGGTGGAACGGCCACATGTCGTTCGAGTACGGCAGGCCGAAGTACTCATCGAAACCGTGCCGGGTGGGGAGGAATTCCGGCGCGTCGCCGAGGTGCCATTTGCCGAAGATGCCGGTGGCGTAGCCGCGGGCCCGGAGCAGCTCGGCCAGGGTGACTTCGTCCGCGTGGAGGCCCACCCTGGCGCCGGGGCTCAACGCGCCCTGAATGCCGATGCGGTTGGGGAAACAGCCGGTCAGCAGGGCCGCGCGGGAGGCCGAACAGACGGCTTGGGCGGCGTAAAAACTGGTGAACCGCATCCCTTCGCGCGCCAGCCGGTCCAAGTGCGGCGTGCGATAGTCGCGCGCACCGAAGCTGCCGATGTCCGCATAGCCGAGATCATCCGCAAATACGATCACGATGTTCGGCGGACGGGCGGCGGGAACAGACTGAACCGCAGCCCGGCCAGCCCAGCCGGCCAGACCCACCGCGAGGCCAAGGAGGAAGAAGCGCAGCATGGCGGTATCTGGCCGTCGGCGGGCGCTCTGGGCAAGCGCCAAGTCAGCGCCGCGTGCGCTGCCGCCGCGAGAGCGACTCGGGTCCGTTGGCGGCGGACCAGCAACGACTGGCGGTGAGCCCGAACGATGCGGTCGCCGAGGGAGACGTTCAGTTCGCCGCGCAGCCGGCGCAGTTCGGCTGGTGAGGGCCGCGAAGGCCCGGTCTCGATCGGACAGCCCACTGTGCGGGTCGCGGCCAAGCCAGCCGGTTCGAGTACGTGGCCCGAGGCAAAGCCTTGGGTCATTGTCGCGATGATACCTGCGGAGACGGGACAAGCACCTGTTCCCGTGGGCGCCGCATCCATCCTTCGCGGGTTGTGGCCGAGCCTCGATCCTTTGCCCTCCAGCGATCAACGAGGGACTCCAGCCGACGTGACCCGGACGCGGGTGCCGGACTTCGCGGTTGATGCCCGTCAAGGCGGGCCGGGTCTGATCGCCGTTACCGTGACGCGCATGAGCGAGAGACCACTCTTCCAGCCCGGCGAGGCCGGCGTGATAGACCTGACGGCCGAGACGCAATTCGCGCCGAACGGCATCGTCAGCCGCACGATCTTCACCGGCGGGTCGTCGCGGCTGGTGTTGTTCGGCTTCGACGCAGGACAGGAACTGACGGAGCACACCTCACCGCATCACGCGCTGGTCCAGATCCTGAGCGGCCGCTGCGAGTTCACGCTCGCCGGGAAGCCGCGCGAGTTGAAAGCAGGCGACCTGCTCTACATGCCGCCCGGATTGCCGCACGCGGTAAAGGCGCTCGAACGATTCTCGATGCTCCTGACGCTCGCCTAGGTGGCGCCGGCTTCGACCTGAGGCGGGGGGCGGGTCTTCCTCCCGGCATTCGGCTGATCGCGATGGGCAGAATCGCCCGTTGTGACGGGACCTTGCGGTTGATCCTCAAGCCCCCTCGAATTCCTGCGCCGCGACCTTGTCCGCCTCCACCCGGCTGCTACAACGGCCGGGTGACTCAACCCTCCGTGAAGTTCAGCGTGGTAGTAGCGTTGCTCGCCTGGGTCGCCGGCTGCACGACTCCCAAGTCTCCGGTACCGGCCACGGAGCCCGTGGCGGCCAGCCGGGCGGACTGGCCGCGGCACGTTCTCGCGCTGGACGATTTCTGGCGATTGAACCCGCCGCTGCCGGGCCAGCGCTTCGACGCTTCCGGTCTCGCGTTTCTGCCCTCGGGAGAGCTGCTGGTGGTCAACAATCTCGATCGGCGGCTGCATCTGGTTCGCTTCGGTGACACGCCCCATGAGGCGGACCTCGTGCCCTGGCCGGGTGGATTCAGCGCGGCCCAGTTGCGGCCCTTCGCGGCGGGCAAGCGCGGTGCCTGGGACTTCGAGGGCCTCGCCGTGGACGAAGCGGGTCGGGTGTATGTCAGCGAGGAGGGCAACTACCAAGTGTTGCGGCTGAATCCCGCCGGCGGCGCGGTGGAACGTCTGCCGCTCGACTGGCGAGGTGCGGGTCTGAATCCTCTGCGCGAAGATCCCAACGCCTCGCTCGAAGGCGTGGCGGTGGGTGGGGGAAGACTGTACGTCGCCAAGGAGCGCGGCCCGGCGCGCCTCTTCGCTTTCCATGACCGGACCTTTGCCTTTGCGGAATCGTGGGTGGTGCGGCCGAGCCGTTCGGGGCTCGCGCTTCATTACTCGGACCTGGCTTGGTGTGACGGCGCGTTGTACGTGCTCCTGCGGCACCAACGGTGCGTGTTGAAGGTGGACCCCGCGCGCGGCGGCGTGCGGGCGGAGTACGATTTCCGCGAACTCGAACGCCGCCCCGAGTTTGCCTACCGGCGCGATTACGCTACCGGGGTGATGGAGGGGCTGGCCGTGGACGCGACGCATTTCTGGCTCGTGACGGACAACAACGGTCTGGCGCGGCGGGCCGACGCGGCGGATAGTCGCCCGACACTGTTTCGTTGCCCGCGCCCCGACCTCTGACATGAAGTTGCTCGTCTTTGCCCACACGCCGCCGCCGCATCACGGCCAGAGCCTGATGATCGAGGCGATGGTCAGAGGTTTTGGGGGCGACTGCCGGCAACGGGGCAAAACGCCCGCCGACCGCGCCCGCCAAGAACAGCCCGCGACCGAATGTGGCGCCGAATCAAGGACCGGAACGGATGCGGTTCCCGATGCGGTCGGCTCGCGGCAAGCCCGTTCCGGTGAGGCTGCGCCGCGGGGCGCTTCTGCCGGCGGTCCGCCGCACGGGATCGAGGTCTATCACGTCAACGCGCGGTTTTCCGCCAGCCTGGACGACATCGGTGCGGCCCGCGGCAGCAAGGTGTTCGCGCTGCTCAAGTACTGCGCCCAGGCGGCGTGGATCCGTTGCCGGTACGGGGTGCGAACGATGTATTACGTGCCGGCACCGGCGAAGCGGACGCCGCTGATCCGTGACTGGATCGTCATGGCGTGGTGCCGGCTCTGGTTTCCAAGGCTGATCCTGCACTGGCACGCGGTCGGCCTCGGCGCCTGGCAAGAGACCGGCGCCCGGCCGTGGGAGCGCTGGCTCACCCAACGTCTCCTCGGGCGCGCCGATCTGGGCATCGTCCTGTCCGAGTTCAGCCGGGCCGACGCGGAGAAGCTTCGCCCGCGGCGGGTCGCGGTGGTGGCCAATGGCATTCCCGATCCCTGCCCGACCTGCGATTACGAACTCCTGCCGTGGCGGCGGTTGCGCCGCGAGGTGCTCGCCGAGGCGCTCGGGCGGCCGGCTCCGGCCGGGGGCGAGCCTCGCGAGACGGCGCGGATCCTTTACCTCGCCCACTGCACACGGGACAAGGGGCTGTTCGACGCAGTCGCCGCCGTGGCGCGGGCCAACGCCTCGCTCCAACGCCGCGGCGTGGATCTCCGGCTCGAGCTGACGGTGGCCGGTGAGTTTCTCTCAGAGGCCGAGCGGGATGAGTTCGACCGGTTGCGGGCGACGCACTCCGCCTGGTTACGGTATCCGGGTTTCGTGCGCGGTGCGGCCAAGGAAGCGCTGTTTCGCAACGCCGACGTGTTTCATTTCCCCACGTACTACGCCAACGAAGGCCAACCGGTGAGCTTGATCGAAGCGATGGCGTTCGCGCTGCCCATCGTGACGACGCGCTGGCGGGCGATCCCGGAGGCCCTGCCGCCGGGTTATCCCGGCTTGCTCGAACCGCGCCAGCCCGACTCCGCGGCCGAAGCGTTGCTGCGCGCCCTGACCGAGGACGCCACGCCTCTGCGCGAGCAATTTGTCCAGCGGTTCACGCTGCAGACTCATTTGACCACGTTGGCCCGCGCCATCCAGTCGGTCGAAGGCGGCGGGGGTAATTAGAGCGTTTCCATCTCTCCCGTGGCGCAATCGGTCCCGGCCGCCAGTCGCCGCACTGTTCCAGCGCACGCAGGGTCGGGGGGGTAAGGCCGCCACCAACTGCCGGTGAGAACGCCGGCGCTCCGTCACGGCTGAAGACTCTCTGGCGAAAGGCGGCCGCCCTCCCGCCGCAGCGCGCCCCTCGCCAAGCGAAACGGCGGCCCGTTGCGGGGCCGCCGTTCGTGAGAGTCGCTTGGGTCTGCCGAATTACAGGCCCTTGCCGGCCATGTATTTGAGCAGGTCCACCACGCGGTTGGAGTAACCCCACTCGTTATCGTACCAGCTCACGACCTTGAAGAAGCGTTTCTCGCCCTTCAGGTTGTTTTGGAGGGTGGCCAGGCTGTCGTAGATCGAACTGCGCTCGTCGTGGATGAAGTCGGTCGAGACGAGTTCCTCGTCCGTCACGCCCAGGATGCCTTTGAGGTAGGTCTGGCTCGCCTTCTTGAGGGCCGCGTCAATCTCTTCGATGGACGTGTCCTTCGTCGTGCGGAACGTGAGGTCCACCACGGAGACGTCCACGGTCGGCACGCGGAAGGCCATGCCGGTGAGCTTGCCCTTGGTGGCCGGCAGCACTTCGCCGACGGCCTTGGCGGCGCCGGTGGTGCTGGGGATGATGTTGATGGCTGCCGCGCGGCCGCCGCGCCAGTCCTTCTTGGACGGGCCGTCCACGGTTTTCTGGGTGGCCGTGTACGCGTGGATCGTTGTCATCAGGCCGGTCTCGATGCCGAACCCTTCCTTGAGGATGACGTGGACCAGCGGGGCCAGGCAGTTGGTGGTGCAGGAGGCGTTGGAGACGATGTGGTGCTTGGCCGGGTCGTACTCGCCTTCATTCACGCCCATGACGATGGTTTTCACCTCACCCTTGCCCGGGGCCGAGATGACGACCTTCTTGGCGCCGGCGGCGAGGTGGCCTTTGGCCTTCTCACTGTCCGTGAACAAGCCCGTGGACTCGACCACGACATCCACGCCCAAGGCCTTCCACGGGAGGGTGGCGAGGTCCTTCACCGCCATGACGCATTTGATCTTGTGGCCGTTGACGACCAGCGTGTCCGCCTCCTCCAGCGTTGGGCTGCTCTTCTCGGTGGTGACCGTGTGCTTGAACTTCCCATGCACCGAGTCGTACTTCATCTGGTAGGCGAAATAGTCGGCATCGGTCGAGATATCCACGACGGCGACGACGTCGAAATCCTTCCCCAGCAAACCCTGATCGCACAGGGCTTGGAACACCATGCGGCCGATGCGGCCGAATCCGTTGATTGCAATTTTCACAGGCATAGTTCGATTTCCTTTCCACTTCGAGTTCGCCTAATCATGAAGCGACCAGGCAGAAGGAAGTTTTCAGACCGCTGATTCAGGCGTCAAACAGATTCCCGGCGCTGGACGCCCGGCGGCGCGTGTGCGCACTGGCTTTCGGCTTGTCCGGCCGGGGCGGGCTTCGCACTCTGACGCGGTGGCGGATGTCTCCCCATCGGGCCCCCCGCGCGAATCGCTGCTGGCGGCGGTCTATCGTGGTCAGCGCGTCTTTGTCACCGGCCATACCGGTTTCAAGGGCGCATGGCTTTGTGAGTGGCTGCTCGCGCTGGGGGCGGAGGTGACGGGCTACAGCCTTGCGGCCCCCACCCTGCCCGCCCTGTCGGACCAACTGGGCCTCGCCCGTCGGCTGCGTCATTGCCACGCGGACCTGCGGGATCGCTCGCGGCTGGAGGCCGAACTGGCCGCGGCCCGCCCGGACTTCGTGTTTCACCTCGCGGCGCAGTCTCTCGTCCGCGAGTCGTACCGGTCGCCGGTCGAGACGTTTGCGACGAACGTGATGGGCACGGTCCACCTGCTGGACGCGCTGCGGCGCCTGGATCACCCCTGCGCAGTCGTGATCGTCACCAGCGACAAGTGTTACGAGAATCGGGACTGGCTCTACGGCTACCGCGAGGAAGACGCGCTGGGGGGCCACGATCCTTACAGCGCCAGCAAGGGCGCGGCAGAGATCGCGGTGGCGTCCTGGCGCCGGTCTTTCTTCACCGACCACCCCGTCCGCATCGCCAGCGCCCGGGCCGGGAACGTGATCGGCGGTGGCGACTGGGCGAAGGACCGGATCGTGCCCGATTGCGTGCGGGCGCTGCGGGCGGGCGAACCGATCCCCGTTCGCAACAAGGTGGCCACCCGGCCGTGGCAGCACGTGCTCGAGCCGTTGTCCGGTTACCTGTGGCTGGCCGCTGTGCTGGCCCGGCCGGAGTTGCGTCCCTTCGGGGCCGCGCTGATGACGGCCGCCTTCAATTTCGGCCCCAACCATGACGCCAATCGGACCGTCGCCGAGCTGGTGGAGGAGGTTCTCCGCCATTGGCCCGGCCGTTGGGAGGACCGCAGTGATCCGCGGGCGCCGCACGAGGCGCGGCTCCTGCAACTGGCGACGGACAAGGCCCACGCGCTGCTCGGCTGGGCGCCGGTCTGGGGTTTCCGCGAGGCTGTGCGGGAGACGATCGCCTGGTACCGGCAGGCCGCCGGCGTCGAGGACGCGGAGACCATCCGGGCGTTGACGCAAGAGCAGATCACCCGCTACACGACTGCGGCCCGGGCTGCCGATCTGGCTTGGGCCGTCGCCCCGTGCCCCTGAACACCGATCGCCGCCGACCGCAGCTTTTCCCGAACAGCGAATTCCGCCGTATGTCCGACCGCCGATCCCTCCGCCGTCAAATTCTCGACCTGGTCCGCCAATACCACGCTGCCGCGCCGACGAAGCCATTCCGGCCCGGAGAGGACCTGGTGCGCTACGCCGGGCGGCATTTTGACGATCAGGAACTGACCGCGCTGGTGGACTCGTCCCTCGATTTCTGGCTTACCGCCGGCCGTTATGCCGACGAGTTCGAGGCCGGGCTCGCGGACTACCTGGGGCTCGAGAACGTGCTGCTGGTCAACTCCGGTTCCTCCGCGAACCTCGTGGCGTTCTCGACGCTGACCTCGCCGCGACTGCGCGACCGACAGGTGAAACCGGGCGACGAAGTCATCACAGTAGCCGCCGGCTTCCCCACCACGGTCAACCCGATCATTCAAAACCGGGCTGTGCCGGTCTTCGTGGACGTGGAGCTCGGCACCTATGTGCCGAGCTTGGAGAAAATCGAGGCGGCGCTGAGCCCGCGGACCCGGGCCGTGATGATCGCGCACACGATGGGAGTGCCCTACGCCGTGCGCGAGTTGCGCGAGTGGTGCGACCAGCACCGGCTGTGGCTGATCGAGGACAATTGCGACGCGCTGGGCACGCGGTACGAAGGCCGGTTGACGGCCACGTTCGGCGACCTCGCCTCGTTCAGTTTCTATCCCGCCCACCACCTGACGATGGGTGAAGGCGGCGCGGTGGCGGCCGCCAATGAGGACCTCGCGCGCATCGCCCGAAGTTTCCGTGACTGGGGCCGCGACTGCTACTGCGCCGGCGGCGAGAGCAACACCTGCGGCAAGCGGTTTGGTCAGCAATTTGGTTCGCTGCCGTTCGGCTACGATCACAAGTACGTGTACAGCCACATCGGCTACAACCTGAAGGTCACGGACATGCAGGCCGCCGTGGGGGTGGCGCAACTGCGGAAGCTGGACGAATTCATCGCTGCCCGAAAGCGCAACCATGCCGCGCTGGCCGCCGGACTGAAAAAACACGAGGCGCATCTGATCCTGCACGCCGCCACCCCCAAGAGCGACCCGTCCTGGTTCGGCTTCGTGATCACGGTCCGGCCGGAGGCCCCCTTCACGCGACTCGAGCTGGTGAACGCGCTCGAGGCGGCGCGCATCGAGACGCGCAATCTGTTTTGCGGCAATCTCCTCCGGCATCCCGCCTACGCGGGCATCGAGCATCGGGTGGTGGGCAGTTTGGCCAACAGTGATCTCATCACCACCAACACGTTTTTCATCGGCGTCTATCCCGGTCTGACGCCCGAGATGATCGCCCACGTGCTGGCGACGTTCGACGCCTTCATCGCAACGAGAACCGCCCGATGAGCACCCCCCGCAAACTGCGCTGCGCCGTGGCGTCGGTCACCGACCATGGCGGCCGCGTGTACACGGTGGACCTGGTGCCGGAGTCGCCCGTGCCCGCGTTTCGACCGGGGCAGTTCCTCCATCTCACGGTGGACGATTACGACCCCGCCGGGTTCTGGCCCGAGTCGCGGGTGTTTTCGATCGCCAGCTCGCCGCGAGACCGCCGTCGCCTGCGAATTTGCTACTCCGTCAAAGGCCGGTACACCGCGCGGATGGAACAGAGCCTGCGGCCGGGGAGCGAGGTCTGGGTGAAGCTGCCGTATGGCGACTTTGTGATTGATCCCACCGCAGATGCCGTGCTGATCGCGGGCGGCACGGGGATCAGCGCCTTCACCGCGTTCATCGAGGCGTTGGAGTCGGCCGGCCCGCAGCAAGTGCTGCTCGTGTACGGCGCGCGGTCTCCGGGCTTGCTGCTGTTTCCCGACCTGATCGCCCGGCAACTCGAGCGCGTGCCCGGCTTCGCGGCCGTCTTCTTCGCGGAAGCGGACGCCGGGGCTCTGGACGAGCGCCTCGCGGCTCGCGCGCCCTGCCTTCCCGGGCGGGTTTCCGTGGCCGCCCTGTGGGAACGCTTTCCAACCGTCCCCGGACGGGTCTTTTATCTTTCCGGCCCGCCTGCCATGCTGAAGGCGCTCGGCAGCGATCTGACGGCGCGGGGCGTGCCGCCCGACCGCGTGCGGACCGATGCTTGGGAATGAGTCGCTGTGCGGCCCGTATTTTGACCCATGACTGAATCCAATGCTTCCGCGCGCTTCAGCGCGGTGTACCGGCGCGCGGTGCGCGAGAATTTCAACTTCCTCAAGCGCACCGCCCGCGTGGCCGATGCCTTCGCCAAGGCCATTCCGTTCACCGGTCCGGACGGCGTGTTGCTGCCGGTCTGTGACCTCCACGCCACGGACGCTGCGCTGATCGAAGTGCTGGCCCGCTGGCGCGCGGAGAACGCCAGCGCCTATCCCACCCGCTTCCCGGTGACGCTGGAAGGCACGGCGGCCTGGCTGCGCGATAAGCTGCTGGCGGTCGAGGACCGGCTGCTCTTCCTGGTGCTGGACCGGTACGGCCATCCGGTGGGCCATCTCGGTTTTGCCAACGCGCTCAACGATGCCGGCCTGATGGAGGTGGACAACGTGATTCGCGGCGTGAAGGCCGGCAACCCCGGCATCATGCGCGCCGCGATGCGCGCCCTGCTCAAGTGGGCTCACGAGGTGATCGGACCCACGGGCTTCTTCCTCCGGGTGCTCGAGGACAATCCCCACGCCATCGCCTTTTACCGCGATCTCGGGTTCGTGGACGCGGAACGGCAGCCCCTGCGCCAGCAGACGCGCGGCGAGGTGGTCTCGTTGGTGCCGCGGCCGGCCGATGACACTGCCCCGCCGGACAACTGTTTCCTCCGCATGACCTATGCGCCCGGCGACCCGACGGTGGGCCAGGAAATGATTTTGACCGCCGGGCCGTCCATCTCCGCCCGGGAGGCCTTTTACACCTGGGACGCCGCCCGCAACGGCTGGAACCATCAGTGGAGTCATTACCTGACGCGCTTCCAGGAAGCGTTCGCCGCGTACGTGGGCACGAAGCACGCGCTGGCCACGTCGAGCTGCACCGGCGCGCTGCACTTGGCGCTGGCGGCCCTGGGGATCGGGCCGGGCGACGAAGTGATCGTGCCCGACATCACCTGGGTGGCGACCGCCAACGCGGTGCTCTACGTCGGCGCGACGCCCATCTTTGCCGACATCGAGCCGGACACGTGGTGTCTCGACCCGAAGTCATTCGAGGCGAAAATCACCCCGCGCACCCGGGCCGTGATGCCCGTCCACCTTTACGGCCATCCGGCGCGGATGGACCAGATCGTGGACATTGCCCGGAAGCACCGGCTCTTCATCGTGGAGGATGCGGCACCGGCGATCGGCGCCGAGTGGCAGGGCCGGAAGACCGGCACCTTCGGCGACATTGCCTGCTTCAGCTTCCAGGGCGCGAAGCTGGTCGTCAGCGGCGAGGGCGGCATGCTGGTGACCAACGACACGGCCCTGTACGAGCGGGTGTATGCGCTCTGGGACCAGGGCCGCAAGCCGGGCACCTTCTGGATCCAGTCGAACGGCCTCAAGTACAAGATGGCGAACGTCCAGGCGGCGGTCGGTCTCGGCCAGTTGGAACGCGTGGATGAATTGATCGAAATGAAGCGCCGCATCTTCGGCTGGTACGCGGAGGGCCTGGCCGGCGTGCCGCACGTGAAGCTGAACTTCGAGGTGGCCGGCGCCCGGAGCATTTACTGGATGAGCAGCCTCGAACTCGACACCGCCGCGCCGCTGTCCCGCGATCAGTTGCGCGACGCGCTCAAGAAGCGCAACGTGGATACCCGGCCCGTGTTCCCGGCGATCAGCCAGTACTCGATCTGGCCTGTGAAGCAGGAACCGCAACCCGTGGCCCGGCGCATCGGTGACCAGGCGATCAACCTTCCCAGCGGCGTTTGCCTCCGCCGGTCGCAGGTGGACTACGTCTGCCGCGCCATCCGCGAGGTCCTCGCCGGTGCGGCCTGAGTTCACCCATGGCAACGGCTTCCAGCGTTGAACTGGCCCGCCGGGCCCGTGCCCTCGCTGTGCAGATGGTCGCGCGCGCGAAGGCATCGCACATCGGCGGCGCGCTTTCGATGGCCGATCTGCTGGCCGTGCTGTACACGGAGGTGCTCAACGTCCGCCCGCACGACCCGGCATGGCCCGAACGCGACCGCTTTCTGCTCAGCAAAGGCCACGCCTGCACCGCCCTTTACGCAACCCTCGCCCTCCGCGGTTTTTTTCCGGTGGAAGAGCTGGAGGAGTACGGACGCGATGGCTCGCGCCTGATGGCCCACGTGAGCCACCGGGTTCCGGGGGTTGAGTTCTCCACAGGATCGCTGGGACATGCCCTGCCGTTTGGCCTGGGGCTCGCGCTGGGGGCCCGCTGGCGGGCGGCTCGCCACCGTGTGTTTGTGCTGGTCAGCGACGGCGAGCTGGACGAAGGCTCAAACTGGGAGGCGATTCTCTTCGCGCCCCAGCACGGTCTCGACAACCTCACACTCCTGGTGGACTACAACCGCATTCAAAGCCTGGGCGCCGTCGCCGAGGTGCTTGACCTCGCGCCCCTCGCCGACAAGTTCCGCGCTTTCCGCTGGGCGGTCCGGGAGGTGGACGGTCACGACCACAGCCAGCTCCGCGACGCGCTCACCCGTCTGCCGGCAGAACCCGGCCGGCCGACGGTGATCCTCGCCCACACGATCAAGGGCAAGGGCGTGAGCTACATGGAAGACCAGTTGCTGTGGCACTACAAATCGCCGGACGCGGCGCAACTGGCGCAGGCGCTGGCCGAGCTCGGGGATCACCGGTGAGAACGGCCTTCATCCAGGAGTTCATCCGTCAGGCGCGGGAGCATCCTGACCTGTTTCTCGTGGTGGGCGATCTCGGCTTCAGCGTCGTCGAGCCATTTGCGGCGGAGTTTCCCGACCGGTTCCTCAACGCCGGCGTGGCGGAGCAAAACATGACCGGGCTGGCCGCCGGCCTGGCCGCGAGCGGGTACCACGTGTTCACCTACTCGATCGCCAACTTCCCCACGCTCCGGTGCCTCGAACAGATTCGCAACGACGTCTGCTACCACGGCCTGCCCGTGACGGTGGTCTCCGTAGGGGCGGGGCTGTCCTACGGCAACCTCGGCTACTCGCATCACGCCGTACAGGACCTCGGCATCCTGCGGACGCTCGGCGAATTAACGGTCCTCTCGCCGGCCGACCCCGGCGAAACCCGCGCGTGCGTGCGGTGGCTGGCCAACCACCCGGGCCCGTCCTATCTGCGCCTCGGCAAAGCGGGGGAGCCGGAGTTGCACGCGGAGCAGCCGTTGGAACCGGTACCGGTCAAGGTGCTTGACGGCAACGCGGAGGTCGCCTTGGTGGCGACGGGTTCCGTGTTGAAGTCCGCGCTCGAGGCGGCGCGCGCGGTACACGCCGAGGGGTGGCAGGTCCCGGTGTTCTCCTGTCCGTGGCTTCAACCGGCGGACGAGCGTTGGACGGCGGCGCTGGCCGGTTTTCGGTGCCTCTTGGCGGTGGAAGAACACGTCGCTGCGGGCGGCCTGGCGAGTTTGTTGCGGGACGCGCTGCCGCCGGCCGCCGAGGTTCGCGGTCTCGCGGTGCCGTTGGCGGTGACGCGGCAGGTCGGCTCGCAGGAGTATCTGCGACGGCAGGCGGGGCTCGATGCGGCGGGCGTGCTGGCGCGGTTGCGGGCGTGGCGCACGGGATGAAGGCCGCAGTGCAGGCGATCAATCGCTGGCTCGGCCTGGATCGCGCCATCTTCAACGTCATGCTGGGCCGGCTGTGGTCCTTCGTCGCCGGGCCGGTGACTATTCTGCTGGTTGGCACGCTCTTCACGAAGGAGGAGCAGGGGTATTTCTACACGTTCGCCGGTCTCCTGGGGTTGCAGGTGTTTCTGGAACTCGGTTTCAGCCAGGGCGTCATCCAGTTCGCCAGCCATGAGTACGCCCGGCTGGCGCTCAACGCCGACGGCCGTCTCACCGGAGATGCCGCCTCACGCGCGCGCCTCCTGGCGCTGGCCCGGTTGGTAGTGCGTTGGTACGGCGTGCTCGCGGTTCTGCTCGTGCTGCTGGTGGGTCCGGTCGGGCATTGGTTCCTTGCGCGCGCGGGCGGCGGCCCGGCGTGGGAACTCCCTTGGTGGCTGTTGATCAGCCTCGCGGCGGCAAACCTGTTCACCCAGGGCGTGTGGTTTCTCCTCGAAGGCTGCAATCAGGTGGCCTACGTCAATGGCTATCGGGTCGCCAGTCAGGTGGCGGGCCACGTGGTCACCTGGCTGGCCATCCTCGGCCGGCTGGGCCTGTGGGCGGCGGGCCTGGCGGTCGCCGCGAATGTGCTGGTGAGCGTCACCCTGCTGGCCCGGCACTGGCGCGGCTTCCTGCGCGAGATCTGGCATGCGCCGCCGACGCCGGTGGGCCCGGTGTTGCGGGAAGTGTGGCCCTTCCAATGGCGCATGGCCCTGAGCGCCTGCAGCGGGTTCCTCATCTTCAATCTCTTCAGCCCGGCGGTCTTTCATTTCCGCGGCGCGGAGGAAGCGGGCCGGATGGGCATGACCTGGCAGGTGGTGTTTTCGATCTCGGTGCTCGCGGGCGCCTGGGTCAGCACCAAGGCGCCGCAATTCGGCATGTTGATCAGCCGGCGCGAGTTCGCGGCCTTGGACACGCTGTTTCGCCGGGTGGCGACGCAGGCGGTGCTGATCTGCGCGGTGGTGAGCCTCGCAGCGTGGACCGTGGTGGTGTTGATTCAGGGGCGGCTGGCGCTGGGCGAGCGCTTCCTCGACCCGCTCTCCTTCGGCCTGCTGCTGCTCGCGGCCACGGTCAACCAAGTGACATTCGCGCAAGCGTACTTCCTCCGCGCGCACAAGCAGGAACCGTTCATGGTTCTGTCCGTGCTGAACGGGCTGGTCACCGCCGGCGGGGTGGTCCTCGCCACGCCCGCACTGGGCGCGCTGGGCACCTGCCTCGCGTACACTGCCGTGCAAATCCTCATCGTGCCGTTCGCCACCCGCGTCTTCCTCCGCAAACGCGCGGACTGGCGGCGAACCGCGGCATCCGCTACAACCTCCGCCGCCTCGTCGGACGCCGGCGGAGCCTGAGCCTTCACCATGCGCGATGTCACGGTCATCATCCCCACGGCACGCCGGGCCAATCTGTTGCCCGTGGCGCTCCGTTCCGTCGCGGTCCAGACTGCCGTCGCGCGAATCGCCCGCGTCGTGGTCTCGGAAAACTCCGAAGACCGCGCCTCACGCGACGTGTGTCGGCGCTTCGCCGAGCTGCCGGTGGAGTACATCACGCAAACGCCGCCGGTGACCCCGGTCCAGCACCTCGCCCGGCTGTTCGGCGCGGATGGTCTCCCGGACTACGTGGCGATGTTGTGCGACGACGACTGGTGGGCGCCGGCGCACCTGCAGTTGGCGCTGGCCGCGCTGGAAGCGGCCCCGCACGCCAGCGCGGCGTTCTCCGCGGTGGCGTTGGTGGATTCCGAACGCGCGGTTCGTGGCAACCTGTACCTCCCTGCCGCCTTCCTGCTGGGTGCGGACGGCGAGAGCGCCATCCAGGTGGCGGAATTCGACCGCGGTGCCGTGCTGGCCTCGGCGTGGGTTCACACGCCGTTCCACTTCTCGGCCATGGTCGCGCGCTCGCGCCCGCTGCGCACGGCCGCCGGCGGGCTGGGCTCGATTCATCCGTACATCGCCGATCAGATGCTCTTTGCGGAGCTTTCGCTGCGCGGTCCCATCCGCTTCGTGCCGCAACCGGGCGCCTTCATTCGTCGCCACGCCGGGAACTACGACCAATACACCGTCCAGCGGGAGATGGACCGCGCGCGGGAAGAGGGACTGCGGCGCGTCGAGGAACTCGCCGCCGCCCATGGCGAGTCGCCCGCCGCTTGGTGGAAGCAGCGTCTCGCCGGGACGCCCGGCGGGGTCAGTCCGGACCTGGCGAACCTGCTGTGGAACCATGTCGGTCCGCGGCGCGTGCGCGAGTGCGGCCTTGAGGCGGCCCTGGGAACCAGCCGGCGCTTCGCCTGGGTCAAGCGCCTCGAACGCGCCACCTGGCAGTACGCCAAGCCTTGGCTGCCGCCCATCCTGTTGGAAGCGTATCGGCGCTTCCGCGATCGCGCCGCCCGCCGGCCTCCCCCTGCATGAATCTCGACGCCCAGGCCCAACGCCGCCGCACCTTCGCCATCATTTCGCATCCCGACGCCGGCAAAACCACGCTGACGGAGAAGTTCCTGCTGTACGGGGGCGCCCTGCACCTGGCCGGTTCGGTGACCGCCCGAAAAAACCAGCGTGCCACGACCTCGGACTGGATGGAGCTGGAGCGCAAACGCGGCATCTCCGTGAGTTCGACCGTGCTGCAGTTCGAGTACCGCGGGTACTGCGTCAACCTGCTCGACACGCCCGGCCACCGCGACTTCTCCGAGGACACCTATCGCGTGCTGACGGCGGTGGACGCCGCGGTAATGGTGATTGACGCGGGCAAGGGTATCGAGAGCCAGACCCGCAAGCTCTTCGAAGTCTGCCGCCAGCGCGGCATCCCCATCTTCACCTTCATGAACAAGCTGGATCGTCCCGCCCGCGATCCGCTGGCGTTGCTCGACGAACTGGAGCACGTCCTCGGCCTGCACGCGCATCCGGTCAACTGGCCGCTGGGCGACGGCGCGGATTTCCGCGGTGTGTATGACCGCCGCACGCGGCAGGTGCATTTCTTCGAGCGCGTGCCGGGCGGCGAGTTTCGCGCGCCCGTGTCCGTGCATGACCTCGGCGACGAGCGGGTCCGCGAGGCCCTGAGCCCGAAGGCGTATGCCCGCGTCGTGGAGGAACTCGCCATGCTCGAGGGCGCCGGCGCGGCCTTCGATCACGCTGCCATTCTGCGCGGCGAGCAAACGCCGGTCTTCTTCGGCAGCGCCGTGAACAACTTCGGCGTGCAACTCCTCCTCGACAGTTTCCTGGAACTGGCGCCGGGCCCGCAACCGCGCGCCGCCGGCCCGCGAATCCTGCGGCCCGCCGATCCCGCCTTCTCCGGGTTCATCTTCAAAATGCAGGCCAACATGGACCCGAACCATCGCGACCGCCTCGCCTTCGTCCGGGTCGTCTCGGGCCGGTTCGAGCGCGACATGACCGTGATCCACACGCGCACCGGCAAACGCGTCCGTCTCTCCAGTTCGCACAAACTCTTCGGGCGCGAACGGGAAACCGTGGACGAGGCGTTCGCCGGCGACGTGATCGGCCTGGTGGGCCACTCCGATTTCCGCGTCGGCGACACGCTCGCCGAGGACGCGACGCTGGTGTATGACGAGATTCCCCGCTTCGCGCCGGAATGCTTCGCTTGGCTCCACAGCGGCAGCACCTCCCAGTTCAAGCGCTTCCGCGAGGGCCTGGACCAGTTGCTCCAGGAAGGCGTCGTGCAGGCGCTGTCGCTGCCTAATACGACCCGGCGCGTGCCGTTCCTCGGCGCGGTGGGGCCGCTCCAATTCGAGGTGGTCCAGTACCGCCTCCAGACCGAGTATGGCGCGGAGTCCCGGCTCGAGCACGGCCCCTGGCGGCTGCTCCGCTGGGTCACCGCCGGAACGGTGGATGAGATCACGCTGCCGACCGGCTCCCGGCTGGCGGCCGACGCCGACGGCCAGCCCGTGATCCTGTTCACCGAGGAGTGGTCGTGCAACTTCTACACCGAGCGGAATCCCGGGGTTCGGCTCAGCGCCTTGCCGCCGAAGCTGGGCCACGCGCTGCCGCCGAACGTCGCGTGATGGGACGCCTCTACCCGTGACGCCTCGCGAGTGGCGAGGAGGCGGGCAAAAGCCATCGGAGCGCGGACCTTCAGGTCCGCGGCGGGGCGGCGCGGATGGTGGCAACCGCCTCATCGTGGTAGAGGGATCGGGGCGCGGACCTTCAGGTCCGCGGCAGGGCCCGCACTCCAACGCTCGGGCGGGCCGGTCCTGACCGACTGCGAACTGCCCCGCCCCAACTCCCGGATCGGACGTATCGCCGACCTCCCGGTCGGCTCCGGGGCCGGTTGGAAAGCCGGCGCTACGAGTGGCCTGCGCCTGCCGCCCGCGTCATGGCTCTAACCAAGAACGTCCTCAACCGCGTGCCGTTCAGCTTGGGCAACGGTTCGGACACCACCCTGACTACCTACGCCCGGAACAATCGCTTCCGGATTCCTGCCAGCGTTGACTTCAGCAGATTCGGCCTCGGAAGTTGGCTGAACCTGCCGCTCCGCCGCGGACGTGAACGTCCGCGCTCCATGCGTCAGCCTTCGGCCGCGCCAGCCTGTTGCCGCGGACGTGAACGTCCGCGCTCCGAGCGCAAGCCGGCCGCCTTCAGCGGGGCGCGGACCTTCAGGTCCGCGGCCGGGCCCGCACTCCAACGCTCGGGCGGGCCGGTCCTGACCGCCTGCGAACTGCCCCGCCCCAACTCCTCGATCAGACGTACCGCCGACCTCCCGGTCGGCACCGGGGCCGACAAGAATGTCGGCGCTACCAGTGGCCGACACCCGCCGCCCGCATTCTCGCCCTGACCAACAAGGTCCTCAACCGCGTGCCGCTCAGCCCTAGCAACAGCACCGACCCCACCTTGACCACCTCCGCCCGGAACAATCGCTTCCGGATCCCTGCCAGCGTTGACTTCAGCAGATTCAGCTTCGGAAGTTGGCTGAACCTGCCGCTCTGCCGCGGACGTGAACGTCTGCGCTCCTGGGGGGGAGTTCGTGCGCTTTCAGCGGGGCGCGGACCTTCAGGTCCGCGGCCAAGCCCGCACTCGAATGCTCAGGCCGGCTGCTCGTGACCACTTGCAAACTACCTCGCCCTAACTCCTCGATTAGACGTATCGCCGACCTCCCGGTCGGCACCGGGGCCGGCTGGAAAGCCGGCGCTACGAGTGGCCGGCGCCTTGCGCCTACTTCGTGCCCCTGACCAACAACGCCCTCACCCGCGTGCCGTTCAGCTTGGGCAACGTCAGCGACTCCACCCTGACCACCTCCGCCCGGAACAACCGCTTCCGGATCCCTGCCAGCGTTGACTTCAGCAGATTCGGCGTCGGAAGTTTGCTGAACCTGCCGCTCCGCCGCGGACGTGAACGTCCGCGCCCAATGCGTCAGCCTTCGGCCACGCCAGCCTGTTGCCGCGGACGAGGACGTCCGCGCTCCGAGCGCAAGCCGGCCGCTTTCAGCGGAGCGCGGACGTTCGCGTCCGCGGCCCGGTGTCCGTCGAACCTTGGAAGGAGGATGTCCCGGACAAGCCACGCCAACGCCAAGCGCCCGGGTCACCGTTGGATCGTTGGTTGCTTCCGCTCGCGGACGTAAATGTGCCCGGCCTGCGGCCGAGTTGGTAGAAGGGCGGACGGACAACCCCTGACCGCTCCCAGCGCCCCCCAATCCCAGCCCGCGTCGGGACCTTGCCTGGTCCCGCGATAAGTTTGGAATCGCCCGTGCGACTGGAGCAGACTGGCGCGGATGAAGACCAATCTCGCGGACCACTCGGCTCGATTCTCGGCGGTGTGCCGGAGGACGGGGCGCACAGACGCCCACGATTCCCGAAGAACTTTGTTCGCCGGCCTGGCGAGCCGACTCCGCGAAACAAGTTCCGCGCGCCTCGCCAAAGAGGCCGGCCGTGCCGTCGGAGCCGGCGGGATTGTCAGTTCTCACTGCTCCAGGGGCGTCAGGACTAGACTGGCCTGGTTGCTGGCGGGTGGTGGCCTGTTGGCCGCCGTGCTGCCCGGCCGGGCGGCCGGCTTCGAGTTCCGCGAGGTGTCACCGCAATCGCTCGGCGTGTTCGACCGCGGCCGGCCGGTGCTCGTGTACCACCACGGGGTGATCACCAACGCGGCCGCGCCGCCGGATCGCGCGCGAAGTACGTACATCCATCCTTTGTACGGCCTGGACGGCGAGGTGTTGACGGACGACTTCCCACCGGACCATTTCCATCACCGCGGTCTGTTCTGGGCCTGGCCGCACGTGAAGGTGGGCGACCGTCACTACGACCTCTGGATGTTTCCCGGCCGGTCGAACATTCAGCAGCGTTTCGAAACGTGGCTGGAACGCCGAGCCTCGGCCGACGGCGCTTTTTTCGCGGTGAAGAATGGCTGGTACGTGGGGGAGCGGAAGGTGATGGACGAGGAGGCGTCGTTTGTCGTCCATCCGGCCAGCGATGCAGGGCGACCGATTGATATCCGGTTCAAATTCCGGGCTGCGGACGAGCCCGTGACCCTTGCCGGCGCGGAGGGCAAGAGCTACGGCGGACTCACGCTCCGCTATGCGCCGGGCACCAACACGGTAATCGCGATTCCCGCGGGTCGCACCACCGGGGACCTTTACATGACCAACCTGCCGTGGACGGCGCTCTCGCGGCAATGGCCCGACGGGCGAACCAGCGGGGCGGCCGTGTTTGTGCCGCCCAGTCACCCCGATTTCCCGCCGCAATGGCTGACGCGCCACTACGGCGTCCTCTGTCTCGGCTGGCCAGGGGTCACGCCGAAGACGCTCGCGCCGGGGGAAGTGTGGGCGCTTGACTATCGGGTCTGGGTTTTCCGCGGCGAAGCTGACGCCGCCGAGCTCAGCAGCGCCTACGACGCCTACGTCGGCGAGCGGAAAGCCGCCTCCGGCGGAAACGCGGTCCCGTCGGGACGGTCCCTCCGGGTGGAGGCCGGCGAAGCTTCTTTCCGCGTTTTCGTCGGCGATCAGTTGTTCACGGAGTACCAGTGGCCCGGCACGGCCAAGTATCCGTACTTCTTCCCGGTGAACGGGCCGGCTTCGGGCCGCAGCGTCACGACCCGGCACACCGAGCCGTACCCGCACCACAGCTCGCTGTTTTTCGGATGCGACCGCGTCAACGGAGGCAACTACTGGCAGGAAGGGCTCGATCGGGGCCGGATTGTGCCGGTCGAGTCGAGGGTGGTGGAAGCGTCCGGAGCGCGGGTGGTGATCGAACAGACGTGCCGCTGGCAACGGCCGGATGCGGAAGCCCCGTTCGAGGACCGCCGCCGGATCACGATCACCGCGCCTGCGGCCAGCCGCCGCGTGATTGACTTCGACATCCGCCTGCGGGCGCTGACGGACGTGAAGATCGAGAAGACCAACCATTCGCTGTTCGCGGCAAGAATGGCGCCCGATCTTGCGGTGGCGGGTGGCGGCACCCTGGTCAATGCCGCCGGCGAGACCGGCGAGAAAGCGACCTTTGGCAAGCCTTCAGACTGGATGGATGCCCGCGGGCGGCGCGGCGACGCTACCGAAGGGCTGGCCATCTTCTCGCATCCGAAGAACCGCTGGTCGCCGTCGCCGTGGTTCACGCGCGACTACGGCTTCTTCTCGCCGACGCCGCTCACCTGGCTGGAGCATGGTCTGCGGATCGCCCAAGGCGAAGAATGGCGGTTGCGCTACCGGGTGATCGTCCACAGCGATGCACCCACGCGCGAGCAACTGCAGGCGGAGTTCGAGCATTGGGCAAAGGAGTGAACGGCGCGCTCCCGGCCATCGAGGCGGCTGGGCGGCACTAGCCGGCGATGCGGCGTGCGGCCCCGGTTACTGTTGCGCTCGACTGGGGCGCAAGGGCAAGCACCGGTCCGCCAAAGATCGTCAGTTGCGAGTGGTCTGGCCTCAAGTTCAGCGGGCGATGCTTTTCAGGGGGTGGTCTTGGCACCGGAATGTTTCCAGCAACGACTTGGTGCCGGCGTTCTCGCCGGCAGGTTGGGGCGGCTTCCCGCCGCTCAACCGGGCTCCGCGTCGGGACCGCCGGCGACTCCCAGCGGGCGCACCTGGTCCTACCCTCCCCAAACCCACGGTGGACGATGGCGACCCAACCAGAGAAAAATGCTGAATCCAGTCTTGACGGGTGGGGCGGGTGCCGGCTTACTCTCGGCCGTCGATTGAATCCGCAAGCGCCATGAACAAAGCAATTGCACTCTCAACGCTCCTCGGGGTTGCCGTGGTTTCCCATGCCGGCATCTGGGATGTCAATTTCGTTGACGAACTCATGACGGGAGCACAGGCAGTGCCGCCTTCGGCGTCCTCTGCGCTCGGCGGCGAGCTTGGGGCGGGCATGAAATACAACGACGCCTCCAACCTCCTCGAAATCAACCTGCTGTACGGAATGTTTGGCTGGCCGGAGTTGGAGGGCAATTTTCTGTCGGCGTCTTTGGGAATCGGGGCTCCCGGTGAAGCGGGGACACAAGTGGTGAACATCACCGCCTGGAACCTTGCTTTTGGGGCGCGTCGGGGATTCATCTTGGGTTCCACTACCCTCACCGAAGCTCAGGAAGCGCAACTTTTCGCCGGCAACTTTTACATCAACATCTCCAGCGCAAAGTACCCCTCTGGTGAGATTCGTGGCCAGTTGGCGGTCGTTCCTGAACCCGGCACTTGGGCACTGATGGCTGCGGGCTTGGGTGGGCTGCTGTGGCTGCGACGCAAGTAGCTTTATCTTGTTCGTCACTTTCTAAGGGCGCGGTTTCTGCCGCGCCCTTTTTATTGAAGCGGCGATCAATGTTGAACCCGCCGGGCACGATTTCTTCACTGGCGCCCGGTTTGTGGAATCCTTGGGCCCAACGGGCACGGTGGCGTGGATTGCCTGGCAGCCGGCACTGCGGAGCCCGGGGCACAGAATCGGCGGCCAAGAACTGGCAAACGGTGTGTCAGCGTTTATTCGCCGCCCCCCCGGTTTGGGTGCCAATCTGCGGGTTGACTGAAATGCGGAACTCCCCCGGCAAAACGCGGGCCTGGGCGCGTCGGGATTTGGCAGCCGCTTGCCCGCCGAGCCGGAGGCGGCTTGGTCTCTCGTCGGGGGAGGTGATCCGCGAGCGACTCGCCCGCCTCATTTCTGCTCCGCGAGGCAGTAAAGGTGTTTACGCCCCCGGACGAACAATTCCTCACCCACGGCGGCGGGCGAAGCATCAAAGCCGTCGTCGAGCTTGTTCTTCGCCAGGACTTCGATCGGACCTCCCCCTGGCTTGATCACCCAGAAATTACCGTCGCGCCCCGTGAGGTAGATCCGGCCGGCCGCCGCCACGGGCGACGCGTAAACGCCGAACATTCCTTCGAGTCGTTGACCGTCCAGCAGGAGCTTCCCGCCCGCTGCCTCGACCACGGACAACATCGCGTTGTTGCCGGCGAAGAAGTACAGCAGGCCGCCGTACAGCAGCGGGGAAGGAACATACGGCGTGTTTTTCGACAGTCGCCAGCGGATCGCGGCTGAATCCGTCAAATCGCCCGACTGGCCCCGCTTGATGGCGAGCATGGCTGCCCCGCGAAACCCGCTGGTGACATAAACGGTTTCGGCGTCCGCCACCGGGCTGGGAATGACGTTGACGGTCTGACCGCCACATTCCCAAAGCGACTCTCCGGTCGCGAGGTCGTAGGCGCGGACGCGGTTCGAACCGTTGAGCACCGCGACGGCACGGCCGCCGTCTTCGATGATCAGCGGGGTGCTCCACCCCGTCGGCTCGTCGCGCCGTTGACGCCAGAGCTCCCGGCCGGTGCGTTTGTCCAGGGCCACGACAAAATCCTCCCCTTCGTGGTCCCAGAGGATCACCACCGTGTTGCCGTGGAGCGCGGGGGAGCTGCCTTCGCCGAAGCTGTTCCGCGTCCGCTGATCGCCAAGGTCAACCTCCCAGCGGGGTTGTCCTTTGAGATCCAGCGCGTAAGTGCCGAAAGAGCCGAAGTGTGCGATCAGCACCTCCCCATCGGTCACCGGCGAGGCCGATGCAAATCCATGATCGCGATGATGGCCTTCATGAGGGGCGGCCTCGCGAACAATCCGCCGCCATTTTTCCCTGCCTGTCCCACGGTCATAACTGAGCACCGTCCACTGCTGCGAGACAGTCGCACCACGTGCGCCGGCACCATCGGCCGGAATCGCGGTTAAAATGATCACCTGATCGCCCCAAACGATGGGAGTCGAAGTCCCGCTGCCCGGCACGGCGATTTTCCATCGCACGTTCTTCTGCTCGCTCCACTCAACGGGTGGCTTGGCGTGCGGTGCCACACCGTTGGCGAGCGGACCGCGCCACGCGGGCCATTGATGCTCGTAGTCCACTGAAGCGGTCCGGGCCGAGTTCAACTGGCTCGCCACGACCACCGCAACCGCGAAGCCGAACGAGAGCAAGCGAGAATCCGAGTTCATTGCTGCCCAAGGTAATTACCCCCACCGTGACCGCAAACCGGGCGCAGTCGTTTTCCGCGGGGTGAAGTACGATCCCACCCATCCTTCCCAACGCCGCAAATTGTTCTTGTCGCCCTCGCGCCAGAAACCCCTTGCCACGCCGGCGCGGAGTCCTGGGTGAAATGGTCGGGTCAGGCCAACGGGTCGTCTGGTCCCAGCAGCCATGCCTGCGGGTGATTCCGGAAACCCAAGCGGGGGTAGTAGTCCACAGCCCGGGGCGCCGCCAGGAGGATGATCTGAGCGCGGCCACCGTAGTGCTGGGTTTGGCGGATCAATTCCCTGCCGATACCCCGCCGTTGATGGCTGACGCGGACCGCCAGATCGGACAGGTAGGTGCAGTACGAAAAATCGCTCAAGCTCCGCGCCAGCCCGACCAATTGGTCGCCCTCCCACGCGGTGATGACCAAATTCGCGTGGCGCAGCATGGCGGCCATCCGCTCGCGATCCTCGATCGGCCGGCGCTCGCCGAGGGTGGAAGCCCGGTACAACTCGACGACCGCGTCCAAGCTCACGTCGTTGCCGAGACGGAAGGTGATGCCAGCAGGAGCCACAGGCGCGTGGGAGCCCGAAAGTCTTGCTGCCCGATTTACCACCACTTCCACGACGGGTCGGGCGCCGGGGAACTCAGCCAGTTCTGCATTTCCGGCGGAAAGCGGAAGTTTTCCGCGTGACCATCGCCAAACAGCATGTTCTGAAACCGTTTCCCACGGTAGGCATGCCAAATATTGCGGTTGTCGGCTTGCGCCCCCTCGCCCAACGGCCGGTTCGCGTGCCACGGCCAGTCGCCGTGGATGATTTTGTTCGCCGGGCTGCGCAGCATCTCCGCCTCGCTCAACGAAGTGCTCGGAGCAGTGCCGGGGGCGGCCTTGGAGTCTCCCGTCACCCGGCGCACGCGGAAATGGTCACTCACCCATTGGGGCAGATAACTGTTGCCCCACGAGGTGTAGCAAGTCCGGTTCTTGGGCGTGTTGCTGAAGGAGTCGCCTTTGTCGGCCGGGCAACGGAAGCTTTCCACCGCTCCGACATAGCGGTTCAGCGGCCGGTTGGTCTCGCGCACATTCCCCCCATAATCTGCGGCAGGGCCGCTTAGAAACGCGTTGGTAATGAATTTGCCGCCCACCGCGCCCCAACCGTCGTGGGTGGGGTAAAGGCTCCGATTCTCATCCGTGTACAGGGCGAAGCCCACGCCATGCTGTTTCAGATTGGCCACGCACGTCACGCTCAGCGCCTTGCTTTTCGCCCGTGACAGGGCCGGCAGCAGCATGCCCGCGAGGATGGCAATGATCGCGATCACGACCAGTAATTCGATCAGCGTGAAGCCGCCGCGCAACTGACCCGGAGGGTGGGCTCGATCTTGGGTGATCACGGAGCCAAACTAGCCGAGAAGCTGACCAAGCCAAGACCGGATTGGACGAAAGGAAAACCGCGTCAATCACCATGATGCCAAGGGACTGGACGGTTTGGGGAGCGCAAGAAATTGGCCCCGGCCGGAATGGGAATAACAAGGCGCGTAGCGGAGCCCTCCATCCGCAACCAAGTTTTCAGCCGCCCCCCGCCTTCTTGTCGCCGCTGGCTCCGGGTGCCCGACGCCCCGCCGTCGCACCCCGCGCTTGCCCGGCGTGGGAAACCGGGTACACCTCTGGCCGCTATGGCATCCATTTCCTCGCTCCGGGCCGGCGTGATCGGCACCGGTTTCATCGGTCCCGTCCATGTGGAGGCACTTCGCCGGTTGGGAGTGACGGTAACGGCCCTGTGCGATCTGCCGGATCGGGTTGACGCCCTGGCCGAACGCCTCGCCATTCCCCGGGCCTTCGGGAATTACCAAGACCTACTGCGGTCGCCCGACGTGGATGTGGTTCACATCTGTTCGCCCAATCGGTTTCACTGCAAGATGTCGCTCGCGGCGCTTCGGGCGGGCAAGCACGTCGTGTGCGAAAAACCGCTCGCCATGAACACCCGGGAGACGGCGGCGATCGTCCGACTGGCGCGCCAATCCGGCCTCGTCTTCGGGGTGAACTACAACGTCCGGTTCTACCCGGCGGTGCTTCAAATGCGGAGACTCGTCGCCAAGGGTGAGCTGGGCGAAATCATCCATGTCAACGGCTCGTACTTCCAGGACTGGCTCTTCAAGGAGACGGACTACAACTGGCGCCTGCTTCCCGCCGAGGGCGGCAAACTGCGCGCCGTGGCCGACATTGGCACGCACTGGATGGACACGGCGTCGTTCATCTTGGGGGCGCCAATCAAGCGCGTCTTGGCTGATCTGGGAACTTTTCACCGCACCCGCCGCCGGCCGCTGGGCGAGGTCCAGACCTTCACGAAAGTCAGCGCGGACCAGAAGTACCAAGCCTACGCGGTCAAAACCGAGGATTTCGCCAACGTGCTCCTTGAATTCGGCAACGGTGCTAGGGGCAATCTTGGGGTTTCGCAGGTCGCGGCTGGTCGCAAGAACTGCATCCGCATCGAGATTTACGGGTCGAAGCAGTCCGTCTGGTGGTGTTCGGAGGATCCGGAGCGCCTGCATTTCGGACAGCGCGATGGGGCCAACCAGACGGCCATTCGCGCCACGCCGGCGTTCGGGGATGGTGCCGCTGGCTTCACGGATTACCCGCCCGGCCACGTCGAAGGTTTCCCTGATACCTTCAAGATGCTCTTCCGCTCCATCTACGGGTGCATTGCCGCCAGCGACCGTTGCGAGTGTCTTCACGCCACGGCCGAGGATGGACACTGGGAGGTCGCGGTCTGCGAAGCGATCCTCGCCAGCCACCGGTCCAAACGGTGGGTGACCGTGTGACCGGAGCGTGATTCGCAACCGGACCGGTCGGTGATAGAGCGGGCCGCGCCGGGGGTGTCACGGCTGCGCCGGCCGGTCATCCTGCAAGTCAACTTCCGCCTTGGTGCGGTTGTTTTCGAGTGTCACCCGGCCCGCCTGCTTGCCGATGCGGATGCCGATCTTCTGGCGACCGGTGCCGGTGTCCTCGATGACGTTCCGGCGAATGACCGTGTCGTGCGTCTCGCCATTCACGAACAAGCCCCAGCCCTCGTTGTCCCGGACGATGTTCTCCTCAAAGGTGATCCGGTGCGCTGCCATCGGCTCGGTTTCGTTGCGCCAATAAACGCCGCCAGCCCGGTTGCCGATGATCGTGTTCCCGCGAACAGTGTTGTCGGTGTCCTTGTGGCCGATGGACATGCCGAATCCGCCGTTCCCTTCGAGCCAGTTGCCCTCGGCGACGCCACCCTTGACCCGCCAGCAGAAGAACAAGCCGTCTGAGCCGTTCGCCACCGCGCGGCAGTTGACCACGGTGGGGCGTTGCGAGCCGCTGCCCGGATGCAGTCCCAGACCAGCGCAACGCTCCACTACGCAAGCCTCGATGGTCACGTCGTTCGATTGTTGGAAGCTGATGCCGTCCCCGTTGTAGTCCCCCGCACGATGCAGCGGCTGATGACGCAGTGGTCGCCGCGATAGAGGAAGATGCCCGCCGTCCGACAACCGTCCACGAGGGTGGGGTTTTCGGCGCGGTTGCCGTCCACCGTGAGGTTCTCGACCCGTGCGTCCTGGAGATGGTAGCCGCTGATCACCGGGAAGACCGTGGCGGCAAAGCCCTCGTCGGCCACCAGGATATCCGCGTTCATCGGGCGCGTGAGCGTGAAGTAGTTGCCTCGGGCGTTGAGAATGGTCGCGCAGACGCCGTGAAAGTGTCGCTGTGTCTTGGAACCGACATAGACGCCTTGGCCGATGGCGAAGCCGCCCGGGTCCACCACCGTGATGGCCGCCTCGCCAAAATCGCCGTCCGCGGCCAGCGGCGAGCGGAACTCGCGGTCTTTTCTAAGCACCGTCAACTCGCCCGCCCCGCGCACGGTTACGCGGCTGCGCAGATGCAGTGAGTCCCTCATCACGTACACGCCCGGGCCGATTTCGACCACGCCCCCGCCGAGGTTGCCCACGTAGTCCACGGCCGCCTGCAACGCCCGGTGGTCGCCGCCGATGATGTCCGCGTCGCGCAACCCGACAGTGATCCGGACGGCGGGTTGGGCGTGGAGTTCGTTCTCGGCGTACCGGCGACCGGCTTGATCCGCCGCGCCGCGGGCGGAAACCAGCAACACCAACAACAGGCTGAAGCCAAGGCGTGATCTCATGGCGGCAGTCTAGCTCCCCTCGAGTCCGGGTCACGGACCGTTTGAGTAACGGTGGGGAGCATTCAACCGCCCTTGAGCGAACTGGTTCGTTGCTTGAGCCAGTCCCAGTCCGTCGGGGGCTCAGCGGCAAACCCACCCCCGGCCGCGCCCTGAACGGGCGGGCGAATGGTGCCCGTTGGCCCGGCCACCTGCCAGCGTCGTAGTTCGAGGTGACCGTCCGCAAAGCTGAGGTTCGCGGCGCCGTTGTGATACGAACCGGGCAGATTGCCCCACTTGTATTCGTGGAGGCGGTTCATGAAGAAGCCATCGTTGAGCGTGTCGGGGTGCTCGTCGAGGAAGACGAACGTCATCGCCGGCTGCACGAGATCGCTGCCCTTGAAGAACTGGAGGTAGTCCGGGTTGAAGCGGTTGGTCAGCACCCCGGGGTCGCCCACCAGGGAGTTCATCGCCACACTGCGGATGCGCGCGCCGGCCGGCGTCCGCGACTTGTCGGACGGGCACTTGAACACGCCGGCAGATTTGCCCGCGTAAGGGGCCAACTTCGCCTCGGTCAGCAAGAGTGTGTTCGTGTTCTCCGGGCTGGCCGTCCAGTCCTGGACATTGTTGACCCAGTTCTCGCAGCGCTCGCGGGTCTCATCAATCCCGTGATTGGCCACGTACGTGTCGTTGAAATCGTCGGCGTACATTTGCCACCCGGTCTGCAGTTGGCGGATGTTGCTCGCGCAAGCGGCGCCCTGCGCCCGGCCCTTGGCCTTGCTCAGGGCGGGCAGCAACAGACCGGCCAGGATCGCGATGACGGCGATCACCACCAATAGCTCGATGAGCGTGAAGCCGGCCGGAACCGGCAGGATGCGAGTTGCGTCATGACGACGCCGCTGTCCGCAGGGCGCGGACGGGACCAGACTGCCTCGCCGCCGGCCGGCTCCGCACTGGGTGAGCGTCGGCAACGACCGGCAGATTTCGGGGCGCATGCTCATGCGCCACCGCGCGCCCCGGGAGTCCGTTCCCGCACGCACAATCCAACCTTCACCGGCGCCTGCGCGAAAGACACCCTGCCACCCGCCACCGAAACGCCCTCGAAAGGATCATTCGTGGTGAGGAGGCTGCCATCAATGTCGAGGTAGTCGGTCAGTTCCGCCAGGTGGGCGGCAGCGCTGATCAGGACGCTCGATTCAATCATGCAGCCGAGCATGGTCTTGAGGCCCGCGTTGCGGGCCGCTCGCAGGGCTTCCAGAGCGGTCGAGACTCCGCCGGTCTTGACCAGCTTGACGTTGACGCCGTGGAAGGCGTCCACGCACTTGGGCAGATTGCCCGCGTAAAGGTAGGACTCGTCAGCAAAGAGCGGCAGCGGCGAACGTTCCTTCAACCACGCCAGATCGCGCGGATCCGTCGCCGCCGGCATGGGCTGCTCGACAAACTGGATGTGGCCGTCGCCCGCGAGCCACTCAATCTGGCGCAACGCCTCCTCCTTCGTGGTCCACGCCTCGTTCGCGTCCACGCGCACCGGTTTCGTGGGCGCGACCTCGCGAAGGGCCCGCAGATTCTCGCGGTCGTTGGGACTGCCGAGCTTCAGTTTGAGGACAGGATAGGCGGCGGCTTCGGCCACCTTCGCGCGAATCACCTCGGGCGAATCTATCCCGATGCTGAACGAACTGATGTGGTGGTTCTCGCGAAACCCCAGACCGAGATAATCGTAGAGGGGCTTGCCAGCCAGCTTGGCCGCGCCGTCGAGCAGGGCGATGTCGAAGGCGCCCTTGATGGCGTGGTTCCCGGGGCCGAGCGAACGCACGTAGCGCATGCTCCCGGCCGGATCGGCAAAGGACAGTTGGTAGAGGTTGACGATCTCGACGAAGGCGGCTGCGTTGTCAGCGGTCTCGCGATACCGCTCCGCCGGCGCGGCCTCGCCGATCCCGGTGGTACCATGCTCGTCGGTCAACTCGACGAACACGACCGGATAGGAGTCTTTACCGCCCGAACCGCCGGGTCGAAGACCCGACGCGATGGTCCAGCGATGGGCCAAGGCGAGATCGTAGCGCCAGGAGCGCAGTTTCATGCGGGGGAGACGAAAGCCGAAAGCGTCGCTGGAAGCAACGGTGGAGTCCGGTGGCCGGGGCGCGCGGGATCGGCAGCGCGCTCCGCTGGCGGCCGCTTTGCGGGAACCTGGGCCCGTGCGGCGATTCCGGAGCGCCGCCTGGCCGCGTTGACTTGAGGGGGTGGGTCCTTTACGGTCCGCGCTCGCATGAAGCGGTTCCTCCTCGTGATTTCGCTCGTGGCCGTGGGCCTGTTCTGGCTGCCCGCCCGTTGCCCGGCACCGCTGGTGTACCGGCCCGGTGAAGGCTGGACCTACGAGGCGGTCGGCGAGGGCAGGTGGACCCGCGCCCGGGCGAAGGATCAGTTCGAGGTGGCCCAGGAGGCGTTTGACAACGGGAAGACGCGCCTGGCCATCAAGGCCGCACGCCGCACCGTCAGGCGCTGGCCTTTGTCCGACTACGCGCCCAAGGCCCAGGTGCTGCTCGGCCAATGCTACGAGAAGCGGAAGTACGACGAAAAGGCGTTCAAGGAGTACCAGCGGGCCATCGAGCGGTACCCAAAGGTCGAGGGCCTGCCGGAGATCCTGCAGCGGCAGTACGACATCGCCACCCGCTTTCTCAACGGCCAGTGGTTCAAACTCTGGGGTGTGATTCCCTTCTTTCCTTCCATGGAAAAGACCGCCCAGATGTACGCCAAGATCGTGCGGAACGGCCCGTTCAGCGAGGTCGGGCCCAAGGCGCAGATGGGCGTGGCGGCCGCGCGGGAAAAGCAGAAGGACTATCTGCTGGCGGTACGCGCCTACGAAGTGGCGGCCGACCGGTATTATCAGGACAAGGCCGTGGCGTCCGAGGCGCTCTACCGGGCCGGGCTGGCCTGGAAGAAGCAGGCGCAGACGGCGGAGTACGACCAGAGCGCGGCCGGCAGCGCGATCGCCACGTTCAGTGACTTCATCGTTCTCTACCCCGAGGACGGACGGGTGGGTGAAGCCACGACCATCATCAGCGACCTGAAGACCGAGCAATCGCGCGGCGCCTACCGGGTGGCGCAGTTCTACGAGAAGAAGCGGCGCTGGAAGGCGGCCGAGATTTACTACAACGAGACGATCAGCAAGGACCCGGAATCCACCTGGGCGGCCGAGGCGCGCCGGCGCCTTGAATTCCTGCGCCGGCGGGTCGCCAAGGCGGCTGACTCCGTAAGTGTCGAACCTTCCGTCCCGGCGCCGATGCCGGTGGTAAACCCGGCCGAGCCGCCCCCGGAACGCCCGTGAGACCCGCGCTGCCGATCTCCGTGCTTCTGGCGACGCTCGTGCTTGCGGGCTGCGCCGGTTACCGGCTCGGCCCCACCAACGGCAGCCCCGCCGGCGCCCGCAGCATTCAGGTGGCATACTTTCAGAACGAGACCATGGAGCCGCGTCTCGCCGAGGCGGTTGCCCACGCCTTGCGCAAACGATTGCAGCAGGACGGAACGTTCCGCCTGGCGACCCAGAACGACGGCGATGTGATCGTGAAAGGCGCGATCCTGCGCTACGAGCGCGAGGCGTTGTCCTTTCAACCGGCGGATGTGATCACCGTGCGCGACTACGAAATCACCCTGTACTGCCGCGTGCTGGCGGAAGAGCGCGGTACCGGCAAGGTGCTGCTGGACCAGGTCGTCCGCGGACGCACCACCCTCCGCGTCGGGGCGGACCAGACCAGCGTCGAGCGGCAGTCGCTGCCGATTCTCGCGGATGACTTTGCCCGCAACGCCGTGGACCTGCTGGTGGACGGGACGTGGTGAGCGGGGGCGATGCTGGGCTGACCGCGCCCGAACAACGCGGCGAAGTGCGCCCCGGGCCTTTTGAGTTGGCCGCCCGTCACCCGGCCGGTTGACTTGCCGGCAGATCATTCATGAAGGTTTCCCTTGCCTACGGTCGAAGCGGTCTGGTCGTGGAACTGCCAGACGACCGGACCACCGTCGTCGCGCCGCGCCATGCGCCGGGCTTGCCCGATGAGCGATCGGCCTTCGAGGCGGCGTTGCGCTCGCCAATCGGCGCGCCGGCCCTGGCGGATTCCGTGAAGCCCGCCGACCGCGTGTGCATTGTGTTCACGGACTCGACGCGAGCGACCCCGAACGAGCGCATCATTCCGTGGCTGCTGGCGGCGCTACGGCACGTTCCGCGCGATCAGATCACGCTCCTCAACTCGACGGGTACCCACCGACCGAACACGCCGGCTGAACTGGCGGCATTGCTGACCCCGGAGGTCTGCTCGAGCTACCGGGTGCTCAATCACGACTGCCATGATCGCGCCGCCTTGGTCCAAGTGGGACACACGCGCTCCGGCGCGCCGGCGTTGATCAACCGGCATTTGGTGGAGGCGGACCGGCGGATCATCACCGGCTTCATCGAGCCGCATTTCTTCGCCGGCTTCAGCGGCGGGCCGAAGGGCATCGTGCCCGGGTGCGCGGGGCTCGAGACGGTGATGAGCAATCACGGCGCGGCCCACATCGGCGACCCCAACGCCACCTTCGCCGTCACCGAGGGAAATCCCTTGTGGGAGGAACTGCGCGACCTTGCGTTGCGGATCGGGCCGAGTTTCCTGGTGAACGTCACGCTCAATGAGCGACGCCAGATCACTGGCGTGTTTGCGGGCGACCTGATCGCGGCCCACCGGCGCGGCTGCGAGTTCGCGCGCGAGTCGGCGATGCAGCCGGTGGCGGAGCCGTTCGACATCGTCGTGACCACCAACAGCGGGCACCCGTTGGACCTCAACCTCTACCAGGGCGTGAAGGGCATGGCGGCCGGGGCGCGCATCCTGAAGCCGGGCGGTCTGCTGATCCTCGCGTGCGAATGTCGGGAGGGGACGCCGGCCGGCAGTCCGTTTGACCGATTACTCCGCAGCGCGGCAGGTCCGGAAGAGATTCTCGCCCGCGTTGCGACGCCCGGTTTTTGCGCGCCGGAACAATGGCAGGCGCAGATTCAGGCGCTGGTTCAACGCCGCGCCCGGGTGCGGCTTTACAGCGAACTACCGGACGAGGCCGTCCGCGCCGCGCACCTCGAACCCTGCCACGACATCGCCGCCACCGTGCGCGAGGAATTGAACGCGCGCGGTCCGGCGGCCCGGGTCGCCGTGCTGCCGCAAGGGCCACTCACCATTCCCTACCTTCTGCCGAGTTCCTGAGCCGGACGTGCCTTCAGGGAAGCGGGGCCTCTGCGGCATTGGTGGTGATAGGTGCATCGCCCGTTCGCTTCGGTGTGTCGCGCTCGGAGACAATGAGGAACAGCGCGAAGTTCAGCGCCAGCACCAGCAGCACGATGAAGCCCAGCGCCAGTTGCGCGCGGCGAATCTTCGGGGAAGGCGTGCCGGAAGCGGGCGGACCCGAGGGAGGCTTGGTGCTCACAGCAGACTCGCGGAGTCGGCATCCAGAAACAGCGTGCAATGGGGCTTGCGGCGCAGAATCGAGGCCGGGCAGGCCGTCGAGAGCGGTCCTTGAATGGTGGCGCGCACGGCGGCCGCTTTGCGCCGCTCCGGCACCACGCACACCATCTTTGCCGCCGCGCAGAGGGCCGGGATGGTGAGGGTGTAGGCGTATTGCGGCACGGCTTCGAGCGTGGGGAAACAGCCCTCGCCGACCTGCTGGCGGCGGCAGGCCTCGTCCAGTTGGACGAGCTTGACCGTGAACGGGTCGTTGAAGTCGGCCACCGGCGGATCGTTGAAGGCCACGTGTCCGTTCTCCCCGATGCCCAGGCAGCACAGGTCAATCGGCGCCTCCGCGAGCAAGGCCCGATAACGCTCGACTTCCTTCAAGGGTTCGGGCGCGTCGCCCCGGAGGTAGTGAAACGCCCGCGGGTGGCAGCGGAGTTCCACCCGCTCGCGCAGGAACCGGCGAAAACTGGCGGGATGCGTGTCGGGGACGCCCAGGTACTCGTCCATGTGGAACAACGTCACCCGCGACCAGTCAAGGTCCGGTGTGCGGACCAGCGCGTCGAGGAACTGAATCTGCGACGTGGCCGAGGCGAGGATCGCCCGGGCCTCGCCCCGCGCACCGAGGGCGGCCCGGAGCGTCTCGGCGGCGAGCACGGCCGCTTCGGCGGCCATCTCTGCTTGCGTGCGGTACACCCGCACGGGCAGGAGGTCCGCTTGAAGGGTCTGCAAGGGCTGAATCATGCGATTCGGGGAGTGGCGACCGTCAACGGAACGAGTCCCACTCGGGTTCGTTTTCGAAGATCCACCGATAGTAGTCGGCACATTCCAACCGGGTGGCGGCGGCCTCATCCACCACCACGGTGCAGCGCGGATGCAACTGCAACGCCGTGGCCGAGATCATTGAGGTGATCGGTCCCTCGACCGCCTTGGCGATGATCTGGGCCTTCTCCGCGCCCGTGGCCAGCAGCAGGCACCTGCGCGCCTCGAGAATGGTGCCCACGCCCATCGTGATGGCCCGGCGCGGCATGCGTTCCGGGTCCTCGAAGAGCGGGCGATTCTGCTCCAGTGTCACCGGCGAGAGCGCCTTGACCCGCGTGCGGGACTGAAGGGCGGAGAGCGGTTCGTTGAAGCCGATGTGCCCCGCCCGGCCCAGCCCCAGCAATTGCAAATCCACGCCGTTGAAGCGCTTGATCAACTCCTCGTAATGGCGGCATTCCAGGTCCAAGTCGGCCGCCATGCCATCTGGGAGATGCGTGTTGCGGAGGTCAATGTTCACCTGCAGGAACAGGTGATGATTCATGTAGTGGCGGTACGAGTGGCGGTCCGAGGGTGGCAGACCAACGTACTCGTCCAGGTTGAACGTGGAGCAGAGCGAAAAATCGAGCCCCTCTTCGCGAGCCATTCGCACCAGTCGGGCGTACACGCCCTCCATCGTCCGGCCGGTCGCCAGCCCCAACACGAGATGGGGATTGGCGCGCAGTTCCCGCGCGATCACGCGCGCCACCAGTTCCGCCGCCGCTTCGGCCGTTGGACGAATGATGACTTCCACGCGGAAACCGTAGCCAATTCGCCCGGTGGCGGACAGGAAGAAAGCGGTGCGGGAATCACGGAATCGGTTCTGCCCGCGCGAGCACGGATGACCAGTCCTTGGTTCGCCGGACCGGGCGCGGGCTTTACACCCGGCGCACGCGAGGGATGCTCCGGCCATGCACATCCTCTTTCGCCCGTTGGTCCGCGCGCTCTGCTTCTCCTGCCATTGGCCCGCGATGGTCGCGGTGGCGTGGTTGGTAACGGCTGCCCGGGCCGCCACGTTGCCGGACTTCCCGCTCCCGGTGGACCAAAGCCGCTCCGCGACCGCGCGGCGCCTAGCCAAACCCGTGCTCGAATCGCGCCTGCTCGACGACATGGAGTCGCCGGCCACGTGGAAGCTTTTTGGCCCGGGTACGATGACCGTCACGACTGAGCGGCAACGGGATGGTCGCCAGTCGGTCCGACTCACTTCGCCCACGAAGACCGCCACCCCACCGCCGGTCTCGGGGCGTCCGTTCGCGGAGACGGGGCTGCGCCGCGAGTTCAGCGATGAGGATTGGAGCGCCTTCAACCGCCTTTCGGTCTGGGTGTACCCGGACCTTCCCGGGTTCCACGTCGTTTCCTTGCTGATGAAGCTGCGCAGCGAGGGAACCGAAGGCCGCAGTTACACCGACGGCGGTCTCAATTACGTATTGCTGACGAACCAGACGTGGAACCAGGTCATTTGGGAAATCCCGCATCTGGAGCGTCGGCAGGTCAAGGCCGTCGAGTTGATCTACCGGCTGCAGGGCAACGAGCCGGGTGCCACCGAGCGCGTGAGCTTCGACTTTGACCGGCTCGAACTGCAACGGGTCGAAGCCGACGTCTTCCGCGGCTGGGCGGTCGCGGCCGGCCGGATCGCGTACAACCACCTCGGCTATCCGCTGGATGCTCCCAAGATTGCCTTCGCCCCCTCGGGAGCCGCCGATGCGTTCGCGATCGAGCGTGCTGACAAAGCAGAAGTGTTATGGCGCGGAACTGCCACTCTCACCCGCACGCCGCAGGGTGAGTTTCGCGTGTTGGATTTTTCCGCTCTTCGCGCGCCGGGCCGCTACCGGGTCGTGCTGGGCGCGCTGCGGACCGAACCGTTTGTCGTTGGGGAGACCCCCTGGCGCGAAACCCTGATCGCCGGTTTGAACCAGTTCTTCTGCCAGCGCTGTGGTTTCGCGGTGCCGGGGATTCATGGCATCTGCCATCAGGACTGGCAGGCAGAGCACGCCGGGCGGCGCATCGTCATCAACGGCGGCTGGCACGACGCGGGCGACCTGTCGCAAGGGCTGGTCAACACCAGCGAGGCCGCGTGGTCGTTGCTCCGGCTGGCAGACGGCTTGCCGGTCGCGGAGGCCCCGCTGGCCGGCCGGCTCCGTCAGGAGGCGCGCTGGGGCCTCGAATGGATGCTCAAGACTCGCTTCGGCAACGGCGCGCGTGTGACGTGGGCCACCATGGATTTCTGGACCGATGGCGTGACAGGCAACCAGGACGACGTGGTCGTGCGGGCGAACGACAGCCCGTTCGACAACTTCATCGCGGCGGCCACCGAGGCGGCGGCGGGGCGGTCGCTGCGGAGCAGTGATGCGGCCTTCGCGGACAGGTGTCTGCAAGCCGCGGAGGAAGACTGGCGCTTCGCGCTTGCGCGGCTGCGCGACCCGGGGGTCGAAGTGGCCGCCGCGGGCGTCCAGGCGGGCCTCGAGTTGTTCCGCGCCACCGGGCGACGCGAATTTGCCGACGAGGCGATTCGCCTGGCCGGCGTTCTCCTTGACTCGCAGCAGGTGGAGCCGCCGCCGTGGGACCTGCCGCTGACCGGCTTCTTCCACACCTCGCCGCGGAAGGATCGTATCCTGCACTACAACCATCGCAGCCACGAGCAGGCGCCCGCGGTGGCGCTGGCGGATCTGCACGATGCGCTGCCCGATGCGCCCGAGCGCAGCCGCTGGCGCGACGCCGTCGCGCGTTACGGCGCCTACCTGAAAGCCACGGCCGCCCACTCGGCGCCGTGGCAGATGCCCGCCGCCGGCATCTATCGCCTCAGCGACACCCGCAACGTCTTCGAGCGGGAGCAGATTCAGCAGGGCCTTCGGTTGGCGGAGGGCATCTACCTTCGGCGGTTCCCGGTCTGGGGGGACTTCCGCGGCAACCTGGGCGTTCAACTCTCGCAGGCGCTGGCCGCCGCCCGGGCAGCGCGCTTGCTGGAAGATCCGGAGCTGCGGGCGCTGGCGCTGGCGCAGGTTGACTGGGCGCTGGGCCGAAATCCGTTCGCCCAGAGTCTGATGTACGGTGTCGGCCACGATTACGCCCCGCAGTACACGGCCATGAGCGGTGACATCACGGGCACGTTGCCGGTGGGCATCCAGACGCGCCTCGCCGAGGACGTCCCGTACTGGCCGGCCTCGAACTGCTACAACTACAGCGAAGTCTGGGTCCACCCGGTCAGCCGCTGGCTGGCCCTGCTGGCGGAACTGTCGGCGGGAAACCTGTGAGCCCGTGTCGGCGCCCAGCACGGTCGGGGGAGGTTCGCAAAGCGACCCCGGCTCCCGCCACGGGTGTTGCCCGGCGGATCAGGCGGGCGGGTTGGCCGGCGTCAGCCAGCGATCGAACCATTGGGCGAACAGTCGCACGTCGAAGATCATCGTGGGCCACCCGTGCTTCTTGCCGGGGCGCACAATCAGCTTCACCTCGCGCCCCAGTTCCTGCGCGCGCTGTTGAAAGCGCTCGGATTGATCGAGCGGCACCAGCGTGTCCGCGCTGCCATGCACGATCAACGTCGGCGGCAGGTTGGTCGTGACGTGATAGATCGGCGACGTCTCGCGGCCGATTCCCTTCCACACGGCCAGGTTCGTTGAATCGGGTCCAAACGCCCGGACGAAACTCTTCGGTGGACCACCGTCGCCGGGATTCTCCGTCGAACGGCCGAGGTTGAGCAGATCGGTCACCGGATAAAACACCGCCACCGCCTGCACGCGGCTGCTGGCGCGTTCGACCGGATCCGTTGCGGCCGGG
This sequence comes from Verrucomicrobiota bacterium, assembly GCA_016716505.1. GTDB lineage: Bacteria > Verrucomicrobiota > Verrucomicrobiia > Limisphaerales > J093 > JADJWF01. The sequence goes on from JADJWF010000004.1 coordinate 651,811, forward strand.
TCACCGTCGTCGCCCCGCGTGGCAATCATCAGGCTGAGATGCCCGCCGGAACTGCCGCCCACGACACCGAGCCGCTGCGGGTCCACGCCGTACTCGCGGGCGTGGAGCCGGACAAAGCGCGTGGCCCGGCGGACTTGGCCAATGAGCTGCATCACGGTGTACTCCGGCTGCGATCCGTGCATGACCATGAAGACCGTGTAGCCGCGACGGAGCAGCGGCGCGACCACGAGGTCCTGGCTCGCCTCGCGCTTCGAGCGCCAGCTCCCGCTGATCATGACGAGGATCCCCGCGCCGTTGGGACGGGCCGGCGTGAGCCGCTCGATCGTAAAGGCCGGCTCACCCGGCGGCGTGTACACGACGGCCGGCGAACGGGAGTAATCCGGATGCAGCCACCACCAAAAGCCACCAACGAGCAGAGCGGCTAGGAGAACTAATCCGACAACGAGGAGGAGCGACCATTTCAACCAGCGAGGAACCTTCATCGGCGGAGGAGGGTAGCAGGCCAACAGGGTCTGCCAAACTGGATGTCCGTCACCGCTCTTGCGCCGGCCCGAGGCGCGGATCATCGAGGTCTAGCCGGTAGAGGATTTGGTTGTAGTCGTACCGGGGCGTGGGTGATGGACGATTCGCGAATTGCGCGGTGTAGGTGCCCTCGAAAAGGAGGATCGGGGAGTGGGGGGGACTCAGTTCGACATGCACGCAGGGGTTGTAGAACGTGTAGTTCTCGTGGCTGAGCACCTTGACCGCCGGTCCCCAAGGCCCGGTGGGTGCCTTCGCTTCTGCGTACCAAACCTCGCCAAAGGCCGAGGGTTTGCCGAAGGACTGCATGAAGACGGCGACCCACCGCTTCCGCCAGGGATGCCACCCGATACCGCCGCTGTGGGCACTGGTGTGGGGTTTGACAAGCTCTCCGTCGCCAGCTGCCGGGATCGCGGCCGGCGGCGTGAGCGGCTCCCAGCGCGCAGGGTCCTGCCATGCCTCAAATGTTGCCGGGCAGCGCAGGAAGGGAAACGGGTTTCCAACCAACAGCCAGGTCTGGCCGGCTTCGTCCGTCCAGCGCACGACGTGTCCCTCGGGATGCGGGGGTGGATTCGGGGCCGCGTCAGACTTGGTCCAAAGCGACTTCAGGCGTTCGAAGCGGCGGGCGTTTTCGTTCCACACGCACAAGCCCCACTCGCGCGCCTCGAGCGGCGGGCGGATCTTCACGTAGCTGGCCACCAGACGGGCTTCGCCCCCGGCATCGGGCAGACTGGCCACCGCGCTGATCCACGTGGGACCTTCGCCTGCGATGGGCGCGACGCCTCGTGGGGCGCCCCGGTCATCGGTCACCTGCTCGTAGGCGGGCCGCACCGGCGGTTCAAAGCGGTCCAGAGGCTGGCCGGCGCTGAAAGCCGCCGTGCTGTCGAAGATCCCCAAGGGATACCGCGCCAGCGTGGTGTCTCCCCACAGCCAGAACCGGCGTCCCCGGTGGAGCGCGGTTTGCACGCTGTCGCAACCCAGCACACCGGATTCCGGCCAGTCGCGCTCGTGCCCGAGTTTCTGGCTTTCGGCGAACAAACCGGCGCCGGTCAGCCGGCCCAGTCGCCGCGCGATGCTGGTGCGCTGCACTTCGATCCGGAGCGTGATTCCCGGCCGCGGCGTGAGGCGGACCCCGCGGTAGCCGAAGCCGTCGGCCGGAACTTCGTAGCCGTGCCCGATCACATCAAACCACGTCTCTCGCCCCATCAGCTCGGGCAGGTCGAAGGCGATGACGCCCGCATTGTCCGTCACGAAACGGACCTGATGCGTCGTGCGGAGCTCAACCAGTGGCACAGGCCAACCGGCCCCCCTCTCCACCACTTCGATGCGACACGCTTCCCCTGCGCTGGCCCGGACGACCGCCAGGAAGCTCAGGACCACGACTCCAAGGGCGGGAAACGGCGGCTTCATCGGCGACGGATCTTAGGCGGAAGCCGCGAAGACCGGAATTCCGAAGAACGGATTCAGGTCATCCCGTGGGGCTCCGCCCGCCGCGGGTCGAGCGGTCGTCCGCGGAACGTGCCTCGCCAACCGCGCCGAACTCCCAGCCAATCACTCCCGATAAGCGTCCATGCCGGCGCAGGAGCAGACAAGGTTGCGATCGCCGAAGACGTTGTCCACGCGGGCCACGGCCGGCCAGAACTTGAACTCCCGCAAACCCGGCACCGGATAGGCCGCCTGCTCGCGCGAGTACGGTTGATTCCAGTCGTTTGCCGCGACGACTTCGGCCGGATGGGGCGCTTGCTTGAGCGGGTTGTTCTTCGGGTCCATTTCCCCGCGCTCGATCGCCATGATCTCGCCGTGGATCGCGATCATCGCGTCGCAGAACCGATCCAGCTCTGACTTCGGCTCGCTCTCGGTCGGCTCGACCATCAGCGTGCCAGCGACGGGCCAGCTCAACGTGGGGGCGTGGAAGCCGTAGTCCATGAGCCGCTTGGCGACGTCCTCGGCGGTGACGCTCTTAAAGGGGCGTAGATCGAGGATGCATTCGTGAGCGACGAGGCCGTTCGGGCCCTTGTAGAGCACGGGGAAGTAGGGATCGAGGCGGCGAGCGATGTAATTCGCATTCAGGATGGCAGCCTGAGTTGCCTCTTTGAGCCCCGTCTCGCCCATCGCTGCGATGTAAAGCCACGAGATGGGCAGGAGGCTTGCGCTGCCCCACGGCGCGCCGGAGACCGGCCCGATGGCCTGCGCGCCGCCCGTTTCGGCCAGCGGATGGCCCGGCAGAAACGGCGCCAGATGCGCCGCCACGGCGATGGGACCCACCCCGGGGCCGCCACCGCCGTGCGGGATGCAAAAGGTTTTGTGCAGGTTCAAATGGCACACGTCGGCGCCGATCGCGCCGGGAGAGGTGAGGCCCACCTGCGCGTTCATGTTCGCGCCGTCCATATAGACCTGCCCGCCGGCACCGTGGACCACCTGGCAGATGTCCTTGATCGCCGCTTCGAAAACGCCGTGAGTCGAGGGGTAGGTCACCATCAACGCGGCGAGGTTCGTGGCGTGTGCGCTGACTTTCGCCCGCAGGTCGGTGAGATCAATGTTGCCCTCCTTGTCGCAGGCCACGGGCACGACGGTCAGGCCGGCCATCACGGCGCTCGCCGGGTTGGTGCCGTGGGCGGAAGTCGGGATCAGGCACACGCGGCGATGCGCCTCGCCGCGGCTGGCATGGTAGCGCCGGATCACCAGCAGCCCGGCGTATTCGCCCTGCGAGCCGGCGTTCGGCTGGAGCGACACCGCCGCGAATCCGGTGATTTCCGCCAGCCACTTTTCGAGGTCGGCGAAGAGCCGCGCGTAGCCCCGGGTTTGCCCGGCCGGCGCGAAGGGATGAATTCGCGCGAACTCCGGCCAGCTCACCGGGAACATTTCGGCGGCGGCGTTCAGCTTCATGGTGCAGGAGCCCAGCGGGATCATCGCCTGGCACAGCGAGAGATCACGCGACTCCAGCCGGCGCAGGTATCGGAGCATCTCGGTCTCCGAATGGTACCGGTTGAAGACCGGATGAGTCAGGAACGGCGAGGTCCGGACGAGCGCGGCGGGAATGCCCGACACGGCCGCCGGCAGTTCACCGTCCACCGGCCGCCCCTCATTGAAGACCGTAAGCAATCGGCGCACGTCGTCCGCCGACGTGACCTCGTCCAGCGAGACGCCAACGCGATGCGCGTCCACGCGGCGGAGATTGATCGCTGCGTTGGCCGCCGCGGCGTGAACCGCCTCCGCATCGGGCACGACCACGGTCAGGGTGTCGAAGAAGGTGGCGTTTTCACATTTCCGCCCGAGCCGGGCCAGACCTGCGGCGAGGGTTCCGGTCAGTTGCTGCACGCGGCGGGCGATGGCGGTCAGCCCTGCGGGCCCGTGATAACAGGCATAGGCCATGGCCATGTTCGCCAGCAGCGCCTGAGCGGTGCAAATGTTCGAGGTGGCCTTCTCGCGCCGAATGTGTTGCTCGCGCGTACCGAGCGATAATCGCAGGGCCGGGCGGCCGCGGGCGTCTTTCGACACGCCGACCAGCCGGCCCGGCATCTGGCGTTTGAACGCATCACGCACGGCAAAAAAGGCCGCGTGCGGTCCGCCAAACCCCAGCGGCACGCCGAAGCGCTGCGCACTGCCGACCGCCACGTCCGCGCCCAATTCGCCCGGTGGCTTGAGGAGCGTCAGGGCCAGCAGATCGGTCGCCACCACCAGCAGAGCGCCGGCCGCGTGGGCGGTGGCCGGGAGTTCGCCGAAATCCTCCACGGTCCCGGCGGTGGCCGGGTATTGGACCAAGGCGCCAAACACATCCGGTCCGAACTCAAAGTCGCGCCAGGCCCCCACCCGGACCTCGAGCCCCAAGGCCCCCGCGCGTGTCCGAACCAGTTCGAGGTTTTGCGGATGACAGTCCTCCGCGACGAGGAAGACGTGGCGCGACTGTCCTTCGCCCTCCTTGACCCGGTGGCACAGCATCATGGCCTCGGCGCAGGCGGTCGGTTCGTCCAGCATCGAGGCGTTGGCGATGTCGAGCCCGGTCAAATCGCACACCAGCGTCTGGAAGTTCAACAGCCCCTCGAGCCGGCCCTGGGAAATCTCGGACTGGTAGGGGGTGTACTGCGTGTACCAGCCGGGGTTCTCCAGGATGTTTCGCTGGATCACCGGGGGGGTGACCGTGTCGTAGTAGCCCAAGCCGATAAACGAGCGGAAGACGCGGTTCTGGCTCGCGATGGTGCGAAGTTGTTCCAGCGCCTCGTGTTCGCTGACCGGTGCCGGCAAAGCCAGCGGCCGCGGGAGCCGGATGCCCGCCGGCACCGCGGCATCCACGAGGGCCGACATCGAGTCGTAGCCGCAGGCGCGGGCCATCGTTTCCAACTCGGCTGGGCGGGGGCCGATGTGGCGGCGGCGAAATTGATCCGGGTGCGGAAGTGGGTCGGCGGTCGGCGACGAGGTGGCGGTACTACTCATTTAGGTGCGAGGGCGTCTTCTCCAAAACGACGGGCCAAGCTATGCGGCGCCCGGGGTGACGCAAGCGGGTTTTCGGTTCGGGGCGGCTGCCGGTGGTGCGCGTCAACGATCAGGGGCATCAAGGCGGTCAGGCTTGCCGGTCGAACAAAGCTCCGCCACCGCCCGGTCCGCGAAACGAAATCTCCGGCCGACTCCGACGTTGGGGCGGATCTCCCCGCGTTCGATGGCTGGCAGAGCCGCTCCTCGATCCGCGGCGATGCTGGCTCGCGAAGGACCGGACCCGGCTCGCTTTACCCACGAATGATCGCGGCTATCTTGCGGCGGTGGCGGGCGGAGTCAGTCACTGTTCCGGGCTGGCGCGCCTCCTGCCTTCTACCGCCGCATGAAGCTCCGGCACAGCCCGGCATTCACCTTGATCGAGTTGCTGGTCGTGATCGCGATCATCGCGATCCTCGCCGGACTGCTGCTGCCGGCCTTGTCGTCGGCCAAGGAGCGGGCCAAGCGCACCGCGTGCAAGAACAACCAGCGCCAGTTTCTCATCGCCGCGCTCACGTATGCCGGCGACAACGAGGATCGCCTGCCGTCCGGGCGGACGGACAACGCCGATCCCACGGACACGCATACCGCCATCCTCTCGACCAACTCGTGGAACCTCTTCCTCCAATACAGCGGCGGTGCCGGGATTCTCGACTGCCCAAACTTGGCTCCCGCCTTCAAACGGCAGAAGGACTGGCGGGTGCATGACATGTACGGATACGCCATCGGCTATCATTACCTTGGGGGCCACACGAACACTCCCTGGCCCTTGGTCGGCCCGGCCCAGGCCATCTGGGTGTCGCCGCAGCGGTCGGCCGAGGACCCCACGCTGCCGCTGGTCGCCGACCTGAACGTGTTTTGCCACAGCTTCCAGCGAATCCTCGCGCCCCATACCGCCACCGGCTATGCCATCCGCGAAGAACGACATTTCGAGACCGATCCCGACAACTACGACCGGACGCCGCGCGACATTGGCGCGAAAGGCGGCAACGTCGGACTGCTCGACGGTTCGGTGCGCTGGAAGGACATCCGCGAGATGAGGATCTACCGCGGCTCGCAGCAGTGGGACGCGGACGGGGCGTTTGGGCTGTGGTAGGCGGTGGGGCCGCCGAAGGGCGGCGGCGTGGACCAGTGCCCGGACTCACTGGCGCGCCAGCCACGCCGCTGCGGCCGCCGCCGGATCTGCGGCCACCTCTGAAATCGCCAACCGTTCGCCAGCCGCGTCGCGGTACTGCTCCCGGACCAGTGCGAGGCTCTCGGTCGTTTCCCCGGTCACCCACAGTCGCCCGGGCGCCCCGACCGCCAGCATTCCGGGCAGGTCCCCGTACTTGGCGCCGCCGGGCAAAAAGTCCGGGCTGTAGATGTCCTTGACGTTCAGGAAGCGAAAACCGCCCGTGTCCACGGCCGCGGCGTGGATGGATTGCCCGGCAACGGCCCGGGCCGCGGCCACCCAGGGCCCCGCGCCCGCCACACCCGCCACGCTCAGACGCCGGGTCGCCGGATCCCGCTCGCCGAAGCACCGGATCAGCGTCAGTACGTCGTGCGCGCGCTGGGCGAAGAGGCTGTGATTGTAACCGTAGGTGTAGGCTGCCGCTTCGCGCGGGTTCTTCACCTTGCGCTGACGGCCGGTGTCCTCAGCGGCGGTCGCCGATTCGCCCTGGAACAGCAGGTCTGCGCCCACCACTCGCGCCCCCGCCGCAAGGAGTTCGCGGATTTCTGGCCGGATGCCGCTCCCGGCAAACAAGGCGGCCTTCCCCTCGCCGGTCAACCACAGCACGGTCTGGCCGCGGGGCGAGGAGGGCTCGAGCACAATCACCGGCAGTTCCTCGCTGAAGGTGGCGTTCCGCACCAAGCCGGCAGTGACGCGCACCCCGGCCAGTTCCGTTACTCCCGCCGGGAGAAACTCCACGCTGGCATTGTCAGCCAGCGTCCGCCCGACAACCACCTCAACGCCCCGACCGTACACCTCGGCGAAGCGGCCGGTTGACCGCCGCGCCTCGGCGAGCTGCCGCTCGGTGTCTTCCGTGAGCCAGCGGAGCAGCTTGCGCTCGAAGTCGGGGCCGCCCGGAGGGGGCGGATGCTGCTCGTCCCACACCGAGAGCTCAGCGCGCGACAGCCGCCGGAAATCGCGTTCGACGATCGGCTCCGGTTGACCGAGGGCAAAATGGCGGTTCACCCAGCCGTACATCGCCACGCGGCTGGGCCAGTTGTAATTGTGGCCAAACTGCTCACCCCGATGGAGCAGGACCCGGTCGCCCGCACCGAGGAGTTGATAGACCGCCTGCAACTGCGGAAAGCCCTTGGTGGCCATTTCCCTGGTCCAGTCATTCGCCGTGGTCAGCCCCTGCGGTTTGGGCGCGAAGAGCGCCGCGAACTCGACGTTGCCAGTGCCCACCCGCAGCCCGCAGGCGTTCTCACAGGTGCAACCGCCCTGCATGGCCGTCGAAACCATGACCGCCGGGAACGCCAGGGCCGGCCGGTCGTCCACGGCGCCGAGGATGAAGGTCTGCGTGCCGCCGCCGCTGGCCCCGGTGACGCCGATGCGCTGCGGGTCCACGTCCGGCAGGCTCAAGACGAAGTCGAGCGCGCGGATGCTGTTCCAAGTCTGAAGCCCCATGACACTCTGGTAGTGGGATTCCGCCTGCGGACTGAAGAGGCCCCAGTTCTCGGTCGCGATCATCTCGGGGCGCTGCTTCGCGAAGCCATGGGCGATCTCCATCGGGATCTGCGTCGTGTCCGCGTAGCCGATCATGTCGTAGTGAAAGACCACGCAGCCCATCCGGGCCAGCCCCACGCAGCGCGCCTGCAGCGGACTGCGCCCGCCCTCCGCGAATTGTTCGCCGCCGCTGGCCATTTCCTTCTTCACCTCCGCCTCGCCGGCGTCATGAAAGCGGCCGTTGGACCAGTGTCCATGCGGACAAAGCATCGCCGGCAGGCGACCGGTCCTGCCCACCGGCCGGTAGAGGTTTCCGGCCAGATAGAAGCCGGGCAGGGTCTCGAGATAGACCCTCTCAACCGTGTAATCGGGAAACGCGATGCGGCCATGAACCACCGGGTTCAGCGGTGTGCGGGTGGGGAGAGGCCATAGCCCGAGCGTCACCAGCAACTGCCGACGCACGCGCTCGCTGCGCGCCCGCCACGCGGCGGTGGTGGCGGGCGGATCGAACGGAAAGTAACCGTCGAGATCCTTCAGCGGCTGCAAGCGAACGTCGTTCGGAAGCTGGCCCTCCGGGAGAACCCGCAGAGGCCGGGCAATCGCGTCGCTCAAGAGAATTCCAGCGACCAAGACGAAACCGATTCGTGAGCGTGCGGAGCTCAAACGGCGTGGCGTCATGGCGTGATCAAGCCGCAAACCCGGCCCCCGGGCAAGCATGGCGAACGTCTTTCAGCCCTCCCTCAGCACAGTACGAGCCGACCGGAAGTTGTGCCTGGCGAGGGGGCGGGGGGGCGAGGGGGCATCTTGAGTTCCAGGCTGCGGAAATGCTCTTTGCACAGGCGGGTCCGGACATTGGCTCGGGCAATTGCTTGAGCCCTTCAAGAAGACTTGCCACCCCGAAAGCAAACCTCCGCCGGGCTGGGGGCAGCGCGTTGGCTGCGGACCAGCGCACCCCCTCACCATAAACGCGGCTTGGCGGCCCCCAACGGTGTTTGCGCCGCCCGCCAGACTTGCCCAACTTTGCCCGCCCGTCGCTCCGCGCCACCCCGGCGAACCGCCAACCCACCCGAATCGTACTGATTCAAGTGTGCATTCCCTAGTGGCGGAGCAAGTCCTGGCCGCGCGACGGCAGCGGGACTCCAACGAAGCGAGGCCGCACTCGTTGCTCGAATATCTGAGCGCCGGCGGTGTTCGCGACACCGTGAAATCCTTGACCGAACCTCTCGTTGCACTTGGATCAACCAAGGGGGCTTGCCACCCGGGGACGCAGGCACTCGTCCACTTGCGTGAGCAGCAACCGCGCAGCACGCACCGCTCCGGCAGAGGTTTTCAGCGGACAAAGCTCGCGCGCGCTTTCATTCGCGTTCAGAAAGCGCAGGCGCTTCAATTCGTTCGGAAGAAACTCCTTCGCAAACGTGGTCTGGCCCGCCCCTTTGCACCGGGCGCATCTCAGTTGCTTGCGGGGGGGGTGTAAGCTGCCGCCAGCCACCCTCGATCGCGAAGCCAAACGCCAGGGCCAGCGCGCCCAACGCCTGCGCACCCGACTGGAGCGGTAGGTGTCGGCCACTGGTAGCGCCGACATTCTTGTCGGCCCCGGAGCCGACCGGGAGGTGGGCGGCACGTCCGATCCGGGAGTTAAGGGCAGGTTAGTTCGCAGTCGGTCAGGACCGGCTGGCCCCAGCGTTGAAGTACGGGCCCGGCCGCGGACCTGAAGGTCCGCGCCCCGCTGAAAGCGGCCGGCTTGCGCTCGGAGCGCGGACGTCCCCGTCCGCGGCAACGAACTGACGCGACCAGCGGCGGACGCTCGGGGCGCGGAAGTTCACGTCCGCGGCCACAGGCTTGCGTGGCCGAAGGCTGACGCCTGGAGCGCGGACGTCCTCGTCCGCGGCAGAGCGGCAGGTTCAGCCAACTTCCAACGCCAGGTCTCCTGAAATCTCAAGCGGGCAAGGCCCCGGAGAGGTTGTTGCGGGTGTAGGTGACCAGGGTGGGGTCTGTGCCGTTGCCCAAGCTGAACGGCACACGGTTCAGGACTTTGTGGGTCAGGGGCACGAAGCCGGCGCAAGGCGCCGGCCACCCGTAGCGCCGGCTTTCCAGCCGGCCCCGGTGCCGACCGGGAGGTCGGCGGCACGTCCGATCCGGGAGTTGGCGCCGGGTAGTTCGCAGTCGGTCAGGACCGGCTGGCTCCAGCGTTGAAGCGCGGGCCCGGCCGCGGACCTGAAGGTCCGCGCCCCGCTGAAAGCGGCCGGCTTGCGCTCGGAGCGCGGACGTTCACGTCCGCGGCAGCAGGCTGGCGTGGCCGAAGGCTGACGCTTGGAGCGCGGACGTCCTCGTCCGCGGCAGAGAGACTGGTTCAGCCAACTTCCGACGCCGAATCTGCTGAAGTCAACGCTGGCAGGGCTCCGGGAGAGGTTATTCCGGGCGTACGCAGTCAGCGTGGGGTCGGTGCCGTGGTCCAAGCTGAACGGCACGCGGGTGAGGACGTTGTTGGTCAGGAGTACGAAGCGGAGGTAGGCGCCGGCGGCTCGTAGCGCCGGCTTTCCAGCCGGCCCCGGTGCCGACCGGGAGGTCGGCGGCACGTCCGATCCGGGAGTTGGCGCCGGGTAGTTCGCAGTCGGTCAGGACCGGCTGGCTCCAGCGTTGAAGCGCGGGCCCGGCCGCGGACCTGAAGGTCCGCGCTCCGTCGAAAGCGCACGAACTCCCCCGGGAGCGCGGACGTCCCCGTCCGCGGCAGAGCAGCAGGTTCGGCCAACTTCCGCCGCCGAATCTGCTGAGGTCAACGCTGGCAGGGATCCCGAAGCGATTGTTCTGGGCGTCCGTTGTAAAGGGGAGGTGTCCGAGCCGTTGCCCAAGCTGAAAGGCATGCGATTCAAGACGTTGTTGGTCAGGGGTACGAAGCGGAGGTAGGCGCCGGCGGCTCGTAGCGCCGGCTTTCCAGCCGGCCCCGGTGCCGACCGGGAGGTCGGCGGCACGTCCGATTCGGGAGTTGGCGTGGGGCAGTTTGCAGTCGGTCAGGACCGGCTGGCCCCAGCGTTGAAGTACGGGCCCGGCCGCGGACCTGAAGGTCCGCGCTCCGTCGAGAACGCATGACCACCCTTGGGAGCGCGGACGTCCCCGTCCGCGGCAACGAACTGACGCGACCAGCAGCGGACGCTCGGAGCGCGGACGTCCTCGTCCGCGGCCACGGGGCGTGAGCGGCCAATTGCTGGTGCCAGACCTCCTGAAGTCGCCGGCCGGGAAGGCCCCGGATGCGGTGGTCGCGGCCGTAGGTGGTCAGGGTTATGTCATTGTCGTTGCCCATTAACAGGCGGAGTTCCTGAACGGTGGCGTGTTGCGTGGCGATGGCCTTGAAGCCGGAGAGGAAAAAGTAGCCGACGGCAAAATGGACAGGGACTGATTCACTGAGCAACGGACCAACGGCATCCGCCAGGTGCAACTCCCGGTTGTCAGTGATGTCGTGCGGCATACTCTCGCTGGGGTTCGCCGGAGCCGAGAGGATTGGGAAGCCGGAAGGCCCGTTCGCGGTGGAGGATCGCCCGAAAACGCGGGGTCACCTGGATTTCGCGCCCGGCGATCACGAGTTGGCCGGCCGCGCTGTGCGAAGGGCGTCGCGTGTCCTGACGGCTGACACGGTTGCCGGCTGCGGGTGTCAGAACCGGACAGTGGCCCGAGCGCGACAGCCGACGAAAAGCTGCGCCGCTCAGGGCGGCACGCCCGGCGCCGCCCGGCGGGCACTGGGGAGGGGAGCTTGGTGCTACTTCACCAGGCGGCGGACGAACTTCTCCATCCGGTCGAGGCCCTTTTCAATGTTGGCCATGCTGGTGGCGTAGCTGATGCGCAGGTAGTCGTCCGCTCCGAAGGCGATGCCCGGCACGGCGGCGACTTTTTCCTCATCCAGCAGGCGCGCGCAGAACTCGGTGGACTTGAGGCCGGTCTTCGAGATGTTCGGGAAGAGGTAGAACGCCCCCTTGGCGTTGACGCAACTGACCCCCGGCATCGCGTTGAGGCGCTGGTGGGCGTAAGCGCGTCGCTTGGCGTATTCGGCCAGCCAGACCTTGAGGTGATCCTGGGGACCCGTGAGTGCCGCCACCGCGCCCTTCTGGGCGAACGAGGTTGGATTGCTCGTGCTGTGGCTCTGAATGGCGTCAATCGCCTTGGCGATCGGCTCCGGCGCGGCGAGGTAGCCCAGCCGCCAGCCGGTCATCGAGTACGCCTTGGCGAACCCGTGAACAATGATCGTGTGTTCGAGGTGGGCGGCGGAAAAGCTGGCCACGCTGACATGCTCGGCGCCGTCGTACACCAGCTTCTCGTAGATTTCGTCGCTCATGATGAGCACGCCTTTCTCCACACAGACATCGCCCAGCGCCTTGAGTTCGGCCGGCGTGTACAGGCTGCCGGTGGGATTACTGGGCGAGTTGAGGATGAACAGGCGCGTGCGCGGCGTAATGGCGGCGCGCAGTTGGTCGGGCGTGACCTTGAAGTCGGTGGCATCGGTGGTCTGAAGGATGACCGGGGTGGCGGCGGCCAGTTTGACCATCTCCGGATAACTCAGCCAGTAGGGCGCGGGGATGATGACCTCGTCGCCCTCCTGACAGGTGGCGAGCACGACGTTGTAGCAGGAGTGTTTGCCGCCGCAGGAGACAATGACCTGCGATGGCTTGTAGGTGAGGCCGTTGTCGCGTTTGAACTTCTCGGCGATTGCCTGACGCAACTCCACGATGCCGCTGCTGGGGGTGTACTTGGTGAAGCCATCGGCCAGGGCCTTGGCGGCAGCGTCCTTGATGTGTTGCGGCGTGTCGAAGTCCGGCTCGCCGGCGCCGAAGCCCACGACATCCAACCCGTCGGCCTTGAGTTGCTTGGCCTTCGCGTCAATGGCCAGCGTGAGGGACGGGGACAAGGAGGCGGCGCGGTGCGAGATGCGGTAATTCATAGGTGGCGCGAGATTAGGAATGACCTTCAGGGCGGCAAGGCGGAAGTTGACACCAACTGGGGCGGGGATCGTTGCGGCGGATCCCGGTCGTGGTTGAGAACGGCGCGGTGGCCTGGTTGCGTCAGCGAGGGTTCAGCGGGCGGCGCAGTTGGCTTGACGCAAACTGCCCCAGGCGGCAGAACCGCCGGATGAAGCCTCTCTGTCCCGTCTTGGCGGTGCTCGCGGTCCTGACCGCTTCGGCTGCCGGGGCGCCCCCGCTGCCCACGCTGGCGAACAGTGACCGCATCCGCCCCTACGCCACCAACCCGCGTTACTGGCAGTATCGCGGTCAGCCCGTGCTGCTGCTGGGCGGCTCGAAGGACGACAATCTGTTTCAAATCCCCGACCTGCGGCAGCACCTCGACGAGATGAGGGCGGCCGGCGCCAACTACATCCGGAACACGATGAGCGACCGGCCGGACAAGGGGTTCGAGGTGTATCCCTTCTTCCGCCGCGACGACGGGAAGTACGACCTCAACCAGTGGAATCCGGAGTACTGGCAGCGGTTCGCCAACCTGCTGCGCTGGACTTTCGAGCGGGACATCATCGTTCAGATCGAAGTGTGGGACCGGTTTGACTACTCGACCCAGAACTGGCCGCCGCATCCGTACAATCCCCGCAACAACGTCAACTACACGTACGCCGAGTCGGGGTTTGCGGAACAGTACCCGGACCACGCCGGCCAGAACAAACAGCCGTTCTTTTTCACCACGCCCGGCCAGCGCAACAACACCGTGGTCCTGCCGTACCAACTGCGGTTCGTGGACGAAATGCTCCGCCACGCCCTGCCTTACCCGAATGTGCTGTACTGCATGGATAACGAGACTTCGGCCGAACCGGCGTGGGGCGCGTTCTGGGCGGAGCACATCCGGGCCGCTGCCCGCGCTGCCGGGGTGGATGTGTTCCTCACGGAGATGTGGGACGACTGGAATCTGCGCGGCCCGCAACACCGCCGTACGCTCGATCGGCCGGAGTTGTACGACTTTGCGGATGTCTCGCAGAACAACCACCAGAAGGGCCAGACGCATTGGGACAACTTCCAGTGGGTGCGGGACTACATCTCCCCGCGGCCGCGCCCGCTGAACACGGTCAAGACCTACGGGGCGGACACCGGCCGCTACGGCACGAGCCGCGATGGTCTGGAGCGTTGGTGGCGGCACTTGATCGGTGGCGCCGCTGCCGTGCGCTTCCACCGGCCCGATTCGGGGCTCGGATTTTCGCCCGAGGCGGCGGCTTCGATTCGAGCGGCCCGCAAGCTGGCTTCTCTCTGCACGTTTTGGGAAATGGCGCCCGCCCAGCAGCTACTGCGCGATCGGGAGCCGAACGAGGCGTACGTCAGTGCAAAGCCCGGTGCGGCCTATGCGCTCTATTTCCCGAACGGCGGCGAGGTCGCACTCGATCTGCGCGACCACGGGGGGACCTTCGCGGTCCGTTGGATTAACGTCGGCACCGGGGATTGGGGCCCGGAGCTTGAATTGACCGGTGGCGACTGGCGAAGCGTGAAGGCCCCGGGCGATGGGCATTGGGCCGCGGCCATCGTGGCGGCGAAGTAACAGGAAGGCCGTCACAGCGAATTCTCGCCGCGCGTCGCCGACTGGCCGCCTCGTACCGGTCTCCCGGGCAAGGGCGGTAGTTGCACATCTGGCCCGAGCGGCAACACTATGGTCGCGGGAGCGACCACCACGTACTCCCGGCAGTAAGATGCATCACCATCATGAAAAAATACCTGCGGCCCGTATTGTCCGGGGCCCTCGCCCTGGTCATCTCCTCCGCGTTTCCCATGAATGCCGCTGAACCCGGTCTGCCACCGCTGCTGGATCGCGAGCTTTTCTTCGGCAACCCGGAGATCGCGGGCGCGACCTTGTCCCCCGATGGCCAATATGTCGCTTTTCTCAAGCCGTGGAGCGATACGCGCAACATCTGGGTCAAGAAAAGGGGCGAGCCTTTCGACGCGGCCCGCCGCGTCACCGCCGAGACCAAGCGGCCGATTCCCGGCTTCTTCTGGTCGCGCGACAGCCGGTTGATCCTCTACGTGAAGGACAACGACGGCGACGAGAACTACAACGTCTGGGCGGTGGACCCGACCGCCTCGCCTGCCTCGGGTCAGGAGGTGCCGCCGTCCCGCAACTTGACCGACGCGAAGGGGGTTCGGGCGTTGATTTACGATGTGCCCAAGAAGATGCCCGACACGATCTTTGTGGGCCTGAACGACCGCGACGCCGCGTGGCATGACCTTTACCGCGTTACGATCTCGACGGGCCAGCGGGAGCTGATCCGCAAGAACAGTGATCGAATCGCGGCGTGGATGTTCGATCTGGACGGCCGGCTGCGGCTGGCCCTGCGCACCTCGGACCAGGGCGATACGGAAATCCTCAAGGTTCTGCCGGACGGTTTCCAGACGGTCTATACCTGCAACGTCTTCGAGACTGCCAGTCCCGAGCGGTTCCACCCGGACGGCAAACGCTTCTATCTGCAGACCAACAAAGGTGATCCGGATCTCATCCGGCTGGTCCTGTTCGATCCGGAAACCGGTAAAGAAGAATTGGTCGAGTCCGACCCGCTCAACCGGGTGGATTTCGGCCAGGCCCTGTTCTCCGAGGCGACCGATGAACTGGTGGCCACGGCCTACGAAGACGACCGCACGCGGCTGTATTTCCGGGACCCGGCCTGGGAGCGGGACTACCGCTGGCTGGAAGCGAGGTTCCCCGGCAAGGAGATCAACCCGCTTTCCTCAACGGCCGACGATCGCCTCTGGCTGATTGTGGCCAACAGCGACACCGATCCGGGCGAAGTGCATCTGTTTGATCGGGGCACGCGGCAACTCACGTTGCAGTACCGGGTCCGCGAGCGCATCCCGCGCGAGCACATGGCCGAGATGAAGCCGGTGCGATACCCCTCCTCCGACGGCCTTGAAATCCCGGCCTTCCTGACGTTGCCGAAAGGTGTGCCCGCGAAAAATTTGCCGGCCCTCGTCGTTCCGCACGGCGGCCCGTGGGCGCGGGATGGGTGGGGCTTCAACAACCTGGCGCAGTTCCTCGCCAACCGCGGTTACGCGGTGCTGCAGCCGAATTTTCGGGGTTCGACCGGCTACGGCAAAAAATTCCTCAACGCCGGCAACAACCAGTGGGGCGACAAGATGCAGGACGACGTGACGTGGGGAGTGAAGTACCTGGTCGCTCAGGGCATCGCCGATCCGAAGCGGGTGGGGATCATGGGCGGCTCCTACGGTGGGTACGCGACGCTGGCCGGGGTGACGTTCACGCCCGATCTGTACGCGGCGGCCGTGTCTATCGTCGGTCCGTCGAGTTTGCTGACGCTCCTCGACTCGATCCCGCCGTACTGGGAGTCTTTCCGGATCATTTTCCACGAGCGGATGGGCAATCCCAACACGCCCGAGGGCAAGGCCCAGTTGGTCCGGCAGTCGCCGCTCTACTCGGCGGACAAGATCCGCACGCCGCTGCTCGTGGCTCAGGGGGCGAACGATCCGCGGGTCAAGAAGGCGGAATCCGAGCAGATCGTCGTCGCGCTGCGGGATCGGGGGTTCCCAGTCGAGTACCTGTGCGCTCCGGACGAGGGGCATGGCTTCGCGCGGCCAGTCAACAGCATGGCCGTGTGGGCGGCGGCTGAGCGGTTCTTCGCGAAGCACCTGGGAGGCCGGTTTCAGGAGGACGCAACCCCGGAAGTTTCAGCCCGACTGCGGGAAATCACCGTGGACCCGAAAACGGTGGTGCTCGCCAAGCCGGTGGACGAGGCGGCAGTCGGGGTGCCCAAGCCGGTGGCAACGCTGAAGGCCGGCCGCTCGACGATGCAAGGCAAGCTGGAGGCCGGCGGGCAGGAAATGCCGATGACCGTCACCCAAACGATCGAAGATCAGGGAACCGCGTGGCTCATCACCGGCACCGCCAAGCTGCCCTTCGGCGAAGCCGTGGATCAGGTGACGGTGGACAAAACCACCCTCGTGCCGCGAAAGCGGTTGCTCAAGCAGGGGCCGGCCGTCATCGAGTTGACCTTTGAGGGGGGAAAAGCCGCCGGCACCATGGCGATGGGCGGTGACCCGCGGGAAGTGTCCGTGGAACTGGGCGGCGACCTGTTTGCGGACGGTGTTGGGGGTCACGAGGCCATCGCCGCTCTGCCGCTTGCCGAGGGTTACAGCACGACCTTCCGGAACTTCGACCTCATGCAGCAGAAGGTGCGGTTGAAGCAGGCGAGGGTCGCAGGGGTCGAGGACGTCACCGTGCCGGCCGGGACGTTCAAAGCGTGGAAGGTGGAAATCACGTCGGCCGATGGCGGTGCGGACAGCACCACAGTCTGGATCGCCCAAGAGAGCCGCCAAGTCGTGAAGACCCGGGCCACGCTGCCCCAAATGGCCGGCGCGGTCATGACCTCCGAGCTGCTGCCCTAAAGGCGTTGGTTGCCGCCGGCCACCCGATGAAGGCAAAACCCAGGCGGCTGCGGGTCGCTGCAGTGCAGATGATCTTTGCCGATTCGCTCGCGGGCAATCTCGCGAAGATCGAGAATGCGGCGGTCCAGGCCGCGCGGGAAGGGGCCGACGCGGTGCTGTTTCCCGAATGCGCGACGACCGGCTATGCGTGCGACTTTGGTGCGCTCCAGCCGGCGACGATCCGGGACGCGATCGGGCAGGTCGGCGCGTTGGCGGCACGGCTGGGCGTCCATCTGCTGGTGGGCAGCCCCGTGTTCGCCGGCCGACGCCTCTTCAACGCGCTGCTGGTCTTCGATCGGCGCGGCCGGCTGATCCACACCTACGCCAAGTGCCAACTGACCGAGGGCGACCGCCGCTGGTTCACGCCGGGGGACGGCTTGTCGCTGTTCAAGGTGGATGGGGTACAGGCCACCGCGATCGTCTGCCACGAACGTCGTTATCCCGAACTGGTGCGGTTGCCGGTGATGGCCGGGGCGCAGATCGTTTTCCACCCGAACGCTGGCCTGGACGAACTCGCCGTCTCGCGCGCCAAGCGCGGCGGGCGCGATGGGATGCCGGTGCGGGCGTTCGAGAACGCAGTGTTCTACGTCTTCGCCAATTCGGTCGGCCCGCAAGGAGGGGGAAAGTGGTCGGCCGGGGATTCGAAGATCGTCGCGCCGGATGGATCGTTCCTCCGCTTGGCAGACAACCGGCGTGAGCAGGTCATCGTGGCGGATCTGGACCTCGCGCTGGCAACGAGGAAGTACGCGGAGGACAGTTTGCGCCACCCGCGTTTTCTCGCGCGGCAATGGCGACGGCTCCTGCTGGAGATGCGCTGTCGGGTGGCCGAGAACGACCGACGGTTTCGAGCGGGCTCTGAGAAGGCGCCGGTGGTCTGAGGCGCGGCGGGAAGGAACGAAGGGGGTGAGGGAGAACGAACCTCCGCTCCGTGACTACGTGGGGCTGGTGGTGGCGACCGCGTTGTTTCGACGCGCGCGCCATTCCCAGTACCACGCCACCCCAACACTGAGTTCGTAGAGCAGATGGAGCGGAAACGCCATCAAGACCATGGTGAACGGATCCCCTGAAGGGGTGACCACCGCCGCGATGACGAGGTTTCCGATGATGGCGTAAGGGCGGAACGCGCGGAGCTTCGCGAGATCGAGCAACTCGATTTTGACCAGCGTGAGGATGACCACGGGCAACTCGAAGGTGAGGCCCATGCCCAGCATGAACTTGCACATGAAGCCGATGTACGCATCCGCCCGCCATTCGTCGGCGATGAAGCCCATCCAGTTCGAGAACTGGACCGTGGCGGTGAGTGCCACGCCGGCCACCAGGAAGTAACAGCACAAGACGCCCAGGAAAAAAAGAACGGTCCCGTAACCCACCGCGCGGTACAGGATCGCCTTTTCCGTCACCTTCAGCGCTGGCAGCACAAATTGGCCGACGAAGAAGAACACAAATGGCGCGGCCAGAACCAAGCCACCGTACAGGGCGAGTTTGAGGGCCACCATGATGCCCTCGATTGGCGTGTAGTTCTTGAGCACCACCAGCCGGGTGTCCTGCGGCGCCGGATGCAGGTCAGGCTCGAGCGCGAGAAGAACATTCGTCCCCAGTGTCAACGGCACCATGCGCAGGGCGCGGACTTCGTTGGACTGCCACGGGAGCGGGCCGAGCTCTCCCAGTTTGACGCGGCCGATGATATTCGTGCCCAGTTGAACCGGGGTGGCGCGGATCTTCGGGCCAAATGTCAGCGCGTGAGACAGCGGCCAGGAGAGGAGTTTGACGAGCTGGTTGCCGGCCACCAGGCAAACCAGCATTGCCAGCAGAATCGCGCTGACGCTCTTGACCAGGGTCCAGCGGAGATCCTCGAGGTGCTCGAGGAAGGTCTTGACTGGACCGCCGAAGCCCTCCTCCTCCTCTTCTGTGCCGACCACCTGCGCGTGGTGCGCTTCCGGCTCGCTGGCCATGGGCTAGGGCCGCGGACGAAATTCAGGGTTTGGGATCAGCCGGCGAAGACTGGCTGACGGTTTCGGCCGGTGGTGTGGGTCGCCGGGGTGGCTCCGGGGGCGGCTCGTCTTCGATTGCCCGCTGAAATTCGTCCTGCACTTCGCGGGAAGCCTTCTTGAATTCCTTGATGCCGGAGCCGAGGCCCCGCATCAGTTCCGGCACCTTCTTGGCGCCGAACAAAATCAGAACCACGACGATGATACCGATGATTTCCGGCCAGCCGAGGAATGCCAAAGTGTTCATGAGTCGAATTATGCGTTGAGTCGCCCGTCGTGGTGGAAGCTACGCCCGTTGCCGGGCTGACGCCAGCAGGTTGTGAGGGTGATTCCGGACGCGCCTGTCCCTGCTCGCCGATCACGGCGGGAGCAACAGGATGAATTCACCGCGCCGGTTCTTGCGCCAGGCTTCTTCGTTGTGTCCCGGGTCAACGGGCCGGTCCTCGCCAAAACTCCGGGTGTAAATCTGATCCGGAGAAAGACCATAGCGGATCAGGAATTCCCGGAGGGCGGCTGCGCGACGCTGCCCGAGCGCCCGGTTGTATTCCTCGGTTCCCCGCTCGTCACAGTGCCCGTCAATCATCAGCTTGGCCTGAGGCTTGGCCTTCATTTCGTTCCCCACGCTTTGGGCCTTGCCCTGCTCACTGGCCTTGACCAGGGAGCTGTCAAAATCGAAGTAAACCGTTTGCGCGGCAAAATAGTTTGTGTCGGGCACCATCCCCTCGATGAGGCTCAGGTCGCCTTCGGGGAAACCGCTGGCGGTCTCGCGCACCGTGGTCGCGTCGGTGCCTGCGCCTCCGGGCAGCGTGCCGCCCTGGGTCACCGGGGCGGTGCGGGTCGGGGCCGAGCCGGTCCGGCCGCTCTGAATCGGGGTCACGCCTTTTTCGGGCTTTTTGCAGCCGACCGAGCCCACCGTCAGGGCGAGGGCCAGCATGGTCACGTTGACGAGGAAACGACGTTTCATGTGGTGACGACTAGGGTGAACGGAGCAGGTTAGCGCGCCCAACTCGGCTGAGAGCAGCTACCCAAATTTCCTCGGGCATCCTTGTTCTGGCGGGTGGGCACGTCAAGCAAAGACAGGACGCGCCGGCTGCCCAGCCGCTTGGTGAACACGAGGGTTCGAGAGTTTGGTGCCCAAGCGGGATCTTCCCCACCAACGAGGATCCGCGCCTCCCCTCCGCGCGCCGGAATCACGCAGATGTCGAAGTTGTTGCCGGCCTGGGAGGTGAAGGCAATCCACTTGCCGTCCGGCGACCAGTCCGGTTCGGTGGGGTTGCCGACGTTCGAAATCGGAATGCGCTCCACGGTGCCGCCGTCGGCGGGAATCCGGGCCAGCACCCGCCGGGCTCCCTGCCGGGTGGCGAAGCAGATGAACTTCCCGTCGGGGGACCAACACGGGGAGGATTCGTCCTCCCGGGTTTGCGTGAGCTGCTTCAGACCCGTTCCGTCCAGATTCGCCACGTAGAGGTCCGGGTTGCCGCTCTTGCCCAGGATCATCGCCACGCGCCGCCCATCCGGCGACACGGCGGGGCTCATGCTGGACCCGGCGTAGCGCGCGACGACCTTCCGCTCCCCGGTTCCGAGATCGTGGTACACGATGTCGGGGTTGTTGAACTTGTGGGTCATATAGACCAGCCCGCGCCGGCCGGGAATCCAGCTCGGAGCCGCCACAATCGTCCGGTCCTGGGTGACGGCCACCGCGTTGAAGCCGTCGTAGTCCGAGACGTAGATTTCGCCCGCGCCACCCGCCTCTCCGGTCTTGACCTTGAACGCGATGCGCGTCCGCGCAATGCCCTTGCGCCCGGCGGCCGCCTCGACGACTTCGTCCGCGAGGGTGTGAACCTGATTTCGCAGGGAACCACCGCTGTAGGCTTTGGAGAACTTGACGGACTTGTTGATGGCGTCGGTGAGCCGTCCCTGCAACTGGCCTTGGGAACTGCCTTGGAGCAGCCATTGGGCCTCGGCCTCGGGCACCACCTTGAAGCCCGCCACTTCCAGATCGAATTGCAACACGTTCAGCGCCTCCCCGCTGTAGCCCGAGAGGGTGATCCGGATGGGCGCTTCCCGGCCGGTGGCCCAGTCGGTGATCGTGAGCCGTTCCTCCGCCGCTTGCAGCGGCCCGCCAAGCAGGAGAACGAGGGTGGTGACGAGGGGAAAACGGAGACTGAGCTTCATCCGGTGAATTCCTTGGCCTTGAGGTTGAAATCGATCAGAAAAGCCCGCTGGTCGTCCTTGGCACCCTCGGGGAACGGGTGGCCAATCGTGGTCACCCGGTCGAGCGCGGCACGGACCGAGCGGTCCAAGGCCGGCACGCCGGATGGGGTCTCAATGCGGGCAGACAGGACGGTTCCGTCGCGCGCAATCACGACGCGGGCGGTGGCGGTTGCCGAGTCGTCGGTCAACTCTGCCGGCGGACGCCACGCCCACTGGTACACGCTTTTCACGAAGAGGCTGTAACTCGCGTAACTAGCCCCGCCGGAACCGGTGCCGCCCGGCATCGTCACCGAGGTGCTCGACGACAACCGGCCGGCAAGACCGCTCACCGCCTGGTTGATGCGGCTCTGGCGCACCTGGGCCAGACGCTGGGTCTCCGCCGCAGCGGCCGCCTCGCGCTCCTCCTTGGTGGGTGGTTTGACCTCGGGCGCCTTCTTGATCACCGGCGTGAGGTTGGGCTGCACGACATGCTTCTTCGGTGGCGGTTTGGTGCCCGTCTCACTTGGCGTCGGCGGTTCCGGTTCTGGCGGCTTCGGGGCCGGTTTCTCGACCTTGACCGGCTTCGCGGGGGCGGCTCGACCGGGGCGGGAGTCTTGACTTCCGCCGCTACGGGTGGTGGCGGGGTGGCGGGAGCGGGTGTGGACGGTGGGGGCGCCGGAGATCCCCCGCCGACCACCGGCTGGTCCACGAGGATGTCCGGGATGAAATCCAGGATGGCCAGGTCCTCCGGCAGCGTCGGCGGCCGGGGTGGGCTGACAAACCCCGCCCCGGTCACCAGCACGCCCAGCAGCGTCGCGTGCGTCGCCGCGGACACGAGCAGGCACTTGCGCTGAAGGTTCATCGTCCAGTTGGCAGGGTCTTGAGGTTGACGCGGGTGATGTTGTTCCGCGTGCAACGATCAATCACGGGATAAAAGTGCTTGGTCATTGCTTCCTGATCGGCCCGAATGCTAACCACCATGTTGGGGTTTCGACGGGATTCGGCCACCAAGGCTCTCTCGAGTTCATCAATGGACACCGGACGGCCATTGAGGTGCAGCCGGCCCGTCTTCTCGATCTCGACGACCTGGAGGTCCTCCTGCTTCACCCGCGTCGTGCTGCTCCGGCCGCCTTCGGGCAGGTTGAGCTGGAGGCCGCCCTCGAGAAACGGCGTCGTGATCACAAAAATGATCAACAACACAAACGCCAGGTCGAGCAGCGGCGTGATGTTGATGTCACTGAGGGTGACCAGCGAATTCCTTTGGGAGAACCTCCTCATCTTCGGGCCGCGGCGGCGTCACTCCGCACGGGACTTGAAATAGTCGAAGACCATGTAGGCCAGTCCCGCCAATACCACCAGCGAGACCAGGACTAGGACCACCTGTCCCGCAGTCACCAGCGCCCGTTTCAAGAAGGACTGCGTCTTACGGAGACGGCGGCTCCGATGCCCGAGGATGCCCCGCGGGAAACGCTTGTGGCACTTGCGGCAGTTGGCGAAGACGAGCGGATTGGAGTGTCCGCACCGGGGGCACGTGCGGTACAGGTCGGCGCCGCACCGCTTGCACGTGGGCGTGTCCAGCACGTTCAAGTGATTGCACTTGATGCACAACACGCCGGGTTGGTTGTGATCCACCTCGGACTGACCATGACGGCGTTCGCTCATTCGTCGTCCACCAGAAACTCGGTTTCCACCCGCGACATCAACTCCTGCGCGAAGTTGTCCAGTTCCACCGTAAGAATGCGCAGGTTGTGTACCAGCCAGTTGTACCCAAACATGGAAGGAATTGCCACCAGCAGGCCGGCGACGGTGGTCACCAGGGCGGCCGCCACGCCCGGGGCCATGGAGGCAAGATCCGGCCGACCCCCTTCGGCGGCCGCCCGAGCCACGCCGCTGAATGCGCTCATGACGCCCCAAACCGTGCCGAGCAACCCGAGGAAGGGAGCGCCGCTGACGGCGATCGCCAGCAGGATGAGTCCCGATTCCAGTTTCAACGCCTCTTCCGCGACGGCGCGCTCGAGGGTGCGCTTGATGTGCTCGATGCTCTTGAGCGACAGGCGGGTGCGACGTTCTTCGCCGCCCGCCAGCTTGAGACGCTGTTCCAATTCGTGTCCGCCGGCGGTATAGACGGCAAACAACGGGCAGCCTTCCACGGCAATGCGGCGGTCGTGAATGGCCAGGACTTGCTTCTGTCGCCGGAACTCCTGATCGAAGTACCGGTTCAGCCGCCGCGCCTTGCGCATCTCCACCGCCTTGGCGGCCATGATGGACCAGGCCACCACCGAGAAGATGATCAACAGCACGATGATGACCTTGCCTTCGAAGGTGGCCTCTCGGATCACGTACTCGAGATCAAGCTCGGACTTGGCAAAAAGAATCGGCAAAATGTTCATCCGGCCGCGGCGGCGCGCTTTGTGCGGGCGGATGGTTAAGCATACCGCGCGAGGGGTCAAAAGGTTTCGCCCCGCATCGCCGGGCAAGTTGTTCACTGGCCGGACCGGGCGGCGGCGGAGGCCGGGGAAAGCTGGTACGCGGGGCGGGGGTCGAACCCACAACCTTCGGCTCCGGAGGCCGACGCTCTATCCAATTGAGCTACCCGCGCAGCAGTGGGGTGAGCCTATGCCCCAGCCAAACCGGGCCGCAAGCAAATCCGGGATCTGCCCGGGCCCCTCGCGCCCGGCCGCTTTTTCGTGCTGCGGAGCGTCAGGGGAAGCAGCAATCTGCCGGGGTCCGTGATCGCACCGTTGGCCTGCCCAACCAACACCAGACGTCCGCCGCTCCGGCTTGCCCTGCTGGCGACTGCGCCGGCGTTGCTCTGGCTCGCGCTGTTTTTTGTCGGGCCGATGCTCCTCATCCTGGGCACGAGCTTTTTGTCCCGGGGCGATGTGGGCGAGTTGACCCGGCCCCTCACCTTGGAGAATTACCGTCGGCTGGTCGGCTTCGGCGTTTTCGGTTTTGAGTCGCTGTATCCCCTGATCATTTTGCGCAGCCTCGCTCTGGGTGCATTGACGGCAATCCTCTGCCTGCTGGCCGGGCTGCCGCTGGCCTTCTTCATCGCCGGATTGCCTCCGCGCTGGAAAGGAGCGGCTCTCACGCTGGTCGTGATTCCGTTCTGGACGAATCTGCTGATCCGCACCTACGCGTGGCAAATCCTGCTGTCCCCGGACGGATGGATCACGCGCATCGCTGTGGCCTTGGGCACCGTGGAATCGGGCGCAGCCTTGTACCCCGGCACGGGAGCGGTGCTGGTCGCGATGGTCTGCGACTACCTGCCGTTCATGGTGCTGCCCCTGTATGCTTCGGTGGAAAAGCTCGACTGGACGCTCGCTGAGGCTGCCGCGGACTTGGGGGCACGAGCCGGCCAGGTCTTCCGGCACGCCCTGCTGCCGCAGATTCGGCCGGGGATCGCAGCGGGCGTCATTCTGGTGTTTCTGCCCGCGACGGGTCAGTTCGTGATCCCGGACCTGCTGGGCGGGGCGCGGACGGTGCTGCTGGGCAACGCGGTGCAACAGCAGTTCGGTCCGGGGCTGGACTGGCCGTTTGGGGCGGCCATTGCGGCGCTGGGACTGGCCACGGTACTGGCCGGCGTCTGGCTTTATGGTCGCGTCACCGGCGGGCGGGAGGAGGTCGGCGTGGTATGAAGCGGGCCCGCCTTCCGCTGGGGCTGAGCGCCGTCGGGTTGTACCTCTTTTTGTATGCGCCCCTGGCGATGGTCATCGTGTTTTCTTTCAACGCGGCCCGTCACGGTGTGGCTTGGCAGGGCTTCACCACGGACTGGTATCGCCGGTTGCTCAGTGACGAACTCGCGTTGTCCGCCGCGAAGAACACCTTGTTGCTCGGCGGCTTCAGCACCGCCATTGCCACCGTGCTCGGTACCCTGCTGGCGTTTGGCCTGAGTCGTTCAGGGCTTCCAGGTCAGCGATGGGCGCTTCGGCTCCTGCAACTGCCGGTGTTCATTCCCGACATCGTTTTCGCGGCGGCCATGCTGCTGTTTTACTCGCTGGCCCGGCAGTGGTTGGGGCTTTTCGAACTGGGCATGAGCACCATGGTGATGGCGCACGTGACGTTCCAAATCCCGTTCGTCACGATCGTGGTCCGCGCGCGCTTGGCCGGACTGGATCCGTCCCTGGAGGAAGCCGCGCGCGATCTTGGCGCGAACCCTTGGCAGGCATTCCGTTGCGTGACACTGCCACTAATCCTTCCCGGGGTGTTGGCGGCGGCCATGCTGGCTTTCACGCTCAGCCTCGACGACTTTGTGGTCAGCTTCTTCACCAGCGGTCCCGGCAGCACGACACTGCCGATCCTTATTTACTCGTCGGTCAAACGCGGCGTGACGCCGGAGATCAACGCGCTGGCGACCCTGATCGTTCTGGCGTCGCTGGCCGCCACGCTCAGCGTGGTCTTGCTTCAGCGGCGGCGGCGTGCTTAACAGGCGCCATGCGCTTCCTGACGGTCCGACTCCTTCCGCTGGTATTGTGTCTCGGTGTCCTGGCGACCCGCGAGGTGTGCGCGGCCGAGCCACGGCTGAACCTGTTCATCTGGAGCGAATACATTGACCCGGCGGTGGTGGCCGAGTTTGAGCGCCGTTTCACCTGCAAGGTGGTGATTGACCTTTACGAGGACGACGGCGCGATGATGGCCAAGCTCCAGGCCGGCGGGGCGGCGCTTTACGACGTGGTCGTGCCGCCCGATTTCCGCGTTCCCGCGCTCATCAAACTCAACCTGCTGGCGCCGCTGCGCAGGGAGAATCTGCCCAATCTCAAGCACCTCGATCCCAAATTCCTCCGCCCCGCCTATGATCCGGAGGACCGGTACACGGTGCCGTACCAGTGGGGCACGGTCGGGTTGTTCGTGCGACGCCGGGCGGACCGGCCGCTGCCGGATTCCTGGGCGGCGGTTTTCGATCCCGCACAATCGTGGGGGCCGTTCGTCTTGCTGGACGCGCAACGCGACTTGATCGGTGTGGCGTTAAAGTACCGCCAGCGCAGCGTCAACTCCGCCGACCCCGCCCAGTTGCGCGACGCGCGCGACCTGCTCGTCGCCGCCAAGCGCCGGTCGGTCGGTTTCGATGGGACGGTGGGTGGCAAGAACAAGGTGCTCGCGAAGCTCGCCGCCGCCGCCATCGTGTACAGCGGCGAAGGCGTGCGCGGCGTGGCCGAGGATGCCGAGACGGCTTACGTCATTCCGCGGGAAGGCTCCGTGATCTGGGTGGACCGGCTGGCAGTCCTCGCGGAGGCACCCCATCGCGATCTGGCCGAGAAGTTCGTCAACTTCTGCCTCGAACCCGAGATCGGCGCCCGCATCTCGAATTTCACGCAGTTCGCGTCGCCGAATCTGGCTGCACGCCCGTTTCTCAAGCCGGACGATCTCAAGAATCCTGCCATCTACCCACCGCCCGAGGTGCTGGAGCGGCTCGAAATGCTGGAGCACCTCGGTTCCACGGCCCGGCTTTACGACGAAGTCTGGACGCAGGTGAAAGCGCGTTGAACGGGCAAGCCGCGGGCAGATGGACCTCCTTGTCCGCTGGGCTGTGCGGGTCGTACGGGCGGACTACAGGTCGGCCGCCCATCCCCCTCGGCGGGTCAGATCAATGACACCCCGCGCGGCACCCGCACGATGACCGTGCCGGCGATCAGGTCGTGCCACGCCTGGCGTTCGCGGGTCCAGCCCACCCAGAAGAAGCCGATGCACAGCGCGATGAACGAAAACACCGCCGCCAGTCCGCGCACCAGCGCCACGGTGAAGTCGAGTGGACGTCCGTCCAACCGGACCACTTTGAGACCGCACACGATCCCGCCGATGGTCGTACCTTTCCAGGTCCACATGCCGATGTGGTAAGCCAGCCAGACAAGCGGGAAATACCCGTTCAAGAAGGCGAACACCCAGCCCAGAAGGACCAGATCGAGCAGACTCGCCGCGAAGCGAATCCAGAAGCCGGCGCGCGGGAGCGCCGCCAGTTCGGCCGCCGACGCTGAAGGCGCGTCAGGGGTGCCCGGTGGAGCAGAACCGATCAAAGCCGGCGGCAGGGTGGCCGCCTCGTTCGTCACTGCCGACGGGCCGCCGACCGTCGCCCCTGCTCCCGGGACGGCGAGGGCGGCTGCGGCTGTCGGCGCGATGGCGGGGGCGCGTCCGGTCCGGCGCATCGCTTGGATCGCGGCGAGAACGGCCGCGCCGAGGCCCAAAATGGGCAGCGTGCCCCAGACCAACAGACCCAGCACCGGCACCAAGTACAGCGCCGTGACCAGGAGGAACCCCACGACAAACGCGAGCAACGAATGCGGCGCGGCGCCCGGGTCCACGCGCCGGTTCAACTGCCCGCCCAAGAACTGCAGCACGGCCGCCTTGCCCAACAAGACCGCGCCGATGAACGCCAGGATCAGGAATGGAATCAGCAGCAGGCCGATGCCCGTCGCCGCGACGATGGTCAGGAGAGGGGCAAGCAAAATGAAGCCGACCAATCCCGCTCCGAACGCAGCGAGGAACTGCGTGTCCAACGCCTTCCAGCACGCTTCGACCGGGCGCGGCGCGATCAGGAGGATCAGCAGGTACAGCAGGAAATGAATCACCACCGCCACCCAGCACCACCACAGCCCCGGCGCGATGGGCCGCCCCAGGAACAGCCCGTTTTTCAGCCAGTGCATAAGCCCGCCCAGATTCACCTCGACCGGCTGGCTTGCGAGCACGGCCGCGGCGTCGCGGATCATTTCCGCACCGACGACGACGCACTCACCCTCGATTCGGGCCTTGGGCCCCAGAGTGGTCTTCCCGAAAACACTCACGAGATCCCCGCCCACCCGGCCGTTCACGACCGCGTCCCCCCACACCACGACCATGTCGCCCCGGACTTCGCCCTCCACCGTCGCGTTGCCGAACACCACGACCAGTTGGCTCACCGAGTCTTCCGGGCCCACCTGAGCGGAGGCGCCGACGCGGACGATTTCTCCCCCGGCACCGGACACGCGAACAAAACCGCTCTCCCCGTCGGTCGGGGCTGCCGGCGGCAAATCCGTTGGCCCGCGGGGCGGCAGGCCCGCGGGGTCCGGTGCGGCGGGCGGCGTGGGAATCTCCTGGGCGCCGAGTGGGCTTCTTCCGAGGGTTGACAGCAACAGCGCCCAAGCGAGCGCGCATCGGAAACACCGGGTCATTCGCGGACTCATGAGTTCCTCCGGGGTAAAGCGATTTGGTAAAGGGCCGTTCCCAGCCCGATGCAGGACAAATACATGGCGGCGAAAAAGGCGAGAATGCCGCCCCAGACCAACCAAGATACCTGTCGGAGCACCAAAGCCATCGCTTCGATCAGCGTTGCCACAATGCCCCACAACGGCGCCAGAAGGGCGAGCGGTTCGGTCATGCCGGTTCCCAGCGTTGCCGCCAGATCGCCGCGCCCGACGTGGAGACACGCCCACGTGAGGCCGCCGAGCAGCCCGGAAAAGACCAGCAGCGAAAGCACTTGGGCCGCGGCCGGCCACTGCCACCAAGTGCGTCGGTACCACGGCCGGGCAGCCCGCGCCCGGAGGGCCGCCATGACTCGCGGCGCCAGGGAATCCGGCGCCCGGCGATCCGGCAGTTCCTGGAGACGCCGGTCCAGTTCAGCGACCCAGCGCGGCTCGGGCGGTGTGGAGGGGGAGTTCATCGGTGGGGTTTCAGGCCGGCGCGGCCTCCGGGTTCAGCCGCAACCGGCGTCGCAGCGCCTCGCGGCCGCGATGGATGTCGGTTTTCACCTTGCCCAGTGACACCCGCAGGCGGGCGGCGATGTCCTCATAGCTGAGGTTTTCGAAATGGTAGAGCACCAGCGGCACCCGCTGCGCGGGGGGCAGCTTCTCCAGAGCGGCCTCGAGGATTTCCCGCTGGTCGGCTTGGTCGAGCGTGGCGTCGTGCGAGTCCGGAGCCGAAAGGGTCTCCACGAAGCCCCCCTCGCCGGATTCGTCGTGTTTGTCGTACTCGGAAAAGAACTTCCAGCGATTGCGGTAGCGGGTCAGGTGGTTGAGCGAGAGGTTGCGCGCGACGGTTTTCAGCCAGCCACCGGCGGTCGGGCTGGTCTGCAGTTCGTCAAAATGTTCGTACGCCTTCAAAAAAACCTCCTGCGCGATGTCTTCGGCTTCGGTCTCGCTGCCCAGCAAGCGCCAGGCGGTCGAGAATACCATGTCCTGGTAACTCCGCATGAACGCCTCGAACTGGAGCGGGTCCGTCATCCACTGGGTGGTTCACCGACTTCACTGCCCGGCCTGATTCGAGTTCATTGTCGTCTCCAGTACACCTCCCGAAAGACCAAAGTTTCAGGAAAATCGGAAGCTCCGGCAATGCGCGCGGGTTTGTGGTGGAGGGCGATTGATGTTATGGCAGGGCCATGAAGTTCATCTTCCGCTGGGCGTTTCGCCTGACGGTGCTGGCCATCGTGCTGGTGGTTGGGCTGCTGCTCCTCAAGGATCTGATCCTGCGGGAGTGGGTCCAGTACCGGGCACGGACCGCGACCGGCCTGGACATCCGGATCGGCGGCTTCTCGGTGGGGTTGCTGGAGCCGATCGTCTCGATCAAAGACCTGACCATCTTCAATCCTCCCGAGTTTGGCGGCGGGCCGCTGGTTTCCCTACCCGAAGTGCATGTCGAGTACGACCGCGAGAAACTGTCCGCGCGGCGCCTGCGCCTGCGCCTCTTGCGCGTGAACCTCGCGGAGATGACGGTTGTGCAGGACGCCGCCGGCAGAAGCAATCTCGACGTCATCGGGGCGTCGTTGCGGCAGCCAACCAACCGGACGGACCGCGGTACCATGACCTTTGATGGGGTTGACACCTTGAACCTGACCGTGGGCTCCGTGAACTACGTCAACCTCGGCGCGCCGGAGCGAAACCGCACCTACAACCTTCGCCTCCGCAACGAGGTGGTCACCAACCTCCGCACCCAGTTCGACGTGTACCTCGCGTTCGCACGGCTGGCCTTCAAGGCCACGATGGGGGCGTTTGCGCCACCGGGCATTCCGCCGGCCTGGCTGCCGGGGCTGCCGGGTTTGACCAACGAGCCGGCGCCAGCCCGCACGCCGCGACCGCGCTGAGGGGCTCACAAAACGCGATTTAACCGGCCGCAAGGCTCTCAAGCCCGCTACCCGCAGCGGGCGTCCTGTTTGAGGTTGAATCTGTGTTGACTCGTTGAACCGGCACCGAGCCGGGCTTCGGTTTGGGCGGGTTGCTTTACACCCCTGTACCGGAAACCTACTTTCGCGGCGTGTCAGGAAATTCGAAGACGCGCGTGGTGGTGGGGATGAGTGGCGGAGTGGATTCGTCCACCGCCGCCGCGCTGCTGGTGGAACAGGGTTACGAGGTGGTGGGGATCACCCTCAAACTCTGGCCTCAAGACTGTCTGTCCCGCGCGGAAGACAAATGCTGCGGGCCGCAGGCGGTGGCGGACGCGCGCGGCGTCTGCCATCGGCTGGGCATCCCGTTCTACCTCGTGGACGAGGCGGAGGACTTCCAGCAGCAGGTCATCCAGTACTTCGCCGACGAGTACAAGGCCGGCCGCACGCCCAACCCGTGCGTCATGTGCAACGAGAAGCTCAAGTTCGGCACGCTGCTCACCCGGGCGCGAAAACTCGGGGCCGAGTTCATCGCCACTGGACACTACGCCCGCGTCGAGCATGACCCCCAGAGCGGCCGCCGCCTGCTCAAGCGTGGCCGCGATCCCCGGCGTGACCAGAGCTATTTCCTGTTTTCCCTGCGACAGGACCAACTGGCGCGGGCCTTGTTTCCGCTCGGCGGACTGCGCAAGGCCGAAACGCGCGAAGTCGCGCGCGAGCGGGCGCTCAAGACCGCCAACAAGGAGGAGAGCATGGAGATCTGCTTTGTCCCGGACAACGACTACGGCCGGTTCCTTCGGCAGGCGAAGCTGGTCGAGCCGCGCCGGGGCGAGATCGTGGATCTGCAGGGGCGGGTGCTGGGACACCACGACGGCGTCGAGTTTTACACCATCGGCCAACGGCGCGGTCTCGGCGTGTCGGCCGCCAAACCGCTTTACGTGGTGGACCTCGATCCGGGGCGGAATCGGGTGATTGTCGGGGACGATTCCGACCTCAGCCGCGAGGAATTCCGTGTTGAGCGGTGCAACTGGATTCCGTTCGCCGAGCCGCCGGCGAAACTCGAAGTGACCGCCAAGATTCGCTACAACCATCCGGGCACCCCGGCAACCGTGACGCCGCACGCCGATGGGAGCGCTTCAGTGCGATTGCACGTCCCGCAACGGGCCGTTACCCCGGGCCAGGCGTGTGTCTTTTACCAGGATGACCTGGTGGTGGGGGGCGGTTGGATCGAACGGGCGCAACCTTCGGCTGCTCACGTCATTTCGGCGTCGTTCATGGCGGCTGCCCAGCCACCTGCGCAATGAAATCCGCGGCCGTTGCCATCGTCCTCGTCACGGCGCCCGACCTGAAAACCGCCCGGACACTGGCGCGGGGCGCGCTCGAAGCCCGGCTGATCGCGTGCGCGAATCTGGTGCCGCGAATCGAATCGCACTACTGGTGGCAGGGGAAACTTGAGTCCGGGAAAGAGGTGCTGTTGATCCTTAAGACCACGCGCCGTCTGGTCCCAGCGCTCAAGAAGCTCGTCCTGGCGCACCACCCTTACGACACGGCGGAGTTCTTGGAACTCCCGGTGGCCGGCGGCAGCCAGAAATACCTCGACTGGCTGGCGACCAGCGTGCGTTGAGCTATCCCAAGGTCACGGCGGTGCCGTTTCGTGGGATCAGCCACGAGCCGCCGCACCACGCTCCGGTCCGGTTGCAGCTTGGTTCAACGACCCGGTGGCCGGCCCGTTCTGTGCCGCCAGACGCACATTTTCCCGGCGGGTAATCGTGCGCTTACCTCCTGCCCCGCTTTACGGGAACTTGGGTTTGAGAGATGCTGGCTCGGGTAGGGTCATACGGGGGGCCACATGTCGCGCCTCGAGTTTCCACTCGGTGGCCTCCGGCCTCCAACGGTGAATTCGACCGCCGGTCGAAGTTGCCGCCGTTACGCGGAGGCGGCCGCGCATGGGTTGCGGTTGAAATGCGGCTCGCACCCGGTACTCTATCGCGCTCGATTCGTTGGGAATGCGACAGTTTCTGACCATCACGGCCAACACGTTCATGGAGCTGGTCCGGCAGCCGGTTTTTTTGCTGCTGATGACCGCGTCCGGCGTGTTCTCGGTGTTCCTCGCCGCTGTACCGTATTTCGGCTTTGGGGACGATCCGAAGATGGTGAAGGACAGCGTGCTGGCGGTGATGTTTCTGGCCGGCCTGCTGGGCGCGGCCCTGAGCGCGTCGGCGTCGCTGGCGCATGAGATTCGGGGCGGGACGGCGCTGGCGGTTCTGGCCAAGCCCGTCAGCCGCACCCAGTTCATCCTGGCCAAGTACTGCGGGCTGGCGGGGGCGCTGACCCTCCTGGCGTATTTCAACAGCCTCTCCGTCCTCCTGGCCAGCCGCATGGCGGTGGACGCCTACGACGATGCGGACACCGCGTCTCTGTCCATTTACATGGGGGCCGTGGTCGTGGCTTATCTGGTGGCGGCCTTCATCAACTACTTCCTCGACCGGCCGTTCGTTCCCAACGCCGTCTTTGCTCTGACGTTGTTGGCGACGCTGGCGCTGGTGTACATCGCTTTTTTCACCTCGCGCACCCTGGCTTTCGCCGGCACGGCGCGCGTGGACTGGCGGTTGCTGCCGGCGATGGTGCTGCTCCTGTTTGCCCTGTGGATTCTGGCGGGTGTGGCGCTGGCCTGCTCGACGCGGCTGGACATGATCGCCACGCTCGCCGTGTGCCTGGGGGTGTTTCTGGTGGGCTTGATGTCCGACTACCTGTTCGGAACTCGCGCCGATCAGGGGCAGTGGTGGGCGTCGGTCATCTACGCCGTCCTGCCCAACTGGCAGTTGTTCTGGATGGCCGACGCGCTGGAGGGCCAAAAGACCGTGCCGTGGGAGTATGTTGCGCGGGCCGCGGGGTATTTGGTGGGGTATCTCGGCGCCGCGCTCGCGCTCGCGCTGCTGTTGTTCGAGGACCGGGAATTGGGTTGAAGCTGACATGGAACAGAACCTGAAGCGTAAGGCGCTCGTCAATCTGCTGCTCTTGCTGGTCTTGGGCCTGGTCGGCGCCGTGGTGGCACGCTATGCGAATTCCGCGACGGGGATCACCGGCGCGGTGTTCATGCTGCTGGGGACGCTGGTGGCGGCGGTCAGTTGGTTCCAACTGCGGCTCGAGGAGCGGGAAAACTTGGAGCGCCTGGAGTTCGACGAGTTGAAGCGGTCCGCGCGCGCCAGTTCCGCCCTGTTCAACGATCCGGCGGCGGACACGTTCCCGGCCCGGCGGGCGCGGGAGCAGTTCGAGAAGTTCTTCGTGCCGGCGTTCTCCCTCGCGCTGCTGGTCTTGCAAGGGGTGGCCGCCTTTTACCTGTGGCGACGCGCCGGGGAGGACCAGCCCGCCACGGTGCAGCAGGCGACCGTGGCGATGACCATCTTCGGGGTCATTGCGCTGAGTTGTTTCCAGTTTGGGAAGTACAGCGCCGTGTACGCCCGGCTCGAAAACGCGCGGCTGCTCCGGCCTGGAGCGAGCTACCTGTTGCTGGGCGCGGTGCTAAGCGTGCTGGCGACCGCCGTCGAAATCGCCGGCTGGTCCGGCTACCCGGGGGTGGACGTGATCGTCGCGCGGGTGCTGGTTGTCTTCCTCGGCATGGTGGCGGTCGAGAGCGCGCTGGCACTGATCTTCGAAATCTACCGGCCACGCGTAAAGGGGCAGGTCGCCCATCCGCTGTACGAGAGCCGGCTGATCGGGCTGCTCGGCCAACCGGGCGGCCTGATCAAGACGGCGGCGCAGGCGCTCGACTACCAGTTCGGATTCAAGGTTTCGGAAACGTGGTTCTACCAGTTCCTCGAGAAGGCGCTGTCATGGCTGATCCTGCTGCAGATCGGTTTGCTCGTCCTTTCCACGACCGTCGTGTTCATCAACCCCGGTGAGCAGGCGCTGCTGGAGCGGTTCGGGAAACCCGTCGCCGGCCGCGAGGTGCTCGGCCCGGGTGCGCACTTCAAGCTGCCCTGGCCGGTGGATCGGGTGCATCGGTACCAAACCGACCTCATCCAGAGTTTCCGGGTCGGCTTGGTGCCCGACGAAGACGCCGAAGCCCGGCGCGTGATGCTATGGACCAAGGCCCACGCCAAGGAGGAATTCAACATGCTCGTGGCCAGCCGCCTGGACGAGACCGAGTCGGGCGCCGGCGAGCGTCCCGTGCCGGTCAACCTGCTCTCCGTGGACATCCCGGTGCAGTATCAGGTGTCCGACCTCCGCGCCTTTGCGTACAACCACGCCAACGCGCACGACATGCTGCAGCGGCTGTCCTACGCCGTCGTCAGCCGCTACTTCGTCAACGTGGACTTCGATCTGATCATGTCGGTCGGCCGACAGGAGGCGGCGGAGGAGTTGCGGCGGCGCATTCAGGCGCGGGCGGATGCGTACCAGCTCGGCGTCCGGATCCTGTTTGTCGGCCTGCACAGCGTGCATCCGCCGGTCAAGATCGCGCCCGAGTTTGAGCGGGTGATCGGCGCCTTCCAGGACCGCGAAACGACCAACCTCTTTGCCCGGGCCATCGCGGCCGAACTCCTGCCGCTGGCGGAAGCCGAGGCCGCCGAGAAGACCAACCGCGCCGAGGCTCTGCGGGTCCGGGCCATCGCCGGCTCCGCCGCCACGGCCGCCCGGTTCACCAATCAGATCGCGGCTTATCGCGCGGCGCCGGACGTGTACCGGCTGCGCGCCTATCTGGACACACTCGGCCGCTCGATCGCCACCGCCCGCAAATACGTGGTCGTGCCGACCAACACGCACGACGTGGTGACGATCAACCTCGAAGACAAGATCCGCGAAGACATCCTGAGCGAACTGCGGGTGCCGCCGCCCCGCGCCTCCACCACTGCCACCAATCGCTGATCCACGCTCCTTTCCCCACCATGAAGCGCAATCCCATCACGATCATCACCGCCGTTCTGGTCGGCTTGATCTTCGCCGCCCTGCTGTTCCTGTTCCAGGTGCGACAAACCGAGGTGGCCATCGTCACCACCTTCGGCAAGTACGGCGACGCGCCCAAGGGCCCGGGCGTCCATTTCCGCCTGCCGTGGCCGATCCAGAACGTTCACCGCTTCGACAACCGCGTGCAGAACTTCGAGAAGAAGTTCGATCAGACGACCACGCGCGACAGCCAGACGCTGCTGATGGACGTGTTTGTCGGCTGGAAGGTGGCCGATCCGCGCGTGTTCCTCGAACGCTTCGGCGGCGACGTCACGCGCGCCGAGAACAACCTCGATGGCCTGCTGCGCGACGCCAAGAACAGCGTCGTCGGCCGGCATCCGCTCAATCACTTCATCTCCACCAATCCGCAGGACCTGCGCTTCGACGAGATCGAGCGGGAAATGCTGGACCTCGTGAAGCCCCAGGCCGCTGCCAACTACGGCATCGAAATCGTGCTGCTGGGCATCAAGCAAATCGGCCTGCCCGAGTCCGTTACCACCAAGGTCTTTGAGCGCATGAAGGCCGAGCGCGAAAAGCTCATCAAGCAGTACCGCGGCGAGGGCGACGGGCTGGCCCGGAAGATTCGCGCCGATGCGGAGTTGAAGCGCGAGCAAATCCTCGCGGAAGCCGAGCGCCAGGCAACCATCATCCGTGGTGCGGCCGACGCGCGCGCGGCGGACGCCCTGAAGGCGTTCGAGCAGGAGCCGGAGCTGGCGAAATTCCTGTTGAAGCTGGACGCCTTGGAACAGTCGCTCAAGGAGCGCTCGACGTTGATCCTCGATCCGCAGACGCCGCCGTTTGATCTGCTGCGCAGCGGTCCGCCGACCGGCGGCCAACCCTGAACTCTCCGGCACCCATGAGCGATCCCCACGATCATCTGCCGCCCGTGCCCGAGCACCCGGAGCACCGGCGTGAACCGGCCGCGCCCGCTGCGCCGGAGCCCGCGCCGGCGGTCATCGAGGACAGCAGTTCGGTGGCGCTGTCCGAGGCGCTGGCCTCCAGCTTCCGGGTGGTCAAGTTCGTGATGAGCATCCTGGTGCTCGTCTTCCTGCTCTCGGGGGTGTTTGTGGTGAAACCCAACGAGGTCGCCGTGCTGCTCCGGCTGGGCCGGCCGGTGGGCGTCGGCGAATCGCAGTTGCTCAAACCCGGCTGGCACTTCGCCTTCCCGTACCCGATTGACGAAAAGGTCCGGATTCCCATCGGGCAGAGCATGGCCATCACCTCGACCACCGGCTGGCACGTGCAGACCGCGGAAGAAATCGCCGCCGGCCTCGAACCTCAGCCCCGCGGGTCGCTCAGCCCGGAGGTGGACGGCTACGCGGTGTCGGCCGACGGCAACATCATTCACGCGCGGGCCACGGTCCGGTACCGGATCACGGATCCCCTGAGCTACGAATTCGAGTTCTTGAACGTCACCCGCATCCTCACCAACGTGGTCAACAATGCCCTGATCTACGCCGCCTCCCGCATGACGGCCGACGCCATCCTCTACACGGACAAAGCGGCCTACCGCGACCTCGTGCTCGGCCGGGTTGCCCAGAAGGTCAGCGACCTCCGTCTTGGCATTGCCCTCGAACCGAGTGACGTCGAAACCAAGGCGCCCGCGGACGTTCGCCCCGCTTTCGAGCAGGTGGTGGCGGCCAGCCAGGATCGCAGCCGCGCGGTCCGAACTGCGGAGGGCGACCGCGATGAACTGCTCCGCAAGGCGATCGGCGAGGCCCAGGAGATCACCAATCGCGGACTTTCGGCCAGCAACCGCCTGGTCAGCCAGATCGAAAGCGAAGTGTCGCGCTTTAACGATCTGCTGCCTCACTATCGCCGGGACCGCGACCTGCTGGAGCAGCGTCTGCTCCTCACCACGGTGGGCCGGGTGCTCACCAACGCCAACGACAAGTTCTTCCAACCGCCGCGCGTGGACGAGCTCCGGCTCCAGTTGAGCCGCGAGCCCATCACGCGCCCGCCCGCGGAAACGCGCTGAACCGCCCCGCTGCCATGCAAGTCACCTCCCTGCTCAGTCGCGCTGAATCGTCCACCGGCAATCGCCACGACGATCCCCACCATCACCACGATCACGACCACGACCACGACCACTGCGAATCGTGCGGCCACGATCACACCCACATCCCCGTGCGCCTGCCGCAGACCCTCGTGGGGCTGATCTTCATCCTGAACAGCTACGTGGTGGGCTGGCTGTTTTCGGGCGGTGAGATGATCGCCAGCGCCAGCGCCATGATCGGGGCAATCATTCTCGGCACCCCGATCATCCTCACCTCCATCAAGGACCTCCGGCGCGGCGTGCTGAGCATCAACGAACTGGTCAGCATCGCGGTGCTGGCGTCTTTCGCGGAAGGTTCCTTCGGGGCTGGCAGCCAGGCGGCCGGCTACCAGACCGCCGGCTTGGTCGCGTTCTTCATGCTGCTGGGCGAGATCATCGAAACCCGCACCGCCGCCGGCGCCCGGGCTTCGATCGAGTCCCTCATCCGCTTGGCGCCCA
Organism: Verrucomicrobiota bacterium; assembly: GCA_016716505.1. Lineage (GTDB taxonomy): Bacteria > Verrucomicrobiota > Verrucomicrobiia > Limisphaerales > J093 > JADJWF01. The sequence goes on from JADJWF010000004.1 coordinate 689,543, forward strand.
CCAAGGCCCGTCGCCTCCTGCCTGACGGCCGCGAGGAGGAAGTGGCTGCCAGCGAACTCAAGGTCGGCGACGTCATTCGCATCCGCCCCGGCGACAACGTGGCCGCCGACGGCGTGATCGTCAGTGGCCAGGGCTCCTTCAACCAGGCCAACATCACCGGCGAATCCCTGCCCGTGGACAAGAGCCCCGGCGACCAGGTGTTTGCCGCCACCACCAACCTCACTGGCGTGCTCGAGATCAAGGTCACGCGCGCGGGCACCGACACCACCTTGGGGCGCGTCCGCGACCTCATTCTCGCCGCCGAAAAGACCAAGCTGCCGTTCATGCGGATTGTGGACCAGTACATGGGCTATTACACGCCGTTGGTGCTGGTGCTGGGCGCGCTGGTCTGGGCGTTCACCCACGACCTCAACCGCGTCATTGCCGTGCTGGTGGTGGCCTGTCCCTGCGCCTTCATTCTCGCGTCGCCCACGGCGCTGGTGGCCGCGCTCTCCGCGGCGGCGCGTCTGGGCATCCTCGTGAAAAACGTCGGTGATCTTGAACTCGCTGCGCGCATCAATGCCTTCATCTTCGACAAGACCGGCACGCTGACCACCGGCCGCCTGGCGGTCAGCCGCCTGGCGCCGGTCGAGGGGGTGAAGCCGGCGGAGCTGCTCCGGGTGGCGGCGTCAGCCGAGCGCTACAGCAACCACCCCACCGCCAAGGCGCTCCTCAGTCTGGCCGAGGAAGCCGGTGTGCCGCTGACCGAGCCGGCCGATTTCGCCGAAACCGCCGGGCGAGGCGTCAAGGCGCGGATCGAGGGCGTCGAAGTGGTGGTGGGCCGGGCGCAATGGTTGAAGGATCGCGGCATTCAGGAAGACCTCGCGAAGTCCGTGGACCTGAATGAAACCGAGGGTTTCAGCCTCATCTACGTGGCCCGCGACGGGAAGTTCATCGGCTGGATTGGCTTGCGCGACCAGACGCGGGCCGAGGCGAAGGAATCCCTTGCCTCTCTGCTTCAAGCCGGCGTTCGCCGGGTGGCGATGGTTTCCGGGGACCGGCAGCCCGTGGCCGCCCGCGTCGCGCGCGAAATCGGCTGTGAGGAAGTCGCGGCCGAGTGCCTGCCGCAGAACAAGGTGGACTTCGTCCGGCAGGTCCGGGCCAAGGGCTACCGGGTGGCGGTGGTGGGCGACGGCGTGAACGACGCGCCGGCCTTGGCAGCGGGCGACATCGGCATCGCGATGGGCGCTGCGGGCAGCGAAGTGGCCATCAACAGCGCCACCATCGCGCTGATGAACAACGACCTGCGGCGCTTGCCCTTCCTGATCCGGCTCTCGCGCACCACACGCAGTGTCATCAATCAGAACTTGCTCTTCGGGGTGTTCTTCATCGTCGGCGGTCTCACACTGGCGGCCTTCGGCTACATCAACCCGATCGTGGCGGCCATCATGCACAACGCTGGTTCGTTGATGGTCGTGTTCAACAGCGCGCGCCTCGTGCGTCAGGGCGAGGAGCTCGAACCCTTTACCGCCGGCAGCACCGCGGCGGCATCCACTCCTCCCGCGCCCAAGCTCGCGCCCCAAGCCGCTTGAGCCGGGTAGCAACCGGCGGGCCTTGGAACGCCGCCCGATTCCGTCCCGTTAAACAGGGCGGCGGCGCAGCGGGAGCGACAGACCCGCGCTGCCCATCCGAAGACCTCCCGGCGGACACGTCGGGGGGGGCGGGCCGGCGTCGCTCCTTTGCGGCTCGCTCTCCGTTGGCCTTGAACCCCGCCTTGGAAGAGCGACTTTCATCAGTGGGTTGGTTCCGTCACGGTCCCTTGCCGCGCCCACCACAGGCCCAGCCCGCCCATCGCCAGCAGCGCCCAAATGGCTGGCTCAGGGACGATCTGCCGGACAGCGAAGGATTCCAGACCATGTAGCGGAGCGGGCAATTGCAGGGCGTCGGGATCGGTGCCCAAGGCGTAAAAGACTCGGGACTCGCCGTACCCGCCCAAGCCCAGCGCCGCTGCCTCCTCGTACGTAGCACCCAGATCCACGCTCCAAACCCGCACCTGCAACCACGCCCAGTCACCTCTGGGGACCGTTCCGATGACGAGAAAGCCAGAAGGTGAAGTCGAGTCGAAATAACCGGGTGACCTGAGATGAATGATAGTTCGTTCCTGCGTTCTATAATCCACTGCCGGGCTGAGCGAGTCAGGCAGGGGCCCTCCATAAAGTTCAACGCGCCACTCCGGTCCGGACAGCCGGTCGCCGTCCCAGTCAAAAACCGGGGCGTTGGGACCCAGGTCGTAGGGCCAGTTGTTCTTCAGCAGAAAGTAGCTTTGTGCATTCACGCTCCAGCCGAGCATCGTGAAAAGAAGTGCATCGTAACATTTTAGACCCATAGCATCCTCCTGATGCGGCAGTGTTCATGAGCTGGGCCAGGACACCCTGACCATTCGAACATCCAATTGACTCCGGTCCGGACAGTATGCGCGGCGGGACGAGCGAAGACGGCCATCCGGCCAGACTACAAAGGCGTGCGTTGAAGAGCCGAAGGCTCCGTTGTGCTCCCCCATCCAATTAGCGTAGGCTGGAGCGGTACGGACATCGTCTGGCGGCGGGAACTCCATGGGCCACCAAGTGTCGGCGGTGTGATACCACCAGCGGAGGTTGACGTCACCCGGCGGCCAGACGGGATCGTAGTGGCCGGGATCGCGGTTGGCGGCCAGCGTGCCGGGGTACACCGGCGGGAAACTCTCGCTGGTGATCCGGAAGATCTGGCCGCCCCAGGTGACCGTGTCGTTGCTGGCGATGGCACGCCGATCACCCCGAGGCGAACTGATGGACTTGGGGAGCGTGGGCGTCCCGCCTGCCCTGGCCAGCGTCCCGCTGGCCAGTCCCCGTGCCGCCCTGCGTGGCTCACGAGCCGCACGAGGCGGTCTCCCGCCTTCCCGCCGCTGCTGTTGAACGCGACTCTTCACAGCCCCACAACCGAACACGATTTGTTCCTAGCTTTGCCCTGCCGCCGCACCCACCACAGGCCGAGGCTGCCGACGGCCAGCAGCGCCCAGGTGGCCGGCTCGGGAACGATCTGCCGGACGGTGAAAGACTGCAGCTCAGCCAGCGGGCGAGGAACGTCGCCGATTGTGTATTCAAAGTAGCCACCGGCAGCCTTGAAGATTGCGGATTCGCCATACCCTCCCAACCCCAACGCCGCGACGGCTTCGTAGGACTCCCCGACCCGGAGGCTCCAGCAGCGTACCTGAAGCCAAGCCCAAGGATATTCGCCGGGAATGGTGGCGACCGTCAGCATGCTGTGGGTGTCGCGAAAATAGCCGGCGGTGTACAGACCCACGACGACCCGCGAGGGCCCGAAGGGTTCCCGATTTACCGCCGGCGCCAACAAGTCCACTGCCGGCCCCCCATAAAGCTCGAACCGCCAGTCCTCCCCCGCGAGCAATCGGCCTTCCCAGTCGAGCACGGGAGCGTCCAGACCGATGGTCGGATACCGATTGGCTAAGATAAAATTAGCCACGGGTTCCGCCCAGGAAGGTTGCTGCGAAAACCAAAGCCATGACATAACCATGACTTCCGTGACCGGAACCGGGGTTGCTTTGAGAATCTTCATACCGAGAAGAAGGATGCGCGTTTCGCCCGCACTATTGCTCACACCAAGAAACGCAGGCCAGGCGGACATCAATCTGTCGGCGCTGCGGATGGTGGCCGCTGCGCGTTGAACCTCCCCGGTTATCAGCCCATACGACGAACGCAAAGGATTCGGTCGCGCAAGCTCCGTTATGTTCTCCCATCCAACGAGCGTAAGTGTTCCAGGTTGCATGAATTCCGGGCACCCAAAGTTCGGGAACTTCGGGCAGAGCTGGAAACCAACCCGTGTACCACCAGTTGAGGTTAATCCAAGCGTCGTTCAGTCCCGGCGGCCAGACCGGGTCGTAGTGGCCCGGATCGCGGTTGGCGGCCAGCGTGCCGGGGTACACCGGCGGGAAGCTCTCGGTGGTGATCCGGAAGATCTGGCTGCCCCACGTCACCGTGCCGTTGCTGGCGATGGCACGCCGATCACCCCGAGGCGAACTGATTGACTTGGGGAGCGTGGGCGTCCCGCCTGCCCTGGCCTGCGTCCCGCTGGCCAGTCCCCGTGCCGCCCTGCCCGGGTCACGAGCCGCACGAGGCGGTCTCCCGCCTTCCCGCCGCTGCCGTTGAACGCGACTCTTCACGGCCCCGATTCAGAGCACGATTTGTTCCCGGCTTTGCCCTGCCGCCGCGCGCACCACAGGCCCAGCCCGCCCACCGCCAGCAGCGCCCAGGTGGCTGGCTCCGGAATGATCTGCCGGACAGCGAAGGACTCCAGCCCCACAATCGGCGCGGCAGTCTGCAGGGCAGAGGGATCCGATCCTCGCGCGAGGAACACGGAAGATTCGCCATAGCCTCCTAAACCCCGGGTGATTACTTCCTCATACGTCGCTCCCAGTTCCACATTCCAGACCCGGACCTGTAACCACGCCGAGTCGCCGGGCAAAGCGGATCCGACCGCCATGCCGTTGGGAGAGAAGAAATAGCCCGGGTACCGGAGGGAAATGATTTCCCTCCGACCGTAGTGGTAACTCACCGTTGGATTCAGCGCGTCCGGGGTGGCTCCTCCCCACAACTCCACCCGCCAGTTCGGTCCCCACAACAACTGACCGTTCCAGTCGAACAAGGGAGCGTTGGGACCTGCCCCATGAGGATCATTGGGCGACCAGTTGTTACGAAGCCAGAACGTGGTCTGTCCCCGGCAAGCGAACGAGACCAAGATTACCAAGGCTCCGCAGAATTGCCGCGTGCGTGTTTTCATTATCGGGCGAGGTATTTGGCAGGTCCTCCGGCTTCGGAACGCGAGTCAAGGCCACGGGACCCGCGCCAGCCTGACGTCATGTTGGTTCCGGTTGGGGAAGTACGCGCTCCTCGGAGAACGTCCGCGATGGCCGGCCCAGACTAAGAGCACGTGCTCCGAAGTGGCGTGGGATCCGTTATGCTCGGTAGTCCAGTGGGCATAGGTATTGTCTGTGAGGACTTCCAACGGCGGCGGGTCAATTGGCCACCAAGTGTCGGCGGTATGATACCACCAGCGGAGGTTGACTTCACCCGGCGGCCAGACGGGATCGTAGTGGCCGGGATCGCGGTTGGCGGCGAGTGTGCCGGGATACACCGGCGGCAAGCTCTCGGTGGTGATCCGGAAGATCTGGCCGCCCCACGTCACCGTGCCGTTGCTGGCGATGGCACGCCGATCACCCCGAAGCGCGCTGACTGACTTAGGGAGCATGGGCGTCCCGCTGGCCAGTTTCCGTGCCGCCGCACCCAGCTCACCAACCGCACGAGGCGGCCTCCCGCCTTCCCGCTGCTGGCGTTGACCACGAGTCTTCACGGCCCCGATTCAGAGCACGATTTGTTCCCGGCTTTGCCCTGCCGCCGCGCCCACCACCAGCCCAGCCCGCCCACCGCCAGCAGCGCCCAGGTGGACGGCTCGGGGATGATCTGCCGCACGGTAAAGGACTGCAAACCAAGGGGCGGTTCGGGCGGCCAGGGCGTTGTCACTCCTTCGTGAAAGCCGCCCCGTGCAAAGAACACCTTGGACTCGCCGTACCCCCCTATCCCTCGAACCTCGACCTGCTCGTAAGTCACGCCCAAGCTCGCGTTCCATACCCGGACTTGCAGCCAGGCCCAGGGATAGTCGCTCGGAGCGCAAACAACGCTGAGTTCCGAACTTGCGCCGCGGAAGTACCCGGGTGCGTAGAAGCCGGTAATCAAACGACCGCCCTTGTCGAGAGCGATAGCCGGCGAGAGCGAATCCGGCGCAGGTCCTCCGTATAGTTCGATTCGCCATTCCGCTCCCGCAAGTCGGTTGCCCTGCCAATCGAGCACGGGAGCGTCCAGTCCGCGACTGGGAAAGCGGTTGTCCAGCCAGAAGGTGGAACGCGGCTGCAATGCTGCGGACGCCATCGCAACTGGAGGAACAAGCGTGACACCCATCAGAACAGCAAGGACCAGAGGAGAAGGATTGATCGCACGTTTCATACGGGGCGGCGGTTGGGTCTCGACCGACGATTGTGCTCGGACAACCATTTCGCGTAGGTGTTGGAGGTGCAATTGAAAGCCGCTTCCCATTCTTGAGGGTCCTGGGGATTCTCGGGTGGGGGCGCAAACCACGAGTACCACCAATGCAAGTTGATAAAAGAGTCAGGAAGTCCCGGCGGCCAGACGGGATCGTAGTGGCCCGGATCGCGGTTGGCGGCCAGCGTGCCGGGGTACACCGGCGGGAAGCTCTCGGTGGTGATCCGGAAGATCTGGCCGCCCCAGGTGACCGTGCCGTTGCTGGCGATGGCACCCCATCGGCCATACATGTCCATCCGCGAGTTGACCGGAGCGTTGCGCCGGTTCTGATGGCTGAGACCATTCACGGAACTGTGGAAGAGCATGATTTGTTCCGGCAGCGACCGTTCCGCCGCGCCCACCACAGTCCCAAACCGCCGATGGTCAGCAGCGCCCAATTGGACGGCTCGGGGATGGGAAGAAAGTGGACGTCATCAATCACCGCCACCCGGTTGGGCCAGTCAGGAAAGGCGTGGACTTCATCGGCGCGGAATTCGAACCGCAGCGTGGTTTCCCGGCCCGCGTACGCGCGCTCACGTCCGCGGCGTAGTAGTTGTGAATGGGCACGAAGGGGTCATCAGTCAGCCGCTCCTCGACCAGTGAGAACGGCGTGGCTTGGCCGTCCAGAAACAGGTCCAGCCGCTCGCCCTTCCAGACAAAGCGAAGCTGGGCAGCCCAGTCTGGAACCAAGCCAGTCTGCTGGAGTGCGGGGGCGGTGGCTCTCCGCTGAGTGTGAGGTAGGCGTTCGGAATCACTCCGATGGCTAGGCGGTCCACCACGGGGCAGAGGCTCAACACGGGGGTCCGTTCCCGGCCCCAGTCATCAATGAGCATGAAATAGCCCTCCATGCCGATGGGTTGGTTGTAACCGACCCAGCCGCCAGCTCTAACCGGGGTCCATCCGGGAATCATGCGATCCCAATGGCCCCACGTGGACCCGATGAGCAGTTCCGGGTCGGCGTCTTCGAACCCCAAATTGCGGAATTCCCCGCCCTGCACGGACAGCCCGGCTAGAGCAAGCAGGCAGACGGTTGGGAGAGTCGTTTTCATATTTGGGCAAATGTTGAGCGGCACTTGGCAGTTCTATGGGACGGTGACCAAAGCGCCCTGGCCCAGATCGTAGTACGATCCCGCGCCGCCGCCGCGCCCACCACAGGCCCAAGCCGCCGGCAGCCAGCAGCACCCACGGTGACGACTCGGGGATGGGAAAGAAGTGGACGTCATCAATCACCGCCACCCGGTTGGGCCAGTCGGGAAAGGCGTGGACTTCATCGGCGCGGAATTCGAACCGCAGCGTGGTTTCCCGGCCCGCGTACGCGCTCACGTCCGCGGCGTAGTAGTTGTGAATGGGCACGAAGGGGTCATCAGTCAGCCGCTCCTCGACCAGTGAGAACGGCGTGGCTTGGCCGTCCAGAAACAGGTCCAGCCGCTCGCCCTTCCAGACAAAGCGAAGCTGGGCAGCCCAGTCTGGAACCAAGCCAGTCTGCTGGAGTGCGGGGGCGGTGGCTCTCCGCTGAGTGTGAGGTAGGCGTTCGGAATCACTCCGATGGCTAGGCGGTCCACCACGGGGCAGAGGCTCAACACGGGGGTCCGTTCCCGGCCCCAGTCATCAATGAGCATGAAATAGCCCTCCATGCCGATGGGTTGGTTGTAACCGACCCAGCCGCCAGCTCTAACCGGGGTCCATCCGGGAATCATGCGATCCCAATGGCCCCACGTGGACCCGATGAGCAGTTCCGGGTCGGCGTCTTCGAACCCCAAATTGCGGAATTCCCCGCCCTGCACGGACAGCCCGGCTAGAGCAAGCAGGCAGACGGTTGGGAGAGTCGTTTTCATATTTGGGCAAATGTTGAGCGGCACTTGGCAGTTCTATGGGACGGTGACCAAAGCGCCCTGGCCCAGATCGTAGTACGATCCCGCGCCGCCGCCGCGCCCACCACAGTCCCAAACCGCCGATGGTCAGCAGCGCCCAATTGGACGGCTCGGGGATGGGAAGAAAGTGGACGTCATCAATCACCGCCACCCGGTTGGGCCAGTCAGGAAAGGCGTGGACTTCATCGGCGCGGAATTCGAACCGCAGCGTGGTTTCCCGGCCCGCGTACGCGCTCACGTCCGCGGCGTAGTAGTTGTGAATGGGCACGAAGGGGTCATCAGTCAGCCGCTCCTCGACCAGTGAGAACGGCGTGGCTTGGCCGTCCAGAAACAGGTCCAGCCGCTCGCCCTTCCAGACAAAGCGAAGCTGGGCAGCCCAGTCTGGAACCAAGCCAGTCTGCTGGAGTGCGGGGGGCGGTGGCTCTCCGCTGAGTGTGAGGTAGGCGTTCGGAATCACTCCGATGGCTAGGCGGTCCACCACGGGGCAGAGGCTCAACACGGGGGTCCGTTCCCGGCCCCAGTCATCAATGAGCATGAAATAGCCCTCCATGCCGATGGGTTGGTTGTAACCGACCCAGCCGCCAGCTCTAACCGGGGGTCCATCCGGGAATCATGCGATCCCAATGGCCCCACGTGGACCCGATGAGCAGTTCCGGGTCGGCGTCTTCGAACCCCAAATTGCGGAATTCCCCGCCCTGCACGGACAGCCCGGCTAGAGCAAGCAGGCAGACGGTTGGGAGAGTCGTTTTCATATTTGGGCAAATGTTGAGCGGCACTTGGCAGTTCTATGGGACGGTGACCAAAGCGCCTGGCCCAGATCGTAGTACGATCCCGCGCCGCCGCCGCGCCCACCACAGGCCCAAGCCGCCGGCAGCCAGCAGCACCCACGGTGACGACTCGGGGATGGGAAAGAAGTGGACGTCATCAATCACCGCCACCCGGTTGGGCCAGTCGGGAAAGGCGTGGACTTCATCGGCGCGGAATTCGAACCGCAGCGTGGTTTCCCGGCCCGCGTACGCGCTCACGTCCGCGGCGTAGTAGTTGTGAATGGGCACGAAGGGGTCATTAGTCAGCCGCTCCTCGACCAGTGAGAACGGCGTGGCTTGGCCGTCCAGAAACAGGTCCAGCCGCTCGCCCTTCCAGACAAAGCGAAGCTGGGCAGCCCAGTCTGGAACCAAGCCAGTCTGCTGGAGTGCGGGGGGCGGTGGCTCTCCGCTGAGTGTGAGGTAGGCGTTCGGAATCACTCCGATGGCTAGGCGGTCCACCACGGGGCAAAGGCTCAGCTCATAGTTTAACCCACGCCCCCAGTTGTCTATGAGCATAAAAATACCGTTGAGGGAAATGGAATTGTTGTAGCCGACCGTCCCTGAATCCGTATCCATCCACCCCGGCACCATGCGCGGAGGCCAACCCCAGGTGCCCCCGATGAGCAGTTCTGGGTCGGCGTCTTCGAAACCCAAATTGCGAAATTCCCCGCCCTGCACAGACAGCCCGGCTAGAGAAAGCAGGCAGACGGTTTTGAGAGTCGTCTTCATCGTTGTGCAAATGTCGAGCGGTAGTTGGTAGTTTTATGGCACGGTGACAAAAGCGCCCTGACCCAGATCGTAGTACGATCCCGCGCCGCCGGCGCGACGCCGGCGGCGGCAAGCGGCACAACCCACCCACGACAGCCGCGCCGCTTCTGATGGCCGAAGACGTTCACCGTGCCGATTCAACGCAAGTTCTCGTCCGCCCCGGCCGCCGCCGCGCCCACCACAGGCCCAGCCCGCCCATCGCCAGCAGCGCCCAAATGGCTGGCTCAGGGACGATCTGCCGGACAGCGAAGGATTCCAGACCATGTAGCGGAGCGGGCAATTGCAGGGCGTCGGGATCGGTGCCCAAGGCGTAAAAGACTCGGGACTCGCCGTACCCGCCCAAGCCCAGCGCCGCTGCCTCCTCGTACGTAGCACCCAGATCCACGCTCCAAACCCGCACCTGCAACCACGCCCAGTCGCCTCTGGGGACCGTTCCGATGACGAGAAAGCCAGAAGGTGAAGTCGAGTCGAAATAACCGGGTGACCTGAGATGAATGATAGTTCGTTCCTGCGTTCTATAATCCACTGCCGGGCTGAGCGAGTCAGGCAGGGGCCCTCCATAAAGTTCAACGCGCCACTCCGGTCCGGACAGCCGGTCGCCGTCCCAGTCAAAAACCGGGGCGTTGGGACCCAGGTCGTAGGGCCAGTTGTTCTTCAGCAGAAAGTAGCTTTGTGCATTCACGCTCCAGCCGAGCATCGTGAAAGAAGTGCATCGTAACATTTTAGACCCATAGCATCCTCCTGATGCGGCAGTGTTCATGAGCTGGGCCAGGACACCTGACCATTCGAACATCCAATTGACTCCGGTCCGGACAGTATGCGCGGCGGGACGAGCGAAGACGGGCCATCCGGCCAGACTACAAAGGCGTGCGTTGAAGAGCCGAAGGCTCCGTTGTGCTCCCCCATCCAATTAGCGTAGGCTGGAGCGGTACGGACATCGTCTGGCGGCGGGAACTCCATGGGCCACCAAGTGTCGGCGGTGTGATACCACCAGCGGAGGTTGACGTCACCCGGCGGCCAGACGGGATCGTAGTGGCCCGGATCGCGGTTGGCGGGGAGCGTGCCGGGGTACACCGGCGGGAAACTCTCGCTGGTGATCCGGAAGATCTGGCTGCCCCACGTCACCGTGCCGTTGCTGGCGATGGCACCCCATCGGCCATACACATCAATCAGCGAGTTGGCGGAATCGTTGCGCCGGTCGAACCACGCTGCCAGCATCTGCTGACCGTCAGGCTTGACCGCCAGTACCGGTGCCCACTGGTCGTTGGCAACCGGATTGCCATCGAGGGAATTGAGCCGCTGCGGCGTGCCCAGCCAGTTCTGGCCGCCGTCGGTGGAATAGGTGAAGAACACATCGGCCCGGTCGGTGATGGACCCTTTGTCGGTAAAGGCCACGTAGAGATGGCCGGCCTTCGCTGGATTGACGGCCAGTGCTGGGTGGCGGAAGGCCTCGAAGTAGTCATCGCTGTTTCCGGAGTTGCTGCGGAGCAGCGCGAGTGTGGTGGTGTCGTTCGGAGTCAGTTGGCAGATGATTTTGGGTGAGGTGCCAAGCCGATTGATATCCGTTCCTCGATTGCCAACCGCCCGCATTTGAAGTGCCCAATTGTGGTTGGGGTATTGGCCTGACCGCTGGAGCCAGGCCACATAGGCGACGTGGTCCGGCCCCACAGCGACTGTTTGCATGGTGGCACCCAGCCCAGCGAGTTCCTGCTTGCTCCAGTTGCTGGCGGACACATTTCCGTCTTGGGCGACCATAAGGTACATCTTCTGATTCTCGGTTCCCGGTCCCAAGGTGCGGATGAGGAGGTACACGTCGTGATAATAGCCGGCACCGCCCGGCCAGTCGTCCACCGCGATCCACGGGTAATCAGACTCCTCGATGTCCGGCCGGACCGTTTCGCAGCGGACGAAGGTTGCCCCGTTGTCGGTGGATTTCCACAGCGGCACACCTCGGTTGGCCCCGGAACGTCGCTCGGAGGTGCCGGCCAGGTAGATGGTGTTGGACACACGGTCAATGGCCAGCACGGGGTCGCCGGCGTCACCCCAAGGCAGGGTATCCGGCGGAATCACCGCTGGCACGGGCGGCTGTCCCTGATCGCTGAAGGTCACGCCGCCATCCCGCGACACCGCCCAGCCCACCATGCGATTCGTTCCGCGATCCGTCCCGCTTTTGAGTTCGTAGATTCCCTGGTTTGTATCCCAGAACGCCACTACGACCGTGTCCCCGTCGGCTACCACCTTCGGTTGCCATTGGGTGTTCTGCTCGTTGCTGTAGCCGGGGTCGGGACCATAGGCATCTTGTCGCCAGTCATTGACCAGCACGTTGAAGCGCAGTTCGTGGGTCTGAAGGTCATTCAGACCGTCGTTTGGGTCCGTGTCAGCAGAGGTAAACAGGGTTTCGCCTGAATCCAACGCGCCGTTGCCGTTGTAGTCCTCCAACCAGTCCGGCAGCGTGTCGTTGTCAGTGTGGGTGGGTTGGTTGGCGGTGCAACCCACGTAGTGAAAGCCCACGTCCACGCGGGTGTTTTGCTCGAGGGTCTGATTGGCGGCGTAGGTGGTGTGGGGGTAGAGGCCCGCCAGCGCGGCGTCCGCCTGGCTGCCGGCGTCGCGCAGGGCGCAGGTGGTCGGCAGGTAGCGGTTGCCCAGCGGTCCGGTGGCATACGCCGGACTGGCGGACAGCAAGCGGTCGTTGGGCGCGGCCGGGGTCAAGCGTGACTGTCCGGTCAAGTAGCCGTTGTAGTCGTGGTCCACCGCCACCGCGTTTTGAGCAATGACCGTCGCGTCGAAGAAGGTATCCCGCACCAGGAAGGTGTTGGCCTCGCCGGGGCTGAACCAAGCGTGGCCGTGCCAGAACGTGCAGTTGCGGACGGTGAGGGACACGGGATCGTTGTGGTCGGTGAAGGAACACGTCACGCCCTCCAACAGACAGTTCTTGAGCGTGAGGTTCAGGCCGCTGGTGCCGGTGGCCAGCGTGTCCAGCGAGAGTTCGCCGCCCGCGAACTGGCAGTCGGTGAACCGGTATATGCCCACGCCCGGACCATTGATCTGCCGGCCATAGGCGGGAGCGGTCAGGCGGGTGAAACGGCAGGTCACCTGCGGCGCCGGCGTGGTGGCGCTCTGCGGCGGGTAGAGGAGGGTCGTCCAGCCGGCGGAATCCCAACTCGAGCCGTACTGTTCCTGAACGGTGTTGTAGCGGGTGAGGACGTTCAATCGGTCAGGCTTTCCAATTGAAACGAGTTGACCACCGGCCCCGGGCTTCAGACCTCGCCAGCCGTGGGCGGCCACGGCGCCGTCGGTGTTCAGGTTGGGCGCCAGGATCAGTTGATGGGCCGTGTGCCGGGCCACGTACTGACCATCAGGTGTGCCTTCGAAGCCGGCCTCGGCCGGCACCCAGGTTCCGGCGGAGTCGTCCCAACGATTGAGTCCCGTGCCCAGAACGCGCACCCCTCCGACAGTGGGAGAAACCGGCAAGGCCTTCATGGCGTCGGGGGACTGCCAGACGTCCTCGTGCGGGCCGCGGGCGATCAGTCGCCAACCGGCGTCGGCCCCAGCGGCGACCCACGGCGGTGATTCGGCGCCTCCAGCAGACTCAGAGAGAGAGAAAGAGAGAGAGAGAGAACGCCCAGAAAACCTGGCCGGGGAGGGGGCGCCACTTTTTCATGACGGTGGCAGCTTGCAGCAACCGCCCGTTGGCCGCTACCCGGATTTTGGCCAAAACGCACCCTATTTTGCCCTTGCCGAACCGAGGAAACTTGGGCCCGCGGAGCGCTGGCAACGGCGGTGGTTCCGACCGGACGGTTTACTCCGGGCTGTTCCGGCCAGGCTTGATGGCGGGGCCGCGAAACGAAACTGATTCCGGGCCAGTTGATACACGCGCCGTTGGCCGCTGCTGAGGGCCAGCCGGGCCAATTCAGCGAACGGCAACCAGCGAGCACCAATCGCCCGGGCCGCGTCTCGCGACGACACGCCTTGGGGCAGTCGAATGGTGAAGGCCTCGAGCGTGACCCGATAACGAGTGACGCTGCAACGAACCGTTCCCAGCCGACTCGCTTCCAGTCCGGCGGCTGCCGCCAGTCTCAGATGCTCGCGCGCCACGGCGGCTGGCGACGCTTCCGGAATTGCTTCCACGGTCGGAAATTCCCAGAGCCCGGCGTTGACGGCGCCCGCCGGCCGCTGCCGGACCAGGCAACGGCCGCGCCGCCACGCCACGAATACGAAGAAGTGGCGCGGCGTCGGCGCCGGCCGGGGGGGGCGAACCGGCAACTGGTCCACGATGCCTTCCCGCCGGGCGCGACAGGCCCGTCGCCACGGGCAGCTCGGGCAATCCGGCTGGCGCGGGGTGCAGACCAGCGCGCCCAACTCCATGAGTGCCTGATTGAGGTGGGAACAGGCATCCGGGCGGCCGGTCTCTGCCGCGGCAAGAACGAGCTCCTCCGCGAGTCGCCACAAGGCTGCGCTGGCGGCGCGTTCGCGCGGGTTGCCCTTCAGTGCGAAGACCCGGGACAAGACGCGGATGACGTTGCCGTCGAGAACCGGGTGCGGCTGATTGAAGGCGATGCTGCAAATGGCGCCCGCCGTGTACCGGCCCACACCGGGCAGGGCGAGCACTGCTTCAAACGATTCCGGAAAGCGGCCGTCATGGCTGACGACAAGCTGGCGCGCGGCTCGTTGCAGATGGCGCGCGCGGGTGTAGTAGCCGAGGCCCTCCCAAAGCTTCAGGACGCGGGATTCCGGTGCGGCCGCCAACGCGCGGACATCCGGCAACTCCCGCAGCCAGCGTTCCCAGTAGGGAATCACGGTCTTCACCTGCGTCTGCTGGAGCATGATCTCGGAGACCCAGATGGCATACGGATCGCGGGTGCGGCGCCAGGGAAGGTCGCGCGCATGAGCGGCGAACCAGTCGAGCAGCGGGAGCACCAACGAGCGCGGTTGCGGCACGGGGCGAGTGTAGGGCGGCTTTCCGGGCCGGCAATCCGTCGCCGGCTCGACTTCGGCTGCGCCGCGGACTAGCTTGCCGGGCCATGGCTGCGCCGTTGACCGCCTACACGTGCAAGCTGGATTCCCAGCAGGCCGCCGCTTTGGAGCGGTGGATGCGCGAGCGCGATTTCACCTTCCGGGAGGTTCCCCATGCGCGGTTCGCCGGCGAGCGGGACAAGGTCAACGTGGTCTTCTACGAGAGCGGCAAGCTGGTCGTGCAAGGGAAGGGCACGCAGGAGTTCGTGGAGTTCGTGCTCGAGCCGGAGATCCTGCGCGAGGCGCGGCTGGGGTACGAAGCGGAGTTGCAGCCGGAGCTGTTCCTGCCGCGGATCGGCATAGATGAGAGCGGCAAGGGCGATTTCTTCGGCCCGCTCTGCGTGGCTGGCGTGTACGTGAACGAAGCAGTCGTCCGGGCGTGGCGCGAGGCGGGTGTCCGCGACTCGAAACAGGTCAGCAGCGACAAGCGGATCGGCGAGCTGGCGGAGTTGATCCGCGAAACACCGGGCTGCGTCTGGCGCGTGGTGCCGATCGGCAATGAGGCGTACAACCGGCTGCACCGCACGATGGGCAGCGTGAACAAGATCCTTGCTTGGGGCCATGCGCGGGTGATTGAAAACCTCATGCTCCAGCGCCACCGGATGAATCCGCCGCCCGTACGGGCGATCAGCGACCAGTTCGCCGCCGACGAGGGCACCGTGGCCCGCGCGCTGATGAGCCTGGGACGGGAGGTGGAGTTGATTCAGCGACACCGCGCGGAGGCGGATCTGGCGGTGGCGGCGGCGTCCATTCTTGCCCGCGACGAGTTCGTCCGGCGGCTGGAGAAGCTCTCGCAGGCGTACGGCGTTCCCCTGCCCAAAGGCGCGAGTGAACAGGTGGAAGCGGCCGGGCGGGAGTTCGTGGCGCGGCACGGCGCGGACAAGCTGGGCGAGGTGGCCAAGCTGCATTTCCGGACGGCGTACCGGGTGCAGGGCCTGCCCGAGCCGCCGAAAACCGAGTGGTCCGGCCATCGCTCTTCCCGCAAGCTGACTGCGAGCACATGAGCGACGATTCCCGGTCTCGACGCCGCGCAGGGACAGGCGACTCATCGGCGGGGCCCGCACCGTCCGCCGGCGAGCCAACCACCCGACGACCGCGGCTGCCCCTGGCCCCCGCGCTGTTCCTCCTCGGCTTGGGCACGCTGCTCCTGAGCTGGCTGGGGTTCATGGGCTACTACGTGTTCGTCAAGGCGAAGCAACCTCAGCCGATTCCCGAGGTGCGGATGCCGGCCGGGCCCGCGACAAACAGTCCGCTGGCACCGAATGAGCCGAGGCCAAAGCTGTGAAGATGCGGTGGCGCCGAGGTCGCCCGGCCGCGGGCGGTTGCCCTGATCTCGCCTGCTGGGCGCTGATCGGCAAGCGGGCCGTTTCGATTTCCGCCAAGGTCGCGGGCCGAAAACCTTTTGACAGGGGAAGGCCAGTTCTTAGCCTGCGCCCACGAGACACACACCTATGAAATTCGGCATCAACACATTTCTTTTCACGTTTCCCTTCACCAACGAAAGCACCAAATGGTTCCCCACCTTCAAGAAGTGGGGCTTCGATTCGGTCGAGATCGCGGTGGATGACCCGGCGGCGATAGACCCGACGCACATCCGCACGCAACTCGACCGGGCGGGCATCACCTGCTGTTCGGTGTGCGGCGCCTTCGGTCCGGACCGCGACCTCCGCGGGACGCCAGAGGCGCAGGCGAATTCGGCGAAGTACCTCATGGCGCTGATTGACCAGGCGGCGATGTTCGGCGCGCCGGTGGTGGCCGGCCCGGTCTATTCCGCGGTGGGCCGGCGAAACGCCGAGGAGCCCGCCGCCAAGAAGCAGCAGTGGAAGACCGTGGTGAAGAACCTCAAGCCCATTTGCAAGTATGCGGAAAAGAAGGGCATCGTGATCGCCGTCGAGCCGCTCAACCGCTTCGAGACCGACTTCATCAACACGGTCGAGCAGGCGCTCGAACTCATCGCGGACGTCGGCAGTCCCGCGCTGAAGATTCATCTCGACACGTTCCACATGAACATCGAGCAGAAGAATCAGGCGGAGGCCATCAAGAAGGCCGGCAAACTGCTCGCGCACTTCCATGCTTGCGGCAGCGACCGCGGCACGCCGGGCAACGATCACATTGCCTGGGACGAGATTGCCAAGGCGCTGAAGAAGGTGAAGTACGACGGCGGCGTGGTGATCGAGTCGTTCACCCAGGACGTGAAGATCATCGCCGCGGCGGCCGCCATCTGGCGCCAGATTGAACCCAGCCGCGAGGAGATCGCCACCAAGGGGCTCAAGTTCCTGCGCAAGACGCTCGCCTGATTCAAGCGGCTGTTTGGATGGCCGGGGCCGTGTCCTCCAACGGGCGCGGCCCCGGCCTCTTTTTCGCCGCGAGGGCATCCAAAGCAAACGCCCCGGACCGCAGCCCGGGGCGTGACTCGATCGTTGATGATGCGCGAATCGCGATTCTCAGGAAACGATCTTCTTCGCCGCTTCCGCGACTTCGACCTTGGCCGTGCCGACGTCCTTGATCTCGACCGTCGTCGTCCGGTCAATGGTCATGTCATTGCCCTGAAAGCTCATGGTCGCCTGCACCTTGTACTCGTACTTGGCGAGCGCGCCGTCTTTGAGCCAGATCTTGACCGAACCCTTGGGGTCGCGCGGTTCCGGGGCGTTGCCGCCGCCCCCGCCGGGCCGGCCCATCCTGAGCAGCGCCCTGACACCCTCTTCCGTCATTTCGCCGACGTACGCGTCGCCCTCTTTCTTGAGTGACTTGAGCTGCGGCAACATATCGGCCACCTCTTTGGCCGGGGCCTTGTAGTTTTGCAGCGTGCGGGCCATCCAGCGTCCCCGATTGCCCGGTTGTCCGCCGCCTCCGCCGCCGCCAGCCGTCAACTCCGCGACGGATTGCCAGCCGTCATCGGTTTTCAGGGCGGCCTTGTCACCCTTGATGACGCCTTCGGTGACATTGTCGCCGCGGATCATCTTCACACAGATCCAGCCGTCCTTGGACGCCGCACCCTCGGTGGTGCCGGGGCCCAGCCGACCGCCGCCCTGCCCGCCGCCCATTTCGGTGGTGGTCTTCCAGCCGTAGCTGCTGGCGTCCGCCAGCTTCTTGACCGCCGCCGTGACTTCCTCCTTGGCGTCCGCCGCCAGCAGGGAGCCGGAGAGCAGGAACGCCGCGCCAAACAAAACGTATCGCTTCATAGGTGTGAGATATGGATTGGATTTTGACCGAGTTCGGGGAAGAAGACGCCGGTGCCGGCTCTCCGGTTACAGGCGGGTCTGTGGCTGCCCCGGGCTTAAAGGCGACCGGACGTGGACCATCTCGGCCGCGAAGCGCGGAAGCGGGCCGGGCGGGCGGGCACCCGGCCAACGGGCAACCTGCTCGGCCGACATCCGTGGTTGCCCATCACCCAAGGCTTCCTGAAGCGATTCAGCTTTGGCGCGGGGGTTTCGGTTTTCTTGGCAGCCTGCTGGTCTGCGATCGGCACTCGGGCCGGCTGGAAAGCCGGCGTTAAGGGAGGCGCCGACCTCCCGGTCGGCGGCTAGATACGCGCCTGAGCCGCTTGGACACCTCACGGGTCGTCGCAGGAGTTTTCGGCCTTCCGGCCAAACCACCGGTTCTTGCCGCATCCCGCCGCTGCCAGTAGCGCCCCCCCGAGCCCTCGCGAAAACATTGGCCTGCGATAGTGAGGAGTCCGCGACATGGGCGACCACCCGTGCGTTCGGTGTCCCGCCTTCAGGCGGTCCGAACCGGCTGAATCCGGCACAACAAACGTGGGATTGTCGTGCATCCCACCTACAGATCAGCAAGCAGGCTGCGCCCCAGCGCTTCCCGTCGGTCATAATCGGCTTGCGGAAGGTCGGACGGTGAAGCAAATCGGGACCATGAATACGCCATCGAATTCCTCCGCCGCGGCTCAGGTGGACTCGCGGCCGGCCTCAAACCCGGTTGCGGTCGGCCCGTTCGGGGTGGAATCGCCTGCCTTCAGCCGTCGCGTCGCCTTGAAAGCGGCGCTCGCGGGCACGGCGGCGCTGGCACTGCCCGGGGGCGTCCCGGCCGCCGACGCCGCGGCCGACGCCCGCCGCGCCGCGCCCAGGCGCTATGCGATGAAAAAGTCCATCAATCTCTGGGCCTTCCCGTACCCGGAACGAATGAACCTCGAGGAGTGTCTCCGGCTGGCCAAAGCGGCGGGCTTTGACGGCATCGAGTTGAACTACGATCTCGAGAACGACCTTTCACCCAAGGCCGGAACCGCGGAGTACCGGGCGATTCGGCGGCTCGCGGACAAGATCGGGATCGAGATCAGCGGCCTCTGTTCGTTCCTGTTTTGGCCTTACCCGCTCACGAGCAACGATCCGGCCAAACGGGCCCGCGGCTTGGAGCTGGCCGGGCTGATCGCCCGGGCGGCGCACGATCTGGGGGTGCAGAATGTCCTCGTGGTGCCTGGCGCGGTGCATATCCCGTGGCGCACGGATCACGAGCCGGTGCCCAATGACGTCTGCGACCAGCGCGCCCGGGAGGCGGTGGGCGTTCTGGTTCGCCAGGCGGAAATGCTCAACGTCTTCCTCAACATCGAAAACATCTTCTTCAACGGCTACCTCATGACGCCGATGGAGATGAACGCCTTTGTGGACTCGTTCCAGTCGCCCCATGTCCGGGTGCATTTTGATACGGGTAACATTGCGATGTTCCAGCACGCGGAGCACTGGGTGCCGATCCTGGGGAAGCGCATCCAGAACGTGCATCTCAAGGAGTTCACCAAGAAGGGCACGGACTTCTCGCTCGAGGCCTTCCGCCCGCTCCTGGATGGCACCACGAACTGGCCGGCCTTGCTGGAGGCTTTCGAGGCCATCGGCTACCGCGGGTTCCTGACCTTCGAGTACTTCCATCCCTACGCGCACTATCCCGAGGCGTTGATTTACCAGACGGCCGACTCGCTGGACCGCATCCTGGGCATCAAAACCGGGTGAGCGCGACGCGCGTCCGACCGGCTTCTCAGCCGGACGGGTCGTTGCCGCGTCGCCGGACCAACGGTCTTCCCGCTTGACTTGATTCAGAGCGAATTCTGCAATGCCGGCACAACACCACAGCCATCATGCCTGACTCGCGTATGAACCTGACTCGTCGCCAATTTCTGAAAGCCAGCGCGGTCTCCACGCTGGTCCTCCCTCAAGTCTCGGTGCGCCCCGCCGACGAATACGGCCGTTTCAAGACGGCGCTGATCGGCTGCGGTTGGTGGGGCATGAACATCTTGAACGAAGCGATTGCCGCCAAGCGCGCCAACGTGGTGGGCCTCTGCGACGTGGATCGCGGGCACCTGGACGCCGCCGGCGCCAAAGTCGAGGAGCTCACGGGCGGCAAACCGGTTCGCTACACCGACTATCGCGACCTGCTGCGGGAGCAGCGGCCGGAGGTGGTGATCGTCGCCACGCCCGATCACTGGCATCCCTTGCAGACAATCGAGGCAGTGCGGGCGGGCGCGCATGTCTATGTCGAGAAGCCGGTGGGCCACACGATCGCGGAGGGCCGGGCCATGGTGCGCGCGGCCCGCAAGTACGGACGCGTGGTGCAGGTGGGAACGCATCGCCGGGTGTCGCCCCACAATCTTTCGGCCATGGAGTTCCTCCGGTCGGGCAAAGCCGGCAAGATCGGTCTGGTGCGGGCGTTTGTGCTGTACGGCGGTGCGCGCGGGCCCGAACGGGCCACGCCCAACCAGGAGCCACCCAAAACGCTCGACTGGGATCGGTGGTGCGGCCCGGGACCGCTGCGGCCGTTTAATGCGCGCATTCATCCCCGCGGGTTCCGTAACTTCCTCGACTACGCCAACGGCACGCTCGGTGACTGGGGCATCCACTGGATGGACCAGATTCTCTGGTGGGCCGAGGAAAAATGGCCCAAGCGGGTCTTCTCCACCGGCGGACGGCCCATCAGCGGACCGGTCGTGTACCTGCCCGACGTGCAAACCACCGACGCGCCGGATGTGCAGACGGCAACCTATGAGTTCGAAGCGTTCACCGCGATTTGGGAACATCGCAACTTCGCCGGCAACAACGCCGAAAAGGGTGAGGAAGTGGGCGTGTATTTTTACGGAACGGAGGGCACCCTGCACATCGGCTGGCGGAGCGGCTGGAAGTTTTATCCCACCAGCAAGGGCCAGCCGGTGATCGAGGAGAAGCCTTCGCTGAACGAGCCGGACCAGCAGAACATCAGGGAACTCTGGGCGGATTTCCTGCGGGCGATTGACACCGGCACGCTGCCGGTCTGCGACATCGAGATCGGGCATCGCTCCACGAACATGAGCCTGCTGGGGATGCTTTCCTACAAGCTGGGACGAAGCATCCTGTGGGATGGCGCGCGGGAGGTAATCGTCAACGACTTCTTCGCCAACACCCTCCTGCGCCGCGACTACCGGCTGGGCTACAAGTACCCGGAACCGGAACTCGTCTAGCTGGGTTACGGCAAGACTCTCGCGGTCCTTGGAACAAAAGGGGGGCGTTGTCTGAAGCGCTCTTGCGCGCAGCCTCGGGCCAAGGACTGCTCGTGATGAAGCGTGCGTGACCCTCCGGCCCCAACCGGCTCGGGTGCCGTCCAAAAAAAGAGGGAGCCGCCGCCAATCGCCGGTTCAGATTCGAAAACCAGCGGGGGGCGGGGAGCGCCGGTTGGAATCCCGAACCCGTATTCTGACGCAACGTCCACCCGCCTTGATCGCCCCTCCCCAACTGACCGGTTGCCGACACCACTCCCTCCGGATCGGCGCCGGCGCGGCAGTTGACTTGAGGTGCCTTTTCCGCAACTTTCCCGCGCTCATGGTTAAAGACGGCGGCACGGTTCGCTCCGTCCGACGCCATCCAAATGCATGGGCAAGGCGCTGATCATCGCGGAAAAGCCCTCCGTCGCGGGTGACATCGCCCGGGCGCTGGGGGGATTTAAGAAGCAGGACGATTTTTACGAAAACGATCGGTTCGTGGTGTCGTCCGCCGTCGGGCACCTGCTTGAGCTGGCCGTGCCAGAAGGCGTCGAGCCGGCGCGCGGCAAGTGGAGTTTCGCCCATCTGCCGGTCATTCCCCCGCATTTCGAGCTTCAGCCCATCGAGCGCAGCGAAAACCGGCTCAAGCAGCTCGCCCGGCTCATCAAGCGCAAGGATGTGGACGCCATCATCAACGCCTGCGACGCCGGGCGCGAGGGCGAGTTGATCTTCCGCAACATCATCCGCTACACCGGCGCCAAGCAGCCCATCCGCCGCTTGTGGCTGCAATCCATGACCCCCGCCGCGATCCGCGAAGGGTTCGAGCGCCTGCGCGACGACCGCGAGATGCAGCCGCTCTCGGATGCCGCCACCAGCCGCGCCGAGGCCGACTGGCTGGTGGGCATCAACGGCACCCGCGCCATGACGGCCTTCAACTCGAAGGCAGGCGGCTTCTACAAGACCACGGTCGGCCGGGTGCAGACCCCCACCCTCGCGATCGTAGTCGAGCGCGAGCAGCGCATCCGCAACTTCGTCCCGCGGAATTACTGGGAGGTCATCGCCACGTTTGCGGCCGAGGCCGGCACCTACACCGGGCGGTGGTTTGACGAGAAGTTTGTCAAACCGGAGGGCAAGGATGCCGACGCCGAGTTGAAAGCCGAGCGGCTGTGGGACGTCGCCCGCGCCGAGGCGCTCCGCGCAAAGTGCCTGGGAAAGCCCGGGATCGTCACGGAGGAGAGCAAGCCCACCACGCAGCTTTCGCCGCTGTTGTTCGATCTGACCAGTCTGCAGCGGGAGGCGAATTCGCGGTTCGGTCTGCCGGCCGCGAAGACCCTGTCCATCGCGCAGGCGCTGTACGAACGGCACAAGGTGCTGACGTATCCCCGCACCGATTCCCGCGCCCTGCCGGAGGATTACCTGGGAACGGTCAAGACCACCCTCCAGATGCTGACGGAGACCAGCTATGGACCCTTTGCCGCGACGATTCTGGAGCAGGGCTGGGTGCGGCCGAACAAGCGAATCTTCAACAACGCGAAGGTCTCCGATCACTTCGCGATCATTCCCACCACTCAGTCGCCCAAGGGGTTGTCCGACCTCGAGCAGAGGCTCTACGACCTCGTCGCCAAACGGTTCCTCGCCATCTTCTATCCGGCCGCGGAATTCCTCGAGACGACGCGCATCACACGGGTGGAGGGCGAGCCGTTCAAGACGACCGGCAAGGTGCTCGTGCAGCCGGGCTGGCTGGCGGTCTATGGCAAGGAAGCGCAGTCCGAGAACGAGCCGGCCAACCTGACCCCGGTGAAACCCGGCGAGCAAGTGGGGACGGCGGAGATTGAGGTGAAGGCCAGCCAGACCAAACCGCCGCCGCGCTTCACCGAAGCCACGCTGCTCAGTGCCATGGAAGGCGCCGGCAAGCTCGTCGAGGACGACGAGTTGCGCGAGGCGATGGCGGAGAAGGGCCTGGGCACGCCCGCCACGCGGGCCGCGATCATCGAGGGGCTGATCCAGGAGGATTACCTGCACCGGCACGGGAAGGAATTGCAGGCCACGTCCAAGGCGTTTCTGTTGATGGAATTGCTCGAGGGCCTGGGGATCCCCGAACTCACCAAGCCCGAACTCACCGGGGACTGGGAGTTCAAGCTGCACCAGGTCCAGCGCCGGCAGAAAACCCGCGCGGAGTTCATGGCCGAGATCGCGGAGATGACCCGGCAGATCGTGGCCCGCGCCAAACAGTACGAGCACGATACCATCCCCGGGGACTTCGGCGCGCTCCAGACGCCCTGCCCCAAGTGCGGCGGCGAGATCCACGAGAAATACCGCAACTTCCAGTGCGTCAAGCCGGGCTGTGATTTCGCCCTGCCCCGGATTCTCGCGGGGCGCCTCTTGGAGACGGCCGAAGTCGAGACGCTGTTGCGGGACCGACAGCTCGGCCCTCTCCAGGGCTTCCGCAGCCGGCAGGGCAAGCCGTTCGCGGCGATGCTCAAGCTCTCGGATGCCTTCCGCGTCGAGTTCGATTTCGGCAACGGCGACCGCGATCCGCAAGCCGGCGAGACCGCGGCGGTGGATTTCACCGGCAAGGAACCGCTCGGCAAGTGTCCGAAGTGCGGCGGGCGCGTCTTTGACGCCGGCGCCAATTACGTGTGCGAGCACGCGGTCGGCAAGGACCGCCCGTGCGATTTCCGGACAGGCAAGTTGATCCTTCAGCAGGCGATCGAGCCGGCGCAGTTGAAGAAGCTCCTCGAAAGCGGGAAGACCGATCTGCTGGGCGGCTTCGTATCCAAGCGGAATGGGCGCAAGTTCGAGGCGTTCCTGGTGCTCAAGGACGGGGAGGTGAAGTTCGAGTTCGCGCCCCGCAAGACAACCTCCGCCCGGAAAACGAAGGCCGCGACGCCGGAGGTCAAACTCGACTTCACCGGCCAGACGCCGCTGGGCAAATGCCCCAAATGTGGCGGGCGCGTTTTTGAGGGACCCGAGTATTACGTGTGCGAGAAATCCCAGGCGGACAGCAAACGATGCACTTTCCGGGTCGGACGTGTGATCCTGCAACAACCCCTCGACCACGAGCAATTGGGCAAACTCCTATCGGCGGGCCGCACCGACCTGCTGACGAAATTCATCTCGAAGGCGGGCAAGCCATTCCCGGCCCACCTCGTCCTCGGTGACAAAGGCAAGGTCGAGTTTGACTTTCCCCCGCGGTAGGCGCTCGCCCGGGCCCCGGCCGCACGGTTGAAGGCGCGGTACTCGAAAGCGCGCGGCGAGGTCACCCGCTCCCGCGGGGCAACGGGTAAGCCGCGCTCCCGGCCAGCGGCTCAGACGCTGGCGGCGGACCCTGGGCCGGGTGTGGATGGGCAGATCCGCCCGGTCACAAAGTCGGCTGGTGGTTGTAGTTTCCAATCCCGCTGGGAACTTGTAAGTGCAACGCCAGGGTTGGTCCTGTCTCCTTGCCCTCGTCACGAGTTGGATCCAGACGAGAGATGCCAATGACCGCCATGTTCGGCATGTTGAAGTTCATGCTGACGCCTTCTGTGCTGGTAGGCGTGCCTGGCCCGGCGTTCGGGATCGGGATGCGTGGTGGATGCCGCGCGGAACGAGCCCGGCGAGGGCAACGACCGGATCGTCTGGGTGCTGGTCAGCCTGTTCGGCCAAGTCCTCGGCGCGCGGATCTATTTTCTCGCCCGGCGATTGAATCGGCCGCCTGGCTTTGGCCGGCGCAACGTGCTAGCACGGGCGCCGTGAAGACACCCAGAATCTCATTCCCATGAAACGCGAACCCCAGCCGGTCGAAATCCAAGGGAAACCGCTCCGCTGCCTGGTCTGCGGTCACGACGCCTTCCACCGGCGCGACGCGCAACTGAACACGGCCGGCATGTCCTTCCTGAACCTCGACTGGATCAATCCCACCGGCCGGTGCTACATCTGCGCGCGGTGCGGGTACATCCACTGGTTCCTGCCGCCGGAGGAATAGCATGACTCTCACTCGTCCTCGTCAGGGCCGGCTGATCGCCGGCGTGTGCGCCGGGCTCGCCCGTCACCTGGGGTGGTCCGCCTCGCGGGTGCGCCTGGTGTACATCCTTTGCTCGATCCTGAGCGTCGCGTTCCCCGGCATCCTCGTGTACCTCGCGCTGTGGTTTCTGATGCCGAATGACGATGCCTGACCCCGCCGCGCTGCGGACCTGCCCGACCTGCGCCGAGGCCATCAAGGCCGCCGCGCGTGGCGGTGCCCTTACTGCCAGTCGCCAACGGGGCGGGGTAAGCTCCGGCGCCAGGAATGGGGCGCGCTCGCGGCAGCGCTGGTCGGTGGCGGCATCCTGTTGGCCGGTGGTGCGTGGCTCGATGCGGCGTTCGACCGCCCGCACGGCCGCCCGTTTACTCCGCATCGGGGACAGGTGGACGTGGTGCGGCTGGCCGTGGAGGCGATGGGGGATTCAACGCGCTACGCCGCGCTCGGATTCATCACGAACCGCAGTCGCGTTCCCTGGCGGATTCGCGAGCTCGAAGTGCGTTTTCTCAACCCGGACGGTTCACTCCTCGACGTGCGGCATTTGTCACTCAACGACCTGCCCGTCGTCCCGCCGGCGGCCGAGTCAGCCTTCCGGGTTCAGCTCGGTCGCCTGCCGGAGCGGGTTGCTACCGCGACCGTGACGGCGCGAGTTCACCATGCCACCGATGGCGACCGGAGCCCCGATCCGGACTGCGTCGCGTCCCGCCGCCCCATGAACGCTGATCCTCCCACTCCTCGCGCGTGTCCCTACTGCGACGAGTTGATCTCACTCGCCGCAAAGGTTTGCCCGCGCTGCCGGCAATGGTTGACTTGGCGGTCACTGCGCCATCCGCTCGCGCAAAGCCTGTTCGTCGTTCTGCCCTTGATGCTTGGCTGCGGTGCCCTGCTCGTGCTGGCGGCGAACCGGTTTCAACAGGTGTTCCTGCCCCGCCCGTTCTATTCCGAGGTGCCCGGAGCACTGGCCGTCCGGGAGTCGTGGCTCAACTGGGTCGAAACCACGAACGGCCCGCGCATCTACGTGACGGGGATCCTGACCAATCGGAGCGACCTGCCGTGGCGGGACATCGAATTCGAGTGCCGCTTTGCGGATTCGTCGGGCCGGATGGTGGATGCGGCGCATGGCCGGACCTTCATGACCGTGCCGGCGCGGGACGACGCGGCCTTCCGCGTGGCGGTGACGCCGGGACGACCTGCCCGCGCCGAGTATTATACGCATGAGGTGCGAGTTACCACGGCTCGATCGGGCCACTCCGCTTTTTGACCTGCTGCCTTTGCGCCATGCGCCTGCTCGAAGCCATCGTGGATGCCAATCACCGCGCGCTCGCCGGGGACGAGCGCGCCGGGTTGCGGCCGGCGGACTTTGCCGGATCGCTGCCCGTGGTGGTCCTGACGTGTTTCGATCCGCGGCTCCACGCGTTGATGCCCGAAGTGCTCGGTGTGCCGGAGCGCGACTTCCTCTGGCTGACGAATGCCGGCGCGGTCGTCACGGGGCCGCAGTCGGAGACGGCCCGTGCCGTGGCGCTGGCCTGCGCGGTGGAGGGCGGCCGCGAAGTGGTGGTGCTGGGCCACACTGACTGCCGCTTGTTCGCTCCGGATCGCCGGGAAGCCGTGGCTCGGTTCCGCCAGAACGGTGCCGACCTCGGCGCCGCGGCCACTGCACTGGACGACTTCCTGCGCCCGCTGTTCAACGAGCGCTTGTCGGTGGCGACCGCCGTGGGGCATCTCCGCGCCAGCCCGTTTCTGCCGCTCGCGATCCCGGTGCATGGTTTGATCGTGGACACCGACACCGGGCGGCTCGACTGGGTGGTGAACGGTTACGGCGTCAGTAGTCCCCCCGCTCGCCAAGCTCCTTTGCCGCCCGCTGGCGCTGGCCTGCCTTAGATCCCCGGCAGTGACCTCGGGCCGCAGATCGTCGCCGTCCCGGGACCGTGTTGAGCGGCCGCCCGCAGTGCCTCAAGGGGCCGAGGCCGGTAATGGCACGGACGAGGTCGGATTCCACACCTTGCCCACCCGCTTCAGCGCGTAGGGCTCGGCCACTCCTTCGATGGCCGGGAATCGAAAACCGTCGAGGAGGAGCTCATTCACCTCCTCGGCCGCCAGCACCGGCCGGAAATCCGGCGCGGCGAGACTGAGGCGGACATCTTCGATGGCGAGGCGCGCGACCTTCCGCGCGTAGATGCCCCACGCCGGCAGGGCACGCGCGTCCACGCCGGGCCCTTTGACTTCCTGCTTTGCCTGCGCCGCCGTGCCGCCGCCGTCGAACTCCACCCTGATCCCCCGGAGAACCACGTTCGTGATCGGCGTGTCGCTCCAGCTCTCGACCGAGATCGCCGCGCGGTACACGCCGGTGGCGGTCAGATCACTCACGGTCACGCGGCCCACGGTGTTGCCGGGCTTGGTCCAGAGCGTGACCGGGGACGCGACGGATCGCATCGTGAGCCGGGCCAACAGCACGTCGTCCAGCTCACCCTGCGTGGCATCCCAGGCGCCCGGCTGGAGGATGATACCGGACAGCATGTTCGTGCGGCGGCGTTCGCCGGAGGTGCGATGCGGCTGCTCGCCGGGGCCGTAGAAGAGGCAATCGTTGATGATCATTCGCCGCGCCGGACCGATCAGGCGGATGCCGTTGCACGAGGAGTTGATCACGCAATCGGTGATGACGGTGTTGTCCCAGTACCGGCCGGCGATCGCGTCGTCGCCCGTGTAAAACTGGCAGCCCACGATGCGGACGTTGTGACACCACCGCTCCGGCGCGCCCCGCCAATGGATGCCGTCCCAACCGCCGATGAACGTGACGTTGCGGAACTCGATGTCATCGCTCACCTGGAAGAACACGGCGTAATTGGCCGAGTCGAGGAAAGTCACGTCGCGCACGGTCACCCGCCGGCAATCCACGAACACCAGCGTGTGCGGGCCGCGCATTCGTTCCTCGCCCGTGGGGTCGAAGACCCGGTTGCCGTCAATGAGGCCCGGGCCGAGCAGCGTCACGTCCTCCACCCCCTCGCCGACGATCAGGCCGCGATGCCATTTGCCCCAACGCGCCTCGGGCAGATACGCCGGCGGCGTGGGCTGACGATACTCGGCCAGATTGGTGGTTCCGATCAGCCGCGCCCCCGCGTCGAATTGCAGCGTCAGGCGGCTGCGCAGATGCAGCGTGCCGGTCAGGTAACGTCCGGCCGGAAAGACCACCGTGCCACCGCCCGCCGCCGCCGCGGCGTCAATGGCGCGGGCGATCGCGGCGGTATCCAAGGTCTGGCCGTCGCCCACCGCGCCGTGGCCGCGGACGTTGAAGGCCGGCGCGGGTGGCGACGCCACCGCCCCGAAAGTGGAAGCCAGCCCCGCGCCGGCCAGCAGGGCAAAGGTTCGGCAGAGTGCCCGGCGAAGGAGACTGATGCGGTGAACACGGGAAGCGGTGGAAAGAGTCATGGAGCGCAGTATTCGCGGAGGCCGGCCCCCGGACAAGCGGCTCGTTGTGCCGGAGGCGTCGCTGCCATGTCCCGCTGTCCACCGGCGAGGTCCCCCCGGACGAAGCGGACCGAAGCGTCCGCACCGGCCGGCGATCCCCGAACCTGGCACCTGGGCCTTGCTGGCTTTGGGCCTGGCCGCCCTCGGCCTGTGGTCGCGACGACCCCACCGCCGAGTCCGGGTTTGACCCTCGACGGCGCTGGCCTAGACTGCCGGCTCTTTTTGACCGACCAAAGGCCATGAAAATCGTTGTTTGTGATCCCGTGTCCCCCAAGGGCATCGCTTTGCTGCAGCAGCGTCCGGAATTCCGGGTGGTGGTGCTCGACAAGCGGTTGTCCGAGGCGGAACTGCTCCCCATCGCGGCGGATGCCGCCGCGTTCGTGGTCCGGTCGGAGACGAAGATTTCCCGGGCCGTGATCGAGGCGGCGCCGCAACTCAAGGTGGTCGGGCGCGCCGGCGTGGGCGTGGACAACGTGGACGTGGAGGCCGCCACGCAGCACGGAGTGGTGGTCATGAACACGCCCGGCGGCAACACCATTTCCACGGCCGAACTGACCTTCTCCATGTTAATGGCCCTGGCCCGGAAAATTCCCCAGGCCCACGCCTCCATGAAGGCCGGTGAGTGGAATCGCAAGGCGTTTCAGGGCACCGAACTCTATCGAAAGACGCTTGGTGTCCTCGGCCTGGGCCGGATCGGGAGTGAAGTGGCCCATCGAGCCAGAGCCTTCGGCATGCGCGTGCTCGCCTACGATCCCTACCTGACGCTGGCCCGCGCGCAGGCGCTGCAGGTCGAACTGGTCGAGGACCTCGATGCCCTTTGGCCGCAGGTGGACTTCCTGACGGTTCACATGCCCATGACCGAAGAAACCCGCGGCATGGTGAACGCCGCCGCGTTCGCCCGGATGAAACGGGGCGTGAAGGTCATCAACTGCGCCCGCGGCGGCATCGTGAACGAGACCGACCTCCTTCAGGCGATCGAATCCGGCATCGTGGCGGGCGCGGCGTTGGACGTGTATGAGACCGAGCCCCTCGCCAAGGACTCGCCGCTCCGCGCGTGTCCCCAGATCATCATGACCCCGCATCTCGGCGCGAGCACCGAGGAGGCGCAGGAAAACGTCGGCATCGAGGTGGCCGAGGCCATCACGGACTTCCTGCTCACCGGTGCGGTGCGGAACGCGGTAAACCTCCCGAGTCTCGACGCGCAGACCTACGCGGTGGTCAAACCCTACCTCGTCCTCGGCGAGAAACTGGGCCGTCTGGTGGCCCAGCGCGCGCCCAAGCGCAACGAGCGACTGGTCATCACCTACGGCGGCAAGGCCAACGAAATGCCCTCAGACCCCATCACCCGCGCCGTGCTCAAGGGCTTCCTCGAATCAGCAGGGGGCGAAAAGGTGAATCAGGTGAACGTGCGATCGCTGGCCGACAACCTGGGGCTGCTGGTCGAGGAGGTGAAGTCCAACGAGGAAACTGACTTCCACGAGTGGGTTCATGTCGCCGCCCACGCGGGGACCGCGACGACTTCGGCGGGCGGCACGCTTTTCGGTGCGCAGCACCATCCACGCATCGTGCGGTTGAACAACCAGCCGGTGGAAATCGTCCCCGAGGGCGTTCTGCTGTTGCTCAACAACTCGGATCGGCCCGGCATGGTCGGTCACATCGGTTCGCTCCTCGGTCGGCATCGCGTGAACATCGCCAGCATGAGCCTGCACCGGGACCATGCCGGCGGTTCCGCGTTGACGGTCCTGTGCTTGGACAGCATCCCGCCCGCTCCGGTGCTGGAAGAGCTGCGCCAGGACCCCGACATCAGCAACCTCCACGTCGTCAAGCTCTCCTGACATGCGCCTCCCTTCCGTCCGAAAATGGCTCGCCTGGATCGGCGCCCTCGGCGCCGGCGCGCTGGTCTTGCACGCGGCCGACAGCCGGTCCCTCTTCCCGGACCCGATTATTGCCAAAGGCAAGGGCTTCGAAATCCGCCAAAGCGACGTCGAGCAGGCGGTCATCAGCCTCAAGGCCACGATGGCCACCCAGGGGCAGACCATTCCGCCCGCGCAGATGTCCTCCGTCGAGTCCCGCATGCTCGACCGGATGATCCTCACGCGCATTCTCATGCAGCGCGCCACCGACGCTGACAAGGCGAAGGCCCGGGAGGAAGCGGACAGGTTCATCGCCAACACCCGCAGCCGCGCGCCTTCGGAGGAAAGCTACCGCCGGCAGCTCATCGCGGTCGGGATCAAGCCCGAGGTCTTCGAGGCCCGCGCCTACGAGCAGGCGATCGTCGAGACCCTCATCCGGCGTGAAATCCGGGACACCATCACGATCCCCGACGCGGACGTGCGGGCAGCCTATGACGAAGGATTGGACGCCTTGGCGCGCGACGTCCGCGCGACCATCCAGAAAATGGAGGCCAGCGGCCAGACCAACAACCAGTTCTACGCGGATGCCCGGGCCCGATTCGCCGACCTCACCCGCGCCAACCTCGCCCGGCTCGACCGGCCGGAGACCGTTCGCTCGGCGGTCATCATGGTCCACACGGTGGATACCCTGACCCGCGAACCGCTCACGGCCGAACAACGCGCCGAGAAATTAAAGCGCCTCGAAGCCGCCCGGGCCCGCCTCGTGGCCGGTGAAGACTTCGCCCGGGTCGCCCGGGAAGTTTCGGAAGACCCGGAGGTGCAGCGCACCGGTGGCGAGTACACGTCCACCCGGACTTCGGTGGGCTTGCCGGAACTGCGCGACGCCCTTTTCACCCTCCCGGTGGGCGAGGTCAGCCCGGTGCTCACCACGCGCCAGGGGCTGTACTTGGTCAAAGTGCTGGAGCGGATACCCGCGGGCAAAATGCCCTTCGAGCAGGTCGCCAATGACCTCCGCGAACACCTGCTGAACCAGGAAGTGGAGAAGCGCCTGCCGGACTACTTCGACAAGCTAAAGCGGGAATTCAACGTCGAGGTGAATACCACGGAGGCGAGGTAGAGCTCTGGCGGACACTGCCGAGCCGCCCACTTCGCCCCGCCCCGCCCGCCCACCAGCCCTATCGGCCCCTTGGGGCGCGGACGTCCTCGTCCGCGGTTCGGCGGCTCCAAGATGGCAGGCGTGACGGGGCACAGATCGCTTGCGGGCCTTTTCAGGACTCCAGCCGAATAGGGACTCGAAATCAAACTGACAGCCGGCCGCGGACCTGAAGGTCCGCGCCCCGGCGAGAACCAACGACCGCCCTTGGGGGCGCGGACGTCCTCGTCCGCGGTTCGGCGGCTCCAAGATGGCAGGCGTGACGGGGCATTGATCACTTGAGAGCCTTTTCAGGACTCCAGCCGAGCACTGCCTCGGAATTAAATTGAGCCACGGACCTGAAGCTCCGCGCCCCGGCGAGAACCAACGACCGCCCCTGGGGGGCGCGGACGTCCTCGTCCGCGGTTCGGCGGCTCCAAGATCGCAGCCGTGACGTGGCACAGATCGCTTGCGGGCTTTTTCAGGACTCTAGCCGAGCACTGCCTCGGAATTAAACTGAGCCGCGGACCTGAAGGTCCGCGCCCCGGTGAAAGCACACGGTTGACCCGTGGGGCGCGGACGTCCTCGTCCGCGGCGCGCAAATGGCGCGAACAACGGCTGACACCGGATCTTCTGAGCCGGAAACGTGCAGCAGGGATTGATTATCATGCGGCTTCAAGTGATGAAGGCGGCGCGGTTTTCTCCTGCACTGCAGTTGGGATAGAGACTCAAAATTCTTTCCCACAACCGTCGCCGTCGCTCTCGCCCCGGGGCGGGCGGAGGCGAGGGCGCGTCGCGGGAGTAGTCTTCAGAGGGGACCGCGGAACGCCCCTCGCCAGGAGCCTGCCGGAGAGCGGCGGGGACAGGACTTCGGCCCCCGGCCGCCGGGGGAAGCCGGAAAGGGGGCCGGAGGGCTGGGAGCCGGAGCGGCTGGCGGAGGGGTGTGCTGGGGTCCGGGGCGTCCGCGCGGAGCGCCGGGGGCGTCCGTGGTCCACCCTCACTGCAAGGCCGTTGGCGGCGCCGGTTGGGGGGGCGGTGGGCCCGGCGCGGGGCCCCGGGTCGCCGGCCGCCGTCCGCGCGCCGGAGGCGGGGGCTGCCGGCCGGCGGCGGCACTACGCCCGCGCCGGCGCGTGCCCCGTCCAACGACAGAACTGAGCGACAGCCGCCCCGCCGTGGTGACGTCCGTGACTTTCGATAGCCAGAGGGCGTCCCCGAAGCCCGCGACGCTCGAACTGCGAAGCGGGGCGGCTGTTCGCTCCGGTGAACTTGTTCGGCACTCTCTGCAATTCTCTCATCCTTCAGGTCTCCTGGGTGCGAACCGGAGGACAACCCCGCCGAGAACTGTCAATGCAACAATGCTCGGCTCAGGAACCTGAACCACGGTAAGGCCAACGTCTAGCTGGTCGGCTATGACAATGCCTTCGACGCGAGGCATCCATGTGGCCAGCGATACATCCATATAGCCGTAGCGGAATGACTGCTCCTCGGCCAGACGGAAGCCAATCGCCAAACGGTCCAAACCTCCTGTGTACTCGGGGTAGCCCTGGCGAGCGTATGAAACGGTGCCAAACTCGTAGATGAGCGAAATTGGGGATGTGAACGTCTGCAACCATGCTCCCTGCGTGGGCACTGGTCCAACCGTCTGCCCCGGAAGCAGGACCACGGGATCAAGGGAACTGGGATCGCCAAGCAATTGCAGATCCGATCCGAATGCCAATGTCACGCCCAACGAGCAGAGATAAGAGCCACCCTCTGGAGATCCGATGCAGATAGGCATGCCGTAATACATGACGGTTATGTCGCTAGAGCCGTCCTGATTCACATCCACCCCGACCGGAGCGCCCAGTGTCAACTCCAAGGGCTGCGGCTCTTCGACGTGGATCACCGCACCGATTGAAACGACAGGGAGCAACACCGGCGTCATGACCGTCAACATCAGAGCAATCAGATGCGTCTTCATAATGTCCGCCGAACAGTTAAGTGAGCGACAGTTGCTTTTCACAAGTTGCCGCCATAAGGGTGTCGACGTAAGGTCGTTGTTGTGCAACTGCCTGTCAAGCTGTGAAATCGCCATTCTCGCCCGATTTTTTGTCGCCTAGCCTGCGGCCAACGCGACAGCGGCCTTTGGGCCGGCTGCGCCCTAACCCCCAAGCCCCGCTGCGGGAGCAGGTGCAGGAGGTGATGCGCTTTTTCCATTACTCGCAGCGCACGGAGGATGCGTACTGGCAGTGGATCGTGCGGTACTTGCGATTCCACAAGCGGCCGGGAATTCCCGGGCCGGAGGCGTGGCGGCACCCCCGGGAGATGGGGGCAGCCGAGGTCACGGCGTTTCTGACCCATCTGGCCACCGCAGGCCGGGTGTCCGCCTCGACGCAGAATCAGGCGTTGAACGCGCTGGTCTTCCTGTACGCCGAGGTGTTGCATCAGCCGCTGGGCGAGCTGGGAGACTTCGCCCGGGCGCGGCGTCCGCCCCGGGTGCCGGAGGTGTTGAGCCGGGAGGAGGTGCGGCGGGTGCTGGCGGCGGTGGAGCCGGAGTACGCGCTGCCGTTGAAGCTGCTGTATGGCAGCGGGCTGCGGCTGATGGAGTTGCTGCGGTTGCGGGTCAAGGACCTGGACCTGGAACGGGGCCAGATCGGGGTGCGGGATGGCAAGGGGATGAAGGACCGGGTGACGATGGTGCCGGAGGCGCTGGTGGAGCCGCTGCGGGAGCATCTGGCGGGGGTGCGGGAGCAGTGGGAACGGGATGTGGCCCTGGGTTACGCCGGGGTGTGGCTGCCGGAGGCGTTGGCGCGGAAGTATCCAAGCGCGCCCAAGGACTGGCCCTGGCAGTGGGTGTTTCCGGGGTGGTCGCTGACCAAGGGGCGGGTGCGGCCGGACGCGCCGGCGCACGGGCAGGGGCTGTGGCGGCATCATTTGCTGCCGGAGAACCTGCAGCGGGCCATGAAGGCGGCGTGTCGGCGGACGGGGCTCAACAAGCGGGCGACGCCGCACACGTTGCGGCACAGTTTCGCGACGCATCTGCTGGAGAGGGGCACGGAATTGATTCGCTCGCGCCCGCTCGCTCACCCCCTGCGGGGCTTCTCGCTTCGCTCGAATTCCTATTTCGGTTTCCCAAACCGAAATAGTCGCACCGTGCAGGAGCTGCTGGGGCATCGGGACGTGGCGACGACGCAGATTTACACCCACGTGATGCGGAAGCCCGGATTGGGGGTGCGGAGTCCGCTGGATGACCAGACGGGTTGACACGGCCGATGAGCAGAGAAGGCGGCTTGGTGGGTGGGGCCACCGAGCCAGAACTGGCAGGGGAGAGCGGGGGAGCGCCCGCCCAACCGTCCGGTCGCGGCGGCGGCACGAGGGGCGGGTGGCTTAGCCTCAGTGCGGAGGGACGAAGGCAGCCTTTGGGCAGCGTCCGGTGGGGGGGCGGCGTGGTTGACCGGCGCGCTCGCCGGTGAGGGAGTGCGCAGCGAGGAGGTCGTGAGGCAGGCGGACACGCTTGGCCAGCCGGACGCGTTGAGCAGCGCGGCGGACCTTGTTCCAAACCGATTGGCGGTCCGCCCGGCCTCGCCCGCCGACGGCCAGGAGCCCGGCGGCTTCAAATCATCTTGGTCCGGCCAGGGATGGGAACGGGGTAGCTGCCGTCGGGCCCGGGCTTGACCGGAGGTTCCATGGCGTCGTGACAATCCTCCGGTTTGTTGTTGTGGAAGTAGTCGGAGGCGTTGATCTGTTCCCAGGTCACCTCTTTGCCGGTGTAGCAGGAGATCTGGCCCATCACCGTGGTCATGGTGCTGTCGGTGAGGTAATCACCGTTGTTGACGGGTTTGCCGGCGCGGATGCCCGCAAAGAGGCGGTCGTGCTCAATCTGGTAGGGGTCGAGTTGGTGGGGGTCGTTGCCGAGGGGCTGCCAGCGCCAGTTGGTTTCGCCCATGATGCGGCAGGCGGTGAGGTTGGCGCGGCCTTTGGTGCCCCAGATGAGGCTGGAGGATTCGTCGTAGCAGCCCGTCGTGGTCCGGCAGAACGCGTAGATGCGCACGTGGTTGGGGAACTCGTAGATCACGGAGTGGTGGTCGAAGACGTCGCCGTAGATCGGCTCGGTCATGGAAGAGCGGCCGCCCAGGCCGTGGCACTTGATGGGCAGCGCCTCCCGCAAGGCCCAGCGCGCCCGGTCGAGGTTGTGGACCAGCGACTGGGGCACGTCGTCGCCGGAGAGCCAGCGGAAGTGGTATTGCGTGCTGCACTGCCACTGCAGTTCGGTCAGGCCCGGCTTGCGGTCGGTGACGCCGTAGGGCGCCCGGAGAAAGTTTTCCTCGATGCTGACGATGTCGCCGATCGCGCCGTCGTGGATGCGTTTGACGGTCTCGGCGTAACCCGGGTGGTAACGGCTGTGCAGGCCGGAGACCATGCTCAGGTTTTTCTCCCGCGCCAGGTCGCAGGCGCGCCGCATCATCTTGACCGTGTAAGGGTCAATGCCGTGGGGTTTCTCCACGAAGACGTGTTTGCCCGCCTGAATGGCCGCGAGCGATTGGAGCGGATGAAACTTGGCGGCGTTGGCGATGCAGACGACGTCACTCAACGCGATGACCTGCTGGTAGGCATCAAAGCCGGTGAAGCAGTGGGCGTCCGGCACTTGGACGGCATCGGCCCGGCCGTCCTTGGTGAGTTCGGCCGTGATGTACTGGCGGGCGTTCTTGACGCGGTCCATGAAGATGTCGCTGATGGCGACCAGACGTGCGCCCCGGTCGGCCTTCAGCGCCTGAGCGCCAGCGCCGGTGTTGCGGCCGCCCGCGCCGATCAGCCCGACGCGCAGCACATCGCTGCCGGCGGCATGAGCAAAGCGGCTGACGCTCAGTCCGGCGAGGGGGATCGAAGCGGCGGCGGTCGCGGAGGTCTTCAGGAAACTACGGCGGGTGTGGAACGGCGGATGGGATTTTGTGTTCATCGTTGTGTCGGGTTGAACGGCAGATAGACGGCTTCCGGTCGGTCCAGATTCAGTGGGCTTCGATGCAGGACGATTTGTGGCTCTTCGGACGCACCCGGGCAAGGGATTTAGCCGGGTATCGGACCCAGCCGATCCTCGCAGTCGGAGTGCGACGCGCCTGCGCGCCGGCATCGCGGAAGGGGCCGGGAACGCCCAACGTGGGCGTTGGCCACGCTTCGCCTGGTGGATCGGTTGGCAACAGAGAGTCGGGCGGTGGGGGGGGAGGACGATTCGAGTTCATCGAGAACACGTCGGAAGTCGCGGCAGAGGGGATGGGCCGCCAAGGCAGCCCGGGGCGGAACCTCAGTCTGCCGGAAGCGCGTTGCTGCTGACGGGGCTTCCGCAACGGACGCTGAAGGTCTGCGAACGGAAGGAGGCAGCCCTCGTCTTCGCCGGGACCCGATTCTGAGGGGTCTGAAACTGAGGCTGGCGCGTCCGGCAGGACTCGAACCTGCAACCTTCTGATCCGAAGTCAGAAGCTCTATCCAATTGAGCTACGGACGCATCCCCCC
This sequence comes from Verrucomicrobiota bacterium, assembly GCA_016716505.1. Taxonomy (GTDB): domain Bacteria; phylum Verrucomicrobiota; class Verrucomicrobiia; order Limisphaerales; family J093; genus JADJWF01. The sequence continues at coordinate 726,493 of JADJWF010000004.1, forward strand.
GCTCGGCTTGGATAGCGGATCAATGAATCTTTGCAACCGTGGATTCGCCGGCCGTCCGCGGGAGGCGTGGTTTGTTTCGGGTAGGGGCGACTCTGGCGCCTGAGGCCGCGCCTGGCCGGGGCGTGCAATCTGCTGAACGGCTGCGGGGGAGAAATGGGGATCCAAGGCTGGCGAGACTGCCGTGCCGCGCTGGCTTGCAGGTGACCGGAACCACTCGCGAGGCACCCGAACGAATTCGGCCGGCGCAGAGTGTCGAGAGATGCTCACGTTGTTCGAAACACAACATTCGTGGGTCGAGTGGCCAGTGGTTTTGCGCAGCCTTGGGGAGCGGGCGTGAGCGTTCTAAAGCTCTAATCCTCAATTGTTTCGATTGACGCAGGCGGGCGAGTTCGTGCCGTTGGCATGGCCGTTGCTTGGGCGGGGCGCGTGCTTTGGACGCGTTCCAACCTGTCGCTGTTGGCCCGGCAATTCGGGGCCGGCGAAGCATGGCGGATGGCCGTCGAGGCCGAACAACTTCGCCGGCGGCGAGGTTCGGAGCGTTGTCGGGAGCCGTTGGCGGACTCCGCGGAGCGGGTCGCGCCGCGATCAACCCACAACCAAGGACAGACCGATGAAGAAAGTTGAAGCCATCATCAAACCGTTCAAGCTGGAAGAAGTGAAGGACTCGCTCAGCGAGTTGGGCATCGAGGGAATGACCGTGACGGAGGTCAAGGGGTTCGGGCGCCAGAAGGGGCACACCGAAATCTACCGCGGGAGCGAATACACCGTGGATTTCCTGCCCAAGATCAAGGTGGAGCTGGTGGTGGCCGACAACCAGGCAGCGGCGGCCGTGAGCGCAATCGTGAAGAGCGCCAAGACGGGCAAGATCGGCGACGGGAAGGTGTTCGTGTCGAACGTCGAGGAGGCTATCCGCATCCGCACCGAGGAGAAGGGCGAAGCCGCCGTGTAATGAGTGAAATGAAAGGCATCCACCAACCCATGTTTTCGAACCTCTGTCTCATGAAAACTCGTGTGTTCATCCTGTTCTCGTTTTGTCTCGCGCTCCTCGCGATTTCGCCGGGGGTCGTCGGGGCCGAAGAAGCGCCGGCGGGAGCGGTCGCGGCCGCCGCGGCCGAAGCTGCGAAGCCGGAGATCAACTCCGGCGACACCGCGTGGCTGATCACGGCATCGGCTCTGGTGCTCTTCATGACCTTGCCGGGGCTGGCGCTCTTCTACGGCGGGCTGGTGCGGGCGAAGAACGTTTTGTCCGTGCTGATGCAATGTCTTGGCATCGCCAGCGTCATCACCGTGCTGTGGGTGGTGTATGGCTACAGCCTCGCCTTCAACGGGGACGGCATGTTGAAGGACACGGTCAACCTGCACTCCTTCATTGGCGGATTGGGAACCGCGTTTCTGAAGGGCATCACCTTGGAATCGGTTTCGGGCACCATTCCCGAAGCGGTGTTCGTGATGTTCCAGATGACCTTTGCGATCATCACGCCGGCCCTGATCGTGGGTGCGTTCGCCGAGCGCATGAAATACTCGGCCATGATGCTGTTCATAGTGATCTGGTTCACGTTTTCCTACCTGCCGGTCTGCCACATGGCGTGGGCGGGCGACCTGAAGGATACGTTCGGGCTTTTTGGCGCGTGGGGTGTTTTGGACTTCGCCGGCGGGACCGTGGTCCACATCAACGCGGGCATTGCCGGCCTGGTGGCGTGCATCATGGTGGGACGTCGGTTGGGTCACGGTAGCGAGCAAATGCGGCCGCACAGCGTGGTGTTGACGGTGGTGGGAGCGGCGATGCTGTGGATCGGCTGGTTTGGCTTCAATGCAGGCAGCGCGCTCGCCGCGAACGCCACGGCCGGCATGGCCATGCTGGTGACGCAGATCGCGACCGGCGCGGCGGCCGCCACCTGGTTGTTCATCGAGTGGATCTTCCGCGGCAAGCCTACCGCCGTGGGCGCGGCGACGGGCGCGGTGGCCGGTCTGGTGGCGATCACGCCGGCCTCCGGCACGGCGGGGCCGATGGGCGCGCTGCTGATCGGGTTTGCCTCAACCGTGTGCTGCTACATTGCCGCCACCAGCATCAAGGCCAAGTTCAAGTATGATGACAGCCTGGACGTCTTCGGCGTCCACGGCGTCGGCGGAATCGTGGGGGCGGTGCTGACCGGGCTTTGCGCCGCCGAATTCATGGGAGGGGCTGGTCTGGCCGAGGGGGTCACGGTGGGCGGGCAGATCTTCACCCAGATCAAGAGTGTGATCGTCACCGTGGTGTGGAGCGCGGTGGTGGCGGCGGTGGCCTTGTTCATCGCGGACAAGGTGGTTGGTCTCCGGGTCACGGAAGAGGTGGAGACGCTGGGGCTGGACGTCACCGAACACGGTGAGGAGGGATACCACTCGGCCTAAATCGCTCAAGTGAAAGGCCGTGCCGGGGTCGGATGGTCAGATCTCCCCGGCACGGCCAACGTAACGCACCCAGAACGGATACGCGACGCCGACGCAGCAAGTAAACAATCAGCGAAGAAACATCAATCGAATAGAACATGAGCACACCCAAGACGGTACTGGAGCTGGCGAAGAAGGCCGGCGCGAAGATGGTGGACGTGAAGTTTGTGGACACGTTTGGCACGTGGCAGCACTTCAGCGTGCCGGTGGCGGAGCTGACGGCGGAGGTGTTTGCCGAGGGGTTTGGGTTTGACGGCAGTTCGATCCGGGGCTGGAAGAGCATCGAGGCCAGCGACATGCTGGCGATGCCGGACCCGGCGACGGCGTTCATCGACCCGTTCTGCGCGGTGCCGACGCTGTCGCTGACGTGCACGATAGCGGAGACGGGCACCAAGGAGCCGTACGGGCGGGATCCGCGGGGGATGGCGCAGAAGGGGGAGGCGTACCTGGCCTCGACGGGGGTGGCGGACGCGGCGGTGTTCGGGCCGGAGGCGGAGTTTTCGTGTTCGACAACGTGCAGTACGATGCGAAGAGCAACGGTGTTTTTACTCGGTGGACTCGGAGGGGGCGGGGTGGAAGACGGGGCGGGACGGGATGGCGAACCTGGGGTATAAGATTCGGCACAAGGAGGGGTATTTTCCGGTGGCGCCGGCGGACACGCAGCAGGACCTGCGGACGGAGATGGTGCTGTTGATGGAGCAGTTGGGGATGCGGGTGGAGCGGCAGCACCACGAGGTGGCGACGGCGGGGCAGGCGGAGATTGACTTCCGGTTCGACACGCTGGTGAAGACGGCGGACACGATGATGCTCTACAAGTACATTGTGAAGAACGTGGCGCGGAAGCACGGGAAGACGGCGACGTTCATGCCCAAGCCGCTGTATGGGGACAACGGGTCGGGGATGCACACGCACCTGTCGTTGTGGAAGAAGGGCAAGCCGTTGTTTGCGGGCAACGAGTATGCGGGGCTGTCGGGGCTGGCGCTGCACGCGATTGGGGGGATTCTCAAGCACGCCAAGGCGCTGTGCGCGCTGTGTTCGCCGACGACCAACAGCTACAAGCGGCTGGTGCCGGGGTATGAGGCGCCGGTGAACCTGGCGTACTCGGCGCGGAACCGGTCGGCGGCGATCCGGATTCCGACCTTTTCGGAGAGTCCGAAGGCCAAGCGGATCGAGTACCGGCCGCCGGACCCCAGCGCCAATCCGTACCTGTGCTACACGGCGCTGCTGATGGCGGCGCTGGACGGGATTTTGAACAAGCTGGATCCGGGCGAGCCGATGGACAAGAACCTGTACGAGCTGCCGCCGGAGGAGCTGGCGAAGGTGCCGCAGATTTGCGGGAGTCTGCCGGAGGCGCTGGACGCGCTGGAGCGGGACCATGAGTTTCTGCTCAAGGGGGATGTGTTCACGCGGGACTTTCTGGAGATGTGGTTGAGTCACAAGCGCAAGGAGGCCGACGCCCTGCGCCTGCGCCCCCATCCCTACGAATTCTTCCTCTACTACGATGTGTAGAGCGGGGTTTTGAGGAACCGAGACGCATAGGCCAACAGCAACAAAGGGCGTGGAGTCAACTCCGCGCCCTTTGCCTTTGGGGGCAGCGCGGCGTCGGATCCGCAACGACCCGCCCGCCTTGTGCTCCGGAACTCCAAGGGAGCGGCTTTCGCCTCAGTCCGCTGTGGGGGGCCGCCCTCGCCCCTGGAGTCGCCTTGAAGCTGGCAAGTGATCGTTGAGAGCGGACGGCCGGAGGGGGGCGTTCGGTGGCCGGGCAGTTGACATGGGCGCAACCGGCATGTCGCCCCCCGAATCCAGCCGGGTCGCGAACGCCCCGCCGAACGGCGTGCCGCGTCCGCGGAAGACAACGAGTTTCTGAGTGCGAGTGATTTCGCTTGAGTTTGGCGGGACCGCATGGTTTCTCGGCATCAGTTTCCCGGACGGCAACCAACGGCCCGGTAACCGAGACGAATGCAAGAACACCGCAGCCCCCGCCAACGATTGGGAATTCTGATGGCCTTGCTCGCAGCCGTGGCGGCGGTGGCGATCTCCTGCGGCACGCTGACGCGGACGGTGGTGGCGCCCCCGGGCATCCCCGGCGCGACTTTTGTGGGTTCAGCGGCTTGCGCGGACTGCCACGAGGAGATTGTCAGGGATTTCAGATTCGCCAGCCACGCGAATCTGACCGCGCGGGGTGTCAACGCCGTGGAAGTGGGCTGCGAAGGCTGTCATGGCCCCGGCAGCCTGCACAACGATGCAGGCGGCGGCCGTGACAACATCCTGAATCCCAAGAAGGATCCGACCACCTGCTACCAATGCCACCTGGCCACGCGGGCCGCCTTCAACGCCCCCTACCACCACCCGGTGCCTGAAGGCCACATGGAATGCGGGCAGTGTCACGACCCGCACAAAGGGTCCGCCATCCGGGGCGGCGGCACGGCCCTGTTGTCCCAGAACGAAGCGTGTCTCGAGTGCCACAGCGCGCAGCGCGGGCCCTACGTATTCGAACACGAGGCGATGCGCGACGGTTGCACGACCTGTCACCATCCGCATGGTTCGGTCAATGCGAAGTTGCTCACGCAGCGGAACGCCGCGCTGTGCAGCCGCTGCCATTTTCAAGAGCAGCGCGGCGGTCAGATTCTCATCGGCGGCGTGGACCACTCAACCCTGCTGTCGGTGGGCACTTGCTGGAGCGCGGGCTGCCACGAAGCGGTGCATGGTTCGCAAGTTTCCTCGTCGCTGCGTTACTGACCCGAAACCGGAGGACGCCATGAAGATCAAATCTCCCCAGTTCTCGAAGAGTCGGCGCACCGTGACGGCTCTGGTGGGCTTGCCTCTCGCCGTCGGGGCGCTGTGGGCGGACGACCCCGCGCCGCCCGAAGAAGCTACCGAGCCGGAGGCCGGGGCAGAGACCGAGGCGTCGGAATCCGCGGGGGAGTCGGCCGCGACCGCCGAATCCAGCGCGGAACGGAAGAACTGGATCGAATTCGGCGTTGGCGGCTCGATTGCCAGCGGCCACGTACCGGCGTATCAGCGAAGGTACAGCCGGCCCGAGGGCGCGTTGGGGGGCGTGGAGGACTTCCACTTCGAGCAACCGGTCGGCAAGGAAGGCGCCAACGGGATGGTCACCCTCGATGGCCGGGCCATCTTCGACAACGCGGACTACCGGGTTGACCTCAGCTACCTGAAGGAGGAACTGGGCTATTTCACAGCGGGCTATCGCGAGTTCCGAACCTGGTACGACCCGAGTGGCGGCTACTTCCCGCCGACCGGCCTCTGGTTCTCGCTGTATCCGGACGCGGTCCACACCGACACGGGCACGTTCTACGCCGAGTTCGGCCTGCGGAAGCCCAAGCTGCCCGAGGCCACCGTCCGCTACGAGCACGGCAGGGTGCAGGGCGGGAAGGACTCGACCACGTGGGGACAAACCGGACTTACCGGGGGCAACGGGCCACGCGCGCTGGTGCCAACGCTCAAGGAAGTGGACCGAATTCGCGATTTGGTGATGCTCGATCTGTCGAAGTGGTTTTCTTCCACCAAGGTCGGCGCGGGCCTGCGCTGGGAGAACCAGCGCCAGGATGACGTCACCTTGATCCGTCAGAATCCGGGTGAGATCCGGGACCGCCACATCACGCAGCGCGACCGTTCGGACTCGGCGATGCTGAATGCACGTGGCAGCGTGGAGCACAAGTTAAGCAGCCGGGTAACGCTGACTGCGGGCTACGCCTTCACCGACCTGGACACGGACACCTCCGGGTATCGTGTGTACGGACGGGTGTTCGATCCCGACTACGCGCAGCGCCTGCCGGCTCCCGGAACCTACGAGGGGCTTTCCGGCGGATCCACCCTGCAGCAGCACGTGGGCAACTTCAACCTCATGACCACGCTGGCCGAGAAGCTGGTGCTGGTGCCATCCTTGCGGGTTGAGGGACGCACGGTGGACGGGAGTTCGCTCTTCACGCAGCCGGCCTTGCCATTCACCGGGAGTTCATACCTGGCCGAAAACCAACGGTCGTTACTCGACGTGTCCGAGGCGTTGGATCTCCGCTATTCCGGCATCACCAACTGGGTCTTCTACGCCCGGGCCAACTGGCTGCAGGGCAGTGGCGATTTGCAGGAGGATACCCGGAACTTGACGACGGGGGCATCGGTCGTCAGCCGCGACACGGACGACACCCGCATCTGGCAAAAGTATTCGGCTGGCGCGAATTGGTACCCCTTCCGCCGCCTGAGTCTGGGGGCCGAGTATTTCCACAAGCACCGGCGCAACGAATTTGATCACCTCGCGGATTCGACGCCCAACCAGGCTGCCTTGGGTTTTCGGTACCCGGCCTTTCTGACGGCCAACGAGTTGACCACGGATGATGTCAATTTTCGCGTGACCTGGCGGCCGCGAGGCAATCTAACCTTCGTCGCGCGCGGCGACCTGCAGTGGTCCACCACGGAATCCCAGGCGGACGGCCGGGCGGCCACGGAGACGGCGGACATCACCAGTTACATCGCCAGTGGCAGCGCGAGCTGGATGCCTTTTGCGCGGCTCTACCTTCAGGCGAATGTCAGTCAGGTGTGGGACCGTACCGATACGCCGTTGAGCGACCTGTCCGCCGCGGTGCAAAGCGCCGAAAACGATTACCTGACCGCAAACCTCACCGTGGGTTACGCCCTCACCGAAAAGACGGATGTCGAGGCCCAGTACCTGTACTACCACGCCACCAACTACCAGGACAACTCGCTCGACGGCGTGCCCTACGGCGCGGGCGCTGAAGACAATGGCATCACGGTGGGCCTCATTCACCGGTTGTCGCCGCGGGTTCGTCTGTCGCTCAAGTACGGCTTTTTTGACAGCGACGACCCGTTGTACGGCGGCAACCGGGACTACAGCGCCCATTGGGTGTACTCGACGATGACGTACCGGTTCTAGCGCGCGGAGGGGAAACTTATTTGGGCGAGTTTTGAATTTTCGATTGACCGGTCAAATCCAACTGGACGACGGTTCCAAGACACGACCATGAAAACACTGACGATCGCCATTCTGACAAGCACCTTCCTCGCGACTGGCTCCCTTCTTGCCGCTGACGTGAAGGCGAATTGGGACAAACACTGCGCCAAGTGCCACGGGGCGGACGGCAAGGGCCAGACGACGATGGGCAAGAAGCTCAAGGTCTTGGATTACACCAACCCGGAGCATCAAAAGAAGTTCACGGACGAAGAGGCCATCAAGATCACGGCGGAAGGCAAGAAGGAGGGGGACAAAACCCTCATGAAGCCCTACAAGGACGAACTTTCCGCGCAGGAGATCAAGGACTTGGTCGCCTACGTTCGGAAGTTCGCAAAGAAGTAGCTCATTGATTTCAAGCTCCGGCACTCCGGTGCCGGATTGAAACGGCTCTCATCGTTTCCCATCTCACGGCCACCTGCGGGTGGCCGTTTCGCTTTTGTGGGATCGCCGCCCATGATTTCCGCCCGCCGGGGCGCCCCAATTCAGCAAGATCAACGGAACACCGGCGCCTGGATCGGGTGGGGGCTGGGTCAGTCCGACGAAGTTCGACGGGCTGCGGTGACGTTCGATCATTCGGAAAATCGGCCCGACCGTTGGCCAAGATATGCGAAGGTTTTGCCAATTCCGGGCAAGCACTCGCGGCCCGGAGGCGTAGAGTCGGGCGCCATGAACGCAACCGCGACCGATTGGCGCGCCGGTGATCGTCGGCCGGTGCTGAACTCCCGCGCCCCATGAAACCGACCGATCTTCGCGTCCCGTTGCTGTCCCGGCTGCGCAACTGGTTGAGCATGGCGGGCTTGGTCACGATGGGGGCCAGCTTCTTCGCCAACCTGCTCCTGTTCTTGGTGGACAGCTTCGGCCGGTCGTCCAACCCCTACGTGGGCGTCCTGACCTATTTGGTGGCGCCGGCTTTACGGTGCTCGGCCTGGTGATGGTGGTGGTCGGGATGTGGCTTCACCGCAAAGACATGAGGCTGGCGGGCAAGCCGGTGCCGCTGGTGATTGACCTGTCCCGCGCGCAAGACCGGCGGATCCTCGGGTACTTTACGGGCGGCAGTGTGCTGTTCCTGATGGTGACGGCGATTGGCAGCTATTACAGCTACCAGTTCACCGAATCGGTTGAGTTTTGCGGCAAGGCCTGCCACATCGTGATGGAACCGGAACAGGTCACCTATCAGCACTCGCCGCACGCGCGCGTGTCCTGCGTCGAGTGCCATATCGGCCCCGGGGCGGAATGGTTTGTGAAGGCCAAGCTCTCCGGCCTGTATCAGGTGTACGCGTACGCCTTCGACAAGTTTCCCCGGCCGGTTCCGACGCCGATCAAGAACCTCCGGCCCGCCCAGGACACGTGCGAACACTGCCACTGGCCGGAGAAGTTCTCGGGCGACATCGTTCGCAGCTATACCCATTTCCTCAGTGACGCGACCAACACCGAGTACTCGCTGCGGGTGATGCTCAAGGTGGGGGGAGCCAACCCGCGGCGCGGCCCGGTTGCCGGGATCCACTGGCATGTGAGCAAGGATCACAAGGTCGAGTATCTCGCCACCGATGAAAAGCGCCTGCAGATCCCCTGGGTCCGCTTGACCACCAAGGACGGACAGGTGACCGAGTTCCGCTCGCCCAGCTTCACCAACGCGGTGAATCCCGCCGACGTCCGCGTGATGGACTGCATTGATTGCCACAACCGCCCGGCGCACATCTACAAGAAGCCGAACGACGCGGTGGATCTCGCGTTGGCGCTCGGCACGATTGATCGCGGGCTGCTCTCCGTCCGCAGCAATGCGACTTACTTGCTGACCCAGCCGTACGCCAGTGTGGCGGAGGCCATGACCGCTATTGCAAGCGGGATGGAGGAACGCTATCCCGGCGACGACCGGGTCAAGCCGGCCGTGGCTGCCCTCCAGCAGATCTACCGGGAGAACTTCTTCCCCGCGATGAGGGCCACTTGGCGCGAATACCCCGAGCACATTGGGCATAAGGACTGGCCGGGGTGTGTCCGCTGTCACGACGACAATCACCCCTCGGCGGACGGACAGAAAAACATCGGCTTCAAGGACTGCCATACGTGCCACGAGATTCTTTCGCAGGGGGCCGGCCCGGACCTGATGAACCTCACGCCGGGCGGACAGGAGTTCAATCACCCGCTGGAACCGTATGATCCCGAATTCAAGTGCCATGACTGTCACACCGGCGGGCCTTGAAGGTTTCCGCCGGGCGTGGTGGCGACCGCGGTTGTTGGCCCTTCTCGTCCTCGTTGCGCCGCCCGGGGCTGGGTGGGCACAGACAGACCCGGCGGCCAACGAGTCGGCCGCCGAAGTCCCGGCGGCTCCGGTGTTCACCAACGCCGACTGTCTTGATTGTCACACGGATCCGACGTTGACCAAGACCGTTGGCGGTCAGGAAGTGCCGCTGGCGGCGTTCGATACGAAACGTTTCGAGAAATCCGTGCATGGCTCGCTGGATTGCACGGATTGTCACGTCGGGGTGAAGCCGGACCATGACCCTGGAGTCGCGCCGGCCTCGTGCGGCGACTGCCATGAGGCCGCGGCCAAGGAGTACGCCGTCAGCATCCACGGTTTCAGCCACTCCAAGGGCGGGATTGCCGCCTCCTGTGCCGACTGCCACGGGGGTCACTACATGGCACCCGTCAAGCAGCTCGATTCGCCGGTGTTCAAACTGAACCTTCCACGCACGTGCGCGAAATGTCACAGCGACGCAAAAGTGACGGAGCAGTATCGAATCAAGGCCCCCGAGGCCGCCGCCCAGTTTCTCGACAGCATTCACGGCCATGCGTTGATGAAGATGGGATTGATCGTGGCCCCGTCCTGCAACGATTGTCACGGCGTCCACAACATCATTCCCGGCACCTACACCAACTCCCCGGTCCACAAACTCAACATCAGTCACACCTGCGGCAAGTGCCACGTCGGCATCGAGGACATCTACAACGCGAGCGTTCACGGCCAGTTGCTGGCCCGGCGAGATCCGAAGGGGCCGGTCTGCACCGACTGTCACACCGCCCACGCCATCGAGCCGCCGCGAACCAGCGGGCACTTCAAGGCGGTGAGCGATGAGCGTTGCGGCAAGTGTCATCAGGACCGGCTGACGCATTACCGGGACACCTACCACGGCAAGGCGATGGCGCTCGGACGACCGAACGTGGCCCCCGATGTCGCCGCCTGCTACGACTGCCACGGCCATCACGACGTGCTGCCGCATACCGACCCGCGCTCCAAGCTCGCCCCGGAGAACATCCTGGCCACGTGCCAGCAGTGTCACCCCCGGGCCAACGTCGGGTTCACCGCCTACAAGCCGCACGCCAACCCCCTGGATCGCGCCAACTACAAGGCGCTCAACAACGTTTTCCTTTTCATGACCACGTTGCTCATCGGGGTGTTTTCCTTCTTTGGAGCGCACACCGCGCTCTGGCTCGGGCGGTCGGCCTACGTGTTCCTGTGGGACTCCAAAAAGTTTCGCGAGGCGAAGGTGGAGGCACAGGCGGATGACGAGTGGTTCACCCGATTCCTGCCCTTCGAGCGGTTTCTGCACTTCCTCGTCGTGACGAGTTTTCTGCTGCTGGTGATTACCGGCATGCCGCTCAAGTTCTATTACACCGACTGGGCGCGCGGTCTCTTTCGGCTGATGGGCGGTCCCGAAGTGGCGCGAAGCCTCCACCATTTTGGCGCGCTGATCACCTTCCTCTATTTCGGGCTGCACCTCTCGTCGCTGATGCTTCGAGGCTGGCGCAATCGCCGAAATCTGCGCGATCCGAAGACGGGGCGGATTTCGCTGACGTCGCTGAAATCGGCGCTCTTCGGGCCGGATTCCATGATCCCGACGCGGCAGGACTGGCGCGACTTCGTGGCCCACCAGAAGTGGTTCTTCGGCAAAGGCCCGCGCCCGCAGTTCGACCGCTGGACGTACTGGGAGAAGTTCGACTATTTCGCGGTGTTCTGGGGTGTTTTCGCGATCGGCCTTTCGGGGTTGGTCATGTGGTTTCCCGAGTTCTTCACGCGCTTCCTGCCCGGGTGGATCATCAACGTGGCGCTCATCGTCCACTCCGACGAGGCCCTGCTGGCGGCGGGCTTCATCTTCACCATCCATTTTTTCAACACCCACTTCCGGCTGGAGAAGTTTCCGATGGACACGGTGATCTTCTCCGGTCGCATTTCGAAGACCGAGATGCTCCACGAGCGCCGGCGCTGGTACGACCGGCTGGTCGCGCAGGGGCGGCTGGAACAGCACCGCGTCAAGGACGAGTGGGAACGCTGGAAAGGGATCGCCCGCTCGATGGGGTACCTCTTTTTCGGGGTCGGCGTCGTCCTGCTGGTTTTGATCGTGTACGCCATGACCTCCCGGCTCACCCACTGAAGCGCACCACCCGACTGCGGAGGAGAACCTTTCATGCAAACCAAGTTGCTGCGTTGCTGGTGGAACGCCGTCTGGGCAGTCCTTGTGTCGGTCTCGGTGCACGCCGCCGATGCCATTCCGGACGAGGACTGCATGCAGTGCCACGGCGACCGGGACCTGACGAAGGAAACCGCGGATGGACGTTCCGTTTCGATGTTTGTGGATGTCGCGAAGCTCAAAGCCTCGCGCCACAGCACCAACACGTGTTGGAGTTGTCACAGCGACATTGGCGCGGGCCATCCCGACGACGGCCTGGCCGTGAAGCCCGTTGACTGCGCAAGCTGCCATCGGGAGCAGTCGCAGACCTACGGTGCGAGCGTTCACGGCGTGGCCCTGCTGCGGGGCGAACCGGGCGTGGCCACGTGCAAGGACTGCCACGGCGGCCACGAGGTCCTGCCCCGCAGTTCGCCTGAATCCCTGCTGAACCCCGCGCAGCAGGCCAGAATTTGCGGCGGGTGCCACGAAAAGGAGGCGGCCGAAGTGACGGAAAGTGTGCATGGCGTGGCCTTGCTGCAGGGCAAGAGGGACGCTCCCGCCTGCACCGACTGCCATTCGGAGCACAAGATCGAGCAGTTAAGGGGCGCCGCTCCGATCCGGATCTCCGAACGGGTTTGCAGCCAGTGCCACGCCTCCGAGCGGATCAACGCGAGATACCGCATGCCCGCGGACCGCGTGAAGACCTTCCTCGGCAGCTATCATGGCTTGGCCGCCCGGCTGGGCTCCACGCGCGCCGCGAACTGCGCGAGCTGCCACGGCGTGCATTCCATTCTGCCTTCCAGCGACCCGCGCTCGAGCATTCACCCAAGCAACCTGGTCCAGACGTGTGGTCAATGTCATCCTGGCGCGACGGAGAACTTCGCGCTGGGTCGCATCCACACCGATCTTTCCACGGGCGACGACATCGGCAGCGTGGTCAACCGCTGGGTGCGTCGCCTGTACCTCGGATTGATCGTGGTGGTGGTGGGCCTGCTGGCCTCCCACAATGCGCTGCACTGGTGGCGCAAGGCGGCGGCCGCACGGCTCGCGTCGCTGGCGGGTGAACCGCGAATGGACCTGGGTCAGCGTTGGCAGCATCTGTTGCTGGCCGTGAGCTTCATCATCCTGGCGTGGTCCGGCTTTGCTCTGAAGTTTCCGGATTCCTGGGCGTCGTGGCTGCTGGGGGCGGACGAAGGAATCCGCCGGTGGAGCCATCGCGTGGCCGCGCTGGTACTCGTCGGGCTGGGGCTGTTCCACCTGGGCTACATTTTCTTTACCCGCAACGGACGGCAGTTGGTCCGGGACTTCCTGCCGACGCGCGGGGACCTGACGGCGCTCACACGCATGGCCCGGTACTTGCGCGGCAAAGGCCCCGCGCCGGCGCATGACGGACGCTTCAACTACGCCGAGAAGATCGAATATTGGGCAGTGGCGTGGGGCACGATCATCATGGGGGTGACGGGCTTCATGATCTGGTTCCCCGTGGCGACGAGCCACTTTCTCCCCCGCTGGGCAGTGGATGTTGCCACCACGATTCACTACTACGAAGCCATTTTGGCGTGCTTGGCGATCATCGTCTGGCACTTCTATCAGGTGGCATTTGATCCGGACGTGTATCCGCTGAACTGGTCGTTCTGGACCGGTCGCAAAGCCCGATCCCACAAAGATCCGGCAGCGCCATGCCCGCCGTCATCGGAACCGGCGAAGTCCAAGGGCACCGATGCCGTCCCGCCAGACGGGCGGGGCCGCGGATGATCCGAACCCGGTCTTTCCGGGGAGCAAGAAAAGGCAAGGATTCGCCAATAACGGTGTAGTCCGTTGGTTCAGCTCGCTCAGTATCTCCCCTGTGAACCAAGTAGCCCGTCATGTTCGCTATACCCGACCAGGAAATTCCGGGAACGAGCCGCTTGGGTTCCCTATTCCCGTATCCGCTGAGTAACCCGTTCAACCCCAAAACAGACCTGCCATGACCGCATACAGCAGAAACGAAACGCCCAACCGGCCGGGCCTGCTCACCAAGCTGACTCTGAGTATCATGGCCTTCCCGGTGTTCGCAACCGCTGCAGACATGCATCAGCCGCCCACCACCTGGCCGGGCGGGTTGGATCCCCGCGCGATGCTGCTGTCCATTTCCAAGGGCGAGACCTCTGCCACCGTCACTTGGACGGCGCCGCGCGGGCCGTTCCAGGTGGAGATGAAACCCAGCCTTGACTCCGGAACCTGGCAACCGGTCGGCGCTCCTACCATGAATGAGTCTGCCGAAATCCCGCTCGGCGATGGCAACGGATTCATTCGGGTGGCGGCCGGGAACGGCAACTACGTCGGCCAGGAGGCCGTCTGGAACTGCGGGATCTGTCACCCCGACGCGCATCGCGGCTGGGTGGAGACCAGCCACGCGAAGGCCTTCGAGACGCTGCGGGCGATCGGGATGCACAAGAATCCCCAGTGTCTGCCGTGTCACACCGTCGGATACGGTTTGCCAAACGGCTTCAAAGACGAAGCCACCACCCCGAACTTGGCGGGGGTCCAGTGCGAGAACTGCCACGGCCCGGCCGGCGATCATCTGAGCAACCCCCGTGACCCCTCCCTGCGACCCAGCGTCACGATCGCTTCCGAGGTGTGCGGTGGGTGCCACAACGGATTCCACCATCCGACCTATGACGAGTGGTCCAAGGCCGGCCACGCCCACGTCACGGAGCCGGGCATGTTCAACGCCGGAGTCGGGCGCATGTACCAGTGCGGCGTGTGCCACTCCGGGGCGGTCCGCAACGCGGTGATCAAGGACTACGATGCCGGCGGAGACGGCACCAACGTCCAACCGCCCTCGATCAAGGATGCCAACTCGTTTGCCCAGGAATGCACGGTCTGCCACGACCCGCACAGGAAGTTTGATACGCTTACGGATCTGGGACTGCCCGCCCAGCCTGCGCAGCTTCGCAATCCGGTCAGTTCGGTGAAGTTTATGTCGTACGTGACCTCGACCAATGCGACCGGGTTCGCGCAGCAGTATGATCCCACGATTCAAATCTGCGGTCAGTGCCACAACGAACGCGGCGCCACGTGGGCGAACACGACCGCCCGGCCGCCCCACCACTCGCCCCAGTACAACATCCTGATTGGCCAGGCGGTGGACCCGCGCTTCGACACCAATACCCTCAACGGGCAGCCAATTTCCCTCAACATGGGACCCGCGGGTCACGGTGATCCGACCGTTCCGGCTCCGGCGGGCAATCCCGGTCAGTGCACCGCCTGCCATAATCGTCCGGAGCACCCGGACAATCTCTCTCCCTCCAACCCGGCCTACACGGGGCATCAGTTCACGCTCGAAACGCTCGCCTGCGCCGAGTGTCACGGTTTTCTCGGGCTTCCCGACGCCGAGGAGATTGCTGAGGGCGGGATTCAGTTCATCCAGGCAGGCATCCGGCAGGGCATCGCCAACGTGATGGCGGAATTGAACGCGTGGGCGACCAACAAGATTCAGGACCTCTACACGCCGGGAACGACCAACTACGTTGCCTTTTTCGGCAATAACGCGCCAGAATCCGTCGTGCCGTGGGAGTTCACCAACATCGGTCAGTTGAATCCGGGGCGGCGGGGGCCACCCGCGGCGGCACAGGCGAGGATTTCCCGGTACGCGCCCGAGATTCTCAAGTCTCGTTTCCTCCTGTATCTCGTGGAGCACGACGCCAGCTACGGCGTCCACAACCCGCCGTACGCGCGTTACCTGCTCCAGCAGGCCCGCGAGTTTGCCCGGCAGGCCCCGGGAATCCCGGCGGAATAGACTGTCCCTCACCTCGCTGCCAACAGCGCATGGTGTTTGCGAGTCCGCGGTGGTCGGACACTGGTCCGGCCGCCGCGGACTTTTTCGTAGCGTGGCGCCGGAGTCTGAGCGACCGGGCAGTCACCAAGTCCCCGCGCCCGAAAAGACGCCGTCCTGAATCGGGGCCGCGCGGCGGGCGGCCAGCCAAGCTTGCTTTTTGAGTTCCCGCTTCCAGACTGCCACCCGCCGGCAGGACCAGTTATCGAATCGAGCCAGGCACCGACGCTTTACGACATCGCCATGCGCACCACCTATGTTCCCCCGCTGACGGCGGAAACCGCCAAGGAGGCCGCCCGCCGCGCCGCCGCGGCCAGCCCGTTCGCCGACCTCGCAACCAAGCCGCCCAAGTGCGACGTGTTGCTGGTGGGCTTCGACTTCGGAACCAACACCTCGTGTGTCAAGGCCGCCTACTTGGGCGCCAACGAGCTGCTGCTGAGCGAAATCGTCCCCACGGTCGTGGGCTACGCGCGTGATGGCATCGTCGAAAACCTCCTCCCGGACAATGCGAAGATCCTCTTCGGACAACTCGCCCAGCGCAACCGGATGTACCTGCGCATGGTGCCGCCCATGGCCAACGGCGTGATCGCGGACGCCGCCGCCGCGGTGGATTTTTGCCGTTACGTGCGTGGTTTGATTCAGGCGCCCAACGAGGTGGAGACCCGCGCGGTGGTCGGCCTGCCCGCCAACGCCGACCGCACGGCCCGCGAGAATCTCGCGAAGACGCTGACCGGACTGTTCGACAAGATCCTGCTGATTCCCGAGCCGTTCCTGGCCGCGCTTGGTTTCCGCGACGAGTCCAAGCTCTCCGACCCTGCCTACAACGACCCGGTTCGCAACTCGCTGTTTGTGGACATTGGCGCGGGCACCACGGATGTCTGCATGGTGCAGGGTTACTTCCCGACCGCGGAAAGCCAGGTCAGCGTGGAGTTCGCGGGCGACCGCGTGGACATGCTCATCATGGAGGCAATTCGCCGCGAGTACCCGGACGTGAACCTTTCCCTGGCGAAGGTGCGGGAAATCAAGGAGCGGCATTCGTACGTCGGACGCTGCGAATCGCCGGCAGTCGCGAACCTCGTCATCGGCGGCAAGATGCGGAAGCTGGACTTCACCGCCGCGATCGGCGACGCCTGCAAGCAGTTGCTCGAACAAGTCTTCGATTGCGTGCGGACCGTGGTCGCCCGGGCGTCCTCGGACAGCGTGGGTGAGTTGATTCAAAACATCGTGCTGACCGGCGGCGGCAGTTGCATCCGCAATCTCGACACCGAACTCCAGCGGCTGCTCGCGGAGGATGGCTACGAAAAGCCCGGGGTGCAGAGCATCGGCGCCGGCCACAAGGAACTCGTTGCCAAAGGGGCGCTGGTCGCCGGCCGGCAAGCCCGCGAGAATCAGTGGTCGCTGCTCGCCTGAGCGGCGAGGCCAGCCCCTATTTCGTAGCCGAGAAACGCGAGGCAGTAGAGCGCGGCGGTTTCCGCTCGCAGAACCAACGGTCCCAGCGTGATGGGTTGCACGCCAGCGGCTTCCAGCGCGTCGAGTTCCGCCGGCGTGAAGTCTCCTTCGGGCCCGATCCACACCGCCGCGGTGGCCGGATTGCGCCCGCGCTCGGCGCGAAACTGCTCGATCACGGCGCGGGGATGCCGGCGCGCGGGCCGCAGCGAACCCACCAGCGCGAGGTCCACCGCCTCCGCTCGCGTCAGCGCCGGGCCGAGTCGCGCTGGTTCCTCGATCCGCGGCAGCCAGGGGTTGCCACACTGCTTGACCGCTTCGATGGCCAGGTCGCGCCAGCGCGCCGTCTTCCCGCGGGACCCATCGCTCCCAAACTGCGGCACACTCCGCTCCGTGAGCACCGGCACAATGCGCGCCACTCCCAGCTCGGTCGCTTTTTGCATCACCCAGTCCATGCTCTTCGCCTTGGTGACCGCCGGGTACAGCGTGACCTGCCAGGGCAAAGGCGGGTGACGTCGCATCGCGAACTTCTTCAGGCGGACGATGGTCCGTGATTCGCCTTCGACGACACACCGGTATTCCGCCCCGGCGCCGTCCAACACCGTGACCTCGTCGCCCGGGCGCAGCCGCAAGACATGGCGCGCGTGGTGGGCATCACCTTCGCGGAGCGTCAGGAGGTCGTCGCTGCTCTCGGAAGGCGGGAGGAAGAAGCGATGCATCGCGGTGGGACATCGCGGCGATCGGGCCACGTCCGGCCGGCGCGGCTAGCGGAACAGATCTTTGGCCCGCTCGAAAAAGGACTTGATCCGCGGGTTCACGCTCGAATCGCAGGTCGCGGCGAACTCTTCGAGTTTCGCGCGTTGGTGGCTGTTGAGCTTGGTGGGCACTTCCACCACGACGCGGACGTGCAGGTCTCCAAAACCGTATCCTTGGACATTCCGGACACCTTTGCCTTTCAGGCGGAAGACGGTGCCCGATTGGGTGCCTGCCGGAATCCGAATGTGCGCCGCGCCCGTGAGAGTGGGCACTTCGATCTCCGCTCCCAGCGCTGCCTGCACGAAGCTGATCGGCACTTCGCAGAGCAGGTCATCCCCCTCGCGCTGAAAGATGTCATGCGGTCGCACGTGCAGGACCACGTACAAGTCACCCGCCGGCCCGCCCCGGACGCCGGCCTCGCCCTTGCCGGCGAGCCGCAACTTGGTGCCGTTGTCCACCCCGGCGGGAATGCGCACGGGGATGCGGGAGGGCCGCTGCACCAAGCCGCTCCCCCGGCACGTTCGGCAGGGGCGCTCGATCACCCGGCCGCTGCCGTTGCAGCGCGGACAGCCCTGCCGTACCCGCATGAACCCGCCGACCACCTGTTCCACCTGGCCCCGGCCGCCGCAAGTCGGGCAGGCCTTTCGTCCCGACCCCGCCTCTGCGCCGGAGCCCGCGCAGGCCTCGCAGGTCTCCGATTTCGCCACGCTGATCTCCTTCTCGCAGCCCAGCGCCGCCTCCTCGAAGTCAATCTCCAGCTCGTACACCAGGTCCTCGCCTTGAGCCGGACCATGCGGATCGCGCCGGCTTTCGCCGAAGAACTGGCTGAAGATGGACTCCGCGCCACCGCCGCCGAACACCTCGCGAAACAGGTCGGCCGGGTCGTGGAAGCCGCCGAAATCACCGAAACCGCCCCCGCCGCGTCCGGCCCCCCCGGCGCGTGCCCGCGGGTCAAACGCGGCGTGTCCGTACTGGTCGTAGGCGGCCCGCTTTTGCGGGTCGCTCAACACCTCGTACGCCTCGCCCACCTCCTTGAACTTCTCCTCCGCCGATTTGTCGCCGGGATTCCGGTCCGGATGGTACTTGAGGGCCAGCTTGCGGTAGGCCTTCTTGATTTCCTCTTCGTTGGCGGATTTGCCGACCCCGAGGACCTCGTAGTAGTCGCGCTTGGCCATGCGGTTCCTGACTTAGGCCGCTGTCGCCGCAGGTTGAGCTCCCGGTGCCTTCGCCACCACCACCGTTGCCGCCCGCAGGAGGCGATCCCGGAACTTGTAGCCTTTGCGAAGCTGCTGCACGACGTGCCCTTCCGGGACGGTGGGTGATTCGACCTGCGACACCGCCTCATGCCAGTTCGGGTCAAACATCTGCCCGGTCGCGTCCACCTCCTCCAAACCGGCCTCGGTCAGCGCGGCCTTGAGCTGGCTGTGGATCATCGCCACGCCGGTCTTGAGGGAGTCGGCCTGGCCGTTGGCGGCGCTGGCGGCCGCCAGCGCCATTTCGAAGTTGTCCAGCACGGGCAGCAACCGCGCGATCAACGCTTCGTTGGCGTAGCGGATGGCGTCCTGTTTGTCGCGCGCCGCCCGTTTACGGAAATTCTCCAGTTCCGCGACCGCCCGCACATAGCGATCCCAGTTTTCGGCCGCCTTCGCGGCATTGGCCCGCAGGTCCGCGAGTTCCTCGGCCGTCGGGACTTCCGGCACCACAGCGCCAGAAGCGGCTGACGCAGCGCCCTCGGTCGGCGAGGCTGTGGGGGGCGCGCCCGGCTCCGGGCCGGGCCCCGCCGCCGGATTCGGTTGGTTGTTGTTCTTCTCGGAGTTCATCATTCCTCAAATCCAAGGACCTTCAGGTTACACAGACCAGCGGCCCCCGGCAACTGCCGGGCCGTTCAAGGCCGGCGGCGACGCACCAGCCGGCTAGCGCGCGTACAAGTCCGGCCGCAGGATGCCGACAAAGGGCAGATTGCGATAACGCTCGGCGAAGTCGAGGCCGTAGCCCACCACAAACACGTCGGGCACCGTGAAGCCCGCGTACTCGGCCTGGACCGGCTCCACCCGGCGGGCGGGTTTGTCCAGGAGGACGCACGCGCGGACCGAGCGGGGGCCCAGCGCGGCCAGTCGCGTCTTCACCGCGAGCAGCGTCCGGCCGGTGTCCAGGATGTCGTCCACCAGCAGCACGTCGCGGTGGCGCACTTCGAGGCGCAGTTCCTTGGTGAAGACCAGCTCGCGCGAGGCAGTGCCTTCGCGGTAGCTGGAGACGCCCATGAAATCCAGGCGCAACGGCAGGGCAAGCCGGCGCAGGAGATCCGCCAAAAACACGACCGTCCCGGTGAGCAGGGCCACCACGGTGAGATCGCGCCCGACGTAATCGTGGGTCAGCGCGCGGGCGAGTTCCTGAACACGCCGGGCCAGTTGGGCCTCGGTGATGAGCACGTCCAGGAGGTCCGCCCGCCATTGCGGTGGGACCGCGTTTCCGCCCCCGGCAGGATGCGGCGTCGCCAGGGGGTGAACCGGCCAATTGTCGGTCGTCGGTGCGGCGGGAGCGGTCAACCCCGGTCCCGCCTCCCCGGCAGACGTTGCGGCTTCGGCGACGTGGGCCTTGCCCGAATGGATTCGCGCCTGCCGCCGGACCGAGCTTGGCCGGCGGGCGCTCGCCGCCGGGCTTCGGGGCCCCGGCCGCGACTCAGATGTGGCGCGAGTCGTTTTCGTCTTTGCGGGCATAACCGGTTTCCTGGCGCTGGAAGTTCACCTGGTTCTTCTTCACGTAAGCCTGAAAGACGTCGTCGGCGCTCATGCCCAGGACCTGGGCGAGGCTGATCAGGAAGTGGAAGAGGTCCACCACTTCGACCCGGGCGTTTTGCTCGTCGAATCGCTGGTATTTGGCCCACCACTTCCAGGGCACGCTGTCCGTCAGTTCCGCGATCTCCTGGGTCATGGCCCGACAATAGTTGAGCACCCATTTGGTCTTCTCCGCTTCATCCATGCCGGCGGTGCGGACGCCGATGCGTTCATTCAACGCCTGCTGCATCCGGAACAACTCGCGCAACTGGTCAAGTTCAGCCATGCGGCGAAGATTTCGGGAGGGCGGGGCCGGCGCAAGCCCCAAGTGCCGGCGCTGCGTTTTGCCATCGCGGGGCTTGCCCCGGCGCGGGGTCCTTTCCTAGCTTGGGCCGGTGATCATTGCGCCGTCATTGCTGGCTGCGGACTACACCCGGCTCGCGCACGAGGTCCGGCGGGTGGCGAAGGCCGGGGCCGACTGGCTTCACGTGGACATCATGGACGGGCATTTCGTGCCCAACCTCACCTTCGGTCCCGGCATCGTGGCGGCGGTGCGCAAGGTGACGCGCCTGCCGCTGGATGTTCACCTGATGTGCTCGCGCCCTGAGATCCTGCTGGAGCCCTTCGCGCGGGCCGGCGCTTCCGTGATCACGGTGCATGTCGAGCTGGGAGACCGCGTGGAGCCGCTGCTCTGGAAGCTGCGCGCGCTCGGCACCAAGGTGGGTTTGGCGGTGAATCCGCCGACACCCATCACCCATGCGCGGCGGTTCCTGCCCCAGATTGACCTGCTGCTGGTGATGACGGTGAATCCTGGTTTCGGCGGCCAGTCCTTCATCCACGAGACGGTGCCGAAGATTCAGCAGGCGGCAGCCTGGCGGCGCGCGGAGCAACTCGATTTCCGCCTCGAGGTGGATGGCGGCATCACCTTCGAGACGGTCGGGGAATGCGCGCGGGCCGGGGCCGACACGTTCGTCAGCGGCACCGGGTTGTTCGGGCAACGAAGCCTGCGCGCCGCCGTCACCAAGCTGCGCCGTCTGGCCGCCAGGTCTGCCGAAGCAGGGGCGCGCCCGGCCGCTCCGATTCCGCTGGCCGGCTGAGGCGCGCCGGTGGTGACGGGCGCGCCTGATCTTGGGCCACCATGAGGAGAAACGAACCCATTTGCTTTGGCACCGATGGGTGGCGGGGGGTGATCGCGGAGAGTTTTACGTGCAACAACGTCGCCCGGGTGACCCAGGCGACCGCCGGCCACTGGCGGAATGCATGCCGCGGGCGTGACCGGCGACTGGCCGTGGTCAGCTACGATCGGCGATTCCTGTCCGAACATTTCGCCGAACTCGTGACCGAGGTGCTGGCGGGCAATGGCTTCGAGGTGTGGCTGACGCGGGAACCGAACCCCACCCCGGCGCTCTCCTACGCGGTCGCGGCCTCGGGTGCGTGCGGCGGGATCATGATCACCGCCAGCCACAATCCGGCCGAGTTTAACGGGTTCAAGGTGAAAGACCCTCGGGGCGCTCCGGCCGATGACGCGACAGGTCGCGCGATCGAGGGGCGGCTGGACTCGCAGCCCGTGCGCCGGTTGCCGCTCCTCGAGGCCCGGCGGGCCGGCTTGGTTCGTCTCGTGGATTTGCGGCCCGCGCATTACCGCGCGATTCGACGGCTGGTGGATTTTTCCCTGATTGCCGGGGCGGGGCTGCGCGTGGCCCATGACGCCATGTACGGCAACGGGGCCGGCGCGTTTGCTTCGCTCCTCGGCGGAACTCGTTGCCAGGTGACCGGGTTGCGGCAGGAGCGTGACCCGCTGTTCGGCGGCATCCGGCCGGAGCCGATCGCCGAGAACTACGTGGCGACTCGCACCTGGCTGCGAAGTCATCCGCAGGACCTTTGCCTCGTGACCGACGGCGATGCGGATCGGCTGGGGGCTCTGGACGGACTCGGCCGGCCGGTGACGGGGAATCAGTTGATCGCCTTGCTGGCACTTCATCTCACCCGGCACCGCCGCGAACGGGGCCGCCTGGTCAAGACGGTCAACACGACCACGTGGATGGATCGAATCGCCGCCGCGGCCGGTCTGCCGCTCACCGAGACGGCGATTGGTTTCAAGCACCTTGCGACCGAGATGCTGAAGGGGGATGTGCTGCTGGCGGGCGAGGAGACCGGCAGCATTGGCCTGGGCCATCACATTCCCGAGCGCGATGGCTTGGCCGCCGGGTTGGTG
The DNA here is from genome assembly GCA_016716505.1 of Verrucomicrobiota bacterium. Taxonomy (GTDB): domain Bacteria; phylum Verrucomicrobiota; class Verrucomicrobiia; order Limisphaerales; family J093; genus JADJWF01. The sequence continues at coordinate 749,300 of JADJWF010000004.1, forward strand.
TTGCTCGAATTGCTGGCCGAATCGGGCCGGCCGCTGGCGGGCTGGTTGCGGTCACTCGCAAAGGAGTTTGGCCCGCTCCACTACGAACGAATCCGGCTCGCCAGCCCCCCGGAGCGCAACGCCGAATTGATCGCCCGCTGCCGACGGGATCCTCCGGCGAGGCTGCTGCGCTCGCCCGTGGAGTCGGTGAATTCGCTCGACGGCGTGAAGTTCACGGCCCGGGACGGGTCATGGCTGATGCTGCGTGGATCGGGCACCGAACCGGTGCTCCGCCTTTATGCGGAGACGGCCGACCCGCAACTCACCCGACGCCTGCTGGCGCAGGGACGACGACTCGTGGCCGCGGACGGTTGAGCCGGGAGGCTATTGGAGCTTGAACGGCAGCGCTTGCACGCGCGCGGCCACTTCGCCACCGATCCGGCCGGTGCGCTGGTCCGCGATGTTTTCGCCCAATCGCACCGTACGGGCAGGTTGGACCGAACTCAGGAGCAGGCAATAGGTGTTGTTCACCATGATCCCCAGCAGGTCGCCCTGCATCGTGAACACCAGATCGCCGCGCGTCGGCGAGAATTTCCCGAAAATCCGGCCGACCGGTCGTGTCTGCATCCGCACATACTGCGGCAGGGCCGGGTCGAGGCGGAACTCGACCTCGCCGTAGTAGCCTTCCTTGGCACCGACCAGCACGGCTTCCTGAAACTTCGCGGGTTCGGCCGTGAGGTTGTAAATTCTGGTGCTGATCGTGTTGACGGCGGCCTCGGGAATCGGGAGCACGACGATGCGGATGTCAGACCGCAGGAGCCAAAGCTGGGAAAGCGGCAGGCGGGTGTTGCCTCGCTGCAACGTGGCGGTCAGCGAATGCCAGTCCGGGCCGCCGCCCACTTCGGGGAGCGGCGTGGCAGCGATGTGGCTGAGGGCGAACACGCTGTCGCCGCTCCGGAACAGAATGGTTTGATCCACGTCGTCCTTTTTGCCGCCGAGCCCGAGGAGGGCCGGGCGTTGAGCGGAGAACGCGATCTGTACCCGGTTGCTGATGTAATCCCCGTAGATGGCGTTGGGGGCGAGCGTGCGTTGCGCCTGCACTTCGCGGGCGATTTCGCGGGTGCCCTCGGCCAGGGTTGCCGCGGTCTCCTGCAAGCGGCTTTTCTCCGAGGCGAGCGATTCCACCTGCGTGCGCGTGACCGCCAGTTGCTCGCGCACGACGGCGGCTTCGGTGCGAGCCGTGCCCGCCTCAACGGCGAGGCGTTCCTTGGCGGCGGCGGCTTCGCGATTGGCCCGGTCCAGCGCGGCGATCTGCTCCTGCATGCGGCGGGCCTCCTCCCGGCGGCTCACCAGTTCGCCCTCCATCGCCTGGACCTTGGCCTGGGAGACGTTGGCCTCGTTGCGCCAGCGATCCAGTTGCGCCTGAAGTTCCGCCGCCGCTTCGCGCGCCTGGCTCTCGCGCGACTGCAGGGCGGCGAGTGCCTGCTGGGTCTGTTCCTGCTGCGCCTGCAGCCGGGCCCGTTCTTCCTCGAGGGCGCGGGCGCGCTGCTCAGTCTGTTGCAGGCCGGCTTCGAGCTGGCGCAGTTGGGCCTCCCGGGCGGCGACCTGCTGCTGCTTTTCGGCGAGGGCGGCCTCGCTGAGCGAGAGGTTCTGGGTCAACTGCTGCCGCGTGGCCTGCTCGAGCTCAAGCGCCTGCTTGAGCGTGTCGAGCATGTCCTGCACGGCTTGCACCTCGACGTCGGTGCCACCCTCCCCGCCGCCGGATTGCGGCCGGTCCGACATCCTGTTGGAACTGAAAAGCGTGACCAGGCTGATCAACAGGAAATCAACCAGGACCACGAGGACGGCGCGATTCATGACGCGGCGTGAGCGTTCTCCAAGTCAGCTTCCATGATCAGGCGACGACGGTAGGCCCGGACGTGGACGATCTTCAGCAACGAGGCAAAGAACACGCCGAAGCCGGTGGAGGAGTAGGCGATCATGGGACTGGCTTCGAAGAGATTGAGCGCCAGCAGCACCAGCGCCAGGCCGGTGCCACCCAGGCCTACGTAAAGGCCGGTGTCGAAGAGATTCTCCTCGTTGTCGAGGATGCGTATCTTGAGGGCGCTCGGGATCTCCTGCCGCTTGATCTCGCGCAGTTTGATCAGGCCGATGACGTACACGGCAGCCTGCACGGCGAAGAACAGGCCCAAGGCCAGGTAGTTTGACTCGTATCCTTTCATAACGGGTTTGGGAGTTGCGGCGTCCACGGCGGCCGGAGCGGGTTTTTTGGCGGCCACCCAGACCACCGGTTGAATGGGGGTGTGAATGCGGGCGAGGCCGGGCTCGGTCATCACCACGGCCACCGCCACGGCCAGCGCGCCGATGGTTTGCTGGTGTAAGGTCCGGGTGCCGGCGACCTGGAGGGGTGCCTCCAAGGCCCCCGGCTCGGGCCGCAGCAGACTGTAAGCCCGCGCGAGGCAGAAAGCCCCGTCGAACCAGAGCAGGTACTTGAACAACAGCGCCAGCAGCGTCGAGAGGGAACTCAGCCCCACCAACGCCGACCACAAAGGGGAAAACAACGGGAATTCCGCCAGCCCGCTGCGCCACGTCAGTTCCACGATCGGCTGCTGGCGCGCGAGCAGCAGGTCCAGTCCGCCCTTGCCTGCCCGCAACGCCACGCGGAAATCGCGCAAGGCGGTCTTCGGCAGGCGCCGCAGGTATTCCACCACGGCGTCCGGGGACTCCGCCATCAGCATGGCCGAGAAGACCACCGGCAGGTCACCCGGCGAGCGCGTGATCGCTGCCGTCAGATCGCGCAACGCGGAGAGGTCCCGGACCCGGCCGAGAAACCAGATCAACTGGTCCCACGTCATGCGCTTGGCGAGCGAGCTGAGATTCAGGTACACGAGTTCGATCGCGGAGGAATCCCCCCCCCGGTTTGCGACCGCCGCGTAGCGCTCAATCTCCTGGCGCATCGTCGGCCGGATCGCATCCGCCTGCAGCAGCAGTCCGGTCAGCAAAATCCCGGCGTCGAGGGCTTGTCCGGACGCGGAGGCCACCGGCGGGAACACGACCGGATCCTTCAGGGCGCGATTGGCGAGCACTTCCTGCACGTCGCCGCGGCGCAGCGATTGCAGGAACCGGAGAATGGCCGCCCGCTGCTGGGCCGGGAGAATGACCGCGAGGACGGAATCGGCGGAGGTGTTCAGCGCGCCGGCCCCGCAAACCTGCTGCAGCAGCGAGTCGGTTCCACCCCAGACCGGCGAAGTCGGGCGGGAGGCGAGGTGTTGCTGGAGCGCTTCGATCGCCTGATCCGCCTGGGGGACGCCCGCGAGGCGGGCCGCACGGACGAGGTTCATCGCCAGCCCCGGTTTGTCCAGCCGCGCCTGCTCGCTGGCCTCGGCCAGCAGACCGCGGGTGGGGGCACCGGCCCGCTCGATCACGCTCTCATCCACAGAACGCAAGTACACGGGCATCAGCATCGCCACGCAAATGGCGACGATGCCGACAGCCAGATACAAGCTGCCCCGGACGCGGTTCATTGCGGAACGAACACTACCAGTCGCCGCCACAAGTGACGCAACCTTAATTTGAGGCTCACTTCTTGACCGGCGCGGGAGAGAAAGCCGCTTCCCATGCGCCTCTCGCCGCTGCGGCAGCTCCCAGACAGCATCGCGCACGGGGCCAGTCCGCCCCAGGCGGGAGCGACAAAGAAGCGACCCAAGACGCGGAAAATCGCGCGCATGATGGGCTGCTAGACGATTCGCGGGCCGCTCGCCTTCAACCGCCACTTGCGCTTCACTGGTCCGCCGGCCCGCCATGCGCTCCGCTTTGCTCGTGATCAACGCGGCTCTGAGTCCCGCCATCCGGCGGCGCTTAGGGGATGCCACCGGCGCTCTCAAACCGCACGGCGTGATCATCGTCAACGAGCGGATCGTGCCCGGGGGACTTCCCATGCGGCAAACCGTGCGCGGGCTGGCGGCGGACCACGACCTGGTGCTTGCTGCCGGCGGTGACGGCACGGTCAACTCCGTTGCTTCCGGCTTGATGGATCTTTCAAAGCCTCCGCCCCTCGCGATCCTGCCTTTGGGAACGGCGAATGACCTCGCGGTGCAGTCGGGATTGGATTCGTTGGGGGCCGCGGTGTCGGTGGCGGCGACCGGGACCGTGACGCGGCTGGACGTGATCGAGATCCGGACCGGCGCGGATGGACCACCCGAGTACGCGCTGAATTTTGCCGCCCTCGGCTTCGCACCCGCGTTGCTGCAAGCGACGGCACCCCGGTTCAAGCGCTGGTTCGGGCGGCGCCTGTGTTACTGGGTGGGCTTTGCCATCGCGTTAAGGCGCTACCAACCTCCCGTGCTCGAACTGCACTCGCCCTCCTGCTCCTGGGCCGGACCGGTGTTTCACGCCGGGGTCGGCAATTTTGAAGCCGCCGGTGGCGGGCTGATGCGGCTGTCGCCCGGGGCTTGCCCGACGGACGGACAGATGGAGTGCTGCGTTGTGGCGGCGCTCCGGCCGGCAAGGGTGTTCCGTTATCTCCGGCATCTTATCCGCGGAACGCATCCCCGGCTGCCGGAGGTTCGTTTTTTCCGGCGGCACCGAGTTCGCCGTCCGCTTTGACGGCCCGCTGCCGCTGGCGGTGGATGGTGAGGTGTGGACCACCGGGTCGGTCCGGTTTCGCCTGCGCGCGGGCGCCCTCCCTCTGCTGAAACCTGCGGGGCAGTGAACGAGGGCGGGGCGCCGCACGGGAAAGTGCTTCCTCCGCGCCGGTAACGGCCGGTAGCCTGTGCCCATGCTTACGCACCGCCCGTGGAGCGTGGAGGCGATGGTGAATTTCCTGGTCTGGCTGTTCGCGGCGCTCGCGGTGGTCGGCCTGGTGGGGCTCGGAGTCCAATCGCTGAACGCCGACGAACCGGAGCCGGTCCGCCAGTTCCGGACCGGCGCGGTCAGCACGTTTGTCCTCCACGCAGCGATTTTCAGTCTCGTCTATCTCTTCCTGCGCGGGAATCGGCTGACGCTCGACGCGGCCTTCGGCTTGGGCGAGCGGGGACGCTGGCAGGCCATCGGACTGGGGCTGGGGATCGTGCTGTTGTTTCTCCCGGTGGCGCTGGGTTTGAACTGGTTCTTCGTGCGGCTGGCGGAATTGCGGTCCGTGACCGTGGAACCTCAGTCTGCGGTTAGACTGTTGACCGAGGCCCGGTCGTCCTGGCAATTGGCGGTGATGGGCATCCAGACCGTGATCACCGCGCCGCTGGCCGAAGAGGTTTTGTTCCGCGGTCTGCTGTACGTTTCGATCAAGCAGGCGGGTCATCCGCATATCGCGCTTTGGGGCACGGCGCTCTTGTTCGGGCTTTCGCACGGTCATCTTCCGACGCTGGTGCCGCTGACCTTGTTTGGCTTGCTGCTGACGTGGCTCTACGAGCGCGCCAACAACCTGCTGGCTCCGATCGCCGCCCACGCCGGCTTCAACGCGGCCAATTTCGCGCTGCTCCTGATGGATCGCTGATTTCGGATGCATGGACGAATTCGAACTCATCGCGCAACTGACCCCGGGGCTGCCGTCGAACGCGACGGTGATTTGTGGCGCGGGCGACGATTGCGCCCTGCTCGACCTCGGCGCGCCTGACCGGTGGGCGCTGTTCAAAACCGACGCCGTGGTCGAGGGCATCCACTTCCTGCCCGACACGCCGCCGGAAAAGGTGGGACACAAGGCGCTCGCCCGGGCCTTGAGTGACGTGGCAGCGATGGCCGGGACGCCGACGGCAGCGTTGGTGACGCTGGGGCTGCCGCGGAATTTCGATCCGGCACGGGTCGCCGCGATGTACCGGGGAATCAATGCGCTCGCAGCGGCGGCGGAAGTGGCGGTGGTCGGCGGCGAGACCACCACGAACCCGGAGCGGATCATGATATCGGTCAGCCTGCTGGGCTGGGTGCCGCGCGGGCGGGCGTTGCTGCGGTCGGGCGCCAGGGTGGGAGACGCGCTGTTCGTCAGTGGCGAGCTGGGCGGCGCGATGGCGGGGCGGCACCTTGACTTCACGCCGCGACTGGCGGAAGCCCGCTGGCTGGCCGACCATTGCGAGGTTCACGCGTTGATGGACATCAGCGATGGGCTGGCGGGAGACCTCCGGCACATCCTGCACGCCAGCCGGGTGGGCGCCGAACTCCTCGAGGACGCCATCCCCATCAGCCGGGCGGCCCGGCAGCGGGCGCGGGAGCATCCGGACGCCAAGCCGGCGCTGCACGCGGCCCTGACGGATGGCGAAGACTTCGAGTTGTTGTTCACGGTGCCCGGCCGCGAAGCCGTCAAGGTGTTGGATGGCTGGAAGCGGGAGTTTCCCGAGACGCGGCTCTCGTGCATCGGCCGCATCACGGCGGAGCCTGGCCTGCGTTTGCGGGACCGGCGGGGCACGCAGCCGCTGGAGTGGCATGGGTACGCTCATTTCGCATAGCCCGGCGGAGACCGAGGCCATCGGCGCAGCGTGGGGACGGGAGGCGGGCGCGGGCTGGGTGATTGGCCTCGCCGGCGGGCTGGGCGCGGGCAAGACGCAGCTCGTGCGGGGCATCGCCCGCGGGCTGGGCAGTCCGGCCCGGGTTCATTCGCCCACCTTTGCGTTGCTGAACGAATACGCCGGCGGACGCCTGCCGCTGTTTCACCTCGACCTTTACCGCTTGACCACCCGCGAGGAGATCCGGGCCGCCGGACTCGAGGAGTACTTGTTGCGGCCGCCGGGGCTGGTGGTCGTCGAGTGGTATGATCGCTGGGGTTGGGCGGAACCGGTCGGCGCGCCCTGCCGCCGGCTGGCCCAAATGCGGATGGTGGACGAGACCACGCGCGAGATCGTCTATGAAGACCTTGGCGCTTGAGTTCTCCAGCGAGCATCGCGGCGTGGCTGTAGCGGATGGCGACAGAATCCTCGGCGAAGCCAGGGAAACTGCCGGCCGCGACACGCATCCGTTTGCCTTGATCCGGGCTGCCCTCGAACAGGCGCGGGGGCGCCGGGACGAGATCCACCGGGTCGTGGTTGGCACGGGACCGGGCAGTTACAACGGTATTCGCACCGCGATCGCGGTGGCGCAGGGCTGGCATCTCGCGCGCGGAGTTGAAGTGGGCGGCATTGGCAGCATGGAGGGCCTTGCGGAGGACTTGCGACTGCAAGGCCGGCGCGGCCGTCTCCATGCGGTGGTGGACGCGCAGCGGGGAGAATTCTACCTCGCCGCCTACGAGCTACGGGCCGACGGACTCGCGATCGCCGAGGCCCTGCGGATTGTGCCGCGCCAGACACTGGCCGCGCTCCTGGCGGCCGGCGAGCCGGTCTTTGGTCCCCCCGGCGAGGCGGTTCCGGCAGGCGTGCAACCGGCGTACCCTTCGGCGGCCGCGCTGGCCCGGCTGGCGGCGACGCGCTTCACACCGTGCGCGCCGGAAGCGCTGGAACCGATCTACCTCCGCGAAACGAGTTTCGTCAAAGCACCGCCCCCGCGAATCATCGTGGACCATCCCTGAGGCGGTCCCGCTGGAAGGGCGGGCGGGTTGGACTTCGCGGCCGTTGCGGGTCATGCTGCCGGCGTTGTCCGAGGTGTGAACGTCAGTGCTGCCATCATTGGGTGCTCCCGTCTTGGCGTCGCGACGCCCGGGCGGAGCGCCGGGGTTGCGCGCATGCCGCGCCTTGGGTTGTTTCGGTTCTGGGCCTTGCTCCTCGCCCTGCTTTTCGGGGCGCTCGCGGGGGCGGCGCGCGCGGAGGTCAGCCGCATCTGGCGAACGTATCGCGCGGCGGATGGCCTGTCCGAATCCATGGTGACCGCGATCAATCTCAGCCCCCGCGGCAACCTCTGGGTGAAACACGGCGAGGTGGACGCCGTGAGCTGGCTCGACGGATATCAGATTCAGCACATTCCGGCGCCCGGTGATCGGAGCCATCGCATCTTCGAGAGCCGGGCCGGCCGGCTTTGGTCGGTGAACGATCGCGGGCTGATCGAGTTTGCCAACGGCGGCTGGATCGAGCACCCGGTGGCCGAGGTCGCAGCGGAGCGGGCAGCAAATCCCCTGCGCGCGCTGCGCCGTCCGCCGCTCGTGCCGGCCGAGCAGGATCGGGTGCTGATTTTGCTGCCGGATCGCCTGCTGGATTTTCGAGCGCTCGACGGGCAGACGCAGGTGCTCCGGCTCGCGACCAATTCCCTGCTCGGCCGTTTCTCCGAAATCGCCGTGGCCGCCGACGGCGGGCTGTGGATCACGGGGGCACGGGGAGTGGCAAAAGTTCCCGGACCGCTGCGTCAGGTGACGGCGACCACACCCTGGCAGGAGTTCGAACTGCCGGCCGATCTCGGGGTGGGGAATCTGCAACGCCCTTTCGAGGATGACCAAGGCGGCGTGACCACGGTGGGCGATTCGCGAACCAGCGAACGGCGGGTGCTGGTTCACTTTGACGGCCGCCAGTGGTGGTCCCGGCCGGGGCCGGAAGGAAACCTTCGATTCGCCTGGCGGGGCGTGCAGCCCGACGAGTTCTTCGGGGTGACGTCGTCGGAACTGGTCCGCATCTTCGCCGACCGCAGCGAGCCTCTGCCCGATGCGCCGCGGGTGAGCCAGTACTACGACGTGGTCGTCCAGCCGCGCGGGGTGTTTTGGCTGGCGACGCGCGAGGGGTTGGTCCGGCACGCCTTGCCCGCGTGGCGCCCCCCTCGCGGGGTGCCCTCCGAAGACGCGGTCATCTTCGCCGGCGCCGCCGATCAACGCGGGAATCTCGCCTTCGCCACCAGTGCGGGCTTGCTGGTCGTCGAACTCGTCGCCACGGAAACCAATGCGACCGCCAGTGCCGGTTCCCCGACTTCCGCGGCGACGGATCGCTCTCCGGAGTGGGGAGGGCGCTGGGAACGCATTCTGTGGCCGGCCGGTTTCGAGGCCTCGTTTCGCGCGCGAGATGGCGTCTTCGCGTTGCCCGACGACCGTTGGGTGGTGGTGACCGCGGACCAGTTTTGGTTGTTCGAACGTTCCAGCCGCCAATTCCGCCAGCCGCCAATACCCGCGGGTCGCACGGTCCGCAAAGTCTTGCGACAACTGGACGATGGCCGGCTGCTGGTCGCCACCGCTCCGGCTCCGCCGACCGGTGACGACACCTGGCGATTCGAGGTCTTCGATGGCGCGACCTTCCAGCCCTGGCCCGCCGCCCCGCCGCCCTTGGACCTCGGGGCCGAGTTGTTCTTCCTGAATGAGGCCCGCAACGGCGATCTCTGGCTGGGCGGCAGCGCGGGCGTGGCGCTCTGGCGCGATGGCGGGTGGCAGAAGTTCACGGCCGCCGAGGGCTACCCGGACGAGGGCGCGATCTGCTGGCTCGAGCTGGACGAAGGCCGCATCTGGTGCGCTGGCCTGGGGCGAATCTCTGCCTACGACGGTCGGGTGTGGACCACGGTGCGGGCCGGGCTCGATCGGGTGAGCGCCATGATTCGCGCCACCGACGGCAGCGTGTGGGTGGCCACGGCCGCCGGCGTGCATCGGCTGTATCGTGAGGCGTGGAATGTGGTGGGCGAACCCGAGGGCCTGCCGAGCGACGCCGCCTACACCGTGCTGGAAGACCGCGCGCGGCGCGTCTGGGTGGGAACCTCGCGCGGCCTTTCTTTGTACCACCCGCGGGCGGACACCGACGCGCCGAGGACCTTCGATATGGCGGCGGAGGAGTCGGGCATGGGCACGCCGGAGGCGCAGGTCGTCGTCCGATACCAAGGGCGGGACAAGTGGCGCTTCACGCCCGACGAACGGCTGCTCTACACGTACCGCCTCGGCGATGGAGCGTGGTCGTCGTTCACGAGCGCCACGAACATCGTTTTTCGCGACCTTGCGGCGGGTCGCTATCGCTTCGAGATCCGCGCGCTGGACCGGAACTGGAACCTCGAGTTGAAGCCGGCCGCGCTCGATTTCCGGGTGACCTTGCCGTGGTTTCGCGACCGGCGGGTTCTGCTCGCCGCCGCGTTGGGCGGCGTGCTGGCGCTGGGCTTCGCCGTGCTGGCGGTTCACCAACACCTCAAGTTGCGCCGCAGCTATCAGCGGGTCGGCCGCATGGTCGAGGAGCGGACGCGCGAGTTGAGGCAGGCCACGGAGGCGTTGGCCCAGAGCCAGAAAATGACCGCACTCGGGACCCTCGCCGCCGGGGTCGCGCACGACTTCAACAACATCCTCTCCATCGTGCGCGGCTCGGCGCAGATCATCGAAGCCAACCTGGACGACCGGCAAAAGGTCCTCACGCGGGTCGAGCGCATCAAGACCGTGGTGGATCAGGCCAGCGGCGTGGTGAAAGCGCTGTTGGGCTTCGGCCGCGCCAGCGACCACGCCCCGGCGGAATGCGATGTCCGCGAAGTGCTCGCCGAAACCGTGAAGCTCCTCGGCGATCGCTTCCAGCGCGAGGTGCGCATCAAGCTCGAGGTGAGTCCCGCACTACCGCTCGTGAGGACGGCGCGCGATCGGCTGCAGCAAATGTTGCTGAACCTCATCCTCAATGCGGCCGATGCCATGGGCGGCTCGGGTGTGGTCACCCTTCGAGCCGAGCTGGCGACCGTGCCGCCGGCGGGGACGGTGCTCCCGCCAGCGCCCAGCGCTGCTTATGTCACCATCGCGGTTGCCGATACCGGCTGCGGCATTTCCCCGGAGCATCTGGCCCGAATTTTCGAGCCATTCTTCACCACGAAAGCGATGTCTTCGCGGCGGGGAACCGGGCTGGGCCTCTACATGGTCTATGAGTTTGCCCGCGAACTTGGCCACGGGATTGCGGTCGAAACCGCCGCGGGACAGGGAAGCACTTTCAGCCTCATGCTGCCGGTGGCGGCCGACGCGGAGGCCCGGTCGCTTGGTCAGGCACCGGCAGGGGGAAATGGAAGCGGATCGCGTGGCGTGCCCCGATGACGGACGCCCCGGCCCCCGGCGGCGAAGCGGCGCTTGGCAGGCCGCCCGGCGCTGTTAGGCTCGCGGCATGACGACATCCTCCTTGTCTCCCCGTCGGTTGCCGTTGCTGGCGTTCGTGGCGGCGATGGGCGTGGCCCAATTGACCGCTGCCGACGCGGCCGATCCGCTGCCGAAGGCCGCGATTGACGGCACGGGCCCCGGCTGGCGGGCGCTGAGTCTGGCGGACTTCACCAACGTGAATTGCGCGCCCGACACGTGGTCGGAGAAGGAGGGCGTCATTCACTGCACGGGACAGCCCATTGGCGTCACGCGCTCGAATCAGAAGTTCACCAACTTCGAGCTGGTCGTGATGTGGCGGCACCTGACGTCGGGCGGCAACTCCGGCGTCTTCCTGTGGGCCAGCGACGAGGCGCTCGCCGGTCTGCAACCGGGTCACCTTCCGCCCGGCGGCATCGAGGTGCAGGTGCTCGATCACGGTTACACCGGGCAGTACGAGAAGCAGAGCGGCAAGAAGGCCGACTGGTTCACGACCCACGGCGATGTGTTCCCTGTGGGCAAATCGAAGATGAAGCCGTTCCCGCCGGTCGCCCCCGGCGGCCAGCGCAGCTTCCCCCGCAAGCAGCTCAGCAAGGGCACGCCCGAGTGGAACCACTATTACGTGCGCGCCATCAACGGCGAGGTGCGCCTGTGGGTCAACGGCGAGGAGGTGTCCGGCGGCACGGAGTGCGAGCCGCGTACCGGCTACCTGTGCCTCGAGTCCGAGGGCGCGCCCGTCGAATTCAAGAACCTTCGCATCCGGGAACTGCCGTGAACCTGGCGCCTCTCGCGGCGGTCGCGGTCGCGGGCCTGCTTGCGACCGGGGTCCCGGCCGGCGCCGCACAAACGAACGCCGCGCGCGCGAAGTCGGTCACCTTGGCCTACGCGCCCGCGCCCGCCGACAACCCGCTCAAGGGCTTCGTGCCGTACGCCGGGCGTGGCAGCGACTTCCCGCACTCGCTCGAGTTTAACTACGTGCCGCTCCGCGCCCTGATGACCGGGCCGGACACGTTTGATTGGTCGCCGCTGGAGAAGCTGCTCGACGAGGTGGCCGGCCGCGGTTGCCAGACGATTTTTCGTGTGTGGCTCGAGTATCCGGGCCGGCCCACGGGCATTCCCCAGTTCCTGCTGGAGGCCGGTCTCCAGACCCACACGTACACGAACACCAACACCCAGCCCCACCCGCCGGCGCTCATTACGACGCCGGACTACGAGGATCCCCGACTCCGCGCCGCCCTGACGAATTTCATCGCGGCGCTGGGCCGACGTTACGACGGCGACCCGCGCATCGGCTACATCACGGCCGGTCTGTTGGGCACCTGGGGGGAGTGGCACACCCATCCGCGAAGCGATCTCTGGGCCAGCAAAGTTGTGCAGGAAGAGGTAATGACTGCGTACGACGCCGCCTTCGACCGCACCCCGGTACTGCTGCGCTACCCGGCCGGGACCAACGACCCGGCCTACGCCCCCAGCACCGGTTACCACCTCGGTTTCCACGACGACTCGTTCGGCTGGGCGACGCTGCCGACGGGGCGCAGAGTGGACGCTTGGTTCTTCCTCGCCCGGCTGGCGGCCAGCGGCCCGGAAGGACTGAACAAATGGCGGACCCAGCCGATCGGTGGCGAGATCCGCCCCGAACTCTGGCGTTGTCTGTGGACCGAGGGCGGCTGTGCGCCCAAGGGGCAGGACTTCGCGCGGTGCGTCGCCGAGACGCACGTCACTTGGTTGATGGACTCGAGCACCTCCCGGCGTTTGACGCCGGCGGAACGCGAGCGCGCGCTCGCTGCCGCGCGGAGCCTCGGCTACGAACTGCACGTGACCCAGGCCGCTGTGGGGAGTGCGCCCGGCGGTGGCAAAACCGTTCAGGTGACGTTGCGCAATCTCGGCGTGGCGCCCTTTTACGCGGACTGGGTGGTGGAACTCGGGCAACTGGCGTCCGACGGGCGGGTGCTGGGCGCCCGGCCCACCGGCTGGCGCTTGCGGGAAGTTATGCCCGGCGAGGGGGATCGGGAATTCCAATGTGCGATGGCGGCGGAGGACCTCGTCCCGGGCGCGTCGGTCCTTGCGTTGCGCGTGGTAAATCCTCTGCCCCGCGGCAAACCCTTGCGCTTCGCCAACGTCACGCAGGATCAACACGTTTCTGGCTGGCTGACGCTGCTGACGTTGGACTGAGGCGGCGCTGGGTGTTCGGATGTGCTCCGTCGGAGTGCGGACGCCTGCGTCCGCAGCGGCTGCGGCGAACGAGGAATCTGCAGGGTGTGGTCCGTGGCCTGCACCGGTCAGCGGCGGAATCGCAGCGCCGACATTCTCATCGGCCTGTAGCGCCGGCATTCCTGCCGGCGTGGTACAACCCCGACCTTCCGGCCGGCCCGGGGCCGGTCAGGAGACCGGCGTTACGGGTAACGCCGACCGCCGGGTTGGCGCAGACCGCCGACTATCCTGCTGGCACGCCGCAGCGCTGGTATTCTCGTCGGCCTGTAGCGCCGGCATTCCTGCCGGCACGGTACAACCCCGACCTTCCGGCCAGCCTGGGGCCGGTCAGGAGACCGGCGTTACGGGTAACGTCGAACGCCAAGTCGTCGCAGACCGCCGACCATCCTGCTGGCACGCCGTCGCGCTTGTATTCTCGTCGGCCTGTAGTGCCGGCATTCCTCTGCCGGCGCGGTACAACCCCGCCCTTCCGGCCAGCCCGGGACCGGTCAGGAGACCGGCGTTACGGGTAACGCCGACCGCCCGGTCGGCGCAGACCGCTGACCATCCTGCTGGCACGCCGCAGCGCTGGTATTCTCGTCGGCCTGTAGCGCCGGCATTCCTGCCGGCACGGTACAACCTCGCCCTCCCGGTCGGCCCGGGTCCGGTCAGGAGACCGGCGTTACGGGTAACACTGAACGCCAGGTCGGCGCAGACCGCCGACCATCGTGCTGGCACGCCGCAGCGCTGGTATTCTCGTCGGCCTGTAGCGCCGGCATTCCTGCCGGTACGGTACAACCCCGACCTTCCGGCCGGCCCGGGGCCGGTCAGGAGACCGGCGTTACGGGTACGGTCGACCGCCAGGTCGGCGCAGACCGCTGACCATCGTGCTGGCACGCCGTAGCGCTGGTATTCTCATCGGCTTGTAGCGCCGGCATTCCTGCCGGCACGGTGCAACCTCGCCCTTCCGGCCAGCCCGGGGCCGGTCAGGAGACCGGCGTCACGGGTACGGTCGAACGCCAAGTCGTCGCAGACCGCCGACCATCGTGCTGGCACGCCGTAGCGCCGGCATTCTCATCGGCCTGTAGCGCCGGCATTCCTGCCGGCACGATAAAACTCCGCCCTTCCGGCCAGCCTGGGGCCGGTCAGGAGACCGGCGTTACGGGTAACGCCGACCGCCCGGTCGGCGCAGACCGCCGACCATCGTGCTGGCACGCCGCAGCGCCGGTATTCTCGTCGGCCTGTAGCGCCGGCATTCTCATCGGCCTGTAGCGCCGGCATTCTCATCGGCCTGTAGCGCCGGCATTCTCATCGGCCTGTAGCGCCGGCATTCCTGCCGGCACGGTACAACCCCGACCTTCCGGCCGGCCCGGGGCCGGTCAGGAGACCGGCGTTACGGGTAACGCCGACCGCCAGGTCGGCGCAGACTGCCGACCATCCTGCTGGCACGCCGTCGCGCCGGTATTCTCATCGGCTTGTAGCGCCGGCATTCCTGCCGGCACGGTACAACCTCGCCCTCCCGGCCAGCCTGGGGCCGGTCAGGAGACCGGCGTTACGGGTAACGCCGACCGCCAGGTCGGCGCAGACCGCTGACCATCGTGCAGGCACGCCGCAGCGCTGGTATTCTCGTCGGCCTGTAGCGCCGGCATTCCTGCCGGCACGGTACAACCCCGACCTTCCGGCCGGCCCGGGGCCGGTCAGGAGACCGGCGTTACGGGTAACGCCGACCGCCCGGTCGGCGCAGACCGCTGACCATCGTGCTGGCACGCCGTAGCGCCGGTATTCTCATCGGTGTAGCGCCGGCATTCCTGCCGGCACGATACAACCCCGACCTTCCGGCCGGTCCGGGGCCGGTCAGGAGACCGGCGTTACGGGATAGGGGTAGGGAGACCGGTTCACCCGCTCTCCCACCCATTCTACTTCAGCCACCCGGTGCGGCAGTGGTTTGAGTGAGCACGGTTTGCGGAGCGGTGGCGCGTGATCCGTCCTTGGCGGTCACCGCGAACGGCGATGACCTTTCGCCCCCATTCCCGCATCCCTCGCTTGTCACACTCCCCAGCTTGCCGCCCAGCCGGGGCGGGCGCATGGTGGTGCCGCCATGAAGTCCCCGTTCTTCTGCCTCGCGTTCGCCGCCCTTCTGACCCTCCCTGCCCTCGCACGGGCGGCGGAAGCGGTCACAGTGTTTGAAAACGTCCGCATCTTTGACGGGCAAACCGCCCGCCTGTCCGAACCGCGCCATGTGCTGGTGCGGGAAAACCGGATTGAACGCATCTCCGCCACGCCCATCCCGACCGATCGCCGCGCGGACACGGTGCTGGTGGCGGGCGAGGGGCGCACGCTGATGCCGGGGCTGATTGACGCGCACACGCACATCATGTTCGCCACGTTGTCGCAGGCGGCGTTGCTGACGTCGGACCTCGGCTTCGTGACGGTGGCGGCGGCGCGCGCGGCGGAGGAGGCGTTGTTGCACGGGTTCACGAGCTTCCGGGACCTGGGTGGGCCGGTGTTCGGGTTGAAACGCGGGATTGATCTGGGCCTGGCGCGCGGGCCGCGCATCTGGCCGAGCGGAGCGCATATTTCGCAGACGGGCGGGCACGGGGATTTCCGGCTGCCGACGGATTTTCCGGCGGGTTGTTGTTCGTTCAGCTACGGGGAGCGGATCGGGGCGACGGCGATTGCCGATGGCGCGGACCAGGTGTTGCAACGGACGCGCGAACAGCTCGCGCTCGGGGCCAGCCAGATCAAGCTGATGGCCGGCGGCGGGGCGGCGTCGCATTACGACCCGCTGGATGTGACGCAATACACGGTGCCCGAGCTGCGCGCGGGGGTGGAGGCGGCGGCGAACTGGGGCACTTACGTCACGGTCCATGCCTATACGCCACGGGCGATTCGTCAGGCGGTCGAGGCCGGGGTGAAGTGCGTCGAGCACGGGCAGTTGATGGACGAGGCGACGGCGCGGTTGCTGGGGGAGAAGGGCGTCTGGCTGTGCCTGCAAACCTTCACGCTGGACCGGCCCAGTGCGTTCCCGGAAGGCTCGCCGAACCGGCTCAAGCAGCTCGAGGTGGCGAAGGGGACGGACAACGCCTACCGCTGGGCGAAGCAGTTCGGCATCCCGGTGGCGTGGGGTTCGGACGTGCTGTTCAACGCGAACGCGGCGCAGGAGCAACTGCTGGCGCTGGCCCGGCTGACGAACTGGTATTCGCCCGGCGAGGCGCTGATCATGGCCACGTCGCGCAATGCGGAACTGCTGGCGCTCTCCGGCCCGCGCAATCCCTACCCGGGCAGGCTGGGCGTGGTGGCGGAAGGCACGCTGGCGGATCTGCTGCTGGTGGACGGGAATCCGCTCGAGGACATCGGGGTGTTGACGGAGCCGGAGCGGCGGCTGGTGGTGGTGATGAAGGATGGGCGGATTTACAAGCACGCACGGTCGCAGCCGTGACGCGGGAAACCGGAGGCAAGCACGAAACACACGAAGGCGGGCCGCTGTTGAGCCGCCGCGCTCCGGCCGACGCAGCGCGGCCCGGACTTGCCGCGCCGGCCGGTCAAACATAGTTTTACCGCATGATCAAGACCATCACCAAGGTGGGCAATTCCCAGGGGTTGATCCTCGACGCGGCGGTGCTGGACCTCGCCCGGCTCAAGGTCGGAGACCAGGTGAACCTGACCGTTCACGATGGCGGCACCATCACCCTCACGCCAGTCCGGCCGCGACCCGCACCTGCCGAGGTTACGAAGCTCATCCAGTCCACGATGAAAGACTACTCGCGCACCCTCAGGCGGTTGGCATGAGTGCTCCCGCCGAAGATTTCATTCACCCCACGGTGGCCATCGTCGAGGAAATCCACCAGGAAGCGATCGTCCGGTTCGGGGGGTCACCCGGCGTGCGTGATCTTGCATTGCTCGAGTCGGCGGTCGCCACACCGCAGGCGACGATGATGGGCGTGCCGGTTTTTTCCGACGCCGTGGAACTGGCGGCGGCGTACCTCTTCTACCTCTGCCGGAACGACCCGTTCATTGACGGCAACAAACGAGCCGCGCTCGGCGCCTGTTTGGTCTTTTTGCGGCTGAACGGACTTGAACCCGCTCCAGACGGCCCCGAGTGGGAGGCACTCGTGCTGGCCGTGGCGTCCGGAGAACTCGACCGCGACGAGACCACCGCCCGGCTGCGGGAGTTGGTGCGAACCCGGCGAAGCCGCCGGCCACGGCGATGAGTGTCCCGGTACCGCCGTTCTGGCGCGCCGTGGGCGCATCGGTGGTCGGCACCAGCCACGTGAAGACTCATCTACCGTGTCAGGACCGGCTCCGCTGGGAACTGCTGGGTCCGCAGCGTCTGATGGTGGCGTTGGCGGACGGCGCCGGCTCCGCCACCTACGCCGAGGTCGGCGCTGAAACGGCGGTGACCACCGCGGCGAACTTTTTGCGACAGGCGCTGCCCGGCGAGCCACGTTCACGGTCGGACGACGACTGGCGGGCGCTGCTGCGGGAGGCTTTGGCGGCGGCCCGGGCGGCGGTGGTCGTGGCCGCCAAGGAGCGCGACGTGCGGCCGCGCGAACTGGCCACGACGCTGCTGCTGGCGGTGTGCGAGCCGGACGTGGTGGCGGGCGCACAGGTCGGCGACGGGGGCTTCGTGGTCGGCGACGCCGCGGGCGAACTGACGGCCGTCACCCGCCCGGGCCAGTCCGAGTACATCAACGAGACCGTGTTTCTGACGGCGGAGGACGCGCTCGAGAGGCCGCAGTTGGAAGTTCGCCGCGGCGCCTTCACCCGGGCGGCGCTTTTCTCCGACGGCCTCCAAATGCTGGCGATGAAGTTCCCGGAGGCCACGCCGCACGCGCCGTTTTTCCGGCCCCTTCTGCAGTTCGTTGAAGGCACCGCGGCGGTCGAATCCGCGAGGCGGCAACTGGAGGCGTTCCTGCGGTCGCCCCGGATTACGGAGCGGACGGACGATGACTTGACGCTGCTGCTGGCGGTCAGGGCGGCGTTGACGAGCTAGGACCGGCCGTGCGCTTTCAACGGTCATCCACCGGCGAAGTCGTGGCGCTCGACGACCGCCACAAGCTGGGGGCTGGCGGCGAGGCGCGCATTTTCATCTGGCCACGCGACGAGTCGCTCGTCGCCAAAATCTGGCACAAGCCGACGCTCGAGCGGAATCGCAAGGTGCGCGTGATGCACGCCAACCCGCCTTCGGACCCGATGGCGGGCCAGAGCCACCACTCGATCGCCTGGCCCTGCGATCTGTTGCACCTGCCCGGGCGGGCGGATTATCTGGTGGGTTTTCTCATGCCGCGGGTGGTGGGAATGCGGCCGATTGGCGAGTTTGCCCATCCGCGGACCCGGCGGGAGAAGTGTCCGCTGTTTAATTCCTTCTACCTGCACCGCACGGCCCGCAACCTGGCCACGGCCCTTCGGGCCATTCACGAGCGCGGCTACGTGGTCGGCGACCTGAACGAGTCGAACGTGCTCGTCGCCGAGACGGCGCTGGTGACGCTGGTGGATACCGACTCGTTCCAAGTCTGGGATGCCGAGGCGGGGAAGACGTACCGCTGTCGCGTGGGCAAGCCCGAGTACACGCCGCCGGAGCTGCAGGGCAAACGCTTCCCGGACGTGGACCGCGCGCCGGAACACGACCGTTTCGGGCTGGCGGTGCTGTTGTTTCAACTGCTCATGGAAGGCACGCATCCGTTCGCCGGCGTGTTCCAGGGACGGGGCGACCCGCCACCGCTCGAACAGCGAATCGCCGCGGGCCATTTTGCGTTCGCGGGGGATCCCCGCGTGCCCTACGCGCCGGCGCCCACCGCGCCGCCGTATCAGCTCCTTTTCCCGGGGCTGCGCGACCTGTTTCAACGGTGCTTTCTCGACGGCCACTTTCGCCCCTCTCTCCGGCCGGATCCGCAGAGCTGGCAATGGATGATCGAGGAAGCGGAGTCGCACCTGGTCTCATGCTGGGCCAACGCGCAGCACGTCTATGGCGATCACCTGTCGGAATGTCCCTGGTGCGCCCGCGCCCAGTTGCTGGGCGGTCGCGATCCCTTTCCCTCGCCCGAGGCGGTGAAGGCCGGCGAGCATCTGCGTCCGCCGCCCAAGGCCTCTCCCTCGTTGCCCGGCGCGCGGTCTGGCACCACCCGGTCGCGTCGGCCCGTGCCGCTGCCGCCGCCGATTCCTTCGTCGGGGAGCGGTCCGCGAACGTCGCCGTCCGGGCCGGGCCGCCGGCCGCGGCCGCTGCTTGGCGATTGGAATGACTGGGCGTGGGTGGGGGCCTTCTTCGCCGGGCTCACGGTGATTTCGGCCTATTCGTTCCACTGGCGCGGCAACCCGGCGAGTTTTCTCCTCGGACTGCTGTCGCTGATGACGGGCATCGTGGGCGAAGCGAAGTCCCAGCGCCCGGAGATTGACGGTCGGGGCAAGTGGCTGGCCCGATCAGCCATCGCGATCGGTTTGGGAGGTGTCCTGTGGGGAATGCTGGGCAGCTACTGAAAATCTCCCCGGGGTTGGCGCCGACTTGTCACCGACCAGTCGTCCGGACGAAACTCGCGCCGTGACGCTTCGCGAAACGCTCAGCTACTCACCGGTCGAACTGGCCTTCGGCACCAGCGGTTTGCGCGGGTTGGTGCGCGACCTGACGCAGCTCGAGGCCGCCATCAACACGCTGGGCTTTCTGCGGTTCGCCGTTGCCACTGGCGACCTTCGCCCGAACGCCACCGTGTGTCTGGCGGGCGACCTGCGGCCCAGCACCGCCGAGCGGGTGCCGGAGCAGGGCGGTCGCGGGGCGATCCTCCAAGCGGTGCAGTGGGCCATCGAGTACAGCGGGATGCGCGCGCGGTATCTCGGGCGGATTCCCACCCCGGCGCTGATGGCCTTCGCGGTGTCGCGAGGTCTGGCCAGCGTGATGGTGACCGGCAGCCACATTCCGTTCGACCGCAATGGCATCAAGTTCAACAAGTCCGCCGGCGAGGTGCTGAAGTCTGACGAAGCGCCGATCCTGCAAGCCGTGGCGGCGGCGCGGGAGGAACTGTACGGCCAGCCGGCCGCCGAAAGTCCGTTTGATCGGGACGGAATGCTGCAGCCGGGCGCGACGGGCCCGTTGCCCGAGCCCGATCCGGCCGGGGCCCATGAGTATCTCGCCCGCTACCTGCGCGCCTTTCCGGCGGATCGTCTCCGCGGTCACCGAGTGCTGGTCTTCCAGCATTCCGCGGTGGGCCGCGACCTTCTCACCGATGTTTTGCGCGCTCTCGGCGCCGAGGTGATCGTCGCCGGGCGCAGTGAAACATTCATTCCGATTGATACCGAAGCGATCAGCCCGGGGCTGCTGGCGGAACTGCAACAGCTCGTGGACCGGTACGGCGGGGCAGCGGTTGCCGCGGTGGTCTCGACCGACGGCGACAGCGACCGGCCGCTGGTGCTGGGCGTGGAAGCCGGCCGGGTGCGGTTTTTCAGCGGCGACCTGCTCGGCGCGGTGGTGGCCGACTTCCTCGGCGCGCGGCACGTCGCCGTCCCGATCAATACCAACGACGCGGTCGAACGCTTTCTGAGCTCCCGCGGCGTGGCCGTCACGAAAACGAGGATCGGTTCGCCGTACGTCGTCGCGGCCCTGCGCGAGGTGGGTTGGGAAGCGAACGGAGGATTCCTCACTGCCTGCCCCCTGCGCATCCCGGGCGGCGGCGAGCTTGACGCTCTGCCCACGCGCGATGCTTTCCTGCCCATCCTGACGGCGCTGTACGCGTCGCTCGCCCGGGGCGTGCCGTTGGCCGCGCTGTTTGCCCAACTGCCCCCGCGGTTTGGCCGGTCCGACCTGCTACGCCCCTGCCCCCGTGAGGCTTCGGCCGCCATCATGGCCCGGGTTGGCGCACCCCGGCCGAATACGCGTCGCGTGGTCTTTGCGCCTGGCAAGGTCACGGTGGAGGCGGCGGACGGCACAAGGTGGGAACTGCCCGACGAAGACCGGGAGGCGCGGCCCTTTGGCGAGTACCGCCGGAGCATCGCCGAACTGTTTCCGGTCGCGGCGGGCTTTGGGCCAGTGGCATGGGTGGACTATCTCGACGGCGCCCGGATTGGTTTTGCGAACGGCGACGTGATCCATCTCCGGCCTTCCGGCAACGCCCCGGAATTCCGCGTGTACGCGAACGCCGACTCGGCGGCGCGCGCGGACGAAATCATCCGCCACGCGATTGGCGGGCGCGGCGTGGTCCGTCGGCTGGCGGTGGCGGGCGGCGCAGCCGTTGACTGACGCATTGCCTCCCCACGGGGCGGGTCTGTGGAACGTTGCGATCATTTTCCCCGGCGGGTTTGACTCGCCCGTTCGCCGCAATACCCTGCCCGCCGAAAGGTGGGGCGGCGGGCGCGGATTCTTCCGAGCGCTCAAAGCCGACGCCCCCGTCAAACCGTGAATCAACTCGTTTCCGATCCCAACCGAGGCGCGCGTGGCGCGCTTCTTCGTCGCTGCATGACCCAGGTCACTTCCGCCGCTGCCGCCCTGATGGTTGCCTCGTCTGTTCCGCCCGCTGGCGCGGCGGAAGGTAACGTGCTGACCGCCGAGTGGCAGGGGCCGTTTGGCGGCGTGCCGCCGCTGGACCGCGTGCGGGTGGAGCACTTCAAGCCGGCTTTCGCCGCCGCGATGGCCGCCTATCGCGCGGAGATCCGGGCGATTGCCGAAAATCCGGCGCCGCCGTCCTTCGAGAACACCATCGCTGCCCTTGAGCGGTCGGGCCGGATGCTGGACCGCGTGCAGGCGGTGTATGGGATCTGGGGTTCGACCCTGTCCTCGCCCGAGTTTCGCGCGGTCGAGCAGGAGATGGAGCCGCAACTGGCGGCCTTGCGGGACGAGGTGTTCCAAAACGAGCAACTGTTCCGCCGCGTTGAGGCCGTGTACGAGTCGCCCGGCCGGACGAGGCTCACTCCGGAAGAGCAACGGCTGGTCTGGCTTCACTACACCAACTTCGTGCGCGCCGGGGCGAAGCTGGACGCCGCCGGCAAGGCGCGTGTGGCCGCCATCAATCAGCGCCTCGCGACTCTCTACACCACCTTCAGCCAGAACCTCCTCGCGGACGAGGAGGGGTATGCCACCGTCATCACCGACCCCGCCGACCTGGCCGGCCTGCCGGAGTCGTTCCGCGCGGCCGCCGCCGCCGAGGCAGAGCGCCGCGGGCAGAAGGGCAAATGGGTGATTGCCAACACCCGGTCCAGCGTGGAGCCGTTCCTGACGTACTCGGATCGGCGCCACCTGCGCGAGCAGGTCTGGCGCCACTTCATCTCGCGCGGCGATCATCCCGGCGAGCGCGACAACAAACCGCTCATCACCGAGATGCTCCGGCTTCGCGCCGAGCGCGCCAGACTGCTGGGCTACGCCACTCACGCCCACTGGCGCCTCGAAAACCAGATGGCCCGTACGCCCGAGCGCGCCCTCGAACTGATGGAGGCGGTCTGGCCGCCGGCCGTCGCCCGCGTGCGCGAGGAAGTCGCCGACATGCAGAAGATCGCCGACGCCGAAACGCCGGGCATCAAGATCGAGCCGTGGGATTATCGCTTCTACGCCGAAAAGGTTCGCAAGGCGAAGTACGACCTCGACGAGAATGAGATCAAACCCTACCTCCAACTCGACAAGCTGCGGGACGCGATGTTCTGGGTGGCCGGCGAGTTGTGGGGATTGCACTTCGTGCCGGCGGCGGGCGTGCCGGTGAACCACCCGGACGTCAGCGTCTGGGAGGTGAAAAGCGCCACCGGCCAGCACGTCGGGCTCTTTTACTTCGACCCCTACGCCCGGCCGGGCAAGCGGTCCGGGGCCTGGATGAATGCCTACCGCAACCAGGAGCGGTTCGAGCGCGAGATCACCACCCTGGTCTCGAACAACTCGAACTTCATGAAGCCGGCTCCGGGCGAGCCCGTGCTCGTCTCCTGGGACGACGCCCGCACGCTCTTCCACGAGTTCGGCCACGCCCTGCACGGCTTGTGCTCGGATGTGAGCTATCCGTCGCTTTCGGGCACCAGCGTGCCGCGGGATTACGTCGAGCTCCCCTCCCAGATTCTCGAGCGCTGGCTGCCCACGCCCGAGGTGTTGAACCGGTTCGCCCGCCATTTTCAAACCGGGCAGCCGATGCCGTCCGCGCTTGTCGAGCGCATCAAGCGGGCCGCCAAATTCAACCAGGGCTTTGCCACCACCGAGTTCCTCGCCAGCGGCCTGGTGGACATGAAGGCCCATCTGGCCGCCGATCGGGCGATTGATCCCTCAGCGTTCGAGCGCGAGGAATTGGCCCGGCTCGGCATGCCGTCGGAGATCGTCATGCGGCATCGGATGCCGCAATTCGCGCACATCTTCGGCGACGAGGGCTACTCGGCCGGCTATTACAGCTACCTTTGGGCGGACACGCTCACCGCCGACGCGGCGGAAGCCTTCGAGGAAGCGGGGGGCTTGTATGACAAAACGGTGGCCGCCAAGTTCCGCGAGCACATCCTCTCGAAGGGCAACACCGTGGATCCGGCTGAAGCCTACCGCGCCTTCCGGGGCCGCGATGCCGGCATCGCCGCGCTGATGCGCGACCGGGGCTTTCCCGTTCCGAACGGCCGCCAGTGAACGCCGCGGCCGGCATGGAGGTCACCGGCCGCGCGACGGATCCAGTTGCCCGAGGAGGCGCAGCAGACCGTCCAGAATCGTCAGCGGATGCGGCGGACAGCCGGGGATGAACAGGTCCACCGGTACCACCGCCGACGCGCCCTGGTGATGCTGGGGATGCCCCACAAACGGTCCGCCTGCAATCGCGCACGCGCCCACCGCGATCACGATCCTGGGTTCCGCCACGGCGTCGTAGGTTTTTCGCAGCGCGAGCTCCATGCCGCGGGTCACCGGCCCCGTGATCAGGAGTCCGTCCGCGTGGCGGGGTGACGCCACGAACTGGATGCCGAAGCGCCCGAGGTCCCAACCGATCGTGCCCAGCACGTTCGTGTCCGCCTCACACGCGTTGCAGCCGCCGGCCGAAACCTGCCGTAGCTTCAAGGAGCGCCCGAACAGCCGCCGCAACTGCTCGTCCAGCGCGGCCGCCAGCCGCACGGTTTCCCCCTCCTTCCCCCCAAGCAGCAGATCCTCCCGGCGCCGGACCGCCATCCGGTGGTCACCGGTGTGGGTGATCGCGCGAGTGGGGCAGATCTCGACGCAGGCCGAGCAAAAGATGCAGCGCCCCAGATCCAGCGCCACCGGTTCCGACGCGGGGCGTGCGATGGCTCCGGTCGGGCACACCGACACGCAGGCTGAGCAGCCGGCATCGCACTTTTGGGCATCCACCCGCAGCGCGCCGCCGTGGCGATCGGGCAGGGCCGGTGGCGGGCCGTCCGGAAAAGCCATCGTTTCGCAGCCGCGTCGCAACCGATGCCGGAGGGTGTCGAGAACAAACATGGTGACGCGCGGGTTCAGAGGTCGAACCCGCAATAGGACAGGTTAAAGCTCTTGTTGCAGATCGGGAAATCCGAGATGGCGGTGCCGCGTAGCGCCAGCGCCAGACCCGTCCAGTTGTGGAACGACGGGTCCACGATCTTGTACCGGCGAAACCGCCCCGCGGCATCGGTGAGGGCCACGTGGCACACCTCGCCGCGCCAGCCTTCGACCAGCGCCACCGCCAGCGTCTCCGGCGCCGGGGGCGGCAGTTCCTCGCGGGTCGGGCCGTCCGGCGGCAAGGCCAGTTGCTCGCGCAGCAAGGCGCCGGACCGCTGGATCTCCAGCGAGCGAATCCGCGCCCGGGCGAACACGTCACCCCCGGGCCAGACCGCCACCGGCGCCTGGGCGAAACGGTGCCACCCCGCCGGGTGATCGTATCGCACGTCACGCACCAACCCGCACGCGCGCGCGGCCGGCCCCACCAGCCCGATCTCCGCCGCCTGCTGGGGAAACACCACGCCCACGTTTTCAAACCGCGCCCGCACCGAAGCGGCGTCCCAAAACCACGCCACCGCCTGCTCGGTGTCCGCCAGGGCCGCCGCCAGTCGTTCGGCCAGTTGGTGGGCGCGGCTGGCCTCGAGGTCGTGGCGGCAGCCACCGGGACGAACGAGGCCCCGCCCGAACCGGTTGCCGCAGAGCAGCGCGGTGAGGTTCAGGTAGTCGCCGCGAATCTTGCCGCAGGCGGACTGGGTGGGCAGAAACGCCACGTCGCCCGCCAGCGCGCCGATGTCGCCGGTGTGGTTGGCGAGCCGTTCCAGCTCCAACGCGATCACCCGCAGCCACTGCGCCCGCAACGGGGCCTCGGTGCCCGCCAGCGCTTCCATCACCGTCGCGTGAGCGGTCGCGTGGGCGATGGTGGTGTCGCCCGCCACGGTCTCCATCTGCGCCATCGTCGCGCGATGGGGCCCGACGGCGAGCGCCTCCTCGATCCCGCGGTGCTGGTAGCCGAGGGCGATCTCCAGGTGCAGCACTTCCTCGCCGGCGCATTGGAAGCGGAAGTGGCCCGGCTCGATGATGCCCGCGTGGACCGGGCCGACGGCGACCTCGTGAATCTCGCTGCCCTCAACCCGGAAGAACTCGCCGTTGGCCGGCGCGTTCCCCGCCTCGTTCGGCCGGCGGACGGGCTTGAGCCAAGGGTGGCCTGCCGGCACCACGCCATGCTGCTCCCAGACTTCCCGCTCGAACAAATGTGCCTGCGTATGGGCGGGCGTGAGCGCGGGGTAGCCATCCACGAAAGGTTCGCTGCGAGCGACTCCCAGCGCGTTGTCGGCGTCAAACGCCAGCACCGCCACCAGGCGCAGGGCCCGGCCTTCCGGTACGCCGAACCACGCGCACAAACGCGCGCCGCGGGAGAGCTCGCCCGCGGTGGTGCGAACGAAGTCTTCCACCGGCCACTCCGGCACGGCCGTCCACGGCAGACCGGTGGCGTTGCTGAGCAGGGCAAAGGGCGTTGCAGCACTCATGGCGTCGGAAAGAGTTGCCGGACGGCCGCCAGCCAAGATTCCCGGAGAATCGCCGGCGTGAACAAACCCAGCGCCAGCGACAGGCCCAGCAGGACCAGCGGAGGCGCAATCACGGCTGCAGTCTCGCGGAAGCGCCGCGCGTGGTGAACATTGGCGGGGCGGGGGCGTCCGTCCACGACGCCAAACACCACCCGGGTCAGCCCGAGGAAGGCGAGGAGGAGACAGCCGAGAAACGCGGCGACCGCCAGCCCGTGCCCCGCGGCGAGGCCTGCGCGGACGACCTGCAATTCGCTGAAGAACGGCGCGAACGGGGGCAGCGCGGTGATGGCGAACATCCCCGCCACAAAGATCGCCGCCGAGCGCGGGGTCAGCCGTGCCATCCCGCGCGCGGCGTCCATCGTCGGCTCCCCGGCCGCCCGGTGGAGATTCCCCGCGCTCAGAAACAGCGCGCCCTTGGTCAGCCCGTTGCTCCACACGTGAAACAGCGCGGCGGCGACGCCGGGACCGCCCAGCGCCGCGCCCAGTCCCAGGATGCCCATGTGCTCGACGCTCGAGTAGGCCAGCATCCGCTTGAAGTCGCGCGTGCCCAGCAGAAACAGCGCGGCGACCCCCATCGAGAACAGCCCGAGCAACAACAGCGTGCGGTCCGCCACCGGGCCTTCGCCGGCCGCGCCGACGACCGACCGAACCCGCAGGATCGCCGTAAAGGCTACCGTCGTGACCCCGCCGGCCAGCAACGCGCCCACAATTCCGGGGGCCTGCCCGTAAGCGTCCGGCTTCCACGTGTGCATTGGGGCGAGTCCCATCTTGGTCCCGTAGCCCACCAGCAACAACACCCACGCCGTCAGCACCCACGGCCGGGACAATCCGGCACCCTGCGCGGTCAGCGCGGCGAAGGTCAGATCCCCGCGTCCGCCGCCATGCAACGACGCGTAGCCGAGGCAGAACGAGCCCAGCAACGACAGGGCGATGCCCGTGCCGCCGACCAGCAGGTATTTCCACGTCGCCTCGAACGCACGCGGGGTGCCGTTGAAGTGCAGCAGCGGCACGGCTGCGAGCGTCACCGCCTCGGTGGCCACCCAGAGCAAGCCCAGATGCCGCGCCTGGTGGCCGGCACTGAGCAGTCCCAGCACGGTCAGCAGCAGTGCAACGAAGACGCGGTTGGGCCGCTCGGCGCGAAGCCGCAGGTACGGCACCGCGTAGGCCGAGCACACCAGGAACAGCAGCGAGACCGCGGGCAACACCGCCCGGGCCAGTGGATCAAAACCGAACCAGCTTTCGGCCGCCACGGCGGGCGGGTTGAGAAACAACGCCGCCGCCAGCCCGGCGTGAATCACGCCGAAGATCGGCAACCAGAGTGGGCGGGTCCGATCCTCCCGCCAGGCGGCGGCCAGCAGCGCCCCCGCCAGCGGGACCAGGATGAGGCACAGAGAGATCATTCGCGGAGGGTGGTGAGTTTGCGGGTGTCGAGTGAATCAAACGCGCGTTGGATGCGATCCACAATGATGCCGATGACGAAGACGCCGACGGTCACATCGAGCAGGATGCCCGACTCGACCAGCAGCGGCGTCGAGTGGATCAGCAGCAGGCCGAAGAGGTAAATGCCGTTCTCCAGGATCAGGTAGCCGCACACCTGGGAGATGGCCTTGACGCGGCCGATCAGGAGCAGGAAGCCCGTCAACACCGAGGCCATCGCGCCCGGCACCAGCAGCGACCCGCTGTGCTCCGGCAGCAAGGGCAACGCCCGGGCCAGCCCCACGGCCGCGATGGTGCCGCCGGCACCGAGCAGCAGGGACGGCACATAGCCCACGAACGGCTCGATCTCGCGTTCGATGTTGGCTGCCCGCATGGCCCGGCGGAGCAACCAGGGGATCACCACGCCCTTGCCCGCGATGGTGGCCATCGCCACAGCGGCCACCCGCCAGTCCAGCGTCTCGTGCTCGATCAACAGGGGCATCACCCCCAGCACCACACCTTGGGCGGCCACCGTGCGGATCAGCGCCGGCAGACGGCTGCTCCCCAGGGCGAGCAGGTTCAAGCCCATCGCCAGCCCCACCAGCAAATTCAAGGTTCCCTCGTTCATGACGGACCGCCTTTCCAGGCTGCCAGCAGCGCGAACAGGCACAGCAAAAAGGCCGTCGTCAGCAGCAACGGCACCCGGCGAAACGCCAGCCGCGCCAGCAGGGACTCCACGAGCCCCACGCCGATCGTGACTCCCAGGACGCCCGCCGCCAGCACACCAGCACCCGCCCACGGCGCGAACTGACCAATCGGCAACACCGCCTGCACCAGCAGGACCGAGAAAAGGAGCAGTTTGACCGACGCCCCGTGCAGGATCGCGGCCAGGGGCGGCCCGCTGTGGTCCAAAACCATCACCTCGTGGATCATGGTCAGTTCGAGGTGGGTGTTCGGATCATCGAACGGCACGCGGCAGTTCTCCGCGAGCAACACCACGAAAAGCCCCGCCGCCAGCAGCGCCGCGCCGGCTCCGGCCGCCGGCGCGAGCATGGTGCTCAACGACAGGTTGCCTGTCTGGACGCTCAAGGACAGCACGGCGGCAATGATCGCCGCTTCCGCCAGGACCGCATAACTCACCTCGCGCGCCGCGCCCATCCCCTCGAAGGCCGATCCCGTCTCCATCGCCGCCCACGCCGTGCAGAAGCGAGCGAGCGCCAGCAGATAGATCAACACCAGGAAGTCACCGCGAAAACCCGCCCCCGCGAGCGACGGCCCCAGTGGCATGAGCAGGGCGGCCCCCACGACCGCAACCCACGCCACCGCCGGACCCAGGAGGAATCCCGGCGACGCGAGCGTGCTCACCACCACGCCCTTGCGCCAGAGTTTGGCCAGGTCGAAATACAGTTGCAGCACCGGCGGCCCGCGCCGCCCCGCGACCCACGCCTTCACCTTGTTGACAATGCCCGGCAGCAGCGGCGCGAGGAGCAGCCAGACCGCCAGCCGGAGCGGCATTTCCAAAATGGGGTTCATCATCGCAACGATCCCACCCAGACAAACATTCCCACGGCCACCAAACCGGCCGCCACGTACAGGATGTAAAAGGACAGGCGTCCGTGCTGCAGCCGCCGAACGGCGTTGGACGCCCGTACGAAAACTGCGGCGACCGGCCCGAGAACCCGTTCGAGCACCGTTTCCGGCACCCGCTCGAGGTGGAAAGCTTTCGCGGGAAAGAGGCCGCGCGGCCGGCGGAGGGTCCGCGCGGGCCGGAGGATCCAGGTGAACCAACCGGAGACGATCCCGGCAAACGATCCGCTCACGTACTGCATCCGCGCGGTGGGAGCGGCATAACCGCAATCCCAGGTCACGCCGCGACGGTGCCGCCCGGAATGCACCCGATGCCACAGCGCGCCCCCGACTACCACGGCCGCAACGGCCAGGACCCGTTGCGCCCGGCCGAGCATCGCCAGGGCGACCGGCGGTTCACCGACCGGCGAAAGCGCGCCCCCCCAGCTCGCGGCCGCGCGAGCAATCGCCGGCCAGACGCCGAGCGGACCGAGCCCCAAAAACACACACGTCGCGCCGAGGAAGAGCATCGGACCGCGCATCAAAGCGCCGCATTCGTGGGCGTGCCGCGTTGCTGGCGTCCGGCCGGCTCCGAGGAAGACCAGGGCCGATGCTTTGATGAAGGTCGCCAGGGCGAGCGCCCCGGCGGTGGCGATCAGGATCGCCGTCAGGCCCGCCGGCCCGGCGGCTTCGCCCCGGCTGGCTGCGGCGTCAAACAAGCCGAGATAAATCAGCCACTCGCTGACGAAGCCGTTGAGGGGGGGCAATCCCGCCACGGCCAGCGAACCCAGGGCGAACAGGCTGGCCGTCCACGGCATCGCGCGCCAAAGACCGCCAAGGCGGTTCACCTCGCGGGTGCCCGTGGCGTGCAGCACGGCGCCGGCCCCGAAGAAGAGGAGCGCCTTGAACGCGCCGTGATTCCAGACATGCAGCAGTGCCCCGGCCAGCAGCAGGTTGCCCCCGGCGGCTTCGTTCCCGGCGCCCGCGAGCAAGGCCCCGCCCAGGCCGGCGGCGATCAAGCCGACATTTTCGACCGAGCAGTAGGCCAGCAGGCGCTTCAGATCGGATTGCGCCAGGGCGAAGACGATGCCGAGCACCGCACTGGCCGCGCCGAATCCCATCAGCGCCCAGGCCGCCCCGCGCGGCGCGGGCAGCCAGCCGCTGAAGCGCACCAGACCGTAAATGCCCATCTTGATCGCCACCCCGGACATCAGCGCGGAGACATGGCTGGGGGCGTTGGCGTGGGCGGACGGCAACCAGATGTGCAACGGGAACACGCCGGCCTTTACCCCGAAGCCCACCAGCGCC
The DNA here is from genome assembly GCA_016716505.1 of Verrucomicrobiota bacterium. Taxonomy (GTDB): domain Bacteria; phylum Verrucomicrobiota; class Verrucomicrobiia; order Limisphaerales; family J093; genus JADJWF01. Next base: position 779,586 of record JADJWF010000004.1, read on the forward strand.
AGCCACAGCAGCGACGCCAGCGCGGGTTGATCCCGCATCGGCCCCAGATCCCAGCTTCCCGTCCGGGCCGCCAGCAGGCCGAAGAACGCGAAGAGCACCAGGGTGCCGGCGTGGGAAGCGGCCAGGTAAAGCCAGCCGGCCGCCCGGGTGGCCCGCCCTCGGGCGTCGAGGGTGATGAGGAAGAACGCACTGACCGCGAACAATTCCCATGCGATCAGGAAGTGCAGGCCGTTCGCCGCCAGCAGGACCAGCCCCATGCTCAACGTCAGCACGCTCCACCACGCCCGGCCCCGCGGCGCGGACGAGGGATTCTCGGCGTCCGGCCAATACTCGCGGGCATAGAGGGCACCCAAACCGGACACCAGGCTGAGCAGGACCAGGAACAGCGCGCTTACGCCGTCCAGGCGCAGGTGGATGGCCTCGCCGCCGAGCCGCCAGACGCCTCGCCACTCCCAGTCGGGCGCGCCCAGCAGGACCCCGAGCGCCGCCGCAAGGCCGGCCAGCGAGGCGGTCAGGCTGACCCCCAGCCAGGCGCGTGGGAAACGCGGGCCGCCGACGACGCCCGCCGCCAGCGCCAGCAGCGCCAGAAGCAAGAACGGTCCCGGGTTCATCGAACAGGAGAGGCGGGCTGGGTGGCTGACTCGGCGCTCGCTTCCGCAGCGTCCAAGGCGCGGAAAATCTCGTCGTCGGCGGCTCCGCGCAGCAGCGCCTCCCGAAACGGCCCGCGGGCCACCGCCCGGCTCAGCCGCGCCAGCAAATCCAGGTGGAGCCGCGGAGTCGGCGCGATGAAAAACACCAGCCGTGTGACCGGCACCCCGTCCGGAGCCGGCTCGGCGAGCGGCAGCGCGTCGCGCAGAAGAATCAACGCCACCACGCCAGAGTCGCGTCCCAGCGCCACCCGCGCGCTCGGGTGAGGCAGCGCAATGCCACCGCCGACCGGGGCGGTGGTGAGCCCTCCCGGCGCCTGGAGCCGCTGCGCCAGCATTTGCCGCACCGGCGGGGTCACGCCGGGCAGGGCTGACACGATCCGCCCCAAGGTGGCCGCCACCTCTGCCCCGGCCACGTCCCGCCAAATGCCTCCCGTGCGGAGCAGTGGCATGAGCTGAAGACCGGTGGCCAGGGCGCGAACTTCCGGAGCGAGGAAGCCGGCTTTCGCCGCCAGCCCGCGGCGCGCGGCCCAATCCGCCACTTGCGCCCGGTCGAACAACTGGCGGCCGCGATCCTCCATGCAGGGCAGTCCCTCGTCGCGCACCCAGCCCTGGACGACGCGTTCCGGCACGCCAAACGATTCGGCAATTTCAACAAGGTTGAGAAACATGAGCAGGCAAAACCTTTCACCCGGCGCGGTGCATCACGATCAACAGCGCGAGGGCCGCGAGGCCGATCAACGTGTACAGCAGATACGACTGCACCCGGCCGTGCTGCAGCCGGCGCACGGCCGTGGAAACCCGCAACACCCCCCGCGCCGCGGGCTCGATGATCCGTTCCAGCACGGTTTCAGGGGTGTGCTCCGTGCGCATCGCCCGGACGGGCAGAACCGCCTCGACCGGATGCTCGTGGCGCACGGGCCGGAGAATCCACGCAAACCAGCCGGTGATAATCTCCGCGAAGGACGATGCCGTGTACTGCATCCGCGCCGTCGGTGCCGCGTAACCACAATCCCACGTGACTGCCCGGCCCACCCGGCCCCGATGCACGTGACGCCACAACTCGGCCCCGACGGCGCCCGCCAGCAACGCCAGTACGACGTGAACGAACGTGAGCACCGCCAGCGGCGCGGGCGCGGGTTGGCGGGCCGTCCAGGCCGGTTGCCACGCCTCGACCACCCGGGCCACGGCCGGCCAGAAGACCACCGGCAGCAACCCGATCGCCACGCAGGCCGCGGCCAGTATTCCCATCGCCGTCCGCATGAGGCGGCCGCACTCGTGGGCGCCCTCGGCCGCGGGTGAACGCGGCGCGCCGAGGAAGACCACCCCACACACCTTCACGAAGCACGCGAGGGCCAGCGCGCCGGTCATGCCGAGCAGGACCGCCGCGGGAATCGCGGCCCACGCGGAGGGACCGTGCGCGAGGGTGGCCTCGAACAACCCGAGATAGACGAGGAATTCGCTGACAAAGCCGTTCAGCGGCGGCAGGCCGGCGATGGCGGCCGCGCCCAGGCCGAACAGCGCCGTCGTCCACGGCATGGTTCGCCACAGCCCCCCGAGCCGGCTCATTTCGCGCGTACCGGTGGCGTGCAACACCGAACCGGCGCCCAGAAACAGCAGCGCCTTGAACAGACCGTGGTTCCAGACATGCAACAGCCCCCCGGCCAGCGCCAACTGCCCCCAGACCACGTTCCCCTGTTCGGCCGCGAGCAGGGCAAAGCCCAGACCGATCAGGATGATGCCGATGTTTTCCACGCTGTGGTACGCCAACAGCCGCTTCAGATCGTGCTGGCCCAGAGCAAACACCACCCCCAGGACGGCGCTCACCACCCCAAGGGAGGCGACCACCCAGGGCAGTCCCGTCGGCAACGGCAGCCAACCCGTGAACCGCACCAAGCCGTAGATGCCCATCTTGATCGCCACGCCCGAAAGGATCGCGGAGATGTGGCTGGGGGCATTCGCGTGCGCCGACGGCAGCCAGATGTGCAGCGGAAAGAGGCCGGCTTTGAGACCGAAGCCGATCAAGGCCAACCACAACAGCGGGGCGAAGTCGGTTTGATCGCGCAGAGGTCCCAGGTCCCAACTTCCCGTCCGCGCGGCGAGCGACGCAAAGAAGCCGAACAAGCACAACGTTCCGGCGTGGGAAGCGGCGAAGTACAGCCAGCCCGCCTGCCGGACGGCCGCGTGCCGGCTGTCCAGGATGATCAGGCGCCACGCGCTCAAGGCGAACAGCTCCCAGGCGATCAGGAACTGGAGGCCGTCGGACGACACCAGCACCAGCGCCATGCTCAGCAGCAAACTGCTCCACCACAAGCGCCCGGCCGGCGCCGACCGCGGATGCTCCCGCTCGTTCCAGTACTCCCGGCTGTACAGCGCCCCCGCTCCCCCCAACACGGCGAGAAGGGCCAGGAACAGGGCGGACACGGCGTCCATTCGCAGGTGGATGCCGGCAGTCCCCAGGTGAAAGCCGGCCTGCCAGGTCCAGCCGTCGCCGGTGGTGAGGACGACGGCAGCCGAGCCGAGGGCGAAACCCGAGGCGCTCAGGGACGAAATCAGCCAGCCACGGCCCGACCGAACCGCGCATCCCAGCGCGATCAACGCCGCCGCGCCCGCCAACGTGAGCAACCAGGCTGCGATCGAGTTCATGATTTCCGAAGGCGGGGAAGCGCCGGGACGCGGGGCGGGATCCGACCGGGGCGCCGACGCGGATTCACCGTGGAACCGCACCGGCCAAAGAACACGCCTGGAGCTCCGGGCTCTCTCATGTTCTCACGCAGCCCATCGCCCAGTACGGTCCGGACGGACCTCCTCCCCAGTCACCCCTGGCAAGGTGGAAAGGCCGAGCCGCATTCGCCGGGCACAACCGGTTTCCGAAACGCCCGCCCCGTGGGCGAAAAGATCAGTTGGGTCATTTCCCCTTCCAGTGGAACACCACCAGAATAACCTCGTCATGCTGGCGTCTTAACGCCGTTCTGGCACCAGCGTCAATGGCCGTGACCAAGATTGATTGATTGACGAGCGGCGATGGATGTGATTCGCGGACGCGCCCGGCGAGGGGGCGGACACTGATTGCTGGACGCTTCACCGCGAGCCCCGCCGCAGGCGATAAATCCGTGGCTCCCACGGCGTGAAATCAGCCGTGAAACCCCTGCCATCGCTGGCGATTGGTGCGTCGGGGGCCTCGATCGAAGAAACCGAAACCGAACCCTCCTGGGTCAGTGCGGGACCGAAGTCAAAGCGCGCCTTCGCGGCCCGGCCCAGCGTCTCGACTGCGAACAGCCAGGCACCATCGGCCGCCGGTTTGACCATGATCGCGATTCTTCCTTCCCCTTCCGGGCTGGTGACCGTGACCGTCTCAGGGGGGAGGCTGGTTGAGTTGAGCACCGGGGCGAGGCGAGCTATCTGCCGATTCAGTTCCGTCACGGCGGCGAGCATCTCCGCGTCGTCGAGGAGGGCCGACTCGTTGAACCTCGGCTGCCATTCGTGGACGAAGTAAATCAGGCCGCGCGAGCCGTGGATCAACGACAGCCACACCATGCTCCGCACCTGGGCTGGGGTCGGCTTGGCGGTCTTGGAACTGATGCGGGTACACTCGATGCAGTTCCAAACAATCCGGCCGTCGCTCCAACCCACCAACCGTTCCACTCCGCGCGCAACGAACTCCAATCGGCCCCGCACCGCGGGCGAGTCGTGGGTCACCGGGTAAATGTCGAACGACACGATGTCCGCGCCCCGGACGTACTCCGGATAGTCTTCCGGATGGTTGGTTCGGACGCCTCGTCCGTGCCAGCCATCCCAGGCAACGCCTTGGCCGAGGTTCAGCAGCACGGGCCGCGTGGGGTCCGCCGTCCGCAGGCGCTCGTAATCGCGCACGATGGTCGCCGGCGGGATCGGCGGTCCCCAGCCGCCGCCGGGCGCGGGTTGGGCATTGTCCGGTTCATCGCCATGCATCCAGCCGACAATCGTGGGGTCTTCCAAGTGCTGGCGGCCCACGTCGTTCAGGTCGCAAATGACCTTCATGCCGGCGGCTTTCAGCGTCGCCAACTGCTCCTCGGTCGGCCCCTTCCACAAGCCCACGTAGGTATTGAAACCCGCCTTGAGGTAACGCGGTGCCTTCGCGGGATTCTGGAGCCAAACCGCTATCGGGAAGAAGGCCGGATCCGGCGACGGACCGCGCGTCCAGCGGGCGTACGGACTGGCAGCGGGCGCGGCAACTGGCTCGCCAGAGGTTGCCAGTGACAAACCCAGCAGGATGGGTAACGCAAATCTCATGGAATGGCGATGGAGATCAGGCCGCCGAGGTCGCGCCGTTTGAACCCCTCGAGACGGCGCCCGGGTGCGCTGAAAGTTGTGGGATTAGGTACGGTGAGCGTAATGCTGGCCGGCAGCCTGAGCCAGCGGCCGAAGCGCAGGGCTTCCCGGCTCCGGCGCGGATCGTTTTGCTCGAGGGGGGCGCGAGTTGGGGCTCGCCGCTGCGCCAAGTCCCGGTCAGGGCGAAATGGGCCTTTTTGCTGGGCGCAGCCGCGCCAAAGAGCCTGAGTCGCGGAACGATCACGGCCCCGGCACCCGCGGTTGCGGGTGACTGGGGGAAATGGCGGCGTTTCATGGAGCGGAGCGGGGAGCATTGCAGCGGCCGCAGACGATAGGAATCGCGGTCTGTGGCCGACAAGCCGAATCGGGGCGGAGTCGCGATGAACCCGCGTTCCGGCGGTGGCGATCAGCCGGGTTCGCGACCGGCGGGTGCCAAACCGTGCGTCTGGCCCGGCTTTTGGCTTGGCAACGAGCCGCGCCGGGAGTAGTCCCCTTCCGCGTTCTTTGACAGGACGGACGATGCATCCGTCCGTACACACGAATCGAGGCTAGGGAACCCCGTGAGAATCGGGGACGGTTGCGCCACTGTGTCGGGCTACAAGCTCCCATCGCCACTGCGTCCGCTCGCGGCTGCGGGAAGGCGGGAGCAAGGTCCGAAGCCCCAAGTCAGGATACCGCTCGCTTCGTGCTCGTCGGGTTCCGTCATCGCCGGAACCAACTTCTCCGCCAAGAGAAGGATGAGGCCAGTCCGGTCCGCGGGTGCGGCCGGAGACTTCAGAATGGCGCCTTCATTCTCCCGTCCGGCGGGGACTGAAGGCGCCATTTGCTTTCCGTCTCCGTCCTGGTCTCGACTGTGAACCTGCCGGTGAATGCGATGGTCATCACCGGCGCTCAGCAAGAGTCCTGACCTATGATGTTCGTTCTGACCCGCATCCTCGCGCCCGTTACGGCGGCGGCGCTGGCGATTGGTTTGCCAGCCGCGCGCGCGCAATGGGCGACCGAGATTGTTGACTACCGTCCCGGCGTCGGCTACGCCACCGAATGGGGCACCGGCCTGGGCTACACCGATCCCGCCGCCGCGTTGGGCGAGCCCTCGCGCGTGACGCCGGGCGAGTTCGGCGGACCGGTGGATCCATTCAGTCCGCCCTACCTGCGCACCCAGCTCGTTTCGCTCGGCGAAGGGGGGTCGCTCACCGTCCGCTTCGATCAACCGATCCGCAATGACCCGCTGAATCCGTACGGCCTCGATTTCATCGTGTTCGGCGCGGCGGGTTTCATCATCACCAACGGCGATTACACCGGCGGCGGCATCACCGATGGCAGCGTGTTCGGCAACAGCGCGGGGCCAACGCACGTGTCCGTCAGCGCCGATGGAGCCCTGTTCTTCACGCTCGACACCACCCGGGCGCCCGGGGTGGATGGTCTTTTCCCGACCGATGGCGGTGGCGATTTCACCCGACCCGTCAACCCGGCTCTGACGAGCGCGGCCTTTGCCGGTTTGGGACTTGCCGGAATTCGCGCGCTCTACGACGGCGCCGGGGGAGGCACGGGCTTCGATCTCGCGTGGGCGGTGGATGCCGATGGTCAACCCGTGGCGCTGGACGCGGTCCGCTTCGTGCGGGTGGACGTACTCGCGGACCGCGCGGAGATTGACGCCTTTGCCGTGGTGGCTCCCATCCCGGAACCGGCCACGTGGGCGCTGTGGGCTCTGGGCGGCGGCGTGCTGTTTTGGAGCGGGCGCGGGAGGCGCCAAACCCTTGCAAACGGTTGAACGGGCAACGGCCGGCGGCGCGCGGTCTCTTCCACCCCGTCGCCGGATTTGCGCGCTGACTCTGTCCGGGATCCTGTGGCTGCCGCTCGCGCTTGCCGGCGTATTCACGGACGACTTCGCCACCGATCCCGGCGCGCGCGGCTGGCGGGCCTTCGGCGACGCCAGTTTGTTCGGGTGGCAACCGGCGGCACAGCGACTGGAGGTCACCTGGGATTCCGAACGGCCGAACAGCTACTGGTTTCGCCCGCTCGGGACGGTGATCGGGATGGATGATGACTTCCGCGCGGGCTTCGACTTGACGCTATCGGAGGTGGCGGCGGGCATCGTGCCCGGCAAGCCCTATACCTTCCAAATCGCTGCGGGTTTCTTTCGCATGGCGGACGCCACCGCGTCCGGCTTCCACCGCGCTTCCGCCATGGCCTCGCCGAACCTCGTCGAGTGGGACTACTTCCCGGACACCGGGCTGGGAGCGACGATCTCACCGGTGATCGTTTCCAGTCGCAGCCGGTTTATTCCCTCGTTCAGCTTCCCGCTGGAGATGGAGCCGGAGGTCCGGTACCGGGTCGAGATGGAATACACGGCGACCGACCGCACACTCGTCGTCAGCATGACGGCGGACGGCGCGCCGTTTGGTCCCATCCAACCCGTGACCTTGCCGGACAACTTCGACGGCTTCCGCGCCGATGCGTTCGGTTTCCTCAGCTACCACAGTGAAGGTGGCGATCCGCGTTTCCTCGGGTCGGTGCTGGCGCGCGGCGTGGTGGACAATGTGGTGCTCGTCACGCCAGACCCGCCCCGGTTCGCGATCGGTTTCGTGGGCACGGCCGATCAACCGGCCGTGCGGGTCGGGACCACCCGGCCGGGCTGGCGGTACGTACTGGAGGCAAGCGGCGACGCGGCCAACTGGCTGCGCGTGGGCGGGCCGCTCCCGGGAACTGGCAGCCTGCTCGACATCGCAGACGACCGTGGCGGTGCGTCGGGAGCACATTCGCTGTATCGGGTCCGGGCTGAACCGGAATGAAATCGCTTCGCAAGGACAAGTGCCGCCGGCTTGAGGCGACAGCCGGTCCGGGTTTCGAAGCCGGCGGGTCGGCCTTTTCCCTGGTTGAACTGTTGGTGGTGATGGCGGTTTTGGGCGTCCTCGCGGCGCTGTTGTTGCCGACGATCACCCGCAGCCAGGACACGGCCCGGCGCATTCGCTGTGTGAGCAACCTGCATCAACTCGGTCTGGCCGGCCAAATGTACTGGGACGATCACGGCGGGGCGACCTTTCGCTACCGGACCGGAGCGGTGAACGGCGGCGACTGCTACTGGTTCGGCTGGCTGGCTCGCGGGGACGAGGGGGCCCGGGACTTTGATCCGAGTGCCGGGGCGTTGTTCCCGTACCTCGGCGGGCGGGGTGTGGAGATCTGCCCATCCCTCAAGCCGACCGGCCCGCGCTTCAAGCTCAAGGCGCGGGGCGCCGCGTACGGCTACGGCTACAACCTCCACCTCTCCGCGCCGGCGAACCAGCCACCCGTGAACGTGCGGCAGCTCGCCCGGCCCGAGCAGCGGGTGTTCCTCGCCGATGCGGCCCAGGTCAACACCTTCCAGGCGCCCGCCTCGCCGGAGAACCCGCTCCTGGAGGAATTCTACTTTGTCAGCACGGACGAGCCGACGGTGCATTTCCGCCACCAACGCCAGGCGAACGCGGTGTTTTGCGATGGCCACGTGGCCGCCGAGCCGCCGGTGCCGGGGTCACTGGATACGCGGCTGCCGCCGGAGGTCATCGGCCGGCTGCCAGCCGACCTGCTCACGGGACCGTGACCTGACCGAGCACGACGGGCCGCGTGGCGCCGGTGGTGGCGGGCAGATTGCCGGGCAGATGGCGCAGCCGCCGGTACGCCAGCAGCGCAAAGGCGGCCGCCTCGATCTGCTGCTTGCCCCACCCCAGCTCTTCGCTGGTCACGACTTCCACCGTGGGCTGCCATGCTTGGAGGCGGGAGCGGATGCGCCGCATCAGGTCCGGGTTGGCTGCGCCGCCGCCGCAGGCAACGACGCGTGACGGCACGCCGCCAAGGTGCAGACTGTAGTTCAAAGCCAGACTGGCCGCGGTGAACTCGCTCAACGTCGCCAGCAGGTCCTCCGGAGTCAGGTGGGCACGGGTCGCCTCGGCGAGGGCGCGTTCCCAGAACTTCTCCCCAAACACCTCGCGCCCCGTGCTCTTCGGGGGAGGTTGGTGGAAGAATTTGTGCGTCAGCCAGCGTTCAACCAGTTCCCCGTTCACCGTGCCGCGCGCGGCCCATGCGCCGTTGAGATCAAAGCTCCGCCGGCCCTTTGAGTAGTGACGCGCGGCGATGTCCATGAGCACGTTTGCCGGGCCGGTGTCGAAGGCGAGCACGCGCGGTTCCTCCCCTTCCCGCCAATCGAGGGCGGTCACGTTGCTGATGCCGCCCAGGTTGTTGACGCAGACGAATTCGCCCCGTCGGCCGAAAACAACTTGGTGGAATAGCGTCGCCAATGGCGCCCCCTGTCCCCCGGCGGCGAGATCGCCCGCCCGGAAGTTGCTCACCACCGGCACCCGCAACGCCTCCGCCAGCCAGGCGGGCTCGCCAATCTGCAGCGTGGCGGGCGCCGCGGGGTCGGGCTGATGAAAAATCGTCTGGCCGTGCAGGCCAACGGCGGAGAGGGCAACCCCCTCCAGTTCCTTGCCCAGCCCGCGCACGAAGAATCGCCCGAGTTCGTGATGCAGCGCGCCCACTTCCCAGCTCGTCGCCGTGCCGGCCGCGGCGGCGTGCAATCTCCGCTGCAGCGGCAGCGTGTACCGCGCCTGCCAGTGCTTGCGCAGGTCCACCCGGTCCGGGCCGATCGCGCACAAGGCGTAATCCACCGCGTCCACGCTGGTGCCGGACATGATGCCGAGCACGAGCGAGGGGGAAGCGTCCTTCCCGTCGGATGAACGTCGGGCTGGCGAAACGGATGACTTGGTCCTGGTCATCGAAGTCAATCTCAGTGCTTCGATCTTGGCTCAAAAGGCCACGCGAACGAAGACTTTTCGCACGGTGCGTGTGTTGACCGGTAGTGTTAGTCCTCTGTCGGTTGGGGGGGAGATCAAGGCGGGTGGGGTTTGAGGGGGAATTGGGGGGTGCCTCCAGGCATTCCACGCCGCCGGTGAGGCGTGGAGTTGGTGGAGGGCCAAGAGCCGGGCGGCCCGCCGCGTGGGGGACGGCCACAATGGCTGGTTCGAGGTCACGGACCGAGTGGAAGCCAACGGCTACCGTGGCGGTGGCACTAACGGAGACGGTGTCAGTGAGCGTCCCCGGACGAGGCTCATCCATGCGTTGCAATGGCGTTGCGCCTTAATCGTTTCCCTCACCAACTGAAAACTGAAGAACACGAGCCGGGCGTGAGCGTAGATCGGTCTTCCCCCCGCCCTTGGTTTTCACAAGGAGATGTGGGGCTTTTGAACACAGCGTTTGGCAGCGAATAGCCTTCCGTTTGCCGGGAAGGCCGGAAATGAGCTGAAATGGACTGAGATGCGTTGCCCGGTCAGTCGAGGTTCGTTCCCAATGAACCGCCCGCGGCCCGGCCGCCTGTCCCCCCGCAAAGCGGCAGTCAGACGACTGGCCTCCCCCTGGCCGCCTTCGCCACGGGGCGCTCGAAAATCGTTGGCGACGGCCGGTACTTGTCCGACCCCCTGTCCTAGTCTGGTGCCTGCAACGAAACGAAAGGCATTCGATGAACCAGCAGCAACTTGAACTCGTGTTTGACCGCAGCGCAAGCTTCCGTCCACCGCGCCGCCCTTTGACTCCAGCCGAGCGGGCGCGCTGGTGGTTTCGGCAAATGCACCGCGTGGTGGACGCAGCCGTCGAGTGGCGCCCCACGCCGCCGGCCCGTCCGGAACAAGGACACCTGCGGCTGGCGGCGTGAGCGGCCGACGAGGGATTGTCTCCCACATTGGCAGCCCGGCGCCGCGGCTGGCTGCCCCGGCAACCGGCGCCTGGGGCCCTATTGCGCCGGCGCCGCAAGTTCCGGCCGCTCCATGAAGGCGTAGCACAACAGGTGACAGATGCCCATGTGGCAGTCTTCCACACGGCCGTAGTGCGTGTCGGCAATCACGATGACCTCGTGGGCGATCTCCGCCAACCGGCCGCGCCGGGCTCCGACCAGGGCGACCGTCCGCAGACCGTGGGCATTGGCCCACTCGATCGCCTTCACCACGTTTGGTGAGTTGCCACTCACGCTCATGACGAGGACCACGTCGCCAGCCTGGGCGTAGTTCTGCAACTGCCCGACGAACACGTCTTCGTAGGCGTAATCGTTGCCGAGGGCGGTCAGCCAGCTCACGTTGTCGTTGAGCGAGAGCACGCGAAACCGGCGCCCCAGCTTGTCGGAGGAACCCTTGCCGAGGTCGGTGGCGAAGTGCGAAGCGTTGGCCGCGCTGCCGCCGTTGCCGAACGCGAAAACCTGTCGGCCCTCGCGCCAGGCATCGCGCAGCAGGGCAATCACTCGGGCGACAGCGTCGGGGGAAATCGAATCCAGCGCCGCCTTCTGCGCGGCGAGATATTGGGCGATCCAGTCGTTCATGCACAAAGCTTGCCCCTTGGCAGGCTCCGCTAACAGCCGATTTTCGCAGCCGCCGGCCGGCGGGTGAGGGCGTTGAATGCCCCGGTCACGGCCGCTCCGCCTGGCAGGTGTAGGCGTAGCGCTGACACACATCGCAACCTACGAGAAGCCCCGGCGGCCGGTCGTGGACTCGATCGCAGCCGATGTCTCCCTAATCGCTGGGGGGCAGGAGGAGCAGAGGCAGCAAGGAGTTCACAGGTGAAGGAGCAGCGTCGCCGGCAGCAGGAAGCCCAGCGGGATGACGCCGGCCACGACTTGGGGGAATCCGGGCACGCCCCCGGGACGCCCGCGACGAAGGACACGAAGAATTCGAAGAAGAGAAAGGCCCTCATGCGTCCTCCGCGAACAGACCGGGTGGTGAGCTGTTCCTGCACCACCGCGTCAAGCCTGTAACCCCTTTCGGGGAAGGGGAACACCCGATACTCGGCAGCCTTCATCTCTCCCCGCACCCCGCAGAGACGTCGGCTGGACGGCGGGCAATCAACGGGCTGGCTTCTCGGCCAGTGCCGGCTGCCACAGACCCAAGGTGACTGGCGAACTGGCCGCCGCTGCGAGGCCCTGGCGAAGCGCGCCGTTGAGGCGGCGAACCTGTCGCCGAGCCATTGCGCGCAGCAGTTCGGTTTTCCGATTGGCCATGTTCGCGTCCAACTTCATGCCCTTCAAAAGGAGCATTGCCCATGCCGGGTTCGGGCCGGAAGCAATAGACTTCCGAGGAAGAAGCGGAACCGCGGAGCAGCCGGAACGTTGCCGCGCAGTAGCAAGACCGAGCGCTCGGTTCTGGCGATCGTCTTCCGACCCATGACGCCGGCAGGCGTGGCTGAGAGACCCGTTCGCGGTCCGGTCAAACGGCTGCCGGGTTCACGGGGCCTTGGGATCAGGAATGAAGACTTTTTTGCCCACCGGCAGGCGATTGGGGTTGAGATTCGGGTTCGCCTTCAACACGTCCTGAACCGTCACCTTGACGCCACTCTGCTGATACGCAGCCACAATGGCAGCGATGGTGTCGCCGGACTTGACCTCGTACTCGTATCCCTTCCGGGGACCGGCGGGCGGAGCCGTGTCGGCTGGCGCAGAGGGCGCGGGGCGCTTGGGGGGCGTTGCCGCGGGCAGCGGTACGCTGGCGAGTTTGCGAAGCTCTTCGAGGATCAGGCGTTTGTCCTCCTCCCGCTTACGGTCAATCTCCCGGATGCTTTCCGCCAGCCGCCGCAGCTCTTCGCGCGTGACCGCGTCAGGATTCCCGCGCTCCATCTGCCGGCGCAGGGACTGCAGCTCATCCGCCAGGGCGGCCAGCCGCTTCTGGAGCAACACCTGGGCGGCCTGCGTCTCCTCCGCGCGGATCCGCAACTGTTCGTACTTTTCCTCCATCTCCTGGCGAAACGCGGCATCCGTGCCGCCGAACTGGCTCCACGCCGAAGGAAGAATCAGCAGGACGGCGGCGGCGAGCCCGCGCCGGGTCCGGGAGGAGAACACACTGGTCTTCATCTCGGGGAACTTAAAAATCGTTGCGGCCCCGCGCAAGGCGGCAATCTGCCCGGCTAGCCGGCGAGTTGTTCACCGGGCAGGCTCGCCCGTTCGTTGCGCGATTGACGCCGCGATACCCGCGGACCACCCTCGCGCCATGAAGCCAATTCCCGCTGCCCCGCTGTCGCGTCGTTCTTTCCTGAAGGCAGGCAGCGCCGCCACCGCGGCGTTGCCCACGCTCATTCCTTCATCCGTTTTGGGTGCGGATGCGCCCAGCCGTCGCATCCAGGTGGGCTGTATCGGCGTCGGTCCCCAAGGCCGCGGGGTGATGAGCAACTTTCTCTCGCAGACCGACTGCCGCGTGGTGGCGCTGTGCGATGTCTCAAAGCGCAACCTCGACGAAGCCGTGAAGATGGTGAACGGAGCGTACCAGGACGAGGCCGTGAAGACGCTGCACGACTATCGCGAGCTGATCAGCCGGCCGGACATTGATGCGCTGCTCATTGCCACGCCGGATCACTGGCACGTGCCGGTCGCGCTGGCGGCTGCCCGCGCCGGCAAGGACATGTATCTCGAAAAGCCCATGGGTCTCGCGGTCGAGGAAGACCGGATGTTGCGCCGCGCGTGTCAGGAGAAGCGGATCATTTTCCAGTTCGGCACGCAGCAACGGTCGAGCCAGCAGTTCCGCCTTGCCTGCGAACTGGTCCGCAACGGCCGCCTCGGCAAGCTTCAGACCATCAACGTCTGGTGCTCCGCCAGCCGCCCGGGTGGCTCGACGACCCCCGTGCCGCCGCCGGCCGACCTCGACTATGAGTTGTGGTTGGGACCTGCGCCGCAGACGCCTTACACGGCGGGCAAAGCGTACGATGAGGGCGAGGCCTGGAAGACCTGGTGGTACAACTACGATTACGCTCTCGGCTTCATCGCGGGGTGGGGCGTGCATCCGCTCGACATCGCGTATTGGGGCCATCCGGACATGATGAGAGGCGTGGTGGAAGTCACCGGGGCGGCGGAGTTCCCGCGCGAAGGAGCGTGCAACACGTCAGTCGCCTGGGACGTGAAGTTCAAGTTCGCCGATGGCGTGACGATGCAATATCGCGGGACGCCCAACGGCGCCGCCCCCTCGCCCTTGAACGATCTCGGCGCGTGGAAGAAGAAGTACGGTCAGATTGTGGACCACGGAACCGCGTTCGAGGGCACCGACGGCTGGGTGATGGTGGACCGCACGCAAATCCGTACCCAGCCCGAGCACCTGATCGAGACCCAATTCGGCGAGAAGGACATCCGGCTCCCGAGGAGTTCAAACCACGTCCGCAATTTCCTCGACGCCATCAAGAGCCGGCAGCCGGCCATCTGCCCCATCGAGGACAGCGTGCAGGCAGACATCCTCTGCCATTTGAGCGACATCGCCACGCGCGTGGGCCGACCGCTCAAATGGGACCCGAGCAAGGAAGAGTTTGTCGGCGACGCCGCGGCCAACCAGCGCCTGAAGATCAGAACTCAGCGGCCGAAATACGCGATCCACGCCGGTTGATCCGCCGCCGGTGTTCGCGAGCCCGCGCCACGGATCGCCGGTCCATCAGGCTCATTCCGGCGCGCGGCGGCGGCGATCACCGTTCCCGGTTCCTGGCACCCGATGGCAGCCCCCATCCTCGAAACCGCCCGGCTGCGTCTCCGCCCCATGGTCGTGGCCGACGCGCCCGAAGTGGCTCGTCTTGCTGGCCGGAGGGAAATCGCCGATACGATGATCTCCATCCCGCACCCGTTCTCCGAAGCGCAGGCCAGGGACTGGATCGCGCGGCAGCTCAGCCCGGAAGAGCCGCCCCCGCATCTGATTTTTGCGATCAGCCGGCGGCAGGACCCGGGGTTGGTCGGCGCGGTGGCCCTCCGGGACATCAACTACGAGCATGGCCAGGCTGAACTCGGATTCTGGATCGCGGTTGACCTCTGGGGCCGCGGTTTCGCCGCGGAAGCAGCGGGTGCCGTGGTTCACCACGCCTTCACCGCGCTTGGACTCAATCGCGTCTGCGCCCACCACATGGTGCGGAACCCGGCGTCCGGACGGGTACTGGCAAAAATCGGAATGCAGCGCGAGGGAGTGCTGCGCCAGCGGGTCCGCAAGTGGGGCGTTTACGAGGATGTCGTGATGCTTGCGGTCCTGCGGGAGGACTGGCGCGACCGATCAACCCCGGCGGCGGGGCTGGTGTGACTCGTTTCCCTCCGCTCGCGCCCGAGGCTGGGCGCGCGGCGGGGGCACGATCGGATCCGCCGCCAGCGGCGCGCCGGCAAAGCCGTACTCGCGCAGAAACTCCTCCGTGGGCGCGCGGATGTCCACTGTTCGGCGGGTGAAGGGACACCGGTACGCCAGCCGCACCGCCCGCAGCCCCATCGGCTGACTGCCCTGGGTTGCGGGCAAACCGTATAGCGGGTCGCCCGCCACCGGATGCCCGGTGGCCGCGAGGTGAACCCGGATTTGATGCTGCCGGCCTGTGACCGGACGCGCTTCCACGAGCGAAATGTCGCCGAACAACGAATCCCGACGGCTGGCGAGCAGGCGGAAGGATGTCGCGGCCTCCTTGCCCAGCCGCGCGTCCACCCGCACCCGGCCGATGACCTTGGGATCCGGTCCCAGTTTCAGATGGCAATCCCAGGCCGCGCGCTTCGGCACCCCGCTGACCACCGCGAGGTAGGTCTTCTCCATCGCGCGAGATTCAAAAAGGTCCCCGAGCGTCTCGACCGCGCCCCGGCTCTTGCCGAAGAGCAGGACGCCGCTGGTCTCGGCATCCAGCCGGTGCACGTGGCGGAGAAAGCTCAGTTGCCGCGACGTCGCCCAAAACGCGCCCGACCGGATGGAGGATTCGATGGCGGCCTGAAGATTCCAGCGCGTGCGCTGCCAGTTAAAGGGCACGAGCATCCATCCCACCGGCTTGTCAATCGCCAGCACGGCGCGGTCTTCGTAGAGGATCGGGAGCCGCGATCCGTCACCGAGTTCGATGGCGTTCGGTTTGCCCATGCGCGAAACCTAGCAGTCATGTCGGGCACCGGCGAGCGGCTATAAACCCGCCTTCAAACCGTAATTGGCGCCCGGGCCGCGTCGGGCCATGCTCCCCCGCGAGTGAGGGTCACATGAAAGAGATCAAATCAGACGAATTGTTCGCCAACCTGACAACCTTCCTGAAGGACAAAGGCATCGAACTGACCGAGGGATCGTACAGCCAGCGCATCCGCCAGGGGTGCGACTTGTTGGCCGATGCGGTGAATCTGACCCAGGCCGGCCTCGCCCGGGCCAAAGCAGAAATAGACGAGAAACTGGAACACATGCGGCGGATCATCCACGAGAAGACCGCGCCCAAGACGCCAGCCGCGTCACCGAAGCGTCCCCGCGCCGCGACGCCGCGACGGAAAAAGGCCCCCGCGAACAAGACGAGCCGGGCGGTGAGGAAGTCGGCCCCGCAACGCCGGCCGCGCAACAAGGCGGTCTGACACCAAGGACGCTCGGCGTCCGACTACCGGCGGTCTGGCGACGACCGCAGCGCGATTCCGGTCTCCACTGCCAGCCATTACGGACGGCTTGCGGGGGTCGCCCCCTCGAGGCTCGCGCGGCTGAATTCGACCCGCCACAGCCCCCGCAAGTCGCCGAGTTTGAAGCCGGTAGCCTGGTCACGCGGATACAACTTGGCGATCGCCGCCAGCGTTTCGGGCAGCACCTCGGTTCCCGGCGCGCCGTGGCACTGCAGGCACAGGCTGTTGGTGATCACGATCGGGGCGTAGAAAACGAACCTGTCGGCGGCGTTGGTCAACAGGGTGGGAGCGACCGCATTCGTGTCTTTCGCCAGGGCGGCTTCGTACCGCTTGATCAATTCCAGCTCTACCGCGCTGGCGGCGCCCTTGGGATTGCGCGGCCGGTGGGTCACCCGGCGGATGTCGGCGTTCAGTTCCTTCGCCACCTGCTGCGTCAGCGGGTCCGCCAGCACCGAGCAGTACGGCAGCGCGTTGGTCACGCCGCTGGTCTTGATGGCGTGCAGCAAATTCGAGCTCAGCAGACCGAAGGTCCGTGTGGCGGCCTGCCGCCCTTTGGCCAGCGCCCGCTCCTCGAGCGACGGTGCGGTCGCGTCGGAGCTGGCAGCGGACGCCAGGAGGACCGGGTGGCTCCCGGCCTGCGTTTCCAGACACGCCGGCGCGAGGCACACGGAGGACCGCTCGCGTGAGACCACCAACACGGTCGCCACGGCGGCGAAGACTAGGAAGGCTTGCTTGGCAAAGTTCCGTTTCATGGTTGCGCGCTGTTGGAGCGGATCAGTTCGAGCAGTTCGGAAGGACGCGCGAATCCGGCGGACACCGCGATTTCGCGCAGCGTCTGACTGCCGTTGGCCGTGATGCCGCGGGCCGCGAGACGCGCCAGGACTTTGTCCAGCGCCAGGCTCTCGTCGGTGCAGAATTGTTCAAGCGTCTTGCGGCCCGGCCCACCGCCGGCACCCTGCCCGCCGCGTCCCAGACCCTGTCCGCTGCCCCGATCGCCGCTCGCCACGATGATTTCATACACCCGTTGCGCGGACAGCCCGGCGCCGGCGGCGATCTTCTCGACAACCGTGCCCTGCGCGAAGCCTTTGACGCCGCGCGCTTCCAAACGCGCCACCGCTGTCTCCACCGGGACACCGGCTTTCTCGGCAAGTTCGCGGAGGGTCAGCAATTCCGCGTGCGGAATCGGCGCCCGGTCAGCCGGAGAATCCCAGCTTTGCTTCAGGTCTTCATTCCACGCCAGCAGCGTGGAGAAGGGCGGCACGGCGAGGCGGGTGCCGGCGAAAACACCGGCGACAATCAACAACGCCACCGCCCACTCCCAACGAAAGCCAATCCGGCGGCTGAGGCGGTCCTTGAAGTAGCTCACCATCGGTCGCCAGTTGAACGCCACGTGAAAGATGGTCACGAGGAGGAATAGCGTGCTGAACCAGATGTGGAGCCCGGCCCATTCCGTCTTGCGGAGGCCGAGAATGTTCCAGTTGGTCCAGTTCGCGATCCGGCCGGGTGGGGCGGCAAACAGGACGATGCCGGTCACCACCAGAATTACGAAAGAGCCGGCGATGAGCACCGAGGTCAGCGCGCGCCATTGGAATCGTCGGGAAGGATGATGCATAAACTTACAGCGAAAGCCGGCGGTGTTCCCGCAACATGCACTTGCTCATCACCACCTTCAGGCCGGCGGCCCGCGCCTGGTCGGCGGCGGCGTTGTGGGCGATGCCGTCCTGCATCCAGATGACCTTGGCGCCGATTGCGATGGCGTCAGCCACGATCGCCGGCACGGCGTCCGGCTTGCGAAAGATGTCCACGATGTCCACCGGCACGGGCACCTCGCGCAAGCTGGGGTAGGCCCGTTCGCCCAGCACCTCGGAGAGGTTGGGGTTCACCGGGATGATCCGGTAGCCCGCTTGTTGGAGGTAGGCGGCCACGCGGTGACTGTCGCGATCTGGTTTGTCCGACAAACCGACCACGGCAACCGTTTTGTAGCGGGTCAGAATCTCTCGCACCTCCTCGGAGGTGGCGTTCTTCAGCGGCAGTTCGCAAGACTCGTGCATCGCAGTGGCTATCGTGCGCCGGTCAAAATCGCCGGCGCATGCAGGTCAGCGAGCCAGCGCCTCGGGAAAGGTTACAAGACCGTTCCGCAACGCCGAAGTCGCGGGGGGTTACGGTGGCAGGAGGAGGCACAGTTCGGCCACCGCCGCCCACGGTCCGTTGACGTGCCCCGAGTTCGCGATCAGGCGGACCGCGTGGACGGTCACGGGTTGAGCAAACCGCGCGGTCTTGAGGTCAGGCGTGGCCGGAAAGGTTCCCTCCGCCAATGGCGGATCCCACCGCGTGCCGTCGCGGCTCACTTGAACCGCGTACTCCTTGATCCAGCCATTGCGGTTGCCGTCCTGACGCGGCAGGACCGTGAGGCCCGCCAGCCGGGTCGGCTCGGCGAACTCGAGCGTGAGCTGGTGGGGAAAGCCAGCCGCCAGGTCGCCCCAAGCGGTGTGCCACATCGTCGTCGGGTCGCCGTCAATTGCTAGTTCCGCCTCGTGGCCTTCATGCTCGCTGCTGGCATGGATGACGCGGACGGCTTTCCGGGCCGCCTGCCGCGGAGGGGCGATGAGGCTCTGGATGTGGTCGGCGGTGAAGTCGGTCTGGGGCGCGAACTTCGGCGAGTCCATGTAGGCCAGCAGGCTGGCGCGCATCTGCCTGCTCACCGGATCGTCGGCGTCGCGCGTGAGGTCAAAGCCGCAGATGATGACCTCGCCCGCGCCGACCTTGCCCTCGACGACGAGGCCGAGCGGACGCGCGGTGAACCAGTCGTCAATGACGCGCACGATCGGCTCGGTGGCCTTCGGCAGCAAATCCAGCCGCAGCGCGCCGGCGCGGTGGATGAGATACCACCATTGCCAGTTGCTGTGGAACTCGGTCGGGAACTCTGCGAGCGCGGGATGCTGCGGGTCGCAAAGGATGCCGAGCGTGGTGGGTGCCTGGCGGCTGGTCCAGGCGGTGTTCCAGAAGATGCTTGAGAAGCCGAGCTTCACCGGCGCGGACTCGAAGTTGCGGACGGCCTTGCCGGGCAGGGTGAGCAGCAGCTTGCCACCGGATGCGAGGTGTTGTCGGGCCGCGTCGTCGAACTGCGCGGTGACGAGGATGTCCTTCGCCGGCTCGGTCTTCGGCTCCGCGGGATAGACCCAGATGTCCCAATCGTTGACGAACGACAGGCCCGGAGCTTCGCGACTTCGCGACGTTGGCGCGGCATTGACCACCAAGCGGTATCTCCCCGGAGCCGCCACGTGCTTCAGCGCGATCCGGATTGGCCCGACCTGGCTCAAGCCCCCAGCCGGAATGGTCTTCGCGTCAAACTGGTTTCGCGCGGGGAGATGTGCCTCGTCGCTTTGCAGGTGCCAGACCACGACAGCGTTGGTCAGCGGCGTTCCCCCAAAATGCGCCACCTCGATCTCCGCCTCCAGGGTCTCCTCCGTCGTGAACACCCGCTTCTTCAACCGCGCCAGCGGCACGGTCGCGTTGCAGAACCGGCTGTATTCCGTCGCCGTCACGTAGCCTTTCTCCTCCCAGAACGGATCGAGCACGCCGACGAGCGCGGTGCCCTGGCCGGGGAAATCGTGCAGGTCCAGCAACTGGAAGCCGCCCATGCCCGGCGTGCGCAGCGCCGACTCGATGTCCTCCTTGTAGCAGAGCGTCTGGAGCCTGCCGGACGCCAGGAGGAACTGCTTCGCCAGCCCGCCCAGGCCGTTCTGTTCCAGGCGATCGCGGAAGATCTCGAAGTTCCGCGGCTTGAGGTAGCCGGTGTATTTCGGGATTTCGTCGAAGTTCGGATAGACGCACCACTGGCCGATTTCGTGGCTGATGACCGGCACCTTGCGCGCGGCGATGTAATCGCGGTAGTCGCTGGTCGTTTCCGGCGGCCTGGCGTTGATGCGCGAGTTCAGGCCGCCGCCCCACGCCTGGATGCGCGGATCGGGCGTGACGTGGAACTGGTTCTCCGGCAACTGCGGCCAGCCAGAGCCACTCGTCCAGAGCCGGCGCGAATCCTTGGCCTTGAAGTGCTCGACGTATTTGGCGAGCCAGTCGTTGGCGTTGCGCCCGCCCGGCTCGTTGCCGTGGGCCATCAGGATAAAGGAAGGATGGTTGCCGTAGTATTTCAGGATGCGGTCGGTCTCGTCATAAACCCACTGGTCCACCGGCTTGCCGTCGCCGAGGGTCGTGGACTGGTTGGGCCAGCAGGTCTCGATCTGGAAATACATGCCGAGTTCGTCCGCCGCCTGGAACGCGGGCTCCGGCGGACACCAGGAATGAAAGCGCAGCAGGTTCAGCCCGTAGCTTTTCGCGACACGGAGGATGCGCCGCCACTCCTCAACCTCCATTGGCGGATGGCCGGTCTTGGGGAAGATGGCGCATTCCAGCGTGCCGCGGAGGAAGGTCTTCCGGCCGTTGATGGTGAGTTGGGTGCCGGAGGTGGAGACGTCGCGCAGGCCGAACGTGACGGTACGCGTCGAGCCATTGGGCAGGGCGGCGACCAGTTGGTATTGCTGGGGACTGAACTCGTCCCACAAGCCCAACCCCGGCAGGTCGCCAGCCGGAATGGACCAACCGAATTGGGTGGACTCGGTGCCCCAGACCACCGGGAAACTGAGCCGTCGAGGTTGCGGGGTGAAGGCTGTCGTCTCCGGAGCCGGCAGCGGGCCGAAGAGCAGCGAAACTTGGCCGTGCTGAAGCGGCCCGACCTCGCCAGCGTTGCGAATCACGCCCTCGACGCGGAAGGTCCGGGCGGCGGCGTCGGGTTTGATCTGCAGGTCATCAATCCACACCAGCGGCGTCGTACGCAACTCGATCTTCCCGACGATCCCGTTCCAGTTCCCCTGCGTGTGGTCGGTGATGCCATGCGAGTTCTCGCCGATGTCCACGATGCGGCGGTTGTCCACGCGGATGCTGACGGTGTGCTGGCCGGGAGGCAGGCTGGCCGCCGGTCCGACGATGCCCAGATCGTATTCATGCGGGGTGGATAGCGAGTGGTTGGTGCCGATGAGCCGGCCATCCACCCAGACGCGGCTTTCCCAATGCACGCGCTCCAGGAACAGCACGACGCGCTGGCCCGCCCAGTCCGGGGGGATCTCGATCTCGCGCTGGAACCATGCCGCGCCCGCGTAGTACTTCTCCGGCTGGAGCCAGAACGGCACCTTCACGTTGCCCGGCTGGCGATACTTCGCGTATTCCGGTGCGGTGAAGAAAGACGTGTCCGCGATGCCGCCGGTCCATTGGGTGTCCACCGTCACGTCGTCGCCGATGCCCGCCGCCGGCAGCGAGCCGGGCAGCGTGAACTTCTCCGGGAGCGCCCGCTCGAACCATCGCTCGCCGAGGCCGGCATCCGCGCGGTCGAGGGCGAAGCGCCACTCGCCGGCGAGCGAACGGACCTGCTCGGCCCGGCCGATCGCAACGAGACAGGCCGACAGCAGGACTGTTTCAAGAAATGCGGTTGAAATTCTCATGGGAATCGTTGCAAGCGGTAGCCTACCGCGAGCCGGCGGGCAGCAGGAAGTCAGAACAAGTCGCCGCAGGCTGACCGCGGCCGGACCTTGCCCAGCCTGCGAATCGGTCGGAATGAACCGGCAACATCGGACAACGGCCGTCCAGCCCGCCTCTACGGCGCGGGACGGCGCCAGGGCGCACGGATTCAGGCCGGCGTTTGGTAGGCCAGCCAAAGGGCGCGGAAGTAGCGCATGACGCGCAGCGGGTCGGCGCTCTCGGGAATCTCCGCGAGACAGAAGCTCGAATAGCTGATGGCGTTGAGCCGCGTCAGGAGCCGCCGCCACGGATATTCTTCGAGAAACAGATCCCTCAGATGCACCTCGACGATCTTGTCCTTCACGAGGTCGAAGTTGGCGTCGAAGCCCGGCCCGGCGAGGTCGGTCTGATTGGAGTTCCAACAAACGCCGACTTGAGGGTGATCGGCGGCGTCCATGATCGTCTTGATGTGGGGGAGCAGCGACGTGCCCGTGCCGTGAACCTCGAGCCGAATCTGCTGCCCGTAGCCCGCCGCAAAATCGCCCAACTCGTGCAGCGCAGCGCCGATCTGGGCAAGGGTCTCCTCGACGGGCACCTCCCGCGGCAGCGCGTTGGGGCGTACCTTCACCCCGGACGCCCCGACGTCGTGGGCAAGGACGATGTATTCTTTGGTCGCTTCGATGTCGCGACGCAGTTTGGCGGAATCCGGCGTGTGATAGTCAAAGGCGCTGCCGAGGCCAAACAGTTCCACCTTCGAGTCGGCAAACCGTTGCTTCACCTCCGCGCGTTGGGCGGCGGAGAGCTCCACCTCGACCTTGTGCGCGTGCGTGGTGCGCAACTCGACGCCCTCGAAGCCGGTGGCCTCGCAATGCTTGATGATCGTGGGCACGTCCCAATCTTTGGCCAGGTTGTAGGTGACCAGCCCGAGGCGCATCCGGCGCTGTCCGGGAGCCGGCTCGGCGGCGGTCAACGAGGGTGTGGCAGACCAAGCACCGAGAAGGCTGGAGGCGGCCAGCAGGCCGGTGGACTGGAAGAACTGGCGGCGGGTCGGGAACGCGGAGTTCATGCGGGCGAGGAAAAGAGGTCTGCGCCGCCAAGGCAAGCTTCATCGCGGGGGAAGAGACCGGTGCCCACGGCTGATTCGCCTCGTCCTGGGTAGGTGGCGACGGGACCGGCGCGGGGCTGACCTGACGCAACCCTTGCCGGGCCTTGGCTGGCGTCGGGCAGGAAAACGGGTCGCGCGCCCCAAGTTCGCTGGGTGCGGTCTGACGGAGTCGGTCGGCCGCAACCTTGGAAAGTGTCGCGCTGACGCCGTACCGATGGCCCGAGTGAGAAGGGGCGAAGGTTGGTGGCTCACATCCGCTTTTGAGCATGTCGGGCCGGATGGCGCCGCACTTCCTTTGCTCCGGATAAGCGCCGTTGGCCGAATGCGCAGGCTCACCGGCCGCGCCCCAGCGTCAGGCGGAACCGGCGAGCTTTTCAGGAATGATGGGCCGATTTATGGAACCCATCCGCAGCTTGACAGACGGCTTTCAAGAGCCTAGTTACCCATGGGTCAGCGAGCGCAGGGCTCGGAACCTTGCAACTGACCAGGCTCCTTCGGGTGAAGGAACGAGTTCCGGTGGGTATTGGCGAATGAACCGTGTGCCGTCGCCGATCCCGCCGGTTCCTTTTATTGGGGAGCGCAATCGCACTTTTCCCCCGGCGAAAGCCGACGGTGACTCCTCACAAAGCGGGCTGCGGTCGCCCGGTTTCGGATTTCAAGTTGAAGTCCACCGGCTGGCCGCCAGACTTCCCAAGCCGACTTGCGATGAACATCCACGAATATCAAGCCAAGCAGCTTCTCCGGGGTTTCGGCGTTCCGATTCCGCCCGGCGAAGCCGTCACGACCGCCGAACAGGCCCGCGTCGCCGCCGGGAAGCTCCTGGCGGCCGGTGCCACGCAGTTGGTCGTCAAGGCCCAGATTCACGCCGGCGGCCGCGGCAAGGGTACCTTCAAGAACGGTTTCCAGGGCGGCGTCAAACTCGCCCGCTCGGCCGACGAGGTTCACCATTTCGCCAGCCAGATGCTGGGTCAGGTGCTGGTGACCAAACAGACCGGGCCGGAGGGACGGCTGGTTTCGACGCTCTTTGTCGCCGACGCGCCCGAGATCGTGAAAGAGCACTACCTTGCCGTGTTGCTCGATCGAGGGAGCGCGCGCCCGCTGCTGATGGCCAGCGCCGAGGGAGGCGTGGACATCGAGGAAGTCGCCGCCCATTCACCCGGGAAGATCATCAAGGAGCCGGTGGACCCGTTGCTCGGCTTGCAGCCACACCAAGCCCGGCGGGTGGCGGTTGCGCTGGGGTTGCGGGGCGACCTGATTGCGCCGGCGGCGAAGCTCTTCCTGGGGGTGTATCGCGCATGGTGGGAATGCGATGCTTCCCTCGTCGAAATCAATCCGCTGGCCGTGGTCGGCGGCCCCGGTGGGAAGCAAACGGTCATGGCGGTGGATGCGAAAATCTCCCTCGACGACAACGGCCTCTTTCGCCACCCGGACATTGTGGCCATGCGCGACTTGGCGGAGGAATCGCCGCTGGAAGTTGAGGCCAGCCGGTTCGCGTTGAACTACATCAAGCTGGACGGCTCCATCGCCTGCCTCGTCAACGGTGCCGGTCTCGCGATGGCCACGATGGACATCATCAAGCACTATGGCGGCGAGCCGGCGAACTTCCTCGATGTCGGCGGCGGCGCGAGCGTGGAGCAGGTGACGGCAGCCTTCCGGATCATCATGAAGGACCCGCA
Organism: Verrucomicrobiota bacterium; assembly: GCA_016716505.1. Lineage (GTDB taxonomy): Bacteria > Verrucomicrobiota > Verrucomicrobiia > Limisphaerales > J093 > JADJWF01. The sequence goes on from JADJWF010000004.1 coordinate 804,195, forward strand.
CGTGAAAGCCATCCTGGTGAACATTTTCGGCGGAATCATGGACTGCGACGTCATTGCACGCGGCATCGTGGCTGCCGTTCGGGAGACCGCCCTCAACCTCCCGCTGGTGGTTCGCCTTGAGGGCAACAACGTTCAGGCCGGCAAACTGACCCTCGGTGCCTCGGGGCTGCCCATCATCAGCGGAACCACCATGGCGGACGCCGCAAAGAAAGTCGTGGCGGCGGCAGCCCGGCGGGGGGCGTAGCACCAACCCCTATCAGGGTGCGGATCACCGCACCGCGCGCGGACTGGTGACCACAACTGTGCTCGCAGGAGCGCTCTGCGACGCGTAGTTTTCGGCACGGCGGAGGTGGCACCCTCCGACGGTTCGGGGAAGGTTACGATTGTCCCAAATCGGCGGGTAACAACCAATAAGGCCGCTACCCGCCCCTGTCTTTTCATTTGGGCCTGCACCGACGGCCGGATTTCCGGCGACTTCCCGGCCAACCTTTTTTCCGCCGCCCCATAGATGCCGGGTTTGCCCACTCCTCAACGGTGTGGCGTGGCAACGGCAGGCCCTTCCTTGGGTTTTGCCTTCATCGGCCCAAGGGAATCCGGCATAGTCCAGCCACACGTGCCAGACACGCCGACATGGATTGCGCTGGGGGCCCTCGCCTGTGGCGGAGTCAGCTTCTTCTTTTCGCTGTCCGAGACGGCACTGTTTACGCTCAGCCCCTGGCAGGTGCGTCAACTGGCGGAAAAGGAGCCTCGCCGGGGCGCGGTGCTCGCCGAACTCCTCGCGCACCCGCAAGACGTGCTGGCGGCCATCGTGTTGGGGAACGTCTTCGCGAGCGCCGGGGTCGTGGCGGGCGCGCTCTGGCTGGTGGTGAACGCCGGCTGGCCCGGCTGGCTGGTGGTGCCCGCCGCGCTGCTGTTCCTGCTGGGGTTCGCCGAGGTGTTGCCGAAAACCCTCGCCGCGCGCGTGCCGGAGGTATGGGCGTTGCGCGTCGCCCGGCCGCTGCGGTGGTTCCGCCGGGTGAGCAAACCGGTTCGCTGGATCGGCCAACAGACGAGCGAGTTCCTCGCGGCGCGGCTGCTGCCGAAGTCGCTCAAGCCGGTCACGGGCGCGGCAGACGAAGACTATGCGGAACTGGTCGAACTGGCGTGCAAGCAGGGCGCGCTCGGACGCGGCCAGAAGGACATGATCCTCCAGATCCTCGCGCTGGACCGGCGCACGGCCAAGGACGTGATGCGGCCCCGCGCGCAGATGGACGCCCTGCCGGACGATCTGCCCGTGGAGGAAATGATCGCCGCCGCCCGCCGCCTGAAGCATCGGCGCCTGCCGCTGTATGACGGCAGCCTCGACTCGATTGCTGCGATTCTCAACGCGCAAAAGCTGCTGCTCGATCCGAACGCGGATTTCTCGGAAGTGGTGGAGTCGCCCTCCTTCGTGCCGGAGAGCATCAACCTGCTGCAATTGTTCAAGCGGCTGCAACGGTCCCGCCGCGGCGTGGCCATTGTGGTGGATGAATACGGCAGCACCGCCGGCATCGTGACGATCGAGGACATTCTCGGCAGCATGGTCGGCCACATCCGGGGCGAGGGCGAACCCGAAGGCTTCATTCTGGAGAAGGCCGGGGAGGGCCGCTGGCGGGTCAATGGCACCATGCGGCTGGAGGATTTTCGCCGCGAATTTCCCGACGTGCCGGAACTTCCGGACGTGGACACGGTGGGAGGCTTGGTGGTGGCGGTCGCCGAATGTGTGCCGGCACCGGGGCAGTCGGTGGTCTATGGCGGCCTGCGCTGGACGGCCGCCGTGGCCGACGAACGGCGGGTGCGTGAAGTCCTGGTGGAACGGCTGGGGAAGGGAGGTGGAGCGCGATGAACGAAGTCGTCTTTGGGCTCCTCGTTCTGGGACTCACCTTTGGGTTGAGCTTCGTCTTCTCCGGCATGGAGGCGGGGGTTCTCGCGCTGAGCCGCCTCCGCATCTTGCAGCAGGTCCGGGCGGGCAACCCGGCGGCCCGGGTGCTGCAGAACCTGCTCGACCAGCCGGAGGATTTTCTCTGGACCCTGTTGATCGGCAACACCCTCGCCAATTTCTGCTTTGTCAGCCTCGCCCTGCTGGGCCTCGAGTCCGTCTTTGGCGGACATCCCCTGCTGGTCCTCGCCGGACTCGTCGCAGTGGTGTTCGTGCTCTACGTCTTCGGTGACTTGCTCCCGAAGACCCTGTTTCGCCGCCACCCCAACCGGCTGACCCTGCTGCTGGCGCGACCGTTCCGGGCCGTGGCGGTGGCGCTGTGGCCGCTGGTGGCCGTCACCGCCTGGGCGGCAAAGGCCCTCGTGCGGTGGACCGGCGGGCGGAGGTTCACGGGTGACGTGTTTGGCGATCGCGCGGCGCTCGAACAGGCCATGACCGACACCGCCGCCGGCTTGGGCGACGACGAACGCGCGCTGGTGACCCGCGTCGTGGAGATGCAGAAGTTGACCGTGGGCGCTCTTACGGTGCCGCTCGATAAGGCGCCGACCATCGTCCGCGACCGGCCGGTCAGTGAAATGCTGCGCCGCTGCCGGGACGAGGAACTCGGGCGGTTGGTCGTTCTCGACCAGCCGGGCGGGCGGGTGCTGGGTATCGCCAGTTTGCGAAACACGCTCTACCGCACCGATCTCGAGGATGACCGGCCAGTCGGCACGTTTGTGCAGTCCGCGCTCTACCTGCCGGAGACGATGCGGCTGGAACGCGCCCTTCGCCGGCTGCGCCAAACCGGGGAACGCCTCGCCGTGGTGCAGGACCGCGCGCGGCGGGAGGTTGGCATCATCACGTTGGAGGCAATCCTCGGCCGCTTGTTCGGTGAGGTGAGGCTGTGAGATGAACTGGGACGCCGCATTGGCCATCGGACTGAAGCTGCTCGCCGTGGCGGCGCTGGTGTTTCTGAACGGGTTTTTCGTCGCGGCCGAATTCGCGCTCGTCAAGGTCCGCGAGACGCAACTCGATGAACTGATCCGCCGGGGCAGCCGGTGGGCGGCCGCCACGCGCCAGGTGGTGCGGCACCTGGATGCCTCGCTGAGCGCCTGTCAGTTGGGTATCACGCTGGCCAGCCTGGCGCTGGGCTGGATCGGCGAGCCGGTGTTCTCCGCGCTGCTGCATCCGGTCTTCCTGCTGGCGGGCCTGTCCGGCCCGGACACGCAGCACCTGCGGGAGACGGCCGCCATCATCGTGGGCTTCACGGCCATGACGTTCCTGCACATCACCGCCGGCGAGCAGGCCCCGAAGTGGCTGGCGATTCAAAAACCGCTCCCGGTGGCGCTGGTGGTGGCCCAGCCGCTGCGGCTGTTCCATTTCGTGTCGTACCCTTTCATCTGGGCGTTGAACCACGCTTCCTTGTGGATGCTGCGCCGTGCCGGCCTGCAGGCCGGTGGCAGTCACGAATTCGGCCATTCCGAGGACGAACTGCGGCTGCTGCTTTCGAACTCGACGAAGACCACCGACGGCACCTCGCTCGGGCGCGCCATCGTGCTCAACGCCTTCGACCTCCGGCGGCGCATTGCCCGGGAGGTGATGCGGCCCCGCCGCGAAATCACCGTATTGAGCACCCGCTTCTCCATGGCTGAGTGCCTCGATCTCGCGGACAAGACACGCTTTTCGCGCTTCCCGCTCTGCGAGGACGGCGACGTTGAACGGACCCTGGGCGTCATCCACATCAAGGACCTTTACGCCAACCGCCTCAAGATCACCGTTGCTGCCGATCTCCTGCCCTACGCCCGGAAACTGGTCTTCGTTCCCGAAACCGCCCGGCTGGAGAAGGTGTTGCAACTGCTCCTCGATCGTCGGCTCCACATGGCCTTCGTCGTGGACGAATACGGCAGCACCTCCGGCATGGTGACACTCGAAAACATCCTGGAAGAACTGGTCGGCCAGATTCAGGACGAGTTTGATCAGGAACAGCCCTTGATTCAGGCCACAGGCGATGGCGAGTGGGAACTCGACGGGCTGCTGCCCCTGCATGAACTGGCCGAGCTTACCGGCGAGGCGCTCCACGCCGAGGACGTCACCACGGTGAGCGGCTTCGTCACGCAAAGGTTGGGCGGCTTTCCCAAAAGCGGCGATCGGCTCGCCCTCGGCCCCTTCGAGTTGCGGGTCATCGAAACCGAGGAGAACCGCGTCACCCGCCTGCGTTTGGTTCGGACATCGCCACCCGGGGCGGCAACGGGTCCCTTCGATGCACATGGCGGTTGATCCGCCCCGTGTTTCTCCGGCCCCTTTCAGAGCGTTGCCAGAAACGATGCAGCGACTGCGTGCTCGCCGGCAGGTTGTCGCGGCGCCCCCTCTCTCAACCCTCCGCCGCGAGCGGGACGGACTCCGCTACATGAAAGATGGAAACGCTCTGATTCGCGCCCTGATCAACTCGCCGCCCGTTGCCAGAGCCCGTGGAAGTAACGGCCACCTTCGCCCAGCGAGCCATCCGGCCTCACCAGCCAGAACCCGCGCGCCTGTGCGGCCTCGCGGATGGGAGGCGTCGGCGCGGGCTGCAATCGCGGATTGAGTTCGTTGCAGAAGAGCTCCCACTGGACGATGTACGGTACGTCGGCCGCGAGCAGCGCGCCCAGCCACTCATCCCAGCGTTCCGTGATGCGGTCGGGTTGTTCGTTCTCCGGGATGCCGATTTCCCCCACGAAGACCGCGCCCGGCCCGAACATCGCGCCGGTGCGGGCGTGCCGCCGAATCTCTTCCACGCACCGCCACAGCGTCAGGCCGTCGCCCAGGGCGTCGTAGGCGGAGTACGAAACGAGGTCCAATTCCACGCCGGGCAGGACCTCGCGGGTCATCGTGGGAATGCCCTGCCACGCGTCGAGCACGCGGTTCACTTCGGCGGCGTGGGCAACGCGGCACTTCGCGCTGGCGGCGTGGTCGCGGCGGGCGCGCGTCACGCCGGCCTGGCGGGCGGCGAGCCAGCGTTGCATCCGCTCGCAGAGGGCACGCCAGTCGGCCGGGGGCGGATTCCACGGCTGGCCGGCGCCCCGCAGCAGCCAGTCGCCCTCCCAATGCTGGAGGATGATGGTCAGGTCCCGCTCGCGGCAGACGCGATACAGGTGCGCGGTCAGGTCATACCACTCCGCCGTGATGGCGTCGTAAAAGGACGGCGACAGCCCGCCCTGCTTCCACCGCTCGCCGCACGGCTCATGCGCCTCGAAAACCAGGGTCTCGAACGGCATCGCCAGCAGTTCGGCGAACGGCTCGCTCCGGGCGAGGCTGAGCAACGTGTCGTGGCGGCTCCAGCGATGGTTGAACGGATACGAACGCTCCACGTCTCGCGGTATCAGCCAGAACTTGCCGAGACGGGTACCGAGCTCGAGGAGCTTCTCCGCACCTTCAAGGAGGAACGGCTTCTTGGTGAAGTGGTATTTGCCGGCCACATGGGTGGCACCCACTCGCCGGCGGAAGCCGACCGGCAGGCGGCTGAGTTGGCTGGGCCGATGGGCCTGGATGGCTCGCTGTCTCCGCTCGCGTTCCTCGGGTGAGAGTGGCGGCTCGGCGGATGCAGGGGCGGCGGCTGTGGCACTCGGGCCGAAGCTGACCCACGCCGGGGCGCCCGCGAGCCAGAGGCCGGCGCCCAAAAACTGTCGGCGGGTAACCGACCGCGGGGCCGGGGCCGAGAACCGCGGTACAGCCTGGTCTGCGGGCCTTTTACCCGATGAAGCGATAGTCATACGGTGGCCGCATTTCGCGGGCGACGTGGGCGTTGGCTTCAGCCGCGCCATCACCAATGAACTCTTCCCGGGCCGCATCCCAAGTCAGCTTCTTTCCAACTCGCAGCGCAATCACACCCAAGTGACAGACGGAAACAGACCGATGTCCCACCTCGACGTGCGCAATCGGGTCCTTCCGGGACCGGACGCAATCAAAAAAGTTCGCCATGTGATCGCCGCTGGCTTCGAGTTTGACCGCTCCGGCCGGGAGCGGGGTGGTGATCAACGCCTCGTCGCTGGCCTCAATATCTCCGCGCGTCACCCACAACCATCCCTCGGTGCCCTCGAAACGCAGCCCGTGGCGCTGCCCCTCCTTGTTCACAACGCCGCCGAAGATGTTGTCATCGGTCGTGCTCTTGACGATGTGCCGCACGCCGTTGCCCCAGGAGAAGGTGATTTCGTATTCGCTGACGGCCGTGTAGCCGCCCGGGATCGGTTGGGCGAGGGCGCGCGCTTCAACAGTCCCGGGGCCGTCCTCGCCGATGGCCCAGCGCGCGATGTCGTTGTGGTGCGCGCCCCAGTCCGTAAGCGTGCCACCGGAATAATCCCACCAGTAACGGAACGTCGTGTGACAACGTTCCTTCACGTATTCCACCTTCGGGGCCTGGCCAAGGTAGAAGTCCCAGTCCAGGCCGTTGGGCACGGGCGACGGGGCGAAGGGTCCCCCGCGAAGGCCGGCCGGGAGAAACACCGTGACGGTTTTCAGTTTCCCGAGGCGGCCGTTGCGAACCAGTTCGCACGCAAGCCGGAAACGGTTGTCGCTGCGTTGCTGGCTGCCGGTCTGCAACACAGCGCGATTCTCCCGGACGGCTTTCACCAGCCGCCGGCCCTCGTCAATGGTGAGCGTCAACGGCTTTTCGCCATAGACATCTTTGCCCGCCCGCACTGCGGCCAGGTTCACGAGGGTATGCCAGTGGTCGGGACACGCCTGGATCACCACGTCCACGTCGGCACGTTCCATGACGCGCCGAAAATCGCGGAACTTGGCCGGCGTCTTGCCGTCCTGCGTGAACTGCTTCGCGGCCGCCTCGAGGTGGCCTTCGTCCACGTCGCAGACGGCGACAATCTCACCGAACCGACGGGCATTGTTGGCGTCGCCACGCCCCATGCCCCCGCAGCCCACCAGAGCGATGCCGGGACGGTCGTTCGGACTGAGCGTCCGCCGCGCCGGTGGGGCGGCGGAAAGCTCGCGCTCCAGAAACCAGGCCGGCAGACCGGTGGCCGCCGCCAGGGCGGCGACGCGTTGAAGAAATGTTCGGCGGGAGAAGTGAAAGCGCGGTGGTGTCATGCCGCGATTGAGCGCAGCCAGCCGCCGGCCGTCAAGGTCCGTGCCGGCCGTGACTGGCCGCGCAAGCAGGGTGGAGACGCCGCCATGTCCCGCCACGGATTACGGCGAGGCGGCAGTCGCTTCGTGGCGGACCACCCGGAATAGTTCCGCCTCGGGCCGCCGGGCGCAGTCGCGGGACAGCTCTTCCAACTTCTCGACCGGTTGATTGAGGATGGACCGGAGGTAGGCCGGCTCCGGCCGATATTCCAGCACCGTGCCGGGTGAATCCTTGCGGCGGACGGACACGAAGCTCTGCCGATAATCGAGCACCTCGGCCAGGCGAAGATCGAGACGCCCCAGCGTGTTGCCGGTGCCCACGGACACGCCGTCCACCAGGCAGGTGAAGGGCGTTTGCGGCGGCAGGTGGCAGATCATCTCAAGTTGATGGCGCCCCCAGTCCGACCCGAGTTCGCGCAGGGCGGCCTGTCCAATCCGCCAGCCCAGGACGTTCCATGGACCGACATGGCCGTGCTGCCGGCGGATTTCCTCCCACCAGTCGGCGGGGGGGCGGCCGAGGTTCCAGGCGTTGTCGCCGCCTTGCGACTGCACCGTAACGGTCACTGCTGCCGGTTTGGTGTCGTGGCCGAATGCCGCCGGTGGGAGGACGGCGCAGAAGACCAGTACCAGGAGGGAACGGAATTGGCAGGCACAGTTGATTGTCATGGAGTTTTCCTTGTCAGCGGGCGCGCGAGGTGGTAACACGAAACACGCTGTGAGTAACATCCTTTCCCCCAACCGTCAAGCAGTCCCGGCTTCCCGCCCGACCGCCTGCTTTCGTCTCTCTCGATTCGCCGTGGTCCTCGCCGCCTCGCTGGCCGCCATCGCCGGCGAAGAGACCCACCGCAACTTCCAGGCCGTGGACGCCAACGGGCTGAGTGCCTGGAGTGGCAGCCATCCCGTGACCTTGACCGGGGTCTTGTTGTGCGATCCCGATGAGATGCTGGACGCGACCCCGCAATTCCTCTCGTGGAATGACGGCGCCAACGCCGGTCGCATGGGAGGCGAGTGGCAGATCACTTTTCAGGCGGTTGCCCCCGGCGACCGCGGGGGCACGACCTGCTGGATGGGGCAGAACTACGCCAACCGGGTCCCGCCCCGCGATGACGAGTTCAGCTACGCCAACCCGGCCTGGGTCGCTGAGATCAACCGGTTGAATCACGATCCGCAAACCGGGCGCCGTTTCCGCAAGGGGGATTTGATTCGAGTCACCGCGAACCGGAGCCTTTTTTACGGGGGCAAACGGAACATCAACGAAGCCCACAGTGTGTCGCCGGCGGCGGATTTCACCATCGAGCTGATCACGCCCGGCTACGGTTTGCCGACGCCGGAAGAGATCACGCTTGCGGACGTGGTGGCATTGGATGACGGGGACCCCAACACGGCGGAGGACCTGTTCGACCCGACGCGCGAAACGGGGGGCGAGCGCTGGCAGGGGATGCGGGTGCGACTACGCGGATTGTCACTGGTCAGTCCGGCCGGCTGGGATCCCGCCGCGCGTTGGGGCGAGCGGCTCTGTCGCGTCACCGATGGGATGGGCCGGTTCTTCACCTTGCGGCATCCTCGGTACAGCCTCGGGCCGGCGCCGGCGGGTCGCTTCGATGCCGTGGGCATCTTCACCCAGGAATCGGGATCGGGAACGCAGGGACGGACCGGTTACGAGCTGTTCTTGCAACAGGTGATTCCGCACGACCCGCCCGTCTTGGCGGCACGCCGCACCATCACGCTCTCCTGGCCCGTCAACGGAGCCAATTACCAACTCGAGGCGCGGACGGCGGTGGACAGCGGAGACTTCCAGGCGATCACCAACGTCCCTGTGGTGATTGACGGCCGGTACACCGTGTCCCTCGAGACCGGGTTGCCGGTCGAGTTCTTCCGCTTGCGGTCCCTCGATTAAGAGGCTGTGAAATGGGGCCTCCCATGCCGCTGCCGGAGGGGCTTCACGCTCGTGGAGCTTCTGGTGGTAACGGTCGTGATCGGCGTGCTGCTGTCACTGCTGCTGCCAACCCTGTCGCGGGCCAAGGAACGCGCCCGGATCGCCAAGGTTCAGGCCGAACTCTACGGCGTGGGGCTGGCCCTGGAGATGTACGCGGATGATCACGCGGGCCGGCTGCCACCAGTTCGAATCAACTGCAACACCGATCTCTACGACCATTGGTGCCAGTTCCCGGTGGAACTGGCCGACCTCGGTTATCTTCCCCGGGACCGGCGGCCCGGCATGGCGGTCGGGATGGAGGACGTGTTCAATCCCGGCCACACGTACAAATACGCGACCCCGGGGCCGCAGTTGGTCAACGACGTGCCCGGCGGAGACTTCAAGCTGTGGGTCCCGGAGGACTTTCCGGCGGGTCGCGGCACGAACGGGGTCTGGGAGTCGGGCGCCGACACCTCCCGCATTCGCTGGGTGGTGTGGAGCCTTGGCCCGCGACCGAACTCGGCGCGCAGCCAGTCCGGCAAGGCACCGCTGGCGCCGGGCAGTTGGTATCGGCCCGGTGGGGGCGGCGTGATCCTCCGGGCCGCGTCCCGGGACGGTCCGCAGTGGCAGTTTCCGTGAACGATTGACCGGCCTCGGGCGGGGCCTACTCTGCGGGCATGAGACGTCGCCCGGCCGAATCCGTCACGCGCTTCAGCATCTCGCTTCCCGCCGAGCTCGCGCGGCAACTCGACCAGATGGTCCGCGAAAAGGGCTATCACAACCGCTCGCTGGCCGTGGCGGACATGGTGCGGGCGCATCTGGTGGAGCACCGGCAACGCGCGAGTGATCTGGAGATCGCGGGCACCATCACGCTGGTGTACGACCACCACAAGCAGCACGTTCAGGCAACGCTTACGGACATTCAGCACGACCACCACGAGGTGATCATCTCGACGCTGCATGTTCATTTGGACCACGACAACTGTCTGGAGGTGCTGGTCGTGCGGGGCAAAGCGGCGTTGATCAAGCGCATTGCCGACGAGTTGATTGCCGCCCGCGGGGTGAAGCATGGGAAACTGACGGTGACCAGCACCGGTCAGGACCTGCCGACCTGAGTGGGGAATTCCCCCCGCCTCCAGGAATCCCTGGTTTGGCTCACTTCCGCGATGCACACCGACCTGCCCCCGCTGACACCCGGCACGCTGTACCTGGTCGCCACGCCCATTGGCAACCTGGAGGACATCACGTTGCGCGCCCTGCGGGTGCTGCGCGAGTGCGACGTGGTGGCGGCCGAGGACACCCGCCGCGCGGGGCAGTTGCTGCGGCACTTCGACATCAGCAAGCCCTTGCTCAGCTATTTCCGCTTCAACGAGGCGAAGCGGGCCGGGGAAATCCTCGAACGCCTGTGGCGAGGGGAAAGAGTGGCGCTGGTGACGGACGCGGGGACCCCGGGCATCAGCGATCCCGGACAACGGGTGGTGGCGGCTGCGGTCGCTGACGGCTTGCGGGTCGAGCCGGTGCCCGGTGCGTGCGCGCTGGTGGCAGCTCTCACGGCCAGCGGCCTGCCCACGGACGAATTCCACTTCTCCGGGTTTCTGCCCCACAAGCCCGGCCCGCGGCGCCGGGAGCTGACCCGCTTGACGGCGCTGCCGGGGACCCTGGTGCTTTACGAATCCCCGTTCCGCATCACGCGGTTGCTGGAGGAGTTGGCCGCGCTCATCCCGGATCGAACCGTGGTGCTGGCGCGGGAGTTGACCAAGAGGTTTGAGGAACACCTCCGCGGCCGCCCGGAGGAACTGTTGGCGGAGGCGAGACGGCGAAATCTCAAGGGCGAATTCGTCGTGATGATTTCGCCGGCCGATCCGCCGGGTCGGCCCGGAGCCGGAAGCGAGAATGCAGACGGCGACGGGGAGTTGATCGGTGGTCCGATGAATACCGGGCGGGTCGGCGAATGACCGTTGACCGACGGCGGTCCCGGTACTCTAATTGGCAGTGGCCTGACCGGTTGGTTAAGCCTCGGTTCCTCCGGAACCCGGCGGTGGCCCGGCAGGGTTGCCGCCGGGTTTTCCGTTGCGAAGTCCGGCCATCCGCCAGCCGCGGCGGCAGAGCCAGTTGAGCAGCGTGGGCAGAAACACCAGCCCGGCGACCATGCACGCAAAGGCGCCCGCCGCCATCAACAAACCCAGGCTGGCAATCCCCTGATGCTTGGCGATGGTCAGGCTGCCGAAGCCGGCCACGGTGGTGAGGGCCGACAAGAGGACCGCCTTGCCCGTACTTTTGGCCAGGATGCCTGGATTCCGCTCCTCGGCAAAACGGTTGAGGATGTGAATGCCATTGGTCACCCCGATGCCCACCACCAGGGGAAGCGTCATGATGTTGGCCGGGTTGAATCGGAGGCCAGTCCAGCCCATCCAGCCGAGCACCCAGAGAGAACCCAGCCCAACCGGCAGCAGTGCCAGCAGCACGCAGGTCAGACTCCGGAAATGGACGAGCACCAGGACCGCAATCGCCCCGAGAGCGTAATACGCTGCCTGCTCGTAGCTCTCCTTGAGCAGCGTGGTGTACTCGTACAACTGCACGGGGGGACCGGTGGCATCGGGATCCACGCTGCGCAGGTCGCGGACGAACTCCACCTGATGTTCCCGCTGCCAGACATCCTTGCGCGGATTGACCTGAAGCAGGAAGCGATCGCCGGATTTCGAGACGAACCGGTTGCGCAGCGTCGCGGGCAGATCGTCCAGGCCGAGGGGGGCGCGGTTGTCCTGGTCACGGATGGCCACCAACGTCTCCCGGAGATCCTTCAGAAAGGCCCGCTGAAACTCGGTCAGCCGCCGCTCCACCACTTCCGGATCCGCGTTGGCCATTGTGCGCCGCAGACGGGACACGGCCGCCCGCACGTCGTCGAGGCCGTCGGATAACTCGTGTTCCCCTTCCCGTTCGGCTGCCTCGCTCCCAAGGCGGAGGTAGGTCTGGAGGATTTGCAGGGCGATGCGCAGCTCTGCCACCCGCGCGGGCTCGGGGTCCACCGGTGCGAACGCGAGGTCGGCCAGTTTCTCCTTGATCCGGCCGATGGCGGCGAGCTTGTCAGTTTGGTCCTCGGCGAGGTATAGGCCCAGTTGATCCACCGACGCCACCGAGGGCAGGGCCTCGAGATGGCGCGTCAACTCGGCTGCCCGTTCCGGGCTGTCGGCGATGATCGCGCCGAAAATCACCGACCGCGAAGCGACGTCAATCAGCTTGCGTTCGTACTCGACCGCCGGGAGGCCCTTGGACTGGAGGTTCAGCAGGTTGTAGTCGAAGGACACGCGCGGGACGTGCCAGAGGGCGACGGCGGCAAGCGTAAGCGACGCGCCGATCACCAAACCCGGTCGTTCGAGCCACAGTCGTTCCAAACGGGCCCGCGGATCCACCGACGCGCGCGGCTGATGGTCGAGCACGTTCTGGCGCCCCCGCAAGAGCAGTGCCGGGAGCAGGGTCATCATCGGCACCAGGCAGATGAGGAGGCCGGCCCCGCTGATGAGCCCCATCTCGCGGATGCCTTTGAAGTCTGTGAAGCCCATGGCGAAGAAGGCGCCGGCCGTGGTGAAGCAGCCGGTGAAAATCCCCTTGCCCGTGAAGACCATTGCCGTTCGCAGGGCCTCCTCCACGGGGCGTCCGTGACGGAGTTCCTCCTCATACCGCGTGACGAGGTGGATGCCGAAGTCAATCGCCAGCCCCACCAGGATGGGCAGAAACGTGACGGTCAGCAGATTCAGATGCCCCACGGCCAGGGTGGCGAAGCCGAGCGTGTACCCCAACCCCACCACCAGGCAGATCATGGCCTTCAACGGCCGCCCCGTTTCGCGGTAGGCGTAGATGAAGAGCGCTCCGCAAATCACCAATGACAGCAGCGAGGCAAGGATGGAATCGTCGCGTGCCTGGTTCATCTCGTCGAATTCCAGCACCGGCTCGCCCGTCAGGCCGACGTTCAGCCCCGGCACCTCCGCCTTGGTCTGGGCGATCAACTCGCGCAGGCGCTCGATGGCCGGCACGGCGAGTGCCCGGGCGGCCGGCTGGCAGGTCACGAGGTAGAGCCGGTTGCTCGCAAAGGTGATGTACAGGCTGCTTTCCGCTTCCCGTGCGCCGCTGAACAACGCCTCAATGCCCGGCGACGGCGGAACCCCCGGCCGCTCGATGGCGTCGGCGGTGAGGTGCATGATCCGCGTCAGCGCGGGCAGCGCCTCCAGCACCGGGGGCGCGTTGGTCACCTGGCGCGTGGCCGCAGCGCGAAACTCGCGGTTGATGACGCGGAACAGGGACGGCAGGTTGGTCACCTGGGAGATCGTTTCGAGCATGGGCCGGGCTTTGGTCAGGGCGTCCTCCATCTCGACCAGCGTCTGAACATTGGTGACCAGCAACAGCGCCTTGGGCCCCATCAGCTTGAGATCCCCCTTGAAGAAGACGTTGGTGAAAAGCCCCGGCTCGGCCTCCATCCTCGCCGCCAGGCGCTCGACGAACTGCCGATTGCGCTCCACATCCTCGCTCTCCGCCACCACGACGATGTCCTGTCCCGCCCCGAAGTCGCGTTCGTACTGCTGAAACACGCGGTGGTACCGCTGCTCCGCGCCGAGGAGATTGGCGCGATCCATGTCGAACTTCAGACCGGTGGCCGTCACCCAGACCGCCACTCCGAACAGGACCACTTGCGGCAGAACGAACCGCTGCGGATGGCGGATCACCTGCGTCGCCAGCAGCGACAGCAGGCGGACCAACAACGGCGGACGCACGTTCATCAAAAGAGGGACCGCCAGCGGAGGGAAATGTTCAACCCGCCGGAAACTCGGCGTTGGTGTACACTTCTTTCACGTCGTCGTGCTCTTCGAGCGCCTCGATGAGCTTCTCCACCGCGTCCACCGCGGCGGCATCGGTCAGCGGCGTCTGGAGGGTGGGGAGGTAGGTCACCTCCGCGCTCGCACACTTCACACCCGCCGCTTCCACCTGCCGGTGAACGGCCTCGAATTCGGCCGGCCCGGTGATGATCTCATAACCGTCGGCATCCGCGCGGAAGTCCTCCGCGCCGGCCTCCAGGGCGATGCTCATGAGCTGATCCTCGGACGCCGCTTCGCGGTCCACGATGATCTGCCCCTTGCGTTGGAACAGCCGCGCGACGGCTCCGGAGGTTGCCATCGAGCCGCCGTGCTTGGTCAGCAGACTGCGGATCTCGGCGGCCGTGCGGTTGCGATTGTCCGTGCTCAGCTCGACCAGCATGGCCACGCCGTGCGGGCCGAAGATTTCGTAGGTCAGATCCTCGTAGCTGGCGCTTTCGCCGCCGCCCGTGCCCTTCTTGATTGCGCGCTCGATGTTGTCGGACGGCATGTTGGCACTGCGGCACTTGAGCAGCGCCAGACGCAGGCGGGGGTTGAGGTCGGGATCGCCGCCGCCGAGTTTGGCGGCGATGGTGATTTCGCGCGAAAGCTTGGCGAAAATGCGGGCGCGCTTGGCGTCAATCGCACCCTTGAAGTGCTTTACCTTCGCCCATTTGCTGTGTCCTGCCATGATCGTGTCGGGTCCGCTGCGGCTCGAGCCGCGGGACTCATCCTACGGCGTTGCCTGCCGGATTTGAATCGGATTTGCGGCGCGGGTGCCGGGTCGCGATGCGGCCAGCCCCTGGCAACGGATGGGTGTCCTGGTTTGCGAAGTGCGCTGGGCTGCAACATACTTGACGGCGTTTCGCGACTTGCGGGCCTGCCGTGCTGGCCGAATGCGTCCAGTAGGCTGCAGGACCGGCAATTTCCGGAAACATACCCGATGAGTTTTCTGTTTGAGAGATTGAAACCCTTGAACGCCCTGGCCGGCGCGCTGTTGCTGGCGGCCAGCGCTGAGGCTGCTGTCAACGGCTGGTTGAGCTGGCGAGGGCCGGAGCAGACCGGTGTCTCGCGCGAGACCGGACTTCCCGACCGCATCGAGTCGGCCGGGGAGGCATTGTGGGTGGCCGACTTTGGCGGCCAGTCCACGCCCGTCATCGCCAACGGCAGGCTTTACATCATGGGCTACGAAGGTGACGGGCCGGATCTGCAGGAAGGGCTGTCGTGCTTCGACGCGGAGACCGGCCGGCTGCTCTGGAAGCGGAAGTACAACGACTTCCTGAGCGACACCATCTACCTGCGATATTCGACGTCCACACCGGCGATTGATCCGGAGACCGGCAATGTGTACATGCAGGGAACCCAGGGCATTCTCGCCGGTTTCACGGCCGACGGAAGGGAGCTGTGGAGCCACTCGCTCATGGAGAAGCTGGGTCGTCTGACCTTCCCGAACAGCCGAACCGCCTCGCCGTTGGTGGACGGCGACCTGGTGATCACCCGCGGCATCACCAGCAACTGGGGAGCGCAGGGTGCCGGCGGCGACCGTTTCTACGCGTTCGACAAACTCACCGGCGAACTGGTCTGGGCCTCCAGCCCCGGGACCCGGCCCATGGACAACTCGTTTTCGCATCCGTACCTGACCTGGTTGCGCGGCAAGCGGGTGCTGATTTCGGCCAGCGGCGACGGCTCGGTGGTGTGTGTCAACGCCCGCACCGGGGAGCCGATTTGGCGGGTGCCGCTCGCCAAGGCGGGCATCAACGCGACGGTGCTCGTCCATAACAACGACAAGGTCATCTCCATCTTCGGCACCCCGTACGAGCCCGGTCAATTGGTGGCGTTTCGCATCCCGGACGTCGAACCGGCGGACGCGGCGTCGGCACCGGTCGTGGTCGAGCGGCAGACCGTCGAGTTGTGGAGCAATCCGGAGATCTCGACTTCCACCAGTTCGCCCATCCTCGTGGGGAACCGTCTCTACGTGGTGAAGGAGAAGGGCGACATCGTGGCGGTGGACGCGGTGACGGGGAAAGTCCACTGGGGGCTTCAACTGGGCATCGAACAGCGCAACGCGTGCCCATTGTTCGCCGACGGCAAGCTGTATGTGCCGATTCTGGACTCGCCGTTGGGCAAAGGGTCTGGAGAGTCGTCCGAGGCCGGGGTCAAGGGTGGCTTCTATATCCTCCGCGATCGCGGGGACTCGGTAGAGCAGTTGACGAAGATCGAACTCGACGGCCGCTGCTTCGGCACCCCCGTTGCGTACAATGGCAAGGTCTATGTCCAGACCGCGCGCAAGCTCTACGCTTTCGGGAAGGCCGGAAACAACCCGGGGTTACCCCCGGCTGCCCCGGTAGCTGCCTGGCCGAAGCCGGGCCCGGCCACCCAGCTTCAAATTATCCCGTCCGAAGTGTTGTTGCACCCCGGCGAGAAGGCGACCTTCCGCGCCCGCAAGCTGGACGCCAATGGTCTGGTGGTTGAGGACGTCAAGGACGTCACCCAGTTAAAATGGTCCGCCTATGTGCCTCCCACGGCCCTCGTCAAGGCGATGATGGACGGCAAGTTCAATGAGCGCGGCGAGCTGGTGGCTGCGCCCGGCGCGAAGATTTCCGCCGGCGCCTACGAGGCGGATCTCAATGGCCTCAAAGGCTACATCCGCGCGCGTGTGCTGCCCAACCTGCCGTTCGCGGAGGACTTCGAGGGCTTCGAACTGACGAATGTGACGACCAACACCGTCGAGGAGCCCACGCCCTACGCCTACCCGCACCTGCCGTGGATTGGGGCACGGTTTCGGTTCGAAGTGCGCGAGGTGGACGGCACCAAGGCGCTGACGAAGACCATTGACAACAAGTTTTTCCAGCGCGGCACGGCCTTCATCGGGGACCCGGAGATGCGCCAGTACACGATTCAGGCAGACGTTCGCAGCGAGGGAACCCGCCGCAAGATGTCCGAGGTGGGCGTCGTCAATCAGCGTTATGCGATCATCCTCAAGGGCAACGCCCAGGAGCTTGAGGTCAATTCAAACCAGGAACGGCTCAAGGTCGCGGTGCCGTTCCGGTGGGCCCCCAACACTTGGTACACGTTGAAGGCCCGCGTGGACATCGCCCCGGACGGCTCGGGAGTGGTGCGCGCGCGGGCGTGGAAGCGGGGCGACCCAGAGCCGGACACCTGGACCATTGAGGTGCCCCATCGGACGGCGCACCGCCAAGGCTCGCCGGGTTTGTTCGCGTTCAGCCCGCAGGAGATGCGCGTCTTCATAGACAACGTCCGGGTAACGCCCAATTGAGATGTTCGGCCGGCCCAGCCGCCTCGCTGGCTGTGATCCGGCGTGGGATCGGTTTCCTGGCGGTGATCGAGTCGCCCCAACGCCGGTAAATTCCAGAGTTCAGGACAAAGATTAAGATGAAAGAACGTCAGAACATTCACGTCGCGCGGATGGGTGGCAGTTCCGCGTTCCTCGCGGCCGCCTGCCTCGCCGCCGCCGGTTTGAGCGCGGGCGACTGGCCGCAGTGGGGCGGCACCAACCACCGCAACATGTACTCGCCTGCCAAGGGGCTGCCGGACCGCTTCGACCCGGGCCGGTTCAAGCCGGGCACCGAGGACGTGGACATGGCCACCACCAAGAACGTGAAGTGGGTGGCCCGCCTCGGCACGCAGAGCTATGGCAACGCCACCATCGCCCAAGGCAAGGTGTTCGTCGGCACCAACAACGATCACCCGCGCGACCTGCGGCACCAGGGTGACCGCTCGATTCTGAAGTGCTTCGACGAAAAGACCGGCGAGTTTCTCTGGCAGCTGGTGGTGCCGAAGCTGAAGTCGGGCAAGGTGAACGATTGGGAAAACCTGGGCATCCTCAGTTCGCCCAAAATCGAGGGCAAATATGTGTACCTCGTCACCAGCCGGTGCGAAGTGATGTGTCTCGACATCAACGGCATGGCGGACGGCAATGACGGCCCCTTCAAGGACGAGGCCGCCTACGTCGTGAAGGACACCGGCAAAGCGCCGATTGAGCCCGGCCCCAAGGACGCCGACATCATCTGGGTGTACGACATGATGGATGAGTTGGGCGTGTTTCCCCACAATGCCTCCAACAGTTCGCCCCTGATCGTGGGCGACCTGGTCTATGTCTGCACCTCGAACGGACAGGACTGGACGCACGTCAACATCCCGTCGCCGTTGTCGCCGAGTTTTATCGCGCTGAACAAGAAGACTGGCGAGTTCGCAGGCGAAGACGATGCGGGTATCGGCCCGCGCATCTACCACGGGCAGTGGAGTTCGCCCTCGCACGGCGTCGTGAACGGGAAGGACCAGGTCTTTTTCGGTGGCGGTGACGGTTGGCTCTATGCCTTCGACGCGAATCCGGTCCCTGGCGATGACACGAGCCTGTTGAAGACGGTGTGGAAGTTTGATTGCAACCCGCCGGAGTACAAGGTGGACAAGGACGGCCGGCCGATCAAATACCCGGCCGCCGAGGGGCCGAGCGAAATCAACGCCACACCGGTGTTCTGGAAAAACCGGGTCTATGTGGCCATCGGTCAAGATCCCGAGCACGGCGAGGGCGTCGGCCGGCTCGTGTGCCTGGACGCGACCAAGTCCGGCGACGTAACGGCCACCGGATTGATCTGGGACTACAAGGGCATTCATCGCAGCATCTCAACCGTCTCAATTGATCCGGAGACGGGGCTGCTTTTCGTGGGCGACTTTTCCGGCTTCGTGCATTGCCTTGACGCGGAGACCGGCAAGCTGCACTGGACCCACGACATGAAAGCCCACATGTGGGGCAGCACGCTCGTGGCGGACGGCAAGGTCTATGTGGGGGACGAAGACGGCGACTTTGTGGTGCTGGCCGCGACCACCGAGAAGAAGGTGCTCAGCGAAACCAATCTCAACAGCCCCG
This sequence comes from Verrucomicrobiota bacterium, assembly GCA_016716505.1. Classification (GTDB taxonomy): domain Bacteria; phylum Verrucomicrobiota; class Verrucomicrobiia; order Limisphaerales; family J093; genus JADJWF01. The sequence goes on from JADJWF010000004.1 coordinate 822,890, forward strand.
TGTACTCCACGCCCGTAGTGGCCAACGGGGTGATTTATGTGGCCAGCAACACCCACCTCTACGCCTTTCATGATGCGGCGGCCGCCGGGCCGAAGCCGGACCAGCCGGCGACGACCGTCAAGTAGCTTCAAGTTTGGGTCTGAAAAGCCTGCCCTCCGAGAATGAATCCCAAGAGATACTCCGCTGCCGGCCGCCGTCTGATCTGGTTCCTCGCGGCCGCTTTGTTCGTGCTGCACCATGACTTCTGGTGGTGGTCCGATCGCAGCCTCGTCTTCGGCTTCCTGCCCGTCGGGCTCGCGTATCACGCTGCATTCTCCGTGGCGGCGGCGCTGTTGTGGCTGGCGGCCAACCGCTTCGCCTGGCCAGAAGAACTGGAAGCGTGGGCCGACGAAGCGCCTGCCGAAACCCGCCAGCCAGCAACCCACGGATGAACACCGCAGCAACGATCTCCTACGTGCCGGTCGTCCTGATCGGGGGTTATTTGCTCCTGTTGCTGGGACTTGGACTGGTGAGCCAGCGGTTCTTCCGGGGCACGAGCGCGGATTACTTCCTCGTGAGCCGTTCCGTCGGACCCTTTCTGCTGCTGATGTCCATCTTCGGCACCACCATGACCGGTTTCGCCATGGTCGGCTCATCGGGCAAGGCGTACAGCGACGGCATCGGCGTGTACGGTCTCATGGCCTCCTGGTCCGGACTGATCCACTCCGGAGTCTTTTTCCTGGTGGGCATCCGCCTCTGGGCGATTGGCAAGCGGTACGGCTACGTGACGCAGTGCGCCTTCTTCCGGGACCGGTTCGAGTCGCCCACGCTTGGCTATCTGCTGTTTCCGGTCCTGGTGCTGCTGGTGATCCCCTATTTGCTCGTGGGAGTGATTTCGGCGGGCAAGTTCCTTCAATCCGCCACGGCCGGCACGTTCCCCGAGCTGTTCGCGCTGACGATCAAGGCCGCTGACGGCACAGTGCGCGCCCATCCGCTCAGCGGCGGCATCCCGCCGTGGCTGGGCAGCGGCATCATCTGTTTGATCGTGCTCGGTTACGTGTTTTTTGGTGGGCTGCGGGGTGCCGTGTGGGCCAACACCTTTCAGACGATCGTCTTCCTGTGCGCCGGCATCGTGGCCTTCTGGATGATCAGCGACCGCCTTGGCGGCATGGCGGAGGCGACGCGCCGGGCGGCCGAAAGCGCCTTTGGCGGACCGCGGCTGGCCCGCGAGGGGATGATCGGGCACCTCCAGTTCCTGTCTTACTGTCTGATCCCGCTTTCCGTCGGCATGTTTCCGCACCTCTTCCAGCACTGGTTGACGGCCCGCAACGCGAAGAGTTTCCGGCTGACGGTGGTGGCGCATCCGATCTTTATCATGCTGGTCTGGGTGCCGTGCATCCTGATCGGCCTGTGGGCGACCGGCCACCTGGGCGAAGGCGTGAACCCGAACGCCGTGCTCGGCCGGATGGTCAACCAACTGGTGCATTCGCCGGTCCTCACCGGGATCGTTGCGGCGGGCGTCCTCGCGGCCATCATGTCCAGTCTCGACTCGCAGTTCATGTGCCTGGGGACCATGTTCACCGAAGACATCATCGTCCGACGGTTTGGCCGGGAGCGGTTCTCTGACCGCCAGGAGGTCCTGCTGGCGCGCGGGTTCATCGTCGCCATCGTCGCCATTACGTACTTCCTCGCGCTGTATCTCAAGGACACCGCCCATGTCTTCGATCTCGGCGTGTGGTGTTTCTCGGGCTTTGCCGGGCTGTTCCCGCTGATCTTCGCCGCGCTCTACTGGCGGCGGGCGACGAAGGCGGGCATGATCACCGGGCTGGCCGCCACCGCCGTCTCGTGGTTGATCCTTTTCTGGCACGACATCTTCGCGCCGGGCAAACAGGCTGGCGGCGACGAGTTGCTGGTCGCGGGCATGATGCCGGTGGTCTTCATCGTGGTCGCGTCGGCCGCAGGCGTGATCGTCGGCTCGCTGTTGAGCCGGCCGCCCAGCCGGGAGACGGTGGACAAATTCTTCCCGGCCCCGGCGGCGGCCAATTGAGCCGACTAGCCATGCAAGCGAGTCAACGTCGTTGTTCTGGTCCACTCGGCGACACGGAATCCCGCCGGCTCCTCGCCGCCTTCAAGTTTTTTCCGTTCGAACTGCAACTGACACTTCCATGAGCGTCTCCGCTACCGACATCCAAAACGCCCGGCAACAACTCGACGCGCACCTGCGCGAGATCATCGCCTGGCACTTCAGTCCCGAGACTGGTTGCCCTTTCTGGCTGGACTGGGCCGCCAAGAACTGGGACCCGCGCCGGGAGATTCAGTCATTCGACGACATGCTGAAGTTCCCGCACTTTCAGGACGAGTGGCTGCGTGACCTGCAGCCGGAGGTCTGGGTGCCGGCCCCGTTCAAGGGCAAACCGTTCAACATCTTCGAAACCGGCGGCACCACCGGCATGCCCAAGCAACGCATCGGCTGGAACGACTACAAGGTGGATTACTCGGAGTTCAGCGAAAAAATCTCCGATGAACATTTCCCGCGCGGCGGTGCGTGGCTGATGATGGGCCCTACAGGTCCCCGCCGCCTGCGTCTGGCCATCGAGCACCTGGCCAACGTCCGCGGCAGTTCGTGCTACTTCATTGACTTGGATCCGCGCTGGGTGAAGAAGCTGCTGGTCGACAAGAAGTACGATCAGGCCAAGGCCTACATGGCGCACGTGGTGGATCAGGCGGTCACGATTCTCACCCATCGCAAGGTCACTGGGCTGTTCACGACGCCGAAGTTGCTCGAAGCCCTGGCGGAGAAGGTGAACCTCTGGGAGGTCGGCATTCGCGGCGTGTTCTGCGGCGGCACCTCAATGAAGCCGCAGGAGGTTCGTTTCATCATCGAGGAACTGCTCGAAAACCGCATCGGTTTCTATCCCACCTACGGCAACACACTGATGGGGCTGGCCGCCAGTGTGCCGCTCCGCCCCGAGGACAACTTCAGTGTCACCTACTACGCTCCGCAACCGCGCGCGGTCCTGCGGGTGGTCAACCCCAAAAAGACGGATGAACTCGTGCCGTACGGCGAATTCGGACGCGTCGAACTCACCACCCTGACGAAGGAGTTCTTCATGCCGCGCTTCCTGGAGCGGGACGAGGCCATCCGCCGTCCGCCCCGCGCCCCCTACGCTTGGGATGGCGTCGGCGACGTGCGGCCCTTCGGCGCGATGGAAAAGCAGATCGTCGAGGGCGTGTACTAGGGCCCCACGGCGGGCCGGCGGGGAGAATCATTGCCGCCCGGAGCTTCGATTCCTCCGACTGCCCGACGCGGCCTGCGAGCAAATCGTTCCTGCGGAGCCGGGTTGAGGAGCAAGGCCCTGCGCCGGGACTTTTCCGGTGCTCGCTGGTCGCAGCGAAGGGCGCGGTGGGCGATCGGCGCGTTGGGAGCTCCATGGCCGGAAGGCCGCTCCGGCCATGGAGCAAATCTACCGTCAGGCGCCCTTGGGCAGCGCGGTCTTGCCGGCGTACACCGCGGTCTTGCCGAGCAGTTGCTCGATGCGGAGAAGCTGGTTGTACTTGGCCAGGCGGTCGCTGCGGCTCAGGGAGCCGGTCTTGACCTGGCCGCAG
>JADJWF010000005.1 GCA_016716505.1 Verrucomicrobiota bacterium
TCCCGGCTCGCCTGGCCTTGTATGGTCCGGCGGCGTGAACCTTGCCGCCGTCCCTGGTGCTCCCACGGAGAAGGCCATGGCGCACTTTGAGAGCCCGAGGGCGCTCGTCCGGGAATCCGATGTCTCGACGATTTCCGAAAACGCCCCGGGCCGCTAACCACTTTTTGCCAAAAACGCGCCTTGGTTTGGCCTGCGCGGTCGCGCGTCGGTGGACCGCGCCGGGACTGCCCGCACGCAGGGGCGAACAGCCGTTTCGCCGAGGAGGCGCGGGGCCGGTTTGCGTGAGGTCGGAGTGAAACGCCAGGGCGCGGGAATCGCGCGATTACGCGCGAAGTTCGAGGCGGGCCGGGGCAACGGTTTGCCAGAGGGCATCCGCGGTCAGTTGTCGGCCGTCGGGCAAAGTGACCGCGACGCGGTGCGTGCCGTGGAAGGCCTCGAGGGCAAATTCGCCGTCGGCGTTGGTTTCGCCGGCCGCTTTCGTCCACCACTCTCCTTTGATGAGGGCGCGCAGCCGCTCATAGACGGGCTTGGGGGACATGTCGGGGCGCACCAGGCCCGCCGCTGCTCGCTGCCAGGCGCCGTTGTCCGAGAAGTCCCACCACGTCAGCGCCTTCACGGCCGGGTGGGCGAAAACCATCGTGTAGAACTTTTCGACGTACCCGGCCTGCTTCGCCTCGAGTTCGGGAGTGGTCGGGCCCCAGTTCTCGCCCGGCCCCAGTCGCGGCCCGCTGACGACCGTGGTTTCGGTGAAGTGCAGCGGCAGGCCGAGGCCCGCGTAGTCGTCGCAGACGGCCCAGATGCGCGCCAGCGGCCAGCCGCCGTCGTGCATGTGGCTCTGGAGGCCGATGGCGTCGTAGAGCAGCTTGCCGGAGTCGTCGCGCAGCGCGTCGAGCAGGCGGCGGTAGCGGGGCTCGATGCGGTAATCGTTGACGAGCAACGTGGCGGAAGTGTTGGCGGCGCGGGCGATCTCCAGCGGGACGCGGGTGTAGGGCACACTGCCCAGGGTCTCGCCCCAGCGGGCCATGCGGGTTTGGTTGGCTTTGTCCGGCAGGTGCGTGGCTTCGTTGACGACGTCCCACATGTCCAGTCGCCCTTTGAAGCGGGAGACAATGTCCTGCACGCGGCCGTTCGAGAGGCGGGCCAGTTCGGCATCCTCGTCGGGCAGCCAGCGGGGCGAGCCGGCGGGGTGGTCCCAAACCAGCGGGTGGCCCTTGCACACCAGGCCGTGGGCTGGCGCCCAGTCCAACACGCGCTCGATGTACTCGTGGTTCGGCTGGCCCTGGTGGGCTTCGTAGGAGGCCCAGTAGAAGCCGAGCGTGGCGAAATTGAGCAGGTCGGTGAAGCGCTGGCGGTATCCGGCCTCGAGTTCCGCGCTGTTCAACCGGCCGAAGCGGAAGAAGTTGCAGCCCCAGAGAAACTCGTGACGGGTCTGTTCGACCCTCACGCGCGCGCCGGCCACGGGCTTGCCGGTGGCGTCGAGTAACGCCACCACGCGCTGCGCGCGCCGGTGTTTTTGGATGCGTTCGCGTGCCTCGGCCAGCCAGTCGTTGTCGGGGCGCGGGGCGGAGTGCTCCGCGGCGGAGGCGCGAGGGAAGGCGAAGGCGGCGGCAACGGCGCTGGTGGTTTGCAGGAAGGTGCGGCGGTTCATAGGTGGGAACTTGGACGGCGGGCGGCTTCGGGCCATTCGGCGGAGTCAGGGCGCCGGTGGTTTTCCGAACCGTCACTTGCCGGTTTCCCGGGGGACCCTTAGCGTCCGGCGCGGCGGACGCGGGTTCGTCGCGCCCGCCGGGACTCTCCTACCAGACCATGTGCGGCATCGTTGGCTATATCGGCAAGAAAGAGGCGGCTCCGATCATCCTCGAAGGGCTGCGCCGCCTGGAGTACCGCGGCTATGACAGCGCGGGCATCAGTGTGCTGCGGAGCGGCGATCTCCTGACGCGCAAGCGCAAGGGCAAGATTGATGACGGCCTGGCGCCGGCGCTGCGCGAGAGTCCTCTGACCGGCGTCAGTGGCATCGGCCACACGCGCTGGGCCACGCATGGGCCGCCGTCGGACGAAAACTCGCATCCGCATCTTGATCAGAGCGGGCGGATTGCGGTGGTTCACAACGGCGTCATCGAGAACTTTGCCCGGCTGAAGCAGCGGTTGCAGGAGGCGGGGCATCGGTTTCTGTCGGCCACGGACACGGAGGTGCTGGCGCATCTGATTGGGGTCGAGTACGAGCGGCTGCGGGCGGCGGGCGATCCGCGGGAGCCGTTGCTGCCCCACGCCGTGGCCGCGGCGCTGCGCGAGGTGATCGGCACCTATGGCATCGCAGTGATCTGCACGGAGGAGCCGGGGTTGATCGTCGGGGCGCGCCGGGGGTCGCCGCTGATCGTCGGTATTGGCCGGGGCGAGAATTTTCTCGCGAGCGATGTCACCGCCATGGTCGCCCACACCCGTCAGGTGGTGTACCTGAACGATTACGACGTGGTGACGGTCACGGCCGAAGACTTCCAGGTGACCAACCTCGGCACGGAAACGGCGCGGGTGCAGATTCAAGAGGTCGAGTTCGGGGCCGAAGCGGCAGAGCGGGGACGGTTCCCGCACCACATGCTCAAGGAGATTTACGAGCAGCCGCGCACCATCGAGAATGCCCTGCGTGGCCGCCTGGACCTGGACGAGGCCACGGCAAAGTTCGGCGGTCTGAACATGAGCGCGGCGGAATTGCGCGCCGTGGATCAGATGGTGATTGCGGCCTGCGGCACGAGCTGGCACGCGGGTCTGGTGGGCGAATACCTGATCGAGGACTTCGCGCATGTGCCGGTCGAAGTCGAATACGCCAGCGAGTTTCGGTATCGGAATCCGCCCCTCGAAAAGAACACGCTGGTCCTGGTGATCACGCAGTCCGGCGAAACGGCGGACACGCTGGCGGCGCTGCGCGAGGCGCGACGGCGCGGGCACAAGGTGCTCGCGATCTGCAACGTGGTGGGCAGTACCATCGCGCGCGAGGCGGACGGGGGCATTTACCTGCACGCCGGGCCGGAAATTGGCGTCGCCTCCACGAAGGCGTTCACGAGTCAGGTCACGGTGCTGACGCTGCTGGCGCTGTTCATGGGCCGGCTGCGGATGATGTCGCCGCATCGCGGGCTCGAGGTGATTCGCGCTTTGGAGCGAATGCCGGCGCTCGCCGAGCAGGCTCTCGCGCTGGATGGCCAGATCCGGGCGATTGCCCGGAAGTACGCCGACCGGCGGGACTTTTTCTTCCTCGGACGCCAGTTGAACTTCCCGGTCGCGCTCGAGGGGGCGCTCAAGCTCAAGGAGATCTCCTACCTCCACGCCGAGGGTTATCCGGCGGCGGAGATGAAGCATGGCCCGTTGGCGTTGCTGGATGAGAACTCGCCCTGCGTCATGCTCGTCCCGCGCGGCGCGCTGTATGAAAAGACCATGAGCAACCTCGAAGAAGTCCGCGCCCGGCGGGCGCCGGTGATCGCGCTGGCCACCGAGGGCGACCGCGAGGTGGCGCAGCGCGCCGCGGACGTGATTTATCTGCCTGAGACGCCAGAGTTTGTCTGGCCGTTGCTGGGCATCATCCCGCTTCAACTGCTGGCCTATCACGTGGCGGTCTTGCGCGGCTGCGATGTGGACAAGCCTCGCAACCTCGCCAAGAGCGTGACGGTGGAGTGAGATCGGGGCTGGCTCGCGGGGCAGACCGCGGACAGTTTCCGGACACTTGGTGCCAACGGCCGATTGAATTTCCGTCGCTGCGCTCCGTCTTTACAACCGACCAAGCTGGTCTTTATTCGCCGCTCATGAAACAACACAGAAAGCTCGTTTCCGTCGTCAGCGTCCTGACCGCGCTGGCCTTTTTACGCCACGCCGCCGCGGCCGCCGACTGGCCGCAGTGGCGCGGCCCGAATCGCGACGGCAAATCGCCGGACGCTTCAATGCTGAAGACCTGGCCGGCCGGCGGGCCCCAACTGGCGTGGAAAGCCACCGGCCTCGGTTTGGGATACGCCTCCGTTGCGGTGGTGGGCGACCGCATTTACACGGCCGGCGACCGCGGGGGGGAGAACTTCGTGATCGCCCTGAATCGCGCGGACGGCAAGGAGGTATGGGCCGCCCGCCTCGGCAAGTCCGGCGCGCCGGGCTGGGGCGGCTTCGCGGGTGTGCGCGGCACCCCCACGGTCGAGGGCGGTCACGTGTATGCCATTGGTCAGTACGGGGAATTCGTTTGCCTCGATGCCGGGACGGGCAAGGAGGTGTGGCGCAAACACTTCGTGGAGGACTTCGGCGGCAAGCTGCCCGAATGGGGCTTCAGCGAGTCGGCCCTCGTGGATGGCGATCAGGTGGTGGTGACGCCGGGCGGCAGCAAAGGCGCCCTGGTGGCGCTGGACAAGAAGACTGGCACGCTGCGCTGGCAGTCGAAAGACTTCACCGATGAGGCGCAATACAGCTCCATCATCAAGGAGACCATCGCTGGCGTGCCCCAGTACATCCAGCTTACCATGGCCAGCGTGGTGGGGATTTCGCCCAAGGACGGCAGCGTGCTCTGGCGCGCGCCCCGCCGCGGGGCCACAGCGGTGATTCCGACTCCGATCTACAAGGACGGTCACGTTTATGTCACGTCCGGCTACGGCATCGGCTGCAACCTGTTCAAGATCACCGAGAGCGGCGGGAAGTTCTCCGCCGAGCAGGTCTATGCGAACAAGGTCATGAAGAACCACCACGGCGGCGTGATCCTCGTGGGCGATCACCTCTACGGTCACTCGGACAGCGTCGGCTGGGTATGTCAGGAGTTCGCTTCCGGGAAATCAGTCTGGGAAGAGGAGAAGAAGGTCGGCAAGGGGGCGATTGCCTACGCGGGCGGCATGTTGGTGCTGCGGGAGGAGAAGAAGAAAGGCAGCAACGTGGTGTTGATCGAGGCCACCCCGGCCGGCTTCAAGGAAACGGGAAGGTTCGAGCAGCCGGACCAAAGCGGCAAGGAAGCCTGGCCGCATCCGGTCATCGTCGGTGGACGGTTGTATCTCCGGGACCAAGACGTCCTGCTGTGCTACGACGTAAAGGGTTGATCGGCCAAGCGACGTTTCGCAGCCGAATTCGATAGGGGCCTTTTCGGGCCCCTTCTTGTTTTCGAGCGCCTGCGTTCTCCCGCCAGTGAGCCGGCTCTTGCTGCCTCCTCCCATTCGCCTTCCGTTGCACCGCCAGGAGATTCAGCCCCGCCCTCCCCGGCCAGCCGGTACGCTTTGGTTGCCTCCCTGATTTCCGCGCCCCGGGCGAACGCGGGCGGACAGGATTCGGGCTTGATTCGCCGGGAGCCGGTTTGAATGCTTTCCCTCGGAACACACACGCCATGAAGAACGCCGCACTCCTCGCCTTGCTGGCCCTGACGACCGCCACCAGTCTCGCGCTGTCGCAGGACGAAAAGCCCGCGAAAAAGAAGGCTGGCCCGAAGGTCTATCCGACGATGGGCGAAATCGAGCGGTTGGATCCCGCGATCAACGCCCTGATTCCGGCGGGCGCAGTCATCGAGAAGCTGGCCGGCGGTTTCGAGTGGGCGGAGGGCCCGGTGTGGAATCCGAAGTCGAAGACGCTGCTGTTCTCGGACGTGCCGCGCAACGTGGTGTTCGAGTGGAAGGACGGCGGCGGCACGCGCGACTACATCTACCCCAGCGGCTACACAGGGCGGACCCCGCGTGAGGGCGAGCCGGGCTCCAACGGTCTGGCCTTTGACCGGGAGCGTCGCCTGGTCCTTTGCCAGCACGGCGACCGGCGGGTGGCACGCCTGGAGCCGAGCGGTCAGTTCACCACCCTGGCGGAGTTTTACCAGCATCGGCGGTTCAACAGCCCCAATGACCTGGTGTATCACTCCAATGGCGATCTTTACTTCACCGACCCGCCGTACGGGCTGGAAAGGGGCAACGACGATCCCAAGAAAGAACTGCTTTTCAGCGGCGTGTTCCTGCTCCGGAAAAACGGCGAGGTGGTGCTGCTCACCCGCGAACTCACCTTCCCCAACGGCATCGCGTTCTCGCCCGACGAGAAGACGCTCTACGTCTGCGTCTCCGATCCGGCGAACCCCGTCATCATGGCCTATCCGGTGAAGACGGACGGAACGATTGGCGCGGGCAGGGTCCTCTTCGACACCAAGCCGCTGATGCCGGGCCGCAAGGGGTTGCCCGACGGGCTCAAGGTGGATCGCCAAGGCAACCTTTTCGCCACCGGCCCGGGCGGGGTGCTGGTGCTCACCCCCGAGGGCAAACACCTCGGGACGATCAACACCGGTGAGGCCACCGCGAACTGCGCGTGGGGCGATGACGGTTCCACCTTGTACATCACGGCGGACATGTACCTCTGCCGGGTGAAGACCAGCACGCGAGGGAAGTGGTAAGGCCCGAAGGCGCCGCGCCACCGCGCCTCACTTCCGCTCCGCCAGGCGCGCGCGGAGTTCAGCCAGGTCTTTTTCCAGCCGTTCCAGAATCACGGCCACGGTTTCCCCGGCCGCGCCCGGCTCCGGCTTTTCCGACAGTTCCTGCATCGTCGAGACGATGATGCCGATGAACAGGTTCAGGATGGTGAACGTGGCGATGACGATGAAGGGCACGAAAAACGCCCAGGCCCAGGGATGCCTCTCCATCAGCGGCCGCACGATGCCCATGGACCAGCTTTCCAGGGTCATGATCTGGAACAGCGTGTAGAGACTCTTGCCGAGCGAGCCAAACCACGCCGGGTGTGTCCCGCTGAACAGTGTCGTCGCCAGCACACCTGCCGTGTAATAGAAGACCGCCATTACCGCGATGACTCCCGAGAGCCCCGGAATCGCGTGCAGGAAGGCGTTCACCACCTTGCGCAACTGCGGGACCACCGTAAGCAACCGCAACACCCGCAGGACGCGCAGGGAACGCAACACCGACCACGCCCCCGCGCCCGGTGCCAGCGCGATCCCCACCACCACCGTGTCAAACCAGTTCCAGCCGTTGCGCCAGAACAGTCCGCGATAGGCAACCAGCTTGACGGCGAGCTCGATCACGAACGCGGCCAGGCAAGCCCGGTCAACCAGCATCAGCCACGCACCGTGCCTGGCCCAAATCGTCGGACTGGTCTCCAGCCCCAGCACGACCGCATTGATCAGAATCAGGGCCGTGATGGTGAATTGCACCCGGCGGGACTCCACCCAGTGGGCCAAGGCCGTGCGCCAGGGCGCTACGTGACGGCGCTCGAGTAATCGCTGCAGGTCCAGTTCACTCATGATGGTGCGGGGAACAGCCGCCAGCCGGCGGCGACGCGGCAGCTTTGTGCCACAGAATCCCCCGCCCGCAAGTGCGTCGGCCCACGTCGGCGTCACGGCCGCAAAACAACGGCCGTGATGGTCCCGCTTGGCCGTCTCGCGGAAATCGTGCCCGCTACTGGGAGGCGGTCAGGTCGAGGACACGAATGTTGCGGAAGTCGAAGGCCCGGTCCTCGATCTGAATGCCGAGGTAGCCTTTGCCGGCGTCCACCTTGTCGGTCTCCCAGGCCCGCTCGCCATCCACATCCAGCATCACTTTTTTGCCCCTCGCCTCGATCCGGAACTTCACCCACTGGTTGAGCGGCATCTTCGGCGTCTCAGCGGGCACGACCGGGCTGTAGCCCTTCACCAGGCCCCCGAGCATGTCGTAGCGGAGGTTCACCTGGTAGCTGCGATCCGGCCACGGTTTGCCCTCGGCGCCGGCACGGAAGAAAATGCCGCTGTCGTATTTCTCCTCGAGCGCCCGCCACTCGAACTCCAGCACAAAGTCGCTGAACTCCTTCTCGGTCCGCACCCAGCCCATGCCCTTGCCGATGTGCAGCAACCCGTCCTTCACCTCGGCCTGGACATCGTGGACCTTGACCCAGCCCGTGAGGTCCCGGCCGTTGAAGAGCGATTGCCACTTTGCGTTGTCGGCGGCCACGGCGGCAGTGCTGGCGACCCGGAGCGCAAGCGCGAGAGCGAGAGTTAGGCGAAACCAGTTCATGACCGGTAGCGTAGGTTGGAGGCGGGCGCGAACACAAGCCTCGCCGTCGAGGTTTCAGCCGGATCTTCGCCGACTGACAGTTGACGAACACTCCCCGGCAACTTCCGGCTGACAATCTGCCCTTGACCGAAGTTGGCAACAGGCCGACTTTGTTGGCAGCCTTCTACCAGAAAGGATCGTAATTCTATGACACCACTTCACAGCCTTTCCAAGATTCGCGCTGGGGCCATGGTCGCGGCCGTTGTGTTGGCGGCCGTGATTCCAGCCCGGGCCAACCTGATCGTGCATAACAGTCCGCAGTTCTCGGACAATAACACCTACCGGAATGCCTGGCTCGCGGACATTGGCATCTCAAGCCCTCAGTGGCTGGTGGATTTTGAGTCGGGGTTCACCGATAACCAGAACATCAAGGGGGCGGTGATTGGCCCCGACCTGACAATCGGGCACACCGATTCAGGTACCACCGTGACGGTCCAACAGGGCGCTGGCGTCATCGGGGGTTCCAACCCCATCGGTTCGTTCGCCGCCATGTTCTCGGGGCAAGCGGCCGGTGCGACGCTCACCTTTTCCCAACCCGTGGACTACGTGGGATTCTACGACATTGACCGCGGAACCGGAGACGTGACGGTGAACCTGGTCGGCGGGGAATCGTTCACGTTTTCGATGGACACGACCGCCGCCGCTGGAAACTCGGCCGAGTTCTGGGGCGTTTTCCGCAATGACAAGAACCGGATTTCGAGTCTCGTGTTCGCTCAGGACAGCGGAGGAGGTGGGTGGGGCATTGACAACATCCAGTACGGGGTGATCCCGGAACCGTCGGTGGCAGTGCAAAGTCTGGCATTGCTGACGCCCGCATTCGGCTTCCTGGCGTATCGGCGATGGCGCGGGGGACAAAACCGGCGTGACCATTGACTTGGCAGTCATGGACGGCGTCGTCGCCAACCGGGAGACAGATTTCAGCGGCCAAATGCCAGCGCTGCTCTGACAACTCCGTCAACAGTCTGAAAAGACGGGGTTTAGTATTCTTGGCGGAATATCGGCACGGAAATCGGTCTCCCTTTCCCTACCGGCTCGGCGCTCGGCTTGGCTCGAGCCGGGAGGACAAGCCGTTTTGGCTCAGGTCCGGGTGCGAGGGATCACGCCGGAGGAGCAGCCTCGCGGGATTGACCTGATTACCACGCGCCTCGATCTCAAAAACGCCACGCCGAAACGCTCCTCCCGACGGCTTTTGCCCTCTGGGCATCAGGAGAGCGAAGACGACCAGGGCCGGCGCGAACGCCGCGCGATCGTCCGGCGCACCGTCAGGCTTTGGAACCGTCCCGCCGGCACCGGATTGTTACGCGATATTCCGTGACGAGGCGGCGGCATCCTGCCTATAAACACCCCTTTCACGGCGACCCGCTTCGTGATTGTCCTTTGGCCGCCCGTGAGATGACGGACATGAAACACCTGTTGAGCATTGAGCACGCCGCGCCGGCCGATCTGCGACAGATGATCGCCGATGCTGCCACCTGGAAGCGCGAGCGCGGCCGCCACCCCCGGCAGCCCCTGGCCGGCCAGTCCTGGGCCATGATTTTCAACAAGGCGTCCACGCGCACGCGGGTGTCGTTCGAGGTCGGCATCCGCGAACTGGGCGGCTCGGTCATGTTCCTCAGCGCGGCGGAAATCCAGCTCGGCCGCGGCGAGCCCATCAAGGACACCGCCCGTGTCTTGGGACGCATGGTTCACGGTGCCATCATGCGCACGTACCGGCAGGCGGATGTCGAGGAATTCGCCCGCTTCTCCGGCATCCCCACCATCAACGCGCTCACCGACGACGAGCATCCCTGCCAGATTCTGGCGGACCTTTTCACCTTCGAGGAGCGGCGCGGCCCCATTCAGGACCGCGTGGTGACGTTCGTGGGCGACGCGGCGTGCAACGTGGCCACCTCGTGGATCTTCGCCGCGGCCAAGCTGGGATTCGAGTTGCGCCTCGCCGCGCCGCGGGCGTTTCAGCCCGCGCCGGAACTGCTCGCCCGCGCCGGCGGCCGGGTCCGCTGCACGGAGGATGCGCACGCGGCCGCGGACGGCGCGGACCTGCTCTACACGGACGTCTGGGTCTCGATGGGCAAGGAAGCGGAGGCGGCCGAGCGGCTGCGCGCCCTGGCGCCGTATCAGGTCAACGCCGCGCTGGTGAAGCGCGCGCGGCCCGGGGCGTTGGTCATGCACTGCCTGCCGGCGTATCGGGGCAAGGAGATTGACGAGGCCACGTTCGAGGCCAACGCCGACACGATCTTCACCCAGGCCGAAAACCGGCTGCACGTGCAGAAGGCCATCCTAGCGTGGATCGTGAGTTGAACGCGCGCCTCTAACTGCCGGACGGAGCACCGGGCGAAAGCGTTTCCAGCCATCATGTAGCGCCGGCGACCACGCCGGCAGGTTGTGTAGCGCCGGCGTCCACGCCGGCGAGTTGTTGCAGCGTCCCGCCGCTGGCCGAGGTGCGTGGCCTGAGCGCCTCATCGCTGCTGTAGCGCCGGCGTCCACGCCGGCAGGTTACGTAACGCCGGCGTCCAGGCCGGCAGGGCTTACCGAAGGCGACCGGTTGGCGACGGCCGTAAGGCTGGTCGGCGGGACGCCGTCCAAGGCAGGCGAGACGCCCGCGCTCCCCGGAAACGATCGCACCCGATGGGCTTAAGGACTCGCCGCAAGGGAAAGCGATTGTGCCGGTACGTTGCGGACGGACTCGTTGCAGAAAAGGGGGCGCGAGCGTCCCGCCGCTGGCTGAGTCGCGTGGCCTGAGCGCCTCATCGCTGCTGTAGCGCCGGCGTCCACGCCGGCAGGTTACGTAGCGCCGGCGTCCACGCAGGCCGGTTGTGTGGCGCTGGCGTCCACGCCGGCAGGGTTTGCCGAGTGCGACCGGTTGGCGAGGGCCGTAGGGCTGGTCGGCGGGACGCCGACCAAGGCAGGCGAGACGCCCGCGCTCCCCGGAAACGATCGCACCCGATGGGCTTAAGGACTCGCCGCAAGGGAAAGCGATTGTGCCGGTACGTTGCGGGCGGATTCGTTGCAGAAAAGGGAAGGGGGCGCGACCGTTCCTATTGCTGCCAGCGGCGTCCCGTCGCTGGCCGAGGTGCGTGGCCTGAGCGCCTCATCGCTGCTGTAGCGCCGGCGTCCACGCCGGCAGGTTACGTAGCGCTGGCGTCCACGCCGGCCGGTTGTGTGGCGCCGGCGTCCACGGCGGCAGGGCTTACCGAAGGCGACCGGTTGGCGACGGCCGTGAGGTTGGTCGGCGGGACGCCGACCCGGGCAGGCGAGACGCCCGCGCTCCCCGGAAACGATCGCACCCGTTGGGCTCAAGGACTCGCCGCAAGGGAAAGCGATTGTGCCGGTACGTTGCGGGCGGACTCGTTGCAGAAGAGGGGGCGCGAGCGTTCCTGTTGCTGCCAGCGGCGTCCCGTCGCTGGCCGAGGTGCGTGGCCTGAGCGCCTCATCGCTGCTGTAGCGCCGGCGTCCACGCCGGCAGGTTACGTAACGCCGGCGTCCACGCCGGCAGGGTTTGCCGAGTGCGACCGGTTGGCGAGGGCCGTAGGGCTGGTCGGCGGGACGCCGACCAAGGCAGGCGAGACGCCCGCGCTCCCCGGAAACGATCGCACCCGATGGGCTTAAGGACTCGCCGCAAGGGAAAGCGATTGTGCCGGTACGTTGCGGGCGGATTCGTTGAAGAAAAGGGGGCGCGAGCGTCCCGCCGCTGGCCGAGGTGCGTGGCCTGAGCGCTTCATCGCTGCTGTAGCGCTGGCGTCCACGCCGGCAGGTTACGTAGCGCTGGCGTCCACGGCGGCGAGTTGTTGCAGCGTCCCGTCGCTGGCCGAGGTGCGTGGCCTGAGCGCCTCATCGCTGCTGTAGCGCCGGCGTCCACGCCGGCAGGTTACGTAACGCCGGCGTCCAGGCCGGCGGGGCTTACCGAAGGCGACCGGTTGGCGACGGCCGTAGGGCTTGGTCGGCGGGACGCCGACCCGGGCAGGCGAGACGCCCGCGCTCCCCGAAGACCGACGCACCCTCTGGCCCGGATCTGCCGCGCGCTGACGAGAGCAGCCGCCAAACAAAAAGCCCGCCGGAAACGGCGGGCTGAGAAATCAGACCGGGAGCCGGATTACCTACTTCGCGGCGCGACGACGCCAGATCGCAAAACCGACCAGACCCAGCCCGGCCAGCATCGCGTATTCGTGGGGCTCGGGAATGACCGAGCCAGAAACGGTCACGTTGTCAAACCGCCAAGTGCCTGCGGTACTGTAATTACTGGTTCCCAGACCAGCTTCGGGAGGGTATTTGGCGTCCGCGTTGGCCCGCATGTAAGCGGCATCGGCACCGTAAGACAACGTGGAGTTTTGGTTGAATGCCAACGGCGAGAAGATCGAAACGATCCGGAAGCCGAAGTTCGGGTTGTTGTTGACCCCTGCGGTTGACGAAAGATCGAAGTTGAATGAGTAGAACGTATCATGCGGGCTGAGTCCGCCACTGTTGTTTCCCAAGGTGGTCCAAGTGGAACCATCGGTCGTGTACTGGAATGCCGCCCAGCGCGAGGCGGTACCGGAGGCCCGGTGATCGTAGCTAACGGTGATGTCTTTGTAACCCAACGTGCTCACGAGGAACTCGACACCCGCCGTTCCGGAACCCGTACTCTGCGCGGGGTACGACGAAGTGTTCCAGCCGCGCCCGCCACCGTTGCCCGCGGCGAAGGCGGAAGATGTGCCGCCCACATTGCTGGCCGTCCCCGATCCCGTTGAGGGCGTCAGCACATCGCCCTCGAATGTCCACTGTGCAATCAACTGTGCGTTCGCCGAGCCGGCCAAGGCGAGCGAACCGAGAACCGTCAGAAGTGTTTGGGTCGTTTTCATGAGATGCCGTCCTGATTCAAAGCGGTGCGAAAATTCCCCTGCTCGCCGCCCCGGTCAAGCGGGTTTTTGTAACGATTTAATGGCGGGCATCTCGACTTCTTGCCGCCGGGCGCTGTCCCGAGGGATTCGGGCCTCTTGCCAGTAGCAGGGGGCGGCAAGAACCAGCGGTCAGCCGGGAAAGCCGAAAACACCTGCGATGGTCTGAGCGGCGGCCGGGCGGCTCCGGCGCCGACTGGGCAGCCGAGTGCGAGGTTGGTGCGCCGTAACGCCGGCTTTCCAGCCGGCTCCGTTGCCGAGCGGGAGGTTGGCGGTGTGTGCCGGCAGGAATGCCGGCGCTACAGGCCGACACGAATGTCGGCGGTGCCGTAACGCCGGTCTCCTGACCGGCTCCGGTGCTGACTGGGAGGTCGGCGGTACCAGCCGGCAGGAATGCCAGCGGTACAGGCCGACAGGAATGTCGGCGGTGCCGTAACGCCGGTCTCCTGACCGGCTCCGGTGCTGACTGGGAGGTCGGCGGTACCAGCCGGCAGGAATGCCAGCGGTACAGGCCGGCACGAACGTCGGCGGTGCCGTAACGCCGGTCTCCTGACCGGCTCCGTTGCCGACCGGAGGTCGGCGGTACTTGCCGGCAGGAATGCCGGCGGTACAGGCCGACAGGAATGTTGGCGGTACCGTAATGCCGGCCTCCTGACTGGCTCCGGTGCTGACTGGGAGGTCGGCGGTACCAGCCGGCAGGAATGCCGGCGGTACAGGCCGACAAGAATGTCGGCGGTGCCGTAACGCCGGTCTCCTGACCGGCTCCGGTGCTGACTGGAGGTCCGGCGGTGTGTGCCGGCAGGAATGCCAGCGCTACAGGCCGACAGGAATGTCGGCGGTACCGTAACGCCGGTCGCCTGACCGGCTCCGGTGCTGACTGGGAGGTCGGCGGTACCAGCCGGCAGGAATGCCAGCGCTACATGCCGGCAGGAATGCCGGCGGTACAGGCCGACACGAATGCCGGCGGTACCCGTAACGCCGGCTTTCCAGCCGGCCCAACTACCAGCCGGATTCAGGAAATCGCTCAGCCGGGGCCTGCCCCTGCTGGCGAGATCCCACCACGTCACTTGATCCACTTCAGCCGGGCGCAAAAGACGTAATAGAGCACCGGCAGCATGACCAGCGTCAGCAGCGTGGCCAGCAAC
This sequence comes from Verrucomicrobiota bacterium, assembly GCA_016716505.1. Lineage (GTDB taxonomy): Bacteria > Verrucomicrobiota > Verrucomicrobiia > Limisphaerales > J093 > JADJWF01. Next base: position 14,029 of record JADJWF010000005.1, read on the forward strand.
AGACCGCAAATGTGGACCGCCGTCAGCGGCCGCCAGAGCTCGCCCCCGGTCAACGCCAGCGGGATCAATCCCCCCACCGTCGCCAGCACCGTGACCAGCACCGCGCGCAGGCGCACCAAGCCCGCCTGCACGAGAGCCTCCTTCAGTTCCATGCCCTCCGCGCGGGCCTCCTCGATGAAGTCCGAGAGCACAATGATGTGGCTGACGATGACCCCCGCGAGGCTGACAATCCCCAGCAGCGCCATGAAACCCATCGGCGCCCGGAACAGCGTGACGCCGATGAACGCCCCGATCAGCCCCAGCGGCACTGTCAGCATGACCACCAGGGACTTGGTGACCGAGCTGAACTGGATGACCATGGCCAGCGCGATCAAGGAGAGGGACACCAGCATCACCCCGCCCATTTCGGCGCGGCTCTCGCGCAGTTCCTTTTCCTCGCCGGCGAAGTCCAGTCGGTAGCCGGCGGGCAGCGCCAGCGCCCGGAGTTGCGGGCGGGCCCGGTCGAGCACCCGCGACGGCAATTCGCCGAAGCGGGAGAACGCCTTCACTGTGACGGCGCGGAGCTGGTTGAAGTGCGCGATATTGGCGTACTCCGGGCGAAGGTTCACGGACGCGAAGTTGTCCAGCGGCACAACCTCGTCGCGAACGGACCGGACATAGAGCGTGCGGATGCGCTCGGCTTCGTTGCGCTCCTCGATGCGCTGGCGGATCACAACCGGCACCAGGTGATCGCCTTCGCGCAGTTCGGTCACGGGAATCTCATGGAACGCGGCCTGCGCCACGCGGCCGATCTGGCGGTTGCTGATGCCGAGGGTATTCGCGCGCTGCTGATCAATCTCTATGACCAGGGTCGGCATCCGGCGGCCGAGGTCGTCGTGGACCTTGTATCCGCCGGCGTCGCGGAGGATGGCGGCCACGTCGTCGGCGAGCCGGCGCAGGGTGTCGAGGTCGTCGCCACTGAGGCGGAGTTGGATGGGGGTTTCGACAGGCGGACCTTGTTCGAGCTGCTTGACCACGCAGCGGGCGCCGGCGATCTCCTGATCGAGTTCGGCCCGCAGTGCCACGAGCAGGGGCGGAACGTCCTCCGCCCGCCAGGTGTTGATGAGGAACTGGCCGAGGTGATTGCCCGGCTCGCGCGGGGCGACGTTGTAGTAGAAGCGCGGCGCGGTGCCGCCGACGAACATCGCCGCGCTGCGGACCTCCGGGTGCCGCGCCAGCACCTGCACGACGGCGGCGCACGCTTCGCCGGTCTGGGCAATCGAGGCGGATTCCGGCAGCTCGATGTCCACGAGCAACTGGTTGCGCTCCGCCGGCGGGAAGAACTGCGCGCCGAAAAACGGGGTCAACCCGAAGCTCAATACGAACAGCCCGAACGCGACGCCAATCGCCCGCCACGGATTATCGAGCGCGGCCCGCAGCAGGGCCTGATAGCGCGGCAGCAACGCGACGAGCGCGCGGTCCACGGGCCGGAACAGCGGGAACCGCCGCACTTCGCCGCCCGCCTCGAGTCCCTTCTGGCCGCGCAGCCAGTACCAGCCGAGCAGGGGGATGAAGGTCATGGAGACGATGCGCGAGGACACCAGCGCCAGGGTGACCACGACCGGGAGGGCAACGATGAACGCGCCCTTGTCCGCGGGCAGCAGCACCAGCGGCAGGAAGGCGACGATGTTGATGACGGTCCCGAAGAGAATGGCGCGCCGCAGCTTCCAGGGGCCCAGCCACGCGGCGGTGTCGCGGGCCTGGCCGTGGGCCAGCTCGCGGTTGATGCCGTCGGAGGCCACCACCGGATCATCCACCAACATGCCCAGCGCGATGATCAGCGCCGCGATGGAGATCTGGTGCAGCGGCACATCCAACACACCCATGCCGCCGAGCGTCATCGCGATGGTGAGGGGAATGGCCGTCGCCACAATCGCCGCCGAGCGCCAGTCCATGAGGAACAACGCCACCAACACCACGACGACCACCGCCTCGAGGAAGCACTTCATGAACTGATGCACGCGGCCGCGGACCGCCGTCGGCTGGTCGGACAAGGTCACGATGCGGACGCCTTCCGGCAGCCGGGGCGGTTCGAGTGCCCGCACGACGGCGCCGACCTCCTCGTTGAACCGGCCGATGACGTGGCCGGCCTTCATCTCCACCGCCAGCAGCACCGACCGATGAGCCGTGAGCGGCGCTTCCGGGTGGTCCCGTTGCAGGACATCCACGTGGAACTGGATCGGGTTCTCATACCCGCGCCGCACCTCGAACAGGTCCCGGAGATAGACGGGCATGGTGGGAGCGCGCGCGCCGGTCGGGGAGCGCCCCCCGGCGATGGCCACGATGGCGTCCAGGAGGTGCAGTTCGTTGGTGAACTCGCCGGAAAGTTGGACCGGGAAGTTCTGCCCTTCCGCGCGAAACACACCGCCCGGGATGACCGCGTTGCGGGTGGCGATGGCGGCGATCACGTCGTCGGGCACCAGCCGATAGCCTTCCAGGTTCGGAGCGGAAAACAGCAGATACACCCGCTCGGGAACGTTGCCGATCTTGCGGACGCGCCCGACACTGGCGACCTGCTTCAAGTCATCCGCGAGGGCGTCCGCCACCCGCTCCAAGTCCCGATAGCTGTATCGCGGCGGGGTCGTGGCGCGGATGGAGGGGTAAGGGTCCTCGTTCTCCATGAGGATGACACCGCCGCCGAAGTCCGGATGCAGCTCTCCGTCGCTGCCCGCCACCGACCGGCGGAAATCCGCCATGAAGGCGCGGAGCGCGGCGGCATCCGCGCGGGCCCGGAAATCCACCAGAATGAACGACTCGCCGGCGGCGAGACGCTCGTCGTCGCCAAGACCGCGCGCGGTGAGTTCGCTGAGGAACTTGCGCTGGAGGTTCTCCCGAAAGCTCCGCGCCACGTCGGGCGGGAAAAACGCGAAGGCCGCCGCCCGCCCGGTGCTGCCGCTGTCGCTTCGCAGCGCAGCCAGGCGAGTGCGAATGAGGTGCGCGCGGGCGCGGCACTCGGCGTCGCTCGCCGGCGGGCTGGTGATGCCGTACAGCAGCGTGATGGTATCGCCGAAATCGGTGTCCAACACCGGGGCATGGCAACCAGCCGGAAGCTCGGCGCCCGCTATCCGCGCCCGGAATTTGTCCCACTGCTGCTCGACAACGCTTTCCGGCGCGGACCGCAGCGTGATGTGGATGATCGAGACGCCGAAGCGGGATTGCGACTTGATCTCCTCGACCGCCTCCAGCTCGTTGAGCTTGTCCTCGAGCTTCTGGGTGACCAGTTGCTCGACCTTGCCCGCCGTGGCGCCCGGCCAGTGGGTGACCAGCAGCGCGCGGCGGTCGGGGATTTCCGGGTCTTCCTGCTGGGCCAGCCGCCCATAGGACACCCAGCCCCAGACAAGGACCGCGATCAGGGCCATCCAGCCGACTTCGCGGTGTTCCACGAAGTATCGGGCCAGACCACCGAGCCGGCGGGGAGGAAGATGTTCGGTGCTCATGGGACCGGGAGACTCAAGGAGTGCCAGAGGGCGCCAGCGGCTGCGCCTGGACGACCGCGCCGTCGTGTAATCCGGCAGCGCCCACCACCACCACCTTCTCGCCGACCGCCACGCCTTCCGTGATCACCACCGAGCTGCGGATGAAGTCGTCTGTCTGGACCCGGCGCTGGCGGGCGCGGCCGTCGTCGTCCACGACGAACACCGCCAGGGCATCCGGGCTGCCGGGGAGGCCCACCAAGGCAGAGAGGGGCACCGCCACCGCGTCCGGCGCGAAGCGCGGCCGCGGTCGGATCTCCACCGAGGCGGTCATGCCGGATTTGATGGCGCCGTCGTCGTTGTTGACCTTGATCACCACCCGGAAGAGCCGCGACCCCTCGCGCGCCGCCACGCCGACCTCCGTGACCACGCCTTCGCAGACCGGCCCGCGCGGCGTGCCCTCGAGGGCGCGAATCCACACCGCCTGCCGCTCGCCCGGCCGAATCTCCGGCAGCACGCGGTCCGGCACGCCGAGCTCGACCGAGACGGTCTTGAGATCCGCGAGTCGCAGGACCGGCCGGCCGGGCATCACCGTCTCGCCGGCGTTCGCGAGCCGGGCGATGATCGTCCCGGTGAACGGCGCCCGGATGATCGAGTCGCGAAGGTTTTGACAGGCCCGCTCGAACTCCGCCTCGGCCGAGCGGTAGGCGGATTGAATGGCGTCCATCTCCTGCTGGGAAATCGCCTTTTCGGCCAGCAGCTTCACGTTGTTGGTAAAGCGCGCCGCCTCGTAGTCGAAGCGCGCGCGGGCCTGGTTCGAGACAGCGAGGAAGTCCGCCGGCTGCAGCCAGGCCAGCACGGTGTCTTTCTCCACGGGCGTCCCTTCGCGCCAGTCGCCCTCGGCATTGCCGATGCCCTCGATGATGCCGCCCACGCGGAAGCTCAGCTCGGTTTCCGTCTCGCCGCGAATGATCCCCAGGTAGGTCTGGCTGGCCCCGGGGCCGGCCTGGCTGACGAGGTTGGTCACGGCGCGGGCGACCTCGTACCGGACCACCGGCGGGGCCGGCGGCGGGGCCGGGGGCCGCTTGCAGCCGGAGCCTTGGATCACGAGCGCAATCAAACTCAGTGTCGCAAGCGTACGAATGTTCATTTCCTCTCCCTTTCAATCCAGCGTCTGCCGATAGCGGTTGATGGCCACAGACAGCATCACCACCACGAACAGCCCGATCGGCCACAAGTCGGGCAGGATGTCCGGCACGCCGTTGCCCTTCAGCGCGATGCCGCGGACAATCCGGATGAAGTGGGTCAGCGGCAGAACCTCGCCGATCCACTGCGCCCAGACGGGCATCCCGCGAAACGGAAACATGAAGCCCGAGAGCAGGATGTTCGGCAGGAAGTAGAAGAACGCCATCTGCACCGCCTGAAGCTGGTTGTGCGCGAGGGTCGAGAAGGTGATGCCCATCGCCAGGTTGGCGGCGATGAAGGCGAGGATCACCGCCAGCAACAGCGGCACGCTCCCCAACATCGGCACGTCGAAAAGAAACCGGGCCGCCAGGAGGATCAGCGTCACCTGCACATATCCGACAAGGATGTAGGGGATGAGCTTGCCGATCATGACCTCGCCCGGCCGCACCGGCGTGGCCAGAAGGTTCTCCATGGTGCCCCGCTCGCGTTCGCGGGTGATCGCCAGCGCGGTGATGATGACCATCGTCATGGTCAGGACGACCCCGAGGAGGCCGGGCACGACGTTGAACTGGGTGATGATGTCCGGGTTGTAGAGGCGGTGGATGCGCACCTCGACCGGGCCCGGCTTAGCGCGCAACGTCGCGTGCGGGCCCTGCAGGTCGCGGTCGAAAACGGTCTCGGCGAGAGTGGTCAGCGCCGCCACGGCGTAGCTGGTGGCCGCGGGATCGGTGGCATCCGCCTCCAGCAGCAACGCGGGCCGTTCGCCCCGCAGGAGCCGCCGCGCGAAGTCCTCCGGGATGGTCAGCCCGAACTGCACCCGGCCCTGCTTGAGCCGTTCCCGCAGTTCCGCCTCGGTCGCGACCACCTCGGTGATGGCGAAGTAATCGCTGTTCCGGAGGGACCAGATGAGCGAGCGCGCGAAGGGGCTGGGATCGGCCACGCGCACCGCCGTCGGCAGGTGCTTCGGATTCATGTTGATCGCGAACCCGAAGAGGATCAGTTGCAACAGCGGAATGCCGACCATCATGCCGAAGGTCAGCCGGTCGCGGCGCATCTGGATGAACTCCTTGACGACCACCGCCCAGAAACGGCGCAGATTGAAGGCGTGCGAGGTCATGCGGCCCAGTTGTCCCTCGCGGTCTCCATCAGGCTGATGAAGACATCTTCGAGTCCGGATTCGACGCGTCGCCAGGCGCGTCCCGCCGCGGAGAACTCTCCGGCCACCGCCGCCAGCGCCGCGGCGTCCCGGCCGCTGACGTGCAGGGTATTGCCGAAGGCCACCACCTGCTCCACGCCCGGCCGGCCCCGCAGCGATTCGGCCAATTCCCACAGGCCGGGGCCGCTGACCTCCCAGGTGGTCAGCCCGGCGGCGGCAACCACCTCGGCCGCGGTGCCGCGCGTCAGCAGGTTGCCGTAGGCGATGTACGCGAGGCGATGGCAGCGCTCCGCCTCGTCCATGTAATGCGTGGTGATCAGGACGGTGAGCCCCTCGGCCGCCAACCGGTGAATCTCCTCCCAGAAGTCGCGGCGCGCCTTGGGGTCCACGCCGGCGGTGGGTTCGTCCAACAGCAGCAGCGCCGGCTGATGAATCATGCACGCGGCGAGCGCCAGGCGTTGCTTCCAGCCGCCGGAGAGCTGGCCGGCCAGTTGACGGCGGCGGGCCGCGAGACCCAACGCTTCCAGACTCCGATTCACCGCTTCCCGACGGCCCGCCACGCCGTAGATGCGCGCGATGAAATCGAGGTTTTCCTCGATGCTCAGGTCTTCGTAAAAGCTGAAGCGCTGGGTCATGTAGCCCACGTGCTTCTTGATCTCGCCGGCCCGCGTGCGGAGGTCGAAGCCGAGGCAGGTGCCGCTGCCGGCATCAGGTGTCAGCAGCCCGCACAGCATCCGCAGAAACGTGGTCTTGCCGCTGCCATTGGGGCCGAGGAAGCCGTAGATCTCGCCGCGCCGCACCTGCAGCGCGATGTCATTGACCACCGTGCGGTCGCCGAACCGCTTGGTGATCCCCCGCACATCAATGGCCAGGTCGTCTTTCATGGGAACCGGAGACCGGCGCGGGCCGGCAGAACGGACCGCCCCAGCGCGTCTGAGGCCATCCGCGGACTTCGGACGTCAGAGGTCGCACCCAGCACGGTCATGGCATCACCTGCACGTCCACGGGCTGTCCCGGGCGAAGGGTTTTCGCCTCGGCGGCCGGGACCTGGGCCTCGACCATAAACACCAGTTTCGCCCGGTTCTCGCGGCTGTAGATGACCGGCGGTGTGTACTCCGCCCGGGTCGAAATGTAGGTGATCGTCGCCGGCACCGGCGCCGCCAAACCGTCCGCACGGAGTGCCACGCTGCCACCAATCTTCAGCGCCGCCACCTCACCCTGCGGCACGAAGAACCGCGCCTTCAGATTGTCCGGCGGCAACAGGGACACCACCGGCACGCCGGCGGCCACGAACTCCCCCTCGCGAAACAAGGTGTCGTGAACGCGCGCCGCCACCGGCGCGGATTGAACCTTGTTGTCAAACGCCCAGCGCGCGCGATCCAGGGCGGCGGCCGCAGCCGCGAGGTCGGCTTCGCCGGCGCGGATTTCATCCTCGCGCGCTCCCAGCTCGGCCGTCTCCAGTTCCGCCTTCAGCGAGGCGACCTGGGCGGCCTCGGCGTCACGCTGCGATTGTGCGAGGTCGAGATCGGCGGCGGACAGCACCGTATCCCGCGCCAACTGGCGCCGTCGGACGAGGTCCGCCTCCGCCCACTTGAGATTGGCTTCCGCGCGCGCCAGACGGGCGCGGAGGGCGGCCAGTTCCGAGGGGCGCGAGCCCTTGCGGAGGTTGTCGAGACGCGCCCGGGCCTGAGCCACGCGGTGTTCGGATTCGGCCACCGCTGCCGCCTCGGCCGCACGCTCCAACTCGAACAGTTCATCGCCCGCCCGCACTTCCTGTCCCCGCGTCACCGCCAGCCGGACGAGCCGCCCGGCCAACGGCGCGCCCACGTGGACAAACTCGGCCTCCAGGTAACCCTGGTAGCCGGTCGGGCCGGCCGGTCGGCAGCCGGTGAGGCCGACGAGCAGCAGGGCGAGGACAGCGCCGGCGGGTGAACCCGCGGCGACCCGCAGAACCTTACGACCAGGCGAGGGCAGCAATGATCTCATCGCAAGAGCGCGCACCGCGCGGGGACATGTCAGCACCCGGGGCTTGACATGTCAAACAAATGTTTGAAACAGTGGTTTCAAACAAATGACTGAAGCAGCCGTTCACCGATCCCTCCCCCCGCGGGCCTCCTCCGGACCGGCGGAAACCCGGCGCGCGCTCCTCGCCGCGGCGGGTGCCGTCTTCGCCGAGCGCGGTTTCCGCGAGGCCACCGTCCGGGACATCTGCGACCGGGCGGGTGCCAATGTGGCCGCCGTGAACTACCATTTCGGGGACAAGGAACGCCTCTACCTGGAAGTCCTGCGGCAGGCGATGGCCGAGATGAACGCCCGCTATCCGTTCGACGGCGGCCTGCCCCGCGGGGCGCCCGCCGAGGTGCGGCTGCACGCCTTCGTGCACAGCCTGCTGTCGCGGCTCTTTGACAACGGCGAGCACGCGTGGCTGGGGCGCCTGATGGCCCGGGAGATGATTGACCCGTCGAACGCCCTCGAGGTGATGATGACGGACCGGATCAGACCCATGGCCGAGCATCTGGGGGAAATCATCCGGGAGCTGCTGCCCGCGGCCGTGGACGAGGACACCGTGTGGCTGACCGGCTTCAGCATCGTCAGCCAGTGCCTGTTCTACAACCACTGCCGGTCGGTGGTCAGCCGCCTGCGGACGGATCTCCCGCTGGACCATTCCGCGGTCGAGCGGTTGGCCGATCACATCACGAGCTTGTCCCTCCGCGGGATTCGGGGTCTGGCAAAGACGCCCTTGTCCCGTCGTGTCAGTCGCACCAAACCCTTTGGCGCCGTTGCCCGGCGCCGCTGAACGCAATTCTACCCAATTACCGTGAAAACTCCCGCTGCCACACTCCCATTCCTTCGCACCGAAACGGGCTTCGGCTGCTTCCGGACCCTCGTCGTCGTCCTGCTTTGGGGCTGGGCTGCCGGGGCGTCGTCCGATCCCGCGCCGGCCGGATCAACCGGCCTGCCGCCGTGGTTGCGTCACCCGCTGTCGCTGGCCGACTGCCTGAACATCGCCTTTGAGCAAAACTCCGAGGTCCTCAAGAGCCGCAAGGACATCGAAGCGGCCACGGGCCTCGCGATCCAGACCCGGGCCATCATCATCCCCAAGGTGCGGGCCTCGGGGGATTACTCGATTCGACAGGACAGCAACGTGGACACGCTCGAGGTGCCGGCGATTCCTGGAATAACGGGCGGTCTTCCCGTGATCAACCCGGGCGATCAGAACTGGTCGGCGGGCATCCATTTGGTCCAGTCCCTGTACGAGGGCGGCCGGATGAGCGCGTCGTGGAAGACCGCCCGGCTCCTGAAGGAGCAGGCGCTGGCCCGCCATCACACCGTGCTGGCGGATGTGGCCACGGAGGTGCGCGTGGCCTACTACAACGTGCTCCTGGCCGAGAAAGAGATCGAGGTCAGTGAAGCGTCGGTGGAGTTGCTCACGCGCGAACTGGAAGACAGCACCCGGCGGTTCAACGCCGGCACGGTGCCGCGGTTCAACGTGCTGCGGGCCGAGGTGGAACTGGCCAACGCCCGGCCGCGGGTGTCGCGCGCCCGCAACGGGTATCGCATCGCCAAGAATGTGCTCGTCAACGCCCTCGGCTACCGGGTGCCGGCGGACATCTGGGAAGACATCCCGTTGCAGCTCACGGATACGTTGGAACTGCCGCGCTTTGATCTGGCCGTGCCGCAAGCGCTGGCCCTCGCCCTCGAGCGGCGGCCGGAATTGGTCGCCCTGCGCAAGAACGAGGAACTCCGCAAGCAGGGAGTGGTGACGGCCCGCGCGGGCTACCTGCCGCGCATCGAGGGGTTCGTGGGTTACAGCGCGCGCAAGTCCATGTTCAGCGCCGACCTGGGCGATGACGTGCATGGCTGGGAGGCGGGCGTCCAGGCGACGTGGAACCTCTTTGACGGCGCGTTCACCCGCGGCAAGGTGGCCGAAGCCCGCGCCTTGCAGGAACGAGCGGAACTCGAGACCGACGACACCACCCGCCGCATCGAACTCGAGGTCCGCACCGCCTACTCGACCCTGATCGAGTCGTGGGAGGTGCTCGAGTCGCAGCAGAAGGTGGTCGAGCAGGCCGAGGAAGCCCTCCGGCTCGCCCGCGCGCGAAGCGACGCCGGGACCGGGACGCAGCTCGATGTGCTCAGCGCCCAAACCGCCCTGACCGACGCCCGAACAACGGAGATTCGCGCCCGGCGCGAATACGCCGTCGCCCGCACGCGACTGGAGCGGGCCATCGGCGCCTACGTGCCCGAAGTGCAGGAGCGGACCGCTGGCTCGGTAAAGTGACCGCGTCGCCGCCGGCTGACCCTACGCCAGCAATTCGGCCGGGGCCTCCTGGATGCGGTCGGCGATTTCACGCGGGATGCGGGTGGAGGTGAGTTGGCCGTCAGGACCGTGGGCCACGCACACGACGGTACAGATGCCCCGCGCCACTTCGACCGGTGGCCGGGCGGTGAGGTTGTGAAACTTGAAGAGGTAACTGAGCACCTTGGCCTTCTTTTCCCGCACCAGCAGATGGATCTCGACCAGGTCTTCGAATCGCAGCGGCGCCTTGAAATCGCACTCGACATGGACCCGCGGAAAGCCCAGCGGCGGATCCAGGTGGCGCATCATCACCGAATATCCGAGCGAGCGGAAAAACGCGTGCTCGGCGCTCTCCATGTAACGGAAGAAGTTCGAAAAGTGGACGATCCCCGCCGCGTCGGTCTCGGAAAACTCCACCCGGCGCTGGAGTTTGAACTCGTAAGCCATGCCGCGAGTGTTTGCCGCCGCGGCTGACTTGGCAATCAGGCTCGCGGCCGGCCGCGACTACGGGCCGGCTTCCGCGCGAAAGAAGCGGTGTGGATCAGCCCGCGGCAGCAGCACCGCCCCGCTCTGCGCGGGCGTCGCCGTCGCCCAGTTGACCAGGTCGGAACTGCTGGCCAACCGGCCCCGACACCACAGCAGGATCTGATTGTCTCCCGAACCGACCCGTTCGATCTCCGGCGCGCCGACCGCGACCCGCCGAACCTCCCGGGCGTCTTCGCTCAGCGGGCTGTTGTCGCGCGCGACCACCATCACCGCGCGGGGCGGACCGGCCGCCGTCGGGACCGAGTACTGCCAGGTCGTGCCCGTGCCAACGGACACCCCATCCACGAACCACTCGAACGACACCGGGTCGCCGTCGGGATCCTCGGCGGCGGCGGTGAAATGGATGGTGTTTCCAGGGACCGCCGCGATCAACGGTTCGGCGGGTGTGACTGCGGTGATTACCGGCGGCCGATTGCGGTCCGAGATGCGGACCAGGGCGTAATCGAAGGCCTGGTTGCCGTCCGGATCCGTCACGCGCACGCCGACCCAGGTCACTGCCGGGCGATGGAGCGAGAAGTGCGCGGTCGCGCCGGTCGCATCGTCGAACTCCCCGTCTAGGTCGAAATCCCACGCGAAGGCAAGCGCCTGCCCTTGCGGATCGCTGGAGCCGGTCGCGTTGAGCAGGATCGAAACCCCTTCCTCGCCCGAGTAAGGCCCGCCGGCGGCGGCCGTGGGGTGCTGAAGGGTGACGCGGCTCTGGAGATAGTTCATCAGCTCCGCCGCTTTCGCCGCTGCGTCCGCGAATCCCGCCCGCGTGGCGTCCATTGCGGCCACCACACCGTCAATCAGGCCGCCGCGCGTGAAGGTGCCGTCGCGGGGCGTTTCCGCCGCCGCCCGGTCGAGGATGGAATTGATGTGGGCCTCGGGGATGCCGCTGGCCAGCAGCCGCCGGCGCTCGGCCGGGGAGATGCCCCGCGCCACCAGGCGCTGGCGCTGGGCGCGCAAGGCGGCGCCGTCGAACGGCACGGCCGCCAGCCCTGCGGCGGCGAGTTCGGCCCGATAGGCCAGCAAAGCGGAGCGCGTTTCCGCCCGTTGGGTCAACAGATGGCTGAGCGCCCGATGCAGCAGGCGCGATTGAAGCAGCGCGAAGACATCGTTGGTGGCGTTCTGAGCACCTTGCAGCCGCTCGAGCGCCGGAATCACCGCCGCGATCCAACTGGCCTCGAGCGCGAGCGCGTTGACCAGGGCGGTCTGAGCTTTCGCCAGCGGGACCTGGGAATGATCGAGGTAAGGGTAGGCCAGCAGGAGTCCAGGGTAGAGGGCGGCTCGCGCGGCCAGGCGTTCGTTGAAGCGCCCGACGTTGAGCGGCGTGAACACCGTGAAGTTCGGATCGGGCGGGTCAGCCTCGAGATCGCGATACTGATTGGCCACCCCGCGCGCGATGGCTTCCAGTACGGCCCCGCCGGCTGTGAGAACGGCCGCGTTGTAGTCGGTGGGCAGGCCTGGCGCGAGCGCCTCCACTTCGCCCACGGCGTAACTGACCACGTTGACCGCCCCGCCGAGAAAGTCACCACTGGCGAAAGACACCGCGATGGAAATGGCCGTCGCATTCTGGCTCAGCCGTGATGCCCAGTTGGCCTGGTCCTCCCACGGACCGGCCATCGCGCCCGCCGCCGCTTTCAGCGCCGCAACGTTCACCGTGGGCGGCCCCGGGGCGGCTATGACCCGGATGCGTTGCCGCGCCTCTCCGCCAAACCCGTTGCGAACCACCACATCATACTGACCGGGGGTCAGAGGGGGCTGCCACACCACGAGGAATTGCAGGCCGATGCTCACCGAGTTGCAGCCGCCAGCGGTGACATCGTTCTCCTCCGCGGCGTCCGCGCCCACGGGGACCACGCAAACGATGCCCTCGGCAAAGGTGCCCGACTGCACCCAGACGGCCACGGGTTCGTTGCTGCGAAACTGGGTCTTTGAGTTTCCTGAAAGGTCGGCGGCGTCAATAAACTGCGCGCGACCCGTCACCAAGCCGATCGTCAGCGCCGCCCACAGAAGCAAACACGTCAATCGGCGACGCGAAGGGCCGGGGCCCGTGGAGTGGAAAGTCTTCATCGGATGTGAGCAGTGCGCCGACCGCGGTTGTGGATGAGAGTGTTGGACTCCGATGATTCCCCCGCCGCGCGCATCTCACCCTCATGGGTGACAGGGCTCACCGGATCGTGGCGAAAGTTGCCTTAACTCCTACCCAACGCAAGACTAATGCTGCTCACCTGTCACGGCGCGAAAAGCCGTTGCCGCAGGAAGGGATCATCCGTGCCGGGACCGTTGATGAGCACCACCGGGTCAGCGCACAACGCGTCGGCCGTCGCCTGGACCTCCGCCACGGAACTGAAGCCCGGCCGCCAGACCAGATCGAACTGGAACTCCATCGCGCCGTGCTCGTCGCCGGCGAAATTCGTGTGCCAGCAGTTGTTGAAGAGCATGGCGTGAACGCGGTGCGGGTCGGCAGGCGGGGCGGTCCGGCGGGCCCAGATGTGCGGGCCGCCGAGCGCGAGGAGTGGCGCATCGCGACTGGTCCACAGCCAGTGGCCGTCGGGCGTTTCGTAGCGCGCCCAGCCGTCAAAAGCGTAGTAGTCACGACAGGAGCCCGGAAGCTGATCGGTGTAGGGCGTGAAGGGCATTCCCCCGCTGCTGAGCTGCGGGAGGACGCCTTCGGCCGGCAGCGGGAAGACGGCGAACAGGATTTCCGGGTCGTTCGAGGAGACACGGTAAAGCTTGAGTGTCAGGCGGGCGCGGGGTTCCGCTTTCCAGAGTTCGAGCGTGCGCGAGGCATAGCGCAGCCGTGGGTGGCGCAGCCATTGGGTGTAGCGCAGCGAGTGTGGCGATTCCTCGACGTGGGCGGACCCCTCCGGTTCGGCGCGGACTTCGACGATGCGCTCCCGGCGCAGGCGGTTCCGTTCCTCAGCCGTGCCCGCGTAAGCGATGTCCAGCAGCGCCCATCGCGGCGCAAACGCGTTCACTTGCACGGCAAGGAAGTCGCCGAAGCCCGGCAGGAAGAGAGGTCCCTGCATGGCGGGCCACCGGGCCGAATTCGGCCAGCCGTACGGGTCCACGGTGACAACCGGCCCCGCGACGGCCGGACGAGAATTGGCAGCCTGGGCGTCAGGGCGACACCGCGCGACTGCTTGGGCGGGCAGGTTGTCCAACCAGAACTTCGCCACGCGGCCGGGCACGTTGTCCGCGTGGGTGGCCGCGAGATTCTCGCGGGTCAGGTCTTCCGGTGTGGCAGGACGATGCCAGGGACTGATCCCCGGCTCGAACAGCAGCGGCAGGCGGGTGGAGCCGTCCGAGAACACGAGCGACTTGAAGTCGCCGCGCAGGCTGGTGGCATTCAGCCGCACCCAGCCGCTGAACGGCGCGGCCGAGGGATTGGCGATGAACCAGCCTTCACCTTCGTTCAGCAAGCGGTCCCGCGCCCGCTGCGAGAGCAGCCATTCGGCATGGGCCATCGGGCGGTAGGCGAAGAGTGCCTTCTCGGCGAACTGCGCCCGCGCATCCAGCGACCACGGCAGCGCGACGCTCATGCTCGATCCCCAGGTGTGTTCGTCGAACAGGCAGAGGTCGCGATACAGGGCGTCGGCGCGACCCGCGGCGGCAGGGGACATCGGCCCCCAGAGGGGAGATTCGGCAGCGGCCAGCAGGCGTTTGGCGAGCCGACTGGCAGCGACCTCGCGTGGCGCGCTCGCGGTGCCGTTGGCCCACCAGTCGGTGAACTCGCCCGAATACTCCGGAACCTGCGCGCCGATCGCCGCCTCCATCGCCCGCACCGCTTCCGAGACGGTCACCAGCCGCAACTCCGGCTTCAGGCCGAGTGTATTCCACGCGGCCACGAAATCGGCGAGGTGCGGGAAGGGGGGATCATTGTCCATGCGCCACTGGCTGGTGACGGAAATGGTCAGCACGTCGTGCGGATACCCTTCCTGGCGCAACTGTTCGAGGCGACGCCGGCACTGCGCGTGCGCGGACCGCAGTGAGGCTTCGTCCGTCTTGAAGACGTCGGTCCCGCGCGGCGGGCGGAACAGCAGATCGCCCGCGCGAGGCACGGGCCCCCGGCGCCATTCGTACGTCTCGAAGAAGTCAAAGCCGGCCGGGTAGGAGTGATTCAGCCAGACAAAGAGCCGCCGGCCATCGGGCATCTTCCACCAGAACGCGCCGGGTCGGTAAAAAGGAGGGCCACCGCTGTCCGAGTTGATGCCCATGAACAAATGGCGGATGCCGCGATCGAGCAGCGCCACGGCGCCGGCGCGCGGGAAGCCGTTCACGTCGTTCTGCATCGCCACCGTCGGCTGAACCCGCTTCCACAAGTCCTCCGGCAGCCAGTTTAACATCGTTTGCCACTGGCGGGCGTTGAGGAACGGGGTCTGGTTGAACGGCAGCGCCGACACCTCGAATTGACCGGTCCGCAAAGCGCGAAGGAAATCCTCCCGGCGGGCGGGCGATGCGGCGTCCCACCAGTCCTTCACGGCAACGGTGGATTCAGCGGTCCAGCAGAAGCGGCGGTCGGCGGGCCCGGTGGCCGAGGCCAGGACGGCGTCCACCGCGATGTCGAGATACCGAACCTGCATCTCGCGACACACGCTTTGGAGGTCGGTGAACCCAAAGTCCGTGTGTGAGAAGTGCGTGAGATAAATCCGCCGGACGGGCGGGGGTTCGTCGGCGGACATTGCCGACCAACTCACGGGGGCGAGGCAGACGAAAAGGAGAAGAGCGACCCGCATCCTGAAGTGCGTGCTGGGAGCGCGAGGAAAGCGTGCGTTCATGGCGTTGGCCGGGAGACTATCGCGCGCGAGTCCCGACGCAATCAGATCAGGAGAATCCGGTGGCGGGCGGCCGGCTCAGCGCGACGACAGGCTGCGAAGGCAAGCCTCGACGAAGGCCACGTCGGCAGGCCGAGTTACCTTCGGATTGGGGTCCACTCCCTCCACCAAACGAACCGGCTGGCCAATCAGCTCGCAGGCGGCGGTGTCGTCGGTCAGGTTCAGCCCGCGCGACCGCGCCTCGGCAATGGCGCGACGGATCACTTCGAGGCGGAAGGTCTGCGGTGTCTGCACGGCCCACAGCTTGTTACGATCCAGGTGGCTGGAGATCACCATGCCGTCTTCGGACTGTTTGATGGTATCCGTCACGCGCTGGGCGGCCACAGCGGCTCCCGTTTCGCGCGCGGCAGCCAGCGTGGCGGCGATCAGCGCCTCCGTGACGCACGGTCGCGCGCCGTCGTGGATGGCGACGAGGTCACACGCCGGTGACAATGCCGCAAGGCCGTTCCAGACCGAGTCCTGACGTTCGCTGCCCCCAGCCACGCAACGGAACGGCTTCAGGAACCGGTGCTGGTGCGCGAGCTCGGCGAAGGCAGGCTGCAGCCCGTCGCGAACGACGAGAACGATTTCATTCACGCAGGCGGCCGTTTCAAAACGCCGCCACGTATGGAGGATCAGCGGCTGACCACCGATGGGGAGGAAGAGTTTGTCCACGCCTGGCCCCATCCGGGTGCCCTGGCCGGCGGCAACGATGACTGCGGCGGTCACGGTGGAGCAAAGGCCGGGCGGCCGGCGGCTTGGCCTACTTGGTCGAGGTGATCACCACGAACCAAGCGTCGTCGTGCTTGTCCTTGTCGTCGCCCGCGAGCACGGTGAGTTCGCCCCGTTCCAGCACGCGAATGGACTGCCGAACGGTGCGGGTCAGCTTGCCTTCGCCGAAGAGCTTGATCTCGATGGTGGCCTCGTCGAGATGGCGAACCTCCAAGTCGCACTTGGCGCTCATCTTGAGTTTCTTGGTCTCGCCCGGCTTGAACCCGCAGCGCTGCTCGCTGATCTGCCAGTAGTTCTTCCACTTGAAGATGCGCCCCAGCTTCTGGCGGAGGTCCGGCTCGAGATCCTTGTAGGCGGCGTCCTTCGGCTTGGCCTCATCGGTGCCCCAAATCAACTGCGCGCGCAGCTTGAGCTCCTGATCGCTCGCCCGCGCGGGAGTCGCAGGGCCGAACAGCAGGGCGACAAGAAAAACCAACCCGGCCAGGGCGTGGCCGCGGAAAACAGGGAGGTTTCGGAGGCGCATGGGGCGGGTGTCAGTTGGAGGCGATCCAGATCACCGTCATTCCTTCGGACTCGGACCGGAAACTGAAGGACCCCATGTCTTCGAGGTGGTTTTCGATCTCGGCGACGCTTGGGGCAACGCGGAGTGACGGCAGCGTGAAAAACATGGCCAGCGCCGCGGCCGCCCCGATGGGAACCACCCAGCGCATCCAGCGCCACCAAGCCGACGGCCGCGGAGCCGGCGCCGTCGCCTCGGCGGCGCGAATGGCCCGCTCGATCTTGGACCAGTAAAACTCGCGGGACTCCGGTACCGGGCGATCCACCTCGCCGGCGCGCAGGACCTGGCGTGTCCAACGCAGTTCGGCCACCAAGTCCCGGGCGGCCGGATCGGCGGCGACCAGCCGTTCCACTTCGGCAGCCGCGCGGGCGGAGAGTTCGCCGTCCAGCCAGGCTTGGAGATTGAGTTCAGCTTTGTGCGTCATGGCTCCGCTCCGCTTTCAGGTCTTGCAGCAGGGCCGCGAGCCGGCGTCGCGCGTAAAACAGCCGCGACATGATCGTGCCGGTCGAGCAACCCATCCGTTTGGCCACCTCTTTGTATTCCAAGCCTTCCAGTTCATGCAGTATCAGTACCGTGCGATGCGCCCAGGTCAACTGCGCCATGGCCTGGTCAATCCGCGCCCGCAATTCCGCCCGTTCCAAACCCTCGGTGGGATTCGGCGTCACCACCGGCAGATGCCGCTCCACGCCGCCGAAATCCTCGTCCATCTGTTCAATGGACTCCGCCTGCAGCCGCTGGCGCCGGCGCAGGCGGTCAAGGCTCAGGTTGATGGTGATGCGCGTCATCCACGTCAGGAAACTCGCGTCACCCTGAAACTGGCCAAGCCGCTGCCAGGCCTTCACCCACGCTTCCTGGGAAAGATCCAGGGCATCTTCCTCCTTCCGCAAGATGCTGAAGGCGCGGGCATATACCTTGTCCCGATGCCGCGCCACCAACTCCTCGAACGCGGCCATGTCACCCTCGCGGGCGGCGCCCACCAGCACCTCATCCGGCGCGGAAGGGAGGTCGAGCGTCTTCGACTTGGGTTTCGACGAGCCCATGAACCGGGCTATTCAGCGCCTAGAGTTTGCCTTTGGTGCTCGGCAGGAGGCCCGCGATGCGGGGGTCCCGCTGACACGCGTTGTCCACCGCTTTGGCAAACGCCTTGAACAGCGCCTCGACGATGTGGTGAGGCTCGTCTCCGTAAAGCAGTTCGAGGTGCAAGTTGCACCTCGCCTCGTTGGCGAAGCCCTGGAAGAACTCCCGCGCCAGCCCAAAGCGAAACGCTGACGAAGCGTCCTGCTGCCGTTCGGCCCGGGTCACCTTGTAAGCCAGCCGGTCCAGACCGCGCCAGACCAGATACGGCCGACCGCTGAAATCCACCACGCAACGCGCCAGACATTCGTCCATTGGCACATACGCTTCACCAGTGAAGGGATTTCGCGGATCGAAACCGGTGCCATACCGGCGGATCCCCGTTTTGTCGCCCAGCGCCTGGAGCACCGCCTGCCCGAGCGCAAGGCCGCAATCCTCGACCGTGTGATGGGCGTCCACCGCCAAATCCCCCCGGCAACTGAGCTTGAGATTTACCACTGCGTGCTTCGCGAAGAGCGTCAGCATGTGGTCGAAAAAGGGAATCCCGGTACGGATCGAGGACCTGCCCTGGCCGTCAAGGTCGAGGTCCAGACGAATCCGCGTCTCGCGCGTGTTGCGCTGAATTCGGGCCGTGCGCCGCTGCATCGCCGGCGGGGATAGCAGACGCGCCCCCGGAAACCAAGACGGAAGCACCGGCCCATGGCCTCGACGGCAACCAGACGGGCGCGGATCGGTTGCTCGGTGTTGGCGGCGAGCTGGAGGCGGAGGCGGCTCGCAGTCCCGGTGCCGGGGCAGACGCTTTCATCGCCAAATGCACGGGAACCGATTTACCACGATGCGCCAGCGCCGAGCTGACTCGTGAGGATGGGGAAGGCACTGCGGCAGTTGCTCAGCCTCACCCAAACACCACCTTGGTCGTGGGCGCCTCGGGGTCCCACCCGCGGGTGGGCTTGTCGGTCAGGCTGGCCACGTCCTTGATCGAGACCTGCCGGCCGCGGGTGCGCGGGCCTTTGACGTCCACCTCGGAGGGGTTGCAGGTCTGCTGGTTGATCTTCTGATAAGGCGCGGGCTTGTAGCGGATGTACAGCGTCTCCGGTGTGTCGGGCGCAAAGTACAGCAACCGGCACTTCTCACCTTCGGGCACGCAGAAGTAGTCCTTGTCCAGGATCGTCCCGCCGAAGGTGAAGCGCTTGAGGTACGTCGCGTCCCGGGTGCTGTAAGCCAGCGTGAAGATCCGCTCGCGCTCCGGCAGCCCGGCGTACACCAGGTCCGGTCCGACGAAGAGTTTCTCCGGAAGTTCGACGACCTTGTACCGGCCGTCGCGGAAGACCATGAGGATCTTGTCAAACTTCGTGCATTCGGTCCGAAACTCCTCGCCGCTGACCTTGTAGCCGAGGTAACCGGACTCGCGATCATAGGCCACCTTGAACGCCTTGAAGGCTACTTCCCGCGCGTCAATCTCATCGTGCCGGCTGCTCTTGGTCCGGCGCGGATAGAGCGGTCCATACTTCTCCAGCAACGCCTCCAGGTGGCCGATGGCGTACCGGGTCAGATTCTTCAGATGCTTGCGCGTGTCCGCGAGGTCCGCCTTCACCCGTTCCATCTCCTCGCGGTGCTGGTTGATGTCGAAGAGCGAAATCCGGCGGATGCGCACCTGGAGGAGGCGGTCCACGTCGGGGTCTGTGATGTCGCGCACCAGTTCCCTGACGAACGGTTTGAAGCCCTCGTACACGGCGGCGACCACGGCTTCGGCGGTCTTGCACTGCTCGATCCGTTTGTAAATGCGTTCCTCGATGAAGATGCGCTCGAGCGTGCGGTAATGCAGCTCGTCCTGAAGCTTGCGTTCCTTCAGTTCGAGCTCGCGCTTGAGGATGGCCACCAACTGGTCGGTGTTCTCGCGGAGGATCTCGCTGACCGTCAACTCGACCGGCCGGTGGTCGCGGATGACCACGATGCGACTGGCAACCGTGACCTCGCAATCGGTGAACGCGTACAGCGCATCCACCAGCTTTTCCGCGTCCACGCCCGCCGGGCAGCGAACCTCGATCTCGACCTCTTCGGAGGTGAAGTCGTTGATGGATTTGACCTTCAGCTTGCCCTTGCGAACGGCGTCTTCGATCGAGGCGATGAGGGACTCGGTGGTCGTGGTGGGCGGGATTTCTTTGATGACGACTGTGCTGTCGTCCTTGACCTTGATCTTGGCGCGCACCTTCACGGAACCGGTGCCGTCGCGGTAGTCCCGCGCGTCCATGAGTCCGCCCGTGGGGAAGTCCGGCAGGCATTTGAAGGGCTGGCCCTTGAGAATCGCGATCTGTGCCTGGAGCAACTCGGGGAAGTTGTGCGGCAGGATGCGCGCGGCCAGCCCGACCGCGATGCCCTCCGTCCCGAGCATCAAGGTCAGCGGCAGTTTGGAAGGCAGCGTCACCGGCTCCTTGTTGCGGCCATCGTAGCTCGGCACGAACTCGGTGATCTCATCGTTGAACAGCTCCGTCCGCGCCAGCTCCGTCAACCGGCACTCGATGTAGCGCGGCGCGGCGGGCGGATCGCCCGTGAACAGATTGCCGAAATTGCCCTGGCCCTCGATGAGGTAGCGTTTGTTCGCCAGCACCACCAGCGCCTCCCCGATCGCGGCGTCCCCGTGAGGGTGGAACTTCATCGTGTCGCCCACCACGTTGGCCACCTTGGTGAACCGACCGTCGTCGGTGAGGTGCATGGCCCAGAGGATGCGCCGCTGCACGGGCTTCAGTCCGTCCGCGAGATTCGGGATGGCGCGGTCGCGAATGACGTACGAGGCGTAGTCGAGGAAGCTGCGGTCCACCCGCCGGTGGATTGGCGCTTCGATCTGCTTGGGAGAGAACGGCCGGTGGGACACCGCGAGTGTCTCCGGCAGGGCCTCCGCCTGCACATGACTCTCGCCGTTGCCGGGGGGCGGTGCGCCAGCGGCCCCCTCGCCGGCGACGAACTTTCCTTCGCCCGTCTCGGTCGTTTTCTCGACCGCGACCGGCAGGTTCAGTTGATCGGAACTGGTTTTTCGTTTCGCTGCCATGATTTGGGAACCGGTCCTTCGGGGCGCGGTGAAATCCTCCGCGCGAACCGGCCTGCGACGCCCGCGCCGCTCGTGGACCGGGATTTACTCTCTTACGGCCCCACCCGCGGACTTCCGCCCGGGGCCGGCAAGGAAACTGGGCGCCCCCCTGAATTGCAATCACACGTTGGTCTCTCCGGCGGCCCCCGTCGTGAAACGGCAAAAGGCGGGAGCATCACCGGCGCAACGGGGGACGTGCCTCCTTTGTGTTCGGGAGGCACACAACCGGTTCGGCGGCTTGCCCGACGAATTTCACAGTTCGCGGGAAATGAGGGCAGACTGTGGCCGCTGGCGTGAGCCGGCGGAGGCGTGTCCATACCGCACAGAGCGCGGCCCCACGGCGGCGGCTACGGTGGCGGTGTAATACCCGGACTAAAACTGCCGCAGAAACCGCACGTCGTTCTCGTAGAAGAGCCGGATGTCCGTGATGCCGTAGCGGATCATGGCGATGCGTTCGATGCCGAAACCAAACGCCCAGCCGGTCCACACCTCCGGATCCCAGCCCACGTTTTCGAACACCTGCGGATGCACCATCCCGCAACCGGCGATCTCGAGCCACTCTTTGCCCATCTTCTTCACGAGGGGGCTGCTGAAGTCGATTTCGAAGCTGGGCTCGGTGTAGCTGAAGTAGTGCGGGCGGAAGCGGATGGTCGTCTCCGGTCCCATCAACTCCTTGAAGACGAACTCCACCGTGCCCTTGAGGTCGCCCACGGTCACGCCGCGGTCCACGTACAAGCCCTCGACCTGATGGAAGGTGGGGTTGTGCGTGGCGTCAGCATTGTCGCGGCGGTACACGCGCCCCGGCACGATGATGCGGACCGGTGGCTGCTGCTTCTCCATCACCCGAATCTGCACGGAGGAGGTGTGCGTGCGGAGCAGGGGCCGCCCGGGGGCGTCGAGGTAAAACGTATCCTGCGTGTCGCGCGCGGGATGGTCGGCCGGGGTGTTGAGGGCGTCGAAGCAATGGTACTCGTCCTCAATCTCCGGACCGTCCGCCACCACAAAGCCCAGCTTGCGGAAGCTCCGCACAATCGCCTCGGTCACCTGCGTGAGGGGGTGCAGCCGGCCGAGCGGACGCCGGCGGCCGGGCAGGGTGAAATCCGTCGGCTCCTTGGGCAGGGCGGCCTGCCGCTCGAGCGCGTCGCGTCGGGCGGCCAGCGCGGCCTCGAGCTCCACCTTGGCGGCGTTGATCGCCTTGCCAGCAGCCGGGCGGTCCTCCTTGGGCAGCGTGCCCATCTGCTTCATCAAGCCGGTGAACTGTCCCTGCGGGCCGATCCAGCGGCCCTTGGCCTGCTCCAACGCGGCGAGGTCGGCCGCGGCTTGCAGGTCGGCAAGCGCGGATTGCTTCAGTGGTTCAATCTGCTCGAGAAAGCTGGCCATGTCAGGAAAACGGCTTTGTTCGGTCGCCGCAATCCAAGCAAACACCGCGGCGATGTGCCAACCGAAAGCTCAGACCCGGGTGTCCGGTTGGGGTGCCGACCCGGACCTGAACCCGGTTCCGCGGTCACTCTCAGGGCCGAGGCGCGCTGGGCGGCTGCCCGCTGAAGAGCGCCCACCCAATCCATCCGTCGCTCCGGTCTTCGCGAGTCTCGCCGCCGCGCGTTTCGCGGACTTTCACCGGAAAGGTGTTGCCGAACGAGATCTCGCGAATGCCGGCGGCGCTGAAGACCGCGTTGCTGACCGCGAACATCGGCCGGAAATCGTTCGTGGCGACGCCGGGGCCGTAGTTGAACAGGCCCAAGATCTCGGTCCGGCCGCCCTGGTCCGTCAGCCACCGCACGCCGCGGCCCTCGTGCTTGACCCCAAGCGCCCAGAGCTGGCCACCGTGATTGCGGACAAGCCCGATGTCGCTGTTGCCCTCGGGGTTCAATTGGCGCGCCCAGAGGCGTTGGCCCGGCGAACGCAGTTCGATTCCGGAAGGGCAGTCGGTCACAAAAATATCCCCGCTGCCAGCGCCCACGATGCGGAGGTCACAGCTTTCGACCAGCAGCGTGCTGTTTCGGGACCGATTCTCCACCGCCGGCGGTCGCCCGCCGAACGCCTGCAGGTGCTGGAACTTCACGACGGGCGCAGACCGATCGTCCACGATGAAGCGGCCTTCCTGCCCACCGATGATTCGCCCGAAACCCAGGCCGATGACGTGCCGCACACTGCCGTGGATCCGGACCTCGCCATTCAGCGTGTACCAATTGGGATCGCCCCCGCCGATGCCGCGCAAATACACGACCGTTTTGCCGGCCGCGGCCGCGGCGTCCACTGCCTTCTGCAAGGCGGCGGTGTCGTCTCGGTTGTCGCCGGCGACGGCCCCGTGGTCGTTGGCGCAGACCCAGAGCGCGGTGTTCGTCTCCCACGCGAAGGAAGGTTCGGGGAGGATCGGCAGACGCACGGCGCGTTCGGGGGCGTCCGCGAAAAGCCGCTGAGCCGGATGCGACGTGTACTCGTCGAGCTTCAGGCCGGCCACGCTGCCGCCGGGTGTCGAACTGTGCAGCAGCCGACCGAAGCCGGTGGCCGTGACGTCGCGCGCATAGAGTACGCTGGTGTTGGTAATGGCCGGTCCGCGCGAGTCGCCGCCGCTAAACCGCCCGCCGGCCAGCGCCACCACGCCGCCCCACCAGGTCCAGTCGTTGGGGTACTCGTTGTGAAGCGCGATGGGCGTGTTCTCCACAACCAGATCCTCGATGCCCACGGCGGTGGCGTTCACATAAACGCCTTCCCGGCGCGCGTTGCGGACGGTCACTCGCGACAGCGTCTGCCCCCAGTTCCACGCGGAGCGGACCCCGGTTTCGAACGATCCCTCGATCAGCACGTCCTGGACGAGATTTGGCCCGTTCTGGCCGAGGAACCCGGAGTTGACCGCCACCTTGCCGGTGCCAATGACGCGCACGTCCTTGAGCAGGCTGCTGTTGTTGCCGAACCAGCGGATGCCGTCCACGTGGGGGTTGTGACCGGCGTCAATCGTCAGGTTGCGGAAGCACCGCATGAACCAGTCAGCCGAGCCCGCTTCTGTGTCGCTCGGGTGCGTACGAATCACCGCCGTGATATTCGTGGGCGAGTTGTCGGCGAGGCGGATGATCACGCCGTCGCGTGACTCGCCATAGACCCACGGGCCGACCGCCGAACGAACGACGAGCGTGTGAGTGACGCGGTAAACGCCGTTCGGGAGGAAGAGGATTCGCGAGGGCTGGCCGTCGCGGCCTGAACTGGCCTCAAGACCCCGCTGCAGCGCCGCCGTGTCGTCCGCCACTCCATCGCCTTTGGCTCCAAGGTCCCGCCGGGCGTCGAGCACTGCCGAATCTTCCGGGAAGCGGATGGTGGCGGCAGCGAGCGGGGCGGACGAGACGCCAGTGAAGGTGAAGGCAAGCAACAGGTTTGGCAGGAACGTGCGCGTGTTCATTTTGCGTAGGTTAAAAAGTGTCCCCCGCACCGCTTCGAACTGGGTCGTCGCCGTCGTTGCGCGAAGGGCCGGGGCGCATTCTGGACCTCCCCGCTTACGGCCGGGGCCTTTCGCCCTCTCCTGGCCGTGAGTCCTGGAAGCGGATCGAGAAAGCCCACGGACCCAGGAAAACCAGCTCGTTCACGGCGCGACCAGCGATTCCGCGTGGGGCTCGTTATCATTGTTCCAGCGGCGCAGCCCCGCATCGCTCTTCTCGAACAGCTTCGTGTACGGCAGGGCCTCGCCGTGGCCGTCCGTGAACACGAGCTGGAAGCGGCCGCGATGCCGCTGGTGGGTGGCCTGGAGAATGCCGGTCTTGCCGGCGTAGTTGCCGCCGGTTGTGCGCCACCAGGAGTTGATGTCCAGGCGCGAAAACCCCGTGAAGCTGGCCGGCTTGTCCACACCGTAATAGAGCTTCACGACGATTGGTAGGAGCCACATGAGATTCGCGTCGCCCAAGGCGATCATGTTGGCGGGGCTGACGACCTGCGCCTCTTTGATCGGCACTGGCGTACGCCAGTCGTCCGGGTCTTCCAGATAGCCGCCCAAGCCCAGCCGGCTCAGGGCGAACATGGTTCCGTTGGCGTTGTAACCATAGCTGCCGAGCGGGTCGCCGATGTCCGTGGGCGGGAGGGTCAGGCCCTTGTAGGACGGGCAACGGTAGAGGTCGTTCGTCCACTGCTGTTTGGTGTAGGGCTGCAATTGCTCGTGCCAGAAACCCAGCGGGATGAGAAATCCCTCGAGGTCGAAGGTGTAAAGTGGGTAGGCACGGAAGTCGTCGGCGTACATCGTCAAACCGAGCCCCAGTTGCTTGAGGTTGGACAAGCAGCGCACCGCGCGGCCGGACTCCTTGGCGGCAGACAGGGCGGGCAAGAGCAGGCCGGCGAGGATCGCGATGATCGCAATGACGACCAGAAGCTCGATCAAGGTGAAACCCGTTGACCGCCGGGGCAGCCGGCGCGACGGGAGTGCCGCGTCAACTGAACCGGATTGTGGCGCCGCCGCTTTCACGACTCGTACGGCCGCGCCGGGCTAACGCAGACCGACCACGCGATAGAATCGAGTGGGCGACTCTTTGACGGCGCCATCCACCACGAAGTTGGACGTGGTGGTCTGCAATTCGCGCCAGCCCCCGCCCGCCGCCGCCAGATCCGTTGAGTAATCCACGCGGTACGTGGCGATGCCCGCCGCCTTGGTCCATTGGAGGAGTGCCGAGTCCTTGCCCAGGGTGATGCGGAAGTCCTTGATCTGAACTTCCTCGTTCCCGCCTTGGCCGTGGTTGGTCTCGAACATGCGGACCACCCCGGCGGCGAGGGCGAAGTTGTCCGGCGGCGGCGTGGCTTGCTGGCGCGATGTCACCTGCACGGCGATGCCGTAGCCCTTGCGGAGGAAGTAGAAGTTCCGCACGAACTGAACATCAATGCTCTGGTAGTTGCCGTCGCCCATGATGTCCACCGCGATGTCGTACTGGGTGAGCTCGTTCACCCGCAGGCATTCGCCGAAACCGATGCCCGGCTGGTTCAAAATGCCGTACGCATCGGCGACCGCCGAGGCCGTGTAGGTGATGCGCGCAGGAATGCCGAAACCGCCGCCCTCCTCGGGGTCGGGATCAATCACCACGATCTCGGTTTCGAACACGGTGCTGACGCTCCAGGTGTCCTGATAGCCGATGGTCGCCGGGAAATCATTGATCGGCGGGACGAAGGGGGACGCGGGAAAGGTGCTGCTGAATTCCGGATCGTAGAAGCCGTAGTTCATCCGGCCTTTGCCGGCGACCTGATCCAGGTACATGAACGCGGTCGCGCCGGTGGATTCAACGGTCTTGCGTTCCACGAAGGTCGCCCCGGGGAACAGTTCGATATCGGGCGCGGCAGAGGGCGCCAGATAGTCGAAGCGGTAGATGAGTTCTTGTGGCCCGGTGGTGAAGTCCCAGGCCTGCGGGCCGCCCGTGCTGCCGAGGCGTCCACTCACGTTGAAATCCGTGGCATTGGCGTAGGCCCGATAGTACTGGCCCACCTGGTTGAACATGTCCGACGCCGTGATCGTGATCTGGGCCTGCGCGAGTCCCGATCCGGCGACCAGACCGATGGCCGAGGCCGCCCCAAAGAAAACTGCTTGCCGTTTCATGGTGTTTCCGTTCCCGAGTGACTGTTAGCCCTTCACAACCTGAACTTCAATCACCTTATCTGAGCAAGACCAAGGCCAACGGCCCATCGCGAATGACCGGTGCGACCGCCCGGGCGCGCCCGGCCCGGGCCGGTTGGGATCGCCCGGTAATTGACTTGGCCAAGGTGCGAGACTATCACCGGGTTCGCAAACCAAGCCGCGAGAAGTTTATGCCACCGAAAGCCGCTGAGAAGCCCGCGCCCGCCGAGAAGGCCTCCGCCACGGAAAAATCCGCCGAGAACGCCAAACTCTCCGCGGCCCGGCAGCGGGACTTGGAAGCGGCCATCTCCAGCATCACCAAGGCCTACGGCGAAGGCAGCATCATGCGCCTCGGCGATTCCCGGGCGCAGACCCGCATCGAGGTGATCCCCACCGGGGCACTGGCCCTCGACCTGGCGCTCGGAGTGGGGGGGATTCCCCGGGGGCGCATCGTCGAAATCTTCGGGCCGGAGTCCTCCGGGAAAACCACGCTCATGCTGCACGTCATCGCCAACGCCCAAAAGGCCGGCGGACTGGCGGCGTTCATTGACGCCGAGCACGCCCTCGACCCCGC
Source organism: Verrucomicrobiota bacterium (assembly GCA_016716505.1). Taxonomy (GTDB): domain Bacteria; phylum Verrucomicrobiota; class Verrucomicrobiia; order Limisphaerales; family J093; genus JADJWF01. The sequence goes on from JADJWF010000005.1 coordinate 41,066, forward strand.
GTACGCGAAGAAGCTGGGCGTCAACCTGGACGACCTGCTGGTGTCGCAGCCGGACTCCGGCGAGGAAGCGTTGACCATTTGCGAAACGCTGGCCCGCTCGAATGCCCTGGACGTCATTGTCATTGACTCGGTGGCGGCGCTCGTCCCAAAGGCGGAACTCGAGGGCGAAATGGGCATGGCCACGATGGGGATGCAGGCGCGCCTCATGAGCCAGGCCCTGCGCAAACTCACCGCGCTGCTCGCCAAGGCCAAAACCACCTGCATCTTCACCAACCAGATTCGCGAGAAGGTGGGCGTGATGTTCGGCAATCCGGAGACCACGCCCGGCGGCAAGGCGCTCAAGTTCTACGCCAGCGTGCGCATTGACATCCGGCGCAAGGACGCGATCAAGGACGCCACCGGCACCGCCATGGGCAACCACGTGAAGACCAAGATCGTCAAGAACAAGGTCGCCCCGCCGTTTGCCGAGGCCGAGTTCGACATCCTGTTCAACCACGGCATCAACAAGGAGGGCAGCATCTTGGACGTGGGCTTGGAGCACGGCGTGGTCGAGAAAAAGGGCGCTTGGCTCCAGTTTGCCGGCGATCTCATTGGCCAGGGGAAAGACGCCGCGCAGAAGGTGCTCGCCGAAAAGCCGGAGCTGGCTCAGAAGATCGTCGAGGCCATCATGGCCAAACGGGCGGCAGCGCCCGCCACAACGTAGAACTCCGGTCCGCCCGATCGGTACCCTTCGGCGGGTTCCCGGAATCCTCGGGTGACGCAGCGAAGAGCCGCCTGCGGGGCGAACCCTCCTCGAATACCATTGCGCCGGCCCCGTCGGTCGCGCTTCCATCCCGCGACGTTTTGATGCCCATGAAGACTCTGCTTCCCCTCCTTGCAGACTGCTGTCCATTCGGATGGTTGGCCCTGATCGGAGCCGTGATTTGCGGGGCAGCCGACGAAGACCCCTTGACCGCCCTGCAAACCTACCGCTACGGCCAGGCACCGGGCATTCCCCAAGCGGTCGAAAACGCAGTGCGCGCCGCCGTCGGCACGCCGGCCATCGTCGAGACGGAGGCGCGGTTGGTCGCCATCGTGGAGTCCGACGCGGCTTTTGATGCCAAGGACATTGCGTGCCGCCAACTGCGGGTCATCGGTACGGACCGCGCGGTGCCGGCGCTCGCCAAACTGCTGGGCGACCCCGAACTGAATTCGATCGCGCGCTATGCGCTGGAAGCCATCCCCAGCGAGGCGGCAGCCAACGCCTTGCGAGAGGCGTTGCGGACCACCTCGGGCACCCCGTTGCTGGGCGTGATCAACAGCCTCGGGGCGCGAAGAGAGCGTGAGAGCGTGGCGGCCCTGCTGCCTCTGCTCGAACGGCCGGACACGGCAACGGTCGCGGCCGCGCTGCTGGCGATTGGGCGCATCGGCAGTCAGGGCGCGCTGGAAGTGTTGCGGGCCGTGGCCGTGCATTACGATCCGTCGGTGGGTGACGGCGGGTTGCGAACGAACGTGAACCTGGCCCCGGAAGTGAAGGCCGCTTTGCCGCCGACCACGGTCGTGGATGCCTTCATCCTGTGCGCCGAAGGGCTGGAACGGGACGGTCTCGCGGAGTATGCCGCGCAGGTGTATTCGCGGGCGCATGACGCCGCGATGGCGCCGACGGCCAGCCGGATGGCCGCACTGCGCGGGTTGGTGCGTCTGGACCCCGCGCAGGCGGCCGTGGCCATTGCCGGGCATCTCCGGGAGGGCGACGCCCTCGCACGTCGAACGGCGGCCGGCTTCATTCGCGTTCTGCCCGATTCGGCGATGCCTCTTCTGATGCCCAACCTCTCGGCTCTCCCTCCGGAGCAGTTGGCCGCCGTCATTCCAGTCCTCGCGGCTCGCGACCAGGCGTCCCTCGTGGGTGATTTTCTCCGCTGGAGCCAAGCCGCTGATGCCGGCGTACGGTTGGCCGCGATCGTCGCCCTCGGTGAAACGACGGGCACCGAGCAATCCGTCGCCCGGCTGCTCCAATTGGCGGGAACGGCGACCGGTGCCGAGCGGGAGGCAGCCCGCCGGGCGCTGCGTCAAGTGCGCGGTGCCGCGGCCGACGCGGCGCTGGCGACCGCAGTGGCCCACGGCGAAACGGCCCAGCGGGTGGAAGCCATCCGCGCGACCGGTTCGCGGGGGGCGAAGGATGCCACGGCGGCGTTGCTGGCGGCGGCGACGGACCAGAACGCGCCCATCCGCGTGGCGGCGTTGGAAGCCCTTGCGGAAACGGCCGGCCCGGCCGAACAGGGCGCCGTGCTGGGGCATCTGCTCGCGGCCCGCGACGATCGGGAACGGGGCGCCGCCGCGCACACGCTGGTGGCGATCACGCGCCGGGATTCAGATCTCGAGCGCGGAGTCGCGGCGCTCGCGAGCGCGCTCGATGGCGCCAGCGTTCCGGCGCAGGTTTCGCTGATCGAGTGTCTCGCTCAGCTCGGTGGCCCGACGGCGCTTGCCCGCGTGGCCAAGGCGGTGGCGGATCCGAGCGGTGAAGTCCAGGCCGCGGCGGTGGCGGCGCTGGCCGGCTGGCCCGATGCGTCGGCGCGGGATCCGTTGCGCGAAGTGGTTCAGAGCGCGGCCAATCCGACTCTGCGCACGGTGGCGCTGCGCGGGTATCTGCAGTTGATCGGAGAAGTCGAAAAGAACCCGGCCCAACTGCTGGCGGACTATCGCGAAGCCATGTCGCTGGCCACCCGGGCCGACGAGCGGCGGATGGTACTCTCCGGGTTGGCGGCGGTGCCGGAGGTTGGAGCGCTGGAACTCGCCCTCCAGCATCTTACCGACGCGGAGTTGCGGAGCGAAGCGGCCCTCGCCACTGCGAAAATCGCTCGTGCCGTGGCCGGGAATTCGCCCGGCCCAGCACGGGAGGCGGCGGAGCGGGTGCTGGCCATGGACGTCGGCGACAGCATCAAGGCGCAGGCGCGGGACGTGATTGCCGATCTCGAGCGCGGCGAAGGATTCATCCGGGACTGGCAACTGGCGGGTCCCTTCTCCAAGGAGGGCGCCACGGACCGGGAATTGTTCGACGTCGCCTTCCCGCCCGAAGTGGGCGGGGCGGCTTCCTGGCGCCGGGTGCAGGCGGTGAACGGGTTGGTCCCGCTTGACCAGCTTTTGGGGGGTGACAATCGCGTCGCGTACCTCAAGGCGACACTGCGCAGCGAGCGGGCGCAAGGGGTGCGATTCGAGTTGGGCAGCGATGACGGCGCGAAGGTGTGGTTGAATGGAGAGGTCATCCACGCCAACAACGTGAACCGGGGCTACTCACCGGCGGAGGATCGGTTCGAAGGCCGGCTGCGGGAGGGAGACAACCTGTTGCTGGTGAAGGTGACGCAGGGGGCTGGGGGCTGGACCCTCGGGATCCGCGTGCGTGCCGTTGACGGCACCAAGCCGGCGGGCGTGACGCTGACCAGCGACTAAAGCACGAGGGCGGCGTCCCCCGAGCGCGGCTCGACCGCCTCGGCGCGTCAATGTCCGTTGCCGTTGCCGTTGCCGTTGCCGTTCTGACCGTCGCGCACCGAGTCGAGGATCTGGTAGATGTCCTCGATCGAATTGGCCCGGATCGCGCCGCTGCGCTCGATGGCGCCCGCGTAAGCGCGCGTGGCGCGGCCCCCGACAATGATCTTGACCTGGCTGGGAAGAAAACGCCTTAGCGCCTCCAGCTCGTTGCCAAGGTTCGGATCGTCGCCCGGATAGACCAAGCTGAGAGCGACGGCCTTGGCCCGGTTCTTGATCGCAGCTCCCGCAATTTCGGCCGCCGGCAGGCTGACCCCGAGATAGGTCACCCGCCATCCGTGGGCGCTGGCCGCGGCGGCAACCAACACCGCGCCGAGCTCGTGCAGTTGACCCGAGGGCGTAGCCACCACGACCGTCGGCGCGGACGCGGGGAGGGAAAACGGACGCGAGAGATTTCCCAGGAAAACCCGGAGCACCGCGCTTGCGAAATGCTCGTGGGCGGCCGTGATCTCGCCGCTTTGCCAGAGCTCACCCAACTTTTGAGCCAGCGGCGCGGCCAGTCGGTGCAACAGACCCTGGCTGCCCAACTCGATGCTCGCCGCCCGCAAATGTTCTTCGAGTCCTTGAGTATCGAGGCGTCGAACCGCGTCCAAGCACTCGCCGACGAAGTCCGTATCGGCGGTGACCACCGGCAGGTCTCGCTTGGATGTGGTGTTCTCTATCGCGTCCACCATTTGTCGAAGTTGGGCACTGTCCAGCCGGGCGATGTGGCTGATGCTGTGACCGGCTTCCGTGGCGCGGCGGAGCAACATCAAACGATCCACCGCCGTCTCGGAGTACAAGCGGCGGTTGGTTTCAGTTCGGGTTGGAGTGACGGCACCATAGCGCCGCTCCCAAATACGAATCACGTGCGGGCTCAGGCCCGTCCTTTTGGAGACAACACGAATTGTGTGACTCAGCTCTGACATGGCTTTAACTTAGACAAAGAATTGACGATGTGCAAGTTTTGCGACAAATGCTAACGGAAACTCGTGTTTTGAACGGTTTCGTGGGTTTTTTGTCCTACGCTGGGAGCTACTTAGAAAAAATTTTGAACAAAAAGTTGACGAGGCCAGTCCGATTGGACAGAATTGCGACGCAAGTGAAACACGGCCCTGACGACAACACCATGAAATCCACGAAGAAGTCCAAGTCGGTTGGTTCTCGAGTGCGTTCCAAGAGCGCCCGGGTGACACCTCCGCCTGCGGCGGAAACCCCGCAAATCGAAGTGGTCCGCGATGCCTCGGTGTCTGCGGACGCCGTCCCGGTGCGATCCAGCTATGGCGCTGATGGTGCTTTGCAGCTTTACATGCGTGAGGTCGGGCAGGTGCCGCTGCTGACGATCGAGGAGGAGAATGCCTTGGCGGCTCGCATCAAGAAGGGGGACGAAGCGGCCCGTGAACACATGATCCGCGCCAACCTCCGGCTCGTCGTGAAAATCGCGCGCGAGTACGAAGGGCTGGGGCTGCCTCTGCTCGACATGATCAACGAGGGCAACATGGGGTTGATGCGCGCCGTGGAACGTTTTGACCCAGCCAAGGGTGGTAAACTCTCCACCTACGCGTCGTGGTGGATCAAGCAGTCCATCCGTCGGGGCATTGCCAACCAGGCGAAAACCATCCGTCTGCCAATTCATGCGATGGACAAGCTCAGCAAGGCGACCAAGGTGGCGGCGCAGTTGCGGGAGGAACTGGGTCGCGAGCCGGAGCCCGAGGAATTGGCGGAAGCCTTGGGGGTGCGGGCGTCGCGGCTGAGCGAAATCCGCACCGCCGCCCTGCGCCCCGCGTCGCTGGATCAGCCGATCGGCGACGATGATAGCAACATGCTCGCCGAAGTGGTGAAGGATGAGAACGCGCGGACACCCTACGAAGCGCTCGAGGAAAAAACCCTCCTGAGCATGTTGGGCGACTTGGTCAACCGGTTGGGCCCCCGCGAGCAGCGCATCATCCGGCAACGGTTCGGGCTCGACGGCGGCAGCGAGAAGACGCTCGAAGAGATCGGGGAGAAGTTCAACCTCACCCGGGAGCGCATTCGTCAGCTTCAAAATGCCGCTTTGGAGAAGTTGCGGCTGATGATCGAGGACCGCAATGCCTACGCGGTCGCGGCGTAACGGGTCGGCTTCCCCTCCGTAAATCGGTCACGTGCGATGGGCGCTCAGGCTCAAGGGGGATGTGTTGTCGTCTTCGGGGCGACTGGGGGAATCGGCCAAGCCGTCTCCCGCCAGTTGGTTTCTCGCGGAAAAAATGTGGTTCTCGCCGGTCGCAGTCCCGACAAGCTCAAAGCGCTGGCAGCGGAGCTGGGTTGCGACTTCATCGAAGTGGATGCGACAGACTCCGCTCAAGTGGACGCAGCGTTCGCTCACGTGGTGAAGAATTGTGGCTCGCCGGCCGGGGTGGCGCACTGTGTCGGCTCCCTGCTGCTGAAGAGCGCGGGTCTGACGAGCGATGGCGAGTGGGCATCGGTCCTCGCCACCAACCTGACGTCGGCGTTCTACGTTCTTCGGGCCGCGAGCCGCGCGATGACGGCATCGGGCGGCTCGATCGTTCTGGTTTCCTCCGCGGCGGCGCGAATCGGTCTGGCCAATCACGAGGGTATCGCGGCTGCGAAAGCCGGCGTGCAGGGACTCATGCTGGCGGCGGCAGCCACCCTGGCGCGTCGCGGGATCCGGGTGAACTGTGTCGCTCCCGGTCTGACTCGCACTCCCATGACGGCGGCGCTGACCGCCAACGAAGCCACGCTCAAGGCTTCCACCAGCTTTCATGCCTTGGGTCGAATCGGCGAGCCCGAGGAGGTGGCGGCCGCCATTTGCTGGTTGCTTGATCCCGCCCAAAGTTGGATAACCGGCCAGACTCTGGGGGTGGATGGAGGCTTGGGCACGGTGGTTGCGCGATGACGGGCGTCAGTACACTTCACTTCGCTCATGCAAAAGGAAATCATCATCGTTGGTGCGGGTCCGGGCGGGTTGGCCAGCGCCATCTTGCTGGCGGCAGCGGGCATCCGAGTCAAAATCCTCGAACGTCTGCCCGTGGTGGGGGGACGCACTTCGACGATCGAGGCTGACGGGTACAAGTTCGACCTCGGCCCGACCTTCTTCCTCTACCCACGTGTTCTGGACGAGATTCTCCAGGCGGCCGGGACCAGCTTGCGGCGCGAAGTGGAATTGGTCCGGCTCGACCCCCAATATCGCATCCTTTTTGGGTCGGGCGGCCAGATTGACGCCACGCCGAACTTGGACCGGATGGAGAAGCAAATCGCGGTCCTCGCGCCCGACGATGCGTCCGGCTTCCGCCGGTTCCTCCTCGAGAACCGGACCAAGTTGGACCGCATGGAGCCCTGTCTGGAAAATCCTTTCCTCGGCTGGAAGGACGTTCTCAACCCGCGGCTCCTTCGGATGTTGCCCATGCTGCATCCGCTGGAGTCGGTGGACACCTACCTGAAGCGGTTTTTCAAGGACGACCGGGTGCGCCTCGCGTTCTGCTTCCAGTCCAAGTACCTCGGGATGTCGCCATTCCGTTGTCCAAGTTTGTTCTCGATCCTGTCCTTCCTCGAATACGAATACGGTGTGTGGCATCCCATCGGCGGCTGCGGGCAAATCACCCGGGCGATGGCGCGCGTCGCGGAGCGGCTTGGGGTGGAAATCCTTCTTGGGGAGCCCGTGGAGGAAATCCTGTTCGCTGACCGGCGGGCGGTGGGCGTTCGGACGAAACACGCCTCACATCACGCGGACGCGGTCGTCGTCAACGCGGATTTTGCCCGCGCCATGCAACGGCTCGTGCCCAACCATCTCCGTCGCCGCTGGACCGACCAGCGCCTGGCACGTAAAAAGTACTCATGCTCCACCTTCATGCTGTACTTGGGAATCGAGGGACGATACGACCTGCCACATCACTCGATCTTCATCGCGGAGGATTACGCGCGAAATCTCGACGACATCGAAAACCGACACGTCTTGAGCGAGGAGCCTTCGTTCTACGTTCAGAATCCCTGCGTCACCGATCCCTCACTCGCGAAGCCCGGCCACAGCGCCCTCTACATCCTGGCGCCCGTGACCCATCAGCATGAGAACGTGGATTGGAACCGGGAGCGGGCCCGCTTCCGCGAACTCCTTCTGCGCCGGGTCGCCAAGGCGGGCTACACCGACCTCGAATCCCGCATCCGATACGAGCGCGTCATCACCCCGGCGGACTGGGACGCGCGCTACGAGATTTACCGGGGGGCCACGTTCAACCTGGCCCACAGCCTCGATCAGATGCTGCATCTCCGCCCGAAGAACCGCTTTGACGAGTTTGAGCGCATGTATCTCGTCGGGGGCGGCACGCATCCGGGCAGCGGTCTTCCGGTCATCTTCGAATCAGCCCGCATCAGCTCCCGATTGCTGCTCGACGATCTGGGGCTGAAGGCGCCGTGGGCCGACCCGGCAAAGGCTCATTCCTCGTCGTTCGAAGAGGCTTACGCCACGCCGGCCTTCGCGCAAGCTGCGTGAACCATGCCGGCCGCGAAGGCCAACGCGGCTCGGAACGCCCGGGGAGCGGGGGCCGAAGACCAGCAGCCGGTCCCGACAGCGAGACCACGCGGCAGCTTTTGTCGTCCGCCCCCGGTCAAGCCGCAGCGACGCTCTCCCGTCCTGCTCCGCCTCTTCGCCCGGTACGCCCGTTGGTACGTGGGCCGGCACTTTCATCGGGTTCGGATCTCGCGGGGCGCCGTCCCGCCCGATGTGGGAGAGGAACCGCTGGTGGTGTTTGTGAATCACGCCGCCTGGTGGGATCCGTTGATCTGCCTGCTGCTGGATCAACAATTCTTCCCGCGTCGTGAGTCCAGCGCGCCCATAGATGCCCGGGCACTCAACCAGTATCGTTTCTTTGAGCGGCTGGGTTTTTTCGGCGTCGAACAGGGCACACGGCGTGGCGCTGTGACCTTCCTGCGGACCGCGGAAGCCTTGCTCTCGCGTCCGAGGGCAACGCTATGGCTGACGCCCCAAGGCCGCTTTGCGGACGTCCGGGAGCGCCCCGTGCGCTTTGCGGCCGGGCTGGGGCACCTGGCCTCCCGGTTGCCGCACGCGGTCTATTTGCCGGTGGCGATCGAGTACCCGTTCTGGGAGGAAAGCCGGCCGGAAGCCCTGGTTCGCTTCGGCCAATCCCTGACGTTGCCGCCGGGGATCCAACCGGACGAAGCCTCCGCCCGCTTGGAATCGGCCCTTGCCGCCGCTCAGGACGCCCTGGCGGCTGAATCCTTGTCACGTCGGCCGGAGCTGTTCACGCCGCTCCTCGAAGGCGGCGCAGGCGTGGGCGGCATCTACGATCTCTGGCGGCGCCTGCGGGCGCGCTTGACCGGCCGCGAGTTTCGCCCGGAGCACGGGACGAAATGAACCTCGCCACGTTGGCCTTGATCAGCCTGATTCTGGCGGCCATCCCGCTGGCGCTGCACCTGTTGAATTGGCTGATCTACCGGCCACCGCCCCGCTTTGCACCTTCTGGAACGAGGCTGCCGGCGCTATCGGTGCTCATCCCGGCGCGAAATGAAGCGGCAAACCTCGAAGCTGCGGTGGATTCCGTGCTGGCCAACTCGGGTGTGGACTTCGAGGTCGTGTTGCTCGATGACCAGTCCACCGATGCGACGCCGGAAATCATGCGACGCCTCGCTGCGCGCGACCCCCGAGTCCGAACTGCCTCCGCGCCCCGGCTGCCTGCCGGATGGTGTGGCAAGCAGCACGCCTGCCATGTGCTCTCCACGCTCGCGCGGCATCCGTTGCTGGTGTTCATGGATGCGGATGTCCGGCTCGCCCCGGATGCGCTCGGGCGGATGGCAGCCTTCATGGGACGCCATCGCGCCGACCTCGCCAGCGGTGTGCCACGTCAGATCACCGAGACGTGGCTCGAACGGCTCCTGATTCCGCTGGTCCACTTCGTTCTGCTGGGCTACCTGCCGATGTTCTTCGCCCGGTGGTTTCGATGGCAGGCCTTTGCCGCGGGCTGTGGCCAGCTTTTTATCGCGCGGGCCGAAGCGTACCGCCGGGCGGGCGGCCACGCCGCAATCCGGGCCACGCTCCACGATGGCCTCAAACTGCCGCGCGCCTTTCGCCGCGCTGGGCTGCGAACGGACCTCTTTGACGCCACCCCGGTGGCTTCCTGTCGGATGTATCAAAGTGCCGGTGAGGTTTGGAACGGCCTGGCGAAGAATGCCAGCGAGGGCATGGCCACCCCGGTGGCCATCGGGATCTGGACCATCCTGCTCGCCGGCGGTCAGGTGCTGCCGTTTTTCCTTTCGGCGGTCGCTCTGGCGGGGTGGGGGCCCGATCTTGGCCAAGCGATGATCGCGGCTGCATGCGCTATTGCGACCCGCTTGATTGGTGCCTGGCGATTCCGTCAGCCGATCCTTTCCGCCCTGCTCCAACCGCTGGGCATCACCCTGTTCCTCGCGATTCAGTGGACGGCGCTGCTGCGGTCGCTCCGGCGGCAACCGGCTTCCTGGCGTGGCCGCAGTTATCCGATTGAACCTTCCCGTCCCGCCGCCAGTCCAAAAGCGACATGAAACGTGCCCTCGCCGGCGGATGGATCGTTCTTCCGTGGGTGGCCTGGCTGGCTCTTGGTTGTCAAATGAACCGCGAGTCGCTGCCGCCCGCCGAATCTTCAGCGCACCAGAACGCCAACGCTGCGTTGTCCCGCGCCGCTGATGCCGCCGCACCGCCGCGCGTTGCCGCACCCCAGTTCGAGCTGTCGGACCAGTTCGGAACGAACCACTCGTTTCACTTCCCGCGTGACAAAATTACGGTGGTCACCGTCTGCGGTCGCAAAGGCTCCGACGAGGTCGCGCCGTGGACCACGGCTCTGGGGCAGCGCTTCGGCGAGACCATCTTCCTTCAAGGCGTCGCCGACGTTGGTGGAGTGCCGGGTTTCATGCGCGGCGTCATTCGCGCGATGTTTCGTAAGGAGATCAAGTATCCAGTGCTGCTGGACTGGAGCGGTGCGCATTCCGCAGCTTTCCAGTACGACCGACCGTCTGTGACCGTGTACGTTGTGGACCGTCAGGGGTGGATCGTCCATCGTGCTGGGGGCCCCGCCACGCCGGAGGCGCTGGGACGGGTGATCAAGGCGGTAGAAGACCTGCTCCCAAATACTGGATCCCGGCACCAGCCTTGAACGCCCGCAAAAGCGGAGGCTGCCGCCGTTGCCGCCGGCGCGTCCACCCTTGCTGGCCGCACGGCTTGAAGGCCGTAAAACAGATCGAGTTGAACATCGGCCGCCAAGTCCTCGGGTGCCCGGTCTCGGGCCTGCCCAGAACCGCGTTCGTCCTTGCTCGCGCCCGCCGGACTCCTGCCGGCTTCGTTCGCCGCGCGCTTCCCGCCGCTCCCGCCAACCGCCAACACCACTTGTACCGTAACGAGTGAGGGGAAGATCAGCGTCAGCCAGTCTGGCTGCCCCGTCGTTGAAGTTGCTCGACGAACCCGGTCGAGTAATAGCCTCGCCGGAAATCCGGATCCTGGAGGATGGCCTGTTCAAACGGGATCGTTGTCTTGATGCCGGTGATCAGATACTCGTTCAGGGCCCGGGCCATGCGGTCAATGGCTTCCCGCCGGTCTTTGCCGTAGGTGATCAGCTTCCCGATCATCGAGTCGTAATGCGGTGGAATGGTGTACCCGGCGTAGGCGTGGCTGTCCACGCGGACGCCCAGGCCTCCGGGCGCATAGTACATTTCGATCCGGCCGGGACTGGGGCGGAACCCATCCGCCGGATCCTCTGCGTTGATCCGGCACTCGATGGCGTGGCCGCGGAACTCGATGTCGCTCTGGGAAAGCTTCAAGGGTTCCCCCATGGCGATCATGATCTGAAGCCGGACGATATCAATGCCGGTGATCTCCTCGGTCACCGGATGCTCGACTTGGATGCGTTTGTTGACTTCCAGGAAATAGAAATTGCCCGCGTCGTCCGCGATGAACTCGACCGTGCCGGCGTTATTGTACTGCGCCTCGGCCGCCAGCCGCAGCGCTGCCTTGCCCATCTTCTTGCGGAGATCCTTGAACTTGTTCTCGATCAGGGGCGAGGGCGATTCCTCGATGAGCTTTTGGTGCCGGCGTTGAATCGAGCAGTCGCGTTCGCCAAGGTGAACGACGTTTCCCCGGCCGTCGCCGATGATCTGGAACTCGATATGATGCGGGTTCTCGAAGTACTTCTCGATGTACACCCCGGAGTTCCCAAAGGCCTTCTCCGCCTCGTTGCGGGCGGTGTGGTAGCCCTTCATCATCGAGATGTCATTGTGGGCGATGCGCATTCCCCGGCCGCCCCCGCCGGCCACCGCCTTGATGAGAACCGGATAGCCGATCTTCTTGGCGGCGGCGAGGGCCTCAGCCTCATTCTCGACCACACCGTCCGAGCCCGGTGGCGTCGGCACGCCAGCCTTGCGGGCCAGCGCGCGGCTCGCGGCCTTGTCCAATAGGGCGTTCATCGCCCGCGAACTCGGGCCGATGAATCGAATGTTGCAGCTCTCGCAGACATCCGCGAAATGGGCGTCCTCGGACAGAAAACCGTACCCGGGATGGATCGCGTCCACATCCGCGACCTCGGCCGCGCTGATGAGCCGGTCCACCCGCAGGTAGCTGTCGGAACTCGGGGCGGGTCCGATGCAAATCGCCTCGTCGGCCATCTGCACATGCATCGAGTTGGCATCCGCCTCCGAGTACACGGCCACGGTGCGGATGCCCAGTTCGCGGCAGGTGCGGATGATCCGGACGGCGATCTCGCCGCGGTTGGCTACCAGAATCTTCTCGAACATCGGCTTCGCGGAACAGCGACCTAGTTCGGCCGAATCTTGAACAGCGGCTGGCCGAACTCCACCGGCTTTCCGTTCTCGGCCACGATCTTGGTGATCACTCCCTTGGCCTCCGCCTTGATCTCGTTCATGACTTTCATCGCCTCGATGATACAGACCACCGTGTCCGGCATCACTTCCGAGCCGACGTCCACGTAGGGCGCCGCCTCGGGGGACGGCGCCCGGTAAAACGTGCCGATCATCGGCGACTTGATGTCCTGATCCAGCGAAGCCGTGGTCACGGGCCCCTGGCCCGCAGCCGCCGCGGGCGGGAGAATCTGAGGCGCGGGCACGACGGGCAGAACGGCAGCGCCTTCATCGCCCACCATCAACTGTCCACCTCCATTGCCGCCCCGCTTGAGGCGGATTTTGAAACCTTCCCGCTCGAGCTCAAACTCCGAGATGGAGTTCTTGCGCATCAGATCAATTATGGCCTTGATGTCTTTTAGCTCCACGGCGATCTCGAGGTTGAGGTCAGTTCGCGAAAGGTTGGCCGTTGGCACCCACCAAGCAAAAGAGCAGCAGCCGTAATCCGACCCTGCTCATTTTCCTCGGTCCAAAATGCTGAACGGACGCTAGACAGACGTCCGGGGCAGCGTCAAGTTCAGATTCCCAGCCGCGCCCCGGCCGGTCAGGAATTGGCAGCCACCGCACAGGCCCGCCGCTTCGGGCTCACGCCGGTGCGTGGCAGGCGCCAGCGCCCCAGGCGCTCGTCTTCCTTGAGCCAGCCAGAGTCGTAGTCAAAGAAAATGACTCTTTGGGCGGTCGGATGTGGGCCAGCTCCTCAACGCTGTCCTGATTTTCTTTGCTGCCGAAGAGATAGTCGGCCCCCAGCTCCCGGGTGATGAACCGGGAGCTCTCCGGCTGGCCATGCAGGGCATCGGCGGTGATGAGGCTGCCCTCCAGCGCCGTTGGGGGGCGGCTCGTGCCACAACTTATGAAGCCGCGGCGGCTCTCAGTGGCTTGCCCACCTTAGATGAAATGACCTTGGGTGCCGGTGGCCGGGCGCGAAGGCGGCCGCGGACCTCACCCGCCGCCCAACAATCGGCGGATCTCCGGCACCGACGCGGTCCCGGTGGTGCCGAGCTGGTGGACCACGATGGAGGCGGCGGCCATCGCCAGCTCCATGGCTTCGCGCCGATTGGCGCCGGCGGCCAGGGCGGAGGCGAGGTTCGCGGTCACGGCGTCGCCGGCGCCGACGATGTCAATGGGCCCGCGCACCGGAAGGGCGGGGACGTGTTCGGCGTCGCCGTCGGCACCCGCGCCCACGATGCCCCGCTCGGCGAGCGTGACGAAGACGTCGTGTCGGTTCTGCCGGGCGAGGGTTGCGGCTTGTTGCCGGATGGCGGCGAGTTCAGCGGAGGGGTGGACACCGGCAAGGGCGGCGAGTTCGGCGGCGTTCATCTTGAACGTCACTGGCGGGAAGCCGCGCAAGCCGCGCCGGCTGTCGGCCACGATGCGCAGGTCCGGCCGTTCGCGGGCCAGCTCGGCCACGGCCGCGAGCACGCTGGACGTGACCACGCCGGTGTTCGCGAGGTCCACCTGATCCAGCACGATGATGGCGTCCACCCCGGCGCTGACCGCACGCAGGCCGGCAATCAGCCGGGCCTCGACCGTGGCCGGGGTGGGCGACCAGTTCTTGCTGTCGAGCCGGTTGAGTTCCTCGGGTGGCTGGCCGGGCCGGATCACGAGCGGTTTGCAGTAGGTGAAGGTGCGGCGGTCCGGGGTCACCACGAAGTGGTCCAGCCGCACGCCCGCCAGCCGGCCCAGCGCGCGCTGGAGTTCATGCCCTTCGCCGTCTTCGCCGCAAAAGCCGAGCGGGTACACGGTGCCGATGCCCAGGGCGACGAGGTTGTTCAGGATGGTGCCTGCCGCGCCGGGCTGACTGCGGACTCTGACCACGTTATGCACGGGCAGTCCCGTTTCGAGGGAGACTTCCGCGCGCTCCGGGTCAATCTCGAGGTAACGGTCGAGGCAGAAGTCGCCGAGGATCGCGACGCGCAGGCGCGGGTAACGATCCGTGATGGCGGCGAAGCGGTCGGCGTTCATGGTGACCACAGGCTAACCCGGGGCCGGGCGGTTGGCGAGCGGCGCGGCGGGGGCCCGGCTGTTCTTGTCGTCGGCTCGGGGACCGGTCGGCGTACCGAACTGCATCCCGGACTCGCCGTTCAGGCCGGCCGGGAGGGGCCGGATGTCGGAGGCGGAGCTTGCCGGGGCGCGGGCCGCCAGCGGGGGAGATCCTTCTGTTTGGCAAGCAGGCTGACGAGGTGCCCGGCGGCCGGAATGGTGGTCACCTGAAACAGGATCGCCAAAATGATCTTCAGCCCGACCGCCTCGGTGCCGAGTTCCAACCACAGTCCCAGCAGCATCGAGAAGATGCCCAGCGTGCTGGCCTTGGCCACCGCGTGGGAGCGGCACAGCACGTCCGGGAGGCGCACCGCGCCGACGGCCGCGATCAGGATGAAAGCGGCGCCAAACAAGAGCAGCCAACTGGCCAACAGGTCGGTCATGGGGGCGGGGCCGGGGTTGCGGTCGGAGACGGTGGCGCGGGCGCGGGTCCGCGCGGGTCCGGCACGGTGCGGTGCAAATGGAAGACAAAGGCCACGGTGCCCGCGAAGCCCAGCAGCGAGAAGACTAGGATGAGTTCGAGGTACATCGCCGTCCGCCACTTCACGCTGAGCAGGGCGATCATGCCGACAATGCTGGTGGCGATGAGGTCGAACGCGAGGATGCGGTCGAGCACGGTCGGCCCCTTGACGAGGCGCGCGAGGCCGAGCAGCACCGCCGCTGTCAGCACGCCGAAGCAGAGTTGGAGGGCGAGGGTGATCATCGGGTGAGCCGCAGCAGGGGGTGGCGCAGGCGCTCGTCAATGCCGCGCCGCACGGCGTCGGGGTCGCTGGCGTCGAGCGCGTGCAGCGTGAGGGTGCGGAAGTCGTCGCTGATCTGGACCGTGGTGGTGCCCGGCGTGAGCGTGATGCAGTAGCTCAGGACCAGGATTTCCCCCCGGGTCAGGCCGGCGACGTCGTAGGTGAGGAAGTCCGGCTGCAGCGTGGCATTGGAGCCGAACAACACCCGCCGGGCGACACTCAGATTGGCGAGGAAGAATTCGCGCAAGAAGCCCGCGATGAACCGGATGAGTGCCCACACGCGCCGGGGATAGTCGCCGGTGTCCAGCACGGCGCTGAACGCGCTCAACCCGGCGAAACCGACGACGAAGCCGATGAAAAAATCCGCAGTCGTCCGGCTGCGGCCCAGGAGCAGCCAGAGCGTGGCGAGGACGAGGTTCAGGGCGAGCGCTTTCATGGCCCGGCCGGCGTTCCTTTCGCCGTGACGCTGAACACGGCCCGCGCGTAGGCCTCCTGGTCGAGCACCTGGACGGCCGCCCGATTGGCCACACGGAACACGCCCTCGGCGCCCAGGCCGATGGCGAGCGAGACCGCGACCATCCCGGCAACCACCCGGCTCATCCGGAGCCAGCGCCAGTCCCAGACGCACACTTCGCACTCCTCGGAGCTGCCCCAGAACGCCGCATTCCAGATCTTCAACATGCTGAACAGGGTGAGGATGCTGGCGAGGATCGCCAGCCCCACGAGGACGAATTCGCGCTGTTCGAGGCCGACGACGAGGATGGCGTACTTGCCCCAGAAGCCGCTCAATGGCGGCAGGCCGGCGAGCGACAGCGCCTGGAGGAGAAACAGCACCCCAAGCAGCGGCGTCTGTCGCCACAGATTCCCCATGCGATCCAGGTTGTCCGTGCGGTTCAGCAGTGCGGCCGTGCCCCCCACTAGGAACAGCGACGATTTCACGATGATGTGGTGGATGATGTAGAAGATGCAGGCGGCGAAGGCAAACGGCGTGAACAGCCCGATGGCCAGGACCATGAACCCAATCTGGCTGAGAATGTGGTAGCTCAGGATCCCGCGGATGAAATTGCGGGAGATGGCCCCCAGGACGCCGAAGATCATCGTCGCGCCCGCCAGCCAGGCCAGCAGGGTGTGGACGCCAGCAAGGTCATGCGGCAGGACGGTGCCCAGCACCCGCAGCAGCACGTACACGCCCACCTTGGTCAACATGCCGGAGTACAGCCCGGCCACCGGTGCTGGCAGGATCGGATAGCTGTTCGGCAGCCAGCAGTAGAGCGGGAAGACGCCCGCCTTCAGCCCGAACACCACCAGCAACAGCAGCGCCAGCGCCGTGACCCGTGGATCATCGCTCATCGCTCGCGCGCGCAGGGCGATGTCCGCGAAGTTCAGCGTGCCGAAGAGGCGATAGGCGAAGCCGGCGCCGCACAGGAACAGCGTGCTGCCCACGAGGTTGATGGCCAGGTACGGGAAGGCCTGCTTCACATCCCAGTTGTCCGCCTCCAGCGTGAGCAGCGCGTAGGAGGCGATCAGCATCACCTCGAAGGCAACAAACAGGTTGAACAGATCGCCGGTGAGGAAGGCGAGGTTGATGCCGGTGACGAGGAACTGCACCAGCGGCAGGCGCAGGGGGTGCTCGATGCGCGGGCTCGCCTCGCAATAGCCGTACAGGATCGTTGCCAGCGCGGTGAAACTGGAAAGGCCGAGCATGATGGCCGCCAGCAGGTCCGCGACCACCACGATGCCGTAGGGCGCGGCCCAATTGCCCATCGGCATGACGAGGGGAGGCTGCGTGTACGTGAGGTGAATGAGGAATCCGGCCACCACCAGTTGCGCTCCGGCGGAGATCGCCGTGAACGCGCGTCGCCCCGGCGAGGGCCGGCCCCAAAACAGCAGCGCCACGGCGGTCAGCAGCGGCAGCAGCACGGGTTGGATGGCGAGGTTCACGGGTTCGGGGGGCGGGTGGGGCTCAGGTGTGTTCGGAGGTATCCTGGTCGGCGTAGAGTTCGGCGGCGTTGGTGGTCTTCTGATCTAGGAACAGCCGGTAGAGCAGCACCACCAGGTACGCGGTGACGCCGAAGCCGATCACGATCGCCGTGAGGATCAGGGCCTGCGGCAGCGGATCCACCATCGGACCGGCGCCCTGGCCGGCGATGGGAGCCTCCCGGCCGTCCGGCGCCCCGGACATGCTGAGCAGGACGAGATTGGCGGCGTTCGAGAGCACGATGAAGCCGAACAGGATCTTTACGAAGCTGTTCTGGAGGATCAGGTAGGTGGCGCAGGCGAACAGCACCCCGATCAGCAATGCGGTCTCAATCTGCATCCGTTCGCTCCTTTCCGTCGTCCGGCCCGGCCGTCTCCTCCAGCGGCTGCTCCAACGGCGAGCTGTAGCGCCGCTCCTCCTCGGCCACCAGCGCGCGCAAGCCCTGGGTGGACTGGGCCAGCACGAAAATCAGTTTGCACGCGATGCCGACCACCAACAGGTACACGCCCAGATCGAACAACAGCGGCGTGCCCACGTGGACGTCGCCCAACAGCGGCACACCGTGCAGGTGGGTGTGGAAGTGTTCGAGGAACGGGCGGCCCGCCAGCAGCGGCGCGGCCCCCGTCAGCGCCGCCACCAGCAACCCGGCCGCGGCCAGCCGCACGGGATCAAAGCGGAGGATGCGCGGCATGGCGGCGACGCCCAGCGCCAGGCTCAGCAGAATCAGCGAGCTGGCCGAGGCGAGGCCGGCAATGAAACCGCCACCCGGCCAGTTGTGCCCCCGCAACAGCAGATAGAGCGCGACCATGTTCACCAGGAAGAACACCACGCGAACGAGCCGCTCGAAGATGTAGGACTGGGGCCCCATCATTGTTTCCCCTCCTCCGGGTGGTGCAGCCCCATGCCCGCGGGCCCGAGCGGTCCCTGCCGATATTCCTCCGGCGTGCGCTTGTAGCGCATCAGCAGGCCGAGCGCGCCCAACGTGGCGATGAGCAGCACGGTGATTTCGCCCAGCGTGTCGAAGCCGCGGAAGTCCACGAGGATGGTGTTCACCGTGTTCGTCCCTTCTGCGAGCGCTTCAGTGTGGGCGGGGAACCAGTCGCCAATCCGCCCGGCTGCCGGCCGCGCGTTCATCCACAAGACCAGGGTCGTCATCAGTCCGCCAACCCCCACCGCCAGCGACAGATTCAGGGCGCGCCGCAGTGGAGGCGGACGCCAGGTGTGTTCGCCGCGTTCGGCCGAGCGCGGGAACCGACCCAACAGGACGAGCACGAGGATCAGCGTCACCACCTCCACCAAAATCTGGGTCAGCGCGAGGTCAGGCGCCCGGTACAACACGAAGTAGAACGTCGTGAGGAACCCTGCGATCGAAAGCGAGATGAGCTGGGTGGTCCACTGTTTCAGGAGCACCGCACCGACGACCGCGAGCGAGATGAGGGCGGCCGCGAAGGCCCGGAGCCAGTCCCCGTTTTCGCCGGTCGCCGTCGCCAGCCAGTCGAACACCCGCCACTCCATCGCCAGCGCCCGGGCGGTCCAACCGCCCACCACGACCAGCGTGAACACGAGAATCAAAGGCAGGTAGCTCACCGGCCGGTCGGCCTGAAGCACGCGGGTCAACCACTTGGTGAACTTCGAGAACATCCGCACACCCGCCTCGAAAAAGGCGTCGAACCGCAGCGCCGGGGAAATCCGCGCCCAGCGCCATTGCGTTCGCTGGCCCCACACGTAAAGCCCCGCCCCCGCCAGCAACACGCCAGTGCTGACCGCCAGCTCAAGCGTCACCCCATGCCAGAGCGCGAGGTGGTCGGACGGATGATGCAGGCCGGCAACCGACAACGCGTGCAGCGGGGGATCCAGCAGCATGGGCGCCAGACCGAACACCACCGCGGCGGTCGCCAGCAGCACGGCGGGTAGTTGCAAGGCCAGCGGGGGCGCGTGGAAATGTTCTTTGACGGCCGGTGGCTCCGGCCCGAGGAACACGTTGGTGAAGAAGCGGGCCGCAAACGCGACCTTGACCACGGACGTTACGAGCACGCAGCCGGCCGCGTAGGCGCCCAGGGTGCCGTGCGGCCGCATCGCCTCGAAGATTTCCTTGAGCATCATTTCCTTGCTCAGGAACCCGGTCGTGCCGATGACGCCCGCCATGGTCGCTGCCGCCACCGCGCAGGCCGCGCCCAGCCAGGGCAGCCGGCGCCACAGGCCGCCGAGCTGGCGGATGTCCTGAATGCCCGTGCTGTGGATGACCACGCCCGCGATCATGAACAGGCCGCCCTTGTAGAAGACGTGGTTGAGGATGTGGAGGTAGTCGTACTCGACGCCGCGCGCCGGCCCCAGGCCGTAGTAACCGATCAGGTAGCCGAGCTGGCTCACGGTCGAGAAAGCGAGAATCGCCTTGAGGTCATGCGATTGCAGCGCCAGTACCGCGCCGAGAACCATCGTGCCAAAAGCCACCCACGAGAGCAGCGGCGCCCAGAGTTCGTATTCGTTGAAGAGCGGGAACAACCGCGCGCAGAGAAACACGCCCAGCTTCACCATCGTGGCCGAGTGCAGGTAGGCGGACACCGGCGTGGGCGCGGCCATCGCGTTCGGCAGCCAGAAATGGAACGGGAACTGCGCGGACTTGCCGAAGGCCCCCAGCAGCATCAACAGCATCGCCGCGGTCAGCCAGCCGCGATGCTCACCGACCGGCAAGCCCTCGCGCAGCAGGACGCTCAGGTCGAAGGAGCCGCCCACCTGGCGGACCATCAGCACGCCGGCCAGCAGCAGCAGTCCCGTGAAACCGGTGATGAGCAGCGCCTGGCGTGCGCCCACCCGCGACGATTCCTCCTCATGCAGGAAGCCGATGAGGAGGAAGGAGGTGATGCCTGTGAGCTCCCAGAAGACAAACAGGAGCATCAAATTGTTCGCCAGCACGGTCCCCAGCATCGCCGCCATGAACAGCGTGAGGTAGGCGTAGAACCGGCCGTGGTGCTCGTAATGGTCGTCGAGGTAGAAGTTGGCGTACCAGAAAACCAGCACCCCCATGCCGCTCACCACGAGGGCGAAAAAGAGCGACAACCCGTCCAGCAGGAACGAGAGGTTGATGCCCAGCGATGGAATCCACGGAAACTCGATGACACGCGAGCCGGGGAGACCGACTTCCCTCGCCAGCCAGAGCAGAGCGGCGGTGGCGAGCACGGGCGCGCCGAAGGCGACCCAACCCACCCGCCGGCCGAACACCCGCCCCAAGGGACCCAGCAGTGGCCCCAGCAGCAACGGCAGGCCAAGGGCGATGAACAGGGCGAGAGTCACGGTGCGTTGTCGGGGTTCACTTCGGCCAGAGCACGGCGAGATAGGCGCCGTAGCCTCCCAGCAAGGCGGCGCCTTCCCACCGCCGGACGATCAGACCGCTCCAGAGAATCGGCAGCAGAGCCACGGCGAAGAGGGTCATCGCCCAGAAATCTATTGGCCGGATCCCTGGGGCGTGGAGCGGTGCCAGCAGACCGCTGACCCCCAGGATGCCCAGGAGGTTGTACACGTTCGATCCCACCACATTGCCCACGGCGATGTCGGGTTGCTTCTTCATGGCTGCGACGACCGAGGTGGCGAGTTCCGGCATGCTGGTGCCAGCCGCCACGATCGTCAGGCCGATCACGGCCTCGCTGACGCCCCAGCCGCGGGCCAGCGCGGTGGCGCTGTCCACCAGCAGGCGTGAGCCGATGGCCAGGATGGCGAACCCCCCCGCGATCAACCCCACGTCCAGCGTCCAGTGACGGCTGGTGGGCGGCATGGCCTCCCGGAACTCTGCGTCCACCTGGGCATCGGCTTGCTTCCGGGCGAAGTAGAGGTTTCCCGCCGTGTACAGCACGACGCCGCTGAATAACAACGCCGCCTCCCACCGGCTGATGGTCGCGTCTCGGAAGAAGACGAGGAACAGAAACGTCACCCCGATCATCACCGGCGTGTCGAGTTTGATCAGTTGGAACTGCACCTTCATCGGATGGATCAGCGCGGCAAGGCCGAGAATGACGCCGACGTTGAAGATGTTGGAGCCGACGACGTTGCCCAGCGCGATGTCTCCCCGGCCGAGCAAGGCGGCCTTCGCGCTGACGATCAACTCCGGCATGCTGGTGCCGTACGCCACGATGGTCAGTCCGACCACCAGCGGTGGCAGCCCCAAGCGAAGCGCCACGGACGCACCACCGCGCACCAGCCAGGACGCTCCCCAAAAGAGAAGGCCCAGGCTGAGCACGACCATGAGCAGGTTAAGAGTCATCCGTGGGTGCACATTCCGTCCTCCAGTCCCGGCCGACCGGACGACCGGAGTCATGAGCCGCGAACAGTACCGGCAAACCTGCCGGGCGCAAGACGACCCGGACGACTCGCGCCTCGACTTTCCCCCGCCGCGTTCGAACATGCGCGCGATGCGGTTGCTGGACCGATATCTGTTGCGCGAATTGCTGATTCCCCTGGCGTACTGTCTTGGCGGGTTTCTCGTCTCCTGGATCACCTTTGACCTCATCAACGAACTCGCCACCTTCCAGCGTCGCCAGCTTCTGCCGCGCGACATCGCCGAGTACTACCTGGTCAAAGCGCCGGAATTGCTCGTGACGATCATGCCGGTGGCCCTGCTGCTGGCCCTCCTGTACGCGCTCACGAATCACGCCCGCCACCACGAGATCACCGCGATTCGCGCGGCCGGCGTCA
The DNA here is from genome assembly GCA_016716505.1 of Verrucomicrobiota bacterium. Lineage (GTDB taxonomy): Bacteria > Verrucomicrobiota > Verrucomicrobiia > Limisphaerales > J093 > JADJWF01. The sequence goes on from JADJWF010000005.1 coordinate 62,900, forward strand.
GCCTGTGGCGGGCGTGCGCGGTGTACCTGGGAGTGGGCGCGGCGTTCAGCGTCGTCCTGCTGATGCTGAACGAGTGGCTCGTGCCGGACGCGAATGAGGCGGCGAACTTGGTCCTCGCCCGGCGCGATCCGGCGACCGCCGGCGGGCCGGGGCCGGAGTGGAAGCTCAACCTGGCCTTCAGCAATGAACCCGAACGCCGCCAGTGGATCATCGGCGCCTTTCACCGGGAAACCGGGGAAATGCGCGGCCCGAACTTCTGGTGGACCCTGCCGGATGGCAGCCGTCGCCAGCTTTCGGCGGCGCGGGGCGTCTATCGCCGTGGCCAGTGGGAGTTCGAAGAGGTCCGCGAATTCTTCTACACCAACAACGTGGCTCTGCCCATCGAGGTGCGCACCAACCGCGTGTTGGCGCTGTCCGAACTCACCGAGACACCGGAACAAATCCGCAGCGAAATCAAGTTCTCCGAGCTGAGCAACGTCTCCGCCGCCAAGCGCCCCCGACTGTCCCTGCGGGAAATCCGCGACTACCAGCGCCTCCACCCGGCGCTGCCGGCCCGCGAAGCCGCCAAACTGGAGACCCAGTTCCACGGGCGCCTGGCCGAGCCGTGGACCTGCCTGGTGGTGGTGTTGATCGCGATTCCCTTCGGCGCTCCCTCCGGCCGGCGGAACGTTTTCGTGGGCGTGGCGGCGAGCATCTTCATTGCCTTCACGTACGTATTGATCCTCCAGTTTTCCATGGCGGCCGGCACCGGCAATTATCTGCCGGGCTGGCTGGCGGCCTGGCTGCCGAATGCCGTCTTTGCCAGCGTCGGGGCCGGTCTCATCCAACGCGTCCGCTGAGCCACCCGCTGCCGATGAGCGAACCTGCGTCCCTTCCGAACGAACTGGCAAGCCTGCGCGCGAAGTGCGATCGCCTCGAGCGCCTGGCGCAGGTGAGCGGTGTGATTCACTCGACCCTCGATCCGCAGGAAGCGCTGACCCTGATCCTGCGCGAGACGGTCCGCCTGACGGGCGCCAGCAGCGGCTCCGTGGTGCTGATCAACCCCACCACCGGGTTTCTCGACATCCAGGCCTCGCACGGCCTGCCGCCCAACGCCGAGAAGCTCAAGCTCCGCGTGGGCGAAGGCGTCACGGGGTGGGTCGCCTCGACGGGACGGCCGGCGCGGGTGGGCGACGTCACGCGTGATGCGCGCTACATCATGCTCCGGCCGAACGTGCGGTCCGAGCTGGCGGTGCCCCTGCGGGTGGACGACCAGGTCCGGGGGGTGTTGAACGTGGACGCCGACCGCGTGGAGGCCTTCAGCGAGGAAGATCAGGCCCTGCTCGAAGAACTGGCGCGCCAGGCGGCGGGGGTGATTCGGAATACCTGGTTGTTCGAACAACTCCGCCTCAAAGCGCGGCTCTTCGAGGCGCTCGTCCACGTGGGCCAGAGCATCAACTCGGCCCTCAACCTCGACGACGCCCTGGCGGCCATCACGCGCGAAGCGTGTCTCCTTATGAACGGCCGGATGTCCTCCCTGCTGCTGCTCGACGCCACGCAGGAGTGGCTGGACCTCCGCGCCAGCCACGGCGCCGGTGAGGCCTATCGCACCAAGCCCCGCCTCAGTGTGAGCGACAGCCTGCTGGGTTCGGTCGTGCGCCGGCGGAAACCGGTGCAGGTGGCGAACGTGCAGACCTCCTCCGGCTACCAAAGTGTGGCGCTCGCGCGCCGGGAGGGGCTGGTGTCCCTGTTGAGTGTGCCGCTCCTGTTCCGTGGACAGGCCATCGGCGTGTTGAGCGTGTACACGGATACCCCCCACACGTTTTCGAACGAGGAGATTCGCATTCTCTCCGCGCTGGCCGAGTTGTCGGCGGTCGCCATCGAAAAGGCGCGGCTCTACGAACGGGTGGTGGACCTCGAGGAGCAATTGCGCCAGGGCGAGAAACTCGGCGCTTTGGGGTTGCTCGCCGCGGAGGTCGCCCACGAAATCCGCAACCCGCTGGCCGTGATGAAGCTACTGTGGCACTCGCTCGATTTGCGGTTTCCGGAACGCGATCCCCGTGCCGCCGACGCCCGCCTGATGGGCGAGAAGATGGACCACCTGAACCGCATCGTGGAGCGCATCCTCGACTTCGCGCGCGGTGCCGAACCGCGGTTTGCGCCGGTCTCGATCAACTCGTTGATCGCGGACCTCGATTTGTTGACGCGGCACAAGCTCCGCGCGCAGGGGATCGAACTGGTTCGCGACCTCGATGACCGCCTGCCCACCCTGCTGGGCGACGCCACCCAGCTCGAACAAGCTTTCCTGAATCTGACCCTGAATGCGGCCGAAGCGATGCCTGCCGGCGGACGGCTCACCATCTCGACCCGAGGCGTTCGGTTGCGGCGCGGCGACACCGAGCCCACGCACGTGCGGGTCACCTTCTGCGACACCGGCAGCGGCATGACCGCGGAGCAACGCGACCGGGCGTTCACGTCCCTGCTGGGCACGACCAAGGCGACGGGGGTCGGGCTCGGGCTTGTGATTGTGCGCCGGATTGTGGAAACGCACCGCGGGACCATTCGCCTCAGCTCCCGGCCCGGGGCTGGCACACGGATTACCCTCGTCTTGCCGCTGGCGTGAACACGACCGCGGGACGGCTCCGGCCGACACCTGGGTCACGCTTTGGCCGGCCGCTCCATGAACCAATTGGGGACGCCGTTCACGGTGTCGGTGGCCGCCACCTCAAAACCGTGTCGGCGATAGAACGACACGTTGATCTCCTTGTCGGTTTCCAGCCACGCCGCCGCCCCGGCCTCATCCATCCGCCGGCAAAACTCCCGCAGGAGGCTCGAACCGATTCCCCGGCCCTGGCGCTCACGCTCGACGCCCACCGGTCCGAGATGCCAGTGAGGCTCGGGGTGATCATGGCGGGACCAGTTCCCGAACTGGGCGAGCAGTTTCAGCGTGCCGCGCGCTCCGCAGTTCCCGAGCAAGCGGGGCAGCAGCGCGAACTTCTCGGTCGGCGCCAACTGGCAACAACCGGGACGCATCATGCCGCACACTCCCACCAAGGTGCTGCCCTCGAACGCGCCCAACACCATCCCTTTGCTCGCGACTTCCAACGCGAGAAACGCCCGGAACACGCCGGCCAAGCCCCGCTCGCGGCGAGCAAGGTTGTTTCCCAGTGCAGCCACGTGGAGAGGATTGTCGCGCATACCACAAGCCAGCACCGCGGCGGCGAGGGAAGTCTCGCTGCGGGCGATCGGGCGGACTTCGACGGTGGCTGTCACCGCGTCGGGAGAGTTCTGCGCTCTGCTCAAACCGTCGCCGGGTCGGGGTGGACCCAGGGGGCGCGATAGGGTCGGGCCAGCAATGCGTTCGCTTCCGCATCGCCCACGCAACGATGGGTTGCCGGGTCCCAGACGAGCGTGCGGCCGCCGAGGCGTTGCGACAGGTTGGCGAGGAAACATGCCGCGCTCGAGATGTGTCCTTCCTCGATGTCCGCGACGGGCCGCGCGCGGCGGTCCACGCATTCGAGCAGGTTTCGCCAATGGCCCCGCATGGCGGCGGCGACATGGCGCTCAAGATCCTTTTCCGTCCGGTCCTCGGGGTACTTGTCGTATTCCAGCAGCGCCTCGCGGCGCATGGCGGGCTGTTTCTGGCCCTTGGGGAAGAACTCGTATTTGAAAACGCTGGCCTTGAGGGTGCCCTTTTCGCCGTAGAACGTGGCCGCCCAAGGATAATCCGGGTCGGGCATGTCGCTCCACGTCCGGTGCTTCCAGAGGACCTGCAGGTCGCCGTAATCGAAGGTGGCGTTCTGCGTATCTGTCGTGTTCGACGTGCTGTCCTTCTCGATCAGGATGCCTCCGGTCGAGGAAACGGTCTTGGGCCACCCGAGGTCCATCATCCACCGGACCATGTCGAGCATGTGGACGCACATGTCGCCCAGGATGCCGTTCGAGTACTCCATGAAGATGCGCCAGCCGCGCGGATGGGTGCGCGCCGTGAACGGTCGCATCGGCGCCGGCCCGGTCCACATCTCGTAATCGAGGTGGCTGGGCGGGGCGACCTCGGGGGCGCGTCCCGCGCGGCCCATGCCCCAGTAGCAGCAGATTTCCACGTAACCGATGCGACCGAGTTTCCCCGCCTTGACGACTTCCTCGCGTGCCTCGATCAGGTGAGGCGTGCTGCGTCGCTGGGTGTTGATCTGCACGACCCGGTTGTATTTGCGCGCGGCCGCCAGCATCGCCTGACTCTCGACCACGTCCACCGCGGTGGGTTTCTCGCAATAGATGTCTGCGCCGGCCTTGATCGCCTCGATCACCGGCAAGGCGTGCCAGTGGTCGGGTGTGGAGACCTGCACGAGGTCGAGGTCCCTCTCTTTCAGCATCTCGCGGAAGTCGCGGTACAGGCGCGGTGTCTTCCGGGACCGCTGGCGCTCGGCAACCATTTGCCCGGCCTCGGCGAGCATTTGCTGGTCCACGTCGCACAACGACACCACTTCCACCGGTTCGATCTGGAGCAGGCGGAAGAGCGCGCTCTTGCCGTACCAGCCGCAGCCAATCAACCCGACGCGGCGGACCTTGTCGGCGGCGAAAGTAGTGGGCGAGTACCGGGCGGTCGCTGCCAACCCAAGGCCGGCAGCGGTCAGGCGGAGGAAATCGCGGCGTTGCATGCCGGCGTACTAAGCCGGATCGGATCATCCGGCAAGCCCCGGCTGCGAGCGACCGGTTACTGCTTTTCGTACTCGCCCTTGCCCACCCGTTTCAGGACCGTGAACCCGGCCTTCTTGGCATCGCTGATCGAGAGGGGCTTGGTGATCTTGGGGGTGTTGAAGGAGGTGATCACCCGCCGCACGGGCTTTTTGCAGGCGGGGCAATGAGTGAGCGGCTTGGCGTTGACCGGCCGGCGCAGCGTGAACCGGCCGCCACAGACGACACAGTCGCCCTCGCACAACTCGTATTCGTATAGTGGCATGGCTCTGCTCTGCGCGGCTGGCGGATCCTACCCGGCGGAGCGGAGCCACCACCACGACGTTGCCCCCTCTCCGCGCGGGCGCCACCAGCAGCCGCCGCGAAAAATGCCCCCGCCTGCGCAGGTGCTCAAGTGGGTCGTGGAGTCCGGTCCAGATTGCCCTCCGTTCGAGGAGCGGGCGAGCTTCGTCAGTAAGGAGATGGTGCCGGCGAAGGGACTTGAACCCCTACACTCTCACGAGTACCAGATTTTGAGTCTAGCGCGTCTGCCGATTCCGCCACGCCGGCTACTGTCCAAGGCTCGCAATTTGCCCGAGCGATCGGGGCCCCCGCCTTTCAAGCTGGGTTCGAGTGCTGCTGGAAGGATCACCGACCCACCCGAGATCAAGGCATTTCGCGAACGCGGGGTGAATAGTGCCCACGTTCAAAGACGGGGCAAGCTGATTTGCTGGGCTGCCGATGGAGCCGTGACGCCTGCGCGCGGGCTGGCAGTCGCCCTGGCCAAGGCGACAGGAGAAGCTCGCCGGCTGGCGCGTTGCCTAGGACCAGGGGGGCGCGGACTTCCCGGTTTCCCCGGGTCAGTCGGATTTTGCGCTGGGAGAGGAAGCCGAGGCTGCGGCGAGCTTTCGTGCGCGCAGATTCTCCAGCGCTGCCAGCGCGGCCCGGCTTTCGGCCTCTTTTTTACTGCGGCCCTGGCCATGTCCCAGCACGACGCCGCGATGGGAAACGGCACAATCGAAGACGCGGTTGTGGTCAGGGCCATGTGATCCTTGCAGGGTGTACTGGGGCGTTTCGGCCGACTCGGCTTGCAGGATTTCCTGCAGGTCGCCCTTGGGATTCTCCACTTCCGGACGCTCCGCCAGCGCACCTATTTCGGTCCCGAAAAGCCGGAGGATCAAATGGCTCACCTGTTCCAGTCCGCCATCGAGAAAAACGGCACCCAGGAGGGCCTCGAAGGCGTCCGCCAGGGTGGAGGGGCGGTCGCGGCCCCCTTGGGCTTCCTCGCCGCGACTGAGGACCAGATTGGCCCCCAGATTGATCCGGCGCGCCTGCTCGGCGAGGAACCGGCGGTTGACCAGCCGCGCGCGCGCCTTGGTCAACTGGCCTTCGCCGAAGGTCGGGAAGTGTTCGTACAGGTGCCGGGTGAGAACCAGTTGCAGCGCCGCGTCGCCCAAGAACTCCAGCCGCTGGTTGTGCTGAAGGTTTCCGCCCGCCTCATACGCCACGGATGGATGGGTCAACGCCAGCCGCAACAAGGCCTCGTTCTGAAAAGCGTAGCCGAGGGTCTGTTGGAAGTTGGCGAGCGTGCTCACGGGCCAACGGAAACCGGTTCACGCAGGCGTCGGCGCGGGCGTCGTTCCGACCCCTGCCGGCTCAGTCCCATCTTCACCCGCCTGGACGGGAGCGGGTGCCAACCCGGGAGGTTGCAGGCCGTGCTCGAGCAGATGCGCGACGTCCCGCTGGACGGCATCGAGTTGATCCAGTTGCAGACCCGGGTCAGGGATGGTGAACGCGTCTCCCAGTTTGGCGTGTTCGTACACCAGCACCCGTCGCCCCTCCTGAAAAGTCTGCGCCTTTACTTTCAGGACGCGCTTGCGCTCCAGCATCACGGCCAGAATGAACACGGCTCCCGCATGGCCGGGATCATTCAACTCCATGAGCTTGCGCAGGAGGGTTTCGGCGGTCTCCCGTTGAATCGGCTCAGCCGAAGGCGGTGGCGGCGGTTCGTACTCCCCAAGCCAATGCGAGACAAATCCCTTCCGGTGACTGGCCGCCTGGCTGAACTGGGCCTGCCAGCAGCCTTCACACACGTCCACACGCTCGAAACCGTGGCGCTCATCGAACAGCAACGTGTGCAGTGGCTCCCGGTTGCGAAACGCGCGTCCACAGGCTCGGCAGCCGTGAGCTCGCGATTGTATATTCCATTCCATCTCGAATCCTGATCCCGACTGAATCAACCTCGCGGCCAATGAGGCCATACCGGCCTCCCATCCGCAGTGTCCTCAAGTCCTTCCTCCTGATTCCGTGACGACAGTCTCCTGTTCAAAAGGGCGTCAAGAACCGTTGGCGACACTAAAGAGATTCACGCCTGGCATCAATGCGGATTCCGGCCAAGCTGAACCCGCGCCGGCCGCCGGCATCCGACAACCCTCATGCCAGATCGAGCACCGCTTGCACCAGCTTGTTGATACCCGCCTCGGCCTCGGTGATTCGATTTGCCAGCATATAGGCGGGCGTGGTGACGATCTTCAGTCGCCGGTCCACGACGCAGTTGTGGACTGTGCAGTTGACATGTTGACCGCCGCCGGGCGTCAGCCCGGCAGCCGTGTTGGCGTCGGTGCCAATCGTGAACTCGACGTTTTCCGCTCCGAACAGCTTTGCGGCGATCGCCGGCGCGATGCAAATGAATCCCAGCGGCTTCCCCGCCCGGTGCGCCTCGCGGAGGAAGTGAGCCACTTCCGGCTGCACCGAGAAATCCGGGCCGGCGAGCGCAAAGGTGCAGAGATTCTTCGCCGCGCCAAAGCCCCCCGGGAGGATCACCGCGTCCACGTCCGCCACAGCGAGTTGGCCGAGCGGAACGATGTTCCCGCGAGCGATCCGCGCGGATTCCACCAGCACATTGCGCGACTCGCCGGGGACCGGCTGCCGGGTCAGGTGGTTCACCACATGATGCTGGGGCACATCCGGCGCCGCGCAGACGACCCGCGCGTTCGCACGGTCGAGCGCCAGCAAGGTCAGCACGGACTCGTGAATCTCGGCGCCATCGAAGACCCCGCAACCCGAAAGAATAACCGCTACCCGTTTCATGGCGCGTAGAGTAAGGAGTCACGAAACGACTTCGCAAGCGAACTTCGTCGCGGCGGCCGGTGGCGGTGCCATTGCCGGAACCGCTTACAGTCCAAGCAGCCTTGCGTTGGAGCGGCTTCGCATCGCAGCGATCCTCTCGATTCGCGGTCAACTCGGGATTCTGGCGGGGTGAGGTCTTGCACGGGAGTCACCAATCACCCCCAGTGTGCCTTGGCTTTCGCAGTCATCGAACAGGTCGTGACGAATGCCACCCCACTGGTTCGTCTGAAAGCTCGACCGATGCCAGCAGAGAAGCCGGCCCCCGCGGACCGGTGGACGAAGGAACCCAGGTTCGCCTGACCCAATCTTGTATTGGTCCCCGCCAACGGCCCAGTGAGTGGCTTGGGGACGGCGTTGGCGGAGCCGTAAGCACAAACTTTGGGGACAACGCGAGTTCGCACGTGAGAGCCAGTGCAAAAGTAAATTGTGAGTAAAGCTTGCGTTGCGCCTTGCAGACAGGCTACTTTGCTCCGATATGAATATCGCATCCCTCACTGTGGCCCAGTTGAAACAGATGACCGCGCTTGTGGAAAAGAAGGAAGCTCTACAGGCGGAGGTCGCGCGGATTGACGCCGAACTCGCCCGTCTCAGTAGTGGCCAGGCTCCGCGCGCAGTCGCAGCGGCAGCGCCGGTGCGGCGCGGCCGGCGGCAGCGCGCACAGCGCGGTTCTGTGAAGGCGGCCATCATCGAGCTCCTCCAAAAGGCCGGCAAGTCGGGCATTTCCGTGAAGGAGATTTCGGAACGTCTCGGTGCCAAATACGCGCATGTCTTCGCGTGGTTTTACTCGACCGGCAGCAAGATCAAGGAGATCCAGCGCGTGGGGCCCGGTCGGTTTGGCTGGGTTGGGCCGACGGCGACTGACGAGGCGACGACCGCGCCCCGCGCCCCCAAGAAGCCCGCGCCCAAGGCGCCGACGGGCCGGCGCGGCAAGCCCGCAGTGGCGAAGGAGACCGTCATCGCCATGCTCAAAGCCTCGGGTCGCTCAGGCATCACCGTCCTCGACATGGCCCGCCGACTGAATGTGGACCCGCAGCGCATCTACACCTGGTTCAACGCGGTCGGCAAAAAGATCAAAGAGGTCAAGAAGATCGCGCCGGCCACGTATATCTGGAACGCCTGATCGCCGGAAAGCGAATGTGAACATTTCGGAGGGAGCGAATCGGCCGACCGATTCGCTCCCGGTCGTTTTATGCAGACGTCTTTGTCTGGAATCGTGAGTGGCCCCGGATTGCTCCGGCGAGCGGGAGCGGTGGTTGTCTTGTTCGCCTGGAGCGTCGTCGTGACGCACGCGGATTGGCCGGAGTTCCGCGGCCCCTCGGGAGATGGACAGGTGCCGCCCCGGCCCGACGGGAAGCCGCTTGGGCTGCCCATAACGTGGAGCGAAACCAACAATGTGCGGTGGAAGACGCCCATCCCCCACCGGGGCTGGTCCACACCCGTGGTGATGGGCGGTCAAGTATGGGTCACCACGGCGACGGTGGAGGGGAACGACTTCTTTGCGATCGGCCTGGATGCCGAAACGGGGAAGATTTCGGTTAACCAGCATTTGTTCCACTGGGACGATCCGGAGCCCCTCGGCAACGGCGCTTCGATGAATTGTTATGCCACGCCGTCTCCCGTCATTGAGCCGGGACGGGTGTTTGTGCATTTCGGCAGCTTCGGCACGGCCTGCCTGGACACGGCGACGGGCAAGGTCCTCTGGAAGCGCGACGATCTGCCTTGCCGGCACTATCGCGGCCCAGCCTCTTCACTGGTGGCGTTCGAGAATCTGGTCATTCTCACGATGGACGGCGCCGACTTGCAGTATCATGTCGCGCTGGACAAACAGACGGGCGGGACCGTTTGGAAGACCGACCGGTCGGTGGCGTGGAACGACGAGCACATCCCCGGTCAGATGGCGAGGGACGGTGATCTGCGCAAGGCTCATAGCACCCCGTTGATCGTCACCCATGCCGGCCAGCCGCTCATGTTAAGTGCGGGGGCCAAGGCGGCTTACGGTTATGATCCGCGGACCGGGCGGGAATTGTGGCGCGTCCAGTATAATGATTGGTCCACAGCCCCCCGGCCGCTGTTTGCTGAGGGGCTGGCATTCTTCGTGACCGGTTTGTCGCGCACCGAGTTGCTCGCCGTCAGGACGGATGGGCAGGGGGACATTACGGATTCGGGGATCGTTTGGAGACTCCGCACCCACATTGGCAAGTACGCCTCGCCGCTGCTGGTGGACGGGCTGATCTACACCGCCGCCGAGGAGAGCTTCCTCTCGTGTATCGAGGCGGCGACGGGCAAAGTGGTCTGGGCGGAGCGCATTGGCGGAAAATACGCCGCCTCTCCGCTCGCCGCCGACGGCCGGCTATACTTTTTCAGCCAGGACGGAACCACCAAAGTGATCAAGCCCGGTCGGACCTTGGAGGTCCTGGCGACGAACAAGCTCGATGCGGGTTTCATGGCGTCGCCGGCGGCTTCGGGGCGGGCCTTCTTCCTGCGAACCCGAACCCACCTGTACCGGATCGAGGAAGCGTCTCCGGAGTAGTTCGATCGGAGCCGCGGACGCATAGGAAAAGAGAAAGGCCGGACAAACAGGTCCGGCCTTTTCACACCCTGCGCGCTGAGAACGGACGCGCAGAAACAACGGGGAGAAGGTACCTCGCTCCGTGCCCACCGATAGTCACCAGTTCTGGTGACAAGCACGGACTGACCACGCGCCGGCCGGGGGGCAACCGGCCACACCGCCTGCCGTGCCGTTGGCCGAGGCAGCATCGAATCGAACCCTGCCGGCACTGATGACCGCCGTCCGGGGTCGGCTGACAGCCGGCTACCCTGAGCGGGTCGGTGTCGGGCGTAGGATTGCCCTTTCCGCCCCAATCGAGGAGGGACGCATTGGACGGGCGCTCCTCCCTCCTCGCGAAGCACCCCGACGGCCCCCGGGTGCGGGCGAACTTCGTTCAGGCTCGTGCCCCCAAGATGGCTTGTGCCGCGTCCCGGACGGCCGCAACGAGTTCCGGAGGCCGGAGAACCACGGCGCGTCCACCCCAGCCGAGAATCCACCGCTGAATCTCGACGAGGCTGGACAGCTTCAGGCGCAGTTCCACGCCGCCGTTCCGGAGCTCGCGGAGTTGCTGGGAGGCATGCCAGCGCTTTTCGCGGATGAAGTCGGCCACCTCGGGCGCGAAGCGCACCACGACTTCGAACCGCCCCTCGGCGGAGTGAATGCCGAAGCTGCCGCGCAGTTGCCGGTCCACCGAGAAACCGGTCGGTCGGGTGAAGGTCTGGCCGGTCGGCTTTACCGATTGAATCCGCGCCGGCACGAACGTCCGCAGGTCCCTGCGCAGGTGATCGTAGGCGAAGAGGTACCATTCGCCGTTGACGTTGGCGAGGTGGTAGGGGTCCACGGTCCGCGTTTCAGCCCGCGCCTCGCCCGGTTTGCGATAAACCATCTCCAACTGTTCTCGCCGCGCCGTGGCCTTGGCCAGGAGGTCGAAGATCTCCAGGTTCAGAATCGGCTCGGCGCTGGTGCGGAAGGAGATGGTCTGGTCCCAGTCCGCCAGATGCAGTGACACGGTCTCCGGCAGGGCGGCGGCCATTTTCTTGAGCGCGCTGAGCAGGGGCTTTTCGAAGTTGGTGCCGCGATACTGCTGGACCGCCTTTTCGGCGACGAGCAGGGCGAACAGTTCCCCCTCGGTGATCTGGAGGGAGGGAAAGGTGCTGACATCCTCGGTGTAGTAATAGCCCCAGCGCCGCGGGTCGTAGGCCAGCGGCAGGTTGAGGCGGTCGCGCATGAACTCGAGGTCGCGAACGACGGTCTTGGCGCTGACTTCCAGTTCAGGCGCCAGCGTGGCGGCGTTTGGAAACCGGCCGGACTGGATCGCTTGGTGGATGCGGAGCATTCGCTCGAGTGCGGGGCGCGATTTACCGACCGCCGGGGCGGGAAGGGTCGCGGCACGTTTCATCGGGCGAAGGTTCCCAGCACCGATCCACGACGTGGGCCCGGCTGGGTCGGGAGCGGGCGGCTCAGACCAGCTTGGCCAGCAACTCGTCGTTGGTCTTGTGCTTCTTCAGCGCGGCGATGAGCGTTTCCATCGCCTCGACCGGTTGCAGGTCCACCATCATGCGCCGCAGCTTGCGCACGGCGTCAATCTGGTGTTTCGGGAAGAGCTTCTCCTCTTTGCGCGTGCCGCTCTTGGGGATGTCAATGGCGGGGAAGAGGCGTCGGTCCGAGAGCTTGCGGTCCAGCACCAACTCCATGTTGCCGGTGCCTTTGAACTCCTGGAAAATCAATTCGTCCATGCGTGAACCCGTCTCAATCAACGCCGTGGCGATGATGGTGAGCGAGCCGCTTTCCTCCGCCTTCCGCGCGGCGGCGAAGATCTTGCGGGGGATTTCGAGGGCGCGGGCATCCACGCCGCCGGTCATGGTCCGGCCGGAGCCGCCATGGACGCTGTTGTAGGCCCGGGCCACGCGGGTGAGCGAGTCCAGGAGCACGAACACATCTTTGCCCGCCTCGACCATCCGCCGGCAGCGCTCAATCATGAACCGGCTCAATCGCACGTGGGTCTCGAGGTCCTGGTCGTTCGACGACGCGACCACCTCGGCGTTGACCGAACGCTGAAAGTCGGTCACCTCCTCCGGCCGCTCGTCAATCAGCAACACCATGACGTGGACCTCGGGGTGATTGGCGGCCACGGCGTTTGCCAGTTGCTTGAGCACCGTGGTCTTGCCGGTGCGCGGCGGCGCCACAATCAGTCCGCGGGTGCCCTTGCCGATGGGCGTCACCAGGTCAATGATGCGCGTCTCGATCAGGTCGGGCGTCGTCTCCAGCCGGAACTTCTCGATGGGGTCAATCGTCGTGAGGTTCTCGAAGCGCATGGACTTGACGTAACTGGCGAACGGAATCCCGTTCACCTCGATCACCTCCTTGAGTTGCGGGCTGCTGCCCCGGTGCGGCGGTTGCAGCGCGCCCTTCACCAGACAGCCTTCGCGCAGGAAATTGCGCTTGATGGTGTCCGGCGTGACGAAGACGTCCGTCGGCTTCGGATGAAAATGCTGTTCCGGTGTTCGCAGGAAACCGAAGCCTTTCTCCGAGATCTCAAGATAGCCCACGCCCACGTCGGGCACATTGTTGTTGCTCATAATTCCTTCTCGCCAGGGAGGACAGCACCGCAGAGACATGGAGCCGCCATGCGAAAGTCGGGACTCCCTACCTGGAAACACTGGCGGCTCGAAGACTGATGTCAAACGGTTGAAGCGCCGCCAGCAGGACCGAAACCGACGCTTTTGTAGGCGGAAGAGGAGGGGCCTGCAACTTGTTTTTGAGTCAAAGTGTCCTTCTGGTGCGGTGCTCGATGGCCTGGCAGACCTCGATGAACAACTCGAGCCGGTCCCGGGTCCCGAGTTTCTCCTGGTCGCCGTAGTCGGTGATCTTGATGCCGGAGACCAGTTCCATGACGAAGTAGGGCCGGCCCGGGGAGAGGCGCTCCGAACTTCCGCCAGGTTGTGGACTGCGCCAGTCCCTTGGCGCTTTGGGACCGTCAGGCGCACTCGAAAGCGGCAGCGGACTGCCGCAGTCCAAGACGCTGGCGCGTGGACCCAGGCGGCTTTCCGTCGTCCCCGCATCGAGCACCTTGGCGATGTTGGGATGGTCCATCATGGCCTGGACCTGACGTTCCGCCTCGAAGCGGGCGACGACCTGCCTGGTGTCCATGCCCAGCTTGATGACCTTAAGGTCGACGCGGCGCCGCACCGGCTCGGTCTGTTCGGCGACATAGACCACGCCGCAGCCGCCTTCGTTGAGCTGTTCGAGCAGCTTGTAGCGGCCCAGCGTCTGGCCGACGGCTTCGGCGGCCGCGGCGAACCCAATTCAATGGACCGGTGGTGCCGCGTCGGCCTGGGTGGCCAGCAGTGTCTCGGGCGGCTCGTGCGCCGCGAGCAGGGCGTCGAGGCGGGCACGCAACGCTTGGTCCTCGCCGCATTCACGATCCAGCCACGCCACCCGCCCGGCGGCCGGTTTTGTCAGGGCGAGTTGGAACAGGAGTTCTTCGCGGTTTGAGTTCATGGCTGAAGATTGTGGCGGACGGAAAGCCCGGCGTTGTCGGGCCGGGCTGAAGTGGTAGTCTCCCACACATGAGCGATTTGGAGAGCGTGCTGGCAAAGGCCGCCATCGTGGCCCGCCAGTTTGGGGCCAAGCGGCTGCTGCTTTTCGGCAGCGGACTGGAGAATCCATCGGCCGCCCGCGACCTGGACCTGGCCTGCGCGGGTGTTCCCGGCTGGAAGCTCTTCGAGTTGGCCTCAGCCCTGGAAGAAACCTTGGGAGTCCCGCTGGACTTGGTGCCGCTCGATCCTCCGACCCCCTTTACCCGGCTCATCGAAAAGCGGGCCCGTGTGCTCCTGTGACGGCCGAAGAATTGAAAGCGGAGATCGCGATCGAGTTCGACTTGCTGCAGCAGGTCGCCCATGAACTCGAAGCGCTGCGGCGGGACGTGGCTGGTCGTGAGCCGACCGTCCGCGAGAAGACAGCCGCTGCCGCGTTCCTCGCTCAGTTCTATTCGGGTATCGAAAACATTCTCAAGCGCCTGAGCCGCTTTTACGGCGTCGAACTGCCCGCGGGCGAGAACTGGCATCTGGCCTTGTTCAAGCGGTTCTGTCCGCCCGAACAAGCGCCATTGCCGATGCTGTTCGACGAGGCGCTGGCCCGCCAAGTCGGCCCCTTTCGCCGGTTCCGCCACGTTGTCCACCACGGCTACGGATTTCAAACGAGTGGGACCGGATGCGGGAAGGGTTGGAACAGGTGAGCGCGCTCCTGCCTGTATTTCGTGAACGTGTTGCCGCACACATCAACAGGCTCTGACTCATCACGCATGGGGAAAAGCGGCAGAGGACTGCCGCAGTTCAAGGCGCTTCGCGACGAACGGGGCGGCGGGGTAGTCCGCTGGGTTTTGGAGTGCGCCGGCAAGTCGGAAGCGACATCGCTTTCGAGCAGGCTGGCAGCCGGTGAATTGCGATAGCTTCTCGCGCGTTCCGAAAGCGGTGTCGCCGCCATGCTTGGCCCACGCAGTCCAAGTAGATTCGCGTTCATGGCCGTTGGGTCTCCGCTTTCTCCTTCGTTTCCGCCGCGCCGATCTCCTCCCATGACGGCGCGCGCCAAACCTGCAACGGCGATCCGGCAACGATTTCGTCGCCGTCCGAACTCCAGCCCGCGCGCGAGAGGAACGATCCCGCGCCCGACAGCGTCAGCAGCTCTTGTCGTGTGCCCGCATCCCAGACCTTGACGGCCTCGCGGCCGCCGCTGGACGTGATCAGCCGCCGGCCATCCGGGGAAAACGCCACACTAAAGGCGGCGTTCAGGTGGGCGCGAATGGAATCGAGGTGTTCCATGCCGATCGCGTCGAACCACCGCAATTGCCCCGCATCGGTGGCCGCGGCAACCAGCCGGCCATCCGGGGAAACGGCCAGCCTGCGTGACCGGTCTCTTCCCGGGAAAACGCGCGGAGGGCGCTCCGGCTGGCTCAAGTCGTGGAAACGAATCTCATGATCAACCCTTTCGCGGGCCACGCTGGCGACGAAGACGCGCCCCCCTGCCGCAAAGGCGAGATCCCAAGTATCCTTGATGGATAGCAGTAGCTTTCCCGTCGCGAGGTGCCACACCCGCGCTCCATCCGCAGATATCGCGGCAAGGTGATTGCCATCCGGGCTGAGCAGGAGTTCCTGAATGCCAGGTAAATCGTTCTTCAGCTCCGTCCGACGGTCTGGGGTCCTTAAGCTTGCCACGTAAATCGAGGCTGCGGATCCCCGCTCCGTCCAGGAAACGAGCTGGTGTCCCGGCGAGAAAGCCAAAGCCGGCGGCACGGCTCCCGGCCTCAGCTCGACGGCGTCACGCTGAAGCAGATTTGTGCCGCGCCATTCCGCGATGACAAGCTTGCGAGCACCGTCCCAGTAACAGAGCGAGTTCGTGCCGAAAAGACGGAATGGACCTTCCGATGGGATCAACCAAGGCAACGAGGAAGGTGGGACACCGTCAGTCAGATCGCTCAGCCCCGCCAGCCTGCCCGGGCTGATCAGAAACTGGGACTGGCCTAATGCGATGGGCCACGCGTTGTGATAGGCTTCGGCCGCGGCGAAGTAGCCGTCGGATCCAGCCCGCGTATCCAGCCGCCACAACATCAGTTCGCCGTCTCTACCCACGCTGGCGATCAGGTTTTGCTCGTCCGAAACGGCGACGGCGTGAATCTCGTCGCCGTGCCCACGCAGCGCCGCGGTTTCCGTCCAGCTTCCGGTATCCCACAGTCGAATCGTCTGGTCCGCGGATGCGGAGATCAACCGGCGCCCGTTATGGCTGAACACGAGCCGGCCTGTCCAAGCGGTGTGTCCATCCAGTCGGATCATGAGCCGTCCGGTTTCGGCGTCCCAAATGCGAATGGCGGCATCCTCGAAACCCGCGGCTGAAGCCAGCCAGCGACCATCCGGTGATAGCGCCAGGGCGGTCACGCCGTAGTCCACTTGCTCGGCGGTTCTCCAGAGCTCATCGCCGGACTGGAGGTCAATGCTACGGAGACTGTAGCGGCGAGAGCTGGGATTCGAATCCGGCAGATAGAGCCGCCGGTTGTCCGGGGAAAGCCGGGCGGCGCCATGAAACCAACTGAAGCTTATCGGGGTGGCGTGCCGGCTCTCCATTGCGCCGGAAGCCACGCTCACAACGTAGGCGGCATCCCTGGACATGCGGCCGCCGCCCATCACATAGATCACCAGCCGCGAGCCGTCCTGCGAGAACGCGATGTCATTGACACTGTATGGATCCTCTTCGGTGATGCGCAAAGCGACGGTTTGTTGTCCGGCGTCGAGATCGAAAAACGTGACCGTGTGCCGATCGGATGTAGCCGCCAGGAGATTTCGGACGGGCGAAAACGCGACACGGCCGTACTCATATTGCCCGGCGATCACGAGCTGGCGAACGAGCCGTCTTTCCCGGACATCCCAAAGCTCCACGGCGCCGTCGTACCATCCCACCGCCAGAAGGGAGCCATCCGGCGAAAAACTGACGTCGAGCCCGCGCGTCGGCCGGTTGGTCAGGGTGACGAGGGCGCTGCTCCGGGCCTGTTGCCACAGATACCGCCACTCCCAGCCGCGGAGGTCCTCTTCACCGGACCGGGGCCGGTGACGGTCCAGGAGGAGCCGTGCCTTGCCCAGATTGTTTCCTTTCAGCGCCTGCTGGGCATTGTTCATGTCCGAGGCGTAAAGCAGGCAGCGTGAGTGCCGGTCACTCTCGACGGCCCAGCGGGCTTGCGTATCCGCCCGTTGGCGTTCGGCTTCGGCGATTCTTTGCGCGGTCTCTGCGGCCATCCGTTGCTGTTGCTCCCGGCTCCGGGCCGCCTCCGCCTCCCGTTGCGCCTGGCGCGCGGCAAGCATCTGCCAGGTGCTGATGGCAATGCCCAGGAGCAAGGCCAGGCTCACGGCAGCCGCGGCGGTGAAGGCCAGCTTGTTCCGGCGAAAGGCCTTCTGGAGGCGGTAGGCCGCGCTGGGCGGACGGGCGACGACCGGCTCGTTGTTGAGATGCCGCTTAAGATCGGCGGCCAGTCCGTTGGCCGTGTCGTATCGGCGTGTCCGATCCTTCTCCAGGCACTTCATCACGATCCAATCCAGATCGCCCTTGAGCAGATGAATCAGCTTCGGCGCATCCGCCGAACGCCGCTTGGCCGTGGTGGTCAGTTCCTCGCCCGGCAAGGTCGCCAGCCGCGTGCTTGGCCGCACCGGGTCCTTCTCCCGGATCGTCCGCCGCATGGCGTCGATCCCGCCGGACATCAACTCCTGCGCATCGAACGGCGTCTTGCCCACCAGCAGTTCGTAGAGCAGCACGCCCAGGCTGTAGATGTCGCTGCGCGTATCGATGTCCAGCCCGCTCATCTCCGCCTGCTCCGGACTCATGTAGGCCGGCGTGCCGATGAACTGGTGAAGCTGCGTGTAAACCGTGGCGTCGGTCAGCCGGCCTTCGGTGGCCTTGGCGATGCCGAAATCAATCACCTTCGGCACCGGCACGCCGTCGTGGAGGGTGACGAGGATGTTGGAGGGCTTGATGTCGCGGTGGATGATGCCCTTCTGGTGGGCGTGCTGAATGGCCTGGCAAACCTTGATGAACAGGTCCAGCCGTTCCTGGGTCGTGAGCTGCGCCTGGTCGCAGTAGTGGGTGATGGGGATGCCGCGCACCAGTTCCATGACCAAGTGGGGCCGGCCCTTAACGCCGGTTTTCCAACCGGCGCGGGGCGGCTCTCCCTTCCCGGCGGACTTGCCGACTGGAAAGTCGGCGTTACGGGGTGCGCCGGCTGGCGAGTCGGCGCTACGCGAGGCGTCCTTTCCGACCATCCCCGCGTCGAGCACCTTGGCGAGGCTGGGATGGTCCATCATGGCCAGCGCCTGGCGCTCGGCCTCGAAGCGCGCGACGACCTGCTGGGTGTCCGTGCCCAGCTTGATAACCTTAAGGGCGACGCGGCGGCGCACCGGTTCGGTCTGTTCGGCGACATAGACCACGCCGCAGCCGCCCTCGCCGATCTTCTCCAGGAGCTTGTAGCGGCTGATCGTCTGCCCGACGGCTTCGTCGGGAGCCTCGGCGAGGTCGAGCTTGATCGTCGGCTGAACGGCGTCCTGCGTGGCCAGCCGCGTCCCGGACTGCTCGTGCGCGGCGAGCTGCCTTTGAGGCGCTGGCGCAGCGCGACGTCTCCGCCACAGGCCGCCTCCAGAAAGGCGGCGCGGGCCGGCCCGGCCAGAGCCGGGGGCCTTGTCGCCTCCGGTTGCAATTCGGCGGGGTCTCCTTACGTTGCCGCCATGCAGATGCAGGCCTACGAACATGCAGTGACGGGACACTGGACGGGCGGTCCGGACGAAGCCGGTTTGCGGCGTTGGGTGGAGCAACTCCGTCGTGAATGGCGCGCGCCCGGCGTCACGCTCGGCCTGGTGTTCACGACGCCCGGCTATTTCGACGCGGCACCCCAGGTCTTGGAGGTGTTGCGCGTCCATGGCCGGATCCCGCTGCTGGCCGGGTGCTCCAGCCAGGCACTGATCGTGGGGGACCAGGAGATCGAGAAGGACGCGGGCTTGGTCCTCGGCCTGTATCATCTGCCCGGGGCGCAACTGACCGGGGTTCATTTTGCGCAAGCCGAAGTGGAGGAAGCCAACGGCCCGGGTTACTGGCAACATGAGACGGGCGTCACCGCGGAGCAGAGCAATGGCTGGCTGGTCTTCGCCGATCCGTTCCACATGGACGGCGAATCGTGGCTGCGACAGTGGAATGAAGCGTACCCTGCCGTTCCGACACTGGGGGGCTTGGCCGGGGGCGATTTCGAGGCGCAGCGAACGCAGGTGTACCTGAACGGCGAGGTGTTCGAGGAAGGCGCGGTGGCGATTTCGTTCGGCGGGGCGGTGGAACTGGAGGGCGTCATCTCCCAGGGCTGCACCCCCATTGGCCAGCCGTGGACGATTACGCGGGCGGACGGGAACGTGATTCACCAGATCGGCAACCGGCCGGCGTACCAAGTGTTGGCGGACACCTTCAACAACCTGCCTGCCGAGCAGCAACTCCGCGCGCGGGGGAATCTCTTCGTGGGGCTGGTCATCAACGAGTATCAGGAGGAGTTCCACCGTGGCGACTTCCTGATTCGCAATCTGCTCGGCGGGGATCCGCAATCGGGCGCGCTCGCCGTCGGAGCGATGCCCCGTCCGGGGCAGTCGTTGCAGTTTCAGACCCGGGACGCGGCCGCGGCCACGGAGGACCTGACCGAGTTGCTGCGGCGAGCGCGACGGCGGGTGCCGGCGGGCCGCCTCTACGGCGGCTGCCTCTGCAGTTGCAACGGGCGGGGAACCAACCTGTTCTCGCGGGCGAACCACGACGCCGGGCTGGCGCAGGAAATTCTTGGCCCGCTCGGTCTCACCGGCTTCTTCTGCAACGGGGAGATCGGACCGGTGGGCAACCGCAATTTCCTCCACGGCTACACCGCGTCGCTGGCCCTGTTTCGGGAGAAAAAGCCGCCTGCCGCGGCCACGCCATGACCGTCGGGGTCGAGAGGTCCGCCGCCGGTCAGGAGAAACCCTCCTTGCTGTTCCGGCTGGTTTCGATTGTGGAGCCGCTGGACCTCGGGGCGATGTTCCCCACCCCGCAGCCGGTGGAGGTTGAACTCGGCTGCGGCGACGGCGGCTTCCTCATGGCCCGCGCGCAGAAGCATCCGGAGCGGAACTTTATTGGCGTGGAGCGGCTGCTGGGACGCATCCGCAAGATTGACCGCAAGGGGCGGCGGCTCGGTCTGACCAATCTCCGTGGGGTGCGACTGGAAGCGGGTTACTTCGTGGAGTATCTGCTGCCCGCAGCGTCGGTGGTGGCCCTGCATGTTTATTTCCCGGACCCGTGGCCCAAGCGCCGGCATCACCGGCGCCGCCTCGTGAACGATCGTTTTCCGGAGCTTGCCCGGCGGGTGCTGGCGCCGGACGGGGTCGTGTACCTGCGGACGGATTTCGCCGAATACTTTGCTCAGATGACCCGCGTCTTCGCGGCGCATCCGGCCTTCGAACCCGCGCCGACGCCGGCGGACCTCGCGGCGGAGCTGACTGATTTCGAGAAGGAATTCGTGGCGCAGGGCAAGTCCACGCACCGCGCGGCGTATCGCTTGCGGTCGCCCCAGCCCTGAGCGCGAAGGTGGCAGGGGCTTGGGGCGGAGCCCGCTGGCGGAAACTTCGTCAATCCTCCGGCCGTTCGCCCGCTGGCGCCATCTTCACAAGCCGCGGGTCGAACTGGCCCACGATCGTGACCAGGTCACTCTGCGCCGCCATGACCTCCCGGATGTCCTTGTAGGCCATCGGAACCTCGTCGAGTCCGGCGCTGATGAGGTTCACGCCACGCTGACGGAGGATCTGGTTGACCGTTTTCCAGTTGAACCGTTCGGTCGCCGCCTTGCGGCTCATGGCGCGGCCGGCACCGTGGGCCGCGGAATTCAGCGAGGAAGGCTCGCCTTTGCCGCACACCACGAAACCCGGGGCGGCCATCGAGCCCGGGATGATGCCCAGCACGCCCGGGCCGGCGGGCGTGGCACCCTTGCGATGCACGATGACGTCGCGTTCCTCGCCCTCAATCAAATGCCGCTCGCGCCAGGCGAAGTTATGGTGATTCTCGAGGTCAAGCAGCACCTCCGCGCCGAGATTGGCCGCGATGTGGCGATGGATAAGGGCGTGATTGGCCGCCGCGTAGCGGCCCATGAGTTCCATCGCCGCCCAGTACTCCTGGCCCTCGGCCGAATCCAACGGAAGCCAGGCGAGCCGCTTGAATTCAGCAGGCAGGTCCTTGGCCTTGGCGGCGGCCAGCTTGGAATAGTGGTCGCACACGGCCGCTCCCGTGCCGCGGCTCCCGCTGTGCGAGAGCAGCGCCACGTAGGTGCCCGCGGGCAGAATCTTCGCGCCGCCCGATCCGGGCTGAACGATGTCCTCGTGGGCGGTGAAGACGCCGAACTCCACGAAATGATTGCCGCTGCCGCTGGTGCCCAGTTGCGCCCACGCGCGGTCCTTGTTCTGGCGGGTCACGGGACTGACCGTCCAGTCCGCGTCCATCACCTCATGCTGGCGGCGGTCGGTGAAATGCGCTCCCACGCCAAAGCGCGTCTCGGCCTCGATCGCCCGGGTGAGCCGGTCCTGCTTCCGCTCGAGATCGCGCAACGGCAGGTCCAATACCGTCATCTTCATGCGGCAGGCGATGTCCACCCCCACGGCGTAAGGGATGACGGCGTTGTCCGTGGCCAGCACGCCGCCGATCGGCAACCCATAGCCCACGTGCGCGTCCGGCATCAATGCGCCCGCGACCGAGACGGGCAACTGACAGGCCTTTGCCATTTGATTCACGGCGTCCGGTTCGAGGCCGGTGCCCCACTGACGGAACTTCACCGGCGCCGTGCGCGGCGGCGGGGCAGTCAGCAGGGCTTTCGCAAACTTGCCGCGCAAGTCGTCTTCAGCGAAGGCCGACGGGTTGGCGACAATGGCGGCCACTTCTTCCGCGAGCCGACCCTTGTCGCCGCCCGCCAGCAAGAACTTCGAGATAAACTCCGAGGCCCGGCGGAGGGGCGCACCCAACGGGACGCCCAGTTCAATGAGTTGTTTGGTGTTCATGGCGCTGGCACCGACGAGGAGTGTTCCATCGCCGCGCCAACGAGGGAAGCCCGCGGGTACCGCGATGACCTCAACCATTGCGATGAGAATGGAGTTGTCGGTTGGATGGGGTAAGGCGGAGCGCGGTCAGGGCCGGACCCGGAAGGTGGGGCGTCCGCAGGGGCAAGCGAGGCTGTCTTGGACCTCAGCGCTGCGTCGTTTGGGTGCCAGTGGGGTCCGCAGCGGCGGCTGTGTCGGAGGCGCCCGGTCGCCTTGGGAACACCTTCAACATGCCGTTGACTGTGACCAGAGGGACCTTGGTCTCGCTCATTGTCCGTCGCGCATTCGGACCAGAATCCTCTCCTGGCTCCCCTGAAACCCGGGGAATCCTTCTTCTTGCTGACGGACTGCTGGACCTCCCGTTGCGGGTCGTCGAAGACCACGTCGCGCTGGCCGGCATGGGGAGCAGCCGTCGCGGGGCGGCTGGCTGCCCGACCCGCGTCACAAATTCACGCAAGCGCCGGCAGTTGGCGGCTGGACCGTCTTTTCTCCCGCCGGCCGACAATCCAAGAACACCGGCGAAGGGGGTTGAACCTCTTGATTCTCCGGCGCCCGAGCATCCAAATCTGGCCCGCGAGGCACCGATGAGGTGCCATCCTGATGGTCGCGCAGGAAGATCGCGAGCGATGTGGATAGTGCTTGCGAGGATACGGTCAAATAGTCTATAACTGTCTTGCGGATTGGCACTTAGAGAGTCCGAGAGCCGGTTGTTCTTTGCTCGCCAGCCTTGGTGAACGGGTCGTGAATAACCTGTGAGTTAGTCCGGCTTCCATCGAGGCTTTTTCTGTTGACCCTTTCGGGTAAAAAACGGTAGTAAACGGTTGTCAACGGAATAAAAAGGTATTCTTCGGCTAAATGACGGGCGAGCAGCCATGCGAGTTGCCGAGATTGACGGGATCCAGAACTCACTCACTGGACGCCAGTCATCGCTTCATGCTGCCGACCGAGTGGCGCCCTTCGGACCCCTCCTTGGTATTCACGTTGATTCCTTGGGCGCCGTGGGCGAAGGACCGAATCCTCGCTTTGTCGCCGAGTCGCTGGGACAAGCTCGTCGAAAAGGTCCGCACTTTTCTCCTCTCAGATGAGGAGGCGGTGGAACTGGAGCGCGCCACGTTGGGCGTGGCCCAGCCGGTGCGCATGGACAAGGTTGGGCGCATCTGCCTGGGCGAGGAGCTCCGGAAGTCGCTCAACATCGGGAACGAAATTCGCCTCATCGGACTGGGGGACCGTTTCGAGATCTGGGATTTGAAACGGTGGGAGGAAAAGAGCCGTCAGCCGTCCCGCTTGGGGCCGGAGACGGGCATCAAACTTGGCTTATGAACCTGTTCAAACTGATGTCAGCGACGCACGCCATCGCGACGGTACGGGAAAAGCCAGCAGTCTTCGTGACCGCCGAGGTGCCGTCGTTCGGGTGGTCTCGCGAAACTCAGCCGCATTCGTCGGACGGGCGACCCCGCCGGTGGCGCGGCTTCTGGCAAACCCTCTGGCCATTCCGTCGAGCCCGCCCTGCGGTGGCCGATGCCCCCGGTGTAACGGCTCCGGCCAGCCGCCCGGGCGCAGTGCCCGAGCAAACCCAATCCCGCCGGTTCCGTCTGGGGCGGCGGATTGATCCCGCGCAACGCGAACTCGCCTTTGAGCGGTTGAAGCCCGTTCGCAACGATCTGCGCGACGAGGATTACGAAGTCACCACGCGGCGCGTATCAGCGCCAAAGGTCGGCACGGAGGCTTGCCGTCGCAATGCGTACGGACCGGTGGCCCGGCAGGCGGTGCTCTTTTCGGACGATTCCGCGCGATAAGGCATGAACCGTGATTCCGTACGCGCACAAGTCCGTGATGACCAGCGAGGTGGTGGCGGCGTTGAGCCCGCGGGACGGCGGCACGTACCTCGACTGCACGGCCGGTGGCGGTGGGCACTCCGAGGCGCTCCTGGAGGCGAGTTCGCCGACGGGCCGGCTTTTCGCCTGCGACCGCGACGCTTCGGCGGTGAAGGCGACGCGCGAGCGACTCGCGCGCTTTTCCGGTCGCTTTGAAATCCGCCAGGGAAGCTTCGCGGACGTGGACCAGTGGGTGCCGCCGGCGAGCTGCGATGGCGCCGTTGCGGATCTTGGCGCGTCGAGTGCGCAACTGGACGATCCCGATCGAGGTTTTGCCTTTGCCAGCCCGGCCGCCCTCGACATGCGGTTCGACGTCCGGCAGCCCCTGACGGCAGCGCAGGTGGTGAACGAGGCCGGCGAGGAGGAGCTTGCCAAGATCTTCTGGGAGCTGGGCGATGAGCGTCACGCGCGACGGCTGGCCCGGGCGGTAGTTCGGGCGCGGCAAGCCCGGCCGTTCACATCGGCGCGACAGCTCGCGGATTTCATCGCCCAAGTGCTGCCGTACGGCGGCGGTCGGATTCACCCCGCCACGCGGGTGTTTCAGGCGCTTCGCTGTCACGTCAACGCGGAGCTGGAAGAACTGGACCGCGGACTGCCCGCGATTTGGCGGACTCTGAAAATCCACGGTCGCCTCGCGACGCTGGCGTTCCATTCGGGCGAAGACCGGCGGGTGAAGCTCTTCGGTGCCCAACTGGCCCGGGACTACGAGGTGGAGGGGGCGGTGGACGTGCCGGAATTCCGCCGTCCGCGCCCCCCGAAGATGCGCTGGCTGTCGCGCAAGGCCCTGCAACCTTCCGCGGAGGAGGTTGCCGCCAATCCCCGGGCCCGGAGCGCGCGGTTGCGCGTCATGGAAAAACTCAGCGACTGAGCCATGCCTGCGCGCAAGCGTCCAACCTGGCCGGTGCATCCCGTGATGGTCGTCATCACCCTGGCCGTGTGCGGCTTCCTGTTGGCGGCGGCGGTGGGCTACATCTTGCATCGCAACCGCAACGAACAACTGGGCAGGGCGATCGCGGCAAAGGAAGTCGAGCTCCGACAGCTCAGCCTGACCAACCAGTTGCTGGATGCGCGGATCAAGTTCCTCCGCTCGCAGTCGGCGATCGAGCGGCAGGTCAACCGGTTGCAACTCCCGCTGAAACCCATGCGGCACGACCAGATCCTGGTGCTGGCGGACCCGGTGGTGGCCCTCCCGGTGGCGCCGCCATCGCTGGAATTGGCCGGCCGCCCGGCTGGCCCCTGAGAGATGAATCACTGCGTGAATCCAGTTTGCTTCCGCGCTCCTGAAACCAGGCAGGATGATGGCTGGGCGCGGGAGCTGGCCGTTCGGCGGAAAAGGAGGGGGCCTGAATGAACAAACCTCCGGCGTTTCGCTGTACGTTGGTGTTCGGCTGGCTCATCGGACTGAGCTTCGTCGCGCTCGCGCTCTGGCTTTACCGCATCCAGGTCGTCAAACACGACCACTACCGCGCGATCGTCAACCGGATGCATGACCAGCGCACCGTTCGCGCAGCTCGGCGGGGTGACATCCTCGACCGGCGGGGCGTGGTCCTGGCCACCAGCCTTCCTGTGCGCACCATCTGCGCCGATCCCTCCCTGATTTTCACCCAGCGAGTGGCGGTGGCGACCACGATCGCCCCGTTGCTGGGCATGGAGGTGGCGGATGTGCTGGAGAAGTTGAAGCCGGTCGTGCGCACGAACGCGGTGGGGGATCCGTTCACGAATCAGTTTGTCGTCCTGAAGCGGCGGGTGCCGCAGGAGGTCTGGACCCAGGTTCGCTCCGCGATGGCCAACTTGGATCTGGGTGTGAAGGCCCGCAAGGGATCAGGACTGAGCTATGCGCTGACCGCCCTCAGAACCAGGGCCATCTTCGCGCAGGAAGGGCACGTGCGCCAGTATCCCGAGCAGCGACTCGGAGCCCATGTCATCGGCTATACACTCCCCACCGAGATCAACACCGAGTTTGGGACGGTCCATGCGGAACACGGCGTCACTGGTATCGAAGCGGTGTTGGAGCAAGCTCTGGCGGGCGCGATCGGGTGGAAGGGCGATGGGGCCGACCTGCCGGCGCGACCGGGGTTGAATGTGGTGCTGACGCTGGACGCGCGGGTGCAGCGGGTCGTCGAGGAGCGGATCGCCTGGGGGCGCGAGCACTTCGATGCGGCCAGCGTGTTTGCCGTCATCGTCCGGCCCGCGACGGGCGAAATCCTCGCCATGGCCAGCGCGCCGTCCCTGGACCCGGCCAATCCGGGCGATCCTGACGCCGGTCAGGTGAATCACGTGGTCGGTTCCTTGTTCGAGCCAGGCAGCACGTTCAAGATCGTGACCATCGCCGCCGCGCTGGAGGCCGGCCTGCTTCGACTGGAGGAACGGGTCAACTGTCACAACGGCCGCTGGTTTTATGGCGGACGGTATTTGCACGATTACAAGGGATACGGGCTGCTGAGCTTCGAGGAGGTGCTCGTGAAATCCTCGAACATCGGCACCGCTCAGGCCGCGCTGCGGCTGGGACCGGAGCGGCTTTACCATGCCATCACCAATTTTGGTTTCGGGAGCCGGACCCAAATCATGCTGCCGAGCGAACGGGCCGGCGTGATCAGTCATCCCCGCGACTGGTCCGGCATTTCCATCACCCTCATCCCCATCGGGCACGAGGTCATGACCACCCCGCTGCAAATGGCGATGGCGATGGCCGCCCTGGGCAACGGCGGCGTGCTGATGCGCCCGATGTTGGTGGATCGCCTGGAGGATCAAAACGGCCAGCTCGTCGTGCGCTACAGCCCGGTCGCCGTCCGGCGGGTGCTCAGCGAATCCACCGCCGCCACCATGCTGCGGGCCCTGCGGGGCGTGGCCTCGCAGGAGGGGACAGCGCGCAAGGCCGAACTGGAACTGCATTCGCTCGCCGGCAAGACGGGCACCAGTGAGAAGTTCTTCGGGGCACTTACAAGTCCGGCAAGTACTACGCCTCGTTCTACGCCCTCATTCCCGCCGAAAAGCCGGAGCTTTGCATCCTGGTGGGCGTGGACGAACCCAAACGGGTGGCCCACCAGGGCGGGGCGACCGCCGGCGTGATCTTCAAGGACATTGCCGAAGAAGTGCTGCGGATCCTGCAAATCCCCCCGGACCTTGGACCTAACCTCGCTCCCGACAAAAAGCGGTCTTCTCCGCCCGAGACGGCGCCACTGCCTGCGTCCCGGAGCGCTTACGCCAATCTCGGTGACCGCCGGGAACCCGCCTACGCCAGCCGATGAACACGCCTTGCACCCTTCGCGAACTGGTTCGCCACATGCCGGTGGCGGTGGTGGAAGGTCCCCTGAACCGGCCGGTGGCCGCCCTGGCCTACGACTGCCGGCGCGTCCGTCCGGACGCCGCCTATTTCTCTTTGGGTGAAGGCGAAAGCGGCCGCGCCGAGCCCATTCCGGTCGCGGTTGAGCGCGGGGCTGCGGCGGTCATCTGCGAGCGCAACGGGTTTGTCCCGCATCGCGCCACGAAGGTGCGCGTACGTGACGCGCGACTGGCCCTGGCGGGTGCAGCCGCGGCGTTCCACGGACAACCCAGCCGCGCGCTGAAGGTGGTGGGGATTACCGGCACCAATGGCCGGGTGTGCGCGACCTTTCTGCTCCATTCCATCCTGACGGCTGCCGGAATGCGGAGCGGGCTGGTCAGTTCCGTCCACCATCGCATTGGTGAGCGGGAATTGCCGGCCGGCCGGGCAGAGCCCGAGGCGTTGGAACTGCAGCAGATGCTGGCCGAGATGGCGCGGGCGCGTCTCGACGCCTGCGTGATGGAGGTCAGCGCGCCGGCCCTGGAGCAGCACCGGGTCGCCGCCGTGGAGTTTGACCTGGCCGTGTTCACCCATTTTGCCGCTGAGCAGTTCTCCGAGCCCGCGGACGCCGAACAGGTGTTTGCCGCCAAAAAGCGGCTCTTCAGCGCGGTCGCGGCGGGCACCAAGCGGGGCGGGGCGGTGATCAACATTGACGATCCGTACGGCGAACGGCTGGCCCGTGAGAGTTTCGTGGAAGTGCAGGTCACGTACGGCTTGAACGAGTCGGCCCGCTTGCGCGCCAGTCACGTGGAACTCGGGCGGGAAGGCACGCGAATGATCGTGGAGGGCCGCGGCCTGAAATTCGCCTGCCGCCTGTCGCTCCCGGGCCGGCATCGCGTCTATAGCGCGCTGGCGGCGATCGGCGCCGCGCTCCAACTGCGCGTGCCGGTGGCGGCGATCCGCGCCGGTCTGTCCGGCTTGCACGCCGTGCCGGGTCAGATGGAGCCGGTGCGCGCCGGCCAGCCGTTTTCGGTCTTCGTAGATCGGGCGCGCACGGTTGGGCAGTTGCGCCACCTCCTGCGGGCGGCCCGCGAGATCACGTCGGGCCGGCTGCTGGTGGCGGTCGGTTCCCGGTACGGTGTAAGCCCGGCCGAACGCGCGGCCGTGGGCCGGGTGGTGGCCGAAGCGGCCGACGGCGTCGCCGTGACCAGCGACAACCCGCGCGAGGAATCGCCAGAGTTGATCGCGGCCCAAGTGGCGGCCGGGTGCCGGCTGGCCCGGCCCGATGGCTTCTGGATCGAAACCGACCGACGCCGGGCCGTCGCCCGGCTGGTGGCGGAGGCGCGCGGCGGTGACACGGTGCTCCTCACGGGTAAAGGCCACGAGACCTGGCAGGAGGAGGGCGGCACAATCGTGCCGTTGGATGATCGGGAGTTGGCCGCGAACGCGCTGGCCGCGCTGGGCTTTCACGCCCCGGGCCCGAACTAGGACGCGCATGGATCCGCTCACCCTCCACGAAATTGCCGCCAGTTGCGGGGGCCGCCTCGTCCAAGGTGCGCCCGAGCAGGAGGTGCGTCGGGTGGTGATTGACTCGCGGCAGGTCCAGCCGGGCGATCTATTCGTCGCGATCGCGGGCGAGCGGTTTGACGGGCATGACTTCGCGACCGAAGCCGTCCGGCGCGGCGCGGCGGCGTTGTTGGGCGAACGCGGAAAATGGGGCGGCCGGGCTGGCGCTGGCGCCTTGATTCTGGTGGAGGACAGTCGCCGCGCGCTGGCAGAGGTGGCCGCGTATCATCGCCTGCGCTTCCGGCTCCCGGTGGTGGCGGTCGGGGGCTCCAACGGGAAAACCACCAACAAGGAACTGATCGCGGCCGCCCTGCGGGCGCGGTGGAACACGCTGGCGAGCGAAGCCAGTTTCAACAACGCCATCGGGGTGCCGCTGACGCTGCTCCAGCTTGGCCGCGAACACCAGGCGGCGGTTCTCGAAGCAGGCACCAATCACCCGGGCGAGCTCGCCCCGCTGGTGCGAATGATGGCGCCGCAGTGGGGAGTCATCACCTCCATTGGCCGGGAGCACCTCGAGTTTTTCGGCGATCTCGACGGTGTGTGCCGGGAGGAGGGTTCCCTCGCTGAGTGCCTGCCGGCGGGCGGTGGACTTTTCACCGGCGCCCCGGCGGAAATAACCACCAAGCTCGCGCGGCGCACCCGCGCGCGGGTGGTGCGAGTGGGCTGGGACGGAGGCTGTCAGTGGCGCGCGGTTCAATGCCGGCTGGCCGATGGCGGAACGGTCTTCACGGTCGCGGCGCCGTCGCGCTCCTACGCCGGTGAGTGCCGCCTGCGCTTGCTGGGGCGCCACCAGGTGGTCAACGCGCTGCTCGCGCTGGCCGTGGCGGCCGAACTCGGCGTCCGCCCCGAGGAAGCGCGCGCCGGACTCGCGGCCTGTCTGCCGCCGAAGCACCGGCTGCAATTGTGGACGGCCGGCGGGGTTCGCGTGCTGGACGATTGCTACAACGCCAACGCGGATTCGATGCTCGCGGCGCTGGAGACCCTCCGCGACCTGCCCGGAACGGGCCGCCGCTGGGCGGTTCTGGGCGACATGGCGGAGCTGGGCGTTCATGCGCCCGCGATGCACCGCGAGGTGGGTGTCGCCGCGGCCCGCGCGGGGTTGGCCGGCCTGTTCGTCATCGGGACCCATTCGGGCACCCTCGCGGCCGCGGCAACGGGGGCCGGCCTCGGGCACGTCGTCCCGTGCGACTCGATTGAAGCAGTGGTGACGGGGGTCATTTCCGAGGTGACTCCGGGTGACGTCGTCCTGGTCAAGGCGTCGCGGTCGGCGCGGCTCGAACGGGTGGTGGAGGCGCTGCGCGAGCGATTGACCGCGCGATCTGCTGCCGGGCTGAACGGACGGGAAGGGAGGCCGGCGTGCTGTATTACCTAAGCCAGCACCTTCTTGAGCTATCCGCCGGCACGGCGTGGGAAGACGCCTTGTCCGGCCTGCGCGTTTTCCGCTATGTGACCTTTCGCACGGCGGGGGCGGCGGTCACCGCGCTGGGCATCACCCTGCTGCTGGGGCCGGCGTTCATCCGGTGGCTGCGGCGGGTCAGGTTCGGGCAGCATTATGACGATGCGGCGTCCCAGTCCGGCGGACGCACGGAGCGGGAGCGCAAACGCGGCACGCCCACGATGGGGGGCCTGCTGATGGTGGTGGCGATTGACCTCACGGCTCTGTTGTGGACGCAGTGGAACTCGCTGGTCGTCCTCACCCTGGTGTCGCTGGTGGGCCTGGCGGCGCTGGGCTTTTACGACGATTACGCGAAGATCGCCTTCCAGAATCCGAAAGGCGTTCACGCGCGGGTGAAGCTGATCGTGCAGTTCGTCCTGGCCGGGTTCATCGCGCTGTATCTGTGGTGGCAGCCGGAGACCCGGCGGCTGGTGACCGACATCAACGTGCCGTTCCTGAAGCAGCCGGTGTGGCGTGGAGCGGCGGTGGCGGGCATCCTCCTCACCGTGCTGGTGATCGTGGGCAGCTCGAATGCCGTGAATCTGACCGACGGCATGGATGGACTGGCGATTGGCTGCACGCTGATTGTGACCGCGGCGTTCATCGTGTTCACCTACGTGGCGGGCCACGCGATCATCGCGAATTACCTCATGGTGCCCCACGTGCCCGGGGCGAGCGAGTTGACCGTGATTTGCGCCGCGGTGTTCGGGGCGGCGCTGGGGTTTCTCTGGTTCAACTGCCATCCGGCGGACGTGTTCATGGGCGACACCGGGAGCCTCGCGATCGGCGGCGTGCTGGGAATCATGGCGGTGCTTATTCATCAACCGCTCGTGCTGCTGATCGCGGGGGGCGTTTTCGTGGCGGAGGCCGGATCGGTGCTGCTGCAGGTAACGTGGTTCAAGGCCACCCGGCGCTTCGTCGGGGAAGGAAGACGGTTGTTCCGCATGACGCCCCTGCACCATCACTTTGAGTTGCTGAAGTGGCCGGAGACCAAGATCGTGACGCGCTTTTACATCCTCTGCGTGTTGTGCGCGGTGGTGGCCCTGGCGTCCCTCAAACTGCGTTGACGTGTGAGCGCCGACTTCAAAGCCCAACGCATCGCGGTGATCGGCTTGTGCCCGACGGGTCAGGCGGCGGCGCGGCTGCTCCGTCAGCGGGGCGCGGACGTGCGCGTGATCGAAGCCGGCGACACGCCCCCCCTGCGGGACCGCGCGCGCGAGCTGCGGAGCCTGGGGATCGAAGTGCGCCTGGGCGCCGCGAAACCGTCGCCCGGCCGCTGGGACCTGGTGGTGACGAGTCCGGCGACCGGCGCCAACGCCGATCTCGCGCGGGCGTTCGCCCAGCGGGGCACGCCGGTGGTCAGCGAACTGGAGGTCGCCTCGACCCTTGCCCGCTGCCTGTGTGTGGCGATCACCGGCACCAACGGGCGCAGCACCACCGCCGCGCTCGTCAATGAGATGCTGCGGGCCGACCAGCGTCGCAGCGCGGTGTGCGGTGGCGAATTTCAACCGCTGAGCGAAATCATTGAACAGACCCGCGAACTGGACTTCGCGACGGTGGCGGCGGAACCGCAGCAACTGGAGTTCACGCGCGATTTCCGGCCCACCGTGGCCGTGCTCCTGAACGCGTCCCCAAGCTGGCGCGGGACTTATCCGCGGCACGACGACTACCTGCGGGTGCTCGGCCGGGCCTTCGCGCGGCAGCAGCCCTTTGACTGGGCCATCGTCCAGAGCGAGGCGCTGGCGCAGCTCCGCTCGGTGGGGATACCTGTGCCGGGAAAAACGGTCACGTTCAGTTCCGCCACCCGGCGGGCGGATTTGTTCCTCGACCGGACGCTGCTGGTGAGCCAGCTCCCGGAGTGGTCCGGCCCCTTGCTGGACTTGGGCGCGACCCGGCTGGCGGCTCCGCATTTTGCGGAGGACCTGCTGGCGGCATTGATGGTCGGGCACGTGCTCAAGGTGCCGCTGGAAACCATGGTGGAGGTCGCCAAACGATTTGAACCGCTGCCCGGCAGGTGCCGCTGGGTGGCGGAGCGCCACGGACTGCGCTTCTACGATGACCATCGGGCGGAAACGCCGGACGCGACCCGTCAGGCGATTCTGGCGATGCCGGCCGGCCGGCCCGGTGAACCGAACGTCATTTTGATCGCGGGCGGCCGGGACGACGGTGCGGATTACTACGAGTTGGGGCCGCTGCTGGCGCGGCGGGTGAAGCGGGTGGTGTTGCTCGGGGACAGCCGCGAGCGGCTGCGTGCGGCGTGGAGCCTCTTTGTTCCTTGCGGGGACGCCGGCTCGTTGCTAGAAGCGGTGGTGTTGGCCGTGCAGGGCGCCGTGGCGGGCGATGTCGTGTTGTGGTCGCCTGCTTGCTTCAGTCGAGATCATTTTCCCGACCATCAGCGTGCGGGTGAGGTGTATCGAAACGCGATTCTCGCCTTGCCGGAGCCAACTAATGGTGGTCCTTTGGAAACAGACCCCACCGGTGGTGCCGGGGGCGGCGCGGGCGCGTCGCTGTCGTCAAACCCAAACGCGCCAGCGGAAGATTTGCCCGGGGAATCAGCACGGGAAAACCCCGGGGCGAAGACACAGAATGCGGCGGTCGGAAACTTCAACGTCTAACGAGTATTCACCCATGAACAATCCCCATCCCATCAATCCCCTGACGCCGTTGGCGCCCGGGAACAAGGGCAATCGAAACGTGCGCATCGCGGTCATCAGCATCGTGGCGCTTCACGGTGTCTTCTTCGCCGGCCTGCTGTTCCAGGGCTGCGGGCCCCGGACGACCGAGTCGGCGCGCAAAGACACGGACAACTCCTTCCTCGCTCCCACCAACGTCGGCTACGCCTCAGCAACGTTGCTCACCAACACCGCGTACGCCGACCTCACCAACTGGCCCGGCTATGCGACCCAGTACGGTCCCGGCACCGGAACCGGCACGGGTGGCGTGACCGCCGCCGGCGGCCTCGCCAGCTCCGGGACTTACACCGGCGTCAGCGGCACGACCGGGACCGGTGTCGCCACCGACCCCGGCGCCGGGTTCGGCGGTGGCAGGGGAGTGACTGGCGCGCCTTTCGAGCCGCAGACGGAGGCGGTGATGGAGACGACCGAGCCGGTGGCCGGCGCGTCGAGCACCTACAAGATCAAGCGTGGTGACACGCTGGCCAAGATTGCCGCCGCGCACGGATCACCACCAAGGCGTTGATGGACGCCAACCCCGGCGTGGATCCGAGGAGGCTGCAGGTGGACAAGGAACTGAGATTGCCGGCCGCGAAGAAGACGACTCCGGCCGGGGCCGCCGCCGAGGAAGGGTACACGATTTACACCGTCAAGAAGGGGGACACGCTTTCCGCGATTGCCCGCAAGTTCGGCGTCACCCCGCCAGAGATTCGGAAGGCCAACAATCTCAAATCGGACACCATCATGGTGGACCGCAAGCTTAAGATCCCGGTCGCGCCCAAGACCGGAGCCGCCCCGGCCGGCGGCCAGGGCTGAATCTTTTCGCGCGGATACCCGCACATGGCCACCTCTGGTTCCCGCAATCCCTTGTTCAGCGCCACCCTGCTCGCGTCGCTCATCATGGTGAGTGTTCTGGTGCTGGCGGCGACAGGGGTGGCCATGCTCTTCAGCATCGCTCCGCTCGACGACCCGACCCGGTTCGTCGGTCGGCAGTTGGTGGCGTTGGTACTGGGCGGGGTCGGCGCGGTGTGGATCGCGCGGCTGCCGACGGAGACGCTGCGCAAGTGGTCGCCTTACCTGCTGGGCATCGCGCTCGTGCTGTTGGTTTTGGTGCTGATCCCCGGGGTGGGGTCCAAGGTAAACGGGGCGCGGCGGTGGCTGCGGCTGGCAGGGTTGCAATTCCAACCTTCCGACTTCGCCAAGCTCGCCGCCGTCCTCGCGCTGGCGCACTACGGTGCTTATTACCAGCGGCTCATGCGTTCTTTCTGGACCGGGGTGGTGTTCCCCGGAACGCTCCTCCTCCTGGTCTGCGGCTTGATTTTCGTCGAGCCGGACTGGGGCACGGCGGTTTTGATCGGCACGGTCGGGGTGGCGTTGCTGATCAGCGCGGGTGCGCGGTGGTACTTCTTTGCCCTGCCTCTGATCGTGGCCGGGGTCGCCGTGGGGGCGCTCTTGGTGAACGATCCCGTGCGTTGGAAGAGGATTGAGGCTTACCTCAATCCGGAGAAATACCGCACCGGGGCCGGGTATCAGGTGTATATGTCCTGGCTGGCCCTCGGGTCGGGCGGGCCGGAGGGCAAAGGCTTCGATCAAAGCACCCTCAAGCCGCTGGTGTCCGAGCACCAGACGGATTTCATCTTCGCGATCTACGGGGAGGAATTTGGCTTCCGGGGCTCGCTCTTGTTGCTGGGCGCTTACCTCCTCGTGCTGGTGTGCGGGCTGGGGATCGCCCGTCGAGCGCCGGACCACTTCGGGATGTTGCTCGCCACCGGGATCACTCTGCTCATTGTCCTCCAGGCGCTCATCAACATTGGCGTGGTGACTGGCGCGATCCCCAACAAAGGCATTGCGCTCCCCTTCGTCAGCTACGGCGGGTCCGGACTGATGATGATGTTCTGGGGCGTCGGCCTGCTCCTGAGCGTGGCCCGGTCCGCCGCGGAGGCGACCGCTGCCGAGCTGGCCGCCTTGGGAGCCGCCGCGGAGGGCAGTCCCGCATGACTTCCGGTGCCTGCAAGCCACTGTCGGTGGCCATCGCCTGCGGCGGGACCGGCGGTCATTTCTTCCCCGGTCTGGCGGTCGGTGAGGAGCTGCTGGCCCGCGGGTGCCGGGTGACGTTGTTGGTCTCCCGGAAGGAGGTGGATCAAAGGAGCGCGAGCGCGGCCGCTGGCATGACGGTGGACGCCCTGCCAGCGGTGGCGTGGCAGCGAAATCCAATCCGCTTCCTGGCGGGCCTGCGGGAATCCTATCGGGCGGCCCGGCGGCTTTTTGCCGAGTTCGAGCCGGCGGCAGTTCTCTCGATGGGGGGGTTCACCGGCGTGGGGCCGGCGCTCGCGGCCCGGCGTTCGCGGGTGCCCGTTTTCCTGCATGAGGCGAATTCCCTTCCGGGCCGGGCGAATCGCTGGCTGGCGCATGTCGCGGAAGGCGTGTTCGTGTATTTCCCGGACGCAGCCGGACGCATCTCTCATCAGCAGGTGCGCGTGACGGGCATGCCCGTCCGTTCCCAGTTCGAGCCGGCCGACGCTGCTGCGTGCCGTGCCGCGCTGCGTCTGGATCCGCACCGGGCCGTTTTGCTGGTGATGGGCGGAAGCCAGGGTGCCGAACCGATCAACCAGGCACTGCTCGCCGCTCTGCCGGAGTTGTCGGAGCAGGAGCCAGACTTGCAATTCATCCACCTGACCGGCGCAAACGGCGTGGACGCCGTCGCGGCCGCCTACCGCGGGCAGGGACGGCGGGCGTTTGTCGCCCCGTTTCTCACGGAGATGGAACTGGCGTTCGGCGCCGCCACCCTCGCGGTGACCCGCGCGGGCGCTTCGTCGCTCGCGGAGCAGGCCGCGATGCGCCTGCCGGCCATCCTGATTCCCTATCCGCACGCGGCGGATAACCACCAGTATTTCAATGCGCGGGCCTTCGCCGACTCCGGGGCCGCGTGCTTGCTGCGCCAGGCGGAGGCCACGCCCGAGCGGCTGCTCGCGACGATCCGCGCGTTGCTGGCGGATGAGCCGCGCCGCCGCGGCATGCAGGTGGCGCTCCGCCAGTGGCACTGTGCCGCGGCCGCGCGAACGGTGGCGGAAATCATTCTGCGGCGCGTCCGTCCACAGGGTGGGCCGGCTGCGGTTCCCGCTTCGCAGCCGGCCAGCCTGGCACGGCTCGCGGCCCAACCTCGCCCCGAACCATGAGCCCTCCTTCAGCCCTGCTCGAGTTGCCACCAGTGCCCGCCGTTCGGCCGCCGGCGCTGAGTCACAGCGTGGCCGCTCTGGCGGCAGAACTGCGCGGAGCGCTCTCCCCGGAGAGCGTCTTGCGGGAGAGTGAACCGCTGGGACCCAAGACCACGCTGCGGGTGGGTGGGCCGGCGGACCTTTACATCGAGCCGGCGTCGGAAGAGGACCTGAGCGTGGTGCGCCGCGAGTGCCACGCGCGCGGGGTGCCGTTTTTCATCTTGGGGCGCGGCTCGAATCTCCTGGTGCGTGACGGCGGCATCCGCGGGGTGGTGGTGCGGTTGTCACATCGGGCGTTCAGCCGCCTGGAGATCGCCGGGACGCAGGTGTTCGCCGGCGCAGGCGTGAAGTTGAAGGATCTGGCGAACGAAGCGCGCCGCCGCGGGCTGGCCGGCTTCGAGTTCATGCAGGGCATCCCCGGCAGCGTGGGCGGCGCGCTGCGGATGAACGCCGGCGCCCACGGCGGCTGGACCTTTGATGCGGTGCGGCGCGTGCGCGTCATGGACGAGCGGGGACGCATCGCGGAACTTCCAGCGGCGGACGTGCCGGCGCACTACCGGGGCTGTCCGCTGTTGCGCCACAATCTGGCCCTCGCGGCGATCTTCGAGGGCCAGCCGGACGACGAAGCCGCCATCCGCGCGCGGATGGACGCCGCCAACGCCCGGCGCTGGGCCAGCCAGCCGCCGCAGCCCAGCGCGGGCTGCATTTTCAAGAACCCGGACGTCGCGCCGGCCGGCCGCTTGGTGGATGAGGCGGGCCTCAAGGGGCTGCGGGTGGGCGGGGCGATGGTGTCGGACGTCCACGGGAATTTCATCATCAACACCGGCGGAGCGACCGCGCGGGATGTCCTGGAACTGATCGCGTGTGTCCGCGAGCGGGTTCGCAACTTCCACGGCGTGGAACTGGCGACCGAGGTGGAGATTGTCGGCGAAGACCTTCCCGCATGAAGCGCATCGCTCCACTCGAGGTCACGGTGATGTACGGCGGCAACTCGGCCGAGCGGCAGGTTTCCCTGGCCTCGGGCGCGGCCGTCGCCGAGGCACTTGCCAGTCTTGGTCACCGCGTGCATCGCCTGGACGTGAACGGAGACCATTGGCGATTGCCGCCGGGCACGGAGGTGGTCTTCTTGGCGTTGCACGGAACCTACGGCGAAGACGGCACGGTCCAGCGGCAGCTCGATGACTTGGGGGTCCCTTACACCGGTTGCGGCGCGGAGGCGAGCCGGCTGGCGTTCGACAAGGTGCTCACCAAGGAGCGGTGCCTTCAAGCGGCCGTGCCGACGCCGCGTTTCACGGTGTTGCACCGTCCGCAAGAGGACTGGCCCGCGGGCTGGGCTCCGCCAGTGGTTTTGAAGCCGGCACGCCAGGGATCCAGCGTGGGGCTCGAGTTCGTGGACCGCGACGGGGATTTCGCGCCAGCTTTGGCTCGCGCGCTGCAACACGGCTCGGAAGTGGTGCTCGAGGAGCGCATCCGGGGCCGGGAACTGACTGTCGGCGTGCTCGATGGCGAAGCCCTGCCGGTGGTCGAGATCCGCCCGAGAGGCGGCGCCTACGATTTTTACCACAAGTACACGAAGGGCGCGACGGACTATCTCGTGCCAGCGCCGCTGACAACGGAGGTGACGCGGCGCGTTCAGGAGGTTGGGCTGGCCGCCTTTCGAGCCGTGGGCGCCCGGGATTACGCCCGCGTGGATGTGATGCTGGGCGCTGGTGACCAGCCGTGGGTGCTGGAGATCAACACGCTGCCGGGCATGACCGCGACCAGCCTGCTCCCCCAGGCGGCGGCACAGTCCGGTTACGACTTTCCGACCTTGTGCCAGAAGATGCTGGAGCTGGCCCTGCGCCGTTCGAAGGGAGGGACGACGTGATCTTCGGTCGCCCAGCGCGCAACCGGCGGCAGCGCCGCGCCGAGCGTCGCGAGGTTCTTGAGGTGCGCCTGCGTTCTGACCGGGCGCGCGCGTCGCGGCGCTGGGGCTT
This sequence comes from Verrucomicrobiota bacterium, assembly GCA_016716505.1. Taxonomy (GTDB): domain Bacteria; phylum Verrucomicrobiota; class Verrucomicrobiia; order Limisphaerales; family J093; genus JADJWF01. The sequence continues at coordinate 100,845 of JADJWF010000005.1, forward strand.
GCTGGTTTTCACCTTGTTCCTGGCCGGGGGGATTGGGCTTTTCGTGGTGACGCGGTTCTGGGACCGCCTCCACGCCGAATTCGTGGAGCGGAACCCGTTTTTTGCGATCAAGACCATCGAGATTCAGACGGAAGGGCGGTGGATCACACCGGAGCAGGTGCGGGCGTGGGCTGATGTGCGCGAGGGGGACAATCTCCTTCTACTCGATTTGCGACGGATCAAACGGGATCTGGAGATCATTCCGCAACTGGCCACCGTCTCCATCGAGCGTGTACCGCCGCACTTGCTGCGCATCCAGGTGACCGAGCGCGAACCGGTGGCCCAGGTGCGCGGGGTCCAATGGTCCGCGAGCGGCGAGGTCCTGCCGGTGACTTATTTCCTCGACCCCGGCGGCATGGTGATGCCGCCGTTACCCGCCGAAGCCGTGCCGGCGGAACGCCAGGCGGCCCTGGCGTCGCTGCCGGCCGTGGTCGGGCTCGATGGCCGGGAGATTCGGCCCGGACGGCCGGTCCAGGCGCGGTCCGTGCTGGCGGCGTTGAGATTGATCCGTGCCTTCGAGAACGCCGCCGTCCGGCGGGTGGCTTCGCTGGTCGCGGTGGATGTGTCCGACCCCGAGCTGCTGGTCGTGCGCACTGGCGAGGGCAGCGAAATCACCCTGCATCCGGAGGGATTAGACTTGCAGCTCCGCCGTTGGTGGGTGGTCCACGAGGCGGGCGCGCGCCAGTCGAATGTGATCGCGACGCTGGATTTGTCATTGACCAACCATTGCCCGGTGGTGTGGGCGCCGGTGAGTCCGCCGCCCCCGCCGCCTCCCAACCCGGCCGTCGCACCGTCCGGGCGCCAACCCCATGCTTAACCTGTTTCGCCCCTCTCCCCACATCATCGTCGGCCTTGAGGTCGGCACCTCGAAGGTGGTCGCCGTTGTCGGCGAACTGAACGCGCAAGGCGCGTTGAGCATCACCGGCGTCGGCCAGTCGCGGTCGCGCGGCGTCCGCAAGGGAGAGATCGTGGACCCGACGGCGGCGGCCGAGGACATTCGGGCGGCCATCGTGGCGGCGGAGAAGCTCGCGGACGCGGAGGTCCGGGCCGTGTATCTCGGCGTGACCGGCAGTCACCTGCGTGGCTTCAACAACCGCGGCCATCACCCCATCCCGTCGGTGGACCGGGAGATTACGGCCGACGATGTGCAGGACGTGGTGAACATCGCCAAGACGGTGAATCTGCCGGCCGAGAATCACGTGATTCACGTGGTCCGCCAGCACTTCATCGTGGACGGGCAGACCGGAATCCAAAACCCGGTGGGCATGGTCGGCGCGCAGCTTCAGGTGGACGTTCACATTACGCACGGCGTCCGCAACCGCCTGCAAAACGCGGTGCGCACCGTTCGGACGCTGCAACTGGAGGTGGAGGACATCGTGTTCAACGGCGTGGCCTCGTCGCTCGCGGTGCTCGAGACGCAGGACAAGGAACTGGGGACGCTGGTGATTGATCTGGGTGCGGGGACCACCGAATACGTGGTGTACGCGGACGGCATCATCAAGCACACGGGCGTCCTGGCGGTCGGCGGTGATCACGTGACCAACGATCTGGCCTACGGTCTCAAGGTTTCGATGAGCCGCGCGGAGGCGCTCAAGGTGGAGCACGGTTCCGCCGTGGTGGACCCGGCCGGGCGGGGGCGGATGCTGAGTCTGGCCAGCGACCGCGGGTTGCCGGAACGCTCCGTCAACCTGGAGCATCTGCACCGCATCATGTCACTGCGGCTGGAGGAGATTTTCGAGATCATCGCCGAGGAACTGGCCCAGGCCGGCCTGCTGGATTACCTGCGCAACGGCGTCGTGCTGTGTGGCGGCGGCGCGCATATTCCCGGCATCGAACGCCTGGCCGGCCGGGTGTTTGACCTGCCGGTCAGCGTGGGCCGGACCAAGGCGATCAGCGGTCTGGCCTCGACGCTGGATCAACCCGAATTCGCCACCGCCATCGGCTTGGTGAAGTACGGCTCTTTTCAGGCTGCGAGCGGCCGGAAACGGGCACCTTGGTTCGATCGCGTGAAGGCGTCCTTGAGTCAGATCTTGTCCTCGCTTCTCGCCTTCTGATCTGCCCCAACCCGTCCCTGCCATGAATCCATCCCCTGAAATCGCCGTTCCGAGCGCGACCCCGAAACGGAATCCGACCATCAAAGTCATCGGCGTGGGCGGCGCCGGAGTGGCCGCCGTCCACCTCATGGCGCAGGGCGGTCTGGCCGGCGTGTCTCTCGCGATTGCGCATACGGACGCGCGTTTGATCGGCCAGTTCCCCGTGAAGGACCGGGTGCTCCTTGGCGCCGGGCTGACCCGCGGATTGGGCGCGGGTGGCGAGCCAGCGATGGGACGGGCGGCGGCCGAAGCCGCGGCCGGGGAACTGGCTGATCTGTGCCGGGAGACCGATCTGGTGGTGCTGGTGGTGGGCCTCGGCAAGGGGACCGGCTCGGGGGCCGCGCCGGTGGTGGCGCGCGTAGCCCGGGAACACGGCGCGCTCGTGTTGGCGCTGGCCACGCTGCCGTTTGAGTTCGAGGGCCAGCGCCGGTGGCAGCAGGCTCAGGTGGCCTTGGGACACCTCAAACGCGAGTGCGATGCCGTCGTCTGTTTGCCCAACCAGAAACTGGCCCGGCTCATGGACGAAAACACCACTTTCGAAGAGACGCTTCGCCTCACCAACCAGACACTCGTCGAGGGCGTTCGCGGGCTGTGGCGGCTGGCGACCCGCGACGGACTAATCCGGGCGGACTTTGCCGACCTGTGTCATGTCGTCCGGGGCCGTCAGGCCGAAAGCTGCTTCGCGACCGCGGAGGCGGCGGGCGAGCACCGGGCGCGCGAGGTGGTCGAGCAGTTGCTGGCCAGCCCGCTGCTCGATGGGGGCCGGGCGTTGGCGGAGGCAGACGCGGTCTTGGTCAGTCTGGCCGGCGGCACGGACCTCAAGCATCGCGAGATCGTCGCGGTCATGGAGCAGATCAACCGGGCCGCGGACAACGCCCAGGTGATCATGGGCGCCTGCACTGAACCGGAGTTTGCCGGGCGGCTGGCGGTCACCCTGATCGCCGCCAAGCGCAACGCGCCCGAAACGGCGGCCCAAACGGATGTCGCGGCGGGACCGGTGGAGGAGCCGCCGCCCGCCTGCGAGTTTCCCACCCGCCGCGATGAGGAGGGGGCCGAACGCCAGGCCGGGTCCAAACCGCCGTCTCGCTACGTTTCGCAGGCGGAGATCCCCCCGCAGGTCCGCGAGGAACTGATTCAGAAGCACGAGGCCGCGAATCGCTCGCGTCGCCGGCGCGGCGCCTCCACCCAGCAACTCCTGCCGTTGGAGGTCGTGCCCAAGGGGCGGTTTGCGAAAAGCGAGCCGACCATCCACCGCGGCGAGGATCTCGACACGCCCACGTACATCCGGCGGGGCATCGCGCTGAACTGATCGCCGCTCCGAGGTCCCTGCGTGCGGAAGCGGGGATGAACGGTGGCGATTGACGGCAGCCACCCTGGGCGTTGGCGACGCCCCACATGGCCGGGCTCCCGCCTCAACGGCGGTTTGCCCGCCAGAGCAGCAGCATGCCGGCTGCCTGGAAGAGAAAGTTGGGCAGCCACATCATCAGGATGGGTTGTCGTTGCGGCGAGGTCTCCCAAGCTTGGCCGAGGATGTGGAACCCGTAGTAGATCGCGACCAGAACCAGTGCCATGCCGATGCCGACACTGGTTTCGCGCCGGTGCGCGCGGATGCCGAGCGGGATGCCCACCAGCGTGAAGCCGATGCACGCAAACGAAAACGCCACCTGCCGGTGCATCTGAACCGCCACGGGCAGCGCTTCGACGCCCAGCCGCTCGAACTCGTAGTACTGCTCCAGCAACTGCGCGAAGGTGAGGTTGTTCAGGCTGACCCGCTGGGGGCGGGGCCCTTCGGACAGCGTGAGCAACGGGATCACCACGTCGTAGCTGATCCCCGGGGTACCTGATTGCGTATGCAGGATCTCGACCTCGGGCAGCACGAGAGCCACCTCCCGCTCGGCGGCGCTCACTTCGAGCGTGGCGCGTGGCGCGGAGAAGATGCACTCCACGGCCGGCGTCGCGGGCGCGCCGGTTTCGTCGGACGCGCCGCCGGCCGGTGCGTTGGTAGCCATTTGGAACACCAGCAGGTTGCGCAGCGTTTCGCCGTCCCGGCCGCCGACATAGATGATGTAGCCCTTGAAATCGCGGATGAACTGTCTCTCCGCGATAAGGGTGCCGCCGCGTTCGAGGCCCATCTCCCAGAGCAGGCGCTTGTAGGCCACCCGACAGGCGGGCGAAAGGTGCAGGTTGAACCAGCCCGCCACGCCGCACAGCACCACGCTCAAGAGCAGGACGGGCGTGATCAATGCCACCAGACTGACGCCCCCGGCGCGAGCCGCCGTGAGTTCCTGGTCCGCACTGAAACGGCCGAACACCAGCAGCGTTGCGGTCAGCATCCCCATGGGCAGGGCGAACACCATGACAAACGGCAACAGCAGGAGGAAGGCCTCGCCCACGACGGCCAGCGTGGCCTGGCGATTGACCAGCAGGCCCATGATCTCGCGCAAGGCGTTGCCGAGCAGGAGCACGAAGGTGAAGACCGCCACGGTCATCCCCAGTGTGGCGAGCACCTGGCGCAACAGGTAGAGGTGAAGGGTCTTCATCGTGGCCGACGCCGGACCATGCAAGTCCAATCCCCGCGCCGGCGGCAAGGAGAGATTCCCTTGCCAGCAGCAAGCCTCGCCTTGACTCCGGGTATGGCGGATGTCACAACCCTTTGGCACTGCCCGGTCGCTGGTCCCTCGGTTTCATATTGGGAAGGGAATCGTGCCGCGCGAACAACTCAACGCTGATTCACAAAACGCCGTCCGCCAACCCGGTTTTCGATACCATGAAGTGCTCCTTGCCAGTCCTCGCTGCCGCGTGCCTGACGCTATCCGCGATGTCCCTTCACGCGGAAGTTGATCGCTCGAAGAACGGGGTTCGCGCCACCGCCTCGCGCTCTGCCCGGGTGGTCAGCCGTGCGCCGGTGATTGTCAAACCGGCTGCCCTGGCGGCGGCGGAGAAGCGATCCCCGATCGGCAAGCTGGCGCAGCCGCTGCGCAGTCAGGTGGTTCGCACGCCGATTCAAGGACAATCCATGAACCGGATTGCCGGCGGGGGGAAGCTTTCCCCGGTGCCGCCGGCGGTTATCAACGGGATGGTGCGGATTGAGGCCCTCGCGGCAAGTAGTGGGCCGCAGTTGTTGTCCGAGCTGCAGGCGGTGGGATTGACGCATGGACGCGTCCGCGGCCGGTTCGTCGAGGGGTTGTTGCCGCTGAGCGCTGTGGGGCCGTCGCTGCAGATGAAATCTCTCAACCAGATGCGTCCAGCTCTCGCCATGGCGCAGGCCGGCTCCGTCACCAGCCAGGGCGATGTTGCACAGCGCTCGAGTTTGGCGCGAGCTACTTACGGAGTCAGCGGAGCGGGCGTTCGCGTGGGAATCCTCTCGGATTCGTTCAATGCCTCGGGTGGCATGGCGGCGGGCCAGTCGAGCGGAGACCTGCCGGCCGACATCAACATTCTCTCCGACCCGGTCCCGGGGAACGACGAGGGGCGGGCCATGGCGGAAATCGTCCACGATGTGGCCCCGGGCGCGGCCATTTCCTTTCACACGGCGTGGATGGGGCAGATTGATTTTGGCTTGGGAATCGTGTCTTTGTTCTTGGACGGCTGCCAGGTCATCACCGACGACGTGATTTATTTCTACGAGCCCATGTTCACCGACGGCTTCATCGCCCAGATGGTGGACTTGGTTTCCCTTTTCGGCGTCAGCTACTTTTCCGCTGCCGGCAACGGTGCCCGCCAGGGGTTTGAGGACACTTACCGGGTGTCGCCGACCCGGCCCGGCTGGGGTGAGGGCCCGCCGGGAACCGCCTGGCAGCATTCGCACGACTTTGACCCTTCTGATGCCGTGGACAACCTCCTGAACATCCGGCTCTACGAAGGCACGACCTACATCGTGCTCCAGTGGGCGCAACCTTACCTGAGCGCCGACCCGGGCAGCCCGGGGGCGACCGGCGATGTGGATCTGTTCCTGAACTGGGCCGATGGCGAGTGGACCGGCATCGCTTCGTGGAACACGAACGTGGGCAACGATCCGGCCGAGTTGATCGGGGTTATCCTGACCTTCCCGGAGGAGACCCCGGCCGATCAGCGATATGCAGACCTCACCCTTTCCATTGATTACTGGGAGGGTGAGGTCCCGAACCAAATGAAGCTGGTCTGGTTCGGAGATCTCGAGGTTCGGGAACACTTGGATCGCGCGAACAAGGGTTCCATTTACGGCCACGCGAACGCCCGCGGCGCGAACGCGGTCGGTGCCGTCCGCTACTACCGGACGCCTGCGTACGGGGTGAATCCGCCGCTGCTGGAGCCGTTTTCCTCTGCCGGTCCAACGGCGATTTACCTTGAGCCGGGCGGGGTCCAACTCGATGCGCCGGAAATTCGCGAGAAACCCGACTTCTGCGCGCCGAACGGTGGCAACACGACCTTCTTCTTTTTCGATTTCCCGGAAGGGGACGGCTTCCCCAACTTCTACGGCACCTCGGCCGCCGCCCCTCATGCGGCGGGTGTGGCCGCCCTGATGCTGGAGGCCAATCCCCTCCTCACTCCGGATGAACTCTCGACGGCTTTGAAGACGACCGCCCTCGACATGCTTTCACCGGGCTTCGATTACGACAGTGGCCACGGCTTGATTCAGGCGGACCGGGCAGTCGAGGCGGTCGGTGGTCAGCCGGCCCAGCCGTTTCCTTGGGGAGACCTCAACGAGGACGGGTGCGTCGGCTTGGCGGACCTCGACATCCTGCGGGCGGCAGTGAAAGCCCGGAGCACTGACTCCCGATACGACATCAACCGGGATGGCAGCATCGGCGTGGCGGACCTGCGCTCTTTGGTCACTCTTTTCACCCAACCCGGCGGGGCTTGCCCGTGAAGTCGCGGCCGGCCGCAACCGTTAAACCTCATCTTTCCAACCCCAAATGAATACTCTCGCCAAAGCCCTTCTGGCCGGACTCACCGGCGCCGCGCTGGTGCCGCCGGCTTCCGCCGCAATCCTCTCGTTCACCCCGCTGAATTCCTCGGTCAACATCGGCGACTCCGTCACCGTGAGCGTGGTGATCTCGGGGTTGTCCGGCCCCATCGCGTTGGGGGGCTACCAACTCTCGGTCAGCTACGATGCCGCGCGCGTGCAGGTGACCGGCGTATCGTTTCCCGCACCGCCGTGGTCGGGCCTCGACTTGGGGATGGGGAGCCTGAACAGCTTCGATCTTTCGTCGCCGGGGATCATCGCCCTCGATGAAGTGTCGTTCGAGCTGCCGGCCACGCTCGCGACGGATCAACCTGACGCTTTCACCCTCGCGCAATTGACCTTCAAGGGGCTGACCTTTGGGCAGAGCCCGCTGGGTTTCTCGCTGGTTGACCTCTCCGATGCAGGCGGCGCGGCGTTGGGTGCCGGTATGGCTTTTGCAGGTGCCATCAATGTGGTGCCCGAAGCCAGCGAGTGGGTGCTGATGTCGGCTCTGGGCTTGGTGGGCTTCGCGGCGTGGCGTCGGCGCAGTCTCTGAAGCGGCGGCCGGGAGTTGCCGAACGAAGCGAGTCTTCCCACTCGCGTCGTTTGTCTTTGGCGGGCAATCCGGCCGCGGGTTGACGGACGAAATTGCGTTGAGTTTCGGGGCTGGGAAACGTCACCCTGCAGCCATGCGGTGGACTCACCCCAATTTCCGAAGCGCGCCGTCGCTCCAAGGTGAACAATCCCGTCCCGCTTGGTCCTCCCGGCGCCGGGGGGACGGTTTGGGGAGGCGAAAGGGTGGGCCGTTTTCCGCAGGCTGGTGAGCCCCGCAACAACCTCCGACTGTATTCATGTCCATCCTGGTTAATCGCGACACCAAGCTCCTCGTGCAGGGCATCACTGGAAGTTTTGGTGCCCGGCACGCGCAACTCTCGCTCGAATACGGCACGCGGCTGGTCGCCGGCGTCACCCCCGGCAAGGGGGGGCAGACGTTCACCCATCAGCAGTTCAAAGTGCCCATCTTCGACACGGTGGCGGAGGCGGTCCACGCCACCGGGGCGACTGCGTCGGCCATCTTCGTCCCGGCCGCGTTTGCCGCGGATGCCATTCTCGAGGGCGTGGCGGCCGGGCTCGACTTGGTGGTGTGCATCACCGAGGGAATTCCCGTGACCGACATGCTCCGGGTAAAGCGCGCCATGGAAGGAAAGAAGACGCGTCTGATCGGCCCCAACTGTCCCGGGATTGTCACGCCGGGTTTGGGCAAGGACTCGCACGGGGGCTGCCGGATTGGCATAGCGCCCGGCTACATTCACAAGGCCGGGCACGTGGGGGTGGTCTCGCGGAGCGGCACCCTGACGTACGAGGCGGTTTGGCAGCTCACGTCCAAGGGCGTTGGGCAGAGCACCTGCGTGGGCATCGGCGGCGACCCGGTCAACGGCACGTCGCACCTGGATGTGATCAAGCTGTTCAACGATGACCCTGACACCCACGGGATCATCATGATCGGCGAGATTGGCGGCAGCGCGGAGGAAGAGGCGGCCGCGTGGATCAAGCAGCATTGCCGGAAGCCCGTGGCCGGATTCATCGCGGGCGCCACGGCCCCGCCCGGCCGGCGCATGGGGCACGCCGGCGCGATCATCAGCGGTGGCAAAGGCACGGCGGCGGCGAAAATTGAAGCAATGCGCGATGCCGGCATCGCGATCGCGGAAACGCCCTCCGTGATGGCGGAAGTCCTCTTGAAGCGGCTTTAGACCCGCGGCTCGTTGCGCCGCCCGCGATCCCGCCGCGACGGTTTGCCTGCTCCTCCGCGATGAACTGGGTTGACCTCCTGCTCAATCTCGCGGGACTGGGCCTCTGGCTGGCCTGGCGGTCGGCGGGCTTCGCGGCCCGTCAGTCCCTGCGCGGGGCCTCCGCCCCGTGGCTGCGACAAATCACGCCGGCCAGCCGCCACCGCTGGGTCTGGCTGGTGGCGCTCGTGATCTTGCTCGCGGGACGCGGCTGGCTTTACGCGCAGTTTGGGCCCGAAGTGAACTGGATCGCCACACTGGACCTCGGGATTGTGGAGTTTCCGTTCAAGAGCGTGAGTGTGGCCCGGATGGCGGCTTTTTCTTTCCTGAGTTTCGCGGTGTTTCTTGGGGGGTTCTATTTGTGGTTGCTGTTTCTTTCCTCCGTCAACCGGGGCACCGCCGACTCGCTGACCTGGCAGCGGGCGATCCGACGGCAATTGGGCTGGCTCGATGGCTGGCCCTGGCTGCTGAAACTGGTCGGTCCCTGGCTGCTGGTGATGCTGGTCTGGTACCTCGTGAATCCGGCTTTAGTTGAGCAGGGAATGGCCGTGGCGCCCCGGTCCGCCGTTCAACTGTGGAAACAAGGTGCGCTGGTCGGCGTGGGCACGGTGGTCTGCTGGAAGTACCTGATCGGGCTCGTGCTCCTGCTCCACATCGTCAACAGCTTCCTCTATCTGGGAAGCAGCGAATTCTGGATGTTCATTACCGTCACTGCCCGCAATCTGCTCCGCCCCCTTGGCGGGTTGCCGTTGCGAGTGGGCGGGATTGACTTTTCGCCGGTGGTGGCCATCGCCCTGACCTTCCTGGCGCTCGAGTTTGCCGAGCGGGCGCTGCGCGCGGCCTTTGTCGCCCAGCCGCTGTGAAGCCTGCCAAGTCCAACAAAGCCGTCAGCGGCGGTTCAACCGGCCCGGCTGCGAAACCGCAGCCAGCAGGGTGCCCGTTTGCGGAGGTTCACCCGCAAGGCGTCCTGTTGCGCGTGCGCGTGCAACCCCGCGCGAGTCGCACGAGCGTTGAAGGCCCGCTGGGCAACGAACTGAAGATTCGCGTGGCCGCCCCGCCGGTGGACGACGCGGCCAATGAAGCCCTGCGGCGGTTCTTGGCTGACCTGCTGGCCCGTTCGCGCGCGGATGTACAACTCCTCCGCGGCCAAAAATCGCGCAGCAAGCTGGTTTTGGTGTCAGGCGCGACGCTTTCCGCCGTGACCGCCGCGCTCGCGACTTCTTGAAGCGCGGCAGCGGCCGAAGCGGTGCAGCCGCCTCTCAGCGCCGCACCGGAGGGCGGTCCGGCGCTCAGCGATTGCTTTTCAACTTTTTTGCCTTGGGCGGCTTGGGTGCGGATGCCGCTCCGGAGGACTTGGAGAAGAGCCGGAAAGACAGCAGCGTGACTCCCTCCGGCTCACCCGTATGCGGGTTCAGGCTGAGAAACTGGGTGCCATCGCCGTATTCCTTCGGCGCGGCGGGATTGAACATCTGCAAGGGCTGTCTCGCCCGGAAGATGGCTGGCCCGGCGCCGCCCAACTGGGGGCCGCGTTCCGCCGGTTTCGGGGTCTCGACCTCGGGAGGGGTCAGCGGCGGGGCGGTCAGGGAATTGTCGGGCGCGATCGTTACCGGGGCCGGCGCAGGCGATGCAGTCTGGGACGGTGCGTTGGTGGTTTCGGCGGCGAATGCGGCCCCCAACAGGCTCACTCCGAGGCACAGTGACCAGCTTGTCTTCATGGCGCTTGTGAGTTTGGTTCCGACGCCGGGAAGTTTCGCCCGTTCACCCGTGAAGTCAACCCGGCCGCCAGTTGCCGGCGGGAGCGCGGATTCCGCCTCTGGCACTCCACCGCATCGGCTCAGGGGTGGATCGGGGGAGAATATCCTTGTTCCTCCGTGCGTCGAAGCGTAGGAAAACCGCGCGTCCCTGACGTGCAACATCTACTATGAATCAACTGAAGTCCCTGAATCGGCGCAGTTTTCTGCGCACCACGACACTGACGGGCGTCGCGCTGACGTCCTTCCCCTTCGTCGGCCGCGTCCTCGGCGCGAATGAGCGCATCAACGTTGCCTGCATCGGCGTGGGCGGCAAAGGCGACAGCGACAGCAGCGACGCCAAACGTTGCGGCGGCAACATCGTCGCCATCTGCGATGTGGACCGCGGCACGCTGGCCAAAAAGGCGCAGCAGTTCGCCGGCGCCAAACAGTACACGGATTACCGCAAGCTCCTCGACGAGATGGGCAAGGACATTGATGCGGTCACCGTCTCGACGCCGGACCACAACCACGGCGTGGCCACAATCCGGGCGATGAAGATGGGCAAGCACGCGTTCGTGCAGAAGCCGCTGGTGCAAAACGTCAGCGAAGCTCGGATTCTCCGACAGCTCGCGAAGGAAAAGAAGCTGGCCACCCAGATGGGCAATCAGGGCAGCGCCGAAAACGGTCTGCGGCGCGCGGTGGAAGTGATCAACGCCGGGGTCATCGGCAAGCCGCTGGAACTGCACGTGTGGTCGAACCGGCCCGTGTGGCGGCAGGCGTACGACCGGCCGGCCGGTGAGGACCCGGTGCCGGCGTCGCTGGATTGGGATTCGTGGATCGGCCCGGCGGCCATGCGCCCCTACAAGAAGGACATTTACCACACCTTCCAATGGCGCGGCTGGTTCGATTTCGGCACTGGCGCGCTGGGCGACATGGCCTGCCATACCGTGAACATGCCGTTCCGGGCCTTGAAGCTGGGTTACCCGACGGTGGTCGAGTACGAACTCGGTTCGCGCTTCTATCCGGAGACCTTCCCCAAGACCACCCGGATTCGCTTCGAATTCCCCGAGCGCGACGGTCTGCCGCCGCTGAAGTTCTGGTGGTACGACGGCAATCCGGGCGACGCCCTCAAGCCCTTGCGGCCGGATCCGGACAAGGTCCGGGAGATCATCGCCACCCAGGGCAACCTGCCGGGTAGCGGCGCCCTGATCATCGGGGAGAAGGGCAAGCTCTTCTCGCCGGATGACTACGGCGCTCAGTTTTACCTCGCGATGAAGGGCGAGGAGGAGTTCAAGAATGGCGACCGGCACGAGGCCACCAAGGACGTGCCTCAGAGCATCCCGCGCTCACCCGGCCACATGGAGGAATGGTTCAAGATGATGAAGGATGGCACGCCGGCATACTCGAATTTCGACATCGCCGCCTACCTGACGGAAATCATCCTGCTTGGCTGCATCGCCTTGCGCGTGGGTGAAGGTCGCCCGATGCAATGGGATGGCCCGAACATGAAGTCGCCGAACCTGCCGGAGGCGGAACAGTTCGTGAGCCGCAAAAACCGCGCAGGCTGGGAGGCCTGACCGGCAGCAAAACGACTCTGGACAGCACACGGCGTCGGAAGCCCTCCGGCGCCGTTTTTTTGTGCGTCCGGAAGGGCGCAGCGCTGGAGTTTGGCTTAGTTGGTGGCGTAGAAGGTGGCGCTGGCCAAGCTGAACGGGACGCGATCCAAGACGTTATGGGTCAGGGTCACGACGCGGGCGGCAGGTGCCGGCTACTCGTAGCGCCGACATTCTTGTCGGCCCCGGTGCCGACCTGGAGGTCGGCGGTACGTCGGATCGAGCAGTTAGGGCGAGGTAGTTCGCAAGGGGGCACGACCGGCCGGCCCGAGCGTTCGAGTGCGGGCCCGGCCGCGGACCTGAAGGTCCGCGCTCCGGTGAAGAACGTCCGGCCGCCCTTGGGAGCGCGGACGTCCTCGTCCGCGGCAACGAACTGGCGCGACCAACGGCTGCCGCATGGGGCGCGGACCTTCAGGTCCGCGGTAACAGGATCGCGCGACCAACTTGTGCGTTGGAACTTCTGAAGCCGCTAACGCCAAGGCCCAGGAGGCCGTTGCGGGCGTAGGTGAACCGGGTGGTGTCCGAACCGTCGCCGACGCTGAACGGCACGCGGTCCACGACGTTGTTGGTCAGAGCCATGACACGGGCGGCAGGTGTCGGCCACTGGAAGCGCCGACATTCTTGTTGGTCCCGCTGCCGACCGGGAGGTCGGCGATACGTCCGATCCGGGAGTTGGGGCGGGGGCACTTCGCAGTCGGTCAGGACCAGCCGGACTGAGCCTGTGAGCGCTGGCCCGGCCGCGGACCTGAAGGTCCGCGCCCCGGTGAAGAACGTCCGGCAGCCCTTGGGAGCGCGGACGTCCTCGTCCGCGGCAACGAACTAACACGACCAGCGGTGGATGCTCGGGGCGCGGACGTTCACGTCCGCGGCAGAGCGGCAGGTTCGGCCAACTTCCGACGCCGGGTCTCCCGAAGTCTCAACCGGGCAAGAGCCTGGAAGCGCTTGTTCCGGGAGTGGGTGGTGAGGGTGTTGTCGGTGCCGTTGCCCAGGCTGAACGGCACGCGGGTGAGAAGGTTGTTGGTCAAGGCCACGACGCGGGGGTGGCTGCCGGCCGCCGGTAGCGCCGACATTCTTGTCGGCCCCGGCGCCAACCGGGAAGTCGGCGGCACGTCGGATCCGGGAGTTGGGGCGGGGTAGTTTGCAAGTGGTCACGACCGGCCGGCCCGAGCGTTCGAGTGCGGGCCCGGCCGCGGACCTTAAGGTCCGCGCTCCGGTGAAGAACGTCCGGCAGCCCTTGGGAGCGCGGACGTTCACGTCCGCGGCAGAGCGGCAGGTTCGGCCAACTTCCGACGCCGGGTCTCCCGAAGTCTCAACCGGGCAAGAGCCTGGAAGCGCTTGTTCCGGGAGTGGGTGGTGAGGGTGTTGTCGGTGCCGTTGCCCAGGCTGAACGGCACGCGGGTGAGAAGGTTGTTGGTCAACGCCACGACGCGGGCGGTAGGTGTCGGCCACTGGTAGCGCCGACATTCTTGTCGGCCCCGGCGCCGACCGGGAGGTCGGCGGTACGTCCGATCCCGGAGCGGTACGTGGGGCTGCCTGACCGCGCGCGAGAATGTCTGGTGGCCGTCCACCGTCTCCCGCCGCTTCGCCACCGATACGCCGGCCTCCGGACTGCTCGCCCCACCCTGCGCCGATCGCACGCAGGGTGCCACACGGATTTTCGGGCGTTTTCTCCTTTCATGTTGCACAAGCCCGTCCCGGCTGCGAGCCGTCGCCCCGTCCTGGTGCGACGGCTGGTTGGGCGGCGGGACGCCGCCCCAACACGCCGGGAAGGACGCCGGCACTTCATCTTTGCTGGAAACGTTCTGGCCAAAATGCGCCCTTCTTGGCGTGGCGCGGAAGCAAGTGGAAGCGCGCGGGCGGCTTTGCCGTCAGTGGAACGGCCTCCTTCCGTTGGGCGGGATGAACCGGTCACCGTCCCCGCGAGGGCGGGCCACTGGCGGGCGGAGGGACGGGCTCGGGCTGCCATGGCACGATCCACCGGAAGACCCGATATGGGTCGCTTCGATTCGTGGTGGGAATTTCCAAGACGGTTTCCGGCAGCGCACCGCGCATGTCGAACTCGAACGAAAGAATGCGCGCGCCGGGCTGGAGCCGCGCCAGCTTGGGCATGAGCCGAACATTGAGTTCGGGCAGGAGGTAGAGGGTGACGACGGTGGCGTCGCTGATATCGAGTTCAAAAATGTCCGCCTGCTTGATCGTGACGAGCGATTCGACTCCGGCCCGTTTCGCGTTCCGCCGTGAATCCACCACGCGTTGCGGGTTGATGTCCACGCCCACCGCGCGGACGCCGTAGCGCCGGGCGGCAGTCACCACGAACCGGCCGTCGCCACAGCCGAGGTCGTACAGCACATCGTCCGGCTTCAACTCGGCCAGTTCCAGCATCCGGTCCACCACCGGCTGCGGTGTGGGCACGTACACCACATCGGGGGCTTTGGCGGGCTGGGTGCCCGTGAAGTGGAACCACAACCGCTCGAGGTGCGTGGGGCGCTCGTCGCCCTCGATGGTTGGTGGCTGGGGCAGAATCAGCAGGACCGCGCCTGACACGAGCATCAGGGCAACCAGCCAGACCAACCGCCGAATTCGCGGGCGTCGTGTGCCGGTTCGCGAAGGAATCATGCTGGAACTGTGTTCCCAGCCGCGAGGGACGGCAATGACGGAAACCGCCGGAGGCCGCGACCTCGCTGCGGTCAATGGACGAGCGAGCCGCTCACCCCTCGTACCGGCCGGCCTCGCGCGCCGCGTCGTACATGGCCACGACGTTTTCCGGCGGCACATCCGCCAGGATGTTGTGGACTTGTTGGAAGACGTAACCGCCGCCGGGCTTCCAGATGGACAGCAGTTCCCGGACGTTGCGCCGGACTTCCTCCGGCGGCCCGTGCCCCAGGGTGTGCCGCGTGTCGCAACCGCCGCCCCAGAAGGTGAGTTGTGCGCCGAACTCGCGTTTGAGTTCGGCCGGTGCCATCCCGCGGCAGGTGATCTGCACCGGGTTGATGGCGTCCAGTCCCGCCTCGATGAGACCGGGCAGCAACTCCCGCACTCCGCCACAGCAGTGGAGCATGATCTTGAGATGCGGAGCCAGTTCCCGCACGCGGTCCCACATCAGCTTCTCGCGCGGGAAGAAGAACTCCCGGTACATCTTCGGCGACACCTGTGGACCGTTCTGCATCCCGAGGTCGTCGCCAAACAGGATGATGTCCAGATGTGGTCCGACCGCGCCGAGGAAGCGCTCCAGATTGGCCAGGTGCATCTCCACCACCCGATCGAGGAACTCGTGGGCGCGCGGCGGATTGCCGGCGAGCAGCAGGAAGAAATTGTCGTTGCGATACAGGAATTGTCCCATCTCGAGCAAGTTGCCGCCGAACAAGCCGATGATGGCGCGATTCGTCCGCGCGCGCAGGCACCGGGCGCCTTCGGCCAGGACGTGAACTCCTTCCGCTCCCGCCGCCAACGGCCCCGGCGGAGAGGCGATGGCTGTCCACATGCACTCCTCCAGCACCTCACGGAGCCGGCTCAGGTCGTCGTGCTCCGCAAACGGCCAGTAGGTTTGCTCGAAATACAGCACCCCGACGGGCATCTGGGCGATCACGCGGCCGGTCGGCGAAAGAATCTCCCAACGATCCCCGACGCGGCGGAGACGCACCCAGGCTGGCATCAGACACGGCGAGCCATCGGGCAACGTCCACTCCTGCCAGTGTCGGTCCTCGAGCGCGAAGGCCCGGCCGAGCTCGATGGTGTCCACGCCGAATCGCTCCAGCACGTCGTCGTCCACGATCGCCAGTTGCTGTACCGGGTCGTACACCCGGATCGGCCGGTCCGGCAGCCCCAGGTGCCGGCGGAGCCGACGGTAGGCGATGGCGGCGATACCCGAGGAGCGGTGCCCGGAAAGATCAATCGGCACGCGGTCCGGCTCAAGGTGGTTCAAGGCACGGAGAACTCGTTCGCGGGAGGTCATGGAGTGAATTCGCTGGCCGTGGGCATAACAGGTTGCCCCCGCTCGTCAAGGCGCGGTCCGGCGGAGACGGAGCATCTTGACGCCGGACGGAGCGTGGGCAGCCGGTCCCCGCTGGTCAGACGAACAGGGATGTCACCGGGGGCAGACGCCTGCTTCCGAATCACCGGCCTGCGGCAAGTTCCCTCGAACTTCCGAAGGAACCGCACGATCGCCGGCGAAGGGCCGAAAGCGGCATGAGCGGTCAGGCCGGGGAGGCTTTGACAAAGTTCTTGCCGGGCAATTGCCGGATCAATCGCTTCATCTCGAGGCTGAGGAGACTGACCGAGACAGTCGAAGGCGGCAGGCCGCTGCGGCGGATGAGGTCATCAATGTGGAGTTCCTCTGCGCCGAGGAGGTCGAAGACGCGCTGCTCGTTTTCGCCGAGGGCGAGGGCTGGCAACGTGCCCGTTTCATTCGGCGCCGGCGGACGGTTCGAGGCAGGGAAGAGGTACTCGAACTCGGACAGCACATCTTCCGCGCCCTCGCACAGCTTGGCGCCCTTCTTGATCAGTTCGTGACAGCCCTTGCTCTGGGGCGAATCAATGCGGCCCGGCACCGCGAAGACCTGACGGCCGTAATCCACAGCCATGCCGGCGGTGATCAGCGCGCCGCTGGTCAAACCGGCCTCGACCACGACCGTTCCCTGCGTCATGCCCGCCACGATGCGGTTGCGAATCGGGAAACTCTGCTTGTCCGCGGGCCGGTTGAAGGGGAACTGCGTCACCAGTGCGCCGTTGGCGGCGATGCGTTCGAACAACTCCGCGTTCTCCGGCGGGAAGACGAGATTAATCCCCGTGCCCAGCACCGCGATGGTGCGCCCCTTGGCCGTCAGCGCCCCCTGATGGGCCGCCGTGTCAATGCCGCGCGCGCCGCCGCTGACCACGGTCACGCCCACATAGGCGAGTTGATACGCGAGTTTGCGGGCCGATTCCTGACCGTAGTGGCTGGTGCGGCGCGCCCCGACGATCGCCACGGCGTTCTGGTCGCGCGGCTCGAGGCGGCCCTTCACGTAGAGCACGATCGGGGGATCGTAGATTTGCCGGAGCAGCTTCGGGTAGTTCTCGTCCGCCTGGGTGATCACCGAACAACCGAACTCGCGGATGCGCTGCAACTCCGCGGCGAGGTCCACGGTGCGTTCCCAGTTGGCGATGGCATCGGCGGTGTCCTCGCCGATGCCCCGCACACGAAGCAGATCGCTCTTCGAAGCGCGCAACACGGCGGGCGCGTCGGCGAAGTGTTCGAGCAATTGCCGCAGCCGCACGGGGCCGACATGCTCGATGAGGTTCAGCGCCACGAGGGCTTCGGTCGGGTCCATGCGAGGCACTATCGCAAGCGCCGGAGGGCGGGCAAGCCGGCAGCGGGCGGGCACATTCCGGTTTGCGTCCCGGGCACAAGTCGTTTACTGCTCGCCCATGCGCTTCCTTCATCTCTTCCTTCTTGGCGGAGGCCTGTTGCTGCCCGCGTTCCGCGGTGCGGCCGCCGTCTTCCCGCCGCCGGCGCAGTTGCCCCCGCAGCCCGCCCTGCCCGATCCGCTCGTCCGGTTTGACGGTCAACCGGTGAAGACCGCCCGCGAGTGGCTCACGCGGCGACGGCCGGAGCTCAAGGCGCTCTTCCAGCATTACATGTACGGACATCTGCCGCCGCCAGCGCGCAAGGTCACCGCGACCAACCGCTACACGAACCCGATGTTCCTCGACGGCCGCGCTACGCTGAGGGAGGTCGTGCTAAGCTTCGGTCCGCCGGACGCCCCGAAGATGAACTTGGTGGTCGTAACGCCCAACGGCGTCCGGAAACCGCCCCCGGTCATTTTGGGCGTCAACTTCTGCGGCAACCACGCGGCAATCAACGATCCCGGCATCGCGCTGCCCATCGGCTGGATGCCGAAACACTGTCCGGACTGCCCCGATAACCGCGCCCTGCCGGCGGGTCGCGGCAAGGACTCGCCCTCGTGGGACGTCGCGCAGGTGATCGCCCGCGGTTACGCGCTGGCGACCTTTTACCACGGTGACCTCGACCCGGACGACGCCAGCGCCACCACCGGGATCCGCGCCTTCGCGGCGAAGGGCGGGATGACCGGCTGGTTGCGGAAGCCTGCCAAGGACTGGATCTGCCCCGCCTGTCCCGACCGCTACTCGAAGGGCGACTACGACTGGAGCACGATCAGCGCGTGGGCGTGGGGCTTTCATCGGGCCGTGGATTACCTGAGTACCGACCGCGGCGTGGACGCGAAGCGGATTGCGGTCTTCGGCCATTCGCGCAACGGCAAGACCGCCCTGCTGGCGGGAGCTTTCGATGAACGGATCGCGCTGGTCCTCTCGCACCAGTCCGGTTGCGGCGGCGCGGCACCAAGCCGCGGCAAAATTGGGGAGTCGGTGAAACAGATCAATGACCGCTTTCCCCACTGGTTCAACGCCGCCTTCAAGGAGTTCAACGAAGCTCCCGAACGCCTGCCGTTCGATCAGCACGCGTTGGTGGCGCTCTGTGCCCCGCGGCCGGTCCTGCTCTCTCGAACGCGGTGGACGACCAATGGGCCAATCCGTCCGGCCAGTTCGAGGTCCTGGTGGCCGCCAGCCCGGCGTACCGGTTGCTTGGGGCACCGGGGCTGTTGGCCGCCACCATGCCCGCGCCCGGCAAGTTGGTGCTGGGCCGACTGGGTTATTTCTATCGGGCGGGCAAGCATTCGGTGACCAGCGAGGACTGGAAGGCTTTTCTTGATTTCGCTGACGCCCAGTGGGGGCCGCCGGGGAAGAAGTAACCGCTTCTTGGGCGGCGCTTCAGAAACGTCCGCCCGTGCCGCCAGCCCGAGGGCCGGCGCGCGTTGCAACTGTTCGCGGTGGGACGGGGCGCTCCGGGCTTTTCGGCCGCTACCGCTTCTTCCCCTGCGACGATACGCCGACCGAACCGGCGGGGCGAGGTGGGCCAACTGACGCTCCGGGGCGTCCCCGGTTTGAGGTGGCCGGTGGCTGGCGGCCCTGCCTGCACTCCCCTTTGCCACCTCCAATCGTCGAGTCCGTTCGCATCGTCATCTTCGGGGGAAAACCTTGCGAACCGAGGTTGCTGTTGCTCGCTGGGTTGCTCTGTTACACAGTCTTGCGTCATGCAGCAGGCCGCCAGGCTGGCTTGGTTTCGACTCCGCGCGCTCCCGCCCATCGCGTGGTCGCTGCTGCTTTCCCTCGTGATTCACGTGGTCTTGTTCACGGCCATCGAACTGGGCAATCGCCTTGATCTGTGGCAGTTCACACCGGTGGCCCTCGTGGCCAGGTGGTTGGGCATCACTCCGCCCCCGCCCGCCCAGTCTGCCGGGTTGACGACCACACGACCGGCGGAACCGGTCCCGCAAGAGGTCCCGATGGTGTTTGTGGATGTGGATCCGTCGCAGGCGAGTCTCGAGGCTCCGCCGGATACCCCCTTCTATTCTCCGGTCAACTCCTTGGCTGCCGATCCTGATCCCGTTGACGATCAAGCCCAGCCGCGGCTCGACGGCAAACAGGACAAGGTACTGAAGACGCTGGCCACCGAACGGAGTGCCGCCGTTCCCCTGCAACCCGCTTCGCCAGCGGAGGCGCAACCCGAATCAAGCGCGCGCCAGCGACCGCCGGAGGTCGTTGACCGCGCCCAGCCCGAGCCCAAGCCCCTCGAACCGGAGGTGGCCAAGGTGGAGCCAGTGGCCCGGGCGGTTCCCCGCGTCGAGCCGGGCAACTTCGAAGCCGCGAAACCAGCGCCCCAGCCGCAACCCATTGCGTCCGCCATGCCTTCGGGAACGGGTCTGGAAGCGCGGGAACGTCCGCGCACCCTGGCCGCCGCCCGGGCCGACCGGAATCTGAACCCGCACAGCGCGCTGGTAGGTGAGAAGTACAGGCAGGAGGGCGGGGTAAGGCGATTCAGCGTGCAGTCGTCCCTTGATGTCCGCGGCAGCCCTTTCGGAAATTACGACGCCCGCTTTGTCAGCATCGTCCAGCAGTGCTGGCTCGAACTCCTGCAGCAGCAGCGATACACCCTCGACCGGGTGGGCAAGGTGGTGCTGCGGTTCAAACTCACCTTCGACGGCCGCATCAAGGACATGGAGACAGTGGAATCGAACGTCGGTGAAATCTTCACGCTGCTCTGCCAGATGGCCATCACCAAGCCCGCGCCCTACGACAAATGGCCGACCGAAATGCGGAAGATGATCCGCGAGGATCATCGCGAGGTGATGTTCACGTTCTACTACTAGCCGCTGGGCGCCGGGCAGGAACGGGGAGTCAAGGTTTTCAAGGTTCTATGTGGAATTTTCTTCAAGCAGGTGGCCCATTTATGTGGGTGCTGCTGGCGACGTCGGTGGTCGCTTTGGCGTTCATCATCGAACGCGGCGTGGCGTTGCGGCGAAGCCGCCTGCTCCCGGCGGGGCTGGAGTCGGCCATTGATCGCTGCCACGGCCATGAGGATTTGACCGTGCTGCAGATGGCCTGCCAGCAGTATCCCTCGACCCTCGCCCGACTGGTCCTGGTTGCCATCGAGCATCTGTCCAGCCCGAAGTCAGACAATGCCACCGCCGTGCAGACGCGGGCCCGGAACGAGGTGCAGTCGCTGGAACGGGGTCTGGTGGTGCTGGAGGTCATTGTGGGAATCTCGCCGTTGCTGGGCCTGATCGGCACGATTCACGGCCTGATCATCCTGTTCGGTGACCTCGGCCAGCAAGGGGTGACGGACAACGCTGCCTTTGCCCGGGGCATTTCGATCGCCCTGCATACCACCCTGTCGGGTCTGATGATCGCCGTGCCGACCCTTATCGCATGGAGTTATTACACGAAGAAAGTCGAGGCGGTGGCGGTCGAGATGGAGACCGTCCTCGACGATTTCCTTCGCCGAATGTATCGGCGGCACCGGGCCGAGATTGAGACTGCTCCGGACGACGGCGTCTGAGATTGCGTTCCGATGCGCTTCTTCGAGAAGAAACGGCGGCAGCCCCCGGCGATCATCATCGTCTCGCTGGTGGACATCCTCATCGTGCTGCTGATCTTCCTGGTGGTGACCACCACCTTCAAGAATCAGCCCGCCGTCCGGCTCACGCTGCCGGAGGCACAAGCCGGCACGCGCGGCCAGGCCGAGCCGGAGGCGGTCATCATCACCCTGACCAAGGATCCGCCCCAAATCTTCCTCGGCACGAGACCGGTCGAGCTCTCCGGTTTGCAGGCCGAACTGAACGAACTCGCCCGGCAGAACCCGGATGTCACCGTGGCGATCCGGTCGGATGAGGAGGCGCAGGTGGGGCGCTTCGTGAATGTTGCGGCGATGGTCAAGGCCGCGGGTTTCCGCAAACCGGTCGCCATCCACACCCGCACCGGGCTCAAGCCCTGATCCCGCTCCCGACGGGCGAACTTCGGCTTCCCCTCAGCGAGACTGCGAGATCTTGCGGATGGCGTTCAAGGGATGGACATCCAACAGGTTGGGGTAAATGCCGGCAATCTGATCGGGCCGGAAAAAATTGAAGCCGCTGGCAAAATACACGGGCGCCACGGGTGCCTGCTCGCCCACGAGGAGACGCTCCGCCTCTGACAACAGCGCGGCCCTCCGGCCAAGGTCCGGCTCGCGATTCGCCCGCTCCAGCAGGAGGTCGTAGTCTGAATTCGACCAGCCCGTGCGGTTGTTGCCGTTGCGGCTGACAAACAAGTCGAGAAAGGTGTTGGGATCATCGTAGTCGCCCACCCAACTGCTCTGGCTGAGGTCGTAGTCAAGCTGGCGCTGGGCGGCGATGAACACGCGTTTTTCGCGATTGTCCAGCTCCACCCGCAGGCCAAGCCCCTGCTCCCACATGGTTTTCAACTCGACCGCGATCTTCGCGTGCTCCTGCCCCGTGCCCGCGCCCGCCGTCCAGTACAAGTAGCGCAAGGGCCGCAGCCCGGTCCCGCCCGGATGCCCAGCCTCGGCCAGCAGGCGTCGGGCCGCCGCGAGATCGAACTCCACCGCCCGCGTCGCCAGATGGTTGGCGGTGCCCGGCGGAACCATGCCGGCCGCGGGTTGTTCCCCGCCCCTGGTGATTCGCCCGACGATGCGCTGGCGGTCAATGGCCAGCGAGAGCGCCCGGCGCACCCGCGCGTCATCCAGTGGTGGGCGGGTGGTGTTGAACCGGACGAAATAGACCGCCAGGAAATCGAAGCGATGGCAATCCGGGCGCTGCCGGAGCAGATCGAGCAGCTCGGCCGGCACCAGATTGCGATCCCAGATCACGTCCGCGTGGCCGGTTTCGTACAAGTTGAAGGCCGTTGCCGGGTTGGCGATGGTCAGCAGATCAACGACCTCGATGGCCGTGTTGGCAGCGTCCCAGTAGCGCGGGTTTTTGCGCAGGCGCACCCGGTCGTTCAGCCGCCAAAAATCAAGTTGGTACGGTCCGCTGACCGGCAGGGGTTGCGCGCGAATCCACTGGTCGCCCAACCGTTCGACGGCGTGCCGGGGAACCACCGCCAGCGTTTGAAACGCGCAAAGATCGAGGAAGAACGGCGTCGGTTGGCGGAGCTGCACGCGGAACCGATGCGCGTCCACGGCTTGGAAGCCAAGCTGCCGGGCGTCGGTCAGAGTGCCCGCATTGAATGATTCGGCATTCTCGATGAAAAAGAGCTGGCTCGCGTAGCCGGCGCCGGTCCCGGGATCCAGCGCGCGACGCCACGAATAGGCAACGTCTTCAGCGGTGATCGGCTCGCCCGTGGACCACACGGCGTTCGTCCGCAGGTAGAACAGGTAAGTGCGCCCATCCGCCGTGATTTCCCACCGCTCGGCGAGCCCGGGAATGGGCCGGGCCGTCACCGGATCGTTCCGCGTCAACCCCTCAAAGAGCGGCATCGTCACGCGGAGGTCTTCGATGCTGAGGGCCAGGGCCGGATCGAGGGATTCCGGTTCTGCGCCGTTGATGATGGTCAACTCGGCCGGCGGCAGCGCCGGCCCGCAGCCCGTGAGCCAGAGCAGGGCCAGGAGCAAGGGGAAGAAGGCTCCGCTCCGGCCGACGCGCCCGGTCAGGCAGACCCGCCACAAGCGAAACGCCTCCGGCGATTGACCGGAGGCGTTCCGCGCGCGTTGCATAAGCGGACTAAGGGGCCGGTTCTTCGGGCGGCGGCAGGGTGAAGACGCCTTGCTCGGTCGTCACCGTCGGCGGGGTCACGGTGGCGGGAGCAACCCCGGTCGGGCCGGGCGCTTGAATGGAAGGCACCACGGTTTGCGGGGCAGTGGTCGCGGCCGGGGTCGCCGCGGCGGAAACCTCGTCAATCAGCTTCGCCATCCCCCGGCCCGCCTTGTGCGCCTCGTGATTGCGCAGGATGGAGAGCACCAGCGCGAGCACCAGGAACACCGCGGTCGCGTATTTGGTCACTTGGGTGAGCATGTTGCCGGACCCGGCGCCGAAAAGCGCCTCGGTCGCCGCGCCGCCAAACGCCATGCCCAGCCCGGCCTCTTTCTTGGGCAATTGCACCAAGACCAGCAGGATCAGGAACAACGAGGTGAGAACCAACACCAGCGTCAACAAACCAATGAGGAGACCCATAACAAAACGGCAAAACGGTCGTTGTTCAGATGGAATTCTTGATGATGTCCGTGAAGCTGCGGACTTCGAGCGAGGCCCCGCCCACCAGGGCGCCGTCCACATCCGGCTGCTCCATCAACTCGCGGGCGTTGGTCGGCTTCACGCTCCCGCCATACTGGATGCGCACCTGTTTGGCGGTTGCCTCGTCGAACATTTTCGCCAACACGCTCCGGATGAAGGCGTGCGCCGCCTGAGCCTGCGCAGTGGTCGCCGTCTTGCCGGTGCCGATGGCCCAGACCGGTTCGTACGCGATGACGGTTTCCTCCATTTGTTCCTTGGTCAGGCCGGCGAGACTCCCGCGCACCTGGGTTTCGAGCACTTTCTCGGTGAGGTTGCCTTCGCGCTCGGCAAGTGACTCGCCCACGCACACGATCGGCTTCAACGCGGCCACGTGGGCACACGCCGCTTTGCGGGCGATGAGGGCGTCACTCTCATGCTGGTACTGCCGGCGTTCGGAATGCCCCAGGATGACATAACGGACGGAAAACTCCTTCAGCATCACGGCGGCAATCTCGCCGGTGAAAGCGCCCACGTTATGCTCGCTCATGTTCTGTGCGCCGAGCCGGATGTTCGAGTCCAAGACAGCCTTGGATACCGCGTCCAGCGCGGTGAAAGGCGGGCAGACGACGATGTCCACCTCCTTCACGGCGGCCAGTTCGCGTTTGAGACCGTTCACGAGGTCCAACGCCTCGGCCACGGTCTTGTTCATCTTCCAGTTGCCGGCGATAATCAGCTTGCGGTCTTTGTTCATTGCAAATTGGCGTAATCAAATCCAAGCCGGCGTCAGTGGGTGCCTCCGCAGCCGCCGCCGGTTTTTTCCGACAACGCGGCCACGCCGGGCAGCACCTTGCCCTCGAGGAACTCCAGCGACGCTCCGCCACCCGTTGAGGTGTGGGTGACCTTCTTGTCGGCCCCGTACTTTTTGGCCGCGGTCGCCGTATCGCCGCCCCCAATCACGGTCGTGGCCCCCGCCTCCGTGGCCTTCACGACCGCCTCGGCCATGGCCTTGGTCGCCGCCTCGAAGGCCGTAAACTCAAAAACGCCGGGCGGTCCGTTCCAGATGATGGTCTTGGCCCGTTGGATGGCCTCGTTGAAGAGGGCGATGGACTTTGGCCCGACATCGAGCCCCAGCCAGCCATCGGGGATGCCCGTTGAATCGTCGGCCAGCTTGACGGCGGCGTCAGCGGCGAACTTGTCGCCGCAGACGTAATCCACCGGCAGGATGATTTTCTTGCCGAGCTTGGCGGCCTTCTCGAGCAGTCCCGGAACGGCCGAGGCCCCCTCTTGATCGAACAGCGAAGCGCCAATGGCCATGCCGCTGGCAACCTTCTTGAAGGTGAAGGCCATGCCGCCGCCAATGATAATCTCATCGGCCTTGTCCAGGAGATTCTCGATGAGCTTGATCTTGTCGTTGATCTTGGCCCCGCCGAGGATGGCCAGCAGTGGGCGTCGGGGGTTGTCGAGGACCGCTGCGAACGCGTCCAGCTCCTTCTTCATCAGGTAGCCCGCCGCGCGCTCCGGGAGTAGCACGCCGGTCATGGAGGAATGGTCGCGGTGGGCCGTCCCGAAAGCGTCGTTGACGTACACATCCGCCAGCTTGGTCAGGCTGGCGCGGAACGCTTTCACCTTTTCCGGGTCCGCCTTCAACTTGGTCTCCGTGCCGTCCGGATTCTTGATCTTGACCTTGCCCTCTTCCTCGATGTGGAAGCGGAGGTTTTCCAGCAGAATGACATCGCCCGGTTTGGCCGCGGCGCAGGCTGCCTCCACCTCGGGTCCGACACAGTCCGGCAGGAATTTCACGGGCCGGCCGAGCAACTTTTCCAAGGCGGCCGCGACAGGCCGGAGGGAGTATTTCTCGATCCGCTGGCCATCGGGCCGGCCGAGGTGGGACATCAAAATGACCGCCGCGTTCTGGTCGAGAGCGTAGCGGATGGTGGGCAGCGCCGCTTCAATGCGTTTGGTGTTCGTGATCGCGCCGGTCGCCTTGTCCTGCGGGACGTTGAAATCCACGCGAATCAGGACGCGCTTGCCCTGAAGATTCAGGTCTTCGATGAATAGCTTGGCCATACCCCAATCCCCAAAACGAGCCGCGAGGATAGTCGCGCCCCCCCCCGCGTCAAAAGGTTTTCCCGCATGGCGCCCTCGCGCGGGCCCACCCGGCCCAAGCCCTGCCGGCTTGCTTTTGGGCGATCCTGTGTCAGCACTTGTCCGGCTGAGGTATGCGATTTCACCCCCAATACGAGGCAGGCAACACCATCGGGCGTCCAAACCGCCGGACGACCGGCTTGAACCGCCCGATGCTGGCTGCGGGAATGAGCGGGAGACCGGGTGCGGGTCGGGTGGTCGGCAAGAGCGCAATCATTCGGCGGGTTTTGGTCCTGCTTTGCGCGCTGAGTTTTGGGGTGGCACGAGCGGCCGAACCGAACACGAAGGCCACACTCCTGCTCGGATCGGAGGTCGTGAAACCGGGCGAGACGGTTCTGGCCGGGGTCCGCCTCGAGATGGCACCGCGGTGGCACACCTATTGGCGCAACCCCGGTGAATCAGGTCTGGCGACCACGATTACCTGGTCATTGCCGGAAGGCGTGACGGCGGGCCCCATCCAGTGGCCGCCTCCGGTCACCCACACCGCCGCCGGCCTGACCACCTACGTCCACTATCGCGAGGTCGTTTTGCTGGTCGAGCTTTCGCTCTCCGGCTCGGTGAAGCCGGGGCCACTCCCGGTGCGCGCCACCGTGGATTGGCTGGAGTGTGAAGATGCGTGCCTGCCGGGCAGCGCGGAGATCGCGGGAACGCTCACGGTAGGTGCTGAGTCCAAGCCATCGCCACATGCCGCGACGCTGGCGGAGTGGTGGCGCCGCATTCCCCGGCCTGACCCAGGCCTCGAAGTTCGCGCCGCATGGCTCCAGCCGCCGGTCGGGGCGGCGGCGGAAATTGTCATCGAAGGCAACGCCAGCACAGGTTTCATCCCGGTGGATTTTTACCCTTATGAGAGCGCGGACTACGACGTGCTCGCGGGGGTTAAAACCCTCGATGCCGAACCCGGTCGGTTTCGTCTGGCGAAGACCGTCAAGGCGCTTGAAGGCCGGTTTCCGTCCGCGATCAACGGTATTCTGATTGCCGCGGGCACCGACAAAACGCCTGGAAAAGCTGTGGAGGTCGTGCTCCGCCCGGGCGAAGCTCCCGCCACGTCGGCCGCCAGCACGGCCGGGATGGCACCCCGGAGGGCCGCTTCGTTCAGCTTCGGCGCGTTGCTCGGGATGTTGGGCTTGGCGTTTTTGGGCGGTTTGATCCTGAACGTGATGCCGTGTGTCCTGCCGGTGATCGCGCTGAAGATCCTGGGATTCGTTCAGCAGAGCAAGGAGGAGCCGGCCCGGGTGCGGCAGATGGGGTGGATGTACACCCTCGGGGTGGTGGTCTCGTTTCTCATCCTCGCGACGGCGGTCATCTTTGTGCAGCGGGGTGGCGAGGACGCGAGCTGGGGGATGCAGATGCAAAACCCGGTCTTCCGCGTGGTGCTGCTGGTGGTGGTGGTGCTGGTGGCGTTGAACCTGTTCGGGGTCTTCGAGATCGGGCTCTCAGGCAGCGCCATGGACGGCGCGGCGAAATTGGCGGCGAAAAGCGGCCTTTCCGGGGCGTTTTTCAACGGGGTCCTCGCCACCGCGCTGGCAACGCCCTGCACCGCCCCGTTTCTCACGGCGGCGCTGGGCTTTGCCTTTCTGCTCAAGAGCGGGTGGGTCATTCTGCTGGTGTTCGTGTTCACCGCCCTGGGCCTGGCCTCGCCGTACGTCGTGCTGAGCTGGCGGCCGGACTGGTTGCGGTTCGTGCCGAAGCCCGGTCCGTGGATGATGCGGTTCAAAGTGGCGATGGGCTTTCCCATGCTGGCCACCGCGGTTTGGTTGTTTGATGTAGCGGCCCCTTCCTACGGCGAGGGCGGGGTCCTCTGGCTGGGACTGTTCCTTGCCCTGATCGCCCTCGCCGCCTGGGTATGGGGTGAGTTCGTTCAGCGGGGCGGCCCGCGACGCGGAGCAGCGATGGCGTTCTGTCTCGCATTGGTGGTTGGAAGTTACTTGTACCTTCTGGAGGGTCAGCTTCGGTGGCGGGATGCCCGCCTGACAGCCGTCAGCTCCGGGGTCATCAAAGACAGTCCGGATGGACTGGAATGGCATCCGTGGTCGCGCGAAGCCGTGGCCCGGGCGCAGGCGGCGGGCCAGGTGGTGCTGGTGGACTTCACCGCCAAGTGGTGCCTCACCTGTCAGTCGAACAAGAAGTTCGCGATTGATATTGAGCCCGTCCGCGCCCGGCTCCGCGCCTTGGGGGGCATCGCCATGCGGGCGGACTACACGAACCGCGACCCCCGCATCACGGAAGAACTCCAGCGCCACGGCCGGGCCGCGGTGCCGACGGTGGTGATCTTCCCCGGCAAACCGGAGCGCGAACCGATGGTTTTGCCCAC
The DNA here is from genome assembly GCA_016716505.1 of Verrucomicrobiota bacterium. Lineage (GTDB taxonomy): Bacteria > Verrucomicrobiota > Verrucomicrobiia > Limisphaerales > J093 > JADJWF01. The sequence goes on from JADJWF010000005.1 coordinate 129,030, forward strand.
CGTGCTCACTCCGGGAATTGTGCTGGAGGCGCTCGAAGCGGCATCACGGTAGGAGCGCCGGGGATAGCCGTTCGGGCCGCTTTGCGCGAATCCTCGCCGTCGTCAGGATTTCTCCCCCAACGAGCACCGATAAACGAATGCCGGGGGCAGATTGCGGAGAACGGGACGGCTGGTTTCGACGGAGCCAAACAGTTCCCGAAGCAGGCGCTGGAAGCTGCGTCCCCGCTTGGTCAGGTGGGGGCCCACATAGGCAAACGTGGTGAAACGGCCCTGCGGGGCCAGCGCGGCCACCACGGCCTCCAAAATTTGCCGCTGAACCACCGACGGCATGTTGGCAAACGGCAGCCCGGAAACGATGAAATCAGCGTGGCGCCACCCGCGTTGAGCCAGGAACTGTCCCAGGCACGTCGCGGAGCCCTCGTGGATGTCCAGCCCGGGAAACTTGGACCGAAGAAGCCGGACGGCGTCAGGACTTAACTCGATCCCGAGATACTTCGTGTGCCGGCCTTTGCGGGCGAGGATGGTCCGGGTGAAGGCGCCGGTCCCCGGGCCGAGTTCTAACACCGTCCGCGCATTCCCGAGGTCGGCGCTGTCCACCATCGCCTCGGCCAGCCAAGGACTGCTGGGGCAGAGAGCACCGACCTGGCTCGGATGGCGCAGGAACGCCCACGTGAACCCGAAATACTCCCGAGCCCGCTGCCAGCCACCAGCCGGCACCGGGGAGGGCCGTCTGCTCTCGGACAACGGCTCGGTGGAGGGATTCCCAAACATCGGTGGTAAGCTGACGCCGCAAGGTGCGCCGGCGCGAGATCAGCCCCAGTCGGAAGGAACGATGTGGAATGGCGCCATGTTCTAGGCTCCGGGGCGGCTTCCACCGCTCCGGGCCGCCTCGATCATCTCCCAAAATCTGGGGTTCTCCGCGAGCGCCTCGTCCTCGGCCATAGGCAGGCTGGACCGGAACTGGAAGTCCTTGAGCGAGTTCTTCCCCAGGATGCGGTGAACGACCAGCCCCAGTTCGTGCTTCTCGAAGTACACCCGGTAATCACCCACCCGGAACCGGTGCAGCGTCTTGCCGGCCCGCTTCAATTTGCCAAACCGTTCAAGGTCCGTGCTCATCACCTCCTGGGGCAGGCCGCGGAAGTTGCCGAGAATCTCGAGTTGCAACTCTTTCGGCATCCGCGAGAGCTCAGCGGCGCTGGTCGGGTTGAAGATGATCTGAAACGGACGCATCCCGCCGGCCGATATGCACCGGCCACCCGCCGGCTGTCAATGCGCGCGATTCGCACCGGCAACGACCAGACCCAGCGGGCCGATTCCCCCCGCCTTCACCCTCAAGGCACCTCCAAGCACCCGCCCCAGCGCCAACTCGGCCGAACCCGCTCCGTTCCGGGGACCGGCGGTCAGCGCGACCGTCTCCGTTCGCTCGCTGGCGACAGGCTCTCGCGCCCCCCGGGGAACGCGACGCTCACTCGAACGCCATCTCGTAGCTGATGACGTTGCCGGCGAAGCGGGTCTTGATCTTCGTGTTGCTCTTGTTGAAGACGGCCTGCATCGCCTTGTTGTCGGTGAGCACCTCGGCGGTGAACCCGCGGATGCCGTTGCGCCGGGCGATGCGGACGAGCGTCCGCAGCAGAAAGGTGCCGATGCCGCGATTCTGCCACTTGTCATGCACGACAAACGCCACCTCGGCCATGTTGGTCTTGGGATCGAGATAATAGCTGCCGACCGCGATGATCTCGTCGCCGTAGGCTTCGGGCATCGTGCCGACGATGGTCACGTCGTTGCGATGGTCAATATAAACGAACTCCTGAATTTCGTGCCGCGGGATGACGCGGCGGAAGCTCATGAAGCGATAGAAGATGGTCTGCTGGGACAGCGCGTAGAACAGGTCGCGCATCCGCGGCTCGTCCGTGGGGTGGATGGGGCGGAAGTTGATCTGCGTACCGTCGGAGAGCAGGAACGTGGTCCGCAGCTCCTTCGGGCCGACCATGATCTTGCCCTCCATGTCGCTCATCGAGGCGGAGAGGTACTTGGCCTCGATGGCCTCGCGGAGCAACTGGGCGCGGAATTTGGGATGGGCAATGCAGATGAGAGCCAGCGCGCGCTCCTGGATGCTCTTCCCGTGCAGATAGGCGCTGCCGTACTCGGTCACCACGTAGTTCAGGCTGGCGCGCGTGGTGACCACACCGGCCCCTGGGCTGAGCTGGGTGACGATGCGCGACACCGTGCCATTCTTGGCCGTGGAGGGAATGGCGATGATGGCCTTGCCGCCGTGCGCCTTGGCCGCGCCGCGGTTGAAGTCCACCTGGCCGCCGACGCCCGAGAAGAACCGGCTGCCCAGCGAGTCGGCGCAAACCTGGCCGGTGAGGTCCACTTCGAGCGCCACGTTGATCGCGACCATCTTGTGCTGCATCGAGATCGTGTGCGGGTCGTTGACGTACTCGGTGGGGTGGAAGGCGAACACCGGGTTGTCGTGGATGTAGTCGTAGAGCCGTTTGGTGCCCAGACAGAAGCTGGTGACGATCCGCCCGCGGTCAATCGTCTTGCGGGAGCCGTTGACGGCGCCGCATTCGACCAGGTCCACGATCCGGTCGGAGATCATCTCGGTGTGGATGCCGATGTCTTTCTTGTGCTTGAGGAATCCCAGCAGCGCCTGCGGGATGCGCCCGATGCCCACCTCGATGGTCGAGCCGTCCTCGATGAGCGCGGCGAGATTTTCGGCGATCTGCTGCGTCTCCGGCGTGATGTCCATGGGCGGCACCTCGACCAGCGGATCGTCCACCGGCACCAGCACGTCGAGGTCATAGACGTGGACGAAGGAGTCGCCGTGGGTGCGGGGCATGTTGGGATTGATCTGGGCGATGACCAGGGCGGCGTTCTCGATGGCGCATTTCACCACGTCCACCGACACGCCCAGGCTGCACATGCCGCGCGCGTCCGGCGGGGTGACCTGCACGAGGGCCACATCCAGCGGCAACTGACCGGAGTTGAAGAGGCGCGGGAGATCGGACAGGTGGATGGGGGTGTAATCTCCCAGCCCCTCCTGAATGATGTCACGCACGTTCTCCGCGATGAAGAAGCTGTTGACCCGGAAGAACTGGGTCATCTCCTTGTGGGCATAGGGCGCATTCCCGAAGGTGAGCAGGTGGACGATTTCGGTGTCGGGGAGTTCCACGGCACGTTTGGTCAGGGCGCTGACCAGTTGCAGCGGCTCGGCACAGCCGGTGCCTATGAAGATGCGCTGGCCCGGACGAATGCGCGCCACCGCCTCCTGCGGGGTGGCCACCATGGACTGGTACTTGGCCTGCCAGTCGGGATCGAAGCTGACGGTTTTGGTGCTCATGTTAGTTGGCAACTTGGGAAAGCGTCATGCGGGCGTCCGCGGCATAGGCTTCGGTGCCGACTTCGCCGACGATGAACGGGTTGATGTCGAGTTCCTTGATCTCCGGGTAATCGGTGGCGAGCTGGCTGATGCGCTGCAGCGCCCGCGCGATGGCCAGCAGGTCCACCGGGGCCTGGCCCCGCGCGCCCTTGAGCAGGGCATAGGAGCGGGTGCCCATGAGCATCTGCATGGCCTCCTGCTCCGTGATGGGCGCCAGGTGGAAGGTGACGTCCTTCATCACCTCCACGAAGATGCCGCCCAGCCCGAACATCAACATCGGACCGAACTGGGGATCCCGGGTCATGCCCAGAATGACCTCGCGGCCGCGATGGCCCATCTTCTCGACGTACGCGCCCCGGATGTACGCGTTGGGGGCTTTCCGCTGCACGCGCAGCATCATCAGGTCAAAAGCGTCCCGGACCTGCTCGGCGTTGGCCAGGTTGATGCGGACGCCGCCGAAGTCGGATTTGTGAATCACGTCGGGCGAACTGATCTTGAGCACCACCGGGTAACCGATGCGGTTGGCCGCCTCGACGGCCTCATCCGCGTTGGTGGCGAGGACCCCGGGCAGGATGCGGAAATCGTACGCCTTGAGGATTTCCTTCGCTTCCACCTCCCCGACCTGCTGAATCCCGCTGCGCATGTGCCACTGGATGACGCGGTCCACGCGCCGGCGATTGACGGGGTAACGATCCACAATCCGCGCGGGCCGGCGGCGCCATTGCGCGTAATCCACCATCGCCTTCAGCGCCGCCACGGCGCGGTCCGGCGCGGGGTAATTGGGGATGCCCAGCTCCATCAGCCTGGCCTTGCCCGCCGCGACCTCCTCGCCGCCCATGAACGCGGTCAGCAGCGGCTTCTTGCCTTTGTTCGCCGCGTGCAACCGCTCGGCCAGTTCCAACGGGCGCGTCATGTTCTGGGGCGTGGCGACGACGATGATGGCGTCAATGTTCTCGTCCTCCTGAAGAATCTCGAAGGCCTTGATGTACCGGTCCGGCTCGGCATCGCCGATGACGTCCACCGGGTTGCCAAACGCGGCGGTTGGCGGCAGCACGGCGCGGAGCTTCTCCTTGCTGGCGTCGCTGGGTGAAACCATCTTCAACCCGATGGTCTCGGCGGCGTCCGCCGCCATGATGCCCGGTCCGCCCGCGTTGGTGATGACGCAGACCCGGTCGCCGGCCGGCAGCGGCTGGGTGGCGAAGGCCAGCGCGTAGTCGAACAGGGCCTCGAAATTCTCCGCCCGGATCACGCCGGACCGCTTGAAGGCCGCGCCGTACGCGATGTCCGCGCCGGCCAGACTGCCCGTGTGCGAGGAAGCCGCCTTGGCGCCGGCCGACGTGATGCCCACTTTCAGGATGACCACCGGCTTCACGCCCGCCGCCTGCTCCGCGATCCGGAGAAACTTGTCCCCCTCCTTGATGCTTTCGAGATAACCGGCGATCACCTTGGTCTCGGCGTCCGCCGCGAGGGCCTGGATGAAATCCACCTCGTTCAAGTCCGCCTTGTTGCCGAAGCTGATCACTTTGCCCAGGCCGAGTTTTTGGCTCGCTGCCCAGTCGAGGATGGCCACGCACAAGGCGCCGGATTGTGAGATCACCGAAATGTGTCCCGGGGGCGGCACCGTGGGGGCGAAGGTGGCGTTCATGTGGTGGTGCGTGTTGAGCACGCCCAGGCAGTTGGGGCCCATCATGCGGACGCCCGCGGCCCGGCAGATCTCCACCAGCTCCTTTTCGGCTTCGGCCCCTTTGCCCCCCACTTCCTTGAACCCCGCCGTAATGACGATGATCGTCTTGGCGCCCGCCTTGATCGAGTTCTGGACGGCTTCCTTGACGTACTTGCCGCCCACGACGATGACGCTGAGGTCAATCTTGCCACCGAACTCGTCGAGGCTCTTGTAGCACTTGACCCCGAGAATTTCGGGCGCTTCGAGGTTGATGGGCACGATCGTGCCCTTGAACCCGCTGCGGGTCAGGTTGTGCATGAAGGCGTACCCGACCTTCTCCGGGTTCCGGGAAGCCCCGATCACCGCCACGGTCTGAGGATAAAGAAGTGACTCAAGCATACAGTTCCCATTGGTGGTCGGGACGGATGCCGGCACGCCGCGCCGATCCGGCGCTCACCGCGCCGCCAAATCCGTGCGCCCGGCCGCCTGCGGAGGCCTCCGCCACACGGACCCGGCAACTCTGACGGTCACGACCGGACGTCCCCGACCGGGGCGATTAGGGCAGGAATTGTGCCGGCTGGCTCGCCCTCAATTGGCGAACACTGTTCATTTTTTGTCGCGGCAACCGGGGCGCGGCAGGTGCACGAACCCAGGGTTTCACGAACTCGCTGGGCGGTCAGGTTCCCTGCCGCTTGGTGCGCCGCCACACGGCGAACCCGAGGAGGGCGAGCGACGCCACAGCGCCAATTTCATGTGGCTCGGGAATCGGCAACAGGCTCACGATTGTACCCCGATAATCCGAGATGCGCACGAAGTAATTCGAGTCGGAATCGGCGGCGGCAGTCCCGAAGGTGGACGATCCCGGAGTTTCGACCGACGTCGTCGTGCCCACCAGATACCAACTGCCTCCGTGTTGCTGGAACAACCCTCCACCCGAGTCGAAGTACGTGGCTCCCGCCTCTGAATCCCCCGCGTCGCTGCGCAGTCGGGTCTCAAGCGCGACATAGCTACCTGACTGGTACGCCACGAGCACGGACGAACCGAGAGTTGCCGTGGTCCCCCACCGTTGAGCGATGGTTGAGTCATTTCCCCAGACGACGGTATTCCCGGTTTGACTCGAGCGACCGCGCCCCCAGCCCACGAGCACCGAATCAGCGCTTAGATCGCTCGTGCCCGCGTAGAGTGAGACCGATGGAATCGAGTTCAACGCCACATCGAGCCGAATGATTTTCAAGTCCACGTTAGCTGCAACCTGCTGCGCGCCGAGCACGTCGTGGAAGGTGCTGCCATCGAAAGAAACCTTTCCCGAGGAAACGTGGTGGGCGGTCAGGAGATAGCTCTTCCAACCACTCAAGCTTGGGATGCTGGGATGCGTGTAGTAAAAAACACCTAAATGAACCGCGCTCCCTGCGGGGCTGCCGTCGGTTTTCACCACCCGCGCAACCGAACTCCATGGCACTCCGGTGCCCGGGTCCGAGGTGTTTGACGTGTTCCCGAGCCCGTAGAACACGACGCCCTTGGCCGGAAAAACCGCGCTTGATAATGCCATCCCCAGCGCCGGCAGTAATGACTTGAACATCATGTTACTCTGGTCACCGGAACCGAGTGCTTCGTCAAGCGGTAAAGTGGCGTTTGACACAGGCCCTCCTCGAAGATTACGAAGTCATGAGAGTTGACGGCATGAGGATCTGAGGGGGGCACGGCTAGGGCGTGCCCCGGGGAAGTTTCGCCCCTGTCGCGGACACCGGCCCTGCTGCGCAGCGGGCGCCCCCGGTTTTCCTTGGTGCCTCGCTCGCTGCGTTGGCGGGCCGGGAAAGCGGCGCTGACTCGTCCCGCGATTGGCTGCCGGATCCGGTTCCCGGCGGCGGCGTCCCGATCAACCCGGAGGTTTGCCGCCGCCGAACTTCCGCGCCTCGCGCTCTTCGTAAGCCCTCAGTTTGGAGACCTGTTCGGGGGTCAGGAAGGTTTCCACGCGCCGGTGCGTCTCCTTGAAGACCGCGATGACCTTTTCGTGGGTGGCGCGGTGGAGCGACTCCATCGCGGAGGCTGTCTCCCGCGCGATGGGCCAGAGCTTCTCGCGCTGGTCGGCGTCGAGACCGAGCTCGCGTGTGAATCGCTCGACCATGAACCCGGCCATCTGCTCGGAGGTCGGGGGGGGACGATACCGGGACTTGCCGCCCAAGGCGTAGCCGCCCGCGCCTCCGGCCAGCACCCCGGCGAGGAAGACCGCCGCCAAATACAGCGCGGCGCGGCGTTTGTTGGGCGGGTTCATCGCGTGTAGGCCAGCGTCACGAGAGCAGAGGGATCATTCCACACCGGGTCTGCCGACCGGCTCACCTGGGTGAGCGACAGGGTCAACGAAATCAGCATCAGCGCGCACGCGAAGGCGAGTCCGCGGCGCAGCACGTTCAACAGCGCGGTGTCGTCTCCGGCGGCGCGATTCGCCCGCCAGGCCGCCAGAACCCGGGTCTCCGTGGCCCAACTCAGCGCTGGCACCTCCCGCTGCGGCGCCCGGGCGGCTGCCCGCAACAGGCGATTCAGACATGCTTCCCTCCGTTTCATGGTCGTTCCTCCCGCATCCAATGCTTCAGGGCCCGTTTCATGCGTTGCCGGGCGCGAAAGGCCCGGACTTTCACCAACGTCCGATTCCAGCCAGTCATGGCCGAGACTTCCTCGACGGACCGTTCTTCCAAGTGGAGCAAGGTTATCACCAGCCGGTCCTCCGGTCCAAGGCTGGCCAGCAGCCGCTCGACCAGCTCGCGGGCGGCTCCGGCCTGCGAGCCGGGCAGATCCGCGTCGGTTCGCGCGAGGTTCTGAAGCACCGCCTCCTCGTCCGCGGACAGGTCGGCCCAGCGTACTTCGGGCCGGACCCGCTCGTGGTCGAGCTGGTTGAGACAGGTGTTGACGGCCACGCGCGAAACCCAGTGCGGCAGTGGGACGATGCCGGAGAACTGGTCCAGCTTGCTGAACACCTTGGCAAACACCATTTGCACGAGATCTTCTTCGCTTGTGCGCCGCGGCAGGTGCGACCGGACCACCTTCACGACCAGCGGATGCAGGCGCCGCATCAACTCGCGCGCGGCATCTTCGTCCCCCTGCCGCACCCGGGCGACGCAGCCCGCTTCATCCCAGTCCGTCTCCTGGATGTCGGCCACAGTTGCCAAACCGCTCAAGGCCTGATGACCGCCGCACGGCGCGAAGAGTTACAAGGTTCGAAGGGGTCGGCCTCGCCGCGCCGGGACTCCATTCGAGGGTCCCCATCCGCGCCGCTCACGCCTTTACTCCACGGAGGTCGGGTTCGAGCTTCTCGCCCTTCTTAATCAGGTCACTCAACGTCAGTTCGCCGCCGAGGTAGCCGGCTTCGCGCCCGAGCACGGCCGTCAGATTCGACCGCACCGACGGCGCCACGGTGGGATTGTCATAGCGGCCGGCGACGATGGCCGCGTGGAATTCAAGGATGTTGGTCACCGTGCCGTCGGTGTACAGATTGCCCACACTGCCGCCCTTGTACGGCTCGTTGCCGCGAATCCAGACCTCGCTGAAGTAGTCGCCAAAGAAATACCCTTCCGCCCCGTAGGCGCGGCAGGTGATCTCGTCGCGCATCTCCGGGATCGTCTGCACGCAGGTGAACGAGAGCGGCACGCCGTTGGCGAAGGCGTAGTTCACCGAGAAATGATCCCAGATGCTGCCCGGTGGTCGGAGCCGCTGGCCGCCCAGCCCGAGGGCCCGGACCGGATCGGCGTCAATCACCCAGGTCGCCACATCCAGCGCGTGGATGGCCTGCTCGACAATGAAGTCGCCCGAGAGCGCCTTCACGTGATACCAGCGACGCAGGCGTTCTTCCGGGTTCGCCGGCGGCAGGTCGCGTCCGCCGCTCGACCACGGGTAGTGCGCCTCGACCATCACCAGCCGGCCCAGATCGCCCCGGCGGATGCGGGCCAGGGCCTCGCGAAAGTGCCCATTGGCGCGGGTCTGGAAGTCCACGAGGAAGACCCGCTGCGTCTCCGTCGCGCGCCGGCCCGACTCCCCGATGCTGAGACAGCCCGGCACGTCCACGGCGATGGGCTTTGCCACAAACACATGCTTCCCGGCGTCCACGGCGTCCGCGCACTGCTGCGGGTGGAAGTAAGGCGGTGTCTCGATGACCACCGCGTCGAGGGGCAACTCGAGCAGGCGCTTGTAACCGGACAACCCGGTGAAGCGCCGCGCTGATTCGATGCCGTGCTTGTTGCCCACGGTGTCAACGCGGTCTTGGAAGTAATCCGCGCACGCCGCCAGCCGGTACTTGCCGGTCTTGGCGAACAGCTCGGCAATCCACGCGCCGCGTCCGCCGCAACCAATCAGTCCGATGGCGAGCCGGGAGTTGGCGTCCGCGCTGAACACGGTGGCCGGCCGCAGGACCGAGAAGGTGGCGGCCGCCGCCGTGGTCGCAAGAAACGTCCGACGCGGGAGTGAGGGAGGGGCGGTTGGTTTCATGGGATTGGCCGTGTGGATTTGATCCTGTGCAGGAGACTACCGGGTCGCCCAAGGGTTCATCCGGCGCCACGCGGCGAGAGACCGCGCCAGATGCTCCCGGGCGTCGCCCTCGATGCCGTAACACTGCAAGCCGACCGGACCGCGATAGCCCAGTTCGTGCAGCGCGCGCAGAAAGCCGGCCACATCGAAATCGCCCCGGTCCAACGGCTGGATGTACCGCGTCCACCCAGGCTGCGAGTCGTGCGTGTCGGCGCCGTTGATGGAGACCGCCCAGAGGCGCGGCAGGGCCCGCTGCAAGAGCGGCCGATAGTCGCGCGAGGGGTCCACGCGCAACCAGTGACAAAGGTTGAACATCACGCCCACGTTCGGGCGATCCACCTTTTCCGCCACCCGCACCGAGTCCTCAATCCGCTCGATCCAGGAGCCTTGATGCGGATAGAGCAGCAACTGCGCGCCAGACTCGCGGGCTTGATCCGACATCGTACGCAACACCCCGACCGCCAGATCGTCGTAGGCGGGGTCGGACGCGGGCCGGCCGTTCACCAACAGGTCGAACTGCACGCCGCGGCCCTTGACGAGCGCGCACACTTCCCGGAAGCGTGCCGCGTCGTACGGGGTTTTGTCCGGCGCGAGGTCCACGATCATGGTGATTTGGAAGAGCTTCAACCCCGCGGCGTCCAGCGTGCGGAGGCGTTCCTCCACGCCGTCGAGCCAGATATGGCCCACGCCGGGGTAGCCGAGTTCCTTGAGCATGGCGGCCTGCTCCGCGAAGTTCCGTTTCTTAGCGTCGTGCCAGTCAATGCAGAAGGGGAAGAAGGCCGGCGCGTCGTCCGCCGCCGAGGCGACGAGGCAGGCGACCGTGAGGGCCGCGATCCACGCGGAAAACCTTTGGTCGAGTGAGTTCATGATTCCGGGCCGCGGATTACGGGCGCTGGCACGGGCCGGAGACGACCGGCGACCCAGCGGACGATGTTCGCGGCGAGCACGGGGATTGAAGACCCGTTCGACGGCCCAACGCAAGCCGCGGTTCGGCGGTCGCGCGGCCCGGGAGCGTGGAAAGCCGTAGGCTTGGGCGCCGTGCGGCGCCAGGGGCGTGCGGAACTTCGGTCGGGTTCTTGACAACGGTTACATTGCCAAAGAATACGCAGCGACGACCGGGGCCGGGTGCTCGGTCAGATGGTCACCCGTGGTGGCGGCGATTATTGTTAGCCAGGCGCAGTACCAAGATCTCGATGGACATTCGATCCCAGAGCAACCCTGCCGTTCGTTGTGGATGGACTCCCCGCAATGGCTCTCAAAAGCCCCTCCGGTGATCAAAATCCCAGGCCGCAAATGTACCGTTCTGGACGATATTCCCCGGTGGCATACCGACCGTCAGCGCCGAACTCTTGAGGTATGCCAGGGCGCAACTGCCAAATCGCAATCGCATCACGAGCGCTCTCACAATGAAAGTTTCGTTTGGTGCCTTGCAGTCCAAGCTCAGCGACCGCTGCCGGAAACGCGAGGTCGCCTGCAACCGTCGCTGCCAACTTATCTGAACCGTCCGGCTGCTCAGCGGGGCGGCGGGATTGATTCGATCAGCCGGGCCAGGTCGCGGGCGACCTGGTCCACGGAAAATCGCTCATGGACAGCGCGCTGGCCGGTTTCGCCCAGATGGCGGCACCGAACCGGATCGAGGAGCAGGCTTTCGAGGGCGTCGGCCAATGCCGTGGCACTGCCAGGTTCGCAGAGCACACCGCCGCCGGTCCCCTCCACCGCCTCGGGGAATCCCGCGTGGCGCGGCTGCACCACGGGCACGCCGGCCGCCAGGGCCTCGAGCAGGTACAATCCGAACGCCTCGCCATACAACGCCGGCACGGAGAAGACCGTCAGCGATTGCAGGAAGGCGATCTTGGCCTCGCGCGAAAGGTTGGGATGGAACTCCACGTCGCCGAGGACGCCGGCGGCGCTGAGGCGGGACCGGAGTTCCGCGACGAAGGGCTCATCTCCAGGGCCGCAGCCGCCGGCGATCTTCAACCGGAGGCCGGGCACACGGTTGCGGCGGCGCAATTCGAGGTACGCCTCCACCAGCGTGTCGAGTCCCTTCTCCCGACACATCCGCGCGAGGTAACCGATGGCGGGTGGCGAACCCCTCGTGGCGGCGGAGCCAGGCGATCCGGGCGGCGGGAAACCCGCGAGGTTCAAACCGAGCGGCAGGACGTGCATCCGCTCGGCGGGCACGCGCATCCGGTCAGCCATCCGGTCCGCAAAGTAACGACTCGGAGCGACGAAGGCGTCCACCACCAGGGCGCGCTCAGACAGCGTCCGCCAAATCTCGCTCCGCAACGGTTCCGCCATTGCATCGAGGTAGGCGTCTTCACCCGCCAGCAGACAGACGATCCGGGCGCCGAGGTCGCGGCGGAGCCGGGGGGCCATTCCCAACAGCAGCGCGTTCGAGATGCAGACTGCGTCCACGGGCGGGAGCGTGCGGGCCCAGCCGATGAATTCGTCCAGGTCGCGCGCCTGGTTGCCCTCCTCGCCGCGCAGCATCGAGAGCGTGAGGTCGGCCACGTCGCTCGCGCGAGTGCGGGCGGCAAAGCGCCCGGTCCACTTGAGCAGCGCCGGGTGCGCCAGCCAGCGGCGGAGCCAGGCTGGGGCGGAGCGGAACAGCGCGGCCTTCTGGTCGAGATAGACGTTGAGGCCGCCAAAGAAGATGGGTGTACCCTCGGAGTTGTTGGTTTCGTCGAGGGTCAGCGGCAGGTAGAGCGGCACCATCGTTGCCAAATGCCCTTGGCGACGGAAAGCCGACACCAGCGCGTTATCCCGCAGGCAATTGCCGCAGTACATGCCCCCGGCGCCGGGCGTGACTTGAAGAAGATGCATGGGACCAGTAGGCGGCCCTGCTCCGCTCGCGTTCCAGTTCAGGCCGCCGCCAGGGTCGTTTCCGCGGCGCGCTGCGGTCCGCCCAGTGGCAGTTCCTCCGGCACGGGCGCGTAATCGCTGATGGCCTCCCACAAATGGGTCAGGTCCTTGTTCACGTCTCCGCTCAGGCAATCGGTGATATCGCCGGCGAGGTCGGGATGTCGGTCGGTGAACTCGCGGAAGCTGAAGTTCGGATTGTAGAAGGCGTACACCAGCTTGCGCATGTTCTCGATCCCCTGCCGCATCGTGGCGCCGTAAGCCGCAAAACGCTCCGGCGAAAAGTCGCCGGCCTGCAGCGCCTCGTGGACGGTATCGGCCGCCACGACGCCGCTTTTGAGTGCCAGCATCAGGCCGGAGGAGAACACGGGGTCGAGGAAACAGAACGCGTCCCCCACCAGCAGCAAACCGGGCGAATAGCAGTACTTCGAGTGGTGGGTGTATTCGCTGGTCACGTAATAGGGTCCGGTCTGCTGCCCCTCGGCGAGGTGGTCCTTGATCCACAGATTCTGCCCGACCTCCCGCTGGAAGATCGCCTCGGGCGACCGCACGCCGTCCCGGGTCAGGTATTTGCCCTCGGCGACGACACCGACGCTGACCATGTCGTTGTGTTGCGGGATGTACCAGAACCAGCCGCGTTCGGGCACGAAGGCCACCGTGGTACCGCCCGCGTCAATGCCGGGCTCTCGTTTCGCGCCGCGATAGTAGGTCCAGACCGCCACTTTGTTCAGGTAGGGGTCCTTGACGCGCCAGCCGTTGCGCACGGCTGCGAACGATTCCTTGCCCGTGCAGTCGAGGGTGATCGGCGCGCGCCACTCGATCGGCTCGCCCGTCTTGTCCACGGCCCGCACTCCGACCACGCGGTCGCCTTCGTGCAGCAGGTCCGTGACTGTCACCTCTTCCCGCACTTCCGCGCCCAACTCGCGCGTGTGGTCCATGAGGATTTGGTCGAACTCGGATCGCAGGACCTGCCAGGTCTGGGCCACCGTGTCGCGATCGTAGCGGGTGAAGAAGTAAAACGGCTGACTGGCCTTGCCCGAGGGGGCCACGAATTGGACGCTGTACTTCTTCACAAACGCCGACGCTTTCATCCGCGGGATGAGTCCCAGTCGCTCCAGCGGGTGGTAGGTGAAGGGAATCAGCGATTCGCCCACGTGGTAGCGGGGGAATTTCTCGCGCTCCAGCACCAGCACGCGATGCCCGTGCTGGGCGAGGATGGCGGCGGCGGAACAGCCCGCAGGTCCCCCCCCGATGATCAGAGCGTCGTAATCCTGTTTGGTGGTCATGAGTTGATGCGACCTTGTTTCCTCGTGCAGGGAAAGTAGCCGCCGAACCCCCGGGGGCAAGCCGCCGCTGCCGGGCGGTTGGAGCCGTTCGCCGGCGAGGCGGACTTCCGCGCGATCGGAACGACGAAGCGGCGCACCCCGGAGCGTCATCGTCCTTCGCGATTTTGCGGAGTGGCCTTCGGCTCGCGCACCGGCTTAGTCTGAGCGGGTCATGCGGATCCCCTCGCAGTTTTCCAGATTCCTCACGGCGAGCGCCCTGGCGTGCCTGATCACCGGCGCGGTGGCTCAAGGCTCGCGAACCGATTACGACCGCGCCCTCAGTCTCGGGCAGCGGACCGAAAACAAAGTCTTCCGCGCGCAGGTGAAGCCGAACTGGCTGCCCGGCGGCACGCGTTTCTGGTACCGCGTCAAAACGGGTCCCGAAGCGGACGAGGTGGTGCTGGTGGATTGTGTCGCCGGGACGCGCACGATCCTCAACGCCCCGCCCGAGCCGACCGCCCCGCTCACACCCCGGCCGGCGGATGCCGGGCCGCGCCGGTCGCGTCGCACCGGGGACGACACGGAAATCCTCTTCATCAATCGCACGGCCAACGATCTGGAATTGTACTGGCTGGATGCCGAAGGCCAGCGCCAGCCGTACGGCCGGCTGCGCGCGGGTCAGGAGCGGCGTCAGCACACCTTTGCCGGCCATGTCTGGTTGCTGGCGGACACGCTGGGCAATGCCGTGGCCGTGTTCGAGGCGACCGATCAGCCCAACCGCGCCGAGATCACGGGCGAGCTGGCGCGCCCGGTGTCCGATCCGGCGCGTTCCCATCGGCCCGGCCCGCCGGAGCGGGGTCTCTCGCCCGATCGCCAATGGCAGGTGTTCGTCCGGGACCACAACTTGTTCCTCCGCCGCAAAGTATCCGGCGAAACCGCGCTGGTGACCACCGACGGGACAGCGGACGACGCGTATGCCGACGAGGTAAGTTGGGCTCCCGACTCCTCGTGCTTCGTCGCACGGCGCGTGCGCGCGGGCGACGACCGGCGGGTGACCTTTGTCGAGGCGGCGCCGCGGGGCGAGATTCAGCCGAAGGTCCACTCGCACCGTTACCTGAAGCCCGGCGACCGGTTACCCAAGCCGCGCTTGCGGGTGGTGACCGTGGCCGACCGGCGTGTCCACCCGGTCGCTGATGAGTTGTACGGAAACCCGTTCACTGAAGACGGGACGATTCCCATCCGCTGGGCTCCGGACGGACGCGAGTTCTTCTTCCACTACAACGAGCGCGGCCACCAGACCTATCGCGTGCTCGGCGTGAAGGTCGGTGGCGTGGTGGAAGCGGCTCAACGGAACGAAAGCCCGCGAAGCGTCGCTCCGCTGGAACCGCGGGTGGTGGTGGAAGAGACCAGCGCCACCTTCATAGACTACTCGAACAAAACGTGGGTCCACTGGCTCGACGGCAGCGGCGAGCTCCTTTGGATGTCCGAGCGCGATGGCTGGGCGCATCTCTGGCTGTACGACGCGGCCGCCGGCCGGCCGAAACGGCAGGTGACCCGGGGCGAGTGGGTGGTACGCGAGGTCCTGCACGTGGATGAAACCAAGCGCGAGATGTGGTTCCTCGCGGGCGGCGTCCGGCCGGGCGAGGATCCGTATCAGCAGCACCTTTGTCGGGCGGGACTCGACGGCGACGGTTTCATCGTGCTGACCGAAGGAGACGGCAACCACAAGGTCGAGTTTTCGCCGGATCGCCGCTGGTTTGTGGACTCGTGGTCGCGCGTGGATCAGCCGCCGGTGATCGAACTGCGGCACAGTGCAGATGGCCGGCGCGTCTGCGAACTCGAGCGTGCCGATGCCTCCGCTCTCCTGGCGACCGGATGGACGCTGCCGGAACGGTTTGTCGCGAAGGGCCGTGACGGTGTCACCGATATTCACGGCATCCTCATCAAGCCCTCGAACTTCGATCCCGCCGCGCGGTATCCGGTGATCGAGGAGATTTATGCCGGTCCGCAGGGCGCGTTTGTGGCGAAGGAGTTTGGGCGGCTCGTCCGCCAGCACGCCCTGGCAGAACTGGGCTTCATCGTGGTGCAGATGGACGGGATGGGCACCAACCATCGCGGCAAAAAGTTTCATGACGTGGCATGGAAAAACTTGGCCGATGCGGGTCTGCCCGACCGCATCGCGTGGATGAAGGCGGCAGCCGCGTCGCGCGCGTGGATGGACCTCACGCGCGTCGGGATCTACGGCGGGAGCGCGGGCGGGCAGAGCGCCACGCGCGCCCTGCTGGCACACGGGGACTTTTACAAGGTGGCGGTGAGCGACTGCGGCTGCCACGACAATCGGGTGGACAAGATCTGGTGGAACGAGCAGTGGATGGGCTGGCCGATCGGGCCGCACTACGCCGAGCAGGCCAATGCGACGCTCGCATCCCATCTCACCGGCAAGCTGCTGCTGATCGTGGGGGAAGTGGATACCAACGTGGATCCCGCCAGCACGATGCAGGTCGCGGCTGCACTGGTCCGCGCCGACAAGGACTTCGAGTTGCTCGTCATGCCCAGCACCAACCACGGCGCGGCAGAAACGCCCTACGCGAGCCGGAGGCGGATGGATTTCTTCGTCCGGCACCTCCTGGGCCGGGAACCGCGTTGGGAGTGAGCGGCCGGCGGCCAGCCCTCCCGGTCAATGCCCCAGCGCCTGAAGGAGGTGAGGCGCGTAGAGGCGCGGTTCGAGCAGAAACGAGTCGTGGCCCTTGTCTGAGTGAACGGTGATCCACATGACGGGCACGTGCGCCTTCTTGAGGAACCCCACCAGTTTGGCCTGCTCCGCCGGGCTGTACATGCCGTCGGAGTCAATGCTGAACACCAGAAACTCCTGCTTCCGGCAGCGCTCGAACAGGGCGTGAAAGTCGGTGGCTCCCGCCTCCGCCACGAGATCAAACCACTGCCAGGCATCGAGGATGCGCAGGTAGGTGTTGGCATCGAAGCGCCGGACGAACTTGTCGCCCTGGTGGAGCATGTAGGACTCGACCGGATGGTTCATTTCGTACCAGCCGTGCGGCGGTTTCTGGCTGACCACCTCTCCGCGGGCGCGCTCGCGGAGGGTTTCCAGCGAGACAAACGTCTTGTGGGCGATGCGCCGCGCCAGGGCCAGCCCGAGGTTCGGATGGGGGCCGTCGTAATAGTCACCGCCGCGAAAATTCGGATCGCCCTCGATGGCCGTGATCTGCTCGAAGTTAAGGATGCGCTGGTAGATGGTGGTTTCCACGCCGGTCCCGATCGGGATCACGATCTTGACCCGGTCCGGGTACCGCGTGGCAGCCAGCAGGGCCAAGTAGCCGCCGATGGACGCGCCCACCACGGCGTGAAGCCGTTCGATCCCCAGCGCGTCGAGCAGCTTCATCTGGGAGTCCACGATGTCGCTCATCCGAAGCACCGGAAACGCCGGACCCCAGGGCTTGCCGGTGGACGGGTTGACCGAGGCCGGTCCAGTCGAGCCGTAGCAGCCGCCAAGGTAGTTGGCGCAGATAACACAGAAGCGCCGCGTGTCGAGCGCCTTGCCTGGACCGATGAAACCGTCCCACCAGCCGGCCTGGACTTCCTCGGTCCACCGATGTCCCACGCCCGGCACGCGGGGGTTGAAACCGGCGGCGTGCTGGCTGCCGGTCATGGCGTGGAACAACAGGATCGCGTTGGACTTGTCCGCGTTGAGCCGCCCGTACATCTCGTACGCGAGGGTGAAGCGCGGCATCAGGCCACCGACCCGAAGCCGCAGGGGCTTCTTCGGGTTGTGAAATTCGAAGAACTGGGTCCGGACCTTTCCAATAGAACGCGTCATGGGCTGACCTCCCGCCGATGCGGGTAGCCGGAGGTTAGCGGTGGTTCTGATCGCCGCGAAGCGGGAATTTAATCGTGCCGGCCGTCTGCCTGGGGCGCCCGCGAACGGGTTTCACGAGCGCGGCGCGAAGGCGCTGGCCAGCACCGTCTCCTTCGTTTTCCAGAGCATGGCCATGGTGAGCGCCACCGGGAGCAACACCAGCAGCAGGAGCAACGGCAGTCCGAAGCGCCCGATGGCCTGGGTCATCGGAACGGAAAGCAGATGGAGATTGCGGGCGGCGATCACCGCCGTGACCGAGACCAACGTGGTCAGGATCAGCCCTTGATTGACCCGGGTGAACAATCGCGTCTCCTGCCGGAGGGTTTCATCGGGCAACATCGCGGCAAGTCGCTGCAGGGCGAGGTTCAAGTTGAACAGAAACAGCAGCGCGCAGACGGCCAGCACCCCCACGGCCACCCGGAAGTGCAGTTCGTGCGGCAGCAAGCGGCTCCAGTGGAGAAACGGGGCCAATCCGACGTTGACGAGCGCGACCAGCTTCACCCGGTCGAGGGCCTGCTGCCACACCCGTTCCTGCGCCTGGAAGTGACCGATTTGAAACGCCCCGAACGCCAACAAGGCCGTCGTGGCCACGGGCGGCAGCGAGCCGAAGTGGGAAATCATTCCGGCCGTGGCGGTGTGAACCCCGACCACCAAGGAGAGAGGCAGGCCCCAAAACAGCGCCGCGAGACCGCGGGTCAGGGGCACGAGGGAGGGCAGGACCTCGGGTGAAGATGGGGTGTCCATTCCGCGGCGGCCGGCCGGCTGGAATCAATGCACCGCGAGGTAGGTGTACTCCTTGAGGCCCTTTTCGTACTCGTCGAGGAGCCGCATCGCCTCACTGGGTTTCATGCGATCGGTTTTGATGGCCTCGTCCATCTGCGCCTTCATCTGCCGCTTCAGCTCGTTTTCGTCGTATTGCACCGCGGCGAGCGTCTGGACGATGGTGTTGCCCTCGATGATTTCCTCGACGTAGTAGCCTGCCGGCTCATCGGGCTCGAGGAAGACATGCACCTCGTTGACGCGGCCGAAGAGGTTGTGCAGATCGCCCATGATGTCCTGGTAGGCGCCCATGAGGAAAAAGCCCAGGTAGTAGGGTTCCGGCTGGCCGTTGCCATTGGCCTTGAGGGAATGAAGGGGCAGCGTGTCGCGCACGTCCCGCAGGTCCACGAACTTGTTGACCTGACCATCCGAATCGCAGGTGATGTCCACGAGCGTGGCCTCGCGGGTGGGCGGTTCGTTGAGGCGGCTGATCGGCATGATCGGGAAGAGCTGCCCCAGCGCCCAGTGATCGAGGAGGGACTGAAAGACCGAGAAATTGCAGAGATACTGGTCGCCGAGACTGTCCTCGAGCTTGCGAATCTCCTCGGGGATGTACGCCTGGCCGCGAAAGCTGGCGACCACCGCGCGGGCGATTTCCCAGTAGAGCATTTCGATTTTCGCTTTGTCGGGCAGTTCCAGCAGCCCCAGCGTGAACATGTTCTGGGCGTCCTCCTTCCGCTCGAGCGCGTCGTGATAGGCCTCGAGCTTGTTCAACTTCTGCAGATTGCGCCGGATGTCCAGCAGTTCCTTGACCAGGGGATGTTCGTTCTCACCGAACCGCAGGTGGTCCCAGTCCCGGCACTTGGCGATCGCCCCGAACGCCTCGACGACGAGGACGCTGT
The DNA here is from genome assembly GCA_016716505.1 of Verrucomicrobiota bacterium. Lineage (GTDB taxonomy): Bacteria > Verrucomicrobiota > Verrucomicrobiia > Limisphaerales > J093 > JADJWF01. The sequence goes on from JADJWF010000005.1 coordinate 148,246, forward strand.
GGTGCGCCACGATCGCCCGCCCGCTTTCGCTCACGATGTCGGGGTGCGGCACCCGCTCGGCGTTGCAGACATCCGCGAGGTAATACACCACGTCATTGGTGTATTCCTGGAGCGTGTAGTTGGTCGAGGAGTCGAAGGCGGAGCGGCTCCCGTCATAATCCACGCCCAGGCCACCGCCCACGTCGAAGTACTGGATGGGGAAGCCCATCTTGTGGAGTTTCGCGTAGAAGCGGCTGGCCTCCTGCACGGCCTTCTTGACGGTCAAAATGTCCGGCACCTGTGAGCCGATGTGGAAGTGCAGCAGGGTAAAGCAATGGGCCAGATTCTCCGCGCGCAGCAGCTCGGTGGCGGCCAGCAGTTCGGCCGTGTTGAGGCCGAACTTCGCGTCATCTCCGGCGCTCTCGGCCCACTTGCCGCCGCCTTTGCTCGAAAGCCGCGCGCGCACGCCGATCAATGGCTCAACGCCGACCTGTTTGGACACGGCGAGGATTTGTTTGAGCTCTTCCAGCTTTTCCACCACGAGGATGACGGTCTTGCCCAGCTTGCGGCCCAGGAGCGCGATGCGGATGAACTGGTTGTCCTTGTAGCCGTTGCAGATGATCAGGCTGCCGACCGGCGCCTGGAGCGCCAGGCCGGCGAACAACTCCGGCTTGCTGCCCACCTCGAGGCCCATCTCAAACGGCCGGCCCGCATCGAGGATCTCCTCCACCACCTCACGAAGCTGGTTGACCTTGATCGGAAACACGCCTCGATAGCGGCCCTGGTAGTTGTACTCCGCGATCGAGTTGCGGAAGGCCTGGTTGATGGACTCGACCCGGTGCCGAAGGATGTCTTGAAAGCGGATCAGCACGGGGAACCGCAGGCCGCGCCCTCTCGCCTCTTCGACCACGTCCGTCAGGTCCACCACCGCGCCGGCGTCCTGCAGCGGCTTGGCCACCACATGGCCCTCCTCGTTGATGTCGAAGTAATTCGCCCCCCAACGATCAATGTTGTAGAGACTCCGCGCAGCCTCGATGGACCAGGGGCCGCTGGCGTCGGTGTTTGGAATCATTTCGCGTTCAGCGCGGCGACTATAGGAATCGAACTTCGGATTTCAACCAGCGCGTGCGGCGGGAGCGCGATGTCACACGGTCGTCACCTGCTGGCGGTCCCTCCGGTGGAACGGCCATTCCGGATGTTCACGCGCCGCCCGCCCATTTGGGCGGCCGCTTGAGGTGGTAGAGCATCTCGCCCGCCTTGGGCACCAGCAGCACTCCTTCGTCTTCGCGACCGGCGAAGTCCGCCGGGCGGATGCTGCGCGGATCGCGGTAGCCGAGGTTGATCCGGCGACACACGTCCTCGGGAATGCCAGTCGCCAGCGTGACCTGCGCGCGACACGTCTCGACGCCGTTCTCGAAGGCGCCGATGCCCCGGACGTGGGTGCTGTGGGCGAGCACGCCCCACGGGTAGTGTTTGAACCGGTCCCACTGCTTGAGGAAGTAGTCGCGGCAGTGGTAACCGACCTCCCGGATCGTCCGCCCGTGCGTGACACTGATCTCCGAAATGTGCGGGGCGTAGATGATGAGTTCCCCGCCGTCGGCCAGCACCGGCTCCAACTTGTACATGCACTTGCCGCCCGTCCAGAGTTCGTCGTACATCGGCGGCGCACAGGACAGGATGGTGTGGAAGGGGTGGTCCTTGTAGGTGATGTGCAGTTGGCGCGACAGCTCGCTCGCCGCAGCCCACGCGGTTTCGGGCGTGCCCGCGTACAGGGCCGCAAGGTCCGTGCCCTCGACGACCAGGCAGAAACAGAGCTTGGGCACGGCGACCAGCGCGCCCGCCCGGTCCACCACCTTGCGCACCGGCGTCCACTGGTTGCCGATGATCATCGGGTTGGTGACCACCGCGCCCAGCCAGTGGAAGAAGTTCAGGATCTGCGGGCCGGCGACGCCCGGAAACAGGTACTTGTTGCCGCCGCTGAAGCCGACCACCTCGTGCGGGAACACCGGGCCGACGATAATCACCTGGTCGTACTCGAAAACGAGCTGGTTGACCTCGACCGGGACGTCCATCGCGAACAAGCCGCCGGTCAGGGCGTGGATTTCCTCGGCGGCGATGACGCCCACGCGCCGCAGCGCCGCCGGGTTGTCCCAGGCGTGGTTGTGGAACCCCACCTTCGCGTAGCGCCCGCGGCGCTCCTCGACGCTGATTTCCAGTCGCTGACAAATCGCCGCCTCGCTCATTGGCTGGTGCGTTCCGAGCGCCACGAGAATGTCGAACGCGGCAGTCACCCCGCCAAGCTGGTCGTGGAGCAGCTTGAACATCATCCCCACCGGCGCGGTGCGGGTGGCGTCGGGGATGATCAGCAGCACCCGGCGGCCGCGATAGTCGGCGGTCGGGCAGGCGCGGGCAATGACCCCCCGCGCCTCGTCGGGGGTGACGCGGCGGTCGGCGGGAGCAACGGAGGCGATCAGTGCAGACATGGAGGTTGAAGTAGCGATCGGCAGGTCGTCGGCCTTCAGATGGTCTGGCACAGAAAGCCGCCATCCACCCGGATGTCCGCGCCGGTTACAAATCCGCTGGCCCGACGGCTGGCCAGAAAGATCGCGGCGCCGACCAGTTCTCGCGGCTCACCGAAGCGGTTCATCGGCGTATGCCCCCAGATGGCCCGGGTCCGCTCGGTGGGCGAACCGTCGGGATTGAAGAGCAACGCGCGGTTCTGGTCGGCCGGGAAAAAGCCGGGCGTGATCGAATTCACCCGGACGCCCTTGGTCGCCCACTCGCGCGCGAGGAACTGGGTGAGACTGACCACGCCCGCCTTGGCGGCGGAGTAGGAGACCACGCGCGACAGCGGAATGTGCGCGGAGACGCTGGCGATATTGATGATGCTGCCCTTGCCGCGCGCCACCATGCCCGGCCCGAACACCTGACAGGGCAACAGCGCGCCGGCCGCGAGGTTCAGGTCGAAGTTGCGCCGCCAGTTCTCGAAGGGAATCGCCTCGAACGGATTGTCGGGCGTCACGGTGGTCTTGGGATCGTTGCCGCCGGCGGCGTTGAGCAGGATGGTGGGAGCGCCGAGGGCCGCGACGATGGCATCGTGCGCCCGCTGAAGGCTCTCTTTTTCCATTGCATTTGCCTGAAATGCCTTCGCCTTGCCCCCTTGGGCCGTGATGCTGTGGGCGCGCGCTTCGGCGGCTTCCAATCGAAGGTCCACCACCGCGACGGCGGCCCCGGCCTGAGCGAAGCCCTCGGCAATCGCGCCCGCGAGCGCCCCGCCCGCGCCAATGCACACCGCCACTTCCCCCGTGAGGTCGAACAGATTCATCCCCGGCAATGTGTGACCCCGACCGTCGGAGGTGAAGAGCAAATCTTCGCCGGCTCGCGACAGATGCCCTCCGCCCGCCCGGCACCATTGGCCCCGTGGTGAGCTTCAGCCAAGAAGCGCCAGTGCCGCCTCGACCAGCTTGTCGGCGGTCAGACCAAACTTCTCGTACAGGTGCTCCGCCAGGTAGGCGCTCTGGCCGAATTCGCCCGGGATGCCCAGACTTTTCATCCGATGCGGGATGCCAGCGGTGGCCAGAGCATGCGCCACCTGCGCCCCCATGCCGCAGGTCACTTGATGATCCTCGATGGTGACCACCCGTCCCTGGCACGCCCGGACGGCGGCACCCAGCGTTTCCACATCCACGCGGTTGATGAAGGGGTTGTTGACGACCGCAGCCTGAATGCCTCGCTCCGCCAGTTTTGCACCCGCCTCGATCGCCTTGTTTAGAAGCACCCCGCAACCGATCAGGGCAATGTCGCCGCCTTGCCGCAGGACCTGTGCTTTGCCCCACGGATACGTCGCGCCTTCCACCCAGCGCACCGGATAATTCTCGCGTCCGACGAAGAAGACGTAGCTTTCACCGTCGCGGCCCGCCGCGCGCTCGGCGGCCAGACGCCGGATCGCCTCGTACATGAGTGCCTCGGCCTCGTCCGCGCAGGACGGCATGATGACAACGGTGTGCGGGATGGCGCTGACCGCGGCCAGGTAAGTCGTGGCCTGGTGGCTCGCGCCGTCGGCCGCGTCCTGCAGGCCGATGTGGGAGAACATCGCGATCACCGGTGCCTGGGAAAGCGCGGCCATTGTCAACGGGAGGTTGCCCTTCGTGACGCCGAACTGGCCAAACGTGTCCACGACCGGGATGAAGCCGGCCTTGGACAATCCCGCGCCCACGCTGACCATATTGGCCTCCGCGATCCCGACATCCAGCCAGCGGTCGGGAAAGCTCTTCTGGAACAGGCTGATGCCGGTCGAGCCCGGCACGTCGGACGACACGGAGAACACTGGCAGTCCTTCCTGCGCGGCGCGTACCACCGCCCGGGCCAGGCCGGATTGCACCTTGTCCTTCTTGACCCCGGACGCCGCCGGAGTGGCCGCGGCCGCGGCTCTGGCCTTCTTCGCCGCTTCCTTCGCTTCCCACTCCGTGCGCAGGGTGATGGCCCAGTCGAGGAACTCGGCCGGCGGCGTATCCCCCGTGTAAATCTCCTTCACCCAGTCCACGATCTTTTCCGCGTTGGCCAGCGGGAAGCCGTGGCCGCCGGCGGCATTCTCCATGGTCGCCTTGATGCCGTAGCCCTTGATCGTCTTGACCCAGAGGCACACGGGCCGGGCGGGATCCGCCTTGGCGCGGGCGACACCGTCTTCGACCGCGGCGAACACGGCGGCCAGATCGTGACCGTTGGCCACTTTGATCACCGTCCAGCCCAGGTCATCCATCGCCTCCAGGCTGGGCTGCATGGAGAAGGCGTCCTGAGTGATGCGGCCGGACAGCTTGGTGTCGTTGTCCGAGATCACGAGCACGAAGGGATTCACCTTGCCCTTGGCCGCGAGCCCGGGGATGGCGGCGAACGCCTCCTTGGCCTCGCCCTCCATCGCCGCGCCGTCGGACGCCACCACGATGGTGACGCGGTCGCGGCCGGCGAGCTTGTCCGCGATGGCCAGGCCCTGCGCCTGTGGGATGGCGGAGCTGAGCGGGCCGTTGCTGAGCAGGACGCCTTCCGGATTCAAGTGCGACTCGCCGTGCCCGGTGAATTTGCTGCTGACCGACCGGAATCCCTTGAGCGTCTCGAAGGTCATCCCGTCGAAGCCGTACAGCGCGCGCAGGGCGTAGATGCCGTTTTCTGCGTGGCCGGCGTCGTTCACGTAGTTGAACGCCTCGTACCACGGCCGGTTCTTGACCCCGAACATGAGGGCGTGAATGGCAGCGTTGATCTCCGCGAACGCTGCGGGGCCGCCCCAGTGACAGGCCGCGCCGCCCTGGACCGCGTGGATGTTCATCAACGCGACCAATGCCCGCGTGGCGCGCGGGTCGGCCACGGCGACACTTTCCCCGGCGCGATTGCGCAGAGTGACCGCGTACTTCGGGGGCTGCGACGGCGTGGCAGCCAGGCGCGGGGGCACCCGTAATGGTTTGAGAGGAGGAGCTTCGATTGGTTTGACGGAAGAGGAAGTGTCAGCGCCCATAGGATTCAAAATCGTCGCAACGAAGTGCGCGAGACATTAGGCAGCGCTGAAGCCGACTGGCCAGCAGGAATTCCCGGTCAACGACCGGCGAGACGGGGGGCCTGGGAGGGTTCGCCTTGAGCGCGCGGGTACTGGGGCTACCGGCTCGGGTTTCCAGGAGCGGTGGAAGCCTCCGCCAAGGCTGCTTGCGCCCGCCGCAGCGTCAGCTCGAAGGGCAGGGCGTGGAAGCGGGTCTCCTCGGTATTGTGGCCGGCGGCGATCACGCTTTCGCAGAATCGGACGGCGCGGGCGGGGGCGCCGCGGCGCAGGTACACGTCCGCCAGGCGCGCCGCCGCCCGCAGTGGAGCGTGCGGGTCCAACGCAAATTTCGCCTGGCCGCGGGGCGGATCGGGTGCGAAGGCCAGTTCCGCCCACTGGCGACATTGCTCGTCGTCCTCACGGTCCCAGGCCAGTTGAGCGAGCCAGGCCTGATAGGTGCGCTGGTTGTCGGGATCGTGGCGGATGAGGCGGAGCAGCACTTCCATCAGTTCGTCCGTGGGCGGGAGGTTGAAAACGGAGACTTGTTCGAGGTACGAGAACATCAGGGCGCGGCCGTACTGGCGCAGCAGCGTGGGATCGCGCTCCGCCCGGGCGAACATCAGCTCGCGCCGCGGCGCAAGGCGCAGGACCTCCAGTTCGGCGGAAGGCGCGAGGTAATCCAGCCGCGCGGCCAGCTCCCACGGCGTAGGGTTGTCGGGTTGCTCCCGTTGCCACCGTTTGAGGAGGGTGAGAAACGCATCCAACGAGCGACCCTCGTCGAGGTAGAAGGCGGCGAAGGCGGCCAAATCCTCCGTGGTGAGCGGATGCTGCCGCAGCCACTGGCCCAGGAGCGTATCCGGGCGGCGACTGAAGGTTTCGTCGAGTTTGCGGATCCGCTCGGCCCGACCGCGCACGAAGAAGTCCCGCTGCGCCCGGTATTCCAGCACCGGATAATAGTCGCTGTGAGCCCGGGTTTCGAAGGGCGCGACCAAGGCGCCATTACCGAAGGAAATCATTTCCTGCGACAGCAGCAGCGGCGTGTTGTCGAGACCCACCCGTGCCAGGTCAGCCCGGACGGACGGCTCTGCCATTCGGGCGGCCAGCGCGGTGAGATTCACCGGCAGTGGGTTGACCGTCCCCACCAGGAAAAGGTCCCCCCGGAGGCTTTGCCATACGCTGACAAACGGAAACACGCGGCTGAAAGTGGCGAGCACGATGTCGAGCCCCCCGTCACTGAACTCGTACAACTGCATCCACTGGAGGATGACGCCATCCGGGGCGAGCCGGGACCGGCAGGTTTCGTAGAACTCGCGGCTGAAAACGCCCGCCACGCCCGCCATCCACGGATTGGACGGCTCGCTGATGATCACGTCGTAGCGACGATCGGTGTGGAGCAGAAAAGCCTTGGCATCCTCGCGATAAACTCGCACCCGGGGATGATCGAGGACGCCGTGGTTCGCGTGGGCGAACAGCCGCGCCCCGGCGATCACTTCCGGCGAAATCTCCACCGCGTCAATGCGCTCAATGTTCGGATGCTGGGCAACTGCGCCCACCGTGATGCCGCTGCCGAGGCCGACCACCAGCACATGCGAGGACGCCGGCCGCAGCAGTAACGGCAGATGCCCGGAGAGAATTTGCGTGTTCATATCGCCTCCCGTGCTGGCGTCCGTCTTGCCGTTGACGCGCATCATCAGCAGGTCGGTGCCCGGCTGGCGTTGGACGCTCACGGTGGCGCCGGCGCCATCGCGATGGTAGAGGGTCTCGATGCGGCGCGCCGCCGCGCGAAATTCCGCGATGGTCGTCGGCGGGAACGCCTGCCGGAACAGGCCCATGCCGAAGGCCGTTGGCCAGATGCCGGCGAAGTGTTGCCCCGCCGCCAGCGCCGCCACCAGGACCGCGCCGGGCAGACCCCAGACCAGCCCGTGCGACCGCCGCACTGGTCCGGCCAGCAGGATTGCCAGACCGATCAACGCGTTCACCGCCACGCCCAACGCAAAGGTGCGGGCCAGTCCCACGGCGGGCATCAGCCACAGTCCCGTGATCGCCGCGCCGAGCACCGTGCCGAGGGTGTTAATCGCGAAGACGCGCCCGACCGACCGGCCGGTGCGCGCGGCTTCGCGGGTCGCCACCCGGCTGACCAGCGGCAGCGTCATTCCGAGACACACGGTGGGGAGGAACATCACGAGGAAACAAACCAGCCCCTGGAGCGCCTCATAAACCGGGTAGGCCGCAGGCCGGCGATTCAGCAACTCAGCCAGGCGGATGAACCAATATGGCAGCAATTCGTAAAAGAACATCGAGACCAACACCGCCCCGGCCAGCGCCAGTTCAATCCACGCGAACGCGGTCAGCGGATTGCCGAGACGCCGCCAGCGATACACCGCGTACGACCCGACCGCGATCCCGGCAATGAAGGTGATCAGCATCAGCGAAAAAGCGTGCGTGCTGGATCCCAAAGCCAGGGCGAGAAGGCGCGTCCATGCGATCTGGTACAACATCGCCACGAAACCGGACAGGCCGATGCCGATCACCGCCAGGCGAAGCTGGGTGGGGCTGAACGTCCAGGATTCCTCCGCCGGTGCCGGCACGGGCGCTGCCGGGACTGTTACGACTTCCGCGCGACCTTCCTTGATCCAGCCGCTCACAAAGAAGGCGACCACGCCGACCATCAGGTTTAGCGCGGCCCCGGCGTGGACGGTGGCTTCGAGGCCGATGGCCGGCAGCCACCAGAAATCCGCGACGAAGGTGCCGACGACCGCCCCGGCGCTGTTCACGAAGTAGAGGCCGGCGATCTTCTCGCGCAACTCGCTCAACGAGCGCGTCAGCAGCCGCGCCACCACGGGCAGGGTGCCGCCCATGAACACCGTCGGCAGCAGCACGGTGAGCAAGCTGAAGGCGAACTTCAGCGCCAGCGAAGCGCCGGTGCCCGGCTCCATGCCCCGGCCGACCGCGACGAAGAAGTCGTAACAGAGCTGATACCAGTAAGGAAACGCGAGCGCATACAGGCCGATGCCGATTTCCAGCCAGGCGTACACCGCCAGTGGCCGCCGCGTGCGGTCCGCCAGCCGCCCGAACGCCACGTTCCCCAGCGCCAGCCCGCCCATGAACGCCACCAGCACCGCCACCACCGCGTAGCTCGTGTGGCCGAGAAACAGCGCCAGATAGCGGGACCACGCCACCTCATAGACCAGGCCCGCCGCGCCCGACGCAAACAGGCACAGCATGACCACCCGGAACAGCAGCCGCGGGGTCGGTTGCATGACAGATGATGGTATGAATGAGTGGGCTTGGGGCAACTGCATTCGGCCCGTCGCGGATGCCCACCGCGCTGCTGAATCTCAGGAGACAGTTCCCGGCTTTGTGGAAACGGGACGACCGGCGTCGCGCAAGGCGTCACCCTTACGGCAACAGCACAGCGCGGTAGAAGCGGGCGCGTTCGCCCGATTCGCGGGTGTCCGTCACCGAGAGCGAGTCGCTGGTCGTGAACACCGTCTGCACGACCCGCCACTCGACGAGATCGGCCGACACCTGAATCTGGACGGTCCGCTGGGGCGGGACCCGCAGGGTGAGCGCCACCGCACCGTCGCTCACGCGGGGAGCGTCCGTAAAGCGCGGTGGGGCCGGCGGGGACGGCGGGCGGATGTCGAGGGTGACGCGCGCGACGGCGCTGTACGCGCGGCCGTCCCATGCCTTGTAGGTGAACGAATCGTAACCCGTCGCCCCCGGTCGGGGCACGAAGACGAAGTTGGTACCCGATCCGAATAGACGACCGCGCACGGGGCCTTTCAGAATAACGCAGCGGAGCGGGTCGCGGTCCTCGTCCCAGACCTCCAGGGTCAGCGGTGTGCGAACGTCGGGCCGCAATTCAAGGTGCTGATCGAGTGCCCGCGGCGGCTTGTTCGGCCAGCCCACTTCGATCGTCACCGTCGCCGGGGCGCTGTCGAGGTCTCCATCATTGGCCGCGAACGTAAACCGGTCTGGCCCGGTGTAATCCAGCGGCGGCGTGTAGGTCAGCTCCGGCGGGGTGCCGGACAACCGGCCCACTTCCGGCGGGGTCACGATGCGGAAGGTCAGGGGATCGCCTTCTTCATCGCGGCCTTGGAGAATCAGCCCCGTCGGGGTGTTCGCGCGAGCCGTCAGCTTTTGTTCCAGCGCGGTGGGCGCGGTGTTCTGATCCGTCACCTTGACGAATACCGTGGCGATCGCACTGCCACCTTGGTCGTCGGCGGCCCGGACGCGAAACTCGTCGCGGCCGACATAGCCGGCCCGGGGGGAGTACAGGAAGTTCGTCCCTGCCCCGGTGACGACACCACTGGCCGGCGGGGTCCAGACGCTGAAGACGATTGCATCGCCATCCGGATCCGTGGCCACGAGCCCGATGCGCACGGGACGGTCCACGCGGGTGGCGACCGACACGTCTTCCACCTTCGGCGGGTTGTTCACGTCCAGCACCCGGATCGTCACGGTGGCGGGCGCGCTCTCGGAGTATGGATCAAGGGCGACATAGCGGAACGAGTCGGTTCCCACGAAGCCCTTGCGCGGGAAATACGTGGCAATCTGCGGATAGACCCACAGTTCGCCTGATTCCGGATTTTGAACCAGTCGGTACTTCAGCGCGTCGCCGTCCGCGTCCTCGCCCGCGAAGAAGATGTCGCGCTCGGTGTTGCGGTTCATCACGACTTCGAGGTTTTTGGCAATCGGCACGTCGTTGACCGGCTTCACCATGATCTTGATGAGGCCAGGGACCGGCGGGGTGTGGCCGTCGGTAACGCGGTAGCCCACCTCGACGAGACCGAACCAGTCCGGGGGCGGCGTATAGCGCAGCCAGCCGTCCGGCAGCCGCGTCAAGGTGCCGTGCTCGGGCTTGCCGAAATCTACCAGCCCGAGCGGGTCGCCATCGGGATCGAAGTCGTTGGCCAGCGGATCGAAATCCACGGGCTCGTCTTCCAGCGTGATGATTTCGTCGGTCGCTGGAATCGGGGCGTCCTCCACGGGCATGACCGTGATCCGCACGACGCCGAAAGCGAAGCCACCCTCCGCGTCCGCCACCATGTAGGTGAACGAGTCCGGCCCGAAGTAGTCGGTCGAGGGGCGGTAGCGGACCACTCCCGGGCCGACGACCTCCGCGCGGCCGTTTAAGGGCCGACTGAGCCATTCCAGCCGCAGCGGCAGCCCCAGCGGGTGCCAGTCATTGGCCAGCACGGGGATTTCCACTTCACCGTCCTCTTCCACGGCGACCACGTCGTCGCGCGGTTGGGGCGGGACGTAGTCGGCGCGGACGGCGAAGCTGACGGCCGCCGACGCCGTGCCGCCTTCCGGGTCATGCGCTGTCACCACGAGGACCTCCTCGCCCTGCCAGGGCGGTGGCGGCGGAGTGACGATCAGAACTCGCGCAGGCGTCAGGGTCGCCACCAGATGGACCTGCCCCGCCACGGTCCACGTCAACTGGTCGCGCTCGTGATCCTCGTCGCGCACGTAGCGATCCAGTTCCACCGGCAGGAAGGCCCCACCCAGCGGGATAATCTGGTCCGGGAGAGCGTCGAGTTGCGGTGGTTGGTTGGTGCGGTCCAGCGGCGCCACATAGCCGGTCTGAGCGGGATCGCGGTGGAACATGGGCCACGGTTGGCTGGCCGCGGCGTGCGGAGTCGCGAGTTCCCAGGCGTAGAGGGTGTATCGGCCCTTGCGGGTGGTGGGGGTCGAGTCCTGAAAGTAGGCCGCATCGTCAATGGAAGCGGCCACCACATCGAGGCGACCGTTGCCGTCGAGATCCGTCAACGTGGGCGGGGGAAACTTGAAGCGCGTGGACCCGCCGGTGGACTCCATGACGAGGGCCCGGAGTTCGGGGTGCGGATTGAGGTCGAGCGGCGCGCCGTCCGAACGCCACGCCCGAATGCCGCCGACCATGCCGAGGTTGCCGTCGCGAACGGCGAGCAGGAGCCGCCCGGGCGAGGCGAGCACCACTTCCGGCCAGCCGTCACCATCCACGTCGCCCATCACCGGATGACTTTTGATGCCCGTTTCGCTGGTGGCGTTCACCGGCCAGCCGGGGGCCTGGAATCCGTTGTGCTGCAGCAGGTGCAACTGCCGGTCGCTCCAGGCGATCACCGCAATCTCCAGCCGGCCGTCGCCATTGACGTCCGCCAGAGCCGGCGTGCTCTCGAAGGACTGTTCGATCAGCACGGGCCACCCTTCGCGGAGCTTGCCGCCCCGCGTGAACGCATACACGCCGCCGCTGGTGCCGCTCTGGCCGGGCAACTTCGGGTCGTGCGCCGTGATGACCACTTCGTCATGGCCGTCGCCGTCGAGATCGCCCACAACGGGTGAGGAGACCAACAGGCCGTTCACCGTGTTGGTCCAGAGCGGGCGGTCGCTGCCGAGGCCGAAGACGCCGAGGGTGTTGCAGCTTGACACCGCGGCGATCTCGAGGCCGGGGGCCGGATCCAGATCCCCCACGGCGGCGAACTGCCGCGGCGCGTCCAAGGTCGTGCGGCAGAAGGACAGCGGCCACTGGCGCAACACCTCGCCGCTCGCGTTGAGCACGTACAAGCCGCCCGTCTGCCAATCAGGATCCTGCGCGAACGCGATGAGTTCGAGCTGACCGTCGCGGTCGAGGTCTGCCAACGTCTTCCCCAGGTAGCCGCTCGACAGGGCCACCGGCCACCGGCCCGGAAGTGGAGTCCCGTCGTGCCGGAAGGCATGAATCTTTCGGTCGCTGCCGGCGCTGGCAAACACCTCCAGACGCCCATCTCCGTCCACGTCGCCAACCACTGGGATGTCCGCGAAGGGAGGGCCAACGCCCAGTTCGCGCGCCCAGCGAAGCCCGCCGTCGAGCCCCAACACCAGGAGCCGGGCGGGGCGGCCGGCGGCATCGCCGGGATCCACCCGGAGAATCTCGCCCAAGCCATCGCCATCCAGATCGGCCACGCGCACGTCGCGCCAATCGTTGGTCCGGTACTCGCCGGTCACTGCCAGGTGAATGGGCCAACCGGGGCGCAGCCGCGAATCGAGATAGACCATGAAGACCCGCGATTCGCCGACGGGTTGGCCGTCCTTGAGGGCGGTCAACCGCAGGCAATGAAAGGTGTCCGGGGCCGCGCCGGAGGTGTCCCAGGTGCCCAGCGGGCCATCCACAACTTCCCGGCCGCCGCCATGAGCGAGAGAGATTCCCTGCGTGCTCCATGAAGTCGGTTTCCAACCCACGCCATGTTCGATCCGGAAGGAGCGGCCCTGCCCGAAGACGTTGCCCCGGATCGCGAGCACATCGCCGGCACGCCGGACGTCGTTGTGTCTCGGCTCGGCGATGAAGACGTTGCGCACGGTCACCACGGCCCGGTCTGAGGCCTCCTGCCCCAGCGTATCGGTGACGACCAGCCGTAGTGTGTTCACCCCCTCCGGCAGACGATCGGTGGAAAAACCCGGCACGAGCGGGCCATCCTCGACCGGCACCGACGACTCGTGGAGGGTGGTCCAGTTTGTGGGATAGATGCCCGGACCCGCCTCGATGCGATACGATGCGAACCGCTCGCCGGCGGCGGTACCCGGAAGGTCCATCCGCCCGAAGAGCACCTCGGGCAGTTTCAGAAACGCCGACGGCAGGGGCGTCTGGATGCGGGCGGCCTTCCCGGCGTTGATGCGCCCGCCACCGATGGGGCGGTCGGAGCGCAGTTCATCCACGGAGTTGCGCAGAATCGTTTCCACCTCGGTGTTGGTAAATTCCGGCTGCCGCGCGAGGACCAGCGCCGCAACGCCGGAAACCTGCGGCGCGGCCATCGAGGTGCCGCTCAGCAGGTCGTAGCGGTTTTCGTGAAAGGTGGAAAAAATCAGGTCGCCCGGGGCGGCGAGATCCACGTACCAGCCGAAGTTCGAGAAGATGGCCCGCCGGTCCTGTGCGTCGAGCGCCGCGACGGTGATCGGCTCGGGGTAGGCCGCCGGATAGGCGAGGGCGTCTGTGTTCGCATTGCCTGCGGAGGCCACGATGATCAGCCCTGCCCGGTGTGCGGCGGTGATTGCCTCCGCCAGCGCGCGGCTTTGATCGGTCTGGCCCCAACTGGCGTTCAGGATTCGGGCCCCGTTTGCAATCGCGTATTCGATCGCTTCGATGACATCCGACAGCATCGCCTCCCCGCGATCGTTGAACGCCTTGAGTGCCATGAGACTGACTTCCCAGCACACGCCGCTCACGCCGATGCGGTTGTTGCCCACGGCCCCGATGATCCCAGCGACGTGCGTCCCGTGAACCTGATCGTCCATGGGATCACTGTCCTCGCTCACGAAGTCGAAGCCGTACACGTCATCCACGTAACCGTTCCCGTCGTCGTCTTCGCCGTTGCCGGGAATCTCGCCCGGATTCACCCAGATATTGGCCTCCAGATCGGGGTGGAAGTAGTCAATGCCCGTGTCAATCACCGCCACCGTGACGGCCCGACTGCCAGTCGAGTAGGCCCACGCCTCGGTCGCTTTGATGTCGGCGCCGGGTCGGCCGTTGCCCTGACCGGTGTTCTGCAAATGCCATTGACGGCCGAGGAAGAAGTCGTTCGGGAGAACAGACTGGCGGGGTGGCTGGTCGTGGGTCCGCAGGATGTAGTTGGGTTCGACGTACAGCACGGCGGGATCGCGCGCCAATCGCGCCCGCACGGCCTCGGTCGCATTGGTGTCCTGCAATTCCACCCGGACCAGGCCGTCAAACACGGACGCGGCTTCGGCTCCCATCAGCCGCGCGCGCGCCGGGTGACGTCCGACCGGGTGAACCCGATGAATGCCGGCGCTCGCCGTCTCGAGTACGCGGCTGCGGACCGAGGGGCTGACCGCGGCAGGCTTGAACCGGACGAGCAACTGCCCGGGCGCAGCGAGGGGTGCAGACCGGTCCGTGGGCCCCGTCCCGCCCGGTTCACCGTAGTCATCCAAGTCGTTCGCCGCTCCGCGGGCAATCAAAACCAAGCTCAGCAGGCAGAGCCAACGGCTGAGCCGGGCGATCAGGACGCTGCACCGCCAGCAATGTGGGACTCGCTTCAAGTGTAATGAGCCGGATGGCCGTGGGCGCTCGATGCCACTCTCGACCCGTTCCGCAACGACGCAAGCATGATGCCAAAACCGGCGGCGGCAAACGGGGCCGTGCCACGGCCCGGGCGGGGTCAGTTATCCGGCCGAGGGCCGGCGGTTCTTGGCGAGGATGGGGTCCGCAGCCGGACCCGATTGGGGGACCGGCCCGAAAAGTTCTTCCGCGAGTTGCGTCAGTCGGCTGCCGGACAGGCGGAACTTGAAGCGGTTTCGCCACAGGCCGGTGCGAACCCGGTTCTCGGCGCCAAAGGCGGCCAGCTCGGCTTTGAAAGTTGCCCAATCCTGCGCGTCGCCGACGCGTTCGATGGTGTCCAGGTCCACCTGAAAAAAGCGGGGGCGGATGATCCGCAGGATGGGCCACACCAACAACGCCCGGCGGTACAGACACCGCCGCATTGCCCGCCGAGAGTAGTCCCGCTCGGAACAGCGGAAGCGCTCGCAGAACGCCAATTTGAACTTGTTTGGCCAGTGGCTCAAACCGGCGGCACGATAGTGACCGCAAAACGAATTGCAAGGTCATGGCAGAGGACGGACCGATGCCGGTAGCGTTCGTTCACTGTCGCTTTGGGAGGGATCAGGGCGATTGGGGAGGGTGCGGAATTGGGGCTGGTCTGCCGCCGTGCGGCAGCCTGCGGGGAGTGGACGTTAACTTTCGCTACCACCAGTTGCCCGACTTGGCTGGTGAGCTGCCTCGCCGGCCAGGGGGCTCCGAGCTTGTCGTGAGGCGGCTGGGTGGACATCGTCGCCCCATGAGCGCCGTCTCCATGCCCCGCCCCTTGTCCGATCGCCGCCTCTGCCCCGCCACCCGGCACACGGCCCGCGCGGTCGCGATCCTGAGCGGCTTGCTGCTGTCGCCGTCCATCCTGACCGCCGCCGCGCCGCCGACATCTCCTGCGGTTCAACTCATTACGCGCCCGGGGCCGCTGGTCATCGCGCATCGCGGTTTCAGTCAGGCGGCGCCGGAGAACACGCTGCCCGCGTTTCGCCTGGCGCTGGCCGCGCGGGCGGACCTCGTCGAGCTGGACTACCACCACACGCAGGACGGCGTGCCGGTCGTGCTGCACGACGCCACGCTGGATCGAACCACCGATGCGACCAATCGCTGGGCGACGACGAACATCGCCGTGCGGTCCAAGGGCGCCGCCGAACTCGCCGGCCTGGATGCCGGGCGGTGGTTTGGTGCGGCGTTTGCCGGCGCCCGCGTGCCCACGCTCGTCGAGGCGCTGGAAACCATCCAGGCCGGCGGCGTGACCCTGATCGAACGCAAGGCAGGTGACGCCGAAACCCTCGTTCGCCTGCTCCGCGAGCGCGGTTGGCTGGATCAGGTGGTGGCGCAGTCGTTTGATTGGAACTTTGTGCGGGCGGCGCATCAACTGGCACCCGAACTGGTCTTGGGCGCGCTGGGGCCGCCGTCCCATCGCGGGGGCCGGCGGTTGAGCGATGACGAGAAGGCGCTCTCGCCGGCGTTCATCGCGGAG
The DNA here is from genome assembly GCA_016716505.1 of Verrucomicrobiota bacterium. Lineage (GTDB taxonomy): Bacteria > Verrucomicrobiota > Verrucomicrobiia > Limisphaerales > J093 > JADJWF01. The sequence goes on from JADJWF010000005.1 coordinate 164,284, forward strand.
GTGGCAGCACTGGGCGCCCGGGTGGTCGTGTGGAACCGGCAGGTGAGCGCCGCGACCGTCGCGCATGCCCACGAACGGGGTCTGCGGGTGTGGGTGTACACGATCAATGATCCGGCCGAGGCGGCGGCCTTGGTCCGGATCGGCGTGGACGGCATCATCACCGACAACGTCGCGGCAGTGCGGGCGCGGCTGCGGCCGGAGGCCGACGAATCGTCCGCCCGGCCCACAACGCGCGGTATTCCGGAGCCGCTGGCGGACCGGCCGGGCAACATCCACCTCGCCGGAGAGCCTGTTCGGATCCGGTTGCCCGAGGAACTGCCCAACGGAGTGTCCGCCTGGCGGTTGCTCGATGACCGGCACGCCGAGTTGCGCCGTGGCGCGCTGACAGCGGCGGCGGTGGCCGCGCGGGAACCGGTGGTGGTCGGCGAGCTGGGCCCCGGCTGGTATCGGTTGGAACTGGACACGCCGGAGCAGACCAACGTTGTCTGGACCTCGGCGGCGGTTCTTTCGCGGCTCCAGGCGCCGGTCCCGGGTGATTCGCCGGTTTGCGTGGACGCGGCGACGGCGTGGTTCGCCAACGGCGACGAAGTGGGCCAGCAGCGGTTCGCCAATCTGGCCGCCCTGGCCGGCGTCAACTGGGTGCGCGACCGCCTGCGGTGGAACGATCTTCAACCCGCTTCCGGACCGCTCGTGTCCGCGCGCACGACGTACGACACGGCGGCGGAGTTCCAGCACGCGGCCGGCTTGAAGGTGTTGCAGGTCTTTCACGACACACCGCCCTGGGCGCGCGAGGAGGCGGGTGCGGGCGGTCGGTTCGCTCCGGACCTGCGGCACGTGTATGACCTCGGCCGGGCGCTGGCGCAACGGTTCAAGGGGCGCGTGGCGGCGTGGGAGCCGTGGAACGAGGCGAACATCGCCATGTTCGGCGGCCACACGGTGGACGAGATGTGCGCATGGCAGAAGGCGGCTTGGCTGGGCTTCAAGGCCGGCGATCCGGAGGTGATCGTGGGTTGGAATGTGGCCGCCGCTGTGCCCACCCCCGCCCAGACCGAAGGCGTGCTGGCCAACGAGGCGTGGCCGTACTTCGACACGTACAACATCCACACCTACGACTGGTCGCACGCGTATGCCGACCTCTGGCGGCCGGCGCGCGAGGCACTCAGCGGGCGACCGCTGTGGATCACCGAAGCCGACCGGGGCACGCCGCATCTCCAGCAGGCGCCGTGGTACGATCAAGCGCCCCATCTCGAACGCCTCAAAGCGGAGTGGCTCGCGCAGTCGTATGCCAGCAGCCTCTTCGCGGGCGCGCAGCGGCACTTCCATTTCATCCTGGGCCACTACCACGAGCCGAACCGGATCCAGTTTGGGCTGTTGCGCCTGGACCTCACCCCGCGTCCAGCGTACGTGGCGCTGGCGGCGGTGGGCCGCTCCCTCGCGGGGGCGCGCGTGCTGGGGCGGTTGCGGCCGGGCAACGAGATCAATCTGGTGGCGTTCCGCGCGTTCCCGGACGGACAGGAGCGGGATGTACTGGTGGCATGGGCCGAGCGAGAAGTGGACTGGGACGGCCGCGGCCGCGCGTCAGCCTCGTGGGCGCCGGTCGAGAAGCTCGAGGTTCTCGGAGCGCTGGATTACCTCGGCCGTCCGGTGAAGGCAGAGCTTCCGCTGGCGCTGACCGGTGCGCCGATGTTTCTGTTTCTGCCACCGGGTCAGGCGGCCATGCTGCCGCTGGAACCGCCCCCTCCATTGGCACCGCTCCGCCCGGGCACTGCTTCGCCGTTGGTCCTGCAAGCCCGCGCGCCGCGTGGCGCGGTGGTGCGGGTCGAGGACGTGCCGTGGTCGGAAGGCTTCGCCTACGCGGTCAAGCCCGGCGGGGTGCTGGAACTGTCCGTGTGCGGCTACAACTTCAGTGAGGCCGCCGGCCACGTCGGCGTCGGCATCGAGCGCAAACCGGCCGACTGGGAATTGGACCTGAGCACAACGGACCTGCGGATTGAGCCGCTGGGGCGGGAAACCTTGCGGGCGACGTTGCGGGTGGGTGAGACGCCGCAGACCCGCGATGGTTGGGTGGTCCTGCGCGGTGAAGGCGGTCAACTCGGCCGGCCGGCGCTGGCCTTCCGGGTCCTTGTGCGGGACTAAGCCGGTCGTCCGACGCTTCCCGGGCACCGTCCGAGCCGCATCCCGATGTGGGCAGTCTTTGCGGGAGGGTCTTTCGGCTCGACTTGACGGGTGCCCCGGGAACAATCCCCCGCCATGTTGATCGTCATCGTCCGGGCCGCCGGACTTCGGGCGAACCGCTGACAAGGATTACGCCCACCATGAGCCTCACGAGTTTTTCTTTTCCCACCCGAGTCCTTTTTGGCCCGGGGGCGCTGCGGGAACTTCCGGGGCATTTGAAGAAACTGGGCGTCCGCCGGCCGCTGGTGGTCACCGATCCGGGATTGGTCGGCACTGACGCCTTCCTGGCTCTCGCGGCCGTCCTGGGCGCTCCCGCCTGCAACCGTGACTGGTTCCTGTTCGGTCAGGTCCATCCCAATCCCATCGAGGATGACGTTCGCCTGGCGGCGGCGTTGATGCGCGAGCAGGATTGCGACGGCGTGATCGCCTTCGGAGGCGGTAGTCCGCTCGATGCCGGCAAAGCCGCGCGATTGCTCGCCCAGCGGCCGAATTTCCCGCTGGCGAGATTCTATGATGAGGCCGCTGACTGGACGGGTCTGGCCCCGCTGATCGCCATCCCCACCACTGCCGGGACAGGCAGCGAGGTGGGGCGCAGTTCGGTCATCACCCTGGACGCCACGAAACGCAAGGCGGTGATTTTCCATCCGGAGCTGCTGGCGAAGCTGGTCATCCTGGATCCGGAACTCACGACCGGTCTGCCCCCCAAACTCACGGCCGCCACGGGGGCGGACGCGCTGACCCACTGCATTGAGAGCTTCACCTGCCCGGTCTTTCATCCGATGTGCGACGGCATCGCCCTCGAGGGCATCCGGCTGATCGTGGAAGCCTTGCCCCGGGCGTTCCGAAATGGCGCTGACCTGGATGCGCGCGGCAAGATGCTGGTGGCCGCGGCGATGGGAGCGGTGGCGTTTCAGAAGGATCTCGGCGTGGTCCATTCGCTGGCGCATCCGCTGTCCACGATCTGCGGGCTGCACCACGGGCTGGCGAACGCATTGTGCCTGGTGGCGGCGATGAAGTTCTGCGCCGCCCGCCGGCCCGGGCTGTACCGGCGAGTCGGCGTCGCCTGCGGCCTGGACGTTTTGAACGTGCCGGACGCCGAGGCGGATCAGCGGACGATCGAGTTCCTCGCCGCGTTTCTGGCGAGCCTCGGTCTGAACCAGCGATTGCGCGAACACGGCGTCCGCGAGGAGCATCTGGACGCTCTCGTCGCGCAGGCATGGGACGATCCCTGCCACCGGACCAACGCGGTGCCCGTCACCGCCGCCGACCTGCGTCAGCTTTACCTCGAAGTTCTATGAACCTGCCGACGCATCTGTTCGTGGACGGCGCATTCCGCGCCTCTGCCACGGGTCGCCGTGTGACGCTGATCAATCCGGCCACGGAGGAAGCCTTTGCGGAAGTGGCGTCAGCCGAAGTGGCCGACGTCCAGGCTGCGGTTGAGTCCGCGCAGCGCGCGTGGGAAGGCGGCTGGCGCGATCTGGCGCCGGGCAAACGGGAGGCGGTGCTGCACGCTGTCGCCCGCCAACTACGCGAGCACCAGGAGGAGATCGCCCAACTCGAGCGGCTCCAGATCGGCAAACCAATCAGCGACGCGCGGGATGAGGCGGGACTGGGCGCGCGGTGTTTCGAGTACTACGCCGGGGCGGTCACCAAGTTCGGGGGCCAGACGCTGCCCGTGGCGCGCGGCGGCTTCGACTTCACCCTGCGCCAGCCGATGGGCGTAGTGGCCTGCATCGTGCCATGGAATTTTCCCTTTCCGATCGCCTGCTGGAAGGCTGCGCCCGCGCTGGCGGCGGGCAACTGTGTCGTGCTCAAGCCGGCGTCGCTGTCGCCCCTCACCGCGCTGAAGCTGGGCGAGCTGGCTTGCGCCGCGGGTCTGCCGCCGGGCGTGCTCCAGGTGTTGCCAGGCCGCGGTGGCGCCATCGGCGATGCGCTGGTCACGCACCCGCTCGTCCGCAAGGTGTCGTTCACCGGTTCGACCGACATCGGTCGCCGCATCATGGAACTGGCGGCGCGTGACCTGAAGCGCGTGTCCCTCGAACTCGGGGGCAAGTCGCCGAACATCGTCTTCGCCGACGCCGACTGGCAGCGGGCGGCGGACACGTCGCCGATGAGTGTGTTCGCCAACACGGGACAGGACTGCTGCGCGCGGAGTCGCGTGTTTGTCGAGCGTGCCATCTTCGAGCCGTTCGTGGAGCGGTTTGTCGCGGCCACGCGGAAACTGGTGGTCGGCGACCCCGCGGATGACCAGACGCAGCTTGGTCCGCTGGTTTCCGCGGAGCAGCGCGCGAGCGTGGAGGCGTTCCTCGCCGACGCGCGGGGGCGCGGCAGCCGGTTTGTGTGCGGCGGCGGTCGGCCGCAACCCAGGGGCTTCTATTTGGAACCAACGGTGTTGCTCGACGTGGGCGCGGACGATCGGTGCTGGCGCGAGGAGATTTTTGGTCCCGTCGTGGCGATCGTTCCGTTTGACGACGAGGCGGCGATGCTGCGCGCGGTGAACGCCTCCCCGTACGGTTTGAGCGGTTCCCTGTGGACGAACAACCTCTCGCGGGCGTTGCGGGTGAGCCGCGCGGTGCAGAGCGGCGTGCTGAGCGTGAACTCGCACAGCAGCGTGCATGTCGAGGCACCCTTCGGCGGCTTCAAGCAGAGCGGCCTCGGGCGCGACCTGGGGATGGCGGCGCTGGAGGGCTTTACCGAGTTGAAGAATGTGTACGTGGCGGAGTAGTCGCTTGACAGGAGGTCGCTAGGGGTGTACCTCCCTCCTGCGCTCTCGGCATAGTATTTCAATTGAGGGCGCGTATTTACGGGCTCCTGCGGGAGCCCTTGTTTGTTTATGGATCGCGTGGCTGCGTTCGTTGACGCTGGGTACCTTTTCGCTGCAGGTGCGGTGCTTATCTCGGGACAGAATCGGCCCCGAGGGGAACTGGAGCTGGACTTCGACGGAATTCTTGACGCCATCGAGCAACTAGCGACGAGGGTTTCCGGTCTGCCTCTGCTGCGGATTTATTGGTACGATGGAACTGCGACGGGTCCAACGCCCCAGCATCTGGCACTCGCCTTCAAACCGCGTCTGAAGCTCCGGCTTGGCTTCGTGAATGCAGTCGGGGAACAAAAGGGGGTGGATTCGCTGCTCGTGACAGACATGATCATGCTCGCCCGGAATCGGGCGATGACTGACGCCGTCTTGATGACCGGCGATGAGGATATCCGAGTCGGGGTCCAGCAGGCGCAGGAATTCGGGGTTCGCGTCCATCTTTTGGGTATCAAGCCCAGCCGGGGCAACCAGTCTCAATTCCTGCTTCAAGAGGCTGACTCTGTTCACGAATGGGCGGAGGACGTGGTTGCGGCTTTTCTCCACCACCGACCTCGCATGGTGACGCCAGCAGGTGTCACCAACCTCCAAGATGGGGCTTCGGCTCTTCGCCCCGACGCGTCCGTCTCGCTAGGAACCCCTTCGATCGACACTGTCGCCGCGAAGTACGCGGAGGAGGTTCCAGAATCGGCCATGGATGCGATTCTTCGGTTCTACGAATCGTCCCGCCAGCTTCCTGCAGATATTGACCGACCACTGCTCGGCAGGGCCAAGAATCAGCTCGGGATGCTCAAATCTGAGGAGAAACGGCTCCTTCGCGACTCCTTCGCTTTAGCACTTCGACGGCGACAGGGCCAGTAGGCCGGGATCGAGTAAATCTGGGGAGTGCGCTTACCGCGAGATCCTCACGAACTTCCGTGATTTCACAAGATAATCCGCCACGGGCCCATGCGCGGCCACTTGTCCATGCCGGCCTGACCAGAGAACGATGATCCTGCTTCTCAAATGACAGCATCCCAACTGAAAACCGCTGTGAAGTCCGGCACCCTCGACACCGTGCTCGCAGGTTTTCCCGACCCGTTCGGCCGGCTCGTCGGCAAGCGGTTTCGCGCCGACTTTTTCCTCGACCACGTGGCCAAGCACGGCACCCACGGCTGCAACTACCTGCTGACCGTGAACCTCGACATGGATCCGCTCGACGGTTTCAAGGTCGCCAACTGGGAGGCTGGCTTCGGGGATTTCGCCTTCCGCCCCGACCTCTCGACACTCCGACCGCTCCCGTGGCAGCCGGGCGCCGCGCTGGTTCTGTGCGATTACACCCGCGAGGACGGCTCACTGGTCGCCGAGGCGCCGCGGTCGGTGCTGCGGCGGCAGGTGGAGCGTCTGGCGGAGCGAGGGCTTGCGTGCTACTGCGCCAGCGAGCTGGAGTTCTACCTCTTCAACCAGACCTACCACGCCGCCTTTCAGAGTGGCTATCGCGACCTGCCGCCGTCGAGCGACTACCGGATTGACTACCACCTGATGCAGCCCACGCGGGACGAGGCGCTGTTGCGCGCGATCCGCAACGGGATGACCGCCGCCGGCGTGCCGGTGGAGGGCAGCAAGGGCGAGTGGAGCCGCGGCCAGCACGAGGTGAACTTCACCTACGCCGACCCGTTGACGATGGCCGACCGCCACGTGGTGTTCAAACAGGGCGCCAAGGAAATCGCCGAACAGCATGGCAAGGCCATTTCGTTCATGGCCAAGTACGCGCCCGGCGAGGCGGGCAACTCGTGCCACCTGCACCTGAGCCTGTGGCGAGCCGGCCAGCCGCTCTTCTGGGACGCAAAGGCCCGCCGCGGTTCCAAGCTGTTCCGCCAGTTTCTCGGCGGCCTGATGAAGTATTCGCCGGAGTTGTGTCTGTGCTTCGGTCCGACCATCAACAGCTACAAACGCTATCAGCCCGGCAGTTGGGCCCCGACACGCATGGCGTGGGCGACGGACAACCGCACCACGGGCTTCCGCATTGTTGGCCACGGGCCCGCGTTCCGGATCGAAAACCGGATGCCCGGCGCGGATGCCAACCCCTACCTCGCGTTCGCCGCGATGCTCGCGGCCGGAATGGCCGGGCTCGATGAAAAGCTGGACTGCGGCGATGAGTACTCCGGGAACGCGTACGTGGACCCCTCTCTGGCGCGGCTGCCGGCCACACTGCGGGACGCGCTCGAGCTGTTCGAGCACTCCAAGCTGGCCCGCGCGGCGTTCGGGGCGGAAGTCGTCGAGTTTTACGCCCACCATGCGCGCCTGGAGGTCAAGGCGTTCGACGATGCCGTCACCGATTGGGAAAAGCGCCGGTACTTCGAGCAGATCTGATCCGTGGGCCGACGCCCTCCCTGCCGCGGCACCTCGGGCAAGACGGGGTTTGTTCCGGCGGCTGACACCGGCGCCGGCACCGAGGTGCTTGTGGCACGGCCCGCCCGCTTGGACGGTGCGGGCTTGTCCATCGCGGGGCGAACTGGGGTCTGCCGGACCTGTCGCGTGGAACGCAACCCCAAGGTGGCCGGCGAAGCAGGCTCAATCGCGGCCTGCGGCGCGAAACACCCTTTTTGGTTTCGTGTGCGCTACGACCGCTGCCAAAAGGCTGTGCGCGTTTGCGCAGCGGGTTGGCAAGGGGTTGGGCAACTCCTGACTTCTCCGCGAAGCCCAGTGGGACGGCGGTCGCGACGCCGACGGCCCGCTCTTGACTTCAGGGAGACGGAGCGATGGTTCCGGGCGCGGGGAGATTGCGGCCGGCATCGTCCAGCACCAGCACCCAATCCAAATGCTCGCCCGGATCGGGTGGGGTGAACGTGCGCTCGCCGCTGTTGGGAAACTCGCCGATGAGCCTGGCCCGGCCGTCGCGCGGGTTGAACCACCAGGCTTTCGCAGCCGAGCCTTTGATCGCGCTCATCCGCACCGTGAAGGCGCGGCCCACGGGCGCATACACCATGGCGTAGCTGCCGGCCTCGTCGCGCGTGGCCACGAAGCGATACCGCCCCGCGCCCGGGACGCTGGTGGGCACGCGGTCGGTCACGATGACCGAGTCGTCCGGCACGCGGGTGAGGAACGGCCGGGAGAGCAGCAGGTTTTTGCCGTGTTGCATCTGCGCCGCGCCGGGCTGGTCAATGGCCTCGAACCAGGGCATCAGCGGGTTGTTGATTGGGCTGCGGCTCGGGGCCCACATCTGCCAGACCGAGTGATGCCCGTAGGTATGACCGAAACCGCCGGTGAACAGGTCCCAGTACAGGGGCCGGCGCACGTCGGCCGCGATCGAATGGCCCAGTTTGTTCGGGTCGAACGACACCGGGTGATCCTCATAGATCGGCTCGCCATCGAGGACGGGTTTCACCGGCGTGCGGTCGTAGTCGGCGCGGGTCTGGTCGTAGCGCCCGGTGAACTCGGCCACGTGGCCGTTCTGGCGCATATTGAAGTCCAGCCAGTCCTCGCCGTGAAACCACTGCGCCGAGCCGGCCCCGCCGGGCGGGTGAAACGTGATCAAGTGCGCCCCGCCGTCACCGCGCCGCAGACCACGCGCCATCGCGCGGATGATCTCTCGATGCTGGTCGTTCTCGACGGGCCGATCACCGCCCAAAATCCAGACCAGCCCCGCGTCGCGATAGCGCCGGCCCAGCCATTCGCCGTAGGTCTCGGCGTTCTGCGGATTGAAAATCTCCGGCCCGACGCCCCACTTCTTGTTCCACTTGTCGCCCCAGGTCGGGAGGAAGCCGATGTAGATGCCCCGGCGGTTGGCCTCGCGCACGATGAAGTCCACGTGGTCCCAGTAGTCATTGTCCGGGCCATCCTTCACGTTCGGCCGGGTGGGGTCGTTTTCGATCAGTGGCTTGTGGCCATAGGGATTGGGATCGTTCAAGCCATCCAGTTCGGCCAGGGCCACAGCCTGGACGAGGGTGAAGCCCAGTCGGGCGCGGTTGTCGAGGTAACGGACCGCCTCCTCGCGGTTGAGGCGGTGAAACAGTTCCCACGCCGTGTCGCCGAGCCAGAAGAACGGCCGGCCGGTCTCGGTGACCAGGAACCGGCGGTTGTCGCTGACCTTGAGTCGGGGCAGCGCGTTGGCGGCGGTGGCGGAAGCTGCGGCGAAGCTGAGCGCGAGCAGAGCCGAGAGCAGGAGCGGTTGGGTGTTCATCGTTGGCAACGTCGGTCAATTGATACGAGAGGAAGGATCCGCGAATTCCGGGCGTCTGTCGAGGCAAGGCGGAAGTTGGTTGAAGTTTGCGGGGATGAGGGTTTGAGGGTTGCTCGGAGCCACTTGCGCCGGCACGCGGGAGGTCTCCGCTTCGCGCGCGCCGTCCTCGCTCGCTTCCCGCAGCGCGTCCCGTTCAGCCGGTGACCGCCCGAACAACCCTTCGCTGACAGCCCCCGCGGCCGGGCCGGCCTAGTCGGCCGCCGGCGGCGCGTTGGTCGGCGCCTCGACCGAGGCCGGTGGAGCGTTGGTGGCCGCCCCGGTCTCCGGCGTGGCGTCGAGTCCCACGAGCTCTTCCGAGAGCACGACAATGGCGATCCGGCGATTGCGCGCCCGGCCTTCCGGAGTCGAGTTGTCCGCAATCGGACGGAATTCGCCGTAGGCCACCGCGCCCAGGCGGCGCGGGTCCACGCCTGCCTGCTCGGTCAGAAAGCGCACCGCGGCGAGGGCGCGCGCGGCGGAGAGTTCCCAGTTGCTCGCGTAGGGGATTCGAGCCGAAGGGCGGATGGGAACATTGTCCGTGTGTCCGATGACGTGAATCTGCCGATTCGGGACCTGCGCCAGGACGGCGGCGACCTTGCGCAACACTTCGATGCCCTCGGGCTTGAGATTGGCCTCGCCGGTGTCGAATAAGACGCGGTCAAGGATGTCCACGGTCAGCTTGCCCTGCAGTTCGGAGATGGTGACGTCCTTCGATTCGAGCGCTCGCCGCATTTCGGCCTCGAGAGATTGCTGGGCCTGCGTGACTTCAGCGGCGCGCTGTTCGAGTTCTTCGACTCGGGCGCGCGCGGCGGCAAGGGCGGCGGTGAGGGCGCGGCCCCGGTCGGCCAGCGTCCAAGCCTCGTCGTCGGCCTCGCGGAGCTGCCGTTGGAGGCGCTGGGCGTCCACGGTCCGTTGCCACCAGGCAAACGCCAGCGCGCCCACGACAATCAGCGTGAACAGCACTCCGATGATGATCTTCGCAAGTCGCGGCATGACGCGGGCGGGCACAGCTTGGGACGCCGGGCCGGCGGGACAAGCGGAATCCGCGACGGCGTCACGCGTCGGGATCGTCGGCGCGATGCCCCATCCGTTCGAGAAGGCGGCGATCCCGCTTGGTGGGGCGGCCGGCGCCTTTGGGGCGGTGAAAGAGGGGCGCCAGTTCCGGCGCGCGCAGGGCAGGCGGTGGCGCGGGAGGCGTGAGGTCCTCCAGGTATTGCGGCACTTGGGCCGCGCCCACCCGGCGATCCAACAAGGCGATGACCCGCACGATCCGTACAATCTCGCCGACCTGCGCCGTGACGATCTCGCCCGGGTGAACCGCGCGGGAAGGCTTGACCCGTTGGCCGCCAATCTTCACGTGGCCGGCCTGACAGGCTTCGATCGCGAGCGACCGGGTCTTGAACAGCCGCACCGACCAGAGCCACTTGTCCACGCGCACCTCGGCCGGCGCGGCAGGGGTCGAGGGCGTCATGGCTGCGTGTCCGGGGTCACGCGCGCCTCCGTCGAGAGCCGGTATTCTTCGCCGGTGGACGCGGCGAAGACGAACTCAATCAAGTACGCGCGATAGCCGGCGCCGGGGCGGGCGACGGCGAGTTCCGCCTCCCGGCCGTCGCTGGTCAGGGGCAGGTCGCGGCTGCTCCACCGCTCGTCGCGGAAGTCCCGGTCGGCGGAATCAGCCAGCCACGCCAGCGCGCGGCGGGCGGGCACCGTCGTCGTGGCACGCATCGTTGCGCCGGCGGGCGTCTCGGTGATCCGCCACTCGATGCGGGGCAGCGGCTGCTGGTCGAGCAGCATTTGCAACCACGCCGCCAGGGTGAGAACCGCGTCGCGGCCGCCGGCGAGGTCGTGCCCCGCATTGGGGGTCTGAAAAACGAGCTTCGGTTCCGGCAGGTCGCTCCAGTAGTGGCGGAGCGAATCCACGGTCCAATAGGCGTCGTTGGTGCCCAGCAGCAGGAGCTTGGGCAGCGTGTAGCGAGCCCGGTACGAGTACGGGTCCACCCACGACCGGAGCTTTTTCATGGGCGGATCGTCCATCCGCAGGTGGAGATTCAACTGGGTGTAGTCACTGATCTCCTCACTTTGCCGGCCATAGACTTTCTCGGCCCAGAGGAGTTGGTCGCGCATGTTCAGCACGTCAATCACCATCGGGGCGATGCCGAAAACGCGCCGGTCCACGGCCGCCGTCAGCCAGGTGGTCCATCCCCGCTTGGAGGCGCCCGTGACGGCGATGCGTTTCACCGGCTGGTCCCACTCGGCCCGGGTGAAAGCGGAGACGGTGTCCATCGCGCGCACGGCACTTTTGACCATCGGGAACAGCGCCGGCCAGGTGGTGTCGCCGCTCTTGAGAAACTCGTTGAACGTGTAGGCGATCAGGGCGTCCTCGGTTCGGCCATCGTAAAGGGGCTGGTTGGGAACCTTGTTGAGGAAGGCCAGGAGGGCTCCCGCACGATCGGCCGCGGGTTGAAACAGCAGGACTTCCTTCTCGGCCGGCGCGTTGTATCCCCCGCCCGAAATGACCAGCAGCGCGGCGTCCGGATGCCGCACGACGGGCGGCCGGTAAACCAGCAGGTGGTGACTCCAAAACTGGCCGCGCCAAGTCTGGGAAATCAATTCCAGATGGGTCAAGGTGCCACCCTCCTTGAGCTGCGTTTGCCGCGTGCGCTTCCAGTTGAAGGACTTGTCCGGCTGGCGGACGTAGTCCTCCAAGGCGCCAGCGTGTCCGGAACCGGTACCGACGCACACCGCGACAAACACAGCAGCAAACGCGCTGCGGGGGCTGGGACGGAACCGCCCGGGAAATCTCATGGCGGGCGAAATGCAATCGGGCCGCGGCGCCGGGTCAAGCCGGAATCGGGAACGCTCAACCGCGACCGCGATGGGTACGACGCGACCGGCGTGGAAGGTTTGAGAGCGCGGAGTGGGGAGAGTCGAGCGCGAAGCCGGCCAAGCTCTTTCCGGGTCGGGCGCGTCCGCCCTCTGGGGAAGAGTCGGGGAGCCCGCCCCGGCCGTGTCAGCCCGCGGGCGCAAGAATCGGCAGCGGCTGTGAATGTCTTTGACGCTGCGGGCGTCACTGACCACTTTGACGGCGAAAACTGAATCAGCATGAAAAAGAATTGGATCCTCACAACCGTCGGCGCCGTGGCGGCCTTGAGCCTGCTGGCGGCGGAAAAGAAGGTGGACGTCAGCAAACTGCCGCCGCCGGCGGACAAAAAGGGCCTGACTTACGCCGAAGACATCCGGCCGATGTTCGAGAAGTCGTGTTTCTCGTGCCATGGGCCGGAAAAGTCCAAAGGCGACCTGCGGCTCGACTCGCTCGCAGCCGCGCTGAAGGGCTCGGAGCACGGCAAGGTCATCGAAGTGGGCAAGAGCGAGAAAAGCCGCTTGGTGCATTCCGTCGCTCGGCTGGATCCCGACGAGGCCATGCCCCCAAAGGGCAAGGGCGACCCGTGGACCAAAGAACAGGTCGGGCTGCTGCGCGCCTGGATTGACCAGGGCGCGAAGTAGGCGGCCGCCAAACCCTCGCCGCCCCGCGCGACCCCCACCGGTCAAACCGGCTCGGTGGGGGTCCGCCCCTTTTGCGTCCCGTCTCGCGGCCCGATCTGCGTCTTGCCGTCTGAGTCCATGCTGCGGCGAAGGAGGCGGAACCGCAGGCGGGAGGCCGGTGGCAACGCTCTCCGATTCGAGGGGCGACCGGGCTATCAACAAGGACGACCGCTCCGCCGGCAGTGACGGATTGGTGGTGGGCCGAGATCAGCCCGCCAAGAGGGTTGCGGATCGGGTGGGCCGCTGGTGCCAAGGCGTCGCGCCCACGCCGGCTCCGATCATGGCGATTTCAAAATGACGCGACCAAAAGAACGGCGTGTCCCGGGACGACCACTGGCGGAGTCAAGGACCGCGGACTTGAGGCCGGTTTCGGTTTGGAGTATGCCTTCCGTCATGACTCATCAGACTCGCCGCCAATTCCTCGCGAAGACCTCCGCCGCGGTTGCCGCCGCAGGAATACTTCGCTCACCAGTTCTGCGCGCCGCCGACGCCTCGACCATGCCCATGCGGACCTTCGGCAAAACCGGCGTCAAGGTCTCCATGCTGGGCCTGGGCGGCTGGCACATCGGCATCCAGCAGGAGGTGGCCGAAAGTGTGCGCCTCATCCGGGCGGCCCTGGATGCCGGCATCACCTTCCTCGACAACTCCGTGGACTACAACGACGGCCAGAGCGAGATCCGCATGGGCGAGGCCATCAAAGGCCGGCGCGACCAGGTCTTCCTGATGACCAAGTTCAATTTCCGCGACAAGAAGAACGCCCTGCGGGAGCTGGAAACCAGCCTCCAGCGCCTGCAAACGGATCACGTGGACCTGTGGCAGTTTCACTCCATTGAGCGGCAGGAAGATCCGGATTGGATCTTTGCCCCTCACGGCGCCATCGAAGCCGCCGAACTGGCCAGGAAGCAGGGCAAGGCGCGGTTCATCGGCTTCACCGGCCACAAAAGCCCGGACCACCATCTCAAGATGTTCACCAAGCCGTACGAGTGGGACGCCATCCAGATGCCGCTCAATGTGCTCGACCCGCACTTCGGCAGTTTCGAGCGCTGGGTCCTGCCCGAGGCGGTGAAACGCAATCTGGGCATCGTGGGCATGAAGCCGATGGCCTTTCGCAACGCCCCCGTTTCGGGTGCGATCACCGGCATCGAGTGCCTGCACTACGCCATGAGCCTGCCGGTCTCCGTCACCATCACGGGCATCGAAAACCAGGAGCGGCTCGATCAGGCGCTGCGGGCGGTGGCCACCTTCAAGCCGCTGTCTGAATCCGAGCGCGCCGCCCTCAACGCGCGCATGAAACCGTTCGTCAAGGACGGCCAGGGGGAGCCATACAAGGTCACGAAGGACTTTGACAACAACCCCGCCGGCTTCCCACCGCCGTACGACGCCTGAGCGGGTTCTTTCCGGCCACGACGAAACCTGCTGACGCTGGGCACGTCCCGGCGTAGCGTCCGCCGATGCAGGTCCTCTGGCGGACGCCGGTGGACATCCTCGCTCGCTAAACCGATTGCCGACATCGCTTATGGAACCTCGTGCTGACATCGCCGTCATCGGCCTGGCCGTCATGGGCCAGAACCTGATTCTGAACATGAACGACCACGGCTTCACCGTCGTGGCCTACAACCGCACCACCTCCAAGGTGGACGACTTCCTGGCCAACGAGGCCCGGGGCACGCGGATCCTTGGTGCGCACTCGCTGGCCGAGATGGTCGCCCTGCTCAAGAAACCCCGCCGCGTCATGCTCATGGTCAAGGCCGGGGCGGCCGTGGACGAGTTCATCGAGCAGTTGCTGGGCGTGCTGGAGCCGGGCGACATCATCATTGACGGCGGCAACTCCCTCTTCGAGGACACCATCCGCCGCACGAAATACGTCGAGAGCAAGGGCCTGCTTTACATCGGCACGGGCGTCAGCGGTGGCGAGGAAGGCGCCCGGCACGGCCCCAGCATCATGCCCGGGGGCAGCCCCGCGGCTTGGCCGCACGTGAAGCCCATCTTCCAGGCCATCGCCGCCAAGGTCACCGACCCGCACACCGGCGCCGTCGAGCCGTGCTGCGACTGGGTGGGCGAAGGCGGCGCGGGCCACTACGTGAAGATGACCCACAACGGCATCGAGTACGGCGATATGCAGCTCATCTGCGAGGCCTACCACATCATGAAAGACGGGCTCGGCATGACCGCCGATGAGATGCACGCGGTCTTCAAGGAATGGAACACCGGCGAACTGGAGTCCTATCTCATCGAAATCACCCGCGACATCCTCGCCAAGAAGGACGACGACGGCACGCCCCTCGTGGACAAAATCCTCGACACCGCCGGCCAGAAGGGCACGGGCAAGTGGACGGTCATTTCTTCCCAGGAGATGGGCATCCCGATCACACTGATCGCGGAGGCGGTCTATTCGCGTTGCGTCTCGGCCATGAAGGAGCAGCGCGTGCTGGCGGCGAAGGCGTACAAACCCGGCAACCCGCGGATCGCCGGCGACCGCGCCCAGTGGGTGGAGGACATCCGCAAGGCGCTCTACGCCTCCAAGATCATCAGCTACGCCCAGGGTTACATGCTGATGCGCGCTGCGGCGAAGGCGCACGGCTGGAACCTCAACTACGGCGGCATTGCCCTGATGTGGCGCGGCGGCTGCATCATCCGCAGCCGGTTCCTCGGCGACATCAAGGCGGCGTTCGACAAGAAGCCGAACCTCGAGAACCTGCTCTTCGATCCGTTCTTTAAGAAAGCCATCAAGGGCTGCGCGCGGAGCTGGCGCAAGGTCGTCAGCTCCGCCGTCAAGAAGGGCATCCCTGTGCCGGCCTTCAGCACGGCGCTGGCATTCTTCGACGGTTTCCGCTGTGAACGGCTGCCGGCCAACCTGCTCCAAGCCCAGCGGGACTACTTCGGCGCGCACACCTACGAGCGGGTGGACCGGCCGCGCGGCGAGTTTTTCCACACCAACTGGACCGGCACCGGCGGTCGCGTCGCCAGCAGTACGTACACGGTTTAGTCAGGAACTCCGTGAAACCCTGACCAGCGGCAAGCCCGGGCGAGGAGAACCGCGCCCCGGGGCGCCAGCGCCGGTTCGCTGCGGGCGCGCAGGAGCGACGCTGCCCCTGCCGGCACGGTTACTCCCCGGCGGCGCGAGCACGTGACGCCGCGCTCCACCGCCGCTGGCTGGATGGGCTCACCATGCCGCGTGGCAACCGCCATCGCCCCACTTGAGCGAGCCGGAGTAAACACGCATCTGGTTGATGGGCTTCCACGCGACCGAACCGTCCACCAAACCCACGTTGCCTCCTTGGGCGCCGATGGCGGCGGAGCTGACTCCCCCCTGCTCGGTGTTGCCAAAATCCTGGCCGCGAAAAATCGGGCCGTTCCGGCCGTGCGGGGCGAAGGTCTTGCTCTCAGCCGGGGACCAGTCGTTCAAGTCGGTCACCAACACCAGGGTTGGATCGCCACTGAGGACCAGCGGTGAAACCCAGACCGAGGTTTGACCTTCCAGCGGGGGCCAGGGTGTCTGGGTGTGCCCGCCGAGATAGTTGTATCCGATCACGTAGCCGTGATGGAACCCCTCCCAGTCGGTTTCGACCTTCCAGCCTTCCGGGCGGTTGAATTTTCCGCCCAACCCCGGGCAGTCCAGAATCCGGTAATGGCCGCCGTAATGGAGAAACTGCGCACGGGTGTTGGTGGAGATGACGGGGATGTTCTCGTCGCCGGGCTCGTCCGACTCGCCGCTGGGCAACCGGTCGCCGAAATCGCCGGCATAGAGATGGGAGGCCAGGATGAACTGGCGGAGGTTGTTTTTGCAGGCGGTCCGCCGACCGCGCTCCTTGGCCGCCGACAGCGCCGGCAACAACAGCGCCGCCAGAATGGCAATGATCGCGATAACCACCAACAGCTCGATCAGGGTAAAAGCCCGCTGCGGTTGCCACGGGCCTTGCAGGGCTGAAGTGCGCGGTGGCATCGGAAGCTACCCACCCCATTACTGTTCGCGTACCCGGTAAAAGGTCTGCGGCGGCATCGGTCCGGCGGAAACCGGCACGCGTACCGTGCCGTTGGTGGCTACCACTGCGTCGGGCACCACCGTCCAATCGGTCAGCGAGGCGGATTCGAGCACCTCGAGGCGACTGAGCCGATCCGACTCCGGCGCGGTTCCATCCGGATTCCCCACCCGGAATTGCAGGCTGCCGTCGGGTTGGCGCGCCGGGGCCATGAGACGCACGGGCGGGGGCACGGGGACGCTGACATCCAGGCAAACCCCCTCTTTGTTGCTGCGGGCGTAAATGCGCCCCTGGCTGATTGCCGGCGCATTCCAGCACGTCCCGCTCAGCGCCTTGAACCGCGCCAGTTCCCGGTACCGCTCCGGATTGGGCTCCACCAGGATCAATTTCCCATCGGCAGTCAGGAGCAGGATCGTGCCATCCACCAACAGCACCTGCCCCGGGCCGAAGTTGGGCTCGGACCACTTCTCCGTGCCCGTCGCCAGTTCGACGCACTTGAGCGGAGCCGAGACAAAGTAGTCATGACCGTACAGCCCGTACAAATGCCTCTCATGGTACACCGGGGTGCTCCAAAAATTGATGAGTTCGTTGGACTTGCGCCACAGTTGCGTGGCGCGGAAGGACTCCCCGGATTTGGTGATCCGCGCGGTCCGCGCGCCGATGGAGTAACCGGCGGAGTGGTAGAGGATGTCCCCGCCGACCACCGGCATGATGGCTGTCGGCACAGTAACGTTGTAGGCGTAACGCCAGAGCTCCTGACCGGACTCTGGAACCACCGCCACCGCGCCGCCGGTGGTGAAGAAAATGGCCTGGCGGACCCCGTGCAGCGTGGTGAGGAGCGGGGTCGAGTGGGTGAGTGTCGGGCTGGGGCGTTCCCAAACGGTCCGACCATCACTCTTGGCCAGGCCGAAGAACTTTTGTCCCTCGCCCCCCGCAGGACCGTTGAGCAAAACCAGTTCGCCCACCACCAACGGCGAAGCGGCCGCCTGATAATCCGGCAACTCGCCGCCGAACTCCTCGAGCAGGTCACGCTTCCAGACCACGCTGCCATCATCGGCCCGTAAACAGAACAAAGCGAGGTAGGCGCTCAGCACGTACACGTGCTCGCCATCCACCGCCGGCGTCGAGCGTGGCCCGTCACCGTTCCCTTCCCCGCGTCCGGGTGGAGACGGCCCCACCGGTCTGGCCCACAATTCTGTGCCGGTGTCCGCGTCCAACGCGACAAACACTTCCATCGCCCTTCCGTCAACCTGGCGTTTGACCCCGGTGAACGCCTTGCCCTGGCTCACCGCGAATGAACCAAAACCGTCCGGCAGGGGCTTCCGCCAAAGCACACGAGGTCCTTGTGCGGGCCATTTTTTGAGAATGCGCTCGCGCGAAGTGCCATCGTGATTCGGACCACGGTACTGGGGCCAGTCGGCTCCGAAAGCCGCCGTCCCTGCCAGCAGCCAGGCGGACAACCACGCGGCTGTTCGGGGAAGCATCCCCCTCGACAACCGCTCCCCATCGGGACCGCACAAGTTTCTCCGGGTGCTCATTCCATCAGAGTATGGAATGCTTTTGAGAAGTGCAGTGTGCGTTTGGGCGCGCAGGGGACGCCACCGCGCGCAGCTCAACGAGGACCCCGCCGACCGGTCGCACGGGAAGGTCCTGACCGCTTCGGCGCTTTGAATCCCGCCCACGTCCGTGTTTCCGGCTGAGAAATGTTCGAGCGTTGCCCCGACCTTGGTCACGGCGCGCTTTCCCAGACGGCCAATGGCGGCGAGGGCTGGCCGCCAGCGTGGGTGAAGCGGCCGGTGACGTAGAGCCGCCGCCCGGCCAACTGAAGGCGGTTGACTTCGCCCGGCGGTAGGAGCCGCGGCGGTTCGGCGCCGTTGTCGTGTAGAGCCACACCACCGCGAGCCGGAGCCAAACCCGCCAACCCTTCGCCACCCCCACCGCCGCCTCCGCCCCCCTCGAGGTCGAGCTGCACGCCCAAGCCCGGGCTGCGCCAGACCGCGCCGTCCCAGAGCGCCACGCCGTTCACCGGGATGCTGTCGCGCTCTTCCTCCGGTCGGCCAAAGAAGTCGTTGTTTACGCGGTTGAAGCTGCCGCCGACCGCGATGCGGTCGCCGTCCACGGCGAAGTCGCGGGTCGAGTTGTGGAACGGCAGCAGCGTCGGCGCCCGCCGCCATTCCGTCCCGGTCCACACGGCGAAGCCGTCCACCTCGACGTTGCCGGAGAGTACGCCGGCGCGACGGAAGTTGCCTTGGAAATACGCCAGACCGTTGGCGGTGCGGACCAGCCGCGCCTCGCCGGGGTTGAAGGTGGATTCCATCACGCCGCCGCCCAGGCCGTCGGCGAACCGGTGGTTGCGCCACGCCCCGACGTTGCGGCTGGGGAACTGGTAGGTGCCCGCGATGAACAGCGTGTCGCCCAGCGTGGCCAGCGAGAGCGGAACCTCGCCGAAGTCATTCGGCCCGCGCTGCCCACCCACGCCGTCGAGGTGTTCGCTGAACAGCGGTCCGGCGACCTTGTTCCACTCGGCGCGCACGGGGTCCCAGCGGGCGAGGTTGAAGGTCTGCACGCCGCCCGCCACCCGGAAGCGCCCAGCCGCGTAGAGCTGACCGTCCACGAACGCGAGGTCCTTCACCTCGTACAACTCGCCGAACCATTCGGTGTCCGTGACGCGCACGCCGCTGCCAAGCGTGGTCCAGAGCGTGCCGTCCCAGCGCGCGACTCCGGGCGTGGGCGCGCCGTTGATCTCGGTGAAGTTGCCGGCGACGTAGAGCGCCGTGCCGTCGTGGACGATGGCGTTGATCACCGGCAGCGTGGAGAAGCCGCCGCCGGCCGGGCGGGTGGCCGCGCCCAGCGTCTGCCACACACCGTTGTGCAGCCGGCCGATGAGCGTCTGCCCACCGAACCGGCCGGCGAGGAAGATTTCCGTTTGGGCCAGCGTGCCGCCGCCGTCACGCACGAGCAGGGCCATACCGCCTTCGTTGAAGTCGGTGGCGTTGAGGGCCGGCATCTGCTCCGCGCCCGGCAGCGGCAGCCATTGGCCGGCGGCCAGCCGCGAGCGCTCGATGCGAAGCCACCAGCCCTGCGGGCGGGCATCCGGCTCGGCGACGATTTCGGCGCGATAGCGGCCCGCAGCGCCGAGCTGGAGGACGCCGTTCCGTCCGCATTCACCGGACTGAGTCTCCAAACAGACCGAGCCGTCGGGCGCGAGGAAGCGGAACGCGAGGCCCTGTTCGCAACCCTCGTCGCCGGCGCCGAAGTTGATCTCCACCACCTGATCGGCATCAAGGTCCACCTCGATCACCCGCCGGTGGCCCGGGAGGGAGTTGTCTTCGCGCACCTCCAAGAGGCGCGACGTGCGCAGGTCGTGCGTGGTGGTCTCCACGCCCGGCCGGCCGGCCACGATCCAGTAGCCCGATGAGAAACCCGTGGAATTCACCGTGCCGGTGAGAATGAGCTGATACTCGCCGGCAGATACGCTAACCGTCTGCACGCGCTCGGCCCAGGAATTCACCGGCCCGAAGATGCGCCGGCCCGCGGTGTCCTGCAGTTCCCAGAGATGAGGGCCGCTCCAGCGTCCGAGGCCAAAGACCACCGGCACGTCGCCCGGGAGCAGGAAGCGATGCACGTCCCGGCTGCCGGGGCCGTTGATGTCGCTCGCGGGAGCGAAGCGATGCACCGCACCGTCGGTCAGGTCCACAAGGTCGAAGACCCGCTCGATCACCGGGCGCACCAGCACCCGATAAAACTGCCGCAACGTGGTGTTGTTGCGCACGCGCAGCGTGAACACGCCGCCGGCGCTGGTGTCCGGCAGCGCGACTTCGGGGCAGTCCGCGGCAAAGAGCACCGCGCCGTCCGGCCCCGTGAGCCGCCACGGCAGGCACCCGGGGCCGTCCGAACGCGCGAAGCTGAACTGCGCCCCGGCCGGCACGTTGAACCGGATCACCCCCGTGTCACCGGGGAACAAGTCGAGCGACGGGCTGTAGATCTGCGGCGTCGTGCCCGGGATGTAGGCCGTCAGGTTGAAGTCCACGATGCGCTCCTGCCCCCGGGTCACGCGGAGGCGGGCCTGCACGCCGTTGCGCGCGGCCTCCATCACGACGCGGATCACGCCGCCGGCCGGCGTCTCGACCAGCGCGCCGCCCTGGGTGCAGATCGAGGCATTCAACAGGACCGGCACGCCGGCCGGATCAAACACGCTCCAACGGTGCGGGCAGGGGAACGTGGCGCCCAGCGGCTCGATGAAGTAGCTCGCGCCCGGCTCGGCGGTCAGCTCGAAGATATCCTCGTCGGCCAGGTTCTGGCTGCTGCGGCCGGTGAACGTCTGCGGCGCGGCGCCGCTGAGCGCGTGCGCGAAGGTCCGCGTGGTGAAGCGGTTCAACTGGAGCGCGTAGCCCTGCGTGAAGTTGCCGTCGCCCTTGGCCACGCGCAGCACGTGCGGGCCGTCGCCGGCCACGGGGGCCTTGAAGAAATCCCGGTTGTCGCGGACCAGCACGGAGCCGTCCGGGGCAAACAGGGTGATCTCGAGCCGGTTCGGGTTCGAGATGGCCACCGGGCTGTTGCCGCTGACCAGCAGCAGGAATTCGTCCGCGGCGAACGGCCCCGCGAGCGTGCCGCTCTGGTTGACGGCGCCGGTGCCCAGGTTCAGGTGGACGACCTGGAAGTCCCAGGCCACGTCCGCAGCCAAGGTGTTGCCGGCGCCGTCGGCAACGTTGCGGTTCACTTTCGCCAGGTAGCGGCCGGGCGGCAGCCCGGGCGAGAAGTCGAGCCGCGCCACCGTGGTGCCCGGCGGCATGGAGAACGCGCCGGCCATGCGCACGTCGTCCGCCGTGCCGAACTGGTTGTCCGGCCCGGGCGCATGGACGGAAAGGCCCAGCGCCACCGATGCGGGAATCATCGGCGCGCTGAAGGTGACCTCGAGCGACCGCCCGGCGGCGATGCCGCCCGCCGTCGGCCGCACCTGGGCGACCCGCGGCCGCTGCAGTTCGAAGGTCCATTCGGTGCTCCCCGGCATGGCGTTGCCCGCCGGGTCGGCGAGGCCGGCTGCCAGCACCACGCGATAGCGGCCCGAGGCCAGGCCGAGGCCGAAGTCCAGCGTCACGCCCGGCAGGCCCGGACGGTAGTTCACCGTGCCGCGCGTGATCTCCACGTCGTCGGCGGTGCGATGCTGGCCGTCCGCACCGGCCTCGAAGAGGCGCAGCGCGCCGGCAGTGACGCCAGCGGGGTTGAGCGGCTCGCTCAGCACGGCGGCCACCTGGGTCAGGACGCCGCCCTCCAGCACCGCGCCGAAGCCGGGCACCACCTGCCGCACCTCGGGCGCGGTGGCGTCGCCGGTGAGAGTGAGCACCAGCTCGGCGCTCTCGCCCACGTTGCCGCCGGTGTCGGTGGCCCGGGCGCGCAGCCGGACGGTGGTGCGCTCGGCGCTCCGGCGCGGCATGAGCACGGCAAAGTCATAGGGCGCCATCGTGTCCGTCGCGGCCAGCACGCCGTCCACGAACAGCTCGACCCGCGCCACGCCCACGTCGTCGGCCGCGTCGGCCACGAACACGCCCACGCGGCCCTCCTCGGCCAGGCCGCCCACATAGGGCGAGCGCAGCGTGACCGTGGGCGGGCGGCCGAAGCGGTCGGCCTCCGCATGACGGATGACGGTGAGGCCCGCCGGGCCGTCGGCCACGAGGGCAAAGTTGCCGCTGAGGACCAGCGCCTCGGCGCGGCCGGGCGTGGGATGTTGCGTATCAAAGCGCAGCCCGGCGCCGTTGGGCCGGAGGTCGAACACCTGCACGTCGTGCGCGCCGTCGTCGGTGCTGTTGGGGTCGCTGGCGGCGATGCCCCGGCCCGTGCCGTCGGGCACGATCTGCTTCCAACCGAACTGGCCGTCGAAGTGGTTGGGCAGCGATCTCAAACTTCCGCCCGCCAGATCGAACACCGCCACGCCGGCCGTGTGGGTCGCGTAGAGCCGGTCGCCCGCCGCGCCCAGGCGCAGCCGACGCCCGCCCGCGCCCCGGCCGCCCTCGTAGTCCGCGGCGGCCATCTGGCTCAGGTTGATGCCGTTGACCTGCCAGCGCGTCACCTGGAGGCCGGAGCCGAACTGCGAAAGACTCAGCGCGAACACCTCCGTGCCCACGACCAGCAGGTCCTCGACCGGCCCGCCGGTGGAAGCCTCGGATAGCGGCGTGCCGGTGCCGGGGTCCACCACGACGATGCGCCCGCTCTGCAGGCCGACGAAGCCGAAGCCCGCTCCGGCGGCGACGGCCGTGACCGGCGCGCCGAAACCGCGCAGGCCCGGCGCGGCGAGATTCGGCAGTGTGCTCAAATCCACCAGGGCCACGCCCTGTTCGCCCAGGCCCACCAGCAGGCGGTTGCCCGCGCCGGCGACGCTGCGCGGCTGGCCGGGCAGTTGGAGCCGGCCCACGAGCGCCGGGATGGCCGGGTTCAGCACGTTGAAGACGCTCACGCCCTGGCTGTCCGCCACCGCCGCCAGATCGCCCACCACGGCGACATCCCACGCGTAGCCGGGCGTGGGCGCGCCGGCCACCATGCCCAGCGGCTCGGCGGTGGCGCCGTTCACGGGCGTGCCCGCCAGCGCCTCGGCCAGGTCGCTCACGCCGTCGTCGTCGGTGTCCGCCTTGTTCGGGTTGCTGCCCAGCACCTCCTCGGCGAAGTCCGTCAGGCCATCACCGTCCGTGTCCGGGCCGGTGAGCGGGCGCAAGATGATGTCGCCGAGCGACAGCCGCGAGCCGCTCTGGCCGGTGGTGAAGTCGAACGTGCCGCCGAACCGGCCGTCATCCGTGACGATGGCGATGCGGTAGCGGGTCTCCGCCGCCAACTGCCGCGGCTGCGGAAAGAGCTCGGGCCCGCGCCCGCGCCGGCCGCGCACCTGCGCGCCGGTCTCCAAGTTCTGCCGCCAGAAATAGAACGCACCGGTCACCAGCGAGCGTGTCGGCCCGTCGGCGTGCAGGGCCGCGCCGCGCCGGCTGTCCGACACTTCCAGCGCCACCTCCGGCTCCCCGGCCGCGCCGGCCGCACCCGTCACCTGCGTCACCGACTTCACCCGTACGGGGACGGCGCCCGCAGAGGGGTTGACCGCCTGCGGCGCGGGCGGGCGTTCCTCGATGAGCCGGGTGTATTCGAGCGAGCATTCCTGCCCGCACTCGGAGCGGAAATGCAGCATCAGCGTCTTCAGGCCCGGCGTGTCGAACACCGTGCGGAATTCCTCGCCGGCGCCGCTGTCGGGAATGCCCTGCGGCGCGTCCCAGGTGATCGTGCCCGCGGTGGTGTCGGGCGCGTAGAACGTCTGCACCTCGCCCACGTAGAACGGCCCGATCGGCGCGAACGCCGGCCCGATAAAGCAGCCGGTGAACGGCGCGATGGTCCGGTCCACCACCTCGAATTCCTCGACCACCTCGCAGGTGCGCCCGCAGTCGGTGATGAGCTTGCGCGTCACGCGCTTCACGCCCGGCTCGCAGAAGACGGTGCGGAACGTCCGCCCAACGCCGCGCGACGGCCGGCCGCCTTCAACCGTCCACTCGATTCGGCCCGGCGTGTGGTCGAAGGGGCCGAAGATCACCGCCTCGCCCATCCCCAGCGTGCCGCCGAAGAGCAGCGGCTCCATCGAGCAGACCTCCTCCTCCGAGATGATCACGGTGATGCTCTTGCGCACCGGGCGGTAGCAGTCCGGCGACAGCACGGCGGTGATGCGGTGCTCGCCCGGTTCGCAGAACTCGAAGTCCACCACGTCGCCGTTGAGGCCCTGCTGGACGGCGGTGGCGCAAAACCAGTTCACGACGCCCGGCGTGTGGGCCTCCGCCTCCACGCTCAAGCGCCGCCGCCCGTGGCCCATGTCCGCCACGAAGATCGGCCCCATCACGGCGTCGCCCTGCGGCTCGCATTCCTGCACCACCTTGCCGTCCTTGACCTCGACGCCCGGTTGGACCCCGTGCCAGCCGGGTTGGAGAACGCCCACGCCGGGGTCGGTCTCCACGAACTCGCCATCCGCCGTCACCGTGGCCGGACCCACGATCTCCCAGTAGCCCTTGTCGTGGTCGAAGCTCCACAGGGCCGTCTTCGCCCCGGGCGGCAGTTTCACCCCCGTGACCGGGTCGGGCAGGTTCGGGAAGCGCACCGGCACCGGCGCCGCGAAGTTCCGCGGGCCGTCGGTCTGAATCGTTATCACCAGCGGGAAGTTCAACCCCTCGGGCAGCGGCTCCGGCAGCCGGTCCGGCGGCACCGGCGCAATGCCCACCCGCCCGCCGCGGTTACCATCGTCATCGAACAGCGCACCGGGGGGGACCAGGATTTGCACCCCCGCCAGCGCCGGGTTCGCCGCCACCACTTCCGGCACGAACGTCACCGGCGTCGGCTCGGTCGGGCTGACCGGCTGCAGGCTGCCGGCCTTGATCAGCGGCAGGTAAATCTCGCCCGTGCCGCCGGCCAGGTTGTCGGTCCGACCCGGCACCGCCTCCCACGCCTTGCCCACGAAGGGGTAGTAGTCGCCGTTGGGCCAGGCGCTGCCCACCGCCGTGCGGCCGTCCACATGCACGAAGAACCGCCCCGCCGGCGCCGGCTCGAGGCGGAAGTTGCCCTGCGCGTCGGTCACCGCCCGCAGCGTCTCCTCCTGCCCGTCCACGGTGACGATCACGCCCTGGAGCGGACGGTTGAGCGCGTTGGTGCCGGTGTCCGGGCCGGGCACCAGTTCGCTGGCGAACACGCGTCCGATCACCGCCGTGCGCGGCACCGGCAGGTTGTTGAGCGTGGTAAAGGTGACGATGCCCACGCCGCCCTCGACGCCGTCGCCATCGGCATCCACCAGCTTGCCCTGCGCGTCGCGCACCTTGTCGCCGTCGAAGACCACCCGCACGCGCGTCGCCCCCGGCAGCGGCTCGAGGTAGAACAGCGTGGCGGTGCGGCGGTCGGGCGACAGCTCCGTGCGCGTGAGCACGCGCCGGCCGGCGGCCTCGGCGAAGAAGGCGTGGTTGCCCAGCACCACGTCCGCCGCCAGCGGCCGGGTGAAGCGCAGCACCGTCTCGCGCGCGACGGCCACCCCGTCATCGCCGTCGGCGGGCGAGGACGCGAACTGGGTGACGTTCAAGGGCGCCTCGTCGCGCACCAGCGGGTCGGTGCCGGCGAGCAGTTCGGTGACGTCGTCGCGGCCGTCGCCGTCGGTGTCCAGCGCGGCGGCGCGGGGGAGCTGCTGGACGCGGAAGAAGCCCGCCTGCGCCGGCGCGGCCACGCTCAACGGCCCGGCCAGCCCGACGGCCACCGGGGTGTTGATGGCGGTGACGGCGTCGCCGTGCAACAGGCGGCAGTAGCTGGCAGCCTCGGCGGGAAAGTGCAGCTCGAGCCGGTTGCCCGCTCCGAGTCGGATCTCCTCGATTCGGAAGTCGGCCCGGGCCAAAGCGCCGGGGAGTATCAAGGCGGCAGCCACGCCAGCATTTGCGAGACTGAATGCATTCATCATATGATCGGCTATACCGATCTGTAAACCAAACCAGCAAGGAGAAAGTTTTTGCAAGTACGGCGAGCGGAGTGTTCGTCAACTGTCGGATGGAGAGGGGCGATCAAGGCGGGTTGGGTCTGAGGTGAAACTGGGGGTTGGCTTTCCGCCAGTCGCTTCAAGCGGTTGGTGAGGCCGGCAGTTCTTCGGGTACCAGCAGCCGGTCGAACCGGCCCGAATGCCAGCTCCGGCCCTGTCGTTTGAAGCGACGGTTGATGGTGACCTCGATGCTTTTCCCGCCGGCACCTGAGCTATTCTTGACGAACGGCGGGGTGAGGCCGCGGGCGTGTCGCACTGCGGCGGGGATATGCCGCCGGGGCTCACTGCCCTGCCGATTGCCCAAGCGGCAGCCGAACAGGGCGTAGGACGTCTTCGGCAATTGGCGTCGCAAAGTCGCCAGTCTGCCCAGTGCCCGGCGCCAGGCCCTGGGTCTGGGCGCGTGCTACCAGCACTGCGGCCGGCTCACCCTGCCCGGCGACGACGCCTTCCCCGACCCACCGGGGGCCATCGCCCCCGGAGACGCCCAGCGCCCTCTGCTCGACACCCGCCCGGCGCCGTGCGCCTGCCAACCCAACAGCCTGCGCCCGAGCCTCCTGACGGTTGACGGACACGACCGCATGGTTCCCACCTGTTGCATGGGAGTGCAGAGGAACGGTTGATCACGGAATTGTGGCGGGGGGCCACGACGGGCCGCAGCCGCCCCCCCGTTTTTGTTTTTCTGCTGTCGCCGCCGGGATTACAACGTCTCCGTGCCTGATGATCTCTTCGGCCAAGCCCCCCCTGCCGGTTCAGGCGAGACCGCCGAGCCTGCCAGCCGGGGCACGGCGGCAATGCCGCTGGCAGCCAGGATGCGCCCGCGCTCGCTCGCCGAATACGTGGGTCAAACGCACATTCTCGGTCCGGGCTGCCTCCTGCGACGCGCGATCGAAGCCGACCGCCTGCAGTCGCTGATCTTCTACGGGCCGCCAGGGACCGGAAAAACTTCACTGGCCCAGGTCATTGCCGCCCACACGCGCTCGCGATTTGTCCGGCTCAGCGGGGTGGAATCGAGCGTTGCCGACATCCGCAGGGAACTGGCAGCCGCCGCAAACCGCCTGAGCAACGTTGGCCAGTTCACCATTTTGTTTGTGGACGAGATTCACCGCTTCAACAAGGCGCAGCAGGAGGTACTCCTGCCCGAGGTCGAAAGCGGCGTGGTGCGGCTGATCGGGGCCACGACCCACAATCCGTTCTTCTTCGTCAATTCGCCCCTCGTCTCGCGTTCGCAGATCTTCGAGCTTCTGCCCTTGGAGGAAGCGGACTTGTGCGGCCTGCTCACGCGCGCCCTGGCCGATCGCGAACGCGGTCTGGGCTTCCTGAAGACGGCGGTGGCCGAAGAGGCAGTGCGGCATCTGGCGCGCGTGGCGGACGGCGACGCGCGGAAGGCGTTAAACGCCCTCGAAATCGCCGTTCTGACGACGCCCCCGGACGCCGACGGAACCATCCGCGTCTCGTTGGCGATCGCCGAGCAGAGCATCCAGAAAAAGGCGGTGGTGTACGACGGAGATGGCGATGCCCACTACGACACGATTTCAGCCTTCATCAAATCGGTGCGTGGCAGCGACGTGGACGCCGCCCTCTACTGGCTGGCCAAGATGATTCATGCCGGGGAAGACCCGCGCTTCATCACGCGGCGGCTGATGATCCTCGCGGCCGAGGACATCGGACTGGCCGATCCAATGGGGCTGGTTCTGACGGTGGCCGCGCACCAGGCGGCGGAGTTCGTCGGCTGGCCCGAAGCGCGCATACCGGTGGCGGAGGCGACGATCTATCTGGCCGCCGCCCACAAGAGCAACACCGCCATCCTGGCCATTGACGCCGCGCTGGCCGATGTTCGCCAAGGCCGGACGCTGGCCGTTCCGAGCCATCTGCGCGACGCGCATTATCCGGGCGCTCAGAGTCTCGGCCGCGGCGTGGGTTACCAGTACGCCCACGAGCGTCCGGAGCATTTTGTGGCGCAGGATTATCTCGGCGCCATGCGTCGCTATTACGAACCGGGCGAACTGGGAGTGGAAAAGAAGATCAAAGAGCGCGTGGACCGCTGGCGGGCAGCACTGGCAGAAACGCGACCCTCCCCATTCGCCGGATGACGGAGCGGAGCACTCCCCATCGCGACTCCATGTTGGACTTTCCCGGAACGGATTCGTCGCTGGCCAGCGCAAAGGCGGCCTTGCGTCAGGCCATGCGCCAGCGCGCTCGGTCTCTGACGCCGGAGGAGCGCGCGACCGCTTCGCTGGGACTCGCCCGCACACTTCGGGCGCAACCGCTCTGGGCTTCCGCGCGTCGTGTGGCAGCGTTCGCGCCCCGGCTTGACGAACCGGATCTTGAGCCAGTGCTGAAGGGGTTCTGTCGCGATGGCGGATGGTTGTACCTGCCGCGCTGGAGCCCGGAACGAAACGCTTACGACTTTGCGCGCGTCCAGGAGTGGGAACGGGACCTGGGAACCGGAGCCTTTGGGCTGCGTGAACCGGGGCCCCAATGCCCGCCGCTCGACAACAAGCAACTGGACTTGGTTCTGGTGCCCGGTCTAGCTTTTGGCCCGGGTGGTGAGCGGCTCGGACGGGGAAAAGGGTTTTATGACCGGCTGCTGCCCCAAGTGAGCGGGGCGCTCTGCGGGGTGGGGTACGACTGGCAAGTGCTGCCGGAGGTGCCCGCGGGGGCGCATGATCATCGGTTGGACTACATCGTGACGCCGACACGTTGGATTGCCTGCGGGCCGCGTGCGGCTTGAAAATGATTCTGCTGGCGCAAATTCACTGGTTGGAGGCCGGGGTATGCTTTGCGTTGGGGCTGTTCGCCGGGTTTCTGCTCTGGCGGTGGCGCCAACGAATGGCCGGGCTTTCGGCGGAGCGCGAACGGTCTGCAGCGCTTGAAGCCGCGCGAAGAGAGGCCGACACCATCCTGCGCGAAGCCAGGGCGCACGGGCTGGAGGAAGCCGACCGGCTGCGGAAGGAAGTCGCGGATGAAACCAGCCGACGCCTGACCGAGTTGGAGTCCCGGCAGAGCCGGCTGGATGAGCGCGAGCAACTGATCAACCGGCAGCTTTCCCAACTCGTCGAGCGCGAGGATTGCCTGCGGACGGAGCGGCGTGAACTGGAGGCCGAGCGCGGCCGGCTGGCGGCCGCACAGGGCGAACTGACGGCCTTGGAGCGCCGCCGCCGCGAGGAATTGTCCCGGGTCGCCGGTCTCTCGGAGGCGGAAGCCCGGCAAGCGTTTCTCGCCGAAATCGAACGCGAATGTCAGCACGACGCGGCGGAGATGGTTCGCCGGGTGTTGGAGGAGGCGCGGGGCCGGGCGGAAGAACAGGCGCGCCGAATTGTGGGGCTGGCGATCCAGCGTTACGCCGGCCAACACACGTTCGAGACCACGACGGCCACCGTGGCCCTCAACGGCGACGAGATCAAAGGACGGATCATCGGCCGGGAAGGTCGCAACATCCGTTCGTTTGAATCGGCCACCGGGGTCACGGTGCTGATAGATGACACGCCCGGCGCGGTGGTGCTTTCCGGCTTTGACCCCGTGAAGCGGGAAATCGCCCGGCAGGCCATGGAACTGCTGGTCGCCGACGGGCGTATCCACCCCACCCGGATCGAGGAGGTGGTGGAAAAGGTCAAACAGGAAACGGAGCAAACCATCGAACGGATGGGAGCCGAGGCGGTGTACCGGGTCGGTCTGCCGCCGCTGCACCCGGAACTGGTGAAGCTCCTGGGCCGGCTCCACTTTCGGTACAGCTACAACCAGAACATCCTCGACCACTCGGTGGAGGTCGCCCAGCTCGTCGGCATCATGGCCAGCGAACTGGGACTGGACCCCATGCTGGCGCGGCGGGCCGGACTGCTCCACGACATCGGCAAGGCTGTCAACCACGAGGTTGAAGGCGCTCATGCGGCCGTGGGGGCCGACATCGCCCGCCGCTACGGCGAGTGCGAGGAGGTTGTCAACGGTGTGGCGTCCCACCACGACGAAGTGCCCCACAACGGAGTGCTTGGCCTGCTGGTGAGCGCAGCCGACGCGATCAGCGCGTCGCGCCCCGGTGCCCGCTCGGAATCCATGGACACTTACCTGAAGCGGCTCGAGAACCTTGAGCGAATTGCTTCGTCCTTCGAAGGCGTGGAGAAGTGCTATGCCGTCCAGGCGGGACGGGAAGTCCGCGTCCTGGTCCAACCGGACCGCGTGTCGGACGACGAAGCCACCATGCTCGCCCGGAAGATCGCCCGCCGCATCGAGGACGAACTGCTCTACCCGGGGCAGATCCGGGTGACGATCGTGCGGGAAAAACGTTGCGTGGAGTTCGCCAAGTGATCGTCGCCACCGGGCGGTTCACGCGACGGCCCGGGGGTGACGCAACTCGCTAGCGACCCTCCATCATCCCGGCGGGCAAGCCGCCTTCCCAAGATTTGGGAGTATTCCAAGGACGCTCGGAGAGGTTCTCCGTATCGTCGGTGGTGGCGCAACCTGCGAGCACCCAGAAACCGGCCGCCAAGAGCGCGCCAAGAAGTCGGCTCCGCGTTTTCCCGATGGGCCACCGATCGTTCATCAGTGCAAGACTACGTCGCCTTCCATGACCTCCGCCTGCTTCCATTCCGGGAGGATGTTGGCGACTGCTTGGCTCGGCTCAACGCTGGTTACGCGGATTTTGGCAACGAGCTTGCCGTCCCGTGAGACCAGCATTTCGCCCCGTTCCACCAACCCGTCGTTGCCGCCGATGTCCAGCACTACGAAATCCCACTTCGGATCCACCGCCACCACTCTTCCCTTCAGGCCCGGCGGGAGATCGGGAGGCGGTTGAACGTCGCCTTCATACACGGCGAGACGCTCCTTTACGTGGTTGAGATTGCGGATGAGGACCTTCTTTTCCTCCTCCAGCGCTTCCGAAGCGCGCTTGACCTCCACCAGTTCGGCCAGCCGGCTGCGTACCTGATCTACGGGAATCGTCAGCGCCCGCCACGCCGCCAGGTCCCGCTGTGTCTCCGTGAGTTCCGTCCTCGTGCGGTTCAGGTCTGCCTCGTTCTGGTTGGCGCGCCGTTCCTGGGCGGCCAGCCGCTCCATGGTTTCGGACAGCACGTTGGTGGCGGTGTTCAGCGCCGCCGCCAGTTCTGTGGCTTGCCGCTTGGCGTCCGAGGCCTCCTTCTTGGCGGCCGATTCAGCCTGCTGCGATGCTTGGAGCTGGGATTGCGTGGAAGAGAGTTCCTCCTGCAGCCCCGTGATCTTGGGCGCAACTTGGAGATGGCTGATCACCAACACCGCCGCTCCTGCCAAAACGGCCACCAACAAGCTGATTTTGAGTAACATGGCGTTGAAAATCGTTCGTCCGCTGACGGCGCGCAACCTAATCGTGGCCGCTGGATCGTGTCAACGGCGCTTTCCGGCGCCCCTGGTTCCCCTCATCGCTGCGAGGGCTGCCCCCGATGGTGCAGAAGGAACTCGATGAAGCAGACCAATCGTTCCTTCAGTTCGAGGCGTGGCACGATGTCATCAATCAACCCATGATCGCGCAGGAACTCCGCCGTCTGGAAACCGGCGGGCAGCTCGGCCTGGGTGGTGTCCTTGATGACCCGCGGGCCGGCGAAACCGATCATCGCACCCGGTTCGGCGATGATCAAATCGCCCAGACTGGCATAGCTTGCCATCACCCCTGCGGTCGTGGGGTGGGTCAAAACGCTGATGTACGGCAGGCGCGCCTTCGCGTGGTAAGCCAGGGCAGCGGACGTCTTGGCCATCTGCATCAGACTGAACATGCCCTCGTACATGCGCGCGCCGCCGCTCGTCGAAATGATGACAAGGGGCAGTTCCTTGTTCGTTGCCGCTTCAATCAGGCGGGTCAACTTCTCTCCCACCACCGAGCCCATGGAACCGCCGAGGAAGCCGAAATCCATGACGCCCAGCGCCACGCGAAACGTGCCGATCGTTCCAATGCCGGTCACCACTGCGTCCTTCAGGCCGGTCGTCTTCCAGTAGCTGGCCAGCTTGGAGGCGTAGGAGGCGACCCCCGTGAATTTCAGGACGTCCACGCTGATCATTCCGGCGTCCATCTCCTCGAACGAGCACGTCTCGACCAGGGAGTTGATTCGCTCACGTGCCCCGGCCGGGAAATGGTGGCCGCACTTCAGGCACACCTTCAGGTTCTCGTCCAGCTCCTTGTCATAGATCAGCGTCGAACATTTCGGACACTTGGTCCACAAGCCTTCGGGAATGTCTTTTTTGCGAGTCCGGCCCGTTCCCAATTTCGGTTTGCGAATCAGGGTGGTTTCCGACGGCGAAACCACCGGCGTCACCGCCGGCTCGGCGGCGTCGCCCGCGAGCGGTTTGCGGACAAAGGGCGTCGTGCTCATGACAGTGGAACTATCGCCGATCTAGACCGCCTTGCCAATCTCGCAGAAGTCCCGGCGCTTTCTTGAGACCCGGGGACTGCGAACCAGCCGTTCCGGGTTTTCGAAGTGAGCCCGGCCCAAAACGGCCGCGTGAAGGATGTCAAAGTTGGAAGTGGCCGGCCATCAGCTTGCGTCCGTTGCGGAGGCCGACCGGAGATCGGGCAGGCGGAGCCGCCGAGGACCTTCAGCTAGAAGTCGGGCGCTTCGGGCGGCCGCTGAGACCCGGGCGGGCCATCAGGCGGAAAGTCCGGGTCAACCCACAAACCGCCGGACGAGCGTGGTGGCGTTGTGGCCGCCGAAGCCGAAGGAGTTGTTCAGCGCCACCTCCACGACCGCCTCCCGTGCCTGGTTCGGCACGTAATCCAAATCGCAGGCGGGATCGGGTTTCTCAAGGTTGATCGTGGGCGGCACGATGCCGGTTTCGATGGCCTTGACACAGGCGACCAACTCCGCCGCGCCCGCCGCGCCGAGCATGTGGCCGGTCGCGCCCTTGGTGGAACTGACCATCAAACGGCGCGCGTGCTCGCCGAAAACCGCCTTCACTGCCTGGGTTTCCGCAATGTCGCCCTGCGGCGTGGAGGTGCCGTGCGCGTTGACGTAAGAAACATCCTCCGGTCTCAGTCCCGCGGTTTGCAGTGCCATGCGCATGCAACGCGCCGCGCCCTCGCCGCCCTCTGAGGGCGCCGTAAGATGGTAGGCGTCGGCCGTGTTGCCGTATCCGGCCAGTTCGCAGTAGATCCGCGCGCCGCGAGCCTTTGCCGACTCCAGCTCCTCCAGGACCACGACGCCCGCTCCCTCACCCATGACAAACCCATCGCGGTCGGCGTCGAACGGCCGGGAAGCGCGCTTGGGCTCCTGGTTGCGGGTGCTCAGGGCGCGCATGGCGCAGAAGCCGCCGATTCCAATCGGCACAATCGTCGCCTCGGCTCCGCCCGCCAGAATCACGTCCGCCGCGCCCATCTTGATCGTGCGCCACGCCTCGCCAATGGCGTGGTTGGCCGTCGCGCAGGCCGAGCAGGTGGCGAAGTTCGGGCCGCGGAGGCCGTAGTACATCGAGATCAATCCGGACGCCATGTTGCTGATCAACATCGGGATCATGAACGGCGACATGCGGCCCGGACCGCGGTTGAGCAGAATCGAGTGCTGCTCGCACGTGGTGCTCAGCCCGCCAATGCCGGAACCCACGAACACGCCGATGCGGTCCCGGTCCGCCTTTTCCAGATCCAGGCTGCTGTCCTTCAGCGCCTGCCATGCCGCGTGGACGCCAAACTGCGAGAAACGATCCGTCCGGCGAATTTCCTTGGGCGAGGGAAAGGCCGGGGCGGGGTCAAATCCGCGCACCTCTGCCGCAATCTGGGAATCGAAGGCGGCCGGGTCGAACGCGGTGATGCGGTCCACGCCGCACGCGCCGGCGATGAGGTTCCGCCAAAACGATTCCACGTCGTTGCCCACCGGCGATACCACGCCTAGGCCGGTCACGACCACCCTGCGTTCAGTCCAGTTCGTCCCCATAAATGCAAAAGGGGCAGCGCACCGCTGATCCCAGCCGGGGCTGCCCCGAAAACCTGCCGCGGCCTACTTCTGCGAGTCCTCGATGTACTTGATGACGTCGCCCACACTCTGCAACTTTTCCGCTTCCTCGTCGGGAATCTCCTGGCCGAATTCCTCTTCGAGGGCCATGACCAGTTCCACCGTGTCGAGCGAATCGGCGCCGAGATCCTCGATGAACTTGGCTTCCGCCGTCACCTGATCAGCGTTGACGCCCAGTTGCTCGACGATGATTTCCTTGACTCGTTGTTCGATGGTTTTTTCTGACATGGCGTGCTCCGTTGTTAATCGCGGGCGCTTCTCTATGCGACGACCTTGGGGGCGTCAAGCCCCGATTGGCTAATTCTCCAAACGCAAAAAACCCTTGAAAATCGAGGCTGGCAACGCGGTCCGGCTACATCGTCATGCCGCCATCCACCGCCAGCACCTGACCGGTGATGTAACGCGCCTGCGGGCTGGCGAGAAACAGCGCCGCCGCCGCGATGTCGTCAGCCTGCCCGAATGCGCCGAGGGGAATCTGCTTGAGAATTCCGGCTCTCAATTCCTCTCCCAGCCCGGAGGTCATGTCGGTTTCGATGAAGCCCGGCGCGAGCGCGTTCACCGTGATCCCGCGCGACGCCAGTTCGCGCGCCACTGACTTCGTGAAGCCAATCAGCCCGGCCTTGCTGGCGGCGTAGTTGGCCTGTCCGGCGTTGCCCATGAGACCGATCACCGAGGCGATGTTGATGATGCGCCCCGAGCGCTGGCGGACGAACACCCGCGTGAACGCCCGGGTGAACGCAAAGGCGCCCCGCAGGTTGGTGTTCAGCACGGTGTCCCAGTCCGCGTCACTCATCCGCATGAGCAACCCGTCGCGCGTGACCCCGGCGTTGTTGACCAGGATGTCCACCTTCTGGGTTTGCTCGATAATTTGGTCGCCAGCCGCGGCCACGGCGACCGGGTCAGCCACGTCCACCGCCACCGGCCATGCTCGGCGGCCCAGCGCGGCAACCTCCGCGGCCACTTTTTCCGAGTTCTCCCGCGTGCGGGAGACGCACACCACGTCCGCCCCTTCCGAGGCGAACTTCAAGGCGATGGCCCGGCCAATGCCGCGCCCCGCGCCCGTCACCACTGCGATTTGATTGGCGAGACTGTTCATGCTCGAACTCCTTTCCTGAATCGTCAGCCTTGGGCCGTGAGGGCCTGCACCGTCGCTTCCAGGCTGGCCCGATCCGACACGCTCAATACCTGCGCGCCCTTCTCGATCCGTTTCATAAAGCCGGTCAGCGCGGTGCCCGGGCCCAGTTCAATGAACCTCGTGAAACCCAGCGCCAACAGATACCGCATCGAAGCCTCCCACCGCACCGGGGCCGTCACCTGTTCGACCAGCCGCGCCGCAATCTCAGGCGGTGACCCGTGGGGCTGCGCAGTCACGTTGGAGATCACGGGTACCGCCGGCGGTTGCAGGGCGATCCGCACCAGCTCCGCCGCCAGCTTGGGTTGCGCCGAGGCCATCAGCCGGGAGTGATACGCACCCGCCACCGCCAGGGGCAACGCGCGCTTGGCGCCGCGGGCCTTCGCCAGCTCGCAGGCCCGGGCGACCGCCGCCGTCTCGCCCGAGATCACCAACTGGCCGGGACAGTTGAGATTCGCCAATTCCACGCCCGCTTCGACGCAGACCTCGCGGGTCGGCCCCTCCTCCAGGCCGATGATTGCCGCCATCGCCCCCTGGGTTGTCTCGCACGCCTCCTGCATGAAAACGCCCCGCTGCCGCACGACGCGAAGACCGTCCTCGAAACGGAACACCCCCGCGGCGGCCAACGCCGTGAGCTCACCGAGCGACAAGCCCGCCGTAGCCTCGAATCGCAATCCGGGCACCCGCTCGCGCAACAACTCCAGCGCCACCCAGCTCACGAGGTAAATCCCCGGCTGCGCATGGCCGGTCCGGGTCAACTCCGCCTCGGGCCCCTCGAAGCAGATCGCCGCCAGGTCGTAGCCCAGCGCCGCGTTGGCGCGTTCGAAGATTGCCTTCGCGGACGGATACGCTTCCGCCAGGTCCCGCCCCATGCCGACCACTTGGGCGCCCTGGCCGGCGAACAGCAGTGCCGTTTTGCTCATGTCGTTCGGCGGGAATAGCACAGCACTGGCTTCAAGGGGAAGCCAACTGTTTGCCGTCGGCCCCCTAGGGCATTTCATCGCCGGCGCCCGGGCCGCTGGCGTGAACCCCACTCACCCGGAGACACCCGTCGGACCCGCCCGGTATCGGCCGTTGAACACCCGGCCGCGCCAGTCCGTCGAATGTCGCCATGAACAGCCGCCGTTCCGCCACTTCCCCGTCCGTCACCCGCCGTCAGTTTTTACGCCACGCCGGCGCCTCGGTCGGATTGCTTGCCACCTGTCCGCTGATCGTGCCCTCGTCCGTCCTGGGCGCCAATGGACAACTTCCACCGAGTCAGAAAATCAACCTCGCGGCGATCGGCGTGGCGGGTATGGGCGCGGCCGACCTCGAAGCGCTGGCGCCGGGCTGCAACATCGTGGCGCTGTGCGACGCCGATTTCCGTTACGCCGAGGGCACCTTCAAAAAATACCCGAACGCCAAACGGTTTCAGGATTTCCGCAAGATGTTGGACGAAGTCGAAAAGTCGGTGGACGCCGTGCTGGTTGCCACGCCGGACCACACGCACGCGGTGGCCGCGATGGCGGCGATCCGCCGGGGCAAACACGTCTATTGCGAAAAGCCGCTGGCCCATTCGGTGCGGGAAGTCCGCGAGTTGATGAAGGCGGCCAGTGCCGAGGGCGTCATCACCCAGCTCGGCAACCAGGGGCATTCCTTCGGTTCGATCCGGCATTTTTGCGAATGGATCTGGGCGGGCGCGATTGGCCGGGTTCACACCATTCACTGCGGCGCGGCTGCCGTGAACTCCGCCCTCGACCAGCTCCCGCGCCTGAAGGAGCAGCACGCCGTGCCCGACACGTTAAACTGGGACGTCTGGCTGGGGCCGGCGCCGTACCGTCCCTATCACCCGGCCTACCTCCCCGCGGCCTGGCGCGGATGGGTTCCGTTCGGCAATGGCACCGTCGGCGACTGGGTTTGTCATGTTGTGGATCCGGTTTTCTGGGCCCTCGACCTTGCCGCGCCGAAGACCATCGTTGCCGAGGTCACGGATTGGGATCCCAAGACCCAGGGCGACGCCTTCCCCAAGGGCGACCACATCACCTTCGAATTTCCGGCCAAGGGCTCGCGCGGCCCGGTCACCCTCCATTGGTATAGCGGCACGTGGCCGATTCCCCGCCCGCCCGAGTTCACCGCCGACGACAAAGACATCGGCTACGGCGCGGCGGTCCTCGGCGACAAGGGGACCATCGTCTATGGCTCCCACGGCGCAGGCGGGGTCCGGCTGGTGCCGCAATCGCGCATGGACGAATTCCAACGTCCGCCCCAGACCATCCCGCGGGCGAAGGAACACCATGCCGACTGGCTCGACGCGATCCGCAACCATCGGCCCGCCGGCTCGGACTTCTCTTACGGGGGCCCGCTCACGGAAATCGCCATGCTGGGTGTCATCGCGCTCAAGTTTCCCGGCCAAAAGCTGGAGTGGGACGCCGCCCAGATGCGGTTTACGAACAACTCCGAGGCAAACCAGTTCGTCGCGCCGCCCGCCCGGCCCGGCTGGGAAATCTGACGCGCGTCCAAAGCGCTCCGGCAACCGGGGCGGGGCGTTTCGCTTTTGCTTCCTCCGGCCATCGGTCGGCGGTAGGGTCGCGGAGGTTGCCCTTGACGTATGCGCCTTGAGTCACCACGCCGAGTTTACTCTGCCCTGCTCGCCTTGGGGCTGGCTGCGTGTGGGTGGTGCGCGGTTTCCCCCCTTTTCTCGTTGCCCGATGCGGCCCTGAAGTCAGCCGTCGAGGCGGACTGGGACCGTCAGGAACGGCGCTGGGGCCGGGCCCCGGAATCGCCGGCGGCGTTGCGCGCGGCGGTGGAACGGCTGGACCAAGTTCTCCGCGCCCAGTCCGGCGGGCCATCGTCCACCGCGGCAACTGCGGCGGCATCAACTCTGGCCGAGTTGCGGCGCGCGGCCGACAACGCCGATGTCCTCGACGACGCTGCCCGGCTCGCCAAGTACCGCGAAGCCCGCTGGGCGGTCCGCAGCCTGGCCCTTGAATCCGCCGGCATCGGCCGGCAGCCGTTGCTGTTCCTGAAGCGCAATCGCTTCATTTGCCAGATGCTTCATGAGTACATGGGGTACTTCTACGACTACGGCAACGTACCGCCGGGCGGCGGCGTCTTTTTGCTCGAACGGCCCGGCACGTCGCTTGCCACGCGGGACCTTCTGGACGGCCGGCTCACCAACGGCAACTTCACCACCCTCGCGCTGGCGTACGACGCGCGGACCGTCTATTTCGCCTTTGCCGAGCGGTCGCCGAAGAAACCCGGCTTCTACTCGCCGGAGCGACGCTCCTTCCACCTGTTCGCCATGCGGCCGGACGGATCCGAGTTGCGC
Source organism: Verrucomicrobiota bacterium (assembly GCA_016716505.1). Classification (GTDB taxonomy): domain Bacteria; phylum Verrucomicrobiota; class Verrucomicrobiia; order Limisphaerales; family J093; genus JADJWF01. The sequence goes on from JADJWF010000005.1 coordinate 202,924, forward strand.
CAGCTCACCGACGGCGTGGAGGACGACTTCGACCCGTGTCCGCTGCCGGATGGGGGGATTGCGTTCATGTCCACGCGGCGGGGCGGCTTCGCCCGCTGCAACAACGCCTGGGAGCCGTGCGCCACCTACACGCTGCACCGCATGAACGCCGACGGCACCGGCATCCGGACCTTGTCCGCCCATGAGACGTGCGAATGGCATCCCAGCGTGCTGCACGACGGGCGCATCGTGTACATCCGCTGGGACTACGTGGACCGGTCGGCGGCAAACTTCCACGGCTTGTGGGTCAGCAATCCCGACGGCTCCGGGGTGACGAGCCTGTTTGGCAACTACACCATGCGCATCAACGCCTGTTACCAGCCGCGCGCCATCCCGGGCTCGCACAAGCTGGTGTTCATCGCGGGCGCGCATCACGCGGACGTCGGCGGGTCGCTGGTGCTGCTGGACCCGCGGCGAACGGGCTTCGATCCCCACGCAGGCGAGGATCGGCTGGACGCCGTGGAGGTGCTGACGCCGGAGATCTGTTTCCCCGAATCCGACGGCTGGCCGAAGAGCTGGTTCCACAGTCCGTGGCCGTTGTCGGAAGACGCCTTCCTCGTGTCGTTCAGCTTTGATCCGCTGCCGGGCATGAGTTCCGGCGAATCCCGGGACACCCGTACCGGCCTGTATTACTTTGACCGGTTTGGCAACCTCGAGTTGCTCTACCGGGACGAGGCGATCTCCTCGATGTATCCCCTCCCGCTGGCCCCGCGCACGCCGCCGCCGGTCATTCCGTCGGTGCTGGACGAAACCTTGGGGCACGAGGGGGAGTTTCTGCTGGCTGACGTGCGGCGCAGCTTCTTCCCGCTGCCCGCCGGTCGGGAAATCCGCGAGTTGCGGGTCTTTCAACTGCTACCCAAACCGCCGCCGCACGCCGCCAACGACCCGCGGATCGGTCACGCCAACGCGGAAAACGCCCGCCTCCTCTTGGGCACCGTGCCGGTCGAGCCGGACGGTTCCGCGTACTTCCGCGCGCCGGCCGGCAAGCCCGTCTATTTCCAGGCGGTGGACGCCACCGGCCGCGCCGTGCAGAGCATGAGAAGCGCCGCGTATCTGCAGCCCGGTGAGCGCCGCAGTTGCATCGGTTGCCACGAAGCTCCCGGCACTGCCGCGCCGCGCGAACCCACCCTCGCGATGCGCCGCCCGCCATCGCGCCTCGAACCCGGCCCGGATGGCTCACAGCCGTTGAGTTTTCCGCGCCTGGTGCAACCGGTCCTCGACCGGCACTGCGTCCGCTGTCACGACGGCGGGCATGGCTCCGGGAAGAGCCAACTTGCCCTCACGGCGGAGCCTGCCGGGAGCTTCTCGCGGGCCTACGAAAACCTGCGGCCGTTTGTGCGATGGTACGAGTGGGGCGGGGAAAGCATCAGCCAGATCGCCACCCGGCCCGGGGAAGTGGGTGCCGACGCCAGCCCGCTGACCAGGATTCTCGACGACGACACTCATCGCCCGGAATTGACCTGGACCGAGGCCGAACGCCGGCGGATTTACCTCTGGCTGGATGCGAACGCGCCATTCTATGGCACCTACAGCCACGAGGAGCAGCTCGCCCAGCGGGAGGGACAGGCCATCCCCGTGGCGCGGTTTCAGTAAAGCGGCCGGCCGTTGTCGCGCGGCCCCGCCGTCCACGCCTTGCCGGAGGCGCAACTTCCAGTAAGCTGCGCGCGTGATGCTGGAAGACCATGTCGGAGATGTTGTTCGCAAAGGCCGCCTTCATGCGGGGGTCGCGGTCGAAGCCGCCGCGGCCGCCGCCGGGCTGCCCGTGGACGAGTACGAGGCATTCGAAGCGAACGGAAAGGCGACGCGCCCCTGCCAGTTCGGGCCGTTGGCCGCGCTGCTGGGTTTGAACCCGGCGAAACTCGAGCGGATCGCCGCCGGTTGGACGCCGGCCCCGCCGGATCTTGGCCGGTGGCGGGAATTGCGCGTGGTCACGACCACCGCCGGCATGTCCGTGAACGCCTATCTGGTCTGGGACGAGGTCACGCGGGACGCCGCCGTTTTCGATACGGGATTTGATGCCGCGCCCCTAATCCAGTTGATCGAGGAGAACGGACTTCTCCTTCGCTACCTGTTCCTGACGCATGGCCACGCCGACCACGTCGCGGGGCTGGCGACCCTGCGGGCGCGATATCCCAAGGCGCGGCTCCGCAGCAGCGCGAAGTCCGCACCGCCGGACCAGCGCAACCGGCCGAACGACTTCCTCATGCTCGGCAGCCTGCGGATCACCAATCGCGACACCCCCGGCCACGCCGAGGACGGCGTCACGTATCTCGTGGGCACCTGGCCGGAAGACGCGCCGCACGTGGCGTTCGTCGGCGACGCCATCTTTGCCGGCTCGATGGGCGGCGCGGCGGGAAATGCGGCCCTGGCGAAGGAGAAAATCGTGCAGCAGATTCTCTCGCTGCCGCCGGCCACGTTGATCTGCCCGGGACACGGCCCGCTGACCACGGTCGCCGAAGAGAAGGCGAACAACCCGTTTTTCTGAGGCGGACTCGGCGTGGTCGCCGCCTCAGGCGAGTCCCTCGCGAAATCGCACCAAAGCCTCGCGCACGGACACGAAGGCAATCTCGTCGAGCGCCACCCCCTCCGGCCGCCGCCAGAGCAGCTCGCTGACTTCGTCGAGCGGTCTAGCCTGATCGGGCGCGATGGCTTGCGCGGTGAAAAAGAGGTCCAGCACCGGATAGGTCACACCGGCGAACTCGTATCGGTTGGGCAGGGAGAGCACGAACTTCACGTCCCTCGCGGCGATCCCGACTTCCTCCCGGACTTCGCGATCCAGCGCGGCTTCGGCGGTTTCGTTGAAGTCAATGAACCCTCCCGGCAGCCCCAGCTTGCCGCGCCGCGGATCCTTCGCCCGCCGCAGCCAGAGCATGGCGCCGTCGGGGCGGAAGATGAACGCGCCGACGGACACCGCCGGGTTGAAGAACAACTGGAAACCACAAGCCGCGCAGCGCAGCCGCGGCTCCGCAGGTGGAGCGGCGAGTTGGTGGCCACAGCGGGGACAAAAGTGAAAGTGAGCCTTCGGTTCCATGGGGGTCAGCGAGCGTGGGGAGTCTCACTCATCCATCGGGTGGCGACCGTTCTCTTCCGGTCCTCGTCGGGCCGCCATGCGGCAGACCAGGGAGCGCAAATCACCGGCGTGGCTGGGCGTCGGTGAGAAAACTGACCATCGCGGCGGCAAAGGGTGCGAGGTCGCGCGGCGTGCGGCTGGAGATGAGGTTGCCATCCACCACGACCGGTTCGTCCACCCAGATGGCACCCGCATTCTCCAGGTCGTCCTTGATGCCCAGGGAACCGGTGGCGCGGCGGCCGTGCAGAATCCGCGCGGAGATCGGGATCCAGCCGCCGTGGCAGATGAAGGCCACCAGTTTGCCGGCCGCGAAGAACTCCCGGGTCAGGGCCAGCACCTTGGCATCACGACGCAGTTTGTCGGGCATGAAACCGCCCGGGATCAGCAGACCGCCGTAGTCCTCACTCCGGGCCTCGGCGATCAGCAGGTCGGCCGTGGCTGGGTAACCGTGTTTCCCGGTGAAGGTGCGCAGCGCCGGCCCCGCCAGGCGCATCGAATACCCGGCCTCTTCGAGCCGGAGTTTCGGATACCACAACTCGAGGTCTTCGTAGATGTCGTCCACGAAGGCAAGCAGAGGAGGGAGATTCATGGGCAGTGAGGGGGATGGACCCTGGACTTACGGGTTTCCGCCATTGGCGGGCGGTGGCGGGGGCTCAACCCGGGAACGTCGCGCGCGCTCGGGTTTGGGATTCTTCGCGCGGTGGGTCTCGTTCAAATGCCGGTCAATTCGCCGGTAGGCAAACCACGAAGCGGCCGACAGGGCGATCAGTCCCACCTCCAGGCCCGAAGTGAACACCATGTGGTCGTACTTCTCCTTGCGGTAGATTTCCGCCGCCCAATCCGCCACCTCCGGAGAAGGGGCCGCCGACCGAACTTTGGCCACTTTGTAAGGGTTGTGGAACAGCTTCCACGTCTGGTAGCTCAGCGTGCCCAGCACGGCAAACGCGACCACCATGGCCACCAGGCACACCGTGATGAATGCCCGGTGCAGAAAGTGCAGCAGGGTGTTTCCGGACGTTGGATCGCTGGAACCGGGTTTCGTCATGACTCAGACTGCGCGGACACTCGCCCGTCCCGCAAGCTAAGCGGCGCGCCGGCCGATGGGGAGTGAAAATCACGCAACATTTGCAGACGCGGAAGCGCTCGGCCGGCCAGCGCCTCGAGCCTGGCTTTCGAGCCAGTCCGCCGCCACGGGCAGCACGCGGCTCCAGTGAAAGGTCTTGGCCCGCTCCCACGCCGCCCGCCGGTAGCGCGCATAGCGCTCAGGCTGAGTGAGACAGAAGACGACGCCGTCGGCAAGGGCCTCCGGGGTCTCGGCGGCGGCGACCACGCCGGTCTCGTCGTGCAGCGTGGATTCCGTCAATCCGGCCACCGGATAGACCACCGCCGGCGTGCCCAGCGCGTTGGCTTCGATGACGTTGAGACCCCAGCCTTCGCGCAGCGAGGTGTGGAGGAGCAGGTGGGACTGCCGCAAGAGCGCATCCTTCTCCGCCTCCGGCAGGGCGCCGGTGAACCGCACATGCGCGGTCAGTTCGAGCTCGCGCGTCAACTCGATCAGCAGCGTCTCGGAGATGCCGCTGCCCACGACGGTCAAGGCAGCGTCCACCCCGCGCTGCCGCAGCACGGCCAGGCAGCGAATCGCGTGTTCGATCCGTTTATTTGGCGCGAGTCGCGAAACCGCGATCAGGCGGACCGGCGGCGTCAGCGGTTTGTCCTCCAGTTCGGGGATGGCCCGCGTGTGGACTCCGTAGGGGATCTGCTGAATGCGCTTCACGCCGTGGCGTTCGAGTGCCTGCCGCGTGGAGGTGGCCGCCGTCCAGAACTGGACGTTGCGGTACAACCAGTGCGTCCAGCGCTCCTGCCATTTGCCGAAGGTCGAGGTCGGCCAGCGGTAAAAGACATCCCAGATCGGCCCCAGCACTTCGTGGATGTACGCCACGCAGTTCGTGCCGCACCACCACGGGGCGAACCACGGCAGGCCGTGATGCTGATCCACCACCAGATCGAAACTGGGCTGGCGGCGGTACCATCGGATGGCCTCGAAAATGGACGAGCCCTTGCCACCGGCACGAACGATGTGAATGCCATTGATCGTCTCCGTGGGCACGGCGCCGGGAAAAGCGTTCGCAAACCACCAGACCTCGTGTCCGCGGTCGCGCAGGGCGCCCCAGTAGCCCTCGGTAACGCGCTCGGCCCCGCCGGCCAGGGGGTTCTTGGGATCACGCCAGTTGAGCATCAGGAAGCGCATGAACGTCGTGTCGGGTCAACGAAGGGGAGGGGTTATGCCCAGTGCCGGTGAGGAACTCAATTTGAAATCCGACCAATGCAGGCCCTGCCTGCCTCCCGTCCGGGCGCGCGCGACGACGAAGCGAGAAAGCCGGAGGGGCGCACTGCGCACAGGGGACCGCCTATGCCCGCCGCCTCAAGCAAATCGCCCCGGAGCAACCCCCGGGGCGATTTGCGCCAACTGCTGCGGACGCTCAGAAGCGTTTGGTCAGGGTCAGCGTGGCCGTGTGCCCCTGCGGACGGCTCGACGCCTCGATCTCGTAGATGTACCGCGCCGAAACGAACGTCATGCACTTGCCGCACGACCAGACGATTTCCGGCCCGAGGCCCCAGACCGAATCCAACTCGCCGCTCGCGCCGCTGCCGCTGTCGCCGGTGAGCTGCTGCTGCCAGTAGCCGATGGCCCCAACTTCCCACGACTTGCTCAGCGCCTTGGACAGGCCCCACTCGAGGGAGATTTCGTTGCCCGGCGTGATCGGCGCATCTTCCATCTCGTGGTTGATCTCATAGCGGCCCAGGGCGGACAACGCCCACGTCTTCTGCTGGTCGGGGAACCACGTTCCGCCCAGCGTCAGCATGTGGCCCCAGAAGCCCTTGCCCGCATCCACGGGTTCGCCCCGGTTGCCGGTCGGTGCCCAGAAGCCGTAGCCGACGCCCAAGTCGAACTGTTTCCAGTGCCACGACAACGTGATCGGCTCGAAGAAGATGTCGCCCAGGTCGAACTTGGAATCGGAGTAAGGACCGGCGCTGAGGTCGGTGTAGATGAAGGGGATGAGGGTATCCATCCCGTAGGAGCCGCCGAGGATCTTGAAGTCCGTGATCCAGATCAGGCGCGGGGCCTGTGCGTACACGAACAGATCAAAGTCCACCGGGAGCTTGTCCCCGTGGTGGTCATTCACCTGGTCCGCCCAATAGAACAGGTTGTAGTCGCGCAGATAGACGCCGGGCGGCGGCAGCGAGCCGCCTTTGATGCCTTCCACGCCGATGGGGTAGTGTTGCGCCTGCGCCGCGAGGCACAGGCCCGCGCCCGCCGCGAGGGGGGCGATGAGGTTGAGTTGGTTTTTCATGGGGAGGTGTTGCCGGCGAAGGCCGGGTCAATCTTCCACGTCCTTCATTTTGCCCGACAGATAAGTGTCGTACGCTGGCAGATCCAACATGCCGTGACCGCAGAGGTTGAAGAGAATGACCTTCTTGCGACCCTCTTCGCGGCACTTGACCGCCTCCTCGATGACGGCGGCGATGGCATGGCACGGTTCAGGGGCCGGCACGATGCCCTCGGTCCGCGCGAAGAGCACGCCTGCTTCGAAGATCTTCAGTTGCGGGAACGAGGTCGCCTCGATCAGGCCCAGCTTGCGCGCGTGACTGACCATCGGGGCCATGCCGTGGTAGCGGAGTCCGCCCGAGTGAATGCTGGGCGGCATGAACTTGTGGCCCAGCGTGTGCATCATCAGCAGCGGCGTCATTTCGGCCGTGTCGCCGAAGTCGTACCGCAGGTCGCCCTTGGTGATGGACGGGCAGGACTCCGGTTCCACCGCGATGATGCGGTAATTCTTGCCCGCCTTGATCTTCTGGCCAATGAACGGAAACGAGATCCCGGCAAAGTTGCTGCCCCCGCCCACGCACCCGACGATCACGTCCGGCGCTTCCCCGGCGAGTTCCATCTGCTTGATGGCCTCCTGGCCGATCACGGTTTGGTGGAGACACACGTGATTGAGCACCGACCCGAGCGAGTACTTGGTGCCGGGGTGCTTCACCGTGTCCTCGATGGCTTCGCTGATCGCGATGCCCAGACTGCCGTTGCAGTGGGGATCCTCGGCCAGCATCTTGCGCCCGAAATCGGTCACCTCGCTCGGGCTGGGATGCACGGTCGCGCCCCAGGTCTGCATCATGAGTTTGCGATACGGCTTCTGCTGGAAACTGACCTTGACCATGTACACCACGCACTCGAGCCCAAACACCTTGCAGGCGAAGGCGAGTGACGATCCCCACTGGCCCGCGCCCGTTTCCGTGGCCAGGCGTTTGGTCCCCGCCAGTTTGTTGTAGTACGCCTGCGGCACGGCGGTGTTCGGCTTGTGCGAACCGGCGGGGCTGACGCCTTCGTACTTGTAGTAGATGTGGGCCGGGGTCTGCAGCGCTTTCTCCAGGCGAACAGCGCGGAGCAAGGGCGTGGGCCGCCACAATGCGTAGATGTCGCGAACTTCGTCCGGGATATCCACCCAGCGGTCGGAGCACATCTCCTGCGCCACCAGGTTTTCCGGAAAAATCGCCGTCATCATTTCGGGCGTCACCGGTTCCTTCGTGCCCGGATGCAGCGGTGGCGGCAACGGCTCGGGGAAGTCGGCCAGCAGGTTGTACCACTGCCTGGGGGCGTCGGTGTCGGCAAGGGTGAATCGAAGTCGTTCGCTCATGAGTTTGTCGTCAGTGTTTCACTGGGTGCGCTTGGGATACCTGACGCACTGCCTGCGCGTCAATCCATGCCTTGGAGCGCTGATCGGCCGGTAGCTGCTGAAAAGTTCACTGGGCCCTGCGTCCCGCTTCCTTTTTGGCCTGCTTTCAGAGGTGTGCGTCACGTTCTGCAAAATGGTTCGAGTCGTCCTGCTGAACCTCCGGGCCTCTGGCCTCCTCGGCTGACCCCGGAGGGCAAAAAAGTTCGCGCCCGGCGGGCAGAATCAGCGGCGCGCGGCCGCCCGGGCGCGACCCCACTTTTGGCCCAGTGTGCGAAACACCCGGTCGAACGGCCCCGGGATCGTGCCCAGGAATTGGCGCTCGGCACAGAGACGGAATTGTCCGTACAGCCGCGCGCGGCTGCGCCACCCGAAAAACGCGTCGGTCACGAGTCCCAGAACAAGCCAGACCCAGAAATACGTCCAGGGTTCGAGTTGGCCCGGCATGACCACGCCGGCGAGCACCAGAATTCCCACGACGGCCGATCCCAGCCCGATCATCAGCCAGGGCAGCACGAGAATTCGCGCCACTGCGTCACCCGTCGCGCGATTCGGGTTGGGGGCCGCCATCGCCAGCCACATCGCGGTCCAGCCCAACGCGATCAGGTCGCAGAGCAGCATCGCGGTGGCTCCGCCCAGCACCGCCGCCGCCAGCCAACGGTCCTCGCCGTCCCAGAAGCTCGAGTCGTCGCTCATCAGGCGGAAGGCCAGCCAGCCGTGCCCCAGCAGGACCACCGCCACCGGGCCCGCGTACTTGGTTCGCAGTCCCCACCAGAGACCGCCGATGATTTCACGAATCGAGAGCGGCGTGGACAGCAGGAGTTCGAAGGCGCCGCTCTTGCGGTGGTCAATCAGCGCCGCCGCGGCATCGGAGGTCAGGGCCCCTTTGGCCAGCAGATGACAGAGGACCAAAGCGAAGATCAAATTGCCGGCCGAGGAGTCCCCGAAGTGGGCTGGCCGCACGACGAAGACGGCCAGCACCATCGCCAGGACGGTCCAGACTCCCGCGTGCCGCAGCCGATGGCGCGCCACGAGGTAGTGGAATGGGCCGCGCCCCAACAACCCTTCCCGGCGCTTCTGTCCGCGGGTTCCGCTTCCGATCGTCACCGACCGCCACCAGTCCCGCCAGCGTTGGCGCTTCGCCCGCACTGGTCGTTCCTGCCAGGAGTGTGGCAGGCGCCAGGCCGCCAGGCCGAGAAACAGCCAGGCGTAGCCGTGCGTGATCAGGAAGCTGGTCCAGAAAGAACCTCCGAGCCCCACCCCTCCTCCCGCAACCGCCCCCACGCCGCTGGCCGGGCTCAGTTGGGCGATCGCGGCGACCAGCGTAGGCGACCAGCCCCGCGCCCCACCCCACCCAGCCATCAAGAAGGGCACGACGACAAACGCCAGCACGGTCAGGAACGCCGCCACGCGGGCACGTCGCGCGTGGCGGGAGCAGGTGGAGATGAAGAGCCCCACCGCGCAGGAGAACAAGACCGTGTTCAAAAGCCCGATCGCGGTTAGGGCCGCGCTGCGGGCCGACACGCCGCCGGCCAGCAGCGGGATCACCAGGGCCGGGACGGTGGCAACCAGCAGGTACAGGAGATGCAGTCCGTGCGACGCCAGCTTCCCGGCCAGCACGTCATACCCGCGCAGGTCAGTCAGGAAAAGAAGTCCCAGCGTTCCGTCCCGCTTTTCCGAGCTGATCGCGTCTGCCGTCGCCGTGGCACCCGCGAACAGGCAGATCCAGAGCGCGATCGCGGCGAACGCGGCGAACGCCGCCGCGCCCCCGGTGCCGACCAAGCCGGCGGCGTTGCTGATCAGCAGGAAATAGCCGGCCAGGAAAAGGGCGCCAATTCCGGCCTGCAGCCGGGTGAAATACGTTCGCCCCTGGCGCGAAGCCACGGTCAGCTCCCGCACTGCCACCGGAAGAAACGTCACCCGCCGACGCTAGCGCCCGCGCGGTGCAGCGGGAAGCCCGTTCCTCGATACCGCCCCGAGCCGCGACCGGTGGCGGCTCCGCTTCGCAAATGAGGGATTGCCCGGCGTCAGGGATCTGCCCCAGTGCCCGGCGAGGTCCGTGCCCGGCCGGACCTGACTCAGGGTCCTTCGCAGGGCATCGAAGTCGTCATCAACAGCCCGCTTCCAGCACCGGGGGCGCCGTTGGCCTTCGGTGCGGACCGCCTGGCTATTGGCCTTCAACCCGCTCGGGAGCCAGCCAGCGGCCGGAAACGCCGGGTGGTCCCCGTTCCGCCTCCAACTCCAGCGGCCTTGAACGCCCGGCTCAACACGAATTCTCGTTTGACAAAAACGGTCCAGATGTTCGCGCCGCCCAGAATTGGGTTGAAAAGCGGGGGCCCGTTTCCGAAGCTCCGGCAACGCGAATCACTGCGAACGAACATGAAACGAACCTTGATATTTCTGACTTCCGCCGTGGCGGCGCTCTCGGTGAGCGGCGCCGATTCCGCTGCTTTGCCCGACGAAAAGGCCAAGGTGAGCTACAGCATGGGGATGAACATGGGCAATACGCTGCGCCGCCTTGGCGTGGGCGTGGATGAGGTGGATCCGGCCCTGATCATCCGGGGCATCCGGGACGCCCAGGGCGGCGCGCCGACGCTCCTGACCGACCAGGAGATGATGACCACCTTGCAGACCTTCCAGCGGGAATCCCAGAACCGCCTGGCCGAGCGCAACAAAAAGGCCGGCGAAGAGTTCCTGGCCAAGAACCGTTCGGCAGCGGGTGTCAAAACGCTGGAGGTCAAGCTGCCAGGCGACAAGACCGTCGAGATGCAGTACAAGATTCTCGCCGAGGGCACCGGTCAACCGCCGGGAACCAACGACACCGTGACGGTCAACTATCGCGGCACGCTGATTGATGGCACGGAGTTCGACAGTTCTTACAGTCGCAACCAGCCGGCCACCTTCTCCCTGAATCGCGTCATTCGCGGCTGGACCGAGGGGCTGCAGCTCCTCAAGCCGGGCGGCAAGGCCATGCTGTACATTCCGCCCGAACTCGCTTACGGCGCCCAAGGCACGGGCCCGAAGATCGGCCCCAACTCAACCCTGATCTTCGAAGTCGAACTGCTCTCCACGCAGGCGCCCGCGACCCCGCCGGCCCCGCCCAGCGTCAGCAGCCAGCCCATCACCAGCGACATCATCAAGGTGCCGTCGAAGGAGGAACTGGAAAAGGGCGCGAAGATCGAAGTGATCAAGGCATCCGATCTCGAGAAGCTGAAAGAGCAGGAGAAGGCCAAGGCACAGGGCGACAAGAAGTAGCGGAGCGCCGCTGGATCGCTTTTACCGCAGGCCGCCTTCGGGCGGCCTTTTTTGTGCGCGTCCCCCGGCCGCTGACGCAAAAGTGCTTGGGTGCCGCACCGGCCTTCCCCTACGCTCTGCGGCCCTGAGCAATGAAAGTCACTCTCAACTGGCTCAAGCAGTATGTGGACTTCGACGGTTCTCCCGCCGACCTGGCCGGGCGGCTGACCATGTTGGGCCTCGAGGTCGAAGGCATCGAGCGGCTGGGCGGAGAGTTTGACGGGATCGTGGTGGCGGAAGTCATCACCCGCGAAAGGCACCCGAACGCCGACAAGTTGTCCGTGTGCCGGGTGAACGACGGCAAGGGCGAACGGCAGATCGTCTGCGGCGCGCAGAACTTCAAGCCCGGGGACAAGGTGCCCCTGATCCTGCCTGGAGCCTCCCTGCCGGCGAAGCCGGGTGAGCCGCCGTTCACGATCAAGGTGGGCAAGATTCGCGGAGTGGAGTCGCACGGCATGATGTGCTCGCCCCAGGAACTGGGGCTGGCGACCGAGGCGGACGGCCTGCTGATCCTGTCCCCCGATGCCAGGGTAGGGCAGCCCTTTGCCGAGTACCTCGGCCGCGCCGGCAGCGACGTGGTGTACGACCTCGAAGTCACCCCGAACCGCCCTGATCTGAACAGCGTGATCGGCATCGCGCGCGAAATCGCGGCCGTCACCGGCAATCCGCTGCGTCTGCCGCCGGTGGATGATTTTCCCCGCGTACCGGGCCAGCCGGCGGCCGAGGACCTGGTGGCGGTGCGGATCGAAGACCCCGCGCTGTGTCCCCGCTACACCGCCCGGGTGGTGCGTGGGGTCAAGATCGGCCCCAGCCCCGACTGGTTGCGCACGGCGCTGGAGAAGGTGGGCCTGCGCTCGATCAACAACGTCGTGGATGTGACGAACTTCGTGATGCTCGAGTGTGGCCAGCCTTTGCACGCCTTCGATTACCACCTCGTGGCCGCGGGGGCGGGCGGCAAGCCGACGATCGTGGTGCGCCGCGCCCGCGACGGGGAGGAGTTTGTCACGCTCGATGGTCAGAAGCGTGTGCTGACGGGCGAGATGCTTCTGATCGCCGACGAGCAGAAAGGTATCGCATTGGCGGGGGTGATGGGCGGCCAGAATTCCGAAATCAACGCCGCCACCACCGATGTCCTGATTGAGAGCGCGTACTTTCAGCCCACCAACGTCCGCCGGACCGCGAAGGCGCTGGGACTCCGCACCGACGCCAGCTATCGGTTTGAGCGGGGCGCGGATTGGGGCATTACCGAATGGGCCAGCCGGCGTTGCGCGCAACTCATCCTCCAAGTGGCGGGCGGTGCAATCGTCCCCGGGGTCGTGGACGCCTGTCCGCAGCCGTTTGAACCCCGCCAGATCTCGCTCCGGCATCACAAGGTGAGCGAGTTGTTGGGCGTGCCGATTCCGCCGGCGGAGATCGAGTTTTTCCTCGGCCAGCTCGGCCTCAAGATCACCGGTCGAAAGGCTCGGCCGGTGGACTCACCCGCCGACTCGGTTGAGCCGGTCACTTTCCGCATCCCATCCTGGCGCGTGGACCTCAAGCGCGAGGTGGATCTGATCGAGGAAGTCTGCCGCCTGTACGGGGTGGACAGGATTCCCGCCACGCCGCCGCGGGGCGCAACGGGCAGCAACGCTTTCGACGCCGTTCATGACGACTATGCCGGAGTGCGGCACCTGCTAACGGGTCTGGGGCTGGACGAGGCTCAGGGACAGACGCTGGTGGCCGAAGACGTGGCGGCCCTCGTGGCCGGAGCGAATGACCTGGTGCGGCTCGCCAACCCGCTCAGCGCGGACATGAACGTGCTCCGGCCCAGCCTGTTGCCGGGGTTGCTCGATTCGTTGCGCCACAACCTGAGTCGCCAGAATGCCGACCTCGCGCTGTTCGAGGTGGGCCGCGTGTTCCACGCGCGAGGGGCTGCGTCGCCCCGGGAGTCGCGGCGGCTGGCGCTTGCGCTCACGGGGCGGCGGTTTCCGCGCTTCTGGACCGGCGACGACCGGGAGGCGCTGGTGGACGCCTACGATCTGAAAGGCGTGCTCGAGGAGTTGTTCGACCATCTCGGGTTGCGCGGGGTGGCGTATGCGCGACGCGCGGAAAATCCGCCGTTCTTCATCGAGTCAGCGGCCCTCAGCCTGGGCGGCAAGGTGCCGCTCGGTGAAATGGGTCAATTGTGTCCCACCCTCGCCAAGCGGTTTGACCTGCGCCAGCCGGTGTTCCTCGCCGAACTGGACCTCGATCAACTGCTGGCACGACGGAACCCGACCAAGTCCTTCAAGCCGTTGCCGGCCTTCCCGAGCATCCGGCGGGATGTCGCGATGTTGGTGCCCGAGGCGACGACGCATGGCGCGGTCTTGGAGGTCGTGCGCCAGACGCGGCCGCGGGACCTCGAAAGTGTCGAGTTGTTCGATGTGTTCCGGGGACGGAACGTGCCGCCGGGTCAGAAGAGCGTTGCCTATGCGTTCACCTACCGCGCGGCGGATCGCACGCTGACCGACGCCGAGGTCAACGCCACTCACGATCAGGTCGTCGCGCAGTTGAAGCAGCGGTTGGCGGCGGTCATCCGCGATTCCTGAGCACCACGATGCGGACGGTCTGGGCAAGCCTGGTCTGCTGGCTCATCGCGGGCGCGACGCTGGCGTCCACCAACGCTCCCCTGCCGGCGGGGTTTCTGCTGCGGCCGGGAACCACGCCGGGTGGCGAAATCTTCGACCAGCCGACCGTGCTCGACTTTCATATTCAGCTCACCCGCCAGAACCTGGGCGCCCTGCGCCGCGAGCCCCGCGAATACACCGAGACCACGGTGGTGGTGAATGGGCAGACCTACACGAACGTGGGCGTGAAGCTAAAAGGCGCGGCCGGCAGTTTCCGTAGCGTGGATGACCAGCCCGCGATGACACTGCACTTCAGCAAGTGGGTGAAGGGCCGGCGCGTCTTCGGCCTCCGCCGTCTGCACTTGAACAACTCCGTCCAGGACCCGAGTTATCTGAACGAGTACGTCGGCGGCACGCTGTTTCGCGATGCGGGCGTGCCCACGCCGCGATCGGCATGGGCCAAGGTGCGGCTGGCCGACCGTGATTTGGGACTGTACGTGCTCAAGGAAGCGTTCGAGGAGGAGTTTCTCCGGACGTTTTTCGGCAACGCGGACGGTAACCTGTACGACGGCGGGTTTGTTCGGGACATAGACCAGGAACTGGAACTCGAATCCGGCTTCGGCCCGAAGGACCGCGCCGACTTGCGCGCCCTGGCCGAGGCGGCTCGCGAAGAGGATGAGGCCAAACGCTGGGCGCGCCTCGGGGAACTGGTGGACGTGGACAAGTTTGCCACCTACGCCGCCCTCTCCGTGATGCTCGTGGATTGGGACGGCTACCCGCTGAACCGGAACAACTATCGCATCTATTTCCGCCCCGACGACGGGCGGGCCGTGTTCCTGCCGCACGGCATGGACCAATTATTTCAGCGCTCGTATATGGAACTCGACACCGGCTGGACCGGGCTCGTCGCGTGGGGCCTGCTGGAAACCACCGCCGGCCGTCAGCTTTACGAGGAGCGATGCCGGCAGGTGTACACGAACATCTTCCGCTGGGAGCGCATGACCAATCTGATCGCCAGCGCGGTCGAGGTGTTGCGGCCCGTGCAGCCGGACATGGACCAGCGCGCGGACGAACTGGTTTACCGGATCCAGTCCCGGCTGCGTGTGTTGCGTCGCGATCCTTTGCTCAAGCCGGCGGTCGCGGTCACGACGCCGTCGCCCGCCGCCTCCCAACCGGCGGATGGCATCCGGCCCGAAGGCTGGTGGTCTCAGCCTGGCGGGGAGGCGAACTTGGAAGGGCCGGTGGAAAGCGACGGCCTGCGGGTGCTAAAGATTCTGGCCTACGGCCACACCACGGCGTCGTGGCGCAGCAAGGTTCGCCTCGCGCCCGGCCGGTATTCCTTTGAGGGCCGCGCCCGCGCGATGGGGGTGCGCGCCGTTCGTGACGAGCGGGGAGAAGGCGCCGGGCTGCGCATTTCGGGTCGGCCCGGTAGCCGGGATAATCAGCTCTCCGGGAACTCGTCGTGGGTGACCCTGAGCCAGACCTTCCACGTCACCGCGGAAGCCCCCGAGGTGACGCTGGTCTGTGAACTCCGCGCGGACACGGGCGAAGTTCACTTTGATCTCGATTCGCTCCGGGTGCGGCCGCTGCCGCCCTGACCACCCGGCAATCTGGCCACGCCTTTCGCCAGGCTCGCCGTTTCTTCGATGATGCTGCCGTACAAGATTTCAACGCTCCTCTACTGCTTCAATCACCTCGACGAGGTGCTGCTGCTGGAGCGCGCCCAGGAGCCGAATCTCGGCCTCTGGAGTCCGCCGGGCGGCAAACTCCAAACCGAGACCGGCGAATCGCCCTTCGCCTGTGCCTGCCGCGAGGCGGAGGAAGAGTTGGAACAGTGCATCCATCCTTCGGACCTGCATCTCACCGGTTTGGTCAGCGAGCATGGCTATCAGGGCCAGGCGCACTGGCTGATGTTCTTGTTCGAATTGAAGCCCCGCCTGGCAGCACCGCCTCCACCCATCCGTGAAGGTCGCTTTGCGTTTTTCTCCCGCGAGGAACTCGCCCGTTTGAACGTGCCCGCCACCGACCGCGAGATGATCTGGCCTCTCTTCTGGCGGCATCGGGGTGGATTCTTCGCCGCGCATTGTCGGACCGATCCGGACGGCACCAACCACTGGTCCATCGAGGAATCGTGCCCGGCCACTCCCCGCGCCCGCGCATGAGTAACGACGTCATTGATCTGCGCAGCGACGACTACTTCATGGGCGAGGCGTTGCGCCAGGCGCAGCGTGCCTATGCCGCGGGGGAAGTCCCCGTGGGCGCGGTCATTGTGCGGGCCGATCGCATCATCGCCCGGGCTTGGAACCAGGTGGAACTGCTCAAGGACGCGACCGCCCATGCTGAAATGCTCGCGCTGACGCAGGCGCAGGCGGCCGTCGGCGACTGGCGGCTGACGGACTGCACGCTCTACGTGACGAAGGAGCCGTGTCCCATGTGCGCCGGAGCCATCGTCCACGCGCGTCTGCAACGAGTGGTGTTTGGCGCGCCCGATCCCAAGGCGGGGGCGGCAGGCGGTGTCCTGAACCTGCTCCAGTTCCCGACCTTCAACCACCGGTGCGCCATCACGCCCGGCGTGCGCCTTGAAGAGTGCCGCGCCCTGTTGCGCGATTTCTTTCTCGAACAGCGGGCGGCCAACCGGCAGGCGCGGGAGGCCTCGGCTTCCGTGGAAATGCCCCCGCCGGAAGCGGCGCCGTAGTTCCGGTCATTCCGGGACCAAGTGTGGAGCGTTCCCATCTGCGCAGTAGCGCCGTCCGTGCCGACGGCGGCAAATGGTTGGCCAGCGGGACGCCGCCGCAACCTGCCGGCGAGGAACGCCGGCGCTGCATCATTTCTGGAAACGCTCTATTCCCAACGCAGTTCGATCGCGCCGGGGACGAGGTCAATGCTGATAATCGTCACCGCGCGGCAATGGCGCAGACGGAAGTACTGGTTGGCGGAGGGCAGCGGGACGATCAGGAGTCGCTCCGCGCCATCGGCGACCACGGGGGCCAGCTCAATAAACGGGCCTTCGGGCAAGGCTGCCGCCTCGACCACGGGCGGGGTCTCGCGCGCTGATTCCGCGGCAATCACGCTGCGAATCCACGCCAGCCGCGCCGACACGCGTGTCGCGTAGAACGCCGCCGGCACCGGCACGTCGTCGTCGGGTACGAGGGTCCACCGGGAGTTGGCGCCAAACTCCAGTAACCGCCGCTTGTCGAACAGCGCGGCGGAAAACGCCTCGCTGGAGCCGACCTGGCGGAACGGACCGTCCACCGCGAAATTGACGCCCGCCAGCTTCCACTGGCCGCCCTCGCGGAGAAAGAGTCCGCTGCCCGAATCCCCACCGGCCAGCATCGCTTCATTCGGTCCGGCGCCTTGATCGAAGAGCGCTTTCAATTGTTCCCCTCCTCGTGAGCCGGTTTCCACGCCGGCAATCGTGTTCTCGCCCCAGCGCAGCCGGCCGTCGTTGGCGCCCCAGCGCCAGCCGCGCAACCCTGGATTGACGCCGCCGGCAACGGTCACAGCCTCACCGCGCCGCAGGCCGTGGCCGAACACGACGCACGCCGCCCCAACCTCCGTGCTGCCCTCGTAGAGCGGAGCGCTCAGGGGGAATTCGCCGCAGACCTTCCAGATCATCAAATCACTCTGGGGATCGGCGAAGCTGGCCAGCGTCGGATACGGCCGGCCGTCAAAGACAAACACGTCCCCGACCGCTCCACCGACGTGTTGGGCGGTCAGGAAGAGATTGGGCGCGATCACAGTGCCGCCGAAGCCGCGCCAGTTCCCCTGCCACTGCCAGCCCGAATCGCGAAGGTCACCCGTCGGCGGAGTGGTGTTGAAATCGGGGTCGTCGGTCGAAAGGAAAACAACACTCTTGGCCGGCAGAGCAATGGTCAGCAACGCGGCGACGGCACTGATCCAGAATCTCCCGCTCGACTGTCCTTGTCTGGGCAACATCCGCACCGGGCAACGATGCCCCACTGCGGACGACCGGCAAACCCCGGCGACGTCAGGCAGCTTGAAAGGAGGGCTTCGGCGCCGGCGCAGCGGGGCGAGCTGGTGACCGGCCACCCGCGTCACGCCACCCGCGTCCGGCCGTCGCCCTTCACGACCTCGCCGATGATCCAAGCCCGATGGTCTTGAGCTTCGATGAACCGCAGGATCGCGTCCGCTTTGGACTCGGCCACGATGGCCACCATGCCGATGCCCATGTTGAAGACCTGGTACAGCTCGTCTTCGGGCACGCCGCCCTTCTCGGCGAGGATGCGAAAGATGGCGGGCATCTCCCAGGAACCCCGGCGGATTACCGCATCGCAGTTGGGCGGGAGCACGCGCGGGAGGTTGTCCACGAAGCCGCCGCCCGTGATGTGGGCGAAGGCGCAGATCGGCCCGGCCAGGTTGCCGGCGCGGTTGAACCGCTTCAGCAGCATTTGAATCAGCGGCCCGTAGCTGCGATGCACCCGCAGCAGTTCTTCGCCGAGCGTCCCGGCCAAACCCGTCACGCGGCTGTTGGGCTTGAGCTTGAGTTGTTCGAAAAAGATTCGACGGGCCAGCGAGTAGCCGTTCGTGTGGAGGCCATTGGAGCCGATGCCAATCACGGCGTCCCCGATGCGGACGGTGTCGCGGCCGTTCAGAATGCGGGACTGCTCGACGACGCCGACGATGGTCCCGGAAACGTCGTATTCGCCGGGCTGGTAGAAATCGGGCATCTGGGCGGTCTCGCCGCCGATCAGCGCGCAGCGGTTTTCGGCACACGCCTTGGCGAAGCCGCGAATGATGTCGGTGAACACCCGGGGCTCCAGCTTGCCGGTGCCGATGTAGTCGAGGAAGAACAGCGGTTCGGCGCCCAGCACGGCGATGTCGTTGACGCAATGATTGACGAGGTCCTGGCCGATTGTGTCGTGCCGGTCCATCGCGAAGGCGATCTTCAGCTTGGTGCCCACTCCGTCCACGCTGGAGACCAGCACCGGGTGGCGGTACCGCTTGCGGTCCAGCGCGAACAAGCCGCCAAAACCGCCCACCTGGCTCAGAACCTCGGCCCGATGGGTCGAGGCGAGCAATTGCGGCAGCGTGCTCTTGACGCGATTGCCGAGGTCAATGTCCACACCGGCGGCGGCGTATGCTTTGGGTTTCATGCGTGTCCCGAGGAAATAGTATTCGAGCCAGGCTCGCGGGTGTCGAGCGCAATGGCCCGGGTATCGGCGCGCCATCGGCCTGAGACATCTGTTTCCAACGCACCACCGTTGCGCTAGGCTCACGGTCGGGTCGTTTCTGCAGAAACCTGCGGCCGGGGCACCGGGCGGGCCCCGACTGACGGCCACACAACCATTCGCATTCTATGAACCAGCATACGGGAGGAAAATCGGTCGCGGTGATCGGTGCGGGCTTGGGCAGCCTCTCCGCCGCCATTTCGCTCGCCGCCGCCGGATTCAAGGTCTCGGTCTTCGAGAAGAACGAGCGCGTCGGCGGCAAGCTGAACGTCCTCAAGAAGGGCGGGTTCACCTTCGATCTCGGCCCTTCCATCCTCACGCTGCCGCAGTTTTTCCAGAGTCTTTTCGCGCGCGCGGGCAGGCGCTTCGAGGATTACGTCCCCACGGTCACCGTGACACCCCACTGGCGGAACTTTTTCGAGGACGGGACGGTGCTGGACCTGCACATGGACCCCGAGGCCATGCACGCCGAATTGCGAAAGCTCAAGAGCTACACGCCGGCGCTATGGGATCGGTTCCAGGACTTCCTCCGCTATTCCCGTCAGCAATACGACATTCTCGACCAGGGCTACCTCCGCGAGGGGCTGGATACGCTCTGGGATTTTCTGCGCCACTACGGGGTCTTCCGCATCGGCCGGCAGATTGATTTTCGCCGCACCATGGCCGAAAGCATCCGCAGCTTCTTCGACGATCCCTACCTTCGGGCAACGTTCGAGTACTTCATCAAATATGTGGGATCGTCGGCCTACGCCGCCCCGGGCTACATGAATCTGATGCCCAACATCCAGTTTCAGTACGACCTCTGGTACGTGCCCGGCGGCATGTACGGCATCGCCCAAGGGCTCGAGAAGCTGGCGGGTGAACTGGGGATCGCCATCCACACCCGGAGCGAGGTGGCGGCGATCCTCCACGCGGATCGGACGGTCACCGGCCTGCGGCTCAAGGACGGTCAGACGGTTACATCGGATTATGTGGTCTCGAACATGGAGGTGATTCCCGCCTACGAGAAACTCCTTGGCGAAGGGCCCGCTTACTTACGCAAACTGGAAAAGTTCGAGCCGGCGTGTTCCGGACTGGTCCTTCACTTGGGCACTGACCGGATTTACCCGCAACTCGCCCACCACAACTTCTTTTACTCCCGGGACCAGGAGAAGCACTTCGCGACCGTGTTTCGCGACAAACAACTGCCTCCCGACCCGACGATCTATCTGGTGGCCGTCACGCGCTCGGATCCGAGCCAGGCCCCGGCCGGGTGCGACAACATCAAGGTGCTCCCGCACATCCCTTACCTGAACGACCAGCACCCCTACACCCGGGAGGACTATCTCGCGTTTAAGGACCGCGTGGTCGAAAAGCTGGAGCGGATGGGGCTGACCGACCTCCGCAAGCACACCATTGTCGAGGATGTCTGGACCCCGTACGACATCCAGGAGCGCTACTACTCGAACCGGGGTTCGATCTACGGCGTGGTCAGCGACTGGAGCAAGAACTACGGCTTCAAGGCGCCCAAACGGAGCCGCCGCTACCAGAACCTGTATTTCACCGGCGGCAGCGTGAATCCCGGCGGTGGCATGCCGATGGTGATTCTTTGCGGCCAGAAGGTGGCCGACGAAATCATCGCCCGGGCCGGGCGGGGCTGAAGGAGCCGGGATTGCAGCACCGCCTGCCTCCAAACCGGCGCTTCGGGCGTCCACGAGGCGGCCCGTCCGCCCCGGAAGTCGGCGTTGCAAGCAGCGCCGGTCTCCCGACCGGCACTCCCGAGAGTTTGCCACCAAGCAACGCGTCAACTCAACGGGCTGGTGGCACGCCGGCTCATTGGTCGGGCATCTGTTTCTCCACGCAACCGGCACCCCCTGCCGTGCAGCGCGCCCGTCGGTTCGGCGCCAACTTTGAGCCGTCTCTCCACGCCGGCTGACGGCCGCCGCGAGCCGGGCCTCACGGCCGCGCCGCCGGCATCTCCCGCAGCACCAGTTTTGCCGGGTCAAGGACCACGTGTTTGATCCGCTGGCGTTTCCACGTGTAGGTGATGTGGACCAGGCCGTCAGCGGTTTCAATGACAGCAGGGTAGGAGAATTCGCTGCCGGGTTCGTTCTCCAGGACAGGCCCCATGAGCCACTTCTTTCCGTCCTCGGAGACAGCCACGTTCAACACGCTCCGGCTGTCGCGGGAGTGATTGTACACCAGGAGCGACCGGCCATCGCGCAGCTTCACCGCGTCCACGGAACTGTTGGGATTGGGCAGCCGCGTGCGGGTCATCGGCATCCAGGTCAGCCCCGCGTTGGTGCTCCAGAGTTCAGTGATCCAGCCCTGCTTGCTCCGGCAGAGCATCTGAATGTCGCGATCACTGTGGACGAGTATGGTGGGCTGAATGGCGGCGAAGGTCTCAGCGTTGTTCAAGGTCGGGCTGCGTTCCCAGACGCCGAACGGATTCTTCGTCCATTCAAGGTGAACCCGCCACCCCTTGTTCTCGGTGCTGGCGCCGCACACCAGCTTGCCGTCGGGAAACTCGATCGGCTTGTTGCGCACCGGTCCGACATAGCCGCGCGGCAGGCGCTTGACCTTGGACCACGTGCGGCCGTCGTCCTCCGAGAGCCGCACCATGCCCCACCAAGACTCCGGGCTGGGGCCCACCTTGTAGAAGAGCAGCAGGTCACCGTTGATCCGCCGGAACAACACCGGGTTCCAGCACGGAAAACGCCGCCGCTGCTTGACGTCCACGCCATTGGCCACCTCCTCCGGCACGGACCAGCCGCTGCCGTCGTTGCGCGAAAGCCAGATGCTGACATCGGTCGCGCGCTCGCGCGTGCCGCCGAACCAGGCCGCGAGCAGACCTTCGGGCGTCTCGACGATCGTCGAGGCATGGCTGCTCGGAAACGGCGGGTTCTCGACGATGAATTCGGACTTCACGATGGCGGGGTCGGCCGCACGGGCGCACAGCAGGGCCACCAACGCGACGGTGCCAGCGAGGACGCCAGAGAATGAGCGTTTCATAGTTCGAGAGCGGTATTGCCCGGATGGGGCCAAGAGGTTGTAGCCCTGCGCAAGCGGCATTTCAAGCGAAGGCTCCGCGCCGTATCGTCGCCGGCGGTTGCTTCGGGGGAGGAATTGAGACGCGTGAATCCCGGCGGCATCGGCGGTCAGCCGGCGGGCAGAGGCCCGCGTTTGTCAGTGGGTTGGGCGGGAAGGACTCGAGGTTCCGCCTTGGCGGTCAAGCAGGGATGATGCGTTCTCGGTGACGGTCTGATACCCCGTCGCCGTGGGTGGCACCGCCGCAGCCACCAGAGGCTTCCACTCTGCCCCAGACCGCAAAAACTCCGTTACGACCGGGCCCCGCACAGTGCCCTCCGCCGACTAGACACCCGTTCGCACGGCGCGCAAAGTCAGCGGCGGCATGGTCCCTCCAGAAGTTCCAATCCAGCACCTGATCTCCCTGCCGCCGCTGATGGCGGCGCACTTTGAACGCTTGGAACGCCGGCCGCGCCCGGAGTGGTTTGCCGCCAGCGATCCCGCCGAACGCAAGCTGGGTTCCGGCGGAGGCACGGTGCATCTGCTGCACGAGGCGTGGCGGGCCACCGGGGCGGGGCTGGGCTTCTTCGACTGGCTACGCGCGAGCCGGAAGCTGCTGGTGCATGGCGGCGGCGAGAGTCGCCGCCTGCCGGCTTACGCGGCGGTGGGCAAGCCCCTGATGCCGATTCCCGCCTTGCGCTGGGCGCGCGGCCAACGGCTCGACCAGACTCTCCTCGATCTCCAAGTGCCGGATTACCGCCGGGTGCTGGCGCACGCCCCGGCGCGGTACGTCGCCCTGGTCGCCAGCGGCGACGTGCTGCTGCGCTTTGGTCGCGAACTGCCTCCGTTCCCGTCCGTGGACGTGCTGGGGCTGGGGATGTGGGTCACGCCGGAAAAAGCCAAGGACCACGGGGTTTTCTTCTCGCCGCGCGCCCGACCGAACGAACTGGCGTTCTGCCTGCAAAAGCCGGCGCCGGCGCGCCTGCGTGAACTGGCCACCGAGCACGTGTACCTGGTGGACACGGGCCTGTGGTTGCTGAGCGAACGCGCCATCCGGGTGCTGTTGACCCGCAGCGGTTGGGACGACGGCCGCGGCGCTTTCCGCGGGGGCGCGCCGGACACCTACGATCTTTACGGCGAGTTCGGGCTGGCGCTCGGCACGCAGCCGGCCGTTCGCGATCCGCTGGTGGCGGAGCTGACCAGCGCCGTGATTGCCCTGCCACAACCCGAGTTCTACCACTTCGGCACCAGCCGCCAGTTGATCGAGTCCGTGTCCGCCTTGATGAACCTCGAACTGGACGAAACCAAGCTCGGGCTCATGGGTGCCCGGCGGCATCCGGACCAGTACCTGCAGAACGCGCGCTTTGCCTTCCCACTAAGGCAGGACGAGAATCACACGCTCTGGGTGGAGAACGCGACCGTGCCGCGGACTTGGCAGCTCGCCCACGAACACGTCCTGACCGGCGTGCCGGACAACGAGTGGTCCCTGCCACTGGAGCCGGGCGTATGCCTGGACTTCGTCCCGGTGGATGAGGCTGCGTGGTGTGTGCGCGCCTACGGCATTGACGACGCCTTTCGCGGGCCGGTGGCCAGCCCAACCACCCGCTGGTTGGGCGAGCCGGTCACCGACTGGCTGGCCGCTCGGTCGCTTACGATCGAGGCGGCGGGGATCGCGGCGGACACTGACCTTCAGGCGGCGGCGTTGTTCCCGGTGCTCGCCCAAGGCGAACTCGAGGCGGGCTTTATCGAGTGGCTCGTCGCCCGGAAGCCGGCGACCAGCGACCACCACCGGCGGCGGTGGCTGGAAGGCCGGCGGCTCTCGGCGCGGGCCTTGGGCAGCGCCGTGAATCTGGACCGTCTTTACGCCCAGCGGGCGGCCAACCGGCACGGATGCCTGCGGCCGATGCTGACCAATCGCCGCTGGAGCGTCTTTCTCAAGCTCGATCTGGAGGCGACTGCTGGGTTGTACGCGGAATCCGGCGAATCCTTGCCGCCGTCCGATGGGGGCGAAGGCCTGGAACCGATGCAGGTCGTGCATGAAGAAATGTTTCGGGCGGCGGTCCTGCGGCGGCGAGGGGTGGCCGGTTGGGAAGCGCACGAGCAAAGGGCCTTCGCCCGTTTGCGCGAGGCGATCGTGCGGGATGCCGAACTGACGCCCGCCGCACCCCGCTGCGCCGTGCAGGAAGACCAGATCGTCTGGGGCCGCAGCCCGGTGCGGCTGGACCTGGCCGGCGGCTGGACGGACACGCCGCCCTACTGCCTGGAGTTTGGCGGGCACGTCGTGAATCTGGCGGTGGATCTCAACGGCCAGCCGCCGATCCAGGCGTTTGCCCGGTTGTCACCGCGGCCCGAACTGGTGATGCGCTCGATTGACCTGGGGGCGGAAGAACGCGTCCGCACCTACGAGGAACTGGACACGTTCGCGCGGCCCGGCAGCGAGTTTGCGATCGCCAAGGCGGCGTTTGCGCTCGCCGGGTTTTCGCCGCGGTTTCACGCGGGCGGCGGTTTTCGCTCCCTGGAAGAACAGCTCCGGGCGTTTGGCGGGGGCATTGAGGTCTCCCTGCTTTGCGCCGTGCCCAAGGGCAGCGGCCTGGGCACCAGCAGCATTCTCGCGGCCACGGTGCTGGCCACTCTCGGCGACCTGTGCGGCCTCGGCTGGGACAAGAGCGTGCTCTTCACCCGCACACTCGCGCTGGAGCAGTTGTTGACCACGGGCGGCGGCTGGCAGGACCAGGCCGGCGGGATCTACCGGGGCGTGAAGCTGGTGGAGACGGCACCCGGCATCAAGCAACAGCCCATCCTGCGCTGGTTGCCCGACCACCTCTTCCTGGATGAGCGCGCCAACGAGACCGTGCTGCTCTATTACACGGGCATCACCCGGCTGGCGGCAAACATCCTCCACGAAATCGTGCGGGGCATCTTTCTCAATTCCGCCCGCTGCCTCGACACCATCGGCGAGATCGGCGCCAACGCCCAAGTGGCCTTCAACGCCATCCAACGGGACGACTACGACGCGCTTGCCGCGGCCGTTCGCGCGAGTTGGCGGCTGAACCAGCGGCTCGATGCCGGCACGAATCCCCCGGAGGTGCAGGGCATTCTCGCTCGCATCGGCGACTGGCTGGCGGCGACCAAACTGCTCGGGGCCGGCGGCGGCGGCTATCTGCTGATGTTCGCGAAGGACCCCGGCGGCGGCGCGCCGCATCCGCGAGGAATTGACCGGGCGGCCACCCAACGCCCGCGCTCGTTTCGTGACCATGCGGCTTTCGGAAACGGGTCTCCAACTGACGCGCAGTTGAAGCACGAACCGGCGCGGTCCGCCGGAGCTGGCGCCCTGCCGTTTCGGGAGAGGTTCCAGTCGCTGGCGGTGACCAAGGGTTCGCGGCGACCTCCAAGTGACGGGCCAGTTATACGATCCGCAAGTGATTACCGGTACATGTAGCTGGACCGGGTGCGGGTTTGCCCCCAGACGTTGGGCATGGCAAGACCCCATTTCACACTGGTGATCAGCGCCGAACAGCGCGCGGAACTGGGGCGGGCCTTTCGGGACAGTCAAGCCGTCAAACAACGGAGTCGGTTGCAAGCCGTGTGGCTGGCTACGCGTGGGCATGTGGGGTGGCGGGACGTGGCGCAGAGGGTGGGGTGTGCGGTGTTCACCTCGCAGGTGTGGATCGGCAAATACTTGGCCGGAGGGCGGGGCGAGTTGCTGGCGCGCCAACGAGCGCCGGCCAAACCCAGCCCGATGCTTTACCCGGTCGGCGCCATCCGCACCGTCGGCTTGCCTGACGGCGCCCAAATTTTCAACAGCGTCGGCATCTTCTCCAGCGAGCTGATTCAGGCCATTGGCAGTGGAGTCGTCACCACCATCAAGAGCTCGCCTGGCATTCTCGTCGAGAAGACCGGACCAGAGGTCGTCACCAGCGCCCAGCAGTTCCAGTGGACCGTGACCTACTACAACAACTCCGGCGAGGCCAACGATACCACCGTGGTCACCGACACCCTGCCCGCCGGCGTCACGTTTGTCTCCGCCACCGATGTCTGGAACGCCGCCGCGCTGGCCAATGGCGCGCCTGTGAACAACAACGGCAAGGCGGTGCCCACCTCGGTCACAGTCGCCCCGGATGGCACCACCACCCTCGTCTTCAACATCGCCAACTCCGGCGGGACGGATGCTTGCCGTGGCAACCACGCCCAACTCGCTTCCACCGAGGGGGGCACGATCACCATCACCGCCCAGGTCGGCCCTGGTGTCACCAGCGGCGCCATCCTGCTGGATGAGGTGGCGGGCATCGCCAGCAATTCCTTCGGCACCACCACCTCCCGCGACCGGCACGAAATCAAGGTCCGCAACGCCGACGTCCGCGTCACCAAGGTTGCGCAGCCG
Source organism: Verrucomicrobiota bacterium (assembly GCA_016716505.1). Lineage (GTDB taxonomy): Bacteria > Verrucomicrobiota > Verrucomicrobiia > Limisphaerales > J093 > JADJWF01. The sequence goes on from JADJWF010000005.1 coordinate 229,218, forward strand.
CCGCCGCCCGCCTCGGGCGACACAGTCAGTTACGCGCTGATCGTCGCCAACGACGGGCGCGTTCCCGCCGCCAACGTGATCTTGGTGGACAGCCTGCCCGCCGGGGTGACCTTCGTAGCCAACTCCGCCCAGGTGCTCTCCCCGGGCTAGCCCCTGGGCCAGCCGGTCATCTCCGGCCAGACGCTCACGTGGAGCGCGGCCAAGGGCAACGCCCTCACCCGCACCGGTCAGCCATCGTGGCCCGCGGCGCAACTCGAAGGCGCCGCTACTGGCAGTGGTGCTGGCGGTCGGGAGAGGCGGTCGGGCGGATGACGGAGGCGAAGGTCAGACCACCTCGCGGTACACGTCAGGATGCGGTCGGGAAATCACCACCGCGTTCACCAGCACGCCGGCCTCGGCGATGACGCGTCGCCCGGCCGCCACGGCCGACTGCACCGCGCCGACGTCGCCGGTCAGCGTGCAGAAGGCTTTCCCTCCGAGCGCCATGGCCAGGCGGATTTCCAGCAGTTGAACGGCGGCCGCCTTGGCGGCGGCGTCCGCGCCCTGAATGAGCGTGGCGACGTTGAAGGACTCGAGGATGCCGAGCGCGCCATTGGGTTCGGGCGTCTGGGTCCGGCCCAGCGCGACGAAGACGTCCGGATGCACGTTGGCGATGGTGAATGAGTCAATCAGACACCCGTTGGCCGCCTGTCCGCCGGCTTCGACCGCGGCCTGCACGGCGGCCATCTCGCCGCCGATCAGCACCATGTACTTACCGGAGCAGATGGATCGGGACAGGAGCAGGCGCACGTTGCCCGCTTTCAACATCGTATCCGCCACCTCGAAGCCGGCGGCCACGCTCGACAGTTCAATCAGCCCAATGGATTTCTCGCTCATGTCGTCCTCTCCAAAACCACCCGGGTGTCCACCGAAACCACGCGCCCGTGGAACGGCGCATGAACCGGCGCGCCCAGGGCCTTGTCCGGAATCTGCCCCAGCATTTGCCCGGCGGCGACCCGGTCGCCCGCCTTGACCAGCGGTAGATTGGCTGCGCCGGCGTTCTGCTTCAGCGGCAGCACGACGCGGGCGGGATTGAAGTCCAGCCGCTCCCAGTGGGCCGGGTGATCGTACTGCTGGATGTGCAGCTTCTTCATCAACGTCTTGATCGGCACGCGACGGCCGTCGCGCATGGGATGCGGCTTCACGGTCATCGGGCCAGTCCACTTGAGATTCGCCTTCCGCATCTCGGCTTTCGACTGGTCGCAGGCCTCCTTCGGGTACAGCTCCTCAGGGCAGCCATACAGCGTGCAGAGGCCGCACGCGCAGCAAAGCGCCGCCCAGTGGTTCCAGTGCTCCTTGCCGGTCGCCGTGAAGGCGAGGCTGCGCATGACCTGATGCGGTTCAACCGCGTAACCCAGGAGGAAGCGCGGGCAGTATTCCGTGCAGTAACGGCACTGGTCACAGGCCGACTTGCCGATCGCGTTTTGCGCGGCCGCCGGCTTCAACTTCCGCTGCGCGACGTGGTGATCGTAAGGCAGCACCACCACGCCGGTGGAAGTCTTGACCACGGGCGTGTCGAGGTCCTCGGTGGTCTCGCCCATCATCAGGCCGCCCAGACACAGCACCGGCCGCTCGGTGGCGAAACCGCCGGTCGCCTCGATCAGGTCGCGGTACGTCGTGCCCACCGGAACGGTCACTGTGGTGGGATGGTTCACAGCACCGGCGATGGTGATCGTCTTGGTGGTGACTGGGCGGTCATCCGCCGCGGCCGCAATGTTGACAAAGGTCTCGACGTTGCAGACGACGACGCCGACGTGAATGGGGATGCCCGCCGGAGGAATCAGCCGGCCGGTGGTCGTGTACACCAGGTCGTATTCGTCGCCGGCCGGGTAATAGTCGCCCAGCAGAAACACCCGCACCGGGGTGCCCTGGCAGGCCGCTTCCACGGCCTCCACCGCGTGCCGGTTTTTCGCCTTGATGCCCACGATGCCATCCCGCGCGCCCACCGCCTCCATCGCCAGCATCATGCCGCGCACCATCTCGCGGGCTTCGCGCTCCATCACGGCGGCGTCCTTGTGCAGTAACGGCTCGCACTCGGCGCCATTGGCGATGACCACCTCCGCCTTGGCGGCCAGCTTGACGTGGGTGGGAAAACCGCCGCCGCCGGCGCCAACCACGCCGGCTTGTTTCACCTTTTCGACGAGCGTCATGTCGTGCCTGAGCGTAGCCGGAGCCGCGTGCTTCTCCAGCGGAAAGACGTCGGCGGGCGATCGCCGAGTTCGACCGCGGCAGGTCACCCTTCGAGGGCGTCCACGCCAAGGATGTATTTCGAGCAGCGACGCAGCCGGAAGGGGAAGAAGTTGGCGATGGCCGGGGCGTCCGCCGCAGCGGGGTTGTCGAACTTCAATTCGAGAATGACCGGCGGGACCCCGTGGCGGAGCGGCGAGCGCCAGCAATCGGCGCGACGCGCGTCGTAAAACTCCAGGCAGGAATCCAGTGTCAGCCGAAACCGGCCGTCGCCGCTCAAGAAGTATCTCCGGTGATAGCGATTGCCCAGCACCGGCACATGGCTGGCCAGAGCCTCCCGGGCCTCGGCAGGCAGTTCCGGAGCGCGCGACAGCGAAGCGATCGAAGGCTCACACAATCCGCTGCCGTTGCCGGCTGAGAAGCGGGCGAGCCGGAACACGTCCTTCGTGCCGACCAGCCCGCGCTTGTGTTTGAACTCGAGGGCGGCGGGGCCGTGGCGGATCGCCAGCGGTCCATACCAGCGCAGGCGCACCTTGGTCCGGTGGGCGGCGCCATTGACGTGCGCGAAGTAATGTCTCCGATCCGGCGTGTCGAGGTAGAGGTTGTTGATGGCACGCGGCGGAAAGGCCTCGCGGAAGCCGGCCGGATGTTGACGGACCAGGGCGAGCGCCTCGGCCGGGCTGAGTTCCAGAGGGACGAACTTGCGTTCAAAGCGCATGGTGATCGGGCGACTCAGCGCGCGGCGGTTTGGTTGGGCGATTTCGCCTTTCAACCAATCAGTCCGCGATCTTCGACGAAGCTCACGCGGGAGTCGGGATTCAGGCTCCGCAGGCGGCCGGTGAAATCCTCCACCCGATGAGTGTCCGGGAAGGCGACCTGAAAAGCGGCCTCGGTCTGATCGGACGACTCGTCAAAACGTCGCAGCGATGAGGAGGCACCGCAGGCCCGCAGCGATTCCTCGATCTGCCGAAGGCCGAGCCGCTGGCCATTCATGGTGGTCACGGTGAGAAAGAGGTTGGCGCCGGCGTGGCTCTTCCGCAGGAGCGACCGCGCCGCGAGCGTGGCGGCGATGACGAGGAAAGCGGCGGTGGTCAGCAGCGGCTGGCCGGCACCCAGCCCCAGTCCGATGCTGATCGCGAGGAAGAGGTAGGCCAGTTCCTCGGGTTCCTTGATCGCGGCCCGGAAACGGACGATGGACAGCGCGCCAACCAGACCCAGGGAAAGCGCCAGCGACGACTTCACGATGGTAATGACCAGAGCGGTCGTCAGGGTCAGGGGGAGGAAATTGCGCGCGAAGAGACGGCGATTGGACAAAGACTGACCGAAGCGGAGATAAACCTCACCCAGCAGCCATGCGAGTACCGCGGCGATTGCGAGGTTCACGGCAAACTGGGGCAACGACTGGACGGTTGCCGGGTCCCAAAGCTGTTGAATGACTGAACCGTTGGCTTGCATACGAAACGATCGGGTTCGGGCAGCCGGTCGCGAGCTTCAAACAGCTCGTTCTCGCGACGGCGCAACATCGCCCTAGACCGGCGCTTCGTGCCAAAGGTTACAAATGGGTCACAGGGGCGGGCACCGCCCGGGCGCCAACTAGATCGTCATCGCGTGGCGCCGCTCGGCGGTTTTGGGCAGGTAGGCGTCGAAGCGCATGGCGATGATCCGCACCAGCAACCGGCCCAGATCGGTGACCACCAGCCTGGCCCCGGAGAGTTCGATCAGGCCATCCGCCGCGAGATCGCCCAAAGACTCCAGTTCCCGCGCGAAGTACTCGCGGAAGTTGATCCCGAGCCGCGCCGACATCGCCTCAAAGTCCAGGACGAGATTGCACATGATCTGCATGATGGTCGCGCGGCGGATGACATCGTCGGCGGTGAGCACGTAGCCGCGGGCGTACGGCATGGCCCCCGCGTCCACCGCGGCGTAGTAGGCCGGCAGATCTTTGAGGTTCTGCCAGTACGTGTCGCTGGATTGAGAGATGGAGGACATGCCAAAGGCGTAGATGTCCGCGCCGCCGCGGGTGCTGTAGCCTTGGAAATTGCGCTGCAACGTGCCCGCCCGTTGCGCCACCGCCAGTTCGTCCGTGGCCCGCGCAAAGTGGTCCATGCCGATGTACACGTAGCCGGCGTCGGCCAGCTTTTCGACGGTGAGTTTGAGGAGTTGAAACTTCACCTCTGGCGTCGGCAGCACTTTGGCCTCGACGATCTTCTGGGCCGGCTTCATCCACGGCACGTGAGCGTAGCTGAAGACGGCAAATCGGTCCGGATTCAGGGCGATGATCTCGTCCAGCGTGCGCTCGAAGGACGCCGGGGTTTGAAACGGCAGGCCGTAGATGAGGTCAATGTTGAGCGACGTGAAGCCCGTCTCGCGAACCCACTCCACCGCCTGCCGGGTCAATTCCAACGGCTGGATCCGGTGGACGGCCTTCTGCACCTCGGGGTTGTTGTCCTGAACGCCCATCGAGGCCCGGTTGAAGCCCACTTCGCGGAGCGCGACGAGATGGTCGCGCGTCAGCCGGCGCGGATCCACCTCGACCCCGGCCTCGAGGTCGGGCGCATAGGTGAAATTCGCGCGGATCAGTTCGCCCAGCCGGCGCAGATGATCGGGTTTGCAGAATGTGGGCGAGCCGCCGCCGAAATGGAGCTGCACCGCGCGCCGGTCCGGATGGAGCAGGGGCTTGATCGCCGCCATCTCGCGGCCGAGGTACTCGATGTAGGTCGCGCTCTTCGAGTAGTCGGCCGTGATGACCGTGGTGCAACCGCAAAACCAGCAGAGGGTTTCGCAAAAGGGCAGGTGAAAGTACAGCGACAGGTCGCGGGGCGTCTCGTTGTTGCGCCGGATGCTGGCACGGACCTCATCCACGGTCACGGCGTCGGTGAACTTGGTGGCCGGCGGGTAGGAGGTGTACCGCGGACCGGGCACGTTGTACTTGCGAACAAGGTCGAGATCGAAGGTCACAAGGCTCATCGGAATTCGTGAACGGCTCTGACGAGCGCCTGAAGGCAGTCGAGCCTGGCCTCCGGCGGGACGCCGTGGCCGAGATTGCAGATGTGGCCCGGTCGTCCGCGCATCGTCTCCAACAGTTCGCGGACAGCGCCAGCCACCGTCTCCGGGTCGGTCTTGAGCAACGCGGGATCGAGGTTGCCCTGCACCGCCACGTTCCTCGGAAGTTGATCCGCAACAGAGCGCAAGGGCACGGTCCAATCCACCCCCAGCACCTGCGCTCGCGTGGCCCCGAGCGAGGGCCAGCGGTCATTGACGCCTTTGGCAAAGAGGATCACCGGCGCCAGGTCTCGCACTTCCGCGACGATGTCCCGCAACCAGCGCCCGGAAAGCTCGTCGAAGTCCGCTGCCGGGGCCGTGCCCCCGAGGGTGTCGAACACCTGCACCGCGTCTGCGCCGGCCGCCACCTGGAGCCGAAGGTAATCCGCGATGGCGATCGCCAGCTTTTCCGCCAGCCGGCCATAGAGCTTGGGGTTCTCTCGAAACAAGTGGAGGGCCTTCGAGAACTGCGGCGCGCTGCCGCCTTCGAGCATGAAGTTCGCGAGCGTCCAGGGGGATCCGGCAAACCCCAGCAGAGCGGTTCCGTTGCCCAGTTCGGTGCGCGTCAGGCGCAGGGCTTCGGCGACATACTCCAGGCGTTCTGGAACGGCGGCGGGATCGAGGCGGTCCACGTGATGGCCGTACTCGATGGTCCACGCCATCCTGATGCCCTCGCCGTCGGTGAACCGATACGGCTGACCGAGCGCCTCGGCGATGACGAGGATGTCGCTGAAGATGATCGCGGCGTCGAAGCCAAACCGCCGAATTGGCTGGAGCGTGACTTCGGCGGCCAGATGGGGCGTTTGCACCAACTGGAGGAAAGAATACCGCTCCTTCAGTTCGCGGTATTCCGGCAGGCAACGTCCCGCCTGGCGCATCAGCCAGACTGGCGGACGATCGAGTGGCTCGCACCGGCAGGCCGCGAGGAACCGTTCGCGCGAGGTCAACGCGGGTTGCGGGTGGGTCGGTGGCTCGGTCTCGGTCATGCAGCGGCTCGGCCGGCGGGTTTGTCCCGTCGGGAGCGACAGCATAGGTGGACCTCGCCCGCTGGCAAACCGGAAGCCCGACTCTCGCCAATCCTCAATTGCGACCCAACGGGCGGGCTGCCATCTTCCCACCCGTATGTCGAAGCCCTCGAAAACGACGTCGTTTGCCCCGCGCAAGACGCCCCGGCTGTTTCAATTCGCCCTCGAGTACTTCGAGCAACGCATCGTTTGTCTCCGGGCGGTGGAGTTGCTGCTTCCCTCCCATCGCAACAAGTGGCTTCGACCGGAAGTGGAGTCCAAACTCGCCTGCCTGGACCTGACGATTCCGCTGCACGCCGAACTGGACCGGCTGGTGCGCTTGAGCCTCGCCCTGCTGGAGGCGGTGGACGCCGGCACGTACCGCAAGCCCCGCAACTGGGCGGAGCTGGACCCGTGGTTGCGGAGGGCGCTGGCGTATTTCGTCAAGTCCGAGGACGCCATTCCGGACCATCACGAGGATGGCTTCGAGGACGACCACCGCGAGTTCCGTCAGCTTGAGAAGCGGCTGGCCGGGACGCTGATCCATTTCGAGGCCTGGTACGAACATCGGAAGCGCCAGGAGGACGCGACCTGCCACGGCCGAGTTGAATCCGGCACGCCGTCAACGTCCGGCCGCCGCCAACCTCCGCGGCCATGACAATCCCAAGCCTGCCGGAATCAAGCCCACGATCCCAAACGAACCGGCTCACCAGCGCCAGCATCACCAAGGTCGCGGCTTCGCGGACGAGTTCCGCGAAGGCAAGCCCGCCCACCTCGGGCAACGGGATTGGCTGATAAGGATCGAGGCGGCCCATCAAGGTCCGCAGTTACAACACCACCGCGCTCTCCACCCGGGCCGTGGCGGCGGCGAAACCGACAACCACCAGCCAGCGCGTCAGGTTGGTTTTGAACCTCATGTGGGTGAACGTTGGCGTTCAGTGGGTCAACTGCTCTTCGGGTTCCGCGGCAGGCGGTGCGTCGCCTGCTTGCAGCGCCCAGCCGGTCAACCGGGCTTCCACCGCGTCAATGATTTCGTCAGGAGTCGAGGTTCCCGCCGTGATACCTACCGTGTCACTGGGGCGGAACCAGTCGCGCCGCAAGTCCTCCGCGCCTTGGACATGGTGGACGCGCGGGCAATGCCGGCCGCAGGTGGCGACGAGTTCCCGGGTGTTATTGCTGTGGACGCCGCCGATGACGATTACCACGTCACACTGTTGCGCCAGTTCCACGGCGGCATGCTGCCGCTGCTTCGTGGGCTGACAGACCGTGTCCACGAATCGGACCTCGGACGCGGGGAAGCGGCGGCGCAGGCAGCCAACGAGGTGACGGACCCGCTCGATGGGCTGCGTGGTTTGGGCCGCCACCCCGAAGCGCGGGCGCTCGCGGAGTTGTCGGACATCCGCCTCGGTCAACACGATGTCATACTCCGCAAGGTCCTCGGTCAATCCGCGCACCTCGACGTGCCCGGCTTTCCCGACAATGACCGGGTGCCATCCTTCGCGGGCCAGTTTGGCCACGGCCCGATGGGCGACCTGGACCAGTGGACAGGTGGCTTCGAGCAGGGCCAGTCCGCGTTCGCGCACGCGCGCCCTGGTGATGTCCGAGGCACCGTGGGCGGTGATCATCACCGTCGGAGTCGTGACGCCGGACAGGTTGTTGACCGTCTGCACGCCGCGGGCGCGGAGGGCGGCGACCACGGTTTCGTTGTGAACCAGGTCGCCGAGGATGGTCAGGGGTTGGCGACGAGCTTCATCGAAGGCGAGGGCGATGGCATCACGGACGCCGAAGCACATGCCGAGGTGGGCGGCGCGGAGGATTTTCATGGGGTCGTGAGACAAACTTTGTATCGCAAAGCATTTCTTCTGAGTGACTGCCGGCGGCAAGATTCCGTTCAAACTTGTTTCGCCTGACGAACGATCTGTTCGAGGAGGTTGATGTAGGTGCGGAACGCCGCGCGGCCTGCCTCCGTCAGGTGGCAGGTCGTCAGGGGCCGGCGGTCGTGGAAACTTTTGGTGATGGCGACGTAGCCTGCTTCCTGCAGCGTGCGCAGATGCACGGCGAGGTTGCCGTCGGTCATCTTCAGCGTGTCACGGATCTCGGTGAACGCGAGGGACGGATTGGCCGCGAGCAGGGACATGATCGGCAGGCGTCCTTTCTCGTGAATCACCCGGTCCAGTTGCAGGAACGGCGTGGGATTCAAGGCGCGGGGTTCCGTTTCTCGGTGGCCAGCAGGTAGCCGCCGTAGGCCAGATGCGCCAGCCCAAACGCCCCTCCCATGATCCCGTTGGCCAACTGTGGCCCCCCGGCGGCTGGCTTCAGAAGAGTCAAGCAGATGAGGGTGATTGAGGCTGCCACGATCAACGCCCAACCAAACAGCCGAATGCCCCGCGGCATGAAGAAGCCAGCCGCGTGCAGGGCTCCGCCGTACAGTCCCACCCACGTGAGCACGATCAAGAGCAGGGCGTCCTCGATCTTGCCAAGAATGGCGGCAGCGCCCAGGGCCGCACCAAACAGCAGCGGCGGCAGCAGGGCGTGAACGACCCGGCGCGTTGGCGGAGACCAAAAAGGCTCGCCATCCCGCAGGGCCTGCCGCCGAACGACCACGAGGCAGGCGGCGATGGTGACGAGGGCCACGGCCAGCCAGTGACCGCAAAACCGGGCGGCTGAATCGCAGGCCCATCTTGCACCCGCCAGTGCGCCGAGCGTGCCCATGACGCCGGCGACGAGGGCGGTTGGAGCGAGGGCGCGGCGATAAAGGGCCGAGCGTTCCATGAGAGTGCGGATGGTGTGGAGGTTTTCGGCGGCCCAGTCGGATCTCATGAAGACACTTTGCGATGCAAAGTAACAGTGTCAAGTGCTGCTCGCCGGGGCCGCATCACCGGATGATCCCGGGGCGGGCCGCCGGGGCGGCGCAGAACAGTTCGAATCGAACCTTGGGCATGGGGCCGCCCGACCTTCGACCACGCGGTTCGATGCGGTAGGCGGCCTCGGTGCCGGGCCGCTCTGCAAAGTCCAGCCGGTCTGGCGTGGTCAGGCGAGTTGCCAGACGGCGGATTGCCGCCCCACTGGAGCAACCATGATTCACCTCGGCGCGTTCGTCTGCGCGCCTGATGGGTTTATCGTTGGTCCTTCAGCGGCTCGCGCCAACTGGCCTCGATTTCTTCGAGACTTCGCCCCTTCGTTTCGGGCACGCGCCCGAAGACAAACACCAGCGCGACGAGGCTGAACGCCGCGTAGATCCAGAAGGTCTTTGCCGGTCCCACCTCGCGACTGTCGTTCAACATCGGGAAGGTTTGCGCCACAAGGTAACACGACGTCCAGATGACGAACGTCGCCACCGACATGGCCCGGCCGCGAATCTTCGTCGGGAAGATTTCCGAGCAGAGAATCCACGGGATCGGTCCCAGCGCCATGGCGAACGCGGCAATGAAGCCGATGATGCCCAGCAGCAGCGGCAGGCCCTGATGTCCGGCGTGGAACATCCAACCCACCAGTGCCAGCGCCACCACCTGCACGCTCAGTCCCGCCAACAACAAGGGGCGCCGGCCCGCGCGGTCCACCAGGCTGATGGCCACGAAGGTGAAGATCACGTTCACCAGGCCGATGACTGCCGACGCCGTGAACGCGTCCTTCACCCCGGCGCCGGCCGTCGTAAGGATCTTCGTCGAGTAATACATGATCGCGTTGATGCCGCTGAACTGGGAGAAGGCCATCAGGAGAACGGCAATCATCAGCGGCCTCCGGTAGGTGGGCGAAAACAATTCGCGGAGCCGGCCCTCTTCATGACGGAGTGCCTCGCGCACGGCCGCCACTTCGCGCCCGGCATGGTCGGGTCCGCCGACCTCCGTGAGGATGCGGCGGGCTTCGGTTTCGCGGCCGGCCTTGAGCAGCCAGCGCGGGCTTTCGGACGCGAAGAACAGCAGCCCGAGCAGCACCAGCGCCGGGGCGACTTCCGCCCCCAACATCCAGCGCCAGCCGGTGGTGGTGTTCCACTGCTCGTCGCCGAGTGTTTGAATCCGCGCGTTGATGAAGAGGGTCAGGAAAATGCCCAGCACGATGCCGAGTTGGAACAGCGATCCCAGGCGGCCGCGCCATTCCTTGGGGGCGATCTCGGCGACGTACACCGGGCACACCATGGAGGAAGCTCCAATACCCAGCCCGCCGATGAAACGGGCGACGAGGAACTCGCCAAAGGTCCGGGGAACGGCCGACAGCACCGCGGACACCGCGTACAAGATCGCGCAGAGAAAGAGAACCTTGCGCCGGCCGAAGCGGTCGCTCACAAATCCCGCCGCCAGCGCGCCCGGGATGCAACCGAGGATGGCGCTGGCGCCCGCAAAACCTTCCTGGGCTGAGTTCAGGGCGAAGTACTTGCGGAAGTACTGATTGGCGCCGTTGATGACCGCGGTGTCGTAACCGAAGAGGAAACCGCCCACAGCGGCGACCGACACCACCAGCAGCAGCGCGCGGAGGTTGAACGCGGAGGGACGCATGACGTCCGCGGACACTGAAGCAAGGCGCAGCCGAGGTCCAGTTTCGGGAGGGACGGCCTGCCCGGGAGCGCGACGGCGGCCTGCGGGCAAAGGGACTTCAGCGCGCGATGGCTGCCGCTGCCGGGCGGGAGTCCGCCTGCGGGAGAGCGCTCATCTCGGCGAGCCAGGCTTCCGCCTGCGCGCGGGCCGCGTCCATCTTGGGATAACGGATCTCGCGATAACCCGTGGCTTGCGCGGGTAACTCGAGGATTCGCGTGAACAGGGCGTAACGCCGGGCATCCCCGGCGGCTTCGGCCATCCGCGGCAGGAGGCTGATGTACCAATCGCGGAAATCCTTCTCACGCCGATGCCATTCGGGCAGCACGCGCCGCAGCCACTTCATCCGCTTGACCACGTTCAGCATCCAGTCGCGCGTGCGCATGTCCCAGGCGAAGTCGCGGCCCCACAGGTTGAACTGCGGCCGGTTCAGATGCCGGTACTCGATGCGGTCGCCGCGCGCGGGATCCACGCCGTAGCGGGCGCGATCGCGCCGGTGTTTTTCTTCGCTGGTTAATTGGTGGGCGACGAAGACCTCATCCTTGATTGCCATCACGCGGTGGAGGTTCCAGATCACCGCCCGGGTGGCGGCGAAGCCGTGCTCGGCTGAATCGAGCGCCTGCACCTGCTTGACCAGCTCGACATACCGGCGCGCGTAGTCGAGGTCCTCGAACTGGATCAGGTCATACACGCGCAGGGCGAAGTCGCGCAGGCTCTCGGAATCCACCTGCAGATGTTCGGTGGCGCGCTCCACCAACTGGCGATAGGCGGTGGCGAGGGCTGGCCCCCGACGGCCGGACCGGGTGAGGATGTCCACCTTGTCGGCGACAACCTCGGAATACGTCTGCGGTTCGCGGAACAGTCCGGCCGCTTGCTCGACCGCGGCGGGATCGTGGGCGACCAGGCGGCCGAGATGAAAGGCCTTGAGGTTTTCCTCCGCCGCCTTGCCGAGGCTGGCGCGGATCGCCCATTCGAGGCTCTCGAGGCTCAGGGGGATGAGGCCGTGCTGGAAGGCGACGCCCAACATCGCGATGTTCGCGTAGAGTTGGGTGCCGAAAAACCGTTCGCTCAGGTGGGAAATATCGCAGGCGTGGAAGGCATCCTCGCGGGTGTGACGACGCAGATCGGCCTCGAGTTGGGCGACATTGAAGTCGTCCTTGCCCAGCAGGGTCAGGATGGTCGGAGTTTTGTGGGTGTTGACCACCACAGCCGTGCGCTGGCGACTGCCGACGCGCTGGTTGGTGCTGGGGTCAATCGCCCGGGCCGCTTCCAGAATGTCCACGCCCAGGATCAGGTCCGCCTTGCCGTAGGGGATGAGGTTCGAGGTGTACGGTGCTCCGGGTGCGGAGTAGGTGATCATCGAATAGACGCCACCGTTGCGGATCGCCAGCCCCTTTTTGTCGCAGAACTGCACCCGATAGCCCTGCCGATGGCCGGCCAGCACCAAAATGGCCGTGGCGGTTCCGATCCCCATGCCACCGACGCCGGCCAGATAGCCGTGCCAGACCGGTTGGGCAGCAGGCTTCGGGGGCGCGGGCAAGCGGGTGAAGTCCAGCCGATCAATCAGCGGCGGCGGTTTCTGTCGGCGCGTGACGATCACCTCCTCGAAGGAGGGGCACGCCTTGACGCGCGGCCCGTCGTTGTCGGTGGAGACCAGGAACCGGGTGCAGGCTCCGTCCGAGACGCACCACGACAGGTCAATCTGCACCTTTCGCCCGAACGGCGTGTCGGCGAAGGTCAGACCGGGACAGCCGGTCGCCCGGGTGCATTCGAGGCAGTTCTCGCAAACCTCCTCGGTGATGTTGATGTAGCGCTTGCGCGCCAGGAAGCCCTTCTCCCGCAGTTCGCGGCGTTCCTCGCGGGCACCGCGCCGGTGGAAAGTGATGCCGCACTCTTTGTCGGCCACCACCACTTTCACGCCGTCCTGCAGAATGGCCTTTTCGAGCAACTGCCGGTACGTCTCGCGTTCCGCCGGGTTCACCCGCACGACCGTGGCCCCGGAACGGGTCGAATCCGTGATGCCGGCGATGATGGCGTCAATGTTTTGCGCGAACGTCTGCTCCCCGAGGATGCTGTCACTCAAACCGGGCGTGGTCTGATGCCCGGTCATGGCCGTCGTCTTGTTGTCGAGGATGATGTAGGTGATGTCTTGTCCGTTCTTGAGCGAGTTCGAGATGGCGATCTGGCCGCTGTGGAAGAAGGTCGAGTCGCCCATGAACACGACCTGCTTGTTGCGGATGAACGGGTCAATGCCCGCGCCCGTGCCGCCACCCAGTCCCATGCCGCTGTAGTTGTGCATGAGGTCCTTGGTCGGCTCGAACATCAACATCGTGTAGCAGCCGGTGTCGCCGTGAAACACAAGGTCCACGGGATCGGTCCCGTGAACGCGCCGCATATAGAGAGGATCCCGGAACTGTTTCTTCATCTCGACCAGCACGCTGGCCGAATCGCGGTGCGGGCAGCCGGGACAAAACGTGGGCGTTCGCGGCGCGACATGGAGCGTGGCGGCCTTGATCTCGCGAATCAGGGTCAACTCGCACTCGATGCGTTTCCGGTCGAGCCGGTCGCCGAGCCCCGGCGTCGCCAGGAACAATTCACCCAGCCGGCGGATCAATTTGCTTGGATTCAGGCCGCGCGTCTCGGGAATGCCATCCAGTCCGAAGGGGAACCGCTTGCCCCACACCTCCTGTGCGAAGGGGGGGCGGTCCGGCCCGGCGCTTTGGCGGGCGCGCGTGATGATCTCGACCACTTGTTCTTCGAGGAAGCCGCGGCGCTCTTCGATGACGAACAACGCTTTCAAGCCGGTCGCGAACTCAAGGATCAAGGTCGGGTCAAGCGGGTAGGTGACGCCCAGTTTGAGAATTGGGAATTGGCCGTCCACGCCGAGTTCCGCCAGCGCGTGCCGCAGATAGCAATACGCCGCAGCAGAGGTGATGAAGCCAATCCCGGTCTCCGCGTTGGCAGTGCCGGACGCCGGTTCGATCCGGTTGGCGCCATGCCGGCGCGCGCTGGCCCAGAGGCGTTCAACGCGCTCGGGCATTTGCTGCTCCTTGCGCCAGGTCCGCGGGGGGAGAAGCACATTGCGCTCGAGGTCTATCTTCGACGTGTCGAGTTCCACCCGGTGGGCCGTGTTGACGACCGGTGAGTGGTTGGGTCTGACTTCCACGGATCCGCCGCCGTCGGCCTGGTTGGTGGTGACCAGATAGCCGATGTACAGCTCGCTCTCGCGGGACAGGGTGAACGCGAGATTGATCCAGTCCTTCAGTTCCTGCGCATCGCTTGGCTCGAGGACGGGCATCATCAGGTGCTTGCAGAGATACCGCGAATCGGCGGGCACCTGGGTGGAGTCGCTCCAGGGATCGTCGCCAAGGACAATGACGGCGCCGCCTTCCGGATGTGCCCCCACGAGGTTGCCCAGTGCGAGGGCGTCGGAGGCCACGTGGACGCCGACGCTCTTCTGCACCGTGATGGCCCGCAGGCCGTGCATCTGTGAGCCATTGACCATGGCGGCCGCGAGGGCCTCGTTGTTGGCCATGGTCGCGCGAATGCCCGACGCGCGCAGCAACTCTTGGAGTTCCTGCGCCGTGTCGAAAAAGCCGGCTACCGGTGAGCCGGGATAGCCGGTCCAGAGGTGGGTGCCGCCGAGGGTCTCCAAGCAGCCTTTCACGAGCAACTCGTTGCCCGTGTACACCTCAATGCCGGATGCTCTTGTGAATCGCGGGGCGACGTTCAATCCGCCGTAGCTTGTCACCGGATAAAGGCTCAGGCAAGACCGGGTGTGGCGGGAACGGCTCGGGCAGGCGACGCGACCGACATCGTCGGTTTTGGCCATTCGCGGGCTGTGAAAACACGCTGCGGCGGCGGGCAGCCCCTCGCTGCTTTGAGCTTGTCCGTCCGGGAACTCGGGCGGCAAATGACGGGCGTGAAGACTTCAACGTTTCCCGCCAAGTTCGGAACGCTGCTGCGGATTGGGGCCGGCGTCGCGGTGCTGCTGTCGCTGTCGCTTCCCGGTTGGGCGGCGGGCACCGCGAAAAGCGCGTTCCGGGTTGACCTTTCGCCGCCGCCCTTTCCGGACGCGTTGCTGACGAACTCGCCGTTCGGCATCAACATGGCGCTGCACCCGGACACGCCGGATCTCGACGCGCGCCTCAAAGCCCTGCAGGAACTCGGCGTCAAATGGGGCCGGCAGGACTTCACCTGGCGGCGGATCGAGCGGATGCCCGGCGAGTACGATTGGGAACCTTACGAGCGGTTGACCCGGCGCTGTCGCGAGCGCGGCATCTCGCTCTTCGGCTGCCTGGCGTACGCGCCGCCGTTTCACGATCCGCGCACGGTCGAGGGAGCCGAGGCGTACGCGCGGTTCGCGGCCGCCGCGGCCAAACGCTTTCGCGGCCAGATTGATCACTGGCAGATCTGGAATGAACCCAACGGCGGCTTCTGGCAGGGCACGCCGGAGGAATACGCGCGGCTGCTGACGCTGGCGGGTCAGGCCATTCACGGCACTCACCCCGCCGCCAAGGTGCTGGGCTTGAACATGGCCTTCTGTGACGTGCTTTGGGCGCAAAAGATCTTCCGCCTCGTGCCTTGGGACGCCTTCGACATTGTGTGTTTCCATCCCTATCGCCCGCCGTCCGCCCCGGAAGAGAAGTTCGACTGGTGGGTGCTGGATCAATACGTCAAGTCCTGGCACCGCGGCGTGCTCAAGGAGGACTATGAGATGGTGAACATGACCTTCCTCGAGCAAACCGACCTGCTCATCGCCGAAATGCGCCGGTTTGGTCAGCCCAAGCCGCTGTGGGTGACCGAGATTTGCTGGAACTCGCACCTCCACCCCTACGGCACGTCGGAACTGCGGCAGGCGGATCTGCTGGTGCGCTTCCACGTGCTGGCGATCGCGTCGCGCAAGATCGAGAAGGTGTGCTGGTGGACGCTGAAGGACGGCGGGCCGCGGCAGTTCGATCAGGCGGACATGGTGGGGCTGGCGCGGGCGGACCTTTCGCCCAAGTACGCTTACTACGCCTTTGCCACCCTGACGCGGCAGCTTGAGGGCAAACGGTGGCTGCGTAATGACGCCTTCGGTCCCGACGTCTTCGCCTGCCTGTTCAATGATCCGGAGAAGAAGGAAGACACGCTGGTGGCGTGGAGCACGCGGCCCTACGCGTACCTGCGCGTCAACAACACCGAAGAAGGACTGACCTTTTACGACGTGTACGGCACGCGCCGGTTCGTCGAATTCGACGAAGTGCGGACGAAAGGCCTGTCGGTTCCGCTGGGTGAAAGCCCGATCTACATCGTGGGCCCGGAAGGTCTGAAAGCCTCCGTTCGGCCCGACCCGGGGTGGTGACATCATGAAACCGCTCGCTTGCACTTTACTGGACCGCTGGCCGGCGCGGAGTGTGGCGGCTGAATCCGTCTTGCGTCTCGCGATGGTCGTTCTCGCCGCCGGTCTGCTGGCGTCCCAGTGGGGAGTTCGGGCGGAAGCGGCCGCGCTCCGAATCAGCGTGTACGCCACGGCGGACGACGTCCTGCGACATCTGGCGCCGACCGATCAGCGCGACGCCACGCTCGCAAAGCTCCGCCCGCTGGGAGTGTCGCGGGTGTTTCTGGAAGGCCGGCGAGGCGACGAGTATGTGCCGCCGCGTGTCCTAGCGGAGGTTCGCGACTGGCTCGCGGGGCAGGGGATCGCCTCGGCGGGTGGGATTGCCACCGTGCCGGGAAACACCTTCGGTACGCGCCAGAATGAAGGACTCGGCTGGCTCAACTGGGAGGATCCCCGGACCCGCCGCGACGTGGCAGGCTTTTTCAGCGAGAACGCCGACGTGTTCGACGAGGTGATCGTGGACGACTTTTTCTGCACGGGGGATACCTCGCCCGCGTCGGACGCCGCTCGCGCGGGTCGCCCTTGGTCGCAATACCGCCGCGATCTCCTGGTCTCTCTCATCGAGCCGATGATCGTGCAGCCGGCGCGCGCGCGGCGGCCGGACATCCGGCTCATCATCAAGTTCCCGCAATGGTACGACCGTTTCCATCTGTTCGGCTATGACCCAGAGCGCATGGCGCCGCCGTTCGACCGGGTGTGGGTGGGTACCGAGGCGCGCAATCCGCTCACGCGCCGGATGGGTTACGTCCAGCCCACCGAGGGGTACATGAACTTCCGCTGGCTCCACTCGGTTTGCGGTGAGAAGACCGTCGGTGCGTGGTTTGACCACATTGAATGCACGGCGGAAAACTTCGTGGACCAGGCGTTTCAAAGCGTGCTGGCTGGCGCCAGCGAACTGACGCTCTTCCGCCTGGGCGACATCGTTGGAGACCATCCCGGCGACGCGCTGCTCGCCCGGCGCCTGCCGGACCTGTTCGACCTTGCCCAGAAGGTCAAAGGCCAGACCCGGCGCGGCATCGCGTTTTACAAGCCACCGAACAGCGACGCGGACGACAACCTCTATCTCGCCGATTATCTCGGCATGATCGGTCTGCCCATCCTCCCCACGGCCGACTGGCCCGCCAATGCGGCGGCCGTTTTCCTGGGCGCGCAAGCCGCCGCCGATCCGGAAGTGGTCGGGAAATTGCGGGGCGTCTTGGACCGAGGCGGTACCGTCGTAGTCACGCCTGCTTTCCTCCGTCGTGTGGGTGAGCGGGTTCAACTCCTCGCGGGGGTTGCGGTTGGCCCTGAACCCCAAGCCGGCGAAGTGGCCACCCTGGGGATTGGGGCCGCGGTCCACTCGCTGGCCCACCCGCTGGACGTGGACCTCGCCCTTGAGGGACGGTCCGCACGGGTGCGGATCAGCGGCCGGGCGGCGGGCGGGACGTGTCCCGTTTTGACGGAACGTCGCGAAAGCCGGGGGAGATTCATCGTGCTCAACGCCCGCACCTTTTCGGAAGCGGACTTCCGCGCCGCCAATGAATGGCTGCTCAGCCCGAAGCCGCTGGGATGGTCGCAGTTGCCCGCTGCGGTGGCCAACGAAGTGCGAACCCGACTGACGGCACCGCTGCGTTTACGGCTGGCGGCTCCGGGCGGGGTCGGGGTGTACCGGTTCACGGCGGGAACGGCGATGCACAATTTCCGCGACCAAACAGTGGAAGTACGAGCGGGCCGTGAGCGACTGGCCATCCCGCCCCACGATGTTCGCTGGGTGCCCGCGCGCTGACCCGCGGGTCAGGCTCGCCGGCAGGCGTGGCAACCGGTGCCCTTGAGGGTGATCGCGCCGGTGGGGCACAACTCAGCCGCGCGCCGGCCGGATTTCTTGAACGCCTCGGCCATTGGCCGGCCCAGCGGCGGCGCGACCACGGTGTCGAAACCGCGCCCGAAAAAGGCGATTCCCCAATCTTCTCCCACCTGCCGGGCCACCTCGACGCACACGCCGCACAAAATGCACTTGCCCGGCTCGAAGACGATCTCCGGATGAGAGGTGTCGCGGCTGAAGTGGCGGCGCTGACCGACAAAGCGGCTCGGGTCCACGCCGTACTCGGTGGCGAGCGACCGCAGCCGGCACGGAATGGCCTTGCCGCAACCACAACCCAGACAGCGCCGCGACTCGCGCAGCGCGGCGTCCGGGGTGAAGCCCAGTTCCACCTCGTCGAAGGTGGTGCGCCGTTGTTCCGGCGGCAGGTGGGGCATCTTCGCCCGCGGGGCGTCCTCGATGTCGCGGAGCATCTCGGCGAGTTCATCCTCGTCGAGTTTGCCCATCAGCACGTTCACCGCCTCGGGAGCGCCCACCACCGGGAGGCCGGCGAGGTACTGGTCAATCGAGGCGGCGGCCAGTTTGCCAGCCGCCACCGCGCGCACGGCGAGATCCGGCCCGGTGACCGCATCGCCGCCGGCGAACACGCCCGGCAGGTTCGTCGCGAGCGTCTTCTCGTCCACCGCAATGCCCCACTTTGAGAAGGCGAGGCTGGGCGCCTCGTCGCCGGAAAACTCGACCGACTGGCCGATGGCCGCGATGACGCAGGAGGCGGAAACCGTGAATTCCGATCCCGCCACCGGCACCGGCCGCGCGCGCCCGCTGGCGTCCGGTGCGCCCAGCTCCATGCGCACGCAGGTGAGCACCAGCCGGCCCTCGCGCCGTTCCAGTTTGGTGGGGGCCACCAAGTACTCGACCTGAACGCCTTCCTCCTCCGCCGCCTCCACTTCCTCCAACAGGCAGGGCATCTCCCGCCGCGTGCGCCGGTACAGCACGCGGACCGACCGCGCGCCCAGCCGCACCGCGCAACGGCTCACGTCCATGGCGGTGTTGCCGCCGCCGACCACCACGACTTCGCTGCCGATTTCCGGTGCCGGGCCATCGGTGAGCTGCCGCAAAAACTCCACCGCCGGCAGGGCCAGGTCCTCTCCCGGGCAGCCGAGTCCACGGGAGCCCTGCGCGCCGACCGCGAGGAACACGGCGTCAAAGTCCCGTTGCAGGTCGGCGAGGGAGAAGTCACGTCCCAGCCGCGCGTTCAAGCGGAACTCAGCGCCCAGCTCGCGGATGACGCGCACCTCGGCGTCCAGCACGCTGCGCGGCAGCCGAAACGCAGGGATGCCGTAGCGCAACATGCCGCCGGGTTGCGGATGGGCATCGAACAGGGTCACGGCGTGCCCCTTGCGCAAGAGCGAATAGGCCGCCGCGAGCCCGGCCGGGCCGGCCCCGACAATCCCGACAGAGCGGCCGCTGGCGGGGGCTTTCGACGGCACATAGGGCCGCAGCGTCACGCGCTGTTGATCGGCCGTGAAACGATGCAGATTGCGGATGGAAAGGGCCTCGGTGACGTCACACTGCCGGCAGCGCTGTTCGCACAACCGGGGACACACGCGCCCCAGTGAGGCGGGCAGGGCGAGATCGTCGGTGACGATCTCAGCAGCCGAGCGCTGATCCAACGCCGCCACGCGCGCGAGGAAATCGGGGATCCGCAGCCGGGCCGGGCAGCCCGTGCTGCAGGGGCCGACACAATCGCCGGCGTGGTCCGAAACCAGCAGTTCGAGCGCCGTTTTGCGCGCGCGCCGCACTTCGTCGGACTGGGTCACCACCACCATGCCGTCGGCGGCCGGCATCGCGCACGAGGGCCACAGGTTTGGGCGGCCTTCGATCTTCACCGCGCAGAGAAAGCAGGACGCTGACGGCGCGAAGCCCTCGACGTGGCAGAGCGTCGGGATCGTGATGCCCAACTGGCGCGCCGCCTGGAGGATGGTGGTTCCCGGCGCGACCTCGACCGGACGACCGTCAATGGTGAGTTTCAGCGCGGACATGATCAGCGGTGGCCGGTTTGGGTTCGCCGGGTTCATTTCACTTCCACGGCGCCGTACGGACAGACCTGCCGGCACGTGTCACACCGGGTGCAGAGGTCGAGATTGATCGCGTGTCGTTCGTAGGGCGTCAGCGGGATGGCGTTCACCGGACAGTGCTGGGCGCAGAGGGTGCAGCCGGTGCAGTTGTCCTTCACCACGTACTTGATGAGCGCCGGGCATTTGCCCGCCGGGCAACGCCCTTGCAGGTGGGCTTCATATTCGTCCCGGAAGTAGCGAAGCGTGCTGAGGACCGGATTCGGCGCGGTCTTGCCGAGGCCGCAGAGGCTGCCCTGCGCCACCTGGCCGGCCAGTCCTTCGAGCTCCTCGAGGTCGCGGCGGCGCGCCTTGCCCGCGCAGAACTTCTCCAGCAACTCGAGCATCCGCTTGGTGCCGATCCGGCAAAAAGTGCATTTGCCGCAGGACTGATTCTGGGTGAATTGCAGGAAGTAGCGCGCGATGTCCACCATGCACGCGGTGTCGTCGAGCACCACCATGCCGCCCGAGCCCATGATGGCACCGATGTCGCGCAGCGATTCATAGTCCACCGGTGTATCCGCCAGACGCGCTGGCACGCATCCGCCCGAGGGACCGCCGATTTGCACCGCTTTGAATTTCCGCCCGGCGGCAACACCGCCGCCGATCTCTTCCACGATCTCGCGCAGGGTGGTCCCCATCGGGATCTCGATCAGACCCGCGCGCCGAATCTTTCCGGCCAGCGCGAAGACCTTGGTGCCCTTGCTCGTCTTGGTCCCAATCGCGGCGAACGCTTCCCCGCCATGCCGCAGGATCCAGGGAACCATCGCCAAGGTTTCAACGTTGTTGATCAGGGTGGGCTTCTCCCACAACCCCGACACCGCCGGGAACGGTGGCCGCAGCCGCGGCATTCCGCGCCGGCCCTCGACCGAGGCGATCAGCGCCGTTTCCTCCCCGCACACGAAGGCCCCGGCGCCTTCCTTGATCGCGAAGCGCAATGGATAATCGCTGCCCAACAGGCGGTCGCCGATCCAGCCGCGCCGCTCGCACTCGGCCAGGGCGGCGCGAATGCGCTTGAGGGCATTGGGATATTCGTGGCGGATGTAGAAGATCGCGTCGTGGGCACCGACCGCGATGGCGGCGATGGCCAGCCCTTCGATGACCCGGTAGGGGAACGACTCGAGGATCATCCGGTCCATGAACGCGCCGGGGTCGCCCTCGTCGCCGTTGCAGATGACGTACTTGGTCGGGCTGTTCTGTTGGCGGACCATCCGCCACTTTTGGCCGGTGGGAAAGCCGGCGCCGCCCCGCCCGCGCAGGCCCGACTTCTCGACCGTTTCGATAATCTGCTCGGGCGTCAGTGAGCCCGAGGGAACGGCGCCGGGCTGGCCGTCAGGCTGCGGCCGGGGCACGCCGAGGCAGCGGGCCAGGGCGACGAAGCCGTCATGCGCGAGGAATTCCCCGACGTCCAGCGGGTCGAGCCGACCGAAGTGCTCCATCGCGATATGAACCTGGCGGCTGAAGAACGCCTTCACCCCGGCCTCATCGTCCGCAGTCGGGGCCGGTGAGGCCGCCGGAACGGCGGGCGCCGGCGCGTCGCCGAGGAGAAGGGTGTCCACCCAGCGCGACCAGGACGACGCGAGCTTCGCCACGGGGCCGGCCGGCCGGAACTGGGTTCGCACCAGCTCCGCCGCGCGCGAAACGGTCATGTCCGTGATGGCAATCTTGGGTCGCCCGGGGACGAGCACTTCGATCATCGGCGTGCGGTAGCAGGCGCCGACGCAGCCAACGCGCTTGACGGTGGCCCGGGCTCCAGTTTGCGCCACCGTCTCCTGGAGGGCGCGAAACACCCGGTCCGTGCCTTTGGCCACGCAACAGGAGTCGAGACAGACCTGAATTTCCGCCGCGCCGTTTTTCGGCTTGGCCGCGCTCTGCATCGGCTCCTGTCGGGCGCGCGACTCGGCGTTCGCCAGGAAGTCCCGAATAGCCCCCGGGAGTTTTTCCGGGGTGGCGTAGCCGATCGTTTCCTCGTCAATCCGGACCACCGGTCCCAGAGTGCAGCAACCGAGGCAGGCCACCGGCTCGATCGTGAACTGCCGGTTGGGATCGGTGTGGGTGCCGGTGGCGACGTTCAGGTGCCGGCGCAGGGCATCCTCCACGCGGTCGGCGCCGGCCACATGGCAGGCCGTGCCGTGGCAGACGTGGACGATGTGTTTGCCGACCGGCGCGTGCCGGAACATGTCGTAGAACGTCGCGACCCCGGTGATGGCGGCGGGGGTGATCTGCGAGTGCCGGCACACCCATTCCAGCGCTTCGTGCGGCAGATAGCCGTAGTGATCTTGCAGCGCCTGCAGCACGGGAATGGCGGCATCGGGGGAGCGCCCGCACCGGGCCAGCGCCTCTTCCGCGAACCGCAGGTCCACTGGCGGCGCCACCGTCTCAGGGCTGGTTGGGGCGGTGCTCACGGCGACGTCCCTCCGGAGGCGCTGGCCGGCGGCGTGCCGACGCAAAGCAGGCTTTTCGCCGTGCGGATGACCATCCGGCCTTCCCGAAAGGCGGGGCTGGCGAAAATCGCTTCGCCGAGGTCGAAGGTGGCCAGTTCTTTGAATTCGCGGGCGGCTTCGACGACGACCACCTTGCCTTTTCCGCCGAGGACATACACGCGGTTGCCCGCCACCGCCGGCGTGGCGTGGACGTCCGTGTCGCACTCGTGCTCCCAGAGCTTCTTGCCGGACGAGACGTCAAAGCAGGAGAGCAGGCCGTAACTGGTCACCAGAAAAACCAGTTCGCCGTTGCTGACGGGGCTGGTGACGTCAGGTATGCCATCGTCAGCGTGCCAGGCAACGTGCGTCTTGGTGACGTCGCCCAGCCCGTCGGGCTGGATTGCCATCAGTTTGTCATTCGGGCTGACGGCGAGAACGAATCCCCCGGCAAAAATGGGGGACGGCGCGATCTCCCCGTGAAGCTCCTGGACGCGCCAGAGCTCCGCGCCGTCGCCTGCCGAGTGCGCGATGACGAATTCGCCGGCCAGCGTGATGATCTGGGCTCTTCCCGCTGCCTCCACCACGATGGGCGAGGCCCAACTCTCCGGCACCTTGCGGGGGACCTGCCAGGCGACCCGGCCGGAGGCGCCGTCGAACGCGATGAGCTTCGACAGCCCCGCGTCCGCATCGCCCTGGTCCAGTTGCACGATGACCCGCCCCTCCCAGACCGCGAGGGAGTTGGCGTGCCCGTATTGATTTTGCGGCACACCGAGGTGCTTCGACCACACGGGCCGGCCGTCGAGGGTGAACGCCGCGAGGTCGCCGTTGGCGAAGATCGCGTACACGCGGAGGCCGTCGGTGGCCATCGTGGACGCGGCGAAGCCGGTGGATTCGGGAATCTCCGGGGCTTTGGCGGGAGACCCGGGAACCCCGGTGACGGCCTGTTCCCACACCCGTTGACCGGTGGCCAGGTCGAATGCCGCCACGCTACGCCTGGCCGCGTCGCCGCCGGACAGAAAAACGCGGTTGCCCCAGATGATCGGTGAATTGAAGCCCGGCAAGGAAAGCGAAACTTTCCACAGGAGTCCGTCTCCGCTGGCGGCGTCGAAGGTCAGCGGTTCAGGTGCGACCGGCGTGAAGGCGTTGCCGGAGGGCCCGAGGAAGCGGGGCCAGTTGGCGGCGAATTCCGCGAGGGGCGGAAGCGGTGGCGCTTCGGGTTCTTCGCCGCGGAGCCTGGCGAGCAACTTCTCGCGATCGGTCGCAGCGGAGGGCAGGGGAGAGGTGGCGGCCACAACAATGGCGGTGAGCGCGATCAGGGTGCAAAGAGCGGTGGTCGAGGCCGTCAGCCGGGCGAGGCGAACGAGCCGGGTGAATCGTTCCGCCGCGTCGGGCGAAAGGCGGGGGGCGGGAGGACGGGCGCGGAGTTTGCCCCACGCTTTCGCGGAGAGGACAAAGCTCACCAAGGACCCCAGCAGCAGCCAGCGTCCGAAGGCGTAGAAATTCAACAGCCGCGAATGACTGCGGCGGAGGGCGAGGTCCAGGTCGCGGATCTGCTGTTTGAGTTCCTCGTTGCGCGGCTCATCCAGCAATCGCTGCTTCAACGCGGCCAGCTCCGGGGATTTCAGTGGATCGTGAGCGTGGGCGCGATGGTGGGTAACCACGAGCAGCAACACTGCCAGGGCCGCGAGGCAGGCCGTGATCCACACCGTGGCGCGTAGCGGTCGCCACAGGGCGGCGTCGGCACGGGCAGACGGAAGGGACGGGGCGGTCACGGCTCAGGAAGGTTTCGCGTCCGGTCGGGGAACCGGCGCGTGAGCTTGCAGCGCGGCCGCTTCCGCCGGCGTGATGAGCCCCAGGCGCACGCGCTCGTTCGGACAGGCCAAGTAGCAGCGGCCGCAGGCGTAGCAGGCGCCGCGGTCCGGCTCGAAGTCCGTGCGGTTGGGTCGCAGGGACAGGCTGATCAGGCGGGCGCCGATCACCAGGCCGACCCAGCCGCCGAACCACCAACCCCCGATGCCCAGCCGGCGGCGCACCTCACTCGCGGCCGCGATCAGTTCCGGCGCCGTCTCGGCAGCCCGGCCCAGTGCGCGAGTTTCCGGCGTTGGCAGGGCGGTGGCGGGCGCAGGCGCTTTGTCACCGGCGAGGAACTGCTCCGCCAGGGCCACGGTGGGATGCACCTTGGCGGCGGCCACGCTGAGCTTCGATCCCAGCCACGCGCCAACGGCGATCAGCACCGGCAAAGCGAGGATCAGCCAGGTCAACCGCCGGCGTTCCGGCGCGAGGGCGTTGGGAGTAACCGGGAGTTTCACCGGCTCGCGGATGGCACCGAACGGACACGAATGTTCGCAAAGCCGGCATTGCGTGCAGTGGTCAGGCGTGATCCGCACCGCTTTGCGGGACACGATGGAGCCGAGCCGCAGCAAGGCCCCGTATGGACACAAGAAACGACAGAACGGCCGGCCGATGAAGAGGGCCGCCGCCAGAAAGATGCCGCCCAGCGTGAGCCCAAACACGGACCCGCTCATTCGGAAAAGCGGGATGAAGGGATCGTAGCGGCAGATGATGAAGGCGGTGCCGGTCGCCGCGAGCAAGATGCCAAGGCCGAGGAAGATAAAGGGCACGATACCCAGTCCTTGTTCGATCCAGAGCGGTACCTTGACCGGTTTGATCAGCACGAGGTCCTGCAAGGCGCCGTGCGGGCAAACGGCGGCGCAGAAGGTGCGTCCCCAGAAAAGCGAGAAGACCAGGGGGACGAGAAAGAAGGCGAGCGCGGTCAGCGGAATGGTGTAGCCCGGATCAAACATCCCGAGGGCGACGTTTTGCGGGGCGCCGATCGGACAAATGCAGCCGGTGCGGATGAATCCGAAGTACACGAGGCTGAACACGGACAGGGCCACCAAACCGCGCCGTGAGCGCCGCCGGTGGACGAGCCACGCAGCAAGCCCCAAGGCGGTCACCAGCAGGGCTGTGTCCACGTACTCCATCGCCAGACTGCGGGGCGGGGGCGTGGTGATGCCCGGCATCGTGTAGTCCGTCTCGAATTCGGGCGGCGGGAAGCGCAGCTCGGACGCCACCGCGCAGGCCGCAAGCAGGCCCATCAGCGCGGGAAAGAGTGACTTGGGGAACAACGCTCGCATCAGTGCGCGCTGGTCTTGAGGAAGTACGGGTTCGAGGCCGGCACGCGACGGAAGGCGTCCCCCGCGCAGACCCGCGCGATGGAGCATTCGTTGCAGTTGACGCACCGGTCGTGCCGTACCTGGAGATAGAACGAGCCGTTGCCGAAGCGCGTGCAACCTTCGACGCACTTCGCGCAGCCGATGCACAGGCTTTCGATGATGTTGTATTCGTAGTACGGGTCCTCGATGAACTTCCGCTCGATCGCGGCAGTGGGGCAGACCTGGTTTTCCGCGCCGGTGTTCAGCGCGTTCGGCTCGGGCACGAAGTAGCCGGTGCAGAGATCGCAGTAGCCGCAAATCTCGTACGCCTGCACACATTTCACGGCGGACGGCTTGAGCACACACGCGGTCGCGCAGTTGCCGCAGTACACGCACTTGCTCGGGTCAATCTGCCAGACGTAGTTCTCGCGCGCCCCGGTGCGGCCGATGCTCAGACCGACGAAGGCGCCGGCGCCGGTCATGGCCGCCAGTCGCATGCCCTCGCGCAGAAACTGCCGGCGGGAAACGGACGATGGATTCGGTGCGGCGTGAGACATGACGGGAAAGGGGTTAGCCAGCCTGGTTGCGGACCATCACACGAATCGAGCCTGTCACCGTGTCCAGGATGAAGACGCGGCCTTGTGCGTCCACCACGGCGTCCAAGCTCGCTTTGACGCCGTCCCCGGGCTTTTCACCGGAGCCGACTTTCGCGTTTTCCGGGAAGCTCTCGACGCCAGCCACCACGCTCTCGAACTCACCCAATTGCGAGTACACCTTCACGCGCGGAAGACCCTTCTCGCAGGTGACGAAGCGGCCATCGGGCAGAATTGCCAAGGCGACCGGATTACAGCAGCCGCTGAATCCCTCGATGCCCATCGAGGGCCGGCCCCACGCGGTGGCGCGGTCACCCTCGAACGTGTAGGCTTCGACCAGGTGCCGCCCGGGATTGGTGACCCGCAGGAGACCGTCCGGATGCAGTTCCACCTCCAAGAACGGGCTGGGCAACACGAAACCTGGAATGCCCCGGTCGCGGTCGCGGTCACCGATGCGGTTGATGGCCTTGCCGGTGAGGTCGCAGCGGTACACCACGCGGTTGCCTGCATCGGCGATGAACGCGAATTCCGCGTTCACCGCCAGGCTGCTGATCCAGGGACGGCCGGCGAAGCCGGGCCACGTCGCCCGCCGTTTTCCCTGGGCATCGAAGACCTCGACGTGATCGCGCAAGCCCGCGTAGAGCGAGCCATCGGGCCCCTCCGTCACGCAACGCACCGGGCCGTTCAGCGGGATTTCGGCTGAGGACGCTCCGGAAGTGCGGTCGAGCAGCGCCACCTTGTTCCCCGCCGCCACGGCCAGGCGATCCGTGCCGACCAGGCATAGCCGGCGGGCATCCGGCAACGGACATTTGAAGGCCGTGACCTGTCGGTAGGCAATCAGCTTCGGGTCGGTCGTTTCGTACTTGCGAACATCGTAGGCAAAGGGGTTGACGGCAGTGGCGGAGCGCGCGGTTCGCGCGCCGGCGAACAACGCCAGCCCGAGGCCCGCCCGCGCGGTTTCCGTCAGAAAACGCCGGCGACTGGGATTGAAAGGGCAACGAAAGTTCATGGCTGGATCCGGGCGCTACCCAAAGTCTGACGGCGCGCGGCGACCGCCCGGGGCAGGCCGCAGCGTGCCAGTTCCCCGCAACCACCGCATGGGCTGAGGCCCGCGCAACCGGCGCGGAGCGACCCACGGCCTAACATGACGGCGCCCGCCCCAAGGCCCAGCAGCGCCAACCACCGCGCGGTCGAGCGGAGGGCCTCCCGGCGATTCACTGGCTTGACCACGTTTTCGTGCATATCGCTGCCGTCGCAAAGGTCCCAGCCGGACGCGGCAAGTTCGATGATCCACGTCAACGCCCGGATGGCCTGTTCGACGCTCATTGTGGAAGGAGTCCTTCAATCGGCTACGGCGATCTTGGCGAATTCTTACCGTTTTTTGCCACGCCAGACGGCCCATTTGGGCCGGGCGTCGGTGAAGCCGAAAGCGTCCTGCGTCTTGTTACGCGCCGGCCGCGCGCGTAGCGTTACGGGGTGTCCGACGCCGGCATCCCATCTCGTTCCCGCTCGTTCCCGGGTGGCGGGGAAACGTTCCGTCATGGTCGCGCGCAGCTTTTGCTTGTTCCCGCATGAGATCGGAAGCCCACGCCGGGTCGCCCGAATGGCGGCGTTTGCTGGCCCTCGCCCAAGACGAGGTCCGACGCACCATCCAGCGTCTCCCCACCGATCTGCGCCGACACGCGGAAACGCTGCCGGTGACCTACGAACCGATGCCCAATGAGGCGATTCAGGCCGACGGCTTTGAGCCGGACTTGCTGGGATTGTTTGTCGGTCGCGCCGTGGATGACGAAGCAGCCGGGTTTCCCGACGTCCCCGCCCAAATCATCCTGTTCCTGGAGAACCTCTGGGATTTCAGCGACGCGGACGAAGCCACCTACCGGGAGGAAGTTCGGACCACCTACTTGCACGAACTGGGGCACTACCTCGGCCTGGACGAGTTGGATCTCGAAGAGCGCGGGTTGGATTGAGGTGAAACCAGCCACAAAGGTTGCGCCTCCTACCGTGGTCGGTCGGGCGCGTCGCCCGCGATATTCCAGCAGGCAGGGGTTGCTTTGGGCCAGCAGAACCTCTATCACCACTGGCACGGCAAATTAGTGCAAATGACGATCACGGCCTTTTGAAATGCAAGCTGAACTGGGACACCTCCTGCGGGACAAACTGAAGGACTCTTGCGACCGCAACGCGGACCGGGCCGTGCGACGCGCCTATCGTTTGGTTCTGCTGGGCGCCCCGGGCGTGGGCAAAGGCACCCAGGCCGAACTGCTCATGGAACGCTTCGGCGCCTGTCATCTCTCCACCGGCGACATCTTCCGTGCGGCCCGCAACCGGCCAGCCGCCGAGCTGGCGCCGGGCATGGTGACTGCCCTGGAGTTCATGCGCCGGGGTGAACTCGTGCCCGACGACATCGTGGTGCGGGTCGTGTCGGAATGCACCGAGCAACTCACCTGTCCGCATGGCTTTTTGCTCGACGGATTCCCCCGCACTGTTGCGCAGGCGGAGGCTCTGAAAGGCATCCTGGCCCGGCACGCGCTGAGGCTCGACGCGGTGCTTGACTACGAGCTGCCCCGCGAGCAGATCCTCCGCCGCATCAGCGGCCGGCGCCTTTGTTCCCGATGCGGTATTTCGTACCACGTCGAAAGCCGCCGGCCCAAGGTCAGCGGATTCTGCGACAACTGCGGCGGCACGGTCATCCAGCGCGATGACGACCGGCCCGAAGCCGTGCTGGTTCGGTTGGAGACCTACGCCTGTCAAACGGCCCCCTTGATCAGCTATTATCGCAAGGAAGGGATCCTGGTGACGGTCGAGTGCGGCGAAACGCCGGAGGAGACGTTCGCGCGTTCGCTGGTGGGCCTGCGTTCGCTGGCAGGAGAGTGATTCGCCGGCGGCCCATGTGGGGAGGCCAGAGGCCTTCGATGGTCAGTTGGTGAGGCAAGAGACGATGGCTCAGCCAGACCGCGAAGTGTGGATGAGTCTCGGCCAGTGACGGCCGCTACCCCGGTCTCCGTACCCAGGCTGTCGCCGCTCTCCATCTCCATGACGGCTGGTTCGCTGAACACCGTCCGTGTTTCACTACCCGGCGCAGCCCCGCGCTCCACTCTGACAGTTGGCGAACCCCACCACCGGGGGGAATTTCGCGAACTTTTCCCTTGAGCTTCAAGGAGGGGAGAGCGATACGTTTGGCCGTCGCCGGTGGTCCTGAAATGGCCGACCGTTCTTTGAGAGAAATCCGATTTGCCCTGCCATTGCTCGTGCTAAGAAACGAAGTCCTTGAACCGTAAACTCGAGTATCGCGGGAACCGGCGGTCACGGCGGTGGCCGACAGGCCTTGACTGGAAGTCGAAAGCCGTCTGCGTGGTTCCCACCTGTTTCTTGGAAGTTCATAGGAACTGTTTATCACGGCATTGTGGCGGGGTTCTTTCCCACGGCGGGCTGCGACGGCCCGCCGTTTTTCTTTTACCGCCCTCGCCGCCGGCCATGGCGACGTCGCCGGGCGTGGCGATTAGTTCGGCGAGGCCCGCGCCGCCAAGCCTTTCGGGTCTTCCGTCCGCGTGGCGCCCATCCGAGTCGGTCGCGGCCGCATGCGACGAGGACGGAAGGGGCTGGCGTCGTTTTTCCTTTTGACCGCCCGGCGCGGGCCGTTGAATCCGTCCTGTGGCGAGGGACTACGTGTTGCGACGGTTGAAGCGGGAGGTTGATCTCCAGATCAACTACGCCGCCGAATTGAATCCGCAGCAACTGGCCGCCGTCACGGCGCCGCCCGGCCCGGCGCTTGTGCTGGCCGGTGCGGGCGCGGGCAAGACGCGCACGTTGACCTACCGTGTCGCCTGGCTGATCGAACAGGGCGTCGCCCCGGAGAAGATTCTGTTGCTGACGTTCACCAACAAAGCCGCCCGCGAGATGATGCACCGGGTTGCGGAACTGCTCGGCCAGGAACTCGACACGCTCTGGGGCGGGACGTTTCACTCGGTCGGCAATCGTGTCCTGCGCCGCCACGCGGACCGCCTGGGCTGGCAGCGCGACTTCACCATCCTCGATCGCAACGATGCCGAGGATTTGCTCAGCGCCTGCCTCGGTGAGGCGAAGATTGACGTCAAAGCCACCCGCTTCCCCAAGCCCGACGTCTTGATGTCCATCTTCTCGCTCGCGGCCAACACGGGCCGCCCGATTGCCCAGGTGCTGGAGCGGCAGTTCAAGCATTTCGCCGGGCTGACGGCACCGATTGAAGATCTTGAACGCCGCTACACCGCCCGGAAACAGGCCAGCGGCGTCATGGACTTCGACGACCTCCTCGTGCTCTGGCTGCGGCTCCTGCGCGACGACGTCGAGGTGCGGGACCTGTACCAACGGCGCTTCCAGTTCGTGCTGGTGGACGAGTACCAGGACACGAATCAACTCCAGTGCGACCTGATTGATCTGCTTGCTGGCCGGCACCACAACGTCATGGCCGTCGGTGACGACTCGCAAAGCATCTATTCGTGGCGGGGGGCGAACTTCCAGAACATCCTCCGGTTCACCGACCGGCACCCCAACGCCGCGATCTACAAGATCGAGACCAATTACCGCAGCACCCCGGAGATCCTGGCGCTCGCCAACGCGGCCATCGCGGCGAACCTGAATCAGCACAAGAAGCAACTGGTCGCCGTCCGCAAATCCGGCCCGAAGCCCGCGCTGGTCCGCTGCCCTGACGCGGCGACGCAGGCGGCCTTTGTCGCGCAACGCGCGCTCGAATTGCGCGAGGAGGGCGTGTCGCTGAACGACATGGCGGTGCTATACCGCTCGCACTTCCACGCCCTGGAACTGCAGCTCGAGCTGACCCGGCGCAACATCCCGTTTTCCATCACCAGCGGCATCCGCTTTTTCGAGCAGGCGCACATCAAGGATGTGACGGCGTTTCTCAGGCTGCTCTGCAATCCGCGCGACGAACTGGCCTTCAAGCGGCTGGCGCGAATGTTGCCGGGCATCGGACCGAAGGCCGCGGACAAGCTGTGGGCGCGCTTCAGCGAGCAGCTTCCCGCGACCCCGCCCCCCGCCGCCGACCGTGACGAAGCTTCCGCCCCCCCGCTCCTCCTTGCCCCCGCCCTTCAAGCAGCGGCCGAGGTGGTGCCGAAGAAATCCGCCGTTCCGTGGGCGCAGTTCGTGGCCACCGTGGCGCAACTCGAGTCGCCGGCGTTGCGCGGGCGCACCGCCGAGATGCTTCGGCTGATCGTCGAGGCGGTGTACGAGGAATACGCGGAAGCCAACTTCCCCAACGCCCCGGCGCGGCTGGACGACATCGAACAACTCGCGAGCTACGCGGCCCAGTTCCAGAGTCTCGAGGAGTTCCTCACCCAGCTCGCGTTGTTGACCAACGTCGAAGCCGAAGCGGACAGCCGGCAGACCGGGGACGACGAGAAACTGCGGCTCTCGACGATCCATCAGGCCAAGGGACTCGAATTTGACGTGGTCTTCGTGATCATGCTGTGCGAGGGCCTGTTTCCCTCCGGCCGGTCGGTGGAGTCTCCGGAGGCGATCGAGGAGGAGCGGCGGCTGTTCTACGTGGCCATCACGCGGGCCAAGGACGAGCTTTACCTCAGCTACCCCCTGATCCGCGCGACCGCCGGCGCCGGGGGCGATTACTTCCAACAGCCTTCCCGCTTCCTGCTCGAACTGCCGGATGAACTCGTCGAGGAATGGAACCTCACCGAGGCCGCTGAAGGGCCGTTTTGAAGCGCGGCGACGCGTTCGGGGCAAGTCACCGCGCGCCCGCCTCGACACTCCGGCGGGCCGCTCGTATCGTTCGCCCAGATGAGTTTGGTCAACCAACCGCTGGTAATTGCCGGTCGGGAATTCCAGTCGCGCCTGCTGGTGGGGACGGGGAAGTTCGCCTCGCCCGAAGCGATGCGCGACGCGCTGGCCGCCAGCGGCACGCAGTTGGTCACGGTGGCGCTGCGCCGCGCGGACCTGACCGGTCGCAAGGATCCGTTCGCGAACATTCTCGATTTCATTGACCCCGACCGCTACCTGCTGTTGCCCAACACCAGCGGTGCCATGAATGCCGGCGAGGCGGTGCGGCTCGCGCGATTGGCGGCGGCCGCAGGACTGCCCAAGTGGGTCAAGCTCGAGATTCATCCCGATCCGCGTTACCTCCTGCCCGACCCGATTGAGACGTTGGCGGCCGCCGAAGTGTTGGTGAAGGAAGGCTTCACGGTGTTGCCCTACATCAACGCCGATCCCGTCCTCGCCAAGCGCCTGCAGGAAGTGGGCTGCGCCACGGTCATGCCGCTGGGATCGCCCATCGGTTCCAATCGCGGCGTCCAGACGCGGGATCAGATTCGCATCATCATCGAACAGGCCACAGTGCCAGTCGTGGTGGATGCCGGTCTGGGCGCGCCCAGCCACGCGGCGGAAGCGATGGAACTGGGCGCCGACGCGGTGCTGGTGAACACCGCGATCGCGGTGGCCGGCGATCCCTGCCGCATGGCAATCGCTTTCAAGCTGGCGGTGGAGGCCGGTCGCGCCGCGTATGAGATTGGCCTGGCCGAGCGGTTGGAGACCGCCAACGCGACCAGTCCGTTGACCGCCTTCTTGGACGCGGTGCCGGTTTCCTGAATCGGGGAGGCGTCATGAGTGGTTCCTCAATTCCCCCCGCCCGCGTGCGTGACCTGGTGGCGGCCTTTTCGCGCGTCCGCGTGCTGGTGGTGGGAGACGTGATGCTGGACCGGTTTGTCTGGGGCACCGTGAACCGGATTTCGCCGGAAGCGCCGGTGCCGGTGGTCGAGTTCGTCCGGGAAAGCGCGATGCCGGGGGGCGCGGCAAACGTGGCCCGCAACCTCACCGCCTTGGGCGCCGGCGCGGCGATGTTCGGCGTGGTGGGACCGGACGCCGCGGGGCGCGAACTGGTCAGGCTGCTCGGAGACAGCGGCGCGGATTGTTCGGGGATCATCCGCACGCGCGATCGGATGACGAGCATCAAGACCCGGGTGATCGCGCAACAGCAACAGGTCGTTCGCGTGGACCGGGAAAGCCGCGGCGAAGTGGCATCCGCGATCGAGACGCGCCTGCTCCGCGCCGTTCAAGGCGCGCTTTCCGAGGCGGACGCCGTAGTGGTGGGCGATTACGGCAAGGGCACGGTGACCCAAAACTTGCTCGATGGGCTGCGCCGCGCGTGCCGCGAGCGGGGCCGCTGGTTAAGTCTGGACCCCAAACCGGTTCGCCGGCTCGATCTCTCCGGTCTGTCCCTGATCACGCCGAACCGGAAGGAAGCGTTCGAACTGGCGGGTATGCCCGATCCGGGGCGGGCCGCGCCTCCGTTGAAGGATTCCGCATTGCTGGCGGCGGTCGGGCGTCTGCTTGAACAGTTTTCGCCCGCTTTGTTGCTGGTCACGCTGGGCGAACAGGGAATGCTGCTTTGCCAGCGCGGGCAGACGCCGCATCACATCCCCACCGTAGCCCACGAGGTGTTCGATGTGTCCGGCGCGGGCGACACGGTGATCGCCACGTTCACCCTGGCCGTTGCCGCCGGAGCCTCGCCGCTGGAGGCGGCGATCTTGTCCAATCATGCGGCCGGCGTGGTGGTGGGCAAGGTCGGCACCGCGGTCGTCACCCCGCAAGAACTGCTCGCCAGCTTCCGGCGTCGCGGAGGTGAATCGTGAGCGCGGGAGCCCCGGGAGAAGGTCCAGCCAGCCGCCGCGCGGTGTTTCTCGACCGCGACGGCGTCATCAACGAGGACCGGCACTACATCAGCCGGGTCGAGGACTTTGTGCTGTTGCCGGGGGCGATCGAGGCGATGCAGCGGCTGCAGACAGCGGGGTTTCTCCTGATTCTGGTCACCAACCAGTCCGGCATCGGCCGGGGCTACTACACCGAGGCGGACATGCACCGGGTCCACCAGCATCTTGAGGCGCAGATGGCGCGGTCGGGTGTCTCCTTCGCGCGCATCTACTTCGCTCCCGAGGCCCCGGACCAGCCGAGTCACGGCCGCAAACCGTCGCCGCAATTCGTCTTCGACGCCCGCGACACCTTCGGCCTCGACCTCCGCCGGTGCTATTTCGTCGGCGACAAGTGGATTGATGTCCAGTGCGGCTGGAACGCCGGGGTGCGCCGGAGCGTGCTGGTTCGCACCGGGTACGGCGCCGAGACGGAACGCGAGCACCGCGCGGATCTGTCGCGTGTCGTGGTTGTGGACGATCTGCCGGCGGCGGCGGCATGGATCCTGAACGACGCTGCTGGTCAGATGGGGGGAAACGCGGGCGATGCTGCCTGATGCCACCCAGCATTACCGGGGGGACGCGGGCCGGCACTACCACGCCAGCAAACGGGCCCTTCCCGCTGCAGCGGTGCCGTGGGTCGCGCGGCGGCGTGCGGAAAAGCTGCAACCCTACGTCAACGACGGGGACGTCGTTTTCGAGTACGGCGTGGGGCTGGGCTGGAACCTTGCTCAGTTGCGTTGCCGGCGGAAGATGGGCTGCGATGTGGGCGAGTTTCTCGCCGACAGCTTGCGGGACACTGACATCGAATTCGTGTCCGATCCCCGCTCGCTGCCCGATGAACTGGCCGATGTGGTCGTGTGTCATCACACGCTCGAACACCTGCTCGCACCCGCCGAGGCCCTGACCGAAATGCGCCGCCTGCTCCGTGAGGCGGGCCGGCTGGTCGTTTTCGTGCCTTACGAGAAGGAACGCCGCTATCGGCGGTGGCGTCCTGACGAGCCCAATCATCACCTGTACTCGTGGAACGCACAGACCCTGGCGAACCTTGTGGCCGAGTGCGGGTTCACCGTCGAGTCGGCCACAATTCAGGAGTACGGCTGGGAACGGGTCGCGGCGGTGTGGGCGTGCCGCTTCCGGCTGCCGGAGCTTGGATTCCGCATCATTCGCCGCGCGGGCAGCCTGGTTTTCCCCTTGCGGGAAGTCCGGGTGATCGCGACCAAGCCAGCCGATCCGCCAGCCGCCCGGCCGGGAAGCGGCGTGTAACCCGGGCGCTACACGTCTATCACCGGTCCGTCGCCTGGCGGTGGGCGTCGGCGCGGGCCGGGTTCCACGCTGGGGCGAACGATCGTGGCGCGAAACCGGGACATGCCCAACGCGAGGTGACCAAACAGAGTCACGAGGCTGATCACCACGCTGCCCCAGAACGCCGGCCAGAAACCCGCGACGTGAAACGACTTCACCACCGCGCCCACGAGGTAAAGCAGCAGCGCGTTGATGACCAACACCCAGAGACCGAACGACGCCACAATCAGCGGCAGCGAGAACAACAGCAGCAACGGTCGGAGAAAGGCATTGAGCGCTCCCAGAAGCAGCGAGGCCACCAGCAGGCCGCCGAACGAGTCATAGCTCAGCCCGCGCACGACGTGGGCCGCAACCAGCACGCCGACAGTGGTCACGGCCCAGCGTTGTAGAAAGGCTGGGCCGGACCCGCGCTCGAAGCCGAATCGTTGCTGGGGATCAAGCATCCGTGAGCCCGAATGTCCGCCGCTGGAACGCCCCAGGCAAGCTTCACGCGCACCCAGG
This sequence comes from Verrucomicrobiota bacterium, assembly GCA_016716505.1. Lineage (GTDB taxonomy): Bacteria > Verrucomicrobiota > Verrucomicrobiia > Limisphaerales > J093 > JADJWF01. Next base: position 264,976 of record JADJWF010000005.1, read on the forward strand.
GCCGGGGCATCCACCCGAATCGGCGGATAAGCCGCTTACGGTGGCGCCAACGGAGATGGGCCAGGAGGCCGTCCCCGGCTGCTGCGGATCCATGCTTTGCAGTGTGATTGAGCCCCAGACTCTTCGCCACCAACCGACCATCAAAGAAACGCCGGCCGGGGGCCGAAGGAGCAATGAGGGCATGATCCACCCCTTGCGGGTTCCAAAAAGCTTTTGTCCACGACGGAGCGGTTGGCTAGCCTGCCCTTCGTGAAGAGCATCAAAGTCCTTTCCCCGGCGGCGTGGCGCTGGTTTTCGATCCTCGCGGGCGTGTGGACCATCGTCTGTTCGGGTCAAGTAACGACCAACGTCCTGAACGACGGTCTGACCACCGATGGCCTGACGCGCCTGCAGAGCCGATTCGGCGCGGGCGGGCAGGAAATCCTGCTGTACCCGGAGGGGACCGCCGGAGGGCTCGTGGCCGAGCAGACAGATGGTTTCACCGATTTTGCCCTGCACGCCACGTGGTACGTGCCGTCGGTCCGCGTGGTGAGTCCGTCCTACACCGTGAGTGCGGAAGCGCGACCAGCGGGCGAATACCCGGAAACCCGCGTCGGCGTCCTGGGGTGGCTGGACCCGGAGGGCGGCAAGGGAATCGCTCTGCGGGTGCGCCCGAACCCGGTGGACAACCGCTTTGAGATCAGCGTGGTGGATTTCGCCGCGGCGACCGACTTCGAGAGTGATTCCATGACGGGCCTCTTCAACCTCGACGGCTCGCCGGCCGACGCGCAGCCCGGCTCGGGGCAAGCAGAAGGCGGCGCGTATTCGGCGGCAGCGTTTGCCACCTTCGTGCTGGAATTCAACCCACCTTCCCCGGCCGACCTCACGGCGTTGCCGGAGGCCACCGCTCGGGTCCGGGGTCGCGTGCTCCAAGCCGATGGCAACTCGCAACTCGTTCAGGTCGGTGGAACGATTGAACTGCTCACCACGCTGCCCGTGCCCGTTCAACACCAAGTCGGCTACTATGCGAATTGGAACTCGAATCTTGTCCCCGGAGCGACCATCGGCACGGTGCGGATGCTGACCATCACGGGCGTGATCGAGCAGGTGAACCAACGTCCGCTCGTCGCGCTCACCAGTCCGGCGGCCGGCGCCACGAGCCGCGAGCCGGGGTCGTTTCAACTGGCTGCCACGGCCAGCGATCCGGACGGCACTATCGTCAAGGTTGATTTCCTTCTGAACGGGCAGATCGTGGGCTCGGTGGTGGGCGGCCCGCCCTACCAGTTCACGGTGGCCAACCTGCCCCCTGGCGATTACCAGCTCGCCGCCCGCGCGACCGACAATCTCGGTGCCACGACAACCAGCGAAGCGGTGTCCGTCCGCGTCCTGCCCAACCAACCGCCGACGGTCGCGATCACGAGTCCCGCCAATGGCGCGCAGTTTGTCGGGCCCGCGAGTTTTGATTTGATCGCGACGGCCAGCGACCCGGACGACGCGGTGGTGTCGGTCGAGTTTTTCCGGGGCGAGGTCAGTCTGGGCACCGATACGGAGGCTCCCTATCAGGTCACCGTCACGGACCTGCCGGTCGGAACGCACGTGTTCACGGCCAGGGCTACCGATGCCCGCGGCGCGACCGGAACATCCGCCCCGATTTCGGTTCAGGTCCGCGCGAATCAGCCGCCCTTGGTCTCCGTCACCAGCCCAACCGCCGGGGCGGAGTTCATCGCGCCCGCCGAATTCGATTTCATTGCGCAGGCCAGCGACCTCGACGGCGCAGTAGCTCGGGTGGAGTTTTTTGCCGGGGAAACGCCCTTGGGAACGGTGACGCAGGCGCCCTTCGTTTTCCGCGTGACCAACCTCGCGGCCGGAGCGTACCGCCTGACCGCGCGAGCCACTGACAACCGCGGGGCATCCGCCGTGTCCGAACCGGTGAATATCCTCGTTCGCCCGAATCAGCGGCCGACCGTGACCATTTCGCAACCGTCCGACGGCGCGAAGTTCGACGCGCCTGCTTCATTCACGCTGGCCGCCAACGCCACCGATGCCGATGGACAGGTGGCCAACGTGGAGTTCCGGCAGGATGGCGTCGTGATCGCCACCGTGGCCACGCCGCCGTATGAGACCGCCGTGGCGGGTCTGGCAGCCGGTCGGTACGTGTTCGAAGCGGTGGCCACCGACGACCGCGGCGCCACTTCCGAAGTCGCCAGCGTGGCGGTCGAGGTCGTCAGTGCCGTGGTGCAACCGCGCTTGACCAATCTGACGCGATTGCCCAGCGCGGAGAACTTCCAACAGCTTCAGGTCACCATCGAAGGCAAACCGGGCGCGACCTATGTCGTCGAACGCAGCTCTGACTTGGTGACCTGGAACCCGGTCGAAACGGTCACCCTCCAGACGACGACGCTGGTTCGCACGTATCCGCGCGAGGCGACCGCGCGTTTGGTGGTGCTTCGCCTGCGTGAAGGTTCTGTCCCGTCGTCGCCGCCAACCTTGACCGGACCACAAGCCCTGCCCAGCCCGGACAATTTCCAACAATTCCGATTCACCGCGAGCGGTCTGAGCGGACGGCGCTACAAGGTCGAGTCCTCGGCGGATCTGCGATCGTGGACGGAAGTGGCGACCGGCACGGCAACGACCGACACGGTCACGTTCACGTATCCAAAGAGCGCCTCTTCGGTCTCGTTGTTCTACCGCGTCGCCATCCTCCCGTAAGTTGAACGCCCGGCTGCCAACGCGTCGGGTTCTGCTCCCGGACGCTTGTCAGTCCGAACGCGCCTGACCACACTCGCAGCGTGGCGCGCGCCTCCGCCCCCGGATTTTCGATTTCCAGCTTGCTGGCCGGGGTGGCCCTTTTCGCGACGGTTTCGCCGCTTCTTGCGGCCGAGGCGCCCAACCAGCAAGTCCGGTCTGGCCAGCCGTGGTTGGATATGGACTACGGGCCGTTTCTCACGGCGTCCATCGAGGCACCGGCGCCCGCGACCAACATTGCCTACAAGGGCATCGCCATCCGACTCTGTGACCAGGCCGGCCGCGAAGCGGAGCAAGCGGTCGTCTTCGACACAGACTTGCTCCGCTATGCTGCTGGCTGGACCGGCGGCTTCGTTGCGCTCAAGGGCGTGGTCTTCGACGGCGAACACTGGGCCTACCCGCGGATCGGTGGACGCCAAGTTTTCGGAAATCCCATGGGGCCGGGCTGGGCTCGGGATGGCCGGTTCGACGACCCGCGCGCGTTCCCCTACGGCCCGCTGCCGCGCGACTGGGCCCATTGGCAGGGCCTCTATCTCCACGGCCCGCGAGTCGTTCTCAAGTACTCCGTGGGCGACGCGCAAATTCGGGAACTCCCCGCCGTTGAGAAGCGCGGAGATCTCAGTGCCTTCTCGCGCTCATTCGAGATCGGCCCGCACACCAACGCGCTCACGCTGCAAGTCGCTGCGGAACTGGGCGCGTCGCTCCAGGTGCTGGATCGGGTGTCCCTGCGTTCCAGCAGCGGGACCGAGGCTGCCGCGACGATCGCCTGCCTCGTGCCGCCGGCCGCGACAGAAAGCCGCCCGTTGGCGGGCACGCCGGCGGTGAATGAACCCCTGCTGGCTGCCGTCGTGGACAGCCCGGCCGGCGCCAAGTGGGAGCTGTCAGCCGGTGGACACCTGCGCCTGACGTTTCCGCCGAGCGCAAAATCGCAACGATTCAAGGTCCTGCTGAGCCGCAGCGTTGCGGACTCGTTCTCCCCTTTGCTGGAGGGCAGCACGCCGCCGGAGCGTCTCGAACCTTTGACTCGGGGTGGCCCGCCCCGCTGGCCGCAAACGCTCACCACGGCGGGCAAGCTCGGGGCGGAGACCGGCCCCTTCGCGGGCGACACCATCACCGCGCCCGCTGACAATCCGTGGAACTCGTGGATGCGCTTCGGCGGCTTTGATTTCTTCCGCGACGCGACCCGCGCGGCCATCTGCACGTGGAGCGGCGACGTATGGCTGGTGTCGGGCATGGACGAACGGCTCGAACAACTCCACTGGCGGCGCTTTGCCACGGGTCTCTTCCAGCCGCTCGGCCTCAAGATCGTGGACGACCAAATCTATGTGCTGGGCCGAGACCAGATCACCCGGCTGCACGACCTGAATGGCGACGGCGAGGCCGACTACTACGAGAACTTCAATAACGACACGCTGACGACGGAGCATTTCCACGAATTCGCCGTGGACCTGCAGACGGACGCCGCGGGCAACTTTTACTACATGAAGTGCGCCCGCCACGCGCGGGACGCGCTCCATCCGCATCACGGTTCGCTGGTGAAAATCAGCCGGGACGGCCGCCGCACCGAGATCCTGGCCAACGGATTCCGCGCGCCGAACGGTCTCGCGGTCACGGCCGCGGGCGAGTTCTATTCCACCGATCAGGAAGGTCACTGGATGCCCGCGAACCGGCTCAACCGCATCGAACGCGGCAAGTTCTACGGGAACGTCTGGTCGTGGTTCCCTGATGGAAAACCCACGCGCTACGACGAACCGATCTGTTGGATTCATCCGCGCGTGGACCGGTCGCCGAGCACAATGGCGGTGGTCACCTCGGACCGTTGGGGTCTGCCAAAGAATACGCTCTTGAGCCTGTCCTATGGGGTGGGCCGCATCTTCGTGGTGCCTACGCAGACGGTGGAAGGACGGATGCAGGGCGGGGTGACCCCACTACCGCTCGAGTTCGACACCGGCATCATGCGCGCGCGGTTCAGCCCCCGCGACGGACAGTTGTACACCTGTGGCCTCTACGGATGGGCGGGCAACAAGACGCAGGCGGGCGGCTTCTACCGCGTGCGCTACACGGGGCAGCCGTTGCGCCTGCCAGTCCAATTGCACGTGGTGGCCAACGGCGCGTTGCTCACGTTCACCGATCCCCTCGATCCCGCCGCCGCGTCTGACCCTGCCAGTTACCAGGTCGAGCGATGGAACTACCAGTGGACCGCCAACTACGGCTCGCCGGATTTCAAGCTCAACGGCGAACCCGGTCGCGACCGGCTGGAAATCGCTTCTGCCCGCGTCTCCGCCGACGGACGAACAGTCTTCCTCGAAATGCCGGACATCCGGCCGGCGATGCAGATGCACATTCAGATGGACCTCCGCACGGCCGATGGCGCGAAGCTTCAAACCTACGTGCATCACACGATTCACCGTGTCCCCACGGAACGTGGCGAAGACCGGCTCGGCGATGCCCTGCCGGCGGCAGCCCCGCCACCGCGGCGGCAACTGGCTGCGGAATCGCCGGGGCTGATCAACCGCTTTTACTCCACGCAGATTGGTGCTTGGGGCCGCAGTGATGCCCGCCGCGCAAGGCTTGTCGCCCTCAATGTACCGGCTGACACCGCGCCCACGCCGTTTGTGCCACCGGGAAGATTTACCGCCACTTGGGAAGGTTATCTCAAGGCGGAGAGCAGTGACGAATACCACTTCTTCGCCTGGGGCCGGGGACGGGTCTGGCTCAAGATCAACGACGCGGAGGCCATTCCCCCCTCCGAGGCCACGCCGGCTGAGGTCGGTTATCCGCCGGTCCGCTTGCCGGCCGGTCTCAATCGGCTCGAACTGACCTACGAGAGCGCACCCGACGGACATGGCCTGCTGCGGCTGTTTTGGAAATCGGCCAGTTTTCCCTGGGAACCCGTGCCGCCCACCGCCTTCGTTTTCGATGCAGCCGAAGGCGCGCTCAAGGAGGGAGAGGCGCGACGCCTCGGTCGGCAGTTGTTTGCCTCGCGGCTTTGCGTGAATTGCCATGACCCGGGCACGCTGATCTCCGGGGATGCCATGCCGGAGCTCTCCACCGACGCGCCGGCCCTCGACGACTCGCTCCCCGATCTTCGGCCCGACTGGCTGGTCCGCTACTTGCAGGATCCGCGCTTACATCCCGACGGCTGGATGCCTTTCCTCCTGCGCGGATCACCGGACCAGGTCCGCCGTGACGCCGCGGACATCGCGGCATTTCTCGATACGCTGATCACCCCCTATTACCGCGAGACGGCCCGCGCTCCCCTGCCGGCCGGGCTATCTGCCCGGGGCGCGGAACTCTTCTCGAAAACTGGTTGTGTGGCTTGCCATGTGCTCCCCGGGGATCCCACCCTGCCCAACGAGTCGCGCCTCCCGCTCGCACA
>JADJWF010000006.1 GCA_016716505.1 Verrucomicrobiota bacterium
TCTGTTCCGATTGACCGCTCCGGCATCCCACCGACGCCATCCGAGTCCAACGAATGAAGCCGGACCGAACTGGCCGCAGCCCCGAGGGGCGCTCGTTGCTGCGATCGCTGTGGGGAACGCGTTCATCCGGGTCTTGATGTGTTGCCGTCCGCCCGCAGCACCGCCGAGTATGCCCGCGGTGGCGGATGGGGCAAGACGATTCAGGTGGAGCGCCCGGAAAAAGGCACGCCCGGTCCGGCTGCAAGGGGTCGCCGAAGCACGGGCACGATGGTGGTCCGGGCCGCGGAATCGCACGGGGTGCCGAGGCAGGCTTTGGCTTTGCGCCCTTGTGACTTGCGCCGCTGTCAAGGGCGGCGGTATAAGCGTGCCCACAAAACGCCACTCGCTTTCCAGTCATGCCACAAACTTCCAAACTTCCCTACAACCCGGACCGCGTCCTGGGAATCATTCTCGGTGGCGGGCAGGGTACCCGCCTGTTTCCGCTGACCCGCGATCGCGCCAAGCCCGCCGTGCCGCTCGGTGGAAAATACCGGCTGGTGGACATCCCGATCTCGAACTGCATCAACTCCGGGGTGCGGCGCGTCTTCGTGCTGACGCAGTTTCTGTCGGCGTCGCTGCACCGGCACGTGTACGGGTCGTTCAAATTCGACCACTTCAGCCGCGGATTCGTCGAGATTCTCGCCGCCGAGCAAACGGCAACGGACACCTCCTGGTACCAGGGCACAGCGGACGCCGTGCGCAAGAACTTGGTCCATTTCCAGAGCGTGGATTTCGACTACGCGCTCATCTTAAGCGGCGACCAACTGTACCGGATGGACTTCCGGAACATCCTGACCGCCCACGTGGAGAGTGATGCCGCGCTGACGATCAGCACAATCCCGGTGCCGCGCAAAGACGCCGGGGGGCTGGGCATCATGCAGATTGACCCGACCCGGCGGATCGTCCGGTTTGTGGAGAAGCCCAAGACGCCCGAGGCGCTGGACCCGTTGCGCATCCCACGAGAATCGTATGCCGACCTGGGAATCGCCTCAGAGGAGGAGTTGTTCCTGGCGTCCATGGGCATTTACGTCTTCAACCGGGACACCCTCTACAAGCTGCTGGACAACAACTTCACGGACTTCGGCAAGCACATCATCCCCATGGCGATTGAGAGCGAACGGGTGTTCTCCTCCGTGTTTCAGGGCTACTGGGAGGACGTGGGAACCATCCGCTCCTACTTCGAAGCCAACCTCGATCTGGTGGCGGAGTTGCCGCGGTTCAATTTCTTCGACATGAGCGCGCCGATCTTCACACGGCCCCGTTTTCTCCCGGCCTCGAAGATCAACGGCGCCTCGATTGACCACGCGATCATCGCGGAAGGCTGCATCATCAACCACTGCACCGTGTCGCACTCGGTCGTCGGCGTGCGGACCAAGATTGACGCGGGCAGCTACGTGTATCGGACCGTCATCCTGGGTTCCGACACCTACGAGCCCAAGGAGTCGGTCGAGGCGCATGCCGCCCGGTGCGAGCCGCCCGTGGGCATCGGGAAGGCCACGCACATCGAGAATGCCATCGTGGACAAGGGCGCGCGCATCGGGGACAACTGCGTCATTACGCCAGAGGGGAAGAAGGGGGACGTGGACCACAAGCTCTATTACGTGCGGGACGGCATCGTGATCATACCCAAGAACGCCGTCATCCCACACGGAACGAAAATCTGAACTCCGCCGCTGGCGATGGATCGCCCCGCAGCCGTCGTTTCCCGCACCAGCGCGCCTGAACTGGCCTTGGGCATCGAGTGCGGCGGTACGCGCACAGTGGCCCTGCTGGTGGGGCATGATGGTGGCCTGCGGCAGCGGGTCGAGGCGGGCCCTGCGAACCTGCGTTTGCTGACGGACGAACAGTTGGCGGCGCATTTCCAGGAGTTGGCCGCCCGGCTTCCGACTCCGGATTGCTTGGGCGTGGGGATGGCGGGCGCTCGGGAGGAAAGCGACCGGCGGCGCATCCGGGCGGCGGTCGAACGGGCCTGGCCGACCGTGCCGTGCTGGGTGGGAAACGACCTCGATACCGCCCTGGCAGCGGCCGACCTCGAAGCGTGCGCCCCCGGGGAAACCGTCACCCGCGTCATCATCATCAGCGGCACGGGTTCGTGTTGTTTCGGCCGCAACCCCGCCGGCGAGACAGTCAAGGTGGGTGGCTGGGGCCATTTGCTGGGCGATCGGGGGAGCGGCTACGACATCGCACGGCGAGCGTTGCGAGAGACGTTGGCCCGCTATGATGAAAGCGGAGCGTGGCCGCCTTTGGGGGCCCGGCTGCTCGCCGCCCTCACCCTGAACGAGCCCAACGACCTCGTTTCCTGGTTGTTCGCCGCCAGCAAAGCGGAAGTCGCGGCCCTGAGCCGTCACGTCTTTTTGGCGCTGGAGGTGGGTGATGCGTTGGCGCGTCGGGTGGTGGCTGAAGCAGCCGGCGACCTCGCCCGCGACGCGACCACCTGCGCCCGACGCCTGGCCGCGAAGGCCACTGCACTCGAGTTTGTGCTCACGGGTGGGGTCTTTCGGCACGCGCCCGGATATGCGCGGCGGGTGGCGCGCGGCCTCCGGTCATCCTACCCGCGGGCCGGCGTTCGCGCGTTGACCTTGGAAAGCGTCTGGGGCGCGGTGGCGTTGGCTCGTCAGCACGCTGGCAGCGGCGTCCAGTCACCAGGTCGGAGCCCCCTGGCCAAGGCCCGCCGCCGCGTTTCGCCTCCCGAGCGGTGTCTGCCGGAGGCGACCGCCCCTTCTCCCACCGAAGCCCGCAATCCGCGGTCCGAGCGACTGGACCGCATGCCGCTGGCGGCGGCGATCGAGTTGATGCTGACCGAAGATGCCCGGTTGGGCGCGGTCTTGCTTCACCATCGCGATACGCTCGCGGCGCTGGTCAAACGCGCCGCCGCGGCGTTTCGGCGTGGCGGACGCCTGATCTATGTGGGCGCGGGCACCAGCGGCCGGTTGGGCGTACTCGACGCCAGCGAGTGTCCGCCCACGTTTCGCACGCCTCCGGAAATGGTGCAGGGCATCATCGCTGGCGGCCAGTCCGCCTTGTGGTCGGCTGTGGAAGGGGCGGAAGACGACTGGGACGCCGGGGCGCGGGCGGTCGCGTTTCGCAATGTCCGGGCAAACGACCTGGTGCTGGGCATCGCTGCCAGCGGTCGCACGCCCTTCGTTTGGGGGGCGTTGACGGCGGCCAAAGCCAGGCGCGCGACGACCGCGCTGCTTTGCTTCAATCCGTACCTGAAGATTTCGGCTCGCTGTCGGCCGGACATCGTGCTGGCCGCGAACACCGGGCCCGAAATTCTCACCGGCTCCACCCGGCTGAAAGCCGGCACGGCCACCAAACTCGTCCTGAACATCCTCACGACGCTCGCCATGGTTCGCTTGGGAAAAGTCGCCGGCAACCTGATGGTGGACCTCAATCCGTCCAACACGAAGCTGCGCGAGCGGGCCGTGCGGATTGTCACCGACCTGACGAAGGGGGATCCGGAAACGGCGCGGTTGGCGCTTGAGGCGCGTGGTTGGGTGGTAAAGGACGCGCTGACCCGACTGGGGTTCAAGGGGGGCAGGCTGGCCGGCTAGACCGCGGGCGACGGCCGCAGCATGGAGCGCGGACAGGTCCGCCTGCGGCTGAGAGGAAGGCTCAGCCAACGGCCGACGCACGGGGCGCGGACGTTCACGTCCGCGGCAAGGAGGAAGGGACAGCCAACGGCTGACACGTGGGGCGCGGGGACGTCCCCGTCCGCGGCCACAGGCTGGCGCGGTCAACGGCCGACGCACGGGGCGCGGACGTTCACGTCCGCGGCGACGGGATGGCGCGGCCAACTTTGGACGCGGGACCTTCTGAAGCCGCTACGGCCAAGGCCCGGCGGGAAGTTGCGGGCGCAGGTGAGAGGAGGCGGCGTGCAGGCTCTGCCGCGGACCTGAAGGTCCGCGCTCCGGTGAAGAACGTCCGGCCGCCTTATGGGGCGCGGACGTTCACGTCCGCGGCGGGCGACGAAAGGCGGACGCGGAACCTCCGGGAAGCCGCCACGGAGAAGGCCCCGGGAGACGTTGTTGCGGGCGTAGGTGGTCAGGGGGCGGAGTCGTTGCCGAGGCTCACAGCCACGCGGTTGAGTACGTTGTTGGTCAGGGCCAGGACGCGGACGGTAGGTGTCGGCTACTGGTAGCGCCGACATTCTTGTCGGCCCCGGTGCCGACCGGGAGGTCAGCGTTACGGAAGGTCGAAAAGCCTACGGCAATTGGAGATACCGGCCTTCCAGGCGTTCCCGAGATCGAGCGGTTCCGCTGCCGCTGGCGGGCCAGGCGTCATCATCGCCTTCGCCAAGAATTGCCCTCGGCGGCGGCGCGGTGGCCGGCAGCCACTCGGATCGGCTGCCGCTCTGGTGGAGGGTTCCGGCGGCGTGGGGCGGCCGGGTCATCGCCACGGTCGCGTCCGGGAGGCCGGTTTGCCAAGGGGCTGGCGCTGTCGAAGAGGTTGAGTTGTTCCCACGGCAGACTCCAGACCGGTTCCCGCGCCTTGCGCCACCCGCGCCAGCCCGCCCGCGGCGAGGCCAACCTCCGTCTCAAGGCCCGCGCCGCCGTCGCCGTGCTCGCGCGCGCCTCGTCTTGCCCCGCCTGCTCTCCGCAGACGATCAACCGCCGATTCGGGGCACGGTGGCTCTACTTGACCGGAATCACTTGGATGGTGGATTCGCCCGAGGCAGAGGAGGGTTGGCTCGGAGGAATGCGGAAGAGGGTTTCCGTCTTGGGCGCTTCTCCGACGCGGACCACCTCGTACACCCGCGCGACTGGCTTGCGAGTCTTGGCGATTTCGCGCTCGATTTCGGCCACGACCGGGTCCGCAAAGGGCTGGATGTCGCTGGTTGAGCCGGTCGCGGAACGTGCTTCGCCCCCGGGTGCCCAACGCCGGGCGAACAGGTCGTTCTTTTTCACGATGAGTTGGCGGAGGTTTTCGGCCTGCTTCCAGGAAGGGCCATCGGCGATGATCTGGTAGCGGCCCCAGTCGTAGTCCGCCGCGCGTTGAACTTCTTCGCCATCTACGCGCAGGGCGTACATGCCAGACGCCAGCCCGCGAAGCTGGATGTAACATTGCGGGCGGGTGCTTTCCGTGCGGTCCACGAAACCCTCGGGATTGGGCGTGGGCAGCAATTCCTCCTGATGCCGGACGCGCACGAACTGGTCCGTCCGGCTGCGGTCCAGGATGCGCGTCCCGAAGCCGCCGTCGCGCAGCGAACCGTCGCTCTGGTAGCCGAAGCGCCAGTTGCTCGACCGCCACTGCAGACTGCGTTCGAGAGCGAGGGTGGCCCGGTAAAAGCCGAAGGCGGTGAGTTGCCCACGATCGTCGAAAAGTCGGGGAAAGCGATTGGTGTGCCCTTCGCTCACGCGCTCCAGAAAGTCTTCCGTTGCCCGCACCCAGGCGTGGAGGTTCACGAATTCAGCGTTCCGGTTGGTCGCGATGGTGCCCACCACTTCGGTCAGCTTGCGGCGGAATTCCTCGGCGCTTTGGGCCTCGGTGTCACCGTCGGCCGGCTTGGGTCTCCCCAGCGGGCTGAACAGCAGCAGTCGTGGGCGCTGGTCGGCCGGGCCATCGGTAATCCGATCCAGCAGCCGGGCGAGGTGGGTCTGGAAAGCCGCCACCGCGGCGGCATCCTTTTCCCGAAGATCGTTGCCGAAGGCGAGGCCGACAACCGTCGGCTTGAGGAAGCGCAACTCGTCTCGAAGGTCCTCGAGCCACTGGTCACCGGGAGTTGCCACGCCCGCCAGGGGATGATTGGTCAGCCAAGGAATGACGCGGACTTGGAGGTCCCGGTCCGGGTTTTGAGTGACGAGGCGGGTTTCGAGAAAGCCCATGGCCATCTCGCGTTCCAGCAGGCTGTCCCCCAGGAGCACCACGCGGTCGCCAGCCCGCCACTCGAAGGCCGGCCGGGGTTTCGGCCGTTGGGCCGGAACAGCACCAGGCTCGGGTGCCCTGAGCGGTATCCGGTTGGTTTCGTTCAGAGGCTCCAAGGACAGCGGGTTCAGCAGGTCAGCGCTCATGACCCCGGAGGTCATGCCGAGGATGACCATGCCACGAGCCAGGAAAGTCAGGATGCTCATCGGGGCGGAGGATATACGCGGAAGTCTCGCACCGGCGCAAGGGGGCACTGGTCCAAACCGAGGGGCGGGTCTGGAGCCGGATCGGCAGGCTTTCCGCTTGAACCGGGAATCCCCCGCCGCACACTGTGTGCCGGTGTCGCTGTCCGCAGCGATCGTTCGGTTGGTCAACCATTTGAAGCAGCCACTGTCCCCATGTCGTACCCGCGCCTCCTTTCTTCCCTTGCTGTCGTCACCGCCGTTTCGGTCGGGATGGCTGACAAGCCGGTTCAACTTTCGTTCCTGCCGCCCGAAGCGCAGATCGTGCCGGAGAACGAATCGGTGACGGCGTTTCGCCTCAGCTTCTACGGTCGGAACCTGAACATGACGGGTTTGGACCTGGGACTGGCCAACGAGACGTCCGGAGACTTTCGAGGCTTCGCGCTGGGCCTCGTGAACCTGGTCGAGGGGAACCTCCGGGGCGTGCAGTGGAGTGCCGTGAGCTATGCTCCGCAAGGGGGCGACGTGCAGGGCTGGATCAGCGCGTTCGTGAGTCAGATCGGGGGCAGCCTGGGCGGGTTGCAGGAGGGCGTGGTGGTCATCACCGAGAAGGATGTGGCTGGGATCCAGTTGGGATTGCTGTGGAGCCAGGCTGGGGGCCACGTAAAAGGCGCCCAGATCGGGCTGGTGAATCAGGCAGCTTCGGCGAACGGTCTCCAGCTCGGCCTCGTCAACCTTGCCGGTGCGATGGAAGGACTTCAAATCGGTCTCTGGAATCAGATCCGCGACAAGGACAGCCTGAAGGTCCTGCCGCTCGTGAACTGGAAGTTTTGAAGCGGCGCGCCGGCCCGGCCCACGCAGGCGTGACGGTCGGGCAAGATCGGACTGCCCTTCCTCGAACAATGGTCGTGGTGCCGGTCGAAAAGACGGGTCGGGGGAGCCTGGGAGAACGGCCGGGCAACGGGCCAGAAGCAGCGTCGCGCAGCCGGGTTTTGCGTTTGACCCGTCTCGCCGCCGGCGGGTACGTTGCGCGCCTTTGACTGGCCTATGATCGGGACTCTTCGCAAGCATTCGACGTGGCTCTGGCTGGTGATCATTGTCGCGGTGATCATCAGCTTCGTGATCTATTTCACCCCCACGGTTGGCAGCGGACGGGGCGCGGGCGGGGCGACCGAATTCGGCACCATCAACGACCGGCCCATCACGCGGAAGGAATACATGGCGGCGATGACGGACGTGCAACTCCGGCTCTTCCTCCGGACCGGCCAGTGGCCGGACTCGTTTGATTTGCGGCGCATGGGGGTGAGTCTCGAGGACCAGACGCGGGATCGTCTGGTGTTGCTGGACCAGGTGCGGCAGCACCGCATCAAGGTGGACGATGCCGCAGTGGCCCGCTGGATTGCCGAGCAGTTGGGTGACCCCAGCCGGCCGGGCTCGGCGCGGCAGTTCTACGAGAATCTGGTCACCACGTTGCTGCCGCGCCATGGGGTGTACGACTCGGACTTCGTGCGGTTCATCCGGAACGAGATCGCGGTGAACCACCTGTTCAGCTTTGCCAGCCAGGCGGGACGCCTGGTACCGCCGCGCGAGGCGGAAGCGGAGTTCCGTCGGAGTCACGAGAAGATCGAGGCGGAAGCGGTGGTGTTCAGCGCCTCGAACTACCTGGCGCAAGTGGTGCTCGATCCACCACTGCTCGCCGAGTACTACACCAACAACCGGAGTCTCTACCGGATTGATGAGCGCGTGCGGGTTCATTACGTCGAGTTTCTGGCGACCAACTTTGTTGCCCAGGCCGATGAGTTTCTCGCGCGGCGCACCAATCTCACCGAGGAGATTGACCGTGAGTACATCCAGCGGGGGGCGAATTCGTTCGTGGATACCAACGGGCAGGTCATGCCTCCTGATCTGGCCAAGGCCAAACTTCGCGCGGATTTCCGGGACCGGCAGGCCGCCATTGAGGCGCGCAAGGCCGCCTCGGCCTTCGCAACCAACCTTGAATCCCTGAACCCTCCCACCGCCGACGGTTTCGTGCGGCTGGCGGCGGATAAGGGAGTTCTGCCGCTGGTGACCGAACCGTTCACCCGGAACCAAACGCCCCCCGGCCTGCGGGTCGGGCGAAACTTCACCGAGATCGCCTTCAAACTCGACGCCACCAACCCGATCTCTTCCACCATCGTGGGGCAGGACGGCGTGTACATCATCGCGCTCAAAGAGCGGATCCCCAGCGAGGTGCCGGACTTGGAGCAGATTCGCGAGCGGGTCACCGAGGATTACAAGCGCGACACTTCGACGCGGCTGGCGCGCGAGGCGGGCGAAAAGTTCGCCCAGACACTGACCAGCGGTCTGGCGCAGGGGAAGACCTTCGCAGAAGTCTGCGCCGAGGCCGGCGTCACTCCGGTGGCTCTGCCCGCGTTCTCGGCCGCAACGCGGACCCCGCCTCCGGACTGGGACCGACGTCTCAACCTGGAGCAGGTAAAGGCGATGACCAGCGGCAAGCCAGCCGGCTCGGCCACGGACCTCATCTTAACGCGCGACGGTGGATTCGTCGTGTACGTCAAAACGCGAACGCCGGTGAGTGACGAGGAGGTAAAGAGCGGTTTGGCGGCAACGTTGGCGGAGATGGAGGGCCAGGGCCGGATGCGCGCGTTCAACGAGTGGTTCCTGCATCAACTTCAAGCCAGCCGGATCAACACCATCAAAGGCCGGGACGATCAGGCTGACCCGGCGGCGATGCCTTGACCCGCTCGGGGGGATATTTCCGCCCGACACGCGCCCGGGAGCTGACCTCGGACCCGCCGCAGGGAATGTTGCCGCCAATCAAACTGTCGTGGCGCCCTTCGAACGACTTCTGGGAACTGTCGTCGCTGTTCGAAGACGGTCACCTGCTGGCCCTCGACAAGCCCGCAAACCTCGCACTGGCCTCGACCCAAGAAGACGAGCCAAGCCTGACCAACCTGATTGCCGCCGGCATTCGGGAGGGGGCGCGGTGGGCCACGGCTCGCGGGTTGACCGGTTTGTTCGCCGCGAACCGCGTCGAGCCGGACGGTTCGGGCGTCGTGCTGTTCGCGAAGTCCCGTCCTGTGCTGGCCGAGCTGACCAGTCAGTTTGGCTCCTGCCAGCCGAATCGCGTTTACTGTGGCGTCGTGAAGGGGCAACCGCGGGAGAATGACTTTGAAGTCACGGTCCCACTGGCCCCGCATCCCGGCCGGCCCGGTGGTTTGGTGGTGTCCCCGGGTCGCGGCAAGAAGTCCATCACCCGGTTTCAAGTGCTGGAGCGATTCGCGGGGTACGCCCTGCTACGCTGCGAACCGCTGACCCATCGGCCGGGCCAGGTCGGCAGCCATCTGCGCTGGATCGGCCTCCCCCTCGTGGCGGACCCGTTCGCCGGTGGTCAGCCGCTGTTACTCTCCCGCCTCAAGCGCGACTACCGTTTCAAGGGGGATCAGCCCGAACGACCCTTGCTGGGACGAACCGCACTGCATCTCGAGCGCGTCACGGTCAACCACCCGGACTCCGGCGAACCGGTCAGCATCGAAGCTCCGCTGCCGAAGGATTTCCGCGTGGCTTTGAGGTATTTGCGCCGCTACGCGGGTTGAGGGCAAGGGCGGGGGACCACGGTGGACAGTGAAGCCCCCGTGCTAGGCGAAGTCGGCGAAGACCTGTCGCGCGTACTCGCCACTGCGGCGATGGGCTTCGACGGCAGTCAGGGTTTTGGGCGTTCCGGACTCGACCGCGACTTCCAGCACCAGGTGCGGCTTCACCCGTTTCCGTTTGAGCGCGGCGGCGAGCGCTGCGTGATCAATGTCGCCCGGTCCCAGCGTTTCCGACCAGACGCCGTTGTGTGACTGCCGGAGGTGGAGTTCGCTGATCCGGTGGCCGTAAAGCTCGACGACGTCGAAGAGGGCCACCTGCGAATTTCCCGCGCCGCGATACATCCAGTGCGAGTCGAGGCACAACGTCACGTAGCGCGGATCCGTACCGACCATCATGTGGTGGAACTCCCGGGCTGCGGCGCGCAACTCGATGTCGTGGTAGTGGTAGGCGAGCGTCATCTTGAGCGCGGCGAGTTCACGCCCCAGCCGGTTCAACGCGGCGGCCTGGGTTCGCAACTGCGCATCGCTCTTGTTTTCCGGCCCACCCCAGCGGATCGGGTTCGGATTGGTCACGATGATGCGCGTGCCGAAGGGCTTTACCTCCCGCGCCACGTCCAGAATTCGGCCCACGCTCTCTTCCGCCTGAGCCGCTTCGTGCAGCGTGCTGTTGACGTACAGCGACCGCATCTCGAGCCCATGCCGGCGAAGCAGAGGGAGCAGGTTCCGAACATCTTCGGTGCCGCCGGCGCCGGGCTCGAAGCCGTTGATGCCGCTGGCGACCACGTCAGCCAGTCCAGAATCGAGGTCGGCCGCAAAGTTCCGTCCCTCGCGCTGATAGAAGACGTGCCACGAATAGGCGTTGGTGGCGAGATGCAGCGATTTGGTTTTGGCGGCGCGAAGCCCCGGGGCAACGAGGAGGGTGGCAGTGGTGCGGCAGGCACGCTGGAGGAACGCGCGACGGTTTTGAGGGGGCAGTTTCATGCGATCAGAATCGAGCGGGAAGTGGCGGATGGCAAGGCTTGAGCCGTGGCCGGGAATCGTGCTGTCATCGCCGGGGGGCTAATTCACCTTCCACTCCAAGATTCCGCCGGAAAACCCGGGCTGCAGTTGGACCTCCAGCCGCAAGGCGGTAGTTTCGACCGGCGGGAATTCAGTCGTGTTCCAGCCATCCCGCCGCGTGTCAATCCCCGCGCCGGGCACCGGCAGCCAAGTGTCGCCCCGTCTGGCGAGCAGGCGCGCCGAAGCCGGCACGCGGCACTGCCCAGCACCGGTGTCATCGAACCAGTACACCGAGACGCCGCCCACCTTGCGCGGTTGACCGAAGTCGAATTGGACCCACTCGATGGTGCCCTTGCGCGGCCACCAGGTGAATCTCGGGATCTCCTGGTCGTTGGAGTGCGCCGGTTCGATCCCATCGCCCAATGCGTCCAGCGAGTCGCTTTCGTAACAGTGAGAAGCGCTCGCGGGGAAGGCGGAGGGCTTGGGCTGGGCGGGCGGCGTCCAGGTCACTGCCTCCGGGCCATCCCCGATCACCGGGAACTGGGCAATTCGCAGCCGGGCGGCCCCCATAGGAATGAGGCGAATCCTTTCGGTTGGTTCGCTGGACTTGACCGGGCTGGTTTGGAGGAGGCCAACCAGGCCGAGGCGGTCGGCCTGCCACTCGGGAATGCGGCGCCCCTTGGCGACCAGCTCGATCGGGGTGCCTTCGTGCGTGAACGGCATCTCGTTCCCCGGATATTCGCGTCGCACCACTTCGAACGACTCGGTGGGTTCGGCCTTCAGCTCGAGTCCATAGTTCCAGGGCGTTGTGGGCAGAATTTCCCAGGCCGGCCAGCGGTCGGTGCCGCCCTCGCGGACCATTTTCTCGCGGATCTTCAGGGAAAAGGTCAGCGGCCCGCGATCAACCGAGACGCTGTTCTTGTTTTTCGTCCACTGCCGGACCGTGATCGGCATGGGCAATTCCCACGTGACGCGATCACCGTTGCGCCATTCGCGATCGAGGCGCACGAAAGTCAACCGCCGGGGCGCGATCGCCTGGGCGGCCCCGTTGACCTTGAGGGTCGGCGTGGTCGTCCAGCCGGGCACGCGCAGGTAAAGCGGGAATCGCACCGGCTCTGGCGTGGCGACCGTGAACTCGATGCGCTCGTCGAAAGGGTAGTGGGTGTTGGCAGTCACGGTGACCAGCGTGCCGTCGCCCACTTTCGCCCGGACGGCACTGGGGGCGTACAGCACTGCCGCCAAGCCGTTGCCCGATGTGGCCGCCCAAAGGTGTTCGGCGAAGTAGGGCCAGCCGTGTCCCCAGTTGTGCTGACAGCAACGGTGCGAGTAGGGGTCGAAGTGAAGCATCGGCCCGCTGTTTTGGTAGCCGGGAGCCTTGTTGTGGCGGTCGGAGCGGATGAGGTTGGGCGCGGTCAGGTAGCGCAACGCCTTAAGGTCGGCCGTGAGCGCGGCGGGCAGGGAGTTGAACGCCACGTCCTCGCACCGATCCGCCCAGACCGGGTTGCCCGTGACGAACAGCAGGCGCTCGTGGGAGAACATCATTTCCACCATCCCGCAGGTTTCGACGGCCTGGCGCGGGTCGCTGTAGCCGGGGCGGCAGTTTTCGTCGCCGCCGAACATGCCGCCGGGCACCTGGCCGTAGAGGTCGCGCATCGTCTGCCAGTTGCGCTCGGCGGCGTGCAGATGACGGGGATCACCGGACTGCATCCAGAAGAACGCCGGCCCGCCGAAGCCCTGCGCCATGTTGACGTTGTGCCAGTTGGGAATGCCGTCCACCCAGCGGGCCGTGCGACGTTCGATCTTTTTCCCCAGATCGAGGAGCCAGGGCTGGCCTGTGCGATTGTAGAGCCAATAGACGCTCCACAGGTTGTCGGCGGCGCGGCTGGTGGCCCAGTAGCCGACGATAAACCGTTCCTCCGGCACCCGCATTTGATAGTCGAAGTACCGCTCCATGGCCCGCAACACGCGCTCGTCGCCGCTGAACTCGTAGTAGGATTGCAGGCACATCAGCATGATCATGTTCGGCCAGAGGTCCTCGCGGCCCTTGAGATCCGTGGCCTCGCCAGTGCGCCCTTCGCCCGGGCCGAACCAACCGTCCGGCTGCTGACTGTTGAGCGCGCCGTTGATCCAGACCTTTGCCTCTTCGATCTGCGCCGGGTCCCGCAGCAGGTAGGCGCAATCGCCGAACCCCTTGAGCCAGTAGGGGACCTCTTCCCATCCGTGGTCGCCGCGCCCCCGCGGATCAAGCCAGGCGTTGTTTTCCTTGCGCAAGTAGCGGCTCAGTTCGCCCAGGTGGCCGTGGAAGCCGGCGTTCTGGAGCTCAAGCTGTTTCCGGAGCCAGCCGCGCGGTTCGATGGCCGTCAGGGGCAGCTTGATCAATGGGCTTGGCGCGAGCGGCGGGCGGTTCGCGACGTAGTGCTGGTTTGGGACCGCCGTATCCGGCCGTTCAACCACCGACACTTCGTTGGCCGCGACGTTGATCAGCACGTTGCCCAAAGCGAAGGACAGGAGGCGGAAGATTGTGGCTCGCATGGGCGAACCAAACCCGATTTGTGTTTCAGCCTCAAGCGCCGTTGTGTGGTCGGCGCTGGCGAGGGCAAGGTGATCGAATCTGCCAGCTCGGAACTGGCGAGTCGGCGATGAAGGGAACTTGCCGGAGGGCGGCGGGTCGCACTACCTTCTCTTCATGAATTCCCAAGTCAATATTGCCACCGTCGGGACGCGGATGAGCCAGCGGCAGGCCGTTGGCTTCACCTTGATCGAGTTGCTCGTGGTGATCGCCATTATTGCGATCCTCGCCGGAATGCTCTTGCCCGCTTTGTCCAAGGCCAAGGCCAAGGCGCACGGCATCAAGTGCATCAGCAACGGCAAGCAACTCAGCATGGCTTGGATCATGTACGCGGACGACCATCGCGATGATCTGGTGCCCAACGGGGACGGGACCGAAGACGGCTGGGTGGGCGGCTGGATCAGCGCCTCGAACCCGATCAACATTCGCGACGCGACGAACATCAACCTGCTCAAGCCGCCGCACGGGAAGCTCTACCCGTACAACAACTCGATTGACATCTACAAGTGCCCTGCCGACCGGTTCCTGGTGACGATCGGCGGGACCAAGCACCTGCGCACGCGCAGCATCTCGATGAACGGGTTCATGAACGGCAGCAGTTGGCACACGGATCTCGTGGACAAGAAGTGGTGGACCTACCGCAAGCTCAGCCAGATTCCTTCCGCCTCGACCCATTTCGTGTTCATAGACGAGCGCGAGGAAAGCGTGGACGACGGCTACCTGCTGGTGCTCGTGGATCGGCCGCCGGAATGGGGCAATCTGCCCGCCATTTACCACAACGGCGCCAGCGGCCTGTCGTTCGCCGACGGCCACGCGGAGGTGAAGAAGTGGGTGGATCCGGACACGCTGAAGAAAGGGATCAGCGGTGTTCGCCGGGCACCGCGCGATACCGCGTGGATCAACGAGCGTGCGACCACGCTGCGTTAGAGAGCCGGCCTCGAAACGCGTCGTCGTGGCGGGACAGGCGCGGCAGGCGGACGGCTCCTGCCGCTTGGGCACCCAGCAAAACAGCCCGCCGAAGCGGGCTGTTGCGCTGAGAATCTCCCCGGCCAACGGCTTCGCCGTCGGCTCAGGCCGAGTGGTCGAAGACGAGTCTGTCAGACCAGGCCTTGATCCAGCATGGCATCCGCGACCTTGGTGAAGCCGGCGATGTTCGCGCCCACCAGCAGGTTGCCCGGCTGGCCGTAGTCCGCGGCGGTGTCCCAGGCGTTCTTGTGGATCGTGACCATGATGTGGTGCAGCCGCTTGTCCACCTCTTCGCGCGTCCACGGCAGGCGCATCGAGTTCTGGCTCATTTCCAAGCCGGAGGTGGCCACGCCGCCCGCGTTGGCGGCCTTGCCGGGGCCGTAAAGGATTTTCGCGGCGAGGAACTGGTGAATCGCGTCGGGATCCGACGGCATGTTGGCGGCCTCGCTCACGAGATAGCAGCCGTTCTTGAGCAGGCGGGCAGCGTCCTCGCCGTTAATCTCGTTCTGGGTGGCGCAGGGGAACGCGCACTGACAGGCGAGGATCCACGGCCGCTGACCTTCAACGTACTCGACACCGAATTCATCCGCGTACTCCTTGATGCGGCCGCGGCGGACGTTCTTGAGGTTCTTGATCCACTCGAGCTTCTCCTGGTTGATGCCGTTCTTGTCGTAGATGAAGCCGTTCGAGTCGGACATCGTGACCGGTTTGGCCCCCACCTGAATGAGCTTCTCGACCGTGAACTGGGCGGCGTTGCCGGAGCCGGAGACGGTGCAGACCTTTCCGGCCAGCGATTCGCCCCGCGTCTTGAGCATCTCCTCGGCAAAATAGACGCAGCCGTATCCGGTGGCTTCAGGCCGGATCAGCGAACCACCCCAGTTGATTCCCTTGCCGGTCAGCACCCCGGTGGACTCGTTGGCCAGCCGCTTGTACTGCCCGTAGAGATAGCCAATCTCGCGGCCGCCGACGCCGATGTCGCCGGCCGGCACGTCGGTGTCCGGGCCGATGTGCCGGAACAACTCGGTCATGAAGCTCTGGCAAAAGCGCATGACCTCGTTGTCGGACTTCCCTTTCGGATCGAAGTCCGAGCCGCCCTTGCCGCCGCCCATGGGCAGCGTGGTGAGCGAGTTTTTGAAGACCTGTTCGAACGCGAGGAACTTCAAGATGCTCAGGTTCACGGTCGGATGAAATCGCAGGCCGCCCTTGTAGGGCCCGATGGCGCTGTTCATTTGGATGCGGAACCCGCGGTTGATCCGGTACTGGCCCTTGTCGTCCTGCCACGGCACCCGGAAGATGATCACCCGCTCCGGCTCGACCAACCGTTCCAAAACTCGACCTTCCACATACTTCTTGTGCCGCTGCACAGCGGGCTCGATGGATTCGAGCACTTCGGTCGCGGCTTGCAGGAACTCTGGTTCGCCGGCGTTACGTTTTCGGACCGATTCGAGGATCTCGTGGATGATGGCCATGGGATGTCAGTGTCTGGAATGGATGAGGTGGTTTGCTGGTCCTTCGCTGGCGCCCGAGGAAGGCAAGACCGCTGCCGTTCTCGACTGGAAAGTCCGAAGGACGGCATTCGATTGCTTCGTGCTGGCTGCCACGCGCATCAAGGACGGCTTCTGCTATCTGAGCAGCCGCCGCAAGTCCACTGCAAACTTTGTAGCGCGGAACTTCCGATGCCCGGTGGATCGTTGTGTTCGGGCTCGGCCGACGTCTGCGAACTTGGCTGGCCGGTGGCATCGGGTTGGCCGGCGGGCGCGGCGCGATGACGATCTGGTCGCGGCCTTGATTGAGGGGCGAGGGGCCGACAGACTGCTCGGAAGCGGTTTCAGCCAAACTCCCCTCGACAAATATGAGCGCCACCAAGGAGGTCATTAGCTCCGGCATGCCGGGACTCGATCGCGTGCTGCTGGGTCTGCGGGCAGGGGATAACGTGGTCTGGGAGGTGGACGGGGTCGAAGATTACCTGCCGGTGTTGCCCCCGATTTGCCGGGAAGCGACACGCCTCGGGCGACGACTGATTTACTTCCGGTTCGCCCGCCACCAGCCGTTGCTCCAAGAGGCCAGTGGGGCCGAGGTTTACGTGATGAACCCGGCGGAAGGGTTTGAACGATTCCTGACCGGGATTCTGGATGTCATCGAGCAGGCGGGACCGGGAGCGTTCTACGTGTTCGATTGCCTCTCCGATCTGGCCGCCGACTGGTTCAGCGATCGGATGCTGGGCAATTTTTTCATGATTGCGTGTCCGTACCTGTACGAGCTGGACACCATCGCCTACTTCGCCCTGCTCAAGAATCAGCACTCCTTCCACGCCACCGACAGCATCAACCGGACGGCGCAGGTCGTCATCGAGGTCTTTCGCCGCGACGGCGAACTCTTCATTCATCCCGTCAAAGTCTGGGGCCGGCACACGCCCACGATCTATCTGTTGCACCGACAGCAGGGCGACGAGTTCGTCCCGGTGACCAGCAGTGCGACGATCGCCGACATCCTTGGCAGCGTGCCCAAACCGTGGTTGGAATTCAGCATCCACCGGCCAGGCGTTTGGGTGCGCACGTTCCATGAGGCGCAGCAGGCCGCCAACGCCCTCCGGACGGGGGGGACCCCGACCGTGGAAACCACGGAGCTGTTCGAGCGGTTGCTGAAGATGGTGGTCACCAGCGATGAGCGGTTCCAGTCCCTGGCGCGAAGGTATTTCGACCTCGAAACGCTGGTGGAGATCATGCAGCGGATGATTGGGACCGGCCGGATTGGCGGCAAGTCCCTCGGGATGTTGCTGGCGCGGGCGGTGCTGCGGCGGGCCGGTCCGCAGTGGGCCGAGAAACTGGAGAGCCACGATTCCTTCTACGTCGGGTCCGACGTGTTCTACACCTACCTGGTGCAGAACGGCTGCTGGTGGCTGCGGCGGCGTTCGAAGGACTTCGACGCTTATCTCCGCCAAGCTGCGGAGGCTCGGGAA
Source organism: Verrucomicrobiota bacterium (assembly GCA_016716505.1). Classification (GTDB taxonomy): domain Bacteria; phylum Verrucomicrobiota; class Verrucomicrobiia; order Limisphaerales; family J093; genus JADJWF01. Next base: position 17,173 of record JADJWF010000006.1, read on the forward strand.
CGGATTCTCAAGGGAACGTTCACAGAGGGCATCGAGGAACAGTTCGTCGAGATGCTGGAGTATTTCGGCCAGTCGCCCCTGATTGTGCGGTCGAGTAGCCTGCTGGAGGACAACTACGGCAATGCCTTCTCCGGAAAGTACCATAGTGTGTTCTGCGCTAACCAGGGCTCGCCGCACGAACGCCTCGAGGCGTTGAAGAATGCAGTGCGCACCGTCTATGCCAGCGCCATGAGCGAGGAAGGGCTGCGCTACCGATTGCACCACGGTCTGCTGGATCGCGATGAGCAGATGGCGCTCCTGATCCAACGTGTCTCGGGCGAGATGTACGGCTCGCTCTTTTTCCCGCATGTGGCCGGGGTGGGTTTTTCCTTCAACCCGTTCGTGTGGCAGGAGGACATTGATCCGCAGAGCGGCCTGTTGCGGCTGGTGTTCGGGCTCGGCACCCGGGCAGTGGATCGCGCGGACGACGACTATACGCGCCTCGTGGCGCTGAACGCCCCGCTGAAGCGTCCCGAAGCACGCTCCGGCGAATGGCGCGAGTTCGCTCAACGCCGCGTGGATGTGCTCGATCTCCAAAACAACCAACTGACGAGTCGTGATTTCGAGACGGTGGCGGCGGCGTTTCCCACCGACCTGATCGAATTGTTCGCGACCCGCGACGAATCTTCAGGGCCGCCGCGCGACGAGGCGGTTGCCGTGCCGCGCTTTGCCGGCAGCCTGTCCTTCGAACGGTTGCTCGGCGAGACGGATTTTGCGCCCACAATGCGCGATCTGTGTCGAGTGCTTCAGGAGGCCTATCAATACCCCGTGGACATCGAGTTCACCGCCAACTTCTGCCCGGACGGCCGGTTTCGCGTGAACCTCGTTCAGTGCCGGCCCCTTCCAGGTCAGGATTGGTGGCGGCGGCACGCGCGTAACGCCTCCGGAAACCGTCGCTCCGGAGCGTTTGTTGTTTCGATCTTTCGGCCCGATCGTGGGGCATAGCGTGGCGACGGTGATTCATCGCGTGATCTACGTCGTGCCGTCGGTGTACAGCCAGTTGGGGATGAGCCAGCGCTACTCGGTGGCGCGGATGATCGGCCGGGTGGCGCACCTGGCGCCCCGTGATGCCGCCCTGACCCTGATGCTCATCGGGCCGGGCCGTTGGGGTACCTCCATGCCCTCGCTGGGCGTCCCGGTGTCCTTCGCGGAAATCAATACGGCTTCAGTGGTGTGCGAACTGGCCCTGATGCACGCCGGCCTGGTTCCGGACGTGTCGCTGGGCACCCACTTTTTCAACGATCTGGTCGAACTGGACATGCTTTACCTTGCAGTGTCTCCAGGTCACGAAGGTCACACCTTCAACGAACATCTGATTCTGGGGCAGCCCAATCTTCTCCCCACCTTGATCCCATCGGCCGGCCAGCTCGCCGAGGTCCTCTGGGTCGTGGACACGGCCGGCCCCGGTCTGCCTCCGCTCCAACTGAACGTGGACTCGATGCGGCAGCGGGCTCTCTGTTATCGGGAGGAACCGGAATGACCCGGAAGCCTCACGACGGCGCTCGTGTTCCCCGAGGCCGGGCTGGCCGTCGTGTTCCGCGTCGGGTTGATCCCCAGGCGTCCGGACCAGACCGCGGTTCAGTCCGTGTCGGTCGGGTCATCGAACGGGCGATTTTCGACGGCTGCGGACTCTGCCGGAGGCATGGTCTCCCGCGCAAGTAACCGGGCGTATTCGGTCTGCAACCGGGCGATGACCGGGGATCCCGCGAAGGGAACTCCGTCCAGCGACGCCACGTTGACGATTCCCCGGGCGGAGTTCGTGACGAACATCCCGTCGGCTGTCTGTAGTGCCTCGACCGGGACTTTACGCTTTTGCGTCGTGATTCCGAGGGCGGCGCAGAGCTCGAGCACGATTGCGCGCGTCACGCCCGGCAACGCACCAATGGCCGAGGGCGGGGTGAGCACCAGGTTGCGTTGCACCCAAACACATTGCCGCTGGCCGCCTCCAGAACCTCGCCGCTGGTGTTGAGGATCAGCGCTTCATCAGCGCCGGCCGATTCTGCCTCGGCCCGTGCCAGCACGTTGAGCAGGCGGCTGCCCACCTTGTGTCCACCCAGCTTGTCGCCAACCGCCACCTTGAGCGAGGCAGTCCGGAGGCGCCAATCCCCCGAGGCCGGCGGGAGCTCGTGCGCGGTCACGACCAGGGTCGGAGGCCCGGCCTCCCTTGGTGAGTAACCGCGCGCTCCCGGCCCGCGTGAGAGCGTGATGCGGAGCAAACCCTCGGCAAGCTGATTCCGGTCAGTCAACGAGGCCATGATCGAGCGGAGTTCCTTGGGCGGCGTCGGGACGCTTATTCCGAGAAAGGCCGCACCTTTGCGAAGGCGCTCAACGTGCAGTGGCCAGCGGAACGGGCGTCCATTCGATACCCGGAGGGTCTCGAAAACGGAGTCGCCGTACAGGAAACCGCGGTCGAAGACCGAGACGGACGCCTCCCGGTCATCCACGAACCTGCCGTTGACGTACGCGATCATGAGGTGATCAAAGTCGGCTGGGGACGACCGCCGCCGGCGAGGCGGCGTTCTCTGGCCAGGCGGGCCATGGCGGCACGGAAGACGGCTGCCTTGGCCTCGGTTTCGGCAAACTCTGCTTCCGGACAAGAATCGGCCACGATGCCGGCGCCTGTGTGGAACCAAACTCGGCCCCCTGCGAACACGGCCGTTCGAATCAGAATGTTCAACTGACTCTCGCGATTGAAGCCCAAGTAACCTCCGCAACCCGTGTAGGGACCGCGGGCAACTGGTTCCAGCTCGTCAATAATCTGCATCGCCCGGATTTTCGGGGCTCCAGTCACGCTGCCCCCCGGAAAACAACGGGCGAGCGCGGCCACGTGATTGATTCCCGGGCGCAATCTCCCCGTGATGCTCGCCACCGCTTGATGTACCGCGCCATGAACCTCCACCCGGCGTAGCTCCGGGACTTGCACGCTTCCGAACTCGCAAAGCCTCCCCAGGTCATTGCGCAGCAGATCCGTGATCATCAACAGTTCCGCCCGCTCCTTGGGGTTCTCGATCAATTCCCGTCGCGCGCGGTGGTCCGCCTCAGTGGAAGCCGCCCGCGCCCGGGTGCCTTTGATCGGGCGGGTGAGGACATTCGGACCGTTCATTCGCAGGAACAACTCGGGCGAATGCGAGACCAGGCAGTGATCGCCTCCCTCCATGTACATCGCGAAAGGTGCTGGCGAGGCGCGTCGAAACGCCTCGTACAGCCCGGCAGGCGGAACGCCGACCGACCCGCGGACACGCCGCGAGAGGTTCACTTGATAGACTTCGCCACGGCCGATGTATTGCCGCGCCCGGTCAACGGCGCGCATGAACTCCTCGCGGCCGCTGTTACGGCGTCCGTCGGGCAAAGGGGAGCGGGCGGGTGCCGGGAACGGGGCTTCAAGCGGTGATGGCGATCCTTGCGCCCCCTCAAGGACTCGAAGCCAACGAGATCGCTGTTCCAGTGCGCGAGCACGAGTCCGCGACCCGTCCGCGCCCAATCCGCTGGCGACAACCAACGTTCTGCCAAGCTCATGGTCGAACACCACGAGGCTGTCGTAGAACCCGAGGTCGCAGTCCGGCAACTCGCGATCATCAGGCTGGAGACTCCGCAAAGCCGACTCGGCGAAGAGGGCCAGCCCATAGCCCCAGAATCCGAAGCACCCGCCGACCGGGAAGGGAACGTCCGGCTGGTCCGGCATCTCATACCGGGCCATGAGCTGGTCGAGCACCTCCCAAGGGTTGCCATACAGAGACAGCGTTCCCCCGCCTCCGGTCAGAAGACACCGCGAACCGTACGATCGGAGTCGGAGAAACGGTTGCGCTGTCAGGAACGAAAACCGCGAGTACGCGCGGGGCCTCCATTGGCTTTCCAGCAGAATCAACCCCGGCGATCCGAGCAAACGCCGCGCAACGGCCCACGGGTCCATCGGGCCGGCAACTTCGTGTATGATCGCTCCCTGCGACACGAGGCGGAGGGTAACTCAACGGCGAGTTGTTCGCCAGCAACGGCCGGGCGTCATCGGCGTAGCCGCAAACTCCGCAAGCTTCGAAAGCTGCTGCGGGCTCGAAGCGGGCGGCGCTTGAGAAAAGCGGCTCCTTCTCGGGGGTACCACCTTGCCGCAGCGGGATGAGCATGGGGCGGCCGCGAGGAGGGAAGAAGATGGTGCGCGCGGCAGGACTTGAACCTGCACGGTGTTACCCACTAGAACCTGAATCTAGCGCGTCTGCCAATTCCGCCACGCGCGCAACCGCCGGACTGACGCACGAAATACGGCTCTCCAGATCAACTTTGTGCGGCCGGAAAGCCCTCGTGAATCCGCGGCCTCAGAGTGGAAAATCGCCCGCCCCGTGGCAAGCGGATTCACCGGACAGAGCCCGCCACCAGCTCACCTCGGCGCCCATCCTACCACGCGGAAGAAGGCTGCGTCTTCGCCGGGTTCGCAGGCCAATTCGCACGTAGCCGTGCGGTCCGCCATCCAGAACATGCCTTCGGCATCCAGCTTGCCGTCCACAGAGGCGGCCGCTGTCCACGGACCGGTTGCCTCGCGGGCGCGCTCGATACGGTAGCGGGCTCCGGCTTCACCGGAGAGCCGCAGCACTGCCCGCGGAGGATTGCCGGGCGCCAGCTCGAAACCCGTAATGCGTGGAGGGGCGATGGTTCCTGCCCGCGCCTGCTGGCGAATCACCGGGACCGCCAGATCCGCCGCTTCGCCTAGCAGAGCCTCGGCCGCCAGAACCCCGGGGCGGATGACAACTTCAACCTGCGATACCGAGGGATCCCAGACTGAGTCACCCGTGCGGAAGATCCGGAAAGATAGGGGCCTCTGACCTCCGGGAGGTACTTCCAAAACGGCGCGAAGATAGGGCTGAAAGTCTGCCTGTCGTCCGTCAGGGCTCCCGAAGCCCAGCAGCGTATCCGAACTCCGGACGACGACGGTAAAAGTGCGGGCAGAATCACCCGGATTGAACACTTCAAGCGTGACGTCAGCCGATCCACCCGAAGATAACGCCGGCGGCCCTGACACCGGGTCCACAACCGGACCGACCAGGGGCGCACCCGCGACGGCCGCGCGGATGGTACCCTCGCAGCAGAGATCGAAAGCCGGCGCCCCCGGATCTACCGGCGTAGCGCAGACCACGAAGCTGGCGCATTCGCCTGGGTTCCATTCCCGGCAGGTCACGGTGATGGGGATGGTGATGCAGGCGCCGGGGCCGACCGTCACCGTGCCCGACGCCGGCGAGAAGTCCGCCGGCGTCAAGGTCTTCGTGCAGGGCGGCGCGGGTGTCGTGCCGCTGACGGACCACGCGTAGGTGCGCGGAGCCGTGGAATTGTTGCAGAGCGTGTAATGCAGCGTGGCCGTGCCCAGCCCCGGTGGTGTGCCGGGCGGCCCGGGACGGCAGGGAACCACCGTCTCAACCGCACAGAGATCCGGGGGATCCTCACGGCAGTCCGGCAGGTCCAAGCAGACCGGGATGAAGCAGCAGGGTTCGATGTCCTCGTCATGCAGCCCCAGCGTGAAGCACAGTTTCCCCGGCAGGCCGGTGTAGGTCACCGTGACCGTGCCACTGCCGCCCGGCGGGATCGGTGACGGCACCGGTGTCACGTTGGATGGACTGAAACCGGTCGGCGGAAGGAAGGTGACATGGTAGAAGGGGAAGGGATTGGCTGACAGGTGGGTCAGGTTCTGGATGACAAGCGTGAGTGAATAGTTCACCGCGCCGCCCGGCAGGGGATGACACTCGATTTTTTCGGTAACAATCCTCGCGCAATCACACACCGGTAATTCGACGCAGATCTTTTCCGTACAGCAGACACGGCTCTTGTCGTCCAACAGGGTCAACGAGAAACAAACGGTTTGCCCGCCAAGATTCGCGGGCAGTTGCACGCTCAGCGGCACCGTGCCCAAGTTGGTCAGACTGCCTCCCGGCAGCGGGAAAACGCCGGCCGGCAGGGGCTGGAACGTGACTCCGCCGGGCGGCAGGTTGTTGGTCGGCCAGGGGTTCCACCAGCCGTACTGGACGGTCTGGCCGGACAGGTTTTGGACTTGGAACGTGACGGTAAACGGCAGGCCCTGCTTTTCGGGGCAGGTGATCCGCTCCACGGTCAACCGGCTGCACGCCCGCTCCGGCATGATTTCCACATCGCCGCCGATGCCCTTCACGTCCGGACCTGCCGCGGTGTAGGCGGGGTCGTAGGGGACGAGGTAGGAATTGGTTGCCTGAACCAATGGCGGGAACGCCGGAAAATCCGTCATCCGCAGGCCCTGGATCCCGTGGGGCCCGGCGCCGGTGGCCATGTCCGCGCTGCTCATCCAGACCAAGGCTTCCGGCACACCGCCCTCCGGCCCGAAGTCAGCCCCGCCGTAGGCCTCACCCGAGGTGACATTCTTACCGGTGGCGATCGCGTGGGTGACAGTCCAGGCAGAGCCGCTCCAGTTGGCCCGCAGCACGCGTCCCGCATGATTCCCGGTGGCGTAGAAGTCCGTCATCCCGTAAAGCTTGTACATGCCCCGTTCCGCCAAGATCATGGTGTTGCCGTCCTGGGAAAAAGTGAGGTCGCTGACCGGGGTGGTCACCCATCCGGCCGAGGCGACCGAGTTCGCCGGGACGGTTAACACGGGCGCGTCGCTGGCCGGGATCAGGGCGCCCGACGGCGCGATGTCCACGCGGCGGATGACCGTGGGACTGGCGACGTTTCCCACATCCCACACGGAGTAAAACACCCGGCTGCCGGAGACCTCGATGGCCCACAACCGATCACCCAGCGGCGGCATGCCGGGCACGCCGCTATCGGGGGCCAAGGGGTCGAACACCTCGGCAATCACGCCGACCGTGCCGGATTTCGTCAGCCGATAGATCTTGCCGTCCTCGAGGTTGGTGGCAAAGAGCTGATCATGGATGGCATCGTAACTGAGATTTCCGATGCCCGGACCGGCGGATGGATTCCACGGCAGGTTCGGGTCGGCAAGCTGGGGCAGCACGGCAAAAACCGTCACGTTGCCGGTCATTGCATCCACGCGGTAGATCGTCCCGGAGGCGTTCAAGGGGTTCGAGCCGCCGATGGATCCGAGTTGCAGATACGGATTGCCGAACGACGGCGGACCCCAGTACGGAACGTAAAGGCTGTGCGCGCCGAGGTAAATATTGCCATCGCGGTCCACGGCAATCCCGAAAACACAACCGATCTTGTCCACCGACCAGTCCGGGTGATGATACATGGGCGGGTTCCACAGAGTGGCGGCAGGCCCAACAATCGTGTAGTGCGGTACAGGCGATGGGTTTCGCAGGTCCACCAGGCCGAAGGGAAAAGCATTGGTGGGCCCCGAAGGATTCTGCTGCGCGGCGCAGGTTAGCGCGGCGATGCCGGGCTGCATGATCGGCGTGCCCCACGGGGCAGCCGCTCGCATCGCGACCACTCCCGAAGACAGACACCAAAAAACGGACAGGCGTAAGCAACGTACCAAGACTGCAACTGTCGAGAGCCGTGAAATCATATCAACTCGTCTAGACATGGCTTCCATACATGTCAAGAACTAACTTATCATGTGACGGGAACTGTTGATAGGGAAGGTCCGATCGGACGCCGCAGCCATCGCTCGGCGGCAGTCCCGCGGGGCTGGATCGGAACCGGAATTCTGGGAGACGGATCCCGCGCCACCTTGGCGGCTGGATACCGCAAGTGCAGTTGCGGGTACGACCGGGAGCGCTTCGGAAGGGGTGGCGGGGGATGTCGCGCAGGCGTCAGGGACGCCGGTCTTCTTCCGCCGAACGTTTCGCGAGGAATGACCGCAAGAACAGGTCCGGGGGTGCCTCCTGCCACGCGGTGAGCCAAAGATCACCCAACCATTGCGATGCGGCGAGCAACTGCTCTTGCAGCAACTTCGAACCTTCGCGGCCGGTCTCGCCCTCGCCGGACAGCTTGCCGGCCTTTTCCAGCTCATAGAGCGTCTCGACATGGCGGTGTTGTTCGAGGATAAACCCCATCGCGTTGGAAAAGACGTCTTGGCGCCCGGAGTTCGGATCGGGCTTGGGCAGCCGTTGGGCGGGACGCAGCCGCGCGGCTAACGCGTTGGTGTCGAGGCCGACCTTCTGCAGGTAGCCGCCATCAATCCAAGCGTGAAACGTGCGGTTGGTGGTGTAGCCGCGGGGGTTGGGTCCGACCCAGCCGTTGTAGTGGCGGGTCGTGTGAAGTGGCTGGGAGGCATCGCCCACGACGTGCCCCATGACGCCCATGCGGTAGATGATGTTCGCGCGCGCATTGGCGATTTCGTCCGCCGTCCCCGCCTGTTCGTACTCACGCAGGTAGGAGAACGCCGATTTCAACTTGGCGTACTGCTCGGCGATGGCCCACGGGAGAAAGCCGGGCAGCCACTTGGTTCGTTCCCGGTCGCGTGCCGGGTCAATCGGCGGGAACCTGTCCGGCTGGGCGGCGCGGATGGCCCCCAACTGGGCCACAAACTCGTGGCGGAACTGGCTCACGTTGGTCGGTGAGAGTCCGTACGGTTCCAGGTCTTCAAGGTCCAGATAGTGGTCCGGATGGTTCACGTGGCGCAGCGGCAGGTCCGGTGTGTTGCGCCAGCGGTCCATTTCGCCGCCGAGAAAGGCGATTCGCTCCCGGGCTTCAGCCGTCCGGACAAAGGACGGGAAGTTCGTTGGCAGCGAGTCCAGCGCCAGCAGGTTGATGACGCGGTGGCCTTCATAGTCCCAGGCGCCGGCCGGGGGAAGCGAGGTTCCGAGGACGATCAACAGCAGCAATCGGAGGCGGTTCATGGTTTTCTCGATTTCGAGGGCCGGCGATACCGAAGCCAGTACAGCGCCGCCAGACCAATCATCAGGAGCGCCGATGCCGCCCACGTGTTCATGTTCGGCCAGTCGGGAAAGAACCGCAACGAGACCGCCCCGATCGCCGGGCCGGCGAAGATGCCAGTGCCCAGGGCCGCCTCGTGGAACCCGCCGTGCTCGCCCTTGGTTTCGCCAACGTCCATCGAGTAGTAGAGCGAGGAGTAGTAAGCGAGGCCGACGCCCAGTCCGAAGACGAGTTGGGCGCCCACCAGCAGCCAGAGTGATCCGCCCACCAAGACGACGGCGAAGCAGGCGGCCATCGCCAGATACGCTCCCACCAGCCATTTGAAACGGTAGTGCCAGCCGGTCCATTGCCAGAGCAACACAAACGCGGCGGCCCGCGCGAAATACCAGATCGAACTGAACACCCCGGCGGCCACAGGCCCCAGGTGCAAGTCCGCTGCGCGCTGGGGAATCACCGGGATGAGGGCGTTGATGGCGACGTACGAAAACGGGTTGGCCACCCAGGCCATCTTCATGAACACGGCCGGCGGCACCGGTGACCGGCAGCGCTCGCGGTGATCGGCATCATCCGGGGGCGGAGGTTGCGCCCTGGCCGCCGCGACCGTCGCGGCGCTGGCGCGGTCAAGCCGCCACGCAACAATCCATTGGAAAAGATGCAGCGTCGCAGGGACAAAGAAAATGCTCCGCGCGCCGAACGTGTCGCGCAGGCCGCCCCCGACGAACGCCGCCAGGGCCGATCCGCCCGCCCACACGACATTGTACACCCCGAGCAGCCGTTGCAGCCGCTGGGAGGACTCGCGCTCGCTGACGATGGCCTCCAGCGAAGGCCAAGTTAAACTCATTCCAAGCGTCCAAAACACCATCCCCGCGTACCCGGTCCCGAGCCGGTCCACGCATCCCGCCCCCGCCAACGCGAAGGCCATCGTGAGGAACCCGATGCGCAGGGCGCGGAAGTAGCCTTTCCTCTGGGCAAAGCGACCCGCGAACCAGACAGACACGGCGTAAATCAGGCCGTTGGCTGCCGCGAGGAACAGGTTGCCCAGGTTTGTGAACCCGAACTGCTCCCGCATGTGGAAAAACAGGTAGTTGAAATACAGCGTCGTGGCGAAAGCGTTGACGCCTTCGAGCACAAAGGCTCCGGTCTTGACGCGAGGGGAGAACATGGGTTGGCCGTGCGGCCCCTCAGCCCGCGACCTCTTCCAGCGCCTTGCGCGCGTACCACTTGATGGCGGGGCTCACTTCGGGCGCGAGCCGGTCCAGGTCCGGGCCGGAGCACCAGCGCAGGTCGAAGTGTTCTTCCGCCGCGAGGCGAAGCGTTCCGCAGCGGGCGCGCGCCCAGTAGATCATGCCGATGTGCTCGTGGGTCGCGTTGATGCGATGGATGTCGAGAAACCGGGGGGCGATCAAGGCGCGCGTGCCGTTGCCGGTCGTGGGCGGTCGTTCGCCCAGCAACTCAATCTGCAAGCCGCTTTCCTCCTCCACCTCGCGGAGCGCCGCCGCCTCGGGGTCCTCATCCAGTTCAACGTGTCCGCCCAACGGCAGCCATTGATTCAGGCGCCGATGGTGGGCCAGAAGCACCCGGCCGGAGCCGACGACAAAGACCGCCACGGCAAAGTCAATCTTCTCGTGCAGATGGGGCATCGGGTGGTGGGAAGTCCAAGCGGGACCTCGGGGCACTGGGCAAAAATCAATAGTCGTACAGGCCGCTGTCGCGCGAGTAGCCGCCACCCCCGTAGCCGTAACCATCGTCCTCGCCCCCTTCGCCCTCCGGTCCGAGGAAGTCGCCCAACACATCGCCCATGTCTTCCTCGATCTTCTCCGGGTCCTCGCCCTTCTCGAGGCGCTTGATGGCCACATCCATTTCCTTCGGCATGGTGCCCGGCGGCATGATGTCCTTCATCTTTTTCATCATGTGGGCCATGTGGCGCGGGTTGTTCTCGTCGAGATAATCCATGTCCCGCTCCAGTTCGGACATCGCCCGCATCATGCGCCCCTCGTCAATGTCGGGCATCGGTTCCTCGGAGCCTTCAGCACCCGTGTCGGGCGCGGGCTCCTTGAGGCCGCGGGGCATCGCGAACCGGCTCATCTGCTTCGCCAGCTTCTTGTTTCCGCACTTGGGGCAAGTGGGCGAATGCGTGGGGTTCACCTTCTTCGAGAGAAAGTTGAAAATCACCCGACACTTCGGGCACGCAAATTCGTAAATGGGCATGGCAATCGGATTGGTTCTCGTCTTCCCGAGGATGATGGTGGCGGGCGACCGTTGGGTCGTCAAGGGGCGCGGGTCTCGGACAACGATTCGAAGCTTGCGGCGTCGAGGAACAGCGTTAGCTTACGACCGTTATGAAACGAATCCATCAAATCGGAACGCTCGCTCTGGTAATCGCGTGTGTCTCGGTGGCCGCCACGGCGTGGGCCGCTGAGAAGAAGGCCAAACATCCGAAACCGTATCCCTTGGAGGTTTGCGTCGTCTCGGACGAGAAGCTCGGCAGCATGGGCGAGCCGTTCGTGATCGAGCGCGACGGGCAGCAGGTGAAGTTCTGTTGCAAGGGGTGTCAGAAGGACTTCGACAAAGATCCAAAGAAGTATCTCGCCAAGATCGAGGAAGCCGCCAAGAAGGTGAAGAAGTACCCGGCGAAGACGTGCATCGTTTCCGGCGAGCCGTTGGAAGCGGACAGCCCCGCCTCCATCTACAAGGGGCAGGAATTCAAGTTCTGTTGCACGAATTGCCAGCGGAAATTTGATCGGGAGCCTGCCAAGTTCGCCACCAAGCTACCGAAGAGCTAGGCCGCCGGAGAAACCATGCTGCTTGCCGCCCCGATGAAAACCGCCCTGGCCATCCTGACCTGCTTGTTGCTGGTCTTTGGCCAGCGGGGTGGCTGGTGGGCGGAAGTTTCAACCGTCGTCCGCGATCAACCTTGTCAGCATTGTAACTGCGGGGGAACAGGTTGCTGCGTGGGAGAAACCTCGCCCGCTCCGCCGTCCTCCCCCGTTTTGCCTCCCGGGCCCTCCGCGCAATTGGACGAGCTGGCCGGCTCCGTTGCCCGAGCAAGTGTCTTCAACGTCCCGGCTCTGGATTGTGAACGGCACCGCCCACCGGCCTTCCATGCTCCGATCCTCTCTGCCGTTCCGCTGCGGGCGCGGTTCTGCTGCTTCCTGATCTGATCCAACCCCGGTTCCCAGGTGAGGTGTGCCCATTGCGGGCGCCCCTCGGTGGTTCGTTTGTGGGTTACTGGGTTCTGTTGTTTGGATCAGGTTATGAAGAAGCATCTTTGCCAATGGTTGGCTCTTGTTGGAATTCCCCTTTGCGCGGTCGCCGGAAATCCGCCTCCACTTTCGCCGGATGATCGGGTCGAACTGACGCCCGCGTTCATCAACGCGCTCGCGGAGACGCTCCTCACGAACAGTCCGGCTCTGCGGGCCGCGGGGGCCCGCGCTGAAGCAGCGGCGGCCAACGTTGCAGCCGTCCGGACCTGGGAGGATCCGGAAGTTACCGTGGGCGGGATGTTCGCCGACTCGATGATGCGCGCCGAGGACGGCGACCTGCTGTACGGCGTGGAGCAGAAACTGCCGCTGTTCGGCCGGCCCCGGGCGATGCGGCAGATGGCGACGCGCGAGGGGGACGTGATGCGCGCGGACCGGGAGGCGGTGTTTCAGCGGTTGCGTTCGGCCCTGGCCCAAGCGCTGTTTCGCGTCGCGTACGCCCAGCGCGCGGCCGAGATCGGAGCGGAAGACCTCGCGTGGCTCACCGCGATGCTCCGGACCACCGAAGACCGATACCGCGTGGGCGACGTTCCGCAATTCCAGTTACTACGGCTGCAGAATGAGCACGCCCGTCGCGCCGACGCGGTAACCTCGGACCAACGGCGGGTCGCCGCGGCTCTGGCAGAGGTCAATCGCATCCTCGGGCAGCCGATTGACTCGGCGTGGCCACAACTGCAACTACCAGCCATCGCCGGCGAAGTTTCGTACAACGACCAAATCTTGGAGATGGCACTGAACAACGAGCCGGAGATCGCCGTCTTGCGGGAGAAGGTTCGGCTGGCCGAGGCAACGGTCGAGACAGTGCGACGGGCGCGGTATCCGGAGGTGACGCTGGGCGCCGAGGGCCGTCAATACACGGGCAACGGCGATTTCCGCCAGGCCATGGTCACCGTGAGCGTCAGCCTGCCGTGGGTGAATCGCGGCAAGTATCGGGAGGACGTGCGCCGCGAGTCGGCCCGGCGGACCGCCGCCGAGTTTGACCTTGCCGACCGGGAACTGGCGGTTCGTGAAGAGGTGCGGCGGCTGACCGTGAGCATTGACGCCGCGCGGCGCGAGGCCCTGCTATATCGCGACCGCATCATCCCCCGCGCGGAGCAGGCGCTCGAAAGTGCGCAGGCCGCGTGGCTGGCCAACCGCGCGATGTTCCTCGACGTGCTGGAATCCCGTCGGATGCTGGTCGAGGGGCGCCTCGGCTACGCACGCGCCGTGTCCGAGCAATATCAGTTGCTGTCAGAACTGGTGCTTTGTTGTGGCCTCGGAGATCTCGAGGCCCTGCTGATTATCGGTGCCGCGGCGCCAGAGCCGGCGGCGACCAACCCATAGATTCACTGGCGTCCCATCCATGCAAACTCATCGTCTCTTCTTCGTCTTGCTGACCGTCCTCGTGGCGATGCTTGGGCCGGGCGGCTGCCGGCGATCCGATTCCGCTGCTGCAGACGCCGCCGGGCCGAAATTCTGGTGTCCCATGCATCCGAGCTACACCAGCCCGCGGATGGGGGATTGCCCCATCTGCCACATGAAGCTGGTGCCCATTCCCGAAGACGGCGCCACCCACGCGGGTCCCGCCGTGGCCGGCCGAACGACGATCATGATTTCCGCGGACCGGCAGCAACTCATCGGGCTGCGGACCTCCACCGTGTTCCCGCGGCTCCTTTCGCGCACTTTGCGGACAGTGGGCGTGGTTGAGCATGACGAAACCGCGCTGGTCCGGATTGCGCCCCGGTTCAGCGGTTGGGTGAGGAAGCTGCACGTCAACTTCACTGGCCAGCCCGTTGAGCGCGGGGAGCCGCTGCTGACCGTGTACAGTCCGGAACTGTTCGCCGCGGAAAGCGAGTATTTGCTCGCCTGGCGCAAGTGGAGGGACCTTCCGCCGGAGAGCGCGACCGACGTTGGCGATTTGGCAGAACGCACGCTCGCCGCCGCACGACGTCGGCTGGAACTGGCTGGCGTGGACGCAGGGGAAATTCGCGAGCTGGAACAGCGAGGAACCGCCACGGACGAGTTGTTGATTCGCGCGCCGACCTCCGGACACGTCATCAGCAAGGCCGCTGTCGAAGGCCGGGCCTTTATGGCGGGCGAGACCCTTTACGAAATCGGTGTCCTCGACCGACTGTGGCTGCGCGCCACCATCCCGGAATCCGATCTTGGGTTGGTCCGCACCGGCCAGGTGGCCACGGCGTCGTTCGCGGCGCTGGGTGGCAAGACAGTTCACACCCACGTGGATTTCGTCTTTCCGCATCTCGATGCCAGGACGCGCCGGGGCGCGGTTCGTCTCCCGCTGGAGAATCCGGACGGTGCGCTCCGGCCGGACATGTGGGCAACCGTGGAGATCGAGGAACCGTTTGGGGAACGACTGAGCGTCCCCGCCAGCGCTGTGATTGACACCGGCACGCGCCTCCTGGCGTTCGTGAAGCTCGAAGACGACCACCTCGAACCGCGCGAAGTCCAAATCGGCCTGCGCACGGACGACTGGTGGGAGGTGCTGGACGGGCTCCGGGAGCGGGAAAAAGTCGTGACGCGGGCGCTGTTCCTCGTGGATTCCGAGAGCCAGCTTAAGGCGGTCGTCGCGGGCATGGGGAGAGGCGGGCATGAACACTGAGCCGTCAGCGCGGCCGGAGGCGCTGACCGAACGCATCATTGAGTGGAGCGCGCGCAACCGGTTCACGGTGATGCTGCTGGTGGCGGCGCTGTTGTTCGGCGGCATCTGGTGCGTTCGGCACACGCCGCTGGACGCGATTCCGGACTTGTCCGACACCCAGGTGATCGTCTTCACGCAGTGGGAAGGCCGCGCCCCCAACCTCGTCGAGGATCAAATCACCTACCCGATCATCACGCGGCTCGTCGGCGCGCCCAAGGTGCGCACGGTCCGTGGCTACAGCTTCTTCGGCTACTCGTTCGTCTATGTCATCTTCGAGGACGGTACGGACGTTTATTGGGCGCGATCGCGCGTCCTTGAGTATTTGCAGGGCCTGGCCGGCCAACTGCCGACGGGCGTAACCCCCGCGTTGGGGCCGGACGCGTCGGGGGTCGGCTGGGGATTTCAGTATGCGTTGGTGGACCGCAGCGGGCAGCACGACGCCGCCGACCTGCGGAGCTTTCAGGACTGGCACCTGCGATACTGGCTCCAAAGTGTTGAGGGAGTGGCTGAGGTGGCCGCGTTCGGCGGGTTTGAGAAGCAATACCAGGTCGAGCTCGACCCGGAGCGCTTGCTGGCCTATGGCGTGCCGTTGAGTCGCGTCGTGGCCGCCATCCGGAGCGCCAACAACGACGTCGGCGGGCGGGAGGTGGAACGCTTCGGGACCACCTACCTCGTTCGCGGCCACGGGTACATCAAATCCCTCGATGACCTCCGGTGGGTCGTGGTCGGCGCCGATGCCGCCGGCAACCCCGTGCTGCTGCGCGATGTCGCGCGCAACATCACGCTCGGTCCGGAGATGCGGCGGGGGGCTGGCGACTTCAATGGCGAGGGCGAGGTCGTCGGGGGGATCGTCGTGGTCCGCTACGGTCAAAACGTGCTGCAGGTGATTGACCGGCTGAAGGCCCGGCTGGAGGAGGTCAAGCCTTCGCTGCCGGCAGGCGTGGAGGTGGTGATCACGTACGATCGTTCCGACCTGATCCGCCGGAGCATCAACACGCTTCGCAACACGATTCTGGAGGAGAGCGTCATCGTGGCAGTCGTGGTGGTGGTGTTCCTGCTCGACTTCGGAGGCGCGGCGCGGGCGATCGTCACGCTGCCGATCGCGGTCTGTCTGGCGTTCATTCCGATGTACTTCATGGGCTTGACCGCCAACATCATGTCCTTGGCGGGCATCGCGATCAGCATCGGCGTGCTGTGCGACGAAGCCGTGGTGATGGTGGAGAACGTCCACAAGCGACTGGAACACGCCCCGCCGGGACTCTCGCGCCGCGAACGGCAGGAGATCATCATCGCCGCGTGCAAACAGCTCGGAAAGCCGCTGTTCTTTTCGCTGCTGGTGATCACGGTCAGCTTCCTGCCGGTGTTCACGCTGGAGGCGCAGGAGGGCCGGCTTTTCAAGCCGCTGGCGTTCACCAAGACCTTCACGATGGCGGCGGCTGCCCTGTTGAGCCTGACGCTCGGGCCGGCGTTGATCGTGTTGATGACCGGCACGCGGGTCATTCCGGAACATCGCCATCCGGTCAGCCGGGTGCTGCATCGGCTCTACTACCCGTGGGTGAGCGCGCTCATGCGGCGTCGGCTCCTGAGCATCGGGATTGCTGTTGTGATCGTCGGCTCTTCGATTCCGATTTACCAAAAGCTGGGCAGCGAATTCATGCCGCCGCTCAATGAAGGCACGATTCTCTACATGCCCACGACCCTCCCCACGGTGTCCATCGCCGAGGCCACGCGGCTGATGCAGATCCAAGATCGGGTCCTGATGTCCTTCCCCGAGGTGCTGACCGTTCATGGCAAGGCGGGCCGCAGTGAAACCGCGACGGACCCGGCGCCCCTCGAAATGTTTGAAACCGTGGTGCAACTGCGACCGCCGCACGAGTGGCGGCCGGTGCGGCAGGAACGCTGGTGGTCCGGGTGGGCACCTGAGTGGCTGGCGCGCGGGCTGCGCAAGCTGTGGCCCGATTTTCGGCCGATGAACTGGGACGAACTGGTCGCCGAGATGGACCGGGCGCTCAGCCTGCCGGGGCTGGTCAACGCCTGGACGATGCCCATCAAGGCGCGCATTGACATGCTCAGCACCGGCGTGCGCACGCCGGTGGGTTTGAAGATCTTCGGAGCGGACCTTGAGCGCATCAATCAGATCGGCGCCACGCTTGAGCGGGTGCTGCAGGGTATTCCGGGCACTCGCAGCGCCTACGCCGAGCGCGTCACGGGCGGCTACTTCCTTGACATCGTTCCCAACCGCGCGGAGATCGCCCGCTACGGCCTCAACGTCGAAGACGTCCTCGAGCAGGTGGAGATCGCCATCGGGGGCATGGCCATTGATCGGACCATCGAAGGGCGCGAGCGCTACTCGATCAATGTTCGCTACAGTCGGGAGCTGCGGGACGATCCGGAGAAGCTGAAGCGCGTGTTGGTGCCGGTGACCGCCGGTTCCGTTGGGGGCGCGGGCAACGAGAGTATGGCTGAGTCAGGTCCCTCTGCCGAATCTCCGGCCGTGGCGCAAGTGACCCTTGGTCAACTGGCGGACATCCGGATTTCGCACGGCGCTCCGCTGATCAAGAACGAGAATGGCGCGCTCGTCGGCTACGTGTTCGTGGACGTGGCCGGCCGGGATCTCGGCAGCTATCTGAAGGATGCCCGGGCGGCCGTGGACGCGAAAATCGCCGAGGACGAACTCCTGCCGCCCGGCTATGGCGTGGCGTGGACGGGGCAATTCGAACATCTGCTGCGCGTCCGCGAGCGGTTGAAGGTGGTCGTCCCGCTGACGCTGGCGATCATCTTCTTGTTGTTGTACCTCAACTTCAAAAGTGTGCCGGCGACGCTGATCATCCTGCTTTCGGTGCCATTCGCTCTGACGGGCAGCTTCTGGTTGCTGTGGTGGCTGGATTACCACCTGAGCATCGCGGTGTGGGTCGGAATCATTGCCTTGGCGGGACTCGCTGCCCAGACGGGCACCGTGATGATCATCTACCTCGACGAAGCGTTTCACACCTGGCAACGCGCCGGCCGCATGAGAACCCAACACGATCTCTTTGAAGCCATCACCTACGGCGCCGTTCAGCGCGTGCGCCCGAAGCTGATGACCGTGGCGACCACAATCCTCGGCCTGTTGCCGGCGCTGTGGGCTACGGGCGCCGGCGCGGAGGCAATTCAGCGCATTGCGGCGCCGATGGTGGGTGGCCTCGTCACCAGCCTGTTCCTCACGCTGGAGATTGTTCCGGCCATTTACAGCCTTTGGCGGGGACGGCAGGTCGAGTGGGTTCGGGGGCCACAACCGCCAAAAAAGACGTGGCAGGAGCTCAGCGAGCAGTTTGCGGCTTGGGAACGACAGGAATGCAGCCGGCGGACGGAGGGACGCTAAAGACGAACCCGACTAGAAGTGTTTGGAATGGTGCGCGATAGAGGATTTGAACCTCTGACCCCTTCCGTGTCAAGGAAGTGCTCTACCCCTGAGCTAACCGCGCCTCCAACTTCCCACCTTGGCCCTCCGGCGGAGGGCAAGTTTGGCGGATCCACCCCGCTGACTGGACGCCCGCTGGCGAATCCCGCCGGCGGTTACGTTAAGTAGCCGACAATCAGCGGGCAACACCTTTTGGGCTGTTCCCACGGACCTTTCGGGCGTATCGAACTTTCGGCCGCCCAGATGGGAGCTTGCCGGCGGCACGGGCAGGGAAAAGGGACCCGCCATGGAATTCGCCGGGGAGACAGGCGCCAAGAAGGTGAATCAGCCGGTTTTTACCCGGGCAGGGAATCGCCCAGCTTGACGACCACCACGGTGCGATCGTCACGATTGGGACATCCCCTCGAAAACTCGGCGACCTCCCCGAGCAGACGCTCAACAATCTCCGCCGCCGGACGGGCGCACACCGGCGACAGGGTCTCTGCGATCCGTTGTCGGCCAAAGTCCTCCCCCGAGATCGTCTCCGCTTCGTGGATGCCGTCGGTGAGCAAGACGAGGACATCGCCCGCGTCCAGGGGCAGTTCGGCCGAGTCCGGGTATTCGGCGTCGGCAAAAAGTCCGAGCGGCGGGCGCGGCTGCGCCAATGAAGCTTTCAGGCGGCCTCGCCGATCGAACAGCAGGGCTGGCGGGTGCCCGGCGTTCACGAACTGCAGCACCCGGCGGGTCGTATCCACCCGGGCGAAGAGCGCCGTTACGAACCGATCGCCGTCCGCCAGATCCGCCGCCAGCGCGTCGTTCGCGCGGGCGAGCACCTCGCCCGGCCGGTTCCGGTTCCTGGCCACAATCCGCAGATACGCGCGCGTCTCCGCCATGATCAAGGCCGGGCCCAAGCCGTGACCGCAAACATCCGCCACCACCACGCCGAGCGCGCCATCCGCCATCTCGAAGTAGTCATAGTAGTCGCCACCGGTTTCGTCGGCGGCCAGTGACGCGCCGGCGATGTCCAACCCCACAATCGCCGGAGGCGCCTTGGGAAACAGCTCCGTCTGGATTTTTCGGGCCAGCTCCAGTTCCTGACGATTGCGCAGCAGGGCCCGCTCCGCCCGGCGGCCCAGGGACACATCGCGGATGAATGCGACGCACCAGGACTTCCCGTTCCAGTCCAGCGCGCCGAAACTGATTTCCAAATCGAGGTCCGATCCGTTGCGATGGCGGCCGGCTACTTCGATCATTGCCCGCGTGTCTCCCGCGGCGCCGTTCAGGTACGGCGCGAGTTCGCCGGGAGCCATTTCCACCAGCGCGGCGAAACTCATTCCGACCAGCTCGTCTTCCCTGTGACCGAACACTTCTGACGCGGCGGGGTTCGCGAAACCGATTTTTCCCGACGGATCCATCATCAGGATGGCGTCCGGGCTGTTCTGCCAGAGCAGCCGGTAGCGTTGTTCGTTCTCCCGCAGCGACTGCTGAGCCGCTCGCCTCGCTGCCCGGTTTCGCGCCTGGACAAGTTCCCGCTCAACGGCCGGCACGAGGCGTTTGAGCTGGCCTTTTGAGAGAAAGTCATGCGCCCCGGCCTTCATCAACGACACCGCCAACTCTTCGCCGATTCCGCCGGACACAATGAGGAAAGGAAGGTCCCGGCCAGTGCTTTGAAGGATCTCGAGCGCCCGTTGGGCGCTGAAACCGGGCATCTCGTGATCGGAAATGACGATGTCCCACTCCGTTTCCGCCAGTGCCGCTCGCAGGGTGTCCTCCGTCTGCACCCGCCTCCAGACCACTTCCCCGATGCCCTGGCGCAAAGTCGAGACGACCACGCGCGCGTCGAACTCGGAGTCCTCCACGATCAACACCCGGAGCCGTTGCTGTCCGGAATGGCCCGCTGCCGGCGGGGGCGTAGGGCCGTCAACTTGGGGCGCGGTCACGGCTTGGGCTCTGGGGCGACCGCCGGGAGCGAACCGGTCTCGTTACCGGCCTTCACCTTGGCGGGTTCTCCTGACGAGGTGCCAATCGGTCTTTGCTCCGCGGCCGAGTTGAGGGGTGCCGCCGGGGGCGGAGTTGTTTCCGGACCGGATTCACTGTCCCCGGGTTCACCCGAGTTTTCGGGCGGTGGGGGCAGGTCCGTGTCATTCTCCACACGATAGCCTCCGATGACTGACACCTCGGCGTTCGCATCCGTGTACAACCGCGGCCGCGACGAGGTGTACTGGTAAGTCTGTCGGATCTTGTGATCCCCGTCAGGACTGACGACGTGGTACGTGAAAAGACGCGCGGAGACTTGGAACAGGGCGTGCAGGTTTCCCTGCCGGTCCACGCGTCCCTCCGGTCGCGAGAAGGTCAACAGCGGCCCAAGCGGAAAGACTTTGAAAACCTTGAACCCGGATTGGTCCGACAGACGCAGGTACAACTGAACGGACTTGGCATTCATCGCCTGCACCAATTCGTACCGCCTGACTTCGACGGTGCCGGGCGGATCCCCCGGCTTCAACGGCATCCCGAACGTCTGCTCCCACACGGTGGTACCCCGCACGATGTTCACCGCCGCGCGGGGACTGACCACCTCGAAGTCCAGCTCAGGAATCCGGACGAGCGCCGTCACCCGATAGCGCCCGACGCGCGTCATCTCGAAACACTCGGCCAGATTCACCCGCCGGGTGGCGCGGGCGGAGTTCGGCAGCTCGAATTCGCCTTTCACTGGCAAGGGGTCCACCAACTGCCGCACCACGTTGCCGTCATCAGACTCGACGGCAAAATCGAGCCAGTCGTCGGTGGTGCCGAGCGTGAGGGTGCGGCCAGACAGGTTGGTGATCCTGACGGCCGCCAGCAGCCGCTCGTTGGCGAAATACTGCTCCTGATCGAAGGTCACTTCGACGGAGATTTGCGCCCTTGCTTGGGCGAGACACACCATCGCGACAGCGACGACACAGGTGAAAACCTTCACGGTGGGGACTCTATGCCGCGGTCGCGGGTCGGCAAGGGCAATACAGCGGCGGTCAGCCGGCGGGCTCCGGAAGCCACTCGCCCAGTCCGGTGAAGACCCAATGACAATCTCCGAGAACAGGGTTGCAAACCCGTGCTTGAGCGGCATGGCCGGCCAGCACAGAGTCTGTGCGCGTGAAGGACGGAACTGCCCGCCACGCCTGATGTTTGGCCAAAGCCGGCAACTCAAGGATGGGCAGAGAACGAAACAGATTGTTGGTCGGACCATGAATTCCCTGTGGTGTCCTTTGTTGCTCGCTGTCGGGTGCGGGATGACGATTTCGGCTGCGGACTCGCCCCGGGCATCGCTTGACGAGGAGGCGGTGTGCCCTGAATCCCACCGACTCTCGGCGGGAGAGCCGCGTTACGCCGTCTCCCTTCGCTGGGAGAACGACACCCTGGCTGGGCGCGATGAGAACTATTCGAACGGGATTTCGCTGTCCTTCTCCCACGAGGGCCGGGGGTTGCTGGGTGGGTTTTGGAGCTGGTTCGGTGCCACGCAAGGCCGCTGGATTTCGAGTTATGAGGTGGGACAGATCATCGTGACGCCCGCGGATATCAGTCTGGCCGAACCCAACCCGCAGGACCGGCCCTACGCCGGATTGCTCTACGGTGCCGCTTCGACCCAATACGTCCATGACCACCAGTTTCACGGGCTAAAGCTCATCGCGGGCGTGGTTGGCCCCTATTCCCTGGCGGAGGAAGCCCAGACGTGGGTCCACGAAATCATTGGCAGCACGCTGCCCCAGGGTTGGGATTACCAACTGGAGAACGAACCCATTCTCAATCTCGTGTACGAGCATCGGCGCCGTTATCCGTTCCTCGGCCGGCCGGAGAATTGGTGCGCCGAGGCGATCCCGATGGTCGGGGGAATGTTGGGCAACGTCCTGATTCAGGCCCAGGCAGGCGGGCAGTTGCGATTCGGCTACAACCTGCCGGAGGACTTCGGGACCACCTTGATGCGCGGGATGGGCAACCTCCCTTTCCCCAAGTGCAGCGTCAGCGGGATGGCTTGCCGGAGATATGGCGCGTACCTGTTTGCCGGCGGCTCAGCCAATCTGGTGGCGCGCAATCTCACGCTCGACGGCAGCACCTTCCGCGACAGCCCCAGCGTGGAAAAGGAACCGTTCTTTGCAGCGGCGGAATTCGGACTGTCTGTCTGGTTCAAACACGTCCAAGCGACATTCTCCTACGTGGTCTGGGGCAAAGAGTTTAAGGCGCAGCAGGACGACTCGCAGTTCGCCGCCATCACGGCCACTGTGTTTTTCTGAGACGGCTCAAGCGCCGCTGGCGGGAGCGCCCCGCCCGGCGCGGAAAGTCTTTGTCCTGGCGGCGGTCCTTGCATCGTCGCCCCAGGGCCGTCCGGCCGGCGGGTGTCGTCGCGCTTGCCTGCCGTCCGCCGCAAGGACAGCCTCACCACCCGATGCGCGCCGCCATTTCACCCACCGGTTACGTTCCCTTCCCCCGGGGCGTCCAACTGCTCAACAACAGCCTTCTCAACAAGGGCACCGCCTACAGCGAACGCGAGCGCGACGCGCTCGGCCTGCGCGGCCTGTTGCCCCCGCGCATCTTCACGCTGGAGGAACAGATGGCCCGGGCGCTGGGCAATTTTCGCCGCAAGACCAACGATCTGGAGCGCTACATCTTCCTCACGACCCTGCAGGCGCGCAACGAGACGCTCTTCTACCGCCTGCTGCTGACGCATCTCGAAGAAATGATGCCGGTCATTTACACCCCGACCGTAGGTCAGGCGTGTCTGGAGTTCGGCAGCATCTTCCGCCGCCCGCGCGGGCTGTGGATCAGCATCCGCGAGCGTGGTCGCGTTCGGCAGGTGCTGGGCAACTGGCCCATGGAAGATGTGCGACTCGTGGTGGTGACGGATGGCGAACGCATCCTGGGGCTCGGCGACCTCGGGGCGCTGGGCATGGGCATCCCGATCGGCAAACTGTCCCTCTACACCGCCTGCGCCGGTGTGCATCCCTCGTATTGTCTGCCCATCACCCTCGACGTCGGCTGCGACAACGAGCAGGTGCTGGCCGACCCCATGTACATCGGCTTGCGGCAGCGGCGGGTTCGCGGGTCCAAATACGATGAGTTCCTGGAGGAGTTCGTGGGCAGTGTGCAGGCCCTTTTCCCCGACTGCCTGATCCAGTTCGAGGACTTCGGCAATCACAACGCCTTCGCCCTGCTCGAGCGCTACCGGGACCGCCTCTGCACGTTCAACGACGACATTCAGGGTACGGCCAGCGTGGCGCTGGGCGGTCTGTTGGCAGCGTTGCGGCTCACCGGGCAGTCGCTGGCCACCCAGCGCTTGCTCTTCTACGGGGCGGGCGAGGCTGGACTGGGCATCGCCGGCCTGTTCGTCCGGGCCGCCGTGCGCCGGGGAATCCCGGAGGACGAAGTCCGCCGTGCGTGCTGGTTCATGGACTCGAAGGGGCTGATCGTGCAATCGCGTGCGGCGTCGCTGACACCGCAGAAGCGACCTTATGCCCATGCGGCCGAGCCGGTAGCCGACCTCTTGAGCGCGGTTCGAATGCTTCGTCCCACGGCGTTGATCGGCGTGGCCGGTGCGGGACGAGCTTTCACCCCGGAAGTCCTCGCCGCCATGGCGGCGGCGAACGAACGCCCGATCGTTTTCGCGCTCTCGAATCCCACGTCGAAATCCGAATGCACGGCCGAAGAGGCGTACACGGCGACCGGTGGCCGCGCCATCTTTGCCAGCGGCAGCCCCTTCGGCCCGGTCACGCTGGGGGGCCGGACCCTCGTTCCGGGACAGGGCAACAACGTGTATGTCTTTCCCGGAATCGGTCTCGGGGCGCTCGCCAGCCGGGCCAGCCGGGTGACCGACGACATGTTCCTCGCCGCCTCCGAGGTGCTCGCGAGTTACACCACCGAAGAGGAACTGGCGACCGGACGGGTGTATCCCTCGCTGACAAAAATTCGCGATGTCTCCGTGCGCATTGCGACCGCGGTGGCACAAATCGCCTGGGACTCCGGCCTGGCCCGAGAGCCGCGTCCCGACGACGTTACCGGCTGGATCCGACGCTGCCTCTTCGAGCCGGAGTACTACGATTACGTGTGACCAGCCCGCCAGCGGCGGTCGCCGCAAGGTGCGGGCATTCAAGGGCCAGGCGAGAGCACCCGCGGTCGAATTGGGGCGGAACACCACCCGCCGCCAGCTTGGCTCCGTTCGCGCCTACATCAGGCT
The DNA here is from genome assembly GCA_016716505.1 of Verrucomicrobiota bacterium. GTDB lineage: Bacteria > Verrucomicrobiota > Verrucomicrobiia > Limisphaerales > J093 > JADJWF01. The sequence continues at coordinate 41,481 of JADJWF010000006.1, forward strand.
TCTCAGGTGCTTGATGGACCTTTCCGCTTGCTCGATGGTGCCGCACTCAACGGACAGAACGATGTCGCGGGGGCAATCCTTCCTGACGATTTCGATGACTTTCTTCCAGTCCACCACCCCGTCTCCGCAGGCGCAGCCCACTGCCGTGCCGGTCACCTTGCCGCGCTCTTCCGCCCCTTGCTCCACGGAAATATCCTTGGCGTGCAGGTGGACGAGGCGCTTGACGACGCGTTTGAGCCACTTGATCGGATCGTGCCCGCACAGGAACGCGTTGCCCGTGTCGTAGTTGATGCCCACGACCGGGCTTTTCACGAGTTTGTGGATGCGGTCCAGACCTTCCGGAGTCTTGCTGTACTGCTGATGGCACTCGAGGCCGATGAGGATGCCGCGCGGCTCCGCCACCTTCGCGGCTTCCATGATCGTGTAGCGCATCAGGGTGAAATCCTCCTCCTCCGTGGTCCACGGTTGCTTGGGGCCCTCGTCCGTGTTGACCACTGGCGCCCCGCACTCGGCGGCGAAGCGGATGGCCTGCTTGAGGTATTCGACACCGATTTCCGGCTTGGTCAGGGGTGTGTGGGCGGAAAGCCCGGACAGCTTGATTTTCGCCTTGTCGCACGCGCGCTTGATGCGCAGCGGGTCGTCCAGCATGGAGACGCTATGGAAGTAGCCGGCTTCGCTGAGCAGTTCGCGGCCCCAGTGGACCATCGGTTCGACGTGGGTGTATCCGAGTTCGGCGGCCTTCTGCACGCCCCACTCGAAGTTCTTGTCCGCGTGGCGGACAAATTCCAAGTTGATGCCCAAAAAGACTTTGCCCATAGGTGTTGTGGATGAGGTTGGAGTTTGCGCGAGTCGAAGCCAACCGCAGCCGGTGCCGGAAATCAAGGCGCAAGCGTTTTCACACTGCCTGCCGCCGGTATGGCCGACGAACCTCGCGGCGGGAATCGTCATCGGCCCATAAGGGCCATGAGCTTGGGCGGCAAGAGCCACTCGAGTGTCGCGCAACGGGCTGGCTCCAGCCGCTCCACGGTGAGCTTGCAGAGTCCGGCCTTTTTGAAATCCAACGACAAGGGCGTGGCGCCAGCCAGGAGGAGGCTGACCAGTTCGCTCAAGAACGGTTCGTGCCCGACCACCAGCACGTCGCGAGGCTGAGGCCGCCGCTTCGCCAGCCAGCGGACGAAATCGGCGGGACGCGCGTCGGCCGCGAGTTCGTCGCAGTCCCGAACACGCCTGGTCAGCGTCAATTCCTTGGCGACGATTTCCGCCGTTTGGCGCGCCCGCAGGTAGGGGCTGGTAAGCGTGAGGCTGAAGCGCAACTTCATCGCCTTCATGGCCCGGACGACCTTGAGGAGCCGGGCTCGGCCCTCCGGGGTGAGCGGCCGTTCTCGATCGTTTGGAAACGTGCTTGCATCACGGTCAGCCGCGATGGCGTGGCGCAGAAGGTAGAGATTCATGCGGGAAGTTGGCGCCTTCGATGCCGATTTGACAAGGTGACTCTCGTTTCGGTGCGGCTCTCGCCCCCTGGCCTGAAGGCGATCCGAGAACCGGCACGGCTTTCGAAACGCCGCCTGCCGGCCGTGCGACGCCCACCACTACCCCGGTAGCGATTGAGATCGTACGACGATCCACATTCTGAATCGTGACACGGGCACCGGGTGCTTTGAGGCCCTCGACCCGCTCTCCTTGTTGCCATGCCGCTCGCCGTGGCCACACCAACCGACAATCGGTGTGTCATTATTGCCTGTGTCACTCTCTCGCAAGAATCCTGTGTGCGTCAATCCTGCTCACTTTAGGGCTGTCGCCGCAGTTCATCGAATCATCGGTAAGCCGCTTGATTCCAGAGGCTTCTGAGAATCTCAAAGGCTTGGTCGGTGCTTGGTACTGCGAAAGCTCCTTTCTCGGCCGAAGTTGGGAAACAAAAAGAAGAAAGGAACAGCGATGCCACTCATCCGAACCTATCGTCCGTCCGGTTGGCCGTATGCCACCCTGAATCAGTTGTCTGCGCTGGGGGAAGAGCTGAATCGGCTATTCGATCTCTCGACCCGGGCAGGACTGCGCCCGAATGACAGCCTCCAGAGCTGGATGCCTCCCTTGGACCTGCGCGAAACTCCCGACGCCTTCATCGCCACGCTGGAGTTGCCGGGCATGAAGCGGGAGCAAATTGAGGTGTCCGTGCATGAAGGGGTCCTGAGCGTCTCCGGTGAACGGTTGCCGAGCGAGCCGGCGGAGGGGTGCTCCGTCTTTCGCTCGGAACGACCCTTCGGCCGCTTCCAGCGCTCGGTCAGCCTCCCCAAACCCGTCCAAGCGGACGCCACGAAAGCCACTTATCGGGACGGGATCCTTACCGTGACTCTGCCCAAGGCCGAGGAAGCGAAGCCCAAGCAGATTGAAGTGTCCGTTGGCTAAAACGATGAACCGACCGGGTGTGGAAGTCTGAACCAGGAACCGGTCACAACCCATTGAAGCCATGTTGAATCCTCAAGCCACTACTGACAGCCAGAATCAAACGCGCCCAGACGAGGAGGTCTGGCTGACGCCGCGCGTGGACATCAGCGAGCAGAAGGACGAGTACGTCCTCGAGGCGGAAATGCCCGGCGTCGCGAAGGAGACCCTCGAAGTGCTGCTGGAAAACAACGAACTCACGCTGGTGGGCCGGCGCGCCCACCGGGAACAACCGGGGGAGCCGCTCCACGTGGAGTCCAGCCGCCACCATTTCCGGCGGACATTTGAGCTGGACCCGGTCATTGACGCCAATCGCGTGTCGGTCCGGATCGAGCAGGGACTCGTAACGGTCCGGCTGCCCAAGTCGGAACAGGCGAAGCCGCGTCGCATCGAAGTCAGTTGACGCTACGCCGGCGGCACAACGGGCGCCCGGATGATCGGCGACTCATCCGGGCGTGGCTGTTTTCCAGGCCGTGCCTGGCGTCCGGGTTCATCGGATGGTGCCGGCGAGTGAATCCAGTCGAACGTGGCGAGACCGGTGGCAAGGGTGGCCCCACTTTCGCACGGTTCAAATGTTTTCGCCGAGCGTCGGCGGCGGTGTGAACGTGGCGCTTTCCTCCGGAGCCAAGGGCCCACCCTCGGTCGCGAGGACGCGGTATTGGCGAATCTGAAAAGACACCCGCCGACCGTCCGCCAGTCCTTGTTGCGCGTAGTCCTCCTTGGTCATCCGCGCGCGGATGACGAGGCCGGTGTCGGTCTCGAGTTCGACGCGCAGCATGACGCCGAGAAAATACGTTCGCCGGAGCGTCGCGAGGTACGGGTGCCGCTCGAGGTCGGTTGAGATGCTAACCGCGTAAGGGCGGAAGCCGATCCGCACGCGGGCGCCATCGGGCAACCCCGGCGCGGGCAAGGTGATCTCGCCCACGGTCGCCGTCTCTCCCCACACCTCCAGCTCCAGCACGTTCAAGACGCCGACGAACCGCGCCACGAATTCGTTGGCCGGGTTCTCGTACACCTCGCGTGGTGAGCCCATCTGTTCGAGCCGGCCGCCGGAAAAGATGACGATCCGGTTGGACACTTCCATCGCTTCTTCCTGGTCGTGCGTGACGAACAAGGTCGTCATATTGAGGTCCTCGTGCAGTCGCACCAGCCACTCGCGCAGTTCCTGGCGGATCTTGGCGTCCACCGCGCCGAACGGCTCGTCGAGAAGCAACACGCTGGGCTTGGGCGCCAGGGCCCGCGCGATGGCCACCCGCTGGCGTTGACCGCCCGACAACTGATGCGGGTAGCGGTGGTCAAGGCCTTCGAGCCCGAACAACTTGAGCAGTTCACTAACCCGCGCCTCAATGTCCCGGCGCTTCCATTTTTTCACCTTGAGCCCAAACGCAATGTTCCGAAACACCGTCATGTTCTTGAACAGCGCGTAGTTCTGGAACACAAAGCCGATGTTGCGTTGCTGCACCGGGATTTCGTTCATCCGCTGCCCGCGGATCACGATGTCCCCCTCGGTCGGCAGTTCGAGCCCCGCGATCATCCGCAATACGGTCGTCTTGCCGCCGCCGCTCGGCCCCAGCAAGGCGACCAACTCCCCCTCAGCCACCTCGAACGAGACCCGTTTCACCGCGGTGACGGCGCCGAACTGCTTCGAGACGTTTTTCAGGACGATGCTCATGAACTGCCGGAAGGACTGTTAACCGCCTCACGGTCGCGCGGGCGGCTCCGTCACGGGGGCCGCTTGGGCGCGGGCGAACTCAGCATTCTGCCGCCATTCCAACCACGTTTTGACCGCGAGAGTCAGCAACGCCAACAACGCCAGCACGCTCGCGACCGCGAACGCCGCCTGGGCATTGTACTCGTTGTACAGCTTCTCCACCCGCAGCGGCATCGTGTCCGTCAGTCCCGCGATGTGACCGGAGACCACCGACACCGCGCCGAATTCGCCCATCGCGCGCGCGTTGCACAGGATGATGCCGTACACCAGCCCCCACTTCACCGAGGGGAGCGTGACGCTCCAGAACGTCCGCCACCCGCCCGCGCCCAGGGTCAACGCGGCTTGCTCCTGCTCGGAACCCGTCGCCTGCATCACTGGAATCAGTTCCCGCGCCACGAACGGGAAGGTGACAAACACCGTGGCGATCACGATGCCGGGCAGGGCGAACACAATCTGGATGTCGCGGTCCAACAGCCACGGCCCCAGGTAGCCCTGCAATCCAAACAGCACCACGATCATCAGCCCCGCTACCACCGGGGACACGGCGAACGGCAGGTCAATCAGCGTAATCAGCAGCGACTTGCCGCGGAACTCGAACTTCGCAACGGCCCAGGCCGCCGCCAGGCCGAAAACGACATTCAAGGGAATGCACACCGCTGCAACCGTCAGCGTCAGCCGAATGGCGTGCAGCGAATCGGGATGGGCCAGGGCGTCCCAGTACGCCGCCCATCCCTTCGCGAGGGCCTGCGCAAAAACGTTCGCCAGCGGTAGAAACAAAAGCACGGTCGTGAACGTCAGCGCCACCGCCGTCAGCAGCCAGCGCACCCAGCGCGGATCCTCCGATCCGCGCCGCGAGGCCTGCGTCGTGGGCTTGGTTGTGGCTCGTGGCGTGGCGCTCATGTCAGGCGTTGAAACGGTGCGTCCAGCGTTCGAGGCGATTGATGGCTGCCAGCAGGAAAAAGGAGAACACCAGCAGCACGACCGACAGGGCGATCGCCCCGGCGTAATCGTATTCCTCCAGCTTCGTCACGATCAGGAACGGCGCGATTTCCGTCTCGTAGGGGATGTTGCCTGAAATGAAGACGATGGAGCCGTACTCGCCAAGGCCCCGCGCGAAGGCAAGGGCCACCCCGGTGGTCAGCGCCGGCAGCAACGCCGGAGCGACCACGCTGACAAACGTGCGCCCACGTCCGGCCCCGAGGGTCGCGGCCGCTTCTTCCACGTCGCGTTCGAGGTTTTCGAGGACCGGCTGAAGGGTGCGCACCACGAACGGCAGGCCCACAAACGTGAGCGCGATCACCACTCCCAGGGGCGTGAACGCCCCTTTGATGCCCAGCGGCACCAGAAACTGCCCCAGCCAGCCGTTCGCCGCGAAGATATTGGCGAGCGTCAGCCCGGCCACTGCCGTCGGACAGGCGAACGGAAAGTCCACCATCGCGTCCACGATCCTTCGGCCGGGAAATTCGTAGCGCACCAGCACCCAGGCGAGGATCGTGCCGAACACGGCGTTGATGAGGGCGGCGGCGAGCGCTGCGCCGAAACTCAACCGGTACGCCGCCAGCGCGCGCTCATCGGTCGCCAGCTCCCACAGATCCGTCCAGGGCATCTGCAACGTCCGCAGGAACAGCCCGCCAATGGGAATGAGCACGAGCAACCCCAGGTAAAACAGGGTGTAGCCCATCGTCAGGCCGAAGCCGGGCAGCACGTTGAACCGCTTTTCAGACATTGTGATGTCTCACCGTTTGGCTCCGTCAGGCTACCCGGCCGGCGGAAGCTTGCTCAAGCCCTGTTCCGAGCCGCCGCCCCTTGGAACGGTGACCCGGTCGCCTACAAAAAACGCCCCGCATCCGGGAAGATACCGGGTGGCATCGGTTGCGCGCGATCACGTCGCTGCGGCAAGCTCAGCCCTCGCCGCTTGTCGGGCATCAGCCGCTTGCGCTACATACCTGCCAGCGCAATGAAGCCAGCCCGGACTCCAGCCGACCCAGACGTCGAGCGCACCTTGCGACTCCGGCTCGGGCTGGTTTCCAGCCTCCTGACCGGCATTGGGATGACCGGCCTCCACGCCGCCCAGACACCGCCCCTAACGCTCTCACCCCGGCCCACTTGGACGGTCGAAGGCGATCCAGAGTTGCCGGGCTTCGCGGCCATCGTTGCACCGGCAGGTGACGTGAACCGCGACGGCTGCGCGGACGTGTTGGTAGGACATCTCGGGCAAGGGGGCCGGTCCGGTCGGGTGCTGGCGTACTATGGATCCACCAATGGGCTCCCGTCCGCCCCGTCTTGGATTGGACGCGCGCCCGACGACCGGCGCGACCACTATTTCGGCGCGTTCGCGGCGGGGGTTGGCGACGTCAACGGCGATGGTTTCGACGACATCTTGGCCAAGAGCGACGCCAGCCGTGACCTGCCGGCACCGCGCGTGGACGAACTCTATTTGTACCCGGGTTCGGCCACGGGACTGGTGAGCGGGGTGACGTGGCGCTTCAGGGCACCCCACTTCGCTCCCGGCGGCATTCACACCGCTGGACGCGCCGGGGACGTCAACCGTGACGGCTACGGCGACTTCTTCGTCGTGGCCAGCCCGGAAACTGGCGGCACCACGCTGCTGCTGTTTCATGGTTCGACGAACGGTCCGGCCAGCGAACCCGCCGCCCAGTGGCATTTTGCCGAATCGCACCCCAATGCGCGCGTCCGCGCCGCGGCGGCGGGGGACATCAATCAGGATGGCTTCGATGACCTGATCGTCGGCGATCTCTTCTGGTCGGACGGCCGGGGGTGGCCGGGCCGGGTGCTCGTCTTCGCTGGCTCAACCAACGGGCTTCGGTCTGAACCGCTCTGGACCGCGAGCCTCCCGCTGGATGCTTCGCACTTCGCGCGCGAAGTCCATGAGCAGTCCCTCGGGCACAGTGTGACGGCCGGCGACTTCAACAATGATGGCTTCCTCGACGTCGTTGCCGGCGCGCCCCACGGCGAGCACCATGACTACTACGAAGGGTTGGTCTTCGCGTGGCGCGGCTCGCTTGCCGGCCCGGCAACTCACCCCTGCTGGCGGAAGGAGGGCAACAGCATGAAAGCCGTGTTCGGCTGGGAGGTCAGCACCGGTGACCTGAACGGGGATGGCTTCGCGGACCTCGCCGTGGGCGCACCGGGCTTCTCGGCGAACGCCGCCTATTCCAGCGCGGTGTTCGTCTTTCACGGATCGGTCGAGGGCCTCGCCTCGCGGCCGGCCTGGTCGTTCGGTGGCGGACTCGGCAGGCAGACGATTGGTTCGAACCTCGCGTTTGCGGGCGACGTGAATGGGGACGGCTTCGCCGACCTGCTGGTGGGCGACCACGATTTTCAGCGCAACCAGAAAGTCGTCGGTCGGGCCTTGGTCTTCTACGGCGATCCCGCCGGGCTGGCGAATTCAGCCGGACTCTCGTTGACGAAGCCCCTGCTCACCACCTTGCAACAAATCCACGACCGTACCCCGTTCGGCTGGAAGCTCGGCGGCGCCGGGGGCTTGCTGGCAGGCACGGTGGGCTTCTTCGTCGCCTGGCGCCGGGCGCTCGGCCGGCTGCGAGCCAGCGAACGGGCGGCGGCCCGCGCGGCGGAACGCGAACGGTTGGCGCGTGACATCCACGACCACCTCGGCGCGAATCTGGGCGAGATCGCCCTGTGGACCGAACTCACCGCCAACGCGCCGTTGCTGCCGGACTCGCTCAAGGCCCCGCTCGCGCGTGTTTCCCAAAGCGCCCGCTCCGCGCTCGAGAGCATCAGCCGGTTGGTTTGGACCCTGGACCCCGCGCACGACTCGTTGGAAGAGTTCGCTGCCCACCTGACCGCCACCGCCGGGCGGCTCCTTGAAGCGGCCGGCACCGCCTTCACGGCGGACATCCCCGACCCACTGCCGACGCTGGCCCTGCCCGCTGAGACGCGCGAGCACCTGGACATGATGACCAAAGAAGTCCTGCGCAACGTAGTGCAACACGCCCAGGCGAGGACCGTGACGCTTCAACTCCGCATCGAAGCACGACAACTCCACCTGACTATCGCCGATGACGGCCGCGGCTTTGCCGCAGACTCGCCGCCCCGCAAACAGCACGGCGCGACGAAAGGGCATGGTCTGCGCAACCTCAAGACCCGGGCCGAAGCCCTCGCCGGGCGACTGGAAATCGTGTCGTCGCCCGGACGAGGCACCGCGGTGAGGATCGTCGTGCCGCTGCCCAAGACGTGACCCATGGCAGCAGCTCTCGGAGCGCCGGGAGCCGGGGGGCGTGGACGTTCACGTCCGCGGTCCGCGACTTCGACTGGCTTTACCGCCGGCCTCCCGCGAATCGCCCTCGAGGTCATCAGTGCCCGTACCACCGGTCTCCTGACTGGTCCGTAACGCCGGTCTCCTGACCGGCTAGTAGCGCCGGTCTCCCGACCGGCTTTGGCGCCGACCGGTAGGTCGGCGTTATCTGCCGGCAAGAATGCCGGCGCTACCGGCTGGCGAGAAGCTCGGCGGTACCGTAACGCCGGTCTCCCGACCGGCTCCGGAGCCGACCGGGAGGTCGGCGATACCTGCCGGCAAGAATGCCGGCGCTACAAGCTGATGAGAAGCGCGGCGGTACCGTAACGCTGGTCTCCAGACCGGCCAGTAGCGTCGGGAGCCGGGGGGCGTGGACGTTCACGTCCGCGGTCCGCGACTTCGACTGGCTTTACCGCCGGCCTCCTGCGAATCGCCCTCGAGGTCATCAGTGCCCGTAACTCCGGTCTCCTGACTGGTCCGTAACGCCGGTCTCCCGACCGGCTTCGGTGCCGACTTGGACGTCGGCGTTGCCTGCCGGCAAGAATGCCGGCGCTACCGGTTGACGGGAAGCGCGGCGGTACCGTAACGCTGGTCTCCAGACCGGCCAGTAGCGCCGGGAGCCGGGGGGGGCGTGGACCTTCACGTCCGCGGTCCGCGACTTCGACTGGCTTTACCGCCGGCCTCCGCGAATCGCCCTCGAGGTTATCAGTACCCGTAACTCCGGTCTCCCGACCGGTCAGTAGCGCCGGTCTCCCGACCGGCTTTGGCGCCGACCGGTAGGTCGGCGTTACCTGCCGGCAAGAATGCCGGCGCTACAAGCTGATGAGAAGCGCGGCGGGCCCCAACGCCGGTCTCCTGACCGCTCAGTAGCGCCGGTCTCCCGACCGGCTTCGGTGCCGACCGGGAGGTCGGCGGTATCTGCCGGCAAGAATGCCGGCGCTACCGTTTGACGGGAAGCGCGGAGGACCCCAACGCCGGTCTCCTGACCGGCCAGTAGCGCCGGGAGCCGGGGGCGTGGACGTTCACGTCCGCGGCCCGCGACTTCGACTGGCTTTACCGCCGGCCTCCCGCGAATCGCCCTAGAGGTCATCAGTGCCCGTAACGCCGATCTCCAGACCGGTCAGTAACGCCGGTCTCCCGACCGGCTTTGGTGCCGACCGGAAGGTCGGCGCTACCTGCCGGCAAGAATGCCGGCGTTACAAGCTGATGAGAAGCGCGGCGGGCCCCAACGCCGGTCTCCTGACCGCTCAGTAGCGCCGGTCTCCTGACCGGCTTCGGTGCCGACTCGGACGTCGGCGCTACCTGCCGGCAAGAATGCCGGCGCTACCGGTTGGCGGGAAGCTCGGCGGTTCCGTAGCGCCGGTCTCCCGACCGGTCAGTAGCGCCGGGAGCCGGGGGGCGTGGACGTTCACGTCCGCGGCCCGCGACTTCGACTGGCTTTACCGCCGGCCTCCTGCGAATCGCCCTCGACGTCATCAGTACCCGTAACTCCGGTCTCCTGACTGGTCCGTAACGCCGGTCTCCTGACCGGCTTCGGTGCCGACCGGAAGGTCGGCGCCACCTGCCGGCAAGAATGCCGGCGCTACCGGCTGACGAGAAGCGCGGCGGTACCGTACCGCCGGCTTTCCCACCGGCCCTGAAGTCCCCCCAAGCAGGTCCGCAGTGTGAACCGGCACTCTGCCGCAGGTTCCGCCTATACCGAAAATACGCCGATTTCTGGGTTGACCCGTCGGACGTGAGCCGGCGAACTCGCCCGGGAGCGAGATGCCAGTCACCGTTGCCATCGTCGAGGATCACGCGGGTTTTGCCGAAGGCATCCGCCTGCTTTTGGACCAATCCGGCGAGTTCACCTGCGTGGCGATCTGCCCGTCCGCCGAACACGCCCTCGCCACCCTCCCGGCCCTCAAGCCCGACATCGTCCTCGTGGACATCGGACTGCCTGGGGCTTCGGGCGCCGAGTGCGTCCGCGACTTGGCGCCCCTCCTGCCGGCGACCGTGTTCATGATGTTGACCGTCGCCGACGACTACGAGCGCATCTACCAAGCTCTCAAGGCCGGTGCGACGGGCTACCTGCTCAAGCGGTCAACGGGGGCGGACGTGCTGGCCGCCCTGCGGGAACTGCGTGCGGGCGGCTCGCCCATGTCCGGTGCCATCGCGCGCAAGGTGATTGCTGCGTTTCGCGAGTTTGCGCCCTCGCCCGACGGGGTGGATTCGCTCTCACTGCGCGAGCGGGAGGTGTTGGAGGCGCTGGCGACCGGAGCGGGCTACAAGCAGGTGGCCGCCCGGTTGGGCGTCGGCTACGGCACCGTTCACACCCACGTCAACCACATTTACAAGAAACTGCACGTCCACTCGCGCGCGGCAGCCGTACGGAAACTCAAGCTGAGCCGCTGAACGCCGAGTGCAGTTCGGGACGCGACGCCCGTGACACCGGCGGCCCGCAGGTGCCCCCGCTAATCAGTCAGCCGCTTCCGTGTCGCTGAAGAGCCGGTCGCTTGGGTTCGAGGCGAACCAACCAGCCCGCGAGAACAGTGCCAGTTTCAGTGCTTCGAGCGTTGCCGAGGCCGCTTGCAGCGGCCAACCAGCCGGCACCTGCCTGCGCAGTGGGACGTCTTGAGTGTCGGCAGAAAATATACAGGTCGGAGGGTTGCCCTACGCCCCAGCGATTCAGGTAACCTACCGCCCGTGCGCGGTAACTCATTTCAGGTTCCCGCTCGCGTTGCTCGCCCACGCGGACGAACAACCGATCGCACTCGCCTGACTTCTCCCAACCCGTTGCCATCCATGAAGACCACTTGGTTCAGCCTCCTCGCTGCTGGCGCCCTGTATTTCACGGCATACGCCGACACCCAGACTTTCAACATCGCCATCGGGGACACGGTGAGCGACGGGGTGCCGGCGGCGGGCGCGGGAAACATCGAGCAGCCGGGGGCCGAGGACATCTACTTGTTTGACGCCACGGCCGGTCAGAAAGTGTACCTGCAGCGGCTGGCGGGGAATTGGCCTCTCGATTGCGACCTCTACGATCCGGACGGGGGGTGGCTCGGGTGGCAAAAGTTGGGCTTCGATCTGGGTCGCTTCGACCTGACGAAGACCGGGACGTACCGGATCGTAGTGAGTGCTTGGGACGGTTGGAGCACGGGCACGTACGGCTTTAAGCTGTGGGGCGTCACCTACGGGGTATATGAACTTGCGATCGGGGACACGGTGAGCGACGGGGTGCCGGCGGCGGGCGCGGGAAACATCGAGCAGCCGGGGACCGTGGATATCTACTTTTTTCAAGCCTCGGGCGGCGGGGCGGTGTACCTGCAGCGGCTGGCGGGAAATGGGCCCCTCTACTGGGTTCTGGAAGGTCCGGGCGGGGTGTACTCCGGCAGATGGTTGGACTACGATCTCGGTCCCCTATGGTTGAGTCCAGGACTCTGCGAGCTTGTGGTGTGGGGTGAAGAGGGTGGAACGGGCACGTACAGCTTCAAGCTTTGGAGTGTAACGGACGGAGTGGATGAATATCCGATCGGCTACACGCGGCGGCTTGGAGATCTTATGAACCAGCTTGGCGACCCGATAGTGGTCGGTCCGTTGATGTTCTCAGACTTCGAGTACGAGACAGCATCTGGCCCTTCGCCTTGGGACATTCTCGTGACTCCTTTTTCGTTTGGGGGCAATTACTATGGTCTCCGCTTCGAGGGGCCTTTCCGAGCGGTCGGGCCAGCGGAAAGCGGTCTGGTGGTGGATTTGTATATCACTTACTCCGTTACCGCCGAGCCGAATCTTGGGATGAACGGGATCTACCATGCCTTGGGCGCCAGGACGACGCATCGAGGAGCGGTGTTCAGCACGCTTCGTATCCTTCCTTCGGAAATAGATATGGTGGGATACTCTCGCCTAACGTTCCTGCCCTTCTATGGAACGACGGATATTGTGGATCCACCCGGAGAATGGAGTGAGATTGTTTCTGACATTCTCACATGGGCCCCCCCGCAGAACCGGGTTCTTGGCGACCTTGATCTACTCCAGTTTGCCCAAGCCGGCGAGACCGCCTCAATCGGCTATTGGGATACCGGCTATTCGGTCGTTGCTGCGGAGCCTCCTGAGATCCAGACTTTCGCGATCAACTACGGCGACACGGTGAGCGACGGCCAGATCAATGGCACGGCCGCGCCGGGGGCGGGGAACATCGAGCAAGCGGGCTCGGTGGACGAGTACACCTTCAGCGGCACGGCGGACCAACGAATCTATCTGGACTGGTTGACCTCTTCCATCAGTGGGGAACTCGATTGGGAACTGCTCCAGCCCAACGGACAACGCCTTGTGTGGGGGTGGATTCCGTACGACAGCGGGACCGTCACGCTGCCCGAGAACGGGACCTACACCCTTCGCGTCTTTCCCGCCAACTTCTCCACCGGTACGTACAGCTTCAAGCTGTGGGGCTGGACGGTGCCGGCTCCGCAGAGCTTCGCGATCAACTACGGCGACACGGTGAGCGACGGCCAGATCAATGGCACGGCCGCGCCGGGGGCGGGGAACATCGAGCAAGCGGGCTCGGTGGACGAGTACACCTTCAGCGGCACGGCGGACCAACGAATCTATCTGGACTGGTTGACCTCTTCCATCAGTGGGGAACTCGATTGGGAACTGCTCCAGCCCAACGGACAACGCCTTGTGTGGGGGGGGTGGATTCCGTACGACAGCGGGACCGTCACGCTGCCCGAGAACGGGACCTACACCCTTCGCGTCTTTCCCGCCAACTTCTCCACCGGTACGTACAGCTTCATGCTGTGGGGCTGGACGGTGCCGGCTCCGCAGAGCTTCGCGATCAACTACGGCGACACGGTGAGCGACGGCCAGATCAATGGCACGGCCGCGCCGGGGGCGGGGAACATCGAGCAAGCGGGCTCGGTGGACGAGTACACCTTCAGCGGCACGGCGGACCAACGAATCTATCTGGACTGGTTGACCTCCTCCATCGGTGGGAACTCGATTGGGAACTGCTCCAGCCCAACGGACAACGCCTTGTGTGGGGGGGGTGGATTCCGTACGACAGCGGGACCGTCACGCTGCCCGAGAACGGGACCTACACCCTTCGCGTCTTTCCCGCCAACTTCTCCACCGGTACGTACAGCTTCAAGCTGTGGGGCTGGACGGTGCCGGCTCCGCAGAGCTTCGCGATCAACTACGGCGACACGGTGAGCGACGGCCAGATCAATGGCACGGCCGCGCCGGGGCGGGGAACATCGAGCAAGCGGGCTCGGTGGACGAGTACACCTTCAGCGGCACGGCGGACCAACGAATCTATCTGGACTGGTTGACCTCTTCCATCAGTGGGGAACTCGATTGGGAACTGCTCCAGCCCAACGGACAACGCCTTGTGTGGGGGGTGGATTCCGTACGACAGCGGGACCGTCACGCTGCCCGAGAACGGGACCTACACCCTTCGCGTCTTTCCCGCCAACTTCTCCACCGGTACGTACAGCTTCAAGCTAAATGGGATGAGGCCGCCGCTCGCCGGCGATGACTTCGCGGCAACAACCGTCAACCGGTCGGTTGACCTTCCCATCACTCGTCTCCTGGCCAATGACACCGATCCCGATGGTGACTTGGTCTCGTTCGACGGTCTGCCTTCGGCCGCCACCAGCCAGGGCGGTTCAGTCCTGGTGGTCGGCGATGCGGTGCGGTATCAGCCACCCACCGGTTTCATTGGGGAGGACACGTTCTCCTACTGGATCAACGATGGTTTCGGGAACTCGGCGACGGCCACGGTGACGGTTCACGTTCGGGATTCCTCGCAGCTTGGGCACAACACCATCGCGTTGGTCGTCAACCCGGACGGCAGCGTGGATGTCACGTTGGCTGGCATCCCGGGCCGGAACTACCAAGTCTGGGGCGCCTCGGCGGTAACCGGTCCTTGGACCAATCTCGGCACCGCGACGGCGGACGCGCACGGCGTAGTCCACTTCACGGACACCACCGCCGGGGGCGCGCCAGCACGTTTCTATCACTTGGCGAACCCGTAGCTTGGAGTATTCACTTGGAGCATCCCAACCGAAATCTGACATGAAAACAGCCTCCCTTCTCCCGCTCTGTGCGGTCGGTCTGGTCGTTCTCGCCCACCCGGCGCGGGCCTCCCTCGCCTTCTCGCACGAATTCAAAGACGTGAACTTGGTGATCCCGGACGGCTACGCCGTCGGCGTCAGCGACACCCGGAATCTGGCCTTTGCCTCGGGGCCCATTCAGGCGGTGCAAGTGACCCTCGAGATTGTCGGCGGATATACCGGCGACCTCTACGCGCAACTCATCCACAACGGTACCTCCGCTGTGCTGCTCAATCGTCCTGGCAAGCGCGCCGGCGACCCGCTCGGCTATGCGGACAGCGGCCTGAACGTGACGTTCAGTGATGGGGGGGCGAACGGGGACGTCCATGTGTACCGGTTGACGCTCGGCGGCAGCCACGCGACGCCGTTGGCCGGACCGCTGACGGGCACCTGGCAGCCGGACGCGCGGACGGCCGATCCCGCTTCCGTGGTGGACACCAGCCCGCGGACGGCGTTTTTGAACGGGTTTGTCGGCGGCGCTCCGAACGGCGCGTGGACCCTGCACGTGGCGGATCTGAGTCCGGTGGGAGAAGCCACGCTGAAATCGTGGACGCTGCACGTCACCGTCGTGCCGGAACCGGGCGAAATGGCGCTGGGGTTTGCGCTGGGCTTGCTGGGCTGGGCGGCGTGGCGGCGGGGCAAGAAGACCTCGGGGTAAAGCCCTCACCAGCCGGTGCCGAGATCACGGAGAGCCGCCGAATCTTGAAGTTGCCGCCAGGGGCGGTGCGAGCTTGAGGGGCGCGGAGCCGTTTCGCGGAGGAGGCAGAGGGGCAGGCCAAGGCCTTGTGGTGGGCCCGAGTTGGTTCTGTCACTGGCCGGGAGATGCGCCGGCAAGGTTGCCCTTGCGCCTCTTGGTTGTGCTTGCCGCGTGCTGCTGCCCACGGCGGGGGCGGAAACCGGCCGTGCGGCCTTCCAACTTTCCCGTGGCCGGGCCGGTTTCGTTGGCAGGGCTGAGAGCGTGTCCAAAAGCCCCCTGTTGTGTGTTTCGGCACCCGCTCAGCGGCGCAACGGAAGGCGAAGCCTGACCCCGGTGGATCCAGGCGTCGGCACCGGACTGGGTGCGCTCGGGGTTATGCACCCAACGCCGACGGCCCATCCGCCAGCGAAGGCTGCGCTCTACCCCCCGGCGGCACGGCAGCACGGCAATGCCGCGGCCCTGATCCGAGCGTTTGATCACTTGGACCTTGAGTTGGGGCCAATGCGCCCGGACCCAACGCCCGAAGGTGTCGCCCGAACAGCCGCCATCGTTCCAAAGCCGACGCCACCGTAGGAATCCGTCGGCGATGCGGCCCGGCACCCCTTGTGCCCGTGGGCACGCTCCGGGCAACTGGCCGGCGTGACGACCATCCCCGGTAGCAGCCCCAAGGTGGCCCCCAGCCGGTGACGCCTGCAGTCCTCGACCGGTTTGCCCGCGTCCTACTCCGCCTCGCCGGCGTGCCCATACGACTCGACGCTCTGGCGGTCCAGAATCGCGGCACTGGGTGGCGGGTGTCGGCACCCGGCCCGGCGCAAGCAGACTCGAAGCGCGTCCGGGACAGCCGCCCAGAGGCGGGCCTGTGCCCACTGGCTTCCTTGGTTTCCCGGTGCGACCGGGGCAACGGGACTCTTGGCGCGACGAAGCGCTCTTCGCTCCGCCGCGGGTTGACAGTCACTTCTGGCGGACCGCGGGGGACCACTTCGCGTTCCGCGTGCCCGCCTGCAGGCCAGCTCCAAAAACGAAACCGCCGGGTCCTTTCGATGACCCGGCGGTCGTGCAATCGGTGAGCGCCTGAAGATCCCGCGAACTGGCGCTATTCGTTGACCAGTCGGTAGAAGCTCATGGCCGCCGCGCCAATCGGGATTTCGATCGTGGTGGGACCACTGCCCAAAACAACCACGCCGACACCCGACTCGGCCTGCCACTGAACGAGGTTGGTCGAGCTGAGGACCCGCCAGCGAGAGCCGGCCGCGCCAGTCGCGGTCAGGATGAGTTTTCCACCTTGAACGCCGGTGGCTTGCAACAGCGGTGGCGTTGCGGCGGACACGGAGACCGTGGCGGTCTGACTGTCAGCCGAGCCGCGCTCATTGCTGACGCGCACCCAATACTCGGTCGTGGCGTTGAGCGGGGCGGTGGTGAACGTGGCGGAGGTTGCACCGGCGATGGGATCACCGGTCGCGCCGGAGGGTCCCCGATACCACTGGTAGCTCAAGGGCGGCGTTCCGGCTGCTTCCACCGACAGGGTGGCCGTCTGACCCGCATTGATCGTCTGATTCTCCGGGTGCTTGGTGATGGTGGGCGGGCCCGGGGTGACAGTGATGGTTGCCGTGACACTGTTGGCTGCTCCGCCCGGGTTGGTCACGCGCACCCAGTACCTGGTGGTCGTGCTCAACGCCGGGGTGGTGTAGGAAGCCGAAGTGGCGCCTGCGATGGGGTTGTCCGTCGTGCCGGCCGTTCCCACGAACCATTGGTAACTGAGCGGCCTGCTGCCGGTTGCCTCGACGGTCATGGTAGCCGTCTGTCCCGCAACGATGGTTTGGCTGGCAGGGTGCCGGGTGATAAACGGCGCCACCGGGGCGACGGTGATTGTGGCCGCTTCGCTATCGGCGGTGCCGCCGGCGTTGCTGACGCGAACCCAGACCAGGATCGTGTCTTCGAGCGGCGGGGTCGTGTACGTCGCTTCAGTGGCTCCCGCAATGGGGTTGCTGGTATCGCCGGTTGGGCCGATGTACCACTGGTACGATAGGGGCGGTGTCCCGGTCGCCTGCACCGCCAAAGTTACCGTCTGGCCGGCGTTGATGGTTTCGCTGTCAGGGTGTTTGGTGACGGCCGGCGGCACGGGAACTGCGGTGATTGTGGCAGTTTCGCTGTTCGCGATGCCACCCGCGTTGCTCACACGCACCCAGTACTCGGTCGTAGCAAGCAACTCCGGCGTCGTGTAGCTGGGGGACGTGGCGCCAGCGATCGGCTGGTTGGTATCGCCAGACGGGCCGACGTACCATTGGTACGACAGCGGTGGGGTTCCCGTCGCTTGGACCTCCAACGTGGCCGACTCGCCAATGAAGATGGTCTGGCTGCCCGGCTGGAGGGTAATTGCCGCGGGCACCGGGATCGTGGTGATGTCAGCGGTTTCGCTGTCCACGGAGCCGCCGGCATTGCTGACGCGGACCCAATACTGGGTGTTGGTCAGGAGCGGCGGTGTTGAGTAGGTGGCAGCCGTGGCACCCGGGATCGGATTGTCGGTGTCTCCGGCGGGACCGCGATACCATTGGTAGGTGAGGGGGGCGGTTCCCAGCGCATCCACGGTCAGGGTGGTTCCGCTGCCGATGAAGATGGTCCGGCTGGCTGGCGGCTGGACGATCCACGGGGCAATCGGACCGGTCAGAGTCAGTTGTGATTCGACGTGCCAGCCAGAGGCGCCGCCCAAGCCGCCCGTGGCGAAGCCGCGGACGCGAATCGTCGGGCCGGGGTTGGTGACAACCAGCGGGGCTTCCCAGCCTCCCGGGATCCGTGTGCCCGCTCCCAAGTCGGTCCACGTCACGCCATCGGACGAGAGCTCGAACGCCGTGCGCCAGACCTCCGGTTGAGTTCCTCCCCGCAGCCAGGTGATTTTGCCCGCTCCGTAGCTCAGATTCGCCGTTGCGGGAGCGGAGTTTTGGAGCCGATCCAGCCCTTGACTCAGGAGTCCACCGATTTGCGAGAAGGCCCCGGCGACCAGCACTTTGCCATCCTTTTGCAGCGCCAGCGCCTGGACGGCGCCGTTGGCTTTCGGGTTGAAGGCGGGGTCAACCGTGCCGTTGGAGAGCAGGCGACCAATTCCGTTTCGCCTCGCTCCGCCCAGTTGGGTGAAGTTGCCGGCAATGATGATGGCGCCGTCGGCCTGAACGGCGAGCGACTGAACGGAGCCATTGGCTCCGGGATTGAAGGTGGTGTCGAGTGTGCCGTTCGAGTTGACGCGGGCGATCCGCTGGCGCGCCACGCCGTTGACGGTGACGAAATCACCGCCGAGCAGAATCTTGCCGTCCGCTTGGAGGGCCAGGCTGAACACGCCGCCCGGCGCGCTCGGTCGGAACGCGGCGTCCAGGCTGCCGTCCGCGTTGAGTCGCGCGAGACCGTCCCGGGTTTCGCCACCCACCACGAACCGGCGGCCGCCAACCAGAATCTTGCCGTCAGGCTGAAGGGCCAGACAAAGGACCTCGGTCGAGACGGATGGGGTGAAACCGCTGACGACCGAACCGTCGGGATTCAAACGGACGATGTTGGTGTGAGGCTCTCCGCCGACGCTGGTAAAGGCGCCGCCCACGATGATTGTGCCGTCCTGGTCCAGCGCCAACGCCCGAACGATCGGAGCCTGGCCCTCCAGCAGGGCTGAGAATTGCGCTTCGCGACTTCCATCCTGATTCAATCGGACGAGAGCACTAACCGTCTGACCGGCGATCTCAGTGAAGGAACCTCCCACCAGTATCCGGCCGTCTGGCTGGACGACCACCGAGTTGACGGGCGAAAGGGTCCCGGAGATGTTCCCAGGATTGAAGGTCCCGTCAAACGCGCCATCCGGCAGAAGCCGGCCGAGGAATGGCCGGGTGTTGCCCGACAAGATGGAAAAATTCCCGGCGACGAGGATTCGATCGTCGGATTGGATCGCCAGAGCAGTCATGTTGCCGACGGACGTCGAGCCGGTGAACGTGGGATCGGGTATTGCGGCGGTCACGATGACTTCGGCGACGGCGCTGGTGACAGTGCCGAACGAGTTGCTCACCACCACCGAGTAAAGGCCGCTGTCGGAGACTTGGGCGTTCGCGAGTACCAGCTCTGCGGAAGTCGCGTTGGCGATCGGCTGGCCATCCTTGCTCCATTGGTAGGCCAGGGGCTCGGTGCCCACCGCCGTGACGGAAAGGGTCAGCGTCTGTCCCGGTTCCGCCACCTGACCGACCGGCTGCGACGAAATGACTGGCTCGACCACCGCAAGCACAGCTAGGGCGCTGGTGAGGGTGGTCTCTCCGTCGGTGACTTCGCAGATATATTCCCCTTCGTCTGCTTTTCGCACGTCGAGCACCGACAGGGTCGCCGTCTGGGTACCGGCCAGTTTCGGGCCGTCGGTTAACGGGATTCCACCTTTTGTCCACTGATACTGAATGGGCAGCGAACCGGCGGCGACAATTCGGAATTTGGCGGTTGAGCCGGCCACGTTGGTGTGACTTTCAGGCTGCGCGACGATTTGCAACCTGCCCGCGTACGCTTCGGCCAGCCATTGGGAGCCATTGTAGAGACCGCTGGAGACGGGTCCGCGCGCCCGAATCATCGCATTCGGAGGAATGGTTGCGCCGACGAGTTGCCAACCACCGGCCACCCGCTCGCCGGGGCCGAGGACTGTCCAGTCCGTTCCATCCGTTGCCGCCTCGAAGGAAGCCCGCGAGATTTCGGGGCTGGTGCCGCCGCGCATCCAGTTGATGGTGTCGCCTGTGAAGGTCAAACTCTGGGTGGCGGGGGCTGGGCTCTGCAGCCGGGCAACCCCTTGTTGGACCGTTCCCCCAATCTCCAGCAGCGTGCCGCCCACCAGTATCCTGCCGTCTGTTTGGACGGCCACCGAGGTGACCTCCTGAGTGACGCCAGTGGTGAACGAATCGTCCACGCTCCCATCGGCGAGCAGACGACCAATATTCGGGTGAGGTTGTCCACCGAGGGTGCTGAACCTTCCGACGACGATCAGGCTCCCATCGGTCAGCAGCCCGAACGATCGCACCAACGGGTTGGTCCCGCCGATGACTGGGGCGAAGCCCGGATCCAAGGTGCCGTTCGATTCCAGTCGCCCGATTTGTGTTCGCGGTTGACCAGCCAGCGTCGTAAAGGCTCCGCCGGCGAGGATCTTCCCATCCGGTTGGATTCCGAGGCACAGAACGGTGGAGTTTGCCGCAGGGGTGAAGTTGAGATCGAGCCGGCCATCGGCTTCGAGGCGTGCCAAGCGCTGGCGCGGTCGCCCGTTGACCTGCGTGAAAGCGCCGCCGATCACGACCCGGCCGTCCGGCTGAATCACGATCGAGTTCACGTTTCCGTTGGCCACTGCGTCGAAGGTCGCATCGAGGTTGCCATCAGGATGCAAACGGAGAATCTCACTCACCCCAACCCCGGCGACGATGGTCGCCGGTTGACCCACCAGGATCTTACCGTCCGGCTGGAGCGCGATCACGGAAGCCTCGGTCAGGCCGGTGGGATTGAACGCTTCGTCGAGGCTGCCATCCGGATTGAGCCGGCAAAGACCGATGCGGGGCTGGCCGTTAACGGTGCTGAAGGGGCCTCCCACCAAGATCTTGCCGTCTGGTTGAATTGCGACGGATATCGCCTCCCGGTTCAAAACCGGCGCGAACGGGGCATCAAGCGCGCCATCCGGCTGGAACCGTCCAAGCCACGAGCGCGCTCGGTCGCTGATGAGGAGGTAATTGCCGCCAAGGATGACCTTGCCGTCCGGCTGAACCGCGATCGCGTTCACCCGGCCGGAGACTTGGGGATTGAAAGTGTCCAAGGGTGGAGCTTGGGCTTCGATCCGTGGCATGCCGGCCAGCCATACCGATAAAATGAGCGCGCCGACGGCGGCCGCGCGTTGGCGGCGGGTTCTTGGGTCGTGGGTCTTGAACGACCGAGGTAGCGTTTGTTTCATGTGGAAATCTCCGTCCAGAGCGGATTCAAAGCCGACGTCTCCCGGCATTGGCCATGGCCGCACCCTCACCGCCCCATTCCCGTGGCGCCAGTTCGCCGGGTTCGCGGTCCACGCCTGGAGACCCCTTCAGCCGCCCCATGCGGGCGCGAAACGTAGAGACCCGCCCCGGAATTTGCAAAGCTGTTTCTCACGGCGGCAAGTAGCGGGGGCGATGGTTTCCGCGCAATGGCGCCACTCGATGGATGCGGCGGGAGAAGATTTTACCCGCGCGTGACCAGCCCGTAACTCGCCGGCTGGCTGATTCGGCCAGCCAAATTTCCAAAGTGACTGGTGCGCGGAAGCGTCCGCAACTACCTTCGGGACTGCGTTATGGCTCTCGTTAATCCCTTCGCCGCGCTGCGACCCCAGCCCGAACTCGCCGCCCGGATTTGTGAACTGCCCTACGACGTGATGTCGTCGGAAGAGGCCCGCGCGATGGCGGCGGGCAATCCGTTGAGTTTTCTCCGCGTGAGCAAACCGGAGATTGAACTTTCCTCCACCGTGCATCCGTATGCACCCGAGGTGTACGCCCGAGGTGCCGCGAACTTCCGCCGACTCATTGCCGAGGGTGCTCTGCGGCAGGACAGCGCGCCCGCGTTTTACCTGTACCGTCAAGTCATGGGAGGGCACTCGCAGGTCGGGCTGGTGGCGACCACGAGTTGCCAGGAGTACCTCGATGGCGTTATTCGGCGCCACGAGTTGACGCGTCCGGACAAGGAGGACGACCGAGTGCGACACATTGAAGCGTTGAACGCGCAGACCGGCCCGGCTTTTCTGGCGTACCGCGCCGACCCCACCATTGACGGGTTTGTGGCGGCGCGGACGGCGGTGCCGCCGGCGGTGGACTTCACCGCCGCCGATGGCATCCGGCATTCGGCATGGGCGGTGGGCGAATCGTCAGACATCGAGTTTCTGCGCGCGGCCTTTGCGGGGATTCCGAGGCTCTACATCGCGGATGGCCATCATCGTTCGGCCGCGGCAGCCCGGGTCTTCCAAGCTCGAAAAGGGGAGGGGAACAGCGCGTGGTTCTTGTCGGTCATCTTTCCCCACGATCAGCTTCAGATCCTTCCGTATCATCGGGTGGTGAAAGACCTTCGCGGCCTTTTGCAGGAAGACTTCCTGGTTCGGCTCGCGGCGGTGTTTGAGATCGTCGGGGGCGATGTTGCTGCGCCAGTTCGCAAACACGAGGTGGGCCTTTATCTGGGCGGGCGCTGGCGGGTGCTGCGTTTCCGCCCCGAACGGCTGGCGGGACGGAACGGTGTGGACGCGCTGGATGTCAGCCTGCTGCAGGAACTGGTGCTGGCACCGATTCTCGGCATCGAAAACCCGCGGACCAGCGAGCGCATCAGCTTCGTGGGCGGGATTCGGGGCACCCCGGAGTTGGAACGTCTCGTCAACAGCGGCGACTACGCCTGCGCTTTCGCGATGTTTCCGACGGACATCGCCGACCTGATGGCCATTGCCGATGCCGGCGGCATCATGCCCCCGAAAAGCACTTGGTTCGAGCCGAAGCTGCGCGACGGCATGTTCTGCCATCTGATCTGATGCCGGGCGAATTCCCATTGGCCCGGCGGCTGCCGCCTCGCATAGTCGTCGTATGGACAAGGAACAAGTCGCCGAAATCCTGAGCGAGATCGGGGTGCTGCTCGAACTGAAGGGCGAAAACCCTTTCAAGACTCGCGCCTACCAGAACGCTGCGCGCGCGCTGGAGGGCCTGTCGGAACCCTTGGAGAAGGTGGTTGCGGAGGGAAGACTCGGCGGCATCAAAGGCGTGGGCGAGGCCCTGCGGGAGAAGATCACCACGTTGGTGACCACCGGACGCCTGCCCTACTACGAGGAGCTGCGCGCCTCGATTCCGCCGGGCCTGGTGGAAATGCTCAATCTGCCCGGCGTGGGGCCCAAGAAGGTCAAGGCTCTCTGGGAACGTCTCGGGATTACGTCCGTCGAGCAACTTGAACTCGCGTGCCGGGAAGGGAAAGTCGCGACGCTGGATGGTTTCGGCGAAAAGACCCAGACGAAGATCCTCGAAGGCATCCAGTTCCGCCGGCAGTACGCCGCCCGCCATTTGTTGAGCGACGCCTTGTCCGTGGCGGAGCCCATTCTGGAAAACCTGCGCGGCCACCCGGACGTGATCCGTTGCAGCACGGCCGGCAGTGTGCGGCGCTTCAAGGAGGTCATCGGTGACGTGGATTTCCTCGTTTCGTCCCGGGCGCCCGCCACCGTCATTGATTACTTCACCGGCCAGGAAGGCGTGTTGAGCGTTTCCGCCAAGGGGGACACCAAGGCCAGCGTGATTCTCGCTGGCGGAATCCAGGCTGACCTCCGGGTCGTCAGCGACGCCGAGTATCCCTTTGCGCTGGCCTACTTCACCGGCAGCAAGGAGCACAACATTGTCATGCGCCAACGGGCCATCCAGCGCGGCCTGCGGCTGAACGAGTACGGCCTCTTTCGTTCCTCCGAGGAGACGCGCGATCCGACGCTGCGGGTTCCTTGCCACACGGAGGAAGAGATCTTTGCCGCGCTGGGCCTCGCGTATATCCCGCCCGAGTTGCGGGAGGACAAGGGTGAAATCGCCGCCGCTGAGGAGGGGCCGTTGCCACGCCTGGTGGAGTGGACCGATCTCAAGGGGTCGCTGCACAACCACTCGAACTGGAGTGATGGCCGTCATTCTCTCGAGGAAATCGCGGGCCACATGCGCGACCTCGGGTTGAGTTACTGGGCGATCACCGACCACTCGCGCGCGTCCTTTCAGGCCAACGGGCTGACTGCCGAGCGCGTTCGCGAGCAGATCGGGGCGATCCGGCGGGTCAACGAAGCCTGCGCTGAAGAAGGCTCCGACTTCCGTCTCCTGCCCGGCATCGAGGTGGACATTCTCCGGGACGGACTGGATCTGCCGGACGACCTCCTAGCAGAACTGGACGTGGTGGTGGCCAGTCTCCACGTGGCGGGGGGGGACGAGGCCGACAACACCCGTCGGCTGATCCGCGCGGCCGAGCATCCGCTGGTTCACATCCTTGGCCACCTCACCGGCCGCCTGCTTCTCCAGCGCGAACCGTACAGGGTCAACCAGACGGCCGTGATTGACGCGTGTGCGGAAACCGGCACCTGGATCGAACTCAACTGCAATCCCCGCCGGTTCGACCTCGACTGGCGACTCTGGCACTACGCACGGAGCAAGGGTGTGAAGTGTGTCATCAACCCGGACGCCCACCGCCACGAGCACGTGGGCTTTCTGCGGCTGGGCGCGGGGGTGGCGCGCAAGGGAGGCCTGACAAAGGGCGACGTCGTTAACACGCTTCCACTCGAGCAACTGCGGAAGGAACTGGCCAGGAAACGCGCGGGGCGTTGAGCGATGGCCCACTCGCCGGGCGGGGGCTGCTACCACCTCAGCCGGAAGAAGTGGGCGCCTGAGTCCTCCCGCTGGGCGAGCGTGATGGAGTACGGCGATTGGCCCGGCGAGTTGGTTTCCAAGGTCAGCCAGTCGCGTAAATTCGTCGAGAACTCGAGGACTTGGGCCAACCCCGCCGGTGTCTCGATGGTCAAATGCAGCGCCCGGTTCGGTCCGGCTTCGACGCCAACGAAACGCGGGCCCGCTTCGAATCGCAGCACGGCGGTCGCGCCCGGGGCGAGCGACACAGGCCAGCCGCCATCGCTTGGTGCCACGCGCGAGCCGGACAGTAGTTCGGTGACCACGGGCTGGTCAGGCACCCCGGCGTCCCGCCGCACCAAGCGCACCCGCCCGGCCTGGGGTTTGGCGGTATCGTTGAGGAACGTGAGAAAGGTGACGCCGTTGGTCGTTGGTCCGAAGCGCTCGATGAAAATCTGCGGATTGTCACACACGGCGCCAGTCAGCGGTTGCCAGCCGGCTTCCGCCACCTGCTTGACCAGGGGGATGTAGCGTTTGAACAGGGCCCGATCGCGGTTGTACCAGGTCGGATTCTGCCAGTACGGGTTCTCCGAGGCGTTGTGGCTGAACATTGACGGGAAAAAGCCGTAAAAGAGACAGCGCTGGAAGTAGCGCTCCACCAGGTCCGGGGTGAACCGATTGTAGTCGGTGTTCATGAGCAACAGATACGGCTTGCCGCCCGCCAGCGTTCGCCACAAGCAGGCTTGCGAATCCGAGACCGCCCGGTAGCTGCCGCCCGAAAGCCAGTCGGTCTCCGTGCCCATCGCGTCCAGCCACGGCACCAGGAAGCTGAAGCGGTAGGGTACGCTGTTGGCAAACATCAGCCCGCCGAGCCGATGCACGTCCTCGCTGATCCAGCGCGTGAACTCATAAATGGCCAGCCCCTTGAACAAGGCCGGCTGGCGGCTGTCCGGGGCGAAGGTGAGCGGCACGGTCGAGTAACGGAAATGCTCGCGCCGGAAGTTCAGGTCGGCAGTGACGTACCCCTCCAGCGAGTCCAGGTATTCGCCGTCGAGCCGCGCTTTTGCCGTGGGGCCGTAGAGCTGATCCTTGATGGCGTCGTTCCAGTGGACGGTGGCGCCATTGGGCGAGGCGGGCAGATGGGGATTGGGGTTGAGGCTCCACACGGCGCCATTCGCCCACGGTTCGTTCCGGAAGAGGAGGGCGGGTCGGCCGTCCGGTTCGGACATCGCGGCGGCTTGCGTGGCCAGCGCCATCTGGCGCTGGCGGCCGGCCGGGCCGGTCGCGTATTGCTCACGGACGCGCAAAGCCTCGGCCTCAGTCCGCGGCAACTCCGGCGCCATGGGCATCCACCAGGTCATGGGCTCGGTGTACCGGAAGCTCAGCACGCCGTGGGCGTCGTCCCACGCGACGTTGTTGTCGCCCTCGTGATAGCGGAAGCCGAAGTCCTGCCAGCCTTCCACCGTGCTCACGTCGGTGAACGGTATCCAGATGCCCTGCTCGCGCGAGCGCACCGCGAAGTGGTCGGGGAAGATTTGCTGGAACCGCTGCCACGCAGCGAAAGCCCCCCTCCGGATCGAACCGAAACAGGACGAAGCGAAATCTCGCCCCGCCTGGCAGGCGTTCTGTTTCGGGGACGAGGCCGAAATCCCACGCGATGAAGAACTGCTGCGTGCCCGCATGATAGACGAGCCGGAACTGCGCCGGCCGGCCCATGTCGAGCGCCAAGGCGAGGCCGAATGGGCTGGTGTGAATGGCCGCCAGCGGATAGGCGGACATCGTCCCCGTGGTGCCGCAGCCGACCGAGTTCACCCGGGTGAACTCGGTGTTCCCCCCGATGGTCCGGTGGGAGCGGATGTCGTCGCCCCAGATCCAACCACGGGCGTCCACGGGCAGCGCGAAGAGGAGCAACACCGCGCGGTCGCTGCCGCGGGTGTCGGCCAGCGTGCCTTCGATGGCCAGGTGATCGGCGGCGGCGTGAATCTGACTGTCGAGGGCAAGCCCGAGCTCCGGACACGCGCCGTCGGCGAAAGCGAACAGGTCCGACCCGGCGGCCACGTCACGGGCGAAAAAGCCGCCCGGCGCGTTGGCGGTCAGGTTGCTCTCGCCAACCCGGAGAGACGCCACGCGCTGGCCGCGCAT
The DNA here is from genome assembly GCA_016716505.1 of Verrucomicrobiota bacterium. Classification (GTDB taxonomy): domain Bacteria; phylum Verrucomicrobiota; class Verrucomicrobiia; order Limisphaerales; family J093; genus JADJWF01. The sequence continues at coordinate 68,179 of JADJWF010000006.1, forward strand.
CACCAAGCGCAGTTCATCGGCAGTCGAGTATTCACGCGGTTCCCCGACAAGTGGCGGCGGCGGTTCCACCGGCTCCATGGGCGTGCCCTGGAACAAGATCGTGCTGCTGTCGGAGCCCGTTTCCGTCACGGAAACGTCGTCAAACCACACCTGTCCTGCCTTGCCCCGCAGCAGACAGTGGACCGTCAGCGAGCGCACGGGCTTGTCGGGCACGATCACGAGCTCGCGCCGCTCCCAATCGTGGGTGCCGGTGGCGAAGTTCGCCGTTTGTCCCCATAGGGGAGAGCCGTCGGCGTAAACCAGGTCCACGTACAGTGAGTAGCCGCTGTCGCGCCCGCCCGTGACACCTTCGGCCCGGCTCCAACCACTGACCACGAGGGGCAGTGCGTTCGTGCGGTTGAGCGTCAAGGTCTGGCTGGCGCCGCGCCAGCCGGTCGTGTCCGGGGCGGCACAGGCCAGGGCCTGCGAGCCGTTCCGGCCTTCGCCGGACGCGATGCGGTAGCCCTGAGGCGCCGCTTGCCAGAAGTTGAGCGCGCCGCCCTGTCGCGTCTCGAAGCCGCCGTTGCGAATCAAGTTGGTCGCGGTCGTTGGGCTCGAAACGACGCGCAGCACGGGCGTCCCTGCTTGAAGGTTCCAGTCGGCGCTCAGAACCAGTGCCGCCAGCAACCAGATCATGCCGCGTTGAAGGTTGCGCGCGGGGGGCAGGATCGTTGAAGACCGGTATGTCACGCGGAACGGTTAGCCCGTGGCAGCATGTTCCGCCAGCCGAAGTTGGCTGGACAGATGCGACCCAACCGGCGGAAGTGGGAGCAGAGCGCCGTCGCTGGTCTCTTGGCCCGGCCGGCCCCGGCAGCATCTGGCTCCTACTGAACGGCCCTTGGCGGGGCGACACTCACCGTCCTCGGCGCATGGCCCGCTCTCGCCGTGGAAGCCGGGCCGCCGCCAGCACGCAACGCCGCGTCACACGCGATCATGGAGGAAAGCCGCTTCGTTCATGGCCACTTTCCATCCCTAGAAGCACCCGAGGACTCCGCACTGGATGCATCGGACTCCGACATACAGCCAGCGAATCGCCGAGGGATCATCATCGCGATAGAGAGAGAATCCTACGCCAACGTTCATGGCCTTCGATCCGCACTCCTCGCAAACGCATGTTTCGGGGCTCGCCTCGGCCCAGTAGGACTCGCTGTCACAGATGAAATGCTGGGCGCCGCAAGAGCAGCACTGGCGGCGGGCCACCCCTTCAGCGTCGTCGGCCTCGAGAACGAACACCTTCGCTCCGCAGTGGCAACGCGCCAAACGAAACTCGTGAACCTCATACCCCTCCGGCGCGTAGGCTTCCAGGAAGACGCGAATATCCCCCGGGCGCCCCGCCGACCCACCATCGTCCTGACGTGTCTATCGCCACCTGCGGATGGCAGCGCTCGCGCGGTCTCAGTACATCGCGTCGTAGTTTTCCTGAATCTTGCCGTACTGGGGATTGACGGTTTCCACGTGGCCGTCGGGCATGCTGACGCACGCCTTGCCCTTCTTGAGAAATTCGTTCTGGGGCACCCGCTGCTTGCGGGCGAACTGGTGCCGGCCGCTCAGGGTGTTGCCGGGCGGCACAAATCGGCCGTCATCCACGGGGTCGCCATCGGACCAGTTGGCACTGTCGCTGTTTTCCTCGACGATCATCAACTTTCGGGTCGGGTTGCGAATGGACGCCGTCTTGAAGTGCAGGGGCGGCACGCCCTGGCCGTAGAGCGAGGCGATGCCGCGGTTCTCAGTGCCAGACACGTAGCTGACCAGCGTGTAGGAGTAGAGGTAAGGGTTCTGGCCCGCCGGCGCTTTGCGCCATTTCATCTCCCGTTCCAAAGCATCGCGATCCGACGGGCAGCGGAAAAGATTGGTGGTGAAATTGCCGATGTAGCGGGCGATCGCGCTGTTTTGGACGTTGGTGTAGAAACTCGCCGGCAGCGTGGGGTCGTTGCCCTGGCGGGCCGTCAGGTTCCAGAAGATCCAGTCTTCCTTCATGGCCACGTAGGCTCCTTTCGAAGCGGTGCCGGGGAAGGTGTCGTTGTTGTCCTCCGTGTACATCAGCATCGCGAGGGCAAGCTGCTTGAGGTTGCCGCGACAGACCGTTTGCTGACCTTTGCCTTTGGCCTTCGACAGCGCGGGCAACAACATACCCGCGAGGATGGCAATGATCGCGATGACGACGAGCAACTCGATCAGGGTGAAGCCACGTTTTTTCATAAGCTGGAGGTTTGCCTCAAAGCAACCTCGCGAACGCCAATGAGCATGTCAAGCGCCGGTCGGGCCTCGACGGGACTGTGCGCGGAAAAGCCCACGGAAACGGGGCGGGGGCCATCGAGCCCCCGCCCACGCGGGCGTAATTTCCCGTCGTTAGAATTCGGCCCGCAGGCTCACGTAGCCAAACCGCCCGTAGCCTGGCAGGCGGGCGCCTACCGGTACGTCGCTACCGGCGACGCGGTTCACGCCCCCCAGATGGTCGGCGTAGTCCTCGTCCAGCAGGTTTTCGACGCCGGCATCAAGGCGCAGGTGGCGGCTGAAACGGTAGGCGGCACGCAGGTTGCACACGAGGTAACCCGGCGTTTCCGGTTCGTCGTTGTAACGCGAGACCTCCGTCTGCTCGGCGGCCAGCGCCACCTCCGCCGTGGCTTCCAGGTTCCGCCAGCGGAAATCCAGCGCCACGTTTCCGCGCAGGGGCGCGATGCGATAGAGGTTGTCGCCCCTGTCCTCATTCCGGCCGCGCACATAGCTCAACCCACCACGCAGCGTGAAGTTGGTGGTGATCAGCCAGCGGGCATCGGCATCCACCCCGTACAACTCGACCTGACTCAGGTTCTGATACTGCAGCACGGGCCGGCCAGCGGGGTCACGCCGCGCGATGGGCGCGCCCTGGATGTAGTCGCTCACCCAGTTGTAGAAGGGACTGACCCGGGTTTCCCAGCGCGACCCGCGAAAGGCGGCGGTCAAGTTGACCTGATGCGACGCCTCCGGGTCGAGGTCCAGATTGCCGAGATAGGTTCGGCCGTCGGCCTGACCGGCGCTGGCGCTCAACGGCGTCCAGAGGTAGCGCTCGAGGCTGCTGGGTGAGCGGACCTTCCGCGCGCCCGCGAGCTCAACCGTTGTCCAGTCCGCCGGCCGAAAGCGGACGGCGCCCATGCCCTCGAAGTTGACGTCGGTAAAGTCGTGGCTCCGCGCATTGAACGCGGCAGCGTCCGCGGCGGCAGGGGCGTACCACCGCTCGATCGAACCGGCGTCCATCAGCACGGTGTCGTTTCGCGCGCCGACGATCGTCTGCCAACGCGGCGACCAATCCCGCTGCCATTCCAAGTATGCGCCCACCCGGAAACGCGTGGCTTCGTTGAGCGTGTCCTGCTGAAGACCGGTGGCGGCGTTTTGCTGGAAGGCATCGAATTCATTGCCGTGGAAACCGGCCCCGATGCGGAATTCATCACGGTCCCGGCGAACTCCTGTATCCAATTGGAAACCCGTGTCCTTGCTGTGGGCGGGCGAGAACATGCGGTTCATCCCGGCCGGCCGCAGCGAGTAGTTGTCCATCAGGTGGTCCGTGCGGTGATGATAGAGCCGGCCGGAGAGGGGGCCGACGGTATGTTCGCCATCAAACTTAAGGCCGAAGCCGTAGCCGTCGTCCTCGATCATGTCCATGGGGAGCGCCGGAGTGCCCGTGTCGCGGGTGCGGGTGTAGCCGGCATCCAGAGACCAGACGCCGGGCAAGGTCTCCGCGGCGAAAAGGAGACCGTGCTGGGCGATGTCGTAGCCCGTGTCGCGAACGCGTCCGCCCGGGAACCGATAGTCTTCCCCCTTCTGCCACGAACCGCGGTAGCTGCCGCTGAAGGTGCGGTTGGCTGCGCCCACCGCACCGCCCACATTGAAGCCGTCGTCAACTCCGCGGTAACCGCTGGAGAGGTTGCCGAACGGACGCCAGGCCTGATTGGTATTGAACCGGGGTGGGGGCGGCTCCAGCCGAACGGAGCCGGCAATGCTGTCGCCGCCCCAACTGACCGGCGTGATGCCGGGGGTGACGACCAGCGTTTCCGCAAACTCGGGTGCCGCGTAGTGGAGCGGCGGGTCCATGTGATTGGGGCACGCCGGGGTCAGCGTCATGCCATCCACGGTGGTGCGTACGCGGTCGCCCCACAGGCCGCGAAGCTGGGGAATGCCGGTCAACGGCCCATTGCGGACGACCGCAGCTCCGGGCAGGTCCTGCAACAGCCGGGACGAGTCCACGGTCGCCGCCCGACCGGCGGGCGTGGTGTCAGCGAAGCTCGTGCTTAGCGGAGCCCCTGCGGGCAGCCTCAGCTCGCTGTTCAGGTTGGTTCCCATGACGACCACGCGTGGCATCGGTTCGGCGGGAGCGGCCGGTTCCAAGGCCAGACCCGGCAAGGCCATCAGGGTCAGGGCGCCGGCCGCGGCAAAGGAGCCGGGTGATTTTCGGCGCCGGAGATTTCGCGGACGATTCGAAGCGGAGGGTTTATCTTTCGCGTCAAGGTTTGGATTTCGAACGTTGGTTTTCTGTTTCACGACGGTTAACGGGTAAAGGGTTTTCGAAGGATCGGATACAGCAAGCTCTCACCGCCACCGGCTCGACGGCTAACTGGCCCGGGTCGGGGGAGGGGAGCACCTTGCAACCGGTGGCAGAACGGGCCAGCGGTCGCGGTGAAGCGTTGAGGCCGGGCAGGGGAGCCCGGAGTCAGCCGCAGCGGGGAGGTGGCTTGGGCGGCGGGAAGCAGGGACCACGCCGGTGGTCGTCAGGAGCGACCGCGATCCAGGCAAGCACCGGCGACGGCGGCCCTGCCTTGAGGGCTGCATCGAGCGGTAGCAATTCCAGCGTCGAACCGGGCCGTTGCCAGGGAGCCTTTTCGCCATCGTCGTGCTGGCCCTTCTGGGCCTGGTGGCACAAGGCGCAGGGCCGCCGGCCGCTGAAGGTCTGGGCGATGGCCTCGCCCAGCGTGCCTTCTTCGGCGTACACCACGATCATCCGCGCCCACGCGACGCCCTGCAGCAGCGTCCACTGAGAGCCGCTGACGAACACCAGCGCCAGCAGGCTCAACACGAGCCCGAGGCGGGAGGCGGGTGAAGCGCGGGTTTGCATCACGGGCGGCTACCGGCCGCAACATTGCTTGTACTTCTTGCCGCTGCCGCAGGGGCAGGGGTCGTTCCGGCCGACCTTCGGGCCGGTACGAACCGGCTTCGCTTTGGCAAGCTCCTCGTTGGCCTCCGAGACGATGTCGCTGGCGGGATTGGGGGACGCGTTTCCGGCCGGTTGATCGGGCAGGAGACTGCTCTGGTGCTGAACCGACCGCTGGGCGAGGTTGCGGTAGAATTGCTCGAAAGCCCCGAGACTGGAGGCGCTCCGGAAGACCGTGTGGCAGATCTCGGCCTTCACGTCCACCATCAGCTCGTCGAACATCTTGAACGCCTCCATTTTGTACTCGATGAGGGGATCGCGCTGCCCGTAGGCGCGCAGACCAATCGAGTTGCGGAGGAGTCCATGTGGTAGAGGTGCTCCTGCCACTTGCGGTCAATGGCGGTAAGGATCGTGTAGCGTTCCACCGTCTTGAGAGCTTCCGGGTTCTCGAAGCTGATCTTCAGCTCGTAAAGGTCCCGGATGCGTTTGCACAAATCCTGTGCGACGGCGTATTGCGCGGCGCTCAATCCCTCGAAGACGGAGCCGGCCAGCGGCAGTTCCTGCCCTTGATCGGCCACCTTCAAGATCTCGTCCTCCGGCAAACCGAGCGGGAAGTGCAGGTTCACCCAGTCGGCGAGGGCGCGCTTGTTCCAGTCGTGGGGATCGGTCTCGGAGGACGTCAACGCCCGCACCTTCTCGATGACGACCTCTTCCATGATGTCCATCAGCCGGTCGCGAACGTCCTCGGCCATGATGATCTCGTTGCGGAAGCCGTACACGATCGCCCGCTGCTTGTTCATCACGTCGTCGTACTCGAGCGTGCGCTTGCGGATCTGGAAGTAGTGCTGCTCGACGCGCTTCTGGGCCTGCTGGATGGACCGGTTCAGGAACGGATGTTCCAGCTCCTGGCCTTCCTCCAGTCCGACGCGCTCCATGACCTTGACGATCTTGTCCGAACCGAACAGCCGCATCAGGTCGTCTTCGAGCGAGATAAAAAAGTGCGAGCTGCCCGGGTCGCCCTGCCGCGCACAACGGCCGCGGAGCTGGCGGTCAATGCGCCGCGCCTCGTGGCGTTCCGTGGCCAGAACGTGCAGGCCGCCAATTTCGGCGACGCCGGGGCCGAGTTTGATGTCCGTACCGCGACCCGCCATGTTCGTGGCGATGGTGACGGCGCCCCGCTGGCCGGCCCGGGCCACGATGCCGGCCTCCTGTTCGTGATACTTGGCGTTCAGGACGGAGTGAACGATGCCGGCCTTCTTCAGCAAGTGGCTCAGGTGTTCACTGGCTTCGACGGAGATGGTGCCCACCAGGATGGGACGGCCCTCGTTGTGGATCCGCGTGATTTCGCGCACCACAGCGTCCCACTTCTCCCGCTTGGTTTTGTACACCGTATCGTGAAAGTCCTTCCGGATGCATGGCTTGTTGGTGGGCACCACCAGCACGCCCAGTTGTAAATGTCCCAGAACTCCTGGGCCTCGGTCTCGGCGGTGCCGGTCATGCCCGCGAGCTTTTTGTAGAGGCGGAAGTAGTTCTGGATGGTGATCGTGGCCAGCGTCTGGGTTTCGCGTTCGATCTCGACCCCCTCCTTCGCCTCGACGGCTTGATGCAGGCCATCACTCCACCGGCGGCCCGTCATGAGGCGCCCGGTGTTTTCGTCCACGATCACGACCTTGCCGTTCTGAACGACGTACTGCACGTCCCGCTGGTAGATGCAGTACGCCTTGAGCAACTGGCTGATGACGTGAATCCGCTGGGCCTTCGCTTCAAACTCGGCCTGGACCTTGGCCTTTTGCTCCATGCGCTTGCGCAGGTCCGGCTCCGGCCCCGTGTCAATCTCGTGGTAGGCCGTGATCAAATCCGGCAGCATGAAGGCATCCGGATCGTTTGGGCTCAGGAAGTTGCGGCCCTTTTCGGTCAGGTCCGCCTCGTGGCCCTTCTCGTCAATCGCGAAGAACAGTTCCTCCTTCTCGGCGTAGAGCTGGACCTTCTTCTGGTCGGTGTGCAACTCGAGTTCTGCCGCCTGACGAAGCTGGGCGTTGCGCGGGTCTTCCAGCAGCTTCAGCAGCGCCGGCGAGCGCGGGTTGCCCATGCGCACGCGGTTCAACAGGAGGCCCGCCTGCCGCTCCAGTTCGCTGGCGTTGGGCGGGTTGGAGCCGTCCTCCGGGCGCAGTTGCTTTAAGATTTCCTCGGCCTCTTTGAGAAACCGGTTGCACAACCGTTCCTGCGCGTAGACGAGCGATTCCACCTGGGCCTTGTACTGGAAATACAGGGCGTTGTCGGCGCTGACCACCGCCGGGCCGCTGATGATCAGCGGCGTGCGGGCCTCATCAATCAGGATCGAGTCCACCTCGTCCACGATCGCGAAGTAGTGTCCCCGCTGCACCTGCTCCTCGCGCCGGATGGCCATGCCGTTGTCACGCAGATAGTCGAAGCCGTACTCGGCGTTGGTGCCGTAGGTGATGTCGCAACCGTACTGCGCGCGCCGCACGGGGGGCGGCTGGTCGTGGACAATGCACCCGACGGTCAGCCCCAGGAACCGGTAAATCGCGCCCATCCACTCGCTGTCGCGTTGCGCCAGGTAATCGTTGACCGTGACGACATGAACCCCGCGGCCCGTCAGGGCGTTCAAGTACACCGGCATCGTGGCCACCAGCGTCTTGCCTTCGCCGGTCGCCATCTCGGCGATCCTCCCGTTGTGCAACGCCCAGCCGCCGATGAGCTGGACATCGAACGGGATCATGTCCCAGATGATTTCCTGCCCGCGCACCACGATCTTCTCCTTGCGGTCATACATGCGCCGGCAGACGTTCTTCACGGTGGCAAAGGCCTCGGGCAGGATCTCGTCCAGCCGCCGCGCGAGCGCCGCGTCGTCACTGATGGCGGAGAGTTCGGCCTTCCACGCGGCGGTTTTGGCCCGGAGGTCGTCGTCCGAAAGGGACTGCAATTGCTCCTCGATCTGGTTGATTCGCGGAACCAGCGCCTTGCGCAGGCGGCGGACTTCGCGATCGTTCTTGGTACCGATGACCTTCTTGATGATGTAGCCGAACATGACAAAAAAACGCTGTGTGGACGCTACGGGAGGCGCCGGGGACCGTCAAAAACAAACGCCGGAGGGGCCGGTGCGATACCGAGGCAACGGGCTGGTTGGCAGCGGTTCCCGCCGCGAGGCGTCGGTCTCGCCGGGGCGCCGCGAGGCGACGGCTGGGGTGTCGCCCGCCCATGCCCGCCAATTCCCATCCCGAACCGACGGTTGACGAACACGACCCGGGAAGTGGTTCTGGAAAATCTCTGCTTGCCACTGCGCCATTTAACGGCATCTTGCGCGCGTCTGATAGCTCTCTTCCGCTTCCAAGACATGGTGGATCACAGGTGAACGCGTTTCAGTGATGATTCGAAACCCGGCAGTCGGGAACAGTTTGGGTCAAGCAGAGTAGTCTAGGGACATCGAACATCACATGGATACGAAACTGTTTGTGGGGAACTTGTCGTTCAACACCACCGAGAATGACCTTCAGGACGCGTTCAGCGCCCACGGCGTGGTGGTGGAGGCGAACCTGATGGTGGACCGCGTCAGCGGCCGCCCGCGGGGCTTTGGTTTCATCACGATGAGCACGCCCGAAGAGGCGCAAAAAGCCATCCAGGCCATGCATGGCGCACCGCTCGACGGCCGGAATCTGACGGTGAATCTCGCCCGGCCGCGGGAAGATCGTCCGGCGGGCGGAGGCGGTGGTCGCGGTCCGCGCCGTGACTTTGGCGGTCCGCGCCGCAATCGCTACTGAGTCCTCAGCAAGGAAACTTTCGCTAGCGGGGTCTGGTTCGCGCCGGACTCCGCTTTTCGTTTTCCGGAATCTCCCCACTTTCGGCGCGGGGCCAGCCGCCGAATGCTTCCTTTACGACGCAGCCAGGCGCGACTACCGTCAGGAACGTGAACGACTCGATGATGAGGCTTACCTCGCTTGTCAGTGGCGCGATGCTGATGCTCGCGTTCGCCAATTCCACTTCGGCCGCGCGCCTCGGTGATCCGGCGGCGCCCCTGGCGATCAAGGAGTGGGTCAAAGGCAGCCCGGTGGACGTCCAGGATGGCAAGAATATCTATGTCGTGGAGTTCTGGGCCACTTGGTGTCCGCCCTGCCTCACCAGCATTCCGCACCTGACCGAATTGCAGAAGAAGTTCAAGGACAAGGGGGTCGTGATCATCGGTGTCAGCGACGAAACGGCGGAGAAGGTGAAACCGTTCGTCGAAAAGCGGGGTGACGCCATGAATTACACGGTGGCGCTCGATGACGGGCGCAAAACGAGCGAACGCTACATGCAGGCCTACGGCCAAGGAGGCATCCCCACGGCTTTCATCGTGGGCCGGGATAAGAAGGTCCTCTGGGTGGGCCACCCGATGGGGGGCTTGGACGAGGCGATCCAGCAGGTGGTCGAAGGGAGGTACGACCTGGCCGCCGCCGCCAAGAAGGACGAACATCGCGCCAATCTCCGGGACTACCAGCAGGCCGCCGCCAAGGGTGACGCCAAGGCAGCCGAGCTAGGTCAAAAACTGCTGGCCGACTGCGGGGACAACCCGGACGCGCTCTCCGAGCTCGCGTTTGCGATCGTGGCAACGCCGTCGCCGGGGCGCGATTTTGCCCTGGCCGACCGCGCCTTGGACAAGGCGTCGGCAGCCGGGGCTGACAAGGCGAAGATTAAGTCCATTCGGGCCATCTCGCGATTTGAGTCCGGCCGGCTGGAAGAGGGGCTCGCGCTGGCCCGGGAGGCAGTCGGAGAGGCCAGCAGTGATGCGGACAAAGCCCGTTACCAGAGCTACGTCAGCGTCATGGAGCGCCGGATCAAAGCGGCGGGAGAAAAGCCGGTGCAGCCCTGAGGGTGGCGTTCGCGCCGGGGTGGACATGACTTCCGCCAACCAACGACGGGCCAGGTCGGGCTTCACCCTGATCGAGCTGCTGGTGGTCGTGGCGATCATTGCCATCCTCGCCGGGTTGCTGTTGCCGACGCTTGGCCGGGCGAAGGACAAGGGCCGGGCCATTGCGTGCGCGAACAACCTCAAGCAACTCGTGCTGGCGACGATGATGTACGAGGAGGAATACCATGTTTTCCCGCTGGGTTGGGTGCCCGAGCAGTTGCCTGCCATCTGGTATCGGCAGTTGCAGCGCTATCTCGGTCGCGGGACCAACGTGTCGGGCGGCGGGGTCTTTGTGTGTCCCGCCAGCCTTCAGCCCGGCGAACGCGGCGCGGTGCGCGCGGGCGGTTTCTGGGGCTTCCTCGCGTACGCGCAAAACAAGGAGATCAACCTCGGGCGGACGGACATCAGCATGAAGCACGTCGAGGATCCCGTGGGCACGTTGCTGTTCGCGGATACTGACGGGTGGGATGCGTGCTTGTATGCGGACAGTGATCCGACGGCGAACGTGCTGTATCGCCACAGCGGCGGCTCGGAAGCCAGCACCCGGACCGTTCGGGTCACGCGGCGCGGCAACGTCCCGATCAAGTTCGGCCGGGCCAACGGCGTGTTCCTCGACGGCCATGTCGAGCTCTTGCGCCACGCGTCGAATCGTCTCTTCACGCTCAAGCTGGACTGAGCGGCTTGCCGCGATGGAATACTTCGGATTCCTGGCGCTCTTCTCCGTGGCGGGGCTGGTGGGCGCCGCTTTGCGCTCGCGGTCACCCCGGGTGGGTGCCGGACTATTGTGCCTTGCGGCCGCCGGCTTTGTGGCGGCGCTGGTCTGGCAGGTGTTTCGGGTTTCGGTGGGCGACCGTCCCTCACCGGTGGACCGGCACAGCGCTGCGCTGGCCTACTTTCTGGGCCATGCGGCCGTCGGCGATATCGCGGCCCAACCGGGCACAGTGGCCATCGTGCTTCCGGCCGAGACGGCGCGGAATCGCACCACGCTGAATTCGCTCTTTGATACGGTGGCGCGAGTGTTGAGCCCGATCCCGGGCATCGAGATCCGGGAGGTAACGATCGCGGCGCGAGCGCCAGAGATCCAGCGGGGCGACGTGCCGCTGGCGGATTTCACGAATGCGTTGGCGGGCGTGCCCAACCTGACCGCGTGGTTCAGTTTCGTGGGGGTGCCGCGCGACTTGGCGTCGGCTGCGCCGTCCCCGGGGCGGGGATACGTGTACGATCCGTCGGGCGGGATGGCCTGGGTGGAACCGCTCAAGGCGGGTCGGCTTCAGCGAGTGGTGGTCCCGCGGCCCGAGGCAGACGCTGACGAAGCGCGGCCCTCGGCCGGCCCGCCGGACGAGATCTTTGCGGCGCATTTCCTCATGGCGACGCCGGCCAATGCCGACGCAGTGGCCGAACGATTGAGACCGCGGAAAGGGCAGTAAAGTAGGCAGCGCTTGCGCTCGTGGGACAAGCTTGCTCTATCCCAGGGGCCGCGGCGGGCCAGCGGTGTGGAAGGCCTTGGACGGGGTGGCCCCCGCCGGCGGGGGCAGCGACGGTTCTGGCGCGGTCTGGAGGGCGCCAAAATCCCCGCTTGCCAAGGCGGTCGCCTTGGCTAGTTTCCCCGCTCCGCTGGGCCGGAACCAAGATGAGGCGGCGGGTTTTGGACTTACCGATATGGCTTCTGCAAACGATCTTCGCCGCGGAATGGCGATCATGTACAACGGGGAAATCTGCGTGGTGCTGGACATGCAGCATCGCACCCCGGGCAACCTTCGCGCCTTTGTTCAGGCGAGCCTGCGCAGCGTGCGCAGCGGCCGCTCTTCGGACGTGCGTTTCAGTTCGACCGAGAAGGTGGACATCGTGCCGATGGTGACCACCAAGATGGAGTTCAGCTACAAGGACGGCGAAGACTTCGTTTTCTCCGACCCGGAGACTTTCGAAACGGTTACCCTCCCGCCCGAACTGGTGGGCGACGCGAAGAACTACCTGGTGGAGAACACGCCGGTAACGGTGACTTTCGTCGAGGGCAAGGCGGTGAGCATCGAGCTGCCGGCTTCAGTTGTCCTGACCGTCACTGACGCACCGGAGGGCATTCGGGGTGACTCGGCAAACAATGTTCAGAGGCCGGTGACGCTCGAGACGGGGATCACCATCCAAGCGCCCCTGTTCATCAAAACGGGCGAGAAGATTAAAATTGATACGCGCACCGGCAAGTACATGGAGCGCGCGTAAGCCCGCGCTGACTGAAGGAAGTCTGCCGACATCCCCGAAAAGCCGCCGCCGAGGCGGCTTTTTCAATTGGGTCGGGTCTGCGGGCCAGGTCGCCTCCCGGGAAACCGGCCCGGTCAAGGCTGGCGTGCAAATCAGGTTGAACTAATCACCGCCCGTTTTACCCTCCAGCCATACTGAGTTCCGGCGGGAACCCCGGAAACGTTAACGTCAATCATCCAATCGAGACATCCACATGCAACAGTTCACACGTCGGGAGTTTATCCGTCAGGCCGCCGCCGGCAGCGCGTTGCTGGCCGGAGCGTCCGTGTTCACCGGCTGTCAGACTGGCCGCCGGCAGGTTCGCAGCTTCAATGGTGACGCCCGCGTTTCGCTCGGCCGCACCGGCATCAAAGTGTCGCGCCTGGCGCAAGGCACGGGCTTCAACGGCTCGGCCCGGCAGTCCGATCACACGCGGATGGGATACGAGGCCTTCGAGCGACTCCTCCGTCACGGCATGCAGAATGGTGTGACGTTCATTGACATGGCGGATCTGTACGGGACGCATCCCTTTGTGCGGCGCGCGGTCAAGGATCTGCCCCGCGATAAATATGTCCTTCTCACCAAGATCTGGGTGCGGAAGGAGGACTGGGTTACGCCCACCGGCGGCGCCCGGGGCGAGGTCGAGCGGTTTCGCAAGGAACTCGATGCCGACACCTTGGATATCGTGCTGATTCACTGCACGACCGACGACAAGTGGACGGAACAGTACGCCCGCGTCCGCGATGAGCTTTCCGAGTGCCGCGAGAAGGGATTGGTCCGGGCGGTAGGGGTGTCCTGCCACGATTTTGGAGCGCTCAAGGTCGCGGCGACGCACCCGTGGGTCGAGGTCATCTTCGCCCGCATCAACCACCGCGGTGGTCAGGAATACATCATGGACGGACCGGTGGACGAGGTGTCGGACGTCTTGCGGCTGGCGCGGCGTAATGGCAAGGCGGTGGTCGGAATGAAGATTTTCGGCGCCGGCAAGCTGATCACCCCCGACGACAAGGACGCGTCGCTCAATTACGTCTTCCAGAACGAGCTTGTGGACGCGATCACAGTGGGCATGCGGAAAATCGAGGAAGTGGATGACACCCTCGAGCGCATGAGCCGCGTGAAGCTGGCGTAAGCGCGGAGTGCATCTGTTCGCCGCCGGCTGCCACACAATACCTCTCCGCCGGGATCAACCCGGTCTGGTCAAGCAGACCGGCCTGTGATCGTGGGCTAGTTCGCGAGCCGGGCGCGGTAGAAACGTCTTGGTCGGGGCGTACGATCCGCAAGTTGCGCTTCGCCTCCGGTGTCCGTCGTGATGGCGGTGCCATCCCACGCGGTGAAGTCGCTGGTTCCCTCGATCACGTAGCCCGTGTTTGGCTCGCCCATCAGGCTCAGGCGCATTCCGCCCTTATCGTCATACCCGACGGGCGCGAGTCGGGCGTGGGCCGGTTTGAAAGCCGGCGGCGCAGCGGTGATTCGGGGCAGACTGGCGGAGCGCACCAGGAGCCAATCCACCTCAAGCGCGCCGTCGCCCCCAACGAATCCGACCAACGCCGGCACGGGCGGCCGAAGTGGATCGAAATCCCGCCACGCGGTCCAGAGCGTCGGTTCGGGCGTTTCGCCGTCGGCGGGCCAGAGGCGCGTCCATACGTCGGGCCAGCCGGACTGAGTCTTGGGTTCATGCCGCACCCGCAGCCAGAACCAGCGGTTGGTTTCCCAGCGCGCGTCAACAAAGGCCGGCGCTGGCTCGCCGCTCGCGGCGAGTCCCAACTGGGACGCGCCGGCCGGATTCCGGCGAAACAAGATCGAGACGCCCCGCCCTTGTTCGGGCTCGACCGCCACCGCCAGGCCGCCCAATGGAGCGGTTCCCGGTGCCAGGCCGGCCACGCGCAGGCGCGCCAGGATTTCGACCGGGTACGTCGCCTCGACCACGGCGCCGGCGAGGATCGCTGCCGTTGCTCTGACCGGGCCGAACCGCAGCAGGCCGTTGGCCGTGCGGAATTCGGTCAGGTCCCCGCGGGCGAACCAACTTCGGTCGGGGGGACGTTCGAAGTCCCATTGCCAGCCGTTCACGCTGGCGCCGGCCTCGGCCGGCATTCCGAGCCGGCTGACCGTGACCGTGCCGAAATGCACCGGGTCGCCCTGGACGGCGATCCGGAAATCCGCGCCTCCGTTTTGTGAGTTCAGAAACCGGGCTTCCGTCAGCCGGAACTGGGCGGTTTTCCACTGGCGCGAGTTCGCCAGTCGGACGGTTGTTGCGCTGGCGGTGTAGGCGCCGTTGAACGGCGCGTTTGGATCGGGCCCGTCGTATTCAATCCGGAACGTCCCGCTGCCCTGATCAAAGTACTCGACCTCCACGTCCACGAGCATCCGGTCTGCCCACTTGAACGAATCGTGAATCTGAAAATACACGTACCGACCCGGGTACATCGTCGGCGCGACCACGCGGCAGGCGCGGCCGCCGATTTGGGCGGGAGTGGTCGCCCCGTCGGCAAACTCAAACTGCGTCAATCCGCGCGCGTCGTTCGTGGCCTGGAGGACCACGCTGACGGCCTTGAAGTCCGAGTACGGGCCGCGCGGGCGGGGTGGCTTGATACCGGCCTTGAACAGGTCGGCGAACCGACGGTTCAACTCGATGTACTGGCGCCCATATTCCCGCGACGCAGCAATGTCAGTGCCCTCGTGGTATTCATTCCAGGTCTCGACGTGAAGCAGCCGCGACGGCGCGCGCAGAAAGCGAATCCATTGCCGCTCGAAGAAGGCGCCGTCCTCCCGCGGTACGATGAGTGGGTCGCGGCCAGGCACGGCCGAGTGATCGTAGCCCGGGCCGAGCGCGGCCACGCCGGGATTGCGCAGTGAGATGGCGCCACCCCACGCGTAGGTGTTGTCCGCCTGCACGTTCCAGGAGATCTCTTTCACGATGTAGGGCGTCACGCCGCTGAAGTCGCGGGCAAACTCCTGCCGCGTGTAGTCAATGCAGCTCTGGTCATGCGCAGCGGCAAACGCCGCCGAGTACAAGAAGATGATCGGGCGGCCCTCGATCGTGGCCCAGTGCCGGGCCGGGATCAGGGAAAAGAAGTCGCGGATGCTCTCGTAAAACCAGCGGCGGCCGTAATCGGTGGTCAGATCAATCTTCCGGCCGGCCGCGTTGTACTCCAGCGTCGAGGTGTCGTAGAACATGCCGATGGCCGGGGGCTTTTGGCCGGCGTCGAGCAAGGTCTGGCGGGCCTCGACCAGCCGCACCAGTCCGGCGTAGCTCCACGGCTGGCTCAAGGCAGGTTTGCCGGGAATGCGCTGTGACGGCTCGCCCCAGTACACCGGCAGCAGCACGTCAATGCCGGCGGCCACCATGTCTTCCAACTGCTCGCGGTGCCAGCTCGCCAGCTTGTAAGAGAAGCCCGCCAGGGTCGGCGGGTGATCGGTCAGGGCGTCCGAGCCGTCGGCGTTGTAGAGGTGCGCGCCGGTGAACACATCGTACCAGTAGAAGTACGAGGTCAACACGACCGGGTCATTGGTGCCGTAGCGCACCGCCTGCGCGAGTTCCTCCGGAGCCGGGTGCAGATAGGGGCCCAGCGGTGGATTGATTTGGGCCTGCCCAGGCCATAAACCGGCCATGATGACAAACCCCAGAGCCAAAGCCGCCGTGTTCAACAATGACCGTTGCCGCCTCGAGGACTCGCGATCTCCAGCCAGTTTCATGACGGCAGCATGTCATCGGACTCCGCCTCTGCCAGAAGATTCGTTTGACTTTCAAGGGAGCCGGTCGTACGCCTTGCTGTCGAAACCCGCATCACATCATGAAACGAAAACAAATCCCTATGGTTGTCGCCGCCTGCCTTGGTCTGGCCGGCGGACTTGTCGCGCAAACCGGCCCGTTCAGTCCTGAGGAGTGGCCGGCCACCGCGGACCCAAACGCCATCGTCCATTACGTGGTAACTGACGGTGGGCTCGAGCCGCCCGGCGCCAACTGGGACAATTCCGCGTTGAACATCCTCACCGGTGGCGATCAAGTGACCGAGGATTTCACCATTGGCGGCCACACCGGGAAAAAGGTCACCGGCAACTACCTGAACATCGCCGACTTCCAGTTTCAGACGTGGGCGGACTACGACACGATTGACATTCTGGTGCAGGCGTACGGCGATGCCGGCTTGTTCAACGCCCAGGGCAACCCTCGCAACTTCAACTTCCTGACCGGCACGCTGCCGGAACTGGCGGCACCCAACGGTGGGCAGGTGCCCGTTGAGGCGAAGAACAAGCGGTGGAACTGGATTCTGTTTCGAATTCCCAACGGCATTCGCGTCTCGGATGGGACTCGCCTGGTGGGTTCAATTCCCGCCAATGCCCAAGGGGCATTTCAAAACGGGGGCGTCAATGGCGGCACCATCCGATTTGAGGGCGTGGCCGGGCTGATCGTTCGTGTCATCGCCTTCGGCACGCCGGGCGCGTTTGGTGAGCCCGAAGCGATCAATCAATTCCTGCCTCCGGAAACGTGTGATCCGGAGCCGAACACCAACCTGGTCGGTGTTGATATCGCTGCCGGCACCTCGAATCACCTGATCGTGCTGAGCGGCCACGACCACAACACGACGATCGTGGAGAACGTCGGGCCACCGGGCGACCGGCGCCGCGCGGTGGTGCCGGACGGCATGTATCTCAACTTCGGCATCACCGACAACTACCTCGGTCTGCCGTGCAACGACCCCCGCATGGTCAAGGTTTGCGTGGACTTTTACGACGATCCCGCCTTCGCGGGCCTGAATGTCCGCTTTGGCCCCGAAGCTTACGCCACGGATGACAAGGGCGGGATTGGCTTCGTCCCGGCGGAGAAGCGCCTGTCGCTCACCGGCAGCGGCCAGTGGGTTCGCCGCTCGTGGCTCGTGCCGGCGGTGAGCCTCAAAGGCATCAACGCCGATCAGTACACGGCCGGGCCGCGGTTCATCTCCGAAAACGGTCAGGTGGCCGTGTCCCGGGTGGAAATGGCGGTCTTGCGGGTGGGCGACCACCCGCTGGCCGGGCAGGACCCGTTGGCCGCCTGTGTTGAGGATCCGAACATCTGCACGGATGCCTACGGCAACTTGGCGGAACTCGATCTGGCGAACGACATCCGTGACGGTATTGACGTGGGCAGCAGTGGTGGCGACCAGAACATGGTCGTGGAAGAGGCGGGTCCCCTCGGCGACCGCCGGCTGGCGGTGCGCGCCGCGCACGATGACGGCAATCCCGGCTTCCAGCACCAGTACATCAACTTCGCCATCACCGGCGAAAAACTCGGTCCGACCTCACAACCGCCGTTGCACTTGGCGATCTGCGTGACCTATTACGACGATCCGGCGCTGGCCGGTACGGCCTTCAAGCCCGAGGTGTACCGGACCGAGGTCAACGGCGTGGAAACCTTTGGCTTCACGCCCGACAGTTTCTACGTGGTGCTCGAAGGCACGGGCGCCTGGCGGCAGGCCTATTGGGAGATTCAGAATGTCAAGCTAAGCGGCGTGAACCAAGGGCCGCAGGCCGCCGCGCGGTTCACGACGCGGGACGCCGGCGATGTGCAGGCCAAAATCGCCATCACCCGCATTCGCTACGGGGTCATCCGTCCGTGCGGCCCGCTGGCCGGCGTGAATCCGCTCGCGGCCTGCAAGCCGGTCACGGAAGTCACGCTCGCCATTGAGCGGGACGGAAACAATGTGAAGCTGAGCTGGCCGGCGGAGGCCGCTGGCTTTGTCGTTCAAGCCACGCCCAGTCTCACCGATCCGCAGTGGGGCGCTGTCAGTGCGACGGTCGAGGTCGTCAACGGGCGCAACGTCGCCACCCTGCCCATCGGCACGGAGACGCGGTTCTTCCGGCTCGCCCAGTGAACGGTGCGGCCTGGCTGGCGCGGGCGGTGAAAGCCGCCTGCGCCGGCCAACTCCCCAAACCTGGTCCCGTGGGTGGGGGGCAACCTGCCGAGGTGGAAGGTTGAGTGATGCCATGAGCCGCCAGTCCGTTGTCTCCGGTGGCCGGTTCGGTTTTACGTTGATCGAGCTGCTGGTCGTCATCGCCATCATCGCCATTCTCGCCGGCATGTTGTTGCCCATGCTGGGGCGGGCGAAGGAGCAGGCGCGGCGAATGCACTGCACCAACAACCTTCGCCAAATCGGGTTGGGGATCATGATGTACCGCGAGGACAACCGCGACCGGCCGCCCCTCTACCTGGTCAATCCAACGAACAAGACCTACGGATTTCCCGGTGGTAATCGGCCGTATCTGGAAAAGGGCTACGTCGAGGGCACGAACTCGTTCATCTGCCTTTCGGACCGCACGCGCGGGCGGATTCCGATTGATCTGGGCTGGGAGTACTTCGGTGAATTCACCACCAGCTACGCCTACCATTTGGGGCCCTGGCAGCAGACGACCGACGAGGGCAAGGCCTGGCTCGAAGATCAACTCGCGCGCTGGAGCACCCGCTTCATCGTGGCGGCCTGTCCCTGGCATCGCCACCTGTTCAGCGGCTGGACCGGCAGCAAGTTCGATCCGCAGAAGAGCTTCGCGAAGAAGACCAACATCAAGGACCTCTGCCTGCGCTACGACGGCGCGGTCAACAGTTTCATCTGGCCGGCCACCAACTGGACCGAGGAGCCGTACATCCGGACCCGCTGAAGGGCGCCGGGGTTGACCGCGCTTCATTCGGCGCGGCCCGAGATTGCCGGCCTTTCACAGCAGACTGGCCAGCTCGCGATGGTTGATCTTCCCGGTGCCGAGCTTGGGAATCTCCTTCACGAACCGCACCTCGCGCGGCACGCAAAGATTGGTCAGACCTCTGGCTTTGATGGCCGCGCGCAATTCATCGAGCCCGAGTCTTGGCTCGTTGGTGAAGGCGACCAGCGCTTCACCCTTGTCTTCATCCGGCCGCGCGAGCACGGCGACCTCGCAGCGCGGTCCGTACTGCGGGAACGCTCCGGCCAGCGCGTCCTCCACCGCCGTCAGGCTGACCATCTCACCGCTGACCTTGGCAAAGCGCTTGAGCCGGCCGCGGATGGTGAGGAAACCTTCTCCGTCCTGGCTCACGATGTCGCCGGTGTCGTACCAGCCGTCGAGGGCTTGGAACGTGGCGTCGGCGTCGGGATTGAGGTAACCGCGCATCACATTCGGGCCGCGCACCCACAGGCGGCCGGCGTCGGCGACGCCCTCGACCGGTTCCAACCGCAGGTCCATGCCCGGCAGGAGCCGGCCGGCGGTGCCATGCTTGGGCGCCATCGGGGTGTTCACGCTGATCACCGGGCTGCACTCGGTCGCGCCGTAACCCTCGAGGATGCGGACTCCGAAGCGCTGCGCCCACACCCGCGCGGTCTCCTCCTGCACCTTCTCCGCACCGGCGAAGAGGTAGCGCAGGGCGCGGAAGTCGTACGGGTGCGCGCGGCGGGCGTAGCCGTTGAGGAACGTGTTGGTGGCGAGGAAGATTGTGCAGTGCCGGTCGTAGAGCGCGCCGGGCACCAGCCGGTAATGCAACGGCGAGGGGTACAGGAAGACGTATAGGCCGCGGACCAGACCCAGCAGCAGGCCCACCGTGAGGCCGAAGCTATGGAAGGTGGGCAGGGCGTTGAAGACGCGATCGTGGTCCGTCACGTCAATCACGGCCAGCATCTGGCGGAGGTTGGCCAGCAGGTTGCGGTGGGTGAGTTCGACGCCCTTGGGCACGCCCTCTGAACCGCTGGTGAAAAGGATGACGGCCGGCTGCTGACCGGCGCCGGGGGCGCTGCCATGAGCGGTCGCTGGTCCGGGATCCGAAGCTGCATGGGAGTCCCCGGTTCCTCGTTGCTGGTTCGTGGCGGTTGGTTCTTGGTTCCCGCTGCCCGGGAGCGCGGTTCCGGATTTGCCACCTTGCTCAGTGTTTTTCGGCAGGTGCCGCAGCAGCGATTGCGGCGCGAAACGCATCCGCAAGGCGGCCCCGAGCTTGGCCGCGCCGCTGATCTGCGCCCGCACATCGTCGAGATAGATCAACTCCAGGCCGGCTTCCGCAAACGGCTCGGGCTTGAGCCGCGCTCGCTCGAGAAACACCCGCGAGGTGATGAGATGCTTCAAGCCCGCCAGTTGGGCACAGGAGAGCATGGTGGGTACGCCGGTCGAGAAGTTGAGGATCGCCGGCACCTTCCCGTGCGCCCAGAGACCGAGCAGGGTGACCGGCATCGCATTGACATTCGGCAGCAGGACGCCAACCCGGCGGGCATCGCCCACCTTCGCCGCCAGACGACTGCCGAGCAAGTCGGCGCCAACCAGGAGGCGGCGGTAGTTGATGGGCTTGAGGGTGGCATCCTCGAGGATTTCGCACTTGGGACGGCTTCGCGCAGCTTCGAGAATTGCCTCGTGAACGGTCACCGGGCCGCAGGCCATTTCGACCCGAAACTGTTGCTCGATCATTCGGTCGCGCAGCCAGGTGGTCAGCGTGGTCCGGGCCTTGGCCGTGCTCACGTGCCGCGGACGCGGCGGGTCAAGGACTTCACTGAAGTGCGCGGTAATGGTGGGCCACCAGCGCCGCCAGCCCGGCTGACGCGACCACTTCAAACGGTTGGCGCCCCGCAGATAGCACGTAATCACCTTCGCTCCGGTTTTGTACAGGAGGAAGCCCGTGCCATCGAAGAGCTTCATGAGCGCGCCGGTCCGGCTGATCTGGCCTTCGGCGAACAACACGAGCCGGCCGCCCGCCTGAAGATGCTCGGCCATCCGCTTCACCGCGTAGGGCGATGCGGGGTCAATCGGAAAGGTTCGCCGATTGAGCATGATCTTGCGGTGCAGCCACGAGTATTGAGCGGCGGCGCGCGACACGACGAACTTCCAGTCCAGATCCAGCACCACCCACAGGAACAGGAAGTCGAGCCACGAGACGTGGTTGGGCACCAGCAGCACCGGCCCGGGCGTATTCAGCGACTCTATGCCGTAGGCGCG
The DNA here is from genome assembly GCA_016716505.1 of Verrucomicrobiota bacterium. GTDB lineage: Bacteria > Verrucomicrobiota > Verrucomicrobiia > Limisphaerales > J093 > JADJWF01. The sequence goes on from JADJWF010000006.1 coordinate 89,394, forward strand.
AAAGCGGAAGCAGACCCGGAGCAGCAGGTGGAAGATTCGGCGGAGCATGGATTCAGCGGTTGGAAGTCAGGAGTTCGGAGTCGGAGGTAAGGTCGCGCGCGGTTGAACGGCGCTGCCGCGTGCGGTGCTGCGCCACGCCAGGCCCGATCATGCTGACAGCGGTGGCGAGGACGGCCAGCGGCCCCAGCCAGCGGTCCACGCCGTGGAGCAGCAGCACAAACAGCGCGAGCCAGAACGCCAGCACCAGCCACAGCGCAATCGCTGGCGGCCCAAAGATGTTCCAGAAGAAGCGCAGTTGCGGGCCGTAGCTGGCCAGGCCGATGGCCAGTCCCGTATAGAACGCCCAGCGCCCGCACTGGGTCCGCCGCAAGGCAAACAGGCACCCCAGCCACACCAGGACCAGCCACGAGAGGGGAGCGTAAAGGAAGGCGAGGTGAAACGCCGCCGCCGCCACCAGTCCGAGCCAAACGACGGTGCGAGGCTTCAGCAGCCCGGCGGAGCAGGTGCGGACAGACGGAGTTGGCGACGCGGCTGACACGGCTCACCGATCTCTTGCCGGACCATTCCCTGCTCCGGCAGGTTGCGGGTCGAACCGCAACAGGCACGCCAGCAGCGCGACGGACGCCGCCAAGGCAACGAAGACGGCGTTCGGCCCCAGATCGAACCCCGTGAGCAGACCCAGGAACGCCGCACCCAGCAGCATGGCGAGATAGTCCACGAAGTTCTGGATCGCGATGGTTTTGCCGAGGCGGGTCTGGTCGGACTCCGATTGCAGCGCCGCGTTGAGAGGGACGATCATCAACCCGGCGCACACCCCCGCAGCCACCAAGACGCCAATGACCAGCGCCAGTCCAAACGCTCCGCCCAGCAAGCCCAGGCCCAGCACGCACGCGCCCAGCAACCAGCCGTACCGCCGAACCCACGTCAGGTCGCCCACCCGATGCAACTGTCCGGCCAGCAGGCTGCCGCCGACAATCCCCACGACGAGGCCGACCTTGAGCAACGCGAGGTTTTCGTTGGTGATGTGTTCCTCCGCCACCCCGGCTGCCGCCAGCACCGTTGCGCCCCACGCCTGAAGATTGTTGCGCATCGCCGCTCCCGAGAACCAGAACACGCCGCAGCCAAGCAGAATTCGCCCGAGGCGCGCATGGGAGGCGAGCCGCCACAGATCGCTGAGGAATTCCCGCAAGCTGCTCCTGAACCGGGCGTCCGGGTTGTGCGGCGTGCGGCTCATGAAGGAGTTGAACGTCAGCGCCAGGACGTACCAGGCAAGCGACACCGCATAACAGGGCACCAGCGACCGGGTATGGTCGTAAAGCACCGCGCCGGCGCCCAGGCCGGAGATGATCGCCACGAGCGTCAGCATTTCTACGGTGCCGTTGGCCTTCACCAGCCGCTCGCGCGCCACGATCTCCGGCAGCACCCCGTACTTTGCGGGCGAGTAGGCGCAGGCACCCATGCCGACGATCGCGTAGCCCACCACCTGCCACGGGAGGTTGGCGGCGGCGTTCGTGGGGTGGAGGAGGATGCCCGCCAGCCCCACGGTGGTGCCGAGCAATTTGATCAGGTTGCCGCCCGCCAGCCAGCGGGTCTTGGGGAAGCGGTCGTTGACGAACCCCGCAAGTGGTGCGAGCAGGATGAACGGCAGAAAGAAGACTGCGCTGTACAGCGCGTTCTGGCCGTTGACGAACTGTTCGGTGATCTTGCCTTCCCGCAGCGCGAAGGTGAGCGGCCCGAGGATGGCCGCGAGCAGGAAGTTGTCGCCAAACGCGCCGAGAAACTGGCTGGCGAGCAACAGCGGATAATTGCGGCCGTCTTTCATGCGCGGGAGAGCGGGTCGGGGCGGTGCGGGTTCAGGGCCTGCTTGCGAACGCGCCGCAGGTCCGTCGCGAGGCGGCGCGCGCGGGAAAGGGAGAGGTGCGCCAGCGCGGCCTCGATCTGCTCGAAGTACGGCGGCAAGATGGCCCGTAGCAATCGGTGGCCTTCGGCCGTCAGGACGACACGCCAGGACCTCCGATCGCCCGGCGCCTCCCGCCGGCGGACGAGCCCGCGGGACTCCAGTTGGTCCACCAGGCCGGTGAGGTTGGACCGGTGCATGACCAGGGTCTGGCTCAGTTCTGTCTGGGTCAGGCCCCGCGGCTGGTCGCGAAGGACGTTCAGGACATTAAACTGGCTGGGCGACAGCTCCCAGCGGGCGAAGAAGGCGCGACTGGCGTTCCAGACGGCGTCCGCCGCGCGGAGCAGCTCCAGCAGCGCCTCGTAGCGCGGGCTGGTGACAATGGGCGCTTCCACCGCGCAATGTCTAGTCATGGATTGTTGAGATGTCAACAATTGGTTTGCTGGCCGGCGTTGGCTTCACCGGCTGACGGGCAGACGGCGATTTTGGTGTGGCGGCGGGGGGGCGGGGCGTCGCACGCTGGGGCCGTGCAGTCGCTCGTCGAAGACTTCCTGCAGCACCTCCGCCACGAGCGCGGGCAGGCGGAATTGACCCAGCGCACGTACCAGGCGCACTTGATGCGGTTTGTCGCGTGGGCCGAGGCAAAAGGATTGCGCGACTGGAGACAGGTCGAGTTGCGGCACCTGATGGCGTACCTGACGCACGAACGAACCCGGCGCCTCGCGGGCGAGCCCGAGGCCTCGCCGCGCTGCCTCAGTTCCGAAAGCGTGTACTTGGAGGTCGCCGCGCTGCGTGCGTTTTATCGCTTTTGCGAGCAGGAGCGCCTGTTGCCCTCGAATGTGGCGGAACAACTCTCCCTGCCGCGCCGGTGGCAGCGCTTGCCCAAGTCACTGACGCACGCGGAAATCACCCGACTGCTGAAGCCGCCGGTGGGCGAGGATCCTTCCGACCTGTGCGACCAGGCGGTGCTGGAACTGGCCTATGCCTCGGGACTTCGGCTCGCTGAACTGCGCCATCTGCGCCTGGAGCAACTCCACCTCGATGCCGGTTTTGTCACGGTCGTGGGGAAGGGCAACAAGGAACGGGTCGTGCCGGTGGGGCGGCCGGCCCGGGCTGCTCTGGAACGCTATCTGGCCGCGGGGCGTCCGAAGCTGGTTACGGCCCGATCACCGGCGGCGGTTTTTTTGACCCGGCGAGGCACTCCATTCGCCCATGTGACGCTGTGGGGACGCATCAAGCGGCGAGTGAAGAAGGCGGGCATCGAGCGGCGGGTGACGCCCCACATGTTGCGCCACAGCTTTGCCACGCACCTCCTGGAACACGGTGCTGACCTGCGGGTGATCCAGGAACTGCTCGGCCATGCGACCATCGCCACCACCGAGGTGTACACCCACGTCGCCGGACCACGTCTGCGGGAGATTCACCGGAAGTTTCACCCCCGGGCGTAGGCCGGGCAGGGCGACGGCGTCCGGATCTCTGGCACAGGGCGTGCCGCCCGCCCCCGCCGTTCTCGGCGCGTCAGGCGGTCGTTCAACCGGCCTTGAGCGAGGCCATGTCAATGACGAACCGGTACTTCACATCCTGCTTGAGCAGGCGTTCCCAGGCTTCGTTGATGTGCTGGATGGGGATGAGTTCGATGTCAGCGGTGATGTGGTGCGCCGCACAAAAGTCGAGCATCTCCTGGGTCTCCCGAATACCGCCGATGGCTGAGCCGGCGAAGTTCCGCCGCGGTAACAGGAGGTTGAATGCCGCCACGGGCAACGGTTCGCCGGGGGCGCCGACCAGGGTCAGCGTGCCGTCCAGCTTCAGCAGGCTCAGGTACGTGTTGATGTCGTGCGGCGCGGAAACGGCGTCGAGGATGAAGTCGAAGCTCGCCAGATGCTTCCGCATCGCACCGGCCTCTTTCGAGATGACGACCTCGTGCGCGCCGAGCCGGAGACCGTCGGCCACTTTGCCGGGCGATGTGGTGAAAAGCACCACCTGCGCGCCGAACGCGCGCGCGAATTTGACCGCCATGTGGCCCAGTCCGCCCAAGCCCACGATGCCCACCTTCATGTTGGGCCCCACCTTCCAGTGCCGGAGCGGGGAGTACGTGGTGATGCCCGCGCAGAGCAGCGGTGCTGTGGCGGCGAGGTCCAACCCGGCCGGCACGCGCAAGACGAACGCCTCGTCCACGACAATGCTGGTGGAATAGCCGCCGAAGGTGTGGCCGCCGAGAAATTTGTCCGGGCCGTTGTACGTGAGCGTGGGGAAGGCGTGGCAGTATTGTTCGAGACCGGCCTGGCAACTGGGGCAGGTGCGGCAGGAATCCACCATGCAGCCAACGGCAACCAGGTCGCCCGACTTGAAGCGTTTCACGCCATCGCCCACCCGGGTCACTCGGCCCACGATTTCGTGCCCGGGCACGCAGGGATAGAGCGTTCCGGGCCATTCGCTGCGGGCTGTGTGCAGGTCCGAATGGCAGACGCCGCAGTAGAGGATTTCGATTTCGACATCGGTCGGTGTGGGTTCGCGGCGGTCAATCGTCAGCGGGGCGAGTGGCGCGGTGGCGTTGTGCGCGGCATACGAGCGAGCTTTGGTCGTTGTCATGACGGCGAGGGTAGCGGCGTCCGCGCATTCGTCACGAAGGAAGGCTCGCGAGTGAACCGACGACGATCGTTCGCCACGCGGTTGAGCCTCCCCAAGCTTGCGGACCTCGATTAGCTTGGTCGCGGTGAATGACTTTGTCAGCGAACTGCGCTGCGAACTGGCGGCCATCCGCGCTGCCGGGTTGCATCGGGAATTGCGACGGATCGAATCGCGAGCAGGCGAGCGCATCCGCTGGCAGGGGCGCGAGCTCGTCAACTTCTCGTCGAACGACTACCTCGGCCTGGCCAGTCACCCGGCGGTGATCGAGGCGGCGGCGAGAGCGGCGCGGGATTGGGGCGGCGGGGCGGGGGCGTCGCGTCTGATTTGTGGCTCGCTGGCCGTGCATCACGAGCTGGAGGAGGCGCTGGCCCGTTTCAAGGGTGTCGAGGCGGCGCTGACGTTTTCGAGTGGTCACGCCGCCGCGCTCGGGGGGATTCCCGCCCTGGTCGGCCACGGTGACGTGGTGATCCTCGACAAGCTGGCGCACGCGTGTCTGGTGGACGGTGCGCGCTTGAGCGGTGCGCGGCTGCGGGTCTATGCGCACAACGACCTCGATGAACTGCGCGATCTGTTGCGCTGGGCCGATAATCGGCAAAGGACCGACGCTGCCTCCGCAGACCGGCGTGCCCGCACGCTGATCGTTACTGAAAGCGTCTTTTCGATGGACGGCGATCGAGCGCCTTTGCGGCAGTTGGTGGACCTGAAGGATCAATTTGGCGCGTGGTTGTGGCTCGATGAAGCCCATGCGGTCGGTCTTTACGGCGAGCGCCGGCGGGGCCTGGCGGAGGCGGAGGGGGTGGCCGGACGGATCGAGGTTCAGATGGGGACGCTGGGCAAGGCGCTCGGCAGCGCGGGCGGGTATCTGTGCGGGTCGCGCGAACTGGTGGACCTGCTCATCAATCGGGCGCGATCGTTCATTTTCTCCACGGCGCCGACCCCGGCGGCTGCCGCAGCGGCCCAGGCGGCCCTGACGGTGCTGGAGTCTCCGAGCGGCGTGGAACTGACGGGTCAACTGTGGCGGCGGGTGGCAAAGGTCCGCGACCTCGCGGCGGCGGCTGGCTGGCCGCTGCCGCCGTCGGCGGGCGCCATCCTTCCGCTGAAAGTCGGAGACGAACAGAAATGCGTGGAATGCGCAGCGCGGCTGCGCGCGGCGGGCGTCTTCATTCCGGCAATTCGTTTCCCGGCGGTGCCACGCGGGACGGCCCGGCTGCGGCTGACCGTGGCGGCGCATCCGCACGACGACGATCTCGAAACGCTGTCGAGGGCGCTGGCGGCTGTCGGACCGCAGCGATTGGGTACCTGAAGGGTGGCTGACCGGGGCGGAATCCCGCCAGACACTCGATCGCAGGGGGCGGGGGAGCCGAGCCAAACCAGTTGCCCGGCGTCGCACATTCCCGGAAATTCGCCGAGCGCGCCGGGAACCCGCGAGTGCTGTCCTTGACGTTCGCTGCGATTCCCGGTAGCAAGCGGCGTGCGGCGGTGAGAATGTCCAACTGGTTCAAGTTGGAAGCGCTGTCGTCAACGAGGAGGAAATCCCCTCCCATCAAGTCCAACAACACAACAACACAATCGGATACACTATGCGGAACAACTTCAAATTGCTGGCGGTCGCCGCTGGATTGGCGTCCTTTGGCGTTGGCAGCGGTCTGGCCCAAGGCGGTGGTCTTGCGACCTGGGGCATGGAGAAAGGCGACTGGGAGTTCACCCTCGGCGGTGGTGGGCAGAGCAGTTCGGATTTCGATGCCAACGCCGGGAGCTTCAACGCCTCGGTAGGCTACTTCCTCTCGAACCATTTCGAACTCGGGCTGCGGCAGGACTTGTCCTTCGCCGCAAGCGATGCCGGGGGATCCACCTTCGCCGCGACCCGGCTGTTCGCCGACTTCCATTTCAAGCTCGGGCAGCGGTGGCGTCCCTACATCGGCGCGGCCATCGGTGGCGTGTATGGCGACGACGTCAACGAATCGTTCACCGGCGGTTTTGAGGCCGGTCTCAAGTACTACGTGCTGCCGAAGACCTTCCTCTTCGGACACTTCGAGTACCAGTGGAACTTCGATGACGGGGACGACATTGACGACAATTTCGACGACGGATCGTTCCTGTACAAAGTGGGTGTGGGTTTCAACTTCTGAGTCACGGTTCCTCCTGACTCGGTTTGGGCACGATGGGGCCGGCGCAAGCCGGCCCCTCTTCATTTCGGCGGTGATAGGAGCGACTCGGCGGCATTGTGGGCGCTTTGAGTGAAGCGGGCGCTCGCGGTCAATTCTTGTCGCCCGCAGGCGGAGGAGCACTGGGCGGTGCCGGGGGGGCGATGCTGAGGCGGTTGTAGATCGAAGTCGCGGGTCGGGGCGCTGGTGAGGGATTGATGAGGAGGTTCTTGAGACCCGGGCTGGGACGCAACGGGTCTGGCTGAGACAGGGCTTTTCGCGCTGCCACCGTCACCTCCGGATCGGAGCTTTCGGCTGCGGCCGTGAGGTGGCCGCGGGCGAGGTTGTGGTCGGCCGTCAGTCCGCGGGCGCCTCGCAGGTATGCCTCACCGATGAAGAGCATCGCCGGCGGTTCTTCATTTGCCGCCGCCCGGGTGATTCTGAGCATCCCCCGGGAGGGTGGACCGGGGGCGGAGAAACTGAGAAAGGAAATCCGCCAGGTCCACGAGTGCGAAGCCGAAACGAACGATCCATGATCTGGAGTTCAGGAAGCAGACCGTCCAACTGTTGAACACCCGCGGGCGTCCGTTGGCCCGAGTCGCCCGCGAACTGGGGCGGCCGCCCGGGCAGTGACGCGATTGGAAGAACCGGCTACAGCCGCAACGGGCCCAGCAGCCGGAGAACAGCAGTTCCCCCACTTGCGCGGACCGCGCCCGTTGGGGATGTTGCTGCCGTTAATGACAGCCCGGCGCGCTTGATGCCACAGCCTGACGAACCCAACCGCTTCGCTGAGATTCCTTTCCCCGGGGCCGACGGTCGCCAGGGCGGAGGAGGGATGGCAAGGGCCTTGGCGCCCCGCGAGCGCCCGTGGCGGTCCTTGAGGCGATGGTTGGCGTGGGTTGGGGGAACCACCATCGCGGTTGCCGTGGTGCTGTTCGCCGGATGGCGGTATGGGTTGCAACCGCTCCCGGAGCCGGTGGCGGGCGTCCCGTTCGAACGAATCGCGCCGGTGACTTGGAGTGCCGTAAGCGCGGACAATTGCTGGTTCTGGGCGCGGGAGGTGGACCGATTCCTCCGCTCCACGCGCCTCGATCGCCAACGGCAGTTTCAAGAGATGTACCTCGCCACGGTGGATTCGTGGGCGCGTTCCGGGGCGCGGACCGGCACCGCCCAGCAGGAGGCCGAGCAGTGGTTTGCGGAGCATCCTGAATTCGAGGAGTTCTTTCACCGGGCAGCCTCCGCCACGGGGAATCAGCCGCCGTCGCATCTGGGCAGTGCGGAGACGCGCGCCATGCAGTTGCTCACGCACTTGCCGCTGGTCAAGGCCGCGACGCGGGAGCGGACCGGCGAAACCGTGGCCGCCCTGGAACAGTTGGTGGACGCGTGGCGGCTGCAGGCACGGTTTGTCCCGCATCTTGAGTTCTCGGGGGTTTTCGACGAGCGGGGACTGAGCGAAATCGAGCACAAGCTCGCGCGTCCCTGGCGACGTCTGGCGACGACGGGAGCCAACCTGAGCGTTGACGAGGGCCGACGGCTCCTGGTCCGTTTGAGCGAGGTCACCGATGCGCTACCCGATCTGTCCGTCTCGTATCGGCGCGTGATCTCGACCCGACTGGCCAGTCACCAGCGAAATCAACGTCCCGATTGGGCGCGGGTCCGAAGGGCGTTCAGTCAGGCTGTGACGCTCGCGATTCAGGACCTCGTCCAGATTCCGCCGGTCATCTGGGCCCGCTTGTCCGGCTATCGGGTCAACTTTGGGAACGTGGAAGGGATCGGCCACTTCGCGCGTCCGGTCAACCTGTTGTGGGACGCCCTGCAAAAGGCCGCGTTGCGGCCGGAGGACCTCGAAGCGGCAATTCATGGCACCGTCAGTCAGGCCCTCGCAAGGCTCCAGTCGTCGGGTTCGGTGGAGGGGGCGGCGATGGCACCCGGTTTTTGGCAGCGGTGGCTGGACCGGCCGGCGCTCTGGCGGGCGCTGGCGACCTTGCCCGACGGGTCGGATCTCCGCCGCAGCCGGCAGCAGTGGCTGGCGTATTTCGAGTCTTGTCGTTTGGCGCTGGCGCTGCGGATTTACCGGGAGCGACACGGGGAGTGGCCAGAGGAGCTTGGCCAGTTGGTCCCGGAGATTCTGGCCAGTCTGCCGGCGGATCCCCGTTCCGGGGGCGCTTTCGGTTACGCCCGGACGGGCACGGGCTGGCAGTTGTGGTCACCCGGCCTCGCAGGGAAGTCCGATGACTCTGAGGGCTATGAGGATGCCGGTCGGCTGGACTTTCCTGCGACTGCGGAATAAGGCTGAATCGTAAGCCGGTTGGCAGCGCTTGTGCCCTCCCCATTTTCTGGCCGCACGAGCTCTCGACTCCGAGTGGTGGAGGGTCTGGCGGTGACGCTTTTCGGTAGCGGGACGATTCCTTCCACCTTGGCACAGAGTTTCGTGGCCGCGGCGGCCGTGGATGCAGGCATCACGGAGGCGGCACCCGACAACAACCTCGGCGCAGCCCGGCTAGCTGCAGGAACAGACCCGTGAGGACTCCGTAGTCGGTCGCTGCTGGTGTTCGGATTGCCCGTTGGGCAGGAGACCCGGGTCGCTCAGGTCGCAAGGCGCGCCATGACCGCGGTAGCGACCCGTTCCGGGCTGACGGCGCGCAGGCACTCGATGGGCTTGTCGAGGTGGCAATGGCTGCTCATGCAAGGAGAACACGGAAGGCCGGCCGTAAGGACATAGCCGATTTGGCCGTACGGGCCGGTGCGTCTCGGTTCGGTGGGACCGAAAATGGCGACCACGGGGCGGCCCAGCGCCGCCGCCACATGCATGGGGCCGGTGTCGTTGGTGACTAGGACGGCGCTTCGGCGCACCCACTCGATCATTTCCCAAAGTGACGTTGCGCCCGCTAGATCCAGGCATTTGTTGGGTGCGGCGGCGGCCACCTCGGCGGTCAGAACCGCGTCGCCGCCGGCCCCCAGCAGAACGAATCGGGTTTCGGGGAGCCGGTCTGCCAGCAGCCGGACCAAGTTGGCGAAATGGGCCGCCGGCCAGCGTTTGTTGAGCCAGCGTGCGCCCGGATGGAGCGCGATCCAACGCGGCGCGGCCGAGGCGGCGTTCTCCACCTTTTCCGCGACGGCGGGGCGTCGCGGCAGCCACTCGAAACCGTTGTGGACGGGCGCCCCGAGAGCTCGGACGGCGTCGAGATACCAGTCCACGGCGTGAGTGTGATAGGTGCGGCGGGGAACCCTGACGTCGTAGAACGCGGGGGCCGCCTCGCGGTAGTCCTCCAGTCCGATGCTCGTCGTGGCTCCAGTGAGCCGGGCGAGGACGGCGCTGCGGGCCAGCGCCTGCAGGTCCACCACGAGGTCGAAACGGTGCCGACGCATATCCCGGATGCTGCGGAAGGCTTCCAGCCAGCGGAGGGGCGACTTCCAGCGTTGCCGGTGAAACAGAAACAACCCCGAAAGGTCGGGATCACCGTCCAACAGGGGAGCGAGTGTCGCGTCCAGCCACCAGAAGATGTCGGCGTGCGGCCAGTGCTGTTTGGCCAACCGGAGAACGGGGATGGCTTGAACCACGTCCCCCAGCGAACTCGGTTTGAGAATGAGAATTCGCACGGTGGATGAGGCGAGGCGGCGTCAGCCAAAACGAGGCGTGCGCGGTCGCCAGAACGGGGTCGCGGAAGCAGCGAACCCGTCGCCCGCCTCAACGGCCCTCGCCAAGCCGGTCGGCCAGGCGCGGCGGCAGTCCCGCGCGCAAGATTTTCTCCTGGGTGGTCTCCAGGTCGTAATCGAGCCGGCGCAACTCGATGGTGCCTTCGTCGAGGTCGTAGATGACGTATGTGGCCTTGGGTACCCCGTCCCGCGACTGGCCCACACTGCCGACATTCACAAAGTACTTTCGGCCCGGCTCGACGCGGAACTTCGAGTAGCTGCCGCCGCGGACGACGCTGTCGCGGATGAACGCCACCGGCACGTGGGTGTGGCCGAAAAAGCAGACGCTCGTGTTCTGATAGGTGAAGCTGGCGGCGGCGGCGTATTTGTCCTGCGGAAAGACGTAACCCCAGCGCTTCGGTGCATCGAGGGTGGCGTGAACGATCGTGAAGTTCGCGACCAGGCGGTGGTAGCGCAAGTCGCGCAGCCAGGCCCGATCCTCGGCGGTGAGCTGGTTGCGAGTCCATTGCACGGCCTCGGCGGCGTGAGGGTTGAAGCCTTCGAGGTGCTCGTCCATGGAGCAGTACTCGTCGTGGTTGCCCTTCACGACGGGGATGTTCATGCCCCGGATGATGTCCAGGCACTCCTTCGGATTGGCGTTATAGCCCACGACATCACCCAGGCACGCGTAATGGGTCACCTTTTGGGCCTCCGCGTCGGCCAACACGACCTGCAGCGCCTCCAGATTGGCGTGGATGTCGGCGATAATTGCGAACTTCATTGCTCTCGACTCTACCGGGCGATCTCGAACCCGCGAAACCCGCCTTGGGCCTCGCTCCAACTGACCGACTCCTGGCGGATCAACGAACCCAGTCCGGATTCCCGGATCGCGGCGCGGAACGCCTCCAGCTCAGCGCGCTCGCCCTCCGCCAGCAGTTCCACCCGTCCGTCGAGCAAGTTGCGAACCAGCCCGGTCACCTCGAAGCCCTGCGCCACCGTACGCGCGGTGTAACGGAAACCCACGCCCTGCACCTGGCCGGAATAAAGCACGTGCATCCGAACGCGCGCCATCGAGTTTCAGGCCGGGTGGAGGGGCAAAACGCCGTCAAAGGCGACTCCACCACGGTACGGCAGGCAAACTTGCACGCCCGGATGAAGCCATACGAAGTCAAAATCCCGCAACGATTTTGTGTCCCGCGACCCACCCGCAAGGCGGGTTTGGGCACGCGCCGACCGGGATTTCCTCGCTCGCCTTCCCGTGCGGTTGACGCAGACTATCGCAATGCGCTTTACACTTGTCTGGCTACTTCCAGTCGCTTTGGCCGCCGCCGGCGCGTCGCTCGACGATTTGGCCAGGCCCCAGGACGGCCGTTCCATGCGGTCCACCTCCACCATGCGCCAGGGCGAGGTTCGGCGCGGCGGTGCCGAGCGCAAGCTGGACCCCAGGGCGGAACCCAAGGGTGATCGCGAAGAGGCCAGCAATTGGGACAACTTCCGGGTTCCGCCCGGTGAGACCCATGTGCTCCTCGACGCCCAGGGTCCCGGAGTGATCACGCATTTGTGGCTCACGTTTCTCGGGCCGGAACCCCAGGAGTGGGCACCGCAAGGCTCGGCGAACCATCAGGAGATGCTCCTGCGCATGTTCTGGGACGGGCGTGCGGAACCGGCGGTGGAGGCGCCCGTGGGGGATTTTTTCGCGAATTGCTTCGGGCGCCGCAGCGAGGTGGTAAGCCTTCCGGTCGTGGTCGAGGATGCCGATTCGTACAATTGCTTCTGGCGAATGCCGTTTCGCCAGTCGGCCCGGATTGAGATCGAAAACCAAAGCGACAAGCCCATCGGCCTGCTGTACTACAACGTGGACTGGATCAAGAAGGACCATCTTCCAGAGGACACGCCTTACTTTTACGCCCGCTACCGGCAGGAATACCCGGTTCGCCCGGGCGAGGACTACGTGGTGCTCGAGACGCGGGGGAAGGGCCACTACGTGGGCACGGTGCTGGCGGTCCGCACGCGCAGTCCGGCCTGGTTCGGCGAAGGCGACGAAAAGATCTATCTCGATGGCGAGACCAGGCCTTCGATTTGGGGTACGGGCACCGAGGACTACTTCCTGTCGGCCTGGGGGCTGAAAACCACCAGCACGCCCTACTTCGGTGTTCCTTACTTCGATCAGTGGGGGATTGTCGGCGGCCATACGAGCGCCTACCGGTGGCACGTGGCCGACCCCATCGTTTTCAACTCCGGCATTCGCTTCACCTTCGAGCACTGGGGCTGGATTTCGCCGGACGAAAACCCGGAGCGGCGGAGCACAAGCTGGAACGAGCGGGAAGACGACTATGCGAGCGTGGCGTTCTGGTATCAGACGGGCGAGCCGACGCCCCAGCCGCGGGTTCCCCACGCCCGGGAACGGCGCCTGCCGAGTCTTGAACGGGTTATCGCTTATGCGCGCGATTTCACGGCGGCCACGTACCACGGCGTCGGGACCGTGGTGACGCAGCAGCTCGGGTTCTACCCCGGTCCCCAGGCGCTCTACCGGGCCCCCAGGGCGGAGGGCGCGTGGTGGGAGATCCCCTTCACCGTCGCGCGCCGGGAGCCGCTCCGCCTGCTGGTGAACGCCACCAAATCGTACGATTTCGGGAAGTATCAAGCGTCGCTGAATGGCGTGAAGCTGGGGGGCGAGATTGATTTCTACCATCCGAAGGTAGCGAATGAAGAGGTCCATCTCCTCGACTTCTGGCCCGAGCCGGGCGAGTACAGACTGCGGTTTGAATGCGTCGGGCGGAACCCCGCCTCGGCCGGTCACTTCGCGGGCCTCGAGTCCGTTCGGCTTCGCGAACGCCGCCCGCGCGTGCTGGAACTGGGGCACGACAAGGACAAGGACTGGCGCAAAGAGCCGACGCTCTATCGTTGACTGCGCACGCCGCCCGAGTCGCCCGGCTGAGGGTACGCCGTCTCAGAACCGGAACATGTCGTTCATGCGGCCGCAGTTCGGGCAACGGGAACGGTCCACGTCCGGGTCGTCGGTGTAGAGAAAGCCGCAGCCGTCGCACCGGAAGACGTGATCGTCGGAAGGCGTGGGGCCGAAGGTGCGGCGCCGCATCTCCGCGACGGTCAGGAGACCGACTGCCCCCAGCATCACGAGCACGTAGGCGAAAATGAGCTGCTCGGCAGTCATGGCGCTGCGGGAGCGGCACCTGCGGGGGCGATCGTCCGCCACTCGAAACTCAGGCGTCCCCACTGGATCGCGGGCCCACTGGCGTCGCGCAGGGGCGCAAAAGTGGTATTGCGCGCCAGTTCGAGGGCCTTCTGGTCGGCGGTCGCCAGGCCGCTGCTGGCCAGCAGCGTCGCCGTCAACACGCCGCCATGCTCGTCCACGGTTACCTGGACCAGACTCGGCTGGAGCACATCCGGGTGTTCCCAGACTGGCGGCAATTCGGGCCAGCGGGCGGTGCGCTCGGGCGGCAGGCCCTCGACGCGGACGGTCGAGTTCGTCGCTACCAAGGCGCGGGGCGTCACCGTCCGGGCCGTCGGCTCCGGCGCGTGACCGAGACTGAAAAACGACCGCGGCAGGGCGACGGCCGGCCCTGATGGCTGGGGTTGGAGGCCCGCGCTCCCCAGGAAGCGCGGCGGCTCGTTCCATTCCGCTGAAGGTCTGGCGAAGCGGGCCCGGCGAAACCATACCTCACCGGAAAAGCCGCGCGAACTCACCAAGGCGAACTCGGCCGGGTCGTTCAGGGCCTCCCAGGCGTCGGGCGCGACGGCCTCGCGGCCGTGGGGAAACAAGAGTACGCGGCCGGCGGAAGGCTTCGGTGGCGTGACCGGCGTCGGCCGGCGGCCCAGCACCAGCAGTGCGAGGACCTGCGCGATGAAAACGACCAGTACCACGATGGTCCACTGCCGCCGCGTCCAACCGGTCAGCCCGTCCCGGAGCACGGTCGGTTGTCGGGGAGTGCGGGTTGGCAGCACCACGCCGCCCCGCGTCTGCCGGGGCTGGTTCATGGCGACCGCCGGGCGGTGTTGGTGGTCGGGAACAAGGGGGGGCGGGTGGCCACCACCACCTCGCGGATGCCCGCTTCCAGCGCGACGGCCGAGACGCGAAGCAGTGCCGCGTGGCGCACGGTTTCGTCGGCATGGACGAGGAGCGTGACGGGTTCCGTGGTGGCGTGGGTCCGTGCGGTCAGTTGGTCGCGCAACTCCTCGAGGGTGACGGCCTGTCGCTCAAAGTACGCCTGCTCGCGTTGGTCCAGCACAAGGACGAGGGGCAGCCCGGTCGGGCTGGTCGGGCCGGCACCGGCGACCGTGGGCAACTGAATCCTTACGCCGGGCGTCGGGGCGAGCGACGAGTGCAGGAGGAGGAACAGCACGAGCAGAAACAGCACGCTGAGGAACGCGGCCACGTCCAACTGCCCGGTGAAGGGCCTCACCTTGCGCGGAAACCTCATTCGGAACGACCGTTCCGGTACTCGGCCAGCAGGTTGAGAATCTCCGCCGATGCCTTTTCCATGTCGGTCACGATGTGGTTGACGCGGCTGACGAGGTAATTGTAGCCGGCATAGGCAGGTGCGGCGATGGCCAGCCCGGCCCCGGTACAGACCAGTGCCTGCCAAACCCCCTCCGCCAACACGCCCGGGGGGGCGGAAACGCCCTGGGTTTGCAGGACTCGGAATACGGAGATGAAGCCCAGGACGGTACCGAGCAGGCCCAGAATTGGCCCGATTTGGGCGATGGTTCCCAGCAGGTTCAGCCGCTGTTCGAGCCGCGGCACTTCCACCAGTCCCGCCTCCTCCAGCGCCTCGCGGATGCCGTCGCGGCCACGGTCCCGGTTGAGAATCGCTGCCTTGACCAGCCTCGCCACCGGTCCGGCCGTCGCGTCACAAATCGAAATGGCCTCCACCACGTTGTCGCGCCGGAGGACGTTGCGAACGCCGGTGAGGAATTCGACGGAATTGATCTGCTCCCGGTGGTAGTGGAGCACCCGCTCAATGAACACGGCCGCCGCCACCGCTCCGATGAAAAGCAGCAGCCACATCATCGCGCCGCCATGACTCAACAATTCCGGCAACATGCCCACGTTCTAGGGGACCGCCCGCCGGCGGGCAATGTTCAAAACGGCCGCCTGCGACGGCTGCGAGGTCCGGAAGCGCCTCCGCGTGTCCCGAACGCCTCTTGATGGCTTCGAACGCAGCGGCCTTCGCCGGGCTTTTATGCAAGGCGCTCGGGGAATAGACCCGGAGCATGCGTCAACTCAACGGCGCGCGGCACGTCTCCGGGCGGCTGTCTTGTGACCGTAGTCCGAGTCGTGCTTGGCACCTCACGACGGCGCGCGAGTTCATCTTTGTCCTCGGTGTTTTTGCCTTGCTTCACGCTCGGGGTATCATGAGAGAATCAAACCACTTCGATAAATTATGAAAAATATCGTTTCGCGGTTGGTATTGGGTGGCTTGGTCTCGTTCGCGGCGCTGGGCCAGGAGTTTGACTTCAACGCCGGCAATGACGACGGGCTGACTCGGTACGATCCGCTGGGGGGATTCGGCATCGGCGGCACCTATACCTTTCCGGGCGGCGACACCTACCGGATTCAATCCGCTTCAACCACCCCCCTGACTGGCACCGTGGGGCCGGGCCGGGCGGGCGCCTATTTGGCCGTGAGTTACGATTCGTTCACCGCGTCAGTGGACCTGGTCAACTGGGACGACAATCTGGTTCAGGGCTTCGGCCTCCTCGGACGCGCGCAGGAAGCCGGTCTGGGCACCTCCGATGGCTACGTGTTCTTTTACTTCCCGGCGTTTCAGTCGGTGGCTTTCAACCGCATTGACAACGAATCCGCCACCGTACTGGCCTCGCCGGAAAACCCGATGGTCTCGCTGGACCCGTCGCAGGACTACCGGATGGTGTTCTCCGCGCACGGCAGCCAGCTCTTCGGCCAGATCTTTGCGCTCAACGACCTTTCCACTCCGCTGGTGACCCTCACCGCCACCGATTCCACGTACAGTTCCGGCTTCGCTGGCTTGCTCGTGGCGGGGACGTTGATGGATCCCACGAGCGCGGGTGACGCCACGTTCGACAACTTCAAAGTCATTCCGGAGCCGAGCACGCTCGCCCTGGCCGTATTGGGTGGTGGCGCGCTGTTCATCGGCGCACGAGCGCGGCGCCGGTAGCAGGGGCGAAACGGCCGATGGGCCGCGCGCGGGCTGGCGAGTGCGGCGGTCTTTGATCGCGGGTTCGGAGGGCGATGGTCGCCGTCCGGACCCGCTGCCGTTTCGATCCCCGATTTTTGCTCCTGGCGGAGCGACGGTTCCGCCGGGGGCCGTGATTGAAGGAGTCTGGCCGGCCGCTTACGCTGTGCCCCACGATGAAACGTGCACCGAAAGAAACCGCTTCCGCGCCAGCGGAGCTGGGCTTTGCCATGCCAGCCGAATGGGAGAAGCACGAGGCGACGTGGCTGGGCTGGCCCCACAACGAAACGGACTGGCCGGGCAAGCTGGACACCATCCGCTGGGTGTACGGGGAAATGGTGCGGAAGATTTCGGCCGGAGAGATGGTGCGCCTGCTGGTGCGCAATCGTGCCGAGCAACGGCTGGCCGCCAGCTACCTCCGTCGCGCGGGCTGTGATCTCGGGCGCGTCGAGTTCATCCTGCATCCGACCAACCGCGGCTGGACGCGCGACAGCGGGCCCATCTGCGTGCGGCGACGCCGGCCCAAGGCGGAAGTCGCCATCGTCCACTTCCACTTCAACGCTTGGGCCAAGTATCCGGACTGGCAGCTCGATACCAGGGTGCCCGAGACGGCGGCCCGAATTCTGAAGAAGCGGCTGTTCCACGCGGAGTGCAACGGTCGCCCGTTCGTGCTCGAAGGCGGTGGCATCGAAGTGAACGGACGGGGAACGCTGCTCACCACGGAAGAGTGCTATCTCGATCCCAAGGTCCAGGTGCGGAATCCCGGCCTGACCCGCGCCGACTACGAGGAGACGTTCAGGAAATACCTCGGCGTCACGAACGTGTTGTGGCTGCGCAACGGCCCTGTCGGCGATGACACGCACGGGCACATTGACGACATTGCCCGCTTCGTGAACCCCCGTACCCTGGTGCTTATCCGGGAGTCCAACCGGCGGGATATCAACTATCGCCCGCTGGCCGAAAATTGGGACCGGGTGCAAGACTTGCGGCTGGAGGACGGTTCGAAGCCCGAGGTCGTGCCGCTGCCCATGCCCGCCCCGCTCACCTTCGATGGTGAACGACTGCCGGCCAGCTACGCGAACTTCTACATCGCCAACGCGTCTGTCATTGTGCCGACGTTCAACGATCCCAATGACCGCATCGCCCTCGGCATTCTCGGGGAGCTGTTCAATGACCGCCCGGTCGTCGGCATTCACGCCGTGGACCTCGTCCTGGGCTTCGGCAGCCTGCATTGCCTGACCCAGCAGCAGCCGGCGTGAACCGCTCGCGGCGCGGGGAATGGACAGGCCCGCGGGACGCAAAATCAGCGGCCTCGTTCCGCCGACCGTGCGGCCGGAGCTTGGCTTGCCCCGCGACGATGTCCTACCGGGGAAGGGCGGCATCTGGATTACGCCCGGCCACCCCCTGCTTCCGGGCTGGCAATTTCCGGTCTGCCGGCTCACCCTACCACGACATGAAGCCCAACGCTGGCAGCCCGAGTACCGACGCGACGATGGCCGTGTTCCTCGACCTCGAGAACATCGCCCTCGGCGCCCAGGACGCGCATTACCCGCGCTTCGACGTGCAGAAGGTCATCGAGCGCCTGCTCCTCAAGGGGCACATCGTCGTCAAGAAGGCCTACTGCGATTTCGATCGCTACAAGGCGTTCAAGAAGGATCTGCACGAGGCGGCGTTCGAGTTGATCGAGATTCCCCACGTCCGGCAATCGGGCAAGAACTCGGCCGACATCCGCATGGTCGTGGACGCCTTGGACCTTTGCTACACGAAGGGGCACGTGGATACGTTCGTCATCATCAGCGGCGACTCCGACTTTTCGCCGCTGGTCAGCAAGCTGCGCGAGAACGCGAAGACGGTCATCGGCGTTGGCGTCAAGAACTCGACCTCGGACCTGTTCATCAACAACTGCGACGAGTTTCTGTACTACGACGACTTTGTCCGCACGGAACGCACCAAGACCCGGCGGCGGGGTAGCGGCGGAGCGTCCTCGTCTGCTGGCACGTCCAGCGCCGAGCCGGCTGGCAAGGCGGCTCCGGCGGACGGCGGCAGTCTGTCGCCGGAGCGGGCCATCGAGCAGGTGGTGGAAACCTTCGAGGCGCTGGCCGAGGAACGGGGCGAGGACGAACATGTCTGGGGCTCGATGATCAAACAGGCGATCAAGCGCCGAAACCCCGGCTTCAATGAGCGCGCCCACGGATTCCGCTCGTTCAATGACCTGTTGATCGAGGCCGAGCGGCAGGGCCGGATCCGGTTGGAGCCCGACGAGAAGTCCGGAGGCTACCTCGTGAGCGAGGTGGAGTAGGGGAAGTCACGGCGTCGCCGCGGGTTCCCGGCCCGCCGGACTCACTTCCCCCCGATTCGATCGCGGGCCGCTTCGAGGATGCGCCGTTCGTTTTCCGTCAGGCTCTGGATCCCGTGGGCAGAAATCTTGTCGAGGATGGGATCAATCTTCTTCTGGATGAATTCCGCTGGCGAAGTGTCCTCGGTCGTCGGAGCGGGCGGGCGGGGCGACACGGCGTGGGTCACATTGGCCCGGACCGGCTGCAGGGGGCGACGGCGCGGCTCTGAGACCACTCGCCGGATGGAGCCGGCGCGCCGGCGATACAGGCCCCATCGGACGTAGGCCACTCCGGCGAGCAGTCCGCCCAAGTGGGCCGCGTGGGCGATGCCGCTGTTCCGCTCCAGCAGACCCAGGACGCCGATGACGAGTGAAATGGGAATCAGATAAATCGCCCGCATGGACACCGGGATGATGAAAGCCACGAGCGTGGTGATCTGCAGGTGTGGATTCATGCAGGCGAAGACCGCGGTGATGCCGAAAACGCCGGCCGAGGCACCGAGCAGCGGCGGCCACCCAAACCCCGGCGTCCAGCCAGAGAAATCCTTGAACGCGAAACAAAACACCAATTGCGCCAGCCCGCCGGCGGCTCCGGTGCCGAGGTACACCCAGACGAAGTTGCGCCTGCCCAGCGCTGCTTCCACGGGGCGCCCGAAGATGTAGAGCATCGCACAATTGATCAGCAGATGCAGCAACCCGCCGTGCAGGAACTGGAAGGTCAGCAACTGCCAGAGCTGCCCGCGCAAAAACAGCTCCGGATCCAACGCCAGCAGGCCTTCGAGCCGCGGGGCCGCCCGCCCGCCGCCGGCAGTGAGGGGGACGATCAACTGCGCGGCAAACATGACCACGTTGATGCCCACCAGCCAGGCGGTCGCCGAAAAATCGAGCCGTCGCAGCGGGGACTGCGGCTGTTCTCGCATGTACGGCCGATCGTAGATCACGGTCCGAAGAGTAGCCGGGCGAGCCTCGCTTTCAACGGCCTTCTGAAGTCCCCCGGTTGCGGAAGGGGCGCGGTTCTGGCTGTGATTTCCGGCCTACTTCAGACGGGTGACTTCGATTTTGCGGAAGTGAATCTCGCCGCCCTCCGATTGCACGGCGAAGGGACCGCTCAGGATTTCGCAACCGTTGGCCTCGTTGGCGAAGGTTCCGTTCACCCACGCCTTGAGCGAACCGTCCCGCAGCTCGATTTCGTAACGGTTCCATTCGCCCGGCGGGTTTTCGAGCGCCGCCATTTTCCGCACGATGGTGACGTCGCCCGCCAGCGGATGGTTTTTGATCGTGTTCAGCCGGGCGGCGTCGCCGGTGATCCCCATGCCCTGGAGACCGAGCAGGTCGCCGGCGTTGCCGTGCTGCAACTGCGCCTCGAGGCACCGGGGCAAGGGGCGAGGCTGGCCGTTGATCCGCAGCAGCACGCCGCTGTTCCCGGGCTTGGTGCCGGGTGCCCAGCGCCATTCCACGACGAGCCGCAGGTTGGTGTAGGAATCCAGGCTGGCAAGGTAGCCGAGCGGCTCGCCTTTGCAGATGAGAAGGCCATCTCGCACGCTCCAGACCTCTGTCATTTTCACGTCCGGCTTTTCCAGCACGTAGGTCCAGCCGGAGAGGTCCCGGCCGTTGAACGCGGCCTTGGGCTGGGCGTCGCGGCTCATGGAGTGGCAGCCGGCCAGCAGGAACGCAGCGGTGAGCAACGTGGTGAGTCGAAGAGTTGTGTTCATGGTTCGATTTGGTTGTGCGGCATCACGTTTCGCCAGTTCAGCCTTGGCCCGGCTCGGACCACCAACCCCGAAAGCGCGCCGACTCTGCGAATATTACCAGCCGCCAGGGTTTTCCGACAAGCATCACCGGACGCGATGTGCGTTTCGAGGGTTTCGCGGCGTACTGTCCCGATTCCAGAGGATCGGCCACCCGATCTCCAAGGTTTCGGTTGCGAAAGAACGACGATCCTCGGTCCTTATAAGCAGAAATGACTGGCAACACCATTTTCCGCTTTTGGTCGCCGCGTGGTTTAGCTTGAGCGAAAGCGTGCCGGGGCAAGGTACGGCCTTCACTTGTCAGGGACAACTTTCGAACGCTGGTCAGCCAGCCAACGGCTCCTACGACTTGCGGGCGACGCTGTACAGCGCGGCCACAGGCGGAGTCCAAGCAGGACCGACCATCACCAACCTGGCGGTGACGGTTTCCGGTGGGTTCTTCACGACAGGCTTGGACTTCGGGCCGGGGATTTTTCAGGGCGCTCCCCGCTGGTTGGAATTGGCCGTTCGTCCCGCCGGGGGAGGGGCATTCACCTTGCTTTCGCCCCGACAAACTCTGACCCCAACGCCGTACGCACTTTACGCAATGACGCCCGCGGGTTCTCACGGGCCGATGGGCGCTCCTGGACCGGTGGAGTCGAAATGATGCGGCTAAGCTCCGGTGGCCTGCGGGTGAACGGCACGTTCGTCAGCGCCTCGGACCGCGACCAAAAAGAAAACTTCTCGGCGGTGAGCCCGCGGGAAGTGCTCGAAAAGGTCGCCTCGCTGCCGATCAGCGAGTGGAACTACAAGGACGACCCGGCGTCCCGCCACGTCGGCCCGATGGCTCAGGACTTCCATGCGGCCTTCGGCGTCGGCCCCGACGAGAAGCACATCGCCACGGTGGATGCCGACGGCGTGGCCCTGGCTGCGATTCAGGGCCTGAACCAGAAGGTCGAGGAGCAGGCTGCCGCGCTGCGGGCGCGAGAGGCCCGGATTGCGCGCCTCGAAGCTGAACTGGTTGAGTTGCGGAATCTGCTGGTTCAGGCGGTGAACTCCGGCAACCCCACTCGTCAATGAAGGCTGCCCTGTTGGGCCAAGGCTGCGGTTTTCCTTTGCTCGTGTGACTCGCGGTCGCCGGGGCTGGCGTGGCGACGGTTCGGGCGCAGCCACTGAGCGGAGGTTCCTTCAGTATTGTGGGAGCGCCGGCTGCGGCGGGCACGATGACGGACGGACCGTTTCGGCTGACTGGTTACGTGGCCTCGGCGGGGGCCGAAACCTCCTGCGGCGAAAGCCTCGGCCTCACCTGCGGATTGATCGGCGTTTATGTCGTGAACGGTCCGGGCACGTCGTTGCGAGTCCAACTCACCCCGCTGGGGGAGGCTCGCATCTGGTGGGCTGAGGATGAGGTTGGCTGCCAGCTCGAGTCCTCTCTCGCGCTCGGGGCCGTGGCCGACTGGCAGCCCGTCAGCCCGGCTCCAGTTGGCAACGAGCATTTCACGCCGGCCTGGGGGCCGGCACGGTTCTTCCGGTTGAAGAGGTTTTGAGCGTTGCGGGTGCCGCAGCGTGGCACCGACAAATGGGTCGAACGTCGGCGGGTGAGTTCATCCCTCGTCCGCTGCCTCAGGCTGGCCTTTGAGCCTTCGGAATGGGTGCGTCCACGGATCAATCCGGCAGATGGCCTGATAGTCGCACGTGCCGCAGGCCCGGAGTTTGGCGCCCTTCTGGTACGGATCCACCGCGGCGTCGCCGGAAAGGACTCCCCGCGCGAGCGCTTTCAGTTGGGCCTCCGCGCGCTCCAGCAAGGCATCGAACGCCGGTCCGGTCATCGGATCTGCCTGCCTGGCCGCCAGCTCGCCGTCCTTGTTCCGGCGACAGGCGAACTGGCCCGCGCCAGGTTGCCGCTCCAACCACGGCAGCGCCTCCACGTTGAATCGTCCGCGATGCAGGAACCGCTTTGCCCGTTTGAGTTCATCCTCCGTTTCGGCGTCGCGGCGGCTCTGACAACGAACGAGCTTGGGCTGCCAACTGACGTAGAAAAAGCCCGCCGGCCGCAGGCCGGTCCCGGCCACTCCTTGTGGGCGCCAGGCGAGACGTGTCAGGGCGGTGAGGTAGGCCGGGAGCTGGAGTTGAATACCGTGCTCCAGCAGAACCGGATCCACGCTTCGCGCACGAGTCTTGTAGTCGAGTACGACGCACCACGCGGGTTGGTTTGGTCCCGGGGCGGCGACGTCGAGCCGGTCCACCCTGCCCACCAGTTTTAGGCACCGGCCGTCACCGAGCGCCAGCTCCCACGCCGGCAGGGGGGCTTCGGGCAAGCCGAAGGCGAGTTCTACTTCCACCGGGTTGAAGTCGTAGCTTTCGCGCAGCCACCGAATCACGACCCGGATGAATTCCATCAGGGATCGGGTCAGGCTGGCGGCGGTGAAGAGACTGCGGTCGTCGGCTTCGAAAAGTCCCGCGCCAAACTCGGCGGCCACACTTTGGCCGATGGCCTCGATGCGAGCGGCGGCGGCGTCCGGCGTCAGATCCCGCCAGCGTCGGTTTTCCGCGCGGAGTTGATGATGAAAGCGGGCAAGCACCTCGTGCTGGAAGCTGCCCCGCCGGCGGGCATCCACCTCGAACAACTCACGTTCGTCCGCCCGCATCACCGAACGGACGAAATGACGGAAGGGGCAAGCGGCGTAATCTTCCAGGCGGCTTACCGAGGTGGTGAGCGTGGCGCCGAAGAGCGCGTTCACCATCGCCGGGGAGAGGCGCCGATCGGTGGCCACTTCCCGGAGCCGCTCCAGTTCGCGCCAGCCCGACGCCGCCAACCGCTGGCACATGCGCTCCGCCGGTCGCTCACCGCGCAGGGCGGCGGCGAGCAGTTCGGTCGGATGCACGACTTCGCGGTAACCCGGTTTGCCGGTCGCCAGTGGCGGTTTCCCGCCGGCGTCGGCGGAGAGGTCTTCGGGCTTGGCCGATGGCAGCAATTGCTGGAGATGCTCGACCAAGGGAGACGGGTTCAGTCCGCGTCCGAGCCGGTCGGCGGCAGCCCAGGTGAGGACGAGCCGCTCGCGGGCGCGGGTGCAGGCAATGTAGCCGAAATAGCGCTCGCGGCCGATGCGCTGCCGTCGGTCCGGGCCGAGTTTCAGTCCCGCTGCCGCGAGGGCGTCGCGGTCGGCGTCCGTCAGCAACATCGCGGCGGGGGGAACGGCCGGGAAGACGCCTTCGTTCATTCCGAGCACGATCAGCAGGCGCAAATCGGGGTTGCGGGAGCGGTCCACCGCGCCGACGAGCACCTGGTCGAGCGTGGGGGGAATGACGCCCACCGTGAGATTGGCCAGGCCGGCCTCGAGAATGGGCAACCACTCGCTCAACGGCAGGCGGTCAGCGGCGAAGGCGCGCGCGAGGTTGTCGAGCAGGTCGTTTGTCTGCTCCCAAACCGTGGCGTGGGCGGTTGCGGGCAGGCTGGCGTCCGAACCGGAATCCGTTTCACTCCAATCCAGCAGCCGGCGCTCAACTCCCAGCCGCCGCCACAGGCCGCGAAGGGCCGCGGCCAGTTCACTCCCGTTGGGCCGCGCGTCCTCGCCAGAGAGCTTTTCACGGAGGGACAGGAAAGGGGCTACCAACTGCTGACGCAGGCGTTCCCAGCGGCCCGATCCCTCGCCCGCATCGCCGGAGTCCAACGGCCGTAACCAGCGTTCTCCCCGCCAGCCCCGGGCCAGAGCTTCGTTTTCCAGCTCGTCGAGATCGCCTTGGGCGGCTGGAACCAATCCGGTCTTGAGCGCGCCGAACCAGTCGTCGTGTCGCCAGCCCAACGCGATGGTCCGGAGCGCCTGGCGCGTGAGTTCGGCGAGAGGATGGTGCCCCACCGCTTCGCGCCGATCCACGAAGCAGGGGATGCCGTAGCGCCGAAACACGCGCCGCACGATGTCGTGGTAGGGCTCCAACGATCGCACCAGCACTGCGGCTTCGCGAAAACGGCCGCCGGCGCGGACAAACCGCCAGATCTCGCGGGCCGCCTCGACGACTTCCGCGCGGGCGTCACGGCAGGCGACCAGCCGAATGGGCAGGTCGTGGCCGCCTTCGGGCCACGGCTGCGGACGGACCCAATGAGTGGCGACGTGTGCCAGCACCGGCTGGTTGGCGAACCGGGTGTTTGGCCCGGCGGCCGGCAAACATTCGATAACCAGTTTTACCTCGGGCACGGCTCGGAGCCGCGTCTGCAGGCCCGCGCAGGTGCGGGCATTCACCGACCAGAGCGAGAGCCACGGTTCGTCGGGGCCGATCGGACTGGGCAGGCAGAATGCCACGGTGGCACGGTCCGCGCAGGGTACGAGCGCCGTCAGCAGCTCCAACTCCTGGGGCGTCATCTCCGCGAAGCCATCGAGCCACAGCCCGCCCAGGCGAATGGCCCGCGGACTCAGCTTCAGGGCGCGGGCCGCCAGATCGAGCAGCCATGTCGCATCGTGGAGTTCGTGGCCGCGCAGCCAGTCTTCATAGGCCGCCAACATCCGCGCCAGGTCCCGCAGCTTGTCACCGAGGCGATCCGACGGCGGCAGGCTGGCGGCGACCTTCTCCAACCGCGCGGGAGTGATCTGGTGCTCTTGGAATTCCCGCAGCAGCCCGCTCAATTGTTGGGCCAGGCCGGTCAGGCGGGCCGTGGCGTGAAAGACGCGCAATTCCGGCGCCAGGCGCGCGAGCAAGGCGCGCAGGACCATCACCCGTCCGTCGGCGCTGAGTACGTCGCGGCCGGGCATGCCCGTTTGCTCCAACACCCATTCGGCCAGCCGATCAAAGGAGAGGATGCGCAGTCGGGTGTAGCCCGGTAGCGCCGGGTCGCTCAGCAACTGGCGTTCGAGTTGGAAGGTCGCCTGCTTGGGC
Organism: Verrucomicrobiota bacterium; assembly: GCA_016716505.1. Lineage (GTDB taxonomy): Bacteria > Verrucomicrobiota > Verrucomicrobiia > Limisphaerales > J093 > JADJWF01. The sequence continues at coordinate 114,803 of JADJWF010000006.1, forward strand.
GCGAGGAGGACGAGAGGCGAGCCGGTGGGTTCCGCAAGGAGGAGCGTGCGAATCTCGGCGAGACAGCGGAAGGTCTTGCCGCTGCCGGCGGGGCCCAAGAGGAAACGCACCGTCATGGGGTGGGTTGTAGCGTGGATCGCCTGCCGGGGAAAGCGCCATGCGCCGGAGCGAGTTCCTTCTGGATTTCGTCAGCGAACCGGTCCGAAATCAGGCGCGCGCGAGCGTGAGCCCGGCTCAATTCACCGATGCTGCGTCGCCAGCGGACGCGCCCTTTCAAAACGGATGCGCCGAATCACCGTCATAGACTCCCACACCGGGGGCGAGCCGACCCGCGTTGTCCTCGCCGGTGGCCCGGATCTGGGTGCCGGCTCGCTGGCCGCGCGGCGCGAGCGATTCCAGCGCGAGTTCGACCACTTCCGCTCGGCGGTGGTCAACGAACCTCGCGGGTCGGACGTCGTGGTGGGCGCGTTACTGGTCGAACCGGAGGATCGCTCCTGCGTGGCGGGCGTGATCTTCTTCAACAACGTGGGCTACCTCGGCATGTGCGGGCACGGCACCATCGGCTTGCTGGCAACCCTGGCCCACCTCGGCCGGCTCGGCCCGGGCGGGCATCGCCTCGAGACACCCGTGGGTGTGGTGACGGCGACACTACACCCGGGGGGCGAGGTGTCGGTGGAGAATGTGCCCAGCTTTCGCAAGGCGGCGGGCGTCGTGGTGGAAGTGCCCGGTGCAGGGCGCGTGACGGGCGATGTGGCCTGGGGTGGGAACTGGTTCTTCCTGGTCAAGCACGAGGGGGTGCCGCTGACTCTCGCGCACGTGGATCAACTCACCGATCTTGCTTGGCGGATGCGCTGTGCGGTGAATGCCCAGGGGTACCCCGAGGTGGACCATGTTGAGTTGTTCGGGCCGCCGACTGTTCCGGGCGCGCACGCGCGAAACTTCGTCCTGTGCCCGGGCAAGGCTTACGACCGTTCGCCTTGCGGCACGGGCACCAGCGCCAAACTCGCCTGTCTGGCGGCCGACCGAGAATTGGCCGAAGGCGAGCCGTGGGTGCAGGAAAGCATTTTGGGCAGCACCTTCACCGGGCGATACCGTCGCCGTGGCGATCAGATCATCCCGACCATCACCGGCACGGCGTATGTGAACGCTGAGAGCACGCAACTGCTCGATGAGCGGGATCCGTTTTGCTGGGGCATCCGCGGGTGAGCGCGGCACCCGACATCGTCATCGTGGGCGCGGGGATCGTCGGAGCCGCGTGCGCGCGGGAATGCGCCCGGGCCGGACTCCGGGTGCTGGTGCTGGATCGGGGGCCAGTCGGCGGCGGGACGACGGCGGCGGGCATGGGACACATCGTGGTGATGGACGACTCGCCGGCCCAGTTCGCGTTGACGGCCTTTTCGCGGCGGCTGTGGCAGGAACTTGCCCCGGAATTGCCGGCTGCGGTCGAGTATGACCCCTGTGGCACGCTGTGGGTCGCCGCGGATGAACCGGAGATGGCGGAGGTTCACCGCAAGGCGGCGTTCTACCGGGAGCGCGGGGTTCGCGTCGAGGTCCTCGAGGGCGACGACGTGGCGGCCGCTGAGCCGGCGCTCCGGCCGGGCATGGCCGGAGGGTTGCGCGTGGTGGACGATGCGGTGGTGTATCCCCCGGCAGCCGCGCAACACTTGCTTGAATCGCAGGAGAACGCCCGGCGGATCGAAGTGCGTCCCGGTGTAACCGTGGCGGCCTTGAACGAGGATGGTGGTGTCACGCTGGCCGATGGTACGCGCGTGAGTGCAGGCGTGGCGGTGAACGCCGCCGGGCCCTGGTCGCCGCTGCTGGCGCCGGGGCTGCCGGTCCGGAAGCGCAAGGGCCACCTGGTCATTACCGATCGGCATCCGGGTTTTGTCCATCACCAGATTGTGGAACTAGGCTACCTCAAGAGCGCACACGCGGTCACAGCCGACTCGGTGGCGTTCAACATTCAGCCGCGCAAGACGGGGCAGATGCTGATCGGTTCGTCGCGACAATTCGGTGCGGAGGGCACCGAGATCAACGCCGAAATCCTTGATCGCATGCTGCGGCGCGCCTTTGAGTATCTGCCGGGCCTCGGTCGGTTGTCGGCGATCCGCGCGTGGGCGGGACATCGGGCAGCCACGCCGGACAAGCTGCCCCTCATCGGTCCCAGCCTCGCGAGCGACCGAATCTGGCTGGCGACCGGCCACGAAGGGCTGGGCATTACCACCTCGCTGGCCACGGGCCGGTTGCTGGCAGATCAGGTGCTTGGCCGCGCGCCGGCGATCCCCGTCGAGCCGTACCTGCCCGCCCGCCTCGGGAAGGGAGACACGCCCCATGCCTGAACGCATCGAGCTTTCGGTGAACGGGCGGGCGCTCAGTGTGCCTTGGGGGACGACCGTGGCCGCGGCAGTGGCGTTGGCGGGAGAAACACGCTTTCGGCGCAGCGTCCACGGCGACGCCCGCGGGCCGCTGTGCGGGATGGGAATCTGCTTCGAGTGTCGCGTGACCATCAACGGCGAGCCTCACGCGCGGAGTTGTCTGATCTTGTGCGCGGACGGGATGGAGGTGCGGACCGATGAATAGCGCCCGTCTCTCCTTCGATCTGGTGGTCGTGGGTGCGGGGCCCGGCGGACTCGCGGCCGCCAGCGTGGCGGCCGAGCGCGGCGGGAGCGTCGCGCTTCTGGACAACTCACCGTGGCTGGGCGGCCAGATTTGGCGCGGCGAGCAAGCCCGGTCCGCGGTGCCGCTGGCGCGGCAGTGGATCGAGCGATTCCTGGCTTCGGGCGCGCGCGCGGTCATGCAAGCGTCGGTTTTTGCGTCGCCAGATCGCGGAGTGTTGCTGGCGGAGACGCCGGCGGCGAGGCTCACCGTCCGGTTCAAGAAGCTCATTCTCGCCACGGGGGCGCGCGAACTTTTCCTGCCGTTCCCCGGTTGGACGCTGCCGGGTGTCGTGGGACCGGGCGGGCTGCAGGCCATGGTCAAGGCCGGTTGGCCGGTGGCGGGCCGGCGAGTGGTGGTGGCGGGGAGTGGGCCGCTGCTCGTCGCCGTGGCGGACGGGCTGCGACGCTACGGCGCGCGGATTCCGCTGATCGCCGAACAGGCGCCGCAGTTGCGGTTGGCGCGTTTCGCAGCCGGGCTGTGGCGCTATCCGGACAAGCTGGCGCAGGCGGTTGCGATGAAGGCCCGCCTCTTGGGGATCCCTTATCGCGCGGGAGTCTGGCTCCGGCGGGCAGAAGGGGGCGAACGGGTGGAGCGGGTGGTGCTGACGGACGGGAGGCGCTCGTGGACAGTCGAATGCGACCTGCTCGCGTGCGGTTGGAATCTCGTACCCAACACCGAACTGCCGCGTTTGCTTGGGTGTGCGCTCGCCAGCGGATTCGTCCGCGTGGACGAGTTCCAGCGATCGAGTGTCGAGGGCGTATTCTGCGTGGGCGAACTCACGGGTATCGCCGGGGCCGATGCCGCGCTGGTGCAAGGGCAGATTGCAGGATTGGCGGCCGTTGGAGAGACGGAAGCGGCGCGGGAGTGGTTTGCCGAACGATCGCGCTGGCACCGCTTCGGCGCGGCGCTGACGCGAGCCTTTGCCCTGCGGCCGGAACTGCGCCAACTGGCCAAGCGTGAAACGGTGGTCTGCCGCTGCGAGGATGTTTCCCGCGAAGCGGTGGAGCGGTGCCGGGATGCGCGCGAGGCGAAGTTGCACACGCGCTGTGGCATGGGGCCGTGCCAGGGGCGGATATGCGGCGCGGCAACGCAGTTCCTTTTCGGCTGGGAATCTGATTCGATTCGCCCGCCGGTGTTCCCGGTTCGGATGGAGTCGCTGCTGACGGCGTCTGAACATCCGAAGCCGGTGTCAAATCTGTCTGACCCGACCTCATGAATCTCCAGCTCAAACCCAAAGCCATCCGCGCCGCGGCGACCCGACTGCGGTTCCGTACCCGCGCCTTCATTGACGGCCAATTCGTCAGCGCGCAGAGCGGTCGGACGTTCACCACCGAGAATCCAGCCAACGGACGACCGCTGGCGCAAATTGCGGCCTGCGAGGCGCCCGACGTGGATCGGGCCGTGAAGGCCGCGCGGCGGGCTTTTGAAAGCGGCTCTTGGTCGCGGCGCAAACCCGCCGAGCGAAAAAGGATTCTGCTGGCGTTCGCGGACCAATTGGAGGCCCACGCGGGCGAGCTGGCGCTGCTCGACACGCTCGAAGCCGGGAAACCGATCGCGGACTGCGCGACGATGGACATTCCCGACACGATCGCTTGCATCCGTTGGCACGCCGAAGCGGCCGACAAGCTTTATGACCACGTCTCGCCAACCGGGCCGGAGAATCTGGCGCTGATTGTACGGGAGCCGGTGGGCGTGGTGGGGTGCGTGATCCCGTGGAATTTTCCGGCGCAAATGGCGGCGTGGAAGCTGGGGCCAGCCCTCGCCACCGGCAACAGCGTCGTGCTCAAACCGGCCGAACTGACGTCGCTGAGCGCAATCCGCATGGCGGAACTGGCCGCGGAGGCAGGCGTGCCGCCGGGCGTCCTCAACGTGGTGCCCGGCCTCGGCGAAACCGCCGGGCAGGCGGTGGGCCGGCATCCGGATGTGGACATGGTGGCCTTCACCGGCTCGACCGAGGTGGGGCGCTCCTTTCTCAAGTACGCCGCGGAGTCGAACCTCAAACGCATCATCCTGGAATGCGGCGGCAAGAGCCCGCAGGTGGTCTTTGCGGATGCGCCAGATTTGGACACGGTGGCCGGCCACGCGGTGGGCGCGGCGTTTTGGAACATGGGCGAGAACTGCAGTTGCGGTTCACGATTGATCGTTCACCAGAAGATCAAGGACAAGCTCGTCGCGAAGGTGGTGGCGCTGGCGAAGACCTGGAAGGTGGGCGATCCACTCGACCCGCAAACCCGGCTGGGGGCGCTCATCGAGCGTCCGCACCTCGAGAAGGTGCTCGGGTACATCGAGTCGGGGAAAGCCGAGGGTGCCAGGCTGCTGCTCGGCGGCCGCCGCATCCTCGAGGAGTCGGGTGGATATTACGTTGAGCCGACGGTCTTCGACCGGGTGGGCGGCCGGATGAGGATCGCCCGCGAGGAGATCTTCGGGCCGGTATTGTCCGTCATGTCGTTCTCCACCGACGAGGAGGCGGTTGCGCTGGCCAATGACACAAACTACGGCCTCGCCGCCTCCATTTACACCGGGGACGTGAATCGAGCGCATCGCGTGGCTCGGGCCATTCGAGCCGGCACGGTCTCGGTCAACTGCTTCTCGGAGGGAGATCTCACGACACCCTTTGGTGGCTTCAAGCAGTCGGGGTTCGCAGGGCGTGACAAGTCCATCTGGGCGCATGAGCAGTACACCGAGTTGAAGACGGTTTGGATGCAACTGACCTGAGCGGGGAGGAGCCGAAGGACGGGGCGAACGACCTCAAAAGAGAGCGGCCGTTTATGAAACAACGATTCACCAGTTCCGGTCTTCACGGCGTCCTGGCCGCGCTCGTGACGCCGATGAAAGCCAATGAGGAGATTGATTATGCCCGGCTGGCGGCTTTCGCCGACCATCTCATCCGGCAGGGCGTCCACGGGCTGATCCCGCTCGGAAGCACCGGTGAGTATTACGCGTTGACTGCCGGGGAACGGGAACGGGTCATTCGCACGACCCTCGAGGCGGCGGACGGCCGGGTCCCCGTGCTCGCCGGGGCGAACGCGGGTTCCACCCGCGAGGTGATTGCCTTTTCGCGTCAAGCCGAGGCGTTGGGTTGTTTCGGCGTGATGCTGGCCGCGCCTTACTATTCGCTGCCGCGCCCGGACGAGTTGTGGGCGCACTTCAAGGCGGTCAACGATGCGATCGGCGTGCCCATCATGCTCTACAACTACCCGGGGCGCACGGGAGTGGATATGTCGCCCGACCTGATCGAGCGTCTGGCCGGATTGAAAAACGTCCGCCACGTGAAAGAAAGCACCGGGGAAATGGCCCGCATCACCGAACTGTTGCGGCGGTGCGGCGACCGGCTGGGGGTTTTTTGCGGCTGCGACACCATCGCGCTGGAAAGCTTGGTCGTCGGGGCGGTCGGCTGGGTGGGCGGCGTCGTGAACGTGTTGCCAGCGTCGCACGCCCGGTTGTACCGCCTGGCGGTCGAGCAACCGGATTACCCCGCTGCGCGCAAGCTGTTCTTCGAGCTGCTGCCGACGCTCGAACTCATGGAGGGCGGCGGGAAATACACCCAGTGGGTCAAGGCGGCCTGCGGTGTGATGGGGCATCCCTGCGGCCCGCCGCGGCGTCCGCTGGCCCCGGCATCGCGGGCGGAATGTGCGCGACTGCGCGCCGCGCTGGTCCAGTGCGCCGAGGGCCGCAAGGCGCTGCGGGAGTGAAAAGGAGTGCGGCTTGGGGGCAACGTTAACCGATCATCAGCAGCAACTGCTTGATCAACTGGCTGCGCTCCGTGACGCCCGCGAGCGCCTCGCGTGGCTCCTGGCGCGCGCCGGCGGAGGGGATCGTCTTCCAGCCGAAGCGCGGAACGAGGCAACGCAAGTGCCGGGATGTCTGGCCCGGTTGTGGCTGGACGGCGTGGTTGAGGATGGTCGTTGTTGGTTCCGGTGCGATTCGGACTCGCGAGTCTTGCGCGCGGTGGCGGGGTTCGTCTGCGAGTATTTCAGCGGGGCCGAACCGGCGCTGGTGGCCGCGGCGGATGCCAGTCCGCTGGCGCGTGCCGGACTGGATCGCGTGTTGACCGCCAACCGGCGGGACGCTCTGGCACGCGTGGTGCGGCGCATTCAAGAACGAGCCGCCGAACTCGCGCGCAGTTGAAGCCAGGTTGCGCCATGCCGCTCCCCCTTTACGACGCCCATAACCACCTGCAGGACGAGCGCTTTGCCGGCCGGCAGGCGGACTTGGTGACGACCTGCCGTTCAGTAGGGGTCGTGCGCATGGTCGTCAACGGCGCCTGTGAGGCGGATTGGCCGCAGGTGGCCGCTCTCGCGCGGCAGTATCCGGACTTGGTCATTCCGAGTTTCGGCTGCCATCCCTGGTACGTCCAGGAACGCTCGGTGCGGTGGTTTGAAACCCTCGAGCGCTTGCTCGCCACGATGCCGCACGCGGCCATTGGTGAAGCCGGCCTGGATCGGTGGAAAGTGGATTTGAGTTACGAAGGGCAGGAGGAGGTGCTTCTTCAGCACCTTCGCCTGGCGGCAGCGCGCAACCGCCCCATCAGCCTCCATTGCCTGCGCGCGTGGGGCCGGCTATACGATCTGCTCCGCGCGGAACCCCGCCCGGCGCGAGGTTTCCTGCTCCACTCCTACGGCGGCCCGGCCGAAATGGTGCCTTCGCTGGCGGCGTTGGGCGCGTACTTCAGCTTTCCCGGTTATTACCTGCACGAACGGAAACAGCGTCAGCGGGAGACGTTCCGTTGCGTGCCACCCGATCGGTTGTTGGTCGAGACGGATGCACCGGACCAGCCGCTGCCGGACGAGGTCTGTCGCCATCCCTTGAGGGGGCCGGACGGCCGCGCGCTCAATCATCCGGCCAACCTGGAGGCCGTCTATGCAGGGTTGGCCGACTGGCTTGGCGAGTCGCCGGCGTCGCTCGCTGCGCGAGTGGGAGCGAACTTCCGCCGTTTGTTCGAAAACGGCTGACGAAGCGGACTATTCCAGTGTCTCCGCCAACACCTTCTTCGCCTGCGCGGCGCGGAAGGCACGCAGTCTTTCCCGCAACTCCGGCCGCTTGGCCGCCAGGATGGCCACGGCCAGCAGAGCCGCGTTGGTGGCTCCCGGTTTGCCGATCGCCAGCGTGCCGACGGGAATGCCCGGGGGCATCTGGACCGTCGAGAGCAGCGCGTCCAAACCTTTCAAGGCCCATCCTTCCATCGGCACACCCAGGACGGGCAACACCGTATGGGCGGCCACGACGCCGGCAAGGTGGGCGGCGCCGCCGGCGGCGGCGATGATCACCTCCACTCCCCGGCCTTCGGCGCCCTCGACGAACGCGGCGGTGTCATGCGGGGTACGATGGGCCGACAAGACGCGGCACTCGTTGGGAATGCCGAACTGGAGGAGCGTATCGCGCGCGGCTTTCATCACTTCCCAGTCGGATTTGCTGCCCATGAGGATGGCAACGAGCGGAGGTGGGGTGGTGTTCATGGCATCAATATGTCGCGGTGAAGATTCTGGCTCCGGCCGGGTTGTCAACTCGCTCGTGGCTGGGGCGGCTCCCGTGCGGCTGGGGCGTGCGCCGACAGACCGTCTTGGGTCTGGTCCGATTTTGGCGGCGTTGGAGGCTTGGGCGAGCCAACCCGTCACCGCCGAAGCGGCGTCCCCAATCGGCGCATGAAAACCAATGAGCCTGCCACCGGCCCTGATCCGCCGATAATGTCGAGTCGCGAGCCTGTTTTCTGGTTGCCGGAAATGCGACAACGCTCCGGCGCCACGTGGGATTGGCCGTGTTCCGTTCCGGGAATTGCGGAGCAGCCGAGTGGGGGCCCGGTGGGCCGGTTGACACGTCCGGCGTTGCGCCCGGATAGTCCCCGGCGTGGCCAGGGTGTATGACCTCGTAATGACCCATAAACTGGACGCGGACGACTTCTTCCTGCACCGCGTCCAGGAGCATTGCGCCGAGCACCGGCTGAACTTCTTCCTGATCGAACCGCTTTGGGTCCGCGAGTTCCTGGCGCTGCTGGAGCGCGGGGCCGTCTGGGCCCGGGTGCTGCTGAACATGCACAGCGAGCACCATCTGCCGGAGGACGTCTTCCACCGTCTCGTCTGGGCGGCGCACGCGCGCAACGTGCGGGTGATTGATCCGCCCGATGTGGCCCTCGCCGCCTTTGACAAAGCCCGTTTGCATCCCCGGTTGGAAGCCGCCGGCTTCCGCGTCCCGCCGTCGGTCATCGTCCCGGCGACGGCGGTCGGCGGGTTCCGACTGACCGAGGCCGACCGCGCCCGGCTTGGCAGCCCGTTTGTCATCAAGCCGGCCTTGGGCTATGGCCGGCGCGGCCTGGTCCTTGACGCCACCAGCGAGGCCGACCTGGCCCGGTCACGCGCGGCCTGGCCGCAGGGCGACCTGTTGCTCCAGCGACGGATCCAACCGGCGCGGATCGGCGACCAGCCCGCGTACTTCCGCGTGTACCACGTGTTCGGCGCCACGTGGCTGTGTTGGTGGAACTGCTACACGGATGCGTATCGGGCCGTCCAGCCGGCAGAGGAGGCGGCGCACGGGCTGGCGCCGCTTCGCGACTTGGTGCGCCGCCTCGCCGCCCTGACGGGGATGCGGTTCTTCTCCAGTGAAGTCGCCCTGACGGAAGCGGGCGAGGCCGTTCTGATTGACTACGTGAACGACCAGTGCCACCTGCTCAGCCAGGGCGCGGATCCGCGCATTGGGGTGCCCGATGAAGTGGTGGCGGGCATTGCCCAACGGCTGGTCGAGGGCGCGGTCGAGTGGATGGCGCGGCCGCGCTGAGCCGGTTGAGCGGAGAAAGGGTTTGTCAGCCGGCGGGCTTCCGCCGATACCGTGGCCATGCACGCGCTCGATATCGCCATCATGGTGGGCTACTTCATCCTCATGGTCGCCGTCGGGGCGTGGGTGACGAAGAAGGCCGCCCGGGATTCGGAGTCGTACTTCCTTGCCGGCAAGAGCCTGCCGTGGTGGGTCATCGGGGTCGCGCACGGTTCGAGCGGGATTGATATCGGCGGGACGATGTGGTTCGTGACCATGCTCTACATCTACGGCGCGAAGGGGCTGTTCCTGCTGTGGATCTGGCCGCTGTTCAACGTGATCTTTCGCATGGTCTATCTCGGCACCTGGGTGCGGCGATCGAATGTGCTGACCGGCGCGGAATGGATGCGCACCCGCTTCGGTCGCGGCCGGGGTGGCGAACTGGCCTACCTGAGCGTGGTCATTTACGCGCTGGTGAGCGTGGTGGGGTTCCTGAGCTACGCATTCAAGCCGCTGGGCAAGTTCGCTGCGCCGTTCTTCCCGTTTGACTGGAGCCCGGATACCTACGCCCTGGTCATCATGCTCGTGGCCGGAGTGTATTGCGTGCTGGGCGGCATGTACTCGGTGGTGCTGAACGACCTCATCCAGTTTGGCTTGATCCTCACCGCGGCCGTCATCATCGCCGTCGTGGCGATGGTGAAGACGACGCCGGAACAAGTCCTGGCCGCTGTGCCGGCCGGCTGGGACAACCTGTTTTTCGGTTGGCGCCTCGACCTGGACTGGTCGGAGAAAATGCCCGCGCTCGCTGGCGTCATCCAAAGTCAGGGCTACGAGCTGTTCGGCTTTCTGATCCTGATGCTCTTCGTCAAGGGCGTGCTCGTCAGCATGGCCGGGCCGACGCCGAACTACGCCATTCAACACGTGCTCTCGACCCGCAACCCGCGCGAGGCCGCTCTGGAAAACCTCGTGATGTGCCTCGTCTCGCTGGCGCCGCGCTTCCTGCTCATCGCCGGCATTGGCGTGCTGGGCATGGTCTTCTTCAGCGACCAACTGCGCGGCATGGGCAGCAAGGTGGACTTCGAGCAGGTGCTGCCGGCGGTGGTGGCGAACTACCTGCCGGTCGGCTGCAAGGGGCTGATCGTGGCCGGGCTGGTGGCGGCCTTCATGAGCACGTTCGTCTCCACGGTGAACTCCGGCGTGGCGTATATCGTGAATGACATCTACCGCCGCTACGTGCGGCCGGACGCGCCGCAGCGGAAGCTCGTCCGTCTCGGCTACCTCTGGTCGGCGGTGGTCATCGCCGCCGGTATCGGCTTCGGCTACACCACGCTGAACGTGCATTCGGTGACCAAGTGGGTGGCCAACGCGCTGGTACCGGCTTTTGTGGTTCCGAACGTCCTGAAGTGGCACTGGTGGCGCTTCAACGGCCACGGCTTTTGGGCCGGCATGGCCGCCGGCACTGCCGCCGCGCTGGCCGTTCCGGCGCTGTGGCCGACTCTGAAGGACGTGAATCTTTTCATGTCCATCCTCGCCATCAGTGCGCTGGCCTCGGTCGCCGTCTGTCTGGCGACCGCGCCCGAGCCGGACGACGTGTTGAAGTCGTTCTACCGCACCGTGCGGCCGTGGGGCTTTTGGCGGCCGATCCTGCTCAAGTGCCGCGCGGAGACGCCGCAGATTCAGCCCAATCGGGACTGTGCCCGTGACTGGTTCAACGTCCTGGTCGGCATCGCCTGGCAGATCGCGATGATCGCCGCGCCGATTTACCTGATCCTCCGGCAGTGGGACCGACTCGGTCTGGCGCTGGCGGCGTTCGTGGCCGGGGCGGTCATTCTCAAGTTCACTTGGTACGATCGCCTGAGTCGCGACGAAGGGTATCTCGCTCCGGATCGGTAGCGGGACTTCACTTGCTTCGGTTTCACGGGTGGCGGCGGGATGACTTCCCAGTTGAGCGATCCGCCGCGAGCCGGCGCGGCAACCTGCACTCGCACGGACCGGAGCGGTCCTGCGGAGGAATCGCGCTCGGCGCTCTGCTGCGGGAGTTTGAGCTTGGCCTGTGCCGGCGCTGCCCTTACACAGAGGCCCGTCCCTCGGGGTTCGTCAACGTCGCGCGCTGCCGGGGTACGGACCGCACACCCGAATGAGTACGACCACTTCCGGCCCGGCGAAGCCACTTCCGTGGTGGCGACAACTTGCCCCTTACCACTGGTTCGTTTTGTGCGTCGCGTCAGCGGCCTGGCTGTTCGACTGCCTGGATCAACGGCTGTTTTCCCTCGCGCGCATTCCGGCCCTGACTTCTCTGATGCAGGGGGCGAGCCCCGGCGAGATTCAGGCGGCGGGCAAGGAGGTCACTGCGATCTTCCTGGTGGGCTGGGGTATTGGCGGGCTGGTCTTTGGCGCGCTCGGTGACCGCTACGGCCGGGCGAAGATGCTGACGGTGACGATCCTCCTCTACTCGCTCTGCACCGGCTTCACCTTTTTCAGCCAGACGTGGCTGGACTTTGCGCTGTTCCGCCTGCTGACCGGGATGGGCGTGGGCGGGGTGTTCGGGTTGGCGGTGGCGCTGGTCGCGGAGACGGTGCCCGACGGGGCGCGAGCGGGCGCCTTGGGAACGCTGCAGGCGCTCTCGGCCATTGGCAACATTTCCGCCGGCCTGATCAAGATGATGATTGATGGGCTGGAGCACGCGGGGACGATCCGGGCGGGTACCGGCTGGCGTTGGATGTTCCTGATCGGGATTCTGCCGGCGCTGTTGGTCATTCTGATTCAGCGGAAGCTCAAGGAACCGGAACCGTGGCTGAAGCTCAAGCGCGAGGGCCGCCTGCCCACCAAGAATTGGTTCGCTCCGTATGCCGGGCTGCTGAAGGAGCGCCGCTGGCGGCGGAACCTCGTTGTGGGCGCCGTGCTCGCCTCGACGGGCGTGATCGGCCTGTGGGCCATTGGCGAGTACGCGGTGGACATTCAGCGGAATGTGTTTCACCTGCACTACGCGAACGAACTGGTGGCGCAGGGCAAGCTCGCCGCGGCCGATCTGCTGTCCCCGGAGGCGCGGCGCCTGACCAAGCCAGGGGTGGATTCAGCGATCGCGTGGGGGTTCATGCTGAACATGGTGGGGGCGGTGATCGGCATGGCGTTGTTCACGCGCCTGGCCAGCGCCGTGGGGCGCCGGATCGCCTTTCTGGTCGGGTTCCTGACGGCGATGGCCGTGACGTTGCTGGTCTATTGGAAGATGAAGTCCCCGGCTGACGCGTATTGGATGATGCCGCTGATGGGTGCCGCGCAGTTGTCCGTCTTCGCCGGCTACGCGATCTACCTGCCGGAGCTGTTCCCCAGCCGTCTGCGCAGCACCGGCACTTCTTTCTGCTACAACCTGGGCCGGTTCGCCGCCGCGGTGGGCAGCCTGTTCTCCGCGGCGCTGGCCACGCAGATCTATGGCCGGTACGGCTCGCCCTTGATGGAGCGCTACTCGGCGATGACGATGTGCGCGATTTTCCTGATTGGCATTCTCGTCCTGCCGTGGGCGCCGGAAACCAAGGGGCAGCCGCTGCCCGAAGAGACCGAGCCTGCTCCGGCCAAGTAGCTCTGCCCCCAAGCGCATGAAATCGCGTTCCGCCAAATCCGGAGTGACCCGCCGCCAGGCTTTCGCCAGCGCCGGCACGGCGGCCGCAGCGGTTGTTGCCGCCGCGACCAGTGCGCCTCGTGCTGGGGCGGCCGAACCAGCGGGGCGCGCCGCGGCCCTGCGCGAGATTGCCCGCCGAGTTCAGCAAACGCCCTTCGTGGACACCCACGAGCACCTCGTCGAGGAGGCGAGCCGGACCCACTGGAAGCCCTCCGGCCGGCTGCCGTGCAACGACTGGGCCTTGCTCTTTACGCACTACCTCGACTCGGACCTGAAGGTCGCCGGCATGTCAGCGCGAGACTATTCCCGTTTCGTCGCGCCGGACACGTCATCCGCTGACAAGTGGCGGTTGCTGGAGCCGCACTGGCCTGCCGTGAAGCACACCGGCTACGGCCGCGCGGTGCGGCTGGCGATCGAGCGGCTGTATGGCATCGCTGACTTGAACGCGAGCACGATTCCCCGCCTGGCGGAAGCCTATGCCGAGCGCGTGAAACCCGGGTTTTACGAGAAGATTCTTCGCGACGAGGCGGGACTGGAGTCGTGCCAGGTCAACTCGCTCGAGGCCGTGTTCATGGAGACGGCGCACCCCGGTTGCTGATGCAGGACCTGAGCATCGTGTCCTTCGGCGGCTACTCCGGGAGCAACTGGACGTGGATGACCGACGGCGACGGCCGCAAGGCGACCGATCTGGCCAGCTATCACCGCGTCATTGACCACTGGTTCGCGAAGTACGGTCCCTACGCGGTGGCGGTCAAATCGCAAACCGCCTACTCGCGTCGGCTGGACTTTGAGGATGTGCCCGCCGAGCGAGCCGAAGCGTCGTTTCGCAAGCTGCTGGCCAAAGAACCGGTGACCGACGCGGAACGAAAGGCGTTTGACGACCATATCTTCTGGTACTGCGTGCGCCGCGCCACGGAGCGCCAACTGCCGGTCAAACTCCACACCGGGTATTACGCGGGCCAGAACGCCATGCCCCTGGGGCGCGTGAGCCTCAACCCCGCCGACGTCTCGGACCTGCTGCGGCGCTCGCCCGAGACCACGTTTGTGCTGATGCACATCGGGTATCCTTACCAGGAGGCAATGATCGCGCTGGCCAAACATTACCACAACGCCGTGCTCGATCTGTGCTGGACCTGGATCATCAATCCCGTCGCGAGCGAGCGGTTCGTTCAGGACTTCCTCGCGGCGGCGCCCGCCAACAAGCTGCTGACCTTCGGCGGTGACTACATCCCGGTGGAGCCGGTGGTGGGGCACGCGGCGATTGCCCGCCAGGGACTCGCGCGGGCGCTGGAGGGCCTTGTGAGTTCCGGGGTCATCACCGCGAACGAGGCGCTCGATCTGGTGGAACCGCTGATGCGCGGCAACGCCCGGCGAATCTTCCGGCTCGACGAAAAAGAGCGCACGCTGGCGGCGGTGCCGTGGCTTTCGCCGTCGAATTGACGGCGGCAGGGCAGGGGGGCGGGCTGCCCGAACCAATCGGTCGAGGCCGTTTCGCGCGTGGTCTTGGCGTCTGTCTCCGATTCCTCAACGTTCCGTGAACGGGTGGCTGCGCGGGTGGCCTTTCTGCTTGCCGGCGGGCGCAAGCGTCCGGCTTAATCGCCGCCGGTTTTGCCAGGGCCCATGGAATGCGGACTTACGAACCCCGCCAGGGCCGGAAGGCAGCAACGGTAGTTTGCTCTACATCTGCCGTGGTCACCCTGGCTTTTTGATTTTCGCGGTCGGAAAACGGGCGGCGGCAGTGCCCGCTGGTCGGCTGGCTGCCGGTCGCCCGAATGAGGTTCCCGCCCGTTTGCCCATGGCGTATCAAGTCATAGCGCGGAAGTATCGGCCGCAGCGATTTGCGGATGTCGTCGGTCAGGAGCACGTCACCCAGACGCTGACCAACGCCATCCGGCAAAACCGCATTGCGCACGCCTACCTCTTTTGCGGTCCGCGCGGCACGGGCAAGACCACGATCGCCCGCATCTTTGCCAAGTGCCTGAACTGCACGGGCGGCCCGAGGGTGGACTTTGATGACGATGACCCCAAGTGCCGGGAAATCGCCGAGGGCCGCTCGATGGACGTGCTCGAGATTGACGGTGCCAGCAATAACGGCGTCGAGCAGGTCCGCGAATTGCGGGAAACCGTGCAGTACGCCCCGGCGTCGTCGCGCTTCAAGATCGTCATCATTGACGAGGTTCACATGCTGTCGGTGTCGGCGTTCAACGCGCTCCTCAAGACCCTCGAAGAGCCGCCGCCGCATGTGAAGTTCATGTTCGCCACCACGGACCCGGAAAAGGTCCTGACGACGATCCTCTCGCGGTGCCAGCGGTTCGACCTCCGCCGGATTCCCGCGGCGTTGATCGTCCAGCATCTGGCCAAAATCGCCCGCAAGGAGGGCGTCACCCTGGACGAGGCGGCGCTGTACGCCATCGCGCGCGGGGCGGACGGCGGCATGCGCGATGCGGAGTCCACGCTTGACCAGTTGATCAGCTTTTGCGGGAACGAAATCACCGAGGCAGATGTGCTTGCGATGTTCGGACTGGCGGCGCGAACGCAACTGCTGGAACTCGCCGGGGCGGTGCTCAAGGGCGACGCCCACCGCGCGCTGTCGGTCTTCGAGGAGCTGGCCCGCAACGGGAAGGATCTCGGGCGGCTCTTGGGCGACCTCTTGAACCACTTCCGGAATCTGCTGGTCTTTCAGGTGTCCGACGGCGACCTCGAACTGCTGGAGATTTCGGAGCTCGAGGCCGCGGCGCTCAAGGAGCAGGCGAACTCCCTGGGCGCCGAGGCGGTGACCCGCGTGCTGGAGGTGTTGTCCGATGCCGAAGGACGGCTGCGCGAGGCGATCTCAAAGAAGATCCTGCTCGAAGTCACCCTCCTGCGCGCCATCGAGGCGCGCAACGCCGCGAGCGTGGATCAGTTGCTGAAGCGCTTGGGCGAGTTGCGGGCGGCCGCCGAATCCGCTCCCGCGACCGCCCCCGCCCCCGTCCCGCCGCCGAAGCCTGCGCCCGCCGCGGTGGCCAAAACCGCGCCGGCATTGCGCGCAGCAAGTCCCGCCCCGGCGCTGAACGAAGTCCCGTCGGCGTCCGTCGGCGCGCGGGACGAAAACGGAGCGGACGAACCACCCGGCGCTGCGGTCGGCGGCGAATTGGGCGCGCTCTGGGCCTCGTTGCTGGAGGCGGTCGGCCGCGTCAGCCCGTTTGCCCGCAGCTACCTCGTCAAAGCGTTCCCGGCTGGATTCGATGGGAAGACGTTCACAATCGGGTTCGAGCCGGAGTTCGAGGAGTATCTCGGACTGGTGGACAGCTCCAAGAACCGTGCCCTGGTGAAGACCAAGCTCAAGGAGCTCGGTGCAGGGGATGCGGAAGTGCGGTTCGTGAAAGCGCCACGACCAGTCGGGCCTTCGGCTGCGCCCCGCACTGAGCCTGTCCCTCCCGCCCCGGAGAGGGTGTCGGCTCCGCCGTCGGCCAACGCCGCCGCATCGCCGGCCCCGCGGCCGCGAACCGAGAAGCTCGATCCGGCTGACTTCAAGAACGACCCGTTGATCAAGGAGGCGTTGGAGATTTTCCGGGGCCAGATCGTCGAGGTCCGCCGCTGAGCGGCGGTGGAAGTGGCAGGGGCCGGGAGAACTGAACCGCAAGTCGAAAAACCTATGTCCAGCATCGGCAAGTTGATGAAGCAGGCGGCGCGCATGCAGCAGCAGATGGAGCAAGTCCAGGCAGAACTGGCCGCGCGCTCCGTGGAGGCCACCTCCGGCGGTGGCGCGGTGAAGGTCGTGGCGAAGTGTGACGGAACGCTGGCCGCGGTCGCGATTGATCCCCAAGCCGTGAACCCGGCCGAGACCCAGCTCTTGGAAGACTTGGTGCTGACGGCCGCCAATGCCGCGCTCGCGAAGGCCCGGGATGTGGCCGCCGCCGAGATGAGCAAGGTCACCGGCGGGATGGCCATGCCGGGAATGTTCTGACGCCTCACGGTGATCCGATTCGATCAGCCAGCGAGTTCTTGTGAACTCGCACGTCGCGAGGACGCCGCCATTCGAAGGCGCTCTGCTTTCACCTCATCCCCCCATGTCGGCGTTGCCTGAACCGCTGGTGGACTTGATGGCCGCGTTAGGGCGGCTCCCGGGCATCGGGCCGCGCACGGCGGAGCGACTGGCCTTGCACATCGTGCAGGCGGATCCCGCCGAGGTGGACCGGCTGGCGACGGCGTTGACGACGGCGCGCTTGCGGGTCAAAGCGTGCGAGCGGTGTGGGGCCCTCACCGAAGCGCAACCTTGCGCCTTATGCACTGATGATCGCCGCGATGCGTCGCTCCTCTGCGTCGTGGAGCGGCCGGTGGACGTTCTGCTGCTGGACAAAACGGGGGTCTTTCGCGGGCGGTTTCACGTGCTGGGCGGCAAGCTTTCCCCGATCAATGGCGTCGAGCCGGAGGACTTGCGCATTCGAGAACTGGAGTTGCGCCTGACGGCCGAGCCGATCCGGGAAGTCGTGTTGGCCCTGCCGACCGATGTCGAAGGGGATGCCACCAGTTCCTACCTCGCCCGGCGACTGGCTCCGCGCGGCGTGCGAGTGACCCGCCTGGCCCACGGGTTGCCGGCGGGCACGGGTTTGGAATTCGCCGATGAACTTACGCTGAGCCGCGCCCTCGAGGGACGTCGGCCCCTGGACTGAATCATGACCGCCTCCGTCAGCACAACTCCCCGCGCCATCGTGTTCGATCTTGGCAAGGTCCTCCTCGATTTCGACTGGCAATTGGCGGTCCGCCAACTGATGCCGCACGTGCGGAATCCGTTGACGGCGATCCAGGGCGTGCTGAGCGGGTCCAGCCTCCTCCATGACTATGAAAGCGGCGCGATCTCAACATCCGACTTCTTCGAGCAGGTTCGATCGCGGGTGGGCTTCGCCGGTACTTTCGAGGACTTCGCAGCCGGCTTCGGCGACATCTTCACCGAGATTCCCGAGATGGTCGCCCTGCATGCCGCAGTCCGCCGGGCGGGCTACAAAACGTACCTCTTCTCGAATACGAATGAGCTGGCGATTCAAGTGGTCCGGGCGAAGTTCCCGTTCTTCGCCGAGTTTGACGGCTGGTTTCTCTCCTACGAGCAGAGGGTGATGAAGCCCGCCCCGCGGAGCTATGAGATCGTGGAGACGATGGCGGGCCTGCAGGGGCCGGACCTGTTCTACCTGGATGACTTGCCGGCCAACGTGGAAGGCGCGCTCGCCCGGGGTTGGCGGGCCGTGGTGCACGTGAGTCCCGAGCTGTCGCGGCAGGCGCTCGCAGAAGCCGGCGTGCGCTGGTAGTCGCCCCATGGGCCCGGCCTTGGCGCGGCGGGCTGGACGGGACGGTCTTCGGTTGCTGCCGTGGTGGGCGTCAGCGGGAGCCGATGGGGCGGTGGGCGTTCTGTACTGGTCCCGTGGCACCGCCTTGCACGACGTCCTCTCTACCGTCGGCTGGCGTGGAGAACGGTCAAACCCACCACCTCCTCGCCTTCATAGCGCACGATGACGTCGTCGTCGGTCATCTCACTGTCGGTGGCGCGGCTGGGCTTCTTGAAGTTGATGTAGAGCACGTCAGCCTCCGGGTCGTAGGACGACCAGAGGTAACGGTGCGGCGTCCGCCTTACGGCGGGTGCGATCTTCAGGAACTCGGCAATGTCTGCGACGACCATCACAGGCCCATTCTGCGTCTATTTTCGGCTCGGCGGCGCATCGCGCAATGCCATTGCTTCCACGACCGTGGGGAATTCCTGTTCGCGATGATAGATATGCACACCCGCAGCCTTTTGGCGGCGGCGATAGTACTCGCCCGCTTTCTTCGGGTCGTAATCGAACTTCTTGGCCAACTCGCGGCGGATGGCCGAGATTTCTTCGAGCGTCTCGTCACGCTTCGTTTTCATCTTCGGTCTCGATCAATTCAAGTGGCGTCACCAGCAGGGGCGTTTCCAATCCGACCAAGGCGCTCACACGCCGGATGTGGTCAGTCTTGTTGGCGTTGGCCAGTTGTCGGCAATTCCACGTCACCGAAATATCGCACCGATGCAGGGAGGCGAGGGCCAAATGGGCGGCGTCACCAAGCCCTTCGCGCGGCATGAGCTAGTGCGCAAGGTAAACCGCCACGATCTCGTCCACCGCCGGGGTGAATTCAATCTGGGCCAACGGCTGGATCAGTTGCAGGGCGGCCTCGCGGCGCTTGAGGTCGGAAATCTGTTCCCGTTCCTCCTGCACGACGAGCGAAGTGACCCACCTCTGGCCGGCGTGTGACAGATGCCGCCATCGGCGCGTCCACCGTTGGCGCGAGCGCACCTCGGTATCAGCACGGGTTTCCGTCTAGAAACTCGGAATAGTGGTTTCGACGTAGATGAGCTTCGCCACGTGTCAATTCTTCGTCGCCGCCAGTTCCTCCTCGAACTCCACGATCTCCCTGATCTGCGTCAGGAACCAGCGGTCAATCTTGGTAAGTTGGAAGATGTCCTCGACGGTGAAACCGGCGCGAAGGGCGTGGCGGATGAAGAAGACGCGCTCGGCATTGGGGACGGTGAGCTTGCGCGAAATCACATCGCGCGGGAGGAGGTCGCGGTCGCCGAAGACGTCGGTGCCGACGCGCCAGGGGCGGCCGTCCCCGCCCAGGCCGCTGCGGCCGATTTCCAGGGAGCGCAGGCACTTCTGGAAGCTCTCCTTGAAGGTGCGCCCGATCGCCATCGCCTCGCCCACGCTTTTCATCTGCGTGGTCAGCGTGGAGTCGGCCTGGGGGAATTTCTCGAAGGCAAAGCGCGGAATCTTGGTGACGACGTAATCAATGGTCGGCTCGAAACTGGCGGGGGTTTCGCGCGTGATGTCGTTGCGAATTTCGTCGAGGAGGTAGCCGACGGCGAGTTTGGCGGCGATTTTCGCGATGGGAAAGCCGGTGGCCTTGGACGCGAGGGCGGAGCTGCGGCTGACGCGCGGGTTCATCTCGATGATGACCATGCGGCCGTTGTCGGGATTGACGCCGAACTGGATGTTCGAGCCGCCGGTCTCGACGCCGACGGCGCGGATCACGGCGAAGCTCTGGTCGCGCATGATCTGGTATTCCTTGTCGGTCAGCGTCTGGATGGGCGCCACGGTGATGCTGTCGCCGGTGTGGACGCCCATGGGATCAAAGTTTTCGATGGAGCAGATGATGACGCAGTTGTCGGCGCGGTCGCGCATGACTTCCATCTCGTACTCCTTCCAGCCGAGGAGGGATTCTTCGATGAGGATTTCGTTGACGGGCGACAAGTCGAGGCCGCGCTTGGCGAGCTCCTCGAACTCCTCGCGGTTGTAGGCAATGCCACCACCGGTGCCGCCCAGGGTGAAGGCCGGTCGGATGATCAGCGGGAACTGGCCGATCCGCTCGGCGATGGCTCGACATTCCTCGAGCGTGTGGGCGGTGCCGCTGATCGGGACGTCGAGGCCGATGGAGAGCATCAAGTCCTTGAAGACCTGGCGGTCTTCGCCGCGCTCGATGGCAGCCGCGTTGGCGCCGATCATTTCGACGCCGTGTTTCGCCAGGACACCGGAGCGGTGGAGGGCCATCGCGGTGTTGAGGGCGGTCTGTCCGCCCAGGGTGGGTAGCAAGACGAGCTTGTGCGGAATTTGAGACTCCAAATTTGAGGTTCGAGGTTGGCCCAGCGGCACACCCAGCCGCTTCATTTCCTCCAGCTCGCGGACGATGATCTTCTCCACGCAATCGGGTGTGATGGGTTCGATGTACGTGCGGTCGGCGAACTCCGGGTCCGTCATGATGGTGGCCGGATTGGAGTTCACGAGGATGACGCGGTAGCCCTCCTCCTTGAGGGCCTTGCACGCCTGCGTGCCGGAGTAATCAAATTCGCACGCCTGCCCGATGATGATCGGGCCGGCGCCGATGATGAGGACGGAGTGAATGTCAGTGCGTTTGGGCATGGAGAGGTCTCAGGTGAAGAGCGGCTTCGGCGCGCCGGCGACGGCAGCGCGCCGGAATGGCGGCGGAACCCGGCCGTGAGCCGGGACGGGGGGGCGGAGCGGCGGGCGGTGTCCTCGCGGGTGCGGGCGGCAGCATACCGGTGCGGGACGGATAAAACACAGCGCCGTGTTACCTGGAAAGCGCAAAGTCCTGTCCTCGGGCGGCGGGGCGCGAGCTTTACAGGTCGGCAGGGCGGGAACAGATTTCATTGGTATGAGCGCAAGCGCACGAATCGGAAAGCATCTGGCCGCGGTCGGTTGGATGGCTGGCTGGTTGCTGGCCGGGTGCAGTTCCATCTCGGACCATACGATTCAGTACGTGGGCGCGCCCCGACCGCCGCGCACGGACCCTTACCAGGTGGAGTTGTTGCGGGAGGAGCCGAAGCGGCCTTTCGATCGGCTGGGAGAGGTGGTCGTGGAGTCCTCGCTGAATCCGCCGCCGGCCATCGAAAAGATCGAGGGACGGCTCCGGGCGGGGGCCGCCCGGTTGGGCGCGGATGCGGTCTTCCTTGCCACGGATCAAACGCAGGTCACCGGAACGCAATTCTGGGGTCCCTACTGGGCCCCCAGCGCGACGGCGACGCAAAACCGGGTAATCGTCGGCGTCGCAATCAAGTACCGTTAGGCTGGCTCCCGCGAGCTCGAAGGACTTCGGGCGCGTCACCTTTTCTCTTGGGGTGCGGAGGCTCCGACGGTAGGCTTCGATTCGTTCAAAGACGAACGTTACCATGTCCACCGCATCCGCCGCACCCACCTACCACGTCTGGGGAGCTGACAACATCGCTTACGGGCCGTTCGAACTGCCTGCCCTCGTTACCTGGGTCAAGCAGCGCCGGATTGGCGCGGACACCTGGGTCTTTGTCGGGAAGTCGCGCGAGTGGATGGCCGCCGGCAAGGTGTCCGAGCTGAAGATGTTCTTCGACCAGAAGCCTGGCGTGGGAGCCGAAGAGTCGGGTTCCCCCTCTGGACTGAAGGCAGAAAACCTTCGCCGCATCCGCGTCTTCGCGGACATGGACCACCACCAGCTCGAATCGCTGTTGCCGTACCTCGAGGTGGTCAAGGCGTCCAAATTCAGCAAGCTCTTCAGTCGTGGCGATCTGGGCGATGCGATGTACTCGATTCTCGATGGGCAGATGCGCGCCTCGATCGAGATCGAAGGCAAGGAGACGAATCTTTTCGTCATGCAGCCGGGCGAAACCTTCGGTGAGATTGCGCTGCTCGCCGAGACGCCGCGAGCCTCAGACGTTTTCGCCGGCGAGGACAGCACGTTGGTCAGGATGAGTGCTGCGGCCTTCCGGGCCCTGACGAAGGAGGCGCCGGCGCTGGCGGCGCCGCTGCTGCTTTCCATCGGGCGGATGGTTTCGGTCCGCGCGCTGGAAATGGGCAAGCGATACGAGGCCGCGATCCGGTCGGCGCGGATCTTGGTGGACTCGCGCCTGCTGTAGTGCGGCCTCGGGCCGGCCTCTGCTTGCCGCGCTGGCGCCATGCACCTGGCGCATCTTCGCCTTCGAGACTTCCGCAATTATGCGCGGCTGGACGCGGAGTTTTCGCCGGGATTCCACCTGTTGCTGGGAGACAACGCGCAAGGCAAGACCAACATCCTCGAAGCCATCTACCTGCTGGCCACCTTGCGATCGTTTCGCGGCGTGGGCGGTGCCCAGATGGTGCGGCATGATCACAAAGGGTATTTCGTCGGGGCCCGCGTCGTGGGGCAGGGGACGCGCCAGATCCGGATGTATTGGTCCGCCACCGAACGACAGTTGAGCCTCGACGGGCAACCGGTCCGGCGTTTGAGCGACTACCTTGGCGTGCTGCGGGCCGTGGTGTTCTGCACGGAAGACCTGCAGTTGGTGAAGGGCCCGGCGGCGCGGCGGCGGCGGTTCCTCGATCTCCTGCTTTCCCAGACCCATCCGACCTACCTGCCGCTGCTGCAACGCTACACGGCGGCCTTGCGATCACGTAACGCGCTGCTCAAGCAGTCGCTGGTGGATGCGATGGCGTTCGACAGTTTCACGCAGGAATTGGTGAGTGTCGGCAACCAGATCATCGCACTGCGGCGCGAGCTGGTTCCACGGCTGTCCCCCTTGGCGCGCCTGGCGTACCGGCGCATTGCGAACGATGCCGAGGAGTTGAAGCTGGCGTATCAACCGTCGGTGAAGACCGATTTCGCGATCGAGTTGGCCGCCAGTCGCGCCCGGGAACGCAGTTACCGCATGACACTGGTCGGGCCGCACCGGGATGATTTGGCCCTGATGTTGAACGACCAGCCGGCGGCGCAGTTCGCCAGTGAAGGGCAGAAGCGCACGCTGGCGATCGCGCTTAAAATGGCGCAGGCGGAGTACGTGACCGGCCTGCACGGGACACCGCCGGTGTTGCTGATTGACGATGTCATGGGCGAGTTGGATGTGCGCCGGCGCAGTGGCTTGCTCCCTCTCCTGGAGCGATCGCACCAGGCCAGCGGGCAGGTGTTCATGACCTGTACGGAGGAGAACTGGCCGCGTGAGTTGGGCCGCCGCCTGCAACGCTGGATCGTCTCGGCTGGCTCTTTGCGCGCGGTGGACAGCGCTCCAACACCCTGATTCGCGGCCGACCGGAGCGAGCTTTGAGCGGCGGCGGAAGTCGGGGCGGGCGCACCTACCGTCGGCCGGTAGTCCCTGCTTCGGATTTATCCCTTACCTCAGTTGGCGGTTGGTATTTCGGCGGTTTGTTGATCACCAGGTTCTCGATAAAGAACTCCATCATCCGATCCCGATTGACCGACGTGTGGCCCTGGTCGGGCCCGACCTGCACCTCGAAGCTCTTGCCGGCCTTCTGGAGCGCGGCGATGAGCTGCAGACTGTTGGCCGGATGAACGTTGTTGTCGGCGGTGCCGAAGAAGATCAACAGCCTCCCCTGCAAAGCCGGGGCGTACTTCAACAGGCTCATCGCGTCGTAGGCGGCCGCGTCGCCCGGCAGCAGCCCCAGATAGCGTTCCGTGTAAATGGTGTCGTAGTTGCGGAAGTCGGTGACCGCCGAACTGGCGCAGGCGGCCTGAAAGACCTGCGGATAGCGCAGGAGACAGGCGGCGGCGGCGGTTCCGCCGTACGAGGTGCCGTAGATGCCGACCCGCTCGCGGTCCACGTAGCGGCGCGGCCAGAGCGACTGCACGCCGGCGGCCTGATCGTCAATCTCCACGATGCCCAGTTTTTGATAGATGGCATCCAGAAAGCGCTTGCCCCGGCCGCTGGCGCTGCGCGAATCAAAGCTGGCCACCAGGAAGCCGAACTCGGTCAGCGTGTCCGGCAGGGTGAACGTCTCCCGCGCGCCGACGGTTTCCGGCCCGGCGTAAACGTGGACGAGCAGGGGATACTTGCGGCTCGGGCGGAAGTTGGACGGAAAGTGCAGCATCCCGTAGAGCTCGGTCCCGCCGTCGGCCGCCTTGAAGCGCAGCAGTTCCACGGGGAGCAGACCCAGTTTTTTTGCCTTGGTGAGATCGCTGCGGGCCAGCTCGGCGACGAACCGGCCCTCCGCGTCCCGCAGCCAGGTCACCGGCGGGGTGTCGTGGGTTTGCGCGACATCCACGAAATGCCTGCCGTCCGGCGCGACGTCCACCGTGTGATGAAACGCCCGGTCGGTGAGGCAGCGCTCGTCCCGGCCGTCCAGCGTGACCCGGTGCAACTGAAGTTTCATCGGGTTGTCGCCGCTGTGGGCTGTGTAGTACACGAGTCCTGCCGGCTCATCCACGAACTTCACGTCCGCGACGTCAAACGAGTGGGTCGTCAGGGTGCTCAGGAGCGCGCCGCTCAGGTCGAAGAGGTAGAGGTTTCGCCAGCCCGTCCGGTGTGAAGTCCAGATAAAGCGCCGTCCGTCCTGCAACCACCGAAGGGGCGGCAGGTTCTCGGTCCAGCTCGGCAGCCATTCCTCCCGGACCACGACGCGCACCCGGCCGGTCACCGGATCGGCAGCGCAGAACTCCATGATGTTCTGCCGGCGATTCGTGCGGTGGAAGAGCAGCTCGCTTCCGTCGGCTGTCCAGGAAACGCCATAGACGTAGTGGCCGGGCACGTCGTTGCTGAAAGGCTGCCCGCTGCGGACGTCCACGGTCACGGTGTGCCCGTTGCTGACGTCGTAGATGAGCAGGTCCACGACCGGGTTCGGGGCGCCGACCTTCATGTACGGCTCCACGTCGAGGCGGTTCTGGAACTGGGTGTGATCCAGCGTGAGGTAGTAATCGAGCACGGCACGCTCGTCGAACCGATAGAACGCGAGGCGCTGGCTGTTGGTGGACCACCACATCGCCGTCGTCTGGTACAGCTCTTCGCCGTACACCCAGTTGGCCGTGCCGAACTTGATGCGCGTTTTCTCGGAGCCGTCGGTGGTGATCGCCACGGCGTCGGCATTGGTCCGGCTGAGCCAGAGATTGCGATCGCGATAGGTCGCCTTCCACTGCCCGTCGGGTGAGGTCGCGGAGGTGTACTGGCGGCCGCGCTCGGGTCGTTCGGAGTCGGTGGTCGCCGGTGGCGAAGGGGCGACCGCTTCATTGGTTGCCTTGGGCACTTCACTGGCTTGGCGGAGGGCGATGTCGTAGCGGAACTTCTTGCCGTCGCGCTCGTACTCGAAGGCTTTGCCGCCGTCCCGCCAGGTGACGCGCAGGCTGCCGAGTTTGACGGCCTCGGGGATCTCCTTCGCGAGCCGCTCGTAGCGCTCGTAGCCCGGCATCGTCTTCAGCCGGTCCTGCGTGAGTCCCGGGGGACAACCGATCCCCAGAGCCGCCGCGAGGATCAGCAGCACCGCGAGTCGCTGGTGCTGCCCGCGCGGCAGAGCCACCGCGGGTGGGTGTCGCCGGGTCGGTCCGGCTCCCGCTTTGGGGTCATTGCATCGGCTGGGATGCGCGAGAGGGGGGATCGAGGGTGTGAAGGTGACCATTCGCCGGCGAGGATGTTTGGCCGGTTCGCGCGGGGTCAACGGTGAAGTACCCGGCGGCGTGGCCCATTGGCGCCTCCGAGAATTCCATTGAAGCCCCACTGGCTTGCCCCAGTCTAACGCCCGTATGTCCAGCCGGCTTCCCCGACGCGTGTTCCTGCGGCGAACCGCTCTGGCCACCGCTTCTCTGCCACTGTTGCCCGGCCGGTTCGTGTCGCGGGCCGCTCCCAATCCGCCGGTCCGAGTGCCGCTCGTGGACTACCACGCTCACCCGGACAACAGCACGATTGAGAAGATCGTGGCGCTGGGTGGGGCGCGCGGCGTCAAGCTGGGTCTCGTCGAGCACGCCGGCACCAAGGAGAACGATTACCCCGTCGTGCTGAGCAATGACGCGGAGCTCCTCGGCTGGATCGCGCAACTCGACGGCAAGGGCGTGTACAAGGGCGTTCAGGCCGAATGGACCGACTGGATGGGCTGCTTCTCGCCGGCCGTTTTGGGGAAGCTCGATTATGTCCTCACCGACGCCATGACCATGCCGGGCAAGCGCGGCCAGCGCGTCAAGCTCTGGCTGCCTTCCGCGGTGGACGAAATGGGCATGGACGAACCGGAGAAGTTCATGGATCGCTACGTCGAGTGGCACGTCCAGACGATGGCCACCGAGCCGTTCGACATTCTGGGCAACACCAGTTGGCTGCCGGACAAACTGGCGGCGGACTGGGACCGGCTGTGGACGCCCGCGCGCATGGACCGGGTCATCGCGGCGGCCGTGAAGTACGGGGTCGCGCTCGAGATCAGCGCCAGCTACAAGCTGCCCAGACTGCCCTTTCTGCGCCGCATCAAGGAGGCCGGCGTCAAATTTTCGCTCGGTTCGAACGGCCGCTATCCCAACATGGGCAAACTCGATTACAGCCTCGAGATGGCGCGCGCGCTCGATTTGGGGCCGGAACACATGTTCACCCCCGCCCCCGATGGGCAGAAGGCCGTTCAACGCCGCCAGCTCTAGCGACGCCCCTGGATTTTATGAACCGTAACACCTCCGACTCACCGACCCGCATCAACCGTCGCCGCTTTCTCGGCGCCACTGCCTCCACGGCCGCCTTCATGGTCGTGCCTGCCTACGTGGTGGGCCTGAACGGTCAGACCTCGCCCAACAACAAATTGAACATCGCCGGCATCGGCGTGGGCGGCCAGGGCGGCGCGGATCTGGCCAGCATTGATAAGGAAAGCCCGGGCGAGAACATCGTCGCCCTCTGCGACTGTGACTGGCGCCACGCGGCCGGCACGTTCCGGCGTTATCCGAACGCGAAGCAGTTCCGCGACTACCGGAAGATGTTCGACGAGATGAAGGAGATTGACGCAATCGTCGTGGGCACGCCCGATCACCATCATGCCTTCGCCTCAATGGAGGGACTCAAGCGCGGCAAGCACGTCTATTGCGAGAAGCCGCTCACGCATTCGGTCTGGGAGGCCCGGCAGGTTGCCGAGGCCGCCAAGCGGGCCAAAGTCACCACCCAGATGGGAAACCAGGGCGCGGGCAGCGAGGAGACGCGCCGGCTGTGCGAACTGATCTGGCACGGGGCGATTGGCAACGTGCTCGAGGCCCACATCTGGACCGACCGGCCGTCGCAGGGCCTGTTCAACGAGTACTGGCCCCAAGGCGTTCCCCGTCCCAAGGAAACCCCCCCCGTGCCGGAAGGACTCGACTGGGACCTGTTCCTCGGCCCGGCGCCGGAGCGCCCCTACAACCCGATCTACCACCCGTTCCGCTGGCGGGGTTGGTGGGATTTTGGCACCGGCGCGCTCGGTGACATCGGCTGTCACGCCATGGATCCCGTCTTCCGCGCCCTCAAACTGGGCGCGCCGGCCAGCGTCGAGGCCGCGTCCACGCGGGTGAACACGGAGACCTTCCCCCTCGGCTCCATGGTGACCTACCACTTTCCGGCGCGGGGAGCGGAGATTCAGGCCCACAACCCGCACGTTCAGGGTCTGAGTGGCGTCGGGGCCGGCGGCATCGCCATGCCCGCGCTGAAACTGGTTTGGTACGACGGCGGTCTGCGCCCGCCCCGTCCGGAGGGGCTCGAGGACGAGCAGGTGATGGGCGACAACGGCCGCCTCCTCATCGGCGACAAGGGGTTCATGCTCGGCAACCGCATTTATCCGTCGCAACGCGCCCGCGAATTTGGCCAGGTGCCGCGCACCCTCCCGCGCGTCGCGGGCCACTACAAGGACTGGGTGGACGCCTGCAAAGCGGGGCGGCAGTCCGGGGCGGACTTTGCGTGGGCCGGACCGTTGGCCGAGGCGGTGCTGCTGGGCAACGTGCCGTTGCGCGTCCAACTGCGCGAAAAGCTCACCCGCTACCGGCTCCTCTGGCACTCGGCCGCGCTGCGGTTCACGAACCTCGACGAAGCCAATCAGTTCGTCCGCCGCGAGTATCGGGCCGGCTGGACGCTTTGAGGCTGGGAAAAATCCGTCGCGGGGCCGAAGGGATCCGCGTTGGCGGTGCGGTATTTCAGCCGGCGGGGGACGCCAGCCGGAAACGGGCCTGGGCATGTTCGCGGGCAGACGGTTGAGGATCTCGTTCAAGGGCCCAGGGGACTGCACCGGAAAAACTCTGGCGTTTCCGTCGCGAACCGCGTGGTTTAGCCTCCCCCTCCGTGAGCGAGCAACCACTTCGACGGCTGGGGGTCCTGGGTTCGGGCAAAGGGTCCAACTTCGTGGCCATTGCGGAGGCCTGTGCCCGCAGAGAGCTGCCGGCGGAGATCGCGCTGGTGGTCAGCGACGTGCCGGATGCGGCCATCCTGGAGCGGGCGCGGGAGCGCGGTGTGCCAGCCCGGTATATTCCGCCGGGACGCTTCCGCACCAAGCTCGACGAAGAGGCCGAGGCGGCGTACGTGGCGGCGATGCGGGAGGCGCGCGTGGACCTGGTGGTGCTCGCGGGCTTCATGCGCATTCTGAAGAGCGAATTCCTGAGCGCCTTTCCGGACCGCGTCGTGAACATCCATCCCGCGCTCTTGCCGTCGTTTCCCGGTCTGGAAGCGTGGAAACAGGCGCTGGACTACGGGGTGAAAGTGACCGGGGTGACGGTGCATCTAGTGGACGCCGGCGTGGATACCGGCCCGATCCTCGCCCAGGCGGCCGTGCCGGTGCTGGATTCCGACACGCCGGCGTCGCTGCATGAGCGGATCCAGGAGGTCGAGCACCGCCTGTACCCGGAGGCGATTCGGTCGCTGCTGGCCGGGGGGATCACCTTCAAGGGCCGGCGGGCGTTGCGGCTGGGCTGAGCCCGGGCGGCCGCCTTGCCGGGCAAGAGGGGGCGCTTTGGTGCCGTCGCTTCGCGGAACGCCCCAAGCTTGGGCTTGCCAAAAGGGCCACCCTCCCTAGATTCGCCGCCTTTTAGTGAGCAAGGTATGAATTTTCTGGCGCTGATTCCATTGCTGGCCCAACAACAAACCCAGCCCAGCCCGCAAGCGCAATTGTGGGGACCCTTGGGGATGTTCGCCATCATGGGCTTCATGTTTTATTTCGCCCTGTGGCGGCCCCAGCAAAAGAAGGCCCGGGAACACGCCGCGTTGATCAAGTCCCTTAAAACCAAGGATGAGGTCGTGACCAACGGGGGCATCGTGGGCACCATCGTATCGGTCAAGGACAAGACCGTGGTCCTGCGCTCGGAGGACGCGAAGATCGAGGTGCTGCGGTCGGCCGTGAGTGAAGTGATCAAGCGCGCCGAGTAGCCGCCGGGCTGAGCCCCATACTGCAAGGTCTTTTCCCATGAGTCGAAACGCTTGGAAGTTTCTGCTGGTTGTCTTCGTGGTGGCGTGGTCGCTGTTTGAGTTGTACCCGCCCAAGCCGCGCGACCTGATTCAGGTGTTCCAGCAGCTCGCGGAGGCGCCGGATGCCACGTTCAACGAAATTGTCGCCAAGGCCCAGGAGCTCCAGCGGCAAAACTCGAATCAATTTCTCAACCTCCTCACGGCGAGCGGTACCAACGACCTGAGCCGCTATTTCCCGGATTTTCGCCCCGAGGAAGCCGACCCGGACGAGGTGAATCGGCTGATTCTCCACCGCGTTCAAGAGCGGGCGGCGGGCAAGATCAAGCTGGGGCTGGATTTGCAGGGCGGCGTGGAATTCCTGGTGTCCATGGACGCCTCCCGGTTGGAGGACATTTCGGACGTCGCAGGCGCGCGGGCGCAAGTCATTGAGGTGCTGCGAAAACGCGTGGACCGCTTCGGGGTGGCGGAACCCATCATCAAGCCCATCGGACAGAGCGACATCCTCATCCAACTGCCCGGGCTCAGCGATGCGGAAAAGGAATCGGCCCGCGCCCAGATTCAGCGAACGGCGTTCCTCGAATTTCGCCTCGTGCATCCGGAAAGCGATTCCCTCGTCCGCCAGGCAATCATCGAACCCGGCTACGAACTGAAGACCGAGCGGTCCCGGCGAAAGGATCCCGGAGCGCCGCGCCGCACCTATTTGGTGAGCAAGAAGGCGGAGCGTGGCCTTGGCGGACAGCACGTTGCCTGGTCGGGTGTGCATCTGGACCCCGTGACTGGCCAGCCAAGGATCAGCGTTCGTTTCAACTCGGAGGGGGCGACGCTCTTTGGGGCGGTCACGCGCGAAAACGTTGGTCGGTTGATGGCCATCATCCTCGATGGCGAGTTGTATTCCGCGCCGCGGATCAACGAACCCATTCTGGGCGGGAACTGCGAAATCTCGGGGGACTTCGACATCGCGGAAGCGGCCACGCTGGCCAACGTCTTGCAGAATCCGCTCCAGGCTCCCGTGCGCATTCAACAGGAGCGCAGCGTGGACCCGTCGCTCGGACGCGACTCCATCCAGAGCGGCATAACGGCGGCGGTGGTGGGCGTGGTGGCCGTGGCGGCGTTCATGCTCGTGTACTACTTGTTCGCGGGGTTGGTGGCCAACCTGGCGCTGGTGCTCAACATCGTCATCCTTCTCGGCGTCCTGTGCTCCGTGGGGACCACGCTCACCTTGCCGGGCATCGCGGGTATCGTCCTGACGATCGGCATGGCGGTGGATGCCAACGTGCTCATCTTCGAGCGTATCCGCGAGGAGCTGGCGGCCGGCAAATCTCTTCGTGGCGCCATCTCGGCCGGCTACGATCGCGCGTTTGGGACGATCTTCGATTCGAACCTCACCACCCTGATCGCGTCGGTGATCCTGATCTTCATGGGCACCGGACCGGTGAAAGGCTTCGGCGTGACCCTCACGATCGGCGTGGCGGCGAGCATGTTCACCGCGCTGGTTGTGACCCGCCTGATTTTCGACTTTCTGCTGAACCGCGGCTGGCTGAAGAGGCTGCCGATGCTGCGGCTGATCGGGGGTACGACGATCAACTTCCTCAAGGTGGCCAAACCGGCGTTCATCCTGTCGTGGGTGCTGATCGTGGTCGGTCTCGCCTACGGCGTGTACCGGGGCAAGGAGGTCTTCGGCGTCGAGTTCAGGGGGGGAGACCAGCTCGTGGTTGGCTTCGCGCAGGAAGTTGGCGTGGACCAGATCCGGAAGACGATCGAGGAGATGAAGATTGGCGACGCTATTGTGGGCTACAACACCGACCCTGCGACCGGTCGCAAGACGCTGGGCGTGACCACCGAGGTCGGAACCGGCGGCAAGGTGCTGGAGGAGTTGCAGAAGCGGTTCCCCGACTCGAAGTTCGAAAGACTCGCGCTGGACCAGGTGGGGGCTGTCGTGGGGCAGGAGATCCAAAAGTCGGCGGTGATCTCGGTGCTGCTGGCGATGTTCGGCATTCTGTTGTACGTGGCGTTCCGCTACGAATTCTCGTTCGCCATCGGCGCGGTGGTGGCCATCGGGCACGACATTTTGATGACGCTCGGCTTGTACTTCCTTGCGGATCGGCAGCTCAACGCGACGACGGTGGCCGCAGTGCTCACGATCATTGGTTTCTCGATCAACGACACGATCGTCATCTTCGATCGGATCCGGGAAGACCTGAAGCTCGGCGTCCGCGGCTCCTTCCTCGAGGTGATCAACAAGGCGCTGAACCAGACGCTGAGCCGGACGATTATCACGTCCGGGACCGTCTTGATTGCCACGGGGTCGCTGTACAT
Source organism: Verrucomicrobiota bacterium (assembly GCA_016716505.1). GTDB lineage: Bacteria > Verrucomicrobiota > Verrucomicrobiia > Limisphaerales > J093 > JADJWF01. The sequence continues at coordinate 146,752 of JADJWF010000006.1, forward strand.
TTTCGGCGGTGGCGCGATCAATGATTTCGCGCTGGCGTTTCTGTTCGGCATCCTCACCGGCACGTACTCCTCGGTGTACATCGCCAGCGCGTTGGTTCTGTGGTGGCACCGCGGCGAACGTCCGAAGCTGGGCGCGGGCGCCGAAGTGCAACCCGTGGCGGGCGCAGCCGCCGCGAGGGCCTGATCACGCGGAAATCGCGGGAAGGAAAGTGGAGCCGGGCGCCCCGGGGCGAAGGCTCAGGGCCGGATGGCCAGCCGAATGGAGCCCGCCTTCATTCCCCGGGCTTCCCAGCCCGCTTTGTCAAAGCGCACCGTGACCGTCCCGTGTTCCGCTGTACGCAGCACATTGATGCCGTGTTCACGCCATCGGTGAACATACTCCGGCGGTGAAAGCGGGGCAGCCGGGTCCGCGTCGTCGAGGATGATCAAATGCGGCCGTGCCGCCTCGAGCAGTGCGGCCCCGATGGGTTCGCCGCGGCTGGGCGGGCCGGAGATGATGAGGTCCGCCCGCAGGGTGGACCCGCGTTCCGCCAAAGCCCGTTGCCCCTGGGGGCCGAGGTCTCCCAGAAGCAGAATGCGGGTGCCTTCGATTTCACCGGCGAGCACCAGACAGTTGTCATCTGCGAGGCTCGAAGGGCTGCTGGCGGGCGGATGCAGGACCCTCCAGCCGCTCCATTCCGTACCGGCCGCGAGAACGCGCAGCGATCCCGCCGCGCGAAAATGCGTGGAGAGCTCCCGATAAGATGGAGACCGGAAGGACACGGGCCCGAGACCGACGGTGCGGAGGTGGAAGGCCTCGTCAACGATCCGCCAGCCTCCCACATGCCGGATGTCCCCATGCGTGAACACGACGTGGCGGATCCGGTTGACGCCGCGCGCCTGCAGGAATGGCTTGGTGACCAGCCTTGCGTGAGTCTCATTGCCGCAGTCCACCAGCATATCCCGGTCATGGCCCGGCGGGTTCAACCAAACGACGCCGCCACTGCGGGTCTCGAGAACCGTCAGCGTCGCCAGCCCCCGCTCCCGCCAGCCCTGCGCCAGCCACGCAATGCCGAGAATTCCGATTAACCCCAACGCGCCCCAGCGCCAAACCGGGCGGGCCAGCCATCGCCCGCTGACCCAGATCAGGAGCGCGTACCACCCGAGGAAACCCCATACGCCCGGACTGGCGGCGTGGAACCATGCCCCCGGGAGACCCGCCGCCCAATCGCACACAAGCACGGAGCCGGACATCCACAGCCAGGCGCTGTGATTAAACAACTCCGCCAGACCTGGCCACCAAGCGCCGGCGGTCAGGGCGCCCAGATTGCACATCAAAGCCAGACTGCTTAGGGGCACCACGACCAGGTTGACCAGCAGGCTCACCGGCGTGACCAGGTGGAAGTAGTGGGCCACGAGCGGCAAGGAGCCCAGCCAGGCCGCGAGCGAGACGCCGAAATTGAGCGTCGCCCACCGCAGCGGCGGGTCCAGCCAGCGCCGCCACCGGGGCAGCAACTCGCTCGGCAGCAGCGGGTCGTGGTGCAGAAGGCGGTCGCGAAGCCGTTCCAGCGGGGGGAGCAGCAGGGCCATGCTCAAGACCACAAAGAACGAGAGCTGAAAACTGGCCTGGAAGAGCTGACGCGGTTCCCAGATCAGAATCACCAGAGCCGACACGACCAGGGAATTGAGGAGGTCGGCGGGCCGTCGCATCGCCCAGCCCAGGACGACGATGGTCATCATGATCGTGGACCGGATCGCCGACGCCTGCCAGCCGGTGGCCATCGTGTAAAACCAGATCAGGGGAATCACCACCGCCCCGCACGCCGAGCGTGGGACCTGCAGCACGCGGAGGAGCGCGACGAGCATTCCCGCGATCAGCGCGATGTGGAGCCCGCTGATTGCGAAGATGTGCATGGTTCCCGTGCGCATGAACGGCTCGGCTACTTCATCCGTCAGCGCCGTGCGCCAGCCGAGCGTCATGGCCCAGAGCAAGCGCAGGGACTCATCCTCGGCCGGCAGGCCGCGCGCCAAAGCCTTCTGCGCCCAAACCAGAAACCGAGTGGCCAGCGGCGGCGCCGTGCCCGGGTCCAGCGCTTGCCAGTCGGCAGGCCCGCGGACGCGAAGTTGATGGTAAATCCCCTGCCAGCGGAGGTAAGCGCGGTAGTCAAAGAGGCCCGGCGCGCGGGGGCCGTCAGGCGGCGAAAGGACGCCTTCGATCTGGACCCGGCCCTCCGCGTGGAACGATGACGGTAGCTGGCCGCGGGTGCTGACCACCACCCGGCCGCGGGCGGGGAAGGCCGACTCGTTCAAGAGCAGTTCCTGCACCTCGAGGATCGCGAGGGTGTGGGGTGGCCCGTCGCGTCCCGCGGCCGGCTCGCGCAAGGTCGGATCGCCCACCAGCGTGCCCCGCAGCGTTGCAATCTGGGCGCTCTCGCCAGCCAAGAGTCGCAAGTCGTGGGGCGAGAGAACGGCGGTGCGGAGGCTCAGGGAAGCGAAGCCGGTGATCATCGCCAACGGCCAGAGCAGGGCAGCGCGCCAGCGCGGTCGCACAACGCTCAGCACCAGCAGGCCAAAGCCCGACGCGAGGCACGTCACCAGCGGCACCGTCCACCACGCGGCGATCACCACGCCCAGGGCGTAGGCGATGGCAATCGGCAGGAGCGGTTGCTTCATGGGCGGCAAGCGCGGTGGCGGTCGCGGCTTCGCCCGAAAAGCAAGCGGCTCAGGCGGGTTCCGGCAAGCGTTTCGTGGTTCGCCCCGCAACCCTCCGGCGCTCCGCCAACCAGATGCCGAAAAGCACCGCTGCGGCCCCGGCCGCGTCCCAGCCCACATCCGAAACGCTGCCGGTCCGACTGGGCACCAGGGATTGGTGCCACTCGTCGCTCGCGGCGTAGGCGAGGCAAAGCAGCCAGGTCATCGCTGCGTGCCGGCCATTCCAAGCCCAATAGGCAGCTCCGGCCGACCCGCGAATCGCCCGATAGACCAGTGCGGCGAGGATGCCGTATTCGGTCATGTGGGCGAGTTTTCGGATGGCAAACTGGAGCCACTGCAACGTGGGCTCGTCCAGTCCGGGAAAGAGCCACAGCAACAGGGGGCGCAGGAACTGGCCGGTGCTCTCGAACGAGAACAGATTGGTGGAAGCCAGGAAAATCAAACCCATCCACAGGGCGACGGGCAGCCACCAGCGGGCCCCGCGGACCGGGCGTTTCATTCGTTCGGAAACGCTCAGAGTTTGTGATCGAGGAGGCGGCCGAAGTCGCAAGTGGGCGGCTCCCCGACCCGGTTAAGCTGGTAGGAGCCGCCGGAGGGGCACCGCGGTGGCTCCTCGAGTTTCAACAGCGGCAGAATCTGGCGCCACTCCACCGCGGCGTTCGTCGGCATTCGGGTCTGCTCAGCCCATTGCCGCTTGGCGGCGTCAATGCGCTCGAGGTGAGCGAGGCAGATGCCGCGCTTCACCTGCTGCCGCTGCGCCTTGAAGTTGGGCCAGGCGAGCTTGTACAGGAGCAGGCCGATCGCGAGGAGGAAGATGACCTCCAGCAGCGTGATGCCCGACCGGGTGGAATGCTTGATGCGCATGCCGGTTCCAGACGTTCCGGGTCAGTTCTCGTCCTCCGCCTCGGGCGCTTTGCCTTTTTCGTTGCTGCGCGCGAGGATCGCCTCGACGTACACCAGATTCGTCTCGCCGGCCCGCTGCACCAGCTTGAGCAGGTTGTCCATGCTGGAGACCTCTTCCAACTGCTCCCGGACGAACCACCCGAGAAAGTTTTGGGCAATGTGATCGCCTTCTTTCACGGCCAAATCCATGAGGCGGTTGATCTGCCGGGTGACGGTTTGCTCCCAAGTGAGTGACAGCTTCACGGCTTCCGCCACGCTGGCAAACGAACTCTTCGGCGCCGGGATCGCGGGGATCTTCACCTCGCCCCCCGCTTCCACGATGTAGTTGACGAATCGCATTGCGTGGTCGCGCTCCTCGTCCGCCTGCCGGTGGAAGCGCGCGGCGAGTTCGTTGAGCCCCTCGCCGGCGAAGTGGGACGCGATGGCCACGTACTGCAGGGAGGCGCCAAATTCATTGCCGATCTGCTCGTTGAGCGCGGCGTTCATCTTTTTGCTGATCAGCATGGGTTCCTTTCCGCTTTGTTTCCTTCGGGCGCTACTCTAGGCCGACCGCGGTTCAACACAAGCGCCGACCCGGGCGGCCCGCGAGCGACCCCGGCAACGGGCCGGGCACGCCGAGCAGGCGGGTAGGGCGGAGCGTTTCGAGGTCGTCAGGGTTCGTGGGCGCGACGGGCCAATTCCTCGAGCAGCCGGCGCGCCACCGGTTGTTCGGGCCGCGCGGCCGCGAGGTCTTCCAACAACTGGCGGGCCGCCGAGGGATCGCCGGCGGCAAGGCGCATCGCATGGGTCAGAGCCCGCGCGTAACCCGTAGTGAAATCCGGACTCCGCCGGGCGCTGGCAAGAAAGAACGCCACGGCGGCGTCCTGCCGTCCTTTGTCTTCCGCCGCCAGGCCGCGGAGGTAGTCGTCGCGCGCCGCGATGAACGACTGCAGACGATTTCGGAATGGGGCGGCGTCTTCCGCTTCGGAGACGAGATCACCCGCGTCGTCCAGCGGGAGGCCGATCAGGTCGAAAAGCAGTTCGGTTCCAGCGCTGTTGGGCCGGGATTCACCGCGGGCCGCCCAGAAGGTGACCAAAGGACGATCGTCGGTGTTCAGCGGCCCCTGACCCGCGTATTCGCCAAGGGCCTGCCGGCCCGTGAGGAAACTGCCGAGCAACTGGACCGTGTCGGTCAGTGCCAGCGGTTGGAGCGCGGAGCGCAGGCGCGTGCCCTCCGCACGGCTGGCCATCCAGTCCGGCGGGTACGCGCGACGGCTGGTGGATCCAACCAATCCAACCACCGGCGTGTCCAAGTTCGGCCGCAGCAGCCAGGCCTGCGCTTCCGGGAAGACGGCGAGGAAAGTGCGAATGATCAGCCGAAGGGTGTCGCGGTCCAACTGATACAGCGGCAGCCATTGACAGACCAGGCCGCCCGGATTCAGTCGGTCGCGCAGCGCCGCGAAATGCTCCCGCGTGTACAGGTTGCCGGCGCCGTCGCGGGCCGGATGGAACAGGTCGGCCACAATGACATCGTAGCGGTGGGGCGTCGCCCGCACGAAGCGTCGCGCGTCGGCCAGATGCAACGTCAGTCGGCCAGCCCACTCGGGCCGCCCGCTTTCAGCGTCGAACGCCCCCATCACGGCGGCGACCTCATCGGACAGCTCAACGCCGTCGGCCACCAAGTCCCGATGGACTGCCATTGCGCCAAAGCTGATTCCCGTGCCCACGCCGAGGAACAGCGCCCGTCGTGGCGCCTCGTGCAGGAGCAAGGGCAGATGACTGTGGCGGCGTTCGGCGCTGGCCGAGGCGGTGCCGCCCATCGTGAACCGGTTGTTCACCCGCAAGGTCCGGTGTTGATCCGGCGTCGCAACGACGACGGCGGTCGCGGCTGCGCCGGCTTGAACCGCCACGAGTTGCTCGCCCGGGGCCGGGCGCAGCAGACGCCGGGAATCTGCCGCGAAGAGCGCGGCGACGAGCAGGGCGATCATTCCGACGGCGGCCGGACCCATGATCGCCCGGCGAGCTGGGGTGGAACCCGGAGGCCGGATCAGGGACAAACCGAGGTAGCCGGCGATCAGCGAGGTGAAGGCCCAGCGCCCGCCCACCAGCGGGAACACCACGACCCCGAACACCAAGGGCGCCAACGTTCCGCCGAGAGTATTCCACGCGACTGCCCGTCCGACGCGGCCGTCGCTGTATCGCTGCCACTCGGCCAGCGCGGCAAACGTGGCGCCCATGAACAGCGTGGGCGGCACCAGCACGATCGCTGCCACGACCGCCTCCGCCAGGATGGCACCCGTCGCCCGATTGCCGAGGTGGTGTCCCAGGCTGGCGAGCCACTCGGGGGCGGTCGTCAACAAGGCCGCACCGCCGGCACCGCTGGCCGCCAGACCCGCGAGCAGCTTCCGCAGTCGGTCAGCGGGGTCGTGGTGGCGAAACCAGTAGCGTTCGCCGAAGGCTCCGGCCGCCGTCCCTACGAGGAACACCGCCAGCACCATCGCAAACGTGAAAACCGTGTCCGTGAACACCTCGGCCAGGAGCCGGACGGTGAGCACCTCGTACCCGATGCCCAGGAGGCCGGTACCGGCTAGAACGAGAATGCTTGGCGAGGTTTCCCCTGCCTTCACCCTGCCGTTCGCCGCCCTGGCGGTCCCGCCAAGTTCAATCGCACAGCGCGAGAGGGCCAGCGCAGTGAATCCGCAAACCAGGCTGGCGCTGGCGAGCAGCAACAACGTGCCTTGGAAGCCAAATTCCGGGATAAGCCACAGCGCACCGGCCACGGCCCCAACGACCGCCCCGGCGGTGTTAGCGGCGTAAAGACTGCCGACACCGTGGCTCGTGGCCCTCAACGCCGCCGCCCAACGAACCATCGCCGGCAGCGTGGCGCCCAGGGCGGCGGTGGCGGGTAACAACGCCAACAGCGGTCCGGCAAACGCCAGGCCCCAGTGCCGGAGCGGTGACGGCGTCAGGCCGATCGCCGGGCCGAGCTGTTCGTTAAGCCACGGGATCAACCACGCGGTGGTCGCCGTCCAGAGTCCGATGGCCATTTCCAGACCGCCATACCAGCGCGCGGGGTTCGCGGTGGTGACGATCCTCCGATCGAGCAGCGCCGCGCCGAGCGCCAGTCCCGCGAAAAACGCGGCTACAACCGCGAGCACTGCCGGCAACTCCTGCCCCAGCCCGCCGGTCAGTTGGCGGGTCCAAACAATCTGGCAGCCCAGGCCGCTGGCCCCGGAGAGGAGCAGGAGCAGGTGCGGCAGAATTGGAATGAAGGCGCGGGGGATCACGGGCATTGCGGGCCGGCCGGAAGGCTACCGGCCCCCTTTTAACGCGGCAAGCAACGGTCCGGCTCGTCGCGTGGCCGGTGAAACGCTATCCTTCAGACATGAACAGTGTGCTGCTCGAGGCGGGCTTCATTCTGCTGCTGCTGGTGGGGAATGGTGTGTTTGCCATGACCGAGCTGGCGGTGGTCTCCGCGCGGAAGTCGCGGTTGAAGGGCATGGCCGCGGCGGGCGACCAGCGGGCGGCTGCGGCGCTGGCGCTGGCGGAATCACCGAACCGTTTTCTGTCCACCGTGCAGGTCGGGATCACCATGGTGGGCATCCTGGCCGGGGCTTTCGGCGGGGCCACTCTGGCCGCGCATATCGGAAATGGACTCGCGGCGGTCGGCTTGCCGGGTGCCTACGCCCAGGCGGCGGGCGTGGCGGTCGTCGTGGTGGTCATCACCTTCTGCTCGTTGATCGTGGGCGAGCTGGTTCCCAAGCGGGTGGCCTTGGCCAATCCCGAAGGCATCGCGCGAGTGATGGCCGGGCCGATGGCTCGACTCGCCGCCTTGGCGTGGCCGTTGGTCAAGGTCCTGAGCGTGACCACGGAACTGGTACTCCGGCTGCTGGGGCTGCGGGAACGCAAGGAAAGCCCCGTGACGGAGGAGGAGGTGCGTGCGCTAATCCGGGAGGGCCGGGAGGCGGGGGTCTTTCACCAAACGGAGGCCCGCATGGTGGAGGGCGTCCTGGCGCTCGACCGGCTTCCGGTCCGCGAAATCATGACCCCGCGGGCGAAGATCATCTGGATCAACGTCCACGAGGCCCACGAAACCATTTGGCACAAGGTCGTCGTCAGCGGCCACACGACTTTCCCGGTTTATCAGGGCGACCGCGACAACGTCGTGGGGATGATCTCGGTGAAGGCGATCTACGCGAATCTTGCCGCCGGTTTGCCGGTCACGGTGAAGGACCTGATGACCAAACCGCTGATTGTGCCATCGTCCCTGGCCGCGATCTCGCTGCTGGAGACGTTCAAGCGCTCGGGCCAATTCCACGCGCTGGTTTCCGACGAGTTCGGCGGGATTGTGGGCCTGGTGTCGCTGCATGACGTGATGGAAGCCGTCATCGGAGACTTTCCGTCGCAGGACATGAGGCTCAAGCCGATGGCCAAGCGTCGGGAAGACGGCTCCTGGTTGGTGGATGCGATGATCGAAATCGAGGACTTTCAGGCGCAGATGCCACAGTTCGTCCTGCCGCCGCCGGAGGCGAGGAGCTACCATACGTTTGGCGGGTACGTCTTCGAGCAACTGGGCCGCGTGCCGGCGGAGGGGGACGCTTTCGAGGCGCAGGGCTACCGCATCGAAATCATAGACATGGACCGCAACCGGGTGGACAAGGTGTTGCTCATCCCGCTCGATCGCCTTCCGCCCCGTCAGTCGTGACGGCGGGTTTGCCGCCGACACCGGTGCCGACCGGCGATGCAGCCCGACTGGCTTCCGCTTCCAGCACCGCCGCGACCCGGAGCACTTCGGTGACGCTCCAGGCCTGGGCATCACAGCCCCGCTGAGGGTGCGGGGCGTCGCCGTCGAGGATTTCCGGCAGTTGCCCAACGCAGCCGGCGGCGAGCAACTGGTCCACGCTGCCGAGATATGCGGTGGCCGCCGCAGTTGCGGCTGGCGAGAAGTCCCACGCCCGGGCCAGCGCCTCGCAGAAGGTTGGCAGTGTCCAAACCCAGGCGGTGCCGTTGTGATACGCGGGCTTGCGTCGGGTGTCCTCGTCGCCCTCGTAGCGGCCCCAGTAAGGGGCGAACGGATCGTTCAACAGGCGGCCATCGGCAGCCCGAATGGGGAGCGGGAGTTGCACCCGCAGCGGTGCCAGCGAGCGGAGGGCCCCGGGAATGACCAAGTGCTGCCGCGCCGCCTCCACACACCGACGCGCGCGTTCGCCCTTCGCCAGCCCGAGAGCGATCAGAAACAGGCAATTGCTGCGCAGGGCATCGTCCGCCTTGCCCGCGCAGGCAGCAGTCCCCGCCGGCGCGCGCAACGTGTCGGCGTACCAACCTTGCTCTGCCAGCCAGAAATGCTCTTCGACCGAGCGCAACGCCCGCTCCGCCAAGTCGCGCCAAGCTTCGCGGACGGGCTTCGCTCCGAGCCGGTCCAACAGCCGCAGCAGGCGAATCCACAGCGCCTGAATTTCGATCGGATACCCTTCCCGGGGCGTGCTGGCAGGATGATTCGTATCCATCCAGGTGAAGTGGCTCGGGCTCCACACCAGTCCGGAGGCGGCATCCACCCGAATGCCATTGGGCGTGCCGGCCAGGTAATGCGCGGCGATGGATTGCAATACGTCCCGCACCGTCCGGCCGTCCGGCCCCACGGTCATGGCGAACAGATCGGCCCTCGGGTGGGCGACCGCGAACTCTTCGCAGACGACCCCATACCACAGCGGTGCATCGCTGGTGTCGCGGTTGGAGGCGTTGTCGCCGTGGATCGTGTTGGGCAGCGTGCCGTTGGATTCGAAGCGGCCGAACACGCGCAGGATTTGCTGAACGTCATCCCGCAAGCCCGCCGTCAGAAGTCCGCGCGCGGCGATCAACGTGTCGCGGCCCCAGTCGAGGAACCACGGATAGCCGGCAATCACCGTGCGCCCCTCGCCGCGGCGAACCACAAAATCGCGCATGGCGAGGCGAAGCCGGTCGGCCATGGTCTTGGGCGAGGCGGCTGCCGGCACGGCGGGTTCCACCGGCAAGATTCCTTCCGCCGATTCGGCGGTGAGTACCAGCGTCACCGTTGCGCCGCGCGGCAGCGGCAACTCGAACCAGCCGGGGCTGTAGGCCGCGCCGGCCGCGACCTGGCCCCGACCCGCCTCGACCGGGTGGGGAATGTTCTCGGACCACTCGGGCTGCGGGTGATATTCTCCGGCATCCGCCCAGACCCGCAGGTGGCGGTGCCGATCCGGCGTGAATTGAAACCCGCGAAAACGGTTTGCGCGGGCGGGGCCCGTGGAAGTCCCCGGAGCCGCCGTGTGCTTGCCGACGCGATCCGGGCCCCCATCAACCGCAGTTAGCGGGTGACAATGGGTTTCGAAATGGTGTTCGGCCCCCGGACTGCGGTGTGTTTCCTGATGGAAGTTGCGGTCCTCGATGTCCAGCCGGACCGTCAGGCGAACGTCCGCCTCGGCCGGCAATTCCTTTCCGGACTGCGGGGCCACGTCCGGACGACGGAATTGGAGGACCGTGGTGTTCTCGCCGGCAACCATCCAGGCACGGAGCTCAACACTCGCGAAACGGCCGTCGCCCCCGCTGGCCATGAACTGCCAGCACGCCGGAGGCCCGGGCGCGAAGGAGGTCAGGTTACCGGCATCCAGCGCGGACAAGAAGCCGTCGGCATTCGCCCACACCCGCACGCGCTTGACGAAGACATGGCGATCCACCGGGACTTCGGGGTGCAGGTTGGCGGCGAGCACGCAATCGTACTTGGAGTACACGGTACCGAGGTTGATGCCCATCCGGGCCATGCCGCCGCGGCCATTGGTCAGCAGCACCATGCCGCCGGCGTGGGGAGCCGGTTCCGGTGCGGTCAGGGCCTCCGTAACGAGGTGGCGCAGCGTGGCGTTGACGTGCGCTTCGCCGGCGCCGTAACGCTCCAGTTCCAGGTGAGCGACGCCTGGTTGCGGGAGCGGGGGGAAACAGGCGATGTGCCGGCCCTCGATGAGGATGGACTGCCGGTGAACGGGGTGCGGGCCGGCAACGGTTCGTCGCGTCGCCCGAAACGGGCCTTCATCCTCGACGAGCAACCAGTGGTCGGGCGGTACCGGCGTTACCCGCCGACGATCGGCGAGCCGCCACGTCACCACCCGGCGATAGGAATCGAGATGCCGTTCGAGTTCCGCCACCAAATCACCGCCGCGGGTGGTGGTGTCAAGGTAGGTAGCGGCGCTGAGATACCCGGCGCAATCACGCCGGAGCAGGTCGGCGAGCCGTTGCACGGGCACGGCCCCAATAGCTTCCGGAGTCAGGTGTTGGGCGAGCACCTCCACTGCCAGGGCTTCGATCGCTTTGTGCTGCCGGTAGGCATCTCCGGCCAACCCCTTCGGCTCTGCGCTCAGGGCCACGCAATGAACCGCCCCTGGACCCAGCAGGTTGCGGGACCGGCCCCCAGACTTCCTCGGCTTGGGCAACGGCCCCGCGAGCAAGTCCACGCAACGGGATCGCTCCCACGCCGTGACCAGGTCCCTCGCGACGGGGCCCAGTCGAGCGGGATCGGTCGTCAACGGCTGCGGCGCTTGGGTATCCGTGTTGACGAGCACCAGCACGGCGTCCTCTCCGTTCGCGGCCTCGCGCAGCAGCGCATAGACGGGTGCGCCGGCCGGACTGATGCGCGTGAGTCGGGCACCGTCAAAGAAGCACGGATGCGAGGCCAGTAGTTGGTTGAGCCGGGCGAGTTCCGGGACGAGGTTGTCTTCCGCGCCCCAGTTCAGCGGCGGGCTTCCGTGGACATTGATTTTCTCGGTCGCCAGCCACTCGACGCCGCAGGTGAAGCCGAAGCCGCCGGCCACACTGGTGAGCGCGCAGAGCCGATTGCGCAGGAGCGACCACGCGCGGCCCCGTGCCGCGAGGCGTGGGTTGTCGTGGGTCTCGCTGTAGTGAACGAGCAAACCCACGCGGTGGCTCTGTCGCAGTGCGTGGTCGAGATAGCCGGAGACTTGGGGGCCGTCGTAGTTTTGGAACAGCTCGGAGTAGGCCCATTGCATCCCTCCCTCGGTCAGCAGCGTCGCGGTGTCTTCCCACGAGCCGCCGAGGCCTTCGAGCAGGAAGACCGTGTCCGGGAATTCCTGCTGCACGCGTGCGATGATGTATTGCCAGACCGGGCGGGGCACCTTGTAGCCGGCGTCGCAGCGGAAGCCGTCCACGCCGCGCCGGCACCATTCGAGGAGGGCCTCGGCAATGACGCGGCGAACCTCGGCGTGGTGATGCTCCAGCTCGACAAGGTCCCGCCAGATGTTGCCCCAGGCACCGGGGCTCCGGAACCGCCCGTCCGGTTCGCGCGCAAACCACTCGGGATGACGCTCCTGGAGGGTCGAGCCCCAGCCCGTGTGGTTGATGACGATGTCGAGAAACAGCCGACCGCCAAGGGCGTGAACGTCATAGGCCAGTTCCTTGAATTGCTCGATGCCGGTAGTGCGTCGGTCGAACTCGATCAGTGCCGGGTCAATGGCCAGCAGATCCCCGCAGGCATACGGGCTGCCAAATCGGCCGAACCGGGCGTACGTCGTGGGCGTGGGATTGACCGGCAGGAGGTGCAGAATCCGGCAGCCCAAGGTCTTGAAAACGTGCGGCAGTTCCTTCCGCAGGTCGCGCAAGCGGCCAGAGGGGGGGATGACGGTGTAGCCGGCTTGGTCGAGTGCCTCGAGCGACGCCGGGGACGACAGGAGTTGGGACTTCGCTGGTCCGAAGAGCCGGGGCCAGGCGCAATAAATCGTGTTGGCGGTGCGACACCAAGCCGGCTGGACGTTGATTCCCACGTTCGGGCCTTCTGGCCAGTGCTGCCAGCCGCGCTCGTCGAGCGCGTAGGTCTTGGCTTGGAACCAGCCCACCTCCGCCAGCGGGATTTCCACCACCCACCGGTCCCCCTCGAGCACCATCGGCACGTCGTGCCAGGCCGCGCCGGCCGGGGTGCGGCCCGTTTCCACGAGGGCAATGGTCTCCTCCCGCTGCCGCGCAGCGCGGCCCAGATTGGTGCGCAGGCGGGCCCGCCAGCCCGGCAACGGGCCTCGGCGATCGGCGAAGGCCAGCGTGAACCGGGCACTGTCACCCACGAATCTGACCCGTTGTTCACCCGGCGCCGGAGTCTGGACAAGCACGCTCATCAATTTGGACACGACCGCCCCGGTCGCGCCGGCGGTTTATGCGCGAGATGAGGTCCAAGTTCAATCCCGGGTCCGATCCTCGCCCTCGGAATCCCAGCCGGGCGGAAGTATGAGGGTTGAGACGCGGTCGAATGGATCGTCGCAGGCACTCCAGACCCGCACTGGGGCCGGCCGCGCGCCCGGCAGACGGGCCTGCGGGCGCGGTCAGTTGGCCCGGAAATTTCTTCCTTGGCCGCCCAGTTCTTGCTATGAACACTCGCACCATGCGCCGTTGTTACAGCCTGCTCGCCCTGGTCGCGCTCGCCCTTCAACTCGCGATCTCGTCGGCGGCCGCCACCTTCAAACTCGAGGACGGGACGACGATTTACGGTGAGTTGTCGGGATTCGACGACGCGGGCGCGGTCTTCCGGTTGGACAGCGGCGGTTTCTCCCAGCGAATTCCGTGGAGCAAGTTCACCCAGGACAGCCTCAAGGACCTCGCGGAGAACAGCCGGGTCCGGCCGCTGGTGGACCCGTTCATTGAAATCCCGCCCGAGGCCAAGCCCAAGCCGCGCCCGATTGTGTTGAAAGATGTGCCCAAGGTGGACCTGCCCGGCAGCCGCACCACGTTCTTCAGCTCGCTGCCGACGCCGGTGGGCCTGTTCATTCTCGGACTTTTGTACGCGGCGAATCTTTTTGCGGCATACGAGATCGCCCTGTTCCGGAATCGTCCCGTGGCGGTCGTGTGCGGAGTTTCCGCCGTGCTGCCGCTGCTGGGCCCTTTGGCATTCCTGGCGTCGCATACCCTCGAAGCCACCCCTGACGCGGTGCCCGAGGTGCCGCCTCCACCCCCGCCTGCCCCGGGGCCGATGGCGCCCGCGCCGGCGGCGACCGGTTCTCTGGGCGCGGTGGGCGTGCCGCCCCCGCCTTCTGGGGGAGGACTCCGCGTCGCGGCACAGCAAGAGGCAGCCAGCGGCACCTTTACGCCCAAGGTGTTCAAGCGCGGCGAGGTCATGATCAACCGGCGTTTCGTGGAAACGCAGTTCTCGGGCTTTTTCCGGATGGTGCCGCTCGAATCCGAGCGCGACCTGGTCCTGGTGGTAAAGACGGCCAAGAACGAGTACGTGGGCAAGCGCATCAGCCGCATCACGGCGGGCGAGTTCTTCCTCATCCTGCTTCAAGGCGGACAGGAGGTCAGCATCTCCTTCGGCGAGGTGGCCCAAATCACCATCCAACACAAGGATAACATCGGCAAATAGGCGTCAGGAACCGGCCCGGCCGGCCGGCGCCACGCCGTTGATCTCATGAAGTACAGGGCGATTCTGCTGTTTGGCGCACCGGGATCGGGCAAGGGGACCCAGGGTAAAATCTTGGGGGCCATCCCGGGCTTCTACCACTGTTCTTGCGGCGAGGTATTCCGCAATCTCCGCCCGGACAGCGAACTGGGCAAAGTCTTCCTCGAGTATTCGAGCAAGGGACAACTGGTACCCGACGAGGCCACCATCCGGCTTTGGCACAACTACCTCGACGGCTCGATGCAATTGGGGCGCTTCCACCCGGAGACCGACACGCTGCTGCTCGACGGCATCCCGCGCAACCGCCGCCAGGCCGAACTCATGGAAAGCGCACTCCAGGTGCGCGGTGTCATCCATCTAACCTGCCCGGAACCCGAAAAGCTCATCCAGCGGCTCCAGCGCCGCGCCATCCACGAAAACCGGCTGGACGACGCCAACCTCGAGGTGATCCGCAAACGGTTCCTCACCTACGAGAGCGAGTCCAAACCCGTCCTCGACTTTTACGGTCCGGGCAAGGTTCACGTCATTGACGCCACGAAGACACCGATCGAGGTCTTGCAGGATATCCTGGCGGTCATCGTCAAGATGCCCTGAGCGCATCGCGTCCCCACCCGCCCTTTCGCCCGGTCATGGCTGATTCCGCGCGACTCCGGCTGGCGTTTTTTGGGTCGGCCGGGCTGGCGGTGGTCAGCCTGCGGGCACTGGCAGCGCGACGAGATTTTGACCTCGTCGCCGTGGTCTCGCAGCCAGACAAGCCACGCGGCCGGGAGCTGCGGCACCAGCCCACGCCGGTCAGTGCGGCGGCGCGCGAACTCGGCCTTCCTCTCCACACCCCGGCGCGGTGTCGCGATGCCGCCTTTTTGGAGCAGGTGGCGGCCTGGCAGCTTGATCTCGCGGTCGTCGGTGCCTACGGCCAGATCCTGCCGTCGGCGCTGCTGGCGCTCCCTCGCCACGGCTTCATCAACGTCCACGCCTCCCTGCTGCCCAAGTACCGGGGTGCGGCGCCCATCCAATGGGCCATCCTGAATGGCGACGCGGAGACCGGCGTGACGATCATGAAGGTGGACGCCGGTCTGGACACGGGCGACATGCTGCTCAAAGCCACCACCCCGATCGCCCCCGAAGACGACGCGCTGACGCTGCACGACCGCTTGGCGCAAATGGGCGCGGCACTCCTCCTTCGCGCGATTCCGGATTATGTCGCCGGCCGGCTGGTGCCCGAACCGCAGCCCGCCGAGGGCGCGACCTACGCCCGTAAGATTACCAAGGCGGACGGCCAGCTTGACTGGAACCTTCCCGCCCGCGACCTCTGGAATCGCGTGCGCGCGCTGATCCCCTGGCCCGGCACCTTCACCTTTCTGCCTGCTGAACCGCGGCCGTGGTTGCTGAAAGTCTGGCGGGCCGAACCCGTGGCTGACACGGGGCTGGCTGGGGATGTTCCGGGCGAAATCCTGCGCGCGGACAAGCATGGCTTGGTGGTGCGCTGCGGTGAGGGCGCGTTGCGCCTGCTCGAACTTCAGCGCGAAGGGGGCCGACGCGTTTTTGCGGCGGAGTTCCTTGCCGGACACCCGTTGCCCGCCGGTTTGCGGTTGGGCTAGATCAGGAGCGAGATATCCGGGTGTCTCGCAACGTGACTTAACATCGTCCCCGAGCCTCCCGATCCCCGCTGAAACCGGCGCAAGTCTGCCAGGACGCGTGGCCCGCCACCCGCAAACCGCTTGGCTCCCAGCCCGGCGGCGTTCGGCTCTTCGGCGCCGCCCGACCGGCGGTGTGCGGTTCCCCCCGAGATCTTTCGCGTCGTTTCACCCGCGAGCAGCCGGGGACGTCCGCCCGCCTTTCCGGCTGGCCAGTCCTCGCGGGGCCGCCTTAATTTGCCGCGGTCAGCGCCGCGCGGCTATGAATCACACCACCCGCTACCTGCAGTCTTTGGCCGATCCGGCCGCCATCGAGGTGGCGCGGCTCGTGAACAGCCTCATCCTGGACGCGACCGAGGCCGGCGCCAGCGACATCCACATCGAGCCTTGGGAGAGCACCATCGTGGTGCGCGTGCGACTGGGCGGCGTGTTGCAGGAACTGGTCCACCTGCCGCTCGACCTCATCGAGAAGATCGCCGCCCGCATCAAGGTGATGGCCAACCTCGTCTCCTACCTCACGGACCTGCCGCAGGACGGCCACGTGGCGGCCTCGCCCGAATTCGGCAACGTGGAACTGCGCATCTCGGTTTTCCCCACCTCGCGCGGCGAAAAGATCGTCATCCGCATCTTCGACACGCGGAACCGCAGCTTCAACATCGCCGATCTCGGCTTCGAGGAGGACACGTTGCGCCATCTGGTCCGCCTGTTGTCGCGGCCGAACGGGCTGATCCTTTTTACCGGCCCGACCGGCTCGGGGAAGACCACGGCGATTTACGCGGCGCTCACGCACCTGGTCAGCCAGCACGGGCCGACCATCAGCATCAGCACGGTCGAGGATCCGGTGGAGTTCAACCTGCCGATGGTGAGCCAGGCGCAGATCAACCTCGCCAAGGAGTTCACGTATGCCAAGGCGCTGCGCTCGCTCATGCGGCAGGACCCGCAGGTCATCATGATCGGCGAGATTCGCGACGCCGAGACGGCCTCGATCGCCGTGCAGGCGGGTCTGACGGGCCACCTGGTCATCAGCACCGTCCACGCGGGCAGCACGGCGGGCATCTTCGCCCGGCTGATCCACATGGACATCGAGCCGTTCCTGCTGGCGTCGGCGGTGGCGGGCGTTTTGGGGCTGCGGCTGATCCGCAACGTCTGCCCGCACTGCGCCGAGCCGTATCAACCGGAGGCGTCGTTGCTCAAGTACATCCCGGCGGACGCGCTGGGCAGCGCGCAACTGCGCCGCGGGCGCGGCTGCGAGCATTGTCTGGGCACGGGCTATTTCGGCCGCTCGGCGCTCACCGAAATCCTGGTGATGGACGACGCCATGCGCGACGCGGTGATGCAAAAGCTCCCCACGCGTGCCCTGCAACAAACCGCCATCGAACGCGGCATGAACACCCTGTGGCAAAACGGCCTGCGCCGTGTCCTCAAGGGCGAGACCACCATTGACGAAATCCTGCGCGTGCTGGCGGCGGACGCGTTCTGACCTCGGAGCATGATCGGTTGCGGCATCCTCGGCGCCCTGGCGACGATCAGCTTCGGGCTCACGCTCTGGCAGTGGATCGAGGCCCGCCGTTTTCCGCTGCACCGGCGCCCACCACCGACGCCAAGACCACTGCCCGGGCTCTCGGTCCTCAAGCCACTCAAAGGGGCGGACGAGGAGACCGAAGGCTGCCTGCGAAGCTGGTTGGCCCAGGACTACGACGGTTCCCTCCAATTTCTCTTCGGCGTCACCAGCCCGGAGGATCCCGCAGCGGCGGTCATCGAGCGGTTGCTCCACGAGTTCCCGAAATGCAACGCCCGGCTGGTCGTCTGCCCGCAACGACTCGGCGTGAACGCCAAGGTGTCCAAGCTCGCCCAGCTCGAGCCGCTGGCGGACCAGGACTTCATCGTGGTCAGCGACGCTGATGTCCGCGTGCCGCCCGACTTCCTGACCCACCTGATGACCGAGTTCGCCCGCCCGGGTGTGGCGTTGGTCAATCCCTTTTACGCGGCAGCCACGCCGCACAACGCCGCGATGCGCTGGGAAGCTGTGGCGGTGAACGCCGACTTCTGGAGCAGCGTGCTGATGTCGCGCCGTCTGGCTCCGATGCGGTTCGCGCTCGGCGCGGTCATGGCGCTGCGCCGCGCGGACCTCGAGTCCATCGGCGGCTTCGCGGCGCTGGCGAATCACCTGGCCGACGACTACGAACTCGGCCGCCGCTTGACCGCGCGCGGCGGGGAGGTGGCGCTTTGTCCGACGGTGGTCGAGTGCCGCGAGGCACCGCAATCGTGGGCGGCGGTCTGGCGGCATCAACTGCGCTGGTCGCGCACCATTCGCGTTTGTCAGCCGGCCGCGTACGCCGCGAGCATCATCAGTAACGCCACCCTCTGGCCGCTCCTCTGGCTGGCCGCCTGTCCAGGGTTCGTCCCGGTGTCTGCGCTCGGCGTCTGCTTGGTGGCGCGACTGGCAACGGCCTTCGACAACCAGCGTCGGTTGACGCGGTCGTGCTCCCACTGGCGCTGGTTCTGGCTGCCGCCCGTGAAAGACCTGCTGCAAGTCGCCCTCTGGGTGCTGGCCTTCACCGGTCACACGGTCGAGTGGCGGGGGGAACGGTATCGCGTGCGCCGGAACGGCGAGCTGACGCTGCTGCCGCGTTGACGGCTCGCGATCAGGCGACCCGGGCGGGTAGTCTTTCTGCCGTGGCCGAACACGCGGCCACGTGTTCTCCGTGAGTCAGCCCCGAGAGGAGCGTTGCCAGCAATGAGGCAGCGCCGGCGTCCTCGCCAGGAGATGGGGGAGACGTCCCAGCGCCCAAACGCGCGCCGGACCGGCACGTGCTGCGCCCCGAGGAAGTTGGATTCGCTCCCGCCCCGGCTCCTACTTCCCGATGCAGAACTGGCGGAAGATCGAGTCGAGTAGGTCTTCGGTCGCAGTCTGCCCCACGATTTCGCCGACGGCATTGACGGCCGTGCGCAGGTCCAGGGCCACCAGATCAAGCGGCACGCCGGCACGCAGGGCCTGCCGCGCGGGCTCGAGCGCGGCGGCGGCCCGGCGCAGGGCGTCTTCGTGACGCACATTGATCGTGACCTGATCCGTGCCCGCGTGAAGTTGCCCCGTCCAGAGCAAATCGCGGAAACGGTCTTTCAGCGCCTCGATGCCCGCGCCCGTCAGGCACGAGACCCGAATCGTGTCGGCGGGCAGAGCGTCGGCCGGGAAAGCAAGCGGGAGGTCGGACTTGTTCAGCACGATGATGCGTTTGCGCGAGGCCAATCCCGCGAGATCGCGTTGGTCGGCCGCGGTGAGCGGCGCTGAGGCGTCAAGGACATGAACGATCAACTCCGCCTGGTCGAGGGCCGCGCGACTGCGGCGCATGCCTTCGCGCTCCAGCTCGTCGTCGCTTTCGCGCAACCCGGCGGTGTCAATGAACACGATCGGCAGGCCGCGGATGTTGGCCGTTTCCTCGATCGTGTCGCGGGTGGTGCCGGGAAGCGGGGAGACGATGGCCCGGTCACGGCCGAGGAGCTGGTTCAGCAGGCTGGACTTGCCGACGTTCGGCCGGCCGACGATGGCCGCACGGACGCCACGCCGGAGGAGTTGGCCTTCGGGCGCGGTGAGCAGCAGCTTCCGGATCTCCTCCTGCGCGTCGTCGAGGCGCTCCAGCAAGCGCGCCTGCGTTTCGGGCGCAATGTCCTCGTCCGGAAAATCGAGTTGTGCCTCCACGTGAGCGAGCACGTGCATGAGATGGTCGCGGAGGGCCCGGATGCGCTGGGACAGCGCGCCCGCGAGCTGTTCGTGCGCCGCGCGGAGCGCCAATTCCGTGCGCGAGTGAATCAGGTCGGCCACCGCTTCGGCTTGGGCAAGATCCAGCCGGCCGTTGAGGAACGCGCGCTTGGTGAACTCGCCCGGCTCGGCCGGCCGCGCGCCGGCGGCGAGCACGGCGTCCAACACCAGCTTGGCCGGCAGGAGACCGCCGTGGCAGGAGATCTCGACCACATCCTCGCGGGTGTACGTGCGGGGAGCCCGCATCACCGCGAGGAGCACTTCGTCCACCACGCGGCCAGCAAGGGTGATGCGCCCGAGGTGCAGCGTGTGGGAAGCGGCGGCGCTCGGTTTCGGGGCCTGGCGACCGATCGGGGTAAAGAAGGTGTCCGCGATGGCCAAAGCCCGCGGACCGGACAGGCGCACCACGGCCAGTCCCCCTTCGCCCAAGGGCGTCGAAATCGCGGCGATCGTGTCGTTCGGATTCATCGGAGCGCGTGCCCGTGCATGAACGCGGCGTGTCCTCCGGCGGCCCAGCTTACCGGGCAGCGGCGCGACCGCGGTCAGACCGGCGGCTTGGCGTTCAGCCGGCGCTTGAACGATTCGGCGCGGATGATCCGCCGCTTGTGGAAGCCCCGCGCGATCGGCTCCGAACCGTCATGCGCCTCGATGTGAAAGGAGATCACTGGACCGTCGGTCTGGACGACCCGCGCCATGCAGGTCACCGTCATGCCGACCGGTGTCGGCGCAAGGTGTTGAACCTCGAGGTCCACGCCGACGGAAATCTCTCCGGCGGCGAGGCCGGGCTTGATCGCCTCAATCCCGGCGTGTTCCAGAAACCAGACCAGCGACGGCGTGCTGAGGACCGGGGGCAGACCGGGCTGCGCGAAATCAATCGTGTGCCGCGGCTCAACGACGAACTGCACCTCGCCCACCGCCCCGATGGCAATCTTGGCATTCACGAGCGCGAGGTTCGTCCAAACGCGTTCCTTTGCCAACCGCAACCTCCACCGGTGGTTGCGCGAAGCGCGTTTAGCCAATACGGTAAGCTTGTGTCACGGCCATCGAGCTACCCGTCCCGGCCACCAGCGGCTCCAGCCCTGCCGCCGACCCCCGCCGCGTCGCGCGACGCCGAGAGCGTTGCGGACGGGCATGGCTTTTCGGAGCGCGAGGCGTGGCGGCACGTGTGCGCCGGATGGTGTCCGTTGTTCGCCGGCTTTCGCGAACGGGGCTTCAGCGTCGAGTGGCATGACTTCGAGTGCCCGTTTCGGCTCGATTGGGCCCGCAGTTTTCATCCACGCAGCCTCGAAATCTGTTTGAACCTCGCCGGAACCGGCTGGCTCGGCGGCGGGCCCGATCCCGTCGAGGTTCGGTCGCGCAGTGCGGTGTACTACTACCGGGGCGTCCAGCCGCTGCCGGCGTGGCGGGCGGCCGGCGAGCGACACCAGTTCCTCACGATCGAGTTGTCGCGCGAGTTCGTGGAAACCCGCGTCGCGGCTCACAGCGCCACCACCGTCCCCGCGTTGCAACGACTGCTCGGCGGCGCAGCGGAGAGGAGCGCCGTGGCCGATGTCACGGAGCTTTCTCCCGAAGCCGAGCGGCTGGTTTGGGCGTTGCGGCAACCTCCCGTGCGTCAGGGCGCGCGGCCGCTGTGGTTCGAGAGCAAGGTGCTCGAAGTGATCGCCCATCACCTCTTCGGGCCGGCCGCGGACGACGAGCTTTTCTGCGACCGGCAGAAGCGCGTGGCCCGTGAGCGGGTCCAGCGAGTCATCGCCGTGCTGGAGGCCAACCTGGCCGAAGCCCCGGACCTCGAGAGCCTCGCGCGGCAGGTCGGCTGCAGCCCGTACCATCTCAGCCGGACGTTTTCCGCCGAGACGGGGCTGACCATCCCGCAATTCCTGCGGCAACGGCGGCTGGAGCGCGCAGGCGAGTTGCTCCGGTCCGGCCGGCGGAATGTCACGGAGGCGGCCTTGGAAGTCGGTTACTCGAGCCTGAGCCATTTCAGCCAGGCGTTCCGCGAGCACTTCGGCTGTTGCCCGGGCCTGTACCCGCTCGCTCTCCCGGGACAGGGTCTCGTGATCAAAGCGAAGGCCGCGACGGACAGCAGCAAGACCGGAGGCACTGCGACGGCAGCCGACGAACGGGCGGACCAAAGCCGCCAGCGCAGCGTCTGACGGGAGAGGTTGGCCCGCTTCAGCGCGGAGACATCCGCCCGCTGCGCCGCCCGGCGTCGCGCGCCACAAGAGACCTCTGAGCGGAGACGCTCGCTTCCCTCGGGCAGGTGTCCGGCCGCGTCGCGCGCCAGACATACCGCTTGCGCCCGACCCAGCCCGAATGACCCCGCTGTCCCAATCGGGGCGGGGCGCGCGGTCAGTTCCGCAGGATCTTTTCGATCGCCTTTCCCCGCGCCAGCTCGTCAACGAGTTTATCCAGGTAGCGCACTTCTCGCATCAAGGGCTCCTGAATCGCTTCGACCCGGACACCGCACACAACGCCTGTGATCAAGGTTCGGGAGGGATTCAGCCTGGGGGCCTCCGCGAAGAAGGCCGCGAAATCCACCCCCTTTTCCATCTGCGCCTTCAACTGTTCCTGGCTGTAACCCGTCAGCCAACGAATGATGGCATCCACCTCTGCTTTCTGGCGTCCTTTTCGCTCTGCCTTCGCGACATAAAGCGGATAGACGCTGGCAAATCTCATCTTGGAAACGCGATCGAGGGTCGTCTGGCTGGTTTTCATGCGCATCGAAGGAATCCGCCGGGAGGCTTCGGGTGGGGCGCTAAAGCCGGGGCGCTCGTCAGGGACGATGGCGCACGGCACCACACGGGCAACGCCGCGTCGTCGGCGTTGGACGTCGCGCCGCCAACAAACGGGCAGACCAAACACAGGATCATTGTTCCGAGGGAGATAACCCGCGGAGGACAACGTGGCGAGCCACAAAGCTCGCGGTGCCAGGACGCCGCCTTCCGGCAGCGATCCGCTTTCCGCGACGAGACCCGCTCGTCGCCGCCTCGGCGGCCGAGGAAAAGGATGGGGAAAAACCCGCCGGACTGTTAGAAGGCGCGCGTGAAGAAACAGAACGAAGCCAGTCAACCCCCGGGACCTTCTCCCGCCCTCCGTCGGTTTCTCTTTGCCACCGCGGCTACGACCGGCGCGGCGATCATGATCGTCGAAATTCTCGGCGCGAAAATGCTCGCTCCGTACATGGGCACTTCGCACTTCGTCTGGACCGCGCAGATTGCGGTGACGTTGGTCGCGCTTTCCCTGGGTTACGCGGCCGGCGGCTGGCTGGTGGACCGGTCGCCGCGGCTGCGTTGGATGTATCTGGCGATCCTCGCCGCCGCCCTCGCGCTTTGTGTGGGTGTGTTGACCGTTGAATCGGTGGCTTACGCCTGTCTTCGCTTCAAACTGGCGGTCGGGTCTTTGCTGGCCTCCGCAGCGTTGTTTTTCGTGCCGCTGTCGCTGCTGGCGATGGTCGGGCCGTTCTTCGCCCGAATGCTGACGGCGTCGGTCGAAAAGGTTGGCTCGAATGTGGGCCGGTTGACGGCCATCAGCACGCTGGGCAGCGTGACGGGCACCGTCCTGATCGGCTACGTGCTGCTGCCATACCTGCCGAATTCGACGACGATGTTTCTCGTGGCCGCGCTGCTCGTGCTGGTGGTGGTCGCGTACTTTGCCGCGTGGGATCGGAGCGCGACGCCGCCGGCGGTGCTGGGCGGGGTCCTCACGCTGGGGCTTGGGCTGCTCGCGGCCGCGAAACCCTTGCTCGCCCAGCCGCCCGGCTACACCGAGGTCTATCGCCGCAACTCGGACTTCGGGTTGTTGCAGGTGGTGGACCACGCGGGCACCGGTCGGCGCTTTTATCTGAACGACCTGCTCACCCAGAACACCTATGAGCCCGCCTCCGGCCGCAGCGCGTCCCTGTTCACGCACCTGTTGCACGGGTTGGCCCGGATCTACACCCCGGAGATCCGGGACGCCCTGTGCATTGGCATGGGCGTGGGCATCGTGCCCATGCAACTCGCTCGCGCCGGCGTGCGCGTGGAAGTGGTCGAGATCAATGAGGCCGTGGTCCCGATTGCCCGTCGGTTTTTCGATTTCGAGCCCGAGCGCGTCACACTGCACATCGGCGACGGCCGCTACTTTGCAAACGTCGGCACGAACCAGTTCGACACAATCATCCTCGACGCGTTCCTCGGTGAATCACCGCCGGGCCACTTGATGACGCGCGAGGCGCTGGCCGCCATGAAGCGTCGGCTGCGGCCGGGCGGCACGCTGGTCATGAACACCTTTGGCGAATTCCAACCCGGGCGGGACTTCTTTCTGGCGTCGCTCGACCGGACCTTGCGGGCGGTGTTCGCGCACGCGCGCATCCATGCCAGCGGCAACGGCAACGTCTTTTTCGTCGCCACGGACGGAAACGACCTCCGTCCACTGCGGCCGTTCGACCTGTCCGGCGTGCCGCCCTATTTGCGAAGCGAAGTGGAGGCGGCTCTGAGCGGGATGCCCGCCACCGATCCGCAGCGCGGCATGGTGCTGACCGACGATTTCAATCCGGTGGACTTCCACGATGCCATCAACCGCGAGGAACTGCGCAAGCGCCTGGCGTTGGGAGCGCGCGGGTTCTGAGCTCACGGTCCGCTTGCGGCGGCCAGTGCCACCGGGCGCTGCTCCGCGGACCGGCCAGCCGCCCGCATCGGTTGGTCCCGCGGCTGCGTTGGCGGTGACAGACGATCTCTCCCCACCGCTTCCGGTTTGAATTGCATTGCCACGGGTCTTGCTGCCTGCGGGAATTTGGCCATGCACGGGACACGGATTTTCTTGGCGCGCTGTCTCCCTCTAATCGGCGGCCTGGCCCTTGCCGCCATGGCGGCGGAAACCCGGAAGCTTGCGTTCTCTGCTGCGTCAGCCGACGAAGCTCGCGACTGGCAACTCACCGCCCGGGCGAGATTGACGGAGTTGATGCTGGGCGGCCGAGTCCCGGACCGGGTGCCGCTGGCGGCCCAGGTGCTGCGGGAGATTCCGATGCCGGCGGGCGGCTATCGGCTGGAGGAGGTGATGCTGCAGACGGTGGCGGACCGGCGCGCCCGCGTCTGGGTGGCGTCACCACTGGCGCCCGGCGGCAAAGTGGCCGGGATTCTGGCGCTCCACGGACATGGCGGTTCAGGCGAACAGGTGGTCCGGGGCGAGGGGCTTTACTGGTACGGGCGCGCTTTGGCGGAGATGGGCTATGTGGTGGTCGCGCCCGACATCGGCCAGCATGACTTGCAACATGCGCACTGGACGTTGATGGGCGAGCGGGTCTGGGACGCTCTGCGCTGCGTGGACTACCTGGCTGAGCGGGCCGACGTGGACCCGGAGCGGATGGCGGTGTGCGGGTTGTCGCTGGGCGGTGAGACGGCGATGTACGTCGGGGCGCTGGATGAACGGCTCAAGCTGGTGGTCAGCAGCGGTTGGTTGACCACCGTGGCGAACATGAAGCAGGGGCACTGCCCGTGCTGGAACTTCCCTGGCTTGGAACAGCACTTCGATTTCGCGGACATCTTCGCGTGTGTCGCGCCGCGCGTGCTGGTGTGTGAACTTGGCGACAAAGAGCGGGCCCCAGGCGGGTTCCCGGTCGAAATCGGGAAGGCCACGTTCGCGGAGATTCGGCGTGCCTACCAGGCTTTCGGCGCAACGGATGCCGCGGTGCTGAGCGTTCATCCGGGGGGGCACGTCTTTAACGGGCGGGATGTCTGGGACCCGCTGCTGGGCCTGGCCGGTCCGGCATGGCCGTGGCGCGAAACCCCGGGCACAAGTGACGAGGAACTGCTCCGGCGGGGCGAGATTGCCCGGCGCTGTTTCTCTCGCGCGCTGCGACTGCACGAGGCTTGGTGGGCGCTGCGCGATCCCGTCACGGGTTTGTTTCCCCGCCGCACGGATCAACCCGTCTGGGCGCCGCAGGACAACGCTGCCGACATGCTGCCGTTCCTGGCGTTGACCACTCACTTCACTGATCCGCGTCAGTTCGAGGACGTCATTCGCGTGATTGCCAGAGAGCGCGAGTTGACGACGCGGACCGCCGGTCTGCCGGACTGGTTCGCTCTGACGAATCGTGCGTGGGTGTATCCGAATCCGGACCTGCCGCGCCTGATCTTCAACGCCGCCGAGTACTGCAAGGACGGCCTGCTGCCGCTGACTGAAGTGCTCGGCCGCGGGGTGTGGACGGATCGCCTGTGTGACCTGCTCGACGCGATCTTCGCCGCCGCTCCGGTGGCAAGCGATTTCGGCCCGCTACCGGCCAACGACGCGGAGGTGAACGGTGATTTGCTCCAGGCCCTGGCCCGGATGCAGGCGCTGACCGGCGATCCCAAGTTCCTCGAGTGGGGCCTCCGCATCGCTGATGCCTACTGCCTCGAGGTAATCCCGCGCAACGGCGGCATTCCGGCGCACCGGTGGGACTTCACGAAACACGCTCCCATCACCGACGAACTCAACCTCAACGACCACGGCAACGAAATTGTGGGTGGCCTGGCCGAGATCTTTGTTGCCGCTTCCGTGCACGCGCCCGCGAAGGCCGCGGCCTATCGGGAACCGCTGGGGCTGCTGATCCGGCGATTGCAGGAGAAGGCGCGCAACCCGGACGGCTTCTGGGTTCAGCGCGTTCGCGCTTCGACCGGTGAAGTGCTGGACCCGGGCACTCCGGACACTTGGGGTTACGCGTTGAGCGGGATCCTGACCATCGGCGATCAACTCGAGGCCGGCATGGGAAGCGCCGCCGCAGGCGAGCCGCTGAAACGCATCAACCAGGGTCGCTACCTGGACTGGAACGGGGCCGATTCGTATGCCGACTCCATCGAGGGCGGGCTGCTGGTGCTGAACCGGCTGCCGGAGCCGGCCGGGTTCGCCTGGCTGCATCGGATTCTTCCCATCTTCCTCGGGCGCCAGCGGGACGATGGCATCGTGGAAGGCTGGTACGGGGACGGGAACTATGCGCGTACGGCGCTGATGGCGGCGCTGTACTTCACTCAGGGCACCCGCGTGCAGCCGTGGCGCCCGGACGTGAGATTCGGCGCGGTCCAAACGGGTGACGGGAGGCTCGAGCTGGTGATTCGTCCCGAAACCGCGTGGTCAGGGCGCGTGATCTTCGATCGGCCCCGGCACCGGACGAATCTCAACCTGCCGAAGAACTATCCGCGGCTGAACGAATTCCCCGAGTGGTTTACCGTGGAGGCGGGAAGCCGCTACCAAGTCACAGTGGCCGGGCGAGAGCGGTTCGAGACCACGCGGACGGGTTCGGAACTGGCGCAGGGACTGTGGCTCGCGCTCGAAGCGGGCGAGATGGCGCGGGTGACCGTGAGGCCGGCAAAGTCACCAATCGAGGGAAGATGACGATGGCGGGCTGGTGCATCGCGCCCTGTGCGGCGACTGAATCCTCGGTTGGCGACGGGCGTCGGAATCGAGACACTCGCGCAAGATAATGAACGCACTGACCAAAGACCGTTGGCTGCCGGCGCTGCCTTGGATCGCCGGTGCCCTCGGCGTGGTGGCCATGCTCGCTTGGTTGACGCGCGGGCCGGACCCCTCCCTGACGGCGCGACTGCCCGGGGCCGACGCGCCGCCGGGGGCTGAGTCCGCCACGCTGACGAACGCCGTGCTCGCGGGAAAGCTCACGACCGGGCCGGGCCAGCCAATGGAAGGTGCGACGGCCGCCTGGCCGGGATTTCGGGGTGCGAATCTGAACAGCTCTTTGGAATCTCCCGGCTCCATCGCCCGCTCCTGGGACACTGCGGGTCCGCGGAAGCTGTGGACCGTTCCGGTGGGCGACGGTTATGCCGGGCCCGCTGTGCGAGCCGGGCGCGTCTATCTGGTGGATTACGATCAGGAGCGCCGCGAGGATGCCGTGCGCTGCCTTTCGCTCGCGGACGGTCGTGAAATCTGGCGTTTCGCGTATCCCGTGGTGGTGAAGCGCAATCACGGCATGTCGCGCACCGTTCCGGCCGTCACGGACAAATACGTGGTGACAATCGGCCCGAAATGTCACGTGGCGTGCCTCGACGCCACGACCGGCGAGCTCCAGTGGGGCCTCGACATGGTCCGGGTCTTCGGGACGACGGTCCCGCCTTGGTATGCCGGTCAATGTCCGTTGATCGAGGGCGACCGGCTCATTCTGGCCCCGGGCGGCCCGGAAGCCCTGATGGTGGCATTGGACCTGGCGACCGGTCAGCTCCTCTGGCAGACCCCCAATCCGAACGACTGGAAGATGACTCACTCCTCGATCACCCCGATCGAGTTCGCCGGTCAACGCCAGTATGTTTATTGCGCCAGTCACGGCGTGGTGGGGGTGGCGGCGGACGGCGGCCAGCTTTTGTGGGAGACGACAGACTGGAAGATCACCATCGCCACGGTGCCGGCGCCGGTGGTGGTGGGCGATGGCCGGCTGTTCCTGTCGGGCGGCTACAACGCCGGCGCCCTGCTGCTGCAACTGGTGGAGAAAGACGGCAAGATCACGGCGCAGACGATCCGGCGATATGATCCGCAGGTCTTCGGCTCGACCCAGCACACCCCCATCTTCCACGCCAACCACATCTTCGGCATTCGCCCGGACGGCAAGTTTGTCTGCCTGAATTTGGAGAGCGGCGTGGTCTGGACCAGCGAACCGGGCAGCAACTTCGGTCTGGGGCCCTATCTCCGCGCAGCCGACGTGATCTTCGTTTTGTCGGAACGCGGCAGCCTGGCGTTGGTCGAGGCGACGCCCGCCGGTTTCAACCGCCTGGCCACGGCCGAAATCTTCAAGGGCCATGAGGCTTGGGGCCCGATGGCTCTGGTGGACGGACGGCTGCTGCTCAGGGATTACTCCCGCCTTTTCTGCCTCGACGTGGCGGCGAAGTAGCTGCCGGTGGGTTGGTCGCGCCTCCTTCGGCCTGAAAAACGCCGCGGACCTGCTGGCGAACCAGCCGCCGAATGAAGTCGAGTTCCGTCTTCGAAATGCCCGAACGGCGAGGGTCCACCTCGAAGGCGGTCAGCCACCGTTCCTCGCCAGGGCGAAGGCGCAGCTCCTCGCGAAGGCGGACTTCGAGGTCGTGCATGTGGCCCGCGCCGTAGAAGATCGCCACCGATTTCGGACGGGGTTTTCTCTCGCAGCGCCCGCCGGGTGTCGGCGATCACCGCGCGATTGCGCTCCTCGATGAGCACCTTGAGCAGGCGCTGCATGGCGGGATTGAGTCCCGGCGTGGCGGCCAGATCCGCCGGCATGGCCCCCATCGTTTCAATCAGCGCCAGCTTGGTCGCCGCCTGCAGGCGCGGGCTGACGCTGATCAGCGACACGGTCAGCTTCGCAAGACCGCCGAGGAAGCCGGTGCCTTGCATGACCTGCACCAGCGCGCCGAACTCGTTGGCCGGCGGGCGGCCCTCGCCATCGCCCGCGTCTTCTTCCAGACCGCCGCCGAAATGCCGCGAGATTTGGGCGGCGGTCAGGTCACTGTTGCGGAAGTGGGGCCGGTCGTACTGCACGGCGTTCAGTTGGAATTCGAGGCCCAGTGCGCGGGCCATCGCGTCCTGCAACGAGTACTCGCCAGGGGCGAGTTGGAAATCCCGATTGGTCGCCCCGACCCCTTCAAAAAGGACCACCGTTTGCTGATCGAGGAATTCTTGGAGCGCGCGGTAGTATTCGGCCGATCC
Source organism: Verrucomicrobiota bacterium (assembly GCA_016716505.1). Classification (GTDB taxonomy): domain Bacteria; phylum Verrucomicrobiota; class Verrucomicrobiia; order Limisphaerales; family J093; genus JADJWF01. The sequence goes on from JADJWF010000006.1 coordinate 175,757, forward strand.
AAGGTGCGTGACGCCCACGAGCCAGACCATCGGCGCGTTCCGACGAGCCGGGGTGAGGCTGCGAATGGCCACTTCCAGGGCGACGACTCCGTTGTCGTGGTTCGCCACTCGCAGATAGGGCGCTGGCGGGGCCGCCGCCCGGCCGCGGCCGGAACTCTGACAGCCGACGAGAAGGAGTCCAAACGCCGCCAGCAGCAGCGCCGTGGATCCGCGATGGGATCGGTCACGCATTGGGCAAGAGTCCCACAGGGACGTTCCCTTCGCCAGCGCCATCATCGTGTGGTCCATTCCCACCGCCCTTCGTCCCGGGGCGGGCCGTCCGCCGGCGTCGGTCGCGCTCACAAGTGCGGACTCCGCGCGGTCAAAGGGATCGCCGGGCACGGCAAGGGGTCGCCAGACCATGCCATGCCGATTCCCGGAGAGGGTTACGCGGAGTCCGGCCCGCGCCGGCCCACAGCCACCTCTCCGGAACCATCTGAATCAGCCGGGGTGGAGCCCGATATTCACTTGCCCGACCTCTTGGACAAACCATAGTCCGTCACGGCTGGCTCCCGCTGGCAAAGGTTCTCACCCGCACCGTGCAGCGAGAGGGCCTTGTGGTCCTCGGAAGCTCCCCGCGTATTGGGGCGCAGTCCGGGATGGTGAGTCGGCACTCAGGTTTGCACAGGCTTTTGTTGCGCCTCGTCTGAAATGGCTTGGCGGCCGGTGGATGAGATCTTCGGGCACGTGGCGGAACTGGCAGACGCGCGGGACTTAGGATCCCGTGGAGTAATCCGTGCAGGTTCGACCCCTGTCGTGCCCACCACCTGGCGGGCACCCGCAGCGCCGGGAAACGGATCGTTGGGAGGGATGACCCCAGAGCACGGCGGGGTGGGCCACTGATTCGGCCGGACGCGAGCTTGACCCGCCGCAGGCCAGCCGATACCAAAAGCCCGCTGTCATGACCTTCACCTCGACCTCCCGGCTCTTCCTTCCGCGCATCGCGGCTTGGAGGGCGGCGTTTGAGGCGGGTGCCAGGGCAACGGGCCGGGGCCGTCCCCGCGCAGACTGCCACTCCAATCAACCCCGATTTCGATGAGCAACGACAAGCCAAGCATGTTCACGCTGCCGGATGGCCGAAACGTGTTCTTCACGTTCTGCCTCGTCAGCTCCCTGTTCCTGTTGTGGGGCTTCTGCAACGGGATGATTGACGTGATGGACAAACACTTCCAGGAGGAGCTGAAGCTGAGTCTTTCGCAGTCGGCCTGGGTGCAGTTCGCTCACTGGATGGGGTACTTCCTCATGGCCCTGCCGGCGGGCTGGCTTGCCACGCGGCTGGGCTATCGGGGGGGCATCATTGCCGGATTACTGCTGGTTTCGGTGGGCGGGTTCTGGTTCATCCCCGCGACGAACATCGCCCAGTTCTGGGCATTCCTGCTCGGTGTCTGCGTGATTGCTTCCGGGCTGACCTTCCTGGAGACGGTGGCCAATCCCTACACCACCGTGCTTGGCCCGCCGCGGTATGCCGCCACCCGCATCAACGCGGCGCAGTCGTGCAACGGCGTAGGCTGGGTGCTCGGGCCGATTGCCGGTTCCCTGTTTTTCTACGGGAAGGACGAGACCGGTCGGAGCACCGGCTCGGAGACGCTCTGGATTCCTTACGCGGGCGTGGCGGTGTTGGTGCTGTTGCTGGCGGTCATCTTTTTCTTCGCTCCGGTGCCGGACGTCAAAGCCCAGGACGACTACCACATGGACGAGCAGGACGAGGAAAGCAGCGGCGGCACGGCCGCGCCGGAGCGCGCGGTTAATCGGCCCCTGTCGTACGCCCTGCTGCTGGGCAATGCCGCGGCGCTGGTCGGGGTCTTCGTTTTCATCCTGTGGCTGGTGCTCGACAGCCTGCACTTGGGGGCAAGTCTGGTGGGACTGGCGTCAGTCGTGGCCGCGCCGTTCGGGGTGACGGCGTCGGAGCAGAATGCGATTCTGATCGTTCTCGCCGCCGGAGCCTGCGTCGGCCTCGTGGTCGCGGCGATCGCGCTGGTGGGGGTGACGAAACGGTTGACCCACCACAGCATCTGGTCTCACGAACACTTCACCGGCGCGACGCTGGCGCAGTTCCTGTACGTCGCCGCCCAGTCCGGCGTCTTCGCGTTTTTCATCAACTACATGGTGTCCGAGCCGCCGTCCCTGCCCGCGTCGTGGGTCAAGGAGGGCCGCGAGTGGATTGAACCGCGGACGAGCTTCGTCCGTTCCGATTTCAAGGATGTACCGGCGCTGGCGAAGCGATTAACCGCCCCGGCGGATCCGTTGTCCTCCTACGTGGCGACCAATCTCTCGCCGGCCACCCTGCGGGCGCTGGAGCGCCTGATCGAAGGGCGCGGGAGCGAAACGGCGGCGCGCGTGGCGCTGGCGCAGGACCTGCACAGCCTGGTGTTGAAGGAGAACCTGTTTGCTCAGGAGCGATTTGCCGGTGTGTCGTTGAGTGAACGGACCCGGAACCTTGTCGCGCAGCTTCCGGCCGGCCGGATTGATCCCCGGCTCAACCGTCTGTTGCTGGCGGAAGCGTATCCGGGCGAACTCAGCTATCGGGACGGAATTTTCAGCATCACCAACAGCTTCGCCGCGACGCTGGCGTCGGTCGGGTTCCTCTGTTTTCTTGCGGGTCGGGTCGTAGGCGCGGCCCTGCTCCGGAAACAATCCGCCCATCGGTTGCTCGGGTTGTACAGCGTGTTGAACGCCCTGCTGTGCCTGGCGGTGTTCTTCAAACTGGGCTGGCTCTCGGTGCTGTGCGTTTTCGCCTGCTACTTCTTCATGTCCATCACGTTCCCCACGATTTTCGCCCTCGGCATCTATGGGCTGGGAGCCCGCGCCAAACGCGCCTCGGCTTACATCGTCATGGGCATCGTGGGCGGGGCGCTGCTCCCCAAGCTCATGGGCGCCATCGCGGACCATTACGACATGTCGCGCGGGTTCATCGTGCCGACGCTCTGCTTCGTATTCATCGCGCTCTACGCGTACGGATGGCCGAAGCTCAGCCGGGTGGAAGCCCTGCACGGCGTGGGGGGGACGGGTGGCCATTGAGAAGGCGGCGCGATTTCGCGGAAGCCAAGTGTGGCGGAGTCGCCCCCGGGGAATCACCAGTCGAGGGCGGTTTCCATGCGTTCGCCCGCGAGCCGATAAAGGCTGACGAGGTAACCGTTCTCATACGTCTCGCCGGCCTCGAATGTGCCGAAGATCGTTACGGGCTGGTCCTGGATGGGTTTCACACCGCGCCCGCGCATCTTCACGCTGACCCAGTCATTGATTCGGGGCACGACCCCGAAACAGCACATGGACTGATCGCGCATCAACAACAGTTCCGTGGCGAGACCGGACTGCAATTTCATGGGCAGCATGAACCCCTTGATCGCAACCGCGTGGCCGTTGAGCGCGCGCAGAGATTCCGGGATGCGACTGGGCGTCGGCGGCGCGTCGGGCGGAAGCGGGTCGTTCGTCTCGGGATACGAGTAGCCCGCCAGCACGTCGAAGCCGAGATGGATGATTCCGTCAGCGTCCGGTTCGGGGACGCTGAGTCCTGAACCGCCGGCCCCGGTGACTTCGGTCAGAGTCGCAGATATGGGCGGGGGTTCGACCACCGCCGCGCTCGGGGAGTTGGTCGCCGGAGCCGGGATGACCTCCGCCACGGGCTCAATCGGCTTCCCGCGGATATCGAGCGGGGCCGTGTCCTCCGGTTCTTTGTTGCCGCACCCGGCGGCGAACGCGCCGAGCGCCGCCAGCCCAAAGAGAAGGTTCCGCACCCGAGTATTCACGCCTACGAGTGCGGGGTGAGGTTGTCGGCCACGTCGGTGCGATAGGCCTTCCAAGCTGGGACGACGCCGGCCAGGGCGCCCAGCGCCACGATGCCCAGCGGCGCCAGGACAAGCACGGGATGCCACGCCAGCGGGTCGAGGACCACGCCGGTTTGTGCCCGCAAAATCGAGCCGGCGATCCCAAACACCGCGGCGTACACAGCGAAACCGATCATGGCACCAATGCCCGCGATGGCGGCCGACTCCAGCACCACCGCGCCAAAAACTGTCCGGCGCCGGGCGCCCAGCGCCCGCAAAATCGCGATCTCGCGGCGGCGCTCGTTCATGGAGTTGTAGATGCTGGCGAGAATGGAGCCGGCCGCAATCGCCACCACCAGGTAAGCCACGAGAGCGAGCACCCGATCCAACCAGGCCAGACGATCAAACAACTGCGCCACGACCTGCGCGATGGGCCACGCAAAGGTCAGGCGATTGCCCTGCTTGTTGTAGAGCGAGTCGAGCTGCCGCGCGGTCAATGGGTTGTCCGCCTTGAACTTCAGCAAGACGGCGCTGATTTCGTCCGCGGCCGCCGGGTCGTGTCCGCCCATTTTCTGCAAGCCCGCGAGCGGAATCCAGATCACCCGGTCCGCCGGGGTGTTCGACGGGGCGAGAATGCCCACGACGACGTACTCCTCTTCATGCTGATAAGACTGCGGCGTGTAATTGAGGCCGTGGTACGGCTGAAACACGTCGCCCCGTTTCAAGCCCAGCTTCGCCGCCGCGAAGCTGCCCACCACGGCCTCGCGCAGGGTCGGTTCGAACATCCGGCCGGGCGGCCGGACGGTCAGCCGTTGGCCCGAGGTCCACTCCAGTTCGGCCAGCTTCTCGGGCAGCGTGCCCACAATCCGAAAGCCCCGGTAGTTGTCGCCCACGGCGACGGGCAGGGCCAGCGCGACGGCGGGATGGCGGGCAATCTCCTCGTAGTCCTCCCACTTCAGGTTCCCGGGCGAGGTGTCCACGTGGAAAAGCGAATTCAGGACCAGTTGAAGCTTGGAACCGCGCGCGCCCAGCACCGCGTCCACGCCGCCGGTCATCCCGGTGAAGGCCGCCTGCGCCTGGTCGCGCACCATCCAGACTGCCAGCAGCAAGCCGGTCGCCAGCGCGGTGGCTCCGGCGGTGACGGCCGTGGACAGCAGGTGCTGTCGCAGGCTCTTGAGGACGAGTCGCGCGAGAATCATGGTCGGTCGTTCACGGCGCGGTTCAAGCCGGCGAACTCGCGGACGTCCTCGAATTCACCCAGCACGTCGCGATCATGGGAAACGAGGAGGAGTGCTGCGTCGTTCTCGCGGCAGGTTTCACGGATCAAACGCAGGGCTTCGCGGGCACTGGCGTGGTCCAGATTGCCGGTCGGTTCATCGGCCAGCACCAATCGCGGGCGGTTGGCGAGTGCGCGGGCCACGGCCACCCGTTGCTGTTGGCCGGTCGAGAGCTGGCGGGGACGATGCGCCAAGTGGTCCCGGAGGCCGACTCGTTCGAGCAGCGCCACCGCGCGCGCTCGGTCTTCACCGGGGCCGAACGCCATCCCGAGCAGTACGTTTTCCAGGCAGGTGTGGCCTTGCAGCAGATTGAAGGTTTGGAAGATGTAGCCGACCGTGGTGGCGCGCAGCCGGTCGCGGGCGCTTTCGGAAAGGCTCGCCACGTCGCTGCCTGCCAGCCGGATGCGGCCTGCGTCCGGTCGCAATATGCCCGCGAGCAAGTTCAGAAAGGTGGTCTTGCCGGAGCCGCTCTCGCCCTTCAGCGCCACCTGCTGCCGGGCCTCCACGGCGAAGTGCGGAATGTCAATGATCGTGCGCCGGATTCCGTCCGGCGCAGTGAATGATTTCTTCAGGTCGGCGACCTCCAGCAGCGACACACGCGAAGTCTAGCGCGTGGGAGGGCCCAGACAAACCGATGCTTGCCCCGGTGGCAGCGCGGCCCTCGATGGACTAATCTTGGCATGGGCGCGGGCGGGGCTCACCCGCTTGCCGGTGTGAATCGGGACCTTCTCCTCTTCCTGATCGGCGCGGCCGGGTTTTTCCCCTGCTGGTCCCGCTGGGTTGTTTGGTCTGGAACGCCGTCCGCGAGCTCATCGCCGGTTAGCGCGGGCGCGGGGCCAGCAGTCCCCGGATTCCGAACTTGGCGCGGGCGCGGGGACGGCTTCGCGATTGCCAGACGGTCGCCTGGTCGGTAGTTCCAACGGCACCAAGTATGTCCGTATCCGCTGTGCCCGTTTCGGCTGTTCCTCCGCGTCGGATTGCTGCGGTCGCTCAAGAGTTGGGATTGAACCCCGATCTTATCCTGCCGCACGGCCATTACATCGCCAAGGTGCCGATCGAGGAACTCACCGCGCGACGGGACCGGGCGGATGGCCGCTTGATTCTGGTGACGGCCATGACGCCGACACCGCAAGGGGAGGGCAAGACGACGACCACGATTGGTCTGGCGGACGCGCTGCGGCACCTGGGCCACCGCACCATGATCTGCCTGCGAGAACCGTCCTTGGGACCGTATTTCGGGGTAAAAGGCGGCGGCACGGGCGCGGGCCGGGCGCAGGTGGTGCCGGCGGAAGACATCAACCTGCACTTCGTCGGCGACATGTACGCCGTCGAAAAGGCCAACAATCTGCTGTGCGCGATGGCGGACAACCATCTGCAGCACGGGAACGAACTCGGGCTGGACCCGCGCCGCATCGTGTTGCGGCGGGTGATTGACCTCAACGAACGCTCCCTGCGCGACATCATCATCGGCCTCGGCGGCCCCAAGCACGGTGTGCCCCGGCGCGACGCCTTCAACATCACCCCGGCGTCCGAGGTGATGGCCATTCTGTGCCTGGCCCGCGACTTCAACGATCTCGGCGAGCGACTGGCGCGCATGGTGGTGGGCTTCACCTACCGGGGTGAGCCGGTTCGGGCCGAGGCCCTCCGCGCCGTGGGGGCCATGCAAGTGCTGCTGCGGGATGCCATTCATCCCAACCTGGTGCAATCCGCCGAAGGCACGCCCGCCTTCGTCCATGGCGGCCCGTTCGCCAACATTGCGCAGGGCACCAACACTGCCGTCGCCACCCGGCTGGCGCTCAAGCTGGCGGACTATGTCGTCACCGAGGCGGGTTTCGCCACCGAGCTGGGGGCGGAGAAGTTCTTCCACATCAAGTGCCGCACCGCCGGCCTCAACCCGGCGGCGGCGGTCATCGTGGCTACGGCAAGGGCCGTGGCCTACCACGGCGGCTTCAAGGAGACGGGCGGCCTCGGCAACCTGGCCCAACACATCGCGAATGTCCGCCGCTTCGGCGTGGAACCCGTCGTGGCCCTGAACCGTTTCACGGACGATTCGCCGGAAGACCTGCGACGAATCATCCGGTTTTGTGCGCGCTTGGGCGTCGAAGCGGTGGTGGCGCGACACTACGAGCAGGGCGGCGAGGGTGCCCTGGACTTGGCGGAGGCGGTGCTGCGGGTGGTGGCGGCGCGCGGTCGGAAGCGTCTTCGGTTTCTCTATCCGCTCGACCTGCCCATCGAACGCAAGGTCGAGGTGCTGGCGCGCACAATCTACGGCGCGGAGGGAGTGGACTTCGACCGCGGAGCGCGGAACGATTTGGAATTGCTGAACCGGCACGGCTTCGGCGGCCTGCCAGTCTGTGTGGCCAAGACGGCCATGTCGTTGTCCGATCGGACTGAACTGCGGGGGCGGCCCCGGGGTTTTCGGGTCGCGGTGAACGAATTCCGCGTGTCGGCGGGAGCGGGTTTCGTGGTCGCCATCTGTGGCAACATCGTCACGATGCCCGGCCTGCCGAAGGAGCCGGCGGCCACCCGGATTCAAGTGCTACCGGACGGCCGGGCGACGGGACTGACGTGATCACCCGCAGCGGCACCAGCCGGCGGCTAGCCTACGGTCGCAAACGGGCACGGTAATTGAACCGGTCGTTCGGCGCGGCGTCGCCATTGAGCGTGAAGTCGGTCCAGTCGCCGGCGGATTCGCAGTTGTCGGTCCACTTGAAATCGAACTGACGGGGAGGTTCGGTAAATCCCAGCCGCTCCCACGGGACTTCGATCTCCAGCTCGTTGCCGGCGCTCCGGAACTCGACGGTGGCCACGGTGGTCCAACCCGCGCCTGACCAGCGCTCGGTCGTGGCGCGATTCGGTTCGGGGCGTTTGGCGTTGAGTCGGAAATCGTAGCCGAGCCAGCCGTTGGTAGCGTTGCCGTCCACATCAAGCCACGCCGTCATCCAGTTCGTGTCGGTGGCTGGAGTCAGGGCCTCGCGGCAGCGGACGTACAGCCAGAGGTGAGTGGCGCTGAAACTCACCTTCGCCGCCTCCAGGTCATTGCGGCCGGTTTGATTCTCGTAAGTCACGGCCGGGTCCCAGCCGCGATGCCGTCGCCGGACCGGGTCGCCGAGGGTGTCGCGAAACTCCGGCGCCACCGATTGCCAGTCGTCAAACCGACCCTCCACGCGGATCGGTGACGGCGTGATCGGCGGGACTGGGCGCGCGCCCTTGTAGCGACGCACGAAACCGACGAATTGGTAGTAGTAGTCGTCGCCGTGACCGCCGCGCATCGGTTCGAGGTCGCGACTGTGTTCCTGGTCGAACTGATCCACGAACATCACGGGCAGGCGGACGCCGTTGAACTCGGCGAAACGGCCGGCGATCCATTCATTCCAGCCGGTCACGAAAACGAATCGCGGATCCTCCGCCAGGGCCCGCTCCCACTGTTCGGCGAAGTTCAGTCCCCACCTCACCGCTCCGGGCCGAGGATCCGTGGCGCCGCGGTGAAAGCTCCGCCCGCGCGCCCCGGGTTCACTCATTGCGCCGAGCCGGCGGCCCACCGCGTTTTGCGCGACGCCGACCGCCATCTGCTCCTTGAGGCCGGCGGCATTGGTGAAGACGTGCTGCGGGTGGATCTCCAGCCAGCTCCACTGGTCCGGACCAGTCGGCCCCTGGAAGTAGTCCGGCTGCGGCTTCCGGAAGGTGAAGAAGTCCCGCAGCGCACGACTTTCGTCATCGGTCGTCAGGAGGCGCAAGGTTCGGTCCCCGGCCCCCGGCTGACGGTTGGTGAAGGAAGTACTGCCGGGCAGCACGTCGGCCGAATGACTCCACCAGCCGATCCGGCCCTGGGACTCGGAGGCTTCCAGGTAGTACGTGCCGGGGGGCAGGGGGGCGGGGAGCTTCAACATTCGCCACTCGTTGTCGCGCACGTTCTCGGCGCGCTGGCGATGAAGCAACTCACCTGTCGGGCCGTCGCGGAACAAAGTCAGCGTCATTCCTGCCCCACTGGTATTCCACGTCGGAAACCGCCCGCCCACCCCCTCGAACGGCCGGTCGGTGGTGAACGTCTGGCCCAGCGTTTGCCCGGGAGGCAGCGGCACGGGGCTGTCTTGTTGATCATTTCCGGTTCGCTCCAGCAGCAAGGCCGGGTCGGCGAGGATGAGCGGCCGGCCTTCCCACCGAAACCACAGGTCGCGAAAGAGGCCCGGCTGGTACAAGTCCCGCCACAACTGCCGAACGACCCTCGCCGGATCCCAGAACGGCGTCAGGAAGGCGACCTGCGGTGTGGGATTGCCCGCAGCGCGAACCTCCGACCACACCCGCAACAACGCGCGGTAATCCTCCGGGTAGGTGATCTGGTTCGTCACGTCGAAGATCACCACGTCCACGCCCGCGTCACTCAACATCTGGGCGTGTTTGCGGAGGACCCCTTCATCCTGGGTCAGGTAGTAGCCGAAGAGTGATTCGCCCCAGTGGTGTGGCGCGTGCAACGGTCCCCAAAGCGGGCTGTCGGGTTTGGACATCGCGTCCGGGTCTTGGGCCAGGATTTGGGTCACATCGTAGGGGCCGCCTTGTATGTGGGCGCCGTGCCAAAGGAAGTAGAACAGGCCGAGGGTCCGGTCCGTTCGGGGTGGCCCCACCTCTGCGTGGGTGGGAACCACGCGGCCCAGCGCGTCGGTGGCGACCCAGGTGTCAGGGAATGTGTCCCAGGCCGCACCCGCGGTTCGGCCGGCAAACGCGGCAACCAGACTCAATCCCGCCACGACCCGAAGGATGATTTTCACGCGCTGATGGTATCCGGCACCGGTGGAATTGGCCACCACCGCCCCGGCTGATTCGAGGAAGCGCCTCGCTTCGGCAAGCGCCTCGCCCTTACGCGAAGTCGTGGGAATCGGCGGCCCGCAGGCCGGTGTACTCGAGGTGCTGGATGCGCGAGGCGCGGATGTGGATCGTGCCTTCGCGCGGTTGCACCACCCCTTCGATCAACAGAAAAGGCTCCGTCGTGACCGTCAGGCGCTCCCGCTCGAACAAGCCCGGCGAGATGATCACGTTGGCAATGCCGGTTTCGTCTTCGAGGCTCACGAAGCACACGCCCTTCGCCGTGCCGGGACGTTGACGGCAGATGACCTGACCCGCCACGCGCACCCGCTGGCCGTCGCGGGCCTGTTTCAAGTCGGCCGCCCGCCAGACATCGGGCAAACGCGACCGCATCAACGCCATGGGATGGGGACCCGTCGTCAGCCGCAGCCCCGCGTAATCCGCCAGCGTCCGTTCCAACGGTTCCATCGGCCGGAGCGGTGATGCGCCCGTCGCCGCCTCCGGCAGCAACTCGTCGTCCCGAACGGTTCGCTCAACCGCCCACATCGCCGCCCGGCGGTGTAGTTGAAACGCGTTGAGCGCGCCGATCTCGGCGAGCGTGCGCAACTCGTCCCGGCTGAGGTTCGTTCGCTGGCGGAAGTCATCCAGCGAGGCAAAGGGCTGGCGCGCCCGCTCGCGAACGATCCGTTCCGCGCCGGCCCGGCTCAGTCCCTGGACCTGTTGCAAGCCCAGGCGCAGCGCGCCGTCGGACTCGATCACCGTCGGCACGTCCGAGCGCAGGGCGCACACCGGCCGCACCGCCACGCCGTGGCGCCCGGCGTCCTTGACCAGCGTGGCGGGGGAGTAGAAGCCCATCGGCTGGTTGTTCAGGAGCGCGCAGAAGAACTCCGCCGGGCGATGGGCCTTGAGATAGGCGCTGGCGTAGGCGAGGTGGGCGAAGCTGATCGCGTGGGATTCCGGAAAGCCGTAGAGCGCAAAGGAGCCGACGGCACCCACGATCTGCTCCGCCACGTCACGCGCGACGCCGGCGTTGTCCAGCGCGGCCCGCAGGCGCGCTTCCGCCCGGCGCATCCGTTCCTCGGACCGGTGGAAGCTCATGGCGCGACGCAGTTCCTCCGCTTCGTCGCCCGTGAAGTGGGCCATGATCATCGCCATCTGCAGCATCTGCTCCTGAAACAACGGCACGCCGAGCGTTCGCTCCAAGACGGGGACCAATTGGGGGGCGTAATACGTGACGGGTTCCTCGCCGTTGCGTCGCCGCAGATACGGATGCGCGAGGTCGCCCTGGATCGGACCCGGGCGGATGATGGCCACTTCGATGACCAGGTCGTAAAACGTGCGGGGTTTCATCCGGGGCAGCGTGGCCATCTGCGCCCGGCTTTCGATTTGAAACACCCCGATCGTGTCCGCCCGCTGCATGAGGGCGAAGGTGGCGGGGTCGTTCTCCGGCAGTTGCGCGAGGTCCACCGGCCGGCCTTGCGCCGCCGTCAGGCGCACCGCGTCCTGCAACACCGCCATCATTCCCAGCCCGAGCAGGTCCACCTTGATGATGCCGAGGTCCTCGCAATCGTCCTTGTCCCATTGCGCCACCACGCGGCCGGGCATGGCGGCATTTTCCAGCGGCACAATGCGGCTGAGTTCGTGCTGACAGATGATCATGCCGCCGCTGTGCTGGCCGAGATGCCGGGGCAGCCGGCGCATCTGTTGATAGAGGTGGGCGAACGCGGCCGAGCGCGGATGCGTCGCCGGCAGCCCGGCGCGTTCCATCTGGGCCTGCAACTCGAGGGTGTGGGGAAAATCGCCGTGCCCGAACAAGCTCGCGAACCGGTCCAGCACGTCGGCGGGAAGCCCGAGCACCTTGCCCAGCTCGCGCGCGGAGCTGCGGCCGCGATAGGTGATGACGGTCGCCGTCATGGCCGCGCCGTGAGGGCCGTAACGCCGGTACACCTCCTGGATCACCCGTTCCCGGCGCTCGCCGCTGGGCAGGTCAATGTCAATGTCCGGCCAGCCTTTGCGATTCTCGCTCAGAAACCGCTCGAACAGGACGTTGAACTTCACCGGGTCCACCGCCGTGATGCCCAGGCAGAAGCACACCGCGCTGTTGGCCGCGCTGCCCCGGCCCTGGGCCAGGATGTCGTTCTCCCGACAGAAACGGACCAGGTCGGCCACGATCAGGAAGTAGCCGGCAAAGCCGAGCTTGTTGATCAGCGCGAGTTCCTTGCGGAGCAGCGCCTCGACCCGGTCCGGAATGCTTCCGCGATAGCGCTCGCGCGCGCCGCGATAGGTCCAGTCCCGCAGGACTGACTCCATCGTCTCGCCCGGTCCAACCGGATAACGCGGGAATTCGTAGCCAAGGTCGTCCAGCGTAAAACGCAGCCGTTCCGCGAGCACCCGGGTGTTGGCAATCGCCTCGGGCAGGTCCGCGAACAACGCTGCCATCTCGTCCGCCGACTTCAGGTGCCGCTCGTCGTTCACGGCCAGCAACCGGCCGGCCTGATCGAGCGTGGTGTGGTGCCGCAGGCAGGTGAACACGTCCAGCACCTGCCGCCCGGCTGGCGTGGCGTGCAGTACGCCGTTCGTGGCCAGCAAGGGCAACCGATGCGCACGGGCCAGTGTCACCAGCGCCGCGTTGATCCGATCCTCCCCCCGCTGGTGGTGGCGCTGAATCTCGACAAACACTTGGCCCGCACCGAAGCAACGCTGCAGACGATCGAGGACGGCGCCGGCCCGGGCGGGTGCCGCCGTCCGTTCATCGGCAGTGGACCCGTGCAGCCACGCGCGAATCAGCGGTCCCTCGGCCTCCCCCGTCAAGGCGACCAGCCCGGACGCAAACTCGGGCAGTTCCTCCCAACGCACGACGCCTTCCCCCTTGGAGGCCCGCAGGTGGGCCCGGGTCAGCAGGGCGCAGAGGTTGCGGTATCCCGCGCGGGACTCGACCAACACCGGCAGCACCGACCCGTCGTCCATGGCCAGTTCGGCTCCGACGATCGGTCGCAGTCCCAGCTCGCGCGCGGCGCCGGCCACACGCGGGGCACCGTACACTCCCATGCGGTCACACACCGCCAGCGCGGGCAGGTCGAGATCAGCGGCGGTTTCGACCAGTTGCTCGGGCAGCGACCCGGCGCGCAGAAAGCTGAAGGCGCTGCGGGCGTGCAGTTCAATGTACGACGCTCGCGCCATCGGTTCCGGCGGTCAGACGTTCATGGACCTGGAGCAGCACGATCGCGTCGCGCTCCAACCAGGCGCGCTCGAAGCGTGGCAGGTCGGCCGTGGCGGCCAGGCACCATTCGATCAGGTCCAGCGAGCCGTCCCGGAAGAAGGCGCGCAGCCGCTCGGCAGCGAGTTGAGCCTGGAGCAGCGACATCGCGAATACCCAGCGCGCCGGGGATCGCTCCGCCGCGAGGGGCGGGGGCAGGGCCATCCAATGACCGTTCTCGGCGGGATCCTTCGGATTGAGCCGCCACCACAGCAACCGTAGCAACGCACCGAACAGGGCGCGGCTTTGTGCGAAGGGGCCGTGACGGTCGGCCCAGACTTCGGCCATCGCCCCGCGGCCGAGTTCGAGACCGCGAGGGCCCGGTCGCCAACCGAGCCACGCCGGCGACAGCGGCCGCACGCCCACGGTGTTAAAGCGCGGCCGCAGGGTTTGGAGTAGTTCGCGTTCGCGCGCCAGCGCCGCCTCTTCGCTGGGGCATTCGTCCCAGAGGATTCGTTCCACCGCGGCCAACAGGCGGCGGAGCTTGCGCGGGACGCGATCCGGATTGGCGGAGCGATAGCTGCCCAGCCGCCGGCGCAGATTCTTGGCCTTGCCCACGTAAAGCACCCCGTCGCGCGGGCCGCACAGCAGGTACACGCCGGGACGTTCCGGGACCTGACGGAAGAACTCGGCGCCAAACCGTTCCCGCAACGGCCGCGCGGGAGGCAGCAAGGTCAGTTGTTCGGGTGTCACGGGGAGCAGGTGGATGATGGGCGGGAAGGGGAGATGGTGACGCGGGAATGCCGCAATCCGTCCTCGCCCCGCCAGCCGCACGCCGGAGCGGCGCCAACTCCATCCCTGCGGCGATCCGCAGCCGAAAAACCGGGGAATGACCGGCGGCAGGCTTTCCAGCCCGCGTCTTGCGGGGGGCGTCGGAATCGGGGTTGCATGGCGCAGTTCACTGTCCTCTGGCGCCTCAGTCCAGCATGCCCGCCACCGTCCAGCCGCCGGCCTCCTTGACGAGACGGACCACTTGATGGTCGCGTAGCAAAACGTCCCACTCTTCGCGTTCCCACGCTCCGGGTTCCCACCAGCCGCCCGACGCACGCCACGGACCGAGCGCGAACCGGACCTTGCCAGCGGCCGCGGCCGATCGCACCGACTGCGGCGTGGCGGCCATCGTTACTTCCGCGGCCGCCGGCGGGCGGAACCGGCGCAGCGGGGTGGGGGCCAGCGGGGCCGGCCGCTCCGACGGCACCGGGGCGCTTTCAAAATCCGGCGGCACCAGGGTGAAGGCGTCGGCGCGGTGACTATCCTCGATCACCGGCGTGCCCACGCGGTCGGCGCCGAGCAGGGCACTGAGTCGGGCCAGGGTTTCCTGAAACTGCTGCGGGTCGCGCAAGGCCGTCTCAAACAGGCCAAACTGTTTCTGCCCTGGCCGCGTGGGGGCCGCGGTGAGCGCCACCATCACGACGGGCGAATCCGCCCGCAGCGATTCAAGGTGGGTCTGCAACATGCGGAACAGCACTTCCACCTGGCGGGTGGGGTGAGGCACCCGGAGTCGTCGGTCCAGGACTTCGCCGGACTCCAGGCGCAGGCGGAGGGTCAGGGTCTCGGCGACAAATCCGGTTGCCTCCATCCGGCGACCAAGTTGGTCGAGAAAGCGGCGCAACAGGAACAGCAGCGGTTCGAGGGTTTCAAGCGGTTGCTCCAGATCGAGCGACTCCTCGAATCGCTCCTCCGGCCGGACGAGGTGGAGTGGCCTTGTCGAGGTGGCGGAGGCAGCGGCGAAGAGAGCGAATGCCTCGAGGCCCACCCGTTCCGCCAGCGCGTCCTGACCGAGGGCCAGCAACTCGCCGACGGTGCGAATGCCCCATTTGTGGAGGAGCAGTGCGACGTCACTGGACGGTTGCAAGGCGGCTACTGGCAGCGCGGCGATGAATGCCCGGGCGTCACCGACGATGTGGATGGTGTCGGTCCACTGGGCGGCGTGCCGGGCGACATTGGGGGTCGGCCCCAGGCCGACGCGCGCGGAGAGATTCAGGGCCGTCACCGCCCGGCGCAACTGTCCGGCCCACGTGGCGAGCTGCTCGGGCGCGGCGTCCTTCACCACCGCGAGACCCCGCAAGTCGAGGGTGAACACTCCCGGGGCAGTGCATTCAAGGTGCGGTGAGAAGGCGTCGGCGCATTGCACCACGGCCTGGGTCGCTGCGAGTTCCTGCTTCAGCGAGCGATGCCGGATCAGCACGCTGCGACACCGCGCCAGCGCCTGGGTCGGTGTTTGGCCCGCGGTCACCCCGGCGGCGAGCGCCGCATCGGTCAGCTCGATCACCCGCGGCGTCGGCTGGTCGCGATCCACCAGGGCAATGGGACGCGACCACAACTCCGGCTCGTGCCGGAGGGCGGCCTGCAACGCGAACCGGGGCAGATGGAGCACGGCGTACATGGTGACGCGGGACGATCAACCGTCCGCGTTCACGGTGGGACGAAATGCTGGCGGACTCAAGTCTGTGTCGCACGACGTGGGTTCAAGTGGCGGACAAAGTCGCGCAATCATGTCGTGGCAACACAGGCAACCGTGGCGGCGGCGGCTCAGACCCGTTCTTTTGGGCCGTTTTTCCTTGAGACGCCCGGGCGCCGCCGCCATAAGCACGGCCATGATGACTCGTTTTGCAGCACACAGGGTGGCGTGGTCGCTCGGTTTTGCGGTTGCCGTGGGCATGCTGTCGGCCCGGGCGAACGAAGCGTTCTTTGGGCGCTGGGCGCTGACGATTCCCGGCGGTGGCGCGGGATGGTTGGAGTTGCGCAAGGAGAGCGGTTACTTCGATGGCTCGATCCTCTGGGGCGGCGGGAGTGTCGTGCCGGTGTCGAGTGTTCACTTTCACGACGACGCGGTCTATGTCACGCGGGTTCGCGAGGTCAAACGCAAGGATGCCAGCGGCAAGGTGGTGCGCACGCAGCAAATCGCCGAAACGCTGGTGGGCCGGGTGGAAGGGGACCGGCTGAACTTGGTGCAAATGAACCCGCGCGACGACGGCACGCGGGTGGACAGCGCGCAGTTTTTTGGCAAACGAATCCCGCCCCTGCCGCCGCGGCCGGACTTGTCCAAAGTGAAATTCGGCGAGCCGATCCCCCTTTTCAACGGCAAGGACCTGACGGGGTGGCGGCTCATCGAGACCGACGCCGCGAATGGTTGGAGCGTGAAGGACGGGGTGTTGATCAACCGGCCGGACAAGAACAGTGGCCAGCACTACGGCAACCTGCGGACCGAGAAGGAATTCGAGGACTTCAATCTGACGCTGGAAGCGAACGTGCCCAAGGGCGGCAACAGCGGCATTTATCTGCGGGGCATCTATGAGGTGCAGGTCGCGGACTCGTATGGCCGGGCACCGGACTCGCACGGGTTGGGCGGCATTTACAGCCGGATCACGCCCACCTCGCTACCGGCCAAACCGCCCGGCGAATGGCAGACGTTCGACATTACGTTGGTGGACCGCCACGTCACGGTGATCCTCAACGGGGTCAAGATCATTGACAACCAGCCGCTGTTGGGTTGCACCGGCGGCGCCCTGTGGTCGGACGAGTTCCGCCCGGGCCCGATCTATTTGCAGGGCGACCACGAAGCGGTGGACTACCGGAATATCGTTCTCCGTCCAGTGGTGAAGTAAGCGCGGACCCGTTTCCCGGCGATCGCATGGCGGCGGCTCAACCGCCGCCTTTTGCTTGGGGGGTGACTCGACCGGGACGCTCGGCAGAACCGTCGTCGTCGGCCCGGCACCTGTCGGAGAGGTCAGCTCTCGAGAGGGATGGTGGCGAACACTCGGTTGGCCTCCTCGAACGTCTCGCGGCTGCCGATGTCGTACCAGGTGCCCGGCACGCGCCAAGTGTAAAACGGCCGCCGGGGGAACATCCACTGGACCAGCCGCCCGGGCTGATCGGGATTATTGCCCTCGGCGATGTACTGCCGCACGAGGGGCAGCACGTGCTGCGGGTAGTAGTACAGCGCGATGCCGGTCAGCGTGCTGGTGGGGTGGGGGGCCTTTTCCACGAAATGGGTGATGCGCCCATCGGGGGCCACGTCAATCGAGTTGTACTTCTTCACCTCCTCGAGGCTGCCCACGTCGTACACCGCGAGAACCGGCTCTTTTTTGGCGAGGCAAAACCGGCCGAAATCGGCCAGCGAATGACTGAACAGGTTGTCACCCGCCACAACGATCAGATCGCCAGCGACCGGTACCTGATTGAGCGTGAAATGGATGTCGCCGATGGCACCGAGACGGTTTTCATTGGTGGTGGAGCCGTCGTTGACCACCGTGATTTCCCAGCGGGGATGTTGGGGACGGTAGGCCGCAGCCCAAGCCTCGAAGGTGGCGGCGAACTTGGCATTCGTCACAACAATGACCCGGGTGATTTCCGGGATGGCGGACAGCTTGCCGAGCACCCACTCGATCATGGGCTTGCCGGCGACGGGCAGCAGCGGCTTGGGGCGGTCCTGGGTGAGTTCGCGCAGGCGGGTGGCGTATCCGGCGGCAAGGACGAGCACTGTCAACGACATGGGAAGAGGCTCAGGCAGTGGGTTGATCCTTTTCAAACAAGAACGGGGCGGCCGTCTCGGCCAACGTGCGCGTGCGGCGCAGGATTTCGTGGCTGTCCTTGCACTGGAGCGCGAACGCGGCCAGTTCCTGCGCTTCCGAGAGCTTGAGGCGGCGGATGAGGAACTTGACCGCCGGCACACGGGAAGGGGCGGCGCTCAGTTCCTGCGCGCCCAAGCCGACCAATAGGGGCGTAAAGAGCGGGTCGCCGGCCATTTCTCCGCACACGCCGACCCACAGACCGGCAGCGCGTCCGGCTTCGATCGTCCGGGACATCAGGCGCAACACGCCCGGATGGGTCGGATCGTACAGGCGCGCCACCTTGGGATTGGTGCGGTCCACCGCGAGGGAGTACTGGATGAGATCGTTGGTGCCGATGCTGAAGAAGTCCACGTGTTCAGCGATTGCCTCGGCGGTCATGGCCGCGGAGGGGATTTCAATCATCGCGCCGACCTCCATGTCGAAGTCGAAAGGGCGTCCTTCGACCGTCAGTTCATTGCGGCACTGATCGAGGACCTCGTTGGCGAGGATGAGTTCGTCCACGCCCGAAATCATCGGATACATCAACTTGACGTTGCCGGCGGCACTCGCGCGGAGGATGGCGCGGAGCTGGGCGCGGAAGACATCGCGCTCCTCGAGGCAGATGCGGATGGCCCGCCAGCCCATGAACGGATTCTCCTCGGAGTGGGCGGGCCAGAGGCGTGTGACCTTGTCGCCCCCGAGATCGAGGGTCCGGATGATGACCGGCTGGGGGTGAAGCTCCCGCGCGATGCGATCGTAGGCTTGGAATTGTTCCTCCTCGGTCGGCAGCGAGTTTCCGCGCAAGAAAAGGTACTCGGTGCGAAACAAGCCCACACCTTCGGCGCCCTGCGACTTCACGTCGGCGGTTTCATCGGGGCTCTCGATGTTCGCGGAGAGGGTCAGGGCGTGGCCGTCGAGGGTTATGGCCGGCTGATCCGTCAACTGCCGCAACTGGTCACGCCGTTGTTGCTGGCGAAACTCGATGGCCCCGAAGCGGTAGAGCGTGGCGTCGGTGGGTTCGACGATCAGGGTGCCCTCGAAGCCGTCGAGGATCGCGTTGGCGCCGTGCCGCACCCGGCGGCTGGCGTCAATCAGCCCCGTCACGGCGGGTAGATTGAGGGCGCGGGCGAGAATGGCTGTGTGCGAGGTCAGTCCCCCTTGATCCGTCGCGAATCCGAGGACCAGATTGCGATCGAGGAGTGCCGTCTGCGAAGGGGTGAGATCGTGAGCCACGAGGATGCAGCGCTCCCGGATGTCGGCGAGCGAGGCGGCGTGGTCCTGCCCCAGCAGCGTGTGAAGTACCCGGTCGGTGACATCCCGAACGTCCACTCCCCGCTCCCGCATGAACGAGTCCTCCATTGCCTTGAACGCTTCGAGGTAACCGCGGGCGACCTCGGCAAAGGCGGTTTCCGCATTGCACCGGCGTTCCGCGATCAGCCGGTTGACGTGGGACAGCACGGTCGGGTCATCGAGGAACAGCAATTGAGCCTCGAACAATTCGGCATCCTTGGCGCCGAGCATTCGTCGGAGCTTTTCCTGGATGGCGCTCAACTGCCCCCGGGTGGCGATGATGGCCCGTTGAAAACGCTCCTGCTCGGCGGGGACCTCGTCCTCGGTGATCGCGTACTCGGGAGGTGTGACCGGATCGCTGCGTCCCAGCACGAACAGCTTCCCCCGGGCCACGCCACCGCTGGCGGGGAGTCCCTTGATGGTTCGTTCGGTTGGGCGGGATGGGTCCGGCACGCCGGAATGTCTAGCGGGCCGGCCGCTGGCGGGAAGTCAAAAAGCGAACCCGCCGCCGGAAGGAAGCTGCGTCTGTCGGCGGCCGGCGGGCGGGGGGGGCCACGGGAAGCCAGTTCAAAAAATGACCAGTTTTTGCCAAAAAGCGTGAAGCCGGAGGGGACTTCGATTACTACCTTGCGCCGATGCCACACGTCCGCACTCCATCCCCCGGCGGCGTTGCGTCCGACATGTTGGACCCTTCGGTTCGATGGTCGGGCGGCGCGGTGTGGCTTTCCTCCGACGGATCGGGACCGGGATCCTCGCCTCTCCCATGAACGACCGGCGACTGGCATTTGTTTACTCCCCCGAAATCGAGGCGCTGCCGTATCCGGCCGATTGCCCGTTTAAGACGGATCGTTCCACCCTCACCCGGCGGCAGTTGATTTCGTTTGGCTTGCTGGGGGTTCCGGCCCGGACGGAGG
Organism: Verrucomicrobiota bacterium; assembly: GCA_016716505.1. Classification (GTDB taxonomy): domain Bacteria; phylum Verrucomicrobiota; class Verrucomicrobiia; order Limisphaerales; family J093; genus JADJWF01. The sequence goes on from JADJWF010000006.1 coordinate 195,650, forward strand.
TCGCGGCGCGCCGAGCCACGCGGACGGAATTGGAAGGCTTTCACCGGCCGGGCTACCTGGACCAATTGGAGCGCGCAGCCGCGGGGGAACTGTCCGTCGAGGCACTGAACGTGGGCCTGGGGGCGCCGGATACGCCCGTCTTTCGCGAGATGCTCGAGTATGGCGCGTGGGCGGCGGGTGCCGGGCTGACTGCGGCGGAGATTCTGCTCGAGGGCCGGGCGGACGTTGCCTTCAACCTGCTGGGCGGCTTTCACCATGCGTTCCCTGAAAGGGCCGGAGGCTTCTGTTACGTGAACGATGTGGTCCTCGCCTGCCTCCGGCTCACGCAGGCGGGCAAGAGGGTGGTGTGCCTGGACGTGGACGCCCACCACGGCGATGGCACCCAGGCGGCTTTCTACGGGCGCCGTGATGTCTTCACGATTTCCCTGCACGAGAGCGGCAAGACGCTTTACCCGTGGGGCGGCTTCGAGGACGAAATCGGCGAAGGCCCCGGCCGGGGTTTCAACGCCAACGTCTCCCTCCCGGCGGGCACGTATGACGACGCCTTCCGACTGGCTTTCAACGAAGTCGCGGTGCCGCTCATCACGGCCTACGCGCCGGATGTGATCGTCACCGAGCTGGGCATGGACACGCTGGCCGGTGATCCTCTGACCCACCTCCACATGACCAACAACGTGGTGGTGGATGTAATCGAACGCCTGCTCGCCTTCCGGGTGCCGTTGCTGGTCATCGGCGGCGGTGGGTATCATGTCGAGAACACGGTGCGCGGCTGGGCGCTGGCTTGGCGCACCGCGTGTGGCGAAGGCGACGAGGACATTTACAGCCTCGGTCTGGGAGGCGTCATGCTCGGCAGCACGGAATGGGCCGGCGGTTTGCGCGACCGTGAACTGGTCGTGACCGACGAGCGCCGCCACAGTGTCGGTCCCGCGCTGCTCGCCAGCATCGAGGCCGTAAAGCACCACGTTTTCCCGTACCATTTCAAGTCCCCGGGCGGCGTTCCGGTTTGAGCGTCGTCCGGAGCTTCGCAGCAACGACAACATCAACCTGTACACGAGAAAGGAAAAACCATGGCAGACATCCCCAAACCCGTATCCACCGCGTCGCTCATGCAGGAGAACCGTACCTTCCCGCCGTCGGCCGAGGTGGTGAAGCGTGCTTACCTCAACGCCGAGCAATACCAGGCGATGTACGATCAGTCGGTCAACGAACCCGAAAAATTCTGGCTCGAGCAGGCCAAGACGCTTGCTTGGTTCAAACCACCCACCGTTGCCCGGCGCTACACCTGGGACACCGCCGCCCGGAAGATCGAGCACACGTGGTTCGAGGACGGCCAGCTCAACGTCTCCGTGAATTGCCTCGACCGCCACGTCCAGGCGGGCCTGGGTGACAAGATCGCCCTCATCTTTCAGGGCGAGCCGGAAAACGACGTGACGAAGATAACCTACCGACAGTTGCTGGCCGAGGTTTGCAAGTTTGCCAACGTCCTCAAATCACTCGGTGTCAAGAAGGGTGACCGCGTGGCCATCTACATGCCGATGGTGCTCGAACTACCCATTGCCATGCTCGCCTGCACCCGGATCGGCGCGATTCACTCGATTGTCTTCGGCGGGTTCAGCGCGGACGCTCTTTCGGGGCGCATCAACGATTCCACGTGCAAGCTGCTGGTGACCGCCAACTGCGGTCTTCGTGCGGGCAAGACCATCCCGCTCAAGGCCATCGCGGATGAGGCGCTCAAATCCACTCCCAGCATTGAAAAGGTGGTGGTGTACCGGCGCAACGACACGGCGTGCAACATGGTCGCGGGACGCGACCTCTGGTGGCACGACCTGATGGCGACGGCGTCCCCGGAGTGCGCGCCTGAAGTCATGAAGGCCGAGGATGTGCTGTTCATGCTCTACACCTCCGGCTCCACCGGCAAACCCAAGGGTGTCGTTCACACCACCGCCGGCTACCTGCTCCACGTCGCCCTCACCACCAAGTACGTCTTCGACATTCACCCCGAGGACATCTTCTGGTGTACCGCCGACATCGGCTGGGTCACCGGCCACAGCTACATCGTCTATGGCCCGCTCTGCAACGGCTTCACCAGCGTCATGTTCGAGGGCGTGCCCACCTATCCGGACGCCGGCCGCTTCTGGCAGATCGTCGAGAAGTTCAAGGTCAACCAGTTCTACACCGCGCCCACCGCGATCCGTTCCCTCATCCGGCTTGGTGAAGAATGGCCGAACAAATACGACCTCAGCTCGCTCAAGACCCTCGGCTCGGTCGGCGAACCGATCAATCCCGAGGCCTGGATGTGGTATTACCGCGTCATCGGCAAGGAGCGCTGTCCCATCGTGGACACCTGGTGGCAAACCGAAACCGGCGGGCATTTGATCACGCCCCTGCCCGGCGCGCACGTGCTCAAGCCCGGGAGTGCCAGCCGACCGTTCTTCGGCGTCGAGCCCGTGGTCTTGCGCGACGACGGCACACCCGCCGCACCGAACGAGGGCGGGAAGCTCTGCATCAAGAAGCCGTGGCCGGGCATGATGCGCACCACCTGGGGCGATCACGAACGGTTCATTGACACGTACTTCACGATGTACAAGGACATCTATTTCACCGGCGACGGCTGCCGCATTGACCCCGACGGCGACTACTGGCTGATGGGCCGGATTGACGACGTGGTGAACGTTTCCGGTCACCGCATCGGCACCGCCGAGGTCGAGAGTGCATTGGTGAGCCATCCCAAGGTGGCCGAAGCCGCCGTGGCGCCCATGCCCCACGATATCAAGGGCCAGGCCCTTTACGCCTTCGTCACGCTCAAAGACGGCATCCATCCGAGCGAAGAGTTGAAGAAGGAACTCATCGCCCACGTGCGCAAGGAAATCGGGCCGATTGCCGCGCCGGACAAGCTGCAATTCGCCCCGGCGCTGCCCAAGACCCGGTCCGGCAAGATCATGCGCCGCATCCTGCGCAAGATCGCTGAGAACGCCGTGGATCAAATTGGCGACACCACCACGCTGGCCGACCCGCACGTCGTGGAGGTGCTGGTGAAGGAACGGCAGTAGGGCCGCAGAATCGCCCCGGTGCCTTCGGGCGCCGGGGAAACACAAGCCGCCGGGGTGCGATGCCCCGGCGGCAAATCAGCAGGCGGTTGCAGCTTCCACACGGAATCGTGAACCGCGTCAGATGAGACCAAAGCACCGTGGCCACCGTGGCTCCGGCAGGCAACCCGCCGGGCCAAAACTCCCTTGGACGGAGCGCCCGCCTTTCGTTTTCGCGCGAGGGCTTCGTTCCCGCTTTCGTTCTTCGAACTTCAGATTTCCTCTCCGTTCACCATGACTACCGACCCCGCTCCCACCACGCCCGTCGCCAATCGCGGCTGGACCGTCACCTTTGCCGGCCTCGGCATCAACCTCGCCCTGGGTATCCTGTATGCTTGGAGCCTCACCAAAGGCGCCATCGAAAAGGAGTTCGGTTGGAAGGGCACGCAGTTGAATGATCCCTACGCGTTGTGCTGCCTGGTCTTCGCCTTTGCCATGATCCTGGCCGGTCGCTGCCAGGACAAGTTTGGCCCTCGTCTCACCGCCACGATCGGTGGCGTGCTGGTGGGAGTCGGGTTTCTGTTGTGCTCGACCACGCAAAGCTACGGGGTCTGGCTGCTCGGCTTCGGCGTTTTGGCGGGAGTCGGCATCGGTTTCGGCTATTCGTCGGCGACGCCCCCGGCGCTGAAGTGGTTTCCCCCGGCCAAGACCGGTCTGATCGCGGGCATGGTTGTGGCAGGCTTCGGTCTGGCCCCGGTGTATCTCGCTCCCTTGTCGCAGTACCTCCTCGGCCGGTTCGGAGTGCAGAAGACGATGCTGATCCTGGGCCTGGCGTTTGTCGCCATTGTGTGCGGTCTGGCACAGTTGCTCGTCAATCCGCCCGCCGGATTCACGGCCGGCCCCAAACCGGCCACGGGCACCGCGAAACCCGCGCCCGTTGTTCATGCGACCCCTGGCGAGATTCTGCGCCAGCCGACCTTCTGGCTGCTTTGGGTGATCTACTTCATCGGGGCAGGGGCGGGGCTGATGGTGATTGGGAGCATCAGCGGTATGGCGAAGGCCAGCATGGGAGAACTGGCTTTTGTTGCGGTGGCGATTATGGCCATCGGCAACGCCGGAGGCCGGATCCTGGCCGGCACGTTGTCGGACAAGATCGGCCGGCGCTGGACTCTTTGCCTGGTCCTTGGGGTCCAGGCGGCACTGATGTTCGTCGCGATTCCAGTGACCGGATCAAGCACCACAGCGGCGGCGGTCATGGTCTTGTTGGCGGCACTGATTGGCGCCAACTATGGCGCAAACCTCGCCCTGTTCCCGGCCTACACGAAGGACCTGTGGGGGCTCAAGAGTTTCGGCATGAATTACGGCGTCGTTTTTACCGCGTGGGGAATGGGTGGACTGGTCCTGCCCCGCCTGCAGCAAATGTTGACCGCACAGAGCGGCGGCAGCTTCCGATCCTCGTTCGTGGTGGCGGGCCTGCTGTTGCTTCTGGGCGCCGCCCTGACCTTCCTGATCCGACCGCAAGCGAAACCGACCGCCTGAGACCGGGCAGTCTCTTGGACATCATGAGATCAAACAGCGATATCGTACGGGGGCGGCCTGCGGGGCACGTGAGCAAGCCGAGGGTGGAATGTCTTCCCCGCTGGACCCTGGCGTTGGCGGCGATCGGGCTGGTCACCGCGCCGGCCCACGCGTGGCAGCTTGCGACCAACCTGACCGTCAAGGCGGACCTCACCCTCAAGGAAACCTTCGACAGCAACGTCTATTTGCAAGACTACGAACCGTCGCCCTTGGTTCCGAATGCAGTCCGGCCGTTTCAGCAGTCCCTGGTGACGGCGGTCACGCCCCGGCTGGCTTTGGATTGGAAGCCTATTCCTCAGTTCGGTCTCTCGACGAGCTATGCGCCCGAGGTGGTGACGTTCCACGATGAGCCCTCGGAAAGCCACGTCGCGCATCGGGCCGCACTCAACTTCAGCGGGAAGGTCGGCACGGTGGAATGGCAGCAGTTCAACTCGTTCACGTGGATAGACGGCAGCACCGAGGGGTTGACGTTCGGCATCGTGGATCCGGTCAGTGGCCGGCCGGTCGGGGCGCCGGCCATCGGCGGCGTCCCCATCCGGGACCGTCGCGAGGCGCTGATCTTCCGCAACGGCTTCGGCGCGTACCATCCCCGGGGAAGATTCTTCTTCCGGCCGCGGTTTTCCACCTACATCCACGATTTCCGGACGGAGCTTCGCGACCCGCGCCTGTTTCCCTTTTACCAGAACTATGTGGATCGCGATGACCTGAATGTGGGCATAGACTTCGGGTACCGGATTGCGGAGGGGCTGCACGCGGTGGTCGGCTACTGGTTCGGTTATCAGATGGAACCGCCGCTGCCGGGCTACTCCGTGGATTACTCCAACCATTACCATCGCGGGATTGGTGGGCTCGAGGGAACGGTGACTCGCTGGCTCAAGCTTAAGCTCAATCTCGGGCCCGCCTACCATGACTTCGATCACGCCACACCGCCCAACTTCGACGGCCATCAGGTCCTGCTGTACGTGGATTCGTCGGCGGTCATCACTGTGTCAGCCCGGGATTCGCTCACGCTGACGGTGAAGCAGTTCATGCAACCGGCATTTGGCACGCCGTCCGCCTACGAGGACATCACCTATGACGCGGTGTGGCGGCACAAGTTCTGCGACCATGCGTCGCTGAATTTCGGCTTTCGCGCCTACGGCGGTGACTGGTTGGATCCGGTCAAGCGGACCGACTGGATCTTCACACCGAGTATTGGGATGGACGTCTCCTTCAACGCCCATCTGAGCGCGTCGGCAGCCTACTCGTACGACTGGGTGGAAAGCTACGTGCCAAACACCCGCGGCCGGGAGTTCACCCGGCACCTCGGCTCGCTCGCGGTGAAATACGCATTCTGAAGACGGAGAAGACCCACACCAAGCGCGTCCGCTCTTGAGGCGGTTGCGGACAGTGACGGCAGGGGCTTTCGGCGGGTGAGGCGGGTGGGACTTTTGTCACACCGTCATGATTTCCTTCTCCTTCACGGCGAGGTGCTCGTCTATCTTCTTGATGTACTCGTCGTGGAGCTTCTGGACCTCCTTTTCCGCGTGCTTCTCCTCGTCTTCCGTCACCCCGCCGGCCTTGGCCGCCTTCTTCAGGTGTTCGATGGCGTCGCGTCGGACATGGCGGATGGCCACGCGCGAGTCCTCGGCCATCTTCTTGACGATCTTGGTGAATTCGAGCCGGCGTTCGGTGCTGAGTTCTGGGAAGACCACACGGATGATCTTTTTGTCAATCGCCGGGTTCAGACCCAGGTTGGCCTTCTGAATCGCCTTTTCGATCGGGTGTAGCATCGCCGCGTCCCACGGCTGGATGACCAGCATCCGTGGCTCGGGGGTGGTGATGCCGGCCAGTTCGCGGAGGCGCATGTGGGAGCCGTATGCTTCCACCTGGAGGTTCTCCACGAGCCCCGGCGAGGCCTTGCCGGTCCGCACGCCGGCGAACTCGTGAATCAGCACCTGTTCGGTCTTGTTCATCTTCTCTTCCGCTTCCAGCAGGATGTCGTCGAGCGTCATGGGTTGTGGTGGGGTTAAATGAGGTCTAAGTCGAAGTGTATGCGGTGCCGCGCGCCTCCGGTCAGCCGGTGACCAACGTGCCGATGGGCTCGCCCATGACCACGCGCCGGATGCTGTGCGGTTGAAAGAAATCAAAGACGATAATCGGCAGCTTGTTGTCCATGCAGAGGGAAAAGGCGGTGGCATCCATGACCTTCAGGCGGCGGGCCAGCGCCTCGGAGTAGGTGATGGTGTCAAATCGTTTTGCGTCCGGGTTCTTCTTCGGATCGCTGTCGTACACGCCGTCCACATTGGTGGCCTTGAGCACCACTTCCGCCCCGATTTCGCTCGCGCGCAGGGCCGCCGCCGTATCGGTCGAAAAATAGGGATTGCCCGTTCCCGCTCCGAACACCACCACGCGCCCGCGCTCCAGATGGCGCACGGCTCGCCGGCGGATGAAGGGTTCCGCCACCTGCGAAACCGAGATGGCCGTCTGCACGCGGGTGGGCACGCCGTTCTTCTCCAGCGCGTCCTGCAAGGCGAGGGCATTGATGATCGTGGCCAGCATTCCCATGTAATCGCCGGTGGCCCGTTCGATGCCCCGTTCGCTGCCCACCTGGCCGCGGAAGATGTTTCCCCCACCGACCACGATCACGACTTCCACTCCCAGTTCGCGCACCTCGCGCACTTGCCGCGCAATCGCATGAACGGTCTCCGGACAGATCCCGAAGCCGGTGTCGCCCGCGAGGGCTTCCCCGCTGAGTTTGAGCAGGACACGACGAAACTTGGGCGCGGGGGAATCGCTCATGACAAGGTGTTCGGCGGGCGAACGGCGGACGGGCAGGGGAGAAGACCCGCCCGCTTAGGACAAAGCCGGGCAGTGGAAGTGGTCTTCATAGAGCGGCGGTGTTCTATCAACGCAGGCGGGCCGCGTCAATCGGCGCCATGCCTTCCTCATGGGATTACGACTGTTGCGAACGCATCAAAAGGGTTGTGCGGCCACGCCGAGTCCGTTATGGGCTTGCCCGGAAATGAAGGAAATCCTCCCCCCGCCAGTTCCGGGCGTCGGTGATCCAGGCGACGCGGTCCGGCAGTTGTTTCAGCAGTACGTCGTTCCCAGCTACGGCCGGTACGATCTGGTTTTGAGTCATGGCCGCGGCAGCCAGGTCTGGGATGTCACGGGCAGGCGCTACCTCGACCTCGGGGGCGGCATTGCCGTGTGTTCCCTCGGGCACGCGCACCCGGAAGTCGCCGAGACGATCGCCGTTCAGGCACGGCGGTTGATGCACGTCTCGAACCTCTACTATACCGAACCGCAGGGCCGCCTCGCGGCGGGGCTCGTCCGCCATTTGGCGCGAGGCAAGGTCTTCTTCGCCAACAGCGGCGGGGAGGCCAACGAAGGGTTGTACAAGCTGGCCCGCCGCTACGGTCACGACGAGGGGCGTTTCGAGATCCTGACCGCACTGAACTCCTTTCACGGACGAACCCTCGCGGGCATCGCCGCCAACGGGCAGGAGAAGTTTCGGCAGGGCTTTGGTCCCGCCGTAGCCGGTTTCCGCCATGTGCCGTTTAACGACCTTGCAGCGACGCGCGCCGCCATTTCGCCCGCCACGGTCGCGGTCCTGATCGAAGGCGTGCAGGGCGAGGGAGGCATCACCCCGGCGACGCCCGAATACCTCCTGGGGCTGCGCGCCTTGTGCGACGAACACCGGTTGCTCCTCCTGATGGACGGCGTGCAGTGCGGCTACTTCCGCACCGGCCGCTTTCAGAGTTTTCAGCGCATTCTCGAGGCCATTCCCGGGGCGGACGGCTTCCTGCCTGACGCCGTCTCGATGGCCAAGTCGCTGGCCGGCGGCTTTCCGATGGGAGCCTTTTGGGTGCGGGATCGCTACGCCGATCTGCTGGGGCCAGGTTCGCACGCCACGACTTTCGGCGGCACGCCGCTCGCGTGTTCGGTCGCGCTCAAGGTGCTGGAGATCGTCGAGCGTGACGGCCTGGCCGAAAACGCCCGTTCCATCGGCGCGTTTCTCAAGGAAGGCTTGGAACGCCTCCAGCGGGAAGTGCCCGGCGTGATTCGCGCCGTCCGGGGCCTCGGCTTGATGCTGGGCTTCGAACTCGCGCCTCGCGAAGAAATCCCCGGCTTTGCCGCCGTTGACAAGCCCCCCTCCGGCCAGTTCGTTCACCGGTTGCACGAAGCCGGCGTTTTGACGGTGCCTTCCGGGGCTCAGGTGGTGCGCCTGCTTCCGGCGCTCAACCTCACGCGCGCGGAGGCCGAAGAAGGGCTGGCCAAGATCGAGACGGTGGCGCGCGCGGCGGCCGGGTGAAAACGCTGGCGCGAAGAATCCTGGCGCGAGGGATCCCGCCCGGGAGCAATCCACTTCACTCAGCGGCCCGGGTGGGCTCACGGTCGGCCGGGCCGGTGGCCACTCGAGCGGCCAGTTGCTCGGCGTACAAACGAGCTGCCTGGCCAAGGAAGTCATACGCCGCAGAATGAGCTGCCGCCTCGCGAGCGAGGGGCAGGGCTTCCGTCGGTCTGCCGTGCGCGTCGAGGTACATCGCCACGTAAAGCCGCGCGTAGAAGCGCGCCGCCGCTCCGGTCGCCTCGTCGCTAACCGACTCGGCGGCGGCGAACACCGCGTTTGCCTCGGCCTGACCCGCGTAAAGTCGCCAGATTTCCGGCATCGGCACGCGCGGGTCGCCGCTCACCGGCAGCAGGGCGGAGCGGGCTTGGGCCGGGCCCTCGAGCTTCGCGACGGAAAAGTAGTGCCACGCGGACAGTTCCACGTCGTTGGTGTTGACCCGACGGTGCGCTTCGAATTGCCGCCGCGCGTCGTCGTGGCGGCCCGCCAGGCTGAGAGCCACGCCCCGCTGCCAAAGCTCAGGCATTCGTTGCGGAGCCATCTCCGCGAGGCGATCAAAATCCTCCACGGCCCGCGCCAACCGTCCGTCCCGGAATCTGGCCAAGGCCCGCTGAAACCGGGCGTCGGGATCGCGCGGATTCAGTTCCAGCACCTTCGCGAAGTCGGCGGCCGCGTCCCGAAACGCTCCGTTGGCGGCCCGCAGCCGTCCTCGCAGCATCCAGCCTTCCACCGATTTCGGCGCCAGACGGATGGCTTCCGTCGCGGCAATCAGTGCCTCGTTGGTTCGGCGTTGACGCTGCAGTGCCTCGGCCTCGCCCAGCAGAACTCGCATTCTTGCCAGGGCTTGAATGGGTGCGGTCTCCTGACCGGCGGCCGACGCCGTCGCTAACCAGAGACCGGTGATCAGCCCGAGGATGACCGTGGTCGCCGATCTCCGGCAAAACGCGCTCAGGGTCTCGCTGACCTGGCTGGCCGTCACTTGCCCTTCGATTCGAAGAGGTACGCCCGGAAGCCGACGTTCAGCATGACCGTGGAGAAGTCACCTTCGGCCCGCCGGCCGTCAATCTCGAACTCGTGGCCCCACGAATAAAGCCAGCGCGCGTCGGCGTTCAGTGAGAAGTTGCGGGTCACGAAGTACTCGATGCCGCCGCCCACCGCGAGCGCCGGATAGATGCCCTTGGCGTCAATGTGCAGGTCCGCCCCGGCTTCCTTCTGATCGTTCGATTCGCCGTACACGATGCCGGCGCCGGCCATCAGGTAGGGTGACCAGCGACCCCGGTGCATCGGGAAGCGCAGCCGCAGATAAGGCAGCACCGCGCCCATGCCGTACTCGCTGATCGCACCGTAGCCCTCGTATTCCAAATTCGGTTCCAGACTGTCCGCCACCAACTCGACCCCAAGGTGTTCGCCAAAATCGTAGCCAAACGCGAGGCTGCCGGTTTGGCTGAAGCTCCCCTTGGCCGAGGGCTCCGGGCCGAACGAAACGCCGTTCGAGAACGCGTCGTCGGTCAGGATGTGCCCGCCCAGACGGAGCCCGAAGTAGAACCGGTTCCGGCTCGATTCTCCGGGTTCGCCCAGCAGCGGACGCGGGTTGTTCTCGTCCCAGTACACGCGCAACCCGAACGTGAACATCGCCGAGGACAGTTCCACCTCCGTGGACTCGCCGGCCACCGTCGCGTCAATCGGGTTCATCCACAGGTATTTTCCCTCGACGCCGAACGTCACGTTGTCGCTGAGGAAGTACTCGATGCCGCCGCCAAGGCCGACCGAGACGGTCCAGCCCTCGATGTCCACCTCCTTGCCGAAAGCGGCCTTTTGCCGGTCGTTAAACTGCAGGAACGTCGGACCCACGCCAAACAGCGCGTACGGCACCAGCCGGTCTTTGAGCATCGGATACCGCAACCGCAGGTAGGGCAGGGGATTCCAGGCTGAAACCTCCCCCAGAACCCCACCGAGGCTCTCGGATTCGTACTCGCGTTCGAAGAAATCCAGCGTCAACTCGGCGCCCAAGTAGCGATTGAAATTCGCGCCGAGGCTGAATGACCACAGGTCGTCCACACCCCACAGCGGGCTGATGTCGCCGCTGTGGAACCGTAGATACGGACGGAACCGATCAGCGTCTTCCGCGTGGGCGTTGGGCGCCAGTGCCCCGGCGAGACATAGCGCCGCGCCCGTCGCGGGCAGCAATGATTGCCGCCAAGCGGCCGTTGTGCGGGAAAGTTGTCGTGGGGAACAGTCCAGGCGGCGGTGAGGATGCTTCATAAAGGCAGCGCGAGCATGGGCAACCGCCTGCAGCTACACAACGCGAAACTCCGCCCGCCCGAGTTCGGACACATCGCAGCCGCTTGTGCGGCGTTTCAACCTTCTGCGCAGGCAGCCGGCCTGAGCCCCTGATGCCGCATTCGGAGCCGGGCAATTTGCCCAAGGAGCCGGGGCGGGAGGAATGGAGACGCACCCCGCCTTGGGAGGCGGAGTCTAACCGACCTTCGGGTGGCAGTTGGGCTCGTCGGAAGACCGGCGTGACGGGTAGCGCCGGCATTCTTGCCGGCGGGTACCGCTGATCTCCGGTCGGCTTCTGCGCCGGTCAGGAGACTGGCGTTACGGGTAGCGCCGGCATTCTTGCCGGCAGGTACCGCCGACCGCCGGTCGGCTTCTGGGCCGGTCCGGAGACCGGCGCTACGGGTAGCGCCGGCATTCTTGCCGGCAGGTACCGCTGATCGCCGGTCAGCTTCGGAGCCGGTCAGGAGACCAGCGTTACGGTTAGCGCTGGCATTCTTGCCGGCAGGTACCGCTGACCTCCGGTTGGCTTCGGAGCCGGTCCGGAGACCAGCGTTACGGGTAGCGCCGGCATTCTTGCCGGCAGGTACCGCTGATCTCCGGTCGGCTTCTGGGCCGGTCCGGAGACCGGCGTGACGGGTAGCGCCGGCATTCTTGCCGGCAGGTACCGCTGACCGCCGGTCGGCTTCTGGGCCGGTCCGGAGACCGGCGCTACGGGGGGCGCTGGCATTCCTGCCGGCAGGTACCGCTGACCGCCGGTCGGCTTTTGAGCCGGTCAGGAGACCGGCGTTACGGGTAGCGCCGGCATTCTTGCCGGCAGGTACCGCTGATCTCCGGTCGGCTTGTGAGCCGGTCAGGAGACCGGCGCTACGGGGTGCGCCGGCATTCTTGCCGGCGGGTACCGCCGACCGCCGGTCGGCTTCTGAGCCGGTCCGGAGACCGGCGTGACAGGTAGCGCCGGCATTCTTGCCGGCAGGTACCGCCGACCGCCGGTCGGCCTCGGGCCGGTCAGGAGACCGGCGCTACGGGGGCGCTGGCATTCTTGCCGGCAGGTACCGCTGATCGCCGGTCAGCTTCGGAGCCGGTCAGGAGACCGGCGTTACGGGTAGCGCCGGCATTCTTGCCGGCAGGTACCGCCGACCGCCGGTCGGCCTCGGGCCGGTCAGGAGACCGGCGCTACGGGGGCGCTGGCATTCTTGCCGGCAGGTACCGCTGATCGCCGGTCAGCTTCGGAGCCGGTCAGGAGACCGGCGTTACGGGTAGCGCTGGCATTCTTGCCGGCAGGTACCGCTGATCGCCGGTCAGCTTCGGAGCCGGTCAGGAGACCGGCGTTACGGGTAGCGCCGGCATTCTTGCCGGCGGGTACCGCCGACCGCCGGTCGGCTTCTGGGCCGGTCCGGAGACCGGCGTTGCGGGGCGCTGCCGGGTCGGTGCCTGAGCCGCCCGGGTCCCCCGGGTTGACCGCAGTTTGCTTTCGGTCTTGCGGGCCAACCACGGGTTCCTGCCCCATTCCGCCGCTTTTACAAGGGCCCGCAATGCCATGCGAAGAAACCGCGCTGCAAGCGAGTGCAATGCGCCTGGGTTGGCCTTTGCGCCCTGTCCCAAACCTGACTCTTCAAACCGCCCCGTAACGGGTTGGGGTCCACGTGTGGTGTGCGGCCGCTGGGGGGAGGCGGATCACAACCCGCGCGCCAGCGTCCACACAGCCACTTCCGTTGCACCGCCCTTCAGCAGGGCCCGGGCGCAGGCACTGGTGGTGGCGCCGGTGGTCAGCACGTCATCCACCAGCACCACGCGCCTCCCTTTCAGTGCTTCGCCGGCCACCGGCGCAAACGCCCCGCGCATGTTGTCGGCGCGCTCCTGACGGTTCAGTTGGGTCTGGGTTCGCGTGGGAACGACCCGCCTGACGACGGTGGTTAGCAGTGGCAGGCCGGTCGCCTGCGCGAGTGCCGCGCCCAATCGCTCGGCCTGGTTGAACTCCCGCTCGCGGCGCTTCACCGGAAACAGGGGTACTGGCACCAGGGCCTCCCAACCGCCTTCGCGGATCGGCGTCGCCGCCTGGCGGATCAGTAGATTTGCCAGAAAGGGCTCAAACCACAGCGCGCGCTGGTACTTGTAGCGATGGATGATCTCCAGCAGAAACGGCGTCGCCACCATCGCCGCCCGTGCCTGGCTGAAGGCCAGATTCAGTTCGCGGCAATTGGCACACTCGAACCGCGTGGTGATCTCGCCTTCGAACGGCAGCCCGCAGCGCTCGCAGTACGGCGGCTGCACGAAGCGGAGGGCGCCGGGCCGCGACCGACAGCGCCCGCACACGTAACCCTCCCCCGGCTCCGCGCGCTCCCCGCCGCAGACCTGGCAGATGGGAGGAAAAACGAGGCCCACGGCCGCCTCCCACGTGCTTCGCATGGCGTCAATCCAACTCATCGCGGTCCCCTTCGTGCGAAAACCCTAACGCTTTGGACCATCCGGCCAAGCCGCTTCATGCCCCTATCTCTTCGCCGCTCACCCTGTCCCCACCGTGGTCTGAACCCGGCGTGTGGCCATCCTCTGCACATCTGTCGGATGCCACGGCCCGAGACGCTGCTGCCCGCCACCCCACGGCGGGTGGGTGCTCGCCGCCCTTCGCCGCGACGGTCAGAACCCTTGGCTCTCCCGCAGATCCCCGCCTTCTTTGCCTCTTGGCGCTGTCACCTCGTTTGGTCATCCCGCGGACTCCGCACGCCCAATCCGGGTTTCTGCATGACGTGCGTATGGATCTGAGCCGTCGCACATCCCGGTGCTCGAACAAGTCCTGCACGGTCCGATTATTTCAGTTCGGGAAACGGAAACAGGAATTCGAGCACAACGAGAAGCCCCGCAGGGGTGAGCGAGCGGACGCGGGCGCATCAATTCCATGCCGCTTTCCGGCCAATGCGTGGCGAAATTGTGGCGGAAGGGGTCGGCGTTCACCCCTTTCGTCAGCCCCGCCCGCCGCTCCCCCGGCGGAGAGTGTTCCTACCTGGCCCGCCGGGATGATCTCGACGCAGGGGCTTCAACGAAGGGCCTCGCCGAGTCGCCTGATACCTTCCTCGATGTCGGCCGGGCTGGCGTTGCCGAAGCTCAGACGCAGTTCATCGTCCGGAATCGGGCGATTGGGATCAGCGCCGTAACAGAGACTGCCGGGCACGTAGAGGACTCCCGCTTCGAGCGCCCGCTTGAAGAGCGCCGATTTCAGCCCCGTCCGGATGCCCGGCAAGCGTGCCCAGATGTACATGCCTCCCAGCGGTTCCTGCCACTCGATCGAGGGAGGGAGATGCCGGCGGATGGCGCGGACGAGGCCGCGAGCTTTGCGCGCGTACCGACGCGGGAGCGTGGCGAGGTGGTCGGAGTACTCGGAGGAAGCCAGTGCGCGGGCGAGCAGGTGTTGCAGCAGGCTGGACGTGCCGAAGTCGTGATTCCCCTTCACCCGCGTAGCGGGACCCAGGAGGGTGGGTGGCAGAAAGCCGAAGCCCACGCGCACGCCGGTCGCGAAGGGCTTGCTGTAGGTTCCCAGGTGGATGACCCGCTCGCGGGCGCCGGGCAGCGTGAGTGCCGAGGGCACATCGTCGCCGGCGAAGCGCATTTCCCGGTAGGCGGCGTCCTCGAGCAGGTAGAGCCGGTGCCCGGCAGCTCGCTCGAAGCGACGGAGCAGCGCCAGAGCGCCCGCCTTCTTCGCGAGGCTGGTGGTGACGCCGGTCGGATTTTGGTAGTAGCTGAGGAGGTAGAGGAGTTTTACCCGTGGCAATTCGCCCCGTTGTTCGAGGTCTGTCAGCACCCGCTGCAGGTTGGCGAGATCGAGCCCGTCGTGTTCGAGTTTGATGCCCCGGCAGCGAACCCCGTGGCTTTGCAGGATGCTCAGATAGACGAAATAGGTCGGATCCTCGACCAGGACGATGTCACCCGGGTTGCAAAGAATTTCCGTGACGAGGTAAAGGAGTTGTTGGGAGCCGTGGCCGATAAGAACGCGGTCCGGTGAATACCGGGGGTCGTTCGACGGGGCAGCGTCCAGTCCACGAATGCGCTCCGCAGTTCGTTGCCGGAGTTCGGGCAAGCCGGCGGTGGAACCATACTGCAGGGCTGGCTCAGCGGAGCGCCGGGCGGACAGCAGCCGGGTCAACAGCGCGCGCGTCTCGACCACCGGCAGCGTGGCGTTGTCAGTAAAGCCCGCGGCCAAACTGATGAGCCCCGGCCGAGACAGGGCGATCTCCATCAGCCATGAAATCGGGGGCGGCGCGGTGCGCTCGCCGAGGGCGGAAAGAGCGGAGTTCACGTTGGTGGTTAGCTGTCCTCTGCTGCGGCGCCGCCCGTGAAAGCGCCGACGCCTTTGAACGGGATCAGCCGCAACAGAGCGAGGACATTCAAGGTGGCCTTGGGCACAAAGGAGTTCACCTCGACGTACTCGGGCAACTTTGATCCGTTGCCGCTGCGCTCGGAGCAATGCCCGTGGTCACCGCGCGGACCGAGTCCATCCAGCGTGGGCACGGCGTCCCACAGGAGATTGCCATCGCTCAGGCCGCCGCGCTCTTCCGCCACGAGCGGCATCCCGAGGTCTGACGCGGTGGCCCGCCACAGCTCGAAAAGGCGGTCGGTACCCGGGTTGCGCGGCCACGGGCGGCTCTCGCTGAGAATCTCGACGGCGACGCGGCAGGCAAAACCATCCGCGGAACTGCGGACGTCCCCGGGGCCGTTGAGGGCCAGCAGATCAGCCTTCGCTTGGGCGTACACGTCGGGCGAGAACGCGCGCAGTTCGCCCTCGGCGACCGCCTCGTGCGGCACCCGATTCAGCCCGGTGCCGCCGCGAATGCGGCCTGGGTTGAAGGTAAGCGCCCGGGTGTAATCGGTCAGTGCCGCCACCCGGTCCAGCGTGCGGCCGAGTTGCACGATCGCGTTCGCGCCGCGTTCATGCAGCGCGCCGGCGTGGGCACCGCGGCCTGTGACGGTGATCCGCCAGGTCGCCCGTCCTTTGCGGGCGACCACCAGGGCGCGTTGGTCGTTGACCTTGCCCTCGGCTTCGAACACGAGGGCTGCCAGCGTGCCGGCGTCGCAGCGTCGGCGACACAGTTCGCCGAAATCGTGGGAGAGCGTTTCCTCGGACGAATTGAAAAACAGTTTCCAGGTGATCTTTTGAAAGATGGCGGGGGCCAGTTCGTGCAGGGCGGCCAATACCAGCCACATCATGACGGTGCCGCCTTTGATGTCCTCGGTGCCCGGGCCGTAGATACGATTGCCCTCGGGTTGCCAGCGGAAGTTGTGTCGGGCCTCCTCCTCCGGCGGAAAGACGGTGTCCAAGTGCGAGACCATCGCGATGCTGCGATGGGTGACGCCGGGTCGCGTGAGCACCAGGTGATCGCCCCACTGAGGATTGGCGGAAGGAACGAGTTCACCCGTGAATCCGAAGGGCGCAAAACTTTCGGCTGTCAGGCGTGCCAGCCGGTTCACGCCCTCGCGATTCTCGGTCCAGCTATTGATCTCCACCATCCGCCGCAGCAGATCCAGCGCGGCGGGAAGCTGGGAGGCGAGCCACGACTTCAGCTCGTCCGGCGGCAATTGTTTTCGCATGGGCGGAGGATGGCAGAAGGGAAGGGGATTGACGATGCGGAACCTCGGGGTCGGGCAGGAGGGTTGCGACAAGCAGACCGACGTCCATGAGCGGTTGGACCGGCGCCGGGGCAGACGCGAGTTCGTGGCTCCAGTCCAAGGCGGGCGATCAGGCGGCTTCCGGTTCGATGCCGAGGCGCTTCTGAATCTGCTCCAAGGGCACGCCCTTGGTCTCGGGCACCATCACGCGCACCCAGATCAGTTGCAGCACCATCATCCCGCAGAAAAATAGAAACACGTAGCCGGGCGCGAAAGCGGTGACGACTTTCGGAAACACGCTGGTCAGGAAGGCAGCGAAGACCCAGTGGGTGAAGCTGCCGAGCGCCTGCCCTTCGGCGCGATGCCGATTGGGAAAGATCTCCGCGATGAACACCCAGATCACCGCGCCCTGACCGACGGCATGGGCCGCGATGAAGGCAAAGATGGACACCAGCACGACGAGGCCACCCGTGCCGGCGGCGTCAGACGCTTGCTTCAGAATCGCCGTGGCGGCGGCTTTGACGCCGGCGGGCGAGGCATCGTCCGGAATATCGGGAGCGGCTCCCGGGTAGCCAGGAGCCTTCAGCGCGTCGGTGAGGGCGGCGCGGGCCGAGGCGAGTTTCGCCTCGAGTTCTGCGGCGCTCGCCGGGGGCGCGGCCTCCCACTTCCCGGCCAGGTCGCGCACCGCGATGGCGGCGGAGGCGACCTTGAACTGCGGCGCGTAGGTGAAGAAGGCCAGCGCGCACACGCCCAGCGAGACGATGTAGCCAACGGAACCGATGTAGAGCAGGGTGCGCCGGCCGAGGCGGTCAATGAGCCACAGTCCCACAAAGGTAAAGACGAGGTTCGTCACGCCGATGCCGACGGACTGCAGCAGGGAGGCGCTGGCGTCCAAGCCTGTCAGCCCGAAGATGCGCGGCGCGAAGTACAGAACGGCGTTGATGCCGGAGAGCTGGTTGAAGAACGCGATGAGAAAGGCCAGCAGGATGGGCCCGCGGAGGCGCCGGGTCCAGAACCCGGCAGAGGACCGGCGTTCCGAGGAGGCGGCCGCGATTTCATCGGCGTGCGCTTCGAGTTCGGAGGGCGAGGCCTCGGGCTCGATCAGCCGAAGCACCGCAACGCCCGCTGCCCGATCGCCTTTTCGGCCCAGCAACCAGCGGGGGCTCTCCGGGAGGCCCAGACAAAGCGCGGTGTAGAGAAACGCCGGGATGGCCTCGACGCCGAGCATCCACCGCCAGGCGTTGTCGCCAACGCCACCGAGCAGGGCGTTGCTCAGGAACGCCACGAGGATGCCAAACACGATGTTGAACTGGAACATGCCCGCCAGCCGGCCGCGGCGGCCGGGCGGCGAGATTTCCGAGATGTAAAGGGGCGCGGCGACAGTGGAAATGCCCACACCGAGGCCCCCGATGAACCGCGCGAGGCTGAAGGTGTACACGTCCGTGGCCAGGCCGGACCAGACCGCGGACACGAAATACAAGATGCCGATCCAGAGCAGGGTTCGTCGCCGGCCAAACCGGTCGGTCGGCCAGCCGCCGATCAACGAACCGAGCACCGTGCCGTACAGCGCGGAGGCCATCGCGAAGCCGTGCAGGCCGGGGCTCAGATTCCATAGCGACTGAATCGTTTGTTCCGCGCCGGAGATGACCACCGTGTCAAAGCCGAAGAGAAATCCCGAGAGCGCGGAGGAAAGGGACCAGAAAAAGATGCGGTGCTTCATGAGATGGCGGTGACGCGCCCGAAGGCTACCCTACGAGGGGAGCGGAGTTCAACCCGCCGGACGGGCAGCCGCGGAGGAGGTCGGGCAAGGTCGGGCGCAGTCCGCGGGAACCCTGCTCAGGACCCTTTCAGCCAGCGGGCCATTTCCACGGCGGCGTAAGTAATGAGGATGTCTGCCCCCGCGCGACGAATGGCGAGCAGGGCTTCCGTCATCACGGCGCGCTCGTCGAGCCAGCCCTTCTCCGCGGCCGCTTTGATCATGCTGAATTCGCCGCTGACGGCATAGGCGGCCGTCGGGTAGCCAAAGGTGGTTTTGACGCGGTACACCAGGTCGAGGTAGGCGAGCGCCGGCTTGACCATGACGATGTCCGCGCCCTCCTGGATGTCCGAGGCGACCTCGCGCAGCGCCTCGTCTGCATTGGCAGCGTCCATTTGGTAACTGCGCCGGTCGCCGAATTTGGGGGCGCTTTCGGCCGCCTCGCGGAAGGGCCCGTAGAAAGCCGAGGCAAATTTTGCGGCGTAGGACATGATCGGCGTCTCGGTGAATCCCGCCGCATCGAGGGCCGTGCGGATGGCTCCGACCCGTCCGTCCATCATGTCGCTGGGGGCGACGATGTCCGCCCCGGCCTCGGCGTGGCTCACGGCGGCCCGCGCCAGCAGCTTGAGGGTCGGATCGTTCAAGATGCGAGCGCCGCGCGAGTGAGCGTGGACGATCCCGCAGTGGCCGTGGCTCATGTACTCGCACAGGCACACATCGGTGATCACCAGGAGGTCCGGCAACTCGCGCTTGAGGAGGCGGATCGCCTGCTGGACAACGCCCTTCGTTGCGTACGCCCCCGAGGCCTTCTCATCCTTCCGATCCGGAATGCCGAACAGCAGCACGGCCGGGATGCCTGCGGCGTGGGCGGTGGTTGCCTCTGTCAGCAATTCATCGGGTGAAAGCTGGCATACGCCGGGCATCGAGCCGATGGGATGCCGCACCTTCCGGCCGCTGCGCACAAAGAGCGGCAGGACGAACTGGTCAGCGGTCAGGCGCGTCTCCGCGACCAAGCGGCGCAGGGCAGGGGACTGCCGGAGACGGCGACCACGGTAGGCCGGGAAGCGGGCCACAGCGTCGTAAGTCATCGAACCAGGTTACGCCGACGCTTTCGCCGCGGCGAGATCGCTTCGCCGTTGCGCCATGCTCTTGAAGAACTCGTACCCCTCCCGCAGCCGCCGGACGCACACGTCCTTGTCCTCCAGCATGGTCTTGACGATGCGCAGGATGGGCTTCGGGCGCAGGTAGTAGCGGTGGTAGAAGCGCTCGACGGCCTCGAAGATTTCCTCCTTCGTGAGGTTCGGGTACTCCAGCGAGGACTCCTGGAAACCATCCTCGTGGACGATGTCCGTCTTGTCGCGCTTGACGAACCAGCCGTTGAGGCGCGCCTGCTCGTACAGTTCGGTGCCGGGATAGGGAGCGGCGAGGCTCACCTGCATGGAGAAAACGTCGAGTTCCTGGGCGAAGCGGATCGTTTCCTCGATCGTCTCGCGGGTCTCCACCGGCAGACCGAGGATGAAGGTGCCGTGGATGACGACGCCGGCCTTGTGGCAGTCGCGCGTGAAACGGCGCATCTCCTCGGTGGTCACGCCCTTCTTGATGTTCTTGAGAATCTGTTCGTTGCCCGATTCGTAGCCGACCAAAAACAGCCGGAGACCGCCGTCCTTCATCTGTCGGATGGTCTCGTAGTCGAGGTTCGCGCGGCTGTTGCAACTCCAAGTCAGGCCCAGCGGCGCAAGCTTCTTTGCGATCTCGCGGGCGCGCGGCAGGTTGGCGGTGAAGGTGTCGTCGTCGAAGAAAAACTCCTTCACCTGCGGGAAGAGCCGTTTCATGTAGGCCATTTCGTCGGCGACGTTCTGCGCCGAGCGCACGCGGTATTTGTGGCCGCCGATGGTTTGGGGCCAGAGGCAGAAAGTGCATTGGGCCGGGCAGCCCCGGCCAGTGTACATGCTGACGTACGGATGCAGGAGGTAGCCGATGAAGTACTTCTCGATTTGCAAATCGCGCTTGTACACGTCTGCCACCCAGGGCAGCGAGTCCATGTCGGTGATCAGCTCCCGCTCCGGGTTGTGGCGGATTTTGCCGTCGCCGTCCCGGTAGCTCAGGCCGGCGATGTCCTTAAAGGGCCGGCCCTCGGCGACTTCCTTGCAGGTGAAGTCGAACTCCTTGCGCCCCACCCAGTCAATGGCCGGTGACGCCTTGAGCGTCTCGGTGGGCAACACGGCGGCGTGTGCTCCCACGAAGCCGATCTTCGTGTCCGGCCGCCGGGCTTTGATGGCTTCGGCGACCTTGCAGTCGTTGTGCAACGACGGGGTGCTGGTGTGGATGATGACGTGATCGTAGCTCTCGGCGATCTGCAGGCACTCGTCGCGGCCGATGCCGTGGGGCGGACAGTCGAGGAGCCTGGAATCCGGCACCAAGGCGGCGGGCTGGGCCAGCCAGGTGGGGTACCAAAAGCTGGTGACCTCGCGGCGCGCCTGGTAGCGCGATCCAGCACCGCCGTCGAAGCCGTCAAAACTGGGAGGAGACAGGAAGAGGGTCCTCATGGCAGAGACAATCGTCGCGAAGGCCAGGGAGCGGGTTACGGAGTCAGGTCTGCTTCGCGGTTTGCACCTTGGCCAGCAGGGCTTCGCGTTCACTGGTGTCGCCCGAGCCGCAGAAGGAGCCGGCGTGCGGGCTTTCCACGCCATTTGGATGCGGTGTGCCGCAAGCGGTGGCCTTGAGAGCGGCCTTGGCCTCGGCGAGATGCCCTTTGCCGATCGAGGCGCCGTTGAAAGCCTGGATTTCGTGGCCGCGCTCGTAACGCGGCGGCCGGGGCCAGAAGTTGTACTTGAAGTTCTTCCAGTGGTCGCCGCGCTGGTAGTTCGTGCCCAGGGCGCCGCTCGGATCGTAGCCGCAGTGGACCATGCAGTTCTCGCAACGCGGGTCGCGAGCGACCCCGTTGACGACGCCGTATTTCTCCCAGTCCACCTTTTCGAGCATCTCGCGATAGGTCGGGTAGTGGCCGTCGGTCATGAGGTAACACGGCGCCTTCCACCCCTTGACGTTGTACGTGGGGATGGCCCACGCCGTGCAGGTGAGCTCACGTTTACCAGCCAGAAACTCCTGGTACACCGGGGTGCCGAAAATGGTGAACGCCTTGCCCCAGTCGAGAATGCGGGAAAACTTCTCGACGGTCATCTTCCGGGTCAGGAAAAAGTCTTCCGGGCGCTTCCCAAGCCGTTTCATCATGTCCTTCTTGGCGGCATCGTAATCATAGCCGGGCGAAATCGTGTGGCCATCCACCCCGAGCCAGGAGAAGAACCGGAACATGTCCTCAATCTCCCGCACGTCGGTTTCACGATAGACCGTCGTGTTCGTGGCGACCTGGAAGCCCAGTCGCTTGGCCATCTTGATGGCCTCGACGCACTCCTTGAAAACGCCCTCGCGTTCGACGATCAGGTCATGGGTGTACTCGAGGCCATCCACGTGGACGTTCCAGTACATCCACTGAGTGGGGCGGATCACGGGGCGGCCGTCGCGCTTGCCCTGCCGGATCGTCTCGGCCTGCTTTGAAGAGATGAGTCCCTGATCGAGCAGGTCCTTGAGCGTGGGCTCCAGTGCTGGCGAGTAGCTGGCGGCGAGGTAATCCACCATCTTCTTCCGCATGAACATCCCGTTCGTGCAGATGTACACGATGCGGCCCTGCTGGAGCAGACCGTTCACCAGCTCTTCGATCTGGGGATAGATCAGCGGTTCACCGCCGCAGATGGAGACCATCGGCGCGTCGCAATCGTTTGCCGCCGCGAGGCATTGGTCCAGCGGCACCATGTCCTTCAGGCTGGTGGAATACTCGCGGATGCGGCCGCAGCCGGTGCAGGTCAGGTTGCAGGTATGCAGGGGTTCCAACTGCAGCACCATGGCGAACTTGGGGGTTCGCCGGAGCTTGTGCTTGATGATGTGCGCGGCGATTTTCGCCGACAGAGCGAACGGAAAACGCATAGGGGATGGCAGCGACTAGCCGGCGTGATCCGGCTGAGCATTGGAGCCGCCGGTGGGCCCTGGTTCGACAGGGTTGTGAGTGGGACGGTCGTTTTTGCCCACACCCGGCAGCAACAGCATCATGGGTGAGAAGCTTGGCGAGGCCGATACTCCGCCGCAGCCGCAGAGCAGCACGCCCGAGGCGAGCAAAGTTGCCAGCACCGCCTGGCTCCAGCTAATCTTCACGCGGTCACTCTAGGCTTGAAGCCCCCAATAGCAACCCTGAATTCCGAAGATAAGCGCGGTCGCCCGCTCGCGAGGTGGAGGGCGACCGTGTTGGCCTGCGCTCTGTCGCTGCCCGGGAACACCCTTGGCGAAGCTGAGGAAGCGCTGCCACACGCGGCGCGGGCTCACCAGGAGTATGCCGAGGCGGCGGCGCGTCTGGCCGCCACTCCGGCCAACTCGGTGGCCGCCTGGGAGTTTGCCCGGGCCTGCTTCGACCTCGCCGAGTTCGCCACCAACGGAACCCAACGGGCGGAAATCGCGGAGCAAGGCATTGCGGCCAGTCGGCGTCTGCTTGCCAGGGAACCGGACTCGGTGGCGGGAAACTACTACCTCGCCATGAATCTGGGACAACTCGCCCGCACCAAGCTGCTGGGCGCGCTGAAACTGGTGGGGGAGATGGAGACACTGTTTTTGCGGGTGGCCGAACTGGACCCTGGCTTTGATGAGGCCGGCCCGCACCGTTCTTTGGGCCTCCTCTACCGCGACGCTCCCGGTTGGCCGGCGAGCGTCGGCAGTCGAAAGAGAGCCCGGTTCCATCTGGAGCGGGCCGTGGAACTCCGGCCCGATCATCCCGAGAACCGCTTGGTGCTTGTGGAATCGCTGTTGAAGTGGGGCCTCGAGAAGGAGGCTCGCGAGGCGGTCACGGTTTCGGCGGAGGCTCTGCGCCGGGCCCGGGCCCGGTTAGTCGGCGAGGAATGGACGGCGGAGTGGAGAGACTGGGACCGTCGCTGGCTGGCTTTACTGGCCGCGCTCAACGTGGCTCCGCCGCCGACCTCCGGAGGTGCGGCGCCGTGAGCAGCCGTGACTCTGATCAGCGGCGGAGCTTGGGGGCGCAGTCGGCACGGCGGGCCGATTCACGGTGCTGCCGAGGGGGCCTCTTTGCCTGCGCCGTTCTCATCGGCTTGACGGCTTGCCAGAACCCGACCAGCGCTCCGACCTCCCCGGTGCCCGCCACCGCGTCGGCCACCAATTCGGTTCCTCGTGCCGCCGCGGCCAGTCCTGCCGGGGCGGTCCGTCCGGAACCTGAGCTTGGCACGGTGATTCGGGGACGCGTTCTTTCGCGCAACGATCAGGTTCGCTTCGTGGTCGTTGAATTGCTCTTCAGTCCGCTGCCGGAACCGGGGCGGCGACTCGAGGTGTACCGGGGCGAAAAGAAGGTGGGCGAGTTGCGCGCGTCGCGGTGGAACCGTGGGGCATTGGTGGTCGCCGACATCATTCACGGCGACGCTCAGCCGGGGGACGACGTCAGGGCGGACTGAGGCGAAGCGGGCCGATGAACGACCCGTGGAGCACGCCCACTGTTTTGCCGCTGACGGCTCGCCGGAGTACGGCTTGCGCCTTGCTGGTGGTCTGATCCTGCCCCGGACCTTGGACCGACCTGCCCTGGCACGGGCGACAGGATTCAGGTCGCGAGCGGGGGCAATCGGCTCTACCTTCCCGCCGATGTTGGCACCGCGACGAAAGGCATTGTTGGGCGGACTGGGAGGTTTGCTGCTGGTTTGGCTGTTGGCCGGGGGCGTGTACTTCTACGCGCAAGCGACCAAAATCACGGTCGAAAAGGTCCGCACCTACCTCCGCACCGTGGACTTGAGTAAGTTGTCCGGGGAAGAACGCGCGCGCGCCCTCACGAAACTGGCAACGTTGATCAATGGCCTCCCGTACGAGGAGCGGCGTGCGGCACGACTCGATCGGGAATGGGGGCGCTGGTTCGCGCAGATGACCGAGGACGAAAAAGCGTCCTTCGTGGACGCCACAATGCCCACGGGGATCAAGCAAGCCCTCGGCGCGTTTGAGGAACTGCCCGCGGAGCGGCGCCGCCGCACGGTGGACGAAGCCCTGAAACGGCTCAAGGAGGCCCGCGAGCAACTCGCGGCAGGCGAGCTCGAACCACCTCCGGACGACTGGACGAATCAGTTCGCGCTGAGTGACGAGCTGCGACAGAAGATGACCACCGCCGGCCTGAAGGCCTACTACAGCGAGAGCTCCGCGCAGACCAAGGCCGAGTTGGCGCCGCTCCTGGAGGAGTTGCAGCGCATGATGGAGACCGGCGCGGCGTTCCGCGGACGCTATGGGCGGCCGGAGTAGCCAAGTGCGCCGTCAGGCGCCGACGGCATTCACGTTGATCGAGCTGCTGGTCGTGATTTCGATCATCGGCGTCCTGGCAGGTCTGCTGTTGCCGACCCTGGGGCGTGCAAAGGAGGCGGGGCGCTCGACGGCCTGTCTCAGCAACCTCCGCCAAATCGGCCTCGCGCTGCAGCTTTACGTGGACGACCACAACAACCGTCTGCCGTACATCCGGGATCGCCTGGTCGAAACCAACAGCGCCGCGACCAATGTGCCCCTCGATTCCATTGACATCGTGCTGTCGAACTACCTGGGCAATGTCCGGGTGCTCCGATGCCCTTCCGATCGGCAGCGGCTGTTCGAGACCACCGGTTCGAGCTATTCGTGGAACAACCTCCTCAACGGCCAGCCGGCGAATGATCTCAGCGTGCTGGGCTTGCGCTTCGATCCGCATCAGATCCCAGTGGTCTTCGACAAGGAGGCCTTTCACAAGGCCCGCGGACCCAAACGGGGCGTCAATTATCTCTATGCCGACGGTCACATCAAAAACCTGCTGGCGATTGAGGGTACGGTGAAACCGTGACTCGCCTGCTTGTCGCCTTCCTGCCATGTCCGAATCGAGTCTCCCGCTCATCCGCCTGCGTGCCCTGACCAAGCGTTTCGGCAGCCGACTGGCGCTGGACCGCCTCGACCTTGACGTCTCTCGCGGGGAGGTCTTCGGTCTGCTCGGTCATAACGGCGCCGGCAAAAGCACCGCCATCGGCATGATGCTTGGCCAGGTCTGGCCCACCGACGGCGAGGTCCACATCTTCGGAGCGGACGTGACGAACGACCGTCGCCGCGCGCTGGCCAGGGTGGGCGCGATTTTTGAGACCCCGGTCTTTTACGACTACCTGAGTGGCTGGCGAAACCTGCAAATCCTGGCCAGCTACACCGCGCCGACGCCCGACCAGCGGTTGCGAGAGGTTCTCGATTGGGTGGGACTCACCGGTCGCGAGCAGTCGAAGGTCCGCACCTACTCCCACGGAATGCGTGCCCGGCTGGCATTGGCGCAGGCGCTGCTGCCGTCGCCGGAACTGCTGATTCTGGACGAGCCGAGCGACGGGCTTGACCCCGAGGGCATCCATGAGATGCGGCAGACGGTCCTCCGCCTGCGGCGCGAACTGGGCCTGACCATCCTGCTGTCATCGCACCTGCTCAATGAAGTGGAGCAACTCTGCACGCGCATCGCGGTGTTGCGCCAGGGGCGCAAGGTCTTCGATGGCCCGCTGACGGAGGTCGTCCGCGGCCACAATTGGTTCCGCCTGCGGACCGATGATTTTGGCGCCGCTGCGGCTTTGCTTCGGGCGGAGGGATTGGTACGGGTCGTCGGGGCGGATGGACGCCTGCAACTGGCGGGCGATGTCACCCCGGACCGGGTGGTGGCGCGCCTGGTCGGCGCGGGCGTTCGCGTGTACGAGTTCGCGGCCGAGGAGCAAACCTTGGAGGATTTCTACCTCGGCCTCATGCGGGAGCCGGCGGTGGTCGCGAGTTGAGAGCGGGCCTGGGCCCGGTTACACTCCGCCCATGCCGATTTACGAATTCCATTGTCCGGATTGCCGGCGGGATAGCGAGGTGCTGGTGCGCTCAACTGACTGGAGCGGGACGCCCTGCCCGCATTGCGGACAGACTCATTTGCAGAAGAAGCTGTCCGTGTTTGCCTCGAGTTCCGCCGGTGGAACGGAAGCGCCGGTCTGTACCGGCCAGCCGTCGTCGTGCGGCATGTGTGGCACAGGCCGACCGCACCGGCACTGAGTGGAGATCAACCGCCCTGCTGGGTCAGCCGCATACATCACCGGCAGCGGCGTGCGTCAGGTCGGGCACCAGCCAATCCGGTTGCGATTGTCGCAGCGCTTCCGGCGAAGCCCCTCCGGTCGCGACGGCGAGCACCTTGGCGCCAATCGCCCGGCCGCAGCGAACGTCCGCCGGCGTGTCGCCGACGACCAGCACCTCGTCGCCGGCCAGGGCCCGGCCCAGTAGCCGCTCGCCGCGCGCCCGCCCGACTGCCACCAGCCGATTCCGGTCCTCGTCGTCATCGCCAAATCCGCCGACGGCGAAGTGCTGCCACAGCCCGTAGTGGCGCAACTTGATTTCCGCGCCGAGGCGGATGTTC
The DNA here is from genome assembly GCA_016716505.1 of Verrucomicrobiota bacterium. Classification (GTDB taxonomy): domain Bacteria; phylum Verrucomicrobiota; class Verrucomicrobiia; order Limisphaerales; family J093; genus JADJWF01. Next base: position 222,679 of record JADJWF010000006.1, read on the forward strand.
CCGGTCTGCAATCCGAGGAGGGGCGGCGGATTGAGACGGTGAAGTGCGCCGATGAACTCCTGCACGCCCGGGCAAACCCGTCCCTCGTGCGTGCGAAGACACTCGTCCAGGCGGAACACGTAGGCGTCCAGAAAGCGGATGATGGTCGCGGGGTCGGTGGGGCGGCCGTGTGCGGTAAGCAGTTCCCGCACGAGCGAAGTGTCGGTTCGGCCCGCAAACGACATGCGCTGAGTGCCATCCGGAAGGCCAAAGTCGTGTTCGGCCGTCAGCGCAAAGGCCTTTACCCCGGCGCCGCCGGTGCGAATCAGGGTGCCGTCAATGTCGAAGAGGACGAGTCGAACCACGACGGGGAGAATACTCGCCTTTCGCCGGGCGGCCAAGCGGCCGGGAACCGCGACCGAGCGGATTTCACGGCGCGCCGGTTGCGATCAGTCCGCGAGAGGCCGCGAAGTCCGGCTTGGTGGCAAGCAGGATTTCGCGGATGGCGTGGCGTTCCTCGACCGGTAGGTGCTGAAAGGGCTTTGCCGGGGTCGCGGCGACCAGCACGGCATCCAGCCGGCGGTACACCTCGGCCCGGAGTGCCGGCGGCAGCCAGTCGAACGCATCCGAGTAGATCAGGTAGCTACATCGGTGGGTGAAGAGCCGCGTCTGCAGGTCGAAGTCTTTCAAGCTGCGACCCGCGGGGTCGGGGCGGCGGTTCTGCCGGAACGCCGCCTGAAACCGGTCGCTACCCTGTACGCCGCCTTCCGGCAAGGCCGCTTCGCCCACGAAGAGGAGGTGCTCCACGATCCGCTGGGCTTCGTTTTGAATCACGCGCAAGGCCGTGCCGGTGGGCTCTTCGGACAGGGGCTGCCCCATTTCCTTTTGCAGCGATTGTTGGTAGTGCAGCCATTTGCGAACGCGCAGGGCGCCTTCCACCAGCCGGTTGTGCATGCCCACCTGATGCTCCAGGACCATCAACGCCACGACGTCGCTCTCGCCGGTAAGATAGCGCTCCACGGGGAAGAGGCGCGCCAGACTGGCGAGGGTTCCGTCCGCGCGGCGTTCCAACGTGACATCCTGCCCACTGTCGCGGGCGATGGCGTTGCCCAGATGCGGCGGGCCGCCGTGGTGACCGGTCACGTACCAGCCGCCCCATCGCTCAGAGAGTGGACTGTCGTGCCCGGTCAAGAAACTGCCCGCGCGGGAAACGGGCTCGCCCAAAGCGTCAGGGTACACGGAGCGGACCATGAGCGCCGGCCAGCCCCGCGTCAGCGGCCCCGCGTGGCAACTGAGGCAGTCGTTGTCGCGCGTGAACGCCAGCGGTGCTCCGGAGGGACGCGGGTCCACCGAGTAGAAAACCAGCCCCAGCTCGGGATCGCTCACGGTCACCTCGAACAGCCCACCCGGGACCCAGCCGAGGTAGGTGTCGTCCGAAAAGTAAATCGCCCGCGGTGTCTGCGGCGAAATCCGTTGTCGCTGCAGGCTGGTTTTCGAGAAGACGAGAACCTGCGAGTCCACGGGGATGCCGAAGGCTTCGAGACAGCGCGCCAGCGTTTCGCGGTCGCCGGCACCTCTCAGGTTCAACTCGCCGCGATCTATCCGCGCCTGGAGCGCGGTGACCTGATTGCTCGCCGCCGTCGCCGAATAGCGGATGGGCGGCGACTCGTACTCCGGCTGCGATTGTGGGGCCACGGGCAGCGCGCCGAGCCCGAGCGCCAGGCAAATCGCGCCTGCCCCGAACCAGCGTCGTTGGAGCTCCACGTGATTCACTGTCGTCACCTTCGCGCGCTCTTTCCCCGCTCGTCAACCGTGCTTCGGGCCGAAGGGCGGGGAAATCGCTGCCAGCCTGACGCGGGTCAAACGTTTGGCGGCCCAATGGGAGATCGAGCGTCGCGAACCATCCGGCGGCTGCGTCGGAGGTCAGCGTTCGCGCCCCGTTTGGGATGGGCGATTGGAAAGCCGGCTCCCCAGTCTTGCTTCGTCAGGAGTTCGCCCAGCAGCCCCGGCTCAGAACATGCGCCTCAACGCTGCGCGTCCAGCACACGAATCCGGGCGCCGCGGATTTGGACGTGGGAGTCGCCGCGGCTGAGTTCCTGAAAGCCGAGGTGTCCACGTCGGGGGCGGTCCTTGAGCGGCGGAGCGTCCCGACCGTCGTGCCGTTTTACGTGAGTGAGATGGTCGTTCAGGTTGACATCGAGGATTCGCCGGCCGTTGAGGTCCACCTGCACGACGTCGCCCAGGCAACGAATCTGGTAGCGGTTCCATTCAGTGGGCCGATAGACCTGATACGCGGGGGCCACCGCGCGGTACAGGCCGCCGGTCAATTCGGAAGGCTTGGCCTCGGGGTTGTAGCGGAAATCGGCCATCTGGAGCTCGAGGCCGTCGAAAGCGGGATCGCCGAACATCGGGGCGCGTAAAGCGCAGCCGCTGTTGCCGCGTTCCCCAAGGAGAAACTCGAACTCCAGCTCGAAGTCGCCGTATTCGCGCTCGCTGATCAACCAGTTGCCCCGCGCGCCGGCGCTGCGCAGGACCCGGCCTTCCACCGTCCACGCGGCGTCAGGCGGTCCCGGCTTGCTGACATCGGCCCAATCGCGCACCACCCAGCCCTTCGGTGGACCGTCCTCGGGGAAGAGCGGCTCCCAACGCGCGGCGCGTTCGGGAGTCGCGCAGCCGCCGAGGAGGAGAGCGAGAACGCCGGCGAAGAGGGGCGGCTTCCAGCGCATGAGCGGCGGGGTTCAGTTTGCCTTCACGTCCAGGCAGACCAGATCTTTGCCGGCGCGGCAGTAAAGGCGGCCGTTGGCCAGCACCGGAGCCGCCCAAGTGTCCTTGCCGGTCAGCGCCTGGAAACCAGCCACCTCTTTCAGCTCCGTGGGCGAAGGCTCGACCACGGCAACACGCCCCTTGTCGCTGAACACGATGAAGCGGTCGCCCGCCAGCATCAGGCTGCCTTTGCCGTACTTCGGGCTGGACCATCGCTCCTCTCCGGTCGCCCAGTCCAGGCACTTGAAGGCGCTCTCGTCAAAGCCGTAAAGGTGGCCATCCAGCAGAACGCAGGTGGCAACGTGGTTGCGCATCTTCTTGTGCTCCCACACGACTTTCGCCGCGCCCCCGGAGAAGTCCACGAGCGCGCAACCCTTGTTGTAACCGGAGGAGATGAAAACCTTGCCGTCGTGGACAATGGGTGTCGCGGCGTTCACGTCCCAACTCGTCTTCCACGGGTGTCGCCAGAGTTCCTTCCCGTCGCGGGCGCTCCGGCCGACGATGCCGGCGGCGCTGAAGACGGCCAATGACCGCTGGCCTGCGTGATCGAAGGGCACGATGGACGAGTACCCCACCGGGTCGTCACCGGCTTTCCAAACCACGTCGCCCGTGAGTTTGTCCAGGGCGACGACTGACGCGCCCGTTGCGCCGGTTTCCACGATCACCCAGTTGCCTTCGATCAGGGGGGATCCGGAAAAACCCCACGTGGGCACCTTCGCCCCGAAATCCTTCACGAATTCCCTGGACCACCGGACCTTGCCGGTCGCCGCCTCGAGGCAGAACAAGTGGCCCTGGCGACTCAGGGAATAGACGCGGTCGCCGTCCACGGTGGGCGTGACGCGCGGCCCCGGGTAGCCGTTCGGGTCCTTCGATGAGCAATCGTACTGGTGCTGCCAGAGCAGCTTGCCGGTCGCAGCGTCGAAGCCGTACACCGAGTCCACCTCTTCCGTGTTGCCCATCGTGAAGGCGCGACCCTCCGCGACACTCAAGGATGACCAGCCCACCCCGACTTCGGCCTTCCACAACTGCCGCGGGCCCGACGCCGGCCACTGCTTGAGCCAGTGGTTTTCTTTGGAGATGCCGTCGAAGTTCGTGCCGCGCCAGCGTGGCCAGTCCTCCGCTGGAGCGGTGACGGCCAGTGCGCCGGCGAGGAAACCCGAGGCGGCGATGAGGGAGGTGGGGCGTTTCATTTGATCCAGGGAACGTGGACGGTTGTTTTTTGGCTGTTTTGACACGGGCGGGAAAGTGGCCGGGGAATGTCCTAAGTCAACGCGGTGGTGGTGCCCTCAGTACAGCAGGTACTTCTCGCGCCGGCTCCGAAAGGCATCTTCGCCCGCCTTCCAGGAGGCGACGATTGCGGCGGCGGACTTGCCCGCCTGCAGCGCCTTGCGGGTGGCGTCCGTGCCGTTGACCTTGTCGAACATGGCGAAGCTCTTGCCGGCCTTCACGGCCTCCGCGAACAGGTCGCGTTTGCTCACGCGCTTCACGGCGTCGAGGGCGTAGAAGTTGATCGCGACGAGTGGCGCGTGCGCGGGATCGGAGAACCGGAACCGCACCCCCTTGACCAACTGATTTTGATACGCGCCGCGGCGGGCGGTGAACTCGACCGGGGTGAACCGGACGCCCGGCAGTTGGTAGGACGCGAATTGGCGGGCGAGGGCCGCACCATCGAGCCACGGTGCGGCCACACACTGGAACGGCGAATCAGTGCCCAGCCCCAGGCTCACGCCGCCCAGTTCGCCCAAGATGCCGGTGGCGACCAGATAGAGCGCCGCCTCGGGCGTGCGCACATTGGGCGACGTGGCCACAAACGGCAGACCGGTGTCACGCCACATCATTGAGCGTTTCCAGCCGGTCATGGGAATGACGGTCAGCTTGCACCGGTTGGTGATCCACCGTTCGCCGTTGATCATGCGGGCGAGTTCCCCGCAAGTGAGCCCGTACACGTAGGGGATGTTCCAGCGGCTGACAAAGGTGCGGAAGGCGTCGGTGACCATCGGCCCCTCGACCCGCCGGCCACCCACCGGGTTGGGACGATCCAGGACCACAAACTCAACGCCGGCGGCCCCGCAGGCCTCCATCGCCTGGCCCATCGTGCTGATGTAGGTGTAGGACCGGACGCCAATGTCCTGAATGTCGTACACCACGACATCAATCCCGCGGAGCATGGCCGGTGTGGGTTTGCGGGTCGGGCCGGGCCCGTAGAGGGAGAACAGCGGCAGGCCGGTCCGGGCGTCAGTGCCGTTGGGGAACTCCTGGCCGGCGGGAAGCGTGCCGGTCAGGCCATGCTCCGGCGCCATCAACGCCACGAGTTTGACGCCGGGCGCGGCGCGCAAGGCGTCAATGGTTGAGCGCCCTTTGGAGTCAACGCCGGTGTGGTTGGTGATCAAGGCGACGCGCTTGCCACGCAGGGGCTTGAAACCATCCGCTGCGAGAACCTCGCAGCCCAGCTTCACCTGGGCGTGGAGCAGCCACAGCGGGGCAAGGACGGTGGCGAGAAGGCCGAGGCGCGTCACGCGGCGGGAAGGCGTGAGGCGTTCAATTCACGCGCCGGGTCGTCCGCTCCCAGATCCACACCAGATCCTTGTTGTTTGGCTGGGGCACGTTCAACTGCAACGACTGGCCCTTGCGGAGCGTGGGCGTGGTTCGCGGATCCTGCCAT
>JADJWF010000007.1 GCA_016716505.1 Verrucomicrobiota bacterium
ATGGCGCGGTGTCGGTGTACTTGGTGAGCGCCTTGTTGAGCACATGGCGGATCGCCAGGTAGCCGCCGATCATGGCCACGATGCTGATGACCACCGCGGCCAGACAGCCGTAAAAGAAACACCCGCGTCCCCGGTTGGCGTGTTCGGAATTCATAGGAGGTTGGGTTCGCCGCTCCCAGGAGACTGCCCGGTGCGCCGTCGGGCCTCAACGCCATTCTGCGCCCGGTCCGCGTGACGGGATGGCCAGCCCGGGGTTCAGTCGAAAGCCAGAATCACCTCGTTGTTCGTGGCCACGGACCGGCCGCGAAAGCGCAGCTCCCCGTCGCCGAATCCGTGGAAGACGCGCACAGCCCGGCTCTGCGCGAGAGGAAGGTCATCCTCCGCCCGCAGCGTGAAGAGCACCGGCTGCGGGTACGAAACGCCGTCCCACGTCGAGGCATGGAAGGCCAGGAAACGCGGGCCCGCCACCAGGAACCCGAACTGGGGCAGGGCGACGTCACCTCCGAGAGGATGCCGCGCGTGGTGGACCGAACCGCCGAAGTTGACCGTCACGGTGACCGCGTCCTCCCCCTCGCCAAACATGCTCTCTTGAACGGCGCGATCGGCCGTCAGAAATCGGTGCCGCGTCATGGGCGTCTGGGCGGTCAGCCGGTGGAGCGGGGACAACACCTCGTGGGTGTTTTTCACGAAGCGGTCGTAGGGATGCAAGTTCTCCGCCCACCCGTGATCGCCGCGGGCGAACGAGGCCGTGCCGCCGGCGATTGCCGGCCGTTGCGATGGCGTGGCCACCCAACGAATCCGGTCGCCGCGGACTTCGAGGCGCCCGACCTGGTACCGGCGTTCGCCGTCGTCCTCTCCGACCAGTTCGGCGCGACCGCTCTCGCGAAACAGACCCACCCGCACTTGGTAGTCCTTGTCCGGCCCCGCGGGCAGGTCGAGCAGGGTCAACGCGGACTGAATCCGTCCCGGCCGCCAGCGCGACGTCGGCGTCTGGGGCGCGTGGTCAGCCTGGCGAAGGATTTTCCCCTCGTCGTCCGTGAGATGCACGAAGACGCGCCAGTCTTCCGCGGGCGGGCGTTGAATGTCCCACAGCCAGCTCACGAGCGCGGTGCGCGGGCCGATTTGATCCAGCTCGGGCGGCAACGGTGCCACCGCCAGCACTCCCGGGGCGGCCGGGGGTGTCCGCCAATACAGATGGGACGGGACATTGTGATGATGCAACGGACGACCGATGACCAGGTGGTGAAGCACGTAGGCCGCCGCGCGGTTGGGGTCGTAGCCGTACTTGCCGTAGAGGGCGATGCAATCGCGATAGACCAGTTCGAACAAGGGCACCACCACGCCGCCCAGTTTTTCGAGCAGCCCGGCGTCGTGGAAATATCCACCGCTGACCCCGGCGAGCCCTTCGAAGAAGTCCGCGTGGGGAATCGCCCACTCGCGGCCACACTCGCTGCCGAACATGCCGAAAACCGACCGGGCGTAGTCCGAGAGTTCCTGTTTCCACCGCAGGTCATCCTGCCGCGTCAGCGGATGTTGTGGATCGAAACACTCCTGGAGGCCGGAAGCGTACGTGGTGTCTATGAAATAGGGGCCATCGCCGGCGAGACGGTGGACGGCTGGCAGATTCTCCGGTCGTTTGGCCAGGGCCAGTGCGGGTTGCGAACAAATCAGGTACGCGCGCCCGCCGAGCCATCTGCCGCCCACGGCGAGTTTCCCGTCGCGCTGCTTCATGATCAGGCGTTCGTCCCATGACGGCGAATCGCGATATATGTCCTGGTAGTTGTCGTGCAGGCTGACCAGATAGCCCGCCCGTTTGATCCGTTGCACGCAGTCCACGAAGGCCGCGTCGCCGCCGCATTCCGGCGCGGTGGGCAGGATGTCCGGGTGCTGGTTGTCGTAGCCGCGATGAATCCAACCGCCCAGGCCGAAGAGGACACGATCCAGTTGGAGATCATGCCGCAGGTGCTCGGCCACCTGTGCCGCTTCGTCGAACGTCCAGTTCACGCGCACGGATTCCTCTTGGGAGCTTTCTTCGTTCATCCGTCGCGCCAGGAGGGTCCAGAGCTTGAAGTTGGTCGCGCCGAAGAGGCGCGCCCGGTCGGGATTATCCCGGAGTTTGTCGTGCCACGTGACCCGCCAGCCCCGTTCGCGGGCCACGTCTCGGTACGCCTGCGCCACCGTGACGTGATCGCCTCGTCCGGGGAAGGCGAGGCGGAAACTCCGGGCGCTCGGGCGCAGGATCAGCGCCGGCGCCAGCGTCTGACTACCCGGATCCGCTCCCGCCGCCGGCAGGACGCTGGTCACCTCAGCGCGCACGTACGGGTCGGACCAGGAGATCAGCGCCGTCGCGCCCTGCTTTAGCACGCCCAGCATCGCCAGGTGGCAGCCCTCATAAGCATAGGTGTCGAAGCTGTGGGTGAAAGCCCGTCCGCTGTCAGCCGGAATGAGAATGCCTTCGCGCACCGGCACGAGCACCGCGCCTTGCTCGGCGTCGGTGACCCATAACGCGTCATCCAGCAGCCGGACGCTCTCGACGGACAGGCCCGGGTCGGCGGCCCAGGACCAATCCAGCGATCGGCCGTCCCGTCCGGCGCGCACCGTGACGCGCAGGTCGCCGGTTCCCGGCGCTTCGCCAACCCGGAAGCTCGCCGTCAACGTGTCGTCGCCAGTGAAGGCGAGCCGGCAGGCGGCGAGGGGTCTTCGCTCCAACTGGCCACCGGAGCGCAGCGTGACTTCGCCGAAGCGCGGTTGGCGCGCGTTGGACCTCCAGACCGTCCCGCCCTCCTTGTCTTCAATCGCATACGCGCCGGTGTCCTCCGTCCATCGGAAGCGAAGGAACCGGGTTTCGATCTCGCGCTCGGCGGCACCGGCGTTATCGGTCAGCATCAGCGAGACACTGACCACGGCGGCGGCGGCGGCGGGCCTCAAGCAAGGACGCCAGCCGAAGCGGCCGCATCCGCGGGCCAAACCACTTTCGTTACTCTTTGCCTGCTGCATGGCGCGGAACATCCCGCCGCGCCGACCCACGCCCATTGACGGGGGTCAAGCCCCGGCGGGCCAATTGCGCCCGGGCTGAGTTGTGCCATCCTAACGCGCTCTGAATTGGCTATGACGAAACCCAAGATCATCGCTTACCTGAAACCTACCTGTGGCTGGAGCAACGGCGTTCGGGCCGTGCTCCGCAAATACGACCTGCCCTACGAGGACCGGGACATCATCAATGACCCGGCCCAGCGACAGGAAATGATCGAGAAAAGCGGGCAGATGTTGAGCCCGTGCGTGGAGATCAATGGCCGGATGCTGGCGGACGTCAGCGGCGACGAAGTGGAAGCCTACCTGCTCCAGCAAGGGTTGGTGGAGCCCAATGGCCGCCAGGCGGACGCGCCCACCAACGCCCCGTGTGCCCATGAGATTCCGGTGAGCAGCGAAATCAGCTTCCGCTGAGCCGCGTCTGGCTGGGCGCGGTATCCCCACCACTTGTCCGCGGCCAGATTGGGTTGCGCGGTGGGGGTGATGTGAATGTCGGCGATTCGTTCCCCATCCAATCCCGCCGTTATGATGAAATCTTGCTCCCCGGGTCGTCTCGTCGCGGCGGTCTTGACCATCGTCCTTCCGACCGCACTGGCGGCGGACTGGCCCCAGTGGCGTGGCCCCAACCGAGATGGCCTCTCCGCGGAAACGGGCTTGCTGAAAGAGTGGCCCGCCGAGGGTCCGCCGCTGGTTTGGACGGCAAAAGGTCTGGGCGGTGGCTATACCACCCCGTCTATCACCCAAGGGCGAATCTTTGGCCTCGGCTATCGCGGCGACGACGAGGTCGCCTGGGCGCTGGATGAGGCGACGGGCAGGGAGCTTTGGGCCACGAAGACGACCGACGCGAATCGGCGGGTGGGCTATCCGGAAGGTCCCCGGTCCACGCCCACGGTGGACGGCGACCGGTTGTACTTCATTGGTGCCGGCGGCAACCTGGTCTGCTTGGACACCAGAACGGGCAAGCTGGTTTGGACCAAGGATTTGGTGAGAGACTTCGGCGGCAAGATGATGTCCGGGTGGGGCTATTCCGAGTCGCCGTTGGTGGACGGGGAGAAGGTGGTTTGCACGCCCGGCGGGCCGCAGGGAACGGTGGCGGCCTTCAACAAGGCCACAGGTGACTTGTTGTGGCAGAGCCGCGAGATTACCGATGACGCGGCCTACTCGTCGCTGGTGATCGCCAACTTCGGAGGCCGGCGTCAGTATGTTCAGCTCACTGCCGCCAGCGTCTTCGGCGTCGCCGCCGACACCGGGAAATTGCTGTGGCGGGCTCCACGGTCGGGACGCACCGCCGTGATCCCCACTCCGATCCTGCATGACGACCTGGTGTACGTGACCTCGGGCTACGGGGTCGGCTGCAATCTTTTCCGGGTCAGCGCGGAGGGTGGATCCTTCAAAGCGGAGGAACTGTACAACAACAAGGTGATGGTGAACCACCACGGCGGCGTCGTGAAGCTGGGCGAGCACCTCTACGGCTTTTCCGACGGCAAGGGCTGGACCTGCCAGGAATTAAAGACTGGCAAGGAGGTCTGGCAGGAGAAGGACAAGCTCGGCAAGGGGGCAATCGGTTACGCGGATGGCCATCTCTATCTGCGCTTCGAGAGCGGTCCGGGTACGGTGGTCCTGATCGAGGCGACGCCGGAAGGCTTCAAGGAAAAGGGTCGGTTCAATCAGCCCGAGCGCAGCGGGAAAAACAGTTGGCCCCACCCCATCGTCGTCAACGGCAAGCTCTACCTGCGGGATCAGGATGTGCTGCTCTGCTACGACGTGCGGGCGCAGTAGCTTCCGGCGCCCCTCCTCCGCCCCTCCGCTTCCGGTCGGCGGCCGACCGATGGCGCTTCACCAGCCGTGTTGGAGCCACGCGGCGTAACGCTGGTCCAGTTCGTCCGGCGAGAGCCGGCGGTCGGAAGCGATGACCAGGTAGTCCAGCGCGAATCGTTCTCCCTGCGGATACGTCAACGGCGCGCGGTCGAGTTCCTGCGTGGCGGAGAGGTAGGCGAACCCGTTCAACATGCTGAAGAAAACGCTCCGTCCCGCGTTGGACGGTTGATCAAACATCGCCACCGTCACGTCCCGGCTGCCGATGGTTTGCGTCATGGCGGTCCAGTCGGCGGGCGTGGTCTCGTTGCCGGCGTTCGGCGCGGTGTACGGGGCGCGGGCGGAGTTCCACCGCACCGCCGAGCCGTCGAAGGCTCGCGCGAATCTCAAGCCCAAGCCGAAATACACGGACCCACTGAGCGTGACCGCGGGCGCCCCCTGACCGGCGGTGAACGCGCCCTGCCAGCGGACGGCCACTTCTCCGCGGGGCTCATCCACCGTTATCGTCAAGGTGCGGAGCTCTTCGAGGAGGGCCACCGGCCGCGTGTCTGCCAGGCCGCGATGCTGTCGCGCCACCCAGTGAAGCGGTTGGCGGATGACGACCCGCGGCAGACGGTCCCTGCCCGAGGTGGCTTCCACCGACGGCCGGGCGAGGGGTTTCTGCACGCCCGGATCGTTGGCCTCTTCCCAGAAGTTGGTCCCGTTGACCGCGATGGCGTACATGAGGCCGTGGTGGTGAAGATGATCCGCCGGAGCGTCGAGCAGCACATTCTCCCCGCCCAGCGTCCACAATTCCTTGACGTAGGGCTTCCACTGATTGCTGGCGAAGGCGTACACCAGCACCGGCCTCTCCTTGAACAGCACGGCAAGCCGACCGGCGGCCGTATCGGTCTGAACCCGCAGGTGGTCGCTGATCGTTTCCGAGGTTTGTGCGTCGGCTGGTTGTGGCGGTGCCAGCAGGGCAAGGGCAGCCATGACGGTGGCGCAGCGGGAAAAGACGAAGTGCTTCATGGATCGTACCGTGCCGGAAAGCGCCCGCCTTGGCAAAGCAAACGGGATTCGATTCGCGGGCGGTTTCCCGATGGGCCAGCAGGTCTCGTACAACCACAGGGCAGGAGGCAGGCGATCACTTCGTCCCTTTCCGGGCACGGCCCGCGCTGCGGCCCTCGCAATTGGATGCCGGCTGGAGAATCTGGCATGCCGCTGGCGCGTTGCCGAGTCTCGCCGGGGCTGACAGGGGTCGGTGTGTAAGGTTCCGGCGGCCACTGGTGGCGTCGTTCACGCTGCGGCCCGATCGGAGGGGACGATTGCTCCTCACAGGAGCGAACATCGAGCCGTTCGCCGCACTGCCCGGGCCCGGCCGCCGAGCATTCCTGACAAACATCTCGCCCCTCGCTCGTGGCTCGGCGCCGGCCGGGCGTTGGTGCCGCCCGACTTCCCACGACGGGCTGAGCCTTCTGGGGATTCGGCTCAGGGTCGGGGCGGGCTTGGGTTCAATGCGCAGTGAGAACCGCCACCGGATGACGGCGGCGGCCAGACCCCAGGGGTCCAGGGCTTCAGGACCAAGCCGGGCAGCCGAACGGCTTCCAGCTTCCCGCGCTAGCGCGGTCCGCCGGTCGCCCCGCAGGCGGGATCACATCCCCATGATTTGATAGCCGCAGTCCACGTAGATCACCTGTCCGGTGATGGCGGCGGCTCCGTCACTGGCGAGGAAGACGCCGGTGGCCCCGAGCTCCTCCGGCAACAGGTTGCGGCGCAGCGGCGCGCGTTCCTCGTACTGCTTGAGCATCGCCGTAAAACCCGAGATCCCGCGGGCGGCCAGGGTGTTGACCGGGCCGGCGCTGATGCAATTGACGCGGATCTTCAGGGGGCCGAGGTCATAGGCGAGGTAGCGAGTGCAGGCCTCGAGGGAGGCTTTGGCCACGCCCATGACGTTGTAGTGCGGAACCACCTTTTCCGCGCCGTAGTAGCTCATGCCGATGATGCTCCCGCCCTCGGTCATCAACGGCGCCGCCGCCCGGGCGATGGCCACCAAGGAGTAGGCGCTGACGTCGTGAGCGATGCGGAAGGCTTCGCGGCTGGTGTTCAGGAATTTGCCCTCCAGGGCATCTTTGGGCGCGAAGGCCACCGAATGCAGGACCAGATGCAGGCGGCCATACTTGGCGCGCACCGCTTCGAACACCGCGGCGATCTGTTCGTCCTTCGTGACATCGCAGGGCAGGATGAGAGTGTCCGGGCCGAAGGTGGCGGCCAGTTCCTCGACATTTTCCTTGAGCCGTTCTCCCTGGTAGGTGAAGGCCAGGGTAGCGCCTTCCCGTGACCAGGCCTGGGCGATGGCCCACGCGATCGAGCGCTTGTTCGCGACCCCAAAGACCAGGCCGATTTTTCCGGCGAGCAGAGACATGATCGTTTCCTTGAACTGGCGGGGAATAGCGTTAGGGGCGCTGGGGGCGGGTGGCAAGGTTGGAAATGCCCCACGCCAGGGGAGCACGACCACCGACGCCGTTAATCGCCGCGGCGCCGAGTTGCGTCGGAGCGGACTTCAGTCGAGGAAGAGTGAGACCAACTTGCCGGCCACCGCGTCCGTCGCTTGAAAGGCGCGGTCGCCGCCGATGTTGGTCACGATGACCATCGCGAAATCCCGGTCCGGCGCGAGCCAGACATTCGCGTACCACTGGGTGTTCGAGCCGGTATGGCTGAAGGTCCGCCCACCCGCCCAAGGCCGCGAGCCCACCACCCAGCCCAAGGCGTAGCCCTGACCGGCCACGTCCGCGTGGAGTTTGCGGAAGGTGGCGGTGGACATGAGCCGACCACGGCCGAGTTCGCCGGCGACATGAAAGGCGGCGTACCGTGCGAGGTCGAGCAATGAGCAATGCACGGTCGCCGCCGGCCCGATGCCGGGCGGGTTGTCAGCCGAGGTGCCCGGTTCCACCGGAACGGGAGTCGTGCCGCTGAAGGTGTGACCCCACGGCTGATTGATGTGGCGGGGTGTGGCCGGCACGCCGAAACCGGCGCTGGCAAGGCTCAGCGGCTGAAAGAGCTTCTCGGTCAGCAGGTCCTCCCAACTGCGGTTCATCACTTCCTCGAGCATGGCCCCCGCGAGTGCGAAGCCGGCGTTCGAATAGATGTAGGCGGTGCCGGGCTTGGCCGACGGCGGGAGGGGCGTCAGCTTTTCCAGCAGGAAGCGGCGCTGTTCGCGCGGCGTCCCCTTGTGGTTCCAAAGCTGCGACCAAATGCCGCTCGGGTTCAGGTCGTGGGGCGCGCCGCTCCGGTTCGAGAGCAACTGCTCCAAGGTGACCGTCTTCCAGTCCGCGTGCATCGCAGGGGCCGCGTCGGGGAAAACCTCCGCGAGCTTGGTTTGCCAGGTCAGACGCCCCTCATCCACAAGAATTCCCGCCAGGGTGGCGGTGAAAGATTTGGTGACCGAACCGAGGTGCCACTTGTCGGTCAGCGTCACCGGCTCGCTCACCCCGTGTTTGCGCACGCCCACGACACCAACGCCGACGATGCGATTCGACCGGACGACTGCACAGGCCAGCGCCGGGACGTTGAACTGGGTGCGGATGGGCGCCAGGTCGGTGTTGAGATCGCGGACGGGGAATTCTTCCAGGCGAAAGAATCTTTGCTCGTCACCCGCCGCCGGGAGGAGTCGGGCGATCAAGCCTTGGCCGGCGATCACGGGCGAATCGAGGTCGTTCCAATTCCCGGGATTCCCCGTCGTCTGCAACTGATAGCCGAGGCCGTCAGCCGCTTGGAAACGCAACTCGACTGCCGGCGCAATGGTCAGCTCCGCGGCGGCCAACCGACCCGTCAGCGCCGCCACCAGCGAGAGGGCCAGGTAAATGGCGCGGTCCGGGTCAGGAGTCCGGCGTATCGCCGCAAGCTGATTCATGGCCACCAAGGGAGCGTGGAGTTGCCGGGTTGGCAACTCGCTCGTTGGTGGAGAAACGGGACTGCGGGGTGTTGGCTCAAGCCGCCGCCCGCAGCGCCTGATCCAGGTCAGCGAGGATGTCCTCGATGCTCTCGATGCCGATGCTGAGCCGCACCAGATCGGGCGTGATGCCGCCGGCCAGTTGCTGCTCTTCCGACAATTGCGAGTGGGTGGTCGTAGCGCTGTGGATGGCGAGCGACTTGGCATCGCCGACGTTCGCAAGGTGGGAGAACAACTTGAGCGCCTCGATAAACTTCTGTCCGGCCGCCTTGCCACCCTTGATGCCGAACACGACCATCGCGCCGCCCTTGCCGCGCAGGTATTTTTGATTCTTCGCGAACTGCGGATCGTCCGGCAAACCGGGGTAGCGCACCCACGAAACCCCGGGGTGTTGACGCAGGTGCTTCGCCACGGCGAGGGCATTCGCGCAATGCCGCTCCATCCGGAGTGGCAGCGTCTCGATGCCCTGCAAAAACATCCACGAATTGTCGGGCGAGATGCAGGCTCCCAGGTTGCGCAACGGGACCGTGCGCATCCGCAGGATGAAGGCCAATGGCCGGAGCATGTCCGGCAGATCAAGCCCCCAGCGGAGGCCGTGGTAGGAGTTGTCCGGCTGGGTGTAAAGCGCATGCTTGCCCGCCGCCCAATTGAAACGGCCGCTGTCCACCACCACGCCGCCAATGCCCGTTCCGTGTCCGCCCAGCCATTTGGTCAGGGAGTGGATGACGACATCGGCGCCGTGAGCGATGGGCTGCGTCAAATACGGCGTGGAGAAGGTCGAGTCCACGAGCAGCGGCAGCCCGGCGGCATGGGCGATCTCTGCGACGGCCTCCAGGTCGGTCACTTCAAGAGCGGGGTTCGAGACCGTTTCGCAGAACAGCGCCCGGGTCCGGTCGTCAATCGCGCGGGCGAAGTTCTGCGGGTCGTTCGAGTCCACGAACTTCACGGTGATCCCCAGGGTCGGCAGGATGTCGTTGAACATCGTGTAGGTGCCGCCGTAGAGGTTGCGGGCGGAGACGATGTTGTCGCCCGCCTGGGCGAGGTTGATCACCGAGTAAAAAACGCCGCTGGTGCCGGACGCCACCCCCAAGCCACCGAACTCCGGCGCCCCCTCGAGAAGGGCGACGCGCTTTTCCAGCACGTCCGTGGTGGGATTCATCAGCCGCGTGTAGATGTTCCCCAGTTCTTTGAGGGCAAACAGGTTGGCGGCGTGCGCCGTGTCGCGGAAAACGTAGGACGAAGTGCGGTAAACGGGCACCGCGCGGGACAAAGTGGTCGGATCCGGCTGCGTGCCGCCGTGGAGACAAAGGGTTTCAAAGTTCATGGGCCGCGAAAAATACGCCAGCCGGGCGCTCACGCAACCGGGTTCTAAACAGCCGAAGGCCGCGGCCAGCCAATCAATCCACCCCGCTGGGCGCAAGCGGCCCGACCTTCAAGGTGGGCCGGCGGGTGTTTGCGCCTTTCATGCAGCGCAGTCCATCCTGTCTCCGAGTCGTCGTCCCGTCCTGTGCGGTGAATGGTTGGGCGGCTGGACGACCCGACAACCTGCCGGCGAGGACGCCGGCGCTACATCATGGCTGGAAACGCTCTAACGCGAAACCGCCGGCAGCAACGGCGAGGGCGCGTTGGTGGGCTGGGGGAGCTGATACTTCGCGACGAGCTTGGCGATCTCCGGATCCCGCGCGGCCAACCGGTGAAGGTCCATCGCGAACCGCTCGAACCAGGGCACGCTGTTGGTTTCGTATTGCGAGACGACGGCGCTCATCTCCTCGACGCTGCGTTGCAGGGTGACGGCCTGCGCCCGCAAGACCTGGGTCTGGTAGTACATGAAGACGTTCACCGCCAGGGTCAGGAGAATCGCGAGGCCGATGACGAAGTGGACAAGGTTTCGCAGCTCGCCGATGGACTGCCTCAAGGCAGCCGTCTCCACCGGGTCGGGACCCAGCGGTTCTCCCGGGTCTTCCGGGAACAATTCCGGTTCGGCGTCGGGCTTCATGGCTGGCCGGAAGTTGGGGCGGTGGCTCCCCCGCCCGGGGCCAAATTGAGTTGCTGGTAGAGGGGCCCGTATTGCTGGACGAAGCCCTGCAGCCCCGGATTGCGGCGCGCGTATTCCGCCACCTCGCGAGCCAGTGCCTGCAGGACTGCGCGATTGCGGTTCACGAGCAAGGTCTGCACTTGCAACCGGGCGGCCCTGACCTGGAGATCACCCACGCGCCGAAAACTTTCGACGTGCCGGTAACACAGGATGGCCGCCAGCCCGACGCTGAGGAACAGCGCCAAGACCAGCAGTTGAGATGTGCGGGCGGACTTCGCCATGCCGCAAGAAGGCTAGCCAGTCGTGCTCCCGCTCCAAGCACTAATTCCTGGCGCAGACGGCTGGCCGCCTTCCGAGGGGACCGACCCGGCCGGCGCTTAACGCCGCAGCCGGCGGCGGAGGAGAACAAACGCGCCCAAGCCGGAAGCCGATAGTAACCCGGTCCACGGCACCTCGGGAATCGGCGTGGCTCCGAGATTCAGGAACGCATAGTCATCCTTGCCGTTGTTGGTGACCAACACCTTGAGCGTGACGTGCTCTCCAACCGAGGCCTGATCCCCTGCAGCCACAGTGAATTTCAGCAGGTCCGACATGACCGAACCGCTGGGCCACTGCCGGGCGGGGTCCCAACCTGCAACAGCGAGCTTGCGCTCCCCCACGGACCCGTCGAAGCCCCACGGGTTCACCCCGAGAGCTTGGACGGAACCCGCTTGGGGATCGAATTTCTTCGCCGAAGTGTCCGACAATGAGGCGAAAGAAAGTCCGTCCGTGACGACGGAACGGTCGGACTTGTTCAGAATTGCCAGACTGAGACCGTTCCAAGCCGAAGCCGAAGTGTTGCGCACGGTGATCTCCAGCCAGGCACTATTTCGATAGATGGTGCTCCCGACCTGCCCGATCTTCGTGAGGCCGCTCACTTTCAACCGCCCAATTTGCTCGATGTCCGTGAGTGAAACGCTGAGCTTCACCGGATCGGCCTTCGATCCGCTCCCTCCGACGACGACCAAATCGTCCAGAACATCTTCGGAAGATCCCGGGGCGGCAACGATGGTGAAAGCGAGTTGAGCTGAAACCATCGGCGCCGTCGCGAGCAGGGCGAAGGCGGCGGCCCAAGCCAGCAGTCCCGCTTTGAAAGTGTTCGTTCTCATGGTTCGTACCTTTATTCGATCCGAGTTCTAAAACTTGTAGTTCACCGTCGCCAGCACGGAATGCGTGTACAAATCCGGCGTGCTCACCTTACCGCCCAGCAGGTCCCACTGGGTTTCTCCGACCCCCAGGAACTGATACCCAATACCGACCGCCAAGTCTTCCGACAGAGAGTATTCCAAGCTCGCCTTAAACTGGTAGGCAAAACTGACGTCGAAGTCGGATTCGGACTTCGCGCTGAGCCGGCCATAGTCCGAATCGTTGAAGTAATCAATGGAGTAATTGACACACAGGCTGCTCAACACCGCGCCGATTCCCAGCCCCACGCAGACCTTCCAACGCTCACTCAAAGGCGCGATGCCCACGAGGTGCGCCAGCAGAGGAATCTGCGTGAGGTCAACGTCGCTGCGAGTGATCCCGATCGAGTAAAACGGATTATCGGGATCGGGCCCCAGCGTTTCGAAAGTTGACGAGGCTGAACCGGAATTACGAATCCAACCTGGCTGGAACTCCAGATGCAACTGCCGCCAGAATCGAAACGCCACGCTGCCGTTGACCCGAATGCCCGGATCCAAGCTGAGCCGCTGCGGAAAATCTGCCGGCACGATGACCGGGCCTAGACCGGGCAAGAACGGCAGGTGCAGCGAGGACTCGGTCCTCACCGTGAAATCCGTCACGAACGCCGCGCCAACATCGAGCCCCACGTACCAGTCCTCCGGATTGGGAACGGTGGCGTCGGATTGAGCCATGAGTCCGGGAGCGGCAACCACAATGCAAGCGGCGGCCATTCCCCACCCACCCATGCGGGGAGCGGGACGAACCTGTTTGCCGAGGGTAACTCTCATGCCGAAAGGCAGTTAAAGGACGGCCGGCGGGCAGCGCAACTAGAAAGTGTCATCGGGACATTTTTCAGCAAGTTGCGGACCGCTTTACCAGCCGGAAGCCAGTCAAACCTCCTCCATGCGCTCGATTACTTCCCCGCTTTCGAGCCGGGCGAGGTGCCACGCGACCGTCCATTCCTCCCCCGGCAAAACCAGTCGAGGCAGTATTTCCGCCAAGGGCGCGAGCACGAAACGGCGCCGGAGCGCCCGGGGATGCGGCAGCGTGAGCTGGGGGGAACTTCTCACCGCCGCGCCGAAGGCGATCAGGTCGAGGTCCAGCGGACGCGCCTCGTTCAAGACTCGCTTGGGCCGTCGGCCAAACTCCCGCTCGATCTCCTGGAGTTGCCCCAGCAGGGTCTCCGGCGTTTTCTCCGGCCCGGCCCGAAAGGCGACGACCGCGTTGATAAACGCGGGCGAACCGTCCGGGCAGTCCACCGGCGTGGTTCGCCAGAGCGACGAACATCGCCAATCACCCGCCGCAAGTCCGCGGAGCCTGGAGATCGCTGCCCGGACGTTGCCAACCGGATCGCCCAGATTGGATCCCAGCGCGACGACTGCCAGCGCGGGACCGTCCGGGGGCGGCACGGGCTGCGGCGCGGGCTCGCTCACTTCAGTCCCAGGACGTCCTGCATCGAATACAGGCCGGGCAGCCGGCCCACCAACCACTGCGCCGCGCGCAAAGCTCCGTTGGCGAAGGTCTCCCGACTGCTCGCCCGATGCGTGAGTTCCAGCCGTTCCCCTCCGGCCGCGAAAATCACGGTGTGATCGCCCACCACATCTCCGCCCCGCACCGCGTGAATCCCAATCTCTCCGGCGGTCCGTTCGCCGACAAGCCCGACCCGCCCATGCCGCGCGGCGTCCCGCAACTGGACCCGGCGCACGTCGGCCAGAATCTCCGCCAGCGTCGTGGCCGTCCCGCTCGGGGCATCCTTCTTCAGGCGGTGATGCATCTCGATGATTTCGAGATCGAAGCCCGGGCCCAGGATTTCCGCCGCCTTGCGCGTCAGCCAGAAGAGCGTGTTCACCCCGGTCGAGTAATTGGAGGCCCAGACCATCGGAATCCGCGTCTGCGCCTTTGTCACCTCGGCCTTCTCGTCCTCGGAATGGCCCGTGGTGCCGATCACCAGCGGCTTCCCCCGCTGCGCACATAGCGCCGCCACGCCGGGGGTGACGTGGTGCAAGGCAAACTCGATCACAACGTCGCCTCCCTCGATCACGCTGCCCAACTCATCGCCCTGATCCACTTGGCCAACGATTTTGAGGGCGTGCGACTGGCGCGCGGCACACGTGATCAGGGCCTGGCCCATGCGGCCCTTGGAACCAACGATGACGACTCGGGTCATGGCGTTCAGGATCGTTAGGCTACTTGAGCACGCCGCACGCGGTCAGCGTCGCTTTGAGACGGGCACGACTCGCCGGGGTCAACGGCACGAGGGGCAGACGAAGTTCCTCGTCACAGAGCTTCATCATGGCCAGCGCCGCCTTGACCGGTGCGGGATTGGTCTCGATGAAGAGGTCTTTGAACAACGGGTAAAACTTTGTTTGCAGCCGGAGCGCCAGCGCCAGCTTGCCCTGCGCGCAGGCCCGCACCAACTGCGCCACCTCGCGGGGGATCACGTTGGACGCCACACTGACCACCCCGTGGGCGCCCGCGGCCATGAACGGCAGCGTCAATGCGTCGTCGCCGGACAGAATCGTGAAGTTCGGCCCCAGCACGGCCCGAAGCTGGTTCACCCGGTCCACGTTGCCGCCCGCCTCCTTGATCGCGATGATGTTCACACTGTCGTGGGCCAGCCGGTTGACCGTCTCCACGGCGATCTCGACCGCGCAACGCCCGGGAATGCTGTAGAGAATGATCGGCAACCGCGTTGCGCGGGCGACGGCGTGGAAGTGCTGGAACAACCCCTCCTGCGTGGGCTTGTTGTAATACGGCGCGACCTGCAGGGACGCGTCGGCCCCCGCCTCCTCGGCCGCCTTGGTCAGGTAAATGGCCTCCTTGGTGGAGTTCCCGCCGGTCCCCGCGACCACCTTAATCCGCCCCCGTGCAAACCGGACCGCCAGTTGAATCACGCGGATGTGCTCTTCGTAGTCGAGCGTGGGCGACTCGCCCGTGGTGCCGACCGGTACGATGCCATCCACCCCGGCCTTGATTTGGAGGTGGATCAATCGCTCAAGGGCCGATTCATCCACCGCGCCGTTGCGGAACGGCGTGACGATGGCGGTGTAAGTACCGGTGAATTGGGGTTTGTGGGTCATGTCAGAAACGCCGCGCGGGCGGCCGGTCAAATCTCAATCCGTCCCTCGAAGGTGAACTCTGCGGGGCCCGTTAGCCGAACCTCGCTGAACGTTTTCCCGGTCCGCTGGAAGCCCACTTCCAGCACGTCCCCGCTCTGGACCCGCACGCAGACCGGCGATCCGAAATCGTGCAGACAGGCCGTGACCAGCGCCGACGCCGTCACGCCCGTGCCGCAGGCCAGCGTTTCGCCCTCCACGCCCCGCTCGTACGTCCGGACGCGGATCGAACCGGGGCCAAGGACTTGAACGAAGTTCACGTTCGTGCCGCGCGGCGCGAAGTGCGGGTGGTGCCTCAGTTCCGCCCCGAGCGACTGCACCATGGCCTTGTCCGCGTCTTCCACCATGACCACGGCGTGGGGCACCCCGGTGTTCAAGGAATGCACCTCCAGCTCAGTGCCCGCTACCGGCAGCCGCTCGTGCAACCGCAAGTCCTTCGGCGCGGTCAGGTTCACTGTCACCCGGTCGGCCTCAAAGGTCGCCGTGATCACGCCGGCCAGGGTCTCGAACGTCACCCGGTCCTTCACGCCGGTCAGCCGTTGGATGAACCGGGCGAAACAGCGGGCGCCGTTGCCGCACATTTCGGCGACGCTGCCGTCGCTGTTGTAGAAATCCCAGGCCCACTCGGCGCGCCCTTCGCGGGCCGGCACCAGCGCGATCAATCCGTCCGCGCCCACGCCGCGATGGCGGTCGCACAGGCGTGCCACCTGCGCCCCCGTCAGGCGCACTTCGCCGGCGCGGTTGTCGAGCAGGACGAAGTCGTTGCCCGCGCCGTTCATCTTGGTGAACTGCAGAATCACGGGCGCCGACCGTAACGAACCCGCTCGTGAATTGAAGGCGAAAGTCCGCAGGCATACCGGAAAAACCAAGCCGGTTGTCGCTCAGTGCCGGGGAGCAGGCCCGACGGAGTGCCGCCCCGCAGGGCGGGGGCCGGAATGTCCGTGTCGCCAACGCGTTCACGGCTCACTCCTGCGGGGTCGGAACCATCAGCCAAGGGCGCGAGGCACCCTTTTTCGTGCCGGAGCCAGAAGCCAAGGGCCACCGGCCGAACCCTCAAAAGTCGTCGTCGAACTCGTAGATGGGTTGCAGTTTGCTGGTGCGCAACCAGAGGTAATGGTAATCGGGGCTGCCGAAGACGTTGCCACTCGGTCCCGGGGGAGCCCCCGTCACCGGGGGCGTCGTCCGTGGGTCCACCCAGCGCTTCAGCTCCACATGCCCGTCCACGTAACCAAGGGTACCCGCCCGGCCGTGACGGCTGGCGGGGTATATTCCCCACACCCCATACGCAGCGTCCCGGGACAGATTAAAGATACAGAGATCCATGGTATCTTCGTGGGTGTCCACAAACACGATCCAGCCGGGTCGGTTGAACCGGTTCCACTCACCCATCTTCAGAAAATACTCTCCACCGCTGCCCCACAGCACTTTGGTTCCCATGTGCGCGTTCATCGTGTAGCTGCGCAGGCGGGGGTAGGTGCCATCGGCCAGCGTGACCCGGGACCGATCCCCGGGGCACTTGAACAGCCGCAGGCTCTGCACGTAGCGGCCGAGCGACCCCTCCCGCTCCCCCATCAGGTAGTCCACGTTGGTGGCGTCGGAGTTGGTGTACCCGTGCCAGCCCAGTGATCAGGAAGCAAACCACTGCTTGTGGGGCCCGAAACCGGTCGGACTGGGAGCGTGACCATAGCTGGCCGGGTTGTTGGGGACCAAGACCTGGTGGTTGTCATCGGCGTACAGCCGCCAGGCGATGAGCAACTGGCGCTGGTTGTTGAGGCAGACCGCCCCCAGGGCCTTGCGTTTGGCCCCGGCCAGAGCGGGCAAGAGCAACCCGGCCAGAATGGCAATGACGGCAATGACCACCAGCAGTTCGATCAAGGTAAAGGCCGGGGCCATCGGCAGGCGACACCGACTCCCGGGCCCGCCGCGAACCGCCCGGCGGAGAATGATACCCGGTGTTTTCATGGCTCACTCCTGCGGGGTCGGAACCATCAGCCACTGGCGCGAGGCACCATTTTTCGTGCCGCTACCGATGATGTGCCCGGCATCGCTGATGGCGGCGGCGCTGGTCAGCACCCAGCCCGAAGGCGCCAAGCTGGTGAGATCCTTGAGATTGGCCCAGCCCGGCTGCCAGAGGTAGGCGCGGTAGGCGCCGCTGGTGTTCTGGGCGCTGCCCACCACCTGCGCACAGCCGTTCACCCCGTAGGCGTAACTGCGCCAAGTGCCGGTGGGCGTCTGGCCGATGAACCCGGGCAGTTCATGGGACGGGGCCAGTTGGTACACGTCGGGCGGGACGAGGAAGGCGCGCTGGTAATCGGTACCGGCAATTCGCTTGTGCGCCCAGCCAACTGTGCCTGAAGCATCATGCACATCCCAAGCCTCGCTGGAGGTTCCGCCAAACGCCCCGAGTGGCTCAATTAAGGCAAAGCTCGACTCGTCGGGCCGTGACGTGAACCCCACCCACGTCCCGCCCGCGGTGAAGACTGCCTTGCCGCAGATGCGCTTGCGCCCACTCAAAGCGTAGGCCTGGGCCTTGCCACCCCCCGGCGCGCCGATTTCGTTACAATACCAGTTCCCGGACCAAGGATCGTAATCCCAGCGGAGCACCCGCGGCTTGCCGCCCTGGAAGGAGAAGCCCACCATGGTGTTGTCCGTGCTGATGTCGCGGGCCTCGCCGCTGGTGTAGCCCGACGGCAGCGGAAGCGCTTGCGGCGTAGCGTTGATCGAAGTCCAGACGATCGGGCCGTCAACACTCCCGTAGGTGGAGTGCCCCACGACGATCCCGGCCAGGTTCAGGTTCCGCGCCCACTGGCGAGGGATGGCCGTGGCATACGTGCCGAGCACCTGCGGCGAGCCGCTGCCGTACCAGTACGCCCCGTACCACTCCTGGGGCAGGGAGTAGTAGGGCCAGCCCGGGCGGCCGTGCGCATAGCCCACCACCCGGCCCATGGCGTCCACGCTGAAGGCACCCTGGGATTCCGCCACCCCCTCGGGGAACGGCCCCAACTCCAGGAGTTGGTAAGGATACGTGCGGGCCTTGTGCTGCCGGCGGTTCCCACAGCCCAGCGTTGGCCAGTCGCCGGGCATGGAGGGGCTGCCGGAGGTCAGCTTGTACACGGCGCCCGAGTCGGTGTCCGGGTTGGCGTCGGCCAGGTAGGTGGTGCCGGAACCGTCGGCCCGGATGAGCACCCCGCCCAGGAAGTCGCCGAACTCTTGGTTCGGGTGGCCGCCCCAATACGTCGCCGCCCAGTCCGCGTTGCCATCGCGTTGCGGGAAGACCTTGAAAGCCATGATGGAACGCTCGCCTCCCTCGCCGCGGGAGGTGCCGACGATCACGAGACCGTTGCGGTTGAGCGCGGGGGTTTGGCAGAGCTTGCCCTTGGTGAAGATCCCTTCAATAAACTGTCCTGAGGCGCCATCGAACAAATAGAGCATGGAGTGGTACGCAGGTACGATCACCCGGCCGCTCTGGTCGAGAGCCAGCCCGGCGATCACGCCGGGTTCCAAGTCGTCAAGCGGTCCGCTGAACCAGGCGGTTTTCTCGACCGCGTTGTTCTGGTTGGCGGGCTCGCGGTTGGGGTCAATGGCGTAAAGGTGCGAAAAGGTGACCGTGGTGGTGCGGGTGGCCACATAGATCCAGCCGTTTTCGCCGATGGCCGGCGCGGACTCCACCGGCTCGCCACCCTCAGAGAGTCCTGATTGGTTGAGGGCCACCTTCCAGACTGTCGTCCCACTGAGCGGTTCCAAGCGGTAAAGGCGGCCATCGGCCGATCCCACATAAACTCCGCCGTCCAGACCCACCACCGGAGTGGATGACCACGGCGTCGGATGAACTGCAGAAGTCGGCAGGCCGCCCAGATTTCCCGTGTTTTGCCGCCAACGAAGTGTGCCGCTTACCGCATTTAACGAATAGGTGTAACCATCATTGGCCTGGAAGTAGAGGGCTTCCTCAGTCCCGCCGCCGGCCTTGGGGGCGACTGGGTCGTAGGCGATGCCCGAACGCACTTCGCAATTGGTCTGCCCGGAAGGTAGGGTGTATTGCCAAATCATACGGTTCATGGCACTTGCCGCCGTGTCCAGGCAGAAGACCTTGCCCTGGTCGGTACCCACGTACAGGCGCGTGCCCGCGCTGTTGATGGTCGGCACCATGCGCATGTTGCCCGGTTTACCGGCAGAATCACTGTTCCAGCTCCACCGGACGCCGCCGTTGGCCTCCAAGGAAATCACTTGAGAATAGGTCCAACTGCCGTTGATGAACCGGGCCAAGGTGGTGAAGTACAAGTTTGAACCATCACCCGGCAGCCCGCCCCAAACGGGGCCGGCCGCTTCATAAATGCGGGAGATCGCGGGAGGTGGAGCGGCCAAGGCCGCGTGCCACAGCAGAGCGCAGCCAATCAGGAGCGCTGCGGGGGGGGTTAAACAAGCGGACGCCGTTACGGCGGGTCCGCTCCGGAGAGGGGATTAAAACTGCGCCTTTCATAGGTGTATTTTCAGTGTTCCTCGGCCGGCCCGACCTGTCAACCGTGATCATCGTCCCGCCAAACGCTGGGTAGTGTTTGTCAATTGTGAGTTGGGGTGGGGAGATCAAGGCGGGTTGGGTTTGAGGTAAAATTGGGGTTTGGCATCCCCTCCCATTCCCCAACGCTGGCTTGCCGCGGTTCACCCGCCTCTGGTCCCGAAAGGCCGGTCGGCACAGTGGCCGTTTGGCGCTCTTGTTGCCTTCCGAACTTCAGCTCTCAAGTTCGCGGGCGGGAAATGTCCCTTGAAAGCCCCCATCCCTTTCCCTAGCTTGGACTCGTCGTGAGTCAGGATGTTCCAGCCACCGGCTGCCCGCCGATCGAAGATCGGCCGCCGTGTTGTCCCCTCAGCAAGGTGCGCGAGGGTACTTCTGTGCGCATCAAGCAGTTGCTGGCCTCCCCGGATGTCTGCCAGCGCCTGCGGGAGTTGGGGCTGTGTGAGGAGCAGAGTATCCGCTGCGTCCTGCGCAGTCACAGCGTGGTCTGCCAGGTCTGCAACATGCGCCTGGGCCTCAGTTCCGAACTGGCGGACTCGATCTGGGTGGAACCCCTCAAGACGGCGCAACACGCCGCGTGACCATGCCCTCCGCTGTTCTGGCCTTGACCTCTCTGGCAGCGGGTCAGTCGGCCGCTGTCACCGAACTGCGTCTCCCGCCCGAAACCCGCGCCCGGCTTCAGGAACTCGGCCTGGTGGTGGGAACGGCCGTTCAACTCGTGCGCTTTGCCCCGCTGGGGGACCCGGTGGAAATCCACGTGCGGGGCTCCAACCTCTCGCTTCGCCGCCATGAGGCGGAGCAGATCTTTGTGGAGGCGGCCCCTTGAGCAGGCGCGAATGGGTTCACCCACCGGCTCGCGGCCGTGCCTCCCAGCCCGGCGCGGTCGGGGCAGGCCGATTCTCCCGCCGTCCAAGGCCGGCGGATTGACACGCCGCCAGCCGCCCGGTCGCCACTCGCCCCGGTTTCAGCCATGCCGGCACCCGTAACGATCAACGACCCTGCCACCGCCGCTCCCGCCACCGAGACGCGCGCCCGGCTGGTCGTGCTGACCGGCAATCCCAACTGCGGCAAGACCACCGTCTTCAACGCTTTGACGGGGCTGCGCGCGCGTGTCGGCAACTACGCCGGGGTGACCGTCGAACGCAAGGAAGGCCGGTTGCTGGGCGCACCTGCGGACCGCCCAGTGACGATCCTCGACCTGCCCGGCACTTACAGCCTCAGCCCCCAGTCGCCGGACGAGCAAATCGCCCGCGACGTGCTGCTCCAGCGGCTGCCCGATGTGCCGCCCCCCGACCTCGTGGTGCTGGTGGTGGACGCCTCGAACCTTGAACGCAATCTCTACTTCGCCACCCAGGTCATCGAGTTGGGCTATCCCACCGTGGTCGCGCTGAACATGACCGACGTGGCGCAGACGCACGGCCACCACGTCAACGCGCCGGCCCTCGCCCGCGAATTGGGCGTTCCGGTCTTCCCGCTCGTCGCCAACCGCCGCGACGGCATCAGTCCGCTGCGCGAGCACCTCTTGCGCGCAACCAGCGCGACGCCCCTAGTGCCGTCGCCAATCGCCATGACGAGGCCCGGCCTGCCGCCCGCCATGCAGCGAGAGGTGGCGGATCTCGAACGACGCCTGCTCGCGTTGTCGCCCGCGCGGGCCCGACTGGCGCCCACCGAAGCGCTGCTGCTGTTGACCGACGAGCGCAACCTCGCCCACAACGCACAAGCTGGCGGTCCGGCGCTGACCGAGGCCGTGCTTGCCGCCCGGGCGAGGCTGGACGCCGCGGGGGTGGACTGGCGCAGCGCCCCCATCGAGAGCCGTTACGCGCTAGCCTCCGCGATTCACCAGCGGGTGGTCACCGAAACCCCGGTCGCCGGCGACACGTTCAGCGATCGCCTGGACCGCATCGTCACCCACCGCGTCTGGGGCAGCCTCATCTTCCTCGGCGTGATGGCGCTGATGTTCCAGAGCATCTTCCAGTTCGCCCGGTTCCCGATGGAAGCCCTCGAACACGGCGTGGCCTGGGTCGGCGAACGGGTGGCCGGCCTGCTCCCTGCCGGCGATCTCCAGAGTCTGCTGGTGGACGGCGTTATCGCGGGTGTCGGGGCGGTCATCGTGTTCCTGCCGCAGATCTGCCTGCTCTTCCTGTTCATCGGCCTGCTCGAAGACACCGGCTACATGGCGCGCGCCGCCTTCCTGATGGACCGCTTGATGAGCAAGGTGGGCCTGCACGGCAAAAGCTTCATCCCGATGCTGAGTTCGTTCGCCTGCGCCATCCCCGGGATCCTCTCCACCCGCACCATCGAAAGTCCGCGCGACCGGTTGGTCACCATCCTGATTGCGCCTCTCATGAGCTGTTCCGCGCGCCTGCCGGTGTACACCCTGCTCATCGCCGCGTGCATTCCGGAGATCCGGGTCCTGGGGTTTTTCAAACTGCCCGGCCTGACCATGCTGGGGATGTACCTGCTCGGCATCACGGTGGCCCTCATCTCGGCGTGGGTCCTTAAAAAAACCCTGCTGCGCGGCGAGACCCCGTTGCTGATCATGGAGCTGCCGCCCTACAAGCGCCCTTCCCTCCGAGCGCTGGCCCGACACATCTGGGACCGCGCCAACCAGTTTCTCCGCAACGCCGGGACCATCATCCTCGCCATCAATATCGTCCTCTGGGCGCTGGCCACCTACCCACGCAGTGCGCAATTGGCCGCTGAATACGACGCCCGGCGGGTGAGCCTGGCGCAACAACTCGACCCCACCGTGGACACGCCCGCTGCCGCCGCCGACACCATCGCCAGGCTGCGCGCGACCCCGCCCCTGCCGACTGGCGATGCCCCCGCCGCCCCCACGGCGGCGGCAGACCTGCTTGAGCAATGGACGGCCCTCGACCGCGAGGAGGCCGGGGCGCGCCTGCGAAACAGCTTCGCCGGCCGGCTGGGCCGGGTGATCGAGCCCGTTATCGCGCCGCTCGGTTTCGACTGGAAGATTGGCATCGGCATCGTGTCCTCGTTTGCTGCGCGCGAGGTGTTCGTGAGCACCATGTCCGTGGTGTACAACCTGGGCAGCGCCGATGCCGACGAGGCCGTGCGGACGCTGGCCGAGACCTTGCGCGACCAGCGTCGCCCCGACGGCCGTCCCGTGTACTCCACCCTGACCGGCCTGACCCTGATGGTCTTTTACGTGCTCGCGTTGCAATGCGTCAGCACGGTCGTGGTCGTGCGCCGGGAAACCCTGGGCTGGCGCTGGCCGCTGTTTCAGTGGGCCTACATGGGCGCGCTGGCCTGGCTGTTTGCCTTCGCCACGTTCCGCCTGGGACGTTTGTTTGGGCTGGAGTGATCGGTCCGCCGGGCCGGTTGACTTGTCGGCTCCCGCTTCTCAGATTCGTCTTCCGCCGTGATCAGTGTCATCGAGCCCATTCCTGCCGGCGCCGCCAACCTGGTTGACCGGGTGCGGCATATCTTTTCGCCGGAAGGACTGCTCGCGCAGGCGAAGAATTTCGAGTTCCGGCCCCAACAGCAGCAGATGGCCGTGGCCGTGGCGGAGGCGCTGTTGAACCAACAGCACCTCGCCGTCGAGGCCGGCACCGGCGTGGGCAAGAGCCTGGCCTATCTGGTGCCGGCCATCCTGTACGCCGTGGCCGAGGGCAAAAAGGCGGTGATCTCCACGCACACGATCAACCTGCAGGAGCAACTCACCGAAAAAGACCTGCCGCTTTTGGCGCGGATTCTCCCCGTGCGCTTCAGCTTCACGATGCTCAAGGGCCGGCAGAATTACCTCTGCACCCGCCGCCTCCAGAAGGCCATCCAACAGGCCGACAGCTTGTTCACGGGACCCGAGCAGAAGGAGCTGGAGCGCATCTATGAGTGGTCCAGGACGACGCGCGACGGCAGCCTGTCGGACTTCGAGACCGAACCGGACCCAAAGGTCTGGGCGCAGGTCTGCTCGGAGCGCGGGCTGTGTTCGCCCAAGAAGTGCGGCCACCAATCCGAGTTCATCAAGGCCGGCGGGCAACCGTGCTTTTTTCAGGAGGTGCGCAGCCGAATCCTCTCCGCCGATGTCCTGGTGTTGAACCACACGCTGTTCTTCCTGCACCTCGGCGGCCTTGACGAGGAGGTGGACGGCGGGGTGCTGTTCAAGAACGATTTCGTGGTCTTCGACGAAGCCCACACGCTCGAACAGGTCGCCGCCCGGCACATCGGGGTGAGCGTCTCCAGCGGGCAGCTTCGGTTCAACCTGCAACGCCTCTGGAACGAGAAGACCGGCAAGGGGCTGCTGGCCACGCTGCGTCAGGGCAAGGCGGTGGGGCTGGTCTCCGAAGCGTACAGCAAGAGCACCGAGTTCTTCGCGGCCGTGGAGCAGGCTTGTGAAGCCCTGGCCCGTCAGCGCGGCGACCGGGAGGCCCACGCCACACCACGAAGCCGCGGCCGCGAGGAGGCCGAGTCGGCACCGCGCGGTCGCTCCTGGTCTGAACTGCGGATCCGCCGTCCCGAACTGGTGGAGGACACGCTCACCCTGTCCCTGCAACGGGTGCGGGAGTCGGTGAGCGAACTGATCAAGCTGACCGAGGACAGCGACACCGGCAGCGAACTGATGGAGTGCAACCGCCGGCTGGCGGAATTGCGCGACGCGATCGCCACGTTTCTCAGCCAGTCCGAGGACGACCACGTCTATTGGGTCGAGCGCGGCGGGCGGGCCCAGCAAAACCTCACCCTCAACGCGGCGCCCGTGGACGTGGCGAATTTCCTGCGCCGGCGGCTTTTCGGCAGCGACACCTCGGTGATCCTGACCAGTGCGACGCTCGGGATGGACATTCGTCATTTGGGCCGGCCCTGCAAGGCGCAGCCGGGGCGCCGCGATGGCCTGAACTATTTCGCCCACCGGGTGGGCGCCGAGGAAGCCACGCTGCTGCAGGTGGGTTCGCCCTTCGACTACGCGCGGCAGATGCGGCTCTACGTGGTGGGCAAGATGCCGGACCCGCGAGAGCCCAGCTACCGCGCGGCCCTGGTCCACTGGATCGAGCACTTCATCCGGCAGACCCACGGCAAGGCGTTTGTCCTCTTCACAAACACGCGATTGATGCAGGAGCTTGGGGCGGAGATGGCGCCGTTCTTTGCCCGGCTGGGCCTCGAGTGCTTCGTGCAGGGCACCGGCACGCCGCGCTCCCTGATGCTCGAAAAGTTCAAGCAGGACGTGGATTCCGTCCTGTTCGGCACCGAGAGCTTCTGGCAGGGCGTGGACGTGCCCGGCGAGGCGCTCAGCAACGTGATCATCACCCGCCTGCCCTTCGCCGTGCCGGATCACCCGCTGATCGAGGCCCGCATCGAACAGATCGAAGCGCGCGGCGGCAACGCCTTCGCGGACTTCTCCCTGCCCGAGGCGGTCCTCAAATTCCGGCAAGGGGTCGGGCGCTTGATCCGCACGAAAACGGACACGGGGATCATTGTCGTCCTCGACAATCGCGTCCTCACCAAGCGCTACGGACAGGCCTTTCTGGACGCGATTCCCCAGTGCCCGGTGGAGATTGTGTGATGCCCCCGAGCGCGCCCCGGCAGCCGGCTGCGACCGGTCCGGCGTCCCAGGGGTTGCCGCCCGCGAGCGGACGACCCCGGGTGGGCTGGCGGAGTTGGTGGACGGTCCTCGGCGCGGTTCTGGCGGTGGCACTAAGCGGGAGCGCCTGGTGGTGGGCGACTGCTCCTCCGCCCGGCGTCTCGCGGGAGGTGGCCGGGCTGATTCATGACCTGCAACGTCGCCCCGCCGTGCATCAACGTTTGGCCGTCCGCGTCGTCGGGTGGATTCATCCTACGGCGCCGCGCTGGCTCCCGCGCTTCCTCCAGGCCGACCGGGCGGATCTCAAGCGACTCGAGGCGTGCCACCGTTTGATTGCCCTCGGCCCGGCCACGCGGCCGGCCGCCCCGCAACTGGCGCGGGCCTTCGCTCACCCGGACCCGACGACCGCGTTCTACGCCTTCCTCGTTCTGGTCCACAGCACGGCGCCGGCAGCCACGGTCGTGACCCTCGCCCGGGAAGCTTGGGCGTCCGCAGCGGGGCCGGTGTTCTTCTACGCCGGGCTGCTCACAACCGAGGACGAGCGCCTGCGCGATTTTGCCTGGGAGTGCCTGGAAGCCGCGGGGGAAGATGCCTTGGTCGTCGCCGAGCGACTGCGCGAACTCGCGGCCGAAGGCGACCCAGCGATCCGCGATCGGGCGCGCCGATTGCTGCGCCGCCTCGGCCAGGAGCCCAACGCTGCTTCGCCCGAACTTCGGCGCCTGTGAGTCTGCTCGCGGCCTGCCCCGCCGTCCGTCGGGCCACGGAACTCACCGGTCCCCCGCCGGGGCAGTCTCAGCGCCGAGCCAGCGCTGGCGCAGCCGGTTGAGCACCTCGGTGATGATGCGCGCCCGGGAGGCTTCGCTGGCGCCGCTGCCGCGCACTTCTCGACCCTCGGCTTCGCCGCACCGTGAGCCCAGACCAGGGGAAGCGTCTGCTCGCCGGAGGCGGTGCTCCGCGGTTCGCCCAGGATCAACACGGAGCAGGCGGGATCGTCCACCGCTTCCCGCGTCGCCTGGACCAGCCGGTCAAGGCGGTCGGGGGAGTCGCCGGAGTCAGCGGACGCCGAAGTCCCGCCGCAGAGAGCCCGCTTCAGCCCCGCCTCATTCGAGGCCGCGATGCCACCGTGGAGCACCGCGGCGGCGTCCCGCGCGAGACTGAGGGTTGCGTGGAATTGTCCGCCCGTGGCGGCGTCGAGCACGATCAGCCGCGCGCCCCGCGCTTTCAAGGCCCGTACGACAACTTCCTCGAGCGACGCCCCGTCGTTTGCATAGATGTGATCGCCGAGAAACCGGCGCACCCGGGCTTCGATCGCGTCCAGTCGGGCCCAGTCGCGCTCGCTCCGCCCGGCGAGGGAGAAGGTGACATCCACCCGCTCTCCCTCGAATTGCGAGGTCAACACTACGTCTGGCTCCACGGCGATTTCGCCGTGCAGCGCCTGGTAAATGGCGGACTGCCCGATGCCCACGAAGCGCAGGGTTCGCGAAGCTCCCGCCGTCCGCAGGGCGAAGTGTTTTTGCAGATAGGGCACCACTTCGTTGGTCAACATGGGGTGAAGCTCGCGCGGCGGGCCGGGAAGGGCGATCACGGTGTTCGAGCGGGTGGTGAAGATCAGCCCCACGGCGCTGCCATGTGGATTCCTGAGGTGGCCGCCGCGCGCGGGCACCAAGGCCTGGCGGCGGAGGTTGGCCCGCAACCGGTCGCGCGGCGTGCGGTAGCGCCGTTCCATCTCCGCCACCACGTCCGGATCTTCGACGAGGGCGATTCCGGTGAACGCCGCGATCGTCTCCCGGGTGATGTCGTCGTCGGTCGGCCCCAGCCCGCCGGTCACCAACACCACTGGCGCTTTCGTCGTCGCGTAGCGGAGCGTCTCGGTCAGGTCCGGCGCGCTGTCGTCCACGCTCCACGAGCCGACACAATGGCCGCCCAGCGGCGTCATGACGCCCGTGATGAAATGCGTGTGCCGATCGGGATAGATGCCCCGCAGCAGCTCGCTGCCAGTGACAATCAGGAAGTAATCCAGCGCGGGTTCCGGGGCGGCGCTCGCCGCCGGGGCTGACTCCCCGGCGTGCAGGGCAGTGACCGTCAGCAGCAGAATTCCGAGAGCCCATCCCGTCCGTTTCATGAGACAAGGCGAGCAGAGAGCGGCCGCGCTTTCGAGGAAAACCGGCGCCGCCCGGCGGCCGAAATCCAAGGGACAACCGCCCCACCGCTCGTTTTACCCGCGTTCACAAACCGCCAGGCGGCGGTGGTCGAGTTGCGGGAATGCCTTCAACGCCCGGCGCGGTTGCTCCCGGGTGCGGGGCTTTGGTCGCCCCCGCCAGCCTGCGAGCCGGTTTACGGAAAGCGCGAGCCGAACGGCCGAAAATGGGGGCTGGTCTGTCTGCAGGATCAATTAGGAACCCTGGCAGGCGAGCTTATATTTGTTGCCGAAGGTTGACGCCCCGGAGGCCCGCCCCTTAACTACTGCGGCGCGAATCATCCCTCGCCTTGGGGACCCGATTCATCAGGCGCCCGTCGGGAAAAGCCGGTCGCCCTCAAGTAACCAGCGGACAACCATCCAAAGCGGAAATGAATATCCTGCGGGCTCTGTTTCAAACCACGCTCGGCCGCAAGTACCTGATGGCCGGCAGCGGGCTGATCCTGTTCGGGTTCGTGGTCGGGCACATGGTCGGCAACCTCCAGATTTTCCTCGGCCCGGCCGTCCTTAACCGATACGCGCACTTTCTGCAGTCCCTGGGCGAGCTGCTGTGGGTGGTCCGGTTGGTTCTCCTGGCGATGGTGGGGCTGCATATCGGAGCAGCGATTCTGTTGACGCTGGAAAACCGGCGCGCCCGTCCCCTGGCCTATGAAGGTGGCGGGGCCTACGGCGCGAGTCTGGCGTCGCGAACGATGATTTACACCGGGCTCATCATCGCGGCATTCGTTGTTTATCACCTGCTGCACTTCACGGTGCGCGCCCCGGTGGATTTGACCCCGCACGATCTGGCGACGATGAAGACCACGCTGGACGGAAAGGAGGTTCACGACGTGTACCGGATGGTGGTGGTGGGCTTTCAGCAGCCGCTCGTGGCCGCGTTTTACATCGTGGCGGTGAGCCTGCTCAGCTTCCACCTGGGGCACGGCGTGGCCGCCATGTTCCAATCGCTGGGGCTGAGGAACCGGGCTTGGAACCCGGCCATCCAGCGTTTTGGCCAGGTGGCTTCCTGGGCGCTGGCGATCGGCTATGTCTCCATCCCGCTGGCGGTTTGGCTGGGCCTGGTGAAGTGAGGAATCCGCGCATGAAACTCCAATCCAACATTCCATCCGGGCCGCTGGCGCAGAAGTGGGACAAGCACCGTTTCGAGCTGAAGCTGGTCAACCCCGCCAACAAGCGAAAATACGAGGTCATCGTCGTGGGCGCGGGTCTGGCGGGCGCCTCCGCGGCGGCCACGCTGGGCGAACTGGGCTACCGGGTGAAGAACTTCGTCTATCACGACAGCCCGCGTCGCGCGCATTCGATCGCCGCCCAGGGGGGCATCAACGCCGCCAAGAACTACCAGAACGACGGCGACTCGGTGTATCGGCTGTTCTACGACACCATCAAGGGCGGGGACTTCCGCGCGCGGGAGGCCAACGTGTACCGCCTGGCCCAGGTGAGCGTGAACATCGTTGACCAGTGCGTGGCTCAGGGCGTGCCGTTCGCGCGCGAATACGGCGGCCTGCTGGACAACCGCTCCTTCGGCGGCGCGCAGGTGAGCCGGACTTTTTACGCGCGGGGCCAGACCGGGCAGCAGTTGCTGTTGGGCGCCTATTCGGCCCTCTGCAAGGAAATCGCCGCCGGCTCGGTGCAATCCTTTACGCACTCGGAGATGCTGGACCTGGTGGTCGTGGACGGGCAGGCGAAGGGCATCATCGTGCGCGATCTCATCACCGGAAAGATCAGCCGGCACAGCGCGGACGCGGTGGTGCTGGCGACGGGGGGTTACGGCAACGTGTTCAACCTCTCCACCTACGCCCGCAACTCGAATGCCACGGCCATCTGGCGCGCGTACAAACGCGGCGCCTGCTTTGGCAACCCGTGCTACACGCAGATCCATCCCACGTGCATCCCGGTGAGCGGCGATTACCAGTCCAAGCTCACCCTCATGAGCGAGTCGCTGCGCAACGATGGCCGCATCTGGGTGCCGAAGAAAAAAGAGGACTGCCGCAAGGACCCGAACTCGATTCCAGAGGAGGATCGCGATTACTATCTGGAACGGCTCTACCCCAGCTTCGGCAATCTTGCCCCGCGGGACATCTCCAGCCGCGCTGCCAAGCGCGTGTGCGACGAGGGCCGCGGGGTGGGGGAGTCGGGTTTGGGCGTGTACCTCGACTTCGCCGATGCCATCAAACGACTGGGCGAACAAAAGGTTCGCGAGCGCTACGGCAACCTGTTCGACATCTACCACGAAATCACGAACGAAAACGCCTACCGGACGCCGATGCGCATCTTTCCCGCCGTCCATTACACGATGGGCGGGCTGTGGGTGGACTACAATTTGATGTCC
Organism: Verrucomicrobiota bacterium; assembly: GCA_016716505.1. Classification (GTDB taxonomy): domain Bacteria; phylum Verrucomicrobiota; class Verrucomicrobiia; order Limisphaerales; family J093; genus JADJWF01. The sequence continues at coordinate 29,703 of JADJWF010000007.1, forward strand.
AACCTGCCGGGGTTGTTTGTCCTCGGGGAGGCGAACTTCTCCGATCACGGCGCCAACCGCCTCGGCGCCAGTGCGCTCATGCAGGGACTGGCCGACGGTTACTTCGTCATCCCGTACACCATCGGCAACTATCTGGCCGCCCAGAAGCCGGGTTCCTGCCCGAAGACCGACCACCCCGCCTTCAAGGAAGCGGAGGAAAATGTGGTCGGAATCATTCGCCGACTCCTCCAGGCCCGCGGCAAACGAACCGTCCACTCGTTCCACAAGGAACTCGGCCGCATCATGTGGGACCACTGCGGCATGGCGCGCAACGAAGCCGGCCTCAAGCGGGCGCTCGAACTGATCCCGGCCCTGCGCGAGGAATTCTGGCACTCGGTGAACGTACCGGGCTCGGAGGCGGACCTGAACCAGTCCCTCGAACGTGCCGGCCGCGTGGCGGATTACTTCGAACTGGCGGAACTGATGTGCCGCGACGCGCTCGAACGGCGCGAGTCCTGCGGCGGACATTTCCGGGAGGAATTCCAGTTCCCCGACGGCGAAGCGAAGCGAGACGACGAGAACTTTGCCCACGTGGCCGCGTGGGAGTACCAGGGGCCGGACAAGCCGCCGGTGCGCCACGTCGAGCCGTTGGTGTACGAAGAAGTCAAAATGACCACGCGGAGTTACAAGTGAGGAGTCTGCCCGGAAGCCATCTCACCGCCCGCAATCAGTAGTCATCCGGACCCACCGTGAACCCAGCCAGCCAACCCCGGCCAGGCGCCCCGCGCGGGGAGATTGATCTGCCCGCCCGTTTGTCCGGACGTTTGCCGCCAACACGCCCTCGAAAGCCCACCCGACTTTTCCAATGAAAGTTCGCTTGAAAATCTGGCGCCAGCCCAACGCCGCCGCGCCCGGCCGGTTCGAGACGTACGACACGCCGGACCTCAACCCCAACATGTCGTTCCTCGAGATGCTGGACGTGGTGAATGAGGACCTTACGGCCCGGGGGCAGGAACCGGTGGCCTTCGATCACGACTGTCGCGAGGGCATCTGCGGCACCTGCTCGCTGGTCATCAATGGCAAGCCCCACGGACCGCACCGGGGTGTCGCCACCTGCCAGACGTACATGCGCAGCTTCAAGGACGGCGACACGATCGTCGTGGAACCGTTCCGGGCGCGACCCTTCCCGGTGATCAAGGACCTGATTGTCAGTCGGAAGGCCTTCGACAAGATCATGCAGGCCGGGGGCTTCATCAGCGTCCGCACCGGGGCCGCGCCGGACGCCAACAGCCTTCCCGTTCCGAAACCCGCGGCCGACGAGGCGATGGATGCCGCGGCCTGCATCGGCTGTGGCGCCTGCGTGGCCGCGTGCAAGAACGCCAGCGCCATGCTGTTCGTCTCGGCCAAGGTCTCGCAGTTCGCGCTCCTGCCCCAGGGTCAACCCGAACGCGAACGCCGGGTTCTGCGCATGGTCCAGGCCATGGATGAAGCCGGCTTCGGCGCCTGCACGGTGACCGGCTCTTGCGAAGCCGTCTGCCCCAAGAACATCAGCCTGGACTTCATCGCCCGGCTGAACCGTGAGTACGCCCGCGCCCTGCTCAAGGGCGGCTGACCGCCGGCCGGTGGTGCGCCACTGCTGACGGCTCCGGGCCCGTCAGGCCGGACTGCCGTGCGAGAACGTCACCGCCGGAGCCGGCGCCACAAGGCGCCGCTCAGCGCCAGGCCGGCAATCACGAGCGCACCATGCCGGGGCTCCGGGATGGCGGCGAACTCGACCACGAACGGCAGCACGTTCAGGTGGTTGATGTCGTTCCACTGGCCGGGCTGGCCGAGCAAACCCGGCAGCAATGCCGGATACGCGTCCAGCGCCATGGCGGCGGCATCCTGGTTTCCGTTGAAGTCGTCCGGCTCGGACTGACCGAAGCGGCCGAAGGCCCAGTTGTTGTACAGGCCGCCCACCGGCGTGCCCGCCGGCCCGCCTTGCCAGAACTGGTCGCCGCCGTTGAGCCAGCGCCAGACGCCCTCGTTGATCGTGTCGGCGTCGTCCAAGTCGTCCGCCCCGATCCATACGTAGCGCACGCCGCCGCCGTCAGCCGCCGTCGAAGTCAGCAAGGCATCAACCGAGCCCAACAACGCGTGAACGAAGCTGTTCTCCAAGAAGTCGTCCATTCGCACCAGCCGGCCGGGTGCGCCAGCGAAGTTGAGCGTTGCGGCGAAGGCGGAGGCGCTGAGGTAGTCGCGCTCGTCGTTGGTTAGACCGTCGTTGCCCCACACCTGATAGGTGTGGCCGTTGTATTGCCCGCTGGCGATCAGCCCGGCATGAAGTTGTCCGCCGGCGATGCCGACCGCGAAGCCGAATGCGACGCAGCCGGGCAGACCGACGGCCGGTTTCCGTGATGGAATGGGATAGGTTTTCATGTGACTTGCCTCTTCGTTTTTTGGTTTCGCAGCCAGACTAACTGTTAGGGCGCCGAGCAGTGGGAGCATCGCGCCCCAGAAACCGGTACTGCTGGTGGCCGCCGCCAGGCCGAACGGGTTCACGCGACCGTTCGCGGTGTCGCTGAGCATGGGCTGTCGGCCCGGACGGGAGCGCAAAGTTGATTCTCATGATGCGGCTTCTCGGACGACTCGTGAATTAGTGGGAATTAGCTACAGAATTACAAGCCGAAAAAACTCAGGCTCGCGGCCCTCGCCGCCGAGGTCGTCGAACGTCCGCTCCGTGCCGTCGCCCAGGATTTCCCGGTGCGGAACCCAGTTCACCAGGTCGGTCGAGCGTTCGAGGCGGTAGCGCACGCCGGGCAGGGTCTCGAAGGTGAGCTTGAGCCTGCCGGCGGAGGTCAGCTCGAAGCGGCCAATGGTGAAGGTGCCGCCCACCAGCACGGCGGTCGTCACGCGCGTGGTGTTGTTCTCCAAGGCGGGATCGTTGGTCTGGCTGCTGACGGTGGCAGCCACAGCCAAGGCGGAGTCAACCGCCGGGGCGTTCCATCGCAGACGCACGAGGGCGGAGGCGTCTTTCGCGAGATTGGGCAGCGGAATCGTCAAGGTGCCGTCGGTCACGGTGCCGGACGGTTCGCTGCCGACGAGCGCGGCGTTGACCGGCATGACGACGGCAAGCGTCACCCCGTTGGCGGGGTCGGGTCCACGGTTCATCACCGTGAACGTGTGAGCCACCCCGGCCCCGGCGGGCGCGGTCAACGGAGCCTCAGCAGTCACGGCCAGGTCGGCCGCGCTGGCGTCGCCCACCAACTGCAGACCGAACCGCGCCGGCCCCTCGCGGACCTGGCCCTCAAAGCGTCGCCCGCCCTCCAGCGGGGGCGCGAGGATCGGGCCGAAGCTGCCGGTCAGAGATCCGGCCCGCAGCAGCTCGATGAAAGCCCCGGTGCTGACCGCCAGCGGCGAGAAGAGCGGCGTGACCCGCACACTGCCCGCGAGCGTCGCCTGACCGGTGACCATCAGCCGGTCGCCGACCGGTTCGGCGACGTTGACCGGCAGGTCCGCCGCCAGCACGGCGGCGGAGCCGAACGCGACGTCGCCATGAATCGAGAGGGTGCCGAACTCGACGAGAGCCTCGTTGAGGCCCGGATCCACCAAGCCGCTCACATTGGCGACGTTGCCCACGACCGTGCCGCGCCCGGAGAGGATGCCCTGGTCGAGCAGGGTCAGGCCGCTGCCCGGGATGAAGTCGGCCAGAGGCCCTACGTCCAGCACACTGCCCGCGCCGCGGACCGTGGCGGCGCCCGCCGCCAGCGCGCTCGTGCCGGTCCCCAACAGCACCCGCCCGCCGCGCAGATCGAAGGTGCGCTCGAAGTTCACGTCGGCATGGGCGGACTCGAAGACGCCGCCGGTCTGGAGGTAATTGTTCATGAAGCGCAGCTTCGCCCGCGGCGGCGCGCCGCCGTCCCGGGCGAACCGGACGCGGCCTGCGGCGTGTTGCACGGGCGGATGCCACAGCACCTCGGCCTCCCCCTCCTCTGGCAGTTCGAAGGCCACTTCGCCGCGGTTCTCGAAAGCGGCCGGGGCTGGGGGTAAAGGGCCGGGGCCGCCGAGGGCGGGCAGCAGCACCTGTCCCGGCCCGCGCACGATCCAGCGGCCGGCGGCCTGGTTGACGAAATTGACCCCGGCCGCCGCGGCCAGCGGCCCCGGACTGTCGGCGACGTAGGTGAGGGTGCCGAAGTTCTCGAAGTTGCCGCGGCTCCACACCAGCGCGGCGGGGTGTTCATTGCGGAACTCGCCCACCGCGCCGACCTGCAGCAACACCCGTCCGCTGGAGTCCAGCCGGATGCCGCCGCCCAGCCAGCGGAGTTCCTGGAAGACGATCATCCGGGCCGCCGGTCCGGAAGTGAGGGATTCCGGCAGCGTGCCCGGCTCGCCCCACTGGACGCGGTCCGCCTCGACGATTTCCTCGAACCGCGCGCCGCCCGTGGTGAGCAGCCGCCCGGGGCCGAAGATGCGGGCGCCGGCGAGCACGCAGCCCTGCGCGTGCAGCAGCGCGTTGGCGTCATCGAGAAACACCTCGCCGGTGAAGCGCGCGGTGCCCTGGCCGCGGAGGGTGCCGGCCAGCACATGCAGCTCGCCGGCGATGCGCACGTTGTTGCCCAGCAGGAGCAGCGGTTCGCGGGTTTTGTTCAAGCGGCCTTCGTTGAAGAAATCGCCCGCGATCCCGAGGGCGTCGGTCCGCTCGAGCGCCGTGATGGACCCGGAATGCAGATGCCAGAGCGTGCCCGTGTTGAGGGTGATCCGGTGAGGCGTCTCGATGGAACCGCGCCCGCGGGTGTTGAGGATGAGGCCGGAGGCCAGAATGGCGGTGTTGCCGGGCTGCGCCTCGGGACCGAGGAACCACTGCGCGTCCGGCCCGACCTCGAGGCTGCGCGTGCCGCGGGCGTTGCCCACGCCGTTGCCCTCCAGACGTCCACCGAGCCAGCGGAAGACCTTCCGCACCGTGAGCGCCGGACCAGCCGGCCCGGGACCGGCCACAAAGCGTGGCAGGTGGGACTCCGGCCCGCCCACGATGAACCGGTCCACCTCCAAGGGTTCTTCGACGCTCACGCCACCGAAGCCGGTGGCCAGCGCGCCCGGGCCGCCGATCAACTGCAGACCGTGGTCGGCCTCGCCCGTCCAGGCGCCGCCCGCGCGGAAGTGGAACAACCGGCCCAAATTGACGGTGACTTCGTCACCCTCGGTGCCGTCGTCTTTGAAAGGGCGGTAGCGGAAAGTGTCGGAGAGCAGCCCAAAGGCCACCGTCACGAGCCCCTCGGCCCCGAGCTCGAAGCGTCCGCCGGCACGGTTTTCGCCCTGGCTGAACTCCATTTCGGCTCCGGCCTCGACCACCACCCGGCCGCCGGCGTCGTTGATCAACGTGTTGGCCACGCGCGAACGCCGCCCGGCGCTGTCGCCGATCGAGGGTTTCAGGATCTCGATGCGGCCGCGGTTCACGATGTTCGGCGAGGCGAGGGGGTCAAAACTCTGACCCGACGCGAGGCTCACCACGCCGCCCGGCTGATTGCCCAGCAGACAGTTCACCCGCGGGGCGAAGTCGAGCCGGGCGGGATCGAACTCGAAGTCCACGCGGCCCTGGTTTTCCACCCGCGGCAGGTGCACCAGGGGCGGCAATAGCCGCACCGGACCGGGCGGAATATGGGCGAGCAGATTCGGCAGGGCGTCCTCGAGCAGCATCCGGTTCAGCCGGCGCCGCTCCGCGCCCTGAGGGTTGGCGGCCAGCAACTCCTGGGTTTCGGGCCGCAGCGTGACGCCGGCGAACGCCTCGGGGTCATGCACCGCGTCGAGCCGGATCAGCAGGTTGAAGTCGTCCATCAAGGCCTCCTCGACCTGCACCGAGATGGTGCCCGGTCCGCGGTATTCATCCAGGAACCGGAGGGTCGAATCGAGAAGCTGCGACCGGAGGTAGGCGGTCAGGGCGTCGGCGGGCGCGCGGAGGCGGTTGACGAGCGTGGGCAGGTTACGGATGTGGCCGCGCGCCACCGCCACGGGGTCCACCCGCGAGCCGCCGAAGCGCAGGGTGGCGTTGTTGCGCACGGTGATCTGCAGGGCCATGGGCGAGCCGCCCAAGCTGCCGCCCAACTGGCCCGAAGCCACCTGCAGCAGGCCGGCGCGGCCGCCAAAGCCGGCGACCTCGATCGGGCGCAAGCCGGGAAGCGCGTCCGCGCTGCGGATCAGCGAGCCGCCATCCAGCCGGAGTCCTTCCACGACGACCCCTTCCTTGATCTCGAGCGTCGCGCCTTCCATCACTTCGCCCACCTCGATGAACTGCTGGCCCCCGGCGGTGCGGACGGCGCCGGCGAGAAAACAGCCGGGATTCACCAACCGCATCCGCGCCGGGGGGGACAGCCGCCAGGGCGCATGAAGCTGCGCCGGGCCGGTGGCGAGAACCTCCTGGAGAAACTCGATCAAGGTGGCCGTGGAGGTGCCCATCTGATCCAGCCCGCAGATTTCGCCGTGGAACTCCACCTGCGATTCGAGGAGGCAGTGCGGGCTGGCGCCGCGCTGAATGAAGGCGTTCTCGCCAAACCGCAGCAGGTTCTGCCGGCCCAGCAGCGGGCCGCCCCGCAGCACCTGCATCCGGCCCACATCGAGCCGCCCGCCGCCTTCGAAATCCAACTGGCCATCCAGCTCGAACTCCGCCGCCTCCACCCGCAGCCGGCTCCCGTCGAACAGGCCGTAGCCTTGGAAGCGGCTTCTCCGGTTGAAGCTCGGGGCGTTCGTGTCGGTGTTCTCGAGGACGGTCAGCCCGCCCGGAAACTGCACGGGATGGGAAAGGATGCCGGACACCAGGAGCGTCCCGGAATGGAGGACCACCTCGCCGGCGAACACCGTCGAGTTATCGTTGCATCTCAACTGACCACCGAAGATCCGCACGCGCCCCAGCCTGGCCGGCCGCTGGAGGACCACCTGGGCCCCCTCGCTGAGGCTCAACTCCGTGTCGGGATCGGCCTCGACCTCGAACCGGGCCGAAGTCACCTCAAAGGTCACGCCCGCCGCAATGTTCAGGGCCGCCCGGTCCCGCAGGCGCAGGCCGCCCACCAAGGTGTTTTCGACCACGCGCACCAGCCCGGAACCGGGCGCGATGATCGCCCGGTCGTTGAAGTTGGGCACGCGGCGCAACCTTTCAGCCTGGTCCGGCGGCGTGCCGGGCGGGATGTCGTCCGGCAATTCCCAGTTCTCCTTGTCGTGCCATTCAGCGAACGGCGCGCCCCGCCACTGGATGTCCGCCGCGTGGGCAGGGATCCCGGCGGCCAGCAAGACGAAACCGAATCGGAGGAGGTGAAGGGGGATTGTCATGATGAAAGTTTCAACAGATCAGCCAGGAGACTTCACAGGATCACCAGCCGGAAGAATCCCTCGGCGCCGTCCACCGGCAGGCCGGTCAAAACCTGCGTCGTGCCGTCGCCCGTGAACTCCCGCACCGGCGTCCACGTCGCTAGGTCGGTCGAGCGTTCGAGGCGGTAGCGCACACCGGGCAGCGTGGCGACCGCCAACCGCGGGGTGCCGCCGGGGCCGGCGAAATCGAAGGCGCCGACCCGGAACCCCTCCGCGCCGAGCACCGGCACCACCAGCGCGAGCGCGTTGTTCGCCGGCACCGGGTCGGGTTTCTGACTGGCGGCCGTCGCGTTGAACTGCATGGCTCCGGGCGCAGCGGGCGCGCGGACGGTGAAGCGGACCACGTTGGTGTCGCCCCGGTTCAGGGTGGCGAGATTGAAACCAATCACGCGGCCGTTTTCCTTCAGCACCAGGGGCGTGGCCGACTCGATGAAGGTCACGCCGGCCGGCAGCGCCACGTCCAGGCCGATCTGGTTCGCGCCGGCGGGGCCGCGGTTCACGACGTCCAGCCGGAGGGTCACGGCCGCGTTGGTCTCGGCGACGACGGTCGGCCCGGCGAGCAGTTCGAGGTCCGCGTCGTCATCGCCGCTGGGCACAAACTCGACCTTGAGGCCGACGCGCGGCGGGTTGTCGCGCGGCTCGAGCGCGAACTTGCGGTTGCCAAACGGCACGGTCGCCAGGTCCGCAAAGCCGCCTTGGATGACATTGGCGCGCAGCACCTCGACGAAGGCGTCGTTGACGATCAGCGGCGGGTTGAAGGAAGGCGTGGCGGTGACCGTGCCGGCGAGGGTCGCCCGGCCGTTCACGAGCAGGCGGTCGCCCTCCGGGTTCGGCTCGTTGACCGGCACGTCGAGCTCGAGCACGCCGCTGGGGGTGAAGGTGACGTCGCCGTTCACGGTGAGGGTGCCGAACTGCACGAGGCCCTCATTGAGGCCGGGGCTGATCACGCCGGCGTTGTGCACGTTGCCGAAAATCGTGCCGCGCCCGCTGAGCACGCCGGTGCGCGGGGGGCTGCTGAGGATATTGCGGGTGATGTCCAGCCGGAAGGGCTCCTCGAGGGTGAGGTCAGCGTCGGCGTCCACGTCCACGATGCCGCCGCTGATGTGCAGGCCGGAGTTGAAGGTGCCGGCGTTGCCGCGGAGGAATACCAGCCGGCCGCCGCGCACCTCGACCGCCCGGCGGAAGCGGCCCGTGCTGTTCTTGTCGAACTGGAAGAGGCCGCCCGTCTGGGTGAACTCGAGGAACGCATCCACCTCCAGGTTCACGCAGATCAGCCGTCCGCCGTCGCCGAAGACGCGGAAGCGGAACTCCATGCGTTCCCTCGGATCGGGCGCGGCGCGGCGGGGCGGGGACGGTTGCGGGCGAGCGAGGGCTGCCCCGCCGACCCCGCTCATCGTGGTTTCGCCATCCGTCTGCTGGAACTCCGCGTTGAAGCTTTGCGTGCCGTTGCGCGGCACGTTGAAGCGCACCTGGCCGCCTTGATTCACAAACTGGCCCGGGGTGATTTCGGCGCGGAAGACCTCGCCGGTTCCCTCGGTGGTGAAGACGCTGCCCGGTCGGTTCTCCCACCGGGCCTGGTTGCGCCACAGCACCTTCGACGTGCTGTCCGCGTGGTACTCGACGCGCCCGTGGTTCTCGACCGTGCCGCGGTCGAAGATGCTGAAGAAGCGGTTGGCGTTCTCCGGCGCGATGACCACCTTCGCCTCGGGGCCGATGACCACGCGGCTGTCCTCGCCGAGCTGGATGTGGCCGGACTTCCACAGCGCGGAGCGGAGGATCGTGACAGTGGCGTTGTTGCCGGAGGTGATCGCGGGGATCACGGAGCCGAAGTCCGTCGTCTTGCCAAGCTGCACGTTTTCCACCTCGACCTTGCCCTCGACGCGGGTTTCCTCGACCGTGACGACTGCCGGACCGTCCGCCGCCCGCGTGTTCACGAGCGTCGTGCCGAAAAACTCGACGGCCGAGGAGGCGTTGGGGACGCTGACGGGCCGCTCGACGCGGCTGCCGAACCCGATCTGCGCATCCCCCTGTTCGACCACGAACTCACCCTGCTGGCGGAGGTCCCCATAGCTGACCCGCTGACGGTCGGGATCCTCCAGGTCCTGGTTCTGGACGACCCGGCCCCGGTTCACCAACCCCTGCACAAAGGCCGCACGTTGGACGAGGATGTGGCCGCCGGGTTCGTTGAGGATGCCCGTCGCCCCCGGCGGAGCGGTTACGGCGTGTCGGGTGTTGACGATCATCGTGCCGTGGTGGCGGACCGTGCATTGCTGGACCCCGACGTTGGCGCCCGGATGGTCCTCGGTGCTGCGGATGACCGTGGCGCAATCGGCGCCCAACTCGACCCGCTGATCCGCGCCGGCCTCACCGCGGAAGTTCCCGCCGAACCAGGCAAAGCTCTTCCGGACGCTGAGGCCGACGCCTTGGAGCGGCGCGCCAAAGAAGATGCCCGGCTGCGCTCCCGCCCGGCCGCCGAGCTGGAGATGGTCCACAAACAGCGGGGCCTCGGTCTCGAGTCCGGCGAGGAACTGCGGGAAGCCGAAGGAACCGAAGCTGAGCACCTTGAGGCAACTGTCGCGCCCGAGGATGAGCTGGCCTTCCTGCCGCAGCACGAAGCGCCGGTTGAACGTCCGCGTGACCGGCGGATGATTATCCACCTGGTAGCTGATCAGCTCATCTACGCCGGTGGCGATCTGGAGGCATACACCGTCGGCCAGCTCGATGACGCCGCGGTTTTCGCCCTGGGCAACCTCCACGGTCAGATTCGTCGGGAGCACTTGCACCGTGCCCCGCGGCAGTCCGGCCAGCGATTCATTCTCGTTGAGCAGCGTGAAGGCCAGCCGGGTGAAACGATTGAATGCAGGCGAGTCAACCGGAACCTCCCGCGGCTCGACCGCAACGAGCCCATGATTCACCAGGTGGAGCCGGCTCGACTCCGAGACCCCGTGACCTTCCACGTGAAAGATGTCGCCGAGATTGATCCAGGCGCCGCCCGCCTGGATCGTCTGGTTGAAACGCCCATCTTCGCGAAACACGATGGTGCCGCGGTTCAACACGTCGCAATCCATGGCCACCCTGCCCCCGCCGACGCGCAGGGAGCCTTCCCCACCCAAGCGGAGCACGGCCGCCCCAGGGCCCGCGATTTCGGGGCCCGCCAGTTCGAGGACGCCGGTGCCCGTCCCCCGGGTGATCGCGCCGTCCAGCAATTGGAAACTGCCAGCCGGTCTGATGCGCAGGGTGGCGCGGCCGCCCGCCACCGCCGGCGTGAACGCGATGCCGCCGCCGTCCATCTCGATCACGTCGGCCTCCGCGTCCGCCTTGACGAAGAGGACGCCCAATTCGATCCGGTGAACGCGGTGGTCGTCCACCGTGGTCCCGCTCAGGGTCGCGCCCGGCACGTTGAGGTGCAGTTCGCTGCCGAAGCCGTAGGTGATCGGGCCCGGCAAGTCCACCGGGTGATCCACGTCCACGCGCCGGAACAGTTCCAGCGGTCTGAGTTGATTCGGCCCGGCCACGACGGCGTTGCTGATGCCGAACCCCCGCGTGAACACCACGGGCGCGTTCAAAAACAGCCGGTTGGTGTCGAAGCGCCGCAGCCCGCCGTCGCTCTGGAAGGTCAAGGTTTCCCCCTGCCATTCGCGCGGTTCCCGCCGCGGCGGGTCGGGCGGCAATACGTCCAGGTTGGCCTCCTGACGGAACGTGATCGGGCCGGCCACCACGTCGGCGTCAAACCAGTCCACGTCCGCCCGCGTCTCGAACACGCCCACCAGCTCGTTGGCGGCGTCCGGCGCGCCCGCCTCGAGCTCGAGCGGGGCGCGAAACTCGGAGGGCACCCGCCCTTCGCCTTCGGCCGGCACGTTGAGCCGCCCCCCTCGCAATGTGACCCGTTCGTCGAAGCGCACGCGTCCGGCGAACCGCAGCTCGCCGCCCTGCACCAGCACCCGCTTGGCCAGCGTCGCGGGCAGCGGGCTGTCGAAGGCCAGCACGCCGCCGCCCTCGATCCGCAGCTCAGCCTGACCCAACTCCACCGCGCCCCCCCAAGCCCCGCCGCCGCCGGTGGCCGCCACCGTTCCGGACAGCACGGAAGGCCCGTTCGTCGTACCGGTGACCACCAACTGGCCGCCCGCAGCAAGATTCAGGCGCCCGCCATTGAAGGTGAGGCGCTCGATCCGGGCGCCGCCGCTCAGTCGAACCTCCTCGCCGGTGGCCAGGATGGCGTGATCCCCGGCTCGCGGCACGCGGCGGAAGCTTTCGCGCTGGTCGGCGGGCGTGCCGGGCGGGATGTCCGGCGGGAGGTTCCAGTTGCGGGCATCGCTGAAGTCGTCGCTGAAGCCGCCGCGCCAGGTGATGTCGGCGGCGGGGAGCAGCGGGGCCAGGGCGAGCAGCCCGGCCAGGAGCCCCACCGGACGAAGGAGGCCAATCGGCGGGAAGATCTGGTGTCGTGGAGTCATTGGGGAGGAGAAACGTTGGTCCTGCTTGATTGGTGTTTCAGGCGCCCCCGCGGTGGCCACCCCACCCGTCGCGACGAGACCGGGCGCGTTGACCCGAGGCTGAAGCAAGGGGATCAGGAACGAGTGCAAGGACTCGATGTGAATAACGCTGTCGCATGGCCGTCTTCACTACCCCTAAATCTCGGAGAGCGGCATCCCACGTTTGTGGGGTACCCGCCGGGCCCACGGCGGGCGCGGGTGGCGGGGTGCGTCAGGCCCGCCCGAGGTATTTGACCACCGCCTCGGTGCGGTTCTGGACGTGGAGCTTGCGATAGATGGAGGCCAGGTAGGTGCGGACGGTCTCGACGCCGATGCCCAACCGACTGGCGATTTCCTTGTAGAGACTGCCCTTGGCCAGCTCATCCAGCACCTCCCGCTCGCGCGGCGTGAGCCGGTCCACCTCGGCGACGACCGGGCCGAGTTGATGGAAGTGCTGGACGACCTTGCGCGCGATTTGCGGTGACATCGGGGCGCCGCCCTCGTGCGCCTCGGTGATGGCCTCGAGCAGGCGGGCCGGGGCGGTGCGTTTGAGCAGGTAACCCCGGGCCCCATTCCGCAGGGCGCGGAAGATCTGGTCGGCATCCTCGTACACGGTCAGCATGAGCACGGCGGTGTCGGGCAAAAGAATCCGGAGCCGATCCACCGCCTCGACGCCGCTGAGGCCGGGGAGGTTGATGTCGAGCAGGACCACATTGGGCCGCAGGCCGGGCAACGTCGCCAACGCCTGTTCCGCATCCGCAAAGGCGCCGACCAGGCGCAATCCCGGCGCGCCGCCCAGCAAGATCGCGAGGCTCTCGCGCAGCCGCCGGTCATCCTCGACCAACGCCACCTGTATCGGCTTGACCATGTCGGGTGTGGCTTCGATGCAATCAGGCTACGCCGTCCGCCTCCGGTGGGGGCATCCCTCGAACGGGGGAGCCGGGCAGCCCGACGACCAGCTCGACGCAGGTTCCTTCGCCCGGTCGGCTGTGGATGTGGCACCGGGCACCCAGGGCCGCGGCGCGGCGGTGCAGATTCACGAGGCCGTTGCCTCCGGGCGCCTGGCCCGCGGCGGGAACCGCCGGTGAAAACCCGCGTCCGTCATCGGCAATGACGAGCCGCAGTTCACCCGCCGCGAAGCCCAGGCTCACCGTGATCTCCGTCGCCCGCGCGTGGCGGACCGCGTTCGCCAACGCTTCCTTCAACACCATCAGGAGATGGTGCCGGGCCGTGCTCGACACCGGCCACGCGGGCAGCAGCGACGGCACCTCGAGCCGGCACCGAATGCCGGAGGGTTCGAGGTACTCGCGCGCAAACTGGCACACGTAGTTCGCGAGATGATCCAGGCGATCATTGCGGGGGTTCACGGCCCACACGATCTCGTCCATCGCCTGCGCGGTGTCGCGCGAGGTCTCGGCAATCCGATCGAGCAGTTTCCCGACTTCGCCGGCCGGGCCACCGGGATGGGCAGCCCGCGCCGTCAACAAGCCGATCTGCGTGAGGCCCGCCCCCACGTCGTCGTGCATGTCACGGGCGATGCGCTCGCGTTCGCGCGCCAGCGCCAGTTGCCGTTCGAGACGCAGCCGTCGCCGGACGAGCCGTACCCGCCACTGATGCGCGCCCAGCCCGATGGCGCCCAGTATCGCGGCGGCGAGCGCGTAGAAACCGGGCGTTTGCCAGAAATGCGGCAGCAAGACGAACGCGAACGCTACCGGGTCGGGGTTCCAAACGCCGTGATCGTTGCAAGCGGTGAACTCGAACCGGTAGGCGCCGGGACGCAGATTGGTGTAGTGGGTCTCCCGACGGCTGCCGGCTTCCACCCACTCGCGCTCGTAGCCCACCAGACGGTGCCGAAACCGCACCCGCTCGGGCGCGGCGAAACTCGGCGCGGCAAAGCGGAACTCAAGAACGCGCGCCGCTCCCGGCGGCACCCGGATCGTGTCGCTTTTCGTCCGCTTCAGGGCCGGGTTCATCCGGCCGTCCGCCAACAAAGCGAGGCTCTCAGTCCGGGCAAATTCGAGGTGCAAGGTGGGAGGAACCTCGCGCCGGGGCACCTGCGCGGGCACCACGCGCACCACGCCCACCGGCGTGGGGATCCACAGGGCCCCATCGGCGGCACGGGCGCCCGCCGGCTGGTTTTCCCCGTTGGTCTCGGCGACCGGCAGCCCGTCGCCCGCGCCGAACACCGTGCATTCCAGCGAGGGCTGGCGGCCATCCGCCACGGCGTGCAGGTCCTCGCCGCGCACCCGGTACAGGCCGCGATTACAGCCCAGCCAGAAATCCCCCGCCTCGTCCTCGATCATCTGGTTGGTGAGATCATCGAACAGCCCGTGCTCGCGGGTGATCACCGCCAGATGCCCTTCGCGAAGGCGGTTCAGCCCCCGCAGGCCGTACACCCACAGCGCGCCGGTCCGGTCCTCAAGGAAGCCCCACTGGATGTCATGGCTCAAGCCGTGGACGGCGCGGAGCGCCCGGAACTGGGTGGCTTCGCGCCAGGCCACTCCGCCGCCGAACGTAGCGACCCACAAGCGCCCCGAACGGTCTTCGTGCACCGCTCGTACGTCCAAGTGAGGCAACCCGTTCTCGAGACCATAACGGGTCGCAGCGTTTCCGTCCCAGCGGGACAACCCGTTGCGTCCCCCCAGCCACAGTGCGCCGTCCCGCGTGCGCGCGAGTACGCGCAACCGGGTGCCGGCGGCGCCAGCCGGTTCGGAATGGTCTTCGAGCCGGCCGTCCCGCCAACGGAACAACCCAACCCGGTCTTGGGCGATCCACACCCCGCCCGTCGCGTCGGGCAGCACGCAGAATATTTGGTTCATCGGCGAAGCGAAGGGTAGCGGCAACAGCTCGGTCTGCCCGGCGCGCCAGCGCAGGAGCCGCGTCTTGCTCGCGGCCCAAACCGTTCCATCCGGTTCGGCAGTCACCGTGAAACAGGCGGCCTCTTCACCCTCGCCAAACGCGAAATGCTCGAAATACCGAAGGCGCAGCCGGGTCAGACCTGCCACCGACGTCCCCAACCAGAGACCCCCTTCACGGTCAGGCAGGGCGCAGAGCAGCTCGCTGAAAACGTCTTCCCGCGGGGGCGCCAGCCGGCGCGGACCCTGCGAACCCAGATGGATCAGCTTTCGGTCGGCGCTCACGGCCCACCAACCCCCGTGGCCATCCGGAATCATTCGCGGTCCCCAAGTGTTTCCGCTGTTGCCGCGCCCACCGTGCGAAAACACCAGTTCCGCGAGGTCGGCCGGCGATTTCGCCCGCGGGATCTCCACGCGCCAAACCGTGTCCGGCTTCACCGGGGGCGTCGCCTCCCCCTCCTCCGTCCATTCCCTGGGCAGCCAAGGGTGGAAGGTCTTTGACCCCAGATCGAACCGCAGCCATTCCGTCAGGGTGGTCACCAGCAGTTCGCCGGTCTCGAGGGGCACGAGGGAACGGACGCGGCCCGAGAACGGCGGGGGCGGACTGAACACTTCGAGCAGGTTCGGCTCCCAGCGCGCCAGCCCTTCGTTCAAACCGAGCCACAACTCGCCGGTCGGCGCGCGCCAGACCGCCCAGACCCGGCGGCCTTCGAGTTCCGGCACCCGATGAAACCGGCCCTGATCGAAGCGAAGCAGTCCGCCCAACGTCCCGACCCACAACCCGCCGCCAACATCCTCCGCGAGGGCGCTGACGCTGGCCTCCGCCAGCTCCGGCACATTGCTGGCGCTGAACCGCCGGAATTCGACGCCATCAAACCGGGCCAGTCCAAACCGGGTGCCCACCCACAGGAACCCATCCCGGGTCTGGCACAGCGCCTGCACGGCGTTCTGGGGCAAACCGTGGTCCGCCGTCCAGGTGCGGGCGTTGAATCCGTCCCCCCCGGCCGGCCGCAGTCCGGCTTTCACCGGGCCGGCCGGATCCGGAAACAACAGCCCCAAAGCAACGAGCACCGAAGCTCTCATGGTCCAGCGGATGCGCATCGCTTGTTCACAGAATCAATCGCGATGATTCCTGCCGCTGCGTCCTGACCGGGGCAAGCAGATTCCGCCGGGTGCCGGCACGCCAGCTCCCGGCCAGGGGGAGGGTTGCGCGTTACGCGAATGGCGGGGGGCTTCGCGCGTGCGCTCCGGGCGCGCCGGGCCGGCGTGGCAGCGGCCGCCTTGGTTACCTGGCCGCGGGAGCAAAAAGGCCACCGGTGAGGCACCAGTGGCTTGGCAGCAGGCTTCTCCGAAACCCTTCTCCGTGCCGTGTTGCCGCCGACGGAGCAGGGCCGTTCAGCCTGGAACGTGGTTCGAGAACCTCACCGCCGGAGCCGGCGCCACAAGGCGCCGCTCAGCGCGAAGGCGGCCAGCACCAGCGCGCCGTGCCGCGGCTCCGGCACCGCGTAGATCCCTCCGAAACCGTACAAACCTGGGCCGTTCCAGGGGGGGTCGGATATGTTCAGAGAGAGCCGAAAACCGCCAAACTTGTCCCATTCGAAAGCCGGATCGCTGAACGAACTGAAGGGCACGGAGTAACGGCCCGGCCCATCGCCGGAGATCACTGTACTCGCAGAGCGAGACCAGAACGAGTTGTCTCGGACGTAAACGGCTAGGATGAACGGACCGGGCGCGTCGGTAACCACGATCTCGAAGCGGTCGTAACCGGGACCTTGAAGGTCCGCGTTAACTAGGTTCCCGGCGAAATAGCCGTAGCCGAGAGAAAGGCTTCCGGCGCGATTTCTTTCGTAGGCCAGTTTGCCACTGCCCGGCGCAAGTTCGATCGAACTGCGTGGCAGGATTGGATTAGCCGGGTCGTAAACTGCGACCTGGCGCTGTCCGCCAAAGAGATGCGCCGGGTCGCCGGTTTGCACTAGGACCTCAGAGCCGTACTGCTTCTCAAAGTGTCCGGTGCTGAAGTCATCAATCACCAGTTGCGCCCTGGCGGCGAACCCCAGCGATAACAGCAGGGCAGTCAACCATCCCACGCAGTGCGCTGACGCGATCCGGCCAGCCGTTCGAACAGGAGTGAGGTGTTTGGTTTTCATGGCAAATGCTTCCGAAGAGGAGATACGCCTTCCCCCGGCCTCGGATCAACCAAGAAATTCCGCATCCGGAATGAGTTTCGCCCGACCTTGATCGGGTGAATCGGCGGTTGGACCAGCAGTTCGCCCAGTTTCTGCGCGAGACGCGGGGCCCGTCCACCTATGCCGAATTCGCGCGCAAGGTCGGCCTCTCGCCCTCGACCGTGTATCGGCTGGAGCACGGAGAACAAAGCATCACGCTGCAATCGTTGGAGCAGGTCCTGAAGCGCCTGAAATGCACGCTTCGCGATGTGTTTCCCGACGGCTTGTGAACACGGCCACAGTTGGGTCGCTGCCCGGTGCCCGGGCGGCGTCACCCGCGTGGGCCGGGGCTGCCGCTCGGTCCCCGTTCCAAACTTGCCCGCCTCGCCGGCTCCTCCGCATACTGCCGCGATGCTCGACATCAAACTGATCCGCGACCAACCCGACCTGGTCCGTCAACGCCTCGCCACCCGCGGGGCCGGCGACGAGCAACGGATCAGCGAGTTGCTGGCGCTCGACGAAAAGCGCCGCCAGTTGCTGCTCGAGGTCGAGAACCTCAAGGCCCAGCGCAACCGCGCCGCGAAGGAAATCGGCGCGCTCATGGGTCAGAAAAAGCTCGCCGAAGCGGAGGCGCGCAAGGTCGAGTCGCGGCAGATCGGCGACCGCATCGCCGAGCTGGACCGGGCCGTGACGGAGGCGGAGGCCGCGCGGGATGCCCTGCTCGCACGCCTGCCGAACCTGCCGCATCCAGACGTGACGGTGGGCCGCAGCGCCGCGGACAACCCGGTCGTGCGCGAGTGGGGCGCGAAGCCGGCGTTCGCGTTTCCGCCCCGGTCGCACGTGGACCTGTGCAGCCACCTGAAGCTGGTGGATTTCGAGCGCGGGGCGAAGCTCTCGGGCAGCGGCTTTCTCCTGTACACCGGCTGGGGCGCGCGCCTGGAGCGGGCGTTGATTCAGTTCCTGCTCGACCTGCACGTTCACGAGCACGGCTACACGGAGGTTTCGCCGCCGTTCATCATCGGGCGCGACTGCATGTTCGGCGTCGGGCAGTTCCCGAAGTTCGAAGACCAGGCCTACGCGGTGCAGGAGGGGCTGGACGCCAGCACGTTGGGGAAGCTCTACCTGCTGCCGACGGCCGAGGCGCCGGTGGCGAACATCCATCGCGGCGAGTTGCTCAAGGAGAGCCAGCTTCCGATTTCCTACTGCGCGTACAGTCCGTGTTTCCGCGCCGAGGCGGGGGCGGCGGGCGTGGGCACGCGCGGCATGATCCGGGTCCACCAGTTCGACAAGGTGGAACTGATCAAGATCGCGACCCCCGAGCAGGGTTACGCCGAGCACGAACGGATGGTCGGTCATGCGGAGCGCGTGTTGCAATGCCTCGGGCTGCACTACCGCGTGGTGCAGCTCTGCACCGGCGACATGGGTTTCGCCAGCGCGAAGACTTATGACCTCGAGGTCTGGGCCCCGGGCCAGGGCGGCTATCTGGAAGTCTCGAGTGTCTCGAACTGCGAGGACTTCCAGGCGCGCCGCATGAACCTCCGGTACAAGACCGAGGCGGGCGACAATCGTTTCCCCCACATCCTGAATGGCAGTGGCACCGCCCTGGCGCGGCTCTTTGTCGCTTTGGTCGAAACCTGCCAGCAGGCCGATGGCAGCGTGACCATCCCGGGGCCACTGCAACCGTATCTGCGCACCGACCGAATCACGTCCTAGTCTCCGCGCATGAAAATCCTCCACGCCGCGAGCGAGCTGGTGCCGTACTCGAAGACCGGCGGCCTGGCCGACATGGTGGGTGCCCTGGCCAAGTACACCGTGAAGGCCGGCCACGACGCGCGCGTGGTGACCCCGCTGTATCCGTGTGTTCGGGACCAACTCGCCCGCGAGAAGCGCACGCTGCGCAAGATCGGCGGGATTTTTCTGCCCCATCGCGAACAGCAGGCGGGGGCTGCCGTGTACACCACGCGATTGGATGACGGCGTCACCGTGTACTTCATCGAACACGAGGTGTACTTCGGACGCCCCTTCCTCTACGGCGCCAAGCAGGGGGGGGAGACGGTGGATTACCCGGACAACGCGGAGCGCTTCATTTTCTTCTCGAAGTGCGTGGTGGACCTGGCGCGGCGCGGCAGGTGGCGCCCGGACATCCTTCACGCCCATGACTGGCAGACCGGCATGGTCCCGCTGCTCGTTCACCACCAGCAATGGAGCGAAGGCTGGACCGACGCGCCGAAAACCCTCTTCACCATCCACAACCTCCTCTACCAGGGCGCGGGTCCCGCGGCCAACTACCAGTGGGCGAACCTGCCCTGGTACTACTTCAACCCGGACGGCGCCGAGTTCTACGGCGGCCTCAACCTGCTGAAGACCGGCCTCGCCTTTGCCCACCGCCTCTCCACGGTCAGCCCGCGCTACGCCGAGGAAATCCGCACGCCCGAGTTCGGAGCGGGACTGCACGGCCTGCTCGAACGCCGAAGGGAGGTGCTGTCCGGGATTCTGAACGGCGTGGACTACGAACTCTGGCGCACTGAGGGCAATCCGCACCTGCGCGCGAGCTACTCAGCGGCCGACCTTTCCGGCAAGATCGTCAACAAGCGGGCCTTGCAGGAGGAGGTGGGGCTGCCCGTGCGGGCCGACCGGCCGCTCTTCGCCACTGTGTCCCGCATCGAGACGGAGAAAGGCTTCGAGCTCATCGTCGAGGCGATGGAGGAGATGCTCGCTTGCGATCTTCAGTACGTTCTGCTCGGCACGGGGCGCAAAGAACTGGTCGTGGCCCTGACCGCGCTGGCGGCGCGCCATCCGGAGAACTGCCGGGTGCTGATTGACTTCAAGGGGCCGCTCGCGCACCGCATCGAGGCGGCGGCGGACTTCTACGTCATGCCGTCGCTGGTTGAGCCGTGCGGCTTGAATCAGATGTACAGCCTCCGCTACGGCGCGGTGCCGATCGTCCGAGACACCGGCGGACTCCACGACACGGTGACCGACGCCCGGCAAGACCCCGCCGCGGCCAACGGGATCAAGTTCAGCGAAAAGAGCGGCGCGGCCCTCGCCCGGGCCATTCGCAAGGCGCTCGACCTCTATCAAGACCCCGCCGCGCTGGATCATTACCGCCAGAACGGGATGGGCGCAGATTTTTCCTGGCCGCGCTTCGTCCCGCAGTATGAGGCGCTCTACGCCGCGATGCTGGGCTGAAGGGCCGGCTGCCGCGCCTTCCGGGCGCGGGAGAAGCGAAGGGTTTCCCAACGGTTCCCCGGCGCCTACCTTTCCCCAATGGATGAACTGCAACGCCAATTCCCCGGTCCCGGGTGGGGCCGATACCGTCGCTGGCTGACGGTCGGATTGGCGCTGTTGGGTCTGGCGCTCCTCGCCCTGGTGTTCCCGTGGCCGGCGAACCACGAAGGCCGGACGGTGCGGCAATGGCTGGAGACCGCGGCCGTTGGCGACTATCGCGAGCGGCAGGCGGCCGAGGCGGCCTTTCGCGCCCTTGGGACGCGGGCGGTGCCGGACCTCATCGCGGCGCTCCAGGCCCGTGACACCCGGTGGACCGACGCGCGAGCCTGGTTGGCGCGCCGGGTCCTCAAGCGCCAGGAAACCCGATTGCCCGCCGACGAAACCCGCGCGCTTGCGGCCGCTGCGCTCGGTGAACTCGGCTCTTCGGCAGCACCGGCCGCGCGGGCTCTGGTCAAGGCGCTGGGCGATGACCAGCCGCCCGTCGTCGCGAATTCGGCGCACGCTCTCCGGCGGATCGGCTCCGGGGCCCTGCCTGCGATCCTCGCGGGATTGTCCGCTTCGTCCCCGCCAATTCGCTGCGAGTCCGCGTTGTTGCTGGGAGGCCCACCGTTCAACACCGAAGCCCGGCGATGGGTCGAGGCGATGGAAAAGGCGACCCGCGATCCGGAATCGCGGGTGCGGGCAGCGGCGGTGAGCGCGCTGGCGCAGACCCGCGACCCGCGCTGGGGGAGGGTGATTGAATCAGCGCTGGCAGACCCGGATTTCTCCGTTCGCTACGCGGCGGCGTGGGCGCTCGGGGAGTACGGTTCGGACACCGCCGAGCCGGCCGCGGCGCTGCGCCGGGCCCTGGGTGATCCGCACCCACGGGTCCGCATTGTCGCGGCGCGGGCGCTGTGGCGGCTGACGGGAGACACGAACGAGTCGCTGGCCGTGCTCGAACGCGAGGTGCTGGCGCCCAACCCGGATTACACGGCCGCCCTGGTGCTGCGCGAGCTGGGGCCGGCGGCCGCGGCGACCGCGCCCTCCTTGTTGCGGCGGCTCGAACAGGAGACCGTCCACCGGCCCTCGCGCACCCCCAGCCCGGCAGCCCTGGCGCTCGGCCAGTTGGGCCCGACGGCCGTACCGGGCTTGATCGAACGGCTGGAGCATCCACGCCCGGAGGTCCGCGTCGGCGCGGCCTTCGCGTTGCGGAACCAGGGCACGAACGCGGCGGCCGCCGTTCCCAAACTCGTCGAGCTGGTGGACCATCCCGACGCCGAAGTCCGCATCACGGCCGTTGAGGCGCTCGGCGCCATCGGGGCCGCTGCGCGTCCGGCGCTGCCCCGCTTGCGGCAACTGGCGGCGGAGACCGGCGATTACCTGCGCGCCGCTGCGGTCAATGCGGTGGAGCAAATCGAAGCCGCCTCCTCACCGACCGCCGTTCCGCGCGGGCCCGACGCCTGCGACCACTCCCCGGCACCACCGTAGTTCCCATCCGGCGGGCCGTTGGCCGCCATGCACTCCCTCCATCCGCCACCCGGCTTCAAGGCTCAAACCACCTGCCTCGCCCCTGCCATGCTCGCCACGTTACGCAAGCCCCGCCCCTTCTGGCTCTGGCCCGCAACCCTGCTGGCCGCGCTGATCGCCGCGCTGTTGCTGGCCACGTGGCTGGTGCGGCCGCGCCAACCGGTCCACGACGGGCGACCGTTGCTGGCGTGGGTGGCGGACTTGGAATCGCCCCGGGCCGAGGTTCGCGCCGCCGCCGAGCAAGCGATCCGGTCGGTCGGCGCGGAAGGCGTCTCTGCCCTGGTCTGGGCGCTGCGGCGTGGCGATTCGCTCCTCGGCCGCGCGGTGGTCGCCTCGGAAAAATCGCTTCCGCGACGGGTCTGGCTCGCCCTGTTGCGCACCGCGAAGCCCGGCGAGGCGCCGCGTCAACGCGCGGCCGCCGCCAGAGCCCTGGGTCTCCTCGGTCCGGCAGCCGAGCCGGCGCTGCCCGTCCTGAGCGAGGCGCTCCGCGACCGGGAGCTCCGGGTGGTCAGCGAAGCTGCTTCGGCCATGGCAGGGATCGGCCCGGCGGCGGTCCCGCTGCTGGCGGCGGCGCTGCCGACGGCGAGCGAGGCGGTGCGCCGTTACGTTCTCTTCGCCTTGGGTCAACTCGGCCCCGCCGCCCTGCCCGCAGTGCCGGCGCTCGTTCGCGTGCTCGTTACGGCGACGGACCACAATACCTCCTTGCAAGCCGCGCAGATACTGACCGGGATCGGACTGGAGGCGATGCCGGCGATGATCGCAGCGTTGCAGGGGGCCGACGCCACCGGCCGGGAACGGCTCGAAACGGCGTTGGCGGAACTGGCCTCCCGCCAGCCGGCCGCGCTGGACGCGCTCGAGTCCGAGCTGCGCCGCGCGCCGCCGGAACTCAAACCGGCCCTGTTGCGCGCGGTGGGCCAGGTGAGCCTCTATCCACGCCGGCGGGCTCTCATCGTGGCCCGAACCTTGGACGACCCCGATCCCGCGCTGCGCGCCGCGGCCGCCGCCTGGCTCCGACAGCACTCTTCCCCCACCGAACTCGAGCGTCCGTTGGCGGCCGAGCCGGAATCGCTTCGGCAACGGGTCGCGGAGATCTTTCGCCCGGATGGTCTGTCACCGCCGGGCGACGCAAAATGACGGGTGGCGGCCCCGGCGATTTCCTGCCGTCGCATTTTTTCTGCGCGTCGAGCCATGCGCCGGTCGCTGGTGCCGCTTGACCCCGGCAGGCGAAGGGCGTACCCGTGGGCGCGTCAAATGACTCCTCACCGCTCTTCCGGCCGCCGGCCCACAGCTTCTCGATCCCGAAACCTGTCGCGCCGCGCGTTTCTGGTCCGCACGGCGCTGACCAGCGGCGCCTTGGCGGGGGCGGGAATCGTGCCCGCCCGCGTGCTCGGCGCGGAAGGCACTCCGCCGCCAAGCGAGCGGGTGGGTGTGGGGTTGATCGGAGTGGGCGCGATGGGCCGGGGCCACCTGCGCCGGCTCGCCGGGGATCCGGGCTTCCGGTTGCTCGCCGTGTGCGAGGTGGACGCCCTTCGCCGGGAGGACGCGCGGGCCACGGTGGATCAGATTTACGCCGCCGACACGGCCAGCGGCGCCTACAAGGGCTGCGCCGCCTACAACGACTACCGTGACTTGCTCGCCCGGCCGGACATTGACGCAGTAGTCATCGCCACGCCCGATCACTGGCACGCGATTCAGTCCATAGACGCCGCGAAGGCCGGCAAGGACGTGTATTGCGAGAAGCCGATTTCGGTGACCATCCAGGAAGGCCGGCGCGTGGTGGAGGCGGTACGGCGGTACGGGCGCATCTTCCAGACCGGCACGCAATACCGCTCCATCCCTACCATCCGCGAGGTGGTGCAGTTCGTCCGCGAGGGCGGTCTGGGCAAAGTGAAACAGGTGTTCACCCAGCTTCACACCCTGGCGGGGTGGCTGGGGAATCCCCGTTGCCAGCCCTACCGGGCGGCGCTCCAGCCGGAAATCACCGGCCAGCTCTACACGCCGGTGGACTTTGCCCTGCCGGCGGAGCCGGTGCCGGCCGGCCTGGACTGGGAACTCTGGGTCGGCCCGGCTCCGTGGCGGCCGTACAACCGGCTGTACCACGAGAATCCCTCGCCCGGCGTGGTGCCGTGGTCGGTGGATGTCGCCTTCGGCGTGACCTCCAGCACCTGGTTTCTTTCCCACGCGGCCGATGTGATCCAGTACGCCCTCGGCGTCGAGAACAGCGGGCCGGTCGAGATCATTCATCCGGCGGCGGGACAGTTCCCCACGCTCACGATGCGGTACGCGAACGGGACGCTGCTCCACTTCATCCAGGACTGGCCGCAGGTAAAGTCGCTGTACCCCGGCGCGGTACCGGAGGACGCCCGCCTTGCCGGCATGTTCGGCGGACTGTTTGTCGGCGAGCGCGGTTGGATTACCTCCATGACCGGCGGTGGCCCAATTGAAGCGGGTCCGGCCGGACTGCTGGAGGAAATGAAGCTCAGGACCCGCGAGGTCAACGTGGGCGCCAATGATCACCACGGCAATTGGCTCAAGTGCGTGCGCGCCCGAACCGCGCCCTATTGCCCGGAGGAGCTCGGCCACCGCACCTCCTCGATCGGCATCCTGACGAACATCGCATTCTGGACCGGGCAATCCCTGCGCTGGGATCCCGCGCGCGAGGAATTCGCCGGCTGCGACGCCGCCAACCGACTGCGCGCGCGCGCGCCCCGTCCGCCGTGGCGGATTTAGCGTGCCCGCTTCAGCACGAGTTTGGTCCGCGGGTGATCAGTGCCGTCTGGGTGGGAGGCGGCCCGAGTTTTGGCACCCTGGACGCGCTCTGCGCCTCGCGCCCCATTTGCCTTGGTGGCGTGCGGTGCCGAGCCGGTGGCGTTGACTACCCCGGGCGACAGGCGTTCGTCCAACCGCCCGCCGCTGCACCCGCGATGTTCGCGCCACGCACCCCTGCAGTCGCGGCGGGATGCTTGTTTCTTGACCGGGAGCGGCGACGGTTGACACCTTGCGGATCGGCAGGGCGACCAACATGACCGAGCAAACGCAGTCGTATCTCTTCCTGGCGGTTCTCCTGGGGGTGGCGGTGGCCTTCCCACTGGTCATGCTGGGCTTGGCGAGGCTCTGGGCCACCGTGTACTCGCCGGCCAAACCCGGTCCCGCCAAAGCTGCGCCTTACGAGTGCGGCCTCGAATCCACCGGCGACGCCTGGGTGCAGTTGCGCAGCGGCTACTATCTGTACGCCATCGTCTTTCTGATCTTCGACGTGGAAGCGCTGTTTCTCCTGCCCTTCGCGGTCGCGTTCACCAGTCTGCCCGTCGGGGCCTTCGTGGCGATCCTGGTCTTCCTGCTCTTGCTGGTGGAGGGTCTGGTGTGGGCCTGGCAGAAGGGCGTTCTCGAGTGGAACTGACCTCCGACCACCGCACCGCTCCCGCCATGGATGAAGGTCTTCGCAGCGAACTCAGCAAGCAAGGGGTGTTCACCACGACGCTCCAGGAGCTCTATAACTGGGGCCGCAGCAACTCGGTCTGGCCCCTGAATTTCGGCCTGGCCTGCTGCGCCATCGAGATGATCGCCGCCTCCATGGCGCGGTTCGACATCTCGCGCTTCGGCTCGGAGGTTTTCCGCCCCTCGCCCCGGCAGGCCGATCTGATGATCGTGGCCGGCACGGTGACCAAGAAGATGGCGCCGCTGGTGGTGCGGCTGTACAACCAGATGCCCGCGCCGAAGTACGTAATTGCCATGGGGGCGTGCGCGATCAGCGGCGGGCCCTTCAAGCAGGGCTACAACGTCCTCAAGGGCATTGACCGGTACCTGCCGGTGGACGTCCACATTCCTGGTTGTCCACCCCGGCCGGAGGCGTTGTTGCACGCGCTGATCACGCTCCAGGAGAAGATGCGCGGGGAACCGTTGGCCGGTCCGGCGCCGGCGCGGCATGCCGACCCGGCGGCGCCCGGCGAATATCCGGTGCCCGCCTATGGGCCTTACGATCTGACTCCCGCAAAGAACGAGGAACTCTGGCGGCCGGCGCCGCTCCCCCGGGGCGAGTAATCCGTCCCTCTGCCCGCCTGACGAATGGATTCGCCCGAACAGATCAAGGCGCGCGTGGAAGCGGCACTGCCCGGTGTCCAGCTCGAGTTGCGGTTGAATCCGGCGGTTCCCGCCGAGAGTTCTTTGGTCGTTGCGCCCGCACACGCCGTCGCGGTGGCGAGGTTCCTCCGCGATGATCCGGCCTTGCGACTGGACTACTGCTCAAACGTCACCGGCGTGGACTGGCTTGACGCGACGGTGAAGGAAAAGGTGAAGACACGCCGGCTGGTGGCGGGCGAAGAACAGGAGGTCGAGGAGACAATCGAGCGCAAACGCCCGGGGTACCTCGAAGTGGTGTATCACCTGTATTCGGTGGCGTTGCGCCATGGGCCGGTCGTGCTGCGCCAACGCACGCGCAACCGGTTCGAGGCGGTCCAGGTCGCTTCGCTCACCCCGGTGTGGCGGAGTTGCGAGTTCCAGGAGCGCGAGGTGTTTGACCTGTTTGGTGTCGTTTTTCACGGCCACCCGGACCTGCGCCGCATCCTGATGTGGGACCAGTTCCAGGATTTCCCGATGCGGAAGGACTACGTGGAGCCGGACGACTACGAGTACGAGCCGACGCCGCATGACGAGATCCTCGACAAGGCGCGGCGGCACTATCCGACCGGAGGGACCGCATGAAGCGGGAGGCGGACGAGCAGGGATTGATCGGCGCGCTGTCCACGGGGGACATTTCGCCGGACCAACCGGCCTGGCACATCGCCTCTCCTCAGCCACTCCCGGCGCCCTACGAACTCAAGCCCATGCCCTCGGGCACCGCCGGTCTCGAGGGCGAGGTGATCGAGGTCAGCATCGGACCCCATCATCCCTCCACGCATGGCGTGTTCAGAATGGATGTCGTGCTTGACGGCGAGCGGGTGCTGCGACTCAAGCCGGTTTTCGGCTACCTGCATCGCAATCACGAGAAACTCGGCGAGCAGGGCACCTACCTCTCCGCCATGCCGTTCACCGACCGGCTGGACTACTTCTGTTCGCTGACCAACAACTGGGCCTACGCGCTCGCGGTCGAGAAGCTGGCCGGACTGAACGTTCCCGAGCGGGCCCAATATCTGCGGGTCATCACCGCGGAGCTCACGCGGGTGCTGAATCACGCCTGCATGATTGGATTCCTGCTGCAGGAACTGGGCGCGATGGGCACGCCGCTGATGTACGCCTTCCGCGAGCGCGAGAAGATCCTCGATCTGTTCGAAGCGCTCACCGGGTCGCGGATGATGTGCAACTACCTCCGCTTCGGCGGCTGCCGCTGCGACCTGCCTCCCGGCTGGGCCGAACAATGCACCCGGGTGGTGGAGGGACTGCCCCGTTTCTTCGATGAGTTCGAACGGTTGCTGGCGACCAACGAAATCATCATGGCCCGCACACAGGGCATTGGTGTGCTGCCCGCTGACCTGGCGATCAGTGCCGGCGTGAGCGGTCCCGGCCTGCGGGCCAGCGGCGTCAACTACGATGTCCGCAAGGTGGACGGCTACGGGATTTACCCCCGCTTCGAATTTGGCGTGCCGCTGGGCGAGCATGGCGACGTGTACGACCGCTACATGATGCGGATGCTCGAAATGCGCGAGTCGGTGAAAATCCTCCAGCAGGCGTTGCGCGATCTACCGACGGGCCCGGTGATTGATCCCAAGGCCAAGCTGCGGAATTTCCGTCCTCCCGCGGGCGAAGCCTACGGCCGGCTGGAGGCGCCCAAGGGCGAGCTGGGCTTCTACCTGATCAGCGATGGCGGGCCGAGCCCGTACCGTTACCGCATCCGCCCGCCCAGCTTCATCAATCTCACCGTCCTCGAGGACATGTGCATCGGCCACACGCTCATGGATGCGGTGGCGATCCTCGGCAGCGTGGACATCGTGATGGGGGAAGTGGACCGCTGAAGCCGGCAGCGGGACGGCGCGGTGTCGCTATTTCGGCGCGGCGAAAAGCACGTCGTAGCCGAACCGTCCGATCATCGCCGTTACCATCACCAGGAAGAACCCCCGCACAAAGCGATTCCCCTGGCGGAGCGCCAGTCGGGAACCGGTCACCGAACCCAGGACGTTGCACACGGCCATCGGAACGGCGAACCGCCACAGCACGTGGTCCGTGGCGGCGAAGTACGCGACGGCGGACAGATTGGTGGCGACGTTGATCACCTTGGCGCTGGCCGAAGCCGTCAGAAAGTCGAAGCCGAACAACCCGATGAAGGCAAAAATCAGAAAGCTGCCGGTGCCCGGGCCAAAGAAGCCGTCGTAGAACCCGATCACAGCGCCCGTCAGGATCCCGAACAGCCGCTCCCGACTCGCGGTGAAGGCCGGGGCGTGCAGCCGGCCAAAGTCCTTCCGGATGAACGTGTACACCGCGACCGCCACCAGCAGCGCGAGGACCAGGGGGCGCAGGAATTCCGGCTTGAGCAGGGTCACCACCCGGGCCCCGCAGAAGGAAAAGACGAAGGCGCTGACCGCCGCGGGCAGGAGCGACGCCCAGTTCAGACGGATACGCCGGGCATACTGGACCACCGCCATGCCCGTGCCGCAGAACGACGAGAATTTGTTCGTGCCGAGCACCGCCGCGACCACGGCAGCGTCGCCCGGCGGGAGAAACAGGAAGAGGGCGGGGATTTGAATCAGCCCACCCCCGCCCACCACCGCATCTACCAGTCCGGCGAGGAAGGCGAAAGCTCCGAGCACGACGGTGTGGCCAAGGTCAGCCATGGCTCAGGAATGAAAGGGGGCTGCGGAACTCCTGACCCGGACAGGCGCGCTTCGATCAACCTCCCGGGAGCGTCGCGCCCCGTTCGTGCGGGCGCTGCCTCAGCGTCGCCGCGAAGGCGCGAAATAGTACCCTCTGCCCACCCGCGCGCCCCGCGCGCGGCCGATCTGCACGCCCTGCTTTTCCGCTTTCTCCACGTCGAACAACGCCGTGTACTGGTAGCTGAAGCCGTCGAGTTTCGTGCGCTCGATCTTCTGACCAATGAACCGTTCAATGGCCGTCACGTGCGGTAGGTCCTCGGCGGTCACGATGGTGAGGGCGTCGCCGGTCGCCTGCGCGCGCCCGGTTCGCCCGATGCGATGCACGTAGTCCTCGGGGTGCTGCGGCACGTCGTAATTGATCACGTGGCTCACGTCCTGAATGTCGAGTCCCCGCGCCGCGATGTCCGTCGCGACGAGCAGTTCGTAGCGGCCGTCCCGGAAGCCGCGCAGGGCCTGCTCGCGCTCCTTCTGGGTTCGGTTTGAGTGGAGCACGGCCACCGAGTGATTGTTGCGCTTGAGCAGGTGGGCGACGCGGTCGGCACCGTGCTTCGTGCGGCAGAAGATGATGACCGAGTCGAAGTTCACCCGCTTGAGCAACTCGATCAGCAGTTCGGTCTTCTGACTGTTGGCCACGGGGTACAGCGCGTGGCGCACGGTTTCGGCGGGCGAACGGCGCGCGCCGATCTCGACCGTTTCCGGCGAGCGCATGGCCCACTGGATGAGCGTCTCGATCTGCGGCGGAATGGTGGCCGAAAACAGCGAGGTGTGCCGCTGCCGCGGGCACCGCTCCACGATCCGCCGCACGTCGGGCAGAAAGCCCATGTCCAGCATGCGGTCGGCTTCGTCGAGAACGAGAAACTCAACGCGGTCCAGCCGGCAGTTGCCGCGCTGCAAGTGGTCGAGCAGGCGGCCCGGCGTGGCCACCAGCACGTCCACGCCAGCACGGAGCGCATCGGTCTGCGCCCCGTAGCCGACCCCCCCATAGACGACCGCGATTTTCAACTGCATGAATCGGGCGTAATCGCGGAACGCGGTCTCCACCTGGGCGGCGAGTTCGCGCGTCGGTTCCAAGATGAGCGCGCGCGGTCCGCTTGCCGGTTGCGGGTGATCGAGTTTGGTGAGAATCGGGAGGGCGAACGCCGCGGTCTTGCCCGTGCCCGTTTGGGCGCTGCCGATCAAGTCGCGACCGGCCAGCACCAGCGGAATTGCGCGGAGTTGGATCGGAGTCGGCTCGACATATCCCATCGCGCGCACCCCCTCGAGCACCGCTTTGGAAAGCCCCAGTTTGGCAAAAGGCATGGCGGCAGCTTAACGATTTGGGGTCGTCCCCGGCCAGCCCTTTCTCGGTTTGACCGGGGGCAGATCCGGTCTATCCAGAGGCCCATGCCGAAACAACACTGGCTGGTCAAGCAAGAGCCCGACGACTACGCGTGGGACCGGCTGGTCGAGGACGGGACGACCGCCTGGACCGGCATCCGAAACTTTCAGGCGCGCAATCACCTCCGCGCCATGAAGGTGGGTGACGACGTGCTGTACTACCACACCGGGGACGAAAAGCAGGTGGTCGGCCTGGCCCGGGTCGAACGGGCGGCCTATCCCGATCCCACCGCCAGCGAAGGCGATTGGTCCTGCGTGGACCTGGCGGCCGTGAAGCCGCTGCCCCGCCCCGTTACGCTGGGCGAACTGAAGCAGGACGAGGTATTCCGCGATCTCGCCCTGCTCCGCCAACCCCGTTTGTCAGTAATGCCGGTGACCGAGGCCCAATTCCGTCGAATCATCGCATTGGCCAACCGCGCGCCGGGCAGGGCATGACGCCCGTTGGCTGCCGTGCGGCCGCTTGACGACGGCTGACTTCGATCCGCCGGCCCGTGTTGCCGACCCCACCGCAACCGGCGGATTTGGAAATGGCTTCACCGTCGCTTGGTGTCTCGAGGGCCGCCCAAACGGTCTGGTCCAGCGCGGTTCGTCGAGCTGGCGGCCTTGGATTACGCCTTGGCGCTGACGTTCAGCAGGTCCACGCCCAACTTGCGGAGCGCGTAGCCGCATTCCTTCAGGTAGTCGCCGTAGCTGAGCATCCAGTGGAAGCCTTTCATTTCCTCCAGCAACTTCTGGCCGTCGCCTTGAATCCTCACGTCAATTTGCGAACGGCAGATTTCAAGGAACGGATTGCCGACGATCGTACCGGCAAAGCCCACCCACTTCTGACAGTTGAAGTCGGGGACGAGGTTGGTGGTGATCTGGCCCAGCTTCATTTCGACCTTCGGCGCGGCGCCGTAATCGGACTCGAAGTGCGTGAGGATGCGCGCCTTTTCCAGTCGCTTCCCGTCCATCCGCCGCGGCGCGGTGCAGTGGGCGAGCGTGACGATGCCGTCGTGCGGCGTGGTCGGGTCGTTCAGGAACACCGGCTTGCCGGAGATGTAATGCAACAGGATGCCGGACGGGATCACGACGAAGTCCGATTCGCAGAAGAGGAGGTAGCCGTCGTCGTTGAGCAGGCTCAACGTGAGGCAGGCGGTGGTCTTGGACATGCCCATGATGGTGCCCATGCAGTGGTTCACCGTGAGGGCGTCGGTCTGATGCTGCTCCATTACGTCGAGGAAGACCTCACGCAGGACAAAGGCGTTGGTGACGAACTGACGGGTGGTCTCGAGCTTGACCCCGGCCTTGCCGAGGTACGCCCTTGCGGCCTGCTCGCAGCCGGCCACCAACGCGCTGTCCTGGTAGGCCGCGGCCAGCCGGGGCTCGAGGTCTTTATACGGGTAATCCACCAAGTCGAGCTTCCACAGTTCGCGTGCGATTCGCGGCGCTTTCTGCCCCCCTTCGCCCCAGCCCCCCGCTCCGCCGATGCAGACCACGCGCTTGCCTAGCGTGCTGTTGAGCCCGTGCAACGCGCGCAGTTTCCAGAGCATCTCGTCGTAGCTGTCTGTGATCACGTCATGCACGTCCATGCCGGGCTGGCCGAACTCGTCCACCATCTTGCGCAGGAATCGTGGATGCACGATTTCGTACCAAAGATAGGCCGGACCTGGGAGGTGGCGGACGAACATGAGGTTGAAGCGATCCTTGCGGGTGAGTGTTTCCAGGATGTCCAACCAGCCGCCAGCGGCGTACATGAGCATGACGTCGTAGTCGCCCTGAGCGATGGTGGCCGCCTGTTCGACGGTTTTAGCCAGCAACACCGGCCGCACTTCGAGCGGGAATTCCGCCCGGGCGGCCAGCTTCTTCAACTCGCCCGTGATGCGCGCCTGTTCCTGTTGGGCCGCTTCGTCGGTCTGGATGCCGCCCCAGTTGCGCCAACTGGTGGCCTCCTGCCGGCGCGGCGTCTCGTAGGTGAGCACGGGCTGGACGCGCAACGGTTTGCGGCTGATCGGGGCACGGCTCTTCACCGGGCAGCATGCCTCGGCCTCCGCCCCGGAGAGCGAGGGCAGCGTAAGCGACAACGCCGCCAGACCGCCGACGGTGCCCAAGAATCCGCGCCGGCTGACGCTTGGCAGTTCGAAGGACGGCAGCTCATGGGGAATCGGCGCGGCGAGGCGCCGGGTGGCGGTGCAGCAACCGCAGTTGCAGCCCGTGGGAGAAGGATGATCGTTCATGCTTGAAACAGGATTGTGACCGCGTTCTCCGCGCCGACCGGGCGAGGCGAGCAGCGGCCGTTGGCAGGCATTCCTAACGCCGCGGCGGGCCGGTGACTTGACTTGGCTCAAACTTCCCCCACGCTCGGCGAGTGCCCGCCGGAGGTGCCATCCAGGCCGTCGTGTTCGACATGGACGGCGTGCTGACGGATTCCGAGCCGCTGATCAACGCAGCGGCGGTGGCCATGTTTCGCGAGCGCGGCCTCACCGTGCAGCCGGCCGATTTCCTGCCGTTTGTGGGCACCGGCGAAAACCGGTACATCGGCGGCGTCGCCGAGAAGTACGGGTTCCCCCTTGACCTCGAAGCCGCCAAGGCGCGCACCTACCAAATCTACCTCGAACTGGTGCCCACCGAGCTTCACGCCTTTCCGGGGGCGGTGGAACTGGTGCAACGCTGCCGGGCCGCCGGGTTGAAAGTGGCGGTCGCCTCCAGCGCGGACCGCATCAAGATTGAAGCCAACCTGCGCCAGATCGCTCTGCCGCCCGAGCAGTGGGACGCGATCGTTTGCGCCGAGGATGTCGTCCACAAAAAGCCGGCGCCGGACATTTTCCTCGCGGCCGCGCACAAGCTGGGCCTGGAGCCAAATCAGTGCGTCGTCGTCGAAGACGCAGTGAACGGGGTCCGGGCCGCGAAAGCCGCCGGGATGCGCTGCGTGGCGGTGGCGCAGAGCTTCCCGCCGGAACAACTCGTCGAAGCCGACCTCGTGCGGCTGCGGATCGCCGACGTCACGCTGGCGGACCTCCAAGGCACGCTGCCAGCCAGTGATCCTCCCGCCGGCGGCCAGGAGCAGCCCGTGTCTCCGGCCGGTGGTCAATCGGTTCCGGCCCTTCTCGACGCCGGCGGCGATTCTCCGCGCGCGCCCGGTCTGCCCGTCGTTCTTCCGCCCCGCCTTGTCCCGCCGACACCCCCACGTGCGGAGGTGCCCGCGAGTCCCCCGCGCCCGTGGGGCTTTTGGGCAACCTCGTTCCTCGGGCTGTTCATCGCCATCGCGACGCTGGTGGCGCAGGTGGTGGCGGTGTGGCCGCTGATCTATTGGCTCAACCGCCGCGGAATTCCGGCGCGATTCAGTGACGGCAACGGTTTTCTGCTGTCGGTGGCGTCCATCGCCGGGCTGCCGGTCTCCACGCTGTTTTGCGTCGCGTTCGCGAGGGCCCGCCGGGGCATGTCGGCCCGGGACTATCTCGGGCTGAGAGCGGTGCCGGTCGGGCAGGTGCTGCGCTGGCTGGTGGCACTGCTGGTGCTGGTGGGCGTGAGCGATTGCGTGACCTGGCTGGCAGGACGACCGATCGTGGTGCCCTTCATGATCGAAACCTTCCAGACGGCCGGCTCGGTGGCGCTGCTGTGGGTGGCGATCGTCGTGGCCGCACCGGTGGCGGAGGAGATTTTCTTTCGCGGCTTTCTTTTCGCCGGCTTCGCGGCGTCCCCGCTGGGCCCCGTGGGCGCCGCGCTGCTGACTTCGATCGCCTGGGGGTTCATTCACTTCCAGTACGACTTCTACGGCCGCAGCCTGATCTTTGTTTCCGGGCTGCTCCTGAGTTGGGCGCGCTGGCGGACGTCGTCGGTCACCGTGCCCATCCTGATGCACGCGGTGATGAACGCGGTGTCGTTGATCGAAACCGGGATCGTGGTGGACCGGCTTCCCGACCCGCCCACACCGGGGACCGTGCTGGTTTGATGGCGGGTGGCGGGTGATGGGCCCGGCAGCGGGCGCGGGCAGTTTGGAATGGACTTGCCACCCCGGCCCGATGGTTCAATGCGCCCAGATTCGGATTTATGGACGAGACCAATGCACTGATCGCCCAGCGCCGCGCCAAGCTCGATGCCCTGCGCCAGAAGGGCATTGACCCGTTCCGGAACAAGTTCACGCCCGACCGCGGTTGCGGCGACGCCCGCGAACAATTCGAGGCCGGCCTCCTTGCCGAGGGTGCGCCGGTGGCGCTGGCGGGGCGCATCACCGCCCATCGCGACATGGGCAAGAGCCAGTTCCTGGATCTCAAGGACCAGAGCGGCCGCATCCAGATCTACGCGCAGAAGCAGACGCTCGGCGAGGAGGGCTACGAGATTTTCAAGCACCTCGATCTGGCGGACTTCATTGGCGTGAACGGGACCCTGTTCCGCACCCGCAGCGGTGAGCCGACCGTCAAGGTCGAGCACTTCACCATCCTCGCCAAGGCGCTGCGGCCGCCGCCCGCCAAATGGCACGGGCTCGAGGACACCGAAATCCGCTACCGGCAGCGGTACCTCGACCTGATGTCGAATGACGAGGTCAAGCGGGTCTTTCTCCAGCGGTCGGCCATCATCAAGGAGATCCGCGCCTTCCTCGACGCCCGCGGGTACGTCGAGGTCGAGACGCCGATGATGCAGGCCATCCCGGGCGGCGCGGCGGCGCGGCCCTTCAAGACGCACCATAACGCGCTCGGGTGCGATTTCTACCTGCGCATCGCGCTGGAACTGCCGCTGAAGCGGCTGCTGGTCGGCGGGCTGGACAAGGTGTTCGAGATCGGGCGCAACTTCCGCAATGAGGGCTTGTCGCGGAAGCACAACCCGGAGTTCACGATGCTCGAGGCCTACCAGGCGTTCGGCGATTACGAGAGCATGATGGAGCTGGTCGAGAGCCTCATCTGCCACGTGGCGGAAAAGGTGCTCGGCACGCTGATCATCGAGCACAAGCAGGATCAGCCCGTCGCCGCCGCCATCACGGCGGCCCTGCGGGAACTGGACGAGCTGTCCTCCAGCACGATGGGCAACCTGATGAAGGCGGCCGGGGGCGACGCGGCCGCGGCGTTCGTCGCCGACATCGGCAAGGCGCGCGAGGCGCTGGTCGCGGCGGAGCGCACGCTCGGCCAGGCACCGGCGGAGGAGGTGGCGAAGCGGGCGATCGAGGCGCTGCTGGTCGCGATTGGCGCGATGGGCTTGCACCGGGCGGCCGCCTCCCGTGGTGACCGGAATCTCGCCGATCATTTCACGGCGGCCGCGGCCCGGTTTGATGCCAGCGTCCGCGCCCTCGAACGGCATACCGCCCCCAAGGTCATCAACCTCACCCGGCCCTGGCGGCGGGTGAAGTACAAGGACCTCGTCCGCGAGCGGGCCGGGGCGGACTGGTTCGACCTTTCCCCCGCCGAACGTCGCCGGCGGGCGGTCGAGCTCGGCGCCGAGATCGCAGACGCCTACGAGGACTTCGAGGTGACGCAGGCGGTGTTCGAGAAGCTCATCGAGCCGACCCTGATCAACCCGACGTTTGTCACTCACTGTCTGAAGGAGTTGATCCCGTTGGCCAAACTCTCGCCCGAAGATCCGAGCACGGTGGAGGTGTTCGAGTGCTGCATCAACGGCCAGGAAATTTCGCCGGGCTACACGGAGCAAAATGATCCGATCGAGCAGCGCGAGCGA
>JADJWF010000008.1 GCA_016716505.1 Verrucomicrobiota bacterium
GCGCGGTTCCCCTAGGATGTGTGCGAGCAGGCGGGGCACGTGCTCCTCAATCCGGGATGAAGCGCCCGGGGCTTTGCGGTCCATGGAACGCAGGAAGTCATGCAGCGGCGCCGCCACCGCGCCCAACGCATCCACGGCATTCAGGGCTTCCACCGCGACGGCATGCCCGTTCACAGCAGGCGAAACCAGCGACTTCAAGGTCGCCAACGCCGCCTCCCGGTCCGCTTCGGTTCCGTGCTGGGCGAGGGCCTGCGCGGCGACAATCCGCACGCTGGGGGCCTCGTCGGTTAGGGCGAGCCGAAGTTCGTTGCGGCTCGCAGCGATTGCCGGCGCGCCGCGCATCAAGATCCCCTGGGCGGCCCAGTAGCGCTCCGCCGAGGATTGGGCACGCAGCCCGCGCTGGAGTTTGGCCAGCGCCGCAGGACGCCCCAGCGACGCGGCATCCGCCATCGCCAGCGCCCGTTTCATCGGGTAGCCCGACCGGGTCTCTGGAATCCTCGTCGGTGATTGTCCCGGCGCCAGACGGGCGCGTTCGCCTTCGGGGAGAAAACCGAGGTCGCGGGTCTCCTGGAGGTGCCGGCGCAAGGCAGCCCGCAGTTCATTCAGAACCGCCCGATGCTCGGGCGAGTTGACCAGATTCCGAACCTCATCCGGGTCGGTTGCCAGGTCGTATAACTCTTCAGCCGGCTTCGGCTCCCAGAAGTACGTCTGCGGCGCGGAGAGTTTGCCTTCGTCATAAAGCTGCTTCCACACCCGGGCGGTGGGCATGAGGAACATGTAGCTGACGTGCTGACCGTACGGCAGGTGCGGCTGGTACTGTCGGACGTACACGAACCGCTCGTTGCGCACGCTGCGGACCAGGTCCGGCCGCTCGTCCATTCGTCCCCGCTCGCCGAACAAGTACCGCGCGGGAGGGCCGGCGTGCGGCCCCATGAAGGCGCGTCCGTCCATCCAGGCTGGCGGCGATACGCCCGCCAGGCTCAAAACGGTGGGCGCGAGGTCAACAAAGCCCACCAGGCGATCCGACCATCCCCCGGGCGAATATTCGTTGGGAGCCAGGTGCCGGAACGCCTCCGGCACATGCACAATCAGCGGCACCTGCAGACCCGAGTTGTACGGCCAGCGTTTGCCGCGCGGCATGCCGGGACCGTGGTCGCCGTAAAAAAAGACAATGGTCTCGTTGGCCAGGCCATCGGCCTCCAGTTCGCGCAAGACGCGCCCGGCCTGCGCGTCCATTTCGGTGACCTTGTCGTAGTACTGCGCCCAGTCGCGGCGGACTTCAGGAGTATCCGGATGATACGCGGGGAGGGGCGCTTTCGCCGGATCGTGTTTGAGCTCGTGCGGGCGGGCGCGAATCTGGCTCTCGTGGGTGGTGGTGAAATTGACGACGGCGAAAAAGGGCTGGCCGGGGGCGCGGTTTCGCCAGTGGGCGCGGGTCGAGGAATCGTCCCACACCTGGCCGGGCTTGATCAGGTTGTAGTCCTCCTTGACGTTGTTGGCGCAATAGTAGCCGGCGTCGCGCAGGAACTGCGGGAACATTCGCGTTCCCGGCGGCATGGGCACATCGCTGCGCATGTGTTCGGCGCCAAACCGGCTGGGGTATGCGCCGGAGATGATGGCCGTCCGTGCCGGAGCGCAGACGGGCGCCGTGGACCACACATGCCGATACCGCAGCGACCGCTCGGCGAAACGATCGAGATTCGGGGTTTCGGCATAGGTGTCACCGTAGCAGCCCAGTTGCGGGCCGGTGTCCTCGCAGGTGATCCAGAGAATGTTCGGTCGTCGGGCTGCGGCGAGGGCGGCAGATGCACCAAGAGCGCACAGGAGCAGCAACCAAGGGGTGCGACGCGATAGGATGTGCATGCCCAAACCGCACCAAGCCCCGGCGCTTTCGTCAACTCCGACGACGGGCCTGATGGCGCTCTGAACACCTGCCTTTCCGTTGGGGCCTCCTCACGGCCCCGGCTGCGGATGGGCACCGATCGGTCGGACGTGCAGGGCAAGGGCCGTGCCAATTGACAAGCGCGCCCCACTCCGGCGACATCCGGTCGTGAAGCGCCTGGTTAGAGCGAACCCACGAGCCGTCGCCGTCGCCGTTCTGGCCCTGACGATGGCAGCCGGGATGCATGGACCGCGTGCCGAGGAGCCGCTCCCCACGCACCCGCCACGCGTGGACTTTGTCTTTCCCCTGGCCGCAGGCTGGCTGTCTGAGACCAGCCTCCGTCTGCACGGCGAACTCGGTTCCCTGCCGCTGCGCGGCTGGTGCGATGATCCGGGCGTATCGCTGGTCCGCGGGGCGAGCAACGAAGTCTTCTCCGTCAGGGTCACGACGAATGCGATTCCCGGACTGAAGTGGCTGCGGTTTTCCTCGCCGGCCGGCGTCTCGGACTGGTTGCCGTTCGTCCTGAGCGATCGCGAGGAAGTCGCCGCCCAGCCTGACACGAACGCGCCCGTGGTGCTTCCCGCACCGGCACTGCCTGCCGGCGTCACCAGCCGCCTGTTGGCCGGGGGATGGACGAACGCCTTCGTCATTACCACGCAGACCAACCAGTTGCTCGAAGTGAAGCTTCAGGGCCTCGCCCTGGACTCGCCCGTCCACGCGCGCCTGCAGGTGCGCGACGAACGGGGCGTGGTGCTCGCCAGCGCCAGCACAACAAATCTCGCTGATCCCGCTCTGACCGTCCCGATGTTCCACGAGGCGCGCTGGCGCATCGAAGTCACGGCGCTCACGAACTTCCCGCCTGCGGAGTTCGACCGCCAGGGCGCTCCCTTCCGCGTCCTGCTTGATGCCAGCGACCTTCCCCCGCGCCAGAATCCGGATGGCTCGGTGATCCTGACGCCCCACCCGGAGATGCAGCGTCCCAACCTGACACCGCGGATTGCCTTTCCCGGCCT
Organism: Verrucomicrobiota bacterium; assembly: GCA_016716505.1. Taxonomy (GTDB): domain Bacteria; phylum Verrucomicrobiota; class Verrucomicrobiia; order Limisphaerales; family J093; genus JADJWF01. Next base: position 2,896 of record JADJWF010000008.1, read on the forward strand.
CGTCAACGGCTTCATCTCCAGCCCGCTGGAGGAGGACTTCTATGGTTTCGACGCCGTAGCCGGCCAGGCGTACTGGGTGCGGCTCAAGGCGGCGAGCATCAGTTCGCCGTTGCGCGGCTCGCTGCGAATCCTTGACGCCCAACGCAACGTGCTGATGGAGGCGCTGGCAGGCCCCGATCCCGAACTGGCGTGGACCGCGCCGGACAGCGGCCGGTACGCGATCGTCGTAGGCGCGCAGCCCGGCTCGGGCGGTCTGGATTGCGTCTATCAACTCGAACTGGGACAACCGCGTGCGGAACTGCGGGCCACCTTGCGGGCACCCACCGTTGCCATGGAACCGGGCGGCGCCGCGACGATCGAGGTGACCGTCATCAAGCCGCCCAGCTTCGAGCAACTCCTCATCGTCAGCGCGCAGGGACTGCCGGACGGGGTCACCGCTGCACCCGCGCACTTGCTGCCGCCGGCGGATCGGGCGGTGCTCACGCTTCGCGCGGCGACGGATGCGGCGATCACGAATGTGCCGTGTCAGGTATCACTGCTGCCCGCCGTGCCGCCGGTCCTCGTGGAGTTCGCCCGAGTCCCGATCGTCGGTCGGTACGCGCCGCCCGGACGTCTGTTGCGGAACGAGGCCGAGCACTTCTGGCTGAGCGTCGGACCCGGCGCGACAGAGGAGTGAGCCGAATCTTGCCTTGCCGCGTCCGGCGGCGTCTCCCATCGTCCCGCCCCATGCAGTCGCACGAGTTGCTTCGCGAGGTGCTGGAGGATGCCTCCGTCAAGAAGGTGGCCGCTGACCTTGGTCTCTCGATGTCCCTGATCTACAAATGGGCCGAACCCACCACCGAAACAGGCAGCGGCACGGCAAATCCGCTCGACCGCATCGAGGCCCTGATTCGCTCAACGGGGGACGAGCGGATTGTCCAGTGGATCGCTCAGCGGGCCGGAGGTTTTTTCATCCGCAACCCGAAAGGCTCGTGGCCGCATCCGCATTTTCTGGTGCCCGCGACGAACCGCATCGTGCAGGAATTTGCCGACCTGCTGGCGGTCATCGCCTCGGCGGCCGGGGACAACCTGATCTCCGACAAGGAGGCGAAATCCATCCGCGCGCGATGGGAGGACTTGAAGTCGGTGACGGAGGGTTTCGTTCGCTGCTGCGAAGAGGGCAACTTTGGCAACTTGAAGCTGCCGCAATCGCCGGCCCCGTCCAGGTAGCCGCGAGGCCGCACAGTCGCTCTACACGCCGCGCCGGTCGGGGCGGTCCGTCTCAACAAACTCCCGAACGTCCACGGCCATCATCCCGGCGGCGCGGATCGCCTGCATCCCAAGGTCGGTGTCCTCGTAGGCCAGACAAGCGGCGGGCGGCACACCCAGCCTGCGCGCGGCTTCGAGGAAGATGTCCGGGGCAGGTTTCTGCCGGCTGACATCCTCGCTGGTGACCACCGCCGCGAAGAAGTGCCGGATGCCCAGATGATCGAGCACCCGTTCGATCACGCGGTGGGTTCCGCCGGAGGCCACGGCCATGGGACGCACGCCGTGGTTTTCGCGCACGATGCCCACAATGGCGTTGATGGGTTCCACCTGCTCGATCAGCGGGAGGTAAGTGTCCTCCTTCTCGCGCGCGATCGCCAGAGGGTCCAGTTCGATCCCCTGCTCCCGGCTCAGCGCTTGAACGATTTCACGCGAGGGAATCCCGCCCAGGGAATAGAACCGCTCTTCAGAGAATGTCAGGCCGTGGCGAGCGATGACCGCCTGCCAGGCCCGCCAGTGCAGGGGCATCGTGTCGGCCAAAGTGCCGTCGCAGTCAAAGATGAGGCCCTGAATAGACTCGGGAATTGGAGGAATCATGGGGCGAATCGGGACGGGCACGGACGCCTCAGCCCTGGAGCGCTTTGAGCCGGGCTTCCAGGTCCCGGGCCATGAGCGGCTCAATCAGGCAATCCAGATCGCCATCCAGCACCACGGGCAGGTTGTAGATGCTCAGATCAATCCGGTGGTCCGTAACGCGGTTCTGCGGGAAGTTGTAAGTGCGGATCTTCTCGTTGCGCTCGCCCGTGCCCACTTGCTTGCTGCGCTCGGCGTCGTACTTGGACTTTTCCTCCTGCACCTTTCGCTCGAGCAAACGGGTCCGCAACACGGTCAGCGCCTTGGTCTTGTTCTTTTGCTGGGAACGGCCATCGGCGCAACGCACGATCAACCCGGTGGGTTTGTGAAGAATCTGCACGGCGGAGTCGGTCGTGTTGACTCCCTGGCCGCCCGGGCCGGACGCGCGGCACACCGAAATCTCGAGTTCCTCGGGCTTGATCTCGATGTCCACCTCCTCGGCTTCGGGAAGCACGGCCACGGTGGCAGTGCTGGTGTGAATCCGCCCCTGGGCCTCGGTCGCCGGCACCCGTTGCACGCGATGCACGCCGCTTTCGTACTTGAGCCGCCGGTACACCTCGTCCCCCGACACACTGAAGATGACCTCCTTGAAGCCGCCCAGGTCCGACGGACTGGCGTCCATCGTCTCAATCTTCCATCCCTTCGATTCCGCGTACCGGCACAGCATCCGGTACAGGTCGGCGGCAAAGAGCGCGGACTCGGAGCCACCGGCGCCCGCGCGAATCTCGATGATCGTGTTGCGCGAATCCGTCGGATCGGGCGGGAGAATTGCCGCCTGAACCTTTTTCTCCAGCCGGGCAATGGTCGCGTCGAGGCGCTCGCGTTCCTCCCGCGCCAACGCCAGCAATTCGGGGTCCTTCTCCGCCGCCAAGAGCGCCTCGTTGGCCTCCCGTTCCGCGAGCGCCCGCAGATATTCCCGTCCTTCCGCCACGACCTGCTTGAGTCGGGCGTATTCACGGGCGAGTTCTTGGGCGCGGGCGGGATTCGCGAAGACCCCGGAATCGCTCAGGAGGGTCTCGGTTTCCGCGAGCCGCCGGGAAAAACTCTCGATGTAGGGACGCAGGTCCATCAGGGCCTGAGCAAAAGCGAACCGCCCGCCGGATGGCAATCCGGCGGGCGGAAAAGCGGACAAGGCCTACTTGCGCTTCTTCTTCGCGGCGCTGGCGGCGGCCATTGCCTCTTGGGCGGCCTTGGTCTTGGCCATGCGCTGCTGGAACTTGTCCACGCGGCCGGCGGTGTCCACGAACTTCTGCTGGCCGGTGTAAAACGGATGGCAAGCGTTGCAGATGCCCACGACGATGACGGGACGGGTCGAACGCGTCTTAAACGAATTGCCGCAGGCGCACCGCACCTCCGCCTCGACGTACTTCGGATGAATGTCAGGCTTCATATTCCAAAAGCCGGGAACGGTACCGGCCGGCTTCGTGGAAACAAGCGGGAAATTGGGTGAAATCGTTTGACTGGTTCGGAAGCCCCTCGCTAAAATTCCCGGCCGTTCGAGTTCCAGAGTAGCTCAATGGTAGAGCAGCCGGCTGTTAACCGGCGGGTTAGAGGTTCGAGCCCTCTCTCTGGAGCCACCCTTTCCGGTTTTTTCACTCGAAAGCGCCCGAGTTTCAGCGCCTTTCCCGGGATGGCATCTCGGCACCCCTTTTTTGGCAATCTTCAACGTCGCCATCGAGGGGATCCCTGACCGCCCAGACGAAACGCCCGGCTTCATCCCCGCGCGTTGGGAGGGCAATCGGGGCAGCCCCGCCCGAACCCGCATCGGCACTTTGCGAGAGGCTTCGACCGGCACCGGCGTTTGGACCGTGCGCCCCACCCAGCCCGCCCAGAACGCCCTCCAACGCCGCGCTTCAACTTCAACAGTGGCTCACCAGCGATCGCCCCGCTGACACTCTCCCTAGATGTTCAAAACGTCACTGTCCCTCGCCCTCGGGCTAGTTGGCCGGCTTTCGGCCGCCCAGCCCGACTTGCCCCCCGCGCCCGATCGTCGGACGCGAACACGTCGTCGGAAAGCGCGACCGAGCGGTGGCAGCGAGCAAGCCGTTCCCATCCCACTGGGGTCCGCCGCCCGCCATCCAGACCCGCGACGGCAAGGACGTGGGCTACGACCTGCACGACATCCGCAAACTCACGCTCTCGGGCAACCTCATGGCTGCAGGCGCGCGGGTGGAATACAACTTCCCCGTTCAACAGAACGTAACGCCTGCGAGTGCCGGCGCGGCAGGTCGTGGACGCCGGCGAAGAAGAACTTGGCCCGGTCGGTGGAGGGCACGCTCCGTTAGTCCTCGGCGAGAACGCTGAGGGCAGACCTGCCCCTCGCTGGTTCGCGGTCGGGGAACCGGAGGCAGGGTAGATTTGAACCGGACCGTTCGCATAAGAACCGCTCGCCGCGCGGGCTGTCGGGGGGCGGTGAGCAAGCGAACTTCGGGCAGGATGCCGGGAAGGCCGCTTCCTTGGGCACAGCCCCTGGTTGAAGTGCCAACTTTTTGCAAGACCACGTCCTTGTGCCAGTGGATGGCCCGCAAAGGACGATCCCTCAGCACGGTAGCCTCGCGGTGAAGGGCGGTCAGAAACTCAGGCTGGGCTGGGGAAGTTCCTGGCGCGCTTCTCAGATGCCAACCCCACCGGCGCGTTCAAATTCCGGTGGGACTTTCTCAACCGCCTGCTACCGTGCCCCAGTGACCGTACTGGAAGCCATTCACCGCTGTGCCGATTTTCTCGCCCGCAAAGGCGTGGATTCGCCCCGTCTGCAGGCGGAATTGCTCCTGGCGCACGTGCTGGCCCTGCCGCGACTGCGCCTCTACCTCGATTTCGAGCGACGGCTGAGTGACGAGGAAACCACGCGGCTGCGGGAGTTGGTCAGACGACGAGGCAAGCGCGAGCCACTGCAGCATCTGCTGGGCAGCGCTTCCTTTTGCGGCCTCGAGATCACGGTGAGTCGCGAGGTGCTGATTCCGCGCCCGGAGACGGAGTCTCTGGCGGAGCTGGCGTGGGAATGGCTCCAGTCGGTCGCCGCGGATCAGCCGGCACCCCGTGTGCTGGATTTCGGAACGGGCAGCGGCTGTCTGGCAATCACGCTGGCAGTGAAGTGCCCCGCGGCACGAGTAACAGCGCTCGACATCTCGCCCGCCGCACTGGACGTCGCCCGTGAGAATGCCCGCCGGCATGGCGTGGCGGGGCGCGTGGAGTTCGTTGAAGGCGACGGTTTCGCCGCCCTGCGCCCCGACGCGACGTTCGATCTCATCGTCGCAAATCCGCCGTACATTCCCTCGGCCGAAATTGAGACGCTGCAACCGGAAGTGCGGGACCACGATCCACAGGTGGCGCTCGATGGCGGGCCGGACGGCCTGGAGTGCATCCGGCAAATCGCGGCAGGCGCACCGCACCATCTGCGGAGCGGCGGGCGGCTGATGCTCGAATTCGGCGACGGGCAGGATGGGGCGGTTCGCGCGCTCTTCGCGGGGGAATTCTGGAATGAACCGGCGGTAAGAAACGACCTGGCCGGCCGACCCCGGATCCTCGTTGCGGGCCGCTCGACGAGATGATTCAGTGCGGGGCGTCGCGACCTGAAGCTCAGACCGATTCCCCATGTACAGCCTGATCATCAACGGCGGCGTGCCCCTGCACGGCGAAGTGCCCATCAGCGGCGCGAAGAATGCCGTGCTGCCGCTCATGGCCGCCTGCCTCCTGACGCGCGAACCGTGCGTCATCCGCAATGTGCCCGACCTCAGCGACGTGCAGTTCCTCGGCAGGATCCTGACCTCGCTGGGCGCCAAAGTGCGCTTCGCGGGCGATTCCGTCGCGATTGAAGCGAATCGCATCCAGTCGTTCGCGGACTACGATCTGGTTCGGCGGATGCGCGGCTCGATTTGTCTGCTGGGACCGCTGATGGGTCGGTTGCGGCGGGCGGAGATCTCGCTGCCGGGCGGGTGCGTGATCGGGTCGCGGCCGGTGGATCTGCATTTGAAAGGAATGCGGGCCTTGGGCGCCGCGGTGGCGATCGCCGGGGGATACGTGAAAGCCCGGGCGAAACGCCTGGTTGGCGCGGAGGTGTTCCTCGGGGGCCGCGCCGGGCCGACCGTGCTGGGGACGGCCAACGTGATGATGGCCGCGAGCCTGGCGGACGGCGTCACCGTCATTCAGAGCGCGGCGTGCGAGCCCGAGCTGGTGGACCTCGCGAACTTTCTCAACGCGATGGGCGCGCGCGTCAGCGGCGCGGGCAGCCCGACCATCGTGATCGAGGGCGTCAAGCAACTGCATGGCGCGGAACACGCGGCCATTCCCGACCGGATCGAGGCCGCCACCTTCGCCATCGCGGCCGCGGCCACCCGCGGCGAGGTCACCCTGACGGGCGCCCGGCCGGACCATTTCCACGCGGTGCTGGACAAGCTACAGGAGGTGGGCGCCCGCGTGGATCGTCGGGAGGGACGTCTGACGGTCAAAGGGACGCGGGAGTTGCAACCATCCGACGTCACGACCCAGCCCTACGCGGGTTTCCCGACGGACGCCCAGGCCCAAATGATGACGCTCATGACGCAGGCCCGTGGCATCAGCATCATCACCGAGCGCATCTTCGAGTCGCGGTTCATGCACGTGAGCGAATTGGCCCGGCTGGGCGCGGACATCACGATCGAGGGGCCCAGCGCGGTGGTGAAGGGTCCGACCAAGCTCAGCGGGGCGCCGGTCATGGCAAGCGATCTGCGGGCCTCGGCAGCCCTGGTGATCGGCGGGCTGATCGCCCGGGGCCAGACGCGCGTGCGCCGCATTTACCACCTGGATCGCGGGTACGAACGGATTGACGAGAAACTGCGCCGGCTCGGCGCCCGCGTGAAGCGCGTGCAGGAGTGACGGTCCGCAGGTCAAATCCCCCATCTCCCGACTCCGCCCACGGCGGCGTTGCGGCCGGCGGGTCGGCCTGCCACGATTCGGATGCCGGTCAGGGGTGACGTGAGTCCCCTCCGTTCGGCCAGTCCATGCTGAAATTCTTCATCTCCGCGATCATCTTGGGAGCCTTGCTGTATTTCGGGCTTCAGTTCCGCGACTACGCGAACCAGAAGCTGAAAGAGGGAAGCTCGGAGAAATCGTCCCGCTATGCGCCGGGCAAGCTACCGGGCCTGCCAGCGGAACTGGAAGCATCTTGGGAAGATGCCAAACGGAAGGGCCCGGACGGCATCCGCGAGTGGTTTCGGGCCCATCGGAGCCAGGTCAGCGATCCGCGGCTGACAGAAATGGAACTGGACTACGTGGTGCTCGCCGGCCGCGGCAATCCCGCCGAGGCGCGCCGGGTGTTGAATGCCATCAAGCCGCGGATCTCACCGGAATCGCCGCAGTACCGGCGATTCCAGCAGTTGGATCAGGCGTATCCGTAAGCGCCGGCCGCCCCGGGGTCGGTCGCTCCGGCCCGGTTGACCGTGCGGGTTTGCCGCCCCTTCAGGCGATTTCCCAACCTGGACGGTAAGTACCCTTGAGGAACTTGTCGGCCTCCGGGCAATTCGGCGATTTCATCGCCTTGGCATCCCACTCCATCTTCCGGCCCACGCGAAGGGCCACCAAGCCGAGCAGGCCCATTTCGGTGAGGGCTGCGCCGTACTCGAAATTGGCGCTCGCGGCCGGGCCGCCTTTGCAGGCGTCAATCCAGTCGCGGTGATGCCCCTTGGACCGCGGCAGCGTCTTCGGCGGCGGTTGGAAATCATCCATGCGCGAGCCGGGCAGCAAACGCGGGTCGCCTGCCCAGCCCGGACAGGTGATCATGCCTTTGTCGCCGATGAACAAGGTGCCGTTGCCGCCCGCGCCCAGTTGATCGTCGGGGTCCAGGCCTTCCGGACGGGGCGGGCGCATGCCGCCGTCGTACCAGTAGAACTTCACCGGGGGCATCGTGCCCCGCGCCGGGAAGTGGTAGTAGTACACGCCGCCCGGAGGGGCCATTTCCGCATCCACGCCGCCGGCGCCGTACGCCTCGATGCTGGTGGGCGCGGTCAGGTCCAAGGCGAAGCAAGCGGGATCGAAGTTATGGCAGAAGAAGTCCCCGATGGGAGCCGTGCCGAAGGCCCAGTAGTCGCGCCACGTCACGGGCGTGTAAGCCGAGCTGTACGGCCGCATTTCCCGGGGGCCGATCCAGAGGTCCCAGTTGGTCCCCTTGGGCACCGGCTCCGATTGAGGCAGCCCGTGCGTGTACTTCTTGCTCCACCGGCTGGCCCCGGTCCACGCATGAACCTCGCGAACGTCACCAATCACGCCAGCGCGAATCCACTCGTAGGTCGCGCGCAAGCCCTCGCCCGAATGGCCCTGGTTGCCCATCTGGGTGGCAACGCCGGTTTCCCGGGCCACCTTCGCCACCAAGCGCGCCTCCCAGACGTTGTGGGTGAGCGGCTTCTCGCAATAGCAATGCTTGCCGGCCCGCATCGCCAGCACGCTCACGTAGGCGTGGGTGTGGTCGGGCGTGGCGCACAGCACCGCGTCAATCGCCTTTTCCTTTTCGAGCATGACGCGGAAGTCCTCGTAGTCGGCCACCTTGAAGTTCGGCGTTTTCTGGGAGTAATGCTTCTCGGCCTCGGCCTTGACCGGCAGCCGTCCGGCGATGCCCCGGAAGTAAAACGCCTCGAGATCCATGTGCTCGATGGGATCGGCTACGGCGATGATCTGGGCGTCCGCGAGCGGGAACAATCCGCGCATATTGGTCCGCCCCTGACCACCGGCGCCGACGATGGCGATGTTCACCTTTTCACTGGGCGCGACAAACCTTGCCCCACCCAAGACGTGCCGGGGAACGATCGTGAACGCGGCGGCGGCCGCAGCAGTGGTACCAAGGAAACGACGACGAGAAACCGCGGAGGAGGGAGTCATGACTTTCATAGGCTGAAGAACACGTGTGACGAACGGGGAAAAGCATTGCCCCACCGGCGAGCGAGGCTCAAGCAGGAATCGGTCCGGGGGGAGCACGCGGTTTGCACCGGGCACAAACGTCCCCGGCTCCAGACTTCCCCGCCCGCGTCATTGCACCGGAACCGCCGAGGCCCGGCGTCCGGCCCACCGCGGAAATCCTCTTTTCCCCGCCCCTCCGCCTCGATAAGCTCCCGGCCAGTCAGCAATCGGCAACCACAAGAATTGGCATGAACACCCCGACCGTCCCCCCAACTCGGTTTTCGCGTCGCTCGTTTCTCAAGACCTCCTCAGCCGCCGCGGCGGGCCTCGCCGCAACGCAGTTCCCCGCCGTCTTCACCGCCCGCGCCGCGGCGATGGAGAAGGTGAAGATTGGCCTGATCGGCTGCGGGGGGCGTGGCACCGGGGCCGTCCTCGACGCCCTCGGAGCCGCGACGAACGTCATTTATCCTGGTGCCGGCTACCACACCGAAGACGTCAAGGAGGGCGCTCAGGTGGCGCACAAAGACATTGAAGTCGTCGCCCTGTGCGATCTGTTTCGGGACCGGCTCAGTCGCGCCCGTGAGAACCTGAGCAAGCTGGGCATCCACATCCCCAACGCGATGTGCTTCGACGGCTTCGACGGCTACCAGAAGCTGCTGGAGGTGAAAGAGATCAACTACGTCATTCACGCCACCCCGCCGAAATTCCGGCCGGAACAGGTCCTCGCCGCGGTGAAGGCGGGCAAGCACGTGTTCATGGAAAAGCCGGGCGCCGTGGACGCGCCGGGCTGCCGGACGCTGCTGGAAGCCTACGAGATCGCCCAACAAAAGGGCCTGGGAATTGCCTGCGGCACACAGCGCCGGCACATGAAGGGTTACAACGAGACCATCAAACGCATCCAAGGCGGCGAAATCGGGGACCTCGAATACCTGCGCTGCTACTGGAACGGCGGCGTCATTTGGGTGATCGAGCAGACGCCGGAGATGTCCGACATGGAATGGCAGTTGCGGAACTGGAACTACTTCACGTGGCTCAGCGGCGACCACTATGTGGAGCAGCACCTCCACAACATTGACATCATGAACTGGGTGATGGGCGCGCACCCGATCAAGGCGTTCGGCATGGGCGGTCGCCAGATGCGCCAGCATCCGATCCATGGGCACATCTACGACCATTTCGCCGTCGAGTACGAGTATCCGAACGGCGTGCGCATGTTCAGCCAGGCCCGGCAGATGAACCACTGCGAGGGCAAGGTCGAGGAGGGCGCCCACGGCTCGAAGGGTTCGAGCAACTGCGCAAATTGGATCAAGCAGAAGGACGGCAAGTTCTGGCGTTTCCGGGACCCGGAAGTGAATCCCTACCAGCAGGAGCACCGCAACCTGATCGAAAGCGTGCGGGCCGGCCGGCCACTGAACGAGGCCAAGAACCTCGCGGAATCCACCCTCACGGCCATCATGGGTCGTGACGCCGCCTACAGCGGGCAGACCGTCGAGTGGGAACAGATTTTCGCATCGAAACGCGTGTGGGGACCGGCCGAACTGAAGTTCGGTCCGGCGCCTTTCCCGCCCGTGCCCAATCCGGGAGAGTACAAGGTCATCTGAAGCTTGGACGCGTGTCCGGCAGCGACCGTACCGCGCCTGCTGCCCAATGCCCGCCCAGCCGGGGAATCGGAAGGCCTCACGGCAAGCTCCCCCATTCCGCATCAAATCCCCCGGCTGGGATCGCCCCTCAAGCTGGCCGGCTACGAATCCTCCCTCGACGCGGCCGCATCCAGGTTCTTGCTTGGTTCTCCGGTCACCGCTTGCGATGCTCGCGGCGTCATGTTCGCGGATTTGCACCTTCACACCCATTTCTCCGACGGCACCTACACGCCGGAGGAATTGGCCGGGCACGCCCGCCGTCACGGCCTCGCGGCCGTTTCGCTCACCGACCACGACACCGTCGAAGGTTGTGCGCGCGCGGCGGCGGCATGCGCCCAGAACCAGGTCGAATTCATCACGGGCACCGAACTGACCGCCGAACTCGCGGACTACGAATTGCACCTGCTCGGCTACGGCATTGATCCCCAGCACCCGCGCCTGCTGTGTGAACTCGCGCGCTTCCAGAACGGGCGGCAGAACCGCATCCACGAAATGGTGGCGCGACTGAACGCCCACCGGGTGCCATTGATGGCGGAGGCCGTCTTTCGCGTCGCCAATTGCCGGTCGCCCGGCCGGCCGCACGTGGCGCGGGCGCTGGTGCAAGAGGGTTTCTGCCGGACCGTGGACGAGGCCTTCGAACGGTTTTTGAAGAAGCACCGACCGGCCTGGGTACCGAAGGTGCGGATGTCGGCAATGGATGGCATCGCCTTGATCCACGCGGCGGGCGGCGTGGCGGTGATGGCCCATCCCGCGCTCAACCACAATGACGGTCTCATCCCGATCATGGTGGAAGCGGGGCTGGACGGTCTCGAGTGCTGGCACACCAAGCATTCGCCGGCGGCCAGCGAACACTATCTTGCGCTGGCGCGGCAATACCACCTGTTGCCGACCGGCGGTTCGGATTGCCACGGTTTGAGCAAAGGCCGTCCGCTGATCGGCACCGTCAAACTGCCCTTCGAGCATGTCGCGCGGTTGAAGGAACGGATCGCCGAGCGCCGCGCGGCCCTGGTCCCGCCCGTCACGTCCGCAGCCCACTGAGCCATGGGATTGTTTCAACGCCTCAAGGAAGGTCTCGCGCGGACCCACTCCAAGCTGGTCCACGAGATCAAGCGCATCGTCACGCGTTCGCCCAAACTGACCGGCACCTCCCTCGAAGAGCTCGAGGCCGCCTTGCTGGGGGCCGACCTTGGCCACGCCATGACCGTCCAGATTGTCGCCGCTGTCCGCAAGGCGTACGAAACCCAGGGCGGGGCCGGGGTGGACGTGTTCACCATCGCCGAACGTGAAGTGACGGCGGGCCTGGCGGCCAGCGCGCCCGTGGGCGAACGGGCAGTCGCGGGCCTCCGCCGTGCTCCCACCCATCCGACCGTGGTCTCGATCGTGGGGGTCAACGGCACGGGAAAGACCACCACCGCGGCCAAGCTCGCCCGCCTGATCCAGGATCGCGGGGAGTCTGCGATGCTCGCCGCCTGCGACACATTTCGCGCCGCGGCCATCGAGCAACTCAAGCTGTGGGGCCAGCGGCTGGGCGTGCCGGTCATCGCCGGCAACTACAACGCCGACCCGGCCGCCGTCGCCCACGATGCCATCGCGGCCGCGCAGGCCAAGGGCGCGCACTATTTGTTCGTGGACACGGCGGGCCGTCTGCACACCAAGAGCAATTTGATGAAGGAACTGCAGAAGGTTCATCGCGTGATGGACAAGAAGCTCCCGGGCGCGCCGCACGAGGTGCTGCTGGTGCTCGACGCCACCACCGGCATGAACGCCCTCAACCAGGCCAGGGAATTCCACAAAGCCGTGCCGCTCACCGGGCTGGTGGTGACCAAGCTCGACGGCACCAGCAAGGGCGGCATGGTGGTGGCGATCCAGAAGGAGCTGGGGCTGCCGATCAAATTCATCGGGGTGGGCGAGCAAGCCGACGATCTTCAACCCTTCGACCCGAAGCAGTTTGCCGAGGCGCTGTTCATCGACAAGGGCTAGGCGCAAACCCGGGGGGCTGGTGGCGAGACGGCCCGGCCCCGTGGGCATGAGAATCTGCGCGCGCGGCAAGGTCGCCAGCGCCCACGGCTGCGGGCGCGATTGGATTTGAATTACCCCCGCGCCGACCACCAGTATTCCAGCCATGCAGAACGTCATCACCGGCCCGGTTTATGTGGTGCGCGACAACATCGACACGGACCAGATCATTCCCGCCCAGTACCTCAACCTCGTGCCCACGATTCCCGAGGAGTACGAGAAACTGGGCAGCTTCGCGCTCTGCGGCCTGCCGGAGTCGCTCTACCCGATCCGTTACGTGCGCGAGGGACAACTGGACAGCGAATATCCCATTGTGGTCGCCGGGCGGAATTTCGGCTGCGGCAGCTCGCGGGAACATGCCCCCATCGCTCTGGGTTCGGCGGGCTGCGAGGTCGTGCTGGCCGAGAGCTTCGCGCGCATCTTCTTTCGCAACTGCGTAGCCACCGGCGAGCTTTACCCCTGCGAAAGCACGGCGCGGTTGTGTGAGCTTCTCAAGACGGGCGACATCGTAAGTGTGGATCTCGATGCCGCCACGGTTAGGGTGGCCGCAACCGGTGACGTGCATTCGTTCAAGCCACTGGGCGACGTTCGTCCCGTGGTGGACGCGGGTGGCATCTTCAATTACGCCCGCCAGTCGGGCATGATCCCCGCCCGCCAATGAAAACACTGATTCGCTGGTTCGCCGCGGCCGGGGGGCTTTCGCTGGCGGTATGTGCCGCCGACTGGCCGGAGCCGCCGGTGGTCACCCCGGGCACCGGAACCGCGCCGCCCTCGGACGCGGTGGTGTTGTTCGATGGCCGCGATCTCTCGCGGTGGCGCGGGCAGCAGGGGGAAGCGCGATGGAAGGTGGCCGACGGCTTCGCCGAAGTGAACGGAACGGGCAACCTCTTCACAAAGCAGGAATTCGGCGACTGCCAGCTCCACATCGAATGGGCCACGCCACCGTTGGTCGCTGGCAACGATCAAGGCCGCGGCAACAGCGGCGTGTACTTCCACGGCCGCTACGAAATCCAGATCCTCGATTCGTACCAGAACAAGACCTACCCGGATGGCCAGGCTGGCGCCTTTTATGGGAACCGCCCGCCGCTGGTGAACGCGAGCCGGCCGCCGGGCGAGTGGCAGACCTACGACATCATCTTTCGGGCGCCGAAGCCGGGCGAAGACGGAAAGGGAGTCGTGCCGGGATCCCTCACCGTGTTTCATAACGGCGTCCTGATCCAGGACCACGTGCCCGTCAAGGCACCCACGACGGCCGCCGCCTTCAATGACGTGTCGCCCACCGGCAAGGGGCCCCTGATGTTGCAGGACCACGGCAACCCGGTGAGGTACCGCAATATCTGGCTGCGACCGTTGTAACCCACCTCCGGCGGGCCGCGTCCAGGGGCCACGAAAACCGGCTTGGCAAACCGGCGGCCGCCCGTAGCGTCCACGCTCGTGATTTGCGAACTGCGTCCGGGATTGTCCGGTCTCCAGCACCGGCAACGAGGGTTCACGCTGATCGAGCTGTTGGTGGTGATCGCCATCATCGCGATCCTGGCCGGAATGCTCCTGCCCGCGTTGGCGCGGGCCAAGGCGCGGGCCCAGGACATTCGTTGCCGCAACAACCTGCGCCAACTGGGCATCGGGCTGCACCTGTACACCGACACTTACCGCTATCTGCCGCCGCATCAGGAACGGCTGCCCGACGGCTCACGGGTTCGCTGGTTTAACCTCTTCGCCCGCGAGGTGACGGATGGCTACGACGTGATTCGCGACCCATCGGTACCGAACTGGCTGCCGGGACGGAACGCCCCCTACGGCTACAACTACAAGTTCCTCGGCAGCGCGCGGAAGCTGAACTCCGGCGAGTACGAACGCTTTCCCGTGTCCTTTGCCGCCCTGCCCGCCTTGTCCGCCACGCTCGCCTTCGGGTGCGCCAACGGGACGGGCACCAACGCGCCCCACGAGCCGCTGGGACCTCAAGCCATCTCCAGCGCGTTGCCACCGGAGGAGAGCGTCCAGCGGATCGGCAACCACGGCTACGTTATTGATCCGCCCTTTATTCCCACCTACAGCCACGACCAACCGGAACGCTGGGCGTTTTACGAACACGCCTCTTTTCTCAGCAGTCGGCATAGCGGGCGCGCCAACCTCGCTTTCCTCGACGGCCATGTCGAATCCATCGCCCCCGCCGTCGCCAGCGTGAACAACCGCCTTTGGAACGGCTTCAATGATCCGTTGGCAGTGCCGTTCCTGCCGGACTATCCGCAGAACTGGCCCGCCGGCTGGCGCCGCGATCCACCGTGATCCCCCGCTGGGCAAACCGCGGCGCATTTCCCCGCCGGCGACGATCGGCCGGACGATCTGGCTCTCTGCCTGAACGATGACGGCTGGGGACTGGCGAGGGCTGCGTCCTGCCCCCACCCCCGCACTGCCGATTGGGGGACCGCCGACGGTGGTGACACGCCATTGCCCGCCAGGAACACGAGGCGAAGCGCCTCAGCCGGGCGGTCGAGTCGTCGGGCTGCCGCCGCCGGCGGCCATCTGCGCCCGTCCCAAGCGGGTTGGCGAAAGAGTCACCTGCGCCCGGACAGGCAGGCGGAATCCCAAGGATTTCAGGCTCACGTTCTGAAAGCGCACGTTTCTGAGCAACCAGTCGGGTCGGACTCATTTGAATCCCAATCGGCAGATCGCGGCGCGCCATTTTCCACTCGAAAAACGCGCGGCTACCGCACACGCTGCCCCGCATGAAAACATCTGCTCTCCGTCGAACCGTTTCCCGCCGCCATTTCCTCGCCGCCACCGCGACCGCGCTGGCCGCTCCCACCATCGTGCCGTCGAGCGTCTTTGGAGCGGACGGATCAGTGGCGCCGTCCGAGCGCATCACGCTGGCGTCGGTGGGTTGGGGGATGCAAGGGCCGGGCAACACTGGCGCCTTCATGAACCACAAGGACTGCCAGGTGGTGGCCGTCTGCGATGTTCACAAGGGCCGCCTCGAATCGGCCGTCAACGCCGTCAACGCCAAGTACGGCAACAAGGATTGCCAAGCCTATCACGACTACCGGGAAATGATGGCCCGCAAGGACATTGACGCCGTCATGCTCGCGCTCCCGGACACGTGGCACGCGCTGACCGCGATCGAGGCCGCCAAGAACGGCAAGGACATCTACGGCGAGAAGCCGCTGGCCCGGACCATCGCGGAGCAGCAGGCGATTGTGAAGGCGGTGCAGCAGCATCGCCGCGTGTGGCAGACCGGCTCGTGGCAGCGGTCGGTCGAGAATTTCCACAAGGCCGTCGAGATCGTGCAGAACGGCTTGATCGGCAAGGTCACGCGCGTGGAAGTGGGCCTGCCCAGCGGGCACCACGACTTCGCGGGCACTGCGCCCGAGTTGCTCAAGAAGCTCGAAGCGGTCGCCGGCGCGCCGCGAAATCTGGCGCAGTTGACCCCCTCCACGCCGGGCTGGGAACTGGCTGTGTCTGAGCCGCCGGCCGGTTTCGATTACGACCGGTGGCTGGGGCCTTCCGCGATGGAGCCGTACGTGAAGCAGCGCGTTCACATGAACTGGCGCTGGAATTACAACGTCGGCGGCGGTCAACTGCTCGACTGGATCGGCCACCATTGCGACATCGCGCACTGGGGCCTGGGCTTTGACCACACCGGGCCGATCGAGGTGGAGGGCCAGGGGGAGTTTCCGCCCAAGGACGCGGTCTGGAACACCTGCATGCGGTACCGGATCACCTGCAAATACGCCGAGGGCGTGGAGATGACGATCGCCGGCGGCCACCGGGACATCCGCAGCGGCACCAAGTGGATCGGCACCGAGGGCTGGGTGTGGGTGGACCGCGGCGGGTTTGATTGCTCGAACGAGGACCTCAAAGACCGCTCCCGCCTGCCGGAAGAGTTGCGCAAGGTGAAGGCCTATCACTCGCGCGATCACCAGCGCAACTTCCTCGACTGCGTGAAATCGCGGAAGCCTACCATCACGCCGGTCGAGACCGCCCACCGTTCCGCCATCCCGGGTCACTTGGGACTGATCGCGATGATCGTGGGGCGCAAGATCAAGTGGGATCCCAAGGCGGAAGTCATCGTCGGTGACGCCGAGGCCAGCAAGCTGCTGGGCCGCGAGTACCGGGCACCGTGGAAGCTATCGGCCGCGTAAGCCGGCAGGACTTCGGTGTCGGACGATCATCGGAGTTCCGGGAGGCGGCCCTGCCTCAAAGCCTTCGGCGTAGCTGGACTGCTCGGCGCGTTGGGACTGCTGGTGCTTAGCCACCTTTACGGCGTGTCGCTGCGGGCGGCCGGACTCATCAAGGGGAAGGGCGCATTGCGCATGGCTTACCAGCACATGCTGGAGCGTGGCTACCCGACCAACTTCGGCAACCCCTACACGATTTGGATCAACACCAATGTGATCGAGCTGAACGGAACGAACTACCGACTCGCCCTCTCGGTTGAGGTTCCCCAGTTCTATGGCCGGGGCGTCCTTAGCATGACGACCAACGAAGTCTTCGTCTGGCAGGACGAGCGTCGCGGCCCGAAATTGATTCCGCCCGGTTATCGGCCACCGCTGTTCCCGCCGGTTTTCTGAGAGCCGGTCCCGGTCCAGCTCGTCGGCCTTGGGCGTGGAACTGCCGATGTGTCCGCGCCCAGCCTGTCACACCTTCGGCTCCCAGCCGCGCCGGTATTCGCGGGACCAGAGGCGGGCGGCCGGGCGGTCGCCTAAAATGCGGCCGGTCTGCGGATCGCAGTTCAGCGTTCGTCCCACCCGCCACGCAATGTTGCCCAGATGACACAACGCCGTGCTCTGGTGGCCTTCCTCAATGTCGGCGTTCGGACGCTGCCCGCTGCGGATACAGTCCAGGAAGTTGCGCAGGTGTGGTCCGTCATCGCCCGAACCCGCCACCTTCGGACCGGGTTTGTCCTCGGCGTCGAAGATCGTGTAAGCGGCTCCGTCGGTGACCAGCGTGCCGCGGTCGCCGTAAAACGCCGCGCCGAATTGCGAACCCTCGTAGCCGTGCCGCTGGCAGCTTCGGCCCTCCCAGGAAATCGCCCGGTCGCCGAAGTCGAACGTCGCGACGTGGGTGTCCGGTGATTCCTGGTCATCGTCGAAGTGGTACCGGCCGCCACCCGAGGTGACGCGGCGCGGGAAAGTCACGCCCAGTCCCCAACGGCAGAGGTCGAGGGCGTGGATGCCGTTGTTGCCGAGCTCGCCCGTACCCCAATGCCAGAACCAATGCCAGTGGTAGTGAACGATGTTGTCGCGGAAGGGGCGTTCCGGCGCCGGGCCCTGCCATAATTCCCACTCCAGCCACGCTGGAACTGGAACGGACCGGCCGCGGCCGATGGAGCCGCGGGCGTTCGTGTACCAGCCGCGCGCGAAGCGCACCGTGCCGATGGCGCCGCCGCGGACCTGTTCGATGGCTTCCCTGATCCGCGGCTGGGAACGCCGTTGGGTGCCGACCTGGACCACGCGGTGGAACTTGCGGGCGGCGGCGACGGCCAGCTCGCCTTCGCGGGCGTTGTGGCTGACCGGCTTTTCCACATAGACGTGTTTGCCGGCGGCACACGCGAGGATCGTGGCCGGCGCGTGCCAGTGATCCGGCGCGGCAATGACCAGCGCGTCCACGGAGGGCGCATCCAAAATCCGGCGGAAATCCCTGACGGTCTCCGGAGCCGGTCGTCCCGCGGTGCTGCCGGCCTGTTGCCCCTTGGCCAGCGCGCGCTCGTCCACATCGCAGATCATCGCGACCTCGGCGTCGCTGAACCGCGCGAAGCCGCGGGCCAGGTCGCTGCCGCGGCCGTTGACGCCCATGATGCCGAGGCGGATGCGGTCGTTGGCGCCGAGGACGCCCAGGGAAAAGGTGCCGGCGGCAAGACCGGCGAGGGTTGACTGGCGAAGGAATCCGCGGCGTGTCAAAGGGTGTTGCATGGCGCAAGGGTAAGCGAAAGTGCGGACATTGCCAGCCAGCAACCGGCGCGGCGAAACCCTCGATGACGCGCCGGGCATGAACACGCGCCGCGCTTTCCAGCCCGCAGCCGTCTGCGGGGGCGCGACCCGATCCCGCTCCCTCCGCTCAGTGGCGAGCGCGATGGGCAGCTCAGAGGCTGTTACCGAAATCGGCGCGGAACTTGGCGACCAGCTTCTCGGGCCACGGAGTGGTCGGCTCGAGTTTGCCGCCGAAGAACCGCAGAACGGGCGGTTCTTCGTAGAAGCGCAGGCCACCGACCAGGTGCCGGTTCTGGAACAGCCAATGCAGGCGGTCGGTGGCGTACTTGACCTGCGACAGCGTGAACACGCGCCGGGGCATCGCGAGGCGCAGGAGTTCGATGTCCGCAAGCACGTCTTTGCCCTGGGCATCGCGCACGCTGGAGATCGTGCCGCGCTCCATGCCGCGCACGCCGGAGACGAGGAAGTAAGCCGCCGCCAGAGCACCGGCCGGGTACTCGGTCTGCGGCACGTGCGACAGGAACTGCCCCGCGTCAATGTGAACGCCCAGTCCGCCAGCGGGCGTGACCACTGGAATGCCCAGCCGGTCCAGTTCGTTCACCATGTAACGGATGAAGGAGGGCGACTGGGAGATGATGGATTCGTCCAACGTCTCGATCAGCCCGACGGCCATGGCCTCGACCTCACGAATGGACATGCCGCCGTACGTGTAGAAGCCCTCGTAGAGCGGGATCCAGTCCTTCAGCTTCTTGTAGATCTCCTCGTTGTTGGTGGCGATGCCACCACCCCGGGTGGAGCTGACCTTCCTGCTGGAGAAGTACGTGACGTCGGCCAGCCCAATCATCTCATGGAGGATTTCCTTGATGGACCTGTCCCGGAACTCCGGTTCGCGCTGCTTGATGAACCAGGCATTCTCGCCGATCAAGCTCGCGTCGAGCACGACCATGATCCCGTGCTCGCGCGCGACCTGGCGCACTTCGCGCATGTTGGCGATCGAGAACGGCTGGCCACCGATCAGGTTGGTGGAAGCCTCCATGCGCACGTAGGCGACCTTGTCGGCCCCGTACTTCTTGATGATGTCTTTGAGCTTGCCGATGTCCAGGTTGCCCTTGAAGGGGTGGGTGCTTTTCACCTTGAGCGCCTCGTCCGTGTAAATCTCGAAGATCGTGCCGCCGTTGATCTCGATGTGCGCCTTGGTGGTGGTGAAGTGGTAGTTCATGGGGATCACGTCCCCCGCCTTGACGAACGTCTTTGAAATGATGTTCTCCGCCGCCCGGCCTTGGTGAACCGGCAGGAAGTACCGGCAGTTGAACGCCTCGCGGATCGCCTCTTCCAATCGCATGTAGCTCTGGGACCCGGCGTAGGCGTCATCGGCGCGGAGCATGGAGGCCACCTGGTTGTCGCTCATGGCGTTGGTGCCACTGTCCGTGAGCATGTCGAGGAACACGGTCTTGGTGGTCAGCAGGAAGGTGTTGAAACCGGCCTCGACAATGGCTTTGTGCCGTTCCTCGATGGGAATGAGGTTCAGCTTCTGAACGATGCGGACCTTGTGCAACTCAAGGGGAATGTCTTCGCCGCTGAAGAATTTGACCGTGGGACTGCCGTTGGAGGAGGTGCTCATGGATGCAAGCAGATGCGGGTTGAGGGTTCGGTTCGGGCCGGGGAAGCAGGGCGTTGCGCCACCGCGCGCGTCCGGCGGTGTCCTGCGCAAGCCCGACCGCCGTGACGCAAGCCCATGTGGGCAGCCTAATGAGAACCGCGCAAGGTTCAAGACTGATGAATGAAGAGTTCCCGGCGGCCGCGGGTTCAAGACCGGCCCGCAAGACGCGGGGGCCGCCTTCCTCGCGGCCGGTCACCGGGCTGACCCAGGCCCCGTGCGCGCTGAAAACGGCTTCAAATATTCCCGGGCAACCCGCAACTTTCCCCGGCGGACAATGTTCAATCCCCGTTGTCAGAACCTTTTGGCATGGCTGCGGTCTCCATCAAGGAACAGTTGGTGAGCAGTGGCGTGGTGAGTCCCGCCCAGTTCGAGCAGGCGCGACTGGCGGGCAACGACCCGGGCGCACCGGCGGAATCCTTTCTGGGGCGGCTCCAGCGCGTGACGGGGTTGGACGACGCCGAGTTTCTCCCGCGGCTGGCCGGGGCACTCGGCTGGGGGTACGAACCCAAGCCCCGCATTCCCATCCAGGACGTCACCAAGGATCAGTTCGAGACCATTCGCGGCGCACTCTCCAAGCGCGTGGCGTTCCAGCATGTCGCGGCGCCATTCCGGCTGGAGCAGGACGAGGTGTGCGTCGCGGTCAGCGATCCGTTTGATCCCGCCATGCTCGGCGCGGTCGAGTTCGACGCGAAACTGCCGGTGAAGTTCGTCCTGAGTCCGCGCGAGGAGATTCAGCGCGGCCTGGAGGAGATCTACGGCATCGGTGGGGACACGCTGGAGCAGATGGCCGCCGACGAGCCCGTGGAGCTGGAGTTCACGTCAGACAAGGAAATCGCGGATCAGGACCAGGACGCGAACGTCATCAAGTTCGTCAACCAGTTGATCTTCGAGGCCCATCAGCGGCGGGCGACGGACATTCATTTCGAGCCGATGGAAAACCGGCTGCGGGTGCGCTACCGCGTGGACGGCATGTTGACCGAGCCGACGCTGCCCGAGCAGTTGCAGGGCGCGCGGGCCAGGCAGTTCCAAGCCTCGATCATCTCCCGCCTCAAGGTGATGTCCGGCATGAACATCGCCGAGAAGCGTCTGCCGCAGGACGGACGCATCAACGTCCGGATCAAAGGCCAGGAACTCGACATCCGCGTTTCCACCGTGCCCACCGTGCATGGCGAAAGCGTCTCGCTGCGATTGCTCAGTCGCGGCTCGGCATCGTTCAGCATCTCCAACCTCGGTCTGTCCCCCAACCAGCAGGGCATCATTCAAAACCTCGTGCGCAAGCCGCACGGGATTTTCCTCGTCACCGGCCCGACCGGATCGGGCAAGTCCACGTCGCTGTACTGCTTCCTGTCCTACGTGACGAACGTCACCAAAGGCACCAAGCGCATTCTCACGGTCGAGGAACCGGTCGAGTACGAAATCACCGGCGCCAACCAGATTGCGGTCCGACCGGAGATCGGGCTGACCTTCGCAGTCGGCTTGCGGCACATTCTCCGTCAGGATCCGAACATCGTGATGGTCGGCGAAATCCGAGACTTGGAGACCGCCGAGATTGCCATCCGTGCCGCGCTCACCGGCCACCTGGTATTCAGCACCCTGCACACCAACGACGCGCCCAGTGCCTTCACACGGTTGATTGACATGGGCATCGAGCCGTTCCTGGTGGCGTCGTCGGTCGAGGCGGTGATGGCCCAACGACTGGTCCGCACCATCTGCCCGGCCTGCATGACCGAGGACCGGACCATTACCGTGGACTTCGCGCTCAAACACGGACTGCCGGCGGAGCTTGCCCCGACCGCCAAGTTCCACAAGGGCGCCGGTTGTGACGACTGCCGCTTCATCGGCTACCGCGGGCGGACGGGCATCTACGAACTGCTGGTGGTGACCGAGGGCATCCGGCCGATTATCATGAGCCGGGCCGCGGCGTCCCGGATTGCCGAGCAGGCGATCAAGGAAGGCACCCAGACCTTGCGCACCGCCGGCTGGTACAAGACCCAGCTCGACTGCCTCATGGACCCGGATCCCCAGAATCCCAATGGCCCGAAGGTCCTGCGGCACCATCCGACCTCCGTCGAGGAAATCCTGCGCGTCACGCAGAGCGAGGAACATCTCGACTCGCTCATGGAGGGCCGCTGAGCATGAAGAAACGCGGCTCCCGAACCCGGCGCTGGCAGATCTGCCACGTCCTCGAACAAGCCGACGAATACCGGGCCCTTTGGCAATTCGCCCGGAACGGGCGCGAGATCAAGCTGGCGCTGGCCCGGAAGTTCAGCGCCGCGGAGTCGCTGCCGGCCTCGGCCGCCGGGCGCACGCTGACCACCCTCTGGCAACCGCGCCTCAACATCGCGTGGTTGCCTTCCGACGAGGTGTTCCTCCGCGCCCTCGAGTTGCCCACCGGCGACCCGGACGAAGCGCCCGGGATCGTGGAGTTGCAGTTGGAATCCCTGTCGCCCCTTCCGGTCCCGAACGTCGTCTGGACCGTCGAGGCGGTACCCGGCCTGGACAAGGCTTCGCTCACGGCCGTGGTGGTGATCGTTCCCCGGGCGACGGTCGAGCGACATCTCGGCGGTTTGGAGCAGGGTCGCTACCTCGCCGACCGACTGGAACTGCCGCAACTGCGGGAACTGCTCGCCGCCCGGGAGCGGCGGGATGGCGCGTGGCTCTACGCGCACATCCGCAACGGCCACGTCAGTTGCCTCGCGGCCTGGTGGAAAGACCAGCGGCTCCGGCACGTCACCCTCCTGCGGCTCCCATCGGGGGAGTCACTGCCTGGCCGGCTCAGCCGCCCGATTCGCCAACTCGCCTGGGCCGGGGAGGTTGAGGGCTGGCACGACGCAGAGACGCGCTGGCACGTGGTCGCCTCAAGCCCACTGGCCGAGCAGTTGACAGCGGCAGTGGGAGACTTGGCCGCCAGCCCCGTCGAGGTCCTCGATCCGCTGCCTCCGGAAAAGCTCGCAGCCGCCTCGGCCGAAACGGACTCGACGGCCAACCTCGTGCCGGCGGACGTGGCCGCGCGCTACCGCCAACAGTTCACCGAAGGCATCGTTTTGCGCGTGCTCGGACTGTTTCTGGCGGTGTGGGCGGTGGCGGTGTTCGCTTTCATGGGGGGGCTGCAATACAAGCAGTTTGTGAAGGCGGGGGTGGATCGGCAGGTTCAGGCGCTCCACAACAGCTACACCAACGCCCTCCAGCTCAAGGCCCGCGTGCAGGTGTTGTCCGATCAGGTCAGCCTCAAGTTCGCCGCGCTCGATTGCTGGCGCGCCGCCGCCGAGGCGCTGCCCGCCGAGATGACGATGACGCAATTCAATTTTCAGGGCAAAGCGCGCCGGCTGCAGATTTTCGGCACTGTTCCCGGCGAACTGCAGGCGAAAGTGACGGAGTACAACGAGGCCCTCGCCCGCGCGACCGTGAACGGCGAGCCGTTGTTCGCCAAGGTCAACACCAAGTCCATCCAGGCACAGCCCAACCGGCCGGCGTTCTGGAGCATCGAGTGCGAGCTGAAACGAAAGGAGCTTTGATGGCCAGCCTCCTCGACCGCCTGAACCTTGCCCCACGGGAACGCCGCATCCTGCTGGTGGTCGGCCTCATTTTTTTCGTGCTCATCAACGTCCTCTTCATCTGGCCGATGGTGCCGGATTGGAGCCTGGCCGACCGACAAATTGAGAAATCCCGCAAGACCCTCGCCGATTACCAGAGCGAGATTGCGCAGGTCGCGACCAACCAGGCCCGCCTGCAGGAACTGGAGAAACAAGGTTCGACCGTCCTTCGGGAGGAACAGGCCCTCGATCTGGTGCGCACGATCCAGCGCCAGGCCGCCGAATCCGGTGTCAACGTCACCCGCACCCAGCCCGGCGTCGCGGCGGGCACCTCCACCAACCGGTACTTCGACGAGCAGTCAGTCTTCGTGGACGTCACCACCAAGGACGCGGAGCTGGTCCAGTTCCTGTACGCCCTGGGCTCGGGCGATTCGATGATTCGCGTTCGCCAGCTCGACCTGAAACCCGATCCACCCCAGTACCGGCTGCTGGGCAAGCTGGAACTGGTGGCCAGTTATCTCAAGAAAGCGGCGCCGCCCCCGGCGGCGACCGTGACCAATCGCCCAGCCGGAGCCACCAGCGCCCCGCCCGCCCGGGTCGTTCCCGTCGTTACTCCAGGCACCACCAACCGCAATCCGTCGTGAAAAACCTCCCCGCCTTCCTCTTGGGCGCGCTCCTCGCGCCCGCCCTCGTCGTCGCTCAACCGGCCATTGACCCGAATGCCATCCCGGACCCGCCGGAGGACGCGGAGGGACCCCAGTCCGACGTCATCGCCCCCCCCGCGGACACGGTGCCCGCGCCCGCTGTCACCCCGCCGGTCACCGTGCCGCAGATTCCGGCCTTTCCGACGCCGCGAACAACGAGCCGGGCCACCAACGCCGCACGCCCGGCCGCGACGGCGACGGTGCCGCAAATCCCCGCCCCCCCCACGACGCGCACCGTGCCGACTCGTGGCGCGGCGACGACCACGCCGGCCGCTGGGGTGCCGGCGCCCGCAATTCCCACGCCCGTCGCGGGTGGCGGTCCGGTCGCGGGAGGGGCGGCGGGCGTTGGCGCGGGTAACGCCGGAGGAGCACCCATCGTGCCCCAGGACGGCAACTTTGGCGCCCTGCCCCCCGACGCCATATTGCCCAAGGGCACTTTGACCCGCCTGCAAAGCACGCCCCTCGAGCAAGTCTTCGCGATCTACGCCGAGGTGACCGGTCGCATCATTCTCCGCCCGAATCAACTGCCGGCCGCAGCGATCACCCTCGACGCCAGCCAGCGCGAGTTGACCAAGGCCGAGGCGATCCAGGCGCTGGACAGCGTCCTGACGCTCAACGGCATCACGATGATCCCGGTCGGCGACAAGTTCGTCACCGCCGTGCCGAGCACCCAGGCCTTGCAGGAAGCCGCCAAGTTCACCGACCTCGAGGCCGCCGACCTCCCCGAGGCCGGCCAGTATGTCACCAAGATCGTCACCGTGACCAATCTGTTGCCATCCGAGGTCATGCCGTTGATCCAAGGGTTCAGCAAGACCCAGAACGGCATCGTCCCGATTGACAGTTCGATGACGCTCGTCCTGCGCGACTATGCGGCCAACATCAAACGCATGATGGAGATCATCGAGAAAGTGGACGTGAAGAAGGAGGACGACCTCAAGCTGGAGGTGATCCCGATCCGTTACGGCACCGTGGACGAAATCTACGAGACCATGAGCAGTCTCATCGGCGGCGGCGGCGGGGGGGCGGCGGCCACGGGCGGTGCGGGCACGATGGGTGCCCGGCGGACCGGTGGTGCGACCGGTTTCGGCGGCGCGCGCGGCTCCACGTTCGGGCGCGGCGGGATCGGCGGCTTCGGTGGGATGGGCGGTTACGGTGGCTATGGCGGGTATGGCGGCAGTTATGGCAGCCGGTTTGGCAGCGGCGGCTATTACCCGCAACAAGTGGCCACCACGCCGGGCCAGCCCGGCGCGGTCGGCAGCACGACCTTCCAGAACCGCCTCCAGAATGTGGTCAGCCGGATGACCGGGCAGCAACGCGAAGTGCAGATGCTCGAAAGCGCCAAGATCGTTCCCGACCGGCGCTCCAATTCCCTGATTGTGTACGCGAACAAGAAAGACATGGAGATGATCACCAACATGGTGGCCAAGGTGGACGTGCTGCTGGCCCAGGTCCTCATCGAAGCGATCATCATGGAGGTCAAGCTCACCGGCGACTTCGAGTTCGGCGTCTCGGCTTACTTCAAAGACAAATCGGGCGACTGGAGTTCGGAGGGGGTGATGAACCCCGGCGGGTTGCTGAACACGCTGACCAACCTCGGCTCCAGCAGCGGCAACAACTTCACCTACCTGGGCCGTTACCGGGACGATGTGACCATGGTGGTCAAGGCGCTGTCCTCCAATGGCCGGGGCGAAATCCTGGCCACGCCGCGCATCCAAACCAGCCACGCCATGGCGGCCTCCTTCAGCGTGGGTGAAACGGTGCCCTACGTGTCCGGCACTTACTCCTACGGGCTGGGGACAACGCCGTCCACCACCTACACCCAGTTGCCTGTGATCTCGGAACTCAGCGTGACGCCGTACATCACGCCCGACGGGCTGGTGGTGATGGACGTAACCCAGACCATTCAGGACATCTCCGGCTTCAAGCGGTTTGACGTCGGCGAACTGCCGATCACCGTCGAGCGCAACGCCCAGGCCACGATCTCCGTGCAGGACCAGGACACGATCATCCTCGGCGGTTACATCCGCAACTCCCGGACCCGCTCGAAATCCGGCGTCCCGGTGCTGAAGGATATTCCGCTCCTGGGCGCGGCGTTCCGGAGTTCCTCCGACAACAAGGCCCGCAGCGAAATGGTCGTCTTCCTCAAGCCCACCGTGCTCAACAGCCCGCGCGACGCCGCGTTGCTGGCAACGCGCGAACAGGACCGCCTTCCCGGCTTGCGGCGGATGAACGCGGAGATGGAAACGGAGATGGAAAAACTCGAACGGAAGGTGGATCGCGAAACGAACCCCAAGTCGAGGAAACAGTCGAAGAACAGCCCGTAGGCTGCCCCGGCGGCTACTCCTTTTCGTTGTGCCGGCGGAAGGTGATTTCCCAGCGCGAAACCCCGCGCACGAACAACCGCGCCCGCTTCCCCGCGAGCTTGTCCGTTTCCCGCGCTGCGGTATCCAGCCCGACCACCTGCGGGTACCACTCGTCGGGACGCAGCCCCTCGAGGATCTTCTCCGGTGGCGACCACTGGCGCGGATCGGCCAACCGTTTGGTGAACGAGATGTACACGCCCTCCTGAGTCCAGTTCGCATCGCTGGCCCGATTCAGCAGCATGACGTACTGCTTCAAGTGGGAGTTCCAGTGGACCGACGGCCCCCAAAAGGCGTCGGCGTCCTCCCGCGCCCAGTCCACCCGGACCGGCAGGAACGGCGTCGCTGCGCCCCCCAGCCCGGGCTGGTTCCACTGGCCGCGATGCCATTTCCACACCCGGCCCACCGGGACATTGCGATCCGCCCACAACATCCGGGCGACGGCGACTCCCTGCTCGCTGGCGTCGCCGCCATAGGTGCTGAAAAAGAAGTACAGCACCCCGCTGGCCTCATCGAGCATCACGCAGAAATCGCCCACGCCCCCGGCGAAATAGCGGTTCTTCGTCTCGCAATCGAGCGTGCCGGCTGGCGCCTCGAGCACGATGCCCAGGTCCTGCCAGTTGGCGCCGTTGTCTTTCGAGCGCGCCGCTCCGATGACCGGCGCGGTCAGGCCGGTGCCGGGGCAAAGTCCGAGCGGCTCGTGATGGTACCAGCCGTAGAGCATCCCATCGGCGGCCTTCCAAGTGCATTCAATCCATCGCCCGCCATTCGCCCTGGTGTTGAACTCCGTCCGGATGTACGAGCGGTCGAGGCTGAACACGTCAGCGCCGGAGCTGCGCCAAGGGTGCCCTGCCGAGTTGAAGACAAAGAGCGTGTTCCGATCCCAGTGCAGCGGACTGTTGCAGTCGCTGTCGCCGGGCTGCGACCGGGAAACGCTGCCCGCGCCCCTGAACTGCACGAGCGGCACCTCCCGCAATTCCCACGAGGGAAGCTTCTTCTCTCGGGGCGGGACGAGCGCTTCGCCGGGCGCGAGGAATCCGGCTACCGCCAATCCCATTCCCAAGCAGCGAACCACGCGCGATAACGGCTTCATGCGGCCGGGATAGCGCAGTTGCCCCCGAGACTCAATCCCGAAGCGAACCGGGCGCGGCAGCCGTGACTCCCGGCTTGTCGCCACGGCAGCGAGCGCTTTTGATCAGCGGGACGAGAAGCTGCTGATTGCGTCCATGCCCATCTTCTACGACTGCCAACGCTGCACCGCTTGCTGTCGCTGGCCGGGCCAGGTGAAGTTGACGGAGGCGGAAATCACCGCCCTGGCGGCGCATCTGGAAATCAGTGAGTTCGATTTCATTCAGCGTTACACCCGGCTGCGGCCGGACCGGCGCGGCCTGGCGTTAACCGAGCAGCCGGACGGAGCGTGCGTGTTCCTCGACGGGCGGGACTGCCGCGTGCAGCCGGTCAAACCGCAGCAGTGCCGGGACTTCCCGAACGGTTGGCGATTCGAGGGATTTGAAAAGTTCTGCCGCGCTGTGCCGCGCGAGGCTGCGGAAAGCGCCAGTCCGCCTGCCTGAGCGGCCGGACGTGGCTCCCTCGCCGACCAGGCGCACGAGCTGGAGCGGATCATCAAGGATCGAGCTTGGCCGCCTCGCGCGGGTCCACCGTCCAACTGCCGGCCAGCGAGTTGTCGTCGTTCCAGCGGCGATGCCAGGGATCATTTTTCGGACCAATCACGTCATTGCGGATTGCGGCCTCGGCGTGGCCGTCGCAGAACACCAACACGGCGCGGCGGTTGTGCCGGTTCGACGGCCACTCGGCGGGGGTCGTCGGGTCAATGTTGCCGTCGAACAGGCCGCGCGCGGGCTTGGCGGAACTGCCGTCGCCCGGCTTGCTGTCTGCGAGCATGATCATGTCGCTGGGGGCAACCACGGCGGACTCCTTGATTTCCCACTGCAGACTGTCCACCTCCCCGCCCAGCCCTTTGTCCGAGAAGGCGGGGGACGCTCCCCAGTCATTGTCGCCCAGGGACAACAGCGATGTCTCGGAGACGCCCCGGGGATCCCGGCCGCAGTCGTACATGTAGGGCGCGCCCAGCGTACGATTCACGTTCGTGCGCCAACTGCTGTCCGGCCGCGCTGCGGGGCACCAGACCACCTGCCGGTTCGTGCCGACCTGCCCGGGCAACCGGACGGGCCAGACGTACCGGAACCCGCCTCCGGCGAACAAGCACCCCGGATATCCCCGTACTCCTGCAGGTACATGAGCGTTCCGATCCCGATCTGGCGCGTGTTGTTGAGGCAGGCGGTCTGATGCGCCTTGCCTTTGGCCTTCGAGAGCGCGGGCAGGAGCATTCCCGCGAGGATCGCGAGGATCGCGATGACGACCAACAACTCGATCAAGGTAAAAGCGCGCCGAGCCTTGTGTTCGGTGGCGACCGGTGCTGAGCCAGGCGGCATGCGAGGGTTCATGGCGAGGTGACGGTGAGATCAACTGGGACGCTACCGGCCCGAGGCGTCGCCCGTTACTTGCGGGGCACAGCCCGATGCGGCGCGGTTCTTCCTCACTCATCACCATGTCCCCCGGCCCGGCGGAAGGCGGAGCCGGGCCAGCGCGCGCGAGGCAATGCTCAGTCCGCGGATCGAAGCGCGCTCACTCAGGCCAGCCAGTCCTTAACGACGCGACCATGCACGTCCGTGAGGCGGAAGCGCCGACCCTGGTAGAAGTAGGTCAACCGCTCGTGGTCCACGCCGAGGAGATGGAGCAGAGTCGCGTGGAAATCGTGAACATGGACACCGTCTTCGATGACGTTGTAGCCGAATTCGTCGGTGGCTCCGTACACGATCCCCCGTTTCACGCCGCCTCCCGCCAGCCAGATCGCGAAGCAACGCGGATGATGGTCCCGGCCGTAATCGGTGGCCGTCAGTTTCCCCTGCGAGTAGTTCGTGCGGCCGAATTCCCCGCCCCAGACGACCAGCGTGTCGTCGAGCAGGCCGCGTTGCTTGAGGTCGGTGATCAGGGCGGCGCTGGCCTGGTCGGTCTCGCGACACTGGACCTTGATGCCGGCGGGCAGGTTGCCGTGCTGGTCCCAGCCTTGGTGGTAGAGCTGGATGAACTTTACACCGCGCTCGGCCAGCCGCCGGGCGAGCAGGCAGTTGGCGGCGAAGGTGCCGGGCTTTCTCGCATCGGGGCCGTAGAGATCGAAGATGCTCTCCGGTTCGCGCGACAAATCCATCACTTCCGGCACGCTCGACTGCATGCGGTACGCCATTTCGTATTGGGCGATGCGGGTGTCTATTTCCGTGTCGCCCGAGACGGCGGCCGCGTGCTCATGGAGTTCCCGCAGGCGGTCGAGCATCATTCGGCGCGACTCCGGCGAGACGCCGGGGGGATTGCCGAGGTACAGCACGGGATCTTTGCCGGAGCGGAACTGCACGCCCTGGTGCCGTGACGGGAGAAATCCGCTGCCCCAGAGCCGGGCATACAACGGCTGGTCCACCTTCCCCGGCGTGATGAGCACCACGAACGCCGGGAGATTCGCGTTGTCGCTGCCCAGCCCGTAATGCACCCACGCGCCGATGCTCGGCCGGCCGCTGATCTGCGAGCCGGTCTGGAGAAAGGTGATGGCCGGATCGTGGTTGATGGCCTCGGTGTACATGGAGCGGACGATGCACAACTCGTCCACGACGCGGGCAGTGTGGGGAAGCAACTCGCTCACCCAGGCGCCGGCTTCCCCGTGTTGCGCGAATGTGAAGATCGAGCCCGCCATCGGCAGCGTCGCCTGGTTGCCGGACATGCCGGTCAGGCGCTGCCCCATGCGGACGGACGCCGGCAGCTCCTCGCCGTTGCGCTCGTTGAGCAACGGCTTGTAGTCGAACGTCTCGAGTTGTGACGGCCCGCCGGCCATGAAGAGGTAGATGACTCGTTTGGCCCGGGCCGGGTGATGCAGGCGACCGCCCAGAACGCCCGCATCCGGGGAACCAGCCACGGCCGGCGGTGTCGGGGTCTCGCCGCCGAGCAAATCCGCCAGCGCCAGCCCTCCCAGACCAAGGCCGAAGCGCTGCAAAAAGGCGCGCCGACTCAGACCGGCAGCCGGGACGGGACCGACACAGAGAGCAGAGGGGTTCATCGCTTCATGACGAATTCGTCGTGGTTCATCAGGGCGCTCACGAGGACCGTCGCGGCGGCAGTCTCGGGGGCGGGCAGCGAGTGGTCGGGCCGGCGCTCTCCGACGCCCAGGTATTGCGCCGCCGCCTCGGGTCTCGCGCGGAACCAACCGAGCTGCTCGCCGTAAAGTCGCTGCAAGATGGACAGTTCCCGGTCGTCCGGCGAGCGACCGATGACCGTGCGGAACGCGTCCGCGGCCAGCGGCGACACATGGTTTCCGTGCGCCACCAACAGTCGCTCGGCCAGAACGCGGGCGGCTTCGAGAAACTGCGCGTCATTCAGGAGCACCAGCGCCTGCAGGGGAGTGGCCGTGGTCTCGCGCTTCGCCGTGCAGACCTCGCGTGAGGTGGCGTCAAACGTCACCATGCTGGGCGGCGGCGCGGTTCGACGCCAAAAGGTGTAGAGGCTGCGTCGGTAGAGCTTGTCTCCCTTGTCCTGGGCGTAGGTCTTGCCAGTACCGGCTTCCTCCCAAACTCCGGCGGGCTGGTAAGGCTTGACGCTCGGGCCCCCGATCTTGCCGTTCAGCAGCCCGCTCGCAGCGAGCGCGCTGTCGCGAATCTGCTCGGCGGCGAGCCGATGTTTGGGCCCGCGCGCGAGGAGGCGGTTGTCCGGATCGCGCCCGAGCAGTTCCGACGTGGCCCGGGATGTCTGCCGATACGTGGCCGACATCACGATCAACTTGTGGAGCGCCTTCCGGTCCCAGCCGGAGTCCACGAAACGCTGTGCCAGCCAGTCCAGCAGCTCGGGGTGCGAAGGCAACTGCCCTTGGGCGCCGAAGTCCCAGGTCGTCTCCACCAAGCCCCGCCCAAAGTGGAGCTTCCAAATCCGATTCACTGCCACCCGGGCCGTCAGGGGATTACGCGGGTCGGTGACCCAGCGGGCCAGGCCGAGCCGATTCCTCGGGAAGTCCGCCGGCAGCGGAAATATGGTTTCCGGCGTTCCGCGCTCGACTCGCTCGCCGGGGGCATCGTAAGCGCCACGCTTGAGCACGTGCGCTGGGCGAGGCTCCGGCAACTCCCGCATGACCATGATTTCGCGGACCGGCGTGACGAGTTCGTCCTCCGCCTCCCGGAGGCGTCGGAGTTCCGCCAGTTGCTGCTGATACGCCGCGTTGCCCCGAATGCGCTGATGCTCGCCCAGCGTCGCCGGGCTGAGAACCGGGGGAAGCGATCCGCCGGCCGCGGCCACGGCAACCTCCGCCGCGGTCAGTTCCGTATCGAAAACGAGGAATTCGTCCAGCAGGCCGCCCTTGAATCCACTGTCGCGGAAGCGGCCGGCGAGGGTGAGCCAGACGTTGCCGACGTCGCTGTCGCCCCATTCCGCGAGGTGCCGGATGTCCTTGTACAGGTGGTCACGAACGACGTCCGCGCGAACGAGCCTGCCGTTGCGATAGAGCCGCAGACCCTCGGCGCGGCTCGACCCATCGTAGGTGACGGCCAGGTGGGTCCATTGGTTCAGCGGCAGCGGTTCTCGCGCCCGCACTGCGAGGGCGTTGCCGGGCCAGAAATGGATCAGCGCAAAGAACGGGCGGCCCTCGTCCAGCACCAGTTCGTAGCCCCGGCTGCCGGAATCAGTCCACGCGCGCGAGCCATGAAACACCACCGCCCGCGATTGAGCCTCCGTTGGCTGGAGCCAGAGACTGAAACTGAATGGATCGGTGCGGCGAAAAGCGCCGGCGCCTTTGACCACCGCGTAATTGTCGCCACTGAAGCGCATGGCCCGGCCGACCACGCCGTCCGCCAGCACCGGCGCGTCGTGCAGTTCCACGAGATTCGTGCCGCCAGAATTGGGGGTCCGCTGGTCTGCGATGCTCTCGAACGACAGCGACACGACGGGCGGGGGCAGCGTGACCGGAGTGGAGGCGGCTGCCATCTCGACCGGGGGCACCGTTCCCTCGCGAAGCCGGCGCAAACGGGCTTCGGCCTCCGTGATTTGGCGCCTCAGTTCGTCATGGCGGGACTCTACCCCGTCGGGCCAGAGGAGCAGCACGGGCGTGGGGGTGGCACGGGTGAAGTGGGAATAGAGACCGCTCTCGTCAATCGAGTTGAAGAACGCCGCCAGCCGATAGTAATCGCGCTGGCTGATCGGGTCGTACTTGTGATCATGACAGCGGGCGCACTCGAGGGTGAGACCGAGCATCGCCGTTCCGAAGGTGTGGACACGGTCGGCCACGTACTCGGCGCGAAACTCCTCCTCGATGCTGCCGCCCTCGTTGGTTTGGCGATGCAGACGGTTGAAGGCCGTGGCCAGAATCTGCTCGCGGGTCGGATTCGGCAGCAAGTCCCCGGCGAGTTGCCAGGTCAGGAACTGGTCCCACGGAAGGTTTCCATTCAGCGCCGCAATCACCCAGTCGCGCCAC
>JADJWF010000009.1 GCA_016716505.1 Verrucomicrobiota bacterium
TGTAGGGTCCAGGCGTCCCCGGTTCCCCCATCGCGTAGTCGAAGCAGAAGGCGCGCATCCATTGCTCGAGGTTGGCCAACCCCAGCGCGCGGGGCACGTACAGGGACGACGAGTCATTCATGACCGTGACGAGGTCGAGCAACTGGCGGTAGTTGCTGGCGTCGCCGTCATTCGAGCGCCGCTGCCAGTTCCACCGGTACCGGCCGGTCTTGTACTCGCCGTTCAGCGTCGTGAACCGTTGGAGCGTGGCGCTGGTCGAGGCGAAGTTGCGGTTGTCGTCCTGAAACTCGAACCAGACCGCGATCTTGTACAGATCGCCGGCCGGCGCGGTGGGAAACCACTTCCGCGCGTAGTCGTGGTTCGGTTGTTCGAGATCCTCGCTGACCTCCCGGAACAAGCTGCCGTTGAAGTACAGGCGCAGGTAGTGGGCGTGCAGATAGGGGATGCCGAGTTGCTGCGCGTACCACGCGGCGAGTTGACTGCGGATGGCGGTGGGTTCGGAGCCGCCGTTGCCGGTCGAGGCGAAGATGCGGTCCTGGACGCCCAGCAGGGGTTCGTCCGCGGGGGTCGTCGCGGCGATGTCCCCGGCGCCGCCGTGGTACGGGCTGCCCTTGTCGCGGAAGCCGGTGTTGTAGATCACCCGCTCGTGACCATAGACCAGCGTCGCGTCGCGGAAGGTGTTATCGAGCGCGTTCTGGCGGGCGTTCCGCGTGGCTTGCGTGAACCACAGGTGGTAGTGCGCGAAGGTGCCGAAAGGCACGGTGTCGCCCCAGCGGATCAAACATTCCTCGTCCGGCGCCTTCGCCGGGAAGACCGTGGAAGCCGGAGTGGCCGCGTCGTCCGTGGCGGTGATGCGGAAGGCCGCGAGGCGGCCGGAGGTTTGTCCCGGAATGCGCCCGGTGTAGATCCCGTCGCCCGCGATTTCGTCGAGGCCGGCGCCGTCGTCGGTCAGCGTGACGTTGCTGAGGGTGGTCGCCGGGTCGAGCCGGTACTGGAGCCGCAGGCTGGCGACGCCGTCCGCGTCGGAGACGCGGCAGGTGACACGGACTTGCTCGGACGCCGCCGGGAGCGGCGGAAAGTGCGTGACGTCGTAGATGGCCGGCCCGGCGTTGGCCACGCGCCGGCTGTTGACCAGTCCGGGTGTGCCGAGGTTTCGCGGCACCGTGAGATTTGCCGCGAGTTCGAGGCCGTTGCCGTGCAGCCGGAAGAGCACTTGCGGCCAGCCGGCCAGCCACCGGACTTTCGCACGGATGGTGACGGTCGAGTTGTTGCCGATGGAGGCGCGCAACGTGTTGCGGGCGGTGTTGGGGCCGGTATCGCCATCGCCCAGGCCGAGGAGACTCAGGCACGCGGCCCCGGACGCGGCCCCGCTGGTGACGACCCGCGACTGGCTGTGGTTGCCGCTGAACACCCAGGCGGTCGCGCCGTTCTCGAAATCGCCGTTGTTCACCACGTTGGTGCTGCCCGCGCGAAACACTTCAATGTCATCCACCAGATACTCCCCGCCGCCGAGGGAACTGACGTGCAGCCGGTTGGCCGTGCCGTTGGCGTTGTCCACGCGGCCGGTGACTTCGACCGTGGCCCAGGGCGCCTTCGCGGTTTCGTCGCTGTCCGCCCAGTTGGCGCCGCGGAGCGTGTCGGCGTTCGCATCAATGAGTTCGAGGCTCGACCCGCCACCGTCGGCGTACCGGCCCCAACGGCCGCCGTCGGCGAAGGTCACTTCCGACACCACGATGTGGATGAGGTTGGTGATCCGGACGCCGAATTCATTTGTGCTGACGACCTCATCGGGTTTGGACAGGGCGACGCGCTCGCCGCTGTCGCGCAGGGAACCCTGGTAGTCGCCGAACGTGTTGTGGGCGGTGAGCGCGGTGTAGTGGGTCTTGAGCCGCGCGGCGTTCCGGGCCACCACGGCATACCCGCCGGCGGGGAGGCTGGCGCCCGCCGGAAACGTGAAGTCAATCCCGTCCTCGAAGCGCCAGCCCGCCAGGGCCACGGGCTGGCTGCCGCGATTGAACAACTCGACGTACTCGTCGGCTTCGTCGCCGGAAATCGGGTGGTACATCAACTCGTTGATGACCACGTCCTCCCGTCGCCACGGCGCGTTGGCGGCGGCGGGAGTCGGTTGAGTCAGACGCCGGATCGTGGTCGAGCCATCGGGCGACCGGCCGGAGGCGACGCCGTTTTCCTGTCCGCCGAACTGGATCGCATCCAGCACCCGGGTTTGGTTCGAGTTGATCAGGTAGATCGTCTCGCCGCCCGAGCGGAGCATGAAGCCGAGCTGGTTCTGATCCCACGCGACGAACGACCGCGGCTCGATGAACGTGCCGGGCGGCAGGCGGAAACGATTGGTCGCCGGATCATCGGTGAGCGCGCAGCCCGAGAGGTCCACCCGCGCGTTCGAGCGGTTGTACAGTTCGATGAAATCCAGGAC
Organism: Verrucomicrobiota bacterium; assembly: GCA_016716505.1. Lineage (GTDB taxonomy): Bacteria > Verrucomicrobiota > Verrucomicrobiia > Limisphaerales > J093 > JADJWF01. Next base: position 2,435 of record JADJWF010000009.1, read on the forward strand.
CGGATCGTCGGTGTGCGCGAGGAACTCGTTGATGACCACGCTCGTGTCCGGGGACGGCGCCATGGGATCGAGCGTTCCGGGAGAACCGCCGCGGAACTCGCTCGCCGCCCAGGCGCGCACGTCGTTCTCGCCGTAGCTGGGCCGGGCCAGCACGAGCGAGTGACCGGCGCCATCCGCGGCCACCGGCCACGGCGGCCGGTCGGAGTATTCCACCTCCAGCCGGATGGCGTCGGCGTTGTTACGAAGGCGGATCAAACCGCCGCTGTTGGGCAGGGCATTGGTGTAGGGGCCGACGACGTTCGTCAGGCCGTACACGGCGCGCAGATCGTCCGGCGCCGCCGCAATCACCAGCGTTTCGCCCGCCGGCAACACCAGGCCCGGCGGGAAGTTGAAATCCACGTCGCCGCTGATTCGCCAGCCGGTCAGGTCTTCCAACACCGACCGCGCGTTGTGAACCTCGATGAACTCGAGGTTCCGCCCGTCCGTCCGCGGCGCCGGGTGATACATGATCTCGCTGAGAATCATGCCTGTGGCCCGGCTGGACGGACCCGCCGGTTCCTTGGTGAAGGTCACCGTTCCCGTGGACAGGTTTCGCGTCGGGCCGATGTCCCGGAAGCGCGCCGTGGCGGTCGCCTGCTCGTTGTCACCGCTCACCGCAAAGCCCACGTACAATCGCGCGGGCAGGCCGGCGAGCGTCGCCGAGCCAAGCTGAGTCCACGTCCCGCCGTCCAGGCTGGCGTAGCCGATCACGGTCTCCCCGCTGCGCTGCAAGCGGAGCCAGGTGAAGGGCGCGTTCGCCGGGAAGCCGGCTCGCGGCGCGGCGGTCGCCGAGTTGCCGCCGAGGGTGGATCGCGACTCGAAGAAGCAGCCCAGTTGCGCCGAGGAGACGAACGCCGCGCCAAAGCGCGCGTTGGCGTCCAGGGTCTCGCGGGCCATCAACCCGGCGTGGACAAACGGATCGGGCACGCTGACGCCGGCGACCCGGGTTTCGAGATCGAAGTTGCCCACTTGCTCCTGCCAGCCGAACTGGAACTGGTCGGACGAGCCACCGATGGTCTTGCCGCCGCCGGTGACGTCCACGCCGCCGGGCACGGAGACCGTGTCGCCGGCCAGCGCCGGCGAACCGATGTCCGTCGGCGCGTAGTCGTTCGCGGTGAAGCTGATCCGGGAGTTGGGAGCGATCACGTTCCGGGCTGCGGCCTGGTCGGTGACCAGGTTGACCGTGAGCGTGTACTCGAAGCCGAAGGTCAGGGCCGTGGTGGTCAGCAGCACCGTTTGCTGATCGGCGCCGAACTTCGCTTCGTTGATCAGAATTCCCCGGCTGAGGGCGTAGTGGGCCGGGTTGAGCGCCGTGGGCGGCGCCACGGGTTCCGAAAACTCCACGACGACTTGCGTCCGCCCCTCGTTCCGCGCCGCGGCCAACTCGGGTTTCACGGTGTCCGCCAGGACGGTGAGGGTCGCCGGTTCACTGTTCGTCGTGCCCTGGGTGTTGGTGAGGATGACGCGGAAGCGGGCCTGGTTGTCCGCGAGCCGGGTGGGGCCGTAGCTCAGGATGGCGGCCGTGGCGTCGGGCAGGTTCACCGCGTTGCGCTGCCACTGGTACGACACGAGGCCGGCGCCGCCCGGCTTCACCGTGAAGGTGGCCAACCGGCCCTCGACGACGGTCGTGTTGGCGGGTTGCTCGGCGATCGTGGGCGGACCGAAGGCAACGCCAAACGGCAACAGGTGCGTCGCCGGGATGGGGCCTTCGTCCGCGCCATCGGGACGCCGCCACCGCACGGCGAGGTTGTCGCCCCCGCCGCCTTCCTTCTGCAACGCCGCGATGTAATAGGCCCGGCCGGCCTCCAGACGAATGGCGCTGGATTCCTGGTTGGGTTCCCGGGTCCACTCGCGGGATGACGTCCAGCCGTTCACCGTCGCGATGAGCTTCTGGTTGGCGGAGGAAACATCGGTGCTCAACCACAATTCGCCGCCGTCGTCGCTCGCGATCCAGAACGTGTAATTCCCGGTCACCGGCGGAACCACGTAGCCGTGCATCCGCTGACCGTAGCTGTCCAGCGAGTTCACGGGCGCCTCGAAGAGATCGGTGACGAAGTTCGTGGAGGTCGGTCGCGCCGGGTAATCGGGTGAACTGGTCAGGTCGGCAACCGCGTTGCCGGGGATGCCTTCCCACACCTCGCGCAGAATGGACTGCCCGCGCCCCGACGGGAGGAACAGCGTCAGCGCGAAGAGCCAGGCGGGGAGGAGCGCCGATAAACGACGAGCGCCGCGTTGGGAAGCGCCCCGAGGCGCGGGAACGAGGTCGAAGTTCGGAGAGTGAAGCATCGGGCCGAGACTAAGCATGACCCGAGCCACCGGCCAGCCCGACGTGCGGCTTTGTGCCTCCGGGCGGGCGGGTCTATTCTCGTGCTTTGCCGCCGCTTCCTGGCGTCTCTGATGGATGGCGCGCGGCGTCAAACCGGTGCCGGTTTTCCGACACTTCTCCGAAGTGAAGATTCGCCCACTCCACGAGCTTCCCCATGGGTTTCAGGAGCGAATCTCCCATCGGGGTCAGCCAGTATTCCACGGTCGGCGGCACGGTCGGATGCGCCTCGCGGGCCACGTAGCCATCCCGCTCCAGGGTTCGAAGCGTTTGTGTGAGCACCCGTTGCGTGATGTCCCCGATACTCCGCCTCACCTCCATGAAGCGCCGCCGCCGTCCCTGCAAGGAGAGCATGACCAGCAAGCTCCACTTGTTGCCCACCTGGTCCAGGACGTTCCGGATGGGGCAGGCCGCCGCGTTGGCCAGGCTTGAGTCAGTTACTCCAAGCATACCAAGTATTAAAAAGGTGCCATCTTGCGGACGGGCAGCACCTTAGGCTCTAGTTGGAGAGATGCAACGAATTCTCGTCACCGGCTCCACTGGAAACCTGGGCCGGGCAGTGGTCGCCACTCTCACAACGAAAGGTGTTCACGTCCTGGCGGCCGCCCGCAACCCGGGCAAGGTGGTCCCGAGTGCGGGGATCGAGCCAATCGCCTTCGATTATGTCGCCCCTGCCACCCATGCCGCCGCCCTGCGCGGCGTCACCGGCCTCTTCCTGCTCGCGCCGCCGCTTGATCCGGAAGCGCCGGCCAAACTGAACCCGGTGATTGATCTCGCCAAGGCACGAGGTCTGCAGCACATCGTGCTGGTTTCAGCACTCGGTGTGGACGCGGTGGAGGAGGCGCCGCTGCGCGTGGTCGAGCGCCATCTGCTGGCCTCTGGCGTACCCCACACCATCCTGCGGCCCAACTTCTTCATGGAGAACTTCTCGACCGGCTTTCTGGCCCCCATGCTCAAGCAGGGCGGCATCCTCCTGGCCGCCGCGGATGGCAAGACCACCTTCATCTCGGTGGCAGACATCGCCGAGGTCGCGGCCACTGCTTTTGTGAAAGGCCTTACGTCCAGGCAATACAACCTGACCGGACCGGCGGCGCTCGATCACCGCACCGTCACAGCGATCATCTCCAAATTGTCGCGGAAGCCCATCACGTATCAGGCCATCCCGGAGGAGGCGATGTTCCGTGGCCTGCGCGGCACCGGAATGCCGGAGGGCGCGGTGCAGTATGTCGGCGTGCTCTATCGCGCCGTGCGGGCTGGATACGCCGCCACGGTGACCACGGATGTCGAGACGGTCACGGGCAGGAAACCGATCCCGTTCGAAGCCTTCGCCAGCCAGAACGCGGCCGCGTGGGCTTGATCCCTCACTCTCTCCGTTTCACTACCAGCCCCCCAGCACACATGATGACTCGTCCGCTCCATTTACGGCGACTCTGGCCCACGGTTCTGAGCCTGGCGATCACGGCTGTTTCTCTGCAGGCGCAGATCGTCATCAACGAAATCTTTTACAACGCCCCCAACGATCTCGACGACCTGCAGTGGGTCGAAATCCACAATGCCTCTGAGCAGCCTGCCGATCTCGGTGGTTGGACGCTTGATGAGGGAAAGCTCTATACCTTTCCCCCAGGCACCGCACTGGCTGGCAAGGGCTACGTGGTCGTGGCACTGAACACGAACCGCTTCGCCGAAGTTTACAGTGACCATGCCTTGGGTCCACTTCAGAGGCCGTTGAAGCGCGGCGGGGAGAAACTCCAACTGAGGCACAACTCAGGCAAACTCGTGGACGTCGTCCGCTACGATGATCGTGCGCCCTGGCCGGTGAGTGCCGATGGCTACTCGGCGTCGCTGGAACGGATATGCCCGACGGTGTCCAGCGAAGGTGCGGACAACTGGGCGGCTTCACCGCTGCCCCTGACGCCCAAGCCCTCCGGCACGCCCGGCCGTCAGAATGCGCGGTTCTCCCTTACGGTACCGCCCGTCGTCGCGATTGACCCCGCCGCCACCGATCTCGGCCCGGCCCAACCACTGCCCGTGGTGGCCGCCGTGCAGGGGAAGGTGCGCTTGGTGGAATTGCTCTATGGTGTCGTCGCCGAGGGGGCCGACAGTCAGGAAGCTGCGGTCCAGATGACGAAGACCTCTGGCGTGCGCTACCGTGGCATCATTCCTCCCCAACCTTCCGGCACGCTGCTGCGGGGGCCTGACAAAGCGGCAGTGAGCCCGGCCAGGGGGAATGCTCCAGGGTTTGGGCCGCGCGGGGGTGGACCCGGAATGTCCGGCCGAGGACCTCGACCGAACTTCGGGGGGCCGGGCCGCCAGGAGCCGCGCCCCACCCGCGGAGCCTCCGCCCTCGTGTACGTGGATCCAGCGCAGGATACGACCACTGTCTTTGACCACATCAGCACCGTTCCCCGGAACAACGACCGTGGCTTCAAAGTGTTTTTCCACAAGGACCATACCCTGGCCGGCGCCAGTTCCGTCAACCTCGTGTTCGAAGGCAGCGAGTGGTCCTTGCTGGCCGAGACGATGGCCTACGACGTTTACCGTCGTGCGGGCTGCCCGGCCCCACTGACGGAGTTCGTCCGCGTGTGGGTGGACGGCGCTCTCACCGGCCATCATCTCATGGTGGAGCGAATCAACCGCTCCTTCCTCCGTCGAAACCAAATCGATGACACTGGCAACCTCTACAAGGCGCTCTGGATGGGCCGGAATGCCGTCGGGCGGCACGAGAAACGCACCTATGAAACGACCGGCCACGGCGATCTCCTGGACCTGCTCGCACAGCTCGACCAGTCCAACAACGATCCGGACCAACAGTGGCAGGTGATCCAAGCCAACTTTGACGTGGGCCAGGTTGCCACCTACTTCGCGGTCAACATGGTGCTTTCGCACTGGGATGGTTTCTTCAACAACTACTTCACCTACCATGATCCCCAACGCGGCCAGTGGCAGATGTACCCCTGGGACCAGGACAAGACATGGGGGTACTACGACGGTCTGCCTGACGATCAGGTGTTCTTCGACCTGCCCCTGACCTTTGGCATGGAAGGAGACCGTCCCCCGGAAATTCCACAGACCCCCGGGCAGGCAGGGCCAGGACGCGAAAATCGAGGCGGCGGATTCGGCGGCGGTCGCGGTGGCCCCCGTTGGTGGCGGCAAGGGGGCTACTTCTCACGTCCGCTCCTCGCCAATCCTCACTTCCGCAAGGTCTTCCTGGAAAAGACCGCCAGGGTATTGCGGGAGGTGTACACGGAGGAGCGCTACTCCCGGCTCCTTGACGAACTGGCTCAGCGATTGGAGGCCGACGTCATGATCCGGGCGAAACTCAGAGGGGAGCAACCGGACACGGGCAAGCAACTCTTGGCTCGTGACGTTCAGTTGCTCAAAACGCACCTGATCAAGCGGCGTGAGTACCTCCTCCAACAGCCAGAATTATCCTCATCTGCGGGTTCACCCAAATAGCGACGGCAGGCCTGAGTTGAACCGAACTACCCGTCAACTGGAGACCAAGCCATGAATCGAAGACAGGCATTGAAGGCAGTGCTGGCGGCGAGTGCCGGAGCATCGCTCTGGCGCTCCGCCACCGCCCTCGGTCAGGAGGCGGGGTCCGCCGGCAGCGCCATCTACTTGCATCCCTCCAAGGGTGCGGACACGAACCCCGGCAGCAAGGAGAGCCCTCTCAGGACACTGGTGGCGGCGGCAAGGCAGGTAAACGAGAGCAAAGGCACAGGCGCGATAACGATCATCCTGGCCGAGGGGGTTTACGCGGTCGGGGAAACCGCATTGTTCAAGCCCGCCGGCCGAACCTTCACTAGGGACAAGCGTTTGACGATCCGCGCTGAGGTCCTCCCCGACGATGCAGACTGGCATCCGGGACGGATGCCCACGTTGATCCACACGATGCCCCTGTCGCCCGACTGGAACGGCCGGCCCGATCCATTCGGTGGCGTGGCGTACGGGATGCTCATCGAGACAAGTTGCGTCACAGTTCAGGGGCTGAAGATCCTTGGGATGCCCGTCGTGGAGCATCCAAAGTCCGGCGTCATCCAGCGGGTCTATCCCATTGGTCGCAACGGCCGTGACTTGAACGATCTAGAGATCACACAGTGTCTCTTCGCCGGCGACGAGGTCACCAATCCAAACCACCTTGGGGTTCTTGCCAACGGCAGTGGCATCGTCGTGGACCACTGCATTTTCTACCACCTCAAGCAGCCCATCGTGTACTGGAGTGGTGGCACCAAAGGCCACGCGATGAGACACTGCCTGGTTTATGGGGCATACGGCTGCGGCATCTGGACCTCTGGCATCGCGAACGATTTCGAGTTCCGGAACAACATCGTCGCCAACTCACACTACATCTGGATCTCGCAGGGAACCCGTTCCGCTCGGGCCGAGGCTGGACCAGGTGGAGGTGGCCCCAACTCGGACGCTCGGGAGGCGGTCAATTACAGAGTGATTGACAGCCTGTTCACCGGGAACAAGAAGTTCACCGGGTCGGGCGGAGGCCCCGCGCTGAACTTCAGGGACACCGATCCGGCCTTCCTTGAGCTAGTCGGGAGCAAGAGGGCTGACGACCCATTGGAACTGGAGATGGACCAGACGAAACGCAACTACCTGCATCCCAAGGAAGGCTCCCAGGCTGCTCAGATCGGTGCAGGTCTGTTCACCATGCATTGACGAAACCCCCAACCACCCAGCACACAGACTATGAAACGCCCAAGTTCAGTCATCGCGACCGCGCCATCGTGCGGTGTCGCCTTCAGCCTTCTGATTCTGCTGATGAATGGCCATGCAGCAGACTGGCCGCAATGGCGCGGGGCTAACCGCGACGGCAAGGTCAGTGATTTCAAAGCCCCAGCCACATGGCCGAAGGAACTGAGCCAAAAATGGCGCGTTGTGGTCGGAGATGGGGTCTCCAGCCCCGCCCTTGTCGGTGACAGGCTTTTCGTCATGGCTAGGGAATCCGGGAATGAGGTCACCCGTTGCCTCGACGCAGCCACCGGCAAGGAACAATGGCAGGACAAGTGGGAGGCGCTTCCAGCCACTGGTCCGGCGTCTGGGTACTCTGGTCCGCGGAGTTCGCCCGCGGTTGGAAACGGCAAAGTCATCACCTGCGGGTTGCGCGGGACTTTGACCTGCTTCGACGCGGGTTCGGGCAAGATTCTGTGGAGAAAGGACAGCGTGCCCGCCGCGTGGCCGACCTTCTTCACGTCATCCTCCCCTCTCCTCGATGACGGCGTCTGCATCGCCCAACTTGGAGGCCAGACCAGCGGCACGATCGTGGCTCTGGACCTCGCGAGCGGCGCCGAAAAGTGGAGCTGGAGTGGCGACGGTTCTCAATATGCCTCCCCTGTTCTCGCGACCATTGGAAACACGAAGGTCATTCTGGCCCAAACGGACAAGAGACTGGTTGCTGTGCGGTTCGCCGACGGCAAGCTCCTGTGGGATCTCCCGTTCGCCGGAAGTGGTCGAGATGGCATGAACACCGCGACTCCGATCGTGAGCGGTCGGACACTCATCTACTCCGGCAGCGGGCGCGGCATCAGGGCGGTAGGACTCGATCTGCAGGGCGATGTGTTCACCGCGCAGGAACTCTGGGCCAACGCCGACAACTCCATTCAGTACAACTCACCTGTCCTCAGGGAGGGCCTGATCTACGGCTACTCGGCCAAAGACGAGTTGTTCTGCGTCAATGCGAAGGATGGGAAAACCCTTTGGCTGTCGCCGGTGGCCGGTCGTCGCGGCTACGGTTCAATCGTCAACGCCGGCTCGGTATTGTTCATCCTCACGCCGACCGGGATCCTCGTGGCGTTCGAGCCGAATGACAAGGAGTTCAAGCAGGCGGCGAGCTACAAGGTAGCTGAGGGCGAAACTACAGCCCACCCCATCGTTGCGGGGTCGAATGTCTTCGTGAAGGACAAGGACTCCGTGACCTTGTGGACGATCGAGTAGCGACTACTTGGACGTAAGGCTATTGAGGAGGGCCAACAGCAGGGGCTTGTCGTGCTTCCAGGTTCTCGCTGAAGCCTTCTCAGTGATTTCCTACATCTGATCCTTCGCCAACTTCTGTCCCGCTTCGGTGAGCATCTTCGGCATTGCTTTGGTGATTGAGGTGCTCCCCATCTTCAGGACCAATGGAGGCCGGATTTAAGTTAGCATCCAGCCTGGGTTGTTGTTTCATATTGAACCGAAGGGCGGTGCCAGTCAGCGACCTGGTCCCGCCCCGCCGGTTCGTTTCTTTGGGGTTCCAAAGCGTAGCTCGTGCGGCGTCCGGTTGCCAAGCCCTTGAGGCCACCGCCGCTCGTTGTAATACGGGAAGACCTCGTCCAGCCCGGCCCTTGTCGCCGGCACGCTGGCGTCGTCGCGCAGCTACAGGTGGTCCCATTTGACCGTCCGCCACAGCCGCTCGACCATCACGTTGTCCAGCGTCCGGCCCCGGCCGTCCTGGCTGACCCGCGCCCCGCTCTCCGGCACGCCACCGATCCATTCCTGGCTGCTGAACTCCGCGCCCTGGTCGGTGTTCATGATCTCCGGTGCCCGTCCCGCCGCCGCCAGCGCCGCCCGCCACACTTGCACGCCCAGCAGGCTGTCCCGCGTCGGACTCCAGCCCCAGGCCAGCACGGAGCGGCTCCACCCGTCCATCACCGCCAGTAGATCGGCCCAGCCGCCGGGCAGCGCGAGGTAAGTGATGTCGGCCGCCCACACCTGGTGCGCCCGCTCGATGGCCAGCCCGCGCAGCCGATACGGAAGTCGCCCAGCCTGCGGCCCTGGCATCGTGGTGCGCGGCTTGGGAGATACCGCTTCCAGACCCATCTCCCGCAGCCGCCGACGCACACCCTTGGGGTTGACCACCCGTTGCTCCTCCCCAAGGGCCAGCACCAGGCGCCGCACCCCATCCTCGGGATGCGCCGTGTAGATCCGGTCCAATCGGGAGCGCAGGTCCAACTCCCGCGCACTTACAGGCGCCGGGACGTAGGCCAGTCCGCTGCGATGGAGGTTCAATAGTTCGCATTGGCGGCGGAGGGAAAGATCCGGGTGGGGCGCGATGCGTTCACGCCGTTCTTCAAGTGACAGGCCCCACTCTTTTTTTGAGCCAGTCCAGTTCCGTCTCCAGCCGCCCGATCTTCTCGTAGAGCCGGCGCTCCAGCTCGGCCTGCTCGGCGGCGGTGCGTTCCCGCCGCGCGCCGAAGCCCTCGGGCATCGTCTCCACCGCCTGCTTCTTCCCAGCCGTGATCTGGAGGGGATGAATCCCCAACTCGCTGGCCAGCTGGCGCTGGGTTTGGTCCTCGCGCAAAGCGGCCAGCACCACCTTGACCTTGAACTCGGCGGTGTGCCGCCGCCGCTTTCCGACTGTCGTTGCTCGCTTCATAACCATGGTTTTCCTTACTTAACCACGGGTCCAAATTCTGGGGAGCACTACAGTTGCGCCCCCACCCAAACCACTGGGCCGGGACCGCGCCTCGCTGGCCTCCGATGAACACGGCCGCCCCGTGCCCTACCTGGCGGGCCGGCGCCGGCTGGGCCTGACGTGGATCAGCGACGCCTGGGGAATCCTCGTCGAAGATCAAGCGGAGGTCGGCAAGAAGAGCCAGGTCGTGGGGTACACGTACTACGCGAGCTTTGCCGGCGTGGTCTGCCTCGGGCCGGTCCACGCGCTGCACGGCATCTGGATCGCGGAGGAACTGGTCTGGAAGGGTCCGCTGTCCGCGGGCACCGACGACTTCACGGAAATCACCGTCGAGGGCCGTGGCTCCCTGATCTTGTACTGGGGCACCGAAGCCCAGACCCCAGACCCCACGCTGGCGGCCAGCGGAGTCGTCCATCCTGGCTACCGAGGCCAGTGCTACGCGGTGTTTGATGACTGGGTGCTCGGGGAAAACCGCTCGCAAGTTCCGGCCGTCGAGTTCGACGTCACCCGGCTGCCGGCCACGGCCTTGACGGTTGAAGCGGTCCTGAATGGCGAGGTGCATCCGCTGGTTGCCTTGGAAGAGTTGCTGCTGAACCGCCGCTTTGGCGCGGGCCTCGACCCGGCACTGCTCGATTACCCGTCCTGGAACCTCGCCGCCGAACACCTCGCCGACGAGGGATTCAGTGTCAGCGTGTTTCTCGACCAGGCGAACGCGCTGGACGCGCTGATCGCCAACTTCCTCGAATACCTCGACGCCGCGCTGGTTCAGACCGCTTCCGGCAAGCTCGCCCTCCGGTTGTTGCGCGGATGGACGGCACGCCGGTCACCTTTGACAGTCGAACACCCGACCGACCCTCCCGACCTGACCGCCCACGGCTGGCGAGACAGTCAGCAAGGTGGTCGTCCGGTTCAGCAACCGCGCCCGGGCTTGGCAGACCGATTCCAGTGACGTTCCGCGATGCTGGCGTCGTTCACCGCGTCGGGCAAGACCACCAGCCAGCTTGTCGTGTGACCTGGATCACCAGCCAGTCGCTCGCGTGGAAGGTCGCCGCCGGCATCGCCCGTTCGCGCAGGTTGCCGTGGCTGGATGGCCGGCTGTCAGTTCGCCGGGACGTCGCCGAGTCCATCCGACCCGGGGACACCGTGAGGAACTGACCTACGCGCATCGGGATTCCCCCGCCGTTCGCTTCCGTGTCACGGGCGTCAGACTGCACTCCACCGACCGAGGGCACCGTCACGCTGGCGGTTCGCGAGGACACCGCCCTGCTGGCGGATGACTACCGCCTGGTTCACGGGGGTCGACACCACCGGCCTGTCCCGGTACGAGCCGCAGGGCTAGCCGACGTGCTCCTGTTCGAGTTGCCGTACGCCTGCTGGCGGACCCGCACGACCGACCCCCGGGTGCTCGTAGTCGCCGGCCCAGGGCGACCGCATCGGCAACAGCTCTACGGTCTGGTGGGAGAAGGCGGCCGACTCCTACGCCGCCAGGCTTGTCTGGATCGGTCTCTTCCCGGGCTGGGGGCACCCTCAACGCCGCGCTG
>JADJWF010000010.1 GCA_016716505.1 Verrucomicrobiota bacterium
GAAGCGGCCGTGGTCGAGCGACGCCGGCGCGAGATCGTCCACCGCGGCGACCGCCGCCGTCGTGAGTTGCCGGGCGAACCACTGCCGAACCCCGGCACGAATCCGCCGCAAACGCTTCGGCGACGACGCCTTCTCCCAGCCGCCAAGGCTCGCATGAGTGTGCGTGGCGCTGAAGTACACGGCCTCGCGAGACAGGCCGCGAGCCTCGGCCAGTTGGCGCCGGGCCAGATCCCCGACTTCGCGCGGGATGATCAGCGCGTCGGCCGTCACCACGACGCCGGTCTTCCCGGCGACGGCAAACGCCGCCGCCTTCACCCACAAATCCTGATGCACGCCCGTCGCGGCTGGCCGTCCCGGGCGCCGTCCCGGCGAGCGGCACCGCCGAAAGCGGCCGAGCGAGGATCGTCCACGGAGGCGCCCGTGGTGCGGTGAGCCTTCGCGCTGGCCAAAAACCGCGCGCAGTTCGCCGAACGACGACGTTGGTGCGCGCGCGGCGTTCCCGCAACCGGGCCCTCGGTTTCACGCCACGCCGGCAATCCCCGCCACGGCGTGAGATCAGCGAGGTAGCCAGCAACCCGAGGATCAACAAGATCGCGAGGGCGACGGCCGCCGAAGAAACCCGCGCCCCTTTGAGGACGCGCTTCATTCGCGAGGGTAGGCAGGGCGAGGGGCGAAACCACGCCGAAATGGCGTCGAGGGGAGTGCAGACGCAGGTGGTTTGCCACAGCGACCCGCCTACCGGACCGCCGTCAACTCGAAGGACGAGTGATCGAACATCCGGGCGAGGATTCTCCCAACCGGGATTTCGCGGTTCGAATCCCCGAACACATCGGACGGATATGTGTTGCAGGTGCAACGAATACTCGTCCAACCCATTTTCGCAGGGCTTATGGAGAGTCTCCACGATCTTGAAATCGCGCCTGGCGACCCTTGAACCGGCGCGAGGTACCGCCGGCCTTCCGGCGAGCAGGGGCCAGGACCTGGAGGTCGGCGATACCGGCCGAAGGGGCGGGCGAGCTTCGACCACCCACAATGGACGCGCATTGGGGCCCTGAACCACGTCGGAGGGCGGGCTTTAGCCCGCAGGGACATCCCTGAGCCGACCAGCGTCCCTGCGGGCTGAAGTCCGCGCTCCAAGAGCGGTTTATGGAAAGCTCCAGGTTCCTTGCGGACCTGCTCACCGGCCATGAACCGCCCACGCCGGGTCGGGGGATCCGGCCTACACCCTGTAGGCCCGGTGCCCTCACCGGGCGGTTCATGGGAAGCTTCGACCTCCAACAAATGGACGCGCATCGGGGCCAAAAACCACGTCGGAGCGCGGGCTTTAGCCCGCAGGGACGTCCCTGGCTCGACCCGCGTTCCTGCGGACTGAAGTCCGCGCTCCGGGCGGTTCATGGAAAGTCCCTGGTTCCTTTCGGACCTGCTCACCGGCCATGAACCGTCCACGCCGGGTCGGGGGACCCGGCCTACACCCTGTAGGCCCGGTGCCCTCACCGGGCGGTTCACTTCGACCTCCAGCAATGGACGCGCAGGGGCCAAAAACCACGTCGGAGCGCGGGCTTTAGCCCGCAGGGACATCCTCTTGGCCGACCAGCGTTCCTGCGGACTGAAGTCCGCGCTCCTAGGAGCGGTTCGCGGGAAGTCCTGGTTCCTTTCGGACCGCTCACCGGCCATGAACCGTCCACGCCGGGTCGGGGGACCCGGCCTACACCCTGTAGGCCCGGTGCCCTCACCGGGCGGTTCATGGGAAGTCGGACCGTCGGCTTGGCGGTCAGCGGGCTGGTTCGGGGAGCGATCGTCTTGACGGCGGTTCGCAGTCTGCGCGGAGAGGTCCGATCCGGGTTGCCGGCGCCGGTCCCCTTCCGCGGGCGAAGCCGTCCGCGCCCCGTGGTACCGTTGAATCCGCGACGACGACGGAACAACTCGGGAGTTCCGCTTCAATAGGTGGCTGTCACCGCGCCACCCCTGCCCAGGACGATCGCGACGCCCGCCGACGTGCCGATCCGGGTGGCTTCACGTCCTCCACCGTGGCCCCGCCCGAGTTGAAGCCCGTCGAGGTCTTCACGAACCGCGCCTCGGATTTCACGACCAGTTCGCACGCGCGCAGCTTTTCCTCCTCGGTCAGCAGACAGGCCTCGATGATCACCTTCACCGCCCGGTCTTCGGCCGCCTCCACCACGTCGCGCAACTCCCGCAGCACCGCCGCGTCCTCGCCTCCCTTGAGCCGGCCCACGTTCAACACCACGTCAATCTCGTGCGCGCCGGCGTCAATCGCCGCCTCGGTCTCGAATCGCTTCACATCGGCTTCCGTGGCGCCGAGGGAAAGCCGACGACGGCGGCGACCTTCACATCCGAGCCTTCCAGCAAGTGGTGCGCGCGGGCAATCCACCCTGCGTTCACGCAGACCGCGCAGAAATGATACCGTCGGGCCTCGGCGCAAAGGCGTTCCGATATCCATGGCGGTGGCCCGGCTTCAACAGCGTGTGCTCAGCCGTAACGGGCGAGATCGCTCATCGGCGCAGGGTTCCGGAAGCCGCCGACGGCTGGCAAGCCGGATGGCGGTTCCCTGAGTGCCGTCGGACCGTGAAGCGGAGTCCCTCCCGCCCACGGCAAGGAACGGTCCCGGTGGCGCGGGAAGGCGCTGACGTCCGGCGAAACCGCCCCGCGCCACGGCTTGACCTCGGGCGTCGTCGCTCCCAGCGTTGCGCCGATGAAACATCCGCTGCAGTCTCGCCCCTCGCCGTCGTCACCCTGGCCGCCGTCGTCAGCCTGCCGCCGGTTGCGGGCGGCGGATGCCAGCGCCGCCCCGGGTATCAGCACTTTCCCGGAGGACGCCGCGTTCCCCGCCGCGGCCCGATCCGCAAGTACGACTGGTTCACCAAGCTATGGATCGAGCGCCGGACGCAATGGTGGCACGACCGCGCGCAAGACCAGCGCGGTGGTGTTTCTGGGCGACTCGATCACCCAGGGCTGGGGCACGTTGGCTCCAGAGATTTCCCGGGATCCGGAAAGTGGCCAATCGCGGCATCAGCGGGGGACGTCACGCGGGGCGTGCTCTGTCGGCTGAAGGAGGACGTGCTGACCTGAACCCGGCGGCCGTGGTGTGCTCATCGGCACCAACGACCTCGAAGAGGGGCGGTGAACCCGACATCATCGCCGAGAACGTCGGCGCGATTCTCGACGCCTGCCAAGAGGCGCATCCGCGGATGCCCATTGTGCTCTGCGAAGTAATGCCCAGCAGCCCGGCGAAGAAGCGTTCAGCCGCGCAAATCAAGGATCTCAACGCCCGCTTGGAGAAGTCCGCGAAAGGCCAGGCGAAGGTCACGCTCGTGGATACCTGGACGCTGTTCGCCGACGCTGAAGGCAACGCCAAGGTGGAGGAGTTTCCCGACCTGCTGCATCCCAACGCCGCCGGCTACGATAAGTGGACCCGGACCCTGCGGCCGGTGTTCGCTCGACTCCGCCTCGGCGCGGGCCGCCAGTGACCGGAGCGGGCCGGGGCGTTCGGCCCGAACGATCGTCACCCTCTCTCCCTGGGGAACCGATCCGGACGAGGTTAGCGGGACGAAGTTTTCGGACTGTGTCCCCCACCCGGCGGTTTCCCACGCTGCGTCGTCGGAAATCAGGTCAGCACCGAGCCTTCGACTGGGCTTTCCGCCCGCCAGCGCCTCAAGGTTGGCGACCGTCGTGCGCGCGATGTCGTCGAGCGCTTCGCGCGTCAGAAACGCCTGGTGCGAGGTGATGAGCACGTTGGGAAGGTCAGCAACCGCGCGAGGTCGTCATCCTGCAACACCTGGCCGGACAGATCCTCGAAGAAGATCCTCCTCTTCCTCGTACACGTCGAGCGCCACGCCGCCGAGCCGGCCGGACGAGGCGCCCCGATCAGCGCGCGGGCGTCCATCAACGCCCGCGGCCGACGTTGATCAGAATCACCCCCGGCTTCATCAGGTCCAGGGTCTCCCGCCGGATGAGATGTTTGGTCTCCGGCGTGAGCGGAATGTGCAGCGAGATCACGTCGCTCAGGCCGGCCACGGATGCGGCGTCCGTGTACTCAACCCCGTGCTGCGCGGCCCACTCCTGATTCGGAAACGGATCGTACGCGAGCACCTTCATGCCGAAACCACGCAGGATTCGAGCGACGATGCGGCCGATCTTGCCCGTGCCCACGATGCCGGCTGTCTTGCCCTGGGGTCGAAGCCCGCAGGCCGTGAAGCGAGAAATTGAGTTCGCGCACCCCGGTTGTACGCGCGGTGGATCTTGCGATTCAGAGCCAGGAGCAGCGCGATCGCGTGCTCCGCCACCGCGTAGGGCGAATAGACCGGCACGCGGGTCACGGTCAGCTTCAGTTCCTTGGCGGCGGCGGTCCACGTTATTGAAGCCGGTGCAGCGCAGCGCGACCAGTTTCACCCCTTGCGCGGCCACCGCCTCGAGGCACGCTCGGTCCAACTGGTCGTTCACAAAGACGCAGACGGCCTGCGCGCCCTTCGCCAGCGTCTTCATAGTTCCTCGGTGGAAGTCTTCCACCCTGCCAACATGGCGGGGGAGAAGGGCGGTGTCTAGATCTCGATCACGTCGCCCATTCCCGGGAGCGTGGGGGTCAGCCTGTGCTGTTTGCGGATCAGCGCCGCCAGCGCCGCGCGCGGCTCGTCTTCCACCATGCGTCAGGACCACCCGGGGCTTGCTGGGCGCCAGGACGCTGAACCAGTGCAGCAGGTCCGGTCTGGCCGGCGTGGGCGCTGAAGCCGCCCAGGTGTGAACCCGCGCCGCCACCGCCACCTTCTCGCCGTGGATGCGAACCACCTTCTCGCCCTCCACCAACTGGCGTCCCAGGAGCCGTGGCCCTGGTACCCCACGATCATCACATGGGTTTCGGGTTTCCACAGGTTCTGCTTGAGGTGATGGAGGATGCGGCCGGCGTTGCATGCCGGCGCCGGCCATGACCAGACACGGGCCGGGCACATCGTTGATGGCGCGGGAGTCTTCGGACGACACGCACATCTTCATGGTCTTCAGGTCAGCCTTCATCGGTTTCTCGGCGATGAACTTCGTCATGCCCTCGTCGAACAACTCCGCGATGCCGCGCATAGATCTTCGTCGCCTCGATGGCCATCGGACTGTCGAGGAAGATGGGGAAAGGCGTCACCTTCTGTTTGCGGAACATCCACGCCAGCAGGCCGGTCAGGAGTTGGGCGCGGCCCACCGCAAAGGTCGGCACCAGGATCTTCCCCTTCCGCGCGACGGCTTCCTGGACGATGCGCACGAACTCATCAACCGTCTCGACAAACGGACGATGGTCGCGGCCGTGGTGGTGGACTCGAGGAAGACCAGGTCGGCTTCCCGGAACGGCTCGAATTCCTTCAAGATCGGCGCGCTGCGCGGGCCGAGATCGCCGGAGAACACGACGCGCTTCCGCTTTCCGTCCTCCTCGACGATCAACTGGATGCTCCCCGAGCCCAGCATGTGGCCGGACTCGGTCCAGATGGCCTCGATACCGGGCGCCACCGCCACGGGTTGCCGGTAGGGAACGGGCTTGAGGCACTGAATGATCGCCTCGGCGTGCTCCGGAGTATAGAGCGGCTCCGCGGGTTTCGCCAGCCGCGAGCGCGCTTCGCGGTTCCGGCGTTCGGCATCACCGGCCTGGATGCGCGCCGAGTCGCGCAGGATGAGGCTCGTCATCTCGATCGTCGCCGGCGTGGCGAAAACGGGCGCGGTGTGGCCCCGCTTCGCCAGCAACGGCAGGCGTCCGGTGTGATCCAGGTGGCCGTGGGTCAGCAGCACAGCGTCGAGCTTCTGTTTCGGGCCGGTGGGCGGGCGGTTGAGCGCCTCGGATTTCCGGCCGCCTTGGAAGAGGCCGCAATCCACAAGGACGCTGCCGGACTTGGTTTGGACGTAGTAAGCCGAGCCGGTGACTTCGCCGGCGGCGCCAACGATGGTGATCTTCATAGGGAGAGCGAGTTAGTGGGAGGAGCCTGAGACCGACCGCGGATTCTGGTAAGCGCTTTCGGGTTCCATACCGGAGAACTCGGCGGCGTCGGTGGCAGCTTCGCCATCTTCCGCGCGTAGAGTTCCATGCCGGGCAGGGCACTCAACCCGTGGGCCAGAATGCTGAGCAGCACGGTCGCCATCACCGCGATTTGGATGGTGCCCTGATCGGTGGGCCGTGCCACCTCCTCCAAATAAACCAGCCCCAGCACCACGGAGGCGAGACCGCGCGGCCCGAACCACCCCATGAACAGCACGGTCGCCCGGTGCAACCGCGCGCCCACGAGCGCGAGGGCCACCGGGATCATGCGGACGACCGTGAGACTGAGCACGGCGTAGAGGGCGTGCGACCAGTGGAATTCAGACCCGGCGCGCGCCACCAGCAGGCCGAACAGGAAGAACACCGAGAGGTTGAACAACTGCCCCCACTGCTCGGTGAATTCGACACTGTGCCGGGCCGCCTCGCGGAATCCGACCTGGACGGCCAGACCGGCCACAAACGCCGCGATGAACATGCTCGCCCCGATCGGCCGCGAGGCCAGCAAGCAGAGCACGGGCAGAGCGACCAGGCCCAGTTGCTGCCAGCCCGAGGCCATCCACCGCCGGCGATGCGCCAGGCCCAGCAGCCCGCCCCCCGCCAGGCCGACCCCCGCGCCCACCAGCGCGCCGAAACCGAGTTGCTCGACGATGAAGCGCGTCAAACTGGCCTCGCCGCCGTGGCTGGACATCGCGATGAAGAACAACAAGAAGGGCACCGACAACCCGTCGTTCAATCCGGCCTCCACGTTCAGCGCCTGACGAATCTTCAACGGCACGCGCGGGCTGTTCACGATGATCTGGCCCAGGCCGGCGTCGGTGGGCGCGAGGATCGCCCCGAGAATGCCGGCCTCCCAAACGGTGAGTTGCGGAAACACCCACCGCGCGGCCAGCGCGCCCAGCCCGATGGTCAGCAGCATCCCGACGCTCAACAAACGGATCGGCAGTTCCCGGATGCTGCGCAGCTTCCCAAACCGGTGCGGCTGGCGTCCGTGAACAGCAGCAGCACCAACCCCGCCTCGGCCACATGCAGGAAGATCGCGTGACTGGAGGCGTCGTCACGCACGTCGCCCGCGAGGAGGAACGCGACCATTCCGGCGAGGGTGAAGACGATCGGCGCCGTCACGATGGTCCGCTCCAGCCGCCGGGACACCAGGCTGTGGAGGAAGATGACCGCGATGAAGATGCTGGAACAGGTCCACAACTCAGAAATTCAACGCCATCGTCATGACGAACGTGGGCCGGCTTTCATCCGGGTTGAACAGATAGGCCGTGAAATCCAGCGCGCGGTACGAGTAGCCGAGCAGGAACCCACGCTGGAGGTCGAGGTCCGTCTGGTAGGTCCGCGTGCGCTGCCCCACAATCCCGAAGCGAAACCAGTTCACGGGCGCCAGGCTCAACTCGGACCAGTTGTAGAAAAAGCTGTCGGCGTCATCACCCGCGTCGAACACGTACTCACCCTCGCTGTAGAGTTCGAGCCGCCACCAACTCACGGCGCCTTTGTAGCCCGGCGCCACGCCGAAGGTTTCGCCGAACACGCCACCCAGCATGGGCGTGATCTCCCAAGTCACCCGGCCGCCGCCGCCGAAGTTGCGGCCGACCCACGCCGAGCCAGTCTCGAGGTTCTCGTAGTTGTAACGCGCCTCGAGGTGGAGTCCGCCGTGATCCGCCGTGATGGTGGGCTGAAAATAATCCCGGCCGTCGGGCACGAGGTAGCCGGCAACCGCCGCGGAAAAGGCCCAGCCGTCGTCGGCCGACTCGCTCCCAACCGCGGGCGCCAGGGCGTCGGTGCTGACGCGAGCGCCGGGGGCCTCCTGCCCCCGAACCAGGCTGCCGCCCAGCAGCAGTGCCTGGAAGGTGAGCCTGAGCGCGTGCTGGAGGCCGCTTCCGATCGCGCCGCCAGCGGGCGCGCGGCCGACTCTCCCCGTCCGGTCGGGATCGTTCCGGCTGAGATCGCGCGCGGGTATCATCTTATCCCCCCAATGCCATGGTCATGCCGACCAGGGCGGCGCTCCAGAATCACCATCGTCACACCCGTCATCCACGGGCTGCGGCTGGTGATCTTGCCGAACACCCAGCCCGTCGCAAACAGCATGGCGACGGCAATGCCGTTGGAGACGCGGAGGGCGGGACCGGCCTGAGCCATGAAGATGAACGGCAACGCCACCGGGAACGTCGTCAGGAAGACCCAGCCAAACACGGCCAGCGCGCCCCACCACTCTTCTTTTACCCAAACGAGCCCGCTCCGCTGGCTCGGGCAGCGCGACCAACCGCTGGCGCATCGTCTCGATTTCGGCGGGTTGCAGCACGGACGCCAGCGCCGCAGGCAGGGCGTCGGTGATGATGCGCCGGGCTCGCGCCGGATCGGTCGCTTGGCGCACGGCGCGCAGGGTGAGAATCTGCCGGCCCTTCGCGGCCAGACAGCCCATGAGATACAGGACGCCGTCAATGATGCCCCAAGCCAGATTGCAGCCCAACGCGCCGATGAGCATCGTCCGGACCGCCCCCTGCCCCGCGTCCGCCACGCTCAACGAACCGGTGAATGTGAGGACCATGATCAGCCCGAACAACACTTCCGAAACCCGGTCGTACGGGTCCAGAACGCGCCGGGAAGAGCCGGGGGAATTGGCGCCAATCATGCCAGTGCGGAGTTCGATGCGGCGGTGAAACCGGCGCGGCGGGAAGCCGGGCGAACCGCTCGTTCACCGCCGGCCGGGCCAACGGCCGGCCACCCGGGCAACCGTCCGGCCCGGGTGGCAGCCGCGAGAGTCCTTACTTGGCCTTCGTCGAAAGGAGACCTTCCATCTTCGCCATCTCCTTGAGGGCGTCGTTGACGGCCTTGCTGACCCCTTGATAGTTCCAGTTGGCGCTGCTCACGGTGCTCTTGATCGCCTTCACCCCGCCGGCGGTGATGTCATTGGCGAGCGCGGCGCTGATGTCGCCGAGGTCCGAGAGGAACGGCTTGAACTTGCCGCCGGCCGCGACCAGGGACTTCTCCACCTTGCCGTACCGCTCGCGCACGGCGTCGAGCCGCTTCTGCGACTTCTTGCGGAGCGACTCGTTGGCGATGCCGTCAATCGTCTTCTGCCAGTTCGCGAAGTACTGCTGGCCGTCGCTGGCCATCCACCGCGTAGGTCGAGGTCCAGGCGCTGGCCGCCTCCGTCTTGGGCACGTTCGCCACGAACGCCTTGTAGGCCGCGGTCAGGTCGCCTTCCTTCTGCTTGGTGAGGGGCGTTGAGGGTGTTCAGGGTGCTCTTGAGCTGATCGGCGGTGCGCGTCGCCTCGACGCGCGCGTCCTTGATGCTGGCGGCGAGCTGTTCCTGATTGGCCTGCGTGGCCACGGTCAGCAGCGTGATCAGACCCAGGGTGAGTAATGAGTGTCGTTTCATGTCGTATGTCCTGTTTTCAGTTTGTGGTGTTTCTGTTGCGTGGCCCCCGTGGCGCGGTCTTTCCGCCACTTCCACAGCGGCCAAATTGTTCAGCGCCCGTCGGCCGATCTCATAACGGTCGGAGATGGTCCGTCACGGCGGGCGGCAGGCCGCGCCGGATCAGGTCCACCGCTTCCCGCGGCGAGTCCGTGATGCGGCCGAAGCCGATTTCTTCCTGGGCGAAGACGCCCTGTTCCATCATGAACCGGCCCCATTTTCTCAGGCCGTCCCAGAACGTCGCCCATCAGGATCAAGGGGAACGGACCGATCTTCTGGCACTGGATCAGGGTGGCCGCCTCGAACAGTTCGTCCAAGGTGCCCAGCCCGCCCGGCATGACGATGAACGCGCAGGAGTATTTTACAAGACAGACCTTGCGGGTGAAGAAGTAGTGGAACTCGATGCTGTCGTCCACGTACGGGTTGGCGGCCTGCTCGTGGGGCAGGATGATGTTCAGGCCGTAACTGGCGCCGCCCGCCTCGTGCGCGCCGCGGTTCGCGGCCTCCATGACGCCGGGACCGCCCCCCGTCAACGTGGCAAAGCCCGCTTTGGCCAGCTCCGCGCCGACCGCCCGGGCCAACTGGTAGTAGGGATGGTCTTCCTTGAACCGCGCCGAACCGAAGACGGTCACCGCGGGACCGACGGAGTGCAGCGCCTTGAAGGCGCGGGCGAACTCGTCGGTGATGCGTTTGAGGCGCTGGCGTTCCCGGGCCGGAGTGCGGGCGACGGCGAGAAAGTCGCGCTCGTCCCCGCCGGGGCCACCCACGGGGAGCTCGTAGCCGGGCGTGCCAACCTTGCTCCAGTGAGCCTGCCATTGTTGATCCCACTCGTCCGTTCGGGACGACCGGGCTTTGGTCGCTTGCTTGGTCTTCATGGTCGTGGTGGTTTCGGAAGCTGGAAGGATGCCGGGATCACGAACCCCGGGGCGCCGCGCTCTCAGGCGGAGGCGCGGTTTCGAGTTGTTGGACCACCTGGTTCAGCAAGTCCTGGTAGGGCCCGCTGCGACGATTCGCGATCCCCACTTCGTCCTGGAAGAAGGGATCACTCCCCCCGCGAACGATGAAGGCCTTGCATTGCAGCCGATGCGCGCCCGCGGCAAGCGCGATGACCTCCACCCGCACGCGAATGATCGTCTGCGCGCCGGACCGGGTGGCGACCACGCCTTCACGGGCCACCGTGGTCCCACGCGAGCCCAGCTTCTCGAAGACCAGTTCACCCCGGCCCGTGACGCCGCCCGAGTAGCCTTCGGCGCCGAAGACCTGGCAAATGGCCGTCGCAATGTCGCCCGGCGCGCGATTGGGGATGGTCACCACCGCGAAGCTTTCCGCGCTGGCGGTGTTGTTCGTGTTGCAGCCGGCGCCCGAGAACGCCAGCCACACGCCCAAGACGGCGCCAACGACCGTCGCCCGGAGCGGCGACCCTGACTGCCGTCGTGCGGATGAGCGAAGGCGGTTCATGGTTTCGCCTCCGGCGTGGGGACCATGGGAATCGCTCCCGCCAACTGGAGGCGCAGGGCAAGGTCCAAACGGCTTTCCAATTGCGCCCAGCGAAGGGTCTTGGTCGCGGGCAGAACTTTGGCGGCGCGTTTGAGATAGGTGGCGCGCTTGCTGGCGAGCTTCTGCTCGAGCGCCAGGTACTCCTTCAGCATTTCCGCCGCGCGCGATTCGGACATGTCTGGATACACGTCGCCGTACTCCAGCACCAGCTTCACCAGACCGTCGCCGATCTGGTCCATGTCCGCGCGATAGGCCCGGTAGAGCGGCCAGAAGGCGGCGCTCTCGGTCTCCGTGAGTTGCAGGGTCTCGGCCAGGATCGCCTGACGGTCCGCCTTATAGGTGGCGCGGAGAACCTCGATGGTGTCGTTGACGTTGCCCGCGACTACCGAGTGGAAGGAGATGGCCAGGGCGGCGAACGCCGCGAACAGGTTGGTTTTCATAGACGGGGTGGATTTCATGGGGAGTTCAAAGATCTTGAGATCGCGCTTGGCGCCAATGAACACGTCGGAGCGCGGGCTTTAGCCTGCAGGGACGTCCCTTGGCCAACCAAGCTTCCTGCGGACTGAAGTCCGCGCTCCAGAGCAGTTCATAGAAAGTTCAACGATCTTGAGATCGCGCTTGGCGCCAATAAACCACGTCGGAACGCGGGCTTTAGCCCGCAGGGACGTCCTTGGGCCGACCAGGGTTCCTGCGGACTGAAGTCCGCGCTCCAGGGGCAGTTCATGGAATGGACTGGGTGGAGTTGAAGAGATGGAGGGCCTTGACGGTGGTTCACCGGGCAACGGTGACGGAACAGGTTGCTGCAACTTGAATTCCAATACCGTGCCAGGGCTCACCGACGCGGTCTCCCCCTTTTTCACGCCGGAAGCCACGGCGCCAATCGCCGCGCCCGTGGCCGCGCCATCACCGCCATCGGCAATCGCCCCGATCGCCGCGCCGGCCGCCGCGCCGCGGGCCGTCTTGCCAACGGACTTCGCCCGGCGTCGGTGTCGCCGCTGGTCACCAAGGGACGAGATTCGGGCCGATGGCCGCCTCCGTCAGCCGCAGTTCCAGCTTGCTCTGACCCGCCAGACGGCGGGCCTGTTGCGCGCTTTCGATGCGCCCGTAGATCTTGGTTCCCGCCTTGGCGACGACGACACCGTTCACAGCGAGATCCGTTTCGAGGGCGGTCGTGAAGCGTTTACCTTGGGGATCGTTCGAGGAAACCGGGTCCACCAACCGCACCAGCAGGGTCGTGCCCGCAGGCACCGAGACGGTGGCCACCGACGGCGCGGCAGCGACGGGAGCCGCGGGGGCCGGAGCAACGGTGGGGGCGGGCGCCGCCGTCGGGGCCGCCGCAACCGCTGGAGCGGCGGCGCCGCCGGTAAAGGTCAACGCGACGACCTGGCTGGTCTCGAACGCCTGGACGCCTTCGGTCGTTTCCAGACGGATCGTGGCTGGCGTGCCGCCGGCGTACTTGCCGGTGATGGTTTTGCCGGTCTTGAGTTCCAGGACATCGGCGGAAGCGGTCGCCGCCCAGCCGACGAGGCCGGCGGTGAGATAGTGAGTGGAGTTTGATATTCATGGCTGTTCTATGACGGTTGAGTGGACGGTTTCGTTTCGTGAATCTGAGTCAAATCATTGGCGGACGCGGCGATGGGTGGCGGGCGGGAGTCGTCAAACAGGCTCCAAGCGGCCCGCCAACCGGCGGCCTGCGCTTCCCCGTCCGTTCGCATCGTGCCGCCTTCATTTCAACGGAAGTAGTAGGTAACGATGAAGTTGACCGTGAAATCCTTCTCGCCCGAGTCGAACGACCGCTTGACCGAGGCGGCGAGGCCCAGCGGCGGGTTGGTCAGTTGTTTCGCAATCAGGAATTTCGCCGTGTGCGTCACGTAGTTGTCGTCCTCGAAGTTGACTTTGGCCTCGTACCGGGGCGACACAGACCAATGGTGCGGCAGGAGGAACGTCGCCGGGAAGTACATTTCCAGGAAGTGCTGGGACGCGACGCCCGGCTCCTCGTGGAAGGACTGATTGTACTCCGCCGACGGACTCAGCGTGAGCCACGGAGTGGCATCCCAGGCGAGCGCGACGAACTCCTGAATCCGCCAGACGTTATCACCCAGGCCGGCTTCCGCGGTCGGAGTCCGCAGTTCCGCGCCCAAGCCCATGCGCCAGGTGCGACCGAGGTGAAACGCCGTGCCGGTCGCGAACTTGATGTCACCCAGCCCCCGATCGTCCGAATCGCCGGCGGCGTCTCCGGCCAGGTGCCACTCGTACGGCACGGTCACCCGCACGCCCCAGTCCTGCGCTTCCGAGACGCGCCAGGCCCAAAGCCCGCCAAGCGTTTCCTCCAAATAGTGTCGGCCATCCGCGTACTGGTTCCACTCCGTGTCCGCCCAGGCGCGGCGCGCGAGGATGGTCGGATCCTGGAGGCTCTTCAGGTTCTCCTCGGTCTTCTCCGCTTGCGAACTGTCGTCACCCGGCGCCTCGGCGCGCAGCGCGGTCGTGAAGGCGGCGACGATCACGGCTCCGAGAGCGAGCCGCCACCAGCCGGGTGAACTCGAGTTTTGCTGGCGTGTTGTCTTCATGGGTCACTTTCGTTTGGCTTCGAATCGGGGCACGAAAATCCGGGTCACCAGCGCGAAAAACAAGCCGGCCGACAGTCCGCACATGAGAATGCCGGTCAGTCCTTCGATCGGGCCGAGAATCCGCCACGGCTTCGCCAGCACCAGATCCCCGTAGCCGATCGTCGTGTAGGTGACGCCGGAAAAGTAGAAGGCCGCTTCGGCGTCGGGCAGACAGCCGCCCCACAGGTAGAAGCACGCCCACACCGTGATCTCGACCAGGTGAATCAGGATCAGCCACCAAGTCACCCGGATCAGCAACCTGGCGACGGGCCAGGGTTCCGTCGGCAGCCCGGCGGGCGAATTCATCAACGACTTCAGGAGCAGACCGAACCCGGCGGCATGAACCGTCACCGTAACGGCCACCAGAAGGCCTGCGATGAGGATGGCAAGGAGCATGACGGCGGCGACGAGATCAGGCCGGCGCCCCTCCGGGCGAGCATTCCCCGGCGTTCGCGCTGTCCACCGCGTCGGCGACGGTGGTAAAGCGGTCAACGCCCCCGAGTCTGGCCTCCAGTCCTTCGTGGCGCAGACGCTCGCGCACCGAGGCGCGCGCCTCCACGGCCTGCGCGCGAATGCCGGCGGCGGTCAGTTCGCCCGCCAGTTCCGCCAGCATGTGGGCGGCGTGCATGTCCACGTAGGCCGCCGCGGAGAGGTCCAACACGACGAGCTTCGGCGGCGGGTTCTCGGCGCGGGCGCGGTCCAGAATCGTGTCGCGCACATGATCCATGTTGAAATACAGCAGGCCCGATTCCGGCCGGAAGATCAGGACGCCGGGGATCAACTCGTTGCCCGGATGCCGTTCGCGATCGGAGAACCGTCGCGTGCCGGCAATGCGGCCCAGAAAGGCGACATGCGGGCGCGACGCGCGCCGGAGCAGCAGCATCAGCGAAATGACCGCGCCGATCATCACGCCGCGCAGCAATCCCTGCCCGAGCACGCCGACGATGACCGCGATCGCCACGAGGAATTCCGGACGATCCGCGCGCCAGAGGTGCTGGAGGGCGGACACCTTGAACAAGCTGGCCACGGCGACCAGGACCACTGCCGCCAGCACCGGCTGGGGCAACGCGGCCAGCAGATGCGAGAAGAACAATACGACCACCAGGATGACGATGGCGGCGACGGCGCCGGACAGCGGCGTGCGCGCGCCGCCGCCTTCGTTGACGAGCGATTGCGACATGCCCCCGCTGATCGGAAAGCCCCGACCCAAGCCCGCCGCGAGGTTGGCCGCCGCGAGCGCGAGGAACTCCTGGTTGGCATCCAGCCGCCCGCCGTGTTTGGCCGTGAACATGCGACCGATGGCGGCGGTCTCGACCGCGCCCAGCAGAAAACACGCGAACGCCAGCGGCAACAGATCGTTCAAGTCGGCCCACCGCACCGCCGGCAGCCCGAGGGCCGGCAGCCCTTGCGGCACTTCGCCCAACAGTTTTACCCCGCGCGCGTCGAGACCGAGCCAGCCGGACGCGACGATGCCGCCCACCACCACGAACAACGCCACTGGTTTGTGCTTGAGAAACACCTTCCCCAGCACGAGCACCGCCAGGGCAATGCCACCCACGGTCAGCGAAGTCAGATTGGTGTCCCCCAGGTGCTTCAGAAAGCCGCCGCAGTTCTCCCAGAAATTGCCGTGGGCGCCGTGGACGCCAAACAGCTTGGGCAACTGCGTGCTCGCGAGCACCAGCGCCACGCCGCACTTGAATCCGACCATCACGCTCTCGGAAATGAAGTTGATGATCGAGCCCGCCTTGATCAGCCAGGCGATGAAGGCGATCAGCGCCACGAGCAGGGCCGTCCCCGCCGCCAGCGCGCTGAACCGCGTCGCGTCGCCGCCCGCAATTTCGCCCAGTGACACGCCAATGAGCAGGGCAATCGCGGACGTGACCGTGATGGCCGTGTGCCGCGAGCTGCAGAACAGCCAGAAGACCAGTCCGCCAAACAAGCACGCGTAGAGTCCCGCCTGCGGCGGCAGATTGGCGAGCGAGGCGTCGCCCAGGCCGGATGGCAGCAGGTAGGCCGCGAGGGTGACACCGGCGACCAGGTCACCCCGGAGCCAGGAGCGGTCGTAGGTCCGGAGCCAGCGCAGCGCCGGCAGGCTCGCACGGAGCCGGGCGGCCAGCCCTGGGGGGTGGTGTTGGGGGACGTTTGGCTGATTCATGTGCGTTTCAAGATTTCACCGCGGCGGTCTCCCGGGCGTCGGCAGGGGGATGGCTGGCGGCCCATTCCCTCACGAGACGGTAGCCGACCGCCAGCAGCGTCGGGCCGATGAACACCCCGATGAACCCGAACGCCAGGGCGCCTCCGATGACGCCGAAGAAGATCAGCAGGAATGGCAGGGCGCTGCCCTGACTGATAAGCCACGGCTTGACGAAGTTGTCCACACTGCTGACCCCGACTCCCCAAATCAGCATGAAGATGCCCCAGCCGGTCGCCCCTTGACTGAAAAGCCACAGCACCGCCGGCAGCCAAACCAACGGCGGCCCGACCGGCACGACCGACAGGAAGAACGTCAGCAACGCCAGCACCCCGGCGCCCGGCACGCCCGCGATGAAGAACCCGACTCCCGCCAGCACCGCCTGCACCAACGCCGTGCCTAGGATGCCATAGACCACGCCCCGCACGGTGTTGCCGGCCACCGTGAGCAGATGGACGCCGCGGTCGCCGGCGATGCGCGTCACGGCGCTGCCCAGACGCTCCGCCGCCTTGCCCCCATCGCGGAACAGGAAGAAAGCGACCAGGATGCTCAACGCCAGTTGGAGCAAACCGCGGCCCAGGGCCAGGCCGACACTGAGCAGCCAGCCGCTCACCGGCTCGATCAAACCCTTGCCGGCTTCGATGAGCTTGGAGCTGTCCGCCGCCAGGCTCAGCCAATACTCAGCCGCCTGCTGGCCGATCGCCGGCACCTTCGGCAGCCAGGCCGGCGGGGCCGGTGGGCCGGCATCCATCCAGCGCCGCGTGGCGGCCGTGAGTTCTTTGACATTGTCCCCCAGATTCACGCCCACGACCACAAACGGGAGCAGGACCACGCAGATCATCGCCAGCGCCATCAGCGCCGCGGCCAGCGTGCGCCGACCGCCCAGCCAGCCCAGCAGGCGGCGATACAGGGGCCAGCTTGAAACGCTTAACACCGTTCCCCAGACCAACGCCGTGGCAAACGGCAACATCACCAGCAGGCAGCCCCCGAGGAGGAGCGCCAGGATGATCCAGCCCAGGCTCTGTTCGACTTTGGTTCGCCGTTCGTTCATGGATAATCTTCCTTCCGTGGTCGTGGAGCAACGTCGCTCAACGTCATGTGGCCGTCAGTTCAAAAACGTGGAATTGCCAGGGAGACACATCCAGATAGAGCCCGCGGGACTGAAGGTCGTTCCCGTCGCGTTCGTATTGGGCGCCGCTCAACAAATCACGCAGCCGCCATTGTCGGTCGCCCCAGTCGGCGTACGAGAGGCGGACGTAACACTGGCTCTGTTGGCCGGCATAATTGACGCAGACCATCACGCGCCCGCCGTCATGGTTCGCCCAAGCGAAGGCGATGAATGCGTCGCAGGTGCCGTTGCCGTCCCACGAGGGATGGCATTCGACCAGTTGCCATTGCCCTTGGCGGACGGCCGGGTGGCGCAAGACCGCGAGTAACCGCGAGTAGAACTGCTGAAGCGGTTCGTTCACTTGCTCATCCGGCGCGCGGCCCAGATGCGGCGAGATGCGTTTGATCCGCCCCTCGAATTGTCCCTGATGAAAGAAGCGCAGGCCCGGCGAGAGAAACGTGATCACCGCCGCCGCCTTGTGCTGTCCGTCCGCGAAGATGGCGGCGGCCCGAGGCTCGTCGTGATTCTCCAGAAAACGCGCGAGCTTGTTCTGGTAATCCAATCCGGCGTGGAAATGCTCGCGCACGGGCCGGGCGTGCCCTTCGCGCAGACGATCATAAAGCCGCTTGTCGTAGGCGTAATCGAATCCCTGCTGCTGCATCGTCCACTCCATGTCCCAATACACTTCCGCCATGAAGCAAAAGTTCGGCACCTTCTCGCGCACGCGCCGCGTGGCTTCCGGCCAGAACGGCTCGGCGGGAATGCCCCAGGTCCGCTGGAAGACCTCCGGCAATACCAGCATGGCCATGTCGCAGCGCACGCCGTCACACTGGCCGGCGATTCGCACCAGCTCGCCGATCATGGCTGCCTGCGTGCCGGGATTGCCGTAATTGAGTTGCAGGGTGTCCGGCCAGCCGGCGAAATAGGGATCGCGTCCGTGGGCCAGCAGCAGATCGCCAGCCTTGCGCATGACCCAGGTATAATTTTGCGGCGCGCGAGCCAGGTCCAACTCCGTTCCGCGGATGTAATAGTCGAGGTGTTCCTCGACCCACGGATGATCCAGGCCGGTGTGGTTGGGTACGAAGTCGAGCATCAACCGCAGGCCGCGTTTCGCCAGCCGCTCGCGCAGTCGGGCGAGGGCGGCGTCCCCGCCCAGGCTTTCCGCCACCGTGTAGCCGGTGATCGCGAAACCGGAACCTGGGATGTCTTCCTCGCAGAGGTCAGGCAGTGTCTCCTGGAATTCCCTCTGCCATTCCAGGTTGGCTCGTGAGACGCGCAGCCCGGCTTGGCCGGTCTGCCAGACGCTCAGGAACCAAATCCAGCCGAAGCCCAACGCGGCGAACCGGTCGAGTTCGGCGTCCGGAACGTCGTCCAGCGTCGCCGGGCGGCGAAGGCGGCGCGCCAGTTCCGTCATCCAAACCCGGGTGTTGATCTGGTAGAGGGATGGATAGTTGGGGGCACCCATATCGGCCGTTAGCGTTTGCGACTGGCCGTCTGCGCGGGGTTGCTGCTGCCGGTCGGCTTCCCGACGTCGACCGATGCGGCGACCTTGCCGAGCTCAAGCACCTGCTCTGCGGTAGTGGTCGCGAACAAGTGCATAGTGCGGGCGATGACGCCGGTCCAACCGGTCTGATGGTTCGCCCCCAGGCCGGCGCCGCTGTCGCCGTGGAAGTATTCGTAGAACTGGAGGTAGTCGCGCCAATGGGGGTCTTCCTGCAGTTTCTGCTCTCCACCGGTCGCCGGACGGCGGCCGTCCTTGCCCTTGAGAAACAGGCTGGCGAGGCGGTGCGAGATTTCCCCGGCAATTTGATAGAGGTTCATCTGCCGACCGGAACCGGTCGGGCATTCGACCGCAAAATCATTGCCGTAATAGGCGTAGTACTGGAGCAACGCCCGGATGATCAGGGCGTTGACGGGCATCCAGATCGGGCCGCGCCAGTTCGAGTTGCCCCCGAACATGCCGGTGTCGGATTCGCCCGGGACGTAGGGCACGCGAAAATCCTGCCCCCCCACGTTGAACACGTAGGGATGTTCGGCGTGGAAGCGTGAGAGCGACCGGATGCCGTGCGGACTGAGAAATTCATTCTCGTCGAGCATCTTCGCCAGCACGCGACGAAGCTTGGTTTCGTCCAGGATCGCGCCGAGCCGGCGGCCCGCACAGCCGGTTTTGGCCGGATCGTGAATGAAGGTTCTCAATTCCGGGCGGGCTCCGAGGAAGCCCTGAAACTTCTTCATGATCTCGGGATACTTCTTCCCAAAATCACCTTCGAAGACTGCGACCGCACACAAGGGCAGCAGCCCCACCATGGAACGGACCTTCAAACGCTGGGCTTGCCCGTTCGGCAACTGCAGCACGTCGTAGAAGAATCCGTCCTCCTCGTCCCACATGCCGGTGTTGCCACCGGCGTGAATGGTTGCTGAGGCAATCGAGACGAAGTGCTGGGTAAACTTGAGCGCCATGTCCGCGTACGTCGGGTCGTGCATGGCCAACTCGATGGCCATCTCGAGCATGTTCAGACTGAAGAGCGCCATCCACGCGGTGCCGTCGGCTTGTTCGAGGTAGCCCCCGGTCGGAAGCGGTGAACTGCGGTCGAAGACGCCGATGTTGTCCAGGCCGAGGAACCCGCCCTCGAAGGCGTTCTTGCCTGAACGATCCTTGCGATTCAGCCACCAGGTGAAGTTGAGCAGCAGCTTCTGAAAGCTGCGCTCCAGCCACGCGACGTCACCCTGGCCGGTGCGCGCCATTTCCAGGCGGTAGGTGAAGATGGTGGCCCAGGCATGCACCGGCGGATTCACGTCGCCGAAGTTCCACTCGTAGGCCGGGATCTGCCCGTTCGGGTGCAGGTAATTTTCGCTCAGCATCAAAGTGAGCTGCTGCTTGCCGAAATCCACATCCACCAGCGTGAGCGGCAGGACATGGAAGGCGAGATCCCAGGCGGCGTACCACGGATACTCCCATTTGTCCGGCATCGAAATGACGTCGGCATTGTACATGTGGTGCCATTGAGCATTGCGCGGTGCCAGTTTGGCCGAAGGTGAATACGGGTCACTGCCCCGCTCTTCGAGCCAGCGGTTCACGTCGTAATAGAAGAACTGCTTGGACCAGAGCATCCCGGCCAGAGCCTGACGCATGACGTTGGCCGCGTCGGCCTCCAGCGAACGCGGGATGACACCGGCATAGAATTCATCCGCCTCCTGCCGGCGTGCCTGCATCATCGCATCAAAATGTTGACCGAAGCTGCCACTCTCTTTGCCGTAGGTCTTGGCGACGTCTCCCGGCGCCACGGGTGTCAACCGTAGTCGAAGGATCTCACACTTTCCGGCCGGGACAGTCAGGTGATAGTGCGCAGCCGCCTTGGTCCCGGTCTGCTCCGGATTCACGGCATCCGTTTGTCCATGAACGACGAAATTGTTGATGCCGTCCTTGACGAAGGGAGTCCGATTCTGCCCGTCGAAGAGCCGCTTCGCATTGGTTTCGTTTTCCGTGAAAAGGAGTTGGGGAGCACACGCGCCTCGCGTGTCACGGCTGGCGCCCTCGCCAGCCGCTGTGGCCGAACCCGCGTTCGCGGCGGGGGCGCCCCGAACTGCACCCGGGGCGGGTGCGCTCCCCGCGTCGCAATAAAGATAGCGCTCGCCCAGGTCGGCTTCGGTAGCCTGCACCACGGCGGTCCTACCCGCGGACGCTTGCAGCGTCGGTCGCGGGTTGTCCCCGCCCCACGACCAGCGATTGCGAAACCAGAGCGTCGGCAGCAGGTGAATCTCGGCGGGTTCCGGACCCCGATTGTGGACGGTGATTTGCACCAGGATGTCCTCGGGCGACTCCTTGGCGTATTCCACGAACACGTCGAAGTAGCGGTCGTCGTTGAAAACTCCGGTGTGGACCAATTCGTACTCCGCTTCCTGGCGGCTCCGCCCCTGATTGTTCTGGACCAACTGCTCGTACGGAAAGACCGCCTGCGAATATTTGTAGAGATACTTCAGGTAGGAATGCGTCGGAGTGGAATCGAGGTAGAAGTAGTACTCCTTGACGTCCTCGCCGTGGTTGCCCTCGCTGTTCGTCAGCCCAAACACGCGCTCTTTGAGGATGGAATCTTTGCCATTCCAGAGAGCGAGGGCGAAGCAGAGGCGTTGCTTGTCGTCGGAGATTCCGGCCAAGCCATCCTCGCCCCAGTGATAGGCTCGGGAACGCGCCTGGTCATGGGTGAAGTAATCCCAGGCGTTGCCGTTTTCGCTGTAGTCCTCGCGCACCGTGCCCCATTGGCGTTCGCTGAGGTAGGGCCCCCACTTCTTCCAGGGAGCTTGCTTCGTTCGAGCTTCTTCCAGTCGGATCTGTTCGGCGGTCTTCATGCTGGGGGTCTTTCGTTCGTTTGCAGGTTCCGGTCAGAGCGCCTGGACTGCTGTCCAGGACTCGTCAGGGATGTATTCTTCGAGGCGGGCCGCCTCCGTGGCGGTACCTTTGCCAAGATCCTTCTGGTACCCGACGCCATCCTGGCCCTTCAGAAGGTCGTGATGCCGCTGGAAGCGTAGTCGGCCGGATTGGCGAGCATGGCGAAGCCACCGGGTATAGCACGCAGATCTTCTTGCCGCCGGGCGCGGCCGGCCCTTGAGCGGTCGGTCGCCGTGCGACTGGCTGGCGCCCTTTTCCTGCGCCCGGACGCAGCCGCGACCGAGGCTGACGACACCGGGTTGGTTGCCGTCCAAGGCGCTGGCCAACATCGTTCTCAGGACCTTGTCGCTCCGCTGCCGATCCTCGAAGATGGCATCCTGGTTCATTCAGATCCGCCGCTCGAATCAGGGTTGATCCGAGGCGGCGGCAGCCGGCGCTCAGTCGGTGGACACCTGCCAGCCAAGCGCCGGGTCAAAGGCGTCCAGCTTGGCGGCTATCTTGCCGGTCTTTGTCCCGAGGTCCCGTTCGTAGATTCGGCCCTGATGGTTCACGATGAACGTCATCACGCCGGAATTGCCGTATTCCGCCGGCCAGGCGACCAGCCCAAAACCGCCGATCATGTTGCCGTTGATGACGTACCGGTACTTGCCCCCGGGCGCCGACTTGCCCTGGGCCTTGAGGATCTTGAAGAGGTACCCATGAAACGGCTTCGGCCCCGCTTCCTGAGTCGCGGGGACATAGGCGGCGTACCCTTCGTTTTGAGCGTAGGCGAAGAGCGGACCCAGCGGGCTGATTTCGCCGTTCACGCTGGGCCACCAGAAAAGGCCGTCGGTCTGCCCCGGCAAACTGCGGATGTGCTGGGCGAACTCCCGCACCGCATCCCCGTCCCGGTCTGCGGCGGCGTACTCCCGCTGGGCCTGCACATACGCGCGGATCACGCGCAGCACGTCGAGCTCGTTGCGGCCGATCCGGCGGTTGAGGATTTCGTCGGTGCCCGCCACGGTGTCGAACCGCCAACCGTCCGCGGTCTTCACCAGCGGAATCGGAAACGGCCACGCGTCGGCCCCCACTTCGAGCGTTCGGCGGGAATCGGAGTCCACGACCAGCCGGTGGGCCGTCTGGAACGCGGTGGCGAAGTTGGCCATTTCCGTCGCGCCCTGGACGCTGTCCGGGTTGACCAACTCCTTGGCGGCATCCCCGAACAGCACGACAAACTCGGCGCGGTTCGTGGTGCTGACGGCGTCGGCCAGGGCGCGCACGGCTTCCTCGGGCGTGGCGAAGGCTTGCGCGGCTTCGGCGGCATGGGAATCCGGCAGGTTGCCGAGCAGCGCGGCGGCCAACGCGAGCGAGCCGATCAGCCGCCAGGCCCGCCCCGTTCGGCGCGGGTGCGTTCCGACTTCGGCTGCCTGTCTCCGGGTGACCGTGGGTATCAGTTGTAAAATGTTCATCGTGAAGTTCCGGTTGAATTCAGCGGCCCCGTCCACCGCCTCCGGACCGCCCTCCGCCGCCGCCACCACGACTCACCGCGCCGCGGCTGCTTGAGGCGCGCGCGTTGCCGCCGCCCCCGCTGACGCCGCCAAAGGCGCTGGAGGATCCGGGACTGGAGCGGTTGACGGACGGGGTCGGGGTGGGACGCGGCGCCGGGGACGGCCGGGCCGCCGGTTGCTGGGCGGGAGCCGCGGGTCGGGACACTCCCTGGGACGGCGCGGTCGGCCGTTGGGCGGGTTGCTGGGCCGGTGCCGCCGGCCTCGTCGCGGCGGTTCCGGACGCGGGCAACTGCGCCGGTCGGGGAGCCGTCGCACCCGTGGCGGGCCGTTGCGCGGGCTGGGTTGTGGCGCTACCCCAACCGCGGGCCTCGCGCGTCTGAGCCGAGGCGGGGGCGCCGGAAGTTTGCAGGCGGTTTTGATCGGGCTGCCACTTCTGACCGGTGGTCGTGGCGCTGGCGCGGTTGCCGGACTGCTGATTCGGGCGCTCGCCACGATCGGGCCGGTCGCCGCGATCAATGTTGATGTCGTTGTCTATGTCTATGTCCACGTCCCCGTAACCACCGCCGCCGCCCACCCAGACCGCGCCCCCACCGCCCACCCAGACCGCGCCGCCGTGCCAGTCGCAGTTGTTGGCGATGATCGCCCCGACCGCCAGCCCGACTCCGAAGGTGACGAGCGGCGCATACGGATCGTACACGTACGACGGCGGCGGGTAATACACCGTCGGCGGATAGGTCGGCACATAGACGACTTGCGGGTTCGCCGGCTGCACCTGGACGACTTGGTTCGTCACGGTGACGACCTGGGTCACGTTGGTTTGGAGGAATACCACGTTGGTCACCGTGACGACCTGTTGTTCAGTAGTCCGCAAAGTCCCGGCCTTCTGGGCCTTGGCCCGGAGGGACTGGATGGTATCCATCAACTCCTTGGGCTGCTCGAGGAACGCCTCGCCGAGAGCCACCGTCCAGGTCAGGTCCGCGTCCATCTTCGCGATCAAGTCGGGGAACTTGGCCACCGCCTTGACGTTCGCGTCCCACGCCTGCGCGTCCACTTTGGCGAGGTTGTTCGTGTCCTTGACGAACCGAGCCGCCTGCACGATTTCGAGCGGATAGACCGCCGCCGGCAGGATGATGGCGATGAGGGGATCGGGATGGAGCGCAATGGGCGCCGCCAGCTTCTCGAGTTCCGCCGCGCTGCGTTGGGCCGGCGCGGAGGGCGGCGGAGCAGCGGCCGCGTCCGGACTTGCGGAACCGGCGGTCTGCGCGACCGCGGGCCGGCCCGCCAGCAGCAGGGCCACCAAAGCCAGCCAGGTCCAAGATTGAGATTCTGATTTCGTTTTCATGGCTTTCTTCCTTTCGAACGACCAGCCGGCTGGGCCACCGCCTGACGTTCAGTCATCGGTTCATCGTCCGCGCGGCATGGGCCGGGGCGCCGCCGGCATGGAAGGCATCGGGCGCGGCGCGGGCGCGGGCGCGGGCAGGGGCCGGGCAACCGGATGCTCCGGACGGGCGCCACCGCCGGGCGGAGTGACGATCACGTCCACGTCGTTGTAGTAACCGCCGTGGTACCACGGATCGGCGAAGCCGGTGCCGTAATACATGCCACCGCTGACGTTGGAACCATCGCCCGAACTTCCGCAGCCGGCAAACACCCCGGCCGTCAAGGCCGCCACCGCCAATTTGATCAGAGGTCGAGATAGCTTCATCTTACCGCTCTCCTTTCAGCAGACCGGGACTCCATTCCATGATGCCCACCGCCGCGCCCGCGGGATCCGCCACCACGGCCACCTTGCCGTCCAGCGCCTCGGGGCGCGGCTCCACCAGCACCCGGCCGCCAAGCTGTTTTGCCTTGGCCAGCGATTCGCCGATGGTCGTCACGCGCACGAAGGGCAGCCAGTTCGGTTTCACGTCCGGCTTGTCCGCCGGAATCGTCCGCACCGTGGCCCGCGCGTAGCCCCGGCTGGTCAGCACGAAATCGCTCAGGCGACCGGGTTGAGAGTTCTCGACCAGGTCGTAGCCGGCGACCGCGCGGTAAAACTCGCCCGCCTGGCGGGCGTCGCGGCTCAACAACTGCACCCAAACCCATTCGCCCGGCTCGGCTTGGAAGTCCTCCGGATCGCCCGCGCTGGACTTGATCACGCCGACCAGCGCGCCTTCGGGGTCGGTCAGCACCGCCTGTTCACCGCGTTTGGATTGTTTGGCCGGTTCGACGACCACCCGACCGCCGGCCTGGGTCGCCGCCCGCGCCGCCTGCGTGACATCCGGCACTGAAATGTAGCCAAACCAGCGAGGCTTGGCGTCGGAGTCGGCGGGGCGGGTCCGCTGGAAAACCCCCGCCAGCGGGCGGTCGTCCCGGAAGGCGATCAGGTAGCCGCCGTAGTTCCGAAAATCCCACTTGAACATCTCGCTGTAGAACGGGAGCACCGCCCCCACGTTGTCGGTCACCAAATCCGCCCAGACGAATTTGCCGGGCAGTCGCGGGCTGCCGGAGTCGCTGGTGAGCGGCGGCAGTTTCGGCGCGCCCGCGAGGACGGCAGGGAGTGCCGTAACGCACGCAACCGCCAGGATCATCAGCCAACCGCGCCCACCCGGCCCGGGTCGGGAACCGGGGCGCCGTTGATCTTCATCGTCTCGGATTGCCTTCATAGTTTTCCACCCCGGATGAGTTTCACTCCACCGCGCCGGCGGCCAACGAGCCTTCCGGCAGCGTCAACACCGGGCACGACGCGCTCCGTAACACCCGTTCGCTATGACTCCCGCGCAGGGCGTCCAGGAAGCCGTTCCGCCCGTCGGTGGACATCACGATGAGGTCGGACCGGTCCTTGGCGGCGGTGTCCACGATGCCGTGGATCACGTCGCCAGTCCGGTGAACGGTCGTCCACTGCCAGCCCGGAACCTCGGGGCATTGCACGGCGGGCATCGTGCTGGCTTCGCCGACATGCAACAAGGTGAAGGTGCCGCTCGGACGCTCCAATCGTTTCACCATCTGGACCGCCGCCGCGAGCGCCGGCTGCGGGCGGGGACTGGCGGCAATCGGAATGAGAATCCGCTCCAACGTGACCGCGCCATCGGCGGCGGACACGAAGCCCGGGGTACCGCTCGGGAGGAAGAGGGTCATTTGGCCGCTCTTCCGGGCGAGGGGCTCCGAAACCGATTGCCGCAGCCAACTGGCCCGCCCCTCGTGGGCATGGGTGGCCAGCACAATGAGGTCCGCCGGATGCGATTCGAGATAGCGCAGCACCGAGCTTACCGGGCTCGATCCCTGGGCCACGGCCTTGCGAACCTCGATGCCCAGCGCGGGAACGGCGGACTTGGGACTGCCCGGAGCAATGAGTCCCCAGCGCTCCAGCGTCTCGCGCACGCCGGGAAAGTCGGTCCAATCCGGCGCCGCGCCGGGCGACACATGGAGCACGGTGAGCTTGGACCTGGCCACGAGGGCGGATTTCAGCGCGTGGTGGAAGGCCACCACGCTCCCGGCGGAGAAATCCGAGGG
This sequence comes from Verrucomicrobiota bacterium, assembly GCA_016716505.1. Classification (GTDB taxonomy): domain Bacteria; phylum Verrucomicrobiota; class Verrucomicrobiia; order Limisphaerales; family J093; genus JADJWF01. The sequence goes on from JADJWF010000010.1 coordinate 26,212, forward strand.
ATGCAGGATGCTGTCCACGACCGGGGACGGGGGCTCGGGATTCTGACTCATAACGGAACGGGATTGGTCTGAATGGGAGGTGACAGACGGTACGGCCAGCGGATCAGAACTTCTCGGCCACGAACTTCCGGCCCTTGAGCGACGCCTGGTCGTCGTAGGCGTCTTTCATTGAGCGGTCCGGCAGTTTCACCTTGTCGCGCGGGACCTTCTTGTAGGGGATGAGTTCCAGGATGTGGCGGATGCAATTCAGCCGGGCGCGCTTCTTGTCGTCGGACGGCAGGATGTACCAGGGCGCGTGCTTGGAATCGGTGGCCTTGAGCATCAGGTCGCGGGCGCGCGAGTACTCGAACCACTTGGAGCGCGAAGGCAGGTCCATCGGGCTGAGTTTCCACTGGCGCACCGGGTCGGTGATGCGTTTCTCGAACCGGCGCTTCTGCTCCGCGTCGCTGACCTCCAGCCATAGTTTGATGAGAAGGATGCCGCTATCCACAATGAATCGCTCGACCTCCGGGCAACGTTTGAGGAACAGCCGGTGCTGCTCCTCGGTGCAAAAACCCATCACCTGCTCGACGCCGGCGCGGTTGTACCAACTGCGGTCGAAGACGACCACCTCGCCCGCGGACGGGAAATGCGCCACGTAGCGCTGGATGTACATCTGGGTCTTCTCACGATCCGACGGCGCCGGCAGCGCGACCACCCGGAACACGCGGGGGCTGACCCGCTCAGTCAAGGCGCGGATGGTGCCACCCTTGCCCGCACCGTCGCGCCCCTCGAAGACGATCATCACGCGCAGGCCCTTGTGCTTCACCCACTCCTGCAGGTGGCACAACTCGGCCTGGAGCTTGCGCAACTCCTTTTCGTATTTCTTGGTCTTCAGTTTCTCAGGCGCGACTGACTTGGGTTGTTTGCTCATAGCTTTCAGGTGTGGTGGTGGTGGTGAAGAGTGTCAATCGTGGCCGACGGGCGAAGCAGGGTCTTCCGAAGGTGTCGCCGACGTAACTTGCCCCAGGGTCCCGGGCCTGGAAGTCGGGGCGGCGGGACGCCGCCCGCGCTCGCGAAGTGGCGCGGTTGGCTGCTTGGCGGCCGGCTTGGACTTGGCCGCTTTCCGGACCGGCGCCCGGGCGGATGTCCTGGCGAGTTTCGCCTCGGCCTTGGCCAGGGCTTTCCGGGCTGCCGCCAGATCCGCTTTCGCCTGTTTGGCCAGCTTCCTGGCGCGACCGGCGGCGAGCTTGGCTTCCTTGCGTCGCCGCTTGGCCGCCCGCGCCTTCTCCCGGGCATCTTCCCACAGTTTCTCGGCCACGGCCACGCGGGCACGGATCGTTTGAACGAGGGCGGACAGATTTCGCGAATCGGCTTTGGACTTTGATGTCTTCATCGCTGCATGGATCACGGGCATGTTAGCCGGTCGCTATTCCTGGGCGAGGATGGTTTCATTCTGCCACCCACCGCCGAGCGAGCGATAGAGGGAGACGACGCTCAACAATTCGCTCAACCGGGCCTGAGCCAGGTTCAGTTCGGCGGTGAAAAGCTCCTGCTCGTTGTAGAGCACTTCGAGGTAGCTGGTGACGCCGCCGTCGTAGCGGATGTTGGCCATCCGGGTGGCGTCGCGGTTGGCCTGGGTGCGCTCTTCCTGCCGCGCGCGATACTCGCGGGTGCGCTGGTACGCAATGAGACTGTCCGAGACCTCGCGGAACGAGTTCTGCACCGTCTGCTGATACTGGGCCACGATCTCCGCAAAGCGGGCCTGGGCGAGTTTCAGGTTCCCGCGCAGGGCGCCGCCGGTGAACAGCGGCAGCGAAACCGCGGGGCCGAACTGCCAGGCCTGAGACGCGCCGGTGAACAAGTCCGAAAGCGCCACCGACTGCACCCCGTAAAACCCGGTCAGCGTCACTTTCGGAAAGAACGCCGCCTTCGCCTGGCCGATGTCCGCGTTGACGGCGACGAGGCGCTGCTCCGCCGCGCGGATGTCCGGCCGGCGCTCCAGCAGGTCGGACGGCAATCCGGGCGGCACGGTGACTTCCAGTTGCTGCCGCAAAAAGCCTTCGCCGCGCTGAGGGGAGCCGGGGTTGCGGCCGAGCAGGATGTTCAACTCGTTCTCCTGTTGCTCGATACGGCGATGGGTGTCCGCGATGGACGCTTCCGCGGTGGAAACCAGGATTTGCGCCTGATAGACGTCCTGCATCGAGGCGACGCCGCCTTCCTCGCGGGCTTGGGTCAAGGCCAGGGAATTCGTCCGCACGCTGTAGGTGCGTTGGGCGATTTCCAACTCGTGGTCCAGTTTCAGCAGGCCGAGGTAGGCGGTAGCCACCTGGGCCACCAGGGTTTGCCGGACGGTCTGCTGCGCCGCTTCGGTGGCGAACAACTGCGCGCGCGCGGCCTCGTTCGCCCGGCGGATGCGGCCCCACAGGTCCACCTCGTATGACGCCATGGTGCCATAGACGCTGCCGTAGTCGCGCTGGGGATCGGTCCCCTCCGGGACGCCGGAGGGACCATTCTCGGAAGTGCGGGTGGTGTTCCAATCCGCCCCGGCGCCCACGGTGGGCAGGAACTGCGAACGGGTCACCCGGGCGACTGCCTCGGCCTGCAGGACGCGGGCGGCGGCGATCTTGATATCCCAACTGTTGGTGAGCGCCTCCGTGATGTAGGCCTGGAGTTGCGGATCATTCATGACCTGCCACCAGCCCAGGTTGGCCAGCGAGTTCGTGGCGGACAGGTCGGTGGTGTCCGTCGCCGAGCCGCGGAACGCGGCCGGCGTGTCCAAGGCCGGGCGTTCGTAGTTCGGGCCGACGGCACAGCCGGCGATCAGCGCGAGCGCGAGCAGCGAAGCGAGGGTCGCCGCTCCGGAAGGACCATGTCCAAAAACCGAGGCGCGAAGGAGGTCCGAAAGGCGAAAGCCGAGCGGGCGTCCGCGACTTAGCGCGCGCCGGACGTGGCCAAAGGGCAAGCCCCAACGGGGCTTTATCCCCCCAGGTTGCCAGCTCCGCGACGACACACTGGGTTGCGGCGGGGGCCGTCCCCGGGTCCGAGCCCGGCTTCGGCTTTGGTGGATTGGACCGGATTTCATCAATGCGCTCCTTTCTCCGCCGCGGGCGCGGCATCGGCTTTCACCGGCACTGGCTTCTTCCCCCCGCGCTCGACGAGCTTTTGCACAAAGACATAGCAGACCGGGATGATGAACAGGCCGATGGCCGTGGAGATGGTCATGCCATACACCACGCCGGTGCCCAGGGTGCTGCGCGACGCGGCCCCGGAACCCGAGGCCAGCATCAGCGGCACACAGCCGAGAATGAAGGCGAAGGAGGTCATCAAGAATCGGTCGCAACCGGAGCTTCGAGCCAGTGACAGCCGCCTCGAGAATATCCACGCCCTCCTCGCGTTTCATCTTGGCGAACTCGACGATGAGAATGGCGTTCTTGGCCGCCAATCCGATGAGCATCACCAGGCCGATCTGGGCATAGACGTTCAGGTCGAAGCCGCGGACCAACATGCCGATCATCGTGCCCAGGACGACGGTCGGCGTGGCGAGCAGCACCGCGAACGGAAGTCCCCAACTCTCGTATTGCGCCGCGAGGAGCAGGAAGACAAACAGGACCGCCATGCCGAAAATGATCGACGCCTGGCCCTCGGATTTCTTCTCCTGAAGTGTCAGGCCGGACCATTCGTAGCCGACTTCGCTGGGCATGGTCTTCATGACCTCCTCAATGGCCTTAATTGCCTGGCCGGAACTGTAGCCGGGTGCCGGCGCGCCAATCATCTCCGCGGCGTTGAAGAGGTTGAAGCGGGTGACGAAGTTTGGGCCGGACATCTTGCTGACCGTCACTAGTGTGCTTAACGGCACCATGCCGCCACTGCTGTTTCGGACGTAGAACTGGCCGATGTCATCCGGCTTGTCCGTGAATTCCGGTTCCGCCTGGAGGAACACTTTGAATACGCGGCCGAACCGGACGAAGTCGTTGACGTAGAGGCCGCTCAAGTAGGTCTGTAGTGTCGCGAAGATGCTGTCCACGGTCACACCCAGCGTCCGCGCTTTCTCGCGATCGAGTTCGACCTTTACCTGCGGGGTCGCCGGATTGAAGGCGGTGCTGATGCGGCCAATCTCCGGTCGTTTGGCGGCCGCCTCGGTGAGTTGCTTCACGTAGCCCGCCAGGTGCTCGATGCTGCCGCCGGAGCGATCCTGCAACTGCAGGGTGAAACCGGACACGTTGCCGTAACCCGGCAGCGGCGGCGGGCCAAACCCGAAGATGCGCGCGCCGGGGATGCCATAGAACTTCCTGTTCCATTCGCGGACAATGGCGCTGGCGTGCAACTCCGGCGATTTGCGTTCCGCCCAATCATCGAGCCCGACGAACATGACCGCGGCGTTGGGAACGTTGAGGCTGTTGAGAATGTTGTAGCCGGCCAGACTGACGGCGGAGCGCACCCCGGGCGTGCCCAGCGCGATTCTCTCCGCCTGCTTGAGCACCTCGTCAGTCCGCTGGAGCGACGCCCCTTCGGGCAATTCCACCGCGACGAAGAGGTAGCCCTTGTCTTCGTCGGGAATGAAACCGCCCGGGATGAATTTTCCGAGCAGCCATATGCCCACCACCACCGCCACCAGCAACAGCATCGAGCGCGTGGCCTTGCGGGCCAGTCCGCCCACCACGTTCCCGTAACTGTGGCTCAGCCAGTCGAAGAACCGGTTGAATAACTTGAAGAACGCTGCAATCGGGCCGCGTCCCGGCGTCGGTTTCTTGAGCATCATGGCGCACAATGCCGGGCTGAGCGTCAGCGCGTTGATGACCGAGAAGATCACCGCCACGGCAATGGTGAGGGCGAACTGGCTGTAGAGTTGGCCAGTCACCCCGCCCATGAACGCGACGGGAACGAACACGGCGCAGAGCACCAGGCCGATGGCCACCACCGGTCCGGAAACCTCCTTCATCGCCACCTTCGTGGCTTCCACCGGTTCCATGCCGTGCTCGATGTGGTGCATCACCGCCTCGACCACCACGATGGCGTCGTCCACCACGATGCCGATGGCCAGCACCAGACCGAACATGGTGAGCACGTTCACGCTGAAACCCAGCACCGGAAACAGGATGAACGCCCCGAGCAGCGAGACGGGCACCGTGGCCATCGGGATGATCGTGGCGCGGAAGCTTTGCAGGAAGACATACACCACGATGAGCACCACAGGATCACCGCCTCGAACAGCGTATGCACGATCTCCTCCATCGAGGCCTCGATCGGCAGCGTGGAATCCAGCGCGATGTCGTACGCCATGTCCGGAGGGAACTGCGCCTTGGCGGCCTCGAGAATCTTCTTCACGTTGTCTGCGGTCTCGATGGCGTTGGCGCCCGGCGCGAGGAAGACGCCAATGGCGCCGCCGCGGGCGTCCTGTTCAGCCGCCCGCGCAGGTCGTAGGTTTGCGCGCCCAACTCCACCCGGCCCACGTCCTTGATCTTCACCTGCGAACCATCGGGGTTGGAACGGATGATAATGTCCTCAAACTCCTGTGGATCCTTGAGCAGGCCGAGGGCGCGGACGTTGTATTGCATCTCCTGGCCCGGCGGCGCGGGTTCGGCGCCGATCCGGCCGGCGGGCGACTGAGCGTTTTGCTCCTTGATGGCATTCGAGATGTCCTGCGGGCGTGATGCCCAGGAAGGCCAGTTTGTCGGGTCGCAACCAGACGCGCATCGAGTAATCCTGGGCGGCAAAATTCTGCACCGAACCCACGCCCTTCACGCGCTTGATGGCGTCCACCAGGTTGATGTCCAAATAGTTCCCCAGAAAGACCGAGTCGTAGGTTCCTTTGGGTGACGAAAGACCGATGGCCAGCAGGATGTCCGGACTGGAGCGGTCCACCACCACACCCTCGCGTTTGACCGCGTCCGGCAACTGCGCTTCCGCCTGGCCGACGCGGTTCTGCGTGTTCACCTGCATGATGTCCACGTCCGTGCCCACGTCGAAATAAACGTTCAGCGTCATCTTGCCGTCGTTGGCGTTGAAGGACTGGAGGTAGAGCAGTTTGTCCACGCCGTTGACCTTGGACTCGATGGGCGTGGCGACGGACTCCATGACCGCCTCCGCGGCGGCGCCACGATAGGTCGTGGTGACCTGGATCATCGTGGGGCTGACCGGTGGGTATTCGGCGATGGGGAGCCGCTGAGCGTGATCAACCCCACGATCACCGTCAGGATGGCGATGACCATCGCAACGATGGGGCGGCGAATGAAGAAGTCAGCCATAGCAGTTCAGTTCGAGCTTTGGATTGGGCGTTCACGGAGCGAGCCGGGGCGGCCAGTTGGTAAAAACGATATGCAAGCAAAGCGCGCCGCCAATCCGATTCGGAATGAGTGATGGGTAGTTCGGGGATGCCGGACAATCGGGGCCGGTGAATTCCACAGGAATTCAGTCCTCCAGCCCAGGGTTGGCGCTCGGCGCCTACCCTGGGAGCCCGGCCAGCAAGATCGCCAACCCCAACGGGGTTGTGGCTGGGACACTGCGCTCTGAGATTGTGGACGCGCCGGCGACCGCGCATGTCGGCGCGCAATTGTCGCCCCGGTGGTGCGACAACGGGCGGAGGTTCTGACCAGGCCTGAATGCGGGACTCAACCCCGTTGGGGTTGTGCCCTCGGCGGCACGACCCAGGGTAGCCTGCGGCAACCCTGGGCTTTGCGACATAACGCCGTTGGCGTTTGACGCTCAGTGATCCCTTGGATATCCCCAAAGAATTCGAATGTAACAAACGATTGTGGCTCCAGGACAAAAGTCTCACCAGTGGTGAGACCTTTCGGTGCATCCCGAGGTTGGCGGTTAGGAGTGGGAGGATTCGCCGCGTGAGGGCACGCGGCCTACAAAGTTGGTGGCCGAGGCCTGTAGGCCGGTGCCCTCACCGGGGCGGTACCGCGCCGA
>JADJWF010000011.1 GCA_016716505.1 Verrucomicrobiota bacterium
AACCTACCGCGCGTGGGTTCTTCGACACCGCTTTCCGCATGATTGCGTAAACCAACCTGCCACCGGTTTTGGGGTTGAACTGCCGCTCAGCCGCAGGCAAAGTTAAGCCGTGAAATGTTTCGTCACCGGAGCCACGGGCTTCATCGGCTCCAACCTGGTCAGCGAACTGATCGCCCGTGGACACGAGGTGAAGGCCTTGATCCGTCCGGGCGCGGACACACGGGCGCTGGAAGGTCTGGCCTACGAGCCCATCGAGGGCGACCTCAGTAATCGAGCGTGGCTGGCCGCCGCCATGAAGGGCTGCGACTGGTGTTTCCACGTCGCGGCGCTGTATGCGCTGTGGTTGCGGGACTACAAGCCCATGATCCGCGCCAACATTGACGGCACGCGCAATGCCCTGCACGCCGCGGCCGATGCGGGTTGCGAGCGGATTGTCTATACCAGCACGGTGGGGGTGCTCCGTCCGCCGGGCATGAAACGGACCTCCGCCCGCCCCTCGGACGAACTCGACTCCGCGCGCTACTCGGACATGACCAACGAGTACAAGCGGGACCAAGTGGCGCGCTGAGGAGATTGCCGGAATCTCGCCGCCACGCTGATCGTGATCGTGAACCTGACCGCGCCGGTCGGGCCTCGCGATCTCAAGCCCACCCCCACCGGCAAGATCATCGTGGACTTCCTCAATGGCGCGATGCCGGCGTACCTGAACACCGGGCTCAACTGGGTACATGTCCGGGACGTGGCTGTGGGTCATATCCTGGCTGCCGAGAAAGGCCGGATCGGTGAGCGATACATCCTGGGCAACGAGGAGGGCAACTGGACCCTGAAACAAGCCCTCGACGAACTGGCCGATCTCACTGGATTGAAAGCGCCCCGCCTTGCCATGCCACGGCTGGTCGCCATGGCCGCTGCCCGGGCCAGCGAGACCATGGCCTTTGTCACCCGCTCCACCCCCCGCGTGCCCGTGGCGGGCGTGCGGATGGCCAAGTACAAGATGTTCTTCACGCCGGAGAAGGCCATTCGCGAACTCGGTCTTCCGCAGACGTCACCCCGTCAGGCATTGGCCGATGCGGTGGACTGGTTTGTGAAACACGGCTTCGTCAAGGCCCCGGAACGTCTCAAGCTCCGGAGTGACAAACCTGCGGTCGCCCCGGTCGAAGTCCCGGTCGCGTAGGTTTGGCCCCGGGCCACCGGCCCCCCCACGCACGTCCTATCGGGGATGGATCTCTTCGGCCGCGCTCGGGCCACGCACCGGTTGGCGGCACACTGACGCGCAGTTCGACGTTTGAACTGGCATTGTCAGATGGTACCCTACCGGCCCATGAGTGGAACCACTTCGAGTCACACCAGTCTTACCTGGCTGGTCTTCGCATTGATGACGGTCGCCTGCTGGGGCGTGTACGGCGTGCTGCTGCACAAGGGGCAGACGCTAATGCAGCCCGCCAGCGGACCGAAAATGGATCCGACGATCCTCCGCTACAAAGCGTTCCTCTTCGTCGGTCTGGCGTACTTTCTCACCGCCGTGCTGGCGCCGCTGGTGTTGCTGCTCTTCAAGGGACAGGCCTTCACCGGGTACACCGCCCAGGGCTCGTGGTGGTCGTTGATCGCCGGCATCGCCGGTGCAGCCGGCGCCTTCGGGGTGTTGCTGGCCTTCGGCGCAAAGGGTACGCCGGCGGTGGTGATGTCCATCGTTTTCGCCGGCGCGCCGGTGGTGAACGCGATTTACTCGATGATCCAACACCCGCCGGCCGGTGGCTGGAGCGGCGTGAAATGGCAGTTCTACCTGGGCATCGTGCTCGCCGCAGCCGGTGGTTGTCTGGTCAGCTACTTCAAGCCGGCGCCCGCGCCGGCCAAACCCGCCGCGCTGACCGCGCACGTGTCCGCTTCCGCCGCGGCCGGGCAGCGGTGAGGCGGCCATGGCCGGGGCCGTTCCAGCTTCCCGCGCCGCCATCCGAACGCAACAGTTGCGGCGGCTGCGCGAACTGCTCGCCGCCACGATTCCCGCCAATCCTTTTCAAACGCGGCGGCTCGGGTCGGCCGCTGACGCCTTGCGCAAGGTCGGCTCGTTGAGTGAATTCTCGCGCCTGACGCCGCTGACTTCCAAAGACGAGCTGGTCGAAGACCAGCGCCGGCACGCGCCGTTCGGAACCAATCTCACGTATCCGCTGTCGCGCTACATCCGTTGCCACCAGACCAGCGGGACCAGCGGCACGCCCCTGCGGTGGCTGGACACGCCCGAAAGCTGGGACGAGCTCGTCGCCGCCTGGACCGAGGTCCTGCGGGCGGCCGGTGTGGCAGCCGGCGATCGGGTGATGTTCGCCTTCTCGTTTGGGCCGTTCATCGGTTTCTGGCTCGCCTTTGAGGCGGCGGAGTCTCTGGGTGCGCTGTGTCTCCCGGGCGGCGGCCTGACCAGCGCCGCCCGTCTGCGGCTGTTGCTCGATCTCGAAGCCACGATTCTTTGCTGCACCCCCACCTACGCGATTCACCTGGCCGAGACGGCGCGCACCGAACGCATCCCCATGGCGGCCTCGCGGGTGCGCTGCCTGGTCGTGGCCGGCGAACCCGGTGGCAGCATTCCCGCCACCCGCGCCCACCTTGAGACCCTCTGGCCAGGAGCGCGTGTCTTCGACCACCATGGCATGACCGAGGTCGGTCCGGTGACGTACGAGTGCCCCGTCCAACCCGGTGTGTTGCATGTGATGGAGGAATACTTTTTCGCCGAGGTGCTTGATCCCTGCTCCGGCACCCCGGTGTCCGCCAACCAGCGGGGTGAGTTGGTGCTCACGACCCTTCATCGCATCGGCTCGCCACTGCTGCGCTACCGGACCGGCGATCTGGTTCAGCCCCGCTACGCGCCCGAGGATCTCGACGCGCCGCTCTGCGCGTGCGGCTGGGGCCACCCTCGCCCTCGAAGGCGGCATCCTTGGCCGCGCCGACGACATGATCATCGTGCGCGGCGTGAACGTGTATCCGGGAGCGGTCGAGGCCGTCCTGCGACAGTTCCCGGAGGTGGCCGAATATCAAGTAACGCCTCACCCAACCCGAGGGTCTGGCCGATCTGGAGGTGAAGATCGAACCGACCGCGGACTGCGCGGACCTCGCGGGTTTGTTGCGGCGGATCGCCGGCGCCTTCCAGTCCGCGTTCGCGCTGCGCGTCCCGGTCACGGCCGCGCCACCGGGCAGCCTGCCGCGCTTCGAGCACAAGGCGAGGCGGTGGGTGCGCCGGTAAGCGGCCTCGACTTCATCCCGCGCTAGGCCACGGCCCGTTGGCCGAGCCACCCCGCGATCCTTTCCGCCACGTCGTGACCGGCGATGATCGAGTCGCCGAGCGAGATGCCGTTGCGGAAATGGCCGGCCAGAAACACCCCGGGCGCTTTGGCCTCGACCTCGTCCATCAGCGCCTTGAACCGTCCGTAACCGACTTCGTATTGCGGGATCGCCCTCGGATAGACGACGCAATGCCGGTAAGTGGGCTGGCCCCGCACGCCAAGAATCGCCCGCAAATCGGCGACCGTCAGCACGACCAGTTCATCTTGGGGCTTCAAGGCCAGCTCCGGCGCTCGCACGCCGCCCACGTACGTCGTCAACAGCACGTGGCCCTTCGGCGCGCGGTTCGGAAAGAGCGAAGACGAAAACAGCGTGCCCAAGATTTGGAACCGCTCCACCGCCGGCACCAACATGCCAAAACCGTCCAGCGGATGCGGCACCTCCTCGCGCCGGAACCCGAGCACCACGCTGGCCACCGGTGGATAATGGATCTCGGCCAGCGGTGCCAACCCGGGCGCCGGGGTCCCGCCCAGCTCGATCGCCGCCAGCCGATACGCCGGAGCGGCCAACAGGACAGCGCAGTGTTCGGTCGTCGTCGCTGCGCCGTTCGCGGTCGCGGTCACGCGCCAAGTCCCATCAGCGGCTTCGATTCGCGTCACGGCTGAACGCAGCCGCACTGCGGTTCCCAGCTTTTCGCCGAGTGTGTCCGTCAGGACCTGCAACCCCTCGTCGAAGGACACCTTTTTCGCTTCCTGCTTGGACACCTCGCCCCGGGCCTTGCGCTCCTTCGCGCCGAGGATCTGGCCCTTGATGAGCGACCCGTACCGCTGTTCCAGCGCGGCCAGTTTGGGGAAACCGTGTTGCACGGAGAGCCGGGCCGGGTCGCCGGCGTAAATGCCGGCGATCATCGGATTGATCGCGTAGTCGAGCCACTCCTGGCCGAGCCGCCGCAGAACGAATTGCGCCACGCTCTCCTCGACTTCCGCCGGGCCGCGCCGAACGAACGGCTCGCGCAGGAGCCGCAGCTTGGCCCCCAGCGAGAACAGTTCCGTGGTGAAAAACTTCAGCGGCGACACCGGCAGACACACCGGCCGTCCGCCGCGTACCAGGTAGCGGTTCTCCGCCGCCGGATCCGAATAGAGCCGGCGCGGCTCCAGACCGAGGTCCCGGATCAGCCCGCTGATCTTGGTCGAGGTCTCGAGAATCGAGTTCGGCCCAAATTCCGCGAGGAAGCCGTTCTCGCGGATGGACTCAATGACGCCCCCCACTCGTCCGCCCGCTTCGTACACGACAACCGGCAGGCCCCGTTGCGCCAGCCGATAGCCGGCCACCAAACCGGTGATACCGCCCCCCACGATGGCAACCGGACGGGACTGGGCAGGTGGAGTTACAGCACTCATGCCGGCAGATGGTCGCCAAGGTCCCGAACCGAGTCAAACGGCCTGGCCCGGCTATCTCACAGTTCGCGGGAAACGCGTGCAGACTGTCGCCGCTGGCGTGAGCCGGCGGCGGCACGCCTGCGCCGCACGGACCGCCGCCTCACGGCGACGGCTACCGGCAATGAAGTATCCGGGCCAGGGATTCCCGGCGCCGAGCAGGCCAGACAGGCTGATCGCCGCCGCGGCCGTGTCACGGATGGCGTCCGGTTGGAATTGCCACTTGAACGAGCCGGAGCTTGACCGCCTACTTTGGCCGCCCGAATGACCCGTACCGTCATCGCTCTTCCCGCCAAACGGTCCACGACCGCCTCCCGCGTGCTGCGGCCCTCGCTGGCCCTGGCGCTTGCCGTGACGCTTTTCGGGGCGGGCTGCGCCAACCCCATTGGTGCGAAACGTGTCTCCGGCCGCGCGACCTACCGCCAACTGACCGCCAATGCGCTGACCGGTTCTTACAGCGATGCCACCCGCCAGGTGCTGCACCGCTTTGATTTGCGCGCCGCGTACGCTCGCCGGCCGGACGAAACCCTCCTCGCCCTTCATGCCCGCGCGGCGGAGGATACGCGGCGCGATGTGCTCTTCGCCCTGGCGGAGCTGAGCTACCTGCGCGGCGAGCGCCTCGCCCGCCAGGTAAGAGCCACCGAGCGCGCCAAAGCGCCCGACCATCATCTGGCCGCCGCCATCTATTCGTGGTTGTACCTGCTGGGGGATCACCCGGAAGCGCCGCCCAGCCCCTACGATCGGCGATTCCGCGTCGCTTGCGACCTGTACAACCGCTCCGTAGCGCTCGCCTTTGCCGAGGGGCCGCGCACCAATTCCATCGTCCGGATGGCCGGCGGCGTCCGCCACACCGGCCCCGGTCCCGTGCAAGTCGAATTCCATCAAGCCGCCTTCAAGTGGCGGCTGGACGAAATCAAGGCGTTCCTGCCCGCCGACGAATTCACCGTGCGCGGCCTGACCGTGCGCGATCGCCGTCACGGCCTGGGGGCGCCGCTGATCGCCGTCGGCGAAAACACCGATCCGCAACGCTTCGTCCGACACATCCCGGCGACCGCCCTGCTGCGCGTGGACGGCGACGCGCGCCGTTGGAGCGCCGGCACCCTGTCCGCCACACTCGAACTCTACTCGCGGTACGAGGTGGACCGGGTGTCTGTAGCCGGTAGAGAGATTCCCCTTGAGGGCGATACCACCGCGCCGCTCGCCTACTCACTCAACGCGGACTGGATTTGGAAGCTGGGCTTCGAGCAGTTCTTCTCGGGCCAGGAGAAGATCCGCAGCGCGATCTATCTTGCCCAGCCCTACCAGCCCGGCCGCATCCCGGTCATCTTCGTGCATGGCACGTTCAGCAGTCCGGTCTGGTGGGCGGAGATGTGGAACACGCTGCGCGCCGACCCCGCGCTCCGCGACCACTGTCAGTTCTGGAATTTCGTCTATCCGAGCGGCCAGCCGATCCCCGTTTCCGCCGCCCGGCTGCGCGACGAGATCAATCGGAAGGTGGCCCAACTCGACCCCGCCGGAGAAGATGCCGCCCTCCGCCAGATGGTGGTCATCGGACACAGCCAAGGTGGGTTGTTGACGAAACTGACCGCCACCGAAACCGGCGACGCACTGTGGCGCGCGGTGTCGGCCGAGGACTTCGATCAACTGCCGCTTTCGCCCGCGGAACGGGAGGAACTCATCCAGCTCATTCGCTTCACACCATTGGCGACCGTCCAGCGGGTGGTGTTCATTTGTACGCCACACCGCGGCAGCTACCTCGCCACCTCCCTGGTACGGTCACTGGCGGCGCTCTTCATCCGGTTGCCGGACCGGGTCGTTCGCTCGGCCAGCCACCTGCTGGCATGGCGGGAACCGGTGCCCGGCGCTCCGGCCCACCTGGGACGCGTGCCCACCAGCCTCGACAACATGTCGCCGCGCAACCCCTGGCTGCTCGCCCTCGCGGACATCCCCGTGGCGCCCGAGGTGGCGGCTCACTCGATCATCGCCCTGAAGGGCCGCGCCCAACCGCCCAACGGCGGCGACGGCGTGGTCAAGTACCGCAGCGCCCACGTGGACTACGTCGAGTCTGAATACGTGGTGCGCGCCAGTCACGGTTGCCAGGGCAAGGCCTCGGTCATCGAGGAAGTCCGGCGCATCTTGCTCGAACATCTTGCGGACGCGGGTCAGCGACCGACGGCTCGCTAGACCGGGGCGGGCTGGCCGCGCCGGTCCGGTTACGGAGCAATCGGCGGGAAGTGGATGGGCGGGTGTTTCGGCGTCAGCCACAACCACGGTGCCAGCACAAACGCCAGCGGAGCAAAGGCGATCGGCAGCAGCACCGCCACCGGATAAGCCCACCAGCGCGGCGGCCGTGCCGGTCGGTCAGCCGGCGCCCAATGCGCCGGCAGCCAGACCATCAGGCCATACACGAAAACCCACATGCCGGCGCTGCCGAGGTTCTGCGTCCCGAAGGACAGCGTTTCCGCCAGTGTTCCCGTGATGCCAAAAAGCAGAAACACCTGGAACGGTTCGAACCGCCACCAGCCCAGCAGGACGGCCCATGCGATGAACATCGGCACGAACATCACCACGCTGTGGTACAGCACCACGTCGAGGTAGTTGGCCGACGCCGTGATGTAAGCGTCGCCAACCGCAACCCCGAACAACGGTGCGCCATTCGTCAGCGTTGTGGTGATCGCCTCCTCGGCACACGCGAGCAGCGTGCAGCCCAGCACGAACTTCAGCCGCCACGGCAGGCGGATCCGCTCGGCCCAACCATTCACATCCGCCCGCCAACGCCACATCAAACCGCCGGCACCCCCCACCCACAGGAGAATCAATCCCCACGCCATAGCCAAAACGGCCCGATGTGCCGGTCGCTCCCACACCGCGATCAGCACGAGCCCGCTGACCGCCATCATCCACGCGGTGAGGAGGAGCAGGACGATCCTCGGCCAGCGGGAGGGTCGGAGTTCGCGGTCACCATCCCGACTCATCCCCCACCCCCACCACGAGATCAAACCACTGCCCGTAGCGCCGGCTGTCCAGGGTCACGTCCAGACCGATCAGATGCACGCCCGGTGCCACGTCCGGCCCGGCGGTAACACGAACGGGGAAACTGCGGCGAAACTCTCCGGCCAACTCTCCTTCGAGGATGGCCGGCTCGACCCTCACGCCCGGTGGCGCGTGCAACTCAATGCGGTGGATTTGTCGCACCGGCCGGAAGTTGCGAACCGAGATTCCCACGGACCTCGTCTCTCCAGGCTTCATCCGCACCCGGTATGGCTCGGCCCGCACCCAGTAGGGATCGAACCAGTACCGATAATCGTCGTCCGGACTCAGGGCGCGGAAGGCCTCGCGCATCTCGTCAGCCCAGCGGCGGTAGCGTTCGATAAATTGCGCCGGGTTTGCCATCACGAACGAATGCCCGCCCACCATGATGTCCGGTTGCAGCCGGGAGAGGTATTCGCCCGCGTAGAGGTAACCCTCCTCGAGGATGCCGCTGTTATGCGCTACGACGGCTTCGTGCCCGGTCTGGGCGGGGTTGTCCGGGTCGCCGAAGATGTTGTCGCCCGTGAAGGCGATCTTGCGTCCGTCAATGGTGGCGTGGAGGCAGAGGGCGAATTCGGTCTGGCCGGGCATCCAGTCCACGGTGAAGCGATGGCCTTCCCACTCGAACGCTTCGCCCGGCCGGAACGCGCGGTCCACGCGCACTCCGTTCATGGGCGAGCCGTCGGAGTTTCGCTTGCCGTAAGCCTGAATCGGCGCGGCATAGTCGAACCACTCCGGCTGCTCCATCTTGTCCACCATGTTGTCGAGCGCCCAGATGGGCGCACCCCACGTCGCGCGCAGGTACGGCGCCTCCAGAAAATGGTCGCCGTGGATATGCGTGATGATGATGGCGTCAATGGCCTTCAAGCCAAAGTGCTCGCGCAGCCCGGCCAGCGCGTCGTCGAGCATCGGCTCGCTCACCAGCCCGCAGTCCACCACCAGCGCATGGCCGCTCGGGGCGAGGATGAGGGCGAAATTGCCGAAGAAGTTCGGGCGCTTGAATTTGAACACGCTCGGCGTCACCTGCCACAGGTTGGAAACGACCGTTGGCGTGGACACCTTGTCCTGATACGCCGCCGCGCCGCCCTCAACGTCGTAGCCGCGCAGGTAAAGCCGCTCCAGCGTGTCGAGCTTCTCCGCGTATCGCTTCAGTTGGGCGGCCGGTTCGCGCACCGCCGGGCCGTGCGACGGCAGCAGCAGCGTGGGCTGGAGATCAGCCAGACGCGCGACCGACGCGCGCAGTGCCCGGATGCCCGCGCCGAAGCCGTAATCCCACTCGGTGTCAAACCAGTTGTGCATCTTCGCGCCGTCGAGCATCAGATCGCCACTGAAGGCCAGACGCGCGCCGCCGGTTTCAAGCAAGTAGGTCAGGCTGCCGGGACTGTTGCCGCGGGTGTCCACGCACCCGAACTCGCGGCCGCGCCAGGCGAAGGTGTCGTTCGTGCCGAAGGTGCGCTCCAGACGGATCGGCTCAAGGGGTGGCCGCACGTAACTGGCACCGTGGATGGTCAAGGCGTCGCCCAGCCGCACGTTCAGTTTGCGGAAGTCGGCCGGCCGCTCGAACAAGTCCCGCTCGGCCTCGGGCGCGGCCAGCTTCGCGCCGGTCCCGGCCAGGCGGGGTGCGCCCTGGCATTGCTCACGGTGATGATGGGTGAACAGCACCCACTCGACACGCTTCACGCCGATGGTTTCCAAGTGATCCAGGACGCCGGCATCGCCGAGGTCAATCAGCAGCGCGGCCTCGCCGTCCCGGACCACATACACATTGCACGTGTCGGTCCAGACGAAGAGGTCCGGGGACAGTGTGGGGTCCACCAGCTTCATACCGCCGGCCCAAGCCGGCAGACAACAGGAACTCAGGAGCAGGGCCAGCAGTGAGCGTTTCATCGCGGTGGAGAGTCAATAGTTCGCGCGCAACGGAATAACAAGCTTACGAGGCCTGCGGCAGCCCCTACGGACCTTGACCTCCAATCAGGCCGCGCCCTTCCCACGGGGGCACCCGGTCCGCTGCTGTGGCCGCCGTACCGGCCCGGGCCGGCGCGCCGCGCCGCGCGCTACTCCCCGGGCCCTTGCGCCGTGGTGGGGCCGTCCTCGCGCCCCACCTCGCGGACCTTGGGCCAGCAGCCGCGCAGCGAGGGGGCGTGAATGCGCAGGGTCGCGTCATCGCCGAGCCAGCCGGGACGGCCTTGCCCGTCCACGAACGCCACACCGATCGGGACATCAGGCTGCTCATCGGCCAGTTGGGTCATCTTCGCCTCGGCTTCGTCGCTGATCGCGATCCAAGTGTTCTTGAGCGCGACCGGGTCCAGCGCCCGGGCCTGAATTTCCTCGAGCTTGGCGGGGTCCACCCGCGCAAACCGCCGCATCATTTTCAGCAGGGAAAGGGGGGTGAAGCCCGGGTCCTTGCCGCAGGCGGCCCAACAGATGGCGGCCAGGGGAAACCGTTTGTGCAATTCCAAGATGTCCACGTAATCGCGCGTTTCCGTGCGGGCGGACAGGGCGAGGGCCTTGTTCGTCGCTACGTCGAACAGATGCAACCGCCAGCCAAATTGCGGATCCTGTTCGATGGGGAAAAACCGGAAGGCGGAGTCTGCCGCCCAGTCAATTTCCACGCTTTCGCTTCCCCGGGTGACCTTGGCCTTGCGGAAGGTACTGGCCTTTTCCCATTCGTTCTCGCGGGACAGCGTTTCGACCGTAAAACCTGCCGCCCGCAAGACCGCCACATCCCGGTTGCTCGCGCGCGCGACTTCCTCCGCCAGCTCGTGGAAGATGTCGAAGTCATGCGAGTAGCGGGCCGAATCGTCGGCGGCGTTGAGCACCAACCCGCCGGCGAAGTGGCTCTCCTCGCTCCGCTGGGCCGCCAGCACGGCTAGTATGTCTTTTTGTAGAGGGGTGAGAGGCATCGGTGCAGTTCCTGGGCTTCCCGCCAAGCGCGGCGGTCGCCGTACTCGCGCAAATGTTCGACCACCAGCCGCACGTCCTCCAAGTGCCGGATGCGGGCTTCTGGATGCCGAAACCAAAAACACTCCGGGTGCTGCCGCACCAGCGACCACGCGCGCTCGATGAGGTCCGGCGGCGCGGGCGTCGGGGGGGGGAAATCGCGTAATGCTTCGGCCCCTTCATTCATGCCGACACTGTACGGAACCGCCCGAGGGTCGCAAGAACGGGCGCAGGCGGGGGCCCACAGGGTTTCCGGAGGATGGGCTGAAAACAGCTCCCCGCGCGTGGCCCGTCTCGCCGAGCCGGCTGGATCTAAAGGCACCGGTTGCAGCGTCACCTCGCCCAAGTCCAAGATCTCGCCGTCGCCTCCAGCGGGTCTGCCGGGCCGGGCCGGTGAAGGCTAAACGTGGGACGGTTCCCCTCCCGCTTTGACTTCCGCTCGAGTCCGAACCGCAGTCGAGCCAGGCGATTGCGGCGGGACCCACAACGGCCTACGCCGTGCCGCCTTTCAGGAAAAACGGCGCGGTCGCAAACCACAGGACGGTGCCGGCGAGCATCAGTCCTTTCAGCGCGGCTTCGCCCAGCACACCCGTCGCGAACAGGACGGGCGGCACGAGGGTCAGGGCCAGGGCAAGGAAGCCAACCGGTTTGAGCAGGGTTTTCATGGCGGGTCAGGCGCGGGACGGCGCGGGACGGAGAAGAAGCTTGGCAAACACGATGTAGAGCACGCCGGTCAAAAGATACACCGGCAGCGTGAGGTAAGAGCCGAAGACCTGGAACTTGAACACCAGCACGTAGAACGCGGCCAGGGGCAGCGCCCACGCCAGCACCACCGCCGGGTTGAACGCACCGCCGGTGCGGGCCGCCCATTCGCGGGTGAGGCCCAAGCGTTCAGCGAGGTAGAAGTCCACCAAGATGACCGCACCGACCGGCGCCAGCGTGGTCCCGTAGAGGCCGACGAAATCCAGCAGCTTCATGGCGATGCCGGGAAACATGCCGGCCACCGTGCAGACCGCGCCCGCGATGAGCGTCGCGCGCGCGCGGGGCATCGTGGGCACCAGCGATTGGAAGGCGAGACCGGCCCGGTAAATGGTGGGGTTGGCGGTCGTCCAACCGGCGATGATCACGCAAATCAGGCCGGCCCAGCCGACGGCGTCGAAGACCATCGGCCCGGGCGGGACGCCGGTGGTGGGGTTCGCCCCCTTGGCCTTCACCCAATAAACCAGCAGGAGGGCCGCGCAAATCCACGCGACGTAGTGGCCGAGGTACATGCCCGCCGCTGAGGCCCAGCCATAGCTCGGCTTGCGCGCGAATCGCAGCACCGACAAGTCCGACATCCCGATGTGCATGGCGGCGTTGCAGAACCAGGAGAAGAACACGACGCCCCAGAAGCCGATCTTGCTCTGCGTGCCCGCCGCCGGGGTGAGCAACTCAACGAGATTTGCCGTGCCCAGCTTGCCCAGCATCACTACCCCGCAGGCCACGAAGACCAGGAACATCCACGGTGCCGCCAAGTGACCCACGCGCGCGACAAATCCGTAGCCCTTGATCGCGACAAACGTCATCGCCGCACCGATGGCCAGCACCGCCACGCACCACGCCACGCCGGTGGGATAGGTGTCGGCAAACGTGGGCATCTGAATGCTCGGAAACGGCACGCCGACCGCGGTGGCGGACACCGTCACCATCGCGCCGGCGAGAAAGCAAAAGAGGACGCCGTTGGCGAGGTTGTAGAGCACGACGAGGTTGCGGCCGCAGATCCGTTCGAGCTGGTAGTACAGCGTCAGCCGCGCCTGGGTGGCGATGGGCGCGGTCAGAAAGCGCCAGCTCAGCACGGCGAGCAGGTTGCCGACCAGCAGGCCGACCAGCAGATCGAAGGCGTTCACGCCCCAGGCAATGAACAGCGGGCCGATCATGAACTCCGTGCCCGCGGTGTGTTCCCCGGCGTACATGCCCCAAAAGGCGGACGCGCCCTTTTGAGCCCGGGGCGGCACCGGCTCGCGCTCGAATTCGTCACCGACGTGGTGGGTGGGTTGATCGCTCATGTGGAGAGGGTGGAAGGCCGGCCGGCGAATGACGAGGAAGGCAGGAACACCGGGTCGCCACGGAGTACACGTCGCCCGGCGGAGAGCGCCGCAACACGCTGGCGCGCGACTCTGAACGCCCGTGCTGCAGCGGCCACCCTTGCGCGAGCAAGGGGGTCAGGCTGTTCGGGCTTGGTCATTCCAGCTTCCGGCATCATGGGAAATTCGCGATTTGTTTATTGGCACCGCTCAATGCCCGCCGCCCTGACCCTTGAGCCAGGTGCCAAACCCGATGATAACCGTGGAGAGAATCAGTGTGAAGATCCCGGCGGCAATCAATCCGTGGGCCTTCTTGCTCGACCCCTTCCACTCGTGGAGAATCCAGCCCCACATGGTGCTGAAGATGATGATGCTGGCCATGTGCAGGGTCCATGACGCGAAGCCGTATCGGCCCATCTGCGTCTCGCCCATCGTGTAGAAGAAGAACTGGAAGTACCACGTCGTGCCGGCCAGCGCGGAGAAGAGGTAGTTGGCCAGCAGCGGCACCTTGAGGTCGGCCGGGGGCACGGGTGCCGCGTCGGTGCCCGGAGCGTGTTCGCCGCCAGAAGCTTTCAAGCCGGCATGCTCGGGGCGGACGTGCGAGGCGAAGTACTGGTAGCCGCTCCGGTTTCTGAGGTTCAGCAACGCGCACCAGACGAAGTTGGTGGTGAAGCCGCCCAGCAGCACCACCACCAGCTTCGGTAATCCGGTCCACAGCGTGGCCGTGCCCGCGGCCGCGCTGGCGTCCCCGATCGGGTTGCCCGCTGTCAGCGCAAATGAGAAGCACGCGCTCATGATGCCGGAGAACGTGGCGACCAGGATCCCCTTGGTGAAGTTGAACTCGGCGATGGCCTTCTTCTTCTCCGCCTCCGGCATCTCGCGCTCCTTCGTCAGGCCTGCGTAGGCCGCGACGGCGATGCCCACCAGGCAGACCAACACCCCCAGCAACGTCACCCGGCCCGGCGTGGTGGCGGCGATCTGACCGATGCTCTCCGCCACCGGAATGTCCGGCAGGAACGTCTTCAACACCGGCGGGACCAGGGTGCCGAACGCGGCGCAGTAGCCCAGCGCCACGCCCATGCCCAGCGACATTCCGAGGTAACGCATGGTGAGGCCAAAGGTCAGGCCGCCGAAGCCCCACATCGCGCCAAAGAAGTAAGTCCACCAAAGCGTGCCCCACGACTGCTGCTTGAGGACACCAAGCAGGTCGTTGGTCATTACGCCGGCCAGGAACCACGGGCAGATGATCCACGAGAAGCAGCCTCCCACCAGCCAGTACGTCTCCCAGGACCATTTCTTCACCCCGCGGTAGGGCACGTAGAATGAGCCCGAGGCCAGCCCACCGAGCCAGTGGAAAAAGACGCCGAGGAAGGGGTTCATGGCTGATCAGGGGAAGTTGGTTAGTTCAGCGAAACAGGGACGGGTCATGGTTGAGGCGGTCCTGGAACCGACCGTGCGCACCGGCAGTCGCCAGGCCATTCTACGATCCATCATAAACTGGTCCGAACCGGCTGCGAAGATTGGACCGTACCCAAGGCTGCTCATGGCTGGGTTGCGCCGTCTGGCGCCAAGCCCGCGTCGTCCAGGGCGCGCACCAGCAAATCGGCGACGTTCAACCGGCCCGCCCAATCCCGCAGGTAGGCGCGGTCGAGCCACTCGGCCTGCACCTTGAGCACGTCCAACACATCCCGCCACTGACGATCCGACGTGCCGCCACCCCGGCGATAACAGTCCAGCTTGGCGAGAGTGGTGTCTTCCGGGAAGGCGAGGTAAGGCTCCAGCGCGGATGCGTCGCTCGAACTGGGATTGCACAAATTCCGCGCGCCAAGTGACAAACACGTCCACCTTCAACATCGTCGGGAGGTGGATGAGGTTGAAGGAGGACTGCGCGGCGATGGCGCGCAGAATCATCGGCTCGTCCACGTAGAATCGATCCTTCAACCGCTCGGCAAGCGGGGCGACATGCCGGCCCAGGACTG
Source organism: Verrucomicrobiota bacterium (assembly GCA_016716505.1). Classification (GTDB taxonomy): domain Bacteria; phylum Verrucomicrobiota; class Verrucomicrobiia; order Limisphaerales; family J093; genus JADJWF01. The sequence continues at coordinate 14,716 of JADJWF010000011.1, forward strand.
CCGCCACCAAGTCGGCATTCAATGTCTGACGCGGTTCGCCGAAGACGCCGCTGGCTACGGACCCGCCGAGGCAATACTTCACGCCCAACTCCTCAAACGCCGTCACCACGGGGCGCAGCGCCATCACAAGCTCAGGTTCCGGTTGGATCATTGCCTGTCGAGCGGTCCGTAGGCTTTCTCCGCCAGGGTTTTGCCCAACCAGAGATCCGCGAGGCGGCGACGAAGTCGTTCGGGGGATTCTGTGGGAAACCGCACTCGCAGACCGCAGAGGGCCAGGTCGCGCGCGATGCGGTTGGCGGAGCAAATCAACTCGATCTTCCTCGCCGGCGACGCCTGCCGCCAAAGCGCGATCAACACCCGCTCCGCCTCGGGGCTGGTGTCTTCGGCCAGGGTTCTCACGCGCTCAGGCTACGCCGGGGAAAGGTGGATGGGAAGTCCGGGCAAGCGAGGCCGGCTACCCGTGACACGCCGCGGTCGCCCTCTGGCCGGACGGTTTCCGTTTCGGAAATCGTCGCCTGCACCGCGCCAGCCGGGGAGCGGGGAGAAAAAATCTTCCGGGGGCGCTCATGCCTTGCCTTCGATGATGCGGACGGTTTCGAGGGTGGCGAGCTTGTCGAGGGCCTGGCGGAGAGGGTGGTGAGAAAGGTGGCGCAGACATTCCTGTCTGCGTCTTTGGGGGGAAAGGCAGGCAGGAATGCCTGCCCCACACTGTCAAAGAGCCGCAGGCCCGCGCCGTGGACTTCCTCCGGGAAAAGCAGCTCAACCACCTGCCCGTTCAACACCCGCTCCCAATACGCCATCCGCGACCGCGTCGGGGCGGGCGTCAGCGGGTTCCGCGTGGTTTGCGAGTTGCGCGTCAGGGGCGGGGGATGAACTTCTTGTCCAATCGGTCATTCGGGGCCTGCCTACACATGGCCCAGGAATTCGTTCAATCGCGCGGCGATGAGCTTCCGTCGTTCAGCAAGAAAATCCTTGTAGCGATCCACCGTCAGCAAGGAAGGGTCGGTCGGGATGCATTGCAGCTCCAGGATCGAGGAACCGCTCTTTTCGATCAAAGCTGGCAGATATTCCGCCGGCGGCTTGTCGCTGATGCCGCGATTGGTCTTACCGCCGATGAAGGCGAGATTGGCGATGTCGTCCGCCTCTCGCGAGGTGTAGCTCGATTTGAGCACCGCCTTGGGGAAGATGTGATGGAACTGGAGCCGGTGTTGATTGCCCGTGTGAGAGAGTCCGATCGCGAGCTGGGACTTCCAATCCTTCGCCCCGGCGGCACGAAAGGCTAAGAACATGGTCTTGAACAGGGCGCTGCGCTGGTTGCGTCCTTCCAGCTCTTCCGGGGCGATGTCGAGGCGGCCGACCTGCTGCCGCAGGCGGTCGATCAGCTCCTCCGCTCCGCCCTCACGCACGACGGCAAGGTCCTGGTCGAGGATCGTCTCGGTGGAGCCGCGGGAGTAGCGCCCCTTGGCATTGGCCAACAAAGTCCAATATTTGAGCCGGTCCGCTTCGTCCGGACTGAGCTGATAATTTCGCCGATGTCCGAAGACGGACAGGGTGACCAACAGAAAGGGCGACGAGAGCAATGCGGGGTTATCAATGCCGGTGTTTGATCTGAGAAAGTTGAGGGCAAAGTGCATTCCGCGACAGCAATCCTTCCAGGCCGTTTGGAGGACTTCGGCGCTTAGGTTGCCTACCGTCGTAAACCGCGACTGACCGGTGGCGAAGGCGACGAGATTCTTGAGGTGAATGCCTAAATCCAAGTCAAAGCCATCCTTCGCGCATTGCTTTTGGAACTCCTGGAATACGGCCAGCGATTTCTTCCACTTGGCGGTGATCTGCGCCAAGGCGAGATCGGAGCTGCGGAGCTTGGCGCCCAGCGAGTTCACCCGGACGAAAATCTCGGTGACTTCATCGTAAGCCAGTGTTCGCTCCAATACGTCAATCCGGTAGCTGTATTTGCGGATCGCCCTGAGTTTCGCCAGCCGCTGAGAATACTTTTCATAGCGCGGGTCGTCGAAACCGCGGATCCCGGCGCGCTTGAGAAACGGGGTGTCGCTGTCGGCCTTGAACACCTCGGTAACCTTTACCCAGTGGGGGAGTTGCTCGAGCTTCTTGGCGCTGACGACAAAGGTCATCTTCTCGAAGCGGCGCAGCAACTCGTCATCGGAGGCATCGGCTTCGATCTCCTCATCCGCTTCGTCGCCATCGTCACCGGTCTCCTCCGCGTCGTCTCCTTCCTCGTTCACTTCGGTGACAAAAGGCAGGGTGTCGGGATGCTCCAGATTGAAGAGCAGCTCGATCGGCTTCTTGCGCCCCCGAACCTCCACCGGGACGCCGCGAATCACGGCGGAGAGCGATGTGAGGCGCTGCTGGCCATCGAGCAAAAGCAGGGATGAATTGCTGTGCGCGCCTTCCTGCACCACGGCCATGTCCTGAAGCGGCACCTCCTCGTCGGTTTCCCAAACCAGAATGGCTCCTGAGGGGTAGCCTCGGTAGAGCGAATCGAGCAGATCACGCACACGCGTTGCCCGCCAGACATAGCGCCGCTGCATCTCCGGCAGGCGGAGTCGGCCGCGTTCGATCATGCTCACGAGTTCTTCGACCGTTGCTTCGGTTTTGGCCATGGGATGATTTCGTTGTGTTTATGCCTTGCCCTCGATGATGCGGATGGTTTCGAGGGAGGCGAGCTTTTCGAGGGCCTGGCGGAGGGGGTGGGTGCCGTCGCGGAGGGTCTCGAAGAGCTGGCGGAGGCGGGGGAGGCGTTGGGGCTCGGGCAGGGCGGTGACGTCGGGCAGGGCGGCTTGGGCGACGAGGTCGAAGAGCCGCAAGCCCGCGCCGTGGACTTCCTCCGGGAAAACCAGCTCAACCACCAGCCCGTTCAACATCCGCTCCCAACTTTGATTGCTATGCGGATTCACGATGGCTTTTCCGTGCGGGCTGCGCTGCACACAAACAGATCGTGAACTGACCGGGCGAAGTCTTCGCCGAGCTTTTTGCAGCGGAAGCAGGCGATGAACGTTGCGGCGATGAACACCGCGCCCCACAGAGCGGACGCAAGGCGGGCATCAGGCCGGCAGCACAGCGCCCAAGCCAGCCCGGCAAGGGAAACGAGCGACAGCAAGCCAAACATCGTCAGCAGGACGCGGAACAGGCCGTAGTGGGCGTTGAAGGTCAGCGGGCACGGAGTCAAAACGTCAAACCCTCTTTTCTCATCAATCCCAGCAGGTTGATGCAGGGCACGCCGAGGTCGCGGCAGACGTCGGGGATGTAGTAGCTCTTAGGCGGTTTGCGCTTTTCAGCAGCGGAAGTCTCCTGTGAAACCACCATCCAGCCGCGCAGTTCGGCCAGCGCGATCACCCACGGATCAGCAGATTCGTGGCCGCTTTTCACGTCTGCTAGTTCGGGGTATCTGGCTTGGATGGTTGCGGTTTCGACCTGCAACTGCGGTTCAAGGGGAACGAAGAGCCCGGTTTGACTTTTGGCCCAGCTTTTCAACGCCGGTGTGCCCACAGCGTCCAGTTCTTCCTTGACGATCTCCGGCGCGCGAAGCTTGCCGCTGGCAATCAGCCCTTCGATCTGCGTTTTCAGCCCAATGAACACATCCGTGGGATAGAACCGCGCCTGCCAATCCATCAACGCGCTGGTGTCCACGGAATACATGGGCGCGGTCTCCGGTTCAGTCGCCGGCATCCAGCGGTTCACGTCCGCTGCCCGGCCCGCCGCGCAACTCGCCCCGGAGCTTCTCGAAATGGTCAAATCGCAGGTCCAGATACCGGCACGCCTCCACGGCCGTGATCCGGTTGGCATCGAGCGCTTCGAGCACCAGTTGGGCAAAAGGCCTGCCGGCGCGGCCGACCGTCTTCTCCACCGGCGACGCGAATCCCCCGCCCCGCGAGGGCAGCCTGGCCACGTAGTCATCCCATGCTTCTTTCCATCGCCGGTAGCCGTCCCAACTCAACGCGCCCGCCGCGCGCAACCGCGTCGCCATGGCCAGCGGCGTCACCCGAAACTTGCGCGCCAGTCGCTGCACCCGCGGAACATCCCAGGCATTTTGCCGCACCGCTTCCTGCTGCACAATCACCGCGAGAGTTTCCTGCGGAATCAGCGCGTGGCTGGCAGCTTCCTCCGCAAACTGCTCGACCCGCTGCCAGTCCGGGTCGGGCCGCCGTTCCCGCAACGCCACGTCTTCTTCACGACCGGCTGCCAGCGCCAGATGCGTCAATTCGTGCATCAGCGTGAACGCGCGCGCTGCCGCTGAAGTTTCCTTGCTGTTGATGCCGATGACCGGCAACGGGAACTGCGGCAAGGTCACGCCGCGCACCTGTTGCAGGGCGACTTTGGGGAATTGAAACACCAGCGCGCCGACGCTTTCGACCGCTCCCCGCCAGCGTCGCCATGCCTGCCATTCGTCACGCCAAGCCAGTTGTTCCTGCGGCGTCACGCCCAGGGCCGACCGCAAACGCGCGCCCACGGCTTCGGGCGGTTCGCTCAGATGCGCCGCCAGAGTGAATACCGGTATCGGATGCCCCAGTTCCTCGCTCAATGCGATGGCGGTTTCCCGTCGCTGCGACAAGATGCGGATGGCCAGCCGCAGTTCGGGCGATTCCGTCCCGGGTTCGATGCCCGGCAACCGACGGTATTCGGCTGCCAACGGCGGAAGCGCCGGCTTTTCGGGCAGGAAAAAGATGCTGAGCGCGCGGTGATACAACCTGGCCAGCGTTTGCGCCTGCCGCAACGTCGGCCTGACGTCGCCGCGCTCCCAGGCCAACAGGCGGTCAGGAGAAACGCCAGCGCGCTTGGCGGCACGTTCGGGCGGCAGACCGGCCTCCACTCGTGCCCACTCGAGCACCGACGGTGTCACCATCGCTGGAATTGAAGCAGCCATGATCTCGACGATAGCTTACGGCAAACCGACGCCGCACACACGCTGAAACCCTCAAAAACTCCAGGCTTTTTCCAGGCGGGCACGGACCAGCGCGATCACCCCCTCATACACCTGCCTGCGCCGGGGCTTCGGCAGGCAGGCCGCCTCGCGCTCCCCAGCCGTCAACCCCAACACGTCAAACACGACATCGTCCAAGGCGCGACGGTCGGGCGTGTTCATCTCGTGCCCTCCTCCACAATCTTGATCTCCTCGGGCGTCAGGCCGTAGAGACGATACACGTGCTGGTCTATCTCCCGCTCCAGCGCCGAGACGTCGGCTGCCGACGCATCACATTCGACTGCAAGTATTGGGTCATTACTCATCGGATTTGCCTCGCTGAGCTTGTTCGGGCGCGGCATCATACTCACGGAAAATCCGCTCGATGCCCTCCTTGCCGAAATTCTCCTCCAGCAGCTTCCGAAACTTCTCATCGTGGAATGTCTGGTAGGTGATGTCTTTATACGCGTAGAAAATGCGCGGCTCAAAATCCGTCTTCACGCGCTTCACTTCCGCCCGGATCTCCTCCTCGAACAGCCGCCGGATATCTTCATCCGTGGGCGTCTTCGTCGCAAACCGCTTCCGCCAATGCTCCGGCGGATTCGCCTTCAGGCTTTCCTTCAGTGCCGCGAGCAACTCCGCGACAATCTCGTCTGTCCGCTTCTTGATTTCGTCTTGCACCGCCGCCTTGTACGCCCCGATCTTCGCCTTCAGCGCCGCGATTTCCTTCTCAAAGTCCGGGATGTCCTTACGCAAAATAACCAGCCCGAAATCCCCGGCCTCGATGATGTACCGATCCTTGATCCGTTTGCGCTCCTCGTCCACGCTGCGCGGGCCAAACTTTTCCTTCTTCTTCGGGTCCGCTTTGCCATCCGCGCCGATGACAGGTATCTCGACGATCAACGCATCCGTCTCCGCAAACAGATGATACCGGTTCGTCAACCGCCGCACGACCTCCGCGTTTCGCACCCCAAACAGCTTGGAGTCCAACAACAACGACCGGCTCGTCAGCCGGTAATCCTCGATCCGCAACTCCACGTAGCACAGCAACGAACTGAACACCCGCTCGATCCGCGCGATGTTAAACTCCTTCGGCGGTCGCTCCGCCAAATCCTGCTTCACCGCCTCCACCTTCTTCACGTCCAGCACGTCCTGCCCCACCTCCAACGTCGCATGTCCCTCCTCACCCACCCCGCAGGCATCCGTCAACTGCTGCGGCAGCTCCGCCCGCAACACAATCGCATTCGGCTTGTGCGGCTGCCGGGATTCCGCCTCGATCAGTTCGGGCGTCGGACTGTAAATTAGCGTCATCTCATCCGCGATCACCAGCCCGATGCGGATGCCGGGATGATGATTCACCGTCAACCCGTGCCGCTCCGCCGCCGCCTGCAACAACTCCATCCCCTTGAAATCCTTGTCGCCATACCCCAGCCGGCAGACCTCCGCGTCTACGTCCAACACCAGGTGCATCGCCTCCGCCGGCACCACCGTCATCGCCCGCGCCAACGCCTCCGCCACCGGCGGACGCAACCCCGGCGCAATGAACACCAACCGCTGTCGCGCCTGACCAATCACGCGAATCAACACGGCGTCATCCACGCGCACAAATGTTTTTTGGGTGTTATTCATCCTTCATCCTTCAGCCTTTCCCCCCACCATCTTGATTTCCGCCGGCGTCAGGCCGTAGAGGCGATACACGTGCTGGTCTATCTCCCGCTCCAGCGCCGACACGTCCGCCGCTGCATCCGCCCGCTTCGCCGACAATTTCGGGTGTGCCTTCATGCTGGTTTGTCTGATGACGGCTTGCCGGCTGCGCCGGTCATGAACAGGTCATAAACGGATTGGGCGAAGTCTTCGCCGCGTTTATGCCGCTGCTGCCATCGGCTCCGGCAAGGGAAGCTTCTTGCTCGGTTTTACGTTTAGCCATCCCAGCGCGCCGAGCTGACGAATCGTCAGAGCCACTTCGGATTCGGTAAGCGGCGGACGCCGCTTCTGTTTCCATGCTATTACAAACGCCAGAACGTCAGTTTCGGATGGAATCGAAGATTGTTGCTGACGCAGTTCGCGCGCTGCAAATAAAACTGTGGCTACCAACTCAGCCTGTTGGCTGTTCAGTCGCACGAACAGGTCTGCCACTTTCGCAATTATCGGCTCGAATTTCTGCAGCGCAGCTTCGTATGCCTTGCGGGCGTCCGCATACGTGGTCCCAACTCGGACATGAAACATTCGGCCCAGCCGCTCTTCGTGAATCAGCCCGTGGTTCTGCAACCGGCCAATCAGCCGTTTGACCTCCGAGCAGAACGGCCCGTAGCTGCCCTTGGTGTATTCCAGGCCGGTGTTCAGCCCTTCTTCGGAAGCGACGTAGGCGAGTCTTTGGAACGCTGTCCGGCCCACAGGCCAATGATAAGGCTGGACTTCGATGCGCTGCAAAATCTCCACCAAAGCTACCCATTCGGGGCGAATCCATTGCGGTTCCGGCATGGCGACCGGCAGGTCGCCTTCTTCACCCAGTCTGCCCAAAAACGACGGCTGCAATTCTTCATGCGGCGTGCCGTGCGGCGCGTAAAGTTCGACCGGGATGTCCAATGCGGCGAGATGACGGTAAAGCGTCGGACCAACGATTCGCCACTCCAACTGTCCCTGACCACAGCCCAGCGGCGGCACAGCCAACGAGGTGATGCCCCATTGCCGGTAATACTGCCGCAGATACACCAGCCCCTGCTCGATCGCCTGCAAGTTGGCGACCTCGCGCCAGTGGTGCTTGGTGGGAAAATTCAAAATCCACGGCAACACAGTTCGCTTGTAAAGATACGGCCGCCCCAACCGCACTTCACCGCGCGCACACCGCGCCACATAGTCCTCGAACATGTCCGGGAAACGCTTTTTGAATTCCAAGGCAACGCCCTTGCCCATCACGCCCACGCAATTGACCGTGTTGACCCATGTTTGCGCCTGCGATTCAAACAGATTGCCGATGAGCACTTTGATCATGGTTGCCTCCATACTTTTACTGGAAAAACAAATGTGCGTCTATCGCAATCGGCAAGCCAAAGCCGACCTTCGCCAACGCTGCCTTCGCTTGCTCGCAGGACACGTATGCGCCGAGGATGTTATTCGGTGCGATGCAATCGGGCACAAGCACCTCCGCGCATTTCGCGCTCTTTTTCCGCCACTGCACAATCGGGTCGGAATCAGTCCACCACTCGGCGTACACATCCTGACGATTGAGATATTGCAGGCCGTCCGGTGAGGGACGGAATGCCGTATATTGACTCGCGGCATTGCCGTCCGTGATGGCTACGTTCGGCAAATCCAACACCGTTGCGCTGATCCGCAGCACGCACAGTGTCTGATGCTCTGCCTGCCGCTTGTAAAGCATCGGATTGCGCGCGTGGAAATACAGATTCACGTAATCGTGTAACGGTCGCCCGCGGGGCACAACTTTCTTTGTGCGCGTTGCCTGAATTTCCGGCATCGCTAGCGACTCATGCTGCAACTTTTTCGAGCGATTGTGCGAGAGCAGACCATACTCCAAGATGGACGCCACATTCGCAATCGGCGTGATGTAGTGCAACTCTGGCACGTCTTCTCGGTTCATGCCTCACACACTTCTGGCTTTTTCGAGGCGGGCGCGGACCAGCGCGATCACCCCCTCATGCACCGCCTCCCGCACCAGCGCTGCTTTCGGGTAAGGCTTCATGCTGGTTTGTCCGATGCCGTCTTGCTTCCGCCAATGGCCATGAACAGGGCATAGACCGATTGGGCGAAGTCTTCGCCGCGCTTTTTGCAACGAAAATAGGCAATGAACGTTGCCGCGACGAATATCGCGCTCCACAGGGCGAACGCAATGCGGGCATCAGGCCGGCGGCACAGCGCCCAAACCAACCCGGCAAGGGAAACGAGCGACAGCAAGCCGAACATCGTCAGCAGGACGCGGAACAGGCCGTAGTGGGCGTTGAAGGTCAGCGGACGCGGGTTGGTGCCGCCCACGGCGTGGTAAACCAGATAAAACAATTCGTGGTTCTTTTTTAGGCGCAACTGGCGGGATTTATCAGGCGGGCAATCGGGCGGCAGGTCGGGGTCGGTCGAGACGCCGAACCGGTCGCGGATGAGGGTCAGCAGGCGGGTCTTGTAGGTGGCGGAGAACTGCTCGTCATCGGGCAACAGCCAGCGGTCGGAGGGGAAAGCGCCCCAAAGCGGTTTGAGGATGCGCTGTTCGACCAGTCCTTGGCTCAGCCCTTGGAGCAGCAGGCCGGTGATGTAGCCGAGGGCGATGAGGATGGAGGTTTCGGACAGCCCGCCGGTAAAATCCAGCGGCAACGTCCAGCCGAACAGCCCAGCCAGCGTCTGCACGCACCACAGGAACACCAGCCCCGGAATCAGGTTGGCCACAAAATCGTAAAGGTCAAAACGCGCGATCATGGCGATTCCTCATTGGCCAACGCTCAACGTCCACGCCCCACCGCCTTCCAGAACGAGCTTCATGTTGCCCTTTTCCTCTGTGGTGAAGACCTTGTTGCCTTGATTGGAGCCGGAACTGTATTTGGCGTAAAGCTCCACGGCCTTCTTGTCGGGCAGCCCATGCACGTTTGGGCCGACGGAAATCAGTGTCATGTCGGGCGAGATCGCCTGCATGTGTGCCGTGTAGTAGTGCTGGGTATCCGACGGGTCATCGAAGAAAGTGATAGAGCCATGATGTGACGCCAGCAGGATGCTGGATTTAAGATTCGCACCGAGCCGGCGAACCAGCTTGTCCTTCCATGGCGCATAGCTGGTGTCGCCCGCGAGCAAAGCCGAACTGCCTCTGTAATCAATTTTCGCCACGATGCTCTGGTCGTTCGCGTCGGAATAGTCGTCGTCTTTCGAGTGCAGCCACGAACCCCCAACTTCGCCGACACTATTGGATGAACCGGCGGTGATCTCGCCGTGTTTTAGCTGGCGGCGGAGGTCCATGTATTCGCGGTATTCGGGGCTGTCGGTCGTTGTGCCTTCAACACCGTTGTCCCAAATGCCGCCAAGCGGAAACGCCTTGTGCAGCTTCTTGATTCCCCGCATGTGATCGGCGTCGCGGTGCGAGCAGATAAATGCATCGATCTTCTGGCGGTTGCCCATCGCCTTGCGCAGATATCGCATTACCGCCTCCTCATTCTCATCGGTAATGTTGCAGTCGCATATCCACGTTGTGCCGTTGGGGAACAACCACAACGTCATGTTGCCGCAGCCAACATTGAGGAAGTGAATTTCCATAGTCGCTCCTTTCTTTCACACACTCTTGGCTTTTTCGAGGCGGGCGCGGACCAGGGCGACCACCGCCTCATACACCGCCTCCCGCTCCCCAGCCGTCAAGCCCAAGATGTCAAAGACTACATCTTCGAAGGCGTGGCGTTCAAGTGTGTCCATTTCGCCCCCTCCTCGACAATTTTGATCTCCTCCGGCGTCAGGCTGTAGAGGCGATACACGCGTTCATCAATCTCGCGCTCTAGGCCGGTGGTGTCGGCGGCGGGGTCGGCCCGCTTGGCCGCCAGGATGCGCTCGACCAGCCCCACCAGCGCGTCGTGCTCCGCCCGCTCTGCCACGTCCGAAAAGTTGATCGGGCGGATGGGGAGTTGGGCGATGAGCTGTTTGCCGTAGCTCCAGTAGCCGCCCCCGGAAGGGCGTGCTGATCTTGTGCAGGAAGAAGTTCAGCAGCCGCGAGTTCAGCAGCGCCTGCAGGTAGTGAAGTGAACGCGGTTCTTCCGGCGCAAGCCAGCGCAAGCCGTAGTAAGGCCCGTTGCCGCCGCCGGTGAAGTAAAGGCTGTGCGACTCGAAGGCAAAACGGGCAGACTGCGAAATCACTTGAACGATCAGCTTGGGTGCGTCGAAAAGAACCAAGTTTTTCCGGTAGATGTAGCCAAACCATGCCGGGCCGTCCGCCTTGCCAGATTCGCGTTCCCGCAATCGTTGCTCGTAAAGGCTGTCCAAGCTCTATTCACCCGCGCCGGGCCAGCACCTCGCGCTCGTAGCGCTTCACCTCCGCCAGCCAGGCCTCGGCCACGGGCACGTCTTGCTGCGCGCAGTAGTAGTCCCAGACCGCGCCGGCAGGCAGGAGCCTGGCGTCTTCCATGAGCGCCAGGCGCGTCGTGTAGTCGCCTTCGAGTTCGGCTTGTTTGAGTTGCGCGATCGGCGCGAGCAGGGCCAGCAGCAAGGCCTTGAGCATGTTGCGGGTGCCGATGGTCCAGGCGGCAATGCGGTTGATGCTCGCGTCGAAGTAATCCAGACCGATCCGCACGCGGCCGAGGTAGCCGCCCCAGACGATCTCCTGCGCGATGGCTTGCAGGTCGTCCGTGAGGGTCACCACGTGGTCGCTGTCCCAGCGCACGCCGCGGCTGACGTGCAGCGCGATCTGCGGCAGGAAACACAGCACCGACGAGATTTTGTCCGCGATGCCTTCGGTGGGGTGGTAGTGGCCTGCGTCGAGGGTGAGCAGCGTGCCCCGGCTGACCGCGTAGCCGAGGTAGAACTCATGCGAGCCGGGCGTGTAGCTTTCCGCGCCGATGCCAAAGAGTTTGGGCTCCACCGAGTCGAGGTTGTGTCGCGGGTTGAGCTTCTTTTTGAAGATTTCGTCCAACGCTGCCGCGAGGCGTTCGCGCGGGCCTTTACGGTCGGCCGGGGTGTCCTTCATTCCGTCCGGAATCCAGAGGTTGGTCAGGCACGGCGTGCCCAGGGCTTTGCCGAAGGCCGCGCCGATTTCGCGACAGCGGATGCCGTGCTCGATCCAGAAGCGGCGAATGGCTTTATCCGGCGAGGTGAGGGTGAAGCCGCCGACCACCTTGGAATGCGAGAAGTAGGTCTGGTTGAAGTCCAGGCCGATCCTGAGCGACTTGGCCCAGGCGATCCAGTTCTGGAATTGCGCGGCGCTCAGCTCGTCACGGTCCACCTTCTTGCCACCCATCTCGGCGTAGGAGGCGTGCAGGTTGAAGCGATGCCGGCCCGGCACGAGCGCCAGCACCTGTTCAAAGTCCTGCCGCAACTGGTCGGGCGTGCGCGCCTTGCCGGGGTAGTTGCCGGTCACGGCCAAACCGTCGCCCAACGCGCCGCTGCCGCTCTCGAAGCCGCCCACGTCATCGCCTTGCCAGCAGTGGATGGAAATGGACACGCGGGCGAGTTGCTGGAGCGCTTTCTCCGTGTCCACGCCGAGGGCGGCGTAGCGTTCACGGGCGAGGCGGTAGGCTTGTTCAAGGGAGCGGGCTTTCGGAGGCATGGTGGACTTCGAGATTGGGTTCTTGCGACGGGCGTTTGTGCCTGAAACCGCGTCCTGGCGCAAGCGCCGGTGCCGGAGCGCAGCGTGAACCGCCTTCACCGACTTGGCACGGTTCGCCGCGCGCGCCGCTCGATCATTGCCGGCGGCGGCGCCGTCAACTCGCGAAACGCCGCATGCAGCGTGGGGGCGCACTCAGGCCCCACGGAGTTGATTTCGCCATAGACGCCGCGCTCCGCACCGTAGAGGTAGGGCGGCTTCCGATCCCACTCGCTCTTGGGGATGATGTAGCCGATCTCGTCGTTCGCGAGACCGAACACGAATTTCACCCGGCCCGGCATCATTTCGCGCAAGACGGGCACCTCCACTGGATCGCAATCGAAGTCGCCGCCGGGCGCCCGCTCGATGCCGCCGTTGACCAGTTCCGGGTAAATCTCGCCCGGCACGCAGGCGATGCTGGCGTCTCCCAGTGTGACGAGGGCGACCTCCGTGCGGAGGTTCATCCAACTGGCGTGCCCGCGATCCAGCAACCCAAGAAACGGCGCGGCCAGGAACGCCCAGTTATCGAGCGGGATTTCCAGCGTGTGCGCGCGAATGGTCAGGGGCACGCGATTGGTGGCCGGAGCGGCTTGGGCCAGCACCGGGACGAGGCGCGCGGCAAGCTGCCAACCGAGGGCGCGGGCCTTGTCGTGCGACGGCCGATCCAGCGCGACGCCCGTGAAGGGATTGGTCACCGTCACGCTCGCGGGCGTCGTGATGAGGCCGCCGAGCGCGCCGTTGATGAACAGATGCGTCCCGCCCAATCCGGCCAGCACCGTGCGCCCCTCCAAGGTGACGCCCTGCTCCACCGCGTCACGGAAATGGCCGCAGAAGTCCGAGGTGATCTCGGTGTTGCGCGACCACAGTGTCTCCGGATGGTTCGCCCAGGTGACGACCGTGCCGAGGGTGGTCCCGTTGGCCGGCCGGGTGAAGTGCATGACCCGCAGATCCGGATCGAAGACAAAGGGCTTCCGCGTGTCTGTGACCATGCCCTCGGTCGGCACGGCGAGTTCGTGAAACGCGACCTGCGCCGGTTCGAGCGCGGTCGCGGCGTCCCCGAGCGCGCGCACCGTGGCGGCGATCACCTGCTCGAGGTATTGGGGATCCACGCCGGTCTTGAGCGGATGGGGTCCCCACAGGCCCATGAGGTCGGGGGTATTGTGGTTGTGGGTGGTGCAGACGATGGCGTAGTCAATCAAATCACCCGTGCGCAACCGGCGGCGGATCTCGGTGACCGCCTCGTGGAACAGGCCGATGGCATCCAAAGCCGCTATGCCCAGGCGGTGATGGCCGTCGTCAATCACGCACGCCAGCGCCCAGAGATCGTCATGCACAGCGGTCGCCTTGCGATTCTGCGCGAACCCGGCGAGGTACACCGGTCGGCGGGGATCGGAGAGGTCCGGCGTGATCTTGGCCCGGCCGAAGCCGACGCGCAGAGGCCGGGGGTTCTGGCGCCACGCCTCGTCCGAGATTTGCAACGTGAACGCCGCCGACGGGTCCCGATCGCGGAACGCGTACAGGGCGCGCGCCACGATCACGGCGACCATGACTACCAGCGCGATGCCCGCCGCGCGGAGCATCCGGCGCGGCCAGACCCGGGGAGTTCGTTCGGCGTTCATTGGCTCGTGGCGGAAAGATGGCAGGGACCGGCGGATTTTGAAGCGGAGACGACGAGAATTTCGATCGGTTTGGGGATCCTCGCCCGCCGGGCGGCCGCATTCGCCGGATTGGCGGGCCGGGTTTTGGGCGCTATTCTGCCGGCTCCTTGATGCTTGCAGTGGTCGAAATTCAATGGTGGCACTGGGTTTCTTTCATCCTGGTGATCATCGTGTTTCTGGCGCTCGACCTGGGGGTGTTCCATCGCGAAGCGCACGTGGTGGAATTCAAGGAGGCGCTGTGCTGGACGACCGTGTGGTTCACCCTGGCCATGGTCTTCGCGTGGACGCTCGTGCCGGTGCGGGGACGGTCCGAGGCAGTGGATTTTCTCCAGGGCTATCTCATCGAGTTGTCCCTCTCCATGGACAACGTGTTCGTCATTGCCCTGATCTTTCAGTTCTTCAAGGTGCCGCCGCAGTTCCAGCACCGGGTGCTTTTCTGGGGCATCCTGGGCGCGCTCGTCATGCGGGGCCTGATGATCTGGCTGGGCACCGAGCTGATCCACACCTGGCACTGGACGCTGTACCTGTTTGGCGCCTTCCTCGTCGTGACCGCCGTCAAAATGCTGGCCTCGGGCGACGATGGCGAGGTGGATCCCGAGCACAACCCCGTGCTGAAGCTGGCCCGCCGCTTCTTCCCGGTGACACCCCACTTCGACGGCCAGAAATTCATCACCCGCTGGCATGGGCGCCGCGCGTTGACGCCGCTGGCCATGGTGCTGCTCATGGTGGAGACGACGGACCTGATCTTCGCGCTGGACTCGATTCCCGCCATCTTCGGCATCACTACGGTCCCGTTCATCGTCTTCACGTCGAATGTCTTCGCGATTCTCGGTCTGCGGTCATTGTACTTCGTGCTGGCAGGCGCGATCCGCTACTTCCGGTACTTGAAGGTGGGGTTGGCGGTCGTGCTGGCGTTTGTGGGTCTCAAGATGCTGTTCGCGGGCGTCTTCCACATTCCCAACACGGTCTCGCTGCTGATCGTGGCCAGCATCATCTTCGGGTCCATCATTTGGTCCATCATCGTCGCGAAGCTGGCGCCGGCACCCGCTTCACCTCCGCCCGGCTCCCCTCCGCCGTCCGACTCGTGACCGCTTCCGCCCAACCCCCGGAGTCGCCGGCCGCCAAGAGATCCTTGCCCGGAGACGCCCCCGCCCGTCCCGACGGTTCGGCCATGACGCCAACCCACCGACCGCACCGGCCATTGTCGCAGGAACTGCTGGAACTGCTGGGCGGCTTGCGGCCCGAGGATCGGCTTTCGCTGAACGATGTCTTTTTGCGCACGGAAGGCCGGGGATTGTTCCTGTTCATCATCGTTTTGTGCCTGCCGTTTGTGACCCCGATCTCCATACCCGGCATGAGCAACGCGCTGGGCGTTGTCTTGATCCTCCTGGGCATCCGGCTGGCGTTTGGACTGGCCCCCTGTCTTCCCCCCTGGATCGGCGACCGCCCGTTGCCGCCCGGATTCCAAAAGGTCCTCCGGGCCAGCACCAGGGTGGTCCGGTTTTTGGAACGCTGGGCGCGGCCGAGGAAGGACAAGTGGGCTCAACCGGCCCGCCGCCCGCCTCGTGAATGGCGGACTGCTGACGCTGATGGCCGTCCTGCTAGCCCTGCCCTTGCCGCCGCTCATTCCCCTGAGCAACACCCTGCCCGCCTATGCCATCCTGTTCCTCGCGCTGAGCATGATGGAAGAGGACGGGGTGTTGATCTGGGTGGCTTACGGGGTGGCGGCCTTCACCTGCGGGTACTTCTATTTCCTGACCGACATGATTGTCATGCTGGTCCGGAAGTACGCGGAGCCGGTCCTTAACTGGTTCGGGGGCTGGTTATGAAGTACCGCTGGCTACTCTCCGAGCCACGGCCCCTGCTCACTCGCGCGCTGACGAGCGAGCTGGCGGTACCCCCGCTGCTGGCGGAGTGCCTGGTGAATCGGGGCTTCACGACCGCACCGGCCGCCGCCGCGTTCCTCCGGCCCAAGCTGAGACAACTGCGCGATCCCGAATTGATCCCCAACCTCTCCGCCGCCGTGGCTCGCCTCTGGCGGGCTCGCGAACAGGGCGAACCACTGGTGGTCTTCGGCGATTACGACGTGGACGGCGTGACCGCCACCG
This sequence comes from Verrucomicrobiota bacterium, assembly GCA_016716505.1. Classification (GTDB taxonomy): domain Bacteria; phylum Verrucomicrobiota; class Verrucomicrobiia; order Limisphaerales; family J093; genus JADJWF01. The sequence continues at coordinate 30,676 of JADJWF010000011.1, forward strand.
CCCTGCTGCTCGAGGTCTTCCACGCCTTGGGCTGGCGGGCGGACGCCTACCTGCCACATCGCTTGGATGAGGGGTACGGCCTGACCCTGGACGCCGTCGAAAACTGTCTGCAGCGCTTCCCGGTTCGCCTGCTGCTCGCCGTGGATTGTGGCTCGACGGCTTCGGAGACCATTTCGTGGCTCAACCGACGCGGCGTCGAGGTCATCGTCCTCGACCACCACCAGATCTCCGATCCCCCACCCGCGGCCGTGGCCCTCGTCAATCCCCAACTGGCAGGCGAAGCTGAACCGGGGTTTCGGGAACTTTGCTCCGCCGGGCTGGCCTTCAAGCTCGCCCACGCGCTGGTCAAGCGCGGCCGCCAGCTCGGCCTGCCGGCCGCCGAAGCCTTTGACGTGCGCCCGCTCCTCGACTACGCGGCCCTCGGCACCATCGCCGATCTGGTGCCGCTCATCGGCGAAAACCGGATCCTCGCGGCCGCCGGCCTGGAGCGCCTGAACGCCCTGCACCGGCCGGGGCTGCGCGCTTTGAAGGAAGTGGCTGCCGTTCCCGGTCGGATTGGCCCGTTTGAGGTGGCCTTTCAACTCGCCCCCCGACTGAACGCCGTCGGCCGGCTGGAACATGCCGCGCAGGCTCTGGAACTCTTGCGCGCCCCCGACCTCGCCACGGCCGAACCACTGGCGGCCGCCCTCGACGCCCAGAACGCCGAGCGCCAGGCGATCGAACGCGGCATCGCCGAGGAGGTCATCGGCGCCGTCCGCGCCCGCTTCGATCCTCAGAACGACTTTGTCATCGTCGAGGGCCAATTGCTCTGGCACGTCGGCGTCGTCGGCATCGTGGCGTCCCGGGTCTTGAGCGAGTTCTACCGCCCCACGATCATTCTCGGGGGCGATGGCCACGAGTGGCGGGGGTCGGGCCGCAGCATTGAGGGTTTCGATCTGGCCGCCGCCCTGCGCGAATGCTCGGACCTGCTGATCCGGCACGGCGGCCACGCCATGGCGGCCGGCCTGACCGTGGCGCCCGACAAAGTGCCCGTGCTGCGGGCCCGCTTGAACGACATTGCCCGCCGGCGGCTACGGCCCGAGCAATTGGTTCCTCCACTCCGGCTGGATGCAGAATGCGGGGTCACCGACCTGACACTGGAACTGCTCGATCAACTCGCCCTGCTCCAGCCCACCGGCCAGGGTAATCCCCCCGTCCACGTCGTGGTGCGGAATGTGCGGCACCGGCGTGAGCCCATGAAACTGGGCCGCGAGCACCAGCACGCCAAATTCTGGGTGACCGACGGCGACAGCACCGTAGAGGTGCTTTGGTGGACCGGGGGCGATAAACCGTGGCCGACCGGAGTGTTCGACGTGGCCGGCATCCCCCAGGTCAACGAGTTTGACGGGCGGCGAACCGTCCAACTGCGACTGCTCGACTGGCAGCCGGCCGGGTGAGCTTCTGGTCGCTACCGACGGCTCGCGCGGTCCGTCACCGCTTCCGGGGCGGCGTCACCGGCCGCCGGTGCGACAGCAACCACTCGTAGAATTGGGGGTTCTCGTAGGTTGCCGTCCACGAGTCATGGTCTGCGTCCGGATAGACCGTCAACTGGACGTCGGTCGCGCCGGCTTGCTTGAGCGCGTTGACTATCCGCTCCGATTCCACGAGCTTGACCACGGGATCCTTGGCCCCATGGAAGGCCCAGACGGGCAGGCTCTTGAGCGCCGCGGCCCGCCCGGGTTCCGGCAGAAGAATCTTCAGCACGTCGCCGCCACCGCAAATGGGCGCGATGGCCGCAAACTTCTCGGGATGGGAGAGACCGAGACTCCAAGTGCCGTAGCCGCCCATGCTGAGGCCGGTGAGATAGACGCGGGAGGCGTCCACCCGATAGCGCTTGGTCACGTCCGCCAACAGCGCCAGCAGCGCTTCGTTGGACCACGTCTGCCCCTCCGGGCACTGCGGGGACACCACGATGAAGGGGAAATCTGGGCGGGTCGTGACGATCTTCGGTGGGCCATGCTTGGCCACGAGCCACACGTTGGTTCCCCGCTCCCCGGCCCCGTGCAAAAACAGGATCAGGGGCCATTCACGCCGCGCGTTCGCGCGGTAGTCGCGCGGCAGATGGAGCAGGTAGTCGAAGGCGACCGTGTGACTGATCCGTTTGGAATAGCGCTTTGCGGTTTGCACGCCGTGGGACGGGCTGGGCTGACTCAGGGCGCCGGTCGCCAGGACGGTAACCAGCAGGAGGGAGACGAATCGCAAGGAATGCATGGCCGGAAATGGGAAATGCCCGCCGGCGAGTTCGATCGGAATTGGCGCGCCGGTGTCATGTGCCGCAGGCTATTACATCATTTTGAGGCGGGGCAAGTCTTGGGAGTCCACGAGACCCACCGGCTCGCGCCGGGGGTTGATGACGATGAGGTCGTCAATGTTGCGCTCGTTAAACACCTTCAACGCCTCGACCGCGAGGGCCCCGGTGCGAATACAGATGGGCCGCGGCGTCATGACCTCCTTCAGCGGCCGCGCGAGCACCCCTTCATCGGCGGCCATGTGCCGCCGCAAATCGCCGTCCGTGAAAACGCCCACCAGTTTGCCCCGCTGATCCACCACGCTCACGCTCCCGGCCTTTGCCCGCGTCATCACCAGCAGCGCCTCTTTGACGGACAACGTTTGCGGCGCCACCGCGTTGCGGTCGCCGGTGCGCATGATGTCCTCCACCCGGAGCAACAGCGCGCGGCCGATCGCTCCAGACGGGTGACGCGCCGCGAAATCCTGCCGCTTGAATCCCCGCGCGCGCAGCACGGTCATGGCCAGCGCGTCCCCGAGCACCAGCATGGCGGTGGTGCTGGCCGTGGGCGCCAGATTGAACGGGCAGGCCTCCTTCGGAACCCGCACGTTCAGCACCACGTCGCTGTGGCGGGCCAGCGTGGATTTCGGGTGGCCGGTCAACGCGACGATCCGCACGGAGAAGCGCTTGAGTGCCGGGAGAAGATTGAGGAGTTCCTCCGACTCGCCCGAGTAACTGAGCGCCAGGACGACATCCCCGTCACTGACCAGCCCCAGATCGCCGTGCAGGGCGTCCAGCGGGTTCAGCACCACGGCCGGTGAGCCGGTGCTGCTCAGGGTGGCAGCGATCTTGTGGCCGATGAGGCCCGACTTGCCGATGCCAACGACCACGATTTTCCGGCGTTGCCGCAGGGCTTCCACCGTCAGTTCGACGGCCCGCTCGAAGGCGGCGTCGAGTTGCGACCGCACCGCCCGCACGGCGGCCAGCTCGAGGTCAAACACTTCGCGCGCCCGCGCCAGGTGCCATCTCCCGCGGCGGCGAGCAATCCCCGCGACGGATGCTGCGGTGGCGTCCGCCTCTCGGCGCCGGACGGGGAGCGGGGTGGAGCGGCGGGCGGCCACGGTCAGTCGGTGTTCGGATACGAGCCGAGGACCTTTACGAACACGCAATGCTTGGCCAGATCCTCCAATACGCGGGCGACCTTGGGGTCCTGGGCATGGCCGTCGCAGTCCACGAAGAAGTAGTACTGCCACGCCTTTTTCTTGCTGGGCCGCGACTCGATCTTCGTCATGTTGATGCGATAGCGCCGAAACGGCGCGATGGCGCCGTGCAGGGCGCCGGGCCGGTCGGCGATGCAAAACATCAGGCTCGTCCGGTCGTGGCCGCTGCGGGGCGGGGACTGGCGTCCCAGCACCAGGAAGCGCGTCGCATTTTCGGCATTGTCCTGGACATTGTGTTCGAGCACCGGCAGCCCGTACTTCTCCGCGGCCAGCAGGCCCGCGATCGCCGCCGCGCCCTTTTCCCGCGCCGCGAGCTCCGCCGACCGCGCGTTCGAGGAGGTTTCGATGATCTCGACGTCCGGCAGGTTGCGCTGCAACCACACCCGGCTCTGGGCCAGCGACTGCGGATGGATGTACAGGCGCTTGATCTGGTTACGCCGCGCCTTGCTCATCAGACACTGCTGGATGGGCATCACGATCTGGGCCACGATCTTCAGGTCGCTGTCCATGAACATGTCGAGGGTGTGGGTGACCACGCCCTCGGTCGAATTCTCGACCGGCACCACCCCGAAGTCCGCCCGGCGTTTGGACACTTCCGTGAAGACCTCGGCGATGGTCTTCACCGGCACGTACCGCAGGCTGCTCCCAAAGCGTTGCAGCGCGGCTTGGTGGGTGAAGGTCGCCTCCGGCCCGAGGTACGCGATGGTCATCGGCTTCTCCACCGCGAGCGCGCTGGACATGATCTCGCGGTAGATCGCGCGCACGGCCTCGTCCGGCAACGGCCCGCGGTTGAGCCGGGCGACCCGATTCAGGACGGCCCGCTCGCGATGGGGCGCGTAAATCTCCTCCCCCTGCTTGAGCTTGATCGAGCCGATCTTCAGCGCGTGCTCCGTCCGTTCGTTCAGCAGCCGGATGATCTGCTGATCAATCCGGTCAATGGCCTTCCGATGTTCGAGGATGCTCATCAAAAGCGTCAGAACGCGTCTCCGGTCGCCAACTTCCCGGTGTCGGCGCCCGGGGGCGATACTGGTGGGGCTGGGTTCTCTGCCCCGGGCGTCGTTGAATCGCTGCCGGTTGAAGGCCCGGCGGCTTCCGCCGGCGTCCCACCGTCTGCCGATGACAACAATAACTGCTCGGGCGGAGCGGTGGCGAGGCCCGGGTCCACGGTCAGCAAACTGGGCGGCCGCTCGACCGGGATTCGGCGCAGTTCGTCGGCCGCCGGGAGGTCTTCGAGCCGCCGCAGGCCGAAGTATTCGAGGAACGCCTTCGTCGTGCCGTACTGCAGCGGACGACCGACCACTTCGGCGCGGCCCACCTGCTCAACCAAGTTGCGTTCCAGCAGGGTTTGCATGACGCCGTCCACCGACACGCCGCGGATCTGCTCGATCTCGGCGCGGGTGATGGGTTGCCGGTACGCGATGATCGTCAGGGTCTCGAGCGCCGCGGCTGTGAGCCGGGCGGGCCGGGCCCGTTCGCCCACCAAGACCCGCAACCAAGGGCTGTACTCCGGTTGCGTGACGAACTGCCAGGCCCCGGCGATACACACCAGCCGGTACGTGCGCCCGGCCGCCTCGTGCTCGCCTGCCAGTTCGACCAAGGTGCCCTCGATCGTTTCCACCTTCGTCTTGCGGAACGACTTCACCACCGCGTCGTCGCCCTGTTCGGCGGCGGCCGTCAGCAAACCCTTCAATTCCGCGGGGGTCAGCGGCTTTTGCGACGTGAAGAGCAGGCTCTCCAGGATGGACTTCAACTCGATCATGCGGCGGGGGAAACGGCCGCGGCCGCATTGTCGCTGGCCGGGTTCGGCGCGACAGACGATGCCGCCTGTGCGGTCGGTTCGCTGGCTGGTTCGGGCGTTGGCGCGAGGCTCAGGTCAATTTCCCCGAAGGCTTCCGCCTGCTCGGCGACCAGCACCTTCAGGCGGATGAGTTCCAGCAGGGCCAGAAAGGTGACGACTACCTCCGTCCGGCTAGTGGATGCGGCGAACAACTCCGAGAACCGCACCCGGCCGAGGCGGCTGACCTTGTCCCGGACGAACTCGATCTTCTCGCTGACGGACCATTGGTCCTCGAAGATGTCGCGGGTGTCCGCCCGGGTCTGGAAGCGCTTGAGAATGGCGCTGACGGCGCTGACGAGGTCAAACAACGACACCTCGGTGCGCGGGGGCGTCGTTTCGAAGTCCGGTTTGACCGGCTGCCGCGGGAAAACCTGTTCCTGCCGCCATTCCAACTGCTGCAACTCCGCCGCCGCATCCTTGAATTTCTTGTACTCGACCAGCTTGCGGATCAACTCCCAGCGGGGGTCCTCGCCGGCCTCCTCGTCCTCGCCGCTGGTCTCCCGCTGCTCCACCGGCAGCAACTCACGGCTCTTGATGTACATGAGCGTGGACGCCATCACCAGAAACTCGCCGGCAATGTCGAGATCCAGCTCCCGCATGACTTCCACGTACTCGATGAACTGCGTCGCCAATCGAGTGAGGTTGATCTGATAAATATCCACCTCCTCCTTCTTCACGAGGTAAAGCAGGAGGTCGAGCGGGCCTTCAAAGACTTCAAACTGGACCTTGTACTCGGCCATGACGGCGCGGCGGCTACCGGGTCAACGGAACGTTCAGCCTATCAGGCAGGCCGGCGTTGGCAATGCCGGCGGCCGGCCTGGACATCGCGACGCGACTCCCCTCCTCGGCCCGGCCACCCGAACGACTTGTGCGACGTCACCTCACGATCCGGGTCCGGATGTCTCCGCCACAATGACCGGCCGCGCTGCGTTCGCCGGCGCGGGTGGAATGGCGGCCGGTTTGGGCAGCGTCGCCTCGACCACGTCTCCCGGCTTGACCGGCACCTCGAACTCGTCGCCGACCTTCCGCGGCCGTTGCCCCTGCCACTCCGGCGGACGGCCGCCGAAATTGTCCCGAATCCGCAGCCGGCCCTCGCTGCCCGCGACGATGCGAAACCACGTCGTCGCGTTGTTCTCCCGTCGCGCGGAGACGCGATGCCCGCCTTCGGCCCGCCAATCTTCGAACGCCACATCATGCCAGCGCCACGGCGTCGCCGGGAAAAGCCGGATGGGACCGCCGATGACCCGACCCACTGCGGCGGCGGTTTCCGTCGCCGGCCGGCCCGGATCGGCGGCCCAGCTTTGCAGGAGCATCTCGTGAACCGCCTCCATCGCCAAGAAGTTGCCCTCCAGCGTGAAGGGGCGGTAGGTGAAGCGGCTGAAACCCGACCGGGTTTGGTCGCCGTTGGCGTGGAACCCGTTGCGCAGCACGAACGCCCGGGCGAAGATGTCGAGGTTGCGGAGCGCGGCCTCGGCATCCCCTACCCGGGCCCGCAGACAGGCCATCCAGGAGAAGCTGTACCCGCACCAGCCACCGGTGCCCTTGGCCTCCCAGTCTTTGAGACTGGCCGCGATCACCCGGCGATCGCGGCCGCCACCGTCCACCGTGATCAGATTGAAGGGATGAATCGGCATCAGATTCGACAGATGCCGGTGGCTGTCCGGGAGCGGCGTCCTGGCGTCGAGCAACAGGGTCCCGTCTTCGGCCAGATGCCAGCCGCCGAGCTGTCGGTCCAACGAGCGCCATTGCCGGGCTTCGTCCGGCCGGCCCACGGCGTCGGCCATCTCGGCCAGCGCCAGGAACAACATCTTCAAGCTGGCCAGATCGTAGTTGCTGTTCGGCTGCAAGAACGCCCGCCGCGTGTTGTCGAAGATCTCCGGCGAACTGGACAGCGGCAGCACCAGCACTCCGTTGGCATCCGGCTTGAGCAACGCGCGGAGGCACTCGCCGATCTCACGGCAAAAAGGCAGCGCGCGTTCCCGGAGAAAGACCTCGTCGCCGGTGTGCCGCCAATGCAGGTAAAACAGGTGGGCGTTCCACGCGCCCATCGTCGGCGAGAGGCTGTATTGCCCCCACCCGCCCAGGGGCTGCCCCGCCAGACTCATCACGCCCGGCACCGCGGCCCCGGGTGCTCCGTAGAAGTCCCGCGCGAATTGCCGAAACGTCGGCAGGAGGTTCCACAGGTAATCGAGGAAGGAGGCCCCTTCCTCGAAGTCGCCGGAAGTCCGGTACGCCAGGTAGGTCATCTGGGTATTGAGGTCGTTGTGGTAGTCGCCCTTCCAGGGGGGCAGCTCGCCGGCATCAGCCGTCCATACCCCTTGCAGTGGCATCGGCGGCGCGCCCCGCCGCGAGGCCGCTCCGTAGAAGTACCGGACCAGGTAATAGTGCCGCAGCAGATGTGTCTCCGGCAGGCTCACCCGGGACCGTGTCCAGAACGCCGCCCACCAATCGGCATGGGCTTTTCGCTGAGTCGTGTACCCGGACCGCAGGGCGGCCTCGACTCGTTGTCGCGCCACGGCCAACGGGCTTTTTCCCTCCCTGGTGGTGGCGACCGTTACGGCCAATTCTGTCGCCTGGCCGACCCTTCGCCAGCCGGCACAGACCGCGTAGGCGAATCCGTCCGCGGCTTCCTGTTCAAACCACCGCCATCCTTCCGCCTGGCCGGCGGTTGCCGGGGGATAACCGAGCTTGTTCACGGCGTCGGGGCTTCTGAGGCGAACCTCGCGAATCGGCGGCCCGGTGATCCGCAATAGCGCCACCGGCTCGCGGACACTCGTCGCGTCCACGATGGCCCGTACTTCGTCGCCTTCGGCAAGGCGCGCGCTGCCTTCGGCCGCGGCGAGGTTTAGCTCGAAGTGCTCCACCTTCCGTGTCTCGTCCAGCGTGATCTCGACCCGCCCGGCGGGCAGCTTGGTCGGCGGGCCGTGGTAGTCGTAGTTCGAGTCGAAGACGTCGTTGAACTCGTCCATCCGGTTCTCGGCGACCATCCGCTGCATGGCCACCCAGTTGAACCGGTCGCGCACCTCCGTGAAGCGTTTGGACGGCCGCTCATCCCACAAGTCGCCCCGGTCCAACGAGAGACGGATCCGGTTGGTCTCGCCCCACAGCAGCACGCCCATCGCGCCGTTGCCCAGCGGGATGGCCTCATCCCAAGTCTGAATCGGCGCAGTGAGCCGTAGATTCAGCTCCGGTGACGGCAGACGGTCAGCCGCGAGACTCGAAGCTGGGCCGGCGAACTGAAGCAACAGCAGCAAGGTCCCAATGAGGCAGTTTACTCGCATGAGGCCGGACCCTACGCCTCAAGGACCGGTGAACAAGCTTTCCTCTTTGTGCCCGGGTCCGAACTTGGATTCGTCTAGGGAAGGCTTCTACTCACGCCCGCAGCAGCTCCTTGAGTTCGCCGCCGTCCAGCCAGACGCCGCGGCAGTCCGGACAGGTCTCGATGATGACTTCCCGCTTCCGCGCGCTGGCCACGCGGATCATCTGCTTGCCATCGCGCGGGCACTTCCCCGCGCGAGCATTGACCGCTGGATCCGCCCGGCCTCCCGCGACTCGGCGCGCCTCCCCGTCAGCGAGGGCCAGGAGCTTCGACAGTTCTGTGGGATCGCACCAGATGCCGCCACAGCGGTCGCACTGGTCCACCTGTATTCCCCGGACTTCGCGGCTGACCAGCGTTTGATTCGGACACTTGGGACAGTTCATGCGAGATTCTTGGCCGCTCCTGTTCGCTCCGGGTCAAGTTCCGATGTTCGTCGCGCCACTTGCCTTGCCGGCCCGGTCTGGTTCCATCGTCCCATGCCTGCCGTCACACTCGTTTCCGTGGTCCAGACCTGCGATCGGTTGCTTCGCCGGTCGGCCTTTCAGGATTGGGACGGTGCGGTCAACGGCCTGCAAGTGGAGAATCGCGGCCGGGTCTCGCGGCTCGCGGCTGCGGTGGACGCAAGCTTGGGGACGGTTCAGCTCGCCATCGAGGCCGGGGCTGACCTGCTGCTGGTCCATCACGGGCTTTTCTGGACCCGGCGCATTCCCTGGACCGGGGTCAATTATCGGCTGCTGCGATTGCTGCTGGACCACAACCTGGCCGTGTACAGCGCTCACCTGCCACTGGACGCGCACCCCCGCTTCGGCAACAACGCGCTGCTCGCGCGCGCTCTGGGGTTGCGCCACACTCAGGCTTTCTTCGAGTCCAAAGGGGCTTTGATTGGCCGCCTCGCTCGCACGCGATTGCCGCGGACTGAGTTGGTGGACCGACTCCGGGCGGCGGTGGATGGCGGCCCGGTTACGTTGTTGCCGTTTGGGCCGTCGGTGTGTCGCCGAATCGGCATTTGCAGCGGCGGGGCGGGGGCCGAATTGGCCCAAGCCGCCGCGGCCGGTGTGGACACCTTCATCACCGGCGAAGGCCCTCACTGGACCTTTGCGCTGACGCAAGAGCTCGGGGTCAACGTCCTCTACGCCGGCCACTACGCTACGGAGACGTTCGGGGTGCGGGCCTTGGGGGCGCATCTGAGCCGGCGGTTCTCCCTGCCGCTCACGTTGATTGACCAGCCCAGCGGTCTCTGACTTCTCGCGTCTCACTCCCGACCCGCCTTCATCATGACTTCGCGCGAACGGATTCTGGCGGCCATCAACCACGAGCCGGTGGATCGCCTCCCGGTGGACTTTGGCGGCACTCGTCAGACCGGCGTTGCCGCCCTGGCCTACGGGCGGCTGCGCGAATTTCTCGGTTTTGCGCCGCACCGATCGGTTCGGGTCTTCGACCTGTTCCAAATGCTCGCGGAGATCGAGCCGGAGGTGGCGGCCCGGTTAGGGGCGGATTGCGTTGGGCTTTATCGGCCCAGCGTTGCGTTCGGCCTGCGGAACGAGCGGTGGAAGCCTTTCCGTTTTGGTGAAGCGCTTGAGGCCGAGGTGCCCGGGGACTTCGAGCCGCTCCGGGGTGACGACGGCTCGCTGATGATCCTTCGCGACGGCGAGGCGATCGGCCTGATGCCGGCTGGCGGCTTTTACTTCGATCGGCTGGAACGGTATCCCGGAGCGACGCACCCAGATCTTGATGCTTGGGAACCGCCCCGGCTGGCGCCGGCTGAGCTGGACCACCTCGCCGCCGAGGCCCAGCGCCTGTTTTCGACCACGGACAAAGCCATCATTGCTCCTCTGGGCCCGCCGTACGAGTTGTTCTACGGACTCGGGCAGGGCGGGTTCGATTCGTGGATGGTCACCTTTGCCACCGAGCCAGATTACGTGCGCGCTCTATACCGGAAACTGACCGATGTCTGGCTCGAAAACTTGGAAGCCCTGCATAGCGCCGTGGGCGACCGGGTGCAGATCCTCCAGATTGCGGACGATTTCGGCACCCAGCGCGCGCCTTTCCTGTCGGTCCGGGCTTTCCGAGAACTGGTCCTGCCGGCCTACCAGCGCGGCTTAGACTGGGTTCACCAACGCACCTCGTGGAAGGTCATGCTGCACTCGGACGGCGCGCTCTATCCGCTCATCCCCTCGCTCATTGAGATGGGGGTGGACATTCTGAACCCTGTCCAGACCAGCGCGGCGGGCATGGAGGCGCGGCGCTTGAAGGCTGAGTTTGGGGACCGCTTGGTTCTCTGGGGCGGAACCTGTGATTCCCAAGGAACCTTGAGTTCAGGATCTCCCGCCGACGTCGCGGCGGAAACGGCGGCCAATCTGGACGCCCTGGCTCCCCGTTCCGGCTACGTCTGCGCCACCGTCCACAACATTCAAGCCACGGTGCCGCCGGCCAACATCGTGGCCCTTTTTGACACGGCTCTCAACTGGCCGGTCAGTTCATCCGCATGGGCATGATGACGTAGAGGAAGGGGCCATTGATCTTCAAGACCCCGGGGCTCAACTCGTCGGTCAGCTCGAAGAAGACTTCGTCCACGTCCAGCGCCTTCAAGGCATCCAACAAGTAGGTGGGGTTGAAGGCCACGGCGATCTCGCGACCCTTGAAGTTGATCGCCAGAGTCTCCCGGGCCTCGCCCACTTCGGGGGTGTTCGCCGTGATCGCCAGGGTATTTTTGCCGAAGGCCAGCTTCACCGAATTCGTCTTGTCGCTGGTCATGATCTCGGCGCGCCGCAGCGCTTGCAGAAACTCCTCCCGCATCAGCCCGATCCGCTCCCGGCTTTCCGCTGGAATGACCTGCCGGTAGTTGGGATACGATCCATCCACCAGCTTGGTGACGATGGTCACTGGCGGAACATTTTCGCCCCGCAAACGAATCGCGGCCTGGTTCTCGGAAAAACTGATCTCGGCCTCCCCCTTGTCCTGCAACAGTCGCGTCAGCTCGTTGATGGCCTTGCTGGGCATGATGAACTCACCCTGACATTCAGCCGCCACGTCCACCTCCTCGTCGGTCAGGGCCAGACGCCGCCCGTCCGTGGCCACCATCGTGGCTTTGTGGTCCTTGAAACTCATGAAGATGCCATTCAGCACGTAGCGGGTCTCGTCCGTGCTGACCGCGAAGGCCGTTCGCCGCAGCATCCCCCGCAGCTTGTCCTGTGGCAGGGTGACCTTCTTGCGATCGGCCAAGTTGGGCATCGGCGGAAAGTCCTCCGCTGGCAGCCCATTAACCCGGAAAAAAGACGCTCCCGCCCGGATCGCGCAGCTATGCTTGTCGTCCACCTCCAAATCCGCCTCCGGTACGCCCAGTTCACGGACGATGCTGAAGAGCTTCTTCACGGGCACCGTGGTCGCCCCCGCCTTCACGACTTGGGCTTCCACCACGCAGGTGATCGTTACATCCAAGTCGGTGGCGGTCAGTTCCAGTTGGTTGTCAGCAGCCCGCAGCAGGACGTTCGAGAGAATGGGCAGGGTCGTGCGGCTGCCGACGATGTTCTGAACGGACTGCAAACCGAGGGTCAATTGATCCTTGGCGATGGTCAGCTTCATGGGTGGCTAGTACTACCGGATGTCTGAAGAAGAAACAACCGTATTATGGCCGGTGGATAGGCGGGCGAATCATCGCTGTCAAGCTGGGCGCAAGCACTTGGATCGCTGGACGACGGTGAATAAGTGGCGGCGTGTCGCTCTCGAGGCGTGCAGTTATTGACCCGGGGACAGTTGCTGGACGGTTGCTGACACGATCCGGAAGGCTGTTCAGACGTTGCCAACCATCTTGATGACATCCGCAACCGCTGCCGCGGCCGCTGCGGCTTCGTCCAAAGAGGTATCATGGCCAAAGCTGAAGCGTACCAGGCTGCTCGCTTCTTCCCGGGTCGCTCCCATGGCCAACAGGACGTGGGACGGGACCAAGGAGCCCACCGAGCAAGCGGAACCACTGGAAGCGCAGACCCCGGCGAGATCCAAGCCCGCCAGCAGCGTTAGGCTGTCGGAGCCGGCGACAGTGACGGCGACGGTGTTGGGGAGGCTTTGGTCCGCCGGCGACCATAGCCTGACGCCGGGCAGGCTCGCCAAGGACTCCCGGAGCTTGGCGGCTGGCGGGGTCAAAACCGGAGTGCTGGCCATCGGATGCTTGATGAAAAGACGGGCGGCCGTCGCCAGGCCGACGATGGCGGCCACGTTTTCGGTGCCAGGCCGCCGGTCGGCCTCCTGGGAGCCACCGGTCAGGATCGGTTCAAGCTTGGTTCCGGACCTCACAATCAGGGCACCAACGCCCTTGGGACCGCAGAACTTGTGGGCGCAGACCGTCACCAAGGCGGCACCAAAAAGGCCGATCGGGGGCAGGGGCAGCTTGCCGAACCATTGGGACGCGTCGCAATGAAAAGGGACATCGGCTGCGGCACACAGGTTGGAGACCTCGGTGAACGGCTGGAGGGTCCCGACCTCATTGTTGGCCGCCATGATCGAGACGAGGGCAGTCTTGGGTGATATGGCCGCCGCCAGGCGGTCAAGAACGACACGCCCCTCGGCATCAACCGGACAAATCCGAAGCCGAAAGCCCCAGTGCTTCGCCAGAAGGCGGGCGGGTCCGAACACCGCCGGATGCTCGACGGCGGAGAGCACCACCTCGTTGCGCTGTGGCCAGTTGGCGAGGGCCGCGCCGAGGACAGCCAGATTACAGCTCTCCGTCCCCCCGGACGTGAAGAAGATCTCCTCCGGCTGGCAACCCAAGGTCCCCGCCAGGTCCTCGCGGGCGCTGTCAACGGCGCCACGGGCGGCCCGACCAATCCGATGAATGCTCGAAGGATTGCCAAACTCCTTCTCGAGAAAGGGTCTCATCGAGGCCAGGACCTCCGGCGCCAGCGGAGTCGAGGCATTGTGGTCGAGGTAAATGGCAGCCACCGGGACGACCGTAGCCCGGCCGGGAAGGTTGACAAATCGCGCAATGAGACTCCTTTAGGGGTCACAAGGAGATGATAAAACATGAAGAGCGACATCAGAACTGACAGGATCGCTCGATGCGGGGATCAGCAGGAAATCCGACGCCAAGCGAAGGCGGCGCAGGCGGCCGCCGTCGAGCGCCTGAAAGCGAGCCTGCTGCGGAGGCGGTCAACAACCCAGGGGAATGGAGGTGAAAGAGAACTGCTGACCCGGGCGGCTACGGAGGCGGCAGCCTTGGCGTTGACCACCAAGTATCCACTCTTGGTACTGCCCGAATTGTTGATGGAGAAGGAATGGGCCGTTCGCGGCTATCTGAAGCGCCAGGCAGAAGTTCGCGAAAAGACGCAAGAGTGGATGTCGTTGGCGGCGTGAAGCCGGGCCCTTCCGGCCCCCGGGGATTTGGGCGCGACCGACCACGAGGACGGGGCGTCTTAGGCTTGCTGGCAACGCCGGTGAACGGTCAGCATCCACCGGATGATGACGGCAGCGCAAACAACCACCCGCGCAAGCGGGCCCGGTGAAGGAGCCGAAGGGAACCAACGACGGAAGCCAACGCTTCACGAGGGCGGAGCGTGGAACCCGGTAGAGGCCGTACGGCGGAAGAGCGGCCGAGAGCGAATCGAATGGTTGAGCCCGCGCTGGATCCTCGCTCTTGCGCTGAGTTGCGGCGCGGTTTTGCTCTGGGGATGCGCCACCTCCAGTCCTCGTCCAACAGACCCACCGCTGCTGGCTCTCAACTTCCCGGGGAGGCGGGCTGACGACGTCGGCGCCGCGGCGGTCGAGGTTTTTCAGCGCGCAGGCTACGAGGTGAAAAGGGTCGGGAAACTCGATTGGGAGTTCCTTCGGCGCGGCGGCGGCGTGGATCAAGCGATCTACGGCGGGCTGGTGTCGGGAGGGGTGTGGGAGCGGGTCAGGGTCCGGATCGTGGCGACCTCGGAGTTAGAGCCGCGGCTCGAGTTGAGGGCCGAGAAGGTCCGCTCGCCCGGCGATCAGGTCTTCGAAGAAGCGCATCGCATCACGAATCCGAAGCGCTACCAGGCCCAAGTGGCTGCGCTCAATGCCCAGCTCAAATAGCGTAGGCCGAACGGCGCCGGCCCGAGCATGAGTCCAGACCCCGAGCCCGCGGCACTTATTTCGGCGGGGCCGGAACAATGACCGCAGGGCCATCGCGACGGACCTCGACGTTGAGGTCGGTGTCAGTCGAGTACACCACGGAAGGAATCGAGAACCCGCGTTGGAGGATCTCGCCCCCTTTGCGTGAATTCAGGTCCGCCAAACCCCGCCGGGACCACTCCAACCGTTTGGAAACCGCGTATTGCTCCTTGAGCTTTCGCATCTGCTCCTTGAGCGAAGCGAGGTCATTGAACTGCCGTTCCAGTTCCCCTTTTTCACTTTGCAGACGCCGGAGCTCCTTCAGGAGGAACTCGCGATCACTGCCGGCGGCGGCGAGTTGACGCCGGGTGTCAGCAATCAAAGCATCCCGCTCGGCGATGGCCGACTTGAGGTCGGTAGCGTGTTGTTCGAGTTCACTGCGGGAGGCGGCCATTTCTTGAATCCGGGCGTCGCGCTCGGCCACGGCGGCCTGACTGGCGGCGAGCTGGTCCCGCAGATTCTTGGATTCGAGTTGGGCTTGGTCCAGAGCCAGCTTGACTTCGGTGAGCTGACTGGTCGCCGTTTGGAGGGCTTCCGTCTTGGCTGCCAGGTCAGACTTAAGGGATTCAGCCGCCTTGGTAGACGCCGCCAAGAGGGCCTCGATGGCCGCCTTTTCGTCGGTCAGCGTCTTTTGAAGCCGCTCCCGTTCGAGCGCAGCGGCGGTCTTGTCGGCATTGGCTTGATGGTGCCGCAGAAAGAGAGCGGCCCCAAGGGCCACCGCCAAGATGACCAGAATCACGAGAGGCACTTTGGAGTTCATAAGACGTTTCGTCAGGACTGGGTCGTACCAATAACACCGACCATCTTGCACCCGAACCACGCCAGCCTACAATCTTTTCATGCAGTTGCCAACTGAGGTGCCGGTGATGACCCTGTCCAACGTGATCCTGTTTCCGCAGGCCATGTTGCCCTTGTACATCTTCGAGCCCCGGTACCGCCGCATGCTGCGGGACGCCCTAGCCGGCGAGCGGATGTTCGCTGTGGCGATGCGGCGAACGGATCGGGTCCGTGAAGTGCCGGTCCCGGTTGCGGGGGTGGGGTTGATCCGGGCGTGCGTGACGCATGACGATGGAACGTCCCATCTCGTCCTCCAAGGGCTGGCCCGCGCGGAACTGGGCAAGGCCGTGCAAACACGGCCCTACCGCCGCCACGTCATCAAGCCTCTTTCCGCGACCCAGGAGCCGAGCGTGGAAGCCGACGCGCTGGCGGGCAAAGTGCTCGAGTTGGTGAGCGAGCGACTGCAGCTTGGCTTTCAAGGTCACGCAACGCCGCCGTTACCGGGTCTGGCGGAGGCCGCCGAAGCCGATGGCGACGCCCCAGCGGTGGAGGCGTTCCGGCAGGTCCTCAAACAGCTCGCGCGCCAGGATACACCGGAGCAACTCGTGGACTTGGTCTCCGCCACGCTGGTGCCAGGGGTGCGGGAGCGACAGGTGATTCTGGAAACCCGCAACCTCGAGGAGCGCCTGCGGCATCTGATCCGTTTCCTGCGCGAGGAAATCAGCCGCCGACGCCAGCAAAAGTCATGAGCCAACCTTCCCTTGCCAATTCCGATCTCGCTGACCCCGCCCAGAGGCAGTCCGCTTTGTTCGCGGGCCTGGTGTTGCAGCACGTGAACATGGCCCTGATGTTCCTGGGACGAATGCCTGGCCCCGAGGGCAAGCCGGTCGAGCGCGACTTGGACGCCGCCAGCGCCTTCGTGGACACCTTGGAGATGCTGGAGGTCAAGACTCAGGGCAACCTGACGAAGGACGAAACCGAGTTCCTCAAACAGAGCCTCATGTCCGTGCGCATGGCCTTCGCCCAGGCGGTGCAGGAGCCCGAAGCGCCGGCCGGCACCGAGGGCAAGCCGGCCGAGGCAACCGCCCCGGCAAATCCCGCCGCGGCGGCACCCGCTTCAGCGGAGCAAGCGGCACGCGAGGAGAAAGTCCGCTTCAGCAAGAAGTATTGACGCCACCGATCGTTAACCGGCGGCCCGCTTCAACTCCTTGAGTCGCCGGGCTTCCGGGCGGTCGGCGTAGTAGCGGTCCAACGGATAGCAACCACTGATGAGCCCCTTCCTGGGTGCGGTGGTGCAATCGCTGAACGTGCGGCAGATCAGCTTGGCATCCATGCGTCCGCAGTTGACGGCGTCCGCCAGCATGGCCGGGTAGCTCAGCACTGCGCGGCCCAGGCCCACCGAGTCCACCCAGCCGGCCCGAAGGACCGCTTGGGCTACCAGCGGCAGGAACTCTTGCAAGTACGAGTACGCTGTCCCGACGACCAACGGCACGGCCCTCCCGGCAGCCCGGTGATGGCCGAGATGCTCGACGAGCCGCCGCACGACGCCAATCTGGCGGGCCACACCCACCAGCGGATCCTCCGGCGGTTGGTAGCCGTCGCTCGGGGGAAACATCGCCGGCCGCTGGATGTGCGGGTTGTAGTAGGGTGAACCGGCGCTCAAGTTGAGCACCTTGATACCCAGCTCCACGCACAGGTCCACAAATAGGAACGTCTCTGTCAGGTCGGGCTCGACGGGGTTCAGAGGATTGACACCGAAGCCGAAGCGATAAGGCAGGCAGCCGGCAAAATCTTCCGGCACGCCAGGACCCGGCTTCCCCGGCCGGGAAAGCGCCGGGTCCGGACGGAACGGCACAAAGTCAAAGGCGCTCAGGCGGACGCCCAAGTCAATCGGGTTCCCGCTGGCCCGGATGCCCGCGACGATCTCGCGCAACAATCGTGTCCGATTCTCAAAGGAACCCCCGTAACGTCCCGGGCGGGTGTGCGCGCCGAGGAACTCGTGGAGCAGATAGCCGTGGCAGTGCTTGATGTCCACAAAGTCCGCCCCGGCCCGCCGGGCCACTCCAGCCGCGGCGACGTACGCCTCAACCAAGCGCGGAAGTTCGTCGTCGGTGAAGACCTGGGCGTCGCTGATCACCCCGAAACGCCGGTCAAGAATTGGATGGCGATAGGCGACCCGGGGCTCGGCGCGGGTCGCGTCCGAGGGACGACAAAAGCGCCCGGAGTGGGTGAGCTGGAAGCCGATGATCAGATCATCGGTGGCCCCGAAGCGCTCGCGGTGGGCGGCGACGAGGTCTTCGCGGAGGGAGGCCAGGTCGGCCAGCGTCGCCTCGCTGATGACCAGTTGGCGCGGGTTGGCGCGGCCATCCGGCCGAACGGCCATCGCTTCGCCGCCGAAGACGAGCTTCGCTCCGCTTTCGCCAAATCGGCGCCAACGCCGGCGGACCTCGGTCGTGACGCCGCCCGTCGGGGAGCCGTCCCAACCCTCCATCGGTTGGACGGTCCAGCGATTGCCCGGGCGCTTGCCGTTGATGGGGATCCCGGTCCACGGCTGCGCCAGCGGCGAGGCGGACCCGATGAGGATCGAATCGTCACACGGGAGATCGAGACCCAAGGAGATGGCATGGGCGCGGAAGTCGGCGGGACTCTTGAGCGTGGCCAAACGGACCAGGCGGGGTGGTTCGTCCATGGGCGACATCGTATGCGGGTGAGGGTGCGATGCAGCGAGCCCGAGGTCAAAACCGATTCCCCGGCAGGGTTGCTCGTCTTCTTCGGTTGGCGATTGGCGGGGTAAGGAATTGAGGCTCAACCACACGGCAACGGATGCATCAGCCTCGGCAGGGGACGGCGATTTACCCTGTCAGCGTTGGTGCTGCCGCCGTGGTCACCGGAGGGTTAGGCTCGGTCCATGACCTCGAAGCGGCCAGTCCGGAAGCGACCCGCCCAGCGCTGGCGCACCCTCCACTGGCTACCCCCCTTCGGCCGGGTGGGCCGGTCTGTCCGCCGGGTCCGGGAGAAGTCCTCCGGCCGTTACCTCACCCGCTCGAACGTCTTGCTCCACCACCAAGCCACCCGCCTCCTTGCTTCCGCCCCGGAGCAGGAAGCCGGTGCCGCTACCTCCGAGCAGAACGACCGCCCCGCCGCCCGCTCTCCCGCTGGATTGACGACTCATTGTCAGCGTTTCCATGGCACCCACGGTGGCCCCGACGACTCCCGGGCGAGGGAGGACATTTTCAAAGAGTCGCGACCGCGGCGGAATTCTCTTGTTTACAGCCGGCAGGCGGCTCGTTACCTAGTCGGACGTTCGATTCGACAACCATGAAAAACATCCTCCCACACCTGCATGGGGTTGCCGGTCTGGCCGTCGCGGGCCTCATGCCCCATGTTTTCGCTGACACGTTGTTCTCCGACAACTTTGACACGGACACCTCCGCGAACTGGAACGTGCTTTGGAACGCCAACACCACCCTGAGTTCGGCCCCCGATTACCAGCTTCAGTGGGCCTACGATTACAGCGTGCTCGGCATTCCGGCCGCGCCGGGTTCCGATGGAACGACCCGAGGGCTGCGCATTGACGTCAACAAGGACGACGTCGGCGCCCAAATCGCGGTGGCCTTGTTCCCGCAAAACCAGAGCTTCAGCGGCAGCTACAGCCTGAAGTTCGACATGTGGATGAACTACCCGGCCACCGGCAATACGACCGAACACGCGTGGTTCGGCATCAATACCACCGGCACGCGCGCCAATCGGATTGTCAACGACGGCGGCAGCGACGGAATTCTCTTCGCCATTACCGGTGAAGGCGGCTCGTCGGGGACGTCCACCACCGCGCGGGATTACTCCGTGTATTTCGGCAATCCCGCCGGACGCCCGGCGCTCCAAACCGCACTGAGTCTCGACAACGCAGACGCGATTCCCAAGGCGACCTTCCCCGCCTCGGGTCACCCTTACGGGTTCGAGGGAACGCCGGGAATGAAGTGGACGGAGGTCGAAGTGCGGTACGAGAACAATACCGTCAGTCTCCTGCTCGATGGGGTGACCTTCACGACGTTCGCCAACACAACGGCCTTCACCGAGGGCAACATCCAGATCGGCTACAATGATGTGTTCGCGTCCATTTCGCCCGAGGGCACCTTCATGGTGTATGACAATGTGCGGGTGGAAGTGATTCCGGAGCCTTCCACGGTGGCGCTAGGGTTGCTGGGCCTGGGTCTGCTCGGCCTGGCTCGACGACGCGCCTGAAACGCGGGAGCAAAACGAGCTCGATGTTCCGGCCGCCGAACAGGCGGCCGAACTTTTTTGGTAGCTCAGGGTCGGTCGCGTTATCGGGCTGAGAGCGGAGACCGGCCGAAAGGACCTGACCCATCCCTAATCCGCTGTTCTCTTCGTTTCGTCGGCCGGGGGCGCGAGCATCGCCTCACGCCGCGCCTTGAATTCGCTGCCGGGTTTCCATTCCGGCCACCGCGGATCGGTGGCGGCCCGCCACGCGACTTGAAAGATGAGCTGCACATCCTCGGCAGCTCCCCACAAGTCCCAGTCCGGTTTGATTTCGTCGGAAACCTTGTGGTAGTCGCGGGCCGTGTACTCCTCGGTCTTCTGGCGTTGAAAGCCGACGGGTCTGCCGAGGGCATTGGTCCCTCCGCGGAAATACAGAGCCGGCACGCCCACCTGCGCGAACTCGAAATGGTCCGAGCGATAGTATCGGCCCTTTTCCGGCTCGGAATCCGGCGAGACGGTGCGCCGCTGGGACTGCGCCGCCTCCCCTAGCCAGTCCTCCAGCGAGTTCTGACCCCATCCGATCACTTCGAGGTCGCCCGTGCGCCCCCAAGGATTGAGTCCGTCCATGTTCAGATTGGCCACTGTCCGGGCAATCGGATGGAGCGGATTCTCGGCGTAGAATTGCGCGCCCAACAACCCCTTCTCCTCTGCCGTCACCGCCAGAAACAACACGCTACGGAGGGGCGGCCGTCGGCTCTCGCGAAACGCGCGCGCGACCTCAATCAGGCCCGCTGTGCCCGAGGCGTTGTCCAGCGCGCCGTTGTAAATCTGGTCCCCGCTGAGTCTGGGGTCCCGGCCCAGGTGATCCCAGTGCGCCGTAATCACCACCGATTCCTCGCGGAGCTTCGGATCGGCTCCTTCCAGCCGGGCGACGACGTTGCGCGAGGCCACGTCGCGGATGGCGTTCCGGAGGCTGAAGTTCATCTTCGCCCCGAGGGGCACCGGCCGGAAGGCCCGGTTCAGCGCGTTCTTCTTGAGCGTGTCGTAATCAAAGCCCGCCGCGCCGCAGAGCTTTTTCGCCTCGCTGAGGGGAATCCATCCCTCGATGGCGGTGCGGCCAAGGTTGCGGTCCGGCTTGGCCAGATCGAAGTTCTCGCGCGAGCCGCTGCCGACGACCACCAACCACGGGTACCCCGCCGGGCCCTGTTCGTGAACGATGATTGCCGCCGCCGCCCCCTTGGCCGCAGCGATCTCAAACTTGTAGGTCCAGCGCCCGTAGTAGGTCATCGCGCGCCCCTTGAACATCGCGTCGTCAAGCCGGGTTTCATCGCGCGGATCCGGCACCGGCGGGTCGCCGACGAGCATCAGGAGGGTCTTGCCCCGCACGTCCACGTCTTTGAAGTCATCCCACTCGTACTCCGGAGCCACCACCCCGTAGCCGACAAAAACCACTTCGGAATCGGCCACCCTCACTTCGGGCACCACGCGTTTGGTCCAGAAGGTGCATTCCCCGGGAAAGGCGAGTTCATGGACGGAGTCGCCAACTCGATAAGCCACCACCGGGTCTTGCACCGTCATGCCGACCAGCGGCACCGCTTGAAACCACGTCCCGTCCGGGTTGCCCGGTTGCAAGCCCATCGCCGCAAACTGGTCCACCAGGTACTTGACCGTCTTCTCCTCGCCGGGCGTCCCGGGCGCGCGGCCCTCGAATTCGTCTGACGCCAGCACACGAATGTGGGCCATGAGTCCGTCGGCGGTGATCGTCTGGGCGGCGCGTTGGACTTCGCGGGGGATCGTGACGGCCAGGCACGCGAAGGGAAGCAGGACACAGTTCGCTCGCAGCAACCTCGTGATCTTCATGATGTCAGTCGGCTTGGGCCGTTGGAGAGCCAATGGTCGTAAGGGTGATCCGGTGTTGCTGGCAGAGCTGTTCCACTCGCGGCCGCTCCAGCACCAGCGAGCGGCCGGGTTCAACGGCGATCACCGCCACGCCCGCGCGGAGACAGGTTTCGATCGTGCCCGAGCCCACGCAGGGGATGTCGAAGCGCATGTCGTGGTCGGGCTTGGCGACTTTAACTGCCACCGCTCCCCCTTTTGGGCCTGCCAGCTCGCCGCCCCGGGCGAGGCACCGATCCGTGCCCTCGAAGCCTTCCACGGCCAGGACGGTTCCGTTTTTGACCACCACCGTTTGCCCGATCTCCAGCCGCGACACCTCGATCGCGATCCGAAGCCCGAACGCCACGTCCGCGCGCTGCTGGCGCGTCAAACCGGGCCCGAGCACGCAACCCGGCGCGAGCATGAGCGGCCCCAACCACGGCGTCGCCTCAATCAGCTCGACGCCGTCCTTGCGCAATTCCTCGGCGATCGCGCCAAAGAGGGTGTGGGCGTTCTTTTCCTTGAGGCGCAGGAGCAGCCGCATGGCCCGCAGGTCGGGCCGCAGATCAAAGAGGTTCTTGGGCGCGATCTGGCCCAGCATGACGCAGTGTCGAATGCCGCGGTCCGTGAAGGCGCGGATCATCTTCGACAGTTGCCCGACCCGCAGCCACACGATCTCGTCCACGAGTTCGCCCAGTGCTGGATCGGTTTCACCTTCCACCGCGGTCGCGACCAATCGCCGCACCCCTTGGGCCCGTGCCAGCCGGGCAAACTCCAACGGCAGGGAGCGGTTGCCTGCAATCAGTCCGATGCTGTCCGGTCGGTCTGTCACGCCGGGCGACGATAGGCGGGGCACGAAGGTGGGCAAAGGGTTTTCGGCCAACGGCCAGTGCCGGCTGAACCGGAAGCCCGCAACGCCCGCACCTTGACGAACCGGCCGGCGCTGGCCAGCGTGCCGCTGTGCAAGACCTCAAAACCTCCCCCGCGTGGCATCCGGTTTCCGCCGCCCTCGACCGGCGCGCCTGGCTCAAGCTCCTCGGGGGGTGCGGTTTGGCCACCGCCTCCGGCCTGTCCGGGACGACCACGCGCAATCCGCTGTGGCGAACCGCCGTGGGACTGAATGGGTTCGAGTCCGCAAGTCGCAAATACGGCAAGACCTTTCCCTTGTGGGAAATCCTCGAGTTCGCGTCCCGGGAGGGATTCGACGGCGTGGAACTGGTCCAAGGCTGGCCGATGGGAAACTATCCCCGCAGCGATGAGGCGGCGCGCGTGGCCGCCTTGCGCCGCCAGTACGCCGGCTTCGGGTTGCAAATCTTCTCGATTCAACTGGGCGCAGATGGCGCCTTCGACCCGGACTCCGCCGTTCGCCGCCGGTGGTTGGAAGACTTCCGCGATCGCGCCCGATTGGCCCGGCAGCTCGGTTGCCAATGCGTGGGCCTCTGGCCGGGCGGCGGGCTGCGCGGACAGACCCTTGACGAAGCCCTGGACCGTCTGGCGGCGTCGTTCCGCGAAGCCGGCCGGGTCGCCGCTGAACACGGGTTGATTGCCGCGTTTGAGATCGAGCCTCCTTTCGTCTTTAACACGGCTGAGCACCTGCTCCGCATCCATCGGCAGGCCGATCATCCGTCGCTCAAGGTCATCTACGATCCCAGTCACTTCGACCTGATGAACGGCTCGACCGGGCGGCCGCACGAATTGCTCCAGCGCGTGGGCGTGACCAACATCGGCTATCTGCATCTCACGGACACCGACGGCACGCTGCGCGATGGTGGCACTTCGAAGCACCTCCCGTGCGGCGACGGCCACGCGAACCTGCCCGAGTCCCTCCGCCTGCTCCGGGAAGGCGGCTTCCGCGGCTGGATCATGGTGGACGCCTGGGAAATCCCCGACCCGTACGACGCCTGCCTGAAAGCCAGGCGGATGCTGGAGGCGGCGGCAGCCTGAATTGGCCAAGGCTCGGCTTCCCCTTTTTCCGCCTCCCTGCCATGAACGATGCCGCTTCGCGCCACATGTCGCCCGAGGAGTTCCGTCGCTGGGGACACACGGTGGTGGACTGGATCGCCGATTACCAGCGCCGCGTGGGCGAACTGCCCGTGTTGTCGCAGGTGAAGCCGGGGGCAATCCGATCTGCCCTGCCCGCGTCGCCACCCGCGCGCGGCGAGCCGTTTGACGCGATTCTCGCCGACGTGGACCGGCTCATTCTGCCGGGGATCACGCACTGGCAATCGCCAAACTTCTTCGCCTTCTTTCCGGCTAACACGAGCGGGCCTTCCATTCTGGGTGAGCTGCTGTCGGCCGGGTTGGGGGTACAAGGCATGTTGTGGGCCACGAGTCCGGCCTGCACGGAGCTCGAGACCCACGTGCTGGACTGGCTGGTGGAAATGCTCGACCTGCCCGCGAAGTTCAAGAGCTCCGGCGCCGGGGGGGGCGTCATCCAGGACACCGCCTCCAGCGCGGTGCTGGCGGCCTTGATCGCCGCGCGGGAGCGGGCCACCGGCGGAGCCACCAACCAGTCGGGGTGCAACGGCAAACTCACCGCCTACACCTCCTCCCAGGCACACTCGTCGGTCGAGAAAGCGGCGGGCATCGCCGGAGTCGGGCGCGGCCAGTTGCGCTTGGTGGACGTGGACGAAACCTTTGCCATGAAACCCGAGGCCTTGCGGTCCGCGATCGCCCGCGACTGCGCCGCTGGCCTGACCCCTTTCCTGGTCTGCGCCACCGTCGGCACCACCTCCTCGAACGCCATGGACCCACTGGGGCCAATCGGCCAGATCTGCCGGGAAGCGGGCCTGTGGTTGCACGTGGATGGCGCCATGGCGGGATCCGCCGCCGTGTGTCCGGAGTTCCGGTGGATCCACTCGGGGCTCGAGCAGGCGGACAGTTACGCCTTCAACCCGCACAAGTGGTTGTTCACCAACTTCGATTGCGACTGCTTCTGGGTGGCGGACCGCGCCGCGCTGATCCGCGCCTTCAGCATCCTGCCGGAGTACCTGCGCAACCAGGCGACCCAGAGCGGTGCGGTGATTGATTACCGGGACTGGCACGTGCAGCTTGGGCGCCGCTTCCGCGCCTTGAAGCTGTGGTTTGTCATCCGGCACTACGGCGTCGAAGGCCTCCGTCACCACGTGCGGGAACACGTGCGGCTGGCGCAAGCCTTCGCCGACTGGGTGAGGGCCGATCCTGATTTCGAAGTCGTCGTCCCGCCGCCGCTGAACCTGGTCTGCTTCCGGCATCGCGCGGGCGACGATTTCAACCAGCGCCTTTTGGAGCGACTCAACGCCAGTGGCCGCCTCTACCTGACCCACACCAAACTCGGCGGCCATTACACGCTGCG
This sequence comes from Verrucomicrobiota bacterium, assembly GCA_016716505.1. GTDB lineage: Bacteria > Verrucomicrobiota > Verrucomicrobiia > Limisphaerales > J093 > JADJWF01. Next base: position 55,648 of record JADJWF010000011.1, read on the forward strand.
TCTCTGCGTGGGACAAACGCACACCGAGGCCGGTCATGTGGCCGCCGCCTGGGAGCAAATCCGCGAGACGGCGCGGGCGCTGAACCTTGCCGCCGGCTGAGGCCGGTCGGTGGAAAAGGGCCCGGCGGATCGTCCCCAACCCCTTGACAGGGAGGAGCTTTGTTGGCCAAGACTCGCCGCGTGCTTAATGCACCAGATAAACCTATGAAAAAATCCAAACTCCTGATTGCAACGGGGCTGGGTCTGCTGTCCGCAGCCGCGCTCAACGCCCAGTCCACCGTCGTCCTCGAGTCGTTCGAGGACTCGATTGACAGCGTCACCCTGATGAACTGGGGCGGGCGCCCGGCGCTGGACCCGCCGGGGGTGGTGCTGGAGCAGTACACGCGGTCGGATGAAACCGACGCGTTTGTCACCCACGGTCAGAAGTCGCTCAAGGTGACCCTCAGCGGGCAGGAATGGTGGAGCGCGGACTTCAAGATCACCTTGTCCGAGGAAGCGGCGGCGAAGGTGCGCGAAGCGGCTCAATCCACCGACCTGGCTCGCTACATCCTGCGGTGGGATGTCGTGTTCCCACCGTCGGGCACGACGCACTGGATGAACTCGCAACTCCAGGGCTTTGGCGGCGTGTACGACCAGGTGGATTCAAACAATGGCCAGCGGACGATGTCCGTTGCCCTGGACCTCATCAATCCGCTGCCTGAAGAAGGCCCGCTGGAACTGATCTTCGCGCAGAATTTCGACGCCATCGCCGACCCGTTTGAAAGTCTGGATCTGTACGTGGACAACATCCGGCTCGTGGACACCTACGCTCCGGGTGCTACTCCCAAGGTGTACGTCTTGCAATCGTTCGAGGATCCCAACGATCCGACGGGCGGCGCGGCGAACTTCACCGGTTGGGGCGGCGGGCAGCGAACCACTTACGAGCAGTACACCAAGCAGGACGCGGAGGACATCCGCGTTTCGGAAGGTGACCATGCACTCCAGGTTAACTACTCGGGGGCCGGGGGCTGGGGGTCGGACTTCATCATCCCCTTCACCGACACCAAGCTGGCGGAGGTGCTGAAGCTGGATCTGCCGCCGGAGGAGCGCCCCAGCAAGGCGGAACTCGCCCGCTACACCTTGCGCTGGGAGACCACCTACCCGCCACGCGGCGATGACTGGACGGCTGATTGGCAGAACACCAGCTACCACACGCTCCAAGACGGGCTGCCGTGGAGCCAGTCGGGCGCGTTCGACACCCGCAAGACCTACTCCATCACGCTCGACCAGATCAATTGGGCCGATTGGTCCGATCCGAAACCAGTCTTGATGTTCATCGCCAACGGCGCGTGGGGCGAATCAGGCCACACGCTGTGGTTCGACAACTTCCGCCTGATTGACACGGGGGACGTCGGCCAGACCCCGGCGCCGAAGATCACCGCGTTCACGTACAATGCGCAGACGCGCCAAATCTCCATCACTTGGGAGTCGGTCGCCGGCAAACTGTACGCCATTGACTCGACCGAGAACTTGGGTTCCTGGCCGACGGTTTTGGCAGCCAACCTCACCGGCCAGGCGGGCACGACGACCTACACGGCCACCATGCCGGTCAATGCCCGCACGTTCCTGCGCGTGCGCGCGACGAACTGAGCAGAGGCTTGGGTGAAATCACCACGGCCCGGCGACCAGCGTCGCCGGGCCTTTTCGTTTGGTGCGCCCGGCCGGGCGTACCCATCAGGGGGTTCCAGTCCCCGGCACGCCCGGCAAGTGGAAGAGCCTGCCGGACGGCGAGGGTGTCCGCCGCGAGGCGAACCGAGGCGGGCTCTCGGGCGTCTCGCATCCCGCTTCAGCGTTGGCGCGCTAAGGCGCGCTCAAGCGGTAGAACCTCGTGGCGACACCGCTCAAGGTGGTGTCCGTGTAAGCGCCCCCGATGATCCCGGACGCCAGCGGGGTGAAAGGACCGTTCACGCTGGCCGCGCTGCGAACGGTGTAGGTGACGCCGGCTTGGGCCGTCCACGTGAGGGTCACCGAACCGTTGGCGTTCAGCGTGGCGGCGATCGGGCCGATGTTCACCGGCACCTCCGGCGGTTCGGACCATCGCCGGCCGTCGGCTTGCCGGCCGGGGCTGACCGGCAACGCCGAAACGCTGGTTTGCGGGACAAACGGACTGTTGACGTCCGGGTGACGGGTCATCGAACCGTTGGCGGAGGTCTGGCTTTGGGAATACACGACCCGTGCGACCAGGTGGCCGGCGGCGTTGCGGATCATGATTCGGTCGCCGTCGTTATTCAGCGCCAGCCCGGCAGAGCCTTCCTGCGAGGGTAGCGCCACCTCTTCGATCCCGGGTGCGAAGCCGTTCAGGGGACCGCCGTAGGCCACCACCACGTTCGACGACGACAACGGCAACGGATCGTAGAACCGGAAGCGCGGTTGCGGGGAGTTCCCGTCGTAGATCGTCCAGTTCTGAAGGTCCACGATTTCGCCGGAGTAGTTGACGATTTCGATGTACTCGTCGTGGGTGCTGGGCGTCGGCGCCGGCTCGGCCCGGCGGAGCGGGTTGAAATGCGCGGCCGTGGCGGTTGCCGTCGGATTGGCGAGATATTCGGTGATGACGATCTGCTGCTCGGCTGCCGTCGGCACATAGACGTTCCAGACCGGCGCGTTGGTCGCCGCATCGTTCCATGCCAGCAGGCGCACTTCCACCGCCCGACCGGCATCCCCGGCGACCGGCTGCATCACCCAGCGGCCGATCCACTCGCTGGCGGTGGACGAGACGACCTCCCAACTCGCAGAGGCCGGCAGGCCGGCCGAGGGGGTTTGGACTTGGAACGGCTTGCCGTCCGGATCGGTCACCACCACGGTCATCGTGAGCTTTTCGCCCGTCCGCAACGCATGGTCGGTGAACGTGTTCGTGGGACTGTCCCCCGGGCGAATCAGTTGGCTGAGGACATTGGTGAACTTCACCGTCGGGGCCTTCAGCGGACTGACGATGTCCGCAAACCGCGTGGGAATGATCTGGTAGCCACCGGTTCGCGGATCGGCGGTGTCGAACTGCCCCAGCACCCCGTAGATGGTGACCGCCCCCTCCGGTTTCCGCTGCTCGGGAATATCGGTTCGCCGGTCGCAGAACATGTTCATCTGCTCGCCCCACTCGTTCACGAGGGCGACGGTCTGTCCGCTGGGGAAGTTGGGAGTGGTCAGGTCAATGTACACGTCCTGCGCCACCACATAGCGGCCTTCGTACAACTCGATGACGGACGGGTCGTTTTGCCAGCCAAAGTTCAGTGGCAGCGGTTCGGGAAGCGGGTTGCCCTGACTGAGCAACTCGACTTTGTGGGCGTTGTTGTTGCGGTTGGGCGCGAATTGCAGCAGCCCGTTGAAGTGGCCCAATGGCGCGGTCACGCGCACCTTGTCGCCGGCCTGCGGGATGAAGACGTTGGTGCCACCCGTCCAGAAGGCAGCGATGCCGGCGGTGTCGTCCTGGAAGTAGAACAGCACGTTGGCGCTGGGGCCCGCGAGGTTGACGTGGGTGGTCACAATGCCCTCGGCAGTGAACAGGGTGTTGGTGTCCGTGGGCAGGTAGTTGTCCGGATCAATCAATGTGCGGAGGTAGGCGATGTTGGTCAGACCGGCTGGCGGCGGGACGTTCGTAACGGTGAGAGTGGCCACATCGCTCGTCACCGATCCAAAGGCGTTGCTGACCAGGACACGGTACTCGCCGGCATCGGCGAGCGTAACGGGCGAAATCGAGAGCGTCGCCGCCGTGGCACCGGGCAGATTGGTCTGCGCCCGCTGCCACTGGTACGTGAGCGGTGGAGAGCCGACGGCGGTCACGTTGAAGGTGGCGGTGCTGCCGACGCCCACAGTCGTGCTGGCCGGCTGGCCGGTAATCACCGGTTTGCCCTCCGCCGTTTGGAACAGCTCCGCGTACGTGGTCGCCACGCGCACGTCATCCACCGTGAGCTCACCCATACCGGCGCCCGAGGCCAAAGACTGACGCAGCGCAAACGCCGTGACGATCGAACTGGTCGTGGAGTCAGCCGCGTCCAAGCCGGAATCGTTTTCCGAGGCGGGGTCAATCCAGAGCGTGGCGGCGGGAGCGGCGATGTTGTACCGCACGACCACCGTGTACCAAGTGCCCAGACTCAGGTCCCGGGCAAACACGGTCGGCTCATTGGCCGCCTTGGAGATCCCCAGCCGGAATTGCCCGACCGGAGCCCCGGTAGTCGTGGCGAAAACCCTGGCTCGAAACGTGGTGCCGTCATTCTTGAAGTGCGCAAAGTAGCCGCCAGCTCCGGAGGGCAGCGCGCTGAACCGCACCTTCATGGCCGCGTACAGCACGACCGGGCTGTTGGCCGGGTAGGGACCGCCGGCGAGCAGGGCGCTGACATCCTCAGTGTCCTTTTCCGTGAGGTTCACCATGCCGCCGGCCACGTCCACCTGTTCGGCGGTACCGCTATGGTTGATCCACTTTCCGCTCGATACCGTAATCAAGGGACCGTCGGGGTACGAAAACGAATCATCGAGCAGCACCGTGGCATGGGCGGCGAGGCAAAGGCCGCACACTGACAGTGCGGCGGAGAACAGGCGAGTCGTCATGGTCGGGGTTGGTTGGTTCTATTCGCGATGGGGATTCCAGATGACATCGGGATTGAACTTCTCCCGCGCGGCGCCCGTGCCGTTGGTGATGTAGGCGCGCCGGAAAAAGGCGGCATGGCCGTCCACGAACACGAGGTTGCCGCCGGTGTCGTTGTGGCGGCGGGTGAAGCGTTCGGAGCGCGCGGCGGGGAAGATACCGTTACGGTCGGCGCTGGTTTCGCCGGCGAGGTAGCGCTCCAGCGTGGGGCTGAACACGGCGTCGGCCAGCAGCACGACGGCCGCAGGGTTTTGCAGTGTGGCGAGCCGGGGCATCTGCGGGTAGTCCAGCCGGTCGGAAATCTGGGGGCCGATGCGTTTGAGATCGAGGTTCATCACGTAGCTGAAGAACCCAAACGAACCGCCCTTGAGGAACTTGTCACCGGACGCGGCCTTGGCGGAGGGGCAGTGCCAGAACTTCCCGATTCCGCCGGGGAACGGGAGGTTGCGCTGGTAGTCACTCGTCACACCGTTCCAGTAGTTCGAAAAGCTCCGTTCGCCCACGGCCGGAGGCAGAGCGTTGAACCACGCGTACAGGTCGTTGGGGCTGCCGGGCCCCACCGTGGCCCCGGTGTCCACACCGTACTGGCCGCCGTTGTCGGTGCCGTCGCGCGGGATGGCGTCGAGGTTGTCCGAGGCATAGACCTGCAGCCCCAAGCCCCACTGGCGGAGATTGTTCAGGCATTGGATGGTCTTGGCCTTGGCCTTGGCCTTGGACAGCGCGGGGAGGAGCATGCCGGCCAGAATGGCAATGATGGCGATGACCACCAGGAGTTCGATGAGGGTGAACGCGGCCCTCAAATGGCCAGCCGGGCGGTGGCTGGACCAATCATTCATGGCGCGCGGCCTTTGCGAGCTTAACTCCATTTTCTCCGAAGCGTGGCGAACGATAGATGGCGCCCCGATGAGCGACAAGTGACGGATTGGCAAATTCGCCGCCCAGTCCGCGTTCGACAAGGGGGGCGGCCGCCGGCAAACTGGCTCCGCATGAAGTCCATGACCGGCCACGGCCGCGGCGAGGCGTCCCTGCGCGGTTGCAAGGTCACCGTTGAAATCAGCTCGGTGAACCGCAAGCAGACCGAGATCGCGCTCAGCCTCGATCGCGAACTGGATCCCTTGGAGGCGCAAATCCGGGACCTGCTCAACCAGCGGATCGCGCGCGGGCGGTTGAATGTCCGCATCACGCTTCACCAGTCCGAGCGCGCGGCGGCCACGCGCGCGCGTCTCAACCCGGTCGTGGCCCGTGCCTACGCCCGGGAGGCGGCGGCCCTGGCCCGGTCGCTCCAGTTGCCCAACACCCTGACGCTGGAGGGATTGCTCCGGCTGCCGGGGGTGGTCGAGACGGTGGTGCCGGAGGCCGCCGCTGAGACTTGGTGGCCGGCGGTCGAAACCGCGCTGAAGCACGCGCTGGACGCGCTGGTGCGGATGCGCGAGCGCGAGGGCCGGCATCTCGCCCGCGACCTTCAACACCGCGTGGGGGTGATGCGCCGGTTGGTGAGAGGAGTCCGTCGCCGGGCACCGGCGGTGAGTGCCCGTTACCGTGAGCAGTTGCGGGAGCGGATCCGAGCGGCGGGAGTGGAGGGGCTGCGCCCGGATGATGAGCGCCTGCTCAAGGAAGTGGCCTTCTTCGCCGAGCGGTCGGACATCTCGGAGGAGCTGACGCGGCTGGAAAGCCACTTCCAGCAGTTTGACCAGTTGATCACTGCCACCGAACCGGTCGGTCGCACGCTTGATTTCCTGTCGCAAGAGATCAATCGCGAGATCAACACCATCGGAGCCAAGGCCAATGACGCCGAGCTTTCGCGGGCCGTGGTGGCTCTCAAGGCCGAGGTGGAGAAGTTTCGCGAGCAGGTGCAAAACGTGGAATGAACAGCTCCCCCCTTTGCGCGCCGCTGCCCGTGCTGCTGCTGGTGTCCGCCCCGTCGGGTGCGGGCAAGACCACCGTCTGCCAGGGCTTGCTGGCGGCGCAGCCGGCGTTGGCCCGGGCGATCACGTGTACCACCCGGCCCCCGCGGGCCGGCGAAGAAGAGGGGCGCGACTACTACTTTCTCTCACCCGCGGAATTCGAGCGCCGGGTGCGGCAAGGCGAGTTCCTCGAACACGCCGAGGTGTATGGATACCGGTACGGGACGCTGCGCGCCGAGGTGCGGCGGCGGCTTGAAACGGGTCAGGACGTGCTGCTGAACATTGATGTGCAGGGGGCTGCCAGCGTGCGGGCGGCGGCGAGCGACGACGCGCTGCTTCGGTCCGCCTTGGTGACCGTGTTTCTCACCACGTCGTCGCTGGAAGAACTGGCGCGGCGGCTGGCCGGCCGGGCGACGGATTCGCCGGAAACGATCCAGCGCCGTCTGGCGGTCGCAAGGTCGGAGCTGGCCAAGGCACCTGACTTCGACTACCTCCTGATCAGCGGCACGATGGAAGAAGATCGGCGCCGGCTGGAGACGATTTACCAGGCGGAAAAGCTCCGCAGCAGCCGGGTGCCGTTGCCGGACCTGGCCGGGCCGGGAGGAATCGGTTGAAGAACGCTCCCGGCCGGCGTTAATTGACGAACGGCTGGAGGGCATTCAGGGGTGCGCCGTCGGCGCGGGGCCCGCGCTTTCTCCGGCTGCACACAAAGGTGGCAAATGTCATGAGCGGATCCAAAACCGTTGTTCTCGGAGTCACCGGCTCGATTGCGGCGCATCGGGCGGTGGATCTGGCCAGCCTGCTGACCAAGGGCGGCGCGAGCGTGCGGGTGGTCATGACCGCCGACGCGCAGCGTTTCGTCACGGCCCTCCCGTTCAAGACGCTCTCGCGCCATCCCGTGGTGACGGACCTGTACGACGAGGCGGAGGGATGGCAACCCGCACACATCCGGCTGGCGGATGAGGCCAACCTGCTGCTGATTGCGCCCGCGACCGCCAACATCCTCGCCAAACTGGCCCACGGGCTGGCCAACGATGCCCTGAGTTGCCTCGCCCTCGCCCTGAACCCGGCGGCGCGCGTGCTGGTGGCGCCCGCGATGAACGGCAAGATGTGGCGGCATCCCGCGACCCAGGCGAATGTGGCCACGCTGCAGCAGCGCGGGGCGGAGTTCATCGGTCCGGAAGAGGGTCTCTTGGCGTGCGGCTACGGGGGCATCGGCCGGCTGTGGCCGGTGGAGCAGATCGCCGCGCGGGCGCTGGAGTTGCTGGGCTAGGCGCCGTGCCGGCTGAGACCCCCACCGATCCCCCGCCGCCGTCCCTTTGGGAGGTGGCGAAGTCGTGGCTGACGCTGCCCACGATGCCCTCGTTGAACGAGACGGAGCAGCAGTGGCGCGTCCATGTCTTTGAGCGGAACATCGGCCTGCCGATCAAGGCCGGCGTGCTGCTGGTCCTGTTCTACTACTTCTTCATTGCCAAAACGGCCGCCGAACCCGCCAGCCGCCAGGACATTGCGCTGGTGGGTCTGACGTGGACGTACGCCCACCAGGTGGCGCAGTACGTGTTCATCGGCTACATGGCGATCAACATCGGTGTGGCGTTCGTGCTGGTCGGGATGCGGAGCGTCTCCTCGCTGGCGCTGCAGTGGACGGTCTTCGGCCTCGCGTTGATTGATGGCTTGTTTCTGGCCCTGGTGCTGGTGCTGACGGGCGGCGTGAAAAGCATGGCGTACTGGTTGTTCCCGCTGCTGGCGCTCCGCAACAGCGTGAGCATCAGCGCGGTGGTGCCGCAACTCGGCCTCAACTTCCTGCTCTGCGCCTTCTTCGCCGGCGCCGTCTCAGTCGAGGCCACCATCGCCCGCATGGATGAGGCGGCGGAGCGCCGGGAAGAACTGATCGAGTTCACCGGCAACTGGGTGTGGCCCTTCGATCTGGGGGCGGAATTCAACCTCCGCCTGGCCTTGCTGGCCGGACTCGCCGTCTGGGCCTACGGGATGCAGGTGGTGCTCGACCGTCAGCGGCGCCAGGTGCAGGAGCAGCACGAACTCGCCCTGCGCCGCGAGCAGATGGAGCTGTCCAGCCGGCTCGCCGCCGAGATTGCGCACCAGCTCAAAAACCCGCTGGCGATTATCAACAACGCCTCCTACACGCTCCAGAAGACCGTCAAGGAGGGCAAAACCATCACCCAACAGATTCAGATCATCCGCGAGGAAGTGGCTCGCTCCGACCAGTTGATCACCGAGTTGATGGGCTACGCCAAACTCACCGACGGCAAAGTCGAGAAGCTCGATGTGCGCCAGGAACTCGAGGAGGCGCTGCTTCAGGCCCTGCCCCCCGCGGTGAAGTACGACATCACCGTTCACCGGCAGTACGCCGACGCCCTCCCGCACTTGCTGGCCCTGCGCAAGCACGTGAACGAAATCTTTGTGAACCTCATCCAGAACGCCCGCGAAGCCATGAATGGTCGGGGCAACCTCTGGGTGACCACTGCCCACGGCCCGGACCATTCCATCCTCGTCACGATCGAGGACGACGGACCGGGCATCCGACCCGAACATCTGGAGCGCGTGTTCGAGCCGTACTTCACCACCCGCGAGAAGGGGACGGGGCTGGGGCTGGCCATTGTGAAGCACAACACCGAGCTGTACGGCGGACGCATCCGGGTGGAATCTGCGCTTGGAAAAGGCACGCGCTTCATCCTACAGTTTCCGGCCAGGACGTTGATGCGCCTGCGCCGATGAACGTGACGTTGCCGCCACTCTTATTTGTTGATGACGAACGGAATATGCGGCTTTCGCTCGAGGCCATTATGGCCGGCGAAGGCTACGAAGTCCGGACGGCGGAGTCTGCGGAAGCGGGGTTGAAACTGCTGGAACAGCAGGAATTTTTCATGGTCATCACCGACGCCCGGCTGGGCGGGATGAGCGGGTACGAGTTCCTCGCCCGCGTCCATGCGAAATACCCCGACCTCCCGGTGCTGATGATCACCGCCTACGCGACGCCCAAGCTCGCGGTGGAAGCCGTGAAAGCCGGGGCGATTGACTACCTGGCCAAGCCCTTTGAGCCGGAGGAGCTCTTGCACGCGGTGGCCCGTTGCGCCGAGCGGTACCGGCTGATCCAGGAAAACGCGGCCCTCCGCGCCCGGGCGGGCGAGGTTTTCACCGTCGAGCAGATCATCGGTGAAGTCCCGGCGATGCGGAAACTGCGCGACCTGATCCGCACCGTGGCCCCCACCAACGCCACCGTGCTCATCCTCGGCGAGAGCGGTACCGGCAAGGAGCTGATCGCCGGCGCCCTGCACTACCTCTCGAACCGCCGCGCCAAACCATACGTTCGCATCAACTGCGCGGCGATTCCGGAGACCCTGCTCGAGAGCGAACTCTTCGGTCACGAGAAAGGCTCCTTCACCGGCGCGCTCCGCCAGAAGGCCGGCCGTGTCGAGGAGGCCGACGGCGGGACGATCTTCCTCGACGAGATCGGGGACATGAGCCGCTCGCTGCAGGCCAAACTCCTGCGGTTCCTCGAGGACGGCACGTTCACGCGGGTGGGCGGCAACCAGGAACTGAAGGTGGACGTGCGGCTCGTTTCGGCGACGAACCGCGACATCATCCAGGCGATTCGCGACAACCATTTCCGCGAGGACCTGTTTCACCGGCTGAATGTGGTGCAGTTCAACCCGCCGCCGCTGCGCGAGCGTCACGGCGATGTCCTGCTCCTGGCCGAGCATTTCCTCAAGCTGTTCAGTCTGACCATGAACAAGCCCATCAAGGGCATTTCCCCCGCCGCGCGGCAGAAGCTCCTCTCCCATCACTGGCCGGGCAACGTGCGCGAATTGCGCAACGCCCTCGAACGCGCCGTGATTCTCGAAACCACGAACGAAATCCAGCCGGAGAGCCTGCCGGACTTCCGGGTGGAGACGCGGCTGCGCCGCGACGGCGGACCGCAGGTGGATCTGTCGGCGCCCTTGGACGAGCAGTTGGCCGCGTACGAGCGGGATCTGATTCTCCGCGTGCTCGCCCAGAACGACTACAACCTCACGCGCACTGCGGAGCAGCTCAAGATTTCCCGCCACCAGCTCCGCTACCGCACCCAGCGCCTGGGCATCCAGACCAGCGAGTCCGGTGAAGAGGTAGGTGCTCATTCCAAGGAGGCCGCGTGAAGACGTTTGCCTGGCTGGCTGCTGCTGCGGACGCTCCCCTTCGCCCCGGTGTGGTGCGCAGTTCCGGTGTGGCAACCGACCTGTTGCTGGTGCTGGGCGCGGGGGTTCTGCTGTTCGCCGTCCTGATGCTCTGGGTGGTGTACTCCCGCCGCCACCGACCTCACCGCCACCGTCACCGGCATCATCGCTCCTCGAATCGAACCCCATCTGTCGAAACCGGGAATTCCGAATCCGGGGCGGACGAGGACTCCGAACACTCCCGGCACCACCGTCGCCGTCGCCGTCGCCGGGAGCATCGGGGGCGAAACCCGACGTTGTCTGAGACCGGTGGCCTGCCGCCTCCCCGCCCCGACGGGGCCTTGCCGCCGGCGCCGTGAGCGTCGCGATCTCTCAAACCATCACCCGCAAAAGCGCCTCCAACCTCGCGCTCGCCTTTTGTCTGCTGCCGGCGGACCGGCGCCGCGCCATGTGCGCGCTCTATGCGTTTTGCCGCGCGGTGGACGACGTGGCCGACGAAGACACCCTGCCCGTGGAGCAGCGCCGCGAACAGTTGGCGGCGTGGCGGGAGGACATCCGCCGAGCCTGCTCCGGGGCGGCGCCGACCTTTGCCATCAATTGCGAGCTGCAGCCGCACATCGAGCGCTTCGGACTGCCCTTCGAGGAGTTCGACGAAGTCATCCGCGGCTGCGAAATGGATTTGGTCCAGTGCCGGTACGCCGATTGGCCCGAGTTGGAGCAATACTGCTACCGCGTGGCCTCCGTGGTGGGGCTGCTCAGTCTGCGGGTCTTCGGTTGCGACCCGGCGCGCGGTCGTGACTACGCCATCGCCCTGGGACATGCCCTGCAGTTGACCAACATCCTCCGGGACGTTGGCAACGACGCCCGCCGCGGGCGCCTCTACCTCCCCGCCGCCGAACTGGAGCGACACGGCGTGTCGGCAGAGTCCATCCTCGCCCGGACGTACACCCCGGGTTTCCGTGCCCTGGCCGAAGCCGTGGCGGCGCGCGCCAGACGGCGTTATCGGGAGGCGCGGCAGACGCTGCCTGCGGATCAACGGCGCGCGCTGGTCGCCGCCGAGCTCATGGGGGCCGTGTACTGGCGGCTGCTGCGCCAGATCGAAGCGGCCGGCTTCCACGTGCTGGACGGTCCCGTGGTCCGCGTTGGCAAGCCGGTCAAACTCGCGCTGATCCTCCGCACGTGGTGGCGGCTGAAAACCGGCTCCGTTCGGCCCAACTATGGCGATTCCTGAGCGGCGCCGGCGCTTGATCGTCAACGCGGACGACTTCGGTCTCTCGTCCGCCGTGAACGAGGCCGTTGCCCGCGCGCACGCGGAGGGCATTCTCACCACGGCCAGCTTGATGGTGACCGGCGCGGCGTGTTCCGGAGCCGTCGAGGTGGCGCGCGCGAATCCGCGCCTGGGCGTGGGTCTGCATCTGGTGCTCGTGTGCGGCCGTGCCGCGCGGCCCCCGGCCGAGGTTCCCGGATTGGCCGATGCTCGGGGAGAATTGAGCGGCAGCCCCGTGGCCGCCGGGCTGCGCTATTTCTTGCGCCGCAGTCTCCGGGAACAACTGCGTCAGGAAATCGCGGGCCAGTTCGATCGGTTTGCCGAGACCGGCCTGCCCCTGGATCACGTGAACGGGCATCTGAACTTCCACCTGCAGCCCACCGTGTTCCGGCTGGCCCTCGACGCGGCCGCGGTCCGGGGTTGCCGGCAGTGGCGGCTGACGCGGGACCCGCTGTGGCTGAACGCCAGCCTCGCCCGGGGCGCGTGGGCCTACCGCCTGAGTCACGCAGTCGTCTTCGCGTTGCTGTCCGCCTGGGCCCGTCCCCGGCTCTCCCGCCGAGGCTTTCGGCACACGGCGAACGTGTTCGGGTTGTTGCAAAACGGCCGCGTGGACGAGGCGTACCTGCTGCGCCTGCTCCCGCGTCTGCCACCGGGCGACTCGGAGCTTTACTCGCATCCGTCGCTGACTGACTTTCACCACGAATTCGAAGCGTTGGTAAGCCCCCGGGTACGGGCCGCGGTGGCCGCGGCGGGCCTCGAACTCATCCGCTACCAGGACCTCTGATATGGCAAAGTTGCTGGCAATTCTTGTGGTTGGCCTCGTGATGGAGGCGGTGGGCGTTGTCTTTCTCAGCCGGGGCCTCAAGCAAATCGGCGAGGTCCGGCACCTCTCGGTGGCCGAGGTCGCCAGCCTCATCAAACGCGGCGCCACCAATGGCAACATCCTGCTCGGCGTCGCGCTCGAGGCCGGCTTCTTCGCGTGTCTGCTGGTGCTGATGTCCAAGGGCGACGTCAGCTTCGTCTGGCCCCTGACTGCCATGGGCTTCGTGCTGACCACACTCGCGGCCCGGTTCATCCTCCACGAGCACGTTTCGCCGCTCCGCTGGTCCGGAGTGGTGTTCATCATGATCGGCGCGGCCATCATCTCGTGGACCGAACACCAGAAACCCGCCACCGCCTCTCCACCCGGGATCACGGCTGAGTCCCAATGACGCGCCCGAGGGCGGCTGCGAGCGTCGTGGCCGCCGTGGTCACGCGACGCCGGAAGCGAACCAGGTCCGCGATCTTTCCGGGCGAGCGGGCCAGCGCCAACGCCAGCCGGCTGTACCGGAGATCCGCGTCCGGACCGCCAAGCGCGTTGAAGTCGAGTGGCAGGTCCTCGTCGGCGGCGTCAGAAATGACCCGCAAGGTCGCGGCGGGCACACCGTGCTCCCGACAAACGCGGATGATGAAGCCCGACTCCATCTCGACCGCGTCAGCCCCGGTCTGTTCGCGCAAGCGCCCCTTCTCTCGCGCCGTGCTGACGATGCGCTCCACGCAAAGGAAGCGGCCGGGCGTGAAGCCGGCGGCCGTCAGGCGATCCGGCTCCGCCCAAGTCTCGTCCCACTGCCCAACCAGAGCGCCGCACTGCAGCACCGGATTCAGGCCGCCGGCAAAGCCGCAGGTAAGCACCCGGTCGGGGAGGCTCCGAAGCAGCTCCTCGCGGACGGCGGCCTCCGCACGTCGCGCGCCGATTCCGGTGACACGAACCCGAACCTCGGGCCGGCCGATGACGAACTTCCGAAACGGCCGCGCCTCCTGGGGCACGGCAAATAACACCAGCGTCTGCGGCGGGGCGGGCATGGCCATCAGCGCCGCTGCACCAACACCCGGAAGGCGCGCCCAAAGTGTTGCGGATGGAGCAAGGTCATCAATTGGCGACGCTCGGGGGCTGACCAGGCAGCCATCGCCGCGGCGTCGCGGCTCAGCTCGGAAAGCACGGTGGTGAGGAACTGCTCTTGCGAGCAGAAGACTTCGGTTTGCAGCCCGGCCCGCTCGCCCGCCCTCCGGATGGCGCCGAAGTCAACGTGGGCCGTGAGATCCTGCTCGCCAGGATGGGCGAGCGGATCCGGAGATTCACGGTGCCCCCGGTAACCGCGGAAGGTCCCGCCGGTGCGCGCCGGCGACCAGCGGTCGGGGGTGTCATGGCCGTAATCAATCGCGAGCAACCAGCCGTGTTCCAGCGCCTCCGCTGCCGCGTGCCACCACGATTCCGCCGCCGGACTGGTCTCGATTACATAGCCGTCCGGCAGGACGTCGGCCAGTTCGGCGGGGAACTCCGGATGGCTTGCTCCGTCGCCGGGCTGGGCCAGCGGGACCCAGGTGAAGTGGTCGCCATCAAGCCCCACGCCGATCGCCTGCCAGCCACCCCGCGCGGCATCCCATGACCAGCGGTGCACGGGCATCGCGTCGAGCAGTTCGTTCCCGAAGATGACCCCCTGAACCGGAATGGCGATTTCCCGCCAGTCAGCGAACCAGCGCACCCGGTTGGCCCACGTTGCGAGAGTCTGAACCTGGCCTTCGCGCCGCCGGGCCAACGGTTCCAGGATCCAGTACTCCGTTCGACTGCGGAGCGCCGGCGCGATGCGATCAAGAGCGACGAGAATGTCGGCAGCGAGGCGGCCGTCGTGCGCGCCGGCTTCAATGATCTGCACCGGGCCAGCCAGGCGGTCGAGCCACGTCGCGAAGCGCCGCGCCAGTAACTCGCCAAAGAGCCGGCCCACGCTGACGCTGGTGTAGAAGTCGCCCGTGCGGCCGATCGGACGGTCGGCCCGGGTGTAATAGCCATGCTCCGGGTGATACAAGGCGAGTTCCATGAACCGGGCCAATGACATCGGCCCGTTCGCGGCGATCTCGTCGCGAATCCGTTTGGCGAGGGATTGGCCGCCGCCGGGAGCTGGCTCGGCGGGCGGGTCGGCCCGGAGACCTCGGCGATCACCGTCGGCACTAGGGCGGGAAGGCATCGTGGCAGGCGATCGTCGCTAGATGTAGTACATGCGGTCTCGTTCCCGACTTCGCTCGACCAAGTCCTGGAACGTGACGGCGTCGGCGGCGTTTTCGAGAGCGCGTTGGAGACTCGCCCATTGGTCGCGCAATTCGGCCGCGCAGCGCGGGTCGGCCACCGCTGGCGAACTGAACAGTTCCCCCTGCACCGCGCGCAGCACGTCGCCGAACGTGATCTCGCCGGGCGGGCGGGCGAGTTGGTAGCCGCCGTCCTTGCCGCGCTGGCTTTTCACTAGGTGGGCGGCTTTGAGTTCGAGGAGGATTTGGACCAAGTAGCTGGGCGGGATGCCCTGCTCGGCGGCCAACTCCTCGACCCGGCGGACGGCACCGGGCGCATAGCGGCCGGCAAGACCGAACACCGCCCTGACCGCGTAGTCCGCCTTCACTGAAACTCGCACGGCGAGAAAACTATCCGGCCATCCGCCGGCATGAAATTCAAATGCGTGCGGCCGTGACCATTCCTGCCCCTCCCAAAACGATCGCGCCCGGGAAGGTGTCACCACCCTCCCGGGCGCTTGGATTCGTGTTCTGGGGTCGCTCAAACCGGCGAGCGACCCGGAAGGAACGGCCTACTTCTTCAGCCGGAAGAACTGATTGGCGGCGCCGATGGGCACCGTGGTCGGGTTCTGCGTGCCGACGGTGGTCCAAGGACCTGTGATTGCGGGAGCGGACTCGAGCGTCCAGCCGGTCGCAGCGGCGTCCCATTCGAGGGTCACGTTGTTGCCCGCGCGGCTGATGCTCAGTTTCGGCGTCACGCCACCGCCCACCGGGGTGGTGGGATCGTCGGCCGGAGCCGGGTGCGAGAACACGGTGTAGAAGTTCACCTCGTTCGGCGAATTCGGGCCGAGTTCAGGCCGGTTCTCGTAGTTGATTTCGCCCTTGGCGGCCACGCAGATCTGCCGGGTCGTCATGGCGACACTCATCTGGAGCGAACGGATGCCCGCCTTGGCGTTGTTGATGAACGGGAAGAAGCTGCGCGTCAGCGGCGTGAACTTGGTCCCGTCGAAGGCCATCACGCGCGCCGCCACCTGTTGCTTCTCGTAGCCGACCGGCTGCGAGACCCAGCAAACGGTCAGCCGGTTTAGCGCGTCCACCGCGCCAGTGACGCGGTCGAAATTGCCCGTGAAGGCGCCTTCGTTGACGTCGGCGATAGCCAGGAACTGACGCGTGCGCGCATCGAAGGCCGCGACCTTGACAATCTGCGTATTGGCCGGCCGGCCGGCCAGATAGACATAGGGACTGTTGATGTGCCCGAAGATGCGGGTGCCGTCGCCGCGGCCGGTGTCGAAGGCAGCGCCGGTGACGGCCTGGTCCACCATGCCCTGGAAGTTGCCCGCGTTGTCGAAGAAGTAGATCGCACGGCCATTGCCTGCCGGCAGCTTGGCCCGGACGGCGAAACCGCCCTTGAACGGCGCGACGTTGGACCAGATGTCGGCGCTGCGATCCGTTGCCTCGGGCGTCGGCGCCACGAGGAAGCTCTCCTTCACGATCGTCCCGTTCGGGGCGAAGATAGTGGCCACGGTGGCATGGCCGTCAGGATTCAACACCCGGCTGCGATCCTCGACGACGGAGACGAAGTTACCGTTGTCGAGGCATACGATGTCGCCGCCAAAGCGCGAGATTTCCGCGCCCGGTGCCGCGCCGGAGGTGCGGCGGCCGTGAGCGGAATCCATCGCCTTGGTCAGCGGTGTCTGCGTCAAGGTCGCTGGGTCGAGGCTGAAGCTCTGGACGGTGCCATAACGACCATCAGCCCCGCGATCGAAACCGAGGTTCCAGCGGTTGTCCGATTGGAAGGCTGGAATCCCATGGGGCGAAGCCTCGCCGCCGACCATGAAGTTGACCGCGCCCGGACGAGTGTCCCCGGCCACGCGGCCGGGATTACCGTTTTGGCGGGACAGATTGATCTGGCCACGATAGGGCTGGCCGTTGTCGCCGTAGAAGCCTTCGCCCAGCTTCATTGTGCCGCCCGCGGCTGGCTGGAGGGCTACGACGAAGCGTTGGTTAGCCTCGTCGTCGGCGAAAGTGTTGGCTTCAATCAGGAAGGTGCTGGTGCCCAGGACACTGGCGTAGGGTTCCCAGTTGCCGAGCGCCGCGGCCGAGGTCTTGACGACGGGCGTGTCAGGAACGATGCGGGTCAGGCCCTCGGCCTCAATGCTACCGGGGTTGAAGGTCGAGAACAGGCGCATGGCGACAACCACGAGCGGTTCGCCGGTGAACGGGTCAATAGACTCGTAGTCGCTCGTGCTTTCCCAGACGACGGCCACCTGGCCGGCGCGCCACGCCACCCGGGGACCGGTTGCCATCGGAGTGCCGGGATCCGGCAGCTCCTTCTCGCTCACGTAGAAGGTGCCTCCGACCGGATTGCCGGCCGCATCGAAGCGGCGGCCCATGATGATGCGACCCGCATTGTTGGCGTCGTACTTGGCGCTAAAGACCACGATCACGTTGCCGTCCGGATCAATCGCGGCGTCCACCGCCTCGACGCTGGCCAGGGTGAGATCCGTGGCCACCGCTTTCGAGTAGCGGACCGTCCCGTTGGCGTTCAGCACCGTGAGCCAGACGTCCGAGCCGGTCGAGCAGACCGCCACGTACGCATCCTTGCCATTCCCGTGGAAGCCGGCGCTGTCGCCACGGCCGCCGCCACCCGCCTCGGGATGACCGGTCAGGACGGCGAGCTCCAGGTCATCGGTGGTGGGATTACCCGCGTTGTCGAACATGCGAACGACCACCCGACCGGCATCGGATTTGTAGCGCACGGCAAAGCCGTTTTCGGTGGCTCCGGCCCCGTGCCACATTTCGGCGTTTCCGACGAAGTTCGGGGACTGGCTCGCCAGCGTCTCGGCCTTCACAACGTTTCCGGCCGGATCCAGGATCCGGAAGATCACGTGGCGCCACGGGTCACTGCCGCCGAACACGTCCACGAGGTCGGCGTTCTGCCGGCTTTCGCCGAAAATCACCACGTTGCCGTTGGACAGATACTCCCAGTCTCCAATGCGGATGTTACCCGGGTCCCGGGTGGCGAATGCCTCGCTGACGCCAACCAAGATGCGAATCGGCTGGCCGGTGTTGCTGAGCAATTGCACCGTTGGGTAGTCACCGTTGCCGTCGCCGTAGTAACCGGCGAGCGCGGGCACCTCCTGGTCCAAGCCGAACGAAGTGGCGCCCATGCCGACGCCGTCGCCAAACAAGTTGGCCTTGATCTTGGGACCCCACGACTGCCAGCCGTGAACGGCGCTGCCGTCCGCTCGGAAGTACGACAGGAACTTCGTGGTGACGCTGCCGCCGAGCGCGACCGAGGTGGTTTCCGTGTCCGGCGTGATCGAGTTGCCGGCGGAATCGAACATCGTCCAGACCGACTCGATGTCCTGCAGGCCGTCACCGTCGTCTTCCCAGCCGACGATGACGTTGCCGCCGTTGGCGATGGCGACGCCGAGGCTTTCGGTGTTGTTGTTGTTGATGTTGTCAATCTCCGCTGTTTTGCGGTTGATGTAGATGGTGTCGGTCTTGGGTATCAGACCATTGTCTTCAGGAGCTCCGGGGGGAGTCTGGGCCAGGAGGCCGGCCACTCCCGCCGACGCGACGAGGAAACGAATCATGTTTCGCATAGGCGTTTTTACTTGTCTGCTTTTTGTTGTTGCGGGCTGAGAACGAATAATTGGTGTCACGCCATCCAGACCGGCGCAAGTCATTTGTCGGACCGAAGTTCAGGCGGCGAACAACGGCTGGCGCATCTCCCGCCCGAGCAAATCTATTGGGCGCCGAGCGAGTAAAGGAATCTATCCGAGCGCACGAGAAGACGGTGACCGTCCACCGCCGGGCTGGCGTCGAAACTCGCGCGATCGCCGAGTTCGTTGCGGGCGAGCAAGCGGAATGCGGGCGTTGCCGCGAAGACAAATCCGACGCCGGTGCGGCTGAAGGCGTAGAGCCTGCCGTCTGAAAGGACTGGCGAGCCGTAGAACTGTCCCGCGTTCGGGAGCCGCTCCTCATAAACCAGCCGGCCGGTCGAAGCCTCGACGCAGTACGCGATGCCCAGATTCTCGTGAAGCCAGAAGAGGTGCCCGGCATGGAAGATGGGGGGAAGACACATTGGAGCCCTTGGGCAGCGTCCAGAGACGGTGTGACAGGGTCACGTCCCCCCGGCCACCCGCTCGCACGGCCAGCGAGCCCCCGGTGCGTCCGCCGATGCAGAAGACGACCTCGCCGTCATTCACCAAGCTGGGGACCATGTACCAACCGATCCCGGTTTCGCAGGACCAGAGACGGTCGCCAGTCTCGGGATCGAGGCCCAGAATTTTGCCCAGGATCGCGACGACGAGTTCCGCTTTGCCGCCCGCCACCGGCACCAGGATCGGCGTGTTCCACGACTCCTTGATGCCGGCCGCCCGCCAGACTTCCCTGCCGGTGGCCCGGTTCAGGGCCACGAGCGACTCGCTTTCCACCGCCGCGTTGACGATCACCAGATCCCGATAGGCCAGGGGTGACGCTGCCGAGCCCCAGCCGTGGGTTTGACTGCCCACGTCCGCCCGCCATCGCTCGCGGCCGTCGTGGCCAAACGCAAACACTCCGGACTTGCCGAAAAACACGTACACCTGGTCAGCGTCCACCAGCGGAGTGCTGGAAGCGTAGCCATGTTCCCTGACCCTGACCTGCTCCGGTTGGACCGCCGGCACGTCCTGCTGCCAGAGAAGCTTGCCGTCCGCGCGGTTTAGGCAGAGCAAATGCCGCCGGAGGGCGCTCAAATCGCCGGCCGGTTCCCCGGGAACGGCGTAACCCGTATAGCAGGTGAGGAAAACCCGGTCGCCGAAGACGACCGGACTCGATGCCCCCGGACCCGGGAGGGGCGTTTTCCAAACCACATTCTGGCCGGGGCTCCACGCCACTGGAAGGTCCGTGCCAGCGCTAACGCCCTGCCCCCGCGGGCCGCGGAACTGTGGCCAGCCCACGTCCTCCCCGGCCGCAGCCGCGCTCAGTGAGATCAACAAGAACGCCCGCGCCAGCTTGAACCATCCGCGGGGCTTCGGTCGGGCTGCATTCATGAGAGCGGAATCGAGCAAGGTCATCGTCTAGCCGGGCCATTTCGCAGGGCGGGGCAGGCCGGTCTCACGCCACGTAGGGCCGGAGTACTTTACCCGCCACGCGCACCGCGTTCTTCCGACCTTCCAACGTCTTGCCGAAGGTGTCGTCCTCGACCTCGATCGCCACCGGGCCGTCGTAGCCGATGTCGTACACCGCCGCCATGAACTGTGCCCAGTCAATGTCCCCAAAGCCGGGGATGCGCGGCTGATGCCATTCGAGGGGATAGGCGAAGATGCCGACGTCGTTGATGCGCTCGGTGCGGATGCGCACGTCCTTGGCGTGCAGATGAAAAAGCTTGGCCTTGAACTCGCGCAACGGCGACACCGGATCCATGAACTGCAGGATGAAGTGCGAGGGATCGTAGTTGAGGCCGAAGTTGGCTGAGGGGATGTCGCTGAAGGCCCGGCGCCAGATCACCGGCGTGGTCAGCAGGTTTTTGCCACCCGGCCATTCATCCCGCGTGAAGGACATGGGGCAGTTCTCGATCCCGATTTTGACCCCGTGGTCCTCGGCGAACGCGATGAGCGGCTTCCAGGTCTTGAGGAACCGCGGCCAGTTCTCGTCCACGGTCTTCGTCCAGTCGCGGCCGACGAAGGTGTTGACGTTCTGCAGACCCAGTAGCTCGGCGGCGAGGATGACTTTTTTGAGGTGGTCCACCTGGCGCTTGGCGGCGGCCGGGTCCGGATCCAGCGGGTTGGGGTAGTAACCCAGGCCGCTGATGTGGACGCGGTGCTTCGCGCAAAGGGCGTTGATGTCATCGGCCTGGCTCCGGCTGAGACCGACCACGTCAATGTGGGTCACGCCGGCAAACTTGCGTTCGGCTTTGCCCACGGGCCAGCACATGATTTCCACGCAAGCAAACCCTTCGCTGGCGGCAAAGGCCAGCACCTGGTCGAGACTGAGTTCGGGCAGAATGGCGGAGACAAAGCCGAGTTTCATTGCTGATTGTTGTTGAGTTCCACGCAGTTGTCGCGGGAAGGCGCGCCGGTGTCAATGGCGGGACGACCGAAGGCCACCGCCTCGCGACAACGGGGGCGGAAGAGAGGGCTCTGGGACCCTGGGCGCGGCGTTCCCCGTCACCGGGATTTCTGTTGCCTCCCGCGGGGTGAGTCGTAGGTTCAGGCAGAACCTGAACGAAACCAACCAACCCGCAGCAGCGTATGTATTTTGGCGTTGATTACCACCCGGAGCATTGGGTTTACCCCTACGCCGGCACCGCTGAGAACCCGGAGGCCCGCTGGGAGCGCGACGCCCAGTTGATGGTCGCCGCCGGCGTGAACGTCGTCCGCATGGGCGAGTTTTGCTGGGGCCTGTATGAGCGCGAGGAGGGCGTGTACGATTTCGAGTGGATGCGGCGGGCAATGGACGTGATGAAGCTGCACAACATCCAGGTCGTCCTCGGCACGCCGACCGCCGCCCCGCCGGTGTGGATGGCCCGCAAGTACCCCGAGATCCTGCCCGTGGACGAACACGGCCTCAAGCGCTACGAGGGCACCCGTCATGCCTACTGCATGAACAGCGACCTCTACTGGCAGAAGGCCAGCGGCATCGTCACCGCTCTCGCCCAGGCGCTCGGGCAACACCCGCAATTGATCGCGTGGCAGATTGACAATGGCATCGGCGGCCACGGCACGGAGTTCTCCTTCAACGACGACGCGCAGCGCGACTGGCACCGCTGGCTCCAGGCCAAGTACGAGACGGTGGAGAACCTGAACAACTGCCTCGGCCTGCGTTTCTGGGGCCAGGTGGTCAGCCGCTTCGAGGACGTCCCCATGCCGCGCTCTGCGCCCACGGTGCATAACCCCGCTCTGGTGCTCGACTGGATGCGCTTCGCCAGCGACACCTGCGTCTCCTTTGTGCGGATGCAGGCGGACATCCTGCACCAAATCACGCCCTCGATCCCGGTCACAACGAACCTGCGCGCGCTGACCCGGCACTACGACCATTTTGACATGGCAGACGTGCTCGATTTCGTGTCGCTCGACACCTACGCGACCCTTAAGCACAAGCCCTCGGAGAACGCCGTCGAGTTCGACATCATGCGGTCACTCAAGAAGTCAAACGTCCGGCTCCCCGGCGGTGGCGAGGGCTTCTGGGTCATCGAACAAAAGGCCGGCAACGTGAACTGGCAGGACGTGAACTCCCTGCTGCGGCCGGGCGTGGTGCGCCTGTTCACGTACCAGCTCCTGTCACGCGGGGCCGATGCCGTGCTGTACTTCTTCTGGCGCTCGCCGCGGATCGGTTCCGAGAAGTTTTACGGCGGCGTGCTCACCCACGACGGCCGCGGCGACAACCGCGTTTACCGCGAGATCAGCCAGATCGGCGACGAGATGAAGCTCCTCGCGCCGGTGCTGAAAGGGTCCAAGGTGGTGGCCGAGACGTGCATCCTGCACAGCCATCCGAACGAATGGAAACTCAAGCAGCCCCAGCAGCACACCAAGGCCTTCCGCCTGCGCGACCACATGATGCTGTTCTACAACGCGCTGCACGATCGGAACATCCCGGTGGACTTCGCCCGGCCGCCGCGCGACGACGAGGACTCCGCCGCGTTGCAGAAGTACAAGGTCGTCTTCGCCCCTTCCCTGCACCTGCTGGATGCGGGCGAGGCGGACCGCTTGAAACTCTACGTTCAGAACGGCGGCACCCTGGTGTCCACCTTCAACACCGGCCTGGTGGATGAACACGACATCGCCCCCGACACCGGTTTCCCCCATGACCTGACCGACCTGTTCGGGCTCGAGGTGCAGGAATTCGACCCCATCCCGCCGGAGGAGGAGAACCCGTTGAACTTCAAGGGCGCCTTTCCCACCACCCACCTGCACACCGCGCGCATCTGGTGCGACATCATCGAGCCGCGCGAGTGCGAAGTGCTGGCCACGTTTGCGCGCGATTTTTACGCCGGACGACCGGCGCTGACGACCAACGCCTACGGGGCCGGCCGCGCCATCTACATCGGGTTCATGTCCGGGCAGGCCTTCTACGGCGACCTCATCAACTGGGTCCGGCAGTTGTGCAACGTCTCCACCCTCCTGAAGGTGCCGGAGAACGTGGAGGTCAGCGTACGCCAGCGCGACGACACCCGCATCTATTTCCTCCTGAATCACCAGAGCACGCCGGTGCGCATCACCTTCTACAAGCCCATGCACGATTACCTCACGGCCAACACCTTTACCGGCAATTACGATCTGCCGCCCCACGGGGTGCTGGTCCTCGACGAGAAGGTGACCAAGGCATGACGACCCGTTTTGTCCGGGGCGGGCCAAAGGTTGCGACCGTGAAGTTGCCCGGGTGGCCAGTTCAACGGTAGTTCAACGCCGCGCCGATCCGCCGATGCCGACCGACCAATCCGCCAACCCTTCGGCCAACCAACCCCGCGCCGCCTTGCCCCGCTCCTCGATCCGTCGGCCGTTCTTCGCCTCGCGCCCGGCCCCGGTGCCCCGCGATGCCCGGCAGGCCGCCCTGGCGGAGTGGCGCGGACTCGACCTCGACCCCTTGGAGCGCGCATGGGCGGACCAGAGCCAGCCCGTCGCGGCCGTCTTGAACCGGGTTGTCGCCGAACTGAACCTGGATCGCCGGCTGGCGGAGGCGGAGGTGTTCAAGGCGTGGGGGCAGCTCGTGGATCCGGTGGTCGCCGCGCACGCGCAGCCCGCCGGCCTCCGCAACGGCACCTTGTTCGTCAACGTGGACAGCAGCGTCTGGCTGAACGAAATCGTGCGCTATCGCCGCCGGGAGATTCTCGACCGTCTCCAACACGCTTTCGGTCCGGACATGGTGGCGAAGATTTCTTTTCGCGTCGGTTGAGCAACTGGATTGCCCGCACAAAGCGGGGTGTTCGGCCACGCGCCTTCCACCGGGGGCCAGCCACGGGGTGGCGGCAGGTCACTTGTTCACAGCGCCCCCGCCGACCTTTACACCCCGGGGGCCAATGTTAGAGTCCTCACATGGCTTCTGCTTTCGACGACTCCGAGTTCGTGGACCGTGACGTGCAAACCGCGCAGGCCGTCCGGCACGTCAGTTCCGCGGCCGTCGCCGGCACGGGCCTGGTCACGCGCCCGCCCACGCGGGCGGAACTCGAGGCCCGGGCCACCGAGGCACAAAAGCGCCTCGCCGAGCTGAAGCGCGCCCAGGAGGAAGTCGAGCGGGAGCGCGCCCGTTTGGAAGAAGCCCGCCGGCGGCGCGCCGAATTCGAAACGGGGCGCGCCGAAATGCTCCAAGCCCTCACGCGCGGCGTCGGCCTGCTGGAGGAAGCCACCTTTCGCGCCCGGCGGGACGCCGAGCAAATGGGCCGTACGCTCGCCGAGTTCCAGGACGCGCTCACCAAACTCCAGGCGATCAACGAAAACCAGTGGACGCAGGAAGGCTGGGAACAGGAACTCACCCGTGCCCTGACGACCATCGAAAACGCCCGGATGGAGTGGAATTCCGCCCGGCTCAAGTGGCCCCTGCTGGACGGCAAAGCGCCGGGGGACGGGCAAGCGTCGGCGTCGGCCGCCACGTCGCCGTGGCCGGGCGGCCAGAGCCTTGGTGAACTCGCGAAGCTGGGACTCGCCCTCACGTGGCCGGTGGCGACAGTGCTGCTCGTCGGAGTGATCGCCCTCGTCATCGTGCTGCTGCGCGGATAACCGCCACCCGCCCATGGGCTGGTTTGGCAAGAAGCGGGACCCCATCGAGGAACGCGAGCGTCAGCTCAAGCAGAAGCTGGCGGCGCTGGAGGGCGAGATTCGCCAGTTGACCCAGGGGGCCGCAGGCGTTCCCGCGCCCCGCTACCGCCGCTCCACCACGCCCCATCCCTCGGCCGATCCCGCGGGCGGACCGCCCCAGTTTGAGGAGATTCCCCATCCGCATTCGGCCAATCCGTTCGAGGGCGAAACCACGACGTCGCACTTCAATGAACTGGGTGTGCGCAAGTACGACCTGGGCGGAGCTCTCCGCCGGTGGTGGATCCGCCTCCGCGGCCGTCAGCCACCCACCTCGAAGCTGGTCAGCTACCTGGCCGCCGGGAGCATTCACGGCCTGCCGCCGCTCCGTTACGAGAAGCGCATCGCGCGCAATCGGTTCCTCGCGTTGTTCGCCCTGTTCCTCGGCATCCTCTGGGGGCTCGTGTACTTCTACTTCGCCAATCGGTCGTGATGGCGACAGCGTTCATCCAGACTTCCGCCGGGCGGTTCACCGCCCATTTTTCCGACCGCGGCCTGGCGCGTCTTGAGTTCCCCGAGGCATCTGGTCAGGCCGCATGTCGGCGAACCGGTGCCGGGCTGACGAGCGTCCAGCGCGCCTGGCTGCGAATCACCGCTCGCGCCGTGCGACGCGCGCTGAAGGGTGAACCCATCGCCGAATTTCCGCCGCTCGATGTCTCGTCCGGAACGGAATTTCAACAGCGGGTCTGGGAGGAACTCTGCCGCATCGCCCCCGGTCACACCCGCAGCTACGCTGAAATCGCGCGGTTGGTCGGGCGCCCGACGGCCGCGCGCGCGGTCGGTCGGGCGTGCGGGGCCAACCCAATTCCCCTGCTGATTCCCTGCCATCGCGTGCTCGCCGCCGACCGCCGGATCGGCGGATTTTCCGGCGGCCTGGACTGGAAGCGCCGGCTTTTGGAGAGCGAGGGGGTCGCCTTCAACTAGCGCTCCCGGCCGTCTGGGCGCTGCAATCGTCGCACGGGTTCAGTGCGGGTGCGGCGTTTCCTCGTAATGTCGGCGGAGCGCGTCTTCGCCGAAGTCGTTCTTCAAATCCCGCCAGGTGGTGTGGATGTGGTTGGCGTTGTTCTGGGTATTGTCGTACTCGAGGATGAAGGTGGGTCCCTGTACGCGGTAGTAGTGGCCCTGGCCCTTTTCGAGACCGCCCAGCCACGCGAACCAGAGGTTTTCGGGGCTGGCGGAGGCAATCTCCTTCAACGTTTCGTCGGCCACTTCGGCGCGGTATCGTCGCACGTATTCGTTCAACAGTTCCTTCAGCAGGCCGCGCTGCTCGGGCGAGAGCTGCGCCATGTTGATGCCCATCGGCTTGAGCGGCTCGGCCTTGCGCCCCGGGCCGAGAATGATGTCGGCGGGCGCGCTGCCCGGCAAAATGCCCTGGCGGCGCTGGGTGTCATCGAGCGATTTCGCCAGCGCGCGGCCGAGATCCTCCTCGCGCCCCAGCACGCGCAATCCCCGCTGCGGGCCGTCCCGGACTTCGGCGGGGTTGCTGCCCATCATGGCCGGGGCCGTCGCGGCCACCGAGCCGTTGACGAGTGTGAAGTTCAGCGAGAGATGGTGCCCCTCAACCCGCCAGCCCCACACGCCGCGCGCGGCCGGGTCGCCAAAGATGGTCACGTAGTACAGTTCCGGATCGCGCACGGGACCGCGGCCTTGCTCGAGGTCACGCAGGATCGTCTCCAGCGACATGATCGTGGTGGCCTTGAAGAAGCCGCGATGGCTGAGGCCCGAACTGAGCAGGCGGTACAACAGATGGCGCTGGCCGGCGTCGAGCGCCTTCAGCGGAACACCCCGGCGTTCGCGGGGCACGAAGTGCCATTTCAACCGCTCCGCATCTTTCACCTCGTACACCGCAAGGGCCTTTTGTTCCGGTGACAGCGCTCTCAGGAACACCTGCGCCGCCTCGGCCATTTCCGCAGCGACATCGTGCGCCCGGACGGGGGCTCCCGACGCGGCGAAAGCCAGGAGGATGAAGGCGAGCAGCGGCGACGGCAGGCTCTTTTGGTTAACCCGCCGCAAATCTCGGAGACACTTCAGCATGTCGGTGAACTTCGCCCAGCCTCCCCGCTAATCACAACCCAAATCGGGCCTTCTTGGGTACCTGACGGTGACGGGGACAAAAGAGTTGCCCGTCTCGGGGCGACGGACTAAGCGTCCCGCGCGATGATCGCGATTCGCCCCCGGTTGCATGTGGCCCTTCACCTCGCCGCGGGCGGTGCGTTGCTGCTCTGGGCTTGGGCGTTGGGCCATGTGCCCTCGCTGGCGGTTCAGTGGCTGCCGTGGCAGCGGCCGCTGACTGGTCTGGGACTCGTGTTGGTGGCGGCCGCGGGGCTTAACCGCCGCCAAGGAGTTTCTCGCTTCAGTTGCCGCCTGTGTGTGGCCGTCCTCGGCCTCACGGGGTTCCTCGCTGCCGGCGAGGTGGGCTTCCGGGTGGCAGGCTACGATTTTCGCCACCAGGCGCGCGCGCTGGCGCAAACGCCGCCGTTTTACCGGAAACCGACAATCCCGGTCGGTGAGGTGTATTTTCGCCGCGCCGGTCCGCTGTCGTGGACGGGGCAGGTGATTCGCCAACAGCTCCGCGTGCTGGGCTATCTGGACGACCCGTATCGGTCCGAGCCGGAAATTACGGTGCGCTACGACCGCGACGGCTTTCGCAATGAGGAGCCGCTCCCGCCGTGGGAGGTGGCGGTGGCTGGAGATTCTTTCGTCGAATTGGGGCACTTGCGGTTTGAGGAACTCTTCACGACGCGGCTGGCGGAGGAATTGGGGCGATCCGTCCGCAATTTGGGCGTCAGCAACACCGGCCCGCTTTCGCACCTCTGTTACCTGAAGCATTTCGGTGTCAGGCCGACCTTGCGTGACGCGGTGGTGGTGTTCTATGAGGGCAACGACCTCCAGGACCTGACCGCGGAGTACCGGGCCCTTCAGTACTACCAGCGAACGGGCAAACGCCCCGAAAGGACCATTCGAAAGCAGACGTCCCTGTTGCGAGCCGCCCGTGAGCTCTGGTGTTCGGCCGGAACCGGGAGTCCAACGCCACTGCCGACCAACGCTTGGGTCACCACCCGCCACGGAGAGGTCCCGGTAACGCTGACTCACCGGCTTGACACGACCACCCGGCCAACCCCCGAAAGCTTGGAGGCGCTGGCGTACTTTCTATCGGGTTTCGTTGCCTTCGCCAGCGAACAAGGCGCGCGCGCGTGGCTCGTGTATATGCCCGCCAAAGTTCGGGTCTTCCAAGGTCGCTTTGCCTGGCATACCCCGGCCGACGAGCAGGACGCGCTCCCACTCTCGGCCGCGCTGCCGGCGGAGATCGCCAGCGCGTGTGCGGCCGCCGGGGTTCGTTTCCACGATCTAACGCCGGCGCTGCGAGCGGAAACCACGGAGGCCGGCATGCTCGGGTACAATGGTCTCTACGATACCCATCTCGACGAGGCGGGGGCCGCCATCGTCGCCAGGGAGCTCGCGCGCCGGTTGGCGGCGCCCGACCAACCCACGACGCGGTAACCGGTGACGGTGTCTCCGGGAGCGCCCCCCCCTGTGCGGCGTCCAGGCCAAGGCTTGTCCCGGTGGGAGCTCCGCGCGCAACAGGGCGACAGGCCGCCACGTTCAGATTTGCCGCCCGCCTTCGTTCCCCCCAACCTCCGCCCGGCAATGTCGCAGCAGGCCGTTTCCCAATCTGACCGGCTGGCCACCCGCATCATGTGGGGCATGGCGGCAGGGATCGTTGTTGGCATTTTGGCGCGATTGGCGGGTGGCCGCGCAGAGTGGCTGGCCCGCGGCTCTGCCTGGCTGGCGGCCGAAGTGTTCGATCCTTTCGGGCAGATCTTCCTGCGACTGCTGTTTTTCGTGGTCATTCCTCTGATCTTTTCGTCCCTGGTGCTGGGCGTGATTCAACTCGGGCGGCTGGACCGGCTGGGGCCCTTGGCGGCGCGGACGTTCGCAGTGTTCTTCCTCAACATGTCCGTGGGCTTGGCGATCGGCCTGTTCCTGATGAACACCGTCCAGCCGGGCCGGAGCATTTCCGAGGAGGTGCAAGCGCAACTGGTTTCGCAGGCGGCCAACCAGGCCCAGGAAGTCCAGGCGCGGGCGGCCGCGATGCCGCGCCTGAGCTTCCGCGAACTGGTGGAGATGTTCATGCCGCGGAATCTGCTCAAGGCGGTGGTCGAGTTTCAGATTCTGCCCCTGATCCTCTTCGCCATCCTGCTGGGCGCCGCCGGCACCCAGCTCGATGAACTCCGCCGCCGGCAGACGCAGTCGGCCGTCGAGATCGTCACGGGGCTGATGACCACGCTGGTTCACTTCGCGATGCTGCTGGCGCCGTGGGCGGTTGCCGCGATGCTGGCCAGTCAAGTCATGAGAGCCGGCCTGGACGTACTCAAGGCACTGTCCCTCTTCGTCGCTTGCGTGCTGGGCGGCCTGGCGCTGCACCTCTTCGGGACAATGACGTTGCTGCTGAAGCTGTTCACGCGCCGCTCGCCGGGTGCCTTTTTCCGCGCGATCCGCACGGTGCTCGTCACCGCGTTTTCGACCAGCTCCAGCAACGCCACCCTGCCCACGACGATCGCCGTCACGCGCGAGAACCTGGGCGTGTCCGCGAGCACCGCGGGCTTCGTGTTGCCGCTGGGCGCGACGATGAACATGAGCGGCACCGCGCTGTACGAGGGCTGCGTGGTGCTGTTCGTGGCTCAAGTGTACGGGGTGTCGCTGTCCCTCGGCGATCAGGTGACGCTGCTGCTGCTGACCGTGCTCAGCGCCGTGGCGGTGGCGGGTATTCCGGGCGCGTCCCTCCCGCTGATCGTGGCGTTGCTGACGACCTTCCGGATTCCGCCCGAGGGGATTGCCCTGATCCTCGGCGCGGATCGCCTCTTGGACATGGCCCGCACGGTGGTCAACGTCGGCGCGGACGTGGTGACGGCGTGCATTGTGGACGAGGGGATCAAGACGGAAGAGACCCGGGATGCGGATCAGCCGGTGCGGGGGAAATCCAGATGACCCGCAAGCTCGCTGCGCGGGCCTGACCGGCCCTTCGCGACCCTCGTCGTCGGTCCACCGCCCGTGAACCCGGAACTTCAACCCGCCTTCGGCGCCTCCCCGGGAATCTGTTCCCGGGCACGCTGCAACCAACGAGTCTGGGACGGAAACAGGAAACGCGCGTCAACGCGGTCCGCCGCGGCCAGGGCTTTCGCGAACTCCCGACGGTTCAGGTACAGCTCGAAGCTGACGAGGTGAAAGATGGAGGACTCGTGCGGGTCCAGCGCGCTCACGTTGATGGTGCGCAGGATGCGTTCGGCGTCGTCGTTGCGCTGGTTCATGATCAGCGCCAGCGCGTGATTCACCCGCCCGACCAGCGAGTTGGGGTTTTGCGCGAGGAACTCCAGCGTCAACCGCAGCGCCTCCTCGGGGCGCTGCCGGGTGATCAGCAGCGCCGCGCTGTAGTTTGCCGTCCACACGGGGTTCGCGGGCTGCAAGTCGTGGGCGTGGGTGGCTGCCTTCAGTACCAGCATCTCATCCGACCGCAGATTGTAGGCCACGTCAAAGAGCGTCTGCCAGTATTCGGGCACCGAGCGCAAATCCGCCTCCAGCGGCACCAGGAGATCGCGGGCGATCTCGAATTGGCTCATGCGCGCGAGGGTAATGGCGGCCTGCAAGCCCATTTGCGGCGTCGGGAAAGGCCGCCGGGCCGCTTCGCGAAACAGGGCGAAGGCCACGTCAAATTGCGACAAGCCGTACCTCGCCCGGCCCTCGAAGAAGAAGCTCAACCCCTCGATGTTTGCCTTGGCGCGATCCATCAGGCGCATCTGGCCGGCCATGTCCACCAATTCGTCCCAGCGCTTGGCCTCGATCAGCAGGTCGCCGTACAACGCCCACACCGCGACGGACCAGGTGGAATCTGTGTTGCCCATCAGCCCGCTGTGCCGTCGCAGAACCGCCAGCGCATCCGGCATCAGTCCCAGCCCCACGTAGGCCTCGGCCAGACGCACCAGTTCGAACGGATTGTTGGGGGGCGCCACATACTCCTGGGCCATGCGAATCGCTTCGTCCTTTCGGTTGCTCGCGGCGAGCAGGCGCCAATAGCCCACGTGGTCCTGCAGGCGATCGAGGCGACGATCCTGCAAGCGATCCAGCGCCGCTTGGTACGCGTCGGGCTGGGCGAGCTGGGTGGCCACCACCATCTCCAGGCGGCACGCGGTGTTGCGGGTGTCCGGATTATCCATCGCTTCGACCAGCCGTTGCCGGGCAGGAGCGATTTCGGTGGCCTCGCCCCAACCGCTGCGGTAGGCCGCGTCGTATAGGTCCATCAAGGGATCACCCACGAACTTCTCCCGCTCGGTTCGCCAGAGCCGGCCGAATTGCTCGACCATGCCGAGCTTGAACAAGGCCCGCAGATACGGGCCGTTTTGAACCGCTGGCAGTGGGAGGGGTTTGCGGGCCAGCAGGGAATAGACTTCCTCCGGCATGTCGCAGCGGTCGAAGACCTGGACCACGAGGTCGAGGTCTGCCTGATTGGTCTGGCCGAGCCGCATCAACCAGCCTGCCTGCCAGACGGCGGCCGCGGCCGATCGCCGGTCCACCTCGGGGAGCGCCAGGACGCTGCTCAACGCGCCGCGCAGCGCCCGCAGATCCGACATGTTGTTCGCGAAAGCCGCCTGCCACGCCAGCACCGCTTCCTCCGCCTTGCCTTCGGCGGCCAGTTGCGTGGCCCGGCGGCTGAGCGACCACGACTGCGCGAGGTCGAGCAGGCTGACGCGCACGATGGGCACAAACCCGTCGGGTGTTGTCCGCCAGATCTTGGGCAGACTCACCGCCATAGTAAGACCGCCCAGCAGGATCAGGACAAACGCGAGGCCGAACCACTTGTTCAGCAGGATGGTCCGCAGCAGACCCGAGCCCGCGAACCGCTCCGCCAGTGCTTCCCGCCAGGTGGGTTTTTGAAACGGTTCCATGTCGTGAACTATAGCTGCGTTCAGCCCACAAGTTAAGCGGCATTTCCGGTCTCGGCGGATTCCTGCCCCTTCACTCAGTCGGCCACCTCGGTCGTGACCGGGGCGGGACGGCGTCGCGATTGGCCGAACCGCAGTTCCGGCAGCAACAGCACGCTCGCCAGAACGATCAGGGCCGCGCTGATCCACCCCATCGTTGCCAGCGACACGTGCCGGATCAGGTGAAACGCCACCAACGGCGCGACCACCCCGCGCACGCCGGTGAAAAACGTGTGGACGCTCATGTAGTCGGCCACGTGTTCGGGCGGGGCGAATTTGGTCACCCACAGCCCCCATGCAACGTCGCCTCCGGCGGAGGAGACGCCGAAGATGATCGCCCCAATCACCAATCCGGTCCACGAATCGCTGAGAAAGAACGTGAGAATCCCCGCCGCGAAGCCCGCGTTCAGCGTGACCCGCAGCGCGAAGAAATTCATCCGATCAAACAGGTGCCCCCACACCTGGCTCATGAGCAGCCGCGCGAGGTTCGGGATCACCCCGGTCAACAGCGCGATGTCATGCACGGGCAGGGTCAGCCCGTGGCGCGGGCTGGCGAGGTACTCCACCCGCAAGGGCAGCATCATGAGGTTGGCAAAGCCCATCAGCATCCAGCAGATCAGTGTGTGCCGGAAGATCCGGTCATCCCGGGCAAAGCGCATCGCCCGGAAGGGATGCGAACCCCCGGCGTCGCTCAACGGCGTCGAGGGGTAACGGCGGAGCCGGACACTGGCGAAGGCAAAAGCCAGCGCAAACACCCCCAGCAGCCACCGGTAACGCCCCATCTCGCCGGCCAGCAGCCGACCCGCCAACTCGCTGAACACCGCCACGGTCCCGATGCGGACCATGACGGCGTGAGAGAACAACCGCCCCCGTTGCGCCTCCGGATAGTTCTCCTGATAGATCTGCGTCATCAGCGGGACCGCCCCGGCGGCGGCGGCCATGGTGACCACACTGCCGGCCACGAAAACCGGCAGGAACGGCGTCAAAGCCATCACGGCGAACATCACCGCCCCCGCCGCCGCCAGGCGCGAGGCCGCGAGGGCCGCCGGCCAGCGCAGCCGGGCCACTTGGGAAACCACCAGCGGGGTTAGCAGGAGGCCGACGCTGCCACCGGACGCCACCAAGGCCTTGGCCGTCGCACCGGCAGAAAAATGGCGCACGGCGATGAGCAGAAGAAAGGTGCTGCCGGCGGCTTCCAGCACGCCGTTGGCCACCGCGCGCTGCAACTCGAGGCGATAGGTCAGGCGTGTGCGATCTGGCAGCAGCACGCCGGCACTCTACCGGCCGGTGCCGGCCGGCGGCAAAAGCTATCTGCGCCGCGCGCGTCCGAAACGACGGCCGCGCCCCCACCGCGTACGTTCCGCGCGCCATAGCGCGCTCAAGTTCCTTGTCGCCTTCGCCCCAGTGCCGGAGCACGCTGTCCTGCGCATGAGCTCCGCGGGAACCAGCGGTCTGGCGTCTCCGCCGGGTCGTTTCAATCTCGGTTACATCTGGCTGATTTCGGCGGTGGCCGCGCTGGGCGGTCTGCTCTTCGGCTGGGATTGGGTCGTCATCGGCGGCGCGAAGCCCTTCTTCGAACCGTTTTTCGGAATCGCCACCGACGGCGTGGTGGACGGCCGGCCGGTCATTCTCCGCGACGGCTCCCTCTCCGGGTGGGCCAACAGTTGCGCCTTGCTCGGGTGCCTGGTGGGGTCCCTGCTCGCAGGTGCCTCGAGCGACCGGTTCGGCCGGAAACGTCTCCTGATTGCGGCGGCGGCGCTGTTCGCCGTGTCCTCGGTACTGACGGGCTGGGCCGGGAGTTTTGGCCAGTTTATCCTGTGGCGCATCGGAGGCGGCGTGGCGATCGGCATGGCCTCGAATCTCTCGCCGCTGTACATCGCGGAGGTGGCGCCGGCGCATCTGCGCGGGCGGCTGGTGACGTTGAACCAGTTGACGATCGTGTTCGGGATTCTCGCCGCGCAGTTGCTCAACCTGCTCATCGCCCAAAAGGTGCCGGACGGCGCGACGGCAGCAGAAATCGCCCGCTCGTGGAACGGCCAGTACGGCTGGCGCTGGATGTTCACCCTGGTGGCGGCGCCATCAGTGCTCTTCTTCGGCGCGGCGCTGTTGGTTCCGGAAAGCCCCCGCTGGCTGGTCAAGAACGGGCAGGATGAAGCCGCCGAACGGGTCCTGAGCCGCATCGGCGGCGACGCCTACGCGGCGACGGCGCTGGGCGAAATCAAGGCCACGATCGCGACCGAGGAAATCGCCCGCGTCCGTCTGCGCGATCTGCTGGAACCGCGACTGATGAAGATCCTCCTGGTCGGCTGCGCGCTCGCGGTGCTCCAGCAATGGAGCGGCATCAACGTGCTCTTCAACTACGCCGAGAACATCTTCAAGACGGCGGGCTTCGGCGTGGACACCACGCTGCGGTTCATCGTCATCACGGGACTGGTCAACCTGATCTTCACGTTTGTCGCGCTGGGCACGGTGGACCACTGGGGACGGCGCAGCCTGATGCTTTTCGGGTGCGCGGGCATCGCCACGTCACATCTGCTGATCGGGCTGGCTTACGCGCAAGGCTGGACCGGGCTGGCGGTGCTGTTGTTCTCGCTGGCGGCCATCGGGTGCTACGCCATGTCCCTGGCCCCGGTGACCTGGGTGTTGATTTCGGAAATCTTCCCGAATCGCATCCGCGGCACCGCCATCTCGGTGGCCGTATCAGCCTTGTGGATTGCCTGCTTCCTGCTGACGTACACGTTCCCACTGCTCGAGCGCGGCATCGGCACGGGCAACACGTTCTGGCTGTATGCGGCGATTTGCGCGGTAGGCTTCGCGTTCGTGCGGCTCTTCGTTCCCGAAACCAAGGGCCGCTCCCTGGAACAAATCGAGCGGCAACTGGCGGACTGAAGGAAACTCCGGGCTTCAGGTATGGCGAACTCCCTCGGGACTCACGTGGACGCGCCTGGTGCGCCCGGGTGGCGGCGGTCGCCCGTGCTCTGGCTCACCCTGCTGGCGGCATTGATCTTTGCGCTGCGACTCATCGCTCCACCAAACTTGCTCGACCAGGACCAGGAACGCCCCGCGGCCTACGTGCTGGATGTCGTCAAGAATGCCAACTGGATCTGCCAGCGCGACGTCTTCGGCGACGTGACCTCCAAGCCGCCCCTGTTCACGTGGGTCGCGGCGGTCATCACGCTTGCGGCGGGTGAGGCAAATGAATTCTCGTTGTACCTGCCGGGAGCACTGGCGACTTGGGGTACGGCTTTGCTGGTGTTCTTCGCGGGCCGGCGGCACTTTGGCGAACAAGGCGGCGTCTTCGCGGCGCTGGCGGGATTCCTGTGCTACGCGGGATTCAAAGCGTTCGGCCTGGCCCGCACAGACGCGGTGTTCATGTTCACCGTCACCGCCACCGCCCTCCTCGGGTGGCGGGCGTGGTCGCGGGGCCGCGGTTGGATGGGGTTCTGGCTGATGGCCGGTTTGGCGACACTCACGAAGGGTCCGCTCGGCCTGGTGCTGGGCGCCTCCGGTTTGCTGGCGGCCGCGTGGGAAAAGCGATCGGGACATTCGCAGCCCCTGCGCGGCTCTCATTGGCCGGGAATTCTGACGTATCTGGCGCTGACGGCGGGCTGGTTCGGCCTCGCCTACGGGACGCTCGGGCAGCCGTTGATAGACAAGATGCTGGGGCGCGAACTGGTCGGTCACATCGCCTCGAAGCGGAGCGGTTTCCCGGGCAGTCTCTTCTGGCAACCGCCGCTCTACTATCTCGGCCGCGCCGCGCCGTGGAGTGTGTTTGCCTTTTGGGGTTTGTGGCGCGTCCTTCGGCAGCCGGCTGTCCGCCCGGAAGAACGTCGGTTTGAGCGATTCCTGTTCTGCTGGTTCGTGGTCGGCATCGCGATCTTCGGTCTTTCCACTCATCAGCGCGCGGATTTGCTTTGGCCACTCCTGCCGGCGGCGTCGCTGCTCGCGGGGCGCGAGCTCGCGCGGTGGACCAGGCGCTGGCAACCGCCCGCCGTGCGGCGCGCCACGCTCGCGGTGACGGCGCTGATCCTTGCCGGTTTTGCGTACCACTACTTCGGCCCCGCCGCTCGCAAGAATCTCATCCCGGAAACCGTGGCCGTTCGCAACCTTGCGCGGGAGGTCATCGCAGCGGGCGGCCGGGAATTCCCCCTGACCCACGTGGACTCCCCCTATGCCTTCCAGTACTACCTCAACACGCTGCGCCCCTTGGTGACCGCCGAACGCGCCGCCGCCCTGCTGCGCGGGTCCGAGCCGGTTTTCGTCGCCGTGACAGACCCGGGAATCCTCGAATCGCACCGGCTGCCGGGCGACCCGCCCCTGAAGATTGTGCTGCCCGCGCCAGACACCGCGCCGCCGGTGCCCGTCCGCATCGTGAGCAATTACCCCGAGTTCGCGGTGCGCGATCGGGTGGCCTTCGCGTTCGGCGACTGTGACGTGCGGCTGGCGGATGCCCGGTTGGTGAGCGTCACCCAACGCGGCTATGTGTTGCAGGGCCTGGCCGGAGCGCCCCGGGCCACGTTCACCAATGTTTCGGAGAAGCCGATAACGGTGCGCGTCCGCTGGCAGGGAACGCCCGCCCGGGCTCCCGAAGTCCGCACCCTCGCGCCGGGTGAGACGTGGGAAGTCGCGGGCCCACCCGTGCGCGCCGGCTGACGCCCGGCGCCGCCGCCGTCGCTTGCGTTCGCCTCCGGCTGACGGCACGCTCCCGTCGTGCCACGACCCGCCCGGCGGCGGGCCGATGCCGGTCCGCCTCCGCTGCCGCGCGATTGTCGAGTCGCGCCGAGGAGGCGGTGACTTAGCGTAAACCGAGCCATTGTCGTCAACATGCCCCACGAACTCGCCGGCCAACCGGCCCCTGCTGAACTCCTGATGGATGTCAGCCGTCTGGAACGCGATTATTACGAGCGCAAGCCCGACCCGGCGGACCCGCACCAACTGGTCAGCTTCGGGACGAGCGGGCATCGCGGCACCTCGTTGAACGGCACGTTCACCGAGGCGCACATCGCGGCCATCACCCAGGCCGTCTGTGATTACCGCCAGACCCACGGCATCAACGGCCCACTGTTCATGGCCAAGGACACCCACGCGCTCTCCACGTTCGCCCAGCGGACAGCCCTCGAGGTCCTGGCGGCAAACGGCGTCGAGGTGTTCCTCCAGGCCGGCGATGGTTTCACGCCCACGCCCGCGCTCTCGTTCGCGATTCTCGAACATAACCGCGGCCGCCAGGATGGATTGGCCGACGGGATTGGCATCACACCTTCGCACAACCCGCCGCAAGATGGCGGCCTGAAGTACAACCCGCCCAACGGCGGCCCGGCCGACACCAAGGTCACGCAATGGATCCAGCATCGCGCGAATCAACTCCTGCTTCCCGGGAGTCACGGCTTGCGGCGGGTGCCCTACGAAACCGCCCTGCGCGCCGCGACCACGCACCCACACGATTTCGCGCGTCCCTACATCGAGGCGCTGGGCAGGGCCATTGACCTGGACGCCATCCGTTCGGCCGGTGTGAGAATCGGCGTGGATCCCCTCGGGGGGGCGTCGGTCAGTTACTGGGAGCCGATTCGGGAGCGATACCGCCTGAATCTGTCGGTGGTGAACGCGCGCGTGGATCCCACCTTCCGCTTCATGACGGTGGATCACGACGGGAGAATCCGCATGGACTGCTCCAGCCCGTACGCGATGGCGGGTCTGGTCGGCCTCAAAGACCGCTTCGACGTCGCCTTCGGCTGCGATCCCGACGCGGACCGTCACGGGATTGTGTCCCCGAGCGCGGGGTTGATGAACCCCAACCACTACCTCGCCGTGGCCATCAACTATCTCCTGCGCAACCGCCCGGGCTGGCCGGGGGCGGCGGCGGTCGGCAAGACCGTCGTCAGCAGCAGCTTGATTGACCGCGTGGTGGCGGACCTAGGGCGGCGGCTTCACGAAGTGCCCGTGGGCTTCAAGTACTTCACGCCGGGCCTGCTGGCGGGCTCGCTCTGCTTCGGCGGGGAAGAAAGCGCGGGCGCATGCTTTCTGCGCCGCGACGGCACCACCTGGGTCACGGAGAAGGATGGGCTCCTCCTGGGGCTGCTGGCGGCGGAGTTGGTCGCGCGCGTGGGCGATCCCGGCGACCAGTACCGCGCGCTGA
Source organism: Verrucomicrobiota bacterium (assembly GCA_016716505.1). Taxonomy (GTDB): domain Bacteria; phylum Verrucomicrobiota; class Verrucomicrobiia; order Limisphaerales; family J093; genus JADJWF01. The sequence goes on from JADJWF010000011.1 coordinate 93,531, forward strand.
CGGCCCGGTTGGGAACGCCGTTCTACACGCGGATTGACACCCCCTGCTCGCCGGCGGAGAAGGCCGGATTCAAGCGGCTGACGCCGGAACGGGTGAGCGCCACCGAACTGGCCGGCGACCCAATCGTTGACCGCCTCGTGAACGCGCCCGGCAACGGCGAACCCATCGGCGGACTGAAAGTGACGACCGCCAACGGCTGGTTCGCCGCGCGTCCCAGCGGCACCGAGAATCTCTACAAGCTCTACGCCGAGAGCTTCAAAGCCCGGAGCATCTGGCGGCGCTCGTCGCCGAGGCCACGGCGATGGTGCGGGCGGCGGTGGCCTGAGCGGCCCGCCGCGTCGGAGGCGGGACCCGTTCCCTGAACCGACCCGCCTTCGCGGCCGTCGGCCGGCGCATCTTCCGCTTGCCTCGCTCCGCGCCGTCGTCCATAGAGGGTCATGGCAACCGCAACGGAGTTGACACCCCTCGACAGCCGCTTCTACCAGCCCGCCGACGCCTTTTTCGCCGCCCACCATGATCTGGGGCTGACCTACGACGACGTCACGCTGGCGACCTTGTATTCCGAGGTGCTGCCGCGTGATGTGCAGCTTGAGACCACGCTCGCCGACGGGCTCCAACTGCACATCCCGATCATCTCGGCGGACATGGACACCGTGACCGAATCGCGGATGGCCATCGCCATGGCCCTCAATGGCGGCCTCGGCCTGATTCACTACAACCTGCGGGAGGAGGATCAACTCCACGAAGTCAGCCGGGTGAAGAACCACGTCCACGGCCTGATCCAGGAGCCGATCAAGGTCCGGCCGGACCAGCTCATCGGCGACGTGCTCAACCTGATCGAGGAACGCCGGTTCAGCTTCAGCACCTTCCCGGTGGTGGACGCGGGCAATCACCTCATCGGCCTGTTGTCCGGGCACGTGGTCAAGCCCCGCTACGCCAGCCGGAAGGTGGTCGAGGTGCTGACGCCGCGGAACCAGGTTCACACGATCTCGAAAAAGGAGCTCGGCCGCGACCCGATCACCCGCGCCGACCGGTTTTTCGGGGATCATCCCGGGATCCACAAGCTGCTGGTGGTGGACGACCAGGACCGCCTGCAGGGCCTGTTCACGATGAGCGACATCGAGCGCATCACGCAGGAGCGCCAGGCGCAGTTCAAGCCCGCGCGCGATGCCAAGTTCCATCTCATCTGCGGCGCCGCCGTATCCGCCACGCGCAACGCCTTCGGTGAGCTGGATCGCGACCGCATCCTCGCCCACGTGGGCGCGCTGGTGGACCGGGGCGTGGATGTCGTCGCCGTGTCCACCGCCCACGGTCACAGCAAGGGGGTCGGGGCGACGGTGAAGCTGATTCGCGGGGCCTTTCCCAAGCTGCCGATCATTGCTGGCAACGTGACCAGCGGGGCGGGCGTCGAGTTTCTCGCCGATTGCGGGGCCAACATCATCAAGGTGGGCCAGGGTCCCGGCTCGATCTGCACCACCCGGTTGGTGGCGGGGGTGGGCATTCCGCAGTTGACCGCCCTCTACGTGTGCTCGCGCGCCGCGGCGGCGAAAGCCGTGACGCTGATCGCCGACGGCGGCATCACCAAGAGCGGGGACATGGTAAAGGCACTCACGCTGGCGCACGCGGTTCTGTGCGGCGGGCTGCTGGCGGGTTGTCCGGAGTCGCCGGGCCAGGTCATGGAAATCAACGGCAAACTCTACAAGCAGTATCGCGGCATGGGCAGTCTGGCGGCGATGAAGGCCGGTTCCGCCGCGCGCTACGGCCACTCGAAGGACGCCAAGCAAAAGGTGGCGGCGGAGGGCGTCGAGGCGCTCAAAGAGGCGTCCCCGCCGGTGGACGAGGTGCTGACGCCGCTCATCGGCGGCATCCAATCCGGGCTGGGCTACCTCGGCGCCGCCACGCTCGCGGAGTTACGGAAAAAGGCCCGTTACATCCGCGTCAGTCCCGCCGGTCAGCGCGAGGCCGGCCCGCACGATGTCGTCGAGATCAAGACGGGCAAGTAGCGGGGCCAATCCGCCGCCTGGCCGGTGGAACGCTTGGGATGGACGGTGGCAACGAGCGGCCTGGCACGCCTGTGAGCAAATACTGGCACGTCATCGGCATCGGCATTCAGAACACGCTGGTATATCGCGTGAACTTTCTGTTCCGCGCGTGTTTCGGACTGATCCCGTTGATGGCGACAATCTACCTCTGGCGCGCGGTCTTCCGAAGCAACCCTGATCAGGCGAGTGTCGCCGGTTACACGCTGGCGGCGATGACCTCGTACTACCTCGTCGCCACCCTCGTGGACATGCTGACGGCGGTGGCGGAGGACGACTGGCAGATCGCCGCCGACATCAAGGACGGCAACATCAGCCAGTTCCTGCTGAAGCCGATGGACTACTTGACCTACCGGCTGTGTCTGTTCGCCGCGGGGCGAATCATCTACACCAGCGTGGCGCTGGCGCCGGTTGCCGTGCTCTTGCTGGTTCAACGCGAGTTCCTGTTGCTGCCAGCGGACGGGCTGACCGCCGCGGTCTTCGCGGTGTCGGTGGTGCTGACGGCGCTGCTGCAGTTCTTCGTCTCGTACACGATGGCGCTGCTGGCGTTCTGGGTGCTCGAGGTATCCACGTTCATCTTCATCCTATTCGCCTTCGAATACCTCGCCGGGGGGCATTTGTTCCCGCTGGACATTCTGCCGCCGCCGCTCTTGGCGGCGCTGAACTTCACGCCGTTCCCCTACCAACTCTACTTCCCGGTCAGCGTGTACCTCGGCCGGGTGACCGGCGCGGAGCTGTGGCAGGGCCTGGCCATTCAGGCGGGCTGGGTGATTGCCGGCTACGCGCTGGCGCGCTGGGTGTGGAGCCGGGGCATCCGGCGGTATTCGGCGGTCGGCGGTTGAACGACCACGCATGGACGCCACTTCACCCGCCTCGCCACCGGTTGCCGCACCGGGTCGCCTGCGCCGCTACGCCACGGTGTATGCGGCGCTGTGGCGCAACTCGATCGTACGCGAGATGGGGTTCAAGACCAACTTCCTGCTCTGGATCGTGGTCGAGCTGCTCTGGTTCGCGCTGCAACTGTGTTTCGTGGCGGTGATCTACCAGCACACCGAGCGCATCGCCACGTGGTCCAAGTGGGAGGTGGTGCTGCTGATGGGCGCGAGCCAGTTCATTCAGCAGGTGTTCACCGCCCTCTTTTTCACCAACTGCTCGAATCTCTCGGAACTGGTCCGCACCGGGCGCCTGGACTTCCTGCTCCTGCTGCCAGTCAACACGCGGTTCGTGATTTCGCTGCGGCACGTGGACCTGGGCGCGTTTGTGAACGCCGCGTCGGCGGTGGCGGTGATGGTCTATGCCGCCGGGCGGCTCGGACTGCGCCCCGGCGTGGTGGAGCTGGCGGCGTTTGGCGCGCTGTGCGCGGCAGGCGTTTTGATTCACTACTCGCTGATGTTCCTGCTGGCCACGGTCAGCTTCTGGACCGTGCGGGCACAGAGCATCATCTGGGGCTACCACAACCTCTTCAATGTCGCGCGCCTGCCGGACGCCGCATTTCGGCCGGGAATGTTCAAGGCGACCTTCACCTTCGTGCTGCCGATGCTGCTGGTCGCGAACGTGCCGGTGAAGCTCCTGGCCGACAAGCTGGACGCGGGGTGGGAGGTCCTGCTGCTCTTGGGCATGACGGCGGTGTGCTTCGCGGTGTCCGAATGGGGCTGGCGTCGGTCCGTGCGCCACTACACCAGCGCCAGTTCGTAGCAGCACCGGCGAATTCGCGTTGCGCCGGCGGGGCCGCGTCTTAACGTCCTCCGCGACCGAATCATGAAAACTGCATCCTCCGCAAGTTCCCGAACCGTGTATCTCGTCGCCAACGGCGATCTCCGCCTTTCCGCCAACCAGAAATGCTGGCCCGAGCAGGAGAAGATGGAGCGAACGCTCACGGCCGCACTCAAGGCTGAGGGCTGGCGCGTCGTGCGCGCGCATCCCTACGACAAGGTCAAACAACATGGGTTCATTGACTCGCAGAAGATGGGGCTGGAGGTGTTCCGCGGGGTGCCGGCGGACGTGCCGCTGATCGTGGCCGAATCGGTCTGGCAGTACAGCCAGCACATTCTGCCCGGGCTGTTTACGCATCGCGGCCCCATCCTCACCTTGGCCAACTGGTCCGGCACCTGGCCCGGGCTGGTGGGGATGCTGAACCTCAACGGCTCGCTCACCAAGATGGGCGTCAAGTACAGCACCTTGTGGAGCGAGCGGTTCACCGACGCCTTCTTCAAGGCCGGCCTGCGCCAATGGCTCGCCGAGGGGGTCGTCACTCACGACCAAAGCCACGTGCGCGATCTGACGCTCTTGAAGCTGCCCGCCGCAGACGAGCAATTCGGCCGCCGCTGGGCGCGGGCCTTCAAGGCCCGCAAAGCGATCCTCGGCGTCTTTGATGAGGGCTGCATGGGCATGCACAACGCGATCCTGCCCGACGAGCTGCTGAACCCCACCGGAGTCTTCAAGGAGCGGCTCAGCCAGTCCGCGTTGTACGCTGCCATGCAGACGGTGACCGACGCCGAGGCTGAAGCCGTGCTCGCCTGGTATCTCAAGAAGGGCCTGCATTTTGCCTGGGGCACCGATGAGGCCACCGAGCTGACCAAGGCCCAGACCCTGCAGCAATGCAAGATGTACGTCGCGGCGGTGCGGATCGCAGCGGAGTTTGGCTGTGATGCCATCGGCATCCAGTACCAGCAGGGACTCAAGGACCTCGCCCCCGCCAGCGACCTGGTGGAAGGCACGCTCAACAACGTGGACCGTCCGCCGGTGCGCTGCCCGCAAACCGGCAAGGTCCTCTTCGCCGGCGAAGCGGTGCCCCACTTCAACGAAGTGGACGAGGGCGCGGGCCTCGATGGCCTCGTCACTTATCAGCTCTGGCGCGAACTCGGCTTCGCCCCCGAAAACACCCTCCACGATGTCCGCTGGGGTGACGCCGACCGCTCGGGGACTGTGGACGATTACGTCTGGGTGTTCCTCATCTCCGGGGCCGCCCCGCCCGCGCATTTCATCGGCGGCTGGAAAAGCGCTTCCAGCGAGCGACAGCCGGCCATGTATTTCCGGCTCGGCGGCGGCACGCTCAAGGGCGTGAGCAAACCCGGCTGGATCGTCTGGAGCCGGGTCTTCGTGATGGAGGGTCGCCTGCACTGCGACCTCGGAGTGGCCGAAGTTGTGGAACTGCCGGCCAAGGAGACTGAGCGCCGCTGGCGCGAGACCACCCCGCAGTGGCCGATCATGCACACGGTGCTGAAGGGAATCTCGCGCGATCAGATGATGGCGCGGCACAAGTCCAACCACATCCAGGTGGTGTACGCGCCGAATGAGAAACAGGCCCATCGCGCCTGCCGCATCAAGGCGGCCGCGATGGCGGAACTGGGGCTCGACGTCCACCTCTGCGGCGATGTGGCGTTGGCGTGACCTCGGTGCGGCGCGAGGGCCGGCGGGGCGAACCGGTTTTCGGCACGCTGCGCGGGGAAGTTCCTGACGGGCTGGCGTGGCGAGCGCGTCTCCTTACGCGCCCGCCCCAGCCTCATTTGCCTCCGGCAGGTCGGCCGGAGGTTTCACGACTTTCCGCGCCCGCCGCCGAGGTTTGAACAGCTCCATCTGCGGCTCGCGGAAAAAGTCGTAGTTCTTCAGCACACGCAGGGTTTGGAGGAGGTCGGATTTCTGGTAGTTGCGATTGGGTTCGACCGCGGCGATCAGGTCGGCCAGCACCGTGCGAAACGGGATGACCGCCTCGACCCCCTTGGAGCGCAACAGGCTGACACTCGCCTCCCGCGCCCCATCGCTCGCCGGCAGGGCCGGAACGACCAGAATCTTCGTCAGCGGCAGGCCGTCGCCGAAAAACCGCTGGGCGCGCTTGAATACGGTCGGCTCGACAAAGCGAAACAACTCGGGCGTTCCCGTCAGCCGCGCCGGGCTGAACGTCTCCGTATGCCACGCCTTCACCACCACGATCGCTCGCTCCAGTCGCGCGAGGTCCGGGGAGCTCAACACAAACGGCAGGGCCCCCTCGCTCTTCACCGGCCGGGGATTGAGGACCAGGAAATCAATCTCCTCGTCCGACCGCGCCCTGGGGGACACGTACTTGCGCCGCTGGTGGACCAAGAAGCCGTGCGACTCGAAGAACTCGCGGACGATGGTTTCGCTGACGGCCATGTTAGTCCCTCATTTCCGCCAGCGTGCGATGGATCCATTCGTCGGGGACCGCCTGGCCCCAGACCACTTCGCCGATCCGCCGGGCCAGCACGAACTTGACCTCGCCGCCGCTGACCTTCTTGTCCAACCGCATTGCGGCGAGCAACGCTGCCTCCTGCGCGGCATTCAGGCGGATCGTCGTTGGCAGGCCCACCCGCGCGAAAAGCTCCCGCACCCGCTCGACCTCCTTTTGCGAAAGCCCCAGCAAGGCAGCGGACAGCCGCGCCGCCGCGACCTGCCCGATTGAAATCGCCTCGCCGTGCAGGAAGCGTCCGTAGCGTGAAATCGCCTCCAGCGCGTGGCCGATCGTGTGGCCGAAGTTGAGGATCGCCCGCAGGCCCGATTCGGTTTCGTCCTGACCCACCACGTCAGCCTTGATCTGGCAGCACCGCGTGACGACCGAGGCGAGCGTTTCAGGATCACGCGCCAGCACGCCGTCCAGGTCGCGCTCCAAGCGCCGGAAGAGGGCGGCGTCGTAAATGATGCCGTACTTGATGACCTCGGCCAGACCGGCGCGATACTCACGCTCCGGCAGCGTGCGCAGCGTCTCCAGATCGCACAGCACCAGGCGCGGCTGATGAAACGCGCCGACCAGATTCTTCCCGGCGCGCAGGTTCACCCCCACCTTGCCCCCCACCGAACTGTCCACCTGCGCCAGCAGCGTGGTGGGCACCTGCACGAAAGCGATGCCGCGCAGATACGTGGCCGCCACGAACCCGGCCAAGTCACCCACCACGCCGCCGCCGAGCGCGACGATAAACGAGCGGCGCTCGAGTCGCGCGGCGGCCAGTTGATCGTAGCAGCGCTGGACCGTGGCCAGGCTCTTTGCCGTTTCGCCAGCGGGCACGGTGATCACCAAAGGGTGAAAACCAGCCGCCTCGAGAGCTGATTGTGCCGGGGCGGCATACCGGGGCCCGACGTTCGCGTCGGTGATGATCGCGCAGCGCCGGCCAGGCTTGAGCCGGGCGCATTGCTCCCCAAGCCCGCCCAGCAGGCCGGCGCCGATTCGGATGGAATAACTGCGTTCCCCCAAGGGGACCTTGACGAGGCGCATCGCGGGGACTGTAAGCAAAGGCGGGATTGAGTCAAAGCCGCGCCCGCGCCGCCGAACGAAGGTCCTCAGTCAGGAAGATGCCAATAACGTTGACGATTGTCGGAGTGGCGGAGAGCGCCGGGCAGGCGATGCCAGAGAAGTCGGGCCAGGTCGGGCAGACGCCGCCGGGGTTGACCGGCAGGTGATTTCAGTCCAGGCGCACGGAAAGCGCACGGAATCCAATGGACCACGATGTCCCGGCCCCAGAGCGCTCGTCAGGATTGGCACCGATGAGGACGCCAGATTGAACGGATTGCCCGACTCGCAAACCGCGGCTGCGGCTCCTGGAAAAATGCCCGGCCGTCACGGCGGGAGAATCATTGGCTGTCGAAGACCGCGGATTTCGCCGCGCCCTGAGCCCAACCGACCGCGGAGCCTGCGGACAGACTCCGTGCCCCGACTGAAATTCGGTTTGCGAGGGCTCGGCCCGATTGCCATTCTGCTCAAGTGCAACGCCGGGCGTGGGTTGGATTACTGGCTGCGTCGGTCATCGTGAACATCATGTTGGCCGTCGCGTGGCTCCGCTCCACCCCGGTGGAGCGGCCGCAGCGGCCGACCATCAACGTCTTCCGGCCGGTCGTCACCAACGTGCTGCGCCCGATCCGCACCAACTTGGTGATCCAGCCGCGGCTGCTGACATGGTCGGACCTCGAGTCCACCAACTATTCGATCTACATCGCCAATCTGCGGGGGATCGGCTGCCCGGAGGAAACCGTGCGCGACATCATCGTGGCCGATGTCAACCAGCTTTTCTCCGCGCGTCGCAACGCCGAGGTCACGCTGCCCTCGCAGCAATGGTGGCGGACGGAGCCGGATCCGGAGGTGGCCGCCGCCGCCCGGGCAAAGCTCGCGGCTCTGGATGAGGAGCGCCGGCAGTTGTTGACCCAGTTGCTCGGGCCCGGCTGGGACAGCGAAGGCCGGCATTTCGAGCCGCCGCAGCCATTTCCGGCACTGGATGGTCCGTTGCTGGGTAGCCTGTCATCCGAGACCAAGGCGGCCGTCCACAGCGTGGAAGCCGCTCGTCGGGCCGCCCTTCGCGAGTTGCATGAAACCGCCGCGCGGGAGGGGCGGTCGCCGAGTGCGCGCGAACTGGCCGCGATCGAGCAGGCCGCGCGGGCAAAACTGGCCGAACTCCTCGGGCCGGCGGAACTCGAGGAATACTCGCTCCGCTATTCGCCGCAGGCCGACCGGCTGCGCGAGCAACTCCGCGACTTCGAGCCGACGGCTGAGGAATTCCGCGCGCTTTTCCGGGCGACGGAGCCAATCGAGAGCGAACTGGCGCAACTGTCGGAACAGACGGACGCGGCGAGCGTCTTGCGCCGCCGCGAACTGGAGGCCCGGCGGGAGGCGGTGGTTCGCGAAGCGCTGGGGCAGGAACGTTTCGCCTATCACCAGTTGACCCGACAGCCGGGATTTCTGGAGGCCCGCGACACCGCCTTGAAGCTGGGCGTCGGCGCGGAAGCCGTCCTGCCGCTGTATCAGATCAACCTGGCAGCCAGCGAAGAAACCCAACGCGTGCTCGCGGACCCCTCGCTGACGCAGGAGGAGCAAACCCAGCAGTTGGCCCTGCTGGAGGCCCAGCGCCTGGACACCCTCCGCCGGGTGCTCGGTGAGGAGGCCTTCCGGCGCCTGCAACAACAGCGCGCCCAGTAGGCGCGAGGCGCGTGGGAAACTTTCGCGGCGCGGCGGTTTTTGGTACTCAAGCGCATGGCGCAATTTTCATACAAGGCGCGGCGCCGCTCCGGGGAACTCGTGCAGGACGTCCTCGAAGCGGCGGATCGCAACGAGGCAGTCGCCCGGCTTCAACGGTCGGGGCTGGTGCCCATTTCGGTGGATGCCGGCCGCGGCACCGCCAAAGCGGACCGGACCAATGGCCGCAGCAGCGCGGTGACCACAGCTCGGGCGACCTCCGCGCGCGGGCTGTTTGGACGACGGCGCAAGCCCAAGTTACAGGAACTCGCCACCTACACCCAGCAACTCACGAATCTGCTCAAGGCCGGGATGCCGCTTACGGGCGCGCTCAACAGCATGGCGAGCCTGGGCTCCAAGGGCATCCCGCCCGAGGTCAGCAAGCTGCTCCGGCAGGACGTCATGGAAGGCAAGAGCCTCTCCGACGCGATGGCGCGCCAGCCCAATATCTTCTCCGAGTTGCACGTGAACATGGTGCGGGCCGGGGAGCAGAGCGGCGCGCTGGTCGAAGTGCTGCAGCGCCTGGCCAGCCACTATGAGCGGTTTGCCGAGGTGCGTCACAAGTTCATCTCCGCCCTGATCTACCCGGCGGTGGTTTCTTCCGTGGGCATCGTGATCGTGTTCTTCTTCATGACGGTGATGCTGCCCAAGTTCACGGCCATCTTCACCGAGATGAAGACCGAGCTGCCCGCCTCGACCAAGCTCCTGATCGGCATCAGCCATTTCTTCGCGTTGTACTGGTGGACCATCCCGCTCGCCGCGCTGGCAGTCGGCATTCTCTACAACCGCTACAAGGCAACCGAGGCGGGCGCACGCGCTTTGGACCGGTTGAAGCTGCGGTTGCCGGTGCTGGGAAACATTTTCCAGTTGAACCTGTTCGCCCAGTTCGCGCGCACCCTCGGCACGCTTCTGCACAACGGCGTGCCCGTGTTGACAGCCCTGAAAATCACCGAGCAGGTGGTCCCGAACCGCGTGGTGCGCGAGGCCATCGCCCGCACCCGCGAGGAGGTCACCGACGGCAAGACGATCGCGCAGCCGCTGGCCCGCAGCCGGCTCTTCCCGCAGTTGATGATTGACCTCATCCGGATCGGCGAGGAGACGGGCGACGTGCCCGGCGCGCTGAACAACGTGGCGCAGACGTACGAGAACGAACTGTCCGTGGCGCTGCGGGTGATGACCAACCTCATCGAGCCGGTGATGATCATCGCCATGGCGCTGGGCGTGGGCTTCCTGCTCTTCAGCGTGCTCTCGGCGATGTTCCAGATCACGGCCAACATCGCGCGATGAGCCGGGACGGTCGCCAGTTCGCGGGCGGCGCGAAGCGCGTGCTGCGGGGCTTCACCTTGATCGAGTTGCTGGTGGTGGTGGCGTTGATCGGTGTTTTCGTGACGGTGTCGCTGCCGCCGATGTTTTACGCGCTCAAGAAGAGCCCGATCCGCCAGGCCAGCAGCGATCTGGCCGAGGCGTGTCAGCGGGCGCGGATGCTGGCCATCATGAAGGGTCAAACCGCCGAGCTGGTGATCAACGCGGAGGACGGCATCATCGCCACGCAACTGGCCGGCGGGTTTGGGCCGCTGGGCGGAGCCCCGGAATCGGACGGCGCAGGCGAGTTGCTCGCCGACGGCGCGCCGGCGCCGGCCACGACCTCTCCCGAAACCCGACCATTCACTGCGCGTCTGCCGGAGAGCGTCGCCTTTCGCGAACTCCTCATCAACCGGCGCGACGTGATGGACTATGCCCAAGCCCGCGTGCGGTTTTACCCGAACGGTACGTGCGATGAGCTCTATGCCGTCCTGCTGTCCGAGTCCAATGAGGAACGCGTGATCCGGCTGGAGATGAGCACCGGCCGCGAAACCGTGGACATCATTCGATGATGTGCCTCCACTCACAGGCGAGTCGTGGTGAGCGCCGGGAAACCTCGGCCGGGCCGCAGCCGGCCACGCCGCAGCGCGGCTTGAATCCCCGGGCCGGACTGGCCGGCTTCCGCCCGGCCGCGGCGCGGCGGCAGGCCGCCTTCACCTTGCTGGAGGTGATGATCGCGCTGAGCATTTTCTTCGTCGCGGTCTTCGCCATCCTCAGCCTCGTCACCACCAATCTGAACATCGCCCGCGGGCTGACCCTGGGCGAAGTGGAGGTCGGCTCGGTGGCCGCGGAAATCGCCCAGACAAATGCCCTCGAGGAAGGCTCAATCTCGGGGGATTTCGGCGACGCCTATCCCGGCGCGTACTGGAATGCGGACGTGTCGCTCTGGCTCACCAATCAGGGCGCCATCGCCACCCAGCGTGGCGGCCCCGGATTGTACAAGGTGGACATCACCGTGGACTGGCCCCAGAACGGGGCGCAGCGACAGAAACAGGTCACGATCTTCCGCTACGTGACCGGCTCGCCCCGGGCGACCCCCGCGCCCATCCCGCGACGATGATGCGAACCACTCCAAATCCCGGGTGTTCAGTCGCCGCCGGCCCAACGGGGAGACGCCGGTCTGCGGCCGGCAGTTTCCGCAGCCCGGCCCGACGGGCGTTCACGATCATCGAGCTGCTGCTCGCCATGGCCATCTTCTCGATGGTCATTCTGGCGATCTACTCGACGTGGACGGCCATCCTCCGGGCGTCAAAGGTGGGTGCCGACGCGGCGGCGAACCTCCAGCGGGCCCGGGTCGCCGCGCGCGCCTTGCAGGAGGCGCTGGCTTCGGCGGTGATGTTTCAAGCCAACCAGGGACTCTACTCCTTCGAGGCGGATACCAGCGGCCAGTTCGCGGCGTTGAGTTTTGTCGCGCGCCTGCCGATGTCCTACCTCGGCGGGGGCTACTTCGGGGATCAGGTGGTGCGCCGGGTGACGTTCACGGTGGAGCCGGACGCTGCGGGCGTGCCGCAACTGCTGCTGACCCAGCAGCCCGTCTTGCAAACCAACATTGCCCAGGGCGAAGCCTACACGCTGGCGCTGGCCCGCGAGGTGAACATGTTCGCCCTCGAGTTCTTCGATCCCCGTTCCCGCGAAGGCTGGATCACCGAGTGGACGCTGACGAATCAGATGCCCAGGCAGGTGCGGTTTGCGCTGGCCTTCGGCAAGCCCGCAGGCAGCGCGATTGACCCGCGCGATGTCACGGTGCGCACCGTGGACATCCCGTCCAGTCCGGTGCCGATCGTGGTCCAGGGTACTCCGGCCGCGCCGGCGGCGCCGGTGGGCGCGGTGGGCACTCCCGCGCGACCGAATCCAGCCCAGCCGCCGGGGGCAGTCGTGCCCAACACTCCAGGGGCTGGCTTCGATCCGCGCTGGCGGCCGGGAGGAGGTGGCGGATGATTGTTCGCGCGCATCACCGGCGGCCGGGATTCGTCCTCATCATCGTCCTGGTGATCGTGACGGTGCTGGGGTTGTTGGCGGGCAGTTTCGCGCTCTCAATGCGGGTCGAGGCCCGATTGGCGGGCAATTCGAGCATGGAGTCCGAGATGGAATGGCTGGGGCGCTCGGGCGTCGAGTATGCCAAGTTCATCCTCGCCAACACGGGCGGGGGCAACCAAGCCGTCCATTCGCTCCGGCAAATCTGGGCCGGCGGCCCGGGTGATCCCGGCGAGACCAACGGCCCGCTGGCGGGCATCTCGCTCAAGGGCGTCGAGTGTCCGCCCGGGGTCTTCTCGATCACGATTACCGACCTCGACCGCCGCTTCAACATCAACACCCTGGCCCGGATGCCCGAGGTCATGCGGCGCGAGATCATGGATCGGGCGTTGACCTTGATGGGCGTGAGCGGCACGGACATCGCCACCATCGCCGATTCGATTGGCGACTGGGTGGACCGGGACGACCTGCCTGGCCTGAGCGGCGCGGAGAGCGATTTCTACCTGACGCTCGAACCGGCTTACCTCGCCAAGAACGGACCGATTGACGATCTCGCCGAGCTGTTGCTCGTCCAGGGCGTGACGCCGGGCATGTACTGGGGGCCGCGGGCGCAATGGCACACGGACCAGCTCTTCCGCCCCCGGCGCTCGCGGCGCGACCGCGAGGACCTGCCTGCGTACACCGCCGGCTTCGTGGACCTCTTCGCCGCCTTTGGCAGCGGGCGCGTCAACATCAATACCGCGCCCCCGGAGGTCATCCGGTTCGTGCTCGGGGTGGACGACGCGATCGCGGAGAACTTCCGACGGGCGAGGGCGGGATTCGACGGCGTGGAGGGCACCGAGGATGACACGCCGTTTCCCAGTCCCGGCGCGGTGGCCGGCATGGTGCCCGGCATCAATCCGGCCGCGGCGGGCGTTCTGGGTACGCTGATCGGCGTGCAGAGCACGGTGTTCGAAGTGGTGGTGGACGCGCAGATCGGCAACTACCGTCGCCAGTTCACCGCGCTGCTGGCGCGGCCGGGCGGACGGGAAGTGCAGACCCTTCAGTTCAGTTGGCGGTAACCACCAAGCAGACCGTCACCGCAGGGCCGACTTCGAGCCCGTGCCTTCTCTGCGCCGGCGCTGCTTCCCTCCCCGCCGCCGCGGGCCCCACTACGGCTGCCGCCCCTTGCGGCCCTTGCCGTTGCCGCTGCTCAGGTGGCGGTTGACTGCGTTCAGGTAGGCGCGCGCGCTGGCTTCGATGACGTCGGTGCTCGCGCCTTTGCCGGTCACCAGATCGGCAGCGCCGAAATCCACCTTCGCGGTAACCTCCCCGAGGGCGTCCTTGCCCTGGGACACCGCGCGCAGCGAGTACTCCATGAGCTTGCCGCTGACGCCGGTGATCCGATCAATGGCCTTCAGCGCAGCGTCCACCGGCCCGTCGCCAATCGCAGCGTCCTCGAAACGCTCGGCCCCCGCCTTGCCCTTGGCGCGCTTCAGCCGCACGGTCGCCGTGGGCACCGTCTGGTTGCCGGAGGTGACGTTCAGGTACTCCAGCGCCCACGTCTCCGGCACCTCGGTCAGATGCCCCTCGACGAGCGCGGCCAGGTCGTCGTCATAGACGAACTTCTTCCGGTCTCCGATCTCCTTGAAGCGCGCGAAGATCGCGTTCACGTCTTCGTCGGACATCTTGAAGCCCAGGTGCCGGAGCCGCACGCCGACGGCATTGCGCCCGCTGTGCTTGGTCAACGGCAGTTCGGTCTGCCCCCAGCCCACGTCTCGCGGGTCCATGATCTCGTAGGTTTCGCGCTTCTTGAGGATGCCGTCCTGGTGGATGCCCGCGCTGTGGGCGAAGGCGTTTTCGCCCACGATCGCCTTGTTCCGCTGCACGCTCAGGCCGCTCATGCGGGCAACCAGGCGCGAGGTCTTCACGATCTCGCGCGTTTGCACACCGCAGGCGTAGCCGGCGAAGAAATCGCCGCGGGTGCGCAGCGCCATGACGATTTCCTCGAGCGAGGCGTTGCCCGCGCGTTCGCCGATGCCGTTAACGGTGCATTCGACCTGCCGCGCTCCGTTGCGAATCGCCGCGAGCGAGTTGGCCACGGCGAGGCCGAGGTCGTTGTGGCAGTGAACACTGATCACCGCCTTGCCCGTCCGGAACTCGTCAACGGATTCGTGCAGGTGGCGGATGAGCGCGCCGAACTGGTCGGGCACGGCCCAGCCGACGGTGTCCGGGATGTTCACCGTGGTGGCGCCGGCGGCCACGACGGCCCGGCACACCTCGACGAGGAAGTCCGGCTCAGTGCGGGACCCATCCTCCGGCGAGAATTCCACGTTGCTCACGTACCCGCGGGCCCGCTTCACCCCTTCCACGGCGAGGCGGAGGATTTCGTGGCGCGCCTTGCCGAGCTTGAACTCGCGATGGATCTTGGAAGTCGCCAGGAAGACATGGATGCGCCCCCGCTTGCCGGCCGGTCGCACCGCCTCGCCCGCCGCGTCTATGTCCTTCGGCACGCACCGCGCCAGGCCGCAAATTACGGGCCCCTTGACCTCGCGCGCGATGGTCTTCACGGCCGCGAAATCCCCTTCGCTGATCACGGGGAATCCGGCCTCGATCACGTCCACTTTCAGCCGGGCAAGCTGCCGCGCCACTTCGAGCTTCTCGCGGAGGTTCATCGAGGCGCCAGGGCATTGCTCGCCGTCGCGGAGCGTGGTGTCAAAGATCGTGATCGAGGTCGTTTTCATCGGTTGCGTTATGGTGTTGTGTTGTTTCGGTTCGTGGCGCGATTCCCGGCAGGCGCCTTGCGCAGCGGCGGCGGCCGGGCTTCCAGAACGCGAAAGCCCCACCGCCGGGCGGGCAGTGGGGCTTCCAGAAATCCGTGATTCAGACCTAGACCCCGACCGCCGCGCCGCTTCCCAGCCGCAGCGCGCCCAACGCCAGTCGCAGGTGGCCAGTCCGATTCATCACGGGCGGAAGGTAGAAGCAGGCGGGCGCAGGCGTCAACAGCGGGTTTTCCGGCGGCGATGGCCCAGCCACCGGCGCGCTCCAACGAGTCCGGCGAGGACAGCCCCGAGCGCGACACCGACGCCGGCCGGTTCGGGAATGGGAGCGAAGTCGAGGCCCCAGCCTCGCAGGAACACCTGGCCGCCGGGGTTCACGTCCGCCAGAAACAGGATCCATTCGCCGTTCGGATCGAGGCCGAGAAAGGACGAAAGGAGGGCCGAGCGCGGGCTGCTGGTCACCGAGTTCGAGGGGTCCACCGCACGGCCGTCTGCCTCCCACGTGCCCGTCAAGAAGCCGCTTGGCGGAGGACCACCCAGCGTCTGGCGATACGTGTGGATGTCCGGCCCGGCGAGCTCAAACGTCACCTTTAGCCCCTGGTCTCCGTAGCCGTCCGGTGCGGAGGGCTCACGGCCCACCCGGTTCAGCAGGACGGCATAGCCCGAGCCTCGCTGCAAGGTGACGAACAGATCACCGAGAAAGCCGTCCGGGCCGGCGACGTCCAGTTCGACCCGGAGGTGGGTGATGGGATCCGACGGAAGTCCCGTCAGGATGCGGGAGTCCACCAGCCCCCCGGAACCGTCAGGGACCGGTTTAACGCCGGTGTCGAATTTGAGCGCGGCGTTCAGCGGCGGGAGGGCCGTGAGGCCGAATACCGCAGTCAGGGTCGCGATGAATGCGCGGATGTTCATAGCCGGCAGTGGAGCGGGATTTTCGGGGCTTTCACTCGACCATTCGATAGAACCGATCCGGGCCCGGCGGCGGGGTTTCCTGATATTCGACCAGGCCGGTTGGTCCGGCGACACGCGTGGCCAAGGTGGTCCACGGGCCGTTCACCGCCGGCGCGGCCTGGATCTGATAGGTCCGCCCCGGGATGCCCACGAAGCGCACGCGGACTTCCCCACCGGGCAGCAACTGGATGGGCAATTGGTTCTGCGGCGGCGGCTCGGCCTCGACCAGCACCCGCACGGTGCCGGTGGACGTGGAGCCGTCATCGGCCCGGACGACGTAGCTGAACCGGTCCGGCAGGTCCGGCCCGGCGGGCGGGGCATAGTGATACCAGCCGCCGCCGAGATCGGTGATCACGCCGTCCTCCTCGCCCGCGGTGGCAATGGACTGGAGCGTGAGCGGGGCCTGGCCCAGATCGTTGCGCAGCAGCGACGCGGCGGAGAAACGGATGCCCTGCCCGGCGCGGCGCACGATCACGTCGTCCACCGCCCGCGCGGCCATCCCCGCGTAAGGCGTGACCGGCGTGAGCAGGAAGGCGACATCCGGGTCGGGCCGCCCGTCGGTCCACCTGCCGCTGCCGACGATCTGGCCGGCGTCGTTGATGCCGCGGGCCCACCGCAGCACGATCCCGCCCGTGCCGCCCGGCACGAGATCGTTGAGGTCGTAGATCTCGAAGTCGTTCAGGCTGGCGGGCGTGCCGCCGGGCGGCGTGCCGCGGCTGCGGACCAGCATCGCCCGCTGGTTGTAGGGATACGGGTCCGGCCATGAGCGGGTGCCGACCATCTCGCGCCGGTTGTTGAGCGCGTCCACGTTGAAAGAATCGCGATCGGGCTCGTCGGGCAGCGCCGGAACCTCCAGCAGCTTGGTCACGGCACCGCCGGAGTGGATGAGGAAGAGCTTGGTCGGTCCGCCGGCGCCCCAGCGGCGGGCAGCGATGTCGCCAAAGTCATTGACGCTGTCGGCCCAACCCCATGGCTGGATGGCCGTGAGGGCAAGCTCCGGGCCAAACGTGTCCATCGCCGTCCGCCCGCCCGGCGCCGCAGGGTCGAAGATCCAGCCGGTTGCCTGGGTTGCCGCCGCGCCGCCTTGATCGAAGTGCGTCAGACCGACGACCACGCCGGCGTTGTTGATGTCGAGCGGCGAGGCCCAGCCTTGGTCCGTCGCGCCGGCCAGGGGCGTCGAGCCGCTGAGCGGGCCGAACGGTTCCCACACGCCGGCGGGGGTGTAGCGGAAGGCGTGGCGTTTTCCAAATGATTCAGTTACGCCGTAGCTTTCCAATCGCATCACCGTGATGACGCCGGCGTCGTTGATCCACGGGAAGCCGTCCAGGGTGCCTGGACCGGGCGGCGCACCGAGGTTGTCAAAAACACCCGACGTGTAGGGCGGCGTCCAGCGGACCACAGCATCCGCGCCGAAGATGTCGAAGGCGCCCACCACCACGCCGGCGTTGTTGATCGAGCCGGCCCAGTTGAAGGGCGCGCCGGGCGACGTGAGCCGGGTGGGCACGCCGTTTTCCCAGACGATGGCGGAAGTGCCCCCGCCCCCGCCGTCGCCGTAGCCGGCCACCACGCCCGCGTTGTTGATGGCTTCGGCGCGCGCATACGAGCCGCCCGGCAGGTTTGGCAGGACGGTGAGCTGATAGTACACGTGGGAAACGGTGACCTTGGCCTGGCTGCTCACGGTGTAGTAGGGATCGGAAACCTCCACGCGATAGAGGCCGTGGTCCGCCGGGTTGGCGGGATTGCGCTGGAAGGTCGTGCCGCCGGTCTGGACGAGCAAATCGTTGCGAAACCAGCGATAGGTGAGCGGCCCGTTGCTGCTGCTGGCGACGACCGCGAGCAGAAGATTGTCGCCGGGCGCAAGCTGCTGCGGCTGCAGCGGCTGGGTGATCTGGGGCCGCGGGCCGGTGACGATCACCATCACGTTGTCGCTGGGCGTCGTGCCAAAGTCGTTGTTGACCTCCACGTAGTACTGGCCGGCGTCTCCCGCCGCGAGGCTGGGGAACGTCAGCACGTCGTTCGTCTCCCCGGTCAGCGCGCTGCCGTCCTTGAACCACTGGTAAAGGAGCGGCCCGACGCCGGTCGCGACCACGGACAGCGCGCCCGGCTCGCCAGCGGGCCGGACCAGAGAAACCGGCTGCTGCGTGATCTCCGGCGGCGTGGCCGGGACGAACTCGAGCCGGTCCAGCCACGCGGTCACGCCGTCGCGGTCCGCCAGCAGCTCGAACTGAACGTCCGAGGGTCCCGGCGGGAGGAGGATGTCGTAGGCTGTCCAAGTCTCGCCACTGGCGCCGGTGGCCGTGCCGGCGGGCGTGGGCGTCTCGAGCGTACCGTTGACGCCGACGAAGAAGACGTCCGCAAACGGTGCGCCCGTGACCCGCGCCCAGAACCGCAGCCTCGCGGGCTCCGCCCCGGCGTCGTACACCACCGCCACCGCCGCCAGCTCGCCGCTGTTCAGCGCGGGCGTGCGGGCCGAGCGGTCCGCGCCCGGAGCCACGCCGTCCTGCCGCGTGCGGTACCAAGGGCGGATCGGGTAGAAGCTGCCGTCCGCTACCGAGAAACCGGTGTAGTACCCGGGCAGCGCCGGCTGCCCGACGGCCTCGGCGACATTCACCGGGGCGGGAAAACTGCCGTTGCTGGAAATCACCGCGTCATCGCTGATGGCGCTGCGGCCCGCGCTGTCGGTGACTTCGATCCAGTACGCGCCCTCGGCGCCGGACGTGACCGGTACGTTGAACTCGTACGTGGTGGCGGCTTGGGCCAAAGCGTCCTGCACCGGCGTCGTGCCATCGTCCTTGAACAGCCGGTAGTCGAACGGCCCCGTGCCGGTCACCGTGACGGCGATGACAGCCGTGTCGCCGTCGAAGTAGTCCCCGCCCTCGGGCTGGCTGCTGATGACCGGTCCGCCACCACCGGCCAAGATGTGGAACTCGTCGAGGTACGCGGCCGGCGTCCAGTCCTGCGTCAGCCATTCGAGCTCATGCCAGCCCGTGCCCACCGGGACTTCGACCCGCTGCCAGCCGGAGTCGCCGCCGGGATTGGAGACGCTGGCCACGACCGCGCCGTTGACCGTGAAGTCCAAGGCGCCCTCGACGACGCGCCACCAGAAGGAGACGGCGGCCGGGCCTTTGACCGCCGTGCGGAGCGGATCAGGGGATGAATCCAGCAGCGCGGCGGCGTCCACGCCGTCGTGGGTCTCGGTCGTCGTGGCCCTCCATTCGGAGTTGCTGAGCAGCCGCCAGCCCACGGTGCGATTGTCCAAGGCGTCGGCAAGGGCCGCGCCCAAAGGCGCCTCCTGCACCACGATGGGCGCGCTGGTCACCTCGCCGAGGCCGTTGCGGCTGGTGAATTCGTACACCCCGGCGAAACCAGTGCCGCCCACACCGTACGAGCCGGCGCCATTCAGTGCGTAAGCATTGCTCTCGACCACAACGCCGTCGCGGCGCCACTCCGTCTCAAACGGCGGCGTGCCGGTGACCTCGACCTGCAGGCTGGTCCAGCCCCAGGTGGGCAGGTCCACGTCGCCCGATTGGGAGACCAGCACGGGCGCGTCGCTGCCCAGCCCTACGTGGAATGGTTCGCTGGTGCGCGAGCCCAAGGCGTTTTCCACCACCACCGAGTAGGTGCCGACATCGCCGGCGCCGAAGCTCGGGATGTTCAGGGTTTGGGCGGTCTGGCCGGCCAGCGGCGCGCCGTCCTTCCACCACTGGAAGGTGAACGGCGCGGTGCCGCGCACGTGTGCCTCGATCCGGAGCGTCGCGCCGGCCCAGACGGGCGAGGGACCGTCGAGCCAGATCGAGTGGGGCGCGGCGGGCAGGACGGTCACGTTGAAGTTGCGCGTGACCACGCCGAGGCCGTTCGACGCGGTGATGCTCCACAGGCCGGAGAGGCTCGGATGGGCGAAGAATCCGAACGGCCAGCCGGACAACACGGGGATGCCGCTGGCGGTGGCAGGATCCAAGATGGCCACGTTCGGGGCGCCACCGCCGGGCAGCACCATTTCCAGATGCATGGGCTTCTCGCCCAGCAAGGCGATGGGCGGCTGAATGGTGTAACCTTCGCCGACGGTGAGATTGGGCGGCGGATCGGGGAGAAACTGCGGCGCGCCGGTGGTCGGGACGAAGGCGACCTCGTCCACGTACGCATGGTTGTCCGGATCCAAGGCGGCCCAGTCGTAGTTGTCCCAGACGAATTCGAGGCTTCCGGGGCCGGGCGGGAAATCAATCGCCACCGGCTGCCATAAGCCACCGGGGAGGAACAGCCACATCGAGTTTCCGTTGGCGGTCATCCACATGGGATTTTGCTCCGACGCGCGGCCGTGCCGCCGCCAGAACGTCACCGTACCCGGGCCAGTGATGCTCTCCGTACGCAGCCGCGCCCGGCCCCAGAGCGGCAGCGGGCCGGAACGGGCGGCGTCCACGCCGTCGTGGGTGATGGCCGTCTGACCGTCCCAGATCCCGGCGGGGTGAGGATTGCCGGAGCCATCCGTGGCGGTGGTGGTCCACGACCAGCCGGGCGGCGAGTCCAAGGCTTCTTCAAGGGATTGCGCATGGAGGAAGGGAGAGGAGGAAACGGTGAGAAGCGCGGCCGACAAAGTGGCCGCTGAGCGGAGCGAATACTTGCTCTTCATAGCTTGCCGGACAGCGGGTACTCTAACGACTTACTTATGCTAGCCAGTCGTTTTCACCATCGCAAATGGCGGTTATGTTAAATCTCGCGGAGCTCGGCGCCGTCGGTCGGCCAGCGGGCGTCGCGGGCCTTCGACAGCGGTGGCGAGCGAGGATCCGGCAGAGGGACCGACCGGTCCCGGCAAGATCGGTTACTTGATGCCGGCCAGACGTTCGCGCCAGATCCGATAAAGTTCCACGGTGGCACGGACGTCGCGGAGGCAGTACTCGGCGATTTCGCGGTGCCGGCCTTCCGCCATGAGTTGGTTCACGTCCATGCCGGTGACGCCGTGGCTCTTGGGGGAATCAATCCCGAAGGCCTTGCAGTAGAAGTCCAGGTTGAAGCGCCGCGCAGCCCCCTCGCGGCCGCTGACACCGTAGAAAGTGAGTTGCTCGGCCAGGTCGCAATGCGGCTCGGTGGCAAACCGGTAGCCGAGCCAGTTCTTCTTGGTGATCGGCACGTTGAGAATCGCCGAGCGGAGGTACAGGAAGGGCACGTCGAAGCCGCGGCCGTTGAAGGTGACGACCTCGTCGTAGTGTCGGGCCACGTCCCAGAAAGCGGTCAGCAGCTCGAACTCATCGGCGCAGGCGACAAATTCGACCGGACCTCCCTCGCCGCCTTCTTCGGGATCGTCCGCCACGAACAAGACCTGGCCGCGCCCGGTGTCGGCGTTGAGCATGGCGATGCAGACGACCAGCGCGGTGAGGGGCCAGAGGTTGAGCTGCTGAGTGATTTCCGCGCGCCGGGCCTCCTGGTCGGCCGGATCGGCGATCTTGGCCACCTCCCGGAAGAGGTACTCCCACTGGGCATCGTCGAACTGGTCGCGGGACTGGGCAGACGTTTCGATGTCGAAGACGAGGCGAGCCATGCGTGTGCGGGAACGAAGTGTCCAAAAACACTCCAGGAGGCAAGACCAGACTGGAGTGTCCGGCCAATGCCTCCTGGGGTCAGGTCAGACGAAGACGGCTACTTCTTCTTGGCCGGTTTCTTCGCGGCGGCCTTCTTGGCGGCCGGCTTCTTAGCGGCAGTCTTGGCTTTTGCTGGCATTCGGATTCACCCCCGATCTGTTGTTTTGGGTTCGAAAACCTGTCCGGCCGCCAGTGAGTTGGTGAGGCCGCAGGCTTTCATGGGAGTAAAGTGAACAACCTGTGAATAACTTTCAACAAAGAATTTGCTTGATCGGCCACTTTTTTTTGGCCTGAGGCGCCAGTCGTGCGCCGCGGCGGCGCGGCGTTCGCGTTTCACCGGTTGGAAAGTGGCGCCCCTCGGCGCGCGCCGGGGGCGCGGCCGCGGCGGCGCAAGTGAGGGCCGCTACTCGTACCGGAGCGACTCGATGGGATCGAGGTTGGCCGCTTTGACCGCCGGGTAGGTGCCGAAGACCACGCCCACCACCGAGCAGATCAGCAAACCAAAGAGCACCCAGTCCACCGGAATGATCGGTGGAACCTCGAAGTAGTAGGCGGCGAAGTTGCCGCCCGCCAGACCGAGCAGGACCCCGATCACGCCGCCGACCTCGCAGAGCACCACCGCCTCCATGATGAACTGGGTCATGATGTTGCGCTTCTTGGCGCCGACGGCCCGCCGGATCCCGATTTCCCGGGTCCGCTCCGTGACGGACACGAGCATGATGTTCATGATGCCGATGCCGGCTGCCAGGAGTGCGATCGAACTGACCACGGTCACGACGACGCGCACGGTGAGAGTGAAGGCCTTGAACTGGGCGATCAGGGAATCGTTCGAGAAGATTTCGAAATCGTCCTCCTGGCCGGGCTCGACCTTGCGCACCGCGCGCAGGATGCCGCGCACCTGCTCGACCGTGTCATCATACGCTTCCTGGCTGGGCGCTTGCACGAGGATGTCGAGGCTGCTCCAGATTCGGCCGTACCGCCCCAGACCCGTGGTCAGCGGAATGATGATGAAATTGTCCTGGCTGCCGCCGAGCGTTGCGCCTTTGGACTCGAGCACGCCCACCACGGTGTAGCCGATCCCGTCAATCCGGACCCGTTCTCCCAGTGCCGAGCCAAACGGAAACAAGAGTTTGGCCAGTTTCCCACCTAGCACGGCCACGGTTTTGGAACTGTCGAGATCGGCCTCGATGAGCGCCCGCCCCTGCTCCACCACCCAGTTGCGTGCGGGAAAGCCGCCCGGGGTGGAGCCGATCAGGTTGACGTTGGGCGGCGTCTTGGCGTAACGCGAACTGACCTCGCCGCTCCAGAGGAACCGCTGGATGCCGACGGTCTGCGCCGGCGTGGCGCGCTCGATGACCGCTTTGCCGTGGGCCAGCGTGATGTTCCGGCGGCGCCAGTATTTCTCCCGATCGGCGAGGTCGCCAAACATGATGGCGGGCCACTTGCGGACTTGAAACGTGTTCACGCCCAACTGGCTCAGTTCGGCTTCCGCATTGCGCTGCAGCAACCGCAGGGCGGTCATCACGACGATGATGGAAAAGACGCCGATCAACACGCCCAGCAGCGTCAACGCGGAGCGGAGTTTGTGCGCCGTGATGGCGTTCATGGCCATCCAGAAGCTCTCGCGCAATTCCGCGAAGAACAGCGAGCCGCGGCGGCGATGGGGAGGACGCGGGTTCATCGCGGCGCGCTCATTCGCTGCGGAGGGCGTCCACGGGGTTCAGCCGGGCCGCCCGCCAGGCCGGCAGGAACCCCGCCACCAGCCCCGTCGCCGCCGACACCAGCAGGGCCGCGCCCGCCACGGGGAGCGACATCGCGGCCGGCATGAATTTTGAAAGGGCCACGGTGGCGGGCCAGGCGATGCCGAGACCGATCAAGCCCCCCATCAGACAGATCATGGCCGCCTCGGTCAGAAACTGGGCGAGGATGTTGCGCCGCTTGGCGCCAATCGCCTTGCGAATGCCGATCTCTTTGGTCCGCTCCGCCACGGAGACGAACATGATGTTCATGATGCCAATGCCGCCGACGAACAGCGACAGGCCGGTGATGAAGAGCCCGCCGGCCGCGATCATGCCCGCCACGCGGTTGAAGGTCCTCAGAAACTGATCCTGTTCGTTGATGGCGAAATCGTCCTCCTGCCCCGGCGCGAGGCGGCGGATCTTGCGCAGGACGCCGCGCACCTCCTCCCGCAGGTCATCCAGCCGGTCCACGCTCCCCGCCTTGATCTGGATGGTGAGGTCCGGAAACCGCCAGAAGGACTCGATGAACTGGCTGATGGGGATCACGACCTGGTTGTCGAGCGAGAACGCCCCCATGAATTCGCCCTGCTTTTCGAGGACGCCGATCACTTCAAACGGGAACCCGCCGATATGAACCCGCGCTCCGAGAGCCGACCCGCGAGGGAACAGATTCGTCGCCGTTTGCGAGCCCAGCACGCACAGCGGCCGCCCGCCTTCCGCCTCGGCTCCCGAAAGGAAGCGCCCCTCGGCGATCGAGATCCCGCCGGTGAGCAGGAACGCGTCCGTGGTCCCGATCACCCGCACGCCACTGGCGCTCCGGTTGCCGCACTTGACGGTCTGCCCCGTCTCCACGATGGGCGCCATCGCCTGCGCCGTGGTGACCTGACGGTTCAGTTCCCGGAACTGAAGCAGGTCAATCTCCCGACGCCGGTTCTGCCGCACCCACTCGGCGTGAGAGTTGATGAACCACTCGAAGCGCTGCACGTACAGCACGTCCGCCCCGAGCATGGACACGCTCTGGGTGAAGCTCCGTTTCAAGCCCTGGATGGCCGTTGCCATCAGCGTCACCGTGACGATGCCGATCACGATGCCCAGGGTGGTCAGGCCGGCGCGCATCTTGTTGGCGCGCACCGCGTCCCAGGCAATGAACAGGCACTCGTTGAATTCGGCGAGCAGGCGCGTCATGGCGGTCAGCGGGCGCGCCGTTCATCGCTGGCGATCAGCCCGTCGCGGATGCGCACGATGCGCCGGGCGTGGCGGGCGATGTCCTCCTCGTGCGTCACCACGATGATGGTGTTGCCCTGGCTGGCGAGCTGTTCGAACAGGGCCATGATCTCCTCGCCGGTCTTCGAGTCGAGATTCCCCGTTGGCTCGTCCGCCAGGAGAATGGAGGGCTTGTTGACCAGGGCGCGGGCAATCGCGACCCGCTGGCGTTGCCCGCCGGACATCTCGTTCGGCTTGTGCGTCATCCGGTCGCCCAGGCCGACGCTGTGAATGGCCTCGATCGCCACCGCGCGCCGCTCCGCCGCCGGCATGCCGGAATAGATCAAGGGAAGCTCGACGTTGTGCAACGCGTTGGCGCGCGGGAGGAGATTGAAGGTCTGAAAGACGAAGCCGATCTCCCGGTTGCGCACCTCGGCGAGCTGGTTGTCGTCCATGTCACTGACGTTGGTCCCGTTGAGGATGTAGGTGCCCGAGGTCGGCGTATCGAGACAGCCAATCAGGTTCATCAGCGTGGACTTGCCCGAACCCGACGGGCCCATGATGGCGAGATACTCGCCCCGCTCCACCGTGAGCGTGACCTCACGCAGGGCGTGAATGATCTCGCCACCCATCTGATAGCGGCGGCTGATCTTTTCGAGGTGAATCAGGCTCATCCTGTGGCAGTGATCGGACGGTCAAACCACAACGATGCGCAAACCTACGGAGTACCCGCCCCGCCCGGCGGCTTGCCTTTCTCCCCCGGTGGCGGGCCCACCTTGATCTTCTTGCCGTCCTCCAAATCGCGGCTGATGGCCTTGAACCCCCCGGAGATCACTTCCTGTCCTTCCTCCAGGCCCTCGGTGATCTCCATGTAGGCGTCGTCACTGATGCCGCGCTTGATGGGAACCATCCGTGCCACGTCGCCGTCCTTGAGAAAGACCACCTCGATGGGTTTCGGCGCCTCACCGGGCTTGCGCCCGCTCGGCGCATTGGTCGGGGTTGCCGCGGCATTGGTGGCGCCCGCCGCGCTCCCTGAGCCGGCTTTCGCGACGGAGTTGGTGGTCTTCGGCAGGCGGGTGGTCACGCTGGCGATCGGGACGGTCAGGACATTGGTGCGGTAACGGGTCTCGATCTCGGCCGTGAATGACATCCCCGGCCGGAACGCCTCCTTGTCCTTGATCCGAATCTTGACCTCGAACTTGGTGGCTTCCTGCGACTGGCCGCCGAAGCCTCCCGTGCCGGCTCCGAGCGTGAGCCCCCGCGAGGAGTTGGCGATCTCGGTGACCACCCCGTTGAACTTGCGGTCTTTGAAAGCGTCGCCCTCCAGGCGCGCGACCTGGCCGACCTGGATCAAGGGCACGTCCACCTCGCCCACCTCGACCCGCGCCTCCATCTCATTCAGGTCGGCGATCGTCATGATTTCGGTGCCGGCCATCATCGCCGTGCCCACCACCCGCTCCCCCAGTTGCGAATTCAACCGGATGACGGTGCCTTCCAAGGGCGAGTGAATGACCGTCTTCCGCAGGTCCTCCTCGGCGCGGTCCAGCGCCGCCCGCGACATCTCCACCTGATGCGTCGCGCTCCGCAACTGGGCCTGCGCCACCTCGTAACTCGTCCGGGCATCCACGAAGAGCGACTCGGACACCAGGCTGTTCCGGTACAGCGATTCCTGCCGGCGGAACTCGGCTTCCGCGCGGGCGAGGTTGGCTTCGGCAGTGGATTTGCCCGCGAGCGACGCCCGGTAGCTGGCCGTCGCGGAATTACTGTTGGCGATGTAAGTGTCCGGCTTGATGCGGACCAACAGGTCCCCCTTCTTGACGGCCTGGCCTTCCTTCACCGGCAACTCGATGATCTCTCCGCTGACCTCCGGACTGATTTTCACATAGACGACCGGCTGGACCCGGCCGTTGGCCACCACGATCTCCGTGAGGTTGCGGCGGGTCACCTTTTCGGTCTGGACCGTGATCACGGCCTCGCGCTTTCGGAGGAAGGCGGCTGCCGTCAAGCCGCCAATCACCAGCAGCAGAACCGCGAAGACAATGAGTTTCCGCCGCCTTTTCGACTTGGGATTTGCCATGTCAGTTTCGGGTTAAGACACCGCCAACGAGATTTAGTTTCATCTGATTGCCGCCCGTCCCTCCTTCAGCCGCCGAAAAGCCGGGCCGTCAACAGGCTGACGCCGATCAGCACCGCCTTCCACGGAATCCAGATCGCCAGCAGCCACGCCAGCGATCGGGCGAACGAGGCCCCGCTCAGCCGCGCGACGGCGATCGCCGAGACCACGATGCCCCATAGATCGAGCCCGTTCACGGAAGCCAGCACCAGATGCAGCGGATCGCCCGCTTGGAATTCGCCCGCCACGGCAAGCGCCAGGCCCGGCGCGGCAAAGACGGTCCCCAGCGCCAGTTGCAACAACGGTGTCAGAATCTTGTTCAGCACCTCGATCATGGCGACGAGACCCGCAGCCTCGAGGGCCTTGCCGTAGTCAAAGCTGCCGCGCAGCCCCTTCGCACCGACAAGCCAGAGGACCCAGGCCCACCAGAACGTGGCCACGACCGCGCTGACCAGCGGCACCCCGAACACTCCGATTCCCGTGCCCAGCGCCTGGTGGGCCTCCGCCCTTCGGCGCACTTCTTCCAGTTGCTGTTCGGACCACTGCTGCTTCGCCGCCATCCTCGCCAGCGCCCGATCCTGGATCTCGCGTTGCTGCTGCTGGAGCACGGGATCGCGCGCGACGAGCCAGGCGCCCGCCCAGCCGATCAGCACCAGCAGCAGCGCCGGCAGCAGCCAGTTCGCCATCGCTCGCGGACTCGCCTTGACCTCGGCAAAGACATCGTCGGGTGCGGCGAAGACGTTGAACATCCGGGACCAAACCGAAGTGGCGGGCGGGACCGCTTCGCCGGAAGCGTCGCCGGGGGAGGAGGTTGGTTCGTTCATGATGCGGCCGCGCTGTTCGGGGCGCGTGAGCCGAAGCGTCCAACCGGCCCCTCGCGAAGTCATCTCCAATCTCGGGCGGCGTTTGTACCTGCCCGAAACCACGCGCGGACCTGCGTGGGCCGTGAAAGCTGCTCCGCTACTCCGGAGGCCACGACAACCGCTCGCCCAACCGCAGAACCCGGTGCGGTTGCTGGAGCCGCTGACAAGCCGCGACGAACTCTTCCGGGCTCGCGGTGTTGAAGGCGAACAGGTCGTAATGGCAGGGGACCACGACTCGGGCATGGATGTTCCGTGCCAGTTGCGCCGCCTCGCGTCCCCCCAGATTGCCGGCCACCCGGCGTTCGGGCGCGCGCCCGTTGATGGGCAGCAGCGCGATCGTCACCCGCTCGCGGAGCAGACGCGCCTCCATCCCCGGATACAGCATGGTGTCGCCGGCGTGGTACACCCGATGGGGCCCGGCTCGCACCACAAAGCCCACGTAGCAGAAGTGCCCGCTCGCATCGCGCGCCAAGTCTTCGTGCGCCGCCGGCACCGCGCCGATCTCGAACGGGCCCACCGTCGTGGACACCGGATCATCGTCCGGATCCAGACCCACGATCCGCGACTCGTCCAGCCCGGACCGCCGGGCGGCTTCAGCCACGTTCGCCCGGGCGCAGATCAGGCGCAGCCCGGGGTTCACCTGAGCCAGCGGCCGCAACGTTTCGGGATCGAGATGATCCGTGTGGTTGTGGCTCGAGGTGACGGCCTCCACGAAGTCCAGCCGCTCCGGTGCCACAACCCGCTCGCTGATCCGGGTGTGCGGCTTGTCGGTGCCGGCATACTTGGCGGTCAACGAATCGGAGAGATACGGATCGAGCAGCAAATGGCTTCCCCGCCATTGAACGAGGAAGCCGCTCTGGCCCAACCACCACAGGTGAAGGCGCTCCGGCTCCCGGCGGGCCGCGGATATGTCCGCGAGAAACGCATCATCCTGTCGCAGCGGCTTGATCATCGTCCCCACGAGTTGGCCAGCGATTCAAGCCCCGCACAATCCTGTTTGTGCCGGGCGGAGCGTGCCCGCGTCCTGGAAAAAACCGACTTCGACCGCCCCGTCTGTGACCCCGCGCGCCGCCTCCCCGATCCGATGGAGACCATCCCCCCGGTTCGAAAACGCCCTGGCCAGGACGCTCCCGCCGCTGGCTAAGGATTCAGGGAGGCCCGGACTGCGGCAATTGTCGGTTGACTTTCTCGGGCCGCGGGAGCAAGCAACCAGAAGTTCAAACAGTCACCATGAGATCTTCCGCAATCCTCAAGACGCTCTCCCCCCTGGTTGTTGCGACCGTGGTCAGCCCCGGCGCGGCGCTCGCCGGCGATTGGTGGGTCCAGGCAGGTCCGAGCATTCGTGGCGGCATGAAGGTGTCGGTGAGCGGGACCTCCCGCACACAACTGGAGGACGTCCACGCGGCGCCTTCGCCCCCGGGGGCGCAAGCGGGCTACGCCGACCGCGTGTACGATGACGGCTATGTGAAGCTGGACTCCGGCACGCTGGACCCGAACGCCGTGGGCGGGGCCGGGCTCACGTGGAATTGGGCCTATGACCGCCCGGACCAGTACGACTCGGCCGGTCGCACGCTGACCTTTCGACGCGCCTATGAGCAGGTGGCAAGAACCACCCGCGACACCGGGTTGGAGGGCGATAACGAGTTGGAGGGCCTCGGCTTGAGTTTCCAGTTCGGGCGGACCCTGCGGCGGGATGACCGGTGGTTGTTTGATCTGGCGCTCGGCTTTCACGGATTCTGGGACCTTCGTTCGACGATCACCGGGAGCAGCTTTCAGGAAGAAGTCGGTCCGCTCACGGTCACCGACCGGTTTGATGTCCGGGGCGCAGTGCACCCGGAACTGGGATTTCCGCCGCCTCGGACAGCCTCCGGCGGGTACACCGGAACGTATGAGGGGCCGGCGGGCGAGGCGCCGGGATGGGCGGGCGGCTATCCGGTGATTCCGAACGTGCCTGTCGGTGGTCTGGCGCAAATGGAGGTGGCCAGCATCGCGGCGAACCAGGTGACGTTTCGCCTTAGCCAGGACCTTTACGAAATCACGCTCACTCCGCGGATCAGTTACCGGGTCTCCCAGAATCTCACGGCGTATCTGGTGCCCAAGCTGGGCGTCGCGATTGCCGTGACGACTGCGCAGCGCACGGAGACCTTCTCCGAGATGTCGGCTGCCGGACCAGCCCGTGTGCTGCGGAGCTGGAACGACGAAGTGGAGGAGACAGACGCGCTTTTCACGTGCGGGTTGGCCGGCGGGGTGGAACTGGCCCTCGGCAGCGGATTTCATCTTGGCGCATTTGGCGGCTACGACTGGGTCCTGAATGCGCAGGAGTTCGATCTCGGCCCGAATCAGATCAAGGTGGACAACAGCGGCTGGTCCGTCGGCTTGGTGCTGCGCAAGGAACTGTGAGCCAGTTGGTCCGGGCTCGATGGCCTCTCAACGACTTCTTCTCTTCTTCGCATGAAAACAAATCTGGTGCTTTGGGCGGTGTTGGCGGGCGGACTGGCGCTGCTGCCGGCGGGGGCCATCGAGGTCGGGCCGTTCGGCGCTCACGGCGAGGGCGGTTCGCGAAACGGGCAGAACTTCCGCATTGGCCCGGCGGGCAGTGTCTTCGAACTGGACGCTTTTCTGTACGTGGGGGGACAGGATCTGAATGGCGCCGACCCAGGCCGCGCCGCGAAGCTCTCGCGGCATTCGCCGCCAGCCGGGCTCAACGTGGCCTTTGCCAGCGAGCTTTCGGCCGACAAGACCGATCTGGTCCTGCGCTACACGCTGGCGAACACCACCAACGCGACTTTTACCGACGTCCGACTCTTCGTCCTGTTGGACACCGAAATCGCCGAGACCCAAAACACGTTCTTCAACGAACTCGCCGCCACGGCCGGTTCGCCCGGTGACGGCCCCGGTGATGCCGCGCCGGACGCCTGGCAGATTGACGAGCCGGGCTTCGCGGGCGGCACCTTGCACCAGAACCTGCTGGAGGGTGCGCTGAACAACCGGAACGCCTTCGGCGAGGGGCAGGCGGGGGACATTGCGATGGCGATCGGTTTCTTCCTCGGAAACCTCAAGCCCGGCGAAAGTGTGGTCACGCGGGTGATGGTGTCCGAGGACGGTTCACGGCTCGGCCCGTTCTCGCTGGTGCAGACTGATCCTGCAGCACTGCCGCCGACGTTTGTCACCCTGTCCGGCGAAACGGAGGCGCGGGAGCAACTGATCTCCGACGCCACCGGCTTGGTGCAACTGACGTTTGAGTGGCGGTTGAACCAGCCCGTGGGCAGCTTGCTGGGCCGGCTCCGCATCGAGAACGCCCGTCAAAGCCAGGCGGCAGTCGGCCCGCCGTTCCAACTTGGACTCGACAGTACGCCCGGCCGGCGATTTGTGCGGCCCACGGGGACGCTGCCGAATGGCCTGCCATACCTCGACATCACCGAGGCCGTGGCCGCCCAGTTGGGCGCCGGCAACCCGCTGCGTCCCGGTGAGTCGGTCACCATAGACGGCATCGAAATCTACTCCGCCGGGCGCTTGGCCCCGCCCGCCAGCGTGTGGAGTTTGTGGGGCTCGCGCACAGGGGCCCCGACGCCAGAAAACTGATCTCTGTCCCCAGACCCTCAGCCCTTTCCAGCCATGTCCAAAACGAAGCCTGTTTCCCTTCTCCACCAGGCGACCGCCTCGATGCTGGTGGCCCTGATGGCGTTGCCGAATTTCGTGGTGGCGGAGACCTTGCGCCAAATCGCCCTGGCCGCGCCCGAACCGGGCGTGAACGCGCCGCGGGTCACGTTGCAACTGGCGCCCCCGCCCGGCGCCACCGGTCAGGTCTTTGTCGTCCAGACCAGCACCAACCTCGTGGACTGGCAGCCGCTGACCAACGCGTCGCCGAATCAGGTCCAACTCCTGTCGGTCGGCCCGCTGATGGCCCTCGACCCGGCCCGGTTTTTCCGCGCGGCGACGCTGGCCGGCGAACCGCCGGCGCGGCAGCCCCTGTTTGCGGCTGTGGCCGACGACAGCGGGCGGGCGTATGTGTTTCCCTACCTGGGTGACCGCACGTTCGGGCCTCGAGTGGAAGTGGCCAACGTCGGGGGCGGTTCCCGCGGCGTGGCCATCGGTGACTTTGATCGGGACGGAAACCTCGACGTGGTGGCTTCGTTTCCCGGTCCCGGCAACACCTTCCGCACGCTGCTCATTCGCGGTCGGGCGGACGGCACGTTCGCTCCCGGCGAACCGATGCCGGCCGTCGAAGGCTCGGGCGGGCATGTCATGGACATGGCGGTCGGTGATTTCGACGCCGACGGCGGCCTGGACGTGGCGATCAACGGCAACAGCGACACCACGGCGCTCTACTGGGGCCGCGGCGACGGCACTTTCACCGTCACCACCGTCCGCTGGCCGGGCACCGGACGCGGCATGACCGCCGGCGACTTCAATGAGGACGGGCGCACGGACCTCGTGCGCGCGAGCTATTCCGACGGCAATACCCGCCTCTATTTGTCCAATGGCGACCGGACGTTTGCGGCGCCCATCCTCGTCGGACGTCATGGCAGTGACCCGTACGGGGTTGCCTCGGTGGACTTCGACCAGGACGGGCACCTTGATGTCATTGCCAACGCCGGCGGAAACGGGGACATCATCATCTATCAGGGATTTGGCGACGGGACCTTCACCAACCTGGCGGCCGGCGACGCGTTCGCGCCACTGGATTTCAACGACTACGCGGCGCTGGACCCCTACGACTTCGACGGCGACGGCTTCCCGGACATGGTGGTGGCCACGTACGGCGGACGGGCGGCGTATTTCGTGCCCGGCGCCGCGGGCGGGGGCTTTGAAACCAATCGCGTGACACTGGCCACCGGGCTTTCCACGGCGTTGGGTGCCGCCGCGCCCCCGCCTCCGCCGCGAGTCGAGGTGAACCTCGCGCCGCTGGATCCCGTGATTGATCTCAACGGCCAGGTGACCTTCACGGCCGTGGGCGCGGGCGTTCAGGCGGGCGACACCTTCCGCTGGACCTTCGGCGATGAGGGTGACAACCCGCTGGCGTGGAGCTTTACCCCAGACATGGCCAACATGGGACCCACCGTCACGCACCAATTCGAGCGCGAAGGGCGCTTCGTGACCCGGCTCTGGCATACGGACGCCCGGGGCATTCACAGCGCGCGCGGCACGTGGGTGACGGTGAAGGGCCAGCCGCCGGTGGCCCAACCAGGCGGACCCTACGTCTTTGGCGAGGACAAGGCGCAGGCGCTGGTGTGGACCGCCACACTCGACGGGTCGGCTTCGACGGACGATTTCGGCATCGTCCGCTACGAATGGGACTTCGGCGACGGCACCAAGGGAACGAACAGGGCACCGGTGATCAGCAAGAGTTGGAACGGCGTCGGGCCCTGGGACGTCACGCTCGTGGTCGAGGACGCTTCTGGCCTGCGGGGAACCAACACCACCACGGTCACCTTCGTTCCGGGCGAAGCGCCGGTGGCGCGGATCACCGGGCCGGCGCTGGTGGACGAAACGGCCGCCAAAGACGGGCAATGGACGGTCAACTTCTCCGCCGCCGCCTCGACCGACGATGTCGGCCTTTGGAAGTACGAATGGCAGTTCGGCGACGGCAAGACCGCCGCGGGCCGGGACGTGACCACCCGCTACGGCGCGGTGGGAACCTACACGGTCACTCTGACCGTTACCGATCACGCCGGCCAGACCAACGCCGTGACGCACGACGTAACCATCAAGGCCAACGAACCCCCGGTGCCGGTGATCACCGGGCCCCGGCTGCTGACCGAGACGGTCGCCACGAACGGACTCTGGTACGGCGTGTGGAATGCCCGCGCTTCGACCGACGACACCGGCATTTACCGCTACGAATGGACCTTCGGCGACGGCGGCACCGCCACCGGCATCGAGGTGGCGTACCAGTACAAGCGCGCTGGCACCTACCCGCTGACGCTCAAAGTCACGGACAACGGGAACCAGACGGCGACGGTGGAGATCAACGTGCTCGTCGTGCCGGGAGAGTCACCCGTAGCCCGCATCACCGCGTCGCCCCTGGCGCCGGAAGGCCGCCAGCCGGTCGCCTTCAGCGCGGAGCGATCTTCGGATGACCGCGGCATCACCTCCTACCGCTGGCTGTTCCCGCCGCGCACCTTCGATTTCGCGGGACGAGTGCTCGACGCCGAACAGTGGGCGGCGGCGGGCGCGAGTCAGGACGAGCGGATCAGCGTGACCGGCCAGGGCCAGTGGGGACGCACGTATTTCTTCTCCCTGCCCACCCGGCTGCAACGCGGCGGCTCGATCGAGGGTCGCGTGGACACTCCCACCGGGACATCCCATGCGATGGTGGGACTGAAAAACCTCGACGTTGGGAACGGGCAGTACAGCACCTACCCGTACGCCATCTATTTCGAGGACGGTCGCCTAAGCGTTTATGAGTACGGCAGCCGCCGGCAGATCGTCGTCGGCAACTATACCAAGGGCGAATCGTACGACGTCCGCATCCGAACCCTGCCGGGCGCCGGGGCGGAGTACTTTCTGCGGCGGAGCGGCGTGGGCGAGGACTTCGCGTTGGTGTTTTCCAGCAACCAGCGCGACGACGCGGCGTTCAGTTTCGGCGCGGATGTTCACAGCGGCACGTTCGGCTTCGACGATTTCACGGTCACCGGCGCGTTCGTGTCGGCGATGACGGTCAGTGCTCCGGTGTTTCCCGGCGGGCCGGTGCGGCTTGAGGTGGTGGATCACGCATGGCAGACCAACGCCACCGCTGTCACCATTACGCCTCGCGTGGGTCAGCCGCCCCGCGCGGTGATCAACGGCCCCACCACCGGTCAGGCGGGCGTGGTGCTGAACTTCGACGGCTACCGTTCGACCGACGATCACGGAATCGCCAGCTACTCCTGGGACTTCGGCGACGGCACCCCGCTCGGCGCCGGCCCGGCGGTGAACCACCGCTATGACGCTCCCGGCACTTACACCAACACGCT
Source organism: Verrucomicrobiota bacterium (assembly GCA_016716505.1). Classification (GTDB taxonomy): domain Bacteria; phylum Verrucomicrobiota; class Verrucomicrobiia; order Limisphaerales; family J093; genus JADJWF01. Next base: position 128,015 of record JADJWF010000011.1, read on the forward strand.
CACCGTCCTCGACTACGCGAACCAGCCGGCGACGGCGCAGCTCGTGGTCGAGATTACTACCGGCAATGCCGTGGCGTGCGTGCCGTGGCGGATCATCAATGGCGTCGAGCAGCCGCACGAGACGTTCTCCGGGAAGGAAGTCACCCTGAAGGCGGTGGCGCGCAACCTGCCGCTGCCCTTCGACTACATCTGGAACTTCGGCGACGGCACCGGCTCGGTCACCAACACCGCCACCACGGTCGCACAGGCCTACGCCCTCGAGGCACGTCACGTTTATTCGGGCACGGAGGGCACGCCTTTCTACGCCACGATCACCGTGGTGCTGACCAATGGCGTGACCCTCGGCGACACTTATCCGCTGGTCCTGCGGCCCAAGTCGTTGACCACCGAGATGAACGTGGCGATAGACGAAGGTCTCTGGTATCTCCACAAAATTCAGACCCGGACTGACGGGGATGGCCAGAACCTCTCCGGCCATTGGCCGGCGGAGGGGCACACGGTCAATCCGACGGCTTCCGCCATTCAGGCGTTCGGCATCAACGGCCACCAATACGCGGATGACGTCGCGCAGGATCCCTATGTCGAGACGGTCCAGCGCGGGGTCCATTTCCTTTTGAACTCGCTGACCACCCAGGGCATCGGCCCGCAACCGTATGGCGACCCGGACGGGAATCAAAACGGCATCGCGCTGTTCGCTCCTACCGCGCACCCGATCTACGAAACGGGTCCGCTCATGGACGCGTTCGTGGCCTGCGTGCGACCCGAGCTCATCGCGCCGGTCGGTCCTGCGAATGTTCGGGGGCGTGCCTTCCGCGACATCATGCAGGACCTGGTGGACATCTACACTTGGGGACAATACGACGATGCCACCGTGGGCGGGGGCTGGCGCTACGGTTGGAATCAGCACCCGGACAACTCGGCCGCTCAGTGGGGAGCCATCGGCTTGCTGGCTGCCGAGCACTATTGGGGCAGCATCGTCCCGCAATGGGTCAAAGATCGGAACGTGGTCTGGGTCAATTACTCCAAAGGCGCCAACGGTTTCGGGTACACCGGCCCGGGCGATGGCGAGGCTACGACGCCCTCGGCAATGGTCCAACTGGCCTGGGCGGGCGTCGCCCGGACCAACGCGCTCTGGCAGCACGGCGAGACCTATCTGGCCCGCAACTGGAACACGCTCCTCAACAACTACAACCTCTACGGCCACTACGCGATCGCCAAGGCGTTGCGGACCGCCGTGCCGGAGCCGGTGCAAAATCTCACCTGGCAGGGGACGACGTGGGATTGGTTCCTGGACCCGCAGCGCGGCCTCGGCCGCTTCACGGTAGATCGGCAGCGCGCGGACGGCTCCTGGACGTCGCGCGACGGTTGGGTGGACGAGCCACCCATTGCGACCGCCTATTCGGTCATCATCCTGTCGAGTTCGCTCTTCCAGCGCGGGCCGGTGGCGGTCATCCAATTCCGCCCCAATCCCTCGGCGGTGGGGTTCCCGGTCGTTTTCGATGCCCGCGCCTCGTACCACCAGCATCCAGCCTATCAGGTCGTGGAGTACCGCTGGGACTTCAACGCAGCGGACGGACTCGACTTCTCCCGCCCCGACGCGGTCGGGCCGGTGGTGACCAACACCTACTCTGCCCTCGGCACGAATGTCGTCACGTTGCAGGTGCGCGACAACAACGTGCCGGTGCTGACTGACATCGCGTCCGTCGAGGTCCGCACCACCATTCCGCCGTTCCCGCCCACCGCGGATGCCGGGGGACCGTACGTGGTGGCCGTGGGCGAGGACCTGCAACTGGATGGCTCCGGGTCGTTCGACGTGGACGCCGCCGCCGGCGACTACCTCACGGCCTGGGACTGGGAAGTGGACTTCGAAATGCCGCTGGACTTCGACGACGGCGTCACCGGTGAAAAGGCGGTCCTGGCAGGCGGGTTTGCCACGGCGGGTCTCCACCGCATTGGGTTGCGCGTCAGTGACGCCACCTCGATCGTCTTCCCGGAGTTGGGCCTGACCAACCTCACCGCGGAAGACTTCACGTCTGCCTTTGTGTACGAGCGAGTCGTGACCGATCTGCGGGTCCGCCCCAAGGAAAACAAGGTCCAGCTCACCTGGACCAAGGCGGGCGACTACGCCGTGGTGCTGCGCAGCACGGTGGGGCCGCAGCGCGGTTTCGTCGAGATCGGCCGCACGGAGAGCGACTACGCCACGTTCCTCGACACGAACGTCGTCATGGGCGTCGAGTACTTCTACCGCCTGCTGGTGTACTCGTTCAGTCGCCCGGATCCGCTGGGCGTTTCCGATGTCCGCCTGGCTGTCTCCCGTCCGCGCGATGCCGACAACCGGCCGCCAGCCTTCCTTTCGACCCCGCTGCGCTTGGGCCAGGTGGGCCGATTGTACGAAGTGACTCTCGAGGCGGCGGACCCGGACGGCGACGCACTCACCTTCGGAATACTGGAAGGCCCAACGAACCTCACCGTGAATCCCGCCACTGGACTGGTGCAGTTCACGCCCACCGAGGATCAACTGGGCAGTCAGACGTTGTCCTTTGAAGTCCGAGCGGAGGGCGGGCGCGACGTGTTGACCTATTCCGTGGTGGTGTTCCCGGCGGATAACGCGGCGCCGACCGCCTCCGCCAACGGCCCCTATGTGGCCGTGTTGGGCGAGCCGATCCAGTTCTCCTCCGCCGGGACCGCCGATCCGGACGGGCACAACCTGAGAATCATCTGGAACTTTGGCGACGGCCGCAGTTCGACCAACGCGAACCCGGTTCACGTGTACACGGCCGCGGGCAACTATCTCGCATCGCTGTTCGTCAACGACGGCTACGGCGGCACCGCCACGGCCCGCGCCAATGTATCCATCCTGCGCCCGAACCGCGCCCCGACTGCGGTCATCGCGGGTGGTCTGGACTTTGCCATCCGGTTGGGCGAGACGCTCACGCTCGACGGCACCGGCTCTTTCGATCTGGACGGCGACGAACTGGCGTTCACCTGGAACTGGGGCGATGGAATCCGATGCCGAGGCGCCGTCCCAGGCCGCGCACACCTATGCGGCTCAGGGTTCGTTCGACGGACAACTTCTCGTGGCGGACGGGCGCGGGGGTGTTGGCACGGCCAACTTCACCGTCACGGTCGGACCCGCCAACCGGCCGCCGGTGGTGGTGGCGACCGTTTCGGATCCGTCACCCCTTGCCCTGACGGAAATCACCTTCGATGCCACGGCGACGACCGACGCGGACGGTGATCCGCTGACCTTCGAGTGGGATTTCGGCGATCGCACCCGGACCACCGGACCGCTGGTGACACACACCTTCCGCGAGGTGGGGGATTACGTCGCCACCCTCCGGGTTCGCGACGGTCACGGCGGGGAGGCGTGGGAAACCTTCGCCATCACGGCGCGTAATTCACCGGCGACCATCACCAGCCAGCCGCCGCTGCTCGTGCGCGCGGGCCAGCCCTACCGCTACGTGCCCGCCGTGACGGATTTGAACGGCGACAGCTTCACCTTCGAGTTGGCGCAAGGTCCCGCCACCATGACCGTCAACCCGGGCACCGGCGCGATGGACTGGCTGCCGGGCGACGCCGACGTGGGGCCGAACCCCGTCGTGCTGCGTGTCACCGATTCCCGCGGTGACGCCACCGACCAATCCTGGACGCTGGTGGTCACGACTCCGCTCGGACCGGAGTTGGATCTCGAGCCGCTGGCCATCGTGATGACCAACGTCACCGTGGATCCGCAGACGCTGGCCTTGGGCGGGACGGTGCGGGTGGACTTCCGCAACAACGGCGCGGACGAAGTGCCGGTGCCGTTCACCGTCACCGTCTTCGTGGATGCCGACGCGAACGGCCAGTTCTCCACCAATACCGATCCGGTGGTGGCAGTCGGCAACGTCCCCGCCGGCCTGCGGCAGGGCTTCGTCGCCTGGATCGAAATGGGACTGCGCGGGCAGGCGCTGTTCGCGGGCGCGCCGCTTTCGGCGTATCTCGACAGCGAGAATGTGGTGCCCGAGTACGACGAGGCGAACAACATCCGCCGGGCCGGTTTCAACGCCAACACGAATGTGCCGCCCGTGGTGGATCTCACGGCGTCGTTCCTGCGCGTGGACCGTTCCGGACTGCCGGAAAAGGCGCGGCTCACCGCCCGGCTGGGTAACGCCGGGCTGGTCCCGGTGGCCGCGGGTGTGCCGCTGGCGTTCTACAATGGCAACCCGCTCGCGGGGGGCGCGCTGCTCGGCGTCGCGCGCTCGGCGGGCGAGTTGCGGGTCGGCACCTTTGAAGACCTCACCATCGAGTGGCTCGGACCGCCGATTGCCGCCCACACCGTTTTCGTGGTCGCTGACGATCAAGGTGACGGGACGGGGCTTTATGCGGAAATCAGTGAGACCAACAATCGTTTCAGTGCTGCGGCGGACCTCACGGCCAACGAGCCGCCCGTCGCTGACGCGGGACCGGATCAGCGGGTCGCCATCGGTGACTACGCGGTGTTTAACGGTCGCGGCTCGCGGGATCCCGAGGGCAAGCCGCTGACCTATCGTTGGAGCGTGATCTCCATTCCGGTCGGCAGCCGGGCGGTTTTGAACGCGGTCGCCACCGAGCAAGCGTGGCTCCAGCCGGACGTGGTGGGTGAGTACGTCGTGCAACTCATCGTCAACGACGGCGTGAACGACAGCCAGCCGGTCACCGTGCGCGTGAGTGCGGACGATCCCAGCGCGAACCACCCGCCGGCCATTACTTCGACGCCTGCCTTCGAGGGCATGACCACCGTGCTGTACGAGTACGCTCTGCAGGCCAACGATCCGGATGGCGACCCGCTGAAATACCGTCTCGGTCAGGCGCCCGCAGGCATGACCGTGGACCCGAACTCCGGGCTGATCCGCTGGACGCCCACGGCCGCTGGGTCGTTTTTCGTCCAGGCCATCGTGGAAGACAATCGCGGTGCCGGCCGTTACCAGAGCTGGTCGGTAACCGTTCGTGAGTACCAGAACCTGCCGCCCCGCATCACGTCGTCGCCCGTGCTGACGGCGTCGCCCGGCGTCTTCTACGCCTACACCGTGGCGGCGGAGGACCCGAATCGTGACCCCATCACCTTCGCCCTCGCGGCGCCGCCGGCGGGGATGGCGATCAATCCAAACAGCGGCGTGATTACGTGGGTGCCCACGGCGGCGCAATTTGGCAGTCACCCGGTGACTGTGACCGCGTCCGATGGCAAAGGCGGCGCGGCCACGCAACGCTTCGACGTGGTGGTGTTTGATGCCGCCACGGATGGGCCGGTGGTTCGACCGATTCCGGATCAAACCGTCGTCGGCCCGGCGCCTTTTGTGGCCATCCCGCTCGACAACTACGTCTTCGATCCAAACGACCCGAAGGAGGCCCTGACTTGGACGGTGACCGGGACCAGCCAGTTCGCGGTCTCGATTGATGAAAACCGCGTCGCGACGGTGACCTATCCGGCCGGCACCCTGGCCTCCGAGCGGCTGACCTTCCTGGCGACGGATCCGGCCGGGAAGTCCGGTTTCGCCACCGCCACGTTCACCGTGCGCGGTCGGGACAACCCGCCCATCGCCGCGCTGGCGAATCTGTCCGACACCGAGACCACGCGGATTGAGACGGGATTCTTCGAGCTGCGCGGCACGGCGGACGATCCGGACGCGATTGATGCGGTGGCGTACCGGGTGACGCTGCACGACGAAAACGGCGCGCAGGTGGCGGACGTCACGCCGAAGCCCGTGAACGCCGCGGGCTGGCGGGAAGGCCGCGTACCGGCAGGCGGAAGCCTTGGCACACTGGACCTTACCCTGGTGCGCAACGGCACCTACACGCTGAATCTGACCGTGCGGGGAGGTGGCCAGACGGTCGCCGCCGCGGCCGAGATCGCTCTCGACACTTCGTTGAAGCTGGGACAGTTGACCTTCAGCGAACAAGACGTCGTGCTGCCTCTGCGCGGCGTCGGCTTGCGGGTGTTCCGGACCTACGACTCGTTGAACGCGACCGCGGCGGATTTCGGCTACTCGTGGAGCTACTCGGTTTATGACTTGGATGTCAAAATCAACGAGCAGCGCGTGCGGGAGCAGGATCTGTTCGGTGAGTTCTTCAGTCTCCGCACAGGCGGGGGACGTGACGTGACGCTGGACATGCCCGACACCGGTCGGCGGGTGACCTTCCGTTATTCGTTGCAGCCGGGTGGCATGTTCCGGCTGCGAGCGGTCTGGACGGCGCCGCAGGGCGTCAACGCCACGCTGGTCCCGACCGTGTCGCCGAACATGGTCAAGCTGTTCAGTCTGCCCGCCTACTGGGAGGCGGCTGGACCTTATGTGGACGCCGACAATTTTGATTTCCCTGGCTTCATCCTGACGCTCCAGAACGGCACCCAATACCGGCTGGACCGTGAAGACCTCGGGGAGCGGATGATCACTGGTTCAGGCAGCGGATTGGGGAATTACGTTCACGCCTACGGCAAAGCTTTCCTCAGTCGGATCAATGAGCCGGGCGGCGAACGTACTGACTTCGTCCGCGACGGGACGGCGCTGAAGAACATTGTCTCGTACGACAAAACGAGCGAACCGGCGGCGGGGATGTTGTTCCAACGGGACGCGCGGAACCGCATCCAGGCCATCTACACTCCGGAGGCTCTGAACGCCCAAGGTGTCCCCGTCGGACCGCCGGCGGTGACTTACGAGTACGATGCCGCGGGCAATCTGATCAAGGTCAACAAGCTGACGGACGCCAGCGAGCCGGGGGCCCCAGTCTATGCTACAACCACCTATCGTTACGATCACCCCCGCTTCCCGCACTATCTGACCGAGGTTGTTGATCCACGAGGCGTTTCCGTTCTCAAATCGGAATTCGATTCCGCTGGCCGCCTGGTCGCGACCCGCGACGCGTTCGGTAATCGGACTTCGATCTCCCGGGACATTGCGGGCCGCACGGAGACCGTGTTTGATCAACTCGGCAATCCGACGCAACTGACGTACGACGAGCGCGGCAACGTGGTGGCCCAGGTGGATGCCCTGGGGCGGACGACGCTGCGAACATTCGATGCAAGCAACCAGGTCCTGTCCGAGACGGACCCGCTCGGCAACACCACCCGGTTCACGTACGATGCCAGCGGCAACCGCACTTCCGTCACGGATCCGCTCGGTAACGTGACGCAGTTCCAGTTCGACGCCTCGGGCAATCCGGTGGCCGAGACCGATCCGTTGGGGCGCACCACGACCAACGAATTCGACCGCGAGGGGCGATATGTCGGCTCCACGGATCCGCTGGGTAACCGCGTCACTGCTGCGTACGACGCGACCGGCCGCTCGATAACCATGAAGGACGCGACGGGCGCCACGGTGGGACGCCTGGAGCGGGATGCCTCTGGCCGGTACACGTCTCTGGGCAGTGTGGGTTCGCCGCTGCAACTGGCGGGATTCGACTCGGCCGGCAACGCGACCAACACGGCGTATCAGTGGATCAATCCCACCAACTTGGCGGACGTGCGCACGATTGCCACCACCCGGGTTTTCGACGCCAACGGCCAGGAGGTGCGCCGGATCCATCCCGACGGCCGCGAAAGCACCCTGGCCTACGACGCGCTGGGGCAGGTTGTGGCCGCGACCGATGTTCGCGGGAACACGACCCGCTACACCTACGACGCGGCCGGACGCCAGATCGAGACGCGCTTCCCCGACGGCAACGTCGTGCGCACCGTTTATGACGCGGCGGGGCGGCCCGTGCTCGTCACGGAACGCCACGCACCAGGCACCCCCGCCAGCGCGACCCGCACCACCTACGACGCCGCAGGACGTGCCGCGGGCATCGAGTTGCTGAGCGATGTCATCGTTGAGATTGTCTCCCCAAGCGGGCTGACCCGTAGTGTGGTGACTGCCGGTGGCGCGGTGGTTGCCACCAACTGGGTTGCTTACGACGCGGCCGGGCGGATCACCAACGTCCTCAGTGAAGTCGGGGCTCGCGTCAGCTACGAGTATGACGCGGCCGGTCGAAAGATCGCGCAGGTGGACGCTCTGGGTAATCGCACCCGATTCGAGTACGACGCCGCCGGTCGCCTGACGGCGCTCCGGGCACCTTCGGGCGACGAGGCCCGCGTGCTGCATGACGCACTGGGACGGGTCACGCGCACCGTCTTCCCTGACGGCACGTCCACGGAAATGACCTACGACCCGGTCGGGAACATCGCTTCAGCGACCGACCCCGCCGGGCGCACTCGACGGTTCGAGTACGACGCGGCGCGCCGGATGACTGCCGCGGTCCTGCCGCCAGTGGTCAACCCGGAGAATGGCGGAGCCGTCGAGTCGCCGCGATTTGAATACACCTATGACCCCAACGGCAATCTGGCGGCCGTGCGGGATCCCAAAGGTCGGGTGACGGCGTTCACCTATGACATCTACAACCGTCCCAGTGCCAAGGTGATGCCCTTGGGGCAAACGCAGCAGTGGGTTCATTCGCCCGAAGGGCTCCTTCTGAGTCACAAGGATGCGGTCGGCCGGGTCCAGGAATTCAAGTACGACGCGCTGAATCGGATCACGAACAAGCTGATCCTCGCTCCCGGTTCAAACGTGCCCGGCGAGGAGACCTATTTCCTCTACGACGCCCGGGGAAGACTGGCGCGAGTGGTGGAGAGTCGGGGTGCCACCGATTACGAGTACGACCTGGCCGGCAAACTGGCCGAGGTGGCTTCGCCCGAAGGCAAGATTCGCTATGAACACGATCCTCTCACCGGTCGGCGTACGCGCGTCTGGACCGACCATTCAGACCTCCGCTACACCTACGACGCCGCCGGCCGGCTACAGACCGTCACCGTGCTCAAGCGGCACGGCGAGGAGCTGCCAGTGCCCGAGGTCACGCGTTTTACCTACACGCCCAACGGTCAGAAGGAAACCGTGACCTTGCCGAACGGCATTCGCACGACTTACCGCTACGACTCGCTCAACCGGCTGATCTCGGTGGCACATACCGGGCCAGCAGGGGGGCTGATCTCTGCGTTCAATTATCAGCTCGCGGCCGATGGGTTGCGGACTGGCGTTACCGAGGTCACGGCCGTGAACGGCGGCGGATTCCGCACCAACCGGATCACCTATTCCTACGACGCCCTCAAGCGGCTGACCCACGAGCAGGCGGTGGATGTTGCCGATGGCACGGGCTACGCCGCCCACTACACCTATGATCTCGCTGGCAATCGGCTGTCGCGAAGCGTCGCCGTCGGGGCGCAAACACTCTCGACATTTTACGCCTACGATGAAAACGACCGCTTGTTGTGGGAAAGCAACGTTGTCTCCCGGGCGGCCGTGGGCGGAGCCGGGTTCCTCCGTGTACCGCCGCCCAGCCGCGGGGGAGCAAAGCTCGCCGCACCGCCGCAGCCAGTTGCCTGGACATGGTACTTCATGGAGTCGCTGCCGTATCTGCTTGCCCTCTCATGCCTGCTGCCGCTGGCGCTGATCCCCCGGCGGCTCTGGCGCCGGCTGCGGGTGTGGACCACCAGTTTGAGCCCGACCAACGCAGTCTTGCCGCGCTGCCTGGCGGGGGGCCTGGCAGCCCTGATGGCGCTGCTGCCTCTGGACCTGAACTCCATCGCCCAGCAAGCCGCTGCCTACGCGGCGCTCGACACGACAACGTGGGGGTTGGATGGGTCGGTCACGACTTACGACTACGACGCCAACGGGGCCGTGGTGCGGAAGACCACCACGGGACCGCGGGCCGAGGTGGTGGAATTCGAGTACGACCTCGCGGGTCGTCTGGTGGCCAGTACCACGACCCGGAATGACGGTGGGCGCGAAGTGATTGAAACGACTCGCCATACGCTCAACGCGCAGGGAGTGAGGGTTCGCACTGAAACGAGCACCTCGATTGACGGTCTGCCGGCGGGCACCACCACGAATGTTTTCATCGTGGACACGGCGAATCCAACCGGCGTTTCACAGGTGCTGGAGGAACTGCCGGCGGTGGGCGCAAAGCCGAGAGTCTCCTACGTGCTCGGTGACGCACCGCTCGCGCAGACCCGGGACAACGGCGCTCTCACAACCCATTATCTCCTGCCAGATGGCCACCGTTCGACGAGGCAGGTGGCGGATGAGGCGGGGAGTGCCATTGGTTCTTTCGGCTATGACGCCTTTGGCATGATGCTGGGCGGTAACCCTACGTCCTCGAACCCCGCCATTACGAAGGTGCTTCACGCCGGCGAGACGTTCGATGGCGGGATTGGCCAGTACCATCTTCGCGCCCGCTCGTACGATCCGGGTACGGGTCGGTTCACGTCCGTGGATCCCGTGTTCGGCGACCTGAGTCTGCCGGAAACACTGCATCGCTACGTCTTCGGCGGGAACGACCCGGTGAACCAGCTCGATCCCAGCGGTGAGTCGTTCATCATCAACGTCGGAATTGCGGTCGCCATTTTCCTCGTCATCGGGGCTCTGATGTACGTCGGAAACCGTCCTTGGATTGGAATTGGGGGCGGCGACTGGGAGGTGTTCAAGGCATTCCTGATTTATCCAAGTTGCCCGGCTTGGCCTCACGTTCTGAGGGGCAAGGAGCCCAAGGCGGCCAAGGAAACGGCCCGACTCATGCGCCACTTCCAGGACTGGTACCGGGAAAACCAATTCAAGATGCAGCACTGGATGGGTGGCGGATTGTATTTCTGGGCCCCTTGGGCCTGCGTGGATCACGCCGTCCAGTTCGCCAGCTACATCCGTTCCAAGCGCAACGAAGATCCGAATGTGCCGCTCCTGACCTTCTATCGTCTGCACATCATGGGGCAGGGGGAGGCCAGCATCGAATACGGCTTGTTGGGGTTGGTGCCGATTGTCGGTGACTTCCTGCCCGGCGAAAAGGGGGCGAAACATACTTTCCTCATCGCCCGCAAGCGAGGTTTGGCCGCCAGCAGTTCGGATGACATTGGCATCAACTTCGACAGTTGGTGGTACTACACCTTCGCCCCCAACCAGCCAACTTTCTACGGGCAGTCGGGTTACAAGGACTGGTCAATGCTGGTTTACTCCGAGTACTCGGACTTGTTCTGAGCGGAACCCGCCGGTCAAAGTAAAGCGGTTACTCTTGGGTCTCGATTCCAGCGGCGCGTGACCGCGGCACCTTCCGCGTACCGCCTGCATTCGGCCACCGAATGCGGTGGCGGCGAGTCAGCACTGCCCAACGTTGGTCGCCACCTTCCACGTCCGATACGACCCGGTGAGGTTGCGGACGCGAAAGCCGCGCTGGCTCAAAAACCGGCAGGCGAAATACGACCGCTGGCCGCTGGCGCAGTGAACAATGATCTCCCGGTCCTTGGGCAGTTCGGCGAGGCGTTGCCGGAGCTGGCCCAGCGGAATCTGAATGGACCCGGGAATCACGCCCGCCCGGCACTCTTCCGGATTCCGCACGTCCAACAGCGCGTTTTCTCCGGGTCGAGGGTCGCCAGTTCGTGCCACTGCGCCAGCGTCACGAGACCATTGACCACGTTTTGTCCGGCCATGCCGGCCAGATTGACCGGATCTTTTGCCGAGCCGAACGGCGGCGCGTAGGCCAGCTCCAAATCCGCCAGATCGTGAACGGTCATGCCCGCCTTGAGCGCCGTGGCGAACACGTCGAGACGCTTGTCCACGCCGTCGGCGCCCACAGCCTGCGCGCCCAGCAAGCGCCCGGAATCCGGCGCAAACAGGATCTTGAGCGCAATGGGCTGCGCGCCCGGGTAGTAACCGGCGTGCGAGGCGGGATGCAGGTAAAGCGCCTGATACGCGATGCCGGCGCGCCGGAGCGTCTTCTCGTTGGCACCGGTGCAGCCGGCCGTCAGCCCAAACACCCGCAGAACGGCCGTGCCGAGCGTGCCGTCATAGTGGGAATGCCGGCCAAAGATGTTGTCCGCCGCGACGCGTCCCTGGCGGTTCGCCGGACCCGCGAGCGGCAGGAGCGTCCATTGGCCGGTGACAAGGTCGCGGACCTCGATGGCGTCGCCCACCGCGTAGATCGCTGGATCGCTCGTTTGCAGATGATCGTTCACGCGAATGCCGCCGAGTTCGCCAAGCTGGAGACCGGCAGCGCGCGCCAGCGCGACCTCGGGTCTCACGCCAAGTCCGAGAATCACCAGGTCGGCGGGCAACCGTTGGCCACTTCGCAGGACGACCACGGAAGCCCGCGCGGATTCGCCGCTGGCGGGCGGCTCGAAGCAGGCCACCGGATCGCCCAAGCGCAGGCCGATGCCGCGGGACCCCATTTCCGCATGGAGCCACGCCGCCATTTCGGGATCGAGCGGTGACAACACCTGCGGCAGCGCTTCCACCAGGGCGACCTCGAGTCCGCGGAGTTTGAGTTGCTCGGCCATCTCGAGGCCGATGTAGCCGCCGCCAATCACCACAGCGCGGACCGGCGCGGGCATGCCCCGAATCCAGGTGTCAATGGCCTCCACGTCCGGAACGTTGCGGACGGCGAAATGTCCGGGCCGATCCAGGCCGGGGATGGGTGGGCGTACCGGCGCTGCCCCGGTGGCCAGCACGAGCACGTCGTAGGCTTCGTCGTACTCGCGGCCGGTTTCCATCTCGCGCACTCGAACCCGACGCGCCGTGCGATCAATGGCGACCACCTCGGTTTTGATCCGCACGTCGAGGTTGAAGCGGGCCTTCAGACTGGCCGGCGTCTGAAGCAGCAGGTCATCCCGCGACTTGATCTCCCCGCCGATGAAGTACGGCAGCCCGCAGTTGGCGAATGACACGTGGGGCCCTCGTTCGAAAACGATGATTTCAGCGGTTTCGGACAGGCGGCGGGCCCGGGCGGCGCAGCTCGCGCCTCCGGCCACACCGCCCACAATGATCAGGCGCAGGGCTTTCAAGGTTGAGGAGAACAGTCAGGGTGAGTCTGCCGCCAGCGCTCGCGCAGGGCCTGGTGGAGACGCTGGCGAAACTCGATCGGCAGTTCGTAGGGCTGGCCCGCCTTGTAGAGCGTGATTGTCTTGCGGATGTTGTCCACGACCACCTGACAGGGATTGCACCCGACCAGATGCTGTCGCAGTTCCTCGCAGACGCCCGGCTCGAGGTCGCCGTCCACGTAGTCATTCAACATTGCCAGCAATTCGTCGCACTTCATGGCGTTCGTTCGGGAAAGGAGCCGCCGGACGGGGGGAAGTTACAGCCGTTCATTCGCCTTCGTCGTGGCGATGGGGCTCCACGCGCCGGAGCGGATCGCCGAACGCCTGCGTCAGGTGCTCCCGCAGTCGCAGGCGGGCGCGCAAGAGACGGACCTTCACGTTCACTTCGCTGATGCCAAGGGCCTCGGCAGTCTCACGGACCGAAAATCCCTCAACATCCCGCAGCAAAAAGACGAGCCGGTGTTTCTCGTCGAGCTGCTCCAGGGCTTCCTCAATCAGACGCTGCGTCTCACTGCGGGCGGCGAGTTCCTGGGGCGAATGCCGCCAGTCCGCGATGAATTCCGGATGGGGGATGGTTCCCTCGTCGCCTTGCGGCTCGGTGGCAGCTTCCAGGGACACCATCTCGAGTCCACGCCGCTTGCGGAGGATCTTCAGCGCGGCATAGGTGGCGATGCGCAACAGCCAGGTGCTGAACTTCGACTCCGCACGGAAGGTGTCGAGGTGTTCGATCGCGTCGAGGAACGTCTGCTGGGTGACATCTTGCGCGTCCTCGTCGTGCCCCACGATGCGCCGGGCGAGCGAATACACCGCGCCTTCATGGCGGTTCACCAGCTCCTCCATTGCTTCGAGGTCGCCCGCCCGGGCGCGCTCGACCAACTCCGCGTCGGCCGCTGACAACTGAGGCTCTCGGTTCACGGGCAGGCCGGCGGCTCCTCTCAGGGGATGGCTGGGCGTGGCGTCGGGGTGGGCGGGCCGGCCACGAAGTGAATGATGGTCTCGTTGGTGCGGGCGAGGGAGAGCTGAATGCGGGCCTCCCGCTCAATGGTTTTGGCGTCGTGCTCCAGCGCGTGGCAGTACCGGATCTTGGCGGCGGCCTGTTCGCGGGCATCGCGCACTGCGGCTTCCAAGCGCGCCAATTCGATCCGTTGCCGCGCGTTCGTGTGCGTGAGCGGCCAGTAAAGAACCATGACGAACAGGATCAATGCCACCACGACCAGGGCGATGATGATCTGGGTCAGGACGGTCCAAATATTTCGAACGGCCATGCTGGGCTTGCCGGCCAACCGTGATCGGCGTCTCCAAGGTCGCGGATTCTCTGGGACGCGCAGCCGGTGGCCTGTTACGGAACGTACCGCTGGCGTCGCCAACACGCAATCCTCAAACTGAATCGCCGCTCCGAGCGTCACTCATCGCAACGCAAATCGGAAGCGTGGAGCGCTGGGCGGACGAAGCGTGGAGGCTCGCTGCGCGCGGGAGGACAGACACGGTTTGTTTCGCCGCCGGACACCGGTTTTTGCGCGCGCGGACCAACAGGCAAAGCGCCGTCGGGCCCGGCGAGTGGCGGGACGGATGTCGGGAGGGGCGACGGCTCGATTCGCGGGAGCGACGAACTGGAGGGGGGGCGGAGCTCCGCTTGGTGACGGCCGGCAAGTGCTTTCAGACCAAACGTCCCGCAATCAATTACCACTACCTGCCAGCTTCTGGCTCACGCGTAATGACTGGGGCGGAGGCAAGCGAGGCGAATTTCCGGGTCGCCGGAAAACTTGGAATTCCCGGGCAGCTTCGACGGGTCGTTGCAAACGGCGGCCAATCAACCTGCCCTCCCGGAAGACTCGAGCGCGGCCTCGAGTCCGGCCAGACCCTCTGGCTCCGACGGTGGCGGCGGATTCAAGACGTGGCGCAGATATTCGAGGGCCTCGGGAATCTGCTGGATCGAGCGGGGCAGCGTCGCGCCGGCGGCGTTCGGGTGGCCGCCGCCTTTGAGCAATTCGGCGATCTGCTGCGCTTCGCCGTTTCGACTCCGCAGACTGGCGATGATCATCCCGTTACCCTTGCGGAAAAGGGTCAACAAGACCGGGTAGGGCGGGCGGTCTTCCCGCAGCAGGCGGTGGACGATCAGGTTCGAGTTGCCGACGATGGTCGAAACGAACGCGACCTCCGAACTGAGCGGCACGAGATTGGCGCGGCTCCACGCCAAGCCGAGCGGATCCTCGACCCGACGCTTGACAGCCATGACTTCCAGCAGGGGATGGTCCAGCAGGCGCTCCAGATCGCCGCCGATCAGCGCGTGAAGGTTCCAGAAGCCGTAACTCTTGACCAGATTGGCGTAATCGGTCGCCAACTCGAAGTCGGGATCGTCCATGAGAAACAGGTCGGCCACATTGCTCAAGTGAACGAGCCGGTCCAAGGACGGCGAAGCCAGTCCTTGCGCGGCGCACAGTTCGTAGCACAACAATGCGGCGGACTTGGCCGGGTCATGGATCAGGCGCGCCACTTTCGGCGGTCGCTCGAACGGATGGTGATCCACCACCAGCCAGGACGATCGGTCCAGGCGGGGCTCAAAGGCGAAGTCGGTCACCCAGGCGCAACGCTCGGTCAGCGCGCGCTGGCGCCAGTTGTGATTGTGGCAGGCTTGGAGGGGCACGGTCAGGCCGAACAGCCGCTGCGCCAGTCGTTGCAGGAGCAGACCGCTGACGAGCCCATCCAGATCACTCTCATGGGTCACAATCACCTCCGGCTGGCAGAAATCCCTCATCGTCGGGATACGGTACCGGACATTCGTGGACAGGGCCAATCGGTAATTGCGGTCGGGCGGTTTCCCGGGACAAACCTCTTCGATCGCGCGCGCGGATCCCCGCTCGACGAGCAACCGCTGAAATGGGTCGGGCAGCGGCCGTCCGTAAGCCGGCAGCGAGCGGCCGACGCCCCAGATGGATCTCGAGCTGCATCGAATCGGCGCCCGCCTGCGCGGTTGCCGGGGGCCTCGGACCGGCTCGGTTCCAGGTCTATCCCAGTGTTGTCCGGCCGTGCCGGCGTCCGCCGACGCCGTGAATCGGGATATTCTTCTTTCGAACCACCGTGTAACCCATCGCCCGCAGCGTGCGTCGTTCTTGCTGAAAGGCGGCCCCCTGACACCGAGGGGAAAAAGTGCTGTCATTCTGTCATGCGAAAGCGTCCGCGTGTCCTCCTGTTCCTGGCCGGGTGGCTCGCCACCATGGTTGCCAGCGCGACCGATGCGACTCTCTTTTCTGCCGCGCTCACCACCACTCCTCCCAGCCGGATTGACGAGCTGGTTTTCGGCCAGTTGCGGCAGTTGAAGATTCAGCCGGCGGAGCCGTGTTCGGACGCGGTGTTCGTGCGGCGGGTGTATCTGGACGTGATCGGCACGCTGCCCAGCGCGGTCGAGGCGCGCGAATTCATCCTGGACCGCCGCCCGAACAAGCGCGCGGCGCTGATTGACCGCCTGCTCGAGCGGGACGAGTTCGCAGACTACTGGGCGATGAAGTGGAGCGACCTGCTGCGGGTGAAGGCGGAGTTTCCCATCAATCTGTGGCCCAACGCGGCGCAGGCGTATCACCGGTGGATTCGGGACAGTCTGCGGGAGAACAAGCCCTACGACCGGTTTGCGCGCGAGCTGTTGACGGCCAGCGGCAGCAACTTTCGCGAGCCGCCGGTGAACTTCTACCGCGCCGTGCAGAGCAAGGAGCCGCCCGCCCTCGCCCGGGCCGTGGCGCTCACGTTCATGGGCGTGCGCGCGGACCGCTGGCCCTCGAATCAACTGGCCGGCCTGGCCGCGTTCTTCGCCCAGGTGGGCTACAAAAGCACCGTGGAATGGAAGGAGGAAATCGTCTTCAACGACCCGGCGTCCACCAATGTGGCGGTGTATCTGGGGCCGACGCGCCGGGCCCGGTTCCCCGACGGCAAGACGATCACGCTGCCGGCGGACCGCGATCCCCGCGAGGTCTTCGCGGACTGGCTGATCACGCCGAAGAACCCGTGGTTCACGCGCAACATTGCCAACCGCGTGTGGTCGTGGCTGCTGAGGCGCGGGATCATTCACGAGCCGGACGACATCCGCCCGGACAATCCGCCGGGCAATCCCCAATTGCTGGCGCATCTGGAAAACGAACTGGTGGCGGCAGATTACGACCTCAAGCAGCTTTTCCGGCTGATTTTGAATTCGCGGGTGTATCAGCTTTCGTCCGTGCCCGGCGACGAATCGCCCGAGGCCGCCGCGCATTTTGCCTGCTATCCGCTGCGCCGGCTGGAGGCGGAGGTGTTGATTGACGCGATCAACCAGATCACTGGTTCGAGCGAGAAGTATTCCAGCGCCATCCCCGAGCCGTTTACGTTCATTCCGGAGGACATGCGTTCAATTGCGTTGCCGGACGGCAGCATCACCAGTCCGTTTCTGGAGTTGTTTGGCCGGCCGCCCCGCGACACGGGGCTGGAATCCGAGCGCAACAACCGCGTCACGGCGGCGCAGCGCCTGCATCTGCTGAACTCGTCGCACATTCAGCGCAAGATCGAGCAAAGCCGCCTGGTGCAAGACCATTCGCAATCGCGGAAGCCGCCGCGCGAAATCGCCACGGGCCTGTATCTGGGCATTCTCTCGCGGTTTCCCACCGAGGAGGAATTGCAGGCGGCGGAGGCTTACGCGAACTCCGGCAAGGTCCGTCCGCGCGAGGCGGTTGTGGATCTGGCGTGGGCGCTGATGAACAGCGCGGAGTTCCTGCACCGGCATTGAAGTTCACGACAAGACGAGAAAGGCGTGTGATGAGCCGACATTCCATGGAAAAATCGCTGGACCGAGACGCCACGCGCGTGTGGCGGTCGCTGGGCGCGCCTCTGACGCGACGCGAGGCTTTGCGTCGCTGCCTTTTTGGCGCGGGCGGATTGCTCCTGCTCAACGGCTGGGGGCTGCAAAGCTTCGCCGCCACCCGCCCGGCGAAGGCGAAGTCCGTCATCCAGGTCTGGCTGTGGGGCGGTCCCTGCCACATAGACACGTTCGATCCCAAGCCCGAGGCCGGGCGCGACTATTGCGGGCCGCTGGACAGTCCCATCGAGACCAACGTGAGCGGCATTCGCATCGGCCAACTGCTGCCCACCCTGGCGAAACAGGCCGACAAGTTCTCCATCATCCGCAGCCTGACGCACGGCAACAACGGCCACGAAACCGCCGCCTACATGGTGCAGACCGGCCACAACGCCGGCGGCCGGGACGTGTATCCCAGCGCGGGCGCGGTGGTGTCGCTTTTCAAGGGCTACGACGCGGGCTATCAGGGCCTGATTCCGCCCTACATCGTGCTGACCGAGCCGCAGGGGCGTTTTTCGGAGGCGGGTTTTCTGGGCGGAAAATACAAGCCCTTTGCCACGGGCGGGGATCCGGGGCGGCCGGTGTTTGAGGTGGAGGGCGTGGTGGCCGCCGGCATCAGCGAACAGCGCCAGCGCGAGCGGCGGTCGCTGTTGCAGAAGCTCAACACGCTGGGCAAGGCGATGCCCGGCGACGCCACGCTGAAGACGCTTTACGCCTCCGAAGATCAGGCCTACGAACTGATCCTGGGCGACGCGGGCAAGCTGTTTGACCTGACGCGCGAGCCGGCGGATCTGCGGGATCGCTACGGCCGGAACACGTTCGGCCAGTCCTGCCTCATGGCGCGGCGGCTGGTGGAGAAGGGCGTGCCCTACGTGACCATCAATTACAAGGGCTGGGACACCCACAAGCAGCATTTCCAGGCGATGAACCGCAAGCTGCCGGAACTGGACAAGGGACTGGCCACGCTGCTGGACGATCTCGCGCAACGGGGCCTGCTCGACAGCACCATTGTCTGGGTCAGCGGCGAATTCGGGCGCACGCCCAAGGTGCAATGGGAGGCCCCGTGGAACGGCGGGCGCAATCATTTTGGCAAGGTGTTTTCCGCTGTCGTGGCGGGCGGCGGCTTCAAGGGCGGCCAGGTCGTCGGCGCTTCGAACGCAACGGGTGAGGAGGTCAGGGAACGGCCGGTGTATCCCTGCGATTTGCTGGGCAGCATGTATGAACTGCTGGGGATTGATCCGCAGGCCCCCCTGCCGCATCCGCAGGGGCAACAGGTTCATGTGCTGCCCCTGGCGTCCGAAGGCGTCAAGTCGGGCGGACGGCTGCGGGAGATCATGTAGGAGGCGACAGATGCGATTGCTGTGCGGTTTCATTTTGGGGCTGCTGGCCGGCGCTCTGCCGCTGGCCGCGCAGCCGCGGGAACCCAACATTGGCTACGTTTATCCCGCCGGCGGGCGTCTGGGCGCCACGTTTGAAGTGGTTGTGGGCGGGCAGTATTTGAATGGCGTGACCGGCGCGCATTTTTCCGGCGACGGCCTCCGCGCGGAAGTGTTGGAATACAACCGCCCGCTGCCGCAAAACCGCTTCAACGAGCTGCGCGAGGAATGGCAGGAATTGCAGCGCAAGCGGATGGCCGCGCGCCAGCAGCCGAATCCCACCAACACCTGGACCGGCGCCGACGAGAAGCGCATGGCGGAGATTCGCGACACCATTCTGAAGAACCCGCCCAACCGCCAGGGCAATCCTGCCATTGCCGAGCGAGTGACCGTGAAAGTCACCGTGGCGCCGGAGGCGGCGCCGGGCGCGCGCGAACTCCGGCTGGCAACGCCGATGGGCCTGTCGAATCCCCTGGTGTTCCGCGTCGGCGAATGGCCCGAGTTTTTCAAGCCCCCCGCGCAGTCCGTGGGGCCGGAAATCGAACGCCTGCGCCGGCAGTTTGGCGGGCCGGCGGTGGCGGCGGGCGCCCAGTCCCCCCTGCGCGTGACGCTGCCGGCCGTGCTGAATGGCCAGATCATGCCGGGGGCCGTGGACCGTTTCCGGTTCACCGCGCGCGCGGGACAGGAACTGGTGGCCGTCGCCAGTGCGCGCTCCCTCATTCCGTATCTGGCCGACGCCGTGCCCGGCTGGTTCCAAGCCACCCTGGCGCTCTATGACGCAAAGGGCAATGAGCTGGCCTACGTGGATGACTTCCGCTTTCGTCCGGACCCGGTGCTGCATTGCGTCATTCCGCACGACGGGGATTACGTGCTGGAGGTCAAGGACGCCATCTACCGGGGGCGCGAGGACTTCGTGTATCGGATCGAAGTGGGCGAACTGCCCTATGTGACGGGCGTGTTTCCGCTGGGCGCCCCGGCGGGCGCGACGACGACGGTGGAACTGGCGGGCTGGAATCTGCCGACAAACCAGGTCGCGTGGAGCCACTCGGAACCGGGCCTCCATCCCCTCTCGGTGCCCGGTGGAAAGCAGGTTTCCCAGCCTCTGCCCTTTCACACCGGCACGCTGCCGGAGTGCCGGGAACAGGAGCCAAACGACACGCCGCGCCACGCGCAGGGCATCGCCCCGCCCGTCTTGGTCAACGGACGCATCGAAAAGGCCGGGGACGAGGATGTATTCCAGATTTCCGGACGGGCGGGGGAGGCCGTTGTCGCCGAGGTGTGGGCGCGGCGGCTGGAGTCCCCGCTGGATTCGGTGCTCACGCTGACCGACGCCGCCGGACGGCAACTGGCGTTCAACGACGATTGCGAGGACAAGGGATGCGGGCTGAACACGCACCACGCCGATTCCTACGTGCGGCTCACGCTGCCGAAGGACGGAGCGTATTTTATTCGCGTGGCCGACCGGCAGGGCAAGGGGGGCGCGGAATACGCATATCGCCTGCGGGTGAGCGCGCCACAGCCGGATTTTGAACTGCGCGTGGTGCCCTCCGCCATCAACGCCCGGCCCGGCGCGAGCGTGCCGGTCACCGTGTATGCGCTGCGCAAGGACGGCTTCACAAACGAGGTAAAACTGGCTTTGCAGAACGCGCCCCCGGGATTTCTCCTGCGGGGCGGCCTGTCCACGGGCGAGGACCAGGCGAAGCTCACCCTCCTCGTTCCGGCTTCGGCCCGTCCGGGATTGATGGATCTCTCCGTGGCCGGCCGGGCGACGATTGCGGGGCGGGAAGTGGTGCGGACGGCGGTTCCGGCGGATGACCGGATGCAGGCGTTTTTTTACCGCCACCTCGTGCCCGCACAGGAGTTGAAGCTCGCGGTGTCCGAGCGCGGACCCCGTCGAGTCCGATAGCGGGCGTGGCCAAGCACCCCGGAGCCGCTCCGACTCCCGGGCGGCGAACCGGCACGCCGGCCCCGGCCGTCGGAACTTACCACTTCACGGGTACCGTCAATCGCTTGCCGTAGCGGTCCGTGTAGTGAACTTGGTGGTGCTCCCGGCCGTACTCGTACACCAGCCGGGTGATCTTGACGTCGTAGCAGCAGTACTCGGCGATTTCCATCAGCTTGCCCTCGCGAAACCACCGCAGCGCCTGCAGGCCGTCGCCGGTCTTCTCGATGCCAAGCGTCGCCGTCGCAATCGCATCCAACGAAAGGCGGTGCGGCACCACCTTTTGGACGTCCCAGAGCAGGTCCAATGTGCGGACCTGCGCCGGGTCGAAGAAGGGATGATGGCCGGCGAGAACTTCGTAGTCGAATCCGGCGATGTTATAGCCCACGACCAAGTCTGCGCGACGCAGTTCCTCCGCCAGCTCGTTCACTCGCCAGTGGCCGTAGATCTCGTAAGTGCCCCGGGTCGTGCTGTACGTCACCCCCAGGCTGACCTTCATGAGCCGGGCATTGGCCCAGCCACCGACCTCCTCGGAGGACTTCTGGGTTTCCAGATCGAAGAAGACGATGTTCGGCATGGTGGCGCGGGAGCGATTGGCCGGCGGTCAGGTCAGCGCTGCCAGGCGGCAAGGCGTTCGTGCGACCAGATCGCGTCCACGGGCTGTCGCTCGCGCACCACGCCGGCCTTGGCACCGCGGACGAGGATTTCGGCGGGCAACGGCCGGGTGTTGTAGTTGGAGCCCATCACGGAGCCGTAGGCGCCCGCGCTCAACAACGCGAGGTAATCGCCTTCCTTCACCGGCGGCAGGGGCCGGTCCTTGGCGAAGTAATCACCGGATTCGCAAACCGGGCCGACCACATCGCACGGACGCGCTTTTCCGGTCAATTTGCGCGCGGGCACGATCTCATGGTAGGCGTCGTAGAACGCCGGCCGGATCAGGTCGTTCATCGCGGCGTCCACGATCACGAACGTTTTGCGCCCGGTGCGTTTCACGTATTCCACGCGCGTCACCAGGATGCCCGCGTTGCCAACCAGGAAGCGGCCGGGTTCCAAGAGCACGCGCAATCCCAGCGGCTGGAGCAGCGAGACGAGCGCCGCTGCGTAGGTGGCGGGCGTCAGGATCTGGCGCGCCGCGGGAGTCCGCCACCACTTAGGGTCAGCGCTCGCGAGCGCCGGCTGATACACGATGCCGATGCCGCCGCCGATGCTGAAGAACTCGATGCCGTGCCGGTTCGCTAGATCACGTGCCAGGGGCGCCACGCGCTCAACGGCCAGGCGAAATGGCTTCACCTCGGTCAGTTGGGAGCCGATGTGCATCTGAATGCCGCGGAGCTGCAGGTGCTTGAGCTTCGCCGCCCGCGCATAGACCGCCGGGATCTCCTCGAACGCGATGCCGAATTTGTTTTCGTAGGTGCCGGTGGTGATTTTGGCGTGAGTGTGGGCATCCACGTTTGGATTCACCCGGACGGCGACCGGGGCTCTCACGCCCAGGCCCGCCGCCACGCGGTTGATGCGGTGCAACTCGGGTTCGCTTTCCGCGTTGAAACAGTAGATGCCGGCCCGCAACGCGAGCGCGATCTCCGCCTCGGACTTCCCCACCCCAGCGAACACGCACCGGCCCGGGTCACCGCCGGCGGCCATGACCCGCTGCAGTTCGCCGCCGCTGACCAGATCAAAGCCCGCGCCGAGGTCGGCGAAGGTGCGAAGAACCGCGAGGTTGGAGTTGGCCTTGAGCGCGTAGCAGACCAGGTGGTCCAAGGGAGCGAGCGCGGAATCGAGCCGTTGAAAATGCTCCCGCAGGGTGCGCTCCGAATAAACGTACAGCGGCGTGCCGTGACGGCGGACGAGTGATTCGATGGGGATTCTCTCGCAGTGCAACCGGCCGGCGACGTAACGAAACTCATGCATGGCCGGCGGTTATGCCAAAGGCGGCCCCGGGCGTCACGGAAACACTCGCGGTGCAAGACGACGCCCGCACCAACAAAAAGCCGTTCCGCATCACACGGAACGGCGTTGGTTCAGCCCCAACGATTGATCAGGTCGTCGCTAGGCCTCAAAGGATTTCCCGCAACCGCAGGATTGCCGGGCGTTCGGGTTCGTGATCTTGAAACCGCCACCGGTCAGACTGTCCGAAAAGTCCACCACCGCGCCACGCACGTACTCGGCGCTCACTGGATCCACCAGCACCGCGACGCCAAACTGTTCTGCGGCCAGGTCCCCATCGCGCCGCTCATCAAACACCATTCCGTACTGCAGTCCGGAGCAGCCCCCGCCCTCGATGTACACGCGCAGCGTCTTGCCGGCATTGGCCGGATCCTTCGCCAGCATGGCGCGCACTTCCGCTGCGGCGTTCTCGGTCAGTCGAATCACTGGCTCACTGGTCGTCATGCTTGCGGAACACCGGCAAGCTAGGCCCCGCGCCTTGCCTCGTCAAACGAATCACGGCTCGAAGACCAGAAAAATGGCTTTAAGGTACTGTGCTTCCGGGAACGTCGCAGGATGATCCGGCGGATGACGCGTTGTGGCCATTTCGGAAAAACGCCGTCCGGATTCACGGCCCGCCCGCCGTACTGCCGCGAAGAATTCCTCCGCCGAGACATGCGCCGAGCACGACGCGGCCACGAGCCGCCCTCCCTGCCTCAAGACGCGAATACCATCGCGCGCCAGCCGGCCATACGCCCGCAGCGCCCCTTCACGCTCGGCTTCGCGCCGGGCCAGTGAGGGAGGATCCAGGACCACGAGGTCGTACGCCGGGCGCCGCTGCGCGGCCAGCCAGTCAAACGCATCGGCCTGCACCGTCTCGTGCTGACAGCGGGCCACGGAGGGAGTCGTATGGTTCAGGGCGAAGTTGCGCCGAGCTGCGGCAAGGGCGTGCGGACTGATGTCGAGGTCCGTGACCGAAATCGCCCTGCCTCGGGCCGCGTACAGCGAAAAGCCGCCGGAAAAGCTGAAGGCATTGAGCACCCGGCGCCCGGCGGCAAGATCGCCGACCCGACGGCGGTTTTCCCGCTGGTCCAGAAAGAATCCCGTTTTTTGTCCCCTGACCACGTCGGCCTCGAACCGCAACCCAGACTCGAGGAACTCAACCGGATTGGCGACGTCTGATCCGGAAATCACCTGGCCATCCTGCAGACCGAAGTCCGCGCGCGCCACCGCCTGGATGTTTCGGCTCAGGCGCAGGACGACTGCCTCCAGGCCGGTGCTGGCGGGGATCAGCGGCACCAGGTGGGGCAGCCGCGGCAGCCACGCGCCGGTGTACAGCTTGAGCACGCCAACCGAACCGTATCGGTCCAGCACGAGGCCGGGCCAGCCGTCGCTTTCGCCGTTGACGAGGCGAAACCCCGTGGTTTGAGCGTCAAACATTCCCTGCCGGCGCGCGAGGGCGACAGCAAGCCGCTCCCGCCACCAAGTCGCATCCAAGGCGACCGGCTGCCCCACGTGCAGCACGCGGACCCGCAGCGGCGAACTGGGATCGTACAGGCCGATTGCCAGGAAGCGATCCCGCCGGTCATAGATCACGGCGAGTTCACCGAGGGTCCCCTCACGGTTCTGTTCCCGCACGCTGTCCCCAAACACCCACGGATGTCCACCGCGCACGGATGCCTCAGCCGCGGCAGTGACGCGCAGTCGCAGGCGGGGCGTGGTGGTGACGGACGGAACGGACATGTGATGCGGGCAAGATGCGCAACAGAGCTGCGGCCGTCGAGGTTCTCGCACTCGTCATCCGCCCCGCCTCGCGTTGCCATCGTCGGCTTGGACAACTTCGCTTGGCGCAGCGGCGACGAGTTTTTCCCCTTGGTGCGGCGTCGGCCAGCAGGGTACAAGGTCGCCGATGAACACGCTTCGTCTCGCCGCTTTCGGCCTTCTCCTGCACTGTCTTTTCCGCCCTGCGGCGGCGGAATTGCGGATTGGCATGATCGGTCTGGACACCTCACACGTGACGGCCTTCACCAAGCTCCTGAACGACCGGTCCCATCCCCAGCATGTGCCGGGCGGCAAGGTGGTGGCGGCGTTCAAGGGCGGCAGCCGCGACATCGAGTCGAGCTGGTCGCGGGTCGAGGGCTACACCCGCGAGCTGCGCGAGCAATGGGGCGTTGAGATCGTGGACTCGATTGAGGCGCTGTGCGAGAAAGTGGACGTTGTGATGTTGGAGAGCGTGGACGGCCGGCCGCATCTCGAACAGGTGAAGCCCGTGTTCAAGGCCCGCAAACCGGTCTTCATTGACAAACCGGTGGCGGGATCGCTCCGCGATGCCATCGAGATCTACCGCCTCGCCCGGGAACATGGCGTGCCCTGCTTCAGTTCCTCGTCGTTGCGGTACTATCCGGGTCTGGTCGAGTTGAAACAGGCGGACATCGGCGAGCTCAAGGGTGCCATCTCCACCGGACCCTGCCACCTCGAACCGCACCATCCCGACCTGTTCTGGTATGGTGTGCATCCGGCCGAAGCCTTGTTCACCGTGATGGGCACCGGTTGCGAAAGCGTCGTCCGCACCAGCACACCGGATACGGACGTGGTCACCGGCGTCTGGCGGGGCGGCCGCGTCGGCACGTTGATCGGCATCCGCAATGCCGCCGCCCCCTACCGTGTGACCGTTTTCGGGACGAAGCGCGTGCTGGACCAGAAGGAGGGCGGGGACTATGCGCCCCTGATTCGCGAGGTGATGAAGTTCTTCCAGACTGGCATCGCGCCGGTTTCGGCGGAGGAAACGATCGAACTCTTCGCCTTCATGGAAGCGGCGGACGAAAGCAAACGCCGGGGCGGCGCGCCGGTCCGGATCGCGGACGTGATTCGGCAGCACTCCGCGCCTGCGGGTTCGGAGCAGTAGCCGGCACAGCGGCCTTTCGCCCGAGGCGCCCTTGCTGGGCAACGGCCGGTCATCCGGCTATGCTGCCCACATGACGCTGCTGGCACAAATGACCACGTTGGCCCGGCAGGCGAAAACCGCCTCCCGCGCCCTTGCCTCGCTGACCACTGACGAGAAGAACCGCGCGCTGCGGGCCATGGCTGACGCCCTGGAACGCGACGCGGACGGTCTCAAGGCGGCCAACGCGCAGGACATGGCGGTAGGCGCCCAACTCGGCCTGTCCGCCGCCATGCTGGACCGGTTGAAGCTCGACGACAAACGCATCAGCGGCATGGCCCGCGGCTTGCGGGAAGTGGCCGCCCTGCCCGATCCCGTCGGGCGGATTCTCGATCAGCGCACGCGCCCGAACGGTCTGCGGCTGCAGAAGGTCTCGGTGCCGATTGGTGTGGTGGTGATCATTTACGAATCGCGGCCCAACGTGACCGCCGACGCGGCCAGCCTCTGCTTCAAATCCGGCAACGCAACGATCCTCCGGGGCGGCAAGGAGGCGCTGCACTCGAACCAGTTGATCGCCCAAACGATGGTGGCGGCCGGCCGGATGGCCCTCGGCGGTCGCTTCCCGGATCACGCCATACAGGTGGTACCCACGCCGGATCGCGAGGCCATCCCGGCTCTCCTCTCGCTCACCCAGTACGTGGACCTCTGCATGCCGCGGGGCGGTGAAGGACTGATCCGGGCGGTCGCGGAGTGCAGCAAGGTGCCGGTGATCAAGCATTACAAGGGCGTGTGCCATGTGTTCGTGGACCGCGACGCCGACCCGGCGATGGCTGAAGCCATTGTCCTGAACGCCAAGTGCCAGCGCCCCGCCGTCTGCAACGCCATGGAAACCCTCCTTGTGGACCAACCCGTGGCGGCAGCTTTCCTGCCCCGGATCGCAGCCCGGCTGGGTGAACGCCACGTGCAACTGCGCGTGGACGAAACGGCGGCCGCCATCTTGAGTGCCGGAGAGAAGCCCAAAGCGGAAATCCGCCCGGCCGCCGAGCAGGACTGGTTCACCGAGTACAACGATTACATCCTCAATGTGCGCGTCGTGGACGGGGTCGAGGCCGCAATCGCCCACATCAACCACTACGGTTCGGCGCACAGCGACAGCATCGTCACCCGCGACGAAGCGCGGGCGCGGCAATTCCTCGCCGAGGTGGACAGCGCGGCCGTGTACTGGAACGCCAGCACGCGCTTCACGGACGGCGGCGAGTTTGGCATGGGCGCGGAGATTGGCATCAGCACCGACAAGATTGGCGCCCGTGGCCCGATGGGTCTCGAGGAACTGACCAGCTACAAGTGGCTCGGCTTCGGGACGGGGCAGGTTCGGACGTGAACGCGGCACCGATCGCCCTTGGGGGCTGCCCCCCTTTCCGCTTTGCTCCGTTGCCCTGTCCGCTAAGTTGCGCCCCGGCCATGGTCTTGGTGATAGATAACTACGATTCGTTCACGTACAACCTCGTGCAATACCTCGGGGAAATGGGTGTGCGAATGGTAATTCATCGCAACGACGAGGTCACCCTGCCACAGATCGCCGAACTGAAACCGGAGCGCATTCTGATCTCCCCCGGCCCCTGTTCCCCGCGCGAATCGGGTCTCTCGAACGACATCATCCGCACCTTCGCCGGGCGCGTGCCCATCCTCGGGGTCTGCCTCGGCCATCAGTGCATCGGTCACACGTTTGGCGCGAAAGTGGTGGTCAACTATCGAATGATGCACGGCAAGACCTCGCCCATCCATCATGACGGTCGAGACTTATTCGCCGGGATGCCGAATCCGTTCGAGGCGACGCGCTACCACTCACTCGTGATCGAGCGGGCGTCGCTGCCGGACTTCCTCGAGGTCACGGCCTGGACCGATGAGGGCGAGATCATGGGAATCCGGCACCGGTCGCTGCCCATCTGGGGGGTCCAGTTTCATCCGGAAAGCATTCTTACCCAGAATGGCCGGCGGATCCTGGAGAACTTCCTCAAACTCGGTCAGCCGGCTGCCTCGGCTGTCGCCAACTGATCTCCGTATGCCAAGCGACCCGAACGTGCTGTGCCAGCCGGAAGCTGAACGCGAAGCCCGCGGCCGGTGGAACCCGTACCTCGTCGGCGCAGGCATCGGCGTGCTGAGCTGGATCGCGTTTGCGGTGGCCAACCAGCCCTTGGGCATCTCGACGGCAATCTCTTCCGCCGCCAGCGTCTGCGCCTTGCCGGTGCTGGGTTCCGATGGCGTGGCCACGAATGCCTATTGGGCGAAGTTTCCGCTGAAATGGGACTATGGCATGGTCTTTTTGCTGGGCACGTTCCTGGGCAGCCTTGCCAGCGTGCTGGTCAGCCGAACCTTCCAGGTCGAAACCGTACCGGCGACCTGGCGGGAACGGTTCGGGAACGCACCCGGCCGAAGGCTGGCGGCGGCGTTTCTCGGTGGCGTCATCATCATGTATGGGGCGCGGCTGGCTGGGGGGTGTACCAGCGGCCACGGCATCAGCGGCTCGCTCCAACTGGCGGTCAGCAGTTGGGTATTCTTTCTCACGCTCTTTGCCGCGGGTCTGGCCACGGCCGCCGTGTTGTTCCGGGGCAGAAGCCAGGGACCCTGATCGCTGAACAAGCAAACCCACGATGAAACTTCCCCTTTCCGGCGACGCGGCACTCTGGCTGGCTCTGGTGCTTGGGGCCGCCTTTGGCTGGCTGCTCCATCGGGGCGGCGTGACGAACTACAACGTCATCGTGAACCAGTTCCGCTTCCGCGACTTCACCGTGCTCAAGGTGATGTTCACGGCGATTATCGTCGGGGGCGTCGGGGTGCTGGCGCTGACCCAGACCGGCCATGCGCAGTTCCACATCAAACCCGCGAACATGCTGGGGGTGACGCTCGGCGCTGCATTGTTCGGCGTCGGCATGGTCCTGTACGGCTACTGTCCCGGAACTGGAGTGGCCGCGATCGCCACCGGCAGTCTGCACGCGCTGGTGGGCGTGATCGGGATGCTGGCGGGCGCGGTACTGTACGCGCTGAGCTTCGCCTGGGTCGAGACGCACATTCAGAAGGTGGCGGCGCTGGGCAAGTTGCGGTTGCCGGAAGTGACGGGGATTCCCGACTGGGGCTGGTTCGCCATTCTGGCCGCCATCGCGGGGGTTGTGTTTTGGCTGATCGAGACCAAAACCCGATCCACGGGCGCCGCGAGCCGACAGTAGGGCCGGGCCGCCCGCCCGCGGATTTCCCGCCGTTCCAGCCAGGCAGTGATGACCCGCGGCTGGCCCTTCTGCCGCACCAGCACGCGCACAATCCGGCTGCCCGCGCGCCGCTGGCGCACGACCGGCACGCGAATTGGCGGGCGCGTGCGCCCGCTCCGGGCATTGTCGGTCAGGGCGTCGTCGAAGAGTCGGCGACCGTGCTGGGGCAGGCTGCCGGCGGCGTTCATGACGTGGAAGACCAGCATCGGGAGCCGGTGGGCCAGGGGCACGCGCGAGCGGCGTCCGCGGCGCTTGGGCAAGGCGGGCAGGCTGGAGCCGAACGCCTCGTGGAACCCGGCCAGAAAGCCCGGACACCCAAGCGTCGCGGCACGGACGAGTCGCTTCGCCGTATTTTTCTCATCCCCTTTGGTGGCACAGGAGACCAGACAAAAACGGTCCACCCCTCGAAGTCCCGAAAGGGATCAGGTTTAGGTCCCGGATTTGCCTGACGGGCGGTGGTTGGTCCGTTACCTTGGCGCTCATGAACACCGCCCGCTGTTTGCTCGCCTCTCTCACCCTTGCGCTGCCCCTTGCCGGATTGTTGGCGGCGGACCTTTCGGACGCCGAACTGGCGCGGCTCCGCTCCCGGGCGCTCGATGACATTTTCGTGCTGCGGGATTACCGGCCCGGCAAGAACAGCTTCGTCGAGAGCCCCGAACGACACATCGGGGCGTGGACCGGCGTCGGCAACCGCTTCACGCTGCTCGATGTCAAGGGGGAGGGCTCCATCCGCCACATCTGGACGACGCGCGGCGACGGCGAGCCGTACTTCGACTGGGAGTTCTACGTGGATGGCGAAACGACCCCTTCGGTACGATTCACCGACGAGGCCATGGCGGCAGCGGCAGCGCAATTTCCGGTGCCCGTCGCTCCCGGCAACGCGCTGCCCGTTCACAACCGCGCGTACAACTTTTTCCTGCCCGTGCCCTTCGAGAAAAGCCTGCGGTTGGACGTGGTGCAGCGGCAACCGAGCTTCTGGCTCTGGTTCTGCCAGATTGACTATCGCCTCGAGGACCGCTCGCTGCGCGGCGCGCGACTCCTGACCAGCGGAACCGGCCAGGGCCTCGCGTTTCACTACCTGGGGCTGGAACAAGCCCGTCGGACCGGGCCGGCCGCGAATCTCGCCCGCGAGGTGGTCGAAGTCCCCGAGGCGACGCTGGCCCCGGGGGCCGAGCAGGTGCTCGCCAGATTGGCCGGCCCCGCCATCGCACGCGAACTGCGGCTGCGCTGGTCGCCGGACGCAAAGTTGCGCCTTCTCGTTCGGTACGAGGACGCGGCGACCTTCGCGGTCAACTCACCGGTGCCGGCGTTCTTCGGCCCGTTCCGCGGCGTGTCCTACCAGAGCCACGCCAGCAACGACGCGAGTTGCTACCTCCCCATGCCCTTTCGGCGGAGTCTGGAATTGGTCGTGCGGAATGATGGCTCTCAACCCGCGGCGGCGGCCGGGAGGCTGGTGGTGGAACGCGTGCCAACGTTCGCCCCGTCATGGGGCTATTTCCACGCGCTGCATCAACGGACCGAACGGACCACGGGGCATCGCTTGCACCAGGTCCTGTATTTGCGCGGGCGCGGTCATTGGCTGGGCATGACGTTGTACAAGACCGGCCACGATCACGGCGGGGGCGACTTTGCGGTGGTGGACGGCGAGGGCGACCGGCCCGCCTTCCTGCACGGCATCAACGGGGAGGACTACTTCACCTTTGCCTGGTTCGGCAAGGGCGCGCATCACCCGTACGCGGTGGCGCACTCGAACGACGAGGGCCGCTACCGGCACCACTTCGAAAACGTGTATCCCTTCCGCCATTCCCTGGCGATCGAGTGGGGCGCCTTCGCCGACCTCAGCCCGGAGAGCGTCGCCGTCTGGTATCAGGACACCGCCGAGGATACGACCGTGCCCGATGGCGCTGCGGCCGAGTCGGTCGAGTGGGACGTCTTCGGGCCGGTGCCGATTCCCCACGATGCCGCCGGCAAGGCCGCGGTGCCAATCTTCAGCGTGCTACCGGCGGTCGCCGACCTGGATGCGGGTAAGAAGTTCGAGTGCCGCGGAGTCAAAGAACATTTCACCTCCGGTTGGATGAAAGAGCGCAGCGTGGGACCGATGCTGAACCTCACCTACGTGGCGCGCCACGGCATGAAGATTGATTACGAGGCGGAACTGGGCGGCATGGGGCACGCGCTGCTGGCGCGGCGCTTCATGGAATCGTCCCGCGCGCGGACCGTGCGGTGTCTGTTCGCGCATGACGATCCGTGCGAAGTCTGGGTGAACGACCAACGCGTGTACGCCGGCGGCCAGCACTTCAACGGCTTCGAATCCGCGTGGATTGACTTGCCGCTCCGGGAAGGCCGCAACGAAGTCGTCGTGCGGCTGACCAACTATTTCAACCGGAACTTCAACTGGGCCGGATTCCTGTTCCGGCCGCAGTTGTAGGAAACGCCGGCGCGTCAAGCGAGCCGCAGCCAGAGCGTTTTCAGGTGCGCTGGTTCGGCCCGCGAAATCGGAAAGTCCGGCGGCTGGGGCACGTAGTGCTCCCGGAGCACGGCGCGGCGTGACGCGGCCACGGCTTGATGCACGATGCTGACGAAGTCCGCCGGCGTCACGCGCCCGGCGTTGGTCGAGGAGAACAACACTCCGCCCGGCTTCACCAGGGGCAGGGCCGCGCTGACCAGCCGGCCGTAATCGCGTTCCGCCTGCCAGCGCCCGCCTTCCTTCGAGGTCGAATACGTGGGCGGATCGAGCAACACCGCGTCAAATTGACGTCCCTTCTTCGCCAGCCGCCGCAACCCGTCGAACGCGTCGCCGTGGATGAACTCGTGGTCGGCCGGCGACAGCCCGTTGAGCGCGAAGTTTCGCTTTCCCCATTCGAGGTACTTCAGTGACAGGTCCAGGCTGGTGGTCCGTGCGCCGGCGAGCCCGGCGCAGACGGAAAACCCGCACGTGTACGCGAAGACGTTCAGCACTTCCGCCCCCGCCGCGCCGTCCGCGAACAACGGGAAGTCCGCCGCCACGTGGTTGACCAGCAGCCGACGACGATTGTCGCGCTGGTCCAGGAACAAACCGACCGAGTAGCCCTCGGCGAAACTGACTTCGAAGCGGACGCCGTTTTCCTGCACCACAAAACGCTCGGGCGCTCGCTCACCGGCAAGCCGCTCCGGCGAAGCCTCGGTCCCCGCCCGCGCCCGGGCCGCTCGCCGGAGCACCTTGCGGTACACCCCGCGAAAGCCAGCGTCGGTCGCCCAAGCAGTCAGCCAGTCGGGCGACTGACTCACCGCACCCGGCAGCGAGGCGGCCCGCAACTCCTCCGCGTGCGACCAGAGCAAATACGGCCCCCACTGATCGAGGTATTGCCCGGCCCACGGACCGCCGTCGCCCTCGCCATGAATCAGCCGGCAGCAGTCGGTTTCTGCGCGGGCAATAAACGCGCGGCGGCGCGCGGCGGCCAGGCCGGCCAGGTATGAATGCCTCTCCAGAGGCGGAGCGGCCAGCAGCGGTGCGAGATGGTCCGTTCGGGCTCGGAACTCCCTTCGCTCGCCGGTCGCGGGATGCGTGAAACCAAGCGCGACCGCCTGCAAGGCGAGTTGTGGGGCCGGCGGACCGCCGTAGAGCCGATCGCCCAAGATGGGAAAACCGTTCTCGGCCGCGTGGACCCGGATTTGATGCGTTCGCCCGGTGAGCGGCCGGGCCTCAATGGTGACCAGTCCATCGGGCCGCTTTTCCAGCACGGCAAACTCCGTCACGGCCCGTTCGCCCCCGCTGCCCGCCTGACTCTGATACCGCTCGCCGACCCGCACGAGTTCCGACTCGACGCGGAACCGACGCTCGCCCGGGCATTGCATGGCCAGGAGGCGATAGGACTTCGTCACCTCGCGACGCGTGAATTGCCCGGTCAACGCCCGGCTCGCGAGGGAGGTTTTGGCAAAAACCATCACGCCGGCGGTGTCTTTGTCGAGGCGATGCATGATCGCCAACCGGGCCCAGCGCGGTTCGCGATGCCGCAGCCAGTCGTAGAGTCCCTCGCCGGCATAAGGGGCCGGCGCATGGGTGTTCCAGCCCGGCGGCTTTTCCACCACGAGCAGGTGCTCGTCTTCGTGCAGAACACACGGCGGCGGCGGGGTCGGTGTCACGGGTTGACCAGCGGGGGCGAACCGGTTCCGGGACGGAGCTCGTCAAGGCTGCTTGCTTGCGGCAGACCGGCCGAATTCCACCCGGCCTGCAGACGCTCGCGCATGATGGCCCAGACAAACAGGTCCACGACCAGACGGAGTCCGCAGCAGAGCAGGCTGGGCAGGAGATGCACCCACAGCAACGCGCGCGTGGCCGCGGCGGTGGCGCGCCCCGATTGCAACGCCAGCCAGGCGCCGGTCCAGTACAAGGCAAGCAGGTCCATGGCCTCGGTGCCCAGGAGATAGGCAAAGATCATGAAACCCCGTCCGTCCGGCTGCTGGAGCAACACCGCCACCGCTACCAGCAACAGCGCGCCGAAGAGGATGCCGAAAGGCGTTTTCCAGGCAGTGTGGGTACCGGTCGCAAACTGTTCCGGCCAGCTTCTCGGGCCGGTCGGAACCGGGCGGAGCGAGTCGAGCATGCCCTCCTCGCGCATCTGGGCAAAAAACTGGCAGGTACCCAAAGTTAGCCCGATCTTGAACGGTAATAGCGCCACAAATGGCAGAAACATGGCGGCGGCTTCCGGAAGCGGTGAGAGCGAGGCCGCAATCGCGACGCCCCCCGCTCCGGCAAGCGCCCACAGAAGCCGAAGACGCCGCCCCGGTTCCCAGTGTCGCCGCGCCAGCCAGCCACCAGGCTGCTCTTCCCAAGGGCCGGTAATGGGAAGGCGCCCAGAGGCAGTCGCTCCACCACGCCGGCCTGTCCCGCGGGGTTCGCCTCCCCAAAAGCGCCGCGCCGCCCACGCCGCGAGCCCAACCAAGACCGCCCCGGTCAGCCCGCACATGAGCAGTGATAACCAGAAAGCGGCGGGCGTGGCCGCGTACGCCGAATCTTCCGCTCCCGCGTAGGCGGTCAGCGGACTCAGCACCGAAATCATTTCCCAGCGCGTTCCCGGCGAAATCAGTCCCGCCCCGAAAGCCACGGCCAGCGGTCCTGCACAGAGGATTCCCAAACCCGCCAGCGTTCCCCAAAACGCGCGGCTTTCGTCCCAGCTCAAAGCCGAAACGGCCAGCCCCACGGTCAGGGAAATCCACAACGCTCCGCCCAAGGCCATCGCCAGGCGGGCAAAGTGCGCGCCGCTGACGCCGCCGAGCGGCAGCGTCATCGCGGCCACGGGGAGCACGGCCAGCAGTGCGAATGAGACCCGCAGCGAGCTCGCCGCCAGCTTGCCGAGGACGACATCCCACCCGGTCAGGTCGGTCAGGAACAGCAACCCCAGGGTGCCTGAGCGCTTTTCCTCGCTCAGACAGTCGGCGGTCGTGCGCGCGCCCTCCAGCAGGCAAAAGAGCAGCAGAGCCGGAGCCTCTATCCCCAGCAGAGCCGCCCCCGAACCGGGGTTCCACCCCACCGAAGAAACCCACAGTCCCAAGACGCCGATGCCCGCGGCCAGCGCCGCCGCGATCATTCTTGTCCGGTACGTGGCGGGGCGGCGGGCGTTGACCGCCAGCTCACGTTGCACGACCGGGAGGAACGACATGTTCGGCCGACCGGGGACCGCGCGATTGGCATTTCCGGGATCAAGCCCGGCTTCGTGGCAAAAAGAAGCCCGGAGAAATGGTGCGGTTTCCGGGCTTCACCAAAACGCGAACATCCGTTGCCGGGCGAGGGCGGCCAGCCGCCGCCGCTAAGGCTTCCCGAGGTACTTGTTGACCTGCTTGATCAGGTCTTGGACGACTTCCTTTTCCTCGTCCGTGAGGTTCGGATCCGCGAGCAACTTGTTGAAGCCCGCCAGCGCCGTCTGCGGGTCGCGTTGCTGGAAGGCGAGGATCGCTTCCTCGAGCGGCTTGATCTTCGACTCATCCCCGGAAAGGAGGAACACGGTCTCCACCTGCTCCGTGTTCAGCTTGGGCGACTCACGGAAGTACCAGATGCTCATGCCGATCCCCACCGCCACGCCGATCGAGACCAGAGCAATGACAAGTTTTTTCATGGATGCGTATTCGAGTTGCGGTCCGCCTGATGACCAACGGTCGCCGTTGAAAATGCGGATGAGGCATGGGGCGGTCAACTCGAAAGCCCCCGCCAGACCCAGCGCTGCGAGGATGGCGAGGGCCTTGCGGCGCAACGCTGGCTGGCCGGCAAACCGTTGCCACCGTCACCCGGCAACTGATGGATTGAGCGCCGTGTCTGCTGGAGCATGAACGGCCACCCGGCCGGGGCGACACGCAGAGAACGGCCAACCTCGCCTGCGGCTCAGGTAAAGATGATCTGCGCGCCGGCTGACAGTTCGTAGAATTCGCCCACGGTCAGCACCTTGTCCACCTGTGGGACAAAGTCCTCGGGCTTCAGGTGGAACATGTCCACGGTGGCCTTGCAGGCGTAGATGCGACCACCAGCGTCGTGGATCATCTCGATGAACTCCGACACGGGCGGGATGTCCAGCTTCTCCATTTCCTTGCGCATCATGCGCGTGGCAAAGGCGGACATTCCCGGCAGCGCACCCAGCAGCGTGGGCAGGGGGAAGCCTTTCGCGTCGGGGACGCGCATGGCCGGGTTGCCCACCGTGGCGATGCGGATTTTGTCCTGATAGCCCTTCATCACGGCATACAGCCCGAAGAAGGTGAAAAAGAGATTGGCCTCGATGCCCTCCATGCGGGCGCCGTTGGCCATGATCAGGCCCGGGTACACGCCGTCGAGGCTGCCGCGCGAAACGATGATCGAGACCTTGCGAATGCGGTCGGGGCTGTTCGTGCTCATGGCCACCTCCGTTCAGACGCAACTGGCAGGCTTGGGCAGACCGGCAATCAGTGCGGCCTTCTTGATCGGCCCGTCCGGGAACAGGGCGTACAGGTCCTTGGTGGCAAAGCCGCCCACCTTGTTGAGCCGGCGCATCCCCGGCACGGTGCCGCGCTCGCGGTAGTCGCTTTGGAGGAACTCGATCACCTTCCAGTGCGCGTCGGTAAGTTGGAGGTTCAGCTCCTGCGCCAGCGCCTCGGCGATGGCGCGGTTCCATTGTTCGGGCCGGGTCAGGTAGCCCTCGGCATCCACGTCCACGGTGTGTCCAGCGATGTTCTTTTGTGCCATAGGTTGCAATGACGGGTTGACGGTTGGGCTTTAACGGGCGCCGACGGCTCAGCCGGCCATCTCGGCCTTGAGCGCGCCGGCGGGAATTTGTTTGCCCGCGAGACTCATCCGGTGGTCCACAAACGGGATGGGCCAGCCGCGCAGCAGCACGTGCCAGTAAATCCACTTGAAGGCCAGCTTACCCCAGTGGTTGAGGCGCGATTCGCCCAACAAAGCCAGCGGTCCCAGCCGCGGAAACGGAAACCGCCCCGGCACCGGCTCCAGTTGGTAGTTGAAGTCGAGCAGGAAGCCCTTGCCGAAGCCGGACTCGATGAAGCAATTGGCGTGGCCGTCGAAGCGCTCGGACAACGGCTCACCGCAGATGTGGGCCAGCACGTTCTCGGTGAGCACCTCCGCCTCGAAATGCGCGACCGAGCCGGCCTTCGAGGTCGGCACGTCCGCGGCATCGCCGATGACGAAGATGTTCTCGTGCCCCCGCGCCCGGAGCGTGTGACGCTCGGTGGGCACGTAGTTCATTTCGTCGCCCAGGCCGGAGCGTTCGATCATGTCCGCGCCGAGGTTGGGCGGCACCGTGACCAGCAGGTCGTAGGGCACGTCGCGCTCGTCCCAGGAGACCAGCGCGTGCCGCTCGTTGTCCACGCGCGCCACGGCGAAGTCGGTGACCACGCGGATGCGCTTGCGGTCAAGCAGGCCGCTCAGGACCTGCGAGGCGATGGGCTTCGTGAACGCGCCCGACAGCGGCGTGACATAGACCAGTTCGGTCTTGTCCCGCAACCCCTGTGTGGTCAGCCACCAGTCGGCCAGGAAGGCAAATTCGAGCGGCGCCACCGGGCACTTGATGGGCATTTCGCTGACGTGCACGACCAGTCGGCCGCCGCGCCAGTCGCGCAGCGAGGCCTGCAAGGCCCGCGCACCCTCGAAGGTGTAAAACTCATGCACGCGCCGGCGCCAGTCTCCGTTGGTCATCCCCTCGACCTGCCCGGGCACGGGCCGAGTGCCGGTGGCGATCAGCAGCACGTCGTAGGGCAGTTCCAGCCCGTCGGCCAGGCGCACCCGGCGGCGGTCCGGCTCAATCCGGTCCACGGCCGCCTGAACAAACTCCACGCCGCGGGGCAGAAATCGGCTTCTGGGGCGTACCACGTCCCGGTCCGTGTAAAGCCCGAAGGGCAGGAACAGAAACCCCGGCTGGTAAAAATGGTCGGCCGCTTCATCCACCACCCGGATGCGCCACTCCGCCGCGGGCAGGCAACCGCGCAGTTTGTTGGCCATGATGGTTCCGGCCGTGCCGGCGCCCAGAATCAGCAGTTCCTTCATAAGCGCTCTGCCGGAGCAGAGCCGCGGCCGCTCCGAAGGTTACACGTCGTGACCGCGCAGATCCGTCACGCCGCGGTTCGCGATCACTCGATGGATTGAAGTCCGGGGCGACGCGCCGGCATTCGCCGGGCGAAACCACGGGGTGGTCCGGCGACCGGCAATGGCGCCGTTACGGCAGGGCTCAGAACCGCGCGTGCGGCGGCTATCAGACGCCGAGGATCGCGCCCTGGCTCGCGTTGGTGACCTGCTTTTGGTAACGCGCGAGCCAACCGGTGAGCTGGCGCTTGACCGGCTGCCAAGTCTTCCGCCGCTCGGCGAGTTCCGCCTCCGGCACGAGGATGTCCATGCGCCGGTTCGGGAAATCAATGCGGATGCGGTCGCCGGGCCGCAGCAGCCCGATCGGGCCTCCTTCGGCCGCCTCGGGCGAGACATGACCGATGCACGCGCCGGCCGTGCCGCCGCTGAAGCGGCCGTCGGTGATGAGCGCGCATTTGTCGCCCAGCCCCATGCCCACGATGTAGCTGGTGGGCGAGAGCATCTCCTGCATTCCCGGTCCCCCGCGCGGGCCTTCATTGCGGATGACCACCACGTCTCCCGCCTTGACCTGCCCACCCAGAATTCCGGCACACGCTTCGTCCTGACTCTCGAAGATCACACAGGGCCCTTCAAAGACGAAGCTTGGTCCGCAAGCGGCCTTGAAGCCCTCGCTGATTCCGGCCGTCTTGACGACGCTGCCCTCGGGCGCGAGCTGTCCGTAAAGAATCGAGAGCCCGCCGTCGGGCGAGTAGGCGGTCGCAGGCGTCCGAATGCAGTCGGCGGCATCGAAGCGAAAGGCTGGGTCGTGCGGCATCAGCCCGCTGGGCAAGGCCTTGGCGAGGCGGCGCGGATCGGTGTCGTGCTCCGCGCGGGTGATCACCCAATGCTTGAACCGCTTCACCCGGAGCATCGCGTGCCGGACGCGTTGGCCGCCCTTTTCGTATCGCCAGAACAGCAGCACCGGTTCATCGCGATACTCGCCCAGTTCGGCGCGGACGAGGCCCCTCGCCTCCGCCATTTGCTGCGCGATCACCGGGCGCAGTTGGTCCCTGCCTTTGAGGATCCCGCCGTCGGGCATTTTCACCGCGGCTTTGGAATCGAAGAGCGCGAGCTGCGCTTCGAGGTCGCCCGCGTTCCACGCGGCCGCGTCGCGCCAGAGGGTGATCGCGACCGGGTCGGCCGGGAAAAACATCATGGGCTTGGGCGCCAGGTTGCCGCTGGCCGTCCGGACGGCGGGGCCCATTTTGTCGTTTGGATCCACCACGATGGCCGAAGCCCCCGAGACGCGGACAGCCCTCGCCCAGGCGGTGCATTTTTCGGAGCGGGCGTCCCACTCGTCAATGTTCTCGCCGAGGGTCTTCCCGGTGACCGTCCGGCACCCGAGATTCAGCACGCCGAGGCGTTTGAGTTCGCCGAGGATCGTGTGGATGCCGCCGGCGCGATGCACGTCCTGAACGTGATAGTTCGACGAGGGCGACACCTTGCAGAGACAGGGGACGCGCCGCGAGATTTCGTCAATGCGCTTGATGTCGTACGGGATGCCGGCTTCGCGCGCGATGGCCAGGGTGTGCAGGATGGTGTTGGTCGAGCCGCCCATCGCCACATCGAGCATGATTGCGTTGTCGAAGGCCTCGATCGTGGCGATATCACGCGGTTTGAGGTCGTGTTCAACGAGCTTGAGGATGGTCCGTGCGGCGCGCTCGTAGAGGGCCTCGCGTTCCTTGGAAACGGCGAGGATGGTGCCGTTGCCCGGCAGCGCGATGCCGAGCGCCTCGCACAAGCAGTTCATCGAGTTGGCGGTGAACATGCCGGAGCACGATCCGCACGTGGGACAGGCGCTCTGCTCCAGTCGCTTCAACTGCTCTTCGGTGATCTTGCCGGTTTGCAGCTCGCCCACGCCCTTGAACACCGAAATCAGGTCCGACTTGCCCGCGGCCGGCTGGAGGTGCGCCGCGAGGTCGGCGTGCGTGGCCTCGCGCTCGGCGATGCCGGCCGCCA
This sequence comes from Verrucomicrobiota bacterium, assembly GCA_016716505.1. Classification (GTDB taxonomy): domain Bacteria; phylum Verrucomicrobiota; class Verrucomicrobiia; order Limisphaerales; family J093; genus JADJWF01. Next base: position 167,594 of record JADJWF010000011.1, read on the forward strand.
TCGGGCCGCCGCTGACGAACACCGTGGGGATGTTGCAGCGCATGGTCGCCATCAACATGCCCGGCACGATCTTGTCGCAGTTCGGGATGCAGATCATGCCGTCGAAGCAGTGCGCCTTGAGCATCGTCTCGACCGCGTCGGCGATCAGCTCCCGCGAGGGGAGCGAGTACAACATGCCGCTGTGGCCCATCGCGATGCCGTCATCCACGCCGATGGTGTTGAAGATGAACGGCACTCCGCCGGCCGCGCGCACCAGGCGCTTCACCAGCAACCCCACCTCGTTCAAGTGGGCGTGGCCGGGGATGCAGTCAGTGTAGGAGTTGGCGATGGCGATGAACGGCTTGTTGAAATCGGCCTCGGACTCGATGGAGCCGGTGGCGCGGAGCAGCGAGCGGTGCGGGGCGCGTTCAAAGCCTTTCTTGATGATGTCAGAGCGCATGGTCAGGACGGATGAGCGGGTTCACGGTTATGACTTCGATCGGCGCAGGCTAACGCCCGGGGCGGCGATTGTCACGTGTCCGCGCGGTGCTTCCCGGCGGGGTGCCGGCTGGCGGCCACGCCGGGCCGTGCCGGGCCACGGAGCCTCCTTCATTGCCGCGTCGGTCGCGCGCTACGTTGCGGCGCGCGACAGGGGACAGGGAGCGACGTTTAATCCAGCACCGAGAAGTCCCCTCCGCGTTCATTTCGTGAAAGCATCCATCGTTTGGTTTCGACTCGATCTCCGATTGGCGGACAATCCCGTCCTCGAAATGGCTCGGCAGCGCGGCGGACCGGTGATCCCGGTTTTTATCTGGGCACCGGAAGAGGATGGCGACTGGCCGCCGGGTGGCGCGTCGCGCTGGTGGTTGCACCAGTCGCTCGCCGCGCTGGCGGCGCGTCTGGAAGCGATCGGCTCGCGCCTCATCCTGCGCCGCGGGCCTTCCCTCGAAACCCTGCGCGCGCTGGTGAAGGAGACCGGTGCGGGGGCCGTGTTCTGGAACCGTCGCTATGAACCAGCCGCCATCGCCCGGGATCGGGCGATCAAAGACGCGCTGCGGGCCGAAGGGCTCGAGGCCGCCAGTGGCAACAGCGCCCTGCTCTTCGAGCCGTGGACCGTCGCCAACAAGAGCGGCGGACCGTTTCAGGTGTTCACCCCGTTTTGGCGCCACTGCCTCGGATTGGCCGAGCCGACCGAGCCCACGCCTCCTCCGGCCGCGCTCCCCGGTCCCGCACGGTGGCCGAAATCCGAGCCGCTCGCGGCCTTGCGACTGGAACCCGCAATCAACTGGGCCGACGGAATCCGCGCGGCGTGGCAACCGGGCGAGAGCGGCGCCGCGGAGAATCTCCAGCGGTTCTGTGCGTCGGCGTTTGACGGCTACGGCGCGCAGCGGAACCGCCCCGACCTCCCGGGCACGTCGCGCCTTTCGCCGCATTTGCACTTCGGCGAAATCAGCCCCCGGCAGGTGTGGCACGAAGTGCGCGCCTTCGCCCATCGGCGGTCGCTGCCGGTTGCCGCCTGGCGGAACAGTCAGTTCCTCGCCGAAGTGGGCTGGCGCGAGTTTGCTCACCACCTCTTGTTTCATTTCCCCCATACGCCCACCGCGCCGCTGCGACCGGAATTTGCGCGCTTCCCGTGGCGAACCGACCGCGATTGGCTCCGCGCGTGGCAGCGCGGGCGCACCGGCTATCCCATCGTGGACGCGGGCATGCGCGAGCTGTGGGCCACCGGGTGGATGCACAACCGCGTGCGGATGATTGTGGCGTCCTTCCTGGTGAAGGATCTGTTGCTGGACTGGCGCGAGGGCGCTCGGTGGTTCTGGGATACGCTCGTGGACGCCGACCTGGCCAGCAACACCCTCGGCTGGCAGTGGACGGCCGGCTGCGGCGCCGACGCCGCGCCCTACTTCCGCGTTTTCAATCCCACCGGTCAGGGAGAGAAGTTCGATCCGCAGGGCGACTATGTCCGGCGCTGGGTACCGGAACTGGGCAAACTACCCGCCGACTGGATTCACCGCCCGTGGGAAGCGCCGCCCGAGGTGCTGTCGCGCGCGGGAGTCACGCTCGACGGCAACTACCCCCGCCCCATCGTCAGCCACGCCATTGCGCGCGAGGTTGCCCTCGAAGCGTTCGCCAAGCTGAAGGCGGGCGGTTGAATCGCCCCGGCGACGGGCCATTCCCGCTCGTCAGCTCCCGAGCGATGCAGAAGTCGGGCCGCGAGGGGGCGCGGCCATCGGGTTTCAGTATCGCTCGGGGACAAAGCGGCGTCCTTTGAGCGTGGCCTGATCGTCGTAGGCGTGTTTCAGGTCGCGCTCGGGCAGCTTCACTTTCTCCCGCTTGATCTTCTTGTAGGGAACCAGGCTGAGCAGATGCCGGATGCAGTTGAGCCGGGCGCGCTTCTTGTCATCAGACCGCAGGATGTACCACGGGGCCCAGCGGGTGTCGGTGGCCTTGAGCATGGCGTCCCGCGCCCGCGAATACTCGTACCACTTGCTGCGCGCGGGCAGGTCCATCGGACTGAGTTTCCACTGGCGGACAGGGTCGGTGATGCGGTTCTCGAACCGGCGCTTCTGCTCCTCGTTGCTGACCTCGAGCCAGTACTTGATCAGCGTGATGCCCCCGTCCACCACGTACTTTTCCAGTTCGGGGCACACCTTGAGAAAGCTCTGGTACTGCTCCTCGGTACAGAAGCCCATCACGCGTTCCACGCCCAGGCGGTTGTACCAACTGCGATCGAAGATCACGATTTCGCCCGCCGCCGGGAAATGCTTCAGGTACCGCTGCATGTACATCTGCGTTTTCTCGCGGTCCGAGGGCGCCGGCAGGGCGACGACGCGGAAGACACGGGGGCTGACCCGCTCAGTGATGGCCTTGATGGTGCCGCCCTTGCCCGCGCCGTCGCGGCCCTCAAAGACCACGATGATCCGCAGTCCCTTGTGCTTCACCCATTCCTGCAAATGGCACAACTCGGCCTGCAGTTTGCGCAGCTCCTTTTCGTATTTCTTGGTCGGCATCTTTTCCGGTGGCTCCGCCGGGACGTGGGATTGCTTGCTCATGGGCACCTCGCGGTCTTGGTTTATCGAACTCTTGGATTCATTCAATGCGGACAGTCGCCGGGAAACCGGACATCTCCAGCCAGCCACCACCGAGCGCCTCGGGTGCCGGACCACGACGCGAAACGACGAGTTGAACCGGACCCGGGACAGCGGTACCGCCCCGACGTTGCCGGCCCACCGCGCCGTGACCCTTGCCCCCGGTCAGGTAGGGCATTCACCATCGCCTCCCAACCCCGGCTGGTGGAATTCCCGTCGCCGACGACAACCGGATTAATCCCGAAACGGCGCGCCGTGTCACGAAGCATCCCGGGGTGGTAGGGCGCGCCGCTCCCGCCATCCGCGCTGCGTGCGCCGCACGGATTCGGCTCGTCGGCCATCCCGTGATCGCCAAGGATGGACGCATGTTCTGGCTGCACTTGCGCAACGAACTCTGGAAGCTGTTTGGGAAGAAGCGCACCTACATCGGATTCGGCGCCTTCCTCATCGGCCAGAATGCCATGCTGCTGGCCTTTCGCTTCACCCGATGGCAGAGCGATGTCGAACGCCTCCTGCGCGGGAACGGTTACCTGGCCGAGGAATTCATCTCCGCGCTGACCGTCGCCGTGTTCATGCTCCTGCCGCAGATCATCCTGATGATGCCGCTGTTCGCCGCCCTCGTCGGGGGCGATCTGGTGGCGAAGGAAGCCGAGGACGGGACGCTGCGCATGATCCTCTGCCGCCCGGTGTCGCGGCTGCGCCTGCTCTTCGCCAAATGGCTCGCGGGCGTGATCTTCGCCGCGGTGCTGGTCATCGTGCTGGGCGCGACCGCGCTGGGCTGCGCGCGGCTGTGGTTTCCGTGGAGCGGCATGTTCGTCTTCGCGCCGAACATCGCGTTCGCCGTGCTCCCGGCGTGGGAGGGGCTGCAACGGTTTCTGTTGTCGCACGCCTTCCTCGCGGTGAACGCCTGCACCATCGTGAGCCTCGCATTCATGTTCTCCTGCTTCAACATGAAGCCGGCCGCCGCCACCATCCTCGCCCTGACCTACCTCTTCCTGAACGTCGTGATGGAAAGCATCCCGTTCTTCGACCGCTACGAGCAATGGTTCCTGCCGCACCACTTCCGCTGCTGGTTGCTGGTCTTTGGCACGCCGGTGCCGTGGGCGCAGATCCTCCAGTCACAGGCCATCCTGATCGGTGCGTGTGTCACGACGTTCATCGTCGGAGCCACCGCTTTCCAACTCCGCGACATCAAGTCGTAGCCACGGGGTTGCGCGCGCCCCGACCCGGCCACACTGTCCCCACGTGCCCCCGGTGGGCGTCGCGTGACTTCCGGACCGATCATTTTGTTCGACGGCGACTGCGCGCTCTGCGACCGCGCGGTGCGGTTCGTCGTGACCCATGATCCGGCGCGGCGATTCCACTTCGCCCCCCTGCGCTCGGAAATCGCCGCGCGACTGCTCGCCTCGCACGGGCTGGCGCCCGACACGATCCGCAGCGTGGTCCTGCTCCACGCGGGCCAGATCCGGGTGAAGTCCGATGCCGCTCTGGGCATCGTCGCCCGGCTGCCGGCTCCCTGGCGCTGGCTGGGCGCGTTTCGCGTGGTGCCCCGGCCCCTGCGCGACTGGGTGTATGATTGGATCGCCCGCCACCGCCATCGGTGGTTCGGCCGGGCGCCGACCTGTCCCACACCGTCGCCGGAGCTTGCCTCGCGGCTGCTGAGGTAGCCGGCCGGGCGGCAGGCGGTCGTTTTCGAGGACCGCCTCCGTTGCTTCCGTTACGGCGCGGAGCGGCCGGTCCCCTCGCGCAGGACGTGAATCTGGTTCGCCGCGAACGGGCCAAAAACCTCTTCGGTCCCCCCCGGCCAGCGGACGAAGACCCGTTCCACCCCCTCCAGCGTGCCCAGGCCGAAGTGAACCCGCGGGTCGTTGCTCGAGCAATAGCTCTGGTTCGGCAAGACCCGCTGCCAGCGGCGAAACGCGCCCTGTTCGATCCGCAGTTCGGCGTTGATCGCGTCCACCCCGAGCTGGTCCAGCACGCGGAACAGCAGCCAGTGCCCCCGGTTGCCCGCCAGGTTGCGCAACAGATGAGTCGGGCCGTCCCGATTGGTGATCACGACGTCCACGTCGCCATCGTTGTCGAGGTCGCCGTACGCGGCCCCGCGGCCGGCCGCCAGCAGGACCGGCGAGGTCCCGCCAGCGGGCGACACCTCTTCGAAGGCGCCTTCTCCCAGGCCTCGCAACAGCGTGTTCGGCTCGGCGTATTCGTCGTTCGGATCCAGATCGGTCACGCCGCGCTTGACCCGACCATTGACGATGTAGGCGTCGAGCCGCCCGTCGTGGTCGAAGTCGAAGAACCCCACCCCAAAACTGGTATGCGGCCAGCTCGTGGCACCCGGCCCGCGCGGCGTGACGTGATCCGTGAAATAGCCGCCCTGGTTCAGAAAGAGGCGGTTGGCCTCGCCGACGAGGTGGGTGATGAAGAGATCAAAGACACCCCGGTTCAGTGTGTCCACGAGCGCGATGCCCATGCCGGCCTCGGACATGCCCAGACTGTTGACCGCGCACCCGCGAATCATCGCCTCGTCGCGGAAGGTGCCGTCGCGCTGATTCACCCAGAGCTGGTTCGGGGTGGCGTCATTCGCCACGTACAGGTCCGGCCAGCCATCGCCGGTCAGGTCCGTGCCCACGACGCCCAAACCGTATCCGTACGCCCGGTCCAGGCCCGCCCGGACGGTGACGTTCTCAAACGTGCCATCGCCGCGATTGCGGAACAGGGTGTCCACCGACGGCGCCTTGTAGTTCAGGGGCGAACAGTAGTCCGGCCGGCCGCCCTGGGAGAAACACTCGACCTCGATCTCCGGCGACCAGCGGATGTAATTGGCGACGACCAGATCGAGGTGCCCGTCGCGGTCGTAATCCACGAACGCGGCGCTTGCGCCCCAGGCGGGATCCGCCACGCCCGCCGCCGCGGACACGTCGGTGAACGTGCCGTCGCCGTTGTTGCGGAAGAGCTGATTCGGGCCGAGCGCGGTGATGTAGAGATCCGGGCGACCGTCGTTGTCGTAGTCCCCCACGGCACAGCCCATGCCGAACGCACCGTTTCCGGCCACGCCGGCCCGGGCGGTGACGTCGGTGAACTTCCAGCCCCCCTCGTTACGATAGAGCTTGTGGCCTGGACGATTCGTCACGTCGGGGTACAGCGAGCCGGCCTGGACACAGAAGAGGTCCAGCAATCCATCGCCATCGAAGTCGAGCAACCCCACGCCGCCGCCCTTGATCTCGGGCATCAGGTACCGGCCCGGCCGATGGCCGGTGGTCATGCGAAAATCAATCCCCGCCTCGCGGCCGACCTCCTCGAACCACGGCGCCTCCGGAGGACGCGCGCCGGCCGCAGCCTGTCGCTGCCCGTCGGTCTGCGTCGGGCGGGAGCAGCCCGCCAGCGCCAGCAGGGCGGCGGCGAAAAGGCCGCAGCGGATCGCCCCGACGGATGCCTGGCAAGGGGCCATTCTCATTTCGGCAGCGCTTTCAATGCGCGGTCCAGCGCCAGCACATTCGGGTCATCCGGCGCCAGCCGACGGGCTGCCTCCAGGGCTTCGGCGGCGGCCGGACCATTGCCCAGGACGAGATACGCGTCCGCCAGCTTCAGGTGCGCGAGCAGCGAGAGCGGAGCCACGGCGACCGCCTGCCGGAACCGGGCGAGTGCCTCCGCATCCTTGCCCAGGTTGCGCAGAAGAATGTCCCCCATGTCGGTGAGGATCTGCACGTTTTGAGGATCGTGTTCGAAGGCCCGCTCCAGCGCGGCGACGGCCTCGGCGTCCCGTTCGAGCGCGAGCAGGGCGTTGGCCTGCGCGAGATACGGTTGGACGCTCCGGGGCGCCAACTCGACCGCCCGGAGCGCGTTCGTGAGCGCCGCCTCGAACTGGCCCAGACCGACCTCGGCCGCCGACAGGGCGACCACGGCCGGCACGTAATTGGGATCCACCGTGAGCGCCCGTTCCAGCAGCGGTCTGGCCTTCTGCGGCTGCCCGGCCTGGTTGTAGGCAATGCCGAGGTTGTTGAGGATGACGAGGCTGTTCGTGTTGTACTTGAGCGCCTCCTCGAGCAGCCGGATGGCCTTCCACGACTGGCCGGATTCGACCAGTTCGCGCGCCATCGCCGTCTGGTCCTGGACCAGTTTCATGTGCTGCGGCGCCTGGCGCGACCAGTCGTCCGGCATCGGATAATGCTGCGCGTCGAGGCCGAGGGCGAGTTCGCGCTGGGCGTCGTTCGTCCGCCCGAGGCGCGCGTACGCCTGCCCCAGGAGATACCGGGCAGGCCGGGCGGCCGCGTCCAGTTCCACCGCATGTTCCAGCAGACGGGCGGCCTCTTCGGCGGCCCCTTGCCGCAACTTGACCTCGCCCAGTCCGGCCGGCCCGCGCCACTCGCCCGGGGCGGTCGCCATGAGCCGGGTGAACGCCCGCTCCGCTTCCTCCATCTGGCCGGCCCGCAGGAGCGCCTCGCCCAGGCGGTACTGACCCGGAGCAAACTGCGGGAAGCGCTCCGCCAGCTCCCGGAGCAGTCGCAACGCCTCGTCGGTTTGGCCCAACTCCTGATGAGCCACCGCGTAATACAGCAGCGCCAGCGGCTCGCGCGGGTTGAGTTGGACCACGTTCGAAAAGGCCAGGCGCGCTTCGGCCCAGAGGTTGTTGGCGGCATAGGCCAGCCCCAGCGTCGCGTGCCGCTGCGGGTCGCGGGCACCGCTGCGAGTCCACGCGACCATCTCATCCAGGTAGGCGCGCAATTGGGGCTCCAGTCGGGCGGGATCAGGCGGCGCCGGCACCGCTGGCGACGGCCGCAGCGTTTGCCAGGCGAACCAGCCCGCGCCCAGCACCACGACCGCGAGCAAGGCGCGGCGCAGCGGCGGACGTAACCGCGCCGACGGCGCGGAGGCGATTTCGGTGACCGGTTTCTCTTCGGGCATGTTTTAGGAACGCGGTGGAGAGGAACCGCAATTTGCTTCTCGCGAACCGTTTCACATCGGTCCCGCAGCGTCAAACGCCCGGGGGCGGAGTCCGGTTCGCTGGACCGGCCCGGCGCTCAGAGGGTCCGCAGATGAAACCCGCCGTCCACGTTGATGACCTCGCCCGTGCTGAACGGCAGCAGGTCCTGCGCGATGGCCGCCACGGCGCGGCCCACGTCTTCCGGCGTGCCCCAGCGGCGGATGGGTGTCAGACCGTCGGCAATCAGCCGGTCGTACTTGTCCTTCACGGGCCCGGTCATGTCCGTGGCGATGATCCCCGGGCGCACCTCATAAACGCCGATCCCGTGCGTGGCCAGGCGTGCGGCGAAGAGCTTGACCAGCATCGCCACGCCGGCTTTCGACACGCAGTAATCGCCGCGGTTCACCGACGCGGTGTAGGCGCTGATCGAGGAGATGAAAATGATCTTTCGCGACGAGCGGCTGGCATCCTCGCGCGCGAGCCGTTCCTGACTTTCGATCATCCAGCGGGCCACCTGCTGGGTCAGAAAGCAGGGGCCTTTCAGGTTCGTGGCGATGAGGTGGTCAAAACTGTCCTCCGTCGCTTCCAGCAGGTCCGCGCGAACGGACGGGGCAATACCCGCGTTGTTGACGAGCAGATCCAGTTGGCCGAAGGCGGACCGGGCGAAGCTCACGAGGGCTGCGCGTTCGTCGGCGCGGGCAATGTCAGCGCGGTGGCATTCGACGCGGATTTCGCGGCCGGCCGCGCGCGCGGCGGCGAGGCAATCAGCGGCGGTCTGCCGGGCCGCGGCTTCGTTGCGGGCGTAGTTGATCAACAGGTCATGGCCCAGGGGCGCCAGAGCCAGCGCGATTCCCCGACCAATCCCCCGCGAAGCGCCGGTGATCAAAGCGGTGCGGTTCACGGTGAGAGACTACGCCGCCGTCGCGCCCGGAAGCAAAGGCGGAAGGTGTGGGACCGGGTCAGGGGGCGGGCGTGAACTTCCGCTCCGGATCCATTCGCCGCAAAAGCGCCTCGGTTGGCCCGCCACCGAACTGCGCCCAATAGCGGGCCTTGAACGGATTGATGGCCGGTCCCCGCGCCAGTTCGTTCTCCAGGTTTGGCAGGATTTCAGCCCACCAGCGGTCATACGCGGCCCGCAGGTCGCTGACCACCTGCGGGTGAGCGTCCAAGACATTGCGCGACTCGGCAGGGTCCGACTGGAGGTCGTACAGCTCGACATTGTTAACCAGCTTGAAGCGGGTGTTGCGGATGGCGGCGTGCGTGAATTTGGCGTCCGCCACGCCGCCGGTTTTCCAGCGTCCGAGGTGGCTGACGAGCACGCGGTCGGGCCATGGCACCCGCGGATTCTCGAGCGCCGGCACCAGGCTGTGGCCTTCGAGGAGCGGCCGCACGGTGTCCGGCACCGGCGCGCCCGCGAGCTCGGCGAGGGTCGGGAAAACATCCACGTGCGCTGCCATTTGCGGGCGGTCGCCCGGTTCCCAGCGGCCCGGCCAGCGCCAAAACGACGGGACGCGAACGCCGCCTTGATAGACGGTGCCCTTGGCCGCGCGCATGCCAGCGTTGAAAAGGCCGGGCACGGAATGGCCGTTGTCGGTGAGGAAGATCACCACCGTGTTGGTTGCGATGTGCTCGCGCTCGAGCTGGTCCAACAACCGGCCCACATTGAAGTCGAGGTTCGCGATCATCGCGTAGTAGGCGACGGCGTTGGTGCCCAGGCCGCGATCGAGGTAGGGGTGTTCCCATTCCGGACCGGGGCTGATGAACGGGTCGTGCGGTACGTTGGGCGTGACATAAGCAAAGAACGGCCGGCCCGCGGTGCGCTGGGCGGCCATCCACTCGACCGCCCGCCGGAAGAACACGTCCGTGCAGTAGCCGCGCGTCCGGACGAAGCGGCCGTTGTGCAAAATCGCCGGATCGAAGTAGCCGTTGTCCGGCGCATCGCCGCAACTGCCCGGGAAGGTCTGCCCGATGCCACCCCCGCCGTGGATGAAGGTCTCGTCAAACCCGCGCCGGCCCGGCTGGTAGGCGTCCTCATCGCCCAGATGCCATTTGCCGAAGATGCCGGTGGCATAGCCGGCCGACCGCAAGACTTCAGCGATGGTCACGGCTTTGAGACTCAGGCGCTCGCGTTCGTAGATGGTGTGCGTCACGCCGCTGCGGAACTCGTGACGCCCGGTCATCAGAGCGGCCCGTGTCGGGGCGCATGTCGGCGAGACCGTGAAGTCGGTGAGCCGCGCGCTGGCCGCGTGAAGCCGGTCCAGGTGAGGCGTGCGCAAGATGGGGTTCCCGTGGGCGCTGATTTCGCCGTAACCCTGATCGTCTGTCAGGATGAGCACGATGTTGGGTCGGCCGGCCGCAGCGGTGGTCTCCCCCGCGAACAATTCCTGCGGCAACCCGAACCAGCAGGTCGCGGCGAACAACACGAACCACCACAGTGGACACCAGTCCGGTCGGTGGAAAAACTCCGCCGGGGCGCGGCCATTTGCGCGGGCGGTCGGCCGGCCGACGGCCCTCTCCAGCGCCGGGCGCGAATCCATGGCAGTGACACTCGTATTCATCGCTTCAGGGCGCGGCGACGGCGTAGAGCCGGGTCATCGTGGCCACGTAAAGGACGCCGTTGGCCGCGACGGTCGTGGCGCTGATCGGGGTGCGCAGCGCGATTTCCGCGAGTTCCCGCTTCTCGCGCTGCGCGGCCAGCACGTGGAGGAAGCCGCGCCGCGTTCCGACATACACTTTGCCGTCCGCCACGAACGGCGAGGCCCAGGTTTCGCCGCGCAATTCGTGCGTCCAGACCGCCGCGCCGGTTTTCGCGTCCACGCAGTGGAGGTTCTGACTGCAATCGGTGACATAGACCAGACCGTCGTGGACGGCGGGGGTCGAGAAGGTGTGCCGCACCACCGGGTAGCTCCAGGCCAGGGCTCCGGTTCCCGCGGCGTCTCCGGGCGGCCGGAAGGCCTTCAGCCACGCGGCGTTCTTGCCCCACCACAGGTCGCCGCCGCCCGCCGCGTACACCAGACCGTCGTGATAGACCGGCGCGCCATAGAAGTTGCTCGGGCCCTCGGTCTTGTTCAGGTGATACCGATGCACGTCGGTTTTGGGCGCCTCGGGGTCGAAGTCAAACGCCCAGACCTTCTTCAAGGTTTGCACCTCGGTGATCGGCGCATTGGTCGGCAGCGGCTCGAAGGCGTAGGTGATCCCGTTGCCGGCGTTCAACAGGATGAGTTCGCGGCCGCCGATGACCGCCAGCGCGGGCGGCGACCACGTCGAGTGAAAGATGTTCGGCCCGATGCCTTCGCGCTCGCGCGCGAGCAACCGTCCGGTCGCCTTGTCCAGCACGACCAGGCTGGGGGCGTTCGGCCGGCGAATCCGGCGATGAGTGTTGTCCACGCCGGTGCTGGTGTTCAGGTACAGATGCGGGCCGCGGATGAGGACCGATGTGTGGGCGGCGTCATGGGACCAAATCCCCGCGCCGCTGCTGAGGCAGAACATCCAGATGATGTCGCCGTCCAGCGGGCCCGGCTCGACGCGCGCCGGCGGCGGGGCGTCTGGCCGCAGCGTGCCGTCGGGGAAAAAGACCGCCGGGGCGCCGCGGGCGAGGTCGTTGGTCGCCTGGGGGGCGAAATAGATCGCCTCGTTGCGGAAGGGGCCGTCGTTGCCGTTCGCCATCCCGTGAAGGTCCACGCACAAGACGACCCCGCGGTTGTCGGCCAAGTAGGCGCGGTCACCTTCGATCGTGGCGGTCGAGGACATGCCGCTGTTGGGCCAGTCGAAGTAGATGTCCTCGACGCGCTTGGGAACGACCAGTTGCCAGAGGAAGCGGCCGTCCCGCTCGTCGAAACACATCAGCACGCCGCGGTCGCCCTGATGCTTTGGGTCGCGCGGTTCGCCGTTATTGGTGCCAATCAGGACGCGGCCCCCGGCAATTACGGGCGACGAGTGCGTTTCCGTCCCGAGCTTGGCGACCCACTTGATGTTTTGTCCTGTGGCGGGATCGAACGAGGCCGGCAAACCGCGCTCGGCCGACACGGGATTGCGATCCCAGGCGCGGCCCAGTGTGGGCCAATCCTCCGCCACGACGAGGGGAAGGACGCTTCCGAGAAGCACGCCGGCCAGCAGCCGGCGGCCGCGGCCCGACCCTCGGCGGCTGGCGAGGCGGCCCTCCATCGGCGAGGCAGGGGGGTGTGAGCGATTCATTCGGTTTGCCACAGCGTTGAAGCGGATTGAGCCGGAGAAGCCGGCGTTTCACAAGCGCGACCGGCGGACTTTCGGCTCGCGCGGCGCGCGGGCTGGCCGCTTACTAGCGGCAGATGAGACATCGCGCCATTGATCCCAAGCTGTTTGTCGAGAACCGCGCCCGGCTGCGCGAGCGGCTGCTGCCCAACTCGGTCGCCGTGGTCAACGCCAACGACATCCTCCCCACCAACGCCGACGGCAGCCTGCGCCTGGTGCCGAACTCCGACCTCTTTTACCTGACCGGCGTCAGCCAGGAGCAGACGATCCTGGTCCTGTACCCGGATGCGGATGACGAGAAGCACCGCGAGATGCTGTTTCTGCGCGAGACAAACGAACTGCTCGCCACCTGGGAAGGGCACAAGCTGACCAAGGAGGAGGCGCGAAAGCTCACGGGCATCGAGCACATCTACTGGCTGGAGGAGTTTCCCGCGCTGTTCCACCGGGTCATGTGTGAGGCCGATCACGTTTATCTGAACGCCAACGAGCACAAGCGCGCGGTCATCGAGGTCGAGACGCGGGAGGCCCGGTTTGTGCGCTGGGTGCGGGAACGGTACCCGCTGCACCAGTACCACCGGCTGGCCCGGATTCTCCACCGGTTGCGGGCCGTGAAGTCCCCGCCGGAAATCGAGCTGATCCAGGAAGCCTGCGCGCTCACCGACAAGGGTTTTCGCCGCGTTGCCCGCAAGGTGAAGCCCGGGATCACCGAGCTGGCGCTCGAGGCGGAGTTTGCCCATGAATTCATTCGCGGCGGCGGTAACTTTGCCTACACGCCCATCATCGCCAGCGGCGCCAACGCCTGCGTCCTGCACTACATTGACAACGACCAGCCCTGTCGCGATGGCGACCTGCTGCTGCTCGACGTGGCGGCAAACTACGCGAACTACAATTCCGACCTGACGCGGACGATTCCGGTGAACGGCCGGTTCACCCGCCGGCAGCGCCAGGTGTACAACGCGGTGCTGCGCGTCCTGCGGGCGTGCATCGCCGGGTTGCGGCCGGGCAAGAAATGGAAGGAATGGCAGCGCGAGGCGGAGCAATTGATCGAGAAGGAGTGCGTGGACCTCGGCCTGCTGTCGCTGCGCGAGATCAAGCGGCAGGACCCGGCCCGGCCGGCGTTCAAGCGGTACTTCATGCACGGGGTGGGGCACCCCCTCGGCCTGGATGTTCACGACGTGGGCATCACCACCGAACCGTTCGAGGAGAACTGGGTGATGACGGTCGAGCCGGCGATCTACATCCGGGAGGAAGGACTCGCCGTGCGCCTCGAGAATGACGTGGTCATCGGCCGCGACGGCAACGTGGACCTGATGGCGGACATCCCGCTCGAAGTGGATGCGATCGAAGACTTGATGAGACGGTGACCCGGCGGCGCCAACCGCCCGATCTCATGGCCTTCTCCTTCATCTTCCTGGGCACCGGCACGTCGCAAGGCGTGCCGATGATCGCCCGTGATTACCCGCCCGAGTTTCTGGCGAACCCGAAGAACCACCGGCTGCGGCCTTCGATCTACGTCGCCACCGACCAGGTGAAGCTGGTCGTGGACACCTCGCCGGAATTTCGCATTCAGATGCTGCGCGAGGGCATCAAGTGGCTGGACGCCGTGATCGTCACCCACGGCCACGCGGATCACATCATGGGCATGGACGACTGCCGCCGCTTTTGCGACGTGCGCGACGGCCCGCTGCCGATCTATGCCTCCGCGGCGACGATGGCCACGCTGGCGCGGGTCTTCGAGTACGCCTTCGACGGCCGGCCGATCTACCGGGGGTATTTCCGGCCGGAGCCGCACATCATCGAGGGGCCGTTCACCCTGGGCGACCTGCGCATCACGCCGCTGCCATTGCCTCACGGCAGCCTCGTGACGACCGGTCTGTTGTTCGAGCAGGGGGGTACCAAACGGCTGGCGTATCTCAGCGACTGCCAGGAAGTGCCGGCGGAGGTCATCGAGCGGGTGCGCGGCGTCGAGGTGGTGGTGCTCGATGCGCTCCGCCGCGAACCGCATCCCACCCACATGTGCCTGGACCAGGCGCTGACCGCCGCCCGCCGCATCGGGGCGGGCCGCACCTATTTCACCCACCTGACCCACCATTTTGATCACGACGTGGACCAGCGGGAGCTGCCACCGGGGGTCGAATTTGCGTACGATCGGCTTCGGGTGGTTATTGCGGAGTGAAACGAAACTTCCCGGTCCTTCACGGGGCCACTCGCCGGGCACGCCCGGGCCGGCGACAGGGCTGGCTCGCGCTTGCCTTGCTGCTGGCAATGGCCCTCGGCCCGGCCTTCCGGGCGGTCGCCGCGACGCCCGGCGACGAGGTGTTCGTGGTGTTCAACCTGCGGACCGCGCCGGATTCCCGGCTGGTAGCCGAACACTACGCCAAACGCCGGGGGATTCCGGAGAGCCGCCTGCTGGGGCTCAACCTGCCCACCACCGAAAACATCACCCGCGCCGAGTTCAACGCGAGCCTCAAAGCCCCCCTCCTGGCCGCGCTCGAGGAACGCGGGTTGCTCGCGTTTGACTCCACGATTGTTCCGGCCGCGGAGGGCCGACCCGGGTCGGTTTTGTGGACGCCGAAGCCCACCCCGCTGCGGTACCTCGTCCTCACGTACGGCGTGCCCACCCGCATCACCCGCGATGCCACACTGGTCGAGCCGTTCCAAGACCGTTTGCCTCAACAACTGCGCCGCAACGAGGCCGCGGTGGACGCTGAACTCGCGCTGCTGCCGCTGGCCCGGGCGGGCTTGCCGTTGACCGGCGTGACGCGGAATCCGGTGTTTGAGGCGGAGGACGGGGCGGCCATCAACGTGTCGAAGGGGATTCTCATGGTGGCCCGGCTCGACGGACCGAGTTTGAATGTCGCACGCGATCTGGTGGACCGGGCGCTCAACGCCGAGACCAACGGCTTCTGGGGCCGCGCCTATTTCGACGCGCGCGGCCTCAAGGACGGCAACTACGCGGTGGGCGACGAATGGATTCTCGGGGCTGCGGAAACCGCCCGGCGGCAGGGGTTCGAGACGCTGCTCGACACCAACGCCGCCACGTTTCCCGCCACGCTGCCGCTGCCCCGCATCGCGGTGTACGCCGGCTGGTACGATCAGGCAGTGAGCGGCCCGTTCACCCGGCCCGAGGTGGACTTCATGCCGGGCGCGGTGGCGTACCACCTCTTTTCCTTCAGCGCCCGCACCGTGCGGAATCAGTCCAGTTGGGTGGGGACGTTGCTGGGCAAGGGCGCGGCGGCGACCATCGGCTTCGTGGACGAGCCTTACCTCGAGGGAACACCGAACCTCGCCGTTTTTTTTGACCGCCTGCTCGCGCGCGGGTTCACCTTGGGCGAAGCGGCCTACGCTGCCCAAAGCGGATTGTCGTGGCAGACCATCGTCGTGGGCGACCCCCTGTATCGCCCGCGCGGCCGGAGCGAAGAGGAACTGCTTGCGGAGCTGAACCAGCGCCGCAGTCCGCTGGTCGAGTGGCCGCTGCTGCACGCGGCCAACCGCCGCCTGGTCGCGTCCGGCGCGGTCACCGAAACGATCGCCCATCTGGCGGGCCAGCCGGAAACCCGGCGGAGCGCCGTGCTGCGCCAAAAGCTCGGCGACCTGCTTCGGGCGGACGGGCAATCCGCCGCCGCCGCCGCCGAGTACCTCGAGGCACTCAAGCTCAACCCGAGCAAGGCGCAGCGAATCGAGCTGCAGTTTGCCGCTGCGCGCCTGCTGGCGCAGCTCAACCGGCCTCAAGAGGCGCTCGACCTGTGGGAGCAGTTCTTCAAGGAAAACCCGAACTACCCCGAACTCCTCCGCTTCTATCAGGAAGCCCTGCCGGTGGCCACGGCGGCCAACCGCGCCGGCACGGCCCGGAAGTATGAGATCGAAATCCGCCGCCTGACACCGAAGGCCACCAACGCCCCGGCCCCCGCTGAACCGCCGGCTTCCAAGTGAGGCCCGCTGACGCGGTCCTCAACGACCCGGCTTCCGACCACCCCGGTCCGGTGACTTCAGTCGCTCCGGGTTCAGCCCTTGCAGGTCTTTCGGCAGGAACCGGCCGTCCTTGCGGATCAGTTCGCCGTCGAACCACACCTCACCGCCGCCCCACTCGGGTCGCTGGATCAGCACCATGTCCCAGTGGACGGCGGACTGGTTGCCGTTCCCGCAGTCGGCGTACGCCTGCCCCGGCGTGAAGTGCAGCGAGCCGGCGATCTTCTCGTCGAAGAGGATGTCGCACATGGGGTTGAGGATGTACGGATTGAACCCGAGGCTGAATTCGCCGATGTACCGCGCGCCGGGGTCCGTATCGAGGATTTCGTTCAGGCGCGGCTCGTTGGTGCCGGTGGCCTTGACGATCCGGCCTTCCTTCAACTCGAGGCGGATGTTCTCGAACTTGGTGCCGGCGTAAATGGTGGGCGTGTTGAACTGAATGACCCCGTTGGCCGACTTGAGAGTGGGGCAGGAAAAGACCTCGCCGTCCGGGATGTTGCGAAGGCCGTCGCACGGTTTGGCGCCGATGCCTTTGATGCTGAAGGTCAGGTCGGTCCCGGGACCTTTGAGGTGGACGCGGTCGGCCCGGCGCATCCGCGCAGCCAGTGGTTTGAGGGCTTTGGCCATTTTGCGGTAGTCCATCGTGCAGACGTCGAAGTAGAAGTCCTCGAAGGCCTCGGTGCTCAGGTTGGCTGCCTGAGCCATGCTGGGGGTGGGCCAGCGGAGGACGACCCACTTGGTGTGGTTGACGCGCTGGTCCTGCACCGGTCGCAGGGTGCGGGTGTAGAGCTGCAGCTTGTCGGACGGCACGTCGGAGTACTCGGCGGCATTGTCCGCGCCCCGGATCGCGACATAGGCGTGCATCTTCTTCATCCGGTACATCTCGACCTCGGCGGCCAGCGAAGCGTGCCGATCGTCGGTGGCCCGCATCGCTTCGCGCATGACGCGGGTGCGACGGATTTCCACCAGCGGCGTGCCGCCGGCCCGCCGCGCGGCGCGGACCAGCTCGACGACCATCTCGTCCGGCACGTCCACCATGTCGAGCAGGATGTTTTCGCCTCTCTTGAGCGCGGTGGAGTAACCGATGAGCAGTTCCGCCAGCCTCGTGTAGCGTGGGTCAGTCATAGCGCCCGCCACGCTACCGCCCGGCGGGCGGGCGTCGAGCACGACCTGAGCCGGCGAGTCGTTGACCGCGGCACGGCGGATTTCTATCGTGCCCTCCGTCGTCGAGCCATGAACGCCCGATTAATCGCCAAACTGGTTCTGCTGGTCGTGGTGCTCCTGCTGCTGGTCCTGGTGGGCATGCATAACAAGGAAACCGTCGCCTTTGCCCTGCCACCGCTGACGCCCCGACCCGTGAAGCTGCCGGCCGCGTTGATGTACTTCGCCTGGTTCGCGGTCGGATTGATCACGGGCGCGCTGCTGATTGCGGGGGTGGGGAAATCGGGTGGCGGCGGCTCGGCTGGCTCCTCCAAGGCCAAGTGAGCATCGGCCCGGGACGGCCCGGCGTCACCGCTCAACGAGGCGCTTGTACGCCAGAATTCCGTCCACAATCGCCCGCGCCAACTGGTCGCGCCCGGCGGCGCTGTAGATGCGCTTGGCCTCGGTGGGATCGCTCATGAAGCCACCCTCGACGAGGATCGCGGGCATCGTGGCGTTGCGCAGGACGGCGAAGCGCGCCCGGCGCACCCCCCGGTCATTCGCGTCCACGGCGCCGACGATCGCCTTATGCACCTGGAAGGCGAGCAGCATATTGCGGCTGTTGTTCAGGTTGCCGGGCCACGCTTTGTCGGAGATGGAGCTGTCCCCGCGGGTGTTCGTCGAGGACGCCCCGGCCGGTGTCAGGCAATAGACCTCGACCCCGCTCGCGGAACTGCCTTCCCCCTCGACGCCATTGTAGTGAAGGCTGACAAACACGTCGGCCTTTTGGCGGCGGGCGATTTCGGGGCGCTGATCCAGGTCCACGAACTCATCCGAGTCGCGCGTCATCACCACCGTCAGCCCGGAAGCCCTCAGCAACGCGCGCACCTTTCGCGCCAGTAGCAGGGCGTGAGTCTTCTCCAGCTCTGCGCCGGCTTGGTGCCCCGGCTGGTGCCCCCCGTGCCCCGGGTCCAGCGCGACGACCCTGACCTTTTGCCCGGCAGCGTTGCGCGGCGGGCGCAGCAGGGGATCCAACGTGCTGCGGACATCGGTGGTCGAGAGATAGACCTTGCCACTCACCAGCACCACCGGGAAAGAGAGCCAGACCACGACGCCGTTGACCTTCATGTCGCGCTGGTTGATCGAGAAATCCAGCCGCACCGACTTGCTGGACACGCGGAGACTCCGGCTCCGGCCGTCCCACGAATAGGTCATCCCCTTATCGCGGGCGAAGGCGGCCATCTCCTGGTACTCGCGTCCATTGACGACCGTTTTCCCCGGCGGCGGCGCAGGCGGACGAGTGGCGCCCAGCCCTGTCAGTGACAACAGGACCAGGCAGGCCGCCAGCGCTGGCAGGAGACTCATCGCGCCGGAAACTGCCCGCCGAACTCCGACCCCGCAAGGAAAACGGCCCGCCGGGCCGAAGCGGCATCGTTGCCATCCACTCCCGACTGGCCATCGCTGAACGGCGGCCTACACTGACGCGCCATGAATTCCGCGCTTCTTCCTCGACGAGATTTTCTCACCGGCACGGCGGCGGCATTGTCGGCGGCGGCCGTCGCGCCCCGGTTTGCGTTCGCCGAGCCCGCCGCGAAGAAAGTCCGCATCGGCGTCGTGGGCGGCGGCTTTGGCTGCAGTTTCTACTGGCACGAGCACCCGAACTGTCAGGTGACCGCCGTCAGTGACTTGCGGCCGGAACGTCGCACCGCCCTCCGGAACCGGTTCCGCTGCGACAACGTGCATGACTCGCTGGAGAGCCTGATCCGCGACAAAACGGTGGACGCGGTGGCGGTCTTCACCGGCGCTCCGGATCACGTGCCGCACAGCGTGGCCGCGTTGAAGGCCGGCAAGCATGTCATCTGCGCCGTGCCGGCCGCCATGACGCTGGAGGAATGCCGGCTGCTCGTGGACACCGTGAAGCAAACGGGCCTCACTTACATGATGGCGGAGACCAGCTACTACCAGCAGCCCACCATCTCGGCGCGGAAGTTTTTCCAGGAGGGACGCTTTGGCAGCCTCTACTACTGCGAATCCGAGTACCACCACGCGGGCCTCGAGGTGCTGTTCTGGGAGAACGGGCAACGCACCTGGCGGCACGGTTTCCCGCCGATGCACTACCCGACGCATTGCACGGCGCACCTCATCGGCGTGACGGGCGAGCGGTTGACCCGGGTTTCCTGCGCCGGCTGGGGCGACGGCGATCCCATCTTGAAGGACAACGCCTACGGCAACCCGTTCTGGAACGAGACGGCGTTCTTCACCACCAACCGCGGGAACGCCTTCCGCGTGGCCATCTACTGGAAGGGCGCGCATCGCGGCACGGAACGCGCCCAGTGGTACGGCGACAAGATGAGCTTCTTCTTTCCGCATCCCAACGGCCTCGGTCCGGTGATCGTACGGGCGGGCAAACAGACCGAAAAAGACAGCGGCGGCTTTGAGCGGCAGCTTCCGGAGTTCGAGCACTACGCCCAGCCGGAATGGTGGAAGACGGACCTGCTGCCCGAGCCGCTCCGCCACGACAGCGGGCACGAGGGATCGCACACCTTCCTCACGCACGAGTTTGTGGACGCCCTCGTGAGGGGCCGCCGGCCGGCCGTGGATGTGTACGAGGCGGTGGCCTACACGGCGCCGGGAATCGTGGCCCACCAGTCGGCGCTCCGCGGCGGCGAGCAACTACCCGTCCCGAGCTTCGATCCGACGGCGTGAACGCCCGTCGGCGCCGGCCGGAATCGAATCATCGCTCCTCCGGGCGTTTGCCCGGTCGCCGGCGGACGCTACGTTGGCGGTCCATGCGAGAAACCAACCGCCCGTTCGCGGCGTGACCGCCGCGCTGTGCTGCTTCGCCAACCGCCGTGAATCCCACATCCCCAGCCCGACCCACCAACCATCTGTCCGGCGAGAAATCGCCGTACCTGCTCCAGCACCAGTTCAACCCGGTGGACTGGTATCCCTGGGGGGAAGCGGCCTTCCGTCGCGCCCGCGCCGAAGACAAGCCCATCTTTCTGAGCATCGGCTACAGCACCTGTCACTGGTGCCACGTGATGGAGCGGGAATCGTTCGAGGACGACGAAGTCGGGCGGTTTCTCAACGAACACTTCGTCAGCATCAAGGTGGACCGCGAAGAGCGGCCGGACGTGGACAAGATCTACATGACCTACGTCCAGGCCACTCAGGGCGGTGGCGGCTGGCCCTTGAACGTCTTCCTCACCCCTGACCTGAAACCGTTCTTCGGGGGAACCTACTTCCCGCCGACGCCGCGTCACGGTCGCGCGAGCTTCCTCAGCGTCCTGCGACAAATTGTGGAAGTCTGGCGCACGCGGCGGGCCGAGGTATTCGAGTCCGCCGACAGCATCACCCGGCGACTGTCCGAATGGTCGCAGCGCGAAACCCCGACCGGAGACGTGCCCGGACCGGAGGCACTCAACGCCGCCGCCGCCGCCTTCAAAGCCGAGTACGATCCCCAACACGGCGGCTTTGGTGACGCGCCGAAATTCCCGCGGCCCAGCGTGCCGGTGTTTCTGCTCGCCCACGGGGCTCGCACCGGGGATCTGGAGGCGCTGCGCATGGTCCGACACACCTGTGAGTGCATGGCGGCTGGTGGCATGTACGATCAGCTCGGCGGGGGCTTTGCCCGCTATTCCGTGGACGCCGAGTGGCGCGTGCCGCACTTCGAGAAGATGCTCTATGACAACGCGCAGCTCATCCACCTGTACCTCGACACCTGGCTGGCCACGGGCGAGGCCCGTTTCGCCGGGGTGGCGCGCGAGACCGTCGGCTACGTGTTGCGCGACCTGACGCACCCCGAGGGCGGCTTCTACTCCGCCGAGGACGCCGACAGCGAGGGCAAGGAGGGGAAGTTCTACTGCTGGACCCGCGCGGAGATGGCGGCCGCCCTCGACCCGGACGAATTTGCGGTCGCCGCCCGCTACTTCGGCGTGACCGAACACGGCAACTTCGTGGACCACAGCGATCCCGACCCGCTGCCGAACCAGAACGTCCTCACCATCGCCGATCCCACCCTGACACCGGACGAGTCCCGCTTGCTGGCCGCGGCGCGGACGAAGCTCCTGGCCGTCCGTTCGCGCAGAATTCGGCCGCACCTGGATGACAAGGTTCTCGCCTCGTGGAACGGCCTGATGCTCGGCGCGCTCGCCCGCGCGGCGGCGGTGTTGAACGAACCCACTTACCTCGCGGCGGCAGAGCGGAATCTCGCCTTCCTCAAGCGGCGGCTCTGGGACCCCACCACCCGCACGTTGTACCATCGCTGGCGCGACGGGGACCGGGACAAGGTACAATTGCTGGATGCCTACGCCTTCCTGCTCGCTGGCGTCATCGAACTCTACGAAGCGACCACCACGGCGGAGCACCTGGAGTTCGCGGTCACCTTGGCCGAGGCGATGATCCAACGCTTCGCGGACCGGGACGCCGGCGGCTTCTGGCAGACCGATGGCGCCGGCGGCGACCTCATTCTCCGGCTGAAGGAGGATTACGACGGCGCCGAGCCGTCCGGGAACTCGGTGGCGGCGCTGGCGTTGCTCAAACTCGCGGCCATCTCCGATCGCGACGACTTCCGCGAAAAGGCGGAACGGACGCTGCGCCTCTTCGCGGACCGCTTGCGCCAACTCCCCCAGGCCGTGCCGTATTTGCTGCAGGCGCTGGCCTTCTGGCACCATCCGCCCACGCGCGCGGTGGTGACCGGGGACCCCGCAGCTCCGGAATTCCGGGCGCTCCTCCACGCCGCTCACGCGGTGTACCAACCCCATCGGCTTGTGCTCGGCACCCACGGTCCTGTCGAGCCCTTCGCCCGCACGCTGGCCGCCGGCGACGCTCGGGCAGTCGCCTACGTCTGCACCGGCACCGCCTGCCAGCCGCCGACGAGTGATCCGGAGCGTCTCCGCGACCTCCTGCGAACGGCCTGACCGGTTGAGCGCGCGGTGCCGCGGGGCTTGCCTTCCCGGCCGACTTGCGGCCACTTTCACCAGTCGTGAACACCAGCGCTGCGCCATACCTCTCCGTGGTGATTCCCGCGCACAACGAGGCCGAGGTCATCACGGAGACCCATCGCCGCGTCACCGCCGCCTGCACCGCGCTGAACCGGCCCTACGAATTCGTGGTCGTGAACGACGGCTCGACCGATCGCACGTGGGAACTTCTCGTCGAATTGTCGTGCTGCGACCCCTGTCTGGTCGCCGTCAACCTGTCGCGCAATCACGGCCATCAACTGGCATTGACCGCCGGCCTCCACGTCGCACGCGGCGAGCGGGTGCTGGTGATGGACGCCGACCTCCAAGACCCGCCGGAACTGCTCCCCGAACTGATGCGGGCCATGGACGACGGCGCCGACGTGGCCTACGCCCAGCGCCGAACCCGGCCGGGCGACTCTGTCCCCAAGCGGGTCCTCTGCGCCGTGTTCTACCGCCTGCTCGCGCGACTGGCCGATGTCCCCACGCAACTGGACTCCGGCGACTTCCGCCTGCTCAGCCGCCGCGTGGTGGACCTCCTTCGCGCCATGCCGGAGCGGCAGCCGTTCCTCCGCGGCATGGTGAGCTGGCTCGGTTTCCAGCAGACGCCCGTCTTCTACGATCGCGACGCCCGGTTCGCCGGCACTTCCAAATACCCGCTGAGCAAATTGCTGAAGCTGGCCTTCGATGCCGTGGTGTCGTCCAGCCTCAAGCCGCTGGCGTTTGCGACGATGGTGGGATCGGTCACCGGGCTGCTCGGTCTGGTGCTGCTGGCGTACGCCCTGGCTTCGTGGCTCTTCATCGGCGGCACCCCTCATGGCTGGACGAGCCTGATCGGCGCGGTGGTGCTGCTCGGCAGTCTGCAACTGTTCATGCTCGGCATCATTGGCGAGTACCTTGGCCGGATTTTCATTCAGACCCGCGGCCGGCCGATCTTCCTGGTGGACCGCGTCGTGCGCGAAGGGCGCGTCGTGGATGCGGCCGTGGCTGAACCAACGCGCCCTCCGGCCTGAGCGCTGATGGCACCAAGCAGAAACCAGCCCCCAAGAAAACGCCTGTAATGAACTTCCCCCGCCTTCCAACCCGGCCCCCAAGGCATCTCAAGCGGACACTGTTGCCATGGGTCGCCAGCGCCATGTCGGCCCTGGCCGCCGAGCCGTCGGGCTTGCGGCTGCACGCCGCGGCGATGGAGAACGATTCACCGTGGCTCGTCTCGGTTCAGGCCGACACCGGCGAATCGCTGACCCCGGAGCGCGCCAGTCGCATCGCTTTGCTGCGGGCGGACCGCCTGCCCGCCGCGCTCCCCGACTGGGCGGAAGTCGCGACCGGCCGGACGGTTGCCGACGGCGTGCTGGCGTGGGCGCTGCCGGCCACCGAGCGCGCGGCGCCAGCGGGCTTTTTCATTGCCCGGGAAACCCTTTTGCCGCCCGCGGTAACCGTGAGCAATGCGGCCGCTTTCCGCGCCGCGGTGACGGCGGCCACTCCCGGAACGCGGATTCTCCTCGCGCCCGGCACCTACCCGGGCGGGTTCCACTTCGTGGGCGTGCGCGGTGAACCCGGCCGGCCGGTGGTGATTGCGGCCGCCGACGCCTCGCGGCCGCCGGTAATTCAGGGCGGATCAAACGGCATTCAGTTCTCCGACGCGGAGTGGCTGGAATTGGAGAACCTCGTATTCACCGGGGCCACGGGCAACGGCCTGAACCTGGACGACGGCGGCTCGTTCGACACACCGGCGCGGAACATCGTCCTGCGCGGTCTGCGAATCACCGACGTCGGCCCCAAAGGCAATCGCGACGGCCTCAAGCTCTCCGGCGTGGTGGACTTCCGCGTCGAGGGCTGCGTGATTGAGCGCTGGGGCGACGCCGGCTCGGCGGTGGACATGGTGGGCTGCCATCGCGGCGTCATCGTGAGCAATGTCTTCCGACACACCCCGGCCGCCGCGGCCACCGGCGCCAACGGCGTCCAGACCAAGGGCGGCACCCGCGACGTGGTGATCCGCCGCAATCGCTTCGAAGACGCCGGCGCGCGCTCGGTCAACATTGGCGGCAGCACGGGGCTCGAATTCTTCCGCCCGCCGCTGACGCCCGGCGGCGACCACGCGGAGGCGGGCAACATCCGCGTCGAAGGCAACACCTTCCTCGGCAGCACGGCAGCGATCGCGTTTGTCGGGGTGGACGGCGCGGAAGTCCGGTTCAACACGATCTACCGGCCGGAGCGGTGGGCGATTCGCATCCTGCAGGAGACCACGGCGCCCGGGGTTTGTGCCCTGCCGGCACGGCCGCTTCACCGACAACCTGATCGCCTTTCACTCGAGCCAGTGGTTTTCCGGCGGCGTGAACGTGGGCCCGAACACGGCGCCGGCCACGTTCGAATTCGCCCGCAACTGGTGGTACTGCCTGGATGATCCGCCGCGCAGCCGGCCCACCTTGCCCGTGGCCGAGGTCGGCGGCGTCTATGGGCAATCCCCGCAGTTCCGCGACGCGGCGAATGGCGACCTGCGCCTCGAACCGGGCAGCCCGGCTGGCGGCTACGGGGCAGAGGCGCTGCCCCAGTGACTCGCGATCGCCGAGCCCCCGCTGAAAGGAATGCCTTGCGGCACGCCGGTCCACGGCCTCTTCAGGCGCCGCCGCAGCGCCGCTCCGGCGCAGGAACCTCTCCGGCCGACCTGGTCGGCGCCCAATCGCTCTATCGCGATTCGGACTTCCTCGGGCTGCTGAGGTAGCGGAAGAGATCCGTGTCCGCCGGCAACACCACGGTGCTGCGCCGGCCGAGGAATTGTTCGTAAGCCTGGAGGCTGCGGACGAAGGCGTAAAACTCCGGATCCTTCCCGTAGGCCTCCGCGTAGATCCGCGTGGCAAGGGCGTCGCCTTCACCCCGCAGCTTTTCGGCTTCCTGCTTGGCCTCCGCCAGGATGATGGTGCGTTGCTTGTCGGTTTCGGCCCGGAGTTTCGCAGACTCCTCGTCGCCCTCGCTACGGTAGCGTTTGGCCTCCCGCTCCCGCTCGGCCTGCATCCGCTGGAAAACGCTCTGCTGCACCTCCTGCGGGAGGTCGGCGCGTTTGATGCGCACGTCCACCACCTCGATGCCGAACTCCCTCGCCTTCTGGCGGGTGGTGGTGGCCACGTTGTCCATGATCGTCTCGCGTCGGGGCCCGATCACGAGGTCGAAGGTATGACTGGCCACTTCGCGCCGCAGTTCGGACAAGACCAGGTCATCGAGCCGGGCGCGGGCGCCGGATTCGTCGCGGACGGTCTTGTAAAACAGCAACGGGTCGGCGATGCGCCAGCGCGTCACCGGGTCCGCCACGAGGCGCTTTTTGTCCTGGGTGAGGTATTCGGCCTTGGGGGCGTCGCTGGTCTGGATGCGGCGGTCGAAGCGATTGACCGTCTGCACGAAGGGCGTTTTCCAGGCCAGCCCGGGTTGCTGGATGGTGCGCTTGTACTCGCCGAACTGGGTGATGATCACCTGCTCGGACTCGTTGACCGTGAACAGGGCCTGGCGCATCAGGAGGATCGCCAACACGGCCACCACGAGGCCGCCGAGACTGAAGAGCTTGAGTTTCATGGGGCGGGAAGGGTTGGGGGGTCAGCGGACGCGCGCCGGTTCAGCGGGCACGGCGGGGCGCGGCAACGTGGGGACGCCGCCGTCGCGGAGGGGCAGGAGCGGCAGGAGACGCTGGTTGACGTCTCCGCCAATGACGATCTTGTCAATTTCCGGCAGGATCTTCTCGATGGTCTCGAGGTGCAGCCGGTCGCGGGTCACCTCCCGCGCCTTTTCGTACTCGGCGAGCACGCTCAAAAAGCGGGCGGCCTCGCCTTGGGCCAGCAGCACGCGCTGTTCCTTGTAGCCCTCGGCTTCCCGCAGAACCTTCTGCGCTTCACCGCGGGCTTTGGGCAGGATGTCGGCCTGGTAGCCCTTGGCCTGGTTGATGAGTTTCTCCTTGTCCTCGCGGGCGCGTACCACGTCGTGGAAGGCGTCCCGCACCTGGTCTGGCGGGTCGGCGGCCTGCAGTTTGACTTCCGTGATGACCAGGCCGGACTCGTAGGCGTCCATGAGCCGTTGAATGAACGCGCGTGCGTCCTCCTGCACCTTGGCGCGCTCCTCGATCATCACCTGGTCAATCGTCATGCTGCCCACCGTGCTGCGCAGCGCCACCTCGGTCGCCGCCAGCAGCGCCGCTTCCGGTTCCCGCAGGCGGAACAGGTATTTGGAGGGATCGGCCACCCGGTATTGGACCACGATTTGCGCCTCCACGATGTTTTCGTCGCCGGTGAGCATCAGGGCCTCCTCGGCGATGCGCTGCAGGCCGCGAAACCCGACCTCGATGCGCCGGATCTGTTCCACGCTGACCACGTCCACCCGCTGGAACGGCCACGGGTAACGGTAGTTCAAACCCGGCTCGGTGCGGGCCGTTTCCTTGCCGAACGTGCGAACCACGCCCTTGTGTCCTGGGTTCACCACGTACACGCCACTGGCCAGCCACAGCGCGGCGCCGATCCCGATCACCACGGGCAGGAGCTTCGGCAAATGCTGACGCGCCGTGCTTTGCACCCGCTCGAACAACTGCGCCAGTTGCTCGTCGAATTGAGGCTCTCGATAACTCATTGCTTTGTTTCTGGTTGGGCCGGCGCACCGGGGAAACACTCCCGCCAGCCTGTCCACCTGGTTGAAGCCGAGCTTGACGCGAGCGCGGCGGTACGTCGCCCGGTGACCGCCAGCACTCACCCTCGGAAAGTCATGCCAATCACGCCGAGGGGCAAGGCGAATCGGCCCGATGGCGCGCGATTTTCGCTTCGCGCCCTCGCGTGAACGCTCAGGCTGGTCAGGCGCGGGGACATTCTGGTATCACCCTGCCCGTATGATCACCGATCCCATCGAACGCCGTACCTTCCTCACCCGGATGACTGCCGGCGCGGCCACGCTCGCCGCGTCTTCCGTCGCCACGTCCCGCGCGGCCGCGAAAGCGCCCGCGCCCGCCGCCGGCCTCGCCGAGCCAGTGTTTCGCCCCCTGCCGTTGGGAAGCATTCGCGCGACCGGCTGGCTCGAACGCCAGCTACGCCTGCAGGCCAGCGGCCTGACCGGCCACCTCGATGAGTTCTGGCCGGACGTCGCGCAGAGCCAGTGGTTCGGGGGTACGGCGGAAGGCTGGGAACGCGCTCCGTATTGGCTGGACGGCGTGATCCCGCTCGCCTGGGGACTCGGCGACGCCGCGCTGCAGGCCAAGGTGAAGCGGCGCGTGGACCACATCATCGCACACCAGCGTGCCGACGGCTGGTACGCGCCCTACCCGGCGGACGCGAGCGCGAAGGCGTACGATGTGTGGTCCATTCTGCTCGCGAACAAGGTGCTCGTT
This sequence comes from Verrucomicrobiota bacterium, assembly GCA_016716505.1. Taxonomy (GTDB): domain Bacteria; phylum Verrucomicrobiota; class Verrucomicrobiia; order Limisphaerales; family J093; genus JADJWF01. The sequence continues at coordinate 195,236 of JADJWF010000011.1, forward strand.
CAGTACCACGAAGCCACGGGCGATCCGGCTGTGCTCGACGCGGTGAAGCGCAACCTGCGCGCCATGCTGGCCACCCTCGACCGCACGCCGCTCTTCGGCTGGGGCAAGTTCCGTTGGTTCGAGGGTCTGATCTCTGTCTTCTACGTCTTCGAGCGCACCGGCGAAACCTGGCTGCTCGACCTCGCGCACAAGCTCAACGCCCAGGGCTTCGACTATCCCGCGTTCTACGCGCTGGATGATGCCGCCAGCCCCACGCCGCGCCGCGGCCTGTGGACCTGGGAGAAGCACGTCGTCAACACGGCCATGGCCCTCAAGGCCGGCGCGCTGGCGTGGCGCCTGACCCGTAGCGAAGCCGACCGCGCCTTCCCCGCGCGGATGCTCGCCCTCCTCGACCGCCACCACGGCCAGGTGACGGGCATGTTCACGGGCGACGAGTGCCTCGCCGGCCGGAGTCCGACACAGGGCACGGAGCTTTGCGCCGTCGTCGAGGCGATGTACTCGCTGGAGTTGCTGGCCGCGATCACGGGCACCGCTGCCTTTGCCGACCGTCTCGAACGCATCGCCTTCAACGCCCTGCCCGCCACCTTCGCGCCCGACATGTGGTCGCACCAGTACGACCAGCAGGTGAACCAGGTGCAATGCACGATCAATCCCGAGCACATGTGGACGACCAACGGACCCGACTCAAACCTGTTCGGCCTCGAGCCGAATTACGGCTGCTGCACGTCGAACCTGCACCAGGGCTGGCCCAAGTTTGTCTCGCACCTGTGGATGCGGACGGCCAAGGACGGCCTCGCGCTCGTGGCGTATGCGCCGAGTGAGGCGACCCTCCAGGTGCGCGGCACTCCGGTGCGCGCCGCGTTGGAAACGGATTACCCGTTCCGCGAAACGCTCCGTCTCACCGTCAGCGCGGACCGCGCGGTGCGGTATCCGCTCCTCCTGCGCGTGCCCGCGTGGGCGGCCGGCGCGACCCTGCGCATCGCCGGCGGCGCAGAACGCGCGCTCAAGGCCGGCACCTTCCATCGGGTTGAACGGGAGTGGGCGGGCCGCGTCACGCTGGACCTGCGGTTCCCGATGCCGGTCAAAACGTCGCGGCGCTACAATCAGGCTCTCGCCATCGAGCGTGGGCCGCTGGTTTATTCGCTCAAGTTGGGCGAGGAGTGGAGGCGCGTGAATGCCGACAAGCCGCACCGCGAACTGCCGCACGCCGATTTCGAAGTCCGCCCCACCACGCCGTGGAACTACGCGCTGCTGGTGAATGAGGCCGCCCCGCAAGACAGCATGCGGTTTGAGGAACGCCCGGTGGGCGAGAAGCCCTTCTCGCCGGACGGCGCGGGCATGGTCGCGCGGGTCAAGGGCCGGCGCCTGCCCCGGTGGAAACTCCAGCACGGCTGGGCCGGCGAAATCGTCCCCGGCCCCGCGGAGTCGGGCGAACCGCTGGAGGAACTGACGTTGATCCCGTACGGCTGCACCAACCTCCGGGTCACGGAGTTTCCCGTCCTCAAGAGCTGAGCGGGGAAGATGCGGTCGGAATGGGGACCGCGCCCGCCTCAGAAGAGGCGGGCAGCGCCTTCACACCCGAAGCTCCGTGAAGGATGCCGCGCCCGCGCCGCCGGTCCCGATTTCCGGCTCGCCACTGTGCTCCGGCGGTGAGCGCATCGGTCACCTACTACGTCTGGGTCATCGCAGACGTCGGGAACCGGGCCAATCAAAGCGACACCTCGGACGCCTAGGACAAGGCGAAAGTCGCTCTAGAGAGCTGCTGAAAAACGATTCTCCCGAAAACAGCGTCTCTGCAAATCAACGGCTGGCGGTGGCCAGGTTCGTGAAACGACCACTTTTTCAACAGCCTGCGAGTGCCCGTTGATTTGCCTTCATGGCGATGTCTTCCCGGTCCACCGGTCGGGTCTTCCCGCCGAGCAGAAGAAGGACCGCCGTCACCAGCTCGTGGTTGGCAAGCTCGCTCTGGAAAGCTCGGATCATTTCAGCCAGTCAATCTTGATCTCCTTCTCGACCGCCTTGAACTCCGGGTCGCCGGTGACGAGTTCAGCCTTGTGCTTCTTGGCCAGCGCGGCGGCGAAGGCGTCGGCCAGGCTGAGGCTGAAGCGGGATTTGAAATCCGCTGCCAGGTCGGCCAGTTCGCGGTCCGCCGGATGGAATTCGATGGGCAGGGCGATGAGCACCTTGGCGGCCTCGGCCCAGGCCTCCGCGCCATCCTTGCGCAGGATCATGTATTTGGCCTCGGCGTAGTTCACCTCGGTCATGTGGACGGGCTTGTCGGCCTTGCTGGCTTTCTGAAGGAGTTCCTTGACCGGCACGCCCGCCGGCTCGCCGCGGAAGTAGGCGATGAGGGCGAAGCTATCGAGAACCGTGGCGGGCATACTTGGCTTCCTCCTTCCCGCGTTCCTCGCGCTTGTGGTCGGCCCATTCCTCGGCCAGCGGCTTGTCGCCGGGCTTGCGCTTCAGCAGGCCAAATCCGCGCTCGATCGTGGCCGCCGTGACCGGCTTGAGCAGGATGCCCTCGTCGGTGGCGGTGACGATGGCGCGTGTGCCGTCTTGGATATGGAAGAGCTTGCGCAGGCGGAGCGGGATCACCACCTGGCCTTTGGTGGAGAACCAGACGGTATCGTTCTGGTGTGTCTTACTCACGAGACAAAGTGTGATCAGAGTGAAAAGTCCGTCAACAGCCAGTTTTACGGAGTTAGTTCATCAGGCGGAGTACGAGACGGACAGGAGGCGCTGTGCCTCTTCTGCGCCGCCTTCGCCTCGAAACCCGTTCGCCTCTCTTGAAGCCCGCTGTCACGCGGCTGAGGTCGGGGATCTCGCCGATGATGAGCTGGCGGGAGACGGGGAGTGTCGGCGGCGCGTTGCGGGCGGAGTGGTCGGACGATCCACGGTCGTGGACACCGCTGGCGGACGGCATCGTTACGCTCTTACCGGTCACGGTGCGGGATGCGAAGCCGCCCGCAAGCGGTGCCCGGTAGTACCGCGTGGTCGGCGAGCGCCGATGACCGCGTGGGCGGCATACCTCACGAATTGCGGGTGCTGCTTGCCGGCGGATCGCCAACGTGGAGGGTGTTGGTGGGAGTCAGTCGGGAGAATGACGCCACGATTCGCACCGCAGACCGGTCCAGTTCCAACAGCGAGCTGACTTCGAGTGCGCCGACGATTTCGGCCGGGTGCTTTTCGAACAGCCGCCGGAGTTCAGAGGTGCGGAGGTTGCCACAGCGCACCAGCAGCAGCTTGTGGGGCCGCTGCGGCAGCAGGTGGGAATAGTAGAAGTCGGCGTCCTTCGTGATGCCCACGGGCTGAAATCTCGTTGATTGCTTGATCGAGGGTCAGGTGTTGCGCGGCGAGTTGTCGGGTGTGCAGGACGTCATGGCCGGCGGACTCGACCAGCGCGCAGAGACTGGGCGGGAGGTGGGCATCCACCGGAAATCTCATGCCAGCACCAGGTATTGGCTCGTGATCCGAAGCGACCGCGCGGCGGATTCCGGACAGGCCGGAAAATCCTCGCGCTCGGGGTCCGGGAACTCCGCCAGCACGTCTTCAATCGCATCGCCCCCGCCGGGGTACTCCAGCAGGGCCTCGACCGGGTACCGCAGGTTCCGGATGACCGTTTATCCGTGACAGACTTCCGGGTTGATGGTGATGCGAGACAACAAAGAACCCATTTCCAAGAGCGGAGTTTTGCGGGCCAGCCCCGTGATCAGATCGTCCCGGTAGCGCGGCACTCGCGCTGCAAAAGACTTTCGACCACGGCTGCAATCTCCCGCCCGGCTGGAGGGGCGAGCGCGGCGGGCGTGGCCTCACGTCGCCATCGCCGGTCAACGCAGGTGAATGGCACCGCGCCTGCCGGCGTCAGGTTGTGGATTGAAATCGGGGCCTGATGCCCTAGCCTCTTTCGTAACATGAAGAGCTCCCCTCGCTTGTTCTGGCTCGGCGTGTTGAGCGGTGGCGTTGCCGGTGCGGTCGCCATCGCCGCGGAAGCCACCTTCAAACCCATTTTCAACGGCAAAGATTTGTCCGGTTGGCAGGGCAACCCGGAGCTCTGGTCCGTTCAGGACGGCGCCATCACGGGTGTCACCAAGGAGGATCCCAAACTCACGCACAACACGTTCCTCGTTTGGACCAATGGTTTGCTGGACGACTTCGAGCTGCGCCTCAAGTACCGGATCGTGGGCGGCAACTCAGGCATCCAGTACCGCAGCGCGGTCCGCAGTCAGGGCAAGTTCGGCCCGATTGTCGGCGGCTACCAGGCGGACTTCGAGGCCGGCAAGACCTACTCGGGCATTCTCTACGAAGAGGGTGGGCGTGGCATCCTCGCCCAGCGCGGTCAGCAGGTGCGCATCACCGCCGACCCGGCCGATGCGAACAAGGCCAGGATCGAAGTCACGGGGTCGGTCGGTAAATCCGAGGACATCCAGGCTAAGATCAAACACGAGGATTGGAACGATTACCTGATCATCGCCCGCGGCAACCACCTCCAGCACTTCATCAACGGCCAGCAGACCGTGGATGTGATTGACGATCACGCAGGCAAGTCCGCCCGCTCCGGCGTGCTGGCGCTGCAAATCCACGTGGGCCCACCAATGACCGTCCAGTTCAAGGACATCGAACTGAAGCGCCTCAAACTGACCGACAAGAAAAAGGTCGTCCTGACGGCGGGGACGCCAAGTCACGGTCCCGGCGAACACGAGCACAACGCCGGCATCCTGCTGCTCAACCAGTGCCTGCAGGGCCATCCCGGTCTCCTCACCAGCTATTACCTCAACGGCTGGCCGAAGGACCCCACGGCGTACGACAACGCGGACGCCATCCTCATCTACTGTGATGGCGGGGGCGGACATCCGTTCGTCCAGAGCGATCATCTGAAGATCATTGACGAGAAGGTCCAGGGCGGCACGGGCATCGGCTGTTTGCATTACGCGGTCGAGGTGCCGAAGGACAAGGGTGGCCCGGAGTTCCTGCGCTGGATCGGCGGCTACTTCGAAACCCACTGGTCGGTCAACCCGCACTGGTTTGCCGAATTCAAGAATCTGCCAAAGCACCCGGTCACCAGCGGTGTGAAGCCGTTCGGCGCCCAGGATGAATGGTACTACCACATGCGCTTCCCGGAGGACATGAAGGGCGTGACGCCAATCCTGACCGCCCTGCCGCCGGAAAGCACGCTGAGCCGCCCGGACGGTCCGCACAGCGGCAATCCCCACGTGCGCGCGGCGGTCAAGGATCGCAAGGAGCCGCAGCACGTCATGTGGGTCTTCGAGCGCCCGGACGGCGGCCGCGGCTTCGGCTTCACCGGCGGCCACTTCCACAAGAACTGGGGCGGGGACGACTTCCGCAAGGTGGTGCTGAACGCGATCGCCTGGATGGCGCACGCAGACGTGCCGCCGAACGGCGTCGAATCCGCCGTCACCCCGGACGATCTTAAGGCAAACCTCGATCCGAAGGGGCGCTGAGACGTCCCGCGCGCTTCAGGATGAGCGGACGCCGTTGAGCCGCCGGACGCCGGTTAGGGGCACGCTGCGCGGGGCGGGTCCCCCAACGTGGCGGGGCGAGGTGTGGCTCGCGGCTTGAACTTCACGCGCTCTGGCACCGGGCCTACGCTGGCGCCGCCATGAAGCCGTCCCTTTCTTGCGCTGCGCTCGCGCTCCTGGCGGTCGCCGTCAGTGCGTGGGCGGCCGACGCCCCACCGCGCAGCCTGTCCGGCATTTATTCCCACCTCGCGATGTTCAACGACGAGGAGGAGTGCGGCACGGGCGCGGTGGTGCCGTGGGCGGATCGGCTCTGGGTGGTGACCTACGCGCCTCACAAACCGGAGGGTTCGACCGACAAGCTGTACGAGATCACGCCGGACCTGCGGCAGATCGTGCGGCCCGAGAGCATCGGCGGCACGCCTGCCAACCGGCTGATTCACCGCGAATCGCTTCAGCTCTTCATTGGTCCGTACGCCATCGGCGCCGACCGCTCCGTGCGCGTGATCCCGTACACGACCCTGTTCGGCCGTCCGACCGGAAACGCCCGGCATCTGACCGACCCGGCCAACAAGATCTACTACGCCACCATGGAGGAAGGGTTTTACGAAGTGGACGTCCACACTCTCGCCGTGACCGAACTCTGGACGGACGAGCACTTCCACGTTGGATCCGCGTGGCGGCACCCGTTTCCGAATAACGTGCGGTTCGCGAGTCTGCCCGGGTACCACGGCAAAGGACTCTATTCCGGCCAGGGCGTACTGGTGTACGCCAACAACGGCGAACACGGCGTGGAGGCGCAACGACGGCCGGATGTTCCGTCGGGGGCCCTCGCCGAGTGGGATGGGCGGGCAGCGGAGTGGACGGTGGTGCGGCGAAACCAGTTCACGGAGGTGACCGGTCCGGGCGGCCTGTACGGTAATTCGCGGCCGGACACTGATCCGCTCTGGACGATCGGGTGGGATCATCGCTCGCTGCTCCTCCTGGTGCGGGACCTCGGCCGCTGGTACTGCTACCGTCTCCCGAAAGCCAGTCACGCTTACGACGGCGCCCACGGTTGGAACACCGAGTGGCCGCGCATCCGAGACATCGGGGAGGACGCGCTGTTGATGACGATGCATGGAATGTTTTGGCGCTTCCCCAAGACCTTCAGCGCCCGGAACTCCGCCGGCGTGGCGCCGCGCTCGACCTATCTGAAGGTGGTCGGGGACTTCTGCCGCTGGGGCGATCGGTTGGTGCTGGGCTGCGACGACACGGCCCGCAGCGAGTTCCTCAACAAGCATCCGCTCAAAGGGAATCTTGCGGGGCCCGGGAAGTCCCAGTCGAACCTTTGGTTCGTGGAACCGGCGCGGCTCGACCAAGGCGGTCCCGCCCTGGGGCGGGGCGCGGTCTGGCTCCATGAAGACGTGCGGGCCGGCGCGGCCAGCGATCCGTTCCTGTTTGCCGGGTTTGCGCATCGTTCCCTTCACCTGAGCCACGAGGATCCGGGTGAAGTCGGGGTCACGCTGGAGGTGGATGTGCGCGGCGACGGGATCTGGCAGCCCCTCCAGCGGCTGAAGATCGGACCCAAGGGAAGAGCGACCCTTTTCTTCCCGCCAACGGAAGCCGGCACCTGGGTTCGACTGACCGCGGACCGGGATGCCGCCGGCATGACCGCGTTTTTCCAGTACCGCGGGGAAGACCGGCGCCCGGCCCAGGCCGCCGCCATCTTCGACGGGATCGCCAGACCGTCGCAGCCGGCCAGTTCGGGCCTGCTGCACGCGCGCGGCGGCGAGTTCAAGACGCTGCGCTTTATCGCCCGCGACGATACCGGTGAGATCGGGTGTTACGATCTCAACGGCGACCTGCGGCTGCGGAGGACCAACGATGTGGAAGGGGCCGCTTGGACCGCGCGGGCGGTGGCATTCCCTGTGCCGCTGATTCGAATTGAAGACGGCGCAGCCGTGTACGCGGACGACCAGGGTGGGCGCTGGCGGCTGCCGCTGGGCGATCCGGCCTTCGAGGACGCGGGGATCCTGGCCGCCGGTCGAATCTGCCGCGAGGTCTGCACCGAGCGCAACCTGCTCAACGTGGGCGGCACTTTCTATGAACTGCCGGCGGAAAATGCCGGGGGGTTCGCGCGACTGCGCCCGATCACCACTCACAACCGGCGGATCAGTGATTTCGCCAGCTACCGCGGGTTGCTCGTCATGAGTGGCATCGCGGTGGGCGCCGCCAGCAAGCACATCCTCCGAAGTGAGGACGGCCGGTGTGCGTTGTGGGCGGGCGCGGTGGACGACCTCTGGGCGTTCGGCAAACCCCGGGGCGTGTTGGGCGTGTGGCGGCGGACTCGGGTCGCGGCGGGGGCGACCAGTGATGCCTGCCTGGTCGCTGGCTTTGACCGCAAGCGGCTGCTCATTTCGCACGAGGAACAAGGGCCACTTTCCGCCCGGATCGAAGCCGACTTCACGGGCACCGGGAAGTGGGAGCACTGGGCGCCGCTGACCGTGCCCGAAGGCGAGACGCTGGAGTCCCGTTTTGCGGAGGGATTTGGAGCGTACTGGCTGCGCCTCGTGGTTCACTCGGACGCCACCTTGACGGCCACGCTGGTGTACGAGTGATCCACCGGCCGCGGTCGGCTCGGCGGGCATGTCGTTCCGCCGAGCTGCTTCATCTGGCTGAAAGCGACTTCGCCCCTTGGTTTGGCGCTTGTTGAAATGGACGGTGGTTTCACACTCTCGGGCGGAAGAATCATGGCCATTCCCGACATGGTGTCCGAGGTTCATCGTCGCAGGACGCATGTCCCGCTGCGGTTTCCGGCGAGCGCCGACCAGCAACTTCCGGTGATCGTTCCCGAAGCGCCCGGAGCCACCCCGGGTCCGGTCTGGAGTGCCCGGCAGGATCGGGGCGGTTCGACCAACCGTTGGTCGGCCCTTGGTCGGACCTGCCTGCGCCGCTGCGGGTGCCGCGCAGAGGGCCAGACAGTCGGCGGCGGATCGCGGCGTGTTACGGCACTCTAAACCTCAACTTCCATGCGCATCATCGGCGGCATCGCGGCGGGCCGGTTGTTGAAAGTTCCCGGTGGTCTGGCGGTTCGACCCACCCCGGACATCGTCAAGCAGGCGGTTTTCAACCGCTTGGGCGCGCGGGTCGCGGGCGCGCGGGTGCTGGAACTCTTCGCCGGCTCGGGCGCGCTGGGGTTGGAATGCCTGAGCCGCGGCGCGGCCGAGGTCGTGGCCGTGGAGCGGGCATCGCGGCACGCGGCGTTCATTCGCGCCAACCTGACCCTTGCGGGGCTCGAGGCGACGCGGTTCGAGCTGCGCACGCAGGACGTATTCCCCGCCGTGCATCAACTGGCGGCGGCCGGCCGGAGCTTCGATCTCATTCTGGCCGACCCGCCATTTGGCGAGAAGAACGTGGGGCGGCGTTCCACGTCCGCGTCGCAAGCCCTGCTCGACGAACCGGCGTTGCCACGCCTGCTCGCCAGGGGGGGCGTCTTCGTTCTGGGCCATACGCACCGCGATACGCTGACGATCACCCCGGCTTGGCGGGTGGTGAAGCAACTCCACCACGGAGACTCGATGATGACGTTTCTCGAGAAGGTGCCAGGCGATGAGCCGAGCGCGCTTGCCGTCGTGCCGCCGGTCGAGGCGTGAAAGGCGTGCGGCGGCCGGGGGGCGCACCACTCAGCCCGGGATTCAGCTTTTCGCCGCCCGCGCGGTTCGGATGGCTTCCACGAACTGCGCAGCGAGTCGGGTGAGCTGCGGCCAGTCTTCCGCAGCCAGAATCGAGGCCGAGACGAGGGAGGAGCCGGCGCCAACCGCCACGCAGCCGGCTTGGATCAGCGCGGGAATCGTGTTGAGGTCCACGCCGCCGGTGGGAACCAGCCGCAAGTGCGGCAGTGGCGCCCGTAAAGCTTTCACGTAGCCAGCCCCCAAGCCATCGGCGGGAAACAGTTTCACAAAATCCGCACCTGCTTCGTGGGCCAGTTGCGCCTCGGTGGGGGTGTAGGCGCCGATCATCACCGGTTTGCCCGCGCGGTGGGCTACCCCGATCAACTCCGTGCGGCAAATCGGACTCACGACAAATTCCGCCCCCGCGCCGATGGCCGCTGTCGCGGTGGCCGCGTCCAGCACTGTGCCCACGCCCACCAGGCCGCGCGGGCCAAGCGCGGCGGCCGTCGCGCGGATCGCCTCCAGCGCGTCGGGCGTCGTCATGGTCACCTCGACGGCGATCACGCCGCCGGCCACGAGGGCTTCCGCCAGTGCGGGCACCTGACGGGCAGCGCGGGCGCGGACGACCGCGATTACGCCCGGATCGAGCAACCGCTGAATGATGGCGTCGCGAGAGAGCTGGGCTGACATGGTGGGCGGGAGTTCGGTGGCGGCCGTTGGCGGTTGAAGGGGCGGCGGGTTGCGCGGTGGAAAGGCCTGGCGGCGCAATCCGGCGGGAGAATCGCGCTTATCGGCGGTGCGATTTCGTGGCCGTCATACCAAGGAGTCCACGTACGCCTGCATCGCCGCCTCCTGCGCAGCGATGGACTCGACCAGCTTGAACTGCGTCCGGCAGCGGTCGAGGTTGTGGTTGGGCCGATGCACGCGGAAGTAGGTGTCGCCGTTGAGGTGGTCGGTGAGGAAGCGGATGCCGATGGTGTAGGTGATCAGCTTGCCCGCGAAGGCGAGATACTTGCGCTCGGCTGGGGTGAGGAATTCGCGGGTGGCCTCGACGTAGCCTCGGGCCAGCGCCTCAAACATCGGCATCTGCATCTGGACTTTGGAAAGGTCCTTCTCGTCCTCCATGGTCGGGCTGGTGGTGGTGCGCACCATGTCGCCAAAGTCGTAGTGGATGAGGCCCGGCATGACCGTGTCCAGGTCCACGACGCAAAGAGCCCGGCCGGTCTCCCAGTCGAGCATGACGTTGTTGAACTTGGTGTCGTTATGGGTGATCCGCTCGGGAATCTCTCCGCGCGCGTGCGCGTCCAGCAACGTGCCGATCCAGGGCTCCTGAGCGAGGGCGAACTCGACTTCTTTCCGCGCGCCGGCGAGGCGGTTGGCGTGATCGGCGGCAATGGCCTCCTTCAACGCTTTGAACCGCTTCTGGGTGTTGTGGAAATCGGGAATCGTTTCGTGCAGCCGTTCTCCCGGGAGATCAGCGAGGAGAGCCTGAAATTCTCCAAACGCGCGCCCGGCCTCGTAGGCCTGCTGTGGGTTCTGCACTGCCTCGAAGGACTGCACCCGTTCCACGAAAACAAACGTCCGCCAGTAATCACCCGCGTCATCCACGTAGTACGATCGTCCGTCCCGGGTGGGCACCACGATCAGGGCCCGCCGCGTGGGCTGGCGCGCGCCATTGGCGAGAAGGCGATTGCGGATGTGCGTCGTGACCCGCATGACATTTTCCATCACGGCATCCGGCTGACGGAAGACGTGTTGATTGATCTTCTGGTGGATGTAGCGCACCAACACGCCACCCTGGTCATAGGTGGCCGTGTAGGTTTCATTGATGTGGCCGATCTTGCACAACTCCGCGTGCAGGATGTGGCCATAGATCTGGAACTGCTGCGAGATGTGCTGCAGGTGCTTTTCGCGATACAACGGCATGTCTTTCGATGTGTTTCCGCGCGGGGCGAATCCGGGTTTCCCCGAGAAGCGGCCCGAACCCCGGCGCTGGTCCGGAGCTGGTTCGCAAACTGTAGCGGGAAGGGGTCTCCCGGAGACAAGTCGTTTTTCCGCCCGCGGCCGGTCTGATTCGGGGGTGCGACGCTGCGGCGGAAATAAACTCGCTTCGCGTCCTACCTTCCGAAGATCAACCGCAAGCCCACCAGCACGAGAAACGCCCCGAAGTAGCGTTTCAAGTCTTCTGCGGGGATGAGGCGCGTCAACTTCGCGCCGTAGTAGCCGCCGAGCATGGCGCCCGGGGCCAACGCCAGCGCGACTTTCCAGTTGAGGTTGCCGAGGAAATGGTGCTTGGCGGTGCCGGTGATCGCCGTGGGCACGATGACCGCCAGCGACGTACCGATGGCGGTTTTGATGTCCACCCCCAGCAGCAGCATCATGGCGGGCACCATGACCACGCCACCGCCGACGCCAAACAATCCGCTGGTCATCCCGCCCAGCAGTCCAATCGCCGCCGCGTACGCGTAGAACATGGTGTTCTTCATGCCGCAGGCCGCCGGGCGGGACAACCGTTTTGTCCGGACACCGGCGCCTACGCCGCGGGCAGAGGGCGGCCGGAGCTGCGCCGCGTGTCTCCGCTGGCCGGGGAGACGATGGCCAAACCGGCGGCGGCTTTCGGCAGCCCGGTTGCCCTACGGCCCGGTTGCTTCGCGCCGCGGGAAGAGGGGCTGCGGTTCACCCACTGGGTGGCCCGGGTTCATTCCACCCCAGGCGGCGTCGGCCAGCCGGTTGGGTGCGCCGGGCAACGCCAGTTGGCTGAAGATCTTTTCCGCGCTGCCGGGAATGAACGGCCACAGCAGCAGCCCCAGCAGGCGACACGTTTCCACGAGGTTGTAGAGCACTTCGTCCAACCGGGCGGCTTGCGCGGGGTCCTTGGCGAGCTTGAACGGCGCGGTGTGGTCCACGTACTGATTGGCGCGGTTCACCAGCCCCCAGATGCGCTGGAGGGCGGATTGCAGTTCGAAATCGAGCAGGTCGCGGCGGACAGACTCGATGATCGGCGTGACCTCGGCGGCCAGCGCGTCCGAACGCGCCGGGACAATCCCCCCGCGGTACCGCCGGAGCATCGAGAGCGAGCGATTCACGAGGTTGCCCAGCCCGTTGGCCAGCTCCGCTGCGTAGCGCGCTCGAAAACCGGCGTCCGTCCAGTTGCCGTCGGGACCGATCGCCAGTTCGCGCACGACGTAGTAGCGAAAAGCATCGGCGCCCCACTCGTCCACCACGGCAATCGGATCCACCACGTTGCCCGTGGTCTTGCTCATTTTGGCGCCATCCTTCTGCCACCAGCCGTGAACCAGCACGGTGCGGGGCAGCGGGACGCCGGCCGCCTGCAGCATGATCGGCCAGTACACGGCGTGAAACTTCACGATGTCCTTGCCGATGACGTGGACATCGGCTGGCCACAGTTCCGTGCCGGGGGCACCCTCCGGCGCGGCGTAAAAACCGGCGAGCGGCGCCGTCGCCACCGGATCGCCCAGCGAGGCGGGCAGGCTGAAGTAGTTGGTCAGCGCGTCAAACCAGACGTAGTTCACGTAGTCGGGCGCGAAGGGGATGGGGATGCCCCAGCTCAGTCGGGCCTTGGGCCGGCTGATGCACAGGTCGTCGAGCTTCTGGGTCCGCAGGAATCCGAGCACCTCGTTGCGCCGATAGTCCGGACGCACGAAGCCGGGGTTCGCCTCGATATGCCCGATGAGCCAGTCCTGAAAGCGGCTCATGCGGAAGTACCAGTTCTCCTCCTCGATCTCTGTGACCTCGCCCCACTGCGGGGCGAAGGTGCCGTCCGGTTCGCGGTCCTTGTCCGTCAGAAAGGTTTCTTCCTTCCACGAATACCAGCCGCGGTACGGGGCCTTGTAAATGTCGCCCTGCGCGTGGAGCTTGTTCAACAGGGCGGCGACAACGGCCCGGTGGCGCGGCTGGGTGGTGCGGATGAAATCGTCGTTGGAGAGGTTGAGCTTGAGGGTTAGGGCCTGAAACCGGGCGGCCAGTTCGTCGCAGTACGCCTGCGGTTCCCGGCCTTCCGCCCGGGCCGCACGCTCCACCTTTTGCCCGTGCTCGTCCGTGCCAGTGAGGAAGAACACCTCCTGGCCGAGGCTTCGGCGCGCCCGCGCGATGACGTCCGTGATGACCTTCTCGTAGGCGTGCCCCAGGTGGGGCTGACCGTTCACGTAGTCAATCGCCGTGGTGATATAGAACCGTTTGCTCATCGGCCGGCAGTCTGGGTGAGCGGCGGCGGGAACGCAAACGCCGCCCGCTAATTCAGTCCCGGCGGCGGCGATTGCGCCGGACCCAGGTCTTCGATCTGGTCGAGGTGGGCGTTTGTCAGCGGCGTGGAGACCCGGTGTTCCTCGCCGAGCCACTTGCCGAGGTCTATGAGCTTGCACCGTTCGGAGCAGAACGGGCCGAACGGGCCGTCGAACCACCGCCCGCGTTTGCGGCACGTCGGACACTTGATGACCGGGGAGGTCGCCATGGGTTCAGCTTCGCGTCACCGGCGGAAAATCCACAGCAACAGGGTGAGGACGAGACTGATCGCAAGGCAGGTGGCGATCGGGAAATAGAACCGGACATTCCCCTTTTCAATCGCGATGTCCCCGGGCAGACCAACCCCGCCGCGGCTCCCCAGAAGCCAGATCAGACCGCCAGCCACAACGAGCACCCCACCCGCCACCATCAAGAGCTTGCCGAGAGATTCCATACCCACGACCGCCGGCCGCCGTGATCGCCACGCGACCTCACGAACCGCCCAGCTCGGCCTCCGCGACCGGCTGGCGCCGCCATGCGGCAATGAACATGCCATTGCCGGGGCGGTCCTCCTGCCGCAGCCAAATCTGGGAAGCCGGCGGCGCCGCGGGGTCGAGGGGATTGCTGAGTTCCAGCGGGACGAAATCCGGGTGCTGCGCGCCAAAACTCGCGGCGATCTCGGTGGTTTCCGGCCGGGTGAGGGTGCAAACGGAGTAGATCAGCTTGCCGCCGGCTTTGACGGCCATTGCCGCGTGGTCGAGCAACACGGCCTGGAGTTGGGCCAGTTCCGCAATGTCGTTGGCGGAACAGGTCCACCGCGCGTGCGGGTTGCGATGCCAGGTGCCGAGGTTGCTGCACGGCGCATCCACGAGCACGCCGTCGAACAAAGTCCGGGTGGGCAGCTCCTCGGAACCGTCCCAGACCTGCATGCGGTAATTGAAGACGCCGGCCCGCGCAGCCCGCCGCTTCAAGTTGTTCAGCCGCCAGTCCGCGCGGTCGCTGGCCCAGAGCTGTCCCTGATTCTCCATCAGCGCGGACAGGTGAAGCGTCTTTCCGCCCTCGCCGGCACAGGCGTCCCACCACGTCTCGCCGGGGCGTGGCGCGCAGATCAAGGCGACCGCCTGCGAGTGCAGATCCTGCAACTCGAAATCGCCGGCGTGGAACTCCGGCGAGCGGAACAGATCCTCGCGACCGGAGTAGAGCAGCGCGTCCGCCAGTTCCCCGGTGCCCGCCGGCTGACAGTGTTCGAGGCGTTCCGCCAGCTTCGCGCCGGTGCCCCGCCGCGCGCGCAGCCAGAGCACCGGCTCGGTCTGCAAGGCCCGCAGCCAGCCCGGCGTGAGGTCCATGAATTCGCCCACCCAGTCCGGCACCGCGCGCCGCAGGTCATCCGCCGGCCAGGCTTGGGGATCCCGCGCAAAACGGTCCGCCAGCGCCACCGCGGCCTCGATCCGTTCGGCCGGAGGCTGGGCGGGATCGAGCCAGGGCAGCCAGCGAAAATAACTGAACACGGCGCGCGCCACCGCGGCCGTCTCGTCCGGTTCGAGGCCGCGATGGGACCGCAGCGTGTCGCGCAGCACCTTGTCCGCCGGGCGCGACGCGTCGCTGGCGCGGATGACACTTTCTGCGACTTCCAAGACCGTCGCCGCCTTGGCAGCGGCCTGATGGTGCAGGAGCTCTTCCGAGGAACTCCGCCGGCGATTGCGCGCGGCGTAGTCGTCCAGATTGTCGGACCGCCGGAAATGACGCGGCTGGGTGAAAGCGCGGCGGTCCATGCTCGCTTCGTCGGCTCGGGAGTCGCGTCCGCCGCGTCCCCAAGGACGCGATCCGCCACCGGCGCGGTTGCCGAACGCGCGTCCCGGCCGGTCGTTCCCGCGATTCCCGCGACCACCCTGGAAGGACCGTCGCTCGCCGCCCGGCCCCCGGCGATCTTCCGCGTCCCGGAAACCGCCGCCACTGGCTGGTGGACGATCTGACCAGTCGCCCCGGGCTCGATTACGGAAGCCGCCGCCGCGACGGCGATTTCCGCCCAATTGGGTACCTTGGCGGCGGCCGAATCCGCCTTGTTCCCCGCCCTCCTGCGCACGACCGCCACTGGAGGGGCCGCCTTGCCAACCTTTTCCCCCGCGTCCGCCCCGGAAGCGACGTTGGCCGCCGAATCCGCCTCTTTCCGAGTTCTGGCCTTCGCCCTGCCCGTCTCGCCAGCTACCGGGCGGACCACCCCGGTCCGGGCGCCGTCGTCGCGCGAACGGCGGTTTGCCGCCGCGGCGGCGTGGCTCCTTGCCCTGTTCAGACGGCGCGCGCCAGACGCGGACCGAGTTTTGCTGAAGTTCCATGATGAAAAAAGGGATGGCGGACGACGGTCGGAAGCTACGACGCCGGGTTTTTATCGGTGGAACGGTAACTGGCCACAACCCATTCGCTGAGCGCCTTGTCGGGCGCTTCGACCACCGCTGGATCCACGGTGAACTCGGACTGCCCGGTGTTGGCAGCGATCAGCTTCAGGCCGAACTGAAAATCCTTGAACCGCTCGACACACACCTCCCGCACGTGGCGGTTGGACTCCCTGGCCAGCCCCACCAGCCGCTCCACCGCCGCCTCGGTGAATCGCAGCAACAGGCCATGCTCCTTCTGAAACCGCTCGCCAAACTCGTGGACGATTTGTCGCAGCATGGTTTGCTCGGCATCGGCTCTTTCCGCCAGCAGGCGGCGGAGGGCGGCGGCAGGCTGGTCCACCACCTCCCGAGTAACGGCAAATTGCCGCACCTCCGTCGAGGGCAGCTCGAACTTGAACTCGCGGAAGACGCGCTCGCAGACGGTCATCAACCCGCGCGCGCCGGTCTGTTCCTCGGCCGCCAGTTCGGCGATCCGCCGCAGCCCGTCATCGCGAAACAGGACCTCGATCCCATACGCAGCGAACGTCTGCTCGTACTGGCGGATGATGCTGCCCTCCGAGGTCTTCAGGATGCTGAACAGGTCGTCCACGGAGAGCGAGTGGCAGAACACGCGCACGGGCAGCCGCCCGATGAACTCCGGCTCGAAGCCGTAGTCAATGAAGTCGCGCGTGGTCGCCCGGGTCATCGCGTCGAAATCGCTCTCCACCGAGGTGGCCTTCGCCGCGAAGCCGATGGTGGCCTCCCGCAGGCGCTTGCGGACGATGCTTTCAAGCCCGGGAAATGCCCCGCTCACGATGAACAGGATATGCTTGGTGTTGATCGTGCCGGCCGCCTTCCGGCCCCGGCGGCTGACGTCCATCAGCGCTTCCAGTTGACCGGCGAGGTCATTTTGCGAGCGGGCCGGCACCTCGGTTTCCTCCATTAACTTCAGCAAATTCGTCTGCACGCCGCGTCCGCTCACGTCGCGCCCCGTGACGTTCGGCGCCGACGAGATCTTGTCGATCTCGTCAATGTAGATGATTCCGTACTGCGCCCGGGCCACATCCCCGTTGGCGCGGCGATACAACTCGCGCACCAGGTCTTCGACATCCCCGCCGACATAACCCGTCTCGCTGAATTTGGTCGCGTCACCTTTGACAAAGGGCACGCCGATCAGGTCTGCGACGCTGCGAATGAGGTAGGTCTTACCCACGCCGGTCGGACCGACCAGGAGGACGTTTTGCTTGGCGTAGTTGGGTTGTTCCTTGCCCTCCAGCGCCATGCGCACGTGATGGTAGTGGTCACACAACGCCACGCTCAGAACTTTCTTCGCCTCCTCCTGACGAATCACGAAGCGATCGAGGTACGCTTTGACCTCGCGGGGCTTCTTGTCGAACCGAATCGCTGGCGGGGTTGCCTCGCCAGAGTCATCCCCGTCGGTGGCCGCCGCGTCCGGCTGTGGGCGGGCCACGCCGGCCTGCGGAAAGGCCTGGCGCATCATCTCCGCAATCTGGCGATGAAACTCCTCGGGCGTCGGTGGCCCGGAAAAAACCGGTTGATACATGACTCTGTGCTGGCTGCCTCAGCTCGTCCCCGCCGGGAACGCTGCGGGTTAGAGCCACGGAAACCTTTCTGAAACTACACCCCTTTGTTCGGCGCGCATACACGGCAAGTGCGGACGAGCCTTCTGTTCCGCCTTGACTTGGAGGCAGCACGGCCCGCGTTGGGCTCTCAGACCGTCACGGTTGAGCGCGGGTCTCAGGCCACCGCGCTGTCCGCGACCTCCAGGTGTTGGTAAACGCAACGGCGTCGTTGCGACCCCCCGCGCCCGGCGATCAAGCGCCGGGTTTTGCGGACCGCAAATCAAGCGACGAAAACGGACTGTTCGAAAACCCCGAACCGCTGCCGCCCGCTTCCGGCGCCCCCGCCGGGATCCTCGCGGGCACCCGGACATCCACTTCACGAAGCGACCCGGACGATTCTTTGCCGGGCGGCTTGACGGGTCCGTCCGCCGCCTTCGGATTCGGTGCGCGCTTGTTCTTCGGGAGCGGATTAATCATGACCGTCACGTTACGCCCTTGCAGTTTCGGCTCCGCCGCCGCCTGCCCCCAAGGGGCCAGCTCCTGGATGTAGCGCTTCACCACCTGAAGGCCGAACTCCGTGTGCGCCATTTCCCGGCCCCGGAACCGCAGGCTGACTTTGACGCTCATGTCGTCGCAGAGGAAACCGATCCCGTGCGACACCTTGGTGCTGAAATCGTGGGGATCAATCGAGGCGGAAAGCTGGACTTCCTTCAGCCGACTGCCCTGCTGATGTTTTTTGGATTCCTTGTCCCGCTTGGCCTGCTCGTAGCGAAACTTGCCGAAGTCCACGATGCGGCAGACGGGTGGCGTGGCATTGGGCGCCACCTCCACCAAATCCACGCCCTGGGCACGGGCCAGATTGATGGCCTCATGCAAGGAGAGAATCCCGATCTGCGAACCGTCGCTCCCAATGACACGAACTTCGCGGGCACGAATCTTCCCGTTGATGCGCGTGGTGGGCTGAGGGGGACCAAACCGACTTTGAAAAGGGCGGCTCAAGACGCCCTCCTCGGTTTAACGCAATTCATGCGGGACAAGCGCAAACAATTTCATCATTCGTCATTCGGACGCGCTAATTACTGGCCCACTGCCCCGCCCCCGTGCAAGTCAAAACTTCAACCCGAATTGCGATCGGTAGTGTTCGTCAACGGTCAGTTGGGGGAGATCAAGGCGGGTGGGGTTTGAGGTGGAATTGGGGTTGGGCTTTCCACCAGGCGTTCCAGGCTGGCGGCTGGGGGGAGTTGGTGGAGGGCCAAGAGTCGGGCCGCCCGCTCCGGATGCCCGCTCCGGCCCTCGCGTTTGCAGCGCCGGTGGATGGCGATCTCGAAGTTTTTCTCGACGGCGCCGGAGCTGGCTTCGATGACGGACGGGAGGCACCCGGAGCCGAGCCCGGATTTCGCCGGAAGGTTTGCGCGGCTCGGCCGGGTTGCGGATTCCCGCGCAACTTGAGGTGGTCGCGCAGGTGAAGACTCGCAGGGTGTCGCCCGGTCTCACACCCCGATGTCGGGGTCGGGACCGACGGGGCGTTCGCCCCCCTCTTCCGCCAGCCATTCGCCCAGCAGTTTGACCCGCTTCACCGAGACCCGGATTCCCAGCACCCGTCGCAGGACGTTGCCCAACATGGCGTCCTCGCGGGTAAAGGCTTCGAGTTCGGTGTCGAAGCGCGGCCAGTCAGTGACATCCGCCAGGTGCTCGAAGAGCAGCCGATCGGGCACGAAATACTGACGTTCCAGCAGGTGAATGATCGGCCACAACAACCTCCCGTGGGGCGTCAGGCACTTGCGGTAGGCGCGGTCCGCGTACTTGTTCTCCGGACACGCGAATCGCTCGCAGAACGCCGTCTTGAATCCTTTGGGCCACGGTTGCACGCCCCATCAGTGTACGGAGTCGTTCCCCATACTCAACGCCCGTTTCCCTTTCCCTCGCCGACCCGAAAACCGCCGACTGTGCCGACTGCCCGCGCCGGTTTCGCGGCCGGCCTCAATCCACCTCTTCGAACGCCTGCCGGGCGCGATTCTTCCGAACGCGACGGGGATCGAAGACCCGGCCGTTCATGGCGAGATAAACACCCGGCGGCAGGCACTGGATCGCGCCGATGGCCGTGCCGATGTTGAAGACAGCGTCGGTGTTGCGGAATCGCGCCGGCTGCATGGAACCGGTCAGCACAATCGTCTTGCCGGGCATGCCGAGCAGCGCGACGGCCGTCTCCACCATCGTATCGGTGCCGTGCGTCACGAGCACGCGGTCGCAGGGGGCTGCGGCCACCCGTTCGCGAACCAGCGCCCGGTCGGCCTCGTTCATCTCCAGGCTGTCCTTGCGCAAAACCGATTCCACCGTGACTTCCAGCGTCACGTTGGCGTCGCGAAGGATCTCTTCAATCTGCGGCGAGCCGACGGCGTACTCGCTCTTCGCGTCGAAATACACCTTGTCAATCGTCCCGCCCGTGGTGATGACGTGCAGTCTCATGGGCCGGCGCATTCGGCGCCGCGGAAGTTAAACGGGCGCTGCCCGAATCTCGCAAGCGAGGACCGCATCGTTGACACGTGTCAATGCAACCCGGCTGCACCCTGAGCATCGTTGGGACGTCATGGACGAGACGAAGATCAATGCTTCCGTGGCGCGCGACGATCGTGCCGTCATCGAGGTGGACGCACGGGGATTGGAGCCGCCGCAACCGATGGTGCGGATTTTGGAAGCCGCCACGGACCTCCCGCCGGGGGTAACCCTCTACGCGCGGACCGACCGGCGGCCGATGCACCTCTACGCCCAGCTTGAGGCACGCGGTCTGATGGCCGAAACCTTTCCTCAAACCGATGGCAGTTTCCTCACCCACATTCGCCGCGCCTGAAGCCGTCCGCACGGCAGTGCCGGCAACCGCCCGTTCCCGACCGGTGGTGAGCTCAGGCGGCGCATCAAGCGCGCTCGCGCCGTCGGTCACGCTGCCGCTGCGCTTCGTGATCACGGGAGTTCTGGCCCTGCTGGCCGGACTGGTCTTGCTCGCCGCTCGGCCGGACATTTTGGCGGCCTACCACTACAATCAGTACGTCGTCGCCGCCACCCATCTATTCGTTCTCGGCTTCGTCTGCACCATCGTCATGGGGGCGATGTACCAGCTCGTGCCGGTGGCGCTGGAAACGCGCCTCCACAGCGAACGGACGGCGAAATGGCAGTTCGCTTTCCACGTGATCGGGGTGGCCGGGATGGTGTGGATGTTCTGGCGCTGGGATCTCAAGCAGGTGGGGCATTTCGGTTCGGTGGTGGCCATGGGCGTTGGGTTGTTCGCCTACAATATCGGTCGCACCCTGTGGTGCGTGCCGCGGTGGAACGTGGTCGCGACGGGAATCGCCAGCGCGCTCTTTTGGCTGGTGTGCGCTGTGACGGCCGGGCTGGTCGTGACGGCTGCCAAATGCACTTACGACTCGGTCGCGACGCTGTCGCCGGTCAATCCGTTGTGGGCGGCGCTCAAGGCCCTCCAAGGCACCGCCAACTTCGTCAACCGGTTCGACGCCCTCGGAGTCATGCACGCCCACGCCCACCTTGGGGTGGTCGGGTTCTTCGTCATGATGATTGTCTCGGTCAGCTACAAGCTGGTGCCGATGTTTCTCCTGAGCGACCTGCAAAATGAACGCCGGGCGCGGCTGGGGCTCTGGTTGCTCAATGCTGCCGTGCTGGGCTTGTTCTTCACCATCGCCCTCCGCTCCGCGTGGAAACTTGCCTTCGCGCTGCTCGGCGCGGCGGCGGTGACCCTTTATCTCGTGGAGATGCGGGCCATCCTGCGCGCCCGTCGTCGTCGGTTGATTGACTGGGGCCTCCGACACTTCGTGATGGCGTTGTGGCTGTTGGGCGGCGCAACGGTTCTCGGCGTTGTGCTGGCAACGTCGTGGCTGCCGGTCACGGAACGGACGGTTCAACTGGAAACCGTGTACGCCTGGCTCGGCATCGTGGGGGTGGTGACCTTCACCATCCTCGGCTTCCTCTACAAAATTGTGCCCTTCATCGTCTGGCACCACAACTACAGCCACCACGTCGGCCGCCACAAGGTGCCGTCGCTCGCGGACCTGTACTCCGAGCCGCTTCAGATCGCGGGCTTCTGGCTCTTCCTCGGTGGCTTCGCCCTGGCCGCTGCCGGCGCCGGGCTGATGAAGGAAGGGTGGGCGCGCGCCGGCGTTCTGGTGCTGCTCGCGAGCCTCGCGGTCTTCGGAATCAATCTGGCGGGCATGCTGCGGCATTTCTTCCGCCCGCGACTGGCGCCGCTCGTCCCGGCCGCCAAACCGGTTCTTTCCAAGCCATGAACCCGCCCGACGAAGCCGCTCTGCTCGACGCCTTGCGCGCGATTGTGGATCCCGAAATCGGACTCAACATTGTGGATCTCGGGCTGGTGTACAGCGCTGAGGTGGACAACGGAATTGCCCGGGTGAAAATGACTCTGACGACCCGCGGCTGCCCCATGCACGACAGCCTCGTGCAAGGCGCCCGCGCCGTCTTGCTCGAAGTGCCGGGTGTGACCGAAGCGGACGTGGAAGTCGTCTGGGACCCGCCGTGGCATCCGAGCATGATCACGGAAGCGGGCCGCGCTGCCGTGGGCCTTGCCTGAGCTGCCGCCGTTCGGCAACCGCTCACCGTCCAAGCCGTTCCTGAAGGTAGCGCCGAAACGCCTCGTAATCGGCGGGCAGGCGGTCGAAGTCCTCGGTCAGGCGATCGAGCGCGGCCAGGGAAGGTGGCACCGGCGGCGAAAACCCCAGGGCCGCCTCAATTTCCTCCGGGAACTTTGCGGGATGCGCGGTCTCGAGGACCGCCGCCGGCGCGCTCGCCAGCGGCTCAACCGCGAGATAGTCCAAGAAGCCCGCCCAACCCACCGCGCCGTGCGGTTCGAGCAGCAACTGATGCTCCCGCCACGCGGCGGCGATGGTCTCCCGTGTCCGCTCGTCCGAGATGCTGCTGCTGAACAGGTCGCGACGCATGGCCGCCAGGTCGGGCCCCCGGTGAATCCGACCGGTCTCGTCCATCTGCCCGCCGTACACCGCAACCAATCGCGCCAGGTTGCTGGGATGCCCCACGTTCATCGCGTTGGACCGGCAGTTTCGCGACGGCTCGATCTTGGCGTACTCACCGGTGGCCAGGAAGCGGGGGAATTCGTCGTTCGCGTTGACCGGCACGACCAGCCGCTTGACGGGGAGACCCATCTGCCGCGCGAACACGCACCCCATCATGTTGCCAAAGTTGCCGCTGGGCACCGCGAAGACCATTGCCTCGCCGCGGTTTGCCAGGCGCGCCGCCGCGTAGAAGTAATACACGCTCTGCGGCAACAGCCGGCCGATGTTGATCGAGTTCGCCGAGGAGAGCGGGAACGCCTTGAGCGCCGGATCCGCGAAGGCGCGTTTCACGAGCGCCTGACAGTCGTCGAACTTCCCGTCCACCGCCACGGTACGGATGTTGTCCCGCAGCGTGGTCATCTGTTTCCGCTGCCGGTCGCTGACCTCGGCAATCGGAAACAGGACGATGACGCGAATCCCCTCGACGCCGTGGAATGCACTGGCCACGGCCGAGCCCGTGTCCCCGCTGGTCGCCGTCAGGATGGTCAACCGGCCGCCCTGTTCGCGGATGAACCGCCCGATCAGCCGCGCCATCATCCGCGCCGCGAAATCCTTGAACGAGGCGGTGGGGCCCTGATCCAACCGCATGACGCAGGTGCGGTCTCGGCCCGCCACCGGCTCCAGCGGCACGTCAAAGTTGTACGCGTCGCGACAGAGCGTGTGCAGGTCTGCCTCCGCGATGACGCCCTGGGTGAATTTTCGTAACACGCGGAAGGCGATCTCCGCGTAGGACATGCGGGCAACTCCGCGAGTTCGTCCGGGTCAAAGCGCGGAAACTCCACTGGCAAATAGAGGCCCTTGTCCGGTGCCTGGCCGATCAGCAGTGCCTCGCGCAGGCTAACCGGCGGGGCTTGGCCGTTGGTGCTGTGGAAGAGCGGGGTACTCACCGTGGTAAGCTGCTTCGGGAAAGGAGCGGTTACTCGAGGTTCTCCACCCGGATCATCATCGGCGGGGCCTTGACCACGGACAGCTTGGCGATTTGCGCGAGCGCCCGGCTCATCGCGGCGTTCGGCGCATCGTGGATCATGAGAATCAACGGCACGGTCTCTCCCTCGTGACCCTCCGGCTGGATGATCGAGGCAATCCCGATCTTTGCCGCCCCCAAGATCGCCGAGATCTTGGCGATGACGCCCGGCCGGTCGAGCACGGTCAGGCGGACGTAGTAGCGCGACACCACCTCGCCAATCGGCGCCACCTCCGCCCGCCGGGCATGCGCCACAAACGGCGGCACCCGACCATGGCTCTGATGGGCCAGTTCGAGCGCGACATCCGCAATGTCGCTCAGCACCGCGCTGGCGGTGGCGTCCTTGCCCGCGCCGCGACCGTAAAAGAGCGTGTCACCCACCACGTCACCGCGCACGAACACCGCGTTAAACACCCCGTTCACGTTGCTCAAGACATGAGCGTGGGGAATCAGGGCCGGGTACACGGAGACCTGGACCCGCTCGC
The DNA here is from genome assembly GCA_016716505.1 of Verrucomicrobiota bacterium. GTDB lineage: Bacteria > Verrucomicrobiota > Verrucomicrobiia > Limisphaerales > J093 > JADJWF01. The sequence goes on from JADJWF010000011.1 coordinate 219,102, forward strand.
CGCGCGCGCCCTTGCCGGTCTTGGGCGGCAGCGTTTTCACGATCCCCAGCAGCTTGATCGTGTAGCCCAGTTGGCCGGCGAACTGCATGTCGAGCCTCGAGATGTGTCGAATGCCCTCGACGTAGATGTCCTTTGGGTTGACCCAGAAACCGTGCGCCAGCGAAGCCAGGATGCCGGTCTTGTGCTCGGCGTCGTGGCCGTCAATGTCCAAGTCCGGCGGCGTCTCCGCATACCCCAGCTTCTGCGCCTCGGCCAGTACGGTCGCAAACTCCGCCCCTTCCTGCTTCATGCGGGTGAGGATGTAGTTGCAGGTGCCGTTGACGATGCCGTAGAGGTGCGTGATCCGGTTGCCCACCAGCGCCTCGCGCAGCGCCTTGATGATCGGAATGCCACCGGCCACTGCCGCTTCGTAGTACAGATTGGCCCGATGCTGGCGGGCGGCGGCAAAGAGCTCCGCACCGTGGGCTGACAGCAGCGCCTTGTTGGCCGTGATCACCGGTTTCCCCAGTTTCAACGCCGTCAGGATCATCTCGCGGGCGATCGTGGTCCCGCCCACCAGTTCGATTACCGCGTGAACTTCCGGATCGTTAACGACCTCGCGCCAGTCAGTGGTCATCTGCGCGCGTGGAATCGGGTAGGGCCGCGGCTCGTCGAGGGCCTTCACTGCCACCTTGCGAAGGCTCACGGGTACACCGATGCGCGCTGCCAGGAGCGCTCCGTTTCGGCTCAGGTGATGAAACACCCCGCTACCTACGGTCCCGCCACCGATCATCCCGAAATTCACCTGGTCCATAACGGCCCAATGCTGCCGGTCGCGTTGGCGAGCGACAACGCTTTTCAGGCTGCCGCGGGGCTTGAGCGGGAACAGCGCGCGCTTCCCGGCCCTCGACGTTACCGGTCCGCGAGGTTCGGCGCCCCCGGCGCCGCCGATCGTGCGAGGTTAGCGAAGCGCTACTCGCGCGTAGCTGATTGTCTGGCCGACACCGGCCCGGTGTCCGAGCAGGTCCAAGTAGTGCGACGGCGCCGAACCAGCCCGCGGCGTGGCGGTGAAGAAGCTGGTGAACGGCTGCTTCAGCGGGACCCGCCACGCTTCGCCCGGGGTTCCGTCCGCGCGGAGTTCCACCAGTCGGTTCTCCGCGACCGGGCGACCCTCGGCGCTGGTGCCACTCAAGTAGTGGAAGACAAACAGCCGTCCTTCCGGACTCACGTGGAAGCGCGCCAGTCCGGGCACTTCGCGAGCTCCACCTTCCTCGGCGGCGAGGAGCGTTCGTCGCGAAATGACTTTTCCGTCGCGGAGGCGCGCATAGTTCAATTCGTGGCGCTGCTTCGCCGCCGGGAAGAACTTCTCCCGCAGACGCTCGTCAATTGCCCGTTCTGTCCAGACGATGTGAACCACGCCGTCGGGCGCGACGTGCAGATCGCCCGGCGTGATCCATCCGCAGGTCTGCTCGCGACTGGCCAGCTCCAGCCAGGGCTCGAACCGTCCCGTGGCGAGGTCCTTGGACCAGACGTAAAACAGGCGGCGGAACTCGTAGTCCCACTCCTGCCCGGTCAACTGTTTCTTGAACGCCCGCCACTCGGGGTTGGGCTCGAGGATGTCGCTGACGCCGACGAAGTGAAGCTGTCCTCGCGCGAGGGCCACGTTCGGGTAGCAGATGCGGATGGGCTGCGGCCGGGCGTAGTCCGCGCCCCACGGCCACTGGAGTTGACCTGCCCCGCGCCACTCCAGCCGGCCCGCGTCCCACCGGCCCAGCGCCCACTCCGCGTGGGTGTAGTCAATGTTCTGGAACAAGGCGATCTCGCCGGTCGCCGCATCGGCCACGAAGCTGCGGTAAGAATGCTCGGTGAACCGCGGAACCCCAGCCCACTGCGGCGCGATCGTTTGAACGGCTTGCGTCGGGGACGCAGCCGCGAAGAAGACCACCTCTGGCCGGGCTGGGCCACCGCCCGCCTGCCCGACGGGCGTCAGAGTGGGATTGGCCGACACCAGCACCCACCCGCCGTTCAGGCGCGCCAGCGGACTCGGTTCCCGGGTGCGGCCGTTGTCCGTGTACACCTTCGTCCAGCCCGCATCGTCTCGCCGCCAGAGGACCCAGCGACAGTTGTTCAGCGGCGGCGTGTTGGTCAGCGTTTCGAGACCGGTGGCGAAGACGAGTGGACCGTCGCGAACCAGCGTCGTTGAACCGCTGCACCACATCGGCCCCGCGCCGTTGTTGGCCGGGGTGAACGAATACACGTCCTCCTCAATTTCCACGACCGGTTCAGCCGCCAGCAGGCCGGCCATGAAGAAACCGGCCAGAGTCGCGTGGGCAAGGCGATGCCTCTTCACGGTGCCTTCGGATTCAAGCCCCGCACTGGGCGCGCTGGCGGAGGGCATGGTCCACAAGCACGAGCGCGGTCATGGCCTCGACCATCGGCACCGCGCGCGGCAACACGCACGGGTCGTGGCGCCCGCGCCCCTTCAGCGTGGTGTTGCGATACTCGATATCTACGGTGTCCTGTTCTTGCATCACCGTGGCCACCGGCTTGAACGGCACGCGGAAAAAGATCATTTCGCCGTTCGAGATGCCGCCCTGGATTCCCCCGGAGCGGTTGGTCACCGTCCGCACCCGGCCGCCCTTCATGCGGAAAGGGTCATTGTGCTGCAATCCGGTCAGAAGCACCGAACCGAAACCCGAGCCGATCTCAAAACCGCGCGACGCCGGCAAGCTCAACATGGCCTTCGCCAGATCGGCCTCCAGCTTGTCAAACACCGGCTCGCCCCAGCCCGGCGGCACCCCGCGGGCCACTGCTTCCACGATGCCTCCCACGGTGTCGCCCACCTTCCGCACGCGTTCGATGAGCCGCACCATCTTCTCGGCGGCGTCGCTGTCCGGGCACCGGACGATGTTGGACTCCACCTGCCGTGGCTGGACCTTGGTGGGGTCCACGTCCGCCACGATGTTTTTGATCTGCTTCACCCAGGCCAGCACCTGCACGCCGAACTGCTCACGCAGAATCTTCTTCGCAATCGCGCCGGCCGCCACCCGCCCGATCGTCTCCCGCGCGCTGCTGCGGCCGCCGCCCTGCCAGTTCCGGATGCCGTACTTCGCGTGGTAGGTGTAGTCCGCGTGCGAGGGACGAAATTTGCGCGCCATTTCGAGGTACGCCTCCGGGCGCGCGTCCTCGTTGCGGACCAGCAGGCAGATGGGCGTGCCGAGCGTCAGCCCCTCGAAGGTGCCGGAGAGGATCTCCACCGTGTCCGACTCCTTGCGGGGCGAGACGATGCGCGACTGGCCGGGCCGGCGTCGGTCCAGCTCGGGCTGAATGTCGGCCTCGGTCAGAGGCAGACGCGGGGGGCAGCCGTCCACCACCACGCCAACGCCGCCCCCGTGCGATTCGCCCCAGGTGGTGATGCGGAACAGGTGGCCAAAGGTGTTTGGCATGTCCGCAGCGTCGCCGAAGCAACCGGAGCGGTCAAATCCATCCCCGTTGGCGAGGTGGTGGGCCGGCCGCCCCTGGCTGCCACGCTGGCCGGCACGGTCGGAGTTGGCACGCCACGCCCTGGCCATCGGCCGCAGGCAGGCCGAACGGGTTGTCAGTTCTTTTCGGGTTGATGCCTTCGCAGACCCACTTCGCCCGCGATGTCATCAAATTCCTCATGGCTGACCGTGTCGAGGGTCTTGCCGCGGGCGGTCAGCTTCTCGTTGATCTTGATGACCTTCTCGGTCATCTCGGCGTGCGTTTCTGCTTTGCCGCCCACCAAGGCGAAGTTCGGCCCGGTGGTAAAGCGCCTGTGCCCGTCCGTATCCAGCCCGACGCCCAGCAGCAAGGCGCGCCGGCGGGTTTTCAATTTCGCCATGCCGAAAAGGTAGAGCCGAGGCGGGCGACCGTCCAAGGCATTTCCCCTGCGTGAACGGTGCGACTGAGCTCGGAGTTCACCCGTGGGGATAAACTGATTTCCAGCGGTTGGGCGCTAAAAGCGCGCAACCATTATCAACCGGGAATACGCTCGCCTCCAACTCCGAGTCATGGCCGCCACGGACCTCTCCATCCATGCCGGATTGGTCGCGGTCGAGGCCATGGCCCAGCGCTTCGACCTTGGGAACAGAACGCGCCGAAACGCCTGCCTCAATCCTCGCCGGGCTCAGAAACACGGCCAGCGGCGGCCAGACGCTTGATGCGCTTTTCTCCGGCGGCGGCGGTCATTCCGGTCGTGAGGCGCTCTCCGCCACTCCCTGCCAACCTTCAAGCCCAGCCGGATCGAAATGATTCAGGTGATCGGCGAGCCTGAAGCGCGGCACCAAACCGGCGCTTGCCGCGTCCGTTGGCGACTTCGTAGGCTGCCGGGGTGGACTGGGTCACCGATCGTCACTGGTTTGCGTTCGCCGTGGTGCTTTACGGCGTTTGCGTGCTTTACTCGGTGTTCCTCTGGCGGCGGGGATTCCGGCGGGACAACCGCGTCATCTACATCTTGCTGCTGGCGGCCGCCGGCCTGCACAGCATCGCGATGATCAAGCGCGGGGTATCGTTTTCGCGCTGTCCGGTGAACGACCTGTTCGGGGCGACGATGTTTCTGGGCTGGGTCACGGCGACTTCGTATCTCGTGCTCGGGTTGTGGCGGAGACTGCGCTTCCTCGGGGTCTTTGTCTCACCCGTGTTGCTGGCGGCCGGGGTGTTCGGTCTGATGCCGGGACTCGATGCCACTCCCGTGACGAATCCGGAATTGCGCAACTTCGCCAGCGCCCATGCGGCCGTGGTGCTGCTGGCCTACGGCGCCTTTGGGCTCAGTGCGGCCGCAGCGTTGATGTACCTGAGCCAGCAGCACAGCCTGAAATTCGACAAGCTGCGCGCGGTCACCTCGTTGCTGCCGCCGATCGAGCGGTTGGAAGCGGTCATCTGGAGGACCTTGCTCGCGGGTTTTGCGCTGCTGACGCTCGGCCTGGTCATCGGGGCGGTGGGCCTCAAGCGGACGCAGGGCGTCTTCGTGGCCATGGACGCGAAGGTGATCTGGTCGCTGGTGGTGTGGTGCTTTTACCTCGTGCTGCTCCTGGTGCATCACTTCAGGCGCCAGAGCGGCCGTCGGTTCGCGTGGTCGGCGCTGGGCAGTTTCTGCTTCATCCTGCTCACGTTCTGGAGCTTCAACCTGCTCTCGCGCATTCATCATCCCTGAGCCATGTCCATTGTCGTCGTCGGCCTCAGCCACCGCACCTCGCCCGTGGAGATTCGCGAGCGGCTGGCGTTTGCGGCGGAGGCCATTCCGCGGGCGCTGGTTGCCATGCGCGGCGCCGGCATCGCGGACGAAGCGGTGATTGTCTCGACGTGCAACCGGGTGGAAATTTACGCGGCGTCCGACGCCGACCCAGCCGAGACCCTGGCGGCGTTGAAACGCTTCCTCGTCGAGTTTCACGGTTTTGACGGCGCTCTCGGCGATGAACTCTACCAACACGGCGAGCCGGACAGCGTGGCTCATTTGTTCCGGGTGGTGTGCGGCCTGGACTCGATGGTGGTCGGCGAAACCGAGATTCTCGGTCAGGTGAAGCAAGCGTACGACGTGGCGTTGGCGGGCCATCACACCGGCCGCCGGTTGAACAAGGCATTCCAACGGGCGTTCAACGTCGCCAAGCAAATCCGCACCGAGACCAACATCCAGCGGGGCAGCGTCTCGGTGGCGTCTGCCGCGGTCGAACTGGCGGAAAAGATCTTCAGTTCGCTGTCGGAACGCACGGTCCTGATCATCGGCGCGGGCGACACCGGCGAGAAGACAGCGCGCGCGCTGCTTTCCCGGGGGGCGAAGGGGCTGGTGGTGACCAACCGGTCATTGGAACGCGCGCAGGCCCTGGCGGCCGAATTCGGCGGCCGGTGGGTGCCGTTCGAAGACTGGGCGGGCGAGTTTGGGGGCATTGACATCGTGATCAGCAGTACGGCGGCGCCCCACTACGTGCTGGACCGGCGCAAGCTCGAGCCGCTTCTCCGGCCCCGCCGCGGCCGGCCGCTGCTGCTCATAGACATCGCCGTGCCGCGGGACATTGATCCCGAGGTCAACCTCCTGGACGATGTGTACCTCTACAACATTGATGACTTGCAGGCCATCGCTGACGACGGCCTGCGACAGCGGCAGGAGGAAATTGCCCGATGTGAGGCCATCATCCGGGAGAAGGTTGCCGCGCTGCTTAGCGCGCCGGCGGCCACCGCCTCGGGCGGCGCAAAACTCGCCTACGGCGCGTGAGTAAGCCGCAGATCATCCGGTTGGCCACGCGCGGCAGTCCCCTGGCTCTCGCGCAGGCGACCACCGTTCTCGCGCAACTCCGATCGGCGTTTCCCGAGCGGTCGTTTGAACTGCGCCTCATCAAAACGACCGGCGACAAGCTGCAGAAGGCCTCGATGGCGAATCCGGCAGCCTCGCTGCCGAAGGGCCTGTTCACCAAGGAGCTGGAAGTGGCGCTGCTGGCCGGCGAAGCCACGCTGGCGGTTCACAGCCTGAAGGACCTCCCCACCGAACTGCCGGCCGGACTCGAACTGGGTGCGGTGCTGCCGCGCTCGGACGCACGGGATGTCCTGGTTTATCGCAGCGCCGGAACGCAGGTCGGGAGGGGTTACCCACCGGCCACCACCCTGGCGGCGCTGGCGCCCAAGGCCGTGATCGCCACCAGCAGCACGCGGCGCCGCGAGCAATTGCTGGCCACGCGCCCGGACCTCACCGTGGTCGAGATTCGCGGCAACGTCGGCACCCGACTGAACAAGGTGGCGAGCCTTGCCGAACTGGATGCGACCCTGCTGGCCGCGGCCGGGTTGGGCCGGCTGGGCTTTCTGCTCGGCGACGACGGCGTTTTGTCGGGGCCAACTGCGGACGCGGTGCCGCCGGGACTTTTGGCGGTGGCTTTGAGCACGGAGGAGATGATCCCGGCGGTCGGGCAGGCGGCCATCGGCATCGAATGCCGGAGCGACGATCTCGTGGCGCGCGAACTCTGTGCGCGCCTGAATCACGCGGAGACCTTCCTGGCCGTCACGGCGGAGCGATCGTTTTTGCGCGCAATGGGCGGGGGCTGTCAGAGTCCCGTCGCCGCGCACGCCGTGATCCGCGACGGCCGACTGATCCTCCGCGGCGTTTCCTTCCGTCACGGGCCGGCCCGGCACGCCGCTGTCCAAGGCGGACCGGAGGAGGCCGTCGCCTTGGGCGAGGCGTTGGCCCGGCAGTTGGAAGGTTGAGTGTCGCCGGCTGCCGCAGACGCCGGCGCTTGCCTCCCGGCCAACGGCCGGCGCACCATCGCCGGCCAGCAATGAAAGCTGCTTCTCCTTCCTCCCGGCTCGGCGCAGACCGCTACGTCATCATCATGGCCGGCGGCCGCGGCGAGCGGTTTTGGCCCCTCAGCCGCGAGCAGACTCCCAAGCAACTGATCAAGCTGTGGGGTGACCGTTCCTTTCTCCAGCAAGCGTTTGACCGCGTCGCCCCGCTGGTGCCGCCGCGGAATGTGCTCGTCATCACCAACGAGGCCCAAGCGCCCATGGTGCGAAAACAGTTGCCGAAACTGCCGCGCGAAAACGTCATCGCCGAACCGGTCGGCCGCGACACCTGCGCCGCCGTCACCCTGGGAGCGGCCATCGTGGGCGCGCGTTCGACGACGGCGGTCATGGCCGTGCTGCCGGCGGACCACGTCATTCCGGAGGAGAAGAAGTTCCAGCAGGTTCTCGCGGATGCCTTTGATCTGGCCGGCCGGGGACAGGTGATCGTGACCATCGGCATCAAACCCACCGAACCGGCGACCGGCTACGGCTACATCAAGCTGGGCCACGAACTGCCGCCCCCCGCCGGGGTGAAGCGATACAAGACCCCGTTTTTCAAAGCCGAGCAGTTCAAGGAAAAGCCGGACCTCGCCACCGCCATCGAGTACGTGAACAGCGGCCATTACCGGTGGAACGCCGGCATGTTTGTGTGGTCGTTTGTTACGATCACCAACGGCCTCGAAATGCACCAGCCCGAGCTGAACGCCGCCTGCCACCGCTGGTTTGACGCCGCCGCCAAAAGCCCGACCGCCCTCGCCCGGGTGCTGGCGAAGGATTACCCGGAACTGAAGCGGGTCAGCGTGGACTACGCCCTGATGGAGAAGGCGCACAATGTGGTTTGCGCAGACGGCGCGTTTGCCTGGGACGACCTGGGCGCGTGGCCGGCCCTGGCGCGTCACGTCAAACCGGACGCCGAGGGCAATGCGGCGCTGGCCGACTTCATCCACGTGGATGCCGCCCGAAACGTCATCTACGACGCCCGGTCAAAGGCGCGTCGCACGCTCATCGCCGTGGTGGGCTTGCGCGACGCCGTGATCGTCCAGACGGACGACGCCACGTTGGTCGCCCACAAGGGCCAGGCGCAAAAGGTCAAGGAACTCGTCAGGAAACTCGCGGAGAGCAAGGAGTACCGGCATTTGGTATGAGGCGCGTGAAGTCGGGAACCGCCCGGCGGGCGAGGGAGAACGCTTGGATCGTGCTGGCGAGCCTCGCCGTCCTCGTGTTGACCGCGCAGGCAAAGACCACTCCGCAGATTCGCAGCGCCCGTGAACTCGACGGCGCATGGCTGTTTCAAACGAACGGCGCGCCCGCCAGCGACTGGAAGGTCGTCCACGTGCCATCGGACTTCGAATCGCACGAGGGCACGCAGTTCGACGGCGTGGGTTGGTACCGGCGCGTGGTGGACGTCGCCCGCCCGCGCGAGGGGCGGCGGGTGTTGCTGGAGTTTGAGGCGGCGGCCTCCGAGGCGGAGGTGTGGTGGAACGGCGAGCGCCTCGGCGGGCACCTGGGCGGTTGGACCCCCTTCCGCTTCGATGTCACCGACCTCCTGCGGCGGGCCCCGACCACGACCAACGAAATCCGCGTGCGGCTCGACGAGAAGGTCGGCCACAACACCCAGGGCTTCCTGCCAATCGTCCAACCTCACTTTGGCGGCCTGTGGCAAAGCGTCCGGCTTCGCTTCGTCAACGCGACCTACCTGGACGATCTTCGATTGCGCGCCGCCGGCAATCCCGACACCGGCGAACTCGAACTGGAGATTCCCCTTCATGGCGATGAGGCCGCGTCGGTGGAACGGCTTGCGGTCACCTACGGCCAGCGCGGCGCTCGCGGGCGAACCCGCGTCGAGTTGGGGCTCCGCGAAAAGCCCGCCAACTCGGAAAGCCCGGCCGGTCGCTGGCGCCGCGAGGGCTCGACGCTGTTCGTGAACGTCCCGGTCCCCGCTCCGGCGCTCTGGTGGCCCGAGTCGCCGACGCTGTACGACCTGGTCATCGAGTTGTTGCCCGCCGCTCCCGGGACGGTGCCGCTGGATCGCGTCACCACCACCGCGGCGTTTCGCAAGGTGGAAACGGACGGCCACCGCCTGCGGCTCAACGGCCGGCCGCTCAACGTCCGCGGCCTCCTGAACTGGGGCTACTATCCGCCGCGACTCGCGCCGATTCCTGATCCGGCGCGATTTCAGCGCGACCTCGAGTTCGCCCGCCGGCAGGGCTTCAACCTCATCAAGTTCTGCCTCTGGGTGCCGCCCAAGCGGTACCTCGAGCTGTGCGACGAGTTCGGGATGCTCGCGTGGATGGAGTACCCGACGTGGCACCCGAAGTTCACCCCGGAACATCTCGAGCCGTTGCTCCGCGAGTTCACCGAGTTCTTCGCCTTCGACCGCAACCATCCCTCGGTCATTCTGCGCAGCCTCACGTGCGAGACCGGTCCCGGCGCGGATCTCGAGGTCATTCGTTCGCTCTACGACACGGCCAAGCGGATGATCCCCGGCGCGATCGTCGAAGATGACTCCAGTTGGATCGAGTGGAACCGCATCAGTGACATCTGGGACGACCATCCGTACGGCAACAACCACACCTGGGTGGCGACGCTCCGGCGACTAAACCGGTACATCGCGGAACGCGAGGCCAAACCGCTGATTTTGGGCGAAGCCATCGCCGCCGATACCTGGCCGAAACTCGACCCACTCACCGCCACCGTGGGCGCCGAACGACCGTACTGGCTGCCGAAATCCCTCAATGCCCAAATCGCCTGGCGGGCGCGGCTGGAAGGCATCGTGGGCCTGGACCCGTTGCGATCGCTGGAAGCCGACTCGCTTCGGTACGCCAAGTTGATGCGAAAGTACCAGGCCGAGACGTTTCGCCGCGAGGTGCCGTTCGGTGGCTACGTCGTCAGCGTGATTCGCGACTTCCCCCTCGCCTCCATGGGGCTGCTCGACTACTGGGACCAACCCAAATGGCCGGAGGCCGACTGGGCGTGGCATGGCGACACGGCTTGCCTCCTGCAGACGGAAAACGACCGGCGCAGCTTCGCGTCGGGCGAACGCCTGCGCGGTACGCTGTGGGTCAGCCATTTCGGTCGCGCGGCCATCGAAAAGGGCCGGCTGGAAGTCAGCGTGGCCGGCGCGCGCGTCCGAACGGTTCGCTCGCAGGAAAACGGCACGCTCGCCGAGTGGCTCGCGCTTGACCTGCCGCTGCCGCGCGCCGAGGCCGCGCCGCGCCGCGTGGTGGTCGAGGCGCGCCTGCGGACCCACCACGGCGAGACCCGCAACGCCTGGCCCGTCTGGGTCGTCCCGGCGGCGAACGACTTCTGCCCCAACCACGTCTGGGTCGCCCCCGAACTGGCGGCGAAGCTGGCGCTGCCGGTCCCCGCGCAGCCCATGGCGGACACTGCGTTCGATGACGTCGTGATCGCTCCGCGCCTCGATGAGGCTCTCGCGCGCCGGTTGGAAGCCGGCGGTCGTGTGTTGCTCCTGGCCGCCGGCGGCCCGGCGAGCTTCAAAGTCGCGGACCACTGGTTTCTCCGCGGTGCGCCGGTGGTGGACACACGCGCCCTGGGCGCCCAAGTGCCGCGCGAGCTGCTGGTGGAGCTGCAGCACTTTGACCTGGCCAGCGGCGTCATCCCGGATTTGCCGTGGCTGGAGCAGATTGATCCCCTGCTGATGCTGTGGGACACGCACGATCACGGCGGCGTGAAGACGCACGGACTGATCTTCGAGACCCGCGTGGGCGATGGCCGGTTGCTGGTCAGTGCGGTCAACCACGCCGGCACAAACAACGCAGCCGGGCGCTGGCTGCTCGGGGAGCTGGTTCGTCATCTGGGCGGCGGGCCCGCGCCCAGGGCCGCACTCGCAGCGAATCTTTGGGCCGGAATCCGGGCGAAATTGCACGACGAACGTCTTTCGCTGACGGGTCGCGACTGGCGTTTCCAGCCCGAACCGAAAGAGGCGGTCCCGCCGGCCGTGTGGGCCGCGCCGGATTTTGACGATTCGGGCTGGGCCACCATCAAGGCGGGCCAACACTGGGAAGGCCAGGGCTGGCCGGCACTGGATGGTTGGGCGTGGTACCGGCTGCGCGTGGACGTTCCGGCCGCCTGGGCGGGACGCCCGATCTACCTGACCTTTGAGGGCGTGGATGACCTGTACGAGTTGTACCTCGATGGGCGCCTTTTCGCGAAACGCGGCGACCTCGCCGCCCGCGTGGACACCTTCAACGAACGGTTCAGCCACGACCTCCGCGACGTCGCGCGTCCCGGACAACCGCTGACCATCGCGGTGCGGGTTCACGACTGGTACGGCGCCGGCGGCATCTTCCGCCCCGTCACGCTCGGCACCACTCCGTGGGCGCCGGAACTGGACGTGTTCGAGTCGGCCGGCGCCGCGCTACGTTGACGAGGGGGCGGCAGCGGCCGGGCAGAGTCCGCGGCAGCAGCTCCCCGGCTTGCCCGGGGCAGTGGTTGGCCTACGGTGGCGGGGATGCCGGACATCGTTCTCGCCACGCTCAACGCGAAGTATCTCCACGCGGCGTTCGGGCTGCGGTATCTCCGCGCCAACCTGGGCGAACTGCGGGAGCGATCCGTCCTCGCCGAATTCGACATCAACCAGCGGCCGCTCGACATCGCCGAACGGATCCTCGCCTTTGAGCCGCGGATCGTCGGACTGGGCGTGTACATCTGGAACGCCACGCCGACCACCGAGCTGGTGGCCCTGCTCAAGCGCATCCGGCCGGAGGTCCGGGTGATCCTCGGCGGCCCGGAGGTCAGCCACGAAACCGCGGAGCAGCCGATCGTTGCTTTGGCGGACCACGTGATCACGGGCGAGGCCGATCTCAAGTTCGCCGAGGTGTGTCGCGCGTTGCTGGGAGCCGCGGACCTTCGCCGATCTTCGCCGCTTCCCAAAATCATCCCGGCGGAACTGCCGGACCTCGGGCGCCTGGCACTGCCCTACGACGAATACACGGACGACGACATCGCCCATCGGCTCATCTACGTGGAGGCGTCACGGGGCTGTCCGTTCGAGTGCGAGTTCTGCCTGTCGGCCCTGGACGTGCCAGTACGGGCGTTTCCGCTCGAACCATTTCTCGCGGCGATGGACCGGCTCCTCGCCCGCGGGGTCCGCCAGTTCAAGTTCGTGGACCGCACGTTCAATCTTCATCTGGGCGTCAGCCGGCGAATCCTGGAGTTCTTCCTCGAACGTCTGCGGCCGGACCTGTTCCTGCATTTCGAGATGATTCCTGACCGGTTGCCGACGGAGTTGCGGGAACTCATCGCGCGGTTTCCGCCCGGTACGCTGCAATTTGAGGTGGGTATTCAGACCTTCAATCCCGAGGTCGCGGACCTGATTCACCGCCGGCAGCACTATGATCGGGTCGAGGACAATCTTCGCTTTCTGCGCCAGCACACCACCGTCCACGTGCATGCCGACCTGATCGCCGGCCTGCCGGGTGAGACGCTGGCGAGCTTCGCGGCGGGGTTTGACCGTCTGGTCGCCCTCGGCCCACACGAGATCCAGGTGGGCATTCTCAAGCGGTTGCGCGGCGCGCCCATCGCCCGGCACGACCACGAATGGGAAATGGTTTATTCGCCCCTGCCGCCATACGAGATCCTGCGCCACCGGCTCATCGGCTTTGCGGACATGCAACGCCTGCGCCGGTTCGCCCGCTTTTGGGACCTCGTGGCCAACAGCGGCCAATTCGTTGAGACCACGCCGTTGATCTGGGACGGCTGCCAGTCGCCGTTCGCCGAATTCCTGCGGTTCAGCGAATGGCTGCACCAACGCGCGGGACGCACCCACGCCATCGCGCTGCCGCGGCTGACGGCCTTCGTGGCCGAGTATCTGACCGACGAACGCCGGCTCGATCCCCGTCGGGTCGCCGAACACCTGCACCGGGATGGCCAGCGGACCGGTGGCCACGAGTTGCCGCCGTCCCTGCGTCCCTGGCTGCCGGAGGACCGTTCGTCCCGACCCCGCTCCATGGTCCGCGGGCCGGTCAGGGCTGCCCGCCAGCGGCGGCATCGGGGCGCGGCGGCCCTTCCGGTGAGCGTCGGCGCCGTAGCCCGGCCGCCCGGGTGAGCTGTTCGTGAGGCTGCGCGAAGCGGCGCTTGCGGGACGGCGCGCTTCCCCCGCAAGCTTGGCCATGCGCATTCTCGCCCTGGACCACGGCACGGTTCGCATTGGCGTCGCCTTGAGCGATGAACTGCGAATGATCGCCTCCCCGCTGGAGCAAATCACCGCCGAGCCCTTCAGCGAATTCCTTGCCCGGCTGAAGACGCTCATCCGGGAGAAGGAGGTTGAGCTGATTCTGGTCGGTCTGCCGCGCAACATGGACGGGAGCTATGGTCCGGCGGCGGTGAAGGCGCAGGAGTTTGCCGCGGCGCTGCGGGACGCGGTGGCAGTGCCCGTGCGCACGTGGGACGAGCGGTTGACCTCCGTGCAGGCGCACCGCTTCCTGAGCGAAGCGGAGGTGCGGGGTCGGAAACGCAAAGGCAAGGTGGACAAGTCCGCCGCCGCCATCCTCCTGCAGAGCTATCTCGACGCGGGCGCGCCGTGAAGTTCCGGCTGGTCATCGCCTACGACGGCACCGCGTACCAGGGCTGGCAGGTGCAAAAGATCGGCACCGGCGTACAGGAGAAGGTCGAGGCCGCCCTGGCCGCCGTGTTTTCCTCGACGCCCCGGCTGCACAGCTCGAGCCGCACGGATACGGGCGTTCATGCCCTCGGCCTGGTGGCGCATTTCGAGGTGCCGGACGAGGCGTGCCGAATGTCCGCCCGCAAGCTCCTGCTCGCATTCAATGCGCATCTGCCGGAAGACATCCGCATCATGGCGGCGTCGCTCGCGGGGCAGGGCTTTCACGCCCGCTTCGATGCCCGTGCGAAAGAGTACCGCTACGTGGTCTGGAATCATCCGGCCATGAACCCCTTGCTTCGCCGCCACGCCTGGCACGTCCCACGCCCGCTGGACGCCGAGGCCATGCGTCGGGCCGCCCGGCATTTCGTGGGCCGGCACGATTTCGCCGCGTTCACAGCCAACCCGGGTTACGCGCGTGCTTCCACGATTCGCACCTTGTACCGCTGCGAGATCCGGCGGTCGGGCGCGCAACTCACCTTCCGCCTCGTGGGCAACGGCTTCCTCTACAAGATGTGCCGGGGGATTGTCGGCACGCTGGTCCAGGTGGGACTGGGCCGGTTCGAGCCCGACGCCGTGCGCGACATGCTGGCGGGACGCGACCGCCGCCTGGCGGGCATGACGGCGCCGGCGCACGGGTTGGTGCTGTGGAAGGTGTCGTACCGGCGTCCGGCGGGCACCGCGGAGCGCGATTCATCCGACCCCGCCACTGACGAGGAATGAACGTCGTACTGGTTGAACCCGAGATTCCGCCGAACACGGGCAACGTCGCGCGGCTGTGCGCTGCCACCCGCACACGGCTGCACCTGATCGAGCCGCTCGGCTTCCGTCTCGCGGACCGCGACCTCCAGCGCGCGGGCATGGACTACTGGCAACACGTGGAGTGGCGCCGCTGGCCTGACTGGACCGCGTTTCTCGCCGGGCAGCCGGCCGGCGCGCGTTGGTGGTTCATCGAATCGGGCGGACCGCGGCGGTACACGGAGGCGGAGTTCGGGCCGGACGACTACCTGGTCTTCGGCCGCGAAACGGCCGGTCTGCCCCGGGCCTGGCTGGAGGCCGCGCCCGAGCGGTGGTTGCGGCTGCCGATGTGCCATCGCGAAGCCCGCTCGCTGAATCTGGCCAACTGCGTCGCGGTCGTGCTGTTCGAGGCGCTCCGGCAGCAGGGATTTCCCGGCGAGGTTTGAGCCGGACCGGCGCTCCGGGACGCGACGGCCGGTTCACGGCAGCACAAGTCGCCGGCTGCCGAGTCCGGCCACGAGCTTCCGCCAGAAAACCCGCGCGGCGGCCAGGTGGGAGACGCATGCGATGGCGGTCACCAGAACCCAACCCATGAGCGGGCTGGCGAGCGATGCACTCAAGCCCCAGACGATCCGGCCAATTCCCGCCGCAACGAGCAGCGGTCCGATGCCGATGGCCAGACCCAGGCCGCACGTGGCCAACCACGCCGCCAGGACGGACCGAAACCGCAGGGAGCAGTACAGACCGGCGAGCGGCACCGAAATCAACGGCATCGCCGCCAGGAACACCGCGGCGAGCGGGCTCAGGGAAACCGAGCGATGCCACAAGAGCCGCACAGTCAGGACGAGCAGCAGGCCCATGACGACCAACGTCGGCAGGAACTGGCGGAGCAGCGCCGCCCAGCGGCCGCGAACGAGCTGTTGGGCCGGGATGGGCGTGACGAGGATCAGTTCCAGAACGCCGCTGCGTTTTTCCCACTGGAAACTGCCGGCGGCGGCAAACGCGACCCCGGCCTGGAGCGCCGCGAACAACCAGGCCTGCTGGGCGAGGATGACTTCCACGCTCCGCAGATTGAGAAACACGGGCACCTGAGTGATCACGGCGGCCAGGCACCAACCCCAACCACTGAGCCGGGCGCTCCATTGCCGCGCGTGCAGCCAGCCGATCGGGTTCACATCCAGTCGCCGTCGCTGGCGGCTGGCGAACCAACGCCGTCCCACCAACGGTTCGCAAAAATCCCGCCGCAGCGCGCGGGCTTCATCCCGGTCGGCGGTGGCCGGAATCGCCCGCAGCCGTCGCCCGAGCAATCCGGGCAGCAGCCGGGCAGCGGCGACCGTCGCCAGTGCCAGGCCGACCGAGTTCTCGACCACCATCCGGGCCAGCGGCGCGATGGACCCGACCGGAACGCCGGAGAAAACGTGCGCCTCGGACAGGAACGCCGGCGCCCCGCTCACGAAGATCGCGGTTCCCAACAGCGGACTCATCAGCAACTGGCTCACCCGGGAATCCGCCAGCGCGTTGGTGTCCTCGAGTATGCCCTCTCCGCGCCAAAAGGCCGCCGCTCCGGCCACCGCCAGGACAACGGCCGTCAGGGCGGCACTGAGGACGAGGCTCCACGCCAGGCCGGTTGCCCACCGGCGGCGCCAGGCGAAGGCCACCACGCCGGCAATGACGCCGCTGCCCGCCAGGGTCGCCGCATTCACGAGCATGAAACCGGGCGAGGGCTGCGGGGGAGACAGTGACTCCAGACTGGCCAGCAGCGGACACAAGGCCGCGAGAACGGCCCAAACCCAGAAGAAGCGCCAATCCGACCAGCGTTGCTCGGCGGTTGGCTTGGCCGCCGACAGGCCTGATACCGGGGCGGCCGCTGCCAGGCGGTTGATCGTCACGGCGGCCGCGAGGAAGGGCATCGGCGCCAGCCACAGCAGATTCAGCAGGAGGCCCGTCTCCTGGGCGGTCCCACCCGCGCCGCCCAACCGGGCAACCTGCAGCCCGACCTGAGTTGCCAGCGCCCCGAGCGCGACCACCCGAATCCACAGGCCCACCACCGCGCGCAGCCGGTCGGTCGAGTCCTCGGATTCCTGCCAGAACAACGCGATCTGCCGGCCCGCCTGCCACAACCCGACGCCGGTGGCGGCCAGCGCCCCAGCGAACAGCAGCCCGAGCTTGGGCAGCGAGCCGGCGGTCTGAGCGATGATCATGCCGGACAACCATCGTGCGGGCAGAAAGAGCGGCGGCCACAAGACCACCCCGAACATCGTCGCGAGGAGGAAGTTCAGCGGCATCACGGCCACCACGGCGAACAACACGGCGCCCATGGCGGCGCGCACCGGACCGGTGACCAGCGACGACACGACCAGGCCGGCGGCCAGCGCGATCCCGAACGCGCCGGCGTGGGTGACCACGGTGGCCAGCACTGTGCGCCAGCCCACGCCGCCCAGCAGCACGGGCAGCAACAGCATGGGCACCAGGGCGATCAGGAGGGTGCTGCCACGCAGGGCCTGGCTGATCGCCTTGCCCAGCACGATGTCCCGCGCCCGCAGCGGTGTGAGCAACAGCAGCCCCAGCGTCCCGTCGCGTTTTTCGCCGCTGATGCTGTCGGCGGTGAGCAGGGGGACGCAGAGCAGGATGAGGTGATAGGCCACCACATTGAGGGCCTCGAAGAGGAACTCGCCCAGCTCACGACCGGGGCGAAGCGGGCCGGAAATGAGCAGGGCGAACGCGGCCATCACGACCGCTGCGCCCGCCACCCGCACCCAGTAAGTGGCCGGCTGCCGGGACTGGGCGATCAACTCACGCGCGATGACCGGCTGAACGTTCACGGGGATTCAGACCGCGCGGAATGGGAAAAGGCACGGCACCCGGGAAAGTTCACCCGGTTCGCGGCCGTCCGTGGGGTGCCTACTGCGTCTCGCCCTTGGTCACCCGCAGGAAGACCTCTTCCAAACCCAGTTCATCCTCGCGCAGCTCGGTCAGGCGGGCGCCGCCTTTCACCAACACCTCGGCCACCAGACTGTGATCGGTATCGTGGCTGGCCAGCGTGACCTTGAGCCGGCCGTCGGCGGGCAGCACCTCGGTCACTTCGGGCCGCGCCCGGAGCAGTTGCATCGCCTGCTCGGGATCACTCGACACCCGGACCCAGACCACGCGGCCGGACGCCATCTGGTCGCGGACGCCCTGGACCGGCCCGGTGTAGATGAGCCGGCCCTTCTCGATGATCGCCACGCGATTGCAGAGGGTTTCCAGTTCGCTGAGGATGTGCGAGGAGATGATGATCGTTTTCCCGAGCCGTTGGAGCTCTTGGAGGATGGCCATCACCTCGATGCGCGCGCGGGGGTCGAGCCCGCTGGCCGGCTCGTCGAGCAGCAGCACCTGCGGATCGTGGATCAGGACGCGGGCCAGGCCGAGGCGCTGCTGCATGCCGCGGCTCAGGGCGCCGATGAGCGCGCCCTTCTTCTCGGTCAGGCCCACCAGCTCGAGCACGTCGTTCACCACTTTCTCGCGCTGGGTGGACGGGATCTTGTAGCACGCGCCGAAGAAATCGAGGTACTCGGTCACCTCCATGTCCTTGTACACGCCGAAGAAGTCCGGCATGTAGCCGATGATGTGGCGGACGGCGTCCGCGTCCTTCACCACGTCGTGGCCGAGGATTTCGGCGCGCCCACCCGACGGCGCGAGGAAGGTGGCGAGGATCCGCAGAGTGGTGGTCTTGCCGGCGCCGTTGGAGCCGATGAAGCCGAAGAGATCGCCCTTGTTGACGACGAGGCTGAGGTTGTTCAGCGCGACCATCTCCCCGTACAGGCGGGTCAGGTTGAAGGTCTCAACGGCGGGTTTGGTGTCCATGGCGGGTGAGGAGGGGTTGCAGCGTGGCAGCGGTGAAAGGGTTAAAGCGTTACAGCGTTGCGGGTTCGGGTGGCTGGGCAGGAACGCGAACGGCCAACCATCAGGCGTCTTTGCTCACCGGCACGGCGAGGCGGTACAGGGTGTTTTGCGTGGCGCGTGGCGGGTCGAAGCGCCGCAGCGGCCGGGTCGGGGCATGACCCGCATCCCAGGCCAGCACCACTGCGTCGCCGCGCGCGAGGAGCGGACTCAACTCGAAACCGGCCGGATACACGAACGTGCGGCTCTGGCCCTGATAGCGGCCCAACTGGCTGATGAAGGTCGCGGCGCTCAGCGTGTCGGCGTTGGCCTCGAGCCGGGCGGTGCTCTCGCGGCCGAAGGTTTGGTTGCGCCGCTGCGCCGCCTCCTGGAACTGGTAACCGGTGGCCCGCACGAAGTCGGCCAGCACCTGCCCGCTGGCATAGGGCACGGTGGTGGACCGGGTTTCGTTGGGCGCGAGGTCGCCGATGAGGTAGAGGCGGTCGCTGTACGCCACCCGCACGCCGGTGAGTTTGCGGGGCAGGCGGTTCTGGACCGTCAGTTTCACCGAGGCGCCCGTCGGAGTCACAGTGGCGGTCACCGGCATCGCCGCCGGTTCCTGCCAGTCTGCGACGTAGAGCAAGCTCGACCAGACCGGCACGGACACCTCGGCGTTGAAGCCGGCCGGGCGGATCTCGGCGTCCACGCGGCTGCGCTCCTGGCCGCCGCCCGCCGGGCCGGCGAATTCACCGCGCAGGGCGGCCACCGGTTGGTCGCTGGCCAGACGGTAGCGGGCGTTCACGGATGAATACAGCGTGGCGAAGGTGCGGCCGCGCAACTCCGCCCGTTCCGCGCGCGGCAGCACGTCCACGATGTGCAATTCGTTCCACTCCGTCTCGCCGGCGCGGAGCTTGTAGCCGATCCAGTAGATCAGGAGCGAAAAGAGGACGACGTACGTGGGGAACGTGATCCAGGTGAGCATCTGGCGGTTGATCCGCTTGAGGAACCACTGATCAAAGGGGCCGATCACCACCAGGTACACCACCAGCAGCGCCAGGAGCCACTCGACCGGCAGCTTCCGAATCTGGCGGGTGGTGATCATCTCGTACACCACGCTGTCGAAGCTCCAGCCGCCATAGATGTTGCGGCCTTGTTGCTCGAAGACGTCGCCCGGCAGTTTGAAAAGGCGCGCCCAGAACCAGCCACGGTGCTTCCAGGATTTGAACGGCTCGCGCTCGGGGCTGAAGGTGAGCATCGTGACCTGCCCGCGTCCCCGATGGGCCTGCACGACCAGCGGTCGTTCGCCGATCGCCAGGACCGTGTCGCCGTCGCGGACCATCGCCGTGAAGGCGGCGAAGTCCTCGTTTTCAAAGGCCGGATCCGGCGGCAGGGCCGAATAGGGATTCTGCCCGCTGGCTGATCCGGGGCGGGTCGCGGGGCGGGGCGTGCCCACCCGCACCGCGGCCAGGTCATCGGTCTCGCGCAGAGCCGCGCCGCTCAACAGCCAGTTGTGGAGGACGCCCGCACTGCGATTGGTGCTCATCGGTCCCAGTTCCACCGGCGAGAGCGCGTCGAGCCACGGCAGGCTGGCGATGTCCTGGGCCTGCTCGACGCCTACGACCAGATGGCCGCCGCCGTGTACCCACGCGACCAACGCGGCCACTTGCGGCGCGCGCAATTCCAGCGCCTTCTCCGAGCTGAGGTACAGCGCGTTCAAACCTTCGAGCGCCAGCGGATTGTCGGGGAATTGCTCCACGGTCAGGCGGGCGACCTTGGGCTGGAACTCGGGCCGCCCCGCCGCAGTCTGGCCGGTGGTCGTCGCGGTCGGAAAGACCGGCAGACCGGCGAACGTGCGCGGCAACCCGCCAAACAGGAAGGCTTCCCAGGTGACATCCACCGTCCGCAGGTCCGGACGTTCAGCCACCAGGCGGCCCTTCGCATCGAGCAGCCGGGCATGCCAACTGGCGAACCGGCTGGCCCCGGCGAAAACCGGGATGACGAACCGTTTGCGGGTGTTGGTCGGGAGTTCAATGGCCAGACGCTTGGACTGGCCGCCGCCAATCTGCTGCGACGACAGCTCGAAGACGGCATTGAAAGACGGCCCGTCATTGAACACCTCACAGGCGACGGGAAACCAGTTGCCCTCGCGGACCAGTCCGTCGTTGGCGCCGCCGCTGCCATAGCCGACGAAGACATCGAACTGCAGTTCCGCGCGGCCGAGCGTGGCGGCGAGCAGCGCCAGGAGGCCGGCGAGGAGGAAGCGGCAGCGGGTCGCCAGCCCGACCGTGCGCGGGCGGCTCCGGGCGATTCGGCGGACGGCTGGATGGGTGTTGAGCACGCGGCGCGGGTTATAGACCGCGCCTCCCTTCAAGCAAAGCCGGATTCACGGTGCGCGCGGGACGGCATCTGCCCATCTGCCGCCGGGGCCAGGGCGGACCGGGGCCGATTCCCGCCGCGCGGTGGCCTCGCGCCTTGCCAAGCGCCGGGGCGACAACGCAGACTGAGCGCGGAGTTTGATGATCGCGCCGATACCATGAGCAAAATCGCAATCCTCGAATTGGACGGTCAACGGTACGAGCTGCCGGTGGTGGTGGGCACGGAAAACGAGCGGGCGGTGGATATTTCGGACCTCCGGGCGAAGACCGGCTACATCACCCTGGACGACGGGTACGGTAACACCGGCTCGTGCAGCAGCGCCGTCACCTTCATAGACGGCGAGCAGGGCATTCTGCGCTATCGCGGCATTCCGATCGAGGAACTGGCGGAGAAGAGCACGTTCATCGAGACGGCCTACCTTCTGATCTATGGCCACCTGCCGACCCACGGGGAGTTGCGCCGGTTCTCCGACCTTCTCACCCAGAACGAGAACATCCACGAGGACATGAAGCATCACTTCGAGGGGTTCCCGCCGAACGCCCATCCCATGGCGATTCTCTCGGCGATGATCAACGCCTCGAGCTGCTTCTATCCCGGCTTGATGGGCGCCGCCAACAAGTCGCGCTTTGACATCCACGCCGCGCGCCTGATCTCGCAGGTGCGGACCATTGCCGCCTTCGCCTACCGCAAGTCGCGCGGGCTGCCGGTCATCTACCCGAAGCCGGTGTACAAATACACGGCCAACTTCCTGCACATGATGTTCTCGGACGTGTACCAGGAATACGAGCTGAAGCCCGAGGTGGTCCGCGCCCTGGACCTGATCTTCCTGTTGCACGCCGACCACGAGCAGAACTGCTCGACCAGCACGGTCCGGATGGTCGCTTCGAGCCAGGCCAACCTCTTCGCCAGCGCGGCGGCCGGCGTCTGCGCCCTGTGGGGGCCGCTCCACGGCGGCGCCAACCAGGCCGTAATCGAAATGCTGCAATCCATCCACAACTCGGGCGACGACGGCTCGCGCTTCATCACCCAGGCCAAGGACAAGAACAGTGGCAAACGGCTCATGGGCTTCGGGCACCGCGTGTACAAGAACTACGACCCGCGCGCGAAGATCATCAAGAAGGCCTGCGACGCCATTCTGAACCTGCTGAACATTTCCGACCCCCTCCTGGACATCGCCAAGAAACTCGAGGAAACCGCGCTGCGCGACCCGTACTTCATCGAGCGCAAGCTCTATCCGAACGTGGACTTTTACAGCGGCATCATCATGCGGGCGATCGGCATCCCCATCGAAATGTTCACGGTCATTTTCGCCATCGGCCGGATGCCGGGCTGGATCGCCAACTTCAAGGAGATCCTCGACGATCCCAAGAGCCGGATTTATCGGCCGCGCCAGATTTACGTGGGCCCCACGCTCAACTCGTACATACCGATAGATCAGCGCTCGGCGACCCGATAAACCGGCCCGCGGGCTGCCGGGGCGGGTGGCACCGTCCGCTCGGCGGGCTGGATCACGGACCCGGATCGGTCCGGTCGGCCAGGTCCGCCGTCCGGGCAACCGGCTGAAATCGCTGCCGTCTCCCATGCACTTGCCCGCCCACAAAACGAAAATCGTGGCGACCATCGGTCCGGCCTCGGACACGCCCGAAATGCTTGAGCGGCTCATCCGCGCCGGCATGGGGATTGCGCGATTGAACTTTTCGCACGGCGACTTTGCCGGCCACGCGGAGCGGATTGCGCGGATTCGGACCGCCGCCCGCGCCGTGGGCCGGCGCGTTGCCATCATGGCGGACCTGCCCGGACCCAAAATGCGCCTGGGCAGGATCGAGCCCGACCCGATTCAACTCGCGCCCGGTGACACCTTCACTCTGACCCGCGAGGAAATCATCGGCACGGCGGAACGCGTCTCGATGAGCTTCCCGCGCCTGCCCGACGTCGTGAAACCGGGCGACCGCCTTTTCCTGAACGACGGGCTGGTCCAGCTCCTGGTCGAGCGGGTCGCCGGGGATGACGTGCATTGTCGCGTGGCGGTGGGTGGCGAACTCCGCTCCCGCAAGGGCTTGAACCTGCCGGGAATCAACCTGGGCATCAGCGCGTTCACCGAGCACGACCGGGCTTGTCTGAAGTTCGCGCTGGAGCAGGGGGTGGATGCGGTGAGTCAGTCGTTTGTGGAGAACGCCGAGGACGTCGCGGCGGTGCGTGCGGCGGCGCGCGAGCTGGGCCGCCAGCCGTTTGTGATTGCCAAGGTCGAGCGCGCGGATGCCGTCCGCCACCTCGATGCGATTTTGCGCGCGGCGGATGGCATCATGGTCGCGCGGGGGGATTTGGGCGTGGAAGTGCCGATTGGCGAGATCGCCATCCTTCAAAAGCGGATCATCGCGAAGGCCAACCTGGCCGGCAAACCCGTCATCACCGCCACCCAGATGCTGGAGTCCATGACCACCAGCCGGCTGCCCACGCGCGCGGAAGCGACGGACGTGGCCAACGCCATTCTCGATGGCACCGATGCCGTGATGCTCTCCGGCGAGTCCGCGATGGGCCGGTTCCCGGAGGAGGCGGTCGCCATGCTGGCACGGATCGCGGCGTACACCGAGACCCATCGGCCCCCGCGCCGGCTGGAAGACCTGCGAGCGCTCCTCTCGGGCGGCCCTCCCACCTCGGCGGCCGAGGCCATCGCCGAGGTGGTGGAACACGCCCTCGCCACCGTGCCCTGCGCGACGGTCTTCGTGCCCACCCGCACCGGCACGACCGCGCGCAGAATCTCGCGCTTCAAACCGTCGGTGTGGGTGGTGGCGTTGAGCCGCGATTGCGCGGTCTGCCAGGGGCTGGCGTTCTCGTACGGCATCGAGCCGGTGGAACTGTCCGGGGAGCCGGAGAACTGGCGCGAATTTGCGGCCGGCTGGCTGCGGGATCACCAGCAATCAGGACGTTACGCCATCCTCGTGGCGGGGCCTTCCGAGCGCAACCCGGACGCCAACCATCGCATCGAATTCCTGCGCGTGGACGTGACCGCCTGAGCGGACGACACCGCCAGGGCGCCTCGTCCACTCACGACGCGGCGCTTGTCGTCACCCGCCGGGCGCATACTCTCGGCCCGCGGTTGGCGCGCGAGTGCGCCGGTCGCCACGCCATGACTGAACCCGCCATCACGCCCGAACTGGTTGCCAAGCACAACCTCACGCCCGAGGAATACGCCCACGTCAAAGAAATCCTCGGCCGCGAGCCGACCTACACCGAGCTGGGCATTTTCTCGGTCATGTGGAGCGAGCATTGCAGCTACAAGAACACGCGGCCGCTGCTGAAGACCTTTCCCACCCGCTCGCCCAGAGTGCTCGTCGGCGCGGGCGAGGAGAACGCCGGCATCATTGACATCGGCGACGGGCTGGCGATTGCCTTCAAGATCGAGTCGCACAATCACCCCAGCGCCGTCGAGCCATTCCAGGGCGCGGCGACCGGCGTGGGCGGCATCGTGCGCGACATCTTCACGATGGGCGCCCGGCCGATCTGCTCCGTCAATTCGCTGCGTTTCGGGCCCATCACCGATGAGAAGTCCGAAGCTGCCCCTGCCGCGGGGGAATCGGCGGGCGAGTCCGCCCCGACGCACCAGGTGCCAGCGGCCATTGCCAACAATCGCCGCCTGTTCGCCGGCGTCGTGGCCGGGATCGCGCACTACGGCAACTGTTTCGGCATCCCCACCCTCGCGGGTGAGGTGTACTTTGATCCGAGTTACGAGGGCAACCCGCTGGTCAACGCCTTCTGCCTGGGCGTCCTCCGGCACGAGCAGATCGCCCGCGGCGCGGCCCGGGGCATCGGCAACCCGGTCTTCTACGTCGGGCCCGCGACCGGCCGCGACGGTCTCGCCGGGGCGGCCTTCGCCTCCCAGGACTTGACCGAGGAATCCGCCGAGCAGCAGCGCGGCGCGGTGCAGGTGGGCGATCCGTTCATGGAAAAGCTGGTCTGCGAGGCGTGCCTCGAGCTGCTGGCCACCGGCGCGGTCGCGGGCATCCAGGACATGGGCGCGGCCGGCCTGACCTGCTCCACCTGCGAGACCGCCGCCCGCGCCGGCACGGGCATTGAGATCGAGTTGGACAAGGTGCCGCAACGCGCGCCCAACATGAGCAGCTACGAGATCATGCTCAGTGAATCGCAGGAGCGGATGCTCATCATCGTCCACCGCGGCCGCGAGGAGGAGGTCAAGCGCATCTTCGACAAGTGGGACCTGCCCTGGGCGGAGGTTGGCGTGGTCACCGACACCGGCCGGATGGTCGTGAAACACCACGGCAAGGTGGTCGCCGACATCCCGGCGAAAAAGATCGCCGACGAATCGCCCGTTTATCAGCGCGAGGCGCTTGAACCGGCCTACTTGACGGAAGTGCGGGCGTTTTCCCTCGCCGGGCTGGCCGATCTTACCGAGCCCGAGGACGCCCTCCTCCGCGTGCTCGCCTGGCCGACCATCGCCTCGAAGAACTGGGTGTACCGCCAGTACGACCACATGGTGCGCGGCAGCTCGGTGGTCTGCCCGGGCAGCGACGCCGCGGTGCTGCGCCTCAAAGCCGATTCGCTGCCCGAACTCCGGTCCGATCGGCCGGTGCCCGAGAAGTTCCTCGCCCTCACCGTGGACGGCAATGGCGCCTACGTGTACCTCGACCCTTACGAAGGCGGAAAAATCGTCGTGACTGAAGCGGCCCGCAACCTGGCCTGCGCGGGCGCGGTTCCGCTGGGGGCGACGGACAACCTCAACTACGGCAACCCGATGAATCCTGAGTTGTTCTGGCAACTCAAGGAATCGGTCCGCGGGCTGGCCGACGCCTGCCGCGCCTTCAACACCCCGATCACGGGTGGCAACTGCTCGCTCTACAACCAAAGCCCGGCCGGTCCGATTGATCCGACACCCACCGTCGCGATGGTCGGACTGATCGAAAAGCCCGAGCACATCACCACGCAGTGGTTCAAGGACGAGGGCGACGTGATCATCCTGCTGGGGGAACCGGTGGACACCGCCGATCCGTTGCTCGGCCTGGGCGGCAGCGCTTACCTGCAAGTCATCCACGGGCGGAAGACCGGCACCCCGCCGCGCTGTGACCTCGAAACGGCGAAGACGCTCCACACCGCGCTGGTGGGGCTGATTCGCACGGGCGACATCAAAAGCGCCCACGATTGCAGCGAAGGCGGTCTCGCTGTGTGCCTCGCCGAATGCTGCATCTCGCGTCAAGAGGGCCGCCACACGCCGCGATTGCTCGGGGCCACCGTCCACTTCGAAACCGCATGCCGACTCGATGCGCTGCTGTTCGGCGAGTCCCAGAGCCGGGTCGTCGTCTCCTGTCATCCGCTGCACGCCACCCGGGTGCTGGAACGCGCCAAACTGCTCGGCGTCCCCGCGCTCCAACTCGGCACGGTAGGCGGCGGCCATCTCACCATCGGGACGCCGGCGGGGGGGCTCACGACGAGCATCGAGGAGCTTCACGACGTCTGGTGGCACAGCATCGCCCGGGCAATGGCATGAGGGGTGCCGCCGGAGCCAGGAACCCGACCCCCGAATGACGCCACCAACCACTCACCGGACTTTGTCAACGGCCGGGAGTACGAGGGGGCTCGGGTGGATCCTCGCGGCCGCCCTGACGGCTGCCGGGGCCGCCACCGGCGAGGAGCCGATGGTCCGCCGGCAGTTCCGCGAGGTGGATACCTTGTTCGCCAACCCCGGTCAGGGGTGGATGAGCCAGTCCCGCCGGCCGCCGGCCGCGCCGCGGTTCCCCTATTCGGTGGTGTACGTTCGCTTCAATTGGGCCGACGCCGAGCCGGAGGAAGGGCGGTTCAACTGGGCGCTGATTGACGACGTGATCGCCGCCTGGCGACCGCGCGGGGCGACGGTGGCCCTGCGGGTGATGACCTGTAACGCCCACAGCGCCGGCTACTACACGTCTCCCCGTTGGCTGTTCGACGCCGGCTGCCGGGGTCACGAGTACCTGCGGGGCGGCGACGACCCGACCAGTGGCGGTCGGCGCATCCCGCGGATCGAGCCCGACTACGCGGACCCGCTCTACCTCGAAAAACACGGCGCGTTTCTCCAGGCGCTCGGCGTGCGTTACGATGGACATCCGGACATCGAATTCCTCGACATCGGCTCGTACGGGATCTGGGGTGAGTGGCACACGCCGAATCCTGCCCCGGTCGAGGTGCGCCAGCACATCGTGGACCTGTATCTCCGCGCCTTCCGCCGAACGCCGCTGGTCTTCATGTCGGACGATGCGCCGGTCCTCAAATACGCGCTGGCACGCGGCACCGGGTTTCGGCGCGACGGTGTCGGTTCGCCGTGGCACGAGCAAAACTGGGTCGGCTCGAAGAAATACGCCGAAGTCACCGAGATGGCGGAAACCTGGAAGCGGGCGCCCATCGTTTTCGAGTGGTTCGGCGATTACGACTATCTCACGGCCAAGGGCTGGTCTTTCGACGCGGCGGTGGATTTCATGCTCCGGAACCACGTCACGCTGATTAACGACAACATCGGTCGCGTCCCGCCCGAGGCCATGCCGGCGCTCGAGCGCCTGGCCCGGCGGGCGGGCGCGCGCTTCGTGCTCCGTGAAATCGCCCATCCCGCCACCGCCCGGGCCGGAGGCACGCTGCCGGTGGAGATGCAGTGGGCCAATGTGGGTGTCGGCCGGCTTCACCGCGCGTACCGACTTTGCCTGTCCTTGGCAGATACGGCCGGGCAGACGGCCATCGCGGAGGACCTGCCTGACGATCCCCGGCAGTGGCTCCCGGGCGAGCATGTCGTCAGGGGCACGCTGCGACTGCCGGCCGGGCTTGCCCGCGGGCGTTACCTGCTGACGGTGGGGCTGGCGCCGCCGCCCGGCGAAAACCGTCCCTTCCGTCTCGCGATGGAGGCGCCGGAGAAGGACGGGCGCTACGCCGTGGGTGAGGTGATCGTGGAGTGATCCTGCCCTCAGCGTCCGGAGGACGACGACCGCCTGGCAACCACGCGCTCCCGGCCGCGAAACGCCTGAAGCAGTTCCGGGCGGGCCTCCAAAAAATCCGCAAGGTCGCTCAGACACTCGATCGTTGCCGCGCTCAGGCAATGTTCCCAACCCTCGATGTCGTCCTCCTGGGTCTGCTCGTCCAGGCCCAGCAGCGATAGGAAGCGTTTGAGCGTGAGGTGGCGGTCCTTGATCCGGTCCGCCACTGCCCGGCCCGCGGCGGTCAGCATCAGGCCGCGGTACTTCTCGTAGTGCAGGTAGCCTCCCTCGGCGAGGCGCTGGACCATCGCGGTGACCGACGGCTGGCTCACTTCAAGAATCGCGGCCACATCCCCCACCCGGGCGAAGCCCTGCCGGTCAATCAGTTCCCCGATGCGTTCCAAATAGTCCTCGGTGCTCCGGGTGGGGCGGGCGGCGCCGGGGCGGGCGCGCTGGCGCAGCGGCCGGACCGGTGGCGCGGTCTCCCGGACCCGCCGGCCGGGCTTTGCGGGGTTCTGGGGCGGGCGCGGCATGTTGACAAACGACGGCCAACGGACTACTTACTTCCCCAGTTATAGGCAAGGCTATATTTCCATGTCGCCACCTCTGCCAAGATTCTCTTCGGGCCGCCCGCGCCGGCGGAAGCGACCGGCAACCGGTCGCCTGGTCTGGCCTTCGCCCCGGCGGGTGGCGCTGCGCTGATGGACCTCTGGCTGACCATCGTGTTGGTGCTGCTGACGGGCGGGCTGATCTTCTGGCCCCGGCACGGCGTGCTGCCCCGGTGGCGCGAAGCACGGCGACTGGCCGACCGCGTCCGTCGGGAGGACGCGCTGAAGCATATTCTCAAGCGGGAGGCCAACGGGCAGGCCCCTTCCGTGGAGGGCATCGCCGGCCTGCTGCAACTGAAGCCCAATGCCGTGGCCGCGTTGATCGCGCAGATGGAGCGGGGGGGCCTGGTGACCTACCTCGGCGGCCAACTGCGATTGACCCCGACCGGACGGGAGCTCGCGCTGCACATCGTCCGCACCCACCGCCTGTGGGAGAGCTACCTCGCCGACCAGACCGGCATCGCCGAAGTGGACTGGCACCGGCAAGCCGACCGGCAGGAGCACCTGCTCACGACGCAGGAAACCGAGGCGCTCGCGGCCCGCCTGGGCCACCCGACGCGCGATCCGCACGGGGACGAAATTCCCACCCGCACCGAGGACTTGCGCGCGTCGTCCGGTTCGTCGCTGAACGCCGCGACGCCCGGCGAGGCCATGCGCATCGAGCACATCGAGGACGAGCCCTCGACGGTGTATTCCCAATTGGTCGCCGCCGGGTTGCGCGCCGGCATGAAGGTGGTGGTCATCGAGAAGGATGCCCAACGGATTCGCTTTTGGGCGGACGGCAACGCCCATGTCCTCGCGCCCAGTCTGGCCCACAACATCGAGGTCGTCCCGCAGCCGGACCTCAAGGCGGACGATGTGTACGCCGAGCGTTTCCTCTCCCAGCTCAAGCCCGGTGAGCGTGCCCGCGTGCTCGGCCTGTCGCCCGCCTGCCGTGGGGCAGAACGGCGGCGCCTGCTGGATCTTGGGTTTGTTCCCGGCAGCGAGCTGGAAGTGGAGATGGTCAGTCCCGGCGGCGATCCCACCGCATACCGGGTGCGGGGCAGTGTCATTGCGCTGCGACGCGACCAGGCGAATCTGATCCGGATCGCCCCGGAGGAGGCGGCCGCATGAAGACGGCGACCCCATTGGCCGCACCGCCCCGGGAAGCGTGCGCGAGTTGCGACGTGTACCGGGCGGCCAATCTCAAGAAGCTGGGCGTCAACCTCGATCAGTGGGATTACGTCGTCGCCCTGGCAGGGAACCCCAACGTCGGCAAGAGCACCGTCTTCAATGCGCTTACCGGCCTGCGCCAACACACCGGCAACTGGCCGGGCAAGACCGTTACCCGCAGCGAAGGCGGCTTCGAGTTCGGCGGCCGCCGCTACAAGCTGGTGGACCTGCCGGGGACCTATTCGCTGCTGTCCACCAGCCCCGACGAAGAGATCGCCCGCAATTTCGTCCTTTTCGGTCAGCCGGATGTCACGGTGATCGTCGTGGACGCGACGCGGCTGGAGCGGAACCTGAACCTGACGTTGCAGGTGCTGGAAATAACCGATCGCGTTGTCGTTTGCCTCAATCTCTTGGACGAAGCCCGCCGCCACGGGATCACGGTGGACGAGCGGCAGCTCGCCCGCGATCTCGGCGTGCCCGTGGTGCCCACCGCCGCGCGCTATGGCCGGGGGTTGCCCGAACTGTTGCAAGCCATCGCCGACGTTGCCTCCGGCAAGGTGCGCTGCCGGCCCCGGCGGCTGGAACACGAGCCGGCGCCACTGCGCGCCGCCCTCGGCGAACTGGTGGAGCGGTTGCGGGCGATTTATCCGGACCTGCCCAGTCCGCGCTGGGTGGCGATGCGGCTGCTGGCGGGTGATGAGCGGATCCGCGAGGCGCTGCGCACCGGCGAGTTGGAAACCCTGCGGCCGGCGGCCTTGCCCCGCGAGCCCGCAGAGTCGCCGCTTGCCCCCGTGTCCTGATGGCGATGTCACCCAATCCCGCCAGCCCAAGGGAACCCGCGCAGATCGAGTCGTTGCTGCGGACCGCGCAACGACTGCGCCAGCAGCTTGACGTGGACGTTCATGAGCTGGCGGTGGAGGCCATCTACGCCGAGGCGGCGCGGATCGCCGGGCGCTCCGTGAGCCGGCCGGACCGCGCCGCGCGGCCGACTTTCGACCGCACGGTGGACCGGCTGGTCACCAGCCGGCTCTGGGGCTTTCCGCTGATGATCGCGCTGTTCGCGGTGATGCTGTGGCTGACCATCTCCGGGTCCAACGTGCCCTCGTCTCTATTGTCGTCCCTGCTGGTGGAGCAGCTTCATCCCTGGCTGCGGGACGGCGCGACGGCGCTGGGTTTTCCCTGGTGGCTGCGCGGGGTGTTGGTGGACGGGATGTATCTCGCCACCGCGTGGGTGGTCAGCGTGATGCTGCCACCGATGGCGATCTTCTTTCCGCTGTTCACGCTGCTCGAGGATTTCGGCTATCTGCCGCGCGTGGCGTTCAACCTGGACAACCTCTTCCGCCGGGCCGGCGCCCACGGCAAGCAGGCCATGAGCATGATGATGGGCTTCGGCTGCAACGCCGCGGGCGTGGTGGCCACGCGCATCATTGACAGTCCCCGGGAGCGGCTGCTGGCGATCCTCACGAACAACTTCGCCCTCTGCAACGGCCGCTGGCCGACGCAATTTCTCATCGCCACCTTGTTTGTGGGGAGCCTGGTGCCCCCGCATCTGGCCGGCCTGATTTCGGCGGCGGCGGTCACCGGGGTGGCGTTGCTCGGCGTCCTGCTCACCTTCGCCGTGTCATGGGTGCTCACCCGCACCGCCCTGCAGGGGGAAGTCTCCACGTTCAGTCTCGAATTGCCGCCCTACCGGCCGCCGCGTTTCTGGCAGACGCTCTACACCTCGTTGATTGACCGCACGCTGTTCGTCCTGTGGCGGGCGGTGGTCTTCGCGCTGCCGGCGGGCGCGGTCATCTGGTTGCTGGCGAACATTCACGTGGGCAGCCTGAGCCTGGCTGAACAGGCCGTGCAGTGGTTGAACCCCGTGGGCTTCCTGCTCGGGCTCAACGGCGTCATTCTGCTGGCCTACATCATCGCGATCCCGGCCAACGAGATCGTCATCCCCACTGTGCTGATGCTGACGGTGCTGGTCACGGGCTCAACCGGAATGGGTCAGGGCGCGGGCGTGATGTTCGAGCTGGAGAACCCGGGCGAGGTCAAGTCGCTGCTGCTGGCCGGCGGGTGGACCACGCTGACGGGCATCAACCTGATGCTCTTCAGCCTGCTCCACAACCCGTGCAGCACCACGATCTACACGATCTACAAGGAGACAAGCAGCGCCCGCTGGACGGCCGTGGCCGCGCTCCTGCCGCTGGCGCTGGGCGTGGCCGTGACCTTCAGCGTCGCCCTGATCTGGCGGTGGTGGAACTGAGCCCGCCCGGCGGCATGGATTCCCGCAGCGTTGCCCTAGGCTGGCTTGTCAGCGGGCCGTTGGCCCTCAAGCACCGCCGCCGAAGGCCGCGTGCAGTTGTTGGTAGAGGTTCATGATGGGCGGGTCGAACGTGACGCCCACGGCGATTCGAGCATGCAGCAGCCGGTGACATTCGCCGAAGTGTCGCATCGCCAGCGCTTGGTTGCCGCCTTGCAGTCCGAATTGCGCCAGCTTGAAGTGCGAAACCACCACATCGCGCACTACCGACGCCGACTCCGGGTTGGCCACCAGCAACCGTTCGCGGACCTCCAGACTGCGCTGGTAATGGCCCAAGGCGGTCTCGGCGTCGCCCGGCAGGCCCCGGCGCGCCAGGAAATCCCCCAGCTTGTTCAAGCTCACCGACACATCCCGCGCCGCCTGCGCCGACTCCGGGTTGGCCACCAGCAACCGTTCGCTGACCTCCAGACTGCGCTGGTAATGGCCCAAGGCGGTCTCGGCGTCGCCCGGCAGGCCCCGGCGCGCCAGGAAATCCCCCAGGCGTTCCAAGCTCACCGACACATCCCGCGCGGCCTGGGCCGAGTCCGGGTTGGCCTGGAGCAGGCGTTCGGCGACCGCCAGACTGCGCTGGTAATGGCCCAGCGCTTTCTCCGCGTCCCCCGGCAGGCCCCGACTCGCCAGAAAGTCCGCCAGCTGGTCCAAGCTCACCGACACGTCCCGCGCCGCCTGCGCCGACTCCGGGTTGGCCAGGAGCAACCGTTCGCTGACCTCCAGACTGCGCTGGTAATGGCCCAGCGCTTTCTCCGCGTCCCCCGGCAGGCCCCGACTCGCCAGAAAGTCCCCAAGTCGTTCCAAGCTCACCGACACGTCCCGCGCCGCCTGCGCCGACTCCGGGTTGGCCTGGAGCAGGCGTTCGGCGACCGCCAGACTGCGCTGGTAATGGCCCAGCGCTTTCTCCGCGTCGCCGGGCAAGCCCCGATTCGCCAGAGAGTCCGCCAGCTTGTTCAAGCTCACCGACACGTCCCGCGCCGCCTGCGCCGACTCCGGGTTGGCCAGGAGCAACCGTTCGCTGACCTCCAGACTGCGCTGGTAATGGCCCAGCGCTTTCTCCGCGTCGCCGGGCAAGCCCCGATTCGCCAGAGAGTCCGCCAGCTTGTTCAAGCTCACCGACACGTCCCGCGCCGCCTGCGCCGACTCCGGGTTGGCCAGGAGCAACCGTTCGCGGACCTCCAGACTGCGCTGGTAATGGCCCAGCGCTTTCTCCGCGTCCCCCGGCAGGCCCCGACTCGCCAGAAAGTCCCCAAGTCGTTCCAAGCTCACCGACACGTCCCGCGCCGTCTGCGCCGACTCCGGGTTGGCGGCGAGATTTCGCTCGGCGGTTTCGTGGTAGATGCCAAGGAAGGTTCCCGCCACGTCGAGCCGGCCGAGGGTGGCCTCGATCGTGCCGACGACACCGGCGATGTGGCCGAGGGCGGTGTCCTGTTCGCCGTCGCGCCAGTGGCGCACGGCCTCCTCCAACGGGGCGACCTGCCAGACGTGCTGCGCCGGCGCGTGCAGGATGTCGTCCTCCAACGCGAGGGCGAATCGTTCGACGGTGGTCCGCAGGCGGCGGAGCATCTCTGCTGCGTTGCGCGAAAGCCCTTCCCGCAGTTGCGCGGCGACCATGCGGTGCAGGCGAGCAAGCTCCGGGTGGTTTGTCGGCGTCAGCAGGCGCAGCCCTTCCAGGCGCGACCGGATACCCAGCCAGGGATCGGGGTAGCCTTCCTCTTCGCGGAGCGCGTCAGGCAATTCCCGCGCCACCACCGCGCGCAACCACGGCCACGGGATGTTGTCGGGCGGCAGCAGGGCAGCGTAGTCCAGGGTGGCGCGCTCGGCGGGCGCGAGCTTTTGCAGCGTGGCGTCGAGCACGAGGGCGAGTTGCTTCTCCCGGTGTCGCGTTTGCGTGGCCACGTCGGGATCGGCCCCCAGGGCGTCGGCGCTGGGCAGCCCTTCCTTGCGCAGGCGCTTGAGGTAGGCCGCCGGGCGGATGTCCGGGTGCAGTCCCAGGTAGAGCGCGACGGATTCCAGCGTGAGGGTGAAGCCGCCGAGTTCGTGGACCAGTTCGCGGGCCGCGGCCTCGTCGCCTGACGCGGTCGCGGCAGGCCACTGGCCGTCGGGCTGGTGCCGTCGGAGCAGGTCCAGCGCGGCCTCCGGCTCCAGGGTGTCCACCGGCACGAAAGCGAGGCCCTGCCCGCGTCCGGCCCGGAGGTCCGCGGGGGAGAGCCGGGTGGTGGCCAGGATTTGCAGCCAGTCCGCGCCAGCCAGGGCGGCCCGCTGCGGCTCGGCCAGCAGGGCGCGCTCGGAGACGTTGTCCAGCACCAGCAGACAGGCGGCGCCACCGTCCGGGTCCGTCTCCCGCGCCGCGCTGGCCCGCCGGTGAAGTTCCGCGAGCACACACCGGCCGCGTTGTTCGGCGGATTCGTCCGGGCCGGCGCTGGCGGGGAGGCCGAGTTCGGGCGCCAGTTCGCCCAGCAGCGGCAGAAGTGATTGCTTTCCTTCCGCGCCGAGCATCCAGAGGCCGGCGGGGAATTTCGCCGCGTGCCGGTCGGCGAACGCCACGGCCAGCTCGGTCTTGCCCATGCCGCCAAAGCCATGCGCCACGACGACGCGGCGGGGCGGCGGCGCGAACACCGCTGCTTCGAGGGCCGCCAACTCGCGTTCGCGTCCAACAAAGAGCGGCGTGGCGGGCCGGAGATTGCCGAGGCGGGGCGGCGGCTCAGGCGGGCGCTCGGGGAGCGTGAACGCGGTTTGCTGAAGCGCGTTGTAGCGGGCGAGGATCAGCGCGGCGATCTCCTCGGGCGGACGGTTCGTGACGACCGGGAAAACATCCGTCTTGAAGCTGCTGGGGATGTCCACCAGATCGAAGCGGAAGGGCAGCACGCGATCGAATTGCTGGTCGTAGAGCAGCGCCTCGATGGCGCGCAGTTCCACGCCGCACCACTTCTTGTTCAGGTAATCCTGGCAGTAGAACGGGACGACGAGGTCGGCGTCGTGGGCGTAAATTTGCTGGAGCTTCCGCGCCGTGTTGTAGCCAATGATCGGCTCCTCGTGCCACGCGTCGTAGAAGATGCGGGCCTTGCCGTCCGTCTCGCCGCCGAAGGCCGGCAGCAGGGCGCGGGCGACCCGTTCGACATATTCCCGGCGCTCGCCGGGGAACGAGAACGCGATGGCGTAGCGGCGCGGCAGGCCGGGCGGCGACGGGGCGCTTGGGTTCATGGGCTGACCGGGTTGGCGAACGCGGGCGAAGCCTGCCAGTCGGCCAGCCGAAAGCCAAGCCCGGTCACGGACGCACCGTGATGACCGCCCGTCGGTACGCCCACAGCGACGGCGTGCCGGTGTCGCGGACTTCAAGGATAACGTGGATGGTCTCGGGCTTTTTTACGGGCGGCGTGATCAGGCTCGTTCGGAAACCGCGCTCGTGACTGAGGGTGACGTGGTCCGGGAAAGCGCGTCCCCGAGCGTCGCGCAGGCTGCTGGCCTCGGGATAAATCCACCAGCGCAGCTCGATCGCGTCGCCGTCAGGGTCGCGACTGCCCGCGGCGGAAAGGGTCACGGTTTCGCCGGGCTTGGCGGCGAGTTCGAGCACGCGCCTGGTGGTATCGCCGTTGAGCACGGCGAGGGGATTGTGATTGGCTTTTTGGAATTCATCGGCCACGCACCAGTCCAGGCGCGCGGCAAAGTCGTGCTGAAAATGCTCGCGCCAGCGCCAGATCGTGGCCATGTCGGTGCATTGGGTCTGGCCGTTGTCGGCGGTGACGGTGTCGCGGCTGTCCTGGTTGTTGGTCCAGATGGGCCGCGTTTCGCCGTAGGCCGGGTACAGCGCGTAGCGCCCGCCCCAGCCGCCGTAGGCCGGGCTGACGGGCCAGCCGAGGCCGTTGTCAATGAGGCCCAGGAACGACGGCGTGTCGCCTTCCATGATGTATTCGAGCCGGGGGTAAAGCGCCCCGAGCGGGCCGTGATTCTTGATGATGTTCTCTTCCAGCCACGGGTTGTCCACGAGATGGAACTTGTGCCCCGGACCGTTCTTGTAGTGCCGGTCCCCGCTGATGCCGGTCCAGGTTGCGCGCCAATACTCCTTCCAGTCCGTGCCGCTGGGGCTGACGATGTAGAAGAGGTTGGTGAATTCGCGACGCAGCCAAGGGCCGGAGTCGTCCTGGTCCGAGATGGCGTACACCCGGAGTTTGGCGACGAGTTTCTCCAGGTCGGCGGGTGACCGCTCGCGGCGGGCGTCCAACAGCGCCTGCGCCAGGGTGTTGGCCCCGCCCCAGACGCTGACCCAAAGCGGGCGCGGGTCGGCCTTGTCCGCCGCGGCGAGGAGCAGGCGCGAACCGGCGGAGGATTTGCCCTCGCCCACGGCCGCCAGGCCGTAGGCCGGCTGGCCCACGGCCACCACGGCGCGAAGGGCGTCGGCCTCCGGAAAGCCGGGTGCGTGCTTGAGCAGGTTGGGCCGGACTTGCGCGTACGCGTCGAGCTGGCGGTGGATGAGGTCCACGCGGGTGGTCTGGCGCAACCAGGTGGAGGTGGTGGCGACCAGACCTTCGACGTCGTACTCGTTGGCATAGACGAGGAACCGGACCATGGATTCCTCGTCGTCCGGTTCGTTCGAGATGTCGGTGAGGACGAAGACCCGTTCCTTGGCCAGGGCAGCGGAAAGCAACAATCCCAGCGGTACCAGGCCGACGAGTGCGCGGTGAAGGAGTTTCATGGCTTCGACCTTAAACGGGGCAGCCTGGCAGGCGAGCGGGATTTGCGGCGGGGAATTCAGTAGTGGCAATCGACCACAAGGCGGGTTCCCGGCAACAAAAAGGGGCACGCCTTTTGCCCGGCGTGCCCCGGAATCGTCCGTGACAGGCGGCGCGATTACGGCGCCGTCGTTCCGGTCATCAAGTGCAACGTAACGGTGTTGTCGGCCGGGGTGGGGTCGTTGAACAAGGCCAGCAGCGTGTTGGCGAACAGTTGCGACATCGCATCGGCCTGGCCTTGCAGGAAGGCAATGATGCCCTGGCTTTGCGGCGAGATCGGGCGGCTGCCCTCGTCGCCCATGTAATGCGACGAGAACGCTTCGGTCATGGCCGGCGCGAGGAACTGGGCCGTGCCTTGGGGCAGGTTGTACGGCGGCTGCATCAGAAGATAGGCGGACAGGTTCAGCAGTCCGTTGGTCAGGTAGTTGTAGGCGTAGGCCGGGAACGGCTGCCCGCCTGTGTCGTAGTTGATGGCGGTCACCGGATAGCTCGCGATGGCCAAGGATCCACCGGCCGACAGGTCCAGCACGCGGTAGGGCGAGGGATGAGTCACCAGCGAGCCGGTCTGGATGTCGAAGAGCGTGCCGGCGGGATGGTCAAAGCGAACAATGTCTTGCGCGTGGTAATGCCCGGTGAAGACCGCCCTCATGCCATAGCGGGCGAAGGTCTCCCGCACGGTCTCGAAGTCGTCCAACACATAGTCCGGGAACAGCGTCTTCTGACCGGGGTAATGCTCGGAGACGCCGTGATGCACCATGCCGAGGACGAACTTGCCCTGCGCTCGGGCGAGTGCGAGCTGGTTGGTGATCCAAGCCCAACGTTGCGCATCGAAGTAGCCGCCAGTGTAAGGCGATGCGGTGTTGCGGTCGTAGCGGGCCGAGTCCATGGCGAGAATCCACAAGCCGGGCAACGGCTCGGCCACGTACGAGAGCGAGTTGGGATCGCGCGCCAGGGCCTGGCCGTAGCCGAAGTCCTGGTAAATCGCGGCGAAGTCGGTCGGAGAAACGGTCGGAACGGGAATCACGTTCGCGCCGTTGAACGCCGCCGCGTGCGGATTGGCCACGTCGTGGTTGCCGGGGCAGACAAACACCTTCGCGCCGGCGTTGCGGAGGCGTCGCAGCGCCGTGGCAAAACCCTCATGGCTGACCCGCTCGCCGTCCTTGGTCAGATCGCCCGGCACCAGCACGATATCGGGCTGCGCGGCGAGGATGCCCGTGAT
Source organism: Verrucomicrobiota bacterium (assembly GCA_016716505.1). Taxonomy (GTDB): domain Bacteria; phylum Verrucomicrobiota; class Verrucomicrobiia; order Limisphaerales; family J093; genus JADJWF01. Next base: position 256,911 of record JADJWF010000011.1, read on the forward strand.
GGCGGCGTCCAGAATGGCGGGGCTTTCCTTCAACAGTTTACGATCACCGGCCAGGTAGTTCTGGAAAGCCGAACCGTCGGCAATCAACAGACCCGGGTCCATGTAGTGGGGATCGCTGAAGACGGCGATCCGCGCGCCGGGCAGCGGGACGCGCACCACGCGATAGAAGCGCACCGGGTACAGCCCGCGGTCGGCGTCCACGAAGCGGAACAGCCCGTTGCCGCCGTCGGTCACCCAGCCGAGGTTTTCCCAATGGACGAGGTCGGTCGAGGCTTGCACCTGATAGGCGTATCCGGCCAATGCCGCGATGCGGAGCACCGCACCCTCGGCCGTCAGCTCCAGCCCCACGATGCGCGGCTGGGTGACCGTGTCTGTTCGCAGGGCAAGGTTTTGAATGCGCTGATCCTCGCTGGCCTGCGTATCGGGCTGGCTGAAGACCTGAATGTGGCGGAGGTACGCCGCCAGCGCGGCTTGTTCACTGCCGTCCGTGGTGAAGGCGTTGCCCGAGGTCGGGGCCAGATCCACCCGGCTGGACGCCTGGGTCAGCGGGTAGTAGTTGTCGCCGCCATTGGCCAGGAAGCCGAGCGTGACCAGGCGGAAGGTGCGGTTGGGGTCGCCCACCAGCACACCGTTTTCCACCACCAGGTCAAGGCGGCCGTCGGCGCGGGTGGCCACCAGCGTGCGCACACGCGAGCCGGGATTATTGATGCCGACGATGGCGCCGCCAGACATGGTGTAGGTCATGCGTGGCTGGGAGGGATCGTAGCTAAACCACAAGCCGCTGACCTGGGGGAACTGGCCCGGTGTCGCCCCCGGTGCCACCCCCGCCACGCTCCATTCGATGGTGTCGCGCAACTGTTGCGCCGTGAGGGTTAGAATGGACAACCCGTTGTTGAAACGCAGGGCGTTCTCGATGTCGAGCTGCGAGATGTCGCCAAACTCCTTGCCCACGGCCGGATTGGGCAGCGGCGGGACATACTCCGCCCCACCGCCGTAGCCGAGCACCGCGCCGATCGAGTCCCGGATGCCCCCGCCGTTCTTGAGCGAGAGGGAAACGGCCGGATCGGCCTGCCACGCGCGCCACAGATTGGCGTCGGCGGTGAGGTTGCCCAAGTTCGATTCCTCGGTGCGCACGGTCTGCCGCAGGCCGTTCAGGTACACGGTCGAGCGACCGAAGACATTGCCGTCCTTGGCGTTGATGATGGCTCCGAGGTTGGTGACGATGTTGAGGACCGTGGGGTTCGGCGGAAGATTACCCGTGTCGGCGACGCCTTGAGCATCCGTGGCGTAGGCCCCGCTGGCCGGATCGTAGCCGGTGATTAGTCCGGCCTCGTTGAAGTTGACGATCAACCGACCCACGTAGCGGTAGTTGGCCCCGGTGTTGACCACCGCCGCCGGCTCACCACTCGCGGAATTGAACCACACGGGGTAGTCGGCCGCGGCGACGTCACCGACACGCAGCCGGTCGGTGGGCTTGGCGAAGATGGCATGGGAGCCACCGGCAATCACCACGTCCACATCCCGCAGCTCCTGAGCCAGCGCGAACTCGTTGGCATACTGCTGCAAGTGCGCCAGAACGATGACCTTGTTGACGCCCAGCGGCAGAAGAGCGTCCACCGCCGCTTGCACCGCCGCCGTGATGTTGGTGTCCACACCCACGTTACCCGGCGAGGAGATTGCGCGCAGGTCCTTGGTCGTGGCCCCAACGATGCCGATGAGTTGCCCGGCCACGGGGATCACGCACGATTTGGCGATGCGATTGGTCAGGGTGGCGGCGTTCAGGCCGTCGGGCGACACAAGACTGGCCAGACTGCCGTCCGGGGCAAAGTTCAGGTTGGCACTCAGGTACGGGAACATCGTGCCCTGGTAGCCGACGGCTGCGTCGCGCAAGATGACGCTGCGCACGAGGGGCGTCCCGGCGTCGAACTCGTGGTTGCCAAACGCCGCGGCTTGGAAACCCATGGCGTTGAGCATGGCGATGTCTGCACGCGCCCCCACCCCGTTGAAGCCAGCAGCCGGATCGGCCCCCGCGTTGAAGAAGGGCCCGGGGATGTAGTTGTCGCCCGACGAGAGGATGAGCGTGTTGCCCGGGAACTCGGACGCCAGCGCAGCCAAGACCGAGGAAAATGCCGGGGCGTCCACCAGCGCGTCCAACCCCGCCTCGAAGTCGCTGGCGTGCAGGATTTGCAGCGTCAGGGGGGTGGAGGAGGTGTTTTTGGCCACGGTGATGGTCACAGGGGCAGAGGTCGTGCTCGCGCCCAGGTTGTCGGTGACCTCCGCCGAGTAGGTGAGGGTCCCCAGCGGCTGGTTGACCAGATTGACCTGGAACGGCGCCGCGGTGTTCGTTGCGATGGGCGTGCCGTTGCGGAAGAAGACCACCCGCTGGATCCAACCGTCCACGTCGTTAGCCGCGACGGCCAAGGTGAAGTTGGCCGGAGCTGTGAACGCCGCGCCGTCCGCCGGGCTGGTGAGTGTAACATTGGGCGCGAGGTTTTCCGCCACAACCGTCACCGAGTACTCTTCAGACATGGCCACCGCACCGTCGTTGTCGTAGGCCACCGCGCGCGCAGAAAAGGTGCCGGGCGGGGTAAGACTAACCGGCAGTTCAAAGGGGTAGGTGGTGTCCTCGGCCAGCAATGTAGCCCCATCCCAGAACTCGACCCTCATGATGCGCCCGTCCTGGTCGTAGGCGTGCGCGGTGAGGGTAAAGCTGACCGGACCGGCCAGCACGGCATTCGTGGGGCCGCGCAGGGCGATGGCTGGCAACTGATTGGCGGGAGCGGGCGCTCCGTACGTCGGCAGTGTTACCCGGTAGGCGAGCAGGATGTTGTCCAACGCCAGGTCGTTGGTCCCCACCGGCTCACCGTTGTGGTACACCACCGGCGCCTTGAAGTCGTTGTCGTTGATGATGAGCAGCAGATGGTCATGCGGCGCCGCCGGATCATTCAGCGGGATCAACGAGAGGCTCTCGATCTTCTCCGAGATGGTGTTCGTGTCGTGCGGGGCCGCAGCGTTCAGGCCGAACTTGGCCAGTTGCGCCGCATCGAGCAGGTCCACGAAATCCTGCCGGGCAACGGGGCGCACATCGGCCGGGAGACCCGAAGCCGGCAGCGATTTCTGCCCGGGCACGCCGCGCTCCAGGTCGTAGGGCGAATTGAGGATGTTGGTCGCGCCCGCCAGGCTGGCCAGCACCACGCGCTTGTAAATGGGCGGGAGATTGGTGTCGGCGATGCCCTGGCCGATCTGGTCGCGCTCCAGTACCAGGAGCTCGGTGCGGTTGAGCGCCAGGATTTCACTCACCGGCGTGTGCCGGTTGGTCTGGGCGCTGCCCTGCAAGGTCAATTCGTACACGTATTGGGCCAGCGCCTGGCCGTAGGTGGGCGACGTCTCGTCGGCGTCAAAGACCAACAGGCGCGTGTTGCGTCCGCCCGAGCCCGAGCCCCCGTCCTGGATGGTCGGGCTTTGGAGCATGGCAAACAGTCGCTTTCCATCCGGCGTCAAACTCAGCCCTTCCAACCCGCGGTTGTTGCGCCGGCCGGAATCCGGCGCGCTGGCGCCGGTGAAATTGTTTGGCCGGGGAGGCGTCGCCCCTTTCTTGGGCAGTACGGAAGGCGGAATCTCAAACGTCCCCTCCAGATCGCCGCTGGCGGAGAACCGGTAGATGAATGGCCCGTACTCGTCACTGACGTAAAACCGTCCATCCGACAGCCGCACCAGCCCCTCGCCATCCAGACTGCGTCGCCCACCCCCGAGACTCGCCGGGGCGGACTGCGGATGCGTGACCACGTTGGTGTCGTTGGCGTCGAACCCGGTGAAGTAATTTGTGCCCTGGTAGGTCAGCAGGATCGTCTGCGTGTTCGTCAGCGCGATTTGATTCTGCGCGGCCGGTCCGGGACCGTAATAGGGCGTGATGCTCAGGTCGAAGACCTGAATGCGGGGCAGGTAATTTTGCGCTCCATCGCCAAACCCGCGGTCCGGTAATGCATACAAAACCCCGGAGTACGTGTCGCCGTTCTTCGACCACGTGGCTGGATCGAAAAACGCCGCCGAGCCAAAACCGCCGAGCGTGTCCAAGCCGGGGCCACGGGCGTCGGTGGTATCGGCCGGCACGCGCCCCACGCCAACGAGGCCGTGATTCACGTAGGCGTCGAACTGGGCTTGGAGAGGCCACGCCAAACAGGCAGCGGGCAACAGGGTCAGAAGTAGTCGAGGGTTTTTGGTCATAGTCAGCCGTTGATTCTTGTTGGGTCGGTCGCGCTCGCGCACGGGCCCCTGATGACGCCAGCGGTCAGTGGCAGGAGAACTACGGAGTCGTGAAAATTGAGTGACGCTTGCGGCGCAACCAAGGCGCGACCGGCCCACCGGCGCGGCAAACCGCCTTGAGTTGGCCGCTGACCCGAGAGACCTTTTTAACCGACCTCACACTGCGTTTGCGGGAGCGGATGAGAGTTGCCCGCTGGCCAATGACGCGGGGTGACGCGCACCGGCATTCGGCTGAATGCCGGCCCTCCCAGTCCCCGGCCGGCGTGTGGCGCCGGGCGACCGGCTGGCTCGACACTCGTCCGAACCAACAGCGGTCTGTTGCGCGGCTACAAGCGCCTGAGGGAAAAGGCGGTCCGCCGCAACCACTCGCAGAATGCAAGCTCGCAGTCCGAGCTTGCCGGCCGGATGTGCCGATGGATTACCGACTGCCGATGCAGTAGAGGTGGTTCGCCGTGCGGATGAAGATCCGGCCCTGCGAAATGGCGGGCGTGGCCTGAACCTTTTCGTTCAAGGGGTTCTTCGCCAGAACCTTGAACTCCGCTCCGGCCGCGATCACCGTGGTCTCGCCGGTATCACCCACAATGTAAATCCGCCCGGCGGCGCTGACCGGCGAGGCCGCCACGTTGCCGCCCAGCCGCTCCTGCCAAACGATCTCGCCCGTATCGGCTTTGAGGCAGGTGGCCAGCCCGGCGTCCGTCACGGCGTAGAGGTGCGGACGCAGGTAGAGCATTGAGGGCACCTTCGGCGTGCCGCGACGTTGTTCCCAAGCAAGGTTGTTGGTGCCGAGGTCGCCGCGGCCGCCCGGGCGGAAGGCCTTGATGGTGTCGCGACCGCCCCAGCCGCCAGCGGTGAACACCAGGCCCTCACCGAGCGTTACCGATGGCACCTTGCCCTCGCCGATGACCTCGCTGGTCCAGAGTCGCTCGCCGGTCTCGAAATCGAAGCCCTGCACCACATCGCCGGCCTCGCTGATCACCTGCTCACGTCCGTCCGGCCCGGTCCAGATGGCCGGCGTGCCGTGCGAGATGCGCGAGGGGCCGCGCCGCGCCTTCCAGCGCTCGCGGCCAGTGGCGGCGTCCAGTGCCAGCACGTACGCCTGATCCCACGGGGTTTGCCAGCCGAGGGTTTTATCCTCGCCGTCGCTGCTGCCGTCGCGGGCCATGATCAACACGCCCCGGTGCAGGAGGAGCGAGGTGCCCAACCCGTGCTGGCTGTAAAACGGATAAGCGCGGTTCGTCCAGGCCACTTCGCCCGCGAAGTTCAGCGCCACGAAACTGCCGTCGCCAAAGCAGGCATACACCCGCTCGCCATCCGTGGCCGGTGTGGGCGTGGCGTAGCTGTTGCGTTGCTCCTTGCGGCGGGGGATTTGCTTGAAAACGGCCCGATCCCAGAGCACCCGGCCATCGCGCCGGTCGAGCGCCAGTACGTGACAGTTCTCGCCGCCGTCGGTGGCGGTGGTCACAAACACGTGATTGTCCCAGACGATGGGCGACGACCACGCTTCGCCCGGAATGGGCGTTTTCCAGAGCACATTGCTCGTGGAGGTCCAGTGAAGCGGCACGGCTGTCTCCGGAGAAAGGCCCTGACCGTTGGGGCCGCGGAACTGTGGCCAATTGGCGGCCACGGACGTGGCACTCGCGACCAGCAGCAGCGGCAGCGAACCCAAAATGGCTTTCATGGATGAACTGTAACCGCCCTTCCGGTTGGGGGAAGTCACAAGGCCGTGGCCCGGGGTCCTCTCGGTCATTACGATCACGCTGGGCGCGACGATTTTTCCGTGAATCCTTCCGGGGCAGCGAAACCAACTGCGCTCCGAGCGCCTCCGGATGGCAACACCGTCAAGTTACGATTGCTCGTAATGATTGAAGCAGGACAGCAACTCCAGGGCGCGGCCCTGGCAAGGCAGGCTGGGGCTCATGGTTTGTCCCTTGGAGGAGTAAACCGTGGCTCGTCGGAAATCACGCCTGGCGACTCAGGGCCGAGTTCCCAGGTGCTCACCGCCGACAGGCTACGGGCCGGTAACGTCACCGAGGTTTCCACCACGTTCGCACTCGGACGCAGCGCGATGGGCTGAGGCCTGAGCTGGAATGCCGATTCGCGAAGGGCCGGCTCGTTCACTGAATACTGGAACCAGCGGCCCTGTGGCGCGGCGCCATGCAGGCGCAAGCGCACGGTTTTCCCGGCGTCATCCGGATTCAGCAGATACACCGTGACCTGGCCCGACGGGCTGCGGAGGGCGGCGGCAACCAGCGACTCGCTCTCCGCGACGGTCACCTTCAAGACCTCCGAGTGTTTGGCTTGAAAGCGGGTCAGCAGGCCGTAAGCAAAATAAGGCACCGGCTCCGGCTCGGCCCGCGGCAGATACGCGCGCCGGTCCATGTCCCAGGTCCGCACCAGTTGAAACTGCCCGTCCAGGTCGCCCCGGTTCACGAAGCTCCACCGGCTGAAGCCGTCCACGCCGAGATTGAGTCCGGCCAGCACCTTGCGCGCGACCGAAAGCTGCGTGCCGTACAGGCGCGGGCCTTCGCTGCGGCCCTGCCAGCCCAAGGCGAAGTCGCCCATCTCCGAAATGAAGAACGGCTTGCGCCGCGCGCCGGCGTATTCAACCCACTGGCGGACGAAACGGTCGTAATCGGCGGGCGACTCGACGTAGGTGTGCGCGTCGAAGGCGCCCACCACCTCGTCGAAATCGAACGGCGCTTTGCCGATGTAAGAGACCGTGTAGAAGTCCGGCGCGGACAACGGGAGCTGCAGACCGCGGCGGTCCAGTTCGGCTCGAACAGCCTGAAGCGCGGGCGTGATGGATTCGATCCGCCGGCCCGGCCCGAGCCACCAGCCGTCGGGGATGCCCGGCTCGTTGTTGATGCACAGCCAGCGGATGCAGGTGTAGCGGCGCTGCCGCAGCAGCCGCTCGCACAACTCGCCCAGTCCGCGAGCGAAGTCCGGCACAGAGCGCGGCGCGCTTTGAAGCGGGTGGACGTCGTCGTGGGCGTTCCAGGCCACGTCATTCCACATCTGGGTCAGGAACACGTCCACCCGGTTCGATTCGCAGATGTCCAAGATGCGGTAGAGCGTGCGCATCTCTTCGTTGTCCCATTCGAAGCGGTCCCGTTCCGGCTGATACATGCGGTGAGTGAACTCGACGCGGCACCAGTCCAGGCCCAGCCAGCGGAAATGGCGTTCGAGGTCCTGCCAGGCGGCGGTATTGTCGAGGGGCGGGTTGCCGCCAAAGCCGCTGCCCTGGGGCGCACCGCTCCGGCCGCTCGTCATGCGCTTGGGATCAAACGGCACCTCGCGCCGGATCGCATGCCACGACGCGCCCAGCCCGCCCGCCAAGCGCCGCACCGGCTGGTCCAAGCTCACTTCAACCGCTACTGAAGGAGGTTGTTCACCGGCATCGGCCGCGAAGGCCATGCCACCGAGCGCGGCCACCACGAGCGCGCCCAACGTCGCCACATCAAATCTCCGTTTCATGTCGGGACATTCTGGGGTGTGCATGACCCGCAGACAATGGCGGCGCTGCTGGCTGGAGATGCGTGTTCAACCCGGAACGGATACCCGTGCCAAGTCGCCGGGCAATTCTGCCCGCTTCCGGCCGCTGGCCGTTGATCACCTGCGGACCATTTTCCTGGGGCCTGGCGCCCCCGACTACCGCGGCGGTGGCACATCGGGTTGGAACGATCAGGGCACGAACCTCACCCCGCTCAGGAATTCATTCGTGCGCAGGTTCAGGTCAGCCGGGTTACGGACCAGCTTCCCGGCCACGCGCACGTTGCGGAACGTGACCCGGCGTATCGGGAACTCCTCGCTGAGTCCTTCGAGGACGTTGTCCGGCGCCCGGCCTTCCACCGTGATGTCCCGAAACACGATGTCCTCGATGGCGCCATGCGACGGGTCCGGATCGTAGCGATGGGGCATGATCCGCAGGTTCACCAGCGATTGGATGTCGCCCTCGACGGTGATGTTGCGAAAACGCACGTTGCGGATCAGCGCCTCGCCGGCATGGCGCGCCCGGAAAACCGGATGTGGACCGAGCTTGTGGATGACGTGGCAGCGTTCCACCCGGCTGGACTTCACCGGCTGGTGTCCACCCCAACTGAGGCAAAAAGTGGCCCCGCCACCGTCGTCCCAAAAGACGCAGTCCTTTACCTCGGACTTCCAAACGCCGTCGCTCAACAGCACTGCGTCGTCGTTGGCGCGGATGAAGCAATCGCGCACCCGCAGGCGGACGCCGGGAGCATTCCCGACCCTGGGATGGTCTTTCCAGTCCATGTCCGACACGTGGATGCCGTCGGTGTTGGGGCTCCAGCCGATGAGCTTGACGTTCTCGATGGTTATCCGCGAGCCGGGCTGTTTGCTCTGGACCTTGATCTGAAAATTGCCCGCCCCGATGCAGGTGATGCCCTCGATCCGGATGTTGTGCCCGTCCTCGAAGGCGATGTTGCTTCGAAGTCCCTTGGTGGGGTGCTGCCAGGCCTGATGCCCGGAGTCAATGAGGCCGCGACCGCGGATGGTGACGTCCTCCAGCCGGCCAGTGCCGTAGAACGAGCCGCGCAGCACCGCGCCGCCGCGCAGATAGTATGTGGTGTGACTGCGTAACGGGTAGCGATCTCCGATGTCGTGCAGACCCGGCTCGAACACCACCAGTTCGCGGCCCGGCTCCTTCACCGGCGGTCGGTCCGGCCGGTCGGCAAAGATGAACAAGGGATGGTCCGCGTCGCCGTTGATTTCGATGGCCAGCTTGCGGGGCCGGTTCAACGGGATGATGACCTGGCCTTGAACCAGGGTTGCCGGCACGTCAAAGGCCTTGGGCCGGACCACCACGGTTCGGCAGGCAGTCTGAAGCGGCGTAACCCGCAACTCCACCCGTCCGGAAAAGGAAAAAGACGCCCAGGATGCGTCGCGTTTCGAATCAAGGCTGCTGACGCTCTGATGGACAAAGACCGGCTGCCAAGTGGACCGGGATTTTTCGCGGACTTCGACCTTGAAGCGGTCCGAGGCGGGCACGCTGGGCGGAGCGGGATAGATTTCGAGCTTGCCGGCTCGCGCTGAGGTCAAGGCGACTGTCAACAACAACGCGGTTCCAACGATGGAGGTTTGACGACGCATGCGGGAAGCGCTGATCTGTAGCGTGCGGTCTCTGCCGCGGCACGGAGGACGCGGCTCACTGTCGTTCCACCTCACTCCGGCGCTGTTCGATGGCGGGCAAGCCGTCGTGGGCCGCCCGGCCGGTGAAGCCGCGCAACTGGCCGCGGCAATCTTCCAGTTCGAGGGCCACCGTGTAGAAGGGCGGCAGGTCGCGGCCCCAGGTGACATCCAGGTCCTGCAGGCGCAGCCCGGTGACGTGGCGAATGAACACCGCCGGGATGTCGTGCTTGAACAACTGCTCCGCCGCGGGGGCGCTCGGGCGGAGATCGAAGTTGCCGCCCCAATCCAGCGCGAGCGGGCCGGCCGACACCTTCAGCCGCAGGTTGTGCAGCGTCAGGTCTTCGATCGGGCTTTCCGGGGTGCCGTAGATCACCACGCCGCCCTCGGAATCGGCCAGGATGTTGCTGAAGGTCACGCGGCGGATGCGGCCCACGGGCACCGCCGCATACTGCCGGATGGCCGACACGTGAATCGGTTCCCCTTTGCCCCACCAATGGCCGCTGTAGAGCCGCGTTTGTATCGTGATGTTCTGAAACAACAGGTTCTCGATGTCGCCCTCGTCGCGGGCGAACACGCCCAGCCCGCGGTGCGAATTGTGGATGACAAGATTCTGAAAGACGCAGTTGCGGATGGGGTTTCGCCCGTAGCCCACGCGCACGCCCGCGGAGGCCGATTCGAGCACGCAGTTGGCCACCGTGATGTTCTCGCAGTAACCGGTGCGATTGCCCCAGCGACGGCTCCGATATTCCGCGCCATCGCTTTGGGTCCCGGGCGACGGGCCGGTCTCATCTCCAAACCCCGTGATCGCGATCGTGTCGTCTCCGCACGAGAGGTTGCAGTCCGAAATCCGCACATTGCGGGAAGTGGTCAGGTGGATGCCGTCCGAGTTGGGCACCTTCAAGTTGGCGCGGACGGTGATGCCGTGAATGCGCACATCGTCGCAGTCGCCGAGGCGGAAGGTCCACTCGGGCGGGTTGAGGAAACGGAGGCTATCCACGACGACGCGCTCGCAACGGAACATCTGGACGAGCGTGCCCGGGCGTTGTTCGTAGAAGATGGGGCCGTCGGGGAACACCGTGTCAGGCGGAAGGTAAGCCTCGCCCTGCCGCGTGAACCGGCGGTCAAAGCCCGGGTTGCGCAGGCCGTGCATCCGGGTCGGGTCAAAAAAGGCGTCCGAGTTGCCATCAATCGTTCCCATGCCGGTGAGCGCCAGGTCAGTCGCCTCGCTCGCAAAAATCAGGCCGCGACGCACGCCGTCGAGTTGATAGTCGCCGAGGTTGGTGCTGCCTTTCAGAGTTGCGCCGGCTTCGAGATGCAGTTCCACGTGGCTGAGCAGCCGGAGCGTGCCGGCGATGAAGGTGCCCGGGGGCACGACCACCACCCCGCCGCCCGCGTCATGACACGCCTGGATGGCTCGGTTAATGGCCGCGGTGTTGAGCGTGCGCCCGTCGCCTTTCGCGCCGAACTCAGTAATGACATGACGACTTGAAGGCGCGGCACTCAACGGCAGGCCCGCGAGGCAGAGTAGCAGGACTGTGCCGAGACCGGGCATCGGCCCGCGCGAACCGAACCACCGCAGGCTGGGAATGAATCGGATGTTCATGGTTTCAGGCAGGTTTGGTTTGAGTCGGCAAGGCATGCCTTGCTTGGCGAAGCGCGTTAGTCAGGTTGATAAACTTCAATCTCCGCCACGCCCAGCAACGGGCCAGGTTCGGTCTTGGTGCTGATGCACAGCGGCGCGACACCTTTGGTGATCGTGTACCGCAGCCACTTCGTAGCGCGCGGTGGAAAGTTGAGTTCCGCCGGGGTTGCGCCTTGATTCGACGGTGGCGCGTGCATCCAGACCATGCTGCCGTCGTCGAACGTCAGGTAGCCCTCCTGCAACCACGACTCGGTCGAGGGATCATCCCAGATACGGACCTTGTGGATGGTGCGCGGCGTGTCCCACTCGAGGCGCAAGAAACTGCCCGGCCCTTCCTGGCAGGTCCAGCGGTGGGCGGGGTCCGGAGTGACGCGGCCGTCCACCGCGCCTTCCGGGCGCGTCCCCGGCTCGACGGTAGAGGCGGTGACTTTCGCTTCCGGGGCAATGTTGCGACCGGCTGAGGGATCGGGCGGCAATTCGCGGCCAGCGACATCGAAATGGACCTCGTGCAACGAAGCCGCATAGCGGCACTGGTGCGGTGTGTATTCGGGCACCGAGTAGTTGCAGGAGACGCACAGCCAGGCCGAGCGGCCATCGGGCGCGATGAACGCTGCTGGCAGGTTCGGGAAATACGCCTGCGGCCCCCAGTCACGCAGGTAATGCACCAGACGATACGGGCCGGTGACGCGGTCGGCCTCCCAGAAAATCGTCACGTTGTAAGGCAGATTGGTCTCATTCTCCTTCAAACGGCAGGTGATGAGGATGAACTTCTTCAAGCCGGGCACCCACGCGATGCTTTCGCTGCCGAGGTGGTTGGGCCAGCTCAAGACCGGCTGGCTCTCCTCCACGCGTTTCGTCCAACGATCCGAACCGTCGGCCGCGCGGCCGGCGAAGAACTCGTACGCAGCGGCCCGCGCGACGTTCTCGGGCCCGGGCCGCACGCGGCAGAGGTAGATCGCATCCCCCTTATCCCAGTCGTTGCGGCCGTTGCCACCACCGAACCCGTGGGCGCTGAGATAGACGTAGCCGTCCGGCCCGACCGAGTTGGTCGCCGTGAAGTTGACGGTGTGGGGCACGCGGAACTTCGCCTGGCCCTGCTCGCCGAAAAAGTTCCCTTCGGCGGCGGTGGCATCGGTCCACCACGGGTCCTTCCACCCCGCGTCCAGGCGGTCGGTGAAATGATCCCAGTCACGCGACCAGCGGAAACCCTTGAAGTAATGCCCGGCGTCACCGAAGGCGGAATAGACGCCGATGTAAAACACGCCGTCGGCAATGAGGCTCACGCAAGGATAGTAGTTGGCGCCCGAGGTCAGACGACCGAGGTTGACAATCCTGAGATTGAGCGGGTCGTGGCCGATGATCTTGGCTTGAGCCGTAGCTTGGGCGCGGATGTTCGAGTTGCAACGGAAGCCGTCGAGCTCGCCATCCGTCCAGCAGGAATACTGGTGACCGTCGGGCGCGCCCTGGAAATACCAGGTGTCGGCACCGGTGTAATTGGCGTAGCGACCGCTGAAAACAATGCGCCGGATATCCCGTGACCGCTCGACCGGCGCGTCGGCGGGCGGCTCGTCGGGCCACTCGTAGCGGTGGTAGATGGGGTTGATGGCGGGATCGGTGCGGCTGCCTTCGCGGAACTGGGGTCCGGAAGCTATCGGCAGTTCAGCCAGGACACAGGGCAGGACAAGCCACGAGTGGAGGAGTTTCCAAGTTTGCACAGCAGGGAGCGTCGCTTGCTGGATACCGCGCTTCAAGCGCAACAGCCGCATCGAATCTCCGTCCGCGCTCCGTCCAAGTGCAGAGGCTTTTCGCCATTGAATTAGTCAGGTGGCTGTCCCGGGAATCGTGCTTGATCACTTTATCCGCCGTGGCGCAAGTCCGGCGAGCGCCCGCTCCAGCACGACGCTCACGAAGACCGCAAGCCCCGCGGCCTCGGAGGCCCGCGGCCCGGCCAGGTTGAGGCGACGCACATGATGCCGGCGCAGGAAGGCGCGCAACCGGACCGCCGCTCCTCGCACGTCACTCCGCACGGTGATCACCATCACCGGCCGACCCAGTTCGCGGGCGAACTCGCGGGTCAGCCGCGTGCCGCCGCTCAGGACACGGCGCGAGGCGAAGATCGCGGTCGCGTCCGTGTCGCGCACGTTGAGGCGCGTGCGCTCCGCGTAGGCGTCCGTGCGAGTTTCCCGCAACCGGTAACGCTCCGGAATGACCCCGTCCTCGGCACGGCGGCCGCGCGGGCACCAGCCGCCGTGCGGCAGACCATGCGCGAGCGCGAAATCCAGCGCTGCACGGTCCACGCCGGTCTGGCCGCCGGACCAGATTTCGATCGCCGTGATCAAACCGGGTGACGCTGGACGGGCCTTGCGCGAACGGTGTGGGGTTTGGGTCATGCTGCAGTTTAATTTCGTTCTGTTCGGGGGACTGCCAGCCGCCGGTCGCCCACGGACGGACACCGGAGCGGCAGAGCGGAGCCCCTGTCCGGCCAGGAGATTCGGAAAGAGCGCCCCTCTCAGTCCAGCCTTGGCTGGACGGCAGAAAACAGGTCCGGCGGCGGCGGACCGTCCGTTTCGCCGGGCGCCTGGGCCGGCCCGCAGCCGGTGACCACGCACTGGTCCGGGCAGGTGACCACGACCGCCGGATCGCCCTGATACCAAGTCAGCCGGCCGGTGACGCGCACGTGCTGGCCCTCGCGGTACCGCTCGGCCCGGTCGCGGCCCATCGCCGTCCCGAGCCCTGGGAAGGCCGCCCACGCCTCGCGCGGAATCAACGCTTTGAACTGCCCGCGGTGCGGCTGTGCAAAGGCAAGCAGGACCTGCTTGCCGTTGTTGAACACGTAACGCAACTCGCCCTCGCGGGTGACCGGCTCCGGGACGATCGCGCCGGCCTCGTGAGAGACCCCGCCAGCGGTCGTGTCCCCGCCGGCGCGGCGCGTGGCGCCGTGAGGCGGGACGGTGGCCGGATCGCCGCTGACCAGGCAAAACAAGGCGCCGGTGGTGTCGCGCACAATCAATTTGTCCGCCAGGCCCACCACGCAGCCGTACTCGGTCCAGAACCGGTCATGCACGGGGGTTGGTCCGCCGACACCGTGGCAGACGTAAAACCCGCCGGCGTAGTTGCGCCCGCAGCCCGGGTCCTCGTTCAGCGACGGCGCGCAGTAGTGCGTCGGTGAAAACGCACACGGTCCGCAGGCGCCTTGCGAGACGATGAACCAGGGCAGTTTGGTGGTGGTGATCTTGTTGGCGAAACTGCCCCGTGCCGGGCTGCGGTCCTGCACGTGCAGCGCGTAGGTCACCAGCCAATGGCTGCCGAACAAGTAGTCACCGGCGGCGGACAGGAACGGCTGCTCGTCGGTCAGCAGGAAGTCGTCGTCGGCCGGCGTGTTGCCGTGGCGGATCCAGCGCACGTCACCGGCTTGCAGGCCGGGCACGGTTTCGTTGTCGAGCAGGATTTCGCCGAAGTGGGAGTCCCAGCGCGCGTCGTAGCGACCGTCACCGCGGATGAAGTTCAGCGCCACCTCGCGACCGTCCGGAAACACGCGGACGACCGGCATCGAGCCCAGCGGCAGGTAGCCGCCGTCGCCGAAGCCGCCGGCACCGTTGTTGATGTGGAACGCGATCGTGCCGTCCTCCAGCCGCAGCGCGTAGTGGCAGCGCGCCCGCGGCTGGGCGTCGAGCCGGGCACGGATGGTGGCGTTGTCGGGCACGCCGAAGGGGTCGGGATTCAGCCACAGGTAATCCCAGTGAATGCGCTGGCGGAGCAGCACCAGCCCGTGCTGTTCGGCGATCACCGGCCAGCCGTGGGCGAAGGTGTGATGCGCGTCGGGCGTGTGCGGCCCCGGCTTCACCCGCCACAGCCGCGTGCCGTCGCGGTTGCGGATGGCGTGGACGTGCAGGTCCGCCGTGCAGACCACCACGCAACCGTGCCGGGCCGAGTAAGCGGGCGGCGTGTGCACGGTCGAGCCGGCGTCATAAAGCCAGTTGGTCCGCAGGCTCACCGGGTCCAACGCCAACACCTGCCGGCCCATGGAGGCAAACAGTCGGCCGGAGACAAGCGCCGGCGGCAACGGCAGGTCGCTGGGCGTCCCCAGGCCGCACTCGGCCAGCGTGGTGCCGTTGGTCGGGCTGAGCTTGTAAAGCCGGCCATTGCCGGAGACGGCGAAGAGGGCGCGGGTGACGGGATCGTAGGCCGGGGTCGAGTTCATCGCGCCGCCAGGCCGGACCTGCCACAGCACCGCGCCATTGGTTTCGCTCAGGGCAAAGACACCGTTGGTCCCGGCGGCGATGTACACCCGGCCCTCGGCCAGAATGGGCTGCACGTTCCGGGGCAAGAGCATCTTGCCCGGCACGACCCGGCCCTGCGCATCCGAGCCGTTCCATTGCCAGGCCCAGCGCCAGGGTGGCGACGGCGCGGCGGGAGCGTAGCCGGTGCGCTGGGCGTCATGCGCGTGCTGCCACCAGTTCGAGTTGGCCGCCACGCGCGCGGTCAGCCCCAGGCAGAGCGCGAGGAAGACAGCCTTCATCGCCGGGCGGGTTTCTGGCTGCCGGGAGGCGGGTAGCCCCTGGCCGCGTCGTCGAGCACCAACACCCAATCGTTGCCCACGGACGGTTCGCCGGGCGGAGCGAAATCCTTTTCGCCTCGCGCGGTGAAGGAGTCCAACTCACGAGACTCCCCAGTACGCGGATCGAACCACGAGGCTTTCAGGTGCGTCCCGTTCCACTTGTCCGGTCGCACGCGGAGAGGTTTGCCGGTCGGCGCGTAGATGAGCGCGAAGCCATCCCCCCGCAGCGCGCGGATGTGGTCCGGACCAGCCCCTGCCTCACCGGCGATCAAGGATTGGTCCGGCGCTTGCGTGAGGAAGGGACGCGATTCGATCAGCCGCCGCAGGTACCCCATCTGCGTGGCGCTGGGGGCGGTGAGGGCGTCGCGCCAGGTCGGCTTGGGATCCAGCACCGGCTTGCGATGTGGCTCGTACATCTGCCAGATCGAGTTGTGGCCGTACGTGTGGCCAAACGCCCCGGCGAAGACGGCCCAATACGCCGCCCGTCGGGCGTGATCATCGTTGGCCGGCTTTGTTGAAGGGTGCGCCGCGCGCATGTGTGCCGGCAGCCAGGCGGCCGGGATTAGCGCGCCCGGATAGCTGGACTCCAGGTCAATCACCGGCTTGATGGGCTGGCGATTCCAGTGCTTCTCGATGAACCGCCAGCTTTCCACCAGGTCGCCGTGACTCGACTGGGCCGAGGTGAAGTCCAGCCACGGCTCGTCTTGAAGGTAGTCCGAGACGTGCCCTGGTCCCGAGGTATGGTAGGTCATCAAGACGGCCTCGTGGTCTTCGGTCCCGGCGACGCCGAGCGTGATGCCGCGGGCCATCGCACGCCAGATGGCGACGGCTTCGGGGGTGGACGGCGCTTTGTCCCCACCGAGAATCCAGATGAGATTCGATCGCCCGCGCCACCGCTCCCCCAGAAACCGGCCGTAAGCTTCGGCGTTGGTCACGTTGAAGATGCCGTCCACCTTGCCATCGAAGGCGCTTGAAGTGACGTACTTGCCCCACGTCGGCAGAAAGCCGACGTAAAGGCCATTGGCCGCCGCGAGATCCAGCACTTCGTCCACGAAATCCCAATAGTCATTGGCCGGGCCGTCC
The DNA here is from genome assembly GCA_016716505.1 of Verrucomicrobiota bacterium. Taxonomy (GTDB): domain Bacteria; phylum Verrucomicrobiota; class Verrucomicrobiia; order Limisphaerales; family J093; genus JADJWF01. The sequence goes on from JADJWF010000011.1 coordinate 273,605, forward strand.
TCGACTGCGGGCCGGGCGGGGTCTTTGTCCACCAGCGGCAAGTGCCCGTAACGATTGGGCACCGTCAGCCCGTCCAACTCCGCCAGCGCCACCGCCTGAATGACGTTGAAGCCGCGGGCCGCACGGTCCTTCAGGTAAAGCGCCGCATCTGCGCGATCGAGCCGGTGGAAAAGCTCCCACGCCGTGTCGCCCAGCCAGAAAAACGGTTCTCCGCGCTCGGTGATGAGGAACCGGTGATTGTCGCTGACCTTGAGTCGGGGCGGCGCGGAGGCGAGCGCAGCGACCGATGCCAGACCCAAGGCGAGCAGAAGAGCGCACAGACGGTATTCTTGATTCATACGCGGTGGTTGTTGACTCGCTGGCGTTATCAGAGACCCCGGAGAGGATCAAGGCGAAGGCTCCCATCGGTCGTGCCGGCCTCGAAACCGGAAAGATTCAAAAGGCCGAGCGGCGAAGGAGATTTGAGTCTGACGCGGTGTGATCAACGGTCGTTTTCGATCGGCCGGAAGATCACCCAGGACGTTGGGGGGCCCGCATGGCAACTGGCAACGCCGGGGACCGGCCGGGCAGGACAGACCAGCCCGCCCCGCCGTTCGCCAGAGTGGCGCGACCGCTGGCTGGTTCAGTCCGCACCGCAGCGCTCGTCGCCGGATTCCCGGGGAACAGCGATGGGCGAAACGCCCCCGCAAATTGAGGCGCGCGAGTCCAGCCCGCGGACCTGCACGCCAGTGGATTCCATCGCTTCCCGGTGTGGCTCGGGTGCCGGTCACTCCTGGCGCACTTCACCGTCCCACCCGCGTTGGCCACTTTGGCATTGGTCCGCCGGCAGCGGGCTTCGACGGCTTGAATTGCGTGGGGCAGCGTGGTATCGCCGGGGCGAGGAATAGGGAAACGGTTCACTGATATGCCAACCTACCACTACGTGTGTGAAAAATGCGGGCACGAGTTCGAGTTCTTTCAGTCCATGAAAGATCCGGCGCTCAAGGTGTGCCCGAAGGAGAAGTGCTTTCGCCCGAAGTGGGGCAAGGGCCGGGTGAAGCGCCAGCTCAGCGCCGGCGCCGGTTTGATCTTCAAAGGCAGCGGTTTTTACATCACGGACTACCGCAGCGAAGGCTACAAAGCGGCGGCCAAGAAGGAATCCCAGTCTGCCGCGCCCGCGCCGAAGAAGGACGGCGCGCCCTCGGGCAGCAGCGCCAGCGGCGGAGCGACGACGGAGAAGTCCAAGCCGGCTGCCAGCGCCAAGCCAAGCGGCGACTGAACCGGGCCATGCGTCGTTGCCCCCGCCCGCGGTTTGTTTGCATCCTCGCACTGGTGCTGGCCACGTGGGCGGCACCGGCCGGTGCCCGGCAGGACGCGCGGGTTGTCCGGAGCCGGTCGGAACAGTTCGTCGTTCACAGTCCGACATTCACCGCCCCGTTGCTGGCTACGGACACGAACCGGACGTGGCTCGTGGTCCAGCCCGACCCGCTGGCCGTGTCCGCGGAGCGCATCAAGCAACGGCTGCTGACCGAGCTCGACGCCCCGGACCGTTGGCAGGGGAAGATCCATCTCAACATCAGTCTGGACATGCCGGCCGGTTCGCCGCCGTTGTTGACCTCGGCGCGATTCGCGGACGGCTGGCAATACAGCCTCCGGCTGCCGACCCGTCTGGAGCGCGAGGTCCTCGTGCGGGGTCTGCTTCAGGCGATTCTCACCGAGATGGCCAACCGCACGCCGGGGGTGCGGCCGGCGGAACTGCCGGCCTGGTTGGTGTACGGGTTGGCGGCGTATCTGGTATCGGGAGGCGGGCCCGAGGTGGCTTTCGAGGCCGCCAGTGTCGTGAGCCAGCTTGGGGAAGGCTGGGCCGAGGTGAAGCCGACCGTCCGCGTCAGCGCCGCCGACCGGGATCTCAGTCAGGTGCGGGACCACCTGGCCCAGTTCGTTTCGCCGCAGATTCTCCTGCGCTGGGGCGACGAGGGCATTCGCCAGTTGCGCGAGTTCCTTGGCACCCAACCGCCCTTGACATTCAACGAGCTGAGCCTGCCCGGGCCGGAACAGCTTGCCGGGGAGGAGACGCCGCGCTTCCGGGCGAGTGCGCAATTGTTCACGCTCCAGTTGCTCAGTCTGCCGGATGGTCCGCGAATGATGCGGGCTTTCGTCGGGAGCGTGACCCGCGCCTTGAACTGGCAAACCGCCTTCTTCGCCGCGTACAGCCCGGTGTTTTCGACCCCTGCCGACGTGGAAAAATGGTGGGCGGTGTCCAGCGCGGGCTTCTCGAGCCGGGATGAGTCAAAGACGTGGTCGGCGGCCGAGACGTTGGAACGGTTGGACATGGTGCTGATGACGGCGATCCGGACTACGCCCCCGGGGCAAGCGGTGCCGGAAACCCTCAATGTGAGTCTCCAGCGGATCCTCACGGAACTGGATACACAGCGGCAGCTTCAAGTGCTGCGCGAGAAGCTGCCGCAATTGCGTTTCCTGCAAGGGCGCGCCTCCCGCGACACGCTCAGTTTGGTGACCGGCTACGCAGACGTGGTCGCACGCTATCTGGAACAACGGCCCAAGGCCGGCGCGCCTCCCGCGCGAAAAAATGAGCCGAGTGTGAATCTCCGCCTGTTGATGCGTTCCACCCTGACGCGCCTCGACGCGCTCGACGCGCGGCGGGCTCAAGCATGGCAGGCGCTCAAAGAACCGCCGGTCTCCCTACCCGCCAACCCGTGAAGTCTCCCGAGCGGCGCGTCATCGTCATCACCGGCGTCACCCGCGGGCTGGGCCGGGCCTTGGTGGATGAATGTGTCCGGGCCGGCCACACGGTGGTCGGCTGTGGCCGGGACGCCGGGGCGGTGGCGGAGCTGACCAGCCGATTTCCGGGACCCCATGCCTTTCGCGCGCTGGACGTGACGGCGGAGCCGCAGGTCGCGGCTTGGGCGGCGGAGGTCGAGGCGCGGAAGCTCGTCCCCGATCTGCTCATCAACAACGCCGCCGTCATCGCCCGCACCGCGCCACTCTGGGAGTTGAGCGCGGCGGAGTTTGATCGGGTGGTGGACGTCAACCTCAAGGGCGTGGCCAACGTCATCCGTCACTTCCTGCCGCCCATGCTGGCCCGCCGGCGCGGGGTGGTCGTGAACCTGAGTTCCGGCTGGGGACGTTCGACCGACCGCGGCGTGGCGGTTTACTGCGCGACCAAGTGGGGCATCGAGGGCCTCACGCGAGCGCTGGCGCAGGAGCTCCCGCCCGGCATGGCGGCCGTCCCGCTGAACCCGGGCATCATCAACACGGACATGCTGCGGAGCTGCTTCGGCGATTCCGCCCGTGATTACCCGTCTCCCGAGGCCTGGGCCCGACGTGCCGCGCCGTTCCTGCTCTCCCTCGGAGCGAAGCACAACGGACAAGCGTTGACCGTGCCGTGAACGAACGGGCGCTGCATGCCGGGCCGGATCGGGTGGTGCGCCGGCCCACGTGGACCGGCCGATTCTTCGGAGTTGTTGGGTGCGTTCGTTCGGAGAGGTGGAAATGGACATGCACCGCGCCTGGGTGGAAGAACGCTACTTCCACGGCTGGGCCAAAGGTTGCGCCGACGAGCAGGTCAAAATCTTCCGGCGCGAGGACTTCGCCTACCACACGGTCGGCGTCGTGTTCTGGCAGACGGATGGAAACGACCGACCCACGACCGTCACCGAGCCATACGAAAAGGCGTTCACCGCCGCCAACGTCGCCAAAGAGCAGGACTTTTACTGCCGCGAGCCGGTCTCCCTTTCCCCCACCGGGGAGAGGGCCGGGGTGAGGGAGCAACCATCACCTTCCGCGCCCGCGTCAAGAAGGCGGGCAAAGAATCCACCATCGTCCTCACGCTCACTGCCGCCAACAACGCCGCCTTGCATAAACATTGGGTCCTTTCGATTTTTCAGACAGGCACTCAGAACGCCAAGCGCGCCTGTACCGGCACGGCGGGCAACAGACCCGCCGTACGGCGATACCACGGCGCTGGAGCGCGGCATTGACCGGCGTGTCCATCGCCTCTATGGCCTCACCGTCGAAGACACGAGGCTGGTGGCAGAAAGCGCGCGATCAAACCCATCCGGTTCAGCCCGCCAACGGGGCCAGCCTTCACACTCACGACGCCGCCCCTCCAGCAGGCCAAAGCCGCCATCCGTGCGCGCGGGGTCGGCGTGAAGTTTCCCCGAGACCCGACTTCTACCGGTCCATTTCCCGCGGCGGCGGGGTGCGCAGGGACAGGTAAATCCACGTCTCGAGCGGACGCAGCGGGCGCAGCCACCGGTAGAACGGCGAGTACACAAGCCGCAACCGCACGACCGAGAGGAACATCACCAGCGACGTGCGGAAGTACCGGACCTTGGAACCGAGGTGGTCCGTCCAGTCCACCGGCGCTTCGCGCAGCGTGCAGCCGGCGCGCTTGAGGGCGTACAGCAGGTTCACGTCGAACGCCATGTCGGCGATGTGCAGGGCAGACTGCACCTTCTGCGCCGCTTCCCGCCGGAGGAATTTGGCCCCGCACTGGGTGTCCTTGATGCCCATGCCGAAGAGCATCTCGACGATCGCGTGGAAGACCTTGCTCGCAAAGATGCGGTGAGTAGGTTGCGAAAGACGGATCACCGCTCCTTCCACGCGCCGCGACCCGACTGCGCAGTCGTACTCCCGGCACACCTCGACCAGTCTGAGGAGGGACTCCGGGGCCGTTGCGCCGTCCGCGTCCGCGTAGCCGATGATGTCGGCCTCGCCGGCGAGCTTGAGGCCCTCAATGAGGGCGCCGCCCTTGCCCACGCGCTCCGGGATCACCAGGTGCCGGATCGAGGGAAATTCCGCCTCGACCTCCTGCACCACCGCGAGGGTGTGGTCACGACAGCCGTTCACGACGACGACAATTTCGAACCGGCCCGGGTAGCCGTCCCGGAAGGCGGCGGCGTAACGGCGCAGAGTCGGGCCGATGCGCTCCTGTTCGTTGTACGCGGGGATGAGGAGCAACACCGAGGGCCACCGGGCCGGGGCCGGGGGGGCTGGGGCAGTCGGAATGGCGGCATCGGCACTCACAGCGGAACTGGGCCAAACGGTCGCACGAAATCGCGGTCAAAGCCAGTGCGGTGTCGCTCCCTCCCCTCGCCAGCGGCGACGGGGAAATCGCCTTTGACACCCCCCGGCACGGTTGGCAGTGTCGCCCGGCTGTCAGGCGCGAAAGGCAGGGCGTCGGCTCCTCCACTGGTCCCGCCTGCGGCCCACAACCTACTCAATATGGCTGAACTGAATGGAAACCTGCTGGTGGCGCAGTCGGGCGGGCCGACTTGTGCGATCAACGCCAGCATCGCGGGCGTAATCACCGAGGCGGGCAAGCATGGCTGCATCGAGGAAATCTACGGGGGGCTGAACGGCATTCTCGGCATTCTCAACGAGGAGTTGATTGACCTGGGCGACGAGAAGCGCAGCGCGATCGAGGGCTTGAAATACACCCCCGCCGCCGCGCTCGGCACCTGCCGGTACAAAATCCATTTCGTTTCCGAGGAGAAGATCGCCGCGGAAACCGACCAGAAGAAGAAGACCAGCCTGCAGAAGAAGCGCGACCAGGCGCTGAAGGACATGGACCGCCTCTTCGAGGTCTTCCAGGCGCACAACATCCGATATTTCTTCTACGCGGGGGGCAACGACTCCCAGGACACCTCGCACAAGATCCATCAGGAGGCCGAGCGCCGGGGGTACGAGCTGCGCGTCATCGGCGTGCCGAAGACCATTGATAACGACCTCCCCTTCACCGATAGCTGCCCCGGCTACGGCTCGGTGATCAAGTACTGCGCCACCACGGTGATGGAGGTGGGCATTGACGTCGGCAGCATGGCCACGGACGACGGCTCGGTCTGCATCATCGAAGTCATGGGCCGCAGCGCCGGCTGGATCGCCGCCGGCACCGTCCTCGCCAAACGTGGCAACCCGGCCAACCCGCCGCACCTCATTTTGTTGCCGGAAGTTCGCTACGACCGCGAGGAAGTGCTGGCCAAGATCAAGGCCACCGTGGACGCGTACCGGTACTGCGTGATGGTCGTGGGCGAGGGTATTCGCGATTCCGAAGGCAACGAAATCGGCGCGGATCCCACCAAGCGGGACGCTTTCGGCCATCCCCTGCTGGCTGGCGCGGCATGGAAGCTCAAGGACCTGATTGAGGAGCGCCTCCGGACCAAGACCCGCACCGTGCTGCTGGGGTACGCCCAGCGGGCGGCCGCGCATTGCGCCAGTCTCACGGACGTGCAAAACGCGTTCGCCTGCGGCGAGGCGGCCGTCAAAGCCGCCGTCGAAGGCCAGAGCGGGTACATGGTCAAAATCATCCGCTCCGTCGAGGACGGTAAGCTCAAGTGGTCCACCGGACTCCAGCCGCTGTCCGAGGTGGCGAATGTGGAGCACTTCGTCCCCACGGAATGGATCAGCCCGGATGGCTTCCTGCCGAACGAGAAGTTCATTGAGTACGCCCAACCGTTGATTGAGGGCGAGGTTCGGGCCCCCATCGAGGGCGGCCTTCCGAAGTACGTGACCCTGGAAAAGAGCCGCGTGGAGAAGCTGCTGCCGCCACGCGCCTGACCACCTCCTGCCAGAGGCAGGCTGCGAATTCAGCAACGGGCAGACTGGTTCACGGTCTGCCCGTTCGGCTTTTGTCGGGACCGTTGGTCAACTGGCTGACGCGGTTCATGGATGCGGCGCGTTCGTTCCTCGCGTCTGCGTTGCTGACAAGCGGCGCGGGTTGGCTACTTTCGTCGCCGACGCACCATGAAAGAAGCCCCCCCTTCGTTGGATCTGCGGCAGCCGTTCTCCCCGGCTGGGCTGCCGCGACGAGACTTCATCCGCAACACCGCCCTGACCTCGCTGGCCCTCGCTGCGTTTGGGCCGGTGGCGCGCGCCGCCCAAACCGGCGATGGCCAGACCCGCCTGGCGCCAGACCACTTTATCCCCGTGGAAAAGGGGCTGAAACCGGAGTGGATTCGGGCCTTGTTCGCCAAGGGCGAGCCCGAGCGATTCCGCGGCCGGGAACTCGCGACGATCGGCATGCCGGTGGGCGGCATCTGCGCCGGCCAGGTCTATCTGACAGGTGACGGCCGGCTCGCGTACTGGGACGTGTTCAACCAGAACATCAACACCGGCTACGGCGCGGTGAACTGGAAGGAAGGACGCGGGCCGGAACTCAAGGTCCAGGGCAACCGGCTGGTCGAGGATGCGCCGGTGAGGCAGGGCTTTGCGGTGCGCGTTCGCCGGGGCACGAAGCTCGAGGCGCGGCCGCTGAGCCAGAGGGGCTTTCGCGACGTTACGTTCCGCGGCGAATATCCGATCGGCCTGGTGGAGTACGCCGACGCCGATTGCCCGGTCACGGCTCGGCTGGAGGCGTTTTCGCCGTTCATTCCGCTGAACACGCCGGACTCGGCGCTGCCCTGCACGATTCTCAACTACTCGATCGAGAACCGCGCGTCCGAGCCAGTCGAGGTCACACTCGCGGGCTGGCTCTCGAACGCGGTCTGCCGGCACTCGGCGACGGACTTCGCCGGGCGGCTGGAGCGGATCGGCACCGTGGTACGCGAGGCGGGCCTGACGGGCTTCACGCTGGGCGCCCGGGCGATCGAAGCCGCGCGCCCCGTGTCGCCCCCCACCGTGTTCGCCGACTTCGAGGGTGGCAATTACGGCGACTGGCGGGTCGAAGGGACCGCGTTCGGCGAGCGACCGGCTCCGGGCACGCTCCCCAATCAGCAACCGGTCAGCGGCTTCCGCGGCAAGGGCCTCGTCAACACCTTCCTCGGCGGGGATTCACCGCACGGCCGGCTGACGTCGCCGGAGTTCACGATTGAGCGTCCGTTCATCAGCTTCCTGATCGGCGGCGGCGGCCACGCGGGCAAAACCTGCGTCAATCTGCTGGTCGAGGGGCAAGTCATGCGCACCGCGACCGGCAAGGACAACGAACGGCTCGCGCCGCACAACTGGAACGTGTCAGACCTCAAAGGCCGGCGCGCCCGGATCGAAATCCTGGATGCCGAGTCTGGCGGTTGGGGGCACATCAACGTGGACCAGATCGAATTCCGCGATGAGCCGATGACCACAGTGACAGGCGAGCTTCACCAACAGGCCGACTTCGGCAGCCTGGGGGTGTATGCGCTGGACCCAAACGCCGCCGCCGCGCTGGCACTCCCGGCGGAAGACGATTGGACGACGTTGTTTGAGCGTGCCGCAGACGCGGCGCCCGCCCGCGTCCCGGCCGACGGCGGGCTGATCCGGGTCACCCGGAATCTCGCGCCGGGGGAGCAGGCAACGCTGTCGTTCGCCGTGGTGTGGCATTTTCCGAATCTGTTTCGCGGGGAACGGCGGGTGGGCAATCACTATGCCCGGTTGTTCCCGGGCGCCCTCGAGGTGGCACGGTACGTCCAGCGGGAGTTCGGGCGGCTCACCGCCGAGACCCGCCTTTGGCGCAACACCTATTATGACTCGACGCTCCCCTGGTGGCTGTTGGACCGGCTGCACTCGACCGCGGCAAACCTCGCCACCACGACCTGCCAATGGTGGGAGAACGGCCGCTTCTGGGCCTGGGAGGGCGGCGGTTGTTGCCACGGCACCTGCGGCCACGTGTGGAATTACGCCCACACCATGGCCCGGCTGTTCCCCGAACTCGAACGCAGCGTGCGCGAGCATCAGGACTTCGCCGAGGGGGTCGGAATGCGGCAGGACGGTTCGATCGGTTTCCGTGGCGAAGGCTGGGATCTCTGGGCGGGCGACTCGCAAGGGGGCTACGTGCTCAAGGCCTGGCGCGAGCATCAGTGCTCGCCGGACAACGCCTTCCTGCGCCGCCATTGGCCGGCCATCCGGCGCGCGGTTGAATTCCTGATCGCGCAGGATGGCAATGCCGACGGCCTGATCGAAGGCCAGCAACATCAGACCTACGACGAGAATTACTTCGGCGCGAACACCTTCGTCGGCGCGCTGTACTTGGGCGCCCTCCGTGCGGCCGAGGAAATGGCCCGGGAAATGGGTGACGATGTGTTCGCCCGAAGGTGCCGCGAGATCTTCGAAGCCGGCAGCCGGCATTCGGTGCAGCGCCTTTTCAACGGCGAGTACTTCATCCAGGAAGTGGATCTGCAGCAGCACCCGGACTGGCAGTACGGCGACGGCTGCCTCGCCGACCAGCTCTTCGGCCAGGGCTGGGCGCATCAGGTCGGGCTGGGTTACCTGTACCCCGAGCCCACCGTGCGAACGACGCTTGAATCCATCTGGAAATACTGCTGGGCGCCGGACGTGACCGCGCAGAACGCCGCGCATCCGCCGGAGCGGTGGTTTGTGTCCAAAGGTGACGCGGGCCTGTTCACCTGCACCTGGCCGCGCAGCAAGCACCTGGGGCCGAAATCCACCCGCTATCGCGACGAGATTTGGACCGGTATCGAGTATCAGGTGGCCGGGCACATGGCTTGGGAAGGACTGCTCACCGAGGCGCTGGCGATTTGTCGGGCCGTGCATGACCGCTACCACCCGCGCCGCTTCAATCCGTGGAACGAAATCGAGTGTGGCGACCACTACGCGCGGGCGATGGCTAGTTGGGGGGTGCTGATCGGCCTGTCGGGCTTCGAGTACCACGGTCCCAAGGGGCACTTGGGCTTCGCACCGCGACTGAGCCCGGAGGATTTCCGCTGCGCCTTCACCGCCGCAGAGGGCTGGGGCTCGCTGAGTCAGCAACGCGGGGAAAAGCGGCAAACCAACGTCATCCGATTGGCGTGGGGCCGACTGCGGTTGCAGCAACTGGCGCTTGAAGTCGCCGAATCCTTCACCCCGTCCTCGGTGGCGGTGGCGGTCGGTGACAGCGCGATTTCAGCCACGCTGCGGCGCGAGGGCCGTCGGTGCTTCGTGGAATTTTCCGCGCCGGTCACCTTCACCGCGGGCCAAACCCTCACTGTCACCGTGACCTGAGCGCGGGGCGAGTTCGGCCGGCGGGCCGTCATCGCTCCCGGCCGGTCACCAATACTCCTCCACGTGGACGTTGCCGACCTGCTTGCCTTGGTCCGGCGTGAAGCCGCGCTCCTGCAACAGCGTTTTGGTCTCGCGCACCATCTCCGGGTTGCCGCACAGGAAGACCTCGAAATGCTCCGGGGTGAGCGGCAGTCCGCTCGCCTGCTCCACGACACCCCGGGCCAGCAGCGTCTGAATGCGCCCGGCCAGGCCGTTGAAATGAGGATCCTCGGCGGGGCGGGTGATGGAGGGCAGGTAATGCAGGTTGGGCCGCAGTCGCGCGAGGCTTTCAAGCTCCGCGCGGTAGCCCAGATCCCAACTGTGCCGGGCGCCGTGGAGGACCACGAACTTCCGGATTGCGTCGTGGACGAGCATGGTTCGGAGCATGGACATGTACGGCGCCAACCCGGTTCCCGTGGCCACCAGCAGCAGCGCGCGATCCGGCCGGGCTTTGTCCAGCGTGAACACTCCGCTGGCTTTGGGCGATAGAAACAGCCGCCGGCCAGGGCGCAGCGCAAACAGGCGCGGCGTCAGCTCCCCGCTGGTCACCAGCGTCAGGTAAAACTCCGCGTACTGCCGCTCCAGGCTCGAGGACGCAATACTGTACGCGCGGCGGATGAGTTTGTCGGCAGGGGCGGGCGGTTCTTCAGGCGCAGCCTCTGGCAGGCGCGGTTCGGCCCCCAGCAGGCCCAGCACCGCAAACTGCCCGGGTTGGAAGCGGAAGAGTTCCCCGTCCGGTCTCACCCGCAGGATGATCAACTGCGGGTTGAGTTCCTCCCGGGCGGTGACGGTGGCGTTGTAGGCGGATGGATTCACAAGAGCTGCCTTTTCTCCGGTCGTTTAGCGCGACTTGAAAGACTCGGGACGGCGAAACGTTACCCGCACCGGTGGAAAAGGCCAGTTTCCACAGCAGCGCGAAAGGGCGCCGTCGCCGATCACTTCTCGATCAGGTAATAGCCCGCGTCCGGCCGCAGGGTGAACGCATCCGCCCGGTCCGGGTTGCCGGGGAGCCGGTAGCCGTTGAAGTCCAGGGGCGTCACAGTCAGCGACGCTGCGTCCGACCGCTTTAATGTCACCGTGCCGGCAAAGTCACGAACCATGAGCGGCGGCGCGCCGCGATGGGTGATGGTGCGGCGGCCCGTTGCCGGGCTGGTTGCCCACTGGTACGGCAATTCCTCGCTGGCAACCTGCAACAGCAGCCGCGCCGATTCCCCGATGGGCTTTTCGTCCAGCGCCACCAGCAACACCTCTCCGTACTCCAACGGCGACTCGATGGAGAGGCCGGACAGTTCCACGCGGCCGCCGCCGGCGAGGAACCCGGCGACGCCCTGCGCGGCGGGCGCGTTGATCGTGAGCCGGCCAAGTCCCCAATCCCACTCGAGTTCGCCGGTGTGGCTGCGGACCCGCTTGGCTGGCCGGTCAACGAAGGGGGAGAGGTCGGTGATCTGCGACTGCGGCGGACCGTTCGTGATGAAGTCAGCGCCCACGCGGCCGACCAGGAAGGCCAGCGAGTCAATGGCGCTGGCGTTGGTGATGATGCCGCCGGGCGGCACATCGTCGCCGCGCAGTTGATCGAAGTTCTGCGGGGCCGGCAGCGGGGTACCCTTGAGCGCGTAGAGGTCGTCCACGGCCAGTTGGAGATCCACCACGCGCGGGCCGGTCTTCACGAGACCGCGGCGGTACAGCAGCGCCGCACCGGGGAACTGGCCGAGCACCACCGGCGTCTGGACCGAGAACTTGCCCGGCAGGCTGTCCCAAGTGGTGGCGCCCGCGGCGAACCAGCAGAGGGCGTCGCTGCCCTGCAAGGCGCCGTAAGCCGCGCCGGCGAGGATCATGTCGGCGCGATACCGGTTCGGCAGCGGCCAGTTGATCTCCGTGATGATCGAAGGCTGGCGCTGGTGGATGAGGTCAAAGATCGGATTGCTGAAGTCCTCGCGGGCGCCATCGGCGGACCGAAACTTCAGCGCGCTCCGATCATCGTAGGTCTGGTTCGGCTCGATGTTCCACGCGGCGTTGGCCCCTTCGTGAAGGCCGCCGAAGTAGCCGTGGCGATCAAAGCAGTCCGCGACCGAATTCGCGTACTTGTCGAGCGGGTCAAGGTATTTGTCGGACGCGGTCTTCCAGTTCGAGCAATAGACCAGGCCGCGGAAACCGAGGTCGGATTTCAGGTAAGCGTAGGTCGCGCGGTGGAAATCGAGCATCAACTCGGTGAGGAACCGGGCGGTTTCCTGGTCGCGGCGGTTGCGATCATTGAAGACGCTCCACAGTCCGCGGAAGCCCACGCGGCCCGCAGCAAAATCGTCGTGCGGCGAGGTCACGTTGCCCCAGCGGCTGGCGCGAATCTGGGCCAGCGTCTGACCGGGGTACTTTGCCAGCAACCAGTCGCCGAAGCGCTTTTCGAGCAGGGCGCGCTGCGGCGCCGGGAGGTTGCTGTTCGCTGCGTCAGGGTTGAAGGTCCAGAACAGGGTCGAGTCCTCGTTGTACATCTCGGCCAACGCGACGGCGGGGTCATCCTTGAGGGCCAGGCCGGTGTGGGGATTCGGCGTGGTGAGGAGGTACCGCCACCACTCGCGGTAGAGCTGCTGGAAGGCCGGATTGAAGTACAGCAACGCAAAGGGATGCTGGCCCCCCGAGTAGCCGGGAAAGTCGGTGTTCTCCGGCCCCAGACGCACCCACAAGGGGAAGTAGATGCTCAGGCTGGTGTAGATGCCCTCCCGCTTGAGCGCGCGAACGAAGTAGTGCAACTGCGCCACGCGATTGGTGTTCACACGGCCGAAATCCGGCCCGCTGCCGGTGTAGATGGGACCGTGGACGCGCACGAGATTGACGCCGCGTTTGGCCATCGCCCGCGCGAAAGTGTCGAGTTCGCTCTTTGCCCGGGCGGCGAAGTCCATGCCCACGTTCACGGCCCAGAAGCGCGCCGGTTCGCCGGTCTTTTCGTGGACGAAGTCCTCGCCTTGCGCGCGGATGAAGCCGCGCTCGCCCGCCTCGCGTTCGTTGAGAGACCGCAGGTCAATCGGGCTGAAGCTGAACGGGTCTGGATCGGGCTGGAACGCGAACCAGCCCGGCTGGGCAATCTGCTGTTTTTCATCGGGCTTGAGCTTGCCGCGCGGCGTGAACGGCTCGCGGGTGAGGAGGAAGCAGTCATACGCCGTGGTGTTGGCGTCGCCCGGAAGCACTTCGAGCCGGAAGGTATGCGCGCCAGGTTGAAGCGTCACGGTGCCCACATTGGCCCAGCCGACCCGCCGGCCGGGATTGCCGCCGAGCAGCACCAGGTCGGTCAGGGATTGTTCGCGGGATTCCTTCCAGGTGTCGGCGGCGCCAACCCGCCAACGGAACGCCTGTGGATTCCAAAACTTTCGCACCCAGAGCTGATAGTTACCAGCGGCGGGGATGCTCACGTTGCGTTGCACGCTCGCTCCGGGGCCGACCCAGATCATGGCGTTGGCGGACAATTCCGGACCGGTCTCGCCGCCGGCGGTTTCAGCCTCGAACCAGACCCACCCCTTCGTGGCCGGCGCTGGCTCGACCTCGGCGGCGTTCGCCCGCAGGAAGGCGAGGTTGCCGGTGGCCAGGGCGGGCAGGCGCACCTGCCGCCACGTCGCTGCCGCCCCGACATCCAGCGTTTCGGCGACCGCGGACTGCCAGTTTCCCTCCAGGCTCGGGGCCGACTCAAACCACAGACGGACATCGCGTGGCGCGTTGGCGACCAGCAGGTTCAAGGTGGCCCCGAGCGCGTCGCTGGTCAGGTGGAGTCCGCGTTCGGCGTCAGGGCGCAGGGGATCGAGTCCGAGCGCGTGCTCGACGAAGTTGACGAGGCCGTCGGCATCGGGATCGGCGGCCTTGCCGCTGACAGCTTCGTTAGCGGCGTTCCCAGGGGTGAAGGCCTGGGCGCGAAACTCGGCGTAAGTGGCGCCAACCGCGAAGAAACTCACCGCCATCGCGAGCATCACGGCAAACGGCTTGAGGGGCCGGAAGTAAGGCTGCTGGCAGCGCATGGCTGAAGGATGACGTCAACTGCCCGTCCGCAAAACGGGAAAGTTCCGCCGACGGGATACAGCGGAAGTTGGGTTGACTTGCCGACGCGGCATGTCGGGCGCAGCAGTTTCCGGCTGGTGGCCAAGATGAGCCGCCATCCACGCTGTCGGGCTGACCTACCACCGAGCGCGCTTGGAACCCAACGCATGCGGGCGTTGCCCTTCGCCGGGGACTGTGTCACCGTCTTTCGCACTGATTCCCTGATTCCCGTCCTTCGCTCCATGAAAACCTGGTCCTCAATTCTCGGCGCGCTCCTGTGGGGCGCGGTCAGCGGCCACGCCCTCACCCTCGCCACCAACGGCGCGACCGATTACGTGATTCTGACGCAGCCGGGAGCCTCGCCGCCGGAAGCGAACGCCGCCCGCGAACTGGCCGAGACGCTGCAGGCGATCACCGGCGCGCAGTTCAAGGTGGAAACCGCCGGAGCCACTCTCCCCGCGCGGGCGATCCTGGTCGGACCCGGGGCAGCCGCACGGCAGGCGTTCCCGGAGATCCCCTTCGATCAACTCGGTCTGGAGGGAATTGTCATCAAGACGAAAGGCGACATGCTTTTGCTGGCCGGCGGCCGCCCGCGCGGCACGCTCTACGCCGTGAACCAGTTTCTCCAGCGCCAGTGCGGCGTGCGCTGGTGGACACCCTGGGCCAGCCGCGTGCCAAAGCAGCCGCGCCTGGAGGTGGGCGAGCTGGACGTGCGTTACCAGCCGGTCTTCGAGTCGCGCGACCCGTATTGGTTTCCGGCTTTCAACGCGCGCTGGGCGGTGCGCAACTTCTCGAACAGCCAGTCCGCCAACATCCCCGAGGACTGGGGCGGCGGCATCCGCTACAAGGGCTTTGTCCACACGTTCTACCCGCTGGTGCCGCCGGAAGAGCACTTCGCCAAGCACCCGGAGTGGTACAGCGAGATCAAGGGCAAGCGCACCCACGACCACGCCCAGCTCTGCCTGACCAACCCGGAGCTGCGCGCGCACGTGGTCGAACGGGTCAAACAATGGCTGCGCGAGTCGCCCGAGGCGCGGATCATCTCGGTCTCCCAAAACGACTGGTATGGCTTCTGCGAATGCGCCCGGTGCAAGGCGCTGGACGAAGCCGAAGGCAGCCACGCCGGCACGATGCTGGACTTCGTGAACCACGTGGCCGAACAGATCGAAACGGAGTTCCCCCACGTGGCGGTGGACACCCTGGCCTACCAGTACACCCGCCAGCCGCCCCGAACGCTCAAGCCGCGCCCGAACGTGATCGTCCGGCTCTGCTCGATCGAGTGCAACTTCCGGGAACCGCTCGAGGCGCCGGCCAACGCGAAGTTCGCCGACGACATCCGCGGCTGGGCGAAGATTTGCGACCGGCTCTACATCTGGGACTACACGACCGACTTCGCCCACTATCTACAGCCGCATCCGAACTGGTACGTGCTGGGGCCGAACGTGCGGTTCTTCGCCGCCCACCACGTCAAGGGCCTCTTCGAGCAGGGCGCGTATCAGAGCCACGGCGCCGAGTTCGGCGAACTGCGCGCCTGGGTGCTGGCCCAACTGCTCTGGGACCCGCGCCAGGATGACCGCGCCCTGATCCGCGAATTCCTCGAGGGCTACTACGGCCCGGCCGCGCCGGCGATTGCGCGCTACCTCGAACTGATGCACGAGGCCTCGGCCGGCTGGAACCTGACCTGTTTCTCGAAGACGGACACGCCGTTCCACAAGTTCGCCACGCTGAGCGCGGCAGAGAAACTCTGGCGCGAGGCCGAGGCCGCGGTGGGCGGCGACGCCGAGTTACTCGCGCGCACCCGGCGCGGCCGCCTGTGGCTGGGCTACGTGTGGCTGTCGCTCTGGGACAAGCTGCGAAAGGAGTGCGCCAACGCCGGCCTGACTTGGCCAGTCGCCGAATCGAAGGCCGACTTCGCCCAGTGGTGGCTCAAATTGGCCCAGGGCGATTTGGAGCGCCCGTGGACCAAGGTGACGCTCGTCAACGAATCCGGTCTGACGCCGGAGAAGTTCGTGGAGCGCGTGGTCGGGCGAAATGAAAGCCCCGGGTCCGCCCGCAGCCCGCGGCTTGTAGAGTCTTCCCCGCCGCGCCACCGTGCGCTCTGGCGCCGGCGAAGAACGATTTACTTATGGCCCACGCTCCGCTTTACTCGCGCCATGATCCACGTGGGCATCGGATACGATGTGCATCGGCTGACCGAGGGGCGAAAGCTCATCCTCGGTGGCGTTGACTTCCACCACGACAAGGGCTTGGACGGCCATTCGGATGCCGACGTGCTGATCCATGCAATTTGCGACGCGCTATTCGGCGCCCTGGGCGAGGGCGATATTGGTCAGCATTTCCCGAACACGGATCCGCGCTGGCACAATGCGCCCAGCAGCACCTTTCTGCGGGAAGCGGCGCGGTTGATCAACCTGCGGGGCGGGCGCATCGTGAACGTGGACTCCACGATCATCGCCCAAGCGCCGAAGATCGGTCCCCGCCTGCGGCAGATGAAGATGAACATCGCCACGGCCCTCGATTTGAATCCGGAGCGCCTCGGCATCAAAGCCACCACGAACGAAGGACTCGGCTTCGCCGGGCGGGAGGAGGGCATCGCGGCGATGGCGGTGGCCAGCGTGGATCTGCCACACTGAGCCAGGACGACCGAGCGAATGTCGGCGAAAGCGGAGATCGGTTGGAAAGGGCGAACCCCGGAGGGGGAACGTCGCGAGGTTTATGCCCACCACGTCAGCGGGCGCTGGCTCTTCTACGTGCGGTCGCGTCGCTTCGAGCAATGGCAGCCGCTCGCTGACCCGCCGCTCGAGGACTGGCTGGAATTGCTCGACGCGGTGGAGCGTCGCGTCCAACGGCGATTGCTGCGGCCGGAGGAGCCGGCGCGCGTGCGCCAATCCATCCGCGAGCGTTACCCGGACGCCGACGTCTAGCGGCCCCGTGCGGCCGGCGGGCGATTCGGCCCCGGTCTGCGGCACGCGAAGCCGGGGCGCGATTTGACGCGGCGGCATTCCGCAACACCTTTGCGGCTCCGTAGCGGAGAACATGACACCGATTTCAAACACTCAACTCCTCGAAGCGCTGAGGTGGCGCTACGCCACCAAGGCGTTTGATCCGAACCGAAAAATCCCCGCCGAGACCTGGGCGACTTTGGAGCAGGCCATGATCCTGGCCCCGTCCTCATTCGGTCTTCAGCCGTATCGCTTTCTGGTGATCAACGATCCCGCTACTCGCGAGAAGCTCCTGCCCCACGCGTGGGGACAGCGGCAGGTGGTGGAGGCATCGCATTTCGTCGTCTTCGCCGCGCGAACCAGCGTCACGGAGGCCGAGATTGACGAGTTCATCCAGTTGATCGCCCGCACTCGCGGGGTGGCGACCGAGGCGCTGGCCGGCTACCGTGGCATGATGACCGGGATGCTGCTCAGCGAGGGTTTCAAGCCCCTTGCGCCCCACTGGACCGCCCGTCAGGCCTACATCGCGTTGGCCAACCTCATGACCAGCGCCGCGCTGCTGGGAGTGGACACCTGCCCCATCGAGGGATTCGTGCCGGCGGAGTTTGATCGCATCCTCGACCTGACCTCTCAAGGGCTGGCCTCGGTGGCGTGTTGTGCGGCGGGTTACCGCAGTGCGGGTGACAAATACGCCAGCCTGCCCAAGGTGCGCTTCGAGCGTGCCCACTTGATCAAGACGATCTGACGGTCACCTGCTCCGCCGACTGGGTGAACAGCCCCATGAGAAGGTTCGTGCGCATCCTGGCCGTGTTGGTGGCGGTGAGCGCCGTGGCTTTCTGGGCCGCCACCGGCGCAAATCGCGGCTGGACGAAGACGAGCGTGCCCGTGAAGACCCTGGACGAAATCACCGGCATCGAGGCGATTACGTACGAGGACCGCTTCCTTCCCGGCGTGGACTTTCTGGGTGCGGCCGGAGTCGCCGCGGGGCTGCTCGTGGGCGTGTCCTTCCTCTTCCGAAAACAAACTCAACAACAACAAACTGTTCGAACCTGAATCGAGAACCATGAAAACCACTGCCCTGAATCTCATTGCGTTGGTCGGCCTGAGCGGCGTCGCGCTGGCCGGGCCGTTGACCTTCGACTTCAAGGATCCCAAAGGCGTGAACAACGCCACCTTCACCCTCGACGCGCCGCTGGAGGCGATCTCTGGCAGCGCCAACGGTGTCTCCGGTACGGTGACATTCGATCCGGCCAACCCGGCCGCCACGAAGGGAAAGATTGTCGTGGCCGCGTCCTCGCTGCACGTGCCGAACCCGGTGATGAAGGATCACCTCCACGGCGCGCAGTGGATGGACGTCGCCAAGCACCCCGAGATCGTCTTCGAGGCGAAGGAAATGAAGAACGTCCGGACCGACGGTGACGTGACGACGGCCGACGTGGTCGGCACGTTCACCGCCAAGGGTGTGTCGAAGGAAATCACGGTTCCCGTGCGCTTCACCTATCTCAAAGACCGCCTGGCGGCGCGCGGCGGAAACCAGCAGGGCGATTTGTTGGTCCTGCGCTCCAACTTCACCATCAAGCGGACCGATTTCGGCATCAATCCCGGCGCGCCCCAGGACAAGGTGGCCAACGAAATCGTCATCGGCCTGAGCATTGCCGGTGCGGCCCCGCGGCCATAAGCGGATCGGTCCCGCTCCCCCTGCCTTCACCTCCAGCCGTGCTGGTGAAGGCAGGCGGGTGCAACCAGCGTTCGCGCCGCCGTCGCAACACCTCCAGCGCCGGTTGGTCGTGATCAGGGCGGCCCCGGCGGCTTCGCCCTCCGACTTGAAGCGACATAGCCGTCCCTCCGAATCTGCGACGGCCTTGCCGCACCAACTTGGTCTGCGGCAAAAGACCAGTCCCCAATCAGGAAGGCAGATGGCCTTGGGCCAGATTTCTCCGGCCCGAGGTGACTTCAAGCCGGGCGCGTTCGCTCGGGGCCAGGATTTAAGGGCTGGCCTCCCGGTGATTGGCCCTCCGCCAACTCCGAGCCCAGTTCGCGGCGGGGACCGCCCGGTGGAAAGCCAAAACCCAATTCCATCTCATACCCAAGCCGCCTTGATCTCCCAACCACTTGACGGTTGACGAACATTGTCAGCCGACGCGGCACTTCTGATTTGAAATTGTCGGCCACCGGGACCGGGGCCGATCGCCGTATCGCCTTGATGGTCGGGCAAAAGATGGCCTGCGATCGCCGCCGTCGGATGGTATGCTCGACGCCATGAGCGAACGCAGAAAAAGGCGCTGGTTCACCGGTGGTCTGGCGCTTGTTTCGCTGATGGCGCTCGGGTCGCGGCTTGTTGCTGACGAACCGTCGAGTGCGACCAATGCGAGTGCTGCCGTGGACGACCTGCCGGCGCGCGCAATGCCCACCCCGGACTTTTTCCAGGGTTGCGCCTTCATCTGCGTGGACATCCAGCCCGGCGAACGCAAGCACCTGACCGACGAGGCGGTGCCCAAGGGCTGGCGCAAAGGCGGCTTCACCGCGGCGGATGTGAACGCCGCGACGGATTATGCGTTCGATGTAGCTTATCCGAACGCCCGTCTGGTGGCCGATGCCTGCCGCCGCCTGCGCCTGCCCATGATCTTCCTGCACTGGGGAAGCCTCTTTCGCGACGGCATGGACCTCGATCCCGAAATCCGCAAGACGTTCCTCACCGAATACGGCACCAACTACGCCGCGTGGGCCCATTGTATTCAGGACCCGCAGTCCCGCCCCGCTGATGAACTGGGCGTCCGGCCCGGCGAATACGTCCTGCCCAAGACCGGTCAGGACGCATTCACGTCCTCCAACCTTGGTTTTCTGCTGACCAACCTGAACGTGCGCAACCTGGTATTTGTGGGCGGACACACCGAGGCGTGTCTCGGCGAGACCGCGCGGAGCGCGCGTGAACGCGGGTTTCGCACGCTGTGCGTCGTGGATGCCACGTTCAACGCCCGCGAGTCCAGCCGGCTCAAGGGCATCCGGGAGGCGAAGTTCGATTTCGTGCTGACGACCGACGAGTTCGTGAAGTTCGCGCAGAGTGCCGCGAATGCGCTCTCCCACTGAAGTGGCGACCCAAACCGGCAAACCCTGACTTCCTTGATGCGCCCATACCTTTTCACCGCTCTGTGGCTCGCGTCGCTGGTGACGCTGCACGTGGCGAGCGCGGCCTCGCCCCTTCCGCCGACACGGTTCACGCAGATTCGCGTGAACTCTTCCGCGCCGCCCATCCTCACCGCCGCCGAGAATCTCCGCGACTTCTTGAGGGCGGGAGGCGCGGACATTTCAGTGGTCACGGGTGCCGACACCCGCAAGGTCGCAGCCGCCGGAACAATCCTCATCGGCACCACGGCCGACACACCGCAGCTCGCGCGTTGGGCGAAGGCCCGCCGCCTGAGCGTGACCGCATCGGATTCATCGGGCGACGCCTACGAGATCGCCGTGCTGGACGGCGTGGTTGCCGTCAACGGGGCAAATCCGCGCTCCGCGCTCTACGGCGTCTTCGAGCTTGAAGACATCATCGCGGAGCATGGCGGGGTGCCGAAAGCTCTCACGCGGCGTGCCCGGCCTTCGCTGCGACTGCGGTTGCTGCACCCGCGCGTGCATGGCGGTTTTGGTGGCTACCGCCGAAGCGATTTCGAGTATCTGGCGCGCTGCGGCGGCAATGTCGCCCACCTCACGCACGACTGGATGAGGGAGAAGACCCTCTTCAGCTTCGTTCCCTCCACGGTATTCCCCAGAGCTGAGGACCCGCAGACGCTGGACCGCAACCGCGCCCGGCTGCGCCAGTATCTCGACTGGTGCAAGCTGTACAGCTTGGAGGCGGCGATGTGGCTGTGCGAAATCCCCTGCCAGGGCGGCCCGTGGACTCCGCCCGCGGTCCGCCAGGCGTTCCTTGACCGCTTCCCCGCCGAGTGCCTCTCGGACAGCGGTACCTATCAGGGCAAGGTGCTCTGCCTCGCTCATCCGCAGGTCGAGCAGGAGTATCGGCGCATGATGCGCCAGTTTCTGACGGAGTTTCCCGAGATCGCGATGTTCCTCGTCTTCACGCTGGACTCGAATGGCGAGCTTTGCGACCCCGCGACCTGTCCGCGTCACCAAGGCGTCAGCAAGCTGACGCAATACAACCGCCTCCTGGCCCTGCTGACCACCGAAGGGCGCCAAGTCCGGCCCGATTTTCAGGTGTTCTCCGTGGGGTGGAGCTGGAAGTTCCGCGGCGAACCCGATTTTCTCGCCCAACAGGCCGCACAACCCGCGGGTGCGGGCCTGACCCTGCCGCCTGACGGGGAAGCCTGGTCCTTTGACCGCAAGACGACCGACTTGCTGCTCGATGCGCGGGCACTGACCCGGAAGCACGGACAGGCTTTCCTCGGCTACGACATCTTCCTCTGGGGTGACGATACCGTGTTCAGCGAGATCGAGGGCAGCCGACTGCCCCGTGGACTGGGCGTGACCCGGCTCTACGACTTCCCGCTCGGCATCGCGGCCAAGCTGCGGCGCTGGCGGGGGTTGGCGGCGGATGGTTTCTTTGACCAGTGGGGCACCATGGCGGAATACGTCTCCTGCAACGCCGTGGCCCTGCGCGACCTGATGTTTCATCCGGAGAACGCGGAACCGGCGAAGCTCGAGGCCTGGGCTCAATCGCTGGCCGCCCGCCGGTTCGGCCCCGCTGCCGCGCCGTGGGTGCTGGCCGCTTGGAAGGAGATTGAAGCGGCCCAGCAAATCCAGTCCGACCACACCTATTACTGGCATCATCTGCGCCCTGCCTGGTCCGAACCCGTGTTGCAGTGCCCGATCACCCCTGAGGCTCTACGGGAGGCGAAAATCTTCCACAACGGTCGCTCCAGCCTGGAGCCGTCCAAGCTGCACAGTTCGCACGACTACTCGCCGTATCGGGACGATGTGTCCGCCGCCAAAGCGATCGCCCCGGCGTTGCGCAGGGCGGCCGAACACTTCGGCAAAGCCCTCGCCCATCTTCAGGCCGCCCGGCCGCTCATGGGCGAGGACATCCGCTCGATGCTCGACCACTGGTATCAGCCTGAACCCGGCGCTGCTGCCCGGCTCACACCGCGCCAGGTGCTCGACGAGCAAATGATCGCCGTGCGGCTCCAGGAACAGTGCCAGCGCCGCATGAGCCGTTTCTTCGAAGCCTGGGCCTTGGTCCGGACTTTGCCTGCCCCGGGGTCGCCCGAGTACCAGGCAGCCCTCGAGCGACTCGCCGCCCTCCAGCAAGAGGATGAATCGCCCGTGCCCCTTCCCTAGAGCTCAAAATGATCACCGAGCCCATCGCTGCCGCCTGCACCGCAACCTGAGTTCAGGCCGCTGACCGCTGGCGACAGCCAAAACCGCCTTGACCCGGAAAGCGCCAGCCCGGACGCTCCGCTTATCCGAACGACGCAATTCCGCGACCAAGGGAGGCGGTATCGCATCCCGGCTGCGCATTGCGTTGGCGCGTTGCGGGGCTTCGTCCTGTCCGACCGAGAGGTTTGGGTCCCGTCGCGGCTTCCAGTCCTATGAACGGTCCAGAGCAACTCACAAAGGTCAAACATAACGGCAACGGCGCCCACGGGAGCGACGTGGCTTCTCGTATCGGTGCCCCCACCGGGCCGTCCACGGCCGGCCGGAGCGGCGGCAGCAATGGCTCGTTGCGCCTTCTGGACAAGGTCCGGGGCTTCAAGAACGCCAGCCAGGTGCGCAGTCTGGGGCTGTATCCGTACTTCCGCATGATCTCCTCGGCGCAGGACACGGAGGTGATCATTGACGGCCGGAAGGTGTTGATGCTGGGCTCGAACAGCTACCTCGGACTCACCAACGACCCCCGGATCAAGGAGGCGGTTCACGCGGCGGTGGCCAAGTACGGCTCGGGTTGCGCCGGCTCGCGATTCCTCAATGGGACGCTCGACATCCACATCGAGCTGGAGCAGGAGCTGGCGCGGTTGATGAACAAGGAGGCCGTGCTGCTGTACAGCACCGGGTTTCAGGTCAACCTCGGCGTCATCAGCGCCCTGGTGGGCAAGGGCGAGTACGTCATCGGCGACAAAAGCAACCACGCCTCGATTGTCGAAGGCTGCCAACTGACCCAGGGCAAATTCCTGCGTTTCTCGCACCGCGACATGGCGGCGCTGGAAAACCGCCTCCAACAGATCGAGCCCGACGCCGGCAAACTGATCGTCGTGGACGGCGTGTTCAGCATGGAGGGCGACATCATCCAGTTGCCCGAGCTGTGCCGGCTCGCGCAGGCTCACAACGCCGTGGTGATGGTGGACGATGCCCACTCGATCGGCGTTCTCGGTCGCAATGGCTCCGGCACGGCCGATCACTTTGGCCTCACGGATCAGGTTCACCTGATCATGGGCACCTTCAGCAAGTCCCTGGCGAGCCTCGGCGGCTTCATCGCGTCCGACTTCGCGACGATTGATTACCTGAAGCACCACTCGCGGGCGCTGATTTTCAGCGCGAGCATGAGCCCGGCCAACGCCGCCGCCTGTCTCGCCGCCGTCCGGATCATGCAAGCCGAGCCCGAGCGCATCGCCCGCCTCTGGCGCAACACGGAGCGCATGAAGCAGGGCCTGCTGAGCCTCGGGTTTGATCTGGGGGCTTCGCAGACGCCCATTCTGCCCGTGTACATCCGCGATCTGATGCGCACCTTCCGCTTCTGCAAACGGCTCGAAGAGGAGGGCGTCTTCGTGAACCCTGTGGTGTCCCCCGGCGTGTTGCCGGGGCACGAGTTGATCCGCATCAGCTTGATGGCCACCCACACGGACGAGCAGATTGATTTCGCCCTCGAGAAGCTGGCCAAAATCGGCCGCGAACTCGGGACCCTTTGATGTCGCCGGAGACGGCGCAGCGCGGCGGGGACCGCCGACTCTCGGATGAAAGTCCTGCTCACCGGCGCCAGCGGCTTCGTGGGTAGCCACATTCTTGACGGATTGGTGGCGCGCGACATTCCGACCACCGTCCTGCTGCGGGCCACCAGCCATCGCCGGTTCCTCGAGCCGCATTTCGGCCGAATCACCATCGCCGACGGCGCATTGTCGGAGCCCACCAGTCTCGCCGCCGCGCTGGCCGGCATCACCCACGTGATCCACTGCGCGGGTGCCACCAAGGCGGTCCACGCGGAGGAGCTCTATCGGGTGAACCGCGACGGCACCCGCAACCTGGTGGCGGCGGTCAACGCCTGCGCTCCGAACGTCAAGCGACTGGTGCATATCTCCAGCCTGGCCGTTTCCGGCGCCGGCACCCGCGCGGCGCCGGCCCGGGAGGACGCCTCGCCGCAGCCCGTCTCCGAGTACGGCCGCAGCAAGCTGGCCGCGGAGCTTGAAGTCACGCGGGGCAGTCGGGTGCCGTACGTCATTCTCCGCCCCGGCGGCGTGTACGGGCCGCGAGACCGCGAGTTTTTGCCGCTGTTCAAGGCAGCGCGACACCGGGTCGTTCCGGCGTTTGGCGGCGGGCGGCAGGAATTGAGTCTGGTGTTTGCGAAGGATCTCGCGGCGGTGGCGCTGGCCGCGTTGGAACGAGACATCCCGTCGGGCGTGGTCTGTCATGTGGCGTCCCCGGAGGTCGTCACGGCCCGCCAGCTTACGGACGAAGTCGCGGCGGTCATGGGTGTTCGCGCGTGGACGCTGCCATTGCCAAACGCTGTTCTGCCCGTGCTGTGCGGTGTGGCTCAGTGGGCGGCTCGTTTGACCGGCCGCGCAAGCATTCTCGCCCACGGCAAACGTCACGAGCTGGCCGCGCCCGGTTGGGTCGCGGACGTCAGCCGGTTGAAAACGGCTCTCGGCCGGGATTGCCCCACTCCCCTGCGGGCGGGTTTGGCCGAAACCTTCGAGTGGTATCGTCGCGAGGGCTGGGTCTGACCCGGGGAGAGCCCGTCGGAACGGCGACAGCCGACGGCCAGTGGCGCCGCTCGTTGGTGACAGGCGCGGGGGAATCGTGTAGCACCAGTGCGATCAATCGAATTCACTGCCCATGAAAACGCCATCAGCGCTTTTCGCCGTGTTCGCTGTCCTCGTATCCGTCGCCCGCGCGGCGGAGCCGGCGGTCGTGTTTGCCGACGCTTTCGACCACCGGCTGGCTGACGGCTGGACGTGGTTGCGCGAGGCACCGGAGTTTTGGTGCCTGCGCGAGGGCGCGCTTGAGATCCGCGTGCAACCGGGGGACGCCCAAACGGTTCGAAACGCCCTCGTCCGCCCCTCGCCCGACCGGCGTCAAGGCCGGTTCGCGATCGAGGTGACGGTCACCAACCTCAAGCGTCCGACCCAGCAGTTCGAGCAGGCCGGGATCACGTGGTACACCAACGGCGAGCCGGTTTTCAAACTCGTGAAGGAGTTGGTGGACGGGCAGTTGATGATCATTCCGGGCCGTCCGGCCATGACCAACGACAGCGTGCAACTGCGGCTCATCGTCAGTGCCGACTCGTGGGTCGCCCAGTTCCGACCGGATGGGAAGGGCGAGTTTCAGACGGCCGCCAAGGGCACGCTGCCGCCGCCGGCCAACGATCAGGTCAGCCTTCAGTGTTACCACGGCCCCGCGGATGCCGAGCACTGGATTCGCTTCGACGACTTCCGCATCCTGAAATTGGACGACGAGGCGGCGGCGCCCCGCCGGTAGTTGGCGGTAGAGCGCAGGTTCCCCCGCTGGCACTTCCGACGGCGGACCGGGTCACTGTGCGGCGCTCGAGGGGCCGGGCGCGGTGGCGGCGGCGGGCAACGTGGTCACTTGGAACTCCGGGGTGGCGGCGGCGACAAAGTTCCGGATGCGGTCGAAGGTGGCCTCCTCCTGGCCCGGCGGGCAGACGGCAAAGCAGCTCACATACGCCCAGCGTGGCAGGACGCCGGTTCGCAGCAGATCCCAGGTGAGGTAACCAACGCGTCCGAAGTGGCTGGCGGTAATCCGCTCGGCCGAGACGAACCAAAAGACGTACACGCCGCTGTACTGGACCGGCTTGCCGGCCGTGTCGCTCGTCACCAGTGACGTCACGAACTTGCGGACCGGCAGGTCGTACGCGTGGGGGGCGGCAATCGGAATGGTGGTGGTCTCGCGTTCGATGATGCGCCAGCCCTGGGCTTCGAGACAAAACTCAGGCTTGTGAATGCTGGTGCGATCCACGCCCATCATCACCACGCTGAGAAGGATTTCGTGGCCGCTGGGGGAGCGGTACATGCGCCGCCCGAACGTGGTGTCCTTGGGCAACGTTTGCAGTTCAATCTCCTCCGGTGGGACGTTGGTGGAGGTGTACTGGCGGACCCGGACCGGCAGGAGGATTTCGAGGCGGTTGGTCGTGCCGGGCAGCACGGCCACCTTGAGGCCGGGTTCGCCGAGCTTTTGCCGGGCCTTGAGTCGCAGCAGCGCGCCCGCCGTGGCACCGATGAGCGCCAGCGCGACGAGGGCCAGGATCCATTTCTGTCGGATCATGCCGGATCGGGTTGGGGTGCGACCGGCGCCGCGGCCGGGGGCGGCTCGGGGTCCCGGAGCCAGTTGCCCAGCGCGATCATGACCGCGAGGGCCAGAGCGAAAGTGAGAAAGCCGAACCAATCATGGACCACTTCGCCGGCCTTCTGCCCGAAAGCTTCCGCAGCCACGACGATGCCCACCAACCGGATTACGTTGCCGATGAGCGCGAGGGGAGCGGCGATGAAGACCATCAACGCCCGCTTCCAGGGAGTGCGGAACGAAATGAAGCCGTAGATGGTCGTGAGGGCGAAGAGCGTCACCAGACTGCGAATGCCACTGCACGCCGCGGCCACCTCGTAGTGGTAGCCGCCCTTCGGGTCAATGATCTGAATCCCCACCTGGATCACGGGAATGCCCAGCAGGTGCTTGCAGACGAAGACCGAAATGTCGGTGGAAACCTTCCGCAGCGGAATGGTGATCGGGTCCGCCAGGTCACCGATGGGCACGCAAAAGACCATCAACCCAAACGGAAAAGCCATCGCCCACGCCAGCCGCCAGCCCCAGACCACCGCGATGAGCACGTAGATCCCGGCCAGCATCGCCACGACGGAAACCTTCGGCTGCTGAATCAGGAAACCCACCAGGTGCAACCCCAGCGCGCCAGCCAGCAACGCCAGACCGGCCGGCCAGGGTTTCTTTGGAACGGCGGCGAGGTCAGCGCGCTTCCACCAGAGCAGCGCCAGGACCACGAAAGGGATCAAGAGTCCGTGACTGTCCTCGGAGTCCGGCCGCGTGTACAAGGTGTAGGTCCATTCGAGCAAGGACGGGGAAGCGACATACCCGAAGGTCGAGTTGCCGAGGAAATGAAACAACGCCAGCCACGCGGCTAGGAGGCCGAAAAACAGCGGCTTGTCCGGAATTCCCCGCCAAGTGGAGGGAAACTCCGCGCGGAAGACGTCGAAGGCGTTTCTGCCGGTGGTGGATGCCGAATCAGACATGGCGCAAGACCGACCAATCTGACACCACGGCCGGACCGGTGCTCAAACAAAAAAGGTGTTCGGCTATCGCTCCCGGGCCACGAACGTCGCGATGATCGGGCGATGGTCGGAGGCGACGCCCCAGTTGGGAACCGCCAAGACGTAGGTTCCCTCGGGCTGCCACTCCCTGGCCATGCCCGGACTTACGAGCAGATAGTCAATGCGTTGGTAGCTGTCTTCCCGGCCGTAGTAGTGGGTCCAGGTGATGTTGCGCGGGTCCCAGCGCGGGTTGTCGCTCGGCGTGTTGTCCCCGTTACGCTCGGCCGGGCGGGTGTCCACCAGGGCGGACCGTCCCTGTCCGAGGATGGTTCGGATGGGAACCGAATCCTTGGTGTCGTTAAGGTCGCCGCAGACGACGAGATTGGCGTTGGGGTTGCGCCGGAAGACGGCCTCGATCTGTTCGCGCAACAGCCGCGCTTCCTGTTCCCGCATGTCGGCCTCATTCCCCGAGCCCACCTGCCGCCGGGACTTGAGGTGCGCGGTCATCAGCGTGAAGGTGTATTGGGGATTGACGCGGATATCCACCTCGGCAAAGCCGCGGCTGACCGAGAAGCGGCGGCCCTGCAGCAGGTAACTGAGGTTGGTGTGCGAACGACGGGCCACGATGGGAAACCGGCTCAGCACACCCACCGAAATGTTTGTGTCCCAACCGCTGACGTGTTCGCTGTGCGGGTAGTCGAGGCCCTCGGCCTTGAGCGAAGCGCGCAACTCCGCCAGCGCCGGCGCCAGACCAATCTCCTGGACGCAGAGCACGTCCGGGTTGAGCATCCGGATCAACTCACGGTTCTTCGCCCGGGCGGCCGGAGGCTTGGCCTGTCGGGTGCCAACTGTTTCGAGCAGGTAGTTCTCGAGGTTGTAAGTGGCAACGGTGAACGTGGTGTCGGCGGCATGGCCGCAGGTCCAAATCCACGCGGCGAGGAGCAGCACGACGGAACAAGCGCGGTAACGCATGACCATGATTCAACCGGCTGGCCTGCGGCGCGTCAAAGCCCCCCTCGCGACCCCGCCAAGGACGGGCTGGGCGGTTGCCCCGCGTCACCGGTCACGCGCTTCGAGCTGATGCGTCTCGCCGGACCGCCACGGGTGTTCCTGACGGTTGATGACCAGCACCCGGGGCAGGCATTCGATTTCGTTGCCGAACAAGTCCAAGGTCACCGACCCCGGCAACACCGTGGTGTCCATGAACTTGACCTGACCGAAGGGCACGCGGCCCCGGTCCGCGGGCTGCGTGAAGCGAACCGTGTTGGTGGCCGGCGGCAGCGCGTGGTTGGGAACGTTCAACTCCAGCCGGACTCCGGAAATGCCGAGGCGCGGCTGGTTCACCTCCACGCGAACCGCGTTGCTGCCAGCGACGGCGAAGGTGATCTCCCACGGCCCGCGCCGATGCCGCCACTTCTCCGATGCCCAGAAGCCGACGACGTAACACACCAACACGACGACAAAGACGGTCAGCAGATGGCGGCCGATGTGCTCGGATGCGGACGCAGCGTTCACCGCGCGGGAGAGTTCGACCGCGCCGCGCCTCAGTCAAGGTTGGCCGCCGCCGGCCGCGCGAAAGCGCTGACCGGGAGCCGGGCGGAGCTCCGGCCGTCCGCTTGGCGTGCTCAGTGCCGGTAAATGATCTGAACCGCGAAGTCGGTCAGAATCTTCTGCGTGCCGATGTCAATGTGGGTGTAGGTGAGCGGGGAGATGCTGATGATGTTCTCCTCGCCGACCTTGTTGAGAAAATTGGACACGGTTTCTTCGTACCGATCGTGCCCGACCTCGATGCAGTCCGTGTGACGGATGACCCGCATTCGAATCTTCTTGGGCCCCTGGGTGGGTTCATCCTCATCCTTCGGTTTGCTTTTCTGGATGAGAATCTCCGCCGGGCCATCGCGGACAGGCACGGCAAAGTGATGTTCGACCTTGGCCGCCGCCGAGGTGGCGATGGGATTGGTGATATGGATGTTGGTCGCGTCTGGCGCGGGAATTGTGATGGCCCCGTTGCAGGTGGGACAGTGAATCGTCTGGCCGGAGGCGGAGGCGTCCGCCGCGAGTTGCTGCTTGCAGTGGGAGCAGTGGAACGTGATTTCCATACGCGGTTAAAGCAGGTGGCTGACGGGTCGAAAAGTAGAGGGAGCGATGCCGGGAGGCGAGCAAAAAAGGTCCGCCTGACGCGCCGGCGGAGCGCCGCGCTTTGGCTTCGCCTCGTCGCCCGGCCGCGCTAACTTGGTGCCCGCATGTCGTCGCATCCCGGCTTCGGCGCCCACACCGACCCGACCTTTCGCTCGCAACCTCGCCGCACGGGCGAGGTGGTTCGGCGCGTCGCCGTCTATCTCCGTCCGTATCCCTGGTTGGCGGTAAGCACGGTGGCCTGCGCCATCCTAGCCCTCGGCTTCGGGTTCCTTTATCCCAAGCTCACCAGTGTCCTCATAGACGATGTGATCACCCGGCGGCAAACGCACTTGCTGGCCCCAGCCGCGGGCGGGTTGTTGCTGGCTTTCCTGCTGCGGGAGGTCTTCAACAGCCTCCGCATCCGGGTCAACAACCGCCTCGAACAAAACGTCATCTTCGACATGCGCTGCCAGGTCTATGCCCGGCTGCAACGGCTGCCCGTCCAATGGTTCGACCAACGGGCGTCCGGCGACCTGATGACCCGTGTGATCGAGGACGTGAACAACGTCGAGCGGCTGCTGATTGACGGGGTGGAGCAGGGCACCGTGGCCCTCCTGAGCATCCTCGGCGCGCTGGTATTGATGTTCAGCTACAATCCCACGCTGGCAGGCGTCGCGCTGATTCCCGCGCCCCTGCTGGCGGCCGGCGCCCTGTGGTACACGTTGACCGCGCACAAGCGTTACCGCCGGCAACGCGAGGCCGCCAGCGCCATGAATGCCCTGCTCATGGACAACCTCCAGGGCATCCGGCAGATCAAGGCGTTCGGCCGCGAGGACCACGAGGATCAACGATTTGCCGCGCGCGCGGACGACCTTCGCGAAGGGACCCTGGTGGTGATGCGCGCCTGGGCTTGGTACGGACCGGCCATGCAATTCGTGGGCGCGCTGGGCATCGGCCTGGTGTTGTGGGTCGGCGGGGCCCAGGTGTTGCGCGGCCAGCTCGAAGTTGGCCAGCTTGTCGCGTTCATGCTCTATGCCGGCATGTTCTTCTACGAGCCCATCGGCCGGCTGCACGGCTTGAACCAGATGCTGCAATCGGCCCGGGCGGCCGCAGCGCGGGTTTTCGACATCCTCGACGCGCCACCCGAGCGACCACCGATTGCCAAGGGCTCGTCAGTACCGCCATGGCGGGCGCGCGGCGACGTGGTCTATGAGAACGTTGGCTTCGGCTACGGCTCCGGCAAAACGGCGCTCAAGCACATCTCGCTCCATGCCCGGCCGGGGGAAATGATCGCGCTCGTGGGCCCCACCGGTGCGGGCAAGTCCACGCTCGTGAGCCTGCTGCCGGCCTTTTATGAGGCGACGGAGGGACGCATCACGATTGACGGTCGGGATATCCGGGAACTGCCTCTCGACGTCCTACGTGCGCAGATTGCCGTGGTGAGTCAGGAGGCCTTTCTTTTCAATGGCACGCTGCGCGAAAACATCCTGTTCGGCCGCTTGACCGCCAGCGAGGACGAGCTGGTCGCTGCCGCGCGCGCCGCGAACTGCCACGATTTCATCACGCGCCTGGCCGATGGGTACGAGTCGCGGGTCGGCGAACGGGGCGTGAAGTTGAGCGTCGGCGAGAAGCAGCGGGTCAGCATCGCCCGGGCGCTGCTCAAGGACGCGCCCATCCTCATCCTTGATGAAGCCACCGCCAGCGTGGATACGCAGACTGAGCGCCTGATCCAGGAGGCGCTGGAACGGCTGATGGCCGGCCGCACGAGCTTCGTCATCGCGCATCGTTTGAGCACGATTGTGCGCGCAAACCAGATCCTGGTGTTGCGCGGCGGCGAGATCGTTGAGCGGGGCACGCACGAAGAGCTGCTGACGGCGGACGGCCTTTACGCGAGGCTCGCGCGCATTCAGAGCACCGCCACGATCGAAGAAACCTTCGCGCGGCTGGGCGAGCGGGAGGCGTAACCGCCTGCCCGGTCAGAGCTTCAGCAACTCCTCGGCGATCTGGACCGCGTTTAGCGCGGCGCCCTTGAGCAGTTGGTCGCCGCTGACCCAGAAACAAAGGCCATTGTCGAGGGCGCAATCCTTGCGAATCCGGCCCACGGCGCAGTTGTCCTTCTCCGCCTGGTAGAGCGGCAGCGGGTACTCGCACTTTGACGGGTTGTCCACGACGTCCAGACCCGGCGCTTTGGCGAGGACCTCGCGCGCCGCCTCGACCGTGACCGGCCGTTCGAACTCGGCGCTCACCGCAACCGAGTGCGCGCGATACACCGGCACCCGCACACAGGTCACGCTGGCCCGGAAGGCCGGATGATGCATGATCTTCCGCCCTTCGTTCTCCATCTTCATTTCTTCCTTCGTGTACCCGCTGGGCAGGAAGGAATCCACGTGGGGCAGGACGTTGAAGGCGATCTGGTGGGGATAAACTTCGCGGGTCACCGGCTGGCCCTTGACGATCTGGTCCACCTGCCGCTCCAGCTCGGCAATCGCCTTCGCGCCGGTGCCAGACACTGCCTGGTAACTCGAGGCGAAGATGCGCCGGCAGCCAAAGGCGGCGTGCAGCGGGTACAACGCCATCAACGTGATCGCCGTGGTGCAGTTGGGATTCGCGATGATGCCGCGGTGCCCCCGGATGTCGGCAGCGTTGATCTCGGGCACCACCAACGGCACGGCGTCGTCCATCCGGAAGGCGCTGGAGTTGTCCACCACCACGCAGCCAGCTTCCGCGGCCACGGGGGCGAACTCGCGCGAGATGGCACCACCCGCGCTGAAAAGTGCGAGATCAATTCCGGCAAAGCTCTCCTTCGTGAGTTCCGTCACCGCCACGGATGTTCCACGGAACGTCAGGGTCTTGCCGACCGAGCGGGCCGATGCCAGCAACTTCAGCTTCCCGACCGGGAAATTCCGCCGTTCGAGGGTTTTGATCATCTCGACGCCGACGGCACCCGTCGCGCCGACCACCGCCACATGGGGCATCCGATTCATAGGCGGAGTTGAGGCTAGTTACCGGCGCCTTCAGTGTCAATCTGCCTAAAGACTCGTCATGCAAGTATCCGGCAAAGTGATTTTCAACGAGCTGTGGTTAAGATCAGAGGTTGGGACGACTTGCCTTGGCTTCGCCGCTGCGTGTCCCTCGGCAGGCCTTTCCGGTGACGGGCGGGTTCAGCCCGTTCGGCTATTGGGTGGCTCCCCTCGCACCAGGAGCTAAAGCGGTCGCGCCGGACCGCGGGCTGCGGTCGCGGATTCAGGCAGGCTGACCGAGGCTAGCGCAGCGTCATCACGCCGCCGTCTATGTCGTAAGCGGCGCCGGTGATGAAGCGGGCTTCGTCCGAGCAGAGGAACGCCGCCAAGGCCGCTACTTCCTCCGGGGTGCCCATGCGACCGACCGGCTGATAGGCCGAGAGTTGCTGGAGCATTTCCGCCTCCCGACCGGGATAGTTGCGGGCGAGGTAGCCGTCCACGAACGGGGTGTGGATCCGGGCCGGGCAGAGGCAGTTGCAACGGATGCCGGCGGCGACGAAGTCCTTCGCCACGGACAGAGTCATCGCCAGGACGGCTCCTTTGGTCATCGAGTAAGCGAAGCGCTCGGCCACCCCCAGCCGCGCCGCCACGGAGGCGAGGTTCAAGATCACGCCGCCGCCCTGGTCGCGCATCCGTGGGACCGCGAGGTGCAGCGCGTGGAAGACGCCTTTCACGTTCACCGCGTAGAGACGATCGAGATCCTCCGGGCTGGTTGTTTCCACCGTGCCGACGTGGGCGATGCCCGCACAGGTCACCAGCACGTCCACCCGCGGCAGTTTTGCCAAGGCCAGCCGCAGCGCCTCAAGGTCCGTCACGTCCGCCGGAGCCGCCTCCGCGTGGCCGCCGGCGCGATTGACTTCCACGACCACTGACGCAAGCCCCGCCGTGTCGCGGTCCACGATCCAAACCGAGCCGCCTTCCCGGGCGAGCCGGCGGGCGATGGCCGCGCCGATGCCGGAGGCGCCACCGGTCACCACGATATGCTTTCCGGAAAAGCGGTTCATGGCCGCGGGTCAGCGGGGCTCGGTCAGCCGCCGCCGTACCAGTTCGGGAAGGTATTTGACGGGCACCGAGCCGTGGTCGAGCACCGCTTCGTGGAAGCGGCCCAGGTCGAAACGCTCGCCTGATTCCGACTGCACTGCCTGCCGCAAGCGCACCATGGCCATACGGCCCGCAAAGTAGGTGCTGAGTTGGACGGAGGTCTGCTTCGCCCGGATGATTTTGAGGCGGGCCTCCTCGGCGGATTGGAAGCCGTCCTCGGTCAGCAGGCGAACGGCTTCATCATCGGTCATGCGGCCAGCGTGCATACGATGATCGAGGATCGCGTTGAGGACCGCTCGCAGGTAGAACTTCAGTTGGGTCAGCCGCAACGCGAGGTCGCCGTCGCCGTAGCCCTGATCGAGCATCATTTGCTCCGTGTACACGGCCCAGCCCTCGATCATTGTGCCGTTTTGGAGGACCCGACGGATGGGGGATCGGGCGCGGTTCGAGTACTCGAGTTGCACGTAGTGCCCCGGATAGGCCTCGTGAATCGTGAGGATCTGGAGCATGTGCCGGTTGTACTCTTCGAGCAGACTTTTCACCTGTTCGGCCGACCAGTTGGCGGCGGGCGGGCTGACCGCGTAGAAACTGGGCGCCTGCGGTTCCAGGGGCGGAGCGGGATTCAGGTAGGCCACCGAGTTGCCGCGTTGGAATTCCGGCATCTCGATCACGTCGCAGCGATCCGGTTCAGGCAGCCGCAGGATGTCCGCCATCCGGATGAAGGACTTCACCCGTTCCACAGTCGCGCGGGCGTTATGGACCAGGTCCTCGCCGCGCCCGTGCTCCTGTGATACCCCGCGCAGCACCCGGCGAATCGTTTCGCGACGACCCGCCGCATCCGCCGGCGGCAACGGCCGGCCGGGCTGGTACTTGGACCACAACTGGCGGGCGATCACGTACATGTCGTTCACGACGCGCACTGCCTCGGCTTCGGCGTCCGCCAACACCTCGGCGGCGGTCTGGCCGGTGTCCAGTTCGAGTTCCAGCTTCCTGGCGAAACGCGCGCGGCCGAGGCGCCAGTGGTCCGTGGCGCGCGGGCGCAACTCCTCATCGAGGAAGCGCTGGTAGTCCTCCAGAACGGCGGCCAGCCGTTCGCCGGCGGCCTGAAACCGTGCGCGTTCCGGACCGTCGCCGACGAAATCCAGAATGCCGCCCCGGTAGAAGGCGATCGCACCGCGGTTCTGCAGAATCGCCGTCTCGAGGACGCTGCGTGGCGGACGGGTGAGGTTGGCCCGCGCGGCCGCCACGACCGCCGGGACTTGCGCCATGCGGGCCAGGGCATTGGCAAGGTTTTGCTCGCGGGGCAACGTGCTTTGGGTGAGCAGGAGAAAGACGCTGTCACTGATGTATTCGCCGTACAGACGGGGGTCGTCCTGGTAAGGCCGGGTGTTTTCCGCGAGCCAAAGCGTCTTGCGCAGGTCGTGGCGCCAGATCTCGAAGTCAATCTGCGCGTCGCGGCTCAGCCGGGCGTAATCCACGCGGCGCGGCAGGTCCCGCAGGGTCTCGCGCACGACCGCCAGCCAGCGCGCCTGCCCCGCCGGCGAAAGGTCGTCCAGACGGTCATCAAAGCGGCGATCACCCAGGCGCGTCGCGTCAAGCGGTCGCAGCGCAAACTGGACTTCAAGCCGTTCGTGGAAGTAGCGGTAGAGCGCGTCGTCCGCATTGCCGGCGCGGAGAATGCCG
This sequence comes from Verrucomicrobiota bacterium, assembly GCA_016716505.1. Taxonomy (GTDB): domain Bacteria; phylum Verrucomicrobiota; class Verrucomicrobiia; order Limisphaerales; family J093; genus JADJWF01. The sequence goes on from JADJWF010000011.1 coordinate 308,807, forward strand.
GCGGCGAGACAACCGGTTGCGAGCAGCGCGAGCAGCGAACGTCGAGTGGTCATGGACGTCGAGTGTCCGGCAGGGGCCCCTCGTTGGCGAGGCTTTAGCGCGGCGCGGCCAGCACCGCCACCAAGCGCTCCAAGTGCTCCGGACGATGCTCGCTGGAGATGGCGAAGCGGAAATGCCCGGTAGCGGCCGCGCCCGGGTAGCGAATGAACGATGGATAAATGCCCGCCGCCCGCAGCCGACGCGCCAACGCTGCCGCAGTCTTCCGCTGCGCCTCCACCGAGATGATCGGGGCCGGGCCAGGAGTTGTTGGGACGCCGTGTCGGACCAGCGCTGCCTTGACCCAATGAGTGTTGGCGGCGAGCCGACGGCGCCGCGCGGTGTCGGCGCGGACGATACGCAGCGATTTCATGAGCGCGGCAACCAAGGGCAAGGGCAAGGGCGTGCTGCCGGCAAACGTCTGGCTGCGCCCGGCAATCTCGTCCACGGCGGCGGCGGCACCCAGCACCGCGCCACCAAAGACGCCGAACGCCTTGCTGAAGGTGCAACTTCGGAGCAGTCGCCGGTCTTCGATTCCCAAGTGTTCCGCGGCACCGCGCTGCCGTGGGCCGAGCACGCCCGCAGCGTGCGCTTCGTCCACCAGAAGCCAGCCGCTGCGGGGCAACATCTCGAGGTACTTCTCCAGCGGCGGAATGAAACCGTCCTGGGCGAACACGCCATCCGTTACCACCAACGGTCGAGCGGCGGCCGGCAGCCGCTTTAGCAACGCCCGCAAAGCGTCGGTTGTACCGTGCGGAAAGCAGAGCAGGGGACGCTCCGCCAACCGGACCCCGGCCGCCAGACAGGGATGCGCGCGCTCGTTCACCAGCGCGTGGGTGAATTGGCCGCGCCAGCCTTCGATCGCGGTCATCGCGGCCAGGTAGCCGGTCGGGCAGAGGAGGGAACGCTCGACGCCGAAGAAGCGCGCGATGGCCCGCTCGGCAACGGTGTACAGCGGATGGTTGCCCGTGGTCACCCGCGAAGCCGCCACGTTGAGTCCGTAGCGCGCCAGGCCTGCGGTCAGCGCCGCCTGGATGCGCGCGTCGCTGGTCAATCGGAGGTAGTCGCAGCCGCCGAAGTACAGCAGACGCCGCCGGCCCTCCCGGACGAACACCTCGTCCACCGGTTGCAGCCGTGGCCCCGGAAGCAACCGGGAGTCATCGTCGGGCGGGGTTCCGGGGACGCATCCCGAAGGGCTGGAAGGCCGACTCACGGGTCAGTCAAACCGCACGCCCACCTCGGTACCCTTGGCGACGATGAACGCGGCCGCGGCGGCGTATTCCTCGGCGGTCGTCAGATGTTCCAGCATGAGCGGCGGCTGATGCGGCAGGCGGGCAAGCCGCCGCAGAAACGTTGAGTAGTCCAGCGACCCCGTCCCGGGCCGCACTTCCCGGAAGTGGACGTTCATCTCAATTTCCCACGCCAGGTCCTTCGCGTGACAGCTCACGATCCACGGGCCCAACTTGTCGAAACACTCGTTGATCAATGCGGCGTTCCGGTAAAACCGTTCGGGTGAGTTCACGAGATTGGCGGGGTCGAGATGGACGCCAAACGCCTTGCGATCCACGGCGCGCAGCAAACGGCGGGCGTTGTCCGGGCTGTCGGGCAAAGCCCAGCCCATCATTTCGTAGCAGAACTTCGCGCGGCGCGGTCTGACGGCGTCAATGATCCGGCGCGCGTTCTCCACCGCCGCGTCGAAGAAGCGTGGCGACAAGTTGTCCGGGTGCGGCCCATACCAGACCGTGGGGTTGAACGAGCCGGCGATGTCCACGCAGCACAAGGCACCGATCTCCTCGGCCAGCGCGAGTCCCTCGGTGACCAGCTTCAGGTTGGCGGCGCGCTTTTCGGCATCAGCATCCAGCAGGTTCACCCAGCGACCGACCTCGGCGATGACGACCCGGTGGCGTTGAAACGCCTCGCGGAAGGCCCGGATCCGGTCCCCATCGCTGAGCGCCACGGCCGGGCAATACGCCGCGCCGTAGCCCAGCCGGCGGTGCGCCCGCGCCAACTCCTCGGGATCCGCCGGGGCATCGAAGACGGGCCCGCCGAGGCGGATGGCGTGGTCTCTCGCGGCGTCGCGTGCGTTCAGGCGCGAGCCGAGCATGAGGGCCGACCCGGTGCTGGCGGCCCGGAAAAGGAAGGTACGGCGGGAGAGCGAATTCATGCGCCGGAGAGTTCTGCAGCCCACGCCGGTTTGCGAGCCGAAATCAACGCCGCGGAGCGTGGTGCAGCGGCGGTCGTCCTGGTTTTGGAAACGAGCGAACACGGGTCGCTGAAGCGAAGGTAGGCGCGACCCGTAACGACCGGGCGGAGGCAGTTCAAAGTGGTGCCAGGGGGGAGAGTCGAACTCCCGACCAAGGGCTTATGAGTCCCCTGCTCTGCCACTGAGCTACCCTGGCGTTACGTCCGCCGCGCCCGCGCCGATGGACGGCACCCACTGTGTTGGGCGCGAGACGCGGTCACGAGCAACGGCTCGGGAATGATGCGTGGGGCCGGCGGGGTGACAAGCAGGTTTTGCGGTTGAACGGTCCAAGTTCCACGAGTGTCGCTTGGCAGGGCGGCTGGCAAAGACCGGCCTCTTGGCTGTCCGCGAAGGTCGCCGTCGGAGGGAAACCATTTGACCGTCGGCGAGGCGGGTTGCTAGCTTGGCCCGGCATGAATCTTCGGGCCAAGGTTCAACTGGTAGCAGACGTCGCCGTACGCGGCTGACGCGACTGCCGGCCTTGGCTCCCCGCTCGCACGTCGCCCGCGCACCGAAAATCTGGACGCGGGCTTTTCGTTTGGCGCGGTGACCCCGGGGTCGGAAGCCGGCGGGCTTTGGCCCACAACCCTAACTCGTATGCGACATACCATCTCAGTGCTGGTGGAAAACAAGTTCGGCGTGCTGACGCGCGTGGCGGGGCTGTTCAGCGGTCGGGGCTTCAACATTGACTCCCTCAACGTGGCGCCCACCCAGGACCCCACCATGTCCCGCATGACCATCGTCACCCGCGGCGACGACGCGACCGTGGATCAGATCGTCAAGCAACTCGAGAAGCTGATTGACTCGATCGCGGTGACGGATTTCCGCGACGGCGAGTACGTGGATCGCGAACTCGTGCTGGTGAAAGTGGCGGTGGATTCGACGACCCGTCCCGAGGTCATGCAGATCACGGACATCTTCCGGGCAAAGATCATTGATGTGCAGCCCGCGAGCCTGACCATCGAGATCACCGGCAGCGAGACCAAGGTGGAGAAGTTCATTGAGTTGATGCGGCCGTTCGGCATCAAGGAACTCACCCGGACCGGCAAGGTGGCCTCCCGCGCAACTGACTTCCGGCCGCAGGCTTTGTGTTTGACGCGGCAAAAGCGCGTCCGTCAGCATCCCCGGCTTTCCGTTCGAGCAAAGCAACGGCACAACAACACCAAACCCGGTGCGGCAGCGCACCACAACGCACACGACACGACATGGCAAAGATTGATTTCGGCGGCACCCTGGAAGAAGTGGTGACCCGCAAAGAGTTCCCGATGGCCAGGGCCCGCAAGGTCCTCAAGAACGAGGTGATCGCAATCATTGGCTACGGCGTCCAAGGTCCCGCCCAGTCGCTGAACCTGCGCGACAACGGCTTCAACGTCATCATCGGCCAGGACCCGAAGTTCAAGCGCGACTGGGACCGCGCCGTGGCCGACGGCTGGAAACCGGGCAAGACCCTCTTCCCGATTGATGAAGCGGTCCGCAAGGGGACGATCATCCAAGTGCTGCTGAACGACGCCGCCCAGCGGCTGGTCTGGCCGGTCATCAAGGCCAACCTCAAGCCCGGGGACGCCCTGTACTTCTCCCACGGGTTTTCCATCACGTACAACAAGAAGACCGGCGTGGTGCCGCCGAAGGACGTGGACGTCATCATGGTGGCCCCCAAGGGTTCGGGCCTGAACGTCCGGCGCAATTTCCTGTCCGGGGCGGGCATCAATTCGAGCTACGCGGTGTACCAGGACGCCACGGGCCGCGCCGAGGAGCGCTGCCTCGCGGTGGGCATCGGCATCGGTTCGGGTTACCTGTTTCCCACCACCTTCCCGCACGAGACCAACAGCGATCTCACCGGCGAGCGCGGCGTGCTGATGGGCTGTCTGGCCGGAGTGATGGAGGCGCAGTACGACGTGTTGCGTGCCCACGGGCACTCGCCGAGCGAGGCCTTCAACGAGACCGTCGAGGAGCTCACCCAGTCGCTCATCCGCCTGGTGGACGAGAACGGCATGGACTGGATGTACTCGAACTGCTCGGCCACGGCCCAGCGCGGCGCGCTCGACTGGAAGCCCAAATTCAAGAAGGCCGTGCTGCCGGTGTTCAAGGAGCTGTACCGGCGCGTGGCCTCCGGCAAGGAAGCCGAGCGGGTCATCAAGGCCTGCGGCGCGCCCAACTACCAGGAACAACTCGCGAAGGAACTGGCCGCCATCCGCGACTCCGAGATGTGGCGCGCCGGTGCGGCCGTGCGGGCGTTGCGGCCGAAGGAACCCGCCAAGAAGGTCGCCAAGGGCGCCAAGGGGGTCACCGGCCGCGACAAGAACTGAGCGGCGCAGCTCAACGGCGTTTCAGCACGGGCGGCCTGCGGGCCGCCTTTTTGTTTCCTCGCGGGCTTCCGGTCGGCCGACCGCGAGACCGGGCTGCCGTCTGCCAACCGCCCCGGCCGGGCCTCCAAAACCTGACCTCACGCCAGGATCGCCTTCACCACCTCGCCGTGCACGTCCGTGAGCCGGAAGTCGCGGCCCTGGAAACGATAGGTCAGTCGCGTGTGGTCGAAGCCCAGCAGGTGCAGAATCGTGGCGTGGAGATCGTGGACGTGGACCTTGTCGCGCACGACATGGAAGCCGAGGTCGTCGGTCTCGCCCACGGTGATGCCGGCCTTTACGCCGCCGCCGGCCAGCCACATCGTGAAGGCCTGGGGATGGTGATCGCGCCCCTGGTGATAGCCACCGTTGGGGTCGTGCTGCACCATGGGAGTCCGGCCGAACTCGCCGCCCCAGATGACCAGCGTGTCGTCGAGCAACCCGCGTTGCTTGAGGTCCTTGATCAACGCGGCGTTCGCGCGATCCGTTGCGGCGGCCTGATCCTTGACACCCTTGTGAACCTCCGAGTGGTGGTCCCAAGCCTCGTGAAAGAGTTGCACGAAGCGCACGCCGCGCTCGACCAGGCGCCGCGCGAGGAGGCAGTTCATCGCGTAGCCCGGCTTGCCCGGCTCGACGCCGTACAGGTCCAGCGTCTCCCGCGATTCCTGGCTCAGGTCCATGAGTTCCGGGCCGCTGGTTTGCATCCGAAACGCCAGCTCGAATGAATTGATGCGGGTGGCGATCTCGGGATCGCCCGTGGCGTCAAGGTGACGGGAGTTGAGGTCGCGGAGCAGGTCGAGCGTCTGGCGTTGTTGGTCGCGGGTGATGCCCGGTGGATTGGACAGGGAGAGGATGGGATCGCCGCTCCGGCGGAACGGCACTCCCTGATAGACCGTGGGCAGGAAACCGCAGCCCCAGTTGGACGCGCCGCCGCTGGTGCCGCCGGCGGAGCTCAGCACCACGAAGCCCGGCAGATTCTCCGACTCGCTCCCCAGGCCATAGGTGACCCAGGCGCCCATGCTCGGCCGGCCAAACAGGGTTGAGCCGGTGTTCATCAGGATCTGGGCCGGCGCGTGGTTGAACGCGTGAGTGTTCATCGAGCGGATGAGGCACAACTCGTCCGCCACCGTGGCGAGGTGGGGAAACGCCTCGGAGATTTCCGCTCCGCTCTGGCCGTGCCGCGCGAACCGGAAGGTCGAAGCAAACAGCGCGGCATCCGGTTTGATGAAGGCGTAGATCTGATCCTTTACGACCTCCCTGGGCACGGGCTGGCCATCAAATTTGGCCAGCATGGGCTTGTGGTCGAACAGGTCAATCTGGCTGGGGGCGCCGGCTTGGAAGAGGTAGATCACCCGTTTCGCCCTGGGCGGGAAATGCGGCGGGCGGGGGGCCAGGGGATTCGCGGACCCCCGCGTTTGAGGGCTCGCCGGTTTCGAGCTTTCGGCAAACAGCGTGCCGAGGGCGATTCCCGCCAACCCCACTCCGCAGTCGCGGAAAAACCAGCGGCGCGTGATCAGTTTGCGGCGTTCAGATTGGATTTCGTTCCAAAGGTTCATGACGGGAGGAAGGTTCGAAATGGGCGGCGAAATCGGGGACCCGTGGCGCGCGCCAGTACGGGAACGGGCCGGGGGACAGTTGCGGCTGGCGGTCTCATGCCTACTCGCGGGTCAGGGTCTCATCCAGGTTGAGGAGTGTCCGCGCCACCATCGTCCACGCGGCCACGGCGTGCAGATTGACGTCCGGCGGCGGCTGGGCGGGATCGGTGGACGCCACGCGCACGGCGGCGGCGGTGCGGTTTTCAAAATAGGCGCGTTGTTCGGTCAGAAAACGCCGGACCCGCTCCCGCTCGACGGCATCCGGTGGCCGGCCCGTGCAGAGCCGGAAGGCCAGGTTCAGCCGCGCGTGGTCGCTGTCGCCCCCTTCGCGCACGATGCGCAGCGCCAGCGCCTGGGCGGCCTCGTGAAAGACTGCGTCGTTGAGGGTGGTCAGCGCCTGCAGCGGCGTGTTGGATTTGACCCGGCGGACGCAGGCGAAATCGGCCGTGGGCGCGTCGAACACGCTCAGACCCGGATACGGAACGGTGCGCTTCCAGAAGACGTACAGGCCGCGCCGGTACTTGTCGTCGCCCGGACTGACCTTCCACTCCATCGGGGCACCGTAGGCAAGACTCATCACGCCGTCGGGAATCGGCGGGAAAATGCTGGGGCCGCCAATCTTCCGGCTGAGCAGGCCGCTGGCCGCAAGGGCAATGTCGCGCACGCCTTCGGCCTCGACCCGGAAGCGCGCGGCGCGGGCGAGCAGACGGTTGTACGGATCGCGTTCCAGCAACGGCGGGCTGACCCGGGAGGACTGGCGGTAGGTGGCCGAGTTCACGATCAGCCGATGCATGGCTTTGAAACTCCACCCCTGATGCATGAACTCGGTGGCCAGCCAGTCGAGCAGTTCCGGGTGCGAGGGCGGCTCGGCCCGGGTGCCGAAATCTTCCGGGGTGGTCACCAGGCCCTCGCCGAAGTATGTCTGCCAGACGCGATTCATGATGACCCGTGCCGTCAGCGGGTTTTCGGGGGACACAATCCAGCGCGCGAGGTCGAGCCGGTTGCCCGGACCGGCGTGGTCTTCGCGACCCGTTTCAGCGTGGTCGGCCGCCACGTCCCCCCCGCCGGCGACCTCCCGCTGCCCGGCGCGTGCGAGCGTTGGTGGCGGCTCGGAGGGCAGCAGGACGGCCGGAAAACCCGGCGCCACCGGTTCGGTCGGTTGCCGAAAGTCGCCGCGGGCAAAGATGCGGGTCACGCGCCGGTCTTCCACCCGGTTGGTCAACACCAGGGTTCGGGGCCCCGTGGGCCACTGCGCCAGGAGCGAGTCAATCTGCCGGTTCAACTCCGCGAATTGCGGGTCCGTGGTCCGGTAATGGCTGAAGACGGCGAGTTGTTCCGCTGGCGTTCGCTCGGCGACCGGCTTGGCGAGAATCGCGCGTACGGCGGGCGGGACCCGGTCAGCAGGTGGGGGCGACGCAGCGGTGGTGGCATGGAGGCGAAATCGCCCGAGCACGTGGGCCCCGCCGTATTTTTGCTCGAACTTGAGTCGCAAGACGAGGTTGGTCGGAACGGTGAGCGGCTGGGCGAATTGGAACACGGCTTGGTGCGGTTGCCCGCGCCGGTGCGGCCCGGCGTCAATGGCCCAGCCGGTGCGGTTGGTGACGGTGCCGTCAATCGCCGCCGTGACCGGGAAGCCCGGCTGCTCAAAGCTGGCTGACGCGTTGGTCAGCGTCAGGCGATGTTCGAGGCTTTCGTCGTCACGATGGGTCGCGAGGGTGGCGGTCAATTCCGAGAGCACAAAATTCCCGTTCTCCGAGCGGCCGGGACCGCCAGCGCGCTGATTGGGGTGCGGAATGGCCTCCAACTTGAGGGCGGTCAGGTGGGCCAACGGGGGCCGGAAAGTGACCACGTAGGTGGCTTCGCCCGGGTTGTGCGCGAGGGCGATGAGCGAGTGGTCGCTCATGCGTTCAAGCTTGATGCCGGGCTGGCCGTGCCAGTCGTCCGGCGGCAGGACAAACCACTCGCCGGCGGGTTCGGTCGCGTCCCGCTCCCACCGGGCGAGACGGTCTGCGAGCCCCGCGTCCCGGGTCATTGCTTCGCGTTCAAGCGTCGCCACCTGTTCGAGGATCGCTTGGCGTTTGGCCCGTTGTTCTGCCGTCAGCACTTCGAAGTCCGGCTCGTCGTCGTTGTTGAGGAAGGCAAAGAACTGGTAGTACTCCCGCTGACTGATGGGATCGTACTTGTGACTGTGGCATTGCGCGCACGCAATGGTGAGTCCGAGGAACGCCTTCCCGATCGTGTCCACCCGGTCCACGATGGAGTCCACCCGGAACTGCTCCGGGTCCACGCCGCCCTCCTCATTGAACATCGAGTTGCGGAGAAACCCGGTGGCGATGACCTGCTCCGGCGTCGCGCCCGGCAGGAGGTCGCCGGCCAGTTGGTCTAGGGTGAACCGGTCAAACGGCAGATCGCGGTTGAAGGCGTGGATGACCCAGTCGCGGTACGGCCAGATCGTGCGCGGTTGATCTTTTTCGTAGCCATTGGTGTCGGCGTACCGCGCGGCGTCCAGCCAGTGGCGGGCCCACTTTTCGCCGTAATGCGGCGACGCCAGCAGGCGTTCGACCAACCGCTCATAGGCTCCGGGAGAGCGGTCTGCCAGGAACGCGTCCACTTCGGCCGGTGTGGGGGGCAAACCGGTCAGGTCGAGGGTGAGTCGCCGGATGAGCGTCCGGCGGGGAGCCGGGGGAGAGGGCTCAAGTCCCTCCCGCTCCAGCCGCGCGAGGACAAACGCATCTATCGGGTTCCGGACCCATTGCGTCCGCTTCACCACCGGCACCGCCGGCCGCACGGGTTTGACAAATGCCCAGTGCTTCCGCGGATCCGTCTCCGGCCACTCGGCGCCGGCCTCGATCCAGGCCCGCAAGCGCGCGATTTCGTCCGGCTTCAAGCGGTAGCCCTTGGGCGGCATCACGTCGTCCGGGTCCGGGGTGATCACGCGGCGGAACAACTCGCTCTCGTCGGGCCGGCCGGCCACCAGCGCCGGTTTGCCCGACTTGCCGCCCTTGAGCGCAGCCGCCCGGGAGTCGAGCCGCAGCCCGGCCTTTTGTTGGTCCGGCCCGTGGCATTCCGAGCAGCGCTTGATCAGGATGGGCTCGATGTCGCGGGCGAAATCCGCGCCGGCCAGGTCGGTCGCCAGGGCCAGCGTCGCCGCCGCTAGTGGGAGCTTGAGAAACTTCATGCGAGAACGCCTTTCACCACCTCGCCATGCACGTCCGTGAGCCGGAAGTCGCGACCTTGGAAACGGTAGGTCAGCTTCGTGTGCTCTAGACCCAGGCAGTGCAGGATCGTGGCCTGGAGGTCGTGGACGTGGACCGGGTTCTCCGCCACGAAGTAACCGAGTTCGTCGGTCGAGCCGTAGGTGATGCCGGGTTTGATGCCGCCTCCGGCCATCCAGATCGAGAACGCGTGCGGGTGATGGTCGCGGCCAATCCAGCCGTCCTTGTTGCGCGCCTCGTTCATCGGCGTGCGCCCGAACTCGCCGCCCCAGATCACCAGCGTCTGGTCCAGCAGGCCGCGCTGCTTGAGGTCCTTCACCAGCGCCGCGGCGGGCCGGTCCGTTTCCCGGCAACGGTCCACCATGCCGTAGCGCAGATCGTTTTCCTTGATGTCTCCGTGGCTGTCCCAGCCCCAGTGGTAAAGCTGGACGAAGCGGACGCCCTTTTCGACGAGTCGCCGCGCGAGCAAGCAGTTGTTCGCGAAGCCGCTCTTGCCCGGCTCGCTGCCGTAAAGTTCGTGGACCGACGCCGGTTCCCGGGACAGGTCCATCAACTCCGGCACGCTGGCCTGCATGCGGTACGCCATTTCAAACTGGGCAATGCGGGTCACGATCTCGGGATCGCCCACGCGCTGGAAGGCTTCGCGGTTTAACATCTCCAGCGTGTCGAGCGTCTGCCGGCGCAAGGCGCGATCCATGCCGTCTGGATTCGAGAGGAACAGCACCGGGTCGCCCTTCGACCGCATCTGCACCCCCTGATGCACGGTGGGCAGAAAGCCGCTGCCCCACAGAGACGTGCCGCCGTCCGGGCCGTTCTTGCCCGACACCAGCACCACGAAACCCGGCAGGTCGCGGCACTCGGTGCCCAGGCCGTAGGAGACCCAGGAGCCGAGGCTTGGCCGGCCCAGACGCGCGGAGCCGGTGTGGACGAACAACTGCGCCGGCGCGTGATTGAACTGGTCGGTCCGCATGGAGCGGATGATGCAGATGTCATCAGCGATTTCGGCGAGATGCGGCAGCGCGGAGGAGATTTCCTGTCCCGACCGGCCGTGCCGGGCGAACGAGTGCGGCGAGCCGAGCACGCGTGGCACCCCCTTGATGAAGGCAAACCGCTCGCCCTGGATGAGGCTCTCGGGCACGCGCTGGCCGTCGAGTTCGTTCAGCTTCGGCTTGTGGTCAAGCAGGTCGAGCTGGCTGGGCGCGCCGGCCATGTGGAGGTAGATGACGTTCTTCGCTTTGGGCGCGAAGTGCGGCGGCCTGGGCAGGGTGGGGTCGGTGGTCGCGCCCGGATCGGCTGCGGCGGCGAGCAGGTTGCGGTTCAGCAGCGACGCCAGGGCCAGCGTGCCCAAGCCGGTGCCGCAGTTGCGGAAAAACTGCCGGCGAGTGACGAGCTTGAGATATTCCTGGGTGGGATTCATGGGGAACAAAGCGGGGCACGGCGGTAATCAGGAACCAAGGGCGAAAACGACTCACCGTCAGGGGCGCGGACGTTCACGTCCGCGGCCTCGTGACGAGCGGGAACACCGAGTGTCTGGACGCACCTTGCCGCAGCCTCATTGCTGGTCGAGCCGCGGGTCTGGCGACCCGCGCCCCTTGAACCCGGGGCGCGGACGTTCACGTCCGCGGCCTCGTGACGAGCGGGAACACCGAGTGTCTGGACGCACCTTGCCGCAGCCTCATTGCTGGTCGAGCCGCGGGTCGGGTGACCCGCGCCCCTTGGAACCGGGGCGCGGACGTTCACGTCCGCGGCCTCATGGCGAGCGGGAACACTGCGGGTCAGGACGCACCTTGCCGCAGCGTCATTGCCGGCTGAGCTGCGGGTCGGGTGGCCCGCGCCCCTCGAACCCGGGGCGCGGACGTTCACGTCCGCGGCCTCATGGCGAGCGGGAACACCGAGTGTCGGGACGCCCCTTCCCGCAACATCATCGCTGGTCGAGCCGCGGGTCTGGCGACCCGCGCCCCTCGAACGCGGAGCGCGGACGTTCACGTGCGCGGCCTCGCAGCGAGCCGGACCACCGGACGTCGAAACGCCCCTTCCCGCAACGTCATTGCTGGCCGAGCCGCGGGTCGGGTGACCCGCGCCCCTCGAACCCGGGGCGCGGACGTTCACGTCCGCGGCCTCATGGCGAGCGGGAACACTGAGGGTCGGGACGCCCCTTGCCGCAACGTCATTGCCGGTCGAGCCGCGGGTCGGGTGACCCGCGCCCCTTGAACCCGGAGTGCGGACGTTCACGTCCGCGGCCTCGCGGCGGGCGGGAACACCGAGTGTCGGGACGCCCCCTCCCGCAACGTCATCGCTGGTCGAGCCGCGGGTCGGGTGGCCCGCGCCCCTCGAACCCGGAGCGCGGACGTTCACGTCCGCGGCCTCGCAGCGAGCCGGAAAACTGAGGGGCGGGACGCCTGTTTCCGCAGCGTCATCGCTGGTCGAGCCGCGGGTCGGGTGACCCGCGCCCCTTGAACCCGGAGCGCGGACGTTCACGTCCGCGGCCGACATCCCTTTTGATTCTCGCGCAAGTCGCTGTCCCCAGCCTTCTGTCTCCAAATGCGCATCCCAGTAACGGCTTCGCGAATCGCCGGCCGTCCACACCCATCGGGGGTTGGCGCTGCTGAAGAGCCAGTCAGCCGGATCGCTGACGAGTCCGGCGCGAACCGGATTGCCCTCGACGTACCGCAAAGCCTTCTGAAAGTGCTGTTCGTCGCGGATCCGGCGGTCCCAGTACTCCGGTTGCCAAAACGCTCCACTGCGGCCGAGAAGGCGGTTGGCGTGGCGGGCCGAAAAGGCCTTCCACGATTTCACCAGTGCGGCAAGAGGATGGTGCCAGATTTCGACGAGCAGATGCACATGGTTGGACATAACCACCCAGGCGATCAGGCGATAGCGCAAGCCGTCGAAGTACAGCCAACCTTCTTGCACGGACTCGGCAATCTCGGGGCGCCTCAGCGCGCACGAACCCCAGCCACAGTCGAGCAGGGCTTCGATTTCGAGGAACCTCCTCCGGTCTGGAGCCAGATTCATCGCCGCCGCCCATTCGTGACGCCTTGTCGCCGGCACGGAATCGGCCAGACGATATGTGACCAACTGAATCAGCCCCGGTTTGTCGCAGTGCGGTAGGTTCCCGCGCGTGGTCCAACCTTTGAACGGTGCCTCTGGCTGCTCGCCGAAGCGACCATCTACGGCTCGCTTGGCCTTCACCCTCTCACGCAAGTAATCGCGTCGGGCCGGGGGGTTCATTGGATTTCCGAAAAACCTTGGCAACGAGTTGACAGCCCACCTCGCGAGCGCCCGACCGGGCCAAGGGCGCTTGCTCTCTCGGCCTGATGGTCACCAGGCACACCCAAGGCCGAAACGCCTCTTGCCGCAACGTCATTGCCGGCTGAGCCGCGGGTCGGGTGACCCGCGCCCCTTGAACCTGGAGCGCGGACGTTCACGTCCGCGGCCTCATGGCGAGCGGGAACACCGAGGGTCGGGACGCCCCTTGCCGCAACGTCATCGCTGGTCGAGCCGCGGGTCTGGCGACCCGCGCCCCTCGAAGCCGGGGCGCGGACGTTCACGTCCGCGGCCTCGCAGCGAGCAGAAACGCCGAAGGCCGGGACGCCTCTTGCCGCAGCGTCATCGCCAGTCGAGCCGCGGGTCGGGTGACCCGCGCCCCGCGGGCCTGGGGCGCGGACGTTGACGTCCGCGGCCCCGCAGCGAGCGGAAATGCCGAAGGCCGGGACGCCTGTTTCCGCAACGTCATTGCCGGCTGAGCCGCGGGTCGGAAGACCCGCGCCCCTTGGACCCGGAGTGCGGACGTTCACGTCCGCGGCGTCGCGGCGGGCGGGAACACTGAAGGCCGGAACGCCTCTTCCCGCAACGTCATCGCTGGTCGAGCCGCGGGTCGGGTGACCCGCGCTCCTTGAACCCGGGGCGTGGACGCTCACGTCCGCGGCCTCATGGCGAGCGGGAACACTGCGGGTCAGGACGCCCCTTGCCGCAACGTCATCGCTGGTCGAGCCGCGGGTCGGGTGACCCGCGCCCCGCGGGCCTGGGGCGCGGACGTTGACGTCCGCGGCCCCGTGACGAGCGGGAACACTGAGGGTCGGGACGCCTGTTTCCGCAGCCTCACTGCCGGCCGAGCCGCGGGTCGGGCGACCCGCGCCCCTCGAACCCGGAGCGCGGACGTTCACGTCCGCGGCCTCGCACCGAGCACAAACGCCGAAGGCCGGACCGCCTCTTGCCGCAGCGTCATCGCCAGTCGAGCCGCGGGTCGGGTGACCCGCGCCCCGCGGCCTGGGGCGCGGACGTTGACGTCCGCGGCCCCGCAGCGAGCGGAAATGCCGAAGGCCGGGACGCCTGTTTCCGCAACGTCATTGCCGGCTGAGCCGCGGGTCGGAAGACCCGCGCCCCTTGGACCCGGAGTGCGGACGTTGACGTCCGCGGCCCCGCAGCGAGCGGAAATGCCGAAGGCCGGAACGCCTCTTCCCGCAACGTCATCGCTGGTCGAGCCGCGGGTCTGGTGACCCGCGCCCCTCGAACCCGGAGCGCGGACGTTCACGTCCGCGGCCTCGCGGCCAGCGGGAACACTGAGGTTCGGGACGCACCTTCCCGCAGCGTCATTGCTGGCAGAGCCGCGGGTCAGGCGACCCGTGCTCCGCGAGAAGAGGCTGACTCTCCCGTGACCAAGGCTTGCCGTAGCAGTGACCATTCCGTCGCTCACAATGCAGAATTCAGGAACCTCGGTTCACCCTTTTGTCAGCGCCTCGTCAAGGTTCAGCAGCACGTTGGCCACGACGGTCCAGGCGGCGAGTTCGGCCGGACTGACGTCCACGGAATCTTTGAGCACCGCGGCCTGCGCGAGGAGCTTTTCGGCGGCGGCGGGCTCGGCGGCAAAGCGCGTCCTGGCCCTGTCCAGCAACGCCAGCGTCGCGGCCAGTTCTTTGTCCGACGGAAGGCGCGCGAGCACCGCCTTGAAGCCGAAGGCCAGCCGTTGCCGGTCTTGCGCACCGCCCTCAGTGGTCATACGCCGCGCGAGTCCGCCGGCCGCCGCGAAAAAGGCGGGGTCGTTCAGTGTGACCAGCGCCTGGAGCGGCGTGTTCGTGCGCGGGCGGCGCTCGGTGCAGACCTCCCGGCTCGGGGCGTCGAACGTGACGAAGGCCGCGTACGGAAACGAGCGTCGCGCAAACGTGTAGAGGCCCCGGCGGAATTGATGGCCGTTGGTGTTCATCACCCACTTGTCGTCGCTGTACGGCATGGCCCAGACGCCCTCGGGCTGATAGGGGAACACGCTCGGGCCGCCAATCTGCGGGTTCAGCCGCCCGCCGGCGGCCAGGGCCAGGTCCCGGAGCATCTCCGCCTCGAGCCGGAAACGCGGGCCGCGGGCCAGCAGGCGATTGTACGGATCCCGCTCGAGCAACTCCGGTGTCACGCGCGCTGACTGCCGGTACGTGGCCGAGGTCACGATCAGGCGGTGCATCGCCTTCAGGCTCCAGCCCTGGTGAACGAATTCCGTGGCCAGCCAGTCCAGCAATTCCGGATGCGACGGCGGCTCGCCCTGCGCGCCGAAGTCTTCGCTGGTTTCGACCAACCCGCGGCCGAAGTACGCCGCCCAAAGGCGGTTCATCGTCACGCGGCCGACGAGCGGATTTTCGGGCGACACCAACCAGCGGGCGAAGCCCAGCCGGTTCCGCGGCAGATCTGGCGCCATTGGCGGCAGCACGGCCGGCGTGGCCGGCTGCACTTCATCGCCCTTGTCCAGGAAACTGCCGCGCTTGAAGACGTGCGTGGGGCGGGGTTTTTCCACCGCCTGTATCACCAGCGTGGTGGTGATGTCTTTCGGTTCCTGTTTGCGCAGTTCGGCGATTTCTCGCCGGATACTCTCCAGACTCGGCGCGATGCTGCGGTGGTGTTTCTCCAGTTCGGCCTGCTGCGCGTCCGTGCGTTGCGCCGGCTCCAGCTCGAGCAACGCGCGGATACCCGTCGGCACGTCCGCCCAGACGCGATGCGCTCCGACCGGCGCGGTGGAATACGCGAGGCGGAAACGTCCCAGAAGATTTTTGGGCCGGATGGATTCCTGCTTGAGGCGGATGACCCAATGCGTGGCCGCCGGTGCGTTGGTCGTCGGCTTGATGACGAACACGGCGAAATGATTGGTGCGGTTCTTCTCCTGGTCGGCGCCAATCGCCCAGCCGGACAGCGCGTCCTTGTCCACGGCCTTGTGAACCTCGAAGCGGTCTTCGGCGAAGTCCGCGTAGGCTTTCTCAAACTCCAGCTTCGGCGGTGCGGTTGGGGAATCACTGGCGGCTTCCGGGGTACCAAGCTCGACCTCGAAATCCGTGAGCACGAAATCGCCATCGAGTCCGTATCCCGAACTGCCGTTGGGCAGGCGGGGGTCGGTCAGGGCCTCGACACGGAAGGCCGTCACGCCCGGCGGTGGGTTCGTCACGACCAGTTCGTACACGCTGGTCTCGGGCAGCTTCGCGGCGGAGGCGAAAACGGACCCGTCCGGTTGCGGTTCAAGCACCACACCGCCGGAGGCGGTGAAGCCGGCGGGGTCGAGGACCGTCCAGCCGTCGGCGATGGCGCGGCGCTGTTCCTGGAGTCCGGCCTCCCATTCCGCCTGCTCGGCGTCCAGCTCGGGCGTCTGCGTGTCGAGCCGCTTTTGAAGCGGCTCGATCTTGGCGCGGATTTCGTCGCGTTTCGCTGCCTGCTCGGGGGTGGGGAGTTCGAGGATCGGATCGAGCGTCTTGCCGCCGTCGCGGGTCTGGTTGAAGAACGCCAACGACTCGTAGTACTCGCGCTGGGTGAACGGGTCGTACTTGTGGTTATGGCACTGAGCGCAGGCCATCGTTGTCCCCAGCCAGACGGTGTAGGTGGTGTTGACGCGGTCAATCACCGCCGCGGTGCGGAACTCCTCGTCATCCGTGCCTCCCTCGGTGTTGGTCATGGTGTTGCGATGGAACCCGGTGGCGACTTTCTGGTCCGTGGTCGCGTCCGGCAACAAGTCACCGGCGAGCTGCTCGATGGTGAACTGATCGAAGGGCAGGTCGCGGTTGAGCGCATTGATCACCCAGTCGCGGTAGGGCCAGTTTGAGCGGCGGTGGTCGGCTTCGTAGCCGTTGGTGTCGGCGTAGCGAGCGAGGTCCAGCCACGGCCGGGCCCAGCGCTCGCCGTAATGCGGGGAGGCCAAAAGCCGCTCGACCAGCCGCTCATAAGCGTCGGGGGCCGAATCGTTCAGAAAGGCGTCCACCTCCTCCGGCGAGGGAGGGAGTCCGATCAAGTCAAGACTCACCCGACGGATCAACGTGGCGCGATCAGCCTCCGGCGACGGGCTCAGGCCCTCGTGCTCGAGCCGCGCTAGGATAAAGCGGTCCAAGTTGTTTTGCGGCCAGTCGGTCTGCTTGACCGACGGCGGCTCAGGACGCCGGGGCGGCACATAAGCCCAGTGTTGCTTCACCTCGGCCGACACCGCGCCGACGCCCTCGGGCCAGCTTGCGCCCTGGTTGATCCACACCTCAATGGCGGCGACTTCGTCCGGTGTGAGGCGCTCGCCTTTCGGAGGCATCAATTCGTCGGTGTCGGTGGTCGAGATGCGCTGGAACAGCAGGCTGCCGGCCGCATTGCCCGGCGCGATGACCGGACCGGACTTGCCTCCTTTGACGGCCGTCGCCTTCGCGTCCAGCCGCAGACCGGCCTTCTGGATGTCGGGCCCGTGGCAGTCGAAGCATCGCCGTTCTAGGACCGGGAAGACCTTTCGCGCGAAATCAATCGGTGCTTCGACTGCCCCCCGGTAAACTTCCTCGGCCGCAGAAGCGCGCCCGGCGAGCGTCACCGCCGCAACCAAGATTGCCCCGAGCCGCGGCCGCACCCAATTGGCGGCCCGGCCCGGGCAGGCCGTCGCTTTGACTGGCGGCGTCTCACGTTTCGCAATCACTGAACATGGAGATTAGGAACGGTCGGGCTGTGGCTCAACCGGAAAGCGCCCCAACTCGCGGGTGGACGCGAGCAAAGTTGACAAGGGTGCGCCGCGGGGCATCTTCCCGGTGCTGCCTGCCAAACTGATAGGCGTTATCAGCCTCGAGACGCTGCGCTCGAGTGGGTGGAGGTGCCCGGCGGGCAATGAACGAAAACCACGAATCGTGAAACCATGAGAAGTTTGATCAAAGACCTGGCGTTGGTGGGCTCGGTTGCCGCGGTCGCGGCTTGGGTATGGGCGGGCGACAATGGCACCTGTTCGGCGGACAAGGCCGCGTGTCCGGCCAGTGCTGCCACGTGCTCCGCGAGCAAAGATACGTGTTCGGCAAGCAAAGACACCTGTGCGGCCGGCGCTTCCGCCTGCTGTGCGGAGGAGGGTGCCAAAACCGCCAAGGCGGCCGACAAGAACGAGAATCTGGTCCGGGTGAGTTACACGGTGACCGGGATGACCTGCGCCGCCTGCGAAACCAAGGTGACGAAGGCCCTGGCAGCCATTGACGGCGTGACCGAGGCTTCGGCCTGCGCGGATTCCAAGACGGCGAAGCTGGCCTACAACCCGAAGAAGGTGAAGGACCAGCAGGTGATCGCGGCCATCAACAAGGCTGGATTCAAGGTCGCCGCCGAAACGCTGACCGTGAAAGTGGACGGCATGAGCTGCGGCGCGTGCTCGGACAAAGTGAGCAAGAAGCTCGCGTCGGTGAAAGGCGTGAAGGAACAGAAGGTCTGTCACGAGTCCAAGCAGGCCGTCATCACCTTCGATCCCTCGAAGGTGTCCCAGAAGGACGTCCTGGCAGCGATTGACTCGACCGGTTTCAAGAGCGTGCAGTAACCGCGGCGCAAGACCCGCGAAGCTCCAGATAGATTGCAGTGCGGCCGGGGGTTTTGGCTCCCGGCCGTTTGCTTTTTCCCGCGGCCTTGGTCCGCTGCCGCGCTTTTGGGGTTTTCAGGAACTTCGGTCGGCGTCATCGTTTTCGGGTATGGCGGAAGAATCCCGGCACCAATACGACGAGAGCAAGGTTAAGACCCTCTCCTCGCTGGAGCACATCCGACTGCGCACCGGCATGTACATCGGGCGCATCGGCACCGGCGCCCATCCGGACGACGGCTGCTACGTGCTGCTCAAGGAGATCGTGGATAACGCGGTGGATGAGTTCATCATGGGCTTTGGCCGGGAGATCCGGATCCAGGTGGAGGGCAACCGCGTGTCCGTGCGGGACTTCGGACGTGGCATTCCGCTGGGCAAGGTGGTGGACTGCGTCTCGAAGATCAACACGGGCGCGAAGTACAACGACGAGGTGTTTCAGTTCAGCGTGGGGCTCAACGGCGTGGGCACCAAGGCGGTGAACGCGCTGTCCCGGTCGTTCCTGGTTCGCAGCCATCGCGACGGCCAGTTTGTCGAGGCCGCGTTCAAGCAGGGCCGCCTGCGGCGCGAGCTCAGCGGCAAGACCGAAGAGCCCAACGGGACCTACATCGAGTTCGAGCCGGACCCGGAAATCTTCAAGGACAGCGTCTTCAAGCCGGAGTTCATCGAGCGGCGGCTGCGGCACTACAGCTACCTGAACAGCGGACTGAAGCTGGTTTTCAACGGCAAGGTCTTCCAGTCGCGGGGGGGCCTGATGGACCTGGTGCTGGAGGAGCTGGGCACCGACCAGTCCGAGCCGATTTACCCGCCGCTGCACTACACCAGCAAGACGCTCGAGTTCTGCTTCACCCACAGCAACAGCCGGTACGGCGAGGAGATTCTCAGCTTCGTCAACGGCCAGTACACCAGCGACGGCGGCACGCACCTGAGCGCGTTTCGCGAGGGACTGCTCAAGGCGGTGAATGAATACTCCGCAAGAGCTTCGAGGGCGACGACGTCCGGGAGGGCATCGTCGGCGCGGTCGCCATCCGCCTCAAGGACCCGATGTTCGAATCCCAGACCAAGAACAAGCTGGGTAACACCGAGATCCGGACCGACCTCGTCAACCGCGTCCGCGAGGAACTGCTGCACTTCTTCAATCGCAACAAGCCGATCGCCGAGAAGATCGTCGCCAAGGCCGAGGACACCAAACAGCTCCGCAAGGAATTGCAGGAGGTCAAGAAGCTGGCCCGCGAGCGGGCGAAGGCCATCACCCTGCGCATTCCCCAGCTCAAGGACTGCAAGCTGCACTTCGACAAGAGGCGCGACAAAGGGCGCGGGACGATGCTGTTCATCTGCGAGGGCCAGTCGGCCGCCGGCTCGATCACGAGCTGCCGTGACGTCAACACGCAGGCGGTCTTCGTCCTCAAGGGCAAGCCGTTGAACGTCTGGGACCTCAAGCGCGACGTGATGTACAAGAACGATGAGCTCTACAACCTGATGCAGACGCTCAACATCGAGGACAGCCTCGACGGCTTGCGCTACGAGAAGGTGATTCTCGCCACCGACGCGGATGTGGACGGCCTCCACATCCGCAACCTGATGATCACCTACTTTTTCCGGTTCTTCGACCAGCTCGTCCACGACGGCCATCTGTACGTGCTCGAGACTCCGCTGTTCCGCGTGCGCAACAAGGAACGGACGATCTATTGCTACAACGAGGCGGAGCGGGATACCGCCGCGAAAGAACTCGGCGGCAAACCCGAGATCACCCGCTTCAAGGGCCTCGGCGAGATCAGCCCCAAGGAGTTTTCCCAGTTCATCGGGCGGGAGATGCGCCTGAGCCGGGTGGAATACGCGCCCAAGCCGGAAGTCGCGCCCATCCTCGACTTCTACATGGGCAAGAACACGCCGGAGCGGAAGGACTACATCATGGAGCGGCTGGTGGTGCCGGTGGAGGAGTAACCGGCACCACACGCAGGTGTTTATCGCCTGGACGGAAGGGCCTCCACCACCAACTGATTGAACCAGCGGTCCGTCGCCGCGCCCGGACAGGATTGGAGGGTCACCCGTTTGCGGTCCGGCGGCTCGTCGGTCTCGGTCACGTTCGGGGTTACCTCGGCCCAGTGGACCAGGTCGGCGGTGCCCAAAACCCGGATTCGCACGTCGGGAAGTTCGCGCGGCCGACGGTAGGTGAGCGTCAGGCAGCGCGCCGGCGGCGCCGAGGCGTCCGCGGACCACTGCACCAGGTCACGCGGCTGCGTCGGTGCAAACGGCAGGGCTCCCAGCGCGTACTTCACGAAGTTGGCAATGCCGTCGCCGGCCGGCGCGGCGTCGGGACCGCTGACGGCCGGGTTGGCCAGTTGTTCAGGGGTGAAATGCTGCCGGCGCCAGCCTTCGAAACCGGCCAGCACCGGCGGCGCGACCTCAACCTCATACCAGAGCGTGGCGGCGCTGGTGGGCGCGACCAAACGCGACCCGCCCGAACCGTCACCGCCCGCCGGAAATTCCGCGCTGCGCTGGCCGCGTTCGTCCAGCGTCCAGGCACGCACGCGCTCGGGCGGCACCGGCAGGCGCAGTTGCCACGGGATGACCTCGATTCGGGTGGGGGCGGTGCCCCACTGGTTGCCGACCGAGTTTTTGCTCGAGTCCTTCCACACCTGGCCGGTGTTTTCGATCCAGCCGCTGGCGATGACCAGGAAGGTGCCGTTGGTGAACGACTCGCCGCGCACCACGGTCAGCCCCACCGAGGCCCAGGGCAGCTCGGCGGGGTTCGCGGTCAACTCCAGCTCACCCAGGCCGAGGGCCCGATTGCGGATGTAGCCCACGGCGGCGCGCGTGCGCGGGGTGTCCACCAGCACGTAGCCGCGGTCGGGACCGTTGTTGAGCCAGCGCACCGGCAACGGCCCGCCGGGCAGGGGCGGATTGGCGGGGGGCGTGGTGAAGCCGGTGGGTTGCTCACCTACGTCCACGCTCAGGCGGGTGGTGAACGCCCAGTGATGCGGCATGCCCAGGTGCCCGCTGTGAAACACCGACCACGCCCCCCCGCGCGTCAGCAGCAGGTCCAGTTCGCGCTCGGGCGTCAGCGCCATGACCACCTCGTTGGTCAGCGGTGGCACGTCGCCGCGCCGGAAGAGGTTCGCGGCCAGGAGCAGGTTGGCCATCTTGGGCGGGTGCTGGGCGGTGTCGAAGAACCCGCGGATGCGGCCCATCCCCACCCCGTCGTGGCCGGGGCCGTAGTCGAAGAGCCAGAGGCCGTCCCAATCTTGGAGCGCCGCCTGCGCCGCGAGCATGATCGGCCCTTCGGCGCCGTAGTACATGGGCGAGGGGTGTTGGTATTCGGTCACGGTGAACGGCTTGCCGCGAAGTCGCTGGCGGCTGAGGCCGGCGAGGGTGTTGTCGCTGTTGGTGGTGGTGACCATCGAGACGTTGGGCACGATCCAGTTCACCGGGTCCCAAGGCTGACCGGGAAACTGCGGATGCTGCCAGTAGGCGTGGGCGTCAATGATGTCGAGCCGCGACTGCACCGTGGCGGGGCTGTTGGCCATGATGGTGCCGAAGATCAGGCCGGGGTAACCGCAATTGGTGCGGAGATGCCCGACCATCGCGTCGTAGTAGGCGTTTTCGCGATCGCGCAGGAAGGCCAGCCAGTCTCGACGCGCGGCCGCGGTGCCGGTGAAACCGTCGCCGCTGTAGCGAACGGTGGGCAGATTCCGCGCGGCCAGCGAGGTGCCGGGCGGCGGCAGACCCACAGTGCCGCCGCGATGGAAGCGGACGTCGGCCAGCCAGAAGCTGCCCAGACGCGTGCCCATTCCACCGAAGTTGACCCGGGTGTTGGTGTCCCGCGTCCCGGAGGGCAACACGGCGATGAAGGTGTTGGTGAAGGTCTGCCAGTTGGTCGAAAGCCGCACGCTGCGGCTCAGACCCACCGCCTGCCAGGGGTCGTGGGCCTGCATGACCGAGACGTCCAGGTTGGCGGCGGCGTCGGCCTTCGCCGAGAAGATCAGCGTGTACACTTGGGCATTCGAGACGGTCAGGCCGGGCTGGTTGAACTGGACGTGCCAGCCGGCCGTGCCGGTCCGGGTGGTGGTGATTTTCGCGGCGGGCGCGCCGTTGAAATCCGTGGTGCGCGTGGCCGTGGCGGTGGCGCCCTGGTGTTGTTCCAAATTCCACGAAGTGATGCCGGTGGCGAAGTCGCCGTTGCGGAGCAGGTTGGCGCCGAGCGGTTCCTGGATGGGTTGCCAGGCGGCGAGCAGCGCCGCGTCATCGGCGTACCGCCCGGCGAGCCAGTCGTTCCACCGCGCGGACAGGTCCGCCGCGTAGCGCGCGGGCAAGCGGTCCAGGCCGCCGTCGTACCATTTCTGGAGCAGGCCGTTTTCGTTGATGATCTCGACGAAGGCCGCGGCGGGGTCGCGTGCCAGCGGCAGGCCGGTGAAGCGGTTGGTCGGCGTGAGCAGGCGGGTCGCGTATTCCTTGTGGAGCGCCAGGGCGGTGTCGTTGAAGAAGCCCAGGATGTGCTGGTCCTTCCAGTCCATCGTCGTGACCTCGGGCCCGAGGCCGTCGCCGGAGCGGTACTCGCGGCCGACCAGCAGGTTGATGTTCGCGTAGATGCCGTGAGCCTTGAGCCGCGAGATCAGAAAGTGCAGCCGCTCGAGCTGGGCGGGATTGATCTCACGGCTGCTGGTGCTGGTGTAGCGGAGAATCCCGCCTCCCGTGGCCCAGGGCGCATCCATGTGGTGGAAGCGCACGTTGTTGACGCCGAACTTGGCCAGGCGCGCGGCCACGGCCTCGGCCTTGTTGGTGGGCATGAACGGTGAGTCGCCGGCGAAGTTCATGCCCAGAAAACGGACCCGCTCACCCCGCAGCACGAAGTGCCCGGCGGCGTTCACGGCAACCCGGTCCTCCGGGCCGATCGGGCGGTTCATCCCGGAAAAATCGGTCACGCCCGGCGAGGCGTCGTTCCAGGGCAGCACGAAGGGGACGATTTCGGCACGGCCCGCCACCAAGCAACCCAGCGCGACGGCGAGCCAGGGAAGACAGACAAACTTCATGAGCCCGAGTTTAGCCGGTCCCGTGCCAGTCGAAAACGCCAAGCGAAGCTCGCCGTCGGGGGCGCCGCCACCGCCCTGAGCTGGATTCGGCGGTTCCGGCGGGGTATTCCGGCCATTGCTCGTTCGCCGCAGTCCATGCATGGTCACGGCGGACGCAAGACCATCATGAACCGACGCGATTTTCTGACCGTCGCCGGTGGACTCACGGGCTACACGGTATTCGTGAAGCTCCACGCAGCGGATGAGCCGCGCCGGGCGCGGGAGACGATCGTTCAACAGTTTGACCACATCGCACCGCCCCAGCCCTCAGGGGACCGCTTCGCCGGTGAGCCACACATGACGCTGGTGGACCTGACGGGCGATGTCTTCGTGGCTGGCGGCGGCATGGCAGGCGTCTGCGCCGCCCTTGCCGCGGCCCGGCACGGAGCGAAAGTGATCCTGGTGCAAGACCGCTCGCGGTTGGGCGGCAACGCCAGCAGCGAGGTCAAGATGCACATCGTGGGCGCGGACCACCACGGTCAGCGACCGGGTTGGCGCGAGGGCGGAATCATCGAGGAACTGCGCCTGGATGACGCGGTCAACAATCCCCACCGCAGCTTCGAGTTATGGGACCTGCTCCTGTACGACAAACTCAAATCCGAGCCAAACCTCACGCTGCTGCTGGACACCACGCTGTTTGCCGCGGAAACGGAAAACGGCTCGATTCGCCGCGTCCTCGCGCGGTGCGACAAAACCGAGCACCTGTACCGCATCACCGCGCGCCAGTTTCTCGACTGCACGGGCGACTGCCGGCTCGGGCTTGAGGCCGGCGCGGACCATCGGGTCGGGCGCGAGGCCCGGAGCGAGTTCGGTGAGTCCCTCGCCTACGACGTTGCCGATCGCCAGACCCTGGGCAGCAGCATCCTGTTCACCGCGCGCGACTACGGCCGGCCGGTGCCCTTCACGCCTCCCGCGTGGGCGCGGAAGGTGACGAAGGAAATGCTCCGGTTCCGGGCCGTGAACTCGTGGGAGTACGGCTACTGGTGGATCGAGTGGGGCGGTCAGTTAGACAGCATCCGCGACAACGAGCGCATCCGCTTTGAGCTGCTGAGCATCGTGCTGGGCGTTTGGGACTACATCAAAAACTCGGGCGACCAACCTTCCAGCGTCAACTGGGGCATGGACTGGATCGGCTTCCTGCCGGGCAAGCGGGAGAGCCGGCGGCTGATGGGCGATTACCTGCTCACGCAGCACGATCTCGAGGGCAAACGCGGCGAACCGGAGGACGCCGTCGCCATCGGCGGTTGGCCCCTGGACGACCATCCGCCGTCCGGGTTCGATGCCTGGCAGGCGCCGCCGTTCCGGTCCATCAAGGTGCCGGACGTGTACAGCATCCCCCTGCGCTGCCTGTACAGCCGCAACGTGCGCAACCTCTGGATGGCCGGACGGAACATCAGCGCCACGCACGCGGCGTTCAGTTCCACGCGCGTCATGGCCACCTGTGCGGTCATGGGGCAGGCGGCGGGAACGGCGGCCGCCCTGTGCGCGCGGCACGGTCTGACGCCCCGGCAGTTGTACGAGGACAAAGCCCGGCTGCGCGAACTCCAGCAGACGCTGCTGCGGGATGATCAGACGATCAAGGGCCGGAGGAACGAAGACCCGCGGGATCTGGCGCGGTCGGCCAAAGTGACCGCCTCGGATTCGCACGACCTGTCGCGCCCGGAGAATGTCATCAACGGTTTTGTGCGCGACTCCGGCAACGAGTGGAAAAACCGCTGGGGCGTCCGGCTGGGCGGTGAGCCCGCATGGTTGCAACTTTCCTGGTCCACGCCGCAGCGCGTGCGCGAAGTGCAGATCACGTTCGACAGCGGCTTTCACCGGGAGCTGACGCTGTCTGCCTCTGACGGTGTGTCCCGCCGGATGATCCGCGGCCCGCAGCCGGAGACGGTGCGCGATTACAATCTCGAGTGGCTTACCCCCGAGGGTCCGCGGGTTCATTCGGTCCGCGGGAACCATCAGCGCCTGAATCGCGTGGTGCTCGACGGGGTGGTGACCGACACGCTGCGCCTGCTCCCGCTGGCCACGCACGGGTCACCCATCGCGAGCGTGTACGAGATCCGCGTGTACGGCGACCCCGCCTGAGTCCGGGGTGCCCTTGCGCTCACAACACCGTGACGGGGCGTTCACCGCGATCCAGCGTGCCGCGGGTGACACCCAATTGATGCTGGAGCTTCAGTTCGCGCCACAGTTGCGCGCCGGTGATTTGACCCGCCAGCAATTCCCGATAGCGCTGGATGGTCCGCGTCACCTCGGCTGGCGACTCGTCGAGGAATTCGAGGCGAAACCGCCGCGCGCCCAACGCGATAAACCGATGCACATACTCGGCGCCGGTTTGCGCCCGCGCGTTGTACACCGTGTTGCGACAGCCGGCGTCGGCCTTCAGCGGATGCAGGGCGCCAACGCGGTCGCGGAGTTGGACGGCGTGTTTTTCGCAGGGCCGACCGCAGTCGCGGTAGTCCTTGCCCCGGCTGAGAAACGCGCAGAACACGCAGTGCTCCATGTGGAACATGGGCATGTGTTGGTGGATGGTGATCTCAAACCACTCCGGCGGCGCGGCCGCGAGCAGGGCCTCCAGTTGCGCGTTGTTCAGATCGTAGGACGCCGTCACGCGCTCCAGCCGAAAACGCTCGATGAAATACCCGGCTGCCAGCGGATTGGCGATGTTCAGCGAGTAATCTCCCACGCAACGACAGTCGCCAAAAAAGCGGAGGTGGTCATAGTTCCGAACAAGGTAGCCGTCCGCTTCCGAGGCGCGCACCTGCCGCAGAATCCACTCCTCGCCCGGTTTGGTGATGCGCGGGGGCGCAACGAACAACTCCGGGCGGTCCGGCCTGGCGCGGGCGAGTGCCACCGCGTCGCGATACCGTTTGGGATCTTCCAGTTCGCAATAGACCGTCGCCACACCGGTTGCCAGGGCGGCCTCGAGTTGCGGCAGGCTGCGCACCAGCACGACCAAGTCGGGCGCGAGCTCCGCGCGCTCACCGGCGGATCTCGCGCTTCGCTCCGGCACGTCGTCACCCGTGGCCTCGCGGAGCACCCAGCGGGAAGGCTGGATGCGCTGTCGTTCGATGTCCGCCACGACTTCGCGCCGGATTCGGTTGAGCTCGCTCACGGGCAGGTGAACTTCCCCCTCAAGTCGGTTTTCGAGCCGACCAAGCCGAAAAGGCGTGCCGCCCAGCCGTCCGAGTTGCTGCGCCAGCCGGACGGCCGTCAGCGGCTGTTGCGTCGCCACTTCCAAGGGCATCGTGGACGAAACCCGCGCGACGTGACCGGCCTCATCGCGGGCGACCACCGTCATCGGGAGTCCGGCCTCGCCAAACACCTCGAATTCGAGGGGCCGTTGGAACCGCACCTCGTCCCCCTCGAAGGTCTGACGCAATTCGCGCTCGAGGGCCGGATCGCTGGTCTTCCACAAACGATCGCCGGGACGAATGCGACGGAAGTCCACTTCGCCGTTGCCGAATGTCAGGACGGCCTCCCGTTCCGCGGCGGCGGGATTCGAACCCCGGACGGCTGCCTTTGGGCCGCGGATCTCATAAACGCGCCCGCCTTCCTCGGGTTCATCCGGCCGGCCGGCGTCGAACACGACGCCGTCGCCCGGTTTTAAGGGGCCGGACAGCCGGACCCGCACGCCGTCCCGGAGGACCTGCAAAACCTCGCCGAGGTACACGCCGCGCTTCTTGGGATAGCGCGTGTGGACGAGTTCCTGGTTGTTCACGCCGCCAAACCAACCGGTGTACAGGCCGCGCGAGAACGCCATCTGCATTTCGTAGCGGGTCTTTCCCGGCGCATCGGCCGGAGGATTCAGTGAAGCCTGAGCCGGACCACCGGCGCCGTTCGCCTGCGGTCGGCAGCGGTCGAGGGCCTGGCGGTAGATCCGCGTGATGCTGGCCACGTACTCGGGCGATTTGAGGCGCCCTTCGATCTTCAGCGACGCCAGGCCAAGCCGGACCAATTCCGGGATCAACTCCACGCTGGCGAGATCCTGCGGGCTGAGCAGATAGCGGCGGTCGCCCAGCGGGACGGTCTGGCCGTCGCTGACCAGTTCATACGGCAGCCGGCAGGCTTGCGCGCACTCGCCGCGGTTGGCCGATCGGCCGCCGAGCGACTCGCTGGTGAGGCACTGGCCCGAATACGCCACGCACAACGCGCCATGCACGAACACCTCCAGCGGCAGGGCGGCGCCGGTGCTCTGCTGGATGGCTGCGATGTCCCGCAGCGAACACTCGCGCGCGAGCACCACCAGTGCGCAGCCCAGCTCGCGGGCCAACTCCACGCCCGCTGCGCTGGTAATGGTCATCTGCGTTGACGCGTGGATGGGAAAGTCCGGCGACAGCCGGCGGATCAGCCGGCAGATGCCGATATCCTGCACGATCGCGGCATCCACCCCGGCGGCGATGATCGCGCGGAGAAAGCGTTCTGCCTCCGGCAGTTCCTCGGTGAAGACCAGCGTGTTGAAGGTGAGATACCCCCGCACCCCGCGTCGGTGCAGGAATTCCATCAGCCGGGGCAGCTCCGCTTCGGAGAAGTTGTCGGCACGCATCCGGGCATTGAAGCGGTCCAGCCCGAAGTAGATCGCATCCGCGCCGTTTTCGACCGCGGCCCGCACACACGCCCAATCCCCGGCGGGTGCCAGCAACTCAGGCAGACGGACGCCCGGCCCGGCCGCCGGAGAACGGGCGCAAGACGGCGGGGCGGCGGCGGACTGAAGGAAAACGCTCACGTGACTTCAACCGAATCGGCGGAAAATAGTGTCCGGCCAGAGACTTCTCAATGGCGCCGATTGGTTTAACCGGGACGCCCGGTGGAGCGCATTGCTGGCCCGGAAATCGCTCTTTACACGGCACAGTTCGCCGATAGGCTTCGACCACCGTTGTACACGTTATGCAAATGAAGCTCTCACTGTTCGGCTCCGCCCTGATCTTGGCGGTGTTCGCCACGGGATGCGCCGGTCCGGAGAAGAAGCTGGGTCGCGGCATCAACAACGCCACCGAGTTCGTTCGCATGGGCGAGATCCGAAGGTCGCAGGAGCAGACGTACCTGTGGGACGGCGCGGCATCTTCGTACACCACCGGCGTCATCAAGGGCTTCAATCGCAGCCTGGTCCGAACCGGCGTGGGGCTGTATGAGATCGTGACCTTCCCGATCCCGAGTTACGACCCGATCCTCCGCCCGGGCGGGCCGATCCTGCCGGACGCGACCGTGGATCCGGCCTTCCCCGACAGCTACAAACCGGCCGTACAGAACTCGTCGGCAGTCGAGCCGGACGCCAGTCTGGGATTCGCGGGCGGCGACATTGTGCCGTGGTTCCCCGGCAGCCGGTTCCGCATTTACGACTACTAACAGATTGTTTTCCCACGCGGCGCCGTCATGCAAATGCCGGCGCCGTTTGCTTTAATGCGGCTGGAATACTCCTCGCCCTGCAAGATCAACCTCTTGCTGAACATCCTCGGCAGGCGCCCGGACGGCTTTCACGAACTGGAAACGCTGATGCACCCCGTGCCGGTGCATGACCGCCTCGCTTTCGAGACTGCCGCCCACGGCATCACGTTGACCTGCAGCGATCCCTGCCTGCCCGTGGACGGTGCGAATCTGGTCCATCGCGCTGCCAGCGCCTTTCTGTCGGCCGCCAAGATCACGGCTGGCGTGCGCATCCATCTGGAGAAACGCATCCCGCTGGCCGCCGGACTCGGAGGCGGCAGCGGCGATGCCGCCACGACCTTGCTGGGCTTGAACGAGCTGTTTGGCCAGCCGTTGACCCCCTCACAACTCGAAGCGCTGGCGGCGACGCTCGGTTCGGATGTGCCATTCTTCCTCCAGTCCAACCCCGCGCTGGCCACCGGCCGGGGTGAAAAAGTCCAAGCCCTCGAACCTTTTGATGTCCTGCGCGACGTGTGGGTGCTGCTGATCCATCCGGGCTTCGGCATCGCGACGGCGTGGGCCTACCAAAGTCTTGCGCGATTTCCACGCGCCCTGAACGGGGAGCCGGGGCGGGGCGAACGCCTGATCGCCACTTGGCGGGCGGGCGACCTGCCCGGCGGCATGGCGCAACTCTACAACTCGCTCGAAGCGCCGGCCCTCGAGAAGTATCCGATCCTCGCCCTGTACCAGGAACACCTGCGCGCAGCCGGCGCACTGGGCACGCTGATGTCTGGCAGCGGCTCGACGACCTTCGCGCTCGCGGCGGGACGCCCGGCCGCCGAGCGACTCCGGGAAGCGTTCTTCTCCAAGTTCGGATCGAACCCTTGGACTGCCGTCGCGCCTCTGGCAACCGCGGCCCGGTAGCGCGGCGTTCGGCGGCCCGGGCCGGAGGGCTCGGCCCGATTTCTCTGACGCGGAAAGCTTTCGCCGAGCAGCATTCCCGGCCCGTCCGATTTGCGACCCGGAATTGAGCCTTGTAATCTTCGGCCTGAGTCTTGCTGAACGGCATAACGAGTGCTTCGGGCCGCAACCGACCCGACGCGAGACGGCACAACAATGCACAAGTGGTACATTCGCAGCGCGACGCTCATTCTCGCCGTTGCATGGGCAGCCAAATCGGGACGAACCGCTGATCTCTCCCCTTCCATCGAGGGCCTGACTGTTACCAACCAACAGGCAGCCCTGAGCCTGCCCAAGGTCGTCGGCATGAAGTCGTGGACCGTAGAAGTGACCCCGGACTTGGGTCAGCCTTTTGCGCCCGCGTCCGCCCCCCCCGCCGAACGGCTACATTTGGACCGGTCCGGCCCCGGAACCATCGGGCTTCTTCCGAGTTCGTGGTGAATCGCTTGCCCCGGACGAGATTTGGGCCGTCGTGGCTTTGAATCGGCTGGCCTACGGTCCCACGCCAGACCTCCTGGACCGCGTTCTCACCGGCCCCCGAGCGATGGGTGCCGCCGCTTACGTCGCCGAGCAGTTGGCGCCGGAGAAAATCCCAGATTCGCTGGATGCGCCGCTGCCCCCGTTGGACTGGCAGTTCGTGAGCGTAACCGGCACAGCCTCCAGTTCCATCCTGTATCTGTATCCGGCCGAGGCGGGGGACGTGTATCTCGATGACCTGACGCTGGTGGCCGGCAGTGTGCCCGGCCAGGGTCCGAACCTGGTCCGCAACGGGGATTTCGAAACCGACCTCGCCAGTGCGTGGACGATCTCGACCAATCTCAGCGCGTCCCACTTGAGCAGCACGGTCAAGCGCTCCGGACAAAGCAGCCTCCATCTGGTGGCCAGCTCGGGCGGCACAACCCGGGATTCCGCGCTCTGGCAAACGATTTCGCCGTCGCTGAAGGTGGGCCAAACCTACACGCTCAGCTACTGGTACCTGCCCAGTACCAACGGCACCTACCTGACCGCGCGACTGTCCCGCTCTGGCGAGTATCCCGGTCGGGGGATTGACACCACCCACAGCCTGATTCCGCCGGCCTACTTGCCGGGGGTGCTGTACGCCCGGTTACAGGCCGGGCAGGCCCGGTTGGACGACCTGCGGGCGTGGTTTTTGATGCACGCCGTGCGTTCCGAGCGGCAATTGCTCCAGACCCTGCTCCAGTTCACCGACAACCATTTCGTGACCCAGTACAGCAAGAGCCGGGAGTGGGTGGACGGGCAGGTGACCAACAGTGTGACCCCGTCACTGGTGGCCACCGAGTTCGAGTTCCGCGAGTTGCTGCGCTGGCGGGAGGTGTTCCTCAATCCAAACGGCACGTTCCTGGACCTGCTCCGCATCAGCGCCGAAAGCCCGGCCATGATCATCTACCTGGACACCGTGACCAGCCGTGGCGGCAACGCCAACGAGAACTACTCGCGCGAACTGCTCGAACTGTTCACAATGGGAGTGGACAACGGTTACGATCAACGGGACATCGAGGAAATGAGCCGGGCCTGGACCGGTTGGCGCGTGGACAAACTCCCGCCCGAGCAGGCCCACAACCCCTTCGCCAACCGCGTGGCCGACCGGGACAACGACCCGGGTGTCTGGACCCTGCGGTTTCGAACCGATCGCCACGACACCGGCTCGAAGGTCATCTTCCGTGGGAAAAACGTTCCCGCACGCTTCGGCCCGCCCTGGGCGGGACAGAGCTATGAGCTGCGCCTGCCCGCTCGCACCGGCACCAACGGCATGGCCGACGGCTACGACATCATCCGGCACCTGGCCAACCTGCCCCAGACCCGGGAATACCTCAGCGTCAAGCTCTGCCGCTGGTTCGTCCACGAGAACTTCCACCATGGCGCGTGTACGATTTCACGGACCCGGATCTGAGTCCCGAAGGCCGGCTGGTTCGCGCCTGCATGGACGCCTGGGAGCAACCCGGCCCGGATGGTCGCCGGGGCAACTTGCGTCAGGTACTCCAAACCATTTTCCATTCCGAACTGTTCCGTTCCCGCGCCGCCCTGGCGCAAAAGGTCAAAACCCCGCTCGAGTACGTGGTCAGCGTGATTCGGGCCGTGCGCGCCGCCCGGCCGGAAGGCGGATTCACGGCGGACACCGACGGCTACGACCTGATCACTTCGCTGCGGCGGCTAAACATGCCCCTGTTTGACCGGGCCGATCCCGATGGCTGGCCCGAGACGGGCCGCGAATGGATCAGCACCGCGGCGCTGATCGAGCGGATGCGGTTCGCCCAAAACTTCCTCGTCGCCGCCCGCGACCCGCTCAAGCAGCGCGACTTCGGGATCACCGGCACCGACAACGTCTGTGACCCGGTGGCTCTGCTGCGCACGCGATTGAGTGCGGAGCAACTTCGAGATGCGGTCGCCGTCGTGGATTGTTTCCTTGGCTTGTTCTTCCCGGGCGAAGGCCGCGCCAACTGGGGGCCGGACCGCGAGCTGGCCATGGCGTTCCTGAACTCCGCCGATGGTGGGGTGCCCAATTCCTCGCCCTTTGCCGCGCTGGTGCCGGGGACCACAGCCTACGAAGGCCGCATTCGCGGGCTGGTCGCGTTCCTACTCGGCCTGCCCCGCTATCAAGAGCAATGACCCTGCGAACTCCGTGTGTTTACCCGCGCGCGCGGTCAGCCGGCACCGCGCGGCCGCCCCACTGCATCCGCCGGCTCTCGAACCCTGCAAGTTGACCATGAACCTGCTTACTCGACGCGGCTTTCTGGACCAAACCTTCCGCCTCGCCCTGGCCTCGGCGGTTGGCGCCGCCTGGCACGTCCCGCTCTTCCTGCGCCGGGCCTTGGCCCAGGGCGAACTCCCGTCCGGCGCGCGCAAGTTGCTGTTTATTTTCCTGCGCGGGGGTAACGACGGCCTGAACACGCTGGTGCCCTGGGGCGATGATGCCTACAACGTCCAAAATCGCCCCTCCTTGTACCTGCCCCCGCCCGACCCCCGCAGCACCGCCCCGGGGCGCATGCCGCCCGAGCCGGACCTGACCCGGTCCATTGACTTGGGCAACGGCTTTGCCGGGCTGCACCCCGCGCTCAAGAACCTTGGCCCGCTCTACAACGACGGTCATCTGGCCCTGATCCACCGCGTGGGTTACCCCCGGCAATCTCGCTCGCACTTCGACTCGCATCGCTACTGGGAAAACGGCACGCCGCGCGCCGACTTCACCAGCTCGGGCATTTTTTACCGGGCGCTGGTGGAAACGGGACTCCACCTGGGACGCCAGTTCCCGGCGGTGTCGGTTCAGAGCAGGCATCCGCTCCTGCTGCGCGGGCCGCTGGCCTTCCCGAATCTCAGCGACCCCGCGCGCTACGACCTGCTCGGCGTGACCAACAACGGCGCGGACCGGGCCAAAATCCTGTCCGCACTGACCCAAGCCCACCAGGTACCACACCCCGAACGCGACAACCGTCCGCTGCTCTTCGGCACCGGCGATGGCCTGAGCACGTCCATCGAAGCTCTGCGGGCGATCGGTCTCACCGACAACAACTTCTTCGACACCGACGGCACGACCCACCTGTTTCCGATTGACACCGCCTCGAACCAGAAGGGTTTCTCCAGCGGCGCCTTTGGCTTTTTCCGCAACCTCAAAGTGGCGGCGCAAGTTCTTGCCCAGACCGATGCCGTCGTAGCCGGCACACAACTGGACGGCTTCGACACCCACGACTCCCAGGGCACCCTCACGGGCACCCACGCGCGCCTGCTGTCCTGGTTGGGGTGGGGCTTTTACGCCGTTCGGCAGTACCTGCGCAGCGTGGCCCCCCGGTTGTGGGAGGACACCGTGCTGGTGACGCTTTCTGAATTCGGCCGCACCTCCATCGAGAACGGATCCCTGGGCACCGACCACGCCGAGGCCAGCGTCATGTTGGTGGCCGGCGGCCGCGTGCGCGGGGGAGTGTACCAATGCGACGGAAACTCCTGGCCGGTCGGCCCGGCCGGCGCCCAGTTCAGCGTTAAGGGCCGCTACCTTGGGCGAACGGTGGATTACCGCAGCGTGCTGGGCGAAGTCATCCGCAAGCACCTCGGGGCCACCCCTGCCGCCCTCAACCGCGTGCTGCCGGGGTATGCCGAAGAAGCGGTCGAACATCTCGCGCGCGGCGGCGTGGCGCCGGACGGCGTCCCCATTGTTGGCGAGTTGGGCATCCTTTAACCAGCTTTGCGACTCGCCAGACGGGGTCAATCTGAGACACTGCGGCGCGATGAATGCCGCCCCTCGGTCCGCCCTTCTGCACGCCGCCTCTTTTTTTCCCCTCGCCGGTTTTGCCCTGGCCATCGCCGTTGTGGTCGCCGCCGATTCTCCACCGAGGCTGGCCCCCACGGACCTGCCCGGTCTGCGCCACACCGATGAGTTTTTTCCCGGCGCGCGCTATCGCGCCGATGTGCCCACACAGGCCAGCCTGCTGGGTTTTGCCCACGGCGACCGCGCGGCGACCGCCGCCGAGGTGGAGAAGTGCCTGAAGGCATGGACGGCGGCGGCTCCCGAGCGCAGCCGTCTGGTGGAGTACGCGCGCAGCCACGAGAACCGGCCGCTGCACTACGTCGTCGTCACTTCACCGGCGAACCTCCAGCGACTCGACGACATTCAACGCGACCTGGCTCGAATCGCCGATCCCCGGCAGACGGATCCGGCCGAGGCCGAGGCGATCATTGCCCGGTCGCCGGCGGTCGCCTGGCTGGCCTACACGATTCACGGCGACGAAACCGAAGGCTCGGACGCGGCGCTCGCGGTGCTGTACCACCTGATCGCGGGCGAAGACGAGGCGGTCGCGAAGCTGCGGGAGGACCTGATCATCATCGTGGATCCGTTGATGAACCCGGACGGGCGCGACCGGTTCGTGAAGATGATCGCTGAAAACCGGGGCGCGGTGCCCAACGTGGATGACCAGTCACTGATCCACAGCGGCTACTGGCCGTACGGCCGCGGGAATCACTACCTGTTTGATCTCAACCGCGACTGGCTGTGGTTGGCCCACCCGGAGACGCGCGGCCGCGTCCGCGAGGTCGCGAAGTGGAACCCCGTCCTCTTCGTGGATGCGCATGGGATGGGATCGCAGGATACCCATCTGTTTTCGCCGCCGCGGGAGCCGGTCAATCCCCACCTCCCCGTCGCCCGCAAAGAATGGGGCGAGCGGTTCGCGCGGGACCAAGCCCACGCCTTTGATCGCCACGGCTTGGTGTACTACACCGGTGAATGGCATGAGGAGTGGTATCCCGGCTACTCGGACGCCTACGTCTCCTACCGGGGCGCGGTAGGCATTCTCTACGAACAGGCGCGGGTGGCGGAGGACGGCGTGCGCCGGCCCGAGGGACGAATCCTGTCCTACCGCGAGTCGGTGCAACACCACGTCATTGGGTCCCTGGCGAATCTGCTGACCGCCCAGGCGCAGGCGAAGGACTTGCTGCGGAACCTGTGGAAGACGCGCCGCGCCGCCTGCGACCCGGAGGGGCCGTACGGGCAGCGCACCTTCGCCGTGCTGCCCCACCCCAATCGCACCCGCGTGGAAGACTTCGGGCGGCTGTTGCAACAGCACGGCATCGAAGTGCTGCGGGCGAAGACGGAATTCACTGTCCCTGCCGCGACGGACCAACTGGGACGGCAAATCCACGATGTCTCCGTCCCCGTCGGGACGCTGCTCATCCCCAACCGCCAGCCGCTCGGACATCTCATCGCCGCGATGCTCGAGTTCGATCCGCGGTTCTCCGCCGACGTACTGAAGGACGAGCGCCGTGACCTGCTCGAAAAGGGACGTTCGCGCATCTACGACACCACCGCTTGGAATCTGACCATGATGTTCGGTTTGCCCGCGCTGACGCTCACTCAACACGTCGCGGAACTCACCGAGCCTTGGGCGCCGGCCGAGCTGCCGGCACGACTGGCCGCGGACCAACCGGCCCCGGTGGCCTACGTGTTTGACGGGGCGGACGATCGCTCCGTGGTGGCCGCCGCCCGGTTAATGGAGCGTGGCGTGCGTCCGCGGGTCACCGACAAGCCGTTCCGGTTCGATGGGCAGGACTTCGCGCGGGGTTCGGTGGTCATCACCACGCTGGATAACCGCCTGTTCACCGGCGACCTGCGGGGTGCGGTGTCAGCCACGGCCGCGGAACTGGGTCTGAGCGCCGTGCCGGTCGTTTCCGGTCTCGGGGCGGGGGACCTGCCGGATCTGGGAGGGCGGCACTTCCGTTTGCTGGAGCCGCCGCGCATCGCGCTGTTCAGCCGGGGCGCGCTCAGTTCCACGGACTACGGCTCGATCTGGTACGCACTCGACCATCGCCTGGCGGTCCGCCATTCGCACCTCGACGAGTCCGCCACCCATGACCTGCGGCGGTACAATGTGCTGATTCTTCCGGAGCGCTGGGGCGCAGCCGGTGCCGCGTGGGAAGGCGCGCTCAAGGAATGGGTGCGCGCGGGCGGAACCCTGATCGCGATCGGCGGCTCGGCCAACGCTTTGATGGCTGAGAAGGCGGAGTTTAGCCGCGTGCGGAATCTGCCCGACGTGCTCCCCAGGCTCGCGGATTACGAGCTGACCATCCTCCGCGAGTGGCTGGGCCGATCTGGCGCGCTGCCGGCGCTGGACGCCGTGTGGAGCCACCGCGCCACGCCCAGCCTCCAGTTTCCGTGGCAGTTCATCGAGGGCGCGCACCCCGACGAGAAGGAACTGAAGAAACGGGATGCCTGGCAGTCGTTGTTCATGCCCCAAGGCGCCCTGCTTGCCGCGCGCGTGGACACCAACTCGTGGTTGACCCTGGGTTGTGCGGAATGGCTGCCGGTCATGGCGGGTCGCGGGCCGGTCCTGATGGCGGCCGACGGCGTCGAAGCTCCGGTGCGTTACGGCTACCTGGTCGAGACAGCCAAGGAGACAGCCGCGTCTGAACCTGAAGCTTCTGAAAAACCTGCGCCGGACGACCGCGCCCAAAAGGAAAACGGCAACCGCACCGAAACCAAGAAGGAGCAGAAGAAGGAGCCCCCACGTGTGGGTTGGTCGGCTCTGCCACAAGGAACGGAGATGCATCTGCGGATGAGCGGTCTGCTCTGGCCCGAAGCGGCGCACCGGGTGGCGAACTCGGCGCATCTGACGCGTGAATCGTTCGGGCGTGGCCAGATCATTTTGTTCGCCAACTCACCCACGTTTCGTGCTGCCACGCGCGGCCAGGAGCGATTGTTTCTCAACGCGGTCGTGTACGGTCCCGGCCTTGGCGCCTCGGCACCACTCAAGCCGTGAAGCGGCCGCCCTGGTCCGGCCTTGGGAAACTCTACCACCCGCGTGCTGAGAGGAGACCTCCTGTGCCCAGAGCGTATCCAGCGATGAAGTAGGGCGGGCGTCCTCGCCGGCAGGTTGGGGTGATGTCCCGCCGCCAACCCGGCGCAACACCCGGACGGTGCGACCACTCGCAGCCGGGACGGACGGCGCTAACTGAAGGGTGGAAACGCTCCAAGTGAGGTCGGAAGCGCAGGGGCGCCCCGCGCACTGAAGAGGCTTCCGCGCGCCGGCGCTGTCTGATCCACGGCTATGCCCTTGGTTGGGCAGAGTTCGCGGCGGAAGCCGAGGGGGCCGTTGGGGGCCGCCTGAATGGAAGATAACTTGGCGTCGGCAGACCAGGCATCACAGTTGTGCGCCGTAGATTAAGGCGGCGGGTGGGTCAGGGTGTGATCGCAGAGACGGTCACCGTTCCGGTGCCGCCGAGTGTCAGAGCGGCGATGGTGCGCGGGCCGTTGTAGTTGAGGTTGACCACCGCCCCGTTACTGATGCTGAGCGGGCCATCGCCCAGCACGGCCGCCTTCGAGCAGGACAGCGTGCTGGTTTGCACCACGGTCGCGCCGCTGAAGGCGTTCGTGCCGGACAAGGTCAGGGTGTCGCTGCCCGTCTTGGTGAAGCCGCGGGCGCCGCTGCTGGGCGTGCGCACCGCCCGGCGGCGAAGGCGAGGGGCGTGGGATAGTCTGATTAGCCTACCGCCAGCAGACAGATGCTGGATGTCATGATCGCGTCCGGGTGAAAAGCGGTCAGCGCCGCTGGGACTGCAACAGCTTGAGGTTGGCGACGGCGAAGGCCTGGCCCATGAGGGCAAAGGTCTTGGCGCAGCCGAGGTAGTGGTAGCCGGCGTTGGACGCGCCGCGCTTCCAGAGCGCGACCTCGGCGGGACTGATCAGGTCGGCCTCGAACTGCTTCAGATACTCCCGCTTCTGCTCCTCGGTCATCGTGCCGTCCGCGTTCGCGTGGTCCTTGTGCTTCGAGTCGAGGTAGTGGCGCATCTGGCGGACCTGATCGTATTTCCTGTCAATGGCGCCGAGTTCTTCCGACCAGAAGGGTGCGGTCTCGACCGCCACCACGTTGCCCTGGAACTCCGGCAGCGCCGCCGGGGCCGCCATTGCCCGGCGGAACGCCAAGCCTTCCGCCCCCGGCGCGGCTCCGCCCACGCCCATGACGCCGATGACAAAGGGCAGCTTCGGCGCGTCGAGGTCCTTGCGCACGTCGCGGATGAACTGCGCGAGCAGGTCCGAGTAGAGGGCGAAGCGGTCCGGGCGGTTGTAGTTCGGATACACGTGGCCGTCCACCATATCGTTCCAGCCCTGGAGCCAGACGAAGCCGGCCAACTCGAAGCCTTGCGCGGGGTCGTATGGCGGGCAGACGCGCTTCGGGTCGGCCAGCACCTGTTTCACGTGCTCGATCATCCAGCGGTAGCAGCGGCCGGTCTCGCGGGCCTTCTCGATCTGCCACTGCTCGAAATCCTTGGGGATGCCGTGCCCGGTCTGCTTCGGATAATTTTCCCGCTGAAAGGAACTCATCTCGTACGGCCCCGCGCCCGGTGGGCGGAAATCCGTGTGCAGACTCTTGCCGCCCCACGCGACCTTGATGAGGAGAATCGGCCCGGGAAGCGCCGCCTCCAGCGCCAGGCCGAAGGTGAATTCAGGGCCGATTTTCTCGCCGGGCTTCGTCGGGTCAGCTCCCCACAGGGAGCCAAAGCCCGCGGTCAGTTTGCCGGTCAGTTCAAAGTTCTTCTCTCCATCGCCGGTCAGGTACGAAATCCAGACGCGTTCGCAGACGCGCGGCTGCCCGCCCGGCCCGCGCATCCGCTGGAGCAAGGGAGCGGTGGCCGGATCGTCGCCGAGGTAGTCGAAGGTCGTGATCTTTGCGTG
The DNA here is from genome assembly GCA_016716505.1 of Verrucomicrobiota bacterium. Taxonomy (GTDB): domain Bacteria; phylum Verrucomicrobiota; class Verrucomicrobiia; order Limisphaerales; family J093; genus JADJWF01. The sequence continues at coordinate 347,611 of JADJWF010000011.1, forward strand.
GCCCTCCATGTTCGATTGGCCGGCGAGGATGAACACCTTCAGCGGGTTTGCGGCGGCACTGGCAGCGATAAACAGAGTGCCAATGAGGAACGGGGCGATGTGTTTCATGCGAGGGATGCGGGACGCGGACCTCATTGGATGCGGCTGAGTATTGGGGTATCCGTCGAGGCTTCGATTGCGAGGATCGCCTCGCGGACACACCTGGCTTTCCTGAGCATCAGCTCCTTCGGAAAGTCGGGTTCCTCCTTTTCGAAGTAGTGGGCGATCCGGATCAGTTCTGGAACGACGGACTTTGCGTGGGTGCCGTAGCTGAGGAGGATCTCCATCAGTTCGGGTGTCCGGTGCTCGCTCGCCCAAGGATTCTGATCGCGGGTGTACTTCACGCAGGCGCCGATTCCTTCCTCGATGTGATGTTTGGCCAAAAGGCGCAGCCCTTCCACGCGGATCGAGTCGGCAAACATCTCGCCGCTCGGGGCAGGTTCGAGGATCGCCTGGTAGATGGCGGGCCACAACGGCTTGAGGTCGTCAGCCGACAGTTTGCGATAAACCGACCCGATGCTGCCCCGGGCGCGTCCATCCTGGTTTTTGAGCCCGGCCCTCACGGCTTGGTAGAGCGCCTCGCGATCCACGCCGTCCAGCGACCGGCTCAGCATCCCGCCGCGATCGAACAGGGCAAAGGAGAGGTACCGCTGCTGCATGCCGCGCGGGTCGTTTTGCGGGTCCACCTCGGCGAGGAGTTTGAGGAGCTGGGGAACGGCCTGCATGGCGGGAGCACCGATGGCGGCGAGTGCCTCGGCGGCCTTGATGCGCAGCCAGAGGTCTGGATCCGCCAGGGTTTTTCGCAGCGTGTCAACGGCCGGCGAACCACGCTCGCGCAGGGCGATCAGAGCTTGGCAGGCGCCGTAGCGGCTGGCGAGCGCGGGAGCTTCCAAGAGTTGGATCAGCGGCGGGATGGATACCTCCTTTCGGCGGCCCAGCGCCATCGCGGCCCGCTCGCGCACCACAGGCGACCAACTGCCGAGGCGCTCCAGGAGTTCGTCGGCGCTGAGCCGGTCATAGGCGCTGTGGCGGTCTTTGTTGCTCCAGCCCCGGCCATCGCGGATGAGGGCCGCCGCCGCCGCGGCATCCAATTGCGGGGTGACGCCCGGGCGCTTTCCGGTGAGGCGGATCGTCTTCAGCGGCATCGCGTAGGCCAGCAGGTAAGCTCCGGTGGCGTCCCAACCGCCGTAACTGTCAGGGTCCGGCTCGGGCGGGCCTTGGTGGAGGAACGTGCCATCCCATCGGCGCGCGAGATCGAAATACCAGGCGCCGAACTCGTGCATCCAGGCGCCGGTGGCGTCGGGACCGGACAGCGCCACGCCGGGGATGGACCACAGGAGGTTGAAGAAATTGCCCGTGTGCCCGGTGTCGCGCTCGGGTCCGTGGGAGGCGACACTCATCCGGGAGAAGAACTCCGCACCGTTCGTCTCGCCCAGCAGGTTGAACAGGACCGCGGCCATGCCGCACTTGCCGTTGTCCTCGTGGGTCTCAATCCACGGATGATGGTCACCATAGGGAATCGCGCCTTTGCCGATGTAGAATCGCAACAGGCGGGCACTGCGTTCGACGGCGCGGGCCACCTCCGGCTCGTTGACGCCAGCCTCGCGCGCCAGCACCAGCGAAATGGTCAGCGGCACGCCCGGAGAGTTCATCATGCCGTAACCGTGGAGGCGGCCATCGGGCCTCGCGAACTTGTGGCCCCAGGAACCCACAGCACTCTGCCCGTTGGCGGCTTCCAGCGCGAGCCGCCGCAGGCCCGGCATCACCGACTGATCGCCGGTTGCCAGCACATACTCGGAGAGCAGCAGCATGACGTAGCCGTAATACCACGTCTGCATCGAGTCCTCCGCGAAGCCCGCCGCCCACTGGGCCTCCTTCTTGACCAGGGGGCGGTAGGCGGGATCGCCGCTGGCCAGCAGGGCGAGCGCATTGAGGGAACGCACGATTGGATCGTCCTGTTGCGGAGACCTTGCCACCTTCCCGGCCAGGGCTTTGCACCCCTGCTCGAGAATGCGTTTGGATTTTGCACACCCGTAGGGCGCCGTGGCGCTGTAGCTGCCCACCACCGGGAGCTTGAGCACAACCTCTTCCGCCTTGCCCGCCCGCCACCGGGTCACCGTGAGTCTTCCCCCGCCCGATTCCGATTCGGCGGCCGTGACGGCCTTGCCAAACTCGGGGCGCGGATCGTACGAAAACGGCTTTCCACCGACTCCCAGGAGGACGTCGCCCACGAGGAAGAGGCCCTCGGCCGGGGATCCCTGCTCGACTTTGGTGACGAAAATCTGCCGCGCATCCGTAGTGACCAGCTCGTCGGAGAACATCCAGCCGCGCAGCCCCGTCGGCCCGAGATTCCAGTCATGTTTCGCCCCGGCCGGAATGGCGTCGCCTTGGGTGAAATTGGGAATCGTCAATGACCGGCCCCGGCCCGCGGCCATCGCCGAAGCCGGCAGGAGCATGAGGACAGCGACAGCGAGCGGGAGGAATGGGGTTTTCATGGTCAGGCGGACGCTGGGGAGCCAGGGCATTGAGGCGCGGGGCGCGGCGCCGGGCGGTCCCTATTGGGCAGCTTGTCGGGTGACAATGGGCACGTAACCCACCTCGAGGCCTTTGGGCGGCGTCACAATCAGCGCCGGGTCGAGCGCGGCCAGCTTCCCGCGGGTCGGCGGGCGCATGTAGTCCCGGTCCATCGGCCACGCCGCGTGCAGCCTTTCAACGAAGGCTTGCAGCTTCGCTTTCTTCTCGGCGCTCCAGCGGTATTGCTGGAAGGAGGGCTGGTCCACGAAGCGGTACCACGAGTAGGTCACGACCGAGCCGTCCACGAGCTTGACCGTGTAGGGGCCAAGCTTCGGGCCGGGTTCGGCCCAAGCACCCACCGTGGGCGAAGTGTAGGGCACGCCCGCCGTGGCCAGCTTGAATGGCTGATCATGCAATCCCGTCTCCGGAGGCACTTCGGAAGCCGGCACAGCGATGCGCTCGTCGCCGACGTGTTTGTAGTACTGCGGGAACAGGCCTTTGCCGGCGACATTGTTCGTGAACCATTGCAGGCCCCACACGTTGCCCTCGAAGATGCGCGTGTCGAAGACGCTCTCCACGCCGACGATCTTCTTGCCGGCCTGGTCGTAGCGCGTGGTGCGCGTGTTGAGCTTGGGTTTGAAAGCACCCCGTTCAGCGAAACGCCCGGAACAGGCGGGACCGCCGTCGCGCCACGACTTGAAGGCATCGTAGAGCGCGGCTTTCGAGTAATAGGTGACGTCTTGCACCAGGTAGGCGCGGCCATCAGCGTCCACCGGCCACTGGAGCTTCGGCAGCTTCGAGTAGGTGTTGCCCTGCGCGTCCGTGGCATCGAAGCGCGGGACGGTGTTAATCTCCATCGCGCCGCCCCCCATGACCCCGGGACGGGCATCAAGGCCGCGCCCGTAAAGGAAGGGGTCGTTGAAGAGCTTGCCGATCTTGCTCCACGTTTCGGGGATGTAGTAGGCGATCGGACCTTTGAAGTTCGCGGCGCTGAGGAAGCAGGTCCAGCTCTGGTCACCCGTCGGCGGATCGTCCGTGGTGGGATCCGTGAACGGCAGCGCCATCCAGGAATAGCCGAGGAATTCGCCGTTGGGGTTGCCTTGGAACGGCAGCGCGTCGGGCGGGATGAGGAGGCGATTGCTCAGTTGCGCGATCCCGAGGCGATGATCCGGCAGCGCCTCGTTGCTGTAGAAGAAGGACCAGCCGGGCGAACCGATCTCGTAGTCGTAGCACTGCGCCGTGGCGTTCATGCTGAATTTGGGCGGGCCGTAGCGGAAATGGTTGCCCGCCCAGTAGCCCAAGCCGCCCTCGACGGTCTGGAAGACGCTGCTCCACGTGGGGCCGCGCGGCCCCCACGTACGAGCCAGCGTGCCTTCCGGGCAGAGCGGCCGGTCCTTGTTGTCGGAATTGTCCGGCTGAATCCAGGAACTCGGCAGGCCGATCTGGAAATTGGCGAGCGGCTGATCCACCAGCGGCCACACCGCGGCGTAGAAGCCCATGCCTGCGCTGTAGCCGCCCTCGGCCGGCAGGGGGTCGTGGCCGAAGCCGATGTAGCCATGGAGGCCCTCAGAATGGGAGGTGACCTGGCCCAAGCAGGCCAGGCTCAGCAGGGCCACGCCCAACATCATGGTGGCGTCCCGGCCGAGCGCCGCCACCTTCCGGTGGCGGAACAGCGGCGATCCTCCGACCGGCACGACCGGCATGGCGGCTTTCGACCGGAAGAAGACGTTGTCTTGCTTCCAAGCAGGGTTGGGCTGGCGGGGCGTGGTCATGGGGTCGGATCGGGTTTCTGCGTTTTTTTTGGTTAGGTTTGCGACGCTTTTCCAAAATGGCGCTACTTCATCGGTTGTGCCGAGCCGGTTCATCGCTCCGGCGTGCATCACGCCAAACATGAAATTGGAAAGGTCGAAGACTTCCGCCAATCGCTGTTGGACCGTCCGCGCGCGGGCGGGGCGGATACGATCCCGACAGATCGCCTCCTGCAGCGCCTGCAACGCGGTAGGGTCATCGTGGAAGTGCGACATCACGAGACGCTAGGGGATCAGGAGCCTTGGTGCAACGGGCGTCTGCGATGCGCTCCCCCGCCGCCGGCGCGTACCGCTTACGATTCAGCCTTCGGACTTGGCGCCTGGCCCCCGCAGGGCAGCTCATTTTCGCAGCAGCCGAATCGGTCCAGTCGCCAGCGAGCAGCGAGATCGTCCGGACCGTTGCCTTGGTCCCGCCGTTTATCTTTTCCCAAACGGCGCAAACGGCCCCCCCTTGGCTTCGGCGCAGCCGACCCTGGCCTTGCGGTGGTGGCGGAGGTCGAGACAGCAGTCGCCGGCATGTTGCTATGCGTAACGTTTGCGACACCGTGACCGCTCCGTTGCCGCCAAAGCGCGGGCCCTTGCAAGTAGCCGAAGAAACGGGGGCACCATAAACCTCCGCCGCAATGGTGCCGCCGAGCATCAGCGCGGTATTGGTTGGCGTGCCGCGGTTCGCGAGGTTGGGCACGGCCCCGTTGCCGAGCCTGAACGACCGTGCCCCACCGAGGGTGCCTGCGAGCGGGCAAGCGCTCTGATTTGGACCAAGATCCGCCACTGCGGGTAATCGCCCGGGACATGGTTGGGGTGCCTCGGCCCGTCTTGGTGAATCCGCCGTGGCCCGGATGCCGCCGTGCCCGGGGAACGGTTTGACTTGGTTTCCGTCGCTTTCTAGAATGTAGCCATGCTGGCTGCCGAACCCAAGGCGGCAGGAGCTGCTCTTGCCGATCCGCTTAACCCTGCCGGCGCCCCCGCTTGGAAAGCGATCGTGGCGCCCGTGGAGCCCTTTCTGCGGGCGGTGGCCGTCCGCCTGGCCGAACAGGTGGCGGAATTTGAGCCCGAAGTCGCCGCCCACGCCCGCTACGCCCTGCTGAGTCAGGGCAAGCAACTGCGCCCGGCGCTCGTGGCGTTGAGTGGCGAAGCGACCGGCGGAATCAACGACGACCTCGTGACGGCGGCCACCATCATTGAAATGGTCCACCTGGCCACCCTGGTTCACGATGATGTCGTGGACGAGGCGCAGATACGCCGTCGTCGTCCGACGCTCGCCGCCCAGGCTGGCAACACCACGTCGGTCCTCGTCGGGGACTGCCTGTTCGCGCACGCCCTCAAGCTGGCTGCGAGCTTCCCCACGACCGAGGTTTGCCGGGCGGTCTCGTCGGCGACGAAAACCGTCTGCACCGGCGAGATCATCCAAAGCCAGCGGCAACATCAGCTTCGCACGTCCCGGGGGGAGTATTTCCGCGTGCTGCGGATGAAGACGGCCGAGCTGTTCGCGGTCTCCTGCGAGTTGGGCGCCCACCTCAGCGGCGGTTCGGCAGGCGACGGTCGGGCGCTCCGTGACTACGGGCTGGCGCTGGGGACGGCTTACCAGGTGTACGACGACTGTCTGGATGTGTTCGGCAGCGAAGTCCGCGCCGGCAAATCGCTCCGCACGGACCTCGTGGGGGGCAAACCCACTTTGCCGGTAATCGTGGCTTGGGAACGGGCCTCGGCCGACGAACGACGATTCCTCGAGCGCATGGTGGCGGCTTGGGAGCCCGACTTCATGCGGCCACTGGCCGAGCTTTTCGAGCGAACTGAGGCCCTGCCCGAGGCGCGTTCCGTGATCCGATCGCTATGCACCTCCGCGCAAGCGGCGTTACGCAGCCTGTCGCCCAGCGAGGGCCGGGAGCGACTCGCGGCGGCGGCGGAGTACATCGCTCACCAGACCGACGACCTCGGGAGCTGAGGCGGACAGCCCTTCGACCCGCCATGGCCAGCACGCCCGACCAACCGGCGTCCTCCACTTCTTCAACGCCCGATTTCGACGAACTCGCCCTTCTGCGGCGCGCGCAGGAGGGAGACCTGGACGCCTACGATGCGCTCGTCCGGCGCCACCAAGCGCGGGTTTATGCGGCGGTGTACCACATGACGGCCAACCACGAGGACGCCAACGACCTGACCCAGGAGGCGTTCATCAAGGCGTTTCGCGTCCTTAACACGTTCAAAGGCGACTCCACTTTTGGGACCTGGATCTATCGCATCGCCGTCAACCGCACCTTGAACTTCCTCAAGGCCCGTCGGAACCGGCAGGCCGACGTGAGCCTGAACGATCTGGATTTCAACGCCGAGACCGACCCCGACCTGGTGGCGTTCGTGTCCGAACACACCCCCCACCAGGAGGCCACACTGAGCGAGTTGCAGCAGAGATTGAACGCGGCGATGCAGAAACTGTCAGAAAGACACAGGTTGGTGGTGACGATGCACGACATTCAAGGCATGACGCATGAAGAGATCGCGAAAGTGCTGGGGTGCAACGTCGGCACCGTGCGCTCACGCCTGTTCTACGCGCGGCAGCAGTTGCAGGCTCTCCTGTCCGATTACGTGAAGTCCGTATGAACTCGCAGGACAATGAATTTCAGGCGCTTCGGCGCTTGCTGGCGCTCAAGCGCCACGAGCAGCCGCCGCCAGGGTACTTCGACCGTCTGGCCGCCTCCATCCGGTCGCAACTGGCCGCCGAGCAGGCTCGGGAGCCTTGGTGGTCGAGACTGTTCACCCGCTGGGAAATTCGCCCGGCTTGGGCCGGGGCGTTCGCCGCTATGGTGGCGGGGCTGTATGTTGTCAGCGTCGGGCTTTCAACGAACCCGGAGGGTTCCGGGACCGCTCACACTCCAACCGACTGGGCCTTGGGCACATTTGCCACCGGCGAATCGCGCGCCGGTCTGGCGCCCGGGCTTGGGCTGGGTGGGATCGGGATGGAAAAGACTTTGATGCCGACCGTTGAGTCGTTTCAGTCGGCGTCGAATCGCGAGCACACCGGGGAGTGGGTGCTCCCGGCGGGGTTCAGCGTGGGTCAGCCGTAGGGACTATACCAGTTGGCGCCGTAATTTGCCGACGGCGTCTCGAAACTGTTGTTTGTTTGGGTCAGGGCGGGCGCTGTAAGGCGCCCGCCCTTCGACTTTTCTGTGCTCTTCGCCAGGGCGGTTCCGGCTCCGGAGCTTGTTTTTGGTCGGCTCGTTTCTAATTTGGCCACGTGGACCTCGCCGCCAACCTCGAATCGCTCCGCCATCGGATGGCCGCTGCGTGCCATCGGGCCCATCGTGACCCGGCCTCAGTCACCTTGGTTGCCGTCAGCAAGGGCCAGCCGCCGGAGGTGGTCCGGGCGGCGGCAGATCTCGGCTTGTCGCTGTTCGGCGAGAACAAAGTCCAGGAAGCAAAAGCCAAAATCCCCCTGTGCCCGGGCCGCTTGCGCTGGCACTTGATTGGGCACCTGCAAACGAACAAGGCGCGGGACGCCGTTCACTTCTTCGAGATGATCCACAGCGTGGACAGCCTGCGGCTGGCGGAAGAAATCCAACGCCAGGCCGACAAAGCGGCGAAACAGGTTTCGGTGCTGCTCGAAGTGAACGTGGCCGGCGAGGCCAGCAAGTTCGGCTACCGTCCGGACGCCTTGTTGGACGAGTTGTCCGCACTGAATGCCCTGCCGCGCCTCGAAATTCACGGGCTGATGACGATGGCCCCGTGGTCACCCGATCCGGAGAAGGCCCGCCCTCATTTCCGACGGCTGCGCGAGTTGAAACAAGAGTGCGAGCAGCGGCTGGGCGCGCCCCTGGCCCACCTGAGCATGGGCATGACCGGCGACTTCGAGGTGGCCATCGAAGAAGGCGCGACGCTGGTGCGGATTGGCACCGCCCTGTTTGGGGAACGCCCGCGGCATACACCCCTTGGACCAAGCGCGGCTTGAGGCGGGGAGTTTTCGTTTGCCGCAGGGACCGTCGGCGATACCTTCGCGCCGTGACGGTTGAGACGTTCAAACCTGAGATGACCGAGGCCCTGAAGGCCTTCGACAAATACGTCATCTGCCTGGAAAAATCGGTCGAGGAATGTCGGGCCTCGCTCGCCTCGCTGATGGAGAAGGCCATCGCGGCCTACGAGAACCGCGCCCCGGGACTGCGCCACGGCATCGCCCTTGACCGCCATCTCACCGTGATTCTCAGTCAGACCGAAGGCGACCGCCCGCTCTGCGCGATCTACTTCAACCTGCACACTCCGTATCACAAGCAGGCGGCCGGCAAGCCGCCGGCCCGGCAGCGCGCGCAGTAGCGGCTGGTCTCCAGTCAGGGGCCGGGCCGCCGAACGCCGGCGGTCACGCCAATCCCTCCACCTCCCACCCTGGCCGATACCTCCGGCGGACGTACTGGTTCGCGTCCGTGACGTTGGTGAACCGCAGCGCGGCGGCGTCCCACTCGAGGGTGGTTTTCGGAAAATGCGTGGCCACGCCGCCCAGCAACACCGTTTCGGTCAGCGGTCCGGAGTAATCGAAGCTCGCGGATGGCTTCGCGCCGCCGCGGCAGGCCTCGACCCAGAGCCGCCAGTGGTCGGCGCCCGCAACGCGCGGAACCGGATAGCCTTCGAAGTCTTTTTCCGGCAGGAGTTGCGGCGGACCAATGTGCGGCAGCAACAGGACTCCTTTCGTGCCGACGAAGATTGAGCCTTGGTCCGGCACCGGCTGATCGCCGATCAGCGCGGTGATGTCCCTGGGCGGACGCTCGTCGCCGTCGTACCACGTCACGTTGACCTTCGGGCCCTCAGTGACCTTCGTGCCCGGGAACACGTAATGAATGATCGCGTTGACCGACCAGTTCCAACGATTCGGCGCCGGCCCCTCGGACCGGACCGACAACGGCGCTGTGAGCTCCAGCGCCTTGAAGACCGGATCGTAGATGTGACAGCCCATGTCGCCAAAGGTGCCCGTGCCGAAATCGAGGCGCTTCCGCCAGTTGCCGGGATGGTAATAACCGTCGCCGATGAAAGGCCGGTCAGCGGCGACGCCCAGCCACAGATTCCAGTCGAAGCCCGCCGGCGGCGTGTCGCGGCGGTCCGGCAACGGTGAGGGATCGCCCCACTTTTTGCCGCTCCAGGTGTGGACCTCGCGGACCTTCCCAATGGCCAGCCGCTGGATCAACTCCACCGCCAGGCGATACTCGCTGGCGGAGTGAATCTGGATACCCATCTGCGTTACCAGCTTGCGGTCCCGCGCGAACTCCGTGAGCCGCCGGGATTCCAGGACATTGTGCGTCAGTGGCTTCTGGCAATAGACGTGCCGTCCGAGCTGCATCGCGGACATGGCGATCGGCGCGTGCATGTGATCGGGCGTGGAGACATTCACCGAGTCCAGGTCGCGTTCTTTGTCGAGCAACTCGCGCCAGTCCTGGTACACGCGCAGGTTCGGGTATCGCTTTTTCAACTCGGCCGCTCGATTGAGGTCCACGTCGGCCACGGCCACCAACTGCACGTTCGGCGCATTGAGAATGGACTGGATGTCGGCCGCCGCCATGCCGCTGGCGCCGAAGCTGGCGTGGCGCAGAGTTGAATTCGGTGAGGCGGCGCGCAGGTCGCGGAGGAAGGCCGGCGCTGCGGCGGAGGCGAGGGCGACGGCGTGAAGAAAGCGCCGGCGGCTGACGCGGTGGCTCGAAATCATGGCGTGAGTTCTAGGGGCGAGGCGGCACCGGCGCAATTCCAGACTGGTTCCTGTCGGTGGATTCCCTTGGGCGGGCTCACCTCTCTTCGAGGGATTGGTCTGTCACCGGCCTTTGCACTCGGATGGACAAGCAGGACCCGTTAGCCTCGCCGCCGTGAAATCATTCACCCGGGGAGCCATCGCCGCATTGGCAGTGAGTGTGGCCGTTCACACGATCGCGGCGGAACCCCAACTGACCGAGTCCCGCCGCATCTGGGATCAGGCGCCGCACTGCGCGTTCACGGACCTGACGCGGTTTCGCGACCAGTGGTGGTGTGTCTTCCGCGAGGGGGCGGAACACGTCTCGCCCGACGGCGCCGTGCGCGTGATCGTGTCGTCGGACGGCACGAACTGGGCATCCGCCGCACGGATCACTTCGCCGGTCGCCGACCTTCGCGATCCCAAGATCACGCCCACCCCGGACGGCCGGTTGATGCTGACTGCGGCCGGCGCGCTGACACCACCTGCGCCCGTCCGCCATCAAACCTACGCGTGGTTTTCGGCCGACGGTTGGCGATGGAGCGAACCCGCGTCCGTCGGCGAACCCAACGTCTGGCTCTGGCGGGTGGTGTGGGCGGGTGACACCGCGTACGGGGTCGGTTACGACACCACGGAGGAACGATTCACGCGCTTGTACCGGAGCGCCGACGGGCGGCGTTTTGAGACGGTCGTAACGAGGTTGTTCGATCAGGGGTACCCCAACGAAACCGGTTTGGCGGTGTTGGCGGACCGAACATTTGTCTGCCTGCTACGCCGCGACGGGGAACCAGGCTCCGCCCAAGTGGGCACATCACGCCCCCCGTACACCGACTGGCAATGGAAGGATCTCGGCGTGAGAATTGGAGGGCCTCAACTGCTCCTTCTGCCCGACGGCCGTTTGCTGGCGGGAATCCGGCTGTATGACGGCGGCGCGCGAACCTCTCTCGCAACGCTGGATGTGCCCACGGGTCGGCTCACCGAAATCCTGCGGCTGCCCTCGGGCGGCGACACCAGCTATCCAGGGGTCGTGTGGCACGAGGGCTTGGTGTGGGTCAGCTACTACTCCTCGCATGAGGGCAGGACTGCGATCTATCTCGCGCGTGTCCGGCTCTAGCTCGGGTATTTCACCGTTCGCAGTAAACGCCCGCAGACTGCCGCCGACGGCGTGAGCCGGCAGCGGCGCGTGCACGCCGCCCGGACCGCCGCCTCACGGCGGCGGCTACCCTGAGTAGGAAGTATCCGGGTCAGCCAGTTAACCGCCCGGCGCTCGGCGGGCCGGCGTCTGCGCAACTTCGTCCGGGACATTGCCCCTCGCGTTGATGACGCTGGCGCGAGCGGCGGTTCACCTCTACCTTGGCCGGGTCGTGGCCGGAACCGGCCCAACGAAGTTTGCGTTTTGAACCTGTTACTATCCGATCCGCGTCCCGAAGTCGCCGCCCTGGTGGGCGACCCGCATCCCTTGGTCGAGCGGATTGGATCGTCCGGCGTGCTGGCAGTCCTGCCGGTGGCGGAAGCGCTCGGCGCCGAGCCGGTGAAGGATGCGGCGTCGCTGGCCCGCTTCGTCGCTGGTTACCAGCGGGCGTTGTTGGCGCCCGAGGAACTCCCGGCCATCGTCCGCGCTTGGGGACACGGCAGCCGGGGTGAATGGCGCGAGCTGCTCGCCTTGGACCGTGAGCTGGCGGCGGGTGGCCGGCTGGGCAATTTCGCGGCCGCCAGCCGCACGGTCGGCCGGTCGCAACTGCGCCGACTCCTGCCCTTGCGCGATGCCCGCGTGGTGCGGCGCTACTGGGAGGCGGCCGAAGCGGGCGAAGCGGCGGCCTGGCATGTGCTCGTCTATGGTTTGGCGCTGGCGGTCTTCTCCGTGCCGCTGCGGCCGGGCCTCCTCCACTACGCCCAACAAACCACGACTGGTTTGATCGCCTCCGCTGCGGGTCCCTTGCGGTTGGACGAGGGCGTCCAAACACGCCTCATTGTGGATGCCAGTGCTGGGATCCCCGCGGCAGTGGCCGGGGCGATCAGCCCTTCTGCCGGCGGCTTCACGGTGGTGCCTTGAGCCCTGGCGGCGTGCGCCCGAATCCGGCGGGCTCCTTGCCACCGCGGCGCGCCACTCCTACTGTCCATGGCGTTCGACGCGAACGGCACCGCATGAAGAGACGTTTGATTTACTCGGTCACGATCACCGCACTGGCGCTCAACCTGTTTTTTGGCGCCCAGCTTTACCTCCAGTCGGCCGAAGCGGAACCCAAGAACGACATCTACCGGCAGTTGCGCCTGTTCGCGCTGGTCCTCGAACGGGTCCGTCAGGACTACGTGGACGGGGCGGACCTCTCCTACCAGGACCTGATCTACGGCGCCTTGCGGGGGATGCTCGGCACCCTTGATCCCCACAGCGAGTTCCTTGAACCCAAGCGCTACGAAGGGCTGAAGGAAGATACCGAGGGCCGCTTTGGGGGCGTTGGAATCCAGGTGGGAATGCGGGGCGGCGTCCTGACCGTCATCGCGCCGATTGACGACACGCCCGCCGCCCGGGCAGGGATTCTCTCCGGCGACCGCATCATCCGGATCAACGGCCGCAACGCCCGCGACCTGAGCCAAAACGAGGCGATCCAGCAACTCCGCGGCGAGCCTGGCACCGAGGTGACCATCACCATCGAGCGCCCCTCCACCGGAACCGAACGCGACATCACCCTCAAGCGCGAGAGAATCCGCGTGGACACCGTGCGCGACATCAACGGTCGCGGCGAATACCCGCTCGGTCCCGACAGGCTGGGCTACATCCGGCTCAGCCAGTTCGGGGAGAGCACCCAGAAGGAACTGTCGGCCGCGTTGAAGAAACTGGAGGCTCAGGGCATGCAGGGGCTGGTGCTTGATTTGCGGGACAATCCGGGCGGCCTGTTGGATCAGGCGGCCATGGTGTGTGAGAAGTTCGTCCCCGCGCGGACGCCGATCGTTTCCACCCGGGGGCGGGATCCCGCCGAACAGCGCGAATACCGGGCCACGAGCCGCGACCAGCATCTCGAAGTGCCGCTGGTGGTGCTGGTGAACGGCGGCAGCGCCAGCGCCTCGGAAATCGTGGCCGGCTGCCTGCAGGACTTGAAGCGCGCCGTCATCGTCGGCGAACGCACCTTCGGCAAGGGTTCGGTCCAATCGGTCATTCCGCTGATGGATGGATCCGCCCTCCGCCTCACCACGGCGAAGTACTACACGCCCAGCCAGCGGGTCATTCACGAGCAGGGCATCACGCCCGACATTGTCGTGCCGATGACCCCGGAGGAAACGCAGGCCGCCTTCAACCGCCGGCAGGCCGGGTACATCGAAACGCTCGAACCCGAGGCTCGCGAGGCCGCGTTGGCGGCGCAGGATCCGCAGCTTGACCGCGCCTTTGAATTGCTCAGGGGCATCACCCTCTTCACGCAACGCCAGAACGGCGGCGCGAAGTCCGCGAAAGCCGGCAAGGGAGCGGAGATCCTGACCCAGTAACGCTTCCCGGTCGCGCACCCGCCCCGCACCCCCGCCACCGCCGCCCGATCTTTCGCCCCGTGCTGCTGGCCATTGAAACCTCGTGCGACGAAACCAGTGTCGCCGTGGTCCATGACGGCGTGGTGCGGGCGAACCTGGTCGCGTCGCAAGTGCGGCTCCATGCCGAGTACGGAGGGGTGGTTCCCGAACTCGCCACCCGCGAGCATCTGCGCCACCTCGCACCGCTTGTGCGGGCGGCGTTGCGCGAGGCGGGCGTGGCCGCCGGTGAACTCGACGCGGTAGCGGCCACCCAGGGACCTGGTTTGCCCAGCGCCCTGCTCGTCGGTCTCAAGGCGGCACAAGGCCTGGCCTTCGCGCTGGAACGCCCGTTCCTCGGCGTCCACCACCACGAAGCGCACCTGTACTCGCCCTGGATCACAGGCCAGCCGCCGCGCGCCGATTTCGGCGCCTTTCTGCCCAACGTCTCGCTCCTTGTCAGCGGCGGCCACACGATGCTGGTGCGGGTGGAGGCCGGGTTCCGTCACCGTGTCCTCGGTTCGACCGTGGACGACGCGGCGGGCGAGTGCTTCGACAAGACGGCGAAGCTGCTGGGGCTGGCCTATCCGGGCGGGCCGCTGCTGGATCGTCTCGCCGCCACCGGCGATCCCCGGTCCTTTGCGTTGCCACGCCCCATGCTGAACGAGCCGCACGATGACTTCAGCTTCAGCGGTCTGAAAACGTCCGTGCGCTACCGCTTGCGTGATCAGCCGGATTTGTTGGCGCACGACAGGCGGATCCACGACCTGTGCGCGAGCGTCCAGGCAGCCATCGTCGAGGTGCTCGTCAGCAAAACGGTTCGGGCCGCCCTGCGGGAAGGCGTGTCCTGCGTGACCGCGTCGGGCGGGGTCACCTGCAACCGGCAGTTGCGCCGGGACTTGGCGGCCGCGTGCCAGGCGCACGGACTTTCCCTGCGCCTCGCCGCACCCGCGCTCTGCACGGACAACGCGGCGATGGTGGGCATCGTCGCCGAGCGCCAGCTCGCCAGCGGCGCTGCGCCCACCGATCTGGACGCCGAGATCCGTCCTGGCTGGTCGCTGACGGACCTTCCCAACGCGGTGCGGTGACCTCGCCGCGTTGGCATTCAAAGGGGGCACAGCGAGCCGGTTTCCCGCCGGCCTGCATATTTGGCTCGCCCGACTCAAGCAAGGGTGGCAGCGTCTCCTCCGGATTCCGGTCCGAGTCACGCATGGCCGAGAAACCCAAGTACCTCAAAGGGCAGTTGCTGCTGGATGGCGGCAACCTCGTTGGCTCGTGGTTTCATCGCACGGTGGTCCTCATCTGTGACCACGACGAGAAGGGCGCGTTCGGCCTCGTCCTGAATCGGGACAGCGGCCGGAAGGCGGGCGACGCGATCATCGAGGATTTGCCCGAGCAGGTGCGCGAACTGGCCGTGTACATCGGCGGGCCCGTGCAGCCCGGCGCGATGAGCTTCCTCTACACGGACGACTACCTGCCCGACGGCAACGTGTTGCCCAACGTCAGCCTGAGCCATTCCCTCGAGGATTTGGTCGCCATCGGTGACTCCTTCTCGCCGACCCAGAAAATCCGCTTGTTCGCCGGCTACGCCGGCTGGGCGCCCGGCCAGTTGGAGAGCGAGATGAGGCGCAAGTCGTGGCTCGCTGTTCCCGCCACGCCGGCCCTCATTTTTCCGGCCGATCCCAGTCGCCTCTGGCAGGAAATTCTTGCGCCGATGGGCTGGAAGTACCGCCTGCTCGCGAATTCGCCGGACGACCTCTCGCGCAACTGAGGACGAACCCTCGGGCCAGGCTCCCAGAGTAGTCGCCGCCGTGGTATCGAGAGGCACCTGTCGGATTCAATCGGCGGTGCCCCCCCCGCACAACAGAGCCCACCCAAAAAAAAGAGACCGGGCCGAAGCCCGGTCTCTGTGATTCCGTCAGGCTGATCTCAGCCCCGACCTACTTGCGAATGCGCCCAAACTGCGCCGGTTGGTCCGGAGTGAACGTGAAGGGACTCGTCGCCCCCGGCACGTCCTGCCACGGCCCTGTCACCGCCGGCGCCGCCTGCAACGTCCCACCGCCCGTCCACTCAATGGTGATGGTCCCGTTGGCGTTCTGCCGAATGCTCGTGAACTGCGGCTGCCCGCCTTCCTCGTATGGCCCCACGGGGACCAGTACGAACCAGTCGAAGTCGCCGCTGTCCATCGTGAACCGGAAGGTGGTGGTGTCCTTCAGGCTGACCTGGGCCACCGACCCGCCGGAATCCCTCATGGGAACGAGGTTGTTGGCGCCCCAACCACCAGAGCCCGGCGCGTTGAACGATCCCAGCGGCGTCACGGTTTGCGAGGTGGCCGCCGGGTTGTCCACCAAACCGAGCGTGGCGCGGAGCTGATTGTCGCTACGGCCGTCGTAGGACAGCGCCGCCCACACTTCGTACTTCGCTGCCGGGATCACACGGGTGTAATTACCCCAATCGGCGGTGTTGACCCAGCCCAGCTTGTAATTGGCCGTGACTTCGTAGTTGCCACGGTCGCGACCCCAGCGCCCGCCGAGGTTGTCGTTGATGTTCTTGTTCGGAGTCTCACCGAGGCGGTACACGTTGGAGTCATCTCCATCGTCGGAGTTGTAGTCCACGCCCGCAACGGCGCTCAGGCCCTGATACGCTCCGCCCAAATAGGGCATGACGTCCACGTCCCGGCCAGCGGTGCCTTTCTGCGGATTGGCCGTGCCGCCGCCCGTATTGAAGTCTTCGGCCTCGATAACGAACACACCGGTCGCCGGGAGCGGCGCCACGTTCATTGTCGAAGCGAAGCTCTGCGGACTACCATCCGACCACCGCAGGATGTAGCTGTGGACACCCGGCGTGGCCTTGGTCCACCTGACGGTTGCTCCATCCGCGTTATAGGCGGTTTCCAAATCCGCTGCGGGCACGGCCGCTCCGTCCACTTCCAACGAGACCGAGCCGTTCGCCACCGACGTGGAGAAGTTCTCGACGGTCCAGGAAACGCGATCGTTGCGAACCGAATCACGCGGATCCGGAGCCTGCGTGACCGACGCCGGAGCGGTCGTCGGGGACAGGGTGAACCAGTCGAAATCACCGCCACGGGTGGTGTACCGGAGGGTGACGCGACCGCCGGGCAGTTTGAAGACGGCCTTGTTGCCCGCCGCATCCTGTGCTGGCAGGAGGCCGTTGTTACCCCAGCCGCCCGGAGGCGTGCCGCGGATGGTCGCCAAGGTCTTGACCGTCTGGTTGGCGGTCCCGGCGCCGGAAGTCACCAAGCCCAAGTCACCGCCAGCGGTACCCGCCGGGTCAATCGAGTGGGCCGCATACGCGGTGTAAACGCCCGCCGGAATGGTGCGGGTGTAGTTGTACCACTCCCCGTTGCCCGCCCAGCCAATCTTGTAGTTGGTGGTCACCTCGAAGCCCGGTCGGGCCGTGTCGAGGTTCGGCGGCGCCGCAGTCTGCGAATCCATCGGAACATTGGGGTTCAGCCCCGCCTCGATCGCGGCGCGATAGGCACCGTTCTGGTCAGGGGTGTTGCCGTCTTGGTAGTAGTCCACGTTGTGAACAGCCGCCAGTCCGGCGTACTCACCACCCTCGTAACCCGACCCGGTGGAGATTTGGGCCGTGCCGTTGTTGTCGAAGTGCTCTGCCTCGATCGTGAAGGAGTTGGCGGGCAACGCGTCCACGCCCGGCTGGAAGTTGAAGGTGACCGTCTGGTCCCGCGACAGGCCACCGGTTTCGTCGTAGCGAAGGCGCACCGAGTTGGGGCCGGTGATCCATTGGCGCATCCCGGGCGGGGTGTAGCGGACCGTGGTGGTCTGCCCCGTCTTGGTCACCGTGGCCGCGACGTCGGCACCGCCCACTTGGAGTCGCACGGAGCCATCCACCACGCTGGTGTCGCCGTCCATGATCTCGATTTCAACCGGGCCGGTGAAGGTGCTCGGAACGGTCACTTTGGTGATGTGCGCGCGCGGGGTCATGGGGCCCTTGGCGTACGTCTTTACCACGTTGGCGGCTCGGGTCGTATCATTCAGCAGGGCCAAGCTACCATCCGCCAGCCGCTGATAGACCTCGAAGCTTGCTCCACCTCCGCCCTCGAACCAGATGAACCGCATCGGGTAGATGCCAGGTTGGCGGACCAGGAAGGTGAACAAGGATTGGGGATTATTGGCGTCGGTCCCGCGACCGCCGTCGAACTGGCCCAACAGCTTGCCTTCCAACTGATACCGATCCAGCGGGTTCTTCCCCACGTACATGGCAAACCCGTCGTCACTGTTCACACCAAACGTATGCAAGCCCGCCTGGGTGAACTCCACGAAGAACAGGGCCTCGCAGGCGATGTTGTCCGGGTCGGTGATCGAGAATCCGTCGAAGCCCGGGATGAGCTTTTCGGGCGCCTGCCGCTGCGGGTCCGCCGCAAAGTCCTGGAACATGCCTTGGGACTGGCCCGCCTGATCGTGGTTGAGATACTCGGTCTCGTGCGCGTATTTGTTCGCCGTACCGGGAATCGTCTGATTCAGGTCAGACGGCTGATTGATCCGGTTGGGACCGAGTTCTCCCCACAGTTGCTGCTCCGCGCGCGCCACGGTGTTGGCGTAGTCGAAGTCAAGGTTGGTGGTCTCATCCACCGCCAGCCACCACGTCCGCAGGAGGAAGCCCCGGTTGGAGGCGGCGGTATTGACTCCCGTCACCGCCAGATCCGGCGTGATGTCCACGTACGGGGCCACCGTGGCGGTGCGCGTGCCGCCCAAGTTGTTCCCCAAGGAATCTTGGAAGGACACCTTGACCGAGTGCTGCGAGCCCGACGCCAGCCAGTTCGGCGCGGTGACGACGCGGACGGTGGTGGTTTGCCCATCCTTGCTGACACTGGTCGGAGTTACGGACGCCCCATCAATTTCCACCGCGATGGAACTCTGGACCACCTGGCTTTGGCCAGAATCTTCCAAGGTGATGGTGTACCCGGCCGCGTCAGCAGTGGCGCCGGCATACAGTGCCTTGTCCGCGGCGTACGTGGTGATCTTCACGTTGTCCACGTGATGATTCTCGTTGGCACCGCCCGTGCGACCACCGAACAGCAGCCGACCGCGGCTGGGGGCGTAGCCGGTTTGGAACCGATCCAGAATCGTCCGGCCCTTGTAGGTCACCGTCAGCTCGCCCGTCTCTTCGAGCTTGACCGTGAATTTCTGCCAACAAAGTTCCGATGGATCTCCGTTCAAATCGGGATTGTACGGCCCGGTTTGAAGGCTGGTCTGGTCGTCGCACGCGCCATTGCGAGTGGGCAGCCCGACCCGGGTGACGGTCACGTTATCCACGCGAACAATGATACCCTCAATGTCCGGCCCGTCGGGCAGGGTATTGCCGGACCACGTGTCGAAGCTGATGGCGATGCCGGTGGTTGTACCAGTCTCCGGCGCGCCCGGCGCGGCGTAGCCCGCCGTGCTGGTGACGTTCCCATCCAACATCAACTGCACTTGGGGATCATTTGCCCTCGCGTAGTTGATGGAGAATCCGTCGGCCGGTCGGCCGCTGTTGCCCACCGCATTGCCGATCCGAAGATCCACCTCAAAATCAAACGCCTTGACAATGAGGCCGTTGTCGAAGTCGGGGAACAGGATTTGACTGTACTGGCTGTTCACAGACTCGGTGATGGCATAGTAGCCGCCGGGATTACCGCCCGTGGGTTTCCACGGGTCGGGGTTGTTGGTTCCGATGATGAAGTTCGGGTCGTTAGCGGGGTCGGTGGTGAAGTCGTACGTGGCCGAGCCCGCGAGGGCCGAGGCGCACGCCGCTACCGCTACACCGAAACCTACCAACGAACGCGATCGTTTGAGTCGCATAGGTTTTGTCTGGTTTTTTGTCGAGTTTGGTTCTGGCCAGAACCGCGGAGTTTCCGGGGCCACCGGCCCTCGCAGAGACAGCCTCCCAAGAGGCGCCTCCGGGGAAACCCCGCAGGTCTGACCAAAAATTTCTGGCAACCAGAAATTATTGCCTCGCTTGGTATTTTGAAGTCAACGCTTAAGTGACAATTTGCAGATTATACTCCGATCACTGCCATCCGTCGGGGGTGACGGTTGCCGGTTGGCGTGAGGCGCCGGGCGGGCGAAGCGACAGCAAAGCCGGCGGTGGAACGGGAAACAAGAACGCGGTCTTGGGCTGCCAACCGGCGTGTTCGGGCGGGGCGATCGGTTAGTCCAATCGCCGGCTTGTGCTTTCAGGCCCAACGCACGGAGAGCGAATCACCATGATTAGCAAGCGCCCAGCTCACTCGTCATGATTCGGGAATCCGAGCGATCGGCGGACCAGGGTCATTCGCCACCCAGGCGCCAAAAACGCCGCCGCGAGTTCCGCCCCCCCCGGATGCCACTTGACCGCCGCGCCAGACCGAACGCACCGTTGCCGCGAAATCATGAGAGCGCGCAGCGTCCCAACGATCCCTCGTTCCGGCGCGCACCGTGAACCGTGGCGCGGCGGTTTCATGCTCATCGAGTTGCTGGTGGTGATCGGGATCATCGGGGTGCTGGCCAGCATGTTGTTGCCGGCCCTGAGTCGCGGAAAGGAGCAGGCGCGGCTGATCCAGTGCGTCGGCAACCTCCATCAACTGGGGCTCGCGATCGAGTTGTACAAGGACGACCATCATACCCGGTTCCCGTCCGCCACTGCCCACGACGCTGTGGACCCCGAGCATCCGGGCATGAAGAGCACCCTGCCGGCGCTGGGCGGGATGAGTCCGCGCCGGCCATTCAACGTAGTCGTGCCGATGGCGGAGGCGCGGCCGCTGTACCCGTACGTGAAGCCGTCGGCCGTGTACCGCTGCTTCCGGGACCGCGGCCAGCGCCGCCAGTTTTGCGTCCCGGCGCCACGGCCGGTGAAGGAGTCGAACTGGGAGGCGCTGGGTTGCAGCTACCAGTACAACGGGACGTTGCCGACCGTGCTCGCGGGCGGTGGCTTCCGGCAGACCCCGGCCGGCAACCTGGCGGGCAAGCCGGAATCGTTTGTCACCAATCCCTCCCTCTTCATCCTGATGTACGAGCCGCCGGCGCGCCTGTACGGCTGCCTCGGGGAGCCGCCGGAATGGTACCAGTGGCATTACTCGTCCGGCCGCAGCGACCTGGACGATCCGGTGTACGCGCGCCAGCAGTTCCTCTCGCCCATCCTGTTCGCCGATGGTCGGTCGGCCTATCACAACTTCGCCCGATCGCTGTCCGGCGATCCGTATTTCCCCTACGAGCCGACTGCCAATTGGATCTGGTACGAACCCGCCATCGGCTTGAGGTAACCCGCCCGTCACCATGCCGCAAAACGCCGCCAAAGAACTGCACGTTCCCGTCAGCGGGCTGATTGGGCTTCAGCAAAAGCTCGTGGCCGGACTGACCGCGTACGGAGTGTCCGGCGCCGAGTTGAGCGAACTATTCGGGCGGGACGTGACCGCCATCTGCGTGAAATGCGGGATGACGGTGTCGGGCGACGAACTGGCAACCGTCGCCCTCGCGGCTTCCGCGGAGGCGCTGTCCGAGCCCAAGCTGGCCCGCCTGCGCCAGGGGTACTGCGGGCGCAACGGCTGTGACTCGAACTACTACACGGTGCGGCTCGCCGCGAATTCCAAGGTGGACTGGGACCGCGTGCTGCTCGGACCGGCCGAGCCGACGCCGGAACCCGAGACCGCGCCCCCGGGCGAACAAGAGCTGGCCGCCGGCGCGGCGAGTGAACGCGCGCAGCGACGCCGCTGGTGGCGCGTCGGGGTCGGCGTGGCGGCGTTGCTGATCCTGCTGGTGATTCGCCACGTGATGGAGGGCGGCCGCATTCCCTTGTTGCAACCGAAGATGGAGTACCGCACGGGCGCCCCGGTCCAAGTCGAGTAGCCCTTCCCAAACGACCATGAACCGATTCCTTTCCTTCACCGTGCTCGCCCACTTCTGGTTGGCGGCCAACCTGATGCTGGCAGCCCGTGCCGCCGAGGCCCCACCGCTGCGCGTCGGCCTCGCGCAGGTGGACATCACCCCACCGCTGGGCATTCCGCTGGCGGGCTATTACCACGAGCGGGGCGCGGACGGCGTGCTGGATCCGCTCTTCAGCAAGGCGCTGGTTTTTGAGGTTCAGGGCCGGCGAGCGGCCCTGGTGGCGCTGGACCTCATTGGAGTGACCCGCGAGATCACGGATCGCGCCCGCGCGGCGATCGAGCGCACCACCGGCATCCCCGGCGGCCATGTGCTGATTGCCGCCAACCACGCGCACACCGGGCCGGAACTCGCGGAGCGTGGCCGACGCAGCTCCGAGCTCGGAGGCGGCCATGAACTGGCGGTGAAATTCACCGAGGAACTGCCGGACAAAATCGCCGCCAGCGTGCGGCTGGCCCACGAACGCCTCCAACCCGCCCAGCTCAGCGTTGCCTCAGCCCGGTGTGAGGGACTGACCTTCAACCGCCGCTACTTCATGCGCGACGGCTCGGTGGGGTGGAATCCGGGCAAGCTGAATCCCGACATCATGCTGCCCGCCGGCCCAAGCGATCCGGAGGTGGGCCTTTTGTTGGTCGAGAAGGTTGGCGCTTCGGGGCCGCGGAGTGTGCTCGCCACGTGCGTGAACTTCGCGATGCACACGGACACCACCGGCGGCAGCCAGATCAGCGCGGACTGGCCCGGCGCCCTGAGCCGCGTGCTCGCGGGCTACCACGGCGCCGATCACCTGACGCTGGTGACCCTCGGCGCGTGCGGCAACCTCAACCATCTGGATTTCGGCTGGCGCTGGCCCCAGGGCACGCCCATTGAGCAGCACCGCATCGCCACCCTTCTGGGTGCCGAGATCTTTCGCGCGCACAAGGAACTCCGGCCGCTGCCGCCAGGACCGTTGCGGGTGAGGTCCGTGATGATCGAGCTGCCGGTGCGGGAACTGAAGCCCGGCGAACTCGAGGAGGCGAAGGCCACGCTCGCCGCCGTGAAGGACGATCGCGGGTCGAATTTCATGAAGCAGGTGGTGGCGTACCGCGCGCTGGACGTTGCGGAGCGCGAGGGGAAGCCGTTCCGAGTTGAAGTTCAGGCCATCGCCCTCGGGGATCAGGTGGCGTGGGTCACGCTGCCGGGCGAGGTGTTTGTCGAACTCGGCCTGGCCCTCAAGAAACGGTCGCCCTTTCCGCTCACGCACGTCGTCACCCTCGCCAACGAGAGCATCGGTTACATCCCGGACCGCCGGAGCTACGCCGAAGGCAACTACGAACCTGAAAGCGCCCGATGCGCGCCGGGCGCCGGCGAGCGGCTCGTGGAAGCCGCAGTCCAGTTGTTGGCCGACCTTCGAGCCTCTCCGACTCCATGAACGCTCCCGTCTCTCCGGAACGGTCGTGTCCCTCCTGGACACGGCGAGAGTTTCTGGCCGCCACGCTGGGCGCGCCGCTTTTGGCCGGCTGCGCCTCGACGGGCCGGTCTTCGGCGCGCTGGCAGATCGGCTGTTACACGCGCCCGTGGGACCAGCATGATTACCGTATCGCCCTCGATGCCATCGCTGAGGCGGGCTTCCGCTACGCGGGTATCATGACCGCCAAGGGCCGGTCGTGGGTCATGATCACGGCCGAGACCGCTCCCGAACAGGCGGCGGAAATCGGGGTGCAGTTGAAACTGCGCGGGCTCCGGGCGGCCTCCGTGTATGGTGACTACCGGGTGACGGCCAGTGTGGCAGAGAACGTGAAGGCGCTGGAGCGGCTGATCGAGCACTGCGTTGCCTGTGGCTCGCCCGACCTGCTCCTGGGCGGCGTGGGTGAGGCCGCCTTGCAGGCGCCGTACTACGACGCCGTTCGCGAAGTGTGCGCGTTCGCAGCCGCGCGACACGTGCGCCTGACCATCAAGCCGCACGGCGGGCAGATCGCGACCGGGCCGCAGTGCCGTCGCGTGATTGAATCCGTGGACCGACCCAACTTCCGGCTCTGGTACGACCCGGGCAACATCTTGTACTACTCGGACGGGGCGCTCGATCCGGTGGCGGACGCGGCGACCGTCGCGGGCCTGGTGGCCGGGATGAGCATCAAGGATTTCCTGCCGCCGAAGAATGTGGACGTGACCCCGGGGACCGGGCGAGTGAACTTTGCGCGGGTCTTCGGGCGCCTGCGGGAAGGCGGCTTCGCGGGCGGACCGTTGGTGGTGGAGTGCGTCGCCCGGCCCAATCCGCAGGATGTGAAGGCCATCACCGCGCAAGCGCGCCAGGCCCGCGAATTGGTCGAGCGCCTGGTGTCGGCGTGAGCGGGGAGGCGGTGGATTCCGGGTGGCGCGCGGTCGGCGCGAGCCGCCACGGGCAGGATGCGCCTTGGCAGCCTGGATTTCCCGACTTGTTGAATCCTCCCGCCGGTCTCATCGTCTCCGGTACCACATCTATGAATCACATCCCCCTTGTCCGAACGTCCCGCCGGGAATTCCTCCGCACCACTGCCCGCATCGCCGCCGTCACGGCGGCGGCCAGTTCCTCCCTGCCCTTTGTCCACGCCGCCGGCAGCGACCTGATCCAGGTCGCGCTGATTGGTTGCGGCGGGCGTGGCACGGGGGCCGCCGACAACGCGCTGTCCACCGTCAGGCAGGGCCCCATCAAGCTGGTGGCCATGGCGGAGGTTTTCGACGAGAAGTTGAAACGCAGCGTCGAGGGGCTGAGCCGGAAGTTCCCCGACCAGTTTGATGTTCCGCCCGACCGGCGGTTCACGGGTTGGGACGGCTACAAGAAGGCCATGGATTGCCTTAAGCCAGGAGACGTGGCGATTTTCGCGACGCCGCCCGCCTTCCGGTGGGTTCACCTGACGTACGCCATTGAAAAGGGCCTGAACGTCTTCATGGAGAAACCCGTGACGGTGGACGGCCCGACCACCCGCCGCATGTTCGAACTCGCCGACGCGGCGGACAAAAAGAACCTCAAGGTGGGGGTCGGCCTGATGGTCCGCCACTGTCGGGGCCGGCAGGAGCTCTGGAAACGGATTCGCGAGGGCGAGATCGGGGACATTGTGCTGATGCGCGGCTATCGCACCGGCGGCCAGGCGGCCAACACCGGTCCGAAGCCGGCCAACATGTCCGAGTTCCGCTTTCAGGTGCAACGCTTTCACAGCTTCCTCTGGTCGGGCGGCGGGCTGTTCAGCGACTACAACATTCACCAGGTGGACGAACTCAGTTGGATGAAGGACGCCTGGCCCGTCAGCGCCCACGGCACCGGCGGCCGGCACTTCCGCGGCAATTCGGTGGACCAGAACTTCGACAGCTACTCGGTGGAGTACACCTACCCGGACGGCACGAAGATGTTCTTCATCGGCCGGCACATGAACGGCTGCCACGAGGAATTCGCCAGCTACGTGCACGGCACCAAAGGGGCGGCGATCGTCTCCACCGCCGCGCACACACCGGGCCGCGTGCGCACCTTCAAGGGACACAACCTGACGCGGGCGAACATGCTCTGGGCCTTTCCGCAGCCGGAGCCCAGCCCGTACCAACTCGAATGGGACGACCTCATCGCCGCGATCCGGGGCAACCAGCCCTACAACGAAATCAAGCGCGGCGCCATCGCCAGCCTCGTGACCTCGATGGGGCGCATGGCCGCCCACACGGGCCAGATCATCCAGTACGAGGACATGCTCAACAGCGATCACGAGTATGCTCCCGGCCTCGACCAGCTCGGTGAGGATTCACCGGCGCCGCTGCAGGCGGGTCCCGACGGCAAATACCCGGTGCCGACTCCGGGCCAGACCAAGGGACGGGAGTTCTGAGGGGCGACCGGACGGGTGAGATCCGGGCGGCGCGTCAAGCCGCACCGGCCGCGAAGCAAGGCGGAACCTTGCTGGGGCTGCCGGCGGACGAAGCAGGCCGCCCCCTACCGGTCCGGATCGTAATTCAACCACGGCCCCAGCCAGCGCTCGGTCTCCGCCACGGTCTGACCTTTGCGCGCCGCGTAGTCCTCAATCTGGTCGCGGCCCAGCTTGCCAACGGCGAAGTATTTCGCTTCGGGATGCGCGAAGTAGAAGCCGCTCACGCTGCTGCCGGGCCACATCGCGCAGCTCTCGGTCAACTTGATGCCGGTGTGGCGCTCGACATCGAGCAACTGCCAAAGGGTGCGTTTCTCCGTGTGGTCCGGGCACGCCGGGTAGCCGGGCGCGGGCCGGATGCCGCGATACTTCTCTTCAATCAGGTCGGCGGGGGTGAGGTTCTCGCCGCGCCCGTAACCGAGTTCGAAACGGACTTCCTTGTGCAGCCACTCGGCAAACGCTTCGGCCAGCCGATCCGCCAGCGCCTCGGCCATGATCGCGCCGTAATCATCGTGCTCGGCCTTGAAGCGCAGGACGAGCTCGTCGAGGCCGTGGCCGGTGGTGACGGCGAAGGCGCCGAAGTAGTCGGGAATCGGAGGTTTGAGATTTGAGATTTGAGATTCGCGGGGCGCGAGGTAGTCGGCGAGGCAGAGGTTGGATTTGCCGTCCTCTTTCACGAATTGCTGGCGGAGGAAGTGGAAGCGGGTCAAGACCTCGGCGCGACTGGCGTCGGTGTAAAGCTCGACGTCGTCGCCGACGCGGTTGGCCGGGAACAGCCCATAGACGCCGTGCGGCGTGAGGAGCCTGCCGGTGACGATTTTCTCGAGCAACCGCTGGGCGTCGGCGAAGAGCTTGCGGGCTTCCTCGCCGTGTTTGTCGTGCTGAAGGATTGCCGGATAAACCCCGCGCAGTTCCCAGGTGTGGAAAAACGGCGACCAGTCAATGAAGGGGACTAGCAGTTCAAGCGACGGGTTAGTCGAGGCCAGACCGGTGAACTCCGGCTTTGGCAAATCGTCGTAGCTGAGCTTCGGCGCGTTGGCGCGGGCCTGCTCCAAGGTCAGGAGCTGCTGCTGCTGGCCGGTGTGCTGGGCGCGGAGCTTTTCGTAGTCGGCGCGGAGTTGGGCGATGAACACCGGCTTTTGCGCCGCGCTCAGCAGGCTGCTGACGACGGGCACGGCGCGGCTGGCGTCGAGGACATGGACGACCGGCTCCGCGTAGCCGGGCGCAATCTTGACCGCGGTGTGCGCGCGGCTGGTGGTCGCGCCGCCGATGAGCAGGGGCACCTTGAAGCCCTGCCGCTCCATTTCGCGGGCGACGTGGACCATTTCGTCGAGCGACGGGGTGATGAGGCCACTGAGGCCGATGATGTCCGCGTGGTGCTCGCGGGCGGCCTCGAGAATCCGGTCGCACGGGACCATCACGCCAAGGTCCACCACGCGATAGTTGTTACAGGCGAGGACGACGCCGACGATGTTTTTGCCGATGTCGTGGACGTCGCCCTTGACGGTGGCGAGCAGGACGGTGCCCTGCTCCCGTTGCGCCTGTCCGTTGGCGGCGAGGGCCGCCCGCTCGGCTTCCATGAACGGCGTCAGGTAGGCCACGGCCTTCTTCATCACGCGCGCCGACTTCACGACTTGGGGCAGGAACATCTTGCCCGCGCCGAACAGGTCGCCCACGACGTTCATGCCGGCCATGAGCGGTCCCTCGATGACCGCGAGCGGTTTGCCGAGTTGCTGCCGCGCCTCTTCGGCGTCCTCGGCGATGAAGGCATCAAGCCCTTTCACCAGCGCGTGCTTGAGCCGCTCCTCGACCGGCAGGCTGCGCCAGGCTTCTTCCGCCTTGGCCTCGGCGGCTTCCCCGCCGGCGGGTTTCTTCAAACTTTCGCCGAACGCGACCAGCCGCTCGGTGGCGTCGGGCCGGCGGTTCAGGATCACGTCCTCGACGCGCTCCAGGAGGTCTTTCGGGATCTCCTCATACACCGCGAGCATCCCGGCGTTGACGATGCCCATGTCGAGGCCGGCCTGGATCGCGTGATAGAGAAAGGCGCTATGCATCGCCTCACGCACGGCGTTGTTGCCGCGAAAGCTGAAGGAGATGTTGCTGATGCCGCCGCTGACGCGCGCGCCGGGCAGGTGCTGCTTGATCCAGTGCGTGGCGCGGATGAAGTCCACCGCGTAGTTCGCGTGTTCCTCAATGCCGGTGCCGACGGTCAGAACGTTGGGATCGAAGATGATGTCCTGCGGATCGAAGCCCGCTTGCCGGACCAGCAGGTCGTAGCTGCGCTTGCAGACCTCGATGCGGCGCTCAAAGGAGTCCGCCTGGCCGCGCTCGTCGAAAGCCATTACCACCACCGCCGCGCCGTAGCGGCGGACCAGCTTCGCCTGTTGAAGGAACTTCTCCTCGCCTTCCTTGAGGGAGATCGAGTTCACGATGCTCTTGCCCTGAAGGCATTGCAGCCCGGCTTCGAGGACCGACCACTTGGAGGAGTCCACCATCACCGGTACGCGGGCGATGTCCGGCTCGGCGGCGACCAGATGCAGGAAGCGCGTCATCGCGGCGACGCCGTCGAGCATCCCCTCGTCCATGCAGACATCAATGACCTGCGCGCCGGCCTCGACCTGCTGCCGCGCGATGGCCAGCGCGTCGGTGTAGGCCCCTTCCTTGATGAGCTTCGCAAACTTGGGCGAGCCGGCCACGTTCGTGCGCTCGCCGATGTTCACGAAGTTCGTCTGGGGCGTGACGTTGAGGGCCTCCATGCCACTCAACCGCAGCGCGGGCGGAACCGTCGGCACACTGCGCGGCGGGCAGTCGCGGACGGCGTCGGCGATGGCCTTGATGTGCGCCGGCGTGGTGCCGCAGCAACCGCCGACGACGTTCAGCCATCCGAGTTTGGCCCACTCCTGGAGCTGCGGCGCAAGGGACTGCGGCGTTTCCGGAAAGCCGGTTTCGGACAGCGGATCGGGCAGGCCGGCGTTCGGATAGAAGCAGGTGAAAGCGGGCGCGAGGCCGACCAGTTCCTCGACGAAGGGCCGCATTTCCCTCGGTCCCAAGGCGCAGTTCAGGCCGATGGTCAGCGGCTGCGCATGGGCGACGGAGTTCCAAAACGCCTCGACCGTCTGACCCGTCAGCGTGCGTCCGGAGCGGTCGGTGATCGTGCCGGAAATCATCACCGGGAGGCGTGAAGCGTGACCCGTGAGGCGCGAACGCGCCTCGAAGACCTCCTCGATGGCGAACAGAGCGGCCTTGGCGTTGAGTGTATCGAAGATGGTTTCGACCAGCAGCAGGTCCACGCCGCCGTCCAGCAGCGCCTCGACCTGCTCACGGTAAGCACGGCGCAGTTGATCGAAGTTGACCGAGCGGAAGCCCGCGTCGCCGACGTCCGGCGAGATGCTGGCCGTCACCGGCATCGGTCCCAGCGCGCCGGCGACGAAGCGTGGCTGGCCGGTGCGGTTGGCCACTTCGTCCGCCACTCTTCGCGCGATCCGCGCCGCTGCGAGATTCATTTCCAGCGCAACTTCGCGCAGGAACGTGTCCGTGACCACCTCCTCAAAGAACGCCTGGTCCTTGCGCTGCGCCGGGTGCTTGCCGAAGAGAAAGTCGTGCTGGCCGATGGTCGTCGCCGAGAACGTGTTCGTCTCAATGATGTCCGCGCCGGCTTCCAGGTATTGGCGGTGGATTTCCTCGATCACTTGGGGCCGGGTGATCTGGAGCAGTTCGTTGTCGCCCTTAAGGTCCTTGCCCTTCCAAGCCGCGAACCGCGCCCCGCGAAACTCCGCCTCGGTCAACTTGTAGCGCTGCACCATCGTGCCCATCGCGCCATCGAGGAGGACGATGCGCCGGGTGAGCAGCCTCCTGAGCGCGGCGTCGCAGCCGGTCGCAGACGTGATTTGACTTGGTTCCATCACTCACTTCGGGCGGGGAGCGTTATGCGCCCCACTCGCGGAGCCTTTGGTAAGGGGGCAACCCCTTTTCGGCAAACCTAAAATCAACGAATCCAGATGGGTTGATATCAATAATGCGTATCCGCTCCTTCTTCCCGCCACCATCCGGCCGGCCGCTGAACGGATCGGGCTCGAGATTCGCCGGCACGAAAAAGGGCGCGGGGAAATGCCCGCGCCCTCCACGTCAAAGATTTTGTGAACGGAGCCCTACGACCGGCGGCGAAGCAGCCACAGCGCCCCCAGTCCCAACCCGAGGAGGGCATAGGTGCCAGGCTCGGGAATCACTTGATAAGCGTGCAAGCCGTTGTTGGTGTCGAGGACGAACAGCTTGCCTCCGCCGAACGCTACGGATCCTACGCCGTTGATATTGGCGTTGTCCACGGGCAGGGTTTCAGTGTCCAGGAGGACCGGCGTACCGCCGCTGATGTCAAACAAATGCACCTTGTCCGGCCCGGCGATCAGGTCAATGCCCGCCAGCCAACCGTTGGCCACATCCACGCCGATGATGGTCACGCTCGTGGGAACGCCATCGGCTGCTCCAAAATTTCCTACGCTCGTACCGGCGAACGGCGACACCCCGACGTTGACGTCAATGTGCCGGAGTGTGCGACCCAGGGCGGTGCCCCAAAACGTATTGCCCGAACCGAAAGCCACGCCAAGACCGATGTCCCCGTCGCCGGCGTCCGTGTCAATCGGCAGACCCGTGAAATTCAGGCCGTCGCCGGTGATCAGCGCGGCGGCGTCGCCCCCACCGCGGGCGGCCAGCAGCACTTGCGTATCCGCCCCGGCGCCGCGGACGTCCAACGTATCCCCGAAGCGCTTGGAATTGGCCACCCCGGTGATGAAGCCAGCCGACGGATCGCCGCTGAAAGCCACCGTCGGGGTGGCCCCTTCATTCGCCCAGCGGTAGAGCTTGAACGGGGTGGTGGTGGTGTCCGTCGCCAAGTTTCCCATGTAAATGGCCCCGTCGTCCGCCACGCCGATCATGCTGCCAGCGAACGTACCCCCCGAGACAATCCCCTCGCCCAAGGAAAGGGTTCCCAAATCCGCCCCAGTGGCACCATCCAGTCTTACCACCGACAGGCCACCGGTCCGGTTGACCAACAACACGTTCCCGGTCACGGGATTATAGTCCATCCCACGCTGCGTGTTGTCCGTGGTCAAGTAGGGGCGGTCGCCGGGATTGAGGCTCCACAAGGGCTGGAGTTCAACCTGAGCCAACGCGGACGCCGCCACGGCCCCCGTCGCCGCCACGCTCAACAGTAGGAATTTGTTGGAGTTCATAAGATCAGATCAGTTCGGCGGCGAAAGGCTGGCTCGCCCGCCGATTCTGTCAACCCCAAAGACACTTTCTGTCGTGTAGCATTCAAAACCGGAAAAGTGCGTGCGATCAAAACCGGAAAGGGATTTAGAAGACTGGGCAGTGGAGGAGGACTTGGGGTTGGGTGTTGGGCTCGGGGGCGTGGCGGAGGTAGTAGAGGTCGCCGTTGGGGCGGAGGCAGCGGACGACGTGGGAGCGGGGCGGGGCGTCGAGGGGGTGGCGTTGGGAGCCGACGGAGACTTTGCCGTCGTCGCCGACGCGGACGCGCGTGCGCTGGCTCCAGACGAAGGGCCACCCGGGGCAGGCGGGGACGGGGCGCAGGCCGGAGCGTTTTTCCGCGCGGGCCTGGTCCCGGGCGGCTTGGGGCGTGGTGCCCAGTTCGCGGTGGGTTTCGTGGGCGTTGGCGTGGGTGAGGAGTTGGTCGAGGAGTTGGTCGAGGAGTTGGTTGGCCGGGGCGAGTTCAGTAATCTGGTCGGCGGCAAGGAGTGGGGGGAGGCGTTGTTGCCAGTAGTCGTGGCGGCGTTCGATTTTGCCTTTGGCTTGGGGGGTGGGGGCGTAACGGAGGGCGATGCCGTAGAAGTGGAGGGCCGCGCCGAGTTGGGTGAAGGCGTCGAGGCGCTGGGCGCGGTGTTCGGCCAGGAGGTGGCGGATGAAGGGGGCGGGGAGGCGGTGGATGAGTTGCGGTTTTTCATGGCCGCCAAGGTAGGGGAACGGCGGATTTTTCGCTTTGGAACGGATACCGGCAGGGGCTTGGCCAAGCCGGGCCGCCACGGGGGTGACGGCCCGACCTGCCGTTTATCCGGCGGGCGGCGGCGCTCAGGTTGCGTCCCCGCAGAGCCCTATCCTCCGCGCCCGTACCGGTGGGGCTATCAGGCTTGGCCTGGCCGGCAAGGGGGTGGGCGGAGTATTCCGGTTTTGATCGCACGGGGTTGTCCGGTTTTGATCGCACCACGACAGGGGAGAACTAAGCCGTTGACAGCCGCACACCCGAGCCTAAACTCCCACTGGTTTTCGATAACGCCAGTCCTCAAATCAGAGCATTTATGAAGCAACTATCTCGCTTGGTGACCGCGGCCGCCATGGTGTCCGCGGGGGTGGTCTTGACTCAGGCCGAGGCGATCAGCGCCAAAGTGCAAAAAGGGACCGCGGAAGTCACTGTGAAAGGGGAGACCTTCGCCGTGAGGGAGGGTGGTCTCGTCGAGGAAGGGGCCATCATCCGAACGGCGAGCGCCCCTGTGGATTTGTATTTGGGTGCCAACGGTCCGCTGCTCCAAGTGAGTCCGGAGTCGGAAGTTGTGATCACAGCTCTGAACCGCGAAAAAGGGGTCGCTGAAACGATCGCCAACACGGAGATTCAAGTTACCAAAGGTTCCGTGATCGGGCTGACCACGAAGGTGAACGCCGCCTCCAAGTATCAGGTCAAGGCAGGCTCCACAACCATGTCAATCCGGGGAGCAAAGTTCCTCGTCTCCGATACTGGTCGTGTCGCGATCAAGGAAGGGGCGGCAACGGTGCTTTATGCCGCAGTAGCCGGAACGGCGGGGACCAAGTTTAACGTCAATGATCGCTTCGTTTTCGAACCGCAGGGCAACGCCGGCGGCGGTAGCGTGACGGCGATGTCGGCCGATGAGGAAGCGGCCATGACGGACCGCCTTGACTCTTTGGTGGACAGCTTGCGCGCGAGTTTTGCCCGATACGTACCGTCTCCTCAATGGTTGAGCATCCAACGTCCGTTTGAGTACCTTGGTGCCGCGAGCGCGACCGATCCGGCTTTTATTACGCCGGGCGTGACGATTCCAACCACCCCTGGGATTCTGCCCCCGTTTTCGCCGGCCAGTCCGGCTGTCAATGGGGAATGAGCAACGGCGCTTCGGAGAAAGTTTTCCGAACTGACAGAACCCAGAGTGGCTTTGGCCGCTCTGGGTTTTTCGCTCCCGGGACCGACTTACAACTGTGCGCACGGTAGTTTATCCTGGCAGTTTCGATCCGTTGACCAACGGGCACCTCGACTTGGTGATTCGCGCCGCCAAACTGTTTGATCGGGTGATCGTTGCGGTGGCAGGCAACGAGCTCAAACAGCCTTTGTTCACGCTGGTGGAGCGCCGGGATATGGTGGCCAGGGCGATCGCGGAGATCCCCAACGCGGAGGCGGACAGCTTCTCCGGACTGCTGGTCCACTACGCAGCCGAACGGGGCGCATCGGCGATCATTCGTGGCCTGCGCGCAGTGTCGGACTTCGAGTTCGAATTTCAGTTGGCACTGACGAACCGCAGCATGAACGACACGGTGGAAACCATTTTCATGATGCCGAAGGATCAGTACACGTTTCTGAGTTCACGCATCGTGAAGGAGGTCTGCAGGCTGGGAGGCGACGTCAGCCCATTCGTACCCCCTTTTGTGAAGGACATTCTCGAACGCCGCATGCGGGCACAGAACGACGGCGGCCGCCTCCCCAACTGATGGACCACCCGCGATTTCCATGCGTCCCATCGTAAATCTCAACGATCTGGAGAACGAAGGCTGCGGCCTTCAGGGGGAGATAAGCTTGGAAGAGCTCGATATCGAAACCAGGGACGAATGCCTCCGGGTGGCCGGGCCGGCGACCTACCAATTACAGGTGGAACTCGTCTCCGGCAGCCTCCTGATTCGAGGAACCGTACGAGTTCCGCTGGCTTGCTTGTGCGTTCGATGCCTGAAGGCCATTTCCCGCGACCTGACGATTGCCGACTGGCAGTGCTTGGTGCCGTTGGCCGGTGAGGACGCGGTGCCCTTGGTGGATCGGACCGTGGACTTGACGCCTTGGGTGCGCGAAGATATCGTCTTGTCGCTTCCGCAACATCCGTTGTGTGATACCGAGTGTCGCGGATTGTCACTTCCGGAGCAGGCTTTCTCCCGAGAATCTTCTGGCGAGTCCGGTTCGCGCCCCGGGGTGTCGCCGTGGGAGCAGCTAAACAAGCTAAAACTTTAAGTGCCGATTTATGGGAGTCCCAAAACGTAAGCCTTCTCACAGCCGACAGCGCATGCGACGAGCGTACAACAGTGTTTTGAAGCTGCCCCAACTGAGCGTCTGTTCCCAGTGCGGCGCGCCGGCATTGCCGCATCGGGTGTGCCCGGCCTGCGGCTTCTATAAAGGGCGGCAAGTCATCACGGTCGAGGCGGCAGGCTGAAAGGCGTAGAAACCGCGGCTGCGGCCGAGCTGACGGCCGCGTTTTCGTTTTCCATGCGCATTGCGCTGGACGTGATGGGCGGCGACCACGGCGTGGGCGTGGTCGTGGCTGGGGCGCGACTGGCTCTCCGTCATTTTCGCAGCATCTCCACGCTCTACCTCGTTGGTTCCGAGCCGGCCATAACGGCCAGCTTGGCTGGCCACGGTCCGCTGGATCCACGCTTTCGGATTGTCCACGCCAGCGAGGTGCTCACGATGGAAGACAAGCCAGTCGTGGCCCTTCGGCGGAAGAAGGACTGTTCGGTGCTGCGGGCGGTTGATTTGGTCAAGACCGGCAAGGCGGACGCGCTGATTTCCCCCGGAAATACCGGCGGCGTCGTTACCGCGGCAACCATTCGATTGCGACCCCTCGAGGGCGTGGAGCGTCCGGCGATTTTCGCGGTAATTCCCGCGCCTGAACACGAGTTCGTGCTGGTGGACGCCGGGGCGAACGTGGAATGCCGGCCGCTTCACCTGGCCCAGTTCGCCATCATGGGTAGCGTCTATTCCCGCGAAGTGCTCGGCTACAGGCGGCCCCGTGTCGGCCTGCTGAGCGTAGGCACCGAGGACGTTAAGGGCAACGATCTGACCCAGGAGGCCTTCAAGCTCTGCCAGCAGCTTGACCTTAACTTCCTCGGCAACGTCGAGGGCCACGATCTTTTCGCCAATCAGGTGGATGTGGTCGTATGCGACGGCTTCGTGGGCAACATCGTCCTCAAGACCTGCGAAAGCCTCGCCAGCAGTCTCTTCCGTTGGTTGAAAAGCGAGTTGACCAAGAATCCCAAGCGTCAACTTGGTGCTCTCCTGGCAAAGGGTGCCTTCCGGGCCATCAAACAGCGCACCGATCCGGAATCTCACGGAGGCGCCCCGTTGCTGGGTCTGAATGGCAACGTGGTCATCGCTCACGGTTCGTCCGGGGAACGCGCGATCATGAATGCGATTGGACAGGCGGTGAAGGCGGTGGAACTCCGGGTCAACGAAATCATTGCCCGGGAAATCAAGGCGGCCTTGGTTCACCCAGCCGGTGGCCTTCGGGTGCCGTCCGGGCAGATTTGATGAACTCCAGTCACCGCAGGCCGTTTACCAACCCCCGCGCCCGTCACGGATTCCTGGGGCGCTCCTGCTCGATCGTTTCGGTCGGCGCTTATGTTCCGGACAAAATCCTCACAAATGCCGACCTCGAGCGCATGGTGGACACCTCGGATGAATGGATCATCACCCGGACCGGCATCCGCGAGCGGCACGTCGCGGCGCCGAATGAAACGACCTCGGACCTTGCCGCCAAGGCGGCGCTGCGCGCCTTGGAAAACGGCGGGGTGCGCCCCGACGAAGTGGACCTCATCATTGTCGCGACGGTGACCCCGGACATGCCGTTCCCGTCCACGGCCTGCCTGGTTCAGCAGAAGATTGGGGCGACGCGGGCCGCGGCGTTCGACATCGAGGCGGCCTGCTCGGGTTTCATTTATGCGCTCGAGATTGGCCAGCAATTCATCCAATCCCGAACCTATGATACCGTGCTGGTGGTGGGTGCCGAGAAGCTGACGACGTTGGTGGACTGGTCCGACCGGAACACGTGTGTTCTGTTCGGTGATGGTGCGGGTGCGGCGGTCCTTCAAAGCCGGGCGGACAGCCACGGGTTGCTGGCCACCTACATGGGCGCCGATGGTTCGAAGGGTTCCGTGCTCTGCGTGCCGGCCGGAGGCAGTGCCATTCCCGCGAGTGCGGCATCGGTCCAGCAGCGTCAGCATTTCATCCGGATGGACGGCAAAGAAACGTTCAAAAACGCCGTGCAGTCCATGCACGCCGCAGCGACGGAGGTTCTCCGTCAATGCGGTCTCGACATCAAACAGATCAAATGCGTCATCCCCCACCAGGCCAATCGCCGGATCATTGACGCCGTTGGAGAGCGCCTCGGGGCCACCCCCGACCAAGTGTATGTCAACTTGGACCGCTTTGGGAACACTTCCGCCGCCTCCGTTGCGATCGCGTTGGCCGAGGCCGTCGAGCGAGGCCGAATCCAACGGGGGGACCTGATCCTGCTGATGGTGTTTGGGGCAGGGTTCACCTGGGCGGCTGCGGTGGTGGAGTGGTAACCGCTCCCGCATCATTGACGCGAATGGACGCCGTGATACGTTGACGGCAGCCCTTATGGCCACCAGCAAACTAGACCGTTCCGGCGCCTTCAAACCCCTCTCCTGCGAGGCAGCACCCACCCGGCTGGCCCTTCCCGCCAGTCAAGTCGTGGTGCGCAGGAACGGCCTCGAATTCATTTCGCCGGATCCGGTGCCCACGTGGGTTGAACTGAACGTGGATCTCCAGTCTCCGGAGAAACAATCGCGCGTTTGCGGCACCGGGATCGTTGTGGACTGCGTCGGCACACCGCACAGCGGCTACTTGGTCTCGCTTGTGTTCCTCGATCTGTCGCAGGACGCCCAGCGCGGCCTGACCGAGCTGCAATGGCTCGGGCCGGCCTGAAGCTGGCGCGGTTCTTTCTTCTCCCAGCCGCATGGAAGTCTTTCATCGCATCCTTCAGGCCGCCGTCGAGGGCGGCGCCTCCGATGTTCACATCAAACCGGACGCTCCGGTGGTGCTGCGCATCAATCGCCAGCTTGTGGCCATCCAGGCACCCACCCCCACCTTGGAATGGGTGAACACGGTGGTGGACAACATCGTGCCGAAGCATGCCCGCCTGCGCTTGGACGAGGATCGCGAGGTGGATTTTTCTTACTACGTGCCAGGCATCGGCCGGTTCCGGACCAACGTCTTTCAGCAGAAGGGGGTTTGGTGCCTCGCGATGCGGTACGTGAAAGTCCGAGTGCCGAGTTTTGAGGAACTGGGACTTCTGCCGATCCTCAAACAACTTGCCGAATCGCCCCGGGGAATCGTCTTGCTGGCCGGATCCACCGGCTGCGGCAAGTCCACCACGCTGGCGGCGATGATCGAGCACATCAACGCCACTGCCAAGAAGCACATCGTCACGCTCGAAGACCCGATCGAATACATTTTTGAGGACAACCAGTGCGTCATCGAACAGCGCGAGATCGGGCTGGACTCGACCAGCTTTGCGATGGGCCTCAAACACATTCTCCGGCAGGACCCCGACATCATCATGATCGGCGAGATGCGGGATGCCATCAGCTTCAGCGCCGCCATGAACGCGGCCGACACCGGTCACCTCGTGCTCTCCACCTTGCACACCACCACGGCCAGCCAGTCCGTGACGCGCATTCTCGACTTCTTCAAGCCCGACGAGCGGGACCAGATTCGCCGACAGCTCGCGTCCACCCTGCAGGCCGTGGTCTGTCAACGGATGGCGCAAAAAATCGGCGGCGGCGTCACCCCCGCGCTCGAAATCATGATCAACACGGGCACCGTCAAGAAGTTGATTGAGGAAAACCGGCTCGAAAAGCTGCCCGCGGCGATTGAGACGGGGGTGGATGACGGGATGCAGACCTTCAACCAAGCGCTCTTCAATCTTGTCAAGCTGGGCCGGGTTACAGAGAAAGAGGCGCTGGCCAAGGCCACCAACGCACAAGCCCTCGAAATGAATTTCAAGGGCATCTTCCTTGACGAAGCGCGGCGGATCTTGACCTGACACCCCGGCTCCGCGGACGGCAGTGCGCTGAGCCTGTCTGCGGGAGGCTCAAATTCCTGCGGTGCCGGCCTAGAAACGGCGGGCGGGCATTTCCAAAGCCACGCGTGACTTGAAGACCTTCGACGCGGGCGCGGTGTCGGCTTCGACACTCCGCTCTGCCGTGAAGCTCTCGCCCAGGCCACCCCTCACGCCCTCCGCAAATCGGGATTGAAAGCGGGTGGCGGGACGGCCGATCTCTGGACCCAAGAATCCGGGCGGTCGGGTCGCAGCAATCCCGGTCGGCACCGCCCCAGGACTTACGGGGTTGAGAGCCTGGCGGGTCAAGTCGGGAAAGAGGTTCACTGGATCATTCGCACCCGCCTCCGATTTCGGTTGGTGGCCCGAATCGGAAGTCAGCGCGAAATCGCGCGCCGTGAGCCTGTCGCCACCGCGAAGTTGCCGCTCCGCGCCACTTACCGTTGATTCGGTTGGCGAGTTCCCGCCGAAACGCGGTCGGAGACTAACCCGTTGAGCCGCGTTCCTGCCCGAGAGGCTGCCACTTTCCGAGCCGCTGGATACCAGACCCGGGCCGACCATCTCCTGCCGCCGATCGAGACCGGGAACCGTGGTTTCCGGCCGACCGGGGCCCACCGACAAAACATCCCATCCGGGAGCACGCCGGCCCGACCGCCCGGACTCGTCCGAGTTCCGCTTTCCGGAAGTGGACTCCTGCTCATCCTCGCTCTCTTCCCGATGCACTTCGCGGGTGACCGGGCCCCGCTCAATGAAGCGGGTCATGCTGTTTGATGTCCTACGATTGCCAGTCCATTCCTTTTCCAGCCGGTAAGCCTCCACGCCAAAGGCATCCTCCGCCGTGGCGCCGCCCCCTGTCAGAGAGTCGGTGGTTTGAAAAATCCAGTTGCGCTTGCGTTCCAACTCTTCGCGCTCCTTCTGGGTCAGGGCGGGTGCCGCGATGTAGGGCGGCGGCATGGTCACGTTCGGGCCGGTCAATGCGCGCTCCGGGGACGACGGGCCCGTTCGTCCAGCCTCGCCCACAAGGGAGCGTTGCTGTTCGGTCGGACTCCGCCGGGGCCCTGCATCGGGCGAATCGGTGAAGCGCACCGGCTCGCCGGCGAACATCGGCAAGGCGATCCCCACCGCGACGCCCAGCCGCAAGGCCGAGCCCACCGCGTGAAGTTGGCTCCGACATATTCCCCGCATAGCAGAGACAGCAATACTCGCCCCGGCCAGCCAAGTCAAATGCGGCCCGCCGAATCCAGCCCGGGCGGTCTGGGCACCAAATCGCGTCTGCCGGCGGTCGCAAAGCCCGGCTCGGCTGCCGCACGAAAGGCATCGAATTGCCCCGTCGCCCGGACCGTGCCTTGTCAACCCCTGCTGCCTCCCCTAGCCTGCGGGCATGTTCGATGCCTTGAGCAGCAAGTTCCAGAACGTCTTTCGCAATCTTCGCGGACTCGGCCGCATCTCCGAGTCCAACGTCGCCGATTCGTTGCGCGACGTACGGCTGGCGCTCCTGGACGCGGATGTGAATTTCAAGGTCGCCCGTGACTTCATCGAGAACGTCAAGCAGAAGGCCATCGGCCAGCAAGTGATCCAAAGCGTCCAGCCCGGACAGCAGGTCATCAAACTCATCCACGACGAACTGGTCCAGTTGCTGGGCGCCGAAAACGCCGGGCTGGATCTTGGCGGCGACCCCGCGGGCATCCTGATGGTGGGGCTGCATGGCTCGGGCAAGACCACCTCCAGTGGCAAGCTGGCCCGGCTGCTTAAGAAGCAGGGGCGCTCACCCCTCTTGGTGGCGGCGGACGTTTAT
Source organism: Verrucomicrobiota bacterium (assembly GCA_016716505.1). Classification (GTDB taxonomy): domain Bacteria; phylum Verrucomicrobiota; class Verrucomicrobiia; order Limisphaerales; family J093; genus JADJWF01. The sequence continues at coordinate 386,774 of JADJWF010000011.1, forward strand.
CGGCCCGCAGCGATGGACCAGCTCGAGACGCTGGGCCAGAAGCTGGAGCTGCCGGTCTTCGTCCGCCGGGGCGAGACGGATGTGTTGAGGATTGCCGGCGAGGCGCTCGAGTTTGCCCGTGCCCACAGCCACAGCGTCGTCATCTTCGACACCGCCGGCCGCTTGCAGATTGACGAGCCGCTGGTGCAGGAACTGGTCCGTCTGCGCGACTTGGTGAAGCCGCGGGAAATCCTGCTGGTCCTGGACGCCGCCACCGGTCAGGAGGCGGTCAACGTGGCGACCCACTTTGATCAGGCCCTGGCGATTACGGGGGCGGTTCTCACGAAGCTCGATGGCGACGCCCGTGGCGGGGCGGCGCTGAGCTTTCGTTCGGTGGTCGGCAAGCCGATCAAGTTCATGGGCATCGGAGAGAAACTCGAAGACTTCGAGCCCTTCCATCCCGAGCGCATGGCCCAGCGCATCCTCGGCATGGGCGACGTGGTGTCGCTCGTCGAGAAGGCCGCCGAGGCGGTGGACGCCGAGGAGGCGCAGCGGCTCGAAGAGAAGATGCGCAAGGGGCAATTCACCCTCGAGGACTTCCTGGGTCAGCTTCGCCAGATGAAGACGATGGGACCGCTCGAAAACCTGGTGGGGCTCCTGCCCGGTGGAGGCGAAATGCTCAAGAACACCGACCTTAGCAAGAGCGAAAAGGAGTTCCGGCGAATGGAAGGCATCATCTGCGCCATGACCCCTCGGGAGCGCCGCCAGCCCAACATTCTCAACGCGCGCCGCCGGCTGCGCATCGCCAATGGCAGCGGCGTCAAGGTCAGCGAGGTCAACAACCTCCTCAATCGGTTCAGCCAGATGCAGCAGATGATGAAAAAGATGGGCAAGTTCCAGAAAATGATGGGGCGTGCGGGCGGGGGCCTCGGTGCCTTGGGCGGACTGGGCGGCAGAGGAGGCTTGCCACCGGGCCTGTTCCGGCGCTGAATGAGAGGTTGGGCCGGCCACGGCGAAGCCCAACACGCGCATGTCTCCCGAAATCGCCATCATCGTCCCCGTGTTCAACGAGCAGGACAACGTGCTACCCATGCTGGGCGAGGTCGCGGCCGCCTTGAACCCAACCGGCCGGACGTGGGAACTGATCTTCGTGGATGACGGCAGCACTGATGCCACTTGGCGGCGCATCGCCGAAGCGCGCGCCTTGGAACCCCGGGTGAGGGGCCTCCGCCACACGCGCAACGCCGGCCAAAGCGCGGCCGTGTGGACCGGCATCCGAAACACGTCCGCCGCCATCCTGGCAACCCTCGACGGCGATCTACAGAACGATCCCGCCGAGATTCCCCGTCTGTTGCCGCTTCTGAATGGGGTGGATTTCGTCTGTGGCGATCGGAGCGCGAATCGCCGCGATTCCGCCTTGCGCAGAGTCTCATCCGCCGTGGCCCGTTGGTTTCGGAAGCTGGTGTTGGGATACGACTTCCGTGACACCGGTTGCGCGCTGCGGGTCTTCAAACGCGAGTGTGTGACGGACTTGGCCGCCTTCAATGGCTGGCACCGTTTTCTGCCCATCCTCGTGGCGGGAAGCGGCTGGAAAACGCGCGAGGTGCCGGTCAGTCATCGGCCGCGTTTGACGGGAGTGTCCAAGTACGGCGTGTGGAACCGGTTATGGCGGGGTTTGTATGACCTGATTGGCGTCGGATGGTTGTTGAAGCGGCGCCTACGCTCCGTGCCGGTCGAACGGCTTGATTGAAAAGGCACTCGCCGACGCGGGGCAATCACGCGGGGCTGCGCTGGGCAACTGGCGGAGAGGGGGAGATTCGAACTCCCGGTGGGGTATTAGCCCACTCACGCTCTCCAGGCGTGTGCATTAAACCACTCTGCCACCTCTCCATCAGTCGGTTGTCAACGCTTGTCAGCAGCCACTGCGCCACTCCTCCCCAAGGAGTCAACCCGCGCCGTGCGAACGCTTCAGGACCTCCTCTGGTCCGCGCAGGAATCCTCGCTGCGACCCATCTGGTCGCGCGTTGCAACCCGGGGCGGTACTTCGCACGAGTTGGAATCCGGGGCAAGCGGATTCGACGCCGAATTCGTGCTCGTTATGCGCCAGGAGTATCATTACCGGGGCGGCGGTTGACCGGCGGGACTGAAGCAATCGTTGAGTCAAAGCTCGGCGTTGTCTGAGATGCCTGCCGACTTGGGGACCGAGACGAAGGCGCAAATCCCGACCGTACTCCGGCGGCGTTCCGCCAGCATCAGTGGGAACACAGGACCAAACCCCGGGCGCAAGCCGCCGAGGATGGAGCTCACTTGCTTGCAACCCAGTGCCCTCCGAATGAATCGCAGGCTTTCGAAAGCGGCTTTGGCGGGCAAAAATCCTGGCTTGCTCGGAAAGCGGAAACCCGAGGCAGAGAAGCGGGATTGTTCTGCGGCAAATCGGCGCTTGCCAACAGCGGAAACGCGCGCGTATTGTCCCGCCCCTTTGGAAACTACTCGCCCCGAGTGGCGGCGGGCCGGCGGGCCGTCAGTCGGGCAGCATTGCAGCACCTATGGCAGTTAAAATTCGTTTGAAGCGCATCGGCGCGAGGAACACCCCAGCCTATCGGATCGTTGTCGCGGACTCACGCAGTCCGCGCGACGGCCGGTTCATCGAGGAAATCGGCTCTTACAATCCACTGCAAGCGGGGACGAACTTCACGCTGAAGCTCGATCGAGCCAAATACTGGTTGAGCGTGGGCGCGCAGCCGAGCGAGACGGTGGCGAGTTTTATTCGCAAGGCGTCGCGCCAGGCGGCCACCGTTTGAAGGCCCGGGAATGCAGCAGTGGCTGGAATTTGCGGTGCGCGGCCTGGTGGACCGTCCGGACGCGGTGAGCGTGACTCCGGTGGATCGCGAGGGCACGATGCACTTCGAGCTGCGGCTGCACCCGTCCGACGTGGGCAAGGTCATCGGCCGTCAGGGGGCAACGATTCAGGCGCTGCGGGCGCTCTTGCAAGTGGGCGCGGCCAAGAAGGGTCTGCGATGCTCGGTGGACATCGTGGAAGAAGCGACAGTGACGGGGAGTCGCTGAGAGAGCACCCGCGGGCGACGTTCACGCTTACGGGCGGGGCATGAGAATTGACGTGCTCACGCTGTTCCCCGGCATGTTTGCGGGGCCGTTGGACGAAAGCATCGTCCGGCGGGCGCGGGACGAGGGGAAGCTGGAATTGCGGGTGGTGAATTTACGGGATTACGCCCACGACCGGCACAAGACCGTGGACGATCGTCCATTTGGTGGAGGGCCGGGGATGTTGCTGAAACCGGAACCGATCTTTGAAGCGGTGGAAGCGCTGCGGAGCGACACGACGCGGGTGATTTTGCTGTCGCCGGCGGGCCGGGTCTTCAATCAGGCGCTCGCTCGTGAGCTGGCACGGGAAACACACTTGCTGTTGATCTGCGGTAGCTACGAGGGTGTGGACGAACGAGTACGGCAGGCGCTGGTCCGGGACGAGGTGTCCATCGGGGATTACGTGCTGACCAATGGGGCACTGCCGGCAATGGTGATCATTGACGCCGTCACGCGGCTCCTGCCCGGCGTCCTGGGCAAGGACGAAAGTTCGGCGGACGAATCGTTCAGCCACGGCGTGCTCGAGTATCCGCAGTACACGCGGCCAGCAGAGTTTCGGGGCATGAAAGTTCCGGAACCATTGCTATCCGGGCACCACGGCGAGATTGCCCGGTGGCGGGCTGCGGAGGCGCGGCGCCGCACAGTCGAACGGCGGCCGGACCTGCTGCCGAACTTGCCGCCTGAACCGCTGCCGAAACCGAGGAAAAGAAGAACGAAAGACGATTATGAATCAGGCCATTCTGGACAAGATTGAGAAGCCCTACCTGCGGGCCACGGTGCCCCCCTTCAACGTCGGCGACACCGTAAGGGTGCATACCAAGGTCATCGAAGGCGACAAGGAACGGATTCAAGTGTTCACCGGCGTCGTCATCGGCCGCCGCGGGCACGGGATCAACGAGACTTTCACCGTGCGGCGCATCAGCTACGGGGAAGGTGTCGAACGCATTTTCCCTCTCCACTCGCCCCGGATCGAGAAGATCGAGGTCGAGCGGTCCGGCATGGTCCGCCGCGCCAAGCTGACTTACCTTCGCAAGCGGGTGGGCAAGGGGGCCACTGCGGTGAAGGAGAAGCTGCTCGCGGTTCAAGGGGGCAAGTCCGGTACGACCGCCTCCAGCGAAGCGCCGGCCTCCCCGGCTGAAGGCGGAGAGCCAGCCCAGACTCCAGCGACTGCCAAGTGACGGGACCGGCCGGGCTTTCGGCGAGGCCCCGGCCTCGCCTCTTTGTTGCCGTCCGCCGCCCCGCTGGCGCGAGGCCGTGAAGCCGCCTGCCGGCTCGGATCGGTTTGAGCACGAGCGAGCGCTGTTAGAGCGCGGCATTCAGGTTCTGGCCGGGGTGGACGAAGTCGGTCGCGGCCCCTTGGCCGGTCCGGTGGTCGTCGTGGCCTTCGTGTTTGCTGCCCGCTGGATTCGCGGCGGCCTGCCCGCGGACCTCGCCGGTTTGAACGACTCCAAACAACTCACGCCACACCAGCGCGAGCAGTTCGCCGCGCGCTTGGAGAGCCTGCCGGAAACGGTGTTTGCGCTCGCCCGAGCCGAGCCGGCGGAGATTGATGCCCTGAACATTCTGCGGGCTACACATGCGGCCATGGCCCGCGCGGTCGCCCAGCTTCCCGTTCCACCGGATCACCTGCTCGTGGATGGCCTTCCGGTCACCGCCCTGCGCCAGCCGCAGACGGCTCTCGTCAAGGGGGACTCCCTCAGTTACTCGATCGCCGCCGCCAGTGTGCTGGCGAAGGTTGCCCGCGACCGGCTGATGGACGAGTACGACCGGCAATATCCGCAGTATGGGTTTGGCCGGCATAAGGGCTATCCCACCCGGGAGCACCTGGCCGCCTTGGCGGAACACGGACCGTGCCCGATTCACCGTCGCAGTTTCGCACCATTGCGCGCGGAACCGCGCGAGCTTTTTTAGCGAAGTGACTGGCGGACTTTGGGAACGGCTCAAGACCTTGTTGCGCGGCACGAGCCCACCGGAACATCTGCGGCGCGGCCGGGCGGGCGAAGCGGCCGCCCGCCGCCATCTGCGACGGGTCGGCTTGAAAGTCCTGACCGCGAATTTTCGATCACTGCGCGGCGAAATTGATCTCGTGTGCCGCGATGGCGACTGTCTGGTTTTCGTGGAGGTGAAGACCCGTTCTTCTGAGGCGTGGACCCGCCCGGCGGCGGCCGTTAACGCGCGGAAGCGCCGATTGCTGTCCCTGACGGCGCTCGACTACCTCAAGCGGCTAGACTCTCCGCCGGTGCGCATCCGCTTCGACATCGTGGAGGTCCTGCTAGCCGACGGCGGAGTGCGTGAAGTCCGCCATCTGCCCAACACGTTTGCCCTGACCGCACCCTTCCGGTACGGCTGATCGCGTCATGCCCGAGCTGCCGGAAGTCGAAGTCCTCGTGCGCCACCTGCGACCGGCCCTGACCGGGCGGACAATCCGGTCCGCTGTGGTGCGGCGTGCCAAGTCCGTGAGGCCGGGCGACCCGAAAGAATTCGTCCGCGTGCTGACCGATGCCCGGATCGAAGCCGTGTCGCGCCGGGCCAAGTATCTGGTGTTCGAGCTGGAGTCCCGACAGGCCCGGAAGCCGTTCCGGCTGCTGGGTCATCTGGGCATGACCGGGCGCATGTACTTGCAGCCCGCCGGCAGGCCGTGGGCCACGCACGCCGCCGTCGTGTTCGGCTTGGGCAACGCGGACTTTGTCTTCGAAGACCCGCGCTATTTCGGCCGCCTGAGTTTGGACCTGACGGCGCTCGACGCACTGGGACCGGAACCGCTGGACAGTGCATTCACGACGGAGCGATTCGAGCGCGAGCTTCGCCGGTCGCGACAGGCGATCAAAGTAAAGTTGTTGGATCAGGCGTTGGTCGCCGGCATCGGCAACATCTATGCCAGCGAAGCGCTTTTTCGCGCGGGCATCTCGCCCCGCCGGCCGGCGGCCAAGGTTTGCGGCGACGACGCGGCCCGGCTGCGGCGGGCCATCCGCGCGGTCCTGCGGGAGGCCATCCGATTCGGCAGCACGGTACCGCTGGATTGGGCGGGAGCAGGTTCGGGCGACGGCCTGTTTTACTACGGCCGCGCCGAGGGCGTGCCCGACTACTACGACGAGCGGTTACGCGTGTATGACCGCGCGGGTCAGCCGTGCCGCCGCTGCAGGACTCCCATCCAACGAATCGTCCAAGCCGCCCGGAGCACGTTCTTCTGTCCAACCTGCCAGACGAAGTGAGGTGCCCTGGTCGGCATGACCTTCCCCAGATAGGGTGTAGCCTGCTCCGCCAGATGGCCACAACCCTTCTGTGATAAGCCAGCGCCATCCTCAACAGGTGGGAACATCGGTTGATCACAGGCAAAACGGAAGGGGTTAACCACGGAGTCGAAACCCTTCCCCGCCGCGCCTACAGCGCTCGCGACGAGGCCTTCTTCCTCCTCAAACTCTTGTCCCTGCACTTGGCCAAGATCGAACTTGTCGGATGAACCGCATTCCTCATCGTCCTGAACCTGAACGCCACCGTGCCGCCGGATCTTCCCTTGCGGGCCATCCAGCGCCACGTGGATGCCGTGCTCCTGAAACGCTCGCCCCTCCTGGACGCCCTTTACGAGCGGGACGGCCGGCCCAGCATCCCGGCCGAACCACGGCTCAAGGCGCGCGTTCTCACCGCCCTCGACAGCGTGCGCCGCAAACGGCTCTTCGGCGAGCAGCTCGGCTATAATCTGCTTTGGCCCCGGTTCCTCGACCGCGAATGGCGCGAGGGCAGCTTCGACCACAGCGTCTTTGCCAAGAACTGCCCGCGCATGCTCTCTGCCGACGTGGCCCGGCGCTGCTTGGCCGAGGATTATGAACTGTCGCGTCAGCAAGACTGGACCAGCGACGAGCCCTTCACCGCCGATGGCTCGCCCATCGAATCGTTGGCCAGCCTGAAGCGCTTTGTGTGCAAGGACGGTGCCGACGCCAGGAAAGTGGCCTCGGCTCACGCATCACTGGACGACAACGGATCATCAGAACGACGCAGCTCGGAAAAACACCACTTTTTCAACAGCCTGCTAGCCGGCCCCGGGGCCGACCGGGAGGTCGGCGGTACGTCCGATCCAGAAGTTAGGGCGAGGTAGTTTGCAAGTGGTCACGACCGGCCGGCTCAAGCATTCGCGTGCGGGTCCGGCCGCGGACCTGAAGGTCCGCGCCCCGCTGAAAGCGGCCGGCTTGCGCTCGGAGCGCGGACGTTCACGTCCGCGGCTATAGGCGTGAGCGGCCAATTGCTGGTGCCAGACCTCCTGAAGTCGCCAGCCGGGAAGGCCCGGAAGAGGTTTTTCTGGGCGTCCTTGGTCAGGGTGGTGTCCGAACCGTTGCCCAAGCTGAACGGCACGCGGTCCACAAGGTTGTTGGTCAGGGGCACGAAGTAGGCGCAAGGCGCCGGCCATTGGTAGCGCCGGCTTTCCAGCCGGCCCCGGAGCCGACCGGGAGGTCGGCGGTACGTCCGATCCAGAAGTTAGGGCGGGGTAGTTCGCAGTTGGTCAGGACCGGCCGGCCCAAGCATTCGAGTGCGGGCTCAGCCGCGGACCTGATGGTCCGCGCTCCGGTGAAAGCGCACGGCTGCCGCTGGAGCGCGGACGTTCACGTCCGCGGCAACGAACTGACGCGACCAGCGGCGGACGCTCGGGGGCCGACGTCCCCGTCCGCAGCAACAGGCTGGCGTGGCGGAAGGCTGACGCCTGGAGCGCGGACGTTCACGTCCGCGGCCGCGGGGCGTGAAGGGCCAATTGCTGGTGCCAAACCTCCTGAAGTCGCCAGCCGGGAAGGCCCCGGAAGAGGCTTGTCTGGGCGGAGGTGAACAAGGTGGTGTCCGAACCGTTGCCCAGGCTGAATGGCACGCGGGTGAGGGCGTTGTTGGTCAGGTCCACGACGGGGGGTAGGCGGCGGCCACTGGTAGCGCCGGCTTTCTAGCCGGCCCCGGGGCCGACCGGAAGGTCGGCGGCACGTCCGATCCGGGAGTTGGGGCGGGGTAGTTCGCGGTTGGTCAGGACCGGCTGGCTGAAGCGTTCGAGTGCGGGCTCGGCCGCGGACCTGAAGGTCCGCGCCCCGGAGAAAGCGCTCGGCTTGCGCTCGGGGCGCGGACGTCCCCGTCCGCGGTAACAGGCTAGCGCGGCCGAAGGCTGACGCTCGGAGCGCGGACGTTTACGTCCGCGGCCACAGGCTGGTGCGGCCAATTGCCGTGCCAAACCGCCCGAAGTTGTCACTGGGAAGGCCCCGGAAGCGATTGTTCCGGGCGTAGGTGGTCGAGGTGGTGTCCGAACCGTTGCCCAGGCTGAAGGGAACGCGGTCCACAACGTTGTTGGTCAGGGGCACGAAGTAGGCGCAAGGCGCCGGCCACCCGTAGCGCCGGCTTTCCAGCCGGCCCGGGAGCCGACCGGGAGGTCGGCGGTACGTCCGATCCGGAAGTTGGGGCGGGGCAGTTCGCGGTTGGTCACGACCGGCCGGCCCAAGAGTATGAGGCCCAGACTCCACCGCGGACCTGAAGGTCCGCGCCCCGCTGAAAGCGGCCGGCTTGCGCTCGGAGCGCGGACGTTCACGTCCGCGGCAGAGAGACTGGTTCAGCCAACTTCCGACGCTGAATCTGCTGAAGTCAACGCTGGTGATGCCCCGGAAGCGATTATTCCGGGCGTAGGTGGTCGAGGTGGTGTCCGAACCGTTGCCCAAGCTGAACGGCACGCCGTCCACAACGTTGTTGGTCAGGGGCACGAAGTAGGCGCAAGGCGCCGGCCCCGGTGCCGACCGAGAGGTCGGCGGTACGTCCGATCCGGAAGTTGGGGCGGGGCAGTTCGCGGTTGGTCACGACCGGCCGGCCCAAGAGTATGAGGCCCAGACTCCACCGCGGACCTGAAGGTCCGCGCTCCGTTGAGAACGCACGTCCGCCTTTGGCACCACGCACTCGGTGAAGCGCAGCCACACTTCGCTGCCTGACTGGCCCGAGGCGTCGTCCTTGAGCAGAGTGGGCGTGCCTTCGCTGCGCTGGAAGCCGTCTTGCCGGACGTGCCTGCGGCGCTGGGGCGACCGATCACATCAGCCGCTTCTGTCATCGTGTGGGACTGACCCTTTTCTGCTGGCCCGACGGAAGAAGACACAGCACGAGTAACCATTATCAAGAACTGACCCGTTTCCGCCGATTCGGATTAACCATCGGGTGTTCATGACGTTACTGATTGAGTAGGGTAGGATGCCAGTTGTAGAACGCCGCGCGCGTCGGCCCCGGAGCGGCGACAACCCCCTCACCCAGCGGGAGGATTTCGGCGCGGGTGTCGCGCCACTGGCCTTCAGCGTCCTGATAATGCTGACCGGTCGCCAGGCCGATGACCTGGTTGGTGGTGGTCACGAGTCGGCCATCGGGCAGCCGCTGAGTGAGAGCCGAGACCATGAGACGCTCGTGGGCGTTGCGGGCGATGGCGGCCAAGGGGCGGACGGCGAGTCTGTCGCCAGCGGACGGTCCGGCTGCGGTGCCATCTGCGCGGGTCAACTCGGCGGCGTTACCTCACAGAAAGAGAGAACGCCCAGACCTGGCCGGGGAGAGGGCGCCACTTTTTCATGACGGTGGCAGCTTGCAGCACCCGCGCGCTGGGCGCTACATGGATTTTGGCCAAAACGCACCCTTCTTGGCGTGGCGCGCCGACGTCAGCGGCCGCCTCTCGGTAAGGCGGAAGGGGGCTACGAGACGTCGGTCGCCCGCAGGGCCGCCAGCTTCGATTCGTCCACTGCGACGCCCAGTCCAGGCGCAAGGGGGACGGCGAGTTCACCCTCCTTCACGAAGAAAGGCTGTTGGAGAAGGCTGCCCGAGAGAAACTGCGGGCCATTGAGGGCGGCCGGGGTTTTCAAGTCGTAGGCACCGTACAGTTGCAGGCTGGCGGCGAGCGAGAGGTCGGGATCGGTCAGCCCACTGCCCAGCCACATCAGGCCACGATTCATCAGGAGCTCGATCTGCTTCCGCGCCCCGGTCAATCCGCCGCAGCGCGCGGGCTTCATCGCCACCCCATCGAGCAGGTCCAGCTTGATGAATTCCTCCAGCTCGACATGCGAGACCACCCCTTCGTCCATGATGATCGGCAGCGCGCCGAGCTGCTTGAGCCGCCGGTAGCCCGTGAGCCGGTTGGCGGGGAGCGGTTGCTCGAGCACGGGCACGCCAAGATCGGCCAGCCGGGGCGCGACGGCCAGGGCGGTTTCCTCGTCGTAGCCGCCGTTGGCGTCGGCCCAGAGAAAACCGTCGGGTACCAGCCGCTTCACCAGGCGGCAGAGTTCCAGGTCGAACTGTGGATCCGGCGCCACCTTGACGTTGAAATGGCGGTAACCCCGGGCGCGCCCGGCGGCGACGAGCGCCTCCACCTCGTCGAGGGTCCGGGGATTCAACGTCCAGCTCAGCGTGATGCGGTCGCGGCCGGCGCGCTGCCAGGCCTTCGAGGCCGGCTCCCCGCGCAGTTTGCCGGCCAGGTCATGGAGCGCGAGGTCGAGTCCCGCTTTGGCGATCGGCTGACCGGTCGAGAACGACGGGGCGATCGCCTGGTCCATCACGGCGTGGAGCGCCTCGAAGTCGCGCGGGTCGCGCCCGATCAACTCGGGTGCGAGGTAGCGGCGAATCGTCGAATCCACGGTCTCGATCGTCTCGTAGCTCCACTTGGGAATGGGCACGCTCTGACCCCAACCGACGGTGCCGTTGTCGGCGGTGATTTTGACGACCACCGCCGGTCGCCCTGACGGCCGGCCGGCCGGTCCCTCGAAGAACTTGAAGCGCCCGACGAGCGGGTAGCGCACGGGGAACGTCTCGACCTGGGCGATCTTCACGGCGACGGTGGCGGCGGCTTGGCTGGGCCAGCGGGCGGCGCCTGCGACCGCGCTGGTGACCAGCGCACTGGCGCGCAAGAAGCCGCGACGAGTTACGGGCATGGGAGGGGGAACGGAGACACCGCGCGCGCCCCCGTTCAGAATTTCACGGTCTCAAGGAAGCGCAGGCTGACGGGAATCTGCTCCTCGACCAGCGGCGATTCGTCCTCGATGAAATACCACTTCACGCCAGCCTTCCTGGCGGCCCGCAACACGGCAGGCATGTTGATCTGACCGGTGCCGAGGGCCACGTCATTGCGGACGTCGGTGCCGCCCTTGAGCGATCCCAGTTCCAGCCCTTGCTTCATGTCTTTCAGGTGCATCAGCTCCCAGCGCTTCCCGTACTTCTCCAGCAGCTTCACCGGGTCCTGCGCGGGGAACACCACCCAGAAGATGTCCATCTCGAACGTGACGAACCGGGGATTGGTTTCGGCCATCATCAGGTCGAACAAGGTGCCGTCGCCGTGCGGATGGAACTCGTAACCGTGGATGTGGTAGAAGAAGCGGATGCCCTGCTGGCGGGCCAGTTTGCCCGCGCGATTGAAGACCGCGATGGCGGCGCGGCACTCCTGCTCATCGAAGTCGCCGTCGTGCGGGATCCAGGCGCAACCGGCGTATTTGACGCCGAGTGCCTTCGCTTCGGCGAGGGCCGCTTCGGGCTGGTCGCGCCATTGCTCGTAGCTCCAGTGACCTGCGATGGGTTTGATGCCATGCTGGGCGAGCATCCCGCGGAACACGGCGGGCGGCAGACCGTAGGTGCCGGCGAGTTCGGCATTGCGGAAACCAAAGTCCCGCACCTTGCGCAGGGTGCCGGGCACATCGGCCTTGAAGGAATCACGCAGGCTGTAGAGTTGCAGGCCGAGCGGACCTTTGAAGCTCGGCCCGATGCCGGCCTGACCGGCGCCCAGCACGGTCAAGGACGAGAGCATCACGGCGGCACCGAGGCCGAGGAACAGTCCACGGGAAGCGGGAAAGATTTTCATGGGCGGAGTCAACCGCGGGCGGGCCGCTTTGAAAAGCGCTAATGCGCCCCCCTTCGCCGGCAACGGAGTGACGCCGTTGGGCAGGTCAGCGTACGCGGCCGATGGCACTCCTTCTCAGGGGGCGGAAGCTGTCACCGTCTGCCACCGGCCGGCGCGCCACCGGATGACCGCCAGTTCGAGCACACGGTTGCCGTAGCGGTCGAACCGCAACGGGCCGGTAACGCCGGCGAACGAATTCGTGAGGGGGAATTGCAGGAAGCTGGGAGAACTGCCGGCGCGCGAAAGGACCTCGGCCAACAAGCGGACGGCGTCGGCCGACAACGCTGAGGTGAGATTGGGCGCGGGCTCGCGATCCACGCCAAAACCGGCTGGCACCGCCGCGAGGATTTCCGCGGAGGAGCCCTGAACTGCGGCGGAAAACTCCGGGGTCACGAGGCCGCCGTGGACCGCCACGCGGCCCGGATGTCGGGCGCGTGTCAGCGCCTTGACGGTTGCGGCGGCGCGAGCTCCATCCACCCATAGCAGGGTGAGCGCGGGCTCAAGGGCACGCACGCGGGCGGCCACCGAATCCACCATCTCGGCGGCGTCCCAGACGATGGGTGCATCCAGTTCCGCGCCGGCGGCGGCGGCGGCGGCCATGAGGTCTCTGGCCGCCTCGCGACCGGCCCGCTCCGGCGGCACCACTGCGGCCACTCGGGGAGGTGAGCCCGAGGGCGGCAAGGCTGCGATGATGGCCCGCGCCTGCTCGTCGGACCGGGGCACGATCCGGAGGGTCCACGGAATTCCCGGACCTGTCACCGAGGAGTCGGGACACAGCGAAACGACCGGCACGCGGGTGCGGCCGGCGACCTGAAGGACTTGGTGCGCGGAGGCGCCGAGGGCAGGCGCGAGGACGGCATCCGCACGATCCTCATGCACCAGCACCGCGGCTTCATCACCCTCGGTGCCCCATTGCCCCGGCCGACCGCGAACGATCAACTCCACCTTGGTCCCCCGGCTGGCCAACTCGCGGACGGCCAGTTCGGCACCCTGTGTGATGGAATCCGCGTCGGCCTCAGTGGGTGGCAACAGGAGGCCGATGCGCAGGGCCGGCTGGGGTTGCGGGGCGGGCGGCGGATCGCCGGCACCGGCACACGCCACCAACAGCAAGCCCAGCAAGCTGATGCACCCGCGGCGGCAGGAGGCAGCCCGACGGCGAGGCCGGGTCGCTGTCGGCGATCTGGCGGTGAAGCGGTTTGTCGCGGCTCGACACATGAGATCAACGAGCGAGAAGAAACGGGCCGGCATTCCTGCCGGCCCGCGTCAGGCAGCAGATGGGAATGACCCTCAGCGCTGGGTCAGCTTTTGATGGTCCAGCTTCGTAATTGGCGGCGCCGGCTGGAAATGCCACTGACCGCCCTTAAGCTCGGCGATGGAGATGGGCACGATGTTGTCCCAGCGCCCGTCGAAAACCATGTGGCCCGTGACACCATCCCACTCGTCCAATCCGGCGAGGTAGTCACGGATGAGGAAGCGGTTCGGTCCCGCATGGTTGATCGCTTCGATGAGCAGCTTGGCGCCGTCGTACCCGTAGGCCGCGTAGGCATCTGGGGTCTCTCCCCAGCGTTTCCGGTACTTCTCCTTGAACTCGACCCATTTGGGATCCGGACGGTTGGGGTCCCAGAAGTAGGTGATGATGGTTCCCTCCGCGGCGTCACCGGCATTCTCACGGAAGGCGTCTTCCTGCAGGCGATCAAAGCCGAAGAACTTTGCCTTGATGCCGGCCTGGCGGAATTGCCGGGCGAAGCGTCCCACATCGCCGGGTTGCCCGTAGAAAAGGATGGCGTCCGGTTCCGCCGCTTGCAGGGCGGCGATTTGGGGCCCGATGTTTTGGTCGCCCGGTTTGAAGAACAGGTGTTGGATGGGAGGGTGGCCGAGGCGGCGGATGTAGTTGGCGAAGTGCATCACGCCCACCCGGCCCGGCCGGCTGCTTTCGCGAAAGATCGCGATGCGGGTGCAACCGTGTTTGCGCACGATCAGGTCCGCCAGTCGGAAACACTGCTGACGGTCGTCGGGCCAGATGCGGGTCAGCCAGGGAATCTGAGTCTCCGTAAGCGTCGGGTCCGGATCCGAGGTGTTGATCATGTACGTTTCGATCTTCAACGCCACCCGAAGGGCAACGTGGGTCGCGTCCCCATCAATCGTGCCCAGGAACGCCAGAACGTCATGATCCTTGAACTCGACGGCAATATTGGCGGCGCTGCCCCATTGTGGAGCATCCTCCCGCTCGAAGATTTCGAAGGGCAGCTCCCCGGCCTGCCGGGCGGCGTTGGCCTCTTCGAAGGCAAGCAGGACACCCTTGCGCGTCCGCTGGCCCCGCTCGCCCTCGGGCCCGTACGAGGCCGGACTGAGCAGCCCCACTTTCAGCGACTTGAGGTCCGTGGGAGGGGGGTAATCGCGACCCGGACCCAGGAACGGCAACCGGGTGGTCCAGTACCGATAGACCGGTTCCACCCCCCGGAACGGCAGCATTTCTTCCGGGGTATTGGCGTAGTAAGGATAGACGCCGGCGGTCACAGCCGCGTCGGAGGGAACACTCACGCAGGTGTCGTCAGGCTCGACCGGAGGCGGTTCCGGTTTTTCCACGTAGCCGTAGCCCGCCGCCGTGGCGGCCGCCGGCAGCCCGAGACCAAGGAGAAGGCCGAACAAGGTTTTCATGGGACGTCGGTTTGAGTGGGGAGTCATGGAGCGGCCGCGATCCCGGGCAGGCGCTTGTACGGATTCGGGTTTGCGTACACGCCGCGGCTCAGGCCGTCCGAGGTTGCGAACCACGCCTCCTCGTCGTCCACGTAGATGCCGAGGACGAAACGATTCGCGAGGGCCGTGTTCATCACGGTCTTCTCCGGTTGGGCGCCGGGCCGGTGAATCGTGCGGATTCCCTCACCGTCGGTTCCGACCTCGTAGTTGACCCACACCTCCCCGTCGGTCACGGAGACGCCCTTGTCCATGCCGATCCACGCCACCCGGCGATGCGGCCAGACGATTTGGGTGAAGTTGGAAAGCAGCGGAGATTGGTCCTGCACCCAGGTCTTGAACTTTTTGCCGTCGTACCGGGTGAAGCCGAAGTAAGTGTTTTGCCACAGGATGCCGTCCTCCCAACTGAGCCAGGAGGTAATGTCGTTGATCAATCCATCGTCCGGCACCAGGTCGTAGTGGAAGTCGCGGTCCGGATCACGGTACTCCTTCCAGGTGTTTTTCTTGAAGTCGTACTCCAGCACGCCCGCGCCCCAGATGCCCCAGTAGATCAGGTCTTTGGCTCCTTTCACGGCGTAGCACCACGGCTCGTGCATGAGGGAGTTGGTGTGGTCGAAGATGCGCCACTGGCCGGTTTTCAAGTTCAGGATGCCAGCGCCGGCCGCCGTGGCCACGACCACCATGTCGTCCAGAACGTCGCAGCCGTACACCACATTGTTCGGCAGGCCGCTGTTGGTTTGGGTGTACTGGGTGAACTTGCCGCCGCTGAATTTGTTGAGACCGCGCATGGTGGCGACCCAGAGGTCGCCGGTGGTGGGGTCCTCCGTGATGCAGAGAACCATCTTGTGGCTCAAGCCGTCTTCCGGACCGTAGCGCTTGAATTTCCCGTCCGCCTCGCGCACGCACAAGCCGTCCCAGGTGCCAATCCACAAATGGCCGTCGCGGGTCTTGTACACCGCGTGAACCTTGTGTGTGGGGATGCCGTCTTTCGCGCCGAAGTTCTCGAAGCGCTCGATGAGCGGCATGGGCAGATCACCATCCTTGACCACGGGCTCCGCTTGCAGCGCAGCCGGCGCGGCCAATGCGACCGTCAGGAATATCCCGGCCAGCCATTCCGGCCGGCGGTTACGGTTTTTGGGGGTGTTCATAGGAGGATTGTGGGCGTTGGGGTTAGAGAGTTTTCAGGTACTCGATCAAATCGTTCAGTTGGTGTTTGGACCAGTAGCTCGACACGCCGTGCAGATCGTTCGTCTGGTAAGTGGTCCAGAGCTCTTCCAGTGTCTTCGCCCGACCGTCGTGCAGGTAGGGCGCCGAGTAGCCGATGCCCAGCAAGTGCGGCGTGTCGAAGAGCTCGGTGGCATCGCGCGGACCCCTGGTGCCGACCGCCGTGGGAATGCGGGCCGTGAACAAGGGCGGACGATGACACGTCTGGCACTGGCGCTCGCGGGGAATGGGCGTTCCGTCGGGCCGGGTGGTCGCGAAGAAGAGTTGGCGCCCGCGCTCCTGGGTGGGGGTCAAGGCCAGGTCCCGTCGCCGCTCCCAGCCGGTCGGGGGCAGCGACTGAAGGTAGGTCGCGAGGTCCTTGAGGTCATCGGGCGGAATCGGATCAGTCCGCATGAGCACGCGCGCAAACCGCGGTCCGCATTGGACCTCCACGCTGGGATTGCTGCCAATCCACTTGAAGGGCGCCGTACTGGCCAGGCCGTGCAGCGACCGGTTATCCAACAGATTGTCGCCGATGCCGTCGCCGTCGAAATCATACGCCAGGCCGTCCACGTGGCCGTCGGGATGACAGGAGCGGCACGAGAACTGGCTTTGAAAGGTATGCGCCGCCTTGGTGAAAACACTTTCGCCGCGACGAATGGGGTCCCAAGCCCCGCCATCCCCGAGAACGACGTGCCCCACCGGTTCCCGCGTCGCGGTGTCCACCACCAGCACCCGGTCCGCCAAACGCTCGCCGACGAACAGCCGCCGGCCATCCGGGCTGAGGGTGACCGCGCGCGGGTTACGGCCGGTGCGCAGGCGGGCCACCACGTACTCGGCCGAAAGAGAGAGATCATCCACCGCCTCCCGCCGGGTCAGTTCGCACGCTTTTGACAGCCAGTCGGACAACCGTTCCAGGTCCACCACGCTGACCGCATCACTGCCTCCCGACACCACGTACGCATAGCGTCCGGCCGGGTCCACAGCGATGCCGGACGGGTCGGCAAAGTAGTCGTTCGCTTCATCGAGCGGCACCTGCACGGTTTGCCCGTCGGCCAGGGTGATGCCGAGACCGCTCGACATGACCCAGCCATTTGCCACCTGGGTGATCGGGATAAGGTTGCGCACCTTCACCAGCGGCGTCAGCGCCCACCCGCGCGATGCCACCGTCGCCAGTCCTTCCGCCAGGTGCGCGGACTCCAGCGGCACCCGCTTCAACACGCGCCCGGTGGCGGCCCGAATGAGCGTCAATTCCGACGCGGCGGGCGTCACGAAGTCCTTCGTTTCCGCGATGCGCCCGACAACGAAGGCAACGGAGCCGTCCGCCGACATCGCGGTGGCGAACGGCTCGCGCCCGGTGTGGGGACGGGCAATTTCCGCGAGCGGCGAGAGCGACAACAGCGATGCGTCGTCGGAAAGGGAGTTCGCCACGATCAGTCGCTCGCCCGCCTCAGTCCGCGTGTAGGCGAGGCATACCGGGCCCTTGCCGACGGGTATCCTCGCGACCTCGGTCAATCGCCCGGGTTCGAGTTCCACCACGGCGTCTGCGTGGCGCAGCGTCACGAACAACCGCCCATCCTGCGGATGCGCCAGCAATCCATACGGGCCGCCGGCCAGCTTGATCCGGCGGTTCACTTGCAGCGTTGCCGTGTCGGCCTCGGCCACTTCATTGACATCGTCCAGCGCGATGTACAGCCGGCGACCGTCGGGCGAGACCGCCAGCCCCGCCGGCGCGGGATGCCGCGGCCGTTCCTTGGCCCAAGGCAGTTTTTCTACGCGGACCAGGTGGCAATGATTGCAGTTGACGAAGCCGAGGTGGTCCATGCCGGTCCAGCGCTGCACGTGCGCCACCGACCAGTAGTAGCCGCCCACACCCAGCCCCCCGGCGGCCACCACCGAAGCCAGTGAAGTGATGATGAATCCTCGCGACTTCATGTCAGGGAACGGTTGAAGCCAGGTCCGGGTTGGCCAGCCGGAGCCGCGCGACCGGTTCGTACACCGCCTTGGGGCGGACGTTGCGCGGGGAACGGTTGGGCGGCTCGTGGCAACCCACGCAACTGCGGTTCTCGCCCGCCCGCACCCAAATGGTGGGTGGCAGGCGGTAAATCAGTTCTCCGTCCGCATCCAAGCTCTCAAAGCCCAGCGGCCGGTCCGCCGGCAATTCCGCCATGAACGAGCCGTCCGGATGCACCGGCAACTCGCCGAGCACCCGCTGCGCCCCTTGATCGTCCAGCGCCGTGACGCGGACCCGGGTCGCAGTCCGCGCGGGAGAACCATCCGCCTGGCGATGGCGCGAAAAGTTCACGTTCAGACACAGCAGGGTTCCGTAATCCTTCTTTGCCGACATGGTTGACAGATGGCCCAGGGGGCGAGGGCGGGTGCCCGGTCTCATGGCTTCGAGGTCATGCCATGCCGGGTCGTCAAACAGCGGTTCGCCCGGCGCCGTGGCGCTGGCGGCCAACTCGAATACGGCAAAGGAGCGGTTCGTGGTTCCGAGACTCGGCAGCAACGTGGCCAGCACGCGACCCGCTCCACCGGGCTCAACGCTGCGGCAGCTTTCCGCCGAAAAGGGGAACAACGCCCGGCGACCGGCAAAAGGTCGCGCCGTTTGCACCCCTTCCGCGACGAATCCGGTGGGTGTGGCTGCGAGGAAGCCGACGCGCCCGTCCTGCAGTTCCCGGGGCCGATGCACCCAGAGCGCTCCGTCACGATCCAGCGCGTACGCGGCGACCTCCGTTCCGTCGTTGTTGATCGTGAACAAGCCCAGCGAAATCTCACCGTCGGCGCCGCGCGGTTTGGCCGAGACGAAAAGAATCCGCCCGTCATTGAGGACGGTGGGCTCCACGGCGGCGGCGGGCCCCCACGTGAGCCGCAGGAGCGAGCGGTCGGGGTTGAGACGGTAAAGGGCCGCCGGATTCGTCGTGGTCCACGTGGCCCCCGCCGGCGGCACCGGGGAACTGAAGACCACCGCGCCGTTGCCCAAGACCGCCGGGTCCATGGCCCCGCCCGAGATCGCGGTCAGCCGTCTCGGTCGCCCACCCGGCAACCGGGCTTCGTAAATCTGCCAGTCGTCCCGGGCGGACGCCTTGCCAGCGAACAGCACCCGGGTGCCATCGGCGGAGATCACCGGACTCCCCGCGGCAAGCAAGCCCTTGGAAAGCACGCGCAAGCGTTCGGGGTCTTGAGGCGACGGAAGAAGAACGACCCGGCTGCCTGGAGGGTAGCGTTCGTCAAGCACCGTGTCGGCGCCGGGATTGGAAGGGCTGGTCACGGGGGTCTGAGTGAAGACCAGCGCTTCGGCGGGCAAGCGGGCTCGGCCACAGCCCGAAAGAATCGCGAAGGCCGCAGTCAGCGGCAACCAGCGTCCGATCAAGAGCAGCCGACGGGCTTCCATCACGGTTCCTTGATCTTGACGATTTGGCCGGCCTTTACGTCGCGAAGGGTCTGCACGCCGCCCGCCGGCCAGCGGATCTCGATCGCGTCCACCCGGTCGGCGGCCCCCAAACCGAAATGCATCCGGGGGTCCGATTGCCCCAAGAAGGCCGACTGGGGCCTTGCCTGAGCGAAGAATTCACGCCCGCCCGCCGTGACCTTGATGTGGGCGCCGCTGCCTTCGCGGTTCGACTGGGTGCCCTCGAGGTGCAAGGTCAGCCATTGCCCGGGCGCGCGACGGTTTTCGAGCAGAAATGGCCGGTCGGCGATGCCGGTCATGAGCAGGTCCATCCGGCCGTCGTTGTTGAAGTCGAGGGTCACACTGCCCCGGCCGCGGAGCTTGGCATCGAAAAAGGAGCCGCCCTTTTCGCGCGCATTCGTGAAATTCCCGTTGCCGTCATTCTCGAGCAGCAGGCTTTCCCAGCCCACCATGTGGTGGGCGTCCCCGATGGCGACGAACACGTCCTGATCGCCGTCGTTGTCGAAATCAATGAAGTTGCAGCCCCACCCGACAAACTGCGCGGTGAGTTCTCCCAGCCCGGACACCATCATCCGGTCATCGAAGACCTGGCCATTCTTGCCGCAGTAGAGCGAACCGTAGCCGAGCCGGGAAACGAGGATGTCCGGCCAGCGGTCGCCGTTGCAGTCGCCCACCGCGGCCGTCATGGAGCCGGCAGCCTCCCCGAGCGCGTTGAACGCCACGCCCGCCTTCAAGGCCGCATCCGTGAAGTGTCCCTTGCCGTCGTTGAGCAGGTAGATGTTGGGCGTGGCGTCGTTGCACAAGTACAGATCGAGATCACCGTCGAGATCCAGGTCCGCCACCGCGACGCTCATGGCCCGGTGGCCCTTGATTTGAACGCCCGAGCGCTCGCTCACGTCCTCAAACGTTCCATCGCCCTTGTTGCGGTACAGCACGTTAAGCTCCCCCTTGTACGCCAGGGGCCCCGGGTAACCGTCGGGATTGAAGTACAGTTTGTAGTCGGGATCGAACGTGAGGTAATTCGCCACAAACAGGTCCAGCTTGCCGTCGCCGTCCGCATCGAAAAACACGGCGCCGATGCCGCACCCTTTGTCCCCCACGCGGGCCTTGGCCGTGACGTCTTCAAACGTGCCGTCCCCTTTGTTCCGGTAGAGAATGTTGGGCCCGACATTGGCGAGGTAGAGGTCTGTGTAGCCATCGCCATCGTAATCCCCGGCTGCGACGCCAAGCCCATAACCGGCCCCCGCGACACCCGCTTTTGCCGTCACGTCCTCGAACTTGCCGTTGCCGAGGTTTCGGTAGAGGCGGTTCGGCTCGCGCCGGGTCCCCGGCGGATGATGGGTGACCCCGTCGAGCGGGCCGGAGTTGGTGAAGTACAGGTCCATCCAGCCGTCGTTGTCGTAGTCCAGCACGGCGACCCCGGCCCCGTTCGACTGGATGATGTTGGCAATCCGCGAGTCGCAAAACTGGTGAACAAACGTCAGGCCGGCCTCCGCCGAGACATCCACGAAGAAATCGTCCGCTCCCGGCGCGATGGGCGGTGTGACCCCAAATTCACCGTGGTCCGCCGCCGGAGAATGGGCCGACGCGGCAGGACGCCCATCGGTCGCTGACGGCGCGCCGGATCGGGGACCACACCCTGCCAGCGCGACGACGGTGGCAACGCCGACCGCCGCCCGCCAAGCGGGAACCCTCGCGGTCGGCGGGGTGGCGCGAGCCGGGTCCGACTTGACGGGATCTCGTCCGCGAAACCCACTGGCAGTGCATGAAACACCCCGCATGCCGCGCGCCACGTTCATTAACGTTCGTTTATCGCAATCCGACTCCCCGCCACTCGAAGTCCAAGTGGTGAAATGCGGGCAAACAGGGGTGAAACGGACAATTTGGGTCAAACCGGCCGACGGAGCCGCCAATTCCCCGGGGCATTGGCGCAGACCATTCGCTGAGCTCAGATCGCGGGTCGGCCTGCCGGGTGCGGCGGTTCGCGTCGTTCCAGCGGGAGGCTGGAGGCTTCCCGCCCGGCCTTGGCGTCTGGTACGCTGGCCGCCGCATGAGTCCATGCCTCGAGTATCTCGATCGCTGCCGCGAATTGCTGGCCACGGTGGCGGCGCAGCAAGATGCCATCGCCCGAGCGGCCGACTGGTTTGCCGAGACCATTCTGGCGGGCCGGATGGTTCACCTCTTCGGGTCCGGCCACAGCCGCATCCTCGTGGAGGAGATGTGGCCGCGCTATGGCTCCTTCCCGGGCTTCAACCCGATCGTGGAGCTGTCACTGAGTTTTCACAACCTCGTGGTGGGTCCCAACGGGCAGCGGCAGGCGATGTTTCTCGAAAACGTGTCCGGCTTCGCGGAGCGCATTCTCAGGAACTTTGACCTCCGGCCGGCGGACTGCGCGCTGGTCATCTCGTCGAGCGGGTGCAATGTCGTTCCGGTCGAGATGGCGGAAGGCTTTCAACGGCGGGGGCTGAAGGTCGTGGCCATCCTCTCCCGTCGGCATTCCGAAGCGAGCCGCAGCCAGCGCGCCGACGGCCGCAAACTCGGTGACTTCGCCGACCTCGTTCTGGACACTGGCGCTCCCGTTGGCGACGCGATGGTGAAGGTGCCTGGCCTGGACACCCCGGTCGCCCCCGGATCAACGGTCGGGGGCTGCATGTTGATCAACAGTCTCAAGGCCGAGCTCGCGGCCCGCCTGACCCGGGCCGGACACCCTCCCCGGGTGCTGACCGCCGCCGCCCTCGTTGGCAGTCGGCGGGCCGCCGAACTGTTCGAGGACGCGTACGATGAGCACGCGCGCCGTCTGGCCGGGCTGTATCAAAACCTCGGCACCTGAACTGGCTCGATGACACAGGTCCTTTCCGTCGAGTGTGGCGACCGTCCGGGACTGGTCCATGGGATCACCGGCGTTCTCTTCCGGCATGGGGTCAACGTCGTGGGCAATCACGAATTCGTGGATCGCGCGGAAGGCCGGTTTTTTATGCGCACGGAGTTTGATGGAGACGTGCGCGCGGAAGAGATCGTGGGCGAGTTGCGCACGCTGTTGCCGAACGAGGCGGTCATCCGTCTGAGTCGGTTGGAGCCCAAGCGCGTGGTGGTGCTGGCCAGCACTGAGCACCACTGCCTCGGTGACATCCTCATCCGGCACGCGTACGGCGAACTGAACGCCCGATTGCTGGCCGTCGTCAGCAACCACCAGGTACTGGAGCCGCTGGTGAGCCGCTTCGGGCTGCCGTTCCATTTCGTCAGCCACGCCGGCTGTTCCCGCGAGGAACACGAGGCGGCCGTGCGGCGGACGATTGCCGGCTATTCGCCCGAATACCTTGTGCTGGCGAAATACATGCGGATTCTCAGCCCGGAATTCGTCCGCGCCTTCCCACAACGGATTTTGAACATCCATCATTCCTTCCTTCCGGCCTTTGTGGGCGCGCGCCCGTACCATCAGGCGTTCGCCCGGGGGGTGAAGGTCATTGGGGCCACCGCGCACTTTGTCACCGAACAGTTGGATGAGGGCCCCATCATCGTGCAGCAGGTGATCCCGGTGGATCACACGCACACGGCCGAGGACTTGCGCCGGTCGGGGCGCGACATCGAACAATTGGTGCTCGCCCGGGCGCTGAAACTGGTCTTCGAAGACCGGGTGTTTCTCTGCGGCCGGCGCACGGTGATTTTCGACTGACAACCGCTGGTCGGTTCGCACGGTGGGTGCCGGTCCGGCCCGACGGCGGACGCTGGAGGGCCAACCCGGCCCGGGCTGCCCGTGCCGCTGGCGTCCGATCCGTTTTGCTGTTTACAGGTCGCCTCCGCCCACTACGCTTCCTGACCTGAACTGCCATGAAGAAAATCGAAGCCATCATCAAACCGTTCAAGCTGGAGGATGTGAAAAACGCGCTGGCTGCCTTGGGCGTGGAAGGAATGACCGTCGTGGACGTCAAGGGTTTTGGCCAGCAGAAGGGCCACACCGAGATTTATCGTGGCAGCGAGTACACCGTGGACTTCGTGCCCAAAATCAAGATTGAAGTCGTGGTCCCGGACAACCTGGCCGACCAGGTGGTTCAGCAGATCTGCAAGGCCGCCAAGACCGGCAAGATCGGGGATGGTAAGGTCTTCGTCAGCCCCGTCCTCGATGCCGTGCGCATTCGCACGGGCGAGCGGGGGGAAGAGGCGGTCTGAACCATCGCTGCGAGCCGGGGCCAAGTCAGAAATTCCCTCGCCAGCAAAGCCCTGCTACACGAACACCGAAACTGCATAAAACCGACAACAACCCGAACATGAGCACACCCAAGACGGTACTGGAGCTGGCGAAGAAGGCCGGCGCGAAGATGGTGGACGTGAAGTTTGTGGACACGTTTGGCACGTGGCAGCACTTCAGCGTGCCGGTGGCGGAGCTGACGGCGGAGGTGTTTGCCGAGGGGTTTGGGTTTGACGGCAGTTCGATCCGGGGCTGGAAGAGCATCGAGGCCAGCGACATGCTGGCGATGCCGGACCCGGCGACGGCGTTCATCGACCCGTTTTGCGCGGTGCCGACGCTCTCGCTGACCTGCACGATAGCGGAGACGGGCACCAAGGAGCCGTACGGGCGGGATCCGCGGGGGATGGCGCAGAAGGGGGAGGCGTACCTGGCCTCGACGGGGGTGGCGGACGCGGCGGTGTTCGGGCCGGAGGCGGAGTTTTTCGTGTTCGACAACGTGCAGTACGATGCGAAGAGCAACGGGTGTTTTTACTCGGTGGACTCGGAGGAGGCGGTGTGGAACACGGGGCGGGACGAGATGCCGAACCTGGGGTACAAGGTGCGGCACAAGGAGGGGGTATTTTCCGGTGGCGCCGGCGGACACGCAGCAGGACCTGCGGACGGAGATGGTGCTGTTGATGGAGCAGTTGGGGATGCGGGTGGAGCGGCAGCACCACGAGGTGGCGACGGCGGGGCAGGCGGAGATTGACTTCCGGTTCGACACGCTGGTGAAGACGGCGGACACGATGATGCTCTACAAGTACATTGTGAAGAACGTGGCGCGGAAGCACGGGAAGACGGCGACGTTCATGCCCAAGCCGCTGTATGGGGACAACGGGTCGGGGATGCACACGCACCTGTCGTTGTGGAAGAAGGGCAAGCCGTTGTTTGCGGGCAACGAGTATGCGGGGCTGTCGGGGCTGGCGCTGCACGCGATTGGGGGATTCTCAAGCACGCCAAGGCGCTGTGCGCGCTGTGTTCGCCGACGACCAACAGCTACAAGCGGCTGGTGCCGGGGTACGAGGCGCCGGTGAACCTGGCGTACTCGGCGCGGAACCGGTCGGCGGCGATCCGGATTCCGACCTTTTCGGAGAGTCCGAAGGCCAAGCGGATCGAGTACCGGCCGCCGGACCCCAGCGCCAATCCGTACCTGTGCTACACGGCGTTGTTGATGGCGGCGCTGGACGGGATTTTGAACAAGGTGGATCCGGGCGAGCCGATGGACAAGAACCTGTACGAGTTGCCGCCGGAGGAGCTGGCGAAGGTGCCGCAGATTTGCGGGAGTCTGCCGGAGGCGCTGGACGCGCTGGAGCGGGACCATGAGTTTCTGCTCAAGGGGGATGTGTTCACGCGGGACTTTCTGGAGATGTGGCTGAGTCACAAGCGCAAGGAGGCCGACGCCCTGCGCCTGCGCCCCCATCCCTACGAATTCTTCCTCTACTACGATGTGTAGAGCGCGGCGCTTGTTCACAGGGCACCCCGGCGACGGGGTGCCCTTTTTCGCCCGAAGACTGGGCCAATCGGTCCGGATTTGTTGGGGAAACCCGGTTGTGGATAACCTGCCAACAAATGCCAATAGGTTGTGCTCGCCAGAACGGGAGAACGGTTTTAGAACCGTCGGCGTCCTAGGAACCGCCGACGATCACCGGATCGCGGTCCTCAAGAGGAAACGAGCCCGTGCAAACCAGACCAATGCAAGTATTTGATTTTCAGATGTTTGTTTGTCACCCAGGTGGTTTGCAGATCGAGGCAGTGGCAGAGCTGTTGACAACCCGTGGATCTGCCCGTCAGTTTGCCTCGTCAACGGAGTGTGCGGGAGCACGTTACATCCGGGTGACGCCAGTCGGTGAATAAAGTCGGGTTCGGGGCCTTCGATCCGCTTTGCTTCTCCACCATGCAAACGTCCGCTGAAAAGGTCTGGTCCAAGGCCCAAGCTGCGTTGCGGGAACTGTTGAGCAGCCAGATTTACGGGCTCTGGTTTGCCAACGTGCGAGCGGTGGATTTGACCCCGGAAGCGATCACCTTGGTGGTCCCCGACGACTTTTGCGAGGTGTGGCTCACCGACAACTACCTTGGGCTGCTCAAGGAGACCCTCGCCAAGGCTTGCAATCAGCCGCTCGACGTTCGGTTTGTGATCGCGTCACCCGCCCTGAACCAAGGCGGCGGTCCCGACTCTGCGCCTTCGCGAGCGGTGAAGACGGAGGCCGAGCCGGCTGTTTCCGCCATTTCAGGAGGGCAGGCCGATCTGGCCTTCAATCCGCGGAACACGTTCGAGACGTTTGTCGTGGGCAGCAACAACAGTTTCTCCCACGCGGCGGCTCTGGCGGTGGCCCAAGCCCCCGGTCGCGCGTACAACCCGTTGTTCGTGTACGGCGGAGTTGGTCTGGGCAAGACCCATCTCCTGCATGCCATCGGCCAGCACGTCGTCCGCACGCGCAAGGGTGCCCGCGTGGCTTACCTGTCGTCCGAAAAGTTCACGAACGAGTACATTGACGCGATCCAGTCCAACACGGTGGCCCGCTTTCGGCGGAAATATCGCCAGTCAGATGTGCTGCTCATTGACGACGTTCAGTTTCTGGCGGGCAAGGAGCGCATTCAGGAGGAGTTCTTTCACACCTTCAACGCCCTGCACGAATCGCATCGGCAGATTGTCCTGACCTGCGACCGGCCGGCCGGCGAGATACAGGGGCTCGAACAGCGCTTGGTCTCCCGCTTCGAATGGGGAATGACCACCGATCTTCAGCCGCCCGACGCCGAGACCCGGATGGCCATCTTGCGGCAGAAGGAAAAGGCCTTGGGCGTCAAGCTGCCCGACGCGGTCATCGAGTTCCTGGCCAACCGCATCCGCTCCAACATCCGGCGGCTGGAGGGCGCACTAATCCGCGTCGCCACCTATGGGTCGCTGACGGGCAAGCCCGTGACCGTCGAGGTGGTGGAATCGGTTCTCCATGAGGTGCTTCACGAGGAAGGGCGCCATTCGCTCTCGATTGACGCGATTCAGAAACGGGTCGCCGAGCACTTCGATCTCCGGCTGGCGGACATGACCAGCAAGCGGCGGCCCGAGAACATTGCCTTCCCGCGCCAGATCGCGATGTACCTCGCGCGCAGCCTGACCGAAAGCTCGCTTAACACGATCGGCGAGGCGTTCGGCGGACGCGACCACGGCACGGTGCTCCACGCCTGCCGGTTGGTGAAAGACCGCATGGAGGTGGATCCCAACGTGCGTCAGGTGGTGACCTACCTCGAGAAGCAGTTGAGGCGCTAGTCGCGCTGCGACCGCCAGAAACTCGCGCGGTGTCGTCATGAGTCCCGCCGCCCCGATCATAGACGTACGGGGACTCGCGAAAGAATTCCACACGTACAAAAAGGAGCCCGGCCTGCGCGGCGCCGTGCGCGGCCTGTTCCGCCGGGAACGGGAAATCGTCTCCGCCGTCAAGGGCGTCAGTTTTCAGATCGGCGAGGGCGAATTGGTGGGCTTTCTCGGGCCAAACGGGGCCGGGAAAACCACCACGCTGAAGATGCTGGCCGGCCTGCTCTACCCCACCGCCGGAACGGCCGCCGTCCTGGGGTTCGTTCCGTGGGAACGGCACAACGACTACCGTCGCCAGTTCGCCCTGCTGCTCGGGCAGAAGAACCAACTGTGGTGGGACTTGCCGGCCCGGGAATCGTTGGAGCTCAATGCCAAAATCTACGGCCTGCCGCCCGCCACCTTCGAACGGACGGTGGCGGAACTGACCGAACTGCTCGGCGTGCGGGACAAACTGGGGGTCATGGTGCGCGAGTTGTCGTTGGGTGAGCGCATGAAGATGGAGTTGATCGCGGCGTTGCTCCATCAGCCCCGCGTCCTCTTTCTCGACGAGCCGACCATCGGCCTGGATGTCGTTTCGCAGAAGACGGTCCGGGAATTCCTCCGGCACCACAATGCCACCCGGCGCACCACCCTCCTCCTGACGAGCCACTACATGGCGGACATCCGTGAGCTGTGCGAGCGGGTCATCATCATTGACCACGGCGCGATCTTTTTCGATGGGCGCTTGAGCGAGGTCGTGGACCGGTTCGCCGACTTCAAGCTCGTCACGCTCCGGCTGGACCTTTCGCAACCCTCGCCCCGCTGCGACCTCGTCCAGTTTGGCGAAAGAGTCGAATCCGACCCGGGCACGCTGCGCTTCAAGGTGAAGCGCGACCGGGTTACGGCAGTCTGCAAGACGATGCTGGATCAACTGCCCGTGGCGGACATTGACATTCAGGAAGTCCCCATCGAGGACATCATCCGCCGGATCTTCGCCCGCTGAGGCGGGCGGCCAGGCGAGCGCCCGGCAGACCGTTACTCGATGCGGATTCGGTAGATTCGCGTCGGCGTCGGCGCGGCGTCTTCCACCTGCATGACCCCGCCGGTGCCGTTGGTGCTGAGGAGAACCTGCATCGGCCCGCCGGCCCATGCCGCGAATTCGACGTGGTTCACAAAATTGCTGAGGCTCGTCCAGGACAATCGCCGCGCGCCTCCGGCAAGCAGTTCGATTCGCAGCAGGGGCCACGCGGGGAGACTGATGTCCGTGAACACCAAGTCGTCCAAGGTGGGCTGCAGCTTCAGCACGGGAATGGTGGCGAGGGAGGGATTCCCGGGCACCTGCGCTCGATAGATGCCCCCCGCCGGCACCGGCGGGTGGAAACGGTTGAGCACGTTGGTCCCCAGCAACGTGCGGCCGAAGACCGTAAAGCCGCCGTCCACCTGGTCGAGAAAGGCATTGTTGGTGAGGTTGATGAACCACTGGGACGTCGCGGAGTTGGTCTGCCCACCCACCCGGGCCATCGCGATGGTTCCGTACTGGTTGCCGAAGACCCGGCCCACGCCGTACTCGTTCGTGATGGGGCCGTAGGTCGGGACGGCCAACAGTTGCGCCGTGGCCGTGCCGCGATTGGTCACCGCGTAACCGCCGCCTTGAATGACGAAACCCGGTTCGTGCCGCTGCACGAAGCTGTCCCGGAACCGCCCGTCCGTGACGTAACGCTTGAAGTTGTGCACGGTCACGGGTTTGTCTTCGTCATACAGTTCCAGCACCCAGTCGCCAATCGGCGTATGAAACTGCACCAGGCTGCCGGCGACCAACGTCGCCGCGAACCCGAAGCACGCAACGAGTCGCATCATCAGGGGATTCAACATGGGGAAAACCGTCGTCACCGGAGTGGTTACGCCGAGTGATTCCGCGCCACCGAAACCAGGGCACGATGCAGATGGCCGTTCGAGGCGCAGATCGCATAACTGCGATCGGAACCGGTTGGTTCCGACCAGAACCGCCCGCCCGCGCATTCCACAATCAGACCGCCGGCGGCAATGTCCCAGAGACGCACGCCCGATTCGATGAACGCGTCGAACCGGCCGCTCGCGACGTAAGTCAGCGCCAGCGCCGCCGAGCCCATGATCCGGATCTTGCGCACCCGGTGGGTCAGGGCGTCGAACGCGGGCAGCAAATGGTTCAGCACGCTTTCCCGCTTTCCGAACCCGAGCGAGATCACCGCCTCGGTCAACTTCCGACGGTCACTGGCGTGGACCGGCCGACCGTTCAGGCGCGCCGGGCGGCCCCGGATCGCGGTCCAAAGCTCGTCGCAAAACGGATCGAAAACAACGCCGACTACCGTCTTAAACGCGGTCTCCGGAATGGCGCCGCGCTGTGGCGGGGCGCCATCCGCCCGTTGCAGCGCGATGCTCACGCAGGCATGCGGGATGCCGTAGGTAAAGTTCACCGTGCCGTCAATCGGATCCACCACCCACCGCCACGGTCCACCCTCGTCACCCGCTCCGCCTTCTTCACCGACGATCGGCGTTCGCGGGAAGACGGACCGCAGCCGCCGCTCGATCAACCGCTGGCAGCGCACATCGAGCTCAAGCTTGATGTCGTGCTGCGAGGCGGAGTGGATGGTCTTGGGTGAGCGCCAGTTTCGTCGCATGACGTGACCGGCTGCCCGGGCAGCGTCCACCGCCACCTTGAGGGCGGCGGGCAGCGAAATCCGGTAGTCGCTCATCGGGGGCAAAGGCACTGCGAAACCAAAGGTTCTGCGGGCGTCAACGAGTTCCGGAACGCGGCTGATTAGTCGCGGACGTCGGCGGGGGAAGGGACAGCGTCTCCCCAGAACGCCGGGCATCGGGCACATACAAGCCGGGGCCAATGCCAGCCAGCGGGTCCTTCGCCCGTCGTTCCCGAAGAAAGCGTTCGACGCCGATGGCGGCCAGCAACAAGATGACCACTCCCAACGCCGGGATGACGATCTTCCAGTTCACGCGGGAGAGCAGCAGCGTCAGCCCGTCCAGGAAGCCCTTCGGCTGCCGCGTCAGACTGGGGTGTTCGGCGAACTTCTCGGTTTGGCGCAGCTCGGATTCCAACGTCGCCAGCACCTCCGCTTCCGGCAGCCGATACAAGCGGCACAAGGTCCGCACAAAGCCGCGGATATACACGGGCGCCACGAACACGTCATACGTCCCCGCCTCCAACGCGCGAATGTGGTCGGTGCGAATCTTCGTCGCGTCGGCCACCTGCTTGACCGACAGCTTGGCGGTCTCGCGGGCGTTGCGGAGCGATTCGGCGACAGTGGCCATGACCCGCTCAGTAAACCGAAGGCATCCCCGGAAGACAACGCCGTAAGTGGGGTGGCTCGCTTGGCCATCGCCGGCCTCATCAGCGGCCAGTCTCGTCCCGACCGGCGGGCCGCCGCAAACTCGACGCGCCGCCGGAGACTTCTTACCCTCCGCTGATGAAGTTCGACTTCCTCCGCCAACTGCGTTGGCTCGCAGTGGTCCTCGCTGTGTTGGCCGTTGACCCGGCGTTCGCCGCCTCGGGCAGCGCGTCGGTTTCACCGGCGTCGCTGACCTGCGAATACCTCGTCAATCCGCTCGGGCTGGATGTCGCGCAACCGCGCTTGTCGTGGAAGCTCGTGGCGGGGAAGGGCGACACGCGCGGCCAGCGTCAGACCGCCTACCACATTGCCGTCGCCACCACCGACGCGGCGCTCGCCCGCAAGCCCGACCTGTGGGACACTGGTTGGATCGAGTCCGACCAGTCGCAGTTGATCGCCTACGCTGGCCGGCCGTTGCGGTCGGGCCTCGTTTGCCTGTGGCGCGTGCGCGTCAAGGATGAGCGCGGCCGAGTCTCGGACTGGAGCCCGACGGCCCGCTGGAGTGTCGGACCGATGCAGCCCGCTGACTGGTCGGCGTCGTGGATTGGCACGCAAATGAACTTCGAGCGCCAGCCCGGCTGGCCGCCGCCCGACAACGCCAACCCCGACCCTTGGCTCCGCAAGACGTTCGACCTCGACGCCGCCCCGGCCCGCGCGCTCCTGTACGTCGCTTCGGTCGGCTACCACGAGGTTTATGTGAACGGCTGGCGGGTGGGGGAGGACCTGTTTTCGCCCGCCACCACCGACCACACCAAACGCGCCCGCTACGTCACGTATGACATCACCCGCCTGCTCAAACCCGGCCGCAACGCGCTCGGCCTCTGGCTCGGCCACTCCTGGTCCATCTTCCCGCCGTACCGCACCCCGGACAAGCCGGCCAGCCCCATCGTCATCGCGCAGGCGGACCTCGAGTTCGCCGGCGGCAGGACGCAGCGAATCGTCACGGACGAGTCGTGGCGATGGTTTCCCAGCCCGAACACCACCCTCGGCGTCTGGGATTTCATGCACTTCGGCGGCGAGCGGCAGGAGATGGAGAAGGAACAACCCGATTGGTCGAAGCCGGAGTTCAACGACGCCCTCTGGCGGCCGGTGAAGCCCTTCGCGCCGCAACTGGTCCTCTCCGCCCAAAAAGTCGAGCCCAACCGGACCGTGAAGGAGCTCCGCCCCGTGGCGCTCGCCGAGCCGAAGCGCGGGGTGTACCGCTTCGACCTGGGCGAAAACTTCACCGGTGTGATCGAGGCCCGGTTTCGGGGCCAGCCGGGCGACCAGATCGAACTCAAGTTCTCCGAACGCGAGGATCAGCCCATGACCCACAACCTTCGCAGCGTACTCGTCCTTGGCCCCAGCGGCGAGGGCACCTTCCGCAGCCGCTTCAACTACAGCGTCGCCCGGTGGATTCAGATCGAGGGCCTCCGGCAACCGCCGAAACCGGAGGACCTGCGCGGCTGGCTGGTGCGGACCGACTACCGGCGGGCGACTGACTTCGAGTGCTCAAACCCACTCCTCAACGCCATTCACCGCGCCATCCTCTGGACGTTCGAAAACCTCAGCCTTGGCGGCTACGTGGTGGACTGCGCGCAACGCGAGCGCATGGGCTACGGCGGCGACGCTCATGCCACGACCGCCACTGGGCTCGATCATTTCGCGCTCGGCGCGTTTTACACCAAGTGGGCTGAGGACTGGCGCGACGTTCAGGGCAAGGAAGCCGCGTGGGGCGTCGGCAGGAAGGAGGGCGAAGCGGGAGCCGGCGGCAAGGTGGAGTCCGGCAATCTGCCGTACACGGCGCCCACCTACTGGGGCGGTGGCGGCCCCGCGTGGAGCGGGTTCTGCGTCACACTGCCTTGGGAGCTGTACCACCGGTACGGCGATCGCCGCGTGCTCGAGGACATGTTCCCCACCATTCAGCGCTGGCTGGCCTTCCTTGAAACGAAGGCCCAGGACGATCTCCTGCGTCGCTACGGCGGCGAGTGGGATTTCCTCGGGGACTGGCTCTGGCCCGGCGCCGAGGGGGTCAACGGCGACACCCGCGAGACGCTGTGCTTCAACAACTGCTTCTGGGTGTACAACCTCGCCACCGCGGCCCGCATCGCTGAGGCGCTGGGCCGGACCGGGGAGGCGCAGGCGTGGCGCGACCGCGCCCGGGCCGTCCGGGCGGCGATCCACCGGGAATTCTTCAACCCCGCCGACGCGAGTTACGTGAACGGCTTTCAAGCCTACCTCGCGCTCGCCCTGCTGGCGGAGGTGCCGCCGCCAGACCTGCGCGCCGGCGTGGCCCGCCGCCTCGAGCAGGAGATTGTAGTCCACCGCAAGGGCCATTTTTGGGCCGGCATCACCGGCGGGGCCTTCCTGGTGCGGCAGCTCCTCGACTCGAACCGCAACGACCTGCTCTACACCATGGCGACCCAGGAGGATTACCCGGGCTGGGGCCACATGTTGAAGAACGGGGCCACGACGCTGTGGGAGGACTGGGAAGGCAAGCTCAGTCGCAGCCACAGCTCGTACCTGCACCTGGGCGCATGGTTCGTCGAGGGCCTCGCCGGCATCCGACCAAGCCCAGACGGCCGGGGCTACCAAGACTTCCGCATCGAGCCCGGCGTGTGGCCGGGCTGCCCGCTCGAGTGGGTGAAATGCCGCTTTGATTCGCCCTTCGGCCCGATTCGGAGCGACTGGCGACTGGCCGGCGGGGAATTGGCGCTGAAGGTCGAAATCCCACCCAACACCGCCGCGACCGTGCTCGTGCCGGCGACGGACATCGCCGCGGTTTCCCTCGACGGCAGGAAGCTCCGGGCGGGCAAGGACGTGACGCTAGCGACCGGCGAAGGGGGGCCAAAGGTCGCGGTCAAGCTGCCCGCCGGCCGATACGAACTGCGCGCAACGCAGCCCTGATCAGCACGGCCCGCCGCAGGCTTCAGTGCCGCACCCAAACCAATCTGCCGCCGGCCAGACGCGTAACGCGGCGAAACGGCGGCCACGCTGGACCGGCAACGCGGCCCGGGTCGCGTGACCGCGGCTTTCCCCGCGTTCCGTCCTCACGCCGGATAATCGAGCGCTTCGCGCGTCATCACCTTGGTCAGCGCCTCGGCCGCGCGGTCCTTTGCCAGCCGGCAACCGGTCAGGCAGCCATCGAGCTTGGCGCGCAACCGCACGAACGTCTCCAGCCCGCTGAACCGAACGCACGGGCCTGCCTTGAGCGGATGGAATTCGCCCGCTTCGGAGACGTCGCTGTACGCCCTGGCCGATCCGTCAATGCCCGGGATGATGCCTTCGAGCGCAGTCAACTCGTCCGCCTGATAGCAGGCATGGCAACTGGTCTCGTCCCAAGCCGGGTGCCGGTTGTAGCCGTGG
Source organism: Verrucomicrobiota bacterium (assembly GCA_016716505.1). GTDB lineage: Bacteria > Verrucomicrobiota > Verrucomicrobiia > Limisphaerales > J093 > JADJWF01. Next base: position 420,272 of record JADJWF010000011.1, read on the forward strand.
ACCAATTCGGTGCAAATGCGGGCGACTTCGCCGGCGGCCCGCGCGGCTTGCACGTGGCAGAGGTCGGTGAAGAACGCGACGGTGCCGGGCAGGGCCTCGGCCAGGGCCGGATTGCTCCCGCCCTTGGCCTCGAGTTCGATCACGTCGAGGACGAATTGCCGGGCCGCGAGCAGCCAGCACAGGGCATCCGCCAGCGGGAAAGTCACTCCCTGGCGCGTCTTGTGATACAGCCTGGCGCCCTCCGCGTCCTTGGCCGTCTGCAGGTGGTCGAGCGTCCACGCCCAGAGCTGCATGGCGCTGGCCAGCGTGCAGGCACCGGTGCCGGGACGGTCGGAGGCGATCCGGCGCATCTCGGCGATCCATTGGCGGAACTGCGCGAGGAACAACTCGTTCGTCATCGTGACGGACAGTTGCAGCCGCTGAACCGCTTCCGGCCCCTCGTAGGTGGCCTCGAGTTGCGCGTCCATCCACTTCTGGCCCAGGAAACCGGGACAATCCTCCGTGACGCCGTAGCCGCCCATCAGGCTCACCGCCTCGCGCATCATCGTCGCCCCGTGGCCGGTGTTCCACAGCTTGCAAGCCGGACACAGGACATTGGCCAGCGAGTCCAGCAGGGCGAAGCGCACCAGGGGATCGGCCTCGAGCGCCTGCTGCCGTTGCAGATCACGCGTGCCCACCGGTTTGGCGAGAAGTCCGATCAACTCGAGGGCCTGCGATTGCAGGGTGGCCAGTTCCTTGAACGCCGCGCGGCCGGTCAGCTTGCGTTCCGCAAAGAGCCGGTCTTTCTCGCGCTCGAGCGGATCAAGTTCGTCGAAGAGGCGCGCGGCGGCGAATCCCAGCGACGCACTCGCTTCGCCGGTGGCCCACACGTCCACCAAGCGGTGGAGCACGTCTTCCTTCTGCTGCAGGCCGAACTCGTAGCGCGGCGTGCCGGGACCCCCCTCGCCACCCCGAAAGCGCCGCCGTTGGTAGAGGATCACCGGCTCGACGGCGGACAGCAACTTGGCCGCCGTCATCAGCCCCACGGTCACCCGGGTGCGCCGGAACACGGCCTCGATGATCTCGCTGTGCGAGTAGTTCGGAATGATGACGCCGTCCTTCACCGTGTACCCGCCCACGATGCGGCTGGCCGGAACGGTCAGGCTGAAGACCGGATCGTTCGTGGACGAGAGTTGATGGACGAGCTTCTTGGTGGGCGTGCCGCGATCCCAGGTGCCGGGATCGCCCTCCTCGAGAATCACCATGCAACTGCCCTTGATTCGCGGGTCATCGGAATCCACCGCGGCGGTGACCACGTTCGCGAAGCCCATGTTGGTGATGAAGCGTCCGCGCTTGTCCACCTGGAGCAGGGGCTCCCGCCCTTCCTTCCACTCCGCCACGCGCACCCGCCCGCCCATCATCCCGGTCTCGACCCCGACAAACGGAATCGGCTCGGTCAGGGCAAAAGCCGCCCGCACCTGCACCCGGTCTTCACCGGGTTGCCGCGGGGCCGCCCCCGCCACGTAGCGAGCGCGCTGTTCCGGTGTGCCGCGCTCGTGGATGGGCGCGAGGCCGAGGTTGCCGGCAAGACTGCACGTGGCCGCGCCGGCATCCACCCACGACAGCTCGAAGGCGACCAACGCCAACGCGAGGTTTTTGGGTCCCGCGATGAAGCCGCCCTCTTCCGGGTCGAGGGCCGCAGCAGTGATGCCGCTTTCGTCGAAGTGTTGCAACAGGGCGGCCTTCTCGGGTGTCCAGTCGTGCGAGTTCCTTCCGCCGGCGGCCACCAGCCGGGCCACCGGTCCGCGCGCGACCGACCGGCTCGCCTGAACGAGCAGGTGAAGATCGTAGCGGTCGGCGTAACGCCACATGAGCTGGCGGACGTCGTCGCCGGGCAGGGTCTGAAGAACGGGGGCAGCAGGATGACCAAGGGCGGTTTGCATCAGATTCTCGGGCACTAAGTGTTGCGGGCGGCATTGTTGCCAGTTCCCGAGGCGCAAGTCAGCAGAGAAGCGTGGTCAAGCGGATTGTTCCAATCCCGTCAACGGAAGCGCCGTGGTCCCGTACGTTGCCAGTCTGCCGGGCGGCTCTTGACCCGCAACTTGCGGATCACCGGAGCCGTTGGCTCCCCCGCAAGTGAGCCATCGGGAGACCTTGCGGCAAGTCGCAGCGGCCTCGGGTTCGCGACTCAAGCCGTTGCCTCAATCCCCGCGTTAGGTGTCGGGATCGGTGGAATCGCCAGAGAGTTCCGGCTCTGCGTAATCCTCGTCGAGGACGGCAGTTGCAGGCCGGCCAGGGTGTGGCAAGCAGCCTGCGCTGGCGCTGGGCTGGCTCACCTGGGGGAGAAGCCGAAGGGGGACGGGCTGGGGCGAGCATTCGAGGATTCCTCCGCCGGTCAAGGGCGATTGAACTCTTGACGCAAGTGGGGGGCGAGGTAGGCTTAACAACGTTAAGCAAGTAATCGAAGGCCTAGCCTTATTCCACACGAAATCCATGAAAACCAAACGCAACTGGCTGTCTTGGGCGATCCCCCTGCTCGCCGGCGCCGTGCCGCTGACGACTCAGGGCGATCTGATCCATCGCTACAGCTTCAGCGAGACCTCGGGAACCACCGTCCGCGATTCGGTGGGGTCTGCCAACGGAGAACTCAAGGGCAACGGCGGGTACTTCACGGGTTCCGGGCAGCTCGTGTTGCCGGGCGGCGGCGCGTCGGCCGATCCACCCGAGGTCATCGCCGGGTACGTGGATCTGCCCAATCACATCATCAACGTCCTGGACAAAGTGACCATTGAAACGTGGGTCACTTGGGAGGGCGCCGGTCCGTGGCAGCGCATCTTCGACTTCGGCACTTCCGCCGGGGGCGAGGAGATCGTGAACGGGTTCGGGAACTATTTGTTCCTGTCGCCGCAGGGGCCGGACAACCTGCGGTTCGCGGTCCGTGATCCGGCGACGGGCAATGAGTTGACCCAGTTGACCGCCCTCGCCCGGCTCCAGACCTTCGAACCGGTGTGCATCACCGTCACTTACGACCCCGGCGCGAACATTGCGCGCCTGTACAGCAACGCCGTGATGCTGGTGACGGGACCCGCCCCGGTTGCGTTGCGGGACATCAATGACGTGAACAACTGGCTCGGCCGTTCGCAGTGGAACGACGCCATGTTCCAGGGCAGTTACGACGAGTTCCGCATTTACAACACAGCGTTGGATCCCCTCCAGGTCGCCGCCAGCTTCGCCGCGGGCAAGGACTCGCCGAGTACCGACCCGGCGGCGCTGGGCGCCTTGAACGCCGTGACGCTCCACGTGCCCAACCTGAGCATGGTTGAGCAGGACAGCCAGACGGTTTGGGGCACAGCGGAGTACGCAAACTTCCCGGGGCTGCGGTTGAGTGGCGTGGCCGGTGTGACGATCACGTCCAGCAATGACGGCGTGGTGACGGTCAACGCGGCGGGAGTGGCCACCTCGGTCGCCCCGGGCACCGCCACCCTGACGTTGAGCTATTCGGGTCGCACGGACTCCAAGACGATCACCGTGCTCCCGCGCCAGGCGGGCATCGCCATCGCCGGCAAACTGTGGGTGGACCTCCGGGCAGAGGATGTACGCAATGACACCTCGGTCTGGCGCAATCGCACCGGAGAGGGAGACTTTTTCGCCGTCGGCTCGCCCACCTACGTCGCCAACGTGAACGGCACCGGGGTCGCGGGAGTTCAGTTCAATCCAGTGGCCCCGGCCACGGATGCCTACGAAGGCCCGATGACCACCGAGGACCTTCATGGGAGCAGCGACTGCTCCATTGAAGTGTGGGCCTACAATCCGGCGATCGCGGATGAAGAAACGCTGGTGGCGTGGTCGCGCCGCGGGGGACCCGATGGCTCGAATCGCGCGTTTAACTACGGCGCCAACCCCACCTACGGCGCCGTCGGTCACTGGGGCGCTCCGGACATGGGCTGGTCGGGCACCCCCGCTGCCGGCCAGTGGCACTATCTCGTGTACACGTTCGACGGCGTCAACACCGCCAAGGTCTATGCGGACGGCATTCTAAAGACGACCGAAATCCTGACCCTGAACACTCACCCCGACCTGCCGATCCGCCTCGCCGCCCAGGCCAACACGGCTGGCTCCGACTTTGACTTCGGGCAGGCCCTGTCGGGCTACCTCGCGCTGGTGCGGGTTCACGGTGGCAAGCTGACGGACGCGGACGTGGCCAACAACTTCCTGTTCGGCCCCACCTTGTCACCTCCGGGTGACATCCAGTCCGTTCAGGTGCGGCTGGACCGGCCAACCTTGACGGGTGTACGGGACCTCGGCCAGGCGCGCGTGATCGTGGATTTCGCCAACTTGAAGAACGTGGACCTGACCGGCTTCAGCACGCTCGCAAGCGGCAACCCGGACGTGGTCACCGTCAATGCTGCGGGCACGTACACCGCCGTCGGACTTGGCTCGACGGAAATCAGGGCCACCTACCGCGGCCTGACCGTCTCCGCCCCGGTGACGGTGGTGGCCCCTCCGCCGCTGGCGCTGAAACATCGGTACAGCTTCGGCGAACCGGTGGGCAGCACCACCGTGAAGGACTCCGTTGGTTCGGCCGACGGGACGATCATGGGCAACGGCGCTGCATTTGATGGAGCCGGGCAGTTGATCCTGCCGGGCGGGGGCGGTTCTGCGGCGGCCCCGGACGTCATTGCGGGCTACGTGAATTTGCCGAACGGCATCATCAGCGCGCTCGCGAACGTGTCCTTCGAGGCATGGGTGACGTGGGATGCGACCGCCAGTTCGTGGCAGCGCATCTTCGACTTCGGCACCTCGGCCGGTGGCGAGGACATCGTCAACGGCAATGGCAATTACCTGTTCCTGTCACCCCAGGGACCGGACAACCTGCGTTTCGCCGTGCGCGACCCGCGCACGGGCACCGAGCCCACGCAACTCACTGCGGCTGCACCGCTCGCCCAGGGGCAAAAGGTCTATGTGGCGGTCAGCTACGATTACAACAACAACTCGGCCCGCCTGTATCGGGATGCCGTCCAGGTGGCTTCGGGGCCGGCGGCGGTTCCGTTGCACCTGATTGACGACGTCAACAACTGGCTTGGGCGCTCGCAATGGAACGACGCCATGTTCCAAGGCAGCTATGACGAGTTCCGCATTTGGGAGGGCGCGCTGTCGGCCGAGCAGGTGGCGGCGAACTTCGCGGCCGGCCCCAACACGATACCGGAGCCACCCGTCGAAGCTCCCAGCCTTGCCATTGAGCGATCCGGCAACAGCGTGATCGTGAGCTGGCCCGGCAACGCCACGGGCTTTGCCTTGCAGGTTGCTTCCAGTGTCGCCGGCCCGTGGTCGCCGGTGGATACGTCCGGCGCGGTCGAACAAGCCGGCCGGAAACGGCTCACGCTGCCAATCGGTTCGTCCAATCAGTACTACCGAATGCGGAAGTAGCGCGGCGCACGAGCGACCCGCCTCGTTCAAGATCATGACACAAGGGGCCGGACGACACGTTCGGCCCCTTCGCTTTGTGATGACGGAGCCGGATCACCGCGTAAGCTCTGGGCCGCGCACAACCTCCAGAACCGTGAAACGCCCCAGACCTCAGTACGGTGGAGCACCGACCTCCGGGCCGGGCGAGGGTCGCCGTGCCCTTTCGCCGGACCTGCGGTCGGTGGGCCTGCCCGGGCGGGGTCGCCGGATGTGGGCGCGGTGGATCGGCCGCCTGGCTGCTTGCCTGCCCGGTTTGTTGACAGTCAACGCGGCGGATGCAGACGTGGCGCGGGCTTCTCCGCCTGTCTCACCGAGATCTGCCAGTTCGCTCCTCAGTGCCGCCGACCCCGCCGCCGAGGAAGAGCGAATCCTGCGTCTCGAGCAAAGGGAAGCGGCGGAAACGCTCCTTCGCGAGCACCCCGGCGGCGATGCGGCCTTCGTGCTGGCGATGGTGTGGCATGAGCAGGGCGATGTGTCGGCCGCGATCCGGCTTTGGCGGGACGGGCTCCAAATGCCGGAGGCATCGGTCCGCCTCCACAAGCGTGCGGAAGTGCTCGCCGAATACGCCGAGGCGCTCCGGATCCAAGAACGCTTCGACGAGGCAGAGCGGGCCCTCCGCGAATCACTCGCTCTCCAGCCGCGCCGCGAACAAACCGTGCTGCGGCTCGCTCACCTCCTCTACGCCCGCGATCGCGCGGAGGAATGCCTCGCCGTGCTCACGGCCGCGCCGGCAGGCTCCGCCGCCGCCCACAGCCTGCGCGGGAAGGCCTGCCAACGTCTCGGCCGGATGGAAGAGGCGCGGACACACTTCGAGGCGGCATTGCAGGCTGATCCCAATTGGGCCGAAGCCTGTTACGGTCTGGCGGTAACCTGTGCCCGGCTGGGATTCGACGCCGAGGCGGCGGCGTACCGTTCCCGCTTTACCCGGCTCAAGGCGGAGCAGCAGAGCGTGGGACGCGAGTACCGCGCCGGACTGAGTCCGCTTCACACCACTCGCCAGAGCACCGCCATGACGCACACCGCGGTCGCGTGGGTCTATCAGGACCACGGTCAGACCGGGGTCGCGGAGCGTTGGTGGCGACGCGCGGCCGAGCTGGATCCGGATAACACCGCCTGCCGCTTCCACCTGATGATGCTCTGTCAGCGAACCGGTCGCAACGAGGAGGCCCTGCGCCTTTGCCGGGAAATGATTCGCGCCGAGCCCAACAACCCGTTTCACCACCTGAGCCTCGGCAACCTCGAGGCCCGCCGCGGGGAGCTGGCGGCTGCCGGCGCCGCCTATGAAACGGCGCATCGCCTCGGGCCGGATCGTCCGGAAGCGTGTTTTGCCCTCGCCCAGTTCTACCTGCGCGCGAACACAAATCTCCCCACCGCCGCCCGCCTGGCCGCCCGGGCGGTCGAACTGTCGCCCGCGGCACCCCACCAGTACGTCCTGAGCCGCGCCGCAGCCCGGGTCGGTGATCGGGAAACCGCCCGGCGGGCGATCGAGCGCGCGTGCGAGCTGGACCCTGGAAACGAGGACTATCAAGCCTGGCGCCGGACCCTCTCTGCCGGCCCCTAGCCCCGCATGACTGCCAAATCTCGCGTCCTCGTCGCGACGGCCGGCACGCTGGCCGCGGCGGGATGCTTGCTCGGAGCTGCGCCCGCTTCCGCCAGCCCCATCGTGCTCACCGAGGTCACGCATCAGACCGGCATAGACTTTGTCCACACGGATGGAAGTTCCGGCGAACGGTACATTGTAGAAACCGTCAGCGCCGGCCTGGCGACCTTTGACTACAACGGCGACGGACGGATTGACCTGTTCTTCCTCAACGGCGCTCCGCTGGGGCCGGCGCGACAGGACCCGCTGCCCACCTGCCGTCTCTACCGCAATGATGGCGACTGGAAGTTCACGGAGGTCACCCGGGAGGCCGGACTCGCGGTGACCTGCTACGCGTTGGGTGTCGCGGTGGCGGACTACGATAATGATGGCTGGCCCGACCTCTACCTGAACAACTTCGGCACCAATCTCCTGTTCCGTAATCAGGGTGACGGCACGTTTGCCGACGTGACCGGCCGCGCCGGCGTGGCGGACCAACCACACGTGGGCGCGGGCACGGCCTTTTTCGACATGGACGGCGACGGCGACGTGGATTTATACGTGGGACACTACGTGGATTTCACCTTCGAGAAACACCACATCGTCCGCTTCAATGGCCATCCCGCCTACGTCGGCCCGTTGAACTACGCCACCACCGCCAGCCGGATGTACCGCAATAATGGCGACGGGACGTTCACCGACGTGACTGCGGCAAGCGGCATCGGCCAGCACCAGGGGGCGGCGATGGGGCTGGTGGCGGCGGATTTCGACGCAGACGGCGACACCGATTTGTTTGTCGGGAACGATGAAACGGGCAATTTCCTCTTCGTGAACGACGGGCGCGGGCGGTTCAAAGAGAACGGGCTGGCCGCCGGCATCGCCTACGACTTCAACGGTCGCGCTCACGGCACCATGGGCGTGGAGTGCGGGGACTTCGACAACGACGGCTGGCTGGATTTCTACGCCACTTCCTTTCAGCGCGAATTGCCGATGCTCTTCCGCAACCTCGGCAACGGATTCTTCGACGATGTCACGATCCCGCGCGGCGCGGCGGCGGGCATGGACTCGCTCGTGACGTGGGGTTGCGGCCTGGTGGACTTCGACCAAGACGGCCACCGCGACCTCTTCGTCGCCGCCGGGCATCTGCAGGACAATGTGGAACGGTACGACACCTCGACGACCTACCATCAGCAGAACCGCCTCCTCCGCAACCTCGGCAACGGACGATTCGTGGACGTGGCGCAGCTCGCCGGCGACGGGCTGAAACCCAGACTCAGCAGCCGCGGCGCCGCGTTCGACGACCTGGACAATGACGGCGACGTGGACGTGGTGGTGCTCAACAGCCGGCGTGAACCGACCTTGCTCCGCAACGACTCCCCGCCGGTGGGGCGGTGGTTGCAAGTGCAGTTGCGGGGCGTGAAGAGCAACCGGGACGGGATTGGCGCCCGCGTCAGCGTGGACGCCGGCGACCTGAAGTCCGTGGCCGAAGTCCACAGCGGCCGCAGCTACCAGAGCCACTACGGTACCCGCCTGCACTTCGGACTTGGCCCCAACGACCGGGTGAACCGGATCGAGGTGCGCTGGATCGGTGGTGGGAGGGATGTCGTCCGGAATGTGCCGGCCGGGCGGCTGGTGACCCTTATCGAGGGCGTCGGCCTCACTCCGCCCGCCCCGTCAACATCCCGATGAGGCCGGCGAAGTGCATCGCGTTCGTCGCCGGCTTCGGGCTGGCCCTGGCTGGCTCGCGCGCTGCCGGCCCCGAGCCGGCCGCGGCGGCGAGTCGAGGAGAGCTGGTTATCCGCCCCTTCGCGCGGGGAAACGCCGATTCCTCCGGGCCACGATTTCGGCAGCTCGCGCCGAGCCGCACGGGCGTTGATTTCGTCTATCGCTGGAATGCCGCGCCCCGCTTCGAGCGGCTGCTCAATTCTTCCCTGGTGGGCGGCGGCGTGGCGGTGGGGGACTACGACGGGGACGGACGGCCGGACTTGTGCCTGACCCGCCCGGCAGGCGGCCTGCGCCTCTACCGTAACCTCGGTGACTTCCGCTTCGCCGATGTCACCGCCAGCGCCGGGCTCCACGACGACTCGCGGTGGACGACCGGGGTGAGCTTCGCGGATGTCAACAACGATGGCCGGCTCGATCTCTATGTCTGCTGCTACGAGTCACCCAACCGGCTCTACCTCAATGGCGGCGATGGCACCTTTACCGACCAGGCCGCCGCCGCAGGCCTGAACTTCAGCGGCGCGAGCATGATGATGGCCTTCGCCGATTATGACCGCGACGGCCGGCTGGATGCCTACCTGCTTACCGCCGGACTGATGCCCGGGCCGGCGCAGAAGTTCCGCGTGAACTTCGTGAACGGCCGGCCCGTCGTGCCCGATGACCTCGCCGAGTACTGGCAATTGTTTTACCTGCCCGGCGAACGGGCGTCGCTCGCGGAGGCGGGTCAGCGGGACCGCCTGTACCATCAAGAGGCGGACGGTCGGTTCACCGAGGTGGGGCTGACCGCCGGCATCACGGGATTCGACTTCGGCAACGCGGCCGTCTGGTGGGATTACGACCGCGACGGCTGGCCGGATCTGTATGTGGCGAACGACTATTTCGGCCCCGATCGCCTCTACCGCAATCGCGGCGACGGCACCTTTGCCGACGTGGCGCGGGAGGTGTTGCCCAGCATGCCGTGGACTTCAATGGGCGCGGACGTGGCCGACTTCAACCGCGACGGCTGGCTTGACCTGCTGGCGTCCGACATGGCCGGGACGACGCGCTCCAAGCGGCTGGTGGACTCCGGCGACATGGAGCGCGCGGGCTGGTTTCTCGACTGGGCCGAGCCGCGCCAACACCTGCGCAACGCCCTCTTCATCAACACCGGCCGGAACCGTTTCCTCGAGGTTGCCCATCTGGCCGGCGTGGCCTACACCGACTGGACATGGTCCATTGTGGCCGGCGACCTCGACAACGATGGTTGGGAAGACGTCTTCGTGCCCAACGGCATGACGCGTAACTGGATGGACAATGACCTGGCCCTCCAATCCAAGGGCCTGGCCCCGGCCGACTACCTGCAGTTTTGGCGAAACCAGCCGGTGCGCCGCGACCGCAACCTCGCGTTTCGCAATCTGGGCGATTTGCAGTTCACGAATGTTGCCTCGGTGTGGGGGCTCGATCACGAGGGGCCTTCCTTCGGCGCGGTGCTGGCCGACCTCGACGACGACGGACGGCTGGATCTGGTCGTGAATGACTTCGAGGCCCCGGCCCGCCTGTATCGCAACGAAAGGGCGGAGGGCAATGGGGTTATCGTTCGGCTGCGCGGCACCACCAGCAATCGGTTCGGAGTCGGCGCCACGGTTCGCTTGGAATCGGCTGCCGGCCCGCAAACCCGCTATGTCACGCTCTCCCGGGGTTTCCTGTCCGCCTCCGAACCGGTCGCGCATTTTGGTGTCGGTGCGGAGGAGATCATCTCCCGACTGGCGGTGGAGTGGCCATCCGGCCATCGACAGGAGTTCGGGGCACTGCCTGTCAACTGCCATATCGAGATCACGGAACCCGCCGGACCCGCGCCCCCGCGCGCCCCCGCGGCGAGGCCAACGCCGGTGTTCTTTCCCTCCAACACATTTGCCGACGTGCGCCACCTCGCCGCGCCCGTGGACGATTTTCAGGACCAGCCGCTCCTGCCCTGGAAGCTCTCCGAATTCCGGGCCCGGCATGGCTTGGGCAGACGTGGAGGGGGATGGCATCGAGGAGGTCTATGTGAGCGGTTCGTTCACCCACCCCGGCGCGCTTTACAAAAGGGGAGCCGACGGCGCGTATCGGTCCGTTGCCGGAACTGGCCTGCCGACGGTTGGCGGCGAGGTGGGCGCGCTCTTCTTCGAAGCCGACGGAGACGGCCAGCCCGACCTGCTGATCGTCAAGTCGCCTGCGGGCGTGGCGCTTTACCACAATCAGGGCCAGAGCCGCTTCGGTCTGGCTCCTCCCGGGACGCTGCCCCTTTTAACGAATGCCTGGAGGGTGGCGTTGGCAGCGGACGTGGATCGGGACGGCGACCTCGACCTGTTTCTGGGCGGCGGCACAATCCCCGGGCGTTACCCTCTCCCTGCGGACAGTCACCTCTGGCGGAATGACGGGTGTGTGTTCCGAGATGTCACCGCTGAGTCGGCCGGCGAATTGCACGGCACCGGCCGCGTGGCCGCCGCGCTTTGGTCGGACGCAGACAACGACGGCTGGCCGGACCTCTTGCTCGCGACGGAATGGGGTCCGGTGCGGTTTTTCCAGAATCGGGCGGGCCGGCTCGTTGACCAAACCGGGGCGGCCGGGTTGGCGCGGTACCTGGGTTGGTGGACCGGCGTGGCTGCGGGCGATTTCGATCGCGACGGAGACATGGATTACGTCGTCGGCAATCTCGGATGGAACACCCGCTATCAACCCTCGGAGGCCGAACCTTGCCAGCTCTACTGGGGCCTCTTCGGGGGCAACCCCGAACCCCACGTGATCGAGGCGATCGCGACGGTTCAGGGCGTTTTCCCGGTTCGTGGCAAGACGGCCCTGGAAAAGGTCCTGCCCGGCATCGCCGAACGGTTTCCGACTCACCACGCCTTCGCCGCCGCCACGCTGCCCCAACTGACGGGCGAAGCGGACTTGCGCCGCGCCGTCCGCGTGGAGGCAAACACGGCGGCGTCGGGAGTGCTCCTGAACGACGGCCGGGGACGCTTCACGTTCCGCCCATTGCCCCGCCTCGCGCAGGTTGCGCCGGTTTGTGGCGTCGTCGTGGCGGACTTCGACACGGATGGGAAGCTCGACATCTTCCTCGCCCAGAACTTTTCCGGGGCCCAACGGGAGACCGGTCGCATGAATGGCGGGGTCGGCGCACTCCTGTTCGGGCGGGGCGACGGAACCTTTACTGCCGCCTCGCCGGCGCATACGGGGCTGATCGTCTCCGAGGATGCGCGCGCGGCGGTGGCGACCGACTTCACGGGCGACGATCTTCCGGATCTGGTCATCGCCACTCACAACGGTCCGGTTCGTAGTTTTGAGAACCGCTCGGTTGGGGAGGGGCGAAGTCTTTTGGTGCGTCTGGCGGGGCCGGCGGCGAATCCCAGCGGCGTTGGTGCGCGGCTGACGTTGCGGTTCGACTCGCAACCCCCGCTGGTGGGCGAAATCGGCTCCGCCACCGGTTACCGGTCGCAAGCCGGCCCTTCGCTTCGCTTCTCCTGGCCTTCTTCGGCGGCCGCCCGCGAGATCGAAGTGCGCTGGCCCGATGGCAGCTTGAGTCTTCATCGCGAAGAGTTGAGCGGACCGCGGATTCTCGTGCGGCGACCCTGATGCGGAACCGCGGCTCGGCCGTGGGGTGTGCGGTGAAAAAACCGGCCCGTCGCGACGACGGAAGCGACAAAGGCGGTTGACATTCTTAACACACCTAAGAAATTCAGACCGAAGTCAGCCGGGATGCGTCGTTGGAAGTTTTGGTCCCGAGGACCGGAACGGCGCAGACAGCCGGTTGACCAACGTCCGTGAGACTTTTTGCCGGACGGCACCTCTGTTTCCGTCCGGCCCAGAGAACTGCGACACGAACCATGAAACCGCCCGCCACACCCAGGAGGATGGCCCGATCTCCCAGGTCGTCCGCATTCACCTTGATCGAGCTTCTGGTGGTGATAGCCATCATCGCCATTCTCGCGGCCATGCTCCTGCCGGCGCTCTCCAAGGCGAAGGCCAAGGGCATCCAGGTCAAGTGCAACAGCAACATCCGTCAACTCGGCATCGCCATCCGCATGTATGCGGATGACAATCGGGACAAGTTCCCGGACTGCACGGGCGCGGTCTGGCCTTGGGATTTGCCGGCCGCGGCCGCCAACGCCTTCGTGAAATACGGCGGACAGCGGAAGATTCTTTACTGCCCGGGCTTCTCGAAGCAGGACAACGACACGCTCTGGAGCTTCACCACCGGCGTGACCAACGAGGTCGCCAACGACAACGTCACGGGCTACCGCGTGATTGGTTATGCGGTCGCGTTCAAAGGATCCGGCCGGGTAGTTGCCACCAACATCACGGAAAGCATGAACCCCGCTCCCTGGAAAATGCCGGGCGGCGTGGAGTACGATCCGGGTCCCAGCGAACGGGTGATCGCTGCCGACGGCACGCTCTCGGCAGGCGCCAACGAAACGGATCGCTGGCGCAACCGCTACACGAAAATTGACGGCGGCTGGGCGGGACATCAGGCGGCGCACCTCGCCGGGAAACTGCCGGCAGGCGGCAACCTGCTGATGCTCGACGGGCACGCGGAATGGCGAAAGTTCGAGAAGATGCGCGTCCGCACCTCGGGCGAGCCGGCCTTCTGGTGGTGACCCGAAACCGGGGCGGACGCTGAACCGCCACCGCGAGGAGGGCGCCTCGCGGCGACCAATCTACCGTGCGCCTCCTCTTCGGAAGCCCGGCGTCGGGTCCCCGGTTGAGCCATCGCTGCCGGCCGTGGACGTGAGGTCGCTTCTGACATTCGGCCCAGCGGACCACCCGCAGGCCCCGACCCCACCGCCTGACCGGCCCAGCCCCGACACCGGGGCTTTCCGGTGCTCCGGCTGACGTGCGACGCCAATCGCCTTGGCCGCGGAACGTGCTTCCGGCACAGTCGCGCCGTGGTTGACGCCCGATCGCGATGTCCGCCGCCAGTCCATTTCAACCCGATCTGCTGACCGACCTGCTCCGCGCGGTGTCGCGTTCTTTTTACCTCACCCTCCGCGTCCTGCCGGCTGCCATCCGCCCCCAAATCGGCCTGGCCTACCTGCTCGCGCGCACCACGGACACGATCGCCGATACGGCCATCGTTCCCGTGCCCGAGCGTCTTCAGGTCCTCGCCGATCTGCGGTCGCGAATTCTCGGCCAGACCGCCCCACCGCTTGACGTCGGCCGCTTCCTCGCCACCGAGGGCGAACTGGGCGGGGCCAGCCATCCCGCCGAACGCGCCCTGCTGGCCCGCGTGGAGGAGGCCCTCGCCGCGCTGGACGCGCTCGACGAACGGGACCGTGCGTTCATCCGCGCGGTGCTGGACACGATCACCAGCGGACAGGAACTCGACCTGCGACGCTTCGGCGGCGCTTCCGTCGAGCGCATCGTCGCGCTGCAGACGGACGCCGAACTGGATGACTACACCCACCGGGTGGCGGGCTGCGTCGGGTTGTTCTGGACGCAGATGTGCCGCGCGCACCTTTTCCCCCAAGCCCGGCTGGATGATCAATTCCTGGCCACCAACGGCGTGCGCTTTGGCAAGGGCCTCCAACTGGTCAACATCCTGCGGGACCTGCCCGGCGATTTGCGGCAGGGCCGCTGCTACCTCCCGGCCGATGGTCTCCGCCGCCACGGGTTGACGCCCGAGTCGCTCCTGGATCCCACCGCCATTGGCCGCTTCCGCAATCTCTACGATGTGTACGTGAGCCAGGCGCGCCAGCACCTCGCCGCCGGCTGGGACTACACCAACGCGCTGCCACGCCGGGAGGTGCGCGTCCGGCTCGCGTGCGCGTGGCCGATTCTCATTGGTGTCCGCACGCTGGCAAAGTTGCGCACCGGCAACGCGCTGGACGCGCAACGCCGGATCAAGGTCGGGCGGAACGAAGTTCGCCGGCTCATCACGCGAACCATCCTCACCTATCCCTTCCCGGGCGCCTGGGAACGGTTGTTCGAGCGCGCCCGTCTCGGCTGACCATGAATCTCTCCGAAGCCCGTTCCCGCCACGCCGCGCTTGCCGCGGAAATCCGCCGGCACGACCACGCCTATTACGTGCTCGCTCAGCCGACGATCAGCGATTTCGAGTACGACACGCTCTTCCGTGAGCTGCAGGAACTGGAGAAGCAATTCCCCGAACTCGCGACGCCCGAATCCCCCACCCAGCGCGTCGGCGGGACGCCCACCGAAGGTTTCCGCCGCGTCCAGCATCTCGTCCCGATGCTCTCGCTCGAGAAGGTCGAGGCGGCCGACCTGACGGGCTTGTCGGATCTGTCCGATCCGGTCCAGCGCCACCGCCTCCAGGACGAGCGCACCCTGCTGCGTCTGCTGGAGTACGACCGCACGGTGCGCAAGCACCTCGGCGGTGAGCCCGTGGAATACGTGCTCGAGCCAAAAGTGGACGGCGTCTCGATCGGCGTTCACTACCGCCACGGCAAACTTGCCCTCGGCGTCACGCGCGGCGACGGCCAGTTCGGCGACGACATCACCGCCAACCTCCGCACCGTCCGCGCCATTCCGCTGGAGTTGAACCTGAAAAACCCGCCGCCGCTGCTCGAAGTCCGCGGCGAGGCCTACATCGCCACCCGCGAGTTCGCCACGCTCAACCGCCAGCTTGAGGCCGCCGGCGAAAAGCCCTTTCCCAACGCCCGCAACGCGACGGCCGGCACGCTCAAGCTCCTGGACCCCCGCCTCGTGGCCGCGCGACCCATTCGCGCCGTGTTTTACGCCGTCGGCGCGGGCGAGGGCATCGCCTGGGAAACGCACGCGGAACTGCTGGAGGCGTTGAAGGCGTTCGGCCTGCCCATTCAGCGCCACTGGTGGCTCTGCCACGACATGGAGGAAGTGCTCCGCGTGTATCGGGACGAGGTCGTCTGCCACTACGACGAGCAGCGCGACCTGCGGACCCGGGTGCCCTACGACATTGATGGCGTGGTCATCAAGGTCAACCGCCTCGCCGACTGGGCGCGCATCCCGTCCAAGAGTCGCGCTCCCGGCTACGCCATCGTCCACAAACCCATTCCCTGGATCACCCCCGCCGAGACTGTCCTGCGCGACATCACCGTCCAGGTCGGGCGCACCGGCGTCCTCACGCCCGTGGCCGAACTCGCACCGGTCTTCGTCCAAGGCTCGACCATCTCCCGCGCCACGCTGCACAACGAGGACGAAATCCGCCGCAAGGACATCCGGATCGGCGACACCGTCATCATCCGCAAGGCCGGGATGGTGATTCCCGAAGTCGTGGAAGTCGTGAAGGCGAAGCGGCCCGAAGGCGCGAAGGAATTCGATCTCGTCGCCCACGTCGGCGGAAAATGTCCGGCCTGCGGCGGGCCAATCGCCCGGGAACGAGTGTCCGGCGGCGAAAGCGAAGAAGTTGCCTGGCGCTGTCAGAATCTCAGCGGCTGCCCGGCGCAGAAAACTCGCCGGCTGGAATACTTCGCGGCCCGGAAGGCCCTCGACCTCGAATCCCTCGGCGGCATTGTGGCCGAGAAGCTCGTCGAGCGGGGACTGGTCAGCGAACCGCTCGATCTCTTCACGCTTCCTGAAGAAAAACTCGCCGCCCTCAACCTCGGCACCGACGACGAACCGCGGGTTTTCGGGGCCAAGAACGCTGCCAAGGTGCGGGAAGCCCTCGAGTGCGCTCGCTACCTGCCCCTGCACCGGTGGCTGGTTGCGCTGGCCATCCCCGAGATCGGCGAGCAGACCGCCCACGACCTCGCGCGGTTCCACGAGACCCTCGAAGACCTCGCCGACTCCAAGCTGCTCCGCGACGTGCTGGAACTGACCCGCCTCCGCGACGAACGGCGCAAGGATGAGGCCGATGCCGTCGGCCGGCGTCTCATCGAATCCGGCTTCGCCCAGCCATCGAAGAAGAAGGACGCCGCCCCGCGGGACGCGGTCGTGACCGTCGGCCCCGTTGCCGCCCAAGCGCTGCTCGACTGGTTCGCCAGCCCTGCCGGCCGCGACGTGCTGACGCGCCTGCGGCAACTCGGCATCTCGCCACGCGGCGCCGCGAAGTCCGCGGCTACGGCCGGCCATCCCTTTTCGGGCAAGACGTTCGTCCTCACCGGCACGCTGCCCACGCTGACCCGCGACGAGGCCACCGCGCTCATTCGCAGCTTGGGTGGCAATGTGACAGGCTCCGTGAGCAAGAACACCGATTACGTGCTGGCGGGCGAAAGCCCGGGCTCCAAACTCGACAAGGCCCGTTCCCTCGGCATCCCCGTGCTGGACGAAGCCCAGTTCCGCCGGCAGTTGGCGGAGGCGCAAACCATCCGCACCGCCTGACGGCTCATTTCAGGCGCGCTGCCGTTCCCCTGGGTTGCGGTCTTCGGCGCCGCCACCGTTTCCCCGGATGTTGCTGGCGCCCAGTCCTGTGTCACCCTTGGCGGTCATGCGTCGAACGAATCTGATCGGTGTCCTCGCGGCAGTGACTTTCGCGGTCACGTCCGCGCTGGCCCACACGGGCACCCAACCCTCGGTCCACGACACGGTGGCGGGAGTGCTGGAGCGCCTGCGACAAGCGCCCACCCGCAGCCGGATTGAAAAGCTCGATCCCGCCCGGGCCGAGCGCCTGCTGACCCGCGCCGAACGCCAGGTCCTTGCCACCGGCCACATCACCTTCCACGTCAACCAGCCCGCGCGGGTCACCGTATTCCGCGACAAGTCCCTGGACTCGGATCCGTTCTGGTTGCGCGAGGGCGGTTGGCGCAAGACCCCTGAGACGGTCAAGGTGGGCGATACCACGTTCGATCTCTGGGAAAAGGATTTCGCCGCCGGAGAGGTGGGGCTGGGGGTGAACTCGATTCGCGGGGGCGGCCGGCACTACTTCGTCGCCGTGGCGCCGCTGGGCGGGCAACCCCTCGCGTTGGAAGACCTCTACCCGGGCCAACTGCGACTCACCAACTTGGTCGCCGGCGTGCCCCCGTGGGCGGACCGGACAGAGACGTTGAAGGTTTTCCCGGAACGGTTCACCGGCCGAACGCTGATCCAGACCCTGCACGCGCGACGCGACGACGCAAAGCTGGTGGACCGGCTGCGCTGGACGAAGTACCCCGCCGGGCCCCGGCCCGACCATGTGGTGCTGACGTGGGCCGATGACCCGCGGACTTCGCAGGCCATTCAGTGGCGCACGAGCCGCAAGGTGGAACGCGGCGCGGTGGCGGTCTGCGAAGCGGCCGCGGCTCACCGGCCGGTGGCGACGTGGCTGCAGGTGCCGGCCCTGACGACGGTGCTCACCTCACCGAGCACGGTCAACAACCCGACGGTGAACCGCCACACGGTGGAGTTGACGGGGTTGAAGCCGGGCACACGGTACGTGTACCGCGTGGGCACCGGTGACGGGCGCCAATGGTCGGAGCCGCGCGAGTTCACCACCGCCCCGGCCGGGCCGGCGTCATTTTCGTTTGTGTATCTGGGGGACGCCCAGAACGGGTTGGACACGTGGGGCCGGTTGCTGCGCGGGGCATTTCAGGCGCGGCCCGACGCGGCATTCCACCTCCTGGCGGGCGACCTGGTGAATCGCGGCAACGAGCGCGATGACTGGGACGAGTTCTTCGAGAACGCGCAGGGCGTGTTTGATCGCCGCCCGCTGGTGCCGGTCATCGGCAATCACGAGTGTCAGGGCGGTCTCCCGACGATGTACTTGAACCAGTTCGCACTGCCCCGCAATGGTCCGCCCAGCCTCACACCGGAACGCGCCTACTCGTTCGAGTACGGCCACGCGCTGTTCGTGATCCTCGACTCCAACCTGTCACCGGCATCCCAGGCGCCGTGGCTGGAGGAAACGCTCGCGCGGAGCGGCGCGCGCTGGAAGTTCGTGGCCTATCACCATCCCGCCTACTCGTCCGCGCCCAATCGCGACAACCAGGCCGTGCGAGACGTCTGGGTGCCCATTTTCGACCGACACGGCGTGGACCTCGCGCTGCAGGGGCACGATCACGCCTATCTCCGCACGCACCCGCTGCGGGCCGGCCAGCCGGTCGCGGACCCTGCCAACGGCACGACTTACATCGTCTCTGTGTCCGGCACCAAGATGTACGATCAGGTCAAGCGCCCGGAGACGCTGGTGGGCTTCACCAAGGTGTCCACCTGGCAGGTGCTCGACCTGGAACTGGAGGGCGATCGTTTGACGTATCGCGCCTACGACGCGGCGGGCCGGCTGCGGGACCAGTTCGTGATTCAGAAGTGAGCAGCCCCGGGGCGGTCCGTCACGCGCCGCCGGTCGCTCCGTTGCTGACCGCCCGGCCCGACGACGGGCCTCACCGTTTCATGAACAGCAGTCGCAGGCTGTTCATCACCACCACGACGGTGCTGCCTTCGTGGCCGATGACGCCCACCGTCAGGGGAATGGTGCCCGCCAGGGCGAAACCGACGAGCACCACCACGGTGCCGAGGGAAATCACGATGTTCTGGCGAATCACCGCCCGCGCACGCTGACTCACG
Organism: Verrucomicrobiota bacterium; assembly: GCA_016716505.1. Classification (GTDB taxonomy): domain Bacteria; phylum Verrucomicrobiota; class Verrucomicrobiia; order Limisphaerales; family J093; genus JADJWF01. Next base: position 439,449 of record JADJWF010000011.1, read on the forward strand.
CGGAAGGCCGCCAGGAAGTTTTCGAGCCGATCGTGCATCAGGACGACGTCGGCCTGCTCGAGCGCGGCATCCGAGCCGCGCGCGCCCATCGCGACGCCGACGTTTGCGGCGGCCAGGCTGGGAGCATCGTTCACACCGTCCCCCACCATGGCCACGCGCTGGCCCGCCGCGGTGAAGGCGCGGATGGCGGCCACCTTGTCGTCCGGCTTGAGTCCGGCCCGCACGTCGTCCACGCCCAGCGCGCGTTGGAGGACGGCGGCGGCCTCCGGACGGTCGCCCGTCAGCACCACCAGTTTGAGCCCCTGGCGCTGGAGTTCGCCCACCAGGGCGGCTGACTCGGGGCGGAGGGCGTCACTGAGCACGACGCGCCCCACCAGCGCGGGGGTTGCCACCCAGACCTCGGAGTGGCTCGAATCCGTGTGCTTCACCTCGGCGGGCACCGGCACCGGCGCGCCATTCCGCGCGCGTTCCCCTTGCACCCATTCCCGGCGCCCCAGCCACACCGCCTGGCCGTCCACCCGCGCTTTGAGCCCCAGACCGCTGACCGATTCGAAGTCCGTCACCGCGCCGGCACGGAGTCCCTGTTGCTTGCCGTGGCGGGCGATGGCGCGCGCCAGCGGATGGGTGGAGAGACGTTCCAGCGTGAATGCGAGGCGGGCGACCTCGGCTTCCCCGCCCGGAGGGAAACTCTCGACACTTTCGACGCGCAGTTCACCGGTCGTCAAAGTGCCGGTCTTGTCCATCGCCACCACGTTGACCTGCGCGAGGTTTTCGACCGCCGCGCCGCCGCGGAACAGCACGCCGCGCCGGGCGCCCCAGGCGATGGCCGCGAGCACGGCCGAAGGGATCGAGAGCACCAGGGCGCACGGGGAGGCCACCACCAGCAGGATCATCGCCCGGTAGAACGCGCTGCGGTGGGTCTCGGACGACCGCAGCGGCGGCAGGTCAAAAGCCAGCCACCACACGAAAAACATCGCCACCACCAGTCCGAGAATCCCGTACGTGTAGCCGGTGCCGAACTGGTCGGTGAACCGCTGGGACGGCGCCTTGAGATGCTGCGCCTCGCGGATCAAGCGGATGATCTTCTCGAGCGAGCTTTCCGCCGCCGGCCGCAACACCACCGCTTCAACGACGCCGTGCAGATTCAGGGTGCCCGCCAGGACGGTGTCGCCCACGTCCTTCTCCACCGGTACGGCCTCGCCGGTGAGGTTGGACTCGTCAGCGGCCGTGCGGCCCCGGACCACCTCGGCGTCCACCGGGAATTGATCGCCCGGCTTGATCAACAGCCGCTGGCCGGGCTGCAGTTGCTCGACCGCCGTGGTCCGCTCCACGCCCGCCTCATCCAACACCGTGGCCACTTTCGGCGCGGTCCGAAACAGGGACCGGATTTCGCGCTGGGTGCGGCCCATGGCGTAGTGTTCCAGCGCGCCGGACAACGCGAACAAGAACAGCAGGGTGGCTCCCTCCTCCCACTTGCCAATGCTGGCGCTGCCGACCGCGACGGCCAGCATCAGGAAATGCACGTCCACCACCCGATGCCGCAGCCGTTCCCAGACTTCGATCGCGGCGTACCAGCCGCCGGCCAGGTACGCCGCGAGATGGAAGGCGATGGCGTAAGGTCGCTCCCCGAGCAGCCACGCGACCAGCGCCGCCGCGCCGCAAACCACCGCGGCCAGCAACTGCCACTTCCATTCGTTCAGGTGCGCCTCATCCTCCGGCAGTTCCACCTCGCGGGGCACCATGCGCGGCAGAGGCAGGTCCCGCCACCGCCAGAATCGCGGGGCGGTGGGGCAGGTGATGCGGGAAATCGTGGTGCGCGGGCCGTCCGTTCGGATTTCGAGCTGACCCGCCAGCCTCGGATCCGTGATCTCGCAGCGGTCGCAGTCCGAGGTGCCCGCCAGCAAGCCGCACGCTTCGCCGCCTGTCCGCAGGTCCCGCAGGGCTTCGGTCAGCCCCGCGACCACGGTGGCATCACTGGCCCGGCCCAGGGTGGCCACGGACACCGTGTTTTGCTGGCGATCCACCGTGACCGCTTCCAAAGCCGGATCGCGCGCCAGCGCGGTGGCCACACTGCGCACAAGGCACGGCGGCGCGGCCTGGCCGGCGGTCGAGGATGGGACTGCGGATTTCGGGCTCACAGCCGCAGGGACTCTGCGCCGGCCGCAGCCCCGTGACAAGCGACGGCTCGCCGTCCACCCGGATGGCCGATCTTTGGAGGCCGCGGCGAAGGGGAAAATGGTCGGAGCGACAGGATTCGAACCTGCGACACCCAGCTCCCAAAGCTGGCGCTCTACCAGGCTGAGCTACGCTCCGACCGAGAGCAGGGGGAGTGTGCTCGCCGGCCCCGGGCCCGCGCAACGCCAAAAGCCGCCGGCGCGTGGGCGGGGCCCCGCTCCGTTTCCGGTTGGGTTGAAGTCCAAGTGGTGAAGAGCGGCACCTTCGATGGGTGAACCAGCCCGGAGCGTTCGGGGGGCATCCGACTCCCCTACCAGCACCGGGCTGATCCGGTCTTGCGTTTGTCCGGCCTCCACCAGCCGCCGTTCGACCGCCAGCACCCGGTGACCGCGAAGGAAACGATTCAACTCGTCGGTGCCGCTCGCCCCCGCACTCAACGCCACCGTGTAGATTTGGTATTGCACAAAATCCTAAACGAGGGGGCTGCGCCCCCGCGACCCCCGCCTTCCCTCCCCCCAACCTGCGCCGCAGCCTTCCCCGGCGTTCGCCGGAGGCTCGTCCCTCGCCTCCTCGCTCCGCCTTCAGCGCTGCGGCGCTCATTCTCCTGCTCCTAAAGCTCAGGTCAAAGGCCAGAGGCCTCAGGGAACCGGAACTAGGGCGGCGCGGAACCCGAGGAGGCGGTTCGAGTTCGACGGGTGGAACCAGCTCCGGTTCGCTGACCGGCAGTCCTGCCCGAAGTGTTTCCAACTGCCCCCGCGGCGCACGCGGAGCGAGCCCGAGCTAGGCCCCTCCGGATCCGTCACGGTGCCGCCCGGATACGAATCCGAGTACCAGTCCGCACACCATTCCCAAACATTCCCGTGCATGTCATACAAGCCCCAGGCATTGGGCAGCTTCTGACCAACCCGATGCGTTTGATTTCCCGAGTTCCCGCACCACCACATGTACTGATCGGCAATCGCACAGGGGCCACACCCATCATCGCATTCCAGCGCGTCCCCGAACGAAAACCGGGTGGTCGTCCCCGCCCGGCACGCGTACTCCCACTGGGCCTCGGTCGGCAGCCGATACTCGTAGCCTTCCGGCAACCGCCCCGCCGCCCGCTCCTGCTGGGTCAGCTTCTCGCAATACGCCACCGCGTCGTTCCAGCTCACCTGCTCGACCGGTCGGTCCAGGTCGCCGGTGAAATACGACGGGTTGTTGCCCATCACTGCCAGGTACTCCCGCTGGGTCACTTCGTACTTCCCCAGCCAGAACCCCCGGCTGAGCGTCACCTGCGTCCGCGGCTCCTCATTATAATAGCGGTTCCGTTCGCTCGCCGGACTGCCCATCGTAAAGGTGCCCGGCGGAATCCACACCATGCCGGGAATCGGCCTCGGCTCCCGCGGCCGCACCGTGAGGGTCGCTCGCGGCGAGTCCGCCACCTGGTCGCCGGCCCGGACGCGCACCCAGTACTCGCCCGCGTCCCCGGGCATCACCGGGTTCAGGACCAGCAGGCGCGGATCCCCCAGCCGGGCGGGCCGGCTAAACACAGGCACCACGCCCCGGAACCACTGGTAGGTCAGCGGGCGGTTGGCGGTGGCATCCACGGAAAACGTGGCGCTCTGACCTTCGGTCACCGTGAGGCTCTGCGGCGGGCGGTGGATGCGGAGTTCGGTGGCCGGATAGACCTCGGTTTTTTCCCAGGTAAAAAGGCGGATGGGTTCCAGGCGCGGGAGGTCCTGGTCTTTGACCCCGATGACGCTCAACCCGGCGTTGAGATCGGCCAGTGCGGCGAAGCGCCACTGGGCACTTTCCAGTTCATGGTTCACCACCCGGGCACTGCCGCTGGCTTCGAGGCGGGGATCCACGTTGACCCACAGCCCGGCGAGGCTGTTCACGCGCAGGTCGAGCTTGGGCACGAGCCGGACGGTCGCGGTCGCGGCGCCGTTGAGCTCGTAGTGGAACGGATCGGGCGTGACCTCGGGAGGGCGCGGTTCCCACTTCCACTGGGCGGCGGGCGAACGGCCCTGAACATAGGTGGCTCCGAGGGCCAGACCGGCGGTGGCGCTCACTCCGGCAGTGAACTCTCCGAACGCAGACCAGTCGTATTCCATCCCGGCGGTGACGGTGAACTGGGCGTCCAGCCACACGGGCACGGGGCCGAGGAAGCCCACGAAGATCAGCTTGCGCAGGGGGTTGCCCAGCGGGGCTTCCTGAACGTCCTGCCCGGCCCGGTTCACGGTGAGGCGGGGCTTGAGGGCGGCGCGGAAGTCCCCATCCAGGGTGAGGTCGAACCGCTTGAGGGTGAACCACTCGGTCTCGAAAGCCAGGGTCAGGCGGGGGGGCAACCAGACGTAGGCCACGTCGTTGGTGAGCGCGACGCCGTTTTCTTCAAAGACCTTTTGCCCCGACCAGTCGCCGCCGAAGTCCAGCCCCAGCAATTCCCACTCCGCCATGAGGCTGGCGCGCGGGGGGAAGTGGATTGCGCCCGACTCGTCCACCTCGTACGCGGGCGCGTTGCCCGCGAGGGAGAGGGAGCCGCGTTCGAGCAACTCCGCCAGCGGCACGTCAGTGGTGAACAGGGTGAGGCGGCGGTTGGCTGGATCGTCGCTCAGCGCCGTGATCTTGCGGTAGAAGATTTCCTCCAGCCGGCGGGGCGTCAGGTTGGAGAGGTAGGTGCCCACCGCAAAGGCGGGCGTCGCGCCGGTGTACGCCCGGACCAGCCGGTCGGCGGCAACCGCTTCGAGCGCCCATGAGTCGCCGGGCGCCGCGAGGCTGGGGCCGACGGGCCCGGCGAGGGCCGCGGTGGGCAGATGCGCCACTTGCTGGCCGGCGCGTTGCGCCCGCGCGCTGCCGAACACGAAGAGGTTGGTGACGGCCTTGGGCTCCACCTCGAGCTCGAAGCTCCAGGAATGGATGCCCCGATTGCCGAGCGGATCGGCGGCGACGAGCGTGGCGGTGACCTTAGCCCCGTGCGGCCCGAGCGGCTGGTCGGCGGCGGGGGTGAGGCGGAGCAGGTTGTTGGTGAAGCTCAGTTGGGGATCGGCCAGCGTGAAGGCGCCCAGCGGCTCGACGGTCAGGCGCAGCGACGCGGGGTCAATGCCGGTGGCGTCGTCGAGTTCCACCGTCAGGCTCGCCGACCGGGGCACGGCGAAGCCGTCGGGCTTGGGATACTGGCTGACGATCACCGGCGGTTGGTCGTCCAACTCCCGCACGCGGAAGTAGCGCGCCTGGCCGGTGAGCAGGAGCGGCATCTGCTGGGCCGGCCCCTCCGCCACCGCAGGATAGCCGGGCACCACCGTCCACGCCCGCAGGTCCGCCGACTCCTAGACCTCGTAGCGTTGGCCGGGAACGGTGGACCACACCAGCCGCCAGCTTTCCGGCGTCTGCGGATCCTCCTCGGCGAAGATGCCCAGCCGGCTGCCGTCAGCGGCCAGCGGGGTGGCCAGCCAGAGGAGCGCCAATAGCGCGCCGGCCCGCAAGGCGCGGTGCGATGAAAAAGCGGGGGCGGGATTTTCCGCCGCCCTTGACCAGCGGGAAGCCACACAATTACGCATAAGCCTCGGGTATGGTGAAGGGGTTTGCCTTCGAACGATCTATCGCTGACCTTTGTCCGCGGCCAGCGGGCGTCAACAAAAAAACAGGGCGGTGGTCGGCGGGCGGAGTTTCTGGAATTTCCAGCGGGCCGCGAGCAAGCACCTTCAGTTCTGCTTGTTGAGCGAGTGGGTTCCCGCAGGGCGCTTAACTTTTCACCACTGGGGAGTTGACTTGGCCCCGTCGCCTGTTGGGGAATGAGGACGCCTGCTCCCGCCATGCACCGGCGACGAGAAGGTTTTGTGCGATGAGTCGCAAACGATCAGCCAAAGCCATCAGCGGCCTCCAGGTCATCCGCCTGCCGAATCAGCGTTTCCAGGAGGCGTTCATCAACGTGCCGGCGGTCGGCTTCGAGGAACCGGCCGGGCTTTTCCAGCGCCTCTACGATTACCTGGCCGACCATCCGCGCCTGCGGATCGTGCGGCAGGACGTGTTCGGCATCATTCATGATCCGATGCACGTTCACCACGCCAAGGCCTATCGCCTGAACGGCAGCGAGTGGCCGGTGACGTGGGTCGAGGAGGGCAACGGCGACGGTTGCCCGGTGGCGGGCATTCAGGTGCATGCCCTCGATGGTGCCGCGCCCAAAGCCGTCCACCTGGACGGGCGCACCGTCGGCACCGTCTTCGAGGATGATTTTGCGCGCTATTGCGTGCTGGGCGGCTTGCGACCGGATTCGGCCGAGCATGCCCCGGAAGAACAGGCATGGGAAACGTTGGAAACCATGGAACGGGCGCTCGCCTGCGTGGGCATGGATTTTTCAAACGTGTTCCGGACGTGGTTCTACCTCGACAACATCCTCGACTGGTACGGCAGCTTCAACAAGGTTCGCAACGAGTTCTTCAAGGAGCACCGGGTGTTTGAAGGGCTGGTGCCGGCCAGCACAGGTGTCGGCGGCAGCAATTCCTCCGGGACCGCGGTCATCGCGGACTTGCTGGCCGTTGAAATCAAGGATCCCCGCGTGCAGCTCAAGCCCCTGCCCTCGCCGCTGCAATGCCCGGCCCTCGATTACGGCAGCAGTTTCAGCCGGGCGGTGGAGTTGAGTCTGCCCGGCCAGCGCCGGGTGTACGTGTCCGGGACCGCGAGCATCGCGCCGGATGGCCGCACCGAACATGTCGGCGACGTGCGCAAGCAGATCGCGCTCACGATGGAGGTCGTGGCGGCCATCTTGAATTCCCGCCAGTTGGGCTGGGAAGACATCACCCGCGGCATTGGCTACCTCAAACACGCCGAGGACGCGCCTCACTTTGTCGAGTACTGCCGGGAGGCCAGACTGCCGGAGATGCCGATCGTCATCGCGAAGAACGACATCTGTCGCGACGACCTGCTGTTCGAGATCGAGGTGGACGCCGCCCGCCTGATGTAATTCCGCTCGACGCCCCTCTCCCGGCTCGCTTCCACTTCCCGCGCCCGCAGGGGACGCGACACCGTTGGCCGTGGTCCCTGGCGGGAAACGGACACGGAGATCAAGCGCATGAAGGCACTGGTTACGGGCGGGGCGGGATTCATTGGTTCGCACCTGGCGGAGGCGCTCTGTCGGCGCGGCGCCCGGGTGGTCATCGTGGATGACCTCAGTTACGGCTCGCTGGACAACCTGGCCTGGCGGCGGCCGGGCGACCCGGTCGAGTTCATTCAAGGCGACATCGCCAATGAAGAAGTCATTGCCCGCGCGCTGCCCGGTTGCGACTGGGTATTTCATCAAGCCGCAGTGGCGTCCGTCCCGCTCTCCGTCGCCCAACCGGTCGAGACCAATCGCACCAACCTCACCGCCACCCTCGGCCTGCTCGCGGCCGCCAACGCGGCCGGCGTCAAGCGGTTTGTCTTCGCCTCCTCGTCAGCGATCTACGGCGACTCACCCGCGCCGCGGAAACGCGAGACCGATCCGCCCCAGCCGCTCTCGCCGTACGCCCTTCAGAAGTACGCGAGCGAGCGTTACGCCCAATTGTTCCACGCGGCCCACGGTCTCGAGACGGTGAGCCTGCGTTACTTCAACGTGTTTGGCCCCCGGCAATCCTTCAACTCGCCGTACTCGGGTGTCATCGCCCGGTTCTGCACGGCAGCGCTGGCCGGACAACCGGTCACCATCTTCGGCGACGGCCACCAAACCCGCGACTTCGTGTACGTGGACAACGTGGTCGCCGCGAACCTGCTGGTGTCCGAAGCGCCGGCGGCGGCCGTGGCGGGCCGCTACTTCAACATTGCCGGCGGGGAGAGCATTTCCCTGCGGCAACTGGTGGAGGAGCTGGCCCGCCAGACCGGATCAAACCCGGCCCCGCGCTTTGAGCCGGCGCGCCCCGGCGACGTGCGCCACTCGAGCGCCGATCTGACCGCGGCCCGCGCCATCGGTTTTGACCCGAAGGTGACCTGGCAGGAGGGACTCGCGCGGACGCTGGAGTTTTACCGCCGGGGTTCGTGACGGCGCGGCGCGGCGGGTTACGTCCCGCTACGCGGACAACAAGTCTTGAATCTCCTCCCAGGACAGGGCGGCGGCGAGTTGTTCTTCGTCGCCCAACAGGGCCTGCAAGGTCTCGCGCTTTCGCTCCTGCAAACGCAGGATTTTCTCCTCCACGGTGTCGCGGGCGATCAGCTTGTAGCTGGTCACCACGCGGGTTTGTCCGATGCGATGCGCACGGTCGGTGGCCTGGGCCTCGACCGCCGGGTTCCACCACGGATCAAAGTGAATCACCGTGTCGGCCCCGGTCAGGTTCAAGCCGGTGCCGCCCGCCTTGAGGCTGATGAGGAAGACGGGAATGCCCGCGTTCGCTTGAAAGCGCTGCACCACGCCCGCGCGGTCCGTGGTGGCGCCGTCGAGGTAACAGTGATCAAGGCCGAGGGCGGTCACGCGCTCGCGCAAGAGCCCCAGCATGGTGGTGAACTGGCTGAAGACCAGGGCGCGATGCCCGCCGTCCACCATTTCCTCGAGCAGCTCCCCGAACAGCTCGAGCTTGGCCGAAGCGGTCTCCGGATTGGCGTCCGGCAGCTTCAAGAGCCGCAAATCACAGCAGACCTGTCGCAATCGCAACAGCGTCGTCAGCACCAGCATCCGGCTCTTTGCCAGTCCCTGGCGACCCACGGCCTCGAGCACTTCCTGCCGGCCGGCCTCGAGCAATTGCCGGTACACCGCCGCCTGCTGGGGAGTGAGTTCACAGAACGCCACCTGCTCGATCTTCGGCGGCAAATCGGCCGCGACGTCCCGTTTCAGGCGACGCCGCAAGAAAGGCCGGACCCGTCGCGCCAGCCGTGCCTGCACGGCGGCGTCCCGGTCGCGAGTGATGGGGACCTCGTAGCGTTCCCGGAAGTCCCTGGCGGCACCGAGGTACCCGGGCATCAGGAAGTCGAAGAGCGACCACAGGTCGAGGACTGAATTCTCCAACGGCGTGCCGGTAAGCGCGAGGCGATGGCGCGCACGGATCGCCTTTACGGCCTGCGCGTTCTGAGTCTCGCGGTTTTTGATGTGCTGCGCCTCGTCGAGGATGACCGTGTCGAACTCCATTCCCCGATACCGATCCACATCGCGCCGGGCCAGGGCGTAGCTGGTGATTACCAGGTCGCTGTCACCCAGGCGGCTGAAGGCGGCGTGCCGCTCGGGACCGCTCAGCGCCAGCACGCGCAACCGGGGAGCGAACCGGCGCGCTTCCAACACCCAGTTGGGCACCAGGCTGGTGGGACAAATCACCAGCGCGGGGGGCACTTCACCGGGACCTCCCTGGCGGCTCGCCGCCACCAAGGCCAACGCTTGCAAGGTCTTCCCCAGGCCCATCTCGTCGGCCAGCACGCCGCCGAAGCCGTTTTGCCGAAGCCACCAAAGCCACGCGACGCCCTCCTTCTGGTAGGGCCGCAACACGGCCTCCAGCTCGCCCAGTGGCGGACACGGGAGAGCGGCTTCTCCCAGTTGGGCGCCGACGCGTTCCCGCCAGGCCGCCGGCGCTTCCAGCTTCCAGCCGGGTTGCTCGCGAATCGTCCCGGCGACAAACCCCGCCCGGTCCGCGGCGATCCGGTACGCGCCGGCTTCCTGATGCGGTTCGCTGTCGAGCAGCACCTGTTGCAGTTCCTCGACCGCCCCGGTGTCAATCAGGGCCAGCCGGCCGTTCTTCAACCGCGTGTGGTTGCGGCCGGAGAGCAACAACCGCTGAATCTCCGCGGCCGGGAGCGGCTCCCCGCCGCGGGTCTCATAGCCCACGCGCAACTCGAACCATTCCTGGCCGGACGGCGTCACCCGGAAAGTGGGTTCAATCCGCTCCAGCTTGGTCCGGGTGCTGCGTTCCAGACGCTCCTCGAGCGTCACCGTCCAGTCGCGTTCGAGTCGGGGGAACTCCCGCGCGAAGAACGTCAACACCGCGTCCTCGCCCTCCAGCCGCGCGCGCCCTTGCGCATCGGGCGCCGAGAATCCCGCGCGGATGAGCCGCGCCGTCGCGGCCTGCTCCGCCGGCAGATCGCGCGCCCGGTAGCGGAGCGGATCGGCAGGGTCGGGCGTCCAAAGGCCCACCCCCGCGGTGACCCGGCCGACGGGAAACTCGTTCGCCCCGTACCGCGCCATCAATTCCGCGTCGAGCTGCGCGAGCCCACCCGACAACCGCAAGACAAAGGTGGGAGTCTCGAATTCCAGACGGAGTTGCTCGAGGTCGAACGCCGCCTCGACCGCGGCGGACGCCACCAACGCGGGCCAGTGCTGGCTGAGAAAAACCGGCACTTCCGGGCGCGGGATGCGGAGCGGGCCGCTCAACACCGCCTCGCAAAAAGCCGGCAGGCCGAGTGGCGCGAGCGTTTTGCCCGAGAGTGTCCAAAGCTGATTCCCCAACCGGAAGCAGGGCGGGCCCGCTTGCGCAAGCTGCAGGGTCATCTCGCCGGACGATTCCAAACTGGCCTTGAGTCGCACAGGCGTCGGACTGGCTGAAACCTCCACCGCGGCTGCCCTGCCCAGAGTGACCCGCGGATGGCCAATCATCGTCGCCAGAATCCGGCCGAAGTTCGCGGCCGGCACCACCATCATGCCGGCCGGCTCGCCGGCGACGTCCTCGATGGCGGTGAGGACCGGCGCGTCCTCGGGGCTGACGAGGTAGGGCCGCCCGCGCGGCACGGCGTTGAGGGGACTTCGTCGCCCGCCGACCTGCGCCTCGATCACCAGCATGACCTTCCCGCGGGCCGCCGCTTCCGGCAGGTTGGGTGGGAGGAGGAGATGCAAGGTCAACGGCTCGCCCGCCCCAGCCTCTGCGCTGCGCTGCAAACGCTGCGGTTCCCGCGAGCGCGGCGAGGCGGCAGGAGACGGACTGGCAGCCACGGCGGCGCGGTTTCCGGCGGAGGGAGCCTTGGGTGGCTCAAGGACTTGCAGGCCCACCGCCACCGCATGAGCGCAGAGGGTTCCCTCCTGCCGCGCCTGTCGGCAGGAACAGTGCGTTTCGACATGCGCCACGCTGTGAATGGTCAGGCCGGTTTTGAAGGTGCCAGCGCTGGTTTGGACCACGCCCCGCAGCTCCGGCGCCTCCCACGAAGCCTCCAGCACCTTGCCGGCGGCGACCAGGGCACGTCCCTCCTTCACCGCCTGCCAGCCGGCGATCTGCTGCAAGAGACCGGTGGTGAGGGCAACACTCATCGCACCAGCGTCAGTCCCACGACACCGGCCACTGCGACCACCGCCCCCACCAACGAGCGCCAGCCCGGCCGATCCCGGTCGAGGACATACGTGAACGGGATGACCATCAGCGGCGCCATCGCCGTAATCGGCAACACAATGCCGCTCGGCGTGGTCTTGAGCGCCCACTGGTAGAAGGCGACGCCGATCGCCGGGCCGGCCAGCGCATTGGCCGTGACCCACCCGGCCGCGCGCCGTCGCTCAGACTGGGACAGCGGCGGTCGTCGCTCGTCGCGCGGCCGGGCGCGCTCCCGCCACAACCACCAGAGGGTCGGCAGGAGAATCAACGCCAGACCGCCGAGGATGCGCTCGTAGGCCGCGGTGACCCCGTCCACGTTCTGTCCCGCCGCCGCAGCGACGGTGTAGGCCTTCCGGGTGAGCACGGCGCCGTAGCCCTGGCCGAACCCTGCGATGACACCAAACACCACTCCCGCCAGCCGGCGGCGCAGCGGAATTGGAAACTGCCGCTCCGGAGCCAGGGAAAGCGCCACGCCGGTCAGGATCACCACACCGCACAGCACCTGCGCGGCACTCAACCTCGTGCCGAGCCAGAGCCACTCGATTGCCGCGCCGAACGGCGCGGACAGGCAGTTGATCATGAGACTGCTCAGCCGCGGCCCGAGGCGCGGAATGCACTGAAACAGGGCGAAGTCACCGAGACCAAAACCGATCACACCACTGAGGAAAAACCAGCCGAAGGCCACGCCACCCAGGCCCTCGCCGAGCGTATGCGCCCAAAGCCCGAGGACGAAGGCGGCGACCACCAGCCGCCAGAAGTTTGCCGCGTTTCCGCCAAGCAACCGGACCGACCGGCTGGCCGCGATGACGGACAAGGCGAACAAAAACGTGGCGATGAAGGCGGCGGCCATTGATGGCTAACGGAGTCAGTGTGCGAGGCGATTCACCGGGGCCGCGAGGATGTCGGCCCCCCGCTCCTTTGCAAGCCACCCGCGCCGACGAGGCCATTCAAAGCTCGGCGAGGACGGCCTCGATCTCCGCCAGCGGGCCTTCGTGGTGCTGCGCGACTGCCAGGTCGCGCGCCCTGGAGTACGCCTCGCGGGCCGCCGCCGGGTTGCCGAGAGCCCGGTCGCACGCACCGAGCAACATCCAGGCAACCATCCAGTCGGGCTTGCGGGCGACACAGAAGGCCAGGTGTTCGCGTGCCTCCGCATGTTGCCCGGCATCCACCAGGGCCTTCGCGAGGCTGAACCGCGCCAGTTCACTGGACGGATGGCGGGCCACCAAATCGCGCTGGCGGTTGACCAGATCGCTCATCTTTCAACGCGGCCGCACCACCAGTTCCTCGACGATGACGTGCTCGGGCAACCGCAGGCACAGCAGCACGCACTCGGCCACGTCGTCCGCCCGCAGCATTCGCGACCGCGCGGCGGCATCTGGAGGCGCCGGGCGTTTGTCGAGCAGCGGCGTGTCAATGTCCCCGGGGAAAATCGCACAGGCGCGGACGCCGTGGGCGCGTTCCTCGGCATTGATGCTTTGCGTCAGGCCCGCGAGGCCGAACTTGCTCATCACGTAGGCCGGCCCCGCCTTGGGACTGGCCTGTTTGCCGGCGTCAGACACGATATTGACGATCGTGCCGCGGCCCCGCGCCCGCATCCCGGGCAGGAACGCCTGGACGCAATAGTAGGCGCCGTGGAGGTTGGTCGCGATCATCGCCTCGTAATCCGCGAGCGAGAGTTCGGCCAGCGAACGACGGGGGGCGTTGGTACCGGCCGCGTTGACCAGAACCTCGACGTCCCCGAACTCGTCGAGGATCCGCCGGCCGGTCTGCGCCACGGCGTCCGCGGAGCGAATATCGCACGGACACACCAGCAGATGCGCCTCGGCGCCACCGGCCAGCCGCCGGGTCTCCGCGAGCGTCTCCGCGCGGCGACCGATCAAGGCCACGCGCCAGCCTTCCCGCGCCAGGCGCAACACCACGGCGCGGCCCACGCCGCTCCCCGCACCCGTGACCACCGCTGTCTTCGGCATGCCGGTCCCTCAAATCAGTTCGGCGTTGCCGGGAGCCGGGGGCGGCACCTTGGGCGCCGGGCCGAGCTTGAATCCCTGCTCCTTGATTTCCTTCGGGGTGAGGTCGAGTTCCGATTCGTTCAGGGCGAAGTCCCAACTCACCGGCTGGCCGGAGTAGGCGCTCATCCGCGCCATGATCGCGGTCAGCGTCGCCTCGGCGACGGTGCGGCCTTCGTTCAGCGGCTTTCCGGCGCGGATGCTGGCGATCAAATCGGCATGTTCCTGCTCGTAGGGATTCGGATTCGGCCCTTCATACCGCCAGGGTTTCTCGCCCTCGATACGTCCGGCGGAGGCGCGTCCCTTCGTGCCGATGACGCCCTCGGCCACCCGGCCCTCGGTGTTGTTGATCTGACGCGCCATGCTGACGACCACCGCCTGGTTCGGATAGCGGAACCTCGCGCCGAAATGATCGTAGATGTTGCCGTACTGCGGCTCGACCCGCCATTGCCGGCCGCCGACGGCGAGCGCTTCCGCCGGTGGCGTGCCAATGGCCCAGTTGATGACGTCCAGGTTGTGCACATGCTGCTCGACAATATGGTCGCCGGAGAGCCACGAGTAGAAATACCAGTTCCGCAGCATGTATTCCATGTCCGTCCACCCGGGCTGCCGCTCGTGATAGAAACCATACGTCCGAACGCAGGGCCCATTCCAGTACGCCTCGCCGGCGACAATCTCGCCGATCGCGCCATCGCGGATGCGCTTCATGGTTTCGACGTAGCTGGCCTGATGCCGGCGCTGCGTGCCCGCCACGATCCCCAACCCCTTCTGCTTCGCCAGATCGGACGACGCGATGATCGAGCGAATGCCCACCGGATCCACGCCGACCGGCTTTTCCATGAAGACATGCTTGCCGGCCTCGATGGCGGCCTTCAACTGCGCGGGACGGAAGTGCGGCGGTCCGGCGAGAATCACATAGTCCACGCCCGCCTTCAGGAGCCGCTGGTAGCCATCGAAGCCGCTGAAGCAGGTGTCTGGCGTCACCTTGACCCGGTGCGAATCCTTCCATTCGCGCGAGCAGCTCCACTCCTTGCCGGCGCGATCATCCTTCAGCCGCTTGAGGCATTCCTCGATCCGGTCCGGGAAGACGTCGGCCAGCGCCACGATTTCAACGGCGGGATCGGCAATGGCGCAGTTCATCGCGGCGCCGGTGCCCCGCGCGCCACAACCCACCAAGCCGACCCTGATCTTGTCCGACCCGGCGGCGAAAACGCCCGCGTAAGAAGCGGCCACCGCGCCGGCGGTGGCGAAGCTGGAGGTCCGGAGAAACTCCCGACGTGAAACGGAATAGGGTTGAGAATTCATAGGCGCACGGAGTTCAACACCGATCCGCGGGAAAGCCAAGCGGGAGAATGGTGGCGGGACCGCTGCGAATAGCGCCACCGCCCTTGCGGGCCACCCTCGCCGCCTGATAGCCTTTTGCCGTGTTCCGGCCCTGCATTGATCTCCACGAAGGCCACGTGAAGCAGATCGTCGGCGGTTCGTTGACCGACGGTGGCGAAGGGCTGCGAACCAACTTCGTTTCGGAACGACCGGCCTCCTGGTACGCGGATCTCTACCGGCGGGACGGTCTGCGGGGCGGGCACGTGATCAAACTCGGCCCGGGCGAGGCGAATGACCGGGCGGCCCGCGAGGCGCTGGCAGCCTATCCGGGCGGTCTGCAACTGGGGGGCGGCGTCACGGCGGACAACGCCCGTGCCTGGCTCGATGCCGGGGCTTCGCATGTGATCGTGACCTCGTTCGTTTTCCGCGATGGACAACTGCACGCAGACAACCTGCGGGCGCTGCTCAAAGCCGTGGGGCGGGAGCGGCTGGTGCTCGATCTCAGTTGCCGGCTGCGGGACGGCCAATACTGGGTGGTGACCGACCGTTGGCAGCGGTTCACCCGCCTCACGTTGGAACGCGCCACCCTGGAGCGGCTGGCGGACAGTTGCGCCGAGTTCCTCGTTCACGCCGTGGATGTCGAAGGGCTGTGCCGGGGGATTGATCGCGACCTGGTCCAAAACCTTGCCGGGTGGTCGCCCATCCCGGTGACTTACGCCGGCGGCGCCAGCTCCCTGGCGGACCTCGAGGAAGTCACGCGGTTGAGCGGTGGCCGGGTGGACCTGACCATCGGGTCGGCGCTGGACCTCTTCGGCGGCAGCGGCGTGCGCTACGCGGACTGCGTGGCGTTCAATCGGCGAAAATCGGCTTGCCCCGCGCGCGAGTCGGCGAGCCAATCCCTGCCGGTTCCACCATGAAAGCGTTCAGGATGGCGTTTCTCCTTCCCGCGGCCCGCCAACTCATCGCGGCGGAAGAAGGGCCTCGCTTCGTAATTGGCGTTGGAGGACATGCGGAATCCCAGGTCTTCAAGGCGCGCGACGGACATTTTGATTCGACCACCCCGTGGCCTCCGGGGCGGCAGGTCGGCTTGGCGTCCTTCAGCATTCGGCAAGTCGTTCCCGAGCCGAAAGCGTGGGTGCCGATGGCGATGCGTGGCGGGGGCCTCTGGTGGGCAGGGCGTTGGCCTTGCCGGGGTCGAGCTGCAGTCCCCGCTGTTCCAGCCGGCGCCGGCTTCGGCAACCAAAGGGCTGCCGCCACCCGGAAACAAAGCGCGCTGGGGCCCGGCATTTCTCAAAGTTGATGATCACCTCACGTTCTCCGCGCCGCCCCACTCGCCGCCAGTTCCTCGGCCGCTCCGCGCTGGCGGTCGCGGGTCTGCCGCTGTTGGTGCCATCGCGCGTCATCGGCTCGGCCGGTCAACCCGGCGCCACTGCCCGCTTCGTGGTGGCCCACATTGGCACCGGCGGCATGGGGATGACGCACGTGAACAACATGCTGCGCTTCCAAAAGGAGGGGAAGGTACGCATCGCCGCCGTCTGCGACGCGGACGACAACTTCCTCGAAACCGCCTGGAACACGGTCGGCAAGACGGGCGACGTGTACCGCGATTACCGCTACATCATCGAGCGGAAGGACATTGACGCGGTGGTCATTGCCACGCCGGACCACTGGCACGCGGTGCAGACCGTTCACGCCTGCCAGTCGGGCAAGCACGTGTATGTCGAGAAGCCCGCGTCGGTCACGGTGCGCGAAGGGCAGGCGATGGTGAAGGCGGCGCGCGACAACCGCGTGGCGGTGCAGGTCGGCGCACAGGCGCGCACGGCGCTGGGCGGCTGGCACACCTGCCGCGCCATTCGCAACGGCATCGTGGGTCGCGTGCGCAAGGTAACTTGCTGGCACTACCCGAACCCGGTGGACAACAAGCCAGTGCCCGATGGCGAGCCGCCGGACGGATTGGACTGGGACTTGTGGTTGGGCCCGCTGCCGCGGCGGCCGTTCAACCGGCGTTACCATCCCGGCAGCTTTCGCTGGGTGCTCGAGTCGGGCGGTGGCAATATCCGAGATCGCGGGGCCCACCAGTTCAGCACGATCCTCTGGGCGATGGACGCCGACCACCAGACCTCGTTCACGGTTGAGGCCACGGGCCGCGCGCCGGACAAGGGCCTGTGGGACAACCCGGTGGAGATGGAAGTCGTGTACCAGTTCAAGAACCCGGACTGGACGCTGGTGTGGGGCCAGCCGGGCGACAAGGTGGGGCAGACGGAGTTCGGCAATTGCTTCTGGGGCGACAACGGCCGGCTCGTCCTCGAGTGGGAAGGCGGCTATCGGCCGGCGAACCCCGAGGCCGTCAATTTCAAGCTCCCGCCCGGCGGCCAGGAGGTCTATCGCACCGACGAGCACGAGGACTTCAACATGAACCACAAGGCCGACTGGTTTAAGAGCATCCGCGAAGGCCATCTGCGTCCGGCGGTGGACATCGAGATCGGCCACCGGACGGCAACGCTCTGCAACTTGGGCAACCTCGCGTACCTCCTTGGCCGGAAGCTGGTGTGGGATGGGGACAAACAGGAGGTCGTGAACGACCCCGCAGCCAACCGTCTGCTCAGCCGCCCGCAGCGGTATCCGTACTGCCTTTGACAGAACCTCGGGGCGAGCGGTTGACGGTTGCCCGCCCGGTTGGACGCAGCCCGACGAAGGCGTCTATTCTCGCGCCAGCGTCTGTCGAAGGAGGTGACGGGAAACCACAACCCCAAGCCGGTCCCCTCGCGCTGCGACGGACGAATTCCGGGCCGGCTGTGAAAGGACGTTCTCCTGCTCTCGTTGAGGTCCCGCCGTCGGGAGCCGAGGCCGGCGTCGCCCGACCTCCGGCTCCCACGATGATCGCTTTTGACCCGCGGCGTTCCGGGGGCGGCGTCGGGAGTTCAGCCCTCCTCGACCAACTTGACCCCCATCAGGCGGCAGAGATGCCGCGCGTTGTCCGTCTGGTCGTCGTAGAACACCACGCGGTGCAGCAGGGTCATGGCATCCTCGGTCTCGAGCAGGCTGCTCCAATTGGCCGCCATCTTCGCGGCGTCGCGAACCTCGGTGACGATCTGCGTGCGGCAGGCGCGCACGGATCGGGACGGGACCTCGACGATCCGGCCGGTCGAGATGAGCAGGGTGTCCAGGTTGACGAACTTGGTCCGAGTGATTGTTCGTCCCAAGCTGTACAGCACCTCCGGCACACAGCCACTGCCGCTGACCTCCGAGTGTCCGCGCAAGAGGTAAGGTGCGGGCTGGCTGTTGACCCCCTCCATCTTGAGTGGCGCGGTGCAATGCGCCGTCCACAGCACGTTGCGCGAGGTGTCGAAAGTGGCGTTGCCCTGGAACCCCGCACGGTCAATCGCGTGCTGGAACAGCAGCATGGTCAGCAGGGAATCCATGTCGCCCTCGCAGGCGGCGGGGATGCCGGCATCGCGCAGGCGGGCAAAACCGAGGCATGGGAAGCCCTTCGGCAGCCAACCCATGCAGGTGCCGATGGCCAGGCCCTGCTGGATCTTGCGCGCGATGTCACGGCGTCGCTCCAGAGACACCTCCCCGCGCCGCTGTCGCAGCGAGGACTTGTCCACGGTGAACAGCAGGTCGCACGTGCATCGGGTGCGCCTGTCCAGCCCGTCGGCTTCGTCCAGGATCGTCTCCAGCTCGTGCGGTCGGTAGGGCGTGTCCGGGCGCAAGGTGGTACACTTGAGCACCACCACTTGCGGTTTGAGCTCGATCCGGCGCTGGTTGCTGACCACCACGCACGGATGCGGTCCGAACAGATCCCCCGTCCAGATCTCTTAAGCCTTCACCCGTCCACCGCCACGGTTTGCGCTCGCTGGAACACCCGGATGGACTCCGCGTCATCGTCCGGGGCGGAGTAGATCCGGTCCAGCACCGCCTCCGGCAGCGGATCCACCGACGACACCCGGCCGCGCTGGCCGCACAGCGCTGCCCGGGCGTCGGACAGT
Organism: Verrucomicrobiota bacterium; assembly: GCA_016716505.1. Lineage (GTDB taxonomy): Bacteria > Verrucomicrobiota > Verrucomicrobiia > Limisphaerales > J093 > JADJWF01. The sequence goes on from JADJWF010000011.1 coordinate 458,166, forward strand.
CCTTTGCGGATGGCCAGCACCAGCACGTCGTTGATGCTGAATCCCGATTCCCTCACTACGGACTCGATGGCCGGCTGATCTTCCGGCGGCAGCCGCAGCGAAAACCGATAGGGGGCGCGTGGCGTCATGTCAGGAGGATGTCAGAAATGGACCGCAAAAAAAGGTTTTTCGCGGACGCGCCCGGCGCCGCCCCCCCCTCGACTGACCGGGCTAAAGGCGGACGGTCAGGCTGTTGCCGGACGCACGATCCAGATCGTCTTGCCCATGCTCAGCCGCTTGCCAATCCGTTCCGGCAACCGCCCCACCGCGGCGCGCCAGCTCTCCAGTCGGCTGAGCCGGTCATGAGTATCCGTCAGTTGTTTTTGCATCCGAATTTCGTTGGGCGACAGGTCCTTGGTCCGCTTGACGATTTGTGTGCTGACCGGTGGCGCGGGTTTTTCGACGGCCTGACTGGGTTTTTCATCGGCTTGGCGTTCGCTCAAGCGTCAAAGGTACGTCATGATCGCCGGGTTTCGGCAGAGACATTTTGCGCCACGACACATTTTTTGCGATTTCGATTTACCACGCGGGAAATATCGCGGGCGCGCCAGCGTGGAATGCGGAGCCGGAGACGCAGCGGCGCCGGAATGGTTCCCACCGCCACCCAGCGGTCAATCGTGCGCACAGAAACGCGAAAATACAGGGCGAGGTCTTGCTTGGTGGGGAAAGGTAACGGCATGGGTCAACGGGGTGATTCGCCCGCCCGGTGCGCCAGGTATTTCCGCCACATGGTCTTGGCGTGCGAGGCGGGGCAGCGGATCGGCCGTGGTCTGAGATGGTTGTGCCATGTGTTGTGACGCCGATCTTGGCGATGAACGTCACGCGCGACAGGTGCCGCGGCTGCGGGGCCACGGTGAACACGACTTTGTCCGTGCTGCCGAAGGCCGGCAGAGCGCCGTTCACGCCCCTGACGGGGACGATGCGGCGCGTGCGAGTGTAGAGAGCCATGCGACGTGGGGGTTGGTGGGGAGACGGTGCGGGAATACGATCAGCCGCGGAACAACATCGGTTTCACGCGACTCCACACTTCGGCGGTCAAAATCGAAATGAGGCCGACGGTCAGGATGAACTTCAATGAGGGCATGTTGTGACTGCGCATTGTGTCTGCCGGCGTGCGCCGTACATCGGTTCCGACCGCATCGGGCGCAGGGTCCGGCTCGACAATGGCCATCGTAGCCGACGCGGCGGGCGAGGGGGTAGCGACATTCGCAGACACCGGGCGGCGTGTCGTTGACACCGGCGATGGCTGGTTGTACGTATGTTTCCGTGAGTGTTACAGTCAACATCGGGGAGGCACAGGCTCGTTTGCCCGCATTAGTCAGACGGGATTCCTTCACCGTGTGCCGCCGCGGCAAACCGGTGGGCGTCTTCTTGTCCGCCGAACGATTGGGGGCGCTGGCCGAATCGTTGGAACTGCTGGCGGACCAGGGCTTCCAATCCGCGTGGCAGCGGATGGAGCGCACTGCCCCGCCCGTCCTCACGCTCGCGCAAGCGGAAGCCGTCTGGAATCGTGCCACACCGGGTCGTCATCGAAAGGCCAGTCGTCGAGTTCATCGCACACCTCCCGCCTGACACGCGCAAGCTGGTCCGGGCGGCGCTGCGGCGTTTTGCCGCCGGGGATTGGGAGGCGACGAGCGAATGGCCGTCTTTCCACCGTCGCCTGGAAGGCCAGTTGGTGCGGTTCGGCCGCATCCGTGCCGGGCGCATCCGTCTGGTGTACGCCGACGCCACCGATCCACACGGTCCCGTAAAGCGCGTGTTTTACGCTGGATGGAGGGCCGGACTGTACGACGCGCTGGAACAAGTGGTGGTCAGCGAGGCGCTCAGGGAGCTCGGCGCCTATAACACCCGACCGCGGTCCATGCCGCCGGTAGTGAGGTTCCGGGCCACGTATTCGCCCGGCCGCAGCGCGCGGATCGTGTCGGCGTCGAAGCCCACCGCGGCGCACCAGCTCTCCAGTCGGCTGAGCCGGTCCTGAGTATCCGCCAGTTGTTTTTGCATCCGAATTTTGTTGGGCAACAGGTCCTTGGTCCGCTTGACGATTTGTGTGCTGACCGGTGGCGCGGGTTTTTCGACGGCCTGACTGGGTTTTTCATCGGCTTGGCTTTCGCTCAAGCGTCAAAGGTACGTCATGATCGCCGGGTTTCGGCAGAGACATTTTGCGCCACGACACATTTTTGCGATTTCGATTTACCACGCGGGAAATATCGCGGGCGCGCCAGCGTGGAATGCGGAGCCGGAGACGCAGCGGCGCCGGAATGGTTCCCACCGCCACCCAGCGGTCAATCGTGCGCACAGAAACGCGAAAATACATGGCTAGGTCTTGCTTGGTGAGGAGTGGTGACGGCATAGGTCAACGGGGTGATTCGCCCGCCCGGTGCGCCAGGTATTTCCGCCACATGGTCTCGGCGTACGAGGCGGGACAGCAGATCGGCTGCCGGTCGGCAATCCGGCACTCGAGGTTCGCCACCAGCGCCAGGACATGCCCTGGCCATTGGGACGCCCGGTTGCGCCACTTCCCGGCGTCCCGCTGCATCGCGTCGTCTCCCAGGAGCCGGCGCAGGCGGTACATGATTTCGGGCACGGTCGGCGTGTACAGCGGAACCAGGCCGCGCTGCTCGGCCCAGCGACGCGCCGGGCGCCGGCGCTCCAGCCAATCGCGCTCCTCCTCGGTGACGATCATCAATGGCATAGGGGGCCTCCGTGTCGGCGCTCAGGGTCTTCACCAGTTCGCGGAGCGCCGCGGCAAATTCCTGCGGGGTCATGATTCGATCGGGGTCACCATCTCCGGGCGCTGGCGGATGGAATCCTTGCCCGTCCGGTGGCTGAGCGGGGCCTGTTGGTCCAGCGTCTGGCCGCTCTCGAGATGGAGCAAGGCTTGCTCGGGCCTGTGGGAAAACGAGTGCTACTGGCCGGTCGGTGACCCGCGGCCAGTAGGTCACGTGGTGGAGCCGGGCACAAGGCTTGACGGGTGAGCACCACACTGGCAGCCTCGTAACCCGCTGCGGTTGGGGTCGTAGCTCAGTTGGTAGAGCACCACAATGGCATTGTGGGGGTCAGGGGTTCGAATCCCCTCGGCTCCACCACCCGCCTGGTCCCTTGGTAATTCAAGGGGAGCCGTTCGCTCGCGCGGTTCTTCTCTCTGCAGGCAAGTTTGCCGTGGCGTAACCCTCCGCTCTGACAGCAAATGCGTTGCCCGCGACCGGGGTCGTTCCTACCGTGTCGCCCGTGCCAGTGCGGTTCACCATTTTGGGTAGCGGTTCAGGAGGCAATTGCGCGTATCTCGAAGCCGGAGACACCCGTCTCCTGATTGATGCCGGCTTCAGTGCGCGGCAGATCCGACAACGATTGGCCGGAATCGAGCGCTCGCCAGAGACACTCGACGGCATCCTCATCACCCATGAGCACAGCGACCACGTTCAAGGTCTGGCGGTCTTGTGCGCGCAACTGGAGATCCCCATCTACTGCAATCGCCTGACGAAGGACGCCATCGAATTCTCGCTGAAGGCGAAGCTGAACTTCCGATTGTTCAACACGGGCGCGGCGTTTGAGGTGGGCGACGTGGGGGTGGAAACGTTCTCCGTGCCCCACGACGCCCAGGATCCGGTGGGTTTCTTGTTGCGCACAGCCGCCGGCAACATCGGCTTCCTCACCGACCTGGGCCACGCCACGCGGCTGGTCATTGAACGGGTTCGGCCGGCCAATGTTCTGGTGCTCGAGACCAATCATGATCTGAAGCTCCTCCAGGACGACACCCGGCGCCCGTGGAGCGTCAAGCAGCGGATTCTCAGCCGGCACGGTCATCTCTGCAATGACGCGGCGGCCGGTGTTGCGGAGGAGGTCATGTCGGCGGAGTTGCGCCACGTGTATCTCGGGCATCTCAGCCGCGATTGCAATCGTCCGGAACTGGCCCACGCGGTGGTGAGCCGGCGCCTGGAGCAAATCGGCGCCACGCACCTCCGGGTGGAGACCACCTCCCAGTGCAGCCCCAGCCCGACGCTGGCACTGGCTTGAATCGCAAAGGCGAACAGGGCCGGACGAGACTCGCCCGCGCGGGTGACTCGCCGCTTCGCCCGGTCGAGCGAAGGCGGCCCAAGGGGGAGGCGGCGGAGCAGTTGGATCGGCCAACCGGCGAGCCCCATGCTCGCACGCCGCACGCACGGGCTGACTCTTTTGGTCAGGCCGGTCCGAACGGGTGGCGTCAGGTTGTTCTTGTCGGCCGCGGCCATCTGACAGAACGCGGCGAGCGAGCTGCTCGCCGGCCCGGGTCCCTCGGCCAGTGAGAGCTTTTCAGGGGGGGCTGAGTTGGGTCTGGCGCGAGCGTTCTGAGAATCCAACCCCTCCCCGCAAAAGCGTTCGCCGCGGGGCGGGCACGGCTCCTGCTTGAAAGGGGTGCGAACCGGTTGGGTCGCGCGGCGGGCCGTCACGATTTTGCTGCGCGCCTGACCGCCGGGGTCTGCGTTTGACACGTTGTTTTAGCGACCGCTACGATACCCACGCTTTTCCGCCAACCTCGGTCAGAGCGGCAAGCGTAGATTACAGGATTCCAAAGTGGCAGCCAGAGACGACTACTTGCTCGACAGCCTGCTCGAGATGGGCTACGTGACCGACGATCAGTTGGCACCCATCCGGGCGGAGGCGGACGCCACCGGGGAAGGCGTCGTGGATACGCTGGTGGCCAAGGGCATCCTGAGCCCGACGGTCGTTTCGCAAGCCAAGGCCACCCACTTCGGGGCCGAGTTTGTTCAACTGGCCGACTTGCGCCTGAGTGACGACGTGATTTCGTCGGTGCGCCGGGATGTCGCCAAGCGCTTCAACGTGGTGCCCGTCCGCAAGGAGGCAAACGGGATCGTGGTGGCGATGGCCGATCCGTCCGACCTCGACACGCTCGATGGTCTCCAGCACGCCCTGAACACCGAGATCATCCCGGCGGTGGCATCGCCGGAGGACATCGAAGCCGCCATCAACCGTTACTACGGCGGCGCCGCCCGCGAGGACTCCGTCGGCAAGATGTTGCAGGAGATCACGGAGGGCGAGGTCGAGGTCAGCACGGTCAAGGCGGGCGGAATGGAGGACGGCGCGACGGTTGAGGCGGACGCGCCGATGATCAAACTGGTCAATCAGATCATCGTGGACGCGTTCAAGATGCGCGCGTCGGACATCCACCTCGAGCCGCTGGCGAAGCGGTTCCGCGTGCGGTACCGGATTGACGGCATGCTGCACGAAGTGAAGAGCCCGCCCAAGCGTCTCCAAGCCTCGGTGATCTCCCGCCTGAAGATCATGTCGAACATGTCCATCGCGGAACGGCGCATTCCGCAGGACGGTCGTATCCAGGCGCAGGTGGGCGGCAAGACCATTGACTTGCGCGTGTCCTGCCTGCCAACGACGCACGGCGAAAGCATCGTCATGCGTATTCTGGACAAGGAGGGCCTCAAGCTGGGCCTGGCCGAACTGGGTTTCCTCTCGGACGACCAGCAGACCTTTGAGCGGTTGATCAGCCTGCCGGACGGCATTCTGCTGATTACCGGCCCCACCGGTTCGGGCAAGACCACCACGCTGTACGCGGTGCTGAATTACATCAACCGCCCGGACCGCAAGATCATCACGGTGGAGGACCCGGTCGAGTACGTGCTTTCCGGCATCAACCAGGTCCACGTCAACGAAGCGGTGGGTCTGACGTTCGCGGCGGCCCTCCGCTCAATGCTCCGCCAGGCGCCGAATGTGGTCATGCTCGGGGAAATTCGCGACCTCGAGACCGCCACCATTGCCATCAACGCCTCGCTCACCGGCCACCTGGTGTTCTCCACCCTGCACACCAACGACGCCCCCAGCGCGGTCACCCGCTTGATTGACATCGGGGTGAAGCCGTTTCTCGTGGCCTCTTCGGCGCGTTGCCTGATGGCCCAGCGCCTGGTGCGCAAGGTGTGCAAGCAGTGCGCCGCACCGTACGAGCCGACCGAAGCCGAAAAGAAGGCGTTGAAGTTCGATTCAGCCAAGCTGGCTGCCGCGACCATCCGCAAGGGCAAGGGCTGCTCGAACTGCAACAAGACCGGCTATCGCGGGCGCTTTGGTGTCTTCGAGATCTTCGTGATTGATGACGAAGTCCGGAAGCTCATCTACGAGAAGGTCTCGGCCACCGTCTTGAGAAATCGGGCCCGGGAGATGGGCATGCGCAGTTTGCGCGAGGACGGAGCCCGCAAGGTGCTGGCCGGGTTGACGACTCCGGAGGAAGTGATTCGCGCGACCGTGCTGGATGCCGACTAGCCCGGTCCGATCATCATGGTTTGAGACATTTTATCCCTGGTTTGCGATGTCATACTCAATGTCCGATCTGTTGCAGTTGGTCGTTCAGGAAAACGCGGCCGACCTGCACATCCGCGTGGGGGTTCCACCGGTCATCCGCCTGCACGGCACGCTCCACAAAGTCGAAGGCCCGGTCCTGCGGCCCGAAGACACCGAGGAGTTGATGCGGACAATCACGTCCGAGGACAACATCCAGCACGTTCGCGAGCGCGGGGGCGCGGACTTCGGTTTTGCCTTCGGCGAGCTGGCGCGGTTCCGCGTCTCGGTGTTCAAGGAAAAGGGCAACTTCGGGATCGTCGCCCGCCAGATTCCCTCGAAACTGCTCACCCTCGAGCAATTGGGCATCCCGCCATCCGTCCGCGAACTGCTCTACAAGCCGCGCGGACTGGTGTTGGTGACCGGTCCGACCGGATCGGGCAAGACCACCTCGCTGGCCTCGATGATCAATATCATCAATGAGGAGCGCGACGACGCCCACATCATCACCATCGAGGACCCGATCGAGTACTACCACAAACACAAGAAGGCCGTCATCACGCAGCGGGAAATCAACGTGGACGTGCCCAACTTCGCCGAGGCGCTCCGGCGCGCGCTGCGTCAGGATCCGGACGTGATTCTCGTCGGCGAGATGCGCGACCTGGAGACGATTGACGCGGCCATCACGGCCGCCGAGACGGGCCACCTGGTCTTTGGCACCCTTCATACCACGGGGGCCGCGAAGACGATTGACCGCGTGGTGAACGCATTCCCGGTCAACCAGCAGGAGCAGATCCGCATCCAGCTCTCCACGGTGTTGCAGGCGGTGATTTCGCAATTGCTCCTGCCACGCTGCGACAAGCCGGGTCGCGTGGCGATCTTCGAGATCATGATCAACACCCCGTCCATCGCCGCGCTGATCCGCGACAACAAGACCTTCCGCATCCAGTCGGACATCCAGACCGGCGCCAAGTACGGCATGGTGACGCTCGACTCATTCCTGCTCGAAAAATACCAGGCCGGCATGATCTCGCAGGAGGAGGTCATCACCAAGGCGCAGGATCCGACCACCATCCTGCAAAAACTCCAGGAACTCGAGGCCGGTCGCACGCTGGAAGAAGCCAGCCGCCGTTAAGCCATGATTGACCTCGCGAACCAACCCCTGCTCGCGTTGATCCGGGACCGCGGCCTGATTGACGACATGCAGCTTGAGGAGGTGCTGGCCGAGCATACCCGCAGCGGCCGGCCGGTCAGCGCCATTCTCGTGGACTACGGGATCGTGGATCTCGAGACCCAGTTGCAGATCATGGCGGACCACCTCGGCACCGAGGTGGTTTACCCGAACGAGTCGGAAATCACCCCGGAAGTGCTGGCCACGATCCCGGCCGCCTCCGCGCGCATGTACCAGTGCCTGCCGGTCGCGCTGTACGGAGACACGGTCCGCGTGGCGCTGGTTGATCCGCTGAACCCGGCCGTGGTGGATGAACTGGGGTTTTCGATCGGCAAGGAAGTTCAACTCGTGGTCGCCGACCCGGCTCAGGTCGAGAAGCTCATTCAGAAGCTGTACCCGGCGGAGTCTAGCGGCGTCGCCGACCTGCTCAAGGAACTCGGCGCCGACGACGAGATCGCGAAGGAGGTTTCGGAAGTCTCGACGGGGGGCATGGACCTCGCCGACCTCGTGAACGAGGCGCCGATCGTCAAGTTCGTCAATCTGGTCCTGTTCCAAGCGGTGCAGGACCGCGCCTCGGACATCCACTTCGAACCGTTCGAGGATGAATTCAAAATCCGCTACCGCGTGGACGGCGCTCTGTACGAGATGGCCCCGCCGCCCAAGCATCTCGCCCTGCCCGTGACCTCGCGCATCAAGGTCATGGCCAACCTGGACATCGCCGAGCGCCGTCTGCCGCAAGACGGCCGCATCTCGGTCAACATTGGGGGCCGTCAAGTGGACCTGCGCGTCAGCACCCTGCCCACCCAGTTCGGGGAATCAGTCGTGCTCCGCGTGCTCGACCGGTCCGCGATGCAACTCGAGCTCGAGAGCCTGGGCCTTCCCAAGTACATCTACGACTACACCTCCGAGGCGATCCAGCAACCGAACGGCATTTTCATCGTGACCGGACCGACGGGCTGCGGCAAGACCACCACCCTCTATTCGTGTTTGCGGCGGGTGAACGCCATTGACTCGAAGTTGCTCACCGTGGAAGACCCGGTCGAGTTTGACATCGAGGGCATCATGCAGGTTCCGGTGCGCGAGTCCGTCGGCATGACCTTCGCCAAGGCGCTCCGCTCGTTCCTCCGGCAGGACCCGGACATCATCATGGTCGGGGAAATGCGTGACCTGGAAACCTCGCAGGTCGCCATTCAGGCATCGCTGACCGGCCACCTGGTCTTGAGCACCTTGCACACGAACGACGCCCCCGGCGCTGTCACCCGTCTGGTGGACATGGGGGTCGAGCCATTCTTGATCTCCTCGACGCTCATGGCGGTGCTGGCCCAGCGCCTGGTGCGCACCATCTGCAAGCGTTGCCGCACGCCGTTTGAGCCCACCGCGACCCAGCTCAACACGCTCAACCTTTCCCCGCACGACGTCGGCGACAAGGTCTTCTACTACGGTCGGGGCTGCAAGGATTGCAACGACAGCGGCTATCGGGGCCGCAAGGGCATTTTCGAGTTGTTGATTGTAAGCGATCCCATCCGGCTCCTGATCAACGAACGTGCGCCGACCGCCGTCATCCGCCAGAAGGCGGTTGAACTGGGAATGGTCACCCTGCGCGAAGACGGCCTGCGCAGCATTTTCGACGGCGACACCACGATCGAAGAGGTTATCAAGTACACCTGACGACGAACGACGTTATGCCGAAGTTCAACTACGTGGCGATGGATTCCCGCGGTAAGGAAACCCGCGGAACGATTGAAGGCGCCAGCGTGACCGAGGCGGCGGGGCGCGTGAAGGAAATGGGCTTCTTCCCCACCAAGGTCATCGAGGCCGAAAAGGTGAAGGAGAAGGCCGACAAGAAGAAGGGTCCGGCCGCGCCCGGGCCGAAGGGCAAGAAGAAGTCGCTGGAAATCAACATCAAGATTCCCGGCCTGGGCGGCAAGGTGAAGCCCAAGGTCATGACCGCCTTCACCCGGCAGTTGGCCACGCTGGTGGACGCCGGTCTGCCCCTGCTGCGCGGGATGCGCGTCCTCGAACGCCAGGAGCGCAATCCCACGCTCAAGCGCGTCATCGGCGAAATCGCAACCGGCATCGAGGGAGGCAGCACCTTCTCCGAGGCGCTGGCGCAACACCCGAAAATCTTCAACCGCCTGTACATCAACATGGTCAAGGCGGGCGAACTCGGCGGCGTGCTGGAGGTCGTGCTGAACCGCCTGGCCGAGTTCATGGAAAAGGCGCAGAAGATCAAGAACAAGGTCGTCGCGGCCATGTTCTATCCGGCCGCCGTGATGATTGTCGCCGTGGTCATCCTAGCCGTGCTCATGATCTTCGTGGTGCCGAAGTTCGAGTCCATCTTCGCCGACATGCTCGGCGGCTCGAAACTGCCCGGTTTTACGCAACTGGTCCTGAATCTGGCCAATACCATCAAGAGCAAAACCATCCTTCTCGGTGACGATGTGCCTTTCGGGCTGCCCGCGTTTCCGGGCCCGGTGATTTGGGTCATCGTGGGCGTGGTGATTCTGATTAAGGTCCTGATCCGGCTTAAAAAGGGCCGCTGGCTGCTGGACAAGCTCAAGCTCAACATGCCTGTACTGGGGCCGGTCATCAGCAAGGTGGCCATCGCCCGGTTCACGCGGACACTGGGGACCCTCGTTTCCTCCGGCGTGCCGATTTTGCAGGCGCTGACCATTGTCAAGGAAACCTCCGGCAACGTGATCGTCAGTAACGCGGTGGCCAAGGTCCACGAGAGCGTCAAGGAAGGCGAGACCATCACCGCTCCCCTGGACGCCTCGAACGTCTTCCCTCCCATGGTCATCTCGATGGTGGACGTCGGCGAGCAAACCGGCGCCCTGCCCGAGATGCTCATGAAGATTGCCGACACCTACGAGGACGAGGTGGACAACGCCGTCTCCGCCATGACTTCGCTGCTCGAGCCGATCATGATTGTGTTTCTGGCCGTCATCGTCGGCAGCATCGTCATCGCCCTCTTCCTGCCCCTGATCGAAATGATCAACCAACTCGGCGGCACGGAAGGCGGCAGAGACGACGGCGGCGATTGATCGCCCCGCCTGCGGAGTTTTGGGGCCGGGCCGGTGACTTCGGTCCGGCCGCCCTTTTATCCGGGAAGGGCGGCTCCGCGGATCAGCGCCCGCTCGCGCTGCAACAAGGTTGGATGCGAGTGGTGAAAGACGCTGTACCACGGATGCGGGGTCAAATTGCTCAGGTTCTCCCCCGACAATCTCCGGAGGGCGCGGACCAGCGCGTCCGGGCTGCCCATCATCTTCGCCGCGAACTCGTCCGCCTCGTACTCGAATCGCCGCGACCACCAATTCATCAGCGGCGACAGCCAGAACGCCACCGCCCCTCCCAAGAGACCGAACAAAAGGATCGCCACCGCTGGATGCGGATCTGCGAACCCGAACGCCGCGTAGAACGGCTGCTGCCCGGCCAGCCAGCCCAGAAGACCGAGACCAGCCAGCAGGCCCACCGCCATCGCCCCCAGCATCTTGGGGACGTGCCGCCGGCGGTAATGTCCGATCTCGTGTGCCAGCACCGCTTCCAACTCCTCGCCAGTCAGTTGTTCAATCAACGTGTCGAACAAAATGATTCGGCGGAAACGTCCCAGCCCCGCGAAGAAGGCGTTCGAGTGGCGGGATCGCCGGCTGCCATCCATCACTAGCAGGTCGCGAATCTTGAAGTGAGTCCGGTCTGCCAGGGCGAGCAGTCGGTCGCGAAGCGGCCCCGCGGCCAGCGGCCTCAGGTTGTTGAACAACGGGAGAATCACCACGGGCATCAGTGCGGCCACGGTCACCTGAACCATCAGCACCACCCCCCAGGCCCAGAGCCACCAAGTCCCTCCCATCCATTCCACCAGTTTTAAGATCAACGCCAGCAGGGGCCACAGCAGGGCAAGCGACAGCAGAAAGCCCTTGAAACGGTCGAGCCACCAGGTGCGCTGAGTGGTGCGATTGAAGCCGAAGCGCTCCTCCAGCCGAAACTGGGCGTACCACGAGACCGGCAATCCCGCGGCGGAAAACGCTGCGCCGACGAGCAGCACAAAGCCCGCCGCGCCCCAGACACTGCCGCTGGCAGCGGTCCCGGTCCGACTCCAGAGCCACGGCAACAGACCGGACCACAGGACAGCCAGGAGGAGCACCCCCTCCAGCCACGATGCCGCCATGGCGAGGCGGCTTTTCGCGAGCGTGTATTCCACCGCCCGCCGATGAGTCCCAGGATCCGTGGCTGCCCGCAGCTCCTCGGGCAACTCGGTCGCGTGTTCCTCAACGTGACGCGCGTTCAGGCGTTCCAAAGCCAGCTCCCCGGCGACCCGCGCGAGAATCAGCACGGTGCCGGCGAGAAACGCGGGTTGGGTCCAATCGAGTGCCATCGGCCGGAGTCGGCGGACGCGGTGTACTTGCGCCGCCCGCCCTCCGCGGCGGGATCATGCCGGACCTCCGGCGCCGACCGAAGCCGGAAAGCATGACGCCCGGACCCCGGGGCAATTGGGTTGGAGACGCCGGACCGGAAAGCTACCCGATTTGCTCCCGGCGATGAGATTCGCGCTCGGGGGCCTCCCGAACCGGCACCGTCAGGCGGGGCGCTGCCGGCCGCCCTCCGGCAATTCGGCTTGCCGCGCTTGGGAAGCCGGGCAGAGTCGTCGCAACGTCGTGAGGGGCGAACGAAATTGGCGGGTCGCCTTTGCTCCGTTGCTGCAAATTTGCCGGTGTTCTTGCCGGGGCACTCTCCGGCGCCGGGATGAACGGCGGCGCTGGTCAGAGCGGCCCCTACCCCGCTTCACGATGGTGCCCTCGGGCCCATAGCTCAGTGGTTAGAGCAGGCGACTCATAATCGCTTGGTCGGGGGTTCAAATCCCTCTGGGCCCACCATACTTACGCAAACAGGCAAACCGTGCTTGGCCAATTCTTGGCCAATTTTCAGGTTCTCGGTTGGGCAAATCGCGAACGACACGCGCCCACTCGAAGGGGTGGCCAGGCAGCCCAACAGCAGAGAAATGGATCGTCTAACGCCCGTATGGGTGGTGGTCCGTTGAGACGCTTGAATTCCGGAATTCACAGGGGGCACTCTATCGTTCTGCGCGGGCCGACTTCCGAACTTTGCGCCGACGCGGCCGATTCGGACGGGGATGCTTCACAGAAAGTTTCAGTGTGAGCGAAAGCTCACGCTTCCTCAAATCTTGCCGAGTGGAGACCAGCGGCGCACACATGCTCCCTGCGCGCTTCCACCAAGAGCTATTTTGGCATTTGCAGTCCGGACCTAAGCATCCAAGATTATGGATTAATGTCCGCGAATCCTCAGTACAAGGAATGCATGGATTGGCTTGCTTCGTGCGATGCCGCACGCGCCGAGATGGGGTACGAATGGCTCCTCGGATATCTCACGTCGGCCACTACCGCCGACAAGGCCATGTTTATCGCAGATTTGAAGGACCATCGAGCCGAGCATCTCAACCTCCTGGCGAAACAGATCTCCGCGTGCAAGGCGATCGAAAGATTCGCATTCGACGTGAGCAAGGCCAGCGAGTGTCGTGTGTCGTTTGGAGACATCCACATCACTTACAATGAGTCTGCCCTGTTCTCAATCCTCCTCCAGGAATATGAAGCCGCTTCGATCCAGGATCGAACTCTAGCTGCGATTGAGCAAGCGTTGAGGGCCTCGCTGAACCGGTTTCTTGAGCTCAGTGTCAACCAGATCGAGGTGCTCTGCCGTTTCATGCTGGCCCTGAGCGACCATTTCAAAAGCCTATGCCTCGGTAACGCTCGAGTCTTCCTGGTTGATCTGCCGGTCGGAAACTCGCTGATTGTGCATTTGCTCAGGGATCTCCTTTCGCCACCGGCGAACGTCCAGATTCTTCGCGCCTCCCTCTCACGAAACGACTCAAGACGCGTGGGTGTCACCCGCGGCCAGTTGTTGGCCGAACTCATTGGGGAGATCGGAGTAAGACCCAACGATGTAATCTTTTACGTCGATGAGTGGAGAACCGGCGCGAATTTCCACGCGATTTGCCAAAGGCTTCAGAAACTGACCCCGAGAGGCGCCTTCTTCTTCCCGGCCGCAGTGGTAGCGCAAGATGCCGCTCGGCAGGCACGCTACCAGTCCTACTGCACAGCCCATGATGAAATCTTGCAGACTTGGGGGGTCAATGGCTCGGATTACCGTATGGAGTTCCCGCCACTAAACAGTCCCATAAAGGGTGAGGGCTACTTCTTCTGGTCCGAAAAGGACAGGATGGCTGGGTTTCGCAAACTCCAGTTGCACGGTGCGATTCTCAGCTCGATACATGAGACGCTGGAACTATTGCAGCGAGATAAAGACAGGCTGACCCTCACCCTTGCTGTGCTGCTTGGGTACTTGGCGCCGCGGTACAATCTGCCCGGCACGCCGGAAAGAGCTCTGCCAATGCTCATCAGGATGTTTCCGACGTGGTACAAGGATTACAGGGAATGCCAAAAGGAACTGGAGGCGTGCGCAGAAGGGCTTGCTCAAGGGGGCGAGGTCGAGAATCTGAGGGATGAGTTGGATGACCTGGTCTCCGTTTTTGGAAAGGTCTTAAACAAGCGGCCTGCCAAAATGGCAATGATAACGGCAACTACCTACCTGCAGCGGTTCGGCTCGCTTGATCCCGCAGACCGGTATTATTTCGACGCACAAGCCCCCGTCCTGGCGTGCTTGGAGGGAACGGCCGCTACCGTGCATCAAACCACAGTGAACTTTCTGAAATCGCGTATGCAGGCGCTCCGGCGCTCCTGAACGCGTGAGTTTCGACTCAGCGTCCGCTCAGATACCGGTCGATCTCGGCTCTTGGAATGAGGATGCGGCGAAGCCCTGGCAGTTTTCGAAGCACCTTGCGGCGGACGAGTCGTCGGACGGTTTCTTTACAGACGCCCAGCGCGGTTGCGGCGGCATCGATGTCCAGTGTCTGGCAGTCGGGAGCGGTCGTTGCGATGTTCATAATTGAGTTTTCCACGAGCGACAGCATACGCCCCATGACGACTGACTTGGTGTATCTGCTGCACACACTGGGCAACCGGACCGCGACAACTTAAGCAGCTTCGCGTGGCGGGGACGAATTCTCGGTCGCGAAGCAGCCTGCGCTCTCCAACAGTCCCTCCCTGTTTTCGGAGTGAACCCCTGATCCTAACCAGGAGTGTTGTGCGAGTCTGGGGCGTCCCCCATGATCAGGCGGGTGCGACCGCCGTCGGCATCTGAAGACATGCCCGGAGAAGCGAGCATGATCCCGACAATTGCGCGCGTTTGGGGCGAGGCCGGTATTGGAGGCGGCGACTTGCGCCTGCGGAACAGAAGCCAGGCGATAGCGAAAAGGCAACCCCATGCGAAGACCATGAATAAATAAAGACCGTACTCGTGAATGAATTGGGTAAGCTCATGCTCGACTTTTCCGACGTATAGAATCGGGTCTTCCATTTTCACAAATGGGGCTATTTAATTCACGCCAGTACTGCCTACGGGTTGGGGTGAAGCCAAGAGCGGTCTCCCGCCCACCATGTTCTTGTATGGGGAAGGTTCCACTTGCACCGCTTGCTGAAGCAGCCGGTAAAAGAGCTTGCCGCGCGATCGCGATGTGCGGCGGTTGAACCGAAACGTGAACTCGTCCAGATAGTAATCCAGATGGGCGGCCCGCACGGCCCCTTGATGCGTGCCCAGTAACCAACGCTGCAACAGGGAAGCCACCCGATTCGCCCGCGGCAGAAGATTCTCGCCCACGATCGCGGTCGGGCGGACGATCTCGTGTCGATAGCCTTGGGTCGCCAGTTGGGCATATCCGCTCCATCCGTCCGTGAGCACTTGGCTGCCGAGTTCCACTCCTTGGCCCACAGCCTCCGTCAATGTCGGCGAGGAGGCGTTGGGGACGCGTCTCAACCGAATTCGCCCGATCTTGGCTCCGTCCGCTTGGGCGGCGATCAAGACCAAGGCCTTGCCCTCGGCACCGCGACCACGTTTGCCTGACCGCTCTCCGCCCACGTACACTTCATCGACTTCAATCGTGCCCGACAAACGATCTCGCCCCGGACGAACCATCGCCCGCCGCAGTTTGTGCAGCCAACTCCAAGCTGTGACGTAGCTACCCAGCCCCAAGATCCGTTGCAGCCCCAGGGCGCTGGCACCGTACTTCTGTCCTGTCACATACCAAATCGCGCGAAACCAAAGCCGCAGCGGCTTGTGGGTATCTTGGAAGATCGTTCCCGCCGTCATGGACGCTGCATAAAGACAGGCAGCACAGAGACGCTGCTGCCGTTTGGTCTTCCATCCGGAACGATGTCCACAGCGCGGGCAGGCGAAGCCCTCCGGCCAGCGCAACCGCTCCAGGTAGTCCTGACACGCCGCTTCTGTCGCGAAGCGCTCGTCAAATTCCAACTGGTCGCATGGATAATCTTCTTCCATCGCCAAAACTCTAGCCGTTGTGTGTACTGGCGTCAATTAAATAGCCCCAATTCACAAATACGTTCGACGTCAGTATATTCGCTGGCAACAAGCAGGTCGTCAAGTTTGCCGCAGGCTACAAGAGAGATAAGCGGCTTCGCTTCGGTGGTAATCGATATCGCACGCCGACCGCTGGGGCGCTGTCAGAACTGCCTCAGCCTTGGGGTTGCCATTTCACAGTGAAGAAACCGAGATTTCACACCCTAACTCCCATGCGTCTTTTGTGTCGAACCCCCTCCGCGGCTCGTTGGATCTCGGAATTCTTCACCTCGTTGTCATCTCCAGAAACCGCTTCAGCCTGGCTGGGAGCCTGGTTCTTCGTCAGGTCGAGCTTTTCTTCAATCTCGCATTGGCGGCGGCACAACTCCTGGTAGCGCTCCTCATGCTCGAACGGAGCGCCGACTTTGGTTTCAAGTTCCTTGCTCCGCTTGTGGGCATCGGCGATGTCGGTTTCGACTTTCGCAGCCCGTTCTTCAAAGCCTTGGACGGCCGCTTCCACCGAGCGAATTGTGCCCAGCGCCGTGTCCGTGATGCGGGCGCCGTAGCTGTTGTGGCCGCGCAACACAACCTCAACCGCGTTGTTGAAGCCCGGGCGCAGAAACAAATCAAAGCCGGCGAAACGCCCGATACGGACATCGTCTCCAAAGCAGTTCCTGATCTTCTCCGCCCTGCGGAGGATCAACTCCCCGGCGATGCCCCGGTTGTCGAGGTTCTGGCCATCGAGTTCGATGGTGAACTTGTCACCAGAAGTGTCCTGACGCGCGGCAATGTCCTGGCGCAGATTGGCCAGCCTGGTGGTGAAGGTTTCGGCATCCTCGTGTGAACGGCGCAGGTTTGTCCGGATTCGATACTGCTCCTCGGCATGGGCCGAACGGAGCCGGGTGAGCCGGATCAACTCGGCGTCCACCTGCGCCTTTTCGATCACAAGGGGGTTGCCGGAGGCGATGGCTTTGACTTCAGCGTAGGTCAGGGCGGCCGAATCGAGGTCCTCAAGCCGGCGGATGGTCATGTCGCCGCTCATAACCTGGGCGATGAACTTGGCCTTGGTCTCCAAGGTTTGCCACATGTAGGCATCAAACGACCCTTCGGTGACATAACGAAAGACCGAGACGACCGCGTTCTTGTTGCCCTGCCGCAGGATTCGTCCCTCGCGCTGCTCCACGTCCGCAGGCCGCCAAGGCGCGTCGAGGTGATGAAGCGCAATCAGGCGTTCTTGCACATTCGTTCCCGACCCCATCTTCTGCGTGCTACCGAACAGAACGCGGACCTTGCCGGCCCGCACATCCCGGAAGAGGGCGAGTTTCGATGCGTCAGAATCGTAGTCCTGAATGAACGCAATCTCCCGCGTCGGCACGCCGAGCCGCTCCAATTTGTCGGCCATATCGCGATACGCCGAGAAGCCCTTGTCCTTCGGCGTCGAGAGGTCGCAGAACACCAGTTGCGCGCAACGTTCCGCCGCAGTCACCTGCCAGATACGATGAATGTTTTCGACAGCCAGATTGACCTTGCCTTGCGGTTCGTCGGGCGTCGTGGGCTCCATCAGGCGCAGATCCAGCGCCGCCTTGCGTCCCTCGGACGTAATCTTCAGCATGTTGTCCTCGCGGGGGTCAACCCGGCCGCTTTTCAACCGATCAGCCCGCTCGGCGAGTTCCTGGACAAATGCCTTCAACTCCGGCGTCGCAGGCGCGTTGCGAATGGCAGGCTTCTCACCATCAAGCTGCGGGCGAGGGAGATTAAGCATCGCCGCCGTCTGCACATCCGCGCTCTGGCGAAACATCTGCATGAGTTCGGGCACGTTGATGAAACGGGCGAACCGAGTATTGAGCCGGTAGCCGGCGCCATCGGGGGAAAGTTCCATGGCCGTGACGGGCTCGCCGAACGTCGCCGCCCAGGAGTCGAAATGATGGAGGTTGTGCTTCTTGAGTTGGTCGGCCTGGAGATACCGCTGCATGGTGAACATCTCCGCCATGCTGTTCGCGATGGGTGTGCCAGTCGCGAACACTACGCCTCCTCCACCGTTGAGCGACTGGACATGGCGGACTTTCAAATACATGTCGAACGCCCGTTCGCTGGCGGTCTGCGGCAGGCCAGCGATGCGCGTCATCTTCGTGACGTAAAACAGATTCTTGAAATAGTGCGCCTCGTCCACGAACAACCGGTCCACGCCGAGTTCCTCGAAGGTCAGCGTATTGTCCTTCTTGTGCTCGGCGGTGAGCGCCTGCAGGCGGGCTTCCAGGCGCTTTTTCGCCCGTTCGATCTCCTTCACCAGGCGGCGATTCGATGAATCGGCGTGCTGACGTTTGATCATCTCCAACTCGTGGAGTTGTTCCTGGAAGAACCGCTCCTGCGTCTCGCGCGCCAGCGGGATGCGCTCAAAACCGGAGTGGGTAACGATGACAGCATCCCAGTTCCCTGTCGCAATCCGGCTGAAGAGCTTCTTCCGGTTCTGCGACTCGAAATCCTCCTTGCCAGCGACCAGGATGTTCGCGCCCGGATACAGCGTGAGCAGTTCGGTCGAGAACTGGCCGAGCATGTGGTTGGGGACGGTAAAAATCGGTTTGCGGGCGAGGCCGAGCCGCTTCAGTTCCATGGCGGCGGCGACCATGGTGTAGGTCTTTCCCGCACCGACGACGTGTGCCAGGAGCGTGTTGGGCGTTTGCAGGATGCGCCAGACGCCCGCTTTCTGGTGTCCGTGGAGTTGAATTGCCCCACTGGCGCCTGGCAGCGTCAGGTGGTCGCCGTTGAATGTGCGGACGCGCGTGTGATTGAAAGTGTCGTTGTAAAGGCGGCAGAGCCGTTCGCGCCGCGAGTCATCAGACCAAACCCACTCCTTGAAACGTTCCTTGATGCGCTCCTGTTTCTCGCGGGCAGCCTCGGTGGCCTCGGCGTTGACGACGGGCTTTTTGTCCTCGTTAAGGTCATAGACCGTGGGGGTTTTGAGGTTGAGGGCATCTTCAATGAGTTCGAGTGCCGTGTATCGGTCAGTGCCCCAATCAGTCGTGTTGGCCGTGGCTGTACGAGCCTCCCAATCGGCGTTCAAATGCCAAGTGCCGAGCGCATGGAGATGGCCGATCTCGACACGGGACGCGATATTGAGCAACTCGTGGGTGAACTGCCTCACGTCCTCCGGCGGGAGCCAGGAAGCGCCCAACCGCACGTCAATCTCCGTGGCATTCAAATCAGCCGGCTGCACCGACTTCAAAGCCTCGAAGTTTTCTAGGAAGCGCGGGTCGGCCACAGCAGCCGCGTCCGCAATCGCGAGTTTCTCGCGGACATTACCCGAGAGGTAGTGATCATCCGTTTCCCACTCGTTGGTTTGGGGATTAAGGAAGATCATCCCTTTCAAGTCGGGCAGGAATTCCTCTGTCGGCTTGTTGAGCAGCCTGGCCATGTGGTCGAGGTCCACGCGACCACGCTCGTTCAGGGACACGAGCAACGCTTCCTTTGGGGAGCTGACGGATTCAATCGGCCGCCGGTGACGGATCGTTCGCTCGGTGAAGATCGTGGCCTTGGTCGCCCGCTTGGTTTCGTCATTGTAATGCTCCAAGGAAAGCAGCAATGGAAAATCCGGGTCGCCGTCGAAGGCGCGCTGATTGGCACGGACGTTGATCGGGCCAAACCGGGCTGTGAACCGGTCGTAGGCATGGTTAAGCTGTTGTCTGGCCTCAACAACCTGTTCCTCATTGCTGCCATCGAGCTGCGAGCGCAGACACGTACGGACGGCGTCACGCACCTGAATCAGACCCCGAATCCGTGAGCGGGTTTCGCTTGGCAGATCCGTGAGCTGCCGCAAGACGTTTTCCTCGCGGATACAGACGATGCCATCGTGAACGCAATAAGCGTTGGGCTTGACGAAATCCGGGGCGGGAATGGTTTGGTCCGGGGGTGGCTCCGCCATTCCAATTCGTTGCGTCCGGTAGATGCCGGCAGGAAGTTCGATGATTGCCGTAGCGAGCGCGTCCCCGAGGACTCTTCCGTCTCCTTCCAAAGTGACTTCGTTCTCGCGATACATGTGGCCGGTCAACTGAAGATGCCCGAGCATCATCGAGGGATGCTCCACGAAGTACTCGTTGACTGGAATTTTCACGAAATTGTGATTTGTGAAATCGCGCAACTCGCGCCACGGCTGACCTACGGGGGCCTCGCCCTGGTGCAGTTTCCGAAGCATGACGATGTCCGTTGTCACCTCGGTTCCTGCATTCTGTTTGAAGGCGGTGTTGGGCAAGCGAATGGCGCCGAGCAACTCTGTCTTCGGAGCCAGATATTCTCGGAGCGTGGAGTTAAGCTTATCCATCGTTCCCCGTGAAGTGATGAACATGATCAGTCCGCCAGGCCGGACTTTGTCCAGGGCCTTGGCAAAGAAGTAATCGTGTATGGGGAACCGGAAGGCATTCAGGCGCGGATCGTGGACCGGGTAATCGCCAAACGGCACATTGGAGATCGCCACGTCATAAAACCCATCAGCGAGTTGAGCGGTCTCGAATCCTTGTGCGCGAATATCAGCGTCCGGGTAGAGAGCCTTGGCGATACGGGCGGTTAGGGGATCGATCTCGACGCCGGTGATGGTCGAGTAGCGGTGCATGGTGTCGGGCATCATGCCGATGAAATGACCGATGCCGCACGCCGGTTCCAGGATTCTCCCATGCTCAAATCCGAACCGCTTAAGGGCGCCGTACACGGCACGCACCACGGTAGGTGAAGTGTAGTGAGCGTTGAGCGTAGTAGCTCGGGCGGACTCCAGCTCTTCGGGGGTCAGCAATTGTCCGACGTCGGTGCGCGCCTCCCGCCATTCGTAATTGCGCGGGTCGAAGACCTGGGGCATCGCGCCCCAGCCTGTGTAATGCACAAGTACCGCCTTCTCCTCAGGCGTGGCGGGACGGCTTTGGGCTTCTATCGTCCGCAGCGTACGAATGGCGGCGGTGTTCTGTCGGTATTTTTGGCGGGGCGGCCCTTCCCCTATCCTATCTGTATCTGAAATCCGGTAGTTCCTTTCGTTGCGGACTTCCGGCGCAGGCCGCGTGTTGTCTTGACCCGTCTTGTCAGCTCTCCGGGGGTAGGAGGATGTATTTCTCTCGTACCATCTCCCACGCCTGGTCGTGAGCTTGTTGCGCCGTTGATCCCTGTTGCATCAATTGAATGCGAAGCTCGGCCATTTCGTTCTTCGTCTTCTCCTCGGCCTCCAGAAGCATTTGGTGCAAGATCCCCTTGCGTTTCAATTCGCGGACCATTTTGGGGCAGTGCTCCCGCCAGTGTTTCTCGGCCATTCGGCCGTATTGTGTCAACGGTGTCATGTGTGGGCCTTCGCGGGGCAAACAGGTCAAGCTGCCGGTCCAAATCGTGGTTGTTGCGTCGGACTGCCATGCGAAATTGCTCGGTTTTGGCGCATTGAGCAAGAGGAGCTTACTTCTGGTTGGGACGACGAATTGCGCCAAAAGTTTTGTTACCCGGGACGTGGGGTAAAGGCGAGGGAAAGCATACGTTGCGCCAGAAGTAACTGTTACCGTGGCCAGAATGGACAAAACCATGAGCCACACGACACGCAAAGAGATTCTGAACAAGTTCCGGCGCCGCTACCGCAGTGCCGGGGCGGAGCACAAGCGCAAGCTGTTGGACCAGGCGCAAGAGTTGCTTGGCTACCATCGCAAATCCGCGATCCGCGCGTTGAGCACACCGGTGGTGGAGCGGACACCGGGGATTATCACCGGGCGCCCTGTGATCTACGAACCGAACCGGCTGGTGCCCTGGCTGCGGCCGATTTGGCGAGCGGCGGACTATGCGTGCAGTCGTCGGCTGGCGGCGATGTTGCCGGAGTGGGTTCCGGCTTACGAGGAGCATGAACGGCGTCTGCCGAACGAGGTGAGGGACAAACTCCTGAGCGCCAGCGCGCGCACGTTGGACCGGTTGCTGGAGCCGTTGCGCTGCCAGGAGTCCCGCCGCTCGTTGACGCGGCCCGGAACGTTGTTGCGGCAACAGATTCCGATTCGAGGCAGCGTGTGGGAGGAAGGCAAAGCGGGATGGCTGGAGGTCGATACAGTGGCACTCTGCGGTGGCAGTGTGGCTGGGGAATTTGTCTGGATGCTGGACGGCGTCGACTACGCGACCACCTGGGTGGAGCTGCGGGCAATGTGGGGACGGGGTCAAGCCGGAACGCTGGCTGCACTGCGGGATCTGGAAGGGACTCTGCCCTTTGCACTGCTGGGACTGGACAGCGACAATGGTGGCGAGTTCCTGAACCACCATGTTTTGAGCTGGCTGCAAAAGCGAACGCGACCGGTATTCCTGACGCGGAGTCGACCGAACAAGAAAGATGACAACGCCCATGTTGAGCAGAAGAACTGGACGCACATTCGCCAGTGTTTCGGCTATGAGCGCTACGACAACCCTGAGGTCGTCCAACCGATCAATGATTTGGTCACAGGTCCCTATGGACAGTTGCTCAACTATTTTCATGCCAGCCTGAAGCTCCAGGACAAAGAGCATCAGGACGGGCGGATCAAACGCGTTTACGGGGCTGCCCAGACGCCCTTCGCGCGCGTGCTGGCCAGCGCCGAAGTGACGGTGCAAACCAAGCGCCGCTTGCAACAGGAAAAGGCCAAGTTGAATCCGTTTGCGCTCAAGCTGGAGGTCGATCGAAAGTTGAAAGTCATTGCTGCGATGCGCCGCGCGCGACCTTGAAATGTGAATAACTCCTCCCCCCCATACCCCCCCTTTGGATCAGGGTTTTCGACCGCAGGGGGACGCGAGCAGAAAGGCTCGAAGCTCGTCCCCCTGCTCGTTTTACCTCGCTATCGAACCAACAAACAACATACTGAGAACCACAAAAGACAAGCTGCCACGGGTAACACCTGTTCTGGCGCAACGAATCCCTCTCTCGGGTAACAGTTACTTTTGGCGCACGACGGACGAGGCGGGCCACGACGCCGGGTGAACTCCCGCAACTCCATTCCAACCTCCTTGCCGACGAAGTGTCGTTTCTTAGGGAAGAGGTCCTGTTCCATGACCTTGAACACCTCGGCGAAAAACTCGATCTGCTTGTCGGTGGCAGGACTGCGCAGGGTTTCGATATTGGCGAGGATCTCGCGGGTCATGTTGATATTTCCGATCAAATGCAATTCTGTGACGAGTTCGGCCTGGGACCAGCCACACTGGTAACGCAATCTCGATACAATTCGGCCGATAACGTTCTTGTTGAGGGGCATTAGGTCCTCCGAAAATCATTGGGGGTGAATGGTTCTTGGCTGGAGAAACAGCCGGCAAAAAATCGGGGCGACAAGGATTTGTCGTCTTGGCCTTCAGGTCCAGCCAACCGAGGAGCCAGTTGCTGGCATGAACTAAACAAAAGACGAAAATGATTAAAGCCATCGTCTTCATGGGCCAACGACTGCCATACTACCGGAAAAGAAGCCCAGCCGATTACAGGTCGATTTTCGGTTTCCAGCCCGAAGCAGGTTTCGTTTCCAAATTGTAACTCTTGTGCCGGTTCCCCTTTGTTTACGGGCTGGTATTGAGTACTATTCGGGGCGCGGAAAAGAAGAAATCTATGGTTTACCACCGTTTCGCATATTCGATGCCGTTGCGCGGCGCAGAGGAGCCCCGACCGTTCAAAATCCGGGATGGAGCGGCATTCAGCGAGATCGCCGCGCCGCTGGCCAAGCTCGGCTACGAGTACGGCGAGATGTTGTGGAATCCGCCGTACCGCCGACGGAAGTTCGAGAAAGTTGGCCGAGAACAGTACGACTTCATCAAGCCGGAAGACGTCGTCGTCCTGACGACAAGACCGCCTCTGAGCGATCACACACACGGAGACAAGAAGAAGATGCTGCGAAGCTGTTCGCATCTGGAGGACCAGGTTTTCAGGGCGTGCAAGAAGTGTTTCCGCGTGTGCGCTCGCTCGCACGTTGAAGTGAGGAAGAAGATCTGCGGCAATCTGGAAAAGGGTTACCTCGAATTCCATCAGCACAAGGGGGCGCGGCTCAAATATTTCCGGCGGGTAGACTTCCACAAGATGAAGCGCCCACCGAAGGGCTCCCACAGCGCGATTTGCTTCTTCCTCCACGTGAACCCGATCCCGGAATACGGCTGCGGATTGGTCGTGTCGTTCGGCATGGGTGGATGGGAAACGCTGATTTGGAACCGGATCGTCAGGACACGGCATCCTGAATGGTTGGAACGTCCTTGCTTCGTGATGGGAGAATTCGACATGACCGGACTGCCGGAACGACCGGCGACCCTGAAGTTCGTTGACCAAATCAAGGTTGATATTCTCCTGGAACACAAGATCGAGGGATGAATTCCCGAAGTCGCCCCGGCTTGGTTTCGTTGGAAATCACAAGCCGGGGCTTGGCGGCTCGGGTCAGACGGCGACGGCCTCTCCTCTGTTTTGCTGCTGGCCCTGCGAACGCGCAACTGCGCGCCTGGTCGAGCGAGCGATCTGGGCAATGACGCTTTCCTTCTGGTCGTCGGGCAGGTCTTTCACCAGCGTGTCGTAGGCGGTCTTGAGCGCAGGGTTGGCAGTGATGCGCTTCATCAAGCCTTCGCGCATCCGCTGCTGACGGTCGAGTTCGCGCACCTCGTTGAGGACGACGGTGCGCTCCAACCGTTCGCGAGGCATGGCTTGGACGTAGGCCCAGTACTTGGGGTTGTCTCTGATGTAGGCGTCAATCTTCGCATCGACTTCCGGGTTCGACCGGAACGTGGGCTGATCGGTGGGAGCGGCATTGCCGCTGGCGCTCGGTGGCGCTGAGGGTTTCGGTTTGCTCATAGCGATTCGTATTTTGGTGTTTGGTTAGCGCGGCATTTGCCGTGTTCGCCGGAAAGCGGTGAAACGACACCGCGCCGGCAAAGTGTCTTTATGGTTTGGGCGTATCAGTCGGTTCGGATGAGAACGCAGGCACGTCATTGGTCGCGGGCGGCGGTGCGACGGAAAGCTTCTGAAGTCCCAGTTCCAACTCGACGATGCGAGACTCATTGGTCACGAACCTCTGATTCAGAAGCGCGCTGGTGCGTGCGACATTCTTCATCTCGGTGAGAACTCCTTGAAGCTCTCCGTACGACTGCGCGAGCTTCCCAGCTTCCTGCATCACGCGGGCCGTGGCTTCCCGCTGCCGATTCATCTCCGCAACGAGAACGTCGTTCGTGGACGGCGGCGCGAACGCGGCGTCCGGTGGCGGATTCAACAGATTGGCCGTGTCCATCGGGCCAGGATGAAGATTCCAACGCGTCGAGACCTCGACGCGATACACCGCGTGCTGCTCGTGCATCGTCTTCGGGTGGTTTGGATCAACGTAGCGCCCGACGTGGTACGCACGCACGACCTCACCGTAGCGAAAGGCTTCGATGGGATGGACAGCCGGCGACGGCAACGGACGAACGACAACCTGCGGCGAATGCGAAGCGCAGGAGGCAACGAGCACAAGTGGAATGAGTGCTAGATACTTCATATCAAAACATCGGGGTTGAGTTTGGTGCTACTGCGGCCGGGACTGGTGTATGACCAACACCGAATGCGGCAGTGGGAAGAAAAGCCGGGACGGAGTTTGATTGGCTCTCGGCGGCGAACGGCTTCAGCGTTCCGCCGATAACAGCGTCGCTGCGATCAATCGTCTGAAGGACGTAAAGGTAAAACTGCTTTCCACTCGGCACGCGGACGTAAAAACCGTCGCGCTGGATAGCTTCGTAAATCCGTTGCGCGTAAACAGAGAGAACCTTCTGCGCGCCTTCAAACGGCGCGTTGTTCAGTGAGCGGCTGTTCATTGTGCCGAAAACCGTTTGTTCCTTTTCAGTGAGCGCGTCGGCAGCGCCGGAGAGGAACGTCGCGGCGAAGAGTTTGATCTCCGCCAGGTCGTCGGACTTGATGACGCGTCCGCGCAGACCGGCACTCCCGTCCGTGATGCCCCAGCCTTCCTGGTCCCCAGAGAACTCGCGTTCGAGCGCGATGGCCTTCAGCCGCAGTTCCTCGCCGCCCTGCCAAACCAGCGTCCAACTGCCGCCGCTGGCGATGCGCTCGCGATGCCGGTCAGTTTGCGCCGTGCCATGGACTTCCGTGCCGGCGGGAATCACCAGCTTGCCCGCGTGATAAATGTTCTCCGTGATGAGACCGACGATAGGCGTCTGGATCGAGGCCGAGTCCACCGTGATGACGGTTTCGCATGGAATCAACCGGCCAAACGGCGCGTAGATTTCGCCGGGCGTCTTCGGTTCGGGAACCCCCGCGCTGGCGTCGGCGAACAAGCTGATGACCGGGAGCTGCGGCGGCGGTTCGGGCTTCGGCTTTTCGACGACAACCTTCGGCGGCTCACTGGCCTTCGGGGGCAACGGCGGCGGCGCGTTGGTTTTCGGCAGCGGTGGGCGAAACAACTGCATTGGCCGCTCGATGCTCTGCACGACCTGGGGTCTGTCCGTCGCGTTGGTCGTCAGCGCGGTGATACGAATCTCGTCCGAGCCAGACTTGTCACGCAGCGCGCTGAAGATGAGCAACCCTCCGCCGAACACGACGGCGAACAGCACGAGCTTTCCGCCGCGGGTTTTGAAGAAGTTCAGGAAGTCACGCGGTTTCATGGATCGATTTGTTTGGCGGTGGGCGCAGTTGTGTTTTCCAACTCCTCAATCGCCTGCCAGAGAGTCTGGCGTGCGCGGGCCTCTTGCTCGGGAGTCAGCTCGGTCCCTTGTTGGGGCGATGCCACGGGCGGCGGTGCTGGGGGTGGCGTTATAGCGGCGCTCGGTGGCAAAGAAGGTAAGCGGCTCACTAACACACTGAACTCGTTCTTCAGAGAGAGTTCGTTGCGCCCGCCGTCCGGCGTGCCGGTGATGGCAAAATAAATCGTGCTCGCCGCATGAGGCGGCAGCAGGCCCGGCGCGTCGCTGATGGATTGGTGATAAAGCCGGTTGCCGACGCGCACACAGAAGCTCTCCGGCAGATAACGAATCGTGTGCTCCGACCTATTCCGTAACGTGACGTGAAAGACGAGCGTGTCCTCCGGGTTGAACCGAAACACCTCTTCAATGCGGATTTCGTAGTCATTGAAGTCGGTGATCTGCGGTTCGTCGCCAAACGTCCTGGCGTCCGCGCCGGCAACTGCGTCTGGCTGCTGCTTCTTCAGCAACGGAAACGCTTTTGCCTTATCCAGCAGCGCGAGCAATCGCGTCGGAGTGACCTGCGGCGCGGGTTGGACGATTTCAGTCGCCTGACGGTCTTCGAGATTGAGAGCGAGCACTGGCGCGTCGCTCTCAATCAACTCGAAAACGTAAGTGCGCTTGTTCCAGCGGATGTTCAGGTTCGTGGCCGCCTTGCGCGCCAGCGCCCGAATGGACACGAACGAAGAACCCTTTGTGTGTGCGAGTTGGAATTGCCCCGGCGTCTTTCCATCGGCGGTCACACCCACGGCATCAATCGCAGCGATTGGTCCGGGAAAGCTGATGGTCGTGACGCGGTTCGTCGAGACTGGCACGGTGATGACGGCCCGCTCATCCAGCGTGATTCGCTGGATGGCTTCGCGCGGTTCAGCCAGCGCGACGGTTGCAGCCAGCAGGAGGATACTAATGGATGATTTCATATTTGAAGTCGCCGACGGCGGTCGGGAAGCGACCGTTGACAGCCATGTTGGGATTGCGGATGAAACGCAGACTCAGTTTGAAATTGAACGCCTCGTTGAAAACTTTCTCCTGAAAGATCCCGGTGCGGATTACCTGGCCATACACTGCGACAAGCACCTCGTTCTCGCGCGTGGCCAGAATGTCAATCTTTGCAATCTCCGGTTTCTGGTGAAGCTGCTTGGCGCGGAACTCGACCGCCTCGCGTGTGCGATGCTCGCGGGCTTTTTCCAAAGCTGACTTCAGGAACATCTGCCGCAACAACTCGGGGTGATCGAAATCCTTCGGATTGCGCTGAAGGAAAGTGACGGTCGCAAGCTCGGCCTGTTGCGCGTGTAAATCCTTCGCTTCCGAAAACTGAAACAGCGGGCTGACGTAGTAGGTCTGTGCCGGGTCAATAATGACAACTCGCTCGCGCTGCTTGAACTGATTGATGATGTGGTAACGGTCCAGCGCTGCCGCCACGGACACGGCGACGGCCACGAAGAACCAGAACCACGGCAGACGGTCGCGCTGGGCAAACAATTGGGTCGGATCGAATCGTTTTCGCGCGAGGCGAGCGGGATTCGAGCCGTTGCCGGTAGGGGTTTCACGAGCGCGGAGTGTGGTGGTTTCCATAAATGTCAGTAGTAGTGGCCTTTGGTCTTGGCGATGAGTTCGCGAACCGCTCTGTCGCCGGTAATGTCGTCGCCCGGCCGCCCACGAGCGGAGCGGGGCGGCAGACCAGAACCGGCGATGATGATCGCGCCGGCGCTGCCATGTCCTGCGGCGCTGGAAAGCGTGCTGAGAATCGCGGCCATGCCCGCCGCGCCGGCGGTCACAGCGGGCACGCCGATGGGAGCGGCAACGGCGGCTGCGCCTGCCGTGGTGGCGGCGGTCTGGAAGAAGCTGCTGAACGCTCCGGCGATCAGGTGTCCTCCCGCGAGTTCACCGGCGGCGATGACCTTTTGAATCACGAGCGGGGCGGCAATCGTGCTGAACACGATCCAGAACGCTGCCACGGCCAAGCCGAACGTCGCCTGCAGGGAGTAGAGCTGCGCGGTCGGGTCGAAGAAGCGGATGGATTGGTCGGTCATGAAATCCAGGATTCCCTGGGTGATGAGCGCGGC
Source organism: Verrucomicrobiota bacterium (assembly GCA_016716505.1). Lineage (GTDB taxonomy): Bacteria > Verrucomicrobiota > Verrucomicrobiia > Limisphaerales > J093 > JADJWF01. The sequence continues at coordinate 486,798 of JADJWF010000011.1, forward strand.
AACGGCCCAGCCGAGCGGCCAGAGCAACACGCCGACGATGTGCAACAGGTAACGAGTACCAATGGAGCGCAGCGGTCGGATCGCCATGAACCCGAGGAGCAGCGGCGAAAGCGCGTAGGCACTGAACAGAATGAACTTCTGGATGATGTAGGCCCAAAACAGGAGCAGCGAAGCGAACTGTCCAACCAGCCAGAGAATCCCGCTGATCAACAACTCGACGGTGAACGCGTTCAGGTCTCCAATTATGTCCCACCATGAACGGTCGTTACCCGTGTCGCGGTGGACGGCGAGCAGTTGGTTGTATTGGTCGTGAACCTGGGACGGGTCGACGCCGAGACCGTCGAGGATCGAGGTTTGCAGAATTCGCTGCACCTCATTACCCCACTGCGGCAGCATCACGAGCAACGCGGTCAGCACGAACAGCCGCACCATGTGCAGGATGAGCGTCTTGCCCGTGAAGCCGTGAAGGACCAGGAGAATCGTCCCGACGATGAACAACATGAACGCGACGATGCGCAGCAGTTCGTGCAGTTCGGCGCACTTTTGCAGGAACGTCGGGAACAGTTGTTCAAAGGTTGCCATACGCCGGGACGAGTTGAGTTGGGGGTTACGGAGTCGGGAATGCCGTGGGCGCGTTCATCAGGCGGAACGTCTGCCCGTATTTCTGCACGGCCTCGGTGAACTCGGCGTGCTGCTGCTCCTTCTTCGCCTCGATCTGACGCTGTGCGTCGTTGCGATTGGCAACGTCTTGTACGAGCGCGGACGCGGTCGCCTGATTGATTTCGTAGTCCGTGTTGTTGAGCGCGGATGACAGGCCGATCAGCACGCCGCTCAACTTCTGCACCTCGGCGTCGGTGGTGGCGTTCTTGAGCGCCGTCGTTGTGCGGGCAATTTCCTCCTTCAACGCAATCCGTCGGGCGGTTGCGTCAGTGGAGACAGACAGGAAGTTGTCTGTCGTCTTCTGGACTGCGGCGACGGGCAGATACGGCGCTTCCCGTCGCGTCACTGTCGCCCCATTCGGCGTGGTGAACGTTGTGCCGATGCTGCTGAACAGGCCGTTGGCGTCATAGAGCATCGCTTGCCCAGCGTTCACCGCACCTTCGAGCGCCGTCAGCGTTTGGCCGAGTTCCGTCTTGCGCAGGTCGGCGACCAGCGGCTGGACGGTGGTGAGAACGACAGCCTTCGGGTCGCCGAAGAGGCTTTCGTAGTGTTTGAACTCGTTGAGTTGATCGGTGAGCGTGCGAATTTGCTGCACCTGGTTCTGAATCATCTCGATGTATTTCGCGATGTTCTGTGCCTGAGCCATGATCTGCTGCATGTTCATGGTCGGGTCATAGACGATCCATTGGGCTTGAGCCGCCAGGCTGATGCCGAGCGTGGCAAGCGTGAGCGCGATGAGTCTTTTCATGCTGTGCTTTCCTTTCGTGTTGGTTGCAAGCGTGGCCTGCTATTCCTCGATGCGGAGGAGTTTTGTTGATGGTTGGAACGTTATCCCGTCAATCCGTTGTTCCGGCAATTGCACGGGGTAAAGGCGGACGCTGCCAACTTGGTTGCGTTGGCGCTGCAAGGACACGTAAAGCCAATACTGTTGCTTCACCGCGTCGCTCTTGCCCTTGTCGTAGCCAGCGGCGTATGCCTTGTCGGCCTGTTTCTTGGCGGCGTAATGGAGTCCCTCGCTCACGATGACGCCGCCCGCCGCGCCGGCAGCAGTGATGAGCGGATCGCCGTTGGAGAGCTCATGGCCGAGGTATGCGCCGCCCGCGCCGAGCGCGACATCGCTAATGGGCCGCGTGGCAGCGCAGCCGGCGAACAGGCCGACGACAAGGGTGAGGAGGAGTAGTTTGGATGCGTTGGTGATGAGTTTGATGTTCATAACGGTTAATGGGCTTTGGTTTCGCCGTCTTTGCGGCGGTAGGCGTGGAGAATGATTCCCTCGACGACGCTCGGGCTCCGGCGAAGCTCGCGGGCGCGGCGGTCGAAGTGTTCGCCGCTCGAACTGGAGCAGTAGAGCATCTCCGGCGACGCCATGTTGTGGACCGTTCCGCACAGGTTTCGCGCGGAATCGGTGTGCAGGTAGGTAAACGGCGAATACTTCTGTCCGGTCTGGTGATCGGGCAACGGGTAATTCATGATTGCGTGCTGCGTGACCTCCGGCAGCGCGATGTCCTTGCCCATGTCGTCCAGGTCCGCGCGGTCGTTTTGGCGCATGATAAAGAACTGGCGGCTGTTGCCGAACACGGCGGAACGGATGCGGCTCTGCTTGAACCGCGCGTATTGCTGGACGATGGAAATGTTCCAGCAATTGAACTTGCGAAGCTGAGCGTAGGATTCCTGAACGATTTCCTGGCCGCCGGGAATGTCGAGGAAGCGGGCGACCTCCTCATAGATATTTCTTTTCCGCAGCGCGCGGGGCAACGTCATGATGTGCTTGCGGGCGTGATTGGTAATGAGGAAACCGGCTGCGGCCTTCAACTCCTTAGCCGACTCGGGGATGTAGCCAAGCTCGAAGTGGGCGATCTTGCCGGTGAGCGAGAGGTTGCTCGTGCCGTCGAACAGGCAGCCATAGTTACCATCGCGGCACCAGGGCAGAATGAGCGTGGCGATTTCCATGATCTGGTCGCGCTCCGCGCCCATCGGGTCGAGCATCATCAACTCCTGAAGCATCCGGTGCGTCGGGAATTCGTCCGGCGTGAAGTAGGCGAAGGCGAGGTTGCGGACTTCCTTGCTGGTCCTGGGGTCTTTGAGAAATTTCAACGCCTCGGCTTCGGTGAATTGGCTGAGATATTCCTCAGCCTCGTCGGTGTGGCTCGCCTTCCAGTCGCGGAAATCCGCAAAAGCTTCGAGACTGGTTGCACCAGGTGGCATCCGCTCGGCACGGAATTGCTGGAGCGCCAGCGCGTGGCGGGCAATGTCGAGCAACTGATCGTGCCGCTTCTTTTGCCAGTCCTGGAACGCATCCTCGTACAGCAGGTTGAGGTATTTGGCGATTTGCGCCTGGCGGAGCATCTGTTTGTCCTCCTGCGCCGATGTGCCAATCATGCGCGCCACGAGCGCGGTCGCGGCGGATAGGTGGTCCGGCGTGAGCGGCAGACCTTTGGTGTCGAGGTAATTGATGGTCAGGTCGCCGTCCGGGTGAATGATGATGGGCCGTGCGCCTTCCTCGACCGTCGCCGTGTAAATGCCATAGCTGAGGCCCTCCTCGATAATGACGGTATAAGCGAAGTAACCCTCGGTTTGCGTGAGCAGGTCGCAAACGGTGACAGACTTGCCCGCACCCGACATGCCAAGCAACACGGCATGTTGCGGCGTTTTGTTGTCGTCCGAGCCGGCGAACGTCTCAATGCCGACCAGGTTGTCGTGCGGGCCGTCGTAAATCGCCTCGGCGGTCGCCAGATGTCCGGTGAACGTGCTGGTCACGGGCAGCATGTCGGCCAGGAAGCGATGCTCCGCGTAGAGCTTCCGGTGGTCGTAGCGTCCCCATGTCCAGCCCGGCCACGTCTGAAAGAAAAGATTCTTCGAAGTGCTGGGCAGGTTGCTCTCGAAGTATTGTGCCGCGTTCATCGAGTTGATGGCGTTCTTGATCGCGCCGGCCTTTGCATTGAGGCCGTCGCGCGTTTTGTCCCAAACGCGGATCGCGAACATCGCGTGGAACGGAATCGTCTGACCCTGCATCAGCGCGTGGATTTTCTTCTGCTTCTTCTCCATCACCGTGAGCAGGGAGATTTTCTTTTCGCTGGCGTAGTCGCCGGCCACGCGGTCGTGCTCCTTCTCCTCTTTGCTGATCTCCTGTGAAATCGGAAGCGGATCAACGTTCACCGTGATGGTGTAGTCGAGCAGTCGCAGGTTCGTGAGGCGCTGGATGATTCCGGGATACGTCGTGCGCGGCCAGCGGGTCAGGACGATGAGCGAGTGATAATGGCCATCGAGGAAAAAGCCGAAATCGCTCTGGCCGTTGCCTTCGCTGTGCCAGCAGTTTTCCTGAATCGAAAGTTCAGGCACGAATCCATCTGCCGGATCGAAGTCGAACCGGTCGTTTAGCGATGGATTGAGAAACCGTTTGTAGTGGCGGAAGTGGTCGAGGTCGGACATCGGCAGAACGCGAGCGCCGCCTGAACCGAAGATCTCCATCAGCAGCCGGTGAATGTGCTCGAACTCCGTTTCAAGCTGGTCGAGCAACGTGTTGTAGTATTCGCGGCGCGCGGCTGCCGTCTGAAACGCCTTCGGGACGTTCTCCAGCGATCGTGAGACGTAAAAGATGACTCGCTGCCGCCTGAGTTTCCGTTCCGACATTGCCTGCCAGTAGCGACTGAAGCGTTCGTTACGGGCGCGCTTGGTCCAGACGTTGGAAAACTTCTCTGTCTCCTGCTGATAGCGCAGCAATTCCCCCTTGTAATCGGAATCGCAGAAGTATTGCACCTGAAGGCGTTGGTTTTCATGAAGGGACGCCAGCAGGAGACAGAGTTGATCCTGAAAATCGTTGAGGTCTGCTGCGGGACTGTTCGTGAGGTCGGGCGCTTCAAACATGAAGCCTTTCGAGACGTAACCGCCGCGTCGAAGATGATTGAAGATCATCATGTCCCGGATGAAAAAGCCGTTGGGAGCGCGCTCAAGCATAGGTCATATGCGGATGGGTCTGGTGGTTGCGGTGGCTTTCTCGCGACGGTGAACCTTTGCCACAATGTGATTCACCTTTTCCAGGTCACTCACGAGCCGCTCGACGGAGCGCGCCTTGCCGATTTCGTTCGTCGCGATATAAGCCTCACGAACGTGGGCCAAGGCGCGCTCCATGTGCGCACGCGCGGTTGAGTCGAGATCGTTGCGGTGAAGGTTTTCGCGCAACGCTTGGTTGGCGGTGTCGAGTTGTTCAAAAATGTAGCGGCTCATTGCTGGTCCTTCGCGAGCGGATGTTGGAAGTTGCGGTTGTTTGGTACTTCGGGCGCGAAGCCGCTGCCGGTGAACACTCGTTCAAACATGTCGCGGTCGTATCCGGGCGGCTTGCCCTGTCTCAGACCGAAGATGTAGGCAAGGCAGAGCGCGATGGGCAGCAAGGCGACGAGGAATGAGGTCAGGAACGATGCCTTCAGCGGCACGAGCAGCACAAAAAAGAGCGTGATGCCCGCGCCGACGCCGCCCACGAGCCACCAGAACAGACCTCCCTCCAATCCCCAGGTGCGGCCTTTGGAGTCGGAGGCTGCGTTGGTATCGGTAAGGCGGAGGTCAGTTTTCATGGCAGCTCGCGGCGGCAGGTGGCGGGGTGTGTGGCGGGCGCTGACAAGCTCAGAAGTTGCCGATACCGACGCTGCTGTTCGCGTCAATGCCGAAGATTTTGTAGAAGGCAAACACGGCGGCGGGCGCAGCCGCGATGATCGCGCCGCCGATTATGCTCATTTTGCCCTGGTCAACGTCGCCGCGCCGGATGGCGAACCCGCCATAGATGACAGCGACGATGCCGAGAACGAAACCGAACATCATGATCACGGCGAGGCTGTTGCTGATGCCGGTCTTGAGCTCGGTGGAGTTGAACGCCTGTGCGAAGGCAGGCATGGCGTTGAGGGTGAAGATGACGGCGGCCATGAGTATTGAGGGCAGCCGCGAACGGATTTTTCGATTGGTCTGTTTGATGAACTTCATACGCGTCTGTGTTACTATTTTTCTTTCGTCTCGGCGGCTTCTCCGTCGAACACGCGATGACTCTCTCACAAGCGCGCGAAGGTGCGGTGTATGTCATACACAACATGCGCGCTCAGTCCTGGCTACAACTCAGGAATGAACAAAACGACAGACCCGGCGAAGCTCGCCAAGCTCCACGAACTGGACTCCCTGTTGCCGCGTGAAATCCGCGGCCAGTCCCATGCGTTGCCGCGAATCATCTCTTCCATCAGGCGGGGCGAATTCGGCTTGACCAAGCCCGCCCGCCCACGCGGAAGCTTCTTGCTGCTCGGACCAACGGGCGTTGGCAAAACGGAAACGGTGATCGTGACAACGACGCAGGTGTTCGGCGCCAATCAACTGTTCCGCTTTGACATGAGCGAATTTCAGAATCAGGAGGCGTTGGGTCTGCTCCTTGGTGCTCGCCTCGGCGAAGTCGGCTATTTGGGCGGCGTGCGAGAACGCGCGGCGGAAGGGTCGCTGCTGTTTGACGAGGCGGAAAAAGCGCACCCGCGGGTGCTGGACATCTTACTGCAACTGCTTGACGCCGCGCGCATCACGGTGGCGACCGGCCAAACGCTCGATTTTAGTGGGTTCTACATCTGGCTCACGTCAAACTTCGGCTCGGCAGAACTGATGAGCCTTCAGCACTCGAATGACGCGACGCTGGAGCGCCACGTCCTTACGCGTGCGCAACAGGCCCTGCGCCCGGAAATCTTCGCGCGCGTCAACGAAAAGCTCGTGTTCCATCGCCTGAGCTATGAACACCAGTTGGAGATCGCGGAGAAGTTTCTATCCCGTGAAATCGAATTTCTTGCCGCACGCGGCCACGAGTTGGAACTCGATAAGACAGTGTTGCCGTTCCTCGTGCGAAAAGGGTTTCACCCGAAGCTCGGAGCCCGGCCAATGCGCGATGCGGTCGAAAAACTGGTGGGCGATGCGGTGAGTGAGTGCCTGCTCAATGGAAGACAGGCGTGTGGCATTCTGGCGTTGGACGAGAGCCAGGATTGCCTCGTCGTGCTCTGACTCCAACTCAACCGAGGTAGAGATAAACGTAGGGTTCGCCGATGTCCTCGGTTGGTTTCACCGCACCGAGGTCACGTCTTCGCAGTTGTTCGCATACCCGCCGAACAGCCTTTCGTTTCGCCGGCTCCTTGGGCAAGCGCACGAGCAGGCAATCCGCAAATTGGTCGCCCGCCTTGTTGCTGTATATGTCAGGGGCGATCACTTTCGCTGCACCTGCGTGGTAAAGCTGTTCAACGAATTTTGCGGCGTCACCCTCGCGCTTGAAGCGCCCAAGGGAATGTGCGGCTGCTTCCCCACCGTTCTTGTGCAGCCATTCCCTAGCGTCGGTCCGCTTCGATTTTTCCAGGAGCGATTCCAGGAACACTCGGTAAATATGCTTTTCAGTCGCGCCGTTTCTTGGCAGCGGCTTCGCTGACGTGCCGCGACACCTCGGAAGCGTCCGGTCTTTCACCGCCGCTTCGCGGTATTCGTCGGCGCTGACAACCCGACCACGCAAATAGAAGCGCTCAGAAAGCAACGTCCCATCGCGCAGCCAGATTCGATTGCGCCCGGAAAACTCGCCGCGAACGGTTGAGACTTCCATTTGAAGCTGCCCGTTGTCGTGCCAAGCCCGCTGAATGCCCGTGCCGCGGACCATTCTGTATTTGCCTAGCAAGTGGCCGGCTTCATCCCATTGGCGGCAAATGCCATCGAGCAAACCGTTTACGTAAGGCTCTTCAGACGCGAGCACCCCGTTCTTGTGCCAGGTGCGGTGGACACCGTGCCTGTGACCATTTCGCAAGGGGATCTCCTCGCGAACCAGTCCAGCCCGATAAAAATGTTGTTGGATAGTGGTTTTCACACCGTGTGTGCCGGTCGTCAACGGACTCCCTCACGGTTCGACTCCATTAGACCCGACGGCCAAGAAATGGCAAATCCGCTTTTCAGCCCATCTCGGATAACAGAAGGGGCGCGAACTCAACGCACCCCCACGAGAGGCACCGCGAAGCCCCAATGAGAGAAGCACGCCAAGCCGCGCCCGATTGGGCGCGTGCTTCGGCGGCTCTCTCGTCCGGTGAAAGTTCGCGGTTTTCTCGTGGGACCGAGCCGTTGCGAGGCAAAATCAATTTGTGTGTTCAGTTCATGCGTATGGCGAATCCGATTCGACGCCGGAAGTATAGCCCGCAATCTGTCGTAACGGCAACACGCTTCGCGGGCCGGCAGGCGGTCGGCGGACGGGCCGGATTTAGCTTGCCATACTGGCCTGCCCGAATCGCTCAGCGCATCGGCGTCAAGGGGCTCGCGTCGCTTTATCCAAGCTTGTGAATCGATCTGCGCTGATTCTACAGTCTGGCCATGCTTGGATTCGTGGTTCTTCTGGTCCTGCTGAGTGGCGCCGTGGGATTGGTCGGCGGTTTCCTCGCCGGACGGTCTGTCCTGGTGAATCGGAATATGGGCGAGGCCCTCCTGGCGAATGCCCTGTCGCGCCTGACTTCCTCGCACGTTTTGATCAACAACGTCACGTTGCCGACGGTGAATGGGACAACGCAGATTGACCATTTGTTGGTGACGGAACACGGGCTGTTCGTCATCGAAACCAAGCACTACAAAGATTGGATTTTCGGCCGGCCCAACGACGATTATTGGACGCAGACTATCTACCGGAAGAAAAGCCGATTCCGAAATCCGCTGTTGCAGAATTACGGACACGTTAAAACGGTTCAGGCGCTATTTAAGCTGCCGGAGAGCGCATTTGTCGGGGTGGTGGTGTTCACGGGTGAAGCTGAGTTCAAGAGTGACCTCGGACCGCAGGTGATTCACTTGGCTGAACTCCTTGAATTTGTGGGCGGGCAGGGTGTGAAGGTGCTGGACGAGCGCAAAATGGCTTACGTCGTGGGACGGATCGAAATGAAACGGTTGCGCCGCTCGTTGGAAACAAATGAGTATCATCTCAATTACGTGCGGAGGAAAATCGGCAACGCTGGGTCAGCAGCTCGAAAAGGAATACTTTGAATCGCACAGTGGGATTCCCAAAATTGCACAGCGACAGTTTCCCGCGATGAAAACCTAAGCGCAAACTCCCCGGCGGCGGCGGGCGTGTCAAAGGAGGAACGGAAGCGCGAGCGTCTAAGCGAGCCGACCCGTAGTATCCTTGACGCGCCCGACGCCGCCACACAATCGTGCCGGTCTTCATCGCGTTGTCCCAACGACAGGGCCTGCTGGCTTGTCAACGGGGATGTGATTGAGGTTCGCAATTACGCGCGGGAACATTGAGCGCAGCCTGGTGGGAATCCGCCCATGACTGATCGTCTGCACTGGTAAGAGCGACGCGCTGGCTCGCTACGCGACGGTTTATGTCGTCGTGCGGAACAAGTGGGTTCAGGTCGGCATTCCAGGTTGGGTTACGTGCCAAAGCGTACCGATTTGATTTAGGCTTCGGTCTGTGGTCGGCGCGCGGGAAGTGGAGCGGAGGCTGGAATGGAGCGCATAGCGGAATAAGGCCGGAGCGCAACGCCGCCGCCGAGCCGCAGACGGAAGCCGCCGCGTATGCGGTGGCCCCAAACGAATGCCGCTCGTGACGAACGTACGAGTTGCGCAGTGGAACGGGCGTGGTCGAGAGGGGGATTGGGCCGACCGGCAGCCCGTGGAGCGGAGCAAACCGTGCGTTGGTCACGGCGGATATGGTGATAAGCTGGCACTGCGCGGGCTGCGCGCCAGTTATGGCTTCGCTCCTTCCATTTGCGGTGGCTTGTGAGACCATGGCCCGGTGATATAAGAGCCCAGGACTGGATTTCCTGTGGTTTCTGATAAGCGCATGATTGAGCATGCCGTGAGACTGGAACTACGCAGCACGGGGAGGGCGTCCGCTTCTCCCGGGACTCTGTGTTAGGTCAGGCGATTGATGCGTCGGAGATGCTTTCCGAGTGGATCAAGAACCCGAAATCGATGCCTTGCGGCGCCAGAGTGCCCGAAGTGATTCGGCGAATAACCGGCCTTTCATATTTAGCCCGCGCGCTGTTTCATGCGCATGCCAGCCCGGCCTTTCAATCGTTGAAGCGTCTGCTTAAACATCTAGCTGAGGGCAACCCACTCCCTATGGAACCACTGCCTCAGGCACACAGTGCGCAAATCTTCGCCATCGGAGAGAACCTATCGAAAGGGTTCTTAGGTAAGTGCTCAAGAAGGAATTCCCATGCGATTAGGGGATGGTGATAATGGATTGGGGCAGCGGCTCGATCTCGATTCCTTCTTGCCCGTGATTAATCGGAAACAGGATTTCTGGGCGTCTTTTGAGAGTCCCGAAACTCCAAAGCAAATGCTTTTGAACGAGGTCGATGCCCTGGCTTCTCAGGTTCTCAGCCAGGCCAGAACAGGAATTGACGACGACGATCGCAGATTTCGCGGAGTGACTGTTATCGCGCATGCGCTTGCGGCATAGCGCGGCGTCCGATGCTTCTGACCACCACTACGCGGCTCATCAACAGGGCGGAGCTATTTGGAAGTGGAATTGTTGGGGCGGAAGAAGAGTTGAAGAGTTGATGAAGGCATTCAAAGATGCCGCACAAGGTGTTTTTATGGAGTAAAGCCCAGCATTGGATGGGCGACTGGCGATTCGGTCCGCGGACGACACCGGGGAGGTGGAGCGGAGGCTGGAATTGAGCGTATAGCGGACTGAAGAAATGATGCAATGCCGCAGACGGCGTCCTCGCGATAATACAACCCCGCAGTCGCCAGGAACTGACTGAAATAAACCAACTGTCCCAGCGGGGTGATTTGTTACGTGCGTGGGGATCCCATTCGACGTAGACGCGTTGCCGTGCAGGTTCGGGGTTCAGGAGCAGGCGCCCGGGTTGCACCGCCACGCCCATCGGCGGGCACATCTGAATCAACGATGACGACTCACTCTCCGGGTGAGCCCCAAGCGGACTGGTTTCCATGGACATGCCCCAACAAAATCAAGGTCTCGTCGCTTCCAGCAGCTTTTTCAATCGCCGGATTCAGGATAATGGGTGTGATGCACGTGTTATTGATAGCATCATTGCTCTATGGTTTTGTCGCACAGGAAGTAGATTTCCAACCATTCAACTTCGAAAACCTACGTATTACGTTGCTGGCGTTAAGTGGAATGATTGGAAGCATCACCGCGTATCTTGCCGCGCCGAAGCAACTCTTCAGCAGATTTGATCGCCCTTGCCCGCTCTTCTTTCTGGTCCTTCGTTTGTCGACGTTTAAACAGGATCTCGGCACTCGACGCCGGACCATCTTTTGAAAGATCTACATCCGACAAATGGATATGGGCCTCGCATGCACGCGACTTCAGGAGATTCCGTAACTCCCGGATTAATACCTGAATTTCACGTCGTGACCGAAAAACAACTTCCGTCCAGAAGAACGGACCACCTGCACAATATTTTGCATTCGTAACTACTCGATGCTTTGACAGCTTGCCGTTCATTGATGCTTCGCGGATGAGTCGCACAGTCTGTTTTCTTCCTCTACAAGCTGCAGGCGTACCTGATGAGAACTGCTCCACACGCTCCTTCTCCCGATGGAATCGTAACGATGTCAAAGATGATGATCGCTGCACCCGCAGCGCACAAGCCGCCCACTGCAATCCACTTTCCCACATTGCTAGGCGTAGCCTCAACGCATCGATCGCAGATCTTTGGGATAGGGAATTTTCTCTCCTTAAGCCCAGGCCGACAGAATCGATTGAAAATGTCGATCACTTCGTTCAGCTCTTTATCCAGGGATCCCGCCCATTGCTTACACTGCGAGCCCTCAAACAACTCGATGATGCAGCGAATAGAGTTACAATGACCTGGGCTGAAGTGGTCTTGCACCTCCTTGAGATGGGTCTTCAGGCTTTTCAGTTTTGCGAGGCACTCCTTTCTCGATAGGGTTCCGCTCGGATCGACATCGTTCAGCAGTTTATTGCCGACGTGGCAATACAGATTTAAATCGCTCAACTGAACTATGGGGTCTCTTGCGATCCATCGTCCGAGTTTGGGGTGGTAGCAGCGGTGTCTGACCTGGTAGAGGCCGGACTCGGTGTCGAGCCGGTAGGCGGCGAAGCCGGTTTCCCAGTCGTAGAGGCTGGAGGCGCGGGCGCCGAAGCTGGCGTCCATCACCCGTTGCGGCCCGAACCCGTCGTAGCCGTAGCGCTCCTGCACCGCGCCGGTGGTGTTGATGATGGCCGTGACCGAGAGGTGATCGTGCAGGACGTAGAACCGTTCGCTGCTCCGGTCCCGTTCTACGAGGTCATCGACGTGGCGGATGCCCCAGACGAACTGCCGGTCCGCCGTGGTCAGCGCGTTGAGCCGCTCCTCCAGCACCTGCCAGCGGCTGGAGTAGTAGTAATGCCGGGTGTTGCCGCCGGCCACTTTCGTCAGCCGCCGCCAGGCCCGTCATAGCGGAGCGTGGAACCACGGCGCCCCCAGTGACCTTCACTTCGACCAACCGATCCCAGGCGTCAAACTTGCAGTCGTAACTGCTGGCGGGCGTGGCCGGCTGCGGCACCTTGGTCGTGTTGCCCGCCGCATCGTGCGTCGGGTCCGCAATCAGGCGTGCCGGTAAGCGTCAGGATTTCATTGGCTTTGTCGTGGCTTCGGTTCTGGTCCAGCGTCGTGCTCCCGTTGACCTTGGTCACGTAGGCACTGGTTGTGCCCCGCCAGTTTCCCGTCGGATCGTAGTTCCAGTCCTCCTGCCAGACCGGCGTGCCGCTGATGTCGGTCTTGCCGGCGTTGAGGTTGCCCCGCGAGGGTCTTCAACTGGTAGAGATTGTCGTAGAGGTAATACTCGTCCTGGTTGCTGGTGCCTACCAGGTTGTCCCGCCACACACGGTTGCCGGCCCGATCAAAGCCGTACTGCACCCGCTCCCGGTGCGTGCCGTCGCTGGTCTTGAGCCAGCGCTGGTCCACCAGGCGGCCGAACCGGTCCAGGCCAGTATATTGGTCGCCCGCGTCGCCGTTGGGCTCGGCGCCTTGCTTGAGGTAGGTGAGCTCGACGCCGGGCTCGCCCGAGTAGTTGACCCGGATGGGCAGGTTCAGGCCCAGGTAGCTGTAGCCCGCCAGCACCGTCGTGCCTTGTTTGAGTGAGGCCAGCCGACTGAGCAGGTCATCCCCGCCGCCCGCCGTGCCGTAGTCCAGCGTGACCACCCGGCTATCGGGATAGGTCAGGAGGTGGGGCGCGTGTGATTCGCGCTGCCATCGGCATGGGCATACTGCACTTTGGGCGTGCTCCCAATGACCACCGCCCCGCTGTGGGACTGATAATCGGCGGTCAGCAGGCTGAAGTCATTGTAGGCAAACTGCACCTCGTTGACGATGGTGCCGCTGCCCACCGTGGCGTTGTCGTAGCTGCTGATCTTCTCCAGCATCCCGCGGATCTCGTAGCTGCGGGTGATCCGTTTGACGGTCTGGTCGATGCCCACGCCAAAAGCCGTGACCCGATCGTGCAGCAGCCGTCCCAGCTTGTCATAGACGTACTCATGAACCGTGGCGGTCGCCTCGCCGGTGTGCTTGGGCAGCGTTTTCTTGGTCACTTCCCCCAGCCGGTTGTACTCGAACTTTACCTGGTCGGTGCCGCTCGGATCGGTGTCCGTCGAATCGGGATAGATCACCGCCCGCAGCAGCTCGTTGCTCGCTACCGCCGATTCGGTGAGCGTCGTGCCGTAGAAGTATTGGGTCAACTGGTCGCCAGTGACCGAGTTCTTGGCCGTCAGGGTTTGCAGCCGATCGTCGGCATTGTAGGCGTACTGAGTCTCGCGAGCAATCCCGCCCACATCCTCGACCTTCCTGGTGGGCCGGCCAGCGTGATCAAAGGTCGATTCGGTGACCACCCCTTTCCGGGTCGGTGGTCTGGTAAGCCTCGCCCGCCGTGTTGTAGGCCGTCAGGTTGACCAGCACCGTGTCCGAGCGGGCCCGGATCGTGGCCGGACGGCTGAACGCCGCCGCCGCGTTGGTGCCGTAGTCGGCCGAGGCTTGCTCGCGACCGAGGGCGTCGGATAAAGAGCCACGTAGCTGACCCGCGCTTGGGCTCGGTGCTGGGCGTTTGAAGCTCACCGGTGCCGGTAGCGTTGTGGAAGCGCTCGCGGCTGGTCTGCTGAATGACGTTGCTGGCGGCATCGTAGGTGAACTCTTCCTGCCGCATCACCGTGTCGTTGGTGACGACGCTGGCGCTCGCGTAGGTCGGCGCCGTGGCATTCGAAGTCACGTAGCGCTTCTTGACCCGGCCCACGCCGTCATAGCTGGCCTTGTTCAGCGCGCCGGTCCCAGGAGCGGTCTGCAACATGAGATTGCCGCTGGGATCATGCAGAAGTCATCCTTGAGGCTGTTGCCCACCGCGCCCGTGCTCAGGTTCACCGCGTAGGTGAGCCGCTGATAAACCCGATCCCGGTAATCGTAACTGGTCGTCTGCCGGCCAATGAGAACATCCGTTGCCCCATTCTTGCGATCTACTTGCGTGACCCGGTCCAGGTTGTCGTAAGTATAGACTTCCTTGGTGTTGACCTCCCCGGTCAGGCTGGTCCGGCGATTGCGGAAGTCGTAGCCATAGTTGCTGACGCGCGTGGTCGAGGCATTTTCCCAGCGGGTCACCTGCGTCAGGTTCCCGTTCTTGGCTGCAGCGCCAGCGTCGTACACGTACGCCTCGACTTTCACCATGTTGTTGGGCGCGCCGCTGCCCCCGGGATTGGTTTCGGTGGCCCCGGTGTCATCCGTCCCCACCCACCGTTCCTTTACCCAGCCGGGGGTGTGATACACCAGCCGGCTGATCCTCCCTCCCGGCGTCCTGGTCCGTAACGGCCGGTTTATGCTGTCAAAACCGTAAACCGTCAGGCTGTAGTTATCCGTCGCGGTGCCTTCGCCAGTCGTCGGGATGCTGAAGTAACGCCGCTGTGCGTTGGGCGAACGCTGGTTGTTGACAAAGACGCTCTTGCTCCAGCGCACCCAGCGACTTTGCGTGGCGAGATCCTCGGTCGCCGTCAACGCTCCGCTGACTGCCGGATCACGCTTGGTGACGATGATGTCGGTGGGCCGCATGCTGCCGTCCAGCTTGGTGAGGGTGATGGGTTCAATCAGCGTGTACGCGCTGGTGCCCACGTTGAAATAACCCGAACCGCTGCGGATCTCCAAGCGCATTTGTAGATCGTCCACTGCGCCCGCCGCACGTTGGTAGCCACTCCACTCAGCGAAATCTGGTGCGGCGGCCCCAACTCCTGCGTCCGCCGTCCCAGAGTGTCCACCGTGTAATCCGTGATCAAATGCAGTCCGCCGCCGGCCGGCATGGTCCACCCGAGGGCACCGGCGGGGAATCGGAGATCAGGCTCACGTTCACGTCGTCAATCCGCTGGATCAGCCCGCCCGAAGCGTCGTCACACTTGAAGCGGGTCAGGAACCCCGCTCATCTTTTAGCCAAATCACCCGTCCATACTCGTCAAACCGCTCCACCCGGCTCTCCGCGGTGTTGGACCCATGTTGGGCTGTGGTCACTGCGGGCCAAGTCGTCGTTTGCTGGTCCATCTGGACCGTGTTGGTGAACCACGTCCGCGCGAAGGTCGTGGTCGCCGGGTCGCTTCCTCCCCCGAGTCGCTCCGGTACTCGATCCGCTTCCACACCGGATAGACGGTCTTGCCACCCGCCGTCCGGGTCGCGTACTGCCATTCCCGCACCTTGATCTCTGTGCCGGTGTTGCCTTGCTTGACCTTCTCGTAGCGCAGCCGACTGGGCGCTTCGCCGGTAATGGAACTCGATTGGGCCAGGTAGTACTCGTACACGCGGATCAGCCCCACGCTGCTGTTGAGCGTCACCAGGCCCAGCGACGCTTCCGAATAGCTGGCCACCGCTTCGGAAGTCCCCCGCTGAATCACCCGTCCCTGCCCGTCATACTTGAAATACTCGTACCACTTGTTGCCGGTCGGACTCCCTCCGCTGTATTCCTCCAGCACCTTCAAGATCGGCTGGCCCGCGTAGTGGCAATAGACCGTGAGCTTGTGGCCGTCGGGCCGCGTCTCCACCGTCTTCTTCTTCCAGTTGTTGAATCCGTCCGCATGCGCGCTGGTCGCGTATGTGTAGCCATAGCTGCTCCGCGAGGCCGTGGAACTGGACCCTGCGTCGTTAACGCTGCCCTGGCCATTGACGATCTCCGTCGTCACCCCTTGTTGGTCCCATCATCGTACTCAAATTGGTGATCAGCGTAGCTTGGCGGCCGGAATGGCCGCGTCAAAACCAAAAAACTTCGTCACCTGCCCCTGGGCATCCGTGAAGGTGAACTCGTTGCTGCTGCCGGTCCCCGACTCGCTCAGCGTCTCCGGACTGAAAAACCGGGCCACGTAAAGGCTGCCGCTCTTGTTAAACCAGATGGCGTCGTTGATGATCCCGATCACCGCGATGTTCCCGCTGGCGTCCTTGCCCAATTGCGGCAGTTCCTTCACGAACCAGCGAAACCCGTTGATCCCCGGCGTGCTGTCGGCCAGCAGTTGGTTGGAATAGCGGCGTGTGCCCCAGTTCAATCCGTAGCCCAGGACTTAAGCCCCGGCGTCACCTGCCAGAATTCGCCGTTGGCATACCGCAACGGAAAAGCCGAATACCGGCGTCCGGTGGAGCCGCGCAACTCTCGCTGGATGAACTGCTTGAACTGGTCGAACTGGAACTGGCCCGAACCCCTGCGGCCCCGCGCATGCGGCTGAATCGGCGTGCTGAACGCACCCTCAACCCCGCCCGAATCTCCGCCCCATCAGCCGGACAACTGCTCGGACTTGAAGAACTGCTCGTGCTCGAAGACGACGCGTAGTAGTAGTGGGGTAGGCCATAACTTCTCTTTCCCCGTTGACGGAACCTCTGCCTCGGCGGACCAAATCGCGCCACAACCCGCCCCGCGCCCCCACAGCGCCCGCGACAACCCGGCGGCCATGACGCATTTGACTTTTCACGCTTGCTCCCAGCAACTTACCCTCCACTCGCCACTTCGCAAGTGACGTTTTGATGACGCGCGCGGCGTGCGGGCGTGCAGGCAGTTCAAGTCGTGCATGCGCAAAGATTCCCCGCGCAGCCAGCCCGATCTTCAACAGGATGGCTTCGGATCGAAGGCCTCCAACACGGTCCGCCAGGGCAGCAGCACGCACGGAATCCGCGCCGGAAAGGGGTGCACACCGCCAAGGGCCAGCAACTCTCCTGGCAAACGCTACTCGCGTTAATGTCTGCTTTCGTTGCCATTGCTCGACTGCCTTGCTCAACTCACGCACGCTCTGCCAGTCCAAGCCCCGGACCACTTCAGTCAACAGGGACGCCGAAGCACGGCACAGCGCGCAGCCGAAGGATTCAAATGACGCCTCCCGCACTATGCCGTCCTCGACCCGCAGATACACCGTGATGCAGTCGCCACAGAGTGGATTTTTGCTCGAAGCGCGCAAGTTCGCGCTCGAAAGACGGCCACAGTTACGCGGCCGGTTTGCATGGTCGCGGATAACGGGTGAGTACAACTTGGCAATATCGTACGTCATCGTATTTCCCCGATCAGTCTGTAACTGTGGCCCCGTAGCGCCGCCGGAAGTACTCCCGAACCGATACCCCATCCACCTTGGCTTCGCGTCGCTTTTGTTGCCGTTCTGCATTATTAATCCAGTAATAGCACACGGGTGCTGTTGTTGTCGCGAATGCGGATAATCCGTAGCGCTCGTGCAAGCGAAACCATAGGTCCCAATCTTCCTCCTTATCGATCCGCTCGTCGAACAACCCCACTTCCAGAAGAGCCAGCCGGCGGACAAACACCGCACTCGGCAGCATCGGAATCGCCTCTTTAATGCGCAGGAGGCTGGCATCCGTGTCGCAAAGGTAATCGTGGTAGCGGTAGTCGACAATCCGGTGGCACCCGCCAGCGACGACTTTGACTTCGTCCGCAATCGGAGGTTGCGCCCGCCGCACAAGATCGAGCGCAAACGGTGACAGAACATCGTCCGCGTCGAGGAACTTGATCCACTCGGCTCGCGAGCGACGGATGCCTAGGTTACGACAGTAAGACACGCCCCGCTTAACAGGGTTCCTGAACCAGAGCACCCGCTCTTTGAATAGCCACGCAGGCGAGCTTGGGCAAAGATCCGTAGAGGCATCGTCCACTACGATGATCTCATCCTGCGGTCCAGCCTGCCAAACTGCGCTGGCCAAGGCACGGTACAAATATTCCGCCTGATTATGCACGGGAATCAGGATGCAGATCGTGGGCTGTCTTCGAGCCGTTTGTTCCTGATCTGACATTGTGCTCGTTAAGATGAAGACTGTTCTCCGAATCCTAGCTTCTGACAACTACTGCCTTGCTGCCGCCCGGAAAAACCGTTGCGCCTGGACCGCCGGCTCCAAATCCACGAACACAAAGGGTACGCGATTGGTCACAACGGCGGACCAGGTATTCAAATCCGGTGAGGTTTCAATCACGTAGAGGCTGTTCTGGGTGCCTTCTACGTCCGCTTCAAACCGCCCCGACGGTTGCGATCGTACGGCGGCGAGGCGCGCTGGCTCCCCAATGAACCGGTTCGCCGGAATGGGGCGTTCGAACTTGCCGTCCGGCAAACGCCATCCGACAGCTCCTTGGTTTGGGCTGCCCTCGCCTCGAATTAGAGCCTCGACATAATAGCGCCGTCCGGCTTCAAGGCGGATCGGCAAGGAAACCTGCGACTCGTAGAAGTCCCAGTCACGCGGCGCAACCCAGTAGTAGGACAGAGCGACCAGCTCTTTGTTAACGGGATTGTCATCGCTGCCGAGCCAGAGATCGCCGCGATCATCTGCCGCAATGTAAAAGGTATAATCGCCCACAAGTGGGGTGGTCAGATAGCCCCTCAGACGGGCACCTGTCTCATCGCTTAACCCTGATACCTCGAAGAGGCTTGGTCGGCCCGTGGACGCTGGCGCAGCGGGGTAGTTGGTGGCGTTCACCATGTATTCTACCAGCCGCCCAGGAATGCGCGTGTAACGCTCCAACAGAATCCCATCGAACGGCTGTCCTGCCGGTTGCACTTCGAGCAGACCCGCCCAG
This sequence comes from Verrucomicrobiota bacterium, assembly GCA_016716505.1. GTDB lineage: Bacteria > Verrucomicrobiota > Verrucomicrobiia > Limisphaerales > J093 > JADJWF01. The sequence goes on from JADJWF010000011.1 coordinate 505,479, forward strand.
CTCAGGACTTTGCCCGCTTCGTTCCGGACCAGGCATGTGAACTTGCTCCCGTCGTTCTCTGGCGTGGCAACTACCGTGTGGCTCGCGTTGGTCGCCCCGTCGATGGCTGCGCCATTCAGGAACCATTGGTATTCCAGCGTTCCCTGACCAAGGGCGACAACATTGAACGTCACCTCAGCGTCTGGATTGGCGATCACCGAGATCGGCTGGGAAGGAATCACGGGGGCCACGGGAGAACCGCGGTCCAGTGTCACGTCGCGAAATTGCGCCGTGGCTTTGGTCGAGCCGCTGTCGGGATGATTGCTCACGGCAAGGCCCACGTAAGCTGCGGCGGGCAGTTGCGCGATTTCCAGGTCACCGGTCTGAGTCCAGGCGACGCCGTTGGTGCTGTGCATCGGGATCACCCGTTCGCCCACCCGCACGAGGCGCACCCAGACGTCCGGGTAGCGCACGCGCTCAAACGAAGCGGCAAAATAGGAGTAAGTGGCGTAAAAGGCGGCCAGTCGCGCCGTGAAGAAGTAGCGTCCCAAGCCGCTGCTCCGGGTTGCGATCATGAAGCCGTTGGCGCCGAACTCGGTCAAATCCTCGCGGACCATCAGCCCGGCCTTCGTCCAATACGCCACACCGACGAGACTCGCGATGCGCGTTCGGATGTCGAAGTCGCCGCTGACCTGCTGGTAAACGAAGCGGAAGTTGTCGGAGATGTCCCATACATCGCCGGTGGCGGAGGAGACGTCAAAACCGCCATTCGTGACCACGGTCTGACCCGCTGGATTCTGGCGGCCAACGTCGAGGCTCGAAAAGGCTGGCTGCGCATCGGCCGCGATGCTCATGGCGACCCCTAGCGCCCCTGCCATAAGACTGGTCTTTGTTTTCATCTACTGCGGGCCGGGCTGTTCAGCCCTCTACGTTCCAGTCCGCATGCATCACTGGCTGCAGAACAGCGAGCGTCCTTGATCCACATCGGTGGCAGATACTCCGTCAACTCCGGATGATCCATCACAAATTCGCGGATGATATGCAGGAACCACGGATAGCACCGGTCCTTTCGATACCAATCCACGCTGAAACACAAGTGCAGCATTTCGGGATCGTCGCTTTTTGAGTCCCCAAATACGACTTTATACTCCAGTTCTCTGGGCACAACGCCGATTCGCAAGCCAGACAAGTGTGCTGCTGCCAGGCGGTAATGCATGTCGTCGAAGTACACGAACGGGACGTTCCGATCGAGCAGGCTTTGGAGACTTGCCGCGTACGAGGCCCTTGCATGCTCCTTCACGTACACGCAGGAACCGCAGTACTCTCGATTCCACAGAAAACCCACGCCCAAGCGCCGACAAAACTCAGGAAACGCTTGCGCGGCTTGCTCTCGTGCAGACTCCCGACTGCCGAAGATGACATCACCTTCCGTCCATACCCATGTCAGCTCCCTGCGGAGATAGCAGTCCGCATCCAGGTAGAACACATCCCCCTCAGGCCGGTCTTGAAGCAGTCGCAAAAACTCTCGGTTGCATTGGCTGAGTACAGCCTCACGCGACACACGTTCCTCAGAGCTTCGGATGATCTCGACCAGAACGTCAAGTCTATCCAAATACGCACATATTTCTGGAGCTAGCGATTCGCGCTGGCCGAGAAACACGGACGCATGAAGTCGGCTGTCGTGTGGGAGGTGTCGACGAACCGTATAGACGCTGGGCAAAAGGGCGGACAAGTACGGGACAGTCGCAAGTTGAAAAACCGAGAGCATTCTTTCGGTTCACATGTTACGTGTTAACAGACTATTTTCGAAAAGTCGCCATGAGACCCATCTGACTGCGCCGCTCAACTGTCGGTCATCGCTGACTTCCTCATTCCGTGCCATTTTCCTCACGGCTGACGCACGACGTAATAGCCGTCAGAATCAATAGGCAATGAGGTGAGTTGGCTCAGCGACAGAGTCTTCTTGGCTTTCCCGTTCTTCATAATGCGCAGAATTGGGACGTTTCGAGACGAGGCATCCGCCACCTTCACGACTCCAAAAAGATAGGTTGTGCAGCCGTGCGCAAGGGCCGGTACATCTATTACTATCCTACCGTCAGCTGGCACCGAATACGTCCCACCTTTCTGGATTATAGCCTGGAATTGCTCGGGGTGGTCTGTCTCAATCCGCAACTTCTCTTGCGATGGAGGTGAGCCGGGCCGCATCACATTGACACATCCCGAAAGCAAAATGAGTAGTGCAAACAACGGCAGCGCATAAGACTGCCGGTGAACAAAGCGCGTCTCTGAAGCGCCCCCACCTTCAGGCGCATCAGGCAACGTGCCATTTCTGAACGGGCGTTGAGATCGCTCGTGCGCAATGAGAGCTTGGGGATAGTTAAGGTAGTTCATTTCCGCCCCCTTCGAGGACAGGGCGCAAGAGGAATGGTTGGGCAGAGCGACCAACGTCTGACAGCCCAACCGAAATGCTGTACGTAAATCGCCGAACAAAACGAACATCTCGGAGTTGCTCGTGCCAGAGCATGAGTCGTTCTGGTGACCGGGACAACTGCCACTGACTGATCGGTGCTCGCGCTTCGGCAATTACCGTTCCATCGTCTTTCCTTATCTCGATGTGCAGAATCGCGTTCTCGTAATGCGAACCCCTTACAACCGATGCTGGATCCGCTTTTCTGGCGACGTTGGTGACTACCAAGCCGAATGTCAGTCTGGCACTTGGAACGCCTTTGAATGTAAACGTCTGGTGTGCGCTCCTTGTGATGTCGAATGACTCGAATACGATCGTATACCGGGGATAGGACCAGAAGCCCTTGTCCGTCAGCACTCCATCTCCTGTGAACGATGTTCTACAGCCCATTAGAAATCCGATGGCAATCACGAGTGCAGCCGACAAGATTAGAATACGCATTTGACGCGAATCGTTAGGTGCCGGGGAAACAGGCGCATGAAACACTCCTGGAACTATCGTCACAGTCGTCCCAGCCATATGCTCCGGAAGGCTTTGGGTTGTTGATTCCACAACATTTCAGGAGGCTATTGGCGAAATAATTGCTGTTGCATTGGTCCTTGTCATACGGATAGCTGTCCTTATTGACGCTGAACTGCCCGGCGATACAGTCACACCGCCCGGAGCCCTGACAGACGGCTTTGCCCTTTCCTTTATCTCTGGGATCGTCAATGACTTTGGTCGCAATCCCATTGTTATTTAGGAGGCTGTAGCTGTGTCCGCCACACTCGATCCAACAATGCTTTTGAAATGTCACCCTTCCGATCCCAGTCAATGGGCGGCAGCGCAGTTCCCAAAGCCCCGAAGGGTCAATCGTAGTGAGTGGACTGTTGGAAACGAATACGTACATTTGCCCTTGTTTCGTCTCACTGGGGACGACACCTGCTGGCCCTGTTTCCGCAATGGGGATTCCAAAACTGTAAGGCGAGTAGTTCAACTCAGGAGAGTTCACATCCACTTCGACGACCGGATCTCGTGTGATCCATCGTCCGAGTTTGGGGTGGTAGCAGCGGTGTCTGACCTGGTAGAGGCCGGACTCGGTGTCGAGCCGGTAGGCGGCGAAGCCGGTTTCCCAGTCGTAGAGGCTGGAGGCGCGGGCGCCGAAGCTGGCGTCCATCACCCGTTGCGGCCCGAACCCGTCGTAGCCGTAGCGCTCCTGCACCGCGCCGGTGGTGTTGATGATGGCCGTGACCGAGAGGTGATCGTGCAGGACGTAGAACCGTTCGCTGCTCCGGTCCCGTTCTACGAGGTCATCGACGTGGCGGATGCCCCAGACGAACTGCCGGTCCGCCGTGGTCAGCGCGTTGAGCCGCTCCTCCAGCACCTGCCAGCGGCTGGAGTAGTAGTAATGCCGGGTGTTGCCGCCGGCCACTTTCGTCAGCCGCCGCTTGAGCCCGTCATAGCGGAGCGTGGAGACCACGGCGCCCCCAGTGACCTTCACTTCGACCAACCGATCCCAGGCGTCAAACTTGCAGTCGTAACTGCTGGCGGGCGTGGCCGGCTGCGGCACCTTGGTCGTGTTGCCCGCCGCATCGTGCGTCGGGTCCACCCAATCGGGCGTGCCGGTAAGCGTCAGGATTTCATTGGCTTTGTCGTGGCTTCGGTTCTGGTCCAGCGTCGTGCTCCCGTTGACCTTGGTCACGTAGGCACTGGTTGTGCCCCCGCCAGTTTCCCGTCGGATCGTAGTTCCAGTCCTCCTGCCAGACCGGCGTGCCGCTGATGTCGGTCTTGCCGGCGTTGAGGTTGCCCCGCTTGAGGGTCTTCAACTGGTAGAGATTGTCGTAGAGGTAATACTCGTCCTGGTTGCTGGTGCCTACCAGGTTGTCCCGCCACACACGGTTGCCGGCCCGATCAAAGCCGTACTGCACCCGCTCCCGGTGCGTGCCGTCGCTGGTCTTGAGCCAGCGCTGGTCCACCAGGCGGCCGAACCGGTCCAGGCCAGTATATTGGTCGCCCGCGTCGCCGTTGGGCTCGGCGCCTTGCTTGGAGGTAGGTGAGCTCGACGCCGGGCTCGCCCGAGTAGTTGACCCGGATGGGCAGGTTCAGGCCCAGGTAGCTGTAGCCCGCCAGCACCGTCGTGCCTTGTTTGAGTGAGGCCAGCCGACTGAGCAGGTCATCCCCGCCGCCCGCCGTGCCGTAGTCCAGCGTGACCACCCGGCTATCGGGATAGGTCAGGGAGGTGGGGCGCGTGTGATTCGCGCTGCCATCGGCATAGGCATACTGCACTTTGGGCGTGCTCCCAATGACCACCGCCCCGCTGTGGGACTGATAATCGGCGGTCAGCAGGCTGAAGTCATTGTAGGCAAACTGCACCTCGTTGACGATGGTGCCGCTGCCCACCGTGGCGTTGTCGTAGCTGCTGATCTTCTCCAGCATCCCGCGGATCTCGTAGCTGCGGGTGATCCGTTTGACGGTCTGGTCGATGCCCACGCCAAAAGCCGTGACCCGATCGTGCAGCAGCCGTCCCAGCTTGTCATAAGACGTACTCATGAACCGTGGCGGTCGCCTCGCCGGTGTGCTTTGGGCAGCGTTTTCTTGGTCACTTCCCCCAGCCGGTTGTACTCGAACTTTACCTGGTCGGTGCCGCTCGGATCGGTGTCCGTCGAATCGGGATAGATCACCGCCCGCAGCAGCTCGTTGCTCGCTACCGCCGATTCGGTGAGCGTCGTGCCGTAGAAGTATTGGGTCAACTGGTCGCCAGTGACCGAGTTCTTGGCCGTCAGGGTTTGCAGCCGATCGTCGGCATTGTAGGCGTACTGAGTCTCGCGAGCAATCCCGCCCACATCCTCGACCTTCCTGGTGGGCCGGCCAGCGTGATCAAAGGTCGATTCGGTGACCACCCCTTTCGGGTCGGTGGTCTGGTAAGCCTCGCCCGCCGTGTTGTAGGCCGTCAGAGTTGACCAGCACCGTGTCCGAGCGGGCCGGGATCGTGGCCGGACGGCTGAACGCCGCCGCCGCGTTGGTGCCGTAGTCGGCCGAGGCTTGCTCGCGACCGAGGGCGTCCGGATAAAGAGCCACGTAGCTGACCCGCGCTTTGGGCTCGGTGCTGGGCGTTTGAAGCTCACCGGTGCCGGTAGCGTTGTGGAAGCGCTCGCGGCTGGTCTGCTGAATGACGTTGCTGGCGGCATCGTAGGTGAACTCTTCCTGCCGCATCACCGTGTCGTTGGTGACGACGCTGGCGCTCGCGTAGGTCGGCGCCGTGGCATTCGAAGTCACGTAGCGCTTCTTGACCCGGCCCACGCCGTCATAGCTGGCCTTGTTCAGCGCGCCGGTCCCGGGAGCGGTCTGCAACATGAGATTGCCGCTGGGATCATACCAGAAGTCATCCTTGAGGCTGTTGCCCACCGCGCCCGTGCTCGGGTTCACCGCGTAGGTGAGCCGCTGATAAACCCGATCCCGGTAATCGTAACTGGTCGTCTGCCGGCCAATGAGAACATCCGTTGCCCCATTCTTGCGATCTACTTGCGTGACCCGGTCCAGGTTGTCGTAAGTATAGACTTCCTTGGTGTTGACCTCCCCGGTCAGGCTGGTCCGGCGATTGCGGAAGTCGTAGCCATAGTTGCTGACGCGCGTGGTCGAGGCATTTTCCCAGCGGGTCACCTGCGTCAGGTTCCCGTTCTTGGCTGCAGCGCCAGCGTCGTACACGTACGCCTCGACTTTCACCATGTTGTTGGGCGCGCCGCTGCCCCCGGGATTGGTTTCGGTGGCCCCGGTGTCATCCGTCCCCACCCACCGTTCCTTTACCCAGCCGGGGGTGTGATACACCAGCCGGCTGATCGTCCCTCCCGGCGTCCTGGTCCGTAACGGCCGGTTTATGCTGTCAAAACCGTAAACCGTCAGGCTGTAGTTATCCGTCGCGGTGCCTTCGCCAGTCGTCGGGATGCTGAAGTAACGCCGCTGTGCGTTGGGCGAACGCTGGTTGTTGACAAAGACGCTCTTGCTCCAGCGCACCCAGCGACTTTGCGTGGCGAGATCCTCGGTCGCCGTCAACGCTCCGCTGACTGCCGGATCACGCTTGGTGACGATGATGTCGGTGGGCCGCATGCTGCCGTCCAGCTTGGTGAGGGTGATGGGTTCAATCAGCGTGTACGCGCTGGTGCCCACGTTGAAATAACCCGAACCGCTGCGGATCTCCGAAGCGCATTTGTAGATCGTCCACTGCGCCCGCCGCACGTTGGTAGCCACTCCACTCAGCGAAATCTGGTGCGGCGGCCCCAACTCCTGCGTCGGCCGTCCCAGAGTGTCCACCGTGTAATCCGTGATCAAATGCAGTCCGCCGCCGGCCGGCGTGGTCCACCCCGAGGGCACCGGCGGGGAATCGGAGATCAGGCTCACGTTCACGTCGTCAATCCGCTGGATCAGCCCGCCCGAAGCGTCGTCATACTTGAAGCGGGTCAGGAACCCCCGCTCATCTTTTAGCCAAATCACCCGTCCATACTCGTCAAACCGCTCCACCCGGCTCTCCGCGGTGTTGGACCCATGTTGGGCTGTGGTCACTGCGGGCCAAGTCGTCGTTTGCTGGTCCATCTGGACCGTGTTGGTGAACCACGTCTGCGCGAAGGTCGTGGTCGCCGGGTCGCTTCCTCCCCGAGTCGCTCCGGTACTCGATCCGCTTCCACACCGGATAGACGGTCTTGCCACCCGCCGTCCGGGTCGCGTACTGCCATTCCCGCACCTTGATCTCTGTGCCGGTGTTGCCTTGCTTGACCTTCTCGTAGCGCAGCCGACTGGGCGCTTCGCCGGTAATGGAACTCGATTGGGCCGGGTAGTACTCGTACACGCGGATCAGCCCCACGCTGCTGTTGAGCGTCACCAGGCCCGGCGACGCTTCCGAATAGCTGGCCACCGCTTCGGAAGTCCCCCGCTGAATCACCCGTCCCTGCCCGTCATACTTGAAATACTCGTACCACTTGTTGCCGGTCGGACTCCCTCCGCTGTATTCCTCCAGCACCTTCAAGATCGGCTGGCCCGCGTAGTTGCAATAGACCGTGAGCTTGTGGCCGTCGGGCCGCGTCTCCACCGTCTTCTTCTTCCAGTTGTTGAATCCGTCCGCATGCGCGCTGGTCGCGTATGTGTAGCCATAAGCTGCTCCGCGAGGCCGTGGAACTGGACCCTGCGTCGTTAACGCTGCCCTGGCCATTGACGATCTCCGTCGTCACCCGCTTGTTGGTCCCATCATCGTACTCAAATTGGTGATCAGCGTAGTTGTTCAGCGTCGTATCATCCTCGGCGTCCGGATCGGTCATCCCGGCTGCCGCCATCCGCGCGCACCCCTCCGGCCCTACCACGTACTTAAGCCCGTGCACAATGCCCCCGCCCCCGTCGGCGGTGTGGTAGCGAAAATAGTTCTTATGCACGTCGTCCCACGCCGAGCCATTCCACTCCTGCAGCAGCGCCTGCTTCAGGTCTCCAGTCAGCCCGTTGCCGGTCCCCGTCTCGTGATAGGTGTAACTGATCCGCCGCACGTTGGTCGTGCCCCGCTTGAGCGTCACGTATTGCAGGCGGCCGCTGTTGACCCCGGAAGTGTAATACTCGTAGTTGTAGCTGATCCCCGGCGAGGACCCCATGCTCAACACCGTTACCCGGTTGTTCGCGTCGTACGTCGGTGTGTAGGTGTGGCCGTAGGCGTCGGTGAAACTCTTTCAACTGGCCCTGCTTAGCGGCCGGAATGGCCGCGTCAAAACCAAAAACTTCGTCACCTGCCCCTGGGCATCCGTGAAGGTGAACTCGTTGCTGCTGCCGGTCCCCGACTCCGCTCAGCGTCTCCGGACTGAAAAACCGGGCCACGTAAAGGCTGCCGCTCTTGTTAAACCAGATGGCGTCGTTGATGATCCCGATCACCGCGATGTTCCCGCTGGCGTCCTTGCCCAATTGCGGCAGTTCCTTCACGAACCAGCGAAACCCGTTGATCCCCGGCGTGCTGTCGGCCAGCAGTTGGTTGGAATAGCTTAGCGTGTGCCCCCAGTTCAATCCGTAGCCCCGGGACTTAAGCCCCGGCGTCACCTGCCGAATCTCGCCGTTGGCATACCGCAACGGAAAAGCCGAATACCCGGCGTCCGGTGGAGCCGCGCAACTCTCGCTGGATGAACTGCTTGAACTGGTCGAACTGGAACTGGCCCGAACCCCTGCGGCCCCCGCGCTGGCCGGCTGAATCGGCGTGCTGAACGCACCCTCAACCCCGCCCGAATCTCCGCCCCCATCAGCCGGACAACTGCTCGGACTTGAAGAACTGCTCGTGCTCGAAGACGACGCGTAGTAGTAATTGGGGTAGGCCATAACTTCTCTTTCCCCCGTTGACGGAACCTCTGCCTCGGCGGACCAAATCGCGCCACAACCCGCCCCGCGCCCCCACAGCGCCCGCGACAACCCGGCGGCCATGACGCATTTGACTTTTCACGCTTGCTCCCAGCAACTTACCCTCCACTCGCCACTTCGCAAGTGACGTTTTGATGACGCGCGGCGTGCGGGCGTGCAGGCAGTTCAAGTCGTGCATGCGCAAAGATTCCCCGCGCAGCCAGCCCGATCTTCAACAGGATGGCTTCGGATCGAAGGCCTCCAACACGGTCCGCCAGGGCAGCAGCACGCACGGAATCCGCGCCGGAAAGGGGTGCACACCGCCAAGGGCCAGCAACTCTCCCTGGCAAACGCTACTCGCGTTAATGTCTGCTTTCGTTGCCATTGCCTCGACTGCCTTGCTCAACTCACGCACGCTCTGCCAGTCCAAGCCCCGGACCACTTCAGTCAACAGGGACGCCGAAGCACGGCACAGCGCGCAGCCGAAGGATTCAAATGACGCCTCCCGCACTATGCCGTCCTCGACCCGCAGATACACCGTGATGCAGTCGCCACAGAGTGGATTTTTGCTCGAAGCGCGCAAGTTCGCGCTCGAAACCCGCACTCGGCTACCCGCGAGGATGGGGAAAAAACTGGCAGCACGTTCGTAAATCCTTCGAACTCGGTCAGATCCATAGCCAAATGCACCCACTACTGTGTCAGATGGATGTTATTAGCGTATCTTCGAAGCCTTTCGATCCGCTCCACAAGCCCGTTTTCACGTTCGAAAGGAGTGCGATGAGTGCGTTTAGATCCGCCTAGTGCTATACTGGCCTCAATGTAGCTGCCCCAATACCGCGCACAGATTCCTTCGATTCGGATCGGTCCGTCTTGTTGGATGATTTGAAATGCGATCTGTTTCCGAGGACCGATGGTCCACTTAAGTTTGCAAACTGCTTGAGCGCTCGTGGCTGGTGAAGTGTAATCAGAAACGAGATAACCGTATCCGGTTTCTTCAAGGACCAATCGATAGCCGTACCAGTCCCATTGGATCGGACTGCACCACGCTCCGACGAGATCTCGCTCGTGGAGGACGAAGTCTTTCGAGGCGCTTGGACCGACGCAAGACACAATGAGTAACACTGTCGCGACAGCACAGCACATTTTGATGCCTGACTGTACAGACATTGCATCAAGTATCGATAGTTTATTCATTTCAATAGGGGCCTCCAGGCCCGTTACAGCCGATGCACGTTTCAATGTTGTACGCGCGTTTGTCCGCAAGAGGACAGCATGTCGGCCAGTCTGCGCCTACACCTCCAATCGAGTGCGCCAGCTCATGTAGAAGAGTGCAGCCAGCCCCGCACTGCGTGAGATTGTTCACACAGATCGTAATTCGGCCAAAGCAACTCGATCCGCAGCTAGAACATCGCTTGCATTTGACGCGAACATTCTTTTGATATTTTCCTGTGCAAAGGTCCTCCATCTTCTTCCTGCCCTTGGCGCTGAGGCAACTAAGGCAGCCGCTGGATATTGCATTTTGGCAGGCCTTCTTGAGACCGTCATCGAGATCTTTCTGATTCTGCGGAGTGCATGAAGGATCGTATACGATACCGCTTCCGCTCGGATCCGGTTGGGCGATGCTGCGGTTTAGGGCGTATGTGTAGAGATTGGCGCTGTCGTTATATTCTAATGGATCTCTGGAAGTCCATCGTCCGAGTTTGGGGTGGTAGCAGCGGTGTCTGACCTGGTAGAGGCCGGACTCGGTGTCGAGCCGGTAGGCGGCGAAGCCGGTTTCCCAGTCGTAGAGGCTGGAGGCGCGGGCGCCGAAGCTGGCGTCCATCACCCGTTGCGGCCCGAACCCGTCGTAGCCGTAGCGCTCCTGCACCGCGCCGGTGGTGTTGATGATGGCCGTGACCGAGAGGTGATCGTGCAGGACGTAGAACCGTTCGCTGCTCCGGTCCCGTTCTACGAGGTCATCGACGTGGCGGATGCCCCAGACGAACTGCCGGTCCGCCGTGGTCAGCGCGTTGAGCCGCTCCTCCAGCACCTGCCAGCGGCTGGAGTAGTAGTAATGCCGGGTGTTGCCGCCGGCCACTTTCGTCAGCCGCCGCTTGAGCCCGTCATAGCGGAGCGTGGAGACCACGGCGCCCCCAGTGACCTTCACTTCGACCAACCGATCCCAGGCGTCAAACTTGCAGTCGTAACTGCTGGCGGGCGTGGCCGGCTGCGGCACCTGGTCGTGTTGCCCGCCGCATCGTGCGTCGGGTCCACCCAATCGGGCGTGCCGGTAAGCGTCAGGATTTCATTGGCTTTGTCGTGGCTTCGGTTCTGGTCCAGCGTCGTGCTCCCGTTGACCTTGGTCACGTAGGCACTGGTTGTGCCCCGCCAGTTTCCCGTCGGATCGTAGTTCCAGTCCTCCTGCCAGACCGGCGTGCCGCTGATGTCGGTCTTGCCGGCGTTGAGGTTGCCCCGCTTGAGGGTCTTCAACTGGTAGAGATTGTCGTAGAGGTAATACTCGTCCTGGTTGCTGGTGCCTACCAGGTTGTCCCGCCACACGGTTGCCGGCCCGATCAAAGCCGTACTGCACCCGCTCCCGGTGCGTGCCGTCGCTGGTCTTGAGCCAGCGCTGGTCCACCAGGCGGCCGAACCGGTCCAGGCCAGTATATTGGTCGCCCGCGTCGCCGTTGGGCTCGGCGCCTTGCTTGAGGTAGGTGAGCTCGACGCCGGGCTCGCCCGAGTAGTTGACCCGGATGGGCAGGTTCAGGCCCAGGTAGCTGTAGCCCGCCAGCACCGTCGTGCCTTGTTTGAGTGAGGCCAGCCGACTGAGCAGGTCATCCCCGCCGCCCGCCGTGCCGTAGTCCAGCGTGACCACCCGGCTATCGGGATAGGTCAGGGAGGTGGGGCGCGTGTGATTCGCGCTGCCATCGGCATAGGCATACTGCACTTTGGGCGTGCTCCCAATGACCACCGCCCCGCTGTGGGACTGATAATCGGCGGTCAGCAGGCTGAAGTCATTGTAGGCAAACTGCACCTCGTTGACGATGGTGCCGCTGCCCACCGTGGCGTTGTCGTAGCTGCTGATCTTCTCCAGCATCCCGCGGATCTCGTAGCTGCGGGTGATCCGTTTGACGGTCTGGTCGATGCCCACGCCAAAAGCCGTGACCCGATCGTGCAGCAGCCGTCCCAGCTTGTCATAGACGTACTCATGAACCGTGGCGGTCGCCTCGCCGGTGTGCTTGGGCAGCGTTTTCTTGGTCACTTCCCCAGCCGGTTGTACTCGAACTTTACCTGGTCGGTGCCGCTCGGATCGGTGTCCGTCGAATCGGGATAGATCACCGCCCGCAGCAGCTCGTTGCTCGCTACCGCCGATTCGGTGAGCGTCGTGCCGTAGAAGTATTGGGTCAACTGGTCGCCAGTGACCGAGTTCTTGGCCGTCAGGGTTTGCAGCCGATCGTCGGCATTGTAGGCGTACTGAGTCTCGCGAGCAATCCCGCCCACATCCTCGACCTTCCTGGTGGGCCGGCCAGCGTGATCAAAGGTCGATTCGGTGACCACCCCTTTCGGGTCGGTGGTCTGGTAAGCCTCGCCCGCCGTGTTGTAGGCCGTCGAGTTGACCAGCACCGTGTCCGAGCGGGCCGGGATCGTGGCCGGACGGCTGAACGCCGCCGCCGCGTTGGTGCCGTAGTCGGCCGAGGCTTGCTCGCGACCGAGGGCGTCCGGATAAAGAGCCACGTAGCTGACCCGCGCTTTGGGCTCGGTGCTGGGCGTTTGAAGCTCACCGGTGCCGGTAGCGTTGTGGAAGCGCTCGCGGCTGGTCTGCTGAATGACGTTGCTGGCGGCATCGTAGGTGAACTCTTCCTGCCGCATCACCGTGTCGTTGGTGACGACGCTGGCGCTCGCGTAGGTCGGCGCCGTGGCATTCGAAGTCACGTAGCGCTTCTTGACCCGGCCCACGCCGTCATAGCTGGCCTTGTTCAGCGCGCCGGTCCCGGGAGCGGTCTGCAACATGAGATTGCCGCTGGGATCATACCAGAAGTCATCCTTGAGGCTGTTGCCCACCGCGCCCGTGCTCGGGTTCACCGCGTAGGTGAGCCGCTGATAAACCCGATCCCGGTAATCGTAACTGGTCGTCTGCCGGCCAATGAGAACATCCGTTGCCCCATTCTTGCGATCTACTTGCGTGACCCGGTCCAGGTTGTCGTAAGTATAGACTTCCTTGGTGTTGACCTCCCCGGTCAGGCTGGTCCGGCGATTGCGGAAGTCGTAGCCATAGTTGCTGACGCGCGTGGTCGAGGCATTTTCCCAGCGGGTCACCTGCGTCAGGTTCCCGTTCTTGGCTGCAGCGCCAGCGTCGTACACGTACGCCTCGACTTTCACCATGTTGTTGGGCGCGCCGCTGCCCCCGGGATTGGTTTCGGTGGCCCCGGTGTCATCCGTCCCCACCCACCGTTCCTTTACCCAGCCGGGGGTGTGATACACCAGCCGGCTGATCGTCCCTCCCGGCGTCCTGGTCCGTAACGGCCGGTTTATGCTGTCAAAACCGTAAACCGTCAGGCTGTAGTTATCCGTCGCGGTGCCTTCGCCAGTCGTCGGGATGCTGAAGTAACGCCGCTGTGCGTTGGGCGAACGCTGGTTGTTGACAAAGACGCTCTTGCTCCAGCGCACCCAGCGACTTTGCGTGGCGAGATCCTCGGTCGCCGTCAACGCTCCGCTGACTGCCGGATCACGCTTGGTGACGATGATGTCGGTGGGCCGCATGCTGCCGTCCAGCTTGGTGAGGGTGATGGGTTCAATCAGCGTGTACGCGCTGGTGCCCACGTTGAAATAACCCGAACCGCTGCGGATCTCCGAAGCGCATTTGTAGATCGTCCACTGCGCCCGCCGCACGTTGGTAGCCACTCCACTCAGCGAAATCTGGTGCGGCGGCCCCAACTCCTGCGTCGGCCGTCCCAGAGTGTCCACCGTGTAATCCGTGATCAAATGCAGTCCGCCGCCGGCCGGCGTGGTCCACCCCGAGGGCACCGGCGGGGAATCGGAGATCAGGCTCACGTTCACGTCGTCAATCCGCTGGATCAGCCCGCCCGAAGCGTCGTCATACTTGAAGCGGGTCAGGAACCCCGCTCATCTTTTAGCCAAATCACCCGTCCATACTCGTCAAACCGCTCCACCCGGCTCTCCGCGGTGTTGGACCCATGTTGGGCTGTGGTCACTGCGGGCCAAGTCGTCGTTTGCTGGTCCATCTGGACCGTGTTGGTGAACCACGTCTGCGCGAAGGTCGTGGTCGCCGGGTCGCTTCCTCCCCCCGAGTCGCTCCGGTACTCGATCCGCTTCCACACCGGATAGACGGTCTTGCCACCCGCCGTCCGGGTCGCGTACTGCCATTCCCGCACCTTGATCTCTGTGCCGGTGTTGCCTTGCTTGACCTTCTCGTAGCGCAGCCGACTGGGCGCTTCGCCGGTAATGGAACTCGATTGGGCCGGGTAGTACTCGTACACGCGGATCAGCCCCACGCTGCTGTTGAGCGTCACCAGGCCCGGCGACGCTTCCGAATAGCTGGCCACCGCTTCGGAAGTCCCCCGCTGAATCACCCGTCCCTGCCCGTCATACTTGAAATACTCGTACCACTTGTTGCCGGTCGGACTCCCTCCGCTGTATTCCTCCAGCACCTTCAAGATCGGCTGGCCCGCGTAGTTGCAATAGACCGTGAGCTTGTGGCCGTCGGGCCGCGTCTCCACCGTCTTCTTCTTCCAGTTGTTGAATCCGTCCGCATGCGCGCTGGTCGCGTATGTGTAGCCATAGCTGCTCCGCGAGGCCGTGGAACTGGACCCTGCGTCGTTAACGCTGCCCTGGCCATTGACGATCTCCGTCGTCACCCGCTTGTTGGTCCCATCATCGTACTCAAATTGGTGATCAGCGTAGTTGTTCAGCGTCGTATCATCCTCGGCGTCCGGATCGGTCATCCCGGCTGCCGCCATCCGCGCGCACCCCTCCGGCCCTACCACGTACTTAAGCCCGTGCACAATGCCCCCGCCCCCGTCGGCGGTGTGGTAGCGAAAATAGTTCTTATGCACGTCGTCCCACGCCGAGCCATTCCACTCCTGCAGCAGCGCCTGCTTCAGGTCTCCAGTCAGCCCGTTGCCGGTCCCCGTCTCGTGATAGGTGTAACTGATCCGCCGCACGTTGGTCGTGCCCCGCTTGAGCGTCACGTATTGCAGGCGGCCGCTGTTGACCCCGGAAGTGTAATACTCGTAGTTGTAGCTGATCCCCGGCGAGGACCCCATGCTCAACACCGTTACCCGGTTGTTCGCGTCGTACGTCGGTGTGTAGGTGTGGCCGTAGGCGTCGGTGAAACTCTTCAACTGGCCCTGCTTGGCGGCCGGAATGGCCGCGTCAAAACCAAAAAACTTCGTCACCTGCCCCTGGGCATCCGTGAAGGTGAACTCGTTGCTGCTGCCGGTCCCCGACTCGCTCAGCGTCTCCGGACTGAAAAACCGGGCCACGTAAAGGCTGCCGCTCTTGTTAAACCAGATGGCGTCGTTGATGATCCCGATCACCGCGATGTTCCCGCTGGCGTCCTTGCCCAATTGCGGCAGTTCCTTCACGAACCAGCGAAACCCGTTGATCCCCGGCGTGCTGTCGGCCAGCAGTTGGTTGGAATAGCTTAGCGTGTGCCCCCAGTTCAATCCGTAGCCCCGGGACTTAAGCCCCGGCGTCACCTGCCGAATCTCGCCGTTGGCATACCGCAACGGAAAAGCCGAATACCCGGCGTCCGGTGGAGCCGCGCAACTCTCGCTGGATGAACTGCTTGAACTGGTCGAACTGGAACTGGCCCGAACCCCTGCGGCCCCCGCGCTGGCCGGCTGAATCGGCGTGCTGAACGCACCCTCAACCCCGCCCGAATCTCCGCCCCCATCAGCCGGACAACTGCTGGGACTGGAGGAACTGCTCGTGCTCGAAGACGACGCGTAGTAGTAATTAGGGTAGGCCATAGGTTTTGGTTTTTCTCCGGGATAGACGGCCAGTTCCCTCCTCCTTCGCCGGAAGCACACCGCAGCCCACAGGACGCTTCCATTGCGCCCGCCACAAACCGGCCGGAATGACGCAATTGACTTTTCAAGCTTACGGGCAACAACTTACCCTGTGCACGCCGCTTGGCAAGTGACGTTTTGATGACGCCATGCAGACCCAAGTCAAACCCAGGCTGTTCATCTTCGGCTGGCCCTCCTTCGTGGGCGGGGCGGACACGAAGCTGGCGCACTTGTTGGTCCTGTTGCACGAACATTGCGAGATTACGGTCATTCCCAACGAAAACCGTCATCTGCGCAGCAAAACCTGGACTCGGTTCCTCGATAACCTGTCAATCAAGTACGGCCCACTCGATCAGCTACCGACCAAGCTGAGCGGCTTTGCCCTCTCGATGTCAAACCAGTGCTTCTTCTCGCACCGTATCGCGCACCGAGCGAAGGAGCGAGGGTTGACGCTCATCTGGTCCAGCGAGATGATGTGGCACCACAAGGGCGAATTGGAAGCGGTACAGGAAGGCCTAATCGACAGAGTCCTTTACACTTCAGAACTACAAAAGAAGGTGCTTTCGCCCGCGTACGGCAACCTGCCGGGGATGATCACTGGAAATTACATCGATCCCTCGTTCTTTCCGTTCAAGATTCGGCAGAACGAGATGTTCACTATCGGCCGCCTCTCCCGTGCTGATCCGGTGAAGTATCCGGAAGATTTCCCTGTATTTTACGAGTGCCTCGAACTGCCGGAAGTGCGGTTCCGCGTGATGGGGTGGGACGAAAAGCTGCGCCAGAAGTATCGATGGCACCGTTTTGACGATCGTTGGGATCTGCTGAAGGCCGAACAAGAGCCTGCCGTTGAATTCCTGCAGAGCCTTGATCTGTTCGTTTATCCCCTGGGCCACAATTTCACGGAGTCCTGGGGCCGGTCCACGGTAGAGGCCATGTTGACCGGTGCGGTTCCGCTCGTGCCGTCTGGACATCACCTGGAGAATCTTATCGTGGATGGGGAGACAGGTTTCATTTGCGGGGATTTCCTCGACTACCAACGGCGCGCGCAGGAGCTTTTCTATGACCGAGCCCTGCGCAATTCGATGGCGCACAGGTGTCGCGAGCATGCGGTCAGCAAGCTCTGCAATCGCGAAGAGCACCTGAAGACCTGGTTGGAAGTCTTCCAATGAAGCCTCGATACTGCTACTGGTCAGTCGTGGACGGGGAGTATGCCATCATGGCGCAGGCCGTTGTCAACTCGGCGAGACAAGCAGGCGTGTTCCGGGATTTCCACATTTGGACGGACCGTCCGATCAATGGGGCAATCTGTCACGAAGTCGGGCAGGTCGAGAAATGGGGGTGCCTTTTCAAGCTTACGTTCTTGCGCGATGCGGTACGGAGACTGAATTACGACTACTTCGTTTGGCTGGACAGCGATACGTATTTCGTTCGGCATCCCGGGGACGTGCTGAGGGTGCTGCAAGGCTCGCCACTTCACATCGCTCTTGAGAGCGACGTTTGCTTGCCTCAGAATCAGCGGACGGACTGGTGGGGCTGTCCCAATCAGCAGTTTGCGGCATTAATGCGGGCCAAGGGAGTGCGAAGTAAGGCCATTTTCAACGTCAACGGTGGACTGTTCATCGTTCATAGGGACGCCGTCGAGACCGTATTCAATCTGGCTTATGACTTCTGGCAGTTCTGTCGGGGGCAGAATCTGACGTTCAATGACGAGCCTCTGTTGGCCTATGCCATGCAGATGCTCTGTGGGAACCCCTATGTTCACACCGTGCGCAAGACCGCAGACCTTTGGGCCTCCGACTGGACCGGATGTTTCCGCGACCAGCTTCCAGACGGCCAGCCGTGGTGGTTCGTGGACTATTTCACTGGAGAGAATGTCCCGGTAAATCCCGCGATCGTGCATGTTATGCGAAGCAAAACCGCGCTTCTCAAAGCCGCAGGAGCCGCAGCGCCAACGTCGCCTTCGTAGTCGCGAGGCCGGCTCAGATCAGAGGTGAGAATCTCGAATTTACGACTAACCTGATGGAACCCCTGTGCGGGGGCTGCTGCGCTCGCATTCAGGTGGCCTTGAGTCATCCAGACTCCCACGAGGACGGCATGAGTTATAGGCTCCTCCGCCAGGAGGAGAACCACTTTGCTACAGCGCCGTCGGGTTCGAGTGGCGCGAGGGTCACGCGCCGAAACCCGCTTTCGCAGTGGACAAGGACGCACTGGTGGTCGCGCAAACTGCGAAGCTTGTGAGGTTTGATTTTGTGCTCCTCGGTTTCGGAGTAGTTGACGTTGCGCTTGCCGGCGCTGAAACCCCATGAGCGCTTTACAACGCGCTTCTTCCCCAGAAAATCAGCCGCTTGGACGGCGTCGGCCTCGTCGGCGGCACGGAAAATCATTCGGTTGCGGAGGTTGAGCGTAAGGACCTTCGATTTGTCGTTGCCAAGCGGGGGAACGAATGAGGTCGTGCTTTGGGCGGCGGCAACGATGGTCGCACCCGCTTCCCGGATCACATCCACGCAGTTGTAGTCGCTCGTGCCGTCTTCGCTTGCCGTCATGAATCGCTGCGCTTCGTCGGCCCATAGGATCAGGAGATTGCTTTTGGCGCGGTCGGCTTTGGGTTTGTCGAAGCGGCGCAGCGCGTGGTTGTAATACAGCAGCTTCAGGAAGGTGTTTACGTAGCGCCGCTCGGTCTGAAACTTCTGCGGCATTGTGGTCAGGATGATCTTGCCTTGGTCAATCGACGCGAAATCGAACGTGCTTTCCTCGGTGCAGAAGACCTCGGCAACCTCCGGTGTCAGGAAGTATTGTAGGTAGTTGCCAATGGTTTCGCGGACCCCGCCGCTTTGCTCGTCGGGCTGGTTGAGGAAGCGGTTGGCGAAATGCGCGTAAACGGCCTCCCGGCGGGGTGTTTCGAGAAGGGATTCAAGGTTCTCCATCTCTTCTTCGAGCAATTCGCGGTCTGACAGCAACTCGAAGACCCCGCGCAACGTGACCGGTCGTTTCAGCTCATAGAGCAGTTCGAGCGCATGGGCGATGTGGGTTTGCGCTTGGCTCTTGAAGAATCCCTTGTCTCCGCCCTGGCCGAGACTTGTGGCGGTGTCCACGATGAACTTCGCGTAGGTCGTGAACGGGATGCTTCGGTCGCCGGTTAAGTTGAAACGGTGTTCTGGCATCCAATTCGGGTCTGAGCCTTCGGTGCGGATTCGCAACTGGATGAGGTCGCGTTCACGGCCGTAGTGCTTCGCCATAGCCGTGAGCGTTTCCCAGTAAACTCCCTTTTCATCAATGCACAGACCACCCCAGGTAGGCTCGTTTTGGAAGACCTGGTGGGCCAATTGGTTAATGCCGGAACTGGTTTTTCCCGATCCAGTGTCGCCGGTAATAAGCCATCCTCGACAGAATTGTGTCCTTTTCCATGTCAGGCCGCCCAGTCGGGCGACGATACGCTTGCGATTGCGGGGAGCGAGCAGGAGCAACGCAGCGATCAACGCCAGTCCAATACCGCCGGTCAGCATGAAATATTTCGGATTACGTAATGCGAGGAACAAATCCAACGGTGGCATGATTGGATCGAAAGGGATGAGGTTGAATTTCATAGCCATGCTTTCCCGATGAGATAACCGGCAAGAAATCCTGCAATCGTCGCAAAGACAGCAGCAGCACGAGTGACACTGGCGACACGATAATCCACTGGCTGGCTTCGCAAGAGTTCGAGGAAAGCTGTTGTCTGTCCCTGAAACGTCCGGGCGGTGTCCGCAAGCTTTCCAATGTCCGCCCGGAACTGCTCGAATGACGGGATTTCCCGGCGACGGATGTCGTCCCAGTGCCGCTGATGAATTCGGAACAACTCGACGAGGAGCATCACGGCGTCGTCTTCTTGCAGCCGATGCTTGGCTCGCCACCCCGTGATGGCCTCGCTGAACTCCGCGTCGAAGTCAGGTAGTTCGGTATTCGGCATATAGTATCATTTTGCCGGCATCAACAACCCGGCGATGGATTCGATCTCGGAGTAGAGCTTCCGCTGCCACGTCTGAAGGCGTTGACGATCCAACAAGCTGAACGCGGGGTGCTTAACGGCCGCGGTAATGGTCAGGTTTTCGGCGTTGAGGGCTTCAACCAGCCAATCCTGCAACCGGGTCATGCTAATTTCCCGCCCGCCAAGCTTGTCCTTGAGTTGGGCGCGCACCTCCGACGATTCGAACAACGCGAAGCTGTCGCTGTGCGCGGCGTTGCGAACCACAAGGTAGCTGCATTGCTTTCCGAATTGGTCGGCAAGCCGCTGAATCTGGTCCACGCTGTCCGCCTCGTGGTTCACCGGCATGACGAGCGTGAGGGCTGCGCCTATCGCGGACAGCACAGCGGGCAGGTCAATCTCGGCGAAGTAGTCAATAAACAGATCGGTGGACGCGGCGCGGCAATCCATGACCACGAGATTGGCCTTTTCAAGTGCCGTGAAAATCCCGTCAAGTTCCCGGCGATTGTCCAAATCGAGGAATCGCGTGTCCGGGTGAAATCGCTTCAGCGTGGAGTTCTCGTTGTCGGAATCAATCGCGACGTGCGTGATACCCTTGTCTTTGAGGAACTGGACGAAGTTCACGGCAAAGAAGCTTTTGCCGACACCGCCTTTGCCATTGAGAATCAAATCGAGTCGTTTCATGTGGTTTGAGGTTTGAGCATCCGCACTTGGGCGATGCGCGGACCGCGGGTGCGAGTTTGTGCTGCTTCGCTGCCTTGATCGTTCGCGGCAGATTCAAGCGGCAAACCACCGTTGCTTTCTGGTGGTGATTCCGGTGTTGTCGCCTCGCCATTTGTGGGTGTGGGAACAGGCGGGCGCTTGCGCCCTGGCCGCTTTCGTGGCCGGACGTTTTCGCCGAGCACCTGATGGCAGAATTGCGCGATGGCTGTTTTGCTCGTCGGCAAGCAATGCTGCGTGAGCAGATCAGCGATGGACCGATACGACGCGTGCTTCTGGCGCAACTCGACGATGACATCCTTCGCTGGGAGCAAATCCTGGAACTTCTGCGGACGGCGCGGGGTGAATTCTTCGACCGCTTTGCGGAATGCGGCTGGATCAAAAGAGGACATAGGCTTAAATGCTGCGGACGTGAACCGGGAAATGGATAGGCCGCGTGGCGGCCACGGCAATGCGGCGATTTGGACGGGCCTGTGGTTGTTCGAGTTCTAGGCCAAGCCTGGTTGGGGACGAGGCTTCGGACGTGGAAAATCCTAGATTGCTGCCTGTCTGCGGACGATTCGCAGCCATTGCCGTTGTCGTCTGTGAACGTGTCAAGGCCGTGTCTTTATCGGAGCTACGGACTGACTGTTGCCGCGCCTGATGGCGTGTCCTGGACGCGGCCGCGAACTGTACGCGGACACGGATCAGTCGCAACTGCGGCCTTGCTTCTGCCTGTCCTTGCTCGCGCATTTGCCGCGTCTGTGGTCGTGATTGATTCATATCGCGTGGCTGTTTGGCGTATTGATCGCGACTTCTTCGCGGACGCAGAAACCTTCGGCATGAAGGGGTAACGCGTGCCTTGTCTTAAACATGATGAGCAACACACTGCCTCCTCTGCTGTAGCAGATCGTCGCGCCACTTCTCCAACTGCGCGGCCACGGTCTGAATTCGTGTGATCTGGTCGATGCTCACCACTTTGGCCCGTGCGGCGACATGCTCGCCAAAGCGGGTTTCCGGCAGGTCAATGATGATGTTCGCGGCGTTGTGATTGATGTGTTCGCCATACTTCTTCAGCACTTGGATGGCGGTTCGGATTTGGGCTGTGGTCGGTGTTTGCATAATCAGACGTGGATGCCGCGAGACGATTTGTGGGCGAACCTCCGCCGATGCACTGGTCGGATTTTTGGAAGCCACTCCGCTCGCTGCGCTTGTTCAGTGGTTACGGGATGCGCCCAGGGGTCGTTGAAGCCGAGTCGGGCAGCGGTGTCCTCGGCGGCCGGTTTGGTGGGGGCTTCGACAACCGTGCGAAGTGGATCGCCCATCTCGCGGGCATATTCACGGTCCCTGTGGTAGATGCCCCACAGTTGGTTTCCCGGTTTCAGAGTCGCGGTTGTGCTCATGCCGACAGTTCAGCACAAGCCGGCTTCGGGCTGGTGTATCTGTTACACAAGATGCGCGCACAGTCCGTGTAGTGTCCGGTGCGTGGTCACAGCAAAGACGCAATACAACCTCAAGAACGCGCAGGAATATTTCGAGGAACACCTCTGCGTCGGCGACTACTACAACGAAGGGCAGCGTGTGGCCGGCGAATGGACTGGCTTCGGTGCGGAACATCTCGGCTTGTCCGGCAAAGTCCGCGCCGATGACTTCCTGCGGCTGTGCGAGAACCAACACCCGGCCACGGGTAAAACGCTCACGCAACGGTTGAACACCACGCGGACGGAAGACGGCGTCAACGCGGCCAATCGGCGGATATTCTACGACTTCACGTTCTCGCCGCCGAAGTCGGTGTCCCTCGCGGCGTTCGTCGGCAAAGACGAGCGGATTCTTGAAGCCCATGCGCGAGCCGTAAAGGCCGCAGTCAAGGAATTCGAGGCGTTTGCCGCGACTCGCATCCGAACCAGCGGCGCACAAAGCGACCGGCTGACGGGCAATTTCACGGCGGCGCTGTTCACTCACGACACGTCACGCGCCCTTGACCCGCACTTGCACACACACTGCATCGTCTTCAACGCGACCTTCGATCGTGTGGAGAATCGTTGGAAAGCCCTCCAGAATTACGAACTCCTACGCGCCCGGAAGTTCGCCGAGAACGCCTACTACCACGAGCTTGCCCGTGAACTGCGCAGCTTCGGTTACCGGATTCGCAACCGGGCGCGGGGAGATTTTCAAGTCGAGGGCATCTCGGATGAGCTATGCGAACGGTTTTCAAAGCGGCGTGCGGAGATCAATGCTGCGCTGGCAAAGCTGCTGGAAGAAAAGCCCGAAATAGCCAGTGGAGACGTTATGGCTACTCGTCGCCTGATTGCGACAGCCGAGCGGGCACGCAAGCAGCGAGACTTGAGCCGGGAAGAACTGTTGGAACTGTGGGAGTCGCAATTGACGCGGGATGAGCGGCAGACAATCAGGCGTCTTCCCAATCAGTTCACGCAAAGTCCATCCGGCGAAAACAGGGTGTCCTTGGTCGATGCCGTCCAATGGGCAGAAGATCACTTGTTCGACCGAAACTCGGTGGTCCTGGAGTGTCAGGTGTGGCAGGAGGCGCTCGGTCGAGCACGAGGCGGGAGCTTCTCGGTGGGCGAACTCACGGAGTTCACACGGCAGCGCGGCTACATCCGGGATAGAGACCGCCCAGGTAATGTGACCCTGCGCGAGGTCCTTCTTCGTGAATGGGAGATTGTCCAGACCGTGAAAGATGGCGTTGCCGCTTGCCATCCGCTGGTGGCCAATCCACGACCAGTGAAGGCGACGCTGGACGAGGAGCAACGAAAGGCGCTCGATGCCCTTTTGTCCTCAACAGACGCGGTATCCGTGTTTCGTGGCGGTGCGGGCACGGGCAAGAGCTACGTCCTGTGTGAGTTGGTCGAACAACTCCGAGAGTCCGGCCGGCGCGTTGTTGTCCTCGCCCCGCAGCGTCAACAAGTCGTGGACATGGAAAAGGCAGGACTGCCGTCACCGTCAACAGTCGCGAATCTGCTTCTCAAAGACGAACTTGCCACGGGGGCGGTCGTGGTCGTGGATGAGGCGGGGCAGATTGGGGGGCGACAGATGCTTGAACTGCTGCGTCTCGCCCGTGAACGGAACGCGCGGGTAATTCTCTCGGGTGACACGCGACAGCATGGGGCTGTCGAGGCATCGGATGCCCTGCTAGCCATCGAGCGTCATTCCGGCGTTAAACCCGTCGAATTGCGCAGGATTCGCCGACAAGATCCGGCGTTGGGGCGGGACGACGAGGAGCGTAACCGGATTCGGGCATATCGGAAAGCAGTCGAATCGGCGGCGGCGGGCAAGGTGGGCGAGTCATTCGGTCGCCTCGATAAGATGGGCGCGGTGGTGGCTTGCCGCCTGGCTGATCAGGCCGAAAGACTTGTCGACGAATACCTCCAACTCACTGAGCGAGACGTGTCGGCCGTGGTGGTCTCGCAGACCTGGGCGGAGGTCCACCGAGTCAATTCGCGCGTTCGCGATGCGCTGAAAGCAAAGGGACTGCTGGGGGCGAATGATACGGTGGTTCAGGCGCTGGACAGGCTGGACCTCACGACCGCGCAGAAACGTGACGAACGGTTCTATCCGGAAGATGCGGTCGTGGTCTTCAACCAGAAGATCCGACAGGCCGAACCGGGCGCGAAAGGCAAGCTGGCTGGCATCGTCAAGGCGGGGGTGTTGGTCGAGGTTGGCGGACGTTTTGTCACTGTTTCAAATAAGATGCTCGACCGAATCTCGGTCTGCCTGCCACTCGAATTGGCCGTCGCTGCTGGAGATCGGCTGCACCTGAAAGCCAATCGCAAGCTCGCATCCGGCGAGCGGGTCACCAATGGCGAGCTGGTGACGGTGAAATCAGTCGGCACCGATGGCGGCATTGAACTCACTGATGGCCGGGTGCTGGACAGGGAATTCCGGGAATTCCTGCCTGGCTACGCAATCACGTCCTACGGGTCGCAAGGCAAGACTGTGGACTATGTGTTGTTCTCGGATTCGACCATCAAGGCCGCCACAAATGCGCAGCAATGGTATGTGACCATCTCGCGGGGGCGACGCGGCATCCGTATCTTCACCTCTGACAAGGACCAGTTGCGTGAGAACGTGACCCAATCCAGCCACAGGCCTTTGGCGTTGGACCTCGCGCCTGGAATCGCGCCTCGCCGCGGTGTTCGCCTATGGGATCGGCTGCACGGACATCTGCTGCGGTTCGGTCGCCGGGCCGCCGACACCTTTCGCCTGCTGAGACTTTCTCGTCGTCATCATCAATCCATTGAAATCCATGAGCACAAAATCACCCGAATGTTGGGCGAGCGACCCGAACGCTCGCGCGGTCAAAATCGAAGTATCGGCTGAACAAAGCTTGCTGCTGCCGTTCGACCAGTTCGCTTTCTCCGAACTCAAGAGCGACGGCAAGGAGCAAACACTCCGCTTGGTCTTTGCGACCCATGAGGTTTTGCTGCACGGCTATTCCCTACGCCGCGTCGAAACCGCGATTCAGCGGATGGAACTCTCGTATTTGGTGAGTTTGCCCACGAGCCAACGTAACCTGCTGGCCGATGGCCAACCTTTCGTCCGCGAGCTCGTCGTTGTGGATCTTGCCGAATCCGACGGCGGTCACCAGAAAGGGGAACAATAGCCGGGGTATTATGCTCCAACCCATCATTCGGCCAGAACCGGCTTGCATGTTTATACAAGTCTCTTGTATGTTTGTGGCGTGGCAGACCGGAAATCATCCGCGGGCGACTCACTGTTCGAGATCATCGAACAGCAACAAGGCTATTTCACCGCCAAACAGGCCGCTGATGCCGGTTATCTACTTGGCAGCCAGGCCCATCACGTCAAGGCAGGTAACTGGCTTCGTGTTGAACATGGGATCTACCGACTGGCGCGTTTTCCCCGCTCCATGGAGGAACAATACGTGATTTATTCGCTCTGGTCACGCAATCGAGCTGGCGAGCCTGTAGGCGTTTACTCTCATGAATCGGCACTGAGCATCCACGAACTGTCGGATGCCAATCCGGCCAAACTCCACATGACGGTCCCGCCGAGCTTTCGTCGCAGCGCGGCCACACCCAAAGTGTTAGTGCTGCACCGCGCTCGTCTGGACAGCGCCGAGATTGAGCAACGTCAGGGATTCGCCGTGACCAAGGCGCTCCGCGCGGTAGCCGACGTAGCGGCGGCAGGGAAGCAGGAGTTCGCGGAACAGGCGCTGCGAGAAGGAACGAAGCGTGGCGTAGTCACCCGGCAGCAGGTGCTGGATCTGAGACGAAGAGGCGACCATCCAGAATGGTTCGTCCGGCTGCTGGAGCGTTACAGCCAATGAAACGTCGATACGCAACCGCTGCGGCGCTTCGGGCCGCGTTGGAAGGAAGGCTCAGCGTTATGGCGAAGGAGCAAGGACTTGACCTTCAACGACTGCGGCGCCAAGTGGCATTTGACCGTCTATTGTGCCGGCTTTTTCGTCAGGCTGATTCGCCGTGGCTACTCAAGGGCGGTTACGCCATGGAGCTTCGAATCCGGTCGGCACGCACGACGCGCGACATTGACCTCGCCGTGCGAAAGCAACCCAAGGGCGCGAAGGACTGGGATGCCGTGGCAATGCGAGAATTGCTGACGCAGGCTACGGACCTGGACCTGAGGGACGGTTTCGCCTTCATGATTGGAGAACCGACGCTCGACCTCGACGCCGCACCCTACGGCGGCTCTCGATTCCCTGTCGACGCTCGGATGGCGGGGAGGCGATTTGTCACTTTCCATTTGGATGTCAGCGCGGGCGATGTGCTCCGCGAGCCGTTCGAATGGTTGGAAGGACAGGATTGGCTCGGCTTTGCTGGCATTCCAGCGGTGAAGCTGCCCGCCATTTCCCGCGAGGAACAGTTCGGGGAGAAACTGCATGCCTATACGCCACCCCGCGCCGGACGTCCGAATACGCGCGTAAAAGACTTGGTGGATATGGTTCTCTTGATTGACTCGGGGACAATCGAGCAGTCGCGGCTTGCGGAGAACATCCAGGCGACATTTCGGCGCCGCCGGACACATGATGTGCCGTCGGAACTGCCGCCACCCCTGCCCAGTTGGGAAGCTCCGTTTGGCGAGATCGCCTCAGAGTGTGGGTTGGACCGAAACATGAATGAACAACACCGCCGCCTGGCCAACTTCCTGGTGGGCATCTTGAAGTGATCCGGCGACTGTCGCCGAGAAGAGATCCCCGTGGGAGCAGTGGGATGCACAATCCCGGCCGATGAAAAATGGCCTCCGATGTTTTCGGAAGCCGAGTTCGGCTAGCTATAAAAATACCCAAGGGATCGTAAACTGGTGTGGGTAGAATGCCCAAGGATGATATGGTCGAGAACTTCGATTTTCAAAAGTTGCCCTGCGCGAATGAGGTCACGAGTGATTTTGATGTCGGCTTCTGATGGGGTCGGCTCCCCGCTGGGATGATTATGTGCGATGACGATTGCGGCGGCACTCGCCATGACGGCTAGGCGGAATACCTCCCTGGGATGACAGAGGATCGTGTCCATCGTTCCAATGGATACCAGGTAGTGACCTTTGATACGACGACGGGTGTTGAGGATGAAAACTACCAGACATTCGCATTCAGCATTGAAGTAAGGATGACTGGCAATATGGGCTCTCCAATAGGCGGCTGCCTGGTCGGGTGTTTCGCACTGTTGCATGGTATCAGGTGTGGGACATTCTCGGAGCGAAACAATTTTCCATTCCTGGGGTTGGGCCGGGAATTTGATCGGCTTAACAATTTCGTTCGCTGGTTGCGAAGCAGCTGTGGGGCATCCGTTGGAGATGAGGTTTTCAGTCGCGTTCATGTTTTGCGTTTCGTTTGTTGAAGGAGCGGGACTGCTCTCTTCACCTCCTTCCCGAGAGAGCAGCCCCGCTCCGAACGAAACGCCCCGCGTGTGC
Organism: Verrucomicrobiota bacterium; assembly: GCA_016716505.1. GTDB lineage: Bacteria > Verrucomicrobiota > Verrucomicrobiia > Limisphaerales > J093 > JADJWF01. Next base: position 532,834 of record JADJWF010000011.1, read on the forward strand.
CCGCGCCGTCGGGCGGCGGAGCATTAGCAACTGAGTGACGGCAGGCGCAAAACTTCCTCAACCCCTTCCTCGCCTGCCGGCACGATGTTGCGCGGAGCAACCAGAGACGCGGGCATACGCGGGTGAACACGACCAAACCTCATCGGCGGATGCCGATCAGATGCTGCCTCAGGAAACTACGACGAATGTCGCCGAGGCTGGATTTAAACCCCGCGCTTGATTCCAACCTTTAAATCGTTTGTTCCCGGTCTTTGTGCCGGCAATTCAGCCTCAGGTTGCGGGCTGGGCACAATCTGTGTGCCTTCATCGGGGAACAAATTGGCGACGGGAAGGGCCGCGCGCTGGCGCGGGTCGGTGTAATGGCTGGCCGTCATTTGAATAGTCGAGTGCCGAAGTTGGGCACTGCCGGCGAAGATGCCGTTGCGCTTGACAATGGCATCACCAAAGAGCTTCCGCAGTTCGTGGACTTTCTTCCTTGCGGAAATGCCGTTGCCTTCCAGCCAATCGATCAACGTCTTCCAGTGCGGCTCACAGCGATAACGACCATACGACGTTGGTTTCCATTTCAGCGTCGAGTTCACAACGAAACCGTTCTGCGTCTCACCCTTGAAGCTCAACAATTCCTTCATGAGCGTGGGATCGACATAAACCGTCCCGCCGGAGCCGTGTTTGGGTTCAATGAATTGGTTGGCTTCGATGCGGATGGAATTGTCCTCCGGGTTCAACTGCGTCCAGAGGCAAACATCCGCCTCTGCCCGGCGAAGCCCAGCACAAAGGCACAGCAGAAACAGCTTGTAGGTTTCGGGATGTTGTGAACGTAGTTCGCTACGAGCGTCTGTGACGAGCTTTTCGTAAGTGACACCGGCAGGAGCCTGGAACTTCATCGAGCCTGCTCGCTCGAAATCCACCGTCTCGAACCAATATGCTTCCCGTTCTCCGCGCTGGCCGTCCGGTACCTTGAATCTCGGAATTTTAACCCCGAAATTCGGTTGGTTGATTATGTGCGAACTGAAAAGGCTCTTGCAGTGACGTATAGCTGCATTGAATGACCGGTTCACCTCAAGCTTTCGTCGAGGATCGCTGCCCGCGCGTTTAAGGTACGCGATCTTCCAGTCCGCGACAGCAGCCGGCGTGATAGCAGTTAGCGGCACGGCGTCCACTTTTTCCCGCCAATGAGTCAATCCGCCATTGCAGTAATCGTAACGCGAAGCGTCAGACTTCACCCCCTGAATCTGTGCCGCCAACATCCTAAAGTACTGGGCGTAGCGGCGGAAGGTTTTCGGCTTTAGATTAGAAGTTCTCTCCACCTCCGCCAGGAATTCTCCAACCGTGGGATTGGCGCCGTTGGCGTTGGCATCAACCGGCGCCATCGTTTGCGGGGTGAGTTCTGTGAGCGTCGTTGACCACCCTTTCGTAACGAGGGACACATAAATATCCCGTGCTTTTGTGGCGGCCTCTTCCTTGTTTGCGGTCTCAAGATCGAAGCTCCTTCGGACGCCCTTGAAGTGAATTCTAACCGACCATTCGGCTACTTCGAATGTTTTCCCCTCGCGAGTGTACGTCCGATGCTCCAGGCGCGACTTCCAGTACTGGGCGTGCGTCCTGGCGTATGAGCGCTGGCCATCCCGTTCCCTGTCGAGGGCGGCGGCCATACCCGGTTCTTTGGGTGGTTGCGGGGCGCTCATGCGGTCCAGCTCTGCGGGCTGATTTCAGCACAAGGACTGGATTTGATGGGTGTATCAGGAACACAGGGTCGGGCCGTGCAAAGACGCGCGAGCGCAGACCTGGTGGTCGAAATGCTGCATTGCAGCCGAGGTCGCCCCATGGGCTCTCAATGTAGGTGCGGGAGTCGAGGGTGCGACAGGTTCCATCCTACCGGGACGCACCGGGATGCGCACCCACTATCGGCTTGAGCGCCGGATCCATTCTAAAGACAAGTGGCGGCTTTAGCGGGAGGAGTCACGGGGGCGCTACGGCAACCAACCGCCACCGGCGGCGAGCGGATTCGGCGCTTGAGGAAGGTGCGGCAAATTTCATAGCTTCTTTACCATCGCGAACGATTATGGGCGAATGGTCCAAGAAAGTTGGTGAGATGGGTGAAGCTGTGGCGGCGGATTTTCTACGCCTCGTCGGCTGGGGCGCAGCGCAGCATGGGGTGGAGTTGCCGTGCGCCAGAGGCGAGGCGCACAAGAATGGGGAGAGGGAACGCAGAACGCACGGCATTGATTACCTGCTGGCCTGCAAGTCGCCGCTCAGAGATGGAGTGGGGCATAACCTGGTGGTGTCGGTGAAGTATTCGGCGGGGAGTTATCCAGCGAACCCGAAGGGGATTTTCAAGGAGCATTTCACGGATTTGGCCCATACTCTGGAATGCTTCAAGAACTCGGAGGTGAGGCGGGCAGCGGCGCGCGGAGTTCGAGGCGTGACGAAAGGGCAGGACATCGGCGTGTTGTTATGGATCAATGATGACCGGCGCGGTGAGGCCGATGTGATTGGGAGGGTGTCGAATGTGATACTTCCGGACACGCTGAAGTTTGATGCGGTCTATTTGGTGGACAACAAACGCGCGAGCTTTATCTACGATTCGATTGATTATGCCGGGCAGGTGGAGAAAGGCTGTGAGGTTACTTTCTTCTATCACGAGACGGGGGCCAGCTTTAACCCGGAGCTGAGATTGCACGATGGAACGCTGATGCCGGTGGAATACGTCAATTCGAGCGTACTGGCGTTAAAGATTGCCGACGCGGCGTCACCTCGGCGGATTTTGATGCTCTCGACGGTCGAACCGTTCAGCCAGCCGGCGGTGAAGCGGTTGATGGGGCTCGCCCAGCACCTCTCACAGGGTTGGTGCAGCAAGGTCATTCTTGCCTTCGCTGACTACAGCGAGCTGGCGCATGGCAACCAGGTCCAGGAGGCGAAGGGGTGTTTCTCTGATGGCAAGTTCACCGCTGGGGTCGAGGTGCGGTGCTACGACCGGGATTTTCGGGCTGTGGGGCAGTGATATGCAGAACGTGCCTGACAATATTGAATTGCTGCTGCCGTGCGGGGAGTCGTTGAGGGGATTCATGGAGCAGCCGTTTATAAGAGCGGCCGATCTGAAGAGGACCCTGCGGGGACGAGGGGTTTTCCTGGGGCGGAATGACAAGGCGGATACGATCCCGGCTTTGGTGTGCTGCCTGCTGAGTCCGAGGGAGTTCGATGATCTGAGGGAGTGCCAGGCGACCCGAGAGGACAATCCAAAGACGATGACGCGGACAATCCTATGGAATGGGAGGCGTCCGTTGCTGGAAGCGATTCCCGCCGACTTGAACCTGGCGGCTCTGGTGGTCGGGGATTACGTGAATTACCGGGTGATAGGGGTGCCAGCGTTCGTTCCTGTTGACGGCAACCCGGACCATGTCTGCTGCGAATTCGAGATCGAGCGGACGGATTTGACGCGGAACTGGGCTGCCACTAAGAGCAACTTTCGGGGGAAATTGGAGATTCAGAGGAGTGCGACGGGACGTTCGATCACTTTTGTGCTGACTCATACGGCGGGAGAGACAAAGGATTTGAATTGCAAACTGGTTGAGTGGCTCAAAGAGCGCTTTAAGACTAACGGAGACGTGAGAAGTGAGTGCGAGATTGAGACGGTTCTGTTTTCGAGTTTCGACAACGAGCGACGGGTTGGTTTTTTCCTAAGCCTGATTCGGGGGCTGAAAGCGGCGGGGTTTGAGTCCTGCGGAACCACAGAGTTTCAGGTGTGCCCGGATGAGGAAACGACGCTGCCAGCGAGGCTCAAGTGGATGGGGGATGGCGTGGACGATTTGAGATTCAACGGGCGGGCGCTGGAGAACACGTTTTTCATCAAGGAGAAGGAGTACCACAAGTACCTTCTGCTTCATGGGATGGAAGGGAAATTCAAGTTCGAATGCCCGATTGCGCGTGGGAATTGTGCCGTGGTTTTTGAGTTCCCGGATTATGGGTCGAGCAAGGACTCCGGAGTAGAGTTTGAGGTGAATATCTCCGGCTTGGCCTTGGAGCCTGGGCATTCGGAAGTAAACCGGACCGAGGTGAAGGAGGAACTGCTGCGGCGCATCAACGAGTACAAACTGGCTCAGTTTGAGAAGTTCCGTTTGCGCACGGGGGATACGGCGGCTGTCGAGGCGCGGCCTGTGGTTGCCAGCCAGACGCAGTTGAATCTTGATTCCATTGGTGGTTGAGATCTGCGGCGTGCTCAAAGCGGGTGATGCTTCAGTAACAAAGGTTCGGGCCGTGCAAAGCCGGTTCATCGCGGCTTGCCCTGGGGCGCGCTGCGACGCCGACGAGTAAATTCGCGTAATTCCATCTCCCCGGTCCTTCCCACGAAATGCCGGCGTTTTGGAAACAGGGCTTGTTCCTGTATGTGAAAGACCTCGGCAAAGAACTCGATCTGTTTGCTGTCGGCCGGACTTCGTAGCGTCTCGATGTTGGCGAGTATGTCGCGGGTCATATTGATGTTCCCGAGCAGGTGCAGTCGAGCTACGAGTTCATCCTGCGACCAGCCTTGCTGATATCGCAGCCGGGCTACGGTTCGCCCGATAACATTTGCGTTCCTGGGCATTTGCGCCTCCGAATCTCCTGATCAGCCCTTCAAGCCTTTGGTGTCGCGTCGCTTCTCGGTTCCATGGCTCGGGCGTCCTTTCATTCTCGCGAGCGCCTCACGGTTGCTATTGCATTGAAGTGGAATTCCCATAAAATGGGACGTGCGCGGCAAAAAAATTTATGAGCTATTTCAGCATTGCTCTGAACCGGCTCTCGGATCGTAATGGGTTCAAGCAGGCAGACATCGCGCGCGAGTCGGGCCTGAGCAGGAGCCATGTGTCGCGCCTTTTCACCGGTGACCAGAAGGCTCTCTACGACTCGGATATGGCCGCCATCCTCCGGGTCTTCCATAAGGACCCTCGCGACCAAGCCGAGCTTATCGCGGCTCGATGCATGGATGTTCGAATCGGTCCCGGCGCCGAGCTTGTCGAGATCACGATTAGGGGGCAGCCAAGAACCAGCGGTCATGCCTTGGCCAACGAATGTGAAAATGTTGAATTGAGCCATGAAACGGAGCGCGCTTTTGCGTGGCTGCGTAGCCAATGCCCCATCAACCCCGACTTGGAGAAACACCTGGTTGGCTACGCGCGGTTAACGGGTATGAAATAGTCTCACTGCGCAACGCTGAGTTGCGCTTCGTCCACCAGCGTGGTCTTTGGTTCTTCAGCCGCACCTTGAAGAAGAACGTTAAAGCGCCTTCCCATTTCCTGGCTGCGCGGGCGACTTCGATGACTTGGCTGTGCTTTGCGCCCTGAATCATCCGCATTAAGGAACGAATAAATTCCTTCTCACCGCTGGACAAACTCGTCCACCACTGCTCGGTTGTTCCATTGTTTGTCTTCACGCTATCATGATAAAGGAGCCGGAGGGACATTGGCGGGACCATACCCCAAGATTCTTCTGAAAAGTTATTCACAACTGCCGGTGGTTCGAAAGGAACTCGAGAGAGTCCCCGATCCTCTCGTGTGCGCTTGGAGGCAGTAGAATGGGGATCCAGTTCTGCCTCTAAGGAGGTTGCTCGGCAGTCCCTGAAGAAGGAGTCTTGCGACGACCGACCGGCTGTTTCCGCACGCCGCCGCCGCAGGCCGCTGATCAGATTAGTCTTCGTGCGTCCGCGACGAGCTGTGTTCTACCGGTTCTCCGTAGCGGCGTGCCAGCTCTCGTGCAGTGCTGCCAAGGCGTTGCGCAAGGGCTTCGGGCTTTATCACAGTCGCATGCGTGCCCCAGCTCAACACCCAACGCTCGATTTCCTCGAGCCCGCTTAGATGCATCAGCATGTGAGAGCCGCCGCCTGGTAGCTCAGTCACCTGCTGGCTTGGATGCCACAGTCGGCCCCGGATTTGGTCTGTCGCCCATGCATCGAACTCCACGACGATCTCGTAATCAGCCTTTCCCTTCATCACCGTGAAACTCCCCCGCAAATAGTCCTCCACGCTAAAATCCTTCGGCTTCTGAAAGGCCTCAGCCGCCACTACGCTCCCACTCATCCGACCGAGGACAAACGTGCGGATATCGCTTCGGTCAACATCGTGCCCAATAAGGTACCATCGATTATCATTGCAGGTCAGATGATATGGGTGAACATGGCGTCCGACGGCGCTCTTTTCGCCTGGCTTTCGATACAGGAACCGTAATGCACGCTGCTGCTGAATCGCGTGGGTCACCACCTCGAACCTCTCCATGTCGGCAACCTCGGGCGCGAAGGGCCGGAACGACAGCACGCTTTCGTAATCCTGAAGCGAATAGCGGTCCGTATCGTTCAACTGCCCGGTCAGCTTTTGAAAGGCCATTTGAAGCGGCTTATGGAATGGCGTGCCGCTGTATTGCTCCAACGCCTTGTGGGCAACGAGCAGAGCGAACATCTCGGCCTCCGTCACAGTTGGCACCCCAGGGAAGCGCGTGACCTCTCGTGAATAAAAATATCCGTGCCGTCGCCGGTCGTATTCAATCGGCAAATTCCAATGGATGCGCATCCACTCCACGTCCCGCTTCACCGTCTTTTGGGAAACCTCGAATTCACGCGCCACGCGAAAGGTGTTGGGGTACTTTCGCGCGGAAATGAGTTGATGAAGCGCCAACATCCTCTCAGTCGCATTCCGGCCCACCTGGGCCATTTCTGCTATGCTGGCGCCTTCGCCGGTCGGGTTCGCGGGATAGTCGGCTTGTTCCTCGCCGCCTGCTTTCTTGCGCTGATTCGACGTGGGCGGCGGCAGAGCCAATGCTTGCTGCCCCGATTTCTTGTCACGCCTTCTCGCAGGCCGCCGCTGCTGCTTGGGATTCTTGCTCATCGCGGTATCCTCAATGCTGCTTGGCCAATTCTTGGCCAATTTTTCTGTTTTGACCAGTCGCATCGAGTTGCGGTGAGTTTTAGAGTTTCGGGTGTAAGTGCTTGAAGATTGCGAATATGTGCATTTGACGGCAACCGACGGCAACCGACAAAGACACGGCAGATTTCAACTCATAATCGCTTGGTCGCAGGTTCAAATCCTGCTGGGCCCACCATCGTTGGTGTTGACCACGGAAGGGACCAAAGCAGTTGGACCCCCGCGCCTGGAGGCGCCGCCTATTGACTCCTGCCGAAACAAGCAACATCGTCCGGCCGCATGGCCGGTAACACGGAGCGGGGGCTCGACCGCGTAGGAGCACGGTGGCCCAAAGGCGATTGCCTGGTCGCTTTGAGGTCCCGACCGGAAGTCTCCCCCCTCCGGCGACGGGCCGTTCTCTCGTCGTGACCCGGTCTTGGCTGCTTTCGTGAGTATCAATTACTGACTCCTTATGAACAAAACCGCTCTCGTCTCATTGTCGCTCGGTTCCCTCATTGCTCTCGCGCAACCTTCACCCGACCCGTTCATGGGCGATTGGAGGGGCACGATGACGATTGACGGCAAGACTCAACCCGTCTGCGTGTTTCTCATCCCGCACGGTTCGGGCCGCTACGAAGCCAAGCTGGTTTCGACGTTCGACCGCCGGGTGCCCACGCTTTTCCAGCTTCGCGGGCGCGTGGACGAGGCGGGTTTCCAGTTCGTGGACGCGATCCCGTTTGAGGCGGGGCGGGTCGTTCGCACCACCGACGATGGGGTGGTGATCGGCGCGTCGTTATGGTCCGGTGGCGGCGAAACGGATCGGGCGTCCGGAACGGTGGCGGGCCGGAACAAAGGCACTTTTGAACTGGAGAAGATTCAGCGCGTGTCGCCCACCTTGGGCAAGCAGCCACCGGCTGGAGCGGTGGTGCTCTTCAACGGCACGAGCCTGGCCGCGTGGCGCGCGCGTGATCCGAATGCCGGTGACGCCCGGTGGAAGCTCGTCGAGGGGGGCGCGATGGAAGTCCATGGTGGTGACATCATCACGCGCGAGAAGTTTGGCAGTTTCCGGCTGCATCTCGAGTTTCAACTCCCGTACATGCCCGAGGCCCGCGGCCAGGGGCGCGCCAACAGTGGCGTCTATCTGCAAGGCCGCTACGAAGTGCAGGTGCTGGACAGCTACGGCCTCGAAGGCGAGGACAACGAGTGCGGCGGCATCTACCAGATCGCCAAGCCCCTCCTCAACATGTGCGCCCCGCCGCTCCAGTGGCAAACTTACGACATCACCTTCACCGCTCCAAAGCTTGACGCCGCCGGCAGGAAAACCGCCAACGCCCGCGCGACCATCCTCCTGAACGGCGTGGTCATCCACGACAACATCGAGCTGCCGCGCATCACCGGCGGCGCGGTGGACGACAAAGAAGGCCAGCCCGAAGGACTCCTCCTCCAGGATCACGGCAATCCGGTGCGGTACCGCAACATCTGGCTGGAGAAGCTAAACTGAGCCATTGGCCGACAACGGCGGCTGGCGCTCTGCGGCGCCAGCTCCAAACACCGCCAGGCTCGCGGTGAGACGCGCGAGGGCGGACAGCCCGGGCTGCTTCGCGAGGCGATCCAGCGCGGCCCGGCCGAAGGCAAACAGGATTTCCGCTTCCAGTTCATCCCGTGGGCGCTGGCCGTCCAGGCGCATCAGATACGGTTTCCTGATCGCGAGGAAGATTTCCCGCGAGCGACGGAGTTGCGTCAGAGTCTCGAACGCGTTGCCCGCGCCGTCGCGGTGACCGATCCGCGCCAGGCTGACCTGCGGATCCAGATCCATCACCACCAACAGATGCGGCTCGACGGCGATCGCCTCGTTCTGGCGGAGCAAGTCTTCGGGATCGAAGCCCCGCGCGCCCTGGTAGGCGACCGTGGAAAAGTAGTAGCGGTCGGTGATGACCACGCGTCCGGCCTCGAGGCTCGGACGGATCAACTCGCACACATGCTGCCGGCGGTCCTCGAGAAACGCGCGGAGTTCGTCCTCGGGTGAAAGGCGCCCCTGGGCCGCGGACGCGCGAAGCTTCTGGCCCCACGGACCGTCGGTGGGCTCGCGGGTCAGTACCACTTCCAGACCGCGAGCCTCCAGAGCACTCGCGACGGCCCGGGCTTGCGTGCTCTTACCCGTGCCGTCAATCCCTTCAATCGCCAGCAAGAAGCCGCCGGGGATCGTGCTCACCGTCGCCTCCGCAGGTCCATCTTGCCCAGCATCTGCTCGACGTACTTGCCCACCAAGTCCGCTTCGAGATTGACCGCGTCACCGACCTCGCGTTCCCGCAATGCCGTCACCTGCCAGGTGTGGGGGATGATCCAGATGCGGAAACCGCCGCGCCGGACGGCTGCCACAGTCAGGCTGATGCCATCCAGAGCGATCGAACCCTTGAACACAACGTAGCGCATCACCTCCACCGGTGCGGCGATATCGAGCATCCAGTCCTGGCCGGTGCGCTCCCAGCGACGGATCGTGCCCAAACCGTCAATGTGTCCGGTGACGAAATGCCCACCCAGCCGGCTGTCCGCGCGCAGGGCGCGCTCGAGGTTGACCAGTGAACCCGGTCTGACGAACTGCAAGTTGGTCCGTTGCCACGTTTCTTGCAGTAGATCGAAACGAACCAGGGTGTGCCGACCTCGCCGGCTCACCTCGACCGCCGTGAGGCAACAACCGTTTACGGCCAGACTGTCGCCGGTCTTGAGTCCTCGCGCGCAAACCTTGGGCCGGACGGTGAGCTGGATGGCGGTGGGCGTCGGTTTGACCGCCTCGACGACTCCCGTTTCTTCGACGATACCGGTGAACATCGCCGCCGAGGTTGCCGGGCGCGTTCGGATCGTCGCAAGCGCAAAGCGGTTGCCGCGCGCCTCTCAATTTCTCGCAGCGTGAGGCAAGCTCCTGAGGTGAAAACAAGCCGCGCTGGGCGCTCATCGCCAACCAGGTTGATTATCTCAGCCCGCGCTGGCCGATGACCCGGGGGGGCGGGCCATCAAGCTCCCGGGACTGCCCGACGACTGCCAAGACTGGCGGGGGAAGGCGCTGATGAAGAAACGGCGCCTCCTGCCCGGGCGCTTGAGCCAGCGCGCGCGGCAATGGGTGGCGCGGGTGCGGGTGCCCGGGGCGTGGCTGGGCAGGTGGCCGCGGTGGGCAGGGCGGGTCTGGCCAACGCACGGCGCGGGCCGTCTCCGGCCGCTGGTGGCCGGCGGCTGACGGCCCTTCCGAACCGCCCTGGCTTGCCCCGCCGGCGGCCGGGGAAGACGGCGCTTTGCCTGACGACCCGTGCGCGCCCCCCAATAAACGCTGTCGTCCAACCGAAATGGCATCGGATGCTCCCCTTGCAAACGCGGGCCCCCGGCGGGTTTCTACCTCCCGACACCCCCCATGCGCCTGTTCAATCGGTCAAGTCCCGGTGCATCGCAATGATCGAGGGATGATTCGACGGCGTGTCGCTTGACTTGCCGGTCAATCCGACCGATATACCGCCTAGAACCTATGCTCTGCATGGTCTGCAAACAAAGAGAGGCGAAGGTCCACCTTACCCAGATGCTCGAAGGCAAGACCAAGAAGGTGGATCTCTGCGACGAATGTGCCAAGGCCAAGGGCGTGGACGATCCCGCCGGCTTCTCGCTCGCCGACCTCCTGATGGGTTTGGGCGCGGCGAACGAGCTTGCCCAATCCATGACCGAGGCCGGGGAGGCCCGCTGCCCGCGTTGTGGGCTGACCCAGGCGGACTTCAAGAAGACCGGAAGGCTGGGGTGTGACCAGTGCTACGAAACCTTCCGGGAAAGCCTCAGCAGTCTGCTGAAGAACATGCACAAGGGAACCAAGCACCGGGGCAAAGTCCCGGGTGGCAGCCCCGCTTCGCCTGCGACCGATGATCGTCTCATGAAGCTCCAGCAGGACCTCCTGGCGGCCATCAAGGCCGAAAACTACGAGGAGGCCGCCCGGCTCCGGGACGCGATCAAGGCCCTCAAGCAGGACAGCGCCAACGCGATGGCCTGAGCCATGAAGCTCTCCGAATTCCTCACCTCGGCCGAGGAACTGGCGCGTCGCAACGCGCCCGCGCATCCGATCGTGATGTCCAGCCGCGTGCGACTGGCCAGGAATCTCCGCGGCACCACGTTTCCCGGCTGGGCCAAGAAGCCGGACCGGATCAAGACCTGCGAAAAGATCCAGGCTGCGGTGGAAAGCCTGCCGCAGATGACGGGAGCGTTTTCGCAAAGCATGGACGCGCTCCCGGCGCTGGAGAAACAAATCCTCGTCGAACGGCACCTCGTCAGCCGCGAACACGCCGCGAAGGGTGCTGGCAGTTCCTTCGTCCTGAGCAGGGACGAGACGTTGTGCGTGATGATCAATGAGGAGGACCACCTGCGGATGCAGTCGCTGCGACCCGGCTTGCAATTGTCGGAGGCGTGGCGCGCGATTGACGAGGTGGATTCGGCCCTCGAGAAGCGGCTGGATTACGCCTTCTCCCCGGAACTGGGCTACCTGACAGCGTGCCCGACCAATCTCGGAACGGGCATCCGCGTCAGCGCCATGCTGCACCTGCCGGGGTTGGTTCTGGCGGAACAGGTCAACCAGATCATCCAGGCCGTCAACAAGCTGGGCCTGGCCGTCCGGGGATTGTACGGCGAGAACACCGAGGCGCTGGGGAATTTGTTCCAGGTCTCAAACCAGATGACCCTCGGCGAATCCGAGGCGGCGCTGGTCGAGAAGCTCGGCAAGGTCGTCACCCAGATCATCGAGCAGGAGGAAAACTCGCGGGCGGTACTCCTTGAAAAGAAGCCCAAGGTGGTATTCAACCACATCGGGCGTGCTTACGGCATTCTCGCCAGCGCCCACATCATTTCCTCGAAGGAAGCGATGAACCTGCTGTCCCTGTTGCGGCTGGGGATTGACCTGGGGCTTTTCCCCGGCGTGCCCCTGGCGCTGGTGGAAGAGTTGTTCCTGGTCACCCAGCCAGCGCACCTGCAGTTTCGCTTCGCGGACAAGCTCTCGGCCGACGAGCGCGACATCCTTCGCGCCGACATGATTCGCGAGCGTCTTCGCACCGTGAACCGGCCGCAGCCGCCGCCCGCGGCCCCCCCGCTGGACAACCCCGGCGAAACATAACACCTTGCCCTCGGAGTGGACGTATGAGCGACGAATCCTACAGCAATTTCACCCCTCGGGCACAGCAGGTATTGGCCCTCGCCCGCAAGGAGGCCGACCGGTTTAACCACAATTTTGTGGGCACCGAGCACCTGTTGCTGGGACTCATCAAGTTGGGCCAGGGCGTTGCCGTGAACGTGCTGCTCAAGCTCGGTCTGGACTTGGAAACCGTGCGTCTGGAAGTGGAGAAGCAGGTGGGCACCGGTCCCGATCAGAAGATATTCGGCAACATTCCTTTCACCCCGAGAGTGAAGAAGGTCCTTTCCCTGGCAGCCAAGGAGGCCAAGGCGCTCAATCACACCTACGTGGGCACCGAACACCTCCTGCTTGGCTTGCTCCGCGAAGGCGACGGCGTGGCAGCGCGCGTGTTGAAAAACCTGGACGTGGACATCGAGCAGACGCGCCAGGAAGTGCTCCGGGAGCTGGACCCGAATTTCGTTCCCGAAGAACCGGCCGAGGTGGAAAAGGAGGCCAAAGAGGGGAAGGAAGGCAAAAAGGGTGAGGTCAAGACGCCCGCCCTCAAGGCGTTCGGCCGGGACCTGACCGAAATCGCGAGGAAGGGCGAGATGGACCCCGTGATCGGGCGCAAAAACGAGATCGAACGGGTCATCCAGATTTTGTGCCGCCGGACCAAGAACAACCCCGTCCTGCTGGGGGAGGCCGGGGTCGGCAAGACAGCGATTGTCGAAGGGTTGGCGCAGGAAATCGCCCGCGGCAACGTGCCGGAGATCCTGCGCGACAAGCGCATCATCACCCTCGACCTTGCCTTGATGATCGCGGGAACCAAGTACCGCGGCCAGTTCGAGGAGCGCATCAAGGCGGTGATGGACGAGATCCGGCGCTCGAAGAACATCATCCTGTTCATTGACGAGTTGCACACGATCGTGGGCGCGGGCTCGGCGGAAGGCACCATGGACGCCAGCAACATCATCAAGCCGGCGCTGAGCCGCGGCGAGTTGCAGTGCGTGGGCGCCACGACGCTCAACGAGTACCGCAAGTACATCGAAAAGGACGCGGCGCTGGAACGCCGGTTCCAGAGCGTCAAGGTCGAACCTCCTTCCCTCGAGGACGCCATCCAGATCCTCAAGGGTCTGCGTCCCAAGTACGAGGAGCACCACAAGATGGAACTGACCGACACGGCCGTCGAGGCGGCGGTCAAGCTCTCGGACCGCTACATCACCGGCCGCTTTCTGCCGGACAAGGCGATTGACGTGATGGATGAAGCCGGCTCGCGCGCGCGCATCGGGGCGATGACCCGCCCGCCCGAGGTCAAGGAGCTGGAGGCGGAAATCGAGGACATCAAGGCGCGGAAGGAACGCGCCATCAAGGAGCAGGATTTCGAGGGCGCCGCCGCGATGCGGGACAAGGAGAAGCAGGCGAAGGAGCGGTTGGAAGGAATCCTCAACACCTGGAAGACGAACCGCGAGGAAAAGCGCGTCCGGGTGGACGAGGAGGACATCATGCAAGTGATCTCCAAGTGGACCGGCGTGCCGCTGCAGCGCATGGGCCAGGATGAGGCGGCCAAGTTGCTGGCGATTGAGAAGGAATTGACGCGGGTCGTCGTGGGTCAGGCCGAGGCGGTCACCGCACTGGCCAAGGCGTTGCGCCGGTCGCGCGCCGACCTTAAGGATCCGAAGCGTCCCATCGGCACCTTCCTCCTGCAGGGACCGACCGGCGTGGGCAAGACCCTGCTGGCCAAGACGCTCGCGGAACAAATGTTCGGCGACGCCAAGGCGCTCATCCAGCTCGACATGAGCGAGTACATGGAGAAGTTCAACGTCTCCCGGCTGATCGGTTCGCCGCCCGGCTACGTGGGATATGAGGAGGGTGGCCAGTTGACCGAGGCCGTCCGGCGCAAGCCCTATTCCGTGGTGCTCTTCGACGAAATCGAGAAGGCGCACCCGGACGTGATGAACATGCTCCTCCAGATCCTCGAAGAAGGGAAGTTGACCGATGCATTCGGCCGGACGGTGGACTTCCGCAACACCATCATCTTGATGACCTCGAACGTGGGCTCGGAGGGGTCGCGCAAGCAGGCGACGATCGGCTTCACGCCGGCGACCGAACAGTTCACGTACGACAAGATGCGGGAGCGGATCCTCGATGAGACCCGGAAGGTGTTCCGACCGGAGTTTCTCAACCGCCTGGACGACGTGATCATCTTCCGGCCGCTGGGCAAACCGGAGCTGGTTCAAATCCTCGACCTCGAAGTGGCCAAGGTCATGGAGCGTCTCAAACACAAGAACATCCGGGTGGAGCTCGACGCCAAGGCCAAGGACTTCCTGGTCGAAAAAGGCTTCGATCCCGCCTACGGGGCGCGGCCGATGCGGCGGGCCGTAGAACGGTTCCTCGAAGACCCGCTGGCCGAGGAAATCATCAAGGGCGCCTTCCACGAAGGCGAACCGATCCTGGTCAGCGCGGAAGGGGACAAGCTGACCTTCACGCAGAAATCCGCCGCCGGCACCACGGTGGCCAACTGAAGGAAGGCGGGAGCCGCTGGGGTTCGCTATTGCCCCATCGGCCCCTGGGACAAGGAGCCTTGGATGGCGGCCAGGATGCGCGCTGGTAAGATCCCCAGCGCCAGGAGACCCGCGATCAAGCCGCCACACAAGATTCGCGTGGGCCAATCCAAGGCAACGGCCACCCGGTCGTCGGCATCGCGGAAGAACGCCTCCCGCACGACACAAAGGTAGTAGTAGATCGCAATGGCGGTGTTCAGCACCGCCAGGACGACCAAGGTCAGATGCCCTTTGGCCAGGGCGGCGGTGAGGAGCGCCAGCTTGCCGGTGAAGCCCACGAACGGCGGCACGCCCGCCAACGCGAACACGCCGCAAAGCAGCGTGGCGGCCAGCAAGGGCGAGCGCCGATGCAACCCGGCCAAGTCTTCAAGCTGGACGTTCACCCCGTCTGGGGCCACGCGGGCGACAACGACAAAACAGGCCACCACCATGAACAGGTATCCGACGATGTAGAACAACGCGGCGGTGTACCCCGCGGGTTCCAGCGCAACAAACCCGATCAGTCCGTAGCCCGCGTGGGCGATGCTCGAAAACCCCAACAGACGCTTCAGGTCGGTCTGCGCCAGCGCGAGCAGGTTGCCGTAGAACATCGAAGCGACCGCCAGCAAGGTCAGCAGTCCCGCCAAAGTCCTGGACTCCGGGCCCGCAAGGGACACGAACCGGACCATCACCGCGACGGCTCCGATCTTCGGGAGTGACGCCACAAAGCCAGCGGTCTCGTGCGCCGCGCCCTCGTACACGTCCGGGGTCCAGAAGTGGAAGGGAAACACCGCCAGCTTGTAAAACAGGCCGCAGAAGGTGAATCCGAGGCCGGCAACGGCGAACGGGGAATCAAGGAACGGGTCCAGGCGGCGCATCATCTCCGGCAGGGAAGTCGTCCCGGTGAGGCCGAAGAGGTAGCTCAGACCGAACAGCATCACACCATTGGCCGCGATGCCGAACATGAGGTACTTGATCGCCGCTTCCATCTGGCTGCGCTGGCCCGTTCGCTCCCGGCGCATCGGCACCATCAAGTAGAGCGGAAAGGCTGCAAGCTGCAGGGCCACCACCAGCGTGATCACGTCAATACAACTCACCAACATCAGCAACCCGCAGACGCTGAGGGTCAGAAAGAGATAGTACTCCGGTTTCACCTCGGATCGGATGTCCGGGAGCTCGCCGTTCAGCAGCAAGACGAGCACGAAGCCGAGAGACAGAACGATTTTCAGGAACTGCGAGAACGCATCCACCCGATAGGCGCCGGCAAAAAGGGTTGCGGACTGGGTTGCCGTGAGTGCCGCGGCGCCCAGCGTCGTCACCGCAATGCACATCGCGGCTCTTCGGGCCGCCGGGGTCGGCTGCCGTCCGAGGCAGATAACAAAAAGCGCCAGAGCGCCGAGCAACCCGACGAATTCCGGCAGGAAAGCGAGGAGGTGCGTAATGCTCATGGGCTGACGAACACTCCGTGGGCTGCGGCGCCATTTGCCTGGGCCAACAGGTGCCGAACACTGGCGTGCATCACCCGCAGGAACGGTTCCGGATGCAGGCCAATCCAGAACACGAACACCAGCAGCGGGGCCAGCGACATCGTCTCGCGAAACCCCAGATCCTTGACGCCGGCGTGATGCGGATTCGCCGGGCCACCATACGCCACACGCTGCAGCATGCGCAGCATGTAGGCAGCCGCCAGCACCACGCCAGGCACCAGACACAACGCCAGTGCCGGCGAATAGAGGAAGGCGGACTTCAGCACGAGGAACTCGCCGATGAAGCTGTTCGTCCCCGGGAAGGCGAGCGAGGAGAGACTGAAAACCCCGAGGAAGGTCGCGAACACCGGCATGTGTTTGCCCAGCCCCGCCACCCGGGCGAGTTCACGCGTATGGAGGCGTTCGTAAATGATGCCCACCGCGATGAACAGAGCGCCCGTAGTCACGCCGTGGTTGATCATTTGCAGCAGGGCACCTTCGATTCCGGCCTCGTTCAGCACGAAGATGCCCAGCGTGGCGAAACCCATGTGCGCGACGCTCGAGTAGGCCACGAGCTTCTTCAAATCATTCTGGGCCAAAGCCGCGAAACCGCCGTACGTAATGGCCGCGACAGAGAGACCCAAGAGGTACGGCATGAACACCTGGGTTCCGTACGGGGTGATGGGCAGGCAGAAGCGCAGGAAGCCATACGTGCCCATCTTCAACAGGATGCTGGCGAGCAGCACGCTCCCGGCCGTTGGCGCCTCGACGTGCGCCGCGGGCAGCCACGTGTGGAACGGGAACATCGGCACCTTGATGGCGAACGACAGCGCAAAGGCCAGGAACACCCAGCACTGGAAGACGCCCGAGCCCGGCCGGGCCATCATGTCGGGAATGTGGAAACTCCCGACGTGCAACCGCAAGGCAATCAACGCCACGAGCAACAGCACCGACCCGGACATGGTGTAAATGAAGAACTTGAGCGCCGCGTAGATCCGCCGCGGCCCGCCCCAGACGCCGATCAGCAGGCTCATGGGGATCAACATCGCCTCCCAGAACACGAAGAAAAGAATCCCGTCGAGGGCACAAAACACACCGACCATCGCCGACTCCATGACCAGCAGGCAGACCAGGAATTCCCTGAGCCGAGTTTCGATGTAGCGCCACGAAGCCAGCACGCACAACGGCATCACCATCGTCGTCAACAGCACCAGCAGCAAGCTGATGCCGTCAAGGCCGAGGGTGTAGTTCACCTTCAGCGCCGGTATCCACGACGCATGTTCAACAAACTGGAACGCCGCAGTCGTGGGATCGAACCGCCAGTAGAGCGGTAGAGAGCCCAACGCCACCACCAGGGTGGCAACGAGAGCCCACGCTCGCTGCAGCCGTTCCCCGCGAAGGAACGCCATGATCCCGGCTGCGACCAGCGGGCTGAAGATCAGCACGCTCAGCCAGGGGAAGGCGTCGGGCGAGCTCGAGACACTCATCGGGCAAGCGAGTGATACACCGCGAGGCACCCCAGAACGAGGGCGACACAGACCCCAAAGGAGACTGCCAAGCTCTCTTGCAGGGAACCGCGCTGCAGAACGCGCAGGCGCCGCCCCGCCGCCCCCACGGTCGCGGCCAGGCCATCCACGAAGCCGTCAATCAGCCGGTTGTCCCAGTGACCGATCCGGCGGGCGCAGGCCATCAGCGAGGCGAGGCCGAGGGTTCGGTAGATCTCCCCGAGCCAGGCATCGAAGATCTGAACGGGCCGACGGGCTAACCAGAGAAACGCCTGCCCCCCTCTACGGTAGAACCAGTCCAGGTCCAGGCTGATGGTCGGCTCCGGTTCGAGTTTCTTGATCAGGAGGTAGAAACCGAGCGCTGTGGCAATCAGCAACTGGAGGGTTTCGGAGATGTGGTACGCGGTGTACGGGTGATAATCCACCGGATACGGGAGGCGGTCGTAAAGGTAAGGCGTGTAACAGCCAATAAAGATGCAGAGTGCCGAGGCGACGCCCATGGCAACCTTCATGTTCCAGGGCGGTTCGGCCGCCCGAGCGAAGGTCTCCTCCGAGCAGTGGCGCTTCCCGAACCAGATGAAATACGGGACCTTGAGTCCGGTATGCAGGAACGTGCCGACCGACGCCAGCATCAGCAGGAACGCGGTCCAGTTCCGGTGCTCCTCGAAGCCCGCCTGGACGATCATGGACTTGCTGACGAACCCGCTGAACAGCGGAAAGGCCGAGATGGACAGACCACCAATCAGCGTGAAGAGGAAGGTCAGCGGCATCCGTTCGTAGAGACCACCGAGTTCGGTGAATTTGCTCTTCCCAGTCATGTGCAAAACCGCCCCGCAACCCATGAAGAGCAGGCCCTTGTACAAAATGTGCGCGAAGGCGTGGGCACACGCGCCGTTGATCGCCATCTCGGTGCCGAGACCGACGCCCGCCACCATGTAGCCCACCTGGCTGATGATGTGGTAGGCCAGCAATCGCCGGCAGTCGTTTTCGAGCACGGCGTACACCACCCCGTACAGCGCCATGATCACGCCCAACGGCACCAGGATTTCCATGCCGGCGAAGCCACGGCACAGTGCGTACACCGCCGTCTTGGTCGTGAAGGCGCAAAGGAAGACCGAACCGTTGAACGTTCCCTCGGCATAGGCATCCGGCAACCACGCGTGCAGCGGCGGCACGGCGGCGTTCAAGATGAACCCGATGAGAATCAAGTAGCTCGCGACACTGAGTTCTTGAACGTTCAAGCCAACGAAAGACCAATTTCCCGTGCTTCGGCAATGCAGAACGATCCCGGCGAGCAGGGCCACGCCTCCCGCCATGTGAACCAGCAGGTAGCGATAACCCGCAGCGGTCGAGGCCGCCGTGCGCCGCGACCAGATGAGGAACACCGAAGACAGGGCCATCAACTCCCAGAACAGAAACAACGTCAGGTAATCCCCGGCATGGATGACCCCCAACGACCCGGCCACGTAGGTCAAGGAGGCCACGTGTTGACTGGTGTCCCGGACATGCAGCCCGTACAGCGTGCCCAAGATGGCCATCAGGGTCATGATGTAACCAAACACGTTGCTCAGCCGATCCACGCGCCCGAACACCAAGGTCCAGTCGAGGAAGCGCACCTCGCCGTACGTGCCCGGCTGGAGCGAGAGGATCCGGACGAAGGCAAGGATCGGGATGGCGAGCAACCAGACCCGCCGGGCGCGTTCAGGGACCAGCGGCAGGAGCAGTCCGCCCAGGATCAGAATCAGTGCGGGATGAAGCCAGAACTCACTCATCGTAGTAGTCCTCGCGCTTCATGATGCCCGCGTGCCCGAAGGCCTTCGAAAGGATGATCAGGAGGATGCAGCCCAGGAAACCAAACACGCTCCAAAACGTGGGGACGTGCTCCAGCCCGGTGTGCGCTTGCGATTTATCCACCCACACCGGGACATTGTCCCACAGGTTGATCGCCAGAAGCGCGTAAAGGCAACGCCTAACCCAAACGTGCTGGGGTGCTCGGGTAGATTCGATCAAACGTTGGAGTGTCATCGGAGAATGCCCTGCACCAAGCTCATGAAAAAGTTCGGATAGATGCCGATCGCGACCGAGATCAGTGCCGTGAGGCACAAAGGCACCACCAAGGTCCACGGCGCTTCGGCCGGGGATGGACTGGAAGCCGGTTCCGACGCAGGCGGTCCGAAAAACCCCTGATAGACTACGGGAGCGAAGTAGGCCGCGTTCAGCAGCGTGCTGGCCAGGAGCACAACCATGATACCCACCGCTCCCGCGTCCCAGGCGCCGTTGAGCAAATACCACTTGGTGACGAACCCGGCGACCGGCGGCGCGCCGATCATGCTCAGCGAGGCCAGGGCAAACGCGGTAAAGGTGAACGGCATCGCCCGCCCCAAGCCGCCCAACTCCGAGATGCTCTTCCGATGCGTGGCCACATAAATGGCCCCGGCGCAAAAGAACAATGTGATCTTGGAAAAGGCGTGATTGGCGATATGGACGATGCCTCCGGCAATCGCCGCCGGCTTCAGCAGCGCCACGCCCAGGATGATGTAAGAAAGCTGACTGACCGTGGAGTAAGCCAGCCGCGCCTTGAGATTGTCCTTGCTCAGGGCGACGATCGAGGCAACGAGGATCGTAATGGACACAAAATAAGCGGTGGGCAGCCCCAGATTCCAGGCCTCGATCCGGTCCGCGCCGAACACGTAGAGCATCACCCGCACGGTTGAAAACACGCCCACCTTCACAACCGCAACGGCGTGCAGCAAGGCACTGACCGGGGTCGGTGCCACCATCGCGCTGGGGAGCCAACTGTGCAGCGGCATCACGCCGTTCTTGGCGAAACCCAGCAGGCAGGCGACGTACAGCGCCGTCGTCACACCGCGCGAAAGGTCGGGCGGCAGGATTCCCCCCCGAATGTCGGTTGCGAAGTCGAGCGTGCCGGCGACCACATAGATTAGCACCATCGCCGGCAGCAGCAGCGCCTTGGCGGTGCCCGTCAGGTACACGAGGTATTTGCGTGCGCCGGCATAGCTCTCCTCATCCTGATGATGCGCCACCAGCGGGTACGTACAAAGACTGACGATCTCATAAAACAGGTACAATGTGAGGAGATTATCGGCGAAGGCGCAGCCGACAGCGCCGAAGAGCGCCAAGGCGAAGCAGGCGCTGAACCGGGTCTGGGCGTGTTCGTTGAGCCCGCGCATGTAGCCCGCTGAATAAAAGACCGTCAACACCCACAGAAATGACGCGCTCAACGCGAACACCATCGCCAGGGCGTCCACCCGCAGCGCGACGCTCAAACCGGGAAGCAGGTGAAAGAGCGGATACACCAGTCGCTGTCCCGCTTGGACCGCCGGCAGAAGCGAGGCCACCAGTCCAAACAAACTCAGGGCGGACAGGAGGGAGCAGCTTTCGCGCAGGTTGGGGCGATTGCCGGCAGCCATGACGGCCGCGGCGCCCAGCAGCGGAGCCAGGATCGCGAGCAGCAGGCGGATGTCGGTGGTGGCCTCCATGCGTTACCCGTTCAAGTCGGCCAGATCGGTGGTCTTGATTGACCGATAGTTGCGATAGACAGCGATGATGATGCTCAAGGCGATCGCGACCTCGGCTGCGGCCAGGCCCATGATGAAAAGCACAAAGACCTGCCCCACGGCGGGATCCGGCGCGAAGAACCGGTTGAACGTCATCAGGTTCAGCGAGGCCGCGGAGAAGATCAACTCGCCGGCGATGAGCATGCCGATCAATGTGGGCCGGCGCAGAAGGCCGAAGACGCCCGTCGCCAGGAGGAAGGCGGAAATCGTCAGATACGGGGTCGGTTGATCGAAGAGTGGTGGTGGGTTCACGGCTTGTGCCTCCCGGGGCGGGCCACGGCGAGGGCGCCCAGAATCGCGACCAAGAGCACCAGTGAAATCATCTCAAAAGCCATGCCGTAGGTAGTCAACAGCGCGAGGCCGATCGCGGCCACCGAACCGTCACTGGCCCGGCTGGCCGGGACTGTTACGGGCGCTTGCGCGGTCAACCGCGTCAATCCCCAGAACAAGAGGACTCCGGCCACGGCCAGCACGCTCGCCCAGACCAAACTCCCGACACGGTGCGCCCTGGGCACGGGTTCGTCCGGTTCCGCGAGCATCACCGCAAATACGATCGTCACGCAGACCGCGCCGATGTAGATCAAGATCTCCATGAGCGCGAGGAACGGGCTGCGGAGAAAGTAGTACAATCCGGCCAGTCCCAGACAGCACAGCGCCAGCCCGCACACGCTCCGAATGATCCGGTGGCTGAGGACGGCGATCAGAGCTCCTCCCATCGCGGTTAACACGGCGACGGAGAACACCAACGTGAGCAAGAACGGGGCGGCCGAGGACGAGTTCATTTTCCTTCGGCTTCCAACCGTTTGAACAGGTCCATGATGAACTGTTCCTTGCTCCGGCCCGCCAGATTGTATTCGTGGCTGAACCGAATCGCGTTGCTCTTGCACGCCTCGACACACGCGCCACACAGGCTGCACTTGGTGAAGTCCAGCCGGTATTCCGTGACGGACTTCTTCTTGTCCCCTTCGAGTTTCACGCCTTCCACCGTGATGCAGTCGCTCGGACAGGCGCGTTCGCACAGTTTGCAGGCGTAACAAATCGCCTTTCCCGTCTCGGGGTCCCGCACCAGCTCGATGTGCCCGCGAAATCGCGGCGGCATTTTGAGGGCTTGATGCGGGTAATGGACCGTCACGGTCGGCTTGAAAAACTGCCCGAGGGTGACGCGCATGCCCGAAAGCAGGCTCCACAGACCTCGACCGAGATCACGCAGCGGGACTTTCATGCTCAGAAGAGTTTCAACATCACACTGGTCAGGACGAGCGTGAACAGCGACACCGGAATCAGGATTTTCCAGGACAGGTTCAGCAATCCGTAGAACTGGGTGCGGGGAAACGTCCACCGCACCCAGACGACGCAGAAGATGAGGAAGTACATTTTCGCCAGAAACCACCACGGACCGGGCAGCCAGCCAATCGGGCTCTGCCAGCCGCCGAGGAACAGGATGGTGGCCAAACTGCACCCCACCACGACGTTCGCATATTCCGCCATAAAGAACACCCCAAAGCCCATGCCCGCGTATTCCGTAAACGCCCCGGCCACCAGTTCGCTTTCGGCTTCCGCCATGTCAAAAGGCGCGCGGTTGGTTTCTGCCAACATGCAGATGTAAAAGATCAGGAACGTGACTGGCATGAGCGGGTTTGCCGCCAACTGAAACAGGTTCCAGTTCCAGAACCACCCCGCCTGCTTCCGGACGATCTCCTGGAGATCCATGGTTCCCATCATCATCAACAGGGTGATGGCTACCAGGAGCATGGGGATTTCGTAAGCCACGTTCTGCGAGACAATGCGGGCGGCGGAGATGATCGCGTATTTGTTCCGTGAAGCCCAGCCACTGAGCATGATGGCCATCACGTTGATGGAACCAAAGGCAAACACCATCACGAGACCGAAGTTGACTTTCCGGGCCACGAGGGTTTCACCGAAAGGAATGACGGCGAGGCACATCAACGCCGGAGCCATGACCATCATCGGAGCCGCGCGGAACAGCACCGCGTCGGAGGTGGGTGGCACGATGACCTGCTTGGAGAGCAGCTTGAGCGCGTCGGCGATGGGTTGAAGCAGACCCGCGTATCCCGCCTCGGTCGGTCCCGGTCTCCGTTGAAACCGCCCGGCCCCTTTCCGTTCCACCCAGACCAGATACGCCGCGTGGAACCCGACGAAGGCCAGTGTCCCGGCGAGGAATATCAGCAGACGGTATGGCTCGGGAAGATTCATGCCGGGCGAAGGGGGCTAACGATCCACATCCGGAATGACCAAATCCAGACTTCCCAGCAGGGCGATGGCGTCCGGCAACAGCAGCCCCCGGCTCGTCTCCTCGAACAGGCTGAGATTCGAGAACGAGGGCGTGCGGAGTTTGACGCGGTACGGAACTTCTCCGCCATCACTCACGATGCGGACCATGAAGCGTCCCCGGGCAGCCTCAACCGCATAACAGTAGTCCCCGGCAGGGAGTTTCAGGACCCGTGGCACGTTGGCCGCCATGACCGGACCGTCGGGCAGCCTTGCCAGTGCCTGCTCAATGATCCGCAGGCTTTGCGCCATCTCTTCCATGCGCACCCGGTAGCGCGCCATCGAATCCCCTTCCGGAAAGACCGGAATGTCGAAGTCGAGCTCTGGATAAACCGAATACGGCTCCACCCGGCGAACGTCGTAGGCGACCCCGGAGCCGCGGATGACCGGACCCGTTGCCCCGTACTTCCGGCATTGCTCGCTCGTGATCAGCCCGATGCCCACCAGCCGTTTTTGAAGGATGATATTGTCGGTGACCAGGGTCTGATACATGGACAACCGCGGCCGCATGTAAGCGACGAATTCCTGTGCACCCCGCACGAAGGTATCGTCCACGTCGTTACAAAGCCCGCCGAAGCGGTAATAACAGTAAGTCAGGCGCGCACCCGTGATTCCCTCCAGCAAATCAAGGATCTTCTCGCGGTCGTCAAAGGCGTACAGGAGCGGCGTGAACCCGCCGAGGTCGAGCAGGAACGCACCGAGCCACACCAAGTGGCTGGAGATGCGGTTCAGCTCGGAGGTGATGACGCGGATGTATTCGGCCCGCGGTGGCGGTTTCAACCCGAGTGCCCGCTCAACCACCCCCACGTAGGCGTGCGTGTAGTGCATCGCCGACAGGTAATCCACCCGGCTGGTGTTGGGCAGGTACTGCGCCCAAGTGCGGTTTTCTCCCATCTTTTCATGCATCCGGTGGATGTAGCCCGGCACGGGCTCGGCGCGGCGAATGTACTCGCCGTCCATGGTCATCTTGACCCGGAGTACGCCGTGGGTCGCCGGGTGCTGCGGTCCCAAGTTCAGCGTGAACATTTCTTCACGCGGCGTTCCATCGGCAGAGCTGACCGGCGGTGTGATCACGGCTGGAAGTCCTTTTTCAAAGGATGATACGTCGCATCCTCCGGGAGCAGCAACGGCTCCAGTTGGGGATGGCCCGAGAAGACAATGCCGAAGAAATCGTGTGCCTCCCGCTCGTGCCAATTGGCGCCGGGGAAGACCTTCGCAATGGAGGAAACCACCGGTGTTGCCCGAGGGATCCGCGTTCGAGCGACCACGCGCCATGGCGCGGCGGGATGGAAAAAGTCGTACACGACTTCCATTTCCTGCTCCCCGATCCAGTCCACGCCGGTGATTGCATCCAGGGCAAATCCCTTGCGGTCGAGGAACTCCGCAGCGGAAACCACGCCGTCGATGCCCACGGTGACATCGAGGTGGAACCCTTTCGCGGAGAATTCGACCTCACGAATCGCGCCCGAGTTCGCGGGCGCGGCGCCCGCCCCTGTCCTCGCCCCGTTGGCAGACGGGTTTTCCGGCGGCGACGCAGCCGGCGGAACCGCAGTGTGCAAACACGCGGCAAACTCCGCGGCAAGATCTGGAAGAGGGAGCGTCATTCCGGTTTCACCCGTGGCCAGCGGCGTTTTCCGGTAAGTTTCTCCTCCAGCTCGAGTATTCCCTCGATCAGCGCTTCGGGCCGAGGGGGACAGCCCGGGATGAACACATCCACCGGGAAGAGCTTGTCCACCCCTTCGATCACCGCGTACTGGCCGGGAAAGACGAAGGGGCCACCCGAGATCGCGCAGTTCCCCATGGCGATGACCCATTTGGGCTCGAGCATTTGGTCGTAGAGCGTCTTCACCGCCGGGGCCATTTTCTTGTTGATCGTCCCCGCCACGATCATGACGTCGGCCTGCCGCGGGGAGGGACGAAACACCTCCGCCCCGAAACGCGAGATATCGAATCGCGACGCACCGGCGGCCATCATCTCGATGGCACAGCAGGCCAGGCCGAAGGTCAGCGGCCAAAGCGAGTTGGCGCGCCCCAACGCAAGCAACTCATCCAGCTTGGCGAACCTGACTACTTGGGAGAGGTCTGAGGAGCAGGTGGGCTCTTGGGATACCATTCGAAAACCCCTTTCCTCCAGGCATACACGATGACCAGCGAGAGTATCCCGGCAAACAACAGCACCTCGCCCAGGTCGAGCCAGGCAAAGTAGCGGTCGTACACCAACGCGATCGGGATGAGAAACAGCACGTCCACCGCAAAAGCAATGAACACCAGCGCGTACAGGTAATACACGGCGCTGTACCGGATCCATGCGTCGCCGATCGGCTCAATCCCGCATTCCACAAACTGCCCGGTTTTGTGGGCCGTCTGGCGGGTGCCCCGCGGCGAGATCAAGTGGACCACGATGAACGGTCCGAGGGCGAACGCCAGTCCACCAACACAAAACGCGGCGACATAGAGCAGATCGCCGGCAAACGCACCATTACTCGCGGACGCCGTCATGTCGGGTTTCTTGGGGAGCGTTTGTGTCGGCTTTCCAAAATGCAAGGAACAATTCGCATGACCTGGATAATCACCGATTAAAGCACGCAACGCCGATCACCAGTCGCCTAATGGTGAGGCAAACCCCAGGGGACGCCGCTTCAAACGCCAGGGCCGCATCTGGCATCCGGAGCGGAGTGCCCGGCTCGTGGCCCTCCACCAACTCCACGCCCAGCCGTCAGCCTGCAACGCCTTGGTGGCGAGCCAAACCCCAGTTTCACCTCAAACCCAACCCGCCCTGATTTCCCCCCTGACCGTTGGCGAACGCTACCCGCTGGCGGCCGATCCCGCGAAATTCGCTGGCCAAGCAGCACCGCCGCCGCCTATATAGCGACTCACTTACCATCAAAGGACGAAGCCATGAAAACGATCTTGCTGGTTCTCGCGATCGCGGTCCTGACCGCCGCGCCGCTCGCCGCCGCTGAATCAAAGTCCACGCCTCCTCCCGCCGTCGCGTCGGATGGAGCCCCGAAAGCTAAACCGAAGTCGAAGTCCGAAGCCGCCCAACCGGCCGGGGTGCCTTTCAACGGAAAGATTGCCGCCTTGGACCTTTCCGCGCAGACGCTGACCCTGAGCGGCAAAGCGCAACGAGTGGTCAAGGTGACCTCGCAGACCAAGATCCTGCGCGACGGCCAGCCTGCCACCCTGGCGGGAGCGAAGGTGGGCGAATCGGTAGGCGGTTATGCCAAGAAAACCGATGAGGGCGTGCTCGAGGCGATCTCGCTGCGATTGGGGCCGAAAGCGCCAGCGGACAAAGCCGCCAAGCCGGCGACCGGCACCGCCAAGCGCAAGGCCGGCGCGACTGCCGAATGAACAACCCGTGAACCGTCGCCGGGGAGTGGCGACAGAAACGGGGGCGGACGACTTGAATAATCGCCGTCCCGGAACACTCTGAACGCGGTGGCGGGCGTGGCCTGACGGGTTCCGCGCTCGCCGGCACCTGAAGATGAAGACGCAATACTGGCTCGGTTCACTGGCAGCACTGGCCCTGGCAGCGCTGCCGTTGCTGGCACAGGCAAAAGTGGGCGCGCCCGCGCCCGCGTTCAGCGGCACGGACATCAACGGCAAGGTTCACAAGCTCAGCGACTACAAGGGGCGTATCGTCGTGCTGGAAGCTTTCAACCCGGATTGCCCGTTCTCGGCCAACCACTACAAGACCGGTGCCATGCCTGCCCTCCAACAGGCGCTGGCAAGCAAGGGCGTCGTGTGGCTGGTCGTCAATTCAACCGCCGCCTCCCACGCCTCGTATCGCAAGCCGGAGGCGGCCCGCAGGGAGTGGCAGACCCTGGGCATGAAGGCGACCGCATGGATTGACGATCACCAAGGCAACATCGGCCGGCTTTACGGGATGAAAACCACCCCGCATCTGTTTGTGATTGATGCGCAGGGGACGCTGGTTTACGCGGGTTCGGTGGACGACCTTCCCGACGCCAACGCAGATCCGCGGACCGCGAAGAACTACGTTCGCGCGACGGTCGAAGCGCTGCTGGCGGGGCGACCCGTCCCCGTGGCGGAGACCAAGCCGTACGGTTGCAGCGTCAAGTACGCGGAGTAGCCGCCGCGCGCGGCTGCCGCCGGCCGGTGTTGGCGTGGAACTGGCTGCAAGGAATGCCGGTGTCATTGGTTCGTTCCATCGCCGGCGCGCTCGTCGGCTGCGGTTTTGTCCTGGGATCGCCGGGGGCCAGCGAGGCCGAAGTTCAGGAATGCGTTGTGGCGATCAGCCTTCACGGCGTATCGGTCCGCTTTGAACCTGCGGAACAGGAGGTCCTCGGTTTGATCTACCGCGCGGAGATCGGCAGTTCGCCGGCGGTACCCCTGAATGGCGAGCTGATGCCCTTGCTCAGTCACGAACCCTTCACGCACGGTGGCTACGTCCGGCTGACCGATCCAACGGCGGCCCAGCCGGTCACCTACGGCTTCGGACTGAACATTCCGCCTTTCGAAGATCGAAACGCCAACGGGCTGCACGATTTCTTCGAGACTGCGATGGCGGTCGAAAGACGAAGCTCGAAAGGCGCTGCACTCGATCCAGTCGCGGGCGAGAGCGGATTGAGCGCGACGTGGTTGCGAGCGGCTGGCGAGGCGGGGGGGCTTTGCTTCCTGCGGTTCGAGGCCCTGGGAATCGAGTTGGCGCACCCGTTTCGCCTGGTCGAATACCATGGTCGGATTGCTTACACCAACACGGCCACGAGTCAGTTTACGGGCTGGTTGACGGCAGCCGATCGTCTCTCGGGTGCCGGGACGCTGGAAGGATCGGTCGAGGTCCTGCGCATCGGGCCGGAAGCCCTTGACCTCAAGCGCGGCACGGTTACGAACGGCACCGGGGCAACCCTGGCTTTTCAACTGGAACAGCCCCTGCAACGCCTCGGGATCCACTACGTGGGCTTCCTGGTGTTCGACGATGGCTGGCCCGCGACGCCGGAACCGGACTTCGCCGATTTCGTGCTCATCATCTCGGACCCGCGTGACGCCAATGGCAACGGCGTGCCGGATATCAGCGAGCCGGTTCGTCCCGAGCCGGCGCGCCTGAGTGTGAGCGCGCGCGACGGAACCGTGTGGTTGACCCTCGAGGGCACGGTGGGATTTACCTACGCTATCGAGACCACCTCCGTTCTGGGCAGCGCCTGGGTGCAGGAGACGGTCGTCGTCATGAAACGTTCCCCGGAAACCGTCCGGCTGCCCGCGCCATGGTCAGGTGGTTACTGGCGGGCGGTGGCCGAGTAGCCCGATCTGAAATCCTACCAGGCGAGGCTCGCCACCGGCGCGCGCCGGGCGTTCTCCCGCACGTGATGCACCCGGCCGTCGGAGAAGTGGATCACGCGGTCTGCCATTTCGGCCATGACGGCGTTGTGCGTGATGATGACCGTGAGGGTACCCAACCTGCGGTTGACCTGCTCAATCGCCTCCAGCACGACGATCCCCGTGCGGACATCCAGCGCGCCGGTCGGTTCGTCGCACAGCAGCACCTCCGGCCGTTTGGCAATCGCCCGGGCGATGGCCACACGCTGTTGCTCGCCACCCGAAAGCTGGGCGGGGAAGTGATCCAACCGGGCGCCCAGATTGACCAGTTCGAGCGCCTCCTCCGGTGCCATCGGATCCCGCGCGATTTCCGTGATCAGCGCCACATTCTCCCGCGCGGTGAGGCTCGGAATGAGGTTGTAAAACTGGAAAATGAACCCCACGCAATCGCGCCGGAAGCGGGTCAGTTCCGCTTCCGTGGCGTTGGCGAGATCGAGATCCCGGTAACGCAGGTCGCCGGCGGTGGGCGTATCGAGACCGCCGAGATTGTTCAGCAAGGTCGTCTTGCCGCTGCCCGACGGGCCGAGGAGCACCACCAACTCGCCGGCGAAAAGGTCCAGGTCCACCCCGGAGAGCGCGTGAACCTCGGCATCGCCGAGGCCATACACTTTGGTGAGTCCGCGGGCGCGGAAAACCAGATCATCGTCCGCGCGCGGGTGGATGGATGAGTCAGCGGGCAGCGTCACAACGGGCGATGGCGTAACAGCGGAGCCCTCGAGGCTCAAGCGGCAGTTTGCGGGAGCGGTCCCGGGACATCCGTGTGGCCGCAGCCCCGAGACAACAGTCGGCTGATTGCCGCCGCGGCGCGACGACTCGCCCCCGGCCCGCCGAGGGAAGCGACCACCTCGGCCAGTCTCGCCCGCACTTGCGCTCGTCGGTTCGCGTCGGTCAGGAGAACGAGAGCAGCCGAGGCTAGGTTCTCCGGTGTGGCGGCCGATTGAATGAACTCCGGAAAGACCTCTGCCCCGGCGAGCAAATTGGGCATCGCAAGGTGCCTTACGGTCACGACGCGCCGGGCGACCTGGTAGGTGAGTGGCGAGGTTCGATACAAGGCAACCGTGGGTACTCCATAGAGCGCACATTCCAGGGTCACCGTGCCCGTGCAGGCCAGGGCGACCCGGGCCCGCCGAAGCACCCCGCCCAGGCCGCTGATGTGGATGGAAAGTTCAAGTCCGGTGGTGGCGGCGGCGAGTTGCCGCGCTTCGTCCGCGAGCTGGTCCCCAGCCAGCACCACCTCAAACCGCGCCGGCACCGCTTCCCGAATCCGCCGCGCCGCCACCAGCATCACGGGGAGGTGTGCTCGCAGCTCGCCCCGACGGCTGCCTGGCAGCAGGGCGACCGTGGGGATGGGGTCATCGTCTGGAGGTTCGATGGTCGTCAGACCGGAGTGCCGGTCCAACAGGGGATGACCGACGAACTCGACCGGCAACCCCGGCGCCTCACGCGCGTACCAGGCCCTCTCGAAAGGCAGGATACTGAGCAGCAGATCGAAGGTTTCCGCGATCCGCCGGGCGCGCCCGGGGCGCGAAGCCCATACCTGCGGCGAAACGTATTGCACCAACCGGGGGCGCCAGTTGTGAAAAATGCCCCGCTCCGACCTCAGCCGCGACCGCAACGCGCTCGCGAAACGGAGGTTGAAACCTCCAAAGTCCACGCACACGACCACATCGGGACGACGCTCGCAGGCCAGCGCCACCAACTGGCGCAGCAGTCGGCGAAACCGGCCCAGTTGCTTGAGGACTTCCCACAAGCCAACCACCGCGTAGCGCGTCATGTCGCATTTCAGCTCCACGCCGGCGGCGGCGAGTTGCGGTCCGCCCGCGCCATAAAAGCGGGGCGCAAATTCGTGCTGGAGTACGCCCGGGTCGCGGCGCAGCGCCATCACCAGTTCCGCGGCGATTTGATCGCCGCTGGGCTCGCCGGCGATCAGCATGAATGACGGTTGGCTCACGGCATCAGGCTTGCGCGACGGCAACCGGATTTCCGCCCGGGTGCCGCTGAATCTGCCGGGTGATCTCGAACGCCACATCCAGCGCGCGCCGGGCGGCTTCGCCGCTGACGACCGGGGTTTGCCGCTCGCGCACGCAGCGCACAAAGCTCTGCAGCTCGAGTTTCAGCGGCTCCTCCTTCGTGATCGGCACCGGCTCGCGCACGATCCGCCGGCCGGCGAATTCGCTGACTACCGAGACGTCGCGCCCCGCCAGGGCGAGGAGCTTCGCCAGGGCCGAGCTCTCCGGTTCGTCCGCGCGCGCCACGCGGTACACAAAACCCGCCTGGGCCCGGTAGTCGAGCGACACGTACACGGGCGACACCCCGGCACTGAAGACCCGGATCTTCCGCACGCGCTCGGCGCTGATCCGGCTGGCGGTCAGATTGGCCACGCAACCGTTGGCGAACCGCAGTCGCGCGTTGGCGATGTCCTCGCTGCCGCTGAGCACCGGAATGCCCACGGCATCCACGCTCATCACCGGGGAATTTACGAACGCGAGCACGATGTCCAGGTCGTGGATCATCAGGTCCAGGACGACCCCCACATCGGTGCTGCGCGCCGGATACGGGGAGAGACGGTGGGCCTCGATGAACCGCGGTTCCGGAGCGATTTGCTGAAGTTGGTGAAAAACCGGATTGAATCGCTCGACATGGCCCACTTGGAGGACGCACCCTCGGGACTGGGCGAGTTCGACGAGTGCCGATGCCTGCGCGGCGTTGTCGGTCATTGGTTTCTCAACCAGCACGTGCCGACCGCGTGTGAGCAAGGCACGCGCGAGGTCGAAGTGCGTCACCGTCGGGGTCACGATGCTCAAGGCATCGCAGGCCATCGCCGCCTCTTCCAGCGAGCCGAAGCGCCTTACGCCGTATCGTTCGGCGACCCGGGCAGCGGCTTCGGGCAACGCATCGAAGACGCCGGCAAACTCGACCTCTCCGGCGGCGGCGAGTTCGGCGTAGAGCCGGGCGTGTTCCTTGCCCAAGGCGCCGACGCCGATGACGCCCACCTTCAGTTGCGCAGACATGCGGCGAGGGTAGCCACGCGCGGGGAGCACGCCCAAGCCAAATTGGGCCCCCGCTCGTGGTCCGTTGCATCAAGGCCGCCACACTGCCGGATCGCCGCCGAGGCGATCAGTTTCGCTGTCCTTTGGGCCGGATTCCCACCCGGCTCAGGTCTATGGGCCGGAATCCCAGCCTCAGCGCCGGGGAGTTTGCGTTCAGGCGGAAGTTGAACACCTGCGGATTCGCGAACAACGGGTCGGCAATGACGGACTCCGTGTCGTGCCCCCGACAGCGCCATTCCTCGAACGTCGCGCCTGCGAAGCGCATGGTTTCCGGGCGGGCTTCGGGGCGGGCGTCGAAATAGACGTTGGCGTCCATCCGGAACTTATCGTTCTTCCAGTTGCTGCCCAGGAGTTCGCCGCTTTCGAAGTACACGATGTTCCGTTCGAAAGTGAACGAGATGTGCTCCTCCTCGCGGGTGCGCATGAGCTGGTGCTCGCGATTCAGCGCGAAGACGTTGTTACGCACCACGTTATCGCGGCCATAATGCTGGTGAAAACCGGCGCTCTTGCAGCGATAAACCACGTTGTTTTCCAGCACGATTTCGGAACTGCCCTCATCGGTGTACAGGCCCCAACCGCCGTAGGTGAAGGCGTTGACGTCGTGGATGAGGTTGTTGCGGATGACGGTGCCCTTCTGGATGCCCAGCGTGTACACGGCGCCCATGTCACTCAGCAATCCCTTGCCGATGTCGTGCAGATGGTTGAACTCAATCCGGTTGTGGTGGCAGGGCGTCTCCTGGTAGCCCCAGTTCCAGCCGGCGGAGATGGCCGTGTAGTAAAGGTTGTGAATGTGATTGTGGGCGACGCGGTTGTTGCCGCTTTGGAGAATGAATACGCCCACCGCCGGCGGGTAGATGATGCCGAGGTTGTGGATGTGATTGTCGGTGATCACATGGCCCTCGCAGAGGTCGGTCGCTTCGGTGCGGGCGCGCGTTTCGCCAATCCGAATACCCCCGCCGCCAAGGTCGAACATCTCGTTGCCCACCACCCGGAAGCGCTGGCACCCCCGGCCCAATTCCAGCGCGTAGCCGCCCAGCCGGGTGAAGGTGCAGTCCTCGATGGCACAGTCCACGGCGCCTTCGGCGATCACGTCTCCGCGAACGCTCACGGCCGCCTGGGTGTCGGCGTAACCGTCCGCCGGCATTGTCCAATCCGTCTCGGAAAAGGTGAGGCCGTGCAGGACGACAAACTGAACGGGCTGCCTGGCCTCGAGATTGCCTTGCAAGCGCAGGAGCTCGCTGGCCACCGGGGCGGTGACGACATTGGTCGCCGCGGCAAAATCCTCTCCGGGCAGCGCCCAATACCGGACCACGCCCGCCTGTCGGTCGAGATACCACTCGCCGCGCTGATCCAAGGCATCGGGTGCGTTCTCGATGTAGTACTGGGCGTTGTTCTCCCGGTTGGAAGGCCGGGGTTCGGTCGAGAGCGTGGCGATGTGGGCATTGGTGTCCACCGCGCGGATGAACATCCGAATGTCCGCCCACGCGAGCAGGGCCACCAACTCGACGTTCCCCAACTCCGCCCACTCCGGCCGGATGTCACCCGGCTTGAACTTCAGTTGGGCCGGGTTGCCCCGCGGGCTTTCGCCCTCGATGCGGAAGAAGCCGGTGTTTGGCGTTCGCGCGCGCTGGCGTCGCTGACCGTTCACGAACAATTGGCGGAACTCCCACTTCCCTTCCTTGACCTCGGGGACCGCGGCTTCCCAAAGGCCCGGGCGGGTGACCGACTCGCGCCATCCAGTCAACCGCCGGCCGCCGCTCAGCACCGGCTTTTCATTCGGGTAGGCGGCAATGAGCAGCGGCCGGGCCGCGTCGAGACCCGAGTCTGCCGGCGTGATCACAATCGGCTCGGTCAGGGCGTGGACACCGCCGCGGACCAGGATCGTGACCGACTCCAGCGCCGGCGACGCGGCAGCCCGGGCAGCGCGGGCCTTTGCGAGCGCTGCCGGGAGCGTCGCCAGCGGACCGTCACGGCCGTTGAAGGACGGCCGGACCAGTTCGCCGGACCAAGCGTCGTTGCCGTTGGTGGCCACGTTGAGGACCAAGTGGCGAGCCTCGGCCAAAAAGGGGGTAAATGCGCACAGGGCCAGGAAAAGGAGACGCCGGTGTTGCATGACGACGAGATTACAACGACGGCGGGCGCGCGGCCATTCAATCGTACCGGGTGCCGGCCTCTGCCGGGCTCCCCACGCCGCGCTTGCCGCCAGCGCTGGATTTGGGCAAATGAATGGCGTTCCGCGACGGCTCGTCAGTGAAGCCGTCACTGGCTGATGAATTCGCATCCTATGAAACCTCTGATCCCCTCCCGTTGGTTCCGCGGCCTGGTGGTCCTTGCCGGCCTTGCCCTGCCGTTGGCACTTTCCGCCGCGCAGCCCAAGAAACTGTTGGTGGTGACCGCGACCAAGGGCTTCCGGCACAGTTCCATCCCCACGGCGGAGAAGGTGATCGCCATGCTCGGCGCGAACTCCGGTGTTTACGAGGTGGAGTACGTGCGCGGCGGACCCGATGGCAAGGACGACGCCGAGGTGCGCGAGAAGATGTCGCCCGAGAACCTCAGGAAGTTTGACGGCGTCATTTTTGCCAACACCACTGGCGATCTGGCCATTCCGGACAAGGAGTACTTTCTGAACTGGATCAAATCGGGGAAGGCGTTCATCGGCATGCACTCGTGCAGCGACACCTACCACGGCTACCCGCCGTTCATTCAGATGCTCGGCGGCGAGTTCCTGACCCATCACGAGCAAGTCAAGGTCGAGTGCCTCAACGAAAGCCCGAAACATCCCTCCACGGTTCACCTGGGCGAGAAGTACGCGGTTTTCGACGAGATCTACCTGTTCAAGAACTTCAAGCGGGAGGAGGTCCATGGCTTGCTGACCCTCCACACCCACCCGAACAAGGGCTATCCCGGTGATTTCCCGGTGTCGTGGTGCAAGGAGTACGGCCAGGGACGGGTCTTCTACACCTCGCTCGGTCACCGCGAGGACGTCTGGGACGCCGAATGGAAGGACGGCAACGGTCGGCGGGCCAACGACCCCGAAGTCAGCAAGGCCTATCAGCAGCATATCTTGGGCGGCATCGAGTGGGCGTTGGGCCTCAAGCCCGGTGACGGCAAGCCTCGGGACCTCACCTACAAGGTCAGCGCGGAGGAAGCGGCGGCCGGTTTCCGACCGCTCTTCAACGGCACCGACCTGACGGGCTGGCGATACCGCAACCCGAATGGCCCCAAGTCGTGGAGCGCCCAGAATGGGATGTTGGTGAACACCCTGCCGGGCAAGGACGACCACGGCACGGACCTGGTGACCGAGGAAAAGTTCAAGAACTTCATCGTCCGTTACGAATACCTGGTGCCGAAGGGTGCCAACAGCGGCTTCTACCTGCGCGGCCGGCATGAGATCCAGATCCTCGACGACGGTGACGCCGGTCCCTCCCTCACGAGCAACGGCTCCTTCTACAACCACACCGCGCCGGCCAAACCGGCTTCCCGCAAGGCGGGCGAGTGGCAGACCGTGGAGGCCACGCTCATCGGGGACAAGGCCACCGTGATCCTCAACGGGGTCAAGATCATGGACAACGTCACCCTGGACCGGCCCACGGGCGGCGAACTGGACAACCGGGTGAACGAGCCCGGTCCTTTCCTGCTCCAGGGCGATCACGGGGCGGTGGCGTTTCGCAACTTGCGCGTCAAAGCGCTACCTTGAAGCGGTTGGAACGGTGCCTGCTCGATTTTGCGCGGCCGGCGCTGGTGTTAGGTTGATCTGACGTTGCCGGCCGGCAAGATTACGTTTGCAAATCGGCGTCTGAATCCACGAAATCTGCGCCGCCAGCGCGGTCCGGAGTGCCCTGCGGTCCCGCGATGGCGGTGGGCGATCAATGACGACTATGAACATGGACCAATCGGAACTGAACCGTCGCGACTTCCTCGCCGGTGGCTCCTTCGCCACCGTCATGATGCTCATGGGAGGCATTCCGTTGCGCGCGGCGGAGGAAACCAAGCCGGATACCGCCGGCGGCACCAACTACAAGGGCGAAGCCACGCCGGTCAATGTGGGCATCATCGGCTGCGGCCTTTGGGCGCGTGAAATCATCCGGACCCTGGCCCTGATCCCGCACGGCCCGGTGGTGGCGCTGGCGGACCCGTATCCGGCTTATTTGCGACGCGCCGGTGACCTGGCGCCGAACGCTCAACGCTACAAGACCCACACGGAACTGCTGGCGGATCCGAAGGTCCAGGCGGTGATCATCGCCACGCCCACCCACCAGCACAAGGACCTCGTGATTGAGGCCCTGAAGGCGGGCAAGCATGTCTATTGCGAAGCCCCCCTGGCGCACACCGTCGAGGATGCCCGCGCCATCGCCCGGGCGGCCAAGGAACATCCAAAGCTGAATTTTCAGGCCGGCCTTCAGGCTCGCGCCGACCTGCAGATCGCCAATCTCCACAAGTGGCGCATTCAACCCGCCGTCTGGGGCAAGCCGCTCACGGCGCGACAGCAGTGGAACAAAAAGCAGAGCTGGCGGCTGGCTTCGCCCAACCCTGAGCGCGAGGCCGAGATCAACTGGCGTTTGGACAAGGCGGTTTCAACCGGCCTCGCCGGCGAGATCGGGGTGCATCAGTTGGATGTCACGAACTGGTTTTTCGGCAGCCTGCCCACCGCCATTACCGGCTTCGGGTCCGTGCTCCAGTGGAAGGACGGTCGCGAGGTCCCGGACACCGTCCGCGTCGTCTGCGAATACCCCGGCGGTCTCACCGGGATTTTCGAGTCCACCATCGCCAACTCCTTCGAGGGCGAACTGGCGATCTTCCTGGGCAGTGACGGCGCGATCATGTTGCGCGAGCGCAAGGCGTGGCTCTTCAAGGAGGCCGACGCGCCCGTTCTGGGTTGGGAAGTGTATTCCAAACGCGAGGAGTTCTACCGTGAAAGTGGCCTCACCATGGGCGCGGGCGGAACCAAGCAGACAACGCACACCGAAGACCGGTTTGCGCCGGCCGACCCCAAGAGTCCGTTGCAGTACTCCCTCGACGCCTTCCTCATCAATTCCCACAACCTCGAAGCCGGTGTAAAGGACTTCACCGAAATCTACGGTGACGACGAGTCGCAACTGCTCGAATACCTCAAAGACCAGGAGAAGAATCGTCAACCGGCGGCGGGGTGGAAAGAGGGCTTGGCCGCCACCGTGACCGCAATCAAGGCGAATCAGGCGATCGTCACCGGTCGCCGGGTTGAGTTGTCCCCGTCCGACTTCGAGGCCTGACGGCGCGCGGTTGAATGTCCCCGATTTGATCCCAATCCAATCAGCACATGACTATGAAACTGAACTCGCACAACTGGACCCTTAACCTTGCCGCCGCCCTCGCTCTTGTATGGGCCGCCCAAGGCGCCGATACCGTCCGTTACACCGCGCAGCCCCAAGGCTCGAA
The DNA here is from genome assembly GCA_016716505.1 of Verrucomicrobiota bacterium. Lineage (GTDB taxonomy): Bacteria > Verrucomicrobiota > Verrucomicrobiia > Limisphaerales > J093 > JADJWF01. Next base: position 570,011 of record JADJWF010000011.1, read on the forward strand.
GGTGACCATGGACGGCACTTCCACGATTCATGACTGGACCGTCGAGGGCAAGATCATCGGTGGCTTCTTTGAAGCTGCCGCCGCGTGGGAAACGGACAAGTCTCTCAAGACGGCCATGACGCCCCCGCCCAAGGCCGAGGTCACCATTCCCATCCGCACCCTCAAGAGCGGCAAGGAACGCATGGACGAGATCATGCAGGAGGCGATGAAGGCGAAGGAGAACCCCCTGATCCGCTTCAAGCTTGCGGAAATGAAGATCAAGGGCGACGTGCCCGCCTCGGGTACACCGGTGAAGTTCGACACCAAGGGTGAACTGACCGTGTCCGGCGTTACCAAGCCGTGCGACATGGAGGTCACGATGGATCGCCTCGAAGACGGCAAGTTGAAATTCAGCGCCACCAAGGAACTCAAGATGACCGATTTCGGCATCGCTCCGCCCAACCCGAACATCGGCGGCGTGGGCATCAAGACTGGTGACGAGATCATCATCAAGTTCGAGTGGGTCGTCGCGGCGAAGAAGTCCTGACCCTCCGGCGACATCTGGAATTCGCGAAACGCGGCCGAACCCGGCCGCGTTTCTGTTTCCCGCCGGGATTTGCCGCAGCCAGTGGGGCGGCAAGGTATCCCGGTGGAGTCACCCTCCCGGCGGAGCGACCCGAAGCCGCATTGCCAAAGGAAGGGGTTGCCGGGCCACCCCGCTCAACGCCCGCACTGCCCGCGGGCGATGTCGTGACTCCGGCCCTCCAACCATTGGCGGGCCTTTTCGTAGCTTTTGCGCTGAAGAAAGTGCCGGAGTTCGGAATCGCCATCGGCCGGAAGTTGCGCTGCCAGTTCGTCCAGGTGCGCGAATAGCGGGCGCAGGTCGGGCTTCGGATTCGCCGTCAACATGGAACGCGCGCCCGCTTCCAACTCGCGCAACGTGGTCAGGATTTCGGCTTCGACTTTGGTCATCGCCGGATCATAGCACCGATTGCCCCTCCGTCCGCTGTTTCATAGCCCGTGACACGCAGTCCTGCAGGTCACCCCGCGCGACGATTCTCTTCTTTCGGCGGCGCAGCCGGCTTCTCCCTCTCCTGGTGCCACGCGGGCCTTGCCGCCCGTGTTGCTGGGCCAGTAGCGATGGTGGAGGCCACTTTCGGGGTGAATGCCGGCCCGAACATCGGGTGTGCCGGCCAAGCGCCGGGTTTTCTGTTCCATGAGCAGTTAGATGCCGCGTCGTATGAGGCGGAGGCTCGGACCAGCCAAGGGCCAAGCCGGGCACCGATCCAGCAAGACGGCGTGTGGACGGGCGGGAAGGTGGCTCTACCCGGTGGCGGCGGCCCAGATTTCCCGCTGTCAGCGGGGTGAGAGCCGTTGGGTGGCTTTGGGGCAGAGGAAAACCTTCGAGCGCCCGACGTCCCTGCACCGGAAGGGAAGCACCGCCTGTGCGAGCCGGCTCAGGGGGAAGCGGCAGACCACGGTCACTTCGCCCAGCATCAACGCCTTGAAGCTGTGGGTCAGCGGAACGGCACCGGGACTGACCAAACGCCGCCGCAACCACTGCCGCGGCAGTCGTCCGACCAAGCCCCGTTGCGAGAGGAGGCCAAGGACACTGATCAGCCCGCCGGAGGGCGTGACAGCACGAAAGGCTGGGCGCGTTTGACTCTGGCTGCCCGAAAAGAGGATGGCTGATCGTCAGCATCGCTGCATTTCTTGCCGTCGCTGTGGTTTTCAGTTCGACCCCATTCTGCTTCCGCCCCTGAGAACAGAAGGACCTCTCTCAATCTCGGGTTTTCGAGCTTATTCCACTCCCCTCAACCAACGAGCAGAGGGCAGCAGCAAGGCCCTGGTTCGGTCCCCCTCGGGGCTGCTTCTCCGTTCCCGCGTCTCAAATCCGCCCGAGCGTTGGCCACAGCACACTTTGGCCGAGCCAGCGACACACTTCCTCGAGGTGCCGGGCGTCCACCGCATCGAACGCGGCCGGGGTATCCGAATCCACGTCCAGCACCGCCCGAAGCCTCCCGGAACGGTCCAGCACCGGCACCACGATTTCTGACCGCGTGGAACTGGCGCAAGCAAGGTGGTAGGGCACCTGGGTCACGTCCGGCACCACCTGAGTGGCTGCCTCACGGGCGCACTTGCCGCACACGCCCCGCTCGAAAGGGATGGTCAGGCAGCCGTGACTGCCTTGGTAAGGGCCGACCTTGAGCAAGCCGGGCGCAACCACCCGGTAGAATCCGGTCCAATCAAAATGATCCAGTTCATGGTGCAGCTCCGCCACCACCGTGGCCATGATGGCGATTTCATCCGTCTCGCCCTCGATCAGGGACCGGATCCGGCCCAGAGCTGCCAGGTACGCTGCTTCTTTGGCCATGGCATTCACGGGGTGTCGCTGGGGCCACCGCCCTCCAAAATCGCCACGGCGCAGGCGTAGTTCTGAGTGTGGCTCAGACTCAGGTGAACGACGCGCCCGCCGCGGGCGGCGAGGAGCCGGTTTCCTTTGTCATGGAGAATGACAAACGGTTGGCCGGATGGGTGACGACCGACCTCGAGGTCGAGCCAGCCCAGTTCCGCGCCGATGCCGGTCCCGAACGCTTTGGAGATCGCCTCCTTGGCGGCGAAGCGCGCTGCCAGGTGCGGGGCGGGCAGGCTGTGGGTCAGGCAGTAGGTGATTTCCGGCGGTCGGAGAATCCGGTTCAGGAAGCGATCCCCGAAGCGTTCGTGTGCGGAGCGGATGCGCTCGACCTCGATGATGTCCGTCCCGACCCCGAGAATCATCCCCCCTGGTATTCCTCCATCAGCAGCAGCATCTCTTTCACGGCCTCCGTCAGGCCGGTCAGGACGGCCCGGCTGATGATGCTGTGGCCGATGTTCAACTCGACGAGGTGCGGCACGCGACGGAGGAAGGGAAGATTCTGGTAATTCAGGCCGTGACCGGCATTGACGCGCAGGCCGGCCTGATGCGCCGCCCGCGCGGCCGCCGCAAGCCGTTCCAGCTCTTCGTCGCGTGCCGACGGGTCGAGGAAGTGCTCGGCGAACTGGCCGGTGTGGAGTTCGACGAACTGGGTGCCCGTTTGCACCGCGGCTTCCACTTGGGTGAGGTCAGGGGCGATGAACAGGCTGGTCTCGATGCCGGCGTCGTTCATCCGGCGGCGCGTCTCTGTGATCGCCTCCAAATGCCCCGCCACGTTCAGGCCGCCTTCGGTGGTGACTTCCTCCCGCCGTTCCGGCACCAGGCAGACGATGTCAGGTTTGAGGCTTAGGGCGATCGCAATGATCTCCGGCACATTGGCCATTTCGAGGTTGAGCCGAGTGGTGACGACCTCGCGCAGCCGCTTGACGTCGCGGTCCTGAATGTGGCGCCGGTCCTCGCGCAAGTGGGCAGTGATGCCGTGGCAGCCCGCTGCTTCGCAGAGGCGGGCCGCTTCCACCGGATCGGGTTCCCCGTGGCCGCGTCCCCGATAGCGGGCTTCGCGAAGGGTGGCGACGTGATCAATGTTGATGCCAAGCCTGAGCATGGGACCTCCTGGGGATCAGCGAGGAACGGGCGGAGCCACCGCCCGGCGCGACTGGATCGCCGGCGGTTCGCTGCGGCCGGGAAAGGCGGGGTCGTCCAGCCATTGCGCCAGCGCGAACAGCTCCAGCCCAGTGAACCCGGCCGACGACGAGCGCAACACGCGGAGTTCGGTCGGCGAGAGCCGCGTCACCTCGGTCACGGTGTTGCCCAGGACGGCGGTGAGGTTGCCGTCATTAAGCCAGCGTTGCGAGAGACTGCTGGCGGGCGGTGATTCGTAACCCGAGACCATGCGGTAAAACGTGCCGGTCATGCGCCAGTCTTCGAGGCGGGCCTGAGTGATCTCCCAGTCGTAGTACACGAGGTTCGTCCGGCCAGTGACCTCGGCAAACAGCTCCGGCGGGGGCGGTGCCTGTTTGCCTTCGGTGGGCATCAACCCGGCGACCACAAAGCCCGGATCGGGGGCCGGGGTGACAAACGGCACCCAGATGGGCAGCCCGTACCAACTGACGCGGGCGATGTTCGTGGCGTGGGCGATGTTCCCGGCGGTGATCTTGGGGAGCTGCTCGCGGGCCAGTTCGGGCAGCTTCGGCGCAATCTTCCGCAGCGTATTCGTGATGTCCGGCCACTCCCAAGCCAGGTAGGTCTGAAAAGGAATCTGGGATTGCGCCCACGCGAAGACCTGATTGGGCGCCGGGCTGACGTCCAACCGCTGATACCACGCCTGCCTCGCCAGCCATTTCCCGACACCTTGCAACGCGCTGAAGCCGATCAACGGCTCGCGAATCGTGTTGGTCGGGATGCGCCACGCCTCGACCGGCGGCAGCACGGGTTCGGAGAATCGCAGCGCGCCTTCCATGCGGAGCCGCTCGCCGCGTCCCGCCCAGGCCAGATTGACGGTTGGCCAAGCGACGGTCGGCGGCAGGCCCAGGGTCGGTGCGAGGGTGGCCAGGTCCATTTCCAACTGCATCCACGCCTCCGGCCGAATGCCGGGCGGACGGCCGCTCTTCTTGATCTCGGCGGCCAACGGCGGCAGGGAGGCGGCCCCGGCCTGCCCCAGCCCGAGCAGTACCCAGTCGTTGGCGACGATCCCAGTGGCCGGCCGGGCCAGCGCCTGACCGAGGCCCGCGGCGTTTGTCACCCACCAATTGGCACCGGCCGGGCCGAGCCGCAGTGCGAATACCCAGTCCGGACGGCTGGCGTTCGTGCCGCGGACTTCAACCAAGGACTCGACCCGCTGGAGTTCGTTCAACAACAGACGGGGCAGCGACGGCGGGGAATCGGGCGGATTCGTGGTGCCGGTCAGCGCCGCGGCCAACTTGTTCAATGCGCTGTCCAGGAGCGCCTGGGAGTTGGTGTTGGCCAGCACCGCCCGCAGGGCCGTCGCGTCCTGGGTGGCCTTCAGGTTTGTCGTGCCGACGAAATGCCAGCGCGCCAGCACCGGCCCCGACGGAGCCTCCGACCCGCCATTGCCACCGCACCCTGCGAGCAATAAAGCGCCGGCCGCAGCCAGCCGCACAAATCTCATAGCGGCGGCTGTGATAGCGGCAGAGCGGCCCGTCCTGCAAATCCAATCCGCGAGGGGGTTCCGGCGCTGCCAAACATCTGGCCGGCTCCGCTGATCAGCCGCCCCCTTCATAGGCGGCGGCAAACAGCGCCGCAAAGTCCGCTTCCGTTACGGGCCGGGGGTTGAACTGTGCCGTCCATTGTCGGGCGGCCTCGGCGGCCAGCGCGGGAAGCCTCGCCCGCTCCACCCCGGATGCCTCCAGGGTTCGGGCGAAGCCAGCGCCCACCAGGAAGCGTTCGATCGTCTCGGCCAGGGCGGACACGGCGGCCGCCTCGGGCACGTCGGCGGACACCAGCCCGGCGGCGCGTGAAAGCTCCGCATAGATCGCGCTGGCGGTGGCGTCCCCGGCGGCGTTGAACCGGATGACATGCGGCAGCATGACGGCCACCGCGTGGCCGTGGGTCAGGTCGAACCGCGCGGTCAGGGGGTTGGCGCACGAGTGCGCCGCGCCGAGCATGGAGTTCTCGATGGCGGTCCCGGCGAACGCCGCGCCCAACTGCATCCCGGCCCGTGCGGGCAGGTCGCCCGGAGCGGCCAGCACGCGCGGAAAGGCGGCGACCAGGCGCCGAAACGCCTCGCGCGAATACATCGCGGAGATCGGGTTGCGCCGGCGCGTGACGGCGGTTTCGACGGCGTGGGTGATCGCGTCCAGCCCCGTGCAGGCGGTGACCCGCGGCGGCTGGGAGACCGTCAAGGTGGGATCGAGGAGGGCCACTCGCGCGGCGGCCTTGGGATCGAGGCAGGCCATCTTCTGGTGCGTTTGCTCGTCCGCGATCAGGGCGGCGCACTGGCATTCGCTGCCGGTGCCGGCGGTGGTGGGGACGGCGATGAGCGGCAGCATGGGTCTGGTCGCCTTGCCGACGCCCCAATAGTCGCGCATCTCGCCGCCGTTGGTGAACAGGAAGTTGCCGCCCTTGGCAGTGTCCATCGAGCTGCCCCCTCCAAGACCGACGATCGTGTCAGTCGAATGCTCGCGCAGGGCTGCGACGCACCGGGCAACGTCCAGGGTGGTGGGGTTTTCGCGCACGGCGTCAAAAACGGCGGTCGTCAAGCCGGCCGCTTCGAGCGAGCTTCGGGCGCGTTCGACGTGGCCGGCCTTCACGATGCCGGCATCGGTCACAATCAGCACCCGTCGGCCACCCAATTCGCGGGTCAATTCGCCCAACCGGTCCAGCGTACCCTCCCCAAAAACCAGCCGTGTGCGGGGTTGATGATCGAAGGGACCGATGCAGGCGGAATCCAAGGCGTCAGACATCATCGCGGTCAGGCTAGCCTTGGCCGAACGCTGGCGCCAGCCGGGTCGCCCCAAAATCTTCAGCGCCGGGCGAATTTGCCGCCCGCCGCCGGAGTCAGAACTGTCGGTTGATCACCGACAACGCATGAGCCATACCCGCCTGTTTGCCGCCGCCGTTCTCGTTTTTGCCGGTGCTCTGCCCCTCGTCGCCGCTGACTGGCATGTCGCGCCCACTGGCGACGACGCGCATGACGGCCTGTCCGCCGGGCGTCCTATGCGGACCTTGTCGGCGGCGCTGCGGTCCAGTGCGCTGCGGCACGATCCCGCCGCGTCCACGATCTGGGTTCACGACGGCGTGCATGAAGACGTGGCGGTCGAACTCGGTCCGGGACATTCCGGACTGACCATCAAGGCTGCGCCGGGCGCGAAACCGGTCCTGCTGGGCGGGCGGAGGGTCCGTGGCTGGGAGCGGGAGGACGAAAAGTTTTGGTCCGCCCCCTGGCCCCTGGCCGACGGCGAAAAGCGGGTCGCGCCGCGGATGCTGGTGGTCAACGGGCGGCTTTGTCCGCGCGCGCGGTTGCCCGAGCGCGACGCGTTGCCGCACCTCACCGTGTTCGACGTGCCGTGGATGAGCAGCACCGGCGGTGGCTGGCAGCGCAAACCGACCGCCGAGGAACTCACGACGCTTCGCTACGCCCCGGGACTCCTGCCGGCGAATCTTCAGATTCGCGACGCCGAGGTCACGGTCTTCCACATGTGGGACGAGTCAGTGGTCGGCGTGGCCGATCACGACCCGGCAGCGGGCGTACTGCGTTTCCGTTCCGAGAGCGGGCATCCGCCCGGGGCGTTCGGGGTCAGGAAGTTCGTGATCTGGAACACCCGCGAGGGCATGACGCGGCCGGGGCAGTGGTTTCACGATCGCGCGCGGGGCCGGTTGGTCTATTGGCCGCTGCCGGGGGAAAAACCTGAGGACATCGAAGCGTACGCGCCCACCGGGACGACCATCCTCCGCCTCCAGGGGAACCGTGCGGAGCCGGTGCGACGGATCACCGTGGAGGGCCTGGAGTTCTCGCTCACCTCGGTGCCCCTCAAGGCCGCCGGGTTTGCGGCGGAGGCGTTCGACGGCGCGATTTCGCTCGAGTTTGCTGAAGAGTGCGTGTTTCGCGCGCTGACCGTGCGACGCGTCGCGGGTCATGGCATCAAGACGGGCCGCAATGTCAGCGGAACGGTCGTGGAGGGTTGCGAAATCGCGGAGTGCGGCGCGGGCGGGCTGTACGTTGGCGGGCGGCGGGCGCGCATTCACAACAATCACGTCCACGGCATCGGACGGTTCTATCCCAGCGCGGTGGGCATCTACCGGGGCGGCCAGGATTGCGAGGTGAGCCACAACGAGGTTCACGACACCTCGTACTCGGCGATCAACTACGGCGGCCGCGGCAACCGCGTCGAGTACAACCTCCTCTACGACTGCATGAAGGTGCTTCACGACGGCGCGGCCATTTACCTGTTTGCGGCCGACCGCTGCGTCTTGCGCGGCAACGTGGCGCGCGACATCACCGACCGCGGCGGGTACCCCGTGAGCGCCTACTACCTCGACGAGCGCAGCACCAACTGCGTGGTCGAGGAGAATCTCGCCCTGCGGGTTTCCTGGCCCGCGCACAACCACATGGCCACGAACAACGTCATCCGCCGCAACGTGTTCATCAGCGACGGCGACCTCAAGCTCACGTGGCCGCGCAGCCGCGAGTTCACGATGGCGGAGAACGTCCTGTACGCCGCCGGCAAGATCCGGCTCGAAGGCGTCAACGGCGTGACGAACTGGTCGCGCAACCTCTTCTTCAGCGGCGCCGATAAGATTGAGCAGATCGAACTGCGGGACTACTCGGGCGTGAAGACGTTCGAAGGCGCGCCGGCCGACTCGGTGGTCGGCGATCCGCTGTTCGTTGACTGGCCGAACGGCGACGTGCGGTTCCGACCCGGCTCGCCGGCGTTGAGGCTGGGACTGCCCCAACCGGACTTCCGCCGCGCGGGTCGGCTGCGCGAGCCATGAGCGCCGGCACGCCATCCCCGCTTCTCGCGCGACGACGCCGGATCATCGGCTTCGCCCTGCGATCCGCCGGCGGCAGCAAGCCTTGGACCGCGGCGTTCGCTTTTCTGTGTCGGTCAGATTTCGGAATTCGGTTCCCTCATTGCTGATGAAACGCCTCCTCGCCATCTCTGTCGCCGCGACGCTGACCGCCTTTGCGGCCGAACCCACCGCTCCCGTCACCATCACCGCCGGTCCCGATTGGATCCCGCTCAAGCCCGAGCTGGAGATTGAAGCCGGCTCGGCGCTCGACTTCTCCGGGATGGGTTTCGTGGATGCGCCCGCCGGCAAGCACGGCCGCGTCATCGTGAACGCGAAGGGCCAGTTCGCTTTCGCGAATTCGCCCGGGATCGCCCGTCGCTTTTACGGGGTGAACCTGTGCTTCGGGGCTCACTACCTGTCGAAGACCGAGGCGGACCAACTGGCCGAGCGCCTCGTGCGCCTTGGCTACAACGCCCTGCGGATTCATCATTACGAGCGCGACCTCACCCAGGGCCAGCGGCCGACGACGAGCCTCAACCCGGACAAGCTCGAGCAGTTTGACTACCTCATGGCGGCGCTGATCCGCCGCGGCATCTACCTCACCACGGACCTGTTTGTCTCGCGCCCCGTGGCGTGGCGCGACCTCGGCATGGACCGCGACGGCCAGGTGCCGATGGACACCTTCAAAATCCTCGTGCCGGTTCACCCGGGCGCGTTCGAGAACTGGAAGCAGTTTGCCCGCGCACTGTTGACGCACCGAAATCCCCACACCGGTCGCACCTATGCCGAGGAGCCGGCGCTGGCGTGGATCGCCATGATCAACGAGGGCAACTTCGGCAACTTCCTCAAGGACCTGCGTACTTTTCCGGAGTGGAAGCAGGCATGGAACCGGTGGTTGGCCGGCGCGTATCCCGATCGCGCCGCCCTCGCGACGGTGTGGGGCGGCGAACTCAAGGCGGATGAGAACCCCGCCGAGGACTCCGTGGACCTGCCGACAAACATTTACGACAGCACCGTGCGCACGCGCGATTGCCTGCGGTTCTTCGCGGAGCGCGAGCGCGAAATGGTCACGCGGATGAAGACGTTTCTCCGCGATGAACTCGGCTGCCACGCGCTCGTCAGCAACGCGAACTCCTGGACCCGCTTCACCACCGACCAGGGCGCGCGCACGGTGTACGACTACGTGGATGACCACTTCTACTTGGACCACCCACAGTTCCTCGAGACTCCCTGGCGCCTGCCCAGTCGCTGTCCCAACACCAGCCCCTTGGCGGAAGGCGCGACCGGCGGTCGCAACCTGAATTTTACCCGGCTCTTCGACCGGCCCTTCACGATCACCGAGTACAACTACTCGGGCCCGGGCCGTTTTCGCGGGGTCGGCGGCATTCTGACCGGGGCGATGGGGGCGTTGCAGGACTGGGGCGGCATCTGGCGCTTTGCCTACAGCCACAGCCGTGAGGCGATGTTTACGCCGTCGCGGATCAACTACTTCGACATGGCCTGCGACCCGCTCGGTCAGGCGGCGGAGCGGGCCTCCATCTGCCTGTTTCTGCGCGGCGACCTGCAGCCCGCCTCCCACTCGGTGGCGGTCGTCATGACGCCGGCCGACCTGGCCCACCCGCCCCGGAAAATCCCCACGCTCGCTCCCAAGTGGCACTGGCTGGCCTGGGTGACCCGCGTGGGAACACACGTGGCGCCCGACGCCGGCGCGCCGTTGCCGCACGACTTGATCCTGCCGCTGGGCTGGCACACGACCGCCAGCGAATACGGCTCCGCCAAAGTCCTCAACGCTGATCCGTACGCGATCGAAGATCCCGCCATCTGGAACGCGGTGAGACAGCGCGGCGTGGTGGCACCCGGCAATCTCACGGAGCCGCCGCGCAAGATTTATCAGAGCGAGACGGGCGAGGTGTTGATTGACGGGACGGGCGACCGGCTCGTGCTGGACACGCCGCGGACCGCCGGAGGGTACGCGCCGGCAGGCAGCACGGTGATGGCCACAAAGGGTGGTGTCTCTGTCCGCGTGCGGGACAGCGACGCAACCGTCTGGGTGAGTGCGCTGGACGACCAGCCCATTCGTCGCAGCCAGCGCCTCCTGGTGACGCATCTCACGGACCTTCAGAACACCGACATCAAGTACGCCGAGCCGGAGCGGAAGACGCTGCTCGACTGGGGCCGGATGCCGCACCTTGTGCGCAGTGGCCGGGCGGAGGTCAGCATCACCCTGACCGCGCCCGAGCGATATGGCGTGTGGGCACTCGCGCCCAGCGGCCGACGTCTGGCGGAAGTGCCCGCGGTCACGAGCGGCGGCCAGTTGACCTTCACGGCCGACGTGGCCGGCGACGCGCCCAAAGGCGCGCGGATGTTGTACGAAGTGGCCGTGAAATGAACGGTTTTCCCGGGTTCCTTGCCCGTCTCCGCGATGATCGCTAGGGTTGCGTCATGAGATGGCGTTGGCCAGACCAGTTCCCCGAAGCGACCCGCCTCGGCGCCTTCGGCTTGCTGCTGCTCCTGGGAGCGGCGTTCGTTGCCTGGGTGGTCGTGCCCCGCGCGCCTGCCCGGCCGGCGCCGTGGCTCGCGCCCGATGGCCAGCCCGTGACTTACGTGGGTCACATCCGCCCGCTCTTCGAAAAGTACTGCGGCGATTGCCACATTGACACCGTCAAGGGCGGCCTTGACCTCGACCAGTATCCGGATGCGCAGTCGGTGAAGGCGCACCGGCCCGTCTTCGAGGCGATCCTCAAGAACGTGGAAGGCGGCATCATGCCGCCGGAGAACAAACCGCAGCCCACACCCGAGGAACGCTTCCGGTTGGTGGGCTGGCTCAAGGGCGAATTGTACGCCTGCGATTGCACCCGGCCCGATCCGGGCCGCGTCACGCTCCGCCGTCTCAACCGCACCGAATACAACAACACCGTCCGCGACCTGGTGGGCGTGGACCTGCGGCCCGCCGATGATTTTCCCGAGGACGACACCGGCTACGGCTTCGACAATATCGGCGATGTGCTGTCGCTGCCGCCCGTCCTGATGGAGCGGTACCTCGCGGCAGCGGAGAAGGTGCTGGACGCCGCGATCATCACCGGGCCGCGGCCGCCGACCGTGCGGAAGATCGAGCCGGCGGCCATGACGGGCGGGGCGGTGTCCGAGTTCGGCAGCCGCGTGCTCGCCAGCCAGGGGGAGATCGCCGCGTCGGTGGAGCTGCCCGAGGCCGGCGAATACCGTCTGCGCGTCCGGGCCTTTGGCGATCAGGCCGGGCCAGAGCGGGTGAAGATGGCCGTCGCCGTTGACGAGCGCGAGCTCGGGACGGTGGAAGTGAAGGCACGCCGTCGCGCGCCCGAGGACCACGACTTCAAGCTCGCTCTGGACGCCGGCAGTCACCGGCTGCGCGCCTCCTTCCTCAACGACTATTACCGGGCGGACGATCCCAACCCGAACAATCGCGACCGCAACCTGCACGTCGTGCATTTTGAACTGACCGGTCCGTTCACGACCAACTGGCCGACGCTGACGGCGGCGCACCGAAGGATCTTCATTGCGCAGCCGTCTGCACCAACGCCCGAGGCGCGGCGATCCGCCGCCGAACAGATCATCCTCCGCTTCGCGTCCCGGGCCTTCCGCCGCCCGGCCGCCGCCGACGAGGTGAGCCGGCTGATGCGGTTCTACGACGCGGCCATCGCCGAAGGCGACAACCACGAGCAGGCAGTGAAGCTCGCCCTGCGGGCCGTGCTGGTGTCGCCGCGCTTTCTCTTTCGCGAGGAACCGCGGCCGGACCCCAACAACCCCCGCCGCATCCAGCCGGTGGACGAGTTCGCCCTCGCCTCGCGGCTCTCTTATTTCCTGTGGAGTACGATGCCCGACGACGAATTGTTCGTCCTCGCCGAGCGCGGGCAGTTGCGGCGCCACCTGCCCGCGCAGGTCCGCCGGATGTTGCGCGATCCGCGCGCCGATGCGCTGGTGACGAACTTCGCCGGGCAGTGGCTGCAGTTGCGCAACCTCGAGGGCATGGCCCCGGACGCGCGGCAATTTCCCGGCTTTACGCCCGCGCTGCGGGAAGCGATGCGGCAGGAGACCGAATGGTTCGTGCGACGCATCTTCGCGGAGGACCGCAGCGTACTCGAATTCCTCGACGCGGACTGGACGTACGTCGAAGAAACGCTGGCGCGGCACTACGGGCTCGACGGCGTCCACGGCACAAACCTCACGCTCGTCAGCCTCGCCGGCACGCCGCGCGGCGGGTTGCTCACCCAGGCCAGCGTGCTGACGCTGACTTCGAACCCCACCCGCACCTCACCGGTGAAGCGCGGCAAATGGGTGCTCGACAACCTGCTCAACACCCCACCACCTCCGGCGCCGCCCAGCGTGCCCCAACTCGAAGAGGGCGCCGCCGCGAAACTCTCGGGCAGTCTCCGGCAACGCCTGGAGCAGCACCGCGCCGATCCGCTCTGCGCGTCCTGTCACGCGCTCATGGACCCGATCGGCTTCGGGCTGGAGAACTTCGACGCCGTCGGGCGCTGGCGGCAGGAGGACGAGGGCTTCCCGATTGACCCCGCCGGCCGGCTCAACACCGGCGAGGCGTTTCAAGGGCCGGCCGAGCTGAAGCGGATCCTGCTCACCGCCAAGCGCGAAGAATTCCTCCGCTGCCTCGCGGCCAAGCTGCTGACCTACGCGCTGGGCCGCGGCCTCGAGTACTACGACCAGTGCGCAGTGGACGAGATCGCGCGGCAGTTGCGGCGGGGTGATTACCGGCCTTCCGCGCTCGTCCTGGCCGTGGTCAACAGCGTGCCCTTCCAGATGCAGCGCGGCGAGCAACGGCCGGACCTCGCGACCGCCCGGCGGTGACGCCGAAGTCGGTCGTCAGGAGGGCAGATTGTCGCGGATCACCGTCACCACCAGCAGCACCAGCCCGGCCAGGATCATCAACCCACCCAGCAGGCGCATGGTGGCCTCGTAGTGCTGGCCGCTGAGATGGAGGAGGAAGGGCGAAGGGTTGGGGGAATCGCGTACGTCGTCGTGCCACTTGAGCAGCCGCACCTGAATTCGCTCGCTGAACAGGAGCAGCAGCGTGCCCAACGCCATGAGCGCGGCGGCGATCACGATTGGCTTCCAGGTAATGACGGCGGGAACCAGCACAGTACGAAAACGGGTTAGCAGACGAAAAAGGGTCGGTCCCGATTCAAGCTTTCCCTCCTGCGAGTGGGCGCTCAGCCGTGGGCGGCCCGGATGAGCGAGAGCAACCCGGCGTGGTCATCAGTGGCGGGAAAGGCTGGATACTCGCGGCGGACGTTGTCCGGAGCGCGAAACAGGATGCCGACGTCGGCGGCCTGCAACATGGCGATATCGTTGTACGAATCACCGCCCGCGATGACGCGGTAGTTCATGCCCCGCAGCGCCTCGACCGTCCGGCGCTTCTGATCCGGGATGCGCAGGGCGTAATCCACGATCCGATCGTCCACCACCACCAGCCGGTGGCAGAGCAGCGTGGGCCAGCCGAGCTGCCGCAGCAGCGGCTGCGCGAACTGTTCGAAGGTGTCGGAGAGGATGATCACCTGGGTGAATTCCCGCAGCGCGTTCAGAAACTCGACCGCGCCCGGAAGCGGCCGCAACGAGCCGATCACCGCCTGGATGTCGGACAACTTCAGGCCATGCTCGGCCAGCAATTTCAGCCGGCCACGCATCAGCACGTCGTAATCCGGCACGTCGCGTGTGGTCAGGCGTAGGCGCTCGATGCCCGTCTGCTCGGCCACAGCGATCCAGATCTCCGGGGTGAGGACTCCCTCCATGTCGAGCGTCACGATGCACTGTTGCATCCGCGAATCCTTCCCGGCCGGCGTGCGGGTGTCGAGCGTCCTTGAACCCGCGCGCTACATCAGCCGTTGCCCCCCGGCGACGAGTCTCCTCGACCCGGTTTCAGGGCCGGCGGTCCCGCTTCCCCCCGCTGGAGGCGGCCACGAATCAGGCCCAGGTAGATGGCGGCGCCCACTGTGATCGCCACTCCGGTCGAAAGCGCCGGCAGATGCCGCGTGCGAATGCCGGGGATTTCCGTGGGGGGTACGGTGAGCGCCGCGACCACCCCGAGCACCCAGACCAAGGCGGCCGCCGCGAGCACCCCCCGAAAGCGGCCGAGCGAAAAAGTGCCCCGATCGCCACCCGTGGCCGGTGGGGCGCGCAGCGCGGCAACCAGGATCCCGGCGTAGCCCAAATACCCCGCCACCGCGGAAATCTGCGTGATCACTTCCAGCGTGGGCAGCACCACGATCACCACCGATGACGCCGCCCACAGCAGCAGGATGGCGTTGCGCGGTGTCCGCGCGCCCGGCGCCACGTACGCCAGCCAGCCCGAGGCCGGCAGCATCCGGTCCCGGCCCAGGGCGAACAGCAGCCGGCTGGTGGCGGCCATGCTGGCCAGCGCGCAGGCGAAGATGGAAACCCCCACCACCACGAGGACCACAGTGGTCCACGCCGGCCCCAAGGTTCGGTGCAAGAGCCAGAGCCACGGATTGTCCGCTGCCTGCGCCGCCGGCAAATCCCGCAGGCAGCCGACCGCCCCGGCCAGCAGCAGGAACCCGGCGATCCCGGCGCCCAGCAGCGACAACAGCATCGCTCGCGGCACGATCCGCCGCGGCTGGCGGGTTTCCTCGGCAAGGTCGGCGGCCGCCTCGAAACCGGTCAGACACCATGCCCCCAAGAGCAGCGACAGCGCCCAGGCTCCCAATCCGGCCGGATGGCCGGTGGCGGCGTTCCGGCTGTCCACCAGCAGCGCGGGCGAGCCGTCGCGCAGCAGGGCAAAGGCAATCAGGACCAGACTCAGCGCGGCGACCCCGACCAGTTCCGTCCACACACCGGCGTTGTTCACCAGGGCGGCGAATCGGATGCCCCGGAGTTGCACCAGCGTGACTACGGCGATCACCGCCAACGACAGGGCCGTGAACGCGCGCGGTTCAGCCCACGTTCCGCCCAGCCAGCTCCCCAGTTGCGCCGCCAGCGTGGCGCAGACACCGGGAAAACCGGTCACGAACTGGAGCGTCAGCAGCCAGCCCACCGTGAACCCGTAGTGGGGGTTCACCAGCCGGCTGGACCACTGGTAGCCGTAGCCCGAGAGCGGAATGCGCGTGGAAAGCTCCGCGAGCACCAGCACCAGGAGGAACTGCCCGCCCAGCACCGCCAGCCACGACCAGACCACCGCGCCGCCCACCTGCCGCAGGCCGTGGCCGAAGTTGGCGAACACGCCGGTGAACACCGAGATCAGCGAGAAGGCGACCGCGAAGCTCGAAAACGCGCCGAGGCTCCGCCGCAGTTGCGGGGTGTAGCCGAAGGCGCGCAGGTCGTCGGCGTCGTCCGGGAGGGATGGCGCGTTTGCCGGCGGAATCATGGTCAACCCGGCCACGGTCCGTAGAGGGCGGTGATTCGTTCGCGCAAATCCGCCACGAAGGCAGGCGTGATCTCCGCCTCGTGAGCGATCCCATACCACAGCCCGGCGTCCTGCACGAAGCGGCGCAGATTCACCAGCGCGTGCTCGACCTGCGCCCACGTCAGCCCCATCGCCTCGGGCCGGATGTCCACGCCCACGCGGTGAATGGCCGAGAGCATCTCTTCCGCGCGATCCCGATGAAGCAGCGAGCCGACCACGATCCCCAGGCAGACGGGCTGGCCGTGGATGAACTTCTTCCCGGTGAAATACTCGAGCGCGTAAAAGACGAAGTGGTCCACGCCCTCGATGTGGCGCGGATTCCAGCCGGCGTTGTGAAACGACGCCCCCGCCCAGCGCATCGCCGTCATCAGGGCGCGGATGCCGGTCTCATTGACCGCGTGAATGTCGTCCAGGTGCGGCCACAGGCCGTCGAGCACGGCGCGGGCCCCGGCCACGAGGCGTTCGTCGTAAGGCCATTTGGGCTCCGTGCGGCCGCGGTCCCGCGCCAGCCGCCAATCGGCGTGCGCGGTGTGGAAGCAGAAGACCTCACAGATGCCGCTGCGGTTCAACGCCGGCGGGGCGCTCTGAATCACGTCGAAGTCCACATACACGGCCTCCGGCACGGCCCAGCCGACGTACCGCACCAGCCCGCCGTAACGCAGTCCGGCCCGATGACCGAACGGGGCGTCCACGGTCATGGCCGTGGGGATCTGGAACAACGGCACCCGCCGCGACCATGCGACGAACTTGGCCACGTCCAGGGCCTGCCCGCCGCCGAGTCCGACCACCGAGCCGCTGGGAGGGATCGTGGCCAACTCGCGGCTCAGTTCGTCGCCATCAATCGTGTGGACCAGGTAGGGCGTCACCTCGCCGCGGAAATGCGCCGCGAACTTGGTCCACAAGTCCGGCATCGTGACGACGAGGATGGGCCGGTGAGCAAAGTGGGGGATTTCGGCGAGCAGGTTCCGACCGAAGACGGTGGTGAACTCGTGTCCGGTCGCGAACAGACTGGGCATGGCAGATGGCGGTTGCACCCGGCCAGTTTTCCAACCGGTCTTTGCAGTGTCGAGCGTCGGCCTGCTTCCCCGATCGAGTCCGGACGCCGGGGACATCGTGACCCCCAGGGTGGGGTAGAAGAGACGCCAAGGGGATAGGGTGGAGCAAGACGATCTCCGGCGAGATTTGCTGCGCCGGCGCCTCGTGGTTATCGCGGGCCAGGAGGTCCAGTGGACGGTGATCGCGGCGGGAGCCGTTCTTGCGGGCGACATTGTCCCAGAGCGGGTAGGTGGTGATCTTGGCCCAGAAGTCGGCGCGGCTGGTGAAAGCTGGGGCTTCGAAGAATTCGGTTTCGATGGTGGCGTGAACGCTCTCCACGTCGGCGTTGGCGTTGGGACAACTGGGCGGGTTGAAGCGCTGCTTGGCCCCGTCGCGTTGTTCGATGGTGAGAGGGAAGCCCTCGGGTTGGTAGTGCACGGTGTCGCCGTCGCATTCGGCGCCCAGGTCGGTGGTGATCTGGACTTGGGTGGTGTCAATCCCGTGCCGGCGCAGATGTTGGAGCAAGCGTTCCACGGCGAAGGTGGCGTCGGTCCTGGAGAGTTCCTGGCTGTCGGCCAACAACTGGGCGCCCCAGGAGAACTCGCGGATCGTGTATGGGAAGCGGGGCGGCCTGCGGCTTTGCCTCTGGGGCCAATCGAGGGGCAAGTCGGTGAGATATTTCACGTCCATCGGGAAGCGGGGGAATGGGGCATAGGCGGCTTTGACGGCGCGCATCACTTTCGCGCGGTGACTTCCAGGGCAACGAACGGTGTCCAAGAGGGTTTGTCACCCGGGGTTCTACCCGGCCGACATCCCCACTGTGCGATTGGTCTGCCCTTCCCGGTTATGCTGCTCATGGCACGATGCAGAGATCGCTTCCAGATGGCGATGGTCCGTGCCGCAACAACCTCCGAGCACGTTCAGCCCCTTCAGCCGTTCCCGCAGCACACGGTATTCCTGCGCCAGTTCAACGGGGTTGCCAATGTCGAGGTCGGCCGGGGCGTCGAGTTCGGCGTGGCTGCGTTTGGAGGCATCGGCGCGCAGGCCGCGAATGCGATTGTGCCACGCGCCGCCCTCGCGCAGCTCGCCAGCGAAATGGGATGGGTGCCCGCAGTTGATCATGTAGTGGGCGGGACACGCCGCGGTCTCGGCGTCCGTCTGCGTGATGCCGCCGACGAGAGTCTTGCCTGACGGCAAGCGCCCGTCCGTCTCGACGGTGAACGAGATGGTCATAGGCATGGCCGCCGCGCGACGCCGGCCCGCTGGTGTGCAAAGGCGAGCGGGAACTCGTCCTCAATCGCCCAGAGTTCTTCGCGGATGCGGATGCGGCGGCTTTTTCAACTTCGCTTTCATGGTCGCGCGTCCGCTGGGAGCAGTTTCAGCACGAAATCGTAAATGGCTTGGGCGTGCTGCGGGGCTTCGTCGAATTCTTCGCGGGTGGGATAGGTTTCAGACAAATCGTCCGGGTAACGAAATTCCCATGCGTAGGGTGTGAGTGCCGCCGCCATGTCCATCAGTTCGTTGAAACGCGGTTCACGCGCGATGGCTTCGAGCGTCAGCTTGCGGATGTCGTGAGTCTTCTCCGGGGTGATCCCGCAATGAACCAGAAAGGCTTTGACGGATTTTTCCGCCGCCTGCTGGCAATGATAAATGGCGGTGTCGAGCGGGGCATTTTCCGCCGCACCGAGGAGTTTGGCGGAGCGCAAGTCGCTTGCTGCTTTGGTCAGCCAGGAACGCAGCAATTCCTTGCGCGTGTCACCCATACACCTTGCGCCCTTTTTGCAACACCTCGTGGGTCAGGCTTCCCCGCACTTCGCGAACGCGATTGACCTCGCGCCGTGTTCGCACCAGCACGTCGGCGGAAATGGGCAGCCGTCCCAGGCAACGCTGGGCGCGTTGGTCGCGCCGGATGGGACGCTCGTCGCTTTGCGGCACGATGACAAACAAATCAATATCGCTGTCGGTGTCGGGCGTGCCCCAAGCGTGTGAGCCGAATAACCAGATTTGCTCCGGCTGAAATTCCGCCACGAGTCGTTCTGTGGCGGTTTCAAGCAGGCTCTTATCCAGCGTTTTCATGGTTTCTTTCTAGCACAGTCCGGTGGCGAATGAAGGCTTCGGCTGAAAGTGTCTGGCGGGCCGCTCTGCCCTCACCCGGCCTGCGGCCACCCTCTCCCATCCGATGGGCGAGGGAAGGACAAGCGAGTCGCCCGCGCTACCCTTTCACGTAAACCTCGTTTCCCTTCTCGGTGAACTCGCCCGCTTTCTGCTCCATCCCGGCTTGGATTGCCTTTTCCTCGGCGAGACCCTGCTCTGCCGCGAACTACCTGACATCTTCCGTGATTATCATCGAGCAGAAGTGCGGGCCGCACATGGAGCAGAAGTGCGCGGTCTTTGCGCCTTCCTGCGGGAGGGTTTCGTCGTGGAATTGACTCGAACGCCCGCCCGGCGTTCTCGCCCCCGGGCTTTCGCTCCGCAAAAGTCTTCTCGGGCCGTTCCCACGGCCCTCGAATCACGCGCGGTGACCGGGGCGAGGCTGAGGCTGAATGGATCTTCCCAGCGGAATGGGCTCGGCTGCGCCCGCAGCCTCGGCCTTCCGGCCTTTCGCTCCACGAAAATCCTTTTCGCCGCTTCCCAAGCGGCTCGAATCGAAGCACGCCTTGCTCAACGCGTTGTCGCGGTATTGCGCACCCGGATGTCCCTTCGCCAAATCCGCCGCGTGGGCCGCAATTTTGTAGGCGATGACGCCGTCTTTCACGTCTTTCTCGTTCGGGAGGCCGAGGTGTTCCTTGGGCGTGACGTGGCAAAGCATCCATCTTCGCTGAAGCTTCGGCGGACGAGTCGCGCAGCCGGTGGCCCGTGCGGCTCGCACCCTTCGTTCATGACTTGCAGGCCGGTGGTCCACGCGCGCGCCGGGTGAGTTCGCCCTGCACCTGGAGTTCGCCGAATTGCGCCTGGTCGTTGGGGTCGGCCATCGAGCCGGGGCGCAGGCCGTCGCGCTGATGCTGAGGTTCACGCCGGTCGTTCCACCACCTTGCCCCCCTCCCAGACAACCAAGGGGAGGCCAACGGCGCGGTGCTGAGTTCTAACACTGCGCGCGGCACGCCGTAGTGCACGCTCGGCGCGAGCTACGAATGGGGGGACTTTGCGCGGCTTGCGGGTTGCATGTCCGTTCTTCTTCATACGCCGGTTAACTTTCGCACAAATTCAATATCATGCTCACCGGAAATCGCCAACCGTTTGACAGGCAGACTGCGGCTGTCCCAAGCAGCCCAGCGTGTCGCCAGGTGCAGATAATCGTCGAGCAGATGCACGAGACTGCGTTTGAAGCGCCGCCGAATGTCCACCGCAGGAACGTGATGCCCGCCCTGTCTCACGCGCTGCCGCACGCGGGCAATGGCTTGCACAGGACTGGAGAGCCAGAGGTAATGCAGTTCGATCTCGTAACCGAGCTGGCGCGCGCGGCGGAACAGCCGGATGTAGGTCTTGCCGCTCAAAGTGCTCTCCAACGCAAACGTCTCCCGGCGACGCATGAACTCGTCCACTTGCGTGAGCAGCAACCGTGCGGCCTGAATCGCCCCGGCGCTGGGCTTGAGCGGAGAAAGCCCGCGTGCGATCTCATCGGCATTGAGGAAGCGCAGGCACTTCACTTCCTTGGGCAAAAACTCTTTTGCAAACGTGGTTTTGCCCGCGCCGTTGCAGCCGGCGATCAGGAAGATTGTTGGAGGCTGTGCAGGCATGGATTACGCCTTCACAAAAATTTCGCTGCCTTTCTCGGTGAACTCGCGGGACTTTTCTTCCATCCCCTTCTTCAACGCTTCTTCCTCGGCGATGCCTTGCTCCGCTGCATACTTCCGCACGTCCTCCGTGATCTTCATGCTGCAAAAGTGTGGCCCGCACATGGAGCAGAAGTGCGCGGTCTTCGCGCCTTCTTGAGGCAACGTCTCATCGTGAAACTCTCTGGCCGTGACGGGATCGAGCGAGAGATTGAACTGGTCTTCCCACCTGAACTCGAATCGGGCTTTTGAAAGAGCGTTGTCGCGGTATTGCGCGCCGGGATGGCCCTTCGCCAAGTCCGCCGCATGGGCCGCAATTTTGTAGGCAATCACGCCGTCCTTCACGTCTTTCTTGTTTGGCAGGCCGAGGTGTTCCTTGGGCGTGACGTAGCAGAGCATCGCGCAGCCATACCAGCCGATCATCGCCGCGCCGATGCCGCTGGTGATGTGGTCGTAACCGGGCGCGATGTCGGTGGTGAGCGGCCCGAGCGTGTAGAACGGCGCTTCGCCGCACCACTCGAGTTGCTTGACCATGTTTTCCTCGATCATGTGCATGGGCACGTGGCCCGGACCTTCGTTCATCACTTGCACGCCTTTGGCCCACGCGCGGCGGGTGAGTTCGCCCTGGACCTTGAGTTCGGCGAACTGGGCTTCGTCGTTGGCGTCGGCAATCGAGCCGGGCCGCAGGCCGTCGCCGATGCTGAACGCGACGTCGTAGGCGGCCATGATGTCGCAGATGTCGTCCCAGTGGGTGTAGAGGAAATTTTCCTGGTGATGCGCGAGACACCATTTGGCCATGATGCTGCCGCCGCGCGAAACGATGCCGGTCATGCGGTTCGCGGTGAGCGGCACGAAGCGCAGCAGCACGCCGGCGTGAATGGTGAAGTAATCCACGCCTTGCTCGGCCTGTTCGATGAGGGTGTCGCGGAAGAGCTCCCAGGTGAGGTCCTCGGCTTTGCCGCCGACTTTTTCGAGCGCCTGATAAATCGGCACTGTACCGATGGGCACGGGGGAGTTGCGCAGAATCCATTCGCGCGTGGCGTGGATGTTCTTGCCGGTGGAGAGGTCCATGACGGTGTCCGCGCCCCACTTGGTGGCCCAGCGCATCTTCTCGACCTCCTCCTCGATGGACGATGCCACGGCGCTGTTGCCGATGTTGGCGTTGATCTTCACGAGGAAGTTGCGCCCGATGATCATCGGCTCGGACTCGGGGTGATTGATGTTGTTTGGGATGATGGCGCGGCCAGCGGCGACTTCGGAGCGGACGAATTCCGGGGTGATTTCGCGCGGAATTCGTTGGGGAAAACGGCGGAAGACGGAGGGCTGGTATTCGTCGCGTCCGACGGATGGGGCTGATCCCGCGCGGGCGTCGGCTGCCCCCAGGTTCTCGCGGATGGCGATGAATTCCATCTCGGGTGTGATGATGCCCTGGCGCGCATACCAGAGTTGAGTAACGGGATGGCCTTTGGCCGCCCGCAAGGGCCGGCGGCGCGGGGCGATCAGGCCCTCGAGGCGGTAACCCGGTTCGTCCTGCCGCCTGGCGCGGTCCAAGCCGCGATGCTTTTCCGAGAGGTACCCGTCGTCCACCGGCCTCACTTCGCGTCCGTCGTATTCCTCCACGTCGCCGCGGGCAAGAATCCAAGGACGGCGCAGCGGCGGGAGGCCTTCCTCGACCGTGCCGGTGAAGGCGGGGTCGCCCCACGGGCCGCTGGTGTCATAGACGCGCACGGGCTCGTTGACCTCGATCCGGCCGTCGGCGTGGCGGGTGGGCGAAAGCTCGATCTCGCGTAGCGGCACCCGAACGTCGGGGTGAAGCGATCCTTGCACGTAGATTCTCCGGCTGGAGGGCAGCGCCTCGCCGCTGTGAGGTTCAAGCGGGTCCTTTTTGGCGATCATAATCGGTCCGTCGGTTTGTTCAGGGGCCGGACCGAGAGAACATCCAATTTTTCCCTTCGCCGGCATTACCCGGAGCAGGTTCGATGGGTCGGCGGCGCTCCCGCGTCGCCCTCTCAGCCTTTGCCCCGCGCCTGCGGGACGAGTCGGCTCCCCGTATCGGGGACACTCTCCGACGGGGGCGGCGGCTGGTCAAGGAGCTCGACCGTGTTCTGCGGACTCGTTTTCGCAGCGACATCGCGGCTGCGCGGAAATTGTTGGAAGCCATCTCCCAAAGCACTACAACTCGCCCCATGAACACTCGTTTCTCCCGCCGTCGTTTTCTCCAAACCTTCGCTGTTGCCGGAGCCGCGCTCGGTGCGCCGCAGTTCGTCGCGGGGAGGCTGTTCGGCGCCGCCGCCCCGAGCAACCGCATTACCGTGGGCTTCATCGGCACCGGCGACCACGGCACCGGCTGGAATCTCCGCCGCTATGTTGAACTCAAGGACCTCTGCCGCGTGCTGGTGGTGTGCGACGTGGACGGCGCCCGAATGCGCCGCGCCAAGGAAATCGTGGACGAGCAGTACCAAAACCGCGACTGCGCCACGACGAAGGATTTCCGCGAGGTGCTGGCCCGACGGGACATTGACGCCGTGATGATCTCCACGCCCGACCACTGGCACACCCTGATGAGCGTGCTGGCCGTGCGCGCCGGCAAGGACGTGCAGTGCGAGAAACCCACCCTTTCGATTGACGAGGGCAAAATCCTCATCCGCGAGGTGCGCCGCCACCAGCGGGTGTTCCAGACGAGCACCGAGGACCGCTCCATTCCGGTGTACCACCGCATGGCCGAACTGGTCCGCAACGGCCGCATCGGCAAGGTCCAACGCGTCGAGGTTATCCTGCCCAAGCAGCCCAACGTCCCGGGTGACCCAACACCCCAACCCGTACCGCCCGACCTCGACTGGGAGATGTGGTTGGGGCCGGCGCCCTTCGCGCCCTACACCAGGGACCGGGTCCACTTCAACTTCCGTTGGATCGAGGACTACTCGGGCGGGATCATCTGCGATTGGGGTACGCACCTGTTCGACACCGCGCAGTGGGCGCTGGACGTCGAGCGCAGCGGGCCGGTCGAGATCGAGGGCACCGGCACGTTCTGGAGCGGCGGGCTGTACAACACGGTCAAGGACTACGACGTGACCTTCCGCTACGCCAACGGCGTGGTCATGACCTGCAAGCCGGGCAATCCGAGCATCAAGTTCATCGGCTCCGACGGCTGGGTGGGCAACACCGGCTGGCGCGGAGAACTGGAGGCCAGCTCGGAGGCCATCAAGAAAGCCCGGATCGGCCCGGACGAAATCCGCCTCTACACCAACCTGCAGGGCGAGCACCACGACTTTCTCCAGTGCGTGAAGAGCCGCAAGGACCCGTACTTCCCGGTGGACATCGGGCATCGCGTTGCGAGCGTGTGTCACCTGGCGAACATCGCCATCAAGGTGGGGCGAAAGCTAAAGTGGGACCCGGCGAAGGAGGAGTTCGTCGGCGACGACATGGCCAACGAACTGCGGAAAGTCCGCCCGCTGCGCAAGCCGTGGACGTTGGAGGGGTAGCTGTGCGGACGCTTCCTCGTGGTGTGCTGCGTCGCCTCCCGTGGCACCCACGCGGGGGGTCACACTTCGACGGCAATCCCCGCCCACCGACAAACCGGCTTCGTCCGGCCGGATTGGGTGACGGCCGGTGGCGCTGACGCGGCGGCAGTTCAGGGGCTGCTCGCCCCAGATGACGGCGGCTGGCTTAGCCAGTCGAAGAATCCGAGCGTCTCGAGCTCGGCTCGGAGGGCGGAGACTTCGTTCTCCGTCAGGTTTACGAGCGGCAGTCGCGCCGGTCCCACGTCCACGCCGACCAAGCGCATCACCACCTTGGACGCGCTCAGGTAGCCGTAGCGGGCCAGCGTCTGGACAAGTTGCACCGAACGAAATTGTTCCCGACGCGCGGCCGTCAGGTCGCCGGCCGCGAAGGCGGCGATCAGGCGGTGATAGATCGGCGCGGCGAAGTTGTAGGTGCTGCCGACTGCTCCGCGCGCGCCCAAGGCCAGCGCCGCCAAGATCCATTCGTCAGTCCCGTACGGCACGTCAAACGCGCCGCCGGCGGTGTGGAGGCAGAGCTGGTACGCCATGAGGTCGGCATTGCTGAACTTGACGCCCGCGAGCGTCGGGATGCGCTCCCGTGCCCGCGCGAGAAACTCCGGCATGGGGAGGCTCACGCCGGTCATCGAGGGGATGTCGTAGTAGTAAAACGGCGTTGCCGGCGCGGCGCTGGCGATGTCCGCGCAACAGGCAGTCAGGGCCTCGACGGTTCGGGGCTTGAAATAGCTGGGAGCCAGCGCGGCGATGGCGACAGCGCCCAGTTCGCCGGCCTGCGATGCGAGCGCGCGGGCGTCGGCCAGGCAGTTTGCGCCGACATGGACAACGACGTTGAGTGGCGTGCCGCGGGCGACCTCAATCCAGCACCGGGCCAACTGGCGGCGCTCCTCCAGGCTGAGGGAATGGCACTCGCCCGTGGTGCCACCGATGAAGGCAAAGCGGACGCCGTTGCGGAGCAGGTGTTCCGCCTGCCGCTCCACGATCGCCAGATGAAGCGAGCCGTCGGGTTGAAACGGAGTGTGGGTGGCGGCCACGAGGCCGGTCAGTCGGAGGGAATTCATGAGTCACTGTTGCACGAGATGGGGACGCGGGCGGATGAGCAACACCAGCACGACGGAGATCAGCGCCGTGGCGGAGAACACGCCGAAAATCACGTTGAGCGGCACGTGCGCATCGCGCAGCGCGCCGAAACCCCAGTCGGCCACGCCGCCGCAACTGATGCTCACCAGGTTCATGAGGCCGTAGCCGGTGGCGCGCAATTCCGGCCGCACGATCTGGCAGAGGATGGGCATGTTGTTGCAGTCGAAAAAGCCCCAGCCCAGGCCGAAGAGGATGAGAAAGCCGATGGCGACAGCCAGCGTCCCGGCGTTGCCCACCCCGAACATCGCCGGAATGATGAAGCTCATGCCGATGGCGCTGACGAAGATGCGTCCCCGGATATGCCGGCGCATCCACCGGTCCGCCAGCCAGCCGCCCACGAGGGCGCCCACGATGGCAGCCGCCTGCCAGTAGAGCGTCGCCGACACGCCGGCCTTGCCCTGACCGATGTGGAATTGCTGCTTCAGGATGGCGGGCATCCAGTCCCGCACCACCCAGCCCGCCAGCGCGGGCAACGTGAAGTAAAGCACGAGCAGGATGAACGACCCGTTGGTGAGCAACTCGGCTGCGGAACGGCGTACCGAAACCTTCGGCGGCGCGACGTCCGCCGCAGCGCGCGGCGCATCCCGCAGGAGAAACGCCAAAGGGATGGCATACGCCATTCCGACGACCCCGCACGCATCGAAGGCCCATCGCCAGCCGAGCGACGGTGCGTCCGCCACGTAGCCGCTGAAGCCGCCGACGATGACGCCGGTGTAGATCGCCATCTGGTGGATGCCGACCGCGCGCGAGCGGGTGTGGCCCGTGTGATAGTCGGCAATCAGCGCCAGCGCCGCCGGAATGTAAAACGCCTCGCTGATGCCCATCAGCGACCTCGTCCACAACAGTCCCTCGTACGTGGTCACATGGCCGGTGGTCCAGGTGACCAGCGACCACGCGAACAGACTCCCGCAAATGGTCAACCGCCGGCTGAAGCGATCCGCGATGTACCCGCCAATCGGGCTGAGGAAGGCATAAACCCATTTGAACTGCCCCAGCATCCGCCCCCAATTCGCCTCGGTGCCGATGTCCGTGATGTCCGTCATCACCGAGAACTTCATCGCCGCCAGCATCTGGCGGTCGAGGTAGTTCAGCAGCGCCACCGGCCACAGCAGGGCGACCACCAGCCACGCGTAGCGCACGGTGCGGTTGTTGATCCAGTTCATCGGGCGCGGAGTGTCAACGGCTCAGCCGGAGAGTCCAGACTTCCGGCGAGCGCACGCCCGGCCGGACTTCGCCGCTGGGCAGGATCCAGCGCCCCTGCCACCAGAGGCCCGGCAACGTCGCGCGGGGCGCCGGCGTTTGCCCGACCAGGGTCCATTGATCCCGGTCACAACGGTATTCGAAGACGTGCGGAGGAAACCCGGGGTGTTTTTCAGCGGGCACCGACCCCGCCAGCGCACCGTCGTCGCCACTCACCAAATAGAAACGCGATGCCTCAGCCGGGGCCGGCGAAACAGCGGCAACACACGGTTGCGGCGCGTCGGCCAGCCGTTGCCAGCCCTCGCCGGGCCGGTAGCGCCAAAGATCGCGAAGATAAATGCGTCCGACGGTGCCATCCTGGCTCTCCAAAGCAGTGCCACCGATCACAAAGAAGGCGCCATCCGTCACCGCGGCGACCGGCAGGATGCGGGGCCGCCCCGGGAACGATTCCAGTTCCCGCCACCGGGGCAAGGTGACGGACAGGTCGAGGGCAAAGAATCGGTTGAGCGCCGCCGGTCCTTCGGGGCGGTCGGCGCCACCGACGACGTACAAGGTGTCGCCGAGCAATGCGCCGGCGGCATTGGCGAGCGGCACGGGCAAGGGGGGCAGCGGCTGCTGATCCAGAACGCCGTTTGTCAAGGTGAGTCGGAAGCATTCCGCGTAATGCCGGTCCGCGTCGCTGCCGCCGGCGCACACCACACTGTTGCCGACCGTCGCCGACACGCCGTAGGCCAGCGGGCGCGGCAATCGCCCTGCGATCCGCCACGAAGCCTCCAGTCCGTCCAACGCCCAGACCGTATCGTGCCAGACCTTCCGGCCGCCCTCCCAAGGTTTGCGCTCCGGGAAATTGGCGCCACCGGCCACGAGCAGCGTGCCATGACTGACGCCCGCAAAGGTTCCGGCGAACCCCTCCGCGTCCGGCAGCCGCGGGAGCTGTTCCCAGACCAGTTCTGCCGCCGCAATCTTGGCGGCCAGCAAACAGCAACCGCAAAACCACGCCGCCGCCTCGCCCGGGCGGAGACACGACCACCCAACGCGGTTCGCACGGCCGTGCCCGAGGGGTTGGCCAAAGGCGCGATTCACTGCTGCCCCTCTGTCAACCACGCGAGCGAAAACCGGGCAAAGACCAGGTTCTCATAAGGGCTCTTTTCGCCGGCTTCGTACAGCAGACCGATGGTGCCGTCGGGCAACACCGCGAGGCACGAGTACGCCGCTGGCCGCGCGTCCACCAGACGGGACACCGGCCACGTCTCGCCTTCGTCGAAACTCGCGCGGATGGTCATGCGTTCCCGGCGGGTGCTGGCAGGATTGGAGAAAAGCAGAATGCTGCGTCCAGCCTCGGCCCACGAATAGCGGCGCAGGCTGGCCTGGCAGATCGGCTCAATGAGTTCGGGGACATGCCGCTGCGCTGTCCAGGTGGCCCCGCCGTCGTGGCTGATGGCCTGCTGGCGGGTGCGTTGTTTGGGGTCGTAGTTCCGCATGTTGAGCAGCAGGCGGTGGCCGGTCAGCTCGGCCACCTCGCACTCGTTGACCTGGTGGTGCGGGGTGGAGCCGCCGAGCTGCCACGTCTGGCCCTGGTCGTCGGAATAGATGACATGCGAGTAGTAGTGGCGGGTGTCGGCCTCGATGTGGTCGCAGGGAATCACGAGCCGTCCCGCGTGCGGACCGCGTTCAATCTGAATGCCCGCGCCGGGCCCGGTGGCGTACCACGTCCAGTTGGTCGGCTTCACCGCCGCGGTGATCTCGCGCGGCTTCGCCCACGTCACGCCATCATCGGTGGAGCTGGTGACGAAGACGCGGCGGGTATCCTTGCTCTCGCGGGTGATGATCTTGGGCTCCGGGTCGTCGCCCCGATTCCACGTCATCAGCAACCAGATCGTGCCCGAGGCCCGGTCCACCACCGGGCACGGATTGCCGCACGTGTTGGCGCCCTCGTCCCACACGGTCTGCTGCGGCTGCCAAGTGCGGCCGTTGTCCGTGCTCCGCTTGACCAGCAGGTCAATGTCGCCGGCGTCACCGCTCCCGGCCTTGCGGCCCTCGGCAAAGGCCAGCAGCGTGCCCCGGGCGGTCACGATCAGCGAAGGGATGCGATAGGTATGGTAGCCGTCTTGGCCGGAAACAAAGGCGTTGGTGGTCGTGAGAGAAGCGGGAGAAGCCGCCTGGGCCGTCAGGACGACAGCCAGCAGCAGCGGGGGCGCGGTACAAAGGGGCGAACGCATGGCCCGATGCTGCCGCACGAGGGCCCGCTTGGGAAGCCTGCGGTCTTGGAGTGACCGGACGATGGTCAGCGCGCGGCAGAGTTGCCCCATTGGTCCGGGCTCCTGCATTCGGAGTTGAGGTTTCCACGGTGCAACGCCCGGGCTAGGCTCTCCCGCGTGCCAAGCCTGCCGCTCATCGTCGGCACTGCGATTCGTCGCCACCGGCTGCTGCCGGACGGCGCGGGCTGTGTGGTGGGGGTGTCGGGCGGGCTGGACTCGGTGGTGCTGCTCGATCTGCTCCGGAGGCAGGCGGCGCGGTACGGCTGGACGCTCCACGTCGCCCATTTCAACCATCGCCTCCGCGGGCGCGCATCGGACGCGGATGAACGCTTCGTGCGCGAACTGGCGCGGGAGTTCGGGCTGCCGATCACGTGCGACGCGGGCGATGTTCGGGGCCACGCCGGCACGCGGCGCTGCCCGGTGGAGGTGGCGGCGCGCGAGTTGCGCCACGCCTTTCTCGCGCGCGTGGCGCGCGCGACCGGTTTTTTCCGGGTGGCGCTGGCGCACCACGCGAACGACCAGACCGAGACGTTTTTCATCCGTCTGCTGCGTGGCGCGGGCGGCGAAGGGCTGGCGGGGATGCGTTTTGAGAGTCCGTCCCCGGCGGACCCGGCGGTGCTGCTGGTCCGGCCGCTGCTCGACGTGACGCGGGCCGAGCTCGAGGCTCACGCGCGGGCGGCCGGCCTCCGGTGGCGGGAAGACGCCTCGAATCGCGAGGAGCGCCCGTTGCGAAACTGGCTCCGCCGGCGCGTGGTGCCGCTGCTCGAGCAGCGAACCCGGGGCGCGCTGCACCGGTTGGTCAATCGCGCGGCCCAAATTGTCGCTGCCGAGGCTCACTTCAGCCGGGAGGAGGCGGACCGCTGGCTCAGCCGCGGGGCTCGGCGCCCGCGTTTCGACCGGCTGGCGGTGGCGGTGCAGCGGCAGGTCATCGCCCGGCAGCTCACCGAACTCGGCGTGGAAGCGAGATTCGAATGGATCGAGGCGCTGCGACTGGACACTGCAGTACCGGTAACGACCTGCGCCGGGCTGATCTGGCGAGATCCGGAAGGCAGACTTCATCGCGGTCGAACTGAAGGCTCCGCCTTCCAAACCGCAGAGGGGACGCTTGACCTGCGCGCTCCCGCGGGCCGGGTGGATTTCGCCGGGTTGCGCGGTGCCTGGCGCTGTTTCTCCGTCTCTCCGGGGTGGAAGGTTCCGCCGCCGGTTCTAG
Organism: Verrucomicrobiota bacterium; assembly: GCA_016716505.1. GTDB lineage: Bacteria > Verrucomicrobiota > Verrucomicrobiia > Limisphaerales > J093 > JADJWF01. The sequence continues at coordinate 599,912 of JADJWF010000011.1, forward strand.
GGCGGGAGTTCCTCGACGCGGCCCGTCTCGGCCGGCGCGTGGTCCTTCGTCACTGGCGCCGGGGCGATCGGTTTCAGCCGCTGGGGCTCCCGACTCCGGCCAAACTCCAGGACCTCTTCACCAACGCGAAGGTGCCGCGCGACGCGCGACACGCCGCGGTGCTCCTGGCGAACACGGCGGGCGAGATTGTTTGGGTCGAGCGGCTCCGCTTGGGCGAAGCGGCCAAAGTGCGGCCCTCGACACGCCGCGTTTTCGAATGGCGCTGGGAGCGGCCGGAGGCGTAGCGGGCCGGCTGCGGCACCCAGTGCTTGCTTCGCCGGGGGCGGTCGGTACTGTGTCAACCGTGACGACGACACCCGTTGACGCCAGCGTTTCCGCGCGTATTGCCGCCCTGGGCCGCCAAGTCCTGGACGGCAGCGATATTTCCCGCGAAGACGCCTTGTGGCTGCTGAATCTCGAGTCCACCGCCGACCTCTTCGACCTCCTCGCCTGGGCGAATCGCATCCGCGAGCGTTTCCGGGGCAACAAGGTTCACTTGTGTTCGATCGTGAACGCCAAGGCGGGCGCGTGCTCCGAGGACTGCAAGTTCTGCGCGCAATCGGCGTTTTACCAGACCGACTCGCCCCGCTACGGCTTCGTAGATCCGGCACCCGTGCGCCAGGCGGCCGAGGAGGCCCAGCGGAACGGCGTGACCGGCCTTGGCCTTGTGGCCGCGTGGAAGGGACTCGATGAAGGCCCGATGCTCGACGAGGTCTGCGAACGGTTTCGCGAACTCAAGGCGCTGGGCAAGGTGCGCCCGGACGCCTCGCTCGGGATCATTCGCAAACAGTCAGTGGCCGACCGGCTCGCCGCGGCGGGCGTGGAGTGTTACAACCACAACCTGGAAACCTCCCGGCGGTACTTCCCGAACCAGTGTTCCACCCACACCTACGACGATCGGCTGCAAACCATCCGCCTGCTGAAAAACGCCGGCATCAAGATCTGCTCCGGCGGCATCATCGGGCTGGGCGAAACCCGTGAGGATCGCGTGGACCTGATGCTGGCGCTGCGTGAGGTGCAGCCGGACTTCGTTCCGGTGAACTTCCTCAATCCGATCCCGGGCACACCGTTTGCGGACCGGCCGCTGGTCCCGCCGCTGGAGGCGTTGCAGACGCTGGCGGTATTCCGGTTCGTGCTGCCGCGGGCGGACATCATGGTGGCGGGCGGCCGGGTGGTGAACCTGCGGGATCTGCAGAGCCTGATCTTCGCGGCCGGCGCCAGTGCGTTGATGGTCGGCAATTACCTGACGACGCTCAACCAGCCGGTGGAAAAGGACCTCCAAATGATTCGCGATCTGGGTCTCGACCCCGCGTGGAAGTCCGCCGCGTGATTCGCCCGGGCGCGCGCAGGTGAGAGGGGCACCGATCCCGGCCGTCCGCGACGGCGCGATTCCAAGCGTGACAAGGGGCGGCGACGGCGGTTGCCTCTGCTCCATGAAACCCGCGACAGTTCCGCCTGGGGTCGGGCGCGGCCAACGCGCCTTCCTCGTTTCGCGCCGCCACTTCCTGCACGCGGTCGCCGGCTGCTTTCTGGTGCGGCCGGCGGTGGTCGGTCGGGCCGCCCAATCACCGCCCTCCGGCCGCTTGAACCTGGCCTGTGTCGGCGTCGGTGGCCGGGGCGCGGACAATCTCGCATCGCTGCGCGGGCAAAACATCGTGGCCCTTTGCGACGTGGATGAGGCGCGGGCCGCCGCGTCGGTGAAGGCGTTCCCCGGCGCTCGCTTCTTTCGGGACTGGCGGCGGTTGCTGGACGCGGTGGGCAACGAGATTGACGCAGTGGTGGTCTCCACCCCGGATCACACGCACGCCGTGGTTGCCTCGGCGGCGATGGATCTGGGCAAGCATGTCTATTGCGAAAAGCCCCTGGCCCACTCGCTCCACGAGGTGCGGTATCTCACCGAGAAGGCGCGCCGGAAAAACCTCGCCACGCAGCTCGGCAATCAAGGGCACTCGTCGGAGTCCATCCGCGAGTTCGTGGAGATGATTCGATCCGGCGCGATCGGAGTGGTCCGGGAGGTCCACGCGTTCGTTGGGAACTCCTATCGGCCGCGCAACTACACCGTACGTCCCGCGGAGCGCCCGCCGGTCCCGCCGACCCTCGACTGGGATCTGTGGCTCGGGCCGGCCCCCGAACGCCCGTATCATCCGGTGTACCTGCCGGGGAAGTGGCGCGGCTGGGTGGACTTCGGCACCGGAATCACGGGTGACTGGGTTTGCCACGTGCTCGACCCCATCTACTGGGCGCTGGAACTCGACGCGCCATCCGCGGTCCGCGCGGAGGCGGTGGACTACGATGACGCCGGGGTTCGGGCGGAGACCTTTCCAGCCGGGGCAAAGATCACCTTCGAGTTTCCCGCCCGGGGCAATCGCGCGCCGCTCAAAATCGTCTGGCATGAGGGCAGCGTGGCGCCGCCGCGGCCGGCGGAACTCGAGGAGAAGCGTCAGTTGCCGGGCATCGGGGCCATCATCATCGGCGACCAGGGCAAAGTCCTCCACGGATCGCACGGGGCCGCCGGAGCGCAGCTCCTGCCCCGGGCGCGCTGGGACGCTTACCAACGTCCGCCCAAAACCCTGCCCCGCTCAAAAGGGCACTACGAGGATTGGGTGGCGGCGTGCCAAGGCGGCGCGCCGGCGACGTCGAACTTCAACTACGGCGGGCCGCTGACCGAGGTGGCCCTGCTGGGCGTGGCGGCGCTGCGTTTCAACGGCGAGCGGCTCGAATGGGATTCGGCCGCCCTGCGCTTCAAGAACCACGACGCCGCCAACGCCCTGATCAACCCGCCCTGTCGCGGCGGCTGGAAGCTGGCGTAACCAGGACGAGATCATTCATTCCGCGGAAGCGCCAGCGCGCGACCAGCCTTCCGATCCCTCTCCGTCCCGGCCGTCCGGCCGCGCGGGTTCGATGTGAATCAACACATCATGCACCAGCGGGACGCGCTGCCGGACGTGATCCTTCACGCGGTGGGCCACGTCATGCGCGCGGGCAACCGACATCGCACCGTCCACCTCGACGTGCATGTCCACGAGGAAGTGAAGGCCCATCTTGCGGACAACGCATTTCTCCACCCGGATCACGTCGGGCACATCGGCGGCGGTCTCGGAGATCTCCTCGATCATCGTCGTGTTCGGCGCGGCATCCATCAGCTCGTCCAGCGCCGGCCGCAGCAATCGCCAGCCGTTCCACGCGATGATTCCCGCCGCGACGACCGCGGCGACGTCATCGGCCGATTCCCATCCGGGCCCGCCGACGAGGGACACCGAGATCCCCACCGCCGCGGCCAGAGAGGTGATGGCATCGCTCCGATGGTGCCAGGCGTCCGTGCGCACCGCGGAACTGCCCGCGACCCGTCCTTCCCGAATCACAAAGCGGAATAGCGCCTCCTTCACAATCACCACTCCGAACAGCACCCAGAGGGTGAAGGCGCGCGGCGCCTCGTGTGGCTGGAAAATGGCCTTGACCGACTCGAAGGCGATCCCAGCCGCGGCCAGCAGCAGCAACGTGGCCACGACCGCCGCCGCGATGGGCTCTGCCTTGCCATGACCGTACGGATGTTCCTTGTCCGCGGGCGCAGCAGCGATGACCAGGCCGCGCCAGACGACGAGCGAACTGAAGATGTCCGCGAGCGACTCGACCGCGTCGGCGATCAGCGCGTTCGAGTGCCCCACCACGCCGGCAACGCCCTTCACTGCGGCCAGGAGGAAATTGACCGCGAGGCCGACGCACGTCGCCCGAACTCCGCGTTGGAGACGTTGCTGAAGCACGGACCGAGTAGAGCAGCGGACGAACCGGGGCGGAAGCATGGAAACGGTGAAGGGCTGGCGGGCCGCCCCGGCAATGCCGGTGGAGCGTCGCCTGCGAATGGCCGCCCCGGCCTCACCGGGAGGCCGGCGGAGAAATGGTGGAGGCGGGGGGAGTTGAACCCCCGTCCCTGACAGAATTACCAGCCGCGACTACATGCTTAGTCGGATGCAAGGTCTCGGCCGACGGTGACAATCCGACCTGACCCGTCTGGCCCAGCCCGCTGTAAAAGCTTCGGCGATCCGCGCAGCCGGCGCCACGAATCCCCTAACCTGCTGTCGCGTTCGTCCGCCTCAGCAGGTGTCGGGCGGCGAACGTCACGGCAACTTAGGCCGCGAGAGCCAACTCTTCGTTAGCGTTTTTGTTTGATGCGATGTTTTACGAGGCCAACGCATCGTCCTCGGCATGCCGCCTCTGGCGCATCTCCCAGGTCGAAACCAGTACGCCCCCCAAGCGACGCTGATAGCATCCACCCACCCGCTGGCCTGGTCAAGGAGCGGGAACGGAGCGAGCATCATCGCTTGGGTGGACGCCGTCCGCCCGCGCCGACTCGCATCCGAGATCGGGCGCGCTCCAGTGGTCGTTGCAACCACCGTGGCAGGACCGCAGGCAACTCGCCGGGCCGTTCATATCCGGCTCGCATCGCCGGCTGGTTCGCGGCAGGCTCCCGCCATGAGTGAACGCAAACCCGAGGCCGTCGGCGGGGTGAGGCTGCTGGCGCCTTTCCTGATTGGGGACATCGTCCTGCTAGGGGCGGCCTTCCTGATCTTCTGGCAGGCGCACCGGCCGATGACGCCGGTGGAAGTGATCGTGGTGGCGGCCTGCACGGCGCTGGGGGCTTTTCTCGGCGCCTGGCCGTTTGTCCTGCAACACCGCGCGGCCCTGACACTCGCGGAGGCGGACCGGCTGACGGACAGCGTTGCCCAGATCCAACAAGTCGAACTAGTGGCTGACCGCATTGCTGCCGCCACGTCCCAGTGGCAGACCGCGCAGGACCATGCCACCAAGGCGGTCAACGCCGCGCGCGAGATCGCCGAGCGCATGAGCCGCGAGACACGCGACTTCTTCGCCTTCTTCGAGAAGGCGGACCAAAACGAAAAAGCCCACCTGCGGCTCGAAGTCGAGAAGTTGCACCGGGCGGAAGCCGACTGGCTGCAAGTGCTGGTGCGCATCTTGGACCATGTGTACGCGCTGCAGCAGGCGGCCGTCCGGTCCGGCAAGCCAAATGTTGCCAACCAGATCACCGTTTTCCAGGAAGCGTGCCGGGACGCGGCCCGCCGGGTCGGGCTTGTCGCTGTCACCGCTGAACCGGGCACGCCGTTTGATCCCAAGCTCCACCAGCCGGTGGATCCGAATGCGCCCGTGCCGGAAGCCGCGGTCATCGCGCAGGTCGTGGGCACGGGTTACCACTTTCAAGGACGGCCACTCCGACCGGTCGTGGTCACCTTGAAGCCCGCAGCCGAGCCCGCTGCCAACCCGGTCGAAGCCCCGACCCCGGCGGCTTCGGTCACCTTCGCGCCACCTTCGCCGGACGGCGGTCGCGACGCCGCTTCCCCAACGCCACCAGCAGCCGCCGGCACCGCGGCCGACTAACGCGCGCCGATCATGCCCGCCAGCGCGGGGAAGAGCTCGGCTTCGTCGGCAAGGTGAATCACGGGACGGCCGGCCGCGACCAGCCCAAAACCCTCTCCGTAGGCTGGTCCGTTGGCGACACAGGCGTCGGTGCGGCATTCACGGAGCTGCCGCTCCGCGCGCGCGATTGCGTCGGGACGAGTTCCGTCCACCTCGTACTTCCAGCCCACCACGTGCGCGACGGGAAACCAGCGGCGCAATTCCGCGATCAATTTCGGCGTGGCGACCAGTTCCACCAGCCAACCTGCCTCGCGAGAAGGAAGCTTGCCGTGGCCGGCCCGGTCGGCGTCCGTCAGCAGTTCTTCCAAGCGCCCGGTCGCGTCGCGCCGGAAGCGGCGCCCGAAAGTGAAATCGCTCACCGCGGCGGCGTGGAACACCCCCGCGAATCCCTCCGCCCCCAGGCGTTGGAGCCGCGCCGCGAGGTCCGCGGTGGTGCCAAACCGCTCCTCCCGCGCGACCCGCCGTTCGCCCGCCCAAGTGGCCTGTTCCCCGAGCAACAGGGTGACCTCATGGCCCTGCGCGGTCAGCCAGTTCGCCAATCGGGTGCCCAACCCGCCGGTCGAAAAGTTGGTCAACCGCCGCACGCGATCGAGCGGTTCGTAGGTCGGTCCGGCGGTGACGAGGACTTTCACGTGGCCGCCGCCAATCTAGTCGCTGACGTTGCCGGCCACCTCGACCTTGCCGGCGCTGCGATTGGTCAGCCGGGTGGGGCCGGCGAAGACGTTGTCCGAGATGACCGCCCGGCGGACGCCTTCGCCCAGCTCGACCTGTGGGCGGTCGGCGCGGAATTCGCAGCCGCGCACGAGCAAGGTGCCCCCCGTGGCCTGAATGGCGTGCCGTCCCTCCTTTTTCGCGTCCCACTGGACGAAGGTGCAGTCGCCGAAGCCCACCGTGCCCCGGCCGGCCACCTTGGCGATTTGCCGGCACGGACCCCAGAAGGCGCAGTTGACGAAGCGCACGCTGCCGGTGTGGGTCTCCTTCACCTCGATCATCGTCGGGTCGGGTCCCTCGAAGCTGACGAACTCGCCGTTGGTGATGAGCAGGCCGTAGGGGGCGGACTCGTCCACCACCAGCGCGGTGTAGCAGTTGTCCGCGCCGATGCCCAGGAAGTTGCCGTTGCAGACGCCGGCCCGGGTCTTGATGAAGCGGTAGCCCACGTTGTAGCCGAAGCAGAAGGTGTTGAAGACGTACTGCCAGTCCGTGCGGCCAAAGACGAAGGCCTCGCCGTGCTGCATCTGCCACTGGAGGAGCTTCGGCTTCACGCTCCACCAGGGGTTGAAGTGGACGTTCTCGATGCGGCCGATGTCGTAAATCTGGTCCACGTACACCCCGCGGCGCAGCGGCTGGCCATGCACGTCGCGGATGAGGTGCCGCTCGTTCTGGGTGGCGTCAATGCCGTTGTAGGGGTTGAGCAGTTCGACCGCCAGGACGGCCGGGTTTTTGCCGCGCATCGCGATGGCGTACGGGTACGGCACGGGCGCCTCGTCGGTCTTCTGGTTCGGGTAGTAGAGCACCACGCCCTTGAGGGTGCTGTTGACGTTGAGCGTGATGAAAGCGGGTCCCTCCTCGCTCCCGGCGCCGGCGGTGACCAGAAACGTGGTGCCGTCGTCCGTCGGCTTCGGCAGTCCCGCGTCACGAATCCCGTTGTGCGCCGGCACGGATTCCCAGATGCCGCGCAGAGTCACCGCGCCGGGCACGTTCAAGTTCCCGGCGAAGAGGTAGTTGCCACGCGGAGCGAACACGGTGCCTCCGCCCGCCGCTGCGGCCGCATTCAGCGCTTTCTGAAAGGCGACGGTGTCGTCGGTTTGACCGTCCCCCTTCGCGCCGAAGTCGCGGACATTCAGCGGAGCAGCGTCCGCAAACGCGGTTGGAAGCACGGTGACGGCGAGGAGATAATGACCCCACGAGGCGAAGAGATGGCGCGAAGCTTTCATTGGGCGGGAGTGTGGTTCCGACCGGAGGCCGGGCGCAACACCAACCCGAGCGCGGCACCGCGCCAACGCCGACGCGGCGCCGCCCGCAGTCGCCGGTCACCGCCCCAGCGGGAGCGCAAGCTGGCGGGCGGCGATCTCCACCAGGCCGCTGACCCCCAGTCCCAGCAGGCGCAGCGGACGGTGGACCAGGCGCTCCCGAGCGAGCAGCCAGCAGCCCAGGCGGTAAATGTCCCGCGCCTCGGTCACCACCTCCTCCAGCGAGAGCTGCCGCGTCAAGGTGGTGAAGTCGCCGTAGCGGACCTTGATCTGGACCGTGTGCGCCGCGAGTCGGCGCCGCGCGAGCCGGCCGGCGATCTCCTCCGCCTGCTCGCGCAGACATGCCCGGAGCGTGGGGCGGTCGGCGGTGTCGTGGAGAAAGGTGTTTTCCGCGCTGATGCTCTTGATGTCGTCGCCGAGGTGCAGCGGGCGGTCGTCCAGGCCGAGGGCATAGCGCTTCAACTCCGGTCCCCACGATTCCAGCAGCGCGCGAAGGTCGCCGGGGTGATCCTGCAGATCGCCGACGGTGAGCAAGCCCGCCCGCTGCAGGATGGCCTCGGTGGCCGGCCCCACGCCGTGCAATGCGCGCACGGGCAACGGCCTCAGGAACGCCACCTTTTCGGACTCGCGCACGAGCGTGAGACCATCGGGTTTGCGGAAATCACTGGCCAGTTTGGCGAGCAGTTTGTTCGGGGCGATGCCGATGGTGGCGGTCAGCCGCCGGCGTTCGCGAATGGCCGCCTTGATCCGCCGGGCGAGCGGTTCCGCGTTCGCGAGCGCCTCGTCGGCGGTGGCGCCAACGCATTGGGCCGAAATGTCCAGGTAGGCTTCGTCAATGGACACCGGTTCGATGAGGTCGCCGGCGAACTCGCGCAGGATGGCCATGATCTCGCGCGACTCCGCCCGGTATGCGTCCAGACGCGGCCGCAGAAAAACGCCGCGCGGGCAAAGGCGTCCCGCCGTTACGCTGGGCATCGCCGAGCGGACGCCGAACTGGCGCGCCTCGTAACTCGCCGCACACACGACACCGCGCTGGTGGGGCGGCGCGCCCACGATCACCGGCCGTCCCCGGAGCGCGGGGTGGTCGCGCTGCTCGACGGACGCGAAGAAGGCGTCCATGTCCAAGTGGAGAATCACCCGGAACATGGCGGGGGCGGCCCCAAGCCGCAGCCGACGGCCACCGCCCCCACCGTGCGAACCACCGCCGGATGGTTCAAGGCGGCAGCAGGGGCATGCGGCCGCGACAGCCGGGGCAAGTCATGGATACGGGCCGCGGGAAAGTGCTCGGCGAGCAAGGCCGCGTTGGAGACCGCGGCGCGGTCGGGTCGTGGCGGACGGACGAGCACCACCTGCGCCTGGGTCCGAGCCTTCGCGGGCAGTGCCTCGATTACCAGACGAACCTGATTCACCGCACCGAGGCGGTTGGAGGCCACGACGATCGGGCAGGCGCGGAGGCCCACAACAAGGTCGCGCGTGTCAAACCCTTCGCCCAGCGGACTCAGCAAACCGCCCGCGCCTTCGACAATGAGCACCTCAACCCGTTGCGCGAGGGCACGGCCACGGGCCAGGACGTCCTTCAGCAGGACCCGTCGCTTTTCAAGGCGCGCCGCGAGCACCGGCGCCAGCGGTGCAGCGAAGAACCACGGATTCACTTCGTCGAGCGAAAGCTCCGCCCCGGCGGCGCGGCGCAGTTGCCCGGCATCTTCGCGACCGCCCGAACTGACCGGCTTGAAGACACCAACCTCCGTGCCCTGACGGCGCAGCCAGGTTGCCAGCAGGGCGGAGAAGACGGTCTTCCCCACTCCGGTGTCAGTGCCGGTGACGACGAGGATGGGGGCGGAGTGCCGCACGGGCGCAGCATGGCATCGGCCGCGACGCCGCGAAAGCGCTGGTCAAGGTCTCGGGTTCGGCAGTCCTGGCCCTTATTTTGACCCGCGAACCGTAGCGTTTATGGTGGCGCGTGGCGGCATTGGAGCTTCGATTTCAGCAAGGTGGAATTTGGTTGCCGCGGCTCGGTCTCTGGTTGGACGCCCATGAGCCGCAAACCGGTCCGGAGCGCGTCTTGGTCAGCCACGCGCACTCGGATCACACCGGGGCCCACCGCGAGGTCATCCTCACCGAGCCCACGGCGCACTTGATGCGCGCGCGGGTGAGCGGCGAGCGGCTTGAGCATGTCCTGCGTTTCGGCGAACCGCGGGATTTCGCGGGGCCGGAAGCCGCCTGGCGGCTCACGCTGCTGCCGGCCGGTCACATCCTGGGCAGCGCCATGGCGCTCCTCGAGGCAGGCGGCCAGCGGCTGCTGTACACGGGCGACTTCAAGCTGCGGCCGGGGCGGTCCGCCGAGCCGTGTAATCCCTCGCTGGCCCGCGGCTGTGACGTGCTGGTGATGGAGACCACCTACGGCCGGCCGCAGTATCGCTTTCCTCCGCCGGAGGAGGTCGTCGCCGGGATCGTCCGTTTCTGTCGTGAGGCGCTCGACAACGACGAGACGCCGGTGTTGCTCGGCTATTCGCTGGGCAAGAGTCAGGAGGTGCTGAGCGCGCTGGCGGATGCCCGGCTGCCGTTTCAACTGCATTCCCAGGTGGCTCGGCTGACGCGCGTGTACGAGGCGCTGGGCCAACGCTTCCCCGTTTGGTCGGAACTCGTTCCCCCGGCTGCGGCCGGGCATGTCGTCGTCTGTCCGCCGGGAACGCTGACTCCGGCGCTCCGTCGCAGTCTCGGGCGGGTTCGCGTGGCAGTGTTGACCGGTTGGGCGATGGATCCGTCCTGCCGGTTTCGCTCCGGGGCGGACGCGGCGTTTCCGCTGAGCGACCACGCGGACTTTGACGACCTGCTCGCCTTCGTGCGGCGCGTTGAACCGCGACGCGTGCTGACGCTTCACGGCTTCGCGGCGGACTTTGCCGCCACGCTACGAGAGCGCGGCTTTGACGCCGCGGCGCTGAGTGAAAGCGAGCAGCTCGAGCTGGCGTTGCCAGCCGGATCGTTCGTCAGTGTTTCAGCGGGGTCCGCAGCCCACCAAGACCGCGCCGCTCGGGAAGTCCGGAAGCCCCGGCCCGCCCAGCCAAGCGAGGCTGCGGCGGCGAGCGTCGCCGCCAGTGCGACGACCACGCCGCACCAGCGACACTTCGCTGGGTTTGCCGAGACCTGTGCCGAGATTGCCGCGCTGCCGGGGAAGCTCGACAAAGTGCAACGACTTGCGGGCTACCTGGCGACGCTGGACGAAAGCGACCTTGAGAGGGCGACGGTTTGGTTCACCGGGCAACCGTTTGCCCCGCCGGAGGGCCGGGCGCTTCAGTTCGGCTGGTCGCAGTTGCGCACGGCGATCTGCCGGGTGGCGGGGATTTCAGAAGGCGACTTCCGGACCGTGTATCTCAAGCACAGCGACACCGGCGAGACAGTCCGGGAGCTCTTTCGCGACCGCGTGCCGCAGGGGCCGCCCGCAACGATCGCTGACGTCGCGGGCAAGTTCGCCGCCGTCGCGGCAGCGGCGGGCCCCTCGGCCAGGACGCCGTTGGTGGGGTCGCTGCTTGCACGGCTGAGCGCCATTGAAGCCAAGTTCCTCGTCAAGATCATTACGGGCGACCTGCGGATCGGGTTGAAAGAGGGCCTCGTGGAAGACGCGCTCGCGGTGGCCTTCGGCGTCCCGGTGGAGGAAGTCCGGCGCGCGAACCTGCTGCTGAGCCATCTGGGTGAGGTTGCCCTCCTGGCGCAGCGAAAGGCCCTCAGCGAGGCCGGCCTGCGGGTGTTCCGCCCGCTCAAGGTGATGTTGGCGTCACCGGAGCCGACGGCCCGCGCGGTGTGGAGTCGCATGCGAGCGGCCGCGCCGGAAGGAGTCGTGTGGCTGGAGGATAAATACGACGGCATCCGGTGCCAGTTGCACAAACAGGCGGCGCGGGTGGCGCTGTTTTCCCGCGACGGCAAGGACATCACCGCGGCGTTTGCGGAACTGGCGGCGGCGGCGCGGAGATTGACGGCGGACGTGGTGATGGACGGCGAAATCGTGGCGATGCGTGGCGACCGGCCCCTGCCCTTCGCCGAGTTGCAGCGACGCCTCGGCCGCCGCGAGGCAGACCTGTTTTTCGGCAACGACATTCCGATTCGTTACGTCGCGTTCGATCTGCTCTGGCAGGCGGGAGAGACGTTGCTGGAACTGCCCCTGTGTGAGCGACGGCGGCGGTTGGAGGCCCTGATTCCGGGCCCGCCCCTGGCACTGGCGCGAATCACGGAGGCGGCTTCAACCGCGGAAATCGAATCGGCCTTCGCGGCGGCCCGCGCCCGGGGCAACGAAGGCCTGATGGTGAAAGACCCGGCCAGTCCCTACACGCCCGGCCGGCGCGGGCTGGCGTGGTTGAAGCTCAAAAAGGCGCTGGCCACGCTCGACTGCGTGGTGGTGGGTGCCGAGTACGGTCACGGCAAACGCAAGGCGGTGTTGAGCGACTACACGTTCGCCGTCCGCGACGAGCGGGACGGGTCGCTCAAGGTCATCGGCAAAGCCTACTCGGGACTGACGGACGAGGAGATTGGCGCGTTGACCGCGCACTTCCTCGGGCGCGTGATTCGCCAGCGCGGCCGCTACCACGAGGTACAGCCGGACACCGTGCTGGAGATTGCATTCGACCGGATTCAGCCGAGCGACCGGCACGACAGCGGGCTCGCGCTGCGCTTTCCCCGCATCGCGCGGATTCGAACGGACAAAACGCTGGCTGACATTGACACGCTCGCAACCGCCCGCCGCCTGGCCGGGCTGGATTGACCGGCTGGGGTTGGCTCCGTAGCTTGCCGCCGTGATCAACCGGAACCAATCGGCGGACTGCCCCCCGCCGGACGAAAGAACGACCGCGTATGAGTGACTCGACGACTCCTTTTCTCGGCGGCGTGGTGGAAGGATTTTACGGCCGCCCCTGGAATCCCGGCCAGCGCCGGCAGCTCTTTGCCTGGCTCAAAGCCGCCGGTCTGAACGCCTACATGTACGCGCCGAAGGACGACATCAAACACCGGGCGCTCTGGCGCGAGCCGTACGAGGGCCCGGAGGTGGAGGAACTCCGCGCGCTGATTCGGGACTGCACGGCGGCGGGCCTGCAGTTCATTTACGCGTTGTCGCCGGGGCTGGATATCCGGTTCAGCAACCCGGCCGACCGCGAGGCGCTCAAGGCCAAGCTGGCCCAGGTTCACGGGCTCGGCGCGCCGCATTTCGCGGTGCTGTGGGACGACATCCCGGAGCGGCTCAGCGAGGAGGATGCGCGCGAGTTCGGCACGCCGGCCGCGGCCCAATGCGCGGCCACGAACGACGCCTTCACGCACGTTCGCCAGCTCAGTCCGACAGCGCGCGTGCTTTTCTGTCCGACGATCTACTGCGGACGCTTCGCCGATCACAAGGTCTCCGCGAACGAGTACTTACGGCTCGTCGGCGAGAAGTTGGCCGCCGAGATTGACGTGTTGTGGACCGGACCGGAGATCATCTCCGAGACGATCCCACTGGAGAGCATCCGCGAATTGCGCGGCGTGATCCGACGACGGCCGCTGATCTGGGACAATCTGCATGCCAACGACTACGACATGCGACGCCTCTATCTGGGCCCGTACTCGGGGCGGACGCTGGAATTGCGGGACGAGCTGGCGGGCATCCTGCTCAACCCGAACTGCCAGTTCGAGGCCAACTTCGTGGGGATCCGGACGCTTGGGGCGTACGTGAATGCGCGGCACTCCTACTCGCCCCGCGCGGCCTACCTGGAAGCCACCGAGGCGTGGCTGCCCGAATTCAAGAGCCGCGGGCGCGCCACCATGAGTCTCGCCGATGTGCGGTTGATGGGCGACCTGTACTACCTGCCCACGGAGCAGGGGGAGCGGGCCCAGCAGTTTCTGGATGATTTGCGGGCGCTGGTGCGTACGCCGCCCAACAGTTGGGGTGAGGCCCTGGCGCGCTGCGAGCAGACCGGCCGCGAGATCGCCGCGCTGTACGAGAAGATCACCGAGCTGTCCAACCGCGATCTATGCTATGCGCTGTACGCCCACCTGTGGGAAATCAAGGAAACCGTCCAACTCTGCGGCGCATGGTTGCGCTGGCGGCGGGAGAATCCCGCCACAACAGATCGGTTTGCCTCTGGTGAGTTTCGCAACCGCATCTGGCGCGGCGGTCCGGCGGCCATCATTGATCGCCTCCTGACCATTGACGATGAAGGACGGTTCATCCCGAACTGAGCGGCGCCGCCCGGTCCGGCGCGACGGTCGCGAAGCAGGCGGCACCGTCCGCAGGGCGGGTTGGCTGGCCGCGCTGGCGCTGGCGATGGCCGTCACGTCAGCGGTGCCCGTGGCGGCGGCGGTCCGAACCGCGCCGCCCAACCTCCTGCTGATCATCTCGGACGACCACGCGTGGACCGACTACGGGTTCATGGGGCATCCCCACATTCGCACGCCCCGACTGGACGGGCTGGCGGCGGAATCGCTCTGTTTCACGCGGGGCTACGTGCCAACGAGCCTTTGCAACCCCAGTCTGGCTTCGATCATCACCGGACGGTTTCCGCATCAGCATCGCATCGTTTGCAACGACCCGCCGCGGCCGGCCGGGATGACCGGGCCCGAGTATTACGCCAGCCCCGAGTTCCGGGCGGGACGCGAGAGGCTCGCGTCCTTTCTGGAGGCCGTGCCCACGCTGCCGCGGCGGTTGCGCGAGCGCGGTTACCTCAGTTTCCAGAGCGGCAAGTGGTGGCAGAATGATTTCTCGCGTGGCGGCTTCACTCACGGAATGACCCGGGGCGAGCGCCACGGTGACGAGGGGCTTGAGATCGGGCGCAAGACGCTGCGGCCGGTGTTCGATTTCATCGCGGAAGCCACCCGGGCAGGACGACCGTGGTTCGTCTGGTATGCGCCCATGATGCCGCACGACCCGCACACGCCACCGGAGCGCCTGCTCGCAAGGTACCGTCCGTTGACGAACTCGATCCACGTCGCGCGCTACTGGGCGATGGTGGAATGGTTCGACGAGACCTGCGGACAACTGCTGGACTTCCTGGATGAACGCGGCCTGACGCGCGACACGCTGGTGGCCTATGTCGCCGACAATGGTTGGTTCACCGACCCCGACACCGGCCGCTTTGCGCCCAAATCCAAACGCTCGCCCTACGACGGCGGGCTGCGCACCCCCATCCTGCTGCGCCAGCCGGGCCGAATTGCGCCACGCCAGGACACCACGCCGGTCAGCAGCGTGGATTTGATGCCGACGCTGCTCCGGGCGGCGGGAGTGTCACCCCCGGCGGATCTGCCGGGAGTGAATTTGCTGGATCGTCGTGCGGTGCGGGCGCGACGGGCCGTTTTTGGCGCGTGTTTTGCCCACGACGGGGCGGATCTGGATGATCCCGCGTCCGGGCTTCGCTGGCGCTGGCTGGTGGCGGGTGAGTGGAAGCTGATCGCGCCGGCCGCGTGGAATGAACCCGCAGGCGAGGTCGAGTTGTACCACCTGGGGCGTGACCCGTTCGAGACCCGCAACTTGGCGGCGACTGAGGCGCGCCGCGTGCGGCAGCTTCAGCGGCAACTCGACGCCTGGTGGCGGCCCCGGCGTTGATCGGCGCGCCGCCGATTCCGCCGTTGACGCTTCGCCGGCGTTCCTTCCAGTATCTTTTCGCCGACTGGAGGCGGCCCTTCTTCACTTCCGAGCCGGCATTTTACTGGGAACCTGAACTTGGAGAACGCATGAAACTCGATACGCTTTATTCAGACCTCACGATCAAGACCGGAGCCAAGATGGCTTTGGTCGTCCTGGATGGCTTGGGCGATCTGGCCACGAAGGCCCAGGGCGAAGTCACCCCCCTCGAAGCCGCCAAGACCCCGAATCTCGACGCGCTGGTGGCGGAAGGCTGTGCCCAGGGGCGCATGATTCCCGTGGCCCCCGGCATCACGCCGGGCAGTGGTCCCGGTCATCTGGCGCTGTTCGGTTACGACCCGCTCGAGTTTCAGGTCGGTCGCGGCGTGATCGAAGCGTTGGGGCTGGGTTTCTCGCTGAAGGCCGGCGACGTGGCGATCCGCGCCAACTTTTGCACCCTCAACGCCGAGGGCATCGTCACCGACCGCCGCGCGGGCCGCATCCCGACCGAGACGTGCCAACGCCTGTGCGCGCTGCTGGCCAGCAAGATCAAGAAGCTGGGCACCACGGAGGTTCACATCGTCCCTGGCAAGGAGCACCGGTTTGTGATCGTGTTGCGCGGAGCCGGGCTGGAAGGACCGTTGACCGACACCGATCCGAATCGGGAGGGTCTGCCCATCAGCACCGCCCAGCCGACCGATCCCAAGAGCGCCAAGCAGAAGAAGGTCGCGAAGCTCATCGCCGACCTTTACAAGACCGCCCTGCCGCTGCTGGCCAAGGAGAAGGCGGCCAACGGCTTCCTGCTGCGCGGCATCGCGCATCAGCCGGACATCCCGACGTTTGAAGAACGCTATCAGCTTAAGGCCGCGTGTCTGGCGGTGTACCCGATGTACAAGGGCCTCGCCCAACTCGTGGGCATGACGAAGATCGAGGGACCGACCACGATCAAGGAGCAATTCGAGCGGTACGCGGCGGAGTACGGCAACTACGACTTCTTTTTCATCCACTTCAAGTACACGGACAAGTACGGGGAGGACGGCAACTTCGAAGCCAAGAAGCAGGCCATCGAGGAGTTCGACGCCGCACTGCCGATTCTCCTGGGCAAGCGGCCGGATGTGCTGGCGATCACGGGCGACCACTCGACGCCCTGCGTCGTGAAGGGCCATTCGTGGCATCCGCAGCCCGTGCTGCTCCACTCGAAGTTCAGCGGCTCGGACAAGCTGGACCGCTTCACCGAAACCGGCGCGAACCTCGGCTCCCTTGGCGTTTTTGAGGCCAAGTACCTTATCCGGTTGATGCAGGCCAACGCCCGCATGTTCGACAAGTTCGGCGCTTGATCGGCGCGCTCCTGGGTGCGGGCCGGGTCAGCCGGCCCGGCCTGCGCTCCCGGCATCGCCACACGTCTCCCGACCCCGATGAAGGCCGTTATCCTCGCTGCGGGCAAAGGCACCCGCATGAAAGACCTGACGAACGAACTGCCCAAGCCCATGCTGCGGGTGCAGGGCAAGCCGATCCTGGAGCACATTCTCGTGGGGTTG
Source organism: Verrucomicrobiota bacterium (assembly GCA_016716505.1). Classification (GTDB taxonomy): domain Bacteria; phylum Verrucomicrobiota; class Verrucomicrobiia; order Limisphaerales; family J093; genus JADJWF01. The sequence goes on from JADJWF010000011.1 coordinate 616,465, forward strand.
CGCGGCGTAGGCATTCACGACTTCTGCATCGTGACCGGCTGGCGCAAGGAAGTCATCGAGGAGCACTTTGCCGACGGCGCGCGCTGGGACGTGCGCATCCAGTACGCGGAGCAGAAGGTCCAGGACGGCACCGGCAAGGCTCCGGAGTTGGCGAAGCCGTTCGTTGGCACCGAGGCCTTCCTGCTGACTTACGGCGACATTCTCGTCAAACCGGAGACGTATGCACAGATGCTCGCGCGCTGGCGGGAGGGGAATTTCTCCGGGCTCCTCACGGTGACGGCTGGCGAGGACGTGACCAAGGGCGCGATCAACTTCTTCGACGATCAGTTTTGTCTTCGGCGCCTGATCGAGAAACCGACGCCGGCACAGCTCGAGGAGCTTCGCGCCACGGGTTGGCTGAAGCCCGGCGACCCGGCGTGGTACAACGCGGGCATCTACCTGTTCCAACCGGCGGTCTTCGAGTTCACGAGCCGCCTGCAGAAATCACCGCGCGGCGAGTACGAGTTGACCGACGCCATCATCGCGATGGTGGCGGCCGGCCACCGAATCGCCGGCCTCAAAATCGAAGGTCGCTGGGTGGACGTACGCGACCCGGAGGTGCTCGCGGCGCTGGAGCGCGGAGAGGTCTAGGACGCCTACTGGTCCACGACCACCACCGAGTGGATTTCCAATCGCGGCACGGCAACCTGCGCCACGCCGTCCTGCCAGATCACCTCCAGCCGACGACCCTCGGGTTGCTGGACGACGGACTTGGGCGCGCGATCCAGCCGCAGGCGGACGTTCAACGGACCGACGGGCGGGATTTCGTCGAACACGTACACCTTCTCAAACTCGTGCGGTCCGGACGTGTTCACCAAGTTGATCAGGAGACGTTCGCCTTTGCGGGCCACGGACACATCCACGTGGTGTGAGCCGGTGACCTCGACGAGCGGCGTGGGAAACAGTTCGCGCACCATCGCCTGGAGGAAGTCGCGCGCCACCGGCACGCGGCGGTTCAAATAGGCGTCGCCGTAGTCGAACCACAAGACGCCGATGCGCCCCCTGCCGACCGGCGTGATCGTCGCCGCGACATCGTGCGGCGTCCGTGGGTCGTCGTTGTGATGCAGTCGGCCGAAAGGCCGCGCGTTGGGGCCCGGCTTGACCCGCTGCAGGTAGGTGTGAAGGCCGCCGAGCCAGCCCGCGTGCTCGAGGTAGCGCCCCAACTGCGCGACTTCGCCCTCGGGTTGAACGTCAAGTTCCGCCGCGAAGGGCCGGGCCGCGCGCCAGCTTACCAACAGCAGACTGCCCCCATTCCTCACGTAGGCGATCAATTCGTCGCGGAAGGGCGGATCCAGGTATTCCCACTCCGGGATCACGATCAGGGCCACCTGGCCGTCTGCCCGCTCAGATGGTGTTCGCTGACGATCTGAACGGAGTTCTGCGAGTCGAGCAGGCTTTGCAACACCCCGCGCAACGCGTGAATGCCGTGGCTGCCCCACGGACCGAACAGCGCCGGGCTCGCGCGGTAATGCGCGGCGCGCGAGAACAGCAAGGCAACCTGCGGAACGGCCTCGGCGCGGTGACAGATTTCTTGGCGCGCGCGGCAAAACGTCGCCACCTCGGCCATCAGCTTCATCTGCCAGTCGAAGATGGAACCATCGCGCTTTTGCCGGAAGTACGCCTGATAGCCACCACCCTGCGCGAGCACAATGGCCGCCTCTTGCTGGAGTTGCGGGACGGACTTGAGCGGGCGGACCGGACTGCTTTGCGGCGCGCTGAACGACCACGACATGAGGTCCCAAGGCTTGCCCTGATTCTGCAGGCAGCGCGCCGAGAAGCGGGCCGAGTTGAGGCTGTTCTGCGGCGAGAAGTCGCCGGAAAGGAACGCCACGTCGGCGGTGACCGGCTCGGGCATGTGGTCGCTGAAGGCCCAGTTGCTCGCCACCTCGAAGTCGGGATGCGACTGCTTAAGCTGGTTGACGTAGTAACGGAGGTACTGCCGGAACGCTTCGCGGTGAAAGTCCTGCCACTCCAGCCAATGCGGGTCGCCCGCCTGGCGCGGAATGTCCTGAATGCCGGTGGCGGCGCGAAAGGCTTTCACCGCGGCGTCCCCGTAATCCGGAATCGCGGCCCAGCACTCGCCGTCCACCCAGACCCCGTCCACGCCGTACTCGCCGGCCAGTTCGCGCAGTTGCGGGATCATCAGACGGTCCTTGTACGGACCAAACGGCGAAGTCTTCTGGTCGTCTGGCTTGCCGTCGGGGCGCACAGCGGCCCAGTCGGGATGCAGGCGTACGGCCTCGGAATCCCACACGCCCGAGTAGTGCATGTACAACGACACGCCGCGCTCGGCGGTCACCTCGCGCCACAATCTCAACGGGTTGCCGACGAAGCCGGGCGCGGGATTGCCCACCTTGGTGGGATAGCTGCTGAACCCGGCGTGGCCCTTGCAGTCAATCTGCAGGTAGTCCGGCTTCACCTGGTCGAGGATGCCCTCGATCATTTCGCGGGTGGTGTTGAGGCCCACCTCCGTACAATCGCGTCCGGCGTGGAAATCAAAGTGAATGCCGAGGAAGGCTTCGGAGCGTTTCAAACGCTTGGGAGCGGAATCCCTTTCCGCAGCCGGTGCCGGGGTGGCCAACAAAGCGGCCCCCAAAGCCAACCACCACAACCAGCGGTTGGCCGCGGACGCGCCGCTTCGACTGTGCCCGGACAGACCGGGTTCAGACTGGAGGGCAAGCTGAGGAAACGGGTGGAGGGAGAATTGCATGGCGCAGTATCCGATGGCCGCCGCCGGGAATCAACCGGGGAAGCGAAAGCCGACGTGAGACCCTTGGGCTGCCGCGTTGATCGCCCGTGGCCGGACCAGAACCCGACCGTCGCCGGTATTCGTTGATCGTCAGCCGTCGGGGAAAAGATCGGGGCTGAACCACACCGCGACGCAGGCATGAGCTTCTCCAGAGCGCAGCCGCCGCCACGGTCTCCGTTTGTCCCGGGTCTCCCCTCCCCAAAACAGGCAACAGGCAACAGGCAACGGTCCAATACTTCGAGGTCCAGTCGGGCGGGCGGTTTCCGCGTGACAGTCTGTCCGTCTCTCCTACTATTTGGGGCAGCAGATGAGGCTGACCCTATCGTCTAGTGGTTAGGACACCACCCTTTCACGGTGGCGGCCGGGGTTCGAATCCCCGTAGGGTCGCCAGCTTCCCATCCGAGTGGCTGCCGTCAGTCCGCCCGCCTCGTGCTGTTGCCCGGCTTTCCGACAAGGCCGTCTCGAGGCCATCACATCCGTGCCATGCCGCTCCGAAGTGACCTCACTCTGACGCCGCAGAAGCTTCGGCCGCGAATCGAACGCCTCTTCGAACTTTCGGCAGCAAAGATTTTGGCCATCGAGAAGACGTGGAGGCCGGAAGCCGGCACACCGGTGTTCACCGTGAAGGGGCGCTATACCTCGCGCGGCTGGACCGAGTGGACGCAGGGCTTTCAGTACGGTTCGGCCCTGCTCCAGTTTGACGCCACCGGCGAGCAGCGTTTCCTGGACATCGGCCGCCGGGGCATTCGCGAGCGCATGGCCTCCCATGTATCGCACATCGGGGTGCATGACCACGGGTTCAACAACCTCTCCACCTACGGCAATCTGCTGCGCCTCATGCGGGAAGGCCGGATTCCGTTCAACGAGGGCGAGAAGGAGTTCTGCGAGTTGGCGCTCAAGGTCAGCGGCGCCGTCCAGGCGGCGCGCTGGACGAAGCTGGCCGATGGCACCGGGTTCATTCACAGCTTCAACGGCCCGCATTCGCTGTTCGTGGACACGATTCGCTCCTGCCGGTCCCTGGCCGTTGCCCACCGGCTGGGCCACCTGCTGATGGGCGAGCAGGACGAGCGCATTTCCCTGCTGCGCCGGCTCGTGGAACACGGCCTTAACACGGCCCGCTACAACGTCTATTACGGCGAAGGGCGTGACGCCTATGACGTGCGTGGGCGCACCGCCCACGAGGCCGTCTTCAACACGGCCAGCGGTGTTTTTCGCTGTCCGAACTCGCAGCAGGGGTACTCGCCGTTCAGCACGTGGACGCGGGGTCTGGCCTGGGCAATTTGCGGGTTCGCGGAGGAGCTTGAAATGCTCGACACCCTGAGCACGCACGAGTTCGAACATCTGGGAGGAGCGGAGGCGAAAGCAGACGTCCGGCGAACGTTTTTGAAGGCCGCTCTGGCCACCGCCGATTTCTATCTCCAGAACTGTTGCCGTGACGGCGTGCCGATGTGGGACACGGGCGCTCCGAATCTTCACCGCCTGCCGGCAGCCTACCTTGATCGCCTTTCCGACCCGTATAATCCCTGGGAGCCGGTGGATAGTTCCGCCGCCGCCATCGCGGCTCAGGGCCTCCTGCGGCTGGGCAACTGTCTCCTCGCGACCGGCGAAAAGCGGCGGGGCAGCCGCTACCGTCAGGCAGCCTTCACCGTTGCCGCCACTTTGTTCTCGGAACCCTACCTCGCAACAAACCGGCGACATCAAGGACTGATCCTGCATTCGGTGTATCACCGACCCAACGGCTGGGATTACGTGGCTCCGGGGCAGAAGGTACCGAACGGTGAAAGCTCGATGTGGGGGGATTACCACGCGCGGGAGCTCGCCCTGATGATCCTGCGGGAAGCTCGCGACGAGCCGTACCTGACTTTTTTCCGGTGCGTGGGATAGGCACGGCTGCCCGGCCCGGCGCACTCTGCGCTTTTATCGTCCGGCATCCTTCGGTATCCTTCCCTCATGAAACACGCTGGCAAGGCCACGCGAGCCGCGTTGCGACTCATCTACTGGTCCCTGGTGGCCATCGTGGCGCTGATTTTTGCCGGAGTGCTGGCGCGGCATCTCGGCAACCTCGTGGTCACCGTCGCCAGCGGCCTGGTCGGCCTTTGGCTGGTGTTCAGCGTGTTCTGCCTCTACTTCTTCCGCGATCCGGAGCCAACGGTGCCGTCCGCCGCGGACGTCATCCTCTCGCCCGCCAGTGGCAAGGTGGACGTCGTCACGGAGGCCGACGAACCGGACTTCATGGGCGGGCGCTGCCATCGGGTGTCGGTTTTCCTTTCGATCTTTGACGTGCATGTCCAACGCGCCCCGGTGGCGGGCCGGGTTGCCTTTTACCGTCAGACGCCCGGCAAATTCGTGAACGCTCTGCAGCCGGACAGCGCGCTGGAGAACGAGAATCTTTACCTCGGCTTTGAGTCGGGCGAGGCCCCCGGGGAAAAGATCGGCGTGCGGTTGATCGCGGGACTCATTGCCCGGCGCATCGTCCCGTGGGTGCGACGCGGCGATGCGGTCGCGCGGGGCGAGCGGATTTCTCTCATCCAGTTCGGCTCCCGCGTGGACGTGTACCTGCCGATGAGCGTACGGGTGGAGGTGAAACCCGGTGACCGTGTGCGGGGCGGCGAAACCGTGCTCGCGCGACGGACCTGACCATGCCCAACGACCCCTGCGCCCCGCCCGGCGAGGCTCCGCCGCCGCTCAGAATCTATTTCTGGCCCAACCTGATGACGGGCGGGAATCTCTTCTGCGGCTTCGTGGCGCTCACCAAAATCGTCGAGACTGACCTCACCGCGCCCGATTTCGACGTCAAGATCCGCTACGCGCTGTTCTTCATCCTGCTCGCCTGCATTTTTGATCTGCTGGACGGGCGGATCGCGCGGTGGGGCGGTTACGAAAGTCCGTTCGGGCGGCAGTTCGATTCGCTGGCTGACCTTGTGTCGTTTGGGGTGGCGCCGGCCTTCCTGGTGCATCGCATCGTGCTCAAGGATGTCTTCAGCCAGCACCCGGAGTTCGGGTGGTTCATCGCGTCCATCTACCTGATTTGCGGGGCCCTTCGGCTGGCGCGGTTCAACTGCATGGCGCAGATGCCCGGGGGCGGCGGGAGCAAGGAGTTTCTCGGCTTTCCCATTCCGGCCGCCGCCGGGCTGGTAGCGTCCATCACTCTGTTCATCTTGTGGTGGGAGGCGCGGGAGTTTCCGACCGGTTCGTGGCGCTACACCTTGCCGGGCATCCTGCTGTTCCTGTCGTTCATGATGGTCAGCGAGGTCAAATACCCGTCCTTCAAGTCCCTCAGCCTCGGGGTGCGCCGTCCCTTCATCAAGCTGGTGATCGCCGTGCTCTTTGTGGGCGTGCTGCTGGTCGCCTGGGAAAAGGTGCTGCCGGCGGTGCTGCCGCTGATCTTCGGCGGGTATCTGGTTTATGGCTTTGTCCGGCCATTCATCTCCCGACAGATGCGGCGCGAAATCGAGGAAGAAGAGGAGGAGGACGAAGCGGCTCCATCGCAGAAGGGCTGAAGCGTCACGCGACGGAAAACCCTGCTTGGACCTCAGGCAATCGCCCCCGCCGCCGCCCGACACCAGCCGGGCCGTGTCAGGCGCAGTCCGAATGACTGGAGGCGCTACTCTGGCCTCGCCAGTGTCAGCCACGCCACGACCGGGAAATGGTCGCTGGGGAACTGTCCGTTCTCGGCGCAGGTGACGATTTCGGTTGCGCTGACTTCCGTCACCCCGCGGCCAAGGATCCAGTCAATCCGCACGCCGTCCTGCTTCGGCTCACGGAAGCCGTTGAAGGTGTTGAAGCGCTCGTTGCGCCGCTCCTTCGCCTGTTCCCACGTGTCGGTGAAAAATCCGCCCGCCACCAAGGTGTGGTAGGCGGGGTTCCTGCCGGCCTCCGCGTTGAAGTCACCCACGAGCAAAACGGGCAGGCGGGTCTTCAGGGCCTCAACCCGCTGGCGAATCAATGCCGCAGCTTTTTCCCGCGCCGGCTGGACGGCGTGGTCGAGGTGGGTGTTCCAGAAGTAGAACTCTTGTCCCGTTCGGCGATCGTTGAACCGCACCCAGGTGACCATTCGCCGATTAGTGTGACCCCACGTGGCCGACCCGATCACTTCCGGAGTGTCGGACAGCCAAAAGTGATCGTATTCGAGGGGATCGAAGCGGTCCCGGCGGTAGAACACGGCCATGAACTCGCCCCGGCTGCCGCCGTCGCGCCCCAGCCCGATCCAGTCGTATTCTGGCAGGTCCGCCGCGAGGTCCTTCAACTGGCCATAAACACCTTCTTGGGTGCCGATGAGATCCGGGCGGTACCGTTCGAGGCACCGTTTCATTATCGGCCGCCGGTCGGGCCACGCGTTCGGCGGCGTGTCGCTGGCGTAGCGGAGATTGTAGGTCATCACACACAACGGGGCGGTCGCGCCGTCTGCCGCCGCCGCGGGAAACCGGTTTCCCAAGCCGACCAACAAAATCGCCAAGGCGGAGAGAATTCGCATGGGCGGAAGGTCAGTCACCGCGGCCGTTCGCGCAAGCAGTCGCTCTCGCGGGGCGGTCAGGGCAGGAAGCCCTCACCGGGCGGCGGAAACTTGCGGCGGAGGTCGTCAACCACGAGCACCCAGTCCGGGCCGCCGCTGGGCGAAACGAACTGAGCTTCGCCCCGGTTGGTCAGTCGGCGATTCAGAGCCTGCGTCTTTCCGCTCCGGGGATTGAACCACCACGCCTGGAGCCGGTCTCCGGAGAGCAGGGCGAGATTCATGGTGACGGTCTGGCCGGGCAGGGGGAAGAACACCATCGCGTAGCTGCCATCGCGGGCGCGCGTTGCCACGGCCTCGCCGAGTCCGTTGCCGGTGTCGCCCACGAGAAAATCGGGCGCGGGGATGCGGTCGCGCATGGGCCGCGACTCGATCAGCGCGCGCGCAGGTGTCGCATCTGCGTGGCCCCGGTCCGTTCCAGGGCCTGGCCCCACGATACTTCCGCCCCGAGGAACGGCGGCGGCACCTTTGCGGACACTGGCTCAATGTCTTCGCTCCACATCATCCACACTTCGTTGGCGCCATAGGTGATGCCGGCGCCGCCCGCAAACACCGACCAGTAGGCGTTGCGACGGACGTCCCGATGGGTGAAGCGCCCGTTCTCCACCCGGAACCCGATCGGCATCCCTTCGTAAGCCGGCTCGCCATTGATGACCGGCTTCGCCGGCGTGCGCGCGTAGTCGGTGGCGATCATCTCATGCGGTCGAACGTCGAGCGTATGGCCGCTCTGGATGAGGTTGAAATCCAACCAAGGCTCCGCGTGCAGTCGTGGCGCGGAGCTGCCGGGACCGCGCGGATGATACGTGATCAACGGATCATGCGGGGCCAGCCCCTGCGTGATGCCCTCCGCCATCGCCCGCCAGGTGGCCTCGTAACCGTCCGGCGCGCGGTCGCCGCCAAGCACCCAGATCACATTGGCGCGGTCCCGATACCTCGCGCCCAGCCAGCGACCGTAGCTGGCGGCTTTTTCGGGTGTGAACAGGAAGTGATGCTCAAACAGCACGGGCTCCTCCCGCACCGCGTAGGAGCCCCAAGTGGGCAGGATGGCCACGTAAAGTCCCCGTCGGGCGGCTTCGGCGACCGTAAAATCCAACAGTTCAAACCACCGCTCGTTCGGCGTGGCGGGATCAACGTCCACCAGCGGCACGTCGCCGTAGCGGTTGGGGCTGGTCAGGCCGTTGATCTCCGGGAGCGCCACCACCTGAATGACGTTGAATCGCTGGTCGGCACGCTTGTCGAGGTAAGCCTGAATTTGCTCCCGCGTGAGCCGGTGCAGCAGCTCCCAGGCGGTGTCGCCCAGCCAGAAAAACGGACGCCCGTCAGCCTGCTCCAGCAGACGTCCGGATTCGTGGACCCGCAGCCTGGGCAGATCGGCAGCCGCCCGAGCGAAGAAACACGGAGCGAAAACACTCGCCGCAAGGACCAAGGGGCAGAAGATGCGGGCTGTCATGCGGTAACCATAGGCCCGCCTCCGACGGACTGCCAGACCGGCGTTGCCCGCTCTTGGCTGCGACCCGCCCTCGGAAATCGAGACGCGCACGCCGGTGGGTGGCACCAGGTCCCGCGGCCCGCCCACCCTTCCGAGCGGGCTGCCGGCGGTATCGGTTCAACTTCTGAGAGACCGTCCGGCGAGGACCTTGATCGTGGCGAGGGACTCCCGGGGCTGCCCGTCTCAAAGCAACCAGCCCAGCAGTGCCAGGATCACCGCGATTGCGATCACGGGCAGCAACCACCGACGCGTGGGGTCGGCGCGGTCCGGCGCGCGACGACCACGAAGGGAGGCCGCATCGTCGTCTTCGAAAGCTTCATCGGGCAGATCCAACCCGTCATAGCGCGCCGCCTCCGACCAGCCGGTTTCTTCGCACGCCCCGCAGTCCGGGCAGGCGCTGGCTTTTGGCGGCACATCGGCACCGCAGTTGGGGCAGATTTCCGGCGGCATCAGTCGTGGACGAAAATTCGGTTGCGATGGGGCAGGGTCAAGTCCCCGGTGGCTTGGGAAGCTCTCCCCAGCCCCCTTGCGCAGCCCTCGGGCGGCGCCGAAACAAAGAGCACCTGAGGCCAACGAAAACCCCTGAACCGGCGGTGCGGGGTCACTCGGGAACTCAGCCGTTGACGGCCAGTTGACCTTTGTTAGCGTCCCTTCACCTTCGCTTCGGAAATTCCAGCGAATCTCAGAACCCTGAACTCGATTGATTATGCCTAAAGCAACGAAATACGTTTACACCTTCGGAAACAAGAAGGCCGATGGCGACGGCTCGATGAAACCCCTGCTCGGCGGCAAGGGCGCCAACCTGGCCGAGATGTCCCGCATCGGCCTCCCCGTGCCGCCGGGGTTCCCCATCACCACCGAGGTCTGCACCTATTACTACCAGCACAAAAGACCTACCCGAAGGAACTCGACGCCCAGGTGAAGGCCGGCGTCGCCTTCATTGAGAAGATCATGGGCACCAAGTTCGGTGACAAAAATGCCATGCCCCTGCTGGTTTCCGTCCGCTCCGGCGCCCGTGATTCGATGCCGGGCATGATGGACACGATTTTGAACCTCGGTCTCAACGACCAGACGGTGCTCGCCCTGGTCAAAGCCACCGGCAACGAACGCTTCGCCTGGGACTGCTACCGCCGCTTCGTCCAGATGTATGGCGACGTCGTCATGGGCGTGCAGAAGCGCGCCGGCGAAGATCACGAGCCGTTTGAAGTCGTCATCCACGGCCTCAAGCACGAGCGGTATCACGAGGACATCGAGGACACCAAGCTCACAGTGGACGACCTCAAGGAACTGGTGAAGCGCTTCCAGGCGCTCATCAAGGAGCGCACCGGCGGCAAGGAATTCCCGCAGGACCCGTGGAAGCAGCTCTGGGGCGCCGTCGGCGCCGTGTTCGGTTCCTGGATGAACGACCGCGCCATCGTCTATCGCCGCAAATACAACATCCCCTCCGAATGGGGCACCGCCGTCAACGTGCAGGCCATGGTCTATGGCAATACCGGCAACAATTCCGGCTCCGGCGTCGCGTTCACCCGCAACCCGGCCAACGGCGTGAAAGAGTTCTACGGCGAATTCCTCATCAATGCCCAAGGCGAGGACGTTGTGGCGGGCGTCCGCACCCCCGAACCCGTCGCGCAGCTCGCGCAGGAAATGCCCGCCGCCTACAAGGAACTCGACAACATCCGCACCATCTTGGAGAAGCACTTCAAGGACGTGCAGGACTTCGAGTTCACCATTCAGGACGGCAAGGTGTTCATGCTCCAGACCCGCAATGGCAAGCGCACCGCGATGGCCGCGCTCAAGTTCTCGATGGACATGGTGAAGGAGAAGCTCATTGACTGGAAGACCGCCATCCGCCGCAACCCGGCCGATCAGCTTGACCAGCTTCTCGCCCCGATCTTCGACCAGAAGGCCGAGAAAGCCGCGAAGGTTCTCGCCACTGGCCTCCCCGCCGGTCCCGGCGCCGCCTCCGGCAAGATGTATCTCAACGCCGACCGCGCGGCCGCCGCCGCCGCGAAGGGCGAGAAGGTGCTGCTGGTGCGCAACGAAACCACGCCCGAAGACCTGCGCGGCATGATCGCCTCCGAAGGCATCCTCACCGCCAAGGGCGGCGTCAGCTCGCACGCGGCGCTCGTCGCCCGCCAGATGGGCAAGGTCTGCGTCTGCGGCGCCGGTGCGCTCCAGATTGATTACGCGGCCAAGACCCTCACCGTGAATGGCCAGACCTTCAAGGAAGGCGATTACCTCTCCATCAACGGCACGCTTGGCAACGTCTATGCCGGCCAGCTCCCGACCGCCGCTTCTGAGATCGTCCAGGTGCTCATCGAGAAGTCCCTCGACGGCAAGAAGAGCGAGACCTACGGGATGTTCAAGACCCTCATGGACTGGTGCTCAAAGGTCACCCGGCTCCAGGTCCGCACCAACGCCGACACCCCCGAGCAGACCGAGAACGCCATCGCCTTCGGCGCCACGGGCATCGGTCTCACGCGCACCGAGCACATGTTCTTCGAGGGCAACCGCATCGACGCGATGCGCGAGATGATCCTCGCCGACAACGTCGAGGCCCGCAAAGCCGCGCTCGCCAAGCTCCTCCCCTACCAGAAGGAAGACTTCGTCGGCATCTTCAAGGCCCTGAAGGGCTTCCCGGCCACCATCCGCTTCCTCGACCCGCCGCTGCACGAGTTCCTCCCGCACGAGGAAGCGGCGCAGCAGGACCTCGCGAAGAAGATGGGCGTCCCCGTCGAGAAGATTCAGCAGCGCGTGAAGGAACTCCACGAGTTTAACCCGATGCTTGGCTTCCGCGGTTGCCGTCTCGGCATCGTCTATCCCGAAATCTCCGAAATGCAGGCCCGCGCCGTCTTCGAGGCCGCCGCCGAGGTGCAGAAAGCCGGCATCAAAGTCCGGCCCGAGGTGATGATTCCGCTCGTTGGCTTCAAAAAGGAACTCGACCTCCAGGCCGAGCTGGTGCATCGCGTCGCCAAGGAAGTCATGGCCGAGCAGAAGGTGAAGCTCAACTACCTGGTCGGCACGATGATCGAAGTCCCGCGCGGCGCGTTGACCGCCGACGAGATTGCCCAGACGGCGGAGTTCTTCAGCTTCGGGACGAACGACCTGACGCAGACCTGCCTGGGCATGAGCCGCGACGACTCCGGCAGCTTCCTGCCGCCGTATGCGGAACTGGAAATCTGCAAGACCAACCCGTTCGCCTCGATTGATCAGACCGGCGTGGGCCAGTTGATGAAGATCGCAGTGGAAAAGGGCCGCCAGACCCGTCCGGACATCAAGCTGGGCATCTGTGGCGAACATGGTGGCGACCCGAACTCGGTGAAGTTCTGCCACAAGATCGGGCTGACCTACGTGAGTTGCTCGCCGTTCCGCGTCCCGGTGGCCCGCCTCGCTGCCGCCCAAGCTGCGCTCGAAGAGGAAGCCGCCAAGGCCACCAAGAAACCGGCGAAGAAGAAGTAACCTCATGTTCGTAGCGGCGTTTCCGCAGAGCGCCGCTGACCAAGAAATCACGAAAGCCGCTCCGGGAAACCGGGGCGGCTTTTAGGTTTTGCTCTGCTACCGTTCAAGCTCGGCAAGATGAGTGTTCGCGCTTGGTAACCCCTCTAAACTCATCTGATCAATCAACGCAAGCGCCCGCGTTCGAAGCTCCCTTGATGGCAGTTGGGCATAGGCAGTGAAGACAAGTTTCCCAATGGTGTGCTCGTCCGCGGCAAGCGAGGTGCGGATGTCCCTGGCCCCCTCGGCACACCGGGAGGTGAAGATCTCGCAAACATCCAGGGTGATGTCTGGCACTTGGCGCCTGGTGTCTTCCAGAGCGTGCAGCAGGAAGGTCGGTTCATCGGCAAATGCAGGGCTGGCGAGGAAGCTCCGAATCAGCGATTCGTAATCCGCGAGCGGCGTGTCCGGCGAATGCCAGAGGTGCCAGAAGCATCTTGCTGCCTGGGTGCGGACCGCTTTGCTGGCGTCGTGGAAGAGCCGGAGCAACACCAATTCACACCACACGCGGCAAGCCGGGTGCAGGAAGTTGCTCTCGGCGACTTCGCACGCACCGAGCCTGCATGGTTCCGCGCCGGAAAGCGCTGCTTCGGCAAGCGAGTCCGCCGCCTCATGGTAAAGCCGGGCCAGGCAGGCAAGGATGCCGCCCTGCTTCTTCACTTCATCCCAGGAAGAACGCAGCATCCGCTCGATCGTCGGGGCAAAATGTTGAAAGTGCGCCGGCAGTGCGGCTCGGATGAAATCGCGCACGCAGGCTGTGCCCAAAAGCCGTTCGTCTGCCTCCAAGAGCCGGTCCACCAGCCGAAGCGCCAATGGCGTATTGTGTCGGGCGACGGCAAACAGCGTCGAGGCTACCACCGCCCGCACAGCCAGACTGGGATCGGCTACGAGTGTTTCCAGCGAACCAGAAAAGTCCTCCAAATATCTTGCGTTGCAGTTGATGAGATTCCGAATCGCTTCGGCGGCACGACCACGCACGGTGTTGATGCCGTGGGTGAGAATATCGCCGCCGTAGTATGGGCGTTCACCATCCCAAAGCTCTGTTTCCGAATCCGAATGCTTTGCCATGTTGCGGATGAACTGAACCGCATCTTCGGGAAGCTGTATATCCACCATCTCGCCGAGCAAGTCCAAGGCGGCGCACAGGCAGGCCTTGTCGCGGCTGCCAAACACTCGCCGCGCCACATCTAGCCTAGATGCGGCCGAAGCCTCGGTTTCCTTCAAACCGTAAAGCACGTTCACGAAGAAGCTTGGGTGCGTTTGCTGGGGAAAACGCAGGGCAAGTCTGGCAAATCGCTCGGGCTCTTTTTTGACAAACTCCTGCAGCATGGCTGCGAGTTCCTCAGGGCCGCCTCGCTCAGGATGCTTGATGTCCCAGCGTCGCCCGACGGCAGAATACTTGGCGATGGCGCGCAGCCACTGCTCGTCCGTCATGTGCTGTGCCCACTTCTGGGGAATCGGCGAAACCACCGTGTAGGTTCGGATGCCCTGCGGTGGTCCATCTGGTTTGTGAAACTTGGCCTGCCACTGGGCAATCTGGGCATTAGCATGGGCACTCCTCCGCTGGGCGGCGAGAGCCGAAGCGAGATTGAAAGCCGCGTGGCCACGGCCGCGCATCCCTTCTCTCGTTCGTTCCCACTTTGGAACGAAGCCCAGAACGGTTGCTTCCACGGCACGAAAGGTTGCCTCGGGGCAATGTGGAGAACACTTCTCGATTACCAGGCGGGAAAGCCAGAACTCGTTGTCCGAATAGCCACAAAACAATCGTTCCGGCTCGACAGCAAGCAATGCCAGCGCCTCATCCGCAAAGGCTACCGGGCAGGAGAGGTAGGCGCTCATCAGCAGATGGTTCGCGGTGTATAGTCTCGCTGCCCGTAATTGGCCGATAAAGGGACGCAAAGCGTCGGGCGATTGCTGGCCGACGAGTTCCAGTGCCGTTTCGCACGCGCCAACCAGCGCCCGCGACATGCTGAGGTGCTCGTTCCGAATCAAGAGCGGCCACACGCGATCACGCGCAAGCCCCTCTTCGACGTCATACTTGAAGGCTTCGGCAGCACGGATGATAGCGGGCAGGACATGTTCCAGGAACGCTGCCGGGGCTTTCCTCGCGCTCGTGAACAAGTCCTGCACCCCGAAGTCGTCATCGAGCCGAGACCACGGAGGCTCCTGTCGTTCCGTGGCTGACTTGGCAGCCGCAATCCGCCGGTCCAGCCAGTGGGCGGCCAGTTCCGCGCACCATGCAGGACGTTCTTGCGCGAAGCCGTGCAACATGGACCACAAAGTGCCGTTGGAAGCGAACCGGTCTCGGGCGTCGTCCAGCGTTCCATCATCCAGCAGCCGCAGAAACAGGTCGAAGTAGCGGCGGCTTTTGCCAAGGTGTCGTCCTTCCATGATGAAGCGCAGCCGGGGTTTCCAATCAGCACCGCTGGTAACGAAAGGTTCCAGCAGTTCAGCCACGCGCTTGGCGTGCTGGTCAGCCTGCCCGCGTAGATACAGACACATCGTGTCCAGCAGCCCTGCCTCGTCCGACTGCAACCACCGCTGCAAGAGGCCTAGGCGATCAGCAACACAGAACAAAGTGCGGGAAGCGAAGAACGCGTCGAATACCCTTGAAGCGAGGCGGTCGGGATTTGGTTTGCTGGCTCGGCGGCAGGCCGTTTCAGACTCAATCCACGGCATCAGGGTTTGGAGTTCCTCATCGCGCGGCTCGGGATGCGCCGCGATCAGTTCGACTGTAAGCAGCTTCAAATGCGGGCGAACCCGGTCGCTTCGGAGCAGGTGACCAACGCTTTCGAGGTAGGCGTTGAAATCATCATCCCGGAGGAACGCCAGCACCTGCCGAAGCTGTGCCCGTCGGAAAAGGTGCTGATCATCGCCTTCGAGGAAACGGACAAAGTCCCGCCCGCCATTTGGCTGGGTGCGCGCAAAGCAATAGTCAAAGAACGTCTCGTGGCCGAAACCGTAACGTGGACCGTCCCGTGTCAAAACGCCCTCCGACACCATTCGATCGAGAAACTCCAGCGGGAAACTGTCCATCGTGGTCACCGGCACGGACAGTTCCTGACGTTCGCTCATGGTGGTGACGAGTTGGCAGATGGCCGGCAGCCAGTGGGCGTCGAATTCTGGACGTTGAGTCGCCACGGCTTTGCGCTTGGCATCCCAGTAGGCGTCACAAAGCTCTTTTGCGGTCGTAAACCGGTTCTGAGCCCGGGCCAAACCGGCGCCGACATACAGGGCAAGATTCTGTGGCAGGCGCAGCATGGCCTGTTGATGCGGCGTCAGCCTGGAGAGGTCGCCGCCTTCCCTGGCCAGCACGGCCTGAACCTCGTCTGCGGTGAATTCGGCCAGTTGAATTGGGTTCTGGTCCTTCGGCAGAAGCTGTTTGAGCCGGTGGTCGTGCTCGAAATCGAACTTCCGGCAGGCCATGACAAGATGAATCTTGGCGCGCGCGCGAAGGCCAAGCACTTCATCGCGAAGCGCGGCGACGGTGTCGAAAAAGTCCGGGTGCCGCCCCGATGTGGCGCTCACACAGTCAACCTGATCCACCACAAGCGCCATGGTCTGCCCGGGATAATTGTCCGCGAGCACCAGTGCGGGCGACTCCCCAAGCCCCAATTTTTTCCCCAGCTCGATGGTCGTGGCGACCGGCTCAATGCGGTCCAGCCGGAAGGCGAGCACGGGCACACCCGCTGCCTGTAATCCCTCGACGATCTGGCACAAGCAAGCGCTCTTCCCTCCGCCTGCCGCACTGGTGATGAGGATGTCCAGCGCTGTGGAGTTGCTTTGGAGCTCGGCAACAAGGTCGCTGGCCACTGCCCGGCGGATGGCAGTGCCGCAAATGAACTTTGCGCGCTGACCTGCGACGTATGTCCGCGTGATCGCCAAGATCTGGTCCCTTGCCTCGGAAGAAGACGCGCGTCGTCGGGTGATGCCGCGACTCTGCAGGTGCCGTTCGATGTCTGCCGCCGTGAGCGTTTCATGGTCGCTGTGCAGATACAGGTCTCGCAAGATGGCCATGGTGGTCTGCCACGGCCCCTGGAAGGTCGAACCGAGGACACGGCCAAGTTCCATTTCCAAGGTAACCTCATCCGCGCTCCTCACCGTTACTGCGCGAAGGAAGTCGAACACTTCTTCCTCCTCCGGTGAACTCAGGTGTCGCCTGAGTTCTGCAAACTGCTCATTTCGCTTCTTGCTCAGAAAGTGTTCTTGGAACTCGGCAAACGACTGAGCCGCACGCGAGTTCTCCGTGAGTTGCTTCAATTCCGGCGCACTGGAGACCGATGCAAACACGCAGCGATCGCCGGCGCGAAATTTGTTAAAAAAGAACACAAGGACTGCCTTCAGCGCATGGATAGACCAGGTGGCATTGCTGGTCGTCTGCCGCTTGACCTGCCAGTGCTCTCGAACCCGTCCACGCACGACGTAAAATTCCGCCCCATCATCGCCCGGATTTTCGATTCGGATTTCCGAGGCCTCGCCATTCAGAACGGCAAGGAAAGCATCAACTCCCCACAGCGCCTCATGAACGAGGCCTGCCTTGTCGGCTGCACCACCGGGATGTGTGCTCAGTGCCATCGTTCAGGTATTCTCAACCGTATTGAAATTTGGAAGCACCCGTTCGGCCGTCATCTGCGTAATTGTTAGCCAGCTCTTGGGGAGGGCCATAGAGGCCGGGTCACTTGCTTCAGCAAATGGTCGGGACATGCGGGTAGCCAATGAGCTTCCCATCCGTGGTTACCAGCGTGAGGCGTTCGTGCCGTGCGGTGGCGATCAGGACTCGATCCGCCGGGTCGCGGTGAATCGGCGGTGGCAGGCTGTAGGCTTCGGCCAGGATTTCGGCGGTGACCGGCAGGCAGGTCCATGCCGTGCGCTTCAACAGAGCATCCCACCAAGCCCGCCAATGCTGCTTGAGGGTAATTCTTCCGCGCTCCTGAAGACAGGCGAGCTCAGCCACTGAAATCGCCGAGACAAAGACTTCGCCCGGAGGGGCCGCGTCAATCAACTTGAGTGTTGCCTGCGACAGGTCGGCGGTGTTCTCCGCGATGAACAGGATGGCGCAGGTGTCCAGCAGGTAAGGCATGGTGTCCTCACTTCAGCATTTCCCAGTCGTTTTCGGGGATGCACGGTTCGGTGAGGTCGCCATGGATTCGCACCGTGCCCTTCATGCAGCCCACGACGCTTTGTTGCGCTTTCCGGGCCGCGGGCTTGCGGATCGGTTCGAGCCGAGCCAGTGGGACATTGCGCCGACAGACGATCACTTCACCGCCCTGTTCCACCAGCGCCAGCAGTTCCGAGAACCGGTCTTTGAACTCAGCAACATTGACGGTCTTGCTCATGGCCAGGAACATGGCCAACTTCCCGGCCAAAGGCAAGGTCGGGCGGGAGCCGCCGTGAAGGCCGCCGCCGAGGTGCAGAAAGCCGGCATCAAAGTCCGGCCCGAGGTGATGATTCCGCTGGTGGGATTCAAGAAGGAACTCGACCTCCAAGCGGAACTGGTTCACCGCGTCGCCAAGGAAGTCATGGCCGAGCAGAAGGTGAAGCTCAACTACCTGGTCGGCACCATGATCGAAGTCCCGCGCGGCGCCCTCACCGCCGACGAGATCGCGCAGACCGCCGAGTTCTTCAGCTTCGGCACCAACGACCTCACCCAGACCTGCCTGGGCATGAGCCGCGACGACTCCGGCAGCTTCCTGCCGCCGTATGCGGAACTGGAAATCTGCAAGACCAACCCGTTCGCCTCGATTGACCAGACGGGCGTGGGCCAGTTGATGAAGATCGCGGTGGAGAAGGGCCGCCAGACCCGTCCGGACATCAAGCTGGGCATCTGCGGCGAACACGGTGGCGACCCGAACTCGGTGAAATTCTGCCACAAGATCGGACTGACCTACGTGAGCTGCTCACCGTTCCGCGTCCCGGTGGCCCGCCTCGCCGTCGCGCAAGCCGCGCTGGAAGAGGAAGCCGCCAAGAAACCGGCGAAGAAGAAGTAACCGTCTGCTCGTAGCCGCGAACGTAAGTTCGCGGACTGAATGTAAAGCCGCTCCGGGCAGCCGGAGCGGCTTTTTCGTGCGCCCTGCCGGGCGCACACACTTGGGGGTTCAAGTCCCCCGCACGCCCGACCAAGGGAAGGGCTAGTCGGACGGCAAGGGCGTCCGCCGTGAGGCGGGGTCGGAAGGAAGCCGCCAGCAAAACGCTACCGTGATGAACAAGAGCCGCAGACGAGGTACTGCGATGGAGATGAGGCGGCCCATATCGCTGAAGTTCGAAGCTCGTCCGGAAGGTCGTGGTGGAGATGCGGCGCGGATGAGCGGGGAGGTGGGGGAGCATGACCCGGGGAGACCTCGAACGCTGCCTCCGTCGCTACCGCCGTCGCGAGGCGGCGGGAGGGCGGGCGAGGAGTCAGCCGAGGGCATAGTCGGCCTGGCGACGCGCGGAAGGCCCGAAGGAAGAACGGGGCGGTTCGCCGGTCGGATGGAGGAGCACTGGAGACGCAGACCTGCGGGGGGGCGGAGCGGCGGAGCTGGACCTGTGGTGGAGCGGGCGGAGCCTGCGAGAACGCGGGGTCGGAAGCGCGTCGAGGGTCACGATCAAGACCGAGTCGAAGAATGCCGCAGGCAGAATAGGCCTCGACACCCACGTTGCCTTCCAACCGCCGCGATACGGGACCGTACGTCCGGCGGTGTGGGGGGGAGGGCGGGGGTAACCCCGCCTCCTACCCGATTGCGCCCGGCGGGGCGCACGAAGGTCCAGTGTCACAAGTTCGCCGCGCCAGCCTGTGGCCGCGAACGGGAACGTCCGCGCCCCATGCGGCAGTCATACGGCCTGGGGCGGGGCGCGGACCTTCAGGTCCGCGGCCGGGCCCGCACTCCAACGCTCTCGGGCCAGCCAGTCCTGACCAAGTGCGAACTGCCCCGCCCCAACTCCTCGATCGGACGTACCGCCGACCTACCGGTCGGCACTGGGGCCGGCTGGAAAGCCGGCGCTACGGGTGGCCGGCGCCTACAGCCCGCGTCGTGGCGCTGTCCAACAAAATCCTGAACCGCGTGCCGTTCAGCTTGGGCAACGGTTCGGACCCCACCTCGACCACCTACGCCCGGAACAACCTCGCCCGGAGCCTTCCCTGTGCGACTTCAGGTATTCCAGTGTCGGAATTTGGCCGAACTAGCCGCTCCGCCGCGGACGGGGACGTCCGTGCTCCAGGCGTCAGCCTTCGGCCGCGCCAGCCGGTGGCCGCGGACGTGAACGTCCGCGCTCCCAAGGGCGGTTATGCGTTCTCGACGGAGCGCGGCCCTTTAGGTCCGCGGCCGGGCCCGCACTTCAGCGCTCGGGCCGGCTGGTCGTGACCAACTGCGAACTGCCCCTCCCCAACTCCCGGATCAGACGTACCGCCGACCTCCGGGTCGGCACCGGGGCCGGCTGGAAAGCCGGCGCTACGGGTGGCCGGCACCTACCCCCGCGTCGTGGCCCTGACCCACAACGCCCTGAACCGCGTGCCGTTCAGCTTGGACCACGGCACGGACCCCACTCTGACCACCTACGCCCGGAACAACCGCTTCCGGATCCCTGCCAGCGTTGACTTCAGCAGATTCGGCGTCGGAAGTTGGCTGAACCTGCCGCTCTGCCGCGGACGGGGACGCCCGCGCTCCAGGCGTCAGCCTTCGGCCGCGCCAGCCGGTGGCCGCGGACGGGGACGTCCGCGCTCCCAAGGGCAGTCATGCGCTCTCGACGGAGCGCGGACCTTCAGGTCCGCGGCCGGGCCCGCACTCGAACGCTCGGGCCGGCCGATCTTGACCACTTGCAAACTACCTCGCCCCAACTCCTCGATCGGACGTACCGCCGACCTACCGGTCGGCACTGGGGCCGATAAGAATGTCGGCGCTACCAATGACCGGCAGCTACCCCCGTCGTGGCGCTGTCCAAGAACATCCTGAACCGCGTGCCGTTCAGCTTGGGCAACGGTTCGGACACCACCCTGACCACCTACGCCGGGAACAGCCTCTTCCTGAGCCTTCCCTGCGCGACTTCAGGCTGTCCCGCGTCACAATCTGGCCGCGCCAGCCGGTGGCCGCGGACGGGAACGTCCGCGCCCCATGCGGCAGTCATACGGCCTGGGCGGAGCGCGGACCTTCAGGTCCGCGGCCGGGCCCGCACTCGAACGCTCGGGCCGGCCGATCTTGACCACTTGCAAACTACCTCGCCCCAACTCCTCGATCGGACGTACCGCCGACCTACCGGTCGGCACTGGGGCCGGCTGGAAAGCCGGCGCTACGGGTGGCCGGCGCCTACCGCCCGCGTCGTGGCGCTGTCCAACAAAATCCCGAACCGCGTCCCGTTCAGCCCGGGCAACGGTTCGGACACCACCCTGACCACGGACGCCCGGAACAACCGCTTCCGGATCCCCGCCAGCGTTGACTTCAGCAGATTCGGCGTCGGAAGTTGGCTGAACCTGCCGCTCTGCCGCGGACGTGGACGTCCGCGCTCCAGGCGGCAGTCATACGGCCTGAGCGGAGCGCGGACCTTCAGGTCCGCGGCCGGGCCCGCACTCCAACGCTCGGGCCGGCCAGTCCTGACCAACTGCGAACTGCCCCGCCCCAACTCCCGGACCGGACGCACCGCCGACCTACCGGTCGGCACTGGGGCCGACAAGAATGTCGGCGCTACGGGTGGCCGACACCTGCCGCCCGCGTCGGAAACGGAAACGGGCAGTCCCACACAATGACAGAATCGGCTGATGCGATCGGTCGCCCAAGCGCCGCAGGCACGTTCGGCAAGAGGGCTATCCGCTCGGCGTAGGCACGCCCACTCTGCTCAACCGGCTGGTCCGTCACAGCGCGGTCCAACAGCAATGGCTGCCTGCCTAGGCCGGCGGCACCGCGGGCACTCTGCTCAAGGACGACGCATCAGGCTAGGCGAGCAGCGAAGTATCGCTGCGATTCACCGAGTGCGTCGTGTCGGCGACGGCCGGGCATCTCTTCAACGGCAGCGCCCGGCTGGGCCGACTGGCGCTGACGGACTGCGAACTCCACGGCGGCCAGGTGCAACAGCCCATAGGCCCCCACCGCCAAGGTTGGCACGCCTGCCACCGACGTCGGCACGCGCGCCTGAGCCTGCCCCACGCCCGAGAGAGTCTTTTTCTCCCGGAAGTTGACCTCCATAACCCAGCGCCACGGAGACTCCTGCACCGCGCCGGCCACGGGACAAGGCGTGCTGGACGCCAGAACTGTGGGGGATCAGATGCAGTTGATCGCTCCGGTCGGCTCGGTATTTCAAAAGGGCACTTTCACGCCGCAGGGCCTGACTTGGACGGACCTGCCGGCCACTGAGCTGCTGGTCGCGCCGATGACGGAGCCCAGTGCGGTCTTTCGCGCCCGGCTGCCGTGAGGGGAGGCGCCTTCCCCCCAGGGGGGCAACTTGCGTCGCACCAAAAGCACCCTTTGAACGGAGTCGCCCCTCAGTGAGGGTGGTCAAGGGAACGCGTGGCCAGGGGTTGTAGGCCCGATCGCCCGCTCCATGCTGCCCGTTGCGCGGCGTCCATTCCTCGCTCCCGGCACGCTGCCACCGGAGCGTCGAAGGTATCCGCGCCAGGACGAGTCAGGCGAGTGGCCTCGCCGCCCGGGCCGTGTGTGCCGGGGACCTGAAGGGCCGTGCCCCAAAAGGCCCGTCGCGCCAGCAGGAATTGCCTGTTCCTCGCGGCGGAGTCGTCTCATTCTCTCCGCATGAAGACTCTCGCCTTGCTCTTCGCGGCGTTCGCTGGCGCGGCCTTTTCGACCCTGGCGGCCGACGAACCCAAGCCATTGCCGCTGGGCGCTCCGGCACCCGATTTCAGCCTGCCCGGCGTGGACGGAAAAACGTATTCGCTCAAGGACTTCGCGGCCTCGCCCATCCTGGTGGTCGTCTTCACCTGCAACCATTGTCCGACGGCGCAGTACTACGAAGACCGGCTCAAACGGATCGTGACCGATTACCGGGATCGGGGCGTGGCGGTGGTGGCCATCTCCCCCAACGATCCCGAGGCTGTCCGCCCCGACGAGCTGGGGTACGCGGATTTGGGCGATTCCCTCGCGGACATGAAGATCCGTGCGCGCGATCACGCCTTCAATTTCCCGTACCTGTTCGGGGGCGGCGAGTTCGAGGCAGCCTCGCGGGCGTACGGCCCGACCGCGACGCCGCATGTGTTCGTCTTCGACGCCGCACGCAAGCTGCGCTATGTGGGGCGGATTGACGACAGCGAGCGCGAGCGGTTCGTGCGCACGCAGGACCTGCGCAAGGCATTGGACGCGCTGCTCGCGGGGCAGGAGCCGCCCGTCACGCAGACCCGCGTCTTCGGCTGCTCGACCAAGTGGTCTTCCAAGCGCGACGGCGTGAAGCAGTACTGGGAACGGATCGCTGCCGAACCGGTGACGGTGCAGCCGGCCACCCCGGAAGACTTGCGCGCGCTGCGCATGAATGAGTCGGCCAAAAACGACGCGGCGAAGCTGCGGCTGGTCAACTTCTGGGCCACTTGGTGCGGTCCCTGCGTCACGGAGTTCCCGGACCTGATGCAGATCAACCGAATGTACCGGCAACGCGACTTCGAGCTGATCACCGTGGCCGCACACTTCACGGACGAGCAGGCGGAAGTCCTGAGGTTCTTGAAAAAGCATCAGGCTTCGAATCGCAATCTGCTCTTCGCCGGCTCCCCGGCGGCGGGGCGGGACCCGTTCATGGAGGCGTTCGACGCGGAGTGGAGTGGTGCCCTGCCGTTTACGGTGTTGATTGATCCCGCCGGCGAGATTCTCTATCGCAAGGAGGGAGCGATTGATGCCTTGGAGTTGAAGCGCGTGATCCTCAAGCACCTCAACGCCCGAAAGCCATGGTGAACACGGGCGATCGGCGCCTGTCATCGCCGGGGACGCCGGGGCCGCTGCGCGGAGCCAGACCCGCGACCGCATCTCTGGCTGCTCTTGCTCAAGCGGGTCCGGCCAAGAATCCCTGGCTCGGCGAAGACGGCTAACAGGGCGAACCGTGCGATCGGAGAGGCATCGAAGACCGGTTCTCGGTTGGTTCGAGCAACCGGTCCAGGAAGCGGTTCAACCGGACCGACGGCGTGGGTTGGTGTCCGCTTTGCGCTTGCAGCCGGAACCCGCGGTGGACAAAACTTAACTGCCCTAAGTAATGTTGTCCTGCGTTATCGCCTTCGCGGCCGCCGCGCCGTGTGATTCGGTCACCCGGATGTCTTCCCTTCGCTCCTCGATTTTAGAAAGGACTCAACCATGCATTGGCTAGATTGGATCGTCATCGCGCTCTATTTCGGAGTGATCGGGTGGGTGGCGTGGTGGTACGGACGGCACCAAAAGGACACCACGGACTACTTCCTCGCTGGGCGGAACGCCGGGTGGGTGGTGATTGGGGCCTCGATCTTCACCTCGAACATCGGCTCCGAGCACATCGTCGGTCTGGCCGGCCAGGGCGCGGCGACCGGTATGGCGATGGCCCACTGGGAACTGCACGCGTGGTGCCTGATCGTCCTCGGCGGATTGTTTGTGCCGTTTTACTACAAGGCCGGGGTCAAAACGATTCCCGAGTTTTTGGAGCGGCGCTTCAGTCCGCGCACGCGCTGGATTCTCTCGTGCGTGTCGCTGGTGGCCTACGTCTTCACCAAGGTGAGCGTGACGGTGTATGCCGGGGCGATTGTTTTTCAGGCTCTGCTGCCGGAAATCTCCCTGACGCTGGGGGGCTGGACGCTGAACGCCTTTTGGATCGGCGCGTTCACCACGGTGATTGTCACGGGCATCTATACGGTCTTTGGCGGGATGCGCGCGATCATGTCCACGGCCACGCCGCAGGCGGTGATCATCCTCTTCGGGTCGTTTGTCATCACCACGATCGGTTTGGCGAAACTGGGCGGCGACGCGGGCGTCTTCGCGGGTTGGGGCGAGCTGGTGAGCCAGTGCAAAGGGAACGCCAAACAGTTCGCCCTCTGGCGACCGTTGTCCGATCCCGATTTCCCCTGGCTGGGCATTCTGATGGCGTCGCCGATCGTCGGTCTCTGGTACTGGTGTACGGACCAATACATCGTCCAGCGCGCCTTGTCGGCAAAAGATCTGGCGACCGCGCGGCGCGGCGCGCTTTTTGGCGGCCTGCTCAAGGTGTGGCCGGTGTTGATCTTCCTGATCCCGGGGCTCATTGGCTGGGCGCTGCATCAGAAGGGCATCATTCAACTCCCGTTGAAGCCGGGCACCTCGGCCATTGACGGGGATCAGGTCTTCCCGTCGCTGGTGAAGATGCTGCTGCCGGCCGGCATTCGCGGTTTGATCGTAGCCTGCCTGCTGGCGGCGCTGATGAGTTCGCTGGCGTCCCTGTTCAACTCCAGCGCCTCGCTCTTCACTGTGGACATCTACGAGAAACTGCGGCCGGGCCAGTCCGAGCGGCACTTGCTCACGGTAGGCCGGATCGCGACGACGGTAGTCGTGGTCTTGGGCATCATTTGGATTCCGGTGATGGCCAAGATCTCGGGGGGCGGGCTGTACCAATATCTGCAAAGCGTTCAGGGCTATCTGGCCCCACCCATCACGGCGGTGTTCTTCCTGGGGCTGTTTTGGAAACGGATCAACTCGGCCGGCGCCACGTGGGGGCTGGCCGGCGGTTTCGTCCTCGGGATGATCAAGCTGACGATTCAGGCGCGCTACGGCCGGGGGAAGATCGAGGACCCTGCTTGGCTGGCGTGGATCGGCGATTTCAACTTCCTGTACGCCACGGGGTTTCTGTTTGCCGTAAGCGCCATCATCATCATTGTCGCGTCCTATCTCACCCCACCGCCGGAGGAAGCCAAGATCCGCGGTCTGACCTATGGTTCGATCCATGCGGACGCGGGCGAGGAAATCCGCCGGAGCTGGGACACCGGCAACAAGCTCATGGCCGGCCTGATCGGCGTGCTGGTGTTGTGCCTGTATCTGTACTTCAGCTTCTGGCTGGGCTGAGGGAACAGCGGGCACCAGGACGCACCTTTGGATCGGCAGTTTCGGCATGGAATCGCCGTCGGTGAAATCCGGCTTCGGAACAATCGTCGCGTCCGGACTTGTCGTGATCGCCGCCATGCTCGTGGCTGACACCGGTGGGCCTTTCGCTGCGCCTGAATCCTTTTATTTGGGCGCTTGCGATGCCTCGGCGACGGTGGCTGTGGACGATTACCATTTCCTCGCGGCGACCGACGAAGACAGCGTTTTGCGCCTGTTCCGGCGTGACCCGCCGGGGCCGCCGGTCAAATCCTTCGATCTTGCCTCGGCTCTTGAACTGGGCCGCAAGGCCGGCGAAACGGACATCGAAGGGGCGGCCCGCATCGGCGATGTCGTGTACTGGATCACCTCCCACGCGCGCGATGGCGACGGCAAGGCGCACCCGGATCGAGCGCGGTTTTTCGCGACCCGGCTCGCGGGGCAGGGCACCGAGTTGAGTGTCGAGATCATCGGCCG
Source organism: Verrucomicrobiota bacterium (assembly GCA_016716505.1). Lineage (GTDB taxonomy): Bacteria > Verrucomicrobiota > Verrucomicrobiia > Limisphaerales > J093 > JADJWF01. The sequence goes on from JADJWF010000011.1 coordinate 642,195, forward strand.
CCCTTGCAGGACGTTGGTCGCAGACCTCGTCGCTGCCCCTTGGGCCGCCCAATACGACCTCGCCGACGCGGCCGGGCGATCCGGCAAGGGCAAAGGGGGCCTCAACATTGAGGGCCTTTGCGCGGATGGACGCGGCGGCTTGCTGATCGGCTTCCGCAACCCGATTCCCCGGAAGCGCGCCCTACTGGTCCCGCTCCGGAATCCGGCGCAAGTGGTCGCCGGCAGCCGCCCCGAGTTCGGCGACCCGGTTGAACTCGACCTCGGCAACCGCGGCGTTCGGGACCTTGCCTTCGCGGACGGCCGGTTCTTGATCGTTGCCGGCCCGCGCTCTGGCGCGGATGACTTCGCCCTGTATTCGTGGCGCGGACCGGGCACGCCGCTCCAGTTCCTCGGCCTCCGCTTCACGGACGGCTTTTCACCGGAGGGCGCGGTGTTCTATCCGGACACGGGCTGGCGCGGCGTCCATTTGTTCAGCGACGACAGCGGCCGCGTGGTGGACGGTCGCCAGTGCAAAGACATCGAGGACAAGCCGCAGCGCCGGTTTCGCGCGCGCTGGGTGGCATTGCCGGAGCGCTAGGACCCCGCGCCGGCGGACTGGGCTGCAAGCCCGGCCGTTTCCGCGGCGGACGCGGGTTCGTTCACGGCTCGGCGTACAGGCCGAACTCGGCGATGGCCGGACAGGCGGATGCCCGGATGATGCGCAAGCGCACTCGATCGGTCGTGATCTTCTGAGGAAGCCGCACTAGCCGCCGGTTGCCGATGCTGGTGCCCTGAGCGAACTCGACCCACGCGCCGTCCCGCCACTGATCCAGCGCGAAGGCCTCGATGCGTTGGCCCAGAGCAATCGCCTCTCGCAGGTCCACCACGTTGAACGTGGCCGGCTGGCGCAGCGTCAGCGCCAGTTCCGCCGTCCTCACCTCGTCGGGAGTGGTCCAGTAAGTGTCGCGTTGGCCATCAAGGACCAGGCGCGGGCCGTACAGCCGGCGGGTCGGCCGGATGGAACTCGCTTGGAAGCGCGCGCCGGCGGCGAGGTTGGTGGCGAAGGTGGTGTCAAGAATGCGCCGAAAGTCGGCGAGGGACCGGATGTCGTTTTCGTGAATCCGGCCGCGCCGGTCCGGCGGCAGATTGAGGTTGAGGCAGCAACCGCGCCCGACCGACGCGTAGTAGATTTCCAGCAACTGCGCGGGCGTCTTCACCTGGCTGTCCTCGGCGGGGTGATAGAACCAGCCGGGACGGATGCTGACATCGCACTCCGCCGGAATCCACGCGGTGCCGGGACGCTCGCCGTGGGTCAGGCCCTCGCTGCTGCCGCCCGGGTAGCGGCCCGGTTTGGTCATGTCCAGCGTGGCCCAGCAGGGGTCGCCGGCGAACCCGCGCTCGTTGCCGATCCAGCGGAAGTCGGGCCCCGCGTCGCTGAACAGGCAGGCCATTGGCTGCCACTCGCGCACGATCTGCCACGTGTTCGGCCAGTCATAATAGGTCCGGTTGTCAATCTGGCGCTTCTCCCGCGCGCCGCCGTAATAGCCGTCGCCGCCGTTCGCGCCGTCGAACCACACAGTGAACAGGTCGCCATACTGGGTGAGGAGTTCGCGGAGCTGATTGCGGTAATACGTGAGGTACTCGGGCCGGGCGTAATCCCGGTGGTTTCGGTCCCACGGCGACAGGTACACGCCAAAGCGAATGCCGTGTCGTTGGCAAGCATCGGCGATCTCGCGCACGACATCGCCCTGGCCTCCCTTCCACGGGGAATGCTTGACCGAGTGCTCGGTGTACCGGCTGGGCCAGAGGCAGAAACCGTCGTGGTGCTTCGCCGTCAGGATGACTCCGGCCATGCCAGCCGCCTTGGCGGTGCGCACGATCTGGTTCGCGTCGAAATCGGTCGGGTTGAAGACCTGCGGGCTCTCGTCGCCGTAGCCCCACTCCTTGTCGGTGAACGTGTTCACCGTGAAGTGCAGGAAGCCATAGAACTCCATCTCATGCCAGCGGAGCTGGCGCTCCGTCGGGACTGGGCCGTACGGCGCGGGCGGCGGACTGGCCTCCGCGCTGTTGATAGAGATGCAGCCCGACGAGGCCAGAGCCAGCAAGCCAGCGACGGTGAGGGAGAGAGGGAGGCGACTTCGCATGGCCGCCACCGTAGGCAACCCGGCGCGCCGCTTCAATTCCTGACCCGCGCCCGCCTCACTCCGCGGCCAGCGCGTCGCCCGCTGCCTCCACCAGATCGTCGGTCTCGACAGTCCCGAGCGCCAGCACATCCACGCCCACGCGCAGAACGTGGTCGCCGCCGCCGATCAAGACGCCGCGGATCGGACTCACGTCGCCATAGTCGGGTCCCCAACCCAGGGTGATGTGCTGCATCGAAGGCAGGAGGTTGTTGGTCGGATCCACGTCCATCCAACCGATCCCGGGGCAAAAGAAGGCGATCCACGCGTGCGAGGCGTCGGCGCCCACGAGGCGGGCCTGGCCCGGCGGAGGCACGGTCTCCAAATACCCGCTGACGTAACGAGCCGGCAATCCCAGCGACCGCAGGCAGGCAATCTGCAGGTGCGCGAAATCCTGGCAGACACCCCGGCGCTCCCGCAGGACTTCGGCCAGCGGCGTGGCCACCGTGGTGGCGGTGGCGTCGAACCGGAATTCCGCGTGGATGCGCGCCGTCAGGTCCAGCACGGCCTCGAGCACCGGCCGGCCGGCGGGAAACGAGGGCCGGGCGTAGTCGGCAAACGACTCCTCAAGGGGCACGAAGGGGGAGGCAAAGGTGTATTCGTACGCTTCGAGCGCGCGGGGCGAGCGGTCCGTGCGGCACAAGCCGCGCACGCTTTCCCAAGTCGGAGTTTCCGCCGGATCGGGAATGAACGCCGGGCCGACTGCCACCCGGCTGCGCGAAGTTACGCGCCACCGACGGTGCGCCCCCTCGATGGTGACGAACGTCACGTCATTGCCGAAGTAATCCGTGAAGCGGCTGGTGGACGTCGGGACGGGCGCCGTTTCACGGGAGTAGCTGAGCCGCAGTTGGCGCGGCAGCCGCCGCGGCGTCAGTCGCAACAAGTGGTGCGCCACCATGACATCCGACTGGTAGTCGTACGTGGTCGTGTGGGTGATGTCGAAGAGTTGGGCCTTCATCTCTACTCACCCGGGACACCACGTGGCTGAAGAAGGTCCGGGTCAGCCAATCGGAGATCGCTCCCAGTTCCTCCGTGAAGAAGTTCAAGCTGGCCCGGAGTTCAGCGTCATCCGCGGTGGCGAGCCGCGCCGAAAGCGCCGCCAGTCGGGCGCCAACGTCCGCCACCCCACCCAGTTCGGCCCGCACCGGCAAATCGCCGGCCAGCCGCTCGCTGGCGGTCAGTTGGAAGGCCAGGGAACGGCGATTGGTCGGATCCCGCAGCAACAAGTCCAGCACGCCCGGAAGCTGCGGCTCGGCAAAGTAACGCCGCCGGTAGGTCATCACGCTGTCCGCGATTTCCAGCAGTGGCTCCAGCAGCAGCGGGCTGCGCTCGGCATCCGCCGCGCCCGCCGCGACCAGCCGGGCCACGTGCTGCCCCCGTTCCAGGCGCCGGCCGAGATCGAGGAAGACCCAGCCGTGGCCGCGGGTCATGCTCTCCATCTCCAGACCGCTGAAGGCGAGCAACTGCACCACCAGCGTGTTGAGCGCCTCGGCCGCCCGGACGAGGCGCAGGTTGCCTGCGCCGACGGGAGGACGGAAGCTGAGGCGTGACAGAATCCGCCAGGTGTCGGCGGACAACCGGTCACGCACGGCAAAAGCCCCGTGACGCACGCGGGCGATCAGCGCCTGGATGCCGGCGGGATGCTGCTCATCGCGCAGGTAGGCCAGGAGCACTGCTTGCAGGCGGGCTGCCGGCTCCAGGTTTTCCGCCGCCTTCGGTTGCGGCAGACCGAGGCGGTCCACCAAACCCAGCAAAGCCAGACCACGGCTCGCCGACAATTCGCCCGCAAGATGGCGAACCACGCAGCGGCACTCCCGCAACGCCCCTTCCAGACGCTCGACGTACCGGTCCAGCCAGAACAAGTTCTCCGCCATCCGGCTCGGCAGGTCCGAAGCAGCGCGCTCCGCGATCGGCGCAGGGTTCGCGATCAGGTGAACCTCGGTCTCCGGCTCATGGTCCGGCAACACCCACACATCCTTGCTCCGGCCGGCCAGCAGCGCGGGCGCGGCGAACATCGTCTGTTGGGGCAGCAAGCGCGCCAGGCCGCCCGGCAACACCAGGTAGTCGCGGCCATCGAAGATCGCGAAAACCCGCAGCGTAACCGGCTGCGGTCCGGCGTCGTGCGTCGGCGCCAGGGACAGCACCACCCGCTCTTGCGCGACGAAGTCGTGCGGCCGCCCGTGAAACGCGGTCAGAAAGCGCTCGCGCTCCCCGGCCGCCAGGTCTTTCGTGAAAGTGGGGTGCACGCTGGAACCAAAGGCGGGCCGCAAAACCAGTTCATCGAGGTGCTCATGCACATAGGTCCACTCGCGCACCTCGCCGCACCACCAAGTCGCCAACGAGGGCAGACGGAGCTCCTCCTCGAACAGGTGCCAGCACAGCCCCGGCAGAAAGGGCAGGAACGCCGGGCTTTCCAAGAGCCCGGCCCCCAGGGCGTTGATCACCGCCACCCGGCCCGCTCGCGTGGCTTCCACCAAGCCCGGCACCACGAGCAGGGACTCCCCGTGAAGCTCCAGCGGATCGCAGTACGTGTCCGCCACCCGCCGCAGGATTACCTCCACCAGTCGCAGCCCCTCCAGCGTCTTCAGGAACACCCGCCGATCGCGCACTGTCAGATCTGCGCCCTCCACCAAGGTGAAGCCCAGGGACCGGGCGAGGTAGGCATTCTCGAAATACGCCTCGCTGCGCGGGCCGCGCGAGAGAATCGCCACCACTGAATTTTCCGCGCCCGATGGGGCCATCCGGCGCAGCGCTTCCCGCCGGCGCCGGAAGGCTTCCCTCAGGGACCGCGGCCGGAGCGCCTGCACCGCCTCGGGCAGGATCCGCGTCACAATGGAGCGATTCTCCAACGTGAATCCCAGACCCGCCGGCGCCTGGGTCCGGTCGGACACCACCCACCATCGCCCATCGGTCGCCCGGGCGAGGTCCACCGCGTAGGTGTGGAGGTAAACGCCCCCTGGCGGCTGGATCGCCTGGCAGGCCCGTAGGTACGCCGGGTTTGCGTACAACAACGGCGCGGGCAACAGCCCGTCCCGCACAAGGCGTTGCTGGCCGTGAAGGTCCGCCAGGACTCCATTGAGCAGCCGGGCGCGCTGCAACACACCCCGCTCGATCTCCCGCCACTCCGCCGCCCCGAGGACCAACGGCAGGAAATCCAGTTCCCACGGCACATCGCGTTCCCCCGCCGCGTCGGCGACAAAGCACGTCACGCCATGTTCGCGGAGAATTCGCCGGCCGTCTTCGTAGCGGAGCGCGAGCTCTTCGGGACCGAGCGCCTCGAGGCACGCGATCAGTGCCCGCCATTCCGGCCGAACTTCGCCATCCCCGCCCCGCAGCTCATCCCACAAAGACGGCACAGCCGGACGCGGGGCGTCCGGCGGCGGCGGTTCAGTGGCAGGTGTGGCCATCGCGGCCGGAAACCTGTGCAGCAGTCCGCCCGGGACGCAACGCTCCGGGCCACGGTTGGCGGCCTCGACACCAACGACTCCGGTTCCCGCGTGGGTGCTGGCCCCGGGGGGTGGAAGCGATTCCCAGCGGAACGACCAACCCGGCCGACATCGGCGGCAGCGCTTTTGTTTTGACTCCGCGGGGCAGCCCGAGTGCTGTTGCGGCACGAACACAACGACTTTTATGAAGACTTGGTTGACCTGCCTGGCGACCGCCGTTCTTTCTTCGAGCCTCGCGTCCGCGGCGCAGACCGACCCGCGGCTTTTCGAAATGCGCGTGTACCACGCTGCGCCGGGCAAGCTCCCCGCCTTGGAACAGCGCTTCCGCGATCACACCGTAAAGCTCTTCGCCAAACACGGCATGGAGAATGTCGGCTATTGGATTCCGCTCGACGACAAGGACGGCGCCACCAACCCCCTCATCTTCGTCCTGGCCTACCCCAGCCGTGAGGCACGCGAGAAGTCATGGCAGGCATTCGCGGCCGACCCGGAGTGGCAGGCGGCTTACCGGGCGTCGGAGGCGGATGGCAAACTGGTCGAAAAGGCGGAATCGAAGTTCCTGGTCGCCACCGACTACTCGCCCGCCATCGTGCCCAAGGCGGCGCCCCCGCGGGTGTTCGGATTGCGCACCTACACGGCCTCCGCAGGCAACCTGCCTGCGCTGAACGCGCGCTTCCGCGAGCACACGCTGAGACTCTTTGCCAAACACGGCATCGAGAACGTGGCGTACTGGACGCTCGCGCCCACCGAGAAGGACGCCGACCGGATGCTGATCTACCTCATCGCGCACCCGTCGCGGGAGGCGGCCGGCAAAGCGTTTGAAGCGTTCCGGAGCGATCCGGACTGGCTCGCCGCCCGCAAGGCCTCCGAGGAGAAGGCCGGCGGCTCCCTCACCGCGCCGGACGGGGTGAAATCCCTGTTTCTCCGCCCCGCCGATTACTCGCCGATGAAGTGACCGGGCCGATGCCCCCCGACGGCGACCGTCTCAAACCGACAACGCCCCGGTCAACGCCCTGGCCCGCGGCCCCAACTAAAACTTGACGAACACAACCGGGGACGGGTGAGACGGCTCTCGAGGATTGTCTGCCTGAAGGGAAATCCGCCTGGTTTTCCGCTCTCAATCAGCACCTCAATTCCGAGTGAACGGAGCACCACGGGCCGGAACCGATCGAAGGAGGCAGGAAATCAACACCCAGCGGGGCGGGAAGATGGTGCGCGCTGCAGGACTTGAACCTGCGGCCCCTTCCGTGTGAAGGAAGTGCTCTTCCACTGAGCTAAGCGCGCAACCGGTGGAAACCGTATTTCCGACCATGGCGTCCAGCAAGCCCAAACGCCCGCCAAAGGAACGCACCTCAATCATTCGGATGCACGGGAACTTGACCGTTTGAGCGGGTGCATGGGGGGCCGGGAGGACGAAGACCGCGAAGGGCTGCGTTCGCGAGGAACAACTGGTGCCATTTCGGACGAAGCACAGCTTTTTGGGGGCGCGCGGACCGGCAGCCAAAGCTCCGCCCTGCCCGACGTCTGCCGGGGCAGACCTGGAAAGGGAGGGCGCGGTTGGCGGGTCGTCATCCGCCGGCCTCCGCCGGCCGAGGACGGCCCGCGCCGTGCCTTGGCCAGACCCGCTCCGCCCACGGCGGTCACCTGCACCGCCACGCCCCGGGGCACCCGCACCCGCGCCACCCATTGCCGCGCGCGCTGGCTCAAGCGCCCGGGCAGGAAGCGCAGTTTCTTCTTCAGCGCCTTCACCTGCCAATCCTGGCAGTCGTCGGGCAGTCCCGCGAGCTTGGTGGCCCGCCCCCCTAGGTCATCGGCCAGCGCGGCGCTGAGACATTAAACCGGGTTGGCGTTGAGCGCCCAGCGCGGCGGCCAGCCCGGCGTGGATGGACTGGGCGGTGCTGGCAACCAACGGCAGCGGGAGCCGGGTGTCTGGTTGGGTGAGGGGAACCATGCGTTTTCAAACAATTGTCCCGGAAGATGATTCACCACCAACCACAAGCCTTCGCCCGCTCGTAACGATCGGAGGAACGCGCGTCGTTCTCCATCCGGACCCGACGCGGAGTTCGCCGAAGACCAAGAAAACATCGCAGCGAATCCTTCTTCGGTATGGGGCGGGAGCCGGACCGCGAGACAGAATCCGGTTCGGTTCCATGACAAGGCGAAGCGGGGCCCAGCAAGCCTTTGCCGAGGTGTGAAAACATGCGTTGGTTCCAGAACCAGCGGCGGGTCTTGGCCGCCGGTTCAAATTGTGCAGGTGGGGTAAAGCGAAAGAGCTGGACGCAACGCTCGAAACCAGGCGCTTCATCCGCCGCCCGGTCAACCGTAACCTTTACATCGGCATCGGTATTGCTACCCTAATCGAAGATTTTCAGTGCGATCTCTGGTCGGAGCGGCCACCGCGTGAACGTCACGCGGTACACAAGGCGCATCGAAGGTAGGGCGCATCACTGAGTGCGAAAAAGGGAGTCTTTCCAACTAACTGCGTCTCCCGGCGTGCTGAGGACTGCGCGCCCTACCTTCGGTTCACCTTGGCGGTTGGGCCTTGCCGAGCCTCTCCTAACGCCGCCTTTCCTGGCTTTCCGAACCGGGCAACCTCGCAAGCGGCCAGCACTCCAACGGGGCGCGATCCCCACGAGGCACACGCCCCAAGCGCCTTCGGCCGGACGTCCGGCCGCGAACAAACTCTGCCTCCCCCGGCGGCTCCAGACCGCAAAGCACCCAGCCGGTTGAGCCGGGCGCGGCCTTACCGCCCACGACGTTTTCCGCAACGATTCGCTTGGGCCCGGCCAATCGCCCGGAAGCGGCCCGGGCAGTTTTAGGAACCCAAAGGTGCAACACGGGCGTTCGCCCCCGGCACGCCTTAGGTGCTTCGACCGGCGCCCCCCCCGGGTCACGCGGCGTTGTCGGATTCCGGCCGCGCGGTGGCGGGAAGCTGGCCGCGGGCTACCAGGTCGTGCAAGTCACGCCGGATGGTCTTGCGATCCACCCCAAATTCCTGGGCGAGTTGGGAGATGTTGGGCCGGAACGGCGCGGTGCGAAAGCGGCGGATCAACTCCACCTGGCGGGCCAGCCGCTCGGTGAAGAGCCGTTCCCGATCGCCATTCTCGATGAGTTCGGCCTGCTCCAGCGACCGCAGTTCCGCGACGGTTTCGGGCAACCCGCACTCGTCCAACGCCCGGCGCACGGTCCGCAGCAATTCCTCCACGTCCACCGGCTTCTCGATCACGTAATGGGCGGAGGCGGGTCCGCTGAGCGCGGCAAGCTGGGCCCGGACATCCAGCGTTCCGGAAACGATGATCACCGGGACATGCGCGGCCACCGCCTTGAGGCGCGGCAGGAACTGAAGGCCCAGTTCGCCGCTCTGCAGCACGTGATCGAGGATGATCAGGTCGGGTATCCGCTCCCCCAGCGCGGCCAAAGCGGCGGTGCCGCTGGCCACGAACGTGACGCGGTAGCCCGCCAGCGCCTGCGCGTACAGCCGCACCTGCTGCGGATCATCTTCCACCACCAGAATCGAAGCGGCGAATTCCATGACGACAGAATCAAACCGTGAGGCTGAAGTGGGCGTCGTTCCGTCGCAAGTGGGCTTCCCGCGCCCAGTCACGATTCCTACCCCGCCCCGGCGTTGTCACCCTTCCCTTCTTGTATCGGCAGATAGACATGGAAGACGGCTCCTTCGCCGGGACGACTTTCGACCCTGAGTCCCCAACCGCTCTGCTTTGCCAGCGTGTACACCACTGACAAACCAAGGCCGGTGCCCGGCTGCGCGCCGCCCTGCTTGGTCGTGAAAAACGGGTCGAACACCCGCGGCAGATGGCCCTCCGCGATGCCCGGCCCGCTGTCCCTCACGCTCAATTCGACGGCCGGTCCGGCGGTCGCGGGAGAAAGCACCCCTCCGGCTGAGCGTTCCAGCAAACGCGCGGAGACCGTAAGCCTGCCCTGCCCCTGCATGGCCTCGGCAGCGTTGACCACCAGGTTCAGCAGGATTTGTTCGAGTCGCGCCGCGGAACCCCGCACCGGCGGGCAGCGCGGGTCCAGCTCCAGCGACAAGGTCAGACCGCTGAGAAACTGCCGCGACAACATCCCCATCGTATCGCCGACGACGCGCGCCACGCTGAACGCCCCGGTGTCATCGTCCGCTCGGCGGACGTAGCCGAGCATCGAACGCACCAGATCACGCCCGCGCGCCACCGCCTGCTCGATCGCCTCCAGGTTCCCCCGGGTGACCGGGTCCGGCGGCGCGGCTTTCGCCACGAAGTGGTTCGACATGCGGATGACGGACAGCAGGTTGTTGAAGTCGTGGGCGACGCCAGCGGCCAAGGTTCCCAACGCCTCGAGCTTTTGACTTTGGGCCAGCGCCAGTTGGGTCTCGATCAAACTTCTCTGCCGCGCCTCCGCCAGCGTGGCGGCACGCTCGTAGGCGCTGAGCATCCGCCGCTGCAACGCGAATACCACCACCCCCGCCAGTAACGCCACCGTTCCCGCAGCCACCGCCACCGGCGCCCACACGCGGCCGCGCTTTGCGCCGCCCCCCGCCGGCATCGCGGCGGTCGCCGCCTCATCCGCCGGCGAAGCCCAGTCCAATCCCATCCGCGCCAGCATGGTCCGCAGGGTCGGCAGGTGCCAGGCGACGATCTCGCCATCCTGTTTTGCGGCGAACAGTTCGGTGCCGTCCGCGCTGAAGGTCAGTCCGCGCACGCCGGCGATCTGCGCCGGGGCGGGCGCAGTGAGGACTGCCAGCACGCGTCCACTGGCCGGCTCATACAGTCGCACGTCAAAACGGTTGAACACCACCGCCGCGAGCTGGCCATCGGGCGAAAAGGTGAAGGTTGCCGGCGCGCCCGCCCCGCCCTCCAACGGCACCTGATGTCGTCGGGAAAACCAGTTGGTTTCATTGCGTTCGAAGAGCCCCAGCATCTGTTCGGTTGCCAGCCCCAGCCAGCGACCGGTGGCGTCGAACCGCGCGTTCAAGTGCTGACCCAAGTGGGCGATCGAGTTGGTATTCTCCAGTCGCGCCAGATGGGCGGGCCCGTTGTGGAACTGCGTGACCAACGTCTTTCCATCCGCCGCCAGCCGCGCGTAATGGGCCAGGACCAACAGTTCGCGCCGGACGCCACCGGTTGCGGCATCCAGCAGCAGCACGGCATCGTCCGCGGCGCACACCACAAGCGTCTCACCGTCCGGCGACAGGGACACGCTGTTCGCCCGGGTACCGGCCGGCGTGCGGAAAAAGATTTCACCCTCCGTGTCAAATGCCCGCGCACCTGATCCCAACGCCCGAAACCGCAAGACGCGGTCGCCTTCGCAGGTCCACAGCCTGTCGCCGGCCGCGCTGAATTCAGGTGACACCCCGGGCAGGCGGGCCAATTCGCGTCCCGTGACCGGATCGAAGACGGTCACGCCGCCGGCACTCTCCACGGCCAGCCAGCGACCATCGGGACTGACCGAGACCCCCACCGGAGGCCCCTGCCCCGGGTCCGTCGCCGCGACGACGCGGAAGCCCTCCCGCTGCCAGAGCCGCGCAACGGCGGTACGCGACGGGTAGGGCTTGAAAACCAGCGCGCGGGGGGGCTCGCCCCCGATGCCCGTCACCAACTGCCGCGATTCTGAAAGCAGCTTGCGCCGGGTCAGCACATCCCAGAAGACCGTGAAGCCATCCCACGAGGTCGTGACCAGCGCCGCACCATCAGGCGTGAAGTCCGCGAACGTCACCAGGCTGCTGTGGCCCGCGGTCGGCCTGATCGCCACCGGCTCCGGCTCGCCTTCCGGCGGCAGCTCCACCAGCGCCACGGCCCCGTCCTCCGCCGCAGCGCCAAGGAGATTCCCCTGCGGCCGCCACGCCAGTTGGCGGGGGATCAGCGGCAGCCGATGGCGCAGCCAGACCGCGCCCGTCTGCGTCACCTCGATTTCCAGCCAATTGCCCACCGCCCGGGCCAACCAGCGTCCGTCAGGGCTGAACGCTCCGGTCTGCGCCCGGCCGGCACGACGGATCAACCTGCCCTCCGGCAAACGCCACACCTCCAAGCCAGCCTCTGTGTCCATCGCCAGCCAGCGTTCATCCGGCGCGAACTCGATCCATCCCCCACCGTGGAGGAAACCGGCCGGCACGATGTTCGAGCAAATGACGGTCGCATCGGCCACGCGCCAGACCCGCAACGTCACCGGCTGGGTTTCAAACGTCGTCGCCGCGTACGTGCCCCGCGGGCTGAACCGGGTGGCGCCGTTTCGGGCCGGGCCGGCCAGACGGGCGAGAGGCCGGCCATCGGTGAGAGTTTGCAACTCGACATTGGCTCCCCGCCATCGCTCCACGCCCCAGCCAGCGCCGGCGGAGCCGTCGAACTCGCCAATCAGGGCATTGGTCGGCGCGGCCAGATCGAGCAAAGCGGCCTGCGCGATCGCCTCGGTCCGCAGGGCCAGCCGCCGCGCTGCGGAGAGTCCCGGCGTGCGCGTCAGTTCGGCCACAATGCCTGAGGACAGTTCGCGCGCCCCGGGGCCCCCGGCAATGCGCAGCGCCCGGGCCTCGTTGAGCCGGGCATTCCACAACTGGGCATCGGCTTCCTGGCGGGCCGCCTCGGCCCGGGCGGCCTCGGCATCCGCGCGGTCCGCCTGCCGCTGGGCCTGTTGGGCCTGCCAGACCACGCCGAGCGTCAACGCCACGACGCCGGCCATCGCCAGCACCCCGGCGAGACTGCCCCGGCGGATGGCGCGCACCAGGACGGCGCGCTGCTCCGTCAATTCCGAGGATGTCTGCCCGGTTGGCTGAGGCACAGAAGCATTAGGGTTGCGGCGACGGTCTGATGCAAGCGCGCCCCGGGTGGGCGCCGCTTGCCCATGCGCCTCCGTTTCCCGAGGCGGTATGTCAACGTCGTGTTGCCTGAACAACGCACCCGACATCTGACGATGAAAACATGTCTCCAAGTACCGGCCAACGCCCAGACCGCCGACCATGCCGAATGGATCGGTCCAGACCGTGCGGGCAGAAAGCGGGGATTCAATCTGCCTGCACGGCTGATCTGGATCTTACCCCTGCTCTTTGCCATGACCGCCGCCGCCCAGCTCCCCCCGCAGCGCAGCACGCAATACTCCGGCGCGGACACCTCGCGGACCGTCTTCCCGCACCGGCCTGAATACGACGCCGCCACGAACCTGACCGTGGAGGCATGGGTCTTCCTCGGCCGCCCCGGCCACGCCACGTACACCAACCGCTTCCACACCATCGTCTCCCGCAACTGGCAGGAGTCCCTCTGGTTCGGCATCACCAGCGGCAGCCGGCTGCGCTTCTATCGCAGCGGAGGGATCGGCATGTTCAAAGATTCCACGAACACCGTGCCGGCGCTGCGCTGGACGCATGTGGCGGCCAGTTACGACGGCGCGCGCGTCCACTTCTACATTGACGGCCGGCCGGCTGGCAACGAGCCGCTCGGCCATGCCGGGATCAACAAGGCTCATCAGTTGGTGCTGGGCAACGACGTGAACGGCGGCCTCGGCCTCTACGGATACCTGGATGAAGTCCGGCTTTGGTCGGTCGCACGAACCGAGGCGGAGATCGCCCAGAACCGCTTCGTGGAATTGGAGAGCGCCGCCGGACTGGTGGCCCGCTTCCCGGCAGGCGGGCGCGAAAACACCGTGGCGGGCGTGCCGGGGACGGAAACCGCCGTCAGCCGCCAAATCTGGGGCGTGCTGCCGCGGGACTACGTGGCGCCGCGTTCCCCGGTGGCCGTCAACTACGACCAGAATCTGGACGAGTTCATCAATGCCGGCGCCGAGCGCATTGTCTGGCGCTACCGCACTGCGACCGGCGCCGAGCGCGATGGCGAGGGTTACCTGATGTACCGGGACTCGGGGAGCGACCGCAACCTCTACGCCGTGGTCCCCTACACCAGCCTCGCGGCGTCCGACTTGGGCGGGTTCCAGCGGTTGAACTTCAGCCTCCTGTTTGCGCCGGCGCCGCCGGAGGGCGCGCCGCCCACCGCCCCCGCGACCAACCATGTCCGGGTGGACTCGCCCGCCAACTTCACCCTGGCCCCGGCTCTGCTCCGTGGCGGCGCCGCCGGCTGGACCACGCAGACCGCGCCCGCCCGCGGCGCGGGCAGTTGGGATGTGGTGCCGGCGGCCGGCTGCGAGTTCGACTGCGCGCGTATCTTCCGCATCCCGGTCTCGCTGCTGGGCGAGTTCAGCCAGCAGCCCAAGCCGGTGCTCTTCGGCCAGTTCGCCTACGGCATGCCGGCGTTATTCCTGCCGGCCTACCGGCTGCCGGCGCCTTTAGACGGCCACCCGGACAACCCATCCACCTGGGCCCGGCTGACCTTTGGCGGGGAACCGTCTTTCCCGCCCTACGTCCGCGTGATGGGTGGCGTGACCAACATGACGGCAGGAGCCGCCCTGCCCTTGGAGGGCTTGGAAATCCGGCTGACGAACCCGGCCAACGGCACCGAGTTCGCCCGCGTTACCACGGACCGCAACGGGCGCTTTGACTTCAGCACCTTGATCTATCCGGCCAACGCGCCCCTGCGGCTCACCTGCGCCACGCCGGGCGGTCCCGGCCTTTGGCGCGCGCTGGAACCTGTCGTGCTCAGCACACCCTATCCCGCCATCCAGCCCGTCCACCTCGATCCGGTCCAGGGCGTCACCTACACGAACCGAGGCATCAGCGGCTACGGCACCATCCTGATCGGCAGCGTTGCCTTCCCGATGATCCAGCACCGCAGCCCGGCCCTGGCCGAAGCCACGCCGGATCGCGGCACGCCCCGCATCACCCTGCGCACCAGCCCGGTGAAGGTCACCGAGCCGACCGAGATCCTCCTCCGCGGCGCAAACCTCCACCCCCACTGCGCGTTCTACCTCTCCCACGGCAACGGCGCGGCGCCGGTCAACCCCGGCGACCCGCTTCCTGCGGGCAGCACCGTCACGAATTTCCCGCTCACCGTGGTCGAGCGTGCGGCGGACTGGAGCTGGGTGCGGCTGCGGCTGGACTTCGGCCTGTCACCCGCCTGGGACGCGCCTGGCCGGGGCTGGCTGCAGGGGCCCTACCGGATCCTGGCCCGCGACGAATGGGTGGGCGCGTGGCGCCGGCTGGAGGCCGGCTTCCTGCTCGACCACGAATATCCGCGCGTATTCGGCTTCCCCTTCGACAACGAGCTCGACGGCACGCAGTTCGACGAGTTCTCCAACGTGTACCGGTGGAACGCCTACGACTGCGTCACGCTCCTCGGGCCGTTTCCCGGCGCCAATCCCTGCCTCGGTTGCCGCGCACCCAACCCGCTCTACACCACCTTCTACAGCTTGGTATTCACCCCTTGGACAGAACTCATGACCGGCTCCTGTCTGGGCATGTCCGCGACCAGCCTGCTGTTCCGGCGCGGCGAGCTCGTGCCCGCCGCCTTCGAGGCGCCGGCGCGCTACCCCGCCGGCTTCTCGACGCGCCGCCGGACTTTCCCGGACGGCCGCACGGACGAGTTGGGGCCGCCCAAGCCGCAGGAGCACCGCTTCCGCGTCTGCGACTATTCCGAACCGGTGAACCTCTGGGCGCACCTTCACCGTAACCAGGCCATGCAGGTCACCGCCGAGTTCCTTGGCTCGGTGCTTGGGCAGATGGACGGCACGGGCGCTGTGCCGCTGGGCGCCCGGGGCTACAGCATCGCCGGCAACCCGGTCCGCACCCTGAACCTCCTCCGCTCCGGCGGCTGGGTGAACCACGTCCTCTGTTTCCAAGACGGCGCCGACGTGTTCAAGTCGCACGCCATGGTAGCGTGGGACGCCTGGGACGAGACGGGCCTGGACGCCGACACCGCCCTGGTGCCGGAGCCGGCGCCGGGCAAGACCGTGCTGCGGGTGTACGACCCGAACCATCCGGAGAACGCCCAGCGCTACTTCGAGATTGACCGAACGGCCAACGTCTATCGGTACCGCTTTGGGGAGAAGCCGGTGGTTGAGGGCGGTGTGACCAACTGGGTTCCCGCCATCTGGTCCGGCAAGGGCGTCTATGCCGTGCCTCTGGGCCTGTTCCGCGATGCCGGCACGATGCCGGGGGCGGACCTGCTGGCACGCGGCCTGGCGCTGGTCCTCTTCGGCGCGGCGGACGCTGAATATGTGGCTGCGGACGGCGGACGCTGGGGCTACGACGCGGCCGGCCGGATTGTGGAGACTTACGAGGGCGCTCGCGCGATCGCGCCTTTTGGCCAGGCCGCGGCAGGCCCGAATCCACCCGCCTACGCCGGGCGCACCGCATGGTTCTTCCCGCCCACGAACCGCCCGCCCGCCGAGGTTCGCGTGCGGGTCCGCCCGCAACCCGATGGCGGCGCCGGCGCCAACAGCTACGAATTCTTCGCCGGCGGCGGCGGGGCAACGATTCACTTGAGGGTGGAGGGTGCCCCGCAAGGTGCGTTGGACCGGTTGCGGGTGGGCGACACCGGCGGGCAGCTCCGTTCGCTGCGCCTCGAACCGGCGAACCTTCGCACCAACATCAAAGTCCACTTTGGCTTCAATCGCGGCGCCAATCCGCCGCTGGTCATGGAGTACTCCGGCTTTCGTGTGGGTGCCGGGCGCTCCGTGCAGTTTCAAGCCCTGCCTGACCATTCCGGTGTCGAGTTCCGCAACGAGTCCGGCGAAGCCGCCCAACTTGCGGTTCGGCTCTTCCGCGGCTCAACCAACCAGTCCAACCTGGATGTCGCGGTTTTCGGCCCCATTCTCATCCCGGCCGGCGCCCTGCACCGCCTCGACCTGCCCGGAGCCGCCCTCGACACCCTCCGCAGTGCTCTCGACGTTGACGGCGATGACCGATACGACCTGGTCACCGTGCTGGCACCAGTGCCGGGGGTAATCACCGAGCCGGCCACGCCACGCCTCGCCATCGGGGAGAACGGTGGACGAATAACGGTCACCTGGCCCGTTCTCCCGGAGCCGTGGGTTCTGGAGTCCACCGAAGTGCTGGCCGATGCGACGCTGTGGCGTCCCGTGGATCTGCCGCCCCGGACAGAAGGCCGCCAGCAATCGGTCACTTTCGAGGGCACCGACATGTCCCGGATTTTCCGGCTCCGCCGCCTGCCGGTCAGCGCCGCGAAGACAACCGCAAACACGACCTACGAGGCGGCCCTGCACTCCTGGAGTTTTTGGACCGGTCGCGAGGTCTTGCATCTCGACTTCGTCACGAATGTGCTGATCCGGCGCAAGGACGGCTCCGTGACCTCGGCCACGCCCACCTGGAATCAAATCTCCTGGTTTCCCGCACCGCCGGGGTACTACCGGACTTGGACGTACTTTCGCTTTGCGTCGTCGGTGGCGCCGGAAGAGATTGACACCGTGGCCTTCCAGGGGACCGGCGATGGCTTCCACGGGTGCTACGTGGGCGTGCATGCCGATGATCCCGATGCGATTCCCCGCCGCCTTTTCGAGCTGCCCATCCTCCTGTCTGAGCGGCCGGACCAGATTCTCCTCAATACTCCCGGTCACACCAACTGGCTGCCAGCCCTCGCCCGCAACAGCCCGCATCTCGACAAACCCTACGTGACGGTCGAATGGACCGAGGAAAGCACCAACACCCAGCCGCCCTTCAACCGGGATGACCGCGTGATTGACTGGGAAGACATGGTGACGACCGAGATCGAACTGACCGACGGACGGACGCTGATTCTCACGCTTGATCCACCGGACCGACGGCGACCGACCTGGAGCTCCTGGCCGGCACCGGGATATGTGGATCCCTACGATCCCATCCACCTGCGCGACCGCGTTCCGGTGCGACGCTATTCCCAGACCCTGCTGTTGCCGGAGCCTCTGCGCGCCGAACAGATCGTCGCCGTGCGCACCTACAACGGCCAGCACGTGCTGCATGAATCCCGGTACTTTTACGAGGACCCGCGCTACCATCCGAGCTTGCCACTCCCGGATGTTTCGCCGGCGAGCACCGTGACCCACCACGTGCTGCCGGGGGAATCGTTGCGAACCCGACGCAACGTCTGGATGACGTGGCCAACCTTCTCGGCCAGACGGGTCAAGCTGCTGGCCCAGGAGATCTTTGCCGGCAGCGCGACGCAGCCCAAGACCAGCCTGATGCGGTTCGAGGAGCCTGCAGACTTGGTGGACCGCTTCATCTGGCAGCGTGAGTTCCGTCCCCGCATCATTCCGCCCGACGCCCGGGCTTCGATCTTCGCGATCCAGTATCTCACCGGGGAGGACGGCATGCGGACATTGCCGGAGATCCATCCGGACCTCGATTTGGTGCCCTGGCCGGTGTACGAGCTGATCACCCGGTTCACATCGCGCCTGGGCGGACCGAACAGCGATCCCGGCTCGCTCTCGCCCAGCGTCACGCTGCACTTCGACACCTATTTTTCCCATGAGGAGTTCGTGCCGGCGGACCTCCTTCCACCGGGAACACCGGGGCGGTTCACCGATTCGAACGTCTTGAACCGTGCCCTTTACCTGGGCTTGGCTCCCCCAGGGCGAAGGGGAGATCTGACGGGCTGGTTGAGCCCTGTGGGGCCGGCCTACGACGGGATCGGTCAGGACAGATGGCCCGAGCATTTCTGGATCATCCACAACTGCAACCCCCGTGTTCCCGGCACGCCCTTCGACCGCAACCGCACCGCGCTGGCCATGAAAAGCCTGCGACGATCGGTCCGAGTGGCCGACCTGGTGGCGTTTGAAATGTTCGGCGCGCCAGGCCGTGGTGCCAACGATCTCGAGGTTTTGGTCTTTGGGCCGATGGGCTCGGATGAGTGGCATTTCCGCGGCCTGGTGATTTCGTACCGGTACCAGAATGCCTGGCGCCGGTTGTATGCCAACTACCGGGAAAACACGCGGTTCCGCGAAGGTGCCCGGAATGATCGCGTGTTTGACCTGCGGCGTCAGGCGCAGGTGGGTCCTTGAAGAAACCTCGGCCCCGGCTTTGCCGTGGACGATGGACCCGACACCCACCGCCGGTATGCGGCCATCAAAGGCCCCGACCTTTTGATCGGCGCGGGCGATTCTCTCGATTGGCTCCACGAAGGCTCGGGCCGGTGGGCATCACCTGTCCATCGCCAGCATCGTCAGTTGATCGAAGAAACTGAACAACGCTCCGCAATGAACACCGCGCACGATTCAGCCGGGAATTCCGGTAATTTCGCAGGAGCCAGGCGAATCCTCCGGGTCGCTGGCGGCGTTCTATGCCTGCGGCTGGCAGTCGCTGCCGCGCGCGCGCAGACGCCGCCCGTGCCGGCGGATCACTCCAGCAATCGCTGGCGCAGGAGTTCCAGCGCTTGCTGGCTGGTGACCTGCTTGAACGTGTCCCGGTCGAAGGCGTTCAGCATCCGGACGACCCGGGTCCCGCCGGCGTTTGCCAGGGCGATGAAGACCGTTCCCACCGGCTTATCCGGCGTGCCCCCGCCCGGGCCGGCGATGCCGGTCGCCGCCAGCGCGTAGTCTGCCCCCGTCCGCGCGCGGGCCCCTTCAGCCATCTCGCGGGCGGTGGCCTCGCTGACCGCTCCGTGCGCCGCCAGCGTTTCCGCGCGCACGCCGAGCAGCCGCTCCTTCAGGGCGTTCGAGTAGGTGATGAATCCGCCCCAAAACACTTCCGAGGCCCCGGGCACGTCCGTGACGCGATTGGCGATCCGCCCGCCCGTGCAAGATTCCGCCACGGCCAACGACTGACGTCGCCCGGCGAGCTCCCGCACCACGGCCGCTTCGAGCGACTCGCCCTCGACGCCGTACAGATTCCGTCCGACTTCACGGCGAACAATCGCCTCCGCCTCAGCCACCAGGGCCGGAGCCTCCGGTCCGCGCGCCACGAGGCGGACATCCACTTCCCCCGGCCGGGCGCAGTAGCCGATCTCCAAACCACGCGCGACGAGGGCGGCCAACGGACCGGCAATTTGTTGCTGCATGGTGGATTCCGGTACACCGGTGCTCCGCAACGTTCGGCACACGAAAGGAGCTGCGAGCGGGAAGGTGGCCTTGACCCAGGGCAGAACATGCGCCGCGAACATGGGGCGCAGCTCGCGAGGTGGACCGGGCAGCATGATCAGCCAGCTTGACTCAGCGCCGCCACCCTCTTTCGCCCGGACCTCCATGAGCAATCCGGGCGCGGTTCCGTTGGCATTCGGCAAGACGGTGGCGCCCTCCGGGACCTGCGCCTGGAGCATGACGGCCGGCGACGGCGTCCGCTGGCGCGCGGCATACCATGCCTCGAGAGCGGCGACGATGGTCGGGTCCTCCCGCAGGGGCCGGCCCACCAGTTCCGCGATGGCGTCGCGGGTCAGGTCGTCCGAGGTGGGACCGAGACCACCGGTGCTGACGATCAACCGGGCGCGCGTCAGCGCCTCGCGAACCGCCTGCTGAATCGCGACGGCGGTGTCGGCCACCGCGACCTGCCGGGTGACGACATAGCCGGCGTCGGCGAACTGGCGGCACAGCCACTGCTGATGCGTATTGAGCACCCGCCCAAGCATCAGTTCGTTGCCGGTGTTGATGATTTCGATGTTCACAGATGGTCCGTGCCGCCTTCCGCGGAGTTACGAGGCCACTGCCAGAGGCCACCTCGGAGTGAAGCGTCGTTCGCGTGCCACCGGCCGGGCCGGCCGGGGGTCCCGAACTATGGGTGCCGGAAGGTGATGCGCGCCTTGTTCAGATCGTAGGGGGACATCTCGATGTCCACGCGATCTCCGACGCTGATCCGGATGAAGTGCTTCCGCATTTTGCCCGAGATATGCGCCAACACCTCATGTTTGTTGGGAAGGGCGACGCGGAACATGGTCCCGGGGAGCACCTGGGTTACCGTTCCAACCAGTTTGATGGGTTCTTCTTTGGTCACGCGCGCGCTGAAATCAAAGCAGCCGGGTCATGGGCCCGGCACCGCCTCGCCGGACTAAGCTGGTGAGTCGGCGGACGCCAATCAAGCGGATTCCAGTCGCGCCCGGCGAACGGGTCCGTTCGATTCCCTGGTCCGTCGCTGGTCACGCGAGCACGGGATGCGCCTTTTCGGGGTCCACCCCGAGATCCTTCATGGCCTTCTGGACGAACTGCGGCTTGATCTTGCCCTGCCTGGCCAGCGCATAGAGCGTCGCGACCACCGTGCATTCGGCGTCAATCTCAAAGAACCGGCGCAGACGCGGGCGGGTGTCGCTCCGGCCAAAGCCGTCCGTGCCCAGCGTGGTCAGCCCTCCCGGTACCCAGGGCGCAATCTGATCGGGAACCAGCTTCACGTTGTCCGAGACCGCGACGAAAACGCCGCGCTCCTTCTCCAGGAGGGATTGCACATAGGGCTTCCGCGGGGGCTGGGTGGGGTGCAGGAGATTCCACCGCTCGCAGCGGAGGGCGTCCGTGCGGAGGTTCTTGTAGCTGGTGGCGCTCCAGACGTCGGCGGCCACGCCGTACTTTTCGGCGAGGATTTCCTGGGCGCGCAACGCCTGGTTGATGATCGGGCCGCTGCCGAAGATGTGGGCTTTGAGCTTGCGCCGCTCCGGCCACGCGCGAAACCGGTACAGCCCCTTGAGGATGCCGGTTTCCGCTCCTTCGGGCATGGCGGGCATCGGGTAGTTCTCGTTGTAAAGCGCCAGGTAGTAAAACACGTCCTCGTTCTCGACGTACATCCGGCGCATCCCATCAGCCACAATCAACGCCGTCTCGTAGGCAAAGGCCGGGTCATACACCCGCAGCGAGGGGATGGCGGTGGTGCAGAGCAGCGAGTGGCCGTCCTGGTGCTGGAGTCCTTCGCCGTTGAGCGTGGTGCGGCCGGCGGTGGCGCCGAGCAGGAAGCCGCGGGCCTTGATGTCGCCCGCCAGCCAGAAAAGATCGCCCACCCGCTGGAACCCGAACATCGAGTAGTAGGTGTAGAAGGGAATCATGTGGACCCCGTGCGTCGCGTAGGCCGTGCCCGCGGCGATGAATGACGACATCGAACCAGCCTCCGTGATCCCCTCCTCCAGAATCTGGCCGTCCGCGGCTTCGTGGTAGTAAAGCAGCGACTTGCTGTCCACCGGCTCGTAGAGCTGGCCTTTGTGCGAGTAAATGCCCACTTCGCGGAAGAGCGCGTCCATGCCGAAGGTCCGCGCCTCGTCCGGAATGATCGGCACGATGTGCCGGCCGATCCCCTTGTGTCGGAGCAAGAGGGACAGCAGACGAACAAAGCCCATCGTGGTGGACGCCTCGGTCTTGCCGGAGCCGCGGAGGAATTCGGCGAAATACTCGATCGGTGGCACGGGCAGTGGTGCCGCAGTGACGCGGCGCTCCGGCAGGAAACCGCCCAGCTCCCGTCGCCGCTCCATCAGGTAGATCGTCTCCGGGCTGTCCGGCGGCGGCCGGTAGAATGGCGCCTCGGCGATTTCCTCGTCGGTAATCGGTACGTGGAACCGCGCGCGAAAGTCGCGCAGTTCCTTTTCGTTCATCTTTTTCTGCTGGTGCGAGATGTTGCGACCTTCGCCCGCCTCGCCCAGCCCGTAGCCTTTCACCGTCTTGGCGAGGATCACTGTGGGCCCGCCGCGATGGTTCACGGCCGCGGCATAGGCTGCGTACATCTTCACCGGGTCATGACCGCCGCGCAGCAGTTTCTGGATCTGCGCGTCCGTCAGTGAGTTCACCAGCGGCAGCAGCTCCGGATACTTGCCGAAAAAGTGCTTGCGCGTGTAGCTGCCGGGCTCGACCGAGTATTTTTGGTAATCGCCATCCACCGCCTCCTCCATGCGCTTGGTCAGCAGGCCGGTGGTGTCGGCCGCGAGCAACGGATCCCAGTCCGAACCCCAGATCACTTTGATGACGTTCCAGCCCGCGCCGCGGAAGGCGGCCTCGAGTTCCTGGATGATCTTGCCGTTGCCGCGGACGGGCCCGTCGAGGCGCTGCAGATTGCAGTTCACCACCCAAGTCAGGTTGTCGAGGTTTTCGCGGGCGGCGAGGGTCAGCGCGCCGAGCGATTCCGGTTCGTCGCTCTCGCCGTCGCCCACGAAACACCAGACCCGGGGTTCCGGACCGGAGACAATTCCCCGGGCCCAGAGGTAGCGGTTGAAGCGCGCCTGGTAAATGGACATCAGCGGCCCCAGCCCCATGGAGACCGTCGGGAACTGCCAGAAATCCGGCATCAGGTAGGGGTGGGGATACGACGACAATCCGCCGCCCTCGGCGAGTTCCTGGCGGAAGTTTTGCAGCTTCCGTTCATCGAGCCGTCCCTCCAGAAACGCGCGGGCGTAAATCCCCGGCGAGGCGTGCCCTTGAAAGTACACAATGTCCGCCGGATGTCCGTTTCCCGCGCCGCGGAAGAAGTGGTTGAAGGCGACCTCGTACAACGTGGCGCTCGAAGCGTAGGAAGAGATGTGCCCCCCCACGTTGGTCGTCGAGTTCGCCCGGACGACCATGGCCATGGCGTTCCAGCGAATCAGACTCTTGATGCGCCGTTCCAGTTCGCGGTCGCCCGGCATGGGCGGCTGCGCCGACGCCGGAATCGTGTTCACGTACGGGGTGCTCGTCACCTGGGGCGCGGCCACCCCAGCGGCCCGGAGGCGCCCGATCAGGTCGGTGACGTGCCGGTGCGCCACGTGGGCGGGTTGGTCGCGCAACGCCAGTTCGAGAAGCTGCGAATGGGCCTCCAACCAGCCGGGGGACGCGGTGCGGGATGTGGAATCAGATTTCTCGTTCACGGGTTGAATCAGGTCGTGGCCGGCCGGCGTCAGCCGGACAGGTCGCGGCAGGCGGGGCGGACTTCCGCTTTGCCTCCCGCGCGCCGGGGAAGATACACTGGTGAGGGGTGGCCTCAATCAAATACCTCGACCGCATCCTCCCGACTCCGGCGGAGAACCTCGCGCTGGAAGAGGTGCTTCTCGACGATTGCGAGGCGGGCGGTGACGAGGTGTTGCGCGTCTGGGAACCCGCCGAACCCTTTGTGGTGGTGGGCTACGGCAATGCCGTGGCGGCCGAGGTGAACCTGGCGGCCTGCGCCCGCGAAGGGGTGCCGGTGTTGCGGCGCAGCAGCGGCGGCGGAACGGTCGTGCAGATGCCCGGGTGCCTTTGCTACGCGTTGATTCTTCGCGTGGAGCGCGCAGCGGCGCTCGCCGGCATCCGCGAGACGAACCGTTACATCCTCGGCCGCGTGGCCGGTGCGCTGCGGTCGCTGGTGCCTTGGCCGATCGAATGGGCGGGCGATACCGACCTGGCGATTGGAAACCGCAAGTTTGCCGGCAATTCCCAGCGCCGGAAGCGCCATGCCGTGCTCTTCCACGGCAGTCTGCTCCTCCGGGCCGATCTGTCACAGATCAGTCGCTTGTTACCGCAACCCAGCCGGGAACCCGCCTATCGTGCTGGCCGATCTCACGAGGAATTCCTGCTGAATCTGGGCCTCGATCCAGCCAAGGTGAACCAAGCGTTCCGGCAAGCATGGGAAGCATTCGAGCCCCACCCGGGACCGGACCTTGGCCGGGTGGCGGAACTGGTCCGGGAAAAATATGGTAATGCGCGCTGGATCCTCCGGGCCTGAACCGCTGCGCTCAGACTGCGGGTGCCAGGTCAATGATCCGATCGTCGAAGGTCGGGATCACGGTTCGCCCCGGGGGAACGATCAAAAAATCGCGCTCATCCCACTCGCCGTTCAGCCAGCGACGCATCAGGCCCAGATCACCAGCCAGTTCTTCGTACTGCCAGCCTCGCTCGCGACAGATTTCCCGCACGCGCTCGTCGAGCTTCAGCGGCTTGGTGAAGTCGAAATCAATCAGCACGCCGTGCGTGTAATGATTTGACCAGCCCGTCATTACCTCGGCGAGGTACTTCGCCTGTTCCTCGCCGTACTTCGCGACCCAAACCTCGTAGTCCTTGGCGAGGCTCGCCGCCGTTTGGGATGGCATGAAGCCCCCGCGCCCGTCGTTCTGGCCGTCGCCGCGGCGTTGGCGGCATTCCAGCCACCCGCTGGTGAAGTAGTAGGTCCCCGGCCGGTCGAGGAAGCAGGTTTGGTAACGTTCCTTCGAGCCGAGGAAGAAGGTGATGCAGTCGTGGGCTCGCGGAATCACGAGCGGCGTGTGGGCGGTGGTCAGACGGGAAAGGATGCTGCTGCAGAGCGCGTAGCCGATCAGGATGGCGTCAAACCGGCCGGCCGGCACCGCATCAATCCGCTTCTGAATTTCGTCACGCCCCTGAGCGGGGTGGTCGTGCAGCCCTTGATTCAGGAATTCAAGGTCCACCAAGTGGGGCGACTGCGCCGCCAGATGGCAGATCTCACGCAGGGCAATCTCGCACGCGATGACCTTGAAGAACATGAGACGGCCGGGCGGGTGCCTCACTCACGCCGGGCCACCCAACGAATCGCGTTGCTGAGCAGGCGGCGATATTGCGGATTTTCGTAGGCCTTCTCGTCGTGGCCAAGCTGGATATACACGACCCGGGCAGCCTCGTAGTTGCGCGCCCAGGCGATGGTCTTGCCGCTGGTCGGCTCTTCGGTGGCCAGCAGCGCGTGGGCTTGGGGGGAAACGTCGAAACGCCCGTAGGTCTCGTCGTGGATGTCGAAGTCGGTCACGCCGCGCGTCACGGGGTGCTGCGGATTCGCGACTTTGACCCGGAACTGCACGTCGTGCTGGTAGGTGGAAGCGGGTCGCTCGACGCCATCCACGGTGCGTTTCTCGAGATGGTAGCGCCCGCCAATGATTCGTTCGTACTCCGGCCACGTCTGATAACTCGCCAGGGAATGGTGCAACGCGACCAGCCCTTTACCCTCCTTCAACCGCGCGACGAAGTCCGCCTTGGCCTGATCGCTGATCGGCTGCCACATGTCGTAGAGCACCAGCACGTCCCAAGACTTGGCCGCCTCGGCGGAAAGCCACGAATGAGCATTCGGATGCTCTGCCGTCTGGACCGTGACGCCCTCCATCTCCCGGAACATTGTCTGAAACTGGTTCGTCGCGTAGTCGTGGCCGCCGGTTACGACCAGAACCCGGATCGGCTTCGGGGCCTCCGCGGGTGTTTCCGCCGCCAGCGAGGCGGGCGACAGGACAACCAGCGCCGCAGTCAGGATCGGGATCAGGCAATGGGTCGGTTGCATGGCGATGTCAGTTGCGAGGCGATTTAAGGTGCGCCGCAGTTTGCGCAAGGAATTTCCCGCATCATTTTCGCGGTGGGTAGCCACGAGGCCGTTTCGGCAGAGTCGTTGGTTTGAGAGGTTGGCCAATACAGCACCTCTGTCCGACGCCGAAATGGGCCCGCTTCTTCAACACCGACCCAACACCTCCGCCTTCGGTCGTACGGTAGCTCAACGTCCCGGCAGCGTGCTAGAGTCTCCTGCAAAAACGCGCGCGCGGTCTCGGCCCGCCTCAGAGTTGCTCGACGCGATACAGCTTGCTCCGGCTGCGAAGGAACAGGGACTTGCCCGACACCGCGGGGGACGCCATAAAGCCGTCACCCAGTTGGCTCTCCGCCAGTTTGTTGAATTCGCGGGTGTCGGCCGCCACGACGGTCGTCTTGCCTTCCTCGCTGAAGAAATACACCCGCCCCTCGGCGACCAGCGTCGCGGCCGAGTAGTTGCCGCCGATGCGTTCGTTCCAGACCACCTGACCGGTCTTCGCCTCCCAGCACGTGGCCACGCCACCGTCTTCGATGCCGATCAGGAGGTCGCCGACGAGCGCGAGGGACGGCTTCTTGGGCACGCCTCGCCGCGTCATCCACGCGACCTCAAGCTGCGTCCCCGGCTTGGCTGGCGTGTTGGCGTCAATGACCTCCCCCTGGCGTCCGGGCCGCACCGCCATCAACTGGCCGTTGGCGAAGCCGCTCGGCGCGAAAATCAAGCCGTGCCCCACCACCACGCGCGTGCTGGCCGAGTGATTATTCCGTTCCTCCACCCGCCACCATTCCTCACCGGTGAGAGGATCGTAGGCGTAAAGCGCCTTCGCTCCCTGGCTCAGCATCAGGGTTCGACCGCCCAGCTCGGCGACGTGCGGTGTCGCAAAGGCTTTACGCAGGTCCCCTTCGATCATCGGCTGGCCGGTTTCGTCGAGGTCCTGGAAGTCAATCGAGCGCGGCGTCCGCCAAACCGTGCGGCCCGTGCGCTTGTCCAGTGCGACGACATACTGATGGTCGCTCCCGTCGAAGTGCATCAGCAGCAGATCGCCGTAAAGGATGGGCGAAGAGCCGGCGCCCCGGTAGTGGTTGCACACAAAATCGCGCCGCTCCCACAGCTTCGCGCCGGTGGCCGTGTCCACACACGCGGTCCCTGGCGAGCCAAACGTGACATACAGCCGACCGGCCTCGATCACCGGCGTGGGGGATGCGTAGCTGTTGAACTTGTGGCAGAACTGGGGTTTCTCCACATCGAAGAGCTTCAAGTTGCGCTCGACGGCGCCGGTCTCGCGATTGACGCAGACGACCGACAGTTCCGTGCCGTCTTCGGTGGCGTTGGCCAGCCAGACTTGATTTCCCCAGATCACCGGCGAGGCCCACGCCTTGCCGGGAATCGGCGTCTGCCACGTCAGGTTCTCCGTCTCGCTCCACTTGAGCGGCAACCCGGTGGACGCAGTGTGCCCATCGCCGCGCGGGCCGCGGAACTGGGGCCAATTCACGTCGTCACCGACCAACAACGGGCCGGCCAGCAGCCCCGTGACCACGAGCGAACAGGCGAACTTCATGCGCCCAGCATACTCGGAGCACACCCGGGCGGCAAACGCCGGCCACCTGCCCCGACCCTCCGGCCGGGCACCGCTCACCTCGCCGCTATTTCACCGACTCGTCCGCCGGAAGCCCGAGCTTTTCGTACAGCCCGCGCCGACCGGCCTTGTCGCCGTCGAGGATCTTGCGCGCGTACCGGGCCACCTCCTCAGCCCGTGCCCGCGGCACCACGATGACTCCATCTCCGTCAGCCACGATCACGTCACCCGGCATCACCGTGACCCCGCCAACGACCACCGGCCGGTTCACGGACTCGATCTCGTTGCGGCCGGGTCGAATGCCCCGACCGGGACGCTTGAAGTAGAGAGGGATCTTCTGCGTGATGATTTCGTCGGTGTCGCGCGCGGTGGCACTGGTGACCACGCCAACGCAGCCTCGGAGCTTCCACGCGAGGATGTTGTTCGAGCCGATCGAACCGACGTCGCTGTCCGGCGCGTCCTCGATGACCAGTGCCGAGCCAGCCCGCAGCAACCCGATAAAGGGCTCGGGCGACCGCTGCTGGTACCACTCCCCGGCCCAACGGTCGTAGTCCTCGGCGTTCATTGGTCCGGCGTGGGGCAACTGGGTGGGAATGTAGCGGACCGTCACGGCAATCCCGACGAACCGGTGGGTGAAACGCTCGGTGTCGCGCCACAGCGGGTGGATCTCGGGCGACATCAGGCCGCGGCCGGGAAGATTGACCGCATCCATGCCATCGCACACGTCAGCCACGCAGAGCCCTTCAAAGAGCTTCAACAGGGCGGCATCGGCCTCCGCGGAAAAAACGGGAGAGGCGATGAAGTTGGTCCCGGAGCGGGGGACTACGGCCGGGTCGGCAGCGAGGCTGATCCTCCACGAAGCGGTGATCAGCGCGACGCCCAGGACCGCAACACGCGTTGGAGCAGACAGGTACAGGCGGTTCATGAGCGGCAGTCTGTAAAGATGACCCGCCGAGTAAAGCCCGGAAGGTTTGACGGCTTGGCGCACACCAGGTCAACCACCCCGCTGCAGGACCGATCACATCACTTGCTGAACACCCGATTCGTGCGCCAATAGTCGGTGACCATCCAAAGGTTCAGCGGATACAGCAATTGGCCGCGTTTGACCAATCGGGCGCTGCCGTCGGCAAAAGCGTAATTCGAGTACCCGGTCGTGGGCGGCTTCCCGCTGGCGAGGTGCCGGGCCCGCTCGATCTGATCCACGTCGTTCCCCTGCCCTTCAAAGCAGTCCATGTAGAAGTGGTTCGAGCCGGTCACCTTCTCGCCGAAGACAATCGTTTCCGAGGGCTTGCCGATGGCGCTCTCCGGGAGGCTGCGTCCGCCGATGCTGGCGAACGACAATTTGAGGACGTCCAGGAAATAGTCGTTCCAGCCATTGATGATGAAACTGCGTTTGGCGGCGTCCGGTGCCGGCTCGCGGACCGCCGGGGTCGTGGACCGCACGACTTTTGGCCGGTCGTTCGGGCAGTCGAGAATGCGCAGATCCCGATAGAAGGGCTTGAGTTGGGTGGGCCAGCGCTGGTTGTCCGCGCGCGGAGGAAAAGCGCCACGGAAATCGTCGGCATACATGAGGTGGGCCAGCCCCAACTGCCGCAGGTGATTCTGGCAGACCGCCACCTGACCGCGCGCCCGGGTTCGCGTCAGCGCGGGCAGCAAGAGCGCCGCGAGAATTCCGATGATCGCGATGACGACCAGCAGCTCGATCAAGGTGAAGCCCCGAGCCTGCCGGGATTCACGACACGCCGGTCCTCCCGACAGAATTCGATCAGTCGTGAATTGCTCCATCGCCATGCGATTTTTGGAGCGTGGCGCACCAGGAACTGTTTGAGAAGCTCGGGTTCAGTTGCGAGAACGACCTGTCGAAGCCGTCAGCGCGCCGCAGCGACGTACTTTGAAGTGCCGACATTCCCAAGGAAGCGGACGGGCTTACTGGCCTCGATGACTTTCCGGCGCGAGCCAAGGTGGTCGAGCTTGTCGCCCCAGCGCCCCATTGGAGACCAAAACTTGCGAAACCAGAGACGGGAGAGGGGGAAGTGGTGCCCCGGCCAGGACTCGAACCTGGGACCAATTGATTAAGAGTCAACTGCTCTACCAACTGAGCTACCGAGGCAAAGATAGGTGCGGGGGATTGCCGGGAAGCACACGCCGGTCGCTTTTCCCGCGAAAACCCGCATTGCTGGGCAGTCTTTATTGCTGCCCGCAGAGCCGGGGAGGGAACCAGACACTCGACCTCGCGGCAAGTTGAAAAGCTCGCCGGTGAAGCCCCCCTCAATCATTACGATGTGAATGGGCTTGACGGTTGGAGCGGGCAAATGGATGGGCGGGGAGGTCGAAACCCGCAACGGGCTGCGTCCGCGGGGGACAACCGATGCTGTTTTGGCCGCATGACCGCTTCGCTTGGGGCGTGCGCCGATCGGCAGACCAAGCGCCGCCAGGCCCGGCGTCTGCCGGGGCGGCTGTGTGGGGGCGAGGCCTCGTGTGGCGGGGACGTCAGCCGCTGGCGGCGACGAGCCGGGGCGACCCGGCCCGGGCGTTGGCCACACGCGTTGCGCCCCGCGCTCCCACCCGCCCCGCCCCGCCCCGGGCACCAGCACGCGCGCCACCCATTGCCGGGAACTCCAGACCATCCGCCCGGGCAGCAAGAGCAGTTTCTTCATCAGCGTCTGGATCCGCCAGCCCTGGCAGTCGCCGTGCAAGTTGAGCCGCTTGATGGCCACCATCAGGTCGGAGGTCAGCGCTGCGATGAGGGGTCAATCTGGTTGGCGATCAGCGCTGAACAGGGCGGCCGGTGCAGGTCCAGTCAGTTCAACACTTCGCTGAGGAGTTGTACCTGGTCGCCTTTCAAGTGATGCCGCTGGCTCACCAACACCGTGTCGGTCTGCCCGTCATCGCACGCGATGAAGCCGTAGTGGTCGAAGAGCCCTTCGCGCCGCCGGCTCACGGCAAAGAGTTGCGGCGCGTGCCGGCCTGCGGGCTGATGACGCAGAAAGGCGTGGTGCGCGTCGCCCTCGGCTTGCCACGCCGACGCGGGCAGCGCCTGGGCGATGCGTTCCAGCGGGCCGGGCCACTGATTGTCGCTCACCGTGTAGTGCCAGCCTTCGGCGGCGATGGCGTTGAGGTAAACGCCCGCGCTGCTCCCGCTGTCGGCGTAGCAGTGTTGCCTTCAGGCCCTGCCAGAAGGAGAGGTGGCATTCGAGCCTGGGCAGGAGTTGATCGCTCACATCCCCGGGGCGGCCGATGTGGCTGTCGGTCAGCAGCGGCCCGCCCCAGAATCGGCTGATGCGATCGGTCGCCCCGGCGCCCCAGGCACGCCCGGCAATCCGGCTCCCCGCGCGGCGTAGGCAAGCCCACTCTGCTCAACGACAACGCCTCGGGCCAGGCGGGCAGCGAAGTATGGCTGCGCTTCACCGGGTGCGTGGTGCCGGCGGGCGGGCGGGCGTTCTCAACGGAGCGCGGACCTTCAGGTCCGCGGCTGGGCCCGCACTCGAATGCTTGGGCCGGCCGGTCGTGACCGACTGCGAAGTGCCTTGCCCCAACTCCCGGATCGGACGTACCGCCGACCTCCCGGTCAGCAGCGGGGCCGGCTGGAAAGCCGGCGCTACGAGCCGCCGGCGCCTACCTCCGCTTCGTACCCCTTACCAACAACGTCTTGAACCGCGTGCCGTTCAGCCTGTGCAACGGCACGGACCCCACCCTGACCACCTACGGCCGCGGCCACCGCGTCCGGGGCCCTCCCGGCTGGCGAATTCAGGAGACGCGGTGTCGGAAGCAAAAGTTGGCTGAACCAGTCTCTCTGCCGCGGACGTAAACGTCCGCGCTCCAGGCGTCAGCCTTCGACCACGCCAGCCTGTCGCCGCGGACGGGGACGTCAGCGCTCCGAGCGCAAGCCGGCCGCTTTCAGCGGGGCGCGGACCTTCAGGTCCGCGGCTGGGCCCGTACTCCAACGCTCGAGCCGGTCGGTCCTGACCGACTGCAAACTGCCCCGCCCCAACTCCCGGATCGGACGTACCGCCGACCTCCCGGTCGGCACCGGGGCCGACAAGAATGTCGGCGCTACCGCTGGCCGACACCTGCCGCCCGGGTCGTGGCCTTGACCAACAACGTCTTGAACCGCGTGCCGTTCAGCCTAGGCAACGGTACCGACACCACCCTGACCACGTACGCCCGCAACTCCCTCCCGGGCCTTTGCGGTAGTGGCTTCAGAAGGTCTGGCACGAGCAATTGGCCGCTCACGCCCTGTCGCCGCGGACGTGAACGTCCGCGCCCCGAGCGTCCGCCGCTGGTCGCGTCAGTTCGTTGCCGCGGACGGGGACGTCCGCGCTCCCAAGGGCGGTTGTGGGTTCTCGACGGGGCGCGGACCTTCAGGTCCGCGGCCGGGCCCGCAGTTCAACATTGGGGCCGACCCGGTCCTGACCAACCGCGAACTGCCCCGCCCCAACTCCCGGGATCGTACGTACCGCCGACCTCCCGGTCGGCACCGGGGCCGGCAAGAATGCCGGCGCTACGAGTGGCTGGCGCCTACTCCCGCGTCGTGGCCCTCACCAACAACGTCCTCAACCGCGTGCCGTTCAGCCCTGGCAACAGCACCGACCGCCCGCGGTCGGCCCGTGCCGGTCGAAGCGGAAGACGGTGCCGGTAGAGCCCCGGGGCCAGCCTTCGGGTTCCGTGCCTCGGCGGCGAAGGGGGGCGCTTTGTCCCCAGGCGTCGCGTTCGCGCAGACTCCGGGCGCGCAGGTGGAGAATCATCGGAAAAGGCTTTGGGATGAGTTTGGGTTGGCCGAGGGGCCGTGGCGGCTTGCTCATCGCAGGCGGTGCGCAGGCGTTGGGCGCGCTGCGCCTTGCTCGCGACCTAGGGCGGCCGGCGATAGCTTCGCACCGCTCAAGTGTTCGAGCACCAAGCTGGCGGCGATGGGCATCTGGCGGGCGGCCGAGGCGACCAAGGCTTCGGGAGCCGGCGGGGCGTTGCCCACAGGTGACCGGAAACGGCGCCTCGACGGAATCAAGGGGCTGATTCGTGTCGTTGTCATGCCCACTGCGTAAAAAACCCTGCAAGTGACTCCGATGCGACCGACCCGAGTGGCAAGTCCCCCGCAGCCGCCGCATGATTTCGAGGAGTCGAGTTGGCGACTGCACTTTTGGCTGCCGTCCCTGCGCCCCGGGGGGGGAGAAGGCATTCCGGCGAATCGCCGCGCCGCCACGCTCGGCCGACCTATCTGTTGATCCGAGACCGAGCCTTAACGCCCGTTCAACCGGAACTGCCGGATACCGCGGTCGGTTCGGATGGCGGGGAGCCGTCGGCGAGGTCCTTCAGTTCATCCATCCGCCGCAGGTACTCGAAGACCTGGTTGGCCTCCGCTTCATCCACGATGCTCAAGGCGAAGCCCACGTGGACGATCACGTAGTCACCCGGTTTGGCCTCTGGCACATAGGCGAGGCTCACTTCCTTGGTGATGCCGCCAAAGCTGACCTTCCCGCTCCGGGTCAGTGGATCATCCCCTGCGATGTTCAGGATTTTGCCGGGTACCGCGAGGCACATCAGGATTCTGCTGGTTGAATTTCGCGACCAGCCGCCACCGCCTGACCCAAGGCGATGCCACCGTCATTCGGCGGCACGCGCTGGGGCCAGTAGGCTTGGAAGCCGGCGCCGCGCAACCGTCGCACAGCGCGCTCAAGTAGATAGCGGTTCTGAAAACAACCGCCAGTCAGAACCACTCGTCGTTCGCCGCTTCGCCGCGCCACTTCGATGATCGCTTCCACCAGGGCATTGTGAAACCGGGCGGAAATGGTCGCCGCGGCGAGGCCTTGCTCAACGTCCCGGACGATTTCATTCACCAGCGGCCCCCAATCCACCCACCAGGCCCGCCGTCCGCTCCCGGCTGAAGACGGCACCGGCACCTCGACCACCGGCAACGGATACGCGTCTGCCCCCGGCGATCCGGGCAGGGCGAATTCAAGCTCCATCGCGGTCTGCCCTTCGAAGCGCGTGAGATGCCGCAGGCCCGCCAGCGACGCCACCGCGTCGAAGAGGCGGCCGACGCTGGTCGTTTGCGGACAGTTCACGCCGCGCATGAGCATGGTCCGCACGGTGTTCAACTCGCCCGCTGAGAAGGCTCGGAGGGTGGCCGAAGAGGTTCGTTCAAAGGCTTGTTCTCCCAGATGCGCGAACAGCAAACCGAGGGCGACCCGGCGCGGCTCTTTGACCGCCGCTTCGCCGCCCGGCAGTGGGAAGGGGCGCAGGTGGGCGAACCGCTCGAAGTGGCGGTCAGTCACCCGCAGGAACTCGCCGCCCCAAATCGTGCCATCGGTACCATAGCCGGTGCCATCCCACGCGACGCCCAGCGCCGGCGCGGTCAATTCGTTTTCCGCCAGGCACGCCAGGACGTGGGCGTAATGGTGCTGGACGGCCACAACGTTCTTCTGAGTTCGCCGCGCGTGGCGGGTCGAGACGTAATCGGGGTGCAGGTCTGTCGCGCAAACTTCAGGTTGGAGGTCCAGCAGGTGGCCCAGGTCGGCGATCGTCCGATCGAACGCGTTCAGGGCCGCCGGAGTATCCAGGTCGCCGAGGTGCTGACTCAGCACCACCTCGCGTCCGCGCCCGAAGGCCACGGTGTTTTTGAGGTGCGCCCCGACCGCGAGCACGTTCGGGAGAGGGTCGCGGACGGGGACGGGCAGCGGCGCAAAGCCCCGCGCGCGCCGCAGCACCATTTCCCGACCGAGAACCACGCGGACAATCGAATCGTCCACGTGCCGGACGATGGGACGGTTGTGGACGAGGAAACAATCGGCGATTGCGCCCAACCGGGTCAGGGCTTCGCGTTCGTCCGTGCAAATCGGCTCGTCGGATTGATTGCCACTGGTCGCGACCACGGGCTGGTTCAGTTTGGCCAGCAGCAGGTGATGCAGCGGGGTGTAGGGCAGCATGACGCCGAGTGTCGGGTTTCCCGGCGCCACGGCGTCGGCAATCCACGCCCCGCTGCCCCGCCGGCGGAGCAGGACAATCGGAGCTTCCGGCGACCGAAGGAGCCGGGCTTCCAAGTCGCTGACCTCGCAGGCTCTTTCAGCGGCCGCCGGCGAGGGAAACATCACGGCGAACGGTTTGTCTTCACGGTGCTTTCGTTCGCGCAAGCGGCGCACGGCGGCGTCGTCCGCGGCCAGGGCGACCAGGTGGAAGCCGCCCAGGCCTTTGAGGGCGAGGATGGCGCCTTCTCGCAGGGCTTCCACGGCGGCGAGGATGGCCGCATCAGCGCTCCGCGACGTTTGCCCGGAACGATCCCAGAGGTCCACGCGCGGGCCGCAGTCGGGGCAGGCGTTGGGTTGCGCATGGAAGCGGCGGTCGGCGGGGTCGTCGTATTCCGCCTGGCAGTGCGGACACATCGTGAACGCCCGCATCGAGGTGTTTGCGCGGTCATAGGGAAGGCGTTCGATGATGCTGAAGCGCGGTCCGCAGTGCGTGCAGTTGATGAACGGGTAGCCGAACCGCCGGTCGCGCGGATCAAACAGCTCGCGCAGGCACTCTGGACAGGTGGCGATGTCCGGCAGAATGAGCGCCGTTTTTGCGCCCGTGACCTGGCTGGGGCGAATGGCGAAATCTCCGAGCCCGATCGGATCCAGCAGCGTGGTTTCCAGACTCTGGATGAAGCTTCGCGCGGGCCGTTCCGGCTCCAGCCGCAGGAGAAAGGCATGTACCGCCGCTTCCGCGCCCTCCACCTCGATCACAACGCCCTGGGCGGAATTGCCCACCCAGCCCCGCAGGTCCAGCTCCCGCGCCAGCCGATAAACGAACGGGCGAAAACCGACCCCCTGTACCGCGCCGCGGACGACGAGGCGTGCTCGTTGCACCACCGGCCCGGACGCTTGCCGAGTCGGCGCCGGCGGCAGGGGAATTTCTTCGCTCATGGCCGAGGAAGCGGCGGGGAAACCGCCCACCCAGGACGCGCCGGGTGCCCGCGCGGTTGAGGCCGGAACCCAGCCATTCAGGTTTGGGACTTTTCCGGTTCGCCGGCAGTCGGCTCGCCGCTCGAGCGTCCGGGACTGCCGAACAGATGGCGGGACTTGATGAGCGAAGCGACTTGCGGGGGCACCAAGCGCTCCCACCCGGGTTCGCCCGTCTTGATCGCCCGCAAAACATCCGCGCTTCGAATGCCTTGACAGGATTCGTCCACGTCCTGGAGGTCCTCGACCAGGCCGTTTTCGAGCAAGTGAGCGTGCAGATGGCGCAAGTGTGGTGCGACTGGCAGGTTCGCGGCCGTCATCATCTGCCCCGTCTGCGGTTCGTAGTAGGGATAGACGTAGAGCTTGAGATCGTGCTTAAACAGGCGTCCAAACGCCTCGAGAATGCCACCGCTGAGGTCGGCATAGTACTTCTCGTCGAAGACTTCCAGCAGCGTCCGCGCGCCAAGCACAAGGCCAATCATCTTTTTTGTGTATCGGAAAAGATAGCCGGCCAGCCGATGGAATTCGCCGTAGTTGGAGATGAGCACCATCTGTCCCAGTGCGGCCAGGGTGTCCACCCGGTCGAGGAAGTCCCGGGGGTCAATCGTTCCATCGGCGGCCAGATTGCGCAACGTCATCTCCATCAAAACGGCCGCCCGCTCGCCCTGCACCTTCGGGTGCTGCAAGAAGCGCTCTTGGGCCCGCTCCAGCATGTCCACCGTCAGGCGGGTGACCGGCCGAAAGCTGCCGCGTTCGAGCAACACCGGGCGCCGGTGCAGCACTTCCGCAGCTTGGACGACCTCCCCGTTGGCGGTGAACATGGCGGCGTCGGTCACCCCCTGCCGGACGAGTTCGAGGGCAATCAGCCGGTTGTCCACCCCACTGAACGCCGGGCCGCTGAACTTGGCCATGTCCACCTCGACGCGTTCGGGCGAAAGGTTGTCCATCAGCGCCCGGATCACTTCGACCGGCTGATCGTGCAGGTAGAGCGAGGCATAGACGAGGTTCACGCCCAAGATACCCAAGGCCTCCTGCTGCTGGACCGTCTCGCGGTCGTGCA
This sequence comes from Verrucomicrobiota bacterium, assembly GCA_016716505.1. Classification (GTDB taxonomy): domain Bacteria; phylum Verrucomicrobiota; class Verrucomicrobiia; order Limisphaerales; family J093; genus JADJWF01. Next base: position 678,372 of record JADJWF010000011.1, read on the forward strand.
TCCGGACATGAATGATGATCTCCGACGGGGGTTGCTGCAGGGCGGCCTGGAAGCGGATGCCCATCCAGCCATGCCAGTCGTCATTCCGGGAGTAACTGCGGGCGGCGACGGTGTTGGCGAAGACGAAGAAGCGCGTGGTCGCGCCCCGCTTCGCGTTGAGTCGCTGGTGCTGCAGATCGTACTCGTAGGCAAGCATCGTCTGCAGGCGCTGCCGGCTGACATACCGCTCGCTGGCGCCGTAAATGGCGTCGCTCACGGTCATGTCGTAGGCGGAAATCGTCTTCGCGATCGTGCCGGCTGCGCCGCCAACGCGGAAGAACCACCGGGCCACCTCTTGTCCCGCCCCGATTTCCGCGAAGGAGCCGTAAGTCGAGGGGTCGAGATTGAGTTGCAGCGCCTTCTCGTGCGTGCTGAGCACGGGGCGCTCCTGACGGGCAGACGCGGTCTTGGCGCCCGCCAGCGGGAGGAGGCAGAAAGCCCCTTGGGGCGCGCGGTCGGGCGATGATGATGGCTCTGGACTTGCGCTCACGGCTCGCTGGTGATGCGAGACCAGTCCAGCTTGCGATGGGCGGCGTACTTGGCGAAAGCGTGCTCGTGCTGGATGAGCACGGCTCGGACGATGCTCGAATCGTCGGCGCGGCCCATCTTGCTGAAGTGATCCGGGATCAGGTCCACCTTCTTGTGCGCGTAGGTCAGGGCAAACACTGCCGCCGCGAAGGCCACGTAAGGCAGATCCTTGTAGGCGCCCTCCGCGAAGTCCTCGACCGCTTCGGTCAGGAACTCGAGCTGCGTGACCAGGTGCGGAAAGGTCGGCGCATTGATCTGCACAAACTCCGCCCGCCACAGCGGGAGCTTGCGCAACAGGGACTCCACGACCGCCGGGGTCACCAAAGCCGCATTGTGATTTACGTAAGCAGCAATCTCAGACATGCGGCGCAAGCTACCAAGGCCCGCCGGCAGGCGAAAGTGAAATGGCGCGCCGGATCGCCCTCCGCGCCTCCGGGCGCGGCAATTAGGCTCGCCAACCCCGCGAACCATGCCACATTCCGCCCGCTTGCGAAAACGCCTGCCAGCCATGTTGAAGTTGTCGAAGTTCTGGTTGCGTCCGGGGCCGCTGATGCTGGCCGGCGCGACCCTTCCCCTGGTTCTCGCGTCCGACACCGCCAGCCGGTTCGGCTTCACCGGCCCGGAAATCTTCCCGATTGACAACCTCGTCAGCCACCTGCGGTCGGCGGATCTGGACGGGGACGGATTGCGCGATCTGATCGTCGTCAACAACGCCCGCTCCCGCATCAATCTGCTCTTCAACCAGACGGGCCGGACCAACGAGACGGCGCAGCCGCGAGTAAAAAAGGAACTCAACGAGTTGCCGCCCGACGCACGGTTCCGCATCGAGTCCATCGCCTCAGAGAAGCGCATCTCGGCGCTGGCCGTGGCGGATTTCAACGGCGATGGCCGCCCGGACCTCGCCTATTTCGGTGAGCCGCGCGAGCTGGTGGTCCAGTTCAACCAGGGCACCAATTCGTGGAGCACGCCCCGACGATTCGCCATCGAGGACGGACAGTTGGACATGAACGCGCTGGCCGAGGGCGACCTGAACGGAGACGGCCTCGAAGATTTGGTGCTGCTTGGCGAAAACTCCCTGCACTTCCTCGCCCAGCGCCCTGATCACACCTTGGCCGACCCCGAGCGAATTCCCTACACCGGCAAGGTCAAGGCCGTGCAAATCCTCGACATCAACGGCGACGGCCGGCAAGACCTGCTGCTGGTCAACTGGGAGGACGCGAATCCGTTTCGTCTCCGCCTCCAGGGTGCGACCGGCCAGTTGGGGCCCGAGGTGCATTTCCCGCTGGCGTCCATCCGCTCCTACTGGTGCGACGACCTCGACGGCGACAAACGGACGGAAGTGGTCACGATTTCGCAGAAGTCCGGGCGCGCCCAGATTTCGAACTTCGTTCAAAAACCGGCCGAGGCGCTGGCGGGTGACTTCCTCCAGGGCCAGTTCCACATCATGCCCCTGAACCGGACCACCAAGAACCGCCGCGCCACCGTCTGGGCCGACGTGAACCAGGATCGCCGGCCGGACCTGCTTGTGGCGGAACCGGAGAGCGGGCAGTTGACCCTGATGCTCCAGCAGGCGGATGGCAGCTTCGCCGCGCCCCGCACGTTTCCGAGCTTCACCGGCGTGGCGGAACTCGCCGTGGCCGACTGGGATGGCGACGGCGCGCCGGAGTTGTTCCTGCTAAGCCTTGATGAAAGGCAGGTGGGCGTGACGCGCCTCGATTCGAACGGCCGCATCGCTTTTCCCACCCTGCTGCCGCTGGAAGGCCGCCCACTGAGCCTTGCCGCTGGCGTGCTGCGCGCGGGCGAGCCGCCGGCGCTGGCGGTCATCCTCGATGCTGACGGCAAGCGCGAGGTCGTGGTGCGCCGGGCCGACGGCCGGACCACCCGCCAGCGATTGGCCGAATCATTCAAGGGCAACCCCACCGGGTTGATGATCCACGATGCGAACGCCGACGGGCTGGCGGACCTGGCGGTGTTGATTCCCTACGACAAGATCAAGCTGCTGTTGCAACAGCCGGACAGTCAGCCGTTTCAGGAGGTGGACGTCGCCCCGCCCGGCGGCAGCGCGGAACAACCCTGGGCCACCACCGCCGACGTGGACGGGGATGGCCAGGACGAACTGCTGCTCGCCCAGAAAAACTTCGTGCGCGCGGTCGTGCTCCAGGCGGATCCTGTTCCCGAGGGCTCCACGAACCGGCCCGGCTGGTCGTTCCGGGTGAAGGAACAGATCAACGGAGCGGGGAGCAATTCGCGGATCGTCGCCGCCGCCCTCGTGAAAGATGCCCACGGCGACTCGAACCTCTTCCTCCTGGACGCCGAACGCAAAGGGCTGACGCTCTGTCGCCGTGACGCGACCGGCGTCTGGCAAGTGGTCAAGACGATCAATCTGCCCGTGACCGACTTCAACGCGATCCAGCCGATTGTCCTCGGCGCGCCGGACGCGCCGGCGCTCGGCTTCGTCGGTCTCAATACCGCCGCGTGGCTGCCCTTTGGCGGCCTGGTCTGGTCCCTCGAAGAACTCGATTACTACGAAACGCCCATCAAGGGCGGGTTTCTTCACGACGTGGTTTCGGGCGATCTTAACGGTGACGGCCGCCGCGACCTCGTGTTCCTCGAGACCGGCAAGAACTACCTCGACATTGTGACCTTCGAGGCCCCGGCGAAGCTGGTTCCCGCCAATCGCTGGCAGGTTTTTGAGGAGCGCACCTTCCGTGGCCGGCGCAACGACATTCCGGAGCCGCGCGAGGCGTTCATTGGCGACTTCACCGGCGATGGCCGGAGCGACCTCGCCGTGCTCGTCCACGACCGAATTCTGCTCTATCCCCAAGAGTAGCGGTCACTGGCGCCGACCGGTCGGCGCATGAACGCCGGAACGTCCGCGACGGCTGCGGCGCAGAAGTATTCGTCCCCGGCTGGGTCGCGCCAACGCCGAGCCTGGCGGCTGGTCAAGGGCTGGTTGGCCCGGGCGGTTAACCCCCGAGGTTCCTACCGATACCGCGGAAGGTCCGCAAACACCTGCCCACTCTGCTCCGGCCTTCCCAGCTCGGCCACGGCGTTGGCACCGGAGTCGTGGTATCTCAGCCGCGACCGGGGCGTCAGGTTTTCCTCGTCCCGTTTCTCGACGCTGACGGTGACGTAGCGTTGAAGCAAGAAACCGAGAGACGCCTGCTGCTTGGCGCTGAAGCGGGTGTTGATGTTGATGCGGGCGGTGGCAGCCCGGACGACCTTGGGCTGGAATCGCCCGTCGGGGCACCGGTCGCACTGGAGGCCTCCACCGATGTGACCCACTGTTCCATCCTTACCGAGTTCACGACGCAGACCGCCATTACCGACCTCTCGCGCTGGCTTTCTCCGAGTGACCGGCAGCGCTTCTACCGCGCGCGTGGCCGTTGAGATGCCTTGGTGGCAAATGGGGTCGCTCAGCCGCCGTTGCGAAACCAAGGGCCCGGCAATGGGACCGAAGAACCGGCCTGTCATTCCGTCGGATTCGCCCAACCGCCCTGCTTCAACCGAGCCGTCATTGTCCCCTCCGGTGGTGACACACAAGGTTCCCGGCAGTGCGAACGGGCAGCAGGTTTTCAACTTGATTCCCGACCGCCCAATCGCTTCGGATGAGGGCGAAGTGGTGTCGAAGCCCGCCTCACCCATTCGAGTGTTTGTGCTCGAGGACAAGCCCAGCATGCGCGATGCTCTCGTCGCCCTGCTCGGTGGCTCGCCCGGATTCACCTGCGTGGGCGCGTGCGGAACCGCGGAGGCCGCCCTGCAGCAGCTCCCGCTTGCCAAACCGGACGTGGTCCTGGTGGACCTGGAACTGCCGGGCATGAGTGGCACCGAGTTTCTCGCCCACTGCCGTTGCCGTTTCCCTGCGGTGGAACGGCTGGTGCTGACCCTGTACGACACCGCCGCGTGGATCTTCCCGGCGCTGGCCGCCGGCGCGTCCGGTTACGTGGTCAAGGGCACGCCGGCGGCGAAGCTGCTGGAGGCGATTGCCGAGGTCCATGAGGGCCGCTCGTGGATGTCCGGCCAGGTGGCCCGGCTGGTCCTGGGATCGTTTCAGCAGGCAGCGCCGCCGGCCGTTCGCGAAGAGCTGCTCAGCCCGCGCGAGCGTGAGGTCCTGGGTTTGTTGGCGAAGGGCCTCCGGCAGACGGCGATTGCCGAGCAACTCGGCATCGCGGAGCGCACCGTCAGCACCCACCTACACCACATTTACGAGAAACTCCACGTTCACTCGGCCGCCGGGGCGGTGGGCAAGCTGCTGGGTGACCAAGCCGCCGCGCGCAAATGACAGCCGTTTCGATTTGCCCGCCCCGGAGGCCAAGGCGGCAAGTCACCCTGACCTGCTAAAGTTCGAACCCGGTTGCCAGCTCGGCGGAACGGCGACGCAAGCGAACTCAGATTCGCCGGACTCTCAACCGTCCGAGCGAAACCGATGGCGAACCTCCCCGAAGCAGGGCACCTTCGCGGGCAGTTGCATGGAAGCGACCCGAAACCCTCTCGGCAATCCGGCTTGCGCCTTGATGCGCAGATTCAAGTGGAGTGAGCTGGCCTGTGCCGCCTTGCTGCTCGTGGGCACGGGCGTCCGCGGCGATGTGCGGATCAACGAGTTCCTGGCGGACAATGGTGGCAGTCTGCTGACCGCCGATGGCCAGGCGTCGGATTGGATCGAGTTGTTCAACAGCGGCACCAACACCGTGGACCTGAGCGGCTGGTACCTTACCGATCGCGTCGCGACCCCGACCCGCTGGCGCATCCCTGACGGGACCCGCATCGCCGCGGGCGGCTATCTGGTGATCTTCGCGGACACCTCGTCGGTTTCGATCACCAACGGGGATTTGCACGCCAGCTTCAGTCTGGCGCGGGAGGGCGAATACCTGGCGCTGGTCCGCCCTGACGGCGTGACCGTGGCCGATGCATTCACCCCGCAGTTTCCGCCGCAATTGCGGGACATCTCCTATGGTCGCGCGTCGCGGGAGACGGAATTGCTCGGGGCCGGAGCCGCGGGGCGCTACCGCGTGCCCGACGCCGCCGGCACCGCACCGTGGCAGCCCACCGTGGGCGCGCTCGGTTTCACCGGCACGAACGCCGCGTTCACGGTGAGCTACTACGAAGTCACCTCCGCCATGGCCAACGTGGACGTGGCCGAGCAGCGCGTCACCAACCGCGCCACCTGGCGGACCGACCGGCCCTACCCGATCATCGAGCAGCATGCGGTGATCAACTTCCACGCCAACGGCGGGAACGGCTTCTTCGGTGAAGACGCACCCTTTCCGGGGCACGCGTTCATCGGTGAGGATCGGAGCAACTTCATCGTCGTCAGCGAAGGTTCGATCTATGTGCCCGCGGCGGGCGAATGGACCTTCGCGGTGGGCAGCGATGATGGCTTCCGCCTGCGCATCAGCGGGCACGGGGCAGATTTCGTCTCCGAGTTCCCGTCCCCGCGGGGGTTCGCCACGACGCTGGCGACCTTCAATTTTCCCGCGGCCGGCAGTTATGCCCTGTCGCTGATCTTCTACGAGAACGGTGGCGCCGCCTCGCTGGAATTGTCTGCCGCGCCGGGATTCCACGCCGCGGTGTCGCCAGACGTGTTCCGGCTCGTGGGCGATCCGGAGGGCGGCCTTCTGCACGCCGGGGCCATCGGCTCGTTCATCGAGACCGACGTGGCGGCGACGATGTGGAACGTCAACGCCCGGCTGGACGCCGAGTGGTTTTTCAACGTGCCGCAACTGCCGGAGCCGGAGGACACGCTGGTGCTGTCCGTGCGCTGCGCGGATGGATTTGCCGCGTCGCTCAACGGCACGCCGCTGGCGGCGCTGAATGTGCCCGCGCCGTTGCTGTGGAACAGCGCCGCCACGACCGCGCGCACCACCGTCGAAGCGCTGCAATGGGTGGAAGTCCCCGTCCCGGTCGCCACGTTGGTGGCCGGAACCAACACCCTCGCCATCACGGCGCTTAACGATGCCGTCGGGGACACGGAATTCCTGATCCAGCCGCGGCTGGTGCGCCGCCCGGCGATCCTGGGCAACTACTACTTCAAGACTCCCACGCCCGGAGGACCGAACGGCCAGCCGTTCAACGCGCCGACGCCGAGCGTGGCGATTCAGCCGCCGCGCGGTTTCAAAACCGCCCCGTTCACCGCCACCCTGACCGCCGAGGGCGGTGCGGGCCCGATCCGCTACACGCTCGATGGCAGCGTGCCGGGGCCGGATTCGCCGGTGTACGAGGGGCCGCTCACCATCAGCGCGACGACGGTCTTGCGCGCGGCGGTGGTGGATCCGCAAGCGGTCCGCCAGAACGTGGCCACGGTGTCCTGGCTGTTCCTCGAAGACATCCTGCAGCAGGGCCCCACTCCCCCACCCGGCTGGCCGGCCAACCGCGCGGTGAACAACCACGTCATGGAATACGGCCTCCGCCCGGAGATTGTCACCAGCGATCCGGTCCGCTTGCGCGCGGCCCTGACCAACGCCATTCCCTCGATCTCGCTGGTGACCGACCTGGAGAACCTGTTCAGCCCCCAGCGCGGCATCTACGTCAACCCCGGCAACGACGGGCGCGCGTGGGAGCGGCCGGTCTCGGTCGAGTTGATTGACCCGGTGCGCGGCGCAACGGCGGAGTTCCAGATGGACGCCGGCCTGCGCATCCGCGGCGCGTTCAGCCGCTCGGCGAACAATCCCAAACACGCCTTGCGCCTGTTTTTCCGCTCGGAATACGGCGAGGGCCGGCTGCGGTTCCCGCTCTTCGACGACGAAGGGGCGGCCAGTTTCGACAAGGTGGATCTCCGGGCCTCCATGAATTACTCGTGGGCCTACGAAAACAGCGATCGGGAAACCTTTATCCGCGAAACATTCTCGCGCGATTCGCAGCGGGACATGGGCATGCCCTACACGCGCAGCCGCTACTACCACCTCTACCTGAACGGCCAGTACTGGGGCCTCTACCAGACGCAGGAGCGCGGCGATGCGGGTTACGCGGCGACCTATCTCGGGGGCGCGAGCGAGGACTGGGATTGCATCAAGACCACCCAGCCCGGTTACGTCACTACGGCGAGCGATGGTACCTTCGACGCCTTCCACGCGTTGCACCACATCGCCCTCAACGAGGGGTTTGTGGGAAATTTCGCCAGCAACTACCAGCGTGTGAAGGGCCGCAATCCGGACGGCAGCCCGAACCCCGCCTACCCGGTGTATCTCGACGGGGACAACCTGATCGTCTTCATGCTTATCGCCTACTACACGGGCGATCCCGATTCGCCGGTCTCCATCTGGGGCGGTTTTCCGAACAACATGTACGGGCTGTTCAATCGTGTCTCGCCGACGGGTTTCAAGTGGCTGCGGCACGACGCCGAGCACTCGCTCGGCGCGCACGGCGGTTACCCGGTCACCACCGACACGACCTTCGCCGGAGCCAACTTCACCAGCCAGGGGCAGTTCAATCCCGCCACCCTGCATCAGCGTCTGGCCGCGCATCCGGATTACCGCCGCCGCTTCGCGGATCTGGTGCAAAAGCATTTCTACGGCGACGGCGCGCTCACCCCCACCAATGCGCAGCGGCGCTTTCAGAGCCGGATGAAGGAGATTGATCTGGCCATCATCGGCGAGTCCGCCCGCTGGGGCCGGGGCAAGACGCGGGAAGGGCACTGGCTGCCCGCCTGCAACGCGGTGTTGAACTACCTCAGCCAGCGGCGCGACATCATCGTCGGCCATTTCCGCCGACGCGGTTGGTTTCCGGGCCTGGACGCGCCCGCCTACTCCGTTCAGAACACGGAGGTCCCCCGGGGCCAGATCGTGCGCGTCAGCGCTCCCGGCACCTTCTATTTCACCGTCAACGGCAGTGACCCGCGCCTCCCCGACGGGGCCATCAATCCCGCCGCCATCGCGGTGACCTCGAGCACCCCGCCCACCGGCCCGCGCACCCTGATCCCGCGCGGAGCGGTCTGGCGTTACCACGATGCGGGTGCCGAACCGGCGGCGGCGGGTGGACTGACGTGGCGCGATCCCGGCTATCCCGCCGGTGGCTGGGCCGCGGGACCGGCGGTGCTCGGTTTCGCGGGAGCCTCCACCGTCAACCCGGTCGCCACGCAGACGCGGCGCTACGTCAGCGGCAACTCGGGGCCGCAGGTCACGACCACGTACTTCCGCCACGAGTTCACCCTCGACGCGACCAACAGCCGGCCCGACCTCGTCCTGGAAATCCTCCGGGACGATGGCGCGGTGCTCTATTTGAACGGGGTGGAAATCCTGCGCGAGAACATGCCCGACGGACCGATCACCTATGACACCTGGTCCGCGTCCGTCGTCAGTTCGCCCGACCAGAACACCTACTTCACACGCACCGTGAACGTCGCCCAGTTCCTCAGGGTAGGCGTCAACACCCTGGCCGCCGAGGTCCACCAGTGCAATGCCACCAGCTCGGATCTCTATTTCGACCTTTCGCTCACGCTGCCGGGCGAGACGGCCAGCGTCTTCACCGACCTGGTGGTGACCAACGACCTTCACCTGCTCGCCCGCGCCTTCGATGGCAGCGAGTGGAGCGCTCTGGCGGAGAACCTCCTGACCATCGAGCGTCCACCGATGGATTACGCGAAGTTGCGTGTCACTGAGCTGATGTATGCCCCACCCGCGCCGCCGCCGGGTGGCCCGTACATCAACGACGACTTCGCCTGGCTGGAACTGCAAAACACCGGATCCGCGCCGCTCGACCTTGAAGGCGTCCGCTTCGTCACCGGTATCACTCACACCTTCGCGCCGTTCGTGCTGGCGCCCGGCGCGCGGCTGGTGCTGGCCAAAAATCCCGCCGCCTTCGCCACGCGCCATCCGACGAACAACCTGAACCTCGTCGCCTGGACCGGCGGCAATCTGGCGCGCAGCGGCGAGACCCTCGCCCTCGTGACGCCGGCGGGCAGCAACATTCTCACCTTCGCCTACTCGCGCTTCTGGTATCCGGAGACGTTCAACACGGGTCGCACGCTCGTGGCGGTGGATGTCACCGCGCCAGAGCCGGCCTGGAGCACTCCCGAGAACTGGCGGCCCAGCCATGTGGCCACCGGCACGCCGGGCGGGCCGGACGCCCCGGTGCTTGCGAGTGGCCGCCTGACGCCGGAGGGCCGGCTCCTCCTGGACACTCAGAGTTTGGACGGCTTGATCGAACTCTGGGTGTCCGCGGATCTGGAACAATGGTCGCGGTGCGATCCCGAGGCGTGGACGCGCGATGGCGCGACGCTCTCCGTGAACCTCGACCATCCTTCGCTGCCCGCCGACGGAAGGGCGTTCTTCCGCATCCGGCTCAGCGACTGAAGTGCATGGCCGCGCTGCTCCCGCGGCTCACCTTACCCGGAGCCTCGACTCGCAACCGAGATCTTCGCCGCATGCGGGCGTGCGCGCCGTGGTGTCGCCGGTGGGAATCAACGGTCCGGTCGGTGTCGTTTCCGGTTGGGCCCGCCGGCCATACCAGTCGCCTGAGGCCCGGCCGCTTGGGTGACTTGCGCTCTCCCCCGCATCATCCGGCAAGTCCCCGGCCGGACTGGTGGAGGACGACGTTGGCGTCACCCAGGTGGCGTACCGTGGGGTTTACTGGGATGGCATGGGCAGGACCGGCAGTTGGCAGTACACCCGCCCGAGATCCCGCAGGCGGATGGCCAGTTCCTCGAGCGCGATCAGCATGGTCTTCGGTTCGGTCTCGGGTTCCGTGGCGAGTCGGTCAGCGAGGCATGTCACCATGTCGGCTTCTGTGAGGCCAAAGGCCGTAAGTCCCTCCCTGGTCGCCGCCGAAAAACCGTTCAGCCGCCATCGTTCGGTCACGGCGTTGAGTTGCTCTGCGGAAATCCACGGATCCTCGAATTCTTCGCCACGGAGCACCGCCGCCCAGTTGTCCAAGGCGTCGGCGAAGGCGAGCATCCGGAAACCGGAATCGCGCAGATGCGACGCGGCATAGGCGCCTTGTCGCAGGTACCAATCTTCGTCGCCAGCGGCCCAAGCGCCCCGCTGCCGTTCGAGGGCGACCAGGGCCGCCCAAAGCGAAGCGCCCAGCGCGGCTCCGTGCTCAATTACCCGTCGCGTGCTCTCCAGCCGGGCGACGCTGATCCCGGGGCCGCCGCTGACCGGACCGAGGTTGGGCACCACTGCGAGGGTCGGCCGATCAAAGTCCGTTCGGATGCTGGTCAACTGTGCGTGGCGGTGCGCGGGCGAGAACGGACTCCGGTTGCCAACCTTCTCGGACCCCGCCTGGTAAAGTTCAGTCCCCGCCCACTTGTACAGGCTGAGCACGGCGTTAATTCCCTTGTCCAGGACCGTCTTGGGGACATTGAGGAAATCCGGTAAACCGGCCCATTCCATGATCTTCCCAAAGAGATCCACGTTCTTCTGGTACTGTCCATAGTGCTCGTTCCAGTCCCGTTCCGGCGGAGACACCTTCCCCGAGGTGCCCACTGCCTGGGAGGAAGTGCGCCCCGGCTGGGCGTGACCGAGGAATAGCCAGTCCATGAAGCGAAAGATGGCGAGGTCGTGCCACCACGGTGGTTTGGTGGGGCCGCCTTGGTTCAAGGCGACGAATCGCGACGAATCCCGCGTGGAGATCAGTGGACCGATCTCGCGCCCTGCCCGGGTGGGCGAGCCGCTGGCCGCCAGCTTCGCGAAGTCAACAATCCACGCCCGGTATGCCAAACCCACCCAATCCTTGACGAGGGGGAATTGTTCGTCCTCTTCCGGCACGGCACCTTCGAGCGCGAGCCGGACCGCTTCGACGAAATTCGCCAACTCGTGGACGTGTCGGCGAATGCCAGGATCGCCAGCCGTCCGGCCCGGATGGACGCGGTTGAGTTCCGTCTCGAGCCGTTGGATTTCCGCAACCTGCCTGAGCGACCAGTCGTACCGGCCTTGGGGCTCGAAGTACACGCCGGGCGGGGTCGCCGGAGCCTGACCGCTGCCGTTCGGGACGCCGAGCAGGCACCATCCCTGATTGGCGACCTCCCGCTCAAACCGTTGGTGCGGATCATCGGCGTTGGCGGGTCCAACGAACCGAAGGTTGCGGAAGGCGTAACCACGAACACCCGGATCCGCAGCGTAATCGAGCGGCAGCACCTCGTCGTCATAGGTCGCCTCCAGCCGGTTGCCGCTGGCGTCGGCGATGAGCGTGATTCGCCCGAGCGCGTCCCGCGTCAGCGTGAGCGGCTCGGGCACGGCGAATTCAATCCGCGTCCACTGATAGCCCTGCGGCAGATACCGCATGAAGAGGCCGCCGGCGGGACTCGTGACCACTGGCAGCCAAGCCCAGCGACCGTAGGGAATCTCGCGAACCTCACCCCCCGGCAGGGGCAGGGCGGCCGGACTGAGGGCGGCATTCTGAAGGTCGTTGTAGTTGAACTCGAGGGGATTGGTCAGCAGGTCCTCGGCGACCGCCTCGAAGGAGATCATCGCCCGGATGTCCTCCGGAAGGTCCGAGATCAAGCCGCCCGGTCCCAGAAGGGCATCAGCCATGCGGCGGGAGAACTCCGCCTCAAGGGCCTTCTTGCGGGCGGCCGCCTCGTTCAACCGTTGCAGGTCCGCCGGGGACAGCAGCCGGGCTGCGAGGGTCTGCACTTCCGATGGCAGCGCGTCCATCCGGACTCGGAAAAGCATCGCCCACAGCAGGGTCTGCGCAGCTTCCTGCGACGCCTCGGGCATTACCGACCACCGTCGCAAAACCTGCTCGAACAGATCCGCCATCGGGCCTGCCAGCGGCGCCGGCAGATAGCCATCCCCCGACGTCGGCGCTGGCGTGCTCGACTTGAGACAGAAGCTCTCAAGCTCCAGCACCCAGACACCGGGAGCCAGGACGAATCCTCCCTCCGACGTGAACGGCACCAGGGCCAGCGGCGCCAGCGTGTGCGGTTGAAACGGGTCAAGAAACGCGCAGTCCGGCATCGCGTTGGCCGGATTCACCTGCAATGGCAGGTCCTCCGCCACCTGTCGGGCATACTCAAGGAAGAGGTCCGCCAAGCTCCCCTCCCGGCGCAATCGGAAGTACCGCTCGCCGTCGCTGGCTGGGACTTTGACAACTCGTAGCCCGCCGTGGACTTGCGGGTCGGTCGGAACCGCCTTCCAGTCCGGTGCCGGGACCAGGCTGTCCGCCCGCTCCAGGGTGAATCCCTCCGCGCTCGCCGGCCAGGCCAGTTCGACCTCTTGAGTTGTTAACTGACTTACCGACAACCGGACCTCGTCTGGGGGACTGGCCTGAGCGCAGAACGGAGCCAGATCGAACAGGGCGCCGAGCAGGCCAGCAATGCTGAAGCCATGAATCCATTGGCGAAGGGTCATGAGTTCCTCCTTTGTTTGAATTGGGGGCTCCGGAAAGATGCACGGAAGGATTCTCCACGCCAAGAACTATCGCCACAACTCCCCAACCTTCGAGTTGACCCAAAGGCACTGGGTTCTTCGACTGTCTCGGGGCACGCCCGAACAGCCGGCAGCTCGACAGCAAATCGGCGGGAAGCGCCCTGGGGAGGTGTGCCGGAGGTGGGTACCCAAGCGGCTGGTGGACGGCGGCGCAGGGCGAAGCCACACCGGCACCACATCTACGAGAAACTCCACGTTCACTCGGCCGCCGGGGCGGTGGGCAAGCTGCTGGGCGACCAAGCCGCCGGGCGCCACTGACACCCGTTTCGATTTCCGATCTCCCCGCCGGTCAAAGGGTGGGGCAAGCGCGCCGTGAAGCGCGGCAGGCGGCGGGCTGAGCGCGCGAGCTGAAGCGGTGGTTTCCCGGCGAGCAGGGGTTGCCCGATTCCGCCGGCCACATCGGTCAGACCACGTACTCCGACGCCCAGAAAAGCGCTTTCCTGGGGCGAAAATACGTCGTTCACCCGATGGCAGCCGGCATCTCGGCTGGGTAGTCTCGCCCTTCATGAAAACGCTTCTTCCTTTCTCAGCCAGTTCCGCGACCGAGAAACACACCCGCGTTCTGACCGCCCGGCTCAACCCACGGGGGAATACGTACATCTTACACCGTTCTGACAGTGATGCCGTCCTCTTGGGGCACGGCCGCCAGCAAGGCTCCGGGGGCGGGTGGGAGGACCGGCGATCTGGCCGGCTCGGAGCGCCGGCCAGGTCCAACGATGGTCGTAACTGAGCAGTCGAAACATCTGACGAAAAGGGAAGTATTCATCAATCGTAAGTGCCTATGAAACAACGGGTCTCCGCTCAACTTTGGGCAACCGCAGGATTGAGCTTTGCCATCCTTTTTTTCTCTGGGTGCGCCAACCCGAAACTGCACGTGACCCGGACGGCGCCGGCGCCTTCCGCGCCAGGCGGGCGCGCGGTGAAAGTCTATGAGATCGGCGACCGGGTGGACCGGCCCTACGAAATCGTAGGGGTGGTATCGGCTACCGGCCAGCGCGCCGGGGTGCGGAGCAAGGCGCGCAAGCAGTTGCTGGCCGAGGCGGCGGCCCTGGGCGCCGACGCGCTGGTGGGCTACTACTATGACCAGGAAATCACCGCCCCGACCGGCGACGCCGATGGCTGGGCCGGGGCGCTGGCGGTGAAGTTTTTGCCCAGCGGCAGTCCGGCGCCAGCGCCGTCCAAGGCGGTGGTGGCGCTGCCGCACACCATCCTCGGCCCCGACTTCGGCACCGGCAGGAAGGCGGAAAAGGCCGACGCCATTGCCCGGAAGCACGCCCGGATGCTGCTGGCCAAGAAGGGCTACTACGTTGTTTTCACAGAAGACAAACTTGCTTCCGGCTTCCCAGATGGATTGAAAAGCCTTAGCGCCGCGGATCGCGCGAACTACGGCAGCCCGGACGCCGATCTCGTTCTGGCGGTGAGCCTGGGCGACCGCACGGCCTTCAACGCCATCCTGGTCGTCAACGCCTCTCAGGCGTTGACGACCGCACTCTACTCCAAGTCAGCCGATGCGGTCGTCTGGCAGAGCGCTGGCAAAGGCGCCAGCTTCGACGTGACCGAGTTGGGCGCGGCATTCGGGATCGGCCACCTGTTTGTTCCCAGTGCCAAGACGGTGGTTTCGGTTCATGCCGCCCTGGCCAGGGCGTTCGAAACCTTGCCCGACCTCACCCAAGCGCCGGCCGCCAAGTGAGGCAGAGGGTCGTTGCCATTTCCGATGCTGCCAGACGAATGACAAGATCAACCGACAACGTGAATTCACTGCTTGCGGCCGTCGCCGCGCGCGATGCCATCGCCGACGGGCTGCAGCGGCTCTCGCACACGTCGTTCGGCGGTGGCTCTCGCTGAGAAGTCGCCGACCCTTGGAGGAAAAGTTCCCCGGGTTGATGCGGGAAGAAGTGGGTAACGGCTGGCCCAGCACAGCGCGCTCCACCTGCGTACGCGTCAGCTATTCCGCTGTCTGCTCGGTGAAGCAGTCGTAAGCGGCCCGGGTTTACTGTGTTTCCTTGAGCGCCTGCAGCCGCCGGCGGTCCACCGCATCCTGCTCGCGGTAGGTTTCCTTGCTGGCGATCAAGGCGTCCAAGCCCAGGAAGGGGACGCGAATCCCTTCCACGACGAGTTCACGGGAGTCCCCCAGGGCATCGGCGTAGGTCACTTTCCAAGCCTTGGTGCTTACGTCCACCTCCACCTCGTCCGCCACCTTCACCACGGCGTTCTCGAGCAGATCGGCGGGCGTCAATTCGCGGGCGGCGCCGTCTTCCATTCGGGAAAGCCCCTCGATCACGCGCCGGCAGTTTTCCTCGGTCGCCTCGATGAGGATGTCCACGTCTTCGGTCGTGCGCACGAGGCCGTGAAGAATACAGGCCTGGGCCCCGCAAACGAGGTACCGGGCCCCCGCCTCGTTCAGGAGCTGGCAAACCCGCAGGAGCGGCAGCGCAGGAGCCACAGGTCACCACAGACGGGGGTTGGACTGCGCGCGGCGCCAGCGGGCGTAGTCCTCCCAGGTGCGCGCCTTGAAAACGAAACCGCGCGGTCGCGGATACGGATTCAATCGTTCCGCCTGGGCTTGGAGCAACGCCGCGCGGCGCAGCGCGGTCTCGGGGGCCAGACCCGCCGCCAGGTCGGTTCTTCTTCGCGTTCCAACAATCTTCACGATCTCAGTGTAGCCGGTCGGGAGCAGTTGGGAAGGCGGGTCTTGAGTCGTAGCGCCTCGTCGCCGGTCAGCGCTGACTGCCTCGCCGGCCAAGGCGGCAACGGTTTCGCGTCCGGTCAATGATGGGCGCGGCCCCCTGGAACCGATTCATCTACGAGGCGGAAAAACCCGGCTGCCCCGGCCGCCGGGACCGCGAAGGTGCTGAGGTCGGGTGGCGGATCCACTGGTGTCCACGGGCCGGTGATGGCGGTGGCTTGCTCGAGGATGCCGCCGCCACTCCAAGTCAGGGTGACTGGGTCATCGGGTCCGGCGCGGGCAATCTTGAGCGCGAGCGGGATGGTTGCCGAACTCAGCACGACCCCTTCGTCGCCAACGATCAGGAAGCGGCGATCACGATACCGCACGGCATTCAGGCGGTTCGTCACGCCCGACTCGCGAGGCGTCCATCGCGAACCGTCTGGCGAGGTGAACAGAGCGCCCCGTTCCCCCGCGGCAACGAAGCATCCAGCGCCATAGGCCAGGTCTTCCCAAAGGGCCAACGTGGGAGGCGTGATTTCGGTCCACTCCACGCCATCGGCGCTGCGAAAGAGGCGCTGAGTCGTCGGGGCGCCCGAGAATCCCAGGATTCGGACCAGCAGCACGAACTGGCCGTTGCCGAACGCCAGGGCGAGCGGCTGCCCCGGATAGGGGGTGTCGCTGAAAACTGCTCGGAAACTCCAGGCGAGGCCATCCGCCGAAACCCCGACGGTTCCTCCCTCCCGGGCCAGTACGTAGCGGCTGTTGCCCCAGGCCACCCGGTGAAACGCCAGTCCGTTCGCCTGGATGGCAAAGGTCCATTCGACACCGGAGGACGACGTCAAGACCTGGGCGCGGGCGTTTGGTCCGAGAATTGAGCCAAGGTGATCACCTCCGACCATCACCATGACGGGGCCGCCGAAGCAGACATCGCGGAGGGGCGCGCAATTGGCCGGAAGAGCGATCGTCTGCCAGGTCGTGCCATCGGTGGTCCTCGAGGCTATCCCAGAGTCCTGCCAGGCGCCCCGCACTTCGCCGTAAGCCAGCAACAACCCGGTGGTCCCGGCCAGGCGCAGCCAATCCGCGCCATAGGCGGTGGTGACGTTCCATTCCCGGCCGTCCGGTGAACTCGCAAACACGCCTTCGTGGATACCCCAAGGCGATGCGGGCACCGTGCATGTCCCAAAGACCACCCAGCGACCGCCGAAGCGCTCGACTTCGGTGCAATTGACGGCAACCGAATAGGGCCCCGCCTCCCAGAACCCTGTCTTCGCAACGGTCACCGAAGTCCAGGTGACTTCGTCTGCCGAGGTCAACACCGCGCCGCCGACCGCGGCCTGCAACCCATCGCGCGAATCCACGTCGCGCAGCGCCGGACCGCCGCGGTGCAACAGGCGCCAGGTCTCGAGGGCATCGGAGCCATCGCCGCGCATCGGGTTGCCGGCCGCCAGAAGCACACCGAGAGCATTGGACACGAGCAACGCGGTCTTCATGGGATCACAGAGGACGGTTCACCCACTCGGCTGCGTCGTCAAGCACGGCCAACGGGCGTCCAGTGAGTCCCCTCAATCATTACGATGCAAACGGAGTTGACGGTTCCCGGGGTGAACCGGGACTCAGGGACTCCGTGTCCGGGGAGGTTCCGCCCAGGCGGGGGCGCTGGACCCGGACCGGCCGAGGGTCAGCGATTGCTCTTGGGGACGTACGGGTCGGCAGGGAGAAGTCCACTGCCCGACCGCCTCCGCCAGCGCCGCCCCATCCCGGACACCCGCACCCGTGCCACACCTTGCCAGGAGTGCGATGGCGGAATGTCTCGTGTCAGGGCTGGCGCAGTCGAAACCACGCCACGCGTTCGGTCGGCAGAGCGCGATATCGCCCGGGGACCAATTCCCCCGCTTGGGGTTCCGGAGAATGCCAGCCTTGAGCGGCCCGCTCAGGCAGGTACTGCTCGATCTCCCACGCACCGCTTTCGGGAGACCAAGTCAGCTCGACCTCATCTTCCGCCCGCTGGATCTCGAGCCGCGGGCGCACGGCTTGGTCGGGCTGCCAGGGCAGGGCGGCGGCCACGACCTGACCGCGGGCGTTGCGAAGGTACACCACACCGTTGGAAAATGACGGCGGGGTCCAGGCGCGACCTTCGGGGAGGAGTCGCGCTTGGGCCAGCTCACGGAACCCGCCGGGATCCGCCGGGACCAGGCGCAGAAGCCCGTCGCCGTCCAGCAGCACCAGATGCCCTCCGGCGGCGATCACCGATCCAGGGGGCAGGTTGTCCCGCCGCCAGCGGATCGCACCGGTGGCGAGGCTGGCACAGACGAAAGCACCGGCTTGTTCAGCGTCGCCGACGTAGGAGTAAAGGTGGCCGTCAAGAATGACGCCGGGGCTGAGGTGCGTGGAAAGGCCGGGGCTTTGCCAGCGCACGGTGGGGGTGCCGCCGGCGACGTCCAGCAACTCCGCGGTTCGTTTGTACCCGGTCAGGAGAATCCCGCCCGCCACGGGCAGGGGATCGGAGCAGTTCATGTCGTACTGCGTCGCCCAGCGTTTGCTCCACAGCAGCCGTCCGTCGGATTGTGCCACCCCCACCGCCTCCCGATGCGCGAGCACGGCCAGCGCCGGCGTGCCCTGATGATCGTATGGGATGCAGGCAGTGTAGCCGTTACGGCCATCGGTGTTTGCCCAAAGGGTGCGGCCGTCGCGCTTGTCCAAGGCCAGTCCGCGTCCACCGGCGTTCAGAAACAGTCGGTCACCCAGGATGAGTGGCGCACTGGCCAGTCCCCAGAAGGGCAGGGTGATGCCCGCGTCGTTGGTCAGGTGTCGGGACCAGACGACCCGTCCGCTGCCCGCCTCGAAACAGAACAGGTCACCCCACTTGCTCAGGGTGTACACCCGGTCGCCGTCCAGAGTCGGCATTGCCCCCGGTCCACCCTCGTACAGATTCGGGTCCAAGCGGGCGGCATACCGGTGTCGCCACAGCACGCGGCCGTTGGCGGCATCCAAGGCGGTCACGACATCCCATTCGTTGGAATTGCCGAGGGTGAAGAGGCGTCCGCCTCCCACGGCCAACCCCGAGAAGCCCGTATGCACCTCCGCGCGCCACAGAACCCGCGGCGGTTCGTTCGCCGGCCAGGGCGACACGGTGCCGCGCTCCGGCGAAATGCCGTCGCCATTCGGCCCGCGCCACTTCGGCCAGTCAGCCCCAATGGCGTTCTGCAGGAAGAGCCCAATTGCCAGAACCAGCCGCATGCCACCGCGCTTCATGCGGGGAACGTGGGCGGGCTTTTTCCGCCGTCAAGCGCGGAGCCTGGCAGCGGTTGAGTGCATGCCTTGGACTACCGCCGGCAATCGGGCGATTTCGAAACGTCGCCGCGAGGGCCCTGCTCGGGCGTGCCAGTTCTTCGATCCAGCCGGGCGGCAAAGGCGCCGTCCACGTGGTCTTCGTGCGGCAAGAGGCTGCGTTGGCTGGCGAGATGGAAGTGTGGATGGGCGGCGAGGAAACGTTCGACGACGACCGAGTTTTCCTCAGGCTCGAGGCTGCAGGTGCTGTACACCACCGTGCCACCCGGGCACACCCGCGCGGCCGCGCGCGTCAGCAACTGAAGCTGCTGGTCGGCGAGTTGCCGCAGGTCGGCCGGCCGGGTACGCCAGCGGGCTTCCAGGCGGCGACGCAGTACGCCGGTATTGGAGCAGGGCGCGTCCACGAGCACGCGATCAAACTCCGGACGGCCGGGGGCGTCGGGTTGGGCCAGCCGGGTCTCGACACTCACCACCGCGAGCCGCTTGCAATTCTCGCGGATCAAGGCGAGGCGATCCTCCGAGATGTCCTCCGCGACAATCTCCGCCTCGTCGCCGACCACCTGGGCGATGTAGGTGGTCTTGCCGCCCGGAGCCGCGCAGGCATCGAGGATGCGGTCACCCGGCTGGGGATCCAGCAAACGGACGGCCAGCAGCGTGCTGGGGTCCTGCACGTAAAAGTGGCCCCGGCGAAAGGTCTCGAGGCGTTCCAAGGGCGGATGGGACCGGAGTTGGAAGACGGTGTTTTCGGGAATCCAATCCCAGCGGCCGAAGTCGTACTCGACGTTCTCGTGCATCCGCCAGCGTTCGATCACCTTTTCGGGGCGGGCCTGCAACGTATTGATCCGGGCGAAGGTCACCGGCGGGGTGTTGTTCCACTCCAGAAGGCGCGCCGTCGCCTCCGGACCCCAGCGTTCGGTCCAACGGCTGACGAGCCAGGCCGGATGGGACCAGCCGGTGGCAGGATCCCGGCGTTGCAATTCCTTGATCGCCTGCCGGGCGGCGTCGAATTCCCGGAGGTACCCGCGCAGCAGGGCGTTGACGAAGGCGGCGACGCCGTCGCCACCGAGCGCCTCGGCCAGTTCGACGGTCTCGAAAACCGCCGCGTGGTCGGGAATGCGGCTCAGCCAGAAGATCTGGTAAAGCCCCAGCCGCAGCAACGCCTGGACCGGTGCGTCCGGCGGTCGGCGGACGGCCTTCCGTTCAATCAACCAGTCGAGGGTTCGTTCCCAGCGAACGACCCCATACACCAGCTCCTGGGCCAGCGCGCGGTCCCTGGCGCCGAGCGCCGCCGCCGCCAGTTCCTCCGCGAGTGCGGCCTCGACGAACTGCCCGGACGCCTGGCGTCGCCGCAGCACGCGCGCGGCAATTTCTCTTGGTGTTTGACGCCTCACGGCGGCATACTGGCGTGAATTCGGGGACACGCGAGCGCATTTACGATATGAGAGAAGAGTTTGAGAAATTGGCGGCCGCCGGGAAGATTCTGAACAAGCACATCGGACCGCTAATGACCCTGGCGGAGGGAAGGTTTTGCCGGCACCGCAGTTGGGGATTCGGTCAAATCAAGGAGGTGGACCTGATCTTTGGCCGTCTCATCATTGATTTTCAGGGCAAGCCAGGCCATTCGATGGACTTGGCGTTCGCGGCCGAATCACTCACCCCGTTGGGTCCCGATCACATCCTGGTTCGAAAAGCGACGGATCTGGCCGCCGTCAAACAGATGGCCGCCCTCCATCACCTCGACTTGATCAAACTGGTCCTCCAGAGCTTCAACGGGCGAGCCACCGTGGACCAGATTCAGCAGGTCCTGGTGCCGGACGTGATCGCGGCGGATTGGAAGAAGTGGTGGGAAGCGGCCAAGCGCGAGATGAAGAAGGACGGCCACTTCCTGGTGCCCGCGAAGAAGTCCGAACCCATCCTGTATCAGGCCCAGGAAACCACGCTGCAGGACCGCTTGCTGGCCGAATTCCGCAAGGCGCGCGGCCTAAAGGCGCGTCTGGCGGTCGCGGCCGAGGTGCTGGCGAATGTGGCGGACCTGGCGGACAAGCAGGCCGTCGTCCGCGAAATGGTGGAACAGCTCAATCCGGAAATCGCGTCCCATCAACGCACCCAGCCGGCTCTGGCGTTGGAAGCGATCTTCATGCGGGACGATCTCCGCGCGGCAGCCGCCCTGCCGGCCAGCGAGGGAGAAGTGACCGAAGCAGCCGTTTGGTCCCAGGCGGAATCCGCCGGCAAAGTGTTGGAGGCGGTGGCTTCGCCCAAACATCGGCGGGCGCTGGCGTCGTTCAAGGCGGCGCACCCCGAAACGTGGCCGGACCTGCTGCTGGGGTTCTTGAATTCAGTTGGCGCCAAGCTGTGCGCCGAGTGCGCCAGCCTGATGATCGAGTCCGGTCACCGGGACCGGTTCCGCGCCTTCCTTTCGCGCGCCATTGCCCAACACAGCGCCAGCAGTGAGCTGCTTCTGTGGCTGGCCAAGAGCCGCTCCGACGAATACGCCGACATCCTCGGCCCCGAAGTCTTCCGCGCCATGCTCACAGCCATCGAGCGCGATGAGAAGAAAGCCGGCAAGCTGCGGGATTTCATCATGGCCGACCACGAACTGCTCGTGGAGCTGATCGAGTCGGCCGACATCGAGGTCATCAAGGACCTGACTCGTGCGCTGCAACTCTCGCCGAGCTTCGATGACATGGACAAACGCTCGCTGCTCGCGCGCATCATCAAGCACTTCCCCGCGATTCAGGAGCTGATCACCGGCGAACAAAGCCGGCAGGATAACACGCTGGTCGTCTCATGGGAGAGCTTGGAGCGCCGCAAGAGGGAATACGACGAGCTGGTGCAGAAAAAGATTCCCGCGAATTCGCGCGACATTGCCGTGGCCCGGAGCTACGGCGATCTGAGCGAGAACCACGAATACAAGGCGGCCAAGGAAATGCACGGAGTCCTGATGCGGCGCAAGGCGGAGCTCGAACGCGACCTGGCCCGCGCCCGGGGCTCGGACTTTTTGAATCCGCGGACGGACGTGGTGGGCGTCGGCACCCGCGTGACGGTGACCGAACTCGGGCGGCAACACACCGAAACGTTCGCTCTGCTCGGCGCCTGGGATTTTGACCCGCAGCGGCACATCGTCAGCTACCTCAGCCCCATCGGCCAGGCGCTGCTCAACCGCAAGGTGGGCGACGAAACCGAACTGGAACTCGAAGGCCACGTCAGCCGCTACCGCATCGAGTCCATCGAGGCAGCCATCCCACCGGAGGAACCGGCGCCGGGCGCAGGGGCCGAGACAACGGCAGCATCCGCGCTTCAGCCACCCGCGGCGGGACCGGCAGAAGCCGGCGGTGGGGCCGCCGAACTGAGAACCACCCAAGGCATCACGGCCGCGACTTCAGAGGCGCCAACGGCACCCGAACCAACCCCTGCCCCCTGAAGGGTGTTCAAACCCCGGCGGTCAGCCGGGGCGTGCTGATTTGACAGCACGCGATTCGTCGCCACTTTCCTGCGCGCGTATGAAGGTTGTGAAACTTTTAATGGGGTTGACCGCACTGGCGGTCGGTACGGCTATGGCAGCATCTCTGTACGACATTCCTTTGAAGGACATCAACGGCAGAGCCACGTCCCTGAAAGAATTCGAGGGCAAGGTGGTGCTAATCGTGAATGTCGCCTCGCAATGCGGTTACACGAAGCAGTACAAGCCTCTGGAAGCCACGTACCGAAAGTACAAGGACCAAGGATTCGTCGTGGTGGGCGTGCCCAGCAACGATTTCGGCGGTCAGGAACCGGGAACGGCGGAGGAGATCAAAAACTTCTGCAAAACGAAATTCGACGTTTCGTTCCCGCTGATGGAGAAGGTCGGCGTCAAAAGCGGCCCGGGGCAAAGCCCGCTCTATGCGGCTCTGACGGGCAAGGACGCTGCCTTCCCGGGCGACGTGAAGTGGAACTTTGGAAAATTTCTTCTTGGTCGCGACGGCAGGGTCGTGGCACGCTTTGACTCCGGCGACGAACCGGATTCGCCCAAAGTTACGAAGGCAATTGAAGCGGCGCTGGCGGCAAAGTGAGTTTCTGGGAGGATGGTGGTGGTTTTGGAGGGAAGTTGGGGAAAAGGAGTGAGGGGTAGGAGGAAAGTGGGGTAAAGGAGTGTAGGGGTTACGCAAACGAACCCGCGTCCGGCAACGGACGCGGGCTTTTTGTTTCCGTGAGGCGAGGGCGGCAGCCAGCCATCATTCCGCGCTCGCCCAAGACCAGCGGACCGCTAGCCTGCCCGGCCGATGGCCCATGACGCCCAGTTGACGCCGATGATGGCGCAATATCGCCGGATCAAGACCAGCCTGCCGCCCGGCACCCTCCTGCTTTTTCGACTCGGCGATTTCTACGAGATGTTCTTCGAGGACGCCCAGCTTGGCGCCCAAGTGCTGAATCTCGCCCTGACGGCCCGCCAAGGCGTTCCGATGTGCGGTCTGCCCCATCATGCCGCCGCCGGGTACATCGGCCGGCTCTTGCGTTCGGGCCACAAGGTGGCTATCTGCGACCAAGTCGAAGACGCCAGGCCTGGCAAGCTGGTGAAGCGTGAAGTCACCCAAATCCTCAGTCCCGGCACCCATTTTGATGAGCGGATGCTCGAGGCCGGCCGGAATAACTTCCTTGCCGCCGCCTGTCGTGCCGGGTCAGCCTTCGGTCTGGTTTTCCTCGATCTCACCACCGGCGACTTCCGCGCCACCGAATTGGCCTCGGAGGCGGCGTTGTTGACCGAATTGGAACGGCTGCGCCCCAGCGAGCTGATCGTGCCTGCGGAGGCCTCCGCCCTCCGTCAGATGCTAACCTCCACCGTCCGGAACGTGACCACGCACGAGGACTGGGCTTTCGCTCCCGAGACCGCCCAGTTTGCCCTCCGCGACCACTTCAAAGTGGCCACGCTCGACGGCTTCGGTTTGCGCGGTCGCCTGGCCGCGGTCGGCGCCGCCGGGGCGGTGATTCATTACCTCGTCAATCAACTGCGGCGCGACATCTCCCACCTGACGCGCCTCACGTTTTACCAGCCGGCGGACTATCTCATCCTGGACACCACAACGCTCCGGAACCTTGAGGTCCTCGAACCCTTGCGCCCGGATGGTTCCCGCGAGACCTCCCTCTACGGCGCTGTGAACCGGACGGTGACGCCGATGGGGGCCCGCCGGTTGCGGGATTGGCTCTCCCAACCGCTGGCCGCCGTCGAGCCCATTCGCCGCCGACAGGACGCCGTGGAGGCGTGGCTTGCCCAACCGACCGAGTTGGACGCATTCCGCGCCGCGCTGAAGGAGGTGCGGGACCTGGAGCGGACCATCAGCCGCCTGAGTGTCGGCACGGGAAACGCCCGTGATTTGGTCGCGCTGCGGAGCGGCCTGAGTCGAGTCCCCGACTTGCGGAACACCTTGGAGCGCCTGACCACTGCCGCGTTGGCCGAGAAACAGCGGCCGACGGAACTCCCGGCTCTGGACCTCCCGCCTGCCCCTTCGCCCGGTTCGCCCTCGCTGCTGGCGGAACTCGCGGCCCGCCTGAGCGATTGTCGGGAATTGGTGGACCTGATCGGCCGCGCCGTGGTGGATGACCCGCCGCTCGCGCTGAAGGAGGGCGGACTGATTCGCGACGGCTACGACACCGCCCTCGACGAACTGCGCGCGGCGATGCGAAGCGGGAAAGACTGGATCGCGGCGCTGCAGCGCGACGAAATCGCGCGCACCGGCATCCAGTCGCTCAAGGTCGGTTTCAACTCGGTGTTCGGCTATTACCTTGAGGTCACGAAGGCCAATCTGGAAAAGGTCCCTCCGCACTACGTCCGCAAACAGACCATCGCCAACGGCGAGCGCTTCATCACCCCGGAACTCAAGGAAATGGAGGCCAGGATTCTCGGGGCCGAGGAACGGAGCACAAAGCTTGAATACGAGCTGTTCCTGCGCCTGCGCGAGCGGGCGCTCGGCCAGTTGCGGGACATTCAGGACACGGCGGCCGCCCTGGGCGAACTCGACGTCCTCGCCGCCTTCGCGGACCTCGCACGACTGCGCGATTACTGCCGGCCGGAAGTCCAGGACGGCGGACAAATTGTGATCACCGACGGCCGCCACCCCGTCCTTGAACAAACTCTGACCGAAGAACGCTTCGTGCCGAACGACACCGGCCTGGCCAGCCAGTCGCCGGGGGGCGATGGCCGTTCCAGCGAATCGGCCGCGTCGGAGTCGGGTTCGCTCCGCCCGCCGCAACCGTCGCTGCCGCAAATCTGCCTGATCACCGGTCCGAACATGGCGGGCAAAAGCACCTACATTCGCCAGGTCGCGCTACTCGTGCTGCTCGCGCACACGGGTGCTTTCGTCCCAGCGCGGTCGGCGCGCATTGATCTGGTGGACCGCATTTTCACCCGGATCGGTGCCAGCGACGACCTCTCGCGGGGCCAGTCCACCTTCATGGTCGAGATGGCCGAGACCGCGAACATCCTCAACAACGCCACCGCGCGGAGCCTCGTGATCCTCGACGAAATCGGCCGCGGCACGAGCACCTTCGACGGGCTGAGCCTCGCTTGGAGCATCGTCGAACACCTCCACCATCAGGTTGGCGCCAAGACCCTCTTTGCCACCCACTACCATGAGCTGACCGAGCTGGCCGCCCGGCTGCCGCGCTTGAAGAATTTCAATGTCGCGGTGCGCGAATGGAACGACCAGATCATCTTCCTGCGCAAGATCGTCGCGGGAGGGACCGACAAGAGCTACGGCATTCAGGTGGCGCGCCTTGCCGGCGTGCCCCGCAGCGTGATCGAGCGGGCCAAAGTAATCTTGAGGAATCTCGAGGAATCCGAGCTGACGCCGGAGGGCACCGTCCGCCACGCTGCGCGCCACCGCGCGGAGCGCGAGAAGCTCAAAGCCATTGCACCACCGTCCCAGTTGGATCTGTTTGGCTGAACGCGACGCGACCATCGCTCGAGCCGCGAAACCAGTCTGCTGTCTCCCGGGTACGGTGGGCGACGGAGGAACACCACTTGCTGGTGAGCCGGAAGGCCACGGAGCGCCATCGGATGGCGGTCGGGAGAGAGAACAAGAGTTCCCCGTCTGAGCTGGCACGGTTCAGTTTGAAAAGCGGAGCGCCCTTTGGCGGGCTTGGGGTGATGAAACCAATTCAAGTTTCCGGGCCTCGACCGGAGGCGCAGCCTTTTGCCCGCCCCACGGTTAGGGTGTTGCCAGAACCGATGTAGCGCCGTCGTCCTTGCCGGCAGGTTGTGGCGCCCCCGGCCAACCATCCACCTCAACTGGGAAGGACTGGGCTCCATGAAAGGTGGAAACGCTCTGACTCCGTTGAGATCGTGATGTGTGAGGACACCAACCACGGAATTGCTTGCCGGCTTTCGGGGCGGACGTTTTCATGCTCGGGAGCTAAGGCGTAAGCAAACCGCGCATGGCGTTTTTCGAGAAAGGGATGGAGCCGCATGTAGTCGCCGCCCTCTTGGGTATCAGCGGCGTCTTGCTGGTACTCTGCGCGCGAATGATTCAGCGTTGGTTGATCCGCTGGCACCATCGCCTCCGGCGAGCCACCCGGGCATCGAGCTGGCTGATTCGCGTGACGGGGTGGCACCATGAGTTCGCGCTGATTCTTTTTGGGATCATGCTGGCGTTGGGAGGGCTGGGATTGTTTCTGTTGACCTATCCGTGGGATGAAGTTTAGCGACGAGGCGGTGAGTGGGACGACGGTAACCATCGTTCAGGTCCGAGACGGTGCCATGGTGGCCGCTCTATCCGACTTTCTGGGTCCCCAGGTGTTGATTGCCATCGGACTGATGGTCGTCGGGTCGCTGCTGATGTATCTGGCGTGGCCAATTCAAAAGCGCATCTCGCGGTATCATCAGCGGATTCGGGACGCAGAATTTGCCTCGCCACGGGCCATCCGCATCAGCGGCTGGCGGTATGACACCACGCTCATCCTGTTCGGCGCGCTGTTGTTGATCCTCGGCGTGCTGATGTTCTTGATCACCTTCCCCTGGGGCGATCTGTGAGGAGCCAGCCGGCGAAACCTGCGGTTCGCCCAAGACCCGACCGATGAAACCGATTTCTCTGGAGGCTATTGGCCAGGAGCTCGCGATCAAATGGGATGACGGGAGCGAGAGCTACATCCCGCTGGAGGCGTTGCGGCGGGCCTGCCCGTGCGCGGGCTGCCAGGGCGAGCGGGATGTGCTGGGTCACCTCCACAAGGGGCCGGCACCAGCGTTGACGCCGGCGTCGTTCCAACTGAGCCGCGCGGTGCCGGTGGGTGGCTATGGGGTCCAGCCGCATTGGGCGGACGGCCACAACACCGGTTTGTTCACCTTCGAGTATTTGCGCTCGCTCGGCAACGCACCGGCCTGAACCGCGCGGAAGGCTGTGACGGCCAGGGCGTCACGGCGCGGTCACCCGCCGCAACCGTAGATCGAGGCAAGCCATCTCCGCCGAGTTCCGCACCAGCAGGAAGCCCCCGGCCAGGGCCGGCACGTTCCAAGTCTTGCCGCGCAGGACCCGGATGCGGCGCAATTCCTGCCAGCGTTCAGGCGTTGCCTTGACCAACGCCAAGTCCCCCTCCCCGCCCAGGACGATGAGGTGGCCGCTGGCGAGCAGAAGCTGGCCGTAACCGTAGCGACCCTCACGCCACCGGCGTTCACCGGTGGCGAGGTCAATGCATGCCAACACCCCCTCGTCGAGGCCGTACGCGTGTCCCTCCCATATCACCGCCGGGTTGAACTTCGTCTTCAGATTCCGGTTACGCCACACCTGCGTGGCCCGAAAACCGTCGCCTTCGCGAGCGACCTCCACCAGCGCGGCTCCGGTTCCATAGCCAGCCGAGATCAGGAAGCGATTCGTGCTCACCATCAGCGGCGTGGCGATCGCGTTCTCGTACTGCACCTTCCAGGGGTATTCCCAAAGGGTCTTCGAGCCGTCGGTTGCGAGGCCGACCACGCGCGACGCGGTAACGATCACGATCTGCCGCTGGCCGGCCAGCTCAGCGAGAATCGGCGAAGTGTAGGACTGCCGATCATCCAAGGCGCTCCACAATCGTCGCCCGCTGAGCCGGTCGTAGGAGATGACGGACTTCCCGGGACTGGCGTCACCCGCAAGGACAATGAGTTGGTCGTCCACAGCCAATGGCGACGCGGCCATCCCGTAGCGCAGGTTTCCAGACTGGTTGTCTTCGAGGACGTTCTTGCGCCACAACACGGTGCCCGAGGCCGCCCCGAGGCAGATCAGTTCACCCGTCGCACCGTAGCTGTACAGCATGTCGGCCACGAGCGTCGGGGTCGCCCGCGGGCCGTCACCGCCCATCCACTCGGAGAAGAGCGCCGGGTAAGAATAAGTCCACAACTCGCGGCCCGTTTCGAGATCGTAGGCCACCACGGTTTCCTGTTCCCGGCGTTGTTCGATGGTGAATGCCCGGCCGTCCGCGACGACAAACGACGCGTAGCCGCCCCCCACGGGCTGTCGCCATACCACGCGCGGGCCGGCTTCCGGCCAGTCCAGCAGGATCGGTTGCTCGTCGTAACGTCCGTCCCGTCGGGGCCCGCGGAAGTCGGTCCAGTACGAACTCGGGTTCGGCGTCCGGCTGAATGCCCCCTCGGACTCCGCGCGCTGGCCGGAGCGGTTGAGCTCCAGCGCCTGGAAATCCGGGACGGTTTTTCGGAACACCAGACTCGGGCCAAAGCCTCCCTTCCACTCGACCTGAACCAGATTCAGGAACACCAGAAACCAGACAATGCCGACCACGTACGGGATGAAAAAAAGCGCGAGGACGACGGTGACGAGGACCTTCCGCGCGGTGGACAAGTGGCGATTGGTCCACGCCAGACCGATCCCGAGCGGCGGCAGCGCGATGGCCAACAGCCGGCTGAAGAAGGGCGTCCGATACCACGGAATCTCAGCCTCAAGGACGCCGACTTCGGGCGGGAGTGGTTCTGGTTCCATTGAATTCAGAATCGGAGGCGAGCAGACAGCCACTGCCCCGGCCGCCTACGGCACTGTGGCTGCGGGAAGGCGCCCGGCCGGGTGGCGTCGCGCCGCATCAAGAGCCATCGCCAGTTTCTGCACGTGGAAAAGGTCGGCGCGACAGAACGGCAAGTCAATGCGGGCGCGCAAGAATTCCGGAGCGGCCTCCAGGAGCCAGGCGAGGGCGCCAAAACCGCCGGCAGCGAGATCCGGCGGATCCACGTAATTCTCGCCAAAGTGAACCTGGCGCTCTTCGCCGACGATCCACCAGGTCGCGTACTGGCGCTCGAAGATGCGCCAGACTTGCTGCACCTCAGCGCCCACCA
This sequence comes from Verrucomicrobiota bacterium, assembly GCA_016716505.1. Classification (GTDB taxonomy): domain Bacteria; phylum Verrucomicrobiota; class Verrucomicrobiia; order Limisphaerales; family J093; genus JADJWF01. Next base: position 707,539 of record JADJWF010000011.1, read on the forward strand.
AGGCCCGGAGGCGCCCGGCCAATTCCGGCGACAAGCCGAGCAGCAGGGCGATCTTGTGCCGATGCGGGGCGAGGCGGAAAGACAGCCCGTCGCCCTTGCCAATGAAGGGATCCAGTTCGGCCGTCGTGTTGAACGTCTGCAGCGTGCCCTCGGCGGCCACCCTTCGCCACCAGCGCGCCAGTTCGGCGAGGTGGCGCTCCGCCAGCCGCTCCGCTTGTTCCGCGCTGGTGGCATCCCCGGCCGCGCGAGCCAGTTCGATCATCGCCAGGAGCGACCGGAGATAACGATTCGCGTGCAGGTCACCTTTCCCGCCATCCAGCGACCAACCACTGGCGACGAACGACCGGAAGCAGTTGCTGATCGCGGGGTATTGGGCGAGCACCCGTTCCCGCTCGTTGCATCGCTCGCCGTAGAACCACGCCGCGTACACGCCCGCGAAGGGGTGAAGTCGCGGATCGTTTGCAGCGGGGCGAATCGTGTCCGGCGCAGGCGGTGCCCATTCTCGCCGACGGCCGTCGGCCAGCCCCAACGCCGCGCTCTCGGCATACGGCGGGCGTGAGGCAAACTCGCTCGCGAGGACGGCGCGCGCGGTCTCACGCTCGTTCATCGGCAGATGCGGAAACGCCCAGGCGAGGGCTTCGAACAGGCTTGCCGTGTCGGCAAAAAAGAATTCGCGCCCCGCCAGCCCAGGCTCGACCAGCAACGGTGCCCAGCGGGCGGAGAGAAATTCTTGGACGACCCGGCTCAACTCCGCGGCAAGTTCGTCGGTACTCCGGGGCTCGGCTGCCGGTGCTTGCCGGACCGGGAGGGCGGCCGCACGCACTCGGCGCACGTCTTGGGCTGTCTCGATGCGGTCGGGCCCAAGGCAGAGCACCCGGCTCCCCGTGAGCCAGTAGATGCGGTCGTCGCTCAGGGCGACACCGCCGCGGCCCGGCCCGTGCCATTCGTTGCGGGCCCAAGGGGGATTGCGGAGACCGCCGAAGGTGTCGCGTTCCCCGTGGACCGTTACCAGATCGCCGGTAAGGAGATCGAAGGCGCTGAGCGTCCCCTGGTGAATGATCAGCGCCGTGGTGCCTGCCATGACAAAGTTTTGGGTTTCGTCAGCGGTGCCCCAGAACGTGTTCCACGGCGGCTGGTTCCCGCGCGAGTGGAAAAGCGGCTCAATTCGATTCAGCACGGGACGGAACAGCCCCAGCGCCACCAGCGGTGCCACGCCCAGATTCCAATTGCCGTAGGCGCTGCGGTAAAACACCAGCAAGCGCCCATCTGGACACCGAGCGGGCGGTGCCCCGACGCCCTGGCAGCCCGCCGCCCAGAGGATCGGGGGCGCCTCCGCGGCTCGCCCGGTCTCCCCGTCAAACGCGAAGAAGGTCCGGGCATTTGGATTGTCGGCCAGGAATTGCGCCACGGCCGCCTGCTCGCGCTGCCAGAGTTCCGGCGTGCCCAGCGCGGCGTCGCTCTTCAGCCACGCATCCAGAGTCTTCCAATCCCGGTCATCCGCGCCGGCGTTCCGGCAGAGCAGGGCCCGGTCCTGTGTGATTCGCTCGGCCATGGGGTGTGCCGGATTGGTCCGGATGAAGACCCACTGGCGTTCTCCCGTGGTCACCACGACCGGGTAATAGTCGCGCGCGCTCTGGCCGGCGAGCGGTGCCGAACGCCACCGCTCCGCGCCGGTTCGGGCATCCATGGCCACCGTGCTTAGTTCCTCGGTGGTCACGAAGACCCGGCCGTCCGCGACGGCGGCTGTCTGGCGAATCGGCGCGCCAAGCTGACGATGCCAGCGGCGCGCGCCCGTCGCCGCGTCCCAAGCCCCAAAACCACCCTGCCGATCGCCGAGGAAAACCAGCCCGTCCGCGACCACTGGCGAGGCCGCCGCCCCGCCGCGTCCCAGTTTGGCCCGCCACACCATCTCTCCGGATGCAGCTCGCAATCCGTAAAGCCAGCCGTCGGTCGAGGCAGCGCACACCAGCCCGCCGGCAAACGCGGGCGAGTGCAAAAACGGCCCGTGGGCCGCAAAGCACCAGCGGGATTCCCCCGACTGCGCGTCGAGGGCATGGATGCACCCGGCATGGGTGGCGACGAACACCATGCCCTCGGCGACGATGGGCTCCATCGCCGTTCCCAGCCGTTCATCTTCAAATTCGACCGCCCAGGTGCGGTCACGTTCCGACGTGACCCGGAACTCCGCGAAGCCATCATGCTGCGGGTTGCCGCGCAACATCGGCCAGTCGGCGTGAGCTCCGAACGTCAGAGCGATGGCGATGGCCATCGGAGAGAAGGGGCGCCAACCATTCCAACGGCGAGAGGCAGGGGCTGCGCTCATGCGCCGAGTGTGGCGACCGCAGCGACGGCGACAAGCCCGGCCTACCTCGCCTTCAGGCCGGATAGCCGCCTGAAATGTAGCTTTCCAACTGCTCGATCGCGGCGGATTGCGAGCTGATAATCCAGTTCACCAAGTCGCCGATTGAGACCACGCCGATGACATTCCCCTCGTGCACGACGGGTAGATGACGGATGCGGTTGTCCACCATCAACCGGAGGCACTCCGAAACGGTGGCAGAGGGGGGGACGGTGAACAGGCGGTTGGTGATGATGTCCTTGACCAGCGTATTCCGTGAATCCCTCCCCTGCAGCGCCACCTTGCGGGTGTAGTCACGCTCCGAAAACACGCCCAGCAACTTCCCATCCTCCATGACCAGCAGCGCACCGATATTCACCTCGGCGAGGCGCTTGATGGCCTCGAAGACCGTGGCGTCGGGCCGAACGGAATAAACGGCGTTGCCCTTGCGTTTAAGGATCGCTTCAACATTGCCGATGATGTCCATAATGATTCTCGACTGGCGGGCGTCCCGAAAGTCCGTTTCCGGGGACACAGGTGACGGGCCGACCATGAGAGGTTACGGATGGTCCGGGGGGCGTCAAGCGGCTTGACTCCGGCAGGCCGGAGACACCTCCAATCCCGGGCGAGTTCCCAAGTCAGCGGTGGAGTGCCGCCGGCCGCAGGAAGCTCGTTGGCGGTCTTCTTGCGCCGGCGGAGGCCGGAGCGCGGTCCGGTGCCCGTCTTCTCCAAGCCGCCGGTGAAAATGTTCGGGAAAAGTCTGCCGCACCTGCTAGACTGGCGGCCATGAAGCGATTCGCGTGGTGGGTATTGTTGGTTTCTTTGGTGGGAGCCCTGGACCTCCGGGCGCAGTCTCCCGATGACGCCTTCATTCGCGTGTACAACCTGATTCAGCAGGCGGACACGCTGCGGGGTTCTGGTCAGACCCGGCTCGCGGACGAGAAATACGCCGAGGCGCTCGCAGGCCTGAACGCCATCGAAAAGGAGTTCCCGAACTGGAACCCCACCATCGTCCGCTTCCGCAAGGACTACGTGACGCGCCGGATGAGTCCCGCCGCCGCCCCGGCGGTCAGGCCGGCCGCTCCCGCCGCGGCCCCGCTGGCACCCGCCGATCCTCCCGCGATTGCCGCGCCGCCGGACGCGCGTGACGAACAGCTTGAGGAACTGGGGCGACAGTTGCAGGAGTTGCGGCGCGAACGCGAATTGCTGCAAGCCAAGCTTCGCGAGGCGCTGGCGGTGCAACCGGCACCCATTGACCCCCGCGAAATGCAGCGGGCCGAGGAACAAATCCGCCAGTTGCGGGAAGAGAATCAAACCCTGCGCAACAACCTCGCCCTGCAGCGCGAAATTGCTGCCAGGCCCGCCGACACGGCTGAGTTGGAATCCATGCGGCGCCGGCTGACCGAGACGGCGGCTCAGTTGGACCGGCAGACCGCACGGGTCGGCGAGCTGACCCGGCAGAATGACGAACTCGAGAAGCGGCTCAAACAACGGGTGCCGGCCGCAAGTCGGGAAGATTCCGGAGCCCTGGCCGCCGTGCAGACCGAACTGCGCACCGCGCGGGCTGAACTGGACCGTCAGACCCGCGAGGTGACCACGCTGACCCGGGAGAAGAAGGAGCTCGAGGATCAGTTGCGTGAGGCCAAATCCCGGGCCGCAACCCGGGGCGCGGATCCCAAGGCTTTGGCGGAGGCCGAGGCCGCCTTGCGGGAGGCGCGCAAACAGCTCCAACAGCAAGGCGACGCGCTGGCCGCCTTGCGCCGCGACCGCGACTCCCTCGACGCCCAATTGAAAGCAGCCCGTGCGGAAGCTGCAAAGGCCGCCCCGTCGGCAACGGCCCGCAAGGCCAGTCGCCAGGTGGAAGAACTGCAACGGCGGTTGAAGGAGGCGCAAAACGAACTCGCGGCCCAGACCCGGCGCGCCGAAGTGCTGGCGGCAGAAAAGGCGACCGTGGAAGGGCGTTTGGCGGCCCTCACACAGCAATCCGCCACGCCCGCATCCGCTCAAGCCGCCGCTACTACGGCCGCTCCCCCGCCCGCGACCAAAGCCGAGCAACGGGCCGCCAAGGCGTCGGAGGAGTACATCCGCGCCTTGCAGCGAGAACGAGCCGAGTTGCAGAAGCAGGTGGCCAAGCTCCAGGCCGAGGTGCAGGACCTCAAGCTGCGACAGAAAGGCTCCGGCCAGGCCGAACTCCAGCGCCAGCTCGACCTCGCCCGGTCGCGCCTCGCTGCTTACGAGGCCAAGCCCGTGCCCTACTCAGAGGAAGAGTTGAAGCTCTTTCAACCCGGCGCCCCAGTGGCGGCCGGAACGACCGGCGCCGGAGCGGGACGCGTCACCCGTCCGCTGCCGGCCGGCGCGCAACCGCTGATCGCGGAGGCCCAGCGCGCCTTTCAGGCCAACCGGCTGGACGAAGCCGAATCCAAATATGCGGAAGCCGCGAAGCTGGACGACCGAAACGCCGGCGTCTTGACGGACCTTGCGGCGACGCAACTCCAGCGCGGGCGGTTGGACGAAGCCGAGGCGAACCTGAACCGGGCGCTGGCGGCGGACCCGGACCACGCGATGGCCACGGCGTACTTGGGGCTGTTGCGCTATCGCCAGGAGCGCCTCGATGAAGCGCTGGATTTGTTGAGCCGGAGCGCACGGTTGAATCCCGACAATGCCCTGACCCAGAACTACCTCGGGATCGCGCTCAGCGCGAAGGGGCAGCGTGGCCCGGCGGAAGCGGCCTTGCGGCGGGCCGTCTCCCTCCAACCCGGCTACGCCGAGGCGCACGCCAATCTGGCCATCATCTACGCGCTGCAAAAGCCCCCCTTCCTCGAACTCGCCCGCTGGCATTACCAGAAAGCTCGCGCCAGCGGCCTCGCCCCGAATCCCGACGTGGAGCGGGTCTTGAACGGCCAGTAGCCGCTTCCGGTCCACCAGCATGCTGGCCCAGCGATTGCACGAGGTCGCGATTTCGACGCGCGGTCGCGGTTTTTACGAAATCACCGGGGAAGTAGCCGCCCTGGTGCGCGCCGCTGGGTGGCAGACCGGTCTGGCGTCGCTGCATCTTCAGCACACCTCCGCGTCGTTGCTGATCCAGGAGAACGCGGATCCGGAAGTCCGGCGAGACTTGGAACGCTTCTTTGCCCGCCTGGCGCCGGACGGTGATTCCCTGTTCCGGCATACCTGCGAGGGCGACGATGACATGCCGGCGCACGTGCGGACGGCCCTCACGGCGGTCAATCTGAGCATTCCGATTGCTGGCGGCCGCCTGGCGCTGGGGACTTGGCAGGGCATCTACCTGTGGGAGCACCGGAAGGCTCCCCACCGGCGCCGGATCATGGTGCATCTCCTCGGGGAGTAGGGCGAACTGCGGTGGCCCCCGTTCCTGCTGCGGGTGTGTCGCGCGAGGCCCTTTGAGGCGAGGGAGGATCCGAGCTCCGGCTAAGGTCTCCCATAACCCAGCATTCTCACTTTGCGACGGGCACTTCCGCGCTACTCTTCCGCCGCTGTGAGCACCCAGCCGACATTGCGAGCCATTTTCCTGTTGGCCTTGAGCCTTGGCCTGGCCCGGGACGCGGCCACCGCCGACCCGGGCAGCAGCCTTGAGTTCGATCGCGATATCCGGCCCATCCTCTCGGACAACTGCTTCGCCTGCCATGGCCCCGACGAAGCGGCGCGCAAGGCCAGATTGCGGCTCGATCTGAAGGACGACGCGCTCAAGCCCAATCGGCGCGGCGATCGCGCGATCGTTCCGGGCGACCCAGCCAGGAGCACCCTGATCCAACGAATCCGGTCGCTGGATCCCGATGACGTCATGCCGCCGCCGGCGACCAACAAGACCCTCAGCGAAGCGCAGAAGGACGTGCTGGAACGCTGGATTGCGGAAGGCGCATCCTGGGCGGACCACTGGGCCTTTACCCCTCCCAAACGTCCTGAGCCTCCGCGCGTGCGGGACGAGCAGTGGCCGAAGAACGACATTGATCGGTTCGTCCTCGGCCGCCTCGAGCGGGAGGGCCTGAAACCCTCTGCTGAAGCCGGGAAGACCACCTTGATCCGCCGCGCCACACTTGACCTGACCGGGTTGCCGCCGACGGTCGAGGAGGTGGACGCCTATCTGGCGGACAAGAGTCCGGACGCGTATGAAAAACTGGTGGACCGGCTGCTTGCCTCTCAAAGGTACGGTGAGCACATGGCGCGGTACTGGCTGGACGCGGCGCGGTACGCTGATTCGCACGGCTACCACATTGACGCGCAGCGCGACATCTGGGCCTACCGCGAATGGGTCATCCGGGCATTCAACGAAAACAAGCCCTTCGACCAGTTCACCCTCGAGCAACTCGCGGGCGACCTGCTCCCCAATCCGACCCGCGACCAGCAGATCGCCACGGGTTACATCCGCTCGAACATGAGCACTGGCGAAGGTGGCGCCATCGAAGCCGAGTACGCCGCCAAGTACGCCTTCGACCGTACTGAAACCACCGGAACCGTCTGGCTGGGGCTCACATTGATCTGCGCCCGGTGCCACACGCACAAATACGATCCCATCACCCAACGCGAGTACTTCCAGATGCTCGCGTTCTTCAACCAGCTCGACGAGCCGGTCATGGATGGGAACCGCCCGAATCCCGACCCGTTCATCAGGCTGCCGTCGCCCCAGCAAACGGCGCGACTGGACTGGCTCAAACAACAGTTGGCCGGGGCGCAAGCCAGGGTGGACGGCCCCGATCCGGATCTCGATCCGGCCCAAGCCGCCTGGGCCACGCAGTGGCACGAACGACTCGCGAGTGGCTGGCACCTTTTGCGTCCATCCGCGAGCAAGTCGGTCCACGGCGCCACGCTGACCACCCTGGAGTCCGCGGCGATCCTCGCCAGCGGCGAATCGCCCGAGACCGATGTCTTTGAACTTACGTTCCCCCTTGAAGCCGGCCGGCTCGGGGCCCTTCGCTTGCGGGCCCTGCCGCATGCGTCCCTGCCCGGCGGCGGGGCTACGCGGGCCGAGGACGGCAAGTTCCGTCTCTCCGAGTTCGAAGCGGATCTGGTGGTGACCGGGCCGGACGGCCAGGCGCGTGAACCGCAAAAGATCAAGTTCGCGCACGCGTGGGCGGATGCGTGGGACGGCGGCCACGAACCCGCAAAAGCGCTGGATGGCAAGCCGGATTCAGCCTGGGGTGCCGAGGCCCGGGCCGGCTCGAACCGAACCGCGATCTTCGCGACCGCCGATCCCGTCGCGGTGCCGGAAAATGCCGAGTTGCGCGTGCGACTCCGGTTCGAAGCGGACAAGCAACGTCACGCGCTGGGGCATTTTGAAGTTGCTGCCGCGCGCGGCGAAGAACTGCTCGCACGGCTCTTCCCTCCGCGCTTCACCCCTTGGAAGTTGATCGGACCGTTCAAGACCGGTGGTCTGAAGGCGGGTTTCGAGCAGCCGTTTCCGCCCGAGGTCGAACTCGACTTCGCGAAGACTTATCCCGGCGTTCGCGAGGAAATCCGCTGGCACGATCGGGCCGACCTCGCCGATGGCGCCACCCATCAACTGGTGAACGAACTGCACGGCGTCCACGGGGCTTACTATCTCCACCGGACGATTCACGTACCCGCCGCCACCCCCCTGGCCTTGAGCCTGCGCGCAGACGACCTCTTCAAACTCTGGCTGAATGGTGAATTGGTGGCCGAACGGGCCGATCCGGATCAGGAACGCGGCGTGGCCACGCGCTTGATGGTGAACTTGCAGGCCGGCGAAAACCGGTTCCTCGTGAAGATGGTGAATCACCAGGGCGCCAAACACTTCGCCTTCAACGCTGCCCTCGCGGGCGAGGACTCGCTCTCGCCGGAGGTGGCGGCCCTTCTGGCCACCACGGCCCAGCCAACCGGCGCCTGGGCCGCGAAAGCGCGCGATCATTACCGACGCGAGCACTCCGCTGAGTTCCGCGCCCTGTTCGACAACCTCGCCCGGTGGCGCGAGGAACAAGCAGCGATCGAGGCCGCCATTCCCACCACGCTCGTCGCGAAGGAGCTCAGCAAACCGCGCGAGACGCGGATCCTGCTCCGGGGCGAGTACGACAAGCCGGGAGACCCGGTGTCCCCGGGCGTGTTCTCGGTGTTGCCGCCGCTGCCCGAGGGCGCCCCGAGCAACCGTCTGGGCTTCGCCCGGTGGCTGCTGGATCCGCAGCATCCGTTGACCGCGCGCGTCACGGTCAATCGCATCTGGCAGCAGCACTTTGGCACCGGTCTGGTCAAGACCGTGGAAGACTTCGGCGCGCAGGGGGAGCGGCCCTCGCATCCCGAGTTGCTGGACTGGCTGGCGACAGAGTTCGTTCGCAGCGGTTGGGACATCAAGCATCTGCATCGCCTGATGGTCACTTCGGCAACTTACCGGCAGGTCTCCCGCGTCACGCCGGAATTGTTCGCGCGTGACCCCGAGAACCGCCTGCTGGCGCGCGGTCCGCGCTTCCGCACGGATGGCGAGGTGGTCCGGGACTCAGCGCTCTTCATGGCCGGCCTGCTGGTGGAGCAACTCGGCGGCCCGAGCGTGAAACCCTACGAACCCCCGGGACTCTGGGAGGCGGTATCGTTTAACAACTCGCAGAAGTATGTGCCTGACCGGGGCCCGGCTCAGTATCGCCGGAGCCTGTACACGTATTGGAAGCGCCAAAGCCCGCCGCCCAACATGCTGACCTTTGACGCGCCGACGCGCGAGACCTGCACGGTCCGGCGTCCCCGGACGAACACGCCGTTGCAGGCGCTGGTATTGCTGAATGACCCACAATTTGTGGAGGCGGCGCGCGGCTTTGCTGAGCGCGTGCTGCGCGAGGCCGGGCCGACGGCGGAAGCGCGGCTGACCCACGCCTACCGGATTGCCGTCGCCCGTCCGCCCTCCACGGAGGAACTGGGGATCCTTCGCGGCGTCCTCGAACAACAACTCGGGGAATTCCGCGCGAACACGCATGCCGCCGGGCAGTTCCTGAGTGTCGGCGACAGCCGGCCGGCGGCGGGGCTGGACCCGGCCGAACTGGCCGCTTGGACAACCATCACCAGTCTGCTCCTGAACCTCGACGAGACCGTGACCAAAGGCTGAGGCAATCTGACATGGACCCACTTCGCGAACACACCCTGCAACTGACCCGCCGGCACTTCTTTGGCCGGCTGGCCACCGGCATCGGCACCGCTGCGCTCGGCTCACTGCTCAACCCGGGCTTGCTCGCCGCCGCCACGGCCAGCCATCGCAGCGGAGGGCTTCCCGGCGTCCCGCACTTTGCGCCGAAAGCCAAACGGGTGATCTACCTCTTCATGGCGGGCGGGCCTTCGCAGATGGAGTTGCTCGACTACAAACCGGAACTGGAGAAGTTGCACAATCGCGAGCTGCCCGACTCCGTGCGCATGGGCCAGCGCATCACAACGATGACCTCCGGCCAGGACTCATTTCCGGTGGTTAAACCCATCTTCAAGTTTGCCCAGCACGGTCAATCGGGCGCCTGGGCCAGCGAGTTGATTCCTCACATCGCCTCGATCGTTGACGACCTGTGCATCATCAAAACCGTCAACACCGAGGCCATTAATCATGACCCGGCCATTACCTTCATCCAGACCGGCTTCCAGCAACCCGGCCGCCCCTGCCTCGGGGCGTGGCTCGCCTATGGCCTGGGCACGGAGAATGCCAACCTGCCCACCTTCATCGTGATGATCTCCAGCGGTAAGGAGAGTGACCAGCCGCTCTACACGCGGCTGTGGAGTTCGGGCTTTCTGCCCTCCGAGTTTCAGGGCGTGCAATTCCGCGGCGCGGGCGACCCGGTGCTCTACCTCTCGAACCCGCCCGGCCTGAGCGAGTCCGCCCGCCGCCGGATGCTGGATGGTCTCGCCCAGATCAACGCGCGGCACTACGACGAATTTGGCGACCCCGAAATCAACACCCGGATCGCACAGTACGAAATGGCCTTCCGGATGCAGACCTCGGTCCCGGACCTCGTGGACTTTTCGAAGGAGGATCCGGCCGTGATCGAATCCTACGGACCGGACGTGAAGAAGCCGGGCACCTTCGCCTACAACTGCCTGCTCGCGCGCCGCATGGCCGAGCGCGGCGTGCGTTTCATCCAGCTTTACCATCGCGGCTGGGACCAGCACGGCAACCTGCCCCGCCGCATCCGCGAGCAGTGCCTCGATACCGACCAGCCGAGCGCGGCGCTCGTGAAGGACCTCAAGCAACGCGGCCTGTTGGACGACACGCTGGTCATCTGGGGCGGCGAGTTCGGGCGGACGGTTTATTGCCAGGGAAAGATCGAGCCGGACAACTACGGCCGCGATCACCACGGCCGCTGCTATTCGATCTGGCTGGCCGGGGGCGGCGTAAAGGCCGGCCTCAGCTACGGCGTGACCGACGACTACTGCTACAACGTCGTGGAAAACCCGGTCCACATCCACGATCTGAACGCCACGATTCTCCACCTTCTGGGCATCAACCACGAAAAGCTGACCTATCGCTTCCAGGGACGCGATTTCCGGTTGACCGACATTCACGGCCACGTCGTCAAAGACATCTTGGCTTGAGCCGGGGGGGACGCTGCGCCCGCCCACCGTCTCACTTTCCGGCTTCCTCTGAGGCCGCCCCGTCCCCGCCGTCGTTCTTGTCAGCGCGGTGGGTGGTTGGCAAGGTCTCCCGCGATTCGCAGCATCAACCATTCATCAGTCCATTCCTCGCCATGAACACCGTCACCGCCCTCAAGACCATCAAGAAAAACACCGCCGCCAAGGTCGCCGCCGAACTCTCCCGCACCGGCGGCCTGCTCCGCCTCGCCCCCGCCTGGGTGCCCCGCTCCTTCCTCCAGCCCGGCCTGCGCCTCAAGTTGCATCCCGACGACACCTACGCCTACGGCGCGAACCGCGGCGGCATTGACGAACGCTGGTTCGCCTCCACCACCGAGGCCGCCAACGAAGGCCGCGTCCCCGACGAGGGCCTCTCCTACTGCGTCGTCGGCAACGAACGCTTCACCCTCCGCCAGGCCGTCGCCGACTGCGGCGCGACGCTCGTCGGCCAGAGGATCTGGAAAAAATACGGCCGCTGGCCCGTCTATTCGAAGTTCTTCGACAACATGGGGCCGATCCCCCACCACATGCACCAGTCGCAGAAGCAGGCCAAGCTCGTCGGCCAGGAAGGCAAGCCCGAGAGCTACTACTTCCCCCCGCAGCACAACAACGTCGGCAACAACTTCCCCTATACCTTCATGGGCCTGGAACCCGGCACCACCAAGGCCCAGGTCCGCAAATGCCTCGAGGACTGGAACAAGGGCGACAACGGCATCCTCGACCTCTCAAAGGCCTATCGCCTCAAGGTCGGCTCCGGCTGGCTCATTGATCCGTGCATCCTCCACGCGCCCGGCAGCCTCTGCACCTACGAGCCGCAATGGGGCAGCGACGTCTTCGGCATGTATCAGAGCATGGTCGAGGGCCGCTACGTCCCGTGGAGCCTGCTGGTGAAGGACATGCCCAAGGACAAGCACCAAGACCTCGACTTCATCGTGGACCAGCTTGACTGGGAGAAGAACACCGACCCCAACTTCAAGGACCACCACTACCTCGAGCCGGTGCCGGTGGCTGACACCCGCAGCGAGGGCTACGTGGACCGCTGGATCGTGTATGGGAAGATTGACGGCGAGCAGCTTTTCACCGCCAAGGAGCTGACCGTCGAGCCGGGCGTGAAATGCACGATCAAGGACACCGGCGCCTACGGGCTGATCTGCGTGCAAGGCGTGGGCAAGATCAACGGCCAGCCCTTGAACAGCCCCAAGCTCATCCGCTTCCACGAGTTGACCGAGGACGAATACTTCTGCACCGAGGACGGCGCGAAGGCGGGTGTGACCTTCGAGAACACCAGCGAGACCGAGCCGCTCGTCACCCTGCGCTACTTCGGCCCCGAGGTGAACCCCGACGCGCCCGAGATGGGAGCGTACAAGAAGAACAAATTTTAGGTCATGATTCGCGAGCGCGTCGGCGATGCCGAAGAACGCGAGGGCGTTGACGCGATCGAAGCTGTCGAGCTGTTGCTCGGCAAACTTGATGGCGAGCGGGTCATCGGGGATTCGGACTTGGCCCGGCTCTACGGCGTGCCCACAAAGCGGCTCAGTGAGCCGGTCCGGCGCCACGCGGAGCGCTCTCCGCCGGACTTCTGCTTCCGGGTTGAAGCCCGGGAAGTTGCGAGCTCAAGCCACGGTGGCAGGCGCACCGGCCCGTGCGCCTTCACTGAACCCGGTGCGATCGTGGACGCCAACGTCCTGAACAGCCCGCAGGCCGTGCGGATGAGCGTGTTCGTCGTGCGGGCGTTCCTGAAGATGCGAGCGGCCCTGACTAACACGCGCCAACTGGCGAAAAAGCGGGACGACCTCGAAGCTGAGTTGAAAAGTCGCCTCGACGTGCCTGAGACAGCCATTGTGGAGATCCTCGAGAGGGTAATGATCCTCCTCGACTCGCCTCCCGACGCCTGGCCCACCGCCACGTCCGCCCCGCCGTGCTTGTTCCCGTAAGCGATAGCGACGAAGGCTTCGAACGGCTGCGGGGGGAACCTCTTTCCCCACTGCCCTTGGCGGTTGGATCGGTGGCATATCGCTCAGGCCGTCCGCACCTCCACCAAGCCGGACCAGGCGGAATTCTGTCGCCTCCTGACGCCTGATCCGGAACGCCGACAGCGAGGCGGCGTGGGAGATCCTGCGCACCCGTCCTTGGCGGCGCCGACGGTCCAAGACGTTTCGCGCCCTCTTCGGCTACCTCTTGGGCAACCGGGAGGGGACTGAAGCCCGGCACCACATGCCCGTCGCGCTCCGCCGCCTCCGCAGACGCCCCCGCGGTCAAGGCAGGTTCCGGCGCCGTCGGGAAAAACATCGAGATCATTATCCACCGGTGCTGCAAACGCCCGGACCGGCGCTGGCATCTGGAGCGGGCCGCCCCGCTACTGGCTCTCCACCTACTCCACGCCCGGCCGAAAGTCAGAAACACCTGGTGGAAAACCCAACCCCAATTCCATCCCAAACCCAATCCGCCTTGGTCGCCCACCCCCGACTGACAGTTGACGAACACGACCGCCGATTTGGGGTGGGCACGGGTGGCTTGACTTCCCGAAACCCGCTCTCCATTTTGCGGTTTTGCCATTTCCAACAGAACAGGAAATCTCCGCGTCATGAGCGAACCACATATCGTCACGGCTGCCCTGCGACCCTTTGACCCCGGCTCCGGCGGGCGGGGCAGCCTCTATTCTCTGCCCGCGCTGGAGCAGGCCGGCTTGGGGGCGATCTCGCGCCTGCCCGTTTCGCTGCGTCTGGTCCTTGAATCGGTGCTGCGCAACTGCGATGGCCAGAGGGTCACCGAACAGAACGTGCGCGATCTGGCGGCGTGGCAACCGAACGCGCCGCGCGTGGCGGAAATCCCGTTCGTGGTCGCGCGGATCGTGTTGCAGGACTTCACCGGCGTGCCTCTCCTGGTGGATTTGGCCGCGATGCGCTCGGCGGTGCATCGCCTCGGGAAATCGCCGAAGATTGTCGAGCCCCTGGTCCCGGTGGACTTGGTCGTGGATCATTCGGTCCAGGTGGATTTTCACGGCACGCCCCAGGCAATGACCCTCAACTTGGAGATGGAGTTCAACCGCAATCGCGAGCGCTACCAGTTCCTCAAGTGGGGGATGCAGGCTTTCGAGACGTTCAAGGTGGTGCCGCCGGGCATCGGCATCGTGCATCAGGTGAATCTCGAGTATCTGGCCAAAGGCGTCCTCGAAAAGAACGGCGTGTACTATCCCGACACCTTGGTGGGTACGGACTCCCACACCACGATGATCAACGGCCTCGGGGTGGTGGGCTGGGGCGTTGGTGGCATCGAGGCGGAGGCCGGCATGCTCGGGCAGCCGGTGTACTTCCTTACGCCGGATGTCGTGGGCGTACACCTCACGGGCAATCTCCGGGAAGGGGTGACGGCCACCGACGTGGCGCTGACCGTGACGCAAATGCTCCGCAAGGCGAAGGTGGTGGGCAAATTCGTCGAGTTCTTCGGACCGGGCGCCGCTGCTCTCCCCGTGGTGGACCGGGCCACGATCGCAAACATGGCGCCCGAGTACGGTGCCACGATGGGCTTCTTCCCGATTGACGGCGAGTGCGTGAACTATCTGCGCGCCACCGGCCGCAGCGAGGAACTTTGCCGCGCCTACGAGGCGTATTACCGGGCCCAAGGGCTCTTTGGCATGCCGCAGAAGGGGGACATTGCCTACTCGCAGGAACTTGAACTGGACCTTGGTAGCGTCACGTCCAGCGTCGCCGGACCCAAGCGGCCGCAGGATCGCATCGAACTGCCGTCGCTCAAGCGCACGTTCATCGAATTGCTCTCCAAACCGGTGTCCGAAGGCGGGTACGGCAAGCCCGCCGGCGAACTCACCCGGTCGGTTCAGGTCAAAGGCTACAAGCGCACGGCGTTTCATCCGGAGTGGCGGGCGGGTCTTCAAAACGCGGCCGTGGATCCCAGTGAAAGCGAGATGCGCGACCAGCATCCGGCTCCCGACAACATGGTGGTCACCAAGGACGAGTTGAAGTGCGAACTGCGCCACGGCTCGGTGCTGATCGCCTCGATCACGAGTTGCACCAACACGTCGAATCCCAGCGTCATGCTCGCGGCCGGCCTGCTGGCGCGGAAGGCGGTCGAGCGGGGCCTGAGCGTATCCTCGACCGTGAAGACCTCACTGGCGCCGGGCTCGCGGGTGGTGACGGACTACCTGAACCGCACGGGACTGCAGGCGTACCTCGACCAGTTGGGATTCAACCTCGTGGGTTACGGCTGCGCCACATGCATTGGGAATTCCGGTCCGCTGGAAGCCCACCTGGAGGAAGCGGTGGTCGAAAACGACCTGGTCGCAGCGTCGGTGCTGTCGGGCAATCGCAACTTTGAGGCCCGGGTGCATCAAAGCCTCAAGGCCAACTTCCTGATGTCGCCGCCCCTGGTGGTCGCCTTCGCCATCGCCGGGCGGGTGGACATTGACCTGACCAACGACCCGCTGGGTGTCGGCCGGGATGGCAAGCCCGTGTACCTGCGGGATGTCTGGCCAAGTCTCGCGGAGGTCCGCTCCCTGCTCCAAGAGGCACTCCGCCCGGAAGTGTTCCGTGAGCTTTATCGCGACTTCGCGGCCCAAAACCCCAAGTGGAACGAAATCCCGGCCACCGTTGGCGAAGTCTATGCCTGGGACCCCAACAGCACCTACATTCAGGAACCGCCGTTCTTCAAGGACTTCACCCGGCGACCGCACGCGATCGGCGAAATCAAGGGGGCGCGCTGTCTGGCCATCTTTGGGGACAGCGTCACCACCGACCACATCTCGCCGGCCGGCGCGATCAAGAAGGATTCCCCGGCGGGCAAGTACCTGCGCGACCATCACATTAGCGTCGAGGAATTCAACAGCTACGGCTCCCGGCGGGGCAACGACCGCGTCATGACCCGCGGCACGTTCGCCAACGTCCGCATCAAGAACCTGATGCTCGGCGGCGAAGAAGGCGGGTTCACGCTGATCCAGCCGAGCGGAGAGAAGATGACGATTTACGGCGCCGCCATGCAGTACGCGGAGAGCAAGACGCCGCTGATCGTGCTGGCGGGGCAGGAGTACGGGACGGGCAGTTCGCGCGACTGGGCCGCGAAGGGGCCGGCGCTGCTCGGGGTGAAGGCTGTGGTAGCCCAGAGCTTTGAGCGGATTCATCGTTCCAACCTGGTCGGGATGGGGGTGCTGCCGCTCCAGTTTCCGGAGGGGGTCAATGCTCAAACGCTCCGCTTGGACGGATCGGAAGTGTACGAGGTGCAGGGCCTTGGGCCCAATCTCAAGCCCCAGCAGGAACTGAAGCTCTGGATTCGACGCGCCAGCGGCGCGGTCGAGACGGTGCCGGTGCGCTGCCGGATTGATACCCCCATCGAGGTCGAGTACTACCATCACGGGGGCATCTTGCCTTACGTGTTGCGGCACTTGTTGGCGAAGGCCTGACCGCCTCACACCACGGGACGTGAGCGAGCCGGCGGGGGATCCACTTCCCCGCCGGCTCGCGGCTTTGTGCGCCCCGTCGGGCCGGCGACGTGGAGGGATGCGTCGCCGGCACGGAACCCGTGACCGCCCTTCCTGGTTCCGACGCGAGTTCGCGAAGGGCGGAGCAGGAAAAACTTCCGGCGAGGCCAAGATTTGGCGAGCCAAGGCGCGGACCGGGCAGTATCCTCCGCGTCGAAAGCATGCAGGACAGGACCGGCCATGACTGCCCACCGGGTGTGACACGGACGCTCCGGGAGTGTTCTTTGTTTCGCGGCGTGCCCGCCTCCACCGTGAAGCGCATCGCGGCGTTCACCGTCGTCAAGCATCTCGCCAAAGGGGATTACCTGTTCCACCGGGGCTCGCCGGCCCACGGGGTTTTCATCGTTCGCCACGGCGCGGTGAAACTTCACCGCGTCAACCTCCTCGGGCGGGAGCAGGTGATCCACGTGTTCCGCCCCGGGGAGTCGTTTGGGGAGGAGTCGCTGGTGGCCGAGGGCGGGTGCCCGGCCGATGCCTGCGCCACGGAACCGGCGGAAGTGCTGCTCATTCAACGGCGCGGCTTTCTGGCGATGCTGAAAAGCCAGCCCGAACTCGCCTTGTGCCTGCTCCGGGCCATGGATCACCAGGTCAAACTGCTCGTCGGTCTGTTGGACGATCTGACGCTCAAGGACGTCAAGACCCGGTTCGCCCGGTGGCTTCTCCACCACTGCCCCGATCCCGCAAGCCCCGACCCGATCGCCTTCCAATTCCCCGGCACCAAACGGGTGCTCGCCGCCGAGTTGGGCACCGTGAGCGAAACGCTCTCACGCACGGTGGCGAAATTCCGCGATTGGAACCTGCTCGCGGTCCACGGCAACTCGATTACGCTGCTCAGCCCGCGACGGCTGACCCGCATGATAGCCGGGACGTGTTGTTCGCCGGAGGGCCGTGCAGGAACACCGTCGCACACCTCCTTCGCCCGGCGCTGACACCGGACCGCTCACGCAGGCGGCTTCCGCCGAACCGGGAAAGGCAGGGGGCGGTGCCTTTGGGGCCGGGCACAGCGAACTGCCCCGAGCGGTGGGTACCGGAGTGTGATTCCCTTGGCCGTCAGGAGCCGCCCGCCCCGATCCAAGCCACCTCAAGACGAAACGGCCCGGCCTGCTTATCCGAAATCAGCAAGCCCACGGACACGATGCGCCGCGGATCCAGCGGCGGCTCGCCGGCCAGGGTTCGACCGCGAAACGTTGGCACAAACGATTCGAGCGGCAGTCGAAATTCCTGCCACACCCCGGCCGTGGTGGTGAACGCCGCTTGGTAAAGCGGCGCGGCCGGATCGGTCGAGGCGCGCACCGTCAGCTTGTAGCGCCGGCCGTCACCCCGCGCGCGGACGACCAGCGCCTGACAGCCGACCAAATCCCACCGGCCAGGCGACGACCGGACCGAGGCAAACCCGCCATTGTTTTCGAGCGACACCGTGCCGGAAAAAACCGCTACATCCCCTTCCGCCAGAAAGCGGCTCGACGACACCCCGCCCATCACGTCGTCATTCACCACCTGCCAGTTCGCGAGGGGCCCGGGGCGGCTGAAATCGAAGATCGTCTGGTCGGCAGGTAAAGCAGGCATGGTGAACAGCAGCGGGCAGCAGGAGAAAAGGGCCAATCGTCGCCAAATCGGGCGGGTCAGCGCGATGCCCCAGAGCAGCGTGGTCAATGGTCGTGTCCGAAACACCCGTGCAACGTAGCCCAAGTTCGTCACTTCCAACACCGGGTAGTGCGGAAGCGCCCATCGTTTCATCGAGGCCGCCGGGCGGCGATGGCGCACGATCCCGCGTCGCCGTTCTCGCATCTGGCGGGTCGAAACTTCTGAATGCGGGTCGTTGTTGCACATGGAGCGTACGGCCGAAGGACCGCTTCCCCCGACCGTCGCCCATCAGGGCAAATCCCCCAATCTCGACGAGGACACACGCACGGACTGGCAGCAGGTCGCCGATCTGCTGCAAGGACAGAAAAACCACGGTCCCAGCGACCAGCTAAACCGTTCCCCAGCCCGGTGGAGGCAGTGCGACCTGCTCGTCGGTTTTGGACTGGGCTACCTTTTCCATGCTGCGGGAGAGCCAGACGAACATCTCCACGAAGTTCAGCCCGATGAGCTTCACCGGCGTGCGCACGACAATCTCCGCCAGCTTCGCCATGTCCGCGCCCTCGACGCCCACGGCAAAAAAGGCGACGCGCTTGGCGGCCTCGTCAGCCTTGAGGCGTTGGGCGGCCTGCTGGACGACACTCTCCGGTTCGCCCTGCGGTTCCCCATCGGTGATCATGAAGACCCAGGGGCGATAGTAGGCCACGCCGTTCTGCCGGTACCGAGCCTTGCGCGCCTGGATCAGGTCCAGCGCCTTGTGAATCGCGCTGCCCATGAAGGTCTGGCCCTGGGCCGAAAGCTCGGGCGGGTTGAATTGGTCCACCGTCACGAAGTCCTGCACCACCTTGACTTCGTTGTCGAAGGTGACCACGGCGATCTCCACGCGGCGCGAGGCGAGCGGGTCCTTGGTGATGTCGTTTTTGAAAGCCACCAGCCCCTTGCTTAACGCCTCGATCGGCTCGCCCCGCATCGAACCGGAGGTGTCGAGCAGCAGCACGCAGGGGCAGCGCGGTTCAGGGTTCTCGGCGAACTCGACGGCGTCTTCCAGTTTGATGTGCTCGCTCATGGCTGGAGTCCTTTCGACCGCACCGCCAGCCAGGATCGTTCACGGCGACGATCGCAGGCGCAGTGGCGCCTGCTTGTAGGCAGGGCGGGCGGGGTTGGCAAGCGTAACGGCGGCGGCACCGGCGTTCTGGAAGGTGGGCCTGCCCGCTGGAACGAGAGTCCCGTGGCTGGATTCGATGCTGGGCGCGAGCGACACCGATCAATCACGGAGATGGATGAGGCACGGGCCGGTGGTGGCGGGCGAGCACTCGTACCATTGTCCGGGGCGACTGGCGGGCAAAGACGCGAGCCGGCCGGTGGCGGGATCGTACTCGGTGGCGGTGAGCGGCTGGGCGCTGCCGCGCAGGTCAATCCGCACGGGTCCGGGCGCGGGCGCGTAGATGAGGAGTTCGGGGCGGTTGCCGTCCAGCTTGGCGAGGCAGTAGCGGGTGCTCGACAGATCCGGTTGGGGGGTCATCGCGCCGAGGTTGATGCGCTCGGCCCACCAGCGCGTCTGGCCGAGGGCGCGCCGGAGCGGCTCCCACTTCGAGGGGTTGCCCGCGCCGAACGTGATGCCGTCGTACGGGTCCATAAACAGGACGTTGTGGCCGCGGAGGAAGCTTTTCCACGCCCAGTCCGGGCTGCCGCCGATGCCCCAGAGATGATCGGTATCGTTGAGCACCACCTTGCGGCCGTCAGCGGGCGGCGGGTCGTCCCGATAACCGCCATCGGGGTTCGGCGAAATCCAGTCCGCCGGACTGTCAAAGAGCGTCTGGTTGCGGCCTCCTCTGTATTGGAAGGTGATGCCGATGGGATGGACGCGGCCGCGCTGCTCCTCCTCCGCCCGGATGAAGCGGATGAAATGGTATTGCCAATCTGTCGAGCCCGGATGGTTTTCGTTGGAGATTTCGTAGAGGACGTTGTCCAGATCGTTCACGGCTTCGATCACCCGGCGAACGTACGCCTCCTGGAGCTTGAGCGTGGCGGGATTCGTGAGCGTGTGGATTTCGAGGCCCTTCCCGTCGCCATCCACGTCGCCCCGGACCTGCTGAAGGTTGTTGGCGGGATGAAACGGGTGGCCTTCGTAGGCGCCGTGGGCGTGCTGCATGGCCCAACCCTCGAAGAGCATGATCGAGACGTAAATACCGCGCCGACCGGCGGCCTGGACGCGCGTTCGCAGTCGGTCGAGGTAGTCGGGGTTGAATCGAGAGAGATCAAACTTGGGCTTGCCATCCAGGGCGGAGCCGGGGCCGCTGCGCGGCCAGGGCTGCGGAGAGGCGTGGTACCGCATCCGGCGTCCGCCTTCATCAATGTCGCAGACGGTGTGTTCCCACGTCCACAAGCGGATGAAGTTGTGGCCGTGGCGGGCCAGGAAGTCGAGGTAGGCGGCGAAGTCGAATGCCGGGGGCGGATCGGTCAATCCCTGGTCCACCAGGTTCGGCCAGGTGTGAGCCCCGGTGAGATAGACAACCCGGCCGGTGGCGTCCGCGAAGTAGCGCGGGTTCGAGGCATGGACGCGGAGCGGGCCGCGCGTGGGGGACGACTCGGGCAGGGGAAGCGGTTCGTCCACCGCGGCCGATGTCTGTGAGAACGCCCTGCGGGTGGAGCCGAAGGCCAGTGAAGCCGTAAGGCCAAGGAAGCGGCGGCGGGTGGTCTTCATGCGGAAAGGCTGCCCCGGGGAGACCGGCGGGGAAAGATGAATCGGCGCCTCGGGCGCGTTCTCCGGAAGCCCACCTCGAAGCCACGCCAAGGGCAAACCGCTGGACGATGGGAGGGGTTTGTTCTACGTTTCGCGGCGATGTCAAAAGCGGCCCGTTCTTCCGCTGCGAACCCGACGCCTCCGCCCGAACTCCCGTACGAAGAGGCGTTGGCGCGTCTTGAAGCGGTGGTGGACTCGATGGAATCCGGGGATTTGCCCCTCGAGTCGTTGCTCGCCAAGTACGAGGAAGGCGTGAAGCTGGCGGAGATCTGTCAGGCGCGTCTGCGGGCGGCTGAGGGCCGCATCCAGCAATTGGAAAAGAACGCCGCGGGCGAGCCAGTGCTGCGCCCGTTTGACCCGGACGCCGAATCTGATTCGCAAGCATGAGCCGTTATCTCGACATGGTGGACAGCCCCGAGCACGTTCGCAAGCTGACCCTTGAGCAGCTTGGCCATCTGGCCGAAGACATTCGCACCGAACTCATCACGGTACTCTCGAAAAACGGCGGCCATCTGGGGCCCAACCTTGGGGTCGTGGAACTCACGCTCGCGCTGCATCGTGTGTTCGAGTCGCCGAAGGACAAATTTGTCTGGGATGTCAGCCACCAGTGTTACGTCCACAAGCTGCTCACTGGGCGCAAGGCCCGCTTCCACACCATCCGCACGACCGGCGGCCTGAACGGCTTCGCGCTACGGTCCGAGAGCGAGCACGACTGCTACGGGGCGGGGCACGCAGGGACCGCGCTGTCCGCCGCGCTGGGCATGTGCGCGGCGCGGGACCAGCGCAAGAGCGACGAGCACGTGGTCTGCATCTTTGGCGACGCGGCGCTCACCAACGGCATTTCGTTCGAGGCGCTGAACAACATCGCGCACACCACCAAACGGTTCATCGGCATTCTCAACGACAACGAGTGGTCCATCGCGAAAAACGTGGGCGCCATCTCGTCGTATCTGAACAAGTTGATCCGCAGCCCGCGGTACTCGCAGTTGCAGAAGGATTTTGAACGCTGGCTGCGCCGGGTGCCGCGCGGGGAACTGGCCATCAAGCTGGGGCACAAGGCCGAAGAAGCGGTCAAAGCAGCCGTCAGCGGCGTGGTGCTTGAACAGGCCCATCCTTACGGAGGGGATGGGCGGGGCGGATACGGGTCGAGCCTCATCTTCGAGGAACTGGGGTTGCGCTACCTCGGACCGATTGACGGCCACGATCTGCCGCTGCTGATCGAGTCGCTCGAGTACGCCAAGGTGTGCGAGGTGCCGGTGGTGCTCCACGTCATCACGCAGAAAGGCAAGGGCTACGAGGCGGCACTGAAGCATCCGGAGAAGTTTCACGGCGTCGGACCCTATGACATCCACACGGGGGACACGCCGCCCAGCAAACCCGGCACCCCCCCAAACTGGCAGGATGTGTTCGGCGCCGCAGCGGTGCGTCTTTGCCAGCGCGACACGACGCTGGTGGGCATCACGGCGGCGATGCCAACGGGCACCGGCCTGAAGGCGCTCGAGAAAGCCCTGCCCGACCGCTACTACGACGTGGGCATCGCCGAGGAACACGCCGTGATCTTTGCGGCCGGCATGGCCACCATGGGCTTCCACCCGGTGGTCGCCATCTACTCGACCTTCCTCCAGCGCGCGTACGATTGCATCATTCACGACGTGGCGTTGCAGGACCTGCCCGTCATCTTCTGCATGGACCGCGCGGGCCTCTCCGCCAACGACGGTCCCACGCACCACGGCTTGTTCGACATCGCCTACCTGCGTTGCGTGCCGAACGTGATCGGCATGGCGCCGAAGGACGAGGACGAGTTGGTGGACATGATGTTCACCGCCACGCACCAGCCGCACGCGTCCTTCATTCGCTATCCGCGGGGGCCGGCGGAAGGCGTACCGATCAAGGAGCAGCCAAAGCTGCTGGAGGTGGGCCAGGCGGAGGTGCTGCGCAGTTTTGCCGGCAAGGGCGGCCGCAAGGCGGCGCTCTTCCCCCTCGGCAACATGCAGGCCATCGCCCGGCAGACGGCCGAGCGACTCGAGGCTGAGGGTTGGGATGTCGCGCTCATCAATCCGCGTTTCTTCAAGCCGCTCGACGAAGCCACCCATACCTTTTTTGCGCGGGCGGCGGACGTGGTGGTGACCTTCGAGGACCACGTGCTGCCCGGCGGTTACGGCAGCAGCGTCCTCGAATTGTTGAGCAACCGGGGCATCGCCACGCCGGTGGTGCGAATTGGCTGGCCGGACCAGTTCATCGAGCACGCCTCTTCGGTGGATTACCTGCGGCAAAAGTATGGCCTGACAGCGGAGGCGGCCGTTCGCCAAGTGCGAGCGATTCAAGCGTCAGCGGGGACAGCCTCGCGACTGGCCGCCGTGGCGTGAGCCGGAGTCGGCCCGTCGCTCATCCTTACGTTCGCGTATGAGGTCGCTCGTTGCTCTGCTGGCCGTGGCCAGTTGCGTGGCCGCCACCCCGGAACGTCCCACGGAGGAGTCGTTCATCCCCAATTACAATGCCGCGAATCTCTACTACCTCTGGGGTTCGGAGGCGGACCTTGAAGCGGTGCCGGGCGCCGGCGTGTCACTTCACGAAGCCGGCGTGCTGGCCCAGGTCCCGGTGTGGCGAAACGAAGCCCATCGTCTCACGGTCGGCGTGCGCTACCGTTGGAACCAACTCGACTTCTCGGAACCCACCCCGTTTGGCGCTGGCGCACTGGACCTGCACCGCCTGCAGATCCCGGTCAATTACTGGCACGCCTTCAGCGATCGCTGGAAGCTTTGGGCCGGTGTCGAACCGGGCCTGTTCACGGATTTTGAAGAGGTAAGCGGTGACGACTTCGCTGTGACCGCGCTGGTGGTGGCCGCCTGGGAATTTCATCCCGAGTGGAGCCTCTCCTTCGGTGCCTATTACTCGCGCGATCTGGGGGAAGACCGCGTGTTGCCGGTCCTCGGTATCATCTGGCGCCCCAGCGTTCATTGGAACATCAGCGCCACCTTCCCGCGCTGCCGCGTGGCGTACGCGCCGAACGAGACGTGGCTGTTTGAGGCCGTTGCGCGGCCCGGCGGCTCGGCGTGGAGCATCCGGACTGACGACGGTCAGGACCGCAACCTCGAGTACAAGAGCTGGCGCGCCAGCCTGGGTGTCGAGCGTCTGCTGGGGCGGAGTTTCGGCGGCAAGTGGTTTGGGTTTATCGAGGCCGGCGTCGGCTTTGGACAGGACTTGAAGCAGCGACCGACGATGGCGACAATTGTTCCGCTCGACCTCGGCGACGCCGACGCTCTCCGGTGGTGTGCTGCGTTTTTGAGCCAGTCGCCGCCCCGAGCTTGCGGCTTGAATTGCCGACGGCCCACCCCCAGAATACTGCCCTACACCACCTGCACCGTCCCGGCTGGCGGCAAAATCAGCATCCAGCATGGCAAGCTCCAAGTTCCCGACCAGCCCATCATCCCGTTTATCCGAGGCGACGGCACCGGGCCGGACATCTGGGCCGCCTCCGAGCGCGTCATGGATGCTGCCGTCGCCAAGGCTTACGGCGGCAAACGGAAGATCGCCTGGATGGAGGTGTTCGCGGGCGAAACCGCGTTTCAGAAGTTCAACACGTGGCTGCCCGATGACACCGTTGAGGCGTTCAAAGAATTCTTGGTCGGCATAAAGGGCCCGCTGACCACGCCGGTCGGCGGGGGCATCCGGTCGCTGAACGTGGCCCTGCGTCAGTTGCTCGACCTCTACGTCTGCCTCCGTCCGGTGCAATACTTCACCGGCGTGCCCAGTCCGGTGAAACACCCCGAGAAGGTGGACATGGTCATCTTCCGCGAGAACACCGAGGACATTTACGCGGGCATTGATTTCGAGGCCGGCAAGGAGGCGGCGCTGAAAACGCTGGAGTTCCTCAAGGCCACCTTCCCGAAGGAGTTCAAAAAAATCCGCTTCGGCGGCGAGGCGATGGAACTGGTGGGCGTCGGCCTCAAGCCCGTGAGCAAGCCCGGCACCGAGCGCCTCGTACGCGCAGCCATCCAATACGCCATCACCAACCGGCGCAAGAGCGTCACGATTGTCCACAAGGGCAACATCATGAAGTACACCGAGGGTGCCTTCCGCGACTGGGGTTACGCTCTCGCCAAAAGCGAATTTGGCGCGGTCGAACTCGACGGCGGTCCGTGGTGCAAGATTCCCGAGGGCAAGCCCGGTGCCGGCATCGTCATCAAGGACGCCATCGCCGACATCACGCTCCAGCAGGTGCTCACCCGCCCGACGGATTTCGATGTCATCGCCACGCTCAATCTCAACGGCGATTACCTCAGCGACGCCCTCGCCGCGCAGGTGGGCGGCATCGGCATCGCCCCCGGCGGGAACATCAACTACCTCACCGGCCACGCCATTTTCGAGGCCACGCACGGCACCGCGCCCAAATACGCCGGCAAGGACGTGGTCAACCCCGGCTCGGTGGTGCTCTCCGGCGAGATGATGTTGCGTCATCTCGGCTGGACCGAGGCGGCGGACCTGATCCTGAAGGGCCTCAACGGCGCAATCGCCTCGAAGAAGGTCACCTACGACTTTGCCCGCCTCATGGACGGCGCGACGGAGATCAAGTGCTCGCAGTTCGGCGACAACATCATCGCCCACATGTGAGGCGGCAATGGCGGACCCGCGTCCGGACGAGCTCCGCACCGTGGCGGTTCCAAGTCCGTTCCAGGAGATGGAGTGGCGGCGGGTAACGCCCCGTGAGTGTTTGCGCCGCAGTTGGCAGATGCGGTCCCGGCTCAGAGACCTGCGCGCGGTTCATGATCGCAGACTTTTTCCGAAGCCTTGAAGACCGGGGCGTTGATTACCTGCTGATCAGTGGGCAGGCAGGCAGCCACCGTCGCTTCCCCGGTTTTCCGAGGGATCTGGTCAAATGCGGACGGTGAACCTCAAATCCGGCCTGCCCAGCGTGGACGAGGCCCGGCGACGGTTGCTGGCGGAGATGGAGATCGCCCGTAAGCAGGGCGTACGGGTACTCAAGATCATACACGGCTGGGGATCTTCCGGGGAGGGTGGGGCTTTGGCGGTGGCCATCCGCAAATCGTTGCGCCTGCGAGTTCGTGAGGGGCGGGCTTCACTGGTGGTTCCCGGCGAGCGTTTTTCCTCCGACGCAACGGAGGGGCGCAACCTGGCACAGCGGCATCCGGAGGTTCGCCGCGACCCGGACTTCAACCGGGCGAATCCCGGGATCACGATCGTCGAGTTGGCGGGGGATTCGTGAGGGCCGAAGCGGGGCTGCGCAAACATGGCCAGACCGAAGGACCAACCCGGCAGCGTGACGCGCGGCAGATCACGAGCACAGGACCCGAAAAACCGCGTGGAATCCTTGGGGCGGAAGGGGGCGATGGGAACCCGTCCACGTCCCCCCGGAGACTCCGGGACTCATCAACGAAAAAGGCGGCGCAGTGACACGCCGCCTCAGAAGGATCAGTACCGAAGCCAAGTGAACGTCACCGCCGCTTCATGTTCTCCTCCACCTGCTTTTGGTACTCTTGGAACTGGGCGACCAGCTTGTCCATGTCCTCGACGACCTTGTTGTAGTCCTTTACGATCTTGTTGTACTCCTCAACCATCTTGTTCAGTTCGCCGATTTTTTCGTCACGCTGCTGGGCGACTTCGCGGATGAGTTCGTTCTGCTTTTTGATGTCCTCGTTCTGGGCCTTGATGCGCTCGTTGGCGGTGTCGAGGGCGTCCTTGTAGGTGGCGATCGTGTCCTCGAGAGCGGCGTTGTCACGGGTGAGTTTGTCCGCCAGTTTCTCCAGCTCCCGGATGGTGGCCATGTTGGTTTTGATGGTGTCGTTGAGTTCCGCGCGCACCTTCTCAAGGCGATCCACGTCCCCGCGAAGCTTTTTCACGTTGACCTCGAGGCCTTGGATGGTGACCTGGTTGGTGTAAATCTGGTTGTGCAGACTGATCTTCTCGGTCATCAGCTTGCCCTCGCGCGTCCACTGCCAGACGCAAAGGCCGCAGAGGGCCATCGAGAAGAAAATCAGCAGGTTGGGCAGAAACTTGTTCATGGGTCGTCAGGCCGGAGCGTTGCGCCGAGCCATCGGCCCGGCCGCCGGAGCGGCAAGGTGACAAGTCCGTTACGGCTTGTCAAAGCGGTTGCAGGCTGGGGGCGAAGTCTGCTGCCAGACGGTGCTCTCTGGCCGGTCAAGCGGCTGCCTGCGCCGGGCGCAACCGGAGCAAGGGCTTCTCCTCGCCGCGAACCACCGCGCGGGTGATGGTGATCATCGCGATGTCCCGGTTGCCGGGCACCTCGAACATCACATCGAGCATGAGCTTCTCGATCAGACTGCGCAGCGCCCGTGCGCCGGTGCCCTTCTGCAACGCCTGGGCCGCGAGTTCGCGCAACGCGTCGGGGGTGAACTCGAGGTCCACGCCCTCCATGAGCATCAAGCGGCGGAATTGCTTGGTAAGCGAGTTCTTCGGCTCGACGAGGATTCGCGCCAACTGGCTTTCGGTCAGCTCGTCGAGCACTGAAGTGACCGGCAACCGACCAATGAATTCGGGAATGAACCCGTAGCTCAGCAGGTCTTCCGGCTCGACAGATTTCAGGAGTTCCTGCGGGCTGATCTCGTCGGCCCGCCGCTGGGAGCCGGCAGCCGCGAAACCCATGACGCGGCGCCCCAATCGGCGATGGATGATGCGGTCCAGCCCCACGAATGCGCCACCGCAGATGAACAAGATGTTGGTCGTGTCCACCCGCACGTATTCCTGCTGGGGATGTTTGCGGCCGCCTTGCGGTGGCACGTTGCAGACCGTCCCCTCGAGAATTTTCAGCAGGGCTTGCTGGACGCCTTCGCCAGAGACGTCGCGGGTGATTGACACGTTTTCGGTCTTGCGCGCGATCTTGTCGATCTCGTCTATGTACACGATGCCGATCTGGGCCCTTCGGACATCGTAATCGGCGGCCTGCAACAGGCGGAGAATGATGTTCTCGACGTCCTCCCCCACGTAGCCCGCCTCCGTCAAGGTCGTGGCGTCCGCGATGGCGAACGGCACGTCGAGGATGCGGGCGAGGGAACGGGCCAGCAGCGTCTTGCCAGACCCGGTCGGGCCGATCAACAGGACGTTGCTCTTCTCCAGTTCGACGTCGTCCGTTTCATGAGGCGATTCCTGGGCAGTCGTTTCCGTCTGGACCCGCTTGTAATGGTTGTGGACGGCGACGGCCAGCGTGCACTTGGCATTCTCCTGGCCAACACAGTGTTGATCGAGCCGGGCGGCGATCTCCGCGGGACGGGGCACCTGCAACCGGGGCAAAGCCCGTTCGGTTTCCGGGCGCAACTCCCGGTCCAGGACGCTCTTGCAAACCGCCACGCAACTGTCGCAGATGTAAACGCCGGGCCCTTGGATCAGCTTGCGCACTTCGGCATGCGACTTGCCGCAGAAGCTGCACATCGTCAGATGGGTGGGCCGGGCCATGCGGTTGGAGCAAGTGGGCGTGGTTCGCGATCTTCAGGCGGCCGGCTTCTGGTCGCCGACCGAGAGCGCGGGGATTTCGCGCCGGGATTTCACCACCTCATCCACCAAGCCGTAGTTTTTCGATTCCTCCGCCGACATGAAGAAGTCACGGTCGGTGTCCTTCTGGATGGCTTCGACACTCTTGTTGGTGTGGAAGGCCAGTATTTCGTTCAAACGGTCCTTGAGACGCAGAATCTCCTTGGCCTGGATGCTGATGTCGGTGGCCTGGCCTTGAACGCCGCCCCACGGCTGGTGGACCATGATGCGCGCGTTAGGCAGCGCGAAGCGCTTGCCCTTGGCACCCGCGGCCAGCAACACGGCGCCCATGCTGGCCGCCTGGCCGATGCAATACGTGTTCACGTCACACGTGAGGAACTGCATCGTGTCGTAAATGGCGAGTCCGGCCGTGACGCTGCCGCCCGGCGAGTTGATGTACAGGTGAATGTCCTTTTTGGGGTCGTTCATCTGGAGGAAGAGCAACTGGGCGATAATGATGTTTGACACCATGTCGTCCACGGGCGTGCCCAGGAAGATGATCCGGTCCACGAGCAGGCGGGAGTAAATGTCGTACCCGCGTTCACCCCGCCCCGTTTGCTCGACCACCATCGGAACCAGGAAATTGTTCATCTCGAAAACGTTTTGACGCATGGGCGAAACTAGCGACGGGTTTTCGAAGCGTCAAGGAACCGCCACCTTCGCCAATGGACGACCAGCCGCCGACGGCGCGGCGAGTCCGGCGAGGGGGTGCTGGCTTTGATGTAGAGTTTGGCCTCGACGGGGATGGGCATGCGCTGGACTCGAGAGGCAGCCAGCAGGCCGGCGTGGGCCGAGTTCATCTCCGAGGTGGGCGCGGGCACGGGAACAGGGGAACCGCACCGGATGACACCCGCAGAGAGAACGCAGCGAACCCTGGGGTCGAGTGAGCATTTGGGGGAACTATCCGCTGACAGGGTGCTTGCCAAAGGGTTGGCCCTTCCCTAGCGTGAAGGCCCAGCAATGATTCCTGTGGGTGCTCTACGACGGCGGCACTGGCCGGGGCGGGATCTCCGGGCGGCGGTCCGCTTGATGGCTCCGCAAGTTGGTCCTCGCCTCGCATCCTGACGACCGTCGAAGCTCACCCCTCAACCGACCGCCCAAAACTGGCCCCGCATGAACCTGTCCACCCGCCTGCGACTCTCGCTGATGATGTTCTTCCAGTATTTCATCTGGGGAGCGTGGTACGTGACGATGGGGCCTTATCTCGGGGGCACCCTGGGCTTCTCCGCCAGTCAGATTGGCGTCGCCTACAACTCAACGGCACTGGCGGCGATGATTTCGCCGTTCTTCGTCGGCATGGTGGCGGACCGGTTTTTCGCGACCGAGAAGATCCTCGCGGTGCTCCACGTGCTGGGAGGTCTGTGTTTGTTCGCCCTGTCCCAAGTGAGGGAGTTCAGCCTGTTCTACCCCTTGCTGATCGCGCACACGCTCTGTTACATGCCCACGCTGGCGCTGACCAACTCGATCTCGTTCGCACAGATGAAGGACCCGGGCAAGGAGTTTCCCAGCATCCGGGTGCTGGGCACAATCAGTTGGATCTGCGCCGGCCTCGCCATCGGTTTGCTCGGCACGAAGGCCACCACCACGCCCCTGCCGTTTCAAATCGCCGCCGCGGTTTCCGTGCTGATGGGGGTGTACTGCCTGTCGCTGCCGCACACGCCGCCGAAGAAGCTGGATCATCCCGTGACGGCGAAAGATGTGCTCGGGTTGGACGCCTTGCAGTTGATGAAGGACCGGTCGTTCGCGCTGTTCGTGGTCGCAGCGTTCCTGATCTGCATCCCGCTGACCTTCTACTTCAGCTTCACGCCCACATTCCTCGGCGAGAACGGCATCCAGAACGTGGCTGGCACGATGACCTTCGGACAGATGTCCGAGATCTTCTTCATGCTGGTGATGCCGTGGTTCTTTGCGCGGCTGGGAGTGAAGTGGATGCTGATCTTCGGCATGTTCTGCTGGGGCGCCCGGTATCTCCTGTTCCTGATGGGCTATGAGGCGGGTACGCTCTGGCCGCTCTACGTGGGCATCATCCTCCACGGCGTCTGCTACGACTTCTTCTTCGTGACGGCGTACATCTACGTGGACAAGAAGGCGCCGGACACGATCCGCGCCAAGGCGCAGGGCTTCATCGCGTTTGTCACGCTCGGGGCGGGCATGTTCGTGGGCGCCAATGTTTCGGGGATCGTCGTGGAGCAGTACAGCTTCCCGGCGATCACCCCCACGAAGTTCGTGCAGGTGGCTCCGGAGAACTGGAGCACCAACACCTTCGCGAAATGGGAAGCCAACGGGGTGGCCAACTACGGTCGGGTCATTGCCATCGCGACCAATGCGCCAGCGTCGGCGACCCTCGAGGTGTTCGCGCCGGGACGGACCGGCTTCGAGCCCGCCTCCAGGACTGTGAATGTCCCGCTGACCGAGCTGGCCCGGCCGCAGCCGCGCTGGGACAAGATCTGGCTGCTGCCGGCGGTCGGGGCGTTCGTGATCATGCTGTTGTTTGGCCTCGTGTTCCAATACCGCGAGGAAGCCAAACCTGGAGCGGAGGGTCGTTGAACCCCAGCCCCCCGCCAGCAACGCCAAAGGGAGCCAGGAACACTCGGGCAGTTTCAGCCTGCGGCGCGGAACGACCGCGACCGTCCCCCGCCGCCGGCCCACCCGGCAAAACTCGGGAAGCCGGCGCATACGCGGTGGCGGCGACCCGACCGAATTATGCCTTCGGAGCGTAGAAATCCATCATCGTGCGCGTGGTTGCGCGCAGGCGCTCCAGCAATACTCGCGTGAGGCGCGCGGCGATCTGGTAGCCGAATCGCGGATCGGTCTGTGACTGCTGGGTGAGGAAGGCGGTGTTCCACTCGAACGCCTCGGTGGCCTCCAACGCGCGGGCCGTGAAGTGCCAGCGGTAGGGCGGGAACAACCAGGACCATCCGAGAGGCTCGCCGGGCCCCACGGTCTGGAAGCCCACGTTGCCCTCGTCCGCGATGAAGGCCTCGACCTCCACCCGACCTGACAAGAGCAGATAGAACCGGTCCGCGGGGTCGCCTTCGCGACCGATCACCTGACCAGCCTCGAAGCGAACCTTGCGGGCATGCTCTGCCAGCGTCGCCAGATGCTCCGCCGCGAGGTCTTTGAGGAACGGCATTTGCGCCAAAGTCTGTTTCAATTGTTCCATACGATTTGCGGCTCTCGCCAGATTCGATTGTTCCCGCTTGCCGTCGGGGCGGCCCACGCCTTGACCCGCCCGGTTTGCGGCACGTTGCGCTAAACCCAAAACAACCCGCCGGCGAGTCGTCCTCCCGCCGTCGCCGAATCGGAAGACGGGCGGCGGAATCGCCAAGCCGGGACTCGTTCGGAGGATTCAGCCGGCCGCCGCCACATCGCCGCAACACACCCCTTGGCTTTCGCTGAACCTTTTTTGCCCTTGGTGAGGACGAGGTTTTCCGGGCATCGGGTCACCCGCCCAACTCGTGAAACGTCACCGCCACGCGGTCCGCCGCGAGGTCCAACAGGGCCACACTGCGGGGCAGCCCGAAACGACTGCGACCGGCCGAGCCGGGATTCAAGTAAAACACCCCGTCGTGCCGGGATTCGTAGGGTTGGTGGGTGTGGCCAAAAACCACCAAGGTCGGGCGCTCGACCGCCAGGCGACGCGTGAACGCGGGGGTCGGCCGCCGCGGGTCCACAATGTGCTGAACGAGGAGGCGATGCCCCGCGATGATCAGGGTGGCGGTTTCCGGCCAGCCAAAGCATGGATCGTCCGTGTTCCCGCCGACCGCCGTCACCGGGGCCACGCGCTCCAGTTCGGTGACGATTCGGGGCAGGCCGATATCCCCCGCGTGAACGATGCGTTCCACGCCGGCGAACAAGTCGAGCACCCGGGCATCGAGGAAATTATGCGTGTCAGCGATGACGCCAATCCGGGCCATGATAGGGAGGACGCGGCGCTCTGAGGGGCGAGCCCGTGACGAGCACGGCCTCACGCCTTGGCTTCATCCGCTTCGGCCGCTTCTTCAGGCTCCTCATCGGGCGCGGTGGTCTCTTCCTCGCTGGTCTCCCGGGATTCGCTGAGCTTCATCGCGCCGGCGAAAAGGCCGGTGAACAGGCCGCCGCTGAGCAGGGTGTTGCGGAAGAATTCCCAAGTCTGGGGGTAGCCGGCGGTGCCCTTGGTCAGCGCGGTGATCCAGCCGCCGAGCGTCTTGGTGTACTCCGGGTTTGCGAAGGGATTGAAGAACCACGCCAGCGTATTGGTGACCAGGTAGAAGAGAATGGCGCCCGACACTCCTCCCGCCAGCAAGGACAACCACGAACTGCGCCGGGAAAACTGTCGCCCCAGCAGGATGAGGGAGGCATACGCCAGGAGACTGGCGAGCAGATGCGGTTGCAGCAAGGCCGCCCCGTAATACCAGTTCAGCAGCAGGTCGGTGCCGAGCATCACACTCAGGGGCAGCCACCAGGCGATTGCCCCGCTGAAGTACACTCCGGCGCAAAACAAAAGCCCATAGGCCGCGCTGAAGTTCGGCGGCATCAACCCCGGAACCCGGGTGAGCGCGAACACCAGCAGCAGGATGATGGGCAGGGTCTGCTTCGCTTTCACGGTGCGGGCAGCATATACGGAGCGAGCGGTCTGACAAGGTGGATGGCGGGAGAGGGGCGCGGCCATCTGAGCAAGATGAGGTTGGGTCAAACACCCTCGGCGTTTCGCTCCGGACTTGCCGACGGCCGAGAGATACGGTCACCCTGAGTTCATGCGGATCTCCTCGATTACCTTGGCGGCCCTGTTGAACGCGGCGTTTTGGATGGTGGCGGCGGGCCAATCCCCCTCGCTCGCCGAGCGACTGGGCTACCGGGCCGATGATCGGTTGCTCATCATCAACGGCGACGACGCCGGGATGTGTCATGCCGCCAACGCGGGCACGCTCGAGTCGCTTGAACAGGGGCTCATGACCTCCGCCACAGTCATGGTGCCGTGTCCTTGGTTTTCGCACCTGGCCGATCACGCGCGGCGCAATCCGCGGCTCGATTTCGGCGTGCATCTCACCCACACGTCCGAATGGAAGTTCTACCGTTGGGGGCCGGTGAGCCCGCGCTCGGAAGTCCCGACCTTGTTGGACGCGGACGGATACCTCTGGCGGTCCGTACCGGAAGTGTATGCCAACGCCAAACCGGAGGAGGCTCTGGCCGAGGGCCGCGCCCAGATTCGCAAAGCCATCGCCGCCGGCCTCGACATCACCCACCTCGACTCGCACATGGGCACGCTGCAACTGGATTTGCGCTTCGTCGAGGTGTATCGCCAACTCGCGGTGGAGTTTGACCTCCCAGTTCGAATGGCTTCGCAGGCCACGCTCGAAAAATTCGGGCAGCCCGGATTGCGCGCGCGGTTCAGCCGCGACGGAATTGTGTTCCCGGACGATTTCATTTACGAGGAACTCAAGGAAATGCCGGCGGATGTGAAGGGATTCTGGCTGCGCGTGGTCCGCAACCTGAAGCCGGGCGTGACCGAGTTGTACATCCACGCCGCCAAGCCCACCGACGAATTGCGCGCCATCACCGGGAGCTGGAAGACGCGGGGCGAGGAGTTCGAAGTCTTCACCCATGACGCGGACATGCGCCGTGCTGTGTCCGAGTTGGGCATCATTCGCATCGGCTACCGGCCGCTGCGCGACCTGCAACGGGCAGAACGGGGCCGTGCGGCTCAAGGTGCCGCGCAGCCGAGGGCGGTTCAGCCCTGACCGGCGCCGGGCGAGGTGTCGTTGAACGAAGCTTGTTCGACGCCGGGCAGGCGGCCTGCAACGTTGGCCCCGGTGGCTGCCAAAAAAGAAATCCCCGTCCAGTCTTCCGACCGGACGGGGACAAACCGGGGGTGGGAGTTCGCCACGCTCTCTTTCCCGATGCCGGCATTAGGCGCCGCGTGGGCTGCCGGCTCCCCGACGCTATTCTCCATGGCAAACGGAGTCTTCGGCCTCATAGCAGGGCCGCCCAGCGTCTTACGACCGCTGAGTTTTGAGTGAGGCCTCTTGGCCCGCCACCCGGTGTTTGCACCACCGGTGAGCGAACCGAGCAGCGACACGCCTGCGATTTTCGATCCGCGTCACTGCCGCTTAGCGCCGGGACGGCCACGGCGGTTGGCCGTGCGTTGGCCCGGTGCCACGGGTCTGACCTCTTACCTCTCAGGTTGCCTTTTGCTCGCAGGCCAGCGGTGTCGCTTTTAACATCGCCGGCGTTTCGGGAGTTTTTCACGGGTCATGCCGCGACTCCGTGTCCTCCCCGTCGTGGAGGCCCGTTTTGTCCCGCCTTTCGGCGGATTTCGCAGGCTGGCTCCCTCGTGGGAACCGCCAGAACCGTCCACGCCGTGCTGGCGCGCAGTAGCAACCAAGTGCCCTCTGGGCAACTGCCATTCGCCCCCGGCCCGAAACCAGCCTGAGGCTACTTGACTCGACTCGGAGCGGCTTCTCATCGCTCCTCGCCGCGCAATCCCTCGCTCGCGTCTTGGCGGCGCGCGAACACCGCCAGAGGGACTGGTGAATCCTGCCTGCCTTCGTCGGGTTTTTACGCCCGCTCTCCGACAGGGGCCGGGCCAACCAGCCTGGCCCGACCTTTACCCGGTCACCCGGGTTTATCTTGAGTTCGCCGCCAGCCTTCTTTCGTCCGCCGGATCGGCTCACTCGGTTCTTTCAATGAACTGTCGAAAGGATATCCAGCCGCCCCGGAGCGTCAACAAAAAATGCTCGCAAAATGTTGATTTTGAGCAACTTGTGAATTGTTTGTGAACAACCTTTTTGGTCGCTTGGAAATCAGTGGATTTCGCTCGCGACCTTTCGTCGCATCTTCCTGACCAACGCTTCCGCGCGAGCACATTTTCTCCAACCCCGGAGCAGATTTTACCGATCTCCGGCTCGCCCGAGGTTCGGCGTCTTTCCACTGAGTTTGCGCCCCGCCTGCTGGTTTCACCGACAGGCATGCTCCCGGCAAGATGCTTCAGGCGTCTTCCTTTACGCTTCCGCTGAACAACGGCAATCGGCATGCTCTTGGCGCTGTTGGGTCCGTCGAAAACCGCCCCGGACCGTCCGGGTTAGCTCGCTGCCTTGCCACCGGTCGCCGAACCACCATCGCCCGTGACCAATGCCCCGCTCGTCGCTGACCAGCGACCGGCGGAGAAGGCTTGCTTTCACTGCGGCCTTCCGTGCGGTGGCGTGGCGATCGAGAAGGGGGGAAAGGTGTTTTGCTGTCACGGTTGCGAAACGGTCCACGACCTCCTGAGCCAGAGCGGGCTGGCGCAGTTTTACGACCTGAACGAGCACCCCGGAACCCGCGTGAGCGGGGCGCCGCCACGGGAGCGATTCGGCTTTCTGGATGATCCGACTGTGCAGGAGCAAATGCTGGACTTTACGGATGGTCGCACGAGCCGCGTCACCCTGCGTGTCCCGGCCATCCATTGCGTGGCGTGTGTCTGGCTGCTCGAAAACCTGTTCCGCCTTCATCCGGGCATCGGCAAATCCACGGTCAACTTCACGCGGCGGGAGGTGGCGATCTGGTTCTCGCCGGACCGGATCAAGCTGAGCGAACTCGTCGCTTTGCTCGCGTCCATCGGGTACGAACCCTCGCTGACGCTGGGAGAACTCGACAAGGCGAAGCCGCATCCGGCGCGCCGACGGCTGCATCTGCAGGTGGGTGTGGCGGGGTTTGCCTTCGGCAACATCATGCTGTTCAGCCTGCCGTTGTACTTGGGGTTGGATAGTGTCAGCGCCCCGACGTTCCGCTGGCTGTTCGGCTGGCTCAGCCTGTTGTTGGCTCTCCCGGTGCTCGTTTACAGCGCGGCCGATTATTTCCGTTCGGCCTGGCTGAGTTTTCGCCAGCGAGTCATGACGCTGGATGTGCCCATCGCAGCCGGCCTGGTGGCGTTGTACGGCCAGAGTGCCTACGAGATCCTGTCCGGGACGGGGGAAGGCTATTTGGATTCACTTGCCGGCCTCGTGTTCTTTCTCCTTTGCGGAAAGATCTTTCAGGCCAAGACATACGACCGGATGGCGTTTGACGCGGACTACCGTGCGTTTTTCCCTTTGTCGGTCACGCGGATTACCGATGCCGGCGAAGTCAGCGTGGCCCTTTCCGCGATCTGCGTGGGCGACCGTCTGCGGGTGCGGAATGGGGAGTTGATCCCGGCCGACGCCAAGCTGGTGGCCGGCGAGGCTCACATTGACTACAGCTTTGTCACGGGCGAGGCGGAACCCGTCACGCGTGAGGTGGGCGACCGACTGTATGCGGGCGGGCGGCAAGTGGGCGGCGCCATCGAAATCGAGACGATCAAGCCCGTGTCCCAGAGCTATCTGACCTCGCTCTGGAACCACGACACTTTCGCCAAGGACCATCGCGATCCGCTGAACACGCTGACCAACCGTTACAGCCGGCGGTTCACCCTCATCGTGGTTTCGATTGCCCTGGGCGCTCTCGGCTGGTGGTGGTGGGCAGGCAACGGCGGCAGAGGTCTCAAGGCGTTCACGTCGGTCCTGATCGTCGCCTGTCCCTGCGCGCTGGCGTTGGCCGCGCCGTTCACCCTCGGCACGGCCCTTCGGCTGCTGGGCCGGTTTCGCGTGTTCCTCAAAAATGCCCAAGTCGTGGAGCGGCTGGCGCGGGTGACCGCCGTCGTCTTCGACAAGACGGGGACCTTGACCCTCGCCGGGGCGGGAGGCGTCCAGTTTGTAGGCGCGGGGGAGGACTTGACGCCAGCGGAGCGGCTGGCAGTGCATTCGTTGACGAGCCATTCGACGCACCCCTATTCGGTACGGGTGAGCGAGTTCACCGATGACGGCAAGGCACCCGAAACGGTGACGGATTTCCGCGAAACGCCCGGCTGTGGCATCGAAGGCCACGTCCAGGGGAAACGACTGCTGCTGGGGTCACGCGCCTGGCTCGAACAGCGCGGCGTGACCATGACTGGCTTGGATTTGCCCGCCGGCAGTGCCGTGCATCTGGCCGTCGCGGGTCGTCTGCGGGGAGCGTTTGTGCTGGCTGGATCCCTGCGGCCCGGCATCGGGGCGCTCGTGGCGGAATTGAAGCCCGCGTTCCGGCTGTCGCTGCTCAGCGGCGACAACGAAAAAGAGCGCGCTCAATTTGCCGGGGTCTTCGGACCTGACGCGGAACTGCGCTTCAATCAGACGCCATTCGACAAGCTCACGACCGTCTCCCGGCTGCGAAAAGATGGCGAGACGGTCATGATGGTCGGGGACGGCCTGAATGATGCGGGGGCGCTGCGGGAGGCGGACGTCGGAGTGGCCGTGGTCGAGAAGATCGGCGCCTTTTCGCCAGCCAGCGACGTAATCGCCGATGGCGGCCGGGTGAGGGAACTGGGCCGCGTCCTGCGTTTCGCGCGCCGGGCGGAGTGGGTGGTCAAGCTGAGTTTTGTCGTCTCGGCGCTCTACAACGTGGTGGGGGTCAGCATCGCGGCCACAGGACTGCTCTCGCCGGTCATCTGCGCGATTCTCATGCCGCTGAGCTCGATCACGGTGGTGACGATCGCTTGGGGGGCGACGACGCTGGCCGCACGGCGGGAAGGCTTGGTGGAGGGGTGATCACTTGCGCGGGGCGGCGGCGTTTCTAACATCACCCTTGGTCTGGCTCCGCCCTTCGCCCGGGCGTGCCGGCCAGCTCCGAAGCTCCATGCCGAAAATCGCTTCGAATCTCCTGACTGACCCGGCCGCGGCCGCGCGGGAACGCTGGGCGCAACTGGCCGAGTGCCGTGCGGTCCGTGAGCAGCAGGTGGCGTTCACTTGCGCAACTGGCGTTCCGCTGACACTTCTTCCGGCCAGCCGTTCCGCGCAAGAGGCGATGCCTGCGGCCTTCTGTGTCACGGGCTGCCTCGGTCATCCGAGCGGCGACCTCTGTCAGCGCAAGCTGCTGGCCGCCGAGAAACGCGCCGTGACCCGCGCGCAGCCAGTGCAATACTGCTGCCCGTCGGGCTTGGTGAAAATCCTGGTGCCGGTGTTCCACGGCGGGCAGCACATGGGCAGCCTGCTGGCGGGGCCTTTCACGTTGCAGTCGCTGGACGGAGAGCGTCTCGGCGAACTGATGGCCCGCCTTGAAGCGGCCGGCCTCGGCGGGCGGGTGCGCGAACTGGAGGAGACTTGGCGGCACAGCCCCCTGCTGTCTTCCGAAAAATGTCGGGCGGCGGCCACGCTACTGGGCATGTTTGCCCGCTACCTCGAGGAGTTCGCCCGCAAAACCGCCCCCGCCGGGCGGTCCGGACGTCCACCGCTGCTGGAAAAGATCGAAACGTTTCTGGCTGAGAACGGGAACGGGCGGGTGTCGCTCCGTGACGTGGCCGCCCGGGTGAACCTGAGCCCCTGCCATTTTTGTTCGGTGTTCAAAAAGCAGACCGGCGTGACATTCACCGAGTATCGGAACGAGCGCCGCCTGGGACGGGCGGAGGAACTCCTGCGGGATCCCGCCCGGCGCGTGAGTGACATCGCCTTCGAGGCAGGATTCGACTCGATCCCGTACTTCAATCGGGCCTTCCGCCGGCGGTTTGGCTGTTCGCCGTCGGAATACCGGCGCCGCGTGGGGGCCGAAAGCGAGGACAAGAGAATCGAAATGCAGGCGTAGCGGCGGCCACGCTCTGCCACTGCAATAGCCGGGTGCGGAAACGAACCGGGGTGATCGCGCCGGAGTCGTCAACGGACTTCACCCTTTCCTTCCGCGCGTCGTTGCAGTAATTCCAATGGCGTCGCGCGCATGGCGGTAATTGTCATTCTAATCCTCGCCAGTTTGGGGCTGGCCCTGACCTTCCTGATGGGTTTCATCTGGGCGGTTCGGTCCGGCCAGTACGAGGACCCGCAGACGCCCGCGCTGCGCATCCTGACGGATGACACCCAACCCGCGCCTCCGCCGCTGTCGCCCCGCGAATTCCAGAAAACCACCCCCGCATGAACGTCGAGACCTTCCGTTACGACAACAAGATCGTCCGTGCCTTCGCCATTGCCACCGTCGTTTGGGCGGTGGTGGGGATGAGCGCCGGCATCCTGGCTGCCACGCAGTTGTTCTGGCCGGAGGCGAACCTAGCCCTGCAGTACATCACCTTTGGGCGGGTGCGCCCACTGCACACGAACGCCGTCATTTTCGCGTTCGTGGGCAACGGGATGTTCACGGGCATCTATTACTCCCTCCAGCGCCTCTGCAAGGCGCGCATGTTCAGCGACTTCCTGAGCTGGTTCAATTTTTGGGGCTGGAACGCGATCATCGTGGCGGCCGCGATCACGCTGCCGCTGGGCTTCACGACCAGCAAGGAGTACGCGGAACTCGAGTGGCCGATTGACATCGCGATCGCGGTGGTCTGGGTGGCCTTCACCATCAACCTGCTGGGAACCATTCTGAAGCGGCGCGAGCGCCACATGTACGTGGCGATCTGGTTCTACATCGCCACCGCCGTGACCGTGGCGGTCCTGCACATCTTCAACTCGCTCTCGATGCCGGCGGGCTTCCTCAAGAGCTACCCGGTGTATGCCGGCGTGCAGGACGCGCTGGTGCAGTGGTGGTACGGCCACAACGCGGTGGCCTTCTTCCTCACCACGCCGTACCTCGGCCTGATGTACTACTTCCTGCCCAAGGCGGCCAACCGTCCGGTGTTCAGCTACCGGCTGTCCATCATCCACTTCTGGGCGCTCATCTTCGTGTACA
This sequence comes from Verrucomicrobiota bacterium, assembly GCA_016716505.1. GTDB lineage: Bacteria > Verrucomicrobiota > Verrucomicrobiia > Limisphaerales > J093 > JADJWF01. The sequence goes on from JADJWF010000011.1 coordinate 747,412, forward strand.
TCTGGGCCGGCCCGCATCACCTGCTGTACACCGCGCTGCCGGACTGGGCGCAATCGCTGGGTATGGTGTTCAGCGTCATGCTGGTGGCGCCAAGCTGGGGCGGCATGTTGAATGGCCTGCTCACGCTGCGCGGCGCGTGGGACAAGGTGCGCCAGGATCCGATGCTCAAGTTCATGGTCGTCGCCGTCACCGCCTACGGCATGGCGACGCTCGAAGGCCCGACCCTGGCCATCAAGAGCGTGAACTCGCTCTCCCACTACACGGACTGGACCATCGCCCACGTTCACACTGGCGCGCTGGGTTGGAACGGCTTCTTGACCTTCAGCGTGCTCTACTGGCTGTTCCCACGGCTGTACAACACCAAGCTCTGGTCCACCAAGCTCGCCAACTACCACTTCTGGATCGGCCTGCTGGGCATGATGTTCTACGTGGTGCCCATGTACACCTCCGGCGTGACCCAGGGATTGATGTGGAAGCAGTTCACCGACGACGGATTCATGCAGTACCCGAACTTCCTCGAGACCGTCCTGCAGATTCTGCCCATGTACCAGCTCCGCGCCGTGGGTGGCTTGCTCTACCTTGCCGGTGTGGTCCTGATGGCTGTGAACCTCTATCAGACCGCTCGCAGCGGCAAACTGGTTGAGGAAGAGGAAGCCAAGGCGGCGCCCTTGTCCGCGCAACCGGTCCATGAGGAGAAGAAGTACCGGCCGCATCGGTTCCTCGAGGCGAAACCGGTCCTGTTCACGGCGCTGACCATTCTCGCGATCCTGATCGGTGGCTTGGTCGAAATCGTTCCACTTTACCTGATCAAGTCCAACGTCCCTACGATCGCCAGCGTCAAACCGTACACGCCGCTGGAGTTGCTGGGCCGTGACATCTACATCCGCGAGGGCTGCGTGGGCTGCCACTCGCAGATGGTGCGGCCGTTCCGGTCCGAAACGGAGCGCTACGGCGACTATTCGAAGGTCGGCGAATTCATTTACGACCATCCGTTCTTGTGGGGATCCAAGCGCACCGGTCCCGATCTCCATCGCGTCGGACGCAAATACCCGGACGCCTGGCACTACAACCACATGGAAGATCCGCGCTCGACGTCGCCCGGGTCGGTCATGCCGCCTTACCCCTGGCTGCTGACCCAGACGCTGGACACGAACGTGCTGCCCGCCCGCATCAAGGCGCTCCGGAAAGTGGGCGTTCCGTACCCGGATGGCTACGAAAACGGCGACGCCCAGAAGGACCTCGCCTCGCAACAGCGCGACGTGGTGGTGGGCCTGAGCTTGGGTGAGGTCAACGCCAAACCCGACCGGGAGATCATCGCGTTGATCGCGTACCTCCAGCGCCTCGGGACGGACATCAAGAACCAGTCCCAGACCATCGCCGCGCAATGATCAAAAACGTCCTCACGCACATCGGCGGCATCGGCCTCTACGGGATCGTCTCGATCTGCCTGTTTTTTGCCGTGTTCGTTGGCGTGCTGATCTGGGCGCTGACCCTCAAGAAAGGCTATCTCAACTCCATGCGGCAGCTTCCGCTGGAGGACGACTCCCGTCTGGATGCCGCCGACACAACCCCCTCCCGCGATGAGTAACCACGACAATCACGATGACCCGCTGCTGTTGGATCATGAAGCCGACGGCATCCGCGAACTGGACAACAAGCTGCCCCGCTGGTGGGTCTGGCTGTTCAACCTCACCATCCTCTTCTCCGTCATCTATCTCGCCTACTACCACGTCTTCGCGAAGGGCGACCTCAAACAATACGGGCAGATGGTGGCCGAATACCGGGCGGAAAAGGCCATCGGCGACCGCCTGAAGGGCGCCGCAATGGCCCGGTTCGAATCGAGTCTGGCCACGGTCGAGCCCTCAAAGGACGCCGCGACCCTCGCCGAGGGGCGGGCCTTGTTTGAACGCAATTGCGCCCCCTGCCACCGGATTGATGGCGGCGGTCTGGTGGGACCCAATCTGACCGACGACTTCTGGATTCACGGCCCGACCTTCGCCGACAACGTGCGGACGATTTGGAACGGCGTGACCGAGAAGGGGATGCTGGCTTGGAAGGATCAGGGCATGAAACCCAACGAAGTCCTCGCCGTCGCGAGCTACATCTACACGCTGCGCGGCGCCAAGCTGGAAAAGCCCGGAAAACCCCCGGAAAATCAGGTCCCCGCCCAGACGGGCCCGAACGAATACGAGTAGGCCCGGTTTGTGAGTGTCGCGGCAGATTCGACCGCCTGGCCCGCCATTCCCTGAAGGACGTCACGGGGGACAATCCGGACAGCGCTCCCGGTGCCGTTCAGTAGCTCATCCGGTCCAGCTTCACCTTGCCGCGGAAGATCCAGTAGATGCTCACGGTGTAGGCCAGCACCACCGGGACCCCGATCAACGCGATGGTGAGCATGATACTGAGGGTCTTGGGTGACGAGGCGGCGTTGTAGATCGTGAGACTGTGGGCGGGGTTCGGATTGCTGAGCACCAGGTTGGGGAACATTTCCAGGCCGAAGAGCGTCATCAACGCGACCATCGCCGCGCACGACGATAAAAAGGCCCGAAAATCGCGGCCGTGATGGATTTCGCGCGGGATGTTGGCGATGGCGAGCATGTTGGCCACGGCCACCGCGAACAGCCACGGCGTGTTGCGTACCGCCTCCGCCATGTGCGGCACGTAGATCAGCGTGGCCATCGTCGTGGTCGCGTAGCAGATGATGAAGAAAATGATGGTGTGGTTGATCCAGCCGCGGACCATGTCGTGCAGTTCGCCCTCGGTCTTCATGACCACGTAAATGGCGCCGTGCATCATGAACAGCGCCACGGTGGTGACGCCCAACAACAGGGCGTAGGGATGCAGGAGTCCCACAAACGTCCCGGCAAAATCGCCCCGTTCATCAATCGGCACGCCCCAGGCGATGTTTCCCATCGCCACGCCGATCAGGAAGCTCGACAGCAGGCTGCCGCCGGCAAAGCCTACGTCCCACATCTGCCGCCACCAGCGCATGGGCTGCTTGCTGCGGAATTCGATGGCCACGGCGCGGAAGATCAACGCCACCAGCAGCAGCATGAAGGCGAGGTAGAACCCGCTGAACACCGTGGCATACACCACCGGAAACGCCGCAAACAGCGCCCCGCCGCCCGTGACGAGCCAGACCTCGTTGCCGTCCCACACGGGGCCGATGGCATTGAGCATGATGCGGCGGTGCTCGTCCTTCTTCGTGAACAGATGCAGTGCCCCGACGCCGAGGTCGAAGCCGTCCAGGAGCGCGTAGCCGGTGAACAACACGCCCACGAGCACGAACCAGGTGGCGTTCAGATCGAGCCAGTCAGGGTAGGACATGGGAGGCAGGGTGAAGTGGGTTAAACAGGTTGCGCGGGCGGGGCCGCGTCCGGTTTCGGGCGGCTCGGCAGGGCGAGTTTGCCAGTGGGGACAAGGTCCGCGTCGTCCGGGCCGTGTTTGATTTTGTCGTTGAGCAGATAGACGAACACGGCGAACAGGAGCACGTAGATGAGGGCGAACAGGATCAGCGAAGTGAGCACGGCTTCGGCCTTGACGACGGCGGACAACCCTTCCGATGTCCGGAGCAGGCCATAGACGATCCACGGCTGACGGCCCATTTCGGCGGCGAACCAGCCGGCCTGGTTGGCGATCTGCGGCCCCAGCACCGAAAACACCAGCACCCACAGCAGCCAGCGCTGGTTGAACAACCTGCCCCGCCAGCAGAGGAACGCGGCGGCGAGGGAGAGAGCGATCAGCCCGAAGCCGATGCCGACCATCAGGTGGTAGAGCTGGAAGTTGGTGTTCACCCGCGGGCGATCCTCCGGCGGAAACTCCCGCAGTCCCTTCACCGGCGTCATTCCGCCCAGCATCAACCGGCTGAGCGGCAGGGGCAGGGCGACGCCACGCACGCGCTCGTTTTTCTCATCCACCCAGCCGAACAGATAGATCGGCAGTTCGCCCGTCTCGTAGTGGCCCTCGAACGCCGCCATCTTGGCCGGCTGATTCTTGATCACCCCGAGCGCGTTGGAATGGCCGGTGACCAGTTGCATGAGTGAGGCCACGACGGCCACCGCGAGGCCGACCTTCATCGAGGCTTTGGCGAACGCCTCGTGCCGCCGCCGCAGCAGATAGAAGGCGCTCACGCTGATCACCAAAAACGCCCCCGCCTGCCAGCAGCCCATCAAGGTGTGCGATAGCCGGTCCACCGAGGACGGATTGAACACCATCGCCCAGAAGTCCGTGATCACCGCGCGCGGCCCGAACGGGGTTTCCTCGATGCGGAAGCCCGCCGGGGTTTGCTGCCACGAGTTCGCCACCACGATCCACACCGCGCTGAAATGCGCGCCCAGGCAGACCATCCAGGTGGCGAAGTAATGAACCTTGCGGCTCACCTTGTCCCAGCCGAACAGCAGCACCGCGAGGAATCCCGACTCCAGGAAGAAAGCGAAGATGCCCTCGGCCGCCAGCGCGCTGCCGAACACGTCGCCGACGTAGCGCGAGTAAGTGGCCCAATTGGTGCCAAACTCGAACTCCATCACGATGCCCGTCGCCACGCCGATGGCGAAGGTGAGCGCGAACACCTTGGTCCAGAACCGCGCCATCTGGTGATACAGCGGGTTGCCGGTCTTGAGCCACAGGCCCTCCATGATGACCAGGCACACGCCCAGCCCGATGCTCAGCGGCGGGTAGAGGTAATGGAACGCCACCGTGAAGGCGAACTGGATGCGGGAGAGCAGGAGAACATCCATACCTGACAGCGAGATTCAGCCATGCGAGCGGTGCCGACAAGCTCTCTTCGGTGACGTTTTCGCAGCGCCGGAAGACAGCCGCATCCGCGGCTTGTTTCCAGCGGCCAGCCCGAAGGCAAGGCGTCTCCCGCGCTTTTGCGACAACGACACCGCGGAAGGCCGCGAGGAGGAACGAGGCCGGTCCGCGCTCGCGTGGCCCGGCGATGTGCCGCGATCTCCCGATCTCGCTCGCCGCCGTCCGGCAAATAGCGTTTGGAAAGGCGCGGTAAAACCGCTAGTACTCCACCTACGGTTCGCGGACATCAATGCGTTCACCGGGCGGTAGGGAACCGAATCCCCCGCGCGGTGGGCCACAACCAACGACAACACCATGTTCAAACGTCTTGCCAACTTGATTCGCGGCTTCTTCGGTCTGTTCATCTCCGGCCTCGAGAAGCAAAACCCCGAGGCTTTACTGGAGGTGGAGAAAGAGAACCTGCGCAAGCAAATCGCCAACTACAACCAGGGCCTCGCCGCCCATGCCGGCCTCTGCGAGAAGCTTGTGGCGCAGATCCGCCGTCAGGAGGCGGAGGAGCGTGACCTCTCCGCCAAGGCCATGGCCAACCTCAAGGTCGGCAACAAGGAGGCGGCCGCGCAGTACGCCCTGCGCTTGCAAACGGTGAAGCGGGAGCTGGAAGAAAACCGTGCCCAGGCCAAACAGGCCGAGCAGACCTACCAGGAATTGCTGCGCGCGCGCGACGTCTCGGTCAAGGCGGCCCAAGCCAAGATGGAGTCGCTCAGATACGCGATTGACGACATGAAGATCAAGAAGGCCACTGCCGAGCTCACCGAAATGGCGTCGGGCATGATCAACCAGATCGGCGGCAGCGGCGACACCCTCAACCGGTTGCACGAACTGGTCGAGGAGGAGCGCACCAAAGCGGCCGGCCGCGCTCGCGTGGCCCGCGACAGCCTCAACCTGGGCGAGGTCAACCTGAAAGAGGCCGAGCAAAAGGCCCTCGCCGACGCGGCGCTGGCCGAGTTCGCCGCGCAAGCCGGCATTACCCTGGACACGCCCTCCGGCGTCACTCCGCCTGCCGGCCGGGAAGGCATCGGGCCCGCCCCCGAGCAGGTGAAAACGTGAGGGCCCCGCACGACGCCAGCCCATGAAGCTCGAGATCTTCACCCTCTGCGACGCGGCGCACGACTACGCCGGCAAGCTCTGCATCCTCGGCGCCTTCGATCATCTCCGCGCCAAGGCCGAGCCCATCACGCATCCGCATCTGGCCGTGGCCATCCGCATCCGCTTTCATCGCATCGAGGAGGGCGCGCACAAGCTGCGCCTGACCTTCGCCGACGAAGACGGCAAGCCGGTGATGGCGCCGGTGGAGGCGGGGGTGAACGTCCGGTTCGGGGCGGAAGCCCGCAGCGCGACGATGAATCTGGTGCTGGGGGTCAACGCTCTGAAACTCGAGCGCTTCGGCGAATACACCGTGGACCTCGCCGTGGATGGGGTCCATCTCGGTTCGCACCCCCTCTACGTGGAACGCCTGCCGGAGCCGCCCGTAGTCGGCCCCATGCCCTGAAACCTCCCGACAAACGCGACCTCCGAACGCCCGCCCCATGACTGCTCCCTTCCGACTCCGCGACCGATGGGTCCTGATCACCGGCGCCTCCAGCGGTTTCGGCGCGGCCGCGGCCCTGGCCTTTGCCCGGGAAGGCGCCCGCTTGCTGCTGGGCGCACGTCGCGAAAACCGCCTGGCGGAGGTGGCCGGCCGCGCCCGCGAACTGGGTGCGGTCGAGGCCCTGTTTCACCGGCTGGATGTCTCGCAGACGCCGAGCGTCGAGGCGTTCGCCGCCTGGGTCCGCTCGGTGGCCGGCCGGGTGGACGTGCTCGTCAACAACGCCGGCGGCGCGCTGGGCCTCGAGCCGGTGGCCGAAGGCCGTGACGAGGATTGGGAGACGATGCTCCAAACCAACGTCCTCGGCGTGCTGCGGATGACCCGGGCCATCCTGCCGCTGATGCTGCCGCACCCGGGCGGCATCATCATCAACATCGGCTCCATCGCCGGCCGGACGGCCTACGAGGGCGGCGCGGCGTATTGCGCGGCGAAGGCGGGCGAACTCCAGATCACCCGCGCGCTGCGGCTCGAGTTGTGCGGCACCGGCCTGCGGGTGGCCACGGTGGATCCGGGCATGGCGGAAACCGAGTTCTCGGTGGTGCGGTTCAAGGGCGACGCCGCGCGTGCGGCGAAGGTCTATGAAGGCGTGCAACCCCTCACCGCTGAAGACGTCGCCGAGGCCATTGTCTGGGTGGCCGGCCGGCCGCCGCACGTGTGCGTGGATGAGATGGTCATCAAATGCACCGACCAGGCCGCCTTTCACAAGGTCCATCGGCGCCCGGTGTCCGAAACCAAACGGCCCTGAATCCCACCGGTCGCAATCCGACCGGACTCGCTTCGCCCGGCTTGGGGCCCTGACGCCGCTGCAACAGAAGCGAGTTAGACAAAACCGAGGGCGCGATGCGTCTCCTTTTTGCGGATGGTCCCGGAAGCTGAATTGAGCCGGTTGTATGACGCCCACGCCGGCGCCCTGTTCGGCTACCTGTTGAATCTCACCCGGAGCGAGGCGGACACGCGCGACCTGCTCCAGGAACTCTTTTGCCGCCTTGCCCGGCGCCCGGAGTTGACTGCCGGCGTTCGGGACGAGCGAGCCTTCCTCCTCTGCATGGCGCACAACGCGGCGGTGGACCACGCCCGCCGCCGCGATGCCCGCCAACGCCGGAACGACACCCTCGCTGCGGCTGCGGTCGGTCTTTTCGCGCCCGCCGGCGATCCGGACGAAGCTGCCTTCCGCCGCGAACTGGAAGCGGCGCTCGCCGAATTGCCCGTTGAACAGCGCGCGGTGGTGCATCTGAAGCTTTGGGAAGGACTGACCTTCGACGCGATCGCTGACGCGCTGGACATTCCGCTCAACACCGCCGCCAGCCGGTATCGCTACGGACTAGACAAACTCCGGACGCGGCTGCGTCCTCTATACGACGAGATCCGATGACCGCCGACGACTTCGAAAAACTCCTGCGCCGCCAGCCCCTGCGGCCAGCGCCCGGGGATTGGCGCGGTGAAATCCTTGCCGCCTCCCGGTCGGCGATGGCGCCACACGAGGCCGTCGCTGATCCAGCGCCTTGGATTGCCCGCCTGCGCGACTGGCTCTGGCCCAACCCGGTGGCCTGGGGTGCCCTGGCGGCTTGCTGGCTGGCGACGTTGGTCCTGAACCAACTCGCCCAGCCCAGCCCGTCAGAACGGGCTCGCGCCGAGCGTGACGCCAGCCTGGCCGCCGCGTACTACGCCGCGGTTCGCGACCCGGCTGCCTTGACGCTCCTAGCCGATCCTCGACCACGGGAGGCCGCCCCCGCGTCGCGCCGACCGCGGCCGGGCGTCGGTCAATCGGACGGTCAGTTCCTCCTCTCACCCGTTTGAAGATGAACCCTTCCCGCTGGCCCCGGCTCATCCGATGGCTGAAGCGCTTCGTGTTCGCGCTCGCCGTGCTCGTGACGCTCACCGCGCTGGCTCTGGCCATCGAGGGCTATCGCGCCAAGCGCGCGTGGACCGCCTGGCAGGCGGAGCTGACCGCCAAGGGGGAGCCGCTGGACTGGCAGTCCGTCGCGCCGACTCTGGTTCCCAACGAGCAAAATTTCCTCGCCACACCGTTGCTTGCCCGCTGCTTTGGCTTTGAGACGAACCCGCCGAGCCGCTCGGGCGACACCAATGATTGCAGCGCCGTCAGCCAGCTTCTCCCGTGGGCGGGAACGCTTCCCAGCCCGGGCGACTGGCGCACGGGAACCATTACTCCCCTCGCGACGTGGCAGGCGGCGCTGCGCGGCGCGACCAAGCCCGCCGGGGACCAGGCCGATCGTCGCCTGGCCGAACGGTACGGACCGGACGCGAAGCACATTCCCCCTGACCCGCCCGCGGCTGAGCCGATTCACCCCGATCTGCTCGCCCTTCAGGCCCGCCCGCCGGGCACGGCGGTGGAAGACCTTCGCTTCCTGCTCGAACGACATCGTGCCACGTTCGAAGAACTGCGCGCCGCCGCGCGCCGTCCCCAAGCGCAACTCAACCTCGGTCCGCAGCGCACCTCGACGGAAGTCGTCGAGCACTTGCTGCCCGGCCTGGCCCGGTTGAAGGGCCTTCTGTATCCCCTCCGGACGTCGGCGTGGACGGAGTTGAACGCCCGAAATCCCGACGCCGCCCTGCGCGATGTCGAGACCATGCTCCGCGTGAGCGATGCCGCCACCAGCCAGCCGTTGCTGATCGTCGGCCTGGTCCGCGTGGCCATGATGGATTTGACCGTCCAGACAATTTGGGCGGGGCTGGCCGAACACCTGTGGCAGGAACCGCAACTGGCCGCGTTGGAAAAACGCCTCGCGGAAATCAACATCGTGGCCGACCTGCAGCGCTGCCTGCGCGGAGAACGGGTCTTCGCCGTCGCGCTAATTGGGCAGGTTCCCACTCGCAGCCCGGCGGATCCCTTCGTGGCGGATGACCCGCTGCGCCTGGCGATGCGATGGTGGCCCACCGCGGTCCGCTACCGCAACCAGATCAACCTCGCGCGTGCCTACCAGACCCTGCTGATCGAGCGCTTCGACCCCGCCAACCGCTGGGTGCGGGTGATTCCCACCGCGCCGGATCTCGCCGACCGGGCCGCTCTCACCGCGTGGTCGCCCTACAACCTCTTCACCAGGATGTTGCTGCCGGCGGTCGAGAAGTCCCTCGAAAAGGCCGCCGCCAGCCAGGCGGCAGTCAGCCTCGCCCGGGTGGCGTGCGCGCTCGAACGCCACCGCCTCGCGGCCGGTCACTACCCTGAAAGCCTGGACGCCTTGACGTCGCGCTTCCTCGATCGCCTGCCGCCGGATCCCGTTACCGGTCAACCTCTGAAATACCGTCGCGATGCCCCGGAGCGGTTTGTGCTCTACTCGGTGGGCTTGGATGGGAAAGACGACGGCGGTCAGGCGATGACCACCGGCAAAGAAGCCCGCGGCGTGCCGGTGCAAACGGGCGATTGGGTCTGGCGCAGCCACCCGGACGCCGACGATTCCCCCGCACCGGCCGGCGCGCTGCAATGATGCCCGTCCCGCCGGCGGCCCCAGCGCGGTGTCTTCAATGGCTTTGCCTCATCGCCGCGCTTGGTCGGGCGCCGGGACGCCGTCCGGCGGCTGCGCCGCGTTGCCTACCGACAAGTACTGCCAGAGCGACTCAATCTGCCGGCTGGTGTCCCCCTCGAGGACGGTTTTCAACATGGCTTCACCATCGGGCCAGAACATCGGCATGCGCGTGCCGGGCCGCAGTTCGGCGGGATCCAGCAGGTAGCGTTGGAACCACGACCGCTGGAGCCGCCGCGTCATCCAGGTCAGATCGAGAGCGGAAGTGTTGATTCCCGGATGCGGCCCGAAGCGATGACAGGTGATGCACGCGAGACCGTTGGTCCCGACGAGCACACGCCCCGCCTCGAGGTCGCCCATCGCCGGGGCCGGAGGCGCGCGCTGGACCAAATCGGCGGCGCCGAACGCGGCCACCAGCGGGCGCACCTGTGCCGACCCGAATTGTGGCATCCGTGTTCCCAGGTAAGGGCGCACGGCCGCTTGATTCGTCAGCACCTGTTCCAACCATTCCGGCCGCAGCTTTTCGCCCACGCCGGTGAGGTGGGGCGGCCGCCGGCCCTCGTCCCCGAGGTCCTCGGTCACCACACTGGTGAAATAGCCCCCGCGCTCCGCCGATGGCCCGCCCACGCCGTCGCGATGGTGACAGGCGTAGCAATTCAGCCGGGTCATCGTGTGGGCTACCACCTCGGCGGGCGTCAGCGGTCGTGAAAGTTCGCCTACCCGTGCCAACGCGGTTCGCAGGGCATTTCGCTGGTCGTTCCGCAGGTGGAAGCGGGGAACGCCTGACGGTGGATGCTCGGCCAGACAACCGCGCCCGGCTTCGGCGGACAGGTCGGCCAGGGCCGGCGCGCTTGGCCGCACCACCAACTCCGGTTTTTCCCGCCCCAAGGCATGACACGCGGCGCAGCCGAGCCGCTGAAACCAGTCGCGCCCCGCTCTCGCTTTTCGCGGATCCACGGTGAACCGCGCGGGCGCCGTCCGCGGCGGGGCCTCGCGGCCGATCAGATACGTGGCGATGGCGCGAGCTTCGTTCGGCGTGAGATTCAGCGACGGCATCCGGCCGGCGGGCCGGGCGGCAAGCGGGTCACGGAGAAACCGCTCCAACGACGCGCGAGTGTACTTGGACGCCGGCGCGCCGAGCGGAACCGACGTGGCGGCGAACTGCTCCACGATGGCCGCACCCGGTGCGGCGTCCTCCGGGTCGCTGCTTCCCGCGAACAGTCCCTCAGCGGCCTCGAACGGCGCGTGGCAGGCAACGCAGCCGACGCGATGGTACAAGACCCGACCCTGCTCGAAGGCGACGCGATGGGCGGGCACGTCATCGGGCAGACCGCCTGGCGCCAGCGAGACCAGAAAGTGCGTCAGGTCCTCAGCCGCGCGTTGGCGCTCCGACTCGGGCCGCCCGTGCATCAAATCCGGCGCGGTGGTGCCGGGCTTGACCCTCGCCGGACCCAGCAGCCACTCGCGCAGGAACTCCGGCCGCACGCGCCGGGCCACTTCCCCCAGCACCGGACCCGCCTTGGGCGACAGACGTTCTCTCACCTCCGGCGAAGCCTCGTGACAGGCCACGCAATTCAGTTCGCAGAGCAGGATGTCGCCCACCTCGACGCCAGGTGGGGAGGTTTCCAAGCCACCGATCACGGCGCCCATCGGTTCCCCGGCTTTCAGAGAGACAAGCAGACCCACCGCCAGCAACCAACGGCTGAGACTAAACCACCCGTTCTCCTGGTGGCGCGAATCGCGGATCATCGAGACCTCACGCCCGGGAATTAAACGTCCGGGCCTTCGCGCCGTCCATGAATTCGGGCGGCGGTGGCCATTCGGGATTTCGCCCGCCGCGGCGGCACGGTGCCGCCAGGTGCTTTTTTGAAGCCGGGCATTGACACGTGCCAACCACTTCGTCACTTATTGCCGCCATTGGCGTTTTCAATGCACAAATTCGAGCCGGGAACGGGCCGGCCACGGTGGGCCGGCCTGAACCGTTTTGAGAGCACCCGGAAGTTCAGACGGCAAGGTTTCAGCTCCCCCGGAGCCGTTCTCGCGTTTCGTCTGACGACCGTTCTCCTGCTGGCGGTCTTTGGCGCAAGGCCGCTCGCCCAGCCGGCCCTCGAAGTGCGCCAAATCGGCGGGGGCGTGGAGTTGAGTTGGCCTGCGGCCAGCCCGTACAGCGTGGAAGCCACCGCCACGCTGTCTGCGGACTCGGTTTGGCAGCCGGTTCCCGAGCTGCCCGCCGTTGTGGGGGACCGCCGGGTTCTGGTGGTGCCCGCCGTTGAAACCGCCCGCTTCTTCCGCCTCCGCGCCGTCGCGCTCGAACCGGTGACCGTCGCGTGGACCTCGCCCGCCGGGGGCGAGGCCGGCGTGTCGGTGAAGCGCGAAACCACCTTCCGCCTCTCCGCCCCGCTCGCCCCGGCCACGCAGGTGAATGGGGAACGTTTCTACGCCACTGCCGCCGGGCGGCGCCTTTTGGCGCGACCCGAACTGGGCAGCGACCGCCAGACCCTGAGCCTGTTTTACCTCGAGAACCTCCCCGCCGGCGCGCGCGTCGAGGTCGTGCTGGACGGCACCGGCTTGACCGGTACCACGGGCAAGCCGGTGGACCTGGACAGCGACGGCCAGCCCGGCGGCGCGGCGCTGCTGCGCTTCGAGACCACCAGTACCGCGCCGCTGGCCAACACCGCGATCGTGGGCCGCGTGCTCGCGTCCGAACCCGGTCCCGGCGGCGCGGACGTGCCTCTGCCCGGCGTGACCATCACCGTGGACGGCCAGGAGGAAACCCTCCGCACCGTGACGGATGCCCAAGGGAACTTCCGTCTCCAGCCGTGCCCGGCGGGCCGGTTCTTTGTGAACGTGGACGGCCGCACCTCGCCGTTGAGCCAGTGGCCCAACGGCGCCTATTACCCGACCATCGGCAAGGGCTGGGAAACGGTCGCCGGCCGGACGAACAACCTCGCCGGCGGCACCGGCATCATTTACCTGCCCCTGATCGCGGCGGGCACGCTCCAGCCCGTCAGCGCCACCGAGGAAACGGTCGTCACCTTCCCGCTCGCGGTCATCGCCCAGAACCCCGCCCTGGCCGGCGTGGAAATCCGCGTGCCGCCCAACGGCCTGTTCGACGACAACGGCAACCGCGGCGGCCTGGTGGGCCTGGCGCCGGTGGCGTCCGACCGCCTGCCCGAGCCGCTGCCCGGCGGGCTGACCCACGCCATTGACATCTCCATCCAGACCAGCGGCCCGCAGAACTTCGACCGCCCCGTGCCGGCGCGCTTCCCGAACCTGCCCGACCCGGTCACCGGCGAGAAGCTGCCGCCCGGCGCCAAGACCGCGTTGTGGAGCTTCAACCACGACACCGGGCGCTGGGAGATGCAGGGGCCGATGACGGTGACGACCGATGGCAACTTCGTGGAGACCGACCCCGGCGTGGGCATTCGCCAACCCGGCTGGCACGGCGTGTCGCCGGGCACCACCGGCAGCGGCGGACCCGGAGGGACGCCGCCGTGCAGCCCACCCGGAATACTGGCCGAGGGTACTTCCGCGTGCCGGGAGGCTTCGGACCCATGTCCGCCGGATTCCTCCGAGGCCAAGCGCAAAGTCCAGCTCTGCGAAGCCGAAGGCGCCGCGTGTGCGCTCAAGTGCTACCAGAAGTGCTACCCGGGAGCGAAGGCCGGCTGGTTTACCGTGGTCAAGGTCACCGTGGGGTGCCGCAGGGGCGCTCTTTGTGCGGAGGAATGCGAGCGGAAAGCCAAGGATTGCATGGACCGCTGGGAGAAGTGCCTGCACAGCGCGGGCCGCCGCATGGCGCCACACGGCGCCCGGCTGGCCAACACCCCGGAAACGGACGCCGACCGCGTTGTGCTGGAGGCGCGGCGCATTCGCGACGAGGTGGACCGGCTCAGCCCCCTGTGGGAGGAACTCGTGATCTTGGCAGACTCCGCCCCGACTTTCGAGGCTCTCAGCCCGGCAGACCAGGCTCGCTTCAATCAACTCGTGGACCAGGTTTTCGAGGTCACGGGCGGGCGCCAGCCGGGCGACTGGGCGGAAGCCCGCCTGGCCGGCCTGCAACGGCTCATCCTCCAATCCTCACTCGCCGACCTCGCGTACCCGCCCGTCCGCGGCTGGTACGCGCTCGAGGATCTCACCTCCGGCCTCGTGCAGCGCGGGCGCACCGAACCGCGTGGCTATCTCAACGACGTCATCCTCCGCCCGAACAATCCCTACCGCATCCGCGTTCTGCTCGGCCCCGCGCTGACGTTCTACGAGTCCGAGTTCATCAGCGCGTCCGCCGGGGTGCCGACGCGGATTCCCTACGGTTCGCCCGTCGAGTTGAGCGCCGTGGACGCCGATGGTGACGGCATTCCCGCCGAGGCGGAGTTCGTCCTTGGCACCAACGACGCGAAGCGGGACACCGACGACGACGGGATCAGCGACCTGGAGGAACTGCGCAACGGCACCGACCCGCTCGACGGCCAGCCCGCCGCCACCGGTATCGTGGCCAGCCTCGACACGCCCGGCACGGCGGTGGACGTGGCGGTCACGGACAACAACTTCGCGCTGGTCGCCGACTCCGCCGCCGGCCTGGCGGTGGTGGACCTCACCGACCCGCTGCGGCCCATCTTGGCCGCGCAGTTGAACCTGGGCAGCCCGGTGGGCGCGGTGGCGGCCGAGGGCATCCGCGGCGTGGCGGCGGCCGGGCCGGCCGGGCTGGCGATCCTGGACCTGGCCGGCGCGGCCGTGCCGGCGGTGCTGGCGACCGTGCCGCTGCCGGGCACGACGCGCGCGGTGACGCTGGCGGACGGCATCGCCTTCGCCGGCTCGAGCGACGGCCTCATTACAGCCGTGGACGTGTTCAGCGCGCTGCCGCTGGCCAGCGTGACGCTTCCCGACAATGCGAGCGTCAGCGACCTCGCGGTCCAGGGCGAGTTCCTCTACGTCTGGGCGGCGGGTCTGCTGCACGTCGTCGAACGCACCGAGACCTGGCTGGACTGGCGGCGCTCGGTGAATCCGCAGGCGGCCGCTCCCACCATCGAGCCGGTGCGCCGCCGGCTGCACGTCGGTCCGGGGCGCATTTACGCGGCCACCCTCGAGGGCGTGGCGGTGTTTGACCTGCCGCAGCCCGGCCTGCCCGTGCTGGCGCGGCGGCACGACACCACCCAGTTCGGTTGGAAACAGTTGACGCCGGCGCTCGCCCGTTTCGCGCTCGCCGCCGACGGCGTGAACTTGGGCGAAGCCGAACCTCAGGACGTATCCATCTACGACCTGGGCGAGGACGGCACGGAGCTGAACTTCATCACGCGCTTCCCCACGCCGGGACCCAGCCGCGCGCTGGCGCTGGCGCGCGGCTACGCCTACGTGGCCGACGGTGCCGCTGGGCTGCATGTGGTGAATTTCCTCTCGCCCGACACTGCCGGCGTGCCGCCCACGATTGAGTTCGCGGCCAGCTTCCCGCTGGACCCGCCGCGTGCGGAGTCCGGCGCCCGGCACCGGCTCACGGCGCTGGCCCGCGACGACGTGATGGTGCGGCAGGTGGATTTTTACCTCGACGGCGTGTTCGTGTGGACCGACCGCGTCTGGCCGTTCGAACTCGATTTCATCGCGCCGCCGCTCACGCCGCAGCAGGGCAACGTGCTCCTGCGCGTCCGCGCCGTGGACACCGCCGGCAACGAAACCTGGGCGGAACTGGCGGTGACGCTCCTGCCTGACCAGACCCCGCCGCGGGTCATCGCCCTGCTTCCCGCGCCGGACAGAGTGGTGGAGCGCGTGAGCGTGCTGCAGGCGCGCTTCAACGAGCCGCTCGACTTCCAGTCGGTCACGCCCGCCGGCGTGCGGCTCTTCTCCGCGGGGCCGGACCTCGTCTTCGGCACGGCGGACGACGAGGAGCTGGCCGGCGTCGTGGGCTACTCGGGCACGGCGTTCGCGGCCCGCCTCGAGCTGCCCACGCCGCTGCCCTACGGCCGGTATCGCTTCGAGGTTGCCGGCGCGCGCGACCTGGCCGGCCATGCGCAGGTCGGCACGGCTGTGAGCCTGTTCTGGATCGCTCCCGGCGGGCCGGACGGCGACCCGGATGGCGACGGCCTCACCAACAGGCAGGAAGACGTCGCCGGCACGAGCCCCTTCCACGAAGACACCGACGGCGACGGCTGGGCCGACGAGGTGGAGGTCAACGACGGTTCCGACCCGCGCGATCCGGCGTCGCAGCCACGGCAGACCTTCGCCGCCCGCCCGCCGGTGGCCGCGTTGATCGCCGATGCCCGTGAGGTGCTGCCCGCGCTGCCCGGCCCCGTCGTGGCCCGGCCGCCGGCCCAAGTGCTCATCGCGCCGTCCAATGAAGAGACGCCGGCGGGTCCTTATCTCGCCCGCCCGCCGGTGACTTTGAAACGCAACTGAATTTCCGACCGGACCCTCAGCACAACAGCCTCGCATGAAACACGTCACGCATCCCACCTCGTTGGCCGCGGCGGCCGCGGCCCTGCTCCTCGGCCTCCTGCCGGGCACGGCGCTCGCCCAGTTCGACGCCGGCAGTAACGGCAGCTACGGCCCGTTGAACGTCACCGAGAACACCACGTTGGACCTGCCGCCCGACGGGGTGTTTCACTGCACCACGATCAATGTCAGCGCCGGCCGCACCCTGCGCTTCAACCGCAATCCATTGAACACGCCCGTCGTCCTGCTCGCCCAGGGCGACGTGACCATCAGCGGCACGATTGACGTGTCCGGCAGCAACCCTTCCGGGGCGATTCCCGGCGTCGGCGGACCGGGCGGCTTCGACGGCGGCTGGGGCGGCTTCGGGCCCAGCGAGCCGGAGTACCGCGGCGGGGACGGCTACGGCCCCGGCCGCGGCTTGAACGCCGATGGGCAACGGTCAGCCGCTTATGCCACCGGCGCTGGCAACAACGACCGTACCTACGGCAACGTGCTCATCGTGCCGCTCATCGGCGGGTCGGGTTCGGCCGGGTCTAACGGCAACCCCGGCAGAGGCGGTGGTGGAGGCGGCGGCGCCATCCTGATCGCCTCCAACACCCGCATCACGGTCAATGGGCAAATCAACGCCACGGGTGGCGTGGTAGTCGGATTCGGTAGCGGCGGCAGCGGCGGGGCCATCCGCCTGGTGGCGCCCACCGGCGGCGGCAATGGCAACCTCAATGCCCCCGGGCTGGCCGGCGGCGGCAACGGCCGGATCCGGATTGACACCACCGACCCGCTGGCCTTCCGCAACCTCAACCTCAGCGGCTCGGTCACCCGCGGCACGCGCATGTTCGCGCTGCCGCCCGGGCCGCAGCCCTCGTTGCACATCGTGTCCGTGGCCGGGCAGGCCATTGCGGTGGACGCGGCGGCGGGCGTGGACTTCGAGCTGCCCGCCGGTTCGCCGGCCACGCAGACCGTGGTCCTGCGCGGGCAGGGTTTCATCGGCGAAGTGCCCATTCGGCTGGTGGTGACCCCCGAGCACTCGGCCTCGACAACGTACGATCTGACCTTGAACGGCAGCGCCAACCCGCCCGAAGTCTCGGCCCAGATCACGCTCCCCGAAGGCCAGCCCACCCGCATCCACGCCTGGACGCGGTGAGCGACGCTGGCTGACTGACTTCAAACGCGCCGGTCGGGAAGCCCGGAAAGCAGGTTGCTTCTGTCGCCGGGCGGCAGCTACTTTGCTGCGGAACACATGGCCGACCAGAACGCATTCACCCGCGGGCTCGCGTTCGTTGCGCTGGCGATCCTGCTGGTGCTTACCGCGTGCTCGAAGGCCTCGCCGGACGCGGAAGACCGCCCCGCCGTCCCACCACGGTTTTCCATTGTCGCGCGGGACATCGCCGCCGTTTCGACCGAGGTCGTGACCGGCAGAGTCCTTCTTCTCCAACCCAGGAGACGGCCGTCATCCACCTCGAGTTCTCCCCGGAGGCGGCCCGCGCGTTTCGTGCCTTCACCAGGGACCATCTGAACACGCAGATTCAGATCGCGGTCGGCTCGACGATCGTGGCCGAGCCGGTCATCCGGTCGGAGATCGCGGCCGGCCGGCTTGAGGTGCATTTCACCTCGCCGGACGAGGCGCGCGCGTTCGCCGCGTCACTGGTTCAGCAATGAGGGAGAAATCGTCTGCCCGGGGCGAACCGACGAGCGGCCCTTTAACCTCGAAGCGCCGTCTCCTCCCGGAGGCCATCCACTTGCCGGAGCCCGGCCGACGACCGATTCGGTAACGCCATGAGAACCGCATTTCACCTCGCACTTGCCCGGGCCGCTTGGGCGGGCCTCAGCCTCGGGCTCGCGGCCGGGGCATTATCAGCGGACGCACTGGCGCGCCGGCTCGCCCATCGGGACGAGTTGCTGCGGATGCTGCCCAAGAGCGCCGCATGGGAGGCGTGGTTGGAGCGCACGGGCGAATTGCCGCCGGACTTCGACGCGCTGCCCGGCGAGGCTGGTCTGCCCGATCCGTTGCGGTTCGCGGATGGTCGGCCGGTGAAGAACGGCACCGCCTGGCGTCAACGGCGCGAGGAACTGCTGGCGTTGTTCCAGGAGTACGTCATCGGGCGGGTGCCGCCCGCGCCGGGCAACGTGGTGGTGACCGGGGAACGCCGGCGGGAGGAAGACCGGGTCACGGTGGCCGAACTGACGCTCGCCTTCGGACCCGACCACCGGGCGCAACTCGGGATCGAGATCATCGCGCCGGCCGGCCGAGGGCCATTTCCCGTCTTCATCACGCAGGAGAACCACCGGCGCTGGGCGCTCGTGGCGGTGAGCCGCGGTTATCTGGCGTGCGTGTACAACGGCGCCGACTCGCGCGATGACACGGGACCGTGGGCAGAGATCTGGCCGGAGTATGACTGGTCCAAGCTCACCCGGCGCGCGTGGGCGGCGAGCCGGTGCGTGGATTATTTGCTGACGCGGCCGGACGTGAACCCCCGGCAGATCGCCCTGACGGGTCACTCCCGGAACGGCAAAACCTCCCTGATCGCCGCCGCGCTGGACGAACGGATCAGCGCCGTCATTTCGAGCAGTTCAGGCGCGGGTGGGGCCTGTCCGTGGCGGCTGTTTTCCGAGCCGCAGTTTGGGGAGGGGATCGAGTTGATCACCCGCATCATGCCCGACTGGTTTCACCCGCGGCTGCGTTTCTTCGTGGGGCGGGAAAACAAGCTCCCGATTGACCAGCACGCACTGATCGCCTGTGTTGCGCCGCGACCGGTGCTGCTCTCGACCGCGTTGAACGATGACGTGGAAAGCGTCTGGGCCATCGAACAAGCCCGGCGGGCCGCCCTGCCGGCCTTCGCACTGCTGGGGGCGGCGGACCACCTGAATCTGCGTTACCGGTCCGGCGAGCACGCCACGCGCGCGGGGGACATCGAGGCTTACGTGGACTGGCTGGACTGGAAGTTCGGTCGCTCGAAACGGCCGGTCGCTGACGCGCCGATTTATCCCACTTACGAACACTGGCAACGCGCCAGCCGCGAGCGCCTCCGGCCGCGCGAATTCCCCCGGCGCGAAACGGGGAACGTGTTGTCACTCGCCGGCACGGTGCCCGGCGCGGACCCGTCCGCCTGGGAGGCGCGGCGCGACGACATCCGCCGGCGTCTCGAGTGGTTGCTCGGTGACGCTCCCCCCGCCGCTCGGGACCCAGGCGGCCGCTACGGGGCCGAGTCGCGCGCCAACGCCGTGATGCTGCAGCGCAGCGACCCGCCCGCGCGCCTGGTCAAGGAGAGCCTTAACTTCGGGAACTACCTGCCGGGCGATCTCTATTACCCGACGAACGTCGCCGGCACGGAGCGTCGGTTGCCGGCCTTCGTCTGGCTGCATCCGATCTCGGTCTCGAACGGCTACGTGGCCGGATATTTCCGGGGGGAGGCCCCGCATCTGGCCCTCACGCGGAGCGGCTACGCGGTGTTTGCCTTCGACCAGATTGGCAACGGGAATCGAATCGAGGAGGCGCGTGACTTCTACCGCCGTTATCCGCGCTGGTCGCTGCTGGGCAAGACGGTCGCCGACACGCTGGCGGCGGTGGAGGCGCTGCGCGCGCATCCGCGCGTGGACCCGGCGCAGATCTATCTGCTGGGGTACGGCACCGGCGCGATGGCGGCGCTGGTGGCGGGCGCGCTCGAGGAGCGTGTGGCCGGCGTGCTCGCGATCAACGGGCTCACACCGTTGCGACTCGATACGGCCGACCGCGGCACGGGTGGCGTGGCACGCTGGGCGCAGGGGTTGCCACTGCTGCCACGACTGGGCGCGTTCGTGGGCGAAGAGGCGCGCATTCCCTGCGATTGGGATGAAGTGATGGCGCTCATCGCGCCGCGGCCGCTGCTGGTCGTCACCCCGCGGATTGACTACCACTCGACATTTGCCGACCTGCGCCTGGCGGTGGACGGCGCGCGCGCCGTGTACCAGTGGCTCGGTGCGCCGGAGGCGCTCGTCTTCCAACGGACTGAGGACTACAACCATTTCGCGCCCGAGTTGATCTGGTGCCTGTGCGGGGTCGAGACCATCCGCTGAGGCCGCTTGCGAGCTGGTGCGGCGCGTGATTCACTCAGGGCATGAAGATTTCACGCTGCTGGTGGACCTGGGCGGGGCTGGCCGTGGTCGGCATCGCGCTCGTCGCGTGCATGACGGTGGAGGAAACCGGGCGGAAACAGTTGATCCTCCTCAGCGCCGACCAGGAGATGAAGATGGGGCTGACCGCGTTCGAGGAAACCAAGAAACAAATCCCGCAGAGCAAGGACGCAGCCGCGACGGCCCTGGTCCAGAAAGTCGGCAAGCGGATCGCGGCGGTGGCGAACATGCCCAACGCGCAATGGGAGTTTGTCCTCTTCGAGAACAAGGAGCCCAACGCCTTCTGCCTCCCCGGCGGCAAGGTGGGCATCAACACCGGGATTCTCCCTATCACCCGCGACGAGGCGGGCCTGGCGACGGTGATGAGCCATGAGGTGGCGCACGCGACCAAGCGGCACGGCGCCGAGCGGGTCAGCCGGGCAATGGTCCGCCAGAGCGGCGGCGAAGTGGCGACAGCGCTGCTGGGGGGCGAAGGCGGCAAGAACGCCGCGCTGGTCGCCGGGGTTTATGGCATGGGCACCCAGTTGCTCGAGGCTCTGCCCCACAGCCGCACGCAGGAGACCGAGGCGGACCAAGTGGGCCTGCTGTACATGGCCCGCGCGGGCTATGATCCCGAAGCCGCCATCGGATTCTGGCAGCGCTTCGCCGAGTACAACCGGCGCGCCGGCAACACCTCGTCCGGATTCAGCCGGTACTTCCGCACCCATCCCACCGACGAGCAGCGGATCAAGGACCTGCAGCTTTGGCTGCCGCGGGCGAAGGCGGAGTATCGGCCCGCCGCGGGGTCGCCGTAGGGCGCGGTTCCGATGAGCGCCCCGCCGGTTCGCTGAGCAGTTCCCGCTGCCACGGCAGCAACCCCTCCCACGCGCCCGGCTCGTTCCGGGCCAGCGCCACCAGCGTGGCCTTGCTGGCGATGAACGATGCCTCGAGGTTCAGCTTCGCGGCCAGGCGGTCGCGCCGCCGGCGTAGTTGCTCCAGGCGCGAGCGTTGCGCGCCGGTCAGCCGGTGGCTGCGACGCACCAGCGGACCGGGCAGTTCCTCGTCGGGCAGGGCCAGCCCACGCTCGACGGCGCGCCGCAACCCTTCCCGGCGGCTGTCCGGAAATCGCCGCGGCACCAGCGCCGCGTAGTCCGCCCCTGCGCCCGCTCTTTCGGCAATGGCAATGAGCGTTTCATGCGCGAGGATGAAGAACGGCGGCCGGCTCTTTTCCACCGCTTCCCGTTCGCGCCAGCGCCACAGTTCGCGTGCCACCCCCAGGCTGCGGGGCCCCAGCCGATTGACGCCCTTGATCCGCCACGCCTCCGGGTCAACGCCGTTCCGCGACCGGGCCGCTTCCTCCACCAGTTGGGCGCAAAACTGCTCGTGCCATTCCAGCCGCCCCGCGGCGCGGAGTTCCTCGCGCAGCTTGTCGGCCAGCGGGGCGAGGTAACGCGCGTCGTCCAGGGCGTAGGCCGTCATTTTGGCGCTCAGCGGGCGCAGGGCCCAGTTCGCTTTTTGTGAACCCTTCTCCAGCTTGACGCCGAGGAGTTCCTCCACGAGCGACGCCAGACCGAACTGCTTCCGGCCCAGCAGCCGGGCGGCCAACATGGTGTCGAAGACGCGGTGGGGCCTGAATTCAAACGTGCGGAACAGGAGTCGCAGATCGTAATCCGCGCCGTGCAGAATCAATTCCTTGTCCCGCGCCGCCTGCCAGAGCGGGTCCAGACTGAAGCCCGCCAGCGGGTCCACGAGCACCGTATCCGTCGGCGTGGCGAGTTGCACCAGACACAGTTTTTCGGGGTAGCTGTGCAGGCTGTCCGCTTCCGTGTCCACAGCCAGCCACGGACTGCTGCCAAGCGCGGGCAGCCAGTGGGCCAGTTGAGCGGCAGACTGAATCACGGGCAGAGACTTTCAATTTCCCGGACGAAATGAAAGTCTCGACTGGGCCGGCCTGCCGAACACAAGGGCAACTGAAGGCCATCATAAATCGGTCACGCACGAGCACCCGCACTACTTCATGCCGCTTGCGGCGGCCTGCCCCGTGTCCCAGCATGTCGGCATGGCTCTGTCTCGTCCCCCCGCGAACCGTCTTGCCGCCCATCACCCGCCGCCCACGGGCGCCGACCCGGCCCCGGCCGATGGCCGGCTCAGACCGGGTGCCCCGGACGTTGCTCCCTTCCCGACCGACGCCGCCGAACGGACCCGCTGGATCCTGGCCCGACGCGGCAGCCGCCCCGCCCACGATGTCTGGCGGGCTCACGGCAGTTTTTGGGAGCGGGAGCCGCTCTACTCCGGCGCGCCCGCCAACACCCTGACCCTCCTGCTGACGAGCCGGGAATGTCCGTGGCACTGCGCCATGTGTGATCTGTGGCGGTTTACCGTTCCCGGGCCGGTGCCGGAAGGGGCCATGGCCCGACAAATCGCGGCGGCGCTGGCCGAAGCGGACGGCGCCAACCCGGGCGGAACCGGGGAGCAGACGGCCGGGCCAGGCGTTCGCCAGATCAAGCTCTACAATGGCGGCAGCTTCTTCGATCCCAAGGCCGTGCCGCCAGCGGACTACCCGGCCATCGCCCGCGCGGTTGCGGGGTTTGACCGCGTGATCGTCGAGTGTCATCCCGCACTGGTCGGCCCGCGGGCGATTCAGTTCCAGGCCCTGCTGCGCGAGGCGGCGGCCGCCCGGCCCCGGTCCCGGCCACCCGTGCTCGAGGTGGCCATGGGGCTGGAGACGGTCCATCCCGTCGCGCTCGAGAAGTTAAACAAGCGGATGAGCCTCGATCAGTTTCGGCGCGCGGCGACGTTTCTGGCCGAACATGAAATGGCCCTGCGCGTGTTCGTGCTGGTGCAACCGCCGTTTCAGCCCCCGGCCGAGGCGGTCGAATGGGCGCGCCGCTCGGCAGACTTCGCGTTCCACTGCGGCGCCAGCGCCGTCACCCTGATCCCGACGCGGCCCGGCAACGGGGCGCTCGAAGCCCTGCGTGCCGTCGGTGATTTCACTCCGCCCACGCTGCGCACGTTCGAAGAGACATTTGACGCTGCGCTCGACGGTGCCGCCGCGCGGGTCTTTGCCGACCTCTGGAACCTGGAGACCTTTTCAACCTGCCCGGCTTGCTTCTCCGCGCGTCGCCAGCGACTGGCGGCCATGAACCTCGATCAGCGGCAGCTCCCGCGCGTGTCGTGCCCAAGCTGTCGAGGCGGGTGAGGTCATGGCCTGGAAGTGCCGCGACGGCCGGGCCGCCCGCCCCGCAACCCGAGGAGCCACCGGCGGCATCTGGGCGCTTTACCCTCACCCGCGTCCCGCGCTACTCTCCCCGCGTCTCGAAAACGACGAATGATCTAGCCACCCTGAACACCATTTGATTTCGCGCAGCTTCGGCTGCTGTCCGCATCGAAACCTGGAAATTTCGCACAGAGGACAGCGCTCGACGCGCGCCCCACCGGGGGCGCGCCGAAAGCGTTCCTCTGTGGGCCCTCCAGGTGCCTGATGCGGGACGCAAGTAAGTGCGTCCCTTTTCTGTTTCAGGCGTCGGAGTTCCCACGGAGGACAGTTCCCCGACAGCCGGCTGATTCGCGCGCGAGCGAACTCAGCCCATGCCACGCCTCAAGGGAGAATCTGGCGCGCGCCCGCCGGCCAACGGCGGCGAACCGGTCGCCAGCTACAAACATCCTGCCAAGCGGAAGAACCTCCCTCCCGCCGGCCTCGAAGCCCAGGGCGTCCTCTCCGAGGCGCCCCGGCTCCGCTACGAATACAATCCACACCTCCCGCCCGTCCTCCGCAGCGCGCCGCCCACGCCGCCCGAAAAGCGGCAGAGGACTGCCGCAATCCAAGACGATTTGCGCGGTTCGGGATCGTCGGATGGTTCGCCAGCTTTTGGACTGCGCCAGTCCTCTGGCGCTTTTCCCGGCGACGCCCAGAGCACCGACCAGCTCCCTGAACTACTCGCCACCGCCCGCCAGCGCGCCCTCACCGACGTCGAGGCCCGCCTCCTCGCCGACGCCCTCCGCCGCCACGAGCCGTGGCTCGAATGGAGCGGGAAGCGGGAAAAGCCGTGGTTCGAGGTCGAGCCAGTCGCGCTGCACATGCACGAGCGCGTGTCCACGCAGGCCATCCTGCGCGTGCTGGCCCGCGAGGATGTCGAGCGCGACCTCTTTGCCGATCCGCAGCACGACTACGCCCGCGCCGTGCAGTTCTATCAGCACGACGTGGATTGGGCGAACCGAATGATCCTCGGCGACTCGCTGCAGGTCATGGCCAGCCTCGCCCGGCGCGAAGACCTCGCCGGCAAGGTCCAGATGATCTACATGGACCCGCCCTACGGCATCAGATTCTCCTCCAACTTCCAGCCGCAACTCGGCCAGCGCGACGTGAAAGACCGCGAGCAGGACCTCACCCGCGAGCCGGAAATGGTCAAAGCCTACCGCGACACCTGGACCCTCGGCATCCACTCCTACCTCGCCTACCTGCGCGACCGGCTCATCCTCGCCCGCGAACTCCTCGCCGACTCCGGCAGCATCTTCGTGCAAATCAGCGATGAAAATCTCCATCGCGTGCGGTGTGTGATGGATGAGGTGTTTGGGCCAACGAACGCCGTCGCGGTAGTCACGGTCGTCAAAACTTCAGCCCAGGAAGACAACCTCCTACCAAGCGTCTGCGACTATCTACTCTGGTATGCACGCGACGTTACAAAGCTCAAATACCGACAGACTTGGGTGGAAAAGACGGAAGGAGATGCTGGGACGTCGGAATACAATCGGGTGGAACTGCCCGACTGTATTCGCCGAAAGATGAGCGATGAGGAAGGGGAGTCATGGGCTGGACTGCCGGAGCGATCGCGGCCGTATCGTCAAGACAACATCGTCTCGCAACGGCCGCCTGGAGACTTTCCGGTTGAATTTGAAGGCGAAATGTATCGGCCAATCACCGGGTACTGGAAAAGCGGAATCGAAGGCATCAATCGCCTCATCAAGGCCGGGCGACTTGAGAAGCGGGGAAAGATGCTGAGCTACGTTCGCTTCTTTCACGACTTCCCTGTCCGGCCGATTGCAAACTTCTGGTCTGACCTTCGCTTCTCTAGTCGCTCCGAGGACAAGGCTTACGTAGTTCAGACTGCAGCTAAAGTCATTCAGCGCTGCCTGCTGATGACCACCGACCCCGGCGACCTCGTGCTGGACCCGACGTGCGGGAGCGGGACGACGGCGTATGTGGCCGAGCAGTGGGGCCGGCGCTGGATCACCATAGACACCAGCCGCGTGGCCCTGGCCCTGGCCAAGCACCGGCTCATGACGGCGAAGTTCGATTACTACCAGCTCCGCCCGTTGAACGCCGAGGACCTGGCGCGCAACCCGCACGGCACGTGGTTGAGCGGGGATGCCCTCGCCACACCGCACGAAAAGCGGCAGGGGACTGCCGCACTCCAAAACGCTTCGCGTGGCTCGGGAGCGCCGGACGATGCGCCAGCTTTTGGACTGCGCCAGTCCTCTGGCGCTTTGGCGGAGGACGTTCCCCTGTCAGCGAATGTCCCCACTGGTGCCGCCGCATCCGCCGAACAGCGGCAGGGGACTGCCGCACTCCAAAACGCTTCGCGTGGCTCGGGAGCGCCGGACGATGCGCCAGCTTTTGGACTGCGCCAGTCCTCTGGCGCTTTGGCGGAGGACGTTCCCCTGTCAGCGAATGTCCCCACCGGTGCCGCCGCATCCGCCGAACAGCGGCAGGGGACTACCGCACTCCAAAACGCTTCGCGTGGCTTGGGAGCGCCGGACGATGCGCCAGCTTTTGGACTGCGCCAGTCCTCTGGCGCTTTGGCGGAGGACGTTCCCCTTTCAGCGAATGTCCCCACCGGTGCCGCCGCATCCGCCGAACAGCGGCAGGGGACTGCCGCACTCCAAAACGCTTCGCGTGGCTTGGGAGCGCCGGTCGATGCGCCAGCTTTTGGACTGCGCCAGTCCTCTGGCGCTTTTCCCACGGGCAGATACACCTTCCAGTGCAAGACAGTGCCGCACATCACGCTCAAGAGTATCGCTCGCAACACGTCGCTCGATCCCATCTTCGCCAAACACGAGCCGATCCTCGCGGAGAAGCTGGCGGAGTTGAACCGCCGATTGACGCAGATGGGCGCAGATGAAGGACGGAGGCTGAGAGAGAAGCTGGTGGAAAAACTCATCGCCAAACACCGCGAGCAGGGCGCGAACGCCGTGACGGACGCCGACCAGCGCCGCTGGCTGTTGCCCGGCACCCATCCGGGCCTGATCCGGTCTTTCCCCGCCCGCGCCCCGCTCAAGGGTGTGACACCCAAACAGGCCAAGGCGTATCAGGACGCCATCCCCGCCGGCGCTTGGAAGGAATGGCAGGTGCCCTTCGACACCGACCCCGATTGGCCGCAGCCGTTGCAGGAGGCGCTCACCGCCTACCGCGCCGCGTGGCGGGCGAAGATGGACGAGGTGAATGCCTGCATCGCCGCCAACGCGGAGATGGAGGAGCTGGTGGACAAGCCGGAGGTCGTGAAGGGCGTGGTCCGCGTGAGCGGCCCGTTCTCGATGGAGGGCGTCATCGCCATCGAGGACGGCCTGGACACGCCCATCGGCGGCGCGCCGGAGGAGGACCTAGACACGTTCGAGGGCGACGCGGCGGTTCAGAACGCCGAAGCCCACCTGGACAGGATTCTCCGCCTGCTCAAGGCCAGCGGCGTGGATTTCCCCGGCAACCGGAACATGAAGTTCGCCCGGCTGGACCCGCTCACCGGCGCGTCGCTCATCCACGCGGAGGGCGAGTGGATCAACGGTGACAAAAAGGAGCGGCTCGTTGCCGTCAGCATCGGCCCGGAGGTCGGCAACCTGACGGCGATGCAGGTCGAGGATGTCATCCGCTCCGCCAACCGCCGGGGCTACGACGACGTGGTGTTCGCGGCGTTTGGCTTCGATGCGGCGGCGCAGGACGCCATCGAGAGCGGCAGCCATCCGAAACTGCGCCTGCACCTGGCCTTGATCCGCCCGGACGTGGCGATGGGCGACCTGCTCAAAACCCAGCCCGGCAGCCAGCTTTTCACCGTGTTCAGCGCGCCGCGCGTGAAAGGGCCGGAGCGGCAGACGGACGGCGAATTCGTCGTCGAGGTCGAGGGCATGGACGTGTATGACCCGGTGAGCAACACGCTCTTCCCGACAGACAAGGAGCGCATTGCCGCGTGGTTCCTGGACACGGATTACGACGGGCGGACGTTCTGCATCTGCCAGGCGTTTTTCCCGGACCGGAGCAAATGGGACAAGCTCGCGCGGGCGCTGGGGGACGTGGGCGCGGTGGAGGAAGGGGCCTTCGACCGGCTCAGCGGCCTCCGCAGCCTGCCCTTCCCGCGTCCGGCCCGGCTCAAGCCCGGCGCGCTGTGGCGCGTGGCGGTGAAGATCATTGACCCGCGGGGCAACGAAGGGTTGCGGGTGGTGACGATGGAGGGCGGGAAGTGAATGGGTGCGCGAAGGAGCGGCAGAGAACTGCCGCAGTCCAAGACGCTTTGCGTGGTCCGGGGGCGTCGGATGTTGCGCCAGCTTTTGGACTGCGCCAGCCCTCTGGCGCTTTTCCGCCGGCACGCTCACCACTCCGGCGCAACCTCAAAATCGTCGCTCACCTGAACCCCATCCACCTTGAAGCGATAGATGGATTTCACCATCGCTGCGGAAGCCTCGCGCTCGAACCATGCCGCCGAGCACCACGGATACTGATTGGCCACCGGCACCAGTCCATGCCTCACCGCGTTCTGATGGACATAATTCAAACGCGCCAAATGGGATTTCTGGTAGGTCAGCCGCGTCTCCCAAAAGTTGAACCACACCTGCCGGCCCGGCGTGTTGTCGAGCTTGTTGACCCACTCAGCGGTCTTGACGTGCAGCACGCTCAACATGTCGGAGAGATTGGAAGCATCAGGGGCATCGGCCGGCGAATGCGCGACAAAGTGGTAGTGGTTGGAGAACACCGCCCACGCCTCAAGTTCCCAACCGAAATCCCGCGCCACCGTGAGCAAACCACGATGCAGAACGCGGAGACGCTCCCAGCCGCGGAAGTGATGCGCTTTGTGGAGCGTGCTGGCCGTGAGGAAATACGTGCCGCGCACACTGACTTGGTGCGTAGGCGCGTGCGGCCAAGGCGTGCGAGGCTCGGGCATGAGCGGAGGGTAGCAACTGGTTTTGTCGGGTGCGAGTCGCATTGGAAAAGCGGCAGAGGACTGCCGCACTCCAAGACGCTTCGCGCGGTTCGGGGGCGTCGGATGGTGCGCCAGCTTTTGGACTGCGCCAGCCCTCTGGCGCTTTGGGAGGTCTGCCATGCCTGACGAACAAATCCCCATCCAGCCAGTCGAAAACCCGATCCTCTGCTCGCCCTACCGCGAGCCCGACCAGCATTGGCTTTACGACACAAAAACGGGCATCCCATCGAAGGCGCCCGGACGCCGACCGGCGAGCTACTGGTTCAAGACCGAGCGCACCGGCAGCGCGCAGATGTCGTTCCTGGCAGAAGAGGAGCGCGACGACCTCCCGCTGGTGAACGCTCTGCGGGAGGACGTGAAGCGGTGGCGGGGGGCCGGCTGGGAGAACGCGAGCGAGACCACGAAAAAGTTGCTGCGGCACTGGTGGCGGGAGGACCGCGCGCGGCGCCTGTTCTTCTGCCAGATCGAAGCGGTGGAGACGATCATCTATCTCCGCGAGATTCTGGCGCAGGGCAAAAGGCCGCGCTGGACGCCGCAGTTGACCTTGGCCGAATTTGAAACGCTGTGTCGGGGCGAAAACCCGCGCCCGCACCAATGGGTGGCCAAGGTCGCCCAGCACCCCAAACTGGCGGACCTCCCGAACGAGCCGGGGCGCAAGCCGATCCCCCGTTACGCCTGCAAGATGGCCACCGGCAGCGGCAAGACGGTGGTGATGGCCATGCTCATTGCGTGGGCGTTCTGCAATCGCGGCACCAAGCCCGGCGACCCGCGCTTCCCGCGCCGCGCCCTGGTGGTCTGTCCCAATCTCACCATCAAGGAGCGGCTCACCGTGCTGCGCCCCGGCGACCCAGGCAGCTACTTCGAGAAGTTTGATCTGGTGCCCACGCCGCTGCGTCCCGAACTGGCCAAGGGCAAGGTGCTGGTCACGAACTGGCACTGGCTGGCGCCGGAGCCGGAGACGCAAAACGTCGGCGGCGCGCCCATCGTCCGGCTGGGCGCGGAGAGTGACGAGGCTTTTGCCCGTGGCCGCCTGGGCGATCTGTGGGACGAGGAGCCGCTCCTGGTGCTCAATGACGAGGGCCACCACGCCTACCGTCCCGCCCCGGTCCGTGAAGATGAAAAGCTCACCGCGGCGGAAAAGGCCGAGCGCGAGGAAGCCACGGTCTGGGTGTCCGGGCTGGACAAAATCAACGCCGCCTGCGGCATCGCGCTGTGCGTGGATTTGTCGGCCACCCCGTTCTACCTCCACGGCAGCGGCTACCCCGAAGGCTCACCCTTTCCGTGGATTGTCAGCGACTTCTCGCTGGTGGACGCCATCGAGAGCGGCATCACCAAGATTCCGCGGCTGCCGGCGATGGACAACACGGGCCGGCCCGACCCGAAGTATTTCAAGCTCTGGGAGCACATCACGCGCGATCTCAAGGCGGGGGAGAAGCTGGCCGGCGGCAAGCCCAAGCCGGAGGTGGCTTATCGGCGGGCGGAGGACGCCCTGCTCACGCTGGCGGGCCAGTGGCGGGAGCGCTTTGACCTCATCCGCGCCGCCGCGCCGGGGCAGGACCGCACGCCGCCGGTGATGATCGTCGTCTGCGACAACACCGATCTCGCGGAGCACTTTCACCGGATGATTTCCGGGGAGGAGACGGTTGAAGCCGAGGCGGCGGAGGCGGACGAAGACGACGAGGATTCGCCGAAGCGGAAGAAGAAGGCCAGGGCCCAGAAGCGCTACGGCAACGGCCTGGCGGGCTTCCCGGAGTTGTGGAACCACCCGGGCGAGGAGGTCACGCTGCGGATTGACTCGGACCTGCTGGCGGCGGCGGAGAGCGAGGATCCCAAGGCGACCCGCAAGGAAGCGGCGGAGGAGTTGCGCCGGATCGTGTCCACGGTCGGGCGCGTGGGCGAGCCGGGCGAGCGCATCCGCTGCGTGGTCAGCGTGAACATGCTCAGCGAGGGCTGGGACGCGAACAACGTGACGCACATCCTCGGCCTGCGGGCCTTCGGCAGCCAGTTGCTCTGCGAACAGGTCGTCGGGCGCGGCCTGCGGCGGATGGATTACACGCCGGACCCGAAAACGGGCCTGCTGACGGCGGAATACGTGGACATCTTCGGCGTGCCGTTCTCGCTGATTCCCTTCAAGGGACGCGAACCGGGGAAAGGCCCGCCGCCGGAGGACCGGCCCAAGAACGAAGTGCTGGCGCTGCCCGAGCGGGCGCACTTGGAAATCCGTTTTCCCAACGTCGAGGGCTACGTGGTTTCGCTCCAGCGAAACCTGGTGAAGTGCGACGTGGCCGGCGTAGAGCGCATCGGCCTGGATCCCTGGAGCGTGCCCACGGCGGCGTTCGTGCGCCCGCAGGTGGGTTATCAACTCGGGCACCCGGGCAAGCACGGCGGGTTTGGGTTTGAGGTGGTGGACCGGCGGGCCTACTACGACTCGGTGCATCCGCAGACCATCGAGTTTGAAATCGCCCGGGAGATCGTCCGCACGCTCACCGAAGCGGCGCATCCGGGGCGGGAGAAGCTTTGCCGCGCCAGCCGGAGCGCGTTGTTCCCGCAGGTGCTGCGCATCGTGCAGCGTTACGTGCGCGAGCGGGTCGAGTTCAATGGTCTGCATCCCTGCGAGATCGGCCTGCAGACATACGCCCAGCGCATCGTCGGGTTGCTCACCGCCGCCATCACGCCCGACGACACGCAGGGCGAGGCGCCGATGCTGCCGCGCTTGAACCGCTACCAGCCCATCGGCAGCACGGCGAGAGTCCATTTCAAGACGGTCAAGCCGGTGGTCGCCACGGTGGCGAGCCATCTGAACTACGTGGCCTGCGACACCGATTCATGGGAACAGGCGGCGGTGTTCCAACTGGAATCGCTTGCAAAGGAAGGCGTGGTGGCCTGCTACGCGCGCAACGACCGGCTGGAGTTCAACCTCCCCTACGAACTGTTCGGCCAGACGCATGCCTACGAGCCGGACTTCATCGTCCGGCTGGCGGACGGCCGAAACGTGGTGCTGGAGATCAAGGGCCAGGCGCGCGGCGACACGGACGCCAAGCACGAGGCCGCGCGGCGCTGGGTGCGCGCGGTGAATCACTGGGGCCGGCTGGGGCAGTGGGAATTTCTTGTCTGCCGGGATCCCCAGAAGCTCGGGGCGAGCCTGCGCGGGTTGCTGGCCGACAAAGCCGCTCAGACTGTGCCGACCACCCGCTGGCACCACGGGCGGGAGCGGTTGCAGACGTTGCAGACGGAGAGCATCACGGGCACTTCGACGAGGACGCCCAACGACCTGAACCCAACCTGCCCCGTCGAATGACGTGGACTCAGGCGAGCCGGTCCGTATGCTCAAAGGGTCGAGCATGAGCGCTCTGAATTCCCTGAGACTGGAACGGATTGGCCAAATCGCCACCGCGGAAGTGGCGTTCGGTGACTTGACCGTCTTGGTCGGTCCCCAGGCCACCGGGAAAAGCGTGCTTCTGCAGTTTCTCAAGCTGGCGTTGGACACTGGCTACGTGCATGACCAGTTGCGCAAGCACGGCATTGAATGGGAGCGCCGCGTGCCAGACTTTCTCGATGTGTATCTGGGCGAAGGCATGCGTGGCGTTTGGCGGGACGGGACGGATGGCAGCGCTGTCAGTGTGAACGCCGAACCCGCCGACGTGACCGAGTGGGTCGCGCCGCGGCATCGCACCCGAAAATCCACAGCCTTCTACATCCCTGCACAGCGTGTCTTGTCGCTGGCCAACGGCTGGCCAAGGCCCTTTCAGGGGTTTGCGAGTGAGGACCCATTTGCCGTGCGTGATTTCAGCGAGACTTTCCGGTTGCTGATGGAGCAGGAGTTTTCCCGCGCGGCGGCGTTGTTCCCCAAG
This sequence comes from Verrucomicrobiota bacterium, assembly GCA_016716505.1. Lineage (GTDB taxonomy): Bacteria > Verrucomicrobiota > Verrucomicrobiia > Limisphaerales > J093 > JADJWF01. The sequence goes on from JADJWF010000011.1 coordinate 779,825, forward strand.
ACCAATCGCCTGAAGCGTGAATATCGGGATTTGCTTTCCCAACATGTGTTCGGCGGGTTCGGGCTGCACGTGGATCGGCACGGGGCACAGAAACGCCTGGTCTTGCGCCAGGAGCAGGGGCAGCAGGCGATCCCGTTCATGGCATGGTCGGCCGGCCAGCGTGAATTTGTCCCTTTGCTCATGGGGCTTTACTGGCTGATGCCCTCGGCCAAAGTCAAACGCCGGGCAGACCTCAACTGGGTCATCATCGAAGAATTGGAAATGGGGTTGCATCCGAACGCGATTTCGGTGGTCTTCCTGCTGGTGTTGGAACTGTTGTGGCGCGGCTATCGCGTTTGCTTGTCCACCCATTCGCCGCAAGTGTTGGACGTGGTCTGGGCGATGCGCATGATCCAGCAGCACGGCGGGGATCCGGGGCGGTTGCTCGAAGTTTTCGGCGTGCGCAAGACTGGACCGATGAATGGCGTGGCACGCGCCGCGATTGAGAAGCAGGTCCGGGTCTATTACTTCGACCGTACTGGCCTCACGCGGGACATCTCGAATCTGGACCCGGGTTCAGCCGATCATCTGGAAGCCGGCTGGGGAGGCTTGAGCGAGTTCAGTGGGCGGGTGAACGACATCGTCGCCTCGGTTGTGAATGGCAAGGCTGGGGCTCCCGGTGCCGAAGGGGCGACGCCGAAACCGGTCAAACGGCCCACACCAACCGACGCCGTGTCGGAACTCAAGTTGCCGGGGATGGACACATGACCTTCCGGCAAGCCGTTGAGGCCACACCCTCCGTTCGTGGGGCATATCGCCGGGGACTGCAAGCCCTCGGAAGCGGACATACAGCACGCATTCAAGCCGCAAACCCAAGACGCCTCACCGGCAGCCTCAACCTCGAAGCTGCGCTGAAGGCCGCCCAGTCGAATGCACCCCTCTGGGATTACGGGATCGGTTTCCGTGGAGGACCACGCGAAGAAGCCATCTGGGTGGAGGTGCATCCGGCCTCCTCTGACAGCGTGGAGGGGATGCTCCGAAAACTGGATTGGTTAAGGCGATGGCTTTCGGGGGAATCCCCAATGCTTCGAGCAATGACGCGGGGTGGTTATTACTGGCTGGCCACGGATGCGCGTGTGGCGATCACGGCACATTCGCGACAGGCCCGCCGGCTGGCGACAGCCGGATTGCGTGGGCCAATGCGGATTCTTCGGCTTGAATGAGGCAGCGCTTCAGGCGGGTCGCCGCCAATACCCTCAACCGGCAGCCACCACCCGCTGATACCACGGGCGGGAGCGGTTGCAGACGTTGCAGACGCGGGGCATCAACGGCACTTCGACCAGCACGCCCACGACGGTCGCCAGCGCCGCGCCGGAGCCGGGACCGAAGAGCGTGATGGCCACCGCGATGGCCAGCTCGAAGAATTGCTCGCGCCAATCAGCGCGCCGGGCGAGGCGACGTTGTGCGGCACCTTGAACGCGCGCATCAGCAGGTAGGCCAGACCGGAGTTGAAATAGACCTGGATGAGAATCGGCACCGCGATGAGCAGAACGGCGACCCAGCGCGTGGTCAGGTTTTCCGCCTGAAAGGCGAAGATGAGCACCAGCGTCAGCAGCAGCGCGCCGATCATCACGGGAGGGGGCTTGGCAGGAAGTTCTGCTCGAACCACTCCTGGCCGTGGAATGTGAGCACGGCGGTCCGCGTCAGCCAGCCGGCGGCCAGCGGGATGACGATGAACACGACGACCGAGGTGATGAGCACTTTCGGGGGCACGACGACATTGGCCACGCCGCAGAGGAACATCACGATGGGCGCGAAGGCGACGAGCATGATGAGGTTGTTCACCGCCATCGGCACCAGTGTGTGGGGGGTACCGTTGGTGAGATCGCTCCAGACGAAGACTATCGCGGTGCAGGGCGCGGCGGCGAGGATGATGAGGCCGGCGATTTATTCCCTGGCCAGTTCGGGGCTGATCCACGCGGCAAAGACGTGCTGCAGGAACACCCAGGCCGGCAGCGTCATGCTGAAAGGCTTGACGAGCCAGTTGACGAAGAGGGTCACGGCCAGGCCCTTGGGCCGGCGCGCCACGCCGCCAATGGCGCTGCAATCCACCTTGAGCATCAGCGGGTAGATCATCAGCCAGAGCAGGACGCCGATGAGGACGTTGAACTGCGACCCCTGGCCGAGTTCCAGCTTGCTGAGGGTCGCCGTGACGTCGGGCAGCAGCTTGCCGAATACCACGCCGATGACCATGCAGAGCAGCACCCAGATGGTCAGGTAACGCTCGAAGAAGGCGAGGCGCTTGGGAAGGGTGGGGTATTCGTCGGCTTCAGCACAATTTAAGCGCAATCTCCGCAACGTGCGCCCCAAGCAGGGCCGCCGATTTCAGTCCGGTCTCATCCTGCGCCACCGAGTCCTGCTGGCTCCAGAGCGTGCCGCCGAGCATCGCGGGCGAGTTGCCGCCCACTGGCACCATGCCGTAACTCAGCATTGCGGTGAGGATTTGCTGGATGACCAACTCCTGACCGCCGTTGCGGTTGCCGCCGGTGGCCACCGCACCCACGGGCTTGTTGGCCAGCACCATCGTCGGCTCGCGCAAGGGCATGCACCGCTCGATGAACGCCTTGCACAGCGCGCTCAGGCTGCGGAAGTAGGACGGCGAACCGAGAATCAGGCCGCCCAGTTGCGGGTCGCGCAGCTTCGGCAGGATGGCGTCGAAATCGTCCCGGGGGATGTTCGGCGACCAACTGGCGATGCTCAGCCCGCCGAGGTCAATCAACTCCACCTGGATGCGCGGGCTGACGGCCTTCGCCGCGTCGAGCGCCGCCTGGACGGCTTTCGCGGTCGTCATGCCTTTGCGCGGGCTGCACGCGACGCCGAGGATTTTTAGCGACGCGGCCGGGGCCGGCGCTTCGGCGGTGAGGGCGGAGGTTGTGGTTGCCGCCAACGCGGCCGTGCCGGCGGTGGCGATGAAGTTTCTGCGGGTCAGGTTTGCTTTCATGGTTTTTGGTTCGGTTTGTTCTTTAGTTCACCGTCTTCCATTTCCAGATGGCGGTCAAAAACATCGAGCGCGCGGTGGTCGTGCGTGACGACCATCACCGCCGCGCCGCGCTCGTGGGCGACTTTGCGGAACAGTTCCATCACCTGCCGGCCGCGCACACTGTCGAGCGCGGCGGTGGGTTCATCCGCGAGAATCAGGTTCGGCTCGTTGGCGAGCGCCCGGGCCACAGCCACGCGCTGTTGCTGGCCGCCGGAAAGGGCGTCGGGCAGGTTGTCGGCGCGGTCGCCCACGCCCAGATAGTCGAGCAGTTCCATGGCGCGTCTGCGGGCGACTCTGGGAGCCGTGTCGTTGATTTCCAACGCCACCTGCACGTTCTCCACCGCGCTGAGGAACGGGATCAGGTTGGCCTTCTGAAAGACAAAACCGAGATGCCGCCGCCGGAACGCGCGCAAATCCACTTTCGGCTGGTCTCCGTCCATGACCAGTTCGCCGCCGATGTGGATGCGACCCGAAGTCGGTGGATTGATGAGGCCGATCGCCGTGAGCAACGTGGACTTCCCCGCGCCACTCGGCCCCAGCAGCGCGATCACTTCGCCACGCTCGACGCGCAGCGAAACATCTTTCATCGCCACGACCTCGGTGTTGCCGCTGCCATAAACCTTGGTGAGGTGTTCGGCGACGATGGCGGGCGGGTTGGCGGTGGTGGGGGACGTCATCGCATCCAGCAGTGCAGATGTTTAGGTCGGTCAGTACCGACCGGACTAGTGGCAAGCCGCGACGGTTTGTCCAAGTTCTCGGAGTGCCCGGTAGCGCAGACTTCCAGTCTGCTGTATCGCGGATTTCCAATCCGCGACCCCCCGAATATCCGGACGCGGCACGGCTAGCCACGCTTTGCCGACTGGAAGTCGGCGGTACGGCAGGTTGGAAACCTGCGCTACCACTTGCGCCGCCGCCCGACTGTCCTGGCGAATTGCGAGTTGCTCCCGTAGCGCAGACTTCCAGTCTGCTGTATCGCGGATTTCCAATCCGCGAACGTCCCGAATATCCGGACGCGGCACGGCTCGCCACGCTTTGCCGACTGGAAGTCGGCGGTACAGCAGGTTGGAAACCTTCGCTACCTCTTGCGCCGCCGCCCGACTGTCCTGGCGAATTCCGAATTGCTCCCGTAGCGCAGACTTCCAGTCTGCTGTGTCGCGGATTTCCAATCCGCGGACGCTGCGAACATCCGGACGCGCCACGCATTGCCACGCTTTGCCGACTGGAAGTCGGCGATTGGCTCGCTCGCGCCCGCTCGCTCGGCCCTGCGGGCCTTGCCATCGCTTCGCTCCGGCAATCCCTTGAGCCGCTTCCCCAGCGGCACAAGTCAGCAGGTTGGAAACCTGCGCTACGACACAAGCCAAACTCCCGTCTTGTCCCTGGCAATGCTCCGCTCATGCCGCCAACACTTTGTTTGGTTCCACCCGCATCGCTTTCCAAATCCCCAACAGACTGGCGAGCACGGAAATCGCCAGCACGATGCCGGCAAGCATCAACAGGTCGGGCCTTTCGATCACCACCAGCCGCGGAAAACGCGGGAAGGCATACTGCCCCAGCCACCACGCCAGCCCATACCCCAGCGCGCCCATCAGCAGCGCCTGCTGAAGAATCAGCCCCACAATCACGCCGTTGCGCGCGCCGATGAGTTTCAGCAGCGCGATGTCGTGAATCTTGTCCAGCGTGAGCGTGTAGAGAATCAGCGCCATGATGATGGTGGAAATGATGATGAGCAGCACGCGGAACAGGCCAAGCTGCCGCTGCGCCTTGTCCACCATTCCGGAGAGCAACAAGGTCTTTTGCTGTGGCGTCGAATAGACCGTCACGTCCGGCCAGGTGGCGAGCGTCGCCGCCACCCGGGCGGCATCGGCGCCTTCAGCCAGCGTCACCAACACCGCGCTGACCTGCGGCGGGGCGAGCGCGGGCAGTTCCCGATCCGGGCCGACCGCACGCTCGGACAACAGCGGATTGACGCGGCCCAGGTCCAATTGCTCCAGCCGGCCCAGCCGCGCCGCGCGTTCCAGGCGCATGGCCTCGCCCGGAACATCGAACTGAATGGCCGTCGCGTCGCTCACCGTGAAAAACGCCAGCCCATCGCCGCCCGAGCCCACCATGCCGCGCGTTAGGCCGACGACTTCGTAAACATCCTTGCCCAGCTTGAGCTTCTCGCCCAGCGGCAAGCCCAGCGAACGATCGGCGATCATCTCGTAATGCGCCTGACGCAGCGCGCGCCCGGCGACCAACGGCACCCAGTCGCCCTTATCCTCCGGCCACGCGAGACCCTGCACCACCAGGCGCAAGGGCCGGCCCTGATGCTCGCGTTGAATCGTGTGCGACACAAAGCGCCGCGCGGCGGCGACGCCGGGCACGGCGCGGACGCGGTCTTCCAGATTGGCCGGAATGCGGGAAATTTCGGCAAACGGCCCGCGCGTGCTGCCTTGCACCACCCACAGGTCGGCGCCGATTTCGTCCACCAGCAGCGTCGCCTCGCGAATCAACCCGCGATAAATGCCGCCCATGCCCATCACGATCATCAACAGGAGGCCGATGCCGATGGTGGTCAACGCGAAGCGGCCCACGTTGTGGCGGATGTCGCGGAGGGCGAGGTTCATGGCTTTTGGAAGGGCCTGCCGCTTCCATCGTTGCAGCCAGCGTCAGGGCCGGATACGTTGTATCGCATGAAATTCCGAGTGACCATCGAGCCCGACGAAGATGGGGTGTTCGTGGCCGAATGTGCGGCGTTGCCGGGATGTATTTCCCAGGGCAAAACCCGGGAGGAGGCCATGGCCAATATTCGTGACGCCATCCAAGGATACCTCGCCAGCCTCAAGCAACACGGGGAGCCGATTCCCGGCGGGATTACCGAGGAGATTGTCGAAGTCCCGGTATGAGCCGCCTGCCCGTTTGTTCGGGAGGGGACGCGGTCAAAGCCTTCGGCCATGTGGGCTACACGGTGGATCATCAAACCGGCAGCCATATCATTCTGCGGCATCCTTCCGGACGCCGGTTGACCGTGCCCAACCACCGGGAACTGGCCAAAGGCACGCTTCGCGCGCTGATCCGGGAGGCGGGTTTGACCAAGGAACAATTTGCTGAGTTGCTTTAGCCTGTATTTCTCACCGCCGGCACGAAATGCCGAGAGGCTGTCGGCGCCGACGTAAGGAGGCGAATTCCGCACCGTCCCGCAGCCTGTGGCCTCCTTACGTCGGCCCCTGCCAAACCGGTGAGAAATGCGGGTTAGCCGTGCGGGTTTCATGACGTGGCGTTGCCCTTTGTGACCACGCGTTGTCCGTCCGTGAGCGGCTGCTTCTGGCCCTCGATGGGGCGGACGATTTGGTCGCCGGCGGAAAGCCCCTGCGTCACTTCCACGCTTTGGCGTCCGCGCAGCCCCAAGGTGATTTCTCGCCAGCGGGCGCGACCTTGGTGGTTCACAAACACGCCCGGCTTGCCCTCGCGCCAGCGCACGAACTCCGCCGGCAACTCGACCACATTGGTTTTGCGCCCGGTCTCGATGAACACCTCGGCCCGCTGGCCAAGCGTCCAGTTCGCGGGCAATTCCTTCACGCGCACGTCCACGACGAATTCCCGCGTTTCGCGGTCTGCTTCGCGCCCGAGCCGGGCCACTTCGCCGGGATAAATCTTCGCGGGTTCGGAACGGAAGACCGCGCGCGCCGGCTGGCCCTCCCTCAATCCGGCCATCGCCGTTTCGTCCACCCAGGCAGACACCCAGATTTCGTTGGTGGCGACGACTTGAAGAATGGACGCGCCCGGAACGACCACCCCGCCCGGGTCGCGGTCGCGCCGCGTGACCAGACCGTCATAGGGACTGCGCATTTCGGTGAACGCGAGCAGTTCCCGCTGATACTGCAACGTCTTGTCGGCCGTCAGCACCTGGCTCTCGGCCTCGACAATCGCGGACTGAGTGCGCTTCAAGTCTGCTTCCGCCACGCGCAGAGCTTCGGCCGTTTTGTCGAAGTCGGCCTGTGCGGCGATCTTGCCGGCCAGCAGTTCCGTCGCCCGATTGTGATCCAGACGCGCTTGTTGCAGGACCGCCTGGGCGCGGGCTTCGTCGGCCCGCACCCGCTCGACCGTGGCCTGGGCCGACGCGAGCGCGGCCTCCGCGATGGCCACCTGCCGGCGCGTGGGCCCATCGTCCAGGCGGGCGAGCAACTGGCCCGCCTTGACCGGGTCGCCCTGGTCCACGAGCACCTCGGCCAGCCGTTCCTGAATGCGCGGACTGATCACCGTCTTGACGCGCGCCTCCAGGGTGCCCGTGCCCATGACTTCGCCGCGCACTTCACCGGTGGTGACGGTGTGCGCGACGACCGGTGTCGGGTTGAACTTGAGGCGATAGCCGGCCAGGGCGACGACGCCGATGACCACCAGCCACGGCAGCAGTTTGCCAGGAGAGATGCGTTTCATATGCGCAGTCACGGTGACGTGTAAATCAGCCAGACGCCGCCCAGTATGACCAGGATGCCGCAAACTACCTTCACGCCGGCGGGGCCCTTCGAATGCTCGTTCCAGTTGAGGAGGCGTTGGACCAGTTCGGTGGACGTGCCCGCCACCACGATCACCGCGCAATGCCCGACGCCGTAGGCCAGCAGCAGACCAGCCGCATACAGCGGCGCTTCGCCCCCCAGCTTAAACGCGACCGCCAGCATCGGGGCCATGTAGGCAAACGTGCATGGTCCAAGCGCAACGCCGAACACCAAGCCCAGGATGAACGCGGCCAGCAAGCCCTTGCGTTTCATGCCCACCGGCCCCGCGCCGGAGAAGTTCAACGGAATCACACCGACCAGATGCAATCCCACCACGAAGAAGATGAGCGCGACGAAGTAATTCCCGTAGCGTCCCACGTCGCCCATCATGCGGCCGGCGGCCGCTGTGATCGCACCGATGGCCGCGATCGTGATGAGGATGCCCACAGCAAAAAGCGTGGCTGTCCAAAACGCGCGCCGCACGGTCACCGGCCCCTGTTCGCTGATAAAGCCAACGATGAGCGGGATGCTGGCGAGGTGGCAGGGGCTCAGCACGATGCTCAGGATGCCCCAGACCGCGGACGCGGCCAGCGCGACGAGTGGCGCGCCTTCGACCGCGTGACTCAGGTGGGTGAAGAGTTGTTCCATAACGACGTTCCTGCTCTGTTCCAGTCGGGCAGCAGCCGACTAATGGCAGCAACATCCTCCTCCGTCCGACGGTGGCGCTTGGCTGTCGCCAGTGGCCTCGCGGATCACTCGCTGCACGTTGCCCAGACAACAGCAGCCTTGCGGATTGGTGTGTTCGCAATCGTCCAGTCCCTGGGCGCACCGGGCCTTGATGTCAGCCGCGATGCGCGACGTTCCGGCTTCCCTGACGTCCCGCTGGATCGCGGCTACGGTGTGTTGGAAACAGTAACAGACCAATCGCTCGGGTTCACTGCGCTTTTGAAAAATCGGCACGCGCACTTCCGCGCAGGCCACCCGGTCGCCGGTTGCGGGATGGAAATACGCCACAGCGCAGGTCGGCGTGGCGCAAAACAAGAACCCGTCCAGTGACTTGAAGCGGAGTCGTGCCTCGACACACACCAACGATTCCAGCGTCTTGGCGGAAACCGGGCGGCCTTGACGACCACAGCACGGGCAGAGCGGCATTCTCGGCGCAGCGCAACACTGGGTGGAAGGTAGCTGGTCCATAGATCAGCGGTTCAGAGCCGTAGCGCAGACTTCCAGTCTGCTGTGTCGCGGATTTCCAATCCGCGAACGCTGCGAACTCTTGGAAGCGCCGCGGTTCGTGAAGCCCTGCCGACTGGAAGTCGGCGATTGGCTCGCTCGCGCCCGCTCGGTCGGCCCTGCGGGCCTTGCCGTCGCTTCGCTCCGGCAATCCCTTGTACCGCTTCCCCAGCGGCACAAGTCAGCAGGTTGGAAACCTGCGCGGCGACCATCTGCGCCATGACAATGTTGCCCTTCCGCGCCAACCCAGCTTAGCCTCCGCTCATGCTGCCCGACTCCGACAACCCCGGCTTGGAGCGCGTTCGCCACGAACTGCGTGCTTCCGGGGTCAAGGATGCCGCGCGCAATCCACACCGCAGCGGCTTTCACTCGCGCGGCTATCTGCCCCACGTCAAACGCGAAGGCGCGGAGTATTTCGTGACGTTTCGGCTGGCCGATTCCCTGCCCAAAGAGGTGCTCCTGCGTTACGAGGGCGAACGAGCGGAGCGGCTGCGGGCGTTTCACGAAGCCAAACGCCTGGGCCGCGCGACGACCGACACCAAAGAGACGATCCATCGCGACTTCCTCCGTCGCGTCGAGCGTTACCTCGACCAGGGAGCAGGCGCGTGTCACTTGCGGCGACCCGAAATCGCCGACCTCATCGCGGGCGCATTGAAGTTCTTTCACGAGCAGCGCTATTTGCTGCGCGAGTGGGTGGTGATGCCGAATCACGTCCACGTCTTGTTCTGGCCGATGCCAAACCATTTGGTGGGCCAGATCGTGAAAAGCTGGAAACAGTTCACCTCGCTGCGCGCGAAACGAATGCTGGGACTTCCCGAAGGCCGATTCTGGCAGCCCGAGCCGTTTGACCATTGGGTGCGAGACGACGCGGAACGGGCCAGGATCGCGCGCTATATCCGAAACAACCCGGTAACGGCGCGGCTTTGTGAGCGGGCGGAGGATTGGCGCTGGAGCAGCGCGTGGCGCGGCCCGGGCAACGCCGCGAGCGGCCTCCGTCCGTAGCGCAGACTTCCAGTCTGCTGTATCGCGGATTTCCAATCCGCAAACGCTGCGATTACCCGAAAGCGCCACGCTTTGCCACGTTCTGCCGGCTGGAAGCCGGCGAGACAGCAGGTTGGAAACCTGCGCTACGAGGCAGGGCCGTGCCGCATTGTTCCAAGCCACCGTCACGTGGTTGCGGGTTGGCGGTGTTGGAGATGTGGTTGCAGCGCGACCGGCCGGCCCAAGCGCGCGAGCAGCGCGATGATTGACACCACCGCGATCAGCGTCACACCCACATCAAAGCCGGTGTAAGCCCAGCGGGTCAGCGTAGCGAGCCAGTTGAACTTCACTAACACCAGCGCGCCGCAAATCCCGGTCAAAACCAGCAGCGCCCACAAGGCCTTGCCGAGAACAGTCGGCGTGGCCACCGCCTTGCCGTTGACGGGACGCTGTAACGCGAGCACCAGGCCCACGATCAGCACGCCGAGGCCAACCCAGAAGTGCGCCGCATCGAGCGTGAACCTTCGGGCCGTCATGTATTCCGTCAGTTCGGGCGAACGGGCGACCAGAATTCCACCCACGACCAGGGCCGCGAGCGCCAGCCAAGACCAACCTACCGCCGCCGATGGCGACAGCACCTGGTGACGCAGCGCCACGCCGCGCAGGCCGAGAATCATCAGCAGACCGCCCAGCAGCGCCAGCAGCGCGTAGAGGACCGGCTTGAGTGTTTGTTCGCGGAACGCTCCCAGCCAGACTGAGGCCGACGAGTATCCCAGAACCTTCGAGTTCGCTGTCCAGCGAGGACCGCCGTACTCGGGCGAGAATGCCGTCAGCAGAACTGCGCGATCAAAGAACTGCGACTTCCACGAGTGGCAGTCGGTGCAGCCACCCGAGCCGAGTGCCGCGCGGGCCGGCGAGATGTCGTGGTTGTATTTGTGGACGTTGGCGTAGGGCGTCGCTTCCCAATCGGCCTTGTCCATCACGCGGTATTGCTTACTCGAGGAATACACCCGGTCGCTGGAAACCCAGACCACGCGCTTGCCTTTCAAGTCATAGTTCAGCGAGGTCAAGTGCCGGGTCACCGCCGCGATCAGGGCGTCCACTTCCTCCGGGCGGTTGATCTCCAGCGCGCCGTCGCCGTCGTCGTCCTTGATCATTGCCAGTTCGGCGCACTGGTTCGTGTCCGCGAAGTGCGCTTTCCACATCGCCACGATGTCCGGCGGACGTGGCTGCATGAGGCCGGGCTTGCCGGGCGTTTCGATGCCCGGCCAGGTCGAGTGGATGCGGTTGACGGGATAAATCTTGCTTTTGTAGTCGGCCAGGACGGGGCGGAAGGTCTCGGTCGGTTTGTCATCGTAGCCGAGCACCTTGAGGATGCCGTAATGGTTGCGATAGGAGCCGTCCACGCCGTAGAAGGTCCAAAGCTGCTTCATCCCGGGATCAATCCAGGCGTCGTGATTGAAGACGTCGCTGGCCTGCACCTGAATGGGCATCACCTGCTTGGTCGGCGTGTGGCAGGTCTGACACGCGATGCGTTCCAAGTGAAGCGGCGGGAGCCACGGATGCGCGGCCACCGGCGCGCCGAACTGGCCGCTCGTATGGCAACTGGCGCAATCGCGCACGGTGTTGTCCAAGTCATCGCGCACGCGCCCGCCCGGATCGTCGCCCTTGGCAATTTGGTGAACCTCGTGACCGCGGATACGTGGATCATCGGCGTTGCTCCCGGCTGGATGGCAATCCACACAGCGCAACCCGGCGCGAAAGTGAACGTCCGTGCGGGCGCGATAATCCGCGCCGCGTTTCTTCCAGCCAGGCTGAGCGTGGCAGTTGAGACAGGTTTCATTCCGCGGTTGCGTCACCACCCGCACCTTGACGTTGCCGCTGGCGTCGAAACGGCTCAGATCATAGGCCACCTGCGGCGTTTGATTGCTGGCCACGATGCCGGTCACCTTGCCGAAGCCCGCGCCTTCGGTGGCGGCCCAGCGGAAGTTCAACTTGGCGAGATGGTCGTTTCGTTTCTTGATGTCGTATTCGGGCAGGTGGCACAGGAGGCAGTCCGCTTCGATGACGCCGGAGTCGGACCAGCGGGTTTTGAAATAGTCGCCGTCGAACCGGTTATCGCCGCCGGGGGTGAGTCCGCTTGCCGGGTCGAGCATCCAGGTGTCGTAGCGTTTGCCGTCGCGGTCGAACTCCAGCGGCCCGCCGCCGGGATGGCATTGGCCGCAGCCGGACGTAATGAACGTGGCCGAAGTCATGTCAATGGTTACCGGCGAGGCGTTGCTCTTGGGGGCAAGGTAGCGGTAAAGCGGCGCGGGCGAACACCACGTGCCACCGTAGTTGCCGGGCGAGGACACCCATTGAAAGCGCGCCGCCATGTCCGCAGGCACGGGTTCGCCCTTGCCCTGCATGAAATGGTAGCCCTCGGTGATCTTGTGGTAATCGTGGCAGCCGGCGGCACCGCAAGTTTGCTTCGGCGAATACGGCGCGGTGGCGTTGAGGCCCTTGACCGGGTTGATGACGTTCCCCTGCTCGTCCTTGAGCTGGTAGGGCGGGCAGATTGTGACGGGGCGCTTTGGGGAGTCGCCGGTGCCCGTAGCGGCGTGCGCGGGCGTGCGGACGGCCATGAAGAAGGCTCCGCCCAGCACGACGAGCAATCCGGCGCTGAGTTGGGAGAGGAGGCGAGAGTGGTGTTCTGGTATCATGGTTCGCTTCGGTTTGATGGATGCATGGACGCGCTGTTGGCCAACTCCGCCTGACGCCTTGGGATCACTTGCCCGCGGCTGCCGGACTGCGAATGGTCACGCCCAGTTCCTTCCATTTGTTGAGCATGTCGTCTTTGCCATAGAAGCCTTCGTGCCGGAACAGTTCCTTGCCCTCGGCATCAAAGAAGATTTGCGTGGGAATGGCACGGATGCCGTATTGCTTGGCTGGCGCGGAATCTTTCCATACGTCAATGAACTCCGTGACAAACTGATCCGCGTAGTCCCGCTTAAACTCGGCGAGAATCGGCGCCATCATTTTGCACGGAATGCATTTGTCCGCGCCGAGGTCAATCAGCTTGGGCAGCTTGGCAGGCGCGGGTGCGGGTGCGGGCGCAGCCGGCTCGACCGCTGCGGCCGCAACGGGGGAGGGGGTGGCTGCCGGAGTCTCAGTATCAGTGGACGACCTGGTTTGCTTGAGCGCCACGGCAGCCACGGCGGCAATCGCCACGGCGGCAATGATCAGGAGTTTGACGGGTGTTTTCATCAGAGTTGATGGATATCGGTTGTTGAATTGGTCTGGGGATGGTTGGCAGTCGTAGCGCAGGTTTCCAACCTGCTGACTTGTGCCGCTGGGGAAGCGGCACAAGGGATTGCCGGAGCGAAGCGACGGCAAGGCCCGCAGGGCCGAGCGAGCGGGCGCGAGCGAGCCAATCGCTGACTTCCAGTCGGCTGGGCGTTGGTTGTTTCAGAGCATAGGAGCAGTTGCGGCGGCAGCGGGTTGGAAACCCGCGATACAGCAGACTGGAAGTCTGCGCTACGATGAAACGCAGCAGTCACGATTTGATTTTTTGGTAAAGCGCGGGCAGCCGCGTGCGATACATCTCGGTTACTTGCGATTCCATTTCGGCCAGCGGTTTCACGGGGATGAGGTCCATCACTTCCGCGGGCGTCAGCCCAGATTCCAGCAGCGTCCTCGCGCCGCCGCAGACCATGCGCTTGAGGGCGGGCGTGATCTCGGCGTCGCTCAACCCAAACCCGGCCGCCAATTCGCGCAATACTTGCAGTTGGAACCAGAGATACGTTGGCCCCATCGCGGTGAGAACCGCGTAGGCCTCGAGTTTTTCCTCGGGCACTTCGGGGAAATCGCCCAGCGGTTCGAGCAGGCTCCTCAGGCCGGACCGGTCGGACGCTGTCAGCGCCGGCGCACAACTCACCGGATTGTATCCCGCGCCAATGATGGACGGCGCGTTCGGGATCACGCGCGCCAGCCGCACAAAGCCGCCGAGCAGCGCGGTGAGCCTCGTCAGAGTGAATTTGGGCGCGAGCGAAACGACGATGGCATCGGGCTTCACGCTGCCCTTGATGGCCTCACACACGTCGGCCACGACCGGCGGATGGACGGCCAGAAAGACGATGTCCCGACCAGCCGCCACGGTGCTGGCGGAAGTCGTTTCCACGCTGGGCCAGTGAGCCTTGATCTTGGCGAGCGCGTCGGTGTTGCAGTCGCTCACCACGATTCGAGCGGGCAGCTTTTGCGCACGTTGCCAGCCTTCGAGAAAGATGCGGGTGATGCGCCCGCCTCCAATAAATCCAATGGTCTTGTGGTGCATGGCTGCTCCTTTCCCCAGTTACTTCGCCGCCTTTTCCGCCTCTGCCGCCTGGCTCAGGAGTGTTTTGAGTTCCGCTACGCTGGGGACTTTGCCCGTGACCTTGATCGTCCCGTTCACCGCCAGCGCTGGCGTCATCATCACGCCGAGAGCCATGATTTGTTTGAGGTTGGTGACCTTGGTGATTTCAGCCGGCACGCCGAGTTCCTTGACGGCTTGCTCGGTGAATTGCGCGAGGGTTTTGCACTTCGTGCAGCCCGGTCCGATAACGAGTAGTTGCATATCTCTGTCCTTTCTTGGTTGGTTAAAACAAAGCTCCGTAAATCATCCCGCTGAAGGTCGCCATCACGATGACGAGTGTGACGAATACCACCGTCTTCTTGGTGCCCATGATGCCGCGTAACACCAGCATGTTGGGCAGCGACAACGCCGGGCCCGCGAGCAGGAGCGCCAGCGCCGGGCCTTTGCCCATGCCGCTGCCGAGCAGGCCTTGGAGAATCGGCACTTCGGTCAAGGTGGCGAAATACATGAAAGCGCCGACGAACGACGCGAAAAAGTTTGCCCACAGCGAATTGCCGCCCACGAGATTCGTGACCCAGGCGTTGGGAATAAGGCCCTCATGACCGGGACGTCCCAGCAACAATCCGGCAACCAGCACGCCGATCAGCAGCAGCGGCAGAATTTGTTTCGCAAACGTCCAGGTGGCCGAGAACCATTCGCCCGATTCGCCCTCGCTGGTGCTGGTGATCACGGACAAACCAACCGCACCGACGACGAAGGCAATCATGGGTTCTTGCGGGAATGCAAACGCCAGCGCAACGGTGGGCGCGGCGATCAGCGCCACTTTCCACCATGCCAGCCCAATCCACTTCACCAGCATGATTCCCAACGCCACGCTGAACGCCGCCGTGATCGGCCATTTTGAGGTCCACACCGCATGCCAGAGGCCGCCATCGCCATCGGGCTTGCCCCAGTTGGCGAACACCAGAATCCCGATCATCGCGGCGAAGTAGAGTGTCGTTTGCCAGAGTGGCCGTTTCACTTCCGCCTCGGGCATCGCCGCTGCTGCATCCGCCTTCTCCTGTTCCTCCTTGCGAAAGATGAAGTGCATCGCAAGTCCAATCACGATGCTGAACACCACCGCCCCAACCGCGCGAGCGATGCCCAGTTCGAAACCCAGAATTCGCGCCGTCAGGATGATGGCCAGCACGTTGATGGCTGGTCCGGAATACAGAAACGCCGTTGCCGGGCCGAGGCCTGCGCCCATCCGCCAGATGCCGGCGAACAACGGCAGCACGGTGCAAGAACACACCGCGAGAATCGTCCCGGACACCGACGCGACACCGTAAGCCAGCGCCTTGTGCGCCTTTGGCCCGAGATATTTCATCACCGAGGCTTGGCTCACGAACACGCCGATCGCCCCCGCGATGAAGAACGCTGGGATAAGGCAGAGAATGACGTGCTCACGGGCGTACCACTTGACGAGTTCCAACGACTCGCGAATCGCGTTGTCGAAGCGCTCCGCGCCGATGGGCAGGTAGAAACAGGCCAGAAACAACCCGGCCATGGCCGCCAGCGGTTTCCACTCCTTGCGCCACTCCGTTGTCATTTCGTCAATTCGCTAAATATCCGGCCAAAAAAATGGGATCACGCGGCGTGCGCAACCCGGTCCGTTGTCTCGCCAGCCTTCACAGCCGCCACGCACTGGAAAAAGTTCATCACACAAGGGGTCTTGAGCCGATAAAACACCTGCACCCCGCGCTTTTCGTCCTCGACAATGCCCGCCTCCCGCAGCAGGGCCAGGTGGCGAGATACGGTGGGCATCTCGGCGCCGACCAAATCAGCGAGCTCACACACACACCGTTCCCCGCGCGAAAGCTCTTCGACCATGAGCAGCCGCGACGGATGAGCGAGCGCTTTAAGCACGCGCGCTTGGGCCTTGTAACGGGCCATTGTTTGAGCATTGGCAGCCATAACGGCGAAATAGTTAGCCAATTGGCGAAATGTGTAAACCGGTTTTTCAGTTTGCTTGGTGGTTGACGGCACGCGCCTCACCTGCAGCTACTTGGGAAGCGTCGCAGCATCCTCCTTCCGCGAACTGTTTGCTGCCGCAGCGGCCTTAGCCTGATCGCGCCGGCCAGCGGCGTAGGCTTCAAACACCTTCTTGATTTCATCGCGCACCCGGCGGAACACAGCCAACTTTTGCTCGTCTGTGCCTGTGGCGTGCGCCGGGTCGTCGAACGGCCAATGATGGCGGTTGACCTGGCCGGGAAACACCGGGCAGGCCTGATCCGCGTTGCCGCAGACGGTGATGACGGTTTCCACGCGCGTCCAGGAACTCGTTCATGTGCTTGGAGCGATGGCCGGAAATATCAATCCCGATTTCCGCCATGACTTTGACGGCCAGCGGATGGACGTAACCCGCGGGATTCGAGCCGGCGCTCTGCACATCGAGAAAATCGCCCGCCGCAGCGCGCAGGATGCCTTCGGCCAGGTGGCTGCGGCACGAGTTGCCGGTGCAAAGGATCAGGACGGCGGGCTTCATAAACTGGGGACGCACGGAATCTCCAACCTCGCAGGCCAGACGTCACAGTGGTGCTTCGGTGCGGGCCTCAGCGTTCGGATGTCGGTCTTCATTCGGATTTCGGATTTCGAGGTTCGGATTTCACGCGAGCCGAGCCTGATACCGCCCACGCGATGCGTTGCACACCTTGCACACGGAGAGCATCACCGGCACTTCCACCAGCACGCCGACCACGCACGCCAGCGCCGCGGGCGACCCCGGCCCGAACAGCGTAATGGCCACGGCCACGGCCAACTCGAAGAAGTTGCTCGCCCCGATGAGCGCGCCCGGCGAGGCCACATTGTGCGGCACTTTGAACAACCACATCAGCCCGTAGGTCAGGCTCGAGTTGAAATACACCTGCACCAAGATCGGCACGGCCAGCAGAATGACCGCAAACCATTTCGTGGTCAGATTTTCCGCCTGGAAGGCGAAGATCAACACCAGTGTGGCCAGCAGCGCGACCACGGTGACCGGGTGGAACTTGGGCAGGAAGTTTTTCTCGAACCATTCCGGGCCGCGCGACCGCAGCAGCAGCGTCCGCGTCAGCCAGCCCGCCGCCAGCGGAATGACGATGAACACCACCACCGAGGTGATCAGCACCTTGGAGGGCACGACCACGTTGGCCACACCGCACAGGAACATCACGATGGGCGCGAACGCCACGAGCATGATCAGGTCGTTCACCGCCACCTGAACCAGCGTGTAGGCCGGGTCGCCGTCGGTCAGGTAGCTCCACACAAACACCATCGCCGTGCAGGGCGCGGCGGCCAGGATGATGAGGCCCGCGGTGTAGTTGCGGGCGGTCTCCGGATCAATCCAGGCGGCAAACACGTGCTGCAGGAACACCCAGGCGAAAAACGCCATGCTGAAGGGTTTGACCAGCCAGTTGACGAACAGCGTCACGAGCAGCCCCTTGGGCCGCTTGGTCACGCCTGCCAGCGAGCCGAAATCAATCTTGAGCATCATCGGGTAGATCATCAGCCAGATGAGCACCGCGATGGGGATGTTGACCTGCGAGCCTTCGCCGAACTCGAGTTTGCTCAGGGCAGCGACCGTGTTGGGCAGCAGTTTGCCCAGCGCCACGCCGATGACCATGCAGATCAGCACCCAGATCGAAAGGTAACGCTCAAAAAAGTTGAGGCGCTTGGGCGGTGCGGTTTGTTCCCTTGGGGTGGCGGCAACGGTGACAGCGGCGTCGCTCATGGAAAATGTCAAAGTTGAAATGGTTCGCTCATCAGCCTTAAACGGGTGGTTTCTGCGCGGTGATTTCCAGGCTCGTGATGAAATCACTCGGTTTTGTGCCCGGCGGCAGGTGGGCGAGGATCTCCCGGTAAAGCGGGTCCTGCCAATCGCTCATGCCGTCCACGTAGTCGGGGCGGGAATTGAGCCGGATGTCCACCAGCCCGGCCTCGCAGGCCATGCGCTCGGTTTCGCTGACCAGGACCGCGCCGGCGATGCAGCCCACCAGTGCCTGCACGCTCTGCACAATGGCCGCCGGCAGCGGCCGCAGCAGCGCCAAGTCCGCCACGGCGACCCGCCCGCCCGGCTTGAGCACGCGCGCGATTTCCCGCCACACCTGCGGCTTGTCCGGCGAGAGGTTGATGACGCAGTTGGAGATGACCACGTCCACCGAGTTGTCCGCCACGGGCAGGTGCTCGATTTCGCCCAGCCGAAACTCGACGTTGTCCAGCCCGGTCCGCTCGCGATATGTCGCAATGTTGTTTCGGGCGTTGGCCAGCATCTCTGCCGTCATGTCCACGCCGATGACACGGCCGGGCGGGCCGACCTTGCGGCTGGCGATGAAGAAGTCGAAGCCCGCGCCGCTGCCCAGATCGAGCACGACTTCGCCCGGCTGGAGCGCGGCGAGCGCGGTGGGATTTCCACAGGAGAGGCCCAGGTTGGCGCCCTCGGGCAGGGCCTCGAGTTCCCAGATGGTGTAGCCGAGTTCGGGAGCCAGCTTGTCGGGAGCTTGTAGCGCGGTGCCGCAGCAGGAGCCTCCCGGACCGCAGCAGCCGGTGGAGGTTGCCGTGGCGATCCTGGTGTAGCCCTCGCGCACGGTGGCACGGACGGACTCGCCCGTGGTGTCCGGAGAGAGTTTGTTCATAATGGGTGGGTTTGGGTGGCGCCCGGCTTGGCCGTGGTCAGGCTCGCCAGCAGGGTTTCGACGAACTGCCGGATCGGCTCCCGCACGCGGCGATAGACGGCCAGCTTCTCCTCGCCGTCGGGCAGGTGCCGGGTGAGCGTGGGCGGATCCTCGAAGCCGACATGCACACGCGGGTCTTGGTGGGAAAGACGGGGCAATGCTCGTCGGCGTGGCCGCAGACGGTGACGACGTAATCGAACTCGATAGGTCCCAAGTCGGCGGGGGGCTTCGAGAGCTGGCGCGAAATGTCCACGCCGGCCTCAGCCATGACGCGGACGGCGTGGGGGTTCATGCCGTGCTTCTCGATGCCGGCGGAGAAGGCTTCGATCCGGTCGCCCTTGAGGTGGCGCGCCCAGCCTTCGGCCATGTGGCTGCGGCAGGAATTGCCCGTGCAGAGGAAGAGGACGTTCAGTTTCGGCATTGGCGTTTGCAGAGGTCGCTGGGATTGAGTTTGAGGATGTGGGCAAGGCGTTTGCGGTCCGCGAGGGCCTCTTCGGAGCGGGCGAGGGACTTGAACACCCAGTCAAGGGCCTCGCGGACGACCGCCGGCGAGTCGTTTCCCGCCAGCTTGAAAAAGATCCAGCGTCCATCCTTGCGGGAACTCAGCAGGCGGGCTTGTTGCAGCAGGGCGAGATGACGGGACACGGTGGACGGGGCGAGGCCGAGCAGTGCGGTGAGCTGACAGGCGCACAACTCGCCCTCGCGCAGTGCGAGCAACAGGCGCACGCGATTTCGGTCCGCCATCGCCCTCGCGATGTTGATGAACTCGCGCATGGCAAAGTAACGATATTTCGCCAAAAAACGAAATACAAGGGTTCTCTTCCGATCGAAGAAGCGCGGGGCAAGCCGCGGACAGATCCCACCCGACCCCAGGTCATGCGGAAATTCTTTGTCCGCGGCGACCATTGGTGCATCGTGGCTGGGGATAGAGACCGGCGGCCGCCATTCGGGCCGACCTGGCGGCCAGGGAGCCGGGGGCGGCTCCTGCGGGCCGGTCGGGCTCGGAAAGGAAAGAAGATTCAGGAGGTGATCAGCCACTCACCTTCCACGCGTCGGGCCTTGACGGGCAGGTCGTAGGTGGCGCTGAGTTTTTCCGAGGTCAAAGTGTTTTCGATGGGGCCGGCGGCGACAATTTCGCCCGCGCGCATCAGAATGAGCGCGTCGGCCATATCGGCGGCGAGCGCGGGATCGTGAGTGGTGCAGACCACGGTGATGCCGTCGGCCACCAGTTGGCGCAGCACATCGCGCACGCGGCGGCGGTTGGCGAGGTCAAGGTGGGAGGTGGGTTCATCCAGGAGAAGAATGGCGGGCTGCTGCGCCAGGGCGCGGGCGATCATAGCGAGTTGCCGTTCGCCGCCGCTCATGTGCGTGACCGGGCGTTCGCTCAGGCTGGTCAGACCCACGCGCGCGAGGGCGCGCCGGGCTTCGTCCACATCCCGACCGCCCGGCATCTCCAGCGGGCCAAGATAGGGGGCACGCCCGAGGAGGACGTATTCGAGCAGCGTGAACTCGAAGGGGATGAATTCGCTCTGCGGCACGAGGCCGAGCAGGCGACTCCGTTCCCGGTGGCTGAAGCTGGCGAGCGAGCGGTCGTTGACGAGCAATGCGCCGGAGCGCGGCTTCAACCAACCGAGCAGCACATGCAGCAGGGTGGTCTTGCCGCCGCCGTTCGGACCAAGAATCGCCGTGAGCGCGCCCGTCGCAAGCGTGAGCGAGATCTCGCGCAACACCGGCATGTCCTCGAGGTAGCCGAAGGCGATTCGCTCAAGGCGCAGAATGGGCGGAGTGTTCTTCATTCGCGGGCTACTTTCGTTCCGCGCAGCAGGATGATGGCGAATCCGAGTGCGCCGATCAGCGAGGTGAGGATGCCGAGCGGAATTTCCCCCGCGGTCAGGGAGCGGGCCACATTATCGCAGCCCAAGGCAAAAATGCCGCCCAGCCATAGGGAGCCGGGCAGCGAACGGCGCGCGTCGGCCCCCAGCAAACGGCGGGCGATGTGCGGCACCAGCAGACCGATCCACCCCACGAGGCCCGCGACCGCCACGACGGAGGCGGTGGCGGCGACCGCAGCGATCACCAGCAGGGCGCGCTCGCGCCCCGCCGCGACGCCCAACGAAAACGCGGTGACTTCTTCCAACGCGAGAATCGAAATGCGCCAACGCATCAGGCCGATGATCATGAGGGCCGGAACCACAATCGGCACCATGCGTTGCACATCGGCCCAGGAGACGCCCCACAGCCCGCCCAGCAGCCAGAACGTCAACTCCGGCAGCTCGCGGCGCGGATCGGCCATGCTTTTCAACAGTCCGAGGCCCGACGAGAACAACGCCGACACCACGATGCCGGCCAGAACCAGGCGCATGACCCACCCGCCGAATTTCAGGTGGCGGGCGAGGGTGTAGGACAGAGCCAGCCCGCTCAACGCAAAGGTGCCAGCACTCAGGGGCAGCAAGACAACGGAACCCTGGAAAAGGAGCATGGACAGCGCCGCCCCAAACGCCGCGCCTTGCGACACCCCCAGCAGACCGGGTTCGACCAGCGGGTTGCGAAAGAGCATCTGCAGAACGGCCCCGCCCGCACCGAGCGTCATGCCCAGCAACACGGCGGTACAGATGCGGGGCAGACGTAGATTCGTCACCAGTTCCCAGGCCATTTCGTCTTCCCAGAGCAGGCGCACGGACATGCCCGGCGGCCGGGGATAGCGGCCCAGCAGCAACGAAACGAGCACCAGCAGCAGCAGCAGCGCCGGCAACAGCACGCCCGAAGCCAAAAGCGTCCGCCGGCTCATGCGCTCATTGCCAGTCCCCACGCAGACGCGGTTTGATCCGGGCGTCCACGTCGCTTTCGGTCAAGCCATACCACCGGTAGAAGGTCACGACTTCAGCCCACAAGTCCAGGTCGGCGAACCGCTCCGGATGCAGCCGCTTGGCAACCCACATCAGTCCCAGCGCCCAGCGGGGGTCCGGCTGGTCCCAGGTGACCAGGTCGCCGGGAAATGTCCATACCCTGCGGTTCCTCACCGCCTCCAGCTTCTGCCAGGTGCGGTCGGTGCGGATGAGGGACGCCGTCTCGGGGTCGCCCTCGCCGTAGTCCACGACCAGGAGAATCTCCGGGTTCCACACCGCCGCCTGTTCGAGGCTGATGACCGTCCAACTGCTGCGCTGGGTGGCATCCCGCCAAACCGGCAGGCCACCGGCCATCTCGACCAGCCGGGTCTGCAGCCATTCCGCCGCCGGCACCCGGAAGGCGCGGGTGCCGGCGCGGGCCGACGTCTGGACCAACAGAACACGTGGCCGTTGCTCCGACGGCAGATCCGTCAGGCGCGCCGCGATCCGGGTTCGGCGTTCGCGGTAATAGGACCTCAGGTCCGCGGCGCGCGGCGCGTCGCCCAGGATTTGCCCCAAGGTGAACAGTTCCCGCTCGTAGTGTTCCGGGGTCTCCAGATCGAATTGGAACGCCGGGAGGCCGATCTTCTCCAGGGCGTCGCCGAGTCGCGCCGAAGTACTCTTGAGCAGGACAAGATCCGGACGCAACGGCGCGAGTTGCTCCGGCCCTACCTCCCCGCCGAACAGCACGAGGTCGGGCGCCACACGTCCGGCGCTGACGAGGAACTCGAGGTTCTCCCCCCGCAATTGGCGGGCGTCCACGGCCGCCCGGAGACGCTCCCTCGCCCCCGGGAACAGTGCGGCTGTACCGACGATCATGAACGAACCGCGCCCGAGCACGGCGATGCGCGCGGGCGGTTCCCGCAACCACAGTTCCCCCCCGTCGGTGTTGGTCAGCGTCAGACCCGGGGTTTGCGCCAGAACCGTGCCAGCCCCGACCAGCAGCGCCGCCAGCGCGACCCGCAGGGCGTGGTGCCTATCTTCCCGGGTGATCATTGCCATCCTTTCCTTCGGAAACCCTGACCGTCTCGATCTCGAACCCACCGAGCCGCGCCACTTGATCGCGGAGCACGGCTAGCAGCGCGGGGCGCACGGCCAGAATCGCCTGCGTGAACGCGCGCTCACGCAACACCGACCACACGGAAGTCCAGCCCCGATTCGCCTGCAACTCCATCGGCCCCAGTTCATCCACCACCAGCGTGTGACACCGCCCGGTTTCCTGCAAACGTGCGTCCGCCCAGGTCAGCACGGCTTCATCAAACTCCCATGAACGGCTCGGGCCTGCGCCAGCCTCTGGGCGGCGGGTGGCTAGCAGACGCTCCTCGCCCGAGCGGAGGTCCCGCACGCGGATGGCAACTTTCCGGCCGGCCTCGAAGACGCCGGGCGAGAGCAGTCCCCTCACCTCGTGCCCCGCCGCGCGGAGGTCGGCAACCGCGCGCTCGCACCAGCGGGTTTTGCCCGCGTCTCTTGCTCCGGTCACAAGCCGGAGGCGCGGCCGGGACTGGAGATCGCCCGTCATGGCATGACGACCACGCGATAGAAGACATTGGTCCCGGCCCCGAAAACGGCTTCCATCCAGTTGGTTTCCGTGCCTGTCACCAAAAGCGTGACAACTTCCGCCCAGTTCGTTGGCGAAGCCAGGTCGAAGCTCCGTTCGATCCGGTGGGGCAGGGATGGAGTGGCGTGGATAATGTCCAGGCGGAATGCCGTGGGGCTGGATCGGACGAGGTTGAGGACCGGCCCGCGCAGGGTCAGGGAAACTCGCGGCCGGTATTCCGGCGGATTGGACGCGCTTTCCGAAGACGTGAACGGCGCACGATCCGAGCCGCTTGCCGGAGGACGGTTTTCCCCGTCCATGATCAGAACGGCTCCGTAGTTCAACAGGTTCGACCGGGTCAACGCATGGGTGAGCAGGCCGGTAATGTCCCAACTGAAGAACCGGTCGTTCAGGTCCGGGTCCAAAACCGGCTCCTTCACGGCCACCACGTAATGGTCCGCGTCGAAATCGCCGCCCGGCGTCGTCCACTGGTTGGTCCCGTCGCGGGTCAGCCACGTCGCGCCCGTGGCCGTGGCTCCGGAACCTCCTGTGCCCTCGACGAACGAAGTCGTCAACGGATACAGGCGGATGTCGCGGTCCCGGGTGTTGTCTTGGAAGACGTAGAAATAGACCTTGGCCTGCTGGATGGCGGTGGGTGGATACGCGGCCACAGCAGCCGGGAGGGCAAACAGCCCGCGCGTCACCGAGGTGTCGCTGTTCACCAGCACGCGCACGCTGCCGTTGAGACCGAAGTTCGATTGCTGAGCCGCCCCCCGGCTGTCCAGGTAGGAGTCCTGCGTAATGGGGAAGCTCACTTCCGTGGCCCGCACCGGCAGGGTGCCAGCCAGGAGAACAGCCGCCAGCCACCTCGGCCGGGCGCGTAGGAAGCTGATCACGGGCAGGGATTGGCATT
This sequence comes from Verrucomicrobiota bacterium, assembly GCA_016716505.1. Lineage (GTDB taxonomy): Bacteria > Verrucomicrobiota > Verrucomicrobiia > Limisphaerales > J093 > JADJWF01. The sequence goes on from JADJWF010000011.1 coordinate 803,883, forward strand.
TCATGTTGGATCGCGAGGGTTCTGTTAGGATGGAGTGTTGTTAGTAAGGGTAGGGAAACCAGGTGAAATCGCCCCGCCGGGGGATGCGCGGATTGGGGCGGGACTGGTCCCACAGGTCGTTGCGCCAGCGGACATGGCCGTCAAGATGCAGCACGTTGCCGCCCAGCCCGTCCCGCCGCCGGGCATGACGCTCGGCAGCCGCCCGCGCATCCTCGGCGGATTGATAACCAGCCAGGCGAAACGAGCCTGCCTGTCCGTAGCCCTGACGGGGATCGAGCGTCTGCTCGAAGAGCAAGATGGTCTGTGACGGGGCGGCGGCCCGCGTGAGCTTCAGGAAACTCGGCTGTAATTCCGCCCCCCAAGGCAGGCCGTAGAGAAAATCGTGGGCGAGGAACGAATTCATCGCATAGCTGTGATAGCCCTCCACGGACGGACGATAATCATATTCGGGGTCGGCCAGCGGGCGGGCCGTGGGACAATGCCAGATGCCACTCGCCGGCTTTTGTCCTTCCGGAAAATCGCGCCAGGCCCGCCCTCCCAAGTAAGGCGGCAACACGTCCACCCAGCCGTGGTCATGCTCGGGAAAGGTGGGCGAACCAAATGCGCCCCGGTCGCGCCGCCGATCATCCGGGTGCGGCAGAAAGTCGTCGTTGTCGCTCGCATACAACAGTGCCGCCAGCCCCCACTGGCGCAGATGGCCGAGGCACTGCGTCGCCCGGGCCTGGTCCTTCGCCCTGCTCAACGTCGGCAGCAGCACCCCGGCCAGCACGGCGAGAATGACGATCACCACCAGCAGTTCAATCAGCGTGAAGCCGTCGCACGCGCCTCCTCCCGGGTCGGGAAATCTGCCCCGTCCGTTATCCTCGCCGGAGGATAACGCCCCGCCAGCACCATCCCTTCCTGTCCGGTTGCGCCTCATGGATTTTCCCTTGATCCGAGTGTCGGCCGAAGCAGTCGCAGCACCTGCTGTCGAGTGCGCTCGGTGCTGGCTTGCGCCTCTGCCTCCAGTTGCCGATAAAGCGCCAGCACCCGGCGCCCGGTCTCCGTCAACCCGGTACCGCCGCCAACCGCCCCGCCACGCTTCGAAGCGACCAACGGTGATGCGAAGCGGTGATTCAGGGCTTGGACGTGCAGCCAGGCCCGGTTGTAGGACATGCTCATCTGACGTGCCGCGCCGGCGATGGAGCCGGTGGCGCCGATGCGGGCGAGTAATTCCACCTTGCCCGGTCCCAGTTCGAATGGCTCGCCGAGATGCAGGCGCAACCCGGAGCGGGCTTTCGGTAACGATTCTCGTCGAGCCTTCATGGTTGCAACCGGGACACAATCGTTCGGGCCATTATGCGGGACACAGGCGCTTTGGTGTTCCGTCTCGGGGTATGCGGGGGAAGCGTCGTCGGCGCCGCCAAATCATCAGGCGAGTTCCAGTTGGCGAAGGACGCCCATTCTACCTCCGGAACGTCTCGCACAATGAGCAAACCAGCCTGCTGGCAGAGCTCGGCGAAGCCAGACGCGGCGCGCAACTGCCTCCGGAGCAGATCGAGTGCGAGGGGCGTGGCCGCTTTGGGATAAATGGCCGCCAACGGCTCGAGCCGTCGGCCGATCCGGGGCACAACGCCCCTGGCTTCTCGACAGTGCCCCGCCAAATCGCGCAGCGTTGCGCTCGTCATCGCTGGCATGTCCACCGCCAGCACCAAGACCAGCGGAGCCGTGGCCGCCTCCAATCCGGCGGCGATGCCCGCCAGCGGACCGGCGTCAGGAAACGCATCGCGTAGCACCGGACAAGCCAGCGCACTGTAATCCGTGTCACCCCGACCTGAGATGAAAAGCTCGACCGGGCCAAGTTCATTCACCACCGCAATCTGCCTTGCCAGCAGCGGCTGGCCGTCGAGCGGCAGCCAGGCTTTGTCGCGCCCCATGCGGCTGGATTTGCCTCCGGCCAGGATGACGGCACTGAACTTCATACGCCCTCGGTGGCATCGCGGCGCAGCACGCCGCTCGTGAGGATGCGGCAGCGCAGGCCGCCGCGGCCCTGCAACCAGGCCCGCGCGCCCGGTCCCAGCGCCTGATCCATCCAGTCACACGGGCGGCACTCCTCCACGCCGGCGAAGCGAACGCCCTGGATCTTGAATTCCCGGCCGATCAGCCGATTGAGGTCCGCGCCCCGCACGAACACGTTGCGCCGCGTCGCCTGTGGTTGCGCGTTCGGCAGATTCAGTTCCCGACGCAACGCCTCCAGCGCTTCCATCGCGAAAAAGGTGATCTGACCCTTGTAGTCTTCCTTGTGGTCGAAAAAACGGTCGCCCCGGATGCCCCGGCCCGCCACACATTCGATCTGTTCCACAGCGGCGATGGGGTGCTCGCCCGCCGGCTGACCATGATGGCCAAAGAAGTTGTGTCCGGGCGAAATGAACAGGTGTTCGATGCGAAACATGACGAAGATCAACCACCAGCAACAGCCGGGGCTGGTTCGGACGGAGACGCGGCTTGATACGTCTCCAGACAGCGATTGCAGAGGCCCTGGTCCGGAAGCCACGCGGGAAACTCAGCGGCGATGCGTTGGCGGATTTCCAACGCCAGCGTGCGGGTGTCCGCCCAGTGGAACGTTGGAAAGTCACACAGTGGACACGGCGCGCCCGGCGCGGGCCGATGGGCGTCGCGCAACCCGCGAGGGTCGGCGATCAGCGCGAGGATGTCGGTCTGGCGCGGGGTTGGGTTTTGCCACAAGGAGGCGAAGGTTGCCGCCTGTCGTGCCTCCGGCCAGAAGGAATAGCCGCGCGCGAACGCGGCAGCGTGCTGCTCGCGCGGTTGGAGCGGCACGTGGCCGGCGGCGGCGAGGCGGCCGTCAATCGTGATGTCCCAAAGCAGGCGGTAACGCTCGCGCGCCAGCCGGATTTGAGCGGCGTTCAAGCCGGGCAGATCGAGCGCGGGCGAGTAGCCGAAAACCGGATCGAGCATGTCGTGTAGATGCATGAACTCGTGGCGAAGGAAGTCCCGCAGTGTGGCGTGATTCGTCAGGCGCTCGGTCTTCAGCGCCAGCAGGCCGGTGCGCTGGCCGGCCTCGTTGACGTAGAGTTCCGCGCCCTCATCGTTCTTGCCCGTGCTTTTGCGCACGGCCAGGACGGCAAGCCGTTCGCGCACGAGCGGAAACTCATTGAGCACGTCCGTCAATGGCTGCTCCAGTCCCCATTCGCGAAACCAGTCGAGGTGCAGCTTGAAGAACGCAGCATTGCGCTCGTCGGGATCAAGGATGCTGTAGAGCTGCTCACGTTTGCGGTGGAAGCGGGTGATTTGCAGCGGTGGCACGCCGCTGCGCCGGCCGCTGGCGCAGAGAAACACGGCCGCTTCAAGAAAATCGTCGTCGTAGCGCAGTTGCATGGATCAGGCCGTGGCCAGCGCGCCGGGCGGCAGATTCGTGATGCCGCAGGAGTCGCACATCCGCTCGGCCGCGTCGTCCACGGGGCGGAGCAGCAGGTCCTCGCTGCCGGGGGTGACGCCGAATCGGACACATTCTGATTCGATGAACGCGCGGGTGAACTCGGCGAGCGCCCGGAGCGTCGGCTCATGGGTCGCAGCGGCGAGGCGGCGCGTGAAGGCGGGTGTCCAGCGGCCCAGATGTTCGCGCAGGAATTTCCTCTGCGCGTCCCGGCATTGCGCGAGCTGTTCGCCGTCGAGTTGATGTTCCAGCGCGTAGGCTTCCTTGGCGGCGAGCACGCATAGGAATTCCAGTTCGAGGCAGATGTGGTCGTGGCGCTCGCCGGCGTCTTCGGCGACTTCGAGGCCGAAGGCGCGATAGAACGCGGCGAGGTCGGCCAGACGATGCGGTTGGAAGAGCGGGTCGGCCTTGAGGTCGCCGTATTCGATTTCGTTGAGTGGACACGAGCCGCGCGCGGCGTGGCCGAAGGTCGCGAGGTAGGAATCGTGGAATCGCGTAGCCGCGTCTCGGGAGAGCGCCGCTGATAATTTATGAAGCGAGTCCATCAGTGAATCGGCTTGCATGGCGGTGCTCTGCCGAGACGTCGCTATGACCGCAGTGGCCGTCCGCAAGCTGTCGTGTGTGGTGGCGTCGCAAAGCCAGGCCCAACCTTCGGGGGTATGGTCTTCGTAAGCTTTCGCGAGAAAGCGATGGAGGAACGAGCGGGCGATGGCGAGGTCAATGGAAGCCTGCAACGGAGCGCCGGTTTCCAACCCGGCGCGTGGATTCCTATTCTCGGAACTCGCCGGGTCGGAGACCGGCGCTCCGTCGGCACGGTAGTTCCCAAACACCGAACGCCTCGGCGTGTCGGTGCGGGCGGCCCACTCGCCGCTCCTCACTCCGCGCTCCGCATTCCGCACTTGTTCAGATGGAGTTGGCATGTTTGGCGTCCCGCACGTGCAACGGTTCTTCCACGGTGGTTTCGATGATCTTCGTGCCGTCCTTCGCGTAGCCGATGATGGTGTCGTTGTAGAGGGCGAACTTTTTGCCGCGCACCTCGGTCTCGAACACCTTCGGGCCTTCCTTGATTTCGTAGCGGTGGCAGATGCGCTGGTCCTTGCCGAAGAGTTGCAGCACGGCGAGAAGTTCGCGGTCAGGCGCGGAGTATTTCTCGATGGCGTCGTCCACGCCCGGGCCGAACATCTGGCGCAGATACGGACGCGACACCCAGCGCGGCGGGATGTAATAGCCGTTGGGCTCAGTGCCGAATTGCGGGTAGAGCGGCAGCGCGACTTTGGCGACGTGGATGAGGTAATAGAGCGGATTGTTCCGCGCTTCCTTCCATGTGCCGTCCTTGTTGAGTTCGATAAGACCTTGAAGACGAATATGGCCAATACATGCAGCCATGCAGCGGGTCTGCATCGGGAGACTGCCGCCAGCCTGGTCGCGGCCTTCGACACGCGGGTAACAGGCGATGCACTTTTCGCTGGTGCGCGTCGTCCCGCGATACAGGGTCTTCTTGTAGGGGCAGGCTTCCATGCACTTGCGGTAGCCGCGGCAGCGTTCCTGGTCAATCAACACGATGCCGTCCTCGGGCCGCTTGTAGATGGCGTTGCGCGGACAGGCGGCCAGGCAGGCAGGATAGCTGCAATGATTGCAGATGCGGGCGAGGTAGAAGAACCACGTCTTGTGCTCGGGCAACAGTTCGCCACCCTTGAAGTATTGGCCTTTCACGCCCTTCTCGTTGCCGACCGGATGATCCTCGTAGCGGTTGGGCGCGGACCATTCTTCGTCGGTGGGCAGATAGCCAAGCGCGCGATTCGCGCCTTCCGGACCGAGGAAGGTTTTCGCCGCTTCGAAAATCGTTTTGCCGTTGAACTTGCCGTAGGGGGCTTTGACGTCCTCGGGCTTGCCGCCCCAGTTTTGGCCGCCGGGATTGGCCTGCTCGAGCAGGTCGAGCGTCTTCACGTCCCAATGGTGCGGGTAGCCGCCGTAGGGTTTGGTTTCGACGTTGTTCCACCACATGTATTCCTGGCCCTTGGCGAAAGTCCAGGTGGACTTGCAGGCCATGGTGCAGGTCTGGCAACCGATGCAGCGGTTGATGTTGAAGATGAAGGCGAACTGCTGGTCGGGAAACGCCGCCTCGTAGGGGTAATCCATCTCGCGCCCCAGTTGCCAGTTGAAGACGTTGCTCATGTTCGTGAAGGGTTGAGTCGTTGAAGAATTTCAGGGTCGCGGTCAGACGGTGAATTTGGGAGCGGGCGCGCCGGTGGGGTCGGTGGGTTGTGTAGCGCAGGCTTCCGAGCCTGCTGTGTCGCGGGTTGCCAAACCCGCCTGCGCCCCGGCGTTGTCACGCTCTGCCGATTTGGAAATCGGCGATACAGCAGACTTGGAAGTCTGCGCTACCTCGCTTCCGCCGGCCACAGGCCATTCTATTTTCCTGCCCGAGCGCGCAAACACCTCGGCGATCAGGTCGCGGATGAATGGCTCGCCGCGTTTTTCGAGCGCCATGTGCGGGCCGAGGTAATGCGGGTTGCGGAACAACGCAAGCACCTGCTTGTGGCCGTAGCCCATCCGCATGAACTCCTCGATGAACGTCTCGGCCATGTCGTTGGTCGTGTCTTCATGCGTCATGAACGCCATGCCGTTCAGTTCAAACGGGTCTTCAAAATCGAATTCGTCTTTGGGCATACGTGATTTCCCGATGGCAGCCGACCTGAGGAGGCTCGAACTTTTGCCACGAAGGAGAAGTGAGCCTCCCTGCGCCGGCGGCTACGAAATATTCTCACTCAAACGTTTCTCCGCCGCCGCCTTCGCCTTTGCCCACGAAGTTGCCGGCGAGGTATTTCTTCATCTTGTCGTTCTCGGCGTCGGGGGACATGCCGTTGAGGCCGGGCTTCCACGGGCCTTTGCCGCCCAGACCGCCGTCCTCGGCCTTGGTCACACGGACCAGACATTCCTTCGGCACGGTGTTGACGGCGTGGTTGTCGGCCTCGCCGCCGAAGATGAACGCCATCGCCACCTTGGCCTTGTGAAACAGCGTATCGGTCTGGTGCATCGGCATGTGCCAGTTGCGCGTGACGGATTGCTGCGAGCCGAAGCGGAAGTTCGAGATGTAACCTTCCTCGGTGAGCGACAGGCCGTCGGGCCGCGTCTGCTGGGCCTTCACGGTCTTCTCCGTCGCGATGAACGAGCCGTGTTTCATCATCACGACGTTGTAGGGATAGGCGGCGTTGTAAGTCAGCCGCAGCATGAGGCGGCTGACCTTGTAGAACGGATCGCTCGGCGTCGCGCCGAGATACGGGCGGTCGGCGGGATTGGCGTCCACATAGACGTAATCGCCATCGGCGAGGCCGAGGTCGCGCGCGGCCTGCGGGTTCATGTGGAGCTGATGCTCGCCCACGTTGGGCAGGCGTTTGTCCACGCGATACGGATCGCCGAAGTTTGAGTTCCAGATGAGGTGCCAGTCCACGTTGGCCCACGACGAATGGACGCTGTGGCGCGACTTGGGCGTGAGGCAGTAGAACTGGAATCCCTTTTCCCAGAGGAAATTCTTCGTCTTCTTCACCTCGGGCCACGGTAGCTTCACGTTGCGCACGGTGCGTTCGTCCCAATGCTCGGCGTCGAGCGGGATGCCGTAATCGTTCGGGCGCACGAGCGGATTCGAACTGACGATCACGTTCGGCAGATACGGCGTCGCCTCCGGGCCTTCGCGGTGGACGATGAAGTTCTCGCCGCACGCGAGCGCGGTGGGGTCGTCGGTGTAACTGTGCAGGCGGCCCGTGTCGGTGTAGAACGGGTAGTTGTCGTGGACCTGTTCGTAGAACGGGATGCGCGGGTAGCTGCGGAAGAGCATGAGCGCACCGCCGGGCGGGCCGTATTTGCCAGCCATGATGTCTTCCACTTTGTAGCCAGCGGTGGTGGTCGAGGTGTCGAGCAGGCGCTGGAGATAGACCTTGCGCTGGCCGGTCAGCTCGAAGTGGAAGTAGTCGCGGAAGCGTTGGTCGCCGGTGACCTTGCCGAGCGCGGCGGCGATGCCGGCCAGGATGGACAGGTCATCCTTCGAGTCGTAGAGCGGTTTGATGCCGCCCTTCCAGATTTGCAGGAAGGGGTTGGAACAACTGGCGGTGACTTCGAGGTCCTGGAACTCGACCCACGAATTGGCCGGCAGGCCGAAGTCGGAATACTCGACGCTGGCGGTCATCTGGGTTTCGAGCGTGACGATGAGTTCGACGTTGGGGTTGACGTTCTTGATGACGCCGTAAGCCCATTTGGCGTTGTTGATCAGGTTCACGTTGGTCGTGAAGATCGCCTTGGTGGGCGTGGGCATGTGGGTCTTGCCGGTGAAGTTCTTCCGTCCCTCTTTCGGCGTGTTGACGATGAGCGGGCGGTCGCCATGATTCCAATAGGCCGGCTCTTCGTCCTTGGTGTAACCGTGGGCGTGAACGTCGCGGCCGTGGGCCTTGGGATCGAGGTTCGGCGCAAAGGGGTCTTCCGCCACCCAGCCCTTGAAGCCCGGGCCGGTGAGTTTGCTGCCCTGGAAGAGCGCGGCCTTGTAGTTGCCGGCCCAGTGGTAGCAACCCGCGCCCGGCTTGCCGATGTTGCCGGTGAGCAGCAGCGGCAGGTGGGCCGCGCGGTTGGCCTCGGTGGCGTGAAACCAGTGCGCGATGCCCTCGCCCTGGTGGATCGCCGCGGGCTGGATGGTGGCGAGGTCTTTGGCGAGCCGCTCGATCAAGTCCTTGGGCGCGCTGGTGATTTCCGAGACGGTGTCGAGGTCGTAGTCCTTGAGGTGGACCTGGTAGAGATTCCACGAGGTGGCGACTTCCACTTCCGAGCCGTCGGCCAGTTTCACGCGGCCACGGAAATCGAGCTGCGGATCAATGCTGGCCCGGGCCATCGTCGCGCCGACCATGTCGCGGGTGAGGGCCTTCGGTGAATTCGTCATGGCGTCCCAAACGACGAAGTCGCCGAGTTTCTGGTGCTGCTCGTCGGTGAGGCCCTGCACTTTCTTGCTCGGGCCGTCGTCGGCGAGGCGGCTGGTGTAGTTGGGGAACACCTCCGCCGCGCGCAGGCGCTTGAGGTTGTCGGTGCGGATGAGCAGCGGGAAATCGGTGAACTGCTTCACGAACGCCTCGTCATACCACTTGTTCTCGATCATCACGCGGGTGACGCCGAGCCAGAGGGCGGCGTCGGTGGCGGGGCGGACGGGGATCCAGTAATCGGCCTTGGTCGAGGGCGCGCCGTATTCGGGGGCGATGACGACGATCTTGCAGCCGCGTTCCATGGCTTCGACGAACCAGTGCGCGTCGGTGAGCTTGTTCTCGACCAGGTTCTTGCCGTTCATGACGAGCAGCTTGGAGGTGCGCAGGTCGTTGAAGTCGCAATCGGCGTTTTGCAGGCCATGCACCCACGGCTGGCCGGGGGCTTGATCGCCGTGCCAGGTGTAATTGGACCAGTTGCGGCCGGCTTTGGCTTCCTCGGGCTTGACGCCGCGCACGTGAACGTCGAGCAGGGCGAGGGAATTGCACAGACGATACATGCCGTATTTGCCGAGCACGCCGAGCAGGCCCATGCCGCCGCGCATCTTGATGGTGCGCGTGCCCGCGCCGCCCATTTCCTGAATCATCTCCGGCTCGTAGCCCTGTTCGGCCAGCAGCTTCGCGCCGGCCTCGCCGGAGTAACGCTTGGCGATGGCCATGGTGGCGCGGGCGATGTAATCGAAGGCTTGATCCCACGAGAGGCGCTCGAACTTGTCCGTGCCGCGCGAGTCGAACTTGTATTTGGCCTTGAGTTCCTTGGTGAGCAGCGGGAAGCCGTCATCGGCCCAGCGTTTCCAGCCGCGGCGGACGATGGGGTGCTTGAGGCGATACGGCCCGTAAAGGATGCGGTGAAAGGTGTAGCCCTTGGCGCAATGGCGGTTGCCCCAGTTGGGCGAGGCGTGGTTGCCGTAGAGGTCCTGGTAGGTGTGGATGTCGAACTCTTCGCCGAGGCGAACGATGACGCCGTTGCGCACGTGGGCCGTGATGCGGCAGTTGTGCGTGTCGTTCGGCGCGCACACCCACGAGAACTGACGATCGTAGGCGTATTGATTGCGGTAGAGCTTCTCCCAGTCGCGGTTCGGGTAATGCGCGAGGGGGTTGGCGACGTCCTCGGCGGGCTGGGCCTGGAGGAAGCGCAGCGGGAGGAACTGGGCGGCGGTAATGCCCGCGCCGACAAGGCCGCTGCGCTGGAGAAACGCGCGGCGGGAGAGGGAAGAGTCGTTGCTCATAGATTGGTCGGGTTGGTGGGATCGCTCGCCGTGCAAATTCAGTCGAGCACGAGCTGATACCAGTTGCTCACCATCTTGCGGCCGTTGCGGTCGCCCTGCTCGCCGTTCCAGACGGCGAAGGCGACGGGCACGGATTTGCCGGCGGCGAATTGCACGTCGTCCTGGTCGTTTGACTTGAGGTCGCGGATGAAGACGACGTTCCAGAAGCCGGCGTGCCAGAGGCCCTTGCCGGCGACGTTTTGCTGGGCCAGCGGCTGCGAGGTGAACGAGCCGAAGCCGCGCGCGTTGGCGTCCTCGATGGGCGACTTGTGCGGCTGGGCGAGGATGTTTCCGGCACTGGTGGCGGTGGCGAACTGGCGTTCGGGTTGGAAATAAGTGTCCACGTGCATGGCCTGGTAGGCGTCGCGCATTTCGGGGAGGTCACCGCCGGCTTCCATCTGCCAGCCGGCTTTCCATTGCCAGAGGTTGACGGGGTTTTGGGCGTCGCCCATGCCGAGGAAGCCGTAGCGACCGGACAGCGAGAACTGCAGCGCGGCGGCGTCCTGGAAATCCTGCACGCGGATGGTGGTGTTGTGCGGGAGTTCATCGCGCCATTGAAGCAGGACGGCGAGTTTGTTGCCGTCGGTGACCGCGGAAACGGCCACGGCATAAACCTGATTCGGCTCGGGCCAGAGCGGATTCAGCGGCACGCGCACCGGGTCGAGCGATTCCCAAGCAGCGTCCATCGGCTCGGAGGGCAGGCTCGCGACATGCCGGACGTGGATGGCATTGTCCTCGGGCGCGAGCAGGTCGTTGACGGCAACATCGGTGCGGCGGAGGGACTGGACGTAGTGAACAAGCGCCCAGCGTTCGGCGGGTTTGAGCACGTCATCGCCGTAGGGAACCATGGGCGTGCCGGGCAGGCCGTTGTGGATGCGGAGGTAGAGGTCTCGCCCGGTGTGGCCGCCGCGGAAAAGGCCGGTGTTGAAATCACGCGGGCGGACGGGCAGGCCAGCAGCGTCCTTGAGCGTGGGGACTTGGGGCCCGTCGCCCGCGCCGGTTTCGCCGTGGCAAAGGTTGCACTGCATTTTCTGGTAGATTTGGCGACCGAGGGCGAGTTCCTCGACGCCGGCCGCGGGTTCGGGCGGGACAATGACGGGCTGGGCGAGCTGGCCGCTGGCGGCGGCTTCGTCGAAGAGGTTCACCCGCCTGCCCGAGGCATCGGTGCGCGCGGTGAGGAACTTGACGTACTGCACGACGTCGCTTCGCTCCTTCTCGGAAAGGTGGGAAAAGCTCGGCATGGAACTTCCCGGGAGGCCGCGAATGATGGATTGATGCAAGTCGTCATCGGAGGGCAGGTCCACGCCCGGGGTGGACTTGATTTTGAACTGTCCGGCGCTGAAGTTCCGCGGTCGCGGGTAGAGCCAGACCGAGGCCGGTCCATTGCCGTCGCCCGTGAGCCCGTGGCAGGCGGCACAATGCTGTTCATAGACGACGCGTCCACCAGCCAGAGACTCCGCCGGAGCCGCGAGGGGAGACGACGCGTGGGCAGCACCCGGTTCGAATGCTGCGACCGATACGAAGGCCAAACCGGACAGGCACGGCAGCGCTCTCTTCATCATTGGAATGATAAATATCCGGGCCGCTGATGCCGCCTTGACCCGAGTCACGAAATTTCTCGGTGAACACCTTTGAGCCCCTCAGGGGAATGGTTCCGAGGCCGGGCAGCTCTCCCGCACAGTTGATGCCCACTCAGCGCCGGGGAAGCGACGCGCGATTGCCGCGGTTGCGATAGAGCTTGGTCGCCGCGCCGTTCTGGGCAACCGCGAGGTCGGGCCATCCGTCGCCATCGAAGTCGGCGGCGGCGCAGCCTCGCTGTTCGCCGTAGATGGCGATGCCAGACTCCTGCCCCGGCACGGCTTCAAACGTCCCATCACCCCGCCCGCGCAGCCAGAGGCCGCGTCCGGCATCCAGGCGCCACGCCTCGCTCGGCAACGCGAAAAAGTTTTGACTCAAGAACACGTCGGGCCGGCCATCGCGATCGAAGTCCGCCACGCAGGCGCCCATCGCCGGGGCGAACTGCGCCTCCCTGGGAAGCGGACGAATTTCGAAGCGCCCGCCCCGATTCAAGAAGACTTGCGATGCGAGCGTGGTGGCGCGTAGCACGAAGGTCTTCGTGAGATCACTTCCCAGGATGCGTTCCACTCCGGCTTCACTAAATGCGCGGTGCGTTGGGAACCGCTCTTGGACGGCCGGCCATGCCCCACCCAATTCCTCCCGCGTGCGTAGGGGCAGCGTGCGGCCGGTCGTCGGATCGAATCGCGCCTCGATGATCTCGGTCACGCCATCCCCGCTGAAGTCGCCGCAATAGGCCAGCCACGGCCGTTCGGGCGATGCCTGGCGCACGCTGTTCTCGCCCCAGTTGCCCGCGAGGAGGTCCGGCCGCCCGTCGCCGTCGAAGTCGCCCGCGACCACGCCTTGCCATAACCCCAGCAGCCCGGCGGTGCCGAAGACTTCGCTGGCGTCGGTGAACCGTCCGCGCTCGTTGCGGAAAATGCGCACGGGGCCCCACTCGACCGCGAGCACCAGTTCGGGCAAGCCGTCGCCCGTCAGGTCCACGAAGGTTGCGCCAGAAACCAGCCCGGCTGATGCGAACGGACGCGATGCATCCGCGTCAGCCACCAGCCGGCCCTCGCGATGGATCCACAGGACGCCGGGGTTGGCGGCGGGATAAAGTCCGGGAATCGCGCCCCCGGCGGTGAAGACGTCGTGGTCGCCGTCACCATCCACGTCCGCGACTGCCAGAGTTCCCGAGCCGCCGGCACCGATGGCGGGCAGAGTCTCGACGACAGCGATTGAATTTGCGGTTCCCCCGCCCGCCAGCAGCCAGGCGGCCGGCAGATTCGTCTGCGGCGTTTCGTATTGGGCGAGGCCCAGGATGAGGTGTGCCTTGTCCCCGAGGGGCAGAGCCGCGACCGCCGGGGCATCGTCGGGCAAGGCGGGAAGCCCGGTGATGCCAAGCGGCTCGAAGCGTTTCCCACTCCAGCGAAAAACCGCCGGCTGACCGCCCCGGCTGCCCCCGATCGCCAATTCCGGGCGGTTGTCGCCGTCCAGATCCAGCCAGGCTACGCCGGGACCACGCTGGCTGAGTTTGCGGGGCAGGAGGGGCTGGCGGGCGAAATCGTCGAAGGGCTGTTCCACGTGAACGTGTCCCAGCAGATGGCTCACGTCTTCAAAGCGCGGCTCGCCGGCGGGGGCCGGCCCGCCGCCTGCCACGGCCGGCGCAGCGGAGGGTTCCTCGATCTCGTAGCATCGGTTGGCGACCACTCGGGGCACCGTTGTGGTGTGCCCGCTGCGCCAGACGACCTCGATCCTCATCTGATTGGTGAGCCGGCCGGCGGCGAAGACCCGCATCGCGTCATCGCCCGAGACGTAGCGCCCTCCGGACACGATCTCCTGAGTTTGCTCCGGCACCGCGCCGCCAAGAAGGCGGACGCGCGCCCCGATGCCCTGCGTGTTGGGGGCGAGGCCATTCAACCGCACCGCCACGCGCGGGGCCGGACTGTCGTTGCGGAGCAACAGCGGCGCGGCGCGCAGGCAGTTCACGACGGCGTCCAGGTCACCGTCGTTGTCGAGGTCGGCCAGGGCCATGCCGTTGGACACGAGCTTGGAATCAAAGCCCCACGCGCGGCCGGTTTCCTCGAACCGCAGGTTCCCCAGATTGCGAAACGCGCGGTTCGGCGTCGCGGCCCGCGGGAATCGCTCGAGTTTCATGCCGGCGGCACGGGCATCGCGGCTGGGGCCGCCCTGCAGGGAGTCAAGGTCCAGCAGATCATGCGTCGGGCCGGTGGGAATCAGCACGTCCTCGAAGCCGTCGAGATCCACGTCCACGAACAGCGGCAGCCAGGACCAGTCACTCGCGGCGAGGCCGGCGTACCAAGCGACCTCGGCGAACGTCCCGTCACCGCGGCCGAGGAACAGGGTGTTGCGCCCGGCCTGTGGCCACGCGGTCCCGAGGCCGGGAAGGGGAGGACGCGGTTCATCGGGAGTCATTTGCCGCAGGCGTTCCGCGGGGTCGCGACTCAGCATTTCGACCACGAGAAAATCCAGATGGCCATCGCGGTCGAGGTCGGCGAAATCCACTCCCATCGCCGCATAGCTGGACTTGCGGAGGGCCATGGCCGGCAGCGCGCGAAACCGCCCGCGGCCGTCGTTGACCCACGCGCGGTCCGGGGTGTGGAAGTCGTTGCACACGTAAATGTCCGGCGCGCCGTCGCCGGAAAAGTCGCGCATCTGCACAGCGAGTCCCCAGTCCCACGGGGCCGGCAGCGGCTCGCCATTTTCGTCGGCGAAGTGCTCCGTCCATGACGCGGCGGCGAAACGGCCCCGTCCGTCGTTGAGGTAGAGCGTATCCGGCTCGCCGAACTCGACCAGCTTGCCGTCCACGAACTTGAGCCGGTTCGCCATGCGACCCACGACGACCGGCCGGCCGTTGACCAGCCGTGTGGCGATGTTGCCGCCGTCTCGCAGGACAGACTCGACCGCGAAGTTGGCCACGTACAGATCGAGGTCGCCGTCGCCGTCCACGTCGGCCAGCGCCAGCGAGAGGCTTCCCGCCCTGGATGCCAGGCCGGCGTCGGCGGTGGTTTCGGTGAACCGACCGCGGCCGTCGTTGGTGAACAATCGCACCCCGGCGCCCGTCGCGGTCACGAGCAGGTCGAGGTCGCTGTCGCCGTCCACGTCGGCCAGGGCCGCGCCGCGCGAGAGCTGGCCGGCGCAGGCGACGCCGGCGGCTGCGGTGATGTCCGTGAAGCGCCAGTTGCCAAGGTTCCGGTAGAGCGCGTTGCCGCCTTCGAGGTTGCAGAGGTAGATGTCGCACCAGCCGTCGCCGTCCACGTCGCCCAGCGCGACCCCCGCACCGCTCATCAGCGCGGTGTTGCGGTTCAACGTGGCGTCGGAAAGCTGGTTGGTGAAGGCGATGCCCGCCGCAACGGGATCGAGGGCGGTGAAGCCGGCCCGCCCCGCGCCGATCGGCGTCACTTCCCGGAAACGACCTCCGGAAAAGGCCGCCCATGAGTCAACGGTTGCGCCCGATGCCGAAAGCGCCGTGGCGGCCAGCGTGGCGAAGGTCAGCCCGGCGGCGTGGTTCGCGGAATAGATCAGGTCAGCCAGCCGGAGTCGGGGCCGGCGCGACGGCTGGCTCACGGTTTGACCTCCAGTTGGCCCGAGGCGTGCGCGATCACCTCGCGGGCGTCTGGCGGCAGGCGGTAATCACGGACTTCACCGCCGGGCCAGCGGACTTGCAGCGCCGTGGGTGGCTCCGGTGCCGCGAGCACCTGGACGAAGCCATCCTGCGACCAGTAGCCGCCGCCAGCACGGACTTCGCGAACCGGTCCCCGTCGCTCGCCGAAGGCCAAACGGAGCGTGGCCCCGACGCCCGCAGGATTTGTCGGGCTACCGGCCAGCCGCACGCGCAGGCCGGGCTTCGCACCGACATTCCGCAGCAGCACGGTGGCGTCGCCGTGCTGGGTGACGACCAGGTCCGCGCGGCCGTCGCCATCGTAGTCCGCTGTCGCCGCGCCGCGTTGTTCCTCATAGATGGCGACGCCGCTGTCCTGCCCTCGCAGAGCGGCGAATCCGCCCTGCCCGTCGCCGAGGAGCAGCAGTCCCCGCCCCGCATCAAGCCGCGCGTCTTCGGGCCGGACGCCAAAGAAGCCCTGCGCGATGAACAGATCCTCCCGTCCGTCGCCGTCGAAATCGCCGACGACCAACCCGAAGGCGGGCGCGAGCTGAGCTTCGAGGGGCAGACGACGCGACTCGAAACGATCTCCCCGGTTCAGGAAAACGTACGACGCGAGTTGGCGGGCTTCGAGACGTCGCGGCGCGGGGGTTCGCCCGGCCAGCAGTTCGGCCACCGTCGCGCGCGAGTAGGCGAGATGGGTTGGGTATTTCGCGCGCAACCACGGCAAGTCGGTTTCGAGGAGAACCATCTGGCGCCACGGCAGCTCGCGTTGCGAAGCCGGATCGAAATACGCCTCCAAAAGGTGGACCTCACCATCGCCGGCGAGGTCACCGTGGTAGAGCGACCAGGGGCCCGGGGCGACCTGGTGATGCGCGCTGTTCTCGCCCCAGTTGCCGGCGGTCAGATCCAGCCGGCCGTCCCCGTCAAAATCGCCGGTCGTCACGCTGATCCACCAGCCGGTGATTACCGCGAGGCCAAGAGCCTCCGTCGCCTCGCGGAATCGGCCGCGCTCGTTGCGGAACACGCGCAGCGGCCCCCACTCGCACGCCAGCGCCAGGTCCGGCCAGCCGTCCGCGTTCAAATCCGTGAAGACTGCGCTGCTGACCAATCCCGCCGCGCGGAACGGCTCGCTCGCCGCCGGGTCCGGCTCCAGCCGGCTGTCCGTGTTGCGCAGCAGCCACGAGCCAGCGGACTCCGGGTAGCGGCCCCGAATCAGACGTGCTCCGACAAAACCATCCAAATCACCATCGCCGTCCCAGTCGGCCAGCACCACCGGACCGGGACTGGCGGGCGGCGGCAGGGGAACCGAACTCGCGGCAAGGTTAAGCGGACGAGGCGAGGCGAGACCCGGAGGGGATCCCGTGATGGCGGCGGGATCCGTCGCGAAGTCGAGCCGCCGCAGACGGGGCGTTTGCCCGACGGCGGCTTCGTAATGGGCCTGCCCGGCAAAGAGCGTGACGCCCGCGAGATTCAAGGGCGCGCCCGCCACGGCGGTCGCATCGTCGGTCTGCGGCTCGTTCAGCGCCGGCCAGTCCAGCGGCGTGAAGCGGCCTTGCCCGTCGTTACGAAAGGCGCCGAGCCGTCCGCCGCGACCCGCCGCCACGAAGAGGTCTTCGCGGCCATCGCCGTCCGCATCGAGCCACGCCACGCCGGGGCCCAGGGTGCTGAATTTACGGGGCAGGAGTCGCTGCAACGCGAAGTCGTCGAACGGTTCGTCGCGGTGCTGGTGTTTCAGGACGGCGGAGTCGTCCCGGAAGAGCGGGCCGCCGGGGCGCTCGGGGAGGACCGGTAGCGGGCCGGGCCGGCCGGTGGCGGCAGCCTCGTCGAGTTCGTAAAGATGATTGGCCTTCACGCCGCGAACCACCGTGTACCGACCGCTGCGCCAGAAGACCTCAAGGGTCATTTCGCCGCCCGAGTTGCCCGCCGCAAAGACGCGCACCGTGTCATCGCCGCTGAGGTAATGGCCGCCGCAGATCATCTCCTTGATCTGAACCGGGGTGGCGCCACCGGTCAGTCGCAGCCAGGCGCCGATGCCGCGGGTGTTGGGTGGCAGGCCCTTCAGGCGCACGGCCACCCGGGGTGCAGGTGAGTCGTTCCGATAGATGAGCGCCGGTGCGCGGAGGCAGTTCACCACCACGTCGAGGTCGCCGTCATTGTCGAGATCCGCGAGCGCCAGGCTGTGCGAGACTGCGGGCGAGTCGAAGCCCCACGCCCGGCCGGTTTCCGCGAAGGTCAGGTCGCCCCGGTTGCGGAAGGCGACGTTGGGAATGCGGAGCAGCGGGAATGCCTCGAGGACCTTTCGTCCGTCTGCCTTCTCGGCCGGCGAAAACTGGGCGGTGCGTTCGATGGCATCGAGGTCCTGCGTGTCGTAATAGTGGCCGGTGCCGACGAGGATGTCCTCCCGGCCGTCGAGGTCCACGTCCAGACACACGACCGCCCAAGACCAATCGGAGGCGGCGACGCCCGCGAAGTTCGCTGCCTCGGCGTAGGTGCCGTCGCCGCGATTCAGAAACAGGGCGTTGCGGCGGAACTGCGGCCGGTCCGGCGCGCTTTCCAGCGTGTGCTCGATCGGCGGGCTGGCGGGCGCCAGTTGCCGCATGCGCAGGTCGTGACGGCGGCTCACCATGTCCGTGTTGAAGAAGTCGAGCAGGCCGTCGCCGTTGAAGTCCGCAAAGTCGGCGGACATCGAGAAATTCGGCGTGCTGCGAATCGCGTGACGGGGAATCGCCCGAAACCCGCCCCGGCCATCGCCGAGCCAGAAGCGGTCGGGATTTTGGAAATCATTGCAGACATGGATGTCGGGGTGGCCGTCCTGGTTGATGTCGCGAATCGCCGCCGACAGCCCCATGTCCCACAGCTCGGCCGCGAGCGGCGCCCCGGTTTCATCGCGGAAGGCGCCGCCGGTCCACGAGACCTTTGTGAACCGGCCGCGGCCGTCGTTCAGGAAGAGGGCATCCGGCTCGCCGTATTCCACCAGCTTGCCCTCAAGAATCTTGAGCCGGTTCCGCATCCGGCCGACGACCTGTTCGCGGCCGCCCACGACGCGGGTGCTGATCCGCATGCCGCTACGGATGGTGTTCTCGCCGTAGTTGGCGATGTACAAGTCGAGGTCGCCGTCGCCGTCCACATCGCCCAGCGCGAGCGAAGTGCTGCCCGTCTCGGCGACCAGTTCCATGGCCTGAGCGTCCGCGAAGCGTCCGTTGCCCTAATTCAGAAACAACCGCGCGCCGGTGCCGGAGTAGGTCACCAGCAGGTCGAGATCGCCGTCGCCGTCCACGTCGGCGAAGACCGCGCCGCGTGCCAACTGATTTGTGTTCGCCAGACCGGCCGCGACGGTGACGTTCGTGAACTTCCAGCCGCCGAGGTTGCGAAAGAGGGCGCTGGAGCCATTCAGATTGCACAGGAACACGTCGCACCAGCCGTCGCCGTCGTAGTCCCCGACCGCCAGGCCGGAGCCGTTCAGCAGGTTGTGATTGCGGGCTTCCGGCTCCGGCAGCAACTGGTTGGTGAAGGCGAGGCCGGTGTCTGCCGGCGACAACAGGGTGAAGCCCGCGCGGCCCTGAGCCGGCACCGCCAGCGGCACGACGCGCACGCCCGCCGGCCCGGACGACGGGGCGTCAGCCAGTGCGGCACTCACGGCGAGCAGGAACAGCAAGATCGTCGAACCCACGGGCATTTGGCTGGGCAAGGAAATCCTTTCCCGGCTCGGTTTCGCAAGCGCGATTCCCTTTGCCGCCGGCGGAAGTTCGAAACTGGAGAGGAGGTGGGAGCACGACTGGAAGGTGGATTGGGCAGTGAGGCTAAGGGGAGAACGAGTTGAGGTGGCGGGCCTGACGAGTTTCTGGGCAGCGGCGAGAGCGACCCGAACGCGCTGCCGGGGTGAGGGCGTGGGCCGTTTTAATGCCGGCGGGAGTGAACGCGCCGGGTACTCGCGCGCGGGTTCAGGCCACGACCACTTCGACCTCGTTCGAGGCGATGCCGCGCGGCCCGGTGCGTTTCACGCAGAGTTTGAGGGTTACGGGTGTTTTCAGAGCCGCCGCCGGGATGACCGCCTTGATTTCGTTCGGGCTGACGAAGGTGGTGGCGAGTTCCCGGCCCCCCAACAGCACGCGGTCGGTTGGGGCGAACCCTTCGCCGGTCAGGGTGACGGTGGTGTCGGCCGAGTTGACGGCGATGCGGTCGGGCTGGGCGGGCTGGGTGATCTCCGGTCCGGCGTCGCCGATGGCGTCCTTTCGGTTGTCGCGCACGCTGAAGATGGCGTCGAAGAGTTCCTTCAACTTCAGGGTGGCCTTTTCCAAGAAGAGGCCGCTCATGAAGGCGAGCGCGCCAATGCCGTAGGGGTTCAGGCTGGCGGAGGTGTCGGCTCCCGTCCCCATCAACCCGCCCCGGATGGAGAAGTAGATGACGAGGGCCAGGGCAGCGCCGACCGGCGCACGGGCCGTGTACCACCAAATCCAACTGCGGACGAGATTGCGGTTGCCCACGAAGAGGGTGAACGAACCCAGCGCGTGCAGGCTACCGCCCAAGGCACCCAGCAGGACGACCGCCCAGATGAGCGCAAGATCACGGGCGATCCCCGCTTCCTCCATCCCCACCCCATCCGGAACGGTGGTGTTGACTGCGCCACCCCAGACCGCGCCGATCAGCAGAATCAGCGCGAGCATCACGAGGTAGAGGTAGAAGCCCAGCAGTCGCCGGCCAAGCGGGCCGACCGGCTGCGATTGAATCTCAGTTTTCAGGTTCACGGGAAGGATGGTGGCGTTTTGGGGCAGTTTTTCGGCTCGAAAAACTCTACTACCGCTGCGGCGCGAAAGCGAGCGCCGGCAAGTCGTGGGTAATTCGGCGCCGATGCCGGGCGGGCGGCCGGCCCTTGCGGCGCGACGGAAGGTTGCCGCCCCGTGGCCCGTTCGCCGGGTCTGTCAGCATATCGGGCGGATCGCCCGGTTGTTCGCGTGCCTCCCGCGTGGGCGGCCTATTTCATCCGCTCGAAGGACTTGGTGAGGATTTGCCACGGGGCCAGGCCGACCACCTTCGCCTGGGCGTCGGCGTTGATCTTCGCCTCGAGCGCGTTCTTGGTCGGTCGCTGAACGCGGTAGAAGATGCCGAAGTATCCCGGAGCGGGCGCGCCCGCCAGCCGGTAGGCTGCCACCTCATCGGTCACGTCATGGTCGGTGGGTACCAGATTGAACGCCCCTCCCTTGCGGGGGTTCGCGGCGTCGAACGCACCCGGGTAGAACTCGACGCACTCGCTGAGGCATTCGATGAAGCTGAAGCCATCGTGGTCCAACGCCGCTTCCATCATTTGGAGGACGTGGTTCGGATTGGTGTGCGTTGTGCGCGCGACAAACGTGGCACCCGCGGCGATCGCCTGCCTGAGCGGATTGATCGGCTGGTCCACGGCACCCCAGATGTCCGTCTTGCTCTTGTAGCCGAGCGGCGACGTGGGCGAAGTCTGCTTCTTGGTCAGGCCATAGACCTCGTTATCCATGACGACCAGCGTCATCTTGATGTTCTTGCGGGCGGTGTGCGTGAAGTGGTTGCCGCCGATGGAAAAGGCGTCGCCGTCACCGCTGAACACAAACACGTGCAGGTCCGGCCGCGTGAGCGAGATGCCCGAGGCAAAGGGCAGGGCGCGGCCGTGGATGAAGTGTGCGCCATGCGCCTGCACGAAGTACGGGAAGCGGCTGGAGCAGCCAATCCCGGACACACTCACCACCTTCTCGTGCCACAGGCGACGCTTCTCGATCAGCTTGAAGTACAGCGCCAGCACCGAGAAGTCCCCGCAGCCGGGGCACCAGGTCGGGTGATCCGCGGCGAGTTCCTTCTTGGTGAGCGGCTTGCGATCTTCCGCCGGCGCGGCGGACGTTGACGACGGAGAAACGGGGGCGGAGGCAATGGCGTTCATGGGAGGGATCGAAAGGGGACGGCGGCAATCGGCATCGGACCGTTCAAGCTTTGCTGAGGCGTTCCTCGACATCGTGGCGGATACGCTCGACGATCTCGCGCACCTTGAACGCGAGGCCGTCGGCCTTGTTGATGCCTCGAATCTTGTGGCTGCGATAGCGGGCGCGCAACAGCCCGGCCAGTTGGCCGTAGCCATAGACGCCCTCGTCGTTCATCTCCACCACGCGGAGGTGCTCGAACGCATCGAAGATGTCCTCCAGCCCGAGCGGAAACGGATGCAGGTGCCGCAGGTGCAGGGCCGCGACCTGATGGCCGTCCGCGCGGGCCCGGTCCACGGCCTCGCGAATCGGCCCCATGGTGGAACCCCAGCCAACGAGAAGAAGCTGGCCGCTGCGGCAGCCGTACACCTCCGGTCGCGGCAGCGTGGTGGCCAGCGCCTGGAGCTTCCTGCGGCGCTTGGCCAGCATGGCCGCGTGCAGCTTGGGTGAACTGGTCGGATGACCCAGCTCGTCGTGCTCGAGGCCGGTGACCACGGGGTAGTTGCCGTTCAGCACGCGGGTGCCGGGGGCAAGGTGCCGGGTGATACCGTCCGCCGCCGTCAGGTCATACGGCTTGTGGGCTTGGACGGGTTCGAGCGGCAGTGGCAACTCCTGGCAGACTTGCTGCAGATTGGGTTCATCAAACGCCTCGATTCGTGAGGCGATCGCCTGATCGGTGAGGATGATCACCGGCACGCTGTACTTGCGGGCGATGTTGACGGCCTCGATGGCCATGTAGAAGCAGTCTTCCACGTTCGCGGGCGCGACCACGACACGGGGGGCGTCTCCGTGCCCGCCGAAGCAGGCGATGTTCAGGTCGGACTGCTCGACGTTGGTGGGCAGGCCGGTGGACGGCCCGCCGCGCTGCACGTCCACCACCACCAACGGCATCTCGGCCATGACGGCCCACCCCAGCGCCTCGGTTTTGAGCGAAAGCCCTGGCCCGCTGGAGCCGGTGACGGCCACGCGGCCGGCGTAGCTCGCGCCCAGCGCCATCGAGATCGAGGCGATTTCATCCTCACACTGGACGAAGGTGCCGCCGTACTTGGGCAGCTCGCGGCGGAGCAACTCCATGATGTCCGACCAGGGCGTGATCGGGTAACCCGCTCCGAACCGCACGCCGGCGGCGATCAACCCGTAGGCGAGCGCCTCGTTGCCGGTCATCACCACCTGCCGGACGCCCCGCGCCTTCGCGTCGGCGAACTGGAATGTCTGGAGGATGTTCCCCAAGGAGTAGGCGTACCCGGCGTGGAAGGCGTTCAGGGCATTCTGCGCCACGCTGGCGTCCTTGCCGCCGAACCGCTCGAGGATGAGCGCCTCCAGCTTCGGCACCTCCAGATCGAACATCTTGGCCAGCAGCCCGAGGGCAAACACATTCTTCCCCTTGTCGCGCGCCGTGCCGCCGATCGCTTCCACCGTCAGGCCGGAAATGGCGACGCCCACGTGATGATAATCGTCCTTCCACTCGGGTCGCGGCTCGACGTGGTCGGAGTCATACAGCACCACGCCACCTTTGCGCAGCGAGCCGATGTGTTCCTCGTAGGAATGCTGGTAAAACGCGAGCAGCACATCCGCCTCGTCGCCGGCACTGAGGATCTCCCCGGATCCCAGTCGAACTTGGTAGATCGAGGGTCCGCCGGAGATGGTCGAGGGGATGGTCATGTAGGTCATGACATCCTGTTCGCTGCGGCCAGCCAGTCGGGCGAGGAAGCCGCCCAACGCCTGAATGCCGTCCTGGGAATTGCCGGCAATGCGGATCACCGCCTCGCGCAGTTGGACCCGCTGCGGTGCGGCGGGCGCGGTGGCGGCGGTTTCGGTTGTGGTAGTCGAAGTCATGGAACGACGCGGCAACCCGCGTGACCGGCCAACCGTGGTCGCCAAATCCACCGGATTGCTTGAAGTGCGCGGGACACTACTCATCACCTCCGCTGTGTCAAACGGGAAGGGCGGCTAACCGCAGTCGCAAGAGGTTGCCCCGCCGCGAGCTGCCGATCCGCGGGGGCGGGCGGCTGCGCCGAATTCAGGTCAACCCCGGCGGTTGCGCGCCGGCCGGTTTTACGGCTAACTCGGCCCTCGGATGAACGACCCGGCCAACTCGAGCCCGTCCCCGGTTTTGCCTGCGGGCGAACCCGTACCCTACCTGGACCTCGCCGCGCAAATGCGCCCGCTGCGGGCTGAGGTGGACGCGGCCATCGCCGCCGCGCTGGACCGGTGTTCCTTCGTGCTGGGGCCGGATGTCGCCGCATTCGAGCGAGAGTTCGCTGCCGTGTGCGGCGCCCAACATTGCGTGGCGTTCAACAGCGGCACCTCGGCCCTGCACGTGGCCCTGCGCCTCCTGGACATCGGCCCCGGAGACGAAGTCATCACGACGCCCTACACGTTCGTCGCCACCAGTTGGGCGATCCGGTACGTCGGCGCGCGCCCGGTGTACGTGGACATTGATGACCAAACGTTCAACCTCGATCCCCTCAAGGTCGGCCGCGCGATCACGCCCCGGACCAAGGCAATGTTGCCGGTGCATCTGTATGGGCAACCTTGTGCCTTGGGGCCCCTGCTGGAGATTTGCCAGCACGCTGGCATCCCGCTGGTCGAGGACGCCGCACAGGCGCACGGCGCGCTCTATGGCGGCCGGCCGGTCGGCGCGCTGGGGCGCCTGGGGGCGTTCAGCTTCTACCCGGGCAAGAACCTCGGCGCGTACGGCGAGGGCGGCGCCCTGACCATGAATGACGACGCGCTCGCGGCGCGTGCCCGCTCCCTCCGTGACCACGGTTCCACCCGCCGGTATTACCACGACGAACTCGGCTACAACTACCGGATGGAGGGCCTGCAAGGTGCGATCCTGCGCGTGAAGCTCCAGCGCCTGGCGGCCTGGACTGCCGCGCGCCGCCGCGTGGCGCGGCGTTACCAGGAACTCCTCGCCGATACCCCGCTGCGCCTCCCACAGGAAGCCGAAGGAAGCCAGAGTGTCTGGCACCTGTTCGTCGTCCGGCATCCGGATCGGGATGCCCTCAAGGCGCATCTGGAAGCCGCTGGGATTGGTTGCGCGCTGCACTACCCCTTGCCGCTGCACCTCCAGAAATGCTTC
The DNA here is from genome assembly GCA_016716505.1 of Verrucomicrobiota bacterium. Lineage (GTDB taxonomy): Bacteria > Verrucomicrobiota > Verrucomicrobiia > Limisphaerales > J093 > JADJWF01. The sequence goes on from JADJWF010000011.1 coordinate 827,811, forward strand.
GCGGACCTCGGCTATCGGGAGGGCGATTTCCCCGTCGCCGAGCAGACGGCCCGGGAATGCCTGGCGCTCCCGATCTATCCCGAATTGACCGATGCCCAGATCGAACGGGTGGTCGCGGTCATCAAAGGGTTCTTCCAGCGCTGACTACGCCCAGTCCGGCAGGCGTTCGGTGGCATGACGCGGGGTCGTGGCGAACGCGAGCGTCGGCAGTGACCCGCGTCAGATTCGCAAGCGCCAGCCGTTCTCCCACAGGTGGAACTGGTACAGCGCGGCGATCATCAGTGAGTGGTGAAAGCGGCCCGTGGCCATCAGCTCGGGCAGGGCGCTCAGGGGCATCACGTGGGTGGCGAGGTCTTCGCCGGAGTCGAGGTCCAACGCATGGCGGCGCACGCAGTTTTCCACCAGGACCGTGTGACAGGCGTTGTTCAGGATGGCCGGATTCGGCGCCACCCGGCCGATCAAGCGGGCGTTTTCGCCTTCAAATCCGGTTTCCTCGCGTAATTCCCGAATCCCCGTCTCCACCGGCGAGGCGTCGGCTCCATCCATGACGCCCCCCGGGATCTCGAGGTCCACTGAATCGGTCCCATGCCGGTACTGCTCGACCAGAACGATCTGCCGGTCCGGCGTGAGGGCGATGACGTTCACCCAATCGGGGCATTCGAGCACGTGGAATTCCATTTCCCGTCCGGTGCGCGGGGAGGTTTTGAAATCCCGGCGCAGGCGAAACACGTGATAGTCCCCGCGCAACTCCGAGCGGACCAGCGGCCAACGTTGAATCATGGGGCTAACGCTGCCGGTCACCGCTGGAACTGGCCAGCGCGGAATGAATGACCTGCCCACCTTCACCCGCTTGTTCCGTCTGGGATTCATGATGGGGCCGGGAGCGCGCGCTGAGGGCGGAAGACGCGAGGCAACGCTCGGCGAATCTTGCGGGAAGGATTGCGTTGCCACCCCGGGCTCAGCACCAGCCGCACGGTCGAGCGCCACTGGGGCGGGTGAACCAGAAAGTTTGGCCACCGCCTACCAGTGCTGTCCTCAGAAAGGCCAGCGTCAACCGACCGGAGCGCTCACGGATTCTCGCGCCGTCCCGCATCAGGGCAGCGGGCTACGGTCCGCCCTCCAAGAAATCAGTTGAAGCGCGCGGCCAGATTCCGCCGAATACGCAGGCATGACGAGCACGCTCACCGAAGCCCAACGCGGCCAGGTCGCCACCTGGCTGGCCGAGGGCCTGAAGTTGTCCGAGATTCAGAAGCGGCTGGAGACGGAGTTTGGTCTCCGGCTGACCTACATGGAGGTCAAGTTCCTGATTGGCGATCTGCAGTTGATGCCCAAGGATCAGGAGCCCTCCAAGGCATCTGACGCCGCCGTGCTCGGCGCCGGCCAGAGCGTGCCCCAGTCAAGCCCGCCCGGCGGTGCCCCGCCGCCGCCCGCTTCACCGGCCCCCAGCCCCGGCGCGGTCGCTGTGTCCGTGGATCAGATCACCCGACCGGGCGCGATGGTCAGCGGCAAGGTGACCTTTGCCGACGGGCAAAAGGGTGTTTGGTACGTGGATCAAATGGGCCGGCTGGGCCTCGCGCCGGAGCAGAAGGGCTACCGCCCGTCCGCCGCCGACATGCGGGAGTTCCAAATCGCGCTGGATCGCGAACTGGCCCGGCTGGGCATGTAAGCGGCCGGGCCGCCGCACACTCCGCGCCGCCACCTGCTCTCGCGCATCGAGGTCTCGGCGGACGGGCGCACGGTCACACTGTTCTTTCTCGAGAACTTCCCCGGGGCGGTGCGGGCGGCTGTGCGCTTCGATGGTGACGGCCTGCCGGAAGCGGACGGCAAGCCGCTCGACGCCGACGGCGACGGCCGCAGCGACGGGGAGGAACTGGTTGCGGGGGAGAATCCGCTTTTGCCCGCGGCCGCCGCGGATCATCGGCCTCGCGCCCGGACGCGGCGCGCTGGCCGGCGAACTCAACCTTCGCGGCCTGTTCGTGGATGACACGCCGCTGTTGGAGCTGGCGACGCCCTTGGCGCGGGAGGCCGGGGCGAGCGTGCAGATCGGTTCGTTCGGCACGCTGCGGATTCTGCCCGGGATCGAGTTCGACGTGACCGAAGGGCTCGGCCTGCGGGTCGGGGGAACCCTGCTGAACGAGGGCGTGGTCCGCACCGCCGACGGGCTGACGGGCACGGCGGACGCGGCCGGCGGCGGCACGGTGCTCAACCGCGGCCGGCTGGAAGCCCGCAGCGGGCTGCTGCGCCTGCCCCGGGTCCGGCAGACCGAAGGCCGCGTCCACCTCGCGGGCGGCGCCTTGACCTGCCTGCAGGGGCTGGAGCTGGAGGGCGGCGAGCTGGTTGGCGCGGGCGACCTCTACGCCGACCTGGCCAATGAGGGCGGCACGGTGTCCCCGGGCGGGGACGGGACCGGCACGCTGGCCATCGGGCGGGAGCCGGCAAGCGGCCGGGGCGGGGCGTTTCGCCAGGGCGGAAGCGGCCAGCTGATCCTGAATGTCGCGTCGCGGGACCGCCACGACCGGGTCACCGTGGACAAGAACGCGACCTTGGGCGGCGTGCTCGAGGTGCGGCTGGCCGAAGGGTTCATCCCGGCGGAGGGCGACGTGTTCACGCTGCTGGCCTGGCAGGGAGTCGGGGCGGGCGCCTTCGACGAGGTGCGTTTGCCGGCGCTGCCCGGCGACCGGCGCTTCGCGGTGGTGCAGGAGACGCAGGCGCTGAAGCTGGTGGTGCGGTGAGGCCAGTGGTTCTTGGGGGCGATTCCCGGAGGGTATCGTCGGCATCTCCCGGTGGCCCTCTCGCCAGCCCTCGCCGCAGATTGAGAATGGCGTTGCGCGCGCAGCGGCTTCCTTCCTAGCTTCCGGGCGGCGTCCGGTCCGCGATGCCGGACGAACCGTGGAATTAGTCGCGCGAAAACTCTGCCAGACACATGATCACGACCATTGAAAAACACCTCGGCGACAAGGCCGACTACCTGAAGTTCAACACCCCCAAGATTCCGAAGGAGCGGCTGCACCTCCCGGGCCCGGATTGGGTGGACCGCATCTTCGCCCCGTCCGACCGCAACAACCGGGTCCTGGCGAATCTGCAGCGGCTCTACGGGACAGGCCGCCTCGCCAATACCGGCTACCTTTCGATCCTCCCGGTGGACCAGGGCATCGAGCACTCCGGCGGCGCGAGCTTCGCGAAGAATCCGGACTACTTCGACAGCGAGAACATCGTGAAGCTGGCGATCGAGGGCGGTTGCAACGCGGTGGCCTCGACCTACGGCGTGCTGGGGTCGGTCGCCCGCAAATACGCCCACAAGATTCCCTTCCTGGTGAAGATCAATCACAGCGAGTTGCTGACCTACCCGAACAAGGCCGACCAGATCATGTACGGCACCATCAAGCAGGCGGCGGACATGGGCTGCGCAGCCGTGGGCGCGACCATCTACTTCGGCTCGGCGGAGAGCGGCCGGCAGATCGTCGAGGTCAGCCAGGCGTTCGCGATGGCGCATGAATTGGGCATGGCCACCGTGTTGTGGTGCTATCTCCGTAACAGCGCCTTCAAGGTGAAGGGGGCCGACGGCAAGGCCACGGATTACCATGTGTCCGCCGACCTCACCGGGCAGGCCAATCATCTCGGCGTCACCATTCAAGCCGACATCATCAAACAGAAGCTCCCGGAGAACAACGGCGGCTACAAGGCGTTGAACCTGGGCAGTTCGGGCTACGGGAAGTTTGACGAGCGCATCTACACGGACTTGTGCAGCGAGCACCCGATTGATCTGTGCCGTTACCAGGTGGCGAACTGTTACATGGGGCGTGCCGGGCTCATCAACTCGGGTGGCGAATCCAAGGGCAAGGGCGACCTCGAGGCTGCCGTGCTCACGGCGGTCATCAACAAGCGTGCCGGCGGCATGGGCCTGATTTCGGGCCGCAAGGCGTTTCAGCGGCCGATGAAGGAAGGCGTGGCCCTCCTGAACGCGATTCAGGACGTGTATCTCTGTCCCGAAGTGACGGTGGCGTGATTTCTTTACGGGGCAGCCCGAATGGGTCACCCCGCTCTCGTCGCCGGGGGCGGGGTGGCTTTTTGCCGCGGCTTCAACCGCCTTTTCAACGACAGCGTTGCGTTGCAGGATTCGCCGCGCGGATTCGTTTGCGGTGAATGGCAGCCCGTAGGGAAAAGTGGATTCGATTTCGCGATAGCCATCCCAAGCGGCGACATTCCGCTTGACGGGACAGCTAGTGCGATTTGAATCCTAACCATCTTGGGTGACATTATCATGATTGAGCAAACCGCCAAGCGCACGCACAACGAGGAAATCAAAGAGGCGATCCCGACTTTGGCGGGAACAATCGCCGCCACGCTCCAAGACCCTGCGGCGGACCGGTTCTCCGAGGATGATCAGCAGTTCATCAAGTTTCACGGCATCTACCAGCAGGACGACCGGGATCTCCGCAAGACCGGCAAGAAATACATTCTGATGGTGCGGGGGCGCATCCCGGGCGGCGTCATGACCCCGGCGCAATGGATCACGTTCGACGATCTGGCGGCCAGGTACGGCAACAACACGCTCCGCGTCACCACCCGACAGAGTATTCAGTTCCACGGCGTGGTGATGGCGGGATTGGGGCCGCTGGTCAAAACCGTCAACGAATCCCTGCTCTCGACCTTGGCGGCGTGCGGTGACGTGAATCGCAACGTGCTCGCGCCGCCGACGCCGGCGTACACGCGCGCCCGGGAGGAGGTGTTCGCCGACTGTGTGCGGGTCGCGGATGCGCTCAGGCCCCAGACCCGGGCGTACCACGCCATCTGGCTCGATGGCGTGCAGCTCGATCTCGACGACCCGGCGAACAAGAACTTCACCGACCCGCTGTACGGAAAGACCTACCTGCCCCGGAAGTTCAAGACCGCGTTTGTCATCCCGCCGATCAACGACCTTGACGTGCTGACCAACGACCTCGGATTCATCGCGATCGTCGAGAATGAGCGGCTGGTGGGCTACAACGCGGCGGTCGGCGGCGGTTTGGGGCGCAGCCACGGCAATGAGGCCACCTACCCGCGGCTGGCGGACGTCATTGGCTTCCTGCCTCCGGAACGACTCGTGGACGTGGCGAAGGCCGTGGTGACCGTGCATCGCGATTTCGGCGACCGCACCGACCGTAAGCACGCCCGGCTCAAGTACGTCGTACAGGAGCGCGGCGTCGAGTGGACGCGGGCGGAGATTGAACGGCGCGCCGGACTGACCCTCGAGCCCCCGCGGCCGTATCACTTCACCACCACCCACGATCTCCTGGGCTGGCATCGCGCGGTGGATGGGTCGGCCTTTTTCGGTTTGCACGTGGAGAACGGCCGAATTCGCGACGCAACGGGCAAGGCCATGAAGACGGCGTTGCGCCGCATTGCCGAACGATTCCCTCACATCGAATTCCGGCTCACGGGCAACCAGAACGTCATCCTCGCCCGCGTGGCGCCGGCGGACCAGGGAGCGATTGACGCCCTGCTGAACGAGCATGGTGTTCCCACGGGCCGGCAGGCCTCTGTCCTCCACGCCGCCGCGATGGCCTGCGTGGCGTTGCCCACGTGCGGGCTGGCACTGGCCGAATCGGAACGTTTCCTCCCGGGTCTCCTGGACCGGATCGAGAAACTACTGGCCGATGTCGGGTTGCCCGACGAGGAGATCATCATCCGCATGACCGGTTGTCCGAACGGCTGCGCGCGTCCCTATACCGCGGAACTGGCGTTTGTGGGCAAGGCCCCCGGTCGCTACCAGGTCTGGCTGGGCGGCAATGCCACCGGCACGCGGCTCAACCGCGTCTGGAAAGACATGGTCAAGGAAGCGGAAATCGAAGCGGAACTGCGCCCGCTTTTCGAACGATTCCGCGGAGAGCGTCAGCCCGGCGAGCGGTTTGGCGACTGGGTGGCCCGCGCGGTATGGACTGCCACCTGAGCCCCTCAACCGCGCCACAACTCCCGAGAACTACCCACAGCGCCGATGGACCGGGGGCAAACACACTCCGCCATGACTGCTGAAGAAATCGCCCGGGCCAACGCCGCGCTTCGCTCGCAGCCGCCCCTGGAAATCATCCGGTGGGCGATTGCGCAGGCCGAGGGTCGCGCGATCGTCTCCACGAACTTTCGCCCCTACGAGGCGGTCCTGCTGCACCTGGTTACCCAGGTCCAGCCGGACATTCCCGTGCTGTGGGTGGACCACGGCTACAATCGCCCGGCCACCTACCGGCACGCCGAGGAGCTGAAGCGGCGACTCAACCTGAATCTTCGCCCGTATTTGCCCCGCCTGACCGCCGCGCACTACGACGCCGTCCACGGCGGCGTGCCCGAGGCCACGCCCGAAAACGAGGAGCGGCTCAAAGCCTTCAGTGCGGTGATGAAACTCGAACCCTTCCAGCGCGGAATGCGGGAGCTGGCTCCGCGCGTCTGGTTCACCGCGCTGCGCCGGGTGCAGAACCCTCATCGGGCCGGTCTCGACATCCTTTCCCTCGACAGCAACTTCGGCACCCTCAAGGTGTCACCCGTGTTCTACTGGACCGACGCGGAAATGGAGGCCTACCTGGCCCGGCACCAACTCCCCAACGAATGGGATTACTACGATCCCGCGAAGGCCGACGAGAAACGGGAGTGCGGCCTGCACGCGACTTGGGGCGGCCGCGCGGCGGCGGCCGTGCAGTGATGGACCCCACGTCTTGCCCTGCCAGAGATTCGATGCCGTCGGTCCCCTCATCCCCGCCTCACCTCGTCACTGCGCCGCGCGCGGGGTGTCGCGCCCGCGCGGCCGGGAGGTCGGCGCACCCGTGAGCTTCGCCCGGCATCCTTACTGTCGAACCTTTTCCTCCGATGCCCTCCTACCATCTTGACCATCTCGCGTATCTCGAAACCGAGGCCGTCCACGTGATGCGCGAGGTTGCGGCCGAGTTCGAACGACCGGCCCTGCTGTTCTCGGGCGGGAAAGACTCGATTTGCCTGCTGCGCCTGGCGGAAAAGGCGTTTCGCCCGTCTGATCTCCCCATGCCCTTGCTCAACGTGGACACGGGTCACCACTTTCCCGAGCTGAACGAATTCCGCGACCGCCGGGCCTCTGAACTGGGCGCGAAACTGATCGTTCGCAAGGTGGAAGATGCCATCGCCGCCGGCGTTGCCGTTCCCACGCCGGGGGAAATCAGCCGCAATCGGCTTCAGATCCCCACGTTGCTCGCCGCCATCGAGGAGTTCCGGTTTGATTGCGCCATCGGGGGCGCCCGCCGCGACGAGGAGAAGGCCCGCGCCAAGGAGCGCTTCTTCAGTTTCCGGGACGCCTTTGGCCAGTGGGATCCGAAAAACCAGCGCCCTGAGCTTTGGAACCTCTACAACGCCCGGGTCAATCCGGGCGAGCACATGCGCGTGTTCCCGCTCTCGAACTGGACCGAGATGGACGTGTGGGAGTACATCCGCCGCGAACGGTTGGAAGTGCCGCGCATCTACTTCAGCCATCGGCGCCTCGCGGTCCGCCGCGGCGGCCAATGGTTGCCGGTCACCGACCTGTTGCCGCCCAAACCCAACGAAACGGTCCGGGAACTCGTCGTCCGGGTGCGGACCATCGGCGACATCATCAGCACCGGTTTGGTGGAAAGCCCCGCCAACACCGTGGACGACATCATCGCGGAAATCGCCGCGGCCCGCGTGACCGAACGCGGCTCGCGCGCGGACGACAAGACCAGCGAAGCCGCCATGGAAGATCGCAAGAAAGCAGGGTATTTCTGATGTGTCGGGCGCGGCATCACTTTCATTTCCGGGGCGACCTTCAGGCCTCACGCACGGCCGCGCCCCGCATGGACTGACCCAAGACTGTTTCCCCCTCATGCTCCCCGGCTCCCATCCGATTGACATCCTCCGCTTCAACACCTGCGGCTCGGTGGACGACGGCAAGTCCACCCTGATCGGCCGCCTGTTGTACGACTCGAAGAACCTGATGGAGGATCAGATCGAGGCGCTCGAACGCTCCGCCGACATCACCGGCGGCGGCCAGATCAACCTCGCCAACCTGACCGACGGCCTCCGTGCCGAGCGCGAGCAGGGCATCACCATTGACGTGGCCTATCGCTACTTCGCCACGCCGCGTCGCCGCTTCATTGTGGCCGACACCCCCGGCCACGTGCAGTACACCCGCAACATGGTCACCGGCGCCTCCTCGGCCAACCTCTCTGTCGTGTTGGTGGATGCCCGGCAGGGCGTCATTGAACAGTCGCGCCGGCACACGTACATCGCGGCCCTCCTCGGCATTCCTCACGTGGTGATCGCCGTCAACAAGATGGACCTCGTGGACTGGAGCGAGGCGCGCTTCCGGGAAATCCGCGAGCAGTTCGAGGCCTTCCTGCCCCGCCTGAATGTGTTGCGCGACGTCAAGTTCATCCCCATCAGCGCCCTGAACGGCGACAACGTCGTGGACCCCTCGCCGCGAACGCCCTGGTACGAGGGGCCGCCGCTGCTGCGGCACCTTGAGAACGTCCACATTGCCAGCGACTGGAACCTCGAAGGCCTCCGCTTCCCCGTGCAATGGGTCAACCGCCCGCACGCGCCGCGCGACCCCGCCCTCCACGACTTTCGCGGGCTCAGCGGCCAGCTCGCCGGTGGCATCGTTCGCGCTGGCGACAAGGTCCTCGTGTTGCCCGGCGGTCTTCGTTCCACCGTCCGGCAGATTCACACCTTCGACGGCCCCTTGGCGGAAGCTTTCTCCCCGCAGTCGGTCACCTTGCTGCTCGCGGACGATCTCGACGTCAGCCGGGGCGACATGATCGTCGGCGCCGACCATTTGCCCGGCGTCGGCAGCGATCTGCGCGCCAAGCTGTGCTGGATGCACCAGAAGCCGCTGGTACGGGGACGGAAATTCTGGCTGAAGCACACCACCCAAACCGTCCAGGCCGTCGTCACCACGCTCGAGTCGCGGATCAACATCGCCACCTACGACGAGGAACCCGACCCGCCGCAGTTGCTGCTCAACGATATCGGGGCGGTTCGCCTGCAGACCAGCAAGCCGCTGGTGTACGACGGGTATGCCCAAAACCGGCTCACGGGCGCGTTCATCCTCATCGAGCCCGGCACCAATCTCACGGTCGCCGCCGGCATGCTCCAGCCGCCCGCGGAACTCTACAAACCGGAGTACACCGACTTTGCGATTTGAGCGCCGCTACGGCTTTCCCCACGGCAACCGCTCGATCGTCAACTGCGACGGACGGCGGCCCTCCGGGTCAACCTCCAGCCAGCCGAACCCGCCGTCCTTGAGCAACTGACAGCCGGTGAGACTCGGCACGAGCCGCACACGAAACGGCTTCCACAATCGCGCCCGGCTGAGCGCCTCGCTCATGCGACGGATGGAGGTGCCCAGGAATCGAATCGGCGGAATTCCCGCCAGGATACGGCTGGCCCGGTAAATCACCGGCGTGTGGAGATGACCGATGATTGTCATCTCGAGCTGCGCCCGCCGCGACTGCAGTGCCGGCTCCTCCCACAAGAACGGCAACGCTGTCGGGTCATGGACAAACAGGATCAGCCGGTCCTCCGGTGCCAGGCCTTCGAGGAATTGCCGGAACGCCGCCAAGTGCTCCGCGCGCCAGCGCTCCCAGGCGGGCAGTTCCTCCGCCAGCGTCTCCGGCGCGAACACCGGCAGGGCCACCAGTGACGACACAACCCCCGCCAACACCACCCGCCCAAACCGACGCTGCCACAGGGGCGGCATTCCCAACTCGTGAACGCAGCGCGACCAGCTCAGCCGCCGCAAGCCGCCGACGCCCCCAAACAGGCTCATCTTGCCAAGCTCGTGATCGCCGTACGTGAGATCGAGCCGCGTTCCGAAGACCGCGCGCAGGCGATCCAACACCTGCTGCGCGCTGGCGTACGCCGCGTTATCGCTGACCCCCACGAACGCGGTGTCGCACGAGTAATCCCCGTTGGCCACGCAATGGTCCGCGTCGCGCGCCCGGAGCAGAAAATCGTCCAGCCGATGGTTGTGGGCGAGCGGATCGGCGAGCCAGAAAAACCGCCGGTAGGCGCGTACCAAAAGACGGAGCGGCCGGTTGCGAATTGCCCGGCTTTCATGGCCGCGACGCCGTTGCTCCGCCGGGCTGGCGTGGTGGATGTCACTGACGACGGCGATGCGCACGATCGCGCCATCAAAGGGGCCGCGGTGGGCTGCCGTCAAGCGAGTGCCTTTGGGTCAGGGGTGGCGACGGTCAGGTGGAGGCTGGCCCCCTCCCGTTCAGAAGTCGGGTTCACCAGTCGGCTCGCAGCGTGACCAGGCCTCGGGACGGCACCTTCACCGTTCCCCTCACCAGCGGTCCGCGACGCTCGCTGGTGTCGCTGAGGTGGATGGCCCTCGGCGTGCGCCCACTCCAGCGCAGCCGGGCGGATTCCTCGCGCTCCGCCGCACCGAACAGGCGGATGATCCACCCTTCACCGTCATCGGCGGGCTTGAGCCCCGTCACCAGCGCGGACGCGGGGGTGACGCGAAAGAGCGGTTCGCCCGAAGGCGCGGGGCCCGCCGCCGGCACCGGCAACAGCGGCTGCGTGAAGCCGGTGGCGAAGCGCGACGCCTCGGCCGCATCGTGCTTGCGGAAGGGGCGGAGAACGAAACGGAACACGGTCAGCCCTTCCTGATACGCGCGATAGTTGGTGCCCCAGTGGTTGTTCATGGCCCACGAATACAGGCGTTGCGTGCGCGGCACGGTTTGCCGCCACACGTCCGGGTTCGCCTGCGAGTTGAGCAGCGTGGCGGTGAGTTCGCCCACCTGCACCAGCGGCGCGTCCAGCGTCACCCACGTGATGCCGCGCTGGCGGTTCCACACGTTGGCCCAGCGCCCGATCGTGAACCAGTTTTTGCACGCGCTCGGGAGTTGATCCGCCTCGGGCCGCATCCAGCCGAGCGGAAGGTCCAGCACCAGGTCTCCCTCCGGCACGAGGAAGGGAAACGCAAAGTTCAGACTCTCCTTGCCCTCGCGGGCCAGATAGCTCGGCGCGGCGAGGCGCGCCTTGTCCACTTGATTGATCAACTCGACGTGATCGAAGCCCGCAACCACGCGAACCTCGCGGCGCAACGACCGGCAACCCGGCGCGTCAGACTCGATGATCAGGGATGCCACCAGCGGCCCCGGCTCGCCCACGGAGATCCGCACCGGGCCGTTGCGCTGCACGTCCTTCACATCGTCCCCGATCAGGTAGCGGTAGTCGTTGAGCGTCTCGCCGCCGCTGGTGTCGGCGAAATTCCCCGGCAGGCCGCGCGCCGTGAGTTCCGCGAGGCCGCCCGTGACCTCGTCCACCCGCACCCGCACGCGGCCGTTGTCGAGCACCGCCCCGCGGGCGGTCGCGCTCCCCTGCCGGGGCGCCGCGCCGGCAGAGACGACATAACGCCGCGCCGCCAGGGGCGGAACCTTGGTCGCGAGGAAGACCAGTTCCCCCGAGCGCAGCCGTTGCGACGGGACCACCCGGCCTTGCGCATCGGTCACGCGATCTCCGGCCGCCGACAACTCCGCCGGCACCGTGACCAGCTCGGTGCGTTCCCAGGACGTGGTGTTGAACACATCCAACCCGCCCGCCGGCGTGGCCTCTCCTGTGCCCGCCGCCGCCACGGCCGCTCGGGCCAGCAACTCGCGCGACTGCCGGTCCGCCGCCTCGGCGTAGCCGCGCTTGATGTCCCACTGCTCGATGGTCTCCTTGCGCCCGGGTTCGCTCACACTGCACCACGCGCCCCACGTGTGCTCGGAGTAGAGCAGCACGCGGGTCCACGCGTCCTCGAAAGCCGCCACCGGATACACCCGCGGCGCGCGCAACGCGAACAGCGCCTCCGCCTGCGTCATTCGCTCGGAGCTTTGCCGGTTCATCGCCGTCTCGCGGGCCGAAGATCCCGCGCCGTCCTCCCAGTAGGGGGTCCAGTCTCCAGTGGCGCGCGGAAGCTGATCCCCGTAGCGGGCTTCGAGCGCGCGAAACGCCTCGCTCGCGCCGCTGATGATGAACCGCGGCCAGGCGTACCGGGCGTTCCAGTCGCGCACAAAGTCGCAGATTGCCGGGTCGGGCACCGCGTTGTCGCCGTGGCCGGCCCAGCGCACGTGCGCGATGTCGTACGGGTAGCCGCGCTGCTCGAGGCCGTCGTAAAACTCGTCCACCAACTGCGGCGACAGCTTCCCGTACCGGTGGGACATCGCGTAGCCCCAGAAGGGAATCCACGTCAGCACCTTGGTTCGTCCGTCCGGGCCGATCCACCAGAACGGCCTGTTCTCCCACTCGCGCAGGATGGTGCCGATCCGGTCGAAGTAGTTCGGCGCGGTGGAAAAGTACCGTATGCCCGCGTGGGCCATCGCCGTCACCGTGCCCCAGGTGTAACCCGGCACGTCGGAAATCATCGCCGCGTCAATCGGCTGGCCGGTCTGCTCGCTCAGCTTCGTCGCAAACCGGAACAGACGGACCAGTTCCTCCGGCCGGCACAACCCGGTCAACTCGTTCAGGTACATCCCGCACAGCGCCACCTGCCCGCGCTTCACCGCGTCGAAGAACCGCGCCCGCTGCGCGTCGTCGAGCCGGCGCAGGTACAGGTCCGCCGCCCAGAGAACTTCCACGTTCCAGACGAAGCGCGCCCCCTCCGGGTAATCCTTCGTCCGGTCCGCGTGGGCGATACCGTCCACGAGGTTCTGCACCTGGCGGTCCTCGATGGCGGTCTGAATTTCCGTGTAGCCGATGTCCGTGTGCGAATGCGGCAGGACGTACACGGTCAGTTGGCGGACGGGCTTCCGCACGAGGTCGGCCGTCGCCACCACCTGCCCCAGCGCCTCCACGGTGATGCGGGTGGGCGTGTCGGACACCGCCTCGGGCAACGACACCTCGACGGTCTGCGTCCCCGGTTTCAACGCGAACGACAGCGGTGCCGCGCCGGTCACGGTCAGCGTTGCCGGCACCGGCTGGGCGTACGGGTGATGCAGCGTGACGCGCACCGGCTGGCGCAGCCCGGCCGGCGTCTTCTCGGCCAGTGGTTTCGCCCGCGCCTCGATCGTAAGGCCGCGCGGAAGCGACTCCGTCTCGCCGGCCCGGAAGAACTCGATCTCCGCGCCCCCCACGGTGCTATAGTTCTGCGGCCCCAGTCCGGTGACCTGCCAGCGGACCCGCCGGGCGGTCACGGGCTGCGGCCAGGCGACGAAGGTGACGCCCCCGCGCTCGTTCGCGTGGGTGACCGACTGTTCGCCCACAAGCCGGCCGGCGTCGTCGAAGAAGCTCAGCCGCGAGGCGGAGATTGTGGCCGGATCGTTCCGGTCCACGTGGCGAAACGCCGCCAGCGGCACCGGCGCGCCGAAGTCGAACTCGACGAACGTTTCCGTGCCCTTGCTGCTCGACGAGTACTCGGAACGCACGTTGCCATCGGTCAGGTGCGCCACGCGGTGATTGCCGCCGGGAAAATCCGGTGCGCTGGCCGTGATCCGCGGCGCGGGCACGGGCAGCAGCCGGACAAAGTCCCCGGCGCCCGCCGGGAGCAACGTGAACAGGGCGGCCGTCACCAGCGCGAGCGAGATAGGTCTCCGAAGGTCAGCAGCGAATCGCATGGAAGGGGCGTTCATGTGAAGTCGCCCGGATGCTGGACCTCCGGCCGCCCGGCGTAAAGCGGAACCCCGTTTGCGAACGAGTGTGGCGGACGGCGGGGGGGGGCGACTGGTCGGCGGGACGCCGACCAGAGCAGGCGAGACGCCCGCGCTCCCCCGGACCGTCGCGGCCCTTGGTGCCGCCGGCGCTTCCGTGGGCCGGCGTACCGGAAGTTTTCCGCCACGCGCCATCAAGCGGCAGTGCCGGGTGGGGGCTTGGGTTACGGGGTGGCGGAGGATAGCTTCGCCAGCACCGGCAGGACCGGGCCCAGCAAGGCCGCGTCGGGCGGCTTGCCCAGCGTTTCGCTGAGGCGCTGATACTCCTGCACCAGCCAGGCCATCACCGGCTGGTGCGCCGCGGGCAGGGCAAGGAAATACGGTGTCAGCAGCCCAATCCCCTCGGCGAAGCTGGCCCGCGCTTCGACAGCGCGTTCGTTGCCCTCCAGCACGGATCCCAAGACTCCCAGCGAACTGGCCAAATCCGGGGTGAAGGCGTCGGGATTGGCCCGCGCCAGCGCCCGCCTCAACTCGACCGCCTCCTGCGCCGGCCCCAGCGCCTCCGCCCGCCGGCCCAACGCGCTCAACCAGATCGCCAAGACGGTGGCTAGCCGGGCACGTGGGGCTTTCAACTCCGGCTGACCGGCGTGGTCCGCAGCTTTGATCCGATCGTAAAGCTGCCGCGCGATGTCGGCCAGCACGGGCCGCAGCAGGACCGTTTGGCCGGGCGCGGGCATGCCGTCCACAAGCTTCTCCAGCCGGCGGGCAAGGACGGCAGCGGGCGGTAGCTCGTGCGCGAGCAAGGCGGCGGCGTGCGCGAGCACGTTCTGGACGGGGCGGGGGTCTTGCGGTGGTGGGGAAGTCTGGAACGCCTTCACGGCGGTGGCGAAGGCGGCCACCACCCAGTCGGCGAGCGCGAGGAGGACGGGGGCCGTATCGGCCGGGGCGGTGGCAGTTCCGCCAGGTTTTGGAGTGCGCCAGTCCGCTGGCGCTTTTTCCCCGCCCGACGCGCCCGAAAGCGGCAGAGGGCTGCCGCAGTCCAAGACGCTGGCGCGCTCCACGGCGTAGCGGTAGGCCAGGGCGTGGCAAATGCGCCAGCGGTCGTCGTCGTCCGTGGGCGGGGTGAGGAAGCCGTGCTGGACAAGCTGGCGCAGGGCGGCTGCTGGCTGCCGCTTTGGGGTGCCCCAGGAGGGAAAAGCGGCAGCTCGCCGACTCGCAGCCGCACTCCAAGACGCTGGCGCGACGGGTTTGTCGCTCTCTGACCGGCTTACGCCCGCCGGAGGCTGCGCCAGACCCTTTCCTGCTCCGCTGTTCTCAAGCGTAGCGCCCCGTGTTGTGTTCCGGCTTGAAGAACTCGTGGAGCAGACGGTCCACCTGCAGCAGGCCGGCGCGGGTGATGGCGATGCGGTCACCGTTGCCGGCGTGGCCGTCGCTGGCGAGGAAGCCCCATTCCTTCAGGGTCGCCAGCGGGGCGGCGAATTTCACGCGCGGGTCTTCGCCGAACTTCTGCGTGAAGTAGTTCGCGCTGACGCTGCCGAGCTTGAGCTGGAGGATGAGTTCGCGGATGTAGCGTTCCTCGGGCGTCGGGGTCAGGGCGCGATAGACGGGCAGTTGACCTGCGTTCACGGCGTCCACGTAGGGCTGGAAGTCGTGCTGGTTCTGGTAGTGCGTGCCGCCGATGTGCCCGAAGCTCGCCACGCCGATGCTCAGCAAGTCCGCGCCGGCCCAGAGGTAATCGCGATAGACGAAGCGGGTCTTCGCCTTGTCCTTCACGGCGGTGTAGGCGCTGCCGACGGTGTAGCCGGCGCGCTCGAGTTCCTTGAAGGCGTAGTCCACCCAGCGGCGTTTGGTGTCCCAGTCGGCCACGGGCGCGACAAGTTTGCCCTCGGCCTTCATCTGCCGGTAGATGCCGGTGTTGAAGGGCACTTCCATCTGGTAAATCGTCACCGAGTCGGGCGCGAGTTCGAGGGTCTTCGCCACCGCCATGCGCCACTTCTCCTCGGTCTCCTCGACCATGCCGGCGATGAGATCAATGTTGATTTGCGGGAAGCCGACCTCGCGCGCGTAGGCATAGGCGCGGGCGATCTCTTTCGAGCGATGCGCCCGGCCGTTGATCTCGAGGATGTGGTCGTCGAAGTGCTCGATGCCGAGGCTCAGGCGGGTGACGCCAAGCTCGCGCAGGGCGGCGAGCTTGTGGTCAGTGAGCGTGCCCGGCTCGGCCTCGAAGGCGACTTCCTCGGCTTCGTCCCAGGGGAGCAGGCGCTTCATGCCGTCGGTGAGGAAGCGGAGCTGGTCCACGCTCAGGTAGCTGGGCGTGCCGCCGCCGAAATAGATGAAACTCGGCTTGCGCCCGCCGATGAAGGGCTTGCGGGCGTAGATCTCGAGTTCGGCCAGGAGGGCGTCGAGGTAGCCGCGGATGGCGGCGGAGTCCTTGTCGGTATAGACCTTGAAGTAGCAAAAGTGGCAGCGTTTACGGCAGAAGGGGATGTGGGCGTACACACCGAGCGGGTTGCGACCCGGCAGGCGCTCGAGGGCAGCGAGAAACTCGGGCACGAACTCCGGCTTCCAGAAAGCGAACGGCGGGTAGTTGGAGACGAAGTAGTTGCCGGCTGTCGTGGCCTTCTCCAGCGGCGGCTGAGCGGCAGCGGCCGGCGGCTTGGGCAGGGAAGCGTTCATGGGGTCAAAGTCGGGCCAACACCGAATCAAACCGCGGAATCTTTGGCGGCAGTTTGCCTTTCGCCGGCAAGAGCGGGTGGCCTTCGGCGCGCAGGCGCCGCGCCTGCTCGGCAACGCCGCCGGGGAATTTCGGGTTCAGTTTGCCGCCTTCTTTCAACACTCGACACCAAGGCGTGACGCGCTGGCGGCCCTCGGCTTCGTCCTCGGCCGCCGCGTGGGCGGCGATCCACGTGAAGAGGTCCGTGGTCATCGGGCAGCCGATCGTTGGGCCGTGCTGCCGGGCGATGTCGGCCCGCAGCGCGTT
This sequence comes from Verrucomicrobiota bacterium, assembly GCA_016716505.1. Taxonomy (GTDB): domain Bacteria; phylum Verrucomicrobiota; class Verrucomicrobiia; order Limisphaerales; family J093; genus JADJWF01. The sequence continues at coordinate 844,377 of JADJWF010000011.1, forward strand.
GATGGTCGTGACGCGGCCCTTGCGCACGCGGCGGATGAGGGCGTCCTCCTCGCGTGGCGCCGGGATGGCGCAGGTGCCTTCGCCCCAGCTTTTGCGGAGCTTGCCGGTGATGGAGATGACCTTGGGCAGGCCCGTGTCGTCGGCGAGCGTCTCGTGCCAGGAGGTGGGTTTGCGGGTGTTCATTTGGCGCCAAAGCAGTACACGCTGCCGTCCTCGCTGCCGATGACCACCTTGCCGCCCGCGACGGCCGGTGACGCCGTCACCGCCCCGCCGATGTCGTAATGCCAGAGCTCCTTGCCGTCCGCGAGCGACACGATGTAGAGCCTCCCGTCGTCTGATCCCACGACGACCTTGTTGCCAACGACGACGGGCGAACTGTCCACCTTGCCCCGCGCGGCAAACGACCAGAGCGGCTTGCCGTCTGCCTTGTTCACGCAGTGCAGCCGCCGGTCGCGGCCGCCGAAGACCACCCGGTCCGCGGTCACGGCGGGGGAGGAGAAGTACGGGAAGTTGCGATCCTTGAACGTCCACACCCGCTCGCCCTTGGCGATGTCCACGCATTGGAACTCGTTCTGGTAATGGCCGAAGTACGCGCGGTCGCCTTCCAGCGCGACCGACCCGGCGATGTAGGCGCCCGCCTCGACCTCCTTGAGCTTCTGGCCGTCGGCGAGGTTGATGACGTGCAAGATCGCATCGCAGCCGCCGAAGACGGTTCGGCCTTGGGCGACGGACGGGGCGCCGTTGATGTAATTGCCGGTCTCGTAGGTCCAGTTGGTTTTGCCGGTGGCGGCGTCGAGGGCGTACAGCTTGAAATCATAGCTGCCGACGAGAACCCAATTGGCGTCGCCGCTCGGGGCTTTCACCCAGTTGGGCGCGCCGAGGATTTTGTCTCCCGTCTCGGCCTTCCAGAGGAGTTTTCCGTCCGCCGCGTTCAGGGCATAGACATAGGCGTCGCCACCCCCGAAATACACGCGGCCGTCGAGGACGAGCGGTGAGGATTCGATCGGCGCATCCGTTTTGAAGGTCCACAGCTTCTGGCCGTCAGCGAGATTCAGCGCATAGAGAAGGCCGTCGTCCGAACCGACGAAGACCTTGCCCGCGACCACGGCGGCGGACGACTTCACCGGCCCGCCCGTCTTGAACGTCCACAGCAGCGCGGGCTTGTCCGGCAGCGAACCACTGGCGATTCCCAACAGCGCGGGCGAGCCCCGGAAGCTCGGCCAGTCCGCGTCGGAGGCCCCCGAGGACGCGGGGCCCAGCGCGAGAGTGGCGAAGACCAAAGGGATGATTGACGCCTTCATGCGGCCATTATCGGTCGGCTCCCCGGGGCTGGCAAACGGCAAGGCGGGTTGTTTCCGCGCGGCGGCCCTGCTCCGGCGGTGCCTTCAACGGCGCGGTGCATCCGGCGCCGGCGCGAGGAGGTCATCCACCGCGAGTGCCAGGGCTTCCAGGTAGGCGTCACCCGCGGGATGATGGGTCAGGGCCACCAGCACATAATGCCGGCCCGGGCCGGTGATCACGGCCGAGTCGTGGAACCAGTCCTGCCACCAACCGGATTTGCGGCGCAGTTCCAGCCCGCGTCCTGCCAGCGCCCGCACAAACCGGTCATTCAGGTGCGGGATGTCCGGCGAGGCAAAGATCTCGCGCATGACTTGCGACGCGGCGGGTGAGACCAGTCGGCCTTGTTCCAGCAACAGGTAGAACCGCAGAACCTGGCGCACCGTGGCCGCGTGCGAGTGATCCCCCACCGGATCTCCCACGCGTTCTCCGCCCTGGCCGTAGTGCTTGCCCAGCCAGATCCCGCCGCCGTGCCGTGGGTCGTAAAACCGATACTGGTCGAGCACCTCCCGGATGGCAGTGAGGCCCAACTCGCGGGAATATTTTGCCGCCAGCTCATTGCTGGACTGCTTGATCATCAGCCCCAACTCGTGACGCGTGGCCGCGGAAAGATTCGTGGTCGCATCGGGCCGCAGTTGAAACCACGCCAGCAAGATGGCGATCTTCGGCAGGCTGGCCGCGTACTCGACACGGTCGGGACGGAGCATCGCCAGCCGGAGCGTCCGCAGGTCCAACAAGCCGACGGCAGTTTGCTCCGGGGTCATGCCGAATCGGTGACGCAAGTCGGCATCTATCGCTTCGAGTTTCGCCTGCAGTCCGGCGTCGGTGGGCGTGGAGTAATCCAGCGCGTAGCGGTGGAACGACGGGGTCATGGATGAAGGCAGCGTGGCGCAGCCGGCAAAGACGCCGGCGAGCAGCACGCCGGCGGTCAGGGTGCGCAGTTTGGTCATCATGTCGCTTCGGTCGGTTGAGGGCGTCGGCATCGCGAACCCACGGAGCGTGAAGTTGGGGCGGGGTGAGCACAAGGTCGAGAAGGACCGGGGCCAAACCGGGTCGGAGGGAGAAACAGTCGTGCTCGGGCGCGGCGATCAGAACTCTTGGCGGCTGTGGACGAGAAGGTATCCTCGGCCGTGCAATCGTTATGACGCCCGCGCCCGGTGGCGAAACCGCTCCTCAATCCCTCGCTGACCGCAGCGCCCGATTGTTTGTGGCAATCAAATGTCCGTCGGCCCTCGTGAGGCCGCTGATGGCGTTGCAACGCCGTTGGGAGGAAGGTCTGCCGCGCCGGTTGGTTCGCTGGGTGTCGGAACATCAGTTCCACATTACCCTGTTGTTTTTCGGCCGGGTGGCGCGGGAACGAATGGATGAGTTGACCGGGCGGTTGGCCGACGCCACCGCCGACTGTCCGGCGCTCCCGCTGGGTTTGATCGGCGTGGGCGTTTTTCCCGACTGGCGGCATCCCCGCGTGCTGTGGACGGGCGTGGACGGCGAACTGGCGGAGCTTGCTGCGCTTCAACGGCGGATCTGGGAAGTCGGCCGGGCCTGTGGAGAAGCCCGAGGACCGAGACTTTCACGCTCATGTCACGTTGGGGCGAGTGATGGGCCGGGAACGCGCGGATGGCGACGCCGTGCGCCGGGCGGCGGGCAAAGACCTCCAGGCGCGCTGGGGGAGTTGGCAGGCGACTGAGGTGATCCTGATGAGCAGTGAGCTCCGGCCCGGCGGCTCGGTGTACTCGGACCTCGCGACCTTTCCGCTTCGACCGGCCTCGTGAAGCGCGGCCGGCGGGCTCGACCCGCCGCGGGGCGCTGCTAGCTTGCGGCGTGGCACGGATTCGAACAGCCGCGGCCGGTGGCGAAGGAGTAATCGCCATCCACGGCGCGCGCGAACACAACCTCAAAAACCTCTCGGTGGAAATTCCGCGGGGCGCGTTTGTGGTGGTCACCGGGGTCAGCGGCTCGGGCAAGAGCACTCTGGCGTTTGACCTGTTGTTCGCCGAGGGCCAACGCCGATTTCTCGACGCGATGAACGCCTACGCCCGCCAGTTCGTGGAGCAGATGGCGCGGCCGGACGTGGACCTCATCACCGGCATTCCCCCGACGGTCAGCATTGAGCAGAGGAACTCCCGTGGCGGGGGCAAAAGCACGGTGGCGACCGTGACCGAGGTGCATCACTTCGTCCGACTGCTGTACGCCCGCCTCGGCGTGCAGTACTGCCCGGATTGCCAGCGGCCCGTCGAGCCGCAGACCCGCGATGAGATCGGTCGTCGTCTCGCGGAAGAGGCCCGCCGGCGCGGTCCGCTCACCTTGCTGGCGCCGTTGGTGCGCGGGCGCAAGGGCTTTCACAGTGAGGTTGCCGAGTGGGCGCGCAAGCACGGTTATGCGCAGGTGCGCGCGGACGGGAAACTGCTCGACGCGAGTCAACCGCTGCGGCTCGACCGGTTTCGGGAGCACCATGTCGAGGTCGTTACCGGAACGCTGGCGGCGCAGGGCCGCGGGCGGGCAGGCAGCTCGCTGCGGGTGGTGGGTGCGGTCGGAACGAAAGCGGCCCAGCAGGTCATAGATGCAACCCTGCGGCTGGGGAGCGGGACCTTGCTGGCGCTCGACGAGCGGGGCCACGTGACCACGCACTCGACCGAGCGGACTTGCGGCGCTTGCGGCCGGTCATTTGCGCCGCTGGATCCGAAGTTTTTCAGCTACAACTCGGCGGCGGGCTGGTGTCCCCGCTGCCGGGGTTTCGGGGAGCTGTTTTACCTGCCGGAAGACGTGGATCGCGGCGCGCGGGCCGATGCCATCGAGGAATCGTGGTGGGGCTGGCAGGAAGGCAAGCGCGAACCATGTCCGGAGTGCGGCGGAGCCCGGCTCAATCCGGTGGCCCGGGCCGTCCGGCTCGGGGGCGAGGCGTCCCCGTTCCGCCTTCGAACCTCCGGGGGTGAAAGCGGGAGCGAACCAGGGTGCGGCCCGACGATTGACGAGTTGGGCGCGCTGCCGGTGGCGGCGGCGTTTGACTGGATTCGGCACGTCAAGCTTGCCGGGCGGGAGGCCGAGATCGCGCGGGACATCCTGCCGGAGATTCGCGAGCGGTTGCGGTTCCTCGTCGAAGTGGGTCTGGGCTACCTCCAGTTGAACCGGGCGGTGACGACGCTCTCGGGCGGGGAAAACCAGCGCATCCGTCTCGCGGCGCAACTGGGCTCCAACCTCAGCGGGGTGTTGTACATCCTCGATGAACCGACGATCGGACTGCACGCCCGCGACAATGATCAACTCCTTGCCGCGCTCGCGAAACTGCGGGAGCGCGGCAACTCTTTGCTGGTGGTTGAGCATGACGAGGAAACCATGCGTCACGCGGACCACGTGATTGACCTGGGCCCGGGCGCGGGCGCCAACGGTGGTCGGGTGGTGGCAGCCGGCCCGTTAAAGGCGCTGTTGCGGCACCCGGATTCAATCACCGGCCAGTACCTGCGGACCCGACGTTCCTTTCCCTCGCGGGGCGCGCGACGTGAGGTGAACCCCCGCACGGGGGCCTGGCTGACGTTGAGAGACGCGGCGCTCCACAACCTCAAAAACCTCACGGTCCGTTTTCCGCTCGGGCGGTTGGTGGTGGTCACGGGCGTCAGCGGGTCGGGCAAGAGCACGTTGATTAGGGAATGCCTGCTCCCCGCGTTGGAGACCGCGCTCGCGAGACGAAGGCGGCGCGACCGGGCCGGCGACGCGCCGGGCAAGGGGCACACGACGGTATCCGGCTACGAATCCATCCGCGGGGTGTACGAAGTGGACCAGAGCCCCATCGGTCGCACGCCGCGTTCCACCCCCGCCACGTATGTCGGCTTCTTTGACGACATCCGCCGACTCTTTTCGCAGGCGCCGGAAGCGCGGCTGCGCGGCTACGGGCCCGGGCGCTTCAGCTTCAACAGCGCGGCCGGCCGGTGTCCGGAATGCGAGGGGGCCGGCGTCGTGAAGCTCGAAATGAACTTTCTTCCGCCTGCCTTCGTCCGTTGCGAGACCTGCAACGGGTCGCGCTTCAACGCCGAGACCCTCGACATCCGGTGGAATGGGCGAAACATTGCCGAAGTGCTCGATCTGAGCGTGGCTGAGGCGCTCGCGTTCTTCGCGGCGCAGGCGAGAATCCGCCGCCCGCTCGAGGCGCTGCACGACACCGGGCTGGACTACCTCAAACTGGGACAGACCAGCCCCACCTTGAGCGGCGGCGAAGCCCAGCGCGTGAAACTGGTCACGCACCTCCTCGGAGGACTGAGACCCGGGCCGGGGGGACCATTGCCGACTGAGAGCCGCGCTGACCCCGCGCGCGGTGGCATCGGCGGCAAGCTCTTCGTCCTCGAGGAACCGACCATCGGTCTTCACATGGCGGATGTGCGTCGGTTGGTGGACGTTCTTCAGCGATTGGTGGACGCCGGCCACACAGTCCTGGTCATCGAACACAATCTCGACCTCATCGCGGAGGCGGATTGGGTCATTGATCTCGGGCCGGAAGGCGGCGAAGCAGGGGGGCGGGTCGTCGCGGAGGGGACTCCGGAAAGCGTAGCCGGCTGCACTGAGGGTTGAGCGACTTCGCGTTGGACACCGGCCGATCTGGGTGGCGCCAGACGCCCGGGAGAGCCCCCCGCACTGACTGCCCTGCCGAGTGCTCGGGGATTCGCAGCGAACCGATCCCAACCAGGAGACCGATTTCAGTCATGACTCGACGGTGAAGCCGGCGGGGATGCGCCGACGGGCAATCGGGAAAAAAAGACCCGGGCGTCAGACGCCAAGGAGGAGGGGGTGGGGAACCCACTGAAGAAACGTACTGACACCCGGATCGAAATCGTTCCTCGACTGCAAAGAGCTTCCGGTTCAGGCGTGCGCGTTTGGGAGATTGTGGAGGAGAGGGCTACCTCAGCCTCAGAACGGACGCTTCATCCCCGGCTCACGAGGAAACGGTACTCCCGTTGGCAGAGGTGTCAACCGCACTCTTGAAAGCTGTGTTGTAGCCTAATTCATCACGTCGGGAACGGAGTTGGCAGTGGGACCGCTCGAAGCGGGTTACACGGAGGAGCGATCCTGGAAGCCCGGGGTCTTCCGGGGCAAACCAGGCCGTTTGGGCGGCCGGAGTCCTGCGTCTTCAAACGCAGGGCGCGGGGAATGATTCTCCCCCCGTCTGCCAGCTTCCACCTCGCTCGTAAAGATGGGGTGAGCGGGGGACATTCCGGCAAAATGAACTGGCGCCTCGCGCCGGTACGTCGCAGCTTCCGGCGCGTGATCGAGGGCAAACTCACCGCGGCAGACTTACGGGCTTGGAAGGGCGTTCGACCCCTGCCCGCGCTGACTGCCTACGACTATCCAACGACCCGGTTGCTCGACGAAGCCGGAGTGCCGCTGATCCTTGTGGGCGATTCCTTGGGGATGGTCGTCCTCGGCCATCCGGACACCACGCACGTCACGCTGGCGGACATGGAACACCACGTCCGGGCGGCCGCGCGCGCCCGGCCGAAAGCGCTGCTCGTCGCCGATCTGCCCATCAACACGTACCGAAATGCCGCTGAGGCGGTCGCTTCGGCGCGCCGGCTGACTCAGGCTGGAGCGGAAGCCGTCAAGGCGGAGGGCGGACGGGAGATTCAAGAACAGTTGCGAGCGATTCTGGCCGCAGGCATCCCGCTGCTCGGGCACCTCGGGATGCTGCCCCAGCGCGTTCTGGCCGAGGGAGGTTACCACCTGAAAGGAAAGCGCGAATCGAACGGGGGAAGGCCCTGGTGGACGCGGACTTCCTGGCGGAGGCAGGGGCTTTTGCGGTGGTCTTGGAACTGGTAAATCCTCCGGTGGCGGGGGAGATTACGCGCCGGGTTAAGATTCCAACGATTGGCATCGGCTCGGGGCCCGATTGCGATGGTCAGATCCTGGTTTTCAACGATCTGGTGGGCACTTTTCCGTGGTTCACGCCCCGGTTCGTAAAACCGCGCCTGCATGCATTTGCGGAAATGAAGGCGGCAATCCAATCATGGATGGCGACCTTGGGTTGAGATCCGCCAGCAAATTTGCGCGGGGGCAGAGGAGCCGACTGTGGGGCGTTTTTGAACGCCCGAGGTGCGAGCAAGCTCAAAACCGGGAACTCTTGACACAGGGTGTAAAAAAGGGGGCCGCGTGGCGCGGGAGTCGCCACCTTATCCCGATCGAGACTCCCGGACCGGTTTTCCCCGGCAGCGGACAGGAGTGTTTAGCATGATCAAGGTTGAAAACTTGGTGAAGGCTTTCGGCCCCAAGCTGGCGGTGAACGGCGTCTCGTTCACGGTCGAACGCGGGGAGGTGCTGGGCTTTCTCGGGCCGAACGGCGCTGGAAAGTCCACCACGATGCGGATGATTACCGGCTTCATTCCGCCGACCGGCGGCCGGATCACGGTGGGCGGCTACGACATGGTGGAGAACCCCATCCCGGCCAAGCGCCTTATTGGTTACCTGCCCGAGAACGCCCCGGCTTACACGGACATGACCGTCGAGGGTTTCCTCGGCTTCGCTGCCGAACTCCGGGGCTTGCGCGGCGAGGCCAAAAAGCGGGCGATCGGCCGTGCGGTGGAAATGTGCTTCCTGGAGAACGTCCTCTACCAGAGCGTGGATACGCTTTCGAAGGGGTACCGGCACCGCACCTGTTTCGCGCAATCCATCATCCACGACCCCGACATCCTCGTTCTTGACGAGCCCACCGACGGACTGGACCCCAACCAGAAGCATGAGGTTCGCACGCTGATCCGGCGCATGGGCGAGAAGAAGGCGATCGTGTTTTCCACGCACATCCTGGAAGAGGTGGACGCGGCCTGCACGCGGGCCATCATCATTGACCGCGGCCAGATCGTGGCCAACGGGACGCCGACCGAGCTGCGGCAACGGTCGGAGCTGGCCGGTGCGGTGACCTTGCGCATCGCCGATGCGGATGCCGGGACGGTCGGCCAGAAGGTTCGCGATCTGCCGGTGGTGCGTCGCTCGGAAGTCCTCGATAACAACGGCGCGGTGGTCCGGGTGCGCGCCTTCCCGCAGCCGACCGTGAAAAACGGGGATCTGGAACGCAGTCTTTACGAGCTGGCCGTCCGGGAAAAATGGCGGCTCCTCGAACTCAAGGTCGAAGAGGGCCGCCTCGATGAAGTATTTCGCAGCATCACCATGCCCGACACCAAGCGTCGGGTGGAGGAGGGAACGAAATGAGTGCCGATTCACAAGTCATGTCATCTGCGGTGGCCGGGGTTCACACGAACGCCCTGCACAACATCGTCACCATCGCCAAGCGCGAGTTGGCGGCGTACTTCGCTTCGCCGGTTGCCTATGTGTTCATCGTCATCTTTCTGCTGCTGGTGGGATTCTTCACGTTCATGGTGGGGGGATTCTTTGAGCGGGGTGAGGCGTCTCTGGCCTCGTTCTTCATGTGGCATCCGTGGTTGTACCTGTTCCTCGTGCCGGCCGTCGGGATGCGACTCTGGTCGGAGGAGCGCCGCTTGGGGACGATGGAGCTGTTGCTGACCATGCCGGTCTCCACGTGGCAGGCGATTGTGGGCAAGTTCGCGGCCTCGTGGCTCTTCCTGGCCATCGCGCTGGGGCTGACGTTCCCGATGGTGATCACCGTGAGCTACCTCGGCGACCCGGATTTGGGCGCGATCTTCACGGGCTACCTCGGCAGTCTGCTCATGGCCGGTGCCTACCTTGCCATCGGTTGCATGACCTCAGCCATGACCCGTAATCAGGTGGTCAGCTTCATCATTTCGGTGGTGGTCTGCCTGCTGCTGATTCTGTGCGGGTGGCCGCCGGTCACCAACATGCTGGTCAAATGGGCCAGTCCGTGGCTGGTGGACATCGTGAGCGGCTTTAGCGTGATGACTCACTTCGAGTCGTTCCAGCGGGGCGTGGTGGACAGCCGCGACCTGTACTATTTCCTGGCGGTGATCGGCTTTTCGCTATTCACCACCGGCGTCATCATCCGCAGCCACCGGGCTGGCTGAGGAGAGAAGCAACTTCCCGAAATCGCGATTTCCGTCATGACACCGACTCAGAAGACCAAGTGGGAGCCGCTCCTGTACTCCGGGATCGGCGTGGCGGCCATGTTCCTGGTGGCGCTGGCGCTGGGAGCCATCGCCGGCAAGTTCAAGGTGCGCTTGGACTTCACCGAAGGCCGGATCTACACCCTGTCCGAAGGCACGCGTGCGGTCCTCAAGAAGATCGAAGAACCGATCACCATCAACTTCTACTTCACCCAGTCCGAGACCGAGATGCCGGTCGCGTTGAAGAACTACGCCCGGCGCGTGGCGGACCTGCTGGACGAATACGCGCAGGTCTCGCGCGGGCGGATTGAAGTCAAGAAGTTTGATCCCGCGCCGGATTCGGACGCCGAGGAATCGGCGAAGATGGACGGCGTCGAGGGCCAGTCACTGACTCGCGGCGGCATCATCAACCTGGGCGAGAAAATCTACCTCGGCCTGGCCGTGCGCTCGGTGGACCAGAAGGTTGCACTGCCCTTCCTGGACCCCGGCCGCGAAAAGCTGCTCGAGTACGACCTCACCCGCGCCATCTCGCAGGTGATCAATCCCCAGAAATCCACCCTCGGCGTGATGAGCGGATTGCAGGTCTTCGGCCAGTTCAATCCGATGGCCATGCGCATGGGCCAGCCCCAGGGCTCGGAACCTTGGATCTTCATCTCGGAGCTGAAGCGTGATTTCAACGTCAAGCAGGTGGAGATGACGGCCGAGAAAATTGACGACGACATCAACCTGCTCGTCGTGGTGCATCCGGCCAACATCTCCGATCGCACCCAGTATGCCCTCGATCAATTCGTACTGCGGGGCGGCAAGCTGATCGTCTTCCTTGATCCACTGTCGGTGGTGGATTCCCAGAATGCCATGGGCATGCAGAACATGATGCAGCGGGCCGCCCAGGGCGGATCAAACTTGGAGAAGCTTCTCAAGGCGTGGGGCATCGAGTACGACGTGAGCAAGGTGATCGCCGACAAGACCTACCAGACCCGGGTGTCGCGCGGCGAAGGTCAGGTCAGCATGGATCCGACCTGGCTGATGCTCACGCCCGACGCCATCAACCGCGACGATCCCGCCACGAGCGACTTGGACAGCATCCTGATGCCCTTCGCGGGTTCCTTCTCCGGGGCGCCGGCGGCGGGGCTCACTCAGACGGTGCTGCTCAAGACCTCCGCCACCGCCGGCGGCGTGGACCGGATGATGGCGCAGTTCGGCGGCGGCGCGGGCCGGGACTTCGTGCCGGCGGGCAAGGAACTGGCCCTGGCGATCCGGCTCCAAGGCAAATTCAAGACCGCCTTCCCGGACGGCCAGCCCGCCGGTGCCACGGAGAGCAAGGACGAGGACGACCACGACAAGGAAGGGGAGGGGAAAACGGACGGGTCCAAGGCGGCGGACGGCGAGTCGTTGAAGGAGGGCAAGACCGACAGCGTGGTCGTGCTGGTCGCGGATTCCGACATGCTCTTCGATCGCTTTGCAGTCCGCGTCACCAATTTCCTCGGCCAGCGGCTGATGGAGCCGATGAACGCCAACCTGACCTTTTTGCAGAACTTGGTGGAACAGATGATGGGGGACAGCAATCTCATCAAGGTTCGCAGCCGCGCGGTGCAGAGCCGACCCTTCACGGTCGTTCGCCGCATCCAGGCGGAGGCCGAGGAGTCGTATCGCGCGAAGATCGCGGATCTCGAAAAGCAGGCGCAGGACTTTCAACAGAAGATCTTCGACCTGCAGCAGGCCAAAGGCGACAAGGGGCAGCGGGTGATCCTGCCCAAGGAGGTTCAGGACGACATCAAGCGGTTGCAGGAAAGCGAACTGCGCACCAAGAAGGAGCTCAAGAACGTCCGCAAGAACCTGCGCAAGGACATTGATTCGCTCGAGACGAGACTCAAGTGGATCAACATCGCCGCCATGCCGTTGCTCGTCACGGTCGCCGGCATCACCATCGCCGTGTTCAAACGCAAGAAGACTGCTGCCAAATGAACCGCAAGCAACTGACGCTCGTTCTGGGGCTCGTCGTCGTCATCGGCGGGCTGGGACTTTGGTTGTGGAAATCCGAGACCGGGGCCTACCGGGCCTCCGAGGGCCGGATGGGGCAGAAAGTGCTCGGCGACTTCGACGTCAACACGGTCTCGGCAGTGACCATCAAGCAGGGCACGAATGAATTGACCCTGGCGCAACAAGACGAGCGGTGGGTCGTCCGCGAGCGCGGAGGGTATCCCGCCAATTTCTCCGAGGTCAGCGAACTGGTTCGCAAGCTCGGCGAGCTGAAGGTCGTGCAGCCGGTCAAAGGCCCCCTCGGGCCGACGGCGCTGGAGCGACTCGAACTGAAACCGCCCGGGGCCGGCGCCAAGGCCGCCACGCTTGTCGAACTCAAGGACAAGGACGGCAAGGTGCTGCGATCCCTGTTGCTGGGCAAAAAGCATACGCGTCAATCCTCCACCCCTTCACCGATGGGCGGCGACGAAGGCTGGCCGGTGGGGCGTTACGTCATGGTTCCCGACCGTCCGGAGTCCGTCAGTCTGGTCAGCGAAACGTTCAGCAACGCCGAGCCGAAACCCGAGCAATGGTTGAACAAGGACTTCTTCAAGGTGGAGAAGCCCAAGACCATCGCCGTGACCTATCCGCTTGCGCCAACCAACTCGTTCAAATTGCAGCGCGAGACGGAGTCAGGCGAGTGGACCCTGGCGGACGCGGTCGGTGAGGAGAAAGTGGACAACTCGAAGGTGAGCGGTTTCTCCAGCGCGCTTTCCTGGCCGAGCTTCAACGACGTGCTGGCCGACGCAAAGCCGGCGGACACGGGCCTGGACAATCCGATTGTCGTGGAGATCAGCACGTTTGACGGCTTTACCTACACCCTGCACGTGGGCAACAAGAGCGGCGAAGACGCCTACCACCTGGCTCTGCGCGTGGCGGGAGCGTTTCCCAAGGAAAGAACGGCCGGGGCCGACGAAAAGCCGGAGGACAAGGAGAAACTCGACAAGGAGTTCAAGGAGAAGACCGAGAAGCTCCAGGAGAAGCTCAAGAACGAGCAGGCCCTCGAGAAGTGGACCTACCTCGTCTCGAAATGGTCGCTGGACTCGGTCCTCAAGGAACGCCACACGTTGCTGGCGGAAACGAAGGCCGAGCAACCGTCCCCGGCGGCCGCAACTGCGGCCCCGGTCGAAACGCCGCCCGACCTTACCGCGCCCCCGCTGCCGCCACCGGTGCCCTGAATCGGCGGACGGGCAGGCGGGCATCGAGCCAGGCCAAAGCTGCCGCGCACGATTCGTACCTTGGCGAAAGTGGGGGGCGATGGTGAACTCGGAGTCGGCCAATGAGTTCCTTTTCGCCCCAGTCCCGTCGGGAGTTTCTCCGCGCGATCGCGGTTGCGGGCGCGGCGGGCGTGCCGTTCTTCGTTGGAGGCGCGCCGGCGGCCGTTGTTTTCCCCCGCGAGTTCGAGCAAGACATTATACCTGCCCCGGAGGTGCCTTCCGACCGCGAGGTTTGGCGGTCCCGGCTGCTGCGTTGGCGTGAGCAGCGCCGGGCAGAGTTGCGGTACGACGACTCCCTCTATCGTCGTCCGGAGTTCGCCTGGACTCAGCGCTGTTTTTCCTGCTGCTTCCTGATGTTGTGCGATGAGCGGTTTTGGGATGCCAAAGCCGGGCGTTGGACGGTGGAACGGTTCTTGGAGGCGGGCCGGGGCGATTTCGGCGGGTTTGATGCGGTCGTGCTCTGGCACGCCTATCCCCGGATCGGTGTGGATGATCGCAACCAGTTCGATTTTTATCGGGACATGCCGGGCGGCTTGGCGGGGTTGCGAGCAGTGGTCGGAACGCTCCACCGCGTCGGCGTGCGGGCGTTCATCAACTACAACCCCTGGGACACCGGTACCCGGCGCGAAGGCCGCACAGATGTCGAAGCCCTTTGCCAACTGGTGCGTGACCTTGATGCGGACGGGATCTTTCTCGACACGATGAAGGAGGGGGCCGCCGAGCTCCGGTCGGGATTGGACGCCGTCCGGCCCGGTGTCGCGCTCGAGAGCGAAATCGCGCTGCCGCTCGAGCGCGTCCATGACCATCACCTCTCGTGGGCGCAATGGTTCCCGGACAGCCCGGCGCCTGGCGTCCTGCGCAACAAGTGGTTCGAGCCGCGCCACCTCCAGCACCAGATCCGGCGTTGGGATGCGGATCACTCGGGCGAACTTCACACGGCCTGGATGAACGGCAGCGGCATGATGGTTTGGGAGAATGTTTTCGGGGCGTGGGTGGGCTGGAACGAGCGCGATCGTGCATGGCTGCGCGCGATGCTGCCGGTTCAACGCCGCTTCGCCGGCCTGTTCACCGCCGGGCCGTGGAAGCCGCTGATCCCGACGCTGCAGCCGGAGGTGTTCGCCAGCGAATGGACAGAGAAAGGCACCACCCTTTGGACGCTGGTCAATCGTGCGGAGCGCACTGTGAGCGGGCCGGTGCTGGAGGTGGCGCTTCGCTCCGGCGAAGCGCTATGGGATGTGATCGCGGGCCGGCGGATTGCCGGGCCGGTCTCTGATGCAACCGCTGTGAGCGTCGAACTCACGATGGGGCCGCGCGGCTTGGGCGGCGTGCTGCGGGCGCATCCCCAGCGAACGGGCACCAACCTCGCCGCTTTTCTGCGCGGCCAGCGCCAACTTGCCCGCCGGGCAGGGTGGGGGACGACCGCACCCCAGCCGGTTGCCGTATTGAGGGCGCCTCCCCCGACGCGGCGGCGAACGCGTGTCCCGGCCGACATGGTCGAGGTGCCCTCCGTGGCGCTCGAACTGACCTCCGAACTGCGTGCCCGGGAATGCGGCTACTACGAGTCCGGGCTCCCCCCGGGGCCCCAGTTCGCGCCCAGCTACGAGTTCAAGCTGGTGCGCTTTACCCGACACGTCGCCCTGCGGCGCTTCGCGATTGACCTCGTGCCGGTGACCAATGGCCAGTTCGCGGAATTCCTCCGCGCGAGCGGCTACCGGCCGCGGCACCCCGAGAAATTTCTCGCGCATTGGAGCGACTGGCGTCAGCGGCGGTTCCCGGTTGAGCTGGCGGATCATCCGGTGACCTATGTGGACCTGACCGATGCCCGGGCTTACGCCCGTTGGCGTGGTCGGCGACTGCCGACCGAGGAGGAGTGGCAATACGCCGCCCAAGGTCCGGACGGCCTGCGCTGGCCGTGGGGAAACGAGATGCTGCCGAACCGCTGCAACGGCGGGGAGAGGGGCGGGACGACTCCCGTACACGCGTTCCCGGATGGTCGGTCGCCTTTTGGTTTGCTGGGATCTTTGCGGGAACGTCTGGGAATGGACCGAGAGCGAGCGCAGCGACGGCCGCACGCGGTTCTGCCTGCTCAAAGGGGGCTCGTACTACACGGCGCGCGGCTCGGGCTGGTATTTCGACGGTGGACCGCGTCCAAATGCCTACTCTGCCAAGTTTCTCCTGATGTGGCCCGGCTTGGATCGCTGCGCCACCGTCGGTTTCCGGTGCGCCATGGATCTGGCCTGAGCCGTCGGTCGTTGCGCCATCGCCGGTGGCGGCCGCTTGCGGCGCGGGTTGTTCCTCCCCTGTCAGCCTGAACGGTCCGCCGATCGCGGACCGGGGCGGCTCGCGAAAGGAAAGTTCAAGACCTTCCCCGGTCTGCGGCAAGTTGCCGAATTTGGTAATGACAACCCGGCCTGCGAACGGCTACCCTATTCACGTTCCGTGCAACGAACCACATCGAGGCGACAGCAGCATTCATGAGCAAGAAACCCGCTTCCAACAACCGTTCCGGTCTCATGGCCGGAGGGAACTGGATCATTGACCAGGTCAAGATCATTGACGTCTTTCCGCAGCGCGAGCAGTTGGCGAACATCCTTCGCCAGAGCGAAGGCACGGGCGGCGCGCCCTACAACGTGCTGATCAACCTCGCCAAGCTCGGCGTGAGCTTCCCGCTTTCCGCCGCGGGCTTCGTGGGGAAGGACGCCTTGGGCCAGCGGATCCTCGATGACTGTGCCAGAGCGAAGATTGACACCAAGTACCTGAAAATGACGCCCGCCGCGCCCACGTCCTACACGGACGTCATGACGGAGCAGAACGGCGGTCGCCGGACGTTTTTCCACATGCGCGGGGCCAACGCGCTTTGGGCCGGGGCGGACCTCGATTTCAAGAAGATCAAGGCGAAGATTTTCCACCTCGGCTATCTGCTGCTGCTCGACGAGCTCGATAAGCCCGACAAGAACCTGGGCACCCGTGCGGCCGCTCTGCTGGCCAAGGCCCAGGAAGCCGGCATCAAGACCTGCGTGGATGTGGTGAGCGAAGACAGCGATCGGTTCACCAAGATCGTGACGCCGGCGCTTAAGTTCACGGATTACTGCATAGTCAACGAGATCGAGGCGGGCAAGACCACCGGTTTCCGCATTCGCCAGGCAGACGGCAAGCTGGACACCGTTTCCGTGCGTCATGCCGCCGGCGCCATGCTCCAACTCGGCGTCAAGGAACTGGTGGTCATCCACTTCCCGGAAGGCGGTTTCGTGCGCACCCGCAAGGGCGAGGATTTCTGGCAGCCCTCCGTGAACGTCCCGGCCAAGCTGATTGCCGGTACCGCGGGCGCGGGTGACGCGTTTGCCGCCGGCATGTTGTTGGGGCTGCACGAAGGCTGGGACCTGCAGGAGTGTCTGCGTACCGCGGCGGGCGCGGCCGGGATGTGCTTGACCGATCCGACCTGCACCGGCGGCATGAAACCGCTGAAGGCAGTGCAGGACTTCGCGAAGAAGTACAAGTACCTGCCACCCCTCGAACCGGAGGATTGATCCTCTCCGCGGAAGGCCCGCTTTTTGTCGTGCCCGCAAGTTGTCAGCCAGCTTGCGGGCCTTTACTTTTCTCCGCGTGAATCTCAATCGCCGCCGCTTTCTTCGGGACACCGCCCTCGCGGTGCCGCTCGCCGTCTGGACCGCCCAATTGCGTGCTCAAGGCCGCGACCGGGCACGCGAGTGGGAGGCCGATGTGGTCATCGTGGGCGGCGGCTTCGGCGGTTGCGCCGCCGCTCTGGCCGCTTGTCGCGCGGGGCTGCGCGTCATCCTGACGGAGGAAACCGACTGGATCGGTGGCCAGATCACCTCGCAGGCTGTGCCGCCGGACGAGCATCCGTGGATTGAAAGCTTCGGCTGCACCCGCAGCTACCGGGAGTTTCGGAACGCCGTCCGGCAGTGGTACCGCGATCACTACCCGCTTACGGCCGCCGCCCGTGCCCATCCGCAACTGAATCCCGGTAACGGTTCGGTGTCGCGCCTGTGCCATGAGCCGCGAGTGGCGCTGGCGGTGTTGCAGCAGATGCTCGCCGCGCATCTGAGTTCCGGCCGCCTCCGGGTGTTGCTGCACACGCGCCCCGTCGCCGCGGACGTCGAGGGCGACCGGGTGCGCGCCGTGACCGTGGAGGACCGTCTGTCCTGCCGCCGCGTGACCTTGACCGCTCCGTATTTCGTGGACGCCACTGAACTGGGCGACCTGTTGCCGCTGACGGGAACCGAGTACGTCATCGGCGCGGAGTCGCGCCGCGAAACCGGCGAGGCGCATGCGCCCGAGGAAGCGCAACCCGCCAACCAGCAGGCCATCACCTGGTGTTTCGCCGTGGACCACTGCGCCGGCGAGGATCATACGATCGAGCGCCCCGCCGAGTACGCTTTCTGGCGCGACTACGTGCCGGCCATGACGCCGCCCTGGCCCGGCAAGCTGCTGAGCTGGCAAATGAGCGATCCGATTACACTCCAGCCGCGCAAGGTAAGCTTTGATCCCACCGGGCCCGGTGTGGGCGGGCTGAACCTGTTCATCTACCGGCGCATCCTGGACCCCGCCAACTTCCTGCCCGGCACGTATCGGAGCGGCGTCTCGCTGATCAACTGGCCGCAGAACGATTACTGGCTGGGGCCTTTGGTGGACGTGCCCGCCGCCGAGGCGGCCCGGCACCTGGAACGCGCCCGTCAACTCAGCCTCTCGCTCCTCTACTGGATGCAAACCGAGGCCCCGCGGGCCGATGGCGGCACCGGTTGGCCCGGGTTGCGGTTGCGCGGGGATCTCACCGATGGCCCGGAGGGGCTCGCGAAGGCGGCCTACATCCGCGAATCCCGTCGCATCCGGGCCGAATTCACCGTGCTCGAGCAGCACGTGAGTACCGAGGCCCGCATGCAGGAAACCGGTCGCCCGCGCGAGGAGGTCACGGCGGCGGTTTTCGCGGACAGCGTTGGGGTGGGCTCGTATCGAATAGACCTTCACCCGAGCACGGGTGGCAAGAACTACATTGACCTGAGCTGTCTCCCTTTCCAGATCCCGCTCGGCGCGCTGCTGCCGCAGCGGGTCGAAAACCTGCTGCCCGCCTGCAAGAACCTCGGCACGACGCACATCACCAATGGCAACTACCGGCTTCACCCGGTGGAGTGGAACATCGGCGAGGCGGCCGGCGCACTGGTGGCGTTTTCGCTCCGCATCAAAGAGCCGCCCCGTCAGGTGCGTCGCGACTCGAAACGGCTGGCGGAGTTTCAGCAATCGCTGCGCAGCCAGGGCTTCGAGTTGGAGTGGCCGAGGTTGCGCCCGCTGTAATCGTTGTCCTGCGACGTCGAGCCATACGGGATCCGGGTGACTCTTGCTCACCCCTTTTGGACGCATTTCGTGTGCGGCGTGGTCTTCGGCGGCGGTCTGGGCGTTTGACGCGGGTGGTGTTTCTCCAGCCGATGGGAACTCGCGACGATCGCTGCGGTGGTCGCGGTTTCGATTGCCTCCGCCTCCGGCCGATGGCGGGGCGCGCGTGGCACGGGATCATCGAGCGATTCCTTTGGTTGACTTGACCCGATCGGCGAAGCGACAGGGCTGCGGTGATCCCCACAAAAAGGTAAAGGGACGCGGTTTGCCGGTTTGAACAATGCGGTGTCTGTCGCCAAACTCCCGCCATGAGCCTGACGTTGCGGCCGAGCTTTGCCCGTTGGTTGGCCCCCTTGGCGGTTGCGCTGGCTGCCGTCCGATTGTCGGCGGCGCCGGCGACGATCTTCCAGGTGAACTCCTTCACCAACCTCAACTATTCCTCGGGTTTCGTAGGTCAGGTGGGCGTAACGACCGAGTGGCCGGCGGAGATGGGCCGATCGGGCGACACGGTGGACGTCGGTTTCGTGCTGTCGCAGGTCCCGCCCGTTACGGCACGACACTATCGGTTTCGCGCGGTCATTACCTCCCACTTTGAACAGTCGTTCGCGCTCGAGGTTCTCGCCGGGCCGTCGCTGGACGCTTTGACCGCGGTCCATTCCGAGTTCGTCAACAGCGCCCGGGTTGTCGCCGCCACAGTGCCGTTGGAACGGTTCGCCGTCGGGCAAACCAACTGGATCCGCCTGCGCGGGGTGGGAGTCGAGGTGGGCGAGGCAAAGCCCGCCGGTGTTCAGTGGAATCGCTGGCTCCTCACTCGCACCGACGCGGCGCTCGATCTTCAATCAGCCGTTGACGATCAACTGCGCCGGCTCGCCGACTACGTGCGGGACGCCATCCAGCCGAGTGGACTGGTGCGGGATTCCTTGATGCACTCGCCCGCCGCGCAGCCAATCCACCCGGCCAGCCCGGACGCCGCAGGATTCGCGCTGCTGGCTTTGTGCGGCCTCGACCATCTGAAGGTGGTCGGGGACGCCGAGGCACGCGTTCAGGCCATCCTTTCCGCCCATGCCGGCCGCACGACCGGTGTCACGCCCAAACGCAACGCCCGCGGTCATTGGTGGCATTGGCTGAACGTGGCCACTGGCAACCCGCATCCCGGGTGGAACGACAATTACACGACGATCGGCTCCGCTCTCCTGGTGGCGGGCGGACTCTTTGCCCGCAACCACTTCCCGCAGAACCCGACGATTGCCGCGCTGGCGGAGGAACTGCGCGCCTCGTGCGACTTCGACGGCATGATCCATTCCGCGCTCGATGGGCGCGTGGCCCTCGCGACCGACGTCAACGGCAACGCGGTGGGCCACACCCGCCCGTGGAATGAATACCAGTTGATCGTCTCGCTCGCCTTGCGCCAGCCCGGCGCCACGCGCGCAGCGGCGGTGTCGAACCTGTGGCTGAATCCCGCCGCCGCGCCCAAGTCGGTGTACCGGGGTATTCCTGTGCTGACGGATCGGGCGGGTTCGTTTGCGCCGGCCTTCTGGACCCAGCAGCAGTTTTTCTTCAACCCGGACTTCGCCGGCAACGCCGACTTCGTGGGCTTCTTCCGGAACCAGCAGCGCGCCGACGCGCTGTATTGCGCCTCCGGCCTGCGGCAGAACTACCGCTACGGCCTCACGGCTGGCGTGGACCCATCCGGCTACCGCGCGGATCGTATCGGCGACCATGACAACGTCTTCAGCCCGTCGGCGGTTGGGGGGTGGGGCGACCTCGATACCTTGCTCGAATTCATTCAAAGTCAGCCGCCCGGGGCCGACCCGCGCAGCCGTTACGGCCTCGCGCGGGTTTCCTCGGCAATGGCCAACTGGTGGCCGGCGGACGCGGGACTTGTGGATCACTTGTTTTTGCTCTTCGGCCTCGTCGAGGCACGAAGCCCGGGTTTCTTCAAACAGCGGCAGTCATTCACCGTCGCGCCCAAGCTCGCTCTGCAGCCTCCCGAGCCCGGGGCTGGTCGCGCGACGCTCTCGTGGTCACCGGAAGTGCCGGGCTTCGAATTGCAGGAAAGCTCGAGTCTGACACCGCCCCTATGGCAGCACGTTGCCACGGGGGAGACGAATGGATCCACAGTCGAGCTGGCTGGCCCGGCTAAGTTCTATCGCTTGGTCAGGCCGTGACCCCGAAGCGTCGGCAGCAGATCGGCCAAGGGCGGACCCCTGACGCAAATGACCTCGCTCGCGGTGGCTCGCGGGTGCTTTGAGGCCGTTGCAACTGGCCGCGGAGAGTCCCAGTGCGAGGCGGCCAACCGCAGACCCGGGAACTCGTTGCAACTTCCACTTGTAACAATCTTCAGCTTGACTGGTTTTCACTTAGGCGGTTAACCACGGGGGCGAGTGCGGTGGCGGTTAAACAGCCAGTGACGGATATGGCGAAGATTCGAATGCGAGACACGCGGGGTGGTGTTAGGACGGGGTGCCGGATTGTTTTAGGATTGTGGGTGCTGTTGGGCGCGGCAGGACCGGCGGTGCTCGAGGCGAACGCACAGGCGGGCCCGCCAGCGGTGGACAGTTTCAACCCCACGTCGGGACGACCGGGCGACGCGATCACCATCATGGGTGCGAACCTGGCGGACGCTGTGAGCGTACGCTTCAACGGGGTCAAGACCGGCTTCGAGGTGGTGTCCGACAAGCAGTTGATTGCCGTGGTCCCACCGGACGCCACGACCGGTCCCATTACCGTGGCCAACCCGGCGGGCGAGGGCAGCAGCCTCCTCTACTTTGAGGTCCTCCCGCCGTTGGCGCCGCCAGTGATCAGCAACTTGGAACCCTCGTCGGGCCGCGAGGGAACCTCGTTTCGGGTTTTGGGAGATAATTTCACCGGCGTGACCGCCGTGCGGCTGGGCGACCTGTCCGCCGCCTTCATCGTCGTCAGTGACACCGAACTGAAGGTTGAGGTGCCCAAGGGGGCCAAGAGCGGGTTTGTGGTGGTGAGCACTCCCGGCGGGACCGCGCAGAGCCAAATGGTGTTCGAGGTGCTGGCGGGGCCGGTTGGGCCGAGGATCGTCGAGTTGATTCCAGCCGCCGGGAAACCCGGGGATCGGATCAACGTCGTGCTGGAAAACGTGAGAGACCTCCGGGCCGTCGTTTTTGGGGCCTCGGGCGCCGCGTTCGAACGGCAGGACACCAACCTCGTGGTGGCGACCGTGCCGGAGCAGGCGAGGACCGGGCCGGTGCTGGTGTTCACGTCGGAAGGCGTGATTCAGTCGCCGGTTGAGTTCGTTGTGGATCGGCCGCTGTTGCCGCCGACGATCGGTGCTTTCGACCCTCCGCAGGGGCCGGTGGGTACGGCGGTGTCGGTTGTCGGCGAGAATCTGGGCGACGTCGAGCAGGTGTTGTTCAGCGGGACGCCGGCGGGTTTCGTGATCGCTTCTGAGGGCCGTCTGGTTGCCAAGGTGCCACCCGGCGCCACGTCCGGTCCGATTCGCGTCCAAAACAAGGCGGGCACGGCGGACAGCGCGACCGACTTCAAGGTGCTGGAGGCGCCGGTTCTTCCCTCGATCACGTCGTTCAAACCGGATCGGGGTCCGGTCGGCTCGACGGTCCAGGTGACCGGCGAGAATCTCGTCGGGGTGACGGCGGTGACGTTGGCAGGCATGGCCGTCCCCTTTGTCGAGGTTTCCCCGACGAGCCTCCGTTTTACCGTCCCGGACACCGCGCGCTCGGGAATGGTCGCCGCAGAAACCGCCCACGGGCCGGTCTCCTCGCAAACGGACTTCATCGTGGAACGTCCCGTCCCGGCACCGTTTGTGGATCGCTTCTCCGAGTGGCGGGCGAAGCCGGGCCAATGGGTCAAAGTACGCGGCGCGGGGCTGCTCGACGCGACGCGCGTGCTGATCAACGGCGTGGCATCGAACTTTCAAGTTGTGGGCGATGGTGAAATAGCCGTCGAGATCCCCGAGGGAGCCACGAGCGGCGATTTGATCGTGGAAGTTGGCCGCCGGCCAGGCGATCAGTCCGAGCGTGTTGGTGGTGGCCCGGGACACGGATCCTGCGCCGGTGGCGCCGCAATTACAGCCGGCGAGTCCGGGCAAATTCCCACCTGGCCAATTCGGCTTCGAGTTCCCAACGCAACCGCACCAAGCCTACGTGGTGGAACATGCCAGCCGGTTGGGCGTCGCAGACGCGGCGACGTGGACCCAGGTGCAGTCGCATCCGCCGCGCGGGAACGCGGGTGCGGTCTCAGTGGCCGATTTCGCCGACGCCAGCCGGGCAGAGAACTATTTTCGCGTCGTGGCCGGGATCGCGGGCTTTGACAACTGGGACTTCGAACAGGGGCTTTTCGGCTGGGAGGCCAGCGGGGATGCCTTCGACGAGCAACCCACGTTTGGCGAGGCCTACCTGCGCTCGGCGCTTGGCGCGGGGGAGATCTTGCGCAACGTCGGCGGGGACTACTGGGACACGCCGGTCAGTGTGGGCCACCACGGAGACTTCTGGATCGGCACCGGTCAGGCCCGGCCAGAAGGAGCGCCGATCATGGAAGATCCGATTCAGCTCGCGCTTTTGGACGCGGGCACGGGCACCCTAACCTCGCCGCAATTCCGGATCGAACGGCCCTTCATTTCGTTCCTCATCGGCGGGAATCTGCGCCAGCCCCTGCCGCCGGTGGATGCGCCCCGGGTGGAGCTCTTGGTGCGCCCCATCGGTCCCGAGGAGCGCTTTCTCTTCAACCAGACCTATCCCGAGGTCGAAGGGGGATTTCACGTGGTCCAGCGGGCTTACGTGCCCGGTTATCGGCCCGAACTGCTGCGTCGCGAGGTGTTCGAGGTTGCGGCGTTCCGGGGCCGGCAGGCGCGGATTCGCATCGTGGACGCCACGCGGATGGGCCACATCAACGTGGACGATTTTCGGTTTCTTGAGACCGACCCACGCCCCGGGTTGATCGCGGTGCCCCGGATGGTGGTTTATCTCGATCCCACCCAACCGCCGGAGTCCCACCCGGAGCCGCAGGCCGATTGGAGTGGCTTGGTTTATCTCGACCCCGACGCGCCCGTGTGGGGTTTTGCGGATACGCATACCCATCCGGCGTCTTATCTGGGCTTCGGCGGCAAACTCATTCACGGCGCCTGCGGCGGGCCTGCCGGCGTGAGCCTGTCTTCGTGTGAGGAGAATCACGGCTGGGGCGGCGCCAACGCCTGTTTTCCCCTCGTCGGTGCCTGTGCCCCAGCGATGCTGATGGAGCAATTCACGGGCTCCTTCGGACATCGCACCGGCGGTTACCAGTACGGGTTTGATGGCTGGCCGAACGTGCTCGAGCAGGGGGTTCACCAGCAGATGTACATTGATTGGATTCGGCGGGCGTGGCAGGGGGGCCTGCGGTTGATGGTGGCCCTCGCCGTCCACAACCGGCTGCTGGCCGACCTGAATTACAACGACGGCCTGCTGCAGGACGATCTCTCGGTCGTTCATCGCCAAATCCAGGCCATCCGCCAGTTGGTGGCCCGAACCGACTTTATGGAGCTGGCGCTCACGCCCCGCCAGGCTCGCGCAATCATCCACCGGGGGAAACTGGCCGTGGTGCTCGGCATGGAAGTGGATCGGCCGTTGCTGCATGACGAAACCATCGAGCCCAACGACGGGTTGATCGTGAACAACGTACGGCACGCGTACGAAGTCCTCGGCATCCGCCACATGTTCCCGGTGCACTTCGCCGACAATCCCTACGGCGGGTTCGCCATGAACAATTCGCTGTGGATTTACAATAGCTGGTGGGTGGACTTTCATCGCTACCCGGCAGCCACCAGTCCGCAGCTCCGCGGCTTCACCGACCCGATCGAATGGCGCTTTGTGGCTCAAGGAGGTCTTCAAGTGGGCGCCTTCTTTTTGGGCGTTGCGGCATTCCCGCCCGCTCCGGCCGACTATCCCGCCGTCGGGGGCCACATCAACGCCCGCGGGCTGCAACCGGCCGGCCGCGTCCTGATTCGCGAGATGATGAAACGCGGGATGGTGATTGATGCGGATCACATGAGCCTGGTGATGAAGCGGGAGGTGTTCGATCTCGCGCGCGCCCAGCGCTACCCGCTCATCTCCGGGCATTCCGGGTTCACTGAGTTGAGCCTGCGTGGTGAGGAAACGTCTGACATGGGCAAGCGTCCCTCGGAAGCCGACCTCACGCCCACCTTCGCCCGCGAACTGGTGCTCCTGGACGGCATGGTGGCTCCCATCACGCTCGCCAAGGATCTGCGGGCTTACGGCACCAAGGTCCCGAATGACGCTCCGGGCTCCGCCAAATCCTGGGCGCAGACCTACCTCCGCGCCGTGGATTACTTCAACCGCCGCAACGTCGGCCTCAGCACAGATTTCGGGCTGGTTCACGGCGCCGGGCCGCGCTTCGGCATGAAGGCCATGTTTGTCCTGAAGGGTGACGCGGCGCGCACCAATCTGCTTGTCGGAGCGCTCGCCGCCCAAAGCAACGGTGTTCGCTATGCGGATCCGCTGCGCGATTACCGCGCATCGCGGTTTGAAGGGCCCAATGAGTTGAAGCTCATTGACGTGTATGACGGGCCCGTGTTCTCCGGTGTTTATGACAAGGAAGAAAAGGAATTCTGGGAGGCCATCGCCCTGCACAAGACGGGATTGGATCCGGATCGCGCGTTCTCACCGCCGCCCCGGAACCAGCGAATTCTTCAGTTCGCCCGGGGGCTGTTTGCGCTGAATGACGGGCTTCTCGCCGACATGCTGCGGCGGCCGGTGGTTCCCATCCTCGGCGACTGGGATGGTCACGAGGTGCGCATCCGCGCGGCGTATCACGTTCGGCACTCGGCCACCCGTCCCTTGCCTGGCGATGTCCATCCGCGCGTGCGCGAGATCTACCACAAGATGTTGCCGATCTGGCAACGATGGGTCGCCATGGAGGGCAACAACCGGCCGCTGCATCGCTGCAAAATGAACTGCATGCTGGATGGCGACCCGAACAAGCCGTACGTCAAGGAGTGGGACATCAACCTGGATGGCCTTGCCCACTACGGACTGCTGCCAGACTTCATCCAGGACGCGAAGAACTCCGGGCTCGACCGCCGTGACCTGCGGCCCCTGTTCCGCTCCGCGGAGGACTACATCCGGCTGTGGGAGCGTTGCGAACAAAACCGGCTGCGGGATTGAATGGCCTGCCCGGTGGCCGGGGTTGAGACCGAGGCGGGCCTGACGCGGCTCCTGGCGAAGCTCCCGCTGTCTGGAGCCCGCGAGAAGGCCCCAACATCATTGTCGAGGCTGCCCGCGGGCCTGGTGCAGCCGGGAAGCAGGAGAGGTTTTCTTGAAAGTCTGAACGAGGGATGCCTCAGCGCGGGATCTTGAGTCGCACGAATTTGGCCGGTTCCGGACCGATCAGCAGGGAGGCGTTCAAAAGTTGCCCGTTGCCGGGGAGCGGGCTCTCGTAGTCCGTCCAATCGTCCTCCCGCAGGCTTGTCGAGACTTGGAGTTGATAGAGGAAACCAATTTCCGAGGTCCAGGCCAGCTCAAGGTGTTTGCCGTTGCGGGAAACGGTCAACTGCGGTCGCGCGGGCTGGCCACCGGGATCCTCGTCGTCGTGGTGGAGACCGTCGGCGCCCGCGGCGTGGATCATCGCGATTTCCTCCGGTGCCAGCGCGCGGTTGAACAGCATCACCTCGTCGAGTTCGCCCTGCCAAAGGCTGCTGCCCGGGCGGTTGCCGATGGTCAGGCCGCTGGCGTTGAGGGTCGTATTGAGGGAGCGCGCGGCCGATCCGTCGAGTTGGCCGTTGACGAACAGGCGCACCGTGGTGCCGTCGTAGGCGACGGCAAGGTGATACCAGGTGTCCGGCCGCAAGGCCGTGCCGCCGGCGAGGTCCGCGTTGTAACCAAAGAAATACAGTTTTCCCGGAGCGTTGCCGGAAGTGATCAGGCCGAACATGCGCCCGTCGGCGTCGGATCCATACTGGACCAGCGCGCTCTCGGTGGCCTCAGCGAGATTGCGCGGCGTGCGGCACCACAGCATGAGCGTGCGCGGCGCATTGCCCAGCGGCAGACCGGTCGGCGAGGAGACTTGGACGTAGTCGTTGTTGCCATCACACCGGAACGCCCGCCCGACCATTCCCGCACCGAAGCCCACACCGCCCGCACCGGTGGCGTGGTTGACGCCCCGGCGGTCGCGGAAATCGCCCTCGGCCGGCCACCAGGAAACCACCCCCGGTGGCACGGTCGGCCGGGTGTCCAGTAGCACTCCGGGAACAAAGGTTTCGCGGCAAACCAGCATGCCGTCGGGCAGATTGCCCGTGGCGTCGCGGGTGTTGCCATCCAGCGGGAACCACGCGGCGAGGCCAGTTTCGTTTCCCGTCAGCCGGACGCTGCGGCGCGCGCGGATGGTTTCGTCCGGCAAGGCGATGTTCCAGAACCGGATTTCGTCAATCTCCCCGATGAAGTCGTGAGCGGATGCCCAGTGGTCGTTGCCGAACACGAAAGGATGAGCCGTCCCGACCCGCGAACCGGCGGCATCGGCGACCACATCGGGTTGCCCGTCCACCAACAGTGCCAACTGGCCCGATGTCCGGTTGGCATCGTAGCGCAGCGCAACATGATACCATCGGCCGGGCTGCGGCTCCACGGTCGTCCCCACGGCATCGTAGTACCCCTCTGCGGTCCGGAGCTGGAGGCGGAAACGATTGATGCCCTCCAAGGTGGTGCCGGTTGTCAGTGACAGTTCGCCCGCATCCGGGCCGGTTGTGAACAACTCGCGATCCGCGGCGGTTCCCTGATACCGCACCCAGAATTCAATCGTGAACGCCTCGCCTGCGGCTAAACCCGGCGCCGCCCCCACTTGCAGCGAGTCGCGGTGGCGCGGTGCGGAGACATCCCCCTGGGGCGGCAGGTTCGAGCCGAGGGCGAGCGCCTGATGGGCGATGGTCGGGTCGGGCGTGGCGGGAAAGCGGCGGTAATAGACATCCCATTCGTTCGGATCAGTGCGGGAGACCGAAGAAACCGTCAGATGGAGGGTGCCGTCGGTGCCTGTCACGAGTTGCGGGGCATAGGGGCTGCCGGGGTTGGGCAGCACCCCGGCTGGCGGCCGGACCATCAGCGCCGGGCCGAACGAAGCACCCGAGTCGTCACTCGTGACGAGATGGTTGCCACCCCACAGCAAAGCGGCGCGGGCCTCGCCCGGCGCTCCCGGCCACAACGCGAACCGCGGCCAGTGCAGCGGTTGCAGCAGGTTCGATCTGGGGTCTCTCCCATCCGCAAGGGCTTGCCAGGGCGCATAGGTGGCCCCGCCGTCCGTCGAGCGCCGGACTGCGATCCGCCCTGCGGGGGCATCCGGACCGGAATACGCGGCGGCCACCAGGATTTCAGGTCCGTTGGCCGCCACGCTGAAACCGGCGGCACCGAGTTCAAGGCTGCCGAACAAGGCATGCGGGGCCTCGGTCAGTCGTTGCGGCGCGGACCAAGTGGCTCCCCCGTCGGTGGACCGGCATTGGTAAAGCGTTTCGAGCGCCGGATGGCTCTCATCTCCGGTGACAAAGAACGCGATCGCCTGGTCAGCCTGTTTCACCATGCGCACCAGGTTGTTCGAGTAGGGGCGGGTGGCCTCGGAAGTGAGTTGTTGGAAGTGGAAGTTCGCGCCGCCATCGGCCGAAATCCCGGCGACGACCCTGGTAGCCTGGGCACCCCAGCCGGCCCCTACGCTGTAGCGGGCGCCAAGCAGCACCTCCGAGCCCTGGATGGTGAGGTGCGACGGCGCTGCGTGGCGATCCGTGGGCAGCGTACCGTGAAGGGCGGACGGTTGGAAACTGGCGCCGCCATTGGCTGACCACGAGACCGAAAGCTCCTCCCAATATCCATAGACCCAGCCGTCGAACCCTGGCGTGGTCTCGTAGTACGCTCGGGCCGCCGTGTAGCCGAAGGCGATGACCACCCGGCCTTCCGCCGCCGTGACCATCGGCGGCCGCAGGGCTGCGGTGTGGCCCCGGCCCGCCGCCGGCTCGGGCGGGTTGATCGTCACGGTGGCCCAGACCTGCGGCGCGGCAAAGCTCGCGCCACCATCGCTCGAACGCAGATACAGGATCTGATCGGCACCTGACTGCTGCGACAGCTTCAGCGCCAAATGCACCTCTTGTCCGTCGGCCGCAAGGTAAGCCGGATACCCGCCCGTTTCCGCGTCCTGAGCTTGCAAGCCGTCGCTCAGGGAGCTCGTGTTGCCGACGGTGAGTAAAACCTGCGCCGGACCAAAGGTGACGCCGCCGTCGGTCGAGCGGCGATACATGAGCCGCTCGCCGGCTTGATCGGGCAGTTGCGAGATCCACGCCAGATGCACCAGGCTGCCCGTCACCGCCAATTGTGGATGGAGGTCCTGGCACACGGCCTCCCCGGGCGGTTCGCTGCTCATGTTGCGGAAGTGGAACGAGTCCTCGGCGGTGCGGGCGCTCACGGGGCGCAGTTGGCAAACGACCAGGACCGTCAACAAGAGTGCGCTGATGGGGTTCGAAAGCGATAGGGGCATGGCGCGAGACTCTAGTTATGCAACGTCCGTGTCAACGAAGTTCACTTTTCCACTGGGCTAGCGAGAGCGTTTCTAATTCTCGTCAGGAGACGCGGGTCTCTGGCGCGGCGCCAAACTCCGGTCCTCTGGATCGCGAATCCCTCCCCTCGCGGGCAACGCGCACCACGCCTGTCGGCACCTTCAATCAGCGCGGCCTCGACCGCGAGGACGGGCGGCCGCTGTTCCGTTCCGCCGAGGAGCGGACCCGGCTGTTGGAACGACGCGAACAAAACCGGCTGCGGGAGTGAATCTCCCAAGCCGGGAACCGCCTCCCGCCGCGCAGTCGTTTGGGGCAATCCACGGGAGGCGTGGGCAGGCCGGATCGGTCCCCGTCCATCGCGGCGCTTGCCCGAATGTTGAACCGCCGGCCTAATCGTCGCCGGGTCGGTCCGGTCTCGCGGAGTTTGCCCGGGCGGTTTTGCTTCCTTCCAAATTCATGATCATGACGTCACGGCGCGCGCGGTTTGTCTGCTGGCTGGCAACCAGCCGGATGACTTGTTTGGGGATCGTCTTGGCCTTGTTGGGCTGCCGCCTGGCGGCCGCGTCCCCGCCCTTCACGAGTTACGCGTCCGGTGGACCGCGGGTCGTGGTGACTCACGCTGGAGAGGACTACCTCCGATTTGGCGCCGCAGTTTGGGGACCGAACTGGTCGTGGGCCGGTATAGAAGGGGATTCCCGCGGCGAGAGCGGCGTTGCCGCGGGCACGTTTACCTCCAAGGTCGGCAGCGCCAGCTTGCGCCTCGCCTTTCGCGCTGCCCATCCGGCACCCAACGAAATTGAGCTCCAGTATGAGCTGCGGGCCGATGCCGACACGGACCTGACCCTGTTCGTTGCTGAACTTGCGCCGGGCAAAACCTTCGAAGGACACGACATCATCATCGAAAACGCGGGCCAGCGCAGCACGGTGCCCTGTCCGTTGGGCAGGCGATCCCTGGGTCAAAGCGTCAACGTCCTTCGTCTCACGGATGCCGGCGGTCGCGAGACGGTGGTGCGGTTCGAGCCGGCCTGCGAAATCACCGCCGACGGCGCCGCGCGGCTGGTGTTGGCCAAGGACCATCTTCCCGCGAAGGCTGTGCGCCGGCTCACGGTGCGCGTCGAACTGCCCGCGCCGACGGAGTGGTTCGCCCGCGTCGCCGATATGCCGGACGAACCAGGTTTGGCGGCTTGGTACCCATGGCAAGCCACTGGCCGGCCTA
Organism: Verrucomicrobiota bacterium; assembly: GCA_016716505.1. Taxonomy (GTDB): domain Bacteria; phylum Verrucomicrobiota; class Verrucomicrobiia; order Limisphaerales; family J093; genus JADJWF01. Next base: position 874,038 of record JADJWF010000011.1, read on the forward strand.
CCAACTCCCTGCTCAGCCTCGCAGACTGGTTGGAGAAACCCGCCGGGCAACACGGCCGCATCAGGCAACGGGGAGACGACCTGGTGTACGACGGCAAGCCCATCAAGCTCTGGGGATTGAACCTCTGCTATGCCGCCTGCGCCCCGGAAAAACCGCTGGCCGACCGGCGGGCCCTGTTGTACTCGCGCTACGGGATCAGCTCGGTGCGGTTGCACAAGTTTGCCGACGGCACTGGCTGGGCCGGCATCCAGTCCCGGGACAGCGCGGCCGAATATGATCCGGCCGGGCTGGATCGCATGGACTACCAGGTCGCCCGCTTCAAGGAGGCGGGCATCTACGTGAAGCTGTCGGCGCATTTTGGGACGATCCCGATCGGCCCGGCAGACCGGCGCGAGGTCCCGTTCTTCGAGGAGTTCGGGCGGTTGGACGATCAGCCGGGCAGCCGGGTACGGGCACCCCACAGCGCGTTCTTCTATTCGCCCGAGTTGCAGAGCCTGCACATCCGCCAGATGGTCAACCTGCTCAAGCACCGCAACCCCTACACCGGCCTGACCTATGCGGAGGACCCGGCGGTGTGCGCCGTGGAAATCATCAACGAGCAGAGCATCCTGTTCTACACCTCGATGGAGCCGCTGAAGCGGAGCGCCACGTTGCGGCAGCAGGCGGGCGAGCGCTTTTCTGCCTGGCTCCGGCGGAAATACGGCACTCACGATGGCCTCGTTCAGGCTTGGGGACCGCGGGCGCTGGACGGCTTTGAACCGGAGGGTTTTCCCGCCGGGGAGCACTTGGACAAAGGGAATGTTCTGCCGCTTGGGAATCCCTGGCTCTGGGATCCCGCCCAGCTCACCGGCTCGCAGGCGTTCCGGAAGCGGCGGTTGCTGGACACGCTCCAATTCCTCTATGAGCTGCAGTGCGAAGCCTACGACCGCTACGTGGCGGCGGTCCGCGAGGCCGGTTACACAGGAGAGATCTTGGGCTCGAATTGGCAGGCCGGACGCGCCTTCAGTCACTACGCGAACCTCCACAGCGACGCGCGGGTGGGGCTGATTGACCGCCACAATTACTTCGGCGGGGGCGAGGGCCGTTCCGGGTTCAACAGCGCCTCGATGCTCGCCCGCGCGGGCTCCGGCTCGCTCAGTTCTGGTCTGCAACAAGTGGAGGGCCGTGCCTTCATGTTGAGCGAATGGATTCACGTCTTTCCCAACGAATGGGGTGTCGAGGGGCCGGCGATCATCGGCGCCTACGGCATGGGCTTGCAGGGCTGGGACGTGTCCTACCTGTTCCAGAATGGCGACGACGCCGCATTCAGCGAGCCACTGGGCCGCCAGCCGTGGGACGTGATGGCGCCGCAAATCCTCGGCCTCTTCCCGGCCGTGTCGCGTCAGGTCCTCCGCGGTGATGTGAAGACCGCCGAGACCTTCGCTGCGCGCTATGTTCACATGCCGTCGCTGTTCGAGGGCCGGCTCGGTTTCGAGGACCAGGTGGTCCAAGGCTACGACGACAAGGAACTCGACGGCAGCAGCGTCCCGGCGCGGGCGTTGGCGGTTGCCCGCTGCACGGTCCGTTTCGTGGACGCTTGGCGGGAAACACCAGTTTTCGATTGGCGCCCGTACCAGCAGGATGGCGCGCTGGTTTCGTCCACGAAGCAACTGCGTTGGTACGAGGCCCCCGGGACCAAGACGGGCGGTTACTTCACGATCAACAGCGAAGGAACGAAAGCGGTCGTCGGTTTCGCGCATGACAGGACCTGCCAGCTCGACGACGTGACCATCACGCCGCGCTCGCGCTTCGGAGCGATCTACGTCACGGCCCTGGATCGCGAAGGGCGCATTAGCACATCACGTCGGTTGCTGGTAACGGCTCTCGCGCGGGCGCGGAACACGGGCATGAAGTTTGGTCCGACCGGAAACGACTTGCTGGAGCGGGGCCGCGGCCCGGTGCTCATGGAACCCGTTCGGGCTGAGCTTCGGTTCCGCCGCCCGAACGGGATCCGCGTCACCGCCCTCGATCACGACGGGTGCCGGACGGAAACCCGTGTGGCCGTTCGCGATGGGGTGTTCGTGGTGGACGGCGCGCAGGACCGCACACCGTACTATCTGATCGAAGCCGGCGCGACGGATTGAGAGTCGCCTACCCTGTCCAAGTGGTTTGGACCGGTAGCCTTTGGCATTGGCCGGCAATCGTACCGGCCCGCATTTCTCACGGGAAATGCGAGCAGGACTCCGGGGATCATCGAGTCCCGCATTCCTCCCCCCGCTCTGGAGGGCGCGGGGCAGACCGCCGGCGGGCGGCTGGCTGGAGACCTCCGCCGTCGGTCCCTCCCGAGCCTGTCACCGGTCGGCTCCCGACGGTGCCTCCGACGGGCGCTGCATTCGCCTTGCCGCCGACGCGGGCGGGAGGCTTGCTTGCCGGGTGTGTGCGCCGCAGTTTCGGATGACCACGCGGGTTCAGGCGCCGGGAAATCGCCGCCCGATCTGGCGCCTTGCAGGCGTCGCGACGGCCGGCGCGGTCCTGGCGGCCGCCGACATCCAAGTGGTCTGCCCTCCGGAAGGCACGCCCCGAGACCCGGCGCAAATCGTTCGTCTGAGCGACGCTGAATTCCGCGTCCTCGCCGGCGGCGAGGCGGGTGAGACCCACTTTTCTCTGCCCGTCGCCCGGGTCGAGTTGATGTGTCGCAACCCGGGCCTGGGTCCGCGCGACCTGACCCTGCATCTGGACCTGTCGAGCCTGGGCACGCGTACGAACGCGCAGGGCAACGCGTGGGCGGCGATGCCTTCACGGGACTACCTGTTCGTGCAAAGACCGGGGGCGGACTGGGTCCAACTCCGTGGTCAGGTGGAAGGCTGGGTGTGCTCGGCCACCTTCTCGATACCGCCTGGCGAGACCAAGATCGGGTTGAGCCCGTGGTACACTTGGGCGGATTTGCAGGCCTGGCTGCGCGCGTTGCCCGATCACCCGCATCTGCGCCGGGCATCAGCAGGGGTGAGTGATGGCGGTCGGGATCACTGGGAACTCACGATCACCGATCCCGCCGTACCCGAGTCCGGAAAACAACGAGTTTTCTGGCACGCGCGGGAACATGCCTTCGAGACTTTCTCCTCCTTCGCCATGGAGGGGCTGGTCGGCTTTCTCCTGTCGCCGGAGGCGGCTGAAGCCCGGCGGCGATTTGTCTTCACGCTGCACCCCATGAGCAATCCGGACGGCGTCGCCAAGGGGGCCGAGTATCGCGGCGGCTACGAGCTGCATGGCTTGTGCAACACGGCCAGTGGCCGGCTGGCCCTGGCCACGGTGGATCGCCTGCGGCCGCACTACGTGATCACCTGGCACAACTGGATCGCCCCGCGCGACGTGGACACCTTGTTCTACACCGACGCCGAGGGCGACCGTCCGACGCGGCGCGCCTGGGACTTGTTCACGCAGCGGTTTCCCTCTCCCCGCGCGGTGGGGCACCGCTGGGAAAGCGAGAGCGACCCGGTGGGGAAGAACTGGTTCGGGCGCCCGCTGTCCGATGACAATCTCCATCAATACGCCATGCGCCATCACGGGAGCCGCGTCTGGGGGTGGGAGATGCCGTGGTGGGGACGGACCGTGGCGGACGCCCGCCGCTTGGGCGCCGCCTTTGCCCGGGCCTGGCTGGCCACGCTCGAACAACTCGACCGACCCGGCCCGGACAGCGACCCAGAAACACCTGACATCGAAGTCCCCCTGTGGACCGTCCACGAGTTTCGCCTCCGCGGCTCGGCGGTGGTGGGCAATCCGTGGCGTGAGGCGATGTTGCTGGGCGAGTTCACGGCGCCTTCCGGGCGGCGTCTGAGTGTGCCGGGCTTCTTCGTGGAACCCGACGATTGGCGTTTGCGATTCACCCCGGACGAGCCGGGCCTCTGGCACTATCGGCTGCGCGGCGAGGGGGTCTCGTTGTTCGCCAAGGGGCGCGTGCGCGCGCTGCCGTCGGCAGGACACGGTTTCATTCGGCCCCATCCGCGGAATCCCCACGCCTTCGCCCATGCCGATGGCACGCCATACTTCCCCCTCGGCGATACGGCCTACGGGTTGTTTTCGGACAGCACCATCACGCCGGCACTGCGAGCGGAGTACTTGCGGGTACGGCGCGCCCAGCGTTTCAACTTTGTGCGCGTCGGGGTGCTGCACAGCCCGACGCACGGCCGGCGGGACCCGCGGTTCTGGCCCTGGGGCGGAACACCCGAAGCGCCCGACTTGGACCGCTTCAACCCCGCGTACTTTGAGGCACTGGATCGTTTCATGCGGGAGCTGGCCGAGGCGGGCATGAACGTCGAGTTGATCCTGCTGAACTTTTACCAGGCTCCCTTCGATGAGCCCGATCGCTGGACGCCGTCGCGCGAACGGGCCTGGCTTGCGCACCTGGTTGCCCGCTACGCGGCGCTGCCCAACCTGTTCCTCTGGACCCTGGCCAACGAGTACGAAACCCGCCCGGATGGCCGGCATCGCTTGGATCGGCCGGAGGATGTGAACTGGGTCCATGACACCGCCCGTTGGGTGAAGGCCTTGGATGCCTGGCGGCATCCGGTGACGGTGCATCCGGTGGTCTCCTCGAGCACGCATGGGCAGACTCCCGAAGCCCCCTTCGATCCGCCGTGGCGCATCGGCGGTTTCTTCGGCGCCGACGACGGGTTGGATGTCCTGTCCCAACAAACCGGTCAGGCGGGACGCTGGGATGCGGCCGCCAACCGCTTTGCCGGCGCCCCGGGAACGTGGTCCGAAACGGAGGGATGCTGGACGCAGGACGAACCTCTTTTGGCAGCCAGCCTCGCAGCCGACCGCTGCTACGGGAAACCCGTGCTGAACACCGAAAACGGCTACGAGCACCTCCGCGGTTACCCGGATTACCGGCGCCAGGTTCACCATACCGACAAGGTCCGCCGGAACGCTTGGCGGATCGTCTGTGCCGGAGGCTACGTCGCTGCCGGCTTTGCTGGCACCCTGGCGATGAATGACTTTTGGAATCAGATCGAAAACACCGACCGCTACACCTTCCAGGTCCGGGACGAGGGTGCCGCGGGTCAACTCGCACACCTGTACGACTTCTTCACCAGTCTCCCCTTCTGGCAAGTGGAACCGGTCGCTGCCACCCCGGGCCAGGCCTTGGTCACCCGAGTGCCGGGTCATTGCTATGTCCTTTACCATCCCCAGGGTGGAGAAGGCGAGGTTGCCCTCGACGGTGACAAAACCGTTTATCAAGCCCGCTGGTTCGACCCGCGTACGGGCCGGTACGGAGACCCCTGGTCCCTCTTGGGTGGACAGCTCCACCGGTTCTCCGCCCCGGATGCGCGCGATTGGGTTTTGCGAATCGAGAAAACGTGGCCGTGAATCGCCTTCCGCGGTCCTGCCCTCGGCCGGGCAAATCCGCGCCTTTGCCGCGCAGCACGCCTTCCAACGCCCCGCGTGGATGCCCGACTGGCAGTGGCAGCGCGTCCAGGAACTCAAGGCTCTGGGCAGGGTTCGCGACTACCCCGCCACCCCAGAGGCCTACGGCCAATGGATGGACGAAATGCTCGCCCGGCCGCCACGCTCAGCGCCGAGCGCCGGGTGAACTTGAGTCGGTAGGTCCGCCTCCGGCGCGGACAGCGAAGGACAGGGACCGTCCTATTCGCGGCGGGTGACTGCCTGTGCCCCTGATCGAGCGCCGGTGAGCCGGTCAAACAACTGGTCCAGCACCGCCAGTTGGCAGATGCGCGGCGCGATGGCGTAACGGCCCCGTGCAGACTCGACCACCTGGGTCGGAAGGACGACGTGAGCAAGCCGGGCCAGTTCACTGGCCGGCTCATTGGTGAGGGCGATGGTTTTGAAACCGCGTTCCCGGGCCTCGCGCACCGTCCGGGTTGGGAACTGCGTTTCGCCGGAGTGCGAGATGGCCAGCAGCATCAAATCCCGCGGGTTCGACGTGAGGAAGTACGCCCCCGTCCGTTCGTTCTCAATGACCGCCGCCGGGCGGCCCAGCGTGAACAGAATGTCCATCGCCACCACCGCAATCCCAGACGAGGCACCTTCACCGACCAGCACAATGCGCTGCGCGGCCCACGTCAGGGCGGCCGCCTGATCCAAGGATCTCATCTCCGGGCTGGCAGCGAATCTGGCCGCGGCCCCCGCCGCCGTCGGGTTGAAGCTGCGGGGGCTGGGGGGTGGGGTTTGCGAGCTGGTGGATTGCCGGGGCGGGTTGGCCAGCGGGAACTGCGTGGAGTGGCGGCGCCTGCCGGCGTGGGAAACGCTCGGAGCGGTCGCGCCAGTGATCTTCGAGGCCGACGTTCGCGCAGCGGCCCTCGCGGAGGCCCGGCTCGGCGCGGGGCAATCTTCCCCGATTTTCCTCGATGTCACGTTTGGCGCCGGCAGCAGTTGTTGTCTGATGCTGGAGGGCAGACCTCACCTTGGGACCCACGGCCTCACCGGCACGATGGCCAGCAGTCCACCCGGCGCGCCTTGCGAACGGTGTGGCCATACCAGCGGGCGCTCCCTCGAAGCGTTCGCGTCGGGACCGGGCCTGGTGGCACGCTATCGCGCGGCCGGGGGCGAGGCCAAAGACGGGTCGGCGGTCCTGGCAGCCACGGCCGCAGGGAACGAAGCTGCGCGGCGGATTGTCCAGTCAGCCAGCGATGCTTTGGGATCGCCGGTGGCGCTCTGGGTCAATACGCTGGGTCCCGGAGCGGTGGTGGTTGGCGGGGGGCTGGGTGTGAGCGAGGGCCTGTATTGGGAGCATTTCCGTGAGGCCGCGCGCCGGCACATCCGGTCGCCGCTGAACCGCGGATGACCGATCCTGCGCGCCGAGACCGGACCGGATGCCGGCTGGATCGGCGCGGCGTTGAAAACCGCGGACAATTTCTTTCGGAACCGATCACTCGTCAGAAAAGACCGTATGAACAGACCCATCAACCCTATCAAGAATCGAATCAGCCGGCGCGAGTTCGGCAAGACCACCCTCCTGGCCGGTGCGGCCCTTGCCACGGGAGCAACCGGTGTCTGCGGGGCAGAACCGTCCCCGCGACGGATCCGCACCGGCGTCATCGGTTGCGGCAGCGTCTCGAACTCCTATCTGCCCAACCTGACCCAGTGTCCCTACGTCGAGGTCGTCAGCCTCTGCGATATCAGACCGGAGCGCGCCAAGCGCCAGGCCGAGCGGTTCAAGATCGCGCATCACTACCCGCACATTGACGCGATGCTGGCGGGCGAGCCGTTCGAGTTCTTCATCAATCTGACGGACATGCAGGAGCACGAACATCTGAACCGGAAGGCGATCGAGGCCGGCAAGCACGTGTGGAGTGAGAAGCCGATCGCCAACTCCCTGGCCGCCGGGCAGGAGCTGCTGGCCCTGTCGCGCCGAAAAGGCGTGCGGCTCTGGGGTGCACCGATCGTTGTGCAAAGCCCGCAGTTCGCCTTCATGGCTCGACAGCTTGCGGCGGGCAAACTCGGTCGAGTGGCCGCGGCGCACGCGGACTACGGGCACGAGGGGCCGGACTGGTCCGCGTTCTTCTACGAAAAGGGCGGCGGCTCCATGCCCGATCTCGCGGTGTACAACCTGACGTCCCTCACGGGTTTGCTCGGCCCCGCCAGGTCGGTGATGGCCATGCTGAGCGTGGTCACGCCGGAACGCACCGTCGGCGACAAAGGCCGCATTCAGGTGACCGAGGAGGACAACTCAATGGTGCTGCTCGATCACGGTCATGGGGTCATCTCGCATGTCCAGTCCGGCTTCAACTACTTCAATCCGCACGGTCATGACGGCAGTCAGGAGACGCGCCACACCCTCAGCATCGTCGGCTCGGACGGGTTCATGGGGTTGGTGGGTTATGACTGGGCGCCCTTGGGGGTGGACCTCGCAACCAAGGACTCCCCGAAGATGCGTCGCGATGAAACCGACGCTCGAGGGTATGTCTGGCAGCAAGGCGCGTCGCTGGCCGCCGAGGTGCTCTCCACCGGCAAGGAGATCCTGCTGGCCACGCCCGAGCACGCCTTGCACGTGGTGGAGATCATCTGCGCCGCACGCGAGTCCTCGGCCACCGGCCGCCGGATCCCGCTCACGTCCACCTTCAGATGGCCGGTGGTGGTGTGAGCTGCGGAGTCCTATGTGGATTCCACTCTCACGATTTCGGGCGTTTTCACCGGCTCTTGAATCGTGCTGAACTCGAGCACACCTCACAAGGACCACGCCTGCTTCAACGGGGCCGCGCTCACGTGAGCGCGGAAACGACCGCCAAGACATTGCCGAGCCCCGGAGGATGGAGGCTTCAACGGGGCCGCGCTCACGTGAGCGCGGAAACACACTTGGAGACTACCTGGCAAATATGCCATCAACTAGCTTCAACGGGGCCGCGCTCACGTGAGCGCGGAAACCGCGGATCGTCGGCGAATTGCCGCCGGTGAAAACCTCGCTTCAACGGGGCCGCGCTCACGTGAGCGCGGAAACTTCGGCCGGCAGGGAACGGCGCTGATCCCGATGCTGCTTCAACGGGGCCGCGCTCACGTGAGCGCGGAAACGGCGTGCCGGTAGTGTCCGCCATCGTTAACGGGCAGGCTTCAACGGGGCCGCGCTCACGTGAGCGCGGAAACGGTGTCTCCGGTGGCAGGCTGACTTGGGCTGGGTCGCCGCTTCAACGGGGCCGCGCTCACGTGAGCGCGGAAACTCTAGGTACTCCTAGCGTCCAGGTACTCACCCCAAAGCTTCAACGGGGCCGCGCTCACGTGAGCGCGGAAACCGCGCTTGACCTGCCCATGGTCCGCCTCGCGTGTCTCGCTTCAACGGGGCCGCGCTCACGTGAGCGCGGAAACCGACCGCCTCGCGGGCGGCTTTCGGCGTGGCGACACGCTTCAACGGGGCCGCGCTCACGTGAGCGCGGAAACACGGTTGCGGGCATTCTGGAGGCGTTGGCGACTACTGCTTCAACGGGGCCGCGCTCACGTGAGCGCGGAAACGTGTCGTCGCGGTACGAACCTGCCCACGAAAATCTGGCTTCAACGGGGCCGCGCTCACGTGAGCGCGGAAACTTCGTATCCCACTTCAGGCTCTCAAACCGGATCGGTTGGCTTCAACGGGGCCGCGCTCACGTGAGCGCGGAAACCGCTGCGCGAACAGCATCCGGCGACGACGGCGCCCTGGCTTCAACGGGGCCGCGCTCACGTGAGCGCGGAAACATGAAGCCGGCAAAACGAAAGGACACACATGACACTAGCTTCAACGGGGCCGCGCTCACGTGAGCGCGGAAACCCTTTTGACAATCGAAGATGAATGCGAAGTTACCCCCGCTTCAACGGGGCCGCGCTCACGTGAGCGCGGAAACCATAAAGATTGCACGCAACCTTCATGCCAATTCGTGCTTCAACGGGGCCGCGCTCACGTGAGCGCGGAAACCGGCGGAGGCGGAGTGCAGTCAATCCAGTCCGTCAAGCTTCAACGGGGCCGCGCTCACGTGAGCGCGGAAACCGGGCTGTCCGCGTCCCTGTCTCCGGTGTCCCAAACGCTTCAACGGGGCCGCGCTCACGTGAGCGCGGAAACATAACCTGGTCTGTGCGACCCGATACCCTCGACTAATGCTTCAACGGGGCCGCGCTCACGTGAGCGCGGAAACCGCGTTCGCGGCCCAGTTCGACCGCGCGGAGCAACTGCTTGGTCAGGGCCGCGCTCACGTGAGCGCGGAAACTGAATGGCGCGATTTTCCGCGCCTTGACCGCGTCAGCGCTTCAACGGGGCCGCGCTCACGTGAGCGCGGAAACATGATTACATCGTCATCTACACCGAAACCGATTTTGCTTCAACGGGGCCGCGCTCACGTGAGCGCGGAAACCACAGACATCCGCCGGCATCTGCACCGACACCGAACTGCTTCAACGGGAGGCCGCGCTCACGTGAGCGCGGAAACTGCAGCGGTGGTTTTTGTTCCGGGGGTGGGACCCGGTTGCTTCAACGGGGCCGCGCTCACGTGAGCGCGGAAACATGTTGTCGCGCTCCAAACGCTTCAACAGCGACTCGCTTCAACGGGGCCGCGCTCACGTGAGCGCGGAAACCGCGCTCGCGCCGCAGTTCGGCGGCGCGGATATACTGCTTCAACGGGGCCGCGCTCACGTGAGCGCGGAAACTTGCGTGCAATCTTTATGCCAAGTTGGATTTGGCATGGCTTCAACGGGGCCGCGCTCACGTGAGCGCGGAAACGGGATTGCCGTCGTTCCGCCCCGGGATGAAACCCGGGCTTCAACGGGGCCGCGCTCACGTGAGCGCGGAAACCAGAAGACCATCAACATGGTGCATGCGTTCGCCACAGCTTCAACGGGGCCGCGCTCACGTGAGCGCGGAAACGAGATCCTGCGCAAAGAGGACGCCGCCAACGCGGCGATGCTTCAACGGGGCCGCGCTCACGTGAGCGCGGAAACTCCTCTTGTCGCATATTACTTTGGTGACTCACAGACCAAGCTTCAACGGGGCCGCGCTCACGTGAGCGCGGAAACGGCTTCGTGTTGGCCGTCACACGAACCTTCCAGGTCCCGCTTCAACGGGGCCGCGCTCACGTGAGCGCGGAAACCCGACGATCCGGGGCGACTTCGTGATTCTGGAGACGCTTCAACGGGGCCGCGCTCACGTGAGCGCGGAAACACCACGCGCGAGTCCCGGCGGCGCCGCGCATCACGCGGCTTCAACGGGGCCGCGCTCACGTGAGCGCGGAAACGCCCGTCCACACGCCGGCTTGGCAGGTCGGTGGTGTAGCTTCAACGGGGCCGCGCTCACGTGAGCGCGG